>CAWJHO010000004.1:0-36182 GCA_963842745.1 uncultured Acidobacteriota bacterium | reverse complement strand
GCAGCCTAACTGTTTGGCCAGCGAGACCGACTCCAAAATGTGATCCAGGGCGCGCTGGCGAACCTCCGGGCGCTCATTGGCAAGTGATCCATGCTTGTACTCCTGGTCCTGAAACACATTGGGATTGATGGAGCCCGCGCGGACGCCGTATTTGTCGCTGAGCTTGACCACTTCGCGCAGGTCTGTCCCTGCGGGGAGATCCCAGAGGACGTGCAGTGCGATGCTGGGGCACACCCCCGTGAAGTAATGCACCTGGCCGGCATCGGAGAACTTCTCCTCCAGGGTGGAGGCGGCGCTGTCCTGCACGAACTTTCCGAAGCGCGTTCCTGTGTCGGCAAATCCCCAGGAAGGTACCTCGATGCGAAATGAATCCAGGGCGGCAAGAACATTCTGCGAGTTAAGAGGCATGGCAATATCTCCGGTTGCGACCCCAACGATACTCCAATCAGAAATAATTTCAAATGCAAAACACGGACTTGTGAAACGCAACTGGGGGAGGCTCCGCCCGCCGTGGCAGTGCCTCCGCTCCCGGTGATCTCAAGAAGACCGGGTGCCGCCGTCGGCGACCAGTTGGCTATAACGGCTGACCAGGCGATGCTCGACGTAATTGTAGGGCGGGACGCTCTCACCGTTCAAAAGTGCCAGGCCCAACTGGATGAGCCGCGGCCCGTAGCTGGCCACCTCATGCGAGATGGAGCCGATGAGCGGGCTATTCTTGCGTTTCATCTCTTCCATGACCGCGGGAATGCAGTCGTGGCTGAGGATCGCCAGATGATGATCGCGGCGCAATTCTCGGGCGGCGTGCAGTGCGCCAAGGGCGCTGGTATCGTTGCTCGGCGCCACCAGGATGTGTTTCGCCTTTCTGTATTTTGTCAGCACTGCATGCATGGCCTTGTGGCTTTCTTCTTGCAATCCGGTGCCATCGACACGAATGAGTTGACCATCCTGAAGGTTGCGGATCCTCGAACGAATGCCTTCAAATGCTCCCGTGATGCGGCTCTGCACCAGCGTGCCGGCCTTGGCGAGGTCCAGCCCCACAACAAGATCCACCTGCCCGCCCCAGAACTTCTGGGCATAGGCGCCCAGGAGTTCACCGGCTTCCAGTCCCGCGCGGTAATTGTCCAGGCCAAAGAAAACCGCGTTGGGATGAGGGATATCCACGGCGATCAGCGGGATTCCGCCGGCGGCAAGACGGTCCGCGATAATCGGCGCGAAGTAACGATCGGTCTGGAATTCGATCACCAAATCCACATGCTGCTTGATGAACTCTTCGGCGTTTTGCCGCGCGATTTCCCCGTTGTACTGATTATCAAGAACGATGAGTTCGATGCCGGTGGCAATGGCGGCAGCTCTCAGGCTCTCGGTAACCGCATTGGAGAAGGGAAGCGCGCCTGACTGTCCGCCGAAGCCGAAGCGCATCTTGCGCGGACGGCTGACCAGGCGATAGCGTCCGTCCTCCGGGCGCGAGACATAACCCCGGTGCACCAGCGTCCTCAGGATCCGAAAGACGGTAGTCTTCGAGATTCGCGTGCGTTGATGGATCTCCTCAAGCGTCAGTGGAACCTTGTGTTGTTCCAATAGTTCCAGAACATCCAGGCTCTTGGAGAGAATGGGAATGAGATAGATCGCTTTAGTAGCTCGCGTCACAGCAATGTTCCAGGAGAGCGCACCTCTTAAACCAGGGAGAGTGTATCAGTTCCGAAAAGCCGCTCCCAATCTAAATTTCGATAGAGAAACTAATTAAAAGAAAGCCAGAACTTCGACTAAGCTGCTCTGCCACGCTTGGCGGTTGTGTCTGAAGAGTGTGGTTGATGCATAATACCGATGGGCAGTGTAAACCTGTGAATATCGTTTCTCCAGCGCTGCAATCCCACCTTGATCAGTTTCGCGAGCAAGTGTCGGTTACAGGCGGCACCATGGAACTGGTGGCTCGCTCGCCGGAAGCGGTGCGCGATGCGGTGCTGGCCAGAGCGTCCGCCAAACGTCCCATTCTTATTGCCGAGCCGCGCTATCTTTCCCCGGATTATTTTCGGCCACTCCGGGCGGAAGAGGGAGTCCTCACGAACCCAGTCGCCGCGGACTATCGCTCGGCGCCCGTGGGCGTGACAGAGGCCTTCGCCGCGGTGGAGCGCACGGGGTCGGTATGCGTGGACATTGACGCGGATATCGCGGGTTATGTCAGTCTGCTGCCGCGCCTGCACATCGTTGTGGTGGATGTTGACCGGCTGGTCTCCCGGCCTTCGGATCTTTTTCGCCTCGAGCAATTCGCTCGCCCCGCCTATCACAGGAATTTCGTCTTCATCAGCGGGCCAAGCGCCACGGCGGACATGGGTCCGCTGGTCCGCGGGGTCCATGGGCCGCATGAACTTCACATCATGGTGCTTTGCTGAACCATGCCGAAGCATGTGACATCGCCAAGGGAGATTGCCGCGAAGGAGTCGCGGGCGATCCTGCGGCGTGCCATTCACCTCGCCCTCGATACGGAATCCGCCGCGGTGCGCCACAACACGCGGAGTTTCAACCTCAATCGCTATCGCGCCACCGCCGCCCTGCCCGATTACGACGCGCTGAAAGACGAAGCGCGCCGCATCAAGGAACATGCGCTGGTCAATCGCACGACGCTTGTTCAGCGGCTTTCAGAGAGTGTCACGCGGAACGGCGGACATTTCTTTTTTGCGCGCGATGCTCAGGAGGCCCGCCAATACATTCAGGAAGTCTGCAAGCGGCATCACGTGCGTTCCCTGGTCAAGGGCAAAAGCATGACCTCGGAAGAGATTCACCTGAACGGCGCGCTGGAGCGCGACGGAATCCGCGTGGTGGAAACGGATTTGGCGGAGTTCATTCTGCAGGCCGCAGACGAGCAGCCGTCGCACATCATCGCTCCCGCCATTCACTATTCGCGCGAGCGCATCACCGCGCTCTTTCGCAGGAAATTTCAAACCGATTTGCCGCTGGATACCGGCGAGGATCTGACGCGATTCGCGCGCGAACGTTTGCGCGAAGACTTTCTGGCGGCCGACGCGGGAATCACCGGAGCCAATCTGGTTTCCGCGGGCTGCGGAAGCCTTCTGCTGGTGGAGAGCGAAGCCAACATCCGTTTGACGTGCATCGCACCGCCCTTGCACATCGCCTTGTCGGGCCTCGAAAAAATCGTGCCCTCGCGCCGCGAATTTGCCCCCTTCATCGAGCTTCTCGCGGCTAGCGCCACGGGCCAACCGCTGACCAGCTACACCTCCGTGATCCAGCCTCCGCTCGCGGTACCGGTCGTTGATTTTCGCGCTGCGGGGCCAGCCACACGCGAGTTCCACCTGGTGATTCTGGATAACGGGCGCGAAGCTCTGGCGCGGGATGCACAACTGAAAGAAGCGCTCTATTGCATGCGCTGCGGTGCGTGCCTGAATTCTTGCGCGAATTTTCAGGTGCTGGGGGGACACGGATTCGGAGGAGCGACCTATTCCGGCGGAATCGGCGCAACATGGGAAGCGGCCACGACGAGCCAGTTGAAGCTGGCGCGGTTCAGCGATCTCTGCACGGGTTGCTCGCGGTGCGTGCCGCAATGTCCCGTGCGCATCGACATTCCCGGTTTGAATGTGGAGCTGCGCTCGCGGCTCAATCGGTTGGCTCCGCTGTCATTGACAGCGCGAGCGTTGCATCTGTTATTGGGCACCTCGCCGGTGGAACATGGCTCCCCACAGCAAATCTTCTTTGCGCACTATGATCGCCTGGCTCGTTGGGGAACGCTCTTTGCTCCGTTATCGAATCTCTTTTTGAAGGTGCCCGGCGCGCGCTGGTTCCTCGAGAAATCCTTCGGAATCGACCGGCGGCGTCATCTTGCGCCATTTCCGGGGAAAACTTGGGTGGATCTTTGCGCTGATGAAGTGACGCCCATGCCGGATACGCGGCCAGGCCCGGAGGTTTTGGTTCTGGCGGATGTGTTCACAAATTACGGAGCGCCAGAGCGGGGAAGGGATGCAATCCGGTGTCTGCGCGCTGCCGGTCTGGGCGTGCATCTGACGAAATCTCTTCCGGACGGGCGCGCGGCGCTCTCGCAAGGGATGATCGAAACAGCCCGCGCGCAAGCGGCGGCTCTTTCCACGTACCTCGCGTCCGAGAATGCAGCGGCGCGGCCATTGCTTGTTGTCGAGCCCAGCGTTCTGGCGATGATCCTGCTCGAATATCGCAAATTATTGCCGACGGAGCCATTCACAGAGTTGCAGAATTCCACTATGGATGCGCTGCAATTCCTGGCGAAGCATTTTGCGGAGCAGGGAAGTGATCCGCGGGCGATTTTTGACATTCGCAAGTTCGCACCGGGCCCCAAAGTCTTCTACCACGCGCATTGCCAGCAGCGCGCTGTCAGCGACCCAGTTATTACGGTCGAATTCCTGCGGCGTCTCGGCTTTGAAGTGACCTGTTCGCAGGTGGAATGCTGCGGGATGGCCGGAAGCTTTGGATACAAAAAAGACTTCTACGATGTCAGCCAGGCCGTGTCCGAAGAGCTCGTCGAACAATGGAAGGCCGCCGAAAGCGTCGCGGGCCCGCACACGCTGCTTGCCAGCGGCGTCTCCTGCATCGAGCAACTGCAAGGTGCAACGGGCCGTGCCGTGCTGCATCCCGTGGAACTTCTTGCCAAATTGCTGTGAACTTTTCCGCGGAATAGGCCTGCCAGAAACCGCCTGGCAATCAGTGCAATAGAAAAATCGTTTCTGCGATGCACAATCGCGAGTATGCTTCCCATCGAAGCGCACGGAGAAACCCTGTTTGCGGCTCGCACGTCGTCACGAATAATGCCAGGGGGAATTCCCCCGCAACAGTCGTTCAGGAGAACTCATGTACCAACCCGAAGCGTACGCGGCAGCACTCTTTTTCATGATCATTAGCATGGTCTGTTGGGGCTCCTGGGCGAACACCATGAAACTCACCCCGGGGTACGCGTTTCCCCTGTTCTACTGGGACTATCTGGTGGGCATGGTCCTGGGCGCGCTCGTATTGGGTTTCACACTGGGAAGTCATGGAGGCGCCGGATCGCCGTTCCTTGCGGATTTACGCGCCGCGGATATCGGACACATCCTCTACGCGCTGCTGGCGGGGATCATTTTCAACGTAGCAAACCTGCTCCTGGTGGCGGCCATCGAAATCGCGGGCTTGGCGGTGGCCTTTCCGATCGGCATCGGACTGGCACTGGTGGTGGGCGCGCTGATGAACTACCTGATCTCGCCACGAGGGAATCCGTTCCTGTTGTTCAGCGGAATCGTCCTGGTGGTCCTGGCGATCATCTTTGACGCCATGGCTTACAAGAAAAGGGAAGTGGATAAAAAAGCCGTCAGCGCGCGGGGCATCAAGATTAGCATTGCTTGCGGCATCCTGATGGGGACGTTCTATCCGCTGATCGTGAAAGCCACTACGGGTAAAGCGGCGCTGGGGCCTTACGCCGTATCCTTTCTCTTTTGCATCGGCGCGGTGCTGTGCGCTCTGCCCTTGAATTACTACTTCATGCGCAAGCCGTTGACCGGAGCCGCCCCCGTCACGCTGCAACAGTTTTTCGCCACGAAGCCTGCCTATCATTTGTGGGGAGTCGTCGGCGGGCTGATCTGGTGCATCGGGACAACGTTCAACTTCGTGGCATCGCACGCGCAATTGGTCGGCCCGGCCATTTCCTACGCGTTGGGGCAGGGCGCGACGATGGTCTCCGCCATCTGGGGCGTGTTCATCTGGCGGGAGTTCGTCAATGCCCCCGCGGAGTCGCGCCGCTTTATCCCGCTGATGTTCCTTTTCTTCCTGATTGGACTTGGTGCGATTGCTGTCGCGCCTCTTTATCATTGAAGCGCCGGCCTACAGGCGCAGAAGTTCTCTTCAAGCAAACTACGGGTTCAGGGGCCTAAAGGCCATTCTGCAGACGGTTTTTGGGAGGGCACGGCTTCAGCCGTGCCGAAAAGCCTCGCGCATTCAGGGGTTTTAACCCCTGAGGTGCGCACGCTGGCGCTTCAAAATATTTGTGTGACAAGTGCTCGCCCGAAGTCCCTCACGGAGTGACACTAATCGCCTTGCCGGAATAGGGCACGTTCTTATCGGCCGTATCAGTAATCGCTCCGCCCGCTCCGTGACCGTCACGAACGAAAACGATGCGGAAGGTCCGATCCTTAAGCATCCCAGGGAAAGTTCCCTTGCGCTCGCCGATCGTGAGCGCTTGTTTGGCGTCATCCCAGTGGAAGCCGATCGTTGCGTATGCGCCTTTCTCGTAGTTGTAATTGTCATTCTCATCTTCATAGAGCGTGAAATCCCCATCGGCCCCGCGATAAATGCGAATTTCCAGCGGATCGGCAGGCTTCTCCGCAGCGAATTGCACCTCCGGGCCTAACGGCAGAATCGCGCCGGCGCGGACAAAAAGGGGCAGGCGTTCCAGCGGAGCAGGAGTATCGATGGCCCCTTCACCTTTGATCGAAGCGCCGCTCCAGAAGTCGTACCAGGTTGCAGCGGGCAGATACAGGTGGCGAACCGTTGTGCCTGGTTCGGTGACGGGACTCACGAGTAGTGAAGGGCCAAACAAAAATTCGTCGCCGGTATTCTGCGCGCGAACATCCGTGCGGAAGTCCATCACCAGAGGCCGCATGATGGTGGCGCCCTCGCTGGTTACTTTCCAGGCCTGCGAATAAATGTAGGGCATCAAGCGATAGCGCAAGCGGTCATAGTCCGTGAGAATTTTCTGCGCCGCCGGGCCGTACGACCAGATTTCGTTTTGGCTGGGCACGCGCGTGCCGTGCGCGCGGAATATGGGGCAAAACGCGCCGAACTCAAACCAGCGCACATAAAGCTCGCGATAAGCGGGATCATCGGGGTTCGCGTCCACGAAGCCGCCGATGTCGGTCGTCCAATAGGGAATGCCGGAGAGCGCCAGATTCAATCCGGCGGGTATCTGTCTGCGGAACGTTTCCCAATTGGGGTCGATATCGCCGGACCACACTGCAGCCGCGTTGCGCTGAGAACCCGCATAGCCGGAACGCGTGAGAATGTACACGCGCTTCTGATCGGAAGCGCTGCGCTGGCCCTGGTAAACAGCTGTTGTGGTGAGCAGCGGAAACTCATTGGCATAGCGCGCACCATTGCCGATGGCCACTTTGTTGGTCGCCAGGATATTGGTTTCGCGCCCCTCGGTTTCCGGTTCGGTCGTATCGAGCCACCAGGCATCCACGCCAATCTTGAAGAGCGCGTCGTTCATCAGCTTCCAATAGTATTTGCGCGCGTCGGGATTGAATGCATCGTAAAGCGCCTGGCCCGCGGGGTGAAAGCTTTGGGCAATGGTACGGTCAATGAAGTAGCCGCGCTTGTTCATGTCGTCGTAGACGGGGGAGCCCGGCCGGAAGAAGGGCCAGACGGAAACCATTAGGTGCACGTTCTCGTTGTGGAGTTCCTTAACCATGCCCGCGGGGTCGGGGTAATTCTTGTTCCACACGGGCTCGCCCATGATGTTCCACCAGAACCAATCCTGGACGATGTTGTCCAAGGGGATGTGCATGACGCGGTATTTTTCCGCAATGCCCAGAAGTTCCTGCTGCGAGGCATAGCGATTCTTGCACTGCCAGTAGCCGTAGGCCCATTTCCCGAACATGGGCGCGGGCCCCGTCAATTCGCGATAGGCGGCGATGATGGAGTCGAATTCCGGGCCGTAGAAAAAGTAATAGTCCATGGCGTCCGCAACTTCGGAGCTGAGGTAGAACGCGTGAACGAAGCGATTGTTGAAGCGGCTGCGCGAGCCGTTGTTCCAGAAAATGCCGTAGCCGTTGCTGGAGAGCAAGAGCGGCACGGAAATATTCGTGTTGTCCTGGGAGAGATCGACAGCCTCGCCGCGATAATTCCACACGCCTGCCTGATGCTGGCCCAGGCCATAGAACGCTTCCTGTGTGGCCCACATGCTTACGAAACGCTCGGGATGCAGCGTCTTCTCGCCGTTGACTTCGACGGCCGTCAGCGAGCGGGTGGACTCCTGAGCCAAGGTCTTGCCGCCGGCGTCAAGGAATTGCACGGCGCTGTCTTCGCGGCCAATCACAATTTTCAGCCGCGCCGTGACCAGGGTCACGGTCTTCGGATCAGTCGTCTCCAGTGTGAAGCCCGCACGCGGCCACTCCGTTTTGACGACGAGAAAATCGCTGTGCTCCGGCACGGTGGCTTCGAGGGAATAGATCACCCGAACGATCGAATCCGTGCACACACGGAATCGCAAATAACCGCGCTGCAATTGGAGAAGCGCGCCATCGGGCTGCTGCTGCACGTTGATAACGGGATTCACCGCCAACCACTGGGCCCGCGCCGCGCCCGGGAGAACTGAAGTGGCGGCTAAACAGAGAAGTCCGATCATGTTCATAAAAGAATTGCGACGCGGCATGACAACGCCTCCTCGGAAGGTGCTCAAACGCATGCAATTTTGCAAACCGTCATATGCTGGGCGAATGTGGCATTGCCCCGCATGGATGTCAAGTACGCGGCTTACAACTCTTCGTTTATGGCTGCGCTTCCCATAGCTGTCGTCGAATTGCGGATGGAATTCCGGATGCGTTGGAAATCTGCAGAAAACAAAATTGTGCCCCTTGACCTGTCGAAGAGCCGCGAGATGTGATAAAACCCGAACTAAGGAATTTTAAGCCGTAAATAGGATCGAGGGAAAACAATCATGGTTCGCACCAAATCAAGAGTATTCGCAATGGTCGTAATCGTTTTCGGTCTCTTTGTTTGCATCTTGCCCGGCACTCACCTCCGCGTTCTGCAGCCAACCCCGGTTTACGCTCGCGTCGCGGCAAACGTCGATCAGACCGAGTTCGGCAAGTTGCTCGATGGCACGGCCATAACGGCCTACACGCTGAAGAACGCCAAGGGATCGTGGGCCAAGGTGATTACCTATGGCGCGACCTTGACCGAGCTGTACGTGCCCGACAAGAGCGGGAAGCCCGGCGATGTTGTGCTGGGATTCAGCGACCTCCAAGGCTATCTAGGTGATGAGCCTTTTTTCGGGGCCACTGTCGGCCGCTACGCCAATCGCATTGCGAAGGGACATTTCACGTTGGACGGCAAGGAGTACAACTTGGCGCTCAACAATGGGCCAAACACTCTACATGGCGGAAAAATCGGGTTTAGCCGCAAGGTCTGGAAGGCCGAAATTCTTCCCGGCATGACGGCGGCGGCCGTTCGTTTCACTTACCTCAGCAAGAACGGCGAAGAGAATTTCCCGGGCAATCTGAACGTTTCGGTCACCTACACGCTGACGGACACCAACGAACTCAAGCTGGACTATCGCGCGGAAACGGATCAGGACACGACCATCAATCTCACCAACCACAGCTACTTCGCCCTGGGCGGGCCGGGTAAGAACATCCTCGATGAAGTTCTCTATCTGAATGCCGACGAATATACGCCCGTGGACTCGACGCTCATTCCCACAGGCGAGATCAAATCGGTGAAGGGCACGCCCCTGGACTTTACCAAGCCCACCGCGATTGGCGCGCGCATCAACGAAATCAAGGATATCGGCGGCTACGACCACAACTTCGTGATCAATGGCAAAGCCGGAAAACTGCGGCTCGCCGCGCGTGCCACGGACCCCACCACGGGCCGGCAAATGGAAGTTTGGACAACCGAGCCGGGCGTGCAGTTCTATTCCTCCATCGGCCTGAACGGAAGCATTGTGGGGAAGGGCGGCATTGCCTATCCGAAGTTTGGCGGGCTTTGCCTGGAGACGCAGCACTTTCCTGACTCCGTGAATCATCCCAATTTCCCGAGCGCGATTCTTCATCCGGGAAAGCCGTTCGAGTCGGAGACCATTTACAAGTTTTCGGTGGCCAAATAACAGACGCAATGGTGGTGCTTCGGCTTCGCGACCCGATTATGGCTTCTGCCGCTCCTCCGTGGCGCGGAAACAAATCCTGGGCGCGGGCAGGCTCAGTTTGGCGAGGCCGTGCGATCTCACTGATTCACAGGGTTCATAACGTGAGCAAACACAAATTCTTTCTGCTCGTTTTGATTTCCGTCGGCATGTCCGCGCTGTCTCACGCGCAATCCTCAGTCAGCTCCTCTTTGTCCGGCCTGACCGCGCCCCATGACTATGTGCAAAAACGCGTCTCCAGCTATGATCGCAGCGGCGGCAACGCGGACTTCCGCCAGATTGCGCCCGGCGAGATGCTAACACTTTTCGACGAAGCAGGCCCCGGCACCATCACGCACATTTGGATCACGATTGCCACCGACGAGCAGTTCCATCTGAAGAAGCTGGTCCTGCGCATGTATTGGGATGGTGAAGAGACTCCCAGCGTCGAGGCTCCCATCGGCGATTTCTTCGGCCTCGGAAATGGCGAGTACTTCCGCTATGAATCCGCAGTTCTCGCCGTGGCTTCGGACAAGGCGCTAAATTCCTTTTTCCCCATGCCGTTCCAGAAGCATGGCAGGATCACGGTGACCAACGAAGGCAAGGACAAGGTCGGCGCGTTTTATTTCAACATCGACTATCAGGTTCACGCCAAGCCCCTGCCGCAAGACACCCTCTATTTTCATGCGCAATACCGTCAAGCCTATCCTGCCGCCGGCTGGACGAACCAATGGCATTCCAATGGCGACCCGCTCGTGGACGGAAAGAAGAATCTCACTGGAGAAGGGAATTACGTCTGGTTGGAAGCGAAGGGCAAGGGCCACTTCGTCGGTGTGACCATGTCCATCCTGCAAAACCAAGATAACTGGTGGGGCGAAGGCGACGACATGTTCTTCATCGACGGCGAGGAAAAACCTTCGATCAATGGCACCGGCTCCGAGGATTATTTTCTAGGTGCTTGGGGATTCGGACGCCCTTTTTCGTACGCTACCTATGGCGCGCCGGTTGTGGGAGCGGAATTTGCCGGTTCGCGCACTTCGGTCTATCGTTTCCATCTGGATTCGCCAATTCCGTTTACGAAGTCGCTGAAGGCCACCATCGAACACGGCCACGCGAACCACCGTTCCGATAACTACTCATCGGTTGCGTATTGGTACCAAACGGAGCCGCATGCCGCATTTCCGGCGCTGCCGCCAGTGGACCAAAGAATCCCGCGGATTCATCTCGTCGGCGGGCCGGGCAATTCCGCAAATTAATGCGGTTGCGCCTTACTTCGCTTTTACTTCCAGTGTGATCGTCTCGGTCTTTGCGGAGCTGGGCCCCACCATAATGTCAAAAAGCCCTGGCTCGACCACCTGATGCATGTCCACGTTGATGAGTGACAACGCCGTAGGTGTCACCTGGAATTCCACGGTGGTTTTTTCTCCAGCCTTCAAGTGAATGCGCTGAAAACCGGCGAGTTGCTTCACCGGCCGGGTAACGCTGGCGATTTGCTGGTGCACATAGAGCTGCGGAATTTCGTCGCCCTCGCGCTCACCCGTATTCGTCACATCCACGCGAACCGTGGCGATTCCGCCCGTCAGGATCTGTTTTGGTTCGATGCGCAGATTTTCAAACTTGAATGTTGTGTAGCTGAGCCCATCTCCAAAATGGAAGAGCGGCTCGCTGGAAGTAAAAATGTAGCTGCGATTGCGCGACGGCTTGTAATCGTAGTAATCCGGCAACTGTCCGACGGATCGCGGAAACGTAATGGGCAGTTTGCCGCCGGGATTTACGTCCCCGAACAGGACTTGCGCGGCGGCCGTGCCTCCTTCTTGTCCCAGGTACCATCCCTCCAAAATTGCCGGCACATGTTCCACAACGTAATTGATGGAAAGCGGGCGGCCGTTGATCAGGAATACGACAGTCGGGACGCCGGTTTCGACGACCGCCTTGACGAGTTCGTTCTGCGCGCCGAGAAGCTCGAAGGAGTCGCGGTCGCCCAGGTGCGATTCGGACCACGCCTCGCGATTCGTGCTCTCCGTTTCGCCAACCACCAGTATCGCCACGTCGGTCTTGCGCGCGGTCTCCACCGCAGCGCGAATACTCGCGGCCTGGCTCTCCGGCGCGGCCAGTTGCGTGTTGTCCTCGTACCATCCGGACCAACCCTGTTTTCCGGTGGTGATCTTGCAGCCCTCAGCATACAGTACCTTGATGTTTTTTCCGGCGCGCGTGCGGATGCCTTCCAGAATGCTTACGCTATGGAATGGCTCTCGCGCATAGCCGCCGACGTGCACGTCCGCCGCGTTGGGACCGATGACGGCGAGCGTCTTGATTTTCTTCTCGTCCAGAGGGAGCAGATGATTTTCGTTTTTGAGAAGAACGATGGCTTCCTGCGCGGCCTGCAGCGCCAGCCGCTGATGCTGCGGACTATTGATGATTTTTTCCGCCTGCGCGGGATCCACGTAAGGGTTCTCGAAAAGCCCCAGGCGGAATTTCACGGCCAGAACGCGCGCAACGGCGCGGTCCACCAGCGAAACGGGAACAACGCCGGCTTTCACTTGCTCCAGCAGTGTGCGGTACACCGAGCCATCGGACAGGTCATAATCCACGCCTGCGGCAAGCGCTTTGCGAGCCGCCTCCGCTTCATCCGCGGCCACTTTGTGAACCTGGAAAAGCATTTGCAGTCCATTTCCGTCGGATGTCACATACCCACGAAAGTTCCATTCCTGGCGGAGAACGGTATCCAGCAGCCACGGATTGATGTGCGAAGGGATGCCGTCGATTTCGTTGTAGGATGCCATCACGCTTCCCACGCGCGCTTCCTCCACAGCCGCTTGAAACGGCACAAAAAAGGTTTCGCGCAGGATGCGCTCCGAATAATTGGCGGGAGCGGTATTTCTGCCGCCCTCGGGCTGGCCGTGCGCCGCGTAGTGCTTCGCCGTCGCCAGCACGTGATGGCGATCGATCAGGAACGTGGGTCCCTGCAAACCTTCGATTGCCGCAACGCCCATGCGTGATACCAGGAAGGGATCCTCGCCGTAGGTTTCCTCCGTTCGCCCCCAGCGTGGATCGCGCGCCAGATCGAGCACCGGCGTGAACGCTTGATTGCCCCCGGTGGAGGCCATCTCGTCTCCCGCGGCGGTGAATACCCGATGAACCAAATCCGTGTCCCACGTGCTTGCCAATCCCAGCACTTGCGGGAAACTTGTGGCGCCGTTCGACATGAATCCGTGGAGCGCCTCGCCCATAATCAGCCGGGGGATCCCCAGCCGCGTCTTCTCCATTTGATAGCGCTGCAGCGCGTTGTGGAGAACGGCGTAATCGTGGGGACTGACGCGCTTTTCGATGTTGTAGAAATCGTGAAATGCGGCCGCTGCCGTTTCCGGCGTGAATTGGCCTGTGTTATCCAGGAATCCAAGGTTAGTGCGCCCGCCGGTAAGCTGATCAATCTTTTCCTCCAGGGTCATGCGCGGAAGCAAATCGGCAACACGGTCCTCGATGGCCAGCTTGGGATTGCGATACGCAGGCTGCTCCTGGGCGGAGAGACACGCAGCGAACAGAATGGCACTGCAGATTGCGATGAAATGACGGCGCAAAAACACGGGAATGCCTCCGATCTTTGGCTGGGGCGAATTTGACGGAATAAGATCGCTCCGCTATAGTGAAAGTGCGGGGTGGAGCAGCCTGGTAGCTCGTCGGGCTCATAACCCGAAGGTCGTCAGTTCAAATCTGACCCCCGCAACCATTCAGTGAATTATAGGCCGGAGCCCAGGGCTCCGGCCTTTTTATTTGGCCTTCCATGTCGCGTTTCAACGGCAGACCTTAATTCCTTTATGTTCTGTGTTCCGTCTCCGCCTCTCGCTTCTACACCGGCATCAGCGAAAACGCTGATGTGCGCCGCCTCCAGCACAACGCCGGAGTCTGCCAATGGCCCGCACGATATGCACCCTGGGAACTGGTTTACGTGGAGCCGCATGCGAGCTATTCGGAACCCCGAAAGCGCGAGCTGCTTTTGAAACGACAAAAGGGCGGAAGCTCAAGACCTCCGATCTCGCATAAACCGTGCACCTACGGATTGTGATTGGACAACTTTCCCTGACGCGAGGGGTCTCATGATGACTATGCTCGGCAAAGAACAATTGCGTACTGGTCAAGGCTTGCGATCGGTGGTGTCCGCTTCTTCCAGCTTACGCATCTCCAGAAGCGCCATAAGGAAAGACAACGTCGATTCTGCTCCCTGGTTCTCGTTGGCCCGGTCGGGATGCAGGCCGTCGCGACACCCACCCGTGGTGGGATCGTAGAGGGCAACCAGCAAATCGTTGTCCCCCAGAAACCAATTGAAAGCGGTCCACGCATCTTTGCGCCAGCGGCTCTTTCCGGTCGCGCGATAGGCTTGCAGGAAAGCGGAAACGGCGGCGCAGGCTTCCACGGGTTGCTGGTCGAAGCGCGCTTTTTCCGTTTTCTTCGAGTAGAAGCCGTGGGACCCGATGGGCACGAAGTGGCCCTTTATTTCGCAGCGCTGAACCGTCGCCAGCCAATCCAACGCTTCTAGCCCGGCGGAAACCATCGCATCGTTTGCGCTACGCGTTCCCGCTCGTATGAGCGCCTGCGGTAAACGAGCATTTGAATACGCAAGTACGTTCTCAAACCATTTCCACTCAGCCGAACGGTTGGCACGATAGGAGTCCAACAAGTGATTTGCCAGCGCGTCCGCGGCATTCAGAGCGGCGCGATCGCCGGGGAAGGATTCGAGATACTCCTGCAGTCCCAGCAGTGCGAACGCACAAGCCCGGGGGCTCTTGAACTGGACGGCGGCGGGTACGGCCAACTCAAACAGACGTCCCGCGGCGCCGCGGAGGCCAGCTTCCCGGGTACGGCCAAGAACGGTGCCCAGGCCCCACAGGGCGCGCCCGTGGCTGTCTTCCGAGCCTTCCGATTCATGCCAATGGCGTTCATAGCTCAGACAGTTTCGAAATCTCCTGCTTATTGGATCGAAAGCTAACCACAAAAAAGCAAGATAACGCGTGGCGAGGTCAAGCGAGACGCTTGGAGTACCACCATCAAATTCCTCGAGAAGAACTGCGACAATGAGTGCCCGCGCGTTGTCGTCGGTGGTGTAACCTTCCGAGTAATTCGGGACGACGAAGACGGCGTGCTCGACGATTCCCGTGTGATCAGTCATGCGATGCAAGTGATCGAGTTTTACGGCCGGAAGCCGGTCGAGAGCCTTTTCGGTATTCTGCGCCGAAAAGGTGGCGCGCGGATTGCGCAAGCGCTCGTTGTAGACGCGCTCGAAGCTCCCCATGTATTGCCGAGCCGTGCGATCCCACACCATGTCTCGCGCGTAGAGGTACGCACGTTTCCTCATGGCGTGGCGCGCGGTTCCGTTGTCCAACAGCTCTATCGTTTTAGCGGCAATTGCCTGTGGATCATCGAACGGAACAAGTACGCCGCGTCCATCGTCCAGTAATTCGATCGCGTGCAGGTAGGGGGTGGAAATAATCGCCTTTCCCGCGCTCAAGGCATAGGCGAGGGTCCCGGAAACGACCTGTCCCTTGTGTTTGTAGGGTGTGATGTAAATGTCGGCGGCGCCGATCAATGCAACCAGCGCTTGCGAGCTGACGAAGCGGTTCCGAAAGATTACGTTGGCTTCCACTCCAAGGTCTCTCGCGAGGTTCTGCAGGTATTGTCTGTATGTGTCGCCCTCGTGCCGGAGAATATGGGGGTGGGTGACACCCGAAATCATGTAAACAACATTAGGGTGCTGCGACAGGATGGCCGGGAGCGCTTGAATGACGTTTTCGATGCCCTTGTTCGGGGAGAGCAAACCAAACGTGAGCAAGACATCTTTACCTTCCGTTCCGAAGGCGTCCTTGTAGAAGTTGGGGTCCGTGAAAGGCAAATCGGGAATGCCGTGTGGAATCAGATCAATCTTGGTAATCGGAACGTGAAACACTTCCTGCAGGATCTCCGCCGACTGCCGGCTCATGACGACCAGGCGGTCCGACAAACCTGCAATCTCCTGCATCACAATGAGCTGATCGGCATTGGGCTCGCGAAGCACGGTATGCAGCGTGGTCACAACAGGCATCTTAAGACGGCGCAAGAGCTCCAGGATGTGGCCGCCGGCCGACCCACCATAAATTCCATATTCGTGTTGCAGGCAAACCAAATCAATGTTGCTGAAATTCAGGAATTCCGCGGCCTGGCGATACGAGGCTAGCTCATCCTGAGATAGCTCGAAGCGTATCCGGGCGGGGTAGCTGTAACCTTCCGGCGTATCGTTGACCGGTAACGCCAGCAGTTCCGTGGCATCGTATTCCGCATGAATCGCGTCACACAAATCCGTTGTAAACGTGGCGATGCCGCAACGCCGGGGAAGGTAATTTCCAATGATGGCAATCCTGCTTGGCAGTATTGGCCGTGGTTGGATTGGCCAGAGAGGCAGCACTTTTTCTTTGACAATTGACGCGGCGAGTGCTGGATCGAGGCTAACCACTTTTTCGGGAATTGGAAGGTCGATTTCCGCGTGATTGTATAAAACCTCGACAAGTGCCGGGTCTTTCCCTTCAGAACTTATTTTCGGCAGTGTCATTCGATTCCTATCTCGTGACCGTCCCATCTGTTTCCGCACAGTAATGAGCATGAAGTGCAGCGTTGGGCCCAAGTCGTGACGCGAGTTAACCCGTAAGACAAAAGCAATCGAAAGCAGAAGAGATTAGTAAGATCTGCGTACAGGGACGCAACCATGTAACGATGTGATGTTCAGAGTCATTTCTTCGACCTCCATTCCATTGATTCCAAATGCAACGCTGCATGCCCCCAGGCTGAAACCACGGGCGAACGGTGTCGGAATAACGCTACGAACCAGAGGATCTGAGCCGCTTCAACTTTCTGCCGCCCGAGATTGCGTCCAATTGAATTTCGTCAGAGTCGAGCGCAACCACGGGGGCCACTCGGACTGCCGTGCTCGCCCAATGGATTGCCTGATTCCCCGCGTAAGCAGCGAGTACGCCCCCTAGAACTACAAGGGCCAGCAAGACAAAGAGCAGGCAGAAGAATAGCCAGCAAACCAAGAGTTCCCGTACGTGGTAGGAATAAAAACTAAGTCCCAGAAGCAACCCAGAGAATTGCGACACACGATAGATTCCTCGGAGCGAATTCACGAATTCCTCAATTTCGTTCAACTTGAGTGAAGGGCCGTTTTCAGGTTCTAGTTGAGCAGGACGGCGAGATGACGGATACCGTACGGCCCGCCCAAAGATCCGGCCAGTATCACTCTTTCTCGCCGTCCAAGGCCCCATCTTAAAGACTGTCAAGCGTGCATGCTGTACACTTTTGTACAGTCTTGCGGAACTCTTCTTGGTAGGGTGATTCTGGCGCGGAAGGTATGTGCCCGGATAGTGTTGCGACTTGATTATGAAACCAAAGAAACTCAAGCACAATGGAAGTAACGGCTCCTTTGATCCGCAAGTTTTCCTGGATACCGCGGGGGTGGCGAGAAAAGTTGTGGAATATCGCAGGAATGAATCCATCTACTCGCAGGGCGATGCCGCGGAAACGGTCATGTACATCCAGAAGGGCGGCGTGAAATTCTCGGTGGTGAATGGATCCGGCAAGGAAGCGGTGGTGGCGATGTTTGGTCCAACGGACTTTTTTGGCGAAGGCTGCATGGCGGGCCAGCCGCTGCGGATGGGCACGACAACAGCCGTCACACCGTCAACCCTTCTGGTCATCCAAAAAGAAGAGTTGCTGCGGGTGCTCCACGCGGAGCATGAGTTATCCGATCAATTCATCGCGTATATGCTGGCGCACAACATCCGGGTGGAAGAGGACCTGATCGATCAACTGTTCAACTCCAGCGAAAAGCGGCTGGCGCGGACGCTCCTGCTGCTCGCGCGCTATGGACAAAAAGAACAACCCGACAGCGTACTGCCGAAAGTTTCCCAGGAGACCCTGGCGAGCATGGTGGGAACGACGCGATCGCGCGTGAATTTCTTCATGAACAAGTTCAGAAAACTCGGGTTCATCGAATACAACGGGAAAATCAAGGTCAATAAATCATTGCTGACGGTTGTGTTGCACGAGTAGAGAAGCGGTTTTAAGTTCCAAGTTTTAAGTACTAAGTATTGCAGCCAGCCCATGAGGGCGGGGCTAACTTCTGGCGCGCCTACGGCGCTGGAATGGAGAAGATTCGCGGGGGAAGAGAAAAGCAGAGCGGAAAGAAAGATTAACGCAGAGCGCATGCCGACCGGGTCGGGGTAAAACGCCGGACGCAGAGTTCACAGAGAACAGCGGGAAAAGCAGATCCCTCCGCGGAGCACCGGCACCCTTCGAGGCTCAGGGCAAGGAAAGCGCCGGCGCTCCCGTTGGGATGTCATTGCTTCTTGGCGAGACGTCGTGTTGCGTGTGGTGTCGCGATGAAGCGGTTCTCCGATGAAGGGTAGCTTGCCGGGAGGAGAAAAGCCCGGCAAGCTGCTAACGCCCAACTACTTATTCGAATGGCGCTCCGATTCGTTGCGGGGTGCGCTCTTCTGCAAAACATCGACGAGATGACGGCCTGTTGCAGGCACGCCCGTATGTTCGCCTCTTACGATGTCCTTGGCCTTGATGGCGTGGCCATAGACCTGTTCGCTGGCTTCATCGTCGGGACGAAGCGTGGTTCCCGCGAGGGAAACTCCGGCAAACAAACCTTGCGAGCGCGAGTAGCTGAGGATCTCGGCGCGCATCCAGGCGTCGGTATCCGCGGAAGCGTCACGTCCTTTGGGTCCGCCGGCAACGGAAGCATCTGCGCCCAGTTTAACCTTGCTGCTGAGAATTGACTCCATGCCTCGGTCATTCATGACCAGCAGGATCAAGTCGGTCGCTTCGCCACCGATTTGGAAGCCGACACTGCCACCTTCCAGCGCGTACATGGCTGGGGCTCCCCAAGGTCCACGGAAATGCTCGCCGGTGCGGCAAACCATGGCCCCGCGTCCGTACTCTGCTCCGACTCCGAAAGCCAGCTTTTTGACGGACGGGAACACGATGACGCACTCGGCCTTTTCCAGGAGCTCATGGGGAATGTTGTCCGGGATGTTGAGCACTTCCTGCATGACAACGCCGGCCTCTTCGAGGCGTTTTTGTTCCCTGTTCAATTCCTTGGCATACACTACACCGGCTACGAGCGAAAGACATGCTGCGGCAACTAGATATTTCTTCATCACTGACCTCCAGGGTCACACTGCTTTTCTAGACGTTTGCTTCGTTACCGATTTCTGGCTGAAGGGCTTCCAACGCGTTCAGGTCAGGAGAGGGTTATGCGTTGCCCGACTCTCCGGCGGGACAAATTCGAGGTTGCGGGCTAAGAACTTTTCTTTGCGCCGACGAAGACTAGGACAATTCCACCCACCAGCGCCAGGCCACCGAGTATGGGGGGAATGGAAACTCGGTCATGATCTTCCCTGGTGACATGCATTGGTCCCACATCCATTACTCGTTCGTGATGGGTGTAATTGAATCCCTGATAAGCGAGGGCCAGGCCGCCCAGAACAATCAGGAGAATTCCAATCAAAATCGCGGGTTTCATATTGTCAGCTTTCGTAACTAAACGATGCGCCTGCGGCCCTGAATCAGGTTAATGACGAGCATGGCGAGAGCCACCAACAAAAGGACGTGGATGAATCCGCCGAAGGTGTAGGAGGTGACCACACCAAGAAGCCAGAGAGCCAACAACACGACGAGAATTGTCCACAGCATTGCCGTTCCAATCTCACAAGGGGCCTGAACGTAGAGCGCTTGTGGCGCACCAGGAGATGGCCTTCGATATTTCCCGGATAATCCATCATAGGTGAGTTGTAACGGCGGGTCTGTTCACTTGAGCACACATTCGACTGTTTCCGGATGCGTGGATGGATGCAAGGGGCGCGGTGCCCGGCAGGATGGTCTTCATTGCGAGATGTCCGCCTCGGGGTTCCGAGGGAACGGCAGTTGGCCGCTTGGCGCCTTAACTTCATTTTCTCCCGCAGGTTGCTCCTGCGGCATTCCGTTAACTTCACGGGCACGCACGACAAAACGCTTGGGCGCGGGACCCACATAGTAAAAGGGGAAGCAGGTGAGCAAGGTTAGATCGTGACCGGTCGATGATTCCAAAACGCGAATGTCCGTGGGGGCGACGACCTCAATCGACTCCACGACGTACTCGAAACTACGCACTGAAGTCGTGAAGCGGATTTCATCGCCTAGGCGAATATCGCGCAGTGGGCGGAAAAAAGTGTCCCGGTGACCAGCCAAGGCGACATTGCCCCATTCGCCGGGCAAAGCCGATTTTGAGAGGTGAGCGACGGCTCGCCGCAAGTTAGCGGGCGAGTCGCCCTGGACAACCATGACATTTAGCCCCAAGCGGGGCACTTGAATTTCGCCGATCACCTCACCTTCCAGCAACATGTGGGGTTCGTAGAGGAGGCCCGGGGGCGCGAATTGCTTCATCTCGAGGGCCTGATAGGCGTACGAATCGGCGAAGACGAAGCCTGCGTAACCCAGGGCGAGAAGGCCGAAGGCGAGAAAAAAGTAGCACGCGCCGCGGAGGATGCGGGTTCGCTTTGATGAGACCGCTCTCGTTGGGTGAGAAAGCCGATTCATCTCGTCCCCGACGCCAACTGCGCCGCGGGCTGCTTCTCCGCCGCAGGCGAGTAGCCCTGCCGGGTTCGCACGCGCAACCTGCCATGGCCTGGCGCAGTGACCCTCACTTCGACCTTTCGAAAAGCAACAGCTCCCTGGACGTTTTGCGGAATATAACCAAGCGTGTACTGCTCGCGAAGATCGCGAGCGATTCGTGCCGACACGCTGGCGACGGATTCGCCTTCACCCGGGAAGTAGGCGATGCCTCCGGTATCTTTGCAGAGCCGGCGAAGAAGGCCCGGGTTTTCTTCCCCGTCATCCGGAGCGACCAGAACGATGGCGTAGATCAAAGACTGCGACTGGCGAGCCTGTGCCAGCACCTGCGAATACTTGAGATGGCTGGCATTGTCTCCGCCATCGCTGATGATAATGAGGGCCTTTTTGCCCCAGCGGCCGTACTGCAGATGGTTGAGCCCCTCACTCACGGCATCGTACAGCGCGGTTCGTCCCCGCGCGGAAACGGCGTTGAGGGCTTCCTCGAGATCCTTTGGATCGCTGGAAAATGCCTTCCCCTTCATAAGTTCAATGGACACGTCATCATTGAAATCCACGACGAACATTTCGTCTTGTGGATTGCTGGAATGCGCGAAGGAGGACACCGCGGCAACGACATCCGGGAGCATGCGACCCATGCTTCGGCTGTGGTCAACGACGAGCCCGACGGTAACAGGAGTGTTTCCTTCATCGAATGCGGTGATTTGTTGCAACTGCCCGTCTTCAAAGACGCGAAAGTCGTCCCGCTTGAGACCCGTGACAAATGTTCCGTGCGCGTCCGTCACATTGACAGGCAGCAAGACAAGATTCACGGAGAGCGCAATTTTCGTCTGGGCTTCCACGCGGGCCGGCGAATGCGGCGTCGCGAGAGACGTAGAGAAACCGAGGATGCCGAGGAAAAGCCAAACAGGAGCAAGGAATAAGTAACCATGGCGCAGATTACGCTTGCGGAGATTTGGATTGAGGGACACGAAGAAACTTTCTCGCGACGCGAGACGTGACCTGGCGATCACGTCCGCGGCGCGGAAGAGCTGTGTTCGCTTACGAAGCGAGCTTGAGGAAAAACTTCAGGCCGATGGCAAGGCCGATGGACAAGCCACCAAGCAGTGCGATCAACGGCAGAGGACTTGCAGTGTGCGGCAGTTCTTCGGTTGCCTTGACTGGGGCGGTCGCGACAGGCGGAGTGGTCTGGATGACCGTGGCTACTTCGACTTCCTTCTGGTCGGGAGTGACGGCGACGATGGGAACCGTCTTGATGGCGTTTTCGTCCAACGTGTCAGCAGCAACGGCAGGAACAATCACATTCGTGGTTTTCGCCAACTGAATCGCGCGAACCCTGGGATAGACGAATTCTTGTCCGAAGTTGTCGCCAGGATAGAACCAAGCGCGAAGAGCTTCCGGAGCATCGCCCGGTGTTTCATTGAACGTCATGACGGTTTTGCCGGTGGGCCGCAAGCGATAGTCATTGATGGCGAGTGTGGTGACGATGATCTGGCTTCCGTCCGCGTTGAAGATCTCAACGATGTGACGGTCGGAAGGAGAATCTAACAGTTGAAACGTGTACGTTCCGGCGGGGAGAATTTTCCCGGGAACTTCCACGGCTTGACTGAAAGTGACCACGGTTTTCTTGTTCCATTGATCCGCGCGCGCGCTGGGGAGCAGGGTAGCGGCGAACAGGGTGAGGGCGAGCAAACAAAACAGTGCTTTTACAATTTTCATCCGAACTTCCTCCTGAAATTTGCGAGACTTTTCCGGTGCCTGGTTGCGTAGGATGAAGCCGAGACGATCCGATGAGGGGTGCTAGGGCCTGCGCGAAAGTCTTTTCCGTTTATCCTACGAGTTCATCTTAGATGCTCCCAGGAAGAGCGTCTGTTCACTTGCGCACACATTGGGATTTACTTTCAGGGCCGGCTAGAAAAGGTTGTGGGCGTCAGGGGAAGAGGAAGAGGGATTCCTCACTTCGCGGACTCCGTTCGGAATGACGCGGGAGGTGGGGAGTGGATACGAGGGTCAACAAACGGACAAGCAGGGCTAGATTGCGGGGGTGGCAGCGGGAATGGGAGTGGGAGTCAGAAGCTTCAACTGGTCAAGAGAGGACAAGAGGGTTTGCCAACGAGCAGGGTCCTTTTTGGTTTCGAGAGGCAGAGAGAGGTCCGAATAGAAATTGACGATATTGTCCCGGAGGTCCGGCAAGGTCAGATCGAACTGGCGCTGCACGAGTTGCAGGAGGGAGCGACAACGGCTCTGACCCCGGGGCAAGGCCTCTAAAGGCGTCCGAGAAGCACGAGAATGGCAACAACGATGAGTATCAGACTGATGCCTCCCGTGGGGGCATAGCCCCAGTTGCGGCTGAAGGACCACCGCGGGAGTGCTCCGAAGAGTGCCAAGACCAAAAGAACGATCAATACAGTTCCAAGCATGATTTGCTCCTTCTCAAGTGAATGCATCTGGCGGAATTCAAGTTCCCTGTCCCGGCGGCATTCTTAGCGCATTGCCGAATGGCGCGCCGGGCTGGGATGTAATCGACGAACGAGCCGGATCAGTTGCTAGATCACGACAGTGATGGCGAAGCGCGCGCCGGGATAGTACGGGTTGTACATGTAATAGCCGCCGTCCACGTAATCGATGTAGAAGTCGTCGGTGTAGTACCAGTCAACCGGCCAAGGGTCAACGAAACCAAACCAAAAGCCGCCGTACTGGAAGCGAGAGTATCCGCCGACCATAACGGGGTTGCCCATGTGGAAAGAGTGACCGCTTCCAAAGTTGGAACGGAAACGATCGTCGGGAATGCGGCCGGTGCCCCGGGAACTGAGGCGAAGCTGCGGCTGAGCGCGTTGAGCGGTCATGGCCTGCTGGCTGCGCTGGGGACCGCCATGTGAAGAGGCAGACTGCTGCTGCTGTTTGTCGGACTTAGCCTGCTGCTGTTTCTGTTGCTGTTGGGGCTTGGCTTGCGCTTGCTTTTCAGGCTTGGCTTGCTGTTCCTGCTTCGGGGCCTTGGCCTGCTCCTGTTTCTGTTGCTGTTGGGGCTTGGCTTGCGCTTGCTTTTCAGGCTTGGCCTGTTCCTGCTTCTGAGGCTTAGCTTGTTCTTGCTTTTCCGGCTTAGCCTGCTGCTCCTGTTTCGGGGGCTTGGTATTTTCTTCCTGTTTCTCCTGGCGTGCGTGGGCCGGAACCGCAAGTCCCAGAAGCAGAAACAGTGCTGTTGTACTGATCGTTCCAAAAGTTTTCATGAAGTTGCCTTCCTTACCGCGAATTCGTGCGCGCGTCACTGCGGGGATCTGACGCGGTGGTGCTGGCCGATTAATAGCTCTAGTGCGCGAATGGCGGCGCGGGACTGCGCCGTTCATCGCCCAATGCCTACGTACCCACGTGGATACGCGAGAGAGAATGAAATAGGCCAAAGACGTTGAGAAGCCACAGGACCACGGCGATGACCACGACGGCGTTCAAGATGGACTTGATGGTGCTTGCCATGGGGATGAAACGATTCACCAACCACAGGAGAACGCCCACAACGATCAGGACCAATAGAATCTGAATGAGAGGCATAATCTTTCTTCCTTTCCGACTGCGCTGCGAGACACTTCCGGCATGCCGCCCGGAATTACTGTGAACACTGCCGGGTACGGAGGACCCAATGAACCGCTTGCACTCTGCAAATCGCCTGACTGCCTATCCGGCCAGAGTGTCTAGCTCAGTTGTCGTGCGATGTCCTTGACGCTTGTGAAATCCGAGGGGGACAAGCTCCGGGGATGGACCGGCGAGCGAACCAGTCCTTTTACAGCAAGCCCATCCTAGACTTTGTGAAGGCCTACGTCTGTTCACTTGTATACAGGATGGCAAAGGGACGTTTAATGGCCGTGCATTGCATTTGCACGCCGAAGGGTTTGTGGCTTTTGGGATTTCATGGCATAGAGAGACTTGTCCGCTGCATAGAGAAGCGTTCCGATGGTATCGGCGTCCTTCGGATAACTGGCAATTCCTACGCTCACTGAAAGCACTGGCTCTTCGGTCTCTCTCTCGAGTAGTCCGCAAATCCGCCGTCCTACCAATGCGGCGGCGGCTATGCATGTCTCCGGCAGAACCACCGCAAATTCGTCCCCGCCGTGTCGCGCTGCGGTGTCCACGGACCGGCAACAGTCTCTCAGGATTTGGCCCAGCCTGCAGAGCGCCCGGTCACCCGCCTGATGCGAATACTGGTCGTTGATCTGTTTCAATCCGTCGAGGTCCAGAAGTACAAGAGAGAATTCTCGGCCAGTGCGCTTGGATCGGCAGATCTCTGCCTGCAACGCCTCGAAAAGGCGGCGATGGTTGGCTAAGCCGGTTAGCGAATCGCTCGATGCCTGGTGGCGCAGTTGTTCCTCAAGCGTCCGCTGTTCTGTAATGTCAACAACGATGATTTCACAGCCATTAAAATTTCCATGTTCGTCAAAGGCATCGCGGCCGCTGATCCTGGCTTTCAGGACGGTGCCGTTTTTCCGCTTCCACTCTATTTCGATTGGCTCGACTCGGGCCGCCTCGGGAGAGCTCCCCGCCAATGGCTTTCGCTCACCAAGATCCAGGACAATCTCAGACGCGCGGTTCGCCGCAAGCAGCTCCTCTTTGCTTTCATACCCGAGCATCGTCAAGAGCGCCTGGTTGACGTCCAGAAGCCCCCCTCCCGCTTCGCACCGGCATATTCCGTAAGCAGGATTGTCCACCAGCGCGCGGTAGAGCGATTGCGAATGCCGCAAGGCTTTTTCGGCCTCTTGCAGTTCTGCGCGCAGACTCTTTTCGTTCAACGCCCGGCGAACCGCCATCGGCAACTGCGCGATATGTTCCAGTTCCACGTACTCGAAAGCTCCTTGCGCGGCTAGCTCCGCAATGGATTCGATTCCAATGCCAAAAGTCAAAAAGATAAGCGGGATTTCCTGCGCTGTCTGATGAAGGAGTTGCAATGCCTGCAATCCCTTGAAGCTCGGGCTGGGGTACTCGACGATAATGACATCGTAGGATTGGGTGCGGAGCTGTGCCGCGCACTGTGCCAGGTTCAAAACCAAATCGGATCGCACAGCGAATTGCCCCTTTTCGAGCTCTTGCAGGCAGCAGTCTATCGCGTCTGCGTCACGGTGAACGAAAAGAACGCTCACCGGGCGCCGTCTGTGGAAAGTTGTGCTCTCCGGGCGAAGACTTCCTTGAACCGATAGGATTTGGCTTGGAGCGAGATTTGCCATTGAAGTTCACAACTGACGCCGCCGAAACCATCGGTGAACAGATGGATGCGCGGCTAGGAATTAGGATCCTTTCATGTCCAACGTATGCGGGCTAGAAAGTCGTGTCTGTTCAATTCGGAACACTTTCTATATTGGTGACCCGCTAGCAAGCCCGAATGTCGTCAACTAGTTAACAAACCCTCAGATTGGGCTAATCCTCATTTCCCACCACTGAATACTCACAGAGGGCAATCCGATGCAGCTGCTACCTTCTGCTTGCCCGCCGCGTCGTGGTGCGAAATCCGGGCTAAGTCCAAGTTATTGAGGCCATTGGAGCCGAGTGTTCAAAATAGGACAGACCACAGGGATTCCTATGGCAGAAGATTGCCCGGCAATTAAGTTCCCGCGTCAGGAGAATCGCAATCATGAATTGCCCATGCTGCCTTAGTGAACATATCCATCGATCCAGGCGCAAAGGGTTCATCGAAAGAGGAATTCTGGCTATGCTCTTCGTCAGGCCGTTTCGGTGCGGAAGATGCGACTACCGGTTCTTCCGTTGGTCAATCGCCGTGAATCCGAATTCATCCACCGCGGCAACGACAATGGGTAATCATCCCAGCCGATCGAGCGAATGACGTTGACACAACCTCAACATGCACGGGACGGCATAGTCTAATAAGCAACTTCCACAATACATCACCGCCGGATCTGATGACGCATCGTTTCGCGATGACCGACATAATGAAGGCGTACGACACCTTTGGAAACGCAGCGAAGGGAGGCGCACGCCAAGTGGTGCTGTAGAATGATCGGACCAGGGTGAGCGACAATGTCTCTTCGGTCACAGGCTGAGTGAACATGCGGGCCCGATCAGCATCGCCCGAGGCCAATCCAGAAAACTTCAGAGATTTATATGGGCTTTTTGCCTGCGGTCCCCGACTCCTTGACAGCCGGGTGCAAGGGCGGTCGAACTACCACCAATGGTTGGGATATACATTCCTGAGCAAGACTCCCATGGGATAAAGTGCCAGATGCCGAAGGTGCCGCGGATGGGAAGAAAAGTTACGTCTTTCGAGGACTTCTGGGATCGGCCACTGCAGGAGCTATTGCAACTGCTACAGACAACTCCCGCTGGGCTAACAACCGAAGACGCCGGCCGGCGATTACGACTCTATGGCCCCAACAGCCTGGTGCGTGAGTCACGCTTTGCTGTTCTATTCAGTTTTTTCGGTTTCTTCGCCAATCCTCTCGTCATCATTCTTGTCATTGCCAGCGGCATATCTCTTGCACTCGGAGAGCACGTCGGCGGGCTGATCATCATTGCCATTGTACTGTTCAGCGTACTCTTGAATTTTTTGATGGAATTCCAGGCTCGCCACGCAGTGGAGGAGATTCAGAAGCAGATTGCCACAACCGCTGCCGTGATGCGGGACGGACGCGAACAGGAACTCCCGATAGCCGAACTGGTCCCGGGAGATGTCATCCGGCTCAAGGCGGGAGACCTCGTACCGGCGGATGCTCGTTTATTGGACGTAAAGGATCTGCACCTGCGCGAATCAGTTCTCACGGGAGAGTCTCTGCCAGTCGAGAAGACGGTGGCTGACCTTTCCAAGGAGAAGCACGGCGTCGCAGACGCGAGCAATAGCGTATTCCTGGGCACTGCTGTCCAAACGGGAATCGGCACTGCGGTCATCGTGTGCACGGGAAAAGATACCGCCTGTGGTGAGATTGCGCATCGTCTGGCCATGCGGCCACCGGAGACGGAGTTCGGCCGTGGCGTGCGCCACTTCGGAATGATGCTCACGTGGGTAACGATGTTGCTTGTTCTCTTCGTCCTGCTGGTCAACATCATTTTCCATCGCCCCCTGCTGGAGTCTTTCCTTTTCTCCGTCGCGCTTGCCGTCGGAATGACGCCTGAAATGATGCCCATGATCATCACCGTGACACTGGCCCAAGGCGCGAAACGCATGACCAGGAAGAAGGTCCTGGTAAAACAGCTTGCGGCAATCGAGGATTTCGGCAGCGTGGATATTCTTTGCACCGACAAGACGGGCACGCTCACCGAGGGGGAGATCGTGCTTGACCGGCACGTCGATTTCCAAGGCAAGGATAACGACAACGTTCTGCAGCTCATTTACCTGAACAGCCACTTTGAAGCGGGCATCAAAAGCCCCCTTGACGATGCCGTCCTGAAACACGAGGCACCTTCCATTGTTGGGTACGACAAGGTGGACGAGATCCCGTTCGACTTCAACCGCAAGCGCCTCTCTGTGGTGGTGCGACACGCTGACGAGTACAACCTCATCACCAAGGGTGAAGCGGAAAGTGTCTTCGCCATCTGCGAAAAGGTGACCATCGATGGCGTTCCTCAACCGTTTGATGACAGCCGGCGGGCGGAGGCAGAAAACACTCTCAAGAAACTGAGTGCGGACGGGTACCGCGCTCTTGGGGTGGCAGTGCTGAAAGTCGAGAAACAGGATGCGTACACTGTCGCGACCGAACACGCTATGACCCTGGTCGGCTTCGCGGCATTCCTTGACCCGCCGAAGGAGGGGGTTCTCTCTGTCCTCAAGGCCCTGAAACAAAATGGTATTTCTGTGGTCGTCATGACGGGCGACAACCAGTATGTGACGCAGAAAATTGCCCACGACGTTGGGTTGGACGCCGACCGCATCCTCATCGGAAACCAAGTTGATACGATGGACGATGCCGCTCTAGCTCACCAAGCGGAGAACGGCGCCATCTTCGCCCGCGTGTCCCCCGAACAGAAGAATCGCGTGATCCTCGCTCTTAAAACACGCGGGCACGTGGTTGGCTACATGGGTGATGGAATCAACGATGCTCCGTCGCTGCACACTGCGGATGTTGGGATTTCCGTCATGAACGGAGTGAACGTGGCCAAGGACGCAGCCAAGATCATCCTGCTGGAAAAGGATCTTGCGGTCGTGAACGATGGCGTGCTGGAGGGGCGGCGTTCCTTTGCCAACATCATGAAGTACATCATCATGGGCACGAGCTCCAATTTCGGCAATATGTTCAGCATGGCTGCGGCATCACTCTTCCTGCCATTCCTGCCGATGCTCCCGAGCCAAATCCTGCTGAACAATTTTCTCTATGACGTTTCGCAGGTCAGCATCCCCACTGACAATGTTGATCTCGCCATGATGCAACGGCCCAAGCGATGGCAGATTGGATTCATCCGGCAGTTCATGACGATCATCGGTCCGATCAGCTCAATTTATGATTTCCTGACATTCGGAGTGCTGCTCTGGGTGTTCCATGCTTCCACAAACGAGTCGCTCTTCCACACCGGATGGTTCGTGGAGTCCCTGGCGACACAGACGCTCGTGGTATTTGTGATTCGGACGGCAGCCAATCCTCTCAAGAGCCGGCCCAGCCGGTCACTGTTGATAAGCGTGTTGACGATCGTTGTTGTCGCGGTTGTACTGCCGTATACGCCGCTCGGCAGTTTGCTACGGTTCACTCCACTGCCCGTCTCGTTGTTGGCTACGATCGCGATACTTGCGGTGACCTATCTCTTCCTTGTACAGGCAGTAAAGTCCTGGTTTTACCGTCGACACGCGTTGCTTTAATGGCAGCGGTTGAGGAAGGGACATGACGTCGGCGGCCTGCGACAGGCTCCGCTCACAGAACTGATCCGAACAGCCACCCGACCCCTGCAGTCAGCGCCATGGCCAGTGCACCCCAGAACGTGACGCGTATTGCGCCTATCGTCACTCCCGCGCCACCCGCGCGTGCAGCCAGCCCGCCTAGAAGCGCGAGAAACGCGAGTGAAGTTGCAGAAACAAGAGGGATCAAACTCCCCGCCGGGGCCGTGACAGTGACCAAGAGAGGCATGGCCGCTCCAACAGCGAAGCTGCCCGCCGATGCCAACGCCGCCTGAATCGGGCGCGCACGGAAAGTCTCGGAGATGCCGAGTTCGTCGCGGGCATGCGCGCCTAACGCGTCATGGGCCATCAACTGCTTGGCGACCTGTTTTGCGAGCGCAGGCTCCAGGCCGCGCGCCACGTAGATTGCCATGAGTTCCTTGTGCTCGCCCTTGTCGTCTGCTCTGAGTTCCGCGCGCTCCAGATCGAGTTCCGCCTCTTCGGTGTCCGCCTGCGAGTGAACAGACACGTACTCTCCCGCAGCCATCGACATCGCGCCAGCCACCAGGCCGGCAACGCCTGCTACCAACACATTGCTGTGCGTGGCTTGCGCAGCAGCAACACCCAGCACGAGACTCGATGTGGAAAGTATCCCGTCGTTCGCGCCCAGCACCGTCGCCCGCAGCCAGCCAATTCGTCCCGTATGGTGTAGTTCCCTGGCGCCGACAGGCATCTTGAGGCCTCCTTCGTCTTCGGAGCGCTACCAATACAAATCATTTTCACCTGCGGGCGCCGCATTTTTGATCCGCAGGGAAGACTGAATATCGGAAGATGTGGATCCAAAGTGGCAGAATTCATTCATTTGCAAAAATCAATTTGCCACTCTCATTCTTACTGGGGTAGATGGCATATCGCTGCTTGCCCGCCGATTCGCAACTGTTTGCGGACAGGGGGGCCTGCTTCGCCGAACACTCTTCCCTTCCATCATCAGCAAGTCTTGTCGCATCGAGCGGATTCACGAACCCTATCGTATCTTTTAGTGGGAGCTCTCCCCTCAGATAGGCATCGATGTTCTGTTCCATTGCTAAAGGAAATTTTGGTGCGGGCCCTACTAACTTTTCCTGATAGACCTTTAGGATAAACTCTCTGAATACCGGGAGGGCAGCCAAAGCACCGGTTTCCTTCGCGCCCAGCGAACGATTGTCATCAAAGCCGATGCGTACTGCCACGGTAATTCCGTTGGGGCCATAGGTGGAGCCGATAAAAAGGGCGTCCCGATAGTTGTTTGTTGTGCCAGTCTTGCCCATCACTGGAATTGGGAAGGCGTGCGAATCAAGCGCGTGCGCGGTGCCGGATGGGATGCGCACGACCCCGCGTAGCCCTTCCTGAATCGTGGTTAGCTCCAACTCGTTCACGTTGCTAGAACAGCAGAGCGAGTCGTGGCTGTAAACGACCTCTCCCCCAACATGTTGGATCTTTGCAATCACGTAAGGCTCCGCATGTATGCCGCTGGCCATCATGCGGTAAGCGTTTGCGAGTTCCATTAGAGTGACTTCGGACGCGCCGAGGGCCGTAGTGTCATAGCGATGTAATAAGGTCCGGATGCCAAGCTCACGAGCAGTTGTCAAGACGGAATCGATTCCGATCTGCTGAACAATCCAAATGGCGACCGCGTTTCTGGACTCCGCCAGCGCCTGCCGGGCCGGGATGATGCCCTTGAATTTACTGTCGTAGTTGGAGATCCACTTAAGCGGAAGATCTCCCGAGGCGACGACCGAGATGGGCTCGTCGGGCACGGGAGTATCGAGATCCAGGGCACCTTGACGAAATGCCGCTAGATAGACAATGGGCTTCATGGCCGAGCCTGGCTGGCGCAAGGACTGGGTTACCCGGTTAAAGTCGCTGTAGGAGGTGACGTGACCTTTATAGATGCGCCGGCCGCCAGCCTCGGCCAGAATGGCGGAGTCGCCGTTTCGCAGAACGACTACGGAGCCCTGGATCAGCCCCGCATTCTGAGGATGACGCCTTTCATAAAGTTTCAAGCCGTTTTCGAGTGCTGCATTCGCGAAGCGCTGGATCCGATCATCGACAGTTGAATATATCTGGATGTGGCCCTCCAACAATTGATTCATTCCGATAGCGGTGGGGAGGGTGGAGTCGAGCCGTTTAAGCTCCTCGAAGACATTTTCGACTGCCCCGGGAGCTTCGTTCGGACCCATGACATGAGCAGCCAGACGAATGGAAGCTTGTTGGCAGCGTCCAGCCGTCTGTGGGGAAATAAAATGGTTTTTAACCATGAGGGCTAAGATCTGATTTCGTCTGCGCAGGGGCTTTTGATTGTCCGCCAAGGTGGGGGCATACTCGCCCGGCGACTTAGTGATGCCTGCCAGAAGTGCCGCCTTATCTGCATCATCTGCAGTGAGAGCCGTCACCGGCATGCCGAAATAATACTGCGAGGCAGCTGCGAAGCCGTACCGGCCGTTTCCTAAGTAGATGAAACTGGCGTAACGAGCGAGGAGTTCTTCTTTGGCTCTGCGTTTGGAGCCGTAGCGCTTCCGCATCTCTCCCTCAATCCACGAGGCGAGACGCATTTCCTCCACTTTCAGCAAGACTCTGTTGGCGCCCGGCACACCGATAACGAAGGCGAGAAGGTGCGAGAGAAGACCCTGGTGTTGAAGCGTATTGCTATTTTTCGTGCTCGTAAGTTCTTGCAGGAAGTAACCGCGCACAAGCTGTTGAGTAATCGTCGAGCCGCCTTGGGGGAACACCGGTGCGCGCTCCGCGGCATTCTCGCCGTTTGAGCCGCCGGCGCGAGCGATCAAGGCGTGAATGTTTGTCTTGGTGAGCAAGCGTGGGAATACGGAATAATCCACTCCCGAGTGTGCGAAAAAGTTCTCATCCTCGGCCGAAAGGATCGCTTGCCGCAGGACGTCTGGAATGTTCCCAAATTGAATGATTTCCCGGCGTTCCTTTCCTAATTCGATGAGGACGTGGCCATTCGCATCGTAGACGTGGCCCGTAGTGGGGGGCTCAAAGCGTATAAATCCATCTAAATCGGGAAGATCTGAACGATCATAGTTGACGTAGAAAACTGTGAGTACCGCGAAGATCACTGGAACCAGGGCGATTCCAGCGACGACGCGGATAACGATGCGGGCCGTGCGATCTTTCCGCACAGCGGCAATTGCCTTGTGAACTAGACCAGGGAGCTGTCGAATGAAATCATGAGTATTCAGCATGAGATCCACCACGATCAAAAAACACGGTGTCCTTTTGTTGCTCCATCCCGCGCGCTTCCGGAATGGCTCGTAATTCGGGCGGCCAGACCATCAGCTCAAGCACTGGGGTATTTTTGATAAAGGGCACATTCGGGAATTGCCCACACACCTCAGGCTGGATCAGACTCTCCCCGAGCCACCGGTCTTTTATGCCGAGGCGCTTCTGCCTCTCAAGAAATGGAAGACGAGCAGCACAAGGCCGACAATGAGGGCAATGTGAATGAATCCAGCGGTAACGTGAAAAGCGAAAAATCCCAGCAACCAAAGAATAATGAGGACTACGGCGATTAATCCAAGCATATCTTGAACTCCTTCTATTTCAGAGCGCGCCAATCAGAAATTGCATTGTCACGCGCACAGCACGGAATCCGGCTTCTCGTTGGTTTCGTGCACGCGCTGACGATGCTGGCAGATCAGGGCTGTGAAATCTGTTCGATATGAGTCACATCCCTGTCGCCGGTTACGCGTGGGCTCCTACAGAGGTTCAGGAATTGCCGGATTTCCAGTCGAAGGAAAGAAGCGTCTATTTCGCGGAAATGTTTCTTTTTACATAAGTGCTATACGGAACATACAGCGCGGCGCCAGAGGCGCATAGTCACTGCCACCGGGGTTCTCAATTGACGCATCCCGGATTCGGAGGAATACTTCATGCATCGTGTAGATCGCTTTATCTGGTCATTCTTCTTGGCGGCTGCCATTGTTGCACCAGCCCTGATTGTGGCCGAAGCCAAAGCTCAACAGGCCAGCGTCCAGGTCCGAGTCTATGATCGCGACCACCGTGACTACCACAACTGGGACGACCGCGAAGACCGCGCCTACAGACGTTATCTCGTGGAACAGCGCAGGAGTTATCGTGAGTACAACAGACAACACCGCAGCGTGCAGCGGCAGTACTGGAACTGGCGCCACAGCCATCCGGACCGCGATTAACGAAACCCGATAAAGAGCAGTATGTCTCAAGCTTGCTGGATGTCAGCGGGCCGCGGCGTCCAGCCTCATTTTCCACACAGCCTGTGCCGTTGCACCGCGATCTGCGGAACACCGGGGGTACCGGATCGTTTCTATATTCCCGACTTGTGCCCGATTCCAACAAGAACGCCGCTATTCGGCTTGGCATTTCGGTTAAGCTGCCGCGACCTTTGTGACGACACGACTTCTGATTTGTCTTAGGGCGTAGCAGGGAAAAACCCTCGAACCAAAGAAGAAAGAGCCGGCTTGGGGGGAGCCGGCTCTTTCTTGGGTAGGACTACTGAGGAGACGTGACGGCAGCAACGGGCTGCAGGCTAAGGGGAAACGATCTTGGTACCGATCACTTCGCCCGAGACGATCAACTCGACGCGGCGGTTTTGCTGACGGCCTTCGGAGGTATCGTTTGATGCGATGGGTCTAGTCTTTCCGAAGCCCGTCGCGGTGGTCGAAGATTCCGGGACGCCTTGCTGGGTTAGATAGTTCCGGACAGCTTCCGCGCGCTTCTCTGAGAGCTCCTGATTGAAAGCTTCGGTGCCAACGCTATCGGTGTTGCCTTCGATAGCCAACTTGAGCGACGGATAAGCGAGCACGATGCCCGATATCTTGGCCAGCTTCTCGCGGGCCAGCGGACGGAGCGTGTACTTGCCGGTGTCGAAGAGCACGTCCGACATATTGACGACCAAGCCGCGCGCGGTATCACGAGTTTCCAGGATCAAGTTAAATTGCTGGAGGAGCCGGGCGCGAAGTTCTTCGCGGTCACGAAGGGCTTGTTGAAGCTGCGCATCGGATGAGGCTGCGGCGGCGCGATTCCGATCGGAATCGGCTTCGGCGGCCTGTTGCTGTTGCTGGGCGTCGTTCCGCGCTTTTTCGGCATCAGCCTGGGCGCCAGCGGCGCGTTGAGCGGCGGCCTGCGCCTCAAGATTCTGGCGGTTTGCTTCATTGCGCCGGCGATCGGCATCGGCGGTCCCGATTTCGGCTGTGAGTCGCAGCTGCGCTTCCTTGTCGGCACGTGCCTTTGCGGATGCTTCACGGCCGGCTCCCGCGCTGCGTTCGGCTTCGCTACGCTCTTCGTCGATGTGTTTCACGGCAATTTCACGCGCGTCTTCGGACGTCTGAACGACTTCGCGCGACAATGAAATAAGCGATTTCTTGTTCTCATGCTTCTCGGAAGCCAGCGCATCTGCTTCGCCCATCTGGTGAACGGCCTTTTCGTAGCTTTCCGCGGCATACCGCTCGGCGCCGGCAGATTGTGCTATGCGAAGAGCATTGCGTGCTTCAAAAAATTCCAGCGGCAAATTGGCGTTCAGGACCACGGGGTCAAACTTATAGCCCGTGGGAATGTATCCGCCGCGATCGATCAATTCATATTTGGCATCCACGTCTTCGGTAGCGCCACGCGTATCCGAGCGCACGGCGTTTTCCAGAATCACGACGTTGCTGGGACGCCGCACCGCATAATAAGGTTCCGCTGTGACGATCAGCGCGAACGCCTGTAGGTCCGTGGTCACGTCCAGCTTGCTGCGGTGGTTATCGCCCACCAATACTTCGCCGATGTTCACGGGCCGGCCTTCCGGCGAAATCGCCCACAACACATAGGTCAGATACTCGTTGCCAAAGCTCGTGGGCCTGTCCAGCCCGGAAAATTCGGCCTCGACTTTCATCGTTCCGCGCTTGCTTTGCACTTTGGCTTCGCCCGCCGCAGCAGGCATCAAATCGGTACCTTGAAAATTGATCTTTGTGGCCCCGCTGCGGTGTCTATAGCTCACCGCCCGGGTAGTACGGCTCACCACATTGATCCGATACGTCGGGGTTGGATTGCGGGAATCGGCCGGCACTTGCGTCTGGGTCTGCGCTTGCGCTGCTGCGCCCAACGCCATGACGACTGTTAGAGTGATGCTGGATATCTTGAACATGAGTCTCCTTCCAAGAACCTCGAGACCCGAGTATTAGACATTGTGAGCCTCAATACTGTGCGATAGTGTACGTTTCGCAAAAAAAAGGGGCGCAAAGCTGGGAGTTCCATTTTGGGTATTCACTTCGCCTGCAATCTGCACCCAACCACTTCGCACAGTGTGGACCTGACGATGTGTAGGAAACGCACTCGGTACGTTCCATATCGTCATGGGCCTGCAAGGAGAATCGGTTGGGCAGCAGAAATCTGAAACCGGGAAAAAGTTGGCGAGTCTTAGGGTCCGCTTAACAGAGGTTTCACAAAGCGCTTATTTTAAGAGCGGACTGGCCGAGAGACGCCGCGCGATGGAAGGAAAACGATAAGAGTATAAATTCCCAGAGTAGTCCCAAGCGGAATTTCAGAGACCGACAAGAAAGCGGCAAGGAGAGCCAGCGTGCGGGCCGGCCGTTGATTTGCTAAGAGAGCCAATCCAGCCAAAACCCCGAAAACACCGCATAGAATGGCTAAGACCACGATACCTGCATAAACAATGTGAAAATCATTCATCAACGCAAACGGATTAGGTACGCGATCCAGAAGGGCGCCAAACATGACCGTGGCCGTTCCGCTAAACAAAACGAGACAGATTCCCATGAGAAGGCGGAGAATCCCATATAAGAGCCAGCACACACCCAAGATTCGCCGATGACCACTCAGATTGCTCGCCGCTGATTCATCCAATGGCATCTCCGCCTCCCGAGT
>CAWJHO010000003.1:0-2080082 GCA_963842745.1 uncultured Acidobacteriota bacterium | reverse complement strand
GGGTGATGGCTGGTTGTGGTACAGCCTGGGCACGATTTTGCTGCTCGCCGGCGGGCCCGCTATGCCGCGGTGGGAGCAGCGGGCTGCGCCGGCATCGGAGGAGTGTTCGTCTTTAAGGCGTTGAAAAGACTACAGCCGGCATAGGCGCCCCTGCCACTCGAGCCGCACTGCTGGTCCAAGGTGTTGCCACCCGATCAGTTTTCTTTCCCGTCGGGCCACGCCATGACGGCGTTTGCCATCGCATTGGTGGTGAGCTACTTCTACCCTTCGCTGGAAGGGCCGATGTACTTTCTCGCCATCAGCGTCGCCTTCTCCCGCGTGGTTTTGGGGATGCACACTTCCTTGAGCGACGTCGGCCGGGGCGGTTCTGGGCTCAGCACTCGGCGTCGCATCCATCGTCACTTTTGCTTCGTACGGATTCGTCTGACTACCCCAAGGGGCCTGGCTTGGGATGTTCCGAGAGGGCTCTGCGGAAGGCCGCCAAGTTGGTCTCGTCGATTACGGCCGTGCCGGTATCGACGAAGGTGGGCAATGGAGCCGCCGGCGCTATGGCCCAATCCTTGAATTCGTGCACCGCATTATGGTGCAAATGATCCAGGAATCTCACTCCGTAGAAGGCCATGACATAGGGCTTCTGCACCACGGTTGCCGTGATCCACTTGCGTTCGATCCCGTCGAGCGTTTGCGGATCCTTGTCAAACGCCACAATTTTAATTTTCCCGGTCAGATCCATGCGGTGCAGCTCATCCGCGGCACCCTCTCCTCCCGAGGCTTCCAGGCAAATGATGCCGTCGATTTTTTCCTTCTTTTGCAGCAGGGCGGCAATGCCGTCATAGGCTACCCGCGGATCACCCTTGTCATCGATGGTCTACACGATCTTGACACCGGCATACTTTTTCAGCGCCTCATTCACGCCCCGCACGCGTTCCTCGCTGATTCAGCTGCCCGCTTATCGTGATAACGACTACGCGGCCCTGTCCGCCCAGCAAATCCGCCATGCGCTTTCCACTTCTTTCCCGCCCGCGGAAGTTGTCCGTGCCGATGAAGAGCACGCGATTCGACTCCGGCGCGTCCGCATCAATGCAGATGACGGGGATGCCTTGCAGGATGGCGTGATCGATGGGCTCCTTGAACAATTTCGGATCGGTAACGGAAACCAGGATGCCCGAGGGATGCTGCGCCACGGCCTGTTGGAACGCGGTGAGTTCCTCGCTCGGAGAAAATGTCGCAGGCCCGACGACTTCCACCTTGACCCCCATGCTTTTACCGATATCCGTCAGCCCTGCCGCGGCTTCCTGCCAGTACGGCAGGTCGATGTTGGCGGCCACGAGAACGTATCGTTCGTTCGGCTGGTGATACGCCGGCGGCTGACAGGCCCCGGCAAAGATCGCCAGCGCCGCAATGCTCAATCCCGAAAAGAGTTGTTTGGCTTTCATGTACGGTCTCCTTTTCCGCTGCTCCCCGCTGAGGCACTTCCCGTGGGATGAGACCAGAACGGTTTCGATAGCAGCCTAACACAAGCGCGGTGGGACGGCGATGTGATGGCCGCCGCATACTAAGGGTGAGGCTTCGTCACCTTGTTTCCGGTTTTTCCCCGCGTGGCTTCGAGAGAAATAGCTGATACCCCTGTAAAGAAAAGGGAGGCGAAAGGACTTCAACAGACACAACAACCGCACAACAAAACCAGACAGCTATATTTTAGAGATCAGGCTTTTTGCGCTTGCCGCCGCAAAAATGTCGGCACGTCCAGATCGTCCTTAGGCACTTCCTGCGCGGCCTCGCGCACATTCTGCGCCACCTGATGTACCACGTTCGGCGGCGTGACCGGCAACTCACCCTGCGCCGGCACATCGCGCCCCGCCTTCCACGTCCTCGGCAGGAACGACGGTTTCTGCTGTAAGCCCTCTTTGGCCGTTTCCTTGAAGCCCGCCGCGATCACCGTGATTTTGACGGCGTCTTTCATCGCGTCGTCCATGACCGCGCCGAAAATGATATTCGCGTTTTCGTGAGCGGCCTTTTGAATGACGCTGGAGGCTTCATGAACTTCGTGCAAGGAGAGCGAAGGAGCTTCCACAAATGTTGATCAGGATGCCTTGCGCGCCTTGAATGGAATTGTCTTCCAGCAAGGGGCTGGAGATGGCCCGATTGGCGGCATCGATGGCGCGGTTGGTGCCCGTGGCGACAGCGGTGCCCATCACGGCATAACCTTGGCCATGCATGATGGCTTTCACATCGGCAAAATCGCGATTGATGATGCCGGGGACGGTGATGATGTCCGAAATGCCCTGCACGGCCTGCCGCAGAATGTCGTCGGCGATGCGAAACGCGTCGAAGAAACTGGTACCGGGCTCGACGGTCTCCATCAGACGTTCGTTGGGAATCACAATGACCGTATCCACGACCCCGATGAGTTCCTGCAGGGCCTGCTCCGCCTGGAGCATGCGGCGCTTGCCTTCAAACGCAGGGCTTGGTGACCACGGCAACGCTGAGAGCGCCGATCTCGCTGGCCAACGAAGCCACCACGGGAGCCGCGCCGCTGCCCGTGCCTCCGCCAAGGCCGGAAGTGATGAAGATCATGTCCGCGCCTTCGAGGGCTTCAATGATTTTTTCCGTATCTTCGAGGGCTGCCTTCCGGCCGATCTCCGGGTTCGCGCCCGCGCCAAGACCCTTGGTGAGTTTCGCGCCGAGTTGCAGTTTTACGGGGGCTTGGGAGAGTTTGAGGGCCTGCAAGTCCGTGTTCGCGGCGATAAACTCCACGCCTTCCACTTGGCGCGGATCATGCGGTTCACGGCATTGCAGCCGCCGCCGCCCACACCAATCACCTTCAGCTTGGCGGGCTGTAACTCCTCGCTGAAACTCATCCGGATACCTGCGTCTTTCGCTGTCATGCTTCTCCCCCTGTCCGGCTGGTTCAAATCCTTTATAAAACTCGTATCTAGGCGATTCCACAGGGAGTTTTTCCGGGCTGTGGAAAACCCAACTTTCGAGATCTCACGCTCTCCTCTGGTGCGAATCCCCTTAGATCACGGCAATCCCACGCCAACGTTCAGCAAGCCTGCGAACCTTCAAGAGCATCCACCTGGCCGCTCGCTATTGGCGCAGCAGCACCTGTTCCTCCTTGGCTCAAGCTCCCGACGAACATGGACTTCAACTTCGCCACGAAGTTGCCCGAACGCTGCTGCGCGTCCCGCCGCGCCTTCGCGGCATACAGCACAAGTCCAACGGCCGTGGCGTACTCGGGCTGGGCAACCTGTTCCGGCAAATCCTGGATTCCCCGGGGCTCGGCGATGCGCACGGGCAGATGAAAACCTTGCTCCGCGAATTCGGCGAATCCGTTCAGTCGCGCGCCACCACCCGCGAGGACAAGCCCGGCGGGGATTTGGGAGTCCAGACCGGCACGCCGCAAATCGTCGGCGATGAGCGCCAGAAGTTCCTGCGCGCGCGGTTCGATGATGTCCGTGAGCATGCGCGAAAAAATCGTACGCGGGGGGCGATCGCCGACGCTGGCGATTTCAATGGAGTTGTCCTGGCGCAGAAGATTAGCGGAGGCGCACCCGTGATGACGCTTGATCTTCTCGGCTTCGGGGATGGGCGTGCGAAGGCCGACCGCCAGATCGTTAGTAAAATGATCCCCGCCAATAGCGACCCCGCCGGTGTGGCGAACGACACCGCCGCCGTAAACGATCAACTCGCTGGTGCCGCCGCCAATATCAAGGAGGCAGCAGCCCAGTTCGCGTTCATCCTGGGTCAAGCAGGCTTCCGCGGCGGCCAATGGCTCGAGTACCGTGTCGTTGATGAGGATGCCGGCCTTGTTTGCGGCGGTCACCAGGTTCTGCGTCGCGGCAATGGAAGAAGTAACGATATGGACGTTGGCTTCCAGCCGTTGGCCGACCATGCCGACGGGATCGCGGATGCCATCCTGGGCATCGACGATGAACTCATGCGGAAGGACATGCAGCACTTCGCGGTCATCGGAAAGAGAGATGTTGCGCGCGGCGTCAATGGCGCGGCGCACATCGTCGCGTTCAATGTCGCGGGAACGCGGCCCCAGCGGGATGCCGCCGCGGCTGTTCACACCGCGAACGTGGCTGCCGGCAACGCCAATCGTGGCGGCTTCCACGGGAATGTTGGCGACGCTTTCGGCTTCTTCCACTGCGCGGCGAATGGAGCTGACCGTGGAGTCCAGATTGACGATGAGCCCTTTGCGCAGCCCCTTGGATTCCGCGGCGCCGAGCGCCAGAAAACGCACCTGCTCGTTCTCGATTTCCGCGAGCAACACGCAGGTCTTGGTGCTGCCGATATCCAGCCCGACGAGGTACTTGTCTTTCTTTGCCAAAATGCTCTCCTGAATGCGGCCTATTTTTGTTTCCCGGCGGAGGCGGAGGTGTCGGGGTTCACCACCACTTGCCGGGAATACTGAAGATCGATGGACTGCACGCGGCCGGCATTGGCCTGCCATTGCGCGAAGTTATCCACCAGCATGCGGTACTTGCCGGTGAAATCGTTCTGGCCGAAATGCACGGTGACCGCCTGAGCGGCATCGCCGGAGTCAAGCCCGGTGAGCACGGCGCGCAGATCGCGCGGGTTGCCGAGGTCCAGTTCGCTGACGCGCTCCGAAGAGCCCGCGCGCACCAACTCAATATCCTTCAGGAATTCCTGGTACGTTTGCATGCGCTTTTCGCGTTCTTCGCGCGGCATGCTTTCCGAAAGTCCGGTAACGATCGGGAAATGGAAGTCTTCTCCCTCTGGCCTGTCCAGCAGAACGCCATGCACATCCACGAGGACCAGCTCGGCGCCATTGCGGAAAAAGGCGATTGGCGTGCGCTCGGTGATTTCAATGCGCAGATGATTGGGGAGGATGCGCTGCACACTGGCTTCCTCCACCCAGGCGAGCTCCTGAATCTGCGTACGGCGAGCATCGAGCGGGATCCGCAGGACACTGCGGTTGCGGTCGTGGACGAAAAGCTTGAGAACCTCTTCGCGTGGCACGATGTGATTGCCGGCCACTTCGATCTGATCGGGCTTCACCAGGAGCATTTGCGGCGAGTACAACGCGTAGCGTACCGCGTAAACCGCGGCGGTGACGGCAATCGCGCCGATCACTGTCCAGAGAAACACGCGGCGATAGAACGGCCAGGTCTTGCCGCTGAATTTCTTGCGGCGAATCTCCACCGGCTTCTGGCGGCGCAGATAACGCGGCTCTTCGTCGGCCATCATCTCGGGCCGGTAGGGCTCCTGGTCAGCCGCGGCGGCGGCCGCGGAAGAGTTCCGCTGCATGGGCTTCAGGCGTTCCAAACGACCACCTCGTTTTCGAGAGTGACTCCATAGGCCCTGCGCACCCGTTCGCGAACGCCGGCAATCAGCGCCAGCATGTCCGCGGCCGAGGCGTGGCCTGCATTGATAAAGAAATTCGCGTGGCGTTCGCTGACTCGGGCGTCGCCCACGGCAAAACCCTTTAGGCCGAGCTCGTCAATCATGCGCCCGGCGGATGCTCCCGGGGGGTTCTTAAAGATGCACCCGGCGCTCTTCTGACCGAGTGGCTGGCTGGCGCGGCGCTTTTCATTGCAGATGCGAATGCCTTGGAGAATTTCAGGGTACGGTTTGGAAGGAAGTTCCAGTTTCACTGAGAGCATCATATCATCGGGCGCAAAGGAGGTGTGCCGGTATTCAAAGGAAATTTGCTGGCCACGGAGGGTTTCGAGCCTGCGGGCGGCGGCGCGGTAGAGCTTCACTTCGCGGACGTAGGAACCAATTTGCGTGCCATAGGCGCCCGCGTTCATTCGCAGAGCGCCGCCCACGGTGCCCGGCACACCGATGAGGCCTTCCATCCCGCCTAGGTTGTGCTTGGCGCAGAACGTCACGGTGCGCCCCAGATCCGCGGCCGCGTCCACAGATGCAACGTTCCCCTCGATGACCACATCGGGATCGTGGTCCGCCAGTTGCAGGACCACGAACGGCAATTCGCCATCGATCACCAGGAGATTCGAGCCCCCTCCGAGGAACTTGTGCGGGATGCCCCGGCCGTCGAGCATATTCAGAAGATCGGGAATCGCATCGTGGCGACGGATGCTGAGGAGATCCGTGGTGCCGCCGATGCCGAGGTAGGTGAGCTCGGCAAGCGACACGGCGGGTTTCCATTCGACATCGAGTTCCCGAAACGCCGTCAACAATTTGGGATCTTCAATCCGCATCCTTTACCCCGTTCATCACCCGGTATTCCGTGCCCAGCAGCACCATGAATTCGCCGCTGGCCCGGCTGACGTTGCCTGCCCCGATGGTCAGAATCGCGTCGCCCGGTTTGGCTTCCCGAAGGATGAATTCGATGGCCGCTTGCATGGAGCGGTAGTAATGCACATTCTTGTGCCCCGCTTCGCGAATCGTGTTGGCAAGCGCTTCGCTGCTGATTCCGGCAATCGGCGCTTCGCTGGCCGCGTAAATGTCAATCAGAACCAGCAAGTCCGCCTGATTAAACGAGCGGGAAAACTCATCCCAAAGATGCTGCGTGCGGGTGTAGCGGTGCGGCTGGAAGAGCACCAGCTGGCGATTGAACTTGCAGCCGCGCGCGGCTTCCAGCGTGGCGCGAATCTCGGCGGGATGATGGCCATAATCGTCCACGACCGTAATGTTGTTGATGCTTCCCTTGACATCGAAGCGGCGGCCCACGCCGGCAAATTTTGCCAGACCTTCGCGAATCAGGTCGGAAGCCACATTCAGATAGAGCGCGACGGCCGCGGCCGCAGCAGCGTTGCGCACATTGTGTATCCCCGGCGGATGCGGCAGGTGAAAGAGCCCGAGGTCGTCACCCTTATAGGTAAGGCGGAATTCGCTGCTGAGACCCTGGAGCTGGATGTCGCTGATCACCAGATCGGCCTGGCTCGATGTGCCATACGTAATAATCGGGCGCTTCACATTGGGGATGATCGCCTGGACATTCGGCTCGTCAACGCAAAGAATTGCCGCGCCATAGAAAGGCACGCGATTCACGAATTGCAGAAAGGCAGCCTGGATGTCTTCCAGCGAAGAATATTGGTCGAGATGTTCACGATCAATCGTGGTGACGGCCGCCACGACCGGGGCAAACATCAGGAAGCTACGGTCGCTCTCATCGGCTTCCACGACAAAATACTCGCCGCGTCCCACGCGCGCGGTTGTGCCGGCCTGATTGACCCTGCCGCCAACGACAAATGTGGGATCGAGATGAGCGGCCGCGAGGATCGAAGCAACCATGGACGTTGTGGTGGTCTTGCCATGCGCGCCAGCCACTGCAATGCCATATTTCAAGCGCATCAGTTCGGCAAGCATTTCGGCGCGCGGGATAACCGGAATTTTGCGCTTGTGAGCTTCGGTGACCTCGGGGTTGTCGGGCTTCACCGCCGAGGAAATAACCACCACGTGCGCGCCTTCGACGTTTTCGGCCTTGTGGCCTTCAAAGATGGTTGCGCCCAGATCTTGCAGCCGCTCGGTGATCGTGGAGAGCTTGATGTCCGAGCCGGAAACGGAATAGCCCAGCGTGAGCAGGACCTCGGCGATGCCGCTCATGCCGATGCCGCCGATACCTACCATGTGAATGCGTTGAAAATTGCGAAACGTTACCATCATGCTCGTAGCGGTTCCTTCCGGCTCGCTTGCCCCGATCCTCGAGGGGCTCGCCGCGCGGCCTCTTCAATCAAATCCACTATCTCGCGCGCCGCGTCCGGGTGGGCCTGGCGGCGCGCCGACATCGCTAAGTTTTCGATCTCCCGGGGCTGGTCGAGGAGGGAGAAGATCTCGCGGGTCAAACGATCCGCGGTGAGTTCCTGCTCGGGGATCAGGCGTCCCGCGCCCGCGCCGGCCATTTCCTGCGCGTTGCGCAACTGGTGGCTGTCCGTGGCATGCCCAAACGGGATAAAGATGGCGGCCCTGCCCGCGGCGGCTACCTCCGCGGCAGTAATCGCGCCGGCCCGGCAGACGATGATGTCCGCCCCGGCAAAGCGCTCCGCCATGTTCGACAGAAAGGGGGCCACCTCCGCAAGAAACTCACGCCGCGCGTACGAGGTGCGTACTGCATTATAGTCGCGTTCGCCGGTCTGGTGCACAACCTGCAGCTCATTTTTTCGCGCCGCGAGAAGATCCATGGCATCCACAAACGCTCGATTGATCGGTAAAGCACCCTGGCTGCCTCCGGTAATCAGCAGGTGAATAGGTTTCTCGGGTTTACGGGGAGGAATCGAAAAGAACTCGGCGCGCACGGGGCAGCCGGTGACGACCGCCTTTTCTCCCCAGTCGCGAGCAGAAATTTCATAGCCGGTGGCAATACGCTGCGCCAGCCGCGCAAGCACTTTGTTGGTGAATCCCGGGGCCGCGTTGGGCTCAAAAATCACGTTGGGAATGCCGCGCAACCAGGTCGCCAGCAACATGGGTCCGGCGGCGTAGCCTCCCACGCCGCACGCCACAGCGGGCTTGTGGCGCTTCAGCACGCCGAACGAATCCGCCAGGCCGCTTGCCAGCATGGCGAGATTCCTGAGCAGCGTTGCGCCACCCTTGCCTTTCAGGCCTGCGACGCGAATCGTTTCCAGCGGCAGCCCGGCTTGCGGCACCAGCTTCATCTCAATCCCGCGTTGTGTCCCCACCAGCACGACTTCCCTTTCCGCTCCTCGTGATAACCACTCCCGCGCAATCGCGATCGCGGGGAAAACATGACCGCCGGTGCCGCCGCCTGCAATCAGGAGCTTCATGCGCGGCCTCTTTTACGCCTCGACCATGGTGCGGCTGCCGGCCTGCTGAGCAACATTCAGGAGCACGCCCGTTGCCAACAGCATCGCCAGCAAATTCGAGCCGCCATAGCTCACAAACGGCAGCGGGATGCCTTTGGTCGGCATCATTCCCAGCACCACCGCGAAATTGATGAGCGACTGGCAGAGCACCATGGCCGTTACGCCGAGGGCCAGCATGCGCCCAAATCCGTCCGGAGCGTTAAACGTGGCGCGCAAACCCCGCCACGCATACACTGCGAATAGAGTAATGACAACCACAGCGCCGATGAAGCCGAGTTCCTCGCAAATGACGGCATAGATAAAATCCGTGTGCGCTTCGGGCAGATAGAAGAGTTTTTGCTTGCTCTCCATCAGGCCGACGCCCGTGAAGCCGCCGGAGCCCACCGCGATCAGCGATTGCAGCAATTGAAAGCCGGCGCCCTGCGGATCGGAATCCGGATGGAGAAACGACAACAGGCGCGCCTGGCGGTAGGAAACGAAATAGATCAGTGCAAAGAGCGCTGGCAGCGCCGCGCCGATGCCAACGGCCACCCATTTCCAGGAGAGGCCTGCCACGAAGAGGATCGCGGTCATGATCAGCACGATGTCCACGGAGGTGCCCAGGTCCGGCTGCGCTACGATCAAGCCAACGCAGACCAAAATTGGCGCGACCGCGGGGAGAATGGTTTGCAGGAGATCCTGTTTGCGGAATTCCAGGCTGGTGGGCGTGCGCCGCCGCAAATCCAGAAACCACGCCAGGTAGAGGATGACCGCAAGCTTGGCAAACTCCGATGGCTGGATGTGCACCGGCCCAAAGCGAATCCAGCGATGCGTGGAGTGAGACTTGTCCAGGAAAAATGTGCCGATCAGCATCACCACCACGAGGCAGAGGGCCGTGTAAACGACTGCCGGTTCACGCAAGCGGTGGTAATCGAGTTTCATCAGCGCGAACATACCCAGCAGCCCCAACAAAAGCCACACCGCCTGGCGTGCGAGAAAGTAGTACGAATGGGCGTACTGTTGCTGCGCGGTCACCGCAGAGGCGCTAAAAATCATGACCGCGCCCAGCAGGCACAGCACCAGCGTCACACCAAAGAGCCAGCGGTCGGTATCGGAACGTCTTGGCAATTCTTTCACTCCTTATCCGAAGAATTCTGTGCGGAAGTCGCGTCCAACTGATGAACGAGTTCCTTGAAGACCCGTCCGCGCTGCTCGTAATTCTGGAACTGGTCGAAGCTGGCGCAGGCCGGGGCCAGAATCACGATGTCTCCGGGCTGCGCGGCATGCGCGGCCAACTCCACCGCGCGTTCCAGGGTGGCGGCGCGTTCGATGGCCACGCTGCCCGTGATTTGCTTTTCAATTTTGTCCGCAGCCGCGCCAATTAGCAGGGCGAGGATGGCTTTTTCGCGCAGCGGCTTTTGCAGGGCGGTGTAGTCGCTGCCCTTGTCCTTCCCGCCCAGAATGATCAGGATGCGACCGGGAAAGGCGTCCAGGGCCTTCAAAGTGGCGTCCACATTGGTGGCCTTCGAATCGTTGTAGAAGCGCACGCCCCCGATTTCCGCAACGAATTCCAGCCGGTGTTCCACGCCCGCGAAGCTGCGAACGGCTTGCGCAATCGTGGCCGTATCCACACCCGCCAAGCGGGCCGCGGTCACGGCGGCCAGAACATTTTCGACGTTGTGCGCGCCCGCCAAAGGAATCTCCGCCTGCTTCATCACGAATTCTTCCTTCGCGTGGTGCACGATGACGATGTCATCACCGCTAAGGCAGGCGCCCTGCTGCACTCGCTGCTTGCGGCTGAACCAGAACGCTTGCGGCTTCTTCGGCGCGTAATTCACCGTCGGCGGATCATCGGCATTCAGCACCGCGGCGTCGAGTTCCGTCTGGTTCTCGAAAATACGCGCTTTGGCGCCCGCGTAAGCTTCCATGGTCTTGTGGCGGTCCAGATGATCGGGCGTGAGGTTCAGGAATAATCCGATGTCCGGGCGAAATTTCTCGATGAGTTCCAGTTGAAAGCTACTGAGTTCCGCGACGCTGACCGTGCCGCCATTCATCTCTTCCACGCAGGAGATCAGCGGCGTGCCAACGTTTCCCGCAAGGAAGGTGGGAATGCCGGCGCTCTGGAGAATGTGGTGAACGAGGGTAGTTGTCGTCGTCTTGCCGTTTGATCCGGTGATGCCGATTAGCTTGCCCTCGAGGAAACGGTACGCGAGCTCGATTTCGCTCCAAACCGTGATGCCCTTGGACCGCGCGGTCTGAAGAAAGGGATTGTCGGCCGGCACACCCGGGCTTGGAATAATCAGGTCCTGTGCAAGAAAGATTTTCTCCGTGTGCCCGCCGAGTTCCAGCGCAACGCCCGCTTCGCGCAACTTTGCGGGAGCATCGCCAAGTTCGCCCTCTGCGCGCGACTCCGTGGCCGTGACAATCGCGTTGTGTTTAGCACAGAAGAGCGCCGTGGCCACGCCGGTCCGCGCCAGTCCCACGACCAGCACGCGCATTTTCCGCAACTCAATCGATCCAGGCATATCGCGAACCGCAGAACCTTTCAGAGGACGTCCTTCACCGCAATTTCAGCGTCGTCAAGGCAAACAACGCAAACACCAGCGCCGCAATCCAGAAACGCACGATCACCTTGCTCTCGCTCCAACCCAGCAGCTCAAAATGGTGGTGGATAGGCGCCATGCGGAAAATCCGCTTGCCGCGCAATTTGAACGAACCCACTTGCAAGATCACGGAGAGCGCTTCGATGACGAAAATTCCGCCGACGAAGAGCAGCAGCACTTCCTGCTTGATGATCACCGCGACAGTCCCCAATGTTCCGCCCAGCGCCAGCGAGCCCACATCGCCCATGAACACTTCCGCGGGATGCGCGTTGTACCAGAGAAAGCCGAGCGACGCGCCGACCAGCGCACCGCAAAAGACTGTGAGTTCGCCGATGCGCGGGATGTACTGAATCTCAAGATAGTTGGCCCAGCGGGAGTTGCTGCTCACATAAGTGAGCACCGTCAGCGCGCCCGCGGCAATCACCGTGCAGCCAATGGCCAGGCCATCGAGCCCATCCGTAAGGTTCACGGCGTTAGAGCTGCCGGTAATCACCAGCGCCACAAACACCAGAAACGGCAGAAATGCCAGCGGCCACAAATGATTCGCATGTAACAGCCCGTGAATGACCAGGTCCGGGTGCAACCGCTTGAAAAACGGCAGCACGAGCTGCGTGGAGTAAGCGAAGTGCGTGGCCAAGACGAGCAGGGCGATCCCCACAACGCTGCTGACCAGAACTTGCAGAGTGAGTTTGCGCTTGCCGGTCAATCCGAGATTCTGCCGCTTGGCGACCTTTGCGTAATCGTCCACAAACCCGATGGCGGCAAATGCCAGCAAGGCAAACAGCGCGAGCAGGACGAACGGGTTTTCAAGATCAGCCCAGAGCAGCACGGGCACGGCTGTGGAAATAACGATTAACATACCGCCCATCGTTGGCGTTCCGGCCTTTTTCTTGTGCTCCTCTGGCCCTTCCTCGCGAATGTACTGCCCGATCTGGAGTTCGCGCAGCTTGCGGATCAGCCACGGCCCGAATACCAGCGCCAAAAACATCGCTGTCAAGCTGGCATACACCGTGCGAACGGTGATGTAGCGAAACACGTTCAGCGGGCTGAAATATTTCTGCAGCACGTGGTAGAGGAGGTAGTAGAGCATCTCAGTGACCCACGCCCGCACTGGGCCGGGCATCTTCCGGCGCAAAGCGCCCCAGCAGCGCTTCGACGATGCGCTCCATCTTGACGGTACGCGAGCCTTTCACCAGAAGCACGTCACCCGGCTTTACAAAATCAACCAGGAAATTGGCGGCATCCACGGGCGAGGCGAAAAATTTGGTGCGATCTCGCGGAAGTCCCGCGGCCACGGCACCCTCCACAATCTGCGCAGCATCACCCTGCACGCCGATGACGAAGTCCACTTTGCCGGTCATGGCCGCGAACGTGCCGCCTTCACGGTGAAGCTGCGCCGAACTCAGCCCGAGCTCCCGCATCTCTCCCGCAGCAAGAATGCGCCGCTGAAAACCCGGCGTGGCCGCCAGCAGGCTGGTCATCGCTTGCAGTGCCGCGGGGCTCGAATTGTAAGAGTCGTTGATCAAAGCAAATCCATTCGTAAAGCGAATCAACTCGCCGCGCATCGAAGGCGTGCGCAAGCCGGGAAATATGCGTTGCGCTTCAGCGATGCCGATGCCCCAAACGCTGGCAGCGGCGATAGCCGCGAGCGCATTCAAGACGACATGGCGCCCCGGAAGTGACATCTCGATGCGCGTGCGCTTCCCCTTGTGCACAAGCGCGAATGCGGAGCCCAGCGCCCCGCGATCCTCGATGTTCTCCGCCTGGTACTCAGCCGGCTTTTCAATTCCGTAGAAAATCACCTTTCCCGGAGCAACGGCAGCCATCGCCGCCACGCGCGGGTCATCGGCGTTCAGTACCGCCAGCGAAAGCGGGCCGTTCAAGCCTTCGACCAATTCCCGCTTCGCCAAGGCAATTTCCTCCACGGAGGAAAAGTTCATCAAATGTGCCGGAGTGACGCGCAGCTCGATGGCTACATCCGGCAGCGCAATCGCCGCAAGACGCTTCAGTTCACCCGGGAACGACATCCCCATTTCGAGTACGGCGACATCGTGCGTCTCTTCCAGGCGAAACAGCGTCAGCGGCAGCCCGTACTCGTTATTGAAATTGCCCTCGGATTTCAGGACCCGAAGCTTCGCGCCCAGCAGTGCCGCCAGGATCTCTTTCGTTGTAGTTTTCCCGACGGAACCCGTGATTCCGCAGACTTTCCGGCCCCAATCCTTGCGCACTGCGCGTGCCAACTGGTGCAGCGCCGTGAGGGTATCGGGAACGGTGATGCAGCGGTCCTGCAGCCATCCCGGATATTTCGAGAGGAGCGGCCCCGCCACCACTGCCGCCACTGCCCCGCTTTCCAGAGCGGCGGCCACATAGTCGTGTCCATCATGACTAGGACCGTGTATGGCAACGAAGAGTTCTCCGGAACGTAGCGTGCGAGAATCAATCGAGACGCCGGCCAGCCGGGCCAAGGAGTCCAGCCCATGCCCCGGCTCTCCCGCCACCGCGTCAGCCACTTGTGTAAGCGTCCACCGCATAGTTGCCTCAATAGGTTGGCTTTCCCCAGGGTTCGGGCGAAGCGTTCACCTCGTCCGTAAAGCACATCTCTGTGCGTTTTCACCGGTTGAGGGCCCCTCCTTCTGACTTGTCTGCGAGCTACTTCCTTGGCTCGCAGACCCTCGTCCCACGGCAGCAGACGAGCGCGCTACGTGCCAAATCCTGAGCCACCCTGGGGCTCCGTATAGCCGCGATCGCGTAAAGCCTTTCGCGCCTCTTCGCGATCGTCAAAGTGAATGGTGTGGTCGGCAAAAACCTGATAGTCCTCGTGGCCCTTTCCCGCCAGTAGGACCATATCTCCCGCCTGTGCTTCGTCGATCGCCAACGTGACGGCCCTGCCACGGTCCGGCTCGATCATGTATTTCCCGCCGGACTTCTGCATGCCCACCACGACGTCGCTGATGATTTTCAGCGGATCCTCCTGGCGCGGATTGTCGCTGGTGAGAATCGAGAGGTCGCTCAGCCGTCCGGAAAGTTCTCCCATGATGGGGCGCTTGGTGCGGTCGCGCGAGCCGCCACAGCCAAAGAGCGTGATGATGCGGCCCTTGGGATTGAGTTCGCGCGCGGTGCGGATCAAATTCTCCAGGGCGTCGTCCGTGTGCGCGTAGTCCACCACAACCAGGAAGGGTTGCCCCTGATCCACGCGCTGGAACCGGCCCGCAACCGCTTCCAGATTGCGAATGCCTGCTTCGATGATCTCGTTGGAAAATCCCAGCGCGAGGCCAGCGCCCACGGCCGCCAGTATGTTGTAGACGTTGATCCGGCCCACCAACGGCGATTGCACCTGGATTTTCCCGTTGGGTGTCTGCGCCGCAAAATTCAGGCCGCCGAAGCTGAGCTGGAATTTCTTGGCCGTCAGGTCCGAGCCATTCTGCAGGCCATAGGTGAGCGTCTTCTGGCCCAGCCCCAGGAGTTTCTTGCCCCACTCATCGTCCGTGTTGATGACTGCTACATCGGGCGCGCCGGCGCCCGTGCCTTCAAAAAGGCGGCGCTTGGCGGCGAAGTAGTTGTCGAAGTTTTTGTGGAAGTCGATGTGATCGCGCGTCAGATTCGTGAAAACAGCCGCGGCAAAGTGGCAGCCCCACAAGCGGTCCAGCGCCAGCGCGTGCGAGCTTGCTTCCATCACCGCGTAGGTTCCCTGCGCGTCGCGAATTTCCGCAAAGAAACTCTGCAAGTCCACTGATTCCGGCGTGGTATTTGGCGCCGGATGTTCACCGCGGGGAGTGTGGTAGGCAATTGTGCCGAACAATCCGGTCTGCGCTCCCGAGGCGCGCAGGATGGAATCGATCAGCGAAGTTGTGGTGGTCTTGCCATTTGTGCCGGTGACACTGACAAGCTTCAGCGCGGTTGCAGGCTTGCCAAAGAAATTCGCAGCGGTAAGGGCCAAGGCTTTCCGCGCCTCGTTCACCTGCACCCAAACCACATCGGGCGCCCAATCCGCGGGCGCGGGATCTTCGCTGAGGACCACAACGGCGCCGCGCGACGCCGCGTCTTTCGCGTAGATATTCCCATCGGTGGCCACACCGTGAATCGCCACAAACAGCGCTCCCGCCTGTACCTTGCGCGAGTCGCAGGCAATTTGCCGGATGCGCAAATCGGGCGAAGGCACCGCGGAACGCATCTCCACGCCCTCCAAAAGGGAGCCCAGCGTCGGTCCTACGAGGTGTGCCTGTTCAGCCACAGTGTGTTTCCGTTCGCCCTCGCCGCATTTGGCGGCACTCTTCTGTAGCTCGTCCGCAACCGTAATCCCGTTGCTCATTTGCCCGATAAATCCTTTTCCTAGCGCGCATTGCCAGCATGCGCCGGAGTGCCGCCAAATTGCACGGTCACCTTGCTCCCCCGGCGGACTTGCGACCCCGCCGTTGGTGATTGTTGAGAGGCAAGCCGGCTGCCAACCAGGATCGGGTTCAGTCCGAGCCGCAAGCACGCCTCCGTTACTTCACGCATGGTTTTCCCGGTAAAGTCGGGCACCGGAATGTCGCCGCCTTCGTCCACGGCCACGGTCACTTCCGGCAACTTGGGTTCGGGGCTTTTGGCGGGCGTTTCCCTTAACCCCTCGATCGTGGATTCCGTTTGCGCATCAAAGTCCACGGGCGCAAGATCATCGAGCGACTCGCTCTCCGCGCTCGTCCCTTGGTGATAGGACGTCTGAACCAGGCGCGGACTCACCGGCACGTCGCGCGGCACGTCCAGATAGGCCAAGACCTGCTCTGCGATTCGCTTGAACACCGGCGCCGCCACGTCTCCGCCGCCATGCGGCCATCCCTGGGGAGAATCTAGGGAGACTATGATCGTTACCGCCGGATTGTTGATGGGGGCAAATCCGGTGAACGACGCAATCACGTTGGTGCGAGAGTAGCGTCCTGTCGCTGGATCAATTTTCTGGGCTGTTCCCGTCTTTCCTCCGGCGGTCCAACCGTCGAGCCGCGCGGCTTTCCCTGTTCCATTCAGGATCACGCCTTCCATCAAGTGCCGCAGCGTCGCCGCCGTCTCTGGTCGAATCACGCGGCGCGGTTCGGCGGGCGCTGACCGGCCTTCCAGCACCAGAATCTGTTCGCCGCGCGTCATTTGCTGGACGGTATGCGGCTTGTACAAGAGGCCGCCATTTGCCACAGAGGAAACCGCAGTGACCATCTGCAGCGGCGTTACGCCCACTTCCTGCCCCATGGAAATTGCGCCGATGGAAGCCGGCATCCAGTGTTGCAGGCGCTCCACCAAACCTCGGCTCTCTCCGGGCAGGTCCACGCCCGTGGGCGTGCCAAATCCGAAGGCGCGGATGTAGTCGTAAAATTTCGGCGCGCCCAAGCGCAGGGCAATCTTCATTGCTCCGACGTCGCTGGAGTTCGCCAGGATCTCGGAGACCGCGAGCACTCCGTACGCCTTGTGATCGTGGATTCGGCGCCCGCCCACCACCAGCGAACCGTTTTCGCAGTCGAACCTTTCTTCCGGTCGAATGAGGTTCTGGTCGAAGGCCGCAGCAAGTGTTACCAGCTTGAAGGTCGAGCCCGGCTCATAAATCGCGCTGATGGCGCGGTTCATGCGCGCTTCCGCGGGAGCATCCGCGGCCGCATTAGGATTGAATTTGGGCCAATTGGCCAATGCCAGGAGCGCCCCGGTATTGGGGTCCTGCACGATGACGGTGCCGGCGGCGGCGTGGGTCTTCTCGATCGCTGTGGCCAGCTCACGTTCGGCGATGTACTGCACTTTCTCATCGAGCGTCAGCACAACGCTCGTGCCACGATCGCGCTGCGCTTCCCCGCCATCAAACCAGCGTTGCTTCGCGTCAGCCATCACCACAATCTTTTCGCCCTGGCCCCGGATTACGCTGTCGTACTCATGCTCGATTCCGCCAAGCCCTTTCTCGTCCACGTCCACAAATCCCACAACATGCGCGGCCAGATCCCGTTTCGGGTAATAGCGTTGATTCTCCTCCTGAAAGTAGACGCCTTTCAGATTCAGGGACTTCACCGCTTCCGCCTTTTCCGGCGGGAGTTTTCGTCTAATCCAGACGAATGTGCCGCCAGCCTCCAGCTTCGCTCGAATCTCCTCTTGCGGAATTGCCAGCACGCCGGAGAGCAGCCGCGAAGCCATGGCCACGTCCTTCACCTCGGAGGGCACCGCAAACGCCGACTGCACGGGCATGCTCATCGCCAGCGCTTTCATCTTGCGGTCATAGATCGCGCCGCGTTTGGGTGTGATTTCGATGACGCGCCGCTGCTGCCGCGACGCGCGGGCCATGTACTCGCTGTGACGGAAAAGCTGCAGGTAGGCAACGCGGCCGAAGACCGCGGTCATCCAGAAGAGGGCCACGCCGACAAGTATCAGTAAACGGACATGAACTCTATCCTGCTGCATGGCTCCTGATGTGGGCTCGCGCTCTGGGCAGATTCCAAAAGTGTTTCGCAACTCGGACAAGTGCAGCCGCCGCCATGTTGGCGCACGCTATTAGGGCGCGCGGTTCGGCCGCACATAGCGCACGGCAGCCACTTCCGAGCCGTCGAAAGCCGTGTACTCGCGCACTTGCGTCGGGGTGGGTTCGGTCAATCCCAGTTGATGGCGGGCCAGCAAGTCGATGCGGCGGGGATCGCGCAGCGTTGCGATTTCCAGCTTCAACGCCCCATTCAGAGCGAGCGACTGCTCCTGCTTGACGCGCAGGTCTTCCAACTGAAAACTCAGGTCAATGCAGCGGAAGTGCTGGTAGATATAAAGCATGCAGCAAACGGCAACGACGGCGCCGAGCGCCGCCGTCTTGTACAGATTGCGCATTTTGACGGGTTCGACGGGGCGCACCAGGCGCGTATTGTCGATCCGTTTCACCGTGTGAAACTCCACCATCGCCGGCTTGTTCTTTCCCACCATGGTTACACCTTCTCCGCGCACCGGAGTTTCGCGCTTCGCGATCTCGGGTTCGCCGCCTGCTCTTCCGGGCCGGGCACAATCACGTGTTTGGTGAGCACCTTCAGCGTTCCGGCCTTATCCGCTTCCTGGAACGCGTGCTTCACCGGGCGGTCTTCGCGCGAGTGGTAGGTCAATACCACCCAGCGTCCGCCAGAATTTAAAGTGGCAGGGGTCCGGGAAAGAAACTGCCCGAGTTCCTCCAACTCTCGATTCACCGCTATCCGCAGCGCCAGAAACGTTTTTGTCGCGGGATGCAGTTTCTGCCTTCCCCATTGCTTCCGAACGCCTGCCACAACCGTTGCCAGGTGCGCGGTGTCCCGAATGGGCCGCGCTCTCACGATCGCCCTGGCGATCCTTCTGGAATCGCGCTCTTCCGCTTCGCGGTAGAGCAGGTTGGCCACTTCTTTCTCCGGCCAGCGATTCACAATCTCTTCGGCGGTCAGCGCGTCTTCCGCCAGTTCCCCGCTGCTCATGCGCATGTCCAATGGCCCCGCCTCCCGGAACGAAAAACCGCGTTCCGGCTGGTCAAGCTGCATGCTCGAAACTCCCAAGTCGGCCAAGACCCCGTCCACCTTCGCTATCCCCAACCCTTGTACGGCCTCCGCAATCCTCGAAAAGGCGGTGTGCACGAAGCTCACCCGGCTCGCAAACTCCTTCAAACGCTCCCGCGCGATCGCCAGCGCCTGTGCGTCCCGGTCCAGGCTGATCAAGCGGCCGGACGACAATCGGGCGGCGATGGCTGCCGAATGTCCGCCGGCTCCCAGCGTGGCGTCCACGTATATTCCGTCCGGCCTGATGCGCAGCCATTCCAGCACCTCTCCCAAAAGAACCGGTAAATGTGGTGCACCCAATTCCTTCTGCCTATCCGACTCCGTGCCCCGCCCCACAACTGACTCAGTCCCGGCTTAAAACTGAAAACTGACTACTGATCCTATTAGATCCCCGAGCCCTGCAGCGCGTCGTCATCCGTATCCGAATAGGGTTCGCTCTTCAATTCATCCAATACTCGGGTATGGTTCATCACCACCAGGTGATCCAAAGCTCCAAGGACATCCACCTCGCCCTTCGTCTGCGCCGACTCACGCAAAACTGCAGGCATCAGTACCCTTCCCTGCGCGTCGATCTCAACCGCCTGCCCGTAATAGCTCGTATGCATCAAGAACTTGCGCTTGGCCTTATTTGTGCTCGGCAACTTCGCCAGCTTGTCCTCGATCTTGCCCCAGACTTTCATGGGGTAAATTCGGGCACGGTCACCCGTGGTGCTGGTGATGTAAAACTGGTTTCCAAACTCCTTGAGAGCATCCAGAAACACGGCGGGTATCTTCAACCGACCCTTCTCATCCACTGTCGCCTGACAATTGCCCCGCAGCTTCATGAGATCCACTTCGTTGGAGGAGCAGTTTGCCCAGAAAGACCACTGCCCTCTAAAGCACCCTACTTTCTGCTACAACATACCACTTTGCCCCACTTTTCACCACAGCTTATGCGGTTTCTAGGCCATGTCAAGGGAAATCGGCAAAACGTGTGGATAATTTGTGAAATCTAAGGCAACTAAAAAGTTGTCTTTAGTCCTACCACATCCTGTATGCCCGTGTGGACTCCTCTCACAATGGCTAGTGGTGCGCTTTCCGCGTCTCGCATTACCCTTTCCCACGCCAATGGTCCCCCTGTTAGCCTCTCCCCGGCGTGCTATTTTGTGTGAGGGAAGCCTGGTTGGACGCCCGTGGGCGCGCTGTAATCCGGGAAGGACTCAAGATGAAACCCGAGTTGACCGCCACACCGCGACTTGCACCTGGGGTACGCCTGAACGAGAAGAACCAGCAGCCACGGATGCTGCTGCTGGCGGCTGGGGGCGAACTTCGGCTCAGCGGCCCAAGCCTGGAGATTGTGCAGTTGTGCGACGGCAAGCACACCGTGCAGCAGATTGCGGAGAAACTGCACGCACTTTATGCAAAAGCGGAGCCGCAGCGTATTACCGGGGATCTTCTGAGCTACCTCGGGCTATTGCACGAGCAACGCGCCATTGATTTTTGATTTGCAACCAAGACGCTGAATCGCAAGAAGCACGGTACGCAGTATTCGCAAGCCAGACCTACGTTAAGGCCAGAGTTGGCCCGGGCTTGTTCATCTTCATGGCCACGCGAGTAATAAACACAACGCATCCACTGAGTACGAGAAATCCGAAAAGAAGAATGGTGTTCGGCGTCCCCACATGTTTGGCCACGCCGCCGGCAATCAGCGCGCCGATGGGTTGCACGCCCATGAACATGGTGGCGTACACGGCCATCAACCGGCTGCGCATATGATCCGGCACGCGCTCCTGAAGGATGGTGTTCGTGGCCGCCATCTGCGTAGTGGCGGCAAACCCCATGACAAACAGCACCGCCGCGCACAGCCAGAACACTCGCGCCTGCGAAAAAACGATCAGTCCAATGGCGCACGTTGTGCAGGTGGCCCCGATCACCCGCGCCAGCCCTCTGTAGTGCGTGCGGGCAGCGAATTGCAGCGCGCCCAGTAGCGCGCCGACCCCTGCTGCGGTCATCAATAGTCCCTGAGTCTGCACGCCTCCATGCAGGATGTCGTGCGCATAGATCGGCAGGAAGACGGAGTATTGCAGGCCAAACAAACTCAGCACGCTTAACAGAAGCAGCGCGGAGCGGATCGGCAGATCGTTCATCGCAAAGCGGAATCCTTGGGCGAAGCTGCGTACCGGCGATTCCTCGCTGCGCTTCGCTTCGCCCCGCGGGATGTGCATCATCAGCAACGCCACGATCACGGCCACGAAGCTAAGGCCGTTCAGGAAGAAGCACCAGCCTTCGCCTACCAGGAGGATGGTAAAGCCCGCGATGGCCGGCCCCACGACCCGCGCTCCGTTGAAAATGGAGGAGTTCAACGCAATGGCATTCGGCAAATCCTCCTGCCCCACCATGTGCACGAAGAAGGACTGACGAATGGGGACATCGAAGGCGTTCACGATGCCCACAAGAAACGCTATCCCGATCAGGTGCCACTCGCGGATAACATGTGTTAGCGTCATCGCCGCCAGCACAAACGCCAGGATCATGGAACACGATTGCGTCACGATCACGCCGCGGTGCCGGTTGTAGCGATCGCCGACATAGCCGCCCATCCAGGCGAGAAAGAGCATGGGCGCCTGGCTGGCGAAACCGAAGATGCCCAGAAGCACGACGGAATGGGTCAGGCTATAGACGAGCCACTGTTGAGCCAAGTTTTGCATCCACGTGCCGATCAGCGAAATCAGTTGCCCGATAATGAAGAGTTGAAAGTTGCGATGCTTGAGCGCCCGGAATCGTGTGGACAATTCGAGAATGGGACTCTCCCCAGCGTTGGATGCGTTGCGCCGCCAGATGTCACGATGCCGCGAATCTTCATCCGTTGTCAACGCATGAAGCAACCCTCGCTCGTCAAAGGCGAACAGGAACCTGCAAGGGGTCCTGCGTAAAGCAGATCCCTCGCCTCGTTCGGGATGACAAAATATTCCAATTTTTAGGGGAAGCTGGCCGGGAATAGTTATTCGCCGGGAGGCTCGGGGGCTCCGCCGACGTGCGTGTGGCTCAAATCGTGCAGCATGGATCTTTCGTCGTCGCTCATGCCCCTGGTGAAGTTCGGATCATTCAGCCGCTGATTGCGGGCGGATTCCGGCATGTTCTGCAGGACGCCCAATTTCTGCTTCATCACCTGTTGCCGGTCCCAAGGCATCTGGCGCCACTTGGGCATGACATCGTTCTTGATATGGTCGCGCTGCTCCGGAGTCATGCGGCGCCAAGTATCTTCCTTGGTTCTCTGGTCGGCGCGCTGCGGCGGAGTCATGCGGTCCCACTGATTGAACTGCTGGCGGATTTTGTTCTGCTGATCAGGCGAAAGATTTTGGAAGGCGCGGCTGTTCTGTAGGACGTTATCGCGCTGCGACGGCGAAAGGTCGCGCATGCGATCCACCCACGGGCGCGCTGCACCGACGCCCAGTTGCTGCTTGGGCGTAACGTTTCCACGTGCTCCGTAGCCCGGGCGCGCTCCATAGCCCGGGCGCGCTCCATAGCCCGGGCGCGCTCCGTTATTGAAATTTCCCTGCGGGCCTGCGTGGGGTTGCGGGGGCCGACTTGTGGAGCGATTCGGGTTTAGGTAAGCGCGATTGGAATTCGCCGGCGGCCGGTTCGCATTTGGATTCTGCGTGTGTGGCTGTGACCTTTGCGCTCTTGGCGGAGCTTGATGCTGCGGCGGGCGGTCTGCATGTGGCGCGGGGTTCCCTCCACCTTGCGGCTTCTGCGCCCAGCTACACACCGGCATCGCAACAATACACACTGCCGCGAGCGCCAGCAAACCGAATTGGATCTTCTTACGCATCTCTTTGCCGCTCTGCCTCTTCGCTCCTAACTCTTACATCTGCTGCTGGGCATCATCCGAATCGTCGTCGGCTTGCCCAGGCAAATCCTTCAGCGGCTCGAAATTCGAGAGCACGTCATGGTCCTCAAGCACCGGCAGGTCCTGCATCATTTGCGCATCCGCTTCCACAGGACTGCTCCAGGGCAACTGAACTTGTTGGGGCCGCTGGTAGTAGCCCATCCACACCACCGCCAGCAGCAGCATCGAAGCCGCAAAGGCCACCCGCGGCGAAACTCTCAGCCACGCCCACCAGCTTTCCTTCACGGGCTCTGCCGCCACGCGCGCGCGCACACGCACATCGAATTCTGGCGAGGGCTCGATCACCGGGAGTTCGTCCAGCAACCCAGACACGGCGCGAAATTCATTCACGCGCACAGAGCACGGCGCGCAGGAGGCCAGATGCTTCTCAACCTCCAGCCGTGCGCTTTCGTTCAGCCGCCCATCGAGGTAACCCAGGATGCGGCTTGCCATTTTTTCGCAACTCATAACTGCCTTCTTTCCCTACCCTATTGCCTTGCCTGGTGCGCCACCAGCGGGGCTAGTTCCACTCGCAGCGCCTCATAAGCCCGGAACAGCAGCGACTTTAACGCGCTCTCCGAACAACTGAGAATCTTCGCAATCTCCGTATAATCCAGCTCCTGGTATTTGTGCAGCAGCACCGCCGCGCGCTGCTTTTCCGGGAGCTTGTTGATGGCATGGCGAATCATTTTCACCCGCACATCCTCGACGAGATGCTGCTCGATATTGGGGCGCTTTTCTGCAACATCCAGCGGCCGCTCGTCGCCATCTTCGGCGCCCACCGTCACCGGCGCATCGATGGAAACTTCCAGCTTCTGGTAGCGGGTGTCCCGCATCGAATTCAGCGCCAGGTTCGTGGCGATCCGGAAGAGCCAGGTGGTGAACTTCGCGCTGGGCACATAATCTTCCCGCGCGCGGTACACCCGCAGGAATACTTCCTGCGCCAAGTCCTCCGCCTGTTCGCGGTTGCGAACCATCCGGAACAGGAAGTTGACCAGTGGCGTGCGATAGCGCTGCAACAGAAGCTCGAAGGAGGCTTCGTCGCCGGCTTTCACATCCAACATAAGTTGGACGTCGGTTCTGACCATAGCCGCCACACTCTAGCAAACCCGTTTGTCTTCAAAAAGTTGCAGTTACGCCACGGTGAGCGAGGAAGGCACGGGGCGCTTGGCACGCCGGGTTAGACGTGAAACAAAACCCTTAGAATCAATAGAGTAGCTACTCCCACAAAAACCAGCAAGGCCATCCGCCAGCCGGGCTCACGGTTCACCTCCGGAAGCAGGTCCGTGGCCGCAACGTAGAGCGTCACGCCCCCCGAAAGCGGCAAGGCATACTTGAGCTGGCCTTGCAATTGGCTCGTCAACAGCACACCGGCCAGCGTTGCGGCACCCAGAAGTCCCGCCGCTTGCACCGCACGGCGCTTGCCCTGGCCGCTGGCGAGCACAACGGACGCCACCGTGAATCCCTCGGGCAGCTTGTGAAGGAACACTGCCAGAAAAATGACCATGCCCAGCCAAGTGGAAACCAGGAAGCCCGCGGCGATCGCCACGCCATCGAAGAACGTGTGAATCGCCAGGCCGAGCAGCACCGTGCTTCGTGCATGATGGTGCTGCATCTCTTCGGTGTGAGTTTCTTCGCCGAAATGAAAGTGCGGCGCGATGGTGTGCTCGAACAGGTGCACCAGGAAAAAGCCGATCAGAACGAAGAACAGCGCCTGCTCTCCCGCCAGGCGTATGGACTCCGGAATCACTTCGACAAACGCCACGGAGAGCATGTAGCCTGCGCCGAGCGCCAGGAAATATTGCAGGTAACGGCGCGGCCACTCGCGGTACACCACGAAGTAACCGCCGAGGAGATTGCCTCCGGCGGCCACCAACCCCAGCAGCGCCGCGAGCGCAATGCGAAATGGCAGTTCGTGGATCATGAGGAATTGAAAGTTGTAAGTTCTAAGTTTTAAGTAATAAGTAAAGCTTGAGACCCTGCACTTAAAACTCATTACCTACTACTTCGAACTTCCTTAGCCGCTATGGCGGAAGAGAATTACGTCCCCTTCCTGCACAATGTACTCTTTCCCTTCGAGGCGCACCTTCGCTTTTTCCTTCGCGGCGGCGATGCTTCCGGCCGCCAGGAGATCTTCGCAACGGACCACTTCTGCGCGGATAAAACCCTTCTCGATATCACTGTGAATTTCGCCCGCGGCTTTCACGGCTGTGGAGCCTTTGCGGATTGTCCAGGCGCGGACTTCGGGCTCACCCGCGGTGAAGAAGGCGATTAGCCCCATCAGGTCATATGTCGCGTGAATCAGGCGGTTGAGGCCCGGCTCTTTCAAACCATACGAGGCGAGGAGTTCCGCCGCCTCTTTCTCTTCCATCTCCGCGAGTTCCGCTTCCAGTCTGCCGCAGACCGCTACAACCGCGGTGTTTGGCCGGCCTTGCAAAGCCGCCAGTTTGTGCTTTTCGACCGCTTTGTCCATCTCGGCGGCTTCGGCGTCGCCCAGATTCAGCACATAGAGCATTGGCCGTTGCGACAGGAACAGAAAGCCGCTAATCGGCTTGCGTTCTTCGGGCGTCAACTCCAGTTCGCGCAGTGGCTTTTCGGCTTCGAGATGCGCTTTGCATTTCTCGAGAACCGCCTTCTCCCACTCCAACGCGGGATCTTTCTTCTTTTTCAGGTCTTTGTCCACGCGTTCAAGGCGTTTGGAAACCTGCTCATGATCGGAGAGGATTAACTCCAGATCGAGGTTCGTTACATCGCGCAGAGGGTCGATGGTTCCCTCGGAGTGCGGCACGCTGGGGTCGTCAAACACGCGAATCACGTGGGCGATGGCATCCACATCCCGAAGCGATGTCAAACTCTCGCGCATCCGTTCCTTCTGCACACCCGCCAGGTCCACATACTGGACCGTCGCATAGGTGATTTTCTTGGGATTATAAAGTTTCGCCAGCTCCACCAAACGTGGTTCCGGCACCTTGGCCACGCCGACATGCGTGGCTTGGCCGCCCTTGGCGTCCACGTGCGCCTTGGTCAAGATCCGGAACAGCGTGGTCTTTCCAACCTGTGGTAGTCCAATAATTCCTGTTTGCATAAACTCTGAATCTTAGCACACGACGGTGGTAAGGCCTGATTTCCTTGCGGCAGGTCTGAGCGCGGCCGCAATTCGCGCTGACCAGCTCATTCCCTCTGTGCTATGTTTTTGGACCGCTATGACCATCAACGCACCGCCCACGAATCTTGCGTTCGATCTTGCCGAGGCGATCCGTCATTTATCGGAGCGCGATGAGTGCCTGAAACGCCTCATTGCTGAAACCACGCCCTTCCAGATTGACGTCGCCGACGCGCAATCTCCTTACGAAGTTCTTCTCGAATCCATTGCCTACCAATCCATTTCGGGCAAGGCCGCCGCCACTATTTTCGGGCGCATCAAGACGCTGAGCGCTACCGGCGGCGTTCCTTCTCCCGAGGAAATCCTCAAACTCCGCAAGCCGATGCTGCGCAAAGCCGGACTTTCGGGCGCAAAGGTGGAGGCGATGCGCGACCTTGCGCAGAAGACTCTCGATGGCGTCGTGCCGTCACACGACGAAGCCGTGAAAATGTCCGATGAGGAACTCGTCAAGCGATTGGTCTCCGTGCGTGGGATTGGCGCGTGGACCGTGGAAATGTTCCTGATATTCCGGCTGGGCCGGCCGGATGTGCTGCCCATCCACGATCTGGGCGTGAAGAAGGGTTGGTCGGTGGCCTACGGCAAGAAGCACATGCCGAAGCCCAAGGAGCTCTTGAAGTTTGGCGAGCGCTGGCGCCCGTACCGCACGGTCGCCAGTTGGTACATGTGGCGGGCGTTTGAACGCGCAGGCTACAAAGTCACCAACAAGATCCGCCCGCGTCCCGTGCGCCCCAAGAAACGGCGTAGACCACGAGAAACCGAGCGAAAATATTTGGTTTAGGCCTTTGTTGAAACTTCGCGGACGAGGAGATACATCGCTACAAGGCCAAGCAGCAGGACAGCGCCCTCGTACCCCACGGAAGCGTGGTGCAGCCGGTTGAATGCAACGTGCCGTGGGTCAATTTCCGGCGTGCTCTGCACCGAGACCATTTCTCGTTTCAGCTTTTCCATGCGATTGCTGACCGTGAATTGCGACGCTGCCGTCAGCACCACCATCAATACCACGCAAAGCGCCGCCGGTGCCGTAAAGCTGGCGAAGCTCTGAGTTCTCACCAGCCGCGCCAGCAGGAAAATCAGTCCCAGGAAAATTCCGGCAAAGTGCAACCGCGCGAGGGAAAACCCCACCATCATCCCGGCGGCATCGCGACTGCCGAGAATCGCGAACGCTCCCGGCGCGACAACAAAGCTGAGAAAGGCATCCGCCCCCAGCCACAGGCTCAGGCAAAGAAACTCAATCGAACGCAGAATTGTTTGCATGCCGCCACTATACAGGACCACGCTGCCTGGGACAAAACACATCCTGCCAATTCACGAATCTGCCATGCGAAAATAAGTTTTTGAACACACCGAATTGCTCTTTGTTTCAGATCTCTTGCCAAAGATGAGAGACTGGGAGAGAGTGGTGGGCGATAAAGGATTTGAACCTTTGACCTCTCGCGTGTGAGGCGAGCGCTCTAACCGCTGAGCTAATCGCCCGTCGTGGAACGGGTTATCATGTAACGGGTAACCCCGGAAACGGGCCGCCCGTCAAATTGTAGAGGGTGTTGCGTTCGCGCCAACCGCCCGCGCGTCCCTGCATCTATTTGTAACAGGAAGAGTACGGGTTTTCAACCAATGCCGACGGCCACCTCTCAGATCGTCACGCAACTGCAGCGCTCGATTGCGCGCGCCATTTTCGGCAAGGAAGATGTGATCCAGCTGGCCCTGGTTACCCTGCTGGCGCGCGGCCATCTGCTGATCGAAGACGTCCCCGGCGTCGGCAAAACCACGCTCGCGCAGGCGCTCGCCAAATCCTTTCATTGCAGTTTTCAGCGCATCCAGTTCACCAGCGACCTTCTTCCCAGCGACGTCCTCGGCGTCAGCGTCTATAATCCCGAATCGCGCGAGTTTGAATTCCGCCACGGCCCGATTTTTGCCAACGTCGTTTTGGCCGATGAGATCAACCGCACCACGCCGCGCACGCAATCCGCTCTTCTGGAAGCGATGAACGAGGCGCAGGTCACCGTCGACGGACGCACGATGCCGCTGCCGCAGCCCTTTCTGGTGATTGCCACGCAAAATCCCGTTGAGCATCACGGCACCTACCCGCTTCCCGAATCCCAGCTCGACCGCTTCCTGATGCGCGTTAAGATGGGCTATCCCTCCCACGAAACCGAGCGCGAGATTTTGCGCAGCCGCACCAGCGACGATCCCGTTACTGCTATGGAGCCGGTGGCCGATGTTACCGACGTTCTCTCCATGCAGGAGACCGTGACCCGCGTGCGCGTGGACTCCAGCCTGCACGATTACGCCCTGGAAATCGTCAACCGCACGCGCAAGTCGGATCAGCTCGCCCTGGGGGTCAGCCCTCGCGGCACGCTGATGCTGCAACGTGCAGCACAGGCGCGGGCATTTCTCGATGGCCGCGATTTCTGTCTCCCCGACGACTTCAAGCAATTGGCCGTTCCGGTGTTCGCGCATCGTGTGGTTGCCAGCGCACGCCACGCGTCGTTGCAGAAGAAATCGGAGACCACGGAAAATGTTTTGCGCGAAATCGTCGAATCGGTGCGCGTACCCTTGTAGCGCCACGAAGCGCTTGAATTCACCAGTTATGGCTGCCGATTCCCGATTGTTGGCCACTGAGTTCTGAATCACCCACATGCCTTCTCTTTCCGCCACTTTCGCCAACCTCGTCGCCAAATCGGATCGCCCCGCGGTCCGCGCCTTCTTTCTCTCCATCGCGGCCCTCAGCGTCGCGCTGATTCTCGCTCTCTATTCCGGCGCTGCCGCACAACTTGGCAACCTGTTTCTGGCCAGCGCTTCCGCGATCACCGCGCTCGTGGTGGCCGCCTGGGTGTCCGTCACGTTGGTTCCCGTCCTGGCCAAGCGCACGCCGCTGCGCTGGATCGGCTACCGCATGGAGTACCGTGTTACGCGGGAGGGCTGGATCTACATCGCGGTGATCGTGCTGGTTGCCCTTGCGGCCATCAATACCGGCAACAACCTTCTCTTCCTCGTCCTCGCTTGCCTGATCGCCAGCATCCTGATGTCCGGCATTCTTTCTTCCATTACGCTTATTGGCGTGGACATGCGCCTGAACCTGCCGGAGCGCATCTTTGCGGGCCAAATGGTGCGCGCCGCTGTCGAACTCCAGAATGAAAAGCTCACTCTTCCCTCATTTTCTCTTCGCGTGGAAGGCGTGAAGAAGAAAGGCGCGCCCGCGGCTGCGCTGCTGGAAACTCCCGTCTACTTTCCGTATCTTCCCCGGAAGGCCTCGGCGCGGCAAAACGTACCGATGCTTTTCTCCCAGCGCGGCGTCTACCGCCAGGAAGCGTTTCGCATCGTCACGCGTTTTCCCTTTGGCTTTCTGCAGAAAGCCCGGCGCATCGATCTCGCCACGGAAGCGCTCGTCTATCCCTCCGTGGAAGCCACGCCGGAATTCCTGGAGGTTCTGCCCGGCATTCAAGGAGCGATGGAAAGCCTGGTCAAAGGCCGCGGCCAGGATCTTTACGCCCTGCGCGACTACCTGCCAAATGACAGCGCCCGCCATGTCCACTGGAAGGCTTCCGCGCGCACCGGCGTACTGATGGTCCGCGAATTCGCCCGCGAGGACGACTACCGTGTCCTGCTGGTTTTCGACCCTTTCAGTCCCGCGGCGCAACTCAATTCTTCGGCGAACGAAAAAGAACGCTTCGAGCGCGCCGTGAGCTTGTGTGCCGCCATTGCTTGGAGTTTCCACGAACGCAACGCGCAGCTCGAGTTCCGCAGTGTCTGCGCGGAGGTGCCCCTGGCTTCCGCCACCGAAAATATTTTCGCCGTCTTGCGCCACCTGGCGCTTGTGCAGGCTATCGCGCCCGCGCCGGAGCACGATCTGCTCTCGCAACTGGCAGCGAATCCTGATTCCTGCAAAATTGTTGTCACCTCGCAGCCCCGCGGCTCCATTCCCGCCGAAATCTGGAATTCCTCTTACGTCGTTTTCGCCGAAGATCCCTCCGATTGAGTTCCACGAATCCCTGCTCTGCATTCTCAAAAGACTTCTCACAGGTTCGTCACGCGGCGTTTTATGCGAAACTACTCGCGCCGATGCTCACCGGACCCGCACTCGCTCGCTTCCGCAAAAGTCTTCTTGCGTGGTTCAGGCAATCCCGGCGCGATCTTCCCTGGCGCCGCTCGAAAGACCCATACCGCATCTGGCTCTCGGAAATCATGCTGCAGCAAACCCGTGTAACCGCCGCCACTCCTTATTACGAGCGCTTCCTCGAGCGTTTCCCCGATGTGCATGCCCTCGCCGAAGCCCCGCAGGAAGAAGTTCTGCGCCTCTGGTCCGGCCTGGGCTACTATTCGCGCGCGCGCAATCTGCAAAAGGCCGCGCAACAAATCGTGGCTCTCCACAATGGTGCTTTTCCTGCCACGGAAGCGGAGGTCCTTGCTCTCCCCGGCATCGGCAAGTACACCGCCGCGGCCATTCTCAGCATTGCTCATGGCCAGAAGCTCGCCGTGCTCGACGGCAACGTTGCCCGTGTCCTGGCCCGCTTGCAGGCGATGCGCGGCGATCTGCGCGCCGGCAAACGCTGGCAGGAACTCCAGAAAGGCGCCGAGGCTCTTCTTGCCCCCAACGCGTCTGGCGACTGGAATCAAGCCATGATGGAGCTTGGCGCCATTCTCTGCACGCCCAGGTCGCCGCAGTGCCTTCTCTGCCCGGTCAACGAATTTTGCCGGGCTCGCAAGTTGGGTCTTACGGGCACCATCCCGGAAAAACGCAAGAAGCGCGCCACGGTGGACCTCCAACTCGCCGCCGCCGTCCTGCTGGATCCCCAGGACCGCACGCTACTCCTGCCTCCGCCAAAGCCAAAAGCCCGCCCGGCGCACAAAGCCGACGTGGGCGCGATTGTTTCGCGCATGTGGCACTTCCCCACCATTGAGGTTCAGCGCGATGCCGCTCGCGATTTGCGCGCGCACCTGGAAAGATCGCTGCTGCGCATCCGCAAATTCTCCGCGCCGCTCGAACGATTGCCGGAAATCCGCCATAGCGTCACGTACCGCTCGATCACGCTCCTGCCTTTCCGGCTAAATCTGAAGAAGCTTCCGCAGCTCTCCGGGGCAAGAGTCCTGCCGCTTTCCGATCTCTCCTCCGTTCCGATCTCCAACCTGACGCGCAAAATCGCGCGTGCCGCTTTAGCGTCGTGAGGCAGCTAGCGTTCGGTCGAGACCGAAGGCTGCTTCCAGATAGCTGATGTCTGATCACCGAAATCCATTTGCTGCGCACGATAACCCTTTCGTTTCCAAGGCACCGCCCAGCGCACGCCCGATGCTATTCTGAGGTTTGCACCATGGCATCTTCCATCGCATCCCCCGGCAGTTTGCTCCCGGCCGATCGTTTCTATCGCACGGCCCTTTTCTTCCTTGTGCTCTCTGGTGTTCTGGCGCTTGCCGCCACCGGCAAGCTTGATGCCATCAGCAGCGTCGCTGCGCCTCTGGCGATTCTCTACAAGGGCATCCGCTGGTGGCGCGGACACCCTGCGGAATTGCGGCAAAGCACGGCCACGCGATTCGTTCTCGTCTACGTCCTCGTCATTCCTGTGGACATGCTGTTTTATTCTCGCTCGCTTGCCGAGGGTACGGGCAATCCCACGATCTACGCCGCGCTGCTGGCCGCCGTCCACTTTCTGCTGTTCGTCACCATCCTGCGGCTGTACAGCGCCGTAACGGATCGCGATGCCATCTTTCTGGCCATGCTGGCTTTTGCCGCGATGCTGGCCGCTGCCGTTTTCACCATTGATACATACTTCCTGGCCTTCTTCCTGGCCTTTTTGCTTTTCGGGGTGGCTACCTTTGTCGGTCTGGAAATTCGACGCGGCGCCGCCGGGGCAGTTTTCCCTCCGCTGCAGGCGCGTTCGGTAAGCGAACGCCGCTTCCATCGTGCCCTGGCGCTCGCCGTGCTCAGCGTGGCAGTTGGTGGCGTCGCGTTCGGTTCCCTTCTGTTCTTCTTCTTCCCGCGTTTCAGCGCGGGCTACCTGGCGCGGAGCGGCTTTCAGCCCTCGCTGATGAGCGGCTTCACGGACAACGTCGAGCTCGGTCAGATTGGCGAAATCAAGCAGAGCACTTCCGTCGTCATGCGGGTGCGCACCGGCTCGCCGGTCAAGTATCCGATGCTGCGCTGGCGCGGCATCGCCTTGAGCAATTTTGACGGCAAACGGTGGACCAACGATGAATCGAACCGCCAAGTACAATCGCCCATGCCTGATGGCTGGATCATTCTCTCCAGCCACAAAGACTTCCAGACGCTGCCAGCCGCGACACTCGAATTCACCGTCCTGCTGCAGCCCATTGCCAGTGACGCGCTGTTCGCGCCTGCCCAGGTGGTCAAGTTGCGAGGCAATTTTTTCCCCGAAGCCAACACCTACTACGCTTCCGTCCGCGGCAGCTCGCTGGCCCTGGATTCCGCGGGATCCATTTTCAATGTTTCGCATAATTTCGGGCAGATCCGTTACGACGGCGTTTCCGTACTTCCGCAGTCGCGGCCCGTGCGGGCCCGCACCGCCGGCTCCGTTTATCCCCAAGAGGTCCTCGACAATTACCTTCAGCTTCCCAGCGCACTTGATCAGCGCATTCCGGAGCTTGCCAGGAAGATCACCGCACCGGCGGGCAATCCGTTCGACAAGGCCGTGGCCATGGAAAGTTACCTGCGCGACAATTTCACTTATACGCTCAACTTGAGGGGCAAGCCGGGCGACGATCCCCTCGCTCACTTCCTCTTCGTGACCCGCGCGGGCCACTGCGAGTACTTCGCTTCCGCGATGGCCATCATGCTGCGCACACTCGGCATTCCCTCCCGCGAGGTGAACGGTTTCCTCGCGGGTGAGTACAACGACGTCGCCGGCGACTACATCGTCCGCGCCAGCGACGCGCACAGTTGGGTGGAAGCGTACTTCCCGGGTTCCGGCTGGGTGACGTTCGACCCCACTCCGCCGGGCGCGGGAGACGCCACCGGCTTGTTCTCCCGGCTGGCCCTGTACGTCGATTGGTTTCAGCTCAACTGGAACGAATGGGTCATCAACTACGATTTCTCGCATCAAATCCAACTGGCGAGAAACGTCCGGCAAAATTCCACGGATTGGGCTGGTTTAGCGCGCCGGAAATTCAACCGCATGAAGCATCGCGGGATGAACGGTCTGACGGCCTGGCAAGCCGTTCACCCCCGGCTCAGCATCGTGTTTCCCATTGCGCTGGTGTTTGCCCTGGTTGTCCTGCGCTTCGATTGGATTCGCGCGTCGCTGCGCTGGCTTACGCTTTCCTGGCAGATCAACCGTGCGCCGGCGGAGCGCAACAACCCGCAACTTGCCTCGCGCCTCTATGCCGAACTTTTGCGGCTCCTTGAAAAGCGCGGCCTGGCCCGGCCCATCACACAGACGCCGCTGGAATTCGCCACTTCTTCCGGCTTGCGCCCCGATCTCGCCGGCCCGGTGCGTGAATTCACGGAGTTGTACACGGAGGCCCGTTTCGGTGCCAAGCCCTGCGACTTCTTCCGCCTACGGGCAATCCTGGAGCAAATCCGCGCTGTGCCGCGCCACCGCTAGGCGAACTTCAGCGCGGTGCCGTATGGTAGTCCGTCAGTTCCCCTTGCATTATTTTCTGTGCCGGAAGGCTTAGAACTTGCAGTTGGTGCCTCGACTATTTGAGTGTTGGTTAACAAGGGAATTGGGCCTAAGATTCGATTGATGCGTGGTTGGCTGCATGTACGATTCTTCCCGCTGGCCCTGCTGCAAATCTGCTTGTGGCCCCACATCTTGTGCGCGCAGTTGCCCCCGCGCTTGGAACGATGCCTGCCGTATCCGACATTGGCGCAAGAAATCAGCGCGATGAATGAAGAACCGAAATTACCGGCGTCAGAGCCGCCGCCACCACCCAAAGTAATCATCGCTTCCATCGCGTTTGCGCCGGGAACGCACATCCCACCCTCTGTCCGCGACCGAATCATCGGGTCGATAAAATCGCCTCAGTTATACGATGATCCGGATCAGAGCTGGCTTCAAGAACTGCAAAAGGTGGCGGTGTTGGGGACACTCCTGAATTCAGGCTATTACCGAGCAACAGTGCGAGCAGAAGCTCACTTGGTCGAGGACAAACAGCGGCGGAGACCCTACGCACTGACGCTGCACATCGAAGAAGGCTGGCGATATAGGTTGGGCGACGTTCGCATTGAAAGCGCCACGGATAACAAGACTCTCGAGTTCCCGACAAGCGAACTACGGGAGCAAATCCCCATGATTCGTGGCGAGCTTTTCAACGCTTCGAAGCTCCGCGACGGTCTGGAGGCGATAACCAAGCTCTACGCCACGAAAGGATATATTGACATGGTGGCGACGCCCGAGCTTCATAACGACGATGATGGTGGACCTCTCGAATTGGTCCTGAAAATAGACGAAGGAGCCCCATACCACATAGGGAAGATTGAGTTCCTGGGCCTGGACGCGAAGACGCAGGCCCAGCTCAGGCCGCAACTGAAGCCGGGCGATCCTTACAACCCGTACTTGATGGATGAGCTTTTCATCAGACGAAATAAATCACTTCTGCCTTCAGATGCATCCCGGAAGGACATCCGCGAACTTAAGCGAAACGTAAAAGAAGGCACCGTAGACTTACGCTTCGATTTTTTTACTTGCCCTGGAGCGGGCACCAGAGTGTCGACTCACGGGCGGCATCTGCAGTAAAGCTTTCCCCTTGTACAACCCTTAACTTGAGGGGATGGCTGGGCGCCAATCTCGGCACAACCTTGCGATTCTCACACCGTCGTAGCGCGCACGATGTGGCCGCCCCGGTCGGACAAAGAGCCTCCGCGGTTCGCAAAGTAACGCTCACGGATCAAAGCCGGGCCGAGATCTTCGGTCTCGCGAAAGCCGAGGGCCATCAGCTTGGCGTGAAGCGCCTCTGTTTCAAAGTAACTCCTGAAGGCTTCTCCTATCGAGGCGACGCGCGCGGCAAGTGCATCTTGGGCGGTGTCGAATTCATCGCGGCCGCCGCCTGAAGCTGGGGGATTGCCATAATCGAACACGACGTGGGCGCCCCCCGGCAGGCGTGCGATGAATTCGAGCGTCGAAAAAACGGCCTGCACCGACAAATAAGGCACAACGCCCAGCCAAGTGAAGAAAGATTGCTTCGCGGGATCGAAGCCGGCAGCGGCCAGGCCGTCGGCCAAAGTCTCTCGCTGGAAATCGATCGGAGCGAAGGTGAGCGTGTGGGGCAGCGGGATTGCCGCCTCTGCGAGCCATTGGCGCTTCCACGCTTGCGTCGCCGGGTGATCTACCTCGAACACGTGCAGAGTTTCCGCGAAGGCGTTGCGATAGGCGTACGTGTCGAGGCCCGCCCCAAGCACCACTAACTGGCGGACACCGCGTGCGACGGCAGCCGCCATGGCATCCTCGGCAAAACGCGTTCTCACGGCCACGAACAGGCGCAGCATTCGCCGGGACGGATTGTTTTCCGCATCGCGGACAGCCGCTTCGGCGTCCGCCCCCAGGATGCGCACGGCCAGCGGGTCGGCGAAGATGCGGCCGTGTTCCAGCACTTGGTGGACGGCGCGATGCGCAGCCGCTCCCAGCGCGGTGTGGCTTGGTTCTCCTGGCTGCATCGGAAAAGCTTAGGGGTCTGGGTTATCGCCGTCAATTGCGCGCAAGTCGGAGATATCTTTTGCCCGTTGACGCAGGCGCGGCAAATCGTGGAGACTTGGCGTAGTAAATCGAACGAGAACCGGCCTCACAATGCTCCCGGGAAGAAAACCCTATACGAATTCGCCAATGAGATCGCGGCGAGTCGTGGTCTGATTGCTGTACAATCGGCCGGAAAGTGCACTGGAGCTGCTGCTGAAGAGCCGGTCCGGTCACTGTGATGCGCTTTCTGTCATCAAAACCGGTTCAAAAACTCGGGGTGGTCAAGCCACATGGTCGCCCGCGGGGCCGAACCAAATGTATTCCAGCTGAAAAGTTTTTTTAGCACAGGAGAACTCGATGCCTTCCAATCTATTCACAAAATACTTTGCGATTTTCGCCCTCATACTGGCAGGATTTGGCTTTGCTCCTTTGCGTTTGCCTGCCCAGGCAGTCACGCCTCCTTCCAACGCGCCCTATCTCAATCCCGCCCTGCCCATTGAAAAGCGCGTGGATGATCTAATCTCCCGCATGACGCTGCCAGAAAAGGCGTCGCAGCTTGTGAATCAAGCTCGCGCCATCCCTCGCCTGCAAGTTCCGGCCTATGACTGGTGGAGCGAGTCGCTGCACGGCGTGCTGCTAAATGGCACGACCGAGTTTCCCGAGCCGATTGGCCTGGCCGCCACCTTCGACGCGCCAGCGATTCACACAATGGCGGTGGCGATCAGCACCGAGGGCCGCATCAAGCATGTACAAGCGGTCCGGGCGGGCCACAGCGACATCTTCGAGGGCCTGGACTTCTGGGCGCCGAACATCAACATCTTCCGCGATCCGCGCTGGGGCCGCGGCCAGGAGACCTATGGCGAAGATCCCTTCCTGACCGCGCGCATGGGCGTGGCCTTCGTCACCGGCATGCAGGGCGACGACCCGCGCTACTACCGCACGATTTCAACTCCCAAGCACTTTGCCGTGCACAGCGGTCCGGAGACCACGCGCCACACCGCGGATGTTACCGTCAGCAAGCACGATATGATGGACACGTACTTGCCGGCGTTTCGCGCCACGGTGACCGAGGGCAAAGCGGACTCGGTCATGTGCGCCTATAACTCGATTAACGGCCAGCCGGCTTGCGCCAACGAGTTCCTGCTCATTGACCAGTTGCGGGGCAAGTGGGGCTTTCAGGGCTACGTGGTGTCGGATTGCGAGGCGGTGCGCAACATCTTCAACGGTCACCACTTTAAGGCGACACAGGCCGAGGCATCGGCCATCAGTCTGCAACGCGGCATGGACAACGAATGCATCGACTTCACCGCCAAAGTGACCGACGACCACGACTACGCGCCCTATATCGAGGCCGTGAAGCGAGGCTTCCTGAAAGAGAGCGAGATCGACGTGGCTCTCAGGCGGCTGTTCACCGCGCGCATGAAGCTGGGCATGTTTGATCCGCCGGAGATGGTGCCGTACTCGAAAATCGACGAGAAGCTACTGGACGGCCCCGAGCATCGCGCTATGGCCCGCAAGCTGGCCAATGAGTCGATGGTGCTGCTGAAGAATGACGGCATTCTTCCACTGAAGACCTCAGGCGTAAAGATTGCCGTGGTCGGCCCCCTGGCCGATCAGACGCGGGTGCTGCTGGGCAACTACAACGGGATTCCGACCCACTCGGTCTCCGTTATGGACGGCCTGCGGGCCGAATTTCTCGGCGCGCAGATCCGCTTTGTGCCCGGCACGCAGTTCCTGAGTAAGGAGGCATCTCCCGTGCCTCCGGAATTGCTCAACACCGACGGCAACCCGGGCGTCCGTGCCAGCTACTACGCCCTAAATGATATGTTCGCCCTCTTGGGTAGAGCAGCCCCACCAACTCCGCTGGCCGTTCGAACCGAACCAGGCATCGGCCTGTCAACAGATGCGTTGCCTCCGGAGACTGCCGGGAAGGACCTGGTAGTGGTTGTCTGGGAGGCAGCCCTTGTGCCGCAAGAAACGGGTGACTACAACTTCGGTCTTCGGGGTGACGGCTTCTTCCGAGTCTCGCTCAATGGCGCGCCCGTAACCATGGCATTTAACACGAACGGTGCGGAGACCAAGCTGGGCCGCGTGCATTTCGAGGCAGGCAAGATCTACGCGCTGAAAGTCCAATACAGACTGAATACACATGCGAGCGAGCCGCCTCGCCTCGTGTGGGCCAAGCGGGTGCCGGGTCCAACGCCAGAGGCCGTTGCTTCCGCCAAGGACGCGGACGTGGTGGTGGCTGTGGTGGGTATCACCAGCGAACTCGAAGGCGAAGAGATGCACGTCAGCGAAGAAGGCTTCAAAGGCGGCGATCGCACCAGCCTCGATTTGCCCAAGCCCGAGGAGGAGTTGCTCGAAGGTGTCGCCTCGAGCGGCAAGCCTCTGGTGGTGGTGCTATTGAACGGCAGCGCACTGAGCGTGAACTGGGCAAAGGAACATGCCAACGCCATACTCGAAGCCTGGTATCCAGGCGAGGAAGGCGGCGCGGCCATCGCGCAAACTCTTGCCGGCGTCAACAACCCTTCCGGCCGCCTGCCGGTTACGTTTTACACTGGCGGGGATCAGCTTCCGCCTTTTGAGGACTACTCCATGGCGAACCGCACCTACCGCTACTTCACCGGCACGCCGCTGTATTCCTTTGGCTACGGCCTCAGCTTCTCGAAGTTTGCCTACAGCAAGGTCAAACTCTCCGCGAAGAATCTCAAGGCTGGCAACCCACTCAACGTCGATGCCGACGTGAAGAACACCGGCACGCGCGATGGCGACGAAGTCGCCGAGGTCTACGTGACCTTCCCCAAGCTTCCCGGCGCGCCCATTTGCGCGCTTCGCGGCTTCACGCGCGTGCACATCGCCGCTGGCAAAACCGCGCACGTACGTTTGGCCCTCAGCCCGCGCGACCTCAGCTACGTGAACGAGGCCGGCGACCGCATCATCGCGCCGGGGACTTACAGCGTCTCGATCGGCGGCGGACAGCCTGGCACAGCCGCGCCTGTGGTTGAATCAGCATTTAGCATCACCGGCCAGACGCAGCTCCCTGAGTAGTGCGCGCAGCCGCATCTGGGGCAGGGCGGATTACTTGACCTGGTTGCATCGTAAAAAGGTGCTCGCCCACAATCCATAGCGTGTCCTTATGCCGCGGCCTTCGCCCGCAAGGTTTTTGATTGTGTGCGCCCTATTGCGCGGTGACGCTGGGCAGTGCGGGAGCTACGGCGACGCCTACATATTTGTCCGCAGCGCCGTAGTAGAACAAGAAGCGGTCGCCTTTACGCGACAATCCCTCGACGAAAACCACGTTAGGCACCTGGCCCACTTTTTCCCATTCTTTTTCCGGCGCGAAGATAGGCTGGTCGGTGCGTTTAATTAGCTTGCGCGGATCGTGGCGGTCAAAAATGGCCACGCCGGTGCGATAAACGAGATGATCGTCGGCGCCATTGTAGACGAGGACGATGCCCTGCGAGGTCAGTATGGGCGGCGGGCCAGGCTCAACCACGCGCGCGTCAAACTTTCCCGGGCGGCTCGGAAGAACTGGAGTGTCGGTGGCTTCGGTCCAATGAACCAGATCGTCGGAGTAGGAGAGGCCCATCTGATCGGTCTTGTTCGCGGCAGTGCCAAGCCAGTACATCCAATAATGGCCGCTGATCTTTTCGGGGACGATAGCCCCGGACTTGGTCCAACCAACGTTCCAGTTGCCCTTATAGGCGGGGAGGATGACGCCGCGGCGCTCCCAATGAACGAGGTCTAGGGAGGTCGCGAGGCAGAGTTGTGCATCTTTCTTGTTGTAGCCGGTGTAAGTGAGGTAGTAGGTGCCGTTGATGAGCACGAGGCGAGGGTCTTCCACACCTCCATCCTTTTCGTAGTCGTTTTCGGGGGAGAGGACGGGTTCTGGCCTGCGCGTGAAGTGAATGCCGTCGGTGCTCTCCGCGTAGCCGAGGCGGGAGGTTCCGGAGGCATCCTGGGCGCGGTAGAGCATCACAAATTTTCCGTCAGCAGAATTCCCGGGATTTTTGCTGGGAACAAAAATCACCGCGGGGTTGAAGGTGCCGGCGGATTCCCAGGTGGTGCCCTGCGGAGAGAGGATCGGCGTGCCGGAGAGGCGGCGCCATTCGCCGAAGGGTTGATTGACTGGGGAGGCCGCAAAGGCAAGGGCGGCAACAAACAGGAAGAACGATAAGATGGTTTTGCGCTTCAACGAATACTCCCGACGAGAGGGCTTACTGGACAACGGAAACCCAGCCTTCGAGAATTATACTGCGCTTCTCAGGGTCGAATCCCGAAGGTAGTCAGCCAGGGTGCAACTCGATCGCCATCCAGATGCAGTCCGTCTCGGAATAATAGCGGTGCCACGGATAGCCGAAGGTGGCGTCACTGTGCAAGGTGAAAAACGGGTCGTGGGTGAACCCCGGCGGCATCGTAACGTCTTCGTAGATTGTGTCGGCTTTGTTTTCGCGGAACTTTTGCATGTGACCCGTGCCAAGAACCTGTGTGTGCACCTCCAGAAACTGGTGCCCCGTATGGATTCCACAATCGGTTTCTTCCGGGGTGTACCAGAGATTCAGCTTGAGGCGATAGCGGCGAGGCGGAGCGGAATCCGCGTGGGCGAAGGAGGCGAACGGATCAAGCTGGACTTCGCCGATGTCATCCTGGGAGGAGATGTAAAGAGGTGTGCCCCGCGGATATTGTGGAAAGCGCCGGCCATACCAGTCCCAGCCGAGCGCGACTCCCCCGAGATTGGCGCGCTGGCGCACATGAAGCAAGGCGAGCAGATCGCCACTCTTCACTGTGCAATGGCGGAGCACCGTGGATTTCCAGGGGAGAATGCTTCCGCGCTCGGCGCCCGCGCTGTAGAGCAACGGCGTGGTCGAGAGGTTCACAACGATGGCATCGTCCACGGGCAAGTCTCGCGCCGCGGTTACGAGCAGGCTTTCGATCCAATCATTGGAAAAGGAAAGAGGACGGGATTGGTTGTATTCAGGCATAGGATTCTCGCTGAACATCCTCGGAGCTAACCCTGTGGCGACAAGCAACTGGCCGGAATGAGAGAGAAAAGAACGCCGATCCATGTTTAGCTCCGCGCTTTCTGGCGAGGCGGATTATACAACGCGGCCTGTTGACAAAACATCCCGATGTCTGCGGAAGCGTTTTGTTCACTTCACCATGGCCGGGGAGTAGAATGGCGCACTGCAGAGGACCAGCAAGAGGAGGATGCATATGCAGCTCACCGTTGGACAGCTCATTGGAAAAGCGCTAAAGGCGTATGGCGTTCCCTATGTCACCGGTCTCCCCGGGCACGGCAATTGGAGCATGATCGACGCGTTCAACGACCCCGTCTCAAAACTGCGCTACATCCAGGTGATGCACGAGCAGAGCGCGGTGCACATTGCCGACGCGCACTTCCGTGTTACGGGCCAGCCGATCGCCGCGTGCACTTCGCTTGGCCCTGGAGCAACAAACACCATAATCGGGCTGGCGACGGCATTTTGTGATTCGACTGCGCTCCTGCTGATCACCGGAAGCGCGGCCACGCATATGCGGGGTCACGGTGTAATGCAAGAGTTGGACCGTTTCGCCTCACCGGACTTTCCGCACATTGTGGCTCCGGTAACAAAGCGCACCTTCGATGTGATCCGGGCGGATCAGGTTCCGTTCGTGATGCATCGCGCGTGGAACGCGATGGTGACCGGGCGGCCCGGACCGGTACACATGGAGATTCCCTTGGACGTACAGGCGGAGACGACGGACATCGATGTTGCGGATCTCAGCAAGCGCCTTCCAATGGGAAAGACGCGCGCGGATGGCCGGACCATCGAGGCTGCGATCCGGCTCCTTCTCAGCGCCAAGCGGCCATGCATCGTTGTTGGCGGCGGGGCAATCACAGCGAACGCGTCGCCCGAGTTGACCCTGCTCGCTGAAAAGCTTGGCATCCCGGTGGTCTTCACGTGGAATGGCAAGGGCGCGATTGCCGAAGACAATCCGAGGTGCGCGGGAACTGTGGGATGGCCTGGCTCGCTTCCCGGCAACCATACAGCGGCCAACGCGGATGTCTTGCTGTCGCTCGGTTGCCGTTTCACCGACTGGTCGGCGTCATCTTATCGCAAGGGTGTCAGCTTTTCGATTCCCGATGCCAGACTGATCCAGGTCGATATCGACCCACGCGAAATTGGCAAGAACTATCCCGCGGAGGTCGGCATCGCGGCAGACTGCAAGCTGGTTTTGGCGGACATCCTGGCGGGCATTTCCGCTGAACAGGCTCGCGTGGCGCGCGAATCCCGGGATTCCTACCTTACTAACGTGGAAGGATTGAAGCAGGAATGGGAACAAAAGCTCGAGCGGCGCCGATCGTACAACGGCATGCCGACAACCATGCTGCGCACGTTGCGCGAGTTGCGGAAGGTTTTGCCGCGGCACGGCATCGTGACCGTGGGATCGGGTCATCCGCAAAGCACTACGAAACAGGCCTTCCCGGTTTACGAGCCGCGAACGCACATCACCTCGGGATCGTTCTCCTCGATGGGCTTCGCTCTTCCCGCGGCTATCGGCGCAAAGCTGGCCAAGCCGGATACGCCGGTGGTGTGCATCATCGGCGACGGAGATTTCATGATGGGCGTCCAGGAACTTGCGGTTTGCGCGATGCACAACATCCCGGTGACGTTCCTCATTCTCAATAACTCTGGCTATATTTCGATTCGTGACGGACAGAACCACTTGATGGGGCGGCAGATCGGGTCGGAATTCAACAACCATGCGGGAGACGGTCAGGCTTACTCGGTAGACTTCGTGTCGCTCGCGAAATCTTTCGGGTTTGAATTTGCTGCCAAAGCGCACTCGGTGGACGACATCGGGTCCAACATTAAGCGCGCGCTGGACTCGAATGCGCCTGCCCTGGTCGAGGTGCCGATTACTCGGGATGTTTCGATTGCGGCGGCGGAAGTCGTCGGCTGGTGGGATTTCCCGGTACTTCCAACCGCGACCGAGGCCGTCAGAGCGGACTATAAGGCAGGCTATGCGGCCGAGCAGCACCGCTGGTCGCGAAAAGACGTTCAAGTTGCCAAGCCGGTGTCCACCAGCGGCTGAGATTATTCCGGAGATTTGGAAGCTCTTGGCAAGGAGGTTGAAATGGCGAGGCATTTAAAGACGGGGCGTCCGCCGGAGCAATCCAGCGCCGACGCGAGAAAAGTTCGCGATATTGTGACCGGCATCCTCGATGAGATACGCAGCCGGGGCGAGTCAGCTCTGCGCGAAATCTCTGAAAAGTTCGATAAATGGAACCCGCCGGCATTTCGCTTGTCACAGAAGGAGATCGAGGGTGCGCTATCGCAGCTCTCTTCGCAGAACATTGAGGACATCAAGTTTGCCCAAGCGCAGGTGCGAAACTTCGCCCAGGTGCAGCGGTCCGCTTTAACGGACGTTGAAGTTGAAACGCTGCCGGGTGTGATTCTGGGCCACAAGAACATGCCGGTGGACTCGGTGGGCTGCTACGTTCCCGGCGGAAAGTATCCACTGGTGGCCTCGGCCCACATGAGCGTGGTGACCGCGAAAGTTGCGGGTGTACCGCGGGTGGTCGCGGCCTCGCCCCCTCACCACGGCAGGCCGAACCCTGCGGTTGTCGCCGCGATGCACCTCGGGGGCGCGGATGAAATCTATTGCATGGGTGGAGTGCAGGCCATTGCCGCCATGGCGCTGGGGACAGAGAGCATTGACCCGGTGTCGATGATCGTAGGGCCGGGAAACGCCTACGTCGCGGAGGCCAAGCGCCAGCTTTTCGGGAGCGTGGGCATCGATTTGATTGCCGGGCCGACAGAGACGCTGGTCATCGCTGATGAAACTGTTGATGGCGAACTCTGTGCGACGGACCTGCTGGGCCAAGCGGAGCACGGTTTCAACACGCCGGCGATCCTGCTCACGACGTCGGAGAAGCTTGCGCGCGAAACGATGGCGGAAGTGGAGCGCTTGCTGGCGATTTTGCCCACGGCGGAGTTTGCTTCCGTCTCCTGGCGTGATTTTGGCGAGGTAATCGTGTGCGACTCCGATGAAGAGATGGTGCGGGAGGCTGACCGCATCGCTTCCGAGCACGTGCAGGTGATGACACGCGATCCGGATTATTTTCTGAAGAATATGAAGAACTATGGCGCGTTGTTTCTGGGTCCGCGAACAAACGTGGCGTACGGAGACAAAGTCATCGGAACGAATCACACGTTGCCGACCGGGAAAGCGGCCCGCTATACCGGTGGCCTTTGGGTCGGCAAGTTCATCAAGACTTGCACGTATCAGAGGGTCCTAACCGACGAGGCATCAACGATGATCGGCGAGCGCTGTTCACGTCTGTGCGTTCTGGAAGGGTTCTTCGCCCATGCCGAACAGGCCAACATTAGGGTACGCCGCTACGGCGGCCGCAAGGTGGCCTATGGGGCGTCTGTGGGACAGAAAACCTCTTAAGGGCAAACCAGGACGAAAACAGACGTAGCCGGATCAGCGCAAGCTGCGATGCTGGAACCCTAACTTCAAGCTAGGGAAATTTGTCAACTCGCAATAAGTCCTAACAAGCTGCGTTTTCGGAAACTGACTTGCTGCCATTCCGGCGGCACTCCAACGCCGCTTAGCCGCTTATGCTAGAGTGAAAAGGTTGCGCCCACGCGCGTTTTCGCTCCATGACCAAGGTCGGATTCATCTCTCTGGGTTGCCCCAAAAACCTCGTTGATAGCGAGGTGATGATGGGCATTCTGGCGCGCGAAGGCTACGAACTCACGCCGCGCGCCGACGAAGCAGAAATCCTCGTCGTCAACACCTGCAGCTTCATCGAGCCGGCACAAAAAGAATCCATCGAAGCCATTCTGGAAATGGCCGAGCATAAGAAATTCGGCGCGGCCCGGAAACTTATCGTCGCCGGCTGCCTGGTGGAGCGTTTCCGCAATCAAATCCTGGAGCAGGTGCCCGAGGTGGACGCCGTCGTGGGCACTGGCGAGGTCGAGCGCATCCTGGAGGCGGTCGAGGGCGATCTGAAGGTCCTGCCCGCCCAGCCCCCGTCGTTCCTTTATCACGACTTGACGCCGCGCATCGTCACAACGCCGAAGCATCAGGCGTACATCAAGATCGCCGAGGGCTGCGATCATCCCTGCACGTTTTGCATCATTCCCCAGTTGCGCGGCGCGTTTCGCAGCCGCCGCTTTGGATCCGTCATTCGCGAAGCTGAAAATCTTGCCGCGGCCGGTGCTCGGGAAATCACTCTCATCGGGCAGGACACTACTTCTTACGGCGAAGATCTCGGCCTCCACGATGGCCTGGCCGTTCTTCTTGAAAAGCTTGCGCAGGTCGAAGACCTCACCTGGGTCCGTTTTCTGTACGCCTATCCCAATCGCGTCACCCAGAAACTTCTGGACACGCTTGCGGCCCATCCTCGCCTGGCAAATTACATTGACGTGCCGCTGCAACACGCCAGCCGCAATGTTCTTGCCCGCATGAAGCGCGGCTCCAACGGTGATGCCTTCCTAAAATTACTCGAGCGCATGCGCGCCACCATTCCCGGCGTCACCCTGCGCACCAGCTTCATCGTGGGCTTCCCCGGCGAAACGGAAGCCGATTTCAAGGAGCTTTATCAATTCGTCGCCGCCGCTGAACTTGATTGGATGGGCGTGTTTGAATACTCCGATGTGGACAACGCCGCCAGCTTTTCTTTGGATGGAAAAGTCGACGCCGCCACCATCAGCGTTCGCCGCAACCGTTTGATGGCCCTGCAAAAGAAGATTTCGCGTCAAAAGCTGCGCGCCTGGAAGGGCCGCGTCGAAACCGCGCTGATCGAAGGCCCGTCCGTGGACAATCCGCTCGTCTGGGAAGCGCGGCTGGAAGGCATGGCGCCCGACATCGACGGCAAGCTCTATCTGACCAACATTGAAGTTCCCGGCCCGACGCCCACATCTCCTCCAATTTCTGCGCAGCCCGGCGATGTGGCACGCATCGAGATTTCCAAGACGGACGCCTACGACCTGATCGCCCGCGTGGTCGAGATTCTTCCGCGGCCCGCCCTGCGCACGTTGCCGCCGGCCGCCGCGGCCCCGCCGCCTCAAGCCCTCACACGCATCGCCACGGGTGCGCCTCTACGTGTTCTAGGCTGAGAATCTCGATTCCCACTGTGCTCATCCGCGCCGACTGTGGTAAAACTCTTCCTTTGATATGAAACACCGCTGCCCCATCTGCAAGAAGCCTACGGACTCCGCCGAGCACGCCGACTTTCCATTCTGTTCGGAGCGTTGCCGTCTGCTCGATCTGGGCGCCTGGGCTTCGGAAAAATATGTCGTTTCCGAGCCCATTTTCGATGAAGAGGACCTCTTGAACGATGGTCCGCAATCCTTCACACTCGACCTCGACGGACCAAATGAATCCCAACACTGACGCCACCACCGCTCCCGCTCCCGCCAAGAAGCCGCGCCTCGCGTTTGCCATTGCTACCGTTCTTGGTACCGGTTACCTCAGGCCCGGCCCAGGCACTTGGGGCTCGCTCGCTGGTGTGATCTTCTCTTCTGCCAGTGCAGGCTTGTGGCTCCTGAGTCTGGGGCCAAGGTTTTCAAACCGCATGATTTATGCGGCAACGTCGCACGTTGCCGGCGATTTCCCTACATCTCTTTTCCCCCTGATCAGCCTTTTTTTCGTTCTCCTGTTTGTTTCTCTCGGCGTATGGAGCGGTGCGCGTGTCGCGCGGTGGACTGGGCAAAAAGATCCTCAGTTTGTGGTCATCGACGAGGTTTCTGGACAGCAATTGACTCTGCTGCTCGCTCTTGTACCCCTTTCGCTTCCGCATTCCCGAGCATTGGGAGACGGTCCGTTGTTTGCCGAGTTTTTGGCCTTTAGTCTGCTCAATTGGAAATTCCTTCTTGCCGGGTTCATCCTCTTCCGCCTTTTCGACATCGCTAAGCCCTTTCCTTGCAGACGCCTAGAGAAGCTTCCTGGCGGTTGGGGCATCATGGCGGATGACTGGATGGCGGGGATCTACGCTGCCATTTGCCTGCGTCTCGCGTTACACTTTCACCTGCTATAGTCGGTTGCGCCGGCAAGCTAGCGGCGAAAGAGCGGGTACTGGCTGCGAAATCTCGGTACCTGCTGTAAAATCGGGCTCCTGTTATGAAACTAGGGTTCGGCTCCTCGGCAGAAAAGAACGGGGTTCCGCGGATTGAGCGCATCGCCCCATCCGCGGCCATTCCCGGCGGCGAAATTACGGTGTACGGCAGCGGCTTCACCTCGCGGCCGGGCGCGCGCCCGGTGGTCCGTTTTGGAGAAGCGGAAGCGCCGCTTTCCCTCGCCGGCAGCACTCGCCTGATTGCGCGTGTTCCAGAGAACGCCAGCGGCGGCACGCTTCTGGTCGCGAACGCGCAAAACGAGAGCCAGCCGTTCCCTGTTTCGATCGGTTTCCAGATCGCCGACAATTTGCATCCGGTGGCGAGTCCTGCGGTGGATGCCCACGGCAATATCTACGTGACTTTCAGCGGCCCGCGCGGGCAACGCGTGCCCGTCTCGCTCTACAAAATCACCGCCAACTACAGCGTGAAACCCTACGTCACATCGCTGATTAATCCTTCCGGCCTGGCTGTTGGCGTGAAGGGCGATCTCTTCGTCTCCTGCCGCCACGACGGCACGATCCACCGCGTCACGCCTGACGGGCAATCGGAGCAGTGGATCGAAGGCATGGGCATCGCCACCGGTTTGGCTTTCGATCGCGCCGGAAATCTCTTTGTCGGCGATCGCAGCGGCACCATTTTCAAGATCAGCCCCTCGCGGGAAATCTTCGTTTTCGCCACGTTGGAACCCTCGGTTGCCGCCTACCACCTGGCGTTTCATCCGAGCGGGGAACTCTACGTCACCGGCCCCACCACCTCCAGCTACGATCGCGTCTACCGCATCACTCAGGGTGGCGAGGTGATTGTCTTCTATCGCGGCCTGGGCCGGCCCCAGGGCATTGCCTTCGACCGCGAATCGAATTTGTATGTGGTAGCGTCGTTCGGCGGGCGCCGCGGCATCGTGAAAATCACCCCCCAGGGCCACGCGGAGCACGTGCTCAGCGGCTCCGCCCTCGTGGGCCTTTCCCTGCTGCCCACCGGCCGCGCCATCCTTGCCTCCAACAGCGCCCTCTTCACCTTGGACTGGAACGTCCGCGGCCTGCCGCTGCTTGGCTAAGCCGTATGGACAGGCTTTCCACGATACAAACTGAAATCGCTCACCGCCCTTATGAGAGCTTCGGATCGAGCTACAAATCGGCGCGTACTTTTTCGGACTTCCTTGTAGACGGCCAGTCTCTGGCAGACATTCTCAAGAATCGAGGCTTTGATCTGAATTCTGTGTTGTGGGCTGAAGGCCCCGCGAAAGCTCGCAGAGAAGCCGGCCAAAGGTTACTTCGACTCAAAGATGCGGATTGCCCAAACGACCGGCGCACCTTATACGTGTGCGCGGAATGCGGCGACATTGGGTGTGGAGCAATCACCATTTTAGTGGATTGTGATGCCGAGACTGTTACTTGGAGAGAGTTCGGCTATGAAAACGATTATGAGCCCAGCGTATCGCACGAAAAGCTTCGAGACCTTGGTCCATTTGTCTTCTCTCGAGACGAATACTCTCGCGTGCTGAATGACGCTCTGTCTAAGATAGAAGAACTGTCATGAAGGCTGAAATCATCGCCGTTGGATCGGAACTCCTCACTCCCGATCGCCTGGACACCAATTCCCTTTTCCTAACCGAAGAGCTGAACAAACTTGGCATCGAGGTTCTCCGCAAAACGATCGTCGGCGACAACCGCGAACTTTTGGCCGAAGCCTTTCGCGACGCATTGAACCGCGTGCCGGTGGTCATCGCCAGCGGCGGCCTCGGCCCTACGGAAGACGACCTGACGCGCGAAACCGTTGCTGAGCTCCTCGGCCGCAAGCTGCGCCGCAACGAGGAAGTCGTCCGCGCGATTGAAGCGCGCTTCCGCAGCCTCAAACGCGACATGCCCGCCGTGAATCTCCGCCAAGCCATGGTGCCCGAAGGCGCGGAAGTTCTCCAGAATCCTCGCGGCACCGCTCCCGGCCTCTGGCTGGAAGACGGCGGCCGTATGATTGCTCTCCTGCCCGGCCCGCCACGCGAACTGAAGCCGCTTTTTCTGGAGCAGGTATTTCCCCGGCTGCAGCGCCGCGTCTCCGGCGTGCGCATGTTTCACCGCGAACTCCGCGTCACCGGCCTCGGTGAATCCCATGTCGAAGAGCGCGTCCGCCCCATTTACACCCGCTATTCCGATGTGAACACCACGATCCTTGCGGCTCCCGGCGAAGTGCAAATCCATCTACGCATCTGGTCTGACAATGCCGCGCAGGCAGACACCACGCTCAACGAGATGGTTCGCAGCTTCGAGTTGGCCCTCGGCGACCGCATCTTCGCGCACTCCGCTGTCTCTCTCGAAGAAGTCATCGCTGAAATCCTCACCACGAATCGCGCCACCATTGCGGCGGCGGAAAGCTGCACCGGCGGCTTGCTCGCCGAACGTCTCACCCGCATTCCCGGCAGTTCCAGTTATTTTCTGGGAGGGGCCGTTTGCTACAGCAATGAGCTGAAGACAGCCTGGGCCGATGTGCCTGCCGAATTGATCCAGGCCAAGGGCGCGGTCAGCAGCGAAGTGGCCATAGCACTTGCCGAAGGCATCCGCCGCCGCGTTGGCAGCACCTTGGGCGTCGGCATCACCGGCATTGCAGGTCCCGGCGGCGGCAGCGAAGAAAAACCGGTCGGCACCGTGCACATCGCCCTTGCCTCGTCTGAAGGAGTGAAAGCGCGCATCGTTCATCTCCCCGGCGATCGCGAAATGATCCGCCTCTTCGCCACGCAGGTTGCTCTGGACATGGTGCGCATGCATTTCCTCTTCAACGCGAAACCTCGCGCTTCCGTCTAGTGCCGTTCCAACTATTTGGGCCAAATGACGGTCCAAGCATCTGACGCGAACACGGAGAGAGTATTCTCGAGGGGATTTGTTGGAACAAGTTGGGACGGCACTAGCGCTCGCGTTATCATTCCAGTCAGCCCCATGCGTCTCTTCATCGCTATCGAGATTTCCCCGGACGTGCGCGCTGCTCTTGCGGCCTTGCTCAAGGAATTCCGCGCCATCGCCCCGCAAGTGAAATGGGTTCGCCCGGAAAACATGCACATTACGCTGAAATTTCTTGGCGAAACGGATAGCTTGAAACTCTCGGCCATGCAAGCGGCGCTGTCCGCGATTCGCTCCAGCCAGCCCGTCACCCTCCATTTCCGCGGGCTCGGCTTCTTCCCCAACGAAAAACGCGCCAAGGTCTTCTGGGCCGGCATGGAAACTTCGCCAAACCTGCCGACTCTCGCGGCGGAGATCGACCAGGCCATGCACAAACTTGGCTTTCCGCTGGAGGACCGCTCCTTCGCTCCGCACCTCACACTGGCGCGCTTTCAGCCTCCCGGCCTTCCCCCAAAGCTGGCCGCCGCCGCGAAGGAATCTGCCTCACGCGATTTTGGCGCGCTCGTTGCCCGTGAGTTCCACCTCATCGAAAGCAAACTCAAACCTGCCGGGGCGGAGTACACTACTCTGCAATCCTTCCCGTTCGTCGCGGAGGTTTAAGTCTCGATGGCTGGAATCTCGTCAACCCTTGTGCTGCTTCTCCTGGTCTCCTATTTGCTCGGCTCGATTCCCTTTGGGCTGCTTTTCGCGCGGCTCTTTGGCACTGGCGACGTACGGCAATCAGGCAGCGGCAATATCGGCGCGGCCAATGTCGCCCGGGTGGCCGGCCCACTTCCCGGCATTCTCACGCTGGTATTTGACGCGGCCAAAGGCACCCTCGCCGTCTGGCTCGCTGCACATTTCACCGCTAATAGTGCCAAAGCCATGATGCTTGGCGGCCTGGCCGCTCTCCTCGGGCACTGTTTTCCTGTGTGGTTGCGCTTCAAGGGAGGCAAGGGCGTGGCCACCGGCCTCGGTGTCTTCGCGGCTCTGTGTCCTCTGGCTGCCCTCGCTGCGACGCTTCTCTTCGTTCTGGTCCTGCTGTTTTGGCGCTTCGTCTCTCTGGCTTCGATAGCCGCGGCAGCCGCGACGCCCCTGCTCGTCTATTTTCTCTGGGCGCCGCATCATGCGCCGCCGCTGGTGGTCAGCTTCGGCACGTTGTTCGCAGCCGCGCTCATCATTTACAAGCACAACGCAAATCTGCAGCGGCTTGTCGAAGGCACGGAGCCGCGCTTCGCCTTTCGCAAATCCAAGGGCGGCTCTGCATGACCAGGATCGCGATTCTGGGCCTAGGTGGTTGGGGCTTCGAGCTGAAGACTTAAAACTAAGGCCTCCTCCCTAAGCCTTTTGCCCGCTAGTACTTCCGGCCCAGTTGCACTTGCGCGCCCCCTGTCCTTCCGGCCAGCCGCTTTTTCTGCCCTTACTCTTCTAAAATCAGTGTGTTGCGATGGCGGTCTCTCTCCCATCCCTGGTGACGCGCCTGCGGGCCGGCCGCGTGCGCATCCTGTGGCTCGTGCTCGGCGCGCTCCTCCTTGTGAGTGCACTCCCTATTGGTCTGTATCATCGCCAAGTGCTGGCGCTCAGCCAGGAAAAACTCGTTGATACCGAGCGCGTGCAGCAAACCGAACTCACTCGCTCGCTCGCGCAGGAAGTGCAATTCTTTGAGTCCAACCTCACGCAACAGCTCATCAGCCAGCGCCAGATTCTCGCGCTCACCGGCCTGATTGATAACGTCGAAGATCCTGCCGCAGAGCCCAAGGTCACGCGCTTGCTCGAGAACTTCGTGGACTCGAACCGCAACACGTTTATCTACCTGACTGCCGTAGGCCGCTCCGGCAAGGGTACCACCGCGACCCAGGGCAATTTCCGGGCGGAGCAGGATCCCTTCGTGTCCAAGGCGCTGCAGCGCGCGTTTGTCGGTTGCGAGCAATCCGTGATATTCCGCAGCGATCCTCTGGCGCTCGCGCCAGACAATCGTCCCGCGTTCGTCATTGCACTGCCTTTGAAGGATTCCAATGACAATTTTACCGGCATGCTCGCAGCCGTGGTTTCGCTGGACACGATTCTCCGCCGCTTGCAGGACGCCAGCGTGCGCGGGCGCAGCGTTTTCATCGTGGATCATTACGGCCACATCGTGGCGCACCCGCAGACAAAGACTTTTGTGCCCGGCGAGGACCTCAGCGAGAAATCGCATCTCGTCGCGCAAATCAAGGCCCTGCCCAAGGAACTGCGCAACACCGAGACCGTGCGCTTCTCCGAAATAGAGAACAACCATTCCGTGGAAATGGTCGGCACCTACAGCACCTTCCCCGAAGTCAATTGGGCCATCATCGCGCAGCGCAGCGTAAACGAGGCGCGCGCCGACGCCGGGGTTACGGAGTTGAACCGTCAGGCCCTGGCTTTCGTTTCCATCGTCGTCTTGCTCGCCGTTCTCTTTGGCTATTTCTTTGCCGTCGGCATCAGCGAGCCCATTCGCGGACTGGCTGCTTCCACGCGCGCCATCAGCCGCGGCGAATTCCACCAGCGCACGCCCGTACGCGGCGCCGCCGAGATCAGCGAACTGGCCGAAAACTTCAACCTTATGGCCAGCGACATCGAAGAGTACATCGAGCGCCTGAAGGAAGCCGCGGAGGAAAACCGCGAGCTCTTCATCGGCTCCATCCGCATGCTCGCCGCCGCCATCGACGAAAAGGACCCTTACACGCGAGGCCACTCCGGCCGTGTCGCCAAGTATTCCTCGATGATCGCGCAGGAGCTTAAGCTTTCCCCCGAAGATCTGGACAAGCTACGCATCTCCGCCCTGCTTCATGACGTTGGCAAGATTGGCGTGGATGACCGCGTCCTGAAGAAGCCCGGGTCGCTCACGCCCGAAGAGTTCGACATCATGAAAACGCACACCACCAAGGGCGCCAACATCATGCGTCCGGTGTCGCAGCTTAAGGACATGCTCCCCGGCATCGAGCTCCACCACGAGCACATGGACGGCCGCGGCTATCCCTACGGCCTCTCTGGGCCGCAGATTCCCCAAATGGCGCGCATCATCGCGGTCGCCGATACGCTGGACGCCATGACCACCAATCGCCCTTATCAGAGCGCGATGGACCTCGAGTACGCCTTGGGGCGCATCAAGGCTCTTGCCGGTTCCAAGTTCGACCAAGCCATCGTCAACGCGCTCGAATCCGCGGTGAAATCCGGAAAGATTCGGCTCTCCGCCGTCGAAGTTCACGTCTAGCCTGTCTCTCACGCAGCCACAAACTTCATTTGTCATCCCGAGCGAAGCGAAGGACCTCATCTGCTTTGATTCTCGAACCGCTCGGGCTCCCGCAGCGCTGGCTTTTAGGCCTGTGCACTTCGATCTGTTACAATTTTCTTTCGCCCCTTTTCTCTGGAGCGAACCCGTATGATCACGCTCTTCGGTAAACCCGAACCCACCCTCCTTGAGCGGCTGAAGGAATCCGTTGGCAAGACCAAGGACGCCCTCGCCGACACGCTGGATACCATCACACAGGGTGGCCGTCAGATCGATCCTTCTGTCCTCAAGGAGGTCGAAACCGCTCTGCTTTCCGCCGACTTAGGCGTGAAAACAACGCGTGAAATTCTCGATTCCGTGCGCGAACAGATGTCTCGCAACACCTTGAGTAACGGCGAACAGCTCAAGCGCGAAATCAAAGCACACGTTTTTCGCGCGCTGAACGTTTACGGCGCTTCGCCCAAACTCGCGGACGCCGCCAACGGTTCGGACCCGCGCGTTATTTTTGTCGTTGGCGTGAACGGCGCCGGAAAAACTACCAGCATCGGCAAGCTCGCGAATCGCCTGCGCCAGGAGGGCCGCAGCGTGGTCCTCTGCGCGGCGGATACCTTCCGCGCCGCTGCGGTCGAGCAACTCGAAATCTGGGCTCAGCGCAACGGCGTGGAAGTCATCAAGCAGAAATCCGGCGCCGATCCGGCTGCCGTGGTTTTCGACGCGATGGCCGCCGCCAAAGCGCGAAATGCCGACGCGGTCATCGTGGACACGGCGGGCCGCCTGCACACCAAATCGAATCTCATGCAGGAACTCGAGAAAATGAAGCGCACCGCCGCCAAAGTCATTCCCGGCGCGCCGCATGACGTCCTGCTGGTGCTCGACGCCACCACCGGCCAGAATGGCCTCGCCCAGGCCCGTGAATTCACCGCCAGCGTTGGAGTCACCGGCATCATCCTGACCAAGCTCGACGGCACGGCCAAGGGCGGCATCGTCGTCGCCATATCCCGCGAACTCGGCCTGCCCATTCGCTTCGTCGGCACCGGCGAGCAACTCAACGACCTCGTCCCCTTCGACGCGCAAACCTACGCCGACTCGCTGTTTGACTAAAACCGTGAACGCTCACGACATTCACTTCATGCAACACGCGCTGGACCTAGCGCGCAAGGGCGTCGGCCTCGCCAGCCCCAACCCCACCGTCGGCTGCGTCATTGTGAAGGATGGCGCGATCCTCGGCGAGGGCTTCCATCAATACCACTGGCGCGACCACGCGGAAATCGTCGCGCTTAAGCAGGCTGGAGAACGCGCGCGTGGAGCCACCCTCTTCGTCACCCTCGAGCCTTGCAATCACACCGGGCGCACGGGCCCCTGTACCGAGGCGATCATCACCGCAGGAGTCTCCCGCGTTGTTGCCGCGACGCAGGATCCCAATCCGAAGACGCGCGGCAGAGGCTTCGCACGCCTGCGTGCCGCGGGCATCGCAGTGGATACCGGCCTCCTTGAATCTGAAGCGGAAAAACTCAATGAAGCTTTCGCCTGCTGGATCTCCACGAAGAAACCCTTCGTCACGCTGAAATCCGCCCTGACCCTCGATGGCCAACTCGCCCTTCCCGGCGCGCGCAAGGGCAAGAAACGCACGTGGATCACCAGCGAGGAATCCCGCGCCGAAGTGCAACACATGCGCCACGCTTCCGATGCGCTTCTCACCGGCATCGGCACCATCCTCGCCGACGATCCGCTTCTCACCGATCGCACCGGTTTTGAGCGCCGCCGCCGTCTCCTTCGTGTCATCCTGGATACGAAGCTCCACCTCCCGCTCAAGTCGCGCATCGTGCAAACTGCCGATGACGACCTTCTCGTCTTCACGGCCGCCTCTCTACAATCCCCCAAAGCCCGCAAATTGCAGAACGCCGGCGTTGAATTGGCGCAGCTAAAAACGCGCGCCGGCAAGATCGATCTCCGTGCTGTGCTGAAGGAACTCAGCCGCCGCGAGGTCCTAAGTGTCCTCCTCGAGGCCGGCCCTACGCTCAACGGCGCAGCCCTCACCGCTGGTGTTGTCCACAAACTCATTCTCTTCTACGCCCCCAAACTGGCCGGGGTAGCAAATGTCCCTTTCGCAGATTTGCCGAAAATCGCGCTTCACGACCTGCGCATCCGTTCCTTCCAGCAATTCGGCCCCGACCTTGCCGTCGAGGCCATCGTACGCAAGCCTGCCCAGTAGGGGTCCAGCACCTTTACCCTGAGCTTCGAAGGGGCGGGACCCCATGTCCGCACAATTGTAGGTTTGCAAGCTACCGTGCACGCACGCCTTTCAACGCGCGAGTTTCGCGGCCCGGCCCATGTTCACGTCATCGCCATCTCCCGGGTATAATCTTTGCGACATTCGCGCCCTCTCCGCTTTGGCGCGCGCACCAAAATCTGACCGGGCCTTTGGCCTGAAAGCTTCGCCATGGCAGACACCATCCAGAAATACAAAGACTACGTTATGACGGGTTTCGTGAAGTCCGTCGTGCCCATCGTCATCGACCACGCCTCCGGCGCCGTGATCACCGACGTTACCGGCCGCGAGTACCTCGACTGCTTCGCCGGCATCAGCGTCGTCAACGCCGGCCACTGTAATCCCCATGTGCTCGCCGCCGCGAAAAAGCAGATGGACAAACTCGTTCACTGCGCTTCGTACATTTATCATGCGCAACCCGTCGCCGACCTCGCCGAAAAGCTGGCGCAAATCACCCCCAAGGGACTCACGAAAACCTTTTTTGGCAATGGCGGCGCGGAGGCCATCGAAGGCGCGCTCAAGCTTGCCCGCCTCTACACCGGCAAGCATGAATTCATCTCCCTGCAATCCAGCTTTCACGGCCGCAGCTTCGGAGCGCTCAGCATCACCGGCAATTATGCGCGAAAGAAGAAGGGCGGTCCCTACGCCACGGGCGTTTCTTTTGCGCCTGCGCCCTATGTCTACCGCTCGAACTGGCCGAACGATCCCGAGGAATGCGCGCGGCAGTGTGCCCGGGCCATCGATGACGTCGTGAAGTTCGCGACTTCCAACGATGTCGCGGCCTTCATCGCGGAGCCGGTCATGGGCGAAGGCGGCATCATCGTGCCTCCGGCCAATTACTTCCAGGAAGTGAAGAAGGTCCTCGATCATTACGGCATTCTCTTCATCGCCGACGAAGTGCAGTCCGGCTTCGGCCGCACCGGAAAGATGTTCGCGATCGAATATTACGGCGTCGTGCCGGACATTCTCGTCGCGGCCAAGGGCATCGCGGATGGTTTCCCGCTCAGTTCCTACACCGCCCGCCCGGAAATCGCCGATGCCTATAAGCCCGGCGATCACCTCTCCACCTTTGGCGGCAATCCGGTCTCCTGCGCCGCCGCGCTAGCCAACATCGAATTTTTCGAGAAGGAAAATCTGCTCGCCCACACCGTGGAAACCGGCAACTACGCCATCGGCAAGCTACGCGAACTCCAGAAGAGCCATGCGCTGATCGGCGAAGTCCGCGGCCTCGGCCTCATGATCGGCGTGGAACTGGTGAAAGATGCGCAGAAGATACCAGCTTCCACCGAGGCCGAAGCGATTCGCGAGGCCTGCTTCCGCCACGGCATGCTCATTGGAGTTGGCGGTATTGCCGGAAATGTTGTCCGCTTCCAGCCGCCGCTGGTCATCACCAGGCAGCAAATCGATCAGGCCATCGGCATCTTCGCCCAGGCGCTGCAGGAAGTCGCGCAGCCCGCTCACGCCACCGCGTAGGAATTACCTCGCGAGGGTCCAAGAAAGAAGCGAAGCGCCGCAATCACACAAATAAAAAAGGCCGCTCGAAAGCGGCTTCTTCACGAAAAAACGCCTCTGAATATCCTCAGTTGTTCTTGTCAAAATCGCGCAGCAGGCAGCTCATGGCGCAATTCACTTCCCCGTCCGGCTGCAGCGAGCACTCCAGCACCGACCAGTCCTCATCCTCAACGTGAAATCTCGCGGCTGTAATACTGGCGATCTTGTCTTTATTGGGGCAAACCACCTCGCGGGAGCGAAAGCTACACGTCTGCAGGATGCGGTCGAGAACTTCGGGATCGGACATACCTTACCTCCGTCGCAAAGGCCGGGGATGACCTGTTTTTCAACATGGTGCACTTCTAAAAGCGCGCTGTCAAGAAATCTGATTCGCGCGCCAGCCTCTGCGCCCCGGCGGAGGAGCCTTCCGCCTACGCCTTGTCCAGTCGCGCCTGGGACAAGCAATCCATTCCGCAGTGCACCGCCCCGGGCGGCAGCAAAGAACAATCGATCACTCGCCAGTCGCTCCAGCCCTCTTCGCTGTACGGCCAATTCGCCACTATGACGCGCGCCTCGCATTGCCGCTGCGAACAGAACACCTTCTGGGGATAAGTTTTCGCGGATTCCGGATGCGGATCGGTAAGTTTTGGGTCGAACATGAGCCACCTTCGACCAGGAGCGTGGCCTGAGGCCATCTTGCCCCCGGGTATTTGCTTCGTCAAGGATTTACGTCACGCTTCGCGGTATCCTGTTACTTCGCTCTACGAATCGGCCGTTCCCAAGTACCACGGCCAATGCTATGCGAGGCCATCATGTTTACCGGTATCATCGAGCACCTCGGCACCATCGATTCCCTGCAACTTCACGCGGACGGCGGACGGCTCACCATCCACGCACCCACGGTCACGCCGCAGTTGGCCGTCGCCAACAGCATCGCCGTGAACGGCTGCTGTCTCACGGTTGTCGCCATGGAAGACGCGCGCTTCTCCGCCGATCTTTCCGGCGAAACCATTCGCAAGACGTCCTTTGGCGAATTGCGCCCTGGCATGCGCATCAATCTCGAACAGCCCATGACCGCAGGCAAGGAGTTTGGCGGCCATTTTGTTCTGGGGCACGTGGACACGATTGGCCGCGTCACTCGGCTTGAACCCGAAGGCGAGAACTGGTGGTACGGCGTGGAAGTCCCAGAATCGTTCGCCCGCTACATCGTGCCCCAGGGCTCCATCGCCATCGATGGCATCAGCCTTACCGTGGCGCGCTGGCACGCTCGCATCGCCGAAATCGCCATCATCCCTTTCACCTATGAGCACACTAATGTGCGCGACATCAAAATCGGCGACGCCGTAAATCTCGAGGGCGACGTTTTGGGAAAATACGTCGAGCGCTATCTGGAAGCGCGCAGCGTGGCAAAGCCGGCGAGCAATCTCACGATCGAGCAACTCATCCAGCAAGGTTTCTAAGGCTGTTACTTTTCGGCGCGAGAACGGTAGTCAGTTATCAGTAATCAGTGATCAGCTACCGGGAAACGAGCATGTGTCCTGCAAAGTGATGGGCCCTAAAGGTTCCTGATCGCTGATATCCCGCAACTCTACACTCAACTTTCACTACGCGCCCTTCTTCGCCCGCGCCCCGCGCCAGTACAGCACCAATCCCAACAGTATCGACGCCAGCGTACCGCCCACGAGCTTCAGCTCAAATCCCACCTTGTTGGAGGAGTCCCCCGGCGGCACCAGCGAAACAAAAATCCCAATCAGCACGACCGCAAACCCCAGCCCGCCCGATAGCCACAAACCCAATTTGCCGCCAGGGATCAGCACGGCATGCTCATTTTCTGAGCGGTCTTTGCGCTTCGCCAGCTTTATCACGGCCAGGAACATGTACAAAAACGGAATGAAATACAGGATGATGGCCGCATCAATAAGGAACTGGTAGGCACCGCGTGTCGTTTCGCTGATCTGGCTGACCAGAAGGATCGCCCCGGAAACGCTGGCTTGCACCAGGATCGAAACATACGGCGTCTTCCACCGCGGGTGAATTTTGCCGAACGCGGCCGGCAGATAACGATCGATGCCCACCACAAACGGCACGCGCGCAATGCCTGCCACCGTGCTGCCGACTCCACCGGCATTGCCCACCGTTACAAGCAGCGCAGCAAGTATTCCCAGAAAACCAATCTTGAGCGCCACCGATCCGATCGTAATTGCGTGAAATACTCCGCTCGTCGGATCCAGGTCCGGCGCGGGCGCCAATGTAAGAATCGCAAATGTTCCTACAATGTATATCAGCGCGATCAGAGCCCCCGCCCCAAACACCGCGCGCGGCAGCGTGCGCTGCGGATTGCGCACCTCTTCGCTCATCGCCGACACCAATTCCAGCCCCGCGAACGCAAACGCAATCTGCGACCAAAAATTTACTGTGTCCCAATTCCATGTCGGCATCATGTTCGCCACGGTAAAATGCGTCACCGGTCCGTGCTTCACATAAACCAGCCCCGCCACACCTACCAGCATCAGCAGCGGCAAGTACGTGCCTACTCCGCCGGCATTCTGCAGCCACTTTCCGATGTTCAAGCCGATAATGTTCAACAGCACCGCAATCAGCAGAAGCGCCAGCGAGACAGCGATCAGAAACGAGCGGTCTTGTGCCAGCCTCGCGCCCCCCGGTCCCAGAATGTAAGCGCTCATGGAAGCGCTCGCCAGCAGCAATCCCGGAAAATAGAACACCGTGTAAATCCAGTACGTCCATCCCGCTACAAATCCGTGAAAATCTCCAAATGCTTCCTTGGCCCAGACGTACAGTCCTCCCTCTTCCGGAAACCGGGACGATAATTCATTGATTACAAACGCTCCGGGAACAAAAAAGAAAACCGCCGCGATCACCCACAAACTGATGGACGACGTGCCATTGCGCCCAGCGGCCGCGATCCAACGCGGCCCCAGCACCGTGGCGATATTGAACAGCAGCACGTCCCAGAAGCCCATCGTCTTGCGTAATTGTGATTTTGGATCGGCATTGACAGCGGCGGAAGTCGTCACAGAGTCACATCCAGCGCGGGAATCAATTCATCCTGCATTCGGAAATTGTGAAGCAGGGGCTCCGTGGAATTTTCAAATTCCGCCCACGACTCAAACACTTCCGCTTTGCCTTCCTGCAGAAAAACCACCGTGTCGGCCAGCCGTTTGGCCAGGTGTGTGTCATGCGTCACCACGATCGAGGTCTTCCGAAACGTCTCCTTCAACCGCGCGATCAGGTCGCCCATGTGCCCGGCCATGATTGGGTCCACCATCGTCGTCGGCTCGTCGTACAAAATGGCCTCGGGATTCTGCGCCAGCGCCCGTGCGATGGCCACCGCGCGTTTCATTCCCGTGGAAAGTTCGCTGGGCAGTTTGTCCAGCACGTCTTCCACTTCCAGCATCTTCGCGAGCTTCATCACGTACTCGTCGATATCTTCGTCCGTGAGCCCCGCCTGGTCCTCCATCGGAAACGCGATGTTTTCCGCCACCGTTAGCGAATCGAACAGCGCGCCCGATTGGAACACCATCGTCACTTTGCGGCGGATTTCGCTGAACTCGCGCTCCGTAAAATCCGTGACGTCCTGACCAGCAATAAAGATGCGCCCGGAATCCGGCTTCAGAAATCCCAAAATGTGTTTCAGAAAGACCGATTTGCCCACGCCGCTGCGCCCCATGATGACGCACGTCTGGCCGCGCTTCACCTGAAAGCTCACATGGTTCAGCACGACGTGCTCGTCGAACGCCTTGCAGACGCCGCGAAACTCAAAATAGTCTTCCGCGCTGCCTTCTTCTGCCTTCGCCGGGGTCAATCCGGGGCCCTTGATTTCGTCGGTCATTGTGCGTTCGCTTTGATGATCGGGCGGGCCTCTTTATATCTTGCCCGCGTGTTCCTTTTCCAGAATAAACGGCCACCCGTATCAAATCGTTTCCCGGCGGACTCGTCAAGCCCTTCCATGGACAACTGCTTCACCGTCTCCCCTGCCTTACACGCGCCGGCACCGTCATTCCTCATCCTCAACGGGTCCCTGCCCCGGCCGCCGGATCCCCAGTTCCCGCATTTTTTCCTGCAAGCTTTGCCGGTGCAAGCCAATCGTCGCGGCCGTCCGCGAAATATTCCAACGATGCGCGCCCAACTGCTTCAGCAGAAACGCGATCTCAAATTTGCGTTTGGCCTCGCGCAGGTCCTTCTCCTGCAAACCAAAATCCTCGGCTTCCTCGCCGCTCCTCGGGACAGTGGGTGAACCCCGCACGATCTCTTCCGCCAGGTCCGCCACGCCGATCTCGGCATTCCGGCAAAGCACCAGGCTGCGCTCCAGCGCGTTTTTTAATTCGCGTATGTTGCCCGGCCAGTCGTACCGCTCCAGCGCCGCCAGCGCTTCCTTAGTCAAAAGCGCAGTGCGGCCCAGACGCGATCCGTGGATCTGCAAAAACGCTTCCGAAAGAATGGAGATGTCCTCTTTGTGCGCCCGCAGCGGCGGCAGCTCAATGGTTACCACGCGCAATCGGTAGTACAAATCCTCCCGGAACTTGCCGTCTCGAATAGCCGCAGCCAAATTGCGGTGTGTGGCGCTGATGATGCGCACATCCACGGGAATGGACTGCGTCCCGCCCAGCCGCTCGATGGTGCGATTCTCCAGCGCTCGCAGCACCTTCGACTGCGTGACCGGGTTCATATCCCCAATCTCGTCCAGAAACAGCGTTCCCCCCGAAGCCAGCTCGAACTTCCCTTTCTTCTGCTGCGCCGCCCCGGTAAACGCCCCGCGTTCAAAACCGAATAGCTCGGATTCGATCAGCGTTTCCGGCAGCGCCGCGCAATTGACCGCTACATACGCCTTGCCGTTGCGCTGCGACCGCGCGTGAATTTCCTGCGCCAACAAGTCCTTTCCCGTTCCGCTCTCCCCCAGGATGAGCACCGTCGAATCCGTCGCCGCCACGCGGTCCGCCATCTCAAACGCGCGTCGCATCGCGGCGGTGCGCCCGATCATCTGCCCGAATTGCCCTTCGGTCGCCAACCGCCGCCGCAAATTCTCGTTTTCCTTTTCCAGCGTGGAGAGTTTCAGCAGGTTCGCCACCCGTTGCCGCAGTTCCTCCAGTTCGTACCCCTTCACCAGGTAATCCGCGGCACCCAGTTGCAGCGCCTCCACCGCACTCGTCGCCGTATCCAGTGCGGAGATCATCAGCACGGGCAATTCGTGCCCCTCCTGCCGCAGCCACTTCAGAAAAGCCAGCCCATCCTCGCCCGGCATCACTACGTCCAGCAAGAGCAGGTCGGGTTTATCCGTTGTCAGAAGCCCGCGTGCCGCCGCCGCGGAGTCCGCTTCCGCCATCCGGTAGCGGCTCTCCAAGGCTCGCCGCAAAGCGTACCGCGCCGCCGGTTCGTCATCGACAATGAGTATGGTTTTCATGCGCAGTGATCCTTACCAAATAGTTTCCGTGAAGACGCGGCGAAGCGGCAAGCCACGTTTGCCGCCAACGTGGCCGGAGCGCCAAGGCAAACTGTGCTTGCGGCCACTCATTTCAGCGGCTCTCGTGCCACGTTCGATGTGGCACCGCTATTTTTCCGTTGCGCGGCTTCCCCGTACGCCGGCAGCGTGATTCTGAATTTTGTCCCCACCCCATCCTCCTTGGGGCTCCACCATTCAATTGCGCCGCCGAGTTCCTCCAGCCGCCGCTGCACGATTGCCAGGCCCAGCCCTGTGCCACGCGGCTTGGTGGTAAAGAAGGGCTGCAAGACCTTCTCTCTCAAGGCGGGCGGAATGCCCGGCCCATCGTCTTCCACGGTCACCTGGCACTCGCCACCCGCGACTCGCATGGCGATGCGCACGTGCCCGCCCGACGGGGTTGCTTCGATCGCGTTCAGCACAAGGTTGGAGAGGATGTCGTTGGCCACCTCCGCGCTCGCCGCCACCCACATCTCTGCCTCTGGCGGTCGTAATTCGAGCGCGACCCCGCGATTCTCCGCTTCATGGCGCAGCACGTTCACAACGTTCTCCGCCGCCTGCGTCAGGCTACAGCCCTCGCCGCTGCTTCCAGCCCGGATTCCCGGCCGGCTGAATTGCAGCAGTTGATTCAACTTCGCGGACAGCCGGTTGATCTCGTCCAACACCATCTGCGTTTCCTGCCGCAACGAAGCAGGCAACTCGGCGCTTTCCATTTGCACCTGCAGGATCGTCTTGATTGAACCCAGCGGGTTTTTCAGGTTGTGCGAAATGCTCGCCGCCATTTGCCCCACCAGTGCCAGCCGTTGCCTTTCAGCCAGTTCGCGCTCTAACTGCAGCTTCTCTTCGATCAGCCCGCAAAGGTCAAACGCCGCCGGAAGCTGCTCACTCAAAAATTCCAGCGCCGCGTAAGTCTCGCCGGAAATCATGGCTCCGTGAGCACGAACCCGCAGCGTACCGAGATGGCGTCCTCCCCGCCCGACTTCAAAGACCTCCTCCGAACCTTTCTGCGAATGTTCCAGGAGGTTCGGCGCCTTTTCTTCGGCGTCAAGGAACAGATGCGCTTCGGCGAGCTGTAACTGCTCCGCGATCCACCGTTCGCTGAACTCCCTCAGCTTGGCCTGGTTCCCCAGCCGCGCCACCTCATTGATCGGCCCCATCAACTTTTGCGCTCGGTCCACTTCGGCCTGCGCCGTTTTTCGCAGGAGCCTTCCCATCACCCGCTGCAGCGGCTCAAAAAACACCACGGGCAAAAACAACAGTAGCGCTGCGGTCGCTTCGGGGGGTAAGTAATGCTCCCACCACAGACTCGCTCTCCGCACAAAGCTCAGGTACAACAGCGCCACAAACACCATGAACACCGCATAAATCAAATTGCGCTGCCGCCCGATCTGCAGAAAATTAAACCGATGGACGTTTCCGATAAGCAGCCACAGAGGAACAAGCGCCAGGAGAAACAAAAGAGGGGAGAGATTTGTTCCCGATTCCGATCCCCAGATGCGCTCCAGGAGAACCATCACGAGGAGAATTACAGCAAGGACGGACAGGAATTCGGACGTGGACTTGTGAAAGGACTTCTGAGCTTGATCCGAGGCCACTTGAAGAAAGCGCCTCTGCCAATACGCGGCCACCGCCACTGCGGCAACCAACCACAGTTGAAACGCAATACCCAGAATGTGCGTCGGCCTTTCAAAGTCGAGCCCGGAGCGCAAGAAGAGAACGTCGAACAAATTCGGCACGAGAATCGCTGCTGGCACGTAGGCGGCTACGAGCCACAAGACCATTCGCAGCCGTGAAGGGAGCAATTCCCGGATCGAAGCGTACTCGGCATGCAGATGCACGGTGAGCGAAGGGATAAGCCAGAGGCCGAGGCACAGGAACGTCCAGACAAAGCGGAGCAAGCCACGCGGCGGAGTGCCGTAGTAGAGTTCCGCATTCGTGGCCAGGAGGCTGCTTCCGAAGAAACACGTCAGCGCCAGACAAAGGAAGAAGAAAACACGCTCGAAGTTGCGCTGGCGACGATGGCCCAGGATCACCACCATCCAAAAAAATGGGAGGAGTGTCCCCGCAGTCAGCAAGATCAGGCGAATGTAAAGAAGCCAGCGCATGGCCGTTTCGACGAAAGTCTATCTCCACAGGGAAAGCAGGGCAATTGCCAAGTGCAAGAAAATTCTGGCGCTCCTAATCTATAGTAAATAATGTACTTAGCCATGCAGACGACAAATGCATCGGCACGCTGAACACCCGCATCGCCATGAAATCGCTTGACTTGAGGGGGATTCGTGCTATATTAGCACTCGGTTGCGAGGAGTGCTAAATCCCCTTTCGGTGCTCCCCACCACGGTAAGTCTTCAGTTCTACCGCTAGTTCACCTATGGAGGTTTTTCGACGATGGCAGTCAATCTTACACCGCTCCACGACCGCGTTATCGTGAAGCGTATTGAAGAGAAGGAATCCGTCAAGGGCGGCATCATCATCCCTGACTCCGCGAAGGAAAAGCCGCAAGAGGGCGAGATCATCGCCGTCGGCGCCGGCAAGCGCGAGAAGGGCGAGCGCATTCCACTCGACGTCAACGTCGGTGATCGCGTGCTCTTCGGCAAGTACAGTGGCAGCGAAATCAAGATCGAGGGCGAGGAATATCTGATCCTCCGCGAGGAAGAAATTCTCGCCAAGCTCGGCGGCGCCGCCAAGGCAGCCAGGAAGTAGCGAGTTTTCAGTTTTCAGAGAACCCGCTGAGGCAAGCGCATGGATGAAGATTCAAGATCTGGCCGCAACGCCTCTCCACTGATTACTGATAACTGATTACCTTTATCCGGATCGACGAAGTAAACAAAATTTTCAAATCGAAATTGCAGCAAAGGAACTCACTAGGAGGAACGAAGCAATGGCGAAGCAGATTGTTACCGGAGAAGCTTCCCGCCAGGCGATTCTGCGCGGCGTGAATGCTCTTGCGGACGCAGTAAAAATCACACTCGGCCCCAAGGGCCGCAACGCGGTGATTGAAAAGAAGTTTGGCGCCCCCATCATCACCAAGGACGGGGTCACGGTGGCCAAGGAAATCGAACTGCGTGATCCGCTCGAGAACATGGGCGCGCAGATGGTTCGCGAAGTCGCCAGCAAGACCAGCGACGTCGCGGGCGATGGCACCACCACCGCCACCGTACTGGCCCAGGCCATTTTCCGCGAAGGCGTGAAGACGGTTGCTGCCGGCGCCAGCCCCACCGCCCTCAAGCGCGGCATCGACCGTGCCGTTGAAGCTGCCGTCGAGGAAATCAAGAAGCTTCACAAGGACGTCAAGGGCGAGATGATCGCTCAGGTGGGCACCATTTCCGCCAACAATGACAAGCAGATCGGCGGCATCATCGCCGAAGCCATGAAGAAGGTCGGCAAGGACGGCGTCATCACCGTGGAAGAGTCCAAGACAATGGAGACAACGCTGGAAGTCGTCGAAGGCATGCAGTTTGACCGCGGCTACCTCTCCCCCTACTTCATCACCGATCCGGACCGCATGGAGTCCACCTTGGAGAACGCTCTTATCCTCATCAATGAGAAGAAGATCAGCTCCATGAAGGACCTCCTCCCCTTGCTCGAGCAGATCGCCAAGCTCGGCAAGCCCCTGCTCATCATCGCTGAGGACGTCGAAGGCGAAGCCCTCGCCACCCTCGTGGTGAACAAGCTGCGGGGCACCCTGCAGTGCAGCGCCGTCAAGGCCCCCGGCTTTGGCGATCGCCGCAAGGCCATGCTCGAGGACATTGCCACCCTGACCGGCGGCAAGGCCATCACCGAAGACCTCGGCATCAAGCTCGAGAACGTCAAGATCGAGGACCTCGGCAAGGCCAAGAAAGTCACCATCGACAAGGACAACACCACCATCGTCGAAGGTGCAGGCAAGGCCAGCGAAATCGAAGGCCGCGTGAAGCAGATCCGCCAGCAGGTAGAGAACACCACCTCCGACTACGACCGCGAGAAGCTCCAGGAGCGCCTCGCCAAGCTCGTCGGCGGCGTGGCTGTGATCAAGGTTGGCGCTGCCACCGAAACCGAACTCAAGGAAAAGAAAGCGCGCGTCGAAGACGCCATGCACGCCACCCGCGCAGCCGTTGAGGAAGGCATCGTTCCCGGCGGCGGTTCTGCTCTCCTCCGCGCCATCACCGCCATAGACAAGATCAAGGCGGATGGCGATGAGCTCGTCGGCGTCGGCATCGTGAAGCGCGCCCTCGAAGAGCCCACTCGCCAGATCGCGCTCAACGCCGGCTTTGAAGGCGCTGTCGTGATCGGCAAAATCCGCGAGTCCAAGGATGATAACTTCGGCTTCAATGCGGACACAGGCGACTACGGCGATATGGTCAAGATGGGCGTTATCGATCCAGCGAAGGTCACCCGCCTCGCGCTGCAGAACGCCGCGTCCATCGCCGGCCTCATGCTCACCACCGAAGCTCTCGTGGCTGAGATCAAGGAAGAGTCCAAGGCGGCAGGCGCCGGCGGCGGCCCTGGTGGCCCCGGCGGCATGGGCGGCATGTACTAAGCCTTTGCCACCGAAACAAATTCAACCAAAAAGGGCGGTCGCTAATGTGGCCGCCCTTTTCTCTTTGCATCTTCTATCGAAGGGGCGCAGCACTTTTGTGCCCCATACCGGCAAGGTGCAAGCACCTTTGTCATCCCGACCGGAGGACCGCGTCGTTTGCGGCATGCCCACACTGTCATCCCGACCGAAGTGCCGCGCCTTTTGCGGCACGCAGTGGAGGGATCGCGGCACAATCTCGCCGATCTCGCATGCGGGACTTCTTGCGCGCCTCCCCCTGAACTTACTTCTTCTCCGGATACTCCGTCTTGATGCTCGACAATTCCTCCAGCATCTACAGATGCACTCTGAGTTTACGCCGCTAACAAGCTGAAGCCATTCACGCAAATTCCTTGCACGCGCCATCGGAAGCTGTACAATCGCAACTGCATTCCCAAACCCTTGTGCATCCTGAGGCCCTCCCTATGCGCCCAGAATTCCGCCGCTCGCCACGGTACTTATTCTTTGCTTCCGCCGAAATCACCGATACGGAATCGCAATCGACCATGAACGCGCACACCAGCGAAATCTGCCGCCATGGGTGCTATCTGGACATGATGAATCCGTTCTTCGATGGCACTGCACTTCGCGTGCGTATCACGCATGATGGCCAGGCCTTGGACGCCGCTGCACGCGTCGTGCACTCGCAGCCCAACGTCGGCATGGGGCTTAGCTTCGACCAGATCGACGCGCACCAGGAGCCCATCATCGAGCAGTGGTTAAGTACACTGGAAGCTTCCTAGGCGTTGGTGCCGGCCCGCGCGGCGTGCGCGAATCGGAGCACTCTCCCATCCTCGTGACCCCTGCCTTGTGACCCCCTTCCTTGCCTCGTTTCTCCCTCTTGAGTAGACTCTTTCTGCCACATTCCCGCTCCTCAGGGGGGAGCGAGTCACATGCCTGGATTTTTGCAGCGCTTCATGCCGCGCGATGGCGATTTTTTCATTCTCTTTCAAAAGCAAGCAGAAAACATCGTCGCCGGCGCTCAAGCCTTCACCAAGATGCTGGAGCATTACACCGGTGTCCCCGAGCAGGTTCAAATCATCAAGGCCATCGAGCACCAGGGCGACGAGCTCACGCACCAGATCTTCCGCAAGCTCAACCAGACCTTCATCACTCCTTTCGACCGCGAGGACATGCACGAGCTCTGCGGCACCATGGACGACGTCATCGATCTGATTGACGCCGCCGCCAGCCGCTTCGTCCTCTATCGCGTGGATTCCGTCCGCCCCGGCACCATCGAACTCACCAAGGTCCTCTGTGCGGCCTGCGTCGAGCTCTCCGCGGCCATCCATGCCATGGAGACGCCGGACAAGGCGCTCCACCGCATCATCGAGATCAATCGCCTCGAAAACGAAAGCGATCGCATCTGCAGGACCCTCATCGCGCAGCTCTTTGAAGAGGAAAAGGATTCTGTTCAGATCATTAAGTGGAAGGAAATCTTCGAGGTCATTGAAACCGCTGTTGATAAGTGCGAAGACGTCTCCAATGTCATCGAGAGCGTCATCTTGAAGAACGCCTGATCCCTGTGAACAGCTTCACTCTCGTCGTCCTTACGATTGGCATCACCCTCGCCTTCGAGTTCTCGAACGGCTGGCACGACGCCGCCAATTCCATCGCCACCGTCGTCTCCACGCGCGTCCTGACGCCCTTCCGCGCCGTCCTCTGGGCCGCCTTCTGGAATTTCATCGCCGCGTTCGTCTTTGGCACCGCCGTCGCCGGCACCATCGGCAAAGGGATGGTCCACATCGAAATGGTGAATGAGAAGGTGCTCCTCGCCGGCCTCCTCGGCGCAATCACCTGGAACCTCATTACCCTCACGCTGGGATTGCCGACGAGTTCCTCGCACGCGCTCATGGGCGGTTACGGCGGTGCTGCTATTGTTCACGCCGGATTTAAAGCGCTCATCCTCCACGGCTGGACCATGCCGGTTCTCTTCATCTTTCTTTCGCCCATCATCGGCATGTTCATCGGCTGGCTGGTCAGCGTCCTCACCACCTGGGTGGTCCGCAATCAGCGGCCTCGCCGCGTGGACCGCTGGTTCCGGCGCCTTCAGTTGATCTCTGCCGCTGGGTATAGTTTGGGTCACGGCACCAACGACGCGCAGAAAGGCATGGGCATCATCACCGCTGCTATGGTCGCCGGCGGATTGATGAAGAACTACGCGGTTCCTTACTGGGTGATTGTCTGCTGCCATCTCGCCATGGGTGGCGGCACGATGGCTGGCGGCTGGCGCATCATCAAGACCATGGGCCAGCGCATCACCAAACTCACTCCCTTCGGCGGGTTTGCCGCGGAGACGGCTGGTGCGATCACCCTGTTTACCACCGCGCGTTTTGGCATTCCTGTCAGCACCACCCACACCATCACCGGCGCCATCGTGGGCGTTGGCGCTTCTCATCGCCTCACCGCCGTGCGCTGGGGGGTAACCCGCCACATCGTCTGGGCCTGGGTCCTCACCATCCCCGGCGCAGCCTTCCTCGGCGCCACCATCTATCACTTCCTCGCCCCCATTCTCCACTAGACCCTGTCGCATAGCCGCTCCCCGGAGGGCATGCCTTCATATGCTGCAGAAATAGTCTTCTCTTTAGGAGGCCGGGGCTTCAGCCCCGGCGTGAAACCCCCGTAACCAACGGGCTTTAGCCCCTGAAGAAAGTCTTTCGCATGGCCCGGCAGCATGTCGTCTGGGTTTTACTACTTCCCCTGTCCACCACCTATCCACATCTTTACTTCCCTACATCGTTGCCTCTATCCTTTTCCTATGCCCGAACCACGTTCCCCATTTACCACCGTCGAAGAAGCGGTCGAGGAGATTCGCCAAGGCCGCATGATTGTCCTCGTGGACGATGAGGACCGCGAAAACGAAGGCGACCTCACCCTGGCTGCCGAAAAAATAACGCCCGAGGCCATCAACTTCATGGCCAGGTTCGGCCGCGGCCTGATCTGCCTCGCCCTCACCGAGCAGCGTTGCGAAGAGCTGAATCTCCCGCTGATGTCGCCCATCAACACCTCTGTCCACGGCACCGCCTTCTGCGAGGCCATCGACGCAAAGGTCGGCGTCACCACAGGTATCAGCGCCTCCGATCGTGCCATCACCATCCTAACCGCCAATGACCCCAAGACCCGCCCCCAGGACCTGGCCCGGCCCGGCCACATGTTCCCTCTTCGCGCGCGCCATGGCGGCGTGCTCGTTCGCGCCGGGCAAACCGAAGCTTCCGTGGATCTGGCGCGCATCGCCGGCCTTAATCCCTCCGGCGTGATCTGCGAGATCATGAACGAGGACGGCACGATGTCCCGCGTGCCGCAGCTCATCGAGTTTTGCCGGGAGCACAACCTGAAGATGCTCACCGTCGCGGACCTCATCCGCTACCGCATGCAGCACGAGCGCTATGTACGCCGCGTCGCCGAAGCCATCGTGCCCACTCGCTACGGCGATTTCCGCATGATCGCCTACTCCAGCGACGTGGACCACGATCAGCACATCGCGCTGGTCCGCGGCGAGCTAAGCGGCCCAGTGCCTCCGCTCGTGCGCGTTCACTCCCATTGCCTCACCGGCGATGTCTTTGGATCAACCGCTTGCGATTGCCCGGAGCTTGTGGCGCGTTCCCTCGAAAAAATTGCCGAGGAAGATCGCGGAGTCTTTCTCTATCTGCACCACACCGGCCGCGGCTTCACCATTGACACGCCGGAAACTCCCGGAACCCTGCCGCAAATCCACTTTCACTCCCGCGGTCAGCTCGATCGCGAGCCGGCCCGCCAGCGCATGGTGCAGCACGAAAGCGGCATTGGCGCCCAAATCCTCATTGATCTCGGCCTCACGGATATCCGCGTCATCACCAATCATCCCAAGAAAGTCGTCGCTCTCGAAGGTTACGGCATCCGCATCGCCGACCAGGTCCCCCTGCAACTCTCCGCACCCAAGCCCACCCACCAGCGCCTGTAATCCACAAAGCCGGCAAGGGTGGTGGATCGACTTGATGACTTCTACGGCTCTTCGTCGTCCTTCGTCGGTGTTTCTGGGGAAGGGCTGCCTTTCGCCGGCGGTTTCGCGGCGGCCGTTTTGGCTGGAGGCGATTTCGCGATCGTGGACGGCTTCTTGGCTTGCGGCGCCTTCCCCACCGTCAGATACTTCCGCATCTTTTCCAGTCTCTTCGGACCGATCCCTTTGATCGCCAGCAGATCATCTACGCTCTTGAACGCGCCGTACGACTTCCTCATCTGCAGTATCTTCTCCGCCGTGGACGGCCCGATCCCCGGCACCTGCTGCAATTCCGCCGCGCTTGCGGAATTCAAATTGACGGGATGGACTGGCGGCTTCTTCTTGGCGAATGCAGTGTCGGCACAACAAAGAATCAGGAGACACGCAAGCAAGGAGGTCGCGAGGCGGTAGTTCCCCTGCAATGACATGACTACTTAATAATAGCAGCCGAACAGGGCTCGCGCAACGACAAAACCATGTGCGAAACCGGGCCGGACCCAAGGACCATCGCGCCCTCAAGTCTACTCCAGGCGTTTCCCCTGGTTATCGTAAGACTCGACTTCTCCGAACAACGCGGCCTGTTCCTCGATCTGCGCGCGGTCCCCGACCACGACGATCTGCATGTTCGCCGAGTCGAGATATTTCCGCGCCGTCGCCAGCAAATCCTCGGCTGTCAGCCCCCTGATTTTGTCGCGATAAGTTTCCAGATAGTCCACCGGCAATTCATTCAGCTCCACCGTGGAAAATTGCGAGAGCAGCCCTTCCTGCGTTGCCAAACCCATGGAGAAGACGCCCGTCAGGTAATTCTGCGCATCGGCAAGTTCCGCCGCGGGAACTGGCAACGAACGCAGCTTGTCCATCTCGTAGAAAATCTCCGTAAGCGAAGCCGCCACCACATCGTTCCGCACCGCTGCGGACACGGAGAAATATCCGTACTGCCGCAGCGGCATCACGCCGCTGCGCGGGCTGTACGTGTACCCTTTGTCCTCGCGGATGTTCATCACCAGCCGCGAATTGAACGCCCCGCCATACAGACTGTTCGTTAGCCCCAGGCGCAGCCAATCCGGATGCTTCCGCGTAATCGCGTGGCAACCTGCCAGGATTTGCGTCTGCACCGATCCTGGAATGTGCACCAGATACACTCGGCGCCCGGGTGGTTTCGGCGGCGTCACCGCGTCTTTCGCGACAGGCTTCTTCCCCGTCCAATCTCCAAACACCTTCTCGATGGTCTTCAAAAGCGCCGGCGGATCAAAGTCACCCACCAGCATCAGCAGCGCATTCTCCGGCGTGTAGATTTCGCGATACACGCTCTGCAAATCCTCGCGTTTGTACGCCGCCACTTGCGCCTCGCTCGGCGAAACTTGCGCGTAGGGGTGCGCACCAAACAACACCTTGCGCAACCTCTCCCCTGCCAGAAAACCCGGCGAAGTCCGTTCCAGCTTCACTTCCTCGAGCTTTTGCCGCCGCTCCCGCTCGAACTCCGCTTCCGGGAAAGAGGCCTCGCGCGCCAGTTCGTTCACCAATTGCAGGGTGGGCTCCGCGAACTCGCTCAGCCCGGCAAATGAAATCGCGCTGGTGTCTTGACCCGCGCTTGTGCCCAGGTCCGCGCCCAACCGCCGCAGGTCCTCTTCAATCTGCCGGCTTGCGCGCTTCGCTGTTCCTGTACGCACCACTGTCGCCGTGATCTCGGCGAGGCATGGCGCACGATCCACGACCAGCGCGTTCCCCGCGCGAAAATAGAGCTCCCCGTGAAATTTCGGAATGGAATGTGCTTCCGCCAGCACCACCTCGAGCCCATTTGCCAGCCGTGCCCTTGTCCGTTTTGGCCACGTTACGGCGCGCTCCGGCGTCAATGCCGGCGCCAAAGTGGGGGCTTCTGCTTCGCGCGTCGCCATCACGCCGCCTCCTTCGCATCGCTTTTCACCGGCGTACGGAACACAATCGCGCGGTTCTCTGGCCGCAGATATTTCTGGGCAGCGCGTTGCACCTCTTCGCGCTTCACCTCCAGGAAACCATCCAGAATCGTGTTCACCAGTTGCGGCTCATTGTCGAACAGCGTAAAGCAGGCCAGCAGGTGCATCAGCCCGTAGCGCGGCATGTACCCGCCTCGTCCGCCCTCGAGCGTCGAATAGTAATCGGAACGCCATTTCACCTGGAGCTGCTGCAATTCGTCCTCGCTGATGCCCTGCTCCTGCACCTCGCGAATCACCGCATCAAATGCGGCCAGCGTAGACTCCGCCGAATACTCCGGCTTGTGCAGAATTCGCGTCGTCAATTGCGTCGGTCCGTTGTACCCGAAGAGATCGTCGATCCCTCCATCCGCTTCCACGGCAATCTGCTTTTCCATCACGAGTTCGCGGTGGATTCGTCCGGCCCGTCCGCCGTGCAGCGCCTGGTCCAGCAGCGCCATGGCGAACCACTCCGGTGTCCGCCGCGCCGGAAGCACATAGCCGATGGCCATCGCCGGCAGCGTCCCGAATTTCTCTTCGACGTGTCCCCGTCGCTCTTCTTTCTGCGGAGGCTCCTGCGGATCCGCAAACGGTGGCGTTGCCCCCACCGGAATCGGCGCGAAATGCTTTTCCGCCAGCGCAAATCCTTCTTCCGGCTTCACATCCCCCAGCAGCAACAGCACTGCGTTGTTCGGCACGTAATACGTCCGGAAAAACTTCTGCACATCCGCCAGGCTCGCGGCATCCAGGTCCGCGAAATCCCCATAGAAATTATGCGCGTTGGCCCAGTTGCGGAATGCCACCGGCGGCATGTCCAGCCACGGAAAACCGCCGTAGGGCTGGTTCAGCACGTTCACGCGCACCTCTTCTTTCACGACGTCGCGCTGGTTCCGCAAATTCTCGTCATCCACTTTCAGCGCGCGCATGCGGTCCGCCTCCAGCCACAACACCCGCTCCAGTGCATTCGACGGCACCGCTTCGTAATAATTCGTCACGTCGTACATCGTCGAGCCGTTCAGCACGCCCCCGCTCGAATTGATCAGCTTGATGTGCTGCATCTTCGGCGCGTTCTCCGAGCCTTGAAACATCATGTGCTCGAACAGGTGCGCGAACCCGCTGCGTCCCTGCGGCTCCAGCCGGAATCCAATCTTGTAGTACACCCCGATCGTCGCCACCGGAGTGGTCGCGTCCGGCGCAATCACCACGCGCAATCCGTTCTTGAGCGTGGCGCTCTGTATGGGAATCTGAAGACGCGTCAACCCTGGCCCCCTTTGGTCTTCGATGACTGCTGTGAAGCAGTGGAAATTTTCTCAAGCTCCGTGAGCATGGCCGTGGGATCGTGCGCCAGCACGCGCGCCGCCAGCCGGCTCACCGCCCGGTACGCCTCCACAAACTCCGGAGCAAATCGCCGCAAGGCCTCCTCATGCCCCTCAACCACACCGTAATCGCCCCGCGAAAGCGGCCCCGTCCATGCCTTGTGCGGCCCCAACTTTTCGTAGTGCTCGATCACCTGCCGCGACAGCGACAGCAGGGCCCGCGTTGCTTCCCGCCTCTTCATCCCCGCCATCATCAGCAGCTGCACTCCAGCCTCTTCCAGCGCCAGCAGGTGCCCCGCCGCAAATGCCCCCGCGGCGTGATACAGCGGTTTCATGGCGGCCGGGATGCTCACCGGAGTTCCCCCCAGCGCGCGCGCGATCCCTCGTGCCTTGCGCACCGCGATCTCGTCGCCTTCAATCGCAAATATCTTGCCCTCAAGCGGCGGCACACCCACGCCGCTGAACGTCTGCATGGGGTGCATGGACCCAACCGCCGCGCCGCAAGCCCGCACGGACTGCAGCACGCTCGCATCCACCGCCCCACTCGTGTGCAAAACAACCTTGCCGCGCAATTCTTCTCCGCCCATCCGCGCAAGTTCATCCGCCACGCTGGCGATCACATCGTCCGGAACGCTCACCAGAATCGTGGTGCTGCCGAAAATCTGCCGGGTAACTCCCGCCTGTGCCTGCCCCGCCCCGATGAAGCGCACCGCCTTCCGCGCGCTGGCCTCTGTTCTCGCCGCCACCACCCCAATCCTCCAGCCCAACTCACGCAGTCTCTGCCCCAGCGCGCGGCCCACGCGCCCGGCTCCCACGATGGCAATGCTCTTTGGCATCCGTGTTAGCATAACCTGAGGCTGGCTCTCGACTCCAATCAGCATGCATCTTTTCTGGCTGCTCCTTTTCGGACTCATCGCTTTCCTCTGGGTCATCTACGGCTTGCGCGTGGCCTATGGCGCCGTGCGCTTGCCCTGGCTTAAAAGTTATGCCCCCGCAAAAGACGCCGATTGCCCCCGGATTTCGCTGATTTTCGCCGCTCGCGATGAAGAGGAAAAACTGCCCGCCGCCCTCGCCACCCTCACCGAAATCGATTATCCCCGCCTCGAAATCATTGCCGTTGACGACCGCTCCCGCGACGCCACCTCCCGCATCCTCGACGACTTCGCCGCCACTCACGATCGCCTCCGCGTCGTCCATATCGCCGAACTTCCTAAAGGTTGGCTCGGCAAGCCGCATGCCCTTCAAAAGGCCTACGAAGCCTCCTCCGGCGATTGGCTGCTCTTTACCGATGCCGATGTGCGCTTCCAGCCGGACACGCTTCGCCGCGCCGTCGCCCTCGCCCGCGATCGCCAACTTAACCATCTCACGCTCTTTGGCGATATCGTTATGGTCGGTTTCTGGGAAAAAGTGTTCATCACCTTCTTCGGCCTCTCATTTGTTATGGCCATCGACCCGCACCAGGTCGGCAATCCGCGTTCACGCGCCTATGTCGGTGTCGGCGCTTTTCAGATGGTCAAACGCGCCGCCTACGAGGCCTGCGGCACCCACCGCCGCCTTGCTATGGAAGTGATTGACGACGTCAAGCTCGGCAAAATGATCAAGCTGGGGGGCTTCCGTTCCGGAGTTGCCGTCGCCCAGGACGCCGTTTCCGTGCGCTGGCACGCAGGTATCGGCAATTTAATTCGCGGGGTGGAGAAAAATTTCTTCGCCAGCGCTCAATTCAGTGAACCCCTGGTTGCCGCTCAATGCTTAAGCGTGCTCGCCTTCAATGTGCTTCCCTTCGCCGGCATGTTCCTTGGCCATGGCTGGGTTCGCGTTTTCGCAGGCATCTCCGTTCTAATCGCCCTTTGCTTTCACATCGGCGTGGACATCGTCATGCGCGTTTCCCCGCTTTACTGCCTAACGCTTCCCCTTGGCGCGGTCCTCTTCACCTACATGCTCCTGCGCTCCACCTTCATTACCTTGCGCCAGGGCGGCATCACCTGGCGCGGCACGTTCTATTCTCTGGGCGAACTCCGCCGCCGCGGCCGTTGATCCCTCTGATTTGGAGTGCGGCGGCTCGCCGCCGCTTTTACAACTGCAAGCCCCGCTGACAAAATCTCAATCGCCGCTAGCCCCCTCCCCCGACTCTTTCACAAACATCCCCGCCAAATCCTGTTGCTTCAACGACCGTATGCGGTCCCGCAACTGCGCCGCCTTCTCAAACTCGAACTTCTTCGCCGCTTCCCGCATCTGCGCTTCCAGTTTTCCCAGGATTTCGGCAAGCTGCGCCTCCGAGCGAATATTCGCCGTAGCCGCGTCCAATTCCCCGGCATCCAGCGGCACCGTCACGTAATCCGCCTCCACGATGTGTGCCAGCTCCATGTCCACGCCCTTCACAATGGATTGCGGCGTAATGTTGTTTTCCTTGTTGTACTCAAGCTGCTTCGCGCGCCGCCGGTACGTTTCGCCGATCGCCTCGTTCATGGATTTGGTCCGCCGGTCCGCGTACAAAATCGCTTTCCCCGCAATGTGCCGCGCGCACCGCCCCATGGTCTGGATCAGCGAAGTCGTGCTCCGCAAATAGCCTTCCTTGTCCGCGTCCAGAATCGCCACCAGCGACACTTCCGGCAAGTCCAGGCCCTCGCGCAACAAGTTGATGCCGACTAGCACATCAAACTCGCCCTTCCGCAAATCACGCAAAATCTTGATACGGTCCAGCGTCTCCACTTCCGAGTGCAGATACCGGCAGCGCACGCCAATCTCCGAAAAATATTCGCTCAGGTCTTCCGCCATGCGCTTCGTCAGCGTCGTCACCAGCACCCGCTCGTTCTTTTCCGCGCGCAGCCGTATCTCCTCCAGCAGGTCGTCCACCTGGCCCTTCACCGGACGCACTTCCACCTCCGGATCGATCAGTCCCGTCGGCCGGATCACCTGCTCCACCACCACTCCTCCGGACCGCGTCAATTCATACGGACCGGGCGTCGCCGATACGTAAATCACCTGATTCATGCGGTGCTCGAACTCCTCAAACGTCAGCGGCCGGTTATCCAGCGCCGACGGCATCCGGAATCCATAATCCACCAACGTCTGCTTCCGTGACCTGTCGCCGTGAGACATCCCTCCCACTTGCGGAATGGTCGCGTGCGCTTCATCCACAAACAGCAGGTAATCCTGCGGCACGTAATCCAGCAGCGTTGGCGGCGCTTCTCCCGGCAAACGTCCGCTCAAGTGCCGCGAATAATTCTCCACGCCGTGGCAATAGCCGATCGTGCGCATCATTTCTATGTCGAACATCGTGCGCTGCACCACCCGCTGCGCCTCCACAAACTTGTTCTGCTTCTCCAGCTCTTTCTTCCACCATCCCAGCTCTTCCTGTATCCCCACAATCGCGCGGTCACGCTGCTCCTGCGGCATCACGTAGTGCGTCTTCGGATAGATGGGCACGCGCGCAATATCTTCCTGCCCCGCGCGGATTTCCCCCGTCAGCGGGTCAATCTGCCGCAGCGTGTCAATCTGGTCGCCCCACATTTCGATGCGGTAGCCCTGGTCTTCATACGTCGGATAAATCTCGATGATGTCGCCGCGCACGCGAAACGTTCCGCGCCTCAGGTCTTCGCTGCGCTCGTATTGGATATCCACGAATCGGTGCAGCAACGCTTCCCGCGAAGTCTGTTGCCCCTTTTCCAGCATCACCAGCATTCCGTAATACGCTTCCGGCGAGCCAATTCCGTAGATGCACGATACCGACGCGACAATCACCACGTCCCGCCGCTCAAACAGCGATCGCGTCGCGCTCATCCGCAGTTTGTCCAGCTCGTCGTTGATCGTCGCTTCTTTGTCAATGTAGATATCCGCGGAGGGCACATACGCTTCCGGCTGGTAAAAATCGTAGTAGCTCACAAAATATTCCACCGCGTTTTCCGGAAAGAAGTGCTTGAACTCGTGATAGAGCTGCGCCGCCAGCGTTTTGTTGTGCGCCAGCACCAGCGCTGGCCGGTTCGCCTCCTCGATCACTTTCGCCATGGTGAACGTCTTGCCCGAACCCGTCACGCCCAGCAGCACCTGGTGCTTCTCTCCCGCCTTCAATCCCCGCGTAAGCTGCTCGATCGCGGCAGGCTGGTCCCCGCGCGGCTGGTACGTGCTGTGCAGCTTGAAATTCATCGTGAGCGTCTCCTGCTGGCCCAGCAGCGCCAGCCGAAACCACTATTATACCAAGTCCCCAAAATCGCCATAGAACGGCTACTAGCGGCGAACTGCCTCAGCTTCCGGTCAGTGGGCCGCTGGCCCACTGACAAAGGCTGGAATCTCCTCCTGACCACAAGCTATGCTGTCAACCGGCGACCCGGCGGCGAGGGCTGCCCGGTACAAGGAGTCATCATGGTTACACGACGCGAGTTTCTCGATGCACTGGCAGTGGGCGCGGCAGGGCTGGCCGTGGGAACCTCGGCCAAGAGCTATGGCCAGATCCTCGGTTCCAATGATCGCCTCAATTTCGCCGTGATCGGATTGAATGGGCGCGGCTACGCTCATCTCTCCGCGCTCAAGGCGAACAGGGCCGCTGCCCGTATCTCCCATGTCTGCGACGTCGACAGCAATATTCTCAAAAAGTTCGCTGCCACTGTGCAGCAGGAGATGGGCGAGGCACCTGTAGCGCACAAGGACTTTCGTTGGATACTCGAGCAAAAGGATGTGGACGCCATCGCGATTGCCACTCCCGACCATTGGCATGCGCCCATGACCATCGCCGCATTGCAGGCGGGCAAGCATGTCTATGTGGAAAAGCCTTGCAGCCACAATCCTGCCGAGGGCGAGATGCTGGTGCAGGCGCAGCAGAAATACCGGAAGCTGGTGCAGATGGGCACACAGCAGCGCTCTTCGCCACACACCATCGAAATCGTCGAAAAAATTCACGGCGGCGCTATCGGCAGGCCGTACTTCGCGAAAGCCTGGTACAGCAATGTGAGAAAGTCGATTGGCACAGGCAAAGAGGTGCCCGTGCCGCCGCAGCTTGATTGGGACCTGTGGCAGGGCCCGGCGCCGCGCCGCCCCTATAAGGACAACGTGCACCCGTACAATTGGCACTGGTTCAGAATCTACGGCACCGGCGAAACGCTCAATAATGGTACGCACGAAGTCGATGTCTGCCGCTGGGCGCTTGGTGTCGACTATCCGAAGCGGGTCACCTCCTCGGGCGGCAGATACCACTTCAAAGACGACTGGGAGTTTTATGACACGCTGGTGACATCCTTCGAGTACGAAGACGCGATGATCTCCTGGGAGGGCAAATGCTGCCAGGGAATGAAGTATTACGGCCGTGATCGCGGCTCCGCTATCATGGGCACCACGGGTACGGTGATTGTCGATCGCGATGGCTACGAAATTTACGACCTCGAGGGAAAGAAGACCAGTGAACTCAAGGTTGGCAGTACAACCTCATCTTCTGACACCATCGGCCGCGATTCCATGACCGATGCGCACTTCGCGAACTTCATCGCGGGAATCCGCAAGGGTGAGAAACTCAACGCTCCAGTCTCTGTCGGCAACGTCGCCGTTACGATGCTCCAACTCTCCAACATCGCGTGGGAAGTCAACCGCGAGCTGCATCTCGACACAAAAGACGGGCGCATTCAGGGCGAACCGGAAGCCATGAAGATGTGGAGCCGCGAGTACGAGAAGGGCTGGGCCCCGCGTGTTTGATTAGTGCTGCCCAGCTTGAAATCCATGCTGAGCATCTCCTCCCGCCCCATTGCCGCCAGCCGGGTGCCCCACTCTCGTTTTTTGAGGGTGGGTCTGGGGGTTGCTTTTTCTTCTCTCTCCCACAGGAAGTCAGGTAACCGAAACTGAGCCGCCAGCGATAAGCGCACTGCTTCTTCGCTTCTTCGCTTCTTTGCTTCTTTACTTCTTTACTTCTTTACTTCTTTATTTCTCAATAAAATCGTTGCCCGTCACCAGCAGCGTCTCAAATCGGCTGCTCGCCTCAATCGCATAATGCACTCCGTTCGATCCATCCGCTTTCGCGATGGTCACGTCCATGGACTGCTGCGTCTCTTCCGTCGCCCGCACCACCAGCCCGCTCTTCAGCGAAATATACGTGACGATCTCATCCGTGCCCTTCGCCGTACCGGATGTGTGCAATTCGTGCAGCCGGTAATCCTCCGGCGTCGCATCCTTCGCCGAAGATTTCTGCCTCAGCGTCGCCCGCGTCAGAAAACTCGCGCACGTTTCCGCCGGAATCAGCGGGCACCGGTCGTTTTGCACGTAGGTCGTTTCTGTTTCCCACACCAGGTTGGCAATGGGCGACGCCGTTTTTTCCGGCTCCTCGGTTTTCCACTTGTCCCCGGGCTTCGCGCCCTCCGCCGGCAGCGTCCACCCAAACGCAAAGCGCGAAAGCCAGAATTGCCACCCCAGCCGCATTTCGGGTGCGACGTCGTCCAGCCCTTCGGCCTTCGCGACCTGCCCGTCCCCCGCAATCGTGAATTCGACATTCGCGCGCGCGGATGCGTTCTTCTCAGACGAGTCGCGCTCCCCTATATCGAACTCCGCGTGCGCCACTACCACCGGCCGCCCCTTCTCTAAATGGATTTCCTTCGCGGTGAAGACCAGCGGCATCGCAATATCGCGGTGCACATCACCCGGATGCAACATGGTCGCGACGCGGCTCTCTGTTTTGACGTGCCGTTTCACGTTCCCGTGAACGTCGTACTTCACCACCTGCCCCGCTTGCAGCTTCGGCAGCAGCACCACGCGCTGATCATCATCCGCCATGCACACGCCCGCGGCCAGCAGCGCCACGCAACCCGCCACCCGCCATGCGACGCTCTTGCTCCGCCTCGCCACTATTTCTTCTCTCCGCCAATCTGCCGGTCAAAAAATTCGCTCGCCGCCTTATAGGCCTCCACCCAATGCCGGTGCAGCAGAAAATCATGCACCTCATCTGGAAACACGAGTTGCTCCAGGTGCACACCCTGGGCTCGCAACCGTGCAATCAGGTCCACTGTCTGCGAAAACCCGACGTTGCGGTCATCGTCCCCATGAATGAAAAGCACCGGCGATTTCCAAGTGTCCACGAACGCAACGGGCGAAGAATCATGCGGGACCTTCTTCCACTCCGGCGCAACGTACTTCTCATCCCAAATCTCCGCCGCCCAATCGTGCACGCCGTGCATATCCACGCCCGCCGCGAACAGATCCGAATTGCGCGCCAGCCCCAGCGCCGTAAGGTAACCGCCGTAGCTCCCGCCCCATAACCCAATGCGCTTCGCATCCACCTCGCTGCGTGCCGCCAGGTATTTCCCCGCCGCCACCACATCCTGATACTCGCTCGCGCCCTTCGGCCCATGATTCGCCGCCTCGCGAAACGCCCGCCCATACCCGATGCCGTCGCGGTAATTCACGGACAGCACGATGTACCCCCGATTCGCCAGATACTCGTTCATCCCATAAGCGTTCGAGTAGTAGTACATGTAGTGCCAGCCCAGCAACATCTGCCGTGGCGGCCCGCCATGAAAAAAGATCACCGCCGCACGCTTCTTCCCCGCCTTCAAATTTCTTGGCACAAACAGTTGCCCGTGAATCTCCAGGCCGTCTCCCGACATGAAAATCACCTGCTGCGGCACCACAAGTGCATCCGCGGGAAAATCCTTTGGCCGGGTTTCCGGCGCAAGGGCGTTCACTAAGCTGATCAAGTTGTCCGCCACAAAATGGGCAACATAGGGCCTGGCCGCCTCTGTTGCATTGGAGCCTAAATACGCGAACATCTTCCCGTCGCCTAGAACCACGGGCGCCCACTCAATCCCATCGCTCTGCTCGCTGCTCGTTAATTGCCCAAGCCCTCCTCCCGTGACATTCACGGCCCACAAATGACGGCGGTCAACGTCGCCCAAATTGGAGTTGAAGAGAATGCGCTGCTTGTCCGGCGTGAAGCTCCATTGCTCGACCTCGCCATTTCCTGGCGTGAGCAGGATCGGCGCGCCGCCATCCGCCGAAATCGTATAAAGATGCTGCCAGCCGTCCTCTTCGCTGGCGAACACGATGCGGTTATCCGCCGCCCAATTCAGCACGCCGCCTCCCGTGTCCGCCGCCATCTCCGGATACGACGATTGCAGCGAGGTCCCGCTGTGCCAAATCTCGCGCGCGCTCCCGGTTTCCGCGTCCGCAACCCGGATCGCCCAGACCACCGCGCGGTCCGGTTCGCTGTAGTACCGGTCGCCGGCATCGCGTGCCTGGCTCGGCACGCGCACATACGCCACTTTCTTTCCGTCCAGCGACCACACGGGATCCATATCCCGATCCGCCGAAGGCGGGATGAATTTCACCGTCTGTGCCTTTGCATCAAAAATCCCGATAAAGCTGTGATCCGTGCGCCGCGAAATGAACAGCACCCGCGTCCCATCCGGCGACCACGCCACCGGCTCATTCTTCCCGCGGACCACCGCTTCCCTCGGCTTTTCTCCCGCCGCCGTGCTCGTAACCCAAATCTGTCCGTCTTTCGCGTAGGCAATTCTCCCCTGCGCCGAAACGCAAGGTAAATTCCCAGCATCGATTTTTGTAGGTTCGCCGCCGCTCCAGGAAATCATCCACACCGCCTGCTCCGCTCCCGCCGGATTACTCGTCGGGTTCGCGTACTGTCCCGACTCGTTTTTTCCTTCCCCGCGCACGTAAACGATGGCCGCGCCATCCAGCGTGAACTTCAGATGCGAAAGCTCTCCCCCGTCATCTTCGTTGTACGCGGTCAATCGCCGCGCCGCGAAGCCCGGCCCTTCCGCCACCCAGATATTGCGATGTCCCTGCTCATCCAGCGTCCACGCCAGCTTTTCACCTGTTTTCGAAGCCGTCAGATTCGCGGGAAAGGGCGCGCTCAGAACTTGCTCGAGCGTAAACGTCTGCTGCGCGCCACCGCGCTGCACCGAAACGAAAGTCACAAAACTCAAACACAATAAAAGCCGCTGCATCGAAATCTCCTGAATCGCCCGTCGTCCCGGAACTTTCTTCCCTCAGCGTTTCGCCTGCGCCACTGCCGTTGCCGGTTCAATGCGGATTCGCGGCGCATCCACGGGTCCGCTCATCTCAAAACTGCGCCCCGCCGCGCCGCCCTTAACCTTGCGCTCCTGCAAATCGCCCTCCGCTATCGTGATTTTCGCCTCCTGGCCAAAGCTGAGCGTCCCCGCAAACTCCATTTCGCCCTTCGCACCCTCCAGGTGAATCCCCTCGAAATTCACCGCGCGGTCCTTCACCGCAAACTCTCCTTCTCCACTCATCCATCGCGACACGCCCATGCGCGGCGCCCCCGCTTCTATGCTGCCGGCCACATCCCAGCCGCGAAATTCCACGCCCTTCAACTTTATTTCCCCGCGTCCCTCAAGTTCTTGCAGCAACTCCTCTCGCCCCACTCCCTTCGTCGTCAATTGCAGCTTTCCTTTCGCCGTGCCCGCCCAGCGTTCTGTCCAGTGCGCCGCCCATGGCACTTGCGCCAGATTCACGCCGTCAAATCCCGCGGCAATTTCATATTTCGGCGACGCTGAAAAAACTGCCATCATCCCGCCGTGCACCGTGCCTCCGGCCCACTGCGCCTCCGCCTCACTCACTTCTAAATGCAAGTCGTGAAACGCGAGTTTTGCCTTGGCCTTCCCCAATTTCACTTTTTCAATCGTCACACCGTCTGCGCTCAACTCGCCTTCCGCCGAGATTCGCCGCAACAGTTCGCTGGGTTTTGCTCCAGCGTTGTTGTTTCCCAGCAGCGACGGCAGCAGCCGCTGCAGCCAGTTTGGCCGCGCCCTCGGTCCAAACCAGCGATCCAATTCCGTGGCGTCCAGATGGTCCGCGTGCAACCGGAATCCCCAGTCGCTCCCGCCCAAAGCGTTCAGCGCCGCCGCTTCCTTGATTCCGCCGGACCATGTCGCTCCAAACCCCTCGGCGCGCACGATCGTCGCCCCGCGCTGCCCGTCCTTCCATTCAAGCGACACGTCCTCCAATTTGAGGGGTTGGTTCAATCCCGCCGCCTGCAGCTCCGCTTTCTTCAAATCCACCGTGCCGTTCCACTGTCTTGCCCGAAATCCATGCTCCCAATTCAGGTCCATCGCTGTGGCGACGCCGCCGCTCAGTTCCCAGCCGTGATTCAGCGTGTGCCCCATGGCCGCGGCTGCCTTGAATAAATCCTGCGCTTTGTCAAACCTTCCCTCGATCCGCAGATCACCCTGGCCCGCGGCGAAATCGTGCACAAATCGCAGCTCGACCGAATTTGCCTGCTCCGCCGCTGTTCGCCCCTTTGCCGCGGGCTTCTCCGACCTAACTGGGGGCGCGGCTTCCTTCGCTGGCGGCCCCAGCGTCACGCGCACTGGCTCAACGCTGAATTTTTCACCGCGCAGCTCCCCACGTACTTCTCCAATCCGCACGGGTTGCTGGAATCCTGGCAGCCGTAAGTTCCCGCCTTCACTGGCGATCTGCGCCCCTTCCCACTGCAACGGCCATCCACGTACCGTGCCTTCTCCGCTGAAGAACTGTCCCACCGCCACTTCCTCCGCCACGTCCGGTTGAAACGCGCGGTACCACGCCAGCAAGTCCGACGCCTGCACGCCGGCCCGGTCAATTCGCGCGCCCCACGCCAGTGGCCCGGCAAACTGTAACGTCGCGGAGCCATGCAGGCTCGAAGCCGGCAGCTCAATGGTCATCTCGTCCGCGTGCCCCGTTTCCGCCACCAGATTCCACTTCCCTTTCAAGCTCACATTGACGCGTGGATTGTCGTTGCGCTCCGTCAGGTCCCAGCGGTGAATCTGGGTTGTGCGCGCTTGCAGCGCAAATTGCCATTGCCCCGCTGCCGCATCGCCCGGATTTTCCTTCCCCACGCTGGCAGTTCCGTCCACCGCGAATTCCCCGCGCACGCCGGGATCATTCCCGGTAACCAGGCGAAATAAATCCGCAATCGACGCTTGGCCCCAGTGCAGTTGGATCTGCGCCGGCTGCAGCCGCGCCGTAGTCCCCGCCACATCGCCGCGCACTTGCAGGATCCCCGTGGATTGCAGCGTCACCCCGCTTCGCCAGGGTTGCGCCTCCATCCGCAGTTCCCAGCGCCCCGGCGAGACTTGCTCCACGCTCCCGGAAACGCCCGTGAACGCGAACGGCCTTTTCTCTTCGCCCTCCTTGAAATTTACGCGGCCTTCGTCGAACTTGATTTTTTGCAGGTGATGCGTGGACTCCGCCGGCTGCTGCGGCCCGTAAAATGTCCCGGGGTCCCCGGGCTTCGCCTTCACTGGCGGCAGCCAGTCCTCCAGGTTCCACCGTCCTTGCGCATTCCGCACCAGGATCAGGCTCGGCCTCGTCAGCGACATCGTTCCAAATTCAAAGTGGCCCCGCAGCAGCCCCATCCAGCGCAAGCTCGCTGCCATATTCTCTGCTCGCAAAAAGTACTCGTGGCCGAACGCGGGGTCCTCTCCAATTGTGACTCCTACCGCATCCACCTCCGGAATCGGCAGAATCTGCACCGAAAATCGCCTGACCTCCACCGGCCTCCCGAACGCCCTCTCTAAATGCGCAATCAGGTAGCCGTGCATGCTGTGCGTGCGCGCCAGCAGAGACACACCTAGCTGGGCCGCACCCAGCAGCACAACCACCACTGCCGCGGTCTTTCCGTATTTCCGGATTCGACTCATGCTGATGGGAGTTTCTCAGACAACCCTGAAAAAGTGTAGGGCCGCCGCTGCGCTTCAGGCAGGACATGGAGTGGCCCCTCCACATCCGAACTCACCTGCCGCAACACGCCCATTCCAGTTTGGGCTCTCGCAATTTCCCGCGTTTAATGCACGGTATGCAGCATCCGGCTCCAACGCGTTCGCGCCGGCAGGTGCAGCAAGGTATCCAGAATACCGATGATTCTCTGCCCGAACGACGTCTCGTTGTAATCGCTGCTGTTGGCGTCCACCGACCAGTAAATCAGGAACGGCCGTCCCATGATGGCATCGCGATCCACAAATCCCCAGTATCGGCTGTCCAGGCTATGATCCCGATTGTCCCCCATCGCAAAATAGCGATTTGGCGGCACAACGAGCTCGTCTCCCTGAATGTATTTGCGGATTTCGTGCGCCCATTCCGGCTGCACCTGCGACACAAAGATCTGATTGCCCGCCGGCGGAAACGAGTAGTTCAGCGGATCCGTATAGCCGGTCGCCGGATCGTGCACCACGTACGGCTCGTACAGCGGCTTCCCGTTGATGTACACCTGCTGGTCCACCAGTTTCAGGTGATCTCCCGGCAAGCCGATCACGCGCTTCACAAAGTGCGGATGGTCCTGGTAAGGATATTTGAAAACGATGATGTCCCCGCGCTCCAGCGGCCGGTACGGCAGAAATTTGTCGTACCACTGTCCCCGCCCTCCGAAGATAAACTTGTTCACCAGCAGGTGATCGCCCACCAAAAGCGTGCGTTCCATCGATTGTGAGGGAATCTTAAAGGCTTGCACCACGAAACTCGTCCCAAATAACGCCAGGATGACCGTTACCAGGAGGGATTCAAGGTATTCCGAAATTGTCGTCTGATTCGCCGGCGCTTCGTGCGTCACTTCCGGTTCTGTTTCCCCTGGGGCCACCGGAGTCGCGTTCTCCGGCGGGAGCGTTTCATCCGGCATGCGGTTCCACCTCTTCGCTGGCATTCGCTTCCACTTGCTGCAGCCTCTCCAACGCGCTGCGTGCCGCCCGCTGTTCCGCTTCCTTCTTCGTGCTGCCTTCCGCATTGGCCAGGCATTCACCCTTGACCCACACCTCCACCTGGAACGTCTTCTGGTGATCCGGCCCGGTTTCCCCGGCCAAGCGGTATTCCGCGGGCGGTTCGCCCCGGCCCTGCAAATATTCTTGCAGCGCGCTCTTCCGGTCGGATTCAGAGATGCGTTCCCCACTCTCCAGTGCCAGCAGGAACACCGTCCTTTTCAGCAATTCCCGCACTGGTTCCAGCCCACCGTCCAGGTACATCGCCGCCACCACCGCCTCAAACGCGTCCGCCAGCAGCGCCGGCTTTTCCCGCCCTCCCGTTTTTTCCTCGCCGCGTCCCAGCCGCAGGTGCTCCCCTATCCCCAAGCCCCGTGCCGCTGCTTCCAGCGAGTGCGCATTCACGATCCGCGCCCGGCTCTTGGAGAGCTGCCCCTCCGACCATTCCGGAAAATTCGCCAGGAGGTGTTCGCTTGTCAGCAGTTCCAGCACCGCGTCTCCCAGGAACTCCAGCCGCTCGTTGTCCTGCACGGCCGACCCGCTAAAGGAAATTTCCTCCCCTCGGGCGCTGCGCAACTCCGGCACCGCCGAACTGTGCGTCAAAGCGCGGTCCAACACTTCAGGATCACGAAACGCGTAGCCCAGCCGTTCCTGTAACTGTTCATCTTCCCCGCGGTTCATCACCTTGACTCCCGACGTGCCGCGGCGGGGGTGCTCTTACCTCGGCACGTTTAGTTGTGTCGCCGCAAGCTTCTTCACTTCCTCAATCCCGGCCTTGCACGTCTGCTGCAGCCCTCCCGGGAAACTGGCGCATTTCGTAAATGCCGTGGTCGCATCGTCGAAATGCGAACCCTTCTCATTTGCGACTCCCAGCAGATAGTAATTCACCGGGTCGGGGGTCGGATCAAGCTTCACGGACTGTTCCAGGTTCGGAATCGCATCCTCATATTTCCCACGGCGATAGGCCACCAGCCCTAACCCACTGTACGCCAAGGCGCTTGTCTGATTCTTCGCTGCGGTGAACTGTTCATCGGTCAAGCCAGCGGGCTTTTGCAGCACCGGGATCAGTTCCAACGCCTTCTTCGAGTACTGTTCCGCCTTCATCAGCCGCTTCAGTGGCTCCGGCGTGCTCGCATTCATCGCGCGCGGCAGCGTCTGGCCCAGGATCGCCAGCGTCGTTGCGTCAGCCGGCTGGATGGCCAATTCCTTTTCTCCCGCCGCTTCCATCTTGTCAATCTCACCATTCCCGTAGTACCCCTTCACCAGCCAGCTATACACTTCCACCCGGTACCGGCTCTGCGGATACTTCAGAACGAAAGCCTCGCCCATCTGGTTTTTCTTTGCCACGTCTGTCATCGGTGCGTCGCGGAACGCCTTCATCGCCGCATCCTCTTCCGCGCTTACTGGGGGTGGCGCTGCATCCAGCGTCAGCGGTGTTGTGGTCGCCGGTGCTGGCGCGTTCGCCACAGGCTTGGGCGGCTGCTGCATACCCTGCGCCTGCGCAAGCGAATCCTTTCCTCCAAACAGCAGAATCCCCAGTATCATCGCTCCTGCCAACTCCATCTTCATGCGTTTCATACTCCGTTCTCCTTCTTTCTGTTTAGCTTTCTGTTTAGGGCCGCTCTGCCGGTTTTCTCAGATCCAGTTCGCCCAGCCCTTTTTGGGCCGCTTGCTGCGCCTTGGACGGAGCCCCTTGCACCGCGAGCGCCGCCTGATATTCTGTTTTCGACCTCTCCAACTGCCCTTCATCTTCGTAAATCTGCCCAAGATACACGTGCGACCACGCCAGCACCATGGGGTCCTGCGCTGCCGCGTGTTCTCCGGACGTCAGCCGTCCGAAAATGTCTTTCGCTTGCGGAACATTTTGGTCCAGCATCAGCGCCACCAAACCCAGTCCGTACCAGGCACGCGGCTGATCCGGGTATTTTGCCAGCACGCTCTTGAACGCACCCTCCGCCGCCCGCGCATTCCGTTCCGCGATCCGCCGTTCCCCTTCCGTCAGTTGCGCCAGCGCTTCCTGATCATCCGGAATCGTCGTCACTCTCGCCCGGCGCTTGCCCGCCACTTCTTCGCTGCTCAAGGCCGCCGCTTCCGCCTGCGTTTCCGCCGGTGCAAATGTAATCCCCGCCACTCTCTGCTCTTCTGCCTTCACATCGATGCCGCGGACCAGATCCGGAAAATAGATCCGCATGGACGGCTCGGAGTTCTCAAATCCCGTCAGCGCCTTGAAAATCGGACGGACCAGCACGTACCCGCTGGTGTCGTTTGCCGTTAACGCCGCCTCTCGTTCCCCCGGAGACATCCGCTTCACTTTCAACTCTGCCGCGCGCACCATGCATTCGGAAAACCACGAGGAAAAATCATCCTTCAGGTCCGGCGCCAGTCGCGGAGCCTTCGCCGCTATCTCAAACACCGGCCGCTTTACCACCGCCACGTGCGGGTACATCAGCGGCAGCGGGTCCAGTAGAAAATGTAGAAACGCATGGCGCACCACGTCCACTGGTATCTCTTCGCTCCCGCTTAGAATGATGGCGTAGTTGTCCCCGTAATTTCGCACGTTGGTGATCCGGCCCACCAGCGGCTCCACGACGATCGTGAACGTTCCCGGTTTGCTTGGGTCCAGCATTTCTCGCAGGTACGCCGTCGCAACCAGCACGATCTGCGACACCGTGTCGTGCAGCCGCTCGATTTCCCGGTCGTACTCCGGCTGGACCTGTTGCCACAACTGCCCAATGTTCTGTTCCGTATAGTAGTTGGAAAGAATTTCACTGAAGCCTTCGAGTGCGAGCATGTCCGGCGGCAATTCGTCGCGCCGCAGCACCGGCTCGAATTTCGGTGCGGGTCCCGCCACCAGTCCGAACCACACGTACCGCGAGAGCATCGCCCCGGGGTCCCGCAATTGATGCTGCTTGTAGAACTCGCGCACTGCCTCCACTGCCGGTCCCTTCTGCTGGCGCACCCGCTCCCGGATCTGCGTGCGGAACGTTGACCAGTTGTCCGCGTTCACTTCCCCTTCGTAGCCCCCTGCGTACAGCGCGCACATCGTCGTGAACATTGCCTCGCTGCCGTCCACCCGCACATTCGTGCGTGGCGCCGCCGCCCTTGTTCTCTGCGGCGTTCCCTGCGCCTCCGCCACTCCCAGAGACACTCCAAGCACCAACAGCCCGGCGCAAATTCTTGCGGCAATTCCCTTAATCATCTGATTAGGCAAGGCGCAGCAGTTCGGAACTTCAGCGGGCGCATCCTGGCCGACTCATGAGGCATTTATGGCGGTATCTCTTTTGGATACAGACATTCACGAATCGCACTACCGCCGCCTTCTTTCAATTTACAGGCCCCCCTCCCATGAGTCAAGGAAGCGTCCCCATTTTTCCTCGCCTCGTCACGGAATCCCACCCCTGGTAGATGGCTTCTGCCCACTCGTCCGTTGTCCGGCTCTTCCGCGAACTCGCGACACGAGCTTGCGTCTGACTTCCTGCTTTTGTTATCTAATTAAAGATAGCCGCCGCGGCCCTGGGAGCCCTTCATTGGCCATGCACCCAAGATTTGTTTCGCTGTTTTCCTTCGCATTTCTCGCTCTCACAGTTGTTTCACCCGCTCGCCTTGCCGCGCAACTCGCCGGCGACGATGCGGCGCCGCCAACTTCCCCACCTCCGCAGACTCCCCAGCCCGCGCCCGAGACCGCTGTTCCCTCCACTTCCACAACGAAGCAGCTTTTCTCCAAGGAATTCACCTTCGATGGCGCCAAAATCTGGACCGACACTGGCATCACTCTTGAGGCCGGGCAGCGCATCATCGTCACGGCCAGCGGCACTCTCCGCTATTCCGACGCCAAGGCCGATAATGGTCCCGATGGCCTCGTCCGCGGCTTCAAAGACCTCATCCGCATACTTCCTTTTAATGACGCTGGCCGTGGCGCCCTCATCGGCACAGTTGGTGATGCCGATGTCGCGCAACCCTTCCTGATCGGCGCGCGCAAGGACGTTGTAGCCCCCTTCAATGGCAAATTGGCTCTGGGAATCAATCAGGCCAACAGCGACACCGGCACGGGCTTCTACAACGTGAAAGTCGAAGTCTATGCAGCCGACTCCTCGGCGCCCCGCGAAGTCGCTCGCTTGGTCCAATCCATCCCCGGCATTGATAACTACCTCTTCGCCAAAATCCCGCGCCGCATCGCTGATAAGCAAGGCAATCCCGGTGACATGGTCAACTTCCTGATCATCGGCAACGAAGACGCCATGAAAAAAGTGTTCACCACGGCTGGCTGGGTCAAAGTGGATGCCGACGTGGAATCCACCATTCTCGCCGGCGCCCTTGCCAGTTTCTCAAAAGAGTCCTATCTCACCATGCCCATGAGCCCGCTTTATCTCTTCGGCCGCCCGCAGGACTACGGCTGGGCCCACGCCGAACCCATCTCCGTCGTGGCCTCTCGCAATCACCTGCGCATCTGGAAAGCGCCTTTCACCCTCAATGGCCAAATGCTTTGGGTCGGCGCCGCCACACACGATATCGGCTTCGAGAGGGATCAGCGCAATAACGGCCTCACGCACAAAATCGATCCCGATATCGACCTCGAGCGCGACTTCGTCGAGAAAACCCTTTCTACCACCGGCCTGGTTTCCGAGCTCACCCACTTCCTCCCCAAAAACCCCATGCAGGAAGCCAAGACCGCCACCGGCGGCTCCTTCCATTCCAATGGCCAAGTCCTCGTCCTCAAGCTCGCCGCCTCCTCAACTTCCTCCGCTGCCAAATAGTTATCGATCACGGGCGTTCAAAATGATTGTCGGCCTGCAGCACATGCAGCGCAGGGCGAGTCTGCGAGCCCTGCGGCTTTTCGCTCTTGCCTTTCTCTCTTGCCTTTCGCTTTTGCTTTTCTCCTATCGTCTTTCTGTCCTCGCTCCTAAGGAAGCTAGCCTTGCTCTCCTTTACCTCGTTTACTTCCTTTACCTCCTTCACTTCCTTTTTCCTATAGCCTTCTTCTCTTCCCTCAACATCTTCCTCGCCACCAGTGCCGTCTTCCCGTAATGCTCCCCTTCCAGAATCCTCACCTCGCAAAAACCCGCTCCACCCTTCACCGACAGCAGTCGCACCGCGCTTCCCGCCTCCAGTAGAAGCAGCTTCTTCTCCGTGATCAGGATCGAAACGCCCACGTCATCCCCAAGCTCCTTCAGCCGCTGCCATTCCCCAAAGCATTTCTCATCCGCCGGCGCGACCACGCACCCCCCGCCCTCTTCCGCCGCCAACACAAACGTCTTTCCCGCCAGGGCACTCCCGCTTTTCGCCACCGCCCGGGGCGCTTCCCCGGCTGCCTCCACTTCCCCCAAAAACCGGTAGCCCCGCCGCGGCAACGTTTCGATGTACTTCGGCCGGTTGGCATTGTCTCCCAGCGCCTTCCGCAGCTTCTTGATCGCCGTATTCAAACTGTGCTCGAAATCCACAAACGTGTCCGCAGGCCAGATCCCTGCGCGCAATTCCTCGCGCGCCACCACCTCTCCGGCCTTCTCCAAAAGTGCCGCTAGCACCTGCATGGGCTGCTGCTGAACCTTGTTCTTCTTTCCGCGCTTGTACAGTTCCCCCGCGCGAACGTCGGCCACATAGGGCCCAAATCGATACACGGGTTTCGCTTTCTCTGCCGCACTCATCGCTTTCTCCTGGGTCTCGGCAATATAGCAAACTCCCCGTCCCTCGCGTACCACTTTCCTCCTTGCTAACCCTGCAGGTTTTCCTTGGCAAGCCTTTTGAAGGACATCTAACGAACCCATTGTCAATATGTTAGCGCTGGACCCCGGTTCACCTTAGGTTCACCCGAACTTCACCTTCCGTGCATTGTCCGTTTTGCCCGCTTCGGGCAAAGTGCACCCTGTCAAAGGCAACCGTAACTGACGAAGTTGAGTAACAAACCAGATTCGCTTCGCTTTTCGCAGGAGAGCCCATGAAAAAGGCAATCGAAAAAGTCCTGTCCTTCCCCAAACCTTTCCCTACACCTTCCATGAATGTCCCGGTCAGTTTGCGTCCTCAACTCACCCTCAAGGTGCCCTTCGCCTTCACCGTCGGACGCCAGGTTCTACCCCCGGGCCATTACCACCTCGAACCCCAGATGGGCTGGGGGTCCAATCGAAACGTCGTCGTGGTCTGCAGTACCGATGGCGAGATCTACCACGCTTCTTGCGCCACCAGCATCCCCCTCGCTTCCGCCAGCCATGCGGGCCGCGCCGTCTTTCAGGGAGTTGGCGGGCAGATGTACCTCTCCGAAATTCAGGCCGCTCATGAACGGGTTCTGATCCGGTTGGATTCTGCCGCCGCCTCTCGAGACCAAAAACCGAAAACGGTCGCTTCGCGCACCAGCCAACGGCTGGAACTCGAACTCAACAGCGCGCCTTTGAAGACCTCTCCTGCACCACTCCCCGTTGTATCCCCGCGTACTCCTCAGCAGTGAACCCGCCACCGGAGTCGGCGTGCTATCCCTGGCGCCGTGCTTCGGACCCTGACCCAGACGAAGCCCGGGCGACTCACCCGGGCTTCGCTCTTCTCTAGGGCCATTTGCTGGTGCCGTTCCTCACTTCACTGCGCTGCAATTCGCCCGATCAACAATCGAAAAAATTCTTCCTCGTCCGACTTCAGGCACACCTGCGCATTCGGCTCCCCGGCCTCTCTCCTCGTAAATCCCTTGTCGTCCACCCGTATGTGCATTGATTCCACCGGGCAAATCTTCGGGTTCACGATAAACGCGATGGTCACCGGATCAAACAGTGTCGGCGTTTGTTGCCCCCACTCGTGATACAGCAGCGTCAGCGCGTCCGTCAGTCGTGTGCCCTGGCGGAACAAATACGCCCGCTTCGTCTCATCCAATTTCAATTGCGTCGAATCCAGCGGCATTACGTACAACGGCATCCCCGACTCAAACAACTTCTTCGCCGAGTCAATGTCGTTAACGATGTTCCATTCCGCGTCTGGCCCGCGCTCCGGGCAAAACCACAGCTCCCCATACCCGCATTCGATTGACCCGCCCATGATTACCACTCGCTTCAGCTTCCGGAATGTGGCCGCATCCTTGTCAATCAGCGCCCCTATATTCATCAGCGGCCCGATCCCCACCAGCGTAATCTGCCCGGGGTATTTCCGAATCTCCTCAAGAATAAAATCCACGGCGTTCCCGCGGGAAGACTTTGCGAATTGTCCGCTCTGCCCGTAGCGTCGCTGCGACATCACATTGCTGGTCTTTGTCTGCGCACCGGCCAGCACCGGTATGTCCGCCCGGCCGGCTTCTCCCAGCAGGCGATCCGCAATCCTAGCGCGCGCCTCGGTATCTCCAAACGTCGTCGTCACCCCCAGAATCTCCAACTCCGGGCTCCGCACTGCTAGCGCGATGGCGAACGCATCGTCAATGTCATCCCCAATATCCGTGTCAATGATCACCTTCTCCGCTGTATTCGCCGGCGGCACGCTCTTCTGCGTCTGGGCCATGACGCTCGTCTCCATCATCGCCACAACGCCAATCATCAAGGTCGCCGCCCTCATGCGGCCTCCTCTTCCTTCCAATCGCACGGTTCGCTCCGCTCCTCGTTCTTCCCGGATTCTATCCAACTTCCCCTTCGCGCACCTGCAAAAATCCGCCCCGCTTCACGCAAGCACCCATTCGCCGTCTTCGCTCGCCGCGTTTTGCAGTACACTGGACAGTCGCTCTCCAGCTTTGGCCCTTCGGCCATGGCTAACTTGCCTTCGATCGGAGTTCAACATGCGCCTTAATTGCATTCGTTTTGTCTCGTTGTTCGCTTTGCTCTTTCCCGTTCTCGCTCCAGCGCAGACCTCTCTTCAAAAGCAGATCGTTCCTCTCAACTCCGGTTGGGAATTCCGCCAAGTCCCCCCCGCCGCGGCACCTGAAAATTCTGTTTGGCGTCCCGCGCAGGTACCCGGCAGCGTCCACTTGGACCTTCTACACAACAATCTGATCCCCGATCCCTACTTTCGCGACAACGAAGCCAAACTCCAATGGATCGAGGATGCCGACTGGGAATATCGCACCACCCTCCAGACCCCGTCCGATTTGCTCGCCCGCAAGAACATTGATCTCGTCTTCGAGGGCCTCGACGCCTATGCCGAAGTCTATTTGAACGACAAGCTCGTCCTCACCGCGGACAATATGTTCCGTGAGTGGCGCGTTCCCGTGAAGTCGCTCTTGAAGGCGGGCGCCAACCAGCTCCGCATCGTCTTTCCTTCTCCCATCAAAGCTGCCGCCAAGATTGCCGCCACGGATAAATGGCGGGAGCAGACTCACGTCGCCGAGAAAACCTACATCCGCAAGGCCGCTTACGAATACGGCTGGGATTGGGGACCTCGCTTCGTCACCAGCGGCATCTGGCGCCCTGCTCGCCTCGAAGCCTGGGACGCCGCGCGCATCTCCAACTTCCATATTGAGCAGCTCGACGTCTCCGCGAAAGTTGCTCACCTCTCCGCTCAAGTCGAAGTCACCGCAACCGAAGACGCCAGCGCCAAAGTCACTCTCGACTTCACTCACGCCGGCAAGAAAGTCGAGCTCTCACGCTCTGTCGAACTCCACCCCAGCCTCAATCACGTGGATTTTCCCATCGAGATTGTTTCCCCGCAGCTCTGGTTCCCTAACGGCTACGGCGCGCAACCTCTTTATCAATTCAATGCGCAGGTCGAAATCGGCAAACGCGCTGAAGATCAGGCTTCCGTGCGCACCGGCCTGCGTTCTGTCGTCCTTCGCCGCGATCTCGATCAGTGGGGCCGCTCCTTCGAGTTCGTCATCAACGGCATCCCCGTCTTCGGCAAAGGCGCCGACGTCATCCCATTCGATAGCTTCCCCACGCGCGTCACCTCCGAACAATACCGCCGCATCCTGCAATCCGCACGCGACGCCAACATGAACATGATTCGCCACTGGGGCGGCGGCTATTACGAAACTCAGGAGTTCTACGATCTCTGCGACGAGCTTGGCATCATGGTTTGGCAGGATTTCATGTTCGGCAACGATTGGCAGCCCGGCACTTACGCCTTCAAGCAAAATATCGAAATCGAAGCCGAATTTCAGATCCGCCGCCTCCGCGATCATCCCAGCATCATCATCTGGTGCGGCAATAACGAAACCGAGGAGGCCATGCACTGGGGTGGCCGCGACCTGCTTCCCCCCGCGGTCCGCTATCAGATGTGGCAGGACTATCTCACCGTCTTCAGCGGCATTCTCGCGCGCACCGTCAATCGCCTCGCTCCCGAAACTCCCTACTGGCCTAGTTCTCCCAGTTCCGATTATGAGGAAACTTCCCCCAGCTTCCAGTCAGGCGATTTCCACGATTGGAGCGTCTGGCACGGCCGCGTGCCCTTCTCCGAATACGAACTGCACTTCCCCCGCTTCATGACCGAGTACGGCTTCCAATCCTTCCCCGAAATGCGCACCATCGAAGCCTTCACTCAGCCCGAAGATCGCACCGGCATCTTCACTCCCGTGATGCTCGCCCATCAGAAAAACAACGAAGGCAATTCCATCATTCACGATTACATGCTCAAGTACTATTCCGAGCCGCGCGACTTCCCTTCATTCCTCTACGCCAGCCAGGTTCTTCAGGCCGAAGGCATCAAGGTCGGCGCGGAGCATCTGCGCCGCATCCGCCCGCGCGCCATGGGCTCCATTTTTTGGCAGCTCAACGATTGCTGGCCGGTGGCTTCCTGGTCCAGCATTGATTACTTCGGCCGCTGGAAGGCCCTGCAGTATTACGCGCGCCGCTTCTATAGCCCGCTGCTCGTCTCTCCCCACGTCGAGGACGGCAACTTCAACGTCTATGTGATCTCCGATAAGACCGCGCCCACCGCCGCGCGCTTGCGCCTGCGTCTCTTCACTCTAGCGGGTAAATCCCTCTCGGACTCCACGCAGGAGATCCAGGTTCCCGAACTCTCCAGCAAAATCTATATCCAGCGGCCGCTCGCGGAATTTGTGAATGCCAATGGCACGGACGCGGCCAACATTTTCGCCGTTGCCGATCTCCTCGTTGACGGCAAATCCGTCTCCAGCAATGTTCTTTACTTCGTTCCCGCCAAACTCGTCACTCTTCCCCAGCCGCAAATCTCCGTGGATCTCGCCAAATCCGGCGGCGCCTACCGCTTGCGGCTTTCTTCCCCCGCCCTTGCTCGCAGCGTTTACATCTCTTTCGGCACGCTCGACGCCGCGCCCTCCGACAACTATTTCGATCTAATTCCCTACCAGCCCGTCGAAATCACCATCACCTCCGCCGCGCCACTCGAGCAATTGCGCGCCCAACTCAAACTCATCTCCCTGGCGGACGCCTTCGCTCCACCCGCCACTCAACCAAAATAGCCGCCGCCTTGCCGCTCGGTGCCAACCACGGCAGTACTTGAGGGTGCCCCATCCTTCGCGTGTTGTGCGAAGGGTGGGTTCCTACGTCCGAGCTTCTCGGTGCCTCTTCTCTTCTGCTCCGAAAACTTAAAACTTACAACTGATTACTTAGAACTTTTCCCCCGCTCTCGCTAACCTTAAAAAGAAACAGCAACAACGGTGAGAGCGATAGATTGTCCACGACCCCATTACTGAGAACCAGGTCCCGCAATTCCGTTCGATTGAACCACCGAATACTTATGACTTCCGCGGGATCGAATCCCCGCTCAGTCTCGACCGCATCACTCGTCCAGAAGATCTCAAACCGTTGGTTGCTGCAACCATACGAGGCATAGCAATTCATCCAGGGAACCATCGACGTCGCCCGAAAGCCCGTTTCTTCCTCCAATTCTCTCGCCGCTGCTTCCGCCGGGGTCTCTTCCAGGCTCACACCGCCAGAAGGAATGGCCCACACATATTCATCCACAATGGGCCGGTACTGCCGGATCAGCAGCACCTCTGTTCCTCGCGTGACGAGCACGCCTACCGCGGGGCGCGGAAACTCCACGATGTAGTACTGGTTGCTTGTGCCGTCATGGGAATTCAGTTGTTTCTTCACCACCGAAAAATACGGGTTCTGGGACATTATCTCCATGTCAATGGCGTGCGGACTCGAACCTCCCGGCCGGCACAATCCTCCTGGATCAATCTGTGCATTGCGCATTCAGAATGTCATTGCTGTGCCAGGCTCAGCAAGCGCGGCCTGTCTTTTTCGCGCGCTGTGACCTGAACGAGCATCGGCCCATTCTCGGCGCGTGGGATTCTCTGCTCCGAAAACTTAAAACTTATAGCTGAATACTTGGGACTCAATACTTTGGAACTGAATACTTAGAACTCTCTGGTCACCTATGTCTACTGAGGTGCTGGTCCAGTCTCCGGATAGACATGTGCCGCTGGATTGCCCAGAACGCTGTCATGAGGCCAATCGCTGAGATGGTTGCACCAGCGAACATGGTAATGTCGGTGTACCATTGGGAGTCGACAGCCGATTCGCGCAAGAGGAATATCCCGGCCAAGAAGAATGCGGTCGAGACGAGAATGCCGGTATTGCGTTCTGTTCTCATGGATGCCTGGCTAAATCCCGCTTCGGCGATCTTGAGAGAAGTCGTGCTTTCTTAGACAACTCTAATCTAACTATACTCTGATGTTATGACACGGACTTTAATAGACGCTGGTGATTAAAAAAACAACGGGGAGGTTTCTCGCGGGTGGCCCTCGATAAATGCTAAGCCGACTCGGGGTGCTTGGGGTTCTCTACTCGCAAAACTTATAACTTAAAACTGAATGCTTAGAACTTTAACGGGCGGGTCTTGGAGTTTTCTTTTCCTTTCTCTTCTCCGAAAACTTACAACTGAAAACCTAAAACTGATAGCTGAATACTTGGGACTCTGCGGCTCTGCGCCACCGGCCGATAGAGAACAAGCATTTTGCAAACAATAGGATTCCGAGTAATGTAAGTACCACATTGTCCTCAGATTTTGCTCCACGCGACGACACGGAAATGTCAGCGTTGCTCTCGCTTGGGAACATGAGGGACAAGCCTCGCGGAACCAGGAGGAACAATGAAAATTCTCGTCGCCATTGATGATTCGAAGCACTCAGCAGCCGCTATCGATGGTGTGGCGAATTTCTTCAAGCCGCAAACCACGGAAGTCAGAATTTTGCATGTTTTGACCCCTATCGTGCTCTCCGCTCCCCCTCAGATGTCGCGTGGATATGCCCCTGAACTGGAACAGCAGGGAACACAGGCACGCGCTCTTATCGATAAATACGCGCAGCAACTCCGCGCCGCTGGCTATAAGGTGGACTCCGCGGTCGAAAGTGGCGACGTCCGCGAGTGCATCATCGACTCCGCTGCGCGCTGGCATGCGGACCTCATCCTCCTTGGATCCCGTGGACACAAGGGCATGGGGCGGCTGTTGCTTGGCAGTGTCGCCGAATCTGTCGTAAGACACGCCCACTGTTCGGTCCTGGTCGTTCGTCCGCCTGTAACCCACTAGCCGGCTTGGCGGTTGGAGCGCCCTTTGTAAGCGGGTGCCCCACTCTCGGTTGGCGCCTGCCCCGACCCGGTCGGGGAGGGCGGGTCTTGGGTTCCACTTCTCTGCGAATGTCGGCGCGCCGACATATTTTGGATACGTTACCATTAAGATACCCTACCCCACCCCCCCCTGTTTTGCGTATGTGCGGGAATAATTGGACTTACGGGCGAGCCTCCCGTATGTGCGGGAATGATTGGAGATAGGGGAGAAAAGCGGTTCAAAGTCAAAAGTTGAAGGTTCAAAGGTACCCCCACCCCCCTGTTTTTGCGTATGTAGGGGAAACAAAGGACTTACGGGATTTTTCGGCGCGGATGATGGTGTGGGACGGCCCGAAATGGCACAAGTGCAGCGTCCCCTCAGCATAACGGGTGAAACATAACATATTATTTACAGTTTGTCCACTATTATTTTGTGGGTACTACATTCGGAATTGGTACTCGGTGGAAGGGGAAGCCACCGGCCGGGGAGAGTTATCAGTGACCAGATACCAGCGACCAGGAGGCTGAGACAAGAGGAACCCAAGCACCCGGCGTTAGAAGTCCCGCCAGGGCTTCCACACGGGGACGCTCGTGTAACGTACACGGTACGATGAGCTGTCCGCCGGCGAATTCCATTTTCTGGCTTTGTTGAGCAACTCTCTGAGCTTGTTGAGCAAATGTTTCAGCATGGTGAGACTCGCGATTGGCTGGGTCTTTCGGAATTCCTCAGAACATCGGCAGTCGTGACAGGAGCAGTTTCGCCGGGTGCCAGCGCCCTGTCAACGGCGATACTACGAGAAAGCCCTAAGGAGGAAGAGTCCACCCTCTGCCCAAACCGCAGAGGGTAGGCCACCCGGGGCTATCTCAGGGACTAAGGGTGCGCCCCACGTCAGGTCACTTACTTGAGGAGTTAATGGATAGACTATGGCCACGGGTGTATCATTGGGTCGCGTCTCGCCTTTTCAATGACCCTAGCAGAGACATGCCTGATCAGGAGTCCCCGTCCTTTCTCGACTAAAGTTCCGTCAAGGTTGGCAAGTTCGGCGTGAGTTGCTCCCGCGCCGAACAAGTACACAACTTTCTTTGGTTTAGGCTGTGGCGTACTTGGCATGTCAAACCTGCGGCTGTCCCAAATCTCTACTGCGGCTTTCGAGTTCGCGCTATCGATGTGGCGCGTGCCAATAGAGATGCGAGGAACTTCTCGAACGTGAGCTCGGGTGCTGGCTCACGATAATTGCCCTTCGCACCATGCTTCGCACTAGAAAGCAGGAAACATGCCGAATCGTACAAACGCTCCCTCACCAGCTTGGTGAGTAGAATCTCGTAGCGTTTTCCGTAGGACGCTTCTTTAAATTCAGGGAAGACCTTGAAGTGCGGTTCGCTCGTTTTGACCGGACGCATCGAACCCGGTGCTTCCTCTAGAAGCATCATGTAACCCAACCAGGGACGAGAGGACGGCTTAAAGGCGCCTTCGCGGTAGGCTGCCCAGATATCAGTTGCGCTTCCAATGGCTTCTTCGGTGCGGTTATTGAAGTTGTTTCCGAAGGACCCGACTTGTGATTTGAACTCGATTCCCGCCAACAGCTCGCCCTCCGCGACGACCAGCAAATCCCACTGTTTTTCGGGACGATACCATCCCGGCAGTTCCACTGCTCTGTTGCAGTAAACCTGGGTCCTCGGGAGACCATTCGCGCACAAATACTCCCGGACTAGGTTGACGAACCCGTCCATCTGATGGCCGCCCGTCACGGCGGTCCTTGCGCCGGCGTCGCGCGAGCCTGACTTGGAGCCCTGCTTCTTGGCTTGTGAATCACGAGTCGACCAGAAATGCCTTATGGCACGGCGGAGTTTCTTTTCAATCTCGGGATGAAGGGCCATAGTCAGGGCTAAGAAACATGAATCGAGTTGACGGTGGCCGTACTGAACAACGAGGACGTCTCTTCCGAAATGCGCTTTTGGGCCAACTTGTAATAATGGCGGTCGATTTCATATCCAATGCTGTTTCTTCCCCACTTTGCGGCCGCAACGGTAGTCGTGCCAGTACCCATAAAGGGATCGAGAACCGTGTCACCGACGAAACTGAACATGCGGACAAGCCTCTCGGCAAGCTCGAGGGGGTATGGCGCGGGATGCTGTTTTGTCGATGCTCCCGTGACACCCGTCCATATCTGCTGGAACCATTTCTTGTGGTTTTCTGTCGAAATCACACTTAGAACTTTCGTGGAAATGTCAGGGGAACGGTACCCTCCCGGCTTCCGCTCCATCAGAATGAATTCAATGTCATTCTTTATGACCGCGTTCGGCTCGTAGGGTTTGCCGAGGAAAGTAGATCCACCTTCCACCTCGTAAGCGGCATTGGAAATCTTGTGCCAGATGATGGGTGCAAGGTTGTCAAATCCCAGCTTTCGGCAATGTTCTTGGATCGACGAATGGAGGGGCACAACTGTGTGTCGTCCGCCGTTTTCTTTTCTCGAGAGGCATACATCGCCAACAACACAGATCAGCCGGCCGCCGGGGACCAAGGCTTGGAAACATTGCGTCCAGACCTTGTCTAATTCTTGAAGAAACTCGTCGTAATCTCCAACGTGACCGAGTTGGCCTTCAGAATCCCGATACTCTTTGAGCGTCCAGTAGGGAGGCGAGGTCAGGACGAGGTGGACGCTTTGCGGCTCCAGGTCCGACATGTGCCGCGCATCTCCGCGATGAATCGAGTGTGACGTAGGAACTTGATGCACTGCCCTTTCAATCAGACCGATGGAGTGAGCGTCCTTCGCAATGCGTGGAATAGCAGTCTGGGGGTCATCCAACTTCGCAAGTTCCTCGGGGACATATCGAGAAAGGTCAGCATTCTCTAAGGCTGGCTGGTCGTTCAGAAGCTTGCGCTTGGCGGCTACTTGCATTCGCTCGGCCTATTATCCACCTTTCGCCGCCCGCTTAGAAGAGTCCTCATGTGCCTAACCGAGGTTACCGGGCGAGTGGCCGGAGCTCAACGGTCGGGTCGAATCCAGGTGCCTCGCGTGGGGGTTCTGTATGTGGGGATTCTGACTTCCAGTTTTTCTAAACTGTTGGGTCGACCCGCGTTTCTCCGCGCGCTTTTCCCAAAACGGCACAAGCATTCGAATACATACCAAGTAAATAGTTATTGGCTTGGTAACGAATCCATGCTACTATGCGTTGTGAACGTTCGGCTCCAGCCCGCCCGAGTGCAACGAACCCCTCGTCCCGAAAGAGTTTTGCGCTTGCGTCACGATTGCTCCGCCTGCCAAGAGAGGCGCCCGCCTGGAGGGAAGAGAGGAGAGCGAGGAGCGTCCCACCCTCTGCAAACCCCGCAAAGGGTAGGCCACCCGAGATTGCCTCCCTGCTTTAAGGCCGTGCCACCCGCCAGTTATGAGTTGGCAAAACGCGTGCCGCACCCGCCAGAAAACGGCGGACGCAGAAGGCGCGCCTACGGCGCTTCAGAGATCCTCCGCAATCTTTCCCAGTCCTCACGGGCTGGGCTAATTTCTACCGCGCCTCCTGCGCTAATCCAGCACAAGACGCGCACCTTAGACCATTTGGGGCTCGTGCCGATTGTGCGCGCTATGGCAGACCCGATTTTGGCAGGGGAACGTGCTAGGCAGTCCCGTTCGCTAGACGCTTAAAAAGGAGGATTTCCAGAACATACATCGTTGTTCCCGCCACCAATGCCCCCACGAAGTAAAGTGACATGAATACTGTGTTTTCAAACAAAAATCCCACCGCTCCCAAGATGCCGCAGCCGCCACAGATCAGGAACGTCCATCTCAGCCAGCGTTCCAATCGCCCACCCGAAAAGACCGGGGCGACAAACAGGAGGGCCAATCCCCAGAAGAAAGTCCAGGCCAACACTCCACTCGCCGAAATGGCCGAACTGGGATTCCATTCCACGAACTGCTCCAACCCGGTGAGAGCCCCTTTGGAATGAATCAGTCGCATGGCGTTGAAATGCACAAAGTACATCTGGTTGCCCAGCGCCATCGTCGCGATCATGCAACACAGTCCGACTCTCGTCAGTATTTTCTTGTCCTGAGGAGCGTAGTCATGAAGGCTGCAAAGCAATATCAGACTGAGTGGCCCGAGAAGATACGCCGCCACCTGGCTCAGTGTGGCGGCCACCAGACTGGCGGGCTTAACGGCAGCCACAAATCCGGCCAGAGTCGTCCACGAGGGAAGGGGAAAGACGACAATCACCATGGCAAGACCGATGCCCCAAAGTATGGTCAAGATGACGGACAAAACAGCTGACCAGTAGCCCAGTTTGATGGAGAGTCGACTCATTGGCTTTCTCCTAACGCGAAACGCAGAGCAGCTAACACCCATTAGAGCAGTGTACGCCGACAACAGGTGGCGGACGCAGAGCTCGCATCCGAGTGTCTCACGGCTGGCGACGCGAGGCGCTCGCCTGCCGAGAGAAAAACCAGCCTGAAGGCTGGCCACTACATCGGGTAGGGGCGACGCAGGGTAGAGAGGGTCGGGGCAGTTTTGTTTTGGGGTGTCCTGCATGTCGGAGCTGAAGCTCCGACCCCCTAAGGAGTGAAGAGTGAGTTGAGGCAGAAGCGCCATTCAGGAGAATGGCGATCCCGGGTGAAACTATGCCCCCCTGAAGAGGGAGAGGGAGTTTGAGGAAGTATTTTTGTTTTTGGTAGCTGTTATGTCAGAGCTGAAGCTCCGACCCCCTGGAGAGAAAGAGTGATCCCTCGAAGCTCGGGATGACGGGGGCGGCTTGCGGCATCGATTAAGGCAAAAGGCGCCATTCGGGAGAATGGCGTTCCCAGAGTGCCCTGACGAGAGAGCGGGGAGTTAGCTAACCCATTGCCGCTCTATCACTTAGGGACAACGGACTGTGTAACTCGTGCGCCTCCCCTTACTGCTGGGTCATTGCGCTCTGCTTTCCGTGGTGCCACAATCCAGTTTCGGGCTGGCTCCCGGTCCGCCGCGTCGACCTGTGGCGATGCCGTCCTCCGGGCCAAGAAACATTCCGCCGCTCTTCGGTGTCTAATATATTGAGCGGACGTGGATTGGGATCGCTTCTCCCGATCCGAAGTGCCAAGAGGCCCGATGCAGGGAAGTGGTACCTGGGCCGTCCACTCTGGCCAAGGCCAGCGTGGGCCAGTTCGCCTTCAAGGGCATGCAGCTTGAGGACGGGCTAGAAAGGCAGACCGTGTCCGATTGGGTCGGTACGCTCTCGTGGGGCCACGATGAAGCTGGACTTGTCACCGAGCTGCAGGCTGGCTCGGAGACAGCGTTCGATTGGCTCGTGACGCACTACCACGGTCCCGTGTACAGCCTCAGCCTGAGCATGTTGGGAGATACGGCCGACGCCGCCGATTCCACTCAGGAGGTTTTCTTGAAAGCGTTCCGGGGCATACGGAGTTTCCGCCGCGGCAGTTCGCTAAAGACCTGGCTCTACCGCATCGCTGTTCGCGAGGCGCTCAACAACCGCCGCTGGTTCAAGCGCCACCTCCAGAAGAACGTCTCCATTGATGCGGAACCTGAAGAGGGCTTTGCCCCGGTCGAGGTGCAAGACACTACCGCATCGCCTTACGAGCAGATGGCCACGCACGAGATTCAGGCCGCGGTGCAGGAAGCGTTGCGGCAAATCCCCGAAGTCTTCCGCGGCGCGGTGATCCTCAGGGATCTGGAGGGATTGAGCTACGAAGAAGTGGCCGAAGTGCTCGATTGCAGCGTGGGCACAGTGAAGTCGCGCATCCTGCGGGGCCGGCGCACGTTGAAGGAATTACTCGAACCTCTGCTGGGCGGGAAACAGTTTGCGCGGCCACGGGAAACGCCCCACAGCGAACCAGCCGGCGCCGCCCACTTCGGCTCGCAAATCGGTTTACAAATGGCCTACGTGCGCGCCCCAGCCAGTTCGTCGGCAGGTGAAATGACGCGTCCAAATCAGACGCAAGAGGAACAATCATGACGTGCGAAAAGGTACATTCCAAACTGGCCGGGTATCTGGATGACACCGTGGCTTCGGCTGCGCGCCCCCGGGAACGGGACGCCGTCCGGCAGCACCTTGAAGAGTGCGCTTCGTGCCGCGAGGAATTGCAGCGTTATCGCAAGCTGGCTGTGATGCTTTCGCGTATGCCGCGCGCCTTGCCTCCGGCGGATCTCGCCGTGCGCATCAAAGTGGCGGCAGCACAGGGACGCGGCCCGCGCAATTGGGCAGAGCGGTGGCAGCTTGTGAAGGACCGCATTGAAATTCTGCAGGACAACGTGTTCCGTCCATTCACCGTTCCGGCCACCGGCGGATTGTTCTCCGCGATCGTCATCTTTGTTTTTGTGCTGCACATGATCGCGCCGGTCACCGTGGTGCAGGCCGATCCCAACGATATTCCCACCTCGCTTTTGCAGCCCGCGAGCCTGATTCTGCCCTCGGACATGCCGAGCTCGGCTTCGCCCGAAATGCAGCATCCCGATATTCTTTTGCAGAATGACCTGCTGGTGGACGTGGTGGTGGATTCCGACGGCCGCATGATGAACTACGAAATCATGGATGGCCCGGACAATCAGGAAGTGCGCCACCACCTGGATCAGATGCTGTTCTTCTATCGCTTCCGGCCGATGCTCAGCTTTGGCCGGCCCACTTCCGGCGGCCATGTGGTGTTGAGCTTCAGCGCCATTCACGTCCGCGGCTAATCGCGCCGCGGCGAATTTCCCTGTTCGTTAGGAGGCCGGGGCTTCAGCCCCGGCGCAAATCTGCAAAAGCGAGCGGGCTTTAGCCCCTGAAGAAAGTTTTCCATGCCGACCTGTCCGGCCGGCCAGCTTCCTCTTGCGCCATCTGTACCTCGCTTCGCGCATCCATTTCTCGCGCACCGTGTTTAATAGATGCAGGAGCATCTCCGATGTCCACCTTGTTGCGCTGCCTCGCCATCGTCGCCGCCGTTGTATTGGCGGCGTTGTTGCTTACGCCGATATCGCACGCCGCCGCTTGGCCTCAAGACGGTTCGCCGGAAAGCATGTTGCTTGACGCCGCGAACCACAGCCGCGCCGCCGCGGGTCTGCCGCCGTTGCAGTGGGATGCGGGGCTGGCCGCGGCCGCGCGCCAGCATGCGCAGCGCATGGCACAGCACAACACGATCTCTCACCAGTTTCCCGGCGAGTTGCCGCTGCAGCAGCGAGCGATGCAAACAGGCGCGCGCTTCAGCCTGATCGCGGAGAATGTCGCCGAGGGACCGACGGTCCTCGGGCTGCACTCGCAGTGGATGAATTCGCCGCCACACCGCGCCAATCTACTCGACCGCGAGCTGAATGCTGTGGGCATTGCGGTGGTGCAAAGCGGCAGGCAGTGGTTTGCAGCGGAGGATTTTTCGGCGGCAGTCGCGCTTCTGGGACTGGATGCGCAGGAACTCCAGGTCAGCTCGCAGCTAGCCGCGCGCGGTGTGCGGCTGGTGAACGCCACCGATGATGCGCGCAAGACCTGCGAGATGGATCGCGGCTGGGCGGGACAACGGCCCGTGAGCGTCGTGCGTTACGAAACTTCCGACCTCAGCCACTTGCCCGCGGACATTAACCAGCGCGTGCAAGGCGGGAAATACCGCGGCGCGGCTGTGGGCGCTTGCGATGCGGGAGGAGCGGCGGGGTTCACGCGCTATCGCATTGCGATCCTTTTATATTGATCTGGCTGAACTGATCTTTATCTTCTGCATTGCTGCTGTGTTGACGCGGGCTGCGGAGTATTGCGCGGCCTAATGGCGGGAATAAGCGAATTGTGGCTTGCATTTCCGGAAGAAATGGTTAAACTGGCGGACATGAATCGGAAGGCCTACTCGTATTATTGGCGATTTACGTACCGGAGCATCCGGGCGGAGTGGGCCATCGTCTAGATTCTGCGAAAATGTGAAGTCGCGGCCCACTCGCAAAGAGTGGGCTTTTTTGTTTTAGGGCGGAGGATTTGGGCTGGCTACGGCCGGCCAAAGGAAAAAGGAAACGAAGATGATCATTTCGATGAAGCTGCACGCGAAGCGGGAAGAGATTGATGAAGTCTGCGCGATTGTGAAGCACTTCGGGTACAAGGTGCACTCGATTGAAGGCGAGGAGCGCGTGGTGATCGGCGTGGTGGGCGTGGGCGACGTGACCCCGTGCATGGAATCGGTGGAGGCGCTGCCGCAGGTGGATAGCGTCATGCGCATCACGGCGCCATACAAATTTGTGAGCAAGGAGTTCCGCCACGGGAAGACGCGCATCCGCGTGAACGGGACGGAGATTGGCGGCGATGAGTTCATCGTGATCGCGGGACCGTGTTCGGTGGAGTCCGAGGAACAGATCATGCGCACGGCGGAAGCGGTGGCCAAGGCCGGGGCCAAGCTGCTGCGCGGGGGTGCGTTCAAGCCGCGAACGTCGCCGTACGATTTCCAGGGCATGGAAGAGGAAGGATTGAAGCTGTTGCAGAAGGCCAAGAAGGCCACCGGGCTGGCGATCGTCACCGAGGTGATGGGGGATCGCGACGTCGAACTGGTGGCGAAGTACGCGGACGTGATGCAGGTGGGCGCGCGGAACATGCAGAACTTTATGCTGCTGAAGGCGCTGGGGAAGTGCGGGCGGCCGGTGCTGCTGAAGCGGGGATTGAGCAGCACGATCAAGGAATTGCTGATGAGCGCGGAGTACATTGTGGCGCACGGGAATCCGGAGGTGATTCTGTGTGAGCGCGGCATCCGCACGTTCGAGACGGCGACGCGGAATACCTGCGACATTTCGGCGATCCCGGTGCTGAACGAATTGACGCACTTGCCGGTGATTCTCGATCCCAGCCACGCGACAGGAAAACGCAGCCTGGTGCCGGCGGTGGCGCGGGCGGGCGTGGCGATCGGCGCGGATGGCTTGATCGTGGAAACGCATCCCGCGCCGGAAAAGGCGATTAGTGATGGGGCGCAATCGCTGGACTTCAACCAATTCGCGCGCATGATGGCGGAACTCAAGCCGTACATCGCGCTGTGGGACGAGGCGCGGAAGAGAGAACCGCTGGCCGCGGCGGGGTGAGGAAGACAGTTTTAAGTTGTCAGTCGTCAGTTTTCAGTTTAGGGAGAAGAGAAGAGTGCACCAAGACCCGCCCCCGCAACCTCATCCGGGGCGCAAACAACGCGCCTCAAACACGAGGACGGGGCGCCCACAGTCTGCTTACCATTTTTCGTACGGGCACCCGCCGCGCTCAGGCTTCTAGCGCGTCATGGGCGCGCCACCTGCAGTCTTCTCTACTGGGTTTATGGAGAAGATCCTCACCTTGCCATCGGGAAACAGGTCGAACCAAATCTCGCCTGTCCCTATTGTGAATCCCTTTACTCCAACTCGGTTCACGCATTCCGATTGCTGCCGAAGCAATAATGTTCTGAGGTCTTTGGGAAACACTTCATCATAGTGCTTTTTCAGTTCCTCTTCTGATTGAACGCTGAATTCTGCAGTGAATGTGGCCACGGATAGCGGATAGGAAATTAGTGTTGCGACTTGCCGTTTGTCGCCCTTTTTTATCGCAACCTTCAGGCTCTCGAGGAAAAATGTCATGGCCTTTATAGTCGCGGGAGACTCCTCGCTGAGATTGCCCTTCCGGCAGCCGGAGTAGGGCGGGCCTGGGACGACCTGTGCTTTGGAAAATGCAGTCAGTGTAGCTAAAGCCATTACGAAGATTGCGACACGATATACTCTCATTTGACTCCTTCGATCGTCAGTTAGGTGCGTACCAGGCTGCAGGATAGATCCCCTGGCGGGTGGGGCAGAAATTTTCCTCATTCATGGGACTCTGCGCGAGTATATCATTCACGCACGACCCTTTATAGGCAGCGGATGTAACCATACGAAGGGTGTCCACCCACCGGATGCGGGGCACTACCAAGAATGAGAGACGCTACATCGGAATGGGATCTTTGGCGTGGCGGGTGACGTACCAGCACGGGCGGTTTCCGGCGTGAGAGAAGAGGGAGCGGGCGCAGGGGAGGTCCTCTTCGGGCTTCTGAGAATCAAGCTGGTATTCTACTTTGTTGTTTTTGAGTGGAATGGCGAGAAGGCGATAGCGATGGACGCTGGTGGTGGTGGGGCCGGCAGCGGGGTAGTGCACGCGAAGCTGAAACCAAAGAAAGTCGCCGAGATAAACGACGAAGAGCAAGGCGAGCGTGGCGAAGAATATGCGGCGAGCGATGTGGCTGAAGGACAAAGAGGAATTCGCGAACGTGCTCGGTGAAGTGGTCATGGGTTTCGAGTTTCAAAGACAGAATGTTGCCGGTAGGCCCAGCAAGTATTGTGTGCCGAAAATAATGTGAAGCTCTCCAGATTCTTCAGGGGCTGAAGCCCAATTCATTTTGCAGGCCGCATGTCAGGGCCCTTCGAAGCTCAGGGTAAACTGAAGCCCTGACCCCCTAAAGAAAAGTGCAACGAACTTGTAGTACACATCACTATACCAGCACGGCGATGGTGATGCCTTCATTGCTGTGATTGAGGTCGCGGTCGTTGCGCAGTTCGGGGCAATGGTCGATGGCGTAGCGCGCGTCGTCCTCGAAGACGCTCCACTTTTCGCCAAAGATGACGCGGGTAACCAGGCCCTCTTTCTTGCGGCGCAGCAACGATTTGCGAAGAGCGCCGCGCAGCACACCTCCCTTTCCCGTGGAGCCGTAGCCATGAATGATTTTCACCGCGGCGAGGCCGCTCTGTTTGGCCTGTCTCAATTCGGCGAGGAGAATCTGGCGAGCTTCTTCAACCGTGGGCATGCCAGCTTCGATGTTGAGGATTTTCACGCCCGCCATGGGGGACTCCAATTGCCGCCCGAAATGTGATTGTGCCTGAGAGTGCGGGTGCAACTCAACCAGCCGGAGAGAATCGCGGGGAAGTTTGGAAAAAGCAGATTCCTCGCTGCGCTCGGAATGACAAGGGTCTAGTTAAGGACTCGCCAAGGTGGGTCGAGCGATGCTCGACCCCTGCAAGGACATATTCGAAAGCCAGGCTGGCGGAAGATTGCTCCGACTTTGCGGGCAACGAGTGCGAATGCGAATCGCCCTCAGTGCTTAACGCGCCCCTAGATTGTCTCCGGCGTTAAAGATTTGGAATTCCCTGATATGTGCTTCCGCCGATGAGGCAAGGATATTTAGGCGAAGACGAGAAGCGGTTACGGGAGCGAAATGGTCGATGCGCTTGTGACCTATCGCGCTGCCCTCCACGAGGGATTTCCAACCTTGGCCAGTCCACGCCTCGATGCGGAAGCGCTCCACGTGCTGCCCGTCGTTCAGCCATTCCATGACGAGCGAATGGTCAAAAGTTACCGGCTTCTCAAAATTGGCCTCGAGCACAGCGTGGTGAGAGCCAACGGGCGCCGACCAGAACGTATCGGGATCACCATCCAATGCCGAGTCGGCTGGCTGGTGAAGGGGAGTGCGTTCCTTCGCCATTAGATTTTCGCCGTAGCGTTTGCGAATGGCGGCACCGAATTCTTCCAGGCGTTTTACATCTGCCTCGGGCAGCAGGCCACGGCGGTCGGGAGCGAGACCGAGCACCAACTGGCCGCCCCGGCCGATCGTCTCTTCATAGGTGGTAACGAGTTCGGCGACGGACTTAAGCGTGGCTTCATCGTTGGGATGCCAGAACCAGTGTTGCTTGTGCAGGGGTGTATCCGCTTCGACCGGCCGCCAGCGAAGATATCCGTGGCGATCGAGGACGTTCCAGTTTTCATAAGGAATGGTTCCATCCTCATTCCCTGCCCAACGGATATCGCCATATTCAAGAAGAGCTGCGTCTGCAAATATCAGTGTATTGGGCTGATAGATGCGGAGGTTTTCGATGATGCGCGGGAAATTGTAGACATGGCCGGCACTGCCTGCTCCATCCAGCCAAAATTCCACAAAGTTGCCGTAGCTTGAGGCCAGCTCCTCCATTTCCGCAATGTAGTAATCGTCGTATTCCGCGGAGTTTTTGTACTTTGGCTCGTGGCGGTCCCAGGGAGAAAGATAAAGGCCGAAGGCCAGACCAAATTTACGCGCCGCTTCGGAGACTCGCCGCACCACATCGCCGCGCCCATTCTCCCAGGGGCTGCTTTTCACGCTGTAGCCGGTTTGGCCCGTTGGCCATAAACAGAAACCGTCGTGGTGCTTGGCCACTAAAACCACGTACTTTGCGCCAGCCGCTCTGATCGCGCGCATCCACTGTTCCGGATCAAACTGTGTGGGAGCGAAAACCTCGGGGCTGGCCGTGCCGTCACCCCACTCGCGATCCAAGTACGTGTTTGGGCCGAAATGGATGATGACTCCGAATTCAAGATCCTGCCAGGCTGACTGTTGTGGCGAGGGCTTGATGTCGGTGAAGTTCTGGGCGTGACACGCTTGGGCTGCGGTGAGGCAAAACGCTGAGAGAACTACTGCGACCATTGCGGCGGAGCGTGCTGGGCGAAACATGACGATTCCGGACCTCGTTTCCCGAATGCTATCGGCGATTGATTAGTATCCTACAACGTGATTGGCGTCAGAGGGCGATAACCGCGCGACGACAACCTCATTCTTGAGAAGCGGGCTAACGCACGAACTGGTTCGCCAGGCGACCCTTCCGAGAGAATTCCCCGCATGAAGCCGAGGCGGAAGAAAGAAACGGCGACCCACAGGAGAGCCGGGGGAGTAGTATGGGCTGTGGCTCGGGGCGAACAGGACTTGTGTGGAGCAAGCTGGGTGGGCCGGGCCGCAGGAGGGCGCGATGAGAATCCTGATTGCGGTCGATGGCTCTGCCTCGTCGGATGCGGTGATCCAGGAAGTGGCGGCGCGACCGTGGCCCAAGGGAACGGAGATGTGCCTGATAACGGCGGTGGACCCGTACTTTTTCACGCGGGCCCCGTTGCTGCTGGAAGAGGTGAAGCAGCGAACAAGCGAGGGACTGGAACAGAGCGCGCAGCCCTTGAGAGATGCGGGTTGGACGGTAACCACAATGGCGCTGGTCGGCAATCCGCGGCACGGCCTTCCGAAAACTGCGAGCGAGTGGAAAGCCGACTTGATCTTGCTGGGTTCGCACGGGCGGGGGGCATTCAGCCGGCTGCTGCTGGGGAGCACGGCGCAGGCGTTGATGCGCCACGCGACCTGTTCGGTGGAGATCGTAAGAGCGAGGGAGAAGAGCCACGCGGAACGCGCGGGGATGCGCGTGCTGATTCCGACCGATGGATCGGAGTATGCGCAGATGGCGTTGCATGCGGTGGCTGAGCGGCCGTGGCCGGGAGGCTCCGAGTTCCTGATCATCGCTTGCCCGGAATACCCGGTGATCGTCGGCGAGTATCCGTACTATGCGCCGGAACAGTTGACGGAACTGGCCAAAGGCAGCGAGATGCACGCGGCGGAATCCGCCACGGGCGGCGCTGACCTGCTGGGCAAGGCGGGACTGCGAGTCTCGCGACAAGTGACTGAAGCGAAAGACACACCTTCGCGCGCTATCCTCGCGGCGGCCGATTCGTGGGAGGCCGACCTAATCGTGATGGGCTCACACGGGCGGCGTGGATTTGACCGCATCGTACTGGGCAGCGTTAGCGAATCGGTGGCCATGCACGCGCGCTGCTCGGTGGAAGTCGTCCGGAAGGCGTGATACGCGTGAGCCTGAGAACGCAAGATGCGTACGGAATTGGTACGGGCCAAAGGAGAATTGGCCCCGGGAGCGCGAGCAGGCGCTGAGATTTCCAGGAACTTCACGAGCGGAAGAGATTAGACGGCGGCTTCGTTGTGACGGGCTGCGGCTACCATGGGCTGCGGCACGGCACAATCCACGATCTGATTGATCGCGTAGATTGATTCCCTTTCGCAGGATCGGCAGCGCAGAACGAAGACCCGAGAGACGAGCAGGAACTGCGAATCATTGTCTTCGTGCGTTCCCAAGCAAGCGCTGTCCTTCTTGCTTACGATACTGGGAATGCGCACGGGCTTCCCGCAGTGTCGACACAACACGCCGCGGAAATGTTGACTAACGGGTTCAGCGGACATCAGGACAACTCCTTGGACAGATTTCAGCGGGGGCTGTGGAAGCAGCAGGATACTGAATCACCGATGAATTTGTCTACCACAAGATAGGGTTTCCACAGGGCGAAAGAATGTGACTGGGGTCACAGGGGAAAATAATTCTAAGTGGCTTAGAACTAGGTACTTGCGAACCAGGCGGAGACTGCGCGTGGGGCTTAGAGCCGTAATTCCTCGGTGGAAAACTCCCCCCTTTCTGAGCCCGCCGATCTAAATCTCCCGCTAGGGCGGCGGAAATGAGTGTGGGTGTTACCGGAGGGCAAAAGGGCAGGGCCATTTGGAAACCGGGAGACATGAAGGAGTCGCCACAAAAGGAGACGAAAAGACCCTGCCGCGAGTCCGCCCTGGAAGCGCGGACGATCAACTGGCTCTGTCACAGACGAAGCGCCCGCCTCAGAAGGCGGCCAATACAATAGCAAAGATCGGGAGCAAGCACGTTCAGTACACTAAAGGCCTGCGGTAGGGAAGAGAGATTGCTCACTCCGCGGACTCCGTTCGGAATGACGATGGGTTGGACCCCGGAACCGCTGGACAACCCGTTCGGCCCCAGGTTGTCACCTATGTAGCCGGTACATTCTGTAACCCATGTCTCCGGGTTGGACCGTGAAACCTTGGTGGAGCCGATGGGATTGTGTCTCGGCCCTTGAAGAAAAGCGAAGAAAAACCGCTAAATACCAGAGTTTATTGCCACTTACTGATTTTCCCAATGTCCCTTCGAAACCCTTAGAGGTCCTTTGGACACCCGTATAATGCCCTATTCTGGCAACAGTTGGCAACAGTTGGTACCGTCCTAGTTTGACCAAGCGTGGCGGCTTCTAGCACTGCCTCCTGAGTGCTACAGTATTCGAACCATGAACGCATGGTTCATAACTGCGCTTTTGACCTCGCTAGCCGAAAGCGAACCTACTAATTCGTTGTGCAAAGCTCTTTTCGACGCTCTCATAACCAATTGGCCACTTATACTAGTTGGGATAGGTGGGATCTGGGCCGCGTTGCGCACACTTGGAACTATCAAGCGGCAAATTGAAATTCAGATTAGCGGTGAGCGCTCATGGGTCTTGGTTGACCCAGGAAATATCCCCGACGATTTTGAGCCGGTGCCCGACAGAGTTGCATTTCTGGAGGTACGGCCCATCATCAAGAACTACGGCAAAACCCCGGCCCACATAACAAGAGTTGGCATAAGCGAGGACAAAGTTCCCGCAACTGGTAAATTGCAGCCTGAGCCGCAGTATAAATACGAACAATCGGTTGATATCATGCTGCCCCCTGATCTGCCGATTCAACCTTTGAGGATACTTATTCCGCAAGCGGATTTCATCGATGTTAGACAGGGAGATCCCACTCTGTACGTATATGGGTTTATTGACTATATTGATCTTGGAGATAAACCCAGAAAAAGTAAGTTTTGTTTTGTCTACAACGTTCCGAGTGGATTCACCTCATTCAAAAGAGGGTTTTATATTCCTGGAAACGCACCAGCGGCCTATACAGAGTGCACCTAACTTATGTTCGCTATAAAGCGACTGATTATCCTTGTAATTTTGTTTGCCACAGCAATCGGAACGGTCGCTGGTCAAAGTGCTCCCGAAAAAGGAGTCACAAGACAGAAGAGTACTCTCAAGACTGAGGAAGCCAAGCAACCCGACCAGAATCATGAGGCTGCCGAAAAAGCCGAGCTGCCGATAGCCGAACAGATAAACGCCCCTGTATCCGATTCTCAGGCAGCAAAGAGTGGCGAGGACGTAGAGATACAGCGGAAGCTAGCCAGATATACGCAATGGCTCGTCATTGTTGGAGCTATCCAGTTTCTTGTTTTGATTGCTCAGGCTGTCGTTTTCTGGTTCACGCTTCACGCCATTAATCGTCAGACTCGCCTTTCCAGCGATACCGCCCAAAGACAACTGCGCGCGTATTTATGCGTCAATTCCGCGCTCTTGAAGTTCCTGCAGCCAGAAGTGCCGGAGGTTCAGATTCATCTCAAGAATTCTGGACAAACTCCAGCTTACGATGTTCGCGGATGGATACACATCTGGATCGAAAAATATCCACTCAAGATTTCCCTCCCAGAACCACCGGAAGGCTTCCAGAAATCGAAAGAAATTATTGGACCTGCCAGCACCCGTACATATGTCATTGCCAAAAAGCCGCCTATTCCCTCTCAGAGCCTCCCCCTGCTCGGTACGACCGAGGGTACGATCTACGCTTATGGAGAAGTTCGGTACAAGGATGCTTTCGGCGGCGAAAGGTATACGAAATACCGTCTTATCTATGGGGGAAGCGAAGGCGTACGCAAATCGAAGCCTGACGCCGAAGGCTTGGTCACAGCCCTTCTTAAACCCGACAGCGAGGGTAACGAGGCAAACTAGCTAGAGAATCCAAATTAGGACACTATCTTGCGCCGAGTAAAGCATGTGGGGGAAGAGGCGCGTGGAACTCATTCGTTCTTGAGAGCATCGGGCCGAGAGCCGCCGCAATCAACTAAACCGGGGGACAATTTCCAAATCTACCTGACAAAGATCTTCCTTCGCTGCCATTTAGCATTCATCAACAGGTACCGGCCGCCATGACACGGCGAAAGCTAGACTGACCCGCCGGTCTCGCCGTTCGGGTCCTTCCGATCCGTCACGAAATACCGGTTATCTGCGTCGGAGAAACTAAATTTTATACTTTCAATCTGGACGAGACCGCAGTTCACCAATGCTGCCGCATCGATATCAAAAAGCACCAAATTGTGTCCTGGACCCAGCGCACTCCCATACGCGATACCGTCCAGGCCCTTCTCCCGAAAAAACTCGGCAAGCGCCTGAGTAGGCACGTAATCTGCGGTATTGTCGCTTGGAGTTACGGGCTGCGAAAAAGCGCGGTCAATGTCCTGCCATACAACTTGTTCCCGCACTTCTGGGTCCGGCTCAACAGAGTACATGAACAATGACCTATGCTCACTCACGCAATTGACCACTCGGAGCGTCCGATTCAATTGGAATTGCGCGAGCGAAACATAAGAGCCAATCCAAGGTCGAACCTCTGCCACCGCGGTCTCTTGATGCGTCGCGAGGTAGAGATAGGGAATACCCTTTGGATTGGCGCGGCCTTCCGACGCACGATACGCGAGGGGTTTCATGCGTTCAGTTCCGACCGCGGACGGGTTCTCCTCTGGGTCAGAATCCCCTAGCGTTTCAGATCGCCACTCATGGGCGTACTGAGCCCGGAATAGAATAGTGCCAGCGGACAAGACTTGTTGCCGACTGACGCTGGTTGCAAACACTCCCTCCAAGAACTCAGTCTGCTCGGCGTCTCTTGCATATCTCCATTTCGTGGCAATGGACTCGGCGAATTGCAAATAGCTCCGGTACGACTTAAACGTCGTCATGGCAATAGTCGCCTCCCTACCGGACCCAGCGACAGACGACCGCCGAGGACGGCAACGAGACTAGGATTCTCACGTGCATTATTCCACTCAATGAACTTCCCCGCCGCATGTACGTTCCAAAACGTCACGTAACTGACCAAGAACAAGCTAGACCCGAGAGCGGCGGCTAAGCGTGTCACTTTTACTAGACTGGATAGAGGGAAAACGACATGAAAACACTCTTTCTCGTGTTTCTGGTTTTGGTCGCTGCGTCTAGTGCGACAGCTGGGCAAGGCTCGGATTCAACTTCCACTCCGAAGCCGAGCCTGTCTGTTTGCAAAGCGGATTTGAAAATCTGGTCAGCGGATAAGACCGAGACCCTGAGCAATGACCAAATCTTTGAACGTATGAACATGATGGTTGCTTGCGGAGACGAGGCGAAAAAGGCAAAGAAGAAAGACAAGGAAGTGCTGGCCTACGTTTATGAATTTTACCGCACGCACTCGGAGTTAGGGAATCGCGCCCTCGACTTTATTAAGCGGCATGATCTTGGGGCGCAGTTCCGTGAAGAAGAGAATGGAGTCAATGGTGCCCAGAGTGCAGAAAAACGCTGACGAGAAGTGCTGAGGCGTTTTCCCTTCTCTGAACATGATTGAGGCGATGACTAGTTGTGTTTCGCGTACCCAGAATTCTATTTCCTTGGTTTCGTTAACTCATACGGAACGTACCATCGCCGAAGCCTTCTGTCCGGGCAATGCTTAGAAAGAGTTCCAGCGCTGGTCCATACCAGCGCGATGCCGGGCGCATTCGTGGTTTGGATGGAACAACTATTTGCAGGCAAAGGACATAGAAATGATCCGGCGTTTTGAAGTGAAACTTCTTTCCTTGATTTTTATCGCTGGTAGTGTGGTTGCCGCGCAGTCGCCTCCACCTAAAAAAGACATACCAACGATAGCCAAAGCAGCTAAGGGAGCAATCGTAACAATCGTCATGGCGAACGACGATAGACCTATAGCGAGGGGCACAGGTTTTCTCGTGAGAGCGGACGGCGCGGTTTTGACAAATTACCACGTCATCGCAACTGGAAACGTTGGTGTAGTTAAATTCGCAGATGGCACAATCTTGCCCGTTGACGGAGTGCTTGCTACTGATAAGTTCCGCGATCTGGCGATTATCAAGATTCATGGCAAAACCTTCCCGACGCTGACACTCGGCAACTCAGACCAAATTCAAGTCGGCGAAGAGGTCGTAGCGATAGGCAATCCACTTGGTTTGGAACTTACGGTCTCCAACGGCATCTTGAGCGGAATCAGAACCGATGAAAAAGAAGATGGCAAGCTTTTGCAGATCACCGCGCCAATCTCACGTGGCAGCAGCGGCGGTCCGCTTTTTAACATGTCTGGCGAAGTCGTCGGCATTAATGCCTTGATTCTCGAAGGTGGAGAGAGTCTCAATTTTGCAATTCCAATCAATGATGCGCAGCGTTTGCTTTCGGAAAAAGCTGCGAAGCTTGAGGATTTGCCAAATGAGACCGAGCCGGTCAAGTCCGAAACAAGGCATGAACCGATCAAGTCGGAAACAACGCATGCAGAAGCAACCCCTTCATTTTCAAAGTCGTCGTTAAAGGATACGTTGCGGTGGATGCAAAATTCTTTACGCGATGAAGGGACGAGTCCCCTACCGGAAGGCGGAACATTCTCCGCTGAATTAACCGACTTTTCTGGCTGCAGCGCTCACTTTACCGTCAGAGGAGTTGATAAGGGCGGCGAAGAGTGGCGCGCCGAAGATTTTTTGAATCTCAATGACATCGATCCGGCGACTGTAGTCTTTGATCGAGATTCAAAGGACAAACCTAAGACTCTTTTTGGGGCTTTGACAACAAACAAGCGGAATTCTGTCAAAGTGTTGTCTACCACCGGGGAACACGAGAATGTTTCCGAAATCGCATTCTTTTTTGGGTATCCGGCGTATGGAGACCAGTTTGCCGAGGCATTTCGTCATGCAGTAAATCTTTGCGGTGGCAAACCATCGGCGTTGCCACCGCCACCACCGTCTTACTACGTTCGCGCGCGCAAGGGTGAAACCTACATCATCGAGTATAAAGGCCACCAGCTCACAGCACAGTGTCGTGAAGCTCTGGCCTGGAACCGCGACACGGATAAGTTGGGCAGGCCAATGACTCAAAATGAATGCATGTATCTGCCAGATAAGGTTGGTAAGCACTTCAGTGAAGATTTTATGGTCCGGGGAGATAGCGAGTTGCGTTACCGCCCGTTGGGTAGTACTAACACCTCCGACGTAGCAGACGTTTTGGACATCACTGATGATGTGTTACTCGGTGCGGCAAAGCATCCCCACCCTGCACCGAAGACTAGCCCCGAAATTCTGAAAACGCTGCAGTGGATTCAAAACACGCTCAAGGACGACGAGGGTAAAACACAATATCTGGGCGCGGACGGGACATTCGCGAATCATGTCAATCTAATTACTGAACTCAGGGGCTGCCAGGTGACCTTCGTTTATGAAACGTGGAAAGGAGAAGTGCAGAAAGGAGAGGAGGAAACCTTTCATTCCAGGGAACAGGTCAATCTGGGAGACCTCGACCCAACCTCCATTACATCTGACGATAGTGCTCCTGAAATTGGTGGAGGGCCCGTGAGCACCGTTCGTGTGCACACTACCGACAAAACGAAATCAGTAAATGAGGCTGTGGGCGACAGGGGATGGGAACCAGCACTCGTAATCCAAACCACCGACCTCCTTTGGGAACTTCCGTCACCCTACGCTGAGCGGTTCGTCAAGGCTCTTCGTCATGCTGTTACACTCTGTGGCGGCAAGGCCTCTACATTTTAAGCAGCTTAAATCTATTCCTTAGTGCCGTTAACTCATACGGAACGTACCATCGCCTAAATTCAACGCTACAGCGATCCTTGAAAGTGGGAATTCTTGGAGCAATTGACCGGGGTCGCGTGAATGAACCCCGCGGAGGAAGCGATGAGGTCGGTAATGATAGCTGTGGCGTTATGCGTGACGGCATGGCCCGTGTTTGGCCAGCAGAGCACGACCGATACAAATTGCTATGTCAACGGTCAGATGGTCAACTGCACATCGACGACGAAGACCGATCCTCCACCGAGTGGCGGTGCTTGGGAGGGTATCAATAAGGCTTTGGCTGAGCGCCGTGCAAAGGCTGACGCCAATCGGAACCAGAACGCCCAGAACGTTCAGCAGCCCCCACAACTTTCGGCGGAAGTGATAAAGGAACTGCTCGCAGAAGAAAAAAAGGAAAGAGAAGCCAAAGACACAGTTGATTTCATCTATTGCCGGCAGAACCCAAAGGGCAGCATAACGGATTCTGAAGGGAAACCAAAAGCTTGCGCCGACGTAATCGAGTACACGAAAGCGTTCTGTTTGGTCAACCCGAGTGCAGAGAAATGCACCCTTGCAAAATCGAAGGCGGAAGTGGAGAAGGCGTTTTCAGTCCTGTCGGAGGACTTTAGAAGTGACCCACGTCGAAATAAGAAAGATGCGCAAATGTACTATGACTCACTCTTCGCCAAGCTGACGAAGTGGGGATGCATGTCTTTCCCTGACATGACATTGCCGCAGCGGGACGGCAGCTCGCGTTCATGTCCTGACGCACCCGAACCCGCGCCCCTACATGTGGACGCCGGACCGCAGAATAAGTGATCGACACGACATTCCGTTACATCGAGCAGTAAATGAGAATGCATTGGGCAACGAGGTTTACACGAAAGCTCTAATTGCACTCGGAGAAGGGGAGAACGGATGAAAAGAGCGATTAGCTTTAGCGGGTTTACGCCTGTGCCCGGCCCATACGAGGCTGGTGCTCTTCTACCAGACCGACAATCTGCCGATACCCTGTGCAAGGCAATCAACGACCTCAGTTCAGGATGGACCGTGGAAGAAACAAGGCTGGCTGGAAAGAGCTATTGGAAAGTAGTGTGGCTGGGAAAAGAACAAAAATGAAACGCTCACTTCTAATTGCATCTCTGGCCCTTACCGCCACGCTCCCGTCGTGCCACTCGCCGCAAACGGAATCGGTCGCGAGCGCGTCCTTGACACCAACAGCCCAGACTTCGGTCCACTATGAGTCGCCAGCTTTTTCGGCGATCTTCCCGCCTGGTACGGTGGTGCAAGTCAACCAGATAACAAGTAAAGGCACCCCGCCACTCGTCTGGACTAATCATCAAGGCATCATGTCAAACGATGCCCGGCTCAGTGTGGCCTATTGCGATTTTCCGGACCGCTTCGAACCGATTACACCGGACGCACAGATTGATCTCCGCTACAACAATATGTTCGTGCCCGGATATTCCATTAAGAAAGAAGCCAGCCGACTTGATACATTGCCCGCAGTCTTGGCTGTTGTTCGTGGATTCGGTCAGGGCAGTGAGACAGTGCAGTGCCACAAATGCACGATGTATGAGGCACACATGGTCGTCGGATGGTCAAAGAGCCAACGGCGTTTATGGATGTTGCAGACTTTGGCCGAACCGAACGAATTGTCATCCGATGAGGCCGTCAAATTCTTCAACAGCTTCAAGCTGAAATAACGTCGCAGCGGATGTCGCGTATTAGCAAGTTGAGGAGCTGCGAGTAAATGCTGATGGATGGCATCCGTCGCTAACGACGGGGTAGGAAGCAATGAAAATAAAATATCTAGCCTTAGCCCTGTTGACTGGATTTGCATCGGTGAAGGCTGATGCTCAGTCAACCCTACCCCGTAAGGACATCCCGTCGATAGCCAAAGCTGCGAACGGTGCAATCGTAACTATCGTCACGGCGGCCAACGATAAGCCCATAGCACAGGGCACTGGTTTCCTTGTCAGCGCGGATGGTCACACCGCATGCGGATCACGTAGCTCAAGGTTGCAACGAGAAAGTCGCTCCTGAAAACCACTCGTAGTTCGAATCCACGGCCATGACACACAACGTCCATATTCTGGGCATAGACCACGAAATTCAGACCGTTGACGGCAGACGCACAACAGAAGAAAAATCTGAATTTGAGAAGCTGCTGCGGACACTAGTGTACAAACGCCACATTGAATTCATAGGCGAGGAGACCTACCCAGAGATAAATGCGATAGCAAAATCCGTTGCGAGTTCGCTCGACATCCGTTGGGAACCAATTGAAATGTCGCTTGCCGCTCGCGAGGCTCTGGGAATAGCCGACGAGCAATTGTGTGAACGTCACGAACCGATCTTTAGCGGCGGGATTCCGGTCGGTTCGAGGGTTGTGCGGGTCCTGTCGGACGCAATCCGTGAAGAATACATGCTCTGGCGCACGCTCACCAAGGCGGATGAAGCCAGCAATATCCTAGTTCTCTGCGGGTTTTCACACGTAGATGAGCTTCGTCAAAGATTCGAGAAGGCAGGCTATCAAGTCACAACAGATAGCTTGTGCGCGCGTGAGTGGTACGTGAATCCCGAATGCATATAGGCAACATTTCTCAGGGGCCACAGCGAGCCGCGTCAGCGGGCCTGACCTTGACAACGGCGAGAGCGGAGGGAATCGGGGTCTACCTGCTGATGCCCTGACCAACTGCCTGCGTGTGCTCATGCATTTGGCGTGGTTGGGACGACGGCTCGAACTCGCGCGCTGAGGATTCGGATTCACGGCTCGGTTCGATTGCGGATCGGTGCGACACGTCGCGTACTAGCCTTTCGGCAAGACTGGTCTTGTCGTTCGTGTAGATTTGCGCATCGTAGCGTCCGCGCGATACCGCCACATACGCCAACCTGCGATTCACGAGCCTTTCTCCTGCCTGCTCCGTGTCCACGTGAACAAGCACGCGGTCGGCGGTTTGACCTTGGCTGCTATGGCTCGTCACTGCATAGCCGTAGTCGAGATGTGGATTCTCTTTAATGTTGAATGCGACGGTCCGGCCTGAGTCGAGGCGTAGTTGCAGGTTGCCGCTATCGTCGATCTTTTCGATGGTGCCTAGCTCGCGGTTCGCGATGTGTCGCTCCCGATTCGGTGCGGTGAACTGCACGCGGTCGCCTACGCTGAATGCGCGTTCTGTCTCGCGGTAGAGCGTTACGCCGTGCAACCGGCGCGGATCGTAACTCACTTGCTCGCCGTTCACGCGTTTCACCGTCACTAGATTTTCTTTCTCGTTCGCGTGCTCGACGCGGGCATACTCTCCCGCCTCGATGCCGTGCGTGTTGCTGCCTCTCGTGTAGCGCACAACGTCACCCGGTTCGTATTGCGCTGCCCACTGCCGGTCCGCCCCGGTAATCTCTTGTCGAGCCACAAGCACTCGTTGCTTGTGTTCTTTTGTTCCCACCTGGCCCTTGCTCTGCATCGTCCGGTGGATCGCTTCGTTAATCTCGCGGCGGGATTGATTGTCAGGGGAGACCACTAGCGTGCCTTCGGGTCTAGTCGCATAGTCGTTTGCGATTCCCCTTAGCCGCTCGTCGCGGTCGGGGATTTCATGCACGCGGCCCTGCGTGTCCAGTCGCTCGATTGCTTCTCTCACATTGCCACGCGAGAGTTGCTCCACCACTTCTTTGAGTGCCGGGTCTTTCTGCCGCACGATCTCGTCAAGTCGCGCGGTCTCGATCCCCGCTTCTTGGAGCTGCTGAAACGGTCGGCCCGCTTCGACCGCTTCGTGCTGGCGTGTGTCACCTACCAGCAGGACGCGATCGTTTTCCTTTAGACGATGCAGAAACGCGTTCATTTGTTTTGTGCTCGCCAGACTCGATTCGTCGAGAACGTAGAGCCGCTTCTGCCCGTCGTGCTGCTCTTCGCTCCGTGTCAGATGCCGCTGCAAGGTGCTCGATTCGATTCCCGCTTCTCCGAGTTTTTGCGCTGCGCGCGATGTCGGCGCGAAGCCTTCCACCTTATAGCTCTCTCGCTCGGCGGCTTCGCGGATCGCAACTAAAGAAGTAGTTTTCCCAGCGCCCGCGACGCCTTCAAGCGCCGTCACCTGATCGCGGCTCGACAGGATTTGCTCGACCGCCGCGCGCTGGCTCTCGCTCAAATGGGAGTGGTTTTGCACGATGTCTCGGCGTGTCTCGAACCTCGCGATTGGTTCGTGTTGGTTCTGCCCCGCGCGCATCGCGTGGATGGTGTTGCGTTCGTGGTCGATCATCTCACTTGTGGTGAACGCGCGGCCCGGCGCGCGATTGCTCGTCTCGATGAACTCGCCCGCTTGCACGCGTTTCTCGAACTCCGCTTTAACCTCCGCAACCGTGGCGTCACCCATTGAGCGTTTCAGTGCATCCCTCAGCAGCTCGCGCTCCTCGGCCACTGCTTCACGCTCCAGATTTTTCTCTCTTGAGTAGGCAACGGCCTGGCTGATGGCTTTCTCTTCGGGTGCTTGCTGTAATCGCTCTCCGTGCTCCCGTACGGCTTTGACAACCCGCTCTGGTTGGTTGCCGAAGTGCGCTGCCATTGCTTTGTGCCTGTCTTGCATCTCTTCGTGTGAGAGCTCGAGCTTTCCTTCTCGTGTCTGGTGCGCGGCGACCTGTGCCGCGCCTGCTCCTCGCTGGTTTTCCTTTGCGAGATGTTCCTCGATCTGCTGGCGGCGCGGACTCGATGCCTCCAGATACTCTTTGCTGTAGCCTTTGATTTCCGGCTGGTTGCTCTCGCCGCGCTCGATTTCGTAGCCAAGTTCTTTCAACCGATGGGCCAGTTCCGAGCGATACACTGCCGTCGCATACTGCTGGGTCTTGTACAGTTCCCGTGGCTGTAGCGCGTGTGCGTCCTCGTCGTCGGTCTTGGTAAGATTGAAAAAGACAACGTGCGTATGCAGTTGTGGTGCGGCATAACCGGCTACGGGCCTTGCGCTATCGTGCTCGAACTTCGCCGCTATCCATTTGCCGGTCGTCTCTGCCGGAAGATTCCCGCCGATGCGGGCCTGGACATATCGCTCTAGCTCGTCAAGTGCGACGCCAACGCTTTCTCGATGCGCTTCTCGTACACGGTCATCTCGACCTACCAGGGCGGTCAACGATACGCTCTTCGGGGCTGAAAACGTCGCGTCCCATCCTGCGCGGTGTTCCATCGCGCTTACCTTTTCGCCGCGCCTGTTCATGTATTCTCTGGCCGCTTGGCGGCGGACTAGTTGCTCCCCAGTGATCGGGTGTTGTCCTTCGGAGAGCCGCTGGAAATGCTCTTCGCGAACCTCGCCCTGTAGTCCCCACCGTTCGGCGAGCCTTCCGTGCCACTCCCCACGAATCTGCTCTGCCTGGGTGTAGTAGTTCTCCCGGGCATTGCCAAACTCTTCGGCGTGATACGTCTGCGCCTGGCCTGCGCTCAGAGGTTTGGAGATGGTCAGCATGTGTTGGCCTACTCGAAAAAGTCTCTCTGCGTGTGCACTGGCTCTCGTTGGATTCTCTGTTCCGCACTCTGTTGCTGTTCATTGGGTACGAGTTTCTGCCCTGATGTTCCATTCCCCAATGGCTTGCCTGCCCCAGCCACGGCCGCTGCGACCTTCGGCGGTTCCTCGGTTGGCTGCTGTGCCGGGCGCTCGATGTATTGCGGCTCTTTGCTTTCAACCTCGATGTACGGGAGGCTCATCCGCGCCACGAGGTTTCCGCACTTGAGATAACCGTGCATCTTTTCGAGACCGCTGATCTCGCTTGCCATCACCAGTGGCCTGATCTCGCGTTCGAGGTTATAGCCCTTCGACTTGCGCGATTGTGGGAACTGCTCATTTGTGCGGCTCTCTCGTATCCGCTCGATCTCTTGTTCTCCTATCGTGTCGCTAATCCATTTCGCTGCGTGCGGCTCGCTCGTGCACAGGAAGATTTTCGTCGAGGGCTGCGACATCATCGCTTCCGATTCGTGCCCGTAACGCACTTCCAACTGGCTGCGTCCCTGAAAACCCAGCACGACCGGATTGTTGGATTTGCGGTTCTCTGTGATCGCCGTGTGCAACTGAGGCAACCGCTGCAAGGTCGCCAGTTCGTCCAGAATGAACCACACCGGACGCGGACTCATGCGTCCCTGATTCATTAGGCGCAGCACGAGCATGTCTAGCCACAAACTGATGAGCGGCGCGAGGCGCTTCCGGGTGTCCGGCGCGCTGGTGAGGAACAGCCAGCCGCGCCGCTCCTTTGACCATTCGAGCGTGCTCCAACGCCCCTTCGTCTCCGCTTCACTCGGCAGCAGCTTCATGGCGTCGGCTACCATGCTCAGCGAACCAAGCACGCCGTTGCGCTGTGGCGGCGAATCTCGGTCGATCATTGCCGCGTACTCCGTTCCTTTCACTCTTCGGTCGATCTCTTCCGGGTGCGACATCCACCAAACCAACTCTTGCGGCGTCGGATGGAAACTGAGCAAGTGCGCGAAGATTTTCCGTGGGGCCTCTACGAAAAACGAATTCTCGTTGTGTCGGTCGGGAAACAGCGACGCGGCCAATGTGAGAGCATCGGCCCCTTGCCTCAGTTCATCCCCCGGAGTCCAGTAGGGCATGCGCTGGTCTAGCGGATTGAGAATCAAATCGCCGCGCGACGGAGTAAGAAAGTAGGGCACGTAGTCGGCGGGCGTCGCGGGATCGTACACGATGGCCATCTCACCGCGCTCCTCGATCTGCAACAAGATTTGGCGGATAAGCGCACTCTTGCCTTTGCCCGAATCACCCATAACCAGAATGTGGCTCGATTCAATCTCGCGTGGCAGGCACAGCCAAGCTTTCCTGCGGAGTATTTTTTGCGTGAAGCTCTGCTGCTGCAAGAAGCCGATACCGTCTGAACGGTTGCGGCGATTGAATGCACGCACTGTCACAAGCTCCGGGCCTTTCAGCCGCCGTCCATGTTTGCGTATTCTCTTTCGCGCCGCGTCCTTCGGAATCGCCACGACGAGACTCACAAGGAACACACCTAAGCCACCCCACAGCGCCGGTTTTGCGAGATCGGTGAGCGTCTGGTCCTGGTAAATCCAGTGCCCCAGGAACTCATACAGCTTCGCATTGTCATAGCGTGCACGCTGCCATTCGAGCTTCAAGTCGCCGGTCTTCATGGCCGCTTCTGTTAGCGTGAATGTGCTCTCGCCCTTCTCTGTCACGAAGGGCTCTACTTCGTTGTCGAGTGCCAGCCGTGCACCCTTCCGCGTTACCACCATCAACAGCGTGTACGGGGCATCCGTCCGAAACGCTCCTGCTACTGGCGTCCCCGCGTAAGTCAGTAGGTAATGCCGTTGGAGCGGCGTCCACACCCGCATGTAGCGGTGACCAGCGATAGCGAACACACTGAGCAGAGCAACGCAGAACGCCCCGATACTCCATACCGCCCGGTCGCTCGGAAAGTCTCCCGCATCGTCCTCTCGGCCCCACTTCTGTTTCATGGCATACCCCCTGTTGTTGCTTCGGCAAGGCGCTCTTGCGCCTTGCTCAACTTGTTCTGGTCCGCCCGCTCGATGAGCTGCCGCATGTCTTCTGCGGTCAGCGTTTGCCCTTGTGATACAGCGAAGTGGACGTTTAGCAGGATCGTCCGCAAGGCCAAGACTTCGGCCAGGACCGTTTGCTCGCCTGCATTCGGCTTGGTCGCCTTGAGCAGAACATCACGGGCCCACTCGCTGATGGTTTGCTCGCCCGCTAGGGCTTCAAACTGCGCATATTCCTCGTCAGTGACTTTGGTGCTGACGGATTTGGTTCGAAGTGCGGGCACGGAATTCACCCCATAAAATCAACAAGTTCCCATATGGGAACCAAAAGTTGCTGTGCCGCGCTCTGTGTGAAGTGGCTTGCTGTAAGCCGCTCGATTTTCAGCAAGTTCCCATATAGCAACCGTGGTTGCTATGCGGCACCCGTTTGGGGGTGACGTGTCAGCCCAACTCCCGGTGCCGTAGGCACCGCTCCCCGCAAAACGCGGCTTGAACCCACGATTCGCGCGATCAACCCTGTTCGCCATACTCCAGTTGCAGCTCCTGCACCCACCGCTGAAGCTCGGGGATCACCCACGCCTTCTGGAACAGTTCGCGCAGGGCGCTCCATTCGTTCTCGGTGAAGTCGATACCTACATCGTTTTGCCGAAGCCAAAGCGTGAACGTTGGCCCCTTCTCCTCGGACAGCGTCGTGAGGAAATGCCTGCCGTTCCAAGAATTCTTAGCCGACCATCCTTCGAGCATGGCCCGGAACTCGGCCAGGTCGGGGTACCGAGCAATGAGATAGTTCACTCGGCGTGTTGGGCCAAAGTCGATATACACGCCAAGCTCCGGGCAACCTGTCGTCGTAAACGAGAGCTTCACGTCATCGACCTTGAGCGGCTTAGGCAAGATGATTCGGCGGCGAAAATCATCTTCGTTTGGACCCGTTGGTCGCACGGGCTGGCGGTCATGTCGCACCCAATGGCCCCGAGCGGCGAGGCCCCAGAGCGTCGGCCAGTACGGGGCAAGGATTTGATCGAGTCTAGTGCTCTCGACTCCTTCATCACTAATTGCGGCTAGGAAGCATCGTCCAATTGTGCCGGGGTTCTGCCATTTCTCCACCGACTTCAGCAGCTCCTTGCGATGTGAAATTTGCTTCAGAACTGCTTGATGTCTCTGTTCGGCGTCATCATCGGAGAGTCGAACTTCTGTGAAGTGGCCGCCAAGGTTTCCGAAGTAATACCAGGCGTGCTTCGAGGCATGCTTCCTACGGTTCTGATAGACGGCTTCGAAGGCGTCGAGTAACTTGAGGTATGACTCTCTGGATGGAATCGCGGGCCAAAGCAGTGGCGGCTCCTGAGCTTCTTCCTCTGTGCCGATCTGCACGTACTGCGCGAGAACATCCCACTCGGGGGCAGACAGCGTGTGCTGCGATTCCCACTTCTTGCGAATGCGATAGAGCGAATCGGTCGGCGTGCTGAGCATTTCATGACGGGCTGTTTCCCGGTCCATCCCTTCGACGCGCTCCTCGATAACGAGGAAGGCGGCCTCTCCCAGGGACACCTCGCGTCCCCGTTGTTCACTGAGAACCTTCTGGTAGCGCTCTAACAGTTTGAGGCGGTCTTCGCTGAGTCGAATCGAGATAACCTCATGCCGGGGTTTCTTCTTGAGGATCGACATTATGGTTGACATCTTCTCCTACAGTCATATAGACTGTAACTCATATAGTAGGCCAAGTCGCCTACCTAAAGCAAGGAGATTCTGCAGAAGGCCGTCTCAAGGTTCTAGACTTCCATTGTTGAAAACCCATGAAACATCGCAGCACCCAACTCGACCGGCGCCAGACCCCAGACTCGCTACGAGTACTTGGCTCGCGCACAGTGGTGAATTCGTCCGCAGGAGTCGAAGTCGAAGAAGGCAGCGATTCGAAGGTCAGATACGAAGCGTGCTTTCCACCGAGGATGAGAGTTTTCGAGTTGCCTCTCAGCCATAGGGAGTCCGCGGTGAGGGTCGTCTCGAAATCAAATAGCAACCAAAGGCAAGCCGATGAAGGAATCGAGGCGTGCGAAGCGGAGCATCGCCGCTCGCGAGGTAAATGGAGTGTGTCTCCTCTGTGGGAAGCAAAGATACTCCTGGGCGTGTTGCGACAACAAGGGCTTGCGGGCAAGGGCTTGGTCAAGGCATTCGAGAAATGGGCACCGAGAGTAGCAGGTCGTTCGCGAACTGAAATGAACCGAGTGTATCGTGAGCAGACTGGACGCGAGATGTCCGACTATATTCTCGTACAGCAGGCAGACAAGGTCGTTCGTTACAACCAGCTTCCGCCGGAAGCAGAGGTTGTTCGGAGGGCGCTATTGAGCCCAGACTCATCCCGCGTGAACGGCCACAATCAGCCAGAACAAGCAGAAAATCCGGCGGAGACAAAAGGGGCGTTCAGGTTGTCGAAGCAGCATCTGCTCGACGAGCATGATCCGAACGTTCTTTTGAGCACAAATGAATTGGCCAGTCTCACAGGCTTCAGGCCCAAGACAATCCGTCGTTGGGTCTCCCGAAAACTTCTGAACTACATCCGGGTTGGGAACCGTCTTCGGTTCCGGCTTGCCGCTGTGGAACTGTTCCTAGCGCAGCGTGAGGTGCGTAAGTGATGGTCAACTACCTTCTCATTTGGGCAGCAGAATAGCTGACCAATCAGAGCAAGGTCGCCACTTTTACTTTGCCAGCGAATAGTAATGCTCACAGGTGGGGTCCGTGTGAGAAAAGGCGCTTCGGCAATCCAGCCCAGGAACTTTGCGGATGCTCGGGTATCGAGCATTTGATGCTAGATTGTTTGCCGTGCTCGCTGGATACATCGACGATAGCGGAAGTGCCGAGTCCCGTCTCTTCACTTTATCCTGTCTCATAGGTCACGGATCGATGTGGCAGTGGGTTGAATGGGCGTGGTTAAACTGCTTAGAAAAAAGGAATAAACAGTTGAAGGCTGAAAAAAGAAAGGAATTGTCGAGGTACCACGCTGCCGATTGCAGTTCTCGTTTGAAAGAGTTTAAGGGATGGACCGTACCGGAACAAATTGAGTTCATGTCGTGCTTGATAAAGGTGTTTCAACGCCATCCGCTGGTAATTATTTCATATACCTTGGACATTCGAGACTTGATTGCCGAATTTCCTGAAGCGAAGGGAAACCCATATGGACTGGCTCATGTTTTTCTACTTACTCATATAATGAAGTACATCGCTGAAAAAATTCTCAGCGACCCCAGATACATAAAAGACCGAATTGCCCTCATCCATGACCGAAGTGCCCACGATGCGGTTCTTCTGGAAGCCTTCAACCACATGAAGAATGATGAAACACTGATACACCGTGAGCGGTTCACCACAATTGCACCGATGGGTTGGGAGGATTGCATTCCTCTGCAACCCGCAGATTTGCTTGCCTACGAAAATTTTAAGATTGTCGAGCGTGAATCGGCGGGCCACAAGCGAAGGAAGTCGATGGAATTGATATTGGATTTGGATTCGTTTGGAGGGCGGGGCGTAAAATTGCAAAGAGCGGGCATCAAGGAGATAAAAGAAAAGCTTGACGAAGAATCAAAACGAATACTCTTTAAGAACGCGAGAATACGACCGATTCAAAAATCTAGTGGGAACCCTCCTAAACGTTCTGCGCGCCAAAATAACGGCTAAAGTAAATGCGAAAAAGACCGTGAAAACCGGAAGAAATCTAAGAAGTCTTTCGCTTCTCGCGAGGTGGGCGACCGAGCTTGGTTAATTGTTGCCCTTAGAGTTCTCGAATTTCGGGAACAGCAAGTGCGTTTTCAAAAGTGATGGAGATGGACGAGCCTTTCCGGACGTTGTTCACGAGCGCGGGCCTGAAACATACGATGCATGTTCCGACTTTGTGCCGAACGCTCGGATAAACGACCCCGGCTGACCCTGCCTCTAGAAGTTCTCTGGCCAAATGTTGTGATGTGCTGTAGCTGTTTGCGTCCAAACAATTTCCAAAGCGTGTGTCGTTGCGGATGTCGTGAAACGTGCCCCGAAAATCAGCGAGGAAATCGACGTAAGTAAACGTCTCCTTTTCTTGCCAGCTGATCTCCTGCAGCTCCTTGCTTTTGTGGTATGCCACTTCCAGCTCCGAGGTTGCGCGGGTGAATGCCGCGTACCACGCGCCGCGTTCGGGCCCGTTGAAGCGGCTTCCGAAGGGGCTGGCATGCGTGAATGCGGCGTTGACAATATGCGAGTAAGAAAGGCCAAAGACCAGTTCCCGAACCGTAATACCCGGAAGCAGGCCAGCTTCTCCGAGTAGGCGGTCGTTTGTAGCTCCCTCAAGTTCGAAAAGCGCGTTCAAGTCCTCGGCATCTTCAGTCAGCCGCGTAAGAACGCTCTCGCCCGGGTCGCTATATCGTGAGGGGATTAAACGATGCGTGTCGTCACGAAGAACATCGGAAACGCGGGGTAGCAACTTATCGCCCGCCACGACGAGAATCCAGAAGTTGCCGCACGCGCAACATCGCGGGCAACCCACCTTTGATCATGTAGGTTAAAGGAGTCTCCCCTTCAAACATCGGATTTTCATTTGGCAACTGAACCCAACGGTCGGCGAGCTTCTTGCTGTAGAGAATGTTTAGCCCTTTGAAGATCCCGGTCAGAATAGAAATCCTCGTCAGCCGGTCCTGGTCAAGAGTGCCGCGCGCCTTTTTCTTCAATTCGTAAAATGCACCATTTGAGATGCCTCCCAGCAATTGTCTGGCGTCTTCATCGCGCAATTCCCAAAGCTCACGGATTTTCAAGAACGCTTTCACTGCCGAAGGTCCCAATCGCTTCAGTACATCCTTGCTGGAAAGATCGGCTGGCTTTTCCCAGGCAATCCCTGCGCCTAGTTGATTGACGGTCGCCATGCTGCCCTCCTCACACTTCTCCATATATGGAGCATTATACATCCATTATTGGATACAAGCAATCTCCTCTTTGCGCGACGAGTCGGTAACTGCGAGACGGGGGAAAGGCTTGCAGGTCGCCGCCAGAGAGAACCTGTCCGCTTCGTTGATGCGAGCGCGATGTCTATCGGACTTTCTGTTCGCCGAGCGCAAGTAGATTTGAGTGGTTGTGATGTCGGAATGCCCAAGTTCTTGCCGCAAGGTTTCGATGTCAACGCCGTGCTGATGCCGCCGCGTGGCGTACAACACGCGAAAGGCGTGGCAGGGCTTCTTCGGTTTCTTAACCGTGTAACCGCCATCGTTCGCCTTGTCGATGAGACGGTTGATGATTCGATCTAGGTGCTTGTCCACCGTCTGTGTCGCGGGCGATGGGAAAATCAATGCATCATTCGGCGCTTTGCCGCGATACTGCTTGAGGCAGGCGAGCAGCGTATCGCTAAGGGCGATGTTCCGCTCTTCATAGTCTTTGGGCTTGAAGCCGAATTTCGGTTTGAAGCGAACCGAGACGGTCTTGTCCTCCCAATTGATGTCCATCCACTCCGCGACCGCAGCTTCTCCGATGCGGAAGCCGGTCCCCACGAGAAAGCGGGTGAGAGCTTCCTCGACACTGTCCGCGACCTGGATCATGGCCGCGACCTCCTGCTCCGTGTAGGTTGCATATTTCTTGTTCTTGTTCCGTTTGTCCACGTTGACGGGCCAGTCCTTTTTCTGCACCCAATCTTCCCTCGCCACATACTTCCCGATGCCACGGTCGTTGAGAAAGACCATAGTCTTGAGGAAGTAGTTGAACACAGTTGACTCGCCGATTGGCTGGCCGATCTCTCTCGATGGACGAGTCCGCAAGTCGTGCAGAAAGTCGAGCATGTCGTCGCGGCAAATTTGGTCGAAATAAATCTTCTTACAGCTTGCGACGAACAGATTGACGGCGACACGATAACCCAAGTAGGTCCTGCGCGATTTCTGCTTGCTGCGCTCAATGTACTCTCGCGCGGCTTCGGCGACCCTCCTGCGAGGCGCGGCGGTGGAAATACTGGAAGGCGGTCCAGCGTGCAACGCAGCAATGCATTCGAGGGGTTGGCCGTCCTCCATTCGGATCAGGGCAGCGTGAGCAACGGCGACATCTTTGCCGATCTTGATTGGCGTGCGCTTGCCGGTGCTGCTCGGACGGAGGTAGTAGGTCGCTCCTTCAATCGGAATCGGACGATGATTCTTCGAGAACTGCACGTTGACGAAGGGAAATTTGCCGTCACCCGCGTTGGTGCGTGCGATGAGAGTGTAATGGGCCATATCCGTTTTCCTCGCAAAGCGTGAAAGATTCATGTTTGAATGCAAGAGGAAAATGCAGAGCTGGCAACAGTACCTGGTAACAGTTAGCGGTTTTCTACGGTAAGTTCTTTGGATTCTTCAATTGGTGGAGCCGATGGGATTCGAACCCACGACCTCCTCGATGCCATCGAGGCGCGCTCCCAACTGCGCCACGGCCCCACTGGAGGAACTTCCAAAAGTTTACCACAGATTGGTGAGCGCCCGGAGCAGCGGGCCACGCAGAATTGCAGGATTGATTGCTTGCTGGAGCCGCCGGGAGCCTCGCCGAGGCGCTTTGCGCCAACCGAAAGCATGGAACGTCGGGTCACAGTTTTGCAGGTTTTTCATCGCGGGGGGCGGCGGCGTTCCGGTAGAATGCTGGCATCATGGCGAAACTTACATTTCTGGGCGCGGCAGGTTGCGTAACGGGGTCCAAATATCTTGTGGAAGCGGCCGGCAAGAAATTGCTGGTGGATTGCGGGTTGTTTCAGGGCACGGATGACTTAAAGGAGCGCAACTGGAATCCGCTGCCGGTGGATCTGAACACGATCGGCTACGCGGTTCTGACGCACGCGCATCTGGACCATACCGGTTGGCTGCCCGTGCTGGTGCGCGATGGCTTTCGCAAGCCGATCTTTGCCAATCCAGCGACGATCGAGCTGGCGGAACTCCTGCTGAAGGATTCCGGGCACTTGCAGGAAGAAGAAACACAGGACGCCATCAAGCACAAGTGGAGCAAGCACCCGCAGCCGCGGGCCCTCTACACATCGGACGACGTTGATCCGGTGCTGCGGCTGCTGAAGCCGATGCCGCGCAACGGCGGCTTCGACATTTCGCCGGAATTCCGCGTGGAGTCGTATGACGCCGGCCACATTCTGGGATCCTCCAGCCTGGAGCTGACCATTACGGAGAACGGGAAGAAGATGGTCATCGTGTTTTCCGGGGACGTTGGCCGCTACGATCAGCCGATCCTGAACGATCCCGTTACGCCGGTGACAAAGCAGATTGACTTGCTCCTGTGCGAATCCACCTATGGCGACCGCGAGCATGAAGCCGGCGATCCCCTGGCGCTGCTGGGCGATGTGGTGAATCGCGTGGTGAAACGCGGCGGGTCCATCGTGATTCCCGCGTTTGCGATCGGGCGCACGCAAACCTTTATGTACTACCTGCGGCAACTGGAAAATCTGCAGCGCATCCCGAAGGTTCCCGTGTACGTGGACAGCCCGATGGCGCTGAGCGCCACGGATCTTTACCTGAAGCACAAGGAAGATCACGACCTGCTGTTTGCGCGCGACGAACAGAACGGCGGCGATCCCTTGAGCGTGCACGAATTCCACCTGACGCGCAGCGCGGAAGAGTCCAAGCAGATCAACAATGTGAAGACCCCGTGCATCATCATCTCTGCAAGCGGCATGGTGACCGGCGGGCGCGTGCTGCATCACCTGGCGCAGCGCTTGGGGGACGCGCGAAACGCCGTGATTCTGGGAGGATTCCAGGCCGAGGGTACGCGGGGGCGCGCCTTGCAGGAAGGGGCGAAGACCTTGAGCCTGTTCGGGCAGGTCGTTCCCGTACTGGCAGAGATCGTGGAGATGGGACAATTTTCGGCGCACGCGGGGAAGAGCGAGTTGCTGCGGTGGCTGACGGCGCTGCAGGTGCCGCCGAAGCAGGTGTACCTGACACACGGGGAGCCTGCGGCGGCACAATCGTTACAGCAGGCCATTACAGAGAAATTCCGGTGGAAGGCCTCGGTGGCGCGTTATTTGGATACGATTGCGGTGGGGTAAAGAGTAACGCGGGAATTTTTTGGACCATTGTCAGGCGAGACTATGGGAATGCATATTCCGCCCTGAGAGATTACTTCAAATTGACAATTAATCTTATTGAGGGCAGGAAACTTTTTTGTGGGTAGCCTCGTCTATATGTGCAAGACCACTCGCGGGGTAGGAAGCTAACCACCAAAGGGCAACCGACCAATAGCTTCCTACCCCTTAACTACATCGAAAACAAAGGTGCGAGCAAGAAGGTGTGAATTTCTGCCCGCTGAGTGTCCGCTACGATACAGCCAAAGCGGCCCGTTTGGTAGGGGTGTCTAGCGACATCGGCGGAATTTCGGTCAGCGTCAGCCCAACCACAAACATGGGCGTGGGAGCAACGCGTCCCCAACGGTTGAGTTCCCAGCGAGCGCGGAGAAACCGCACCTCCGGGCGCCGGGAGAGATCCAAAACCATTTTGGTAGTGCCACGATAGAATTGCTGCGGGATTTTCAGGTACGGTTTCTTGCCGAAGTCCTGGCCATCCGCGGAACCCCACAAAGATACATCGAGAGACTCCTGCTCAATCTGATCGGTGACCGTGAGCTCGCAGAGGAAGGTGCGGGTGGAGGTGGCCGAGATGTCAAAGGCCCGGCCATCGGCATTGGATTCAAGCTTCGTTTGCGCGGGAATGATGGGAAGTTCGAGGGGCACGGTGGAATTCCTTCCTTGAAGGGGAGATTTTAGCACAGGGGAGAAACGGGTAGCGGGGCAGCTCCTGGTATGCACTCTACGCGTGGAGGTTGGCGAGGCGGGCTTCTGCGGCGGCTAGGGTTTCCTCTTTTTTGCAAAAGGTGAAGCGGACTTGGGAAGCACCGTCGCCGGCGTCGTTGTAGAAGCTGGAGCCGGGTACGCAGGCAACGCCGATGTGTTCGACGAGGTATTTGGCGAAGGAAACGTCGCGCGATTCGGCGGGATATTTGGACTCGTCGAAATGGAAGCGGGAGATGTCCGTCATGATGTAGTAGGCGCCGCGGGGCTTGTAGACGGTAAAGCCGGAGGCGATGAGGATTTTCAGGAGGCGCTCGCGCTTGGCGGCGTAGCTGGCGGCCAGCTTGTCGTAGTAGGACTGCGGCGATTTGAGGGCGAGGGCGCCGGCTTGCTGCAGCGGGGCGGCCGCGCCAACGGTCAGAAAATCGTGCACCTTGCGGATGGCTTGCGTGGTTTCCGGCGGGGCGATGGCCCAGCCGACGCGCCAGCCGGTGACGCTGTAGGTTTTGGACATGCCGTTGATGACGATGGTGCGGTCGCGCATGCCGTCCAGGCGGGCCATGGTGATGTGCTCGGCGCCGTCGTAAATGATGTGCTCGTAGATTTCGTCGGTGATGCAGTAGGCATTCCAGCGCACGCAGAGATCGCGGATGAATTCAAGTTCGGCGCGGGTGAAGACTTTGCCGGTGGGATTGTTGGGCGTGTTGAGGATGATGGCCTTGGTGTGCGGGCCAAAAGCGGCGGCCAGTTCCCTTTCGTCAAAGGTCCAGTCGGGCGGGCGAAGCTTCACGAAACGCGGCGTGGCGCCGGAAAGGATCGCGTCCGGGCCGTAATTTTCGTAGAAGGGCTCGAAGACCACGGTTTCGTCGCCGGGATTGATGATGGCCATCATGGAGGACATCATCGCTTCCGTGGAGCCGCAACAAACGGTGATTTCGCGCTCGGGATCGACGGTGATGCCCTGAGTGCGCGCGAATTTTTCGACGATGGCGTCGCGTAGGGGCTTGGCGCCCCAGGTGATGGCATATTGATTGATGTCGTCGGAGATGGCCTGGCGCGCGGCTTCCTTGACCTCGGCGGGCGCGGCGAAATCGGGGAAACCCTGAGAAAGATTGACGGCGTTGTGCTGCAGCGCCAGGCGCGTCATTTCGCGGATTACGGATTCGGTGAATTGCTCGGCCTTGGCGGAAAGCATGCGGCGCGCGATGTGCGTCATGTTGGTTTCGGGTGTGGACATGGGGATAGATTGTAGCAAAGGGGAGACGAGCAGTAGTGCGGAGGGCCCAGATATCAGATATCAGCGATCAGGGATCGGTTGGGAGGTTGGATTGTGGTTTGGAAAAGCGGCGGCGAGCCGCCGCACTCCAAAAAAAGCAGAGAACGCAGGGATTGTGCGGACATGGGGCGCAGCAGTGCTGCGCCCCTACATGGACAAATCTGGAACGCGGCGTGAAACTGCGACTAGCGTGAGCGGATGGCGGCGGAGACCGTGGTTTTGGAGGGTTCGCCATAGAGCAGGCGGTACATGGTGGCGTTGCGCAGAACAATCTGGACGTACTCGCGGGTTTCGGTGAAGGGGATGGATTCGACGAATTCGGGAAATTCCTCGAAGGTGCGTTCCGCCTTCCACTGGGCGAGGTGTTCCTCTCCGGCGTTGTAGGCAGCGGCGGCGTATTCGGGTGCGCCGGTGGTGCGCGTGAGCTCGGCGATATAGAGCATACCCAGCTCGATGTTCACCTCGGGATCGAAGAGCGAAGTTCTGTTGTAACGGACTTTGCGCTCCCTGGCCAGGCGGCGGCCTTCCTTGGGCAGAATCTGCATCAGACCGATGGCATTGGCGTGAGAAACGGCGTCCGCCTGGAAGGTGGATTCCTGGCGGATGAGGCCGGCAGCAAACATGACATCGAAACTGTTGCGCTCTGCTTCGCGGCGAAGTGTGGCTTCGTACGGCAGCGGAAAGAGCACCTTCCACGCGGTCACCGGAACATCCTTGAACGCGCGCGCATCGAAATTCGAGACCGCCATGCGGCCATAGGCCATGCCCGTGCCGAAGTGTCCCTGATCGAAGGCGGCTTGCGCGGCTTCGACCACGAAGCGCGGCGAGGCCGTGGCAGCATAGGCGGCTTTCAGTTCGAGTTCGGCGGAAGCATCAAACGCGATGGTGCGCAGGGCTTGCGCGCGATTCCAGCGCTCGGCGACGTTTGGCGCGACAGCTTCGTCAAACGGGCGCAGCGGCGGCGCAGGCGGAATTTGCGAGAGAAAGTCCACGGGATCCTGCTCGCCCGGGCCAAGCTTTTCCAGGTGCGCCGCGGCATACTCCGCGAAATAGCTGGTGGGAAACCGCTCAATGGCCTTCGCGTAGTAGGCGCGCGCATGGGCGGGATTTCCACCGCGCTCGGCGTTGCGTCCGAGCCAGTAGAGGGCGTTCACGGCGGCGGCGGAAACAGGATATTTGCGCAGGAAAATGCTCATCTTGTCGTCCGCGTAAGGCAGCCGATCGAGATAGGCGACCCAGGCGGTGCGCCATTCCGCGTTGTAGGCGTTCTTGCCGGCAGGGAAAGCATCGAGGACGCGCTGGTAATAACTGAGGGCCTTGCTGCGCTCCAGCTCCACCCAGTAATAATTCCCGCCGGCCATCAGCGCTTCCTCGGCCCAGTGGCTTTGCGGATACTTTTCCCAGATTTTTTCGATGGCCGCGAGCATTTCGGCTTCGTGCTTCTCGGAGCGATCGGCCTGCGAAAGGATGTAGAGGCGCTCCGCATCCGCTTCCGGATCGCTGACTTTCAGCGAAGCAAGCAACTTGATTGAGGGTTTCGGATGCTGGCGGCACTCCGCGATGCGCACCAGAGCGCGCTGGCGCGTGGGATTGGCCGGATCCTTCAACATGGACGCGAGCTTTTCGTACTCGGTGCGCGCTTCTTTCCATTTGTGCGCGTCGTAGAAGTCCTGGGCGCGCTGGTCCTGCAATTCTCCGGTGGCGTAGGGGAATTCGCTGTGAAGCGCCTTGTTCAAGTGCGGCAGCGCGATTCCGGCATCGTGCGCTTCATCGGCCAGCGGAAATTTATAGTACAGCGTCTGGTAATCCTTGGCGGCGGGCACAAGGTGACGCGCGGCTTCGTTGGCGCGGGCACGCTCCAGCAGCAGGCCCGGCTTCGAGGAAGTGGCGGGATAAGCGGCGAGCGCGTCGAGACCATCTTGCGGGCGGCCAATCTGCACCGCCGCGGGCACGTAGGCCTCCAGCACTTGCTCCTTGATGGCGGTGTTGGGGTAGTTCGTCAGAAGCGTGGTGAAATCCTGAGTCGCTGCGCCATTCTTATTCAGGGCATGCTCGCTTTGCGCGGTCCAAAAGAGCGTGTACTCGTACAGAAGCGTGTCGGCCTTGGCTTTCTGAAGCCAGACGAGGGCTTGCTGCGCGTGGGCGTGGGAGTACTCCTCGTAGCCCAGAGCGAGGGCCGCCCGTTGCCCCCAAACGCTGGCGGAATTCTTGTTGGCAAAAGTGGCGAGCTTTTCGAAAGAGCCGGGAGTGCCGAGATGAACGTCGCGGGCGAGAAGAGCGAGCTCTTTTTGCGCGGCGGCATCTTCGGGAGTCGCGGCATCGAGCGCCGGCGCCGAGGTATCGGGCTTGCAGCCGCTGCGGCACGCGGGCGACTTGGGCTTGGCGGATTTTTTCTTTTTGTGGGCGGTGTTTTGCGGGGTCGTGGAAACGTTGCGGACGGTAGCGGGCGATTGGGGTGCAGTGGTAACGGAGGCGTAAGAGAAGCCGCCGGGTACCAATGACGCGCAAAGCCCCAGCTCTAGAGCGCGCTGCACGATGGTGCGCGTCGCGGTGTGCTTAGCGCGATTTGCCAGCCGTGGCGTAGGGGTATTCGCCGAGCAAGGAAGGGTCTCCGTCGGCAAGGATCTCCACCAACCAGCGATAAAAGTAATCGACTGGGTGGTCCATGATGGGCTTGAATCTGCGGTCGTATTCTCGATGGGCTTTCTCAATGTCATCTTTCAGTCGGATGCAGATATCTCTGTGTTCGCGGCCCAGTCTAACCAGTTCTGGTCGCAACATTTTAATGTCCTGCATCGAAACTTTGGCCACACGATTTGCGCGGCGGTGGAGTTCCTGTTCCTCAGGAGTTAACTGGTTGATGTCAAACTCGGAGTCGACGCCAGCCATACCTCCCGGCAATTCCAATTCTACAGGAGAGGAAGGCGGAGGCGTGGGCTCAAGGTCATAGGAAGGAGGTTCCACGGGTTCCAGTGGCGCGGGAGCCGCGGCGCTCGGGGCGGCAGCCTGCGGAGCCGGAAGGCTGGGCGCTGGGCGTTGCAGGGCGGCGGGTGTTCCGGCGGCCGCGATGCCAATGGCCTGAGTGATGCTCTCTTCCAAAGGGCTGCGGGGACCCGCTTGCAGCGCCATGGCGATAAAGCGGGACAACACGTCCATAGAAGCGGTCAGGGCGGCCGCGGCCGTTTGGGCGCGCAGCATCGGAGGAAGAGCGTTGGTGGGGCGGCTGCTGGAGCAGGCCGCGACGACATCGCTGATCGCCTGCGTGAGTTCCTCGTTGGTGCGCTTGATGCGCTCGAGGTTATCGCGCACGGCGCGCGCCACCGCTTGCTCCATCGGATTGGGTTCAGGTGCCACGGCAATCTTCGGCGTTTTCGCCGGAAATTCTCCCGATTCTTCATTTTGGGAGCAACGCAGCGGGGAGTCAACGGGGACGCAGGGAGCGTGTGACCAATTGTTGCTCCTGCGCCGGGGGTGGGACGTAACCAATTGAGAACAGAGTGGTTGGGGCAGCGAGGCGGTTAGCTGAAAAGCCGGTCCCTCGCAACTCAGGAATCCGGGGGACGCGGAACGCGACCTGTCCACCTCCACATATAAGGATGCGATTGGGGGGAGCAGGGTTGAGCCCTGCTCCGCGAAGCAGACTAAGGGACGACGGGCAACAGAAGAGCAGAAGGGTGCGCCGCATCGTGAAGGATGGTGTTGGTGGCGCTAGCCCACTTAGCGGAAGTGGCCGCGGATTCGCCCGTGTTCAGATTGCGATCGAAACGCGGGAAATTGCTGCTGGAGACTTCGAGGCGGATGCGATGGCCTGCGCGAAAAACGTTGCTGGTGGCCCACAGATCGATGCCGAGGGAGTAGACCTTGCCCGGCGTGAGGAGCGTGGAGGTTTCCTGCGAATCGCGATATTTTGCGCGGAGGATTCCTTCGGCAATGTTGATGGCGGAGCCGTCGGGATACACATCGACGAGCTTGGCGGTGAAGTCGGTGTCCACCGCGGAGGAGGAGGCGAAGAATTCGAGGCGCACGGGACCCGTAACTTCGAGGTCGTGTTCGAGCGACGGCGTGGAATAGATGAGAACGTCATCGCGCTCCTCCACAGCGCGCTGGTCTTTCGGGCCGGGTGCAAGATGGACGGCATCGCAACAAAGCGGGCCACCGGTGGTGGGCACGGGTTTGCCGGGAGCGTAGGTGAACTTGTCCGCGGGCTCGGAGGCCGGCGCGGAGGTGGAAAGAGAGCCATTGCCGCGGGAAGAGTTGGCGGCGCCCTGCGAGTGCAGAAAATACCGGGTGTTCTTGGCGCGAGCGAGCGGCCAGTCGTCTTCCTCTCGCCATTGATTGGGGCCCATGACGAAAATCGTGACGGGCTTGCCGGTAGCGAATTCGTTTTGCGTGCCTTTGAAGAGGAAATCGTACCAGCGGAGGGTGGCGTCGTTTTCCTCGTATTTTGCGGCTTCGGGGCCGAAGTCGAGTTCGCCAATTTTGCGGCCGCCACCGGCGTGGCCGCCGATGGTGACCAGAAGACGCTGGCCCTTGCGGGCTTCTTCGGTTGCGGCGCGAGCTTTCAGGCCGGCGTAATTGCGGAGAGAGCCACCCAGGAAAATGTCGTACCAGGCCGCGATGTGCAGCGCGGGAACACGAATGTCCGGGTAGTGATCTTCGAGGTTCAAGCGCTTCCAATAGTCGTCGTAGGAGGGATGGGCAAGCCAATCGAGAAAGTACGGGGCAAGAGAAGGTGTGGAGGCGTTGACGACACCCGGAGCCGGGAGATTGAAAAACGGATATGTGGCGAGGGGAAGAACGTCCTCACCGATGCGGGCGTTGGTGGCTTTCTGGACGGAGCGATTGAGGGTGTCCTGTGCGAGCCCCGAGCCCCAGGATTCGTCAAACCATTGTTCGAAGGCGCCGCCCTGGTAGGTCCAGCCGTCGTGATAGTTGCTGGCGGTAACCCCGGGACAGATCCCGGCGAGATGCGGGGGATGAGCAGTGGCGGCGAGCATCTGAGTCGCCCCGACATAGGAGCCGCCAAACATGCCGACCCTGCCGTCGGAATAAGGAAGGGCGGCGACCCACTCAACGGTGTCGTAACCGTCTTCAGCTTCGTGGATGAAGGGATACCAGTCTCCCTCGGAGGTATAGCGGCCGCGAACATCCTGGATCACCACGACGTAGCCGCGCGCCGCGGCCAGGTATGCGAAATTCATGCTCCAGCCAGTTTTGTTGTAGGGAGTGCGCTGGAGGAGGACGGGAAATTTTCCGTCGGCGTCCGGACGATAGATATCGGCACGAAGAGCGACGCCATCTCGCATTTTCGTGGAAACATCGCGCTCCACTTTGACGGCATAGTGTTCAGCGGCGAGGAGCGGTGAAATGAATAAGGCCAGCAGGAGGAAGAGGGTCGACTGGCGGAAAAAGAGCAGTTTTGAAGTCATCGGGGATCTCCAGGATCAGATGGAGAGATGGTAACGCGTCCCAGCCGGCGTTGCGAAGGGTTTCCCGAAAATCGCTTAGTCCCTGGGCGAGAGCCATTTGGCCCTGAGATAGATCTGGTGATCGACGAAGCACCGGAAACGCGATCTTCCCGGAGAAATGTTCGCGCTGCTATCCGGCCTTGGACGGGGAAGGCTCGGGGACAGCGGGTGAATTGCGGGAGATATTCCGCGTGAGCCTTCGACGGGAGAGAATATCGTCCAGAGCCTGTGGCCGAATCGGCTTGGAAAGATATCCGTCCATGCCCGCGGCAAGGCAGCGTTCCTCGTCACTCTTCATGGCATGAGCGGTCAAGGCGATTACGACTTGATGTTTTGAAGAGTCCTGTTCTCGCTGGCGCAGGACAGAGGTTGCCGTTATGCCATCCATCTCGGGCATCTGGACGTCCATAAAGACAATGTCAAAGTCCTCTCGCGCGAGAGCGTCGAGAGCCTCCTGGCCGTTGCCGGCGACGGAGACGCGATGACCTCTTTTCTCGAGCATGCGGACGGCAAGACGTTGATTCACCAAGTTGTCTTCGGCAACGAGAATCGAGAGGAAGTCATCGGGGTTGCGCTCGTCCTGCAAGGAAAAACGGGTGACGAGAGGTACGGGGCCGTTCTGCTGCCGGGCCCCCAGAACCAGGGCGATTGCTTCGCGCAACTCGGACTGGCGAATGGGCTTTAGAAGGTAGGCCGCCACTCCCAACTGTTTGCAACGCTCGGCATCTCCACGGTGTCCTGCGGAAGTAAGCATGACGATGGTGGGTGCAACCGGAGCAGGTTGTTGACGGATTCTCTCAATGAGGGTGAAACCGTCCATGTGCGGCATGTGCATGTCCGTCAAGATGAGGCTGAAGGGTTCACGTTTATCACGCGCGAGCTCCAAGGCCGCGAGAGCTTCTTCCCCTCCTTCCACAGCCAGGGGCTTCATGTCCCAACGCGACAACATGGCAGACAAGATCCGTTGATTGGTTCGATTATCATCGACAATCAACGCCTTTACGCCTCGAAGAACTTCCGGAGGTGCGGGTTCTGCGATTTCAACTTTCTTGTGTGCAGTCATTAGGGGAACGGTAAAGTGGAATTGGGTTCCCTGGCTGGGAGCACTCTCGACCCAGATGCGGCCTCCCAGGAGAGCGATAAAACGAGCCGAGATGGTAAGACCAAGTCCCGTGCCGCCGTATTTGCGGGTGGTGGAGGCATCCGCCTGGGAAAAAGGGTCAAAGATCGAACTTTGTTTGTCCAGAGGGATGCCAATCCCTGAGTCCGAAACGGTGAAATGCAAAACCCGGGTATCGCCCTCCTCGGAGTCGAGCGCGACTCTCAGCGACACTTCGCCTTCGTGAGTAAACTTGATGGCGTTGCCGATGAGATTCACGAGGATTTGGCGAAGCCGGGCGGGGTCGCCACAAACGACTTCTGGAATATCAGGGGCAATCTCACAAAGAAGCTCGAGACCCTTTTCATCAGCCCGCAAAGCCAGCGTCTTCAAGGTTGTTTCCACGCAGTCAACCAGGCAGAAATCACTCAGTTCGAGTTCCATTTTTCCGGCTTCGATCTTGGAGAAATCGAGAATGTCGTTGATGACCGTGAGGAGCGAGTCCGCGGAGAGTTTCACGGTTTCCAGATATTCCCGCTGTTCCGTAGTCATTTCCGTATCTAGGGCCAAATCCGTCATGCCGATGACCCCGTTGAGCGGGGTGCGAATCTCGTGGCTCATGTTGGCGAGGAATTCGCTCTTGGCGCGGCTGGCCGCCTCGGCAGCTTCCTTGGCACTCTGTAGGGCGTTATCCCGCAGTTGGATGTCGCCCAACATGTCATTAAAGGAGCGAATCAAAGTTCCGATTTCATCCTTGCCGCCCGCCGGTGCACGGAATGAGTAATTTCCCTCAGAGGACACTCTTTCTGCAATGTGGGCCAAATGCAGGATGGGGTCGGTGGCAATGCGCAAAAACCGAATGGAGACCACGAAGGTGGCAAGGATGGAAATGACCAAGACGAGCGCTGAAATTTTGGCATATTGCCAAATTTTGCGGTTAAGCGCGCGCAGGGCCGAAACCAGAACAATGGAACCATTCCTTTCTCCCCTCAAGAAAACTCCTTGGGACATCGTCAAGGAATCGCTTTTGAATTGGGCTCCGTCCGGTTGCAGCGGCGGAGCCACGAAGTTTTGCGGTGAGTTTGCGCGGTGGTATTCGGCAAAGACATTGCCAGAGGTGTCGTAGAGATAAGCTACCATGAGGTCCGGGTCTGCGTGCAGAGCGGCGAGCATGTCCGCCGCGCCTTTCTGATCGTTGAAGGCGAGGGATGCGGCCGTGTTTGCACCAAGAGTGTTGGCGAGCAGGGAAAGCTCGTTCATTCGGGCATTGCGAAAATTGTTGCGCTCAAAGAGAGCGAGACCTAGACAGGTCATGGCGAGAGCCGAGAAGGTGGAAGCCACCACCAGGAGGGTCAGCTTACGGCGAAACGACAGGTTAGGAAAAAACATGGAATTATCCTTGCCTGCCATCGCCGACAACGGTCTTGGCGAGGAGCAGGAGCCGTGAACTAATCTTGAGATTGGCGCGTTGCGCCATCTTCAAATTGATGTCAAAGCGAATCTTGTTTTCCTGGAGGCAGAAACCGATCATGCCGCCCTGTTGAACAAAATCATCGGATTCGCCGACGGTCAGGATAGGGGCACTGTTCAAGCTGGCGAGAATTGCGGCGACGCGCTTTTTGTCACTGCCCACAATGAAGAGGAGATGACACCCAGCGGGGTTCTCCTTCTCCTGAAGGTGCCGAACGACAAGGGGATGAGAGCCGATCTGCTTTCTCTGAATGATGTTTTCGAGAACGCCGGGCAGAGTATTTTCTCCGGTGGTGCAAAGGATCAGGGGATTATTCTCGAGGCCGAGCGCGTCCGCAGGCCAATCCACAAGTTGAGCGAAATGGAAAATGAAGGCGGCCTTCAATTGATACTCACCGGGATTGGATTGCGCGTGCGCAGAATTCAGGGCCAGCGGGTGAAAGAGCAAAACCAGCAGTGGGAGAACGGTTTGCAAGACGAGGGAAGAAAGGCGTGGCATGCGAATTGGGATGCAGGACGCTCGCGATGAGAAGCGAAGGATGGTATCGGATCTGGTAAACGCGGCCAAGGTGCGCTCCGGGTCAAAAATGCCAGGTGAATTTCACGTAGGCGCCGCGCTTCATGAGTGATGAATTTATGGTATCCATGAAATCGCGGAATTCCAGATGCTGGTCTTGCAGAAGATTTTGGCCGTAGAGGCTGAGGGATAGATGTTCCTTCCACTGCCAAGTAAGCCCAGAGTCCAACCGGGTGTAGGCGGCAACCGGTGGACTAACCAGGCGATTGACGAAGTACACCGATGTATCCCAACTGAATTCGCGCGGCAGTGCGACACGGCTGCGCAATTGAGCGGAGTGCACGGGCGTGTAGCCTTCCGCATCGGCGATGCCCTGGGAGGCCGGACTACCAGGATCGAGGTGGGCGTGAATGCGCTCGAAGGCGTAGCCGGGGCTGAATGTCCAGCGAGGCAGCAACCGCCAGTTGGCAAACACCTCGAGGCCGTGCGATTCGGCATCCATAATGTTTTGCGGGATCAGTGGCATGACCAGATGGAGAGGAGCCGGAGAATTTTCGAGGAAAGGAGCGGAAGGTTTCAGCGTTTGTAGATCGGCATAGCTGTTGTAATAGGCAGCCAGGTCAAGGGAGAGATTCTTGCGCAGGAGGGTGCGATACCCGGCTTCATAGGCGAGCAAACTTTCGTTCTGGACTTGGGGATTGCCTATGAAGCGAACGACGACGGGCATGCCACCCGGACCAAGAAAAACATCACTGATTACATCCATAGCGGTGTCCATATCGGCAGGTGTGCGCAGGGCGCGGGAGACCGCAGCCCAGTAGGTGGAGTTGGTGCTGGGTGTCCAGGCCATTCGTACCGATGGCATCGCTGCAAACCCTGTGTTGTAGTGATGTTCCAGCTTGACACCAAGGGTGAGAGAGAGGCGGTTGGCGGCCAACACAATCTCATCTTGCACAAATCCGCTGTAAATACTGGTGTCGTGATTGGAAGGAATCATGGACACGGCGAAGCTTCCTTCAGCTTGCGAGGAGGAATCACGATAGTCAAATCCCCAAACGAATTGATGGCGTTCGCCGACGGAAAGATTGTGCTGGAAATCGACGTCGAGGGTTCCCCTGGTTTCGTCCAGGGCGTCGGTGCGGGCGTAGCGCTCATAAGAAACAATCAGAGTTGTATCGGAGCGGCCGGAATACCGGTGGTTCCAGGAAGCCTGAAGAGAGCCGCCGCTGAGGTCCGCCTCCGCGTGAGTAGCCGCGGAAGGAGGTTGTGTCAGCGAGGAAACGAACAATGTGGAAAGGCCTTCTCGCCCGGAATAGATATCACCTTGTACGGAGAGTGTGTCCTTCGAAGAGATCTGGGAATCGGTACGGAACCCGCCGTTCAAGATGTGCCAGCCGTCCCCTGCCAGTTGGCCGTCCGGCGCGCGCAGGCTGCCATCGGTCGAGTATTTAGCGAAGATCCGGAAATCGCCGACGCTGCGAAGTTTACCGCCTTGCTGCAACAGTCCGAACCCACGGTCGGTGCTTCCCCCGCCTCCCACCACGGTGGTACCGGGAGTGGCGGAGGCCTTTTTTGTGAGGATGTTAATCACTCCGTTCACTGCGTTGGTTCCCCAAATGCTGCCGCCGGGCCCACGGATCACTTCAATGCGGGCAATCTGTTCGAGAGGAACATCCAGGACATCGTAGAAGACTCCGCCGAACGATGGGTTGTACACAGTTCTTCCATCCACCATGACCAGAAGTTTATTGCTGAATCTGCTGTTGAAGCCGCGACCGCTGATGGCCCAGTCGCTGGCGCTAATCTGTGCGACTTGCACACCAGTCACCATGCGGAGGAGCTCCGGGATATTGTTGGCGCCGGAATGGAGGATGTCCTCTTCGGTGATGACGAAGACCGCGGCAGCGGTCTGGGAGAGCGACTGTTCATGCCGAGAGACAGAGGTCACCTCAATTTTCATCAAGTCTTCAATGTTCATCTGGGCGAGGTCGCTCTGGGGTGCTTGGGGATAGGCCGGTGGAGAAAGAGAAAAGAGAAGAAAGGCAGTGCCGGAGACCCAGCCAGGGTGCATGGCCCAAAATGAAAAAATCTTTGCGAGCATTCCCGCGCCTCCACCAGAGTCTATAGGTGCAAGAAGATCACCAGAAGTTCCTCGCGAGGGGGGAGATAATCAGCGCTGCGTCAAAGACTTAGCGGTAAGCGCGGGATAAAGGTTACAGGCGAGTGTACCGAGCAGAGGCAACTGGTTTGAAATGACCCAGAGATTGCGTAGAGTGCTAAAATGAGAAGTGTAGAAGAGGGGGCGACACGGTTTCGACGGAAGCTGTCGCGTCTCGAAGGCATGCCGGGGCCCACCCGCCCGTAACAGGATGGAAACTAGAACTGCCAACAACAACTTGGCACTTGCTGCTTAATTAATTAAGCGCACGCTTCCCCGGGCTTTGCTCACGGGCCCGGCAAGAAGCGTCATACAGTGAGCTGGCCCGAGCCTTTCGGTCCGTAAGGCTTGCGCGAGAACCATCGGACTAGCCGGCTGCGTTTCTTGCTCATTCTGAGCGCGGAAGGCGAAACTGAGCGAATTGAGCTAAGCATGTAGGCTTCGTGGCGTAGCGCTTTTCGGACGGGGGTTCAACTCCCCCCGCCTCCACCATTTCATCGCCAGTGCTTTGGCAATGAAAATGGTACCTGGGATCAGCTGTAGGTGATTTTGTGCGTGTCAGCCGTTTTCTTCGGCGGATTCGTATGGGCGCTTTCGGGCGCGGATGAAAGAGATTCGCGAATTGGAGCTGTGTGGAGCGGGCAAATGAAAAACTCGTTGCGAGTTATTTTGAGCGTGGCGGTGCTGCTGATGGCGGTGTGGGTGTATGCGGCGGATGCGGGCCGGCCGAAGATTTATGGGATTGCGTATGTGAAGGTGAAGGTGACGGACGTTGAGAAGTCCAAGGCATTTTATGGGGAAGTTTTGGGGTTGCGAGCCGGCGGGGAAAGTTGCAAGGGTGTGGTGAATCCCTGTTTCAGCATCAATGGATCGCAGCACGTAGAGTTGGTGAAGACGGATGCGGGAGATAAAGGTTCGTTTCTGCCGGAGATAGGATTGGCGACGAACAGTCTGGAGCAAATGGCGAGTTACTTGACGGCGAAAGGGATTCCGGCTTCGGAGATTCTGCGGCGGCCCGATAGCATGAAATATCTGGAAGTGCTGGACCCGGAGCACCACAAGATCGTGTTTGTGGAAGGCAAGGCAAGTGCCGCCGAGTCTCTGCCCCCTGGGGCGCTCAGCAACCGCTTGTTGCACGCCGGCTTTGTGGTGAAGGATGGCAAGGCCGAGAGTCGTTTCTATGAAGACACACTCGGGTTCAAGCTGTTTTGGCATGGCGGATTCAAGGAAGACGAAACGAATTGGTACATGGTCCAGGTACCGGATGGAGATAACTGGCTCGAGTACATGCTGAATATTCCGGCGACCGCGGGTCATAAAGAATTGGGCATACAGAACCATTTTTCGCTGGGAGTGCGGGATGTGCGGGCGACGGCGAAAGAACTGGAAGCAAAAGGGGTGAAGCTGGCGGCGAAGCCTATACTGGGGCGGGACGGGAAATGGCAATTAACTTTGCTTGATCCAGACGAGACGCGGGCAGAGGTGATGGATTTTGTGCCGGCGGAAAAACCGTGCTGCTCCGAATATACGGGGATTCAGCCGAAGCCATAAGACCAGCATTCAGTGTCGGAGTACATCGCTGATTGGCGCTCCCGCCTTGGGGACAGCCGCCGCGTAATCTTCCCCCAAAAGGGCCGCCAAAGTGGCGGCAATCTGATTTTGTGTGACAGGTGCAACCCTGGAACGCTCGCCGAGAGCGGGTGTGTCCGGACCAAGAAAAGCCATCCAGATGTACTTGGAATCGGGGATCTTCTGGCCATGGTCGCGCCATTTATGAGGGGCCTTTCCCCGGCCATGGTCGGGGGAAAATATAAGAGTTGTATTGCCGCGGTACTCAGGCATGGATTGCACCATTTCCCAAAGAGCCCGCAAGTAGGAATCCATGCGGTGAGCAGAATCCAGGTACTCCGTGTATTTTCCCGCATGCGCCCAGTCGTCCGTTTCCCCAAGCGAAAGATATAAGACGCGCGGCTTTTGTGCTTTCAGATATTCTACTGCGGTGTAAAAGGGGATGGCATCGAATGGCTCATCGTCCCACACACGCGGCGTTTCCGCCTTGAGGTGATTCAAGAGTTCGAGTCGAGGCGTGTCAGGAATGGCGATGAAGGGATCGTAACCGGCGTTGACGGTGAGTTTGGAACGTTCGGGATTGAATACCGCAGCAATCACATCCCATGCGCCGAAGGCCGCGATATCACCTCGGAAGGAAGGGCGATTTTTCAACCATTCCAGAACGGTCACGTTGGGGTTGGGAACCTTGTCGTTGCTATTGATTCGCGGGTCGGCAAAACCACAGAGGGTTTCGCTGTAGCCCGGATAGGAGAAGAACAAACCATTCGTGACGTAGGCGTCCGAGCCTTTCCCGCGATTGCCGAAGATTTGGCCCTGTTTCGCCATCACCTCCCAGACGAAGGGCAGGAGAGCGTCGCGGCGCGCCTCCGGAGTCTCTCTCCAGTAGCTTTTCTTCAGCGAGGCTTCGCCGGTAACCTTGCCGTTCTTCTTGGTCATCAGGGATTTCTCCGCGCCAGAGAACACTTCCTGCCATCGCAAGCCATCCGTCATGACAAAGATGATGTGTTGAGTCTTGTGTTCGGCGGGAGCTTGGGCGCAAAGCGGTGAGGTGACGCAGAAGATTGCTCCAAGAATCGTCAAAACCATCCGGTGATAAGAATTCAATGAGATGTACCTCGAGTGTTTCTCAACTTGGAAGCCATGATTCACTTTCAGGAACACAAACACAACCGGTAATCGAATTGCTCCTCGCAAGGTGCAGCGGAATTGTCCACTGATTCGGTGGCGGGTGTCCAGCCACCACGAGCGAGATTGACCTCGCCATTACCGCGCTTTCACATGATTGTTATTTTGTGTTGCCTCCAGATCTCAGGCATTTAGGTCCAATCAAGAATCATTGCGGCACTCAGGCCAAAAGGTAGCCTGGGACGCAGTAAACCCAGTGCAGTGGAGACTCGAGAAGAACTAAGGGATCTACGTTCTGCGGTGGTACGCGGACTGCGCCTGATTAGTACTCAAAGAGGTGGTCGAATTGGCACATAAAGCCTGGACTGCGGCGGTTTCAATCTCATTACGTTTCAATTTGGGTCATATTAGTCTAAATTCTCTAAATAAACATAAAGTTAGTTGACATCTACTCGACCTGCCACTAGACTCCTGTTGCTAGTTCCGTGAAGTGCCCACTGCGCCTCCCTTTCCCCCGCGCTTGGTGTTTTGCCCTCTCGAAAGGATGAATTGAACTGAGGGTGCATATGGGACAGACAGATGACCTCAAGTTGTCCCCGCAAGTCAGCATCTACCTCCTGACCGAAAACCGATTGCTGCGCGACACTTTGGCGCGACTCCTAAGAAAGCGCTCGGAGATTAACGTTGTCGGCGTGAGCCGCTGTTCGGAAACAGTTAAGAACGAGATAATCTCCTCGCATTGTGATGTCGTCTTGACGGATTGCTTTGATAACACGGCTAGCTCGACTTTTTTGCGCGAAGTCTTCGACCAGGACTCTGGAGTCAAGCTGCTTCTTTTCGGCATGAACGAGGATCCAAACGTCTTTTTGAACGCGGTCTTCCTGGGCATCTGCGGTTACCTGCTCAAGGACGCTTCAGCCGCGGAGATCGTCGCGGCGGTGCGTGCCGCTGTCCGCGGCGAAGCCACTTGTCCCCCGAGCCTTTGCATGACTTTAATTCAACATCTGAGCAAAAAAAGCGCGGAGAAATTTGAGCCTTCGCATCCTCAGAATGGCGATCGCAAGGTCCTCACTCCGCGGCAACTCCAACTCCTCCGGCTTGTGGCTAATGGCCTGACGAATAAAGAAATCGCGGCAAACCTGAATTTGTCTGAGTTCACGGTGAAGAATCATATCCGCCGCGTGATGCGGCAGATGGAAGCGGCAAGCCGCTATGACGCCGTCAACTTGGTTCGTGCAACTGGACAGCTCACCACGCCGTAAGCCGCAGCCCTTCGCCGATTTATCCACCCAAGGTTGAGGTAATGGAGTGCCATCGCCCTGGGACCACTTGGCAACACTGTCCCAACGGCCAATTGCGCGGCAATCACGAACGGTTATGCTAGTTGAGCCAGGAGAAAACAGCGTCGGGCCGGCCCGGCCGTTGGCTCAACTTGGACAAGTAGTGCTCTTCTCGATCTGAAGTGGGCCACGGGCGCCGGCGGGGATTCCATGCCATGAGATCGTTGCGCAAAGCAGGTTTCACTGCTCTCGCCCTGATTTTTCTCCTGCTGTCCCCGCGTGCAACGACAGCGGCTTCCGACAAGCCAGGCGCCGCCACCCCACTCGCCGCGGCCATTTGCCCCGTCGTTTACCCTGTGGATCAGTCGCCCTCCGAAAGAGGTTACCACTACATTTTTTACGGCAACGCTTTCTTCATTAACAAGGATGGTTATCTCATCACCGCGGCGCACGTATTAAGCCAACTGCGCGGTGCGCAGCCCTATATTCTCCTGCAGTTGCCGATGGCGCCACCGCGATTGGTGAAAGCCACCGTGGTGATCGCGGACCAGGACCACGACGTGGCGGTGCTGCGGGCCACGCCGAATCCCTTTGAGGGAAGATACGCGATAAATTTTCTGCGACTGGCGACGCGCAGGCCCGAGCAGGCCCGCGAAGTGTTTGCCGATGCCTTGCGTCCCTCGCGTCTGAAAAACCCTTACACCTTTGATGCGCTGCTGGAGGACCGCCCCGCAGGAGAAGTCGTTGAATACCGGTTTACTCAGCTCGACAAGGGGCGGCCGGACACGGAAATCTTTCTCTTCAACCACGACGTTCTTCTCGGTGATAGCGGAGCGCCTGTACTCTCCGGCGAATCGCAAGAGGTGGTGGGTCTGGTCGAAGGGCGCTGGCTGCATGGAGGCACCATGGCCATGGTGTACTCCACCCAAAAACGGACCACCGGCTTGGGGGCGGTCGTGCCGATTCACTACGCTATCGCCTTGCTGCTGCAAAAGGGCATCGCTTGGCAGGGAGTTCCGGAGACTTCAGCACCTGTGGAGCCGGATGCACCACCCAGCAAACAATTTTCCGCGCCCGTGCCACTTTCTCTGGTTGCCGCACCGTACCCCTCTGAAGTTTTTTCCGGAGGCGAAGTCATACTCGATGCGCTTGTCGAGGGCAGCGGCCGACTGGGAGACATCCGAATACTGGGCGGAGAAAATCCATTTCTGCAGAAGGTTCTCGCCGCGGTCCAAACCTGGACCTTTTTGTCGGCTCGTTCCGGCGAAAAAGTCGTGGAAACGAGGATTGAAATCGTCTTTCAATTTCCAGGTTCCTTGACGTCTGCACGCGCGCCGCTGGAACACCGCTACGAAGGACGCTTGGCAGATGTGCCGGAGCGTGGAGCTCTGCCTATTGATACCCCGGAGCCGGAATCCACGCAGACGAGGCTGGCCGAGGGCAGCGTGATTTTGTGCGAACGAATCGATTCACGCGGTCAGGTTGATACCGTCGAAGTCGTGCGCGGCCAGGAATCGCTCACTGCGGCAACCGTCGCCGCCGCCCACCAGTGGCGTTTTGCCCCGGGAAGACGGAGCGGGGCGGACAGCAATTCTGAGGTCATCGTGGTCGTCACGTTTCGCCGCTCGGCCACACCAGCCCACGTGCCAACATCGGACTCGAATCACTAACCCGCGCTCCTGTAATTCCTGTTAAGCGTGGTCTTACTGATCGGGCGGGCGCTTGTGGCTAGCAATTGGCAGAGGAAACCTGCCGCAGTTGAGGACCGTAAGTGGCGGCGACGCACGCCAGGCAGGAAGCGCAGCAGAGAGCCAGCCCGAACCCATCCCTCTGCTGTTTAATAGAAGTGAGACGCGACTAGGCTGGAAATTGTTTCGCCGGCGAACTTAGTTGTCGCAAAGTGGCACGCAACGGGGCATAATGCCGAGTTGTCCAACGGAGGCGCGCATGAACGGAAAAAAGGATTTGCCGGATAAGAACGAAATGACGCGGCGCAGTTTTATCGAGAAGGCGGCCGTGAGCGGTGCAGCATTCACGATTTTGCCGAGGCACGTGTTGGGACGCGGCTTCACCCCGCCAAGCGACAAGTTTAACGTGGCGTGTGTGGGCGTGGGAGGCATGGGCCGCAGCAACCTGATCAATCTGGCCAGCCAGAACGTCGTGGCCATCTGCGACGTGGATTGGGATTATACGGACAAGAATCTCGCGCGCCTGGATACGGACGCATCGAACCTGAAGGGCCATATCGACCACCCGGGCGATACCGGCACCAAGATGTCCGCGGCGGAAGCGGAGAAAGCCAAGGGGCGCCTCGAAGGGATTCTGCATCTGAAGAACGACCTGCTCCCCAAGGCGAAGCGTTATTCCGACTATCGCAAGATGCTGGAACAACAGAAAGACATTGACGGTATCGTCGTCGCCACTCCGGACCACATGCATACGCCGATTGCCTTGGCCGCGATGGATCTGAACAAGGCCGTGTATGTGCAGAAGCCACTGTGCTGGTCGGTGGATGAAGCGCGGCAACTTGCCCAGCGCGCCAAGGAAACCAAGGTGGCCACGCAGATGGGCAACCAGGGCCACTCGCTGGATGCGGCGCGCACGGCTGTGGAATATGTCTGGGCCGGCGCGATCGGCGAAGTGCGCGAAGTTCATGTGTGGACGGATCGCCCCGTGGGTTTCTGGCCGCAGGGCGTGCCTCGTCCGCAAGCAGCCTTTAAAGAAGCCCTCGATGCGATGCCATGGAACAAGAATGGAGTCGACGCGCGGCTAGCGAACGCGATGGGCAGCTACCCCATTCCCAGCACACTCTCGTGGGATCTATTCCTCGGTGTGGGACCTGTCGTGCCGTATCATCCCATCTATCACCCGTTCAACTGGCGCGGCTGGGTGGATTGGGGCTGCGGCGCGATTGGCGACATGGGCGCGCACCTGCTCGACGTGACCATGTGGAGCCTGAAGCTGGGGCTTCCAACCAGCATCGAGACGGTGTTCTCGCCATTTAACGGCGCTTCCTACCCGACCGCCACGATGACCTTCTATGAGTTCGCGGCGCGCGATTCGATGCCACCGGTGAAACTCACCTGGTATGACGGCGGCCTGATGCCGCGCAAGCCGGAAGAAATCGGCGAAGAAGAACTGAAGAAAGAGGGCGGCGCGCTGCTGATCGGAAGCAAGGGCAAGCTGATGCACGACACCTACGGCGCGAATCCGCGGCTGCTGCCGAAGTCGCTGCAGGATTCCGCGGGCAAGCCTCCGCAGAAGCTGCCACGGATCGAGAAGGAAGAGCACGAGATGAACTGGGTGAACGCGGCCAAGGGAAAGACGGAAACGTCTTGCCCATTCGAGTATGCCGCGAGACTCACGGAGACGATGTTGCTTGGCGTGGTTTCGCTGCGCAGCGGAAAGAAGCTCGAGTACGACGGCGCGAACATGCGCATCACCAACGTGGGGCAAGCCAACGACTACCTGAAGCGGGAGTACCGCAAGGGCTGGTAGTCCGTCAAATCGAAAAACTTTACGCGGGGCGGGCTGGCGGCGTGCAGGTTCTGGCCGAAGGTCCTCCGCCGCGAATCTTGAGCGATTCAGGGCGCGGGTGTTGCGCTCGATGAATCGCCGGGATAGCGAGCCAGCGGCTCGGTTTCCACGCCCGCCTTTACGATCCAGACGGTGCGATCCTTGAAGTAGCTCATCAATTTTGCATTCTGTTCCGGGCCGAGGTCGCGCGCCCAAACTACTTTCGAGCCGTCAATGTCCGCGCCGTTGTAGACCCACTCGTCGTGGAAGCTATGCACACCCTCATAGTTAACGATGACGAGGTGTTTTCCCGGAGTCTGGTCAAGCTCCTTCTGGATCTCCACGCGCCGCTGCAATCCGCCTCCTCCCCAACCCATGGGATCGCCGTAGCCAGTGGCCGCGAATTGCGCAACATCGATAACCAAAACTAAAACGACGGCGCGCGAAAGGGCCGCACCGATGGGCCACTTCCGGTAGTACACCTGCCGCAGGTGGCGCATGGCCTGAACGATGATTCCGTAGAGGATGCAGGTGACCGGGGCGATGTAATGCGGATTCGGCCAGGTGGTAACGAAATAAGCCAGAAGCACAAAGAGCAGAACCACGAGAAGAAATCGCATGCGTTTGTCGCGGTAGAGAAAAAGCAGCCCGGGGAGAACGAGCAGCAGCCCCAGCCACGCGTAGACCGCCTGGCATCGATACAGCTTGTCGATGCTCACGTCTCCCAGAGTGTCCCAAGTGCGGGTGTAGTTGTTGCGTGCCCAGTCGTTGTAAAACAGTCCCATTTCCTGATTGTTGTAGTGGATCATCGGCGCGTTTTTCTGCCAAATGAAATTGGCAAAGCGCTCGTAGGTGTGGGCCGCGGCAACAAACGGAGGTATGAATGGGCTGCCGGTCACGCGCCAGTTGTAATAGCCCATGAACAGGAACGTCACCAGCAGGATTACAGCAACGGGGAGGATGACACGCAACGCCGGCTGAGGCCAGGTCCGGCCGTGTTTTGTTTTTCCAAGAATCCAGCGGAGCAGCACAAACGCCACGGGGAGGCAAAAGAACAAGCCTTCGTAGGGCCTGCTGTTCGCAAGAATCGCTATGCCCAGGCCGAGCAAAACGCCGAGCGTGAGCGTCGGGCGCTGCAAGATACGCGCCAGCGCCCCAAGGACCAGCGCTCCGGCAATCGCCGCAACCGCCCCCCCCCAATAGCTATTCATCCAGTAGCAGACAATGCAGAGTTTGATGGCCGCGAGCGCGCCGGCAAGAAACGCCCACCGTGCGGGCATCCAAGCCTGCAACATCCAGACGATGGCGGCACACATGGCCGCCGCGCTCAGCAACACGCCAATCCAAGGATGACCCAGCAGTTGCCCCAGCGCGAGTACCGCCCCTTGCGCCGGCGGATATTTTGAAGCGTAGGTGGGAAACCACAGCACGTGGAACGTCTCGAAGCTCCGCCACATCGGATGGGTCGGATTGGCGAGCCGGCCGTGCGCCAGTGTATCCCCTAAGAGCAGGTAACTGAATTCATCGTGAATGCCGGGCGTGGGAACCTGAACCACCGGGAGCAGCGCGAGGCGAATTGCGAGAACCGCAAGGAATATCGTGACGACCGCCAGTGTTTTGTGCCCAGCAAAGCGGGAGAACGGCCGCTCCATCGCCCGCAGCAGCCATTCCGACTTCTTCGGCCAGACGCAGGCCACCAGGCACGCCAGCAGTGCAACCAGGATAGTGATGCCCGGCTCGGTGATTGGACCTAGAGAAGAGAAATCTATATCCCCCATGGGCGCTCGATCGAGACAATATTCGTGTTGAATAGGGTTCAGCGCGCTGAGCATCGCGGCGCCGAACCCTGCATTCCGTGCCTTAGTATTGCAGAGGAAAGTTCGCACGCTGTTTTGGGGAATTCCGAAAGTGGTCTATCCGACACTCCCCCGCATTCCTGCACCGCGTGGCAAAAGGAGAACGCGCGAAGGAACAATTCGATCCAGAAACAGTGAAGATTGATGACCATGGAAGGCCGCACGGCCTCGCCGAGGATTCAGCGGATTACTGGCCGCGGTCTGTCACTACCGACCGTAGACATTCCCTGGTTGGCACTGCCCGTCCCGATTCCGCACAGTGCCGCATCCCTTTCTGCTTGTGTCCTACTTGCAGAGTTCTATTTCTTCTCGACTTACCGAGCCTTGGCGTTGCGTACTGTGCGAAAAGTGTCCCGTCCTTAGGAGCCAAAGCTCGCGTTACTCCAATAGATGCAGACGCTTCCCGCAAATGATTGCACGGCAGCATGGGGTCGCGGAACCGTGGCTCAGAGTTTGCTCATCGTCGGCGGCTCCGGCATCGTTTCGCGGTGTCCCCCGCTCCATTGGCTCTTCTCATGCAAGCAGATACTCCTAGGAGGGAGCCTTGAGCGTGATCACGCAGAATGCGCACCCGGGAGGGGTGGCCTATAAGCGCCGCAGCCACCGCATCGTCCTGTCCGTGCCCATTATCGTTTCCGGCAAGCGTGCCAACGACTCGCCGTTCCACGAACGCACCACGACCCTGGTGGTGAATGCTCACGGGGGTCTGATCCTTCTTCGCGAACCTGTCCTCGTTGGGCAGGACTTGAGTATCACCCATGTGGCGACCGGCGAAGAACTTGTCTGCATCGTGAAAGACATCAACCCCGGACAAGAGCAGATACCGGAAATCGGGATCGGATTTGCCCAGCCCAACGCGCACTTCTGGCGGGTTTCGTTTCCTCCCGAGGACTGGAGCCCACACAGCCCTGAGGCCAAGCGTTTCACTAAACAGAGTGCGCCGGTGACGAAACCACCCCAGGTCAAGAAGTAACCGCTTTAGCCTCCCCCGGGATTGCCGCATACTTTGCTGTAGCCATCCGGCCCGCCTGCGCATCTCACTCTCGTAACCAGCCAGGGCCAATTCTGCTAAGTTTGGGGGGAATAATGAGGAACGCACGCATGCTTATCGTTGCTGTTGCTGTCATTGCCGTGATTGGAGTTGTTGCTCTCTATAGCTTTACCGCTCGCGCCGGAGACAAGGCTCCGGCAGTGGGTTCCGCCGCGCCGGACTTCACGCTGAATAATCAGGAAGGCAAAGCCGTCAGCCTGCACGATTTCAAGGGCAAGTGGGTGGTGCTGTACTTTTATCCCAAGGACATGACTACGGGCTGCACAATCGAAGCCCACAATTTCCAGCGTGATCTGGCCAAGTACGACGCTAAAAATACCGTCATCCTCGGCGTCAGCGTCCAGGATGAAAAGAGCCACCAGGAGTTCTGCGCCAAGGAAGGGCTGAACTTCAAGCTGCTCGCCGACACCAAGAAGGAAGTTTCCGAGAAATACGATTCGATCATGAACCTGGGCGTAGTCAAACTCTCCGCGCGTCACACCTTCCTGATTGATCCGAGCGGCACGGTGCGCAAGGTCTGGACCGATGTGGACGTGAAGACGCACAGCGACGACGTGCTCGCGGCGATTGACGAACTGCAAAAGTAATTTCGAGAGGCCTGGCCTTCCTCTTTTCCAAGCGCCTTGGCTTCAGGCTCCGAAATGCGCTAGAGTTTCGGAGCCTGTTCCTTTCGGGGTGATCCATGAATCGCAGATTCTTCCTTCCACTGCTGACATTGAGCGTCCTTGCCCTGAGCCTGTCACTGCGTGCAGGCTCGGTGAAGACGGAGACCGTGAGCTACAAAAGCGGCAGCGACACGATCAACGGCTACCTGGCCCTGCCGGAGGGCGGCGGCAAGCATCCCGCCGTCATCGTGATTCACGAATGGTGGGGGTTGAACGACTGGGTGAAGGAGCAGGCCCAGAAATACGCGGGGCAAGGCTACGTCGCTCTGGCCGTGGATCTCTATCGCGGCAAAGTCGCGGCAACTCCCGATGATGCGCACATCCTGATGCGCGGCTTGGCGGATGATCGCGGCCTGCGCGACCTGGAAGCCGCGTTCGCGTATCTCTCGTCACGCCCCGACGTGAATGCCGGCAAGATCGGCTCGGTCGGCTGGTGCATGGGCGGCGGCTGGTCCATCAAGTTGGCGGAGGACCAGCCCAAGCTGGCCGCGTGCGTGGTCAATTATGGCTCGCTGCCCAGTGATCCGGTGATCATCGCCAAGATTCACGCGCCGGTGCAGGGGAATTTCGGCGCCGATGACCAGGGCATTCCCGCGACGGATGTGCGCGCCTTTGAAACCGCCATGAAGGCCGTTGGCAAACCCACGGACATCAAGATTTACGATGGCGCCGGCCACGCTTTCCAGAATCCCAACAATAAACAGGGTTTTCGCCCAGAGGCAGCCGCCGACGCGGCGCAGCGCATCAGCGCGTTTTTCCAGAAGTACCTCCACTAGCGAGTTCTGGATCCTAGGGAAGGACAAGAACGATGGCTATTCGGACGGTATTGCAGCTCGGAGATCCGAAGCTGCGGGAAATCGCGCTTGCCGTGAGCGATCCCGCATCAACGGAGATGACGGAGCTGATCGGCGACCTCACAGATACTCTTGGTTACTGGCGCGCGAAAACCGGCTACGGGCGCGCCATTGCCGCCCCGCAGATTGGGGTGCGCGCGCGGGTGATCCTCCTTCGACCGCCGGGGGCAGAACCCTGGCCGTTTATAAATCCGGTGATCACAGCCCGCGGGGAGGAGAAAATCGTCGTATGGGATGCCTGCCTAAGCTTTCTGTCGATTTTTATGCAGGTGGAACGCCACCGGGAAATGCATGTTCGGTATCAGGACGTACGCGGGAGGTTTTGCGAACTCCATGCCGGAGACGATCGGAACCTCTCGGAGTTGCTTCAGCACGAAATTGACCATCTGGACGGTATTCTCGCCGTGGATCGGATCACCGACATCCGGACGCTCTGCACGCGCGAAGAGTTCGAACGGCGCTATCGAGCGCAGAGCCCGTATGCTGTCGAAGCGACCGCGTAAATGATGAAGCAGTTATTATTTCCCCTCTGGCGCCGGACCTGGTATCTGCCCTACCGGCGATATGCGAACGCCGTGTGCCCCGAGGTCGCACGTAAGAACCTACCCTGAAAACCGAAATGAGGGTCTACGGTTCGTCGTCCCCGTCCGACGCGCCCCCCAACTCTTCGCTCAGGGGTTTCTTCGGGTCTATGGTTGGCAAACCTGCCTTCCTCAGATTCTTGTTCAGGGCCGGAATTCCAGTTTCCCGAAGCACGCTCCACTGCTTGCGCAGAATGGCGCCCTGCTCTTCGAGTTCCTGCTCGACTGCCGTTGCCTGTGTGGTTGGCGCGGCATCCGCGCTGTCCGCGACGCCCAGCATCGCGGCGAAATGCTGATTGAGGGTGGAGAGGTTTTCCGGCTGCTTCCCGCTGGGCGGCAGGCCAAAGAAGGAGCGCTGCGTGGCTCCTTCGAGTTCCGCGCATTGCTTATCTAGAGAGGCCATCGCCTCGGTCAACTTGGATTTGTTCTTAGCCTTGCTCTGCGCTTTCGGCGCAAGCGCTTTCAATTGATCGCGAACGGACTTGACCTGTTCGAGCGCATCGTAGCTCTCGTCCATCCCCTCGGAAGCGCCCAATTGCATATCGCGCTGTTTGCGCAGCTCCTCCAGCGGCGTCTTGATGCGCGGGTCCATCTTCACTGTCAGCGGCCGGGTATAGCTCTGGCCGTCGAGTGTGAGCCTCACCGTGTAAGTTCCTGGCAGCACCCATGCGCCCAGGGGATATTTTGGGGTGTCGCGAAGGATTGCGGAAATCGGGAATTCGTACTCCAGCGCTTTCGGCGGTGTGTAGTGGAGATTCCAGACGAAGCGGTGCATCCCCGCCGCGCCGGAAAGAATTTGCGTCGGCCGCACCCAATACATCGGGATGGGATACTCCGCGGCGAGTTTCTCGAGGGATTCCGGCGTGTCGGCGCTGGTGTAGCGGCGCACAATGCTGCCTGCTTCGTCCCGGATTTCCAACGTCACGACGTTCTTCGTGGCGTTCCCCAGGAAGTAGTCAATGATGGCGCCATCCGGCGGGTTCTTTCCCGCGGGCTCTTCCGGCGGCAAGGGCGTATCGGGATTGCGGTTCCAGCGCCAGCGAATGGCTTCCTGCGGCGCGAACAAATAAACGGGCGCCCTGGCCACATCGTCGCTCATTTGGCGCAGCGGCGTAATGTTATCGAGTATCCAGAACGACCGGCCGTGCGTGCCGACAACCAGATCGTCGCCATGAATCACCAGGTCGCGCATGGACGTGTGCGGCAGGTTTAACTGTAGCGGCTGCCAGGAATCGCCATCATTGAAGGAGACGTAAACAGACGTTTCCGTTCCGGCAAATAGCAACCCTTTCCGCGCCGGGTCCTCGCGCACGACGTTCGATGGCGCGTTTTCCGGCAAACCCGCAGTAATCTCCTGCCACGTGGCGCCGAAATTGCGCGTAAGGTATATGTGCGGACGCGGATCGTCCAGGCGGAAGCTGTTTATTGCGGCATAAGCGGTGCCGACTTCGAAATGCGAAGCCTCGATGATGGAGACTTTGCTCCAAGGTTTAAGTTGCGGCGGCGTCACGTTTTGCCAGGTTTTGCCGGCGTCACGCGTCAGTTGGATCAGGCCGTCATCGGTCCCCGCCCAGAGCGTCCCTGGCTCTTTGAATGAAGGCGCGAGGGCATAAATCGTGCCGCGGTGTTTGCCCTTTTCCGGATCGCCCGCGCTGAAAGCACCGAGATTCGCGGGCGCCTCGTAAGATACACGCGTCAAGTCCGGGCTGACGATGGACCAACTGCGCCCCTGATCGGTGGTCTTGAAGAGGACGTTGGCGCCAAAGTAAAGCGTCTTGGGATCGAACGGCGAAAACACGATCGGCAGCGTGCGATCGTAGCGATACTCGCCGCGCCGTATGGGCTCCGGTGAAACGTCCGCCACTTCGCCCAGCGCCTGATTAGTGCGCGTAATCCGCCCGCCGTAAAGAATGTTGGGGTCCACGGGGTCAACAGCGATTCTGCCGTATTCCTGCACGCCGGGGAGGCTCCAATCGCGGTAGCTAATCTCGCCGTAGTCGCTGCGGCTTCGTGTGGCAACGCTGCCACTTTCCTGTTGCCCGCCGTAGACCCAGTAGGGAAAGCGATTGTCCGTGGTGACGTCATAAAACTGCGCGGTCGGCTGGTTGTACCAAGTGCTCCAGGTGGCCCCTCCATTCACGCTGATTGCCGCTCCCTGATCGGCGCTCAGGGCCATGATTTGAGGGTGCTGCGTGCTGATCCAGATGTGCTGGTAATCGTCACCGCCCGGCGCGCCCTTGAAGCCGACAAACGTTTTTCCGCCATCCGTGGATTTCCACGTGGTTGTGTTGGCCACGTAAATCACCTCGGGATTGTCCGGAGCGACGGCAATGCCCATGGCGCCCGGCCCACGCCCGCCGATGCGATGATCGGAATTCACTAGCTGGAAGCTCTCTCCCGCGTCTTGCGAGCGATAAATTCCCGCGCCTTTATCTTTCGATTCCACGGTCAGGTACACGCGTTGCGGATCGCTGGGAGCAACGGCAAGGCCGATGCGCGCCAGGCCGTCCTCGCCCGTGGGCAAGCCTTTTGTGAGCGGCTGCCACGTCGTGCCGCCATCGGTGGATTTGTAGAGCCCGCTGCCCGGAATGACGAACGACTCGCCGCTGCGTATCTCCCACGGCGCCACGCGCGCGACCCACAGCGCCGCATACAAAACCTGCGGATTGGCAGGGTCCATCACCAGGTCGGCCGCACCGGTATTCTCATCCTTATAAAGGACCTTCTCGAAGGTCTTCCCGCCATCCAACGAGCGGAAGACGCCGCGTTCCACATTCGGCCCATAGGGATGGCCCTCCGCGGCAACGAACACGCGGTCGGGATTCTTCGGATCAATCACGATGGCAGTGATCTGCTGGGCGTCGCGCAATCCCAGGTGCGTCCAGGTGCGCCCCGCATCGCTTGACTTGTACACGCCGTCGCCCACGGCAAGGTCCGGGCGCTGCAACCCTTCGCCGCTCCCTACATACAGAATGTCCGGGTTGGAAGGCGCCACGGCCAGCGCGCCGACGGAACCTGAGGGCTGGCCGTCGAAGATGGGAAACCACGTGTTGCCGAAATCGCTCGTTTTCCATACGCCGCCATTCACTGGAGCCATGTAATACACGTTGAGCTCTTGCGGCACGCCGCTGATCGCGACCGTGCGCCCGCCACGGAACGGCCCAATGCACCGCCAGCGCATCTCGCCGAAGAGTTTCTGATCATACTGCTGCGAGCGGGCCGTGAATCCCGTCAACCCCATCAGCCCCAAAATCAGGAACAGTTTCGTTTTCAGTCGCAAACGCATCGCATCCCCCGCAAAACAATTTAGGAACATCTAATCCCAGTTCTTCAACTTAGGCCAGGCATCGGCCAACGAACGAAAATGCTTTTGCCCGCGGCAGAGCAGCACCGGACGATTCTCCCATGGAGGGGCGTAGGGGTTGTAAAGTTCGGTGATTATAGTCACTTCATTGAACCAGTGGCTCGCTTCTTCCGGTTTAACTCCCACGACAATCATCGTTTGTCCGCTGTAATTCCGCGGCCCCCACAACCAGTAGTTCTGGTGCCCGCTGATGGCTTTGGGTAGGCCGTACTTTGGCCCAATCAGATCGATCGCACCGGCTGGGGCGAAATTGTTGGCGTAAACCGCCACATCGGCGCGATTCTCCGCCGGCACACTGTAATACGCCTTGGCCACCCCCTTGACCATCTCTTCCCATCCGAAACACCAGGAATAATAGTGCGGCATCGGCTCCGCCAGCATGCTCTTTTCGTCCGGCTGAATTTTGAAGGGGAGTTTGGCCTGGTACCGCACGTAGCTCTCCGGCGAGAGCACCGGTACGAACAAAGGCAGGAACGGCAGCGTGCCGAGAAGAACCACGGCAACACTCGCGGGTTTCAACCACGTCTGCCGGCTGCGCGATGCAAACTGCTCGATGGCAATCGCTCCACCGGCAAACATGAACGGATAGACCGGGCTGGCATAGTAGTCCTTTCCGTGCAGCACGATGAAGGCTGCGAGCAAAACCAGGAAGGCCCAGCCCAGTACTCGAAAGGGTTTACCCTCTCGCCAGAAGAAGAAGTACAAGGTTCCCAGAAGCCACACGGGAAAAGTGACCGGAGTCATGAGGAAAATCTGCGCTCGCAGGTAGCCGATGGGTGTGAAGGGAAGGTCGCGCCCGCTGGCCCGAATATTGCGCATCAGCTCAAGGAAGGGCCAATGGTGCTCAATATTCCACAGAAGGTTCGGCAGCAAGATCACGAAGGCGATAAGACCGCCGATCCAGATCCACTTGCTCGCGAACGCCTTCCGCTCCGGAGTCAGCAGCAGGCCTACCACGATCGCGAAGCCATACACCGCTATCGAGTACTTGTTTTCCAGTCCGAGGCCGGCGAGCACCCCGAACCACAGCCACAGCTTCTGATTGCCCGTTTTGATCACGCGGATCACGACATAGGCGCAACCCATCCAGAAAAGTGGCTCAAAGGCGTTCATGGTGAAGATGTGATGAATGATTAGATACACTCCCGCGCAAGCCGTGCACAACGCCGCGAACGCTTGAGAGAAACGCCCGCCACCCAGTTCGCGAGTGATCACTCCCGTGAGCCAAACGAGCACTAGTCCGGCGATCGCAGGCAACAGATGAACGGCAAAGACCGAAGTGCCGAATACGTGCCTTGTAAACCAGGCCGCCAGAGCGATGAACGGGGGCTGGTCAACGTATCCCCAAGCGAGGTGCTCGCCGCAGGCCATGTGGTACAGCTCGTCGCCAAAGTAGCCGTAGCGGCTTGCCGTCAGCAGGTGCAGCAGCGTCAAAGCGCCAGCGACGTACCAGACAAAGGCAGGCCCACTGGCGAACCAGGAGTGTCTCTCAACGTGTTCATTGAAACTTACCGGAACTGTTGACATCAATGCCTCCCAGGCGAATCGGTAGACGGCATGGCATGAGCCGCTCCCGGGAAAAAGCGCACACCCAGAATGCTTGCTCTGATTTCGAGTCTTGTGAGCATCGTATAGCGAATCACGTCCGTGCGCGCGGTCTAAAAGCCATTCCGGAGTTGGATTGTCGCCGGCCCCGTATTAAGGACGGCCTTTTCTTAGGCCGAAGCTAGTTCCCTGCTTTGACTTCCTTCGGGGAGACCGGGCGCGCCGGCGAACCGTCCGCTTTCACGTAGTGCGCATACCAGGCCAGGTAACGTTCATACATGTCCTTGATGTGCGACGGCGTCTTGAACTCGTGGTATTCGTCCGGGTAGACCACCAGCTCGGTTTCACGTCCAAGCGCCTTCAGCGACTCGTACATCTGCTCCCCGCCCACGATGGGTACGTTCCAGTCAATGTTCCCTCCCATGAAGAGCGTCGGGGTCGTAATGTTCTTCAGCTTGTAGAATGGCGCAACGCGGTCCCACACGGCGCGGTTTTCCCAGGGATAGCCCAACTCCAGAACATACTCCTTCTCATACTCGTCGTGGCCCCACAGGCTGGTCATCTCCGCCGCGCCCGCGTTGGAGATGGCGGCTTTAAAGCGTGTCGTCTGCGCGATGATGAAGTCCGTGGAGATGCCCCCGTAGGAGTGGCCACCGACCCCCAGCTTGTCCGGGTCCGCAATGCCCTGCGAGATGGCGTAATCCACCATGGCCATGTCGTCCTGATAGTCCTTGTTGCCCCAATCCGCAAAGATCGCCTTGCAGAACTCCTCGCCATACCCCGAGGAGCCTCGCGGGTTGGGATAGAGAACGACGTACCCGTTTGCCGCAAAGAGCTGCGCGGGTTCCGCGAACTCCGCCTCGTACTCGTCGGTTGGCCCCCCATGCGGCCGGAGGATCGCCGGGTACTTTTTCCCGGGGACATAGTCCATTGGCTTATAAAGGTAGCCGTGGACGGTCGTGCCATCCTTCGATTTGAAGCTGACATACTCGCCCGGGGATAGCTTCAACTGCGCCACCCAAGCGTCATTCAGGTGCGAGAGCCGTGTGAGCTTGCCGCCCGGCAAGGCGAACACCTCGTACGGGTGGACGGTGTCTGAGATCGTCGCCGCGAGGGTGCCATCCTTAGAGAAGGAGTAACCATCCACCGTGAACCGCCCGCCCACGGGCCGAGTGATCTTGCCGTCGGCCAAACTCAGCTGGCAGAGATTCTGTGTACCGTCGTCATCGGCGATGAAATAGATGGACTTGCCATCCGGGGCGAACCGCGGAAGCGTGGCAAAGCGATCGAAGGAGCGGGTCAAAATCTTGGCTTCGCCGCCTGCGGCAGTGGAGACACCCACATGCTTGGTGGCGTACCAGAAGAGCTTCGTATCGAGTGACGTGACATAGGTGATCCACTTGCCGTCCGGCGACCAGGACGGGTGGTCTTTCTCCCCTGCGTGGGTGGTCACCTGGAGGGGATGCTCGCCCTTGTCCTTGTTATCAGCGGGCACCACCCAAATGTCGCGGTTATATGTGGTATCGGGGTCAGGCTTGCTCCGGTTGCTGGCGAACGCCAGCAGCTTGCCGTCGGGCGACCACGCCGGATCGGAGTCGTCGTAGTCCCCGAAGGTCACTTGGGTGAGGGATTTGGAAGCGACATCGAAAACGTACAGGTGCGTGCGCCGCCGGTCGAGATAGCCGACGGTGTCCTCCTTAAAGTACAGCCGGTCAATCACCCAGGGCCGCTGTGCCTTGGACTTCTTGCTGGACCCGGCCGCTTTGTCCTCGCCATCTTCCTTTCCCTTGTTGGCGGCCGCCTCATGTTCCTCCGGCGAGGGATCACGGAGAACCAGAACAAGCCTTTTGCTGTCGGGAGCCCATTCAAAAGACTCCACATTCTGAATCGTGTCGGTCAAGCGCTGCGCTTCGCCGCCCAGCCGGTTCAGAAGGTAAACCTGGGTCTTCCTTTCGCTCCGCTCGGAGAGGAATGCCAGGAATTTGCCGTCGGGTGACCACCGGGGATGCTCGGAGGAGACGCCTTCAGCGGTAAGCACGATGGCTTCGCCGCCCACCGCAGGCACCATGTAGATCCGTGTCTCGGATTTATCGTCCTCCAGAGACGTAGACGACACCGTGTACGCGACGTATTGCCCGTCGGGAGTTACTTGCGGATCGTGCGCCTTGCGATAACCCAAAAGGTCGTCCACGCCGACGGGCCGAAGTGGCGCCGGCTGCTGCGCGCTGGTAATAGAACTCCCTGCCCCGATTGCCAGAAGCAAACCCACTAGACGAAGTTTCATGCTCACGACTCCAGTAAAAAAGAATTAGTGCAGAACAAACGGGCGAGTTTAACACAACTGGACGCCCCGGCTGTGTGAGGGGGGGAGGAAGAAGCGCTCGAAGCGCTCGGTCGCGCGGACGCACCGCCCGAAGGCAGCACGCAGCACCTGTCGATAGTACGAAAGTACGGTTGGCCCGTTGAAAAAAAATTTGCTTCACATGCATTTTTTTGTTGCACGCGTGTGCAGAGAATGTATTCTTCAAATGCGACCTCGCTCCGACGCATCGAGAGTGAGCGTCACTGAAGGAGGACGAGAGAAGAAAATTGAGCACCGTATCGCTCCCCGCACATATTCCTTCCCAAGCGTTTCCCAACGCGAAAAGAACAATCGCCAAGATGACTCTTTGGCCGCTTGTAGCCGCCACTTTCTTCATGGTGTCCGGGGGCACCTATGGAACGGAAGCGATCATCTCCGGGGCGGGTTATGGCCGTGGGATTCTTGTGCTGCTGTTTCTTCCGGTTCTCTGGTGCCTGCCGACCGCCTTCATGATCGGTGAACTCTCGAGCGCTTTGCCTGCCGAAGGCGGTTACTACGCCTGGGTGCGCCGGGGTCTGGGCAACTTCTGGGGTTTTCAGGAAGCGTGGCTGAGCCTGGCCGCGAGCATCTTTGACATGGCGATTTACCCAACGCTTTTCGTGTTTTACCTGAAGCAGATGTCCCCATGGTTCGGCGAGGGCAATCATGGCATCCTGACGGGTCTGTTCGTCGTGGTGACCTGCGCGGCGCTGAATTTGGCGGGCATCCGGGTGGTCGGCCTCACTTCGTTGTGGCTGTTCTTCCTGCTGTCCCTGCCTTTTGGGTTGATTGTGTTGCTTTCTTCCGTCAGGACGGGCGCGTTCGTCGAACCGCACGCCGCTTCGGCAGGAGCCAGCATCGGTTTGCTTGGCGCGGTGCTGGTGGCCATGTGGAACTACATGGGCTGGGACAACGCCTCCACCATCGCGCAGGAAGTGGAACGCCCGCAGCGGACCTATCCGCGGGCCATGATCGCCGCGGTGATTCTCGTCTCGCTCACCTACGTTCTGCCGTTCGTGGCCGTCTACTTTGCTGGGACGCCCGCCTCGGCGTTCGCGGAAGACGGCTCGTGGGCCGCGGTCGCCGGGCAATTGGGCGGTAAGCTTCTGGGCTTCGAGTGGCTGCGCTTTATGGTCACCATCGGCGGCATGATGAGCGCCTTCGGCATGTTCAATGCCCTGGTGATGAGCTACTCGCGCCTGCCCCTGGCGATGGCGCGCGACGGCATGATGCCCAAGCTCTTCGGCAGGGTCACCCAGAAGAACCACACGCCCTGGGTGGCGATCATTGTACTGGCCACTTGCTGGGCCCTCTGCCTGGGATTGGGGTTCAAGCGGCTGGTAACGCTGGACCTCATGCTTTATGGCGTGGCGCTCATGCTGGAGTTTGTCACCCTGGTGGCGCTGCGCATCCGTGAGCCGAAGCTCCGGAGAGAGTTCCGCGTGCCCGGTGGCACGGCAGGTGCCGTGACCTGTGGGATATTCCCGCTGGCGCTGCTTATCCTCGCCGTTGTTGAAAGCGGGAGTGAAACGATCCTGGGCATCAACGGCCTGGCCTTCGGCGCGATCATTATCGTGGCCGGCTTCCTGTTATACCTGGCTACTCGCAAGGTCCTGGCCCCCCCTCATAGCCCCCACGAAGCTCTGGATACGGCGGAGCCCGCGTAAGAGCCGCGCCCTGCTGAGCCGATTTGAAGATTGGCCGAGATTCACTTTCAACAGGCCCGGTTCCCAGGAGCCGGGCGTGTTTACTTTTGATGCGCTCGGGAGCGCGACCGCTCGCCACCGGCGGTGGGTCCCTCTTTCGTGCCGAAAAAAAATAGCGGGCCGCAGGAAGGCGCTGAGATTTGGTATTCTTCTCAACGTGAGAGACGGTCTGACGCACCGGACAACTTTACTGGCGACGCTGCTGGGTGCGGGTCTTGCCCTGGCGGTCATGGCAGCGAGCCAAACCAGACCGCAATCGGCAGGCCCGCCCGCCAATCAAGTTCCAGCGCAGTCCCCGGCGACAACCGCCGCGCCTTCTTCCGCAACACCGCAAGCCCTCGCTTCCGCACCCAGCCAGGGGCACTATGTTCCCCGCGGAGGACTCAACATCGTTGTTCTCGACCCCGCGCACGGCGGGATCGACTTGGGCGCGCGCGGCACCGAAGGCATCCGCGAGAGCGAAGTTGTGCTGGTCTTCGCCGCCGAAGTGCGCAAGGCGCTTGAGGCACAAGGGTTCCAGGTTGTGATGACACGCGAGGGCAACGACAATCCCTCGTTTGACGACCGCTCCGCGCGCGCCAATGCGCAGCACGGCGCGGTTTTCGTGACCCTTCACATCGCCTCCACCGGCGTTACCGGCACCGCCAGGGTCTACGTCGTGCCAGACATTCCGCCATCGAATGACGCGACGGGACTGATTCCGTGGGACCGCGCGCAGGGACCGTTTGTCGGCTTGAGCCACCAACTCGGCGACCTCGTTCAACAGGAACTGGAAAAGCGCTTCAAGGGCTCGCCCACGATCGCGCAAGTCGCGCCGGTGCGCCAATTGCGAACCACCGCCGCGCCCGCCATCGCCGTGGAAATTTCCAGCGTGACCGTGCAGGACCGCGCCGATCTCGACCGCATGGTGCCGGGCGTTGCGGAGGCGATCGCACACGGAATCGCAGCCTTCAAGCCGTCCTATGTTCTGCCTGTGCCGCCAGGAACCTCAGGAGGCACGCAGCCATGAGCCCGCAAGCGCGCGTCTGGCTGGCGGGTGGCCTGCTTGCCGCGGTCTTTGCTGCTGCGCTCTATTTTCCGGCGCTACGCCAACAAGTGCGCCGCGCCGCGCAAGTCACCGAGAAAAGCGCTGAGCAGGCGCGCCGCGAACTGCTGCCGGTCACGTCAACGTCAAGCAGTGAGCCGAAAGTGAAGGTGAAGATGTTCTGGGGGTCGGGGAATGACGCCGGCATGCTCAAGCCGATTACGGTGGAGCTGCCGCTCTCGAATGATCCGGTGCTGCGCGCCAAGGAAGTTCTGGATACCCTGCTGGCTGGGCCCGTCGATTCCGAAGCGCGCACCTTGCCGCCCGATGCCGCACTGCTGGCTTTCTACATTTTGCCCGATGGCACCGGGGTTGCCGATTTTTCAGAGGCGCTGGGCACTTCGATGCCCTCCGGAATTCAGAGCGAGCAGTTGGCCGTCGATTCGATTGCGCGCACCCTGGAGGCCGATGTGCCCCAGGTGCAGCGGCTCAAAATCCTAATTCACGGCCAGGAAGTGGAAACCCTGGCGGGCCACATTGACCTGACACAGACCTTCCGAGTGAATACAAAGGTCGCGGGGGCGCCGGACGTAAAGGCCCCCTCTCCCGTTTCGGCGTTCACTGCTCCGATCAAGAAAGCCGTGGAAAAGGTTCAGAATGCGGTAAAGAGATAGGCGGAGATCAGTGACGGGTAAAGAGAACACAAGAGGCCCGGCAAAGGGGCGTGGAAGATGAGGATTGATGGACGAAGTGCCGAGCAGATTCGCGCGTTGAAAATTACACCCGACTTCATCTCGCAGGCCGAGGGTAGCGTCCTGATCGAACTGGGCAAGACCCGCGTGATCTGTACCGCCACCGTCAACGACGGCGTGCCCGGCTTCCTGAAAGGTTCCGGAAAAGGCTGGGTGACCAGCGAATACGGCATGCTCCCACGCGCCACCGAAGAGCGCACGCCGCGGGAAGCTGCGCGCGGCAAGCAAACGGGACGCACACTGGAGATTCAGCGGCTGATCGGGCGTTCGCTGCGCGCAGTGATCGATTCGGAATCCCTGGGAGAGCGCACCGTAGTGCTGGATTGCGACGTCATTGAGGCCGACGGTGGCACGCGCACCGCTTCGATTACCGGCGCGTTCGTGGCTCTGGCCCTCGCCATAGAGCGCATGGTCGCGGCGGGAATTCTCAAACGCTCTCCGCTGATCGATTCCGTGGCGGCCATCAGCGTCGGCATCGTGGATGATGTAGCCCTGCTCGACTTATGCTATGAAGAAGATTCGCGCGCGGAAGTTGATATGAACGTGGTGATGACCGGTCGCGCCGATTTCGTGGAGATTCAGGCGACCGCTGAAGGGCGCCCCTTCACCGGCGGCGAGATGCAGGATTTGCTTGCGTTGGGCGCCGCAGGAATTCGCCGCCTGGCCGAAGAGCAGCGCGAGGTCTTGCCCGAACATTTCCTTGGCCGCGGGCGATGAAAGTAAGATCGTTCCGCCACCGCGACACCATGAACACGGAAAAAACGCAGCGATGACTTCAGTGGGGACGTCGGCCAAGCTGTTTCTTGCCTCGGGAAACACCGGGAAATTGCGGGAATTCCGCGCCCTGGCCGCCGCGGCACATTCCAACTTGGAGCTCGAATTGCTCCCGCAATACGCCGCGCTGCCGGAATTCCCGGAGACCGCGCCAACCTTTGCCGAAAACGCCGCGGGCAAAGCACTGTATTATTCTCGAGCCTGCCCGGACATGGTGTTTTCGGATGATTCGGGACTGGTCGTGTCCGCTCTCGGCGGCGAGCCGGGCGTGCATTCGGCGCGCTATGCCGGCCCGGGGACAAGCTATGAGCACAAAATCGCGAAAATACTGGAGGCTTTGCGCGGCAAGAGAGGCGCGGAGCGGTCCGCCTACTTTGTATGCGTGATTGCTGTGGCGCAGATGGGGCACGTGATCGCCGTCGTTTCGGAAAAAGTCGACGGCGAGATTGCCGAAGCGCCACGTGGCCGCGCTGGATTTGGATACGATCCCGTGTTTTACTTTCCGGCGCTGGGAAAAACGTTTGCGGAATTGCCCACGAACGAGAAGAATGCCCGAAGCCACCGCGGCAAAGCCTTTCGCCGTTTGATGGAAGGGTTGGAATCGTAGGGAAAGTTCTCAACGCGGAGTCAAAAGAGGTAGCCATGGCCACCAGGAAGAAGTCTGGCAAGAAGAAAACACCGAAGCCCGCAAAGCACAGCAAAAGTGCCGAGAGAAGAGTTACGAAAGCGAAGAAAATCCCCGTCAAGACCGGCTCCCCCGCCGGCACGGATCCCCTGCGCGTCGCGGCCATTCTGGCGAAACTCGACGAGGCCTACCCCAACGCAACCTGTGAACTGCAGCACCAAAACGCCTTTCAATTGCTGATCTCCACGATCCTCTCCGCTCAGTGCACCGACGTGCGCGTCAATCAGGTCACCCAGGAGCTCTACAAAAAATATACCAAGCCGGAAGCGTTTGCCTATGCCAATCCCGCGGATCTTGAGAAGGAGATTCGCCCGACCGGCTTTTTTCGTAACAAGACCAAGTCCGTGATGGGCGCGAGCAAAGCCATAGTTGAGAAATTCGGCGGAGAGGTGCCGCGCACCATGGAAGAACTTCTCACGCTCCCGGGCGTGGCGCGAAAAACGGCCAACGTCGTCCTTGGCACGGCCTATGGGATCGCCAGCGGCATCGTCGTGGATACGCATGTGCTCCGCCTCTCGCAGCGCCTGGACCTGACGCGCAACGATGACCCCAAGAAGATCGAGCAGGACTTGATGGCCGTCATCCCGCAGGACAAATGGATCCAGTTTTCCCATCAGTTGATCTGGCATGGCCGCCGCGTGTGTGCCGCCCGCAAGCCCAAGTGCGCCGAGTGCAACCTGGAAACGCTCTGCTACGCGCGCGACAAAACGGTTTGAATGCGTGCCGCCCGTCGCTCGCCGTATTTTTGGACTCACTCACCTCCCGTGCTAAGCTGCAAGAAACATCCTGTCCGGCAAGGTGATTTTTTCCTTTGACCCATGCGTGCACTCACTGAAGAAAAATCAGCCGGGCGCCCTGTGCGGGATCGTGGTTTATCCCCGGCGTCCGGGGTACCGCCATCGCCGCGGCCGCGCAGTTCCCTCACCGAAAAGCTTGCACTTTTTGCCCTGGCGGCCTTGGTCATCTATGCCACGGCCCGTAACATCTGCCACGCTTTAGTTAAGCCCCTCTGGTATGACGAAATCTGCACCTTGCTTGTAGCCCAGCAGAAACATCTTTCGGTGTTGTGGCAAGCCGTCGCGCATGGCGCCGACGGTCAACCGCTTGCCTTTTACCTGTTGGAACGCGCCACGGCCGTCTTCATCCGCAACGAAAATCTGGCCTATCGTGGCGTTTCCATCCTGGGATTTGCCGTCACCCTTTTGTGCCTGTTTGTCGCCGTCCGAACGCGCAAGGGCTCGGCGATCGCATTGGTGTGCGCCGCGATTCCGCTGGCCACCATTCTTTTCGACATGCTTGCCGTGGAAGCTCGCAGCTATAGCCTGCTGGTCGCTTGCATCGCTTTCGCGTTCGTTTGTTACCAGCGCGTTCCCGCACGCCGCTGGGTGATTCTATTGGGCCTGAGCCTGGTGCTTGCGCAATCCTTTCACTACTTTGCGGTATTCGCGTTCCTGCCGTTTTTTCTCGCGGAAGCTACCTATTACGGATTGACACGTGAACTTCGCCGCGGTGTGTGGATTGCGCTGCTGAGCGGCTTCGTGCCGCTGGCCCTTCTGTGGCCGGCGCTCTCCGCAGTGCAAAAAAATATGGGCCCGCATTTTTGGGCAAAGCCCACGTTGGAATTGGCCCTGGGGAGTTACAGTTGGTTTTTCCTGACGCCCCAGGGAGAACCTGGCCTGTATCTGGCCGGAATTGCAGGTGTCGCAGTTCTCTTCACTATGCTCGTGGCGGTGAGAAAATTATCGCGCGGTGAACGCCCGGCAGGTGCGCCCGTCCATGAGTTGGCTCTCGTGCTTGGCCTTCTAAGTTTGCCGCTGCTCGGTTTTGCGGCTGCAGCACTCGCTCACGGCGCCATGACGGCCAAGTATATGGTGCCGTCTATACTCGGCTTCGCCCTCGCACTCGGCTTCACCCTTCCGACGCTGCGGCGCTGGGGCTTTCTTCTTCCGGCTGCCATCGCAGCCTTGCTGTTTTTTATGATCGTGCCGCAAGAGCGCCAATTTTGGGCCACTTATAACGCTCAGTTTGTCTCCCCCGCGGCATTTGTTGAAGATTTCGTGACCGCTGGCGGCCATGCAGACCTTCCTGTAGTCGTTTCTGATGCCCACGATTTCCTGCAACTCCAGCATTACTGTGACCCTGGATGGCGGAAGCGATTCGTCTCTGTGCTCGATCCAACGCAAGCCGTCGTCTATACCGGCAATGATACAGCGGACAAACAACTGGCAATCTTACGCCAGTACACGACGCTGCCCATTTATGACTTCCAGCCATTTCTCGCTGAGCATCCCGCCTTCCTCGTCTATTCCGGCGGGGGCGGTTTGGAGGGCGACTGGTGGCCTGGCCGCTTGAAAAAAGACGGCTTCAAAATGCAAAACGTTTCGGTGTGGCCCATAGGGACCCACGACTATTTCCATCGCGTCGTGCTGGTGACGCACTAGAGTCTGGACCCCACGCGCAAAAATCGGGGGAGCTATCGATGAGCGTCGTTTCGCAGTGTCGCGAACCAGCGAGACGGGTGTACTATGGTGCCGTTTTCAAGATCAATAAGGGATTTCCGGATTACCGCAATCTGCGGAAGACGCGGGTGCCATATCCGGCCTGGGGCATCACAAGAAAACTGTATGACATTTTCGAGGAGATTGCCGAAAGACGAGTGTCGCATCCAGAGAGACTAGCCTCCTCATGAAGCTTCTAATTACTGGGGTTTGCGGATTCGCCGGGAGCGCTCTGGCCGAGTCCCTGCTGGGGGGTCTCGCGGGCCTCGCGATTTGCGGGATCGATAACCTGACGCGTCCAGGTTCAGAGACGAACCGGGCCCGCCTGCGCCAGCTCGGCGTCGAGTTCATTCACGGTGACATTCGCTCCGCAAGCGATTTTGAGGCCTTGCCGAAGGTCGATTGGGTGATCGACGCAGCCGCCAACCCCAGTGTACTGGCCGGAGTCGGGACGGGAGTCACCAGCCGCCAATTGCTCGAGCACAATCTGGTGAGCCTGATTAATGTCCTCGAATACTGCAAACGGCACAGGGCCGGGCTGATTCTCTTAAGCAGCAGCCGCGTTTATTCCATTTCCACACTGGCCGCGCTACCTCTGAGAGACACCGGGAACGCTTTCGCGTTAGATGATTCCGCTACGCTGCCGGCGGGCGTTTCGTGCAACGGAGTAGGCCCGGAGTTTTCGACCCAGGCTCCCATCTCGCTTTACGGCAGCACTAAGCTGGCCTGCGAGGTTTTGGCCCTCGAATGCGGCGAGGCCTTTGGCTTTCCAGTATGGGTAAACCGCTGCGGTGTCCTGGCGGGCGCGGGCCAGTTCGGCACGCCGGACCAGGGTATTTTCGCATTCTGGGTAAACGCGCATTTGCGCCAGCGTCCCTTAAAGTACATCGGCTTTGACGGCAAGGGTAAGCAGGTACGGGACGCCCTGAATCCGCGTGATCTCACGGTCCTCCTACAGGAGCAGATGCGGAACGTGCGGAAGGGTGGGCGTCGCATTTACACCGTGGGAGGCGGCCCGGCGAACGCCATGTCGCTCCGCCAGTTGAACGACTGGTGCGATGGCCGGTTCGGAGCATGTCAGCCCGCGAGCGACCTCCGCCCACGGCTCTACGACATTCCCTGGATCATTATGGACAATTCCGCCGCCCGGCTCGATTTCGGCTGGACCCCGGCCGTGAGCCTTGGCGAAACCTTGCGCGAAATCGCCGAGCACGCTGAACAGCATCCAGACTGGCTGGAACGGAGCGGGGTATGAAATCCCCCGCGAAACAAGAAGGCCGGCCACCGCTTCAACTGTTGTCGGTGGTGATCCCGGCGCGCGACGAGGAGGGCTGCATCGCCGCGACGGTCGAGCACCTGGATCTGGAGTTGCGTCTGCAGGGCATTGCGCACGAAATCGTTGTGGTCGACGACGGCAGTACGGATGCGACCTGGAGCATCCTCTGTGAACTCAAGAATCGCGTCCCCGCGCTCGCCCCGTTACAGAATGTCGGCCGGCATGGCTTCGGCCGCGCCATCACCTTGGGCTTCGACCACATGCGCGGCGACGCCGCAGTCGTGATGATGGCAGACGAGTCAGACGACTTCCGCGATGTGGTGCGCTACTGGCAGATCCTCAACGAAGGGTGGGACGCGGTGTTCGGTTCCCGCTTCTTGAAGGGCGGCGTGGTCATAGATTATCCGGTTCTCAAGCTGTACATCAACCGTCTCGCCAATCTCTTTCTGCGCGTTCTCTTCAACGTTCCCTTCAATGACTTCACCAACGCATTCAAGGGCTATCGGCGCACGGTCATCGCAGGCTGCCATCCGTTCCTTTCGCCGCATTTCAACATCACCATCGAGCTGCCGCTCAAAACGATTGTTCGCGGCTACTCCTGGACCGCCACGCCTATTACCTGGCGCAACCGCCGGGCTGGCGAATCCAAGCTGAAACTCAGGGAAATGGGGAGCCGCTACTTGTTCATCGCTCTGTATTGCTGGCTGGAGAAATACTTCAGCCGGGGCGACTTCAATAAACAGTAAGTTCGCCGGCCATCCCCATCGCTTTTTCTTTCTTCCGGTAGAGTTGCGTTCCGATAATAACTCGAAGGTTAAGTGGACCAGCAGTCATCCGAGCGCTTCGTTCCTACGGCATCTGTCTAACTTGGTGCATTTTCTTGCGGCCAACCACCAAAAACTGTTTTCCCCAGAAACGCCATACCCTGGGAAGTGCAAGGTAAAGACGTAGCGTCCAGATGGGGTATTGCCGGCCACCCGACATGGTGTAAGGCAGGAAGCGGCCGACACATAACTCGGCGTCGAAGCCACACTTGATCATGAGCTCCAGAAGAGATAGCTCTGTAAGCGGTAGATGGTGGTCAATAAAATCCCAATAAGCCCCCGGAAGATACTTGCTGTTAGGTCCCATGGCAATCAACCGGCCATCAGCTTTTAGAACGCGATGAGCTTCAAGCAAGGTTTTTTCCAAGGCGGATTTTGAAGTCAGATGCTCGAAGAAATTGCTCGTAAACACTGCATCCAGGCTTTCATTCTCAAGCTGCCACGTCTCTGCACAATCTTGTTGCAGCACCTGGACGCCGGGGAGGGCATGAAGCTGAGCATCGGGGTTCAGGTCCATGGCAAACTTGCGGCGGCAAGGCATGGCGTTGATGAACTCACACCACCCGCATCCCAAATCCAAGACTGCTGCCTCGGCTGGAATCCACCGCGAGAAAAATCGGCAAAGAACCTCCCACACTCGTTTTCGATATCCAGATCGCCCGGCGAAACGGGTCTCATAGAGTTGCTGCAAATCTGCCGGCGAATGGGCTTCCAGGCTCATGATAATCTCACTGCTGTCAGTTCTAATTCGCAGGTGTCCAGCGGCATCGCGAAACATCCGCCGGAGACAGAAATAGCGTCGTAGCTCCGCTTTTTTCCAAGTGTTTGCTCTCCGCCAATCAATGTCAAGTCAGACGCTCTTCCTTGCGAATCTTGTGTTGCTCGTAACCAGGCTGTTTGAACGGCCCGCCACGGAGCACGGCGACACACAGCTCCCGGGAAAATTGGCTGGGAGTTGCGGCGATCATTCCCCAGGACAACTGGATTCAGTTCCCCCCAAGTTGATCTAGCACGGCCGCCATGTCTGTACCGCCCACAAACCCAAGTGCGCGGGATGCGAATCCGAAAAGCGCTGCGGACACAACGACTCGAGCGGGTTCGCGCCGTATTTTTAGCCTAACTTACGGTGCGCGGTTGGCAATTGAACATGCAACTCCCTTCGTGAGAACGGACCTGCCTGGCCTGTGCTAGTCTGGTGGCGTTTCGATGCGGACTTGCTCTTTCTCTGTCAACCAAATGGATGCAGCCGCTGCGGATTTGCTCCCTCTGAAGCTGGCCCCAAACGCAGTACCAGAGCGGCCGTCCACTGGTTATTCCGGGAACGTCGAGCTTTAGCGTCTGGCACCCAATGGAGGGTCTACGTTGACGGATGTTGCGCCCAGGTCGCAGCCACGGGGCAACCCGCATCTCCTTGTCATTCGCTCCTTGCTGATTCGCGCCGCGGCGGTTTGCGCGCTTCTATGGGTCGCCTTGTTCAACGGTTATCCCATCGTTTTCTCGGATACCGCCAGCTACCTTCTCACCGGTTTGACGTTCATTGCGTTTTGGCCTTTCCGCTCCCCCGGATACAGCATCTTCACAAAACTGGCGAGCCTGGCGATTAGCGCCTGGCTGGTCATTGGCGTTCAGGCAATCATCGTAGTCTATGTGCTGGATAAAACCTGCGAGTACCTTCTCGGCAACGAGCGCCGCTACCGCGATATCTGCTTGCTTGCCTCGGTTTCCATTCTGGCGGCCCTAACAAGCCTGCCATGGTTGGTATCACAGCTTATGCCTGACGTGTTCGCGGGCATCGTCTTCCTGTCATCGTTTTTGTTGGCATTCAATGACCAATTGCCCTGGAAAAGCCGCATATCCCTGGCTGCGATTTTAATGATTTCCACCGCCGCGCACACGTCACTGCTCCCCATCGCAGCATGCTTCGTCACTTTGCTGATAATCATCAAACTTGTCGCTCGCCTGCGGAGGGCAGCGACTCTGCGCGGGGCCGTGCTCGCTTCGCTGATCGTGCCACTCATCGCCGGTGGACTTTCGACGGCCACGCTGAATTACCGTATGCATCTGGGTTTCAAGTTCTCGCCGTCAGGGCAACTCTTCATGCTGTCAAGGCTCTTTGCTGACGGCCTTGCGGCGGACTTTCTTCGCGAAAACTGCCCCAAGCAGCCCTTGATTGCGTGCAGCTATCTCTCCCAACTGCCCCGCACACAAACGGAATTCCTGTTCGAGAATCATCCGTTATTGTGGGAGATGATAGGACACCAAGGCGAAATGGATGAGATTGTGCATGGAACGCTCGCAACCCACAAGCTGGGATTCCTCACCAGCAGCATTAAAGAAACGCTCCTCCAGTTCGCGGCCTTCCGCACCGGAGATGAAGTTCGTTCTTATCATGCGAAAGAGTGGAACAGGGCCGTGGTCGCACAGGTATTTCCCCGTGACTTCCGGGCATTCCTAAGCTCCAAGGAAACTCGCGGTCACCTTCTTCCGTTGGCCAATGCCGCTTCGGCAATTGACACGGTTGCCTTCTGGCTGAGCGTCGTTATATGCCTGGCATTTAGCTGCATCAAGCCTATGGGGCGCCTGAACCAGTTCTTCTATTCGGCGATGGCGTTTCTCCTGATCAATGCGGCAGTTTGTGCAACTTTCTCCGGCGTCTTCGATCGATACCAGAGCCGCGTGGCATGGCTGGCTGCACTTTGCGCCACAACTTACATATGCAGTTGGTTCAAAGACCGTCATCGCGCAGAGAATCTCTCCCAGGAACCTTGAGGGCCCCAAACGCGAATGATAATTGGCTGGATACAACTTCTGCGACCCGACCGTTTCCCGCAGCCCGCCTAAGACATACTTGCACGCCCCGCAGGACGTGATTCTCCCTCACTTTTCGCTGTCGCAAGATGTTTGCATCTTTGACTTAGTGAATTACTTATGCGAGAAGTAGTGGCAATGTTGTCTCCCGCGAAGCCGGGATTTGTTCCTTCCAAAGAAACCTACATCGCCGGGCTCACGCTTGTTGCAATAGCTTTGCATGTCGTCCTCAAGTACCTCCTGGACTTCCCTGCCCTCCATGCCAATCTGCCCCTCTTTGCCGCGCTCCTGATCGGCGGCATACCTCTTGTCTGGGAGCTTCTGAAAAAACTGGTTCGCCGCGAGTTCGGCTCCGATCTCCTCGCTGGCGTTTCCATCCTCACGGCAATCGCACTTGGCGAATACCTTGTTGCCACCATCGTGGTGCTCATGCTTTCTGGCGGCGCAGCGTTGGAAGAATTCGCCACCGCCCGCGCTTCCTCTGTCCTCGATGCACTCGCGCGCCGCATGCCCGGCACCGCCCATCGCAAGGAACCCGGCGGGCTTGTGGACGTGAAGCTGGCCGACATCCGCATTGGCGATCGGCTCACCGTCCTGCCCCACGAGATTTGCCCCGTGGACGGCACCGTCCTCGAAGGCCACGGCATCATGGACGAGGCCTACCTCACCGGCGAGCCCTACGAAATCTCCAAGACGCCCGGATCTATGGTGATTTCCGGCGCCATCAATGGTGAACAAGCCCTGCTGATCCGCGCGGAAAAAGTGGCCGAAGATTCGCGCTACGCCCGCATCATGAAAGTGATGCACGATACAGAGCAGCAGCGCCCCAAATTGCGCCGCCTGGGCGATCAACTCGGAGCGTGGTACACGCCGCTCGCCCTCGCAGTTGCCGTCGCCGCCGCCCTACTCAGCCGCGAACCTCAGCGCTTTCTCGCCGTCGTTGTGATTGCCACGCCCTGCCCGCTGCTTCTCGCCATTCCCACCGCCATCATCGGCGCCATCTCCCTGGCCGCGCGCCGCGCCATCATTATCAAGAATCCCGCTGTTCTCGAGCAGTTGGAGAAGTGCCGCACACTCATTTTCGACAAAACGGGTACGCTCACCTACGGAAGGCCGAAACTGACCGAGGTGCTTTGCGCCGAGGGATTTGATCGTACCGGGGTGCTGCGCTTTGCCGCCAGCGTGGAGCAGTATTCCAAGCACCCGCTGGCCAGCGCCATCGTCTCTGCGGCCAAACAGGAACAACTAGATGTCCTTTCCGTGGCGCACATCAGTGAACGGCCGGGAAAAGGCTTGCTCGCCAACGTCGAAGGCCACTCCGTTCAAATCACCGGCCGCAACAAGGTTCCTGCGCAATCTCTTCCTCTACCGCAGCTTTCCAGCGGCCTCGAATGCCTTATTTTCATTGACGAGAAATACGCCGCCGCCATCCGCTTCCACGATGCCCCGCGCAGGGACAGCGCTTCCTTTATTCAGCACCTCCAGCCAAAACACGGCGTAAGGAAAGTGATTCTGGTCTCCGGCGATCGCGAGTCGGAAGTGAAGTACCTTGCGGAGAGCGTGGGCATCACGGAGGTGCACGCCGGGAAGAGCCCCGAAGAAAAAGTGGCCATCGTGAAGGAAGAAACCGCCAAAGCACCGACTCTTTTTGTGGGCGACGGCATCAACGATGCCCCGGCGCTGCTGGCCGCCACAGTCGGCGTGGCCTTCGGCACCCAGAATGACATCACCACCGAAGCCGCCGACGCCGTTGTGCTGGAAACGGCCCTCGGCAAAATCGACGAGCTCATGCACATCGGCCAGCGCATGCGGGGCATCGCCCTGCAAAGCGCCCTTGGCGGGATGGCGGCTAGCGTCCTCGGCATGATCGCTGCTGCCTTCGGATTCTTGCCGCCCATCTGGGGCGCCATCGGCCAGGAGCTGATTGATTTATTCGCCGTGCTGAACGCAGTGCGTGTAGCGCTCCCCACGGACGATCTGCAGGATTACGAGGGCGAGTAATCAGACATCAGATGTCAGATATCGGATATTGGATATCTGAGTTCCGAGTTCTTGCTTCTTACTCCTTACTTCTGACTTCTTACTTCTAACTTCTGGCTTCCGCATTCACGGCTTACTGGTTCCTGTTGAAGACGACGACGGTGCCGCCGCGGGCGCCTGCTGTGCCGGAGGCTGCGCTGACTTCAAGATCCCATTGAAATCCGGATGCCCCGCCGGAGCTTGTCCCGCAGTGCCGTTCACGTTGGGATGCCCCGGAGGCATTGCGCCCGGTGGCATTTCTCCCGGCGCGGGATGCTGCATCGTGCCGCCGGCCGGCTGGCTCTTCACCACGACCCATTCTTCGCCTCGCTTTTCCAGATTGTAGGAAAGCTTCATGCTCGCGCCATCCGGCGGACTATTCTTCAGCCGGATCTCCACCTGCGCCTGCGCCTGATTGCCGTTCACGCTGGCCTGCGTAACATTGATGTCCATCGCGTTCACGTTCAACGTCTTCAGCGACGCCAAATAATTGATGATCCCCGAGCGGATCGCTTCCTTGTCATCCACCTTGGACTTGCAGGCCCCGGCAAAGAGCAGCGTTGCGCCCAGCAGAGCGGCGAGAAATGCGCGATTCATCCAAATTTCCTTCCCATTCGAGTGGCGCCTGAGTGATCGCCTCGTCTTTCTATGGTAGCGAATCACCAACCGATTGCAACGCTACCCCGCTCCACGCTGCCTCATCCGTAATCAGCCTCGCATATCGGGAGCTACGCAATTCTCGCCTGAGGTCATTTGTATTTCGGGGAACACAATTCTACTATCAGGCGATGTTCCAGTGGGTTCTCGGATTCTTCTCCGTTGCCGCGATGGTTCTCAACGTCACGAAAGGGCGCTTCGATGAGCAAAATGAGTTCGTTGGAAAGGTGTATGGCAGTACTGAACGGCGAAGTTCCCGACTGCGTCCCGGTGATTCCGCAGACGTTCATGTTCGCCATCGAGAACGCTGGGATGAAGATGGCCGATGTCGTTCGCAATCCTGCCAAGATGGCCGGTGCATTGATCCACAGCATGGACCAATTTGGATACGACGCATGCGTGATTGACTTTGACGTTGTGACCCTGGCCGAGGCTTGTGGCGCGAAAGTAGTTTTCCGCGAAAACGATCCGGCGGTGATCGACGAATCCGATCTCCTGGTCAAAGACTGGGGCACGGTGGCTTCTCTGCGTGTGCCAGACCCTTGGAACGACGCTAGGCTGCCCATATGGCTGGAGACCACCCGGATCATCGCGCAGCGCGTCGGTGACCGTGCTTTTGTCATGGGCCGGGCTGACCAGGGACCCTTCACATTAGCCTGTATGTTGCGCGGCCCACAGCAATTCATGATGGACCTGCTAACCGAAGAAGATCCCGCCCCTATCCATGCGTTGATTGACTATTGCCGCAACGCTTGCGCGGCTTTCGCCAAAGCCCAGAAATTAGCCGGTGCCCACGCAACCTCCATCGGAGATGCCTTCGCCGGTCCCGCCCTTATCTCGCCTGTACTCTATCGAAAATTTGCTCTGCAACCTGAAACTGCTTTGGCGAAGGAGGTGCAGGATTTTGGCATTCCTCTCTCCATTCACATCTGCGGAAATACGGCAGCGATCATTTCGGACATGGGCAAAACAGGAGCGCGCATTCTCGAGGTGGACTGGCAGCTCGACATGGAACTTGCTCGGCGTTCCATCCCAAACAACACCGTTCTAATGGGCAACATAAATCCGAGCGACCCGCTTGTTTTGGGCACCCCGGAAAGTACTTCCGCCGCAGTCAAGGAAGTCATCAGGAAAACTGGTGGACGCGGGTTGTTTCTCAGCTCGGGCTGCGCCTTGGGCCGCAACACTCCACCGGAAAACTTGCAGGCAATGGTTAAAGCGGCTCGAGAGTCCGGAATCCTCGGCAAATGATGCTTATTTCAAAGATCGTCAGTGCTAACGCCTGCGAAAGGCACGCTCATCGAACTCTCCGAGATGCCGGAATCCCATGCGCAGTTCGCCGGACCTCTCCTTGAGCTTCTGCGGAATAGTGGACAGAGAGACGGGCTGCGTCACATCCACAAATCTGTAGTTTGATAACTGGACAGACCGCGACTCCAACAACTCCGTCCGTTACTTCTAACTACTAATATTCCCAATAAATCGGGGAATCTGCTTTTCGCTCAAGCTTAACCCGAATGGTTTGAAAAGATTGGATTCTGGCACAGTTTTGGCACAGTGACATGCGACCGCGTTCTGTACGTCAATCCTGCTTACGATGCAGGCGTGATTTGCCTTCTTGCGTGCCGGGTCGGTCCTGGAGGGTGGTATAGAGTCACCGGACATCAAGTCAAATCGACTTGATTGCATAACAATGTCGGCTCCTCGACCCGGGTAGACTGTGGTTTATCGACGACCGCAGGCTCGGGAGAAAGGAGCCGAACATGATGATTATAGGCGTAGATTACCACCCGAGCTTTCAGACGATTGCATTTTTTATGGAAGAGACTGGTGAGTGTGGTGAACAGGAACTAAACCACAGTGATGGACAAGCAGAGAAATTCTATCGAGACCTGAAGCAGCGAGGAATCTGCGTGCGGGTAGGAATGGAGGCTACCGGATATTCACGCTGGTTCGAGCGGCTACTCGCTGAATTAGGTTTCGAGCTGTGGATCGGCGATCCAGCACAGATCAAGGCCAAGCGAGTCAAGAAGCAGAAGTTCGACCGCGAGGATGCCCGACTCTTACTCAGGCTGATGCGGGAGGATAACTTTCCGCAAATCTGGGTACCCAGTCCGGAGAATCGGGATCTACGGCAACTCCTCTGGCACCGGCATCGGCTGGTGCAGATGCGCACGCGGATCATGAATCAGCTTCAGGCGTTGGCCATGAACGAGGGCTATCGCTGGAAGAAAAAACTATTCAGCGAACAAGGACGAGCGCAGTTAGAAAAACTCTCGTTAGCTCCTTGGGCGAGTCGACGTCGGCAAGAGTTGTTGGAGTTGCTGGACCGGTTGAATCCGACGATCGAGGAGTTAACCGCAGCCGCCGAGCGGGAAACCAGGAAGCGACCCGAGGTGCTGCGGCTGATGACTCATCCTGGCGTGGGCCCGCTTACGGCACTCGCCTATGTGTTGATCATCGGAACTCCGGCTCGGTTTCAATGCGGCAAGCAGATCGGCACGTACGTGGGCATGATTCCGTGTGAGGAGTCTAGTGCTGGCAAACAACGATTGGGGCACATCAGCAAGCAAGGCAATTCCTTGTTGCGATTCTTGCTGGTAGAGGCAGCCCAGGCGGCAGCACGAATCAATCCGGAGTGGCGACGTCGCTACATTCACTTGGCGATGCGTCGACACAAAAGCATTGCCAAGGTAGCGATGGGACGCCGGCTGGCGGTTCGGTTGCACTGGATGTGGCGGAATGGATGTGAGTATTCGCCGTCGTTAGAGTTCGGTTCGTACGCGGGACAGCTCGGAATCGGACATGGCGTGAAGTAGAGCGTCGTCCACTTGATTGGGCATCCCGCTCCCTGCAAAGGGAGTTTGAAGAAGTAATCATGGTCGAAGTTTTGATCGAAGAGATGTTTGGGTCGGACTGAACCCGACTCAAAGATTACGAGCGAGCCGTGGTCGTCGATGCGCAGAGGTCAAAAGACAGCAAGGAAGACCACTCTTCGGAGTGAACGGCGAAGTGCGCTCAAAAAGTATTTGACAGGGCCGACATTGTTAGAGATGTACGATTAGCGCGTTCTATATAAGGGATGTTTATCGGGTTGACGAACTGGCGGAGAATCCTGTTGTAGACAGGTTTCTGGAAACCGGCTGGTTTCCGGCAGCCCTGGGGAGCGAGACCATTTTCACAGTCCATGGCGGTTAGTGCTGCAAGGTGAGAACCGAAACGGAAAACCCGCCAAGAACAAGAGTGTCTGAAGTTAAAGGGGAAGAAGGGGGAGGATTTGCTGCGCTCTTCAAGTCCACGTGAACCTCGCGGCCGCCGACGGCACCGGAAATCTGGAATTCAACGGGACGGTCTCGCTTGTTGACCAGTAGAATCTTGTGAGCACCGTCCGCTGCGATAAACGCCTGTGCGACCACATGAGGCGAAGAGACCGTAGTGTCTACCAGTTGATCGCCAGGTCCAAAGTTATCGCGCAGCAACTTCAAGACCCAATACCGCGCATTCGGCCGACCCGTTCGCCAGTCCAGCATCGTGACGCTGGGAAATTGCGTGGGGTAACCGAGCAGTTGGGAAGAGGCTAGAATCTCAATTCCTTCGCGGGCCAATGCAACGTACAGATAGGCGAACGTCGCACCGCACAAATTCCAATAACTGTCGGGAACGGCTGCCGGATCAGTATCCGGCAGCCCTTGTCCAATGTCCGCGGGCAGAATGCAGCCCACTTCATTGACCGCAGTTTTCGCTTTTGGCGCAAGGCGCCGCCGGGTTGCCTCGATGAAACGTACGGACGTCAAGAATTTGTCGGCATGATCGAAAAAGGTGTACTGCTGAATGAAAGGGGTCTGGTCGGCAGTAGGAACTGCGTAGAAGTGGTAGGAAATCACATCAATCGGGATGCCCGGCTTATGATTCCTGGAGTCAAGAAAGTACTCAAAAAATGCAGGATTGTTGGAGGGCTCCGCGAGCGACATACCGACGAATTGAGTGTCCGGCAGAACCTTGCGCACGCTTTCCACAACGGCATCATAGATTCTTGTGTAGGTCTGCGGTGACATCGCATGCTCGTACTCAGGCTCGTTTAGAATCTCCCAAAAGTCGATCTTGTAGTGAAATGGTGACGAATGGAACTTGCCCTGTTCGTCGGCGAATCCTCCGCGCGCGTACCAACTGGCCACTCGCGCATAATAATCGGCAACCTCTTTGGCCGTCGGGTCACACAGTTCATGACCCTGCTCGTAACTCCACGTCACTTCGTTTGGGTCTGCTGGGAATCCAACAGCCGAATCCGTCCGGAACATCCATTGGGGGATTGTGCTGAAGTTCAACATGACCGGATGCCCGCTGGCCGCGCCGAAGAAGTCCGAGACGAGCGGATCAATTAGAGAAAAATCCCAGGAGGTGTGCTCGGCGGTCGGCGGCTCGAGTTCGGCGACGCCGAGTTTGGGATAGGGATACCAAGGTACGAATCGCACGTAGTCTGCGCCAAGCTGGCGCAACGCATCCCACGCACGGCCGTGAATCGGTGAGCCCCGTCGTAGTAGTGGATTCACGACCACTTGAAGGGTTAGCGTAGTTTTTGAGATGCGCTCGACTTTGTTCCAGTCGGCCTTTACGGTGACGCCGGGCTCGTCGCCCAGCAAAGCGTAACTGGGCAACACGAAGAGCAGAAATAAGCTCAACCGGAGCACATTGCGTAGCTTTATCATTCCCATTCACCTAGAGAAATACAGTAGCGCGAAAGCTGCATTATCGCACCCGTTCGGGAAAGAATTTGGAATTGCTGTCTAGTTACCGGCAGCGTAAAATCCCGAAGGATGAGTTTGTGAATTTTTCGAGTTTTCGCTCTCTCAGATTGCTTGATGGTGAATGAATCGAGAACGATCCTGCTTGGGCTGCTTCTCATCGCGAGCCTGGCACCCGCCGTTCATGCCGAACCCAGGCTGCCCCATCTCTTCAGCGATCATATGGTTCTGCAGCGCGAGGCCGAAATCCACGTCTGGGGCTGGGCGGCACCTGGTGAATCCATCACCGTAAGTTTGGCCGGAACAACCCTGCAAACTACCGCCGCGAACGATTCCCGATGGAGCGTTTCGCTTCCCGCTCTTCCAGCCGGCGGCCCTTTCGTTCTCGAAGTGCGTGGAACAAAAGCGATTGTCATCAGGGACGTCATGATCGGCGAGGTGTGGGTGGCTTCCGGCCAATCCAACATGACCTATCCCTTGAGCAGTGCCGTCGGTGCTGCGCAGGAAATTCCCAAAGCAAACGATTCCAGTCTGCGGTTCTTCACCGTGCCGCACAAGATTGCTCTGGAACCTCAGGCGGATGCTCTTCCCGCTGCGTGGGAAATGTGCTCCAGTGAGACGGTAAAATCATTTTCTGCGGTCGGCTACTTCTTTGCGCGCGACTTGCGCCGAGCCTTGGGAGTGCCCGTGGGGGTCATCTTGAGTGCTTGGCCGGGAACGCAAGCTGAAGAATGGACGGACCCGGCATCTTTGCGCCGCGAACCGGTACTGCAGCCAATCGTGTCGCGCTGGGAAGCCTCTCCTCCCGACCAAAAAGCATATGCTGCAAGACCACGCGAGTTTTCACTGGAGTTCGATGATTTTGTATTGCTCCCCGCGAGGCCGGATGCGCCGGCCGTGGCGTTCAGCAATTTCGATGACGGCTCTTCGCGAACTTCCACCGGTGGCGACTGGAGCTACACCTGGACCGAAGCCCCGGATTCCGCTTTTTCATTGGTTGCGCCAGGGCGCGGAGGAACGGGCTACGCGGCCAAGATTGCAGGGATGCTGGATGGCACGTCCTACGCGCGATGGCAGGCGCGCGTGCATGCCGATAGCTCTTCTATGAATCTTTCTGAGTATGCCGGCATACGCTTTTCCGTACGCGGCAAAGGTTCCTTTTCTCTCCGCACCTTGCAGCCCAGCATTTCGGATTGGGATGACTACAGCTCAAACACGCTGCATGCGACGCCTGAGTGGCAAGAGGTTACGATCTGGTTCAAGGACTTGAAGCAGGCGGGGTGGGGTGTCCAGGAAAAGTTGACTCTGGATCAATTATCCGGATTCGCCCTGGTTTGCATGACGGATCTCGAGGACCTGCCGCGGCCGCCTTCGGGGCTGTATGAAGGAATGATCACGCCATTGGAGTCCTATGGGATTCGCGGGGCTATCTGGTACCAGGGAGAGAGCAACACGGATCGCGCCTTCCAATACCGGACCTTGTTGCCTGCGATGATTCACGGCTGGCGCGACGCATGGAAGATCGGCGATTTCCCGTTTCTAATTGTGCAGTTGCCCAATCACGGCAGCAGCGCCGAATTCGGCGATTCCATCTGGGCAGAACTCCGCGAAGCGCAACTCCTCACCGCCATAAATATCGCGAACACGGGACTTGCGGTGACGATTGACGTGGGCGATCCGAAAAATGTTCATCCCGCGCGAAAAGAGGAGGTCGGACATCGCCTCGCCCTTTGGGCTCTGGGCGCTACGTATGGAAAGAAGATCGTCTATTCCGGGCCTATGTACGAGAGCTTCCGCGTGGAGGGGAAAGAGATCCAGATCCGATTTCAACAGACCGGAGCGGGGCTCAAGGTAGATGGCGATTCGCTCCATGGCTTTACGATTGCCGGTGCAGACCGCAAATTCCATCGCGCTTCGGCGCGCATCGATGGGGACACCGTCCTGGTTACAAGTCTGGAAGTCGAAACTCCGGTAGCAGTGCGCTATGCCTGGGCAAACAGTCCGGATTGCAATCTCTATAACAAGGAAGGACTACCCGCTTCCCCATTTCGCACGGATGATTGGCCGGGTGAAAGTTACACCAAACGCTAGATTTGCCTCAGTGATACTCCGCGAGCGAATTGGCGGCGAAAGGATTCGAGATGAAAAACGGCGAGAGGTTCAACAGGCGGGGTCGAACTGCGCTTGTGCTGCTCGGGTTGACGGCGTTTCTGCTCGTCTTATTGATAGTGCCTGAGCCACATCGGTCTGTCAGGGCCGCACAATCTCCGGTGTGGACGCCCGAAAAACTGGGCGAGCCCCTGTTGAAGGACCCCATCTGGGTGTACAACGACTGGTCCTCCTACGACGAACTCTCCGACAACATCCCCCTCACCGAAGAACTGGCGATGAAGGAACTGGGAGAAATCGCCCGCCTGAAAAAGTATGGCGTGCATTTCGACTATTACATGATGGACGCCTTCTGGTTCGACCCTGAGGGGGCTTATCGCACCTGGCGAAAGCCGAATTGGCCGGCCGGGCCGGACCGCTGGATCGCAGCCTGCCAGAAGCACGGACTGAAGCCCGGCTTGTGGTTCAGCACCAACACGCTTGTGAAGATCAACGCGGCGCCCCAGTGGAAGGACGCGCTCAACGCCAGCGGCGGCGCGATGTCTTTTTCCGAAGGAGGTTTTCTGCCGGATTTGATGAATGTCCTTCAGTCCTGGTATGACCGCGGCATCCGCATGTTCGAGTTTGATTTCGCGGATTTTGATGCCGCAACGCCCGCAACGGAGAAGTCCTCCACCAAGCTGGAGATTCGCCAAAGAAATCAGACGGCATTTCGCGAGGCACTGAAGAAGTTTCGCGCGAAAAACCCGGATGTCGCGCTGGTAGCGTTTAACGGTTTTGGTGGTGACTTGGAATCTACGGCTGGCCCGTTTCCTTTCCGCAATCCAGTCGATTTGCGCTGGCTGGAAGTGTTCGATTCACTCTATGCGGGTGACCCGAGACCCTCGGATGTTCCGGAAACGAATTTCTGGCGCTCCGCGGACATCTACAGCGACCACATGGCGCGGCGTTACGAACAGAGCGGCCTTCCCCTGGAGCGCATCGATACAACGGGCATGATGATCGGCACCACGGGAACCATCTACTACCGCAAAACAAATGCCTGGCAGGGCATGCTGCTGCTGATGGCGGCGCGGGGCGGCTGGGTGAACACCATTCATGGCAACCTGGAACTCCTGGATGAAGAGAAAGCGAGCTGGTTCGCGAAGGTACAGAGACTGTACGAAGGTTTGCAGGCGAAGGGCCGCACAAAAACATTCGGTGGAATTCCGGGAAATGTTGAACCATATGGATTTGGATCATTGGATGCGACCGGTGCCGTGTACGCGGTCGTGAATCCCGCGCAATCCATTCAGGAATTGGAGTTGCCGCTACTCAGCCGCGTGCAGGGGCCGCTGGACAAAGGGAGAATTCTTTTCCGGGATGCAGGTTTCTCTCCGGTGCTGAATGGGAATCGCATCACGCTGGGCCCCGCGCAAATGGCGGCGATTGGCTTCGGGCGCTATGCGGACGCTTCGTTCGATTTGGGCGTGCAGCAAGATGTAATCATTCCGCAAACGATCACTCCGGTAGAGGCAAGGTTCGAGCCGCGCGAGGGGAACGTGATCGAAGCGGTGATCCAGCCGCCGGCGAAGGGTGACCTCCGCATCCTGTTCCAGCAGCGCGATAAAGACGGCAACGTCATGCGCAGTTGGCCCGGCGGGCCGCCCAACGGCAAATCGATGGGCACCGTCCTGCGGATCGCTGCGGAGCAGAACGGCAAGACGCTGCCGATCGACATTCAATATGACAAGCAGATCTGGAGCGGGCTCTCCTGGGGAGCGGGAGAAATCCGGCGTAAGGACATGGCGGCCAGCGGGCCGATCACGATTCGCTGTTCCTCCGAAGAGCAGGGCTCCGTAAGACTGGAAGCCCATCTTTACGCGACGACCTACTAAAAAGATCGAGCCAAGTTGCTGACGGAGCGCGATTTGCAGCTTTGGCGGGGAACCTACAACTTAGGGTAGGCTTATCTCAAGAAGAGTAAACGCTTACCGAAGATGGAGGATATTGTGACCTGCGTCACAGGTTTCGTGACCCCAGGGTCTCGGATTCCCCGCAATTGTCGGAAAAAGTGCATTAATTCAGCAAAATTCCTTGACATGAATGAATCACTGGAATAATCTGTCCGGCAAAAGAGGGCCGGGTGTCCTTTTTATTTATAGAAATGACAAGTAAGCGTTTACTTTATTTGTGGGAAGTGGAGGCGATGGTTATGAACGCGTTATCTTCAGCACTCGCTCGATTCTGCGGGTTTCTCTCGATTCTTTTTCTTTGCGCGTATGGCGCTGCCGGGCAGGCCAATCGCGCCAGCATCACCGGAACCGTGACCGACCCAAGCGGCGCGGTCATTGTGGGTGTTGATGTCACCGCGCGTAACGTCGATACAAACGTGGAGACAACAACCGTCTCCAATGGGGATGGAATCTATCTCCTGCCTAATCTACCCCCCGGTACATACGCCCTGACGTTCCGCAAGGCTGGCTTCAAGGAGATCGTACAACCCGCGGTGACGCTCATTTCCACACAGGTAGCTGAGATTAACAGGACCATGCAAGTCGGTGCGGCCACAGAAAATATTACGGTCACCGCAGAGGCGCCGGTCCTCGACAGCGAATCCACCTTCATTGGCACCAACATGAATGGGAAGGTGGTCACCGATCTACCCCTCAGCATCTACGGTGGCGGCAGATTCATCGAAGACTTTGCTGTCGCAATCACCCCAGGATATTCTCCAATAAGTAGTCCGTACGGCGCGGTGGTGAACGGCTCGCAGTGGTTCACCAAGGACTACACCATTGACGGCACGTCCGGCACTTCCTCGATTCGAGGCGATTCCATGGAGACCGGGCCCAGCATGGAGGCAGTCCAGGAGCTCCAAGCGCAAACCAGCGGCTTGGACGCTGCCACCGCCATCACCAATGGCGGCGTCATGAGCTTTACCCTGAAGTCCGGAACCAATAAGTTCCACGGCTCTCTGTTTGGCTATGGCCACAACGAACTTTTGGATGCGAATACCTGGACTAATGATCTAACTGGCGCGCCGAAGGCTGAAGCCCGAGCCTGGGACTACGGAGCAAGCATTGGCGGCCCGATTCGCAAGGATAAGTTGTTCTTCTTCGGCGCCTTCGAACGATTTACCTACAGCGATTTCACGCTCGGAACCTACTCTCAGTTCGTCCCGACCACCGCCATGCTGAACGGAGATTTCAGCGCACTGCTCGACACCAGCACGGTGCTGGGAACGGATAGCGCCGGTAACACGATCTACAAGGGCGCGGTCTTCAACCCAGCGACCGGTGACGTGTTCCCAGGCAACGTCATTCCCACGAGCCTATACAGTTCCGTAGCTCAGAAGATCGTTGCCATTTACCAAAAGGATTATGCGCCTGGCCAAGCAGGGCTCAACGGCAACGATCAATTTCCACTGAGCAACTCGCCGGCCCAAACGCCCAACCAGGGGGTAGTGAAACTCGATTACACCTTGACTGCCAATGACAAGCTGTCTGGTTCATGGATTATTAACAATCGCCCACGCACCTTGGCCGATAGCGGAGGTGTTTGGCAAGTCGGATCGACCACCGGAGGGCCTTTGGCCGACGCGCGTCTTCAAGTCGTCAAAGGAGACCAATACCGCCTCAGTGAGGCCCACACTTTTACTTCCAACGTGGTGAACGTGTTCAACGAGACGTTCAACTGGTATTGGAATGGAAGCCTGCCGACCTCGAGCGGAACGGATCGGAATTCAGAACTAGGCTTCGGATCGACCGGAGCGGACAACTTTCCTGTTATCTCGTTCGGAAAGGCAGTCAACGGCTACCAGATGACATCCATCGGAAACCAGTGGGCCGGTTATTTTACCGCCGGAACTTTCATCACGGGCGATAGCCTAACATGGACGAAGGGGCGCCATACGATGACGTTCGGGGGCAATTTCTGGGCCTACCAGGTAAACAGCCATGCCGGATCCGGCATTGACAGTTTTAACTTCCTCCCTAACACCACAGCCGGTGGTTATAACGGATCAGCGGGATTTGGTTTCGCCAGCTTCCTGCTCGGCGACGTATCGACTGCCAGCCAGACCACAGCATTCAATTTGTATGGACGGAGGAAATCGCTAGCCCTGTTTGCTCAGGACAGTTACAAGGTCACTTCCAAACTGACTCTGACCGCCGGCCTTCGCTGGCAGTATTCCTTGCGCTTCCACGAAAAATACGGGCACTGGGCCAATTTTGACCTGAATCAGATCGATCCAAATTACGGCACATCTGGAAAACTCGTCTTTGCCACTGGTCCCGGAGACAGCTTCGAGAAAAAAGAATACTGGGACGGCTTTGGTCCGCAGATCGGGTTTGCCTATGCTCCGGCAAACAAGTGGGTAGTTCGCGGATCGTTCAGCCTTACTCTCCTGCCTCCCAACGCTCCCCAATTCGATGGAACGCCGGACGCCTTTGCTCCCCAGTACGAGGGCACAAATAGTGTTGGCGCACCGTTTAACTGGGATAGTGGCTATCCCGGGGTCTTCAAGCCTGGCAGTACGAGTGTCGATCCCAGTTCATTTTTCGGACTTGTCTATACGGACCCGCACTCCCTCATGCCCGGCTTTACCGATACCTACAACTTCGGCATTCAGTATGAACTGACACCCAACATGAGAATCGAAGTTGCCTATGTAGGGAATCGTGGGCATCACCTCCCGGATACCGCACTGGCATGGAACGAACCATCGGCCTCGACATTCCTGAATGTGGAGAAGGAGAATCCAGGGCTCGTCCCCTACGGCGACTACAGCAGCTGGAATTTTTCAGGAGCAGGTTGCACGAAAGGTGGGGGCGTGCCGAGCGGGTTCGGTTATGGTGCGCCCTATGTTGGTATCACTTGTCCGTACAACGGTTTTACAGGGCCAGCACTCGCCGCACTTGCGCCGAGCCCTCAGTTGGCTGATTGGTCTACGGCCATTTGGTATTATTACGATTTATATTATGTGGGGCTGCCGATTGGCCAGACCTCTTACAATTCCGCGGTTGTGGACCTTGTGAAACGCACCGGCCGAGGCTTGACCATGGATCTGAACTACACGTGGTCGCGCCAGCGAGGCGATACCTACACATCTGCGCAAGAATACAACGCCTATTACACTCCGGTCCAAGACTTCGGGAACATGTCTGCCGCAGCCAACTCGCTGACGAGTTACGACTTGACTCATGTCGTTAAGGGCTACGTGACCTACCAACTGCCTTTTGGGCAAGGCCAGAGGTGGCTTTCCGGCAAAGGACGCTTTGTGAATGACCTCGTTGGCGGCTGGCAGCTCAGTGGTCTCGTGTCCTATTTTTCCGGCCAGCCTTTCCACATCGGGATAAACGAGCCGTTTTACCCTATTTGGGGCGACATTTACCCGAATTTCAACTCCCAGGGTGCACATTCGGCCAATCCAAGTGGCTTCACCGGCGGCTATTATCCTTACTTCCCACAATCCGTGGCCACGGCGCCGGTCAGCATCGATGGGTCCGTCGTCGGTCTTGGATCCGGAGGAGCCTACGACGGCGCTCTGCGCTGCCCTGGTCAGGCAAACGAGAACGCCAGCTTGCTCAAGTATCTCTACTTCGGCGCGGATGGAAAATATCAACTGTCCATGCGTGTCGAATTCTATAATCTGTTCAACCGGCACACCTACAGCATTCTCGGTTGTGGAGGCACACAAACCAACGTGGGCGACACCAATTTTGCCGCGGTCACCGGTGTGAACAGCAGTCCGCGGACGGGGCAGTTCGGGCTCCGGTTCACGTTTTGAACCTGTCGCTTGGCGGGGCAATTCACGGTGCAGCGGATTGCCCCGGCCGAGTGTGGCAAGTTGCGGACGCCGCAGTGTGGGATGAAAAGAGGTTCGAAATCTTATAGCGGAGCAAGGCGAAGGAAGTAGGCTTCAACCAATGCAACTCAGGAAGAGTGATTTCCTACGACTGCGTCGAGGAATACTGGTAAGTCTTTGCCTGTGGCTTCTTACGGGGCCAGCGATGCTGTGCAGCCCTGCCGCCAAGGATGTCTCAACATGCACAGGGGCGGAAACGAAACGCGCCCCAGCGACGTTCTATGTTGACTCCCGTGATGGGAACGATGCCAATGCCGGCACACTCCCGGATAAGCCTTGGAAGAGCCTCGAAAAGCTGAACAACACGACGTTTCAGGCGGGTGACACGATTCTGCTGAAGGCGGGATCCGTGTGGGACGCACAATTGTGGCCCAAAGGGTCAGGGGAAGAGGAAAAGCCGATTCGCATCGGCAAATATGGCAGCGGCGCGAAGCCTGTGATCCAGGGAAAAGGCCTGGTGGAAGACGCGCTACTCCTGAAGAACCAGGAATATTGGGAGATCGAAGATCTGGAAGTGACGAATTCCGGCACTACCAAGGCGATACGGCGTGGTGTGCACCTGGCGCTTGAGAATTTCGGGGAAGCGCACCATCTGGTGGTGCGACGCATGACCATTCACGATGTCAGCGGGAACAACGATGCGAAGAACAATGGCGGCATCACCTACACCGCAGACGGAGAGCAGAAGCCCAGCCGGTTCGTGGATCTGCGAATCGAAGATAACGAAATCTATCACAGCGACAGGAATGGAATCTCGGGCTGGTCGGACCGCTGGGAACGCTCGAAGTGGTATCCGAGCTTGGGCGTCGTGGCGCGCGGCAACACCCTGCGAGACATTGGCGGCGACGGTATCATGATCGTGGCGACGGACGGCGCGGTCATCGAGAAGAACGTGGTCGGTTACGCAAACCAACGCTCGGAGGGCTACAACATCGCGATCTGGAGCTGGAGTGCCGACAACACACTCATCCAATACAACGAAGCGTATGGCACCAAAGGCCAGCGGGATGGCGAGGGATTTGACTCCGACTGGAACAGCCGCAGCACCGTCATTCAATACAACTACAGTCACGACAACGAGGGCGGATTCGTGCTCATCTGCGACGACGGCGGGCAGAGCCGCGAACAAAGCGCGGGAAATCTCGGCACGATCGTCAGATACAACATCAGCCAGAACGATCAAAACCGGGGCATCACGTTTGCGGGCCCGGTGAAGGACACACAGGTCTACAACAACACGATTTACGTGGGCACGGGGCGGAGTGTGGATGTTGTTCTCTTTTCGGACTGGAATGGTTGGCCGGAGAAGACAGCCTTTTTGAACAACATTTTCTATGCCAAAAGTGAAGCGCGCATCGGGCATGCCATTGCCCGGGCTGACGACGGACATCACACCTCGGCGCCAGGTTTTGGCGAGAGCCGCGGGAATGTGTTCGAGGCGAATGTGTATACTGGACGGATTACCCGTGTGGAGGACGCCCAGGCGTTGACGGCCGATCCGCTGTTCAAGGCGGAGGGAACTGGCGGATTAGGAAGAGAGACCCTGGAAGGATACGCGTTGCGTAACGATTCCACAGCGCGAAAGACCGGGAAGCAGCTTGAGAAAAATGGCGGCAAGGACTTTTGGGGTCATTCCATCGAGGGCTGCGCGGCCATTGACCGGGGAGCCGTGCAGAGCAGCAGGTGCAACGCGCCATGAATATTCACGAGATCGCCAAGCGCGCCAGGGTTTCGACGGCAACCGTATCGCGAACGATCAACCGCGTGCCCACCGTGAAGCCGCAGTTGGCGAAACGCGTGTGGAAGGCGGTCGAAGAACTTGGATATTTCCCCAGCATGCAGGCGCGGGCGCTGGTTTCCGGGCGCAGCCGGACTTTCGGCCTGATCGTTTCGGAGATCACCAACCCGTTTTTTCCGGAAATTGTGCACGTGTTCGAGGAGACGGCGCTGCAGCACAACTACGAAGTGCTGCTGACCTCCACGGTGCACGACACCGAACGCATGAAGATTGCTGTAAGGCGATTGCTGGAGCACCGCGTCGAGGGCGTGGCGGTGATGACGTTCGGCATGGAAGAGCCGCTGCTGAACGACTTGAAATTGCGCAACGTACCGCTGGTGTTTGTGGACGTTGGGCCGGAGCGGCCGTACGCCAGCAACATCCGCATCGACTACCTGCAGGGAATCCGCCAGGCGGTGCAGCACCTGGCGGCGATGCGCCATGAACGAATCGCGTTCATCACCGGGCCGCTGCAATTGAAATCGGCGAAATCGCGGCGCGACGCCTTCCTGTTATCCATGAACGAAATCGGCATGAACGTGCCGGCGGAATTCATTGTGCAAGGGGACCACACGCAAGAAGGCGGGGAAAGAGCGTTTGAGAAATTGCTGCAACTCCCGGAGAGGCCGACCGCGGTGATGTGCTCAAACGACATGACCGCGATGGGCGTGATGCGGAAAAGCCACGCCGAAAAGATCTCGATTCCTCAGGATTTGTCGCTGGTGGGTTTCGACGACATCTGGTTGACCGAGTATATGCTTCCGCCGCTCACCACGATCGAAATGTCCCAGACAGAGCTGGCGCGAATTGCGTTTCACGCGCTGTTGCAGGACGTTCAGCGGGAGAAGCCGAATCCGAAGGGAACGGAGTATGTGTTGCGCACGAATTTAGTGCTGCGGGAATCGACATCGTTGAACGCAAGGTGGCCCGGCGCCGCCAGGGAATAAACGCAGCCAGGAGCCTGGGACGTAGGAACAACAACAGTTGTCAAGGGCGGAGTAAAACTAGACCACTGGGGCGTTCCCTCTTCCACCCGTATCCGTTCCCCATCTTCCGACACGCCGGCATTCAGCCATTTTTGGACGAGCCGCACGGAAGCTGGCCGAACTGCTGCGCAATGGATCGCTTTCCGGGGGCTACCACGGAGAGAACGGCCTCCGCATGTTGCAGGAATTGTCCCGCAGCTATTTGACGATTAGCAAGGATCTCGGGCGCGTTATGAATCGGCTCAAGGCATTGTATCGGAGCTGGACCATTCTCTGTGCAGGGACGCAAGTCTAGCCTTGCGCCGCAAGCGGGGCTGCGCCAGAGATTGTGAGAGGAAGCCGGGCCTGGGACGCGACGCGGATGAGTCTTGGCGGCGTACCGCGGATTAGACGTTGTATTCCTTGCGATGGACATCGCTGGAGACAAGCACCGGCTGCTCCGGCAAAACCTTTTTGAGAGCCTCGATTTCCGGTTCGCCTGCTGCCAAGGGTAACTTGATCTGACCGCGCTGCACGACGGATCGGAGCATGCCCATGGTGATTTCGAAACCTTCGTAGGCGCTTTCGCCATTGCAGGGATGCACCTGTTTGTCGTCGTCCAGCCAGCGGACTATGTCTTCGATGTACAAGGGCATTTCGATGTCGTAGTTCATGCAACCAGCGCCGGAAATCACACCTTGCTGAGCGCGAGTGACGGCTCTCCAGCCGCCGCCGGTCAGAACTTCGGCGAAACCTTCGGTGCCGTAGACGCCGATCTTGTTCTTGCGCCACCAATAGTCGACTTCCGGAACGTCCGGAGCGCCGGCGCCGCATTCAATGATGCCGCGGACGCCGTTGGCGAATTGAATGAATCCGCCAATATAGTCGGGAGAAGGATGATTGTCGGAGAGTTTGCCGCGCCCTGCGGCCTGGGCCATGACCCATTCGGCGCGCGCGTAGCCGTTATACCAGCGCATGTATTCGACAAGATGAGTGAAAAGATGGAGGAACCAGCCGCTGGCGTGGGCATGGATGGTGTGGATGCGGCCGAGGGCGCCGCTCTCCACAATTTCCTTGACCTTTTGATAGTGCTGGCCGTAACGGTGCTGGTGCGACACAACGGTCTTGACACCCGCGGCGTTGACCGCCTTGCGAATCGCGATGGCCTCGGTCATGGAAAGGGCCATGGGTTTTTCGTAGGCGATCAGCTTTGCGCCGGAAGCAATGCCCGCCTGAATAAGTTCCAGCCGGATGCCTGGGGGGGTGCAAAAACAGAAAACATCCGGCTGAATTTCTTTCGCGAGAGCGAGAGCGTGCGTTGAGGTCTTATGGGTGCCGAGCTCCGCCGAGGCCTTAGCCAACTGCTCCGGGCTGGAATCCGCAAGACCGGCCAGCTCAAAGCGCGGGTTATTCTTGAAGGCGAGGGCGTGGTGCTTGCCGCGCTTTCCTGTTCCGACAACCAAAACCTTGTAGATTTTTTTCGCGCTCACAGCGATCGCTCCTCGGTGTGCGTTACCAGCCAAACTGGGTGTCCCACTCCCTGAGTTTCTCGATGGTGTAATCCACTTCTTTCGCGGTCAGTTCGGGAAACATCGGCAAAGAAACGCATTGCGCGGCGTTGCGCTCCGCATTGGGCACGTTCGGGTGCGGATCGGCAAGTTTGCCCCAGGGATAGCCTTCTTGCTGGTGGATGGCGATGGGATAGTGCTGCTTGGCGTCGATGCCATGGTCAATCAAGAACTGCGTCAAATGGTCACGCTTGTGGTGTTCGATGACGTAGAGATGGTAGACATGGCGGTAGCCCGACAATTCCTTGGGGAGCTTGAAACTTGTGCCCTTGAGGCCATCGGTGTAGCGCTTGGCCCAGGCGCGGCGCTGATCGGTCCAGCGGGTGATGTGCTTGAGCTTGACACTCAGGAACGCGGCGTGGAGATCATCGAGGCGGCTGTTGAAACCGAAAGAGTGCACAGAACGCTTGAGAGAGCCGTGGTTGCGCAAGCGTCGCACAGTTTGTTCGATGTCGGGGCGATTGGTAATGAGGGCGCCGCCGTCGCCGAAGGTGCCGAGGTTTTTTTGGATGATGAAGCTGGTGCAGACGGCGTCGCTGAGCTCGCCCTGTTTGATACCATCACCGTGGGCGTCGATGGATTGTGCGTTGTCTTCCACGACCCAGAGTTTGTGCTTTTTGGCGATGGTGCTGACGGCCTTCATATCGGCACAATGGCCGTAGAGGTGCACCGGGACGATGCCGACGGTGCGCGGGGTGATGGCGGCCTCGATCTTCGAGGGGTCGATGTTGTTGGTGACCGGGTCGGAATCGACGAAGACGGCCTTGCCCCCAGCAATCCAGATGGCCTCAGCAGTGGCGAAGAAGGTGTTGGCGGTGGTGATTACTTCGTTGCCCGGCTGGATGCCCAGCGCGAAAAAGGCCAGCCAGAGAGCGTCGGTGCCGGAGTTCAAGCCGACGGCATGCTTCATAGCAAAGTACTGGGCGAGTTCCTTTTCGAAACGAGCGAGGGTGGGACCCATGACATAGGCCTCGCTTTCCAGGACGGCGTGGAAGGCGTCGTCGATTTCTCGCTTGATGCTGTGGTATTGGCGGCCGTGGCCGTAAAACGGTACTTTCAATTTTACCGTTGTCGTGGACGCATGCATGGCATCCTCCTCGAGAATGCGGAAGCAAAAGCTTCGCGTGGCGTTCTTCGGATAAGAATATATTCCGCCGGGCCTGGGGAGTCAAACATTAAATCGGTTCAATAGAGGGTATTAGGGCTATGCAGGCCAGGGCTTGGTTCTGCCAGCGCCTCGCGTGGCGACGGTCACCGGATACGTTCTATCCGCGTTCAGATTGACCGGAGATCGGCCATGCATGTAGCCTGCGCCTCATGCCGCGCAAGATAAAAGTCGCCATGTGGCTGGACGCACATCAAATAAAGGCACTGAAAGCTACTTCAAAGAAGACCGGAATTCCGATTACCGTTTTGATCCGATGCGGAGTCGATTGGACGATAAAGAAGCATTCGGAAAAGTAAGCTCGACCTTACCCAAAATTCGCTGCTTACTTTTTGTCGCGGATCGTCGCGTTGGTGATGAGTGGCTTGGCCCAAAAACCGACGCTCAGCACGCAACCGAAGGTCAAGTAGAGGAAGGACATTCCCGTTCGAAGACCAAAGTTGTCACCCAACCGTCCAATGATGACCGGCACGACGGCGCCACCCATAATCCCGGTGCACAAGATACCCGCGAAGGAGCCGTGATATTCGGAAACGGAATTCAGGGCCAGCGAGGAAACTACCGGCCACATGATGGAGGCGAAGAAACCGACCAGAGGAAACGCCACGAGCGATACCTTGGCGGATCCAAAGAGCGCCGCCGTCAGGCAGAGCAGGGCCGCAATGCTGAAGGCGATCAGCACGCGGCGGCTGTCAAAGATTTTCAGAAGCAGCATTCCGAGCAGGCATCCAAGTGTGAGCAGGCCCCAAAACAACGAAACAGTCGCGGCGCCCGTGGTGTCCGGATTCACATGGTGGTAGTTGACCAGGAATTGCGAAATCCAGTTGGCGGTGCCCTGCTCCGATCCCACGTAGGCGAACACGCACCCGAAAAAGAGCCAGACCATGGGCTTGCGCAGGAGTTCGCGGTACATGCTGAGCGATCCCGCCTGCTCGTCCTCTTTGCGCTCGACGCGAGGCACGCGAGACAGAGAGAGAATCGCGACCATTGCCACGCATGCCGCCGCAAAAATCCAGTAGATCGAAACCCAGGGGAAATTGCCGGGAGTCAAGCGGCTGAGGAGGCGCAGAAAGGCGCTCCGCTCCTCCGCCGCCGCTCCCTGATGCGCCACAATGTAGGAGTAAACTCTTGGGCTGAGAAAAGATGCTGCCCCAAACACCAATTGCGCGAACGCGGAATTGAACGCAAAATGTTCCTCGCCGCCCGCAACGCGCAAGAGCGGATTGATGGCGACTTGCAGCGAGGCCATGCCCGCGCCAATTACGAACGACGAGATGATGGTCACCAGGAAGGTCGGGTGCAGCGCGATGCTCAGAGACCCGACTAGCCCCGCCACGAACGAAAACACCATTACCGGTTTTTCCGAATATCGGTCCACGAGGAATCCCGCCGGGATGGACATCACGCCATAGGCGCTGAAGAAAAAGAACGGCAGCAGGGCCACGACGGTCAGGCTCACGCCAAAACCCGTGATGATGTCCGGAATGATCGTCCCGGGAATGTTCGTAAGGAACGACATCACGAAGAAAATAAGGAAGACCAGACCTACCATGTAGCGATTGCGGGCCATTCGCGATCCTCCCTGGAACCAGCGGGTTTCCCAAGCTACTCGGTTGCGGTAATTTTCGAAGCGAATTGGAAGCGTCCTGCTTCGCGCCCGCTGACAGCCGCGAGCGCCAGCGTAATCATCTGCACGGGAAGAATTTCGAGGAGCGGCAGGATGCGCTGGGGAGCCTTGGCTACGCGGAAGGCCGCGTCCGACGAGGTCTCGCCGACAAGCTCGGCAGTTCCGCCCTGCGCGCGGATGTCGTCGTGCAAACGTTTGTTCAAGCCGGCCGCTTTGCGGTCTCCGGCAAACACCAGGACGAAGGTTTCGGGCCCGAGCATGTCGTAGGGTCCGTGGCGAAACGCTGCGCTGCTCATTCCTTCGGCCTGAAGATGGTCGGATTCCTTGATGATCAGCGCGCCCGTGCCCACGGCAGCCAGCGAGGGACCGCGGCCGACCAGGAACAGATGCCGCGCCGGGGCCAGCTTTTCCGCCGCGAAATGGACGTGTGCTTTCCAATCGGCCAGGTAGTCCGACACGGCGGGCGGTGCGGCCTGCAATTCCTTTTTCGTGCGCAGCGTGAATTTTCCGGAGAGCACGTCAGTGACCACGTCCAGCACGAGCAGGCCCGTGAGATACGTCTTGCACGAGACGGAAAACTCGACACCCGCGCGCGTGAGCAGGACCACGTCACTGTGCTTGGCGAGAGGGCTGTCTGCCGTATTGGTCACCCCGATTACTGCAGCCCGCCGGCGGTTCGCCTTCAGCAGCCGGATCACCTCCGCGCTGCGCCCCGATTGCGACACGGCCACGATGAGGGTTTTCCGATCGAAGCAGCGCCTTTGGTAATGGACTAGCTCCGAAGTTTCCACCATCCTCGCGGAAAACCCGGCTTCCACCAGGGCGATCTGCATCGGATGAAGCGCGTGAAGCGACGAACCCATCCCGGTCAGCACGACAGATTTGAATTGGCCCTTGTGCAACTTCGCCGCCAGCTGCTGCAACGGCTTCGTCGCGTCCAAGCCTTCCAGCGTTTCCTGTAGCGCGCGCGGCTGGCTCAAGATGTCCCGCAGGTACTCGCCGTCAACAATAGGCAGATCAGCCTGCATGAGTTCCTCCGGTGGACCCGAAGCGGTGGTGCCACACGCACGCTGCACCGATCAAATTTGCTTCCTCGCCGAGCGACGCCAGGGATATTTCCACTTTCTCGTAAGGAACATAACGGCAACTTGCCGCGATGGTCGTCTTGATGCCGTCCAGAAACAGGTCCGCACTTTTCATCAGGCTCCCGCCGAGCACGATCGCGTCCGGCACAAACACCGTCACCAGATTGGCCAGCCCGAGTCCCAGGTACAAACTTTCGTGCTCCACCGCGCGCCGCGTCCATTCGTCGCCCGCTCGCGCAAGTTCGCAAATGCGTTTGGCGCTCAAATCGCCGCCGCGGTGTGCATAGTCTGCCGGCGCATGGCTCTCCAGCCACGCCGTCATTCCAGGTCCGGCCGCCAACGATTCCCAGCAACCGCGAAACCCGCAGGTGCAAGGAGGCCCCGAGAAGTCTACCAGGTGGTGTCCAATCTCCGGGTGCGAATCGGCCACGCCGCGGTACACTCTCCCATCCAAAATGATTCCCACGCCGATTCCGGTTCCCACCGTCACGTAAATCATTCGCGACTTGTTGCGTCCCCCGCCCCAGCCCGCTTCGCCCAATGCCGAAGCGTCCGCATCGTTCTCCATCGCGACGCGCAGCCCGAAGGCCTTCTCCAAGTCGCGCACGGGATTCTGGCCGCACCAGTTTGGGAAAAAGTTGACGTCGCCGATCTCCCCAGTGAGCGGATAGACGGGACCCGTGGAGCCAATTCCGATCCCGTCCATCTTCTTGCCGCTGTGGGATTCCGCCTGCCGCAGCGTGTCTATAATGTTGCCGATGGCTCGTGCATACCCCGCGTTGGCGTTCGTGGGAAATTCCAATCGCCAACTCAACTGCCCGTGTTCGTCCACCAATCCAACGGCAATCTTCGTACCGCCGATATCCACCGCGCCAATCGTGGTCATGTCGTTTGTCCCGCGGTCGGGTCGCATCGTCCCGCGCGTGTGCTCCTATTGTTTCCACTCCACAATCGCACCTTCATAAGCACCAATCTTCATCTTCCAGCTTGCGCCCTCCAACCGGATCGCGGTCGGCCCGTCTTCGCCGATTTTCGCCAGAGCACGCACGGGGATCGCCGATGTGACCGTGACGGTCTGTTCTTCCGGACTGTGATTTACCAGCACGACGTAGCCGCGCCGGTCGCCGGCGAGCGAAGTCGCTTCTACTTCGGGTTTGTCCACTGTAAAGGCCGGCTTCACGCCGGCCCAATCACGGCACGCCGCATAGATGCGGTGGGTATCTTCCGGCTTGTCGAAAACCGCGGGGACTTCGCTGAGGTAGTGTTCCAGCGGATAGGCGCTCAGGAGCGTTTTCCCCGCACCCAAGGTATTCGTGACCAGCGCAGGATGACCATCCTGATCCACCGCCACCACCTTTCCGGTCGTTACTTCCAGCAGAGTGCCCCACGACTGGATCGAAGCAGAAGGCACGGAATAATGCAGCGTGTCTCCAGGCTTAAAGCCTCCAAACGGCTGCACAAACTTCAGCGTAACCTCGGAACTGATAGCGCGGTCCACGAGTCGCGCTCCAAATAGCGATGACATTTCCAGGATAGCCCCATCGGTGGCTACCGATGCGTACAGAAAACCACCCTGCTCCACGTACTTCCTGGCTTTCTCATAAAAATCCGAGTGCACGTGTGCGAGAAACGTGTTGTCCGTGCTGGTGATGGGTGACGGCAGAAACACCATGGGGTGCTTGGTCCAATCGCTGTACTCACGGGGAAAATCCGCTCGTAGCCCCGCTCGCCGCGCCAGGACGAAGGTACTCAGCGCAGAACTGATCAGCCAGTGGTTCACGCCGCTGGCGTCAGGCTGCGTGCGGCCCGGGATGGCGTCGCCATCGGCCTGGGAAACGTAAGGCGTCACCTCGGGGCCGGTCAAGCCGAAACGTGAAAAATCGCCATGGGGCTTGGCCCATTCGTCGGGAATGATGATGGCCACGTCCGCTGGCGCAGGCGCGATGCCTGTCAAATCCAACTGGCTCACCACCCGCGCGAATTTCTTGAACTCTCGCGCCAGCGCTTTATCCTGACGGTCCCATGTGGTCATTCCCCAGCCGGTTTCCTGGGGCGTGCGCAAATAAGGTGCTTTGTGGAACTGCGCGGGAGACGCATCGGTGTAGCACCACAGATCCACGCCCATGCTGCCTGCCCCCAAGCCGGAGTACATCTGGGCGCGGTCGTAGGCTGCCACACGTTCCGGCGAAAACTGCGCCGTGGATGCGCTCATTTCATGGATCATGACCGGATGGCCGGCGCCTTGAGAAAGAGCAATTTCAAACGCAGCACCGTAGGTGCCGCGAGCGGAGAGCAGAGCATCCGGGAAGAGATGGGGAGCGTAAAGCGTGAACGGATGAACGCTGAAGAAGTCGACAAATTTCGCGATGTTGTCGGCGCGGAATGGCTCGTGAGCGATTTCCTGGCCGCTCGTGCCGACAACGATGGGATGGAGTTTGTCGTGCTCGCGGATGCCGTCGACGATCAGGCGTGTCCAGTTAATGGCCATGGCATCGGTGGTCTGCGGGCTGGGCACAATCCAGAAGGGCGGCTCGTCGGTGAGGTCCCAGGCAATGATGGCAGTTTCCTTGGCGTATCTTCGGCCAAACTCCGCCGCCAGATTCGTCTCCAACCGCAGCATTTCCGGGTCCGCGTGCGGGTGCCGCCCATGCCGCCATGGCACATCCCAGTAGGCTTCACCGACCTCACCGCCGATGAACAAACTTGGGTGCAGATAAATCTTGTACTTGTGCGCGAGCGTCACCAGGTAATCGAGCTGTTCGAACGCCACCGGATTATAGTCGCCGGGACGCGGTTCGAACCACGCCCACAGCATGTCGAAACGCGTAATGTTGTAGCCCAACTCGTGCATCTTGGCGAAGTCCGCCTCGATGTCCTTCGGATCCCACTGTACCGGCCACTGCATGGCCGCCTTCGCCGGCACCCAGTGAGCCCCCACAGCCAGAAAGCGCTTTCCCTCGGCCGAAAAATAATTCCCGTCGATGCGAACGGCAGGCAACTTCGCCCCGACGCCACTTTTCGGCGCATCTTGCGCTGGCGCCGTCACGGAGAGCACACAGATAGCACACGCTACCGCTACGTTCCGCAACCACCCGCCATGATTCCCACGCATGCGGCCTCCTTGACCTTTTTCCTGTTAAACCCGACGCTCAAAACTTAAACAATAACGCGAACTGAATTTGGCGCGGAGCATGCACCGTGCCGGAAATCAAACCCGCAAGCGGAGCAACCGCGGGAGTGCCGGATGGGTTCTGCGCGGACGGCGGAACAGCCGGCGAGCCAACCAGATCTGTTACGGAATACGGAACGCCGAACTGAGGGGTGTTGAAAAGGTTGAAAGCCTCGGCGCGGAATTCCAGGTTCATGGTTTCCCTTAGCTTGAAATTCTTGAGCACCGAGAAATCCACGTTGTACTGCGCCGGCCCGCGCAGGCTGTTGCGCCCCGCGCCGCCATACTCGCGGGCGAGGGTTTGGCCTGGCGCCAGCGCCGGAATGGCGTAGGCTGCCGGATTGTACCAGCATTGCAGGCTTTGCTTGTTCGAGGGGCAGCCCACGCTCGTCGCGCTAGAAAAATCATACGGGTTGCTAATCTGGTCCGGGCGGTCTCCCGCCGATCCGGTGTTTGTGTAGTCATAGGAGAGCAGCGGCGTGAGCGCCTGCCCAGAGTACATCGTAATGATGCCATTCAATTGCCAGCCACCCGTGAAGCGACATGGGCAGTGTTTCAGTGGTTGCAAGGAAAGTTCCAGTAGAACAATCCGACCTACCCATGTTGAAACCTACGTGACGCGCCGCGTCTCGCGCCTACTTCCATCACTTGAGTAGTCCCTTTTGTTTCAAGCGTCCCAAAACAGCTTGAACGTCATTTAGGAACGGCAGTTTCAATTTGTAAACGGCGCGGTGGTACAGAGTCCCCATTGCCGTAAACGAGAAGTCTAATGCCATCTCGCAATAACTGCTCCAACTGTGAATATCCCTTGTGAGTTCCCAAGCTCCGTTTTTGTAACGCAAGGTTATAAAAGAATCGCCATGACTAATTGCAGAAGCCTCTTTATAGAAAGAATCATAGAGTATCTTCATTCCACAATCGTCTGCCAAGATCTTGATGCTTTTGCCGTGCCACTTATCCCTCCCAAACCGCTTTTTCAGGTTGTCGTAGTCTGCCTTGGTTTTGAAGGCTTGGAGATACTGAGGGTCTGCACCGGGCGTGGATTCAATCACTTCGTACGCGACCACCTTGCCGTAGTCCACGAAGTCTCGGAGTTTTACAGGGTTTTCAATCAGAAAGATGGTTCCTGTCACCAATTCAAAAAGGTTCCTGCATAGGCTTGCCGCTGCGAGTCCGTAGTCATAAGCGACTACGCAATGAATTGAGTTCAGCATCTCCCACGCGACCCGACACTGATTTACGCACACGTTCGTGTGGTCATCGTCACTGTGATAGCCGTTGACCTTAACTCCGATGGTGCCAATGATTCTTGCGTCGTTAGAGAAAGTGGGATAACGGTCCGCCAAAAGCCGCAGGTACTCAGGAAGTTCTCTTTCGAGGGTCATACGGACATTTTCCATATTTTCATGCTCGTGTGGACAGGAAAAAACCTGTGACTGCGGTCCCTTTGGCAGAGAAACAGGTCGGAAGCTCGTGATTCAAGTGAATGTCACGTAGGGACATGGACATTACTCTAGTCTCTGGAAACTATGTGTCCGTTCTCCGCGTATCCGTCTTACAGTTGTGCGATATTTTTTACCGCTTAAAGATTCGTAATCCACGGTGAAACTGCCTTTTGTTGTCAGGTCTTCATCCGCATTTTCAACAAAGTACTGCGCACTTGGCGCAAGTGGCGTTATCGCCTGCATCTTTGGCTTATCGTTACTCAGGCTTCGGCTGTAGTAGATGTTCAGTGCTGGTCCTTTCCCCAAATTCTTGATTGCCCAGTTGCTTGAGTGTCCAGATTCTTCTCTCTCAACAAGAGCGATAAAAGGTAGCAGTGTTTAGCGCCGGATTTTTTGGACAGTGAATTGAGTGTATTCATGCGGCGGCTCCGAGTGCAAGGTGTTGCTGGCGAGCTTGGGCGGGCGTGAGGTAGCCCAGGCGCTGGACGATCCAGCGTTGGTTGTAACGCTCACGAAATTCCGCCAGCGCGCACCGCAGTTCCTCGACGTTCTGGAACACCCTGACCCACAGCAACTGCTCCTTCAGCGTGCGAATGAAGCGTTCGACGCAGCCGTTGCATTCCGGCTGGCGCACGAACGACGGCGAAGACTCCATGCCCAGGAAAGCGATTTCCACCTGATAGTCGTCGCTCATGTACTGGCTGCCGTGGTCGTGCCGGTTACGGATGCCCGCCGCCGCGCCGGCACGGAAACCGCCGCAGTAATCGCGCACTCCTTGCCGCAGCGGTTCCAGCGCCTCGAAGCGCGTGGCTCTTTTCGCCGCGTGCAGGCCCACGCATTCCGTGGTGCAGTGATCCACGGCCACGAACACGGTCACATGGCCTTCCTCGACGGTGGTTGTCATGGTGTGGTCGCTGGCCCAGATTTCGTTCGGCCGCGCAGTGATGATCGTGCCCGTATGCGGATTCTCGGCCTTCGGAAACATGCGTGACGGCGCGAGCAGCTGTGCTTCGCGCATTAGCCGCAGCACCCGCGCCTTCGACGTGCGCACTCCCGCGAAGCGCAGCCGCGCCCACACTTTGCGATGGCCCTCGCCGTAAAACGGCGAGGCCGCCAGCACTTCGCGGATTTTCTCGAGCAACGCCGCATCGCTCCAAGCCGTCTTCGGTCCGCGCCGTTGCAGAACCCGGTCGGGTTGTGCGGCGACGGCGCGCTGATGATAGAAACTGGAACGCGCCATCTCCCATTCGCGCGTCACACGCACCACGCCGTAGGTTTTCTTCGTCAAGGGCGAAGCGGCGCGGCTCATGGCTTCGGCCTCCGCCAGACCAAAGGGCGTCCGGCCTCCATGCGGTGGATTTTTTCGCGCAGCAGTTCGTTGCTCATGCTCAGATCGGCGACCAGCGATTTCAGCCGCTGCGTCTCTTCGTTGTCGACATCGACTTCCCGCGCTTTCAGGTTTGCCGCGCCGCCCTCCTGGAACTGATCGCGCCAGCCGGACAGCGTCGCTGCGGTCACCCCCAGTTCGCGCGAAACTGTTTCAAGATCCTCTCCGCGCAGCAGCCGGAGAACCGCTGCAAACTTGCGTTTCGCCGACCACCGGCCCCGGCCGTCACGCCGCTCTTCGGGAGCCCCTCCGCTCGCCCTGCGGGCTCCCTCCGTGGCTCCCGAAGCTGATTCTCTCTCCTTGCTCATACACACCTCCTCGTGATCTCTGATTCATTTTCATCACAATTCGGTGTCCAAGAAAATCCTAGAGCGCTGGAATAAAAGGTAGCAGGGAACTCTCAATTTGCTCTGAACCATTCTTTGCAATCGTCTTCGTGTCTCTAGCGTATCCAATCAAAACTATGAGCGTCCCCATGGTAACCAACGCCAGAACCTCAGTGATCACCCAAAACCGGCCAATGAGGGTCACCTGAAAACCGGCCAACGATAAAGCCCGGGACATTGACTCTGGCGAGAGGGCCTATAGCCTTCGTCAGCATGAGCAATGTCTTGAGCGAAGAGAAGAAACAACAAGTCGTCGCACTGGGGAAGCTCGGATGGCCTCTACGGCGCATCGAGCAAGCCACCGGTGTGCGTCGAGAAACAGCAGGCGCTTACCTGAAGGCGGCCGGGATCGCGGTACGACCGCCCGGTGCCTGGGGACGGCGAGCGCCGGCAAAACCGGCCAATGAGGTGACCACCGACCCTCCTGAGGCAAAACCGGCCAACGAGGTGACCACCGACTTTAGCCCTCCGATTTCACCTCCCATGGGCAACCAGGATCGGGTCACCAGCGCCTGCGAGCCCTACCGCGAACTCATTCAGCAGGGGCTGAGTCGCGGCCGGAATGCTATGGCCATCTGGCAGGACCTGGTTTCCGATCACGGATTTCCCCATGGATACCAGACCGTGAAGCGTTTTGTTCACAAGCTTCGCGGATCCGAGCTGCCACAAGCCGTGGGGATCATCCTCACCGCCGCCGGAGAAGAGGCCCAGGTCGATTACGGATCGGGTCCCATGGTGCGCGACCCGCAAAGCGGAAAATACCGACGAACGCGACTGTTCGTGCTGACCCTGGGCTACAGCCGCAAGTCCGTACGCTTGCTGTTATTCCGTTCGAGTTCACGTGTCTGGGCCGAGCTACATGAGAAAGCCTTCCGTCGACTCGGTGGGTGTCCTCGCATCGTGGTACTCGATAATCTCCGCGAGGGCGTAATCGTCGCTGACATCTACGACCCTACTCTCAATCCACTCTTTCGGGATGTGCTGGCACACTACGGCGTCGTGGCCATGCCCTGCCGGATTAAAGATCCCGATCGCAAAGGAAAAGTGGAAGCAGGTGTCGGACACGCGCAGAAGACTCCGCTCAAAGGTCTGCGCTTCGAGAGTCTGGAGGAAGCGCAAGCTTATCTGGATCGTTGGGAAGAACGCTGGGCCGATACGCGCATTCATGGCGCCACGAAACGGCAAGTGGCGGCCATGTTCGCCGAGGAAAAACCGTCCCTGCTTCCTCTTCCGCTCGAACCCTTCCGCTACTACCAGTATGGAGAACGCGTCGTTCATCTCGATGGCTGTGTAGAAGTCGAAGCTGCTTATTACGGATTACCACCGGGATGGATCGGGCGAAGCGTCAAAGTGCAATGGGATGCGCTGCACGTGCGCATCCTGCATCCCGGTACGAATCAACTTCTCCGCGAGCATATTCGCCAAAAACGTGGCTGGTATCGCATCAAAAGCGAGGACTATCCAAAGAAAATGCCGTTCAGTACCGCTCAGCTATTGCATCGAGCGGGCCGCGCCGGAACCCAGATCGGCATACTGTCTGTGACCATCTATCAGCGACAAGGCGAGGCGGGCATTCGCCGCATCCTGGGAATCCTCTCTTTAGCCAAGAAATACGGCACCGCAGCTCTCGAAGATGCCTGCGCTGCGGCCATCGAGATCGGTGTGCCGGAGTATCGCTTCGTGCGCCGTTATCTGGAGCGCCACCCACAACTGAGTCTCCGGCAAGTCGATCCGCTGATCCGGGAACTCACCGAGTACCGCGACTTCATCAATCTCAAACTTAAGGAGCAACCAGAATGAATCTGATCGAAATAAACCGTGCCTTACGACAGTTGCGCCTCGGCGGCATCGCTGCCGTTCTCGAGACGCGTCTGCAGCAGGCCCAGGCGGAACCGATGGCGCCCATCGACTTCCTCTCCTGTCTGGTATCGGACGAACTCACGCGCCGAACCGACCGGCTGCTGGAGCGACGAAGAAAACAAGCACAGTTTCGCGATCCGCAGAAAACCCTCGACAACTTCGATTTCAACTTCAACAAAAAGATGAATCGAAGCCTGGTTTTCGATCTGGCGACAGCGGCGTTTATCGCTCGTCGCGAAGACTCACTTTTCCTGGGGCCACCCGGAACTGGCAAGAGTCACTTGGCCCAGGCCATCGGACAAGCGGTGATCGGACAGGGCTATCGCGTGCTCTACCGCGAGGCCCACAAGCTGCTTGAGGAAATCACGGAAGCCACCATCGACGGAACCCGCAAAGAGCATATGGAACTCCTGGCCACCGTGCCGCTGCTGATCATCGATGATCTGGGAATGCGCAAGCTAGCGCCCACAGGGGCAGAAGAACTGCTGGAAATCGTGATGCGCCGTCACGAGCGCGCCAGCACCATGGTCACCTCGAACCGCCCTGTGGAAGACTGGGGCAAACTGCTCGGAGACAGCGCGGCCGTCACCGCCATGCTCGACCGACTGCTACACCACGGGCACATCCTGAAATGCGGACCAAGAAGCTGGAGAACGAAAACGGACTTGCCTGATCAGGAGAAGATGGGATAAAAGAACCATGTTCCGGGCCACATCCGTTGGCCGGTTTTGACCTGACCACCGTTGGCCGCTTTTGACCCGACCACTGAGGCCAGAACAACCTGAGTGATGGTTTGAATGCAAAGCATTGTATCGGGTGTCATGACTTCTCACGGTTCAACGAAGCACCAATTCTCCGTTTTCGTAAATTCCGATGAACGGGTCAATTGGTTTCTTGCTTTTCACCTTCAAGAATTTTTCAGTGTCCGAAAATTGAACTAAACACCATTTATTGAAAAGCTCATCCTGTAGCATCCCAGAATCAGGCGTGTAGAACGCAGAGGAGAAACCCGCCATAGACCTGCCGACTGCTTCCATCATCGCATCCTTCCTTGCCTCCACTGTTTGCGGCAGGTCGCTGCCGTAGACTTCCACTTCAATCACTAGTTTGCCGTTCGTTGTCTCTCCGATGATGTGTGGGACGCCTAAACCACTAGGTACTGGCGTGGGTTGAATTGATAGGCGCATGGATTCTACCTGAAACTGTAGCTTGCGAAATTCCAATTCGTTTACCGTTGAACTTCGGTACTTGTCAAATGGTGAGCCTTGCTTTTTCACTTGCGCTACAGAAATCGTACCTAGAACTAAGAACAGTAAAGAAACCGGAAAGAACCATCTTGGCAGCTTCATTTTGTACCTTCTCAGATGAAAACACAGATGGCGGCATCGTAGCACCAAGACGTTCGATTGACTTAAAAGAAAAAGACACGGCAGAATTACCATACTAGCCGGGAGCGTTCCACCTTCAATAAACAGATGTATGTTGAAGGCTGAATCCTTCAAATTCCGGTCTTCAAATTCAATGAGTTAGGAGACCGCTGGCATCGGGGTTTTTCGAACGCCGGGACGATACTCCGATTGACCCTCTGTGTTAGGATTCAAGTAGAAGGAAATCTGACCGTAAGTTGTTGATTGTCGGGGCGTAGCGCAGCCTGGTAGCGCGCCTGCCTTGGGCGCACGCAACTCGACTCCGACAACTCCATCCTTTACTTCTAAGTACTAACGTTTCCAACAAATCGGGGAATCTGCTTTTCGCTCAAAAGTAACCCGAACGGAATGAAATCGTTGGATTCTTGCACAGTTGGTGCACAGACATGCGACCGCGATCTGTACGTCAATCCTGCTCACGATGCAGGCGTGCCTAGAGGCCCCCTCTTTCCATAGAATGATGTGTACTGCTCTTCTGACCGAGGGGCGAAGACGAGTTCGTTTGGATTGTGGCATTGCCCTGGAACGTAGCAGCTCCAAGACTGCTTCGCCCGATTCTGCCAATGCGACCTCATGTTTTGTGGCGCGCAGATTGCGAATCAGGTGAATGATCTGGTATACTTGTATAGACAACCAGATGAGCATATGCGTGCTATACTATATGTGTTTAACGCCTGTCAAGCACAAAAATCGCATTACCGCCCAAACATTCCTGGGCAGAGATCCGGGCAAGGGAGATCACCATGGATCATTGTTCTTCATTTTTACGATTGGTATTGGCTGTGCTGATCGCGACGGCCTGTTGCAGCGGATCGCTCGCTCAGAACGCATCCTCTCGCTCCGATGTGGCTGCACCGAAAACGCCGCTGACGGGCATTGACCAAATCATGAACGCGGCCATCGCGCGCGGGGCAATTCCGGGCGGCGTGGTGCTGGTCGGACATGACGGCCATGTGGTGTACCGCAAGGCCTTTGGCATGCGCTCGCTCGAACCGGATAAGGAAGCAATGACCGTGGATACCATCTTTGATCTTGCTTCTGTCACAAAGTGCGTCGCCACGGCGACTTCCGTTATGAAGCTGGTGCAGGAAGGCAAGGTCCGGCTCAACGATCCCGTGGCGGTTTACCTGCCGGATTTTGCGAACAACGAAAAAAAAGACATCACAGTGCGTCAATTGCTAACGCACTTTTCCGGACTGAGAGATGACCTTGATCTGGAGACATCATGGAAAGGGCATAATACCGCCTACGAGATGGTAATGAACGAGCGGCCCATATTCTCTCCAGGCTCACGTTTCTATTACAGCGATATCAATTTTGAAGCTCTGGGATTCCTCGTGGAAAAAGTTTCCGGCATGAGCCTGGATGAATACGCCTCCAAAACGATCTTCGAACCGCTGGCGATGAAAGAAACGCGCTTCCTGCCGCTCCCCGAATGGCGACCGCGCATCGCCCCCACAGAGTATAACGAAAACCATCAGATGCTGCGGGGCGTGGTGCATGACCCCACCGCGCGCCGCATGGGTGGCGTCGCCGGACACGCGGGGCTGTTCTCCACTGCAGACGATCTCGCGAAGTTCGCACAGGAGATGCTGACCGGATCTCACGTGCTGTCTCGGCTCAGCATCGAGAAAATGTCCGCTCCACAGCAGCCTCCGACCTCCGCTTCCTTGCGCGGAATTGGCTGGGACATTGATTCGCCGCTTACCAACAATCGTGGTGAGTTTTTCCCTGTCGGCTCGTTTGGGCACACCGGTTTCACCGGAACGTCGATCTGGATCGACCCGGTCACCAACAGCTATATCATCATCCTTACCAACGCGGTTCATCCCGAGGGACACAACACCCCGGTGATTTCGCTGCGTGCGCACGTCGCCTCGGCCGTGGCGCAGGAGCTGAAACTGACGGTGACTCAAGAGCAGAAGCTACGTCTTGCACGCATCACCGGCTACAACGAAGCCATGTTTGCTTCTCGCCTAGTAACCACGCGCAACGGCACGGTCCGCACCGGCATCGACGTGCTGGAGGCTCACGATTTTTCCGAACTGCGGAGCCGAAGCAGTAGCGCGAGCACCAAGGTCGCGCTCATTACAAACCAGACGGGCCTAGACTCGCAAGGAAATCGCACCATCGATGTGCTGGTCAAGGCGCATGGTCTTGAACTCAGGGCTGTCTTCAGCCCCGAGCACGGCATCACAGGCGCTTTGGATACCACCGCGATCTCAAATTCGAAAGACGGCGCGACCGGTATTCCCGTGTACAGCGTTTACGGAGATACCGATGCCCAACGGCATCCCTCCCTCGAGGTTCTGAACTCCGTGGACGTGGTCGTCTACGACATTCAGGACATTGGAGCGCGCTTTTATACCTACGAGACTACCCTCGGCTATTTCCTGGAAGCAGCGGCACATGCGGGAAAACCAATATTTGTTCTTGACCGCCCCAATCCCATTAACGGCGCCTATGTTCAAGGCCCCATCAGCGATAAAGGTCGCGAGGGTTTTACGAACTACGGACAGGTTCCTGTTCGCCACGGTATGACGATTGGTGAGTTGGCGCGCTTCTACAATTCCGAGCGCGGCATCAACGCCCACCTAACCGTTGTCCCCATGGAAGGTTGGCAGAGAGGCGACTGGCTGGATTCGACGGGCGTCCTGTGGGTCAATCCCTCGCCCAATATTCGCAACCTTACGGAAGCTGCGCTCTATCCCGGCATCGGCATTCTGGAGGCAACCAATGTTTCGGTCGGGCGCGGGACGGATACTCCTTTCGAGGTTCTGGGTGCGCCGTGGATTCGACCGCAGGCGCTGGCCGCCTATCTGAATGGAAGGACCATCGGGGGAGTGCGCTTTGTACCCATCGAATTTACGCCAAGCGCCTCCGCGTTCGCGCAAAACAAATGCGGTGGCGTGAACATCGTCGTTACAGACAGAAACGCGCTTGACGCGCCCGAGCTTGGGATCGAGATCGCATCGGCACTCCACACTTTGTATCCAGATCAGTTTGAGATGAATAATCTGGACAGCTTGATGATTAACGACGCGACAGCAAAGCCTATCAGCACCGGGCAGGACCCCAGGCGTGTGTGGATGGACTGGATCGACAAGATCGAAGGGTTCAAGGCGATGCGGGCCAAGTACCTGCTGTATTAGCACTGCTCTACCGTATCCATCCAAGCAAGTCACAACTGATTCCAAAATCCGCGTTAAAGGTCGACAAAGAAACATGCAACTATAAGGGAGATTGGATGAGAACAGCATTCCTAGCAGCCGAGTGCGTTGGAGTTGAAGGAAGAGTTCGCAATGCCGTCGTGGTGGTCGAAGATGGGATTGTCGTCTCTGTAGGGGCGCGCGAACAGACCGCCATTCCTTCAGGGGCTTCTATGGTAGATCTCGGAGACGACGTACTCGCTCCAGGCTTCATCGATATGCATATTCATGGCGGAGCCGGGCACGACGTGATGGAAGGCACCCAAGAGGCGATTGCCGCGCTTGAACTTCATTTGGCCAGGCATGGAACGACCTCTTACTGCCCAACGACTGTCAGTGCCAGGATGGATGTGACGCTCCGCGCTCTGGAGTTCCTCGCGAATGAGATTGAGGCGGTTCCGAAACGCCCGGCCGAAGAATTACGTGCACGACCACTAGGGATTCATCTTGAAGGTCCTTTCATCAGCAAAGAGAAAGCAGGCGCTCATCCGTTGGAGTGCATCGCAGAACCCTCGCTCGGGTCGTTTGATCGCTTATGGGAGGCGGCTCGAGGTCATGTGAAGGTCATGACGATTGCCCCGGAAGTTCCGGGTGCCGAAGAGGTCATTCGAGAAGCGGCAAGCCGCGGAGTCTGCGTTAGCCTCGGGCATTCCAACGCAACATTAGAACAAACGCGTTGCGGGATTGCAGCAGGAGGGCGGCACGTGACGCATGTGTTTAACGCGATGCGGCCGCTCGACCATCGCGAGCCCGGCATCCTGGGATGTGCACTTGCAGATGACAGCATATCTGCTGAGATGATCGTGGATGGAGTTCACGTTCATCCGGAAATCGTGAAACTGTTTCTGGACGCGAAACGAGGCCAAGCCGTGCTCGTCACGGATGCGATCAGCGCTACAGGTATGCCCGACGGGCAGTACCAATTAGGCGGCTTCGTCGTGGAAGTGAAAGGGGACGTTTGCACGTCTCATGGCAGACTTGCGGGAAGCGTGTTGACATTGGACCGTGCGCTACGCAACGTAATGAAGTTCACGGGAGCCACTCTCGACACTGCTCTGCGAATGGCGACTATGAGTCCGGCACGCACCCTGGGACTGTGCGGCAGGAAGGGCGTAATCGGGCCAGGCGCCGATGCGGACTTCGTTCTGATGACAACCGATGGCCAAGTGTCTCGAACGATCGTTGGAGGCAGGTCACAATAGCCCCGAGTTTCGTCAGACGGCGCCACTTTCAGAGCGTCGGCCCCAAGGCGGCCGGAGCAATAATCACGCTGCAGCCAAGTGCCGGACAATGTTGGCTTGCACAATCTGTTTTTGGTGTCCTACCAGATCGATAATTCGAGCCAACATTCGGCGGAAGAGCTTTTTTAAAGCAGCGTATCACCTTCGGATCAGCGCCAAGAACTGCACCAAGCTCATCATTCATACGCATGTTTACTCGTGAGGACCTCTAGGCCGTTCGTATTATTTTGTTGGTGCAGATCACCACAGGAAACTCAAGGTCTATGCCGAACCTCTATTTCTGCGAATCGCAAGACCAGAGCCCCGGGATGCTGCGGGCCTTGTTGTCATGGGATGACTGCAATCGCGTGGTCAATCATGGATCGGCGATTTACCTTGGGGACGAGTTTCCCAGTGGACCGACCAATGGCAGTTGCCGATCTCCGGTCGCCATCCTGTACCTTCGCCCCTAAGAAGCCAACGTGGGCCACGAATGGAGGATGAAGTTCATCGAAAACCCAATGGAAGCCGAGCGATTCCTGGAAGCATTTCGGGAACGATTGGCCAATTTTGGACTGGAACTACATCCGGAGAAAACCCGGCTGATCGAGTTTGGACGGGTCGCCGCACAAGACCGGGAAGGGCGTGGTGAACGAAAACCGGAGACCTTTACGTTCCTGGGCTTCTCGCACTACTGCGGGAAGCGCCGGAGCAATGGAGCATTCACCGTCTGGCGGAAAACGGCGAAGAAACGCATGGTGGCCAAGCTGGACGCAACCAAGGCGGAACTCCATCGTCGAATGCATGAACCAATTGCCGAAGTCGGTGTATGGGTATAGCTACGAAAGGTTGTTACCGGCTATTACCGCTACCATGCGGCTCGGGCAACATCGACCGGCTGAGTGTCTTCGGGCAACCCTTGCAGCGACTGTGGTGGCTCATTTTGCGCCGACGCAGTCAACGACGCCTGTCGTGGGATCGGCTAATCCCGATCTTCACGCGGTGGCTTCCAGTCCCCCGCGTTTTGCATCCTTAATCCTATAGGGCGATTCCTCGCCACTCATCCAAGGTGGGAGCCGTATGCGTAGAAGCGCGTACGGATCCGTCCGGGGGAGCGACCAGTCATGACCGTCCCTACGGCGTCCGCCAGAAGGTTGGCTGGTTGCTGCTCGTCAAATTGCATTCGAATGGCCGACGACTCGCGAAGTTACCCGCCCATTAAGGGCTGTGCGTGTTATGGCGAAACCGCGCCAATTATCCACACAATCCCTTCATTTCGGGTTCAATCTGGCGTAAACTCAGAGCACGATGGAAGCTGTGATCTCAATTTGTTTTGTTTGCGGTTGCTCTCGGCTCATCACTTTCGTCGGGTCAAGATCAAAAGTAACCTCTCAAGCCGACGCTGTCGGTATCGATAAGAAGCGCAGAATCGTTGTTCCGCATCAAGGACAATGTTCGCCTTGAGATTCAGCTTGAGAACGTCGGCAACGAAATCGCTGCTCGAAAAGTATTTTTTCTCGCAATGATGCGGACTTCGCTCCTCAAACGCTTCAAGACGACGGAAGAAGTCGCTGCAGTGGTCATTCTCGTAGCCAGGGCCCAGACCACAGCAACCGATGGTGCCGCCGTGCGCGACGAAGGCAGCGTCATCCGCAGCATCTTTTAGTCTGCCGAATAGCAACGCTACGAATAAGAATGGGGACATCGCTCCATATCGAGGCCGCCGCACCGGATGACTATGAATGGTGCGCCCGCGTGATGGCTTCGACCGAGCCTTGGATCACGCTATGCCGCTATCTCGAGGAATGCCGCGCGGCGCTGGTGCGTCCTGGCACTGAGCTTTTTGTTGCTCGGACTGAGGATCTGCCGGTCGGTTTCATTCTGCTGGCCTCGTATGGTTTGGCGGGATCGCCTTACATCGCTTCCATCGCCGTTGCGGGGGACGCGCGCGGGCAAGGCGTTGGATCACGACTTCTGCGCTTTGCCGAGGAGCACTTTGCAGGCCGCGGGCACATTTTCTTGTGCGTGTCGTCGTTCAACCAAGGAGCGCAGCAGCTGTATCGCCGTCACGGGTACGAGTTCGTCGGCGAACTCCACGATTACGTTGTGCCGGGCCACTCGGAACTCATCTTGCACAAAAGCCTCCCATGAGAGCAGTCCGTGCGACAGCACCCCTACTGGCATCCATGAGTAAACGCCTCGTGCTACTACTGATGGCCGTGACTTCCGCGGGGTATTTATGCCGCGTGGCCGTAACCGTAGTGGCTCCCAACATGATGAGGGAATTCGGGCTAACACAGGCGCAGATGGGGACGGTGTTCAGCGCGTTCCTAGTTGGGTACACCTTATTTCAAGTGCCCTCGGGCCAACTAGCAGACCGCGTCAGTGCCCGCAAGATCTTCCTGGTCCTTTGCACGGGATGGACGCTGCTTACCGCTCTAACGGGGTTGATCGGATGGCGTGGATTCGGGCTAGCCATGTTTATTCCGCAACTATGGCTCATCCGCACAATGTTTGGCGTAGTTGCCGCGCCCACTTACCCCACGTCGGGCAGAACCATCGCCATCACCATGCCGCCGCGCTTGCAAGCGAGGGCTAACAGCCTGGTGCTGGCGAGCGTCGGCGTGGGATCGGCGGTCGCGCCGCTGCTGCTGGCGCCCATCACCAGCCACTACGGCTGGCGCACAGCGTTAGGCGTGGCGGCTTCAATTAGTGCTGCTGGCGGGTTGCTGTGGTGGCGGTTCGCGCCACGGCAACTTCATTCGCCCGGGCTTTCAAATGGACACGAGGCAACCGCGACACCCGTTGGTGCCGGATCATTGAACGAGTTCGCTCAACCGTTGCGCTCACGAAGTTTCTGGTTCCTCTCCGCCAGCTACCTGCTGCAGGGCTATCTGGGATACATCTTCGTCTTCTGGTTCTATCTGTATCTGGTCCAGGTGCGTCACTTCGAGGTGCTCAAGGCTGCCAGCTTCACCGCACTGCCATGGATAGCTACTATGTTCGCCATCCCGCTGGGCGGTGTTTGCTCCGACGCGGCTGTGATCCGATGGGGCGCGAACTGGGGACGTCGCATCGTCCCGCTCGTGGCCCTCTGCGCCGCGGCCATCTGCCTTGTGATTGGCGCTCGTACGCCAAGTCCGCTGGTTGCCGTGGCTGCACTCACTGCGTGCACTGTACTGGTGTTATGCACCGAGGGCCCCTTCTGGGCAACGATGACCCAACTCTCCGGTGAACGGAGCGGCATCGCGGGTGGCACGATGAACTTTGGCAGTAACCTTGGCGGCATGGTTTCGCCCGCGCTCACGCCATGGCTCGCGGAACGTATCGGCTGGGAAACTGCATTGTCGCTCACCGCAGGACTCGCGGTGGTGGCGGGAATGTTGTGGCTGGGCGTGCGCGTCGAGTCCCAAGGAGAGTGAAATCCTGTGTCTCGACTTTACCTTCTACGAAACCCACTCCGTCGGCTGTCGCAATCAGGCGTTTACACCTACGAACGGGAGAGCGTGTCTCGGTCAACTCCCGATTAGTTCTATAAAAGCAATTGACCGCGGCTGCGGGACAGACAGTGGCGAACCCTTCCTGCTCGCTGTTCATTGCTTGCCGTTTCCAGGTCCTTCATCGCCCCTTCTCCTCGCCTCCCAGGCCACCCCCAACAAATTCGCCTTGCCCCCCAATCGGCTCGCCACTACGCGCACCCGTTTCCCCGCAATCGGCTGCGCCCGTTCCTTCATGGCTTTCCGCAGTGCATCCAGAAACAAGTCGCTCGCCTTCGCCAGCCCTCCTCCAATCACCACTATCTCCGGATCAAACAAGCTCACTAGATTCGCCACGCCATATCCCAGCAGCCGTCCGGCCTCAAGATACACCTCGATCGACACGCTATCCCCGCGTCGCGCGGCCTTTGCCACTTCGTAGGCGTTGATCGCCTCCGCCGGAATCTCTTCCAGCAATCCGCTGACCCCCTCCGCTAGCTTCTTCTTTGCCGCGCTCGCGATCGCCGGTCCCGCCGTCAGCGCTTCCAACTGTCCAACGCCTTGTACCTCCGGTCCATGCTCGTCCGTTACCACCATCCATCCCGCGCACCCGGACAATTCATGCGCACCCCGCACCAATCGCCCTCCGCTCAAAATTCCCGCGCCAATTCCCGTTCCCAGCGTCAGCACAATCGCGTCGTTCTTCCCGCGCGCTGCCCCGCGCCAGGCTTCCCCCAGCACCGCCGCGTTCCGATCGCTCTCCACCACCACCGGCACTCCCAGCGCTTGATGCAATCGCCGCGCCAGCGCCATCCTCTTCCATCCCGGCAAATTCGGCGCCCACACAGTTCCGTCCCGCCGCACCAGTCCCGGCACCGCCACTCCTGCCCCCGCAATTTTTCCTCGAACACCCTTCCCGCCCACCAATTCCCGCGCCAATTTCACGATCTGCCTCACCGGCGCCAGCGTGGAACTCCCGTCCACAATCGCATTCTTCTGCGTCAGCACCTTTCCCTTGCGGTCCACGAGCGCCACCGCCAGTTTTGTCCCGCCCAAGTCCACCGCCAATACGTAATTCGCCGCCATCTTGATCTTCCCAATTTCCCGATCTTGAACCTCGCTCACCCGTTTGTTTCCATTGGAGTGTGACTGTTCTGCCGCCGCGTCCTGGCGCGCAATTTCCCGAAGCCCCGCTTCTGTCTCCTGATATCCGATATTTCATATCGGATATCCATTCTTCTATTCACTACCCTCTCCTTGCCTCGCCGCAACGAATGCCTCACTCCTCAAAATCCTCCACGCCAAAACGCAAATCCCCGCCGCTCCCGCCAGCGGTACCACCATCCCAAATCGCACTCCCAGCCCCTGCGAAATCTGTCCCACCGCCCATGGAAACGACATACCTCCCACCAGCGCAATCGCGAACAACAACCCAAACACCGTTCCCGCCATCTTCCGGTAGGCATCCCCGGCAATCGCCAGCGCCGTCGGAAACACGCCCGCGTACGACAACCCGATCACCAACACCCCTGCCACCAGCATCCCTTCCGAGCGGTTAGTCAACAGAATCGCCGCTCCCATCAGCGCTCCCACCCCGCTCGCCAGCACCAACTGCCGCTTTCCCACAAACTTCAGCAATCCCGAAACCGCCAGTCTCCCCGCCATCAGCGCCGCCCAGTAGCCCGCCAGGATCAGCGTCGCCGTTCGTGCTCCCAGTCCCGCAGCGCCCACGTACGTCGACGTCCACCCGCCGATGCTCGCTTCATTTCCCGACTGGCAGAACAACAAAAATCCCAGCACCAGCACGCCGGGATACCGTGCCACCCGCAGCGCCTCGTGCCATGAAAAACTTTGCGGCGCGCTCGCGGCGGGAAAGTGCATCGCAATAAACAGCAGCGCGCACGCTGCTGCCAGCCCCGCACAAGACAGTAACTGCGGCGCAATCGCGAAATGTCCTGCAATCACCGCTGCCAGTAAAGGGATGCACAGCGCACCAATTCCATAAAAAATTCCCAGCAAGTTCAACATCGGCCCGCGCTTCTCGCCGTACAAATCGGACACCAGCACATTCGTCGACGTGTTCAATCCTCCACCGCCCAATCCCAGCAGCACCGCCGGTATCGCGGCTCCGCCGAAGGAATGCGCGTACGCGAGGCCCGCCATGCCCGCCGCCACCAGTACGGACGACGCTACCAAAATGACCTTGTTCCCAATCGCGTCAATCACCGGCCCGGCAACGAGCGTTGCCAGCAGGATTCCCACATAGAGCAACAGAAACACATTCCCCTGTTGCGCCAGGTCGATCTTCAGCCGCGCCCGCATCTCCGGCAATCCGAACAGTGTCCCCAACACGGCCATCACGATGCCAAACACAAAAATACCCGTCGCCGCTCCGCCGAACAGCACTCCCCGCCGAATCGTATCCGCCACGCTTCACCTTTTCCGTTGCCACTCGAATTGGAAGCCTATGCGCGGGCTTTTACGCAACCATCTTGTCATCCGGATGCAACTCACAAGAAGCTGCTTTGTTTGTCAAATATGTTGTTACAGCCCGCTGCCATGTTTGGCTGAGATTCTTAAGTCATCAGGCTACCCCATGTTTTGGAAGATCTGCATGTCAACGTTTGGCACAACAAAACCGATCTTCGAGCAGTGGCGCTGATGCCGGTTCCCGGAGAGTATCGAGAGAGGCCAGCGCACTGCTTTACGGCGTGCGAATGTGCTGGACACGCTGTTCCGCGGAAGACATCAATGCCACGGCGCGTTTGAAATTGCTCAAGCAGCCGCGCTCAACGGCAAGGCTGCCATAGTAATCGTTGTAACGGAATCCCGTTTCGCCGTGCCACATCGGGAATGCACTGCATGCATTCAACCAACCGTCGCAAACAGCAGTTATGTCCAGATACGTGTCTGCGGTGAAGCCAGTTGCATCCTCCCAGTTGTCGGCATAAAAGAGCTTCCTTACCCCATGGGCCGGTTCTTTCCGGACGATGCCAGGAAGTCCCGCATAGAATATTGCATCTTCGACGATGTCATAGCAGGCGCGATGGTCCTTATGCCAGCTTCCTTTCCAGTGGGTCACGATTGTCAACGGCTTGTATTGTCGAATCAAATCACAGACCGCAAACTTTGCCTCTTCGTTTATTGGAATTTCTCCATCCGGATACTGCAGAAATAGGGCTTTTGCACCGATCAAGGCCGCGGCTTTCTGCGCTGCCTCCCGTTGCGATGCTCCGTATTGTTCCGCGGGAATTGTGGGGGAGCCCTTCTCTCCCAACGAGAGACTCAGCAGCGACCCTTGCCCCCCGAAATCCCTGGCGACAGCCACGGGAGCACCCATCGCAAAAAAAGCGTCGCCGGGATGCGCGGCAATCGCCATCACATTTGAAAAGCTCTTATCTTGCCCACCGGAATTCTTGCTTGGTGGCTGTCCTGGCAATTGTTTAGCGTTTGAGGGTTCTGGATTCATTGAAAGAGCAACTGCACTTCCGCCAGCCAACGCTAAGAAGCTACGCCGTGTAGTAGGAGACATGATGCACCCTCTCTTTCATCGGTTCAGCCGCCTCTCGTATTCCGTGTACACACGGTTCGTATTGTCCGCGGGAATTCCCGGCACGTTGGGCGACACAAAAACGGGCGGTGTTTGTCCCTTCGCCGCCAGATTCGCGGCCACCTGAGCGATGATGGACATGGCGATCGTAATAAACGCTACCGTGGACCCCGCCGCCACCGGAGCCTTCCATCCCTCAATCGAAACCAGCGCATCTTCCGCCGGGGTGCAATTGTCGATCACGATGTCCGCCACGTCCGCCAGTTTCTTCCCCGAAGAATGCCTCGCCTCTCTCTTCCGGTAATTATCCAACGATGTCACGCCCACGGTCGCCAGCCCACGTTTCTTCGCTTCCATCAATACTTCTATCCCCACGGCGTTCAAACCTCCATGGGAGAACACCAGCATCACGTCGCCTTGGCGGATCGGTTCGTTCTCAAACAGCACTTGCGCGTATCCCTCTTCCCGCTCCAGCCATAGCAATCCCTTGGCTCCCCCGCTGCCGATCACGTTCGTCCACATCAGCCGCATATCCATCAGCGGCCGGAATCCGGGAAACGACCCGTAGCGCGGAAACATGTCCTGCACCGGCAGCACCGAGTGCCCGCTCCCGAACAGGTGCACTAGCCCGCCATTCGCGATCGTTTCCGCCATCGCCGCCGCCGCCTTCTCGATGTTTCCCATCTGTGTTTCCCATATTTTCCCCAGCACTCCACCGATCCGCTCCCGATACACGCTCGCGCTCACAGTTCCCCTCCCGTAATTTCCTGGCCGCTCTTCAATAATCGATCCGGTAAATTCGCACCGCCTGCGCTGGCACGTCCGTCTTCACCGTAGATCGTTTTCCCTCTGCTTTCTTCATCTCCCCGGTCACGATTTCCCGCACGCTTGCTGCCGGCCGCTCCAACTCCTCCGCATACTCCACTTCCGCTTCCTTCTCTCCGTGATTGAACAAAAACACCAATTTCCCCTCCGGCGATTCCATCTCCCGCAACTCCACCAGCGCCGGCGCCTTCAACTCAACCTCCGTCAATCCCGCCCATTTCGCCAGAATTCCTCCCAGCGGATGCATTGGCGTCGGCTTGGCTTCGTTCTCCTGCCCTGCGAACGTGCCTAGCAGCATTGCGCTTCCCTTTCCATAAGTATGTTCATACGCCGCCGCCGTCCCATCCGCAAACTTCGCTACCACACGTGCCTTGCCGTCCAGCACGGTAAAATGCTCCGCGAAGCTCTTCCCCGAGAACTCCTCCGCGCCCCACTTCACTGCGATTTCCTTCTCGGGATCGATCGAACTCTCTCGCACGCCAAACATCTCCGTCCATCCAAATCCCGGTATCGCTCCCTCGGCGTGTCCGTCTTCATTCACCCACCCCGGCCGCGCCTCCACGAACAGGTGTCCACCCTTGCTCACGTAATCCTTCAGTGCCTCCGCCTCATCGGTCGTCATCATCAACGGATACGGCAGCACGATCAGCTTGTATTTCTGCAGGTTTCGCCCAGCCAATTCCCGCGAACTCAACACCTCCACCGGCAGGTTCCTCTCGAAAAACATCCGGTGATAACCCGCAAGCGCCTTGTGCATCGCGTTCCGCTTGTCTTCCTCGTCGTACCCGCCCAGCAACGGCACAAGTGGGCTGAAAATAATTGCGGCTTCCGCCTGTTTCGGTTTCGCCTGCAACAACAAATCCGCGTTCGCAGCGATTTTCTTGGCCGTCTCTCCCGCTCGCTGGCTCCGCTCCGTCAGCGTACCGTCCAGTTGAATCAATCCGTATCCGCCGCTCTCATATCCTGCATTCATCGGGTAAAACGCATAGAAGTTGATGGCCCGCGCCCCGCGCGACACCATCCCCCACGTCCACATCTCCAGATCGCTCGCCGTCACTTCCGACCCAATCGTCGTTCCATGCACGCCGAACCCGCTCTGCAATTCCCCGACGTAAAATCCCCGCCCTCCGGTCATCGCCGCCGTCAAATCCATGGCCAACACGCGCCGGTTTAGCTTCCAGTTGTATTCCACGGCCGTCAGCTTCGGGTAAAAGCTCGTCCCGAAATAATCCACGGAATCCTTCATCAGGAAATCGTCCGTGGGGTCGTACGGATCCGCCAACGTGCGTGCCAGCGGCGAAGGATCCGGCGCATGGCTTGTCGTCACGTGCCAAGGATCGATCGCTTTCACTGCGTCGTTCCTCATCTTCAGGTCTTCCGCCAGCTTGTACCCGTAGTATACCCGCCAATCCATGAAGTCCGTGTACGTCAGGATCGTTCCATACCGCGGCGGCTCTACTTGTTTCCAGTCCGTGAACGTCCGGTGCCACGCCGCATTCAACTTCTCCAGCGTGCCGTACTTTTTCTTCAGCCACTCGCGGAATCGCTCCATGCTCGCCGGGCAATAGCAGAACATCGGTTCGGCCTTGTAACCCACGCGCGCCCAGTTCAGCGCTGCCGGTTCGCTCCACAAATCCCATCCGTAAAATGCCGCGCTTTTCTCCGCGTGCCACGCCACTTCCTGGAAAAATTCTAGCACGGCCTTCCGAACGTTCTTATTGTCGAAACAGAATCCGGGCGCCGCTTGCGATGGAATCGGCTGCCCGTCCTGCGCCGCATAGCGCCCTTCCGGATATTTCACGCCCACCCACTCCGGAGCGGAATCTACGTATACCTGCACAATCACCTTCAGCCCAACTTCGTCCGCCAAGCGCAGTAACAAATCCAGATTCTCCAGGTGGTATTCCCCTTCGTTCGGCTCGCCGACATTCCATTCCACCCATGTCCGCACGGTGTTGAATCCGAGACCTTTGATCTTCTGCAAATCCTCTTTCCACAGCCGTGGCGAATCTGCGTTGATCTGTTCCAACATCGGCGCGCGCGCTTTTCCGCCGCTGTACCACACCGACACGGGATAGAAGGAAGGTTGCCGTTGTCTAGCCTCTTGTGCAGGCAATGCGGCGCTCAATACGAGAGTTGCAACGGCAATTCGAGACAGTTTTGTACGCATAGGTCCATGGTCCCGACGGGCAGACTAGCTGCTCTTGGCATCCTCCTGCACGGCAAATCTGTGTTTGACGCGCACGAGACGGTTGACGATCTTGTAGCGGTCGGCTCGATAGGTCGATTTGACATACTCGACAGCTTGGCCCTGTTGAACGTACGAGATGCGCGTAAAGATAAAAACTGGGCTCCCTTTTGCTATCCGCAGCAGCCGGGCTTCCTCTCCCTTGGCTAATCCCGCTTCAACCACCTCGTCGGCTATCGCTATTTGAATGCCATATCGCGCCGACAGCGTTTGATAAAGGGAAGTGCGCGGATTGAACGTAGCCTTGAGATCCGGGCACAACTTTTCCGGAATGTAACTAGACTCTATCCCCAGGGGAACGGAATCGGCGATCCTGAGCCGCCGCAACCGGATGACTTTCTCCTGCGGCTTCAGACTAAGCGCCTGGGCCACTTCACCTTCCGCAGGAACGATGTCGAAACCAAGAGGGCGAGACTCAGGTCGCCGTCCGCTTTGCGCCATCTCTTCGCTAAACGAGAGGACCTGGCGGAAATTCTTCTCCAGCTTCAGGCCCGAGACGAAGCTTCCCTTCCCCTGTTTGCTGTAAACAATGCCGACTTCACAAAGGGATTTGATCGCCAGTCTTGCAGTCATGCGGCTCACTCCGAGCCGTGTAGAGATCTCCTGCTCCGACGGAAGAGGATCTCCAGCTTTCAGTTCGCCTAAGCGGATGCGTTCAAAAAGCTGCTGCTGAATCTGGTAGTAAAGCGGCTCGACTCCGCTGTGATCGATACAGGTTAACTCCATCCACCTACCCCCATAGAGAGATTAGAAGAAAAATCTGGCGGCAAATTGCAACTGCCTCGGTGTGTTCGCCGCACTCGTCACCTGGCCGAATCCTCCCATGTTGGCTGGTGTCGGATTCGGATTCCAGAACACGCTAGGATATCCATATTGCACGGAATTGGTCACATTATACGCAGCAAACTCTAGTTGGAGTTTGGCGCGCTCGGTCAACGGAATGATCTTGAAAATGGAAGCGTCCCAATTGTGGCCTCCATCGGTACGCACATCCGATAAGTAAGCCGGTGCTGTTCCCGGAGAGAACTGACTCGTGGGTTCAGAAAAGCAGGTGTAACTGAACCACTGGGCTGCCGTATGGGGCGCGTTCTTACCTGGGTTGCAAGCGATGTCGGTACGTTGGCTGAAGTAAGGATCCCCGGTCCCGCTAGGAGAAGCGATGGGAGTGCCGCTGCTGAAAAACACGATCGAATTGAGCGTCCATCCGCCGAATATCCGGTTGCCCCATCGATTCAGATTCAAAAAACGGTCTCGGCCGATCGGCAAATCGTAGGAAGTCTGCCACGAGAACACGTAACTGAGGTCTTGTGAGCTGATGGATCGCTCCAGGTTCAGATTCCTCCAATCCTGGACTGTTTGAGCGTGGTAGCCAATGAACGACAGCGGGGAGCCGGAATCGTCGGTCAGTAGCTTGCCCCACGTAAAGGCCGCCAGCGTGGTGAAGTGCTTGGCCAATCGCTTTTGGAACTTCAGTTGGAGCGAGTGGTAGATGGAATCTCCGCCGCCATAACCGAATGCCTCGACACCACAATTCATGGCGCCGCAATTGAATTGTGGGTACGGTTCGAGCGCCAGGTACTGCGGGACCGTCGTCTGACCATAGAAAGGCGAAGTGGTCGGCCAGATGGATGCCCATTTGTTCGGAATGGGGGTAACCAGCGCGGACTGATATTGCGCGATTGTGCCGAGCGAGAGTTGGTTCAAATCAACGCCTCCCAACGGCAGGAAGAGCCCACGACTTCCTACCCAGGCAGCCGAGATAATCGACTCATGTGGCAATTCGTATTGAATACCGAAATTGAAGTCGTAAGTAGTCGGAGTCCTCTGTGAACGTAATGCGGTTAACAGCGTGCTGCCGATACTCGTTGCCGGCCCGAGGGAGCTGCCCGTTGGCTGCACCAGACCAGAAGGAAAAGGATTGCTCAGCAAATTCACCGGGACCGAATTTCCATCTGCGTTGTAGGCCGTAGCGTTCCAAGACGTGACTGCGAAAAACCCGTCGCTATTGAGCGCGGAATTGGCGACCATTTGCGTGCTCGGCCCGTAATAGATGCCAAAACCGCCGCGAATGACTAACCGGTTGAACGGCTGATACGCCACACCGACGCGGGGCCCGAAATTCCTCAGGTTCGTGGTGAACGAACTCCCGCCATTCTTGACAAACTGCTCGCCGCCAACTAAGGGCATGCCGCTGACGCTATACTGAACGTTCGGGTCAAAATATTCCAACCGGTTGTACCGCTCGGTACGTCCCCCGAAAATATCCCATCGCAGACCGAGGTTCAACGTAAGTTTGCTCGAGAGGTGATAGCTGTCCTGCACGTACGCCGCATAGTACGGATTGGATTCGGCGCCAAAGATGTCATGCGTGAAGTTGTAGTACTCATAACCCGGGGCTGAGCCCATGCCAAGCATGAAAGAAGCAAAATCGTAGCCGTCGCCCGCGAAGGTGGTGGAACTCGTGGCGGTATTATCGAACTGATACCAGCCGCTGGGAGAGATTGGCTGACCCTCGTTCATGAACTGCTTTTGGAACTCGAAGCCAATGCCCAGATCGTGTTTGCCTTTCACGGTTGTAAGGCTGGCGATCGCATCATGAGTCATACTCGCGAAGTGAAACGTCGTATAATCGGGTGCACCCAAGTCCGCCGTGGCGCCGCCAAAGGTAATGAGGGGAATGTCTTTGTAGACTTGCTGTGACGCAAGCGATGACGGAAAACCCAGCGAAGTCATGTCAAAGCCTATCTGCCGCGGGTCGCCAGTCTGATTCTCGTAATGGCGGGTGAACGAATACCGTAACTGCAGAATAGTGGTCGGACTAAAGGTGACATCGTCGGCCAGCAGAATGTTTCGGCCGTTTGTGATGTTCTGATAGTAATTATAATCGTAAATGTTGCTGCTGCCATACAGATCGGAGTTGCCAAACTTTAGCCGGTCGAACGAAAAGCGGCCAAAGATGTGTTGTTTTTCGCTGAGGTAGTAGTCCATTCGGATGTCGAATTTCTGGGCATCGTTCGGATTCAGGCCTGTGGCAAAGTAGTTGTTGACGTGGTACTCCCCTACGCCCGCCTGATTCGGCAATGGAAACTGTTGGGCGTATTTCAGGGCGATTGAATTAAGATCGCCTGTCGGAATGATATTGCCGGCAAACGGTTGTCGCTGGCCGTTGGGCAGGTCCGGAACAAGTGGATTGTACACCGTGAACGTATCGCCCGAGAAGTCGCCGGTGCGTTCAGCGATTGTCGGCACGGTGTAAGTGCCGGTTTGAAGTGATTGCTGCTGCGTGACCTCATAATCGCCGAAGAAGAATAGCTTGTTGTGCAGGATCGGCCCGCCGATGGAACCGCCTTCTTGATAACGATGAAAAGCGACCGGCTGGTTCGGCTCGCCTCCGGCGAGTTGGCTGGCCTTCACGAAAGTGTCGTTCGCTGCAAATTTGTCAGGCCGAATGTAGGCGAACGCGTCGCCATGGAACTCGTTGGTGCCGGATTTCGTCACCAGGCTAATCACGCCCGCGCCTCCGCTCTGATACGTCGCGGGGACGTTCTGCGTTTCTACGCGGTACTCTTGAACGTCATCCAAGGGTACTTGGAAAGCCGGAATGATCGCGGCCAGATTGTTTTCGGCGATGCCGATCGGGCTGCCATCAAGGAGATAGTAAACGGACCCCTGCAGCGCGCCGTTCACCGTGTAAGCGGAGACGTCGGCACCTGGACGGGCATTATAGACCGCCGAGGTATCGGCTGCATTCGGCGTGCCGTTCGTCGGGTTAACCCCGGCGCTCAACTGGACCAACTCATATACGTCGCGGGTGATCAGCGGCACACGATCGATCATGGGCGCAGTGATCAGCTGACCGACGGTTGAGTTGCTCGTCTCCGCCAGTTCCGGCGCCGCAGTGACCGTAACGACCTGATTCACGGTGCCTGGCTGCAACGTGAGGTTTAGCGTGGTCACCTGATCTACCGTCACGATCACGTTCTTTTCAATCACGGTTTTGAATCCCGGATAACTGATCTTCAATTGATAGGTCGCTGGTGTTAGAGAAACGAAGGAGTACAATCCCGCGCTCGTCGTAACCGTCGACACGGTCACACCTGTTCCAGTACTTTGCAGCTCGACTGTGATCCCGGGGATTACGGCGCCTGTGGCATCGCTTACCAGTCCGCTCAAGCCGCCACGGCCTGCCTGTGCAAACGCCATCGTTACAGACGCGAACAGCAAGAACCAAATCCTAAGAGTTCCCAGTACAAATCGTCGGTTCACACTCCCGCTTTCCATGTAACCACCTCCACCTTTTAAGCAACTGTACGCCATCTTGTATAGACAACCAGATGAGCATATGCGTGCTATACTATATGTGTTTAACGCCTGTCAAGCACAAAAATCGCATTACCGCCCAAACATTCCTGGGCAGAGATCCGGACAAGGGAGATCACCATGGATCATTGTTCTTCATTTTTACGATTGGTATTGGCTGTGCTGATCGCGACGGCCTGTTGCAGCGGATCGCTCGCTCAGAACGCATCCTCTCGCTCCGATGTGGCTGCACCGAAAACGCCGCTGACGGGCATTGACCAAATCATGAACGCGGCCATCGCGCGCGGGGCAATTCCGGGCGGCGTGGTGCTGGTCGGACATGACGGCCATGTGGTGTACCGCAAGGCCTTTGGCATGCGCTCGCTCGAACCGGATAAGGAAGCAATGACCGTGGATACCATCTTTGATCTTGCTTCTGTCACAAAGTGCGTCGCCACGGCGACTTCCGTTATGAAGCTGGTGCAGGAAGGCAAGGTCCGGCTCAACGATCCCGTGGCGGTTTACCTGCCGGACTTTGCGAACAACGAAAAAAAAGACATCACCACTCAGCGCTTTGATGGAGCGGATTCAAAAGGCATTCGGCAACAGGCTGGAATGGGTCTCGTGCTCCGAGCGGGCACAGCGGTTTGCTGCTTCAACAAAACCTGCACGCTTCTCGATAGGAACAGGATGACCCATGAATCACAAGGTGGCCGAGCAACGGCGCTGCTCTGCCGGCCCGCCGCATCTCGAGATCACACTCCGGGCGGCGCCAGGCTGCCGCTCTCATGAACGTGGAAATAGGCCTCCGCTGACTTCACTCCCACCTCAATCCCCCGAAATCGCTGCATCTGCTCGTGAGTTGCATACCAGCCCCAGCGCCCGACACTTTCAGGAAACGCGTAACACGAGGCGCGCTTGCGGTCTTCCGTCGCAGTGATATCTACATAGAGGTTGGGGAGAAAGCTTTGCGATTCCGCACCCGACTCGACCTCGTAATAGTAGAGGTCAAATTTCTTTCCACCCTCAAACCAAGCGTCATAGGCCAACAGCGAGGCCGCCCGATGGTCCCTGTGCGAATCGACCGGCCAATGCGTGAACACCAGATCGGGCCGCTCCGCCTCCAGCAGCTTTCTAAACTCCTCGTATCGCGAGATGTTAATCTCGGTATGAGCATCAATCTGGTTGGCAAAGAGTGGGCGTACCTTCAGGATCTCGCATGACTTCGCCGCCTCGCGGGTAAAGAGCGCGGCGTTCTCCTCTCGGGGTTTTTCGGGGAAAGCCAATTCACCTCGCGTCAGAGACAAGGCGACAACCTCGTGCCCTAGATCGCTGTAGCGGGCCATGGTGCCGCCACAGCCTGCCTGAGGATCATCAGGGTGTCCCCCCACCACCACGATCTTCAGTTTTGCTGACTTGGGCGGTTCTGCTACGTCCCAAGAACCCCCGAGCGGCAGTCCCAGGGCAGCTACTCCGGCCAAACCCGTCGATTCTTTTAGCAGTCTTCGTCGTGAAATCCTCGCCATGCTGTCCTTTCCTTTTTAGGAGCTCTTAAGCTCTGAGCTCATGCGCCGGGCCGTTCGAAGCACATCCCGATCCGCTAAGCCCGGCTGTTCGGATTGAGTCTTACTCTATACCGCATGAAACATGGCTGCCCTTCCCCAAGGAACTCAACAGCGCCCAATGACTCCTGCAAATATTTAAGTGCTTTTTTCCTTGCGAATTGTTTACGTATTTGTTCTACTATGTTCGATATTGACTGCTTTAGCCACAAACGGTAGTTGGCTAAACACAGGATGTCAAGCAAAAACACTAGTTCGAAGACACAGCATAGTCGCAGCTCTCTTTCGGAAAACGGAGGTATGGACCGGTTCGATCAACTGCCTTGTTTGATCTAGAGTGTCGAGCATCTACCACCTTCTGGTCCGGGATCATTGGTGGCGCGTTTCTGACCACAGCAACTCACGGAACCGATCAGCTCATCGTGCAGCGCCTACTCGCCGCCAAGAGCGAATGGCAGTCCAAGCCGGCGGTGTCCTCCAGCGGCACAGCCGTGCTGTTCCAGTTCGGGTTGTTTCTGCAGATTAGCGCGATGCTGTTCGTGTTTTACAAATTGTTTTCACCAGATGCTCCCTTCACGCGAACCGACACGATCTTTCCGACATTTATCGTCACCCGGATGCCTCGCGGAAGCAGCGGACTGCTGATCTCCGCGATCCTCGCTGCCGCCATGTCCAACCTGAGCGCCGCGTTGAATTCGCTATCCTCCACTTCCATCGTTGACTTTTATTCGGGTCTCCGTCCGAACTCAAGTGAAGAACGGCACCTAGTTGTGTCGCGCATCCTGACAGTTGCACGGGGCCACTGCTATTTCTGTTGGCAATTGTTGCGCGCCGCGGCGGCAAGGTCGTGGAGATGGGATTATCGATCGCGTCGGTGGCTTACGGATCACCGTTGGGAGTGCTTGCCGTTAGATCCACCCAGAAGGGCGCAATGCTGGGGATGCTGTGCGGATTCGCGCTGAACATCGGCGTCTGGCAGCTTAGAAAAGTGCCGTTCACCTGGTACGTGGCGCTCGGCAGTTTGACAAGCTTCGGAGTCGGGTACACCGCAAGCGAAGGGTTGCGGGATTCGGCGAACACCATGGCCATTGATACGTGAGGAGCTCTCTTGAGTCGCACGGATTTGCATACAGAACAACAGAACCAAGCGTCCGCAGCGCTGGACACCATGAGTTCGCTGGACCTAGTCAAGCTGATGAACCAGCAGGACGCTTCCGTCATTGGCGTCATTCGCGAGGTCCTGCCGGCGGTCGCCCGCGCGGTCGACATCATTGCGGAGCGCATGTCCTCCGGCGGGCGATTGATTTACGTGGGAAGCGGAACCAGTGGACGAATCGGGGCCTTGGATGCCTCGGAATGCCCTCCCACATTTGGAACGGACCCGTCAAAGGTGCAGTACATAATCGCCGGTGGCGACCACGCACTGGCGCATGCCTCCGAAGCGAGCGAGGATTCCGCCGAACTGGGATGGAAAGACATGGCCGTAAAGGTTCCTGGCGCGAATGACGTGGTCGTGGGGATCGCCGCTAGCGGAAGAACGCCGTATACGCTCGCAGCGCTGGAATATGCTCGCCGACAAGGCAGTGCCACTATTGCTCTCGCGTGCAACCGTGGATCGGCGCTGGCTGCCGCGGCGCATATCGCAATTGAGATGGAAGTCGGACCCGAAGTATTGACCGGTTCGACGCGGCTGAAGGCCGGGACCGCTCAGAAGTTGATCTGCAACATGCTCACGACAGGAGCCATGACCAGGATTGGATACGTCTACGGCAACCTGATGGTAAACCTGCAGCTGAAAAACGAGAAGTTGGTGGAACGCGGAATCTCCATTGTGCAGAGTATTGCGGGCGTTAGCCGCGAACTGGCACTCGAAACGTTGAAAGCGGCGGAGATGCGCGTACCGGTGGCGATCGTCATGTTAAGGGCCGGCACAACTCGCGCGGGCGCCCTTCGTCAGTTGCAGGCGGTAAACGGTAATCTGCGGCGGGCATTGGAATCGCGCCAAAAATAGAACCCGGAGGAAAGGTCATGCTTTCTTCTCAATCGAATTTCTATCGACGGTCGTTGGCTCTGGCCGGAACAGTGCTTCTTGCGCTTTGCATCAGTGCTCCGGCCCAGGTTGCCGCCCAGCAGCCAGCGCAACAGGCGGTCCAAAGCCGTTTCGCGGCAGTGGATGAAATCATAGAGCAGGCCGTCCCCAAGGGGCTTATCCCTGGAGGTGTCGTCCTCGTTGGACATCGTGGCCAGGTAGTTTTCCGCAAGGCTTATGGGATGTGTTCTCTTGAGTCGGCCCGAGAACCGATGACGGTCGACACGATATTTGATATTGCATCACTCACGAAATGCGTTGCCACCGCTACCTCCGTCATGAGACTAGTGGAACAAGGGAAAGTGCGGCTGAACGATCCCTTGACCGCATACCTGCCCGAGTTCGGAGCAAATGGAAAGAACGACATCACGGTCCCTCATTCCAGGCACTCTCGACGGGCGGGGACCCGCGCAACATTGCCGAGAGCTGGCGTGACGCCATCGAACAGTTTGAGACGGTCCGCGCGAAGTACCTTCTGTACTAATTGGCAAAGGCACTGCGCGGCACAGCAGTTGATCCGGGGAAGGCGAGGAGCATGAACACAGCGTATTGGAGACAGGGAGTGCGTTTGTTGCTGGTCCTTACGGCGCTTAGCGGCACAGTATTGCAGGCCGCGGGACCCAAGTCCCGGGCTCGTACAAAGAGCGCGCACAAGACCGGGCCTGTGGTGCTTGACCAGAGCGGCGAGAAATGGGTAGCGCGGACCCTGCGCAAGCTTTCTCTGGAAGAGAAAATTGGCCAAATGCTGATGATTGGGGCGCCAATCCGATTCATGAATGTTGATGGCCCCGACTACCGACTGCTACGCGATGCAATCGAGAAGTACCACATCGGCGGCTTCGGTCTAACGGCCGTAAACGACGGCCCGTTCCTTCTCAAAAATCAGCCCCTGGAAGCGGCGGCACTCACCAATCAGTTGCAGCAGGATTCTCCTTACCCGCTGATCATCGCGGGGGACTTTGAACGTGGACTCTCGATGCGCATTGACGGTACCACAGCGTTTCCTCACGCCATGGCTTTTGGGGCGACGGGAGATAAGGAATCGGCATTTCAGTTCGGCGAGATCACCGCCCACGAAGCTCGCGCCATTGGTATCCATTGGAACTGGTTCCCCGTAGCCGATGTCAATTCGAATCCACGAAACCCGATCATCAATACGCGCTCGTTCGGGGAGGATCCGGTGAAGGTCAGTGAATTCGTGAACGCCTACATCGCGGGCGCGCACAGCGAAGGAATGCTGACCACGGTGAAGCACTTTCCCGGACACGGTGATACTGACACCGATACGCACTTGGCACTGGCTCGCGTTAACGGCGATCGCCAGCGCCTCGACAGGGTTGAATTGGTTCCCTTCCGCGCCGCGATTGCAGCCGGAGTAGACTCGGTGATGGTGGCGCATGTGGCCGTACCGGCCGTTGAGCCGGACCCCAATCGTCCCGCGAGCATCTCCGCCGCGGTTGTGGCCGGTTTGCTGAAAGAACAGCTTGGATTTCGTGGAGTTGTTGTGACCGACGGAATGGGGATGGGCGCGTTGACGCAATTCTTTACAGGAACGAATGCGGAGATATCCGCGAAATCCGCGGTGGAAGCAGTGAAGGCGGGCGATGATATGGTAATCCTTCCACTCGACATTGAAGCGTCCTACAAAGGTCTGCTGAATGCGGTTCGCAACGGGGAGATCTCTGAGGCTCGCATCAATGACAGTGTGGCAAAGATTCTCCGCATGAAGGCATCGCTTGGGCTTAACCGGGACCGCTACGTGGATCTCCAGGCGGTCACGAGGGAGATCGCCAAATCAGAAAACATCACCGTGGCCCAAAGCATCGCTGATCGGGCGCTGACGCTGGTACGCGACAACCACGAGATTCTGCCACTGAACGCGACTGCTGTCCCCTCCAGCACTTCAGTTCCTGCTCAAGCACAGTCGGAACAAACCGATTCAAGCACGGTGGTTGTGGTCCTCACCGATGATCTCTGCTCCACCGAAGGTGGACAGATGTTTGTGAAGCAATTCCGTTCTCGACTTCCTAGTGTCAAGGTCTTCCACGTGGACGAAAAGAGTTCAGCGGCGCGGGAACCCGCGATCCTGGCAGCGGCTGAACGGGCAACCAGGGTAATCGCCTTGGCTGAAGCCGTCCCCAGCGGTGGACGCACGGTGCGAGTCAACGGACAGGAGGCCGGGTCAGCTGCTTTGGACGAAGGCTTGGCGAATCTGCTCGCGAAACTGGTGAACACCGGAAAGTCCAAGACAGCAGTGATTGCCTTCGGCAATCCCTATATTGTGACGGCGATTCCCGAGGTGCAGACTTACCTTTGCACATTCTCCAACACGACACCGTCCGCGATTAGCGCGGTACGTGCCTTATTCGGAGAGATTACGGTTCAGGGCCATATGCCGGTTACAATTCCCGGTATCGTGGAACGCGGCTCCGGGTTGGCGGCATCACCGGTTACATCCCCCGCCGCAGTGAAATAAATGGAAATATCACGCGTCTTCTCGGAATCAACGGCGCCCGTACGATGACACGCAGTACGGCGGACGACAGCACAAACGTACTCGGGACATGACGCTCCACCGGGTGTAACATCGTGCGGGTAGGCGCTGAGGCAGCTCGCCTTGGCTTGCAGGCAGCCATCCGGCAGGCCTGTGAGAACGCTCGGATTCCCAGCAATCAGATCGCTCATACGTGCATCAACTGCGCTGGCATTTCCGCCTCGAAGGTGACTAGCGCTTTGAAACAATTCATCTCGGAAGAGGTTTCGGGATCGATTGAGGTGGTGGGCGATCACCAGATCGCTTTTGAACCGGTTTTCGGAGATGAACCAGGAATGCTGGTCGAAGCAGGGACTGGGTCGATCGTTTTCGGCCTCAATGCGAAGGGCCAAAGTACCCGCGCCGGCGCTCACGGCTTTGTCATTCCCGACGAAGGTTCGGGATACTGGATCGAACGTATGGCAGCCTCCCTGACATTGCGTGCACCTGATTGCGGGCACAAGACCTTTCTGCTCCCGCTGATTCTGCAGGAGTGGCAGGTCCCGCAAACGGACTAGCTGAAGGCAGCGAATTCTTGCCCTGCGTCGGACTGCGCCCGTCTGTGCCCTCTCGTCCTTGAGGCGCAACACAACGATCACGAGGTTGTATCACTCGTGCTGCGGCGAGCGAGCGTGGACTTGGCGCAACTGGCACAGGTTGTTCTGGGTTGACTCTCCATGACCAAATCCGCGCGTGTCGCCATGGCCGGCAACGTGTTTGAGAACAGTGAGCATATTCGCATACAATTTGCCGACGCGCTCGGCGCACTCTCCCTGGCTAGAAAGCGTCGACAGTGAAACAGATGTAACGCTTTCCGTAGTTGCAGGTGAAGCGCGCCGTCCAAAGGACGGATAGCATTCCCAGGCTTGGGGAGAATTCATGTCGAACGCTCGGAAGTCAGTTTTGAACGAAGAGAGAAGGCAAGCCATCCTAGATTCCGTCCAGCGCAACGGACGCGCATTCGTGCGCGAACTTGCCGCCAGCAGCGGAACCTCGGAAGTAACAATTCGCCGCGACCTCGCCCTCCTGCAGAAGCGCGGTCTGGTACTCCGTACGCACGGCGGAGTTCTGCCGGCGCGCGCCATGTTGCAAACTGACTTCAACTTGGCAGAGCGCGCACTGAACCATCCCAAGGAGAAAGTGGCCATCGCGCAGGCAGCCGCAGCCATGGTGAAAAACGGCCAGTCGATCATTCTAGGATCTGGCAGCACGACCGCGGCCATCGCTCGCGAGTTGGCGGGATTTAAGAACCTCACCGTCATCACAAACAGCATCAGCATCGCTGCTGAACTTGCCAGTGGCGATGTGGATGTCCTCCTGACGGGAGGGATGCTGCGCAAGAGTTCGCGGTCCCTGATTGGTCCGCTTGCGGAGCTTGCATTCTCGCAATTGGGCGCCGACATTTTCTTCATGGGTACGGACGGCATTGACTCACGCCGCGGTCTCTGCACGCAGAATCTGCTTGGCGCGCCACTTGTGCGGAGAATGGCGGAAGTCGCGGCCCGCACAGTCGTCGTCTGTGATTCCAGTAAGTTCGCGACATCGAGTCTCTACGCAGTCATTCCCATCTCCAGGGTCCAGGGAGTCATCACGGACAGCCGAATCCCGCAGGACGAACTGACCGCCTTGCGGGCTGCAGGTGTCGAGGTCACGCTCGTCTGACGCAGAACGTGTTTTGTACTCCTCTCGGGATGGTGCAGACTGCCTGATCTGCTGCAAGGCATTTGCCTATGAAGCAAAAAACCAACAAGCAAAATGTTGAACGACTTGCATTGCAAGCCCGAAACCTTTCCAAATGTTCAGAGAGCGCTGTAGGCACTGTATGAAATCTGCCGACCAGTAGAAACCCTTGGACCGGCATGCTTCAAGGAACACACTGAGTATAACCGCCTGGCACTCCTTGACCGACACAAATCGCCTACCGCAAAAGCAGATTTGACGCGCGCTAACGTGAAAACCGCCTTACACATCTAGTTGTTGTCAAGGACTGTGCTCATTTGCAAGCGTCGGGCGGGGATACAACCCCACGCGCACGCCACCACAGGGGGGAGAGAGTCAGAGAAAAAGGAAAAAAGCCATGGTCGTACATAGCGAAGTACTCGCCGCATATACGCTGCGGCCAACCTCAACCGTGCAGGACCCTGCCGCCCCAAGAAACTATCCACATTCGGGTCTTCCTCCCGACAATTCAGCTCAAAACCGAATACTCCAGCGCTCGGTAGTGAACCGAATGCTGCTCCGGGACCACACCGGACCAAAGGGCAATTCCTCGTCAACGGTTTACAAGACCGTCGTATCCGGCTGCGGACCAAGAACGGCTGCTCACCAGGCAGGCGGACAGCCTATTACGCAAAGAGCTTCATGTTGCTTGCACAGAAGATCCGAGCATCATCCGACAGCCGCATATCCTCACTTCCCTGTCCCCAAAATTGCCGCGCTGCCTCGCGTGCATCCTCCCAAACTTCCAATGTACTCGCAGTCGCGTGCGGCAGTATAAGCTCGCGAGGTGGCACTTGGCCATCGGCGGTGGGCGCATACAGCATTGAGACTTGATCGAATGCTGGAGCTAGACGCAAATGAGAGCCTTCTGTAAAGAACAGTATGTTGTACTGATGCCGATCCGTGTTTGCGATGAGCGCTCCAAAAGCGTCAAGCCAGCAAAGCCGTTGGGCATCTTCATCGCTCAACCGTCGTGCATCTTTCAGTGACACGGCCGCGCGGGCCCACGGGTCCGCGAGATCGTCGTGAACAGCCGCAAGACTTAAGACTGCGATCCTCCCGCGCAACCCCGAGCGATCAAATCGCTCGCTTTCCAGAAACCAATAGTCGGGCGTTTCGATGACGTTTGTATGCGCGGCCGGTATTCCGTGTGACGCTACGACTTGCAAAGCAATTGCTTCTAAGACCAGCAGATCGCACCAGCGCCTGGCGGCCACATCGCCTGTTCCTCCGCGCCCAGCAAATTTCACGAGCATATGGTGGTCGTCAACCAGCACTCCGAACTTCGGCCGCTCTCCGCCTGCGGAGGAGCCGGGCGGATGACCTGCGATGGTAACCTCTGCAAGAGCCGGGTAATCAGCGCGGCTTCTGGAAACGGGCCCAAGTGCCTGCCATCGAGCGAAGGATTCTTCGCCGACAATCAAATCACCCGGTAAATCTTCTCCCCGCCGAGACATCGCGAGCAAAATGTGATGATCGGACCAGTCCGACAATCGTGGTGGTAGCTTGAGATCGGCATTGGCGGCCGCGAAATGTCGGCCCAAGAAACCAGAAGGCCGAGCGTCAGCCAATTCGGCGGGAAGCCCACTCACGACCATGGCCATAGGCATCCAGGCTGTCTGATGGGCAGTAAGCGTTATGAGTTCCCCCACGGAGATCGCCGTGCCCGATTCGCTTATTCGGAATAACGGAAACCGTGAGCTGTCCAGGTTCGGCCACACCTGACGCAAGCCATATTGGGTCGCTCTACCTCGACCTATTCGCAGGATCTCCGGCCCAGCTTCTCTCACCATGCGCATAAGTGTCGCGGGCGACACACCCAGCCGCTCTCGGAGGTCCGCCGCAGGTAAGACCCCACGGTTCAGTTCGCTTATAAGGTCGCTTTCCATGAAACGATTATATACTAGCGACGATGTCCGTTTTGTGCTTTATTTTCATATCGTTCACACGAATTGTGCAACCATCGATGAAATGATTTGTGAAACGATTCTAAACGACTCTAGGTACACTAATATCTACTACAGAGCGGGACTATTGAGCTCTCGGGAGCCCACCAAGGAAGGGCATTTGCAACTTCTGCACCGCGCAGCGCGGTGGGAGTCTGGCTCAAATCTGGACAACTATTTATTCGCGAACCGCTGGCCGCAGCACCTGCTCACGAGGCAGGCGCTCCTGCCAGAAACGTGCAAGGTTTAGGGAACCGACCACTGCGCGAGAGCCGCGAACCGCTCCCCCTGGGAAGGGCACCTCAATGAATTCGACAGATGTTTGTCATGGGATTGACATTGAGTTTTCGTATTTGCGAAAATGCATTGTATAGGAAAGTTTTCCTTTACAACGTGTTTTCCAATATGAGAACATTACACCCATGCAGGCCACAGAGGCCCAATTCGAAAGGGAGGCCCTTCAGGCCCTCCGCACTCAGATTCCCGTCCGGGACTTGCCCGGCGTACGCATCCGTGCGGTCAAAGCCCCACCGAAAGACGCGTTCGACGTCCAGTTCGAACTCGCATCCGGGAAGAGTCGTATCCTCGTGCTCGGGGAGTTCAAATCTGTCGTGTCACCCAAGCTCCTCGAGGACATCGCTCCATGGGTCCGGCGCATGAAATCTCTTCGCCCCGGTGTTTCCTTCGCCCTGATCTGCCCGGCGCTCTCTCCACGCTCGCAGACCTATTGCATCGAGCAAGGCATCGATTTCATCGACCTCGACGGAAATATCTCGATTAATGTTCCCGGCACGTTCACACTCCAGCGGCTTGGACTGCGAGCCAAAGAACGGAGCGGTGAATCCGCCTCCCCGCTTTTCACCAATGTTTTTTCCGGGCGATCGTCCCGCGTTCTGCGCGTCCTGCTCGAGAAACCAAAACCCTGGACCCTCACCGAAATCGCCAATGAACTCGCTGCCGAAACAAACCGGGTCGCCCGTGCGTTCTCCACCCAGCAGGTCCAGTTTGCCATCAGTCTCGGAGCCCTTTCGAAAGCGCTTTCCAGCCTCGACGAACAACTCTGGGTACGCCGGCAAGGCTCCTCCGTTGTCGTTCCCGAACCGCGCCGTTTGTTGCTGGAGTGGGCGGAAAAATACAAGGAGCGCTACCGCTGGCGTTTACGCAGTTCGTTCGAAACCTCAAATCCACTGGGAACCACCCTCGCGCAAATCAACCCCGGTTTACAATCGCTCCTCCGCGGTCCCTACGCGTTCACTGCCGCTGCAGCGGCAACCGACGCTCCGTTCATCGACCTGGACCGCATCGATGTGTTTCTGCTCGCGAACCAGAACGACGCGAAGCTCCGCCAACTCGGCGAACGTCCGGTGTCCGGGACAGCCCCCCGGCTTCGCTTCATCTACCCGTATGATGAGGGCGTGTTCCTCTATGCCAGAACCGATGCGCCCGTACCCCGCGTCTCCAACATTCAGGCGTATCTGGACCTGTATGCCCGCGGCGGGCGCGATCTCAAGCAGGCAGACTACCTTCTCGACAACGCCATTGCGTCACGCTGGAAGGCCGCGTGATCCCCGAACCCCAGCGCACCTACCTTCTCGAACTCCTCGATGCTCTCGGGCCGGCGGCCGAAGATTTCGTCGTGGCCGGAGCCCAGGCCATGAAGTTTGCTGTCGAAAAAGCCCGTGCGACGAAAGACGTCGACTTTCTTCTCAATGTCCTCGCCTTGCGCAAGGAGCCGCTACAGCTCGCCCAGATTTTCGAGAGGCTCGCCTACATACCCGTCCCAGAATCACGCAATTTTCAGTTTGAGAAGCCCATTCCGGAAAGCACCGAGAAGATGCGCATCGAATTCTTGGCACCGGAAGAATACAAACGCGAGAAGGACTTTCGCGTGCACATTCAGGACGGCGTGCACGCGCGCGCCTGCACGGGCGGATCGATCGCCCTGGCGCAGTCCGACCTGCGCAAGGTCGCAGGCAAGCTCCCGAACGGCAACGAATTTACCGCCCAGGTTCGCGTGACCCAGCCTCATGCGCTCGTCATGCTGAAGCTTTTGGCGCTTGCGGACCGCTACAGCAATCTCCGCGGGCCAAAGGAAGCGCGGCACGACCGCGAAGAAGCGCAGACCCATGCTGCCGACATCGTCGCGATTGTAACGGCAGTCCCCGACATCGCACGGTTCAACAGTCTGTTCTTCGCCCAGTTCCTGCCGGAACCTCAGCTTGGTATTCGCGTCCTACGCGTCCTGGGAGACTTCTTTCGCGAGGTCACAGCGCCGGGCTTGATCGTCTACACGGAATATCTGGCCGCCAACCTGCCGGCAGACCGGCCGACTCCGGAAGTCCTACGTCGGGAAAGCGAGTTGGCGCAACGCATCGTCGCGCAGATTCTGCCGCCGCCGGAATTTTTTGCCCTGGCCGCCGCCGTTGACGACAGCACTGGGCCCGAAACGGGAGCGCCATTCGTCGAAGAATATCTAGCAACACTCGAAACCGCCAGGATCCCCGTGACGGGCGCCTTCGCACTGCAATCGTTGCCGAGCGGTGCCTTCAGCGGAGCTTACAAGCCCGGTGCCACATTTGTAATGAGCGCTTCCGAACCTCTGCACAAGGTATCGGCTGCACAGCGTGACCTCCTGCAGTCCTATCTACAGTGGAAGGTCAATGCGTTGCGACGCAACGAGCAACTCCGAGACAAGTTCCCGCATACTTTGAAGGACTAAGCGGCGAAACACATCTCGCGCATCCCCCAGCGGCACAGAATTCCTGCTCGTATTCTATTCTTAAGAAAAATGTGCCTCGGCCCGTTTCGCTAGGTGCAGCTGCAGCTTCCCTCCACCATTCCCTTCCTGGCCAAACCCTGCGCCTAGTCCGCCCGCTCCCTCCGTCAAGGGTCTTCGCTTCGCTCCAATGAACGCCAAACCCCGGCGTCCTTGACGGCGCGGACGGCGAGGCGCTTTCCCCCGCCATGAAGGGCATTTGTTTCTTTTGCACCGCTCCGCGCGCTGCCGATCCCCTTTACAAACAAGGTACTTACACACACTAGATTCCTTCGGCACCTTCAACATGCGCGATAATGATTTGTCGGGCCCCGCAAATTCATATTTATCCCGGGCCAACAATCTGGCTGGGAGGCGCTCCATGGACTTGTTCACACCCATAGCTCCCGCAGAAAAAATCCACAAGAGTTTTGAGTATGTACGGACATCTGAGTCTCATCAAGCCTCACGTGTGCTGTTGCAGAAAATTTTCGATTCTTTGCCCGGGCCGGACGGCAACTTCGTATTGGATTTTCAGACCACTGGGTTCGACGCCCGGATCTGGGAGCTCTACCTCTCTGCGCTCTTTAATAATCTCGGGATTCGTGTGTCACGTCCCAACGATCGACCTGATTTTCTGCTGGAGCACAATGGGACAAAGGTGTGGGTGGAGGCAACAACTGCAAATCCCGCTCAAAATGCTGCCGATCCAGTTGTCGAGAATCTTCAACATTGGCCGGAACAAGAAGAGATTGCCATTAAACTTGGAAGTGCATTGTATTCAAAGGTCAAGAAAGAATACTGGAAGCTGCCTCACGTCCAGGGAATGCCTCTTGTTCTGGCAATCGCAGATTTTCACAAAGATGACCCCATGCGACATTCCTCTGCGCCGCTGGAGCGCTATCTCTACGGTCTGCACGTCAAGCTAGGGGGAGCCCCGGACGACCCCCGAGCAAACTACGAATTGCATCCCATCGAGAAACATAGCCTTGGAAAGAAATCAATTCCCACCGGCTTCTTCTCTCAGCCGAACGTGGAGAACATAAGCGCAATCCTGTTCAGCAATGCTGGCACAGTCCCGAAATTTAATCGGATGGGTCTCCAACTGGGAACAGCCCCGAACGTTAAGGCCCTTCGCTTCGGTCTCGCTTACAGTCCCAATCCCGATGCCGTCATGCCCGAGCCGTTTTGGTATGTCGTTGGGGACCGGAATGAAAGATGGGAAGAAGAAGCCATCCTATTTCACAACCCGAACGCTCTAAACCCGCTACCCGAGGATTTATTCGGTGACGTCATCGAAGTATTTTCCGCGGATGGCGATTACTACCACAAGCTACACGGATTTCACCCGGTCACCTCGCTCACCCAAACTCTTGTATTCAAGCCCGATGAAGCGGAAGCGATGGATTTTCTCCTTCGACTTCAGGCCACCTCCTGGATGAACGCTGTGACAGAACGCCAACCCGAAATGGAAGGTGAAGTTCGGGCAATCCACGCACAGTGGCCGACCGAACCTGGGCAAGGCTAGCTTTGCGGAGAACCCATGAAGACATCCAGTGAGAAACCTTTGAAGCTCGCCAAACAAATTCGTGAGTACCTGTCGGAAGTCGACCGAATTTGCTTCGCTTGGGACTACGGTTCCGACAGCGAAGAAAAGGAACGTGTAGCAACTCTGATTGAATTTGCCTTTGAAAGCTCTCTAGTGCTTGCGGAAGCGCTTCACACTGATGCTACGCGCAGTCGGATCCTAAGTCTATTCAAGCGCGCAAAGAAAAATCTCACACTTACCGCCTATTCGGAGCAGGCCGCCGAAGTGTACTCTGTCTGGGCCTACCGCCTGCAACTCATACTCCACTCGCTCGAAATAGCTCACTTGAATTCCGACAACAAGCCGATTCCAGAAAAGCCGCTCGCGATCATATCCAGAATCGTTAGGAAATTTGATCACGTGGAGCGAGCCCTGCAACAGCGCCGTGAGTCCCGCTGCACATTGACCGTGAAGGACGAATATGACGTTCAGGACCTGCTGAGGTCCCTGCTGTTCTTGCATTTCAAAGACGTTCGGCCTGAGGAACCAGGCCCCTCGTTCGCCGGATCCTCCACCCGCGCCGACCTCTTTCTGAAAAAAGAGAAAATCTTAATCTCGATCAAGAAAACTCGCGTTGACACCTCACAAAAGGCACTCCAAGAAGACCTCATACTGGAGATCGTAAAATACAGCAAAAGGGACGACTGCCAAGCTATGGTCATCGTCATCGACGACAGGGTCAGGCGTCTCAAGAATCCTGATGGCTTCGCGTATGACCTTAGGCACGCCACGAAGGACTTCTGCGTCCTCGTTCGCTACATACGCTGAATCACCTCGGGGTTTTCAATATCACGTTTGTTGGTTTTGGCTCTTCTGCCTTACTTGCTTCGAATCCGCCAGCGTGGACGCTGGCGCACCTCGTGCAATCGATTCATCGGCCCAACCCTCAGCGATCCGGAAACGCGCATTCTCAGTTCTTTCACCTTATCTTCACGTAGTCGAGGTTGATATCGACCGTCCCGCCGTTTTGAGGAAGTTTCTCCGGGTAGAGTTGACACCATAGCGCGATTTCTTCTTCCGCCTGTGGCCTAGCGGCTTGCGTTTGAGATACTTTCGCGGTGAATCGCCGCGAGAATCGTTCCGACTCCCACTCCTCGACGATGAACAGCTGCGAGTCTGAGGCGATGGGGCCATCTCCCCGTTTCTCCACAGAAAACTTGCGGCCACCCTTAAGGAAGCCGGAATTGGCTGAGATCTCCTCAGCTTTGGGTTTATGTTCCTCTCGCCATTGCTTCACACCGGACGGGTTCAACTGAATACAGTTTTTACATGGGCCAAAGAGATCGGGTGGGAACTCAGTTTGCTCGTGACCACACAGCGGACACTTCGGGTATGTCTGGGGGTTTTTGTTTTTCTTTTTGGACATCATTCATCCCCGCCGTTCTCTTCTGCTGCAAATAAGTCCGCCGTCATCTTCAGGCACATCGGCTTGACCGGGCCAGTAATTGCCAAGTTTTGATCCATTGTCGCTCGACATATTCAAGCCTGTAGGGTAGGGTAGCTCGGTCTCTGAACAATTAAGACCAGATTGTCCGGCCGATCTGGAATTCTGAAATACCGTCCGTCATCATCATAGACTGGCTGATATGCAGCGTTGATCTTGCTAGGGGCATCACCTTCGTAAGCCCACCCAGGTTGGAACTCTCTTTTTCGAAAGTAATCTGTTAGTTCTATCGCTCTCTTGTCATCGAGGCGGGACGGCTTGTGCAATCCGAGAGGAGTGCCAGTTCCGACATCTTCTGGAAAGAACCTCCATCGCTGTATGGTCGTCAGCCATTGGAGCCGACCGTCTAGGAGCAAGATCGGCGCTTCCCGATCGCCGAAGTTCAGAATTTCACTGACTCTCAATACGGGTAATGAAATGGATTCTCGAGTGGCGTGGAGTTTCACTGTTACAGTTTTCTGGTCAAGACCTTCAATATGAAACCGATACTCCCCAGGAAAGGAAGGAACCATGGGTTGGATGCGGAAGTGAATCTTCTTGTCGTCTAGTTCTCGCAACTGGCTCATCAAAGTTCGTCCGCTCATCGAGAGTGAACGAAGTCCGAGAGCAAGGGCGTGGTCCAAGGCATCGCGAACAGCCTGTTCCAGGTCAGTGACGGTTTGGAAAGAGGCATACTTGCACCCAGCAGTTTCCAGAATCATTTGTGCCATTGGCTTCCGGTTCGAAGTGCTTTTCGCAAAAACGAGGATTGGCTTGTTCTTCTGTTTAGCCCTCTGAACTTCAGCAGCAACCGGTTCGCTGCCTTCACCTCCAACAATCACTATGAAGATGTCGCACTCCTCGACATTTCTCAAGTAGGATTCGTCCAATTCCTCAAAAGAAGCTGGCGCCTTTTCAAAGGCCCATGACCGAAGGAATCTGTATGAATCAACCACTTGCCGTACGGTCTTCCTTTCTTCCAGCAGGTCTTCAACTGACGTATTAAGGATGGAAGAAACGAAGACTTTTGCTTGGTCGGTAGCACTCATCGCCCCGCTCTTTTGGTTCGGTCTTAGGAATTGTCCCTTCTGCTTACCTCAAATGCAACTTCAATCGTTTTCCGAAGAGAAAATGAGAGAACTAATGCCACAAGGAAACTTAAAAAGGAAATTACACCCGCCTGGCACATTTCACACTGCTCGGTGGCAACGGGCATGCGAACCCCTAATACAAGTAGGGCCTCTGCCTGGGAGGCAGGTGTTTCCGTATCCTCGCCTAACGGCCGCCGCCCTTCGCCGCTCGCCCGTTTTGTGGTCGCAATCTCGACCGGCCCGATGATTTTTCCCCTCTCCCGTGCCCTTAATCGCAATCTGTTCCGAATTTGGAGCTCTCGGCGGAGAGGGAGACGGCAGATGACAAAACCCAGGCAGCGCAAATCGAAGGCAAGTACAGCCACGAGGCTGAAGCACGGCCAACCCGTGGACGTGTACATAGCGAGAAGATGGGTCGCGGGATGGTTTGTTATAGACGTAACCGGCAACACAGTCGGCGTCCAGACAAGAGGAGGGGACACGGCGCGGGTTCCGAGGAAGAGTGTCAGGCCGTTACATGAATAAGACTCAGAAAGTTCAGGGGAGCCATTGTCGGTGTTCCGATCCTGGAGCCTGTTTGGCTGGGATCGCAAATCCGCGCTTGGTTTTCCTGAAGACTTTTGGGGTCATGTTCCGATTGGAGCTTTTGGTCCGATTTTGGGCGCTTCTGCTTGGGAGGCAGGTGTACTACCGAATTATGAGCAGCCGCTTTGTGAGCGATGAAGATTCTTCTTACTCTTTTCAGTTCAATGAGACGGCGCGCCCCAAGGGACGAGATCAGAACGTTTCTAGGCGAAATCGTGGCAGCCTCGCCACAGATCGAGTCTCCGGCGGGATTGAGCCTGTAGCCCAGGAGTCTGTTGTTGATTCTGCGTTGCTTAGGTCCATTTTCAGGCCCTTCAAACCCGCCTTCTTGTACACAAGTTGTACACAAATCTTTGGGATGAACCCGTATCCCTAGGCTCAGCGGAAGGCGTCTGCCTTGGGCGCACGTAACTCGACTCCAACAACTCCATCTATCGCTTCTAACTACTAACGTTTCCAACAAATCGGGGAATCTGCTTTTCCAGGACTATAGTTACTTCAAAAACGGTTTCATCGATTCACGATGCGCTAGGTAGGAATCGTAGCTCCAAGACGAACGCTCAAGCATGTGGTCGATCACGGTGCGCACGTAACCGTCCAGTTCTTTCAGAAGTTGGCTTCTCGGTCCAGCAGCCAAAATACTCTCCAGTCGTGCGCCCATGTGGACAATGCGAGTCCTATAACCGACGTACGCACCAGTGGCATCGTGCTTCTTGCCTGACAGTTCGTAGTACCTAGCCTTGAATTTCTCGTATTCGACCTCATTTGTTGCGACGTATCGTCCGATGATCTTTCCGACCTCGTGGGACTTTGTGTAGTCCGTTGGGTCGGCCAGAAATTCCAAGAGCGCCATCAACTGTGTGAACTGAGCTGTCGGATACTCCGCTTGTAAAATTGCCGAATACAGATCCAAGGCATGTAGAGCGATGTTCCCGACTTCACCCTCTAGGTCCGGGAAGTCGTTATAAGCTATATCATCTTCGTTCAGCGGCAATCCCAAACCTCTTGTGAGCACCGAATTGAAGGCGTCTCCAGCGATTATTCCGCCTTCCCGTCGGAATGCGTTATACAGGAGCGCAGCAGACATCGTCGGATCTTTCTTGGTCTGTCCTGCGCGGCTGGGAAGGACATCAGGGATATCAATCGCGCAGAACTTGTATCTGATCCAATTCAGGCACTTGACGTCAGCGATCTGTGAAAAGATCCGAATAAACTCCATATGCGACTTGTGGCTACCGTGCCACAAGCCATCCCAGTCGAACTTGTATGTAAACGCGACGGTAGGAGTCTGCGAAAAGGTCTCCCTATCCACAAAAGTCGCGGCCGATTGATAGAAAGACAGAGACGTCGAGACCTCTTTGTTCATCTCTAATTTCAGAGCAACTAGTTTCGCAAGGCCACTCGGATAAATTATCGAGCCGCTCTGAAATTCGATGGGTTCCGAGAACATCAACCGATGGACAGGCATCACTACGAGATGTGCATCGGGACTTAGCTTGGCCGCAAATTCGCGGAGCAGGTTGCCAGTCAGACTTCGGTCACGCCGAGGGCCGCAATCCAACCAACACGTCAGGCAAGTGGCGGCACAACCATTGCGATAATTGTACGGACGGCTAAAGAAATGCTCGCCAGCCTCTTCCAACGTGTAGGTCCTGCCACAGATCTCGCAAACGCGCGGTAGCGTTAATTCTTCTTCGCTGAAGCGTATGGATTCTTGCATGGGCTTCCTCTATTTGATTCCTCATGTTTTGCTCAAGTCCAACGAGGTCGCTCCACCACCATTGACCGATAATCATTCTTGTCTTTACGTCATTGTAGCCGAGGCGCCACGAGGCAAGTGTACTTCCTATGCGTGATGACCTGTTTGGGAGGGAGGTGTTCCAATCGATTGTGATCATCCGCTTTGCAAGTAAGCAGGCTAAATCACATAAGTGGCGCATCTGGTGTCGCTTACGCGGAAACACTCGGTGCAACCACCCTTTCGAATTGGACTGACGTTGGACCGACGACTGGACTCGGTGTGATTCTACTGAAAGCGTAAGCGCTATTTGTAGTCAGCCTGATTCGTCTCTCAAGGATGCGCTAGCAGCGATGATGAAAAGAGTGGCTGGATTGTCCTGTCTTCGATGTCGAAGTGGTGGCCTCTGCGAAAGTCGGTGTGCCAAATTCCTGTGTAGTTAGGGCAGACCCGTACCCGGTAGGTGATTGTGTTGAACAAGCTGACCTGAGCCATGAAACCCATTTGACCCACATGCCAGTCGAACGTTATAAGGTGTCCGTTTGTCTGGCGCAATTGCCGCGTATCGTCGAACAGAATTGGCTCAGGGAACGGAACAACGACTGGCATCCGGGCCGCCCACCTAGGCGATGTGCCGTACCGAATGTAATCTCTGATCTCGTCGAAGTCGGAGCGCAGGACAAAAGTAGACCCGTGCTGGTGCGCCACGTAATTGAAAGCAATCTTGGCGATTGCGCGAAAAATGGTCTGATCGACGGCTGCCGCTATCTCCACCAGAACCTTGCCGTCAACCGTGACGGGGTCCATCAACGAGCCTTGCTGCCGAAAGTCTATTCCTGCCGCCTTGAGTTTCTGAAGCACCCGCTCATGATCATCCGGCGAAGGCCCCATCACACGAATTTCGAGAGTGCCCGGTATGGGCTTCACATACTTTGCGAGAGCATCGGCTTCCAATTCCCGCTCCGCCAAATAGTTCCAGTCCTGCGACCCCTTCCAGCGGAAGGCCGCCTGAGGGACAGGAACTGGCTCGACAGCCTTGCCAGTTCTATCGGTCTCCAGAACGACAGTTGCTCCCAACCACGGCCCGGGCTGACCGATCTTCAATTCGAGTTTGTTATATGGCAAATCCCTGGCTTCGGAAGCAGGCTTTGTGCCGTACCGAAACCGCAGCAAGGATTCCATGCTGTCGCGTGACAATGCAAAATCAAGCGTGCGGCCAAAGTAGTTGTTGCACTCCTTACATACCGTTTCGTAAAGGATGAAGGAGTTTGGCTCAAAGTTTCCGAATGCTTGCGGGACGACGTGTTCCCGGTCGAACTCTTGATCTTCGCGCCGGCAGTAAATGCACGATGGCATCGTTCTCACCTTGACCACATTTTATCGCCCGTCCCCCCAAGATGTCTTTGGGTTGCTCTTCCACAATCAGGTGTGTGAAGTCACAGATTCTGAGCCCGGAAGAGGTTTTCGGAAGCAGTTGGAGCGGATGCCTGAACCGGGATCGCGTATCCTTTCACCAATTGATCGAGTTGACCAAGATTCGTTGAAGATGCCAAAGGCGAAGCGTCGAACTTCTCGGAGCTATCTTGGCGTCGTCATAATTCGTGCCGAAGTCTCTACTTCTTGGGCGCCCGCTTATCAATCCGCTCCAGAATGAATGCCGCATGGTCCCGCCAACCTCATCGAACCAGTCCGCTGATTCTCTGTGACCGCCGGTACCGCTCTCCTCACCTGCGTTTGTGTAGAATGGAACCTCGGCGGAAACCGAGTGTCCGCCAATTTCCGAAAGACGGTCAGTACGACCCACATTCCTCTAACGTCGTTCCACGTAGGAAGCCGGAAAAGATGGCAACCCAAGCGGAAATCACGATAGCTGCCCTGAAAGAACTTTTTGATCTGTGGGAGACAAGAGCCGCTCTTTACCGGGAGGTTATGTATTCCTCGGCGATCCTGCGCGGGCCAGAAAACGTTTGGCGCAATGTTTTCACCTTCTTCCAGCCTTTGCACAGGTCCGAAGTGCGGAGCACTAATCTGACCGCCGATTACGACACCTTCAAGCTTGCCCAAGGACTTCTCCCACTAGGAAGCGTGAAGAATGCGCTCACGGAAGTGGCAGAGAAAGGGCAACTAGCACTACCGGATCAGCCTATCGTCAGTCTCAAAGCATATTTGCATCCGGGCTCATCCCGATATTTCTCGCGCGGAGATGCAAAGAACTATCCGGTTTTCTTCCCTTTCTTTGAGTATCGTTTCGGAGTTGAGCAATCGGATAAAGCCAGCCCTCCACAAGGCACGGTATGGGCGCCGAATTTGCCTCTGTATCCCTCCGGGCACGTTGCCATCGAAGAACTGTTCTGCACTCGATTGGGAACCAGTGGCGCATACGACGGTGTTCTTTCGGCTCTTGTTCCCGACTACCGTGGAAAAATCTCGGAAATTCGCCTATTGAACGACGGCGTTGCAGTCCGCGTGATCTGTCTCGCGGGTGCAGATCCGAAAGACCTAGCCGGGAAGCTCTACTGCGAGGGCTACCACGGAATCCGGTTTACGGAGAACTTGGAGTTCGATGATGACGGCAAAGCGTTCGCATCAACGAAGGGATTCCCGCGTCAGCTAGTCGTTGCAGTATTCTCGAAGTCTAGCAAGGACCTGATCGACGAGAGAACCTTCGACGCAGGCAGCCCCTACCTGCCTGGAGATCTGACTATCGAGGAACTCGAACAAGATGTCGAAAACCTTGTTAAAGGCGGAGAATCTGACACCATTGAGTTCAAGAGTCAGATTCCGAAGAGCCAGGAGGCAATGGCGATCACGTCTGTTGCTTTTGCCAATCGAAAGGGTGGTCGAATCTTCGTCGGAGTCGAGAACGACGGGCAAATCGTCGGTTGTCCCGGAACCAATGTAAAAGACTCGCTGACCAGCATTTTGAGAGACCGTTGTGAGCCGCCCATTGAATTCAGCGTCACGGAAGCGATGGTCGCCGGAAAACCCGTCTACATCGTCGTTGTTCTGGAAGGAAAGGACAAGCCCTACCAGGTCAAAGAAAAGGGCTTCTATCTGCGCACGGGAGCGACGAACCGCCTCGTTACCCGCTACGAATTGGACGAAATGTATGGAAATAAATCGGGAAACCTCGCGCTTAGACTGCCCGGGATTTTCGGCTAAAGGAACAGATTCCGGTACACAACACGATTCGAGTTGAGCGCTCTGGTGCAACCCGCGCGCAGCAGTCCTGGACGCTGAACGAAGACGCTTTCTTAGGAACAATATTTCGTGCTCCCGGAAGGGTGGTACGTTTCACTCCTCCTCTAGGCGAGGAGGAGTGCAGCCAACGCTTCGTGAATGCTGGAATTCGCGCGGTCATTTCCGATCCACTCGGAAACCTATTCAACCGCCCCGTGCGTGCACCTGCGTTTCAGTTTTCCGGCATCCATTGGAACCAAATCCACCATCTCCGTTTGTTGGACAAAGGAGACTTCTGTTTGCCAGGGATAGACACCGACCAATGTTTACAAATCGCAGTCTGTAATCAGTAATTTAGATGGCATGGCCCAAGAGTAGACCGTATAGTGAAGGCGGTATCACCCACATTATTCAAACTCATGAATTTGCTTCACGAGTACCTCCACGAACTGCACGAAATCCGCTCGTCCGGGAGCGCAGTTAAGGAAACGTCCTACTACCCCGCCATATCAAATCTGCTCAACGGAATCGGAAAGATACTGAAACCCCATGTCCGCTGCATTATCAATATCAAAAACCGGGGTGCCGGGATTCCCGATGGCGGACTCTTCACGCCTGATCAATTTCAGCGCCGGGCAGAGGAGGAATTAACCGAAGGTACGATTCCCGCCCGGGGCGTCATCGAAATCAAACCAACCAGGGAGGATGCCTGGGTCGTAGCGGATGGGCCGCAGGTCACGCGCTACTGGGGCAAGTATCGCCAGGTCCTGGTTACGAACTACAGGGACTTCGTCCTTGTCGGCCAGGACATTGAAGGAAGACCCACGAAGCTCGAAACCTATCGGCTTGCGCCTAACGAGGCGCAGTTCTGGAAGGCCGCAAACCTGGCCAAGAAATCAGCCGAGCGCTTGGCTCCGAGCTTTGAAGAATTTCTCAAGCGCGTATTGCTGAATACGGCGACGCTGGCAAGCCCGCAGGACGTTGCGTGGTTTCTCGCGTCTTATGCGCGAGAAGCAAAATTCAGAGCGGACGAAGGGCACTCACCGGCACTCGCAACCATCCGCACGGCTCTCGAAGAAGCCCTCGGAATGAAATTCGATACAGAGCGCGGAGAACATTTCTTCCGCTCGACACTCATCCAGACGCTCTTTTACGGCATGTTTTCTGCCTGGGTACTGTGGAGCAAAACCCATCCGCCTACCGACAAGAAGGTTCGGTTTGATTGGCGTGTGGCGGACTATTACCTGCGTGTTCCCATCATCCGTAAACTTTTCCGGGAAGTGGCGGACCCCGGCCAACTTGAGCCTCTCAACCTTCCCGAAGTTCTTGACTGGGCTTGTTCCGTCCTGAACCGGGTGGATCGCGCATCTTTCTTTGCGTCGTTCGACGAAGGCGCTGCTGTTCAATATTTTTACGAGCCTTTTCTGGAGGAATTCGACCCCGAACTGAGGAAGGAACTCGGCGTCTGGTACACTCCGCGTGAGGTAGTCCAATACATGGTTGAGCGGGTTGACCGTGTACTGCGCGAAGAGCTGGGCCGTTCCGCTGGACTTGCCGACCCACAGGTTTACGTGCTCGACCCTTGCTGCGGGACCGGTGCGTTCCTCGTTGAGGCGCTCAAACGCATAGCGAAGACGCTGCGGGAGAACGGGGGAGATGCGCTGATATCGACCGATCTCAAGAAGGCGGCAACAGAGCGTGTCTTCGGGTTTGAACTCCTGCCAGCACCGTTTGTCGTATCCCATCTTCAAATCGGCCTGATGCTCCAGCATCACGGTGCGCCGCTTTCAGATAAAAAGAAGGAACGGGTTGGGGTATATCTCACGAACGCACTGACCGGCTGGGAGCCGCCGAAGCACCCCAAGAAACTGCCCTTTGTCGAACTGGAGGAGGAACGGGATGCCGCCGATCATGTGAAGCGCGAGACGCCCATCCTCGTGATCCTGGGAAATCCACCGTACAACGGTTTCGCCGGCATCGCACGCGTGGAGGAGGAAAGGGATCTTTCACTCGCGTATAAGACGACCAAGCGCGCAGCAGCACCGCAAGGGCAGGGGCTCAACGAACTCTACGTCCGCTTCTACCGCATGGCCGAGCGCCGGATCGTCGAGAAAACCGGGCAGGGTATCGTCTGCTTCATCTCAAATTACTCGTGGCTTGACGGGCTCTCATATACAGGCATGCGCGAGCGCTACCTGGACGCCTTCGACCGGGTCTGGATTGACTGCCTGAACGGCGACAAATACAAGACCGGCAAGGTCACGCCGGACGGTCAGCCCGATCCCAGCATTTTTTCTACCGAATTCAACCGCGAGGGAATTCAGGTAGGAACCGCTGTGGCGCTCATGGTTCGCAGCAACGCCAAAGGCACGGACACCGTGCGATTCCGTCAGATCTGGGGACGAACCAAGCGCGCCGATTTGCTTGCCTCCGCAGAGAATAATGGCGTCTTTCTCTACGACGAGGTCCATCCATCACTTGATTTGGGCCTTCCGTTCTGTGAGATTACTGTCGGAACGAGCTATCTTGCGTGGCCTCTCCTCACGGACCTTCTGCCTACTTCCTTTCCGGGTGTGCAGTCAAAGCGCGACGATATCGTCATCGACATCGACCGCTCTGTTCTTGTGAATCGAATGGAAGTTTATTTCGACGCTTCCATCTCTGACGCCGAGATGCAGCGAATTTGTCCGAAGGCGCTGGAAAGCACTCAACAATTTGATGCTCCTGCTACGCGGGCGTCCCTGATAAAGCGAGGGCTGAAGCCGGAGTATTTCGCACCTTACTGCTACCGCCCTTTTGATTTCCGCTGGATCTATTGGGAGCAAGAACATGGCCTCCTCGGAAGAAGATCCCCAGACTACTTTGCAAATCTTCAGCCCGGAAACCCCTATATCGAAGCCCGGCAAAAGCAGCCGATGGAGGCCTTCGACCGGGGATATGTCACTGCAATCGTCGCGGACAATTTTGGGAATGGTTTCTCCAATTTCTTCCCCCTCATACTGCACAAACAGGGTGATCTGCTCGGCGGTGCTGCATCGCACTCAAATTTATCTCTGAACGCAAAGGAATATCTTGCTGCCATTGGGGCTTCGCACGAATTGCTGTTCTTTCACATCATTGCGATTCTTCACTCCCCTGCCTACCGCGTGGAAAACCAGGGAGCCCTTCGCCAGGACTGGCCGCGAATTCCGCTTCCGGCAAACATTGCGGTATTGAAAGCATCGGCAGAGCTCGGCAAGGAAATAACCGCGCTTCTGGACGTTGAGTGCAAAGTGAAAGGCATCAGTGAGGCCCCCCGCAAAGAGATTCAGATTATTGCCGTGATTGAGCACGCCGGCAAAACACCCGTGAACCCCGATGAGGGGGATCTCGAACTCACGGCCGGATGGGGGCATGCGGGGAAGGGCGGTGCCACGATGCCCGGCAAGGGGACGACGGTAGAACGCTCGTACACACCCCAAGAGGCGAAGGCGCTTGCCGAATCCTTAGCAATTCTGGGCGAGAAGACCGTGGATGTGTATTTGAATGATCGCGTCTGCTGGCGCAACATCCCGGCAAAGGTCTGGGATTACACCATCAGCGGGTATCCGGTGATCAAGAAATGGCTGAGCTACCGGGAAAAAGAACTCCTAGGGAGGAGCCTTAGCGTCGATGAGGCCCGGTACGTCACCGAAATGGCCCGGCGCATTACCGCTCTGATGCTCCTCGGGCCTCACTTGGACGAGAGCTATCGTGCAGTAGCCAAGAAGTCATACAAATGGAAAAGCTGAACGGGGAATTTCAGAGGCTGGCCTTGGATCTTGAGCATCAATCTGCGCGGAACCCATGATCATGTACCTTTTGTGAATAGGAATAATTATAATTATCGTAGTTCGTGTATGATGAATGCGGTGGCGGGAGGTGCACGGTAATGCCGAGTCCAAAGGTAGTGGCCCTAACTCGAAGGGACATCATAGAGGCAGCCAAGAGTTTCAAGGGCACTCGCCGCATGCCAAAATGGACGGCAATTGTGGAAGGAAAGGAGTTACCTGCTCGACCCCTCGTTCTCGATGCGGCAGGAGTCGCACCCAACGACACCACGAATTCACACCAGGCGGTAGCTATTCTGAAAGACCTCGGCTTTGAGACGCGCTATGAAGGGAAATCGGTTTGACACTTCCACGGCTCGCGGATTTCAATGGCATGCAGGCGAACAAAATGCGAAACTTGACAGGTTGAGTTTGGGGCCCACAGGAGTACCATGACAGATATCCTCCAGTTCAGGACCGTTGCCGCCTGGCGAGCCGTTCTGGGTCTCCTTCCGGCAGGGCGACCATGAGCGTTTCTGCGAACAATGAGTGGCGTAGCGAATTCGGCATCGCTTCTGCAGGTCCCAAGGATTTCTTCGCCAGCAAAGCAGAACTGAACACGCCCGGAATGAACGCCTCACAAGGTCACGTTTTGCGACGTGCCTTTGATCTGCTGGAGCTTGATGGAGTCTTTTGCACTGAGAATACTCCCCTTGTTTACTTCAAACAGGTGGCGCGAGTTGACCCTGCGGAAGTAGCCAGGCTTCATCGGACCTTTTGGAACCATGGCGGCGCGCCTATCCTCGTGCTCGTCGCGCCGGATCAAGTTCAGATTTACTCCGGACTCGTGCCGCCGCTCCCACAGGCGGACCCTAATGGAACGATTCCCGCACTGGTGCAGATTCTGGAGCGAGCTTCCCTTGCAATCAAAGAGTTTTTGCCGACGGTCGAATCCGGTGAGTTCTTCCGCCGCAATGAGAGGTCATTTAATCCGGCCCACAGAGTCGATAGGGATTTACTGAACAATCTTCAGGCTACGAGGGAAAAGCTGGTCGCAATGTCCCCTGGTCGGCTCGACACCCGCGTACTGGATGCTCTGCTGTGTCGGCTCGTATTCGCGTGCTACCTATTCGACCGCAGGGTGGTAGGCGAGGCCTATTTACGCGGAATCGGGTTGCGAAATGCACGCCACCTGCGGGACGTGCTCGGCATACAACCAAGGGGAAAGGCCAAGCAGTACCTCTACGATCTGTTCCGCAAACTTGGTAAAGATTTCAATGGCGACCTGTTTAGCGACAATCTCGACGCGGAAGCCAGATTGGTTTCCGCCTCATACATCGATCCGTTGGACGATTTTTTCCGAGCCACTGAAGTTCTCAGCGGCCAGACTTCATTCTGGCCCTATGACTTCGCCGCCATCCCCATCGAGGCCATCAGTGCGATTTACGAGCGGTTCCTGAAAAGTTCCGAGAAGCTTGAGGGCGCTTTTTACACGCCTCGGTTCCTCGCTGAACTTGTCCTCGATGTGGCGCTCGCCACTTCGCCCTCATTAATTGGGCTTCGTTGCCTCGATCCCGCATGCGGATCGGGGATTTTCTTGGTGGGTATGTTCAACCGTATGGCCGAGGAATGGAAAGGGGCCAACCCCGCGGCCCGGAATGACCGGCGAGCGAGAGAACTCCGTAAGGTTCTCTGCAGTCTCCACGGGGTAGACATCAATCCCACGGCGTGCAGGATTACCGCCTTTAGCCTTTACCTTGCCTACTTGGATCAACTTTCCCCACGCGACATTCAGGAACTGAGACAAAACGGACATAAATTGCCGAGGCTTATCCATGACTCCAAAGCCACACGGCGGGGGGAGATTGAAGGCAATATCTGGTGCGCGGATTTCTTCGCCGAGGACGCCGATTATCTCGCTGATGCCGACCTGGTCGTCGGTAATCCACCTTGGGGCAGCAATGCGGTGCCCGACACACCCGCTGCTAACTGGTGTCGCGCCCATCAATGTCCGATCCCCGACAGACAGATCTCAGCGGCGTTCATTTGGAAGGCGACCCATCACGTCGCAGACAGCGGGAGGATCTGTTTGGTATTGCCGCACGGCACCATCTTTAATCACAGCGCAACGGCTCTGGAGTTTCAGCGGACGCTATTCAAGCGGCATGCCGTGCATCGCCTGCTCAATCTTGTGGACTACCAATTCTTTCTATTTGAAGAAGCCCGTCATCCTGCAATTGTGATGAGCTACCGAAAAAACGCGCCGGAGAACAGGCGGCATGTCATCGACTATTGGGGACCAAAAACAGACTGGCTCGTCACACGCGCTGAGGTTATCGCAGTAATGCCTGAAGATCGGTGCACTCTGAGTACGGGCGAGGTGCTCGATGACCTTGAAGGCCCCGACGCACCTCAAATCTGGAAGCAGCGATACTGGGCAACCGCAAGAGACCGGCGGTTGATTGATCGGTTGTCGCTTTATCCTCGCTTGCGCGATCAGGTGCGGCAAACCAGAGAGCAAGCATCAGTCAAACCCTGGCTGATAGCAGAAGGTTTCCAACCAATCGGCGAGAACGATGATCCCAAAAAGGCAAAGCCGCTGCATTTGACATCGAAACTTTTTATTGACGCAACGTCATCGAACCTTGACCTGTTCCTGTCTCCGGACGAATGCACGCAGCTCCCGTCGAAGCAGTTAAGCGTAAGGAGAACTTCAAATCCATTGGTATTCCGTGCTCCTCACGTTTTGGTTGCCAAAGGCTTCACGAGGGTCGCGTTCGCTGATTTTGACGTGTCGTTCCGGCATGCCCTGCGCGGCATTAACGGGCCGAAGGAGGATCGCAACCTCCTTATCTTTCTCGCGGCGTATCTGCGTTCGGCGCTTGCAAGATATTTTTTGTTTCAAACCTCTTCCAACTGGGGCGTGAGCCGACAAGAGGTTCACGTCGAAGAACTGCTCCGGTTGCCATTTCCGTTGCCGGACATGATGCCGACCCCCGAGCGCGCCTCGCAAATCGTCAAGGATGTCGGTCAGATAGTGACAACGGCGGCCGCAAAGGCGAGTGGAGCCCTTGCTGACCGTCAGGGAATTGTGCATGTCGCCAGCGGGTCGATTGAGACTTTAATCGACGAGTATTTCGACATTCTCCCATTGGAGAAAACCCTAGTCGATGACACTCTGCGAGTCATTGTTCCCAGTGTCCGTCCGAGTAGGGCGAATCCGATCATTCCTACGATCAAGCCGAGTACCCAGCACGAGCAAGACCAGTATGTGCAACGTTTATGTGACACCCTCAATGGGTGGTCGAAGAGTGGGCCAGTTACAGTCCAAGGTCGCGTCACGGGCTCCTCGACACTTGGAATTGGCGTAGCGGTTCTGAAAAAGAATCGGGCGGGCGAGATTGCATCGGGGCCTCCGGACGATTTGGGCGACCTGTTGGCTGCGCTAGAGCGTCTCCGTGGGATCTCATCACAAAAGCTCAACACCCTCGAACTGATACGCGGAGCTAAAGTATTTGACCGAGATCGCCTGTATCTCGTGAAGCCAATCGGCCAGCGATTCTGGACAGAGACGGCAGCCCTGAATGACGCCGACGAAATTGCCGGCACCATCCTCATGCAGACAGGGCAGGGGGTGGCGTGAGCATTATCGGCATATCCACTGAGTGGTCCGACCTGATCGACCCGATGCTGCCTGAAATCCTCAATCTGGTCATAGCGAGCTGGCAAGAGATGCCTTCGCCACCGCCGGATGAGAAGGAAGACAACATCACCATCACCTTATGTCGCATTCTGATGCAAAACCGGACTGCTCGCGGTCTGATGTTTCAGGTTCGTACACAAGTCGTCGAGTTGGACCCAATGCCGGGACAGGAGCTCGGCCGACTGGATATTGCCTTCATCCCTTTGGTCCCGCGTGAGGACATCTATTTTTGCTTGGAGAGTAAGCGTCTAAATGTAGTGAAGAACGGCGAGCGGCGTGCGTACGCTTCAGAATATGTCCAGTTCGGCATGTTGAGGTTCGTCACCGGTCAGTATTCCAATGCGGTTCGACATGGCGGAATGATAGGGTATGTGCTTGACGGTGATGTGTCCAGTGCCATGACTAACGTGGAAGCCAACATCCAGCAGCGACACGAAGAACTGTGCATGATTCCACCTGGTGCTCTCGTGCCATCAACGGTGCTGATAGGCAATTCTCGGGCAAAAGAGACTCATCACCAGCGCGCCCATGAGACGGTTCTTTTCCGCATCCATCACCTGTTCATGGCAACTCCGGTTTCCGCCGCAAAAGCATGAGGCGTCCAAATGACGGTTCCTAAGCACTCTCTGCGAAAAATTGTCATCCTGACGAGGACGGCAGTTTTTGGTTGCCGAATACGAGGTTTTTTGCATATCCCCGCGAAAAAATATAGATAGTAGGAGTAAACCGCCCTTTAAAGTCGCGTTATCGGAGGCTGCAATGGACCCTGAATGGCAAAGAGTATTTCGGGACCGCATGCACCGCTTTGAAGTGCGACCATCGGCACGTCCGGGCGACATAGCCGTTTCAATCAAGATCCGGGTTGTTTCAGGGTGCTTTCATCGCGAGCATTCCCCTCGCGCCTATGACGCGATTGATTCCCAGCTGGTGAAATTGTCTCATCGTCCGGAGCTAGGGTTCGAGGAACATGAAAGCGGCCCCGAGCTATTGGTTTACTTAGCCGTGGCCACTGCTGGCATCACACTCGCGAAAAGCGTCATTGACCTCGTGACCGCCATCATCAAAGCAAGAGCGGATGGAGTGGAGAAAGGCGATAAACCCGCCGACCCACTGGAGTTGATTGTTCGTCGCGTTGATAAGGGGGACGAGTTCCACGAGAAAATAGTCTTACGTATCGGGCACAAAGACCTGGTGGATGCCAAAATGATCAAGAAGCAGCTTGACCAGGCGTTTCGCAAACTTCTTAAGAAAAATGATGCCACCGAAGGGGCGCGGAGGAAACGGAGTCCGAGATCCTAGCTTAATCGAAGAGCGAAGGTTGCTGTCCCATTCGGCGAGAACTATGGACGTCGGAGTGCGATTCCCCACACTAGAGATTACGGAATAGCTCGATCGTCGCGGGGCCATGTCCCGCGTAGTGATTATTTGCAAACGCAAGAATCATGATGTGCCGCTCGTGGACTTTCTTGAGTGGTTTGACCCACTCGAAAAGATCTGCTTGGCGATCAATGATGAGCTTGTCCCAGGTCGTCGTCTGTTCCTCAATGGCTTTGCGGTCACCGAACCTGCGCCCCCAAAAGACGATTCGCGCGAAATTCGGGCCGGGCAAGACTGGACAGACACCCCGCTTTTCTCCTGCCTGAAAACAATCCTCTGACCACACCACCGCGAACCTCCACAAATAAGACGCATTCTCTCCCGTTCCTGCCGTGAGACTGCGCTTTCCCGCCCGCTTGTTCTCTCAATGCCGTCCGCTCCCACCTCCAGATTCCCATCAGTCTCACTCAGATGGTGGTGGCTGCGTCGCTGGCTCTGGCTCGTCACCTATTCCTTTGGCGAAATCATGCTCAAAAGCGGCCCGCGCGTGGAAGCTTGCAAAGGCGGCATACGCCCCTACTGCTCTAGGTCCTCGCAAGCGTGCTACGCGACGATATGGGAATTCGACGCTTGCCGCCGACGCTGTGGCTTCCCTAAAGGGAAGTTCGCCTAGTGAGAGATGGTACTCGCGACCGCTTTGGAACTGATGTTTCGCTCGCTCGAATCGCTTTTCCCATCCGGGTAGAAGGCCGATTGGCGGCTGTTCTGATGGCGAAAAGAGAACACGCCCATCCGTGTTGAACGATGTCCATTCAAGACAGTCCAAGTTCACAGATGTCCAAGCTCTGAAATCCAATGCCCACCGTCCTGACCCTTCAAGTGGCGGTACTTCAAAAAAGCGTCCCTCCGAGGCCGCGGTGGGTGTATATGACGTTTCTAGCTTCACGAGGACTGCTTCGCCAGCAGCACGGTGTCCATTCATTCGCACCATCAAGTCGCACGGTTGCCCAAGAAGCACAAAGTATTTTTGCGTCTCGTTCTTGAGAAATACGTCACCACACGCGAGCGGCGCTCGCAACGCATTTAATCTCTCTCCGGGATCGAAAACTTCATCTCGTCTCCACTGTCTGAGTAGACTGGCATCGGCAGCTGGGAACTCAGGTAACGGTTGTAGTAGACGGAGCTTCCGCATCCTGGCTAGTGGTGAATGGACCTCATCTAATGCGCCAGCAATATGGGCGTCAATTGCTGTTCGTTGCGTCGATAGAAGGATCCGGCACAGAACATCGATTTCTGATGCACCTTCAGACAGAGGGTTTTCGAAGATGGCACGGTCCAATGCGGCAATCGGAAGCTTGTTTAGCGCCCGTACTGTTTCAGAAAGCGATTGCACCATCGCGTCGGCGATACGCTTCGTTATCACTGCGCAGGTCAATTGAGTGAGCGTGGTTCTTACTGCAGCTCGAACTCCGGAAGTCAAAGAGGCACCCAGCGATCTCTTGGACACAACTCCAAGACGTGCGATCGGGATGGCAAGTTCTGCTGCTAGCTTTTGTCGCAGGGCCTCCGCCCCGTCAGGACCAACGCTGTGGGTCAAGATGATGACTAGGACGTCAGCGCAGTGCTCAATTATCTCCTTCGCGATATCGTCGCCCACATTTGTTCGCTCGGCATCTACACGGCGTTCACGATCGACAACAAAGATGCCGCCGGCACTTGCTCCCATTAGCCGATCCTTATCGTGAGCCCAACCCCTCAAGCCCAAGCGTTGCACCGTGCTACCAAGCGACGAAACAACTTGCTCAAGTTCCCCAGGCGAGTAGTCAGCTATCTCTGGAGGCGTCTCTGCACCCTCTTTTGGTTTAATTTGCCCTAGGAATTCATCGATTTCTGATTGGTTTAGGCGTTCCCGAATTCGTCTGGCCCATTCCTCTGCAGGATCTTCCGGAGTGAGGTCTGCCAATTTTGGAGGCACGGCAACGGGACCAGCGGCCAGAGCCGTAGCAACTTGCTCGACAATGTCCACTTCGTTGGGCTCCGCCTTTTCCTCGAAAAGATCGTCAAGCCAAACGACATTAGTAATTCCGATCTGATCGAAGAAAGGCGCTTCCGCACCTGTGGTCATTCCTTCTGCTCCACTGCGCCAAGGTCTACCGCGAACTTGTATTTTCTGCCACGATCATTCCGGTCGGGCTCAAGTACGAGGTCGCATCCATCGCGTTGTAGAAGTTGTCTTGAGATGAAGAGCCCCAGACCTCGCCCTTCACCGGCTGGCTTGCCTGACACGAATGGCTCAAAAAGTACGTTCTCCATGGCTGGTTTCACACCAGGCCCGGAGTCGCTCACTATTACATGGGGTGCTGCCACCTGAAATGTTATCTGCCCGTGGCTTTTCCGACCGGTCGTTGCGCTCTGACGAAGCCAATACTCACTGTTCCGGGTGAGGTTATCCAGCACCTGCTGCAGTCGGCCCCTACTCATATGAGCGATAAAATCCTTTTCGGTTTGAATGACCGGCGTAATGTCAAACCGGGCAAGCCTATCGCGCCGCAGTTGAATAAATTCCTCCACAAAACTTGCCACTGAAAACGTGCTGCGTTGTTCCCTCGTTCCGCGCAGCATAGGGTCCAAGAACGAGACCTGCTTACGTATTGCGCTTACGGTCGCTCGCACTGCCTCTATGTATCCCACCAAAGCGGTGTCGCCGGACCGCTTAGCGCGAGGTGCTGCTCGATTCGTTCGCTGGACCAGCTCCTCCAGGATGCCACCCATTTCGTGTGCAATTCCCTCAGCCACGAGACCGAGGCCGACTGCCTCGTATACTTCGCTGAGTTGATTCTTAAACTGATCGAAGCGTTCCAAAAGGGCTGTCGTAAGTAATTGATCTTCTTTCAGCGCTTCGAGCTGTGTTTCAAGGATCGAGCGCTGTCTCTCCCACTCGCCAACCACTTCGTCTAATTGCCGTACGGCCTCCTGAGCAGCTTTCAGCTGCGATGTTGGAAGTGTCGCGTTGTGAACCAGTTGGTTTAAGGAATCTCGTACCTTCACGATCGCTGCCTTACGGTTGCGCTCCGTTGAAGCGAGAGTCGTTTGCGCCTTCTTGGCCGTCTGTTTTGCTTGGTTCAGGGCTCTTATAGCATCGGGCGGCGCCCAAGCCGTGGTGAGCTTCGCCTCGTTCGCAAGCTGCTGTTCCTTGAATCGCAGAAAGGCTCGACGGCAATCGGTAAGCACCGCATTGGCAAATGCAACGCATTCTGAGGTGATCGCGAGAAATCCGCGAGATGCAGCCGTATTCAGGAAGCCTTCCCTGTCCGATTTCTCCCGCAGTTGGGGGTTGTGCTGCGCTGACAGTTCGAAATACCCAATGGTATTCGCGGGCTTAAGTCCATAGTAGCTCCGGCCTGAGGTCCACGATTGTCCCAAGCGCAGCCAGTCCTCCTCCATCCGGATGGCGAAGTGATCGCGATAGACCGACACACCGGCAAATCGCTTGATGTAATTTTTGTACTCACTGCCACTGGAAAATAGTTCCGTTGCCTCTGGTGAATCGAGTTCAAATGCATCTATTTCACCGACGAACGGGCCCGGGTCTTCTAGGCCCCCAGTTAGGAAGTCTTCTCCCGCTCGGTTTTCGGAAACTTCTAGGAACCATAGTCCCTTTGGCGGGATTGTCAGTGTTCCTCTGATCTTCCCCTCGGACTTAAGAAACTTGGCGAGTGCCGCGCCCTTGTCATGAAAGACAAATCTCTCATATTCGTCCCCCTCCGCGCTCCCTCGGAAAAGGCTGAGCTTCAGGTGCCCTTCGCATTTCAGTACCTTCCCCGTCCATTCGAAAGCGAATCTGGTGCTTGCCCCATTACGCACATCCTCGCCGATTTCGTGTAGTTCCAGATTATTGCCATCCACCTCGATAACGATCCGAAAATTCGTGAATCGCTGAAATGGAGAAATCAGTGTAGACATGCTGTCCGCTAGGTGTTGATGCCGGGCGCTACCGCGCCAATACTGTGGTTCGTACAAGCCGAGAATTGTCAATTTAGTTCCCGTGCGATTTGCCGCGGCGATTTTCTCAACCTGAACGCGTACCCGACTAAGGAGAGTCCCAGGCATGAACTCGCCCCAAGACAATCGAACGCGGTATCCCTCCTCTTCCTTCCTTGCGTGTGTGACGATTTCAATCGTATCGCCAATCTTCATGGTTCCAAGTCGTCCAAGTCCCTTGTCACCGAGCGGCGTACGATGGAAGAGTGGTGTCTTCTTCCCGTGCTCCTTCAGAGCTTTTTTCATTGACAGGCTGATTGTGAGCCAACCGTGCTGTATCGCGTCCAAATCCATGCCTGCGCCATCGTCCTCAACGATGATCGAACCCTTCAGTTTCCGCTTGCTGAGAATGTCTTCGTGCGAGTCTTCTGTATTGACAATTACTCTCGCGACCTGGGCGTCAGCGTCGTAAGAGTTCTTGATCAGTTCCAACAACGCCTGCTCGGCATCTGTTATAAGTTCCTCTCCAAGCTGCCGTACAACGTTAGCATCTACTTCGACATGCAAATCGCTCGATGAAAGCGGTGGCGTGCTCATGATCCGCGCTTCCGAAAAATCGCGACCTGCTCTTTCCTAATCGTGCCCGCTACGCTATTCCGTGTCGCCATCCGCTTGCTTGGAATTTTTCGTGTAATGGACAAAATCTGTTTCACTCCATAACCCAGGAATAATTCTGCAACAATGGAGTCGAGAGGAATCCGCCTGTTCGCAACGCGCCGATTCCCCAGTGTAAACACAAGATAGGCGTTCGAATTGGCCGCGCCAGCAATCGCCTTGAGCGACGCATCGATGTCCTGCGCGAAGGTCAGGATTCGTCGCCGACGGTCGGCGGGTTCTTTCGGAATGTTTCGAATCACGCGCGCCAGGCTAGGTGATGCTTCCAGAATCTCTTCTCGCGCTCGCCTGCTCACTCCATGTGGGAGTCGCCCGCCCAGGCTCCGGTTGTCGATCTCGTACGTTGTCCGAAGACAAGACTCAGAAGCGCGACCGTCAATATCCTTGAAGTCGATCCACTGGAGCGGCAGGTAGGAATTCTGTCCGTAAGGCACGGTCGATTGGTTATCGCCATACGGTGGTGAAGTAACTATCAAATCAAACTTACTTGAGAACCGTCGCCGGGCATCATGCAAAGCGACGTGTGCATGACCTCCATATCTACGCCCGTTGACCAATGTTGACCGCTCAAGCTTTTGTCGGGTGCGCCGATGGAAGTTAATGTTCCTGTCCACAATCTCTGCAAACTTAGCAAGTGGGTGCGGCAGGCTGTGACGCTCTTCCGTTGGCCTGATATGTAGTTTATAGGTCGAAGTCCGCGACCTACTGGTTTGCCGAACTGTCTCCGCGAGGGCAACCCAAAGGAAGCGCCGCACGTGATTATTCTCAACTTTCCGGATCGCGCGGCGAAGCGCGGACAGTTCGATTGCGGCCACTTTAGAAAACCACTTTTCTAACCCGTTGAAACGAGCTTCGACCCTCGTCCTGCGATCTTTCGTTGCGCGCAAAATGACTGCCTGAGCGGCTTCGCGTAGTTCACTTGGTTTGCAGAGAACCGTTTTCGATTTGCAAAGAAGGATTGCCAGCGGATTGACGTCGTACGCATGTACATCGAGGCCACGAAACATCGCTTCCAGAAGCACCGTACCGGACCCCGCGAAAGGGTCGGCTAGCGTCCGAACAGTTGGTTGGAGTTGAAGGACCAACGAGATCAGGTGCCGCTGCATTTCCGCTACCATCATCGCGGGGTAGCGGAAATAGCAATGCGAATAGCCGTTTCTCACAGCGGCAAACGACCAGTATTCCGGACTACCGGTTGCTTTCGCAATGAGGCGGCGCAGTTTCCCGTCGACGTTCTCAAGTGGTGGTTGGGCGACGATGGCGCTCGCGGCTGACAGCTGCGGGAGGCTGAAGACTACGCTGCTTGATCCAGCTGCATGTAGGGCCATGCTTTACGGTGGCGTCTCCATTGGATAACTTGAATGAATAGTATGCGCGAACCCAATAAAAATCAATGACTTAGGTGCCTCATGTGCAGTTCCTGCCATTTCGGCTGGTTCTTCTTTCCCACGTATTTCGCAGCGTGTCGGGATCGCTTTCATCCATTCCCACGGTCCGCGAAGATTACCAGAAAACATCTCTCTTCCCGAAGCTCAATCTGAACTCCGACCCGGACCTCCAAGGACCGATTCCTTCCTGCCCTTCCTGCGAGAAGACTGCGCCTAGACCGCCCGCTTCTCCTGTCAAGGGTCTCCGCTTCGCTCCGATGAACGCGAACCCCACGCGCCCTTGACAGCGCCGACGGCTAGTCGCCGGGGACCTCTCAGGAAGGGCATTTGCTTTTAATGCACCGCTTCGCGTTGCCTCGGAAGCAAAAATCAAAACCCTTCAAAGGAGTTCTACCCATGCAGCAAACCAAACAACAACCCTTGTTTCCACTCGGCCAAATTGTCGCCACACCCGGCGCGTTGACCGCTCTCGAAAAGGCAGGACAGACCCCGATGGAGTTCCTGACTCGGCACGTTCGCGGCGATTGGGGCGAACTGTGCGAGGAAGACCGCAAGGAAAACCAGTTCAGCCTGAAGCGCGGGTTCCGGCTGTTGAGCAGCTACCGCACCAATGCAGGTGACGCAAAACTTTATGTAATCACCGAAGCAGACCGCAGTGTGACCACGATTCTTTTGCCGGAAGAGTACTAAACATTTCGAGAAATCAAAAAAGGAGAAAAAGAGATGAGCACGAATGAAGCAGTGAAGCCATTGCAAGAGTACGTGAACGTTCCCCTCGCGCAGTTGGTCGAATCTTCGACCAATCCGCGTAAGACGTTTGATGAGGAAAAACTGGAGGAACTGGCTGAAAGCATCCGCAGCAAAGGGGTCCTTTCACCGCTCCTCACGCGGAGAGTGAACGGACATTTCGAAATCGTTTCGGGAGCAAGGCGTTATCGCGCCGCGCAGAGGGTAGGCTTGCGGGAACTTCCTGTCCGCATCGTTGCCCTCAGCGACGAGGAGGCACTCGAAACGCAAATCATCGAGAACGTTTTGAGGGCCGATGTGCATCCGTTCGAGGAAGCGCAAGGGTTTCGCGCCCTGCTCGACCGTGAAGGGGCCGGGTACACCATCGAGAAGATATCAGCGAAAACAGGCAAGAACGCGGCATACATCGCCAAGCGGATCAGGCTCTTGGACCTCGTTCCGCCTGTGGCTGAGGCTTTCACTGCCGGACACATCGGCATCGAACACGCCCTGCTCATTGCCAAGCTCGCAGCGGATGCGCAAGAAAAGGCATTCGCACACTGCTTTGACGGATACCACGCTGCGAACGACGACGAGCGAAGTCTCGTCCCCGCCATCCGCTTTCAAGCATGGATTACGCAAAACATCTACCTTAGTCTGAAATCCGTTCCGTTCTCGAAAGACGACGAAACCCTCGTGCCGGAAGCAGGGAGTTGCGCCAATTGCCCGAAGCGCACGGGATTCAACACCCTGCTCTTCTCCGAAGTGCGGGAAGATTCGTGCGCCGATGCCGCATGTTTCAATCGCAAGCTCGATGCGCATATCACGCAGCGCGTTTCGAAAATACCGAATCTGGTTCAGATTTCGGAGAACTACAAAATAGCGGGTGAAACGCCCATTCTCGTCCGCCGCAACTACGTCGAAGTGGTGGCAAGGAAAAGCAAGAAGGGCAAGGAAACAAGGCCCGAAGAAAAACTCTGCGACCATTTGACCCCGGCCATTCACGCGGACGGCATGAACAAAGGCCGTCTCGTGAAAATCTGTGCGGACCCGGCTTGCAAGGTTCATTTTGGAGACCGCGAGCAGGAAGAAAAACAGCGGCTTCAATGGAAGGCGGAAAAGACCGCTGCCAACCGGAAGGCGAAAGAAACGGTCGCCTTCCGGCACCGCCTTCTGGCCGATGTGCTCAAGCGGGTGAAGCCGCCATTCGGAACCGAGGAGCTACGCATGGTGGCGCAGTTCGTCTTGCGTTCGTTATCGCACGAACTGGCGTGCCGCCTTGCCAAGCGCCACGGGTTGCAAAACCCGAAAGACGCTAACGATTGGCAAATGGCCGAGAAAGCGCGGACGCTCTACAAAAAGGCAGACGCGGCGGCGCTGGCCGTTCTCATTTTCGAAGCCATGCTCATCAGCCCTGCCGGGAATGTGTCCGCAAGCAAGGACGACGACCCGCTGGCGGACGCGGCCAGCCTTTACAAAGTGGATACGAAAGCGGTGCGCGCTGTCGTTGCCAAGGCCGAGAACGAGAAGGCCGCGAAAAAGAACAAGGCGATCAGCGGAAAGGAGAAAACCGCGCCGAAAGCGAAAATAGTTCGCAAGTAGCACAATCGCAAAACCGACCGGGGCCGTCCTTCACCGGACGGCCCTGTTCTCTTTACTTATCCTCAGTCATGCGGCGTACTCTAAGGCATCGGTTCTCAGGGAAGGACACTCCGGGGACTGACCAGCCCTCTTATCTGTCATTCAAGGATTCACCGAAGCGGCGGGCGCCCGGGCCATCCCGGCCAGGCGCATGGCCACGCCGGTGACGCGGCCCACGATTTCTCCCTCCCGTGGGTGAATTAACTGCCGCGTCTTCACAGGAGAGAGAGGATGGGGCACGAGCAGCAGCAGGTTTTCCTTCTTCTCGCACCAGCTGCAGGCATACCCGTGGCGCAATTCTACAAAATAGACCGGGCGGTCCTCCATCGTGTGGTGGGGACCAGCGAAGACCTTTCTCTGGTTCACGTCGATCTGCACGAACGTTCCCGGCCGGATCAGCGGGTAGAGAGTGAAATCCTTAAGACCGACGTAGCCGTAGAGCGCGCGCGCTGGACTCAGGCGCTCGACCAGACCCACCGGGATGTCGCCCCAGATTGCAACCAGCTTCGAGAGCAGGTTGGTGTTTTCGAGTGCACCGTCATTGCGAAAACGAAGCGGAAGGGTCACTGTCTCGGAATCCGTTAGATGCGCACTCCCGAGGAGGTGCGTCCTCGGGGCGGAGAATTCGGCGTGCTCCCGTCCGAGTTCCCCGATGCGCACGTTGTAATAGCCCACCAGTTCCCGGACGGACCGACCGTACGCGGATCCGAGGCTATAAAATTTGAAAATGCTGGGCACGCCACCCCCGTTTTCGATGCCGGTCAGCCAACCATGCGAGATTACGTACTCCAGGTTGTTCTCTTTGGCGGCGATGGCCATGCTGCGGTCCTGGACCTCGCGGATCGTGAGGCCGAGACGGCTACGCAACTCCTTAAGCTTCGCGCCCGCAGAGCGCGTCGGATCGCTGGGCTCCATTGCCTCGCATAATACGTGCTCTCTGAAAGTATTGTCTAGCGAATAATCTTGGTCGGAAATTCAATCCGTTCATCCGGTTTCTCCCGCTTTCTTGCCCCGTTACCGTCCACTTTGGCCGGTATCCCGGCCAAAGCAATATTCCGCGCCACAGTTGAGCGCAATTCGCCGAGGTTTGACCTGCAGCGAACCCACGTGCCTCTCTGCTCCGGGCAAGAAAAGGATTCCCGACATGAAAGGCAGCCGGGCGTCTCGCTCCCGCTCTCTCTCAGACACCGTCCCCGGTTACGGCGTCGCCGAGCGCGTCGAGCGGATCCTTGCGACCCGGAATCTCACGCTATCCGAGGTCTCACGCGAGCTCCGCCTGCGCTATGCGCGGATGCCGCACTACCTTGTGCCCCATGATTTCTATTACGATCTCGGCCATCCCAGCTACAGCCCCAGGATCGAACAGGTCCTCGCGCTCAGCCGCATTTCCAAATACCGGCTTGCCGACTGGCTGACCGTCTTCGGCCTTCACCTCGATGACGTGCCGCGCCTCCAGGCCGACTTTCCCGTGGCGCGCACTTCCCTCCTGGACCGCACCACCTATGACCGGGCAGCTTGGATCGGCTGGTTTCACGACGCAGCCCATGCTGGCGATCCGCCTGCTGTCGCCCCGCTCGGCCAGCTTCTCATTCCCGCTCAGTCGCGCCGCATGGATTCTCTTCTTGCTCCCGAAACTTCGCCGTTTCTCTACGCCAAGATCGGGCGGCAGGACGCGTTCGCGTTTCCCGACTTGTTGCCGGGGAGCATCGTGCGAGCGGACACGCGCGGCGTCGGCGAGCTGCTCCGAAGCATGCAGAACAAAAACTCCGAGCGGCTCTTTCTCGTGGAGTACGGCCAAGGACTCGTCTGTTGCCGGTTGCATGCGAGAACGAAAAGCACGGTCACGCTCCGCGCATCGACACTGCCGTTTGCGCAGACCGAGCTGCGGCTCGGCTCGGAAGCCCGCGTCCTCGGAGTCCTGGACTGGGAACTCCGCCCTGCTAAGACTGCGCGGCCCGAAGTTCTCACGGCTTCCATGAAGTTTCTAATGCTCCAAACTCTTCCGCCGACCGGGACTCAGCCAGGCCTCCGCGAACTTCTCGAACGTGCCCGGTTGCACAGCGGACTCTCCATCCGCAACGCCTCCACAAAGAGCCGCTTGATCGCCGAGGCCCTTGGGGATGAGAGATACTTCTGCTCTCCCACATCGCTCACAGACTATGAGACGGGCCCTCGATTGCCTGTGCAAATCCACAAGATCGTCTCGGTATGCATTCTCTATTCGCTTGGCTTCTGGGAACTTCTCGCGGCTGCCGGCCTCGACACCGGCGATTCCGGCCGCGAACCCATTCCGGATAAGCTCGTTGGCCGCGTTACACCGGATGCTCCACGGACGGCGAACGAACATGCCGCCCGAAACAAAAAGCAACCGCGTTTTCTGTCGCCGCTGATCGTCGAGTTCCAAGAGATTCCGCTCTTTCTGCGGCACTCGTTGTCCACGGTCGCGGGTCTTTCTGATCTCTCTCTGCGCGATGTGTTCTGGACCGGGGGCAGGACGGTTTCGCTCCATCCGTACCTGAAGGACGCCGTTTTCGTGTCCGTGAATCGGCGACTCAAGATTCCCCTTTTCTTGAAACGAAAGTCCCTGTGGGACCAGCCCCTCTACATCCTCCTGCTGCGGGATGGAACCTACCTTTTGGCGGGTTGCAGCCTCGAAGGCAGCACTCTCATCGTGCACCCGTTTGCGGACGGCTTTTCTCGTCCGCAGATGCTTCGGAATGGAGCAGATGCGGAAGTGGTTGGCGAGGTCACGGCGCTCTTCCGTCGGCTTCGATAACCGTTTTCTGCGCACTCCTCGGAAGCTCCTGAGCGTTTCTTTCATGTGTTTTCCCTGTATTCCTTGATAGGAGGCCCGAAACCCGAACAGTTGCTCCTTTCTCTATCGCCCAGGGAGGAACTTTTCCCACTCTGAAGGTTTCCAGAAAGAGACTGAATCCCATTTCACTTCGTTCACTTTCGAATGTCGTTCCCGTCGAACTCCGCTGGCTTATGACCGCGCTTCGTCCCGTGTGGACCCTGCACGCCGCGAGTTTCCTCGGAGAACGCGTGGCGCTGGTAGGAGAAAACGGGGCTGGCAAGAGCACGCTCGCAAAGCTCGCCGCCCGTCTGTACGATCCGGATTCAGGGTACGTATCCTACGGCGGGGTGGATCTTCGCGCGATTCGCCTCAGAGAGTTCCGCTCGGTAGCCGCCTATCTCCCGGCCACGCCAGTCCTATTCGACGACACGCTCGCCGTGAACCTCCGCCTGGGACGGGTCCAGGCGACAGACGAGGAGCTTGCCGAGGTACTCCATGCCGTGAGCCTCACGGCTTTTGTCGAGAGCCTTCCCTTGCTCTACCAACAACCGCCGGGTCCGGGAGCGTCGCGCCTCTCGAGCGGACAACGGCAGCGCGTCGCCCTGGCCCGGTCGCTCCTCAGGAAGCCGCGCATTCTGATCCTGGACGAGGCGACTTCTTCGATGGATGCGGCGGTAGAACAGATCGTTCTCGACCGCACCCGGCTCCTTCTTCCGTTCTCAACCGTTGTCTTGCTGTCCCACCGCCTTTCTTCTGTTGCTTGGGCGGATCGCGTGATCGTCCTCGAATCGGGAAAAATCGTTCGCGACGAAAACGTCAAGGCAACTCCAGGAAGCGACGGCAACTCTGAGGCGTAACTGCCTGGAAATCCAGAGCCCTTTCCTACGGGCGGCGGGCTCGGGTTCACTGGCTTGGGCCTGATTAGGCCCGGAATCCGCGCACTCCCCCAAAGCTCGTTTCGTCTCCGGCTATCCGTATCTTATTGTCCTGCCTAGGGAATTCGCTAGCCATGACCGAATCTCGAACAGTTTGCGATGTTTCTGGCTATCGGACGCCGCAAGTGGCAATGTGCGTGGAATCCGAATGAACCGCAAACTGCGGGAAGGATTCAAAATCGTGCGAGTTGCGGAAAACGTACGGTCCACGCACAGCCAGGATGGCGGTATCGTCCTCGACATCCTCCACGGGCAGATGTTCCGCCTCAATTTCGTCGGATCGAGAATCCTGGAACTCTTGAAGCAAGGCTCTGCGGAGCCTGAAATCGCGGAACAACTCGCCCGCGAGTTCGGCATTGACCGCGCAACGGTTGAAGCGGACGTGCGCGAGTTTCTTGAAACACTTGAAAAGCACCGCCTGCTGACGGTGCGCGACAGCAATTCCCTCACCTGAGCTGGAGTAACACCGTGCGCATTGATCCACACGAAGAACGCGAGACCCGCCGCATCATTCTCCTCAGGCTCCTGAGGGGAAAGAATCCCGAGGTGCTTCTCGGCTTTGAGGGAACGCATCGGGTTCTTCCGGAGATCGAAATTCCGCGTTGGCAAAGAGTCGCGGAACACCTCACCGCCGCTCTCAGTAAAACCTGCGGCATTGACGCCGTGTCGCTGTCTTCGCTGGAGGCTCCCCCTGCGGTATCACGCTCCGATCAAATCTGCCACGAAATCATGGAACCCTGTGGGCCAGATGCCGAAACTCCACGCGAAAAGGAATGGGCGGCTGTTGACTGCCTGATCGAGAGTGGCTTCCGCGACCCTGGTGACTTTCAAGCGGTGCAGCAGGCCATGGCGCAATCCATGGCCCACCCGGAAGACACAACGCGCGGACCATTCGGAAGGCTTGGCTGGTTCCCCGATCTTCAGCAGTGGGTGCAAGAGCAAATCGGAACACACGGGCTTCATCTCAACGGCAGGTTCCGCCAGCTTAATGCCTGCCCCACGTTCAGCTTGATTCGCTTTGAAACCGATGGGCCGGCCGTTTGGTTCAAGGCCGTGGGCGCCCCAAACCAGCGCGAATATCGTCTCACGCTCGCCCTCTCTCGTCTCTTCTCTCGCTTCCTACCAGAAATCATGGCCACGCGGCCGGAGTGGAAAGGCTGGCTTGCACGAGAGGCGGAGGGACCTCTTCTTAACGACTGCTCCGCGATCGCGTCATGGGAGGCTGCGGCTGCAGACATTGCCGAATTACAGATCTCTTCGCTCGGCCGGAGTCTGCACCTCCTTGACCCCGGTGCCCGCGACCTGCGTGGCTGGGCGCTCTCGGATCTGGTGGAGCCCTTTTTTCGGGCCATGGGGGAATTGATGGAACGTCAGACCAAGATGCCCCCCGCGACGCTCTCCGGCGAGGAGCTTCGTTGTCTCTCCGGACAAGTCCGGGACGCGCTCGCGGTTCTGGATGGGGCAAGCATCCCCACCACCCTTGGCCACCTGGATCTCAATCCGGGAAATATTATTTGTTCTCCCACAGGTTGCGTGTTTCTCGATTGGGCGGAGGCCTTTGTGGGGCATCCCTTTCTCACTTTCGAATACTTTCTGGAACATTACCGGCGAACCTTCGGGCAGGACTACTCAAAGGAAACGCAGCTTATTGCTCGTTATACCTCGCCATGGCGCGCGTTTGTTTCTGAGGGCGACATACACGGCGCTCTCGAAGTTGCGCCTCTCGTGGCTGTGTTCGCCTGCGCAGCGGGAAACGATCTGTGGGCCGAGCCGCGGACACTTGAGGAACCGCGGGCTGCGGGCTATCTGCGCAGTCTCACGCGGCGGATGCAGCGTGAAGCCCGTGCGCTCGCGGAACGGAGCGTCCCATGCCCAAGCTGATGGAGCCTCCACCTCATTCCCCCATCGAGGTAGTCACGGATTTTCTGCACGGCGTTCCCGTGGCAGACCCATACCGTTGGCTCGAAGACCAGGACTCTCCCCGCACGCGCGTTTGGATCGCAGAGCAAACGCGCTATGCGCGGAATTATTTGGATGCGATTCCGGGACGCGACCTCATCCGCCGCCGCATCTGGGAATTCCTCGCCGTGGAAACCTATGACTCCCTCCAGAAAGTCGGAGACAGTTACTTTTTCCGCAAGCGCCTCCCCGACCAGGAACAGCCATGCATTTATATGCGCAACGGTGCAGACGGCGAGGACCAACTGTTGATTGATCCGCTCGAACGAGGCACCGGCGAATATACAGCCGTAAAACCACTGCGAGTTTCCCCTGACGGTCAATTGCTTCTATACGAAGTGAAGGAAGGGGGAGAGAGAACGGGAACCTTTGAGATGCTCAAGATTGCAACCCGGCAGCGCCTTCCCGATTTTCTCCCGCGCGGGTATTTGCGGGGATTCGCTTTCGCGCCGGACGGCAAGAGTTTTTACTACGTTCACGAAGCTGTGGAGGCGCAGCGTTCTTTCTACCGTGCCGCATACCGCCATGTTCTGGGAACACCATCCAGCGAAGATCAGGAGATTTTCTTTGCGGGCGAGGATAAACAAATTCGCCTCTGTCTTGCGTCGGACCGCAATCGTCTTGCCTTCATTGTGTATCGTTCACTCGAGAAGACATTCACGGACATTTACTTGAAACCGATGGAGGGAGAAGGTGCTACAGAAGCGATATTTCAGAGAATTGAGTACAGCCTCGGTTTCCGCCTGCTGGATGACAGGATTCTTGCCATCACGAACCGCGAGGCGCCGAATCGACGCATCGTGGAAATCCGTCTTCATGATGACAGACAACATGAGTGGATCGACATCGTTTCCGAGAGCACCACGCCCATCGTCAGCTGGCGCATCGCTGGCAATTGTATTCTCGTTTTGTACCGAAAGGACCTGAAGAATCAGGTATTCCTATTTGACTTCTCCGGTCAACAACTAGGTCAACTATCGATTCGAGACGATCAAACTGTTCGGCTACTCGACGGTTCATCTGATAGCGATGAGGTACTCTTCGAAACCGAGTCGTTCACCAAGCCAGTCTCCATCCAGCGTTATTCCAAGAGTTCCGGAAAGCGCATACCCTGGTCGCAGAAATCGATCCCTTTCGAGTCATCGGACTACAGCCACATACAAATCTGGTACCGATCGTGGGACGGGACACCCGTTCCTATGTTTCTCATGGGCCGTCGGGATCTCCTGGACAGCGGCGTGCACCCAACGATCATGACTTCCTACGGCGGGTTCGGTCGGTCCATGACACCGCAGTTTAGTGTCTTCGTCGCCTTCCTGGTTGAACGTGGCTGCTTATTCGCACTGCCCAACATTCGTGGAGGATCAGAATTTGGTGTCGAGTGGCACAATTCCGCGAAGCGGCGCAACCGCCAGACCGTTTACAACGACTTTCTGTGCGCGGCCGAGTGGCTCATCACAACAGGGCGAACCGTTCGCAGCAAACTAGCCATCTTCGGCGGCTCCAACGCGGGACTACTGGTGGGTGCGGCCTTGACGCAACGCCCGGACCTTTTTCGTGCTGTTGTCTGCCTGGTTCCGATGCTCGACATGCTTCGGTTCCACCTCTTCGACAACGCGCATGTGTGGAAAGATGAGTTCGGCACCGCCGAAGACCCGGCCGATTTCGCTGCCCTCGCAAAGTATTCTCCATATCATCAGGTGCACGAGGGCACCGCCTACCCTGCAACCATGTTCGTCTCCGGCGACGCCGACCGAAATTGTAATCCGCTCCATGCTCGGAAGATGACTGCACGACTGCAGGCGGCAAATGCCTCTGAGCATCCCATCTTTCTTGCCTACAGCCAGTTCCGCGGTCACTCCCCTGTGTTGCCTTTGAGCGAACGCATTGAGGCCCTAACGGACCGCATGGCATTTCTCTGCGACCAGTTGGAATTGCCCGTCTGAGAGCGAAGGAGGTTCGTCATGTCGTCGATCATTCTGAACGCATACTGGAAGTTGATTCAGTTCGATGTTTACGTGACACGGGGCAATTTCGCAGCGCTTTACCGAAAGGTTCACAACTATCCTGTTGGCAAAATAGCGCCGGTTTCCGACACCGTCGAACGAATCTGCTCGGCAGTCGACATGGCGTGCATTTGGTATTGGAAGGAAGCGCTCTGTCTGCAACGGTCTGCGGCCACGGCTTGTCTCCTGAAGGAATATGGTGTGCCGGCGCAGATGGCCATTGGCGTTCGACACATGCCGTTTAAATCTCACGCATGGGTTGAGGTCGACGGGCACGTGGTCAACGACAAACCGTACGTACCTGAGATGTACCTAGTCCTGGACAGGTGCTGACGGAGCCGCGTTGAAAATTGAGATCACAGGGAAACAGACATGAGCGTTCAGTTTGGCAAATGGACTTTTGACGGCAAACCGGTGGCGCAGGACTATCTCGAAAAGGTCAGGGCCAGCATCGCTCCGTACGGCCCGGATGATAGCGGCTCCTACGTAAAGAATAGCATCGGGATCCTATATGGCGCGTTTCACACAACTAATGAATCGCGCCGCGAAACACAGCCGCACGTCATGAAATCAGGCGCGGTCATCACCTGGGATGGCCGCTTGGACAATCGCGAAGAACTGATCCGGTCGTTACGCCGCGTCCTGGACATTACTTCCACTGACGTTTCGATCGTGGCAGCGGCTTACGAGGAGTGGGGAACCGATTGTCTCGCCAAGCTCACGGGCGACTGGGCCCTTTCGATCTGGGATGCCAACACCCGTTCGCTAATCCTCGCGAAAGATCCTATCGGTGTGCGCCATCTCTACTATTCGCTCGACAAGGACCAGGTCACCTGGAGCACCATCCTCGATCCACTTGTTCTGTTCGGCGGAAAGAGTTTCTCGCTCTGCGAAGAGTATATCGCCGGCTGCTTTTCGTTTTCTCCTGCCGTTCATCTCACGCCTTACGTTGGGATTCATTCGGTCTTGCCCTCCTCGTCGGTGGCCATACGCGCGGGAAAGCATTCGATCAATACGTTCTGGAATTTCCATCCGGACAAGAGAATCCGCTGCCGCTCGGACGCCGAATATGAAGAGCATTTCCGCATGGTCTTTGCGGAATCGGTCCGCCGCAGACTCCGTTCGGACAGCCCCATTCTCGCAGAACTGAGCGGCGGTATGGACTCCTCTTCTATTGTCTGTATAGCCGACACCCTCATCGCTCAGGGAATCACTGGAACACCTAGGCTCGATACCATTTCCTACTATAACGATTCCGAACCCAATTGGAACGAACGTCCTTACTTCACTAGAGTGGAAAAAAAGCGAGGCTGTGCAGGCTGCCACATCGATGTCAGTGCTCGAGAATCCTTTATATTTGACTTTGACACGGAGCGTTTTGCCGCTACTCCCGGCGTCGACAATCGCTCCAAGAAGGTCAGAAACCAATTCGCAGCATACACCACCTCCCACGGAAATCGAGTCGTCCTTTCGGGCATCGGGGGCGACGAAGTTATGGGCGGCGTGCCAACACCGACACCCGAACTTTGCAACCTGGTGGCAACGGGGCAATTGGCAATACTAGCTCGTCAACTAAAGCTCTGGGCTTTAAACAAGAGAAAACCTTGGTGCCACCTGCTGTTTGAAGCTATCCGTGGATTTCTCCCTCCAGCAATTATCGGGGCGCCAAAGCACAAATCCCCTGTCCCTTGGTTGAACGCTACGTTTGTGAAGCACAACCGGGCAGCTGTGGGGGGATATGAAACCAGGTTAAAGCTCTGGGGTTCTTCACCAAGCTTCCAAGCAAATTTACGGACGCTCGCGGGACTCCAACGACAACTGGGGTCTTTTGTCTCGGCGTCTGAACCGCCCTACGAAAAGCTCTATCCCTACCTCGACCGAGACCTTTTGGAATTCATCTATGCGATCCCTCGGGAACAATTAGTCCGCCCAGGCCAGCGGCGTTCGTTGATGCGCCGAGCTCTAGTCGGGATAGTGCCAGAGGAAGTTCTGAACAGAAGCCGGAAGGCATTTGTTGCACGGGCACCTATGGCCGCAATTGTTGCCGACTGGCCTCTTTTCGCAGACCTGACTCGGCACATGCTCAGCAGTTCGCTCGGAATGGTCGACAACAAAGCGTTTCTCGAAGTATTACGTCAGGCTCGGTGCGGTCAGGAGATCCCGCTGCTAAGCGTGATGCGCACTCTCGCTGTTGAAAGTTGGCTCCGAAAATTGAACTGCCAAAACGCGCTATACGACCCGCAGAGTTCGAGCAAGCCACAATCGGCCGAAACTCGCGCTTAGGAAACCGCTAGAAAGAGATTCAATCCTATTGGATTGAATGGAAGCTGAACTAAGGAGGAAGAGACGATGAAATACGAGAAACCTGAAGTTATGAAGTTTGGCGACGCTGTGACTGCGATTCAGGACCCGATGGAGAAGCCGGGCGATGTCCTGCCCGATAACGACATCGGTCAAGGCACGGCGTCGGCCTACTCGGCAGACGAATAGTCAAACTGTTGAGGACGCCCGACCACATCGGGCGTCCTCGATCTTTCACGCTCACGCTCCTCCATATTCCAACTAGCTTACTTCCTTCTGTGAACATCGTGGGCCCACACATCCCAAAAGGACCGGGCTCCAGCTCGACCTGACAATCCGCCCACGGTCAGATCATGTCCATTTTCCACTGAGAATCCTGAATTTTACTCTCAGAATCAAATTTCGGTGCTTGTGAGAGGTACTCTCCTCCACAAAATGAAAAATAAGATGATAAGGTGAGGTTGTTTGCCCCGGATCCAGTGACACGCCCTGAACCGATGAAGAGATGTCCACGTAGTTATCTTCGAGAATCCCACGAAGATCGCGCTTCACCAACTCTACCTTCCCAAAATCTGAACCTCCTTCCTCGACTTTAAGCACGAGGGGCCCGAGGAGCGAAACGCCGCTGTCATTTCGAACAGAAATATCAACCATGACTGACTGCGATTCTCTGTCTAGTCGCTGCTCGCCTCCGTAAAGTAACGTAACCTGGTCTGTTATATCCGAAAGCTCAGACGCGCGAAGGGGCCGGTTGAAAATTGATCGCGTCTTGCCGTCCGAGAGAATCCTTGCCGTACGCAGTTCACCGGAGCCGTCGCCCAGGGTAGTCCAGAACGGATGGAAAACGCCGTCGGCTGTCGCGGCGATGCCGACTCTCATAACAGCGTCCCTGAACGTCAATAGCTCAAGAGCGATCGGTTGGTTTGCTTTCGGCCGCCGGATTATGGCTGACAGATACGCTGATGATTGATCGGCAAGCGATTCGATATTCACGCAGGGTGCGAGAGGAGTCGTCTGGCTAAATGTCAGGCCGTCGCGCGAAATCGAGAAATACCAACAATCCGGCGAGTGTTCGGGTTTTGCCCTCCACAGTAGGCCCACCAAACCATCCCGATTGGCTGTCAAAATTGGGAAATATTTGGATGTCTGCGCTTCTTCAGATATTGAAACTTCGCGAGAAGCAGACCACGTTTTACCTCCATCCCGTGAATCGGCAATAAAGATAGCGCAGTGGCCCGAAACGATGTCGTTATAGGCTAAATACAATAGGTCATGGGCCTTGTCATACGCTAGAGAATTGGAGAGAGATTCAGGACAGATCGGCAGATCGTTCCGGATACCGGGATTCGCAACGATTATCGGTCTTGAGGCACCTCTATTATCAAAGCGGACTACTCCGATTTCCTGACCTGCCGTCCCACTCGGCTCGACAGACACCGTGCGTGCGTCGTAGAGCGCCACGACTGATCCATCACTCAGCGCTACGGAGGAACTCGGGTAGACTCCCTGATAGTTCCTCTCTGCCATACCGGAAACCGATTGTCGCTCGCTTACATTTCTTCCATCTTCCGAGACCGTGAAATAATCCAGCGTACTACCAAGCCCTTTCTCATTATCGGATTTGGTATGACCATTGTATAAAACATATAGTCTCTGAATGCTGCTCCCGCGAGGGTTGGACACTGCTGAGCTAGAAAAATCTGCCCAGCCGGTTTGAGCGGACTCGACCCAAGTCTGGCCTCCGTCAGAAGAAACAAAGATACGGGTTGTCCCGAGCTTATGGTGGGGTTCGCCATCAATTACTTTGGAAGCTTCCGAAATGAAGTACACAAAGTGTCGTAGGCCAAACGCACAGGAGTGTTCTGTAACCCACGTACTGCTGCGGTCCTCAAGTACCAGTTTCCAACTCTCCCCTCCATCGCTGGACGCGTACACGACACCATAGTACGCGTTGCCCTGCGCCTCTCGCTTCGTCCCACAGACAATCAGATTATTCGCGTCTTCCGGGTCGGCCTTCGCTTCGTACCAGATTAAGTGACTGCCTCCTGGGGGCGTAACCGGTACACTCCACTGCGCCGCCGAACTGCCCCCCGGGAAAGGAAGGGCGCATGTAGCCACCAGAAAGAAAAAAGTAAGGATCAAACGAGGAATCTGTAAGGAAGAACCATACTTCTTCCCGTCGAGCTTCCTGCCCCAATTCCAAACCCGAGAGATACCCTGTCCGGGTGCCATGGTCCGTCAGAAGGTCAACTTGAGCGAGAGTTGGAGCGAGCGGGGGCCACCTTCCTGAAACAACGGGCTCAATCCTCCAAGCGATTGGTTCAACAACGAACCAGACTTCAAGTAAGCTGTGCCAAACTCAATAAAGCCAAGAGGGTTCGTGAAATTAGGGTGGTTGAATAGATTGAATGCATCGGCCCGAAACTGAAGATTCAGTCTCTCCGTAATTGGAAACTTTCGACCGAGCGACAAGTCAATCTGCTTCAAACCAAAACCAGGAATATCATTTCTCCCCTCGGTGCCCTGCCGGGGAGTCGATGGAATGGAAAAGGCGGCTGGGTTCAAAGCCTTTCCGCCAGGGCATGATTGAAAAACGGACACACACTGCGATCCGTAAAGATAAAGCGGTTGCCCGGGTACACGGTCCGGACGAGACCTTGCAGTCCCTCCTAGGTCTGGTGATGCAAACAGAATCACACCGTTGTACGGAAAGCCGGTACGGACGACAACAACCGTGTCGATGGACCAGTCTCTAGTCAGCAGGGAAAGAGGTTTATACTTACGCGCCCCGGGAATCGCGTAAATGATTGCTCCGGAGAAGCTTTGCCGGACATCGAAACTCGATGATGCATAGTCATTAGCTGCTGAAATCACGTTGCCCGAAAGGCCAGCGACAACATCATTCGACGCATTGTCAAGGGAGTGGGACCAGCTATAGCTCAATAGAGCCTGCATGCGGGATGTAACGGATCCACGATATTGCAACTGGAGCGCGTTGTAGTTCGAGAACGCATCTTCTTGCCAGAAAAGAAAATCACCGAGAAAGCTAGGATTCGGCTGAAACAGCGCTTGTTGCCTCAGAAGATTTCTCCCAGCTTGGCCTACATAAGTTGCCGAAATGGTCTGCTTACCCCCCAAGGACTTCTCGAGCGCCACGTTCCATTGATACGAGCGAGGAAGCCTTAAGTCCGGGGAGTAGCCCTGCGTGCTCGGCGGAAATGGGGGTTGCAGCGAAAGAGCAGGCAGGTATGGCGCTGGGTTAGCCAGCGGAAGCGCCACAGTGGCGGGGATTGCGGACGCGAAATTTGGAAATGTACTTCCAAGTTGTGCGGCTTCCCCGACGCCAAGGTCGTAGAACACTCCGCCGCCGGCGCGCACCACAAAATCTCCTCCCGCCGTCAATCTATAAGCCACTCCCAAACGTGGTGCGAAGTTCCCATACGTCGAATTCCACAAAGCAGTTCCAGCCGGCGCAAGAGCAAGTTCCGAGGGATCATTCACGTTCTTCCAAGAGGCCAGTGTTGTCGCGCCACGCGCTGAAGGCGCTGGGCTCAACTCCCATCTAAGCCCGTACGTCAACGTAAGTCTTTGAGTCATATTCCACGTGTCCTGACCGTACAACGACAATGTGCGAGTCAGAAATTGTGCGCGCTTTGCGGTTTGAGCCACAAGAGTCGCTTGCCCTGTAGATATGAAATCTTGGATTGAGGCGACAGAGTACTGAAGACTATTCTGGGCAGGATTCATGTCGAGGTAAATGGCTCGATAATCTCCGCCGAATTTCAACTGATGGGAGCCGACGGTCCATGCGAGGTCGTCCACGAAATTCAGCTGCCTGGCGCGACTTGTCGTCGATGGGCCAACAAAATACAACGAGAATGTGTCGAAAGGCAGGAAGTCCGCGAGGGTATTTGCCGCAGGCAAAGTGCCCAGCAAGTCTTGTGCAGGGATCGGTACGGCACCGCCCCACGAGTTTAGTGCATACGCAACTGCAGAAGTCTGCGTCGAATAATTACCGCGAATCGTGTTCCATATCTGCGTGCTCAACAACATATTCGCACCCAGGGTCACCGTTGCGGTATTCACTGTCATGGTCACCGGGTTGTTAGGGATAGTCACGTTCAGATTCGTAACAGCAGACGGGGCATCGTTGTAACGACCAAAGATCGAGAAGTGGTCGTTGAAGTGGTGATCAATCCGAATGCTCCCGGCATCTAGGGTCGAAGCGTTGGACACACTCGCTGTGAGCGGCGCGATGTAAGCCGTCGGCGACGTAGGCTGACCATTAGGTTGTGGGAAAGCGTCCAAGAACGGTGCCAGTGTTGTCGGCGCTTGCGTTCGAGCGTAAGTCGAAGGGACCTCAAGCGTCGTAGTTTGAGGCTGCCTGAGCCTAGCCCCTTCGTACGAGGCAAAGAAAAAGGTCTTGTTCTTCCAAATTGGTCCCCCCAAGAAACCGCCAAAATCATTAAGGTGCTCAGGGGCTCTCGGTAATGCCGGAATGCTTGCGTTGTTAAACCAGTCGTTTGCATCCAGCACCGTATTGCGGAAATAGTCGAAGACGCCACCGTGAAGATCATTTGTTCCGGACCGCGTCGTCAGAACCACTTGTCCACCCGGGGAACGGCCAAACTCTGGTGCAAAGGATGATGTTTCAATCCGAAACTCTTGCAAAGCGTCCACAGAAACTAAGCTGCTGCTGCCGCCTTGAGCACTGAACGCTTGCGCCGTGCCGGTTCCCGAACCCGCCACTAAGGAACCCGGCGTGCTGCCCGCACCTACGCCGAAATTAGCAGAGACGCCATCAACGGTGAAGTTATTCGCGTCTGTTCTCTGACCAGCGATACTAAACTGTCCTGGAGAGTTGTTTGCGGAAGCGCCGCTAGGGGCAATAACTACTCCCGGCGTCAACTGTAGCAGCGTATTGAAACTGCGCCCGTTGAGCGGCAGGCTTTCCACAAAATTGCGGTCAATCACCGTACCTACGGAAGCATTTTCCGTGTTCACCAGTGGCGCACCACCTTCCACGGTCACTATTTCGGACGCAGCCCCGATCGGCAATGTGAAATTGATGGCGAGCGCGTCCTCAACGTGAATGATGATGTCCGGCTTAATGATCGTTTTGAATCCAGTGTTTGAAACCTGAATGCGGTATGTCCCTGGAGGAATATTGGGCACCACGTAATAGCCCTCGCTGTTCACCTTGCCCGGATACTGAACTCCCGTAGCATTATTGATGATCAATACGTCAGCGCCGACAATAACCCCGCCCGAAGGGTCGAGGACGATTCCGCTGATCGTCCCATTCGGTGACTGCGCTACGCTCGCACTAGCTGCAAGAAATAGACAAACCAAAAGCCACATGCCTCGGTTCAGTCGCACGAAAATCCTCCTAGCGCGTGATGACACGCCCTTGTTGGTGTTTTCATGCGAAACCCAAGTTTCTTGCCGCCGACTGCCTTTCGATGGATGGGTTTCTGCAAGGAGGGCCGGAGCGTTATCGCTTAAGGATGGTTGGCATTGACCTTCAGATACGCATAGAGAAAGGGCTTACCGCTTGGCTTGGAACTGCCGCCGTTCGGTTCCACCGTCACGAAAACCGCGTCGATTTGCGCAAGTTTCTCCGGATCGTCGAATTTCAGGATCCATCGTTTCTTGGAAACACTATCCTCGTAAAAAACACCCAAGCTCAAGGCCTGTTCTCGGTCACTTCCGCGTTGACCCCAAACCTGGAACGTGCTTGCCTTTTTTAAACCTGGCTGCCGGTCGAGATCGTAGGCATAGAAAATCAGGGATTTCCCTTTTGTGAAGAAAACGCGCCCGTAAGACTTTTTCGTTGCCGCGTCCTTTCCAACATCAAGAACCTCGGCGATATACAGGTCTCGCGCCCCCATCAATTCTCGAATGTCGCGGTCGTGGTCCAGAAGTTCTTGCTGTTCCGCAAGCTTAGCCTGTTGTTGATCGATGGCCCCTTCCCGGCTTTGTAGCTGGCGATTCTGCGCCGCAACGGTTTCGTCACGCTCATGTAATCGCTGCGTCAGCTCTCCGACCTTTGCCTCAAGAGCAATGGCTCGCGATGACTCATCCGAACGTGCCTTTTCCTCAGAATCGAGTTTCTTCTGCAAGTCCGTAAGACGAGCGTTCGCGCTCGCCGCTTCCTCCGCGAAACGGCTCTCCTGCTCCTTTTGTGCCGAAGCGGAATGCCCAACGCGTTCGCTCTCCGCAGCTTTCAGGCGCTCGACCTGCTGCCTCAGATCGTCAATCGCTTTGTCGCGCGAGGCAAGCTGTGCGCGCAGGGTTTCTCGGTCGTGGCTCAGGTCGCTCAGTTGCTCCTCGAGTGAGTCGCTTCCCTTTCCTTGCGCTGCCGGCACATTCGTTGCGACTTCTACACCTCTTCGCAGGCCCACGCGGTAAGCTGAAATCGCCAGCGCCAGGAACAGCAAAATACCGGCAGCGTAGGTCATCCATAGCTGCCCCCAGCCGAAACGGGAGGGAAAATAGGCACCCCGATGGGACGGCTCCGAACCATCGATTACATCGTTTGGGGTTTTTCGGGAGCCGGCTCGACTGTCATCTTTGGACAAGCGCTCAAACAGCGCCGCCTCCGCCTTGTCCTGAGACCAGGACTTATCCGGCTGCGGGTCATCCTGAGGTAGTCCAGCGGCGATAGCCGGGACCGCCGTTCTTACTGTTTCCTGGAGCTGCTTGAGAACCTCTCGGCAGGCGGCACACCCCAATAGGTGGTCGTCGAGCTTGCGGCTCTCTTCCTTGGTCAATTCACCGGCGGTCGAAGCCGCGCATAATTCCAGAAACTCTTCATGCGGACTCATACGACACCGCACCTTGGCTTTCTATTGACGCCTCCATCTTTATCACATTGTTTAGCGATCGTGCAATTCACTGGCGAAGATATGCTTTCTCAAGCGGTCGAGGCCCCGGTAGAAATGGTGCACCACGCTGGCTACCGTCTGGTTCCTCATCTGGCTAATCTCGGCGAAGGTATAGCCTTCATAAAAATGCAGCCGGAAGGTCTCCCACTGTTCGGGGGTCAAGCACTCGATCAGTTCCCGCCAGCGAACTCTGCCGAACAGCCCCTCGCCCGACCGGTCGTATCCGGCCATCACTGGTGCTGTCATATCGCTGGCTTCCAACTCGTCAAATTCCAGCGACCCATAGTGCGGGCGGGTGCTGAGGTGAACCCTGCGGCGCAGCGCTTGGTAATAACTCGTTTGCACGATCCAGCCGCGCGCGGGTCCTTTCGAAGAGTCGTACAGGTGCCCCTTCCGAAAAAGATGCAGGAAAAGCTCCTGCACAAAGTCCTCGGCTTCGGCAGAGTCATGGAGAATTCTCTTGCCGATGCTGTGGACCAGCCGAGCGTACCGGCGGAACAGAAGGCCCAAGGCCTCCTTATCATCTGCGCACATCCGGGCAAGGAGCGCCTCGTCGGAGGGGTCATCGACCGGCGCAATCGCGTCCCCAGAGACGGCATCCGTGGTCGCTCTGTCTTTGCGAAGCTGAAGGGCCGGATAGCGGGCTGCAGGAAAGGAGCTCGACATGGCTACCATCCCACCCCCGACGAAGGGTGCCAACATTTACGCGGCCTAATTGATGGATAGTATAGTTTGTGGAACCATGCATTGAGCTGAGCCAATATTTCGACATTGATGGCTCGCCTTGGCAGCTCTGACGACCGTGCGTACCTCGAAAAAAGGGCATTCGCCCGCGTCTTAATCACCTTGCGAGAAGAACGGGGAATCACGCAAGAGACACTCGCTTTCGACAGCGGATACCATCCGAAATACATTAGCCTTCTCGAAAGAGGCAAATATAGCCCATCGCTCACCGCTATCCTTGAAATCGCGAGAGCTCTTAACATCACCGGTGCCGACCTCGTCCGCCGCGTCGAAAGTCTCCTGCCTGCCAATCGCAGACGGCGCGAGAGCCAATAAAAGTGACTCTTCCCCGGCCCGCGCCATAGCAAGTTGAGTTCCAAAATCACCGCGCGACGGATAGTATACTTCCTGGAACTATACTCTACAACATCTCATTATTGGCTCGTTTATGGCAAAGAAGACGGCCAAAACGGGCAAGAAACCGCATCCCCAAAACCCCGTGGTGCGGGCTGCGTTCGCAACCATACTTCGCCAGCTTCGCCGAAAGCTGAAGCTCACCCAAAAGGAGGTAGCTGAACGAAGCGGCTACAGTGAAAAGTACATAGGGTTCCTGGAGCTGAGAAAGAACACACCGTCTTTGACTGCTGCCATTATGATTTCGGTTGGTCTAGGACAGGACCCGGGGAGGATAGTGAACGAAGTACGTTCCTTCATGCCACGCTTTAAGCGTCTCGAAGGTAAGGATCACGAAGCCGCGGATATTTAGTACGTGTTGAGAATTGGCCTTCTTTCTTGAGCCTGCGCCGCGGAGTTCCTACGCTGATACTCGATCTCTTTAGCCCCGCCCAGGTTGACGTAGCCGCTGAACATAAGATGCGCCCTTTTTCCGAGCAAGCTAAGCACTGAATCGGATTGACACTCCGTGCTACGGTAGCCATACTGACAAACATGGAAGTCCACCTAAAGCCGGAGATCCAAGCGCGGGTTGACCGGGCTGCGAAAGAGAACAACAGCGGCCCTGCGGAATACGTCCAGCAACTAGTCGAACACTACGTTGACCACGATGTATGGTTCAGAGAGCAAGTAAAGAAAGGGCTGGACCAACTCGACCGCGGCGAGTTCCTCACCCACGAAGAGATGGGCGCTCGAATCGAGCAGATGTTCCGCTCCTAAATGCAAGTCCGTTGGTCGCCTACCGCCGCCGAGGACCTATCCCGCATATTTCAGTACATTCGCCAAGAAAACCCATCCGCTGCAGAACGCGTAGTGAGAACAATTTACGAGAGCGCTGGCTCTCTAGCATCCTTTCCTAATCGGGGAAAAGCAGGCCGTGTGGAGGGCACGCGCGAACTCCCTCTGCCTTCACTCCCGTTTGTAGTCGTCTACAGAGTGCTGGAACAGGCGGTTGAAATAGCCAACGTAATTCATGGCGCGCAGCGCTGGCCACCGAAAGATTGATTCCCAGGCAATAGCGTCACATCCTGTAGTCTCGCCTTGACTCCGTGGAACAGCGGCGCGTAGCATGGCTACCAAACGCCCACGAGACCAAAAAGGAATCGTACACAGCTTCTTCGGTCAGCTCTTCTCGCATCCCTATGGCTTCGTTCCTTCCGAAGACGCTTTTGCCCACGGAACCTCCTCCCCGGTGGTTCTGGATCACCTCACTTTCCCTTCTGATCCTCGGGATTGTCTTCTTCGCCTTGTCCCTAGTTGTGGCCGACCAGCAATCACGGCTCTTTTTGGCGGTCATTCCGTTCATTCTCGTCTGCACTCTCGCCCTGCATGCTTACTACCTGCTTCATGCCGGCAAGGAACGCCAGGTGGCCGACGCCTCGCTGCGGCAGAGCCAGGAGCTCCTCCAAGAAGTCACCGACCATGTGCAAGAGGTGGTTTGGATGCTGAGAGCGGACACCAACGAACTCATCTTGGTCAACAATGCCTACGAGGCCGTCACCGGGCACTCCCTCCGGGAGATCCGCGAGAATCCTTCGTCCTACAAAGACTTGGTCCACCCGGAGGATCGCGCCCGCTTTCTAGCGAAGCTCGCAGAGGCCCGCAGCACTGGAAAGTTCGATGAAGAGTTCCGCATCGTGCGGGCGGATGGCGTTTCTCGCTGGATCTGGAGCAAGGGCAGCCGGGCCGGTCGCGCCGACGAAGTCCCTCTGCGACTGGTTGGCATCGCGCAGGATATTACCGAGCGGAAGCAGGCAGAACTGGACATCGCCAAGCACCTCGCGGCGGCCGAGGCGGCCCGCGCCGAAGCCGAGGCGTTGCGGCTCTCGACCCTCACGCTCACGAAAAATCTGAGCATGGACCTAGTGCTCGATACGCTCCTGGCTTCCTTGCTCGATGTTGTCCCCTACGAGGCCGCCAGTGTGATCTTGACCGAAGACGACTGTCTCTACGTGGCCCGCACATCGGCGAAGACCGTGCAAATGCTCGAGGGCCAGCGGAATACCTTCCTCGAACGCGTCCGGATCGCGCGAAAAAGTGTCTTCGTTCTCGATACGTCGGAAGAAAGGGATTGGGAGGATGCGGGCGTCCTCCAAGGTGTGCGCTCCTGGATCTGTGTTCCGCTCATCGCCTCAACGGAGCGTCCGTCTTCGGAACGCGTCTTGGGCCTACTCTCGGTCGGCCATTCGCGTCCCGGTGCCTTCACGACGGAACATTTCCGCGTCGTGGAATCTCTCGCGATTTCTGCAGCCGTGGCCATCCAAAACGCGCGCCTCTATGAGCGCGCGGAAATCTATGCTGCGGAACTTGAAGCCCTGATCGGCAAACAGGGTCAATGGCAGGCGCGAAAAGCAAAGGGCGACGCCTGATGCTTCTATTGCTCTCGTAAATCACGGGAAGTTCTTCGCGGAATCCGCAGACTTCCCGTTCAACGCTTGGGCTCCTCGTCTCCCTCGTCCATACCGAGTATCGTGATTCCCGCGCCGGCATTGACCCAGTGCAGCGCCGTCTCCATCTCCACGTCAAATTCCGCCATGATCGTCCGAACCGAATGGCGCATCAACTCCTTGGTCCGTTCCCAGATGGCGTCCTCTTTTTTCGCGCGCGTAATGTCCGCTTGGGCCTCTTCCTCGGTGTCGAAGACGCCTACGGTCTCTTCGTCCGAGTCGATCGCCACGAACTTGTCGCCTTCCCGCTCGATCCGGTATTCGAGTTTCGCTTCAGGAGCCGTCATAGGTTTACCCTCCCGCCACGAGCATACCAAAAGACTGAGTAGTCTGGAACTTCACCTAGCCGCAGCCGCATCTGATTGCGGTCAAATCGCGTGACGAATCTACGGCCCAGCCTCTGCGTGTCGAAGGTTAGTCCGCCAGCCGTCGATTCGCCTCGACAGCCCAGCCAAACGACTCACTTTCCGGTTGTATGGATCTGCGTCTCATTGACCGCTTGTCTTGCGCTCATGCCTGGCCGCTCCGCAATGGGCACCTCCCGCTAAAACTGCACGCTTACCGCCGTCTCTAGCAGCTCTCGCGCCACAAAAAAGCTGTGTCATTCAAGCGTGCGGCCCGTTCCGGCTGGACTTGCCCATCGCTTCGCTTGTTTTCCGTGTTTCGGTCCCTGCTCCCGCTGCGCCTTGTGAAGGGAGCAGAGCTCCCCGAAACAGGAGAACCCTCATGAATACCGCGCAAGCCAAACCAATACCGACGACGCAGTCCGTCCACGAACACATCAAAGATACGGTGCTGCTGGGCGATTGCGTCCAAATCATGCGGAGCATCGCCCCAGGCTGTGCCGATTTCGTACTCACCGATCCGCCCTATCTCGTGCGCTACTGCGACCGCACCGGCCGGCGAATCGCCAACGACGCCGACGCATCCTGGCTCGTGCCCGCGTTTGCGGAAATCTTCCGCGTCCTCCGCCGCGATTCCTTTTGCGTCACCTTCTACAGCTGGTCGCACGCCGACAAGTTCATCGCAGCGTGGCGTGCGGCTGGGTTTCATCTCGGCGGCCACCTGACGTTCACCAAGCCGTATGCCTCGAAGGAGCGGTTCTTGCGCTACCACCATGAGAACGCTTACCTGCTGACCAAGGGCAATCCCGCTCTACCCGCTGTGCGCATTCCGGATGTGCTCGCCTGGAACTATTCCGGCAACTGGCTGCACCCAACGCAAAAGCCCCTGCGTATTCTCACGCCGATCATCGAGTCCTTCTCGCGGCTGCAGGATGTGGTCCTGGATCCGTTTTGCGGCTCGGGGTCGACATTGCTCGCGGCGAAGCTCCTTGGCCGGCGCTTCCTCGGAATCGAACTCGACCCGCATTATTGCAGCGTGGCTCGGGACCGCCTCCGCTGACGGGCTAGTCGCAATGAGAGTTCACTCGCCCCTCTTGCGCGTATTTCGCAAGCACCTGAATTGTGATCCGTTTTCCCCGCCGTGATCCTGGTCCTTATGCCGATTCTTCTTGAGACCACTAGACCGCCTCTTTCAGCCGCTCTTTTCCCTCGCCACTCCGTCCGCTAATTCCTGCGCCCGCAGGCTTCACCCTTTCCCCGCTGCCTACTTCCCACTTCGCGATACGATGCTGAATCGTTGCCGTTCGCGACCAGAGTCCCACCCGCCTGGCTTCCGGCCGCATGGCGAAGGCGTCATCTGCTTTTCCTCCGCTATTCCAGCAGCCGTTGCTCACGTGGTCCCCTTCCCCCACAACCGATGCTTCCCGCGTTTCGTAGGCCTCCATTTTTCTGCCACTCCTTTTCCTGGTCACTGCTTCGGGCTAATTCCTGCGTCCGGCGGCTTCGCGTCTTCTGCTTTCTCGGTTCCGCCCTCTGCTTCTTTTGGGTCCCTCCTAGAATGCAGCCCCTCGCCTTGGAAGCAGAAGCCCTCGCTTTTTTGTGCCCCAGGAAAATGGGGCAGAAAATGGAGAATCAAATTTTATGTCCTACTTAAACGCGGTAACTCTCGTCGGGTTTGTTGGTGCCGACCCGGAGCAACGCCAAGCGCGGAATGGCGGTGCGAAATTCACCGTTCTTTCCGTCGCCACCCAGCGCTCCTGGAAGACCACCGAGGACGAATGGGCCTTCAAGACCGAGTGGCATCGGGTGGTGGTATTTCGCCCGCGGTTGGCCGAGCATGTGGCCACGGCGATCAAGAAAGGCTCGCATATCCTCGTCGAAGGCGAACTCGTCAGCTCGACCTACGAGCGGCCGAACGGCAAGGGCAAGAAGTCGGCGACGACCAAGATCACTTCGTGGTCCATCCGCGCCGACGTCGTGCGCAAGCTCGATCGCAGCGAACCCCAGCCGGAAGCGGCTGCTTCCGCTGCTGCGGGGCAAGCGCCCGAAGGGTCGGACGAGATTCCGTACTAGCTGCGGCCGTCTAAAGGGCCTCCCGGCTTCGCCGGGGGCCCTTTTTTTTGTTCTTTGTGGCGCTGTGTTGGCCGGGATCCCGGCCAAACTCCGAAATCGCAACACACGCGGCACCTTCCTACTCACGATGTGCACCCGCAGGATGCGGTTCGCGGCGTCCCCGCGAAAGGCCCATACGGCAGAGCCTGTCCCCCGTTCTGTCACCGTACTCCCGAACGCCTGGAGACCGGTCATGAACGAGAGCCCCAACTGCCGCTGCCCCCTTTGCCTGATTGAGGAAAAACTTCGCACGGAACTTCGCGACCCCCAGAACCACGAAAGCCACCGCATCGTTCTCCGCTCGGGTCCGCATCTCGCGGCCTTCCCGACCGTCGGCGATCTCCTGTTGCACCTCCAGTCACTGAATGGAAATTCGGCGTCAGACCCACTTCTCTTCGAACTGCTTGAGGCGCGGACGCAGTTTCCCGGCAGCGTTGCCGACAGCGTCTTCGTTCTCTTGTTTCTCCCCGTGCTGCACTCTACCGTCCGCCGCGTGCGCCAACGCTATTCCGCTCTCTCCCGAGAAGACACCGCGCAGCAAGCCCTCGGCGCGCTGCTCGAATACCTCGCTTCCGCGCGTCTGGCGGAACGTCATAGTTATCTCGCGTGGGCCATTGCCCGGAGGGTGCGCCGCTCCACGTTCGAGTGGGCGGCCCGGGAAGCCAAGTCTCCGCTCGAAGCGCCCCGGTCCGAGGATCCTCGGGAAACCAACTCCTCGGAATCCGCCGCGGACTCCTTCGAGCGTGCCGCCTTGCTGCGGCATTTTTTCGGCCGCGCGGTTGCAGCCGGAACAGTCACCCCCGGCGAACTCGATCTCCTTATCTCCTTCAAGCTCGAAGGCGGAACCGAAAACGGTGCGTTCTCGAATGCCGAACGTCAGCGGCTCAAGCGGCTTCTCGGCAAGCTCCGAAGACTGGCGAGCGGAGGCCACCGGACGCGTCCGTGAAGTCTTCCTCCCCCATTGTTGTCGTTTCCCCCCGTGACCCTTCTTTTTCGGAACCGTGTCGCAGGCACCTCGAAATATATTTTCGCTTTTCCGCGACACGTTTTTTTCTCCTTCCGCTGATTAGCTATAGAGAGGGAGTTCACACGGAACTTCCGGCACCAACGGCAAAACGTTTGTGAGTCTTTGCCGCCGGTGCTTTCCTTCGGAACGGCCAGGCCCGCTAGCCGGGCTCCCCGGCGGGATCGCTCGCGGCATCTGCGGAAGCCGGAGGAGCGGGGAAACCGCATCGGGAATCTGCGCTCTTCCCTCGGGACCGTGTGAACTCCCCTCGGGGATCGTGTACTTCGAAAATCTAATTGTGAGGTTCCATGAAAACCACCCGCAATCGTTTATTTTCAAATGTCGTCCACGGCGTGACGGCCTTGGCGATCGGCCTCCTGCTTGCCTCTCCTGCGTTCGCCCAAGGAACTTCGCCGTGGGAAAACGCCGTCAGCGTGCTCCAGACCGCCTTCACCAGCACCATCGCGCGCGGCCTCTCGCTCGTTGCAATCGTCGTGGCCGGCCTCACCTTCGCCTTCGGTGAAGGCGGCTCGAAACGCGTTCTTGCCGGCGTGCTCTTCGGCGTCGGCATGGCCATCGCAGCGGTTAATTTCCTGTCGTGGCTTTTCCCCGGCAGCTAAATCGCCCCCGCCCCCGAGGGAGACGCAAATGCCAGAAGGCAGACGAATAAACAGAGTGCATCGGTCGCTGTCGCGGCCACTGACGATCCTCGGGGCCGAGCGAAAACTCTTTTTCTTTGCCATGTGTCTTGGCGCGGCCACCTTCAACCTGCTCAACAGCTTGTTCGGTGGGTTGCTGATGTTTTTGCTGCTCTACTTCATGGCCCGCTGGGCCACACAGACCGATCCGCAGATTCTACGATTTCTGCTGACGGCCGCAAGGCTCCGTGCCCAGTACGACCCCATGAAGTTCACTCCAGTTGTCATCCGAAGGGATGGCCATGCTCAGGCTTAACCGAATCTTCAAAAACTACAATGAGACCGGCTCCCTCAGCGAGCAGGTCAATCTCTACGGCTTCGTTGGTCCCCATATCTTTCTTACGAAGACCGGCGAAGTCGGCGTCATCATCGAAGTGCGCGGCGTCGATTACGAGTGTCTCGACGCCGCTTCGCTTGACGGTTTCACGAAACGTCTCGAATCCGCTTTGAAACTGTTCGACGAAAACTACCGCGTCTACCAATACCTCTTCAAGCGCAACAACGAGACCATCCCCTACAAGCTCTATGGCAACTCAATCGTAGACACCGCGATTAAGAATCGCATCGCGTATCTCGGGAGCAAGGCCGACACTCTGTTTTACCTGTCCGTCTATTACGTGCTGCTGTACGAGGGTTTGCAGACTGTGCATAAGCTTGGAGGCGCGATTGCGGAGTTTCCGAAGAACCCGAAAAAGGCCCTCGCCGATCTGCAAGCGCATTTTTGTTCCCAAAAGCACGTTGTCGCTCTTGGACAACAAGTTTCTAATGCCGAGGCCGTGCTGCTTCAAAAAGCTCGCAGCTTTATCCTCCAGGTCAGCGACTTCCTTCCTGTCCGCATGCTCGACAAGCAAGAGGCCTTCCGCATTCTCAAGAGAACGCTCAACTTCGATCCCATCAAACTCGAACTTGCCAAACTCAAGTACGACACTTTTCTCGACTACTACCTCCCCGAATCTCCCATTGAATGTCATCGAGGACATCTCCGCGTAGACGATTACTACGTCAAAGTTTTGACTCTCAAGGAACCTACCGCACAGAGCTTTCCGCTCATCTTCAAACGACTGCTCGAAGTGGAAGCGAACTATTACGTTGTCACGGAATGGAGAAAGGAAGATTCCGGCAAGATGCGCCGGGTCATTCAGGCTAAGCGCCGCCATTTCCACAACACCAAGCGTTCGTTCACGAGCCAAGTCAGTCTCAACGACACTCCCACACAAGATGTGCTCCTCGACGATTCCAAGGAATCCCAAGTCCGAGAACTCGGTGAAGGCATCAAGGAGATCGAGCTGCACGGGAATTACTTTGGCCAGTTTTCCCTTACCGTCGTGATTTACGACCTCGACATGGCCAAGGTCGACCGAGCATGCGCCGACTTCTATAAGGTGTTCAGCGTTCACGATGCCCAGCTCTATGAAGAAAAATACAACCTGCTGAATGCTTTTCTCGCGGCGGTTCCCGGCAACCACGTTCACAACTTGCGTTCCCTGTATTTGCTCAACACCAACTATGCGGATTTCTCGTTTCTCTTCACCCCCCACTGTGGCGAGCCTCGCAATTCACATCTCCGGCAGGAGTATCTCGCGGTCCTCGAGACCAACCACCACACCCCGTACTTCCTAAATCTCCATTACCGCGATGTTGCCCACACCATGATCCTTGGCAGAACGGGCGCGGGCAAAAGTTTCCTTTTGAATTTCCTCATCACCAGTCTCCAGAAATACGATCCGCACACGTTCATCTTCGATTTGGGCGGCAGCTTTGAAAGCCTTACCCAGCTCTTTAACGGCTCGTACATTCGCGTGGGCCTCGAATCCGAGAATTTCAAGATCAACCCGTTCTCGTTGCCACCGACGAAGGAAAACCTCGATTTCCTCGCTCTCTTCCTGAAAGTCCTGATACAGGGGCAGCGCGCGGGCGACCTCGACCCGGCCACCGAACGCGATCTTTTTCATCAGGTGGAAAACCTTTACGAGGTGGACCCGGCGCTGCGCACGCTGGGCGTGCTCGCGAACACACTAGGCCATGACATGGCGAGCCGCCTCTTGAAGTGGACCCGCGGCGGCCAGTTCGGATTCCTCTTCGACAACGCCGAAGACACCATTTCCTTCTCCCGCTTCCAGTGCTTCGACTTCCAGCGCATGAGCCAGTACCCGGAACTTCTGGAACCGCTGCTCTTCTACATCCTGCATCGCGCCAACGCGGTCATTGCCGACCGGCAGATTAGCTCCGTTTTCAAGGCCTTCTTCATCGACGAGGCGTGGGTGTTTTTGAAAAACTCTGCCATCCAGCGATACGTCGTCGAGGCCCTCAAGACCTGGCGCAAGCACAACGCCGCCATGATCCTCTCGACCCAATCCCTCGACGAACTCAAGCGTTCGGACATCCTCGACGTCATCATCGAGAGCTGCGCCACGAAAATCTTCCTCGCGAATCCCGATATGGACCGCGACCTTTACCGTCGCCAGTTCCACCTGAACGAGACGGAAGTCGATCTCATCTCGGGTCTCATCCCCAAACAGCAATTCCTGATTAAGACGCCAGAGCTGGCGAAGGTTGCCAATCTTAATGTCGATCCCAAGAGCTATTGGCTCTACACAAACGATCCCTACGACAACAAGAAACGGAAAGAGGCATTTGAGGTCTACGGATTCGAAAAAGGCCTCGAAATCTTGGCGGCAGGGCTCCCGTGATTGTTCATTGCTCACCTCAATCCTGGATGTCGGGGAGCGATCCCCTTTACACGTTCCTGCCCCTCGCGCTCGCGGGATTCACCACCGCAGTCATTCTCGGCGTGCAGTGGTTTGCAGAGCTTTTTTCCGATCACCACCAAAGTTTCAAGCAAGACCAATCCATCTCAAAAGGAGCAAATCAATGAAACAAATCTCTCCCCCTCACTCGCATAGATTTTCCCTTCGGCTGTTCGCTGTTCTCGCTTTGGGCGCAGCCGTCTTCCACGCTTCACCCACGCACGCCGCGACGGAAGCGGCCGCGCGTGTCGTGAAGTATTCGAAGGAGGACATTGTTCCCGTCCACGCCAAACTCCGGTTTTCGACGCTCATCGTCCTACCCGAGGACGAGGAGATCCTGGATTTCACCACCGGCGACAAGGAATTCTGGGTTATCAATGGCGCGCACAACCTCTGCTACGTGCATCCGGCCCAGGCCGGCATCCGCAGCAATCTGAACCTCATCACCGCGAGCGGCCACGTCTATACGTTTCTCCTCACCGAAATCAGCAACCAGCCGAATCTCGAACCCGACCTCAAACTCTTCGTGGAGCCCAAGGAGGGCTCTGGCGTCGCGGCGAATACTGGGTTGCGTGGCTATGTCAGCGCAGGCGAAGCCCAGGCGTACAAGAAGGAACTCGAAACCCTCCGCTCCCAGACAGCGGAGCAAATTCACGCCGCGCAAGCCCAGTCCGCCGACCAGATCAACCATTTTCGCTCCAGCTACGCAACGAAACTCCAGTTCGACTATCCCCTAGACCCCAAAGCGGGCCGCGAGCCATTCCTGGTTTCCGCCATCTACCACGACGACTCGTTCACCTACATCAAGTGTGCCGCCCGGGAAAAGCCCGCTCTCTATGAAATCAAGGACGGCAAACCGAACCTGATCTCTTTCCAAGTCGAGAACGGTGTCTACATCGCACCCAAGATCATCGACACCGGTTACCTCGCCGTCGGCAAAAAGAAGCTGCCGTTTGCTCGGCTCACGGCCGGGAAGTGAGGGTCTGAGAATGAATCCACCGACACAACCCGTACAGGTTCAGGAAAAAGCGCCGAAGCCGCAGGGCCTTCTGCCGAAGAATGTCCAGTCCTGGCTTCTCATCGGGCTGGCGTTTCTCATGGTCGCCATCATGTGGCTGACCGGGGGCAAGAAGCCGCAGACGCCAGCCAAAGCAGCGTCCTCCGCGACGCCCGTACAGGCGCCCCTCGAAGTCAACGAATCCAAAATCGCTGAGATGCAGAACCGCATTCAGGATTTGCAGCGCCAGCAACTTCTCGCCCAGACCGCGCTCGCGCAGCAGACCCGGTCGCTCGGAGTTGCCGCGCATGACGCGGCGGAGTCTCAACAACCTGGTGCCGGTGGTAGCAGCGAGCAGCGCCCGGAAGAAGACCCGATCCAGGCGGAACGGAAGCGGCGCGCATACGTCTCGCTGTTTTCCTCGAATGTCGCCCTGAGTTACCGCAAACCTCCGGCGAATGCGACGGCCCCGGTAACCGAATCTCCGATTGCCGCCCCGGCTCCGCCCCCTTCAGCTCCAGACGCATTACAGATCCCCCAACTCTTAAAAGAGATGCAGTCCAATTCGATTTCCCCCGCGCCAGTCCGCAACGATTCCGCGGAAACAACGCATGACCGAAAGGAGGAAGTCAAAAATCCTGCCGCCGTGTCGGCCACCTCCGCCAATGCGGCGGCAGGAAAAACCCACGTACTGTTTGAAGGAACCATCCTCGAAACCGTTCTCATCAACCGGCTCGATGGGGGCTTTGCCGGCCCCGTCGAGTGTCTGCTCTCCACCGATGTTTATTCCAACGACCGCCAGCACCTGCTTATTCCGGCAGGCTCAAAGTTGCTGGGTGAATCCAAGAAGGTGGATACCTTCGGCCAGGCACGTCTCGCCGTTGTATTCCATCGCGTGCTCATGCCCGACGGATATTCCGTCAGCCTTGACCAGTTCAAGGGTCTCAACCAAATCGGCGATACCGGTCTCCGAGACCAAGTCAACAACCACTACCTCCGCATCTTCGGTGTTTCGCTTGCGGTTGGCGCCCTTGGGGCCGTCAGTGAAGCGGGGACCGGAGGGGCACTCAACGCAACTAGCGGCGATCTCATGCGCCAGGGTTTCGCGGCGAGCACAGCGCAGTCTTCGGCACAAATTCTAGACAAGTATCTGAACATCATGCCCACCGTGACCATTCGCGAAGGGCACCGAGTCAAAGTCTATCTCGCGGGCGATCTCGCATTGCCCGATTACCTCAACCACAAAATGCCTTCCGATCTTTGAAGGCGAGAAAGAAAGGACAAAAGTTCGATGAAACAAAGAGTTCTGTGGTTTGTGCTCGTGCTCGGGTTGTGCGTCGGTACGGCTTCCGCACAACTCGGGAGCGGGATCGTGTACGACCCCACCAACTACCAAAACGCCGTGCTTCGCTACCAACAGCTGCAGCAGCACCTTCTCCAGTTGCAGAAAAGCTACGCGAAAATCACGTCCCAACTCGAGCTGGCCACGCAAATGGCCACCTTCATACGAAACATGCCGGCTCGTTACCGTGCTCTGTTTTCGCAATGGCGGAAGGTAACTTCCCTCAACAGCTTCGGGAACACAGTCTCGTGGATTAACGGCATCAACACCGGCGTGCTGCCCAACATCAACACCGGGTATCAACGATCCACAACCCAACTCCTCCCGTACAGCCCGGATCACCTCTCCGGGATGGATCCTTTTGAGCTGGAGCGCGTGCAATCTCAATACGCCACCGTCCAACTCGTGGACGGCGCGAACATCAACGCCATGGCCACCATCGGCTCCATCCGGGGCAGCGCTCAAGATGTCCAGACGCAGATCGGCAATCTCGAACAGGACTCGTTCTCCACCGACTCCGGTCTCAATAGCGAAGTCTCCGTTCTGAACAAGATCAACGCGGCGGGAGTGCTGACACTCCGCACCGTCCAGGACTCGAACAAACTCCTCGCGTCCCTTCTCGAAATGCAAACCATCCTTGCCAAGCAGCAACGCGAGTCCACAACCAACAGCATCAATGCCGACATTCAGCGCCAAGCCGGCCTCGCCACCAACATGACGCAGATGACCGGCACACTCACCAATTCACTTCAAACCTTCCGCATGCCGTAAGGCGTGCGGAGATAGACGCCCGGGCGTCGAAGGAGCTGACGGCAGTGCAAACCGACTATCTGCAGTACATCTTCCAAGCCATCAACACCTTGCTCACCCAGAACCTCGGTTTCTTCGACACCATGGGCCAGAATATGTTTCGTTCGTTCGCCACGATCCTCATCGCTTGGTTCGGAATCAAATCCGCGCTTTCCGCCGCGAGCGGCCGGTATGCGTTTCAGTTCGACAATTTCGCGAGCTTGCTCCTGACCATCAGCTTCGGCTTTGCCATGGTCAACTACTACAGCACGCCCATTCCCGGTGTCGGCGTCAGCTTCCACAATCTCGTCACGAATGAAGCGCAATTCCTGTCGGGCCAGATTGATCAGGCCCAACTCCAGAATGTGGTGGCGCAAGTTGCGGACTTCGAGTCGCGCATGGATTCACCGACTTGGGGAGATATTTTCGGAACGGCTATCTATGTCGTCGTGACCATCCTGCTCGCCGCGGCCCAGGCCGTGGCGATTGTGGTCATCGCCTATGGATTCATTGCTACTGCAGTCTGTGTGCTGGTGGGGCCGATCTTCATCCCATTTTTCATTGTGCCCAAGATGGAGTGGCTCTTCTGGGGCTGGTTCCGCTGCTTCATCCAATACGCCTTCTATCAGGTCATCGCCGCAGCCGTGGTTTATATCATTGGAAACCTCATGCTCGGGGCGTTGCGCCTCCCACCTGCGGGCACCCTCTCCACCGTCCAGCTCATCGCCTGGTTTCCGGTCCTCTTCATTACCTTTCTCGCTTCGATCTACACCCTCTTGAAAGTGCCTGCCCTGACCAACCACATCTTCAGCGGCACGGCAGGCGGATCTTCCGCAGCGATTGTGGAAAGGGTCTTCGGATGAACAACGACGCGAGTTTCTACGATGCCAAACGTCTCTACCTTGAATCGTGTGGTGATCCCATGGTGACAAATACCTATCTCAAGATTGCTCTCGCGCTCTTATCCATTGTTTGTGTGGCCCTCGCCCTCATCGACCTCAGAACCATTCGTACCTTCCAGAACTTCCGCCCACTGGTGATCCGTATCGACGACTTGGGTCGCGCCGAAGCTATCAACTACCACAACCTCGAATACAAACCGCAGGATGCCGAAGCGAAGTACTTTCTCTCCCAGTTTTGCACCCTCTATTACCGCCGCAACCGCTACACCATTCAGGACGACTTCTCGAAGTCGCTCTACTTCCTCGACGGCAAGCTTGCGAACGGCATCCTCGACGCCTACCGCAAGGACGACATCATCAAGAAATTCATCACCAACACTGCCGCGCCCGAAATCGATGTGGACGTGAAGAAAGTCGCGCTCGAAGAGATGCAGACGCCGCCCTTCCGCGCGCGTGTGGACTTCTACATGGTCTATTATTCACCCGCCGACCATAGCGAGCTGAAACGCGATCTGTACACCGCGAACTTTGTCTTCCTCTTCAAGTCCCACGTTCCCAACGAACTCATTCCGATCAATCCCTTGGGACTGAGCGTTACTTACTTCCGCGAAGACCAGGCGTTCAAATGAGAATCCGAGTCCAGAAACAAACCCAAGAGGTCGCGGGCGGACGCCTCGCATACTCGGCCCAACCTCCGCGCGCCACTTCCATCTTTCCCCTTCGACCTTCGCCTGCCTTTACGCCACAGCCTTTTCCCTTGGACCCTGCCACCGGAACAACCGGCGCGCTTCTGGAGGGCCTCCGTTGCTTAACGGCTTCTCGCCCGCTCCCCACTCAGTTTCAAGGAGAAGCCGCATCGCGATTCTCGCCCGCCGCAAGAGGAAAGAAATGATCGCTAACGCCCTGCTATTCACCATCGTCATCTTGCTGGGCTACGGATTCTGGCTGCTCGACCAATTGAAATTCATGGCTCGTTACAAGGCCGTTCTTTTTCACGCCTATGGGAACACCATTCTCATTTTCGTGGCCGTCCTTTCCATGAACTTGTTTGGCGCCGCGCTCGCCATCGGTCGGCGCTTCTTCCTCAAGAACACCGGGCGCAAACTCTCGCACCTCGACAAACAGTTCAATGTCACCCATGCGGATCTGCCCGTTCCAATGAACGAAGAGGACTTCAACTAGTGTCGCGCGACGCGTTTTCCCACGACCCGCAGGACACGCGCGACACGTCGCCGCGCCGCGCGGTGCGCCAGCGCACATCCACGCCCCCCGATACGCGAAACGACAGGAACGACGCGCCGGAATCCCTTGCGCGATCCGAGGGTAGCGAGCTCCGCGAACAACATCCCACCCGTGACGAACGCAGCGACTCCCCGCGCACCTATTACGTCCGTGACCGCGCGTATCGCCTTCGCGATTCCGAGATGCATTCCCTCAAGGAAATTGGTAGGTTCCGCGTGATCCCCGTGTCGGACCTCGCGAAGTATGCTTACGGCGGTAATCGCGAACCTATGGAGAAGGACATCCGGGGCCTCGCACGGCAGTCCCTACTCACCGACAAAACCGTTGCAATCTCGCAAAAAAAGACCCTCCGAGTCGTTACGCTCACAAAAGCCGGACATCGCCTTCTCAAGAGGACAAACCAACTCCCCGACAACCAGCCCATCTACCACGGTTTGGTCAAACCGCGCGAAGTCAAACACGATGCCGATCTTTACCGCCTCTATCAGAAAGAGGCCGCTCGCATTGTACGCGCAGGAGGCAGGCCGCTCCGCGTCGTCCTTGACTACGAACTCAAGCGCAGCCTAAATCGCGATCTCGCGCTGCTTGGCCCCGAAAAAGACAACCCGGATCGCAAGAATGAGATCGCCGCAAGGCACGGCCTTCAGCTCGTCAATGGAAAGATTCCTGTCCCCGATATGCGCGTCGAGTATGAGACCGCCGAGCTTGACGTCCGCCACGTGGACCTCGAACTGGCAACACGCGAGTACCGCCCCAGGGCTTTGGCGGAAAAGGCTGCCGCGGGTTTCTCCATGTACAGCCGCCCGGAAGACGCTTCGCGTCTGCGCCGCATTCTGGATGAACGCGAACTCACCGCAGGAATTCTTTCGCTATGAACATCGCACCCGCCCATCTCGAAGCCCTAAAGGCCCTCGGTTACACGGAAGTGGAAACCCGCTTTCTCTACATTGTCGCAACCCACTCCGGTTACTTTACGGCCCGCCAGTTCCTCGCGTTCACCGGCGCTCATTGGGGCAAACGGACCACGACGTTCTGGAGCAAGCTCGAAACCAAACGGCATGCTCGCATGGAGTGTTTTCCCAAGAGCGGCGTGGTTTATCACCTCTTCGCGCGACGGCTCTACCGGCAGATCGAAAAGGAAAATCTTCGCAATCGCCGCGAGCACGAGTTCGACTTCATCAAACGCCGCATCGCCATCCTCGATTTCGTTCTCCTCAACCAGGGGTATCAGTACCTCGAAACCGAGCCCGAAAAAGTACGCTTCTTCTGTGGTGCTCTGAACATCCAGAAACACTATCTTCCGGCCAGACTCTACCTAGGTCACAAGACCCCCAACACCTCCGTCCGGTACTTCGTGGATAAGTTTCCGATGCTCTTCGTTCCTCCCTCGCCTGTGGTGACGTTTACCTACATCCATGAAGGTGCTGCCGCATTTACCGACTTCATTCGCCATCTGGAACACTATCTGCCTCTCTTTCGTCAGCTATCCGAGTTCCGGCTTGTCTATGCTTCCCGCACGGATTCTCACTTTCAGAAGGCCACGGAAATCTTTCATTCCCTCGTGAAACTTCCACTCGAATCGGATATCGCGGGCGACCTGCTTAGGTACTTCCGCGTGCGCAAGGCGTGGGATGAAAAACAATACGCGGCGGTGACGGACGCCGATCTCATCTTCCGCAACCACGCGCGGGCCAGGTTTACGGGCGAAAGATTCGAAGGGCTCTATCGCGGGTGGAAAAACGGCCGAGTCAGGGAAATCGGCGTTCGCCAGGAGGTAGGAACGAATGACAGGACGCACACCGTCGGCTTTGACACATTTCTGCTGCAACGCATTGCACCTGTCGTGGATTCAGCGAGTACCTAGTGAAGAAGGTAAGAATTACGCTCTGCACTTTTGGAATTGACACTTCTTCACCCGCACGACATCCGAAGTCCTTGGAAACCGGAGCAATACGAAACCGAGGAAAGCGAAAGTCACCGTGGAAAAAAAAGTCAAATCGGGCGGGAGCGACCCCACTTTTTCGGCTTTCAGCCGCCCAAAAAGTTCGTGGGGTCGCTCCCGCCCTCCGGCACGGTAATCCGTGCCGGCCTCTTTTTCCACGGTGACAGGGAGTTCGGAAGAAAGACAAATCACAGAGGAGGAGCAATATGCCCATCGTAAAGAAAGCACCAGGGATCATGACTCGGGAAGTAAAACTCGAGGAGCCGGTCAATGAACTGCTCGAAGACTACGCTCGGTTCATCGAGAGCAACGCCGACCACGTCGTCAATGCCGTGCTCAAGAAAGTGCTCTGGCGGGATCAGGACTACCGCAAGTGGCGTGAAACGCGCCGCACGGCCCAGTCTGCCACCGACAAAGCCCAACCCACCGAAGCGCGAGCGAGGGCTTGATGCAGAGAGCACTCGAATCGCGCGCCTTCATCTCGGCTCTCCTTGCTCTGGCCATCGGAGCCTTCTTGTTTTACGCGCATCCGTTCCCCGAGGAGCAGATCTTTTTGCGTGTCATTGCCATGCGCGCTCCGCAGGCCTTCTTGAGCTTCAAATACCTCTATTACACGCTCTTGTTCACCACACCCTACTTGGTCTGTTTGACGCTGCTCTCTGGTCTCTACATCTTTACGCTCAAGGCCCGCGAGCACATCTCGCCCGGTCGCCTCCCGAAGTATCCCGATCCCAGCAAGAGAGACGACCTCTTTCTTGTCCTCGGCGAAGTGCATAACCCGCGCAAGCCGGTGCCCGCCAAAGCTCCCTATTGGCTAACAATTCCCGAGCGCGGCTTGTTCACCGGAATCGCCATCTTGGGGGCCATAGGCAGTGGAAAAAGTTCATGCGCAATGTATCCCTTCGCTGAGCAAATTCTGGCCTACAAAGCCGACGACAAAGACAAGCGCATCGGTGGCTTAACCCTCGAAGTCAAAGGCGACTTTTGCCGCAAGGTAAAAGAGATTCTCACCCGGCACGGTCGAGCCGAGGATTACATCGAGATCGGCCTCGATTCCGAGTACTGCTACAACCCTCTTCACAGCGACCTGGACGCTTACGCCCTGGCGTACAACATTGCCTCGCTCCTGAACAACCTGTTCGGCCGTGGCAAGGAACCTTTCTGGCAACAGGCGTACACCAATCTCGTCAAGTTCATCATCCTTCTTCATAAAGCCGCCTACGACTACGTCACTTTCTTTGATGTCTACCAATGCGCAATTTCTCCCCCGCTGCTGGAAGGACGGATCACGGAGGCCGAGGATATCATTCTCGGGCACCACTATGTGGCGGTCGCGCCCCAGGTCTATGGGGAACGTACCGCCGACCTCGCGGGCCTCGGTTTCGTGCATGACGAAAAGGAAGATCGCTTCCTCGCACCCGATACGTCCGAATTGCGGGACATATTAAGGACGCGTGGCATTCCGTTTGAGGCCCGCACAGTCCATGACCCGGACCGCGCCAATCCCGAAAAGCTAGCGCAGTTGGAAGCCGTACAGCGTTGGTTCAATGACGACTGGAAACGGATCGAGCCCAAGCTACGCACCTCTATTGTCGAGGGTGTGTCCGTGTTTCTTTCTCTCTTCGATGACAACACCAAAGTGAAAAGGGTTTTCTGCCCAAAGAAGGAATGCTACGACCCCCAGAAAAATGCCAACAACCAGTTCGGCAAGCCCTTGCCCTCGTTTAGTTGGCTCATTGAGCGGGGGGTCGTCGCCGCTCTGAATTTCCCTATTGGCATGAACGCCGGCCTCGCAAAGGCTTTGGGTGTGATGATGAAGCTCGATTTCGAGCGTGCCGTCCTCAACCGCGTCCCCGAAATGGAAGCCCATCCCGAACGCCATTTCCGCGAAGTGTTGTTCCTTTGCGATGAGTACCAGCACTTCGCCACCGTTGGTGAAAGCGATCCGACTGGAGACGAGAAATTTTTCAGCCTCTCCAGACAGCCGAAGTGTATCCCGATCGTCGCGACTCAGAGCATTAGCTCGCTGAAATCCGCGCTGCCTGCCGATAGCTGGCGAACGCTCCTCCAGACCTTTCGCACGAAGATTTTTCTTACGTTGTCGGATGATTTCTCCGCGAGCACGGCGAGCCATCTCTGTGGACGCGAAGACCAACTCAAAGTTGCCTACAGCATGTCCGAAAGCGGGCACGACACCAAAGTCAGTTGGCTCACGGGCAAGGCCCTCTCCCACAAAGCCAACATCATCGCCTCCAAGAGCTACAACACGCAGAGCGACTACCGCTTCGACATGAAGACCTTCATGGAGCTGCGCAACGCACAGTCCATCACCGTCGCCTATGACGGGCTCAACCCTATTCCCCCCATGTATTGCTACCTGAAGCCGTATTACAACGACCTGAACGAGTCGTATTTCGTCCAACTCGCTAAAGGAAAACTCTAATGAACGGATTCGAGATGATCCTGCCGTTTTTGAAGCCTATCGAGCACCTCATTCTCGACGACTCGATCAGCGAGGTGATGGTGAACGGTCCCGACCGCGTGTTCATCGAAAAACAGGGCTTCCTTCAACAAGTGCCGGGCGTGTCCATCGGTGAGCGATCCCTCATGGTCGCTGTGAAGAATATCGCCCGCCGTCTTGGTGATGACATTTCCGAATCAAAACCCATTCTCGACTCGCGGTTGCCTGATGGCAGCCGCGTCGCCGCAGTTATCCCGCCATGCAGTCTTGCAGGGGTGACCCTCACAATTCGCAAATTCAATACCCGCCACTTCGACATGGAGGATCTGATTCGCGGAGGGACTCTCGACCGCGCGCTCGCGAACCACCTCGAAGACTATGTGCTTGCACGCAAGAACGTGCTCATTTGTGGTGGAACCGGCACAGGAAAATCCACACTCTTGTCGATCCTCGGAAAGTTCATTCCACCAGACGAGCGTATCCTCCTCATCGAAGACACGGCCGAGATTCAATTGCCGCAGCAAAATCTCGTCCGGTTTGAAGCACGCCGGGAACAGAATGGCCTTCCGGCAGTGGCCATACGCGATCTACTGAAAGCGGCCCTCCGCCATCGCCCCGACCGCATAATTTTGGGAGAGGTTCGCGGCGGCGAGGCCTTTGATCTCTTGCAACTCCTAAACACCGGACACTCTGGAACGCTATGCACGATCCACGCAAATTCCGCCCAACAAGGCCTCGCGCGCTTCACGAGTTGCGTTTTGCAAAGCGGCGTTGAGCTGCCTTACAGATCAATCAAGACGAACATTGCCGATTCGCTCAACGTCGTCATCCACGTCGAGCGCCGGCCTGGGCGCAGATACATTTCCGAGGTTCTCCTAGTCAACAGCTACGACCCGGACTCAGACCTGTTCGACTACGGCGCCGTGTTCTTGGCGAAGCAGGATCACCCATGAGCGCTGACCGCACATTCACACCGCGATCTCTCAATGCCTCGGAGTATGTGCGTGAGCTTTTTGGCCCAGCGGACAACGCGGCGATCCTCGTTCGGAATCGCTCCACGCGCCACACGGTTCAAACCATTGCCAAGGCTGAAGCCATAGCGAGCCCTGGCTTTCAATCTTGGTTGGCGAATCAGAGCGCTGCCGGTTCCGACGTATACGTGGGAATGAATCCGGTTAAGGATGCGGCGTACAGTCGGACCAAGGAAAATATAAAGGATATACGCCACGTCTATCTCGACCTCGACAAAAAGGGTGATGAGGCTCTCGACGCAATACGGAATTCACCCGAAGTCCCAGCGCCGAACTTTGTCCTGGATACCTCTCCAGGCAAGCACCAGGTCGTGTGGAAAGTGAGTGGGTTCGGTCAGGATGAGGCAGAGTCTCTGCTTCATAGCCTCGCAAATAAGTTCGGCGGAGATCTGGCGGCAACCGATTCGACTCGCGTTTTGCGGTTGCCAGGATTCGCCAACCGAAAACTCCCCGAGGAATTCATCGTCCAAGCGCGCCAGGAAAGCGATGCGGTCTACCGGCTCCGCGACTTCACGATCGACGAAGATTCGCCCGAAGCACCTCGGCACTTTGGCGAGTACCAGCAACGGGACCGGACGATGTCCAGTCGCCACAAGAGCCAATCCGAACGCGATTGGGCGTACGCGAAACGCGCCCTCGCTCGTGGTGACGATCCCCAAGTCGTAATCCAGCGCATTGCTGACTACCGCGCGGAAGATAAGGCCGATCCAAATTATTATGCTCGGCACACGGTGACGAAGGCTCAGGAAGAGTTGCAGCAAAAAACCTCTCCGGCGCGAACCGATAACACCAGGCCCGAGGACGATGGCAGAGGAACCCCATGAAGAAGAACACCTTGGTCGAGATGAAAATCCAGACGCCCAGGGACGGCAACGAGCACCCCTGGACTGTGCCAGAAGCTGCCAATTTTCTTGGAGTGAGCCCGCAGACCGTGTATCTTTGGGTCGAGCGGAAGCAGATTCCCCATCTCCGCGTAATGGGTCGCAACATCCGGTTCCTTAAATCGGATCTCGAAACATTCCGCGCTTCTTTCAAACAGGAGATGGAGAATGCCTAGAGCACGCAAGTACGACGGCGTTGTCTATCGACGGGCTGGAACCGAAATCTGGTGGATTCGCTATCGGGATCGCAAGGGCGTCGCCCGAAGAGAGTCCAGCCTGACCGCCGATTGGCAGGAAGCAAATAAGAAGTTGCGAGAAAGACTTCAGGCGAGAGACGACAATCTTCTTGAAGTCATACGAAAGGGCGAGACTTTGGCTTACGGGCAATGGGCGGATTTCTTCTTGGAGAACTATTCCAAGCCGCCCGTGCGCGCTCAGAAAACGCACGAAGCGAACAAACGGTGCATCAAACACCTTAAGGCTGCTTTTAATACGAGCCGATTGGTGGACATCACCGCGGATTCGATTGAAATGTATCTTCGTGATCGTCTTCGACAGCGAGTTCGCGTCAAGGTCAAGCTCGGTTACAGGCAACTAGGGGCAATCAAGGCCACCACGATACATCAGGAGTTCAGAGTTCTCCGGCGTATGCTCAACGTGGCGGTCCGCAAGAAACTCCTAGCTGCGAATCCGTGTTCGGGCGTTGAATTCCCGGTTGCCGTGAAAGGGTTGTTCAGACCTCACTACGTCGCATGGTCTGAGCAACAAAAGATCGAATCCCATGGCCCGCAGCATTTGCGGAACATCGTTCGCATCGTCACGGAGACCGGGTTGCGGATCTACAAGGAACTGACTCCCATGAGGAAGGACCAAGTGGACCTGCAGAATGCGGTCGTCTGGATACCGGATTCAAAGACACCGAATGGTATCGCCGAGGTTCCTCTCACTTCGCTCGCCATCGAAGCATTCAAGAGTCAGATGGCAATTTCAGGTGAAGGGCCGTTTCTGTTTCCGAGCAATCGGAATCCGAGCGGGCACCAAACGGCGCTCAAGACTGTTTGGCAAAAGACTCTTCGACGGGCAAAAGTTCCCTACTTTCGGATCTATGATCTTCGTTCCACTTATGCCACGCGGCTGAGTGCTGGAGGCGTAGCCGATGAGTGGGTAACCCAGATGCTCCGCCAGAGCGACGCGCAAGTCTTCAAGAAGTATTCGCAAATGAAGCTGCAGATGAAGCGCGAAGCACTGGTAAAGCTCAATCGTCGAGCCAACGAAATGGCACCGGTAGCCGCTGATGCTCTGGTGGCGGCGCCAATGTGCACAGTCACGCTGCAATAACCCATTCGTGCACAGTTCGTGCACAGTCGGGGGTAAAAGCGAGGGTACGGATTAGGAGCAAAGTTGGAAAGTGCTTTAGAATGAATAAAGCAGTCATTGTCGGGGCGTAGCGCAGCCTGGTAGCGCGCCTGCCTTGGGCGCAGGAGGTCCCCGGTTCAAATCCGGGCGCCCCGACCATCTAACCCTTCAGTCTTCACGCAGGTAGAGCTTTATTCGCGGCCTCTGGAAAATACTGCTGATCTTCACTGTGCCCAATTTTGTGCCCACCCAGCCTATCGATCGCGGAGAGAACAGCATCGTGGGAGGGATGAACGTAGCGGGCCGAGATCGCTATGGAGCTGTGCCCTGCTATCCGCGCCAAAGTCCAGGTGTCGCAGCCAGACTCTCCCAGCCGGGTCAAGAACGTGTGCCGCAGACTGTAGAGCACGAATGGACGCACCCTGCTTAGCTTTAGCGCCTTGTAGTGTTGCTTTTTGAGGCTTGAAGGCTCGATGTGGCCGCTGCGAGTCGATGCAGGCCAAATCCAGCCTTCCAGTGGCTTGCCGAGGTTCGCCCAACGGGTCTCTAGGATCCTCCTAACTCTCGGCGTCAAAGGGAGCACACGCCGGGCAGCAGCTGTCTTGCCGTGTGTCACTAGCAGGGTGCCGTGGCGCCCGTTGAACCATGTGATCGATTCCCACCGGAGTCTGAAACATTCTTCGGGCCGGAGCCCAGTGTCTACAAGAACGGCGGCTACAGAGCTCAATAGCTCGCTAGCGGTGGCAAGATATATAGCCTCCTCCTCAAATGAGACAACGTGCTCTCTATGGCGTTCGCCGGGGAGCTTCTTTATCTTCGGTGCAGAGTGCAGTTCACCCCACTCGACTGCCACGCCCAGGATACGACGCAGGACGCGCAGAGAGCTGTTGGCCGTGCTTACTTTGAGACCTTGCGACTGGCGATAGGCAGCAAATTCAGCAGCCTTCTCACTAGTGACCTCGTCGAGCCGTAAACTGGCAAGCGCTTTGTACTCCTTGATCGCACGTATGCCGACCTTATAGAAGTCGCGCCAGGTCTTGAGCGACGTCTTCTCGAACGTAGCGCGCGCCCAAGGTTCAAAGCGCCTATCGATAAACGCTGACACCGTCGGCACAGGCTTCTTGTCACGTATCCCGACCTCACCCTTTGCCAATGACGTGCGGTGCGCCGCTTCCATCTGTCGCGCAACCTTATCGTTGCCCTGCTTCGTGGATTCGCGGACGAGCTGGCCGTTCCACATGAATTTGTACCAGTAAACTCCACATGAGCCGCGTTCTCCGCATTTGCTGCATGTGCCGTTCGGTCCCTTCTTATCGCAGCCCCGTTTGTAAATCATTGTCTTTTCCTCCGAGGAGATTTGGTGCCCTTCTTCGCTTTCTTTCCTTGCTTTTTCTCGTGCCACCACTTGAGTGCATATTGACGCTGAGCGTATGCCGTGCACTCACCCTTACCTGATTGGCAGAATTTTTGGTCGCTGCGACTCTTCAAGTAATACGGGGCAGGACAGTCTGGATTGCCGCAAACGCCGATCTTGCCAGCTAGAAAGTCGCGCAGAAAGAGATAGCTAATAAACTTCCACAAATCATCGGTTGTCAGAGCAATTTCGTCGTATCGCTCGCCCGGAAATAACTTGACACTAAAATGGCTCTCCTCAAGATCAAACCTCTTCCACCCAATTTCATCCTCCACATGAGCCAAGTCGATGGTTGCGCTGGCCTCAGGAGTCATCGCACCGTTTCTGTCAAGCAATTCTCCGTATTCCTCGTACAAGGCCTTCTTGAGCAGGTCAGGAACCTGCGAGGGAATGATTCTGGGAATGCCAGTCCGGAATGACCATGCTCGGCGCAGGCTTTCCTGGCGCTGCGCCACCTCCGCAATTTCTTGTTCGAAGGTTCCACCGGCATAGTAACCGTCTTCCAAATTGCCTCCATAGGCGTCTCTAAATCCTCCATAGGTTCTCACGAATCTTTCAACCGATTTCGGGTCTATCCGCAGTCCAGGCTCAGGCTTTGTCGTCGGGATCCCTTGCTCGTCGTATGTCAAGATATTCGCAAGCGCTACATGAGGCATGTCTTTCCAGTCGTTCAGGTTTATCTCTAGGAGCCGGTAACTTCCAACGATATTACCGTTGTCGATGGTCGTATTCTGCGGCGCAAAGAGTGGATAAACTGCAACTACAAACCTGCCCGTTAAACGGACACTTGAGGGCTTCGAAGAACTGTTCTGTTCGACCATCGCTCCACCATCGCTTTAGGCCTAATTCCTATTGTCATAAAGAAGAGCTCGTGGTACTTTATGACTGCATTGTAGAAGAGCTAAATTGCGAAGTCAAGAGCTAATTACTGGACCGCTTATGACTGATGTTACCGAAGCCGAGTTGCTGACCATTCCTGAGAGCGCTGCGCTCCTGCGGCTGAAGGTTTCCACGATTCGAGCGTGGGTGCTTCAGCGCCGGGTGACGTTCGTGAAGCTGGGCGGACGTGTCTTTCTACGGCGGACAGATCTCCAGGCGCTCATTGATGCCAGTGTCGTCCTGGCGAAAACAGATTTGAAGTTACAACGAGGTTGGCTGCAACAGGGTCAGCACGATCAAGGCCCAAGCGCAGGAACAAAGGAGTAAGAACATGACAAATCCCAGTAAAGACAGTTCTGCCCGGGACTCGGCTATCACCGTGCCTCAGGTCGAACAACTAACCACTGACCTCAAGCAGTTCGTTGAGAGTCATAGCAACAACGTTTCCCTCTTCCCCTGGGAAGTTGGGAAGCGGCTCGACGCAATCAGCAATGCTTACGGAAAGAATGGTTCCGGTCAATTCACCCAGTTCATGGAGAATTTGACTGACAACATCGGCTTGGCGAAAACGTCAGGCTACAACTACCTGGACCGCTACCGGCAGGCTGTTGCTCTCTTCCCGGAGGCGGTGATTAACGGGATGCTCAAAGCGAAGGTTCTGCCCAACAAGCAGAAGGTGCTCGATGCATCGCGCAAAGATCAGCAAATCCTGGATCTCCTCAAGGGGATTCGTTTAAAGCCGCCGAGCGAAGCCGCTCTTTGGGCACCTGGCCTCGTGCAGCAGATAAAACAAGCTGCGGCGCGAATTATGGCACCCAAGGTCGGACTGCAAGCTGCGTTCGTCAAGAGCGCGTGCAGTCGCTTCGCGGGCTGCCTCTTGGCTGATGATCACCTCATTACTTCTGGTGTTGTAAAGAAGCCCGCAAAACCGCTCACCGCAGAGCAACTCGGAAGACAGCGAAAAGATTTGCTCCGTGCTTGGCAAGAAGTCCTCGGCCGGTGCGGTGCTCTCAAAATCGTTCCGTCCGCGCAAATGCCTGCGGTCCAGAGTACCTTCGATCTCTTGGAGGACTTTCTCGAAGACCGCCAAGTGTGAATCAGACAACTTTGGAGAGCGTCTGTACCGCAACGGACGCTCTCTTCTCTCAAGCACCAGGGAAAGTGAAGTCAAGGATCGCTGGCGAGTTCCACTCCCAATTTGGGAGTGAGATCAGAAAGAGCCCGGACAAAGGAGACAGCCGCCAATGAGAAGAAGAAAGCTATTCCCGACGATCAAGCAAATCATGCTTCGTTCCACTCTCGACTCCGAAGAGAAGCTGATTCTGATTGCCATCCGTCTCCACTCGGATCGCGAGGGGTGTGCTAAGGTTCCAGTTCGCGGGCAGCTCGACAAGGATACCGGTCTTTCTGAAGCGACCATCAAAAAGAGGATCAAGGGACTTGTGGCGCGGGGCGTCCTCTTGAAGATTTCTGATGGTGCCCGGACAGCGAACCGGTACTGGATCGAGCTGACTCCGGGGATATTCAAGGATGTTGCTCAGGGATAATAACCAGCCACGACGCAGCCGGTTAACCAGCTAGGAGAAAACCGGTTACTGTTGGCTATCGGTCGCCAAGCATCCAATTAACTGGTTGCCCGAGAGCTGGTTCATAGTCGGTTACCCTAGCAATATCAACCAATTAGGTTTCCGCAGTTCGACTGATACACTTTTAAGACCCTCGAAAAAGAATGTTTAATCCAACAAATACGCTCCGCTCCGGCTGTGAGCCTCCGCTACGCTGGATGTACTCAGGATTTCAGAAGAGAGCAGCTAATATGATGAATCAAAACTCAGCGAGCCTGAGTCTCCCCAAGAGCGAAGGCGAGCGATGTTGAGAAACAAACCCCAGCAGATTACAGAACCTTAACAGCCAAGCATTTTCCTTCGTTTTAGTAGATTCTTACTTACGAGCTTATCCGTTCGGTTGATTTCCGCTTACGTTGATTACGCCAGAGCATGCGATTGCAACCTGCTTGCCCGCAACATGTTTTGGCTCGTCCGGTTTTTTATTTATAATAGAAGCTAGGAACAGAAACTCTCCCGCCTCGTGGTTTCCAAGTTTCAATACCCGCCAGGATCGGTCCAAAGTTTCAGCATTCATATAAGGAGAAATCAAGCAATGAGTACGCCAGTCGTAGAAGTGCCGGTTGAAGTGTCGGGCTCGACGCCCGACGGAGCAGTAATAAAACTCTGGGAACAAATCGTTCCTAGCAGTCTCGGACACATCCGTGACCACGGATCGGAAAAGTCCCGAATCGTGCACAACACTCCGCTCGCCGGTAGAGCACTCAAGCAGTTGATCGAGAAAAAGAACTATTGGGGATTCCTTGAAGGCGAAGATGCCGCACTTTACTTCAGACTGTTGAGCGAGCTTTCCGACGATGAGTTTGCTGGCCTCTATCCCGATAAGGTGAAAACACATAGTAAGAAGGGCGGACGACCGAGGAAATATCGGACAGCTAGAGCGCAGAAAATGGGACACGCTAAACGCCAACGGCTGTACAGAGAACGAAAACTCCTTGCCATCCCAGATGTGACGAAAACCCCCTTGCAGCTTGTTGATAATTAAAGGTTTGCGGAAGCAAGAATCGCGTTCTGGTCCTCCAGGCCTATCTTCGAAGGATCGCTCCTCATATTGCCCCTATCGCGTTCCCTAGCATCACTGACGTTCTTTTCCCAACATTGTGGACATCGCGGTAGTGACGTAGTTTGAGATGTTTTGGAATCCCAAGAGAAAATGAGCTAGACAACAATTTTGCGGGACATGAAGCAGACTACATTCCCATAGAACGGCCCTCTGACCACATCGACGGTTTTATGACAAATATCTTCCTTTGGTCCCATTTTGCTGGTCCATTCTCCGGATTTCAGTTGGAGGGTGGCGTGTGTGGGGATCAGCGAAGTGCCCACCTGTCTAGCAAAGAGCGCGATCTTTTCTATCCCGTCTTCGAGTGAACCATCTGCACAAGGAGCAAAACCTAATGTAGCGAAGGCACGAATGAACACATCCAGAGTTTCCTCGCGGGGAACTCCTTTTGGCCAATAGGCTATTCCTCTCAGTGAGACTGGCCACCACCAGCGCGTGTTATCCCCAGCGGCCCAAGCGATGCAGTTATACGCGTTGCTTTGTGCACTTGTTACAACACAATTATTGTTCGTCAAGTATGGATGTTCTTGCGGTGGCCAGCTACCAGGCATAACCTTCGGACGCAGCCCACATTAGCCAAGCCCTGGACATCCGGCCTAGATTTCCTTCATCTTCTTCCGAAACTGGATTGGCTCTAGTAAGCGCTTGGAGCGCCCAGAACCAATGGTCAGGATCATCGCCTTCTGATGACAATTCAGTGAGGATAAAACGAATCGCTTTCGGTCCCATACCTATAATGCTTTGGTACGCGGGACAGAGCACCATTTCCGTGATTGAAGAGGTAGCACCCCGCTCTTTACGCCATTGGTCCACTAAAAGCTTAAAGACAAAATAATCCTCAATCACTGTTTGCTGCGGAAACATTTCAAGTTGCAGATCGCCGGCAGAAACAAAAAATGTGTTGTAGTCGTAGAATTCTGGACGGCGCTTAATTTGCTGTATCGGCTCCGAGAAAATCCAATCATACGTGCTTTGGACAACAACCGGGTCTGCATTGTACTTCATGGATAAAGTAAGGGATGGCATGTGTTATTGAACCTTTGGATTTTTAATCCCGCCTTGGCGCAAATGCTCTGGCACACTACCGATGACCATCGCGTGCCCACCTTGGATGGCGTACATCGGATTTCCTTGGGGATCGTATTTCCCCTCCATACGCACAACAGACATTATTATCGGTTTGACGCGTAAGACCGCCCCGTCCTCAAGCTTAAGTTCGGTCCATCGCTCAACAGATTCTGTGACAGGAACCTCGGTCCCATCAACATTCCCCATGCCCGGTACAGGTATCGTAACTTTTTGTCCAGCCACCGGTTCCCCTCCTAGTTCAGCTAGCACGACAGCATAGGGGTTTTTGCACTTCCGTGCAACTTTCTTGCTTGCACTCTGCCTTGTCTAGATTGTACTTCAGTGGTCTTCAAATACAACTGGTCCGTAGGGCATCTGTCACGTCACCTGCAAGCAGAGCAAGCGACAAGAGATTTGGCTTAATCCGGACAAGAACGGCCCAGAACTCTTCTACGTTAGGATCGGTCCCTCATCAACCGAACTCCAACCACAACAAGCACTCGCTTACCTCAGAGAGCACTTCGAACAAAAATAATTCGTTGGGTTGAAGGCAGGCGCAGATTACAGCTATGCAATTACGCGCGCTCGGAAAAAGTAGAGTGCAATAGCGTCTTAAAAAGGTGTTCCGCCTGACGCAACGCCTCGCGCTGCGCCGCGCGCAGGCGCTCCACTTGCTCCACCAGGGCCGCGAACTTCTGCTGAACAGTGAGCGGGGGTTTTATGAGGACTAAGTTCTCAAGCTTTCCCTTTGTGATCATCCTTTTCATTGCTAGCGTTGTGTTCCGCTGGATCATCGGCTTAGCAGCAAGAAAGAGTCCGTAGAGAAACTGAGGATCCACATCTCTGTGGGGAGTCACCGCATTGATCTGCTGATTGAATGCAACCCGGCGGTCGGTCAGCACCACGTTGCCGATTGACGTTTCGCTTCCGGCAATGCACGTCAACAGCAACGACCCAGTCTCGACGATCCTCCCAACCTCGATGCCTTTTTCCGACAGTCCCTCGGTCGCATTTGATGGGTGCATCTGCGCAAGACTGATGTTGTCCGACTTGATCCACTCGATTGCGCTGCCGTAGTAATCCGCTGTCTCTCGCGGCGGCGTGTTGCCCGTCTCAACATCGCCGATCTCACAAACTCTAGCTCGTTCCCAACCGCGTGGATTCGCCACGGGGTCGCCGAAGAGTTCGAGGAAGGCAGCGGGGAGGAATGCGTCGGTGAGTTCGAGGGCGTAGCGGCGGGTGCGTCGCAGCCGGTCTGCCTGCTCCAATTGCTCCGCGATCCGCCGCTGCTCGGGCAAGCCAGGAAGCGGAATCTCAATTTCCTCCAGGTCGTCACGGTTGATGGCGTCAAAGGTGGAACCTTGGCCCTGGGAGGCAAGCCGCGGCTCGTGGTGTCGGAGGAAATAGAGCAGGAAACTGGTATCCAGTCTGGCGTCAGTTCTTAAGGCTGCGAGGCCCCGTCCGATGCAGCACTTTTCTTTCGCCAAATTTGTCGGCCCCACCGGAGCACGGACCGACATCAGAATGTCCCCCTCCTCGGCGATACGCGACGGTTGGTTGCAGAAGACGCGAGTCTTGGGATATATCGCGCCGAAGTCTGTCTTACCTTGAAAGAACGGCAGGCCGTCGCCGGATGTGTTGTAGCTCGTCCCTGGGGGGCTCTGGCCCATCACGACGATGCAGGCTTCACCGAGTGGGACAGTTTCTGGCTTCATGAGTCTGCGACCATTCCCTCAATTATCTGAATCTTCTTCGTCGCAAACCTCTCAAGTTCTATCAACCGCTGTAGCGTGACCTTCGGCTGTTCATAGAACTCTTCATCCTGCTCAACCTGCCGATACCGGCTGGCGGAGAGGTCGTACTTGTTAGCCTTCACCTGATCCTTGGTGACCCAGAACTGGCGGGTGAGCTGGTTGATCTCCGTTTGCAGCGGCGTCATCCGAGATTGAAGTTCAGCAAGTTCCGCCTCGGCTTTCTCGCGGGGGGTACGGGCCTTGTCAGCCGTCTTGGAGACGACTTCCTCGAATCTGAGGCGGTGGATGATGGCGTGGTGTTCGAGGCGGTCCTTCTTCAGCGGGGCAATTTGCTTTTGCAGGTCGGTTAGGCGCTGGGCACGCTTTTGCTGGAACTTGGCCTCCCGCCGGTGTTCCCAGCAGTCCAGCACGTCGGGTATGTCGTTCTCGGCGACCTTCTGGCGTTTGTCGTCCAATGAAAACCCATCGTGCTCCATGTCGTAGAACCAGATTTTCTCTGTTGTGCCGCCCTTGGTGAACAGGAGGACGGCGGTGGAAACACCGGCATAGGGTCGGAACACGCCCGAGGGCATCGAGACGACGCCGTCGAGACGGTTTTCCTCGATGAGCTTCTTGCGAATATCGACGTGAGCATTGGAGGAGCCAAACAGCACGCCGTCAGGGACGATGACGGCTGCGCGGCCGCCGTTTTCGAGCAAGCGCAGAAAGAGGTGGAGGAAGAGGATCTCGGTCTTCTTGCACTTGACCGGGAGCGTGGGGTTGACATCCGCAGCGTCGATTGCGCCCTTGAAGGGTGGGTTGGCGAGGACCACGTCGTAGGCCCGCTCTTCGGCGAACGCCTTGGAAAGAGTGTCGGTGTAGCGGAAGTTCGGAGCGACGATACCGTGGAGCATGAGGTTCATGCTGCCGATGCGGAGCATGGTCATGCCCGAGTCAGAATCGAAGCCAGTCAGGGCCTTGGTCTGGCTGAACTCGTATTCTTCCTTGGTGAGTTTGCTGCCCGTCAAGCCGTGGGGGTAGCCCTCCTCGTCGTAGGTGATGTCGCGCGGGTCGGTGTGGGTTTTGAGAAGGTGCTGCCAGGCGTTGACGAGGAAACCGCAGGTACCGGCGGCAGGGTCGCAAATGCGTTCGCCTGGGCGAGGATCGCGCATGTTGACCATCATGCGGATGATGTGGCGCGGCGTGCGGAACTGACCGTTTTGACCGGCAGTGTTGAGCTTGCTGAGCAGGTACTCGTAGAGGTCGCCCTGCACGTCCTGGTTCTGCGCCGAAATCTGCATGGCGTCGATGGCCTTGCAGGCCTCGATGAGCAGGCTGGGCTTGTTGATCTTGAACTCGGCGTTTTCCATCTGGGCCGCGAAAGAGCCGCCAGCACCACCGAGGGTTTTGATGAAGGGGAAAACGGTTTCTTTGACATGCTTGAGTGCCGTGTCGGCGGGAAGTTGCGTCCAGTAAGACCAGCGGAGGTCGGGGCTCGGAAAAATGGGCGTGAACTTCTTGCCGCGAAGTTTGGCGGCACGCTCGGCGTCCTGCTCGCGCTCGTCGAGGCGTTTGAGGAAGAGCAGGAAGGAAAGTTGCTCGATGGCATCGAGGGGATTGGCCAGCCCGCCGGACCAGAGCTTGTCCCAGAGAGCCTCGACCGCGGAGCGGAGTGTGGTGTCGGTGAGCATGGTTAGGCGGCGAGCGATTCGGTGAGGTGGAGAAGGTCACCGATTTCCTGTGGGGTGAAGAAGCGATCAACCGCGTTACGACCAAAGTTGGTCAACGGAGGGTCGTAGAGGTCAGCCTCGACCAGCGTGCGCTTTGCGAGGAAGACCTCCTGAACGGACCGAAGAAAACGAATCTGCTCGGCGTTGTAGTTGTGAGCCTGAATGTGTCGCTCGAACCCGCGCTGCACCAACTGAGAGTAATCCGGGATGGCATCGGAGGCAAGCAGGTGGCGGAGGAAAGCTAAGAAGTTGTTCACGCGCAGGCCGTACGCGATCCGGATATTTCGGCTGGAGAGTTGGATGTCGTCTCGGCCGAGTTCGCGGTGGAGAGTGCGCTCCAGGTCAACAAGTTGATCGTCTGTGACCTCTCGGCCTTCGCGGAGCGCGGCGAGCGCGGGGTGCTTTTCCACAATTTCGAGTACGCGAGCATCCACTCGGCGTTTGTATTCTTCAATGAGAACCTGGTGCCCGCCTTCGCCGACCGAGATGTAGCCATGGGTCGCAATGAAGTCAGGCAGGTCGATCTTCAAGAAAGCGCTGGGGCGGTCGCGACGGTTCTTCATTTGCGGCGCGAGGTCACGGATGATCTGAGTGAGTTGCGCTGGCGTGGCGGTCGCGAGGTCAGCGGAAAGAGCGAGTGCGGCGCTGGGCGAAGAGCGGACGCGCTCTGCGATGTCGGGGAGCAAGCTCACGTCTTCCGCAATCGACAGGAGCAACTGCGGTGACGGCGTGGCCTGGAGGATTTGAAGCTTCAGCCGCTCCACTTTGTGGGTGAAGGTTTCTGCGGCCACATCGACATCGCCAGCGAAACGGAGAAGCGGTGCAACTTGGAGACGGAGAAAATCGATTCTTGCCGGCGTGATGAACGTCCAGAAGTCGTCTTCCCACGCCGGGGCCACCTGCAGCCACACCTTTTTCACCGGAAAGGAATCGCGCGGGATGCGGGCCATCATGGCGCGAACATCCGTGACCGCTTGGCGAAAGGCCTCGGCGGTGTGGTCAGGAAGGTGGCATTCGAGGATCTTGAGTCGCGTGTTGAATACCGACACGAGCACAGGCATGTCGATGGGCGGTTTGTCGTCGGCCTTCTTATTGAAGTCGTTTTGCCAGAAGTCGATGATCTTGAATTCGGTCTTTTTGCCGGCCGGCAGACGGTCCAGGTATTTGCAGGCCTGCTGATTGCGCGTACCGCGGCCGATCATCTGCCAGAGTTTAATGCGTGATTGTACCGGCTTCATGAACACAAGATTTACGACCTCCGGGACATCGATGCCGGTGTCGAGCATGTCCACGGAGATGGCGATGCGTGGCAGGCTGTTCTTCTTGAACTTGGTGATGAGACCGTCACCATAGCTGCCGTCGCGAACCCGCTCGGTTGTGGAGGTGATGACCTGAGCGACGCCCACATGCTGCGGGTACATCTCCTCGAAGACCTCGGCGATGCGGTGGGCATGCTTTTTGGTCATCGCGAAGACGATCGTTTTGCCGGGCAACTGGCCGGACTGGTCCTTGAGGCAGGTCTCCATGACTTCCTCCCATTGCTTGCGGAGGGTGTCTTTGTTGCTCACTTCGACTTCGATTTCCGTGCCCGCGTAGTCGAGGCTGTCGGGGTCGATACCCTGCTCGGCGAGGGCGTTGCGGTCCTCCTCACTGAGGTCCACGCCCTTGATGCCTTTGCGCTGGAAACTGGTTTGCGCCTGGTACAGGGTGAAATCGACAAGGAAGCCATCTTTTACGGCCTGTGGGTAGTCGTAGAGAAAGGTCGGCACATTGGCATCGCACCCGAAGAGCCGGAAGGTGTCACGGTCGATGAAGTTGGCAGGGGTAGCAGTCAGACCGATCATGCGGGCATCGAAGTATTCTATGACTTCGGTGAACCGCTTGAAGAGCGAGCGGTGGGCTTCATCGAAGATGATGAGGTCGAAGAAACCTGGGCTGAACTTGGCGTAGCAGAGCGCCAGCGTTTGCTCGGTGGCGACGAAGAGGCGTTTTGTTCTATCGATCTGATGCGTGTAGACCCGGTCGCGCGGCTCGTGCGGCAAGTGGGCTTTAAAGCCATCGGTCAAGGTCTGATCGACAAGGGCGTCACGGTCCGCGAGGAACAGAACGTTCTGGGACTGATTGGCGCGGAGAAAAACGTCAATCAAGGCCATGGCTACCCGCGTCTTGCCCGTGCCGGTGGCCATAACGAGGAGTGCGCAGCGCTTGTTGGCGGCGAAGGCCTCGGCGAGGCGGCGAATGGCCTCATGCTGGTAGGAGCGGTCGACGATGGAGCTGTTGATGGGGGTCGCTTCCAGCGGTTGTCGGTTCTGACGCAGGAACTTCAGCCGCTCCAGGTCGGCGGGCGCAAAGAACCCAGCGATGAGGCGCGGATTAGCAAGACCGACCTCCCAGAACCAGATGTCATGGCCGTTGGCCATGAATCCGAAGGGGGCAAAAGGTTGCTTCTTGGCGATCTCAGTGACGTAGTGCCGGAGCTGTTCGTCGGCCTCGCGCGCGTTGCGGGAGCATCGCTTGGCTTCCACGACGGCGAGCACGTTACCGCTTGCGTCGTACAGACAATAGTCGGTGACGCCATTCCATGGCTCCGCATCATAGCCATCAACTGGAACCTCGAGTCGGACCTGGGTGCGGTCGTTGAGTTTCCAGTCAGCAGCCCGCAACTGCGGGTCGATTTGCAGGGCACGGGTCTGGGCTTCGTTGAGAGTCACGGAATCAAGCGTCGGCTGAGTACTCGCCGGGTCGTGTCATCGAGAGTCATCGGAATCATCTGTATCAGAACAGCTTTTGCCTTTCAGATGCAAGGGGAAGGTACTGGAAACTTTCGGCTGGGGGCCTCACACCTGCGCGTGACGTTACTTCTGCCACATGCACAAGGCCTATGGGACGGTCCGCGCCCGGCTCCTGAAGGGGTGAGCCAAAAACCCCACGCGAAAGGCCCCAATTAACACTACTCAATGAGTGCTATCTCATTTTACTATTTTTATAAAATAGGGATTGAGTTCAGTTGGGGCCCCTTCAAATACCCACCGGCCAATCGGACGCATACCCCGGGGTCAATTCTGGACAGTAACATACTGACTACTGGCATTTGCCGAGTTGCAAGATAAACGTAAAATCCTTCGAAAATCGCTTGAAGATTGGATTATTTTTCGTCGCCATGCCGAATTTGCTTGACAAAGTTTCAGTATTATGGCATATATGATGTCATAATTAAAACGGCCCTGCCAGATGCGACTAACATCCGACAGAGCCTAACCCACATAGGAGGGTTGACTCCCATGCAAGCTGAATCGATTCTACAGCATCACTCGTCGGTCTATTCAATTGTCACAGAGCAAATTCTCAAGCAATTGGAATCTGGCGTAGCACCGTGGCACAGACCGTGGACTGCCGAGATTCCCAAGAACCTTGTCAGTAGACGGGCCTATCGCGGTATCAATGTGTTTCTACTGGCCAGCAATGGCTACGGCTCTCCCTATTGGCTGACATACAAGCAGGCCACGGAACGCGGTGGCTACGTCCGCAAAGGAGAACATGGCACAAGAATTGTCTTCTGGAAGATTGGCACGCGAGAGACCGAAGACGCAGATGGGGACACTATCGAGCGAAAGTCTATCCTGCTGCGTTATTACACCGTGTTCAACGCCGAGCAATGCGATGGGATTGCTGTGCCCGACGCTGTGCCCGTAGTCAATCCAATCGAGGAATGCGAACGCATCGTTCGACAGATGCCGAATCCGCCAGTGATGCAGCAAGACGGTCGCGCATGGTACAGCCCATCGACAGACACCGTAGGGACGCCATCGCGGAGTGCGTTCAATTCAGCCGAGGAGTTCTACTCCACACTATTCCATGAGCTAACGCACAGCACAGGCCACACGAAGCGAGTCGGACGCGACGGAATCGAAAAGCTGAACACATTCGGCTCTGAGGCTTACTCGAAAGAGGAATTAATTGCGGAAATGGGTGCCGCGATGCTTTGCGGTGTCGCTGGGATTGAGCGCAAGACACTCTCTAACTCTGCTGCCTATCTCAAGTCTTGGATTGACGTGCTCAAGAGTGATTCACACATGGTGGTATCAGCCGCGTCTCAAGCACAAAAGGCCGCCGACTACATCCAAGGGGGTGCGCTATGAGCACCCCTCCTCTCCCCTTTCCTCAGTCTCTCGCAGAGAAGTACAGGCCACGCACGATTGCGGACTTTGTCGGCTTGGAAAAGCCCAAGAAGATTCTAACGAAGTTTGCAAGCGCGCCATACCCGTCCGCTTGGCTCTTTGTCGGCCCTCCGGGTGTCGGAAAGACCAGCATGGCCCTGGCCCTAGCCAATCAGATCAAGGCCGAATTGCATCACATCCCGAGCCAGAAATGTAACGCAGAGGCGATTGACAAGGCATGTCACGATTGCTGGTTCGTACCACTCGGGGGTGGATTCCATCTGGTGCTCGTAGACGAGGCAGACAAGATGACACCTGTCGCGCAATTGGCCCTGCTATCGAAGCTGGATGCGACTGCTTTCCCGCCGAGCACCGTTTTCATTTTCACTTGCAACGAAACTGGGAATCTTGAACCGCGTTTCCTGTCTCGGTGCCGCGTGATTGAGTTCAGTTCCTATGGGATGAACGGAGAGATTGCGGCCTATCTCGACAACGTGTGGCACGCGGAAGGCGGCAATGGAAACGGGCCGGATCTCGCACGACTGGCCAAAGAGAGCCGCAATAACGTAAGGGACTGCCTCATGCGTTTGGAAGTGGAACTCATGGCCCAGTGAGGCCGGAGAGAAAACGGGATGATATGAAAAAGACCTATAGCACACAACAGGCCGCCAGAAGAATAGGCGTATCTTTCAGGACGCTTAATCGCTGGCTGGCTCTCGGATTGATTCGCCCCTCTATGGCAATCCCGATGGGTAGAGGGCGCACGCTCTGGCGCTGGAGCGATACCGACATAGCTAAAGGCCGCAAGGTGAGGGCCCAGCAGCATCCTGGCCCGAGGCCAAAGGCAGGCAAGCGATGAGCAGCAAAGTAGCGATCTATGCCAGAGTCAGCACAAGCAACCACGGCCAAGACGTGAGCCTTCAGACACGCGAGCAACACCGATTCGCTGAAGCACGTGGCTGGCAGGTTTTTGACGATTACATTGACCAGGGAGTGAGTGGGAGCAAGGATTCGCGCCCTGAATTGAACCGGCTGATGGCGGACGCAAGGCGCAGAAAGTTCGATATTGTCCTCGTCTGGAAGCTGGACCGGTTTGGCCGGTCCCTACGGCATCTGGTGAATGCACTCGCAGAGTTTGAATCCCTGAATATCTCTTTCGTTTCCCTGAGCGATAACCTGGATCTGAGCACCGCGAGCGGAAGGCTAATGTTCAACATCATCGGCGCGATGGCCGAATTTGAGCGTGAGCTAATCCGCGAGAGAGTCAAAGCAGGCATGAAAAACGCCAAGGCCAAGGGAGTCCGCATTGGCAGGCCGCGAACGAAGATAGATGCTTCTCAGATTGCCCGCTTGCGCGATGGCGGGGCATCCCTGAGAGAGATTGCGGCGAGCCTGGGCGTGAGTCTCGGAACCGTGGCCTCACGTTCAAAAAGGCTGTCTCGGAGTGCGCCCGTAGTCGGTTGATTCTGTTGGAGCGATTCGAGGCTTTAGAGCGTGCAATAAAGAAGTGGTTTATGAACGCAGCCTAGGTCTCACTGGCCCGCAGTGTTCGCTCGTATGGTGATGGTCAAATAGCCGACGAACTCCAAGCTCGCAAGTCGTGGTAATTCTCCGAAACTCGCCGAACCAAATCGAGATCACCTTGAGCGACAGTCGTCGTGCCAAAAATGAAAATGAGCACTGCCACCCACGTCTTGTTGGTCCCTGTAGCCAAGTTTCCGGTAAGCCGACTTGACCGTCTGGTCCGAGGTGGCCCACGCTCTTAGGGTGTAAAAGCGTGGGCCTTGCCGAGCCGGTGTCATCCGACGCAAACGGGAAGTTGATTCTTCAATCGACGGCGATGCGAGTTGCGGCCGTGGTTCCCTTGACCTCCGCTATTGGCGTTCCCACGCCGACCGCATCGTAGCTGGGTGGCCAGAGTTTGAAATCGAACATACCTGTGTAGGTTTTGCCGTCGGACGCGACCGTATCCGTTTCGTCGACGGTGAAGATGCTTGAGAGGCTGCCGTCCGGGTTAAACATTAAACCGATATGGTGCAGCTTGACGCGGTGGTCACCCAGGTCCTTCCACACCCCGAAGCAGATATTCCCGCCGGCGGGTGGAAGAAAAGCATTTTCAAATTCAGTTCCATCCGCGTGCCAGGTCTTGAGGGATTCGAGGAAAGGGAAGGGTGTGGTGGGATAAGGCCCTCCCGGAGGGAAGTTATTATCGTAGGTTGCCGTGTAAATCACATGCCACAAACCCACGATTGTGGCAGGCTCGCGGGATTCGTCGTCCGCCTGAGGGCTCACGAAGGGTATAGGCGGGGCGGCTGCCGCTTTGTAAAAAGCGGCGCAACCACCAGCCTTGGCGCCGGCAGGGGTGAGCAACAGCCCCAGTGCCAGCAATCCCGCAAGAGCGCAAAACCGCCCGCTGCAAAGTACCCGGAACATATTCTTTCGATTCATTGTTACTCTCCTTTGAGTTTTCGCTTCAAACTTTTTGCGCTTCATGCTTGGCGTCCAGGACGACCGTCAAGTCGAAACGTTCGGGCACTATGGGGAAGTACGGGCTGCTTCACAATGCGCGGCCCATCACTTTCTGCTCAATTCCTCATCACCAGCTAACACAATCGCGTGCAAGGACTTATGGGTCAGTGCCCGGAAGGATTTGGGATTGACTGGGGCTTTGGCAGTCTGTTAGCATCACGCGATTTCGCCTCATTCATCTGAGAGTGACCTAATGCGCTCTTCGGTCAACAGGCTGGAACCAACGTCGGGTGGCGACTCCCACCGAGTGGCCTTTGACCGTTTTGAACTGGATCTGCGCTCCGGGGAATTGCGCAAGGACGGACGAAGAATCCGCTTACAGGCGCAACCATTCCAATTGTTGGCGCTACTGATCGGCAATGCCGACGAGGTGGTCACCCGAGATGAGATTTGCCGCGACTTATGGCCCGCCGGTACTTTTGTCGATTTCGAGCACAGTCTGGCGTCTGCGGTGAAGAAGATTCGCGATGCCCTGGGTGATTCGGCTGAAAACCCGCGGTTCGTAGAGACGCTGCCGAAGCGGGGCTACCGCTTCATCGGCAAGATTAAGCCCAACGCGCCGGTAGTGATTGCGGTTACGGAGCAACAGCGCTATCAAGCACCCTCCGAAGTCCGGCCAGCCGTGCAAGCGATCAGGCCGGATCCTCTGGCTGCTGCGGCTGCACCGGCGGCGCGTCTCCCACAAAGTTGGCTGGTTATTGGGGCGGGTGCGGTGGCCCTGATCTTGCTGGCAGCGGTGGCTGTTGCCTGGCTTCGCTTCAAGCGATCGGCCCTCCCACCCGCGTCACAACAGAGCTTGATACAACTCACCGATTTTGCCGATTCGGCTGTGTCTCCGGCACTTTCCCCGGACGGACGCATTCTCACCTTCATCCGCGGCCCCGACACCTTCACGAGCACCGGGCAAATCTACGCGAAGCTTCTCCCGAACGGCGAACCAGTACAATTGACGCACGACGCCCTCGTGAAGATGAGTCCACAGTTTTCGCCGGACGGCTCGACCGTCGCGTACACCGTGTTCGCATTGAAGGAATTTAATACGTGGATAGTTCCGGTGCTGGGTGGTGAACCTCGCCTCATGTTCCCCAACACCGAGGGTCTTACCTGGATCGACTCCGGCCATCTCCTGTTCTCCGAGTTCGTATCCGGCATCCACATGGCTGTGGTCACTTCTATTTCCACGCGCGATCGAATCCGCGATGTCTACGTTCCGCCGCGCGAACGCGGCATGGCGCACCGCTCTGCGCTTTCTCCCGACCACAAGTGGGTGCTGGTGGCGGAGATGGATAATGGCGGTTGGCTGCCCTGCCGCCTTGTGCCCTTCGATGGCAGCTCTGCGGGCAAGCCGGTAGGACCGCAGGGAGCCGCGTGCACCTACGTGGCGTGGTCTCCAGATCAAGCGTGGATGTACTTTAGTTCCAATGCTGGTGGCCGTTTCCATATCTGGCGCCAGCGTTTTCCCGATGGAGAGCCGCAACAGGTGACCTCCGGAGCCACCGAAGAAGAGGGCATTGCCGTGGCTCCGGACGGCGCTTCAGTGATTACCTCTGTTGGTCTCAACGAAAGCACGCTGTGGGTGCGCGATGCCAACGGCGAGCGCCAAATTTCTTCCGAAGGTTACGCCGAGTTCCCAAAGTTCTCCCGCGACGGCAAGAAACTCTATTACCTCGCCTATCGCCAGGGCACCTCTGGCCAATTTCCCAGCGGCGAACTTTGGGTCGCGGACCTGGAGACTGGGCGCCGCGAGAGGCTTCTGCCGGACACCTTGGTGTCGGACTACGACGTTTCACCGGACGGCGCGGAGGTTGTTTTTTCCGCCGCTGACGCCCAAAACCGGTCACATCTGTGGTTGGCTTCGCTCAACTACCGCTTTCCTCCGCGGCAGTTCGTGTCGGCCGTGAACGAGGACGAACCCCGCTGGGATTCCGCCGACTACATTTACTTTCGGGCGGCAGAGGGCAGCTTGAACCTCTTGTACCGCATGAGGCAGGACGGCAGCGAGCGCGAAAGGCTACTCCCCGACCCCATTCTTGACCTCCAGGCGATTTCTCCCGATGGCCGGTGGGCGATCGTTGCGCAGGGGAAAGGCCAAACGGGGAGAATATGCGCGAGTCCGCTCGACGGCGGGACTCCTGTGATCGTCTGTACCGGATATTGCCAGACGCAGTGGACCGCAGACGGGAAGTCCTTCGGCGTCATCATGGGCACCACGGTCGGCACAGAAACTCTCCTCTCTCCCGTGTCCAGCGCTACGAATCTGCCGTCGTTGCCTGCCGCGGGGATCGCCTCCAGTGCGGACATGCACAGTATCAGAGGCGCGAAAGTCGTCGACGGCGCCATTCTCTGGGGCCCCAAACCGGGACTGTCCGCCACCTTGCACCAGGACGTTCATCGCAACCTCTACAGAGTGGCACTGCAATAAAACCCGATTCCGAGTTGGAAGTCGAGGTTCTGGGCGGATGGTTGTCAATTCCGAAATTAACCTTTGTTTCTCGGTGCGCCGGCCGGCTTTCCACGTGCGTTGCCCTTGATTGCGGGAGGATCACGGGCCACCCGGAAGTAATCCCATGCCTGGTATTTACGAGAGATGTTGGACCAGATACCCGCCACTCAATCGGACGGAAATATGAGAAGAGAGGGGCGGATTCCCCGATGATTTCATGCAGAATTGGACACAACACCCTGTTAGCAGGACACCTACCTTTAGGTCCGTATTGAACTTAACATGCTTCTAGTCAATGAGTTAGCTAGGTTTTGCATTTGCTGGTATGCAATATTGTTTCACTTGATGGAATGTAATATTGTTTCTTTTCCTTGTCCGCGGTATCCCGCACATTACAAAAGACTTAGCCAATTCTCAATTATATAGGTGAAACCTCTGGGATAGCCAAGCGAGATGAAATTGAGGTAGTGGTGTTATTTGGAAAAATTAACCCTCGGGCCGGCATTTGACCAACCCCATCGAACAGCCGGACCTTCCGCCACAGCTCCCCCGAGAGGCCGCTTGACTTGGAACCCGAGGTCCATAACCTCGGTCATGACGAGCGGGTAGCCGTAAAGGTACCGGGACCAACATCTCCGGTAATGGCAGCGTTTATCAGGCATGTGAAAAATGAAGTCCAATAATGACGCGCGAATTCCTCCGAAAATGACTTCTCTCTGGGGATTTCGACATTGTCTTCGTTTTCGGCTTTCCGAACGTCTTTCCTCCTCGTTAGCCTCCGTGTGTCTGCGGCGTCATTGGACGGCTCCAGGCAGAAAAGCAAGTTGGCACTCATGCCGCTGGCTTTGACCTCGAAGAGGATTAGAAGGGGCCAATGAGTTTTCGGCACTTACGACTGCCAAAGAATAGGTGCGCAAAAGACATCCACAACCAATTGACCTCCGGTGTGCCCATTGGGCCGCGGTGCTCGTACAAACATTGAGAGCGCTGCCTTTACTTCCAAGGCACAGGAGGTTGCTCGATCAGCTTGAATCGCTTCCTGTCGGTATCCTTTTGCCGTGACGCTTGCTGTGACTCTGAGAGACGCTTTACCAGTGCCTGGATTTTGTCGCGCTCTCCACTCTGTCCGGAGCGCCGCAACGCCATGATGAGGTGATACATGGCGCTCTGGTCGGAGGGGGCATAGTGCAGCGCAAGCTGGCATTGTTCAACGGCAAGGCGGTACTGACCGGAACCTAAGTACAAGCTCGCAAGGAGGTCCCTTGCTTCCACAAAATCTGGCTTTAGTTTCACGGCAATCAGTGCGGAGCTTATTGCTTCACTAGATGCTATACCGGGCTTGCCGGATCCACTCTTTTCAAGCAACTTGGCGAGCAGGTAGTGATGTAAAGGGCTGTCTGGATGAGCCCTCAACTGCGAACGTACCTCCAATAATGCTTTGTCGGGATGATTCTTTTCCAGTTCTGCAAGGTCCATGGCATATGAGCTTAGACTCTGCGCTGAATCAAGGCGCTCAGCCATCTTGAAGTCGGCTTCCGCTTTGTCGTACTGCGCAAGTTGCGCATAGAGCAAGCCGCGGGAGATATATAGAGACGGATCGTCGGAAATGAGCTGCAGACCCGCAACGATCATATCGATCCCTACTTGAAAGGATTCGTGATCGAGACAGAGCAAAGCAAAAGCATTATAGTAGTTTGCATTCGCCGGGCTCAAGACAATAGCCTGCCGTAGAAGAGACACTGCTTTGGGAGTATCGCCTGCAGCCTCATAGGCCTCGGATGCCAGGCTCAAGAGATCCGGGTCTGACTGGTCCGCGGCGAGTAAAGGCTCAAGTACTTTGAGGGCGGCGTCATTCTGCTTCGTTTCGACCAGTAAGACCGCGAGATCGTATTTTGGATAAGTGCGTTGCGGAAGTAGCGCAGCAAGTTGCTCAAATACGGAGATCGCTTTCTGAGGCTGTTTCGTCTGCTCAAGACAATAACCATATACTTCCAGCGAGTAGGGACGATTCGCGATCACTTCCGCACTGAGAAGAAAATGGCCAATCGCAGCCTGGCAATTTCCCTGTCTTCCCTCAAGGATCGCGAGCATTTCGTGCGCGGTCTCATCTCTTGGATCAGCTTTCAATATCTTTTCGAGTAGCGGGATTGCGCGCTTATCCTGTGTCTGATAGAGGAGTTGCACTTTGCCTTTCAGAGCTGCTGCGTAGGTTGGAGAGAGGCTTAGTGCCCTGTCAAAGGCAATTAACGCGTCCTGGGTGCTGCCCTTGATCGAAAGTACAATCCCTTCCAATGTCCAAAGTCGGAAGTTGTTGGGCGTCTCGTGCAAGGCGGATCTCGTAAGCTGTAAAGCTTGGTCGTACTCCTGAGAACGAATCAACGACTCTATCGACGCAATAGACACCTGGGTTGATTGGCCTTGAGCAACGAAAGCTGCTCCCAAGATGAAAAGCACCACGCGTCTGATATCAAACATTGAACCGTCAATCTCCATGCACGAACGTTTAGAAAAGTGTAAGCGTTCGGTAGCAGGCGCCTTCAATGCACAGTCATATAATCCCCGTAGCCTAGCTGCGCGATTTGCTGCCCGAACTCAGCCAACTGGCGCAGCGACTAACCTGTAGCAACAGCGAAAGCCCGGCGCGGAACCGCGTTCTATGCGCTTTCACCAGCGTCGGAGAGTTCCAAAATTCCAGAACGAAGTATAAATCGATTGAAAGAAGGGTTGTCAAATATCTCCAGCGGAAGTAAAAGTTCATTTTGGGTCTCAGCGAAGTCGCATCATTAGCTGGGGCGGGTGAAGACCGGGCGGACCCTTGGTCAAATATGCTCGCTGCTGGGTGCAGATGATGGCGGATGTGCATTCGGCGCATGCGCGGTTCGCGGCGGTATTGTGTCAGATTGCGACGTTGCCACCTCTGGCGAGCCAGCAACTTGCCGAATGCAGGAAAGCCAAATTGCGGAGAACGAAGTGAGCGGGAGTAGTGTCGCAGAAACTGACCAAGAATGATCTCGATGGCGCAACTGGAACCGGAATGGCGCGGAATTGCGCCGCTCATTGACCGCAGATGCGGGTCTGATGCTTCGAAACCCGCCCATGAGCGGTACAATTCGAGCGAATCAGCGTTGTGAAGGGAGATTCCTGATGAGACCTGCAATGCCGAAGGCCCGTGCCTGCCAAATGTTGTTCCTCTTCCCGATTAGCGCAGTTGTTCTGGCATCGCTCCTGTTGTCCTCGGGAGTTCTTGCGCAGTCCAACTCCCCCGTCAGCAACCCGCAGATCTCTAAAGCTTCCGACCGAACGCAATCCCAATCTCTCCGTGACCGTCTTCTCCAGCTTAACCGCGATATCAGCACGAAGGGATTGCACGACTTCCCGCCGTCCCAGGAAAAGCTGCTCACGGGTTACGCCTATGGAGAGTTCTTCGACTGGGACCTCTACTTTGAGAATATCTATCTTTCTTACTATGGTGTCAGCAAATACGACTTTTCAAACTTAGAGGTGTTTCTCATCCGCCAGGAGCCCGACGGATTCATTTCCCGCACCTTAGGTATCACCTATCCAAAGCCGAACCAGATGTTTAAGCCATTTCTCGCGCAGCTTGCCGTCCTGGGATCGCAACAAACTGGCTCTTATGAATGGCTGCGCGAGAAAGACTACGGCAAGCTACAGAAATACCTGGATCGCTGGTTTGCCTATGACGCGGACCACAACGGTCTTCCCACGTGGAACAGTTCCGACGCTAGTGGCATGGACAATCAGCTGAGTCGCTCAGGAGACCTCGACTCCTATTTTGACGAGGGCGTCGATTTGGCGTGTTACCTGCTTCGTGAGCTCCAGGCGATGGCGATCATCTCAGGCGAATTGGGGAAGGCAAAAGAGCAGACCGAATACGAGCATCACGCCAAGAGACTTGCGAAGCTCATCAATGAGGTGTTCTGGGATGAAAAGGATGGGTTTTACTACGACAGGAACGAGAAGACGGGAAAGCGGATACGCGTCAAGTCTGTCGCCGGGTTCTTTCCGCTCTGGGCGGGAGTGGCAACGCCAGAGCAAGCTTGCCGACTGGTGCGCGAGCATCTCTTAAATCAAAATGAGTTTTGGCTTCTCTATCCCGTAGCCACCTACGCAAAGACCGAGCCTGACTTTTACGAAGGAACCACAAAAGGCGAGTGCAATTGGCGTGGAAATACCTGGATTCCAGCCAACTACATGATCTTCCATGGATTGATGGATTATGGCTTTGACAAAGAGGCCCGCGAGCTTGCAGATAGGACCTACGCAATGGTTCTGGACAAGAACGCGCTAACTCGCGAGTATTACGATTCGCAAACTGGCCAGGGCTATGGAATGAATCCTTTCTGGGGATGGTCGTCGCTGGCCTACGTCATGTCACTTGAGGACACACTTCACTACAACCCTATGAACCTGGTGGGCAAAGTGAGGCCGATACTTACTGATAACCTCGGAATCCGGTTTCCTGAAAGCGCCTCAACCAAGCCGTAAGTTCCCTGGCTTGGCCTTCGAATGGCAGACTCTTGGTGGCCGCGCTGCCATCTTTGAGCGCCAACCTTGTCCTTGCTCCCCATATTGCGACGATCGCTGGGTGAATTCTGGACGCCTGCCAGTTGGACACACTACATTCAGGGAAAAGGCAGCCTCAGAAACAGAGAACCTACGAGCGCGCCCAGCCCATATTGGGAATGATACCGTGGGCTTCCCGAATGGTAATGAGCTGATCACATTTGACAGCCGGGTATTTTTCCTTTAGGCCGCTCGGCCAGTAAATCACCAGATCCGCAGTAGTTGCTTGTCCAAGGCCAAAATGAAGACGAGAGTCGTTACACGAATAATAACTCGACTGACTTAGGACCGCCTGAGCCTGGGTCCGACCTGAGTACCGGGCCAACACACGGGCGCCGATAGCGCTGCGGTTTGACTTTGTGCCGACAAGCTTCAGTTTCAGCCAGTGGTGTGTTCCTTTCAAATCGTTTCGCAACAGGGAAGGAGGCTCGTTCATATTCAGGATCAGAATATCCAGATCGCCGTCGTTGTCGAAATCGCCAAATACGCAGCCGCGGCTTGAGTGCGGCGTCGTAACACCCGGACCGGCATTGGCAATTTCCTCAAAGGTTCCGTTACCCAGGTTTCTGAAGAGAATGCGAGGAGACTTATTCGGATTTTGTGGGAGTTGTTTCTCGACCTCGGGGTACACGCTACCAGTTACAAAAAAGATGTCAGGCCAGCCATCGTTGTCGAGATCGAAAATCCCAGTTCCCCAACTGGCGAAGCGGGTCTCAACGCCGAGTTTCGTCTGCAGAGTCCAGTCGTCAAAAGTGCCCGTGCCATCGTTGTGGTACAGCACGTCTGTGTCATCGATAAAGTGGGTTTTGAAAATATCCAGATGGCCGTCCAGATCGAAGTCGCCGATACCTACTCCCATTCCCGCTTCTTCCCCCCCGTCACTGTTCAGGGCCACACCGCGCGCAATCCCTTCCTCTTCGAATGTCCCGTCGTGCTGATTGATGAATAGGAGGCTTGGGGTCGAGTCGCAAGCAACATAGATGTCAGGCCAGCCATCCTCGTTGAAGTCGGCCGACACGACGGTCATTCCATAGCTGGGCCACGGCTTCGCAATGCCAGACTCAATGCTGACATCGGTAAAGGTTCCATCTCCATTGTTTTTGTAAAGGGAATGCCGGCCGAAGGGAAGGCCCTTTGGACCGCAGTTGACAGGAATGCCCTTCCAATTGCAGTTGGCGCCAGATCCCGGTCTAGGAACGTGCTCGAAGTCGAATTGCAGGTAATTGGAGACGAACAGATCCAGGTGACTATCCCGGTTGTAATCAAGGAAGGAGCATCCCGTGCCCCATCTGACTTCGGAGTCCACTAGGCCAGCTTCTTTGGTGACATCTTTAAACGTCCCGTTTCCAAGGTTGCGGTAAAGCCTATTCTGGCCGTAGTAGGTGCAAAAAAGATCTTCATAGCCGTCGTTGTTGTAGTCACCGATACACACAGCGTTGGCCCAGCCAACTGCCTCAAGCCCCGCTTGCCTGGTTACGTCGGTAAATGTTCCGTCCCGATTGTTCTTATAGAGACGGTTGGATGCTCCGGGAGGAGCGCCACCTCGCCTGGTTCCGCTGAGGAGGAAAATATCGATCCACCCGTCGTTGTCATAGTCAAGGAACGCGCAGCCGCATCCATTCGCTTCGAGGATGTACTCCTTGTGATCTACCTCTCCGTAGATAACCGGCGCAATCAGTCCCGCCGAGGCCGCAACGTCGGTAAAATAAGCGTCAAACGGACGGCCGGATTCCATGGGCTTCTTCTGAGCGGTTGTGGTCCGGCCTCCCATGCCCTGGGCGCTGCATCTTCGCGAGAAGGTTCCAGCAAGGGCTCCCAAAGAAAGATGAAGGAATTTGCGCCGTCCTGTTTGCATCGTTGCGATCAAAGCCTCTTGAAAATTGCTCGCATCATGATACTCCCGTTGACAAGTCGGCGCTGCTGCTGACGGCGGCAGGGCTGCGCCACGTAGCCGGCGCGAAGTGGGGCACACGGCGAAACCTGGACATGAACGGCTTGGCCGGAGCGAACGAAGCCGCATGAGACTCTGCGCAAAGACTTTCGGCTCGCCGGCGGGCGAACTAAGCACCACCAGGCCCTATGACTCGACAAATGGGAAATCTCTTGACACTGCCCGCGGTGCGTGCGCTGCCCTTCGGCAGATATTGCTCAACAATCGTCAACACCACCGTGGCGTGCTGTCGCTGCGAAGTCAGGAAGCTGTGCTGAGGTTCCCCTGGTGGGGGAGTCTACCAGGAGTAAGCTGCCACGACGCGAGGCGGCCCTGGAACCAAATCCGTCACGGTAGTCTGTAGGACAATTTCTACATTCTTCGTCTGCCACCCTGCGGGAACGCTTCGAAGACCCTGTTCCAGTAATTCCGGATTTGAGACAAACTCACCCGCCGCTTGCGTGCCTCGCTCTCCAATGCCCGCCACGATGACGGTGAACTGCCCGGTCTTTGAGTCCAGCAATCGGGCGACAACGGCAGTGTCGTCGATCACTTCCCCCGTGTTGCCCCGATGCTCTACCCAGACTCGGCTGCCATCGGTCTGCTCTCGGATCAGGTATCGCCCATCCTGCAGCACAAACGCGAAACGCAAACTCGATGTGATCTGCATCGTCCACTTGTTATTAAAGGCGCCCACCATAACAGCGGGGGAGTTCCTGAGATCCTCGAATGAGTAATTCGTGCCCATTCGGACCTGGCTGGGCTTGCCGATCTTGCCGAGGAGAGCAGAGAGCGCTACGGCAGCGTGTGCGTCTCCACGTCCAACTCCATAGTCCACGGCCGCGGGTAGGCAGATCATCACCGCTTGTGGCGTCGCAAAGACGGGCTTCCAGAATTGGTCCAAGGCTGACTTTTGGCCTGCTGGGTGGCGAAAAGCTAGAAACGCAATTCCTGCACTAATCGCCAGAGCCAAACACACTGCCGCAATTGCCCAGTACATTCCGCGGTACTTCCTGAGGTGACCACCTGGTTCCGGCGAAGGGGGAAGAAAGGGGGCGGTGTGCGAGGGTGCTACCGTCCGAGGCTCCCGGAACATTGGGGAGTATGAGCCGACGGGAAGCTCGATGTGGACTAACGGCTCAGTAGGCGGGGCCTGATAGTACTGCTCGAGTCTTCGGCGCACTTCTCCAGCCTGGACTCGAACCACCGGATCGTCTCCGGTGGCGTAGTCGTGGCGGCGCTCGAAGACTTCAACTCCTATGGTGCGCTCTTTCAGCGGCTCAGAAGGCCCGTTGAGCTTGTGCTGGACGACGTACCTGAGAAATTGCTTGCAACGCCCTGCGCTTCGGAAGAAGCGACTTTCCAGGATGTTGTCAAGCTCGTGGAGAATCTGTTGCTTCTTCTCGTCCTCCAAAGGGAGGGGGTGGGAAGATGCAGCCTGATTGTCCGTTGATTCGCCAGATGCTTTCATCGATCTCCCACTGCCCCTATTGCGCGTAGTATAAGTGCAATCACACGGGGCATCTACTGGCAAGATTCGAACAACTGCACGCATCGAACGTGGCAATACTGACACGCTCCGCCGGATCGTTTGGGGAACCAGGAACTGCGCCTCATGCGCCTTCTCAAATACAGAAATGTATAGTGGGAAGGCCGCTTGATCGCCGCGACCGGCTGGCGTTCAAAAACGTTTACTGAATCCCGCCCTCCTAGAGTGAGACGCATTATAAGCTCGGGCGGACGCTTGTCAAGAGGCGCGTCTCTGGGCAGTTGCCCGCCAACCAAGGTATATGCCCGGTCCAAGTTGTTTGTAGTGAACAGGTTGCTTCATTTTCACACGGTGAGATTTAGATACTCTATTTGATTCTTCGGGCTCAGTGAAACGGGTGCCAAGAAAGGTGGACTTGAGTATCCTGTTACTGTAAGACACTGTATATTACTTGTCCTTTCTCACCGCCCAGCCTACCTTCATCGTAATCGGGGGCAGTTCATCTTTGTGCGCCAAAGTTTTGATGCATGACTAACTACATTTGCGGAAGCCTATCGCTTTTCAGGGATAGTGGGGGCAGGTTTATCGTGGCGCCGGACAGACCGCTCGCAAGATTCTCAAAGGAGTCTCCATGACCGGCATGAAATATGCAGTAAGAATCTCAATTCTCATAGTCCTCTTTCTGAGCTTGGGAGGATTGCCGACATTTGCTCAATTCTTAAGCGGAATTGATGGCACGGTAAAGGACCCCTCCGGCGCTTTCATCGCGGGCGCCAAGGTCACCATTACGGACAGCCGGCTTGGGGTAGAAAGAAGTATCACAACCAGCGATGCTGGCTATTTCCGCATCGATAGCATCGCCGCATCCACATACAAAGTCCAGATCCAAATGACCGGCTTCAAGATCTGGGAGCAGAAGGACCTTGTTATTTCCGTCGGGGTGATTCAAACGATTGCTCCAGTGTTGCAGGTCGCATCAGCAACCACCGAGGTCACTGTTTCCGCTTCGGAGGTTTCCGTTGATCTGGTTTCAGCGGCAACCGGATCAATCGTTCCGGAAACCATCTTGGAGCAAGTTCCGCTCACCGGCCAGAACGTCTACGGCCTCACGGCTCTCACGCCGGGAATTACGGGAAGCGCAGTGAGCTTTGGGGGCGACAACTACACCAATGAATATGCCATTAACATCAATGCTGCCGGACTGCGCCAGGAACAGAACGGATACCAGATAGATGGCGCGCAGACTAACACGCCGTCGCGCGGCGGCGGCACGTCCATCTCTCCCAATCCTGCAATCGTGCAAACCATGGAGGTCAAAACGAACGATTTCGATGCCCAAAAAGGAAGAAATGGCGGCGCAACGGTCGACGTTTTTACCCTTTCAGGCTCCAACCAGTACCATGGAAGCATCGACTATGAATTCACGAATAATGATCTGACGGCGCATACCAAGTTTCAATCTTCGCTTCCGCCTTCCAAGCGCAACGAGATCAGCGGCGCCATGGGCGGGCCGATTCTCAAGAACAAACTGTTTTGGTTTGCCGCTATCGATGTGCTCCGCTCCAGTACCACCAGCTCCGGCTCGGCCCCGGTTGAGACGCAGGATTTCTACAATTGGGTTAAGGCCAATGAGCCAAACACCGTGGCATATCAGGCCCTTACGCTGGCTCCTCCCGTGGCCTACGCAACCGCTAGCACTCCCGGCGTGTTGACAGTAGGCCAGATAGCCGGCACCAGTTTCTTCCCGATTCCGGAGGGCATCCCACTCACTTTGGATGCCATCGGCGTTGTGGACTACACGAACGTCGCGCAAAAGAACGGATACCAATGGGATTTCCGCGTTGACTACTACCTCGGCAAGAACGATCGCTTGTACGTGGATGCGATTCGCACCTACGACACTTCGGTAAGCGTAAATGCGCGGCCTGCGTTTAACGCTCCCGGCACAAACCATTCCACCTTTGTCAACGTCGATTGGACGCACACATTCTCCCCGCGTCTCCTGAATGAAGCAGGAGCGAATATCATTCGTCCCTACGGCCAGAACGGGGCAAGCCCGGCGTTCCAAATACCCAACGTCAACGTAACTGGATTACAGGGATTCGGAAACTGGGGACCTGGGAACTTCACCCAAACCACAGTCGGCTGGCGCGATGTCATGACAGCCGCTGTGAAAACGCACACGCTCAAGTTTGGCTTTGAGCAGTTGAATATCCGCGAGAACGATGCACAAGGTGGTGCGTTCGATCGCCCAACCTACAACTTCAACAGTTTGCTCGACTTTGTCCAGGACGAGGCGCTCACCTCCTCGGGAACTCCGGTCAGCCTTGTGACCCACCAGGAAGCGCCCTATGAGCGGCAATACCGCGAACTCTTCACGGGGCTCTTTGTCCAAGACGACTGGAAGATCATGCCGAGACTCACCTTGAATCTGGGTCTCCGGTACGACATGATGACGAATCTGTTCTCCATTCTTAGTCCGCCATTGACTAATTTTACCTTGGGAGCGGGTTCAACCCTGAATGATCAGATCGCGGGCGGCATCGTCGGGCTCAGGCCAAATGATAATGTGCTGGACCACAATGTATGGGGCATAACCCCACGCATAGGGTTTGCCTACGATGTTTTCGGAACGGGCAAGACCGCAGTGCGAGGCGGCTTTGGCATGTTCTCTGATCAACCTCCGTACCTGCACATTACGGACAACCAGGCAGGCAACCTGCCGAACTTCTACTTCCCGGGCCAGGACGTGCGGTCAGGGGATGTGATAAATTTCCAGCTTTGTCAACCTCCACAGGGTTTTACTATCAGCTGCCCTGTGCTGCCCACGAACAATGCCACCATTGATCCGACGACTGGCGCTCTCTACATCAATGGTGCTCTTTCCAGAGCGGCTCTCGGTGGATACTTTCCCAAGTACAAAATGACTCAGGTTCTGGCTTGGACCTTGAGCGTGCAGCAGCAATTGCGAAGGGACCTCCTTTTTGAGCTGAACTATTCTGCGACAGCAGCCCATCACCTGCCGATATACAACCAGGACCTAAACCGCTATTCCGGAGACTTGATCGCAAACAATGGGAGCTTGGACCGCCTCAATCCATACTTTAGCGGAATTAAGTACGCTACTTCCGAAGGCAACTCCATCGGCAACTACGGCAATGCAACGCTAACGCAGCGCCTCTCCCACGGGGTAACTTTCCGCGCCATCTACACCTATGGGAAGGCGCTGGATACTCTGAGCACCTCGGCTTCGTTGAGTGGTGGAGCAATCACATACCAGGCGTCTCAGGATGGTCCAATCATCCAGAACGGCGATTTGGCGTTCCAGCGTGGCCGGTCCGACTTTGACATCCGGCAGCAATTCTCGTTCGCTGGCACCTGGCTAACTCCGAGCCACTACGACTCTGCCTTGAAGAGAAATCTTCTGGGCGGATGGCAGTTCAGCGGTATATGGATACTGCAATCCGGGTTACCCTTCACCGTCTACACGAGCGCGGGTTTTGCGCCGATTTGCTCAGGGGGAGCAACGCCTGTAGGTGGCAAATGTCCAACTGGCAGCACAATCATCGGCGATGCCGGAGGCGACTACAACGCGGACGGGAGCAACTACGATTATCCAAACGTACCGAGTTTCGGAAAACACCTGAGCGGTCAAAGCAAAAGTAACTACCTGAACGGGCTGTTTACTGCCTCTGCATTTTCGCTGCCAGCTTTGGGAGCGGAAGGGGACCTCGGTCGAAACACCTATGACAATCAGGGGTTTAACAACGTCGACTTCACCTTCTCAAAGAGTTTCTCGGCTCCCTGGTTCTGGGGCGAGAAGTTGAAAATGGAAGCGAGAGGCGAGGTCTTTAACCTGTTCAACCGCACCAATCTAACCGGAGTGAATGGGGATCTATCCTCTGGTTCGTTTGGAAAAGCGACGAATCAATTGCCTGCGCGCAGTTTCCAAATGCACTTGCGCGCCACTTTCTAAGCAGTTTCACCCCGGGGAGAAGTGGTGGATCGCAGCGTGTCGTTCTTTTGACCGTGCCCGCTCCATCACTTCTCTTTCTCTAGCAACTTGAAATAAGATGAGCGGCGGGATGTCCGATCCCACTGCATCTCTTCCAGCCTTTGCCGCGGCTTGGGCTGCGGCCTCAGTGGTGTCATAAGAGGGTCCAAAGATGATCTCATCCGTTAGTCGGGGCAGCATGTTTTTTTGTGTGGCTGGTAGCCTGCTCTTGGCTGGAGTTCTGCATTCACAAGAGGCTCAGCTTACTCTTGCACGCGACGGCCAGACTATTGTTCTTGAGCCCTATGCGCCCAACATTCTGCGTGTAACGCTGAGCCTCAAACGCGAGTCGGCGCTGGCTCCGCCAGGGTACGGCTTGGTGGCCGCGCCCGCAGCCTCAGGCTGGAGTGCCAGCCAGACTGACCTGGCGGATGTCTACCGGTCGGCGCGGATTGTGGCCACCGTCGACCGGGATCTTCCTCCCAGCAAGCCGCCAGTCCAAACGCAGATCGATATCGCCAAGTATTTCAACGGCTCCGCTCCGCGTGCGCACATCACGCTGCGTACGCCCGAGGGCAAGACGCTGCTGGAACTCACCGGCTGGTCCCAGTCCGTGCCCAACCACAAGGACGGCACGGCAGACGTGGCTCGCGACCGCCGTCCCACAGACCCGGAGTTCTACGTGGTGGGCGCGACGTTTGCCTCACCGGACGACGAGCACTACTACGGCCTGGGCCAGAATCATGAGGGATTCCTCGATCATCGCGGCCATCCGGTTCGGTGCTGGGCAGATTACACGGCTCCAGCCGCCCCCAGCTTCTGCGTTCCGTTCCTGGTGACCAACAGGGGCTACGGGCTACTGTGGGACAACCCTTCGAAAACGACCATCGAGCCAGGCTTCAACGAGCAGACCCGTTGGACCTCCCAGGTGGGCGACCGCGTCTCGTTCTTCGTGATTGCCGGGTCCACGGCGGACGAGATCTACGCGGGCTACCGGCTGCTCACCGGCCCCACGCCTCTGTTGCCCAAAGCCGCTTACGGCTACATCCAGTGTAAGCAGCGCTACGCGAGCCAGAAGGAGGTGCTCGATGTTGCCCATGGCTATCGCGACCGCCATTTGTCGGCCGACGTGATTGTGGTGGACTGGTTTTACTACACCAAGATGGGGCAGATGGACTTGGATCCCAAGTTCTGGCCTGACCCGTTGGCGATGAACAAGCAGCTGCACAACATGGGCTTTGAGACCATGATCAGCGTCTGGCCGCGGTTTGTGCCCGAGGACCGCTACTACGCCGAGCTGCGCCAGAAGGGCTGGCTGATTCATCTCGCTGACGGCACGCCCATTGACGGGCTGCCTTATGACCGTGCGGGGTCCGACATCGACACCACGAATCCCGAGGCCGCCGCATGGTATTGGAAGACTATCCGCGACAACATCCTCAGCAAAGGCTTCGACTCCCTCTGGGCCGACGAAACCGAGCCCGACCTGCCTCCCAACGGTGCCTACTTTCACATTGGCCCCGGGAGCCAGTTTTTCAACGTCTATCCACTCTTTCACTCGGCAGCTCTTTACAATGGATTCCGCAAGGACGAGCCGGGGCGGCGGGCGCTGATCCTGTCGCGCGACGCCTACCTCGGTGCGCAGCGCAACGGCACCATCTTCTGGTCTTCGGACATTTATCCCACTTGGGACACGTTCAAGCGCCAGATTCCTACCGGGCTCGATTCCACCGCCTCCGGCATTGCTTATTGGACCCAGGACATCGGCGGCTGGCAGTATCTTCCCGAGGAGCACCACCCGGCCCACACGCCGCTGCTGGACCCATCGGACGCCCGCGCCAACGTGGGCGGCTACGACGATTACCCAGAGCTCTACACACGGTGGTTTCAGTACGCCACGTTCCTGCCCATCTTCCGCGCCCACGGCAGCCGCCCCACAAACGAGGTCTGGTCCTACGGCAGCCAGGCCGAGCCGATTCTGGAGAAGTACTTGCGCCTGCGCTACCAACTCATGCCCTACATATACTCGCTTGGGTATCAAACCTGGCTCACTGGCGCGCCGTTCATGCGCGCTCTCCCGCTGGATTTCCCCAACGACCCCAAGGTAGCGGACCTGCGCGACGAGTACATGTTCGGCTCGGCCTTCCTTGTGGCCCCGGTCACCGAACAGGGCGCGACCAGCCGCCAGATCTACATGCCGGCTGGTGCCGACTGGTACAACTACTGGACCAACGAGCGCGTAAAGGGCGGCCAGACCATCACCGTGGCCGCGCCCATCGATACCATCCCGCTCTTCGTACGGGCAGGTTCAATCGTCCCGATGGGCGTGCCAGTCGAGAGCACGCATCAAACGCAGGCCCTTGACCGGGTTCGCATCTATCCCGGCGCGGATGCGAGCTTCACGCTCTTCTCCGACGATGGCACAACCTATGCCTACGAAAAGGGTGCGGGCTCCATCACCCACTTACGTTGGGACGACACAGCAGCCAAGTTTACTCATGAAGGCGCGGAAGCTTGGACAGGACCGGACAGCGCGTTGGTGGAAGTGGTCAAGCGCTAGAGCATTTCTCCTTCAGCGGTCCGCTTGCGTCTGCTTCTGTAATGAATCAGTGGCGGAGAGCTAAACGCCGCCACATACCCTCGCTCATGTGGCGGCATGAGGGCTGCTGCTTGAGGACGCGTCAGGAGGAAGTATGGAGATGAGGTCTTCCATTCGTCGAAGCAGCATACTGCTCTGTTCGATAGCTTTCCTACTCGTATCTGTTGCCGTGCAAGCTCAAGAGAGCCAGGTTGTCCTTGCGCGCGGTAGCAGCACGATTGTCCTTGAACCGTATGCGCCGAACATCCTTCGAGTGACGCTCAGCAAGCTGAAGGACAAGGCGGTGTCGCCTCCCGGGTATGGGATCGTGGGCACGCCTTCGATGGCCGGCTGGACACACGAGCAGGACTCTGCCGGGTACGACGTCATTCGCTCGGCGCGCCTGCTGATCCGTGTTGCTCCGGAGAATCTGCCGCCACCGCAAGCAATGCCGCTCGACGAGTTGAATCGGTCCTTGAGGAACCACTACTTCTACGGAGACTGGGGCCGTGGAACGTACAACGACTCAATCTTCGTATCGAACACAGCGGGCAAACCACTGCTGACGATGTGGCGATGGTCCATGGTTCCGCATGAAGCTGAGGCAGCGGCCGGCAACGCAGCGAAGCAAGAGAAGCCTGACGCCAGGTACCCCGTTTCCGCCACCTTCGATTCGCCCACCGGCGAGCATTACTATGGGCTTGGCCAACAGCAACAGGGCGTTCTCGACCTGCGCGACCATCAAATCAAATGTTGGCATGATTACTCGGCAATCGGTGGAGAGAACGTCTGCGTTCCCTTCCTGGTCTCGAGCCGCGGCTACGGTCTGATCTGGGATAACCCCTCGAAGACTACGATCGATCTCGGCTTCAACCAGCAAAACGTTTGGTCGTCCGAAATCGGTGATCGCGTCTCTTTCTTTGTGATCGCAGGCGATAAAACGGACGAAATCTACCAGGGCTATCGCCAGCTCACCGGCACGACGCACCTGTTGCCAAGGGCCACCTATGGCTATATCCAGAGCAAAGCGATCTATCCCACGCAGGAACAACTGCTCCAAGTCGCGAAGGGGTATCGTGACCGCAATCTGCCTCTGGACGTGCTGGTGGTGGACTTCCTGAACATGACCAAGCAGGGCGAGCTGGACCTTGACACCGCCCGATGGCCCGATCCCGCCGCAATGAACCGGCAACTCCATTCCATGGGCATCACCACCCTGTTGAGCGTGTGGCCGCACTTTTCCGCTGGCACCCAGTTTTACGACATGTTGCGCCAGCAAGGCTGGCTCATTCACATCGCGGACGGCACTCCCGACCTAGGTTGGGCCACAAAGGAGATCGGACCGAACATTGATACCACTAATCCGGATGCGGCCAAGTGGTGGTGGGAATCCATCAGAGATCGATATGTGAAGCCCTATGCTTTCGATTACATTTGGCTCGACGAGACGGAACCCGATGTGGATCCGGCGAAGGACTTTTTCTCCATCGGCTCAGGGTCTCGCTATTACAACGTCTACCCGCTGTTCCACACGGCGTCAGTTTATGAAGGCTTCCGGCGCGACTTCGGAGACAGCCGGCGCGTGATGATCCTGGCACGCGCTGCATATCTGGGAGCGCAACGCAATGGCACGGTGTTCTGGTCGAGCGACATCATCTCGACCTGGGACATGCTGAAGCGTTCGATTCCTACCGGCCTGAACTTTACCGCCAGCGGCATGCCTTACTGGGATACGGATATTGCGGGATTCTTCTCACCAACCCTCTCGCCCGACTATCACGCTGCACACAAACCACTCGTCGATCCGACGGACGCGCGCGGCACGGTGGACAAATACGAAGACTATCCTGAGCTCTTCGTCCGCTGGTTCGAGTGGGGTACCTTCCAGCCGGTGATGCGGGCGCACGGAGAGAGAAACCACAACGAGGTCTGGTCGTACGGCAGGCAGGCTGAGCCCATTCTCGAGAAGTATCTGCGCCTGCGCTATCAGCTCCTGCCGTACACTTACTCCCTGGCATATGGCAGCTACCAGACAGGCGCTCCCTTCATGCGCGCGCTCTTCATGGATTTCCCCAACGACGCGAATGTCGCAGGGATTGGAGATGAATACATGTTCGGTCCCGCATTTCTGGTGGCTCCTGTTACGGAGCAAGGAGCCACAAGCCACCAGGTCTACCTTCCCGCCGGTGCCGACTGGTACAACTACTGGACCAACGAGCGCGTAAAGGGCGGCCAGACAATCACCGTGGCCGCGCCCATCGACACCATCCCGCTCTTCGTAAGAGCAGGTTCAATCGTCCCGATGGGCGTGCCAGTCGAGAGCACCCACCAAACGCAGGCCATTGAACGGATTCGCGTCTATCCCGGCGCGGACGCGAGCTTCACGCTCTTCTCCGACGATGGCACAACCTATGCCTATGAAAAGGGTGTCGGCTCCATCACCCACTTACGCTGGGATGACGCAGCAGGCAAGTTTACTCATGAAGGCGCGGAAGCCTGGACGGGACCGGACAGCGCCATGGTCGAAGTGGTCAAGCGCTAGAGCATGACGGCGCCCGACACACAGTGGGAGTGATAAGGATGAAACTGACTTCTGTTGTTCTAGCGGCTCTTGCGGCCACCCTCGGCGCCGCTTCGCTTCACGCCCAGGTCGAGGAGCGTCCGCTTCCCCGTGTGGTGAAGAAGGACGGGCGCTTCGCCCTGTTCGTGGACGATGCGCCCTATCTGATGCTCGGCGCGCAGGTGCATAACTCCAGCTCGTGGCCGTCCGCGCTTCCGAAAGTGTGGCCCGCCATGGAATACCTGAACGTCAATACGGTTGAGATGCCCATCTACTGGGAGCAGTTCGAACCCCAACCCAAACAGTACGACTACACGATGATCGACACGCTCATGACGGAGGCTCGCCAGCATCAGGTTCACCTCGTGCTGCTCTGGTTCGGCACATGGAAGAATGGCAGCCAGCACTACACGCCCGAATGGATGAAGCTGGACCCTGCCCGGTATCCGCACATGGTCGACAGGAATGGGGAGACAGTAGATTCGCCTTCACCCCACTCCTCCGCGTTTCTCGAGGCGGACAAAAGTGCCTTCACCGCTTTCATGCGGCACCTCAAGGAAACCGATCTGCAGCGTACCGTAATCATGGTTCAGGTGGAGAATGAAGCCGGCTCTTGGGGTAGCGTCCGCGATTTCTCCCCGGCAGCGCAGAAGCTCTTTGAGGCGCCTGTTCCCACGGAACTCCTCAGCGCCATGCGCGTGAAGACCGCTTCTCCGTCTCCTAACTGGCAGCAAGCCTTTGGTCCCGACGCAGACGAATACTTCCACGCCTGGTCGGTTGCGAAATACATCGGACAAGTCGCCGCTGCGGGAAAGGCTGTTTATCCCTTGCCCATGTACGCCAACGCGGCCTTGCGCGACCCGTTCAATCCCGGCCCTCCAGGCCTGCCGGGCGCTGCCGGCAATTTTGAGAGCGGTGGCCCCACGGACAATGTGCTCAATATTTGGAAAGTCGCGGCGCCAGCCCTGGATATTCTGGCGCCAGACGATTACCAGGACGATGACGCCGCCTATCTGAAAGTCTTGGAGCTGTATCACCGAGGCGACAATGCCCTGTTTGTGCCAGAGACCGGTGGCGCGGACAAACCCCGCTTCTTCTTCTACGCGCTTGGACTTCAGACCATTGGCTTCGCGCCCTTCGGTTTGGATTACACCCACAGGGCAGCTGATCGATCCTTGAATCAGGCGGATGCTTCCAGGCCGCCAGAGGCGTTCCTGACACCGTGGGCAATGAATTATCGGTTGGTCGGCCCAATGCAGCGGGAGATTGCCCGGATCAATTTCGAAGGCAAGCTCCAGGCCGTGGCCGAAGAGCAGGGCAGGGTTACCCGGACCCTGCCGTTCGGATCCTGGAACGCGATCATTTCTTTTGGAGCGGCCCGCAACAATCCCGGCGCGGGGAACCCGAAGCCAGCGGGGCGCGCCCTGGTTGGGCAGCTCAAAGACAACCAGTTTTTGGTGGCCGGGTACTTTTGTCGTGTCGACTTTCGCCCCGCTGGCACCGAGCAGCAACGCAAGTCCCAACATATCGTGGAAGGAACCCAACAAAATCCCTCGGCCCTGATTGATGGGAAATGGCAGCACCGGCAGTTCCTACGTGTCGAGGAAGGGGCCTATGAAGATGGCGTCTTCAAGCCCATCCGCATCTGGAATGGCGACGAGACGGATTGGGGCCTCGACTTCTCTTCAGAACCCGTGGTGCTGCGCGTAACGCTTGGCATCTATTAGATCGATGGAAAGAGTCTCTGTTCTCTTGCCGACCGCCGAGTCAGCAGCCGAGACAACATCGGCAGGATGAAGGCGAACAGGAGGCGGCACGCATGACGTCTTTCTGTGTCGAAGTATCAAACTGGAGCGAAATATGCGAATGAAAATGAATGCAATTTCCGTGTTAGGTTTGCTGGTGTGTGCCGCTGAGCTGGCGATCTCGACCAAGGCACAAACCGCTGTCGGCGCGCCGCACTTGCAGAAACAGGGATCTGCCACCCAACTGATCGTCGATGGCAAGCCGTTTCTGGCTCTCGCGGGAGAACTCACCAACAATGCAGCGACCAGTCTCCTTATGATGGAGCCTATCTGGCCACAGGTTGTCGCCGACAACCTGAACACCGTGCTCGCGGGTATCTCCTGGGCGCAGTTTGAGCCCGAGGAGGGAAAGTTCAATTACACCCAGGTGGATGGAGTAATCGCCAAGGCCCGAGAGAACAACCTACATATTGTCTTTCTCTGGTTCGCTAGCTGGAAGAATGGCACTTCCAGTTTTGCCCCGTACTGGGTGAAGAAGGATTACACTCGCTTTCCGCGCATTCAGATCGACCATGGCAGCACCGTTTCGATCTCGGGTCACGTTGAACTGCTCAGCACATTTGGTGACGCCACGAGGGACGCAGACGCTGCCGCGTTCGGGGCATTGATGCGGCATATCAAGGAAGTCGATGGCACCCAACACACCGTACTGATGATGCAGGTAGAGAACGAAGTGGGCGTCCTGCGGGATTCGCGAGATCGATCTCCAGCGGCAAACCGCGCGTTTGCCGGGCCGGTGCCGGTGGCGCTGATGAATTACCTGGAATCGCACAAGGACACGCTCATTCCCGAGTTCCGAGCGGTCTGGGCAGCGACTGGCTACAGGAAATCCGGAACCTGGGAAGAGGTCTTCGGTCCCGGCAAGCCGGCTGACGTGAAGATCCCGATTCAGACGACGAGCCCGCCGATGAGCGCGTATGAACATGAAATCAGCTGGAAGGAACTGCACTGGCCTTCGGATGAGATATTCATGGCGTGGAACTATGCGCGTTACGTCGAGATAGTGGTCCAGGCGGGCAAGGCAAGCTATGACATTCCCATGTGCGTGAACGGCTGGCTCCAGCAGCCGAATCATGCCTGGCCGGGAACGTATCCGAGCGGTGGTCCATTGCCTCAGGTGCATGACGTCTGGCGGGCCGGAGCTCCGGACGTGGATATCTTCGCGCCGGATCTCTACCTGCCGTACTTCGACGAAGTTTGCGAAAGATTCAGCAGGAACGGGAACCCGCTCTTCATTCCAGAGACGGGCACCGATGCGTCCAACGTAATCATGTCCGTCGGCAAGTACAATGCGATCGGCTTTTCTCCGTTTGGCATTGACGGAGGAAGACCGATTCCCCCGGAGCTTGCAGCCACATATCAAATGCTCTCCCAGTTATCGCCGATGATTCTTGCGCACCAGGGGAGTGACACCATGACCGCGGTGCGGATGATCCAGGGAGACCCGCCAAAGCAGGTCAAACTGGGCAATTATACCCTGACGTTTACATACACAGGCCGGATCAGGGCACTTCCCCCGCAAGCCAAAGGGGGAGTGGTGTCGTCTCCTCCGAAGCAACCGATTGGAACACAGCCGGCAGAAGCCCTGCCCCCGCTGGAAGCAGCTGCAGTTGTGATTGCCACCGGTCCCGACGAGTTTTATTTCGGCGGAGGCGGCATGCGCGTCGACTTTACGGCGAACACGCCCGGACCGTCCAACGTGGGACTCGGCATTGTGCAGCGAGGCACGTTTGTGGACGGAAAGTGGGAAGTTACCCGTTGGATCGAAGGCGATGATGATGCGCAGGGAGAGATCCTGGTGCTGCATCCGGGCACGATTTTGCGGGTTGTGCTTTACCGCTTTCCGTAAGTTGAAAATTCCGATGGCGCCTGCCGGAGAGCTGCTGCGGCGGGCGCAAACAAGGCTCATCGGGGAGGGTGCGCCCTTTCAGGCGCCTGAAGCCGCTTTGCTGGCGACTCAACTTCTCTTCAGACCCTGAGGTGTTAGGAGTATCGCTCGCAACCTATTGATGCGAGGAGATCGGAATAAAACCACCGGTCTTCACATTCTCTTAGGAGAACTGCGCTCATTCGATGAGGCACGGTGCGGCCAGTTCCCTACTTGCAGACGGTGCAACCCAGGCTGTCGTACAGCGGCAAGTGATGCACTCTGACGCGCGAAAAACGGTGGGAATTTACGGCCATGTCATCGGTGACGAGCAGCGCAGCGCTGTTCAGAATCGTTTGGCGAGACTGGTGAATTGAAACGAATTGTAGAATTGTACAGCCACCGGGGATCGGATTTCTTGGGTAAGTCCTGATAAGTCATGCCAGCTAACCGGACAAATTAGGACCAGTACCTACTTCGAAGGTTAGTGCGTTATCTCTAACGACGCCGGCCGTTGCATGAGTTTTTTCTTTTGCTTATCACTGCGTTTGCACACACTTCTTCGTTGAAGTGCGAACTGCGTCTCTTTCGGCCACTTCTGTTCATCTGTGTCACTCTAACTTGCCCAGCCTGTTTGCATTCCTCAACTCGGTGTTGCCCACCAACCATCTCTTCGATCACCATCGACCACGATGAGTTATTCGAACTCCCTATTCACTTAAGGGAGGCGGGTGTGGAACGAGCCTCGCACCGCACTGTGCCCAATTTTGTGCCTACCCGCAAACCCGACGAGCTACCAGCAAGTGCGATGCGAACGGTGTTAAACATTCATTTAGAAGTAATTAACAGCAATTCGGAGCAAATTCTGGTAATTGCTGTAAGTTGTTGATTCTTCGTGCGAACAATCCTTGGGCGCAGGAGGCCCCCGGTTCAAATCCGGGCGCCCCGACCATCTTCTTGGGAGAGGTCCCTCACTCCGTTCGGGATTTCGCCTGCGGGCTCGGACGCCCGCAAAACGGCTCAAGTTCAAATCCGGGCGCCCCGACCGCTCACTTCCCTATCGTGAATTGACTAACCCTGAATCTTCAGCGCGGGATTTTGTTGTCAGCGCCGCGGCAGTAAGCCTGCAAGGGGCATCGATAAAATTAGCCGGGATTGGATTCCGACGCGGCTAGATTTGAACTTGGCGCACCAATCGGGTCCTGCCCGCCGGATTCTTGCTCGCGCATCGCTTTGTTCCAGGCTCGCAGCCCCAGTACGGCCAGGAAAATGAGGAACGCGAACAGTACGGACGTGAGATAGAGACGCTTATAAAGGAAGACGCCTATTTCCAGGGCGTCGACCACGATCCAGAGCCACCAATTGGCAATGTGTTTGCGCGTTGACCACCATTGCGCGACCAGGCTGAAACTCGTCAGCGCGGCGTCAATGTGCGGCAGCGCAGCATCGGTGTAACGCGCCATCAAAAAGCCCAGTAAGAAACTGCCCGCCGCGCCAACGACAACTCCCGCCGCGAGCCCTCGCCCGGAGAGCCGATCCACCCTGACTGTGCCTTCTTCCTTTACCCCGCGCCACCAGTGCCACCAGCCGTAGATGGCAAAAGCCATATAAACAAACTGCAGCAACATATCCGAATAAAGCTTTTCCCGCCGAAAAACCAGCGCGTACAAAATGCAGGAGACAAGAATCACCGGCCAGGACGAAAGCTTGCGCCGCGTCGACAGCCAAATGCCGATGACACTCGTGAGCACCGCTGCAATTTCAAGAGGCGCCATCATTTCCTTACCTCTTCGGAAACCGCCCGGCTGGCCGCTGCTCTGCCTTGATGCAATTCAGCCCAGCTTTGCAAATGGTTCAGGAGTCGCTTCCCAGCATCGCTCGCGAACCAGCGAGCGTGCCCCAGGAAATATCCGCTGTACGCGAGGTCTGCTTTCTCCTGCGATTTCAATACTCGCAGAAAGTAATCCGCTTCGGAGAGCGCGAACTCCGCATGCACGAGCGGCAGCAAGGCAACCACCGCTTCCGCCTGCTCACGCGTCAATGGGTGCATTTCTTCGTAGCCGCTCAACAGCGCGTCGATTTGTTCCAGGTGAAATGGATCGTGCGAGGCGTCGTGAATCTGTAACCACTCCACGCCGTTCCGCTCGATTGCTGTCGCGACATCGTGAAGCGCGTTGGTGCGATCCGCAAGACCCACGTCGATGATGTCCGTGACCTCCGCCTCAGGCGACGCATCGCTCCAAAAGAGATTCGAGCCGTGAAAATCGTTGTGCGTCCACAGGGGCTGAAATACCGGCAGGAATTTGCGCAGGCGATTGTGAAGAGGAAGAAAAGTCTCCCGCGTTTCCACCAGCCAATCCCGTTTCACAAGGTAGGCACGCAACTCCGGACGTTCCTCAATGTAACGTGCAAGTTCGAGCCACGGGTCACCGCACGAAAAAATCTTAAAGCTGGTGACCAAGGTCGCCGCCTTGCGCGCGGGCGCCTCATAACCCGCGGAAGCCGCGTGCAATCTGGCAAGAGCGCGTCCGGCATGGCGCGCGTGGCCCACACTCAGAAACGGTGTCCAGGACTGCGCTGTCTCATACAGGTCCAGGCCGTCACCAACGGGATGGACTTCATAGGTCCACTCTCCAATCTCCACGGCGGTTTCCCCGGACCGGTCCTCGAGTGGCTTCTTCACCAGGGAGTCGCGGCGGCTCAAGTAGGCCAGCCATCGATGTTCTTCGAGCAGAGCGTCCCTGTCACGAACCGCGCGATGATGACGCTTCACAAACACGTTCCCAAGCGACGTCTCCACAACGCTTGCCGCCGAAAAGGGACGTGGGCTGAACGACAGGATGCGCTGCGCCTTCTGCGCTTGCGGAAAACGCCGCAGCAGCTCATCCAACTCATCCAGCTTCAAGGCCGGCCAGTCTGGCTCGACGAGGTTTCCCTCGAGGCCATGCGCTTTCACCTCACCGCTCATCCCGTCACCCGCGACTCGATCTCCATTTTGCTCCCTGCTCAAACTCCGTACGCCGGGCCCGTGTGCTTCGTCCTCAAAAACTATATTGTACGGAGAGCCGCACCGTCGTGGGTGCGCCGAGATGCAAAAACGTATCGCCTAAACTCGCGCCCGTGTCCTTCCAGTAGCGTTTGTTCAAGACGTTTTCGGCAAAAAGACGAAACGTCACTTTTTTCCATTCTCCGCTCGGCGTGTACCGCGCGCCGATATTCAGCAGGTTGTAGCCCGGCACGCTGACCGCATCGTCTCGCGTCGCTTCCTTCGGCCCGGTGTAGCTCCATCCTGGCAAAAGATGCAGCCCGGTGATGAAGGGAACGTCAATGTCCGCAAACCAAGCGGTTCGGAAGCGCGGCACGTTGATCACTTGCTTGCCGTTGAACTCCGGCGTGCTGCTCCCCGAAGACACGGCGCGCAAGAGTGTTGCACTCCCCGTGATTCGCAGCCGCTCCTTCACCTTGCCCTGTGCGCTCAACTCCAGGCCACTATGGGTTTCATGGCCATCAGCGACAAAGTCGATTCCGCCTCCGCTCTCCAACACCTTGGGGTAGAAGAAAGGCGCTCTCATGCGGAACACCGCTGCCGTCAGCAGGATGCGGCTCCCGGGCGCATATTTGATTCCCGCCTCGACTTGACGCGTGAAGAAGGGCGGCAAGAACGCGCTGGGATTGACGGTCGCCCAAAAAGGCGCCTGCAAGCCCAGCGACAGCGCAACACTGTAATTGCCATAAAGCAGGACATCCTTCACAGGGCGCCACGAAGCCGAATATTGCGGAAGCCAGACGCCCTTTTCCGTTTTCAGCAGCGTCAATGCGGTACTGTCTGCGTTCAAATTGGAGAAGTTGTGGTCGTGAAGAGTGTCGTATTGACCGCCGGCGGTAACGTCGATACGCCCGGGTAGATGGATATGATCCGCGATGACCAACGCGTACTGGTGTGTATCCTCCGCGAGCAGCACAGGGCCCGGCGTCGGTGGATCGGTGGGAGGCGCCGGCTGAAAGACTTGTTCGGGTTGATAGATATTTTCAGTTCCGACGTAGCTGTAGACGACGCCCGTGTCCGCGGGCACAGCCGGATTGGCCAGCGCAAGATTCACGCTGCGCCGCTGCAAGCTTGTGCCGATGGCGACATCGTTAGTCACTCGCCCGGTTTTCACCTGCCCCTGCAAAATGGCCTCCAATTGATCGTTGATCCGCACTTCGCCAGGACTGCGATAGTCGTACACGTCATAGTCGCCGGTGGGACTGAAGAAATACGGAGGTGTGTTGCCGCTCGCGCAGGAAGCAGCGTAGTAGCAGCCGTACGGCCAGGCAATATTGTCGTCAAGCAGCGTGTGGCTGAAGTCCCCGGCAACGAAAAACCGCCAGTGATTCGAATAATTGTGGTCCAGTCGAGCGTTGGTATTAAAGTCGTCGTAAGTGTTCGGCTTGGCCCACCGCTGGTAACCGAGCATCACGTCGGGCGAAACATCCACCGGCACGGTGGTTCCCCCGAGCAACTGATAACCTCCCACAGACCGCTGCACCAGATGCTGGTAATCGAAATCGCCTTTCAGGTAAGTGCTAGCGTTGATTTTCCAGTCCGCTGCAACAGAGCCGAATTCCCTCGTGCCATCCGCGCCGTGCACATAGGATCGTATGTCTTCGCCGGCCAGATTCGTGCGCATGCCAAATTGCTGCTGCGCGCCGAAGAATCCGCCAAGATCAACGCCGGCATAGAGCGTCCCACGCTGGTCGGTAGCCAGGTTCAGCGTGCGAACACCCGCGGGGCGCTTGGTCACATAGTTCACTAATCCCCCTCCGGAGGCTACGCCCACCTCATCTGAATCCACGCCATGCAGGAATTCGACTGCATCCTTGTTTTCCAGCGCGATGAGCTGTTCCCCGGCCGCCGACAATCCGTTGATCTTAATCCCCGACGCCAAATCGAGCGGAAATCCGCGGATCTGAAAATCCTGATACCAGCCCACCGGCGCATAATCTTCTCCGACTGACGCATCGTTCTTCGCCACGTCGGAAAGCAAGCGCGCCTGCTGATCATCCAGCAGGCTCCGTGTCACGACCAGGGCGGAAAGGGGCAATTCTTGCAGCGGCTGGCTGTTCAGGTTCCCGATGGCCATGGCGGTTGGTTTGTAATCGTCCGCCACTTCGCCGTTCACAATGACGACTTTGCGCGCGGATTCCACCGCCAGCCTAACCGGCAAGCTGTAAGCAGATCCGCTGGAGACGCCGATTTTGTTTGCGCGAAATACCTGGAAGCCCGCGGCGGACACTTCCACCGCATAGGAGCCCGGAGGCAGATTCTGCAGTTGAAACTCACCGAACGAACTGGATGCGGCAGTCCACGTTTGGCCCGTGGCCTCGTTCGTCGCTTTTGCTTCTGCGTTTGCGATCACACCCCCGGAAGCGTCTGTAACCACGCCGGAAATCGTGCCCGTCGATGTTTGTGCCTGGGCAAGCCGGCCCTGCGACAGAGCAAGAGCCAGCGACACCACGAATGCCGCTATGACCATCCACCGAAAACTCATAACCTAATTCTCCCTAAAATCAAAGGAAAGGACTACTACTCCTATTCACTCCAATGAGGGGGAGATAGATCAACGAAGGGCGGAGCAGGGGCAACGAATCCCTACTTTAAAAAAGTAAGGTTCTGCACTAGAATGCGCAAGGGTCGCAAGACCCCGCTCACCTTCCCGAGGAGCACAGGCCATGGCCATTGCCACCATCAACCCGGCGACCGGCGAAGTCGTCAAGAAATTCGACGCGCTCACCGACGCCCAGGTCGACGACAAAATCACCAAAGCTGCCGCCGCGTTTCACAGCTTCCGCAAAACTCCTTTCGCCGATCGCGCCCGCTGGATGACCAAAGCCGCGGAAATCCTCGAATCCGAAAAAGAAGCCATCGGCCGCCTGATGACCCTCGAGATGGGCAAGACCCTTCCTTCCGCAATTGCCGAAGCGGAAAAATGCGCTGCCACGTGCCGCTACTACGCCGAAAATGCCGCGCGTTTTGTTGCCGACGAGCACATTGCCACCTCCGCCGCAAACAGCTTCATCCGTTACCAGCCCATTGGCATCGTCCTCGCCGTCATGCCCTGGAACTTCCCGTTCTGGCAAGTGTTCCGTTTCATCGCGCCGGGTTTGATGGCCGGCAACGTCGGCCTTTTGAAACACGCATCCAACGTTCCGCAGTGCGCGCTGAAAATCGAAGAGATTGTCCGCCGCGCCGGTTTTCCCGAAGGTGTCTTTCAAACTCTCTTGATCGGCGCTTCTCAGGTGGACCGCATCCTCAATGATCCGCGTGTCGCCGCAGCCACACTCACCGGCAGCGAGCAGGCGGGCATCCAAGTGGGCATTTCCGCGGCCAAGCGCATCAAAAAAGTCGTGTTGGAACTTGGTGGCAGCGATCCCTTCATCGTCATGCCTTCTGCCAACATCCAGGAAGCCACGGCCACCGCCGTCAAAGCCCGCGTCATGAATAATGGGCAGTCCTGCATTGCCGCAAAGCGTTTTATCGTTCACGAACAGATCGCCGGCCAATTTGAGAAGGAATTTGTCACCCGCATGCAATCGCTCAAGCTCGGCGATCCCTTCGATCCCAAAACAGATGTCGGCCCGCTCGCCACTCCCGATGCCGTCAAGGATCTCGACGCTGACGTCCAGAAATCCATTCATGCCGGCGCAAAGCTTCTCACCGGCGGTAAACAGATTGTTGGCGCCGGCAATTTCTATCAGCCGACGGTTCTAGCCAACATTCCCAAGGATTCCCCAGCCTATCGCGAAGAACTCTTCGGCCCCGTCGCCTGCGTCTTCCGCGTGCAATCGATTGAAGAAGCCGTCGCAGTTGCCAACGATGTCCGCTTTGGCCTCGGCGCCAGCGCCTGGACCAACGATCCCGCCGAACGCGAAGTTTTCATCAATGAGCTTGAAGCGGGCATGGTCTTCATCAACCAGATGGTGGTCTCTGATCCCCGCGTCCCCTTCGGCGGCGTCAAAGCCTCCGGCCACGGTCGCGAGCTTGGCCCTTACGGCATCCGCGAATTCACCAACATCAAGACGGTCTGGATCCGCGAACCCGCGAAGTAACTCTCGCCGTTGGCGATGCCTGGCACGCTGATCGGGGATGAGGTCGAGCCACAGAAGTAGTCCGCTGCACCACCCTGCGCTCCCCGTGCCGATTGACGAGCGCACGGGCGAAGGAGCATTATTCTGCCTCGGGCTTTTTCGGTGCGGCGCACGGTCTTGGCGCTTGTGCGCCAGCCTGCATTGCGACGCTCCTCGCATGCAGCCCATGGCGCCATGTTGTCTTGCAGTCTTCATTTTTCAAGGGAGTGAGTCTAGTGCCAAAGACCCTCGTGAAGAAGCACACCGAAGGTAAACCCCGCGCCAAGAAGCACGGCCTGAGCGAAGCGCAGATCGCCGTCCACTGGAAGGAAGAAGCCTATATCCGGCCCCCCGCGCGCTTCATCGCACAGGCCAATCTTAACGACAACTATGCCCTCGAGCGTTTCAGCGAGAAACATTTTCCCGAATGCTTCCGCGAATATGCTGAACTCCTCCACTGGGATCAGTATTGGCACACCACGCTGGACACCGAGCATCCGCCCTTCTGGAAGTGGTTCGTCGGCGGCCGCTTGAACGTCGCCTACAATTGCGTGGACCGCCATCTGGCCAAATACAAAAACAAAGCCGCGCTGATCTTCGTGCCGGAGCCCGAAGAAGAAAACCACATCGTTATCACCTACCAGGAGCTTTATCGCCGCGTTAACGAAGTCGCTTCCGTGTTGCAGGGCTTTGCCGGCCTCCAGAAGGGCGATCGCGTCACCATCCACATGCCCATGATTCCGGAGCTGCCCATCACCATGCTGGCCTGTGCTCGCCTGGGCATCATTCACTCCGTCGTGTTTGGCGGCTTCTCTGGCGAAGCTTGCGGCCTGCGCGCCGCCGATTCCGGCAGCCGCGTCCTGATTTATGTTGATGGCTACCACCGCAACGGCCGTTGGGTGGATCACAAACTCAGCGCCGATATCGCCGTCGAAACCGCCAAAAAGGAAGGCCAGGTCATTGACAAGGTCCTCGTCTGGAAGCGCTATCACCACAAGTACACTTCTGACGCGCCCATGATTATGGAGCGCGACTTTTTCATTGACGACATTCTGAAGGATTACCGCAACGCCGTCGTTCCTCCCGTCTCCATGGACGCCGAAGACCCGCTCTTCCTCATGTACACCAGCGGCACCACCGGCAAACCCAAGGGCTGCCAGCACCGCACCGGCGGTTACCTCGCCTACGTCACCGGCACCGCCAAGTATTATCAGGACATTCATCCCGAAGACGTCTACTGGTGCATGGCCGATATCGGCTGGATCACCGGACACTCCTACATCGTCTACGGCCCCCTCGCTCTTGCCGCCACCAGTGTCATTTACGAAGGCGTGCCGCAATTCCCCGATGCCGGGCGTCCCTGGCGCATCGCCGAACGCCTCGATGTGAACATCTTCCACACCTCACCCACTGCCATTCGCATGCTTCGCAAAGCGGGCGCCGAGGAGCCCAAGAAACACAACTACCGCTTCAAGCACATGACCACTGTCGGCGAGCCCATCGAGCCGGAAGTCTGGCGCTGGTATCACGAAGTAGTGGGCAAGGGCGAAGCCGTCATCGTGGACACCTGGTGGCAAACGGAAACCGGCGGTTTCCTCTGTACCACCAAGCCCGCGCTTGACCCCATGAAGCCCGGCAGCGCAGGCCCTGCCTGTCTCGGCATCTATCCGGTTATTTGGGACGAAGAAGGCAAGGAAGTGGCTTCCGCGGACCATGCTGCGGGCAACATCTGCATCCGTAATCCTTGGCCCGGCATCATGCAGACCATCTGGGGCGATCCGCACCGCTTCGTCAGTCAGTACTACAAGAAATACAACAAGAACCCGCAAAGCAAGGATTGGCGCGATTGGCCCTACTACGCCGCCGACGCCGCCGTCTTTCCCCCCGACGGCTACTACCGCATTCTCGGCCGCGTGGACGACGTCATCAACGTCGCCGGTCACCGCCTCGGCACCAAGGAACTCGAGTCTGCTTGCCTCACTGTCCCTGAGGTCGCTGAAGCCGCTGTCGTTCCGATTGTGGACGAGGTAAAGGGCCGCGTCCCCGAGATCTACATTTCACTCAAGCCCGGCGTCCTGCCCAAGAAGCAGATCGTTGAGAAAGTGACCTCCACCATCGAAACCATGATCGGCAAAATCGCGCGGCCCAAGCGCATCCACATCGTTCCGGATATGCCCAAGACCCGCTCCGGTAAAATCATGCGCCGCGTCCTTGCCGCCATCTCCAATCACATGGATCCCGGCGACATCACCACGGTCGCCAACCCCGACATCGTCGAGCAGGTTCGCCAGATCGTTCAGGGCCGCGAAATCATGCCGCTCAACGAAGGCCCCGAAGACATCAAGCTCTTTGGCGACGAGCCGTAACGCACCGCCCACGAACAACCTGGACCTTGAATCCCGGCCCCTGTCAAGAAAAGCACACTTTCGCGCGACTCCGCATTCACCTATGGCCAACCGCTTTTCTGCAAGCTAGAATGAATCGGGTAGTTGAAAGGAGAACAGTATGGCCAGGACGAGGGTCATTGCCTCGCCGCAGAACAAGCAGTCTGCCGCCGCCAAGATCAAGCCCACGCAGGAGGAAATCGCTCTGCGCGCTTATCACATCTATCTGGAGCGCGGCTGCACACCAGGAAACCAATTCGACGATTGGGTTCGCGCGGAACGTGAACTCGTAGAGAATCACGGGAAACCGCGCCGCAAGCCGGCTCCTAAGTCCGCCGCGGCGTAGCCCGCGGCTCTCATCTAGGCCCCGCCTGACCCTCGCCCCCTCGAGGTCGCTTCTCCGCGTGCCCGCGTTCCTCTTAATTCAATCCGGCAGATACCCCGCTTGCTGTTCCTCGCCCCATGCTCTGCCTCTCCGCTGTTGCCCCCCTCCCTCCTGCGTTACACTTTTATTCCCCTCTCTGCGGACTATGAACGGTTTTGAGCACTTCCTGTGTTCCTCCTCGCTCTGGCGCTATCTCACCCAGCGGCAGTTGCTTCCCTGGGTCCTGTCCGGCGCGCGCCTCGGCGATCATGTCCTCGAAATTGGCGCGGGCTACGGCCCTGCCACGCCGCAACTCCGCAAAGCTGTCGCGCGCGTCACTCCTCTCGAATACGACGCCAAATCCGCCCGGCACTTGAAAGCGCATCACAATGGCGGACCCGGCGGCGCCCTTCGCGGTGACGCTGCGCAGCTCCCTTTCGCCTCCCAAACCTTTTCTTCCGCCATCGCCATTCTCGTCCTGCATCATCTCCGCTCGCGCGAATTGTAGGACCGCATGTTTGCAGAGGTTTACCGGGTGCTTCGTCCCGGCGGCATCTTTCTTGCCTTTGAGATTAACGACAGTTGGGTGCATCGCCTCGGCCACATCCGCAGCACCTTCACCCCAGTTTCGGCCGGCTCTGCCTTCGCCCGGCTCACCCGCGCGGGCTTCTCTCGCATTTCCGTGGATTTCCGCCGTGGCGCCTTCCGCCTCGGCGCCATGCGCGAAAAGGAAGCTTCCGCCTCAGACACGTAGGGGTCCAGCACGCTGGACCCCATCTCGGCAAGATCTAATCCGCTGTCATCCCAACCGGAGGCCCGCGCCTTTTGCGGGCCGTAGTGGAGGGATCGCGGCACAGCTTCTTAATTCTCAGTTCTTCCTCTTGCAGTTCTCTGTGAACTCCGTGTTCTTCCCTCTGTGACCTCTGTGTTACCGTCCCTCTTACTTTTTTGCCGACTCTATGCCGTGTGCGCTGACGCCCGGGCTTCTCACCGGCTCGTCAGCGCCGCTTCCAGTTCGCTCCGCGTCTGGATCACCCGCAAAATCGCCTCCCGCGTTACCATCCCCACGATGTGCGCGCCTTCTTCCACTTGCGTCACCACGGGCATCTGATTCACGTCCGCGGCGATCAGACGTTCCAGCAATCTCTGCAGCGGCTCCTCCGGTGCGGCCCATAAAATTTTCTCACGCGGCACCATCACCGCCTGCACTGAATTCATGTTCCACTCTTCGCGCGGCACGTGGCTCAGCGCGCTCACATTCATCAACCCCACCAGCCGGTCATCCATGGTCACCAGGTGTACGCGCCGCCCCGTTCGCAACACTTCACCGCTGTACTCCTCCAGGCTCATATTCGCCGGAATGATCGGCACTTCTTGGTTCATCACATCGGAAGCGCACAATCCCGACAGCGTCTCTTGAATCGTCACCTGCGCCACGCTCGCCTGCGCCGCGTTCAGCAGAAACCATCCAAGGAATCCCGTCCACAAAGCCGTCACCCAATCGCTGCGCAGCGCGCTCCACACCCCGAGGGAGATCAACCCAAAGGCAATCAGCTTCCCGCTGGCGCCCGCCACGCGCGTTGCCCGCGCAAAATCCTTCGTCGCTCCCCACACCATCGCCCGGAAAACGCGCCCTCCGTCCAATGGAAAACCTGGCAGCAGGTTGAACACCGCCAGCATTCCGTTGGTCAGCGCCAGTTGGGTGGCCACGGCACCGAGCATCTCGCTGGTCGGGAAGAGCAGCGTCACTCCATAAAACACGCCCGCAAGAAACGCGCTCGCCAGCGGCCCCGCAATCGCAATGTTGAATTCCTGAAGCGCTTGGGCAGGATCCCGCGCAATCCGCGCCAGTCCTCCAAAAAGAAATAGCGTGATCGAGAGCACTTTGATCTTGTAGTGCTGCGCTATCACGCTGTGCGCCAGTTCGTGAAATACCACCGAACTGAAAAACAGAATGCTGGTCACCACGCCCAGAGCCCAGTGTTGCGGCCCTGTCCAGTGTGGGTGCTGCTGCGCAAAGAAATTGGATTGCGAGAACGTGATCAGCCCAAAGACTAGGATCCAGCTCAGATCCAAATAGATAGGTATTCCCAAGACTCGGCCAATCCGGATGCCTTGCGATTGAAACATTAACGTGAGCCTCGTCTATTCTCTGAATCCTAGACTACCGCCGAACGGTCAGGACACAAAACCTCTACCCGCCTTTTCCCCCAGCACCGCGTCCTGGAAAACACGTCGTGTCTCACAACCCACGAATTCCTCGCTCTCCACATTTCGTAACTCTTTATGCATCAAATAGTTACGAACGGCCCCCTATGTGCCACCTCCTTCTGCGAACGCACCAAGGAGGCACAAATGGACACCTTCCTCAGCTTCGCAACCGTCCTGACCGCAACAATCCTGGCGCTGTTTGCCGCACTTGGCCTGCACTGGCTCCTGCTCCGCACCGCTTTTCGTCTTATGCAGCCCGCCACCGCCAGCCGCCACGTCGCCCAACCCGCGATCGTGCACGGCACGCGCCTCGTCGCCCACGCGTACTCGCAGCGCCGCTGATTCGCCATGCGGAAAGGAGCAGCACCATGTTCGCATTGCAGCTTTTCCTGATGATTGCCGTCCTCGGTCTTTTCGGCACCGTTGGAATCTTAGTGGCCTACGACATCTACATAGCTACGCGCCTGCGCTGCCTGCTCCAACGAAACGGGCATGCGCCCCTGAAGTCCTAAAAGATCGGGGAAGCGACACAAGCCGCTTCCCACGATCACCGGCCAAAACCCCTGCGGGTGGCTCGGATCGCGTCGCTGGAAGGAGGAATGGCCATGAGCAGAAAGCCAAGCACCGCCGCGCTTGTTTCTTTCGGTCACGAGTCATTCCGCACCCGGCGCCGCGCCCCGCGCCACCCGGCCGGTGAAAGGATCCGCCTTTTGTCAGGGCATGGCTTCAGCCATGCCGCGACACTCGCCCCGCTCCAACAGTCTCCTGCCAATCCGCGATGGATTGTCATCCTGAGAACTCGTCGTCATCCCGAAAACTTATTGTCACCCTCAAAAATCATTGTCATCCCGAGCGAAGCGAGGGATCTGCTTGTCGCGCCCATCGTAGCAACGTCCTCCGGAAACAAAATTCGGCCAATCACAAATCACAATTGCTCAGAAGGAAGCCATGAACCGCAACCACACGAATCACTCACCTCGCGACGCCCAACTCACACTCTCATCCCTCTTGCGCGTCGTTCTAGCTCTTCTCCTTCTGCTGCTGGGCGTCGCACCCGCGCCATCAAAGCCGGCACAAACCAAACCGCACCGCATCGTGAAAAGCTATCCGATGAATCGCGCCAACGCCGAAAATCTTCAACGCTGGGTCAACGCCGGTCACGACACCTGGTGCCGCGATCCCAAACTCGTCGCCGCCCACACCCTCGAACAATTCGCCCCGGGCCTCGCCGACTCCACCTATGAGCTCGCCTCCCAGCCCGTCATCCGCAAATTCTCTCACGGCAACACCGCCATCTACACCCACCATTCCCTTGACGCCCAAACCACCTACCGCATCACCCTCCGCCGCCCCTCATGGCTCCGCCCCACCGCCGGCTCCCTCAACAAAACAATTTGGCTCCCCACCCGTCTCGAAATCCTCACCAACTCAAATACTTTTGAGCCTCCTCCGTGTAGGGGTCGAGCACCGCTCGACCCCATCTGGGCAATCACCAATGCAGTGGACTAAGATGTTTCCCTGATGAGCACCCTGGCCGCTCCTCGGTGTCTAACTCTGTAGTGAGAACTCGACTCATCCTCGTCCTGCTTGGTGCGCTCCTCGCCTCTCTTGCCCTGTCAGCTCAACAGAAACAGGACACGCGAACCAGAATCGCTTGCCCAATCCTTCATCCGCACCCAATCAAGATGGTCCAGCCAACCTATCCCCCGTTGGCCAAGTAGACGCACATCTCCGGCAGGGTTACTCTGCGATGTATCATCGGGCGGGACGGCTCCGTAAAGGAAATTCAGATCAAGAAAGGGCATCCACTCCTCATCCAAACGGCGACGGAAGCTGTCTCCCAATGGAAATATAAGCCTCTCCTCCTCAACGGCAAAGCCGTCGAAACGGATACCATCGTTGTGATCGATTTCCAATTGCTGGAGGAAAAGAAGCAACCCGATTCCAAGGTGACCAAGGAAGAGTGATAGCATTCCAATGATTCACCGAGGTGACGCTTGCGGCGACTTTTTCTGTCAATTCCAGTCCTCCTCCTTTCAGCGGCTCTCCCCATCCCCGCGCATCCACGAACGTCGCCCAATGAAAAGCCTTCCACCTGCGACTCCGTCCGCGCCCTTAAAGCCAAAGTCTACGGCTTCCATCCCGCCCAATTAAACGAATCCCAAATCGAAGCCAAGGGCAAGGAACTCGACGCCTTCTGGAAGCAGGTCCAGGCCGCCGGCCCCGAAGGCGCCGCTTGCCTGAAAGTGATGCTCGCCGCGGAAACCACCGACCACAATTTCCAATTCGATGCCGGCCAGGTTCTTTTTCAGATGGACCCCTCGCTCGATTCCCTCAAAATCGTCCGCGACGCCATCGCCCAGGCCGATTTCCAGGAAACCGATCCCGCCAATTATCTTTCGCTCGTCCTCGCGCTCTCTCAGGCAGGCATGGACATTCAGCCGCTCGCCGCGCGTCTCCTCCGCTATCCCAACGCCACCATCCACATCTCCGAGCACGCCCTCGATCTAGATGCGGACACCGCCGCGCTCTTCCTCTACGGCAGCATGCCCGCCCCGCAAGCCACCAACGCCTTGATCGCCGAATTGCAGGCCCCGGAATTATTCGTGCGCTCCGCCGCCGCCTATCTCCTTGCCGAACAACTCAACGAGGACGCCTTCCGCACCCTTAGCCGCTGGGATGGCGTGGACAAAATCGAGGAAGAGTATCGCCGCAACGATATCCACACGGTCCTGAAATATCAGCCGCCCGACCCCGCCGATCTCGCACAACCCAAATTCACCCGCGAGCAAGTGTTGAAAGTCATCGCCGCCCTGCCGCACACCCGCAAGGAATTCGACGGCGCGATGAGCACCCGCGGCGCAGCCTTCGACAAAAAGCTCCACGACGCGAACCTCACGCAAGAGCAGCTCACCAAAGCCGTGGCCGACAGCGAGCCCATTTACGGCATCGCCAACCACACCGCCTTCCTGAACAGCGCCGTAGCCACTCTCCAGCCCGAGGACTTCAAAACCCTCCAGGACGCCCGCCGTAAAGCTATCTTCGACGTTTCCGATGAAAGCCTCGAGGAATATCTAGCCTTCACCCAATTGATGATTCGCCTGATCAACAAACTCGATTTGTACCAGGACTATCGCACGCACTGAAGCTTCAGCGAACACCCAGCGGAAGGCGCCCGCGTGTTATCATTCTTTCAGAACGCCGTGCTCCCAAGATCTGAGACCTCTCGCTTTCGGCCGTCCCGCTTCCTCCTCTCGCTGCTTTTTCTTTGTTTTGTCTCCCAACCACCAACCCTACCCGCCGATTCCAATTCGCTTGATGACGCTGCGCGCCAACTCGCGGACCGCATCGCCGCCATTCCCACTCTCCACGGTCCCCTTCGCCTGGAGTTCCACGCCGACGCGAATCTCGCCGCCGGTTCCACCTGGCAGGACACCCTGCGCCAGGAACTCGATAAACGCCACTTGACCGTCACCGAAGAGCCGAGCGCTCCCCTCTTGAAAGTGGGCGCGGTCGAGACTCCCACCCAACTGGTGCTCACCGCCAGCGCTCGCATCGGTGATCGCGACGATGTGCGCATCGTTGCCGTAACGCGCGCCGCTTTCACCGCCCCAGCGCTTGCCGTCGCTCCCGTCCGCATCGCGCGCCAGCTTGTCTGCGAAAGTTCCGACCGCATCCTGGACGCCTCCGCACTCGGCAGCGCCGCCGAAGGTGGCTTGGCTGTCCTCCTCTTTCGCAACGCGGAACTCTTCGCTCTTCGCCTCGACTCCAGCGGCGCCGTCAAACAAACCATCTCCCTCGCCGCCGCCAATCCCCACGTTTCGCGCGATCCACGCGGCGAACTTACCGATAAGGGCGCCACCGCCGAAGTGCTTCTCCCCGGAAAAATTTGCGAATTCACTTGGGCCACCGGCGAAGAACCCAAGTGCCGCGCGAAAAAAACGGAAGCGCGCACCGCCACCGTGCTCGCTTCTCCCTGCGACGCCACCAACTGGAAGCTCGAAGCCAAGGGCGACGATTGGTCCTCCGCCGATCTCCTTCAAATCGTCCCCGACGCCGCCGCGCGTGCCGGCAGCGCTGCCCTGTTCAACGAGTTTCCCGGACCGATTCTCAGCATCAATGGCGAACGGGATCCCGGCAGCGCGTTGATTGTGGTCCGCAATTTGCACACAGGAAATTATGAAGTTTACAAAATCACTCTGGTTTGTGGCAATTAGCGCCGCCCTGCTCCTTCTACTCGCGGCAACCGCGGCAACCGCCACCAAGCGGCCCCGCTACGGCGGAACCCTGCGCGTCGAATTGTTCGCATCCAGTGTCTCCCTCGACCCGCGCGAGTGGAAAAGCGGCGCACTTTCCGCGCGCGAAGACGAAAAACTGGCCGCGCTCGTTTATGAACGCCTCGTCACCCTCGACGATTACGGAAAATTCCAGCCGGCCCTGGCAATCGAGTGGTCACACGACGCCGCCGCGAAAAACTGGCAGTTCAAGCTCCGCCCCGGCGTGAAGTTTTCCGATGGCTCTGTCCTCACCTCCGCCGACGTCGTCGCCTCTTTGCAATCTCTGCTGCCCGCTGGCTTGCAGCTCACCGCAACCGACACCGCCATCTCCATCCACTCACCTCATCCCATTCCCGATCTGCTCGAACAACTCGCCTCCAGCCGCCATTTTGTGTTTCGCACGCTACCCGACGACACGCTTCTCGGCACTGGCCCTTTCTACGTCGCCGAAATCAGCCCCGCTGCTCCCTACGAAGCCAATCCCACCGCCATGAAGCCCGCGCGCTTGAAGTTTCGCGCCAATGAGCAATCCTGGGCCGGCCGCCCCTTCCTCGACGCCATCGAAGTCACACTTGGCGAGCCGCCCTTGCGCCAACTCTTCGACCTCCAGGTGGGCCGAGCCGATGTCGTTGAAGTCGCTCCCGACCTCGTCCGCAAAGCCCGGCAGGACAATCTTCGCGTGTGGAGTTCCGCGCCCAAGACGCTCCTCGCCTTGCGCTTCGACGAAGCCCAGCCCGCCTCCGCCGACGAACATCTCCGCGAGGCCTTGGCCCTTTCCCTGGACCGTGACACCATGGCAAACGTGTTGCTTCAAAAGCAAGCCGAACCCGCCCCCGCTCTTTTGCCCAACTGGCTCTCGGGATATGCTTTCCTCTTCGAGAGTCCCATGAATCTGGAACGCGCCAAGGAAATTCGCGCCTCGCTTCCGGCCAACGAAGCCGGCGGCACCGAACCCCTGCGCTTGCGCGTGGATGCCGGTGGCGATCTGATGAAATTGCTTGGCGAACGCGTGGCCGTGAATGCTCGTCAGGCGAATCTGTCCGTGCAGGTCGTGACGCACTCCACTCCGGCAATCGGTGGCGCGGCGCCTGTCGCCTCCAACAACCCTTCCGTCGGTTTGCATCTCTTCGCCTGGCACTACGATTCCCTTTCGCCGCGCGCGGAGCTGGAAGCCATGGTGAACCAGCTTCATCTGGGGCGGGCGCCCGAAAGCACCCAGCAGCTCGCCGACCCTGAACAGCGCTACACCGCGGAGCGCCGCATGCTCGAAGAACGCCGCGTGCTTCCGCTCGTGCTCCTCCCCGAATACGTCGGCATCGCCGCGCCTGTGCGCAACTGGATGCCCGCGCGCTGGGGCGAATGGCGCCTTGCCGAAGTCTGGATCGAAAAAGGCGAGAGCGCTCCAGCCGCGCCGAATGGCGGTGCATCGCCCGAGAATTCTGCGGCGCCGCACGGTAGGGGAGTGCACCCATGAGTTTTCGCAGCAAAGTCTTCGCCATTTTCCTGGTCACCGTGCTGGCCTCGGTTTCCCTCGTCGCTTACGGCGTGAGCTTCTACACGCAACGCTCTTTCGAAGCCATGGACTCGCAGCGCTCCGAAGCGCTGGTCGCCCAATTCAACAAGGAATTTGCCCAGCGCGGCGAAGTCGTCGTCCAGCAGGTGGAGAACATCACCAACGCCGATGTTACCGTGCGCATGGCTCTCGATCTGGCGCGCCCCAACGCCGACGCTTCGCTCTATGTCCATGACGCCAACGGCGCCGCCCAGGAGCACGGCCTGAACTTCGTCGAATTTGTGAACACCGACGGCACCCTGATCTCCTCGGCGCAATATCCCGCGCGTGTCGGCTACAAAAATGACTGGGTTAACAACGTCAAGGATTGGCGCGGATCTTCCGCCTTTCTGAAAAAAGAAGAATTGCCCGATGGCGTCGAGCTTTCCCTGACTGCTGTGCGCACCCAGTCTGTCGGCGACCGCAATCTCTATGTCATCGGTGGCCGCCGCCTGGACCAGAATTTCCTTGCTTCGCTCGTGCTTCCTTCCGGCATGCGCGCCCTGCTCTATCGCAATCTCGAAGCGAATTTCGTTCCCACGGCGCTCGCGGACGCTTCCGGCCCCGTCCCGCAGGCCGACCTGTTGCAGCCGCTCATCGAGCAGGTGCAGAAGCAATCCACCCCGCAAACTCTGATCACAACCATCCATTGGACCTCCGACCCCGCTTCCTCCGAAACGTTTCACGCCATGCCCCTCACCGGACGCAATGGCGAAGTCCTCGGCGTTCTCCTGCTCGGCAGTTCGCGCAAGGAATTGGTCACCCTGCGCCGCGAAATCCTGAAGACCGCCGCGCTCGTTGCTCTCGCCGCGCTTCTCATCGGCCTGCTTCTAAGCTGGTGGGTCTCCCGGCGCATCACTCGCCCCGTCGAAGAGCTTGCCAATGGCGCCCGCGATGTTGCCTCCGGCCGCTGGGACACCCACATCGACGTCAAAGGCAGCGACGAAATCGGCCAACTCGCTGCCGCCTTCAACGACATGACCCGGACCCTTGCCTCGCAGAAGGAAAAGCTGGTGCAGACCGAGCGTGTCGCCGCCTGGCGCGAACTGGCCCGCCGCCTGGCCCACGAATTACGCAACCCGCTCTTTCCCCTGCAAATCACCGTCGAGAATCTCCAGCGCGCCCGCCAGCTTGGCCCGCGGCAGTTTCAGGAAGTCTTCAGCGAAGCCACCGCCACCCTGAAAGCCGAACTTGCCAATCTCAATAGCATCGTTGGACGCTTCAGCGATTTCTCCAAAATGCCCGCGCCGCAATTCACCCGGGTGAATGTCAACGAAGTGTTGCGGAACGCCGTGCGTCTCTTCGAGCCGCAATTCACGGCTGTCGGCAAGCCCTCTATCGCCACCGAATTTTTCCTCAGCGAATCGCTGCCGGAAATTGACGCCGATCCCGATCTCCTCCACCGCGCGTTTCAGAATCTCGTTCTCAATGCTCTCGACGCCATGCCTGCCGGCGGCACCATCACATTTAAGAGCAGCGACGCTGGTGAATCCCTGCGCATTGAAGTAGCCGACACCGGCAAAGGCCTCACCCCCGAAGAGTGTTCGCGCCTCTTCACTCCTTACTACACGACCAAGCAGCTCGGCACGGGTCTCGGCCTGGCCATCGTGCAATCCGTCGTCAGCGATCATCACGGCTCGATTTCCGTTTCCAGCGAGGAAGGCCGCGGCGCCGCGTTCCGCATCGATTTGCCCAAGCGCCAGTCCGGCGTGGTCGTCAAGGCCCGGGAAGACTCCGCCTCACACGAGGCCGAGTCTGCCCCAGCCGCCGCCAACGATTGAAATATGCGCGTCGGCGGAGAGGTAACTGAAACACAGGAATTTGAGAACCACCCGTCATTCCGAACGGAGGCCGCGAAGTGAGGAATCCCTCTGCTCTTCCTTCTTCATCCCTGAATCGCCGAACTGAGAAAGGATCCGCGTGCCACGCAAAGCCCATCTTCTCCTGATCGACGACGACGCCAACACCCTCGCCTCTCTCGCCCGCGCCTTTCGCCTCGCCGGCCATGAAGCTACCGTCTGCGACAACGCCCTCCGCGCCGCCCAACTCATCCAAAATGAGCGCTTCGACCTCATCCTTTCCGACGTGGTCATGCCCGGTAAAAGCGGCCTCGAGCTCCTCGAAGAGCTGAAGAAATCCGGCCTGCAAACCCCCATCGTTCTGATCTCCGGCCAAGCCAACATCGAAATGGCCGTCAAAGCCACCCGCCTTGGCGCACTCGATTTTCTCGAGAAGCCTCTCACCACCGATAAGCTGTTGGTCACCGTCGAAAACGCGTTGCGCCTCTCGCGCCTCGAGGACGAGAACCGCGAACTCCGCCACCGCCTCGGCAAGCACGAACTCGTCGGCTCCGGCCCCGCCATGACAAAGCTTCTCGCGCAAATCGAGCGCGTTGCCGCTAGCGAAACTCGCGTCTGCATCTTCGGCGAAACCGGCACCGGAAAGGAACTCGTGGCCCGCGCCATCCACGAAAAATCGCCGCGCGGCGAAAACGCCTTCATCACCCTCAACTGCGCCGCCGTTCCCGCCGAATTGATCGAATCGGAACTCTTCGGCCACGAAAAGGGCGCGTTCACCGGCGCCGCGGCACGCCACACCGGCAAATTCGAGCAAGCCGAAGGCGGCACCCTGTTCCTCGATGAAATCGGCGACATGCCCCTCGCCATGCAGGCCAAGCTGCTCCGCGTCCTCGAAGAAGGCGAAGTCGAGCGCGTCGGCGGCGACAAGCCCATCAAGGTCAATGTGCGCGTCATCGTCGCCACGCACCGGAATCTCGACGAACTCGTCAAAAAGAACGCATTCCGCAGCGATCTCTACCACCGCGTCTACGTTTTCCCCCTCGCCCTGCCTCCGCTACGCGAGCGCCCCGAGGATTTTCCCGATCTGATCGCCCACTTCGCCCGCCAGGTCGCCGCGCAAAATGCCTGGAAAGAAAAACTCTTTGCCCCCGAAGCTGTCGCCGAGTTGCGCCGCTATTCCTGGCCCGGCAATGTCCGCGAGTTGCGCAATATCGTTGAGCGCCTCGTCCTCCTCGCCAACGCAGACTCGGTCACGCCTGACGACGTCCGCCTCACCCTCCCCGCCTCCAGTTCCTCCGCCGTACCCGCCGTCAGCGACAGTCCCAACGCCGCGCAGGGCACTCTCGTCGAGCGCACCGAAGCCTTCGAGCGCGAAACCCTCCTCGCCGAAATCCGCCGCCACAATTTCCACATGACCAACGTGGCCCGCGCCCTTGGCCTCGAACGCAGCCACCTTTACAAAAAGTGCCAGCAGCTCGGCATTGATCTCCACTCCCTCCGCAAACCCGAGTAGCTCCGCTCCACGCTGTGGCACACTCACTCCTGCTCGCCCTGAGGAACGATGGGACTGTGCGCTTGGTTTTGCTTCTGTAGGGGCCGCCTTCTGCTTGCCCGCCGCAGGAGGGAGGCGGTCCGCTCTTGGCTTTTTCTTTGTAGGGGTCCAGCGCGCTGGACCCCATCTCGCAAAGGCGTAGGCGCAATTGTCATTCCGAGCGCAGCGAGGAATCTGCTTTCCGCTGCACGTTGCATGAACTTTCGCCGCTTGAACGTAGCCACATCCGCCGCGTCGAGGTCGAACTGCTAAGCGACGACGTCGCCGAAAAACTCAACCGCCTTGATCACGACACCGAGGTCGAGCGCCGTCTCACCGACCTCAAAACGCGCCGCGGCTTGCCCGCGTGGTTCGGCTGTCTTTTGATTTTCGGCCGTTCCCGGGGAACCAACTGGCTCTTGACGGGTCCGTTCTGCCTGCTAGAGGTGGTGTGTCACCGGCATCAGCGAAAACTGCAAGACCAGGAAGCAAATGTTGATCCCAGCGGATATGCCAAATGCCTGCAAACGCCGTATTCCGTCTACCTCTTCGAAAACCATCATCAACACCGCCGTCCAACCGATCGCAGCCAGCAACATTCCCGCGACGGGTATCAGCAAAAAGCAATTCACAAACCAGCCCAGCAGCAGAGGCCGCATCACCTCCACAAACCTTCCGGTAGCGCCGAAGAACCACTTCGCGATCAGGTGGCACAATCCAAGTTGGAGGAACGTGATTACAGCTATTAGGACGAAGCCAAACGTCACTCCGACGATGATTGCAATCATGAGCGTGATGGGATTAGCCCTCGTTATGGCACTGTTCAGCGCGGGTAGCGTCCTAGCCAGCACGATCACCAAAGCCGCTGCGGACCAGATCAGCACCCCGTACAATGTCGCTCGTCGGTCCTTTGCATTCCGCCGGATCGCCACGTCATCCCATCGGACAATCTTGAAGGCCTCACCCAGGTAATATCCAATTCGCCCATCGGTCGGTGCTTGCAGGCCAGCTGTAAGAATATCCAGCCCGGCTGCAGAAAGCGGTCCCGGACAATTGTGTGATAATCCGTATTCCAGACCACACACGTCGCATCTCATAGATGCTCCATTCCGAGCGAAACGGGGAAATACGCAGACTTTATCACAGTCTAACTGACTCAGTGCGACGGCTTTCGATGCTCCGTCCGGGGGCCACTGGCGCGCTCCACTCCACAAAAAAACACCGTGGCGAGCGCGCCACGGTGTTCGATACATTCAACGAATTCTGCCGGCTTTCTACCTGTGCGATTCCACCCAGTGAATCGCTTCTTCCACATGATGGTGCGCCTTGTCAATGTGACCCAGCGCGCGCCCTTGCAGGCCCTCCGCAAACCGGTTGTCCTCTTCCTTCGCAATGTCCTCATGCGCCCTGTTCAAAAGCTCCAACGCGCGGTGTAACCGTCCGGGCCAATCCATCTTGGCGTCCACCGGCGGGTGATCGTTCAGGTCCTTTCCGTCATCGATGGAAGCCTTTTTGATCTCTTTGATGGCATCATCGATTTCATGGATGGCGTCTTCTTCTTCGTGGCGTAGATGGCCCCCATCGGGGCGCTGCAGATGAGCGCGCGCATGGCGCAAATCGGTCAATGCGTGCAGATACGCGGGATGCCGGCCCTGGGCAAACGTGCTGCTGGCACCAAGCGCAAGAAACAACGCAATAATCATGGCCGGAACCACAATTCGGGCAACAACTTTCATGGATTTAATTTCTCCTGGACTGAGTGTCTCTGTGCGCAGGGGTGCGCCCCAATAACTTGCCGAAGCGAACCACTCCGGGCACCTTGTGTCTTCAAACACTGTAGCAAACGAAAAGTTCCTGGTCGCTCCGCAACAATTTCTTTTGTCTAAATGCTCAACCGCCCCTCGGACAGCCCCGCCCGCGCCGTTTGTGGGCTGGGTGCCCCAGGCACGGCGTGTGTGCCTGGGTCTTAGGTTCCTTTTCCCTCTGCGAATCTTTGCGCTCTCAGCGTCTCTGCGTTGTCTTTGCTCTTGCCTTTTTTCCTGAGCCCGTTCCCCGCATCGTGGCAGAATACAAGCGATGAATCCCTGGCTGATTGCTCCTCCGGCTCTTCTGACCGGCGCCGCGGCCATGACCGCCTACGGCGCGGCGCATCCCCGCTCGCAACTTTTCGGCCCCGTCATTTCCCACACCGATGCCGCCAGGAAATTGGCGCTGACCTTCGACGACGGCCCCAATCCCGCGATCACCCCGAAGCTTCTGGAATTGCTGGCCAGGCACAACGCCCACGCCACTTTTTTCCTGGTTGGCAAATTCGTCCGCCAGTGCCCCGATCTCGTCAGGGAAGTCGCCGCCCGTGGACACACCATCGGCAACCACACCGAAACCCATCCGAATCTCTTCTTCTGTGGACCGCAGGAGACGCGCGAAGAATTGCAGCGCTGCACGGATGCCATCGAGCAGCTTGTCTGGGCCAAACCGCGATGGTTCCGTCCGCCCTTCGGTTTTCGCAGCCCCTGGCTCGGCGATATCCTCCACCAGCACGGCATGACCAACGTCACCTGGTCGCTCATCCCGGGCGACTGGCGCAGCAAGCCGGCCGGCTGGCTCATCGAGCGCATGAAGCCCATTGCCGCCAACGCACAGGTCCATCTCCCAAAAGCCAAAGCCGGTGGCGCCACTTCCGGCGACATTCTTTGCCTTCACGATGGGGACCACACCCACCTGAATGGCGACCGCATGCACACTCTCAAGGCTCTCGAGTTTTGGCTGCCTCGCTGGCGCGACCTGGGCCTCGAATTTGTTACAATGGACGAAATTTTGCGGAAGGCGGTCGAGGTCTAATGGACGAACGTGCGTTTTATAACGAAAAAGAAGAGACCCGCAAGGTCAAGCTGATCTGCCCCAGTTGTCGCGGCGAATTCGAGGCCCCGGTGCGCTGGAAGGTCTCGCGCAAAAAAAAGGAACTCCCCCGCGGCGCCAGCGAAGAAGACCGCCGCAAGTTTGCCAAAGCCAGTTCCTTCATGGTTCGCCTGGATGATCTCGTCGCCTGCTACAAGTGCCGCAAGCGCTTTGAACTCACCGGCCAATCCACCGTCCTCATCAACGATAATCTCGGCGACCCCAACGAAGATCCCGAAAACTTCGGCAATCGGTAAGCGAGCACTTAGCGCTAGTCAGGCATCAGCAAACGGTTATCAGCGACCAGTCATCAGCGATCAGGAACCAGAATATCCTCGCCCCAGCCCCGTTGTTTCCATCTCATCGAAGCAGTCCTAACTCGCCGGAAACCGCTTCCCGGTCGCTAGTCGCTGGTCACCGATCGCCTCTTCTTGCCTCCTGATCGCTGATATCTGATAACTGATATCAGACAACAGCTCGCTCCACCCCAACCTATATCTCCGGATACATCTCAAAAAACGCGTTGATCGACTGCCGGAACGTCGCCTCGATCTCTTCCTTCGTTCCCTCGATCAAGTGCATGGCAATGCGCGCCGTCCGCCCATTCGTCAGCACCACCGTGGCCTCTTGCACCTCGCCCAGGTCGTCCACCGGCAGCAGCCGCATCCCGTAAATCAGCGCTAGTTTCGCCATAAGGTTCCCCTTCTCGAATTCCGCGCCTCCAGCCTAGCTTTCCCCTTCTCCTTGGTCAAATCGCGCCCTGGCCACCTCTGGCCTTCCCTTCAAAGACGTGGGAAGCTGTAGGCATCTTCGCACCGCAGCATGGCATCCGAAGGGGCAGAGCATAGGAGGGACAGGTGAAAGCCGCACGGAAGTTTCAGGTTCTCACTTCACTTTTCATTTTCGCCTTGAGCTTCGGCCCACGTGGTTTCGCGCAGGCTCCCGACGGCCCACAGTCGGACCCGCCGCCGCCCACGACGCCCGCCAAGCCCGCTGCGCCCCGCCCGGCCAGCACCGGCGAAACCGTTATCGTCCCTGCCGGAACGCGCTTTGGCGTTATCTTGGAAAATGGCATATCGACGCGAAGCGCCAAACTTGGAGATTCCGTGTACATGCGCACGTCGTTTCCCATCACGCAAAATAATCGCGTTGTCATTCCCGTAGGCTCCTACATCCGCGGTGAAATTCTGGAGTCCAAGCGGCCCGGACGCGTCAAAGGCAAAGGCGAACTCCGGTTGAAGCTGAACACGCTAATTCTGCCGAATGGTTACACCATCGATCTGAATGCCGCGCCCCGCAGCGCCGACACCGGTGGCAAGGAGACCATGGACTCGGAAGGAAAAATGAGCAGCCCCGGCGGTAAGGGGACTGATGTGCCCACCATCATCCGCACAACCGCGGAAACGGTCGGCGTGGGCACAGGCATCGGCGCGATATCAGGGGGAGCCAAGGGAGCCGGCATCGGCGCGGGCATCGGTGGTGCCGTCGCCCTCGCGGCGTTTATGTTGACCCGCGGGCCCGACGCGCAACTCCCGCGCGGTTCAACCCTGGATATTGAGCTTGAACACGACCTGGCTTTGGACAGAGGCCAGATTCAATTCTCGGACCTTGGACAGCCCGCGCCCATCTCGCCCTTGCCAGTACGGTAATAGTGGCAGAGACACTCCTGCTTCTCCTGAGCCTCGAAGGGACTGTATCTCGGGTTTTCCCACTGACGCCACTGACCAATGAACTTGAGGGTGCCCCACCGTAGGTTTGTTAGGGTGGGCTCTTACGATCGAACACCTCGGTCTCTTTTCTCTGCGAACTCTGATGTGCCCTCTGTAGTGAATTTTTTTTCTGCGTCTCGCCTAACTCCCCTACAACCCTTCCGCCAATTCCCGCGACAATACCTCCGCCTTCTTCGCCATGTTCGTCGCTCGCTGCCAGTCGCTGTTCCGCATGGCCTCGCGCGCCGCATCCATGAACCCGCGGATCTTCGACGCCAAATCCGCCTGCGCCGCATTCAACGCCTTCCCGCGCGTCGCCGCCAGATTCCGCTCCGCCGCGTCCAGGCTTGCCTGGCCATCCGCCTTCGCCGCCTCCAGCTCGCCCGTCGAAAGTTCCGGCACGATGGTTGGCTCGCTCGCCTTTCCCGCCGCCGCAGTTTCCGTTGCGGGTAACGCCGCCACTTTCGGTCTAGCCGGTGGATTCCGCGGCGGTCCCAGCCGCGACGGCATCGGCGCCGGTTCCAGCCCCAGGTCCGGCGCTTCGCCCAGCGCCCCCTCCACCGTTGGTGACGGAATCACCGGAGGCGCCAGCACAAGATTCTCGAAGTGCGCCGCGGGCCTCTTCTTCACCAGGCACCCGCTGCATACCATCACGCTCAGGCACACGGGCACAAGTAGAATTCGCGGCCTACGCATTCTTCGCTCCGCGGGACTCGGCGCTGGGTTCTTGGGCATGCCTACGCGGCTAGCGGCAACTCGATCCGGAACGTCGTTCCGTGGCCAACCTCCGAAGTGAAGTTTATCGAACCGTTGTGAAGCTGCACAATCCGGAACGCGCTCGCCAATCCGATCCCGCTCCCTCCAGGCCGCGTCGTAAAAAACAACTGAAACACTTTTTGCCGGTGCTCCAGGGGAATTCCCTTCCCCGTATCACCCACGGTAATTTCCGCCATCTCTCCACGCCGGCTCAGCGTCAATTGCAATTGCCCGCCAGTCGGCATCGCTTCCACCGCATTCAACACCAGGTTCAAGATCGCCTGCTTCAACAGCGCCCGGTCCACGAACACTTCCGGAATCCCAATCGGAATCAATTGCGCCACCTGCACCTTCGTCAGCTCCAGCTCCGGCCGCGCCACTTCCAGCACCTCCTTCAGCAGGTCCGCCAACTGCGTTGGCTCCAGGCGCACATCCATCGGCCGCGAAAAATCCAGGAACCTCTTCACCACCGCGTCCAGCCGGTCGATTTCCGCGTCCAGCACGTGCACCGCCTGCTGTGCCGCCCCATCCGTTTCCGGGGGCAGGGACTCTTTCAAATTCTCCAGCCACAGCCGCATCGAGTTCAGCGGGTTCTTTACTTCGTGCGCCACTCCCGCCGTAATGCGCCCCACCGCTGCCAGCCGCTCGCTCACCTGCAATTGCGTGTTGATGCTTTCCAGCGAGTCCAGGTCCCGTAGCGTGATCAGCGCCCCCATGCGTTCCCCTTCGCCCTGAATTTCCTGCACGCTCACGCTCACGCGCTTCTTCCCTTCCAGTGTTTCCACCTCCGTCTCCGAAGCCACCTCGTGCAGTTCGTCCCCCTCCAGGCGCAGCGCCTTATGCAGCGGGTGCTCCGGCGGGAAAATATCCGTTACGCGCCGCCCCAGAAAATTCGAAGCCGGCGCCCCCAGAAATTTCTCCGCCGCGGGGCTCACCATCACCGCGCGCGCATCCCGCGTGAACAGGATCAGCCCATCCTCGAGTCCCGCCATCACCGAATTCATGTTCTCGCGCAGCGAACTGAAAATTTCGTGCACGCCCCGCAACTGCTGCCCCACCTGCGTGATTTTTCTTCGCACCTGTCCCAATTCGTCGGTGCTCTCCAAGCGCTCTTTTGTAATTGTTGCCGGTGTGTCGTAGACGCCCGAAGAAATGCGATCCAATTGCGCCAAAATGTCCCGGATCGGCGTGAGCGCCGCCCCGCTCACCAGCGCCGCCAGAATCGTGGACAGCGCCAGCGCCAGGACCACAATCGTCAGCCACCACCGCAGCCGTGGCTCGATGTCGAGAAGCAACAGTGCCGTCGAAACCGCTACGCGCACTTCCCCAAACGGCTGCCCTCTCTCGCTAAAGGGATAGTCTACTTCGTAAATCCGCGCGGATTGTTCCAGGATGCGTACCTGCCGCACAAACGGGCTTTGCACCAGTTGCGCCAGCGGCGGCCGCCGCGTCACCACTTTCCCCTGTAGCGACTCATCGCTCGACACCATCACCAGACCGTCATGGTCCACGATCGTCACTTCGTAAATCGACGGCAAATCCGTTGCCGTCAGCAACCTGGCCTTCAGCCCTTCGCTGATCTCGAAGGCCCGCTGCACATAATCGTGCGTTTCCTGCGGATCGCTCGAAGCCGGCAGCACCCCCTGGGCCTTGGCATCATCCAGCGCGCGCTTCGCCGTGTCGAACACTTCGCGCGCCAGTTCATTCGCGCGTTTGTCCGTGTCGTGCAGCACCTGCTGCATCAGCAGTTCCAAAAACACCAGCGAGAGCACCAGCGACGACAGCAGCACCAGCCCTGTCATCACCATCGTCAATTTGGCGCGCAGCCCCAAGTGCATAACTTCTTACGTCTCCGTTTCCGCGCGTTCGCTGCCGTATTCCTTCAGCTTGTTGTGCAGGGTCTTCAGGCTCACGCCCAGCAGTTCCGCCGCGCGCGTCTTGTTGTTTCCCGTGGCCGCCAGCGTCTGCACGATCAATTCCTTCTCCATCGCATCCACTGTCGTCCCAATCGGAAATTTGAGAATGGAGAGATCGCTCGGGCTTTTCGCTGACACTCGCCCGAACTCCCCCGGCAAACTCGCCCGCGAAATCAAATCTTTCTCGCTCATGATCGCCGCGCGCTCCAGAATGTTGCGCAATTCGCGGACGTTTCCCGGCCACGTGTGGCTCATAAAGATGTCCAGCACTTCCGCGCCGATCCCTCGCACGCTCTTTCCATGCTTCGCATTGATGTCCCGCAGCATGTGCTCGGTCAGCAGCGGTATATCTTCCTTGTGCTCCCGCAAAGGTGGCAGGTGAATGTGAAACACATTCAGCCGGAAATACAGGTCCTGGCGCAAGTGCCCGCTGGACACCGCTTGCTCCGGATCCTTGTTGGTCGCCGCAAGCACGCGCACGTCCACCGGCGTCTCCACCTTGCTTCCCAGCCTTCGCACCTTGCGGTCTTCCAGCACGCGCAGCAGCTTCGCCTGCGTAGGCGCCGGCATCTCTCCGATTTCGTCCAGCAGCAGCGTGCCGCCGTCCGCCAGTTCGAAGCAGCCAATCCGCCGCTCCGCCGCGCCCGTGAACGCGCCCCGCTCGTGCCCGAAAATTTCGCTCTCCATCAGCGTTTCGGGAATCGCCGAACAGTTGATGGCCACAAACGGCCCGCCCGCCCGCGGCGATAATTTGTGAATCGTGCGCGCCACAACTTCTTTCCCGGAACCCGTTTCACCGGTGATCAGAACCGATGCCGAACTCGGCGCCGCCATCTCGATCACGCGCATCACGTCCTGCATCGGCTTCGTTCCACCCACCAGTTCCCCCAGCCGCCCCGCCTCGCGCAACTGCCTCTGCAATACCAGCAGGTTCTGCGCATCGTGCGCCTTGCTCAACGCGCGGTCCAGCAGCGCTCGCAGCACCGGCCCCTTCAGCGGCTTTTCGATGTACCAGAACGCGCCTGACTCAATCGCCGCTACCGCGCGCTCCTCGCTTCCTTTCCCGGTAATGATGATCGCTGGTACATCTTTCAACTCGTCGCCTAACTGTTTCAGCAGGTCCAGCCCGTTCATCCCCGGCAATTCCACGTCGGCGATCACCGTATCCGGTTGGAAGTTGGAGAATTTCGCCAGCGCCTCTTCGGCACTCGCCACGCCCAGCACTTCGTAGCCCCACCGCTGCAGCAACTGCTCATAGCCCTTCCGTGCGTTGTCCTCATCCTCGACAATCAGCACGCGGTCTCTGTGTTCTCCGGTTTCTACCGTGCGTACGGCTCGTGTCTCGTCTGCCATGCGGCTTCGCCTCGTCTGAATAAATACCACGAATGGAGCAATTTCGGGTGGGCCATTCGACTCTAACAAGCCCCTGCACCCCTTGCCAAGTCTCCCGTCGCAACTCCCCGCCACCGTCGAGAACGCCTATCCTCTGAGGTTCACCTTGGGAGTGCGGCGGCTTGTTTACCCTGAGCTTCGAAGGGCCGCCGCTTTTACGGTTGCAGCCCCGCTAACAAACCATGATTCCTGCAACCGTCAACTCCCAGGCACAGCCACACTCTTGTCTGCGCCCCTGGATTTCTTCTCGAGTTTCTTCTCGGGTTTGTTCTTGGATTTGCTCTTGCCCGTGTAGGGCTCGCCTTTTTACCCTGAGCAACGCGAAGGGCTGAGGCGCGTTGTATGCGCCCCGGGTGGGGTGCCGGGGCGGGCCGCTCCAAATGAAAATCTTTTCACAACGTCGCGAGCAGGCGAAATGACTATATAGTCGCTGCCGCTTTTTAAGTCAAAAAGGAAATTCTGGTCTTTTTCGCTTGCACAAGACTCCGTACAGGCGTATGAGTGTGTGCGCTAAAACAACTCAGCACGACCCGACCGAAGCACTCTTGAAGAGCACTTTATGAAAGCGATTGTACGCACACAATACGGACCGCCGGATGTGCTTCAGTTCACGGAGGTAGCAAAACCTACCCCCGCGGACAACGAGGTCTTGCTTAAGCTTTACGCGGCATCGGTAAATCCACTGGACCGGTTCTTCATGAGAGGCGCGCCCTTGATCCGTCTGATCCCGGGGCTGCGCAAACCCAAGGACGCACGACTAGGCGTTGATTTGGCAGGCCAGGTTGAAGCGGTTGGCAGGAACGTAACTCAGTTCAAACCGGGCGACGAGGTGTTCGGCGCGTGCCGTGGGGCCTTTGCCGAGTATGTGTGTGCTACTGAAAATAAGTTGGCACTGAAGCCAGCCAACATAACGTTTGAGGAAGCTGCAGCCGTACCAGTGGCGGCAATCACTGTCCTTCAGGGTCCTCGTGATAAGGGACGCATCCACCGAGGCCAAAAGGTTCTGGTTGATGGCGCGTCTGGTGGTGTGGGTACGTTTGCGGTCCAGATTGCCAAGTCGTTCGGGGCTGAAGTCACTGCCGTGTGCAGCACCAGGAATGTGGGCACGGCGCGATCGATTGGCGCAGACCATGTCATTGATTACACCCAAGAAGATTTCACGCAGAGCGGGCAGCGTTACGACCTGATCATGGGTGCGAACGCCCATCATTCGATTTTCGATTACAGGCGTGCGCTGAGTGAGAACGGAATTTATGTCATAGTCGGAGGTGGCTTGGCTCGAATTCTCCAAGGTATGCTACTGGGACTATTACTGTCACTGATCGGGAGCAAGAAGACGTGTTTCTTTATCGCGAATATAAACCAGAAGGATTTGGTTTTTCTGAAAGATCTTCTTGAAGCCGGAAAAGTTGTACCCGTCATAGATAGACGTTACCCGTTAAGCGACGTGGCTGAAGCTCTCCGTTATCTTGAAGAAGGACATGCGCAAGGGAAAGTCGTAATAACCGTTGAACATGGCAACGACACTTAACAAGGCGCTGCGCCAGACCGCTATTCATAACGGCTGTCCCTACCAAAAACTACGTCCGCTAGCCATTGACGATTGAAAGGCTCGGCGATACCCGGTTTCTCGGTGGATCAAGCGCTGGATTCTGTCGAGCACCCGCTGTAACGTTGTGAGCCGGGCAGAAGGATGACCACAGGAGTTGGGCGCGAAGAATACTGACTTAACCGATTCCTCTCCAAAATGCCCGCACGATCCACGGAGGCTGCATGAAAACGTTTCTGCCTGTGCTCATTCTTGTTGTTCTTGTCGCTACCTTCATCTTTCCCTACGCCCACCCAACCGCTTCGGCCTCGCCCAAAGCCACCGCCGACACCTTGAAGCAACTCGAAGGCGAATTCATGAAAGCTGCAGCCGAGAGAGGCTCCCAGGGTTATATGTCGTACTATGCCGATGACTCCGTCGAACTCCCTAATGGCGGAGCCATCATCCCGGGGAAGGCAAATATCGCCAAGGGCATGGGCTTTCTTGACGACAAGAACAATCGCCTCTCCTGGACCCCCGTTGGCGCCGATATTTCTGCCTCCGGCGACCTCGGCTACACCTACGGCACCTACGAGTTCCACTCCAAGGACAAAGAAGGCAAGCCCACTGTCGAATACGGCAAGTACACCAGCATCTGGAAGCTGCAGCAGGATGGAACCTGGAAAGTTGTCCTCGACATGGGCAACTCCACCGCGCAACCGAAGTAGCCTCACGCTTCACTTCGCGCCTTCCTCTTTGTAAGAATCCAGCGCCGAAGGTGCGGCATACGTTAGCCCAGCCTGTAAAGGCTGGGACCATCACCAACCGCATTCAGCAGCGCCGTAGGTGCGTCACAAGCTGTTCCGCGTCTCCTGTGCAATGAACTCCGCCCCGTCACGCGCTTTTTGCGTGATGAATCCCTGTTCCAGACCGGATCGCATGTCCTTCTCCGAGGCCACCTTCCGCGCCCTGACCGCTCAGGCTACTTTTGTGATGAACGACTCGCGGATGACCCCGTCGCCGCCTTGTCAATCGAAAGCAGTTTCAGATTCGGCCCGTCCAGCGCGGCCAGCGCAGGTGTTTCTCCCTCAACGAAACAATATCCATGCAGAGTCTCGTCGAACGTGATCTTTGCGATCGGGTTCTCGTCCTTGGCGTCCCACACATAAACCAAAAACTTGTAGCCGAATGACCACATGTCGGCGTCGGTATTCCACCAGTGGGATAGGCTGCTTTCATGAAACAGTTCCGTCGCAAAATACCGGCCATCCATCGTCACACTTACGCGACCACGCGCCGCGGTGTAGCCCAAGGACCTTGGAATAAGGTAGCGGGCGACAATGCTGCCATCGGTTTTGGCCAGGGCCATCCTCCAGCATTTTGGGTTGTTGCAGGCTTGCCCCACAACATCTTGGTTGTTCAAGAACGCCGTGGGAAGAAAAACGCCGTCACCTGCCTTGCCAGTCGCAAATCCAGAACGCGAAGCATCGGTCCAGGCCTCACCGAATTTTCGCGCATAGAACTTTTGTTCCCGATCGCTGCGGCTGCCTGGATATTCGGCCCAGAACTCGTCTGTGGCCAGTATCTCCTCATCGGAGATGGCAATGGTCGCTGGTCTCAGTGCTTCCGCGGCCTCGGTCCATTGCATTCTTGTTTCCAGCGTATCCGTGGACAGAACCTGGTAACGCCAGGCATCGTCACCTCTTGACTCGACCAGTAGATTTCGTCCGCTCGACGACTGAAAAACCATCGGCCGGACATATGTCCCTTTTCTCTGGGAATACTCCAGATCCAGCCGTTTCAGCTCCTCTCCGTCCGCGGAGAGCAGTACGATTGTCCCCGTCGCCTTTTCACCCCATCTGTTGATGGGGTCAAGCAGCAGCAAGAAGTTGCCATCTGCTGTCGAGCGAACCATAAATTCGATTTTGCCTCTCCATGGGCCACGCTGTGAATGCTGCGAAAGAAGTCTCCCGGTTCTCACGTCAAACACAATCAGACGGACCTCCCATGGCCCCTCGTAAATTGCGCTAGTGCGAGCCGCGGAGGGATTACTGTAGGCCACCACCACCCTGCTTGCGTTCGCGGCCACTCCCACCGAGTATCCCCAGTAGCGATAATTCCAGACAGCTTCGTCCACTCCATTCGAACGAAGGTCCACGGACCAAATCACCTTCGGCTTTTCTTCTGCACGCAAGCTCAAGCCCGGCAATAGCGTCAACAGCAATACAATTCGCGCAATTTTCATCTCCGTCACCAAAGGCCTTGAGGGTCATCACCACCAATCGCCGCCACGATCACCGTCTCCTGCACTCTTTCGCTCATAAACTCTCTCACTCCTTGACCAAATACAGCGCCCTCCCCAGTTCCAACTCCAGCTTCGCCCCCTTCACCAGATCCAATTCCTGCCCGCGCCCCGCCTCCATCAGATACGCCTCCAGCGCCCCCAGCGCCGCTCCCTGCGCCGATTCTTTCGTGTTCTTGTCCTTCACGCCCTTCAGCGCACCCATGGCCGCGCCTGCCACCGCCGCCTGCGTCGCATCCTTCTGCGTGCCGCCGCGCCCCTCGATCGCGCCCTCCTGCGGCGCGCCCGCCTTGATGCTGTGATCTCCCGGCACCCCGACGACATCCGCCACGATCGGCAGCCTCCCAAACTTCGTGTGGATCTCGTCAAACGTCAGCCAGATATTCGCCCGCCCCGTGAGCCCCGCCGGCTCCACGCGACTGATGTGTCCTGTAATCACCGCCCCGGCCGACAAATAGATGCCCTGCCCCGCCTCCAGTGGCTCCAGCGTGCGCACGCGAAACACCTGGTTCTGCCGCGCCGTCCGCGTTGTCATCTCCTCCTCCAGCTTCACCAGGAATCGCGTCCCCGGCACCACGCCATACACTTCCAGCGGCAATCCGTGCCGCTCCCCATCGGCCACGCGTCCCTCGGGAGGCTTCTCACCTTCTCGTGCCTCCGCCGCTGCCGGCGCGCTCTGCTCTTGCGCAAGCACAGCACCGGGCATCCAAAACCCCACAGCCATGGCACACAACACCACCCAATTCCTCACTCGTTCTTTCATGGCAAACTCCCCCTCCTGCGGCGGGCATAGTCGGAGTTGCAGTCGTGGGGCCACGTCCCGCAACTTAGGCTATTCCACAACGCATTGATTTATAAGGAGATGTTCGTTGATACTCCACGGCTCGCCGTTACACCCTGCCTGCCACATCCTGCAGGTGTGTCCGCAAAGACTGGCAGCCCGCTGCCGCCTCGAAATCCACAATTCGCCCGTAACCAATTCGCCCTTTTCGCTTCTCAGGAGGGGAATCTGGTGCAACCGGCACTCCCGCCTGGCGCATTTATAGGAAGCCGCCCTTCCTGCATCCAACAGGAGTGGCGTACCATGTTGACTGCCGCTGTTGGCCATAATCACCAGCTTGGAGGAAACGCACCATCATGCTGATCCGCAAGGTGCCCGATTTGACCTACGCCGATGTCACCCCAAAATCGCTGTATCTCGACCGCCGCAGATTTCTCCGTGGCATGGGCATCGCCGGGGCAGCCGCGCTGGCCGGCGCGCGCCTTTGGGATCTGGCCTCTCCGCGCACACACGCATTCGCCGCCACGAAATTCGACGGCCTGATCAAGAGTCCCTTCAGCACCACGGAAAAACAGAACACCTACAACGACGTCACCCACTACAACAATTTCTACGAATTCGGCGTGGATAAGTCCGATCCCTCCAAAAACGCCCAGAAATTCCAGACCTCGCCCTGGGCCGTTTCCGTCGAAGGCGAAGTGAAAAACCCGCGCAAATTTTCCCTGGACGAAATCATCAAGCTCGCTCCCCTCGAGGAGCGGATCTACCGCCATCGCTGTGTGGAAGCCTGGTCCATCGTTGTGCCCTGGATTGGTTTCTCCTTCAGCGCGCTGGCCAAGGCCGTCGCGCCCACGCCCAAAGCCCAATACGTCGCCTTTGAAAGTTATTACGATCCCAAGCAAATGCCCTGGGGCAAATATGCCGGAATCGATTTCCCCTACGTTGAAGGCCTCCGCCTCGATGAAGCCATGAATCCCCTCGCCCTGTTGTGCGTTGGCATGTACGGCGAATCGCTCCCCAATCAGGATGGCGCGCCCGTGCGCATGGTCCTTCCCTGGAAGTACGGTTTTAAGAGCGCCAAATCCCTGGTGAAAATCCGCTTCACCGAGAAGCAGCCGCCCACCACCTGGAACCGCATGGCCTCGAATGAGTACGGCTTCTACGCCAACGTCAATCCCAAGGTCGATCACCCGCGTTGGAGCCAGGCCAAGGAACGCCGCCTCGGCGAATTCTTCAAGCGCGAAACCCTGATGTTCAATGGCTATGGCGATCAGGTTGCCAGCATGTACAACGGCATGGACCTGCGCAAAAACTACTGAGCTCCCATCCTGCCCATGCGCACATTCCTCACCAGCAAATGGACCAAGGCCGTTGTATTTCTTCTTTGCCTGATGCCGCTCGCCTCCTTGGGCTGGCGCGCGTTGCATAACGATCTCTCCGCCAATCCTGTCGAGTTCATCACCCACGCCACCGGCGACTGGACGTTGCGCTTCCTTCTGATCACTCTGGCAATTACGCCGTTGCGCAAGATCCTGCGCCTACCCGATCTGATCCGCTTTCGCCGCATGCTCGGCCTGTTTGCCTTTTTCTACGCGTGCTTGCACTTCACCACCTACATTTGGCTGGACAAGTTTTTCGATCTCGCGGAAATGTGGAAGGATGTCGCCAAACGCCGTTACATCACCGTGGGTTTCACCGCATTTGTGCTGCTGATTCCTCTCGCCCTCACTTCCACGACTGGCTGGATTCGCCGCCTTGGCGGCCGCCGCTGGCAGCAACTGCATCGCTTCATCTACATCAGCGCCATCTGTGGCGTGATCCACTATTACTGGCTGGTGAAATCTGCGGTGCTCCGCCCGCTCACCTACGCCGCCATCCTCGCCGTTCTACTGCTGTGGCGCATCTCCGTAAAATACTGGCCCCAGGCGCGCCCCGCCACCGTCGATCTGCCGCCCAAGCCGCAACGCGCTCAAGCCTGATCGAGTCGTGATCATATCCGCTAACCTGCGGCGCTCGCCGCCTTTGCAAGAAACTTTCTGATCCGGCCCAGCGCTTCCGCATACATCGCTTGCGTGACGCGGCCCGTCTGCGTGTTCTGCTGGCTGGGGTGGTACACTCCGAAAAGACGCGGCAGTCCGGGCGCGATCTCCGCTTCCGCGCCATGTGTGAACCTATATGCCGCGCGCGAACTGATCCTTCCATCCTGTTTCAGGATTTCCAGATACGCGTCCCACGCGATTCTTCCCAGCGCCAGCACTGCCGCGGGGTGCAAAATCTCCAGTTCGTGCCGCAGATAACCGCGGCAATTCAAAATTTCGCGCGGCAGCGGCTTGTTGGCCGGCGGCGCGCAACGCACCGCCGCGGCAATGTAAACATTCTGCAGCCGCAATCCATCGTCGCGATTCTGCGAAGTCGGCTGATTGGCGAATCCCACCTGGTGCAGCGCCTCATACAGAAAATCGCCGGAACGGTCGCCCGTAAAAACGCGCCCCGTGCGGTTCGCTCCATGCGCCGCCGGAGCCAGTCCCAGGATGAACAATTGCGCGTTAGGATCGCCGAAGCCCGGCACACCGCATCCCCAATATTCCCACTCTCGGTACGCCCGCCGCTTCTCCCGCGCCACTTTCTCGCGGTATTTCACCAGCCGCGGGCATTTCCGGCAGGCACACACTTCCTCCGCCACAACACGCAAGGCCGCTTCGCGCTTCACTCGCGCCCTTCCAGCGCCGCCGCGATCAGCACCGCCTGATTCTGTTTTTCGTCGTTGCGGCCATACAGCAGCGTTACCGTACCGTGTTGGCCCTCCAGCCGTTTCACTTCCGCAAGCAGCTCTTTCTTCTTTGCCAGCTCGCTGCGGTAGCGTTTCACGAATTCTCCCCATTTCTCCGGATCGTGCCCGAACCATTTCCGCAGCCCATCGCTCGGCGCAATTTCTTTCATCCACAAATCCACGCGGGCACGTTCTTTCGTCAGGCCGCGCGGCCACAAACGGTCCACCAGCAAACGAAAACCATCCTCCTTCGAAGGCTTTTCATAGACGCGTTTCACGCGAATCATCTCGCACCTCGCCGGAAAATCTTCAGCACTTCTTCGTGCAGCAAGCCATTCGTGCTGACGAATCGTCCCCTATATATCGTGCGCTCGCCGGTGATCGTCGTCGCTTTTCCGCCCGCTTCTTCCACAATCAGGCCCAGCGGCGCCAGGTCCCACGGCTTGGAGACCCAGTCCAGCGCCGCATCCGCCGCGCCTTCGGCCACCAGCATGTGTTGCCAGAAGCCGCCAATCGAACGGCTGCTGCGCGCCGCATCCGCCAGCCGGCGTATCATCGCGCGCACCTCTCTGTCTTTGCTGGGCCCCGTCCCCGTCGTGAACACCAGCGCGTCCGCAAGCCGCGCCACCTTGGACACCCGAATACGCTGCCCATTGCGGTAAGCGCCTTCGCCACGGTACGCCCACCAGCGCGTCCCCCGGCCGAGCTCCGGCGCCGACGCCATCCCGGCCACAATCTCTCCGTTCTCCTCAATCCCCATCAGCGTCCCAAAGGTGGGAATACCGCGCGAGAATTCCTCCGTGCCGTCGATCGGGTCAATGATCATGCGCGCGCGCCCGTTTTGTGACGGCGCCTTGGCGCTTTCGCCGCCCATTTCTTCACCCAGCACATCCAGCGGCAGGCCGCTCGCCGTCACCTTGGCGCGCGCCATCGCTTCCACTTCTTTGTCCGCCTGCGTCACCGCTGTGCCATCCCGCTTGCGTTCCACATGCATTTCCGCCGCGCGAAAATACCGGCTCGCAATCGCGTCCGCCTCCTCCGCAATAGCTTCCAGCAGCGTTCTGTATTTCTCTCCATATCCCATGTATTGATCCCTTTCCTTCTGGCGCCGCGAAGTTGCGCGTTTCAAGCGCCCGCCGCGAGTCACCCGCCGCCGCTAACTCGCATTTGACACGCTCTCGCCGTCTCCCTAGCATACAAACTTATCCCCGTGTCTGCCCACGCCAACACCGGAACCGTGCTGGACCGCATCCTGGAATCACGCCGCGCCTGGGTCGAGCACCGCAAGCACGTCTTGCCGGAAACCGTCCTGAAATATGGCGTGCAGGCCGCGCCGCCCGTCCGTGATTTTTCCGCCGCGCTCTCTCGCGATGCCCTCAACGTTGTCGCGGAACTGAAGCCCGCTTCGCCTTCGCGCGGCGTTCTTCGCGATCCCTTCGATGCCCCGGCCCTCGCGCAATCGCTCGAAGACGCTGGCGCTGCCGCTCTTTCTGTCCTGACCGAAGAAGAGTTCTTCCAGGGCTCTCTGAAGAACATGCGCGATGCGCGCAGAAGCGTTGCCCTGCCCGTGCTCCGCAAAGATTTCATTTTTGATCCTTGGCAAGTTTGGGAAACGCGCGCGAATGATGCCGACAGCTTTCTCCTGATCGTGGCCGCGCTCGGCGATATTCAGTTGCAGGAACTGATCGCTCTCGGACGCGAGCTGGGCATGGACCCGCTCGTCGAAGTCCACACGCTCGAAGAACTCACCCGCGCGATTGCAGCCGGTGCGCGCATCCTCGGCGTAAACAATCGCGACCTGAAAACCCTCACGGTGCGCCTGCAAACTTCCTACGAATTGATCGAGCACATCCCGGACGATTGCCTCGCCGTCAGCGAATCCGGCCTGCGCACCCACGACGACTTGCAGAAGCTTCGTGCCGCCGGCTTCGACGCTTTTCTCATCGGCGAGCATCTCATGCTCGCCCCTGACCCCGCCGCCGCCCTCACGCAACTCCTAACTCCGCCTACGCAGTAGCTGCCGCCTTTAACGGAAGGTGGCAGCTTGCGGCCGCCGCGTGCGCGAAGGCTTGGCGGCCAAGTTCATTCATCTACCAGCGCGACGCTCGTGAGTAGGCCAAAAGAAAGGCGGACACCAGTTTTTATCGGAGACTCATCTCAATTCCGGACAGCCGTGATCGGTGCGGCCCACTCTGACCTTTTAAACCGGCCTTTCCCGGACACAGTATCCCAACAACGCCCCGCCTCACAATGGGCCGCGCTCGCTGATGCGCGCGCAAGGCGGAAACTGGCAAGAAGTTCGGCGTCGCTGTGATGGATGGAAATGAAATTTAGGGCCATCACGGGCAGCGCTAGCGCTGTTAGGAGGCCGTGGGGAGTGCTCCCGTTGAAGATCGCCTCACAGTGCAGCGAACAGGCGAGACGGGTGTACTATAGTTTGGGTTCCTAGATCAAAGCGAAAACTTCGGCTTGATGCCTGGCAAAACAAAGCGAGTTTACTTCCTGGCTATACTCCTCGGGGTCGTTTTTCTCGGGGCGCAGTTGCATTGTTGCGCGGACCTGAGTTCCAACTCGGTGGCTTCGCACATCTGCCCGATCTGCTCCACGGCGGGGACCGCCATCGCCACACCTACCCTGATCATAACGATGGTGCCGGCAATCAACCGGCTGGTAGTGCCCAGAGTGATGGCCTCAGTACCAGTGGTGGTTTTCCGCAACGTGGCGCCGCGAGCGCCTCCCGCCGTCTAGCGCAGCACCTTTTACCCCTCATTATCCAAATAAACTTGTGGTTCGCCCCCCTGTCAGGGATGCGCGAGGAGTCATCACTTGAAGAAAGGAATGGTTTTGGCTGTAACACTGTTGATCTCGCTGGCGTTCGCGGCGGGCCAGCAGAGTGCTGCGCCCACTGCAGCGAACACGCCAGCGCAAACCAATGCGGCGCAAACCGGCCCGGCTCGCATCGCGCTGGACGACGCCATTCGCATGGCGCTCCTGCATAACCACGCGCTGCAGGCGCTGCGCTCGACCATCCAGCAAAGCCTGGCGGAACAAGTCACTGCCAATCTTCGTCCCAATCCCACGCTGGGCCTCGACGCGCAGTTCCTTCCCATCTTCCAACCCAACCAGTTCAGCTCGGATTACATCGACCAGCAGGCGCAATTCGATGCCGGCGTCGGCTATCTGTTCGAGCGCGGCAAGAAGCGCCAACACCGCCTTCAAGCCGCGCAAGATCAGACCACCGTGGTGCGCTCGCAAGTCTCCGACAGCGAGCGCCAGCTTATTTTCAACGTGAGCCAGCAATTCATTGATGTTTTGCTGGCGGAATCGACCCTGGAATTCGCGCAACAGGACCTGGACAGTTTCCAGAAAACCGTGGACATCGGTAAAGAGCGATTTCGCGCGGGGGACCTGAGCGAAGGCGATTTTCTGAAGATCAAGCTCCAGTTGCTGCAATTCCAGAGTGACGTTTCCGCCGCCAAGCTGGCCAAGTTGCAGAGCCTCGCCGCTCTTCGCCAGTTGCTCGGCTTCGAGTCCGTGCCCGATGACTATGACGTGCAAGGCTCACTCGACTACCTGCCGGTGCACGCCAACTTGAACGAACTGAAATCCCTGGCGGCCCTCAACCGGCCCGATCTCCGCGCCGCGCAGCAAGCCGTGGCCGCTGCGGAAAGCCAGTTGGCCTTGCAGCAAGCCAACGGCAAGATGGACGTCACCGGCACCTTCAATTACACCCACACAGCCGGCTTAAACACCGGCGCATTTTACTTCAACATGCCCCTCCCCATTTTCAACCGGAATCAGGGCGAAATCGCGCGCGCACGCTATGCCATCACCCAGGCGCAACAGCAGGCCAGCGAAACCACGCAACAGGTTTCCACCGACGTCGTCCAAGCCTACGCAAATCTCCACACCAACGATGAAATCATTCAGCTCTATCAGGGCGGCTACGTCGATCAGGCCAAACAATCGCGCGACATCAGTGAATACGCCTACCGCAAAGGCGCCGCCAGTCTGCTCGACTATCTGGACTCCGAACGAACCTACCGGGCCAACCAGCTTGCCTACCGCCAGGCGCTCGCGAATTACATGCTGGCGCTCGAACAGATGCGCCAGGCCGTGGGTACGAGGAATGTGACATGAAACATTTCACAAAAAAACGCCTGATCTTCCTGGCCGCTGTCGCCACCGCCACTCCGCTTGCTGTTTCACTCTCTGGTTGCGGCTCGGGTCCCGGCGAATCGGAATCCAAGATGACTTCGTTCACCTCTTCCGAATCGAAGGCAGACACGGCCGAACTCTTCAGCGTTCCGAAGGAACAGATGTCTCACGTCCAGATCGTGGCCGCGGAAAAAGGACCTCTGGCGCGCACGCTGCGCCTAACGGGCTCTGTGGCTTACGACGCATTTGCAACCACGCCCGTCTTTGCGGCAATTGGCGGACCGGTCCACGAAATCCTGGTCGCGCCGGGCCAATTCGTGCAGGCCGGCCAGCCGCTGCTCACGGTTACCAGCCCGGACTATTCCGCAGCCCGCTCTGCCTACATCAGAGCCAAGGATTCCTACGCCCTCAGTGCAAGACTTTATACGCGTGCGCAAGATCTCTACGCCCACGGCGCCATCTCCGAGGCCGATCTCCAGCAGGCAGAATCCAATCAAACGCAGGCTCATGCAGAAATGGAATCCTCCGCGGATGCCCTGAGGGCGCTGGGTCTGAAGGATCCGGAAGCCGTGATCAAACAGTCCGCGCAATCCACCGCACAGATTCCCGTGATCGCTCCGGTCACCGGCGAAATTGTGGAACGCCTCGTGGGCCCCGGGCAACTTCTCGTTGGAGGCACGACCCAGTGTTTCACCATCTCCAACACCAACACCGTCTGGGTCCTCGTAAATGTTTTCCAAAGCGATCTCCCTTTCGTGCACATCGGAGACACCGTTGAAATCAACACCGAATCCTATCCCGACCTCTTTCACGGGAAGATTTCCTTTATTGCCCCCGCGCTGGATCCCACGACACGAACCTTGCAAGCCCGCATCGTAACCCAGAATCCCGGCAAGAAACTGAAGCGCGACATGTTCGTGACCGCGATCGTCGGCGCGGGTTCCATTCCCGACGCCATCACGGTTCCCGACGCCGCCGTTCTGCGCGACACCGAAAACCAGCCTTTCGTTTATGTGCAGACAAATGCGAACCAGTTCGCGCGGCGCGTGGTTACGCTCGGAAGCAGCAGCAAAGGCCGCACGCAGATCACCAGCGGCTTGAAGGAGGGCGAACACGTCGTGGGCGACGGCGGCCTCTTCCTGCAATTCAAGAATTCCCTGCAGCATTAGGAGGAGCGCTTCGGAGACATCTCGATGATTCATCGCATCGTCCAACTCGCTCTTCAGCAGCGCTTCCTGGTGCTCATGCTCACGATCTTGATCATCGTGGCGGGTGTCTGGTCGTTCCAGCAAATGCCCGTGGATGCCTACCCGGATCTCTCGCCGCCGATGGTGGAGTTGATCACGCAATGGCCCGGCCATGCGGCCGAAGAAGTCGAACGCCTCACCACGCTGCCGCTTGAGTTGGCGATGAACGGCTCGCCGCGCCTCCACGTCATGCGCTCCATCTCGCTGTACGGGCTTTCGGACGTTATCTTGACGTTCGATGAAGGCGTGGATCCTTATTTCGCTCGCCAGGTTGTGTTCCAACGCATCAGCGACGCCACGCTGCCCCAGGGCGTCACGCCGAGCATGGCCCCGCTCTTCAGCCCCAGTGGCCTCGTCTACCGCTACGTCATCGAAAGCCCGGATCGCTCTCCGATGGAGTTGCACACCTACGAAGACTGGATCATAGAGCGCGCGTACAAGAGTGTGCCAGGTGTGGCGGACGACTCCGGTTTTGGCGGGCCCACGATGGAATATCACGTCCTGCTGGATCCCGTGAAGCTCTACAACTATCACCTGCCGGTCGTTCAGATTGTTGCGGCGCTCAACGCCAACAATGCCAATACCGGCGGCGGCTTTTACACGCAAGGCGGACAGTTCTACTACGTGCGAGGTCTCGGCCTCGTAAAAAATACGGAAGACATCGGCGAGGTCGTTGTCGCCAGCCTGAATGGTGTGCCCGTCCGCATCAAGGACATCGGCAGCGTGGTCATCGGCCATGCGCCGCGCCTCGGTATCTTTGGTTTCCAGACCAAGCAGAAGAAGGACGACGATGCGGTCGAAGGCGTCATCCTGATGCGCCGTGGCGAGCAAACACAGAACGTCCTCGAAGGCGTTGAGAAGAAAACCGAGGAGATCAACAAGACCCTCCTGCCGCCCGACGTGAAGGTCCGCCCCTACTACGACCGCAGCGACCTCGTTCGTGTCACCACGGACACCGTCGAGGGCAATTTGCTTCGCGGAATGATCCTTGTCTTGATCGTCCTGATCTTCTTTCTGGTCAGCTTCCGCGCAGCGATCATCACCGCGCTCACGATTCCGCTGGCTCTCCTCTTCGCCTTCATCTTTCTGAACTGGACCGGAGAAGCCGCCAACCTCCTTTCCATCGGCGCCATCGATTTCGGCATCATCATTGACGGCACCATCGTCATGGTGGAGAACATCTACCGTGAACTCGGCCTGCGCTATGGCACCGAATATAAATTGAGCGACGTCATCCTGACGGCCGCACGCGACGTTGATCGCCCCATTTTTTATTCCGTGGCCGTCATTATCGCCGGCTACTTGCCCATCTATGCGCTCAGAGGTCCCGCCGGAAAACTATTCCATCCGATGGCGGATACCATGGGATTTGCGCTTCTCGGCGCGCTAATACTCACCCTAACGGTCGTTCCTGTGCTGGCGTCTTATTGGTTCAAGCATGGCGTCAAGGAAAAGCAGAACCGCATCTTCAATTGGATCCGCGATCAGTACGCCGGGCGTTTGGAGTGGTGCCTGAATCACCCGGTAACGACAATCGTTACCTCGTTGCTGATTTTCGGCGCCACCCTCCTCCTCATTCCTCTGATCGGCGGAGAGTTCTTGCCGCATCTGGATGAGGGCGCCGTCTGGGTCCGCGCCACGTTGCCTTATACGATTTCGTTTGAAGAAGCCGCCAAATTTGCGCCGCAGGTCCGCGATCTGCTCATCCAATATCCCATGGTCACGGTAACGGGCTCAGAGCTTGGGCGGCCCGACGACGGCACGGACCCCACGGGTTTTTTCAACTGTGAGTTTTATGTGGGTCTCAAGCCGTACAAGGACAAATCGTGGTCGCAGACTTCCGTGCGCACCAAGGAACAACTTGTTGCGGACCTGCAGAAGAAACTCGACTCCTATCCCGGGGTGATATTCAATTTCACGCAACCTGCGGAGGATGCGGTAGACGAAGCCCTTACGGGCCTTAAATCGGCGCTCGCCGTGAAAATCTTCGGGCCGGATCTCGATGTTCTCGAAAAAAAGGCCGTCGAAATCAAGAATGTCCTCGAAAAGACGCCCGGCTTCACCGAACTGACGGTCGTCCGCGAACTCGGCCAGCCCAGCCTGATCATCGACGCCGATCGCGCAAAAATCGCGCGCTATGGCATCAACGTTGCCGATGTCGAGGCCGTTGTGCAAGCCGCGGTCGGAGGCCAGGCCGCCACCCAGGTGATTCAGGGAGAAAAACTTTTTAATCTCGTCGTGCGCATGGACCCGAAGTTCCGCTCTGACGCCCGCGAAATCGGGAATCTCCTCGTGCCTGCACCCGCTGGCCAGCAGATTCCTCTTTCCGAACTTGCTACCATCAAGGAATCCACCGGGGCGTCCTTCATCTATCGCGAGAATAACTCGCGCTACATCGGCATCCAGTTTTCGATTGTGGGGCGCGATCTGGAAGGCATCGTCAACGACGGCCAGCGCAACATCGCCAAATACGTGAGCCTCCCCGAGGGCTACCGCCTGGATTGGGGCGGCGAATACAGTGAATTGCTGGATGCCAAGGCGCAACTCTACATCATTGGTCCGCTCGCCGTTCTGCTGATCTTTCTGATCCTTTTCGCTCTCTACGGCAACTTCAAATTCCCGGTCACCATCGCCCTCGGCGTGGTCATCACCGAACCGGTTGGCGCTTTGATCGCCCTGAAGCTCACGCACACGCCGCTCAGCGTCTCCAGCTCCTTGGGCCTTCTCGCCTTGCTCGGCGTGTCCGTTGAAACCGCGGTCATTCTTGTGAGTTACATTAACAAACTGCGCTTGGAGGGGAAGAGTATACGCGAAGCCACGCGGGAAGCCTCGCTCCTCCGCCTGCGCCCCATTATGATGACCGCTCTGGTGGCGTGCCTGGGGCTTCTCCCCGCCGCGATGTCCACCGGAGTGGGCAGCGACACTCAGAAGCCATTTGCCATCGTGGTCGTTGCCGGGCTCCTCTCGCGATTGCTGCTCGGCTTTTTTGTCAACCCAGTCTTGTATGAAATGGTCGCGCACGAAGGCGACGTCTTGCAGGTGTAGAGCTACCGGCTTCAGCTTGTGGCAAGCCGGAGACTGACCCACTGCTGATCTGTCGAGTCGGCCCCATGGCCCGCCTCGTTTCGCGTACACTATTCTTCATGGTCCGCGTCAAAATCTGCGGCATCACCAATCCCGACGACGCCTGCCTGGCCACCGAATTCGGCGCGCACGCATTGGGCTTCAATTTTTATGAGAAGAGCCCGCGCGCTGTTTCTCCGGCCGATGCCTGGAAGATCCGGCGCAAGCTGGCGCCCTTCATCAGCGCCGTCGGCATCTTTGTGGATTGGAAACCCAGCGCCGTGACCGCTCTCGCGACAAGTTTGCGCCTGGACGCGGTGCAGCTTCATGGCGACGAGTGCGCCCGCCACGTGGATTTCTGCGCGAAACGCTTGCCGGTGATCAAGGTTCTTCACGTGGGTCCGGATTTTTCGGAGCGGCTTTTCCCGCGTTTCCGCTCGGCTTTCGCGTTTTTGCTGGACGCCGCCCCCGAAGCAAACGAGCCCAAGCAGTTCGGCGGCACGGGCAGAACCGTTGACTGGTCCCTCGCGTGCAAACTCGCCGCGTCTCATCGCATCATCCTCGCTGGCGGCCTTACACCCGAAAACGTCGCCGAGGCAATTCGCACGGTGTGCCCTTACGCCGTGGATGTGGCCAGCGGCGTCGAATCGCGGCCCGGCAAGAAAGATCCCGGCAAACTCCGCGCCTTCTTCGATGAAGTCGCCCGTGCCCAGCGCAACCCCGCTTGACGCGACCATCCGGCTCCGTTCCCATCCCATCTCGCTGTACAATACTCGTTCACCCATGAGCACCCAAATCACTATACCAGCCACCACGCCTGGGCGTTTCGGGCCTTATGGCGGCCGCTACGTGCCGGAAACGCTGATGGTGCCGCTGTTTGAACTGGAGTGCGTCTACGAACTCGCTAAAGCTGATCCTGCGTTTCAAGCGCGGCTCCGGGATTTGCTGAAGAACTTCGCTGGGCGGCCCACGCCGCTGCAATTCGCTGCGCGTCTCACCGTGAAACTTGGCGGCCCGCGCATCTACTTGAAGCGCGAGGACCTGCTGCACACCGGCGCGCACAAGATCAACAACGCCATCGGGCAGGGGCTCCTGGCGGTGAAGATGGGCAAGCCGCGCATCATTGCGGAAACTGGCGCGGGGCAGCATGGCGTGGCTTCCGCGACCGTGGCCGCGCAACTCGGTCTGGAATGCACCGTTTACATGGGCACGGAAGACATGGCGCGGCAGTCGCTCAACGTGGCGCGCATGCGCATGCTCGGCGCGGAAGTGATTGGCGTGGAGTCCGGCAGCCGTACGTTGAAAGACGCCATCAACGAAGCCATGCGCGATTGGGTCACCAACGTGCGCACCTCGCATTATCTGCTGGGCTCGGTTCTGGGCGCGCACCCCTATCCCACGATGGTGCGCGATTTTCAGGCGGTGATTGGCCGCGAGGCGCGCGCGCAAATTCTTGAAATTGAGGAGCGCCTGCCCACGCATCTCTACGCTTGCGTCGGCGGAGGCTCCAACTCAATCGGGTTGTTCTACGAATTCTTGAAAGACGCCGATGTAAAGCTCGTCGGCATTGAAGCCGGTGGGCGCGGCAATGGCCTGGGCGAACACGCCGCGCGTCTCGCTGCGCACCAGGGTTTCACAGGCGCGCGCCCCGGCGTGTTACAAGGCACGTACACCTACGTGCTGCAAAACGAAGACGGCCAGATCGCCGCAACGCATTCCATTTCCGCGGGCCTCGATTATCCCGCCATCGGCCCGGAACACGCCTGGCTTGCCGATCAGCACCGCGCCGAATATGCCGCCGTTTCCGATCAGGCCGCTCTCGATGCCGCGCAGCTTCTTTCGCGCACCGAAGGCATCATCCCCGCGCTGGAATCCGCGCACGCCCTCGCCGGTCTCATCGAGCGCCTGCCGCAGTTCAAGCCGAGCGATCTCGTCATCATGAATCTCTCCGGCCGCGGCGATAAGGACATGGATACGTACACCCGGATGCTTGGGAAACTCACTTGATGCCATATTCGCTCGGCGCCACTTTTTATACGGTGTCACCCGTTCACAGCCCGACGTACCCGGCGAAGAAGCTCTGAATGACCGTCGCACTCACAACTCGCATCGCCAAGCGCTTCGCGGAGCTGCGCGCAACCGGTGAGCTCGGCATCGTCGCGTACATCACCGCGGGCGATCCCACGCTGAGCGCGACGCGCGACTTTGTCCTGGTGCTGGCCGAAGCGGGCGCAGACGTCATCGAACTCGGCGTGCCTTTCAGCGATCCTTTGGCCGATGGCCCCACGATTCAGCGCGCTTCCGAACGCGCCTTAAAGTCTGGCACGACCCTTGCCGGCGTGCTGGCGCTCGTGCGCCAAATTCGCCAGTCGAGCCAGGTGCCGCTGGTGCTCTTCAGCTATTTCAATCCCATCCTCCAGATGGGCCTGGAAAAATTCGCCGCAGCGGCTGCGGAAGCCGGCGCCGACGGCGTGCTGGTCACCGATCTCACGCCGGAAGAATCGGCGGAGTATCGCCAAATCTTGCAGGCACATCACCTGGACACTATCTTTCTGGCCGCGCCCACTTCCACGGATGATCGCCTCGTGAAAATCGCCGCGTGCTCCTCCGGATTTCTTTACCTGATTTCGCGCACGGGCGTGACCGGCGCGAAGGACGCGCTGCCCGACGATTTGCCCGCTCTCCTTCGGCGAGCGCGCAGCTTCACGCAACTTCCCATTGCCGTGGGCTTCGGGATTTCGCTACCGGGCCACGTTTCCGTTCTGGGCGGGCTTGCGGACGCCGCGGTGGTCGGCTCCGCGCTGGTCTCAGAAATTGAGAAGGCGGCTTCGTCCGAAGCGGCAGCCGCAGCCCTGCGCGCACGTGTTCGCGCTCTTAAAGAGGCCGCGCGCCGCGGCCTCTCCCGACGCGAGGCCACGCCATGAATCTATCCGACTGGCGCCGCCGCATCGATGAAATTGACAAGAAACTCGTCGAGTTGCTCAACGAGCGTTCGCAATGCGCTTTGGAAACCGGCCGCCTCAAGCAGGAGTCTCATCTTCCTCTTTACCAGCCCGATCGCGAAAACGAAGTGCTGGCGAACGTGGAAAGCCAGAACAAAGGGCCGCTCAGCGACGCCGCGATTCGCCGCCTTTTTGAGCGCATCATTGACGAAGCGCGTTCCGCCGAGCGTCTGGCCATGCACGGCGACCCACCTCCCGACAAGGAGCCCAAATGACGCCAGCGCACCCAATTTTACGTTGTCCCTCCCGAATTACAGGAACTGAGGCCTAACCATCATGGTCATCATCATGCATGAAGGAGCCACCGACGAGCAGATTCAGCACGTCATTGACCGCGTAATCGCCAGCGGCTTTGACGTGCATCGCTCGACCGGGGCTTCTCACACCGTTCTTGGCGCCGTGGGCGTCCACCGCGATTTCGATCATCGTGATTTCGAGCTGCTCGAAGGCGTGCGCGAGGTCGTGCGCATCACGCAGCCGTTCAAGCTGGCCAGCCGCCAGTTCAAGCCGCAGGGCACCATCATTGACCTGGGCCGCGGGGTGAAGATCGGTGGGAGCGAAATCGTTGTTGCGGCGGGCCCGTGCTCCGTGGAATCGCGCGAGCAGATCCTTTCGATCGCGGAATCCGTATCCAAGGCGGGCGCCAGGATTCTGCGCGCGGGCGCCTTCAAGCCGCGCACTTCACCTTATGCGTTCCAAGGCATGGGCGAAAAGGGACTGGAGCTGATTCGCGAAGCCGCGGACAAGTTCAACCTTTTCGTTGTCAGCGAGGTGATGGATCCTTCGCAAATCCAGATGATGGGCGCGTACGTGGACATCTTTCAAGTTGGAGCGCGCAACATGCAGAACTATTTTCTTCTGCGCGCTCTCGGTGAAGTTCAGAAGCCGGTGCTGCTGAAGCGCGGCATGTCCGCCACCATGGAAGAGTGGTTGCTGAGCGCGGAGTACATCCTGAACGGCGGAAATTACAACGTCGTCCTTTGCGAGCGCGGCATTCGCACCTTTGAGACCGCCACGCGCAACACCCTGGATATTGCCGCAATTCCCGTGATTCAAAAGCTGTCCCACCTGCCGATCTTTGCCGACCCCTCGCACGGCACGGGACGCCGCGACAAAGTGCCGCCGATGGCGCGCGCCGCCGTTGCCGCGGGCGCGGATGGTTTGCTGATCGAAGTGCACAACGATCCCGACCACGCGCTCTCCGATGGCGCGCAGTCGCTCTACCCGGCGAATTTCGCGCAACTCATGGGCGAGCTCCGCATTATCGCGCCAGCCGTCGGCCGACGGCTGGTCTGAGCCACATGGCTGAATTGCTTAGATTCGGCGCCGCGCGGAACGAAAAGTCAGAGTGCTTCCTTTCTTCATGTGCCCTGCGTCTTCGCGCCAATATTTTTATTCCTTCTCTGACTATGAACTGTAAACTGTCCACTGTGAACTTGGTCTTCCAATGGCCCCACACCTGATCCAGCGCGTCACCGTCCTCGGCACCGGCCTGATCGGCGGCTCCTTTGCCCTGGCCCTGCGCAAATATGCGCCGGACATGCACATTGCCGGTTGGGATCGCGCCGATGTGGTGCAGCAGGCGCGAAAAAGTGGCGCGCTCGATGAAGGCTTTTCCGATTCGGTCGAACCCGCCCTGCGCAAGTCCGATCTCGTCTACATCGCGCTGCCCATCGGCGCCACCCTCGATCTGTTGCCGGAAATTGCGCGGCACGCGGCGTCGCACGCATTGGTCACGGACGCCTCCAGCACCAAGCAGCGCATCACGCAAGCCGCCGCGGAACTTTTTCCGCAGGAAGGGGGCCCGTACTTTCTCGGAGGGCATCCCATGGCCGGCCGCGAACTCTCCGGCTTCGAGCATGCCGATGCGGATCTTTTCCGCAATGCCACCTACGCGCTGACGAGTGACACCGGAGAGAGCCGTGATCCGCGCGTGGTCGCTTTCGTGAAAATTCTGGGGAAAATGGGCGCGCGCCCGGTGTGGCTCGGCGCAAAGCAGCACGATTACGCCGTCGGCCTCGCCTCGCATCTCCCGCAACTCGCGGCCGTGGCGCTGGCGTCGTTTCTCTACGATCACCTCGACGAAAACGGCTTGCCGATCACACTGGCGGGGCCGGGCTTGCGCGATTCGCTACGTCTGGCGGGAAGCCCGTACAGCACCTGGCGCGATATCGTCCTCACCAATCGCGAAGTGCTCTCCGTCGCGCTCGACTTGTTTGCCCGCCGCCTCGATGATCTTCGCGAACGCCTCGGCTCCCGCGAACTCGAAGCCGATTTCGACGCCGCCAACGAACTCTACAAACTCCTCCGCAGCCTGTAAGACAGCCTCCATTAGCGTAGGCAAATCCGGCGAGAGCGAAGCGTTTCCGGCAATGAGACGTGAGGAGATTGTACTGTTCGGGCGGAAACGTGGAATCACTTCAATCACCGCGATAGCGAATGCGGTCAGGCTCAACGATCCACAATTGTCGTTGCGGCGGCTTTTCCGCCATGACCGCGAGCATGCGCTTGAGGAGGGAAACAATAGTTCTCGTGTCTTGCCTGCGCGGACGAAGGACTACAATGCCCGCCGACGAACTGGGTGGATAGGCATAAACATTGGCGAAATCGAGATCGAGCGTGATGAGGATCCGGCCCTCGGCTTGGCAGCTTTCAAAAAGCTGCGCATCGTCCGCACCAGACAGCTTTTCCCATCCGGCTGTCTCCGCGTCATAGCCAGCATCGCGAAGGCAGGACGCGCATTCCAGCGGTAAATTTTCGTCAACTTTGAACTTCAAGCTTTTGTTTCCAGTGGGAGATCGACGGTGCCTTCCCGGGCCAATTCCGCGGCGTAAGCCAAGGCCGCTTCAAGATCTGGCCGGGTAAGGGCCGGATAGCTGCGCAGGATTTCGTCGTAAGTGGTTCCCGCGGCCACATTATCCATGATTGCAGACACAAGGATTCGTGTACCCTTGATACAGGCTCGGCCGTGGCAAACTGCTGCGTTTACACTGATTCGCTCGCGCCAGTTGTCCATGCCTCATTCTACTCGCCTAACCCTGTCTGGCACCAGAACTAGGGCCTTTCCCCCTTCACCTAAACCCAGTCCCCCCGCAATCGGGGTGCAGGTTCACGCTAAAGCTTTGCGAGTTTAAGTTCGAGTTCGCGCAGCATGTAGACATCCTCGCGGTTGTAGGCGAGCAACTCGCTTCGCAATTCTTCGTCGCCTGTTTTCACATAAGTGCGGAATGTTTCCATGGCCCAGGCGCCTTCCCGGTCCGGGAATTTCCGCCAAAGCCCCAGCCTTTGCTCTACCTTTTTGAGGCCGCCATACAAGTTGCGCTTCCAGCATTCCGGGCAAAGATCGAGATGTTGATACTCCTTGTCCAAAACGATGTCTAATTGCGCGGCAATGACGGGAAAGTCAAACCCCACTCTTTGCTTGATGGGATCGGGAATGGAGCGCCCGTTATAGGTCACGATTTTCGTAGTGCCCTCGAGCGCCTTGGTCAAGTTCGCTCTCGTAACTTCTTGATCGAAGAGTTGCACGAACACATTGCTGTCTTTGTCCAACAGTCTTACACCGAGAACCGTGATCAAGTGATTCCTGGAGTCGCGGAAAAACCGGTCGTCGTCGCTCTTGAATTGCCCGACGTAGTTCGTTTCGATATCCAGATAAGCTACTTTCACAGCCACCTCCTCAGGCGCTCAACTGCTAGGGCCGACGAACAAAACGGTCGTTTCCGTTGGACTGAAGATAGCACCGCGCAGAATGCATCCTCAAGGCCGGAGGGAGCGGTACTCTGCCGTCGCAGGTGTTGATTCGTTGGAAGGACAATTCCCAAATTCCGAATTGTCCGCCAATTAGAGTAAACTTCTCGCTGGGTTTTCCGGAGTTGCGTGAGGGCAGATTTTGGACAAACGCATCGCCTCTGCGGACGCCGCTATCGCCAATCTTCGCGATGGCATGACCATCCTCATCGGCGGCTTCGGGCTTTGCGGTATACCCGAAAACTTGATCGCCGCGGTGCGCCGCAAAGGTACCCGGAACCTTACCATCGTCAGCAACAACGGTGGCGTGGAAGACTGCGGAGTCGGCTTACTACTGCAGACACGCCAGGTCAAGAAGATGATCTCCACGTACATCGGGGGAAATAAGCAATTCGAGCAGCTCGCCCTCAGCGGCGAACTCGAACTGGAGTTGAATCCTCAGGGTACTCTCTCCGAACGCCTGCGGGCGGGTGGCGCGGGCATTCCCGCTTTTTACACTCCCACTGGCTTCGGGACGGTGGTGGCCGAAGGCAAGGAGACCCGCGAATTTGGCGGGCGCATATACGTCCTGGAACGCGCCCTGCGCGCCGATTTCGCCTTCGTCAAGGCGTGGAAAGGTGATCGCTGGGGCAATCTCGTTTATCGCAAGACGGCGCGCAACCTGAACCCCATGATGGCCACGGCCGCGGACTTCGTTGTTGCGGAAGTGGAAGAACTTGTCGAGCCCGGGCAGATTGATCCCGATTTCGTGCACACGCCCGGAATTTATGTGGATGCCATTTTTCAGGGCGCGCACTTTGAAAAACGCATCGAACAGCGTACCGTGCGAAAATTGTAGTGGCCGGTCTTCAGACCGGTCAGATTTGCTTTGACTGATAGCTGTAAACTGTCAACTGTGAACTATCCATGCCCCTGGCCGACGACCAAAAACGGGAACGCATCGCGAGGCGCATCGCGCGCGAACTGCGCGACGGCTACTACGTCAATCTCGGTATAGGCGTTCCTACGCTCGTTGCCAATTTCATTCCCGAAGGCATGGACGTCATCATGCAATCCGAGAATGGCATGCTCGGCGTCGGCCCCTATCCCCTCGAGTCTGAAGTTGACGCCGACCTCGTCAATGCTGGCAAGGAAACCGTCACCGAAATCCCGGGCACCTGCTATTTTTCGTCCGCGGATTCCTTCGCCATGATTCGTGGCGGCCATATCGACCTGACCGTTCTCGGTGGCCTTCAGGTGGATGAAAAAGGAAATCTTGCGAACTGGTCCATCCCCGGAAAAATGCTGAAGGGCATGGGGGGCGCGATGGACCTGGTGGCGGGCGCCAAGCGTGTGTTTATCGCCATGGAACACGCCACGCGCGACAACAAGCCCAAGATTCTCGAGAAATGCACACTGCCGCTGACCGGCGTTGAAGTGGTGGATCACATCGTGACGGAGCTCGCCTTCATCGAGGTCACGCCCGAGGGCCTGTTGTTGCGCGAACTCGCCCCCGACGCCACGCTCGAGCAGGTGCAGTCGCTCACCGAGCCGAAACTTTTGCTTCCTCCCAGTGGCCCTGCAGCCATGCCAGTGTAACTGCCGCGCTCGGGAACACACGTCATGAAAGAACGCGCAGCCCAATCCGGCAAACCCAGTCCGCGGCCGCGCCGCCCGCGTCCCAAACTCCTTCCGATCAGCGAAGAGATGCGTCACTGGTCGGCCATGCTGGAAACCGAGGCGTGTTCTTGGCCGAAAATCACCACCAAGCCCATGTTTGGCTTTCTGTCGTTCTATCGCGCTGGCAAGATATTCGCCGCCATTCCGCGCACGCGGGGTTTCGGCGCGGCTTCTGCCCTCATCCTCAAATTCGATCCTATGCCGCCTCCGCTTCTTCAGAAAGCGCAGAATGATTCGCGCCTCGACACCTCCACGCGGATTCCCGGGAAAGGCTGGTTCTCCTTCGAGATTTCCTCCAATGAGGATTTGCGCGATGCCCTGTGGTGGCTCGGCCGAGCCTACGACTCCGCCGGGCGTGCCACCCGTTGAGAGGGCCTGCGCCGAGCCGCATTCTCGACACTTTCTCCGCTTATCCGCCCCACGCGCGAAGAGCATGCGGTAAACTAAAGGTGACTCTCAGCGGCTAAACTCATGAAACCAGACTCCATCGTCATCATCAGCCTGCACTCCCCCAAAGAAAAAATCTGGGGCATCCTGTTGGACATCAACCCCAGCGGCGTGACCATCCGCGGCATTGACCTCAACTCCTTCGATCATTTCGTCAGCCAGATCAACCAACTGGATGCGGAGCGCGTCGGCCTGCCCACGGTGTTTTTCCCCATGACGCGCATCGAGCGCATCTCGCTCGACGAGCCTTCGGGGTCGATTCCCTCCATGGCCGAGATTTTTGAGCGCAAGATCGGCCGCACGCTGACTGATTATCTCGCCCAGTTCGCCTGATCTGCGCTATCCTGACAGCCAATGAAAGCCCGCATCTGGACGGTCCCCAATCAGATCACCTTTTTGCGCCTCGGGTTTCTGCCGTTTTTCCTGATCCTCATTCTGTATGAGGAATACCGCTGGGCGCTTCTGGTGCTGGTGTGCGCGGCGCTAACCGATGCGGTGGACGGCCTGCTGGCGCGCCGGCTGGATCAGAAATCGGCTCTGGGCGCCTACCTCGATCCCATTGCTGACAAACTGCTGCTCTCTTCCTCGTTTGTGGTGCTGGCGATGGAGAAAAAGATCCCCTGGTGGCTTACGATTCTGGTGCTGAGCCGCGACATGCTGATGCTCGTGGTCGCCGCGGTAATCCTGCTGATCCAGGGCTACCGGCCGTTTCCGCCGAGTCTGCTTGGCAAGTCCACAACGTTTTTTGAGATTGCGCTGGTGTTTTTCACCGTGCTGGCCGCGGGGTATGTCAATGATCGCGTCAGCCTGCTGGCGCACTATCTGGGGTACACCGTGGCCGCGCTGGTGATCGCTTCCGGATTCCACTATTCCATCGTCGTTGCCCGCCGCCTACACATGTCGTAAAAAGTCAACGGTTGTTCTGCTCGTCTCGCCTGGTAATTCCCTTCGCCAGACTTAGGCTTCTCGCGGCGGGTTGGCGCTTCGGGTTGAATTGGGTTGCTTACGTTACAACCGTTAAAGCGGCGGCAAGCCGCCGCACTCCAAATTAGTGCAGCAGCGGGCGAATGCGCCGCAGGGCCGCGGCAAATTGATCAGCGTTGTAGGATGAAGGATTTTCGAGTTGCTGAAACAGCGCGTTGATCGCGGCGCGTGCTTCGGCGGCGTCAGCGGGTTTGGTGTCTTTGCTGTAGGCAATGTACAGGGAATCGAGGGCCATGACCGCTTGTTCCGCGGCGCGTTCATCGGAAATGGAGATGTTTTCCGCGTCGTCGGCGATGCGCTGGAGCATGCGCAGCGTAACGGCCTGATCGTATTGCATGGTGGAGAGGCGCTCCGCGATACGCTGCGCCAGCGGCGCGGCAGCCGCAGCGGCCTCCGCCACGACGCGGCGATCCGGGGTCAGCTTGCTCATTTCAGTGAACACCGTCAGAAGTTGCCGGTCGAGTTCCTGGCCGTTCGCGGAATCCACTTGTTTCGCCAGCAAACGGAAAACTGCGTAGCGCGAAGCGTTCCATGCGGGATCACCCGGTCGGCGGCCTTCGTAGCCGTGCTCCTGGCGCCAGCTATCCTTGGCCGCGCCCAAGGAATGGTGGCAGGCAAAGCAGGAGAGCTCCGCGTACTCCGGCCAGGGATCTTTTTTGTCGGCGCGTTCGCCGCGGGCGCGCCATGCCAGGCGATCCATGGAAGCGCTGAGTTGCACGGCCTGGCCCGCGCTCCAATCGCGCACGCCGGCCCACGCCGCTTCTTCCACAGGCTTGCCGGGAGCGGATTCGCGCGGCACTTTCCAATGCCGCGGCATCACCGCCGAAAACGAGTCCAGCTCAAAGTACAAATCGGGATGCCCGGCGGCGATCATCTCGTGGTCCACGAACTTTTCTTTTGTGCCGAGATGGCATTCCAGGCATTTCTGCGTGCGGTGAATGACGTCGCGCGTATCATGCATGCCCAGGGTCACAGATTTTTCGTGCGGCCAATCGCGCGTGGTGTGCGGGCCCAGCCAGGCCGATGCGGGGCCGTGGCACGATTCGCAGGAAACGCCCTCGGCAATCTCAAACGAACGCCCGCGCTGCTCCGGGGTCGTGTGAAGCGCGTGGCACATCAGGCATTTTGGCGCTTCTTCCGCCTTATTGCTTAGTTTCAGGATGCGCGCCATGCGCTCGCCAATATCGCCGGTGAGCGCCTGATATGCGCGGCTGTGCTTGTCCTGCAGAATCCAGGTGGAATATTCGTTCTGCAGGACGCGGCTGCCGGCAATGGGCTTGACGTTGCCGTGGCAACTGGTGGCCGCGCAGGAGCCAGGGCCGATGTACTTGATCGGCTCCGGCTTGTCCGTGGCCGCGGAATCCGCCGCAACCATGCAAAGAAAAGCCGCCGCAAAAAGCAGCGCGAGCCGCGAGTATCTATTTTGGCAGTGAATCCGCATGCGGTGAGACGCGAAACGTCTTTTCGCTTATAGCTTCGGTCCGCCCCCAAGTCAACCGGAAGCGTTGGCTTTTTAGAGGCATTGCGCGAAAAGACAACGGGCCGTGCTTTACTTCCCGCCGTGCTGCCCCTACTCTGCGTCAATATCCTGAACCCCGAAGCGCGCCGGGGCGATTGGCATGTGCGGCGCAGTTTCGCGAGATATTTCACCGTGATATTTGACGAACTGCGAGCCATCCAACTGCGCTATGGGTACCTGCCAAAAGCAGAGTTGGAAGCCCTTTCCCAGCGCCCCCAGACGCCGCTCTACCAGATCCACAGCGTCGCCAGCTTCTATCCCCACTTTCATCTGACGCCACCCGCCAAGGCGGAAATTCACGTTTGCGCGGACATGAGCTGCCGCCTGAATGGCGCTTGCGAGCTGCGCGCTGAATTGCTGCGGCGCTTTGCCGGCGCGCGGCCGGAGGATGTGCAGATCAAGGATGTGAGTTGCCTGGGACGTTGCGATCAGGCGCCCGCGGTCGCTGTCAATGACCAGATATTCGCGGGCGTCACGCCCGAACGCACGGAAGACCTGGTGCGCCGGGCCATCCGCGAAGATGAATTGCGCCCCGAACATCTACAAGAAGGCCGCGTAGCCTGCGCTTCCGATCACTATGGCGAAGGCGAAAAGTACGGCGTGGTGCGGCGGCTGATTGCCACGAAAGATTGGGATGGCGTGCTGGCCACGCTGAAAGGAGCGGAACTTCGCGGCATGGGCGGCGCCGGCTTCCCCACCTCCATGAAGTGGGATTTGGTGCGCAAACAGGCTGATCCGGTGAAGTACATCGTGTGCAACGCCGATGAAAGCGAGCCGGGCACGATCAAGGACCGCTTCATCCTCGGAAACCTGCCGCACCTGGTGATCGAGGGAATGCTGATTGCCGGGCTGGTGACACGCGCCAGGAAAGGCATTCTCTACATCCGCCACGAATATCCGTTGCAGGAAGAGATTTTCGGCGAAGAGTTGCGGCGCTGCACGGAAGCAGGGCTTCTGGGCAAAAAGATTCTTGGCAGCGAATTCGATTTCGATCTGGAGATTTTCGTGAGCCCGGGCGGTTACATCTGCGGGGAAGAAAGCGCGTTGATCGAAGCGATCGAGGGGCATCGCGCCGAACCTCGCAACAAACCTCCCTTCCCCGGGCAAGTAGGCTTGTGGCAAAAACCCACGGTGATCAATAACGTCGAAACGTTTGCGAATGTGCCGCAGATTCTGGCGCGCGGCGTGGAGTGGTATAAAACTGCGGGCGTGCATGGCTCGCGCGGGCTGAAGTTTGTCGGCGTGAGCGGCCACGTGGCGCGGCCGGGCGTGTTTGAGGTGCCCATGGGCACGCCGATGCGCGAAGTGATTTATCAGCATGCGGGCGGTATTCGCGGCGGGCGCGCGTTGAAGGCCTTTGCGCCGTCGGGGCCGTCCTCGGGCTATTTGCCGGCGTCCATGGTGGATGTGCGGCTGGATTTCAAGGCGCTCGCAGAGGCCGGCTCGATGCTTGGCTCCGGCGCGATTGTGGTGTGCGACGACACCACTTGCATGCTGGATATGGCGCTGACCGCAGTGCGCTTCTATCGCAACGAATCGTGCGGGAAGTGCGTGCCGTGCCGCATGGGCTCGCAGAAGATGGTGGAACTTCTGGTGCATTGGACGCAAGGCGGCGTGGGCGAAGCGCAGTATCGCGCGGACCTGGCGCTGCTGGAGGAGTTGTCGCAGGCCATGAGCCTCACTTCCATTTGCGGGCTCGGACAGATTGTGCCGGCCCCGATTCAATCCGTGCTGAAGCACTTCCGGGCAGAGATCGATGCGCACGTGTTGCAGGGCCAGTGTCCCAGCGGGATCTGCATTTCCGCGAGCGCGCGAATGCCGGAATTGCAGCGCGTGGGGATCAGACCCTAAGAGAAATGCTTCAACACAGAGAGCACGGAGACTTCGAGGAGCGAAGAAGCCTGAATGGAAGAGATGATGCGGAGACTATGAGCGCTTCGGCAACCAACGCGGGACTCGTGGAACTGACGATCGACGGCAAGCTTGTGCAGGTGGCCGCCGGAACGACCGTCTACGATGCCGCGCGCCTTCACGGCATCGCCATTCCCACGCTGTGCCATTTGCAGAACCAGACGCCTGTGGGCGTGTGCCGGTTGTGCGTGGTGGATACGGGCGCGCGCGTGCTCTCCGCCGCGTGCGTGCGGCCTGTCGAGCTCGGCATGAAAGTCTGCACCAACTCGGAGAAGGTGCTGGCCGCGCGGAAGACGCTGCTCGAACTGCTTATGGCGGACCACCCGTCGCCCTGTGCGCGGCAGGAACATTCTGGCGACTGCGAACTGGAAACCTTGGCGAAGGCCGCGGGAGTGGGCACGCCGCGATTCCCGCGCCGCACCGTTTCGCGTGGAGCAGACGATTCCTCGCTGGCGATTGCCGTGGATCACGATGCGTGCATCCTGTGCGACCGCTGCATCCGTGGCTGCGACGAAATCAAAAACAATTTCGTCCTCGGGCGCATGGGCAAGGGCTATTCCGCAGGCATCGCGTTCGATCTGAATTCGCCGATGGGCGATTCCACTTGTATTTCCTGCGGCGAATGCATGGTCTCCTGCCCCACAGGCGCGCTTACGAACAAAGGCGTGGTGGGCACGGCCATCGCCGCAGGTCGCGACGCGCAGAGTCTGACGGCCGAGGAACTTCACAGGCTGCCGGTCTTCGTAGGCGTTTCCGGCACATTCCTGGAACTGAATCGCGGCGTCATCGTGAAGCGGCGCTACCGCAAGGGCGAAGTGATTTGCCGCGAAGGCGAGTTTGGCTCGACTGCGTTCTATATCCTGGAAGGCAAAGCGCAGGTGGCCATTGCCACGTCGATTGCTCACGTGAAGACGCAAGGTGGCGCGCAAGGCCTTTTCAAACGACTGACCAGCGTGCTGGTGGGGCGGGAGCAAGACTGGCGCGAAGAAGAAGCGCGCGATCGCACCATCCCGATCGATGCCTCGGTGGACCTATCCTACGGCAACCCGGTGGCGGAGCTTGGACCCGGCGATCTTTTCGGCGAAATGACTTGCATGAATTTTTACCCGCGCTCGGCGGCGGTGCACGCGGAAAGCGATGTCGTGGCGTTCGAGATGTTGCGCAACGTCCTCGACATCATGATGAAGAACAAGACATTCCGCTCGCAGATCGAGCAGAACTACCGGCGGCGCGCGCTGGAGACGCACTTGCGCGGCGTGCCCATGTTCGCGGATCTTTCGCCGGATTTCATCGAGCACCTGAAAGAAAGCGTGGAACTGGTGCGCTACGCCCCCGGACAGGTGATCGCGCGGCAGGGCGATGCGGCGGACAGCTTTTATCTGGTGCGCATCGGCTTCGTGAAAATATCCGAGGAGGACCCCGGCGGCGAGCTGGTGCTGGCGTATTTGTCGCGCGGCGACTATTTCGGCGAAATCGGGCTGCTGGGTGGCGGCGCGCGCATGGCAACGTGCACGGCTTTGGATCACGTGGAGGTGGTAAAGATTTCCGGCGACGATTTCCGCCAGATGGTGGAGCGCTTCCCGAACGTGCGCGTGGGCCTGGAAGCGGTGGCGGCAGAGCGGCGCGCCGCGAACGCGCAGCGGATGCAAATGGTGCACAGCGTCCCCATCGAGCAGTTCCTCTCGCAAGGGCTGATGGAGGCGCAAAGCCTGCTGATCCTGGATTTGCAGAAATGCACGCGCTGCGATGCCTGCGTGAATGCCTGCGCCGATGCGCATGACGGCGTGACGCGGCTGGTGCGCGAGGGGCTGCGCTTCGAGAATTTCCTTGTGGCCACGTCCTGCCGGCAGTGCCGAGATCCTCTGTGTATGGTGGGCTGCCCGGTGGGCTCGATCCGGCGGCGCAATTCGCTGGAAGTGATTATCGAGGATTGGTGCATCGGCTGCGGTCTCTGCGCGCAGAATTGCCCGTACGGGAACATCAACCTGCACCCGTTTGAAGTCATGGCTGAGGATCCGGAGCGCGCGGGGCGACGCAAAGCGGTGGTGCAGCTGAAAGCAACCTCCTGCGATTTGTGTACGCATCTGAAAGAGCCAAGTTGCGTGTACGCTTGCCCGCACGATGCCGCGCACCGCGTGGATCCGCGCAAGTTTTTTGCCGGCATGACAGGCGCAGGGCCAAAGCAATGAGGGCCACACGATGAGGATGGACGTCACGCAACGCGGCTGGGCCTGGCTCTCACTGGGGATTTTCCTGTTGAGCGTGGGCGTGTATGCGTTTTACGCCATGAATGCGCCCGCCGGCCCGCGCGGCGGCAGCGGCATAGGACTCGCGTTCGGTATCGTGGGCTTCGCATTCATGATCTTTGCGGCGCTGCTCGGCGCGCGGCAGCGCGTGCTGATGTGGCTTCTGATCATTACGGTAGCGAGCGGCTTGTTCGGCGCAGTGCTGCAGCATTACGTGCCGTGGCTGATGACCATCGACGTGCCGCTGGAAACGGTCTACGACGAAATCGGGAATGTGCGCAGGTTGCTGCGCGAAGAGGCGGACCACGCGGTGGAAGGGCTGTGCGGTTCACTTGGGTTTGCGAGACGGGACACCGCCGAGGAATTGCTCGCCGGGGGCTTCACGGCGTTGCGGCCGATTGCGGCAGCCGCGGTGCCGCTGCGAACTTCCGCAGCAGTCAGCGCGGGTGCCAGCGCTGCAGCTGCCGCCGCGCCGGAAGTAATGCGCCTGAACGCGGAACAGAGCGCACCTCTGACGCGCTTTTACTTGCAGGAGATGCGCGTGTTTCTGGAAGAGCCAGAGCGGCGCGAGCTGCGCTTGGTTGACGCGGAAAAAGCTAAGAGCGCGTTTGCGGCTTTGCAGACGCTGCTGCCGGCGACGGCGCAGGACACGCTCAAGGAACTCGAAGAGATCTGCGACGAAGCACGCCAACTGCTGCGGCAGGAACGCCTGCATCGCTGGCTGCATGGCTGGCTGCTGGTGCACATCCCGCTTTCGCTGGCGCTGATCCTGCTGGGCGCGGTGCATGCGGTCGTGGCCCTGCGCTATTAGAAAAAAAGAATTAACACAGAGGCCACAGAGGAAGAGCACAGAGGTCGCAGAGAAGAAGTGGCGAGAACACGCACAACCAAGAAGCTGGCGCAGCGCATCGATCTGAACTATTTCAAAAGGCCGACGCCCTACAAACGCGCCAAGCTGTGGCTCTGCGTGCTGGTGCCGTTGCTGGCTCTCGTGTGGATTGCCTGGCACCGCTTCTTCCACGATTCGCGCGTCTATTCCAGCGGCCGGATGAGCGAGCCGCACGCTGTGCTGGAGAAGCAGTGCACCGCTTGCCACGTGCAAAAGGCCGGCGAATTTTCCGCGAACGCGCTGCACAGCTCATGCCTCGGCTGCCATGACGGCCCGGTCCACCACGAGAACCAGGTGAAGGCACAAGTGCCGCCGTGCGCCACATGCCATGCCGAACATCGAGGGCGCATCAATATCAACGCCGCGAGCAACCAGGCTTGCGCCGAATGCCATGACGATTTACATGTCGTCGGTATCGTGAAGCGTTATGCAATCCATATCAGGAGCTTTGAAGTTGGGCACCCAGAGTTCGCCGCGCTTCGCGCGGGCGCAAAGGATCCCGGAACAATTCAGTTGAATCATGCAATTCATCTGAAGCCGATCCGGCGTGGGCCGAATGGGCCCATTGTGCAGTTAGAATGCGGAGACTGCCACCGCCCGGCAGGGGTGAATCAGAAATGGCTATACGCAGATAGGGCTTACGCCGTGGCCACGAATTCTTACAGTGCAGACCTTTCAGATGTGTTGCCAAACGACACCCTTTGGACTCCGAAGCCGCTGACGGGACGCGAGAACATGGTCCCACCGAAATTTGCCACCACTTGCGCTGCGTGCCATCTGCTCACATTTGACAAGCGGTTTGACGTAGGAGTGCCGCACGACAAGCCGGAAGTGGTGCACGCGTTCCTGGTAAAGAAGTTTCAGGAATACATCGCTGCCCATCCGGCTGAAGTACGTGTGGTGCGCGAACCCACCCGCGATCTAACCGGGAAATCGTTGCTACCAGAGGTGCGCATTTTGACGCCAGCTCAGTGGGTAGCGGAACGCACTGCGGATGCTGAGGAATTGTTGTCGCGGAAAACGTGCAAGCAGTGTCATTTGTATGTGACTCGCACGAATGGCGCGCGTGTTCGGATTCCCAGTTCCATCGTGGCTGAGCCGGACACGGTGAGCGCAGTGCCCGATATCGGCCCTGCAAGAATCACAACGCGCTGGCTGCCGCACGCCAAGTTCGATCACGATGCGCATCACAGCTTCACGTGCACCAGTTGCCACGCGAAGGCACTGAGCAGCACAGAAACGAGCGACGTGCTGGTGCCAGGCATCGAGAATTGCAAGACCTGCCACGCCCCCGGCCCCGATCACGCCGAGTCGCGCTGCTTTGAGTGCCACACCTATCACGACTGGTCGAAGAGGAAGGAAGTGAAACCGACGTATACCTTGCCTGCGCTGCGGAGCGGGGGAAGATAGGCCTCAAGAAGCCGGTTTGCGCTTCGCGGTGGAATTTGTTGGCTGCCTAACGGCCGCTAAGGCGGCGGCCCTTCGAAGCTCCCCTCCAAGCTCGGGGCAAGCAGGGTAAACAATCCGCCGCACTCCGTACTCTAGCGGTTGACCAGGGACATCATGGGTTCGGGATAGCGCAGGCCGGCGGCCGCTCCCTTGGGGGCAACTTCTTCGATTCGCCGCAGATCCTCGGCGGTGAGCTTCACCTGCAAAGCAGCGGCATTTTCTTCCAGGTATTTGCGGCGCTTGGTGCCGGGAATGGGAATGATGTCCTCGCCCTGCGCCAGCAGCCACGCCAGCGCAAGCTGTCCCGGCGTGCAGTGCTTCTCCCGGGCAAGCGCTTCCACGCGTGCGACGAGATCCAGATTCTTCTGGAAATTCTCGCCCTGAAAACGCGGCGAGAACCGCCGGTAATCGTCCGCCGCCAAATCTTCGAATTTCTTGAATTGTCCCGTGAGAAACCCGCGGCCTAGCGGGCTATAGGCGACGAACGCAATGCCCAGTTCCCGCGTGGTCTTCAGCACTTCATCCTCAGGGTCGCGCGTCCACAGGGAATATTCCGTCTGCAGCGCGGCAATGGGATGCACCTTATGCGCGCGGCGGAGTGTGGCCGGCGATGCTTCGGACAACCCGAGGTATCGCACCTTGCCTTCGCGCACAAGCTGCGCCATCGCGCCGACCGTTTCCTCGATGGGCGTTCCGGGATCGACGCGGTGCTGGTAATAAAGATCGATCGCTTCAACGCCGAGGCGCTTCAGGCTGGCTTCGCAGCAAGCGCGCACGTATTCCGGCTTGCCGCTGACGCCGCGCACGTGCGGGTTGGAGCGGTCGCGCACGATGGCAAACTTCGTGGCGAGACATACCTTTTCGCGGCGATCGCGAATGGCCTGGCCGACTAGAATTTCGTTGTCGCCGTAGCCATAGACGTCGGCGGTGTCCAGGAAATTGATACCGAGTTCAATGGAGCGGTGAATCGTGGCGATGGATTCGGCATCATTCCGCGGACCATAAAATTCCGACATGCCCATGCAGCCAAGGCCCAGGGGCGAAACGCGCGGTCCGATTCTTCCTAGTTTGCGGAGTTGCATGCGGGCACCTCAGTTGAAGCGTACTTCAAGATAGATGAGTAGCATCCACGCCCGGATACGTGCTCTTATTTTGTTCCGCCGGCAATTTCGAGGGGCGCACCCTCGGGCGGCCAGCGGGCCCGGCCAAATCAGCCGATTTCGCTGGTCATCAGAAACAACGGCTTCATCTCAAAGCTCTGGTAGACCGGGCGGAGGCGCTCGATATTATAGTGCTCCTTGACATTGACGACTTTCTTCGTGGCGGTGACGGTGTCAATGGGCATGTTGTCATAGCGCCCGTTCTTCAACACCACCAGGCGCCCGTGAATGCGGTTGAGGATCAGGTCCAGCGCCAGATTGCCGTAGGCCATCGGAACGATGGAATCGATCGCGTCGGGATCGCCGCAACGCACCAGGTAGCCGAGCTTCTGATTGATGCAGTCAATTTTCTTGCCGTTGTTGAATTTGGGAGAGTGAGCGGTCAACTCGTCTGAAACGAGGTCGCCAATGCCACCGAGTTTTTTGTGGCCGAAGGCATCCGCGGCATCCCGTTGGAAGACCATTTCGCCGCCCTTGAACATTGCGCCCTCGGAAACAAGCACAATGGAGTAGTGGCTGGGATTTTTCTTGCGGTCGTGGGCCAGAAGTTCCGTCAGTTGTTCGATATCGAACTTGTGCTCGGGGATGACGCAGCGATTTGCCGCCCCGGCCATTGTCGGAAGCATGGCGGTGTAACCTGCATAGCGGCCAAACACTTCGAGGACCATGAAGCGCTCGTGGGAGCCTGCGGACGTACGCAACGAGTTGGTCATCTGGATGGTACGGGTGATGCAAGTGCTGAAGCCGATGCAGTAGTCGGTTCCGGGCACATCGTTGTCCATCGTTTTGGGGATGGCCACTACGCGCACGCCTTCCTGGTACAGCCGCACGCCATAGCTCAGCGTATCGTCGCCGCCGATCGGGATCATGTAGTCGACGCCCAGCCAGGCGAGGTTTTTCAGGACTTCCGGCGTCAGGTCGTTTTTCTCCGCGTTGAACTGCCCCTTCAGGTGCTCGGGGACGCTGCTCTTGCTGACGCGGCCGGGGTTGGTGCGCGAGGAATGGAGGAAGGTGCCGCCGGTTCTGCCGGCACGATTCACGACGTCTTCGGTGAGCCGTTGGTAGTTGTCGGAATTGTCGTGCTTTTCATCGCGGACCATGTCCACGATTCCCGCCCAGCCTCGACGGAAGCCGATGACCTCGTAGCCTTCGTGGAGCGCGCGCAACGTTACAGCGCGGATCGCCGGGTTTAGCCCGGGGACGTCGCCGCCGCCGGTCAATATGCCAATTACGCCTTTCTTTACATTGATATTAGCCATTGTGCAAGGATCGCCTTAGTGTGGGATAGAGAACCAACGATTATGTAAGAAGAAACGGAATTTAGAAAGGGTGTAGTGCGAAGAAATCTGGCACAGAAGAGATGGCGAACCGTAAATGCTTAAGTCATAGGGATATACGCACCATTGCGGCGCCCCACGGCCACGTGACCGGCAAGCGAGATTAGGCGCTACGGCTCGATGCGCGTCCCCAACACGCCCAGAAACTTCGCCAGCCAAGCAGGATGCGCCGGCCACGCCGGTGCGCTGACAAGATTGCCGTCCACCACCGCATCGGTCATGGCCAACTCGGCAAACGTTCCGCCCGCGCGCGTGACCTCGGGAGAAACCGCAGGGTAGCAACTGCACTTCTTCCCTTTCAAAACCCCGGCGGCAGCAAGAACCTGCGCGCCGTGACAGATCGCGGCGATGGGTTTCTTCGCGGTAGCGAAGTGGCGAACGATCTCCAGCACGCGGGGATTCAGGCGAATGTACTCCGGGGCGCGGCCTCCCGGAATCACCAGCGCGTCGTATTCCTCGGGCTTCACCTGGTCGAAGGTGGCATTGAGCGCGAAATTGTGGCCGCGCTTTTCAGAGTAAGTCTGGTCGCCTTCAAAATCGTGAATGGCGGTGCGGACGGCTTCGCCGGCTTTCTTGCCGGGACAAACGGCGTGGACCGCATGGCCAACCATCAGCAAGGCCTGGAAGGGCACCATCACCTCGTAGTCTTCGACGTAATCGCCAACCAGCATCAGGATGTTCTTGCGGGACATTGCAGCCTCCTTGCAAAGCAGACAGCATAGCAAATCGCAGGCGAACAAGGCGTTCCGCGCCGGGCTGATAGAGACTACCCCGGTGACCGAGCTTAGGCCTCGAAGCCTGCGGCTCTTGCAAGGTGGAGAAGTAACCTGCTATTTACGCAAGGGAAAAGCAGATTCATTGCACAAAAGGCGTGCGACGGAGAAGAGTGCCTCGCGCCGCTCGGAACGACAAGTTCCCGAATTGCGGCGAGCGCGTTACCGCGGTTGCGCCGGCGCCGGCAAATTGGATTCCTCGATGGTAAGCATGTCGGTGCGCGTTTTGTCCCATTCGCGCAGTGTCAGGCCGCGCGTGGCAAAGAAACGCCGGATTTGCGCGGAATCCCAGCGCAAAACTTCCTCGAGCACGGGCACGAGGGCGCTCATGGCGTTGTCGCTGAGCACCGTGCGGCGCGCGACGCGGGTGATGAATTGCGCCTCCGAAACGGCAATGGTCAGGCCATCGTGCTGGTTGACGTGCATCATCACAGGCAGATCGGAACTTCCATCTCCCATGTAGATGACGCTGTCGGTGCTGATACCCAAGGAGGCGCGAACCTCTTCGAGCGCGGTGATTTTCCCCCAGCCCGCGGTGGCGCGGACGATGGACTGGACCTCGCCGGTCGCCTCGTTGAAGCGGAATCGCGTGCCGACAATGTGATCGGGCGGCACGATGCCTTCCAGCGCCGATTGGATGATCTCGCTTGGCGATGCGGAAATGACGTAAAACGAAAATTTAAAGCCTTCGGAAAGTTTTTCGAGCGAGCGCGCAAAAAGATCGACATCGTGCTTCAGACGGATGCGCTTGCCCGTTTCGATCAGATGTTCGCGCCGCACGCGGCGGAAATCCGGATCATGCAGAATCAGGTAGGAAAGTTCGGCGCCCTGCTGCACCAGGTGGATATCGGACAAGCCTTTCACCTTGTCGTGAAACCCGTGAAAGCCGATGAGTTCGCTGAGTACGACTCCTGAGTCGTTGAAGCTAAGGGTCTGGTCAAAATCGCTGGCCAGAAGATACTGCTTCACCATGAAAAGTACTCCTACTTTCTGCCCGCCACTGCGGGCGCGAACCGGACTGGCGGCTCGGAAGCTTCCTCACAGTTACACGTTAACCGCAATCCTGGGATTGGCCCAAGAATAATTTTGATAGGTGCTATGCGAGGAAAACGTGAACGGATTGTTAGTCCCTGATGAGATGCGTGGAAAGCGTAATCGGTTGCAAGGAAACGAGTTAGGTGCGGGAAGAACCCTGGAATGAGGGAGTTAGGGCGAAGCTAATGCGGAAATTTGAATGGAAGAAAAAGCGATGGAGAAATCGCTTGACAGACGGCGGAAGGGGCAGCGCACGGCCGTCGCAAGGCTGAATTTGCGGGGGCGCGGCTCAGCTGCCTGATGTGTATTGCTTCTGGATGCGCTCCACGGGTTCATCGGTGACCGTGTAGAACTTGCCGTTGCGCAGGTACAGGCGCTGGGTTTCTTCGCGATTGAGGGGGCGGGCGCCACGGCGGCCGAAGACAGCAAGCTGGTTGCCGGATTCGTCCACGGCGCGATCGCGATCAATGCCTTTGGAGATGGCGAGTGCCGGGCCTTTGGTGCGCGCGGTGGCGATCAGCTTCGGCGTGGGGCGCGGGCTGAGGCCGGAAAAATGCGCGGGATCGTCCCACGGGGAAAGAATCTGCAAAACGCGCAGGCCATTCTTGCCGTCGGCGACGAAGGCGAAGGCGCTCCCCGCAACCATGCCGATTTTCACGTCGTTGACATCGTTGAGTTGGCCATCTGCAGTGAAGAACTGGTCCAGTTTCGGAGTTTCGGGCTTTTCCACATCAATCAGCGCCAGGCCCTGCTTGCCGGCGGAAACGTAGGCATAGGTGCGCGCGACGTAGACGTTGTCGTAGCCAAACGTGCTGGAAGTGCCTGCGGGTTGCGGCGACCGCGTACAGTTTACCGCGCCGAATCGAGACCAGCATGTCGCCAACCGTGAGATGGGCACAATCGAGAAGGTCGACGACAGTGGCAACCTACGAATCCGACTGGACTCGAGCCGAGCGATCGCGTTCAACATACGAGAGAATCCGCATCTCGACTACGGATATGCAGTGACGAGCCACAGCAGCCAGGGACAGACTGCCGACCGCGTGCTCATCCATGTGGACACCGAGCAGGGGAGAGAGAAGCTCGTCAATCGTCGCTTGGCATATGTCGCGGTCTCGCGTGGCCGCTACGACGCTCAGATCTATACCAACGATAAAACCGCTCTTGCCGACGGGCTGGGCCGCGATGTTTCACATCGATCTGCATTGGAGTCGACAAGCGCACCAGGACCACCCGTCGCCCAAAGGACCGAACCGCCCTCTTCTCTGACTCAGGAGAGACAGCGAACAATCGAACGAGATCTCAGCCCTGGCCGCTAGGCGCGACAATCGCTCCTGCAGTCTTATTCCTCAGTCCGTTCTGCCCTTTTAGGGGTGACGTGTCCTACCCCATCCCCATGCCGAAGGCATGGCTCTTCCGGCGCTGTACGTTAGCTTCACTGTTTGACGTACGGATATGCCGCAGCCGACGCCATGGTGACCCGAAACCAGTGAGTTTCGACATCTAGGGATGCGATGCCGGGCGTCGCCGTTTGCCAGTCGTTCTTGAGATGCCCGGTCCCGTCCATGACCATCATTAAGCGGTCGAAGTTCACGCGGCTTCCCTGAGAGTCGAAATCCCACTTGCCCTGAAGGGTCACCGGTGCCTGGTCCTTCACCGCAACCTTCTGAACGAAACTTCCGTCTTCATTCAGCGTAATGGTTTCAGTTCCAAAGGGATACGACGCCTTATACGTGCCATACACCTTTTTGAGCGGCACATTGATCGCGCAACCTATCAGCGCCACTGTAAGCAAGATGAGAATAAGGCAACGCGCTATGGTGTACATCATTGGCACCCGCAGCCACCGGCGGGATTAATCGGTTCTGTCCATGTGAATATCTGGGTGATATTACTCATCGGCCCCGTGGGGCTGCTGCGGTCGGGGACGATGTGGTAGAAGAACGAGTGTGTTCCGGCAACATTTGGAATGACGAATGTGACCGTACCGTTACCATTGTTTGTCGCCGAAGCACCTGCGAAGCCGCCCACCTGAAACGGCGTACTAAAGGGACTTGTAACCGTGTCTCTGAAAGCATGCCCCGTACCATAAGCAACGTCGGTAACATTCTTGCAGCCCTTTTTGTAAAACAGATTTCGGATTACTGCGGCTCCATTTGCCTTCATCATCTCCTGAGTTTCGATGTCGTTCGGCCCGTAATTTCGCGTCCTCGGTCCTATGCCGAGCACCCAATTCTTGAAGAAATTCCAGTTCGTCGACGGTGTCAGCCCAGATGGGTCAAAAAAGTTTACCGGGGCGTCCCAACTGTAACGATAGAAATTAAAGTCGCTGCTTTCAAACCCAATGGGATCCTCGCTGAGGAACCTTCCCGTGTTGGGATCGTAGTAGCGCGCTCTCGAAAATTGCAGGTTGGTTTCGGTGTCGAACTCGCGGGCAGTATACCTGAAGTTGTTCACGAGGCTGCCCGACGAGGCCACCGTGTTTCCAAACGAGTCGTACGTGTATTTAGTTCGAGTGCGGGGCTCGTCGGCAGTGCCATTCTTGTCGCTTACAGAAGTGCAACAGTCTCTGTGAGAGAGTGCGAACAAGGCTGACACCGAGATTGATACTACTCTCAGAGCGTTTCAGAGCCAAGAACTAACTCGATTTACGTTTCAAGACTGTTTCGAGGCGTAGTTCACTATCACCGTGCCGTCGGTGTGTGAAAAGGGATGGGCTGGGACTGTTTCCTGCAGCGGATAGCGCGCTATCCGCTGCAGGAAAACGCGCGGGACTTCTGGAATGGCAATGGTCCGGGAGCAAGCAAATGCTTGACGGTGTTGAGCAGTGTACTGATGGGGTGACGCGCTGCGGCAGCGCGAAGATCATCAGCAGTGACATGCAAGTAGATCTGGGTGCTGGTGATCAGCCGATGGCCGAGCAGATCACGAATGGTCACCAAGCCAACACCGGCGCGTACCAAGTGGGTTGCGCATGTGTGCCGCAGCCGATGTGGTGAGAGCGGGAAACCGACGCGGCTACGCTGACCCCATGTGCGTACGCGTTCGTAGACGCTGCCACGCGACAGCGTCCGCCCGAAGCGCGAGCGAAAGAATGGCGCAACGGGGATCGCAGGACCACGGACTTGCGCATAGTTACGCAGCACTGCAGCGAGTTCCGGACTGATCGCGATGGCGCGCTCGTGGCCACCCTTGCCTTGCACGGTGATAGTCAACTGCGTCAGATCGACTCCGCCGTTGCGTAGCGAAGCACACTCGGAAGCGCGGATGCCGGTACCATAAAGCAGAGCCAGCATCGCGCGATCTCGCAGACCAATCACTGTGTCAGGTTTGGGTCCGTCCAACAAACGGCGAATTTCGTCTGTGGAGAGCGTGACAGGTAGCTTGCGTGGTGCGGCCTTGATCGATGGGAAGCCGACCAGCGGATTCGCCGCATGATCGAGATAGCTCATGGCCACCATGGCACGATAAAAACGCCGCAGCACCACCACGGCACGGTTCACGGCGGAATCTCCGTTCCCACGCACCTCACGCAGATACTGCAGATAAGCGAGCACATCGCGCGCCGTAATCTGATCCGGTGCGCGATCCGACAGCGCGACACGCCCCCATTCGCGGAACTGCTGCAGGGCATCTTCATAAGCGACGAGGGTCAGCGGACGCAAGCCCCTCGCGACGCAGTGGGTGCGAATGTAAAGCTCGATCCAGAACGACCATTTCATGAGCAGCCTCCGATTCCACTGTTTCGATAAAAAATCTCGCATTGGCATGGCCTGGAAACGACGATCGCCAACCTCACAGACTTGTGGTATGTCCTTATTTACTGATTTCCGATCTCTAGCTTGCGCACTGCAGCCTGTGCTCGCCCCGGCAAAACATGGAGGTAAACGCCGGTTTCCTGCGGACTGCGATGTCCCATCAACGAGGCGATGATGGCCAGATCGACGCCACGATCCATCAAGTGCGTGGCAAAACTGTGCCGCAGGGTGCGTGGGGTAACGTCGTCTCGCAATCCCGCACGCGCTGCAGCGGCCGTGACAATCTCGCAAACATCGTGGCTCCGCAGGCGTCGCTTATGAATGCAGGTGCGAAACAGCGGCCCGCGTTTTCCGTGCTCCAGCAGATAAGCCAGCAACTCGGTGTACAGCGCTTGGGGGATGGGAACGGCTCGCGGGCGATCCCCTTTGGCCCTGAGGATCAGCAGTTCCTGGCGTTCGCGGTTCACATGTGCGACATCGAGCGCACACAGTTCGCTCGTGCGCAACCCGCAACCATACAGCAGCAATATGACCAGGCGATCGCGTCGGGCGGTGGGCCCAGGAGCGGTGGTGGCTTCGACCAACCTCTCGGCTTCTTCCAGGTTGAGTGACTTCGGCGCCGTGCGTGGCAGCGAATGCTGCAGACTGAATCCATCGAGCACGTTGCGCTCGGTGCGGCCGCTGCGCCAGGCGTACTCGAGTAATCCGCGCACGTGGCTGAGGTATTTCGCCAAGGTGCTTTCGGTACACCCGCCCTGACGCTCGGCTTCCAGCCAATGCAAATAATCTTCCAGCTGCAGATGCCACAGCGCGACACCGGGACGCACGGTCTCAAATCGGCGGATGGCACGGCGCAGCGTGCAACGCACATCGATGACCGTGCGCGGCGTCTTGCGTCCCACTTTATCGAGGTAACTCAAATAGCCTTCGATCCACGGATCCATCGCTACGGGGTTCGTGTTTTTCATGCGCTTACCCTCTGTTGGGCCGGTACCAGCCAATCGTTGAGCGGATGAAGCGTCATCGCCGCACGGCGCTGCGGATCGGCAATATGCACATAGCGCACGGTGGTGGCGATGCCGCAATGCCCGAGGATGCGCTGCACTTCGGCCAGGTGCACGCCGGCCTGTAGCAGATCGGACGCGCAACTATGCCGAAACTGATGCACGCTGTGAATGGGCACTTGCGCACGGCGCGCGATGGCGTGAATCCCGTTGCTGATCGCTTGGCCGCTGAGACGTTGGCCGGTGCGGCTCACCAACAGAGCGCACTCGCCGCAGCATCTGGTCTGCTCCAGTTGGTTGTGGCGAAGCGGCAGATACGCATCCAGGCACCGCAGCACCATCTCCGGCAACGGCACACAGCGCTCGCGTCCGGTCTTGCGGCCATCGATGCGCAAGGTTCCTTCGCCGCGATCCAAGGCATCGAGGTTCAGCCGCTCCAACTCGCCGCGACGCAGGCCTGTGCCGTAGAGCAACGCCAGCACCGTAATCCACAAATACGAACTGTAGCTACCGTGACGGTTCGCCGCTTCGCGCCACATCGCTTCCATGTGCGCGTGGTCAATCCGTTTCGGCAAGCGGCTGTAGGGCGTGACTTTCGGCCCCTTCATCCAGCGCAACGGGTTGATCTTCCACAGTCCCAGGCGCACCAGGTAGTCACCAAAGCCCCGCATGGAGCTCAGCGTTCCCGAAACGGTCGCTTTGGCGCGGAAGCTCGAACAACTCGCCACGTAGCGCGTGATCAGCTCGGCATCGATACGCTCGATGCCAATGCGTGGGCGACGCCCCTTCAGCCATCGTCCCCAGCGGTCTAGCCGCGCCTGCGTATACGTCACTGACTCCCGACTCACTCCCCTGGCGCGGTACTCCTCCACATACGCTTCCAACAACCGATCCCATCTCCTCATCGCCGTCCTCCCAAACGTCACCGCGGGCGAACTCACGTTCGACCGCCTGAACGTTATAGAAATAAACAATATGACCTCCAATATGACTTCCTTGGAGGCCGCGATGAGCCCTGAACTGAACTAAAAATCCGTTTCGGCAAGCGGCTGTAGGGCGTGACTTTCGGCCCCTTCATCCAGCGCAACGGGTTGATCTTCCACAGTCCCAGGCGCACCAGGTAGTCACCAAAGCCCCGCATGGAGCTCAGCGTTCCCGAAACGGTCGCTTTGGCGCGGAAGCTCGAACAACTCGCCACGTAGCGCGTGATCAGCTCGGCATCGATACGCTCGATGCCAATGCGTGGGCGACGCCCCTTCAGCCATCGTCCCCAGCGGTCTAGCCGCGCCTGCGTATACGTCACTGACTCCCGACTCACTCCCCTGGCGCGGTACTCCTCCACATACGCTTCCAACAACCGATCCCATCTCCTCATCGCCGTCCTCCCAAACGTCACCGCGGGCGAACTCACGTTCGACCGCCTGAACGTTATAGAAATAAACAATATGACCTCCAATATGACTTCCTTGGAGGCCGCGATGAGCCCTGAACTGAACTAAAGAAGAATTTTCTTCAACACTCCCCCGGAAGCCGAGGAGCTATTTTGACAAGGCAGTTGTGAATCTTTCCAAACCCGTAGGAGTCACTAACGCGCAATGGCCGTACCATCCCAAATCGAGACCTCGGTGCACATCGAACGGCACTATGCCGTTACGGAAATCGCCGAAATGTGGAGTCTAAGTGCAGATAAGGTTCGCGAGCTTTTCGAAAACGAGCCGGGTGTGCTTCTAATCGGAGAGAGAAGTCCACGCCACAAGAGGCGGTACGTCACGCTGCGCATTCCTCAAACTGTGCTCGAAAGGGTCCATTGTCGCTTATCATCGAAGTCAGGCGTCCGGTAGGAGTACAACTCAATGCTTACGATCTATCGCCGTCACCGCAAGAGTTGCAAGCAGCGCGCTAAGGGCAGAAAGTACCGCCATTGCCAGTGCCCAATTTGGGTTGATGGGACTCTCGGCGGAACGGAGCTGCGTGAATCACTCAAGGTCCGGGATTGGCAGCGAGCCCAAGAATTAGTCCGCGAATGGGAGATCGAGAATCACCGCACGTCTCAACCGACAAGGAAATCTACACCCGAAGCGTGGAAGGAATTCCTGGCGGATATTGAGGCTCGCAAACTCAACGACTCCACCGTAAGAAAATACAAACTATTGAAACGGCAAATGGAAGACTTTGCCCAACGATGCGGCCTGCACGTTCTGGCGGACTTTGACTTGTCCAAGGTGAGTCAGTTTCGTTCCGAATGGAAGGACGGTCCTCGTTCGAGCGCGAAAAAACTCGAACGATTGAGAGCATTTTTTCGCTTTGCTCTGAAACGCAAGTGGGCACCTGAGAATCCTGCCCTCGATCTAAAGGCCCCGAAAATTACTCTCTGCCCCACTCTCCCATTCAGCCGTGAAGAGATGGTGCGAATTCTCGCAGCAGTTGACCAATACAAAGAGGAGATGCCCAGCCACGGGATCGAGAATGGGCGGCGCATTCGCGGTCTTGTTCTTCTACTGCGTTACAGCGGGATGCGAATTGGGGATGCTGTCAATTTCAGCACAGAAAGGCTCGAAGGCAACCGCCTATTCCTTTACACACAGAAAACTGGGGTTCCCGTAAACACAATCCTTCCAGACTTTGTTTTGTCAGCCTTGGAAGCAACGCCAAAAGTCACAGAGAAGTTTTTCTTTTGGAGCGGGAAAGGAAAGCTAGAAAGCATCGTGCGGAGTTGGCAGACGCGACTACGCAGACTCTTCAAACTTGCAAACATTCCCAGCGGGCATGCACATCGTTTCCGCGATACATTCGCGGTCGAGTTGCTTCTCGCCGGTGTGCCCATTGAACGAGTCTCGATACTGCTGAGTCACCAAAGCGTGAGGATCACGGAGAAGCATTACGCGCCGTGGGTGCGCTCGCGGCAAGAGCAACTGGAGGCGGATTTGGCTAGCGCTTGGAGCCGCGACCCGCTCGTTCTCTTGCATGGAGGGGTACACCAGAGGTACACGGAAAGCAGCAACTCAACAACGCATTCATTTTCAACAAGAAAGACTGGTGCCCGGGGTGGGAGTCGAACCCACATGAGGAAAAATCCCCGGAGGATTTTAAGTCCTCAGCGTCTGCCATTCCGCCACCCGGGCAGTGGCATTACAAAGTTAGCGAATCAAAAGAGTTACTGCAACACTAGCGTTTGAGCCGCTGACTGCTCAAACACCCTGGTGTCGGTAGTGGTGTCGGTTGGAGTCCCTGTAGGGGCGTCCAACCGCTCCACGGCGGCCAGCGTGTGCTTCGGCGCGAGGTGCGAATACCTCACGGTCATTGCGATAGTCTTATGGCCTAAAAGCTCTTGCACGGTACGAATGTCCACCCCGGCCATCGTCAGACGGGACGCGAACGTGTGCCGCAAGCAGTGCCAGCTAAAGTTTGAGACCTTCGCATCTTTGAGCACAGGCTCAAACCAACGCCGGGGCTCTCTAGCGCCTCCGCAGACGAGTTCCGAGGCCGGATACTGCTCGCGGAGAGCTTCAAGCGCCCTGACGGCTGCCTGATTCAGCGCTACGTGTCTCATAGAGCCGTTCTTGCTGCGCGGGATCGTGAGGATTCGCAGCGGAAGGGAGACATTCTCCCAGAGCAAGCCGTACTGTTCGCTTAATCGAAGGCCAGTATTCAACGCGAGGGCAAACTCTGGTAGCCGTTCCGAGCACTGTGCTTCGATAGCGCCGCGCAAAGCCTTCTCTTCGACAGCCGAAAGGAAGCGGATACGGGCGTTGTCTTCCAGACGATGCGGGACAAGCCGAGCGGGATTCTCTTTCACCTTGCCATTGCGAATTGCGAGCCTGTAGGTAAGCGAAAGAAGAGCCCGATAGCGGTTGGGTGTAGCCGGAGCCCATTCTTGCTTCTGGAACTGCCGCTCAATGTCCTGAGCCGTGATGGATTCGGCGGGATACTCCCGAAACCATCCGAGCAAGACTTCCATACGGCCAGCATCACAGCGGTAGCTTGTAGCCGCCTTATTGACTTTCGAGTAGGCCAGCGCATCGCGGGCAATCTCAGCAAACGTCACGGTCGCACGGCGTAGCCTCTCGGGGAGTTTCTTCCCTTCCAGAGCTTCCACCTTCCGTTTGCGATACAGATCAATTGCCATTCCCTTTGCGCCCGCCTTCTCGCGGCGGAAACGGCCCTTAGCGTCAATGAAGCGAATCCACCACACATCTGAGCCGGGAACCTTCTCAAAAACGCCGCGCACGTTCCGACTCTTCTTTCTCGGAGTCTTCAGAGGTGCGAGAACCAAAGTGTCAGTTTCCATTGCGGTTTCCTTTCTTCGGCGGGCGTCCGCCGGTGATTCGTTTCTGCTTTTTCAGGTTGGGATTATCCCGATGCAGTTTGCGCGACCTAGCCATGTCATTGGCGCGACTGCCTTGCTTCGCTGCGTACTTGGCGAAGCGGCACACGGCGTCGCAGGCAACTTTCTTTTCGCTCACAGCCATGATCCACTTCCCGCAGCCCGGATTTTCACATTGCCGGATGCGAGCTATGCTCCCGGCCACAGTCATTTCCAAGATGATCTGTACGGCGGACTGCGGGCCGATGGGCTGAGGGTCCGATTTGAAGGCGCGCAGGGCTTGCACCTCTTCGGGCGCAAGCGCCCGCACCGCTTCCCATCCGATTGCAAGACCCTGCTCGGACGCATCCAGTCTCGGAATAACCTGGTACTTGCACAGGACCAGCCTGTTAATGCGAGTCAGCAGCGTGGCCCTTTGCTGTTCGTAAGCGACCCTTTCCGGCGACCGAGCAAGCGGCGGCCTGTTTTCATAGAGCACGCGCAACTGCCGACACCATTCGAGCAACTCGCCAATCTGTCCGTACTTGTCCAATGCGCCGTTTAGGAACTGCGCTAATTGCTCTCCGCGCTGTTTTTCGAGTGACGTTAGCTGCCTCAACGATTTTCCCTCCCTCGCCGTTGCCTTGTTACAATCGCAACGATGAAACGATTTTACCATTTACAGGTGCGTTGTCAAGCGAGATTATACGCGCAGGAGGACTCATGGAAAACACAACTCGTCAGCCGCTTTTGGTCTCCAAAAAAGAGGCTGCGCTGGCACTCGGACTCAGCTTGCGGACTATCGACGCCATGATCGCCAGAAAAGAACTTGCCTCGATCACCGTGGGCAAACGGCGCTTGGTGAAATTCGCTTCTGTGGTCGCCTTCACTCGTACCGACCACGTTGGCCCATCAGTTGAGGCATAGAGCGCGTGGAAACTTCGACCCACCTCGACCTGTGCTGGCCGTGCGGCGCGCTGCATTCTAGCGATTTCCGCTGGAAACCTTCGAGCAACGCGCAGGCACTACTCGATTTGACTGGGGAGCTGATGGTGGACCTGGCCCGCGCACACCCTTCAGTTTCTCAAGTAGATGTCGCTCGCTGGCTGGCGGCGGTTGCTGTCGGCGGTAGGAGTCATCGTGGCCGGTCCTGATTACCAGCGAATTTTCGAGCAGGCGCAAGAGCAGGCTGAGCGCGACGCGCGGCCCGGCGCGGTGATGCGCTGTTTCGCAGATATCGAACCTGAAACACTGAAGTGGCTCTGGCCAGCGCGAATTCCCCTTGGAAAATTGACTTTACTCATCGGCGATCCGGGCTTAGGGAAATCACTTCTGACATTGGATATTTCGGCGCGGATTAGCCGAGGCGGGACATTTCCCGATGGTGCGACTTGCGAAATGGGAAGCGTGTTGCTGTTGAGCGCCGAAGACGATGTGGCGGATACCGTCCGCCCCAGGCTTGATGTAGCGGGCGCGAATGTTTGTCGCGTCCACACTCTCGAAGCCGTGCGAGTAGCCCTGACGGACGGCTCGATCACAGAAAAATCGTTTAGCCTCGAAAGTGACATCACTGCACTCGACATGGCGCTGCGCGAGCACCCCGACGTGCGGCTCGTTGTCATCGATCCAATCAGCGCCTACTTAGGTGGGACGGACAGCCATGTGAACTCCGAAGTGCGCGGCCTGCTTTCGCCCCTTGCTGCTCTGGCATCGAAGTATGAAGTCGCCGTGGTCTGTGTAACCCATCTTCGGAAATCGGCAGGGCCAGCCGTGCATCGAGCCATTGGGAGCATCGGCTTTGCTGCGGCGGCGAGGGCGTCATGGGCTGTGGGGGCAGACCCATCGGACGCGGGACGCAGGCTTTTTCTCCCCGTCAAGCAGAACCTCGCGCCCGACACTGGCGGACTTAGCTTTCGAATTGAATCACGCGAGGGACTGCCGGGGATCGCATGGGATTCGACTGTGGTGACGGCGAGCGCGAACGATGTATTAAACGTTCTGGATGACGATGACCATTCCGCGCGCCGGGACGCTGAATCTTGGCTGCGCGATTTTCTCGCAGATGGTCCAGCGATCGCCGGGGATGCGATTCAGGCAGCGGGGCGGGACGGAATACCGAAAACAACCCTGCGGCGCGCTGCCCTCTCGCTGGGCGTGAGCACTCGCAAAACTGGCGGACGGGGAGGGCGCTGGGAATGGTCTCTCGAAGAATCCACGGGCGAGGTTTCAAAGAAACCAAACCCTATATATCAAAATGTGGTTTCTTTGGATTCTTTGACTACCCCGCTAAAAACACAGCCGGTTACGGAAACTGAAAATTCAAAGAAACCAAAGAAACCACACATAGAGGGCCAGGAATCTTTGCCCTTACTGATTCAGGATAGCGACGAAGAGGTGCGGCTATGAGCGGTTTGGCAATTCTGGGCGAGCTTCAGCGGCGGGGAGTGAACGTCACAGCCGATGGCGACTCGCTTGTCCTGAAGCCCCGGCGCGCCCTGGATGATCCCTTACTGGCCCGTGTGCGCGAAGCCAAACCGGAAATTTTGGCGGCGCTTCGGAATCGCCCGGCCACGTGCGCCGTGTCCTGTTATGAAGTGGAACCAGGCGTTTGGATTCATCACCCTTGGGATGGGTGCCGCACTCCGATGCCGCCACAACCCGAGTTACGAAAGGTCGAGGCGCTTTGCTGGCATTGCTCAGGGACGGGACGTTGCGGATGCTCGACATGCTGGCCTGGCGAGTGCGTGACGTGCAAGGGAACCGGGCAAGTGTGGCGGTGGATTCAATGAATTCGAGCACACCGAAAGAACGGATTGAAAGCTGGAGGGACCGCACCGGCGCGGTGACGGTCAGGATTACGGGAATTGTCGAGGCCCGCATGGAGCCTGAAGGCACCGTGACTGTGAAGCGTCCGGGCCATGAGGACGTGCGGATCGAGGGCTATTACAGCGAGGAAGTGAAAGGGGCATCGAATGAAAAAAACTAGACTGGTAGTGGCGAGTCTTTTGATTGTGGCGGGGATAGTGTTTGTGAGTTTCCCGTCCCGACCGGCACGCGCGCAATCGGTCGGATATGTAAAGACCGGCCAGCAGGCCGTGACCGCAACCGCCGCGCAACTGACCGGCACAACCTATGGGACTCTCTGCGTCAAGGCGCTGAGTACGAATAGCATCTCCGTGTACCTCGGCGGTGCGGGCGTGACGGATGCCACGGGATTTGAGCTTACGGCGACCGAAGTACCTTTCTGCACTCAGGTGAACACCGGACAATTCTACGTGGTGGCGAGCGGTACGGGAGCAAGTGTGTCGTGGATCATCACGCGATGAAGCGCAAGCGAGGCGTATCATGAAAACTGAAAGTCAGATTACAAAGGAGAATCGAAAATGAGTGAAAGCTTGCCTTACGATGGAGATAGTCCCGACCGCGCGATCACCCTTGATGCGAACGGAAAAATGGGCTATTCCGGCGCGGCGGACAGCGGTTTTGTGCCGATCACGATCCCGAGTTTGCCGGGGAGTCCACGCGAAACCGAAACTTTGCTTATGCGGGACTTCGGCCAACACGTTATCGGCAAGATTGAAAGCCGAATGGCGATGCAGGGATACATGACATCCGGCGCGCTGCAGGACCCGCCTGGAATCCTCGCGCACTACCTTGCAGTGGCGAAGGGCGGGCAACTGCTGGACGCCGGCACACTCTCGCGGGGGGAAAAACTCAGCAAAGAGTTTGCAGCCGAGGGCGATCGAAAAGAGTATTTCGAAATGGTGGTAAAGCCCTGGTTGGGATCCCTGTCTCCCAAGAGGCGAGCATGAGCACACGCGCACGTGCTGAATTGGAAGTCTACAATTTGAGGCGGAAAGCGGACGAATGCTTGCAAGCGGGGAACACGCAAGAGTTTACCCGAATCCAGATCAGCATCAGCAAACTACAGGAAGTCCATGGTGTCACGGTGGGTATCCGGAGGGAGCTGGACCATGGAACAGGAAATCAAGGCAAATGACCCTGCCCCTTTTTACTGTGGGCCTCTTTGTGTAGCATTGGTCCGTGAGGTGTGCCGTGAGAATCAAAGGTTCCACATTGCTGACAACCGAGGAAGTCTCCAAGGCGAAGAGCTTCTGCGCCATGGGTTACAGCATTCGCCGGATTGCCCGTGAGCTTAACCACAGCCCACACACGATCAAGCGCCTGCTAGGGGTGCCCGCCATCGCCGCTGAAGTCTCCACGAAGAAACTCGAATTGAGCGACCTGTACGAGAAACGCGCCTACGAAGTTGTTGAAGCGGTCACGACGGAGGATATTTCAAAGGCCAGCTTGCAGCAAAAGGCGGTTTCCTCTGGCATTTTCCTCGACAAAGCACGCCTCATGCGCGGGGAGAGCACAGAAAACATAAACGTCGCGGTGCTGATGGATGTCATATCGCTAATCAAGCAGCAAGATGAGCAGCAAAGCTGCCCACCAGTGCGCACACTGCCCGCCCCGACCGCAGAGCCTATCCCTGCCCCACAGCAAGCAAAGACTCGAGATCCTGCCCCTGCCCCTCAAGAGCCTACATTCACGCGCGTGCGCTACGTCTCAGTCCTGCCCGGCGTACATGAGGATCATCTTCCGCCAGAAAACCCTTTAACGACCGGCCTGCGCATCCGCTAGAGCATGGCCTTTTTGTGTGAAAAATCCTTAAAACAGAACCCCTTTTACGGTTCAATTCCGTGAGCCTGATTCTAGAACTGGCGGGCAGGCGGGGTGAATTGGGGGATGCCATGCCTTCCCCTAAGCATGCTTCCCGGTGTCGGTAGTGGTGTCGGTTGGCTCTGTACGTCAGTGCGTCGCCGTGCGCGGCACTGCACAGGGGAGATGCACGGAAGGCCTGTAAACACTGGCGAATTGCGTTGTGCTGCGTTCTGGTGCAGCTTGCTGCGAAAGAGGTTGCCGGGATTTTAAGTCCTCAGCGTCTGCCATTCCGCCACCCGGGCGCCGGCCATTCCAATCTAGCGAATACGAAGGGCTAGCGCAATACGAGCGAAGAGAGCGTGAATCAGGGCTTGGCGGAGAAGACCAGCACCTGCATGGCGCCATTATCGCTGCTGGGCACGATGAGATTGCGAGTTTTGGGATCGTAGCCCATGGTCTTGGAGCCAGGATGCGTCACGATTTCCTGGGCCAGGCTGTAGGCGTCCGGCGAATCCTGATGAAAGATGAAAACCTTACCGTCGCCCGTGGAAACGTACGCGAGGCGCGTGGTGCTGTCGAATGCGCCCGCGTCAACGCGCTCGCCGATCGGCGCGGTGAATACAATTTTGCCGGTGTCAGCGTTCAACACGGCGAAGTGGTGGCTGCGGCAGCCTACGAATAGGCGGCGGTTCTCGTTGTCGAGCGCCAGGCTGGTGGGCGTGGCGCAGGGAGCGAGCGCCCAGCGGTCCTTCACCATGAGCGCGTGCACATCAATGTGCAGCGTTTCATTCTGCTCTTCGAGGTTGACGTAGAGATTGCCTTTGCCATCGGACACGGCAAATTCGGGGCCGCCGCCAAGATCGATGGTGCCTGCCACGGAGCCGTCCGCGGCGTTCAACACGGTAATGTTATCGCTGCCGCCGTTCATGACGTAGATGCGTTTGGTAAGTGGCTCGTAGATGATGGCGTCGGGCTTTTTGCCCACTTTAATTTCGGGCAGCGGCTTCAGCGTCTTCAAATCGAAGGGCACAACGGCATCGGCACGCCCGGCGGAAATGTAGCCGCGCCCAAATTCGGAGGCGAGGGCGATGCCGTGAACGCCCGGCGTTCCGGGGATCGTGCCGACGAGCGCAAACGAATCGGCGTCCAGCACATCCACCTGTGTGGCGTGAGAAATGTACACGCGGCGCCCCGCTTCATCCACGGTGACGTAGTCCCAGCCGCCCGTGCCGGGCACGGCAACCTTCTTTACAAGTTCGTAGTTGACTGCGACGCCCAGCGCCGTGACGGCCAGGAGCCCGAGAAGGGCGCTGAACCAGGCAAATTTCGCTTTCATGTTTCCTCCGGGAAATGTGCGCGATGGCACGACGCGCACGATAGCAGGATGAATCTAAACGTGGCCTAAATGCCAGCCTGAAAGACCGCGCAGGAAGGCCGTTCGGAGAACAGAGCGGAGCACGGGCAAGTTATGCCCGCGCTCCAGTCCTTTGGGGTGGTTAAAATTTGAGACGGAGCATGAATTGAATCTGCCGCGGCAAACCGGTTCCCGTGTTAGGAGAGGCCGCATTGTCATTGTTGATGTTGAAATTGTTGGTGGTAGTGATAACACCAAAGCTGCCCGGAGTCGACAAATTCGTCACTGCCCCGCCGGGGGAAGTTGCGCCCGGGCTGTAGTCGAAGCTGAGCGTGCTCGCATCACCGAGTTGGACGTGATTGAAGATGTTAAAAAACTGTACACCGAATTCAAGACCGAAACGTTCGGTAAGCTGCGTGTCCTTCATCAGAGCCATATCGATCTGCCATGAATTGAGGGCGCGGATGATGCCATTGCCGGCATTACCGAAGTGCGTAAACAACCCTGTCACCGGATCGATCGGAGGCGCCTGGAAGGCGTTGGGGTTAACCAATGGCACGCCGTTGTGGCCCCTACCCGGCAGAGTCAACGGCACTCCAGGGATGAGATCGGGACGCTGAGTGGTCTGATCGTTACCGTCGGGAAGCAAGAACGTATCGTTCCCGTTAAGATTCATGGTAACGGTAAGAGGATGACCGGTATGCCAAAGACCGAGGGTGCTCAGGCTCCACCCTCCAACGACCTTACCCAATAAGCCGGAATCTTTCAGGTAGGTCTTTCCAGGCCCGAAGGGGAGCTCATAGACAGCGTTCGCAGTGATATTGTGTCTGATATCGAAGACGCTGGGCCCTTTGTCGCACTGCAGGCAGTTCACGTTTTCGGGACCATTCGACTCTCCCCCGCCAACCGACCCGTCGTTAATGGAATGGGACCAGGTATAGCGAGTCTGGAACGAAAAACCGCTGGCGAAACGGCGCTCCAGTGTCAATTCCATGGCGTTATAACTGCTCGAACCGATGTCCGATTTGTAATCCACGGAGCCATAGGGATCCGTGGTGTCGGCCGGGTCGGTCAGACCGTTCGGGCCAGGATAGTACTGGTCGAGCGGGCGCGCGCAAGTGCCAGTTGCGACGTTGGCACTGGAATTAAGCGCAGGGATACACAGGTTCACGGCGCCACGAGAAAACAAGCGAACGCCGTGGCTGCCCAGATAAGCTGCTGAGAAAAGCAACCCAGCCGGCAATTGATTGTCCACCGTCAAACCCCAACTTTCGACGTAAAGATCGCGGCGTCCCTCACGCTGCAGCCCACGGGGATGGTTCGGCGTCGTCGAACCTCCAACGAGGTTCGACAAATCCGGAAATTCTTGCTGCCAGCCAGCCTGCAGGGCCGCCTCTGCTGGGGTTGAGGGTTTGAAAGAAATGCGATAGGTGTCGCTCTCCAGCCCGGCATTCAAATCGTCGTTTTGCGCTGCACCGTGGTAGATGCCAAAGCCGGATCGGAAGACCGTCTTTCCGTGCCTCGCACCCGGAGCCCAAGCAATGCTCACGCGCGGGTCAAAATTACGATAATTCGGATTGTACAGGACGGGGTTCGCGGGGCATGCGGGGGTGTTGATCGGCGTGGGGAAAGGAGTGTTAGTAGAACCAGAGCCAAGGCAGACACCGTGGAATTGATTGAGGTCAAAAACGGTGGTGCGATTGTCGGCTTCGTGCGCCACGCCGTAGTATTCCCAGCGAAGCCCTAAATTCACCGTAAGATTAGGATTAAGTTTCCACTCGTCCTGAAAGTATGGCAGGAACATGTTTCGCCGATACTTATGGCAGCACCACGGCGCGATGTAGTTTAAGAAGGAAATTTGCGCGTTCACCAAACCCGAATCCAAATTGCCTGAGGAATCGCTAAAGTCGAGCCGATTGTCGGCGGTCTTGCCCTGATTTAGCCGAATACGGCGGATTTCGATACCCGTCTTGAAAGTGTGGCGCCCGCGAGACCAAGTCAGGTTATCGATAACGCCGTAGGTGGTTCCGACTTCATGGTCCGCATTGAGGTTGTTGATGCCGGTCCAATTGTTGGAACTGACGGAATAGTCGAGTGGGCTCGCCTGGGGATTGATGAACGGTGAGCGATTGACAAACACCTTGACTTCGTTGAACAGGCCGGGCGTGAAAGCCTGCTGCAGGGCTAGGAAATAGTTCGCCGGGTGATTGATCGTGCGTACCGTATCGAAGGGAACGCTGGCGCCGTTCGGAGCGTTAACCAGGCTGATGTCCCGCTGGGCGCGCCCGTAGAGAATTGTGTTCGCGTTTATCTTATAGTCTATTCGAACGAGCCACGTATCCTCGTGGACCGTGGTTGGAGAAACATTGGTGAATTCGTCGGTATCCGAAGGAGCCGTCGAGGGAGATGTCGCGGGAATGCTGACGAACGCTCCATCCGGGTAGGCGAATTTGGCACTGCAGCTTCCAATGCTGCCGGTAGACTTGCGCCAAGGGAAGGCTTGGAGAATAGAACACATTTGGGGCGACGCGGCCAGAATTGTTTGTTGAATGCTGGCCGAAGGCACAAAGACCTGGGTGGTTGTCCCCTGGTATTGGCGAAGACCCTCGTAGTTGAGGAAAAAGAAGAGTTTTTCCTTGACGATCGGACCGCCCAGAGTCAGGCCGTACTGCGCCATGCGGAAAGGAGGAATGCCGGGGTTTCCGTTGATGTCAAAGTCGTTGAAGTTACGAGCATCAAAGACGGAGTTCCTTAGATAGCCGAAGCCAGTTCCGTGATACTCGTTGGTGCCGGATTTTGTGACCACGTCGATCTGGCCCCCGGCCTGGGTGCCGTATTCGGCGTCGTACAACGCGCTGTTGACGCGGTATTCCGCGACAGCGTCTTGCGAGATTTGCAGGCGCGTCTGCGATTTTTGCGCCTGTTCCTGAATTCCTCCGGCATCCACGCCGTCGAAATTGAAGTTGTTATCGTCGCGCGCGCGGCCGGCGAAGCGGATGGTGCGCTGGTCCCCACCGCCATCATCCTGCGCAAAAGGCGCCAGCAGAGTGAAGCTGGCCCAATCCCGCCCGTTATTCGGAAGATTCAGAATCTGGTCGGTGCGAATTACGGTCGAAGCTTCTGCGGAACTGCGCTCCTCTGGAGTCAATTCGGCCTTAACTTCGACCTTCTCACCAGCGCTGCCAATCTCCAATCTCACATCCAAAGTGCGGGTCTCGCCTACCTGCACTGTTACGTCCTCGACGGCCTTGGTCTTGAAGCCGGTGTCCGCTGCAATGACGGTGTACTCACCGATGGCCAAGCCTGGAAAACGATAGTAACCATTCCCGTTCGTATTGCGTTCCTGGGTAATGCCGGTATCCACGTTTGTTACCGCAATCTTCGCGCCACTGATGGCTCCTCCCGAGGGATCGGTAACTGTACCCTCAAGTGTCGCGCGATTAGTCTGCGCGCCCGCTCCTGGCGCGAGGAAGCACATCGCAAACACAAGAAATACCGGGAACGAGCAGATAAATCTCTTCATTTCAATTTCTCCTCATGAAAGCAATCTCTTTGGACTTTCCAAATAAGCAGTTGGCCAATCGGCCGGGCAGGCCAGAAATGAGACTTTCGGAGGTCGCGGCATACGCGGTCGAGCCCCTCTGGATGGCTGGAGTAATGCGCGCCTTTTTCCGCGTTGCCTTTCAAATTGACACCTGACACATGATTTGGTTTCTCTGTGTCTTAAACCTGGCTCAGGAGCGAGTGAGTCAGCCAAAGAAACCCCGGACGCTGCTTCTGCACTACATTTCCTCATGGACCCCTTTAGGGTGGGATGAATGAACTATTGGGCTAGGTTTAAAATTGAGTGAAAGAACTTTCACGTGAACGTCCGTTCGTACTGCCGAATCCGCGGTCATTTTTTGCCTCGCCCGCACGCCAGCCGTGTAATCCAGTCAAGTCTTATTTGCTGTACAATTTGTGTGCTTTATCTGCGGGTGCTGCATCTAACCCCTGAACCCACGTTGCGGTCATCCCCTGATCCGCAAGGGAGACACTGTGAGCCAGCAAAACATCGATCAACTGTGCATCAATACGATCCGGACACTCTCCATTGATGCCGTACAACAGGCGAATTCCGGGCATCCCGGAGCGCCCATGGGCTTGGCCCCGGTCGTCTATTCGCTGTGGCAGAGTTTTTTGCATTATGACCCCACGGACCCGCTGTGGCCCAATCGCGACCGCTTCGTGCTCTCCGCGGGACACGCTTCCATGCTTCTCTACTCCACCCTGCACCTTGCCGGTGTGCGCGCCGTGAACGCCAGGGGCGAAGTCCAGAAAGAGCTTTCCGTATCGCTGGACGAGATCAAGCGCTTTCGCCAACTGGGCAGCAGGACACCCGGCCACCCGGAATCGCACCTCACCACAGGCGTGGAGACAACCACGGGGCCGCTGGGGCAAGGCGTGGGCAACAGCGTGGGCATGGCCATTGCCGGAAAATGGCTGGCGGCAAATTTTAACCGGCCGGGATTTGAGCTGTTCAATTTCCGCGTGTACGCAGTGTGCGGCGACGGCGACATCATGGAAGGCGTGGCCAGCGAAGCGGCTTCGCTTGCAGGCCACCTCAAGCTATCGAATCTTTGCTGGATCTACGATCACAATCGCGTGACGCTGGATGGCCCCGCAAGCTGGTCGTTTAGCGAAGATGTGATGACGCGCTTTGTCGGGTATGGCTGGAACGTCACGCGCGTGGCCGATGCGAACGACTTGCTGGAGTTGGCGCGGGGTTACGAAACATTCCTGAAGACCAGCGATCGCCCCACGCTGCTGGTGGTGGATTCGCACATCGGCTACGGCTCGCCGCACAAGCAGGATTCCTATGAAGCTCACGGAGAACCGCTAGGGGAAGCGGAAGTCAAGCTGGTGAAACACAATTACGGCTGGCCGGAAGACGCGAAGTTCCTGGTGCCCGACGGCGTGTACAAGCATTTTGAGGATCACCTCGGTGCGCGCGGTGCAAATGCGCGCGGGAAGTGGGCGAAGCTCTTTGCCGACTACGCCAAACAATTTCCCGATTTGGCCGATCACCTGAACAAGATGCAGCACCGCGAGCTGCCCTCCGGTTGGGATAAGAATTTGCCGGTATTTCCGCCGGACGCGAAAGGCATGGCCACGCGGGAGAGTTCCGGCAAAGTGTTAAACGTCCTGGCCCAAAACATTCCCTGGCTCATGGGCGGCTCCGCTGATCTCGCAAAATCGAACAAGACCAACCTGCTCTTTGAAGGCGCAGGCGAGTTTTTCCCCGACGAGTTCGCGGGGCGCAACGTCCACTTCGGCGTGCGCGAACACGGCATGGGCGCGACGGTCAACGGCATGACGCTCAGCGGGCTGCGCGCCTTTGCGGCGACCTTTTTCAACTTCAGCGACTACATGCGCGCCAGCATGCGCTTGGCAGCACTGATGGAAATCCCGGCGCTCTTCATCTTTACTCACGATTCCATCGGCGTGGGCGAGGACGGACCCACACACCAACCGGTCGAGCAACTGGCTTCCTTGCGTGCCATGCCGAACATGCTGGTGCTGCGCCCGGGCGACGCAAACGAAGTGACGGAGGCGTACAAAGCCGCCCTCCAACATACGCACGGGCCGACAACACTCGTGTTTAGCCGCCAAGCTATGCCCACGTTGGACCGCACAAAATATGCGGCTGCTTCCGGCGTGGCGAAAGGCGGCTATGTGCTGGCGGATGCGGATGGCGGAAAGCCGGAGGTCATCCTGATTGGCACCGGCACGGAATTGCAGTGGTGTGTGGGCGCGTACGAGAAACTGAAGGCCGAAGGCATTAAGGCTCGTGTGGTGAGCCTGCCGTCGTGGGAGCTGTTCGAGAAGCAAGGCGCCGCGTACAAGGAAAGCGTCCTGCCATCGAGCGTGACCGCGCGCGTCTCCGTGGAAATGGCCTCGGTGTTTGGTTGGGAGCGCTACACGGGGCCGAAGGGCAAGATCATCGGTATGCGCAGCTTTGGTGCGTCCGCGCCGCTGAAGGACCTGCTGAAGCACTTTGGCTTTGACGTTGATACGGTTGTAGCGGCGGCGAAACAACTCCTGGGCAAGTGAGGCAAGCATGAAAATCGTCGTCGGATCAGACCACGCGGGCTTTCAATTGAAGAACGAGATGGCCAGCCTGTTGAAGTCGCTCGGCCATGACGTGCTCGACGTTGGCGCATATGACGAAAGGCCCTCCGATTACCCGGACTTTGCGGAAGCCGTAGGCCGTGCCGTGCTCGATGGACGCGCCGAGCGCGGCGTGCTGATCTGTGGCAGCGGCGTGGGCGCCAGCGTGGCCGCGAACAAACTGGTGGGCATCCGCGCAGGAATGTGCCACGACACCTATTCGGCGCATCAAGGTGTAGAGCACGACAATATCAATGTTCTGGTGCTGGGTTCGCGCGTGGTGGGCGTCAAGCTGGCAGAAGACCTGGTGAAGACCTTCCTGGGCGCGCAATTCACCCGGGAGGAGCGCCACGTGCGGCGCCTGGCAAAGGTTAAAGCGTTGGAAGAAAAGATGTTAAAAATCTGAAATCCGGCGCGTGCCGTGCGCTCTGCCCGTCGTACAATTTAAGTTTATGGCCCTCGAATAAAGGAGATGCGTCATGACTACCTCAGCAACGATTCCTAGTGTCGGAGGCAAGTCCGGTACCAACCCCCTGAAGGGTTTGTTGGACTACGGGCAATCGCCCTGGATGGACTACATCCGCCGCGACCTGCTCACCAGCGGCGCGCTGAAGAAGATGATTGAGAACGATGGGTTGCGGGGCATGACCTCAAACCCCGCCATTTTTGAGAAGTCCATCACCGGAAGCACGCTCTACTCCGACATTCTCAATGCGCCGGACGCCAAATCTCTTGACGCTAAGAGCCTCTACGAAAGAATCGCCATTCGCGATGTCCAGGGCGCCTGCGACATTTTCAAGCCGGTGTACCAGCAGTCCAAGCGCCGCGACGGCTACGTCAGCCTGGAAGTTTCTCCGTACCTTGCGAATGATACCAAGGGGACGTTGGAAGAGGCGCGGCGGCTGTGGAAAGCGGTGGGCCGCGAAAACCTGATGATCAAGGTGCCCGCCACACCCGATGGCATCCCGGCCGTCCGCCAGCTCCTGGAAGAGGGGCTGAACATCAATATCACTCTGCTGTTCGCGCAATCGGCTTACGAAAAAGTTGCGGAAGCGTTTATCGCCGCTCTCGAAGCGCGCGCCAGCAAGGGGCTGGACGTCAGCCACAGCGCCAGCGTGGCGAGCTTCTTCGTGAGCCGCATTGATACACTCGTGGACTCCAAAGTGGACGAACTCGAAAAAACGGCCAGCGGCACAGCGAAGGATCGGCTGGAGAGCGTGCGCGGAAAGATCGCCATCGCCAATGCCAAGCTCACCTATCGGAAGTACGAGGAGCTTTTTGGCGGGCCACGCTGGAAGGCGCTGGCGGGCAAAGGTGCGCAGACGCAACGGCTGCTGTGGGCCAGCACGAGCACGAAGAATCCAAAATACCGCGACGTCATCTACGTGGAAGAGCTCATCGGCGCGGATACTGTGGACACCATTCCGCCGGCCACCTTCGACGCATTTCGCGACCACGGCAAATTGCGCAAAAGCCTGACCGAGGATGTCGCCGGCGCTGCAAAAATCATGGAGAACCTGGGCAAAGCCGGCATTTCCATGAAAGAAGTTACGGACAAATTGCTGGTTGACGGTGTAAAGCTTTTCGCGGATGCGTTCAAGCAATTGCTGGATGCCACGGGAAAGAGCGCGGGGGTGCGCGCGTGAGCCTCAACAAAATTACCTACAAATTGCCACCAGCCTTGTCAGCCGCAATTGACGCTTCGTTTGCGGACTGGAAAAACAACAACAAGCTCGCGCGTCTCTGGCAGAAGGACGCTTCGCTCTGGAGCGGCACGGATGAGAGCAATTGGCTCGGCTGGCTGAACATCACGCAAGAGCAAATCGCGCAGCTCGCTGCCTTCCGAAAGCTGGCGCAGGAAGTCAAGAAGGCCAAGTTCCGGCATGTTTTGCTGCTAGGCATGGGCGGCTCCAGCCTGTGCCCCGAAGTGCTGCGGCTGACCTTCGGGAAAATCCCCGGCTTCCCGGAATTGCATGTTCTGGATTCCACCGACCCCGGCCAGATCAAAGCGCTGGAGAGGAAGCTGGATCTGCGCAGGACGCTGTGCATCGTGTCCAGCAAATCCGGCAGCACGCTCGAACCGAACATTTTCAAGCAGTACTTTTTTGAACGAATTAACGCCAAGGTCGGCCCCGAAAAAGTGGGCAGCCACTTCATCGCCGTCACCGATCCCGGCTCCAAGATGCAACAAGTCGCCGAATCGTACCATTTCCGCCACATTTTCGCGGGCGTTCCCAGCATCGGAGGGCGCTACTCCGCACTCTCGAATTTCGGCATTGTGCCCGGCGCCAGCATGGGCCTGGACCTCGCCAAATTCCTGAAATCCACGCAAGAAATGGTGAAAGCATGTGGGCCGGGAAGCGCTGCGGATGTAAACCCCGGCGCGGTTCTCGGAATGATCCTGGGCGTGGCCGCGAATCACGGCCGCGACAAACTCACCATCATCACCTCGCCCGGAATTTTCGATCTCGGCGCCTGGCTGGAACAATTGATCGCCGAATCCACCGGAAAAATGGGCAAGGGCATCATTCCTGTGGACCGCGAAAAATTGGTCGAGCCCGCGGCCTACGGCAACGACCGCGTCTTTGCCTACCTCCGCCTCAGCAACGAAACGAACAAGGCGCAAGATGCGGCCGTGAACGCACTCGAGAGGGCCGGCCACCCGGTTGTGCGCATTGTTTTGTCCACCAAATACGACCTGGGGCAGGAATTCTTCCGCTGGGAAATCGCCACGGCGGTGGCGGGCTCCATCCTCGGCATCAACCCGTTCAATCAGCCCGACGTGGAAGCCAGTAAGGTGGAAACGCGCAAGCTGACCACGGAGTACGAAGCCAACGGCAAACTGCCTGCGGAAGCGCCATTTTTTGAAACGGGCAGCATCAAACTGTTTGCGGACGAAAAGAATACCACCGCGCTGAAAAATGGCGGGAAGCTCGCGGACGTCTTGCGGGCGCTATTGTCGCGCATCGGGCCGGGCGACTATTTTGCCGTGCTCGGCTACATCACCATGAACTCGCAGAATGAGCGCGCGCTGCAGGGTATTCGTCACCAGGTGCGTGACGCCAAGAAAGTGGCCACCTGCCTCGGCTTTGGCCCGCGTTTCCTGCACTCCACGGGACAAGCCTACAAGGGCGGCCCCAATAGCGGCGTGTTCCTGCAAATTACCTGCGACGATGCCGTGGATCTCCCGGTGCCCGGACAGAAGTACACGTTTGGCGTGGTCAAGGCGGCGCAAGCCCGCGGCGATTTCGCGGTGCTGGCGGAACGCGGCCGGCGCGCATTGCGAGTACACCTCGGCAAGAATGTGAAGGGCGATCTCGCCAAACTCGCCAAAGCGGTGCAGCAAGCGCTATCCTGAATCACCGGCCCTTCAGACAAAACTCTGCGGAGGATTCCTCACGATGCAACTCGGAATGATCGGACTGGGAAGAATGGGTGCGAACATGGTGCGCCGCCTGCAAAAGGGCGGGCACCAGTGCGTCGTCTACGATCGCAGCGCCGATTCCGTAAAACAACTTTCCGGCGAGGGCGCCAAGGGTGCCGCTTCCCTCGACGAGTTTGTGGCCAAGTTGCAGAGGCCGCGCGCCATCTGGCTGATGGTCCCGGCCGCGGTTGTGGATGCCACGATTGCCGACCTGCTTCCCAAACTGAGCAAGGACGACATCCTGATTGATGGCGGGAACTCCTATTACATTGACGACATTCGCCGCGCCAAGGAACTTTCCGTCATGGGCATTCACTATGTGGATGTGGGCACGAGCGGCGGCGTCTGGGGGCTCGAGCGCGGCTACTGCCAGATGATTGGCGGCGAAACCGAAGTGGTGAAACATCTCGATCCCATTTTCAAGACGCTCGCGCCCGGCCGCGGACAGATCGAGCGCACGCCCGGCCGGGAAAAAGCGGCGGGCACCGCGGAGGAGGGCTATCTCCACTGCGGTCCCTCGGGCGCGGGTCACTTCGTGAAAATGGTGCACAACGGCATCGAGTATGGGCTGATGGCCGCCTACGCGGAAGGCCTGAACATTCTGAAACATGCCAACGCCGGAAAATCCCATCGCGAAGCGGATGCGGAAACCACGCCGCTGCGTCATCCCGAGCATTACCAGTACGATTTCAATCTGGCGGACATCACCGAAGTGTGGCGGCGCGGCAGCGTTGTGGCCTCCTGGCTGCTCGACCTGACGGCCATTTCCCTCCTCGATCAGCCCACGCTGGAGCGCTTCTCCGGCCGGGTCTCCGATTCCGGCGAGGGCCGCTGGACGGTGCTTGCGGCGATCGAATCGACGGCGCCGGCGCCGGTTCTGACGGCATCGTTGTACCAGCGTTTTGCTTCGCGCGGCGAAGACGATTTCGCGGCAAAGATACTCTCCGCCATGAGGTTCCAGTTCGGCGGACACGTCGAAAAGAAATCCGGGCACTGAGCGGCAAGGCCAATGGCCGACAGCCTGTAGACAGGACACCTATCGATGAGCACGAATCACGTGGACACCACCACCGAGGCCGCGCCATGCGTCATGGTCATCTTCGGCGCTACCGGAGACCTGACCAAGCGCAAACTCATTCCCGCGCTCATCAACCTCGCGCAGGAGAATCTGCTTTCCAAGCAATTCGCGATCGTGGGATTCGCGATGAACGACTACACCACGGAATCTTTCCGCAAGATTCTTGGTGAGGAGATTCCGAAATTCGCGCCGGAGGCCATCGACTTGAAGATGTGGGAATGGCTCGCCGAGCGCATCTACTACATCAAGGGAGAGTTTCAGGATGCGGGGGCGTTCCAACGGCTGAAGCAGCAGATTGTGGACGCGGAAAAACAGCACAATATCGCCGGGAACCGCTTCTTCTACCTCGCTGTCGCACCGAGATTCTTTTCGCCCGTCGTTCAACAACTCGGCGCTGCGGGCTTGACGCAAGAGGAAAACGGCAACTGGGCGCGGGTTATCGTCGAAAAGCCCTTTGGCCATGACCTGGACTCCGCGCGCCAGTTGAACGCGGAGCTCAAGAAGGTTCTCAGCGAGAAGCAGATCTACCGCATCGATCATTATCTCGGCAAGGAGACCGTGCAAAACGTCATGGTCTTCCGTTTTTCCAACAACATCATCGAGCCCCTGTGGAACCGCAATTACGTGGATCACGTGCAGATCACCGCCGCCGAAACCGTCGGCGTGGAGCATCGCGGCGCCTTTTACGAAACGGCCGGCGCGTTGCGCGACATGGTGCCCAATCATCTGTTCCAACTCCTGACCATGACCGCGATGGAGCCGCCCATCTCCTTTGAGGCGGACGAAGTGCGCAACAAGCAGGCTGAAGTCCTGCACGCCGTCCAGCCGCTCAGCCCCGAGGATGTACTGACCTGCATGGTCCGCGGCCAATATGCCGACGGCACCGCGGATGCGCAGCGCGTGGTGGGCTATCGTAATGAACCGGACGTGGCCCACGATTCGAATACGGAGACATACGTCGCCCTGAAGCTGCTGATTGACAACTGGCGTTGGGCGGGCGTGCCGTTTTACCTGCGCACGGGAAAACGTCTGGCGATGCGCGCCACGGAGATCGTCATCCAGTTCCGGCGCACGCCGTTCGTGTTGTTCCGCAATACCGCCGTGCGCAATCTGGAAACCAACCGTCTGGTCATTCACATTCAGCCGGACGAAGGCATCTCGCTCAGCTTCGGCGCGAAGGTGCCGGGTTCCGTGATGCGGCTCGGTCTGGTCAATATGGATTTCGACTACGCTACTTACTTTGGCGCGGAGCATGGCACGGGCTACGAGCGGTTGTTGCGCGACTGCATGGCGGGAGACGCCACGCTGTTTCAGCGCGCGGACATGGTCGAGGCAGGCTGGAATGTGATCCAGCCCATCATCGATGTGTGGCGCGCGCTTCCGGCCCGCGGCTTTCCGAATTACGCCGCCGGGTCATGGGGCCCCGTCGAAGCGGAAGAACTTCTCGAACGCGACGGCCGCTCCTGGCGCCGCATTGGCGAGGAAGATGTTGATCTGCACGGCCTCCACGCATCCCATGACAAGGACAAAGTAGGTACGCCCTGATGGCCGGCCCCGCCGAAAGCGAAGTGCGGATTCTGCCGGACGCTGCGGCGATCACGCGCCGCGCCGCGGAGCTGTTCGTCCAGGCGGCCACGGAAGCGGTCGCTGAATCCGATTCCTTCACGGTTGCGCTTTCCGGCGGCTCCACGCCCAAGAGCCTTTATTCCTTGCTTGCGGAGGATTCCGCCCTGCGCGTGCGGCTCCCCTGGGAAAAAATTCATTTCTTTTTCGGCGACGAACGCCACGTGCCGCCCGATCATGCCGACAGCAACTTCCGCATGGCCAACGAAACCCTCTTTTCCAAGGCGCTGGTAAAGGCCTCGCGCATCACCCGCATTAAGGGCGAGTATGCGGACACCGAAAAAGCAGCACTGGAATATGAGCAGGCTCTTCGCGCATACTTTATAATAGAGAAAGGCGAGTTTCCTCGCTTCGATCTGGTCCTGCTCGGCATGGGTGACGAAGGCCACACCCTTTCGCTCTTCCCGGGTACGAAAGCTCTACACGCTCCGGCCGATCGCATTGTGGTTCGCAACTGGGTAGGAAAACTCTATACGGAGCGCATCACGCTCACCGCTCCCGCCATCAACCAGGCGAACCGGGTAATTTTTCTGGTCACTCGCGCAGACAAGGCTCCGGCCTTGAAAGCGGTTTTGGAAGGACCCTATGAGCCGGAGCAGCTTCCGGCGCAATTGATTCAGCCAGCGCACGGCAAGCTGCTCTGGCTGGTGGACCAGGCCGCGGGAGCGCTGCTCGCAACCGGAATTCGCGACTAAATTGAGGAGAGAACCATGGCAACAGCAACTACAAGTGCAATTGAACAACTCTTGGGCGCAAAGGCGGAATCCCTCCTGGGCTTCAAGTCCCCCAAGATTTCCAAGGAACGGCTGCATCTTCCCGGCCCCGATTTCATTGACCGGGTTTACGCGGCGTCCGATCGCAATCTGCGTGTGTTGAACAATCTTCACCGCATGTTCTTCAACGGGCGGCTCAGCGGCACCGGTTACCTGTCCATTCTTCCTGTGGACCAGGGCATCGAGCATTCCGGCGGCGCGAGCTTCGCCAAGAACCCGGACTACTTCGACGGCGAGAATATCGTGAAGCTGGCGATCGAGGGCGGCTGCAACGCCGTTGCTTCGACCTTCGGCGTGCTGGGCTCCGTGGCGCGCAAGTACGCCCACAAGATCCCCTTCATCGTGAAGATCAACCACAACGAACTGCTGACCTACCCCAACCGCTTTGACCAGGTGCTCTTCGGCACCGTCGAGGAGGCTTACGACATGGGCGCGGCCGCAGTGGGCGCCACGATCTATTTCGGCTCCGACCCGAGCACTCGCCAGATCGTCGAGATCAGCCAGGCCTTCGCCAAGGCTCACGAACTGGGCATGGCCACCGTGTTGTGGTGCTATCTTCGCAACAGCGCCTTCAAAAAGGACAAGGACTATCACGTTTCCGCCGACCTCACCGGACAAGCCAATCACCTCGGCGTAACCATCCAAGCCGACATCATCAAGCAGAAGCTCCCGGAAAATAACGGCGGCTACCAGGCGCTGAACAACGGCGGTTCCAGCTATGGCAAGTTCGACAAGCGCATTTATTCCGATTTGACCAGCGATCACCCGATCGATCTGACGCGCTACCAGGTGGCCAACTGCTACATGGGCCGCGCCGGCTTGATCAACAGTGGCGGCGCTTCCGGTGCCAACGATTTCGAGGAAGCCGTGGCCACCGCGGTCATCAACAAGCGCGCCGGCGGCACCGGCTTGATCAGCGGACGCAAGGCGTTCCAACGCCCGATGGCGGAGGGCGTGAAGCTGCTGAACTCGATTCAGGACGTGTACCTCAGCAAGGAAGTTACGATCCCGTAAGCGAAATCCAACTTATTTTTGAAAAGGGGCGCAGATTGTCTGCGCCCCGTTTTTCATTCGCCCCACATCTCTGACCAACAGATCGTAAAGCCTTTTGGAGTGCGGCGGCTTGCCGCTGCTTTTACGCCGTAAGCAGCTCCGCAAAAGTGTCCCTCTAGCAATCACGCACCAACCCCACCCAGACACCCGCTTTTCTCTTCGCGGCACACCGTCCTCCCCAAACCGCCACCCGCGATTCTCCTATCGTTCCTGCGAGCGGATCATCGTCAGCAGCATTTTGAATCGCGTCAGCGCTTTCAACGCGTGCGGCTGGTTGGCGGGCATGAGCACGGCGTGGCCGGCTTTCGTCACCAATGGCTTCCCGGAAACCGTGATCTGCGCTTCGCCCTCCAGCACCTGCGCCAGGGCATCAAACGGCGCGGTATGTTCGCTTAAGCCCTGCCCTTCGTCGAAGGCGAACAGCGTGATCGTTGCCGCCGGACGATTGATGAGCGCCCGGCTGACCACCGCCCCATCCTGGTAATTCACCATTCCCGCGACACTGATTGCTTCAGCAGCGGGCATTTCCCGCTTGCCTTGAGACTGTTCGGTACTCATCGCTCACCACCTTTCAAACCATATCGGGCTGGTTTGTTCTGAGTTCGCCCTCCAGCGTATCACCGCAATGTTGGGTAAAGCCCATGGTTATGTCCATTTCAAGATTGGGCTGTACCGGAACGAAATGCAGCAACTGATGACGATCTATGTGGATGAGTACAAAAAAGATGGATCGGGCCGCCGATGGCGGCCAGTATTTCCGTAGATTCGCAGGGCTTTTACGGCTTAGGACTTGCTTGCGGCGTCCCGCACAACTGTTCGGTCGCCGTGTGCACGTCCGCATCCAACTGCGCGCCGCGCCAACCTTGCGTCGAGCACACCTGTCTCGCTTCCAGTCCCAGCGCCCCGCGCAGGTCCGCTCCTTCCAGGTTAGCGCTATCCAGATGCGCCTGGCGGAGGATTGCCCCGACGAAAGAGGCCCCCCGCAAATCCGTCTTCGAGAGGTCCGCTTCCAGCAGTATGGTTCCCTTGAACTGCGCCCCGCTCATGTTCGCGCCCGCCAGTTTCGCCGCCGACAAATCCGTCTGTTCCAGCGTGGCCAGCGAAAACACCGCCAGCTCCGCTTTTGCGTCACGCAGATCCGCATGCGACAAATCCGCCCGCAGCAGGTTCGCCTGCCGCAGATTCACCGCGTACAGCGTCGCCCGCGCAAGATTTGCCGTTGTCAGCACTGCTCCTGCCAAGTTCGCGTAAGACATGTCGGCACTCTGGAAATCCGCGCCCGCAAAGTTCGCTCCCTGCGCGTCCGCCGAAACCAGGTTCGTCTTGCTCGCCTGCAGTTTGTCCATATTTGCCGACCGCAGCACTCCCTCCCGCAAGTTCACGCCGCGAAAATCCGCTTCGGAAAGGCTCGCACCTTCCAGATTTGCCCGCCACATCCGCGCATTGGCAAACTCGGCCCGATAGCCCCGCGCGAACCGCAAGTTGATCTCGTTGAGTCGTGGCCCCGGCGCATCGCTCGTACCCGCTTCGCCATTCCCTGTCTTCACTGGTATCCCTTCGACGCTCTCCTCGGTAATATCCGCGTACGGCCGGAAGCCCACCGATCGAAACGCCGTGGCCGCCCATCGCCGTGGATCACCCTGGCTCACTTCGGGCCGTATATTCGGGTCTGCCGGCAAACCACGAATCACGCCCAACGAGAGCAGGAAGAGCACCAACCCCGCCGCCAACGGCCCCCGCAATGCCGAGAGTACATCCCTGAGGAAATGCGGCGTGCTTTCATCGCTCCAGTCGCCCGGCCGCAGCACCCGCGCCGCAATCCGCGGCGTTCCGCAAGCCGCCGCGCTCGCCAGCGTTATCAGGAACACGTGCAACAGCGTCCCGCGATAGTCCTGCATCACCAGATAACGCAGCCACAGGAAAAACAGGACGGCGGGCACGGCCCAGTACACCAACAGCCGGGCCATCGCGCTTTCCACCTGTGCCATCGGCGACCGCGGATCGCGTGACCACCGCAAGTGCGGCCGGATCGCTCCCACCAAATACCAGCGTCCATCCTTTTCCGGCGTCTGCCCATCCGGAAACACCGCGGGCAGCGCTGCTATGCTCCCCCACAAACGCAACAGCAGGAACTGCAGCCGCAAAAACAATACCGTCAGCAGCAGCGGCGCCCCCAGATAGAATCCCTGCAACGGCAGAATATTCGGAATCCGCGAAGTCGGCGTCGCGGAAAGGTCCAGCAGCAGCCGCACATCCGTCGTCAGCCCCACCAGTACGCACGTAGCCAGACACAGTCCGATCACCAGCAGGTAAAACCCGCGCGCCGACTGCGTCGCTTGGGCAATCGTTTTGCCGCCGTCGTGCGCGGAAACCGCCTCCGGCAGCGTCGCGTCGAACAGGTTCGCTCCACCCAAACGCCCGGACCACAACCCCTGCGCGCCATAGAGATTCGCGCCCATCATGTTCGCGCCCGAGAATTCCGCTCCCAGCAGATTGGCTTCGCGAAGGTCTGCCTCCACCAGATTCGCCCCGCGCAAATTCGCCATGGAAAGGTCCGCGCCACGCAAATTCACTTTCTGGAGTTGCGCGCCCTGCAAATTCACACCCGTCAGATCAGCTCCCGCCAGGTCCGCCCCCGCAAAATCGCCTCGTGCGCCTGCGTTACCCCCGCTCTCCACCCATTGGCGATGCTGGTCCAGCACCTCCGCAAATACCAGCAAATCCGAGCCCGCCGTTCGGGATTCAGCCGGCGTTTCTTCTAGGCTCTCCTTAAGGATCTCCGTTTTTTCAGGAATGACTTCGCCCGGATCGCTCGCCGTCTTTACTGTGTTTGCCGCAGGCGGTTCGAACGGCACTTCGACAATCGCTGGCTTCCGCACCTCAATCACCATCTCAGGCTGTTTCGCTTCTGGCGGCTGTCCTTCCGGCAATTCCTCTTCCCTCAACTCCGCTCCCAGGAGCGCGAGAATCTTCGCTTCAATCTGCGGATCGGGCCTGATCGTTCCAAACTCCGCTAGTTCTTTCGGCGTCGCCAGGCGCTCCACCACGCGCTCGGTGGAATGATAGTTGGGGTCTTCTTTGTGTTGATTCGCCGGCGTTTCCGGCATGGCACACTTTCCTGTCGCCTTGTCACCAAAAGGCCTGTGAAATTTCCCGGGGGGCGGGGCTCAATCCATCATCGCCTATGAGCCCGCGGAAATCGCCTGACCCAAAGTACAGGCGACACCTGAAGAGCACTCTGCTTTGCACTGCCGCGTTACGAACTGGCAACAGTCGCCCGCTTTCCTCATGGCCCCTCTTTCGCTTAGCGTAGAGTGGTTGCAATGCTCAACGAAGGAGGTTGTCGCCCAACCCTGCGGAGCTTCGTTGAAAAGAACTTAATCTCATCAGAGGAGAAAACTATGACAAAGAGATCATTAGTAGTCAGCGCCCTGCTTGCCGTGTTGCTTGGCGGCGGTGTGGTCCTGGCGCAAATGCCGAAAGACAACGTCAGTGGGAAACGCCATCCGAATCTGGCCGCCGCACAGCGTCTCTCCACCCAGGCCTATGAAAAAATCATAGAAGCGCAAAAGGCCAACGAGTGGGACATGCACGGGCACGCCCAAAAGGCTAAAGAGCTGCTCGAGCAAGTGAACAATGAGCTGAAAGAAGCGGCGGAAGCTGCCAACAAGAACGCCAGGTAAAGCCCCTGCCGGATCCGGAATTGCCCCATGCTCTCCCGTCCGGGAGAGTATGGGGCTTTCTTTTTGTCCTCTATACCAAGCGACACCCGCTACAGCACGGGACCCGCGAACACAAGAAGTCGGTGAACATGAATCGCGCACATAATGGCATGAAGAGACGGGGAATTAAACCTTGGGTTTCTCAGAGGGGGATCTGCGAGAGGAGGCGAAGAAGGGAGGCGCGCTATCTGGCTTTCAACTTTTGACTTTCGACTTCGGCACGACCCTGACCGCTTCCAAACAAACGACTGCCGGGGCGCTCCGCTGAGGGGCCGAGGCACCCCGGCTATTCCTGCCCGCCTCCGCAGTGAGCGAGCAAGGAACTTGTACCGAATCTCTATTCGCGCAATTCCGCCAACTACATTTCTTCGGTGCCGCGCAGAAACTCGTACCGCTCGATCGCCGCGACCACCCCAATTGCACCTTCATCGCGGGGTTCCGTCCTCTGCACGCGGCCCAGGCAGCGCACGCGCACCGGTCCGGCCAGAGTGATTTCATTGGGCAATGTCAGCAGAATCTCGACGGGCGAGCCTTCTTTGACATCCTTGGATAGGAAGAAATAAACCCCGCGGGAGCTGACATCACGGGATTCCGTTATTGTTTCGCCAACTGCCGCGCCTGTGGTCCATCTCACGGTGAGCGGCAGCCGCATGGAAAACCTCTGTGTGGTGCGGCGCTCGGACCCAGTCAAGGAAACCTCCATGTTTGAAGTAACGAGTGTAGCTGGGGTGGGGCCAGGGAACAATAGAACTCGGGATTCAAAATCGTTCCCGGCCAAAAAGGTACCAATGTACTAGGACGGGTAAACCCCCGTCCTAATTTCCGAAAATCCGCTAATTTCGTGGTTTTGGCCGGCCGCTGTAACTCACTCATTACGCTTGGCTTCCCCGGCCTTCCTCGGCCTACCTACATCCGCGCGCGCCAATCCCCTGGCGTAGCCCTTCGCAACGCGCTTCTTGTCAGTGTTTTTGTTTTTTCCTAGGAATGGTCAATCAAGCGATGGTGAATCGCGTACAGCGCCAGTTCCAGCCGGTCGGACACGCCCAGCTTGTCAAAAATATTGTGCAGGTGATTCTTCACCGTCTGCTCGGAGATAAAAAGCTTCTCCCCGATTTCCTTGTTCCGGAACCCCTGCGCCACCAGTTGCACGATTTCCTTTTCGCGGTCGGAGAGCAGCGGCTTCTCTCGCCTTGGCCCGGACTCGGAAGACTTCGCGAACGCCTTCATGACCTCCGCGGTCATGCGGTTGTCCAGCCAGATTTCGCCTGCGTGTACGCGGTGAATGCTCTTGACCAGCAGGTCCGTGGCGGACTGTTTCAACACCACGCCGCGCGCCCCCAGGCGCATCGCCCGCACGACGTCGCGGTCGTCCTCCGCCGCGGTCAGCACGATCACGCGCGTGGGCATCTGGTCGAAATTCACTTCTTCCAGCACCGCCAGCCCGTCTTTGTCCGGCATCCGCAAGTCCAGCAGCAAGATATCCGGCTTCAGCTTGGCCAGGAGCTTGATGCACTCGGTGCCGTTCTGCGCTTCGCCAACAATGGTGATCTCATCGTCGCCGTCAAGCAGCTTGCGGAGGCCGTCGCGGAAGATCGCGTGATCGTCCGCCATCAGTATGCGTATCTGCTGTTTCGTCTTTGCCATATCAGCCGAGCGGTACCTCGATCATTAGACGCGCACCATGACCCGGGTTTGATTCAACGGTCAAGACTCCGCCGACCGTGCGCGTTCTTTCCTTGATGGAAATAGGACCCAGTCGCAGCCGGTCTAGCTCATCCCCAGTGAATCGCCCGGCAAAGCTGAATCCTTCGCCGTTGTCGTCCACCACCAGAGCAAGCCGGCTATCGTCCTGCGACAGTTTTACCACGACATGGGAAGCCTTGGCATGCTTTTTTATGTTGTTGAGTGCTTCACGGTAAATCTGGAAAAGCTCGCGGCAAACCCGGTCCGGAGCATGCAATTCCACGGAATCAATCAGTAAATCCAGCGCCAATCCGGACTCGTTCCGGAACCTCTCCGCGAATCCCCTCATCAGGTCCACCATGTCCGCCGACTGCACCCGTAGCGGCCGCAGGTCCGTCACCATATGCCGCAATTCCCCGCCCTCGTTCTTTACCGTCTGCTGCAGCGACGCCAACCCCGGCCCCACCTGGTCCGGTTGCGTGGCCGCCTTACGTCGCAGCACGTCAATCTGAATCTCGATGCTCAGCAGTGTCTGCAAAATCCCGTCGTGCAAGTCGCGCGAAATCCGCGAACGTTCCGCCTCAATCGCCCGCGCCCGCAAGTGCCGCAACAGAAATACGTTTTCGATGGACGAGCTCACGTGCCGCGCGATGCGCTCAAACCACTCCAGATCCGCTTTCACAAACCCCGCGCGGCCCGGCCGGCGATTCACCAGGAATAGCCGCCCCGCCGGGTGCTCATCCTGATCGAATGCCACGCTCAGGAAATCCTTGATACCGAATTCCTGCAGCGTCGGACCCGGCACCCGCGGCACGATTTTCAGCGCCTGGCCGTTCCGCCGGTCCCAGCCAAATCCCGCGCCGCGGCCTTCCAGAGAATTCCAGCATAGCGACGCTTCCATATCATCCAGCAGAAATCCGTCCGCGCGCATCAGCGGAAGATTTTCCGGGGACAACCGCTCGCTTTCGCCCGATTTCAGTTGCCACAGAAAAATGCGCTCCAGATCAACGTCGCGGTATGCCAGAAGCGCCTCTTCGGTCTGGAATTCCCCGCACAGCTCTTCCAGCAGCAATCGCAGCGATTCCGAGAGTCCCAGGTCCACGTGCATGGTGTTTGCCAGCCGCGTCAGGAACGATTGTTGCCAGGCAAACCGGCGGTTGCGGTCCCCCAGAAACGCCATGCCTGCGGCTCCCAGAAACGATGCCGCAAAAAACGAAATCGAGTACAGCAGGTCTTTCGTTGGCGCTCCCGGTGCGCCCCGGTGCATGGAAAGCGCCAGCCCCAACAGCAACAGCCCGAAACACAGGAAGCACGAAAATCGCAGGCTCCACCGGTACGCCGCCACGAACGCGATGAAAAATAGCAGGAACCACGCCGGCAGGAGTTCCGGCGAAATGTACAGGAACACTCCTGCCACCAGGATGTCGCACAGCAGCGGCAACCTCCAGTTGTACCGCCGCAGCGCCCGCTCCAGCGGCAGGATCACCATTGCCACAACGAAATACGCCACCAGAAATGAGAGCGGCCGCCCGACTTCCCGCGCCGCCCGCAACTCCATCAGGCACAGCACCGCCAGCATCGCGACCACCGGTCGCGCGTAGGTGAGCTGCAAATCGAAATGGATGCGATCCGACGATTGCGGGTTCATGCGCGGGGACACGCTTCCCTTGCCCCAGTCTATCAACTCCTCCCCCCCATTTTTCCTCGCACCCGCCCCGCGTTTCCTCCTCGTTAAGAGCAAATCCGACAATCGCTCCCGCCACCCGTAGGGGTCCAGCACGCTGGACCCCATTTACGCACAATCGCAACCGGTCCCCCTCTTGCCTCCTGATCGCTGATATCTGATCGCTGATATCCCCCCCGCCAAATAAAGAAACGGCTGACAGCACTTGCTGCCAGCCGTTCGTATTTCTCCTAGACCAACTGATTCGATTTACCTGTGGCCGCCTCCGTGGCCCCCACCACCATGAAAGCCGCCACCGCCGTGGGACCCGCCACCACCGTGGGAGCCGCCACCACCGTGGAATGCGCTCGCGCCGTTACCGCGGGAGCCGCCACCGCCGTGGATTGCGCCCGCACTGTTGCCGCGGAAGCCGCCACCGCCATAGCCGCGCCCCGCACCGCCCCTATTGGCGTACCCTGGGCGATTTCCATATCCCCCACCACGACCGTAGGCATATCCCGGCCTATTGCCATATCCCCCACGACCGTAGCCATATCCCCCGCGGCCGTATGCCCACCCGGGCCGGCCATAGTAACCGCGTCCGTACCAGCCGTGATACCAGGGCCCCGCGCCGATAAACACGCCGCCCACAAAATAGTCCGGCCCATAGTAGCCGTAGGGCGCACAATCATACGGGTAATATCCGTAGTATCCATAAGCGCAAACGGGCGCAGCGCCAATCCCGGCATACACCGGGCCAACTCCAATACCCACCCTGACTTGCGCCTGTGCGTAGCCCGCGCTCATCAGCAAGATGCCCAGTAAAACTAAGTATTTTAGATATCTCATCACTTTCCCCGATCCCCAGCACCCTTTCCTGGACATCCTGTCCAACGCGAAAGGGTTCCGGTGTTTCATCTTCCTCCAAATCACCTTCGCTCCATTTAACCCAGAAACCCTCCCGGAGTTGCGCCCCCCTCCGCCCGGCTGCCCACTGACGGCTGTCCTTTGCCCCAGGTTCCCGATGGCCAATCTCGGATTGCTTGTCGCTTGCCGCTGGTTCCTGATCGCTGATATCCTTCTTCCCCCACCTCCCAATCAATTCGCGGCACGTTTTCCCGTGCTCCTGGGTCATGCTAAACTAACGACAAGTGGTGGGAGTAGCTCAGTTGGTAGAGCGTCGGTCTGTGGCACCGAAAGTCGTGGGTTCAAATCCCATCTCCCACCCCAATCTGACCCGTGTCAACCTCCTTCCCTCACTTTTCCAGCTTCACTGTTTTCACTTCCAAGAACAGCGGCCACAGCTTTGCGTTTTCCTTCCTCGGCGCGCGCGAAACTATTGACATCTGCTGCGGGAAAGGCACAGTCTGAGGCTAACTTTTGAGCGGCCCTGAATTTTACGGGACCTTCGCCCAGTCAAAGGATCAGGATGAAGACTGCCCGAAAAAGAAAATCTCACAAGACCCTGGTCGTCGACGTTGGCGGCACGCACGTGAAAATGCTCGCTACGGGGCAATCGGAGCCGCGAAAATTCATCTCCGGACCCGCAATGACCGCCGAAAAAATGGTCAAGCTGGTCAGAGCCGCCACTCGTGATTGGCAGTACGAGCGCATTTCGCTCGGCTATCCCGGCCCCATCGCCAATGGCCACCCCCTGCGGGAACCTCACAATCTGGGCGGCGGCTGGATGAATTTCAATTTCGCCAAAGCCTTTGGGCGCCCCGTCAAAGTCATCAACGATGCTGCGATGCAAGCCCTGGGCAGTTACCAGGGAGGCTCCATGCTGTTTCTCGGCCTGGGCACGGGTCTTGGATCGGCGATGATTGTGGACGGCGTTCTTGAGCCCATGGAACTGGCCCACCTGCTTTACAAAAAGGGCAAGACCTACGAAGACTACCTCGGCCTGCGCGGGATTGAACGCCTGGGCAAAAATAAATGGCGCAAGCATGTTGCCAGGGTCGTCAAAAAACTGAAGAGCGCTCTGGAAGCCGATTACGTGGTCCTCGGCGGTGGCAACAGCAAAAAATTGCAGCGCATTCCCCCGGGTGCCCGGCTTGGTAGCAATGGCAATGCCTTCCGCGGCGGCTTCCGCCTGTGGGAGAAGGACCACTTAGACTGAAGGCATTTCCATTTTATTTACTACAAAAGATTTGCTCCACTTCGTATTTGCGGAAAATCGTGTCCGCCGTCAGCAGCGTCAACCCTTCCAAGCGTGCCTGGGCAATCGGCCCGGTATCTTGGCCGACTGGATGTGCTCGGTCTATCAGTGCCGTCCTCGCCCTTCCCCTCCGCCGGCTTTCACGCCACAATATCTGTTTCGAATCCCTGGAGCCCAATGACCCGTATCCTCTGCTCGGCCCTGCTCTTCGATATGGACGGCGTTCTCGTTGATTCCACCCCTGCCGTGGCCCGTGTCTGGAAAGCCTGGGCCGACGAACACGGTTTCGACCCCGACTATGTTGTCAAGCACGCCCACGGCCGCCCCAGCCTCGTCAGCATCCAGGAACTCCTCCCCCACGCCTCACCCGAAGCCCACCTCGCTGAAGACCTTCGGATGCAACAAGCCGAAATCGACGACGTCGCGGACGTTGTCGCTCTGCCCGGCGCCGCCCAATTGCTCTCCCAAGTCCCGCCGGACCGCTTCGCGGTTGTCACCTCCGCCGTCCGCGAACTCGCCGAAGTCCGTCTTCGTGCCGCGGGCATGCTTCCTCTCGTTCGCCACATGGTCACGGCCAGCGACATCCAGCATGGCAAACCCGATCCCGAGCCCTATCTCAAAGGTGCCGCCGCCCTCCGCCTCCCTCCTGGCCAGTGCATCGTCGTCGAAGACGCCCCTTCCGGCGTCCGCTCCGGCAAAGCCGCTGGCTGCCGCGTCCTCGCCATCCGCACCACCACCCGCGACCCGGAACTCCTTGCTGGTGGTGCCGACTGGATCGTAAACGATTGCGCCTCAATCCGCCTCGCCGACTCTTCCTCCTCCCGCGAACTTGCCCTTGACCTCACCGACGATTCCCGCAATCCCCGCATCCCGCAAATGAGCTGACCATTCTTCCTCCCGCGCAGGCCAAGAAGCCGCCGAAATCCGAACTTCTCGCCTGATCCTGGTTTGCCAAACGCCACGCGGGAGGCGCGGCCGAACAACTTGGAGTGCGGCGGCTTGCCGCCGCTTTCACAACGTAAGCAACTCCGCAATATTGTCTTTCCCGCAAGGAGGAGGCGGCCGTCACTCGGGCCAGCGCCTTTCTGTTGAGCTCGTAGCTTCTCGCGTTCATTTCCAGTTTGCTTTTTTGCTCCGCGAACGTATGATGGCGCGTACTCCCCAAGGACCTTGAGACTTCCCTTTGCCGCTGCCTGCTGACACTTCTTCTGCCGACCCAGCCACGCCGACCCTTCGCTTCCGCAAGGACCGCGGCAAGCTCCTGCAAATCCTCGGCGTCGGCTTTGGTATCGCCGTCGCCGTCGGCAATGCCATCTCCGCCGGCATCGTGCGCACTCCGGGCGACATCGCCGCGCGCCTCCCCAATCACTGGTTGTTCCTCAGCGTCTGGTTCGGCGGCGCCTTTTACGCCCTCGTCAGCGCTTTCCAGCTTGCTGAACTCGGTGCCGCCATCCCAAAAAGCGGCGGCCAGTACAACTTTTCCCGCCGCGCCCTCGGCGACTATGCGGGCTTCATCGTCGGCTGGAGCGACTGGCTCTCCACCTGCGGCACCACTGGCGCCGTTGGCATCGTCGTCGGCGAGTACATGGCGCACATCTTCCCCATCATGGACGGCGCCATGCGCATCAAGATCACCGCCGTTTCCGTGATCGTTCTCTTCGCCTTGCTGCAGTGGAGAAGCATAAGCATGGGCAGCAAGGTGCAGAACTTCACTACCGTCCTCAAGGGCTTGGTCTTCTTCGTCATGGTCATCGCCTGCTTCACCATGGGTGGCCACGTGCGTCACGTTGCCGAAGCCGCCCCGCTCGCCCAGAGCGCCGCTCCTGTCGTCATCCCCGTCGGCGCGGCCCTTATCACTGCTCTCCTTTTCGGCATTCAGGCCACCATCTACACGTACGACGGCTGGGACGGCATCATCTACTTCGGCGATGAAATCAAGAATCCCGGCCACCTGGTCCCTCGCGCCATTTTTGCCAGCCTCTTTTCCGTCGTGGTCATCTACCTGCTCATCAACGCCGCCGTGCTTTACGTCCTCCCGATGAGCGTGATTGCCGGCAACAATTTCTCTCTCGGGCTCGCCGCCCAGCGCGTCTTCGGGCCGCATGGCGACACGGTGTTCCGCTCCATCATGGTTCTCGCTCTCTTCAGCTCCCTCAACGCCCTACACCTTATGGGCACCCGCGTCATCTACGCCATGAGCCGCGACGGCCTCTTCTTCCGCAGCGTCTCCCGCATCAACAAGGGCGGCACGCCCACTCTCGGCCTTCTCCTCAGCGCTCTCGTCGGCGTGGCCTTTGCCGTCTTCAGCTTCGAGCGCGTCATCGCCATGCTGGCCTTTTTCTTCGTCACCAACTACCTGCTCTCCTTCACTTCGATGTTTCTGCTCCGCCTCCGCGATCCCGAAATGCCCCGACCCTATCGCGCCTGGGGCTATCCCTGGACCACCGCCCTCGCGCTCCTCGGCTCGATCGGCTTCCTCATCGAAGCCATCCGCGAAGACCGCACCAACAGCATCTTCACCCTCGTCGCCCTGGCCTGCAGCTATCCCATCTACCGCGTGCTAAAATTAGTCTCCAGCGGGGAAGCCAAAAATGAAGCAATTTGACCGCATCACTCAAGAGCCCGGAGTTATGGGCGGCAAAGCTTGTATCCGCGGCATGCGCGTCACGGTGGGAAATGTCGTAGGACAAATCGGTGCGGGCCGAACGGTTGAAAATGTATTGCAGGATTACCCCTATCTGGAACGCGAGGACATCCTCCGGGCTCGCGGTTACTCGGCGCCCGATCAGGCATCTACAAAATAAAAAAGGGCGGATTCTTCATCCGCCCTCTTCGTTCGTCTCTGACCTCTGTGTTCTTCCGTTAGTGCCCTCTGTGTTACGGTTCCCTGTTCGGCTCTTACTTGACCTTCTCCGCCACGGCTTTACCCTGCAGGAACAGCAGCAAATAATCCTTGCCGCCGCTCTTCGAGTCCGTCCCGCTCATATTGAATCCGCCGAACGGATGCGCTCCTACCATCGCTCCCGTGCACTTCCGGTTCAGATACAGATTCCCCACGTGGAACTCTTCCTCCGCGCGGCGAATCTTCTTCGGATTTTTCGAGTACACCGCGCCGGTCAGCCCAAACTCGGTGTTATTCGCAATCTCCATCGCATGATCGAAGTTCCTCGCCTTGATCACCGTCAGTACCGGTCCAAAGACTTCTTCCTGCGCCAGCCTCGCCTTCGGATCCACATCCGCGATAATCGTGGGCTCCAGGAAGTACCCATCGCCCGGCGCGCGTCCGCCGCCCGTCAACAAGCGTCCTTCCTTTTTCCCAACCTCGATGTAGTTCAGGATTCCCTTCATCGCCGTTTCACTAATTACCGGCCCCATGTAGTTGATCGGGTCGTCGGTCGGTCCCACCTTGATCTTCTTCGTCCGCTCCACCAGTTTGTTCAGGAATGTGTCGTACACTTTCTCGCTCACGATCACGCGCGAGCACGCCGAGCATTTCTGTCCCTGGTATCCAAACGCGGCCTGCGCCGTCCCTTCCACTGCTGCGTCAATGTCCGCCTCTTCGTCCACGATCATCCCGTCTTTGCCGCCCATTTCCAGCACGGTGCGCTTGATCCAGATCTGCCCCGGCGAAGGTTTCGCCGCCAGTTCCGCAATCCGCAAGCCGACTTCCTTCGAACCGGTGAACCCGATGTACCGCGTCTTTGGGTGCTGCACGATGGTGTCGCCCACCGCCGCGCCCGACCCCGTAATAAACTGCACGGCTTCCTTCGGAATTCCCGCTTCAAACAGGATGTCCACGAATTTCGCCGCAATCGTCGGCGCATCCGAAGCCGGCTTCAGCACCACGGTATTTCCCGTAACCAGGGAAGCCACCGTGAGTCCTGCCATGATGGAGCACGGGAAATTCCACGGCGGAATAACGGCGCCAACGCCCAGCGGGATGTACGCCAGGTAGTTCCGCTCGCCGCGCATCGGCGTCAATTTCTGCGGCTGCCCCAGCCGCAGCATCTCACGCCCGTAAAACTCGCAAAAATCGATCGCCTCCGCAACGTCCGCTTCGGCCTCAAACCAGGTTTTCCCCACCTCATAACAGACCAGCGCGTCCAGCTCGTACTTCCGCTGGCGGACGAGCGACGCCACCTTGAATAAATACTTTGCGCGTTGCTGCGCCGGCACCTTCTTCCACACGTCGAAATACTTGTTGGCCGCCTCAATGGCCTCGATCGCCTGCTCTTTCGACGCATCCTGGAACACGCCGATCACTTCCGAGGGCCGCGACGGGTTCGTGGACTTCCTTTTCCCCGCTGTGATCACCTTCTTCCCGCCGATCCACATCGGGTACTCGCGCCCAAACTCCGCCTTCACCTTCGCCAGCGCCTTCTCCATCTTTTTTCGATTCGCTGCATTTGAAAAATCGATAAATGGCTCGTTTGTGAATTCCTTCACCTTCAATTTCGCTTTCGCTGTCGCCATGGTGTCTCTGCCTCCTGGTTGCATAACGCACAATTATAGGGCCGCCCCCTTAGCCCTCACAAGCAAGCCCCAAATCACGCGCAGCTCAATTTGGCTCCCCGTACTTTCCTACTTCGCCTGCCCTGATGTATGACATGAGTTGGACCATGCGGACCTAGACTTCAACTCTGGAGACACGATGACCTTTCCGATCTTCTGGAGGCTTCTCTTCTGGGGCTGGCTTGCATCCGAGATTCTCGTCGGCATCTTGACGCACACCAAACGTAGCGGCGGAAAAGTGCAGGACCGGGGCTCGTTGGTGATCTTGTGGATCGTAATTACCGCTTCCATTACCGCATGCCAGTGGATCAGCGAAGCCACCCGGCCCAATATCCTCGGCGGCGCACACGCGCTGAGAACGGCTGGCGTGATTGTGATGCTAGTAGCCCTAGCCATCCGGTGGACCGCGATCTTCACCCTGGGCAAATCCTTCAGTTCAAACGTGGCCATTCAGGATTCGCAGCAGATCACGCGCACGGGACTCTACCGGTTTGTGCGGCATCCTTCTTATCTCGGCCTGCTGCTAGTGTTTCTTGCTGTCGGCCTGCATTCCCGCAATTGGATTAGTCTTGCTGTCGTGATTGTGCCTACGACTGCCGCACTTCTCTACCGCATCCATGTCGAGGAGGCCGCCATGGCCGAAGCCTTCGGCGAAGAATACGTGGCCTACAGTAAGGCCACAAAGCGCCTCATTCCCGGCCTGTACTAACCTCGTTTCTTCCGTTCGACGCCTCAGAAATTCTCTGCTGGATATCGTTGTTCTCGAATCTCGTAACTCGCAGCTCCCGCATTCCATTAACCACTCAGCTTTGATATTGAGAGAGCTCCTGCACTGCGCGATAGGCTTCGTCGATAGCCGCATTCATATAGGCCGTGGCACCCGCGTCGGAATTGGCAATCGCGATGCGCCCGATCGGTTTTCGTCCCACTTCGTGCGGCGCTTCGCCCTCGGCAAAATCGGGATCGAACAAAGGGTTGTATTCATAGGCGTAGCCGTGCGCCCAGCGCCCCACGGTGATGCCCTCGATATCCTCCGCTGGATTGAAGCCTCCAGGGCCAAGCATGCGCGCGAGTTGGTCGCGGATCTTTCGCTCGAAGGTTTCAAATGGCGTGTCGTAAAGTTCCACGCGTCCCACGCGATGCTGTTCACGCTCCGTCAAACCCGGCTGGCACGGTGTGCGCAACATGAACACGATCATCGGCTCTTCCGGCCGGCTGGGAAATTTGTATTCCGGCAGGCTTACGGGAAAATCGACCGCCGCGTGCACGTGATAGCATCCGGGGGCCGCAATCTGGTACACGCCCAGCTTCTGGAACGACTCCCAATTGCGAATCGCAACGTGCGAATACACCAGCGGGGTTTTCACGCCATACGCCAGTGCTTCCTTCTGCTTCGCGGGAATCTCCGGACACAAATAGGGAACCATTCCGTTGTAGCAGGCCAGCACGCAGCGGCGCCCGCGCACCCGAAAGAGTTGCCCATTGTGCACATACGTCACCTTCACTTCTTTCGCCGACCCCGGGTCGCCGTCGTGCCGCACGCCCACGGCGGTACTGTTCAAACGGATGCGCACGGGCGCGGACTCGCGGTCCAGCCGGCTGTAGTCGGCCTTTGCAACGACCACGTCTTCCATGGTATGGCCCGGAATGGCCTCCGGAATGAGCGACCGCACAAGCAAGCGGGCAATGGAAGCATTCCCATCTGGAAAATGAAAAATGTAAGGATCGGGCTTGTGCTCGCCGCGATCGGCTGCCGCGCCCAATCCCATGAAGTCCAGCCCGGGGTACCCGTAGCCGTAGTCATCGCCCTCTTCAAAGCAGGCCAGCGCGGACACCGCATCAATGCCCACACCGAACAGATCGTGGGTGCGCGTTTGGAAAATTGGCAGCACCTCGGGACTCAGCTTGGCAAACTTGGTGAGGAAGTCGGCGTAGCTGGTTCGGGCCAGCACCGCCTGTTTCTGGGCTAGCGTCAAACCAGGCAAGTAGTCCACTTTTTCGCTGTAGATGCGCACCAGGTCCCGGCGCGTTCGATCGGAGAGCGGGGCTTTGCCGAAAAATTCCCGGTGAGGAATCTTGCCGAAGCCCGCCACCAGACGATCTTCTCCGAACGTTTCCCGGTCAAAGAAAATGCCGCTCCCCATCTTTAACGAGGGATACAGACTCTGGTCGTAGTAGCGATAAAATTTCTGGACGTCGACGCCCAAGTCGGCCAGCAAGCCCTTGGACACCGCACTGTAAAGCGACGGGCTCTCAATCGACTGTGCCCCGTAGCTGAGCAACATCCGCTTTCCCGCGCGAAACTCTTTCCGCGCCGCGTGCCCGCCGAAGTCGTCGTGCGCTTCCAGAATCAGGATGCGCGCATTGGCGCCCGACTGCTTGCGGAAGAAGTGCGCCGCCGCCAGTCCGCTGATACCCGCTCCCACTACGATCAGGTCGCATGTATCATACGTATTGGTCGCCGCACCTGCGGTTTGCCAAAAAGTTCCGTCACGCAGCCCGTGCGCGGCTTCATACGATCCCGCGTTATCGCCGCGCATTCCGCTCGCCGCCGCAGGGTTGTAACCCGCGCCGTTCTGTGCAGCGATGGACCCCGATCCGCCGTGTCGTGTACACCCGCCCAGAGAGCTGCTCAACGCTAGCCCGCCGATCCCTATGGCCACCCCGTTCAGAAAATCGCGGCGCGTAATCTGGCGGTCCATGCCCAGTTCGTGATCGTGTGGGTCTTTCATAGATCCCAACTCCTTCATGGGTCGTTCCTGGCTGTGGTTGCGGACCCCGCCTCAACTTCCCTTACCACCCTGAAGCTCGCCCCACTCCCGCGGAAGCCCAGCCCCCCACCATCGGGGTTCTCATTCCTGTCAAGCCAAAGTTCGGGGTTGCTGCCGGGAAGGTCGAAAAATTCCCAGGCATTGACCACCGCAATTCCGGGAACATGCGAGTCCGCCCGGCTCGCCGTTCGCTCCCAAGCGGGCATGGTGCCGCCGGCCACACACGTGTACTCCAATTCGGATTCGGTAGGCAGCCGGTATTTCTTCCCCGTCGCCTGCGACAACCAATGCGTGTAGGCATCCGCGAGCTGCGGAGTCACCTCGCCCGGCTTCCCCTTCAATCCATGCTGAGCCGAAAACAATTCCAGGTCGTGGCTGCTGACCGTGGCCTGCGCCATCCAGAAAGCGCTCACGCTGACGGCATGCACAGGCCCTGTGTCTCGTAAGCGGCAAGCGCCCAGCTCCGGGCTGCCCGCCGCCAGCGTTCCGCCGGGCACCGCGATCATGTGGAACTTCACGCCCGAGCCTGGCACGACTTCCGTGTAGTCCCGAAATTCCGTTGCGGCGAGCGGAAACTGCGCGTCCACCGCCGCAGCCATCGCTTCCGGCGCCATCTTTGTCTCCATGCGATGACCGGTGAACAGGTGGCAGTTAAGGCAGTGCAACCTTTCCCGATTCCGCTGGAAATAGAGATGTGCTTCCATCCGGCGCGCGACGATTCTCATCTCACGGATTTGCTTCTCGTCCGTCTCCTGCTCGCCGGTAGGCAGCGCGCCTTCCACTTTGGAGAGCCCCTCGGTGAACAGGTTATTGTGGCAATGGACGCACGCCGCGTCATACGTGAACGTCACGGCGCGATCGAGCTTGCGTTCCCGCGCCCAGTCGATTTTGCTGACGTCGCGAAAGAGTTGGGCGTACGCGTCGCGCGCCCCCAGCCGCGCTTTTTCCGTCATATATTGCAGCCCGCCAGGCGGCAGGTGGCAATCTGTGCAGTGGGCCACAATGCCGTGCCGGTTGGAGTAGTGCGCGGACTGAATCCAGAATTGCTCTGCGTGCGGGTGCGCATGGCACGCCTGATCGCAGAATGCGTCCGTCGAGGTGTACTTCACGGCCTGATGCCCCGCCAATGCCGCCGCCAGCCCAAGCATTAAGCCGAGTCCGAGCATCGAACCTGTGCGTCTTCCTGTCAGAGGTTTCTCAGCCATTGGCAATCAGCCTCCGCCGCGTACAACTCTCCTCCGAAGCCCACACTTTCTCACACCTTGCAGAATTATAGCAAGGTTGTCTCGCCTGCCCAGCAAGTTGTCGTTTTTCGCGCCGCGTTGGACGATGATTCTCAATCCTGCTACGCTGGGCCGGGCAACCATTTAAGCATGGAGGAGAACTAGCGTGACGCTCGTGGCCGGAGTGGACCTTGGCGGAACTGCCGTCAACTATACGTTGTTGGACCAGCAAGAAAAGTTTCTCATCGACGGTCTGTGCGAGCATCCTGCTCTTGTAAAGCAGGGGCCTGAGGTTTGTCTCCGCCAGATTGCCGATGGCCTCAAGATTGCCGCCGATAAGGCTGGTGTTCTCCTCTCGGACGTGGTCGCTGTCGGCCTGGACACCCCCGGTCCGGCCAGTGCGGCGGGCCAGCTCAGTACGCGGGGTGCCACGAATTTTGTTCATCCGCATTGGGCGGGATTCGATATCCGCGAGGGACTGGCGCAGAAGCTCGGCAAACCGGTCTCCTATCTGAACGACGCGAACGCGGCCGCGATTTGGGGACACTATACGATCTTTGGCGCAAACAGCCACGAGACTTCCATTTCGACCGTCATCGGGACAGGCAACGGCGGCGGCATCATTCTCGATGGCAGCGTCGTGAAGGGCAAAAACGGTTTTGGCGGTGAACTTGGCCACGTGCTCCTTCCCTATCAAAGCATCGCCGGAATTCCCGGCATCAAGCCGCACTGCAATTGCGGCCGCACAGGCGATCTCGAGTCGCTCTGTTCACTCACCGCGATCGAAAAGAATCTCCTGCCGTATTTTCTGCCGCGCTATCCCGGCCACGAACTGGCAAAACGGGACGCTCACCAGGCGGCAAAACTCGTCCGCGGTCTTGCGGACAAGGGCGACGCGTTGTGCAAGGACATTTTCCGGGTTCAGGCCCACGCCTTGGGACTTTTCTTCGACGAAATGATCAATACGTTCGATCCTGATGCGCTAATCGTCGGCGGCGGCGCCCTTGAGGCGAGCAAAGATTTCCAACGGTGGTTCTTGAACGAAATCCGTGCCGGCATGCCAACCCAGCGCGAAGAGCAGGCCAATATTCCCATCTACGTCATGCCCAATGGCGACACCGCCGGCGCCCGTGGCGCTGCCATCGAAGCGCTAAAGCTAGCCCGCCAAAGCGGCCTCATGTAACTTTCGCGCTCTACTTGGCATGTCCTTTGGGTAATTGCTCGGACCATGCCGCGCAGCGCAACCTTAACGCACTGAAACATCTCGGGTGGCCTACCCTTTGCGCCTTATGCAAAGGGTGGGCTCTTCGTCTTCACTTTTCGTCCGGGCATCAGACACCCCAAGACCCACCTCCCAAAACGAGGGTAGGGCGCCCGCGCCTCGCGCGCCCGCCGTTTCAATAGTAGCCACCCTGAAGTGAGCACGGGATCGCAGAGTCCCGGCTATCGCCGTTGCCGATGCTTGCGGCGCGAGTGCCAAAACTCAAGGCCGAGTGCCTTGAGGAAGTCGCGTCCCCAAATTCCAATGAGCAAAGCGGCTCCGAAAAGGATCACGGCATCAAGACTAGCTAAGTCCCGCCGGGTCCAATAGACACCCTCCTGGACGTTTAGCCAGAGAGCGAACTCGTCCAGGGTGAGAGCGGCGGCCACACCGTAGAGCAAGGACATCAAGCGGCTCGCCAAGAGAGACGACCTTGTGGCTCCCGTCCCCACTTCGATCAACCAGCAAAACCCCACCGCCAGCAGCAGTAGAATCCCCCAGACCAGATGATGGATATGCGTCCCGCCAATGTAGACATAGTGAAAAGGGCCGACGCTGCGGTAAGCGGCGTAAGCCATCGAGCGCGCCACCGCAAATGTGACGAAGAACCCGATAGCCGCCAGAAGAAGCCGGCGCTTCGGCCGATCTTTTACATGCACGTGAAACAGTTCGCCGACTTTCGGATTGCGAAGGAGCAACAAGACGACGGCTACAGTCACAAGAACTGACAAACCGAGTAGCCAGGCCGTTGCCAGCATCATCGCGCCTTCCTCTTGTCCCGATCGTTACTCTGAACGTAGACCGGACTCGGGAAGTATATATTTCGATGGAGGGAAGTCCCATTGATTTCCCTTCGACTTGGCGGGTAACCGCATGGCTCTGCCGCGCCGATGCCGTGAAGTAACTGTGCTGGCTGCGTTTGTCCCGCGCCGCGAAGTATGTTCGCGCCCGTGTCGCTACTGCGGATTGCTTCGCCATCTGTTCTGCGGGGTACCCGTGAAAGACATTTGTCCGGTAAATGCTCGATCAGGCATTACAACAGCGAGGCGAGTGTTTTAAGCACCTCTCTGCGCGTCACGCTCAGATGATGTAGGGCACCAACGCCGCCACCCGTCGAGAGTAGGCTTCATACGGCTCGCCGAACTGCGCGCGCATCCATTTCTCCTCAAGCCTCAGTTTGTGCCACACCGCGCCGAAAACAAGGGCTACAGCAAGTAGCCCGCGCCATTCGCCACGCGCCACCGCGCAACCAACGATTCCCAGCAGAAGCCCGCTATAGATGGGATGGCGAACTAGAGCGTAGGGGCCAGTTGTAATGAGTTCGTGGCCTTCCTTCACGGTGACGGCTTGGCTCCAGTTTTTCCCGAGGTGGCGACGCGCCCAGACAGAAAAGAGCAGACCACCCGCGGTAACTGCCGCGCCGCTCCAGAACCACACGGTGCCAGGCGGAAGAAATCGCTCGTTGAGAAAGGGAAGCGGCACGCTTGGGAGCGAGAGAAGCGCCACCGCGCAAACCATCGAAACACCGCGTACAAGCCGCGAAGACGCCGGCTCGCGGCGTTCGGTTACCTTGACGTTGGTCGACATCGCCCACCAATAGGCCACATAGCTAAGCCACATCGCAGCGAAAAGATAGCTGTGAATGAATCGCATGAATATTCCTCGTGATCTCCTTCCAGTTCGCTACAGTAGTCCGGTTCAAGCCAACTGGAGGAAGGCTATCACAACGGACAGGGAATCTTTTCCGCCTGCTGGACAAGGCCCGATAATTCGCGTAATTGGAAACTGACCCACTCCCCAACATTCGTCCTCATTGACTTCCTTGAGGCCCCAGCGTAGCCTATCCCTCCATGTTCATCCGCCTCAACTTTCCCGCGCTCTCCAACTCTGCACCCTGTGCACGCCCCTGCTGCTCGTGTACGTGCTGTTGCAACCGTGGGCGAAAGGATTCCAGCGGCTAGTCATTTCCATCACTAGACCCGGATCACCCCCAGCCCGCGATTCACTTCGTGGGCTTTTTTGTTTTCCGGGCGATTCCCGCGGAAGTTGCAGGCGGTTGAACCATGCAATCTAGAAAAACAAGGAGCACACCATGAGCAAGATTCTCTCGGAAGTTCTGGAAGCCAATGCGAACTATTCCGCCGGCTTCGGCGAGAAAGGCAAACTCGCTCTTCCGCCCGCCCGGCGCTTCGCCATTCTCACTTGTATGGACGCGCGCCTTGATCCCGCGAAGTTCGCCGGCTTGGCCGAAGGCGATGCCCACGTCATCCGCAATGCTGGCGGGCGCGCCAGCAACGACGCCATCCGCTCCCTCGTCATCAGTTACAAATTGCTCGGCACGCGCGAATTCTTCGTCATCCACCACACCAATTGCGGCATGGAGTTTTTCACCAGCGAAGTCATGCGCGGCCTGCTCGACTCCAGCCTGGAGACCGCCGCACTCACTCCCAACGGCTTCCGCGATGTCGGCAAAGGCCCCGGCTCGCGCGAAGGCGAATACATCGATTGGCTCACCATCAAGGACCAGAAGCAAGCCGTCCTCGATGACGTGGCGCGTATTCGCACCCACGCCCTCGTGCCCAAATCCATCTCCGTCCACGGCTACCTCTACGATGTGCACACTGGAAAACTAATCGAAGTCGCAGGCGCCCGCGCTGTTAGCGCCTCCGACTGAGCACGCAACAATCCCGCTACCCCACGCGTCCCCCTCGCGCGTGGGACATCCGATGGCCAACCTTAGTCGCTAGTGTGAAAGCCAGTTGTACGAGGAAAGGATGGTGCCGTCTTCGCTCACGAGGAGAAGGGCGGCGTGACCTGGTTCGAGGTGCGCCGAGAATTTCTTGTTGCTCTTCAGGTCGCGGAAGGAGACTTCGTGTCCGGTGGATTCCGACGTGAGGACGTATAGAGTGGCGTGCCGGAATTGCGTCGGACAGATCAGGATGCCGGGATCGTCGACGGCGGAGGAATACGTTGGCGTGACGCCCGCAACCTTCATGGCGTAGCGATAGACGCTGCCGATGGCTTCGAGATTGTCGTTCAATTCCAGCGGATACGCGGCCAGCAAGATTTTGCCCTTGCCGAAGGCTTGCTCCGCCCAGGTGGCGTTGCCGGGGAGGACGGCGCGGTCGAGGAAGGTGGTCCTGTCGCCGCTGAAGGTAAGGCGCGCCTCGCCCTCGGGCCACCGCAACTCGCATTCGCGAATGGTAAGCAGGGCGTCTTCATAGGGTAAGGCGATTCCCTCGCGGCGGCCGGCGGGATGGAAATGCGCGTCCCGGTCGAAGGGGCCGGTGACCAGAAGGACGCTGCCGTTGCGCACCTTCGTGAGGATTTCTTGCCAGGCGGTGGAATCCAAAGCGAGGGGCGAAGGAAGAATGATCAGCTTGGGATCGCCGAGACGCTCGGTCTGATATTCGCCGACGGCGTAGGCTTCGCCGCGTGCGTATTGATACAGCGCGCGCACGGAAGCTTTTTGCGCGTCCAGCGCCATGGCATTGAAAACGGAGAGCTGCAGGGATTGCGGGAGGACGATCGCCACCTGCGGCGGGACGAGATTCGTCGCGTAAGCAGCGGCCTTTGCGGCGAATTGCGCCACGCCGCTCAACATTCCTTGCCAGATTTTCGCGGAGCCGTCGCTGCGCAGGATGCCGAAATCCACTTCGCGATCCCAATCCCAGGTCAGGATGCCGCTATTCCCGGCTGCGAAGCCGAGCGCCCACTTGCGCTCCAGAAGCGGAGCGCCGGTGAATTCATCGAGGCGCCAGGTGCCATCGGGATTCCACACGGGCTGATAGCCGGTTTCTCCCACGATGTTGGGAATGCCTGCGGTCTTCGCGGCAACGGAATCCCAGAGCAGGCCGTCGTCGCGCCAGTAGGTGTGGTTGGTGGTGAAGGAAACGCCGCTGGTGGCATAAAACTGATTGAGCACGCGGTCGGTCACGCCGCCCTCATCCTGGCCCACGTTGATGAGTTGGGTGCTGCCAGTCGAACGGATGGTGGAGACCATCACGTGCGCCCAACCGGCGAACGTGTCTTGCGCGAAATGGTTGTAATCAATGGCGCGAATCTGGTTCGCATCGCCGGAACGTTGCGCAGAGATGTCCTCGGTGGTGGGCAGCGGAATCCCATCGAAGCTGCCGAGTTGCTCCGGCGTGACCCTCCACGCGGCCGCCAGCGTAGCCACGTCGTGATACTGGTTCTCCAGCCATTTGTGCCATGCCGCGATTTCCGTGGGGTCGTTGTTCGGCGTATTGCCTCTCCACAGCCGGTTGGGATTCGAGAAGCTGGGTTCGTTAATCAGGTCCCAGCACAGCCACGGCACATTCCGAAAACGGTTAACCACGGAAAGCACGTAATCCTGCTCGCCGCGAATGGCCACGGGATCGGTGTAGGGATTCTGGATGGGGGCTGCGACCTGGTCGAAGCCGCGCATTCCCGTATGCGGCACGAACGCAAAGAAGGTGAAGTTCACGATGATGTTGTGGCGGCGCGCGCAGAGGAGATAGGCCTCCAGGTTGCGCGCGAAGCGCTCTGTCACCATGTCCGTCAGCGGCTCGACGAAATGCAGATTGGGCATCCATACGCCCGTACGCACAAAATTGACGCCGTGCTTTTCCATCTCCGCGAAATCACGCTCCCAGACCCACGCGTTGCGCGGGCCGGAAAAATCCCAGCCGTTCTCCTCGGTTGTGAAGTAGTTGGAGCCCACGGGGAAAAATGGTCTGCCGGCTCGCGTCAGGAAATCGCCTTGCACGCCGAGAGCTGGGCCGGACGCGAGCGTATGCGGGTCTTCGACCCACAGCGCGTTCTCGTAGAACTCGCGGAGCTGGCCGCCGTCTTCGTAGAGGCCCCGGATGGTGTAGTAACCCGGAGCGAGCGTGGTTTGGAAAGGCACCTCCACGTCCACCTTGGGGCCGGAGCAGGAAACGTAGGAGGATAGCAGGATCTTCTCGCCGGAGAGGAGTTCCAATTTCACTTCGCCGGACAGCGGCAGCCCAAGGCGCTCGCGGCGGGCGTTGCGCAGATGCACGACAACATTGACGGGTTCGTCGGGCTTGGCTGTGGAGAAAAGCGTTTCGAGCCAGAACGAAGTTGCCCCCTGGCGCGCATACTGTGCTGACTCGCGAATCAGCGAGAGGCCGTCAGCCGATTCCCAGTAGCCTGCCTCGGGGTCGAAATCGAGAAGTACGACTCGCGAACCAAGCATTTCTTCCGGCGGAAGTGCGATATTCGTGTGGTCCTTCACCACTACCGGCGCCGCGACAGCTTCGCCCTCCGAATCCATCATGTAACCGAAACCATCCAGGCGCCCTTCTGTGGCGAAGAAACGCCGCGCGCGGATTCCCGGAGCGTGTAGGAAGGAGTAGCCGAATCTCCAGGCGAACTGGCTGCCGGTGGGAACGGGGACTTCGTAGGAGTGGCGAAAGCCGAGTTCCCGCGCGTAGGTGTCTTGCGGGCGGCCTTGCATGAACTTGCCATTGGCCCGTGTGACCGGAACGCGCAGCGCCTCGCCCCCCAGGACCAGCAGGTTGCCGCCGTCGCGAAGATAACTCTTGATGCTGCCCCAAGCCTCGGCGGGAACACTGGAGCCGTACGGAAGCACGAACAGGTCGGCGTCCTTCCATGTCGCCGCGTCTTTCAACTCCGCGATGCCGGCGAAGACAACCTCGCGGTCATCCAGCGCCTTAAGCAGTGTGTCGCGCGAAAGAGGCTGGCTTGCGACGGTGGGGAAACCCTCTTGCCAGAAGACGACGGTCTTCGCCCACAGCGCGGAACCCCAGGCAAGCAGGAAAAAAGACAACAACGCAAGTTTGCGCATGAACACCTCGCCGGAATCTAAACTGGTATTTCTTTTTGACCTCGAAAACGGCGCGATGCCACGCACAGCTCGCCCCTTCGCGACATTGCGGAACGATTTACCTGGGGCGCACTCCCGATGGCCTGGCACGTGCCCAATCTGAATGCCTTTGAGTTCATTGATATCGCGAACCGGCTTGAGGATAACACTTCAGGACATTTTGTTGTGTTATCAAGAAGCCCGCCGCGCCCCACGTCCGATAGGCCCCGCGGCAAGGACGTATAGCCGGTGGCCCACTCCTTGCAACTCTTGCATTGGGCGGGTCCGCTCCTCTCTCTTTCCTTTCCGCATTCCCCTTCTGAATCCCTGGCAACGCGTTGCAGTCAGACTTGCTGGTCGGTGTTTGACTCGATGAAAGAAATCACCACGCGGCTGAACTCTTCGGGCTTTTCCAGGTACATCAGGTGCCCCGCGTCGCTGATGATCCCGCGCCTCGTTCCAGCAATGCCCGCTTCAATCGCGCCCGCATGCGCATGAACATCCGGGATGTCCGCGTCTCCCACGAGAATATGAGTGGGCACGTGTATCTCGGAAAGACGCGAGAGAGCCGGACGGGCTGGTCGCGCGAAATCAGCATGAGTCATGTCCTGTGGATTCGCAGTCAATATCGCCAGCAGCCGTTTTTGCGCTGCCTCGTGTCCATCTTTCTCTTCCCTCTTCTCCGAAGCTTAAGACTGAAAACTTACCACTGGCAACTCTCCACCGGCGGGTGGCGCCGTCAGTATGGTAAAGTTTGAAATCATGAAACTCCATCCTTGTTTTCTTGCAGTTCTTCTCATTCCTCTGCCCGCACTCTGCCAGGATGCCTCCATGTTCCGAGGGAACTTGGAGCACACCGGCGTATACACCGCTGCGGGCGTGCCGAAGTTCAACGCCATCAAATGGAAATTTCAAACCAACGGCCGCGTGATTTCCTCTCCAGCCGTTGAGAACGGTCTGGTCTATGTCGGTAGCACGGACCAGAACCTCTACGCCATTGACCAGGAATCTGGCGCCCTAAAGTGGAAGTTTGCCACCGACGCACCGGTAACATCTTCTCCGGCAGTGGCTGGCGGCACAGTTTACTTCGGCAGCTATGACGCCAAGTTCTACGCCGTCGACGCGGCAACCGGCCAGCTAAAGTGGAAATTCGAGACGGCCGGGGAGCACCGTTTTGTTGGCCGCCACCTTCACGGCTTGCTGCCAGCCGCCGAGAACATGCCTGACCCCTGGGATTACTTTCTCTCTTCCCCCGCGGTGTGGAACGCCGCCGTGTACTTCGGGAGCGGCGACGGCAACGTGTATGCCCTGGAGTCTGCTTCGGGGAAGCTGAAATGGAAGTTTAAGACCGGCGATGTGGTCCACTCTTCGCCGGCCATTTCTGACGGCACACTCTACATCGGGAGCTGGGACACCTATCTGTATGCTTTGGATGCCGCGACCGGCAAGGAGCAGTGGCGCTTCAAGACCGGCGACGACGCGGACATTCACAACCACGTTGGCATCCAATCTTCTCCGGCCGTCGCTGGCGGCAGTGTCTTTTTCGGTTGCCGCGACTCGAATGTGTACGCGCTGGACGCCAAGACGGGAAAGCAGAAATGGTTTTACTCCACCAAGGGTTCCTGGGTGAATAATTCGCCCGCGGTGTCTGACGGCAAGCTCTATTTTGGAACTTCCATTCCCGGGTTGCTGCACGCCGTGGACGCCAAGACCGGCGCGGAGGTATTTTCTCTCGATACGAAGTTCCCGGTTTTCGCTTCGCTGGCGATCGCCGATGGCATGCTCTACTTTGGCACCCTGGATGGAAAGCTCACCGCAGTCGATCTAAAGACGCAAAAGCCGCTTTGGGTCTTTCAAGGCGATGCCTCAAAACAGAACCTCCCGGCAATCCAAAATCCGGATGGCACACTGAATTTCGGCGCAATCATGTCGCAGAACTTTTATGACGACATGGTGATTGCGGTGCGCAAACTCTTGAGTGCGGGCTCCATTCTCTCCTCGCCCGTGGTTGTGAAGAACGTGATCTACGTCGGCAGCACCGATGGCTATCTCTACGCCCTTATGTAGTCTGGCTGTTTAAATAATGGCGTCGGCTCCTCCCCCAACTTGGAGTGCGGCGGCTTGCCGCCGCTTTTACGGCTGAATGCCCGCCGACAAACTGTAATTCTTCTCCCGGGCACGTGAACCACCCTCTGTACTTGGCGGCTAGTCCACGCGATCTGTGATAGGGCAACTCTGGGTGCCCCGTCCTCGGAGTTTGAGGGCGGGTCTTGGAGTTTTCTTCTCTTCTCTGAAAACTTACAACTTATAACTGAATACTTAAGACTTAAGGCCGGGCCGCCGCTGCGCTACTTCAAATATCCCCAGCGAAAAGTCGGGCCGATGGTGAACCTGACGTAGTTTTGCCGGTCAGCCAGCAAATTGGAGAACAGATGTGTATTTATCCAGTCGACTGAGATTCGCAGACCCACTCGCCGGGACACGTTGAAGTCGCAGCCGCCACCCACGCCAACGAACCAGGTGGTATCGGTCTGATGAGTATTCGGGACAGGAAGTTGAAGTGCCGCGATCAATTGGGGCAACCCCACCGGGAAAGTAAGGTCTGCGGACTCGCGGATACCCCCTAAGCCGGGGCGCGCAAACAGTGTGATCTTTTGCCACTTGCGCAGATAGAATTGCGGGCCTGCGGCAAAGGTGTACGTCGTCGATTTGAAGGGTACGTTCACCGCACTTGGAGGTGGTACCCCTGGCACACCTGCCTTGGCGGCGGCGATCAGCGCCGGTGCGTAGACAGTTTCGCTCCCGTTGATCGTTCCCGAGCCGCTGATGATGCCGTTGCCGATGGCGCTGAAATCTCCGCCGAGGGCCACCCAGGGCTTCACGGTGACTCCGAAATCGACGTCAAAGCCGTACTCGGTGAGGCTGCGAGCTGGGCTGATCATCGAATCGAATCCGGTATAGAGTGTGTAGCGATTTACGTCCGTCTGCTGCGCCACCGCAGGCAGGCAAACGAATAGGGCAAGAACGCAAAACACGAAGTATTTCATGGCACCCACACTTCCCTTCAGAACTGAACGGGATCGTCTCAAAGGACGCCACGCGAGGTTCTCAACTCAGTCTCAATTAATGGCCGCTTCCGCTCTTGCGTGGGCACGGCTGCCGCGCGACCACAGGATGGTGACTCCAGATTTCGCCACAAAAGTGAAATGTTTTCTGTGATGCCCGTCACCCGTGATGACCCTGCCTTAGTGTGTTGAGGCAACTTTGGGTTCCCCGTTCAAGGAGTTTAGGGCGGGTCTTGGAGTTCTCTTCTCTTCTCTGAAAACTTACAACTTATTACTGAATACTTATGACTTTCCGCCGGGTGGCCTACCCTTTGCGTTTTGGGCAAAGGGTGGGTCCTCTTTTCCTCTGAGGTGTCATCCCGGCCGCAGCGGCCTGATTTTCTCTTCCGCGCCGCCTCCCGGCGCGTCGGGCCGCGCAGCGCGCCTTGTGCGCCCCGTGCGCTTCGCCGGGGTGGAGGGATCCCGGCACCATCCTTGGATGTTTTCTTTTCTTCTCTGAAAACTTACAACCTATAACTGAATACTTAGGACTTTAGCCTCGTCCTTCTCGTCCTCCAGGAACGCCTCAAACAATCGCGTCAAGGGGCCAGTCAATTTGGCAACTTGCTTTCGCCGCTCGGCAACGGACGCAAACCGGAACGGTGAGTGCGTTTCCAGTTCAGCCAGATAGTCCCTGGTGTACAGCTCCCCACATTCTCCTGCGGACCAGACCAGCAAGGACATGTAGCTCTTCTGAATCATTTCTTTCAAGGCCCGGCAACGGATAGGCATCTGGTCCATGCGGCGCATGACCTTTTGCCCGAAACTCAGGGTGTGTGTCGTCAGCTCATCCAGTGGAACGCGCCCGGCAGCCTGGGTGAAGATTGTGAGCGCGCCTTCACGGCGGTCTTGTCTTATGTCCTGGAGATCGTCCACCAGTTGCAAGAGCGCGCCCCAAGCAAACACAAACTCCGCTTCCTCGCGGGAGAGCGATCCCGCAGCCAGATGCGCGTCTGCGAGGACCGAGGCTCCGCCCTTCTCGAAGCTGAGTTTAAGGATGTCGGGTCCGTGCACGGACGGCGGTGATCCGCGCTGTCGCAAGCTGTTCTCCTGAGCTTGATGAATTGCAAGCAGGCTTGCGTACACTTTAGGCCAATCGGCGCGAGAGTACTGCCCTTCAATCATCTCGAATAGCTGCCACAGCCTGGCTTCTCCTTCACGGTTGGGCGCAATCATTTCCCCGGACAAACGCCGCCTGATTCGAGCGCTGAACTTGATCTTCTCCTCCGAAGGCACCCCCGTGTCGTCGAGATAGTTATCCGTATACGGGTAGAGCATGCTGTAGGCAAAGATTGCTGGCGTCAGCCGCATTTCTCGGCCCAGCAACACTTGGAGTCCGCCTGCCGTCCAGGCGTTCCGTGTGGCCTGAAATATGTCGGCGGGGCTGATGGATGGATCGAACCGGCGTGCCCCGCGGGCCATTTGAGTGCCCATCGCCGAAAAGCCACCGTTCATCAGCAAGCCAAGGTGGTCGTCCTTCAGGTCCAGTCCCGCCTTGGCAAAGCGTTCAAAAGCTAAGGTGACTCGCTCCCGCAAGGCTTTCCGGCCAGATTTGCTGCGCGGCGGACGGCGCAAATCGCCTTCGACGCTCTTAAGAAACTCTTCCAGGCGAGCTTCCCTGGCTGCTTGCTCGGCGACGGTGAACGTTTCTTGAAACGGTGGCAGGCACACCGCGCACTCTTCCCATTCGGCGAGCGCCTCCTGAACGAGATCTTCCCAACCCTCGTAACTCCACTCTTTCCTCTCCGTCGCCGTTTCACAGTGCATTTCAACACCCGTCTCGATACCCGGCCGAACAGTCTCCCGCATCCCTACAACATGTACGCACGTTTCCGCTGATAAGTTCCCTGCTCTTTTCCGGGGCGCGTGGCGCAGCTTGAGTGCGCCAACGCAATTTCGGGTGGCCTACCCTTTGCGCCTTGTGCAAAGGGTGGGCTCTGAGTCTTCACTCTTTGCTTTGCTTTGCTTTGCTTTGCTTTGCCTTGTCTCGCCCCTCTACACCGCGTCCATCTTCAACAGCCCTTGTCCTGTCTCATAAAACGACCAACTGCTCCAAGGCCAATCTCGCGGATGGTCCACCAGCCTCTCCTTCACCGGATTGGCGTGCATGTACTCCAACTTCTCCTTCAGCTTCGCCCGTGTGTACACATTAAAATCGTAGTACCGCCGCTGCCAGAACCGCCGCAATTCTGCCTCTTCCTCGTTGAATTGCGATGCCGATTGCGGCTCTTCTTCGCCCTGCTTCTCCCGCATCCGGCGCGACACCCACTGCTTGAATACCTGCACCACTTTCGCCGGAGACACTGCCGGCGATTCCCCGATCAGCAGGTGCACATGCTCCGGCATGATCACGTAACCCCCCAGCGCGAATCCATACCTGGCCTGTACTTCGCCCAATATCTGTACCGCCAGATTTCGCGCCTGCACCGTCCCCAGCAACGCACGCCGCTGGTAGCAGCAGAAGGTAATGAAGTGCAGATCGCCGCGCCCCGTCACGCGCCTGAGATTCTTTGGCATAGGAGAAAGAGGAAGAGCCCACCCTTTGCACAACCCGCAAAGGGTAGGCCACCCATTCCTTTGCCTTTTATCACTCCCAGGTTAATTTCTAAAGTGGTATCCTGCTCATGTGCAACCCAAAGCCAAGCCAAAGGCTGCGCCACCCGCGGTTTTTGGGAAGCTGTGATCCCGATTGTCGAATGAAGGAATTAGAGCTTGCGGTACACTGGGCGAGTTCACGGGAGATGGTACGTGATAGAAGGTACGTTAGAAATCGGACGGATAAATCGTCAACTCATTGCAGCCACGCCAGAATACCGCATACTTTTCTTGCCATATTCCGGATTTCGTAATGGTGCTCAGTCGTACAAGGAAATTGTCGGTGAAGGGCGATTATCGGAGTACCTGCTGTCCCTTTTTCCAAGGCATGTACCGACTGAGTGGCGTGATGGTCGCGTCCGTGATTGGCTTTTGGAAGTTCATGAGAAAGGGCAACTTTCTTTGCCAAACTTCCAACTGACAGAAGAGCAGTGTGAACCGTTCCGGCTGGCAACCTAAGCAGCTTCAGTTCCGACTAGGACTCCTCGTTGTAGGTTTTGGCATCGACAGTGATAGAATCCGCCTATGCGGTTCCCGCCCATGTGGATACTAAGACTGCGAAACTGGTATTGGATTCGCTCGAAATCAACTGTTGCGCTCTATGAAAAGGCAATCGGAACAGATGGATCAAAAGCCTTTATGACTATGGACCTTGCCAACGAACTTATTGCTGCTGGGTCGGCGAAACTGGCGGCGCGAAACAAGAATCTGAAACGTTGGTGCAGCGAAAACGGGCTAGATATTTCAACGTGGGGGAAGATTAAGTCCGACGAAGAAGCGGCGTCCATGTTAGTCACCGAAGTCGCCATGCGTTTCGCCGCAAAGAAAGAATCGGGTATGCCATGAAACAGTGTAACAAGGACAAATGGTGATGGCGAAGGTTGCTGTCGTAAAGATCGAATACGAAGACCTACCGCACAAGATACCTGCCACAAGGATCAGAGAGGATCGTGGAAAACTTCTAATCTTCGACGGCGACGAGAAGGTCGGCGAATTTTCCGTGGATAAGATTGAGTATTGGACACTAAAAGAGGAAGAGAAATTCTGAGCTATTCGCTTGCCGATAAGTGCGGCGGTGGAAGCGGTTCCCCCATTGTAAGCGCCACGGTATAGGGCGGGTGGCTAGGACTCCTGACCTTCGTGGGCGTCTTCGCAGATCGGAGCCACAAGCTCTTCGACTTGGTCTCATCAAGTAAACACGTCGGGTGCCCAAGGTTCGGTATTTGAACCTAGGTCTTGGGGCGCCCTTTCCTCTTACTCTTCAACGCCTCGTACCAGTTTCGAATCTAGTACCCCATAAATCACTATTGACAGTTAGTAAATATAGCAGTATAATGTGTTGTGAATACTCGGCACAAGCCCGCCCGCGCTCCGCAGATTCCTGACACACTCACTCTCTGCACAAACAGTGCGCATCAATATCAAAACAAAGGCTTTACAAATCAAAATAGTGATTTTCTAAGTCCCTTGTTTTCACATCGTTGCGCACACTTGCGCCTGCAACCCCTTTGTTTTGATACGCTTCACAAAAACGAGCAGGTGGAGTGGTTTACTCTGTCGTAAACAGGCCCCTCCCGAGTCGGAACGTACGCCCTTCCCATCCCCAAAGACCAGGAGAGCGCCGCTCAAACCGGTTAGCCTATTTGCCTATCGCAGTTCGTGGATGATCTCTTTGGCGGCGTTTGCACCGGAAGCGCCCGTCAATCCGTTGCCCGGATGCGTGCCGTTGCTGCACTGGAACAGCCCTTTCACCGGCGTCTGGTATCGCGCCCAATCCAGCACCGGCCTCATGGTGAAAATTTGGTCCAGCGCCAGTTCGCCGTGAAAAATGTGCCCGCCGGTGAAGCCGTAAATTGTTTCCAGATCCTCCGGCGTGACCACGTGCGCCGCTTCCACCAGGCTCGCCAGGTTCGGCGAATAGTTCGCCAGCGTTTTGATCACAATGTTGGCCAGCTCCCCGCGCCGCTGGCTCCAGTTCCCTTCTTTCAGCTTGTACGGCGCGTACTGGAAATACGCGGAGAGGACGTGCTTCCCTGCCGGCGCCAGCGTGGAATCGAGCAGCGACGGAATCGTCACATCCAGGTGCGGCGCCGCGGAAATATCGCCATACTTTGCCGCGTCAAAGGCCATCTCCAGATATTCGAGGTCCGGCCCAATGTGAATGCGTCCCGAAAGCGCTTGCCGCAAGCCATCCGGCCCCATGGCATCCGCGAGCGCCGGAAAATTCGGCAGGCCGCCCAGTGCCAGGTGCACCTTGGCTACCTTGCCCGACGAACGGTAATTCTTGATGCGCGTCGCGAACACGGGATCCAGGTTTGCCGGATCCACGAGTTGGAAGAACGTCCGCTTCGGATCGACGCCGGAGACCACTGCTTCGCTGGCGATCTCTTCGCCGTCCGCCAGCACCACGCCGGTGACGCGCCCTTCCTTCGTGCGTACCAGTTGTACTTCCGCGTTCGTGCGAATTTCCGCGCCGGCTTTCTTCGCCGCGTCGCCCAGTGCCCGCGTGAATTCGCCCAGCCCGCCGCGCGGGAATGCTGCCGATCCAATAGGATGTGCGTCCGCCGCGGCGCGCAGCAGCAAAACGGCCGTGGATCCCGCGGACCATGGTCCCAGGTTTGTGCCGAATACCCCGCGTGCTGCCACCGCCGCGCGCAGCAGTTCCGTTTCAAAAAACTCCGAAACGAAATCCGCCACGCACATCGGTCCCCAGCGCAGCAAATCGAAAATGCCGCTCTTTCCCAGGCTCCGTATGCCGCGGCCCGTCTGCAGCAGGTTCCACAAATCCAACGGCGTCGGTTTATCAATCTCCGGCGGAGTAATAGACGCCAGTTTCAGAAACACGCCTGAAAGCTCTTGGAGCGCTTTGGCAAATTCGGTATAGCGCGAACCATCTTTCGCGGAGATGCGCGTGATTCCGCCGGCCGTCTTCGCCGCATCGTTATAAAACACGATGGCCTTGCCATCCGGCCCCGGCGCAAACAGCCGTGGATCGGGATGGAAAATGCCGAACTTGAAACGCTCAAGTCGCATCTCGCGCGCGATGTCCGCTCGCAGTGGCCCCAGCGTGTGCGCCAGCGTCGAAGCTTTAAATCCCGGATGAAACTCTTCGGTGACCGCGCCGCCGCCTACCACTTCGCGGCGCTCCAGCACCACCGGCTTGAACCCGCCCTTCGCCAGATAATATGCGGTGATCAGCGCGTTGTGACCCCCGCCAATGAGCACTACCTTCTGTCCGATGGGCATGGTCAGTTCGCCGCCTTCTTCCATTCTTTCAGGATGACCTGGCTGGCGATGCGACCGTTCGCGGCCATGATGCCCCCGCCGGGATGCGTCGCCGAGCCGCACATATAGAGGTTGCTGACCGGCGTGCGGTAGTACGCCCAACCCGGCACCGGCCGCAGGAAGAAGAGCTGCTCGAGTGAAAGCTCGCCCTGGAAAATGTTGCCTTGCGTGAGCCCGAACTCGCGCTCCATATCCAGCGGCGTCACGAACTGTTTGCCGATGATGATGTCCCTGATATTCGGCGCGTGCTCGGCAATCGTGTCAATCACGTTGTTGCCGAAGGCTTCTTTCTGATCGTCCCACGTGCCTTCGGCCAGCTTGTATGGCGCATATTGCACGAAGCAGGAAAGCACGTGCTTGCCCGGCGGCGCCACGGAAGGATCGGTGAGGCTCGGAATCACCATGTCAATGTATGGCCGGCGCGAGAAATGGCCGTACTTCGCATCGTCGTACGCGCGTTCCATGTACTCCATCTTCGGCGAAATGGACATCGCCCCGCGCAGGTGCGCGCCCACGCCGGGCAGCGCCCTGAAATTCGGCAAGCCGTCCAGCGCCAGATTCACTTTGCCGGAAGAGCCGCGGAATTTGTAGCGCCGCACGCTTTCCAGAAAATCCGAAGGCAGATCCTTTGGCTCTATGAAAACTTCAAACGTCACGTGCGGATCCACGCTGGAAGAAACCACGTTGCAGCTGATCTCTTCGCCGGATTTCAAAACCACGCCGCACGCGCGGCTGTTCTTCACCAGAATCTTGGTGACCGCGGCCTGCGTGCGGATTTCCGCGCCCGCTTCGCGCGCCGCCGACGCAATCGCCAGCGAGATGCCGCCCGTACCGCCTCGGCTGAAGCCCCACGAACGGAAGGCCCCGTCAATCTCGCCCATGTAGTGGTGCAGCAGCACGTAGGCGGTGCCCGGCGAACGGATACCCAAAAACGTGCCGATGATCCCGGAAGCGGACATCGTCGCCTTCAACACGTCCGTCTCAAACCACTGGTCCAGGAAATCCGCCGCGCTCATGGTCATCAACTGCACCAGCGTGTAACGTTCGTCGGAGGAAAGCTCGCGAAAACGCTGCAGCAGAAAATTCAACTGCTTCAGGTCCTTCGGATTCAGCGTTGTCGGGTCCGGTGGAATCATGGAAAGCAGCGGCTTGACGAAGCGGCACATCGGCGTCATCAGTTTCGAGAATTCGTCGTACGCTTCGGCGTCCAACCGCGAGTGCCGCCGGATTTCACGCTGCGTTTTCGCGTGATCGTTCACGCGCCACAGGTAATCGCCGTTCAGCATCGGCGAGAACGTGCCGTCGAGAGGAAGAATTTCCAGGCCGTGCCGCGGGAGATCGAGTTCGCGGATGATTTCGGGGCGCAGCAGGGAAACCACGTAGGAAAGCTCGGAGAAAAGAAAGCCGGGAAAGATTTCTTCGGTAACCGCGGCACCGCCGAGAACTCCACGGCTTTCCAGAACCAGCACCTTTTTCCCTGCTTTGGCCAGATACGCGGCGTTCACCAGACCGTTGTGACCGCCGCCAATGACGACCACATCATAAAACTGGGGCATGCGTTAGGACTCCGCTATATAGAAAGGACCGAAATGAATCGCAGAACCCATCATTCTACTGAGAGCCTGCGCGCCATACAAGCGAATCACTCGGACTTTCGCGCGCTGCTGCGCTTGCAGCCGTCATGAACTCGAAACTATAATCCGAAGTTAACCCGGCAGCCCCTGCCAGGTTCTCCTGAAGTTTTCGTGCGCCTGCATCGGAGGGAACGTGCCCGTCGGAACCGCTTTTCACGAAAGAACTCTCGCGCTCTGCGAAAGCCTCAACTTCAAGGAATGGTCGGGCTATTACACCGCCAGCGTCTACGAGATGACGCACGAGCACGAGTACAACGCCATCCGCAGCACCGCGGCTTTGATCGACATCACACCGCTCTTCAAATATCGCGTCAGCGGCCGCGATGCCACAAAACTCGTCAATCGCGTCATCGCCCGCGACATCAACAAGGTGGCCATCGATCAGGTCATTTACTGCTGCTGGTGCGATCCCCACGGCAAGGTTATCGACGACGGCACCATCACGCGCCTCGGCGAAAACGACTACCGCTGGACCGCCGCCGATCCCAGCCTCCGCTGGTTCCGGCAGAACGCTCTCGGCCTGGACGTGCAGATTGAGGACATTTCCGAGAAAGTTGCGGCGCTCGCGCTGCAAGGCCCAACCTCCGGCAAACTGCTGCACACGGTTGCGGACGCCGACATTGCCACGCTGAAATATTTCCGCGTGACCCACGGCAAAATCGCCGGCGTTCCCGTGGACATTTCGCGCACCGGCTATACCGGCGACCTGGGCTACGAAATCTGGGTCAACTGGAATGATGCGGTCACAGTGTTTGACGAGCTGATGAACAAGGGCAAGCCCTTCGATATCCATCCCGCGGGCATGGTGGCGTTGGATATCGCGCGCATCGAAGCGGGGCTGATCCTAATCGAAGTGGACTATATCTCCTGCAAGCGCGCCTTGATTGAAGATCAGAAATACTCGCCGGGCGAAATCGGCCTCGGCAAGCTTGTGGATTTGAAGAAGGAAAGTTTCGTCGGGCGCGAAGCCCTGGCGCTGGAAGCGAAGAAGGGCGGCCCGCCGCGCTCGCTGGTCGGACTGGAAATCAATTGGAGCGAGGTGGAAGCGCTGTACGAAAAAATCGGCATGGCGCCGCAAGTGCCATCAACGGCGTCGCGCGTGGCCGTTCCGGTCTATCGCGGCGGGCGGCAAGTGGGCAAGGCCACGTCCACGACCTGGTCGCCCACGCTTAAACGCATGATTGCGCTGGCTACCATAAACCGGGAAAGCGCCAAGGTGGGTCAGATGCTCAGCATGGAATTGACGGTGGAAGCCTCGCGCAAGACGGTTTCCGCCAAAATCGTGCCCTTGCCATTCTTCAATCCACCGCGCAAGACCGCAGCTCTCGCACTTTAAGTGCACGGAGCACAGCCCCGCTGCGTCGGCGCGATGCGCTGCTTCCACTTCATTCGCGAATGCTTTCGGAGGGGATAAACCGGAACGCTGCGCCGATGTCAGGGCAACTTACTGTTTCAGCCGGTTGTATTTCTTCAGCACGGCGCGGAGTTGGTCGTGCGGCAGCGCAGTGACGTGATGATTATCTCTCCCAGTCATCGAATCGGCTGCAACCATTGCGTTGATGATTGCTTCCTCGGTGGCCTGCACGGTGGCGGCGAAAACCGGATCCAGCATGTCGTTGGGCAACATCTTCAGGTCCACCACGTGGTCGGTCGCTGCCGCCCCGGGATTCGCCGTTGAGAACGCAATGAAAATGTCGCCTGAGCCGTTACCAGAAGTGCTGCCATTGCGGCCAAGCCCGAGGGAAACGCGGCGCGCCAGGCGCTTCAATTGCGTGGGAAGGAGCGGCGCATCCGTGGCGACGATCACAATGATTGAACCGCGCTCCGCGATATCCGAGGGCACAAACGCGTAGGGATCCTCCGAGGCAATTTCACGTCCCGCGGGAATTCCCGCCACGCGGAAATTCTGCCGCGACCCGTAATTGCATTGCACCAGCACTCCGACGGTGTAGCCGCCATCCTTCACGGAAATTCTTCGCGAGGAGGTGCCAATGCCGCCCTTGAAGCCATTGCAAATCATCCCCGTGCCGCCGCCAACGTTTCCTTCCTCGACGGCGCCGCCATGCGCGGATTCGATGGCGTGAAACGCATGCTCGGGTTTCACGTGAAAGCCGTTGATGTCGTTCAGCCAGCCGTCCCAAGTTTCCGCGACCACCGGGAGCGACCACCAATCATCGTCGGGTCCCGCCTTGTGATGCGCGACGATCCATTGGATGACGGCATCGCGCACCACGCCAACGCTGTGCGTGTTCGTGATCATCACCGGACCCACCAGAAAACCGGATTCTTCCACCCAGGTCGTGCCAGTCATTTCGCCGTTGCCATTCAGCGACCACCAGCCGGCGAACACGGCTCCGTCAAACGAATCTTTTCCGCGCGGCAGGATCGCGGTGACGCCCGTGCGTACCGGCCCTTTGCCGACCTCCAGCTTGCCTTCACCCGAGATCAGCGTAGTGTGGCCAACGGTTACGCCCGGCACATCGGTGATGGTGTTGAACGGGCCGGGTGTCCCATCAAAGGGCACGCCAAGATCGCGTGCGCGTGGTTTGACTGCGTTTTTTTCCTGCGGACAAGAAGGAATCGCGATAAGAACAGTGGCGAAAAACAAGGCAAAGAACTGCAGATGACGGCGCATGAAAGGCATCTCCCAAATGATCGAGCGAATGGATGACGATGAAGTGCTGCCAAGAAGAGTAGCGCGAGCCGCTCAGGCGGGAAAGACTTTTGCCAGTGCGTGTTGCAATGCTTCGGCAATGAGCCGGCACTCTTCCGCTGTGATGATGAAGGGCGGCGCAAGAAGCACGTGGTCGCCGCGCGAGCCGTCCACGCAGCCCTGCGTGGGATAAGTGAGCACATTCTTCTCGAGCGCGGCCTGGCGAATCTTCTCGGCAATGGCCGCTTCTTTCGGAAACGGCTCGCGCGTGGGCTTGTCCTTCACGAATTCGACGCCCTGCAGCAATCCCAAACCGCGCACCTGCCCGACATGCGGGTGGCTTTCCAGCGCGGCGAGCGCCTTCCGCAGCGTTTCGCCCGCAGGGGTCACATGATCGAACAATTTGTGCGCTTCCAGGTAGTCAAACACCGCATTCCCCGCGGCCATGGACACGGGATGAGACTGGTATGTGAAGCCATGCATGAAAGCCGCGGTGCCTTTTTCGTAGGCTTCGACCACGTGCGGCGCCGCGAGAACCGCGCCAAGCGGCGCGTAGCCGCTGGCCATGCCCTTACCGGTAAGAATAATGTCCGGCTCGAGGCCCCAGTGCTGGCTCGCAAAGGGTCTGCCCGTGCGGCCCATCCCGCTCATGACCTCGTCTGCGATCAGCAGGATGCCGTGCTTGCGGCAAATTTCGGCGATGCGCGCGGTGTAGCCATCCACAGCGACTGCGGCGCCAAGCGTCGCACCGACAACGGGCTCAAAAATAAACGCGGCGACTGTGGAGGCATCACTCGCCTTGAGAAATGCATCCAGATCGTCCGCGCAGGCAAGACCGCATTCCGGGAATGTCTTGTCAAACGGACAGTGGTAGCAGAAGCAAGGAGCGACGTGGCCCCACTCCGGAAGCATCGGCGCATACGGCGCCCGCCGCGCTATGTTGCCACTGACGGACATCGCGCCGAGCGTGCTGCCGTGATAACTCTGCTTGCGCGAAATCACGCGGTAACGCGAGTTTTGTTTGCGTTCCAGAAAATATTGCCGCACCAGTTTGAGCGCGGTTTCGGTGGCCTCCGAACCACCCGAAGTGAAATAGACCCGCCCGCCATCGTGGAAATTCTTTGGAGCGAGCGCCAGTACACGCGCCGCAAGCTTTTCAGCCGGCGCGGTGTGAAATTGCGAGGTGTGCGCGAAGGCGATATTGTTGGACTGTTCGGCCATGGCCCGGCCAATCTCCGGAACGCCGTGGCCGATGCTGACAACCGCGGCTTGCCCGGAAGCGTCCAGATAGCGGCGGCCATCGGCGGCAATAATCCAACTGCCTTCGCCGCGCACCGCAACCGGATACTGTTTTCGGAGATTGCGGGAGAATAGCGGTGAAGAGTGCGTGGCCGTACTCATACTGTGATTGTAGCAAACCAGGCGGCGACTCCTGAAGGTGACCCCGCGGCACAGTCGTGTGATACTCTTTCGCGGGTTTGGAGGATTCCACTTGCTCACGCGTTTCTGTTTTCGTTCACTCCTTTTCCTTCTTGTGCCGGGTCTCGTCGCGATCAGCGGGAGCAACGCGCAGCCCGCGCAGGAGCCGGTGAAAATTGCCGTGGATTTGCGCGACGCCGCGAAGCACCTTTTTCACGCGCAACTCGAATTTCCCGTGAAACCCGGATCGCTCACTCTCGTCTACCCGAAGTGGATCCAGGGAGAGCATGCGCCGACGGGGCCGATCGTCGATCTCATCGGCCTGAAAATGCGGGCCGCGGGACAGGAAGTCGCTTGGCGCCGCGATGATGTGGACATGTACGTTTTTCATCTGGAAGTTCCGAGTGGCGCCAGCACGCTGGAGGTGGCGTTGGATTATTTGTCGCCGGCGGACGCGAACGGGTCGCGAGAAACTCCTTCCGCGACGGCGCAGATCGCGGTGTTGAACTGGTATCTCGTCACGCTCTATCCGCAAGGGGCGAAGACGGACGATCTGACCTACATCGCGAGTTTGCGCCTACCCGGAGGATGGAAGTACGGCACGGCCCTGCCGGTGGAGAAGGAAATTTCGAATACGGTGGAGTTCGCTCCCACTTCCTTAACCACGCTGATCGATTCCCCTGTGATTAGCGGCGCCTATTTCCGCACCATTGATTTGGCGCCCGGGCAGAAACCCGAGCATTTCATTCATATCGCGGCGGATGGACCCGCGGCGCTGGCGGCGAGCCCTGCGGAAGTGCAGTACTTGCGCCAACTAGTAGCGGAAACGGGAGCGCTTTTTGGCGCGCGGCACTATCGCCGCTACGATTTCCTGCTCTCGCTGAGCGACGTCATGCCTCCCGATGGCGTCGAGCATCACGAATCCAGCGATGACCGCGCGCCCGAAGCGCTGTTCTTGGATCCCGAGGTCCTCGAAACGCAGACGGATCTGCTGGCGCATGAATTCACGCATTCCTGGAACGGCAAGTACCGCCGCCCCGTGGGCCTGGTCGCCTCCGATTATCAGACGCCGCTCAAAGGAGATCTGCTCTGGGTCTATGAAGGACTGACGCAATATCTCGGAGTGATGCTGGCGGCGCGCAGCGGTTTCTGGACGCCGGAACAATTGCGCGAGTACCTCGCGGTCACCGCCGCGTATTTGAATGACTGGCCGGGACGCACGTGGCGAGATCTGCAGGATACCGCGATTTCCGCGCAGATCCTTTACGGCGCACCGGTAGCAGGAGCTTCCCGGCGTCGCAGCGTTGATTATTACGATGAAAGCACGCTGATCTGGCTGGAAGCCGATACCATTATCCGCCGCGAAACCCGAGGCAAGAAATCGCTCGATGATTTCTGCCGGAAATTTTATGGCGGCGGCAATACTGGGCCGAAAGTGGTGCCCTACTCGTTCGAGGATGTGGTGGCGGGAATGAGCGAAGTTGTGCCATACGACTGGCGGGGATTTTTTGCCGAGCGCCTCCGGTCACACGGGCCGGGCGCGCCGCTTGGCGGGCTGGAGAACTCCGGCTGGAAAGTGGTGTTTACGGATATTCCCAACGAACACGAGAAGGCGGAAGAAATCGTCACCCAAGTGGCCGCGTACACCTTTTCACTGGGCTTTGACGTGCACGCACCCGGGGGTGATCTGAGCGACCGCATCCTGGACGTGATACCCGGCTCGCCGGCGGATCAGGCGGGGCTGGCGCCAGGAATGCATCTGGTGGCGGTGAACGGCCGAAAGTGGTCGCCGGAAGTATTGCACACCGCCATACAGTGGGCAAAAGACCACAATGAACCCATCGAGCTGCTCGCCGAAGGCGCCGATTACTACAAGACCTACCGCATCGAATATCACGGCGGCGAGCGCAATCCGCATCTCGAAGCGATCAACGGAAAGAGCGATGTGCTGGGCGAGATCGCGCGCATGAAAGCGGCCCCGGTCAGCGCACCGAAGACCTACTAACAGCTTGCTGAAAGACCTCGAATTCGTCATTCCGAACGGAGTCTGCGAAGTGAGGAATCTCTCTTTTCTTGGCATTTTGATCGAAGAGGGATTCATCGCACAAAAGACGTGCGATGCAAAATCGTACCTCGCTTCGCTCGGAATGACGGCGAAACCTATTTTTCAGTGGCCTCCTGGGAAATCATCTGGCGGGAAGGATTGCCGCGGTTGACGCAAAGCTCGCACGCATTGGTGCGCACAATCGGCCGTTGGAGTCTGACGGCTCTGATGGTCAATTCGATTGTCGGCGTCAGCATTTTTAAATTGCCTAGCGATTTGGCGGCGCGATTGGGCGGCCTCAGCCCGGTAAGCTGCCTCGGCGCGGGCGCGGGAATTCTCATCATTGCAGGATGTATCGCGGAAGTTTCTTCCTACTACGAAGAAACCGGCGGGCTGTACTTGTACGCACGGGATGCGCTGGGGCGCTTCGCGGGGCTGCTGGTCGCCTGGCTGACCTGGCTGACGCGCATCGCCGCTCCAGCCGCGGCAGCGAATCTTTTCTGCACCTACGCGGCGCAGTTTTTCCCCGCATTGGGAGCGCGCCGGGGCGAACTGCTCCTGTTGGGCGTACTGATTGGCCATCTGGCGTTGCTGAACTACATCGGCGTAAAGACCGGGAAAATCGTCAGCAACTTTTTCACCGCGATCAAGGTGGGGTTCTTGCTGCTGTTCGTGATGGCGGCGCTGCTCGCTCTCCTGATCAAGCCGGAACTTCGCGTGGCGATTGTGTTTCCCGCTGCTTCCATGAAAAGCTGGTTTCAGGCCATGCTGCTGCTCGTTTATGCCTACGGCGGCTTTGAGGGCGCGCTGTTTGTCGGCGGCGAAACAAAGAATCCAAAGCGCGATACCCCCATCGCCTTGCTGACGGCGCTCGGCGTGGTTTGCATAATCTACACGGCAGTGCAATTCGCTGTCGTGGCCATCTTGCCGGATGCCGGAGCTTCCACGCGGCCCCTTGCTGATGCCGCGCAGCGATTCTTGGGACCCGCGGGCGGAATCGCGATCGCGCTGGCGGCGCTGGTTTCCGCGTACGGCTATTTGAGCGCGAACCTGTTGCATGCGCCACGCGTCACCTTTGCTCTTGCCGAGCAGGGCGATTTCCCCGCGTTTCTGGGCGCGGTTCATCCAAGATACAGAACGCCCTACGCTTCCATTTTTCTGTACGCCGTTTTAGTTTTCGCGTTCGCGGCACTGGGAGATTTCGAGTGGAACGCCATCCTATCGGCGGTCTCGCGCCTGGCGGTCTACGGCGCGATGGCTGTGGCGGTGCCGCTGCTGCGCCGGCGTGGCGATCGCCAGGCGCAATTCGTCCTCCCATGGCCCTATCTTTTCGCAGGGCTCGGCTTGATTTTTTCTCTGCTACTGCTAACACAGATGGGTAAAGGCGAATTTGTAATTGTAGGGGCGACGTGCGTGGTGGCGCTTGTAAACTGGCTAGTGGTGCGGAGGTGATACCGTGACAAAAACGCGGACTGGCGAAGCATTCATGCCGGCGGATGATTACGGCCGGGCGATGCCGAAATTCAGCGTCAATCTGCTCGTGCGAAGCGTGGAAAAATCGTTACCGTTTTACCGCGACATCCTCGGAGCCACGGTGCGTTACGCCGATGGCGATTTCGCGGCGTTGGCCCTGCTGGGTATCGACTTCATGCTTCATGCGGACCACACTTACGATCATCATCCGCTTTACCAGCGATTGCAGCACGGGGGGCCGCGCGGAACAGGGGCGGAGTTGCGCGTGCTAGGCATCGATCCCGATGCACTGGAAGCGCGCGCGCGAGCCGCGGGCGCAGCGATCTTGCGGCCCGCGCAGGATTTTCCACATGGGTGGCGCGAAATCACGCTCGTGGATCCCGATGGGTACATCTGGGCTGTGGGCTTGCCAACGAGCAAAGAGAAATAAGGGCACTGGGGAAAATCGCACGCCACGCCTTGGATTCGCTGCTTAATCGTGACATCATGCACTGTTTTGGGGATTGTGGGGGAAATCGCCGTACGGGTGGAGGCACAATGAGGAATCGCATAGCAATGCGCAGTGGAATTCTGGCCCTCGCGCTGGTGACAGCTTTGGCCGCGCTTGCACAAGCACAGGCGCAAGCGCCAGCAAAACATCCCATCACCTTTGACGACCTGATCAAAATGCATCGCGTCTCGGAATCGCAGATCTCGCGCGACGGTAAATGGGTGGCCTACGCGGTGTCCACGCCGGACATGGAGCTCAACCGCGGTGTCAGCAATATCTGGATTATCCCCGCGGCGGGCGGCGATGCCATTCAGGCGACCCAGGGTGGTCGCGACACTTCTCCCGCATGGTCCCCCGATGGCAAGATGCTGGCGTTTCTTTCCGCGCGCGAGGGCGTTTCACAGGTTTATCTGCTTTCGATGGAGGGAGGCGAAGCGAAAAAACTGACGCAGCTTTCGACGGGAGCCGATCTGTTTAAATGGGCGCCGGATGGGAAGAGCATCGCCTTCACGTCGGCTGTGTATGTGGGCTGCAAAGACGACGCGTGCAACGCCAAGCGCGATGAAGAAAAAGAAAAGAGTAAAGTAAAAGCACGCATTTACGACCACCTTCTCTACCGCCACTGGGATCACTGGTCCGAAGGCAAGCGCAGCCACCTTTTCGTTATGCCAGTCGACGGCAGTTCGCCCGCGCGCGATCTCACTCCGGGAGCCGATTACGATATTCCTCCCGACGTGCGAGGGGACTCCGGCGACCTCAATTTCTCGCCAGACGGCAAGGAGATTTGTTACACGGCGGTAACGGACAAAGTGGAGGCAATCAGCACGAATGCCGACCTGTTCGTCGTGCCCGTCTCCGGTGGCGAAGCGAAGCGCATCACTTCCAATCCCGGTTTCGATGGCAATCCCGTGTATTCGCCGGATGGACGCTCGATCGCCTACCATGCGCAACTCACCGCGGGATATGAGGCCGACCGGTGGCGCATCATGCTGTACGACCGCCAGACGGGCAAGAGCGCGGATCTCACAGCCGGTTTCGACCGCAGCGCGAACGGATTGGCGTGGTCGCCGGACAGCAAAACCATTTACTTCACCGCTGAAAATGAGACACTGCAGCCGATTTATGCCATGGAGGCGCGCGCTGGCACGGCGCCGAAGAAACTGCTCGATGGCTACACCGGCGCATTCTCCTTCAGCGGCGACCCGGCCGTTTTGGTGACAGAGCGGACCAGCCTGACATCACCGACGGAACTATTTGTCGCCGCGGGCGATGGCAGCGGCCTGAAGCAATTGACGCATCAAAACGACGCCATCCTCGCGCAACTGGAAATGAATGCGCCGGAGAGCTTCTGGTTTGAAGGGGCCGAGGGGACGAAAGTGGAGGCGATGGTGGTGCGGCCCCCGGATTTTTCGCCCACGAAGAAATATCCGACGCTGGTGCTGCTGCACGGCGGGCCGCAGTCCATGTGGGAAAACGCGTGGGGCTACCGCTGGAATGAGCAAGTGTTCTCGGCTGCGGGCTACGTTACGCTGATGATCAATCGCCGGGGCTCCACGAGCTATGGCCAGAAATTCACGGACGAGATTACCAACGATTGGGGAGGGAAAGCATACGTTGACATCATGAAGGGAGTGGACGCAGCCATCGCGAAGTATCCCTTCATTGACAAAACGCGGCTGGCCGCAGCGGGCGGCTCCTACGGCGGATACATGGCGGACTGGCTGGCGACGCACACGGACCGGTTTAAGGCCATCATCAGCCATGCGGGCGTGTACGACCAAGTGTCCATGTACGCGACCGAAGAGCTGTGGTTTGGAGAGCACGACATGCAAGGCACGCCGTGGGCGGCGCCGGAGAATTACAAGAAGTGGTCACCGTCTACCTACGCCGCGGAGCTCGGCAAGTACAAGACGCCGACGCTGGTGGTGGCCGGCGAACGGGATTACCGTGTGCCCTACACGCAGTCGCTGGAATTCTTCAGTGCGTTGCAGCGCCAGGGCGTGCCCTCCAAGCTTCTGATCTTCCCGGATGAAGGACACTGGGTGCTGAAACCGCAGAACAGCCAGCTCTGGTACAAGACGTTCCTCGATTGGTTGGCGACCTACGTGAAGTAGCCGAGCGGGAGGAGAGAGGGCGGAGGGACACCTCTTTGTTCGCGACTGGAAGAGGGCTTCATCGCACAAAAAACGTGCGATGGAAAAGAGTACCTCACTCCGCCGACCCCGTTCGGAATGACAGGGATTAATCCGGGTTGCCGGGATGGGATCGAGCAGTGCTTGACCCCTACAAGGACGGCGCTCTCCCCTTACGCCTCCAGGAAAAGTGGGCTAAATCTCAGCGAGTTTCCGCAGTGTGCGCCGCAGAAATCGAAACAGGTGATACAGCAGGAAGAGCGACACGCCGAAAAGCACGCTCACCACGATAATCGCGGCCGTGGGATGCGCCGTCGCGAACCAGATCAGCCAGACCGCTAGGACATCTTCTCCAAAACTGAGCGCCCAATTGCTGAAAGGTTCCGGGCTCATGTTCACGGCAGCACGCGCGCTGGCCTTGGTGCCGTGGGAGGTAAGCGCGATGCCTCCCGCAAGCAGCGCCGCTCCCCAACGCCAGACGTCGGGGGCCGCTGCGGTCGCGCCGAACGCCAGGAGTGCCGCAGCCGGCGGCCGGATAAATGTATGAACGGCCTGCCAGATCGAATCGATATAAGGAACCTTGTCCGCCAGGAATTCCAGCAAATAAAGGACCGCCGCGATTCCCAGCACCACGGGATGCGAGAGGATGCGGAGGTGCTCGGGCAGTTGAATGACGCCAAAGCGCTGGAGCAATCCCAGAGTCGCGACGGTGGCATAGAGATTCAGGCCGGAGGAGAAGCCGGCGCCAAGGACCAGGCTAAGCGTTTCGAGAGGGTTCATGTTCGCGCGAATGTTCGGATCAAATCTGTGCGGCAGATTTCAAGGTACCACGAAAGGGTGAACGGGTGCGCAGATGGGGAGCGGCACACAAAGCGAACGCCCCGGCCGTGACCGGGGCGTTCAGGAAAACTAGCTGAGCAGGAGGCTACGAGCTACTGGCTCGACAGCATCAGCCGCGTCCAGCCGGTCGTGTTGACGTCGCGGAACAGCGGCGTGCGCGGCGGCAGTTTGATCGGGTCCAGGAAGTCTGTATCGAAGTTGTAGCCACGAGATGGCGGATTGTAAACGGTGGTGCAGCACTTGTAAGTGCCGTTGGCCTGCCGGCTGTAGTATAGCTGGACGATAGAACCCTTGTAGTAGAGGGACTGTCCACCCCAGTCCTCGACGTAGCGCAGGAAGTTGTGCACACCGCCGTTGGTGCCGAAGTCCTGTGGGACTGTGGCGCTGGTAGTGCCGCCGGGCAACGGAAAAGTGCCCGCAACACCTGCCAGGATGGCCACGCGGTAGTAACTGGTGACGGCACTGCGGTTTGATGGGCAGTTCGAGTCGTTACCGCAATAGGGTGTGCTGAAGGAATTGACATCATTCCAGTTATTGGAAAGAAGGGTGACGGCGTCCGCGGATATGGAAGAAGCCACGTAGGGGTCAGTCCAGTTGGAGCCACCCCCAGCCGAGTTCGTGTTGTAGTCGCCTTGGACATAGACGGGGTTTTCCGTGGCAATCGCCAAACCGCAATTCTGGCCACCGGGGCACACACCCAAGGCCGTCAGGAGGTTGGCGTTGACGATCTTGACGGCGCGGCGGAAGAAGAGCGGCGGGTTTTCCCGCGGGGCGTTGGGGTGGGCCGCAACCAACATGGGCCAAATGTTGTCAGTGGTAGAGTAGGAGGGAACACCCGCACAGTTGTCGTTCGTCAGGAGGCCAGTGCCGGAAAGCCCCGCGAAAATGCCTAACGTGCCGGGGTTCGTGGCTGAGTTAGTTACGTAAGCGAGGTTTTGGCCTGCGGCGTGGATATACTTTTGGCTTGCGCCGTAGTAGTAGAACGATCCCGCGAACGTATTATCGGCGTTTTCGTCTTCTCCGGTATCGAGGCTCTTGTTGGGGCAGCCGTTTGTGACGTCGTTGGGACTGTTGACGATATCCGTCCAACCATATTCGCCCGTTTCATGTGTGCTGTAGGAAAGCGGAGGCCAGCCGCCGGTAATCGTCTGCACGGTGTTGTCTTCGTAATTTCCGCGGCGGTCAGAGATATAGAGCACGAAATTGTTCGTGGCGTAGTTGGGATCCTTCGTGCCTTGGCCGCTGGTGACGACGGTGCCGATCTTGCCGGCAAACCAGTTGGCCAGGTTCTTGCCGTCGATTTCGATATAGCTCATCGAGCCGTTTAGCGTCGGCCGGTTTGCAGCGGACATGGTGTCTTCGCGAAGTTCGCCCTCGCGCGTATCGAAGAGGACGTTCGGCCAGAAGTCCTGAGGGTAAGGAACCCATGTTCCTTCGAGGGTTTTCGTGGTCGGATCCACGCCGCAAACCACATTGATCGGAGCCTGGGAAGGCACGTTTTTGCCGGGGTTGCTGGATTTCAAAGCGCCGGTGACCACATAACTGGGCCACAAGGAGCTGGGATTGTCGCGGATGCGTTCCAACCGAATGATGGCGTTCGGATGAGGGTCCATGCAGCTTTTTGCTGCACCGGGTGTGGAAACGGCAGTCATCGTACCATTCGCCCAATACGCGGGAGCATTTTGCGGGCCAATCTGAGTGGTGTTGGACGGCGGGTTGGGGATGGCCCAAATGCCGGCTAGTGGCGACCCCGGCGCCATTGATGCAGTCGTACCAGGCCATTGCGGATTGAGCGTTGCTCCGTCCAAGGATTGGGGGACCGGGTTGATGTTACGCCCGACGTATCCGTAGCCGAGGATTTCCGCGGTCACGTCTTTCCAAGTGCCGCAGGCAGTGCCGTTGCCGTAGCTGGTTTGCTCTTCAATCTTGATGAACCCCTTGATGATGGGGAAACCACTTGGCAGCCAATAGCCGTCCACCGGCGTCGTCGTGTTGTACGCGCCCCCGACTCCGCCGGCCGCGCCGGATGTGGCCAGAGGAAGGGCCCCTGCGCCAGTGGTGTTCTTGGCCAGGTTGGTGTATATCGCTTGCAAGGTGCCACCTGCGGTAGCCCAGTTGGTTACTGGAGTGGCGGTCATCAGGCTCAGGTCAAAGGGGGCCGTGCCGCCATCAATGCACGGCAGATTCGTGATGTCCGCCGCGTTGTCCGACAGCAGAATCCTCAGGCTGGCCTGACTATAATAGCGCTCCGCCGTAACGGTCATGGATTCACCGCTCAAGGCGCGGCGATTCAGGTCCACAGCTTGCGTGGCCCCGTTGCCGAGAATGGCAACGGCAAGGTTTAACTGTTGCGCGCCTGTTTGATGCGTAGGGTCCTTGCTGCCTTTCCCATCAATCAGGTTGTGATTGTAATCGGCGGGGCTGGCACCGGTGGAGATCGTGGGCCAGGATGAATTCCCCGACCCTGTCAGTGGGTTGTAGCTTCCCTCAGTCATGGCGAGGGTCCGGTAGCTGCTGCTTCCGGGATTCGTGGTGATGCTCACTGTTCCCGTGTAATTAGTTGACGTGGAAAGGCCATTCGAGAGGGTGGTGCGAATGACATCCTTGTACGCATCCACCTTATCGGACATAGTGAGCGTGCTTCCATTCCCCTCCGCGAGGTAGAGATTCCCATTGGTGTGGGTGCGCCCGCCAAAGGTGAAGTTAGGCCCCGCGAAGAAGCTGCAGTCCACACCACAAAAAATACCGAACGAAAATGCCCCAATGCCCACCGCCTGCGTGGTGCGCTGGAGTTTTACTTCGCGACCCGCGGTCGTTCGAGCGTTGACCGTGAGGGTGTATTCGGTAACCAAAGCCGGCAATCCCTGATAGGGGCCAATTTTGACTGTTGAGGTTGTGGGGATAGGGTTTCCATTGGAATCGTAGGTGGTGGTGGAAGGTAGAGCGACCGTGTAGCCTGATTGGCCGCTACCGGTCAGGAACGTGAGTCCCGGGATGACGGGAGGAGGGGGAGTGGTTTGCAGGGCATTGATCTGCGCCATGGTCGGCGCATAGGTCTCCGCAAACAAGTTCCCCAGGTTTGCGGTCAACTGCTCCATGCCCGCTTCCGCGCCATAGAAGGCCGAGACGTCGTCGTTATTGGAACCCGCCAACTGCTGGTTCGAGATCAGCAGTATGCAGAAGCCAACCAGGAGGCTGGACATCAAGAACAGCAGGAGGAGCGCCGTGATGAGCGCTACGCCCGCGTCTTGGCGAGAGCGAAAAGTCTTATGATGGTGCTTTGTTTGCATTGCCAGCTCCTCTTAGAAGTAACGATCGACGTAGGCCAGGCTGCGAAGGCTGACCTGCGTCATCAAGTTATTCCGCGCATAAGTAGTGTTATTGCCCTGATGGACGACGTAACTTGACCGGGCTCCCAGATAGATATTCACCGAACGGATCTGCGATTCCGAATTGCCGGTGGGAACGGTGGGTTGATTCGAAGGATTGGTGATGCCGTCCACGAAGTTGTACGTGAATTGCAAATTCTCGAGGGTCTCGCCGACGACCACCGGGGAGTACATGTTAATCTGCCGGATGAGCCGGACAAACGGGGGACTGCTCACGTTGTCGAGGTAGTAGCTAATCATCCAGACGCGGGTGGCCAGCGTCGAGGGAAAACAAGAGTTCGCGCCACCGCAAGTGCTGGAGGTCTCCATTTGCTTGACTGTGCCACCGGGATCAGAGCGCCCATTCAAGCCAAAGGGGTCCCCCGAGCCAAAGGTCAGGGTATTACTTGCCAGCGAAACGCCCGTGACGCAAAGCAAGGTGTTGCCATTGGGATTCTGCAACAGGATGAGGTCGCCAACCTGAAGCGTGATGCCGGCGGTAGTCAGATTGATGCAAGCGGGATCGAATTTGACTGTAAGAGTAGTGCCGGCCAGACTCATTGATCCATTGGGGCATTTGGCCGCGTCATAAACGGGAAGGTTGTCGAGCTTCAGAGAATTGTCCTCATACATCATGGTGATTTCGTCGGTTATGCCGTTCGGGCTCGGATTCGACGCGGTGCCAGCAGCGGCGTCCGGAGCGGTAAGAGCGGGCCCCAGGGAATTGCCCGGCTCCACGGCGGGTATGGTGGCATTGCACGCGGGGAAGGTGGTGGTGCCGCCCAACACGGGACGATTGATCAGTGGTGTGGTTCCACAACCGGAACCATTCGGGGTGAAGGGGATGTAGATGCCCCCGACGGGAATGCCGGCGCCCGCTTGTTGGAGATCCTGTTGAATCAGGTTTAATCCAGCCCGCAGATTGTCCGTCATATCCGCCGCTTGGACGACCACCTGGTTGGAATAGGTGGCATCGCGGAACACCTGGACGGCCGCATAGAGGAGGATCAGGGTGACGGCCATGGCGATCAGCAACTCGATCAGCGTAAAGCCCGCGCTTTTCTTGTTTGACTGGAGTTTCATCGTAGGCCTCACGAATAATTGGAAATGTAACTGACAAGCACGTATTGGGAGGACTGTCCCTGAGATGTCCATTTGATCGTGATGGTGATTTGATTCAGGTTAGGCGTGCTGGCCACAGCAGCGATCGCAATCGTGCGCGTCATCCACGGGTTCAGATTGATTACGACGTCATCGGCAGTTCCGAAAACGCCGTCGGGGCCCGGGCCGGTCACGATCACGTCGGGAGTGGTGGTATCGTCGTCTTGCGTGCCAAACAGGCCGTCTGGCCCTGACGCGCAAAGAGGTTGCGGACCGTCCTTAAAAACTCCGCCTTTGCTCACGTTGGCAATTTGCGCCCAGGTAAGGACCTTGGTGTCGCGCGCGGTAAAGATCGTCTCCAAAGCCTCCTGCGCCTTTTGTTGCGCGATGTACTGAATCTGGGTCTGGTAGGAAGCCCGGAGACCCTGGGTGAAAACAGAAACGAGGGAGAGGACGCCGAAGGCCAGGACAGCCATGGCAATCATCACCTCGATCAAGCTGAACCCTTTTTGTGTTTGAACTCTGCGGCCTCTTTGCATGGTATGACTCCCTATTCCGTCCAAGCGGGCGTTCCGCCGATGAAGCTGTAAGAGCGAACGCGGCCAGTGCCACCCATGATGGTCACCGCGCGAGCCGTGGCTGGCTGACTTGGAATGCCCAGGAAGATCGTCCCGTTCAGCACGTTGACCTTGGTGTTATCCGTAAACTGGCCCTGGGAATTGAATTCCATGTAAACGGGGCCGCCACTGACACCCGCGATGCAAACTCCATAATTGCCGGCGCAGGTGCCAAAAGCCATCGGGGTATCCGATTCACCGGCCTCCGAGGTAAATTGGACTTTCGTAGGAAGCGGCATGGTGACGGCAGTCTTATTTACTTCGGTGCTCCCAATGTAAGTACCGGCAAGTACCTGGTATGTAATACTTGGGGCGGTGGCCGAGGTGTTGAACGTAATTTGGACGTCACGGCGTTGGCTGATGGCCAACTGCCGGGCTACGCGCAACTGGCTTCTGGCGATGTCCATGGCGGAGTTCGCCTGATAACTCGACATGGTGCCGAAGCTCTTGAAGATGGTAATGCTAGCTAAAATGAACATGATGCCCATTACGATGAGGGTTTCCAGCAAGGTGAACCCCCGCTCGTTTCTATTTTTGTGACTCATGGGCAACTCCCTTTCGCTAAAACATTCGTCCCCGAAATGGCGGTATCTACGGATTGCCAGGTGTTTCCCGGCGCCCTTCCCCAGCCATTTGCTGGGTTAAGGGGCAATCACGCTAACCTGCGGCGCCGGCTACACCCGCCCCGCCGATACTGGGACCTAACTAGTGGTAACTCACTGAAGTGTGAGCCAGCAACTGGACGAAGGTACTGCTTTGGAGCAGTGGGGATGCACCCGTCCGCGCTTCCTAGCGGGACAGTTACTAAGGTTTGGGTGGATGAGAATAAACTCAGATGGGCAAGAAATCGCCACGTCTTCGTCTAAACGATTGTTTCGCAAGGAAATGCGTGGCATCCAACGGCTTTGCAGAGGGACTTTCAGGAGAATCTCGCAGCAGGCCCTTGGCGGTAAGTTTGGCGAAGGGTCCAATCGCGATAGTACTTTCGTTGTTGCCTTTTTGACACTGCTCAGGGAGGAAATGCGACAAATCCAGGTCGGTTACGTCCAATCACGAGACCTGAAACAATGGCTTCGACCTGGTGGCGAAGGAAGGCGCGGGGGTTGAAGTTGTTAAGTGAGCTGCCGCAATTCGGACACGATAGGCAGATTCTGGCCTTCCGCTAGGCTGCTGCCAGACAGCTTTGCCCGAAGCTACAAGCCGCCATCCAATAGGGACTCTGACTTTGCCGCTGCCTGGGCCAGGTTTTCACCTGGCGAGCAGCACCTCACGACGCCAGCGACAGGTTCGGTAGTGTTTCGGTCCCCATTCCCCGCGCGCCCACCGTGCAAGAGTCCCTTGACGCGGCAGAGCAGTTTGTGGCGTAACTGTTGGTAATGTGAGAAATTAGGGAAAGAGCGCCCGTAGCTCAGCTGGACAGAGCAGCGGACTTCTAATCCGCGGGTCGGGAGTTCGAATCTCCCCGGGCGCGCCATTTTTTTGTTCTTACCCTCTGGAAAAACAAGTCGAATGGTTTTCTGTCATTGGGATAACTACTTGCAGCGCCATTCCCACAGTTCATAAGTGCCAATTTGACAGGATTGGTCCTCTCCTCGTGATTTTGCTTAACGTATAGAAAATAAGGCTTGCTTGCGAGTTCCAAAATCTTCGCTGCCAACAATCGTTCCTTTCAGGCCGCATTCGCTAGAACCGGGTTTCTGCGCCTACCCCGATTTTCCGGAGAATGTCCTCCATCAGGCACCATTTTGTAAAGCCCGATTGCAGCAAGTTCGCGCCAACGAACGCGGTGAACCAATACCAGTTGTGATTCACCCACATCCCCAGCGCCAGCGACACCAACACAAATGTCCCCGCGATAATCCGGATGTATCTCTCCATTGTCATTTGCCACCTCGCTCACTCATGTAATAAAGAACTGGGACAGCCATACGCGAAAGAAACGTCGACGCCACTTCTCCCGCCATCAGCGAAATCGCCAGTCCCTGAAAAATCGGATCAAAAAGAATGACTCCCGCGCCCACGACAACCGCTGCCGCCGTTAGCAACATCGGCCGGAACCTCACCGCACCGGCATCTACTACGGCTTCCCCCAGAGGCATGCCCTGTTCGCGCCGCAGTTTGATGAAGTCCACAAGGATGATCGAATTCCGGACGATAATTCCCGCGCCCGCGATGAATCCAATCATGGACGTCGCCGTGAAGAACGCGCCCATCGCCGCATGAGCCGGCAAAATGCCCACAAGCGTCAGCGGAATTGGCGCCATGATCACCAGCGGCGTCTTGAAAGACTTAAACCACCCGACCACTAACACGTAGATCAAAACTAATACCGCCGCGAACGCCAATCCCAGATCGCGGAACACTTCATAGGTGATGTGCCACTCGCCATCCCACTTCACGGCGAGCTTTTTCGCATCGGGAGGCTGAATGGCTGTGAATTGCTGGATCCCGTAGCCCTCGGGAAGTTTCAACTCGCCAATCTTTTTTCCAAGCGTACCAATTGCATACACAGGGCTCTCTTCGGCACCGGCCACATCCGCCGTGACGTAAACCACCTCGCGCTGATTCTTCCGGTAGATGTTCTTGTCGATCGTTCCTTCCTGCACTTTTGCCAATTCGCCGAGCGGCACCATCGCGCCATCCGGAGCATTCAGGTACAAGCCACGCAACGTTTCGATGCTCGAACGGCTCTCCCGCGAAAGTTGCACGCGAATCGGTACATCCTCGCGCTCACTGGGCAGGTGCATCAGCCCTACTTGTGCGCCTCCCAATGCCATCGCTACCGATTGCGACACTTCGGCCGGCGAAATCCCACGCAGCGCGGCCTTGTCCTGCTGCACTTGAAAATCCAGCTTCTTCTGGTCCGCGACGACGTACCAGTCCACATCCACGACTCCCGGTGTCTCCTCGAAAATCTTACGGATCTGTCGCGCGACTTCGATCTGCCGCTGATAGTCCGGCCCATACACTTCCGCCACCAGCGTTGAGACTACTGGAGGACCTGGCGGAACTTCCGCCACCTTTACACGTGCATTCCATTTCTTCGCGATCTCCTGGATGGGGCCGCGCATCTCCTTGGCAATTTCGTGGCTTTGGCGCTTGCGATCATCTACCGATCGCAAATTGACCTGAATGTCGCCTTGATTGGCACCCCGACGGAGGTAGTAGTGCCGTACCAACCCATTGAAGTTGTATGGCCCGGAGGTTCCAGCATAGATCTGGTAGTTCAAAACTTCCCGCTGTGTGTGCAGGTACGACCCAATATCCTGCTCGACCGCGAGTGTGCGTTCGAGCGGTGTGCCCTCCGGCATATCCACGACCACCTGGAACTCGCTCTTGTTGTCAAATGGCAACATCTTCACGCGAACGGCCTTGAAGGCAACAAGAGAGCAGGCCAGCAGTAGCAGCACGACAACCGTCGCCAGAAATGCCCAACGTTTCCGAGCGTTTTGAACCAGCCCGCCCATCATCTTGCGGTAGAGTTTCGTCGTTTTGCCTTCTGTTTCACCTTCGGCATGTTTTGCGGTATGTCCGCGCAATAATCTCAGCGCTGCCCACGGCGAAACGACAAATGCGACCATCAGCGAAAACAACATGGCTGCGGAGGCCCCCACAGGAATGGGCCGCATGTAGGGACCCATCAGCCCGCGCACAAACGCCATTGGTAGAATCGCGGCAATCACCGCAAAGGTCGCCAAGATCGTCGGATTGCCGACCTCATCGACCGCTTCGACCGCAACATCGCTCCACGACCTGCCCTGATTCCCCGGCAATCGAAAATGCCGCACGATGTTTTCAACCACCACAATGGCGTCGTCCACCAGGATGCCAATCGAGAAGATCAACGCGAACAGCGTCACCCGGTTCAATGTGTAGCCGTAGGCGTAAAAAATGAACAGCGTGAGCGCCAACGTTACTGGAATGGCCAGCAGAACGACGCCCGCTTCCCGCCAGCCCAATGCCAAGCCAACCAGAAGCGTCACCGAAATAGTTGCGAGGAAGAGATGCTTCAGGAGTTCGTCCGACTTGTGTTTGGCTGTTTGCCCATAGTTTCGCGTGACAGTCACTTGTACGTCGTTCGGCACCACATAGCCGCGCAGCGAATCCACTTTCGCCAGCACATCCTGCGATACATCAGTTGCGTTCGCCCCTTTGCGTTTCGCCACCGCCAGGGTTACCGCGGGGTATGTCCCGCCCGTTCCCGCCGCGGCTCCGCCTGTTCCGAAATATACGTAGTCCCCTGGCTCCTCCGGCCCCTCCGTGACGGTTGCCACGTCTTCGAGGTAAACCGGGCGGCCTCCCTGGACCGTCACCACAATCCTTCGCGCTTCTTCGGCAGTTCGCAGAAAGGTTCCCGCTTCCACCACGAATTCCTGATTTTCCTCGGCAAACGATCCGGCCTGAAGGCGCTGGTTGCTCGTCTCAAGCGCCCGCGCAATCATCAATGGGCTGAGGTGGTACGCCGCTAGCTTCTGCGGATCCACCGTGACCTTCAGTTCGCGTTTCTGGCCTCCGAGGAGCGTCGTTTCCGATACGTTTTCCACCTGCTTTACACTCTGTTGCACTTCCGCCGCTATTCGACGCAGCGCAGCCCCGTCGTAGTTCTTTCCCCAAAACGTCATCGCCAGAACGGGGACATCATCGATCGAGCGCGCTTTGATCAGCGGCTGGCTTGCACCCTGCGGGATTCGATCGAAATTCGAGTACAGCTTGTTGTAGGTGTGAACGATCGCGTCTTCTTCTTTGATTCCCACGTAAAAACGCACAATCACAAGCGCGCCGCCCGGTTGGCTGGTTGAATAGAGGTACTCGACGCCGGGTATTTCCTGTAACAGCCGCTCCATGGGAATCGTCACGCGCTGCTCGACTTCCTGCGCTGACGCTCCCGGCATGCTCACAAATACGTCGAGCATGGGCACGACGATCTGCGGCTCTTCTTCCCGCGGGGTTTGCCAGATGCTGAAGACTCCCAACAACAACGCCGCCGCGATCACCAGTGGCGTGAGGGGGGAATCGATGAAACCGTGCGCGATTTTTCCTGCCAGCCCTCGCTTCACGGGCGCTTCTCCCCGCCCGTCGGCACTCCGCCGGTCTTCTTTCCATCCAGTTCCTGGCTGCCTGGATTCAGCACCACCACATCTCCGTCACTTAGTCCTGAGAGAAGTTCCACCCGCTCTCCCGTGCTTTTTCCAGGCGTCACGACGCGCCAGTGCATCAGACCTGCGTCACCTACAACATAAATCCCCCGCAGTTGCCCTCTGCTCACTAGCGCATCTCTTGGTATCACCAGGGCAGGCTTCTCTCCCCGCGCAAAGTACGCTCGGCCAAACATCCCAGACTGCACTCCCGCTTCCTTTGGCAAGTCCACACGCGCCTTCAACGTGTGCGATGTCGCATCCGCTCCAGCCTCAATCTCAGCCACTTTGCCCGGCAGAAACTTCTCTGCCCACCCATCCAACTGCACGCGCGCAACGTCATTTTTCTTAACCGTGTTCAGAGCTTCGGCCGGGAGCGTGGCTTCCAGTTGGTAGCGTGAGGTGTCCTCCACCACAAACAGCGGCATTCCCGGCGATACCAATGATCCCGGTTCTACCGTTCGCCGAATCACTCGCCCATCGAACGGTGCCACTATGCGCGCATAACTCGCCACGCTTTCCGCTGCATGCGCTTCGGACTCAGCTTGTGCAACGCCAGCTTCCGACTGACTTAACGCCGCCTTTGCTTGTTCAAGACTGGCCTGCGCCGCTTGCTGCTTCGCGGCAATTTCGTCGAATTCCTGGGGGCTCACCGACTTCTGTTCCTTCAGGTAGGCATAGCGGTCGTAAGTTTTCTTCATGACGTCGGCCTGTGCTTGCGCAGCCACAACCGCATTCCTTGCCTGCGCTACAGCGGCAGTTGCTCCCTGCGAAGCTGCCTGTGCCGCACTCCGCCTCGACACCATTTCTCGTTCATCCACTTGCGCGAGCAATTGTCCGCGCTTCACGCTATCGCCTTCGCGAACCGCTACCTGTAGTACCGTCCCCATAGTCCTTGCCGCCAGTTGCGCTGTGGATACTGCAATTACACTTCCCGGGGCTTCTAACTCGTCCGCTACGTTCTGCAGCCGTATTTTTTGCACCCGTAAACCCTGGATGATTTCGACCTTTTGTGGGCCGGTTTCATTTCCTCCACCGCATCCTGCAGCAAGCATTCCAGTGGCGATTAGAACGAAACGTATTTGTTGCCACATCCTCTTTCCCTCACTCTCCGTCAAGCTCATGGTTTACCCGCTCCTGTAATAAGCGCCGACTCCGGTGTCAGCACACCCGCGGCCCGCTCCAGTTGCGCCCCTGCCACTTGCCAGTCCTGCAGCGCCGCCAAATATCCCGTCGCCGCATCGAGCTGTGCCGTCTGTGAACGCAACAATTCCGTAACAGTTGTCAGTCCAGCTTCGTACCTGTTTTGTACAATTCGCAAACTCTCTTTCGCTTGGTCTGCTGCGTCGCGCGCTGCCGCTGCTCGTTGAGCCGCGGCATTCCCGTCCAGATACGCCTTGCGCACTTCCATCTGCACGCCCGAACGGAACCACTCCACGTTATGTTTCGCCTTGTTTTCGTTCGCGACAGCCTCCGCAACCCGCGCCTTTTGCGCACCGCCGGCAAAGATATTGAAGTCGAGTCGCGCGCCTGCGGTCCAGTTCGTTCCCGAAGGGCCGCCGAGCGCCATCGCATCGCGCTCGGTACTCCCAAACAACCCAACCTTTGGCCCGAATTCTGCTCTTGCCGCTTTTCTTTCATCGCCCATTGCTGTCTCCTGTAATTGGGCTGCGCGAAGGCCAGGCCTTTGCTCAAGCGCAATATGAATCCACTCCTCAATGGTTTTCGCAGGCATTCCTGGCTCGACCAAAGTCTCTGCAGGCTCCGCCGGTGCGTCCAGCGCCGTTCCCATCTCCCGCGCCAGTTGCATCTTCGCGAGTGCCAGATCGTTCTGCGCCCGGATTTGACGGTCCTTCATCTGCGAAACAAAAACCTTCGCACTGAGCAAGTCCGAATCCACCAACAATCCTGCCTTGTGCATCGTCTCCATGCGCTGCGCGCTCGATTCCGCCGTTTTCAGCGCTCCGTCCGCGGCTTTCGCGTTTTCCTTCGACACCAGCACGCCGTAGTACGCGCGCACGATCTCCAGGATTAGATCTTGCCGCGCCTGTTCCGTTTCAAAATCGGCCGCGGTCACCAGGCGTTTCGCGCTGCGCTGATGAAACAGGGTTTGCCCCGAATCGAACAGCCTCCACTGGCCATCAAGCCGTGTTTGAAAGTTGTCTATTGGAGTCGGTGTGTTCAGCTTGTTCGGTGCAAAGTCGGCCGTGGAGAATTGCCGCTGCGTCAGCTTGGTTCCGAACACATATACCGGATTGTTCCCTCGCGTGAAGTCCTGGTGGAAATCGATTCGCGGAAACCATGCGCCCTGCGCTTGCTTCTGCCTTGCCCGCGCGGCTTCGGCTTCGTCGGCGCTTGTTTGAAACGCCGGATTCTGTTGTAACGCCAAGCGCACCACCTGCTCCAACCTGAGCGGCGGAGCGGTGCCCTTTTCTTGCGCACGTGCAAGTGGTGTCACACCAACAAAGAGAATCACTGCGCTAGCCAGCGTTCGGACCGAGTGTGCAATCCATTCATGATTCATCGCATGCCTCAAGCGGAGACTCGCTCCGGAATGGGCGCTGGCTGGAGCCAACTCAACGGTTCTTCGTGAATCTCGTACACCGTCTCGAGTGCCGCGTTTTCTTTCAGCATCGCGCCGACGGAGCAGTATTTTTCTTCGGATAGGCGAATTGCCTGTTCCACTGCGGCCTTGTCGATCCCAAATCCCGTCAGTACGTGCCGCAGACGAATCGCCGTGAACACCTGCGGCGGCCGCTCCGCCTGATCCGCTTCCACATGCACCTCATACCCGGTCAGCTTCTGGCGGTGCTTTTGTCGCAGCATGGTGACGACATCGAACGCCGTGCAGCCGGCCAGCGCGACGGCAACAAGTTCAATTGGCTTTGCGCCCGTCGCTCCAGCGGCGTCGTCCAGGACGATGTGATGGCCACTGCCGGTTTCCGCAATGAACTGCCTTTGCGATTTCAACGCCTGCGTAAGACACACTTTTGCTGTGATCATCTCCAACTCCTTTTCTCTCGCCCTGGCTGGTAAATCCCTCCAGCGCAAACTACTTGTTTTGGCCGGCCTTCAGCGGGCACGTATTGATTCCAAGAACAGACCACGCCGGGCAGTAACGAAACACCCCAGTCACCAGCGCGATAGCTCCTACGACATAAGCAGCGATTGCCAACCCGCCCGTTACGACATGGCTGAGCCCCAGGGCAATCAAAACGATTCCCAGGACAATTCGAATTGCCCGCTCGGTCGTTCCCACGTTACTTGTCATTTCTTCTCCTCCATCAACTGGTTCTTCTTGCTAACCTTGCAGCAGAACAAATGCAATCGAGGCAGATTTGTTACAGGTAAATCCACGCTGCGATCTCTTGGGAACGAATGGCGGCGAGTCTGTCCTAAGTACTTCTATTGCAGTTGGTTATCGTCGACTGTCGAGAACAGAAAAGAGAGATTGGTATGATATCGTGAGGGACAATGCGAAAAGAGATCGAACAAGCCGTTGCGCTCTTGGACAAGCGCGACCCCCGGGCTCTCGAACAAGCTCTGGAGTTGCTGCAAGGAACAGTCTTCTCATTCAGCATGAAGGTCTGCGGACAGCGCGAAGATGCCGAAGACACCATGCAGGAAGTCCTCGTGAAGGCTCTCCCGTACCTGCCAAAGTTTGAAAGCCCCCGCGCGCTTCTCGTCTGGCTCTACAAGGTCGCAAAGAATCGCTGCCTGATGACTCGCAGGAAGAGCAAGTTCGCACCCAAGCAGAATCTCTCTCTCGACGAACTCATGCCCGATCGTCACGAACTCGCCAATCTCGCCAAGGAAGGTCCCGTTAACCCGGAATCTCTGGCCATCCGCAGTCAGCAGGCCAGACGCTTGCGCGAGGTGATTCAGGAACTGCCTCCGCAGTACCGTATCGTTCTCGTGTTGCGGGATATGGAAGGTCTCACCGACGAAGAAGTGGGCGACATCACAGGCCTTCGCCCCGGAAATGTTCGCGTGCGCCTCCATCGTGCACGTCTGTTTGTTCGCCAAAAACTGGCCCGGCAGAATCACCACCCCGCTGCTCCAAAGAAAGCCGCTCCTCGCCCTCGCCCTGCCGCGGCAACTTCCGAAAAGCGCCCCGCCTCCTGCAAAGCCCTCTTCGCCCAACTCTCCAACTACCTCGACGAACAGCTTGATGATTCTCACTGCGAAGAGCTGGAACAGCATCTCAATGGTTGCGAACCCTGCAAGGCCTTCCTCGCCAGCCTCGAATCCACCATCGAGCAACTTCGCCAAGCTCCGGCGGAGTCCTTTAACAAAGCTGCGGGAGCTAAACTTCGCCGCGAACTCCTCGCACAAATCCATGGTCTATCCTAGCGCACGGGCTGTCCAAGGATGGCGCGCGCTCGGCAGATGTCCACTGCGACAGGCACCCAGATTAAGAATCCCGCGCCGCATTTTCTTTAGCCGTCTGCAGAAAACCAGTTAATTCCGCTATTCTATTTCTTCTTGTTCTTATTCTTGCGGTACTCTTTCCCCATCGCCATCATGTGGTCTAGGGTCGGCTGCAGTTGCTGCGGATCGCGAACGCAATTCAAGAACATAGAAAGCCCTCCGGTTTCTGCCGGCATGCCTCCGACAAACCGGTAGTCCGCTGGCAACGGTGGTCCACCGCTTTGGCCTGCCGCAGGGATGACCTCGGGAAGTTGCACTGCGTACATGCTTCCACCAGCGAGCGCTTGGTGCTGATAGTTCAAGAGCCAAATACAGTTTCCAGATTCCAGCATATAGTTGGCGGAGACCACCGCCCATTGACCCCCGTCGAGCGGCGCGGGTTGCTGGCAATCCCAGAGCCGCGCTTGGGGAACGTAAGCTGTAGGCTCTGAAAATCCATACTCATCCAGCAGCACCTGGGTCAGGCCGCGCTGGCGCACGAAGGTCTCGACTTCGGGAAGAGCCTGGTTCCAGTCGAGGTTCGAGTCGTTGACCAAGGTGTACCCCGGCCGTCCCATGCTGAGCATGTTCAGGTAAGGAATATAGTTCGGATAGGCGCGTATGACCGTAGCGATGGAAACCAACACGAGCGCAATTGCCAGCCAGTTCCCGCTGCGCGCCGCTTGCGGGCTCGATTGCCGGAGTAGTTCCAGCATGCGCGGAAGGGGTGCAAGCAGCAAGACAACAAGCGCCAGCGCCACCGAAAAATGCCGAATGCTGATGTCCAGCCGGTTCAGCATGCAGGCCGCGACAAAAACCACCAGGGAAACCCAGACGCTGCGCCACTGCATCTCCATGCCGGCCGGTATCGCCGGCTGCGCATTTGATCGCCGCTTCAAGAGCAAAACCGCCATGATGGCAAAAAGGAGCAGCAACAGGAACGTCAACTGCGTTTTCAACAGGAAGAGCGCGGGGAAATAGAACCACACTCCGTGCGAGTAAGCATGGCCAAGGATGAAAGTGGGCCGGCTCGAGGCACTCAGGGCAAACCCGGCCAGGCCACGCAGGTAGAGCCACACCGGCATGAGCAGCCGTCGCAGGACCAGCGAAGCCGGAAAATGCGGGATGATCCCGAACGAATCCGTTGGCTGGTTCCAGGAGAGGACCAAATACACGATGTAAACGAACAGTGCAGCCCAGAGAGTTCCCTTTGCGATATTGCGCCATGCTTGCCGGCGCCAGCGGCGCAATTCGGTCTTCTCGACCGGTTGCTCTGGCAGCGGCTTGAATCGCAAACTCAGTGCAAAGCCAATGAACACGAAGAACAACAGTCCCGAAGAAAATTTCGAGAGCAAAGCGCCGGCCAGCGTCAGGCCAAACACCACAACTGTTCCGCGCGTGGGAGAACGCCACATATCCGGGAGTTGCCAAACCGTCAGCACCCAAAATAGGGTGACGGCAATGTCCGTAATCACGAGCGGGCCAAATGCGATAAAGGCCGGCATGGTTACGAAAGCAGAGAGACACAGCAAGCCTCCCCAGGGGCTGCCCAGCCGCGAGCCGCATCTATAAAGGGTGAGGCCGAGTAACAAGGTCAGCATCAACATCGGCATTCGAGCCCACATCAGCGTAGAGTAAGGATCATTCCACCGCATGAGGAACCAGTGCCCGAAGACCCACTCACCCAGGAACTGCCGGAAAATCTTGCTGCTGAACGTCCACGAGAGGTGGCCATAGTCGGCATGCGCTCCGCGCACCACCAGCGGTATCGCTGCCACCACTTTCGCCAGCGGGGGATGTTCTTCGTTCATCCGCATATCTAACTTCTGGAGATAACTCACCCCAGCGCCAATGTGCGCGATCTCGTCGAAGGTCACAGACTCGCGTCTCGCAGCCCCACCCGCGAGCAGTGCCATCAAGGCAAGCAGCAGGACCGCCGCGATGGTGAAGAAATATTGTCCCAGTGTCTTCAATTGCGTTGACCTCGTGCCACTCACTACTTGTCATTCCGACCGGAGGGACGGCGCTTCTGGCCGTCCCGGATCCGAGGTACGGTTTTCCATCGCACTCTTTTTGTGCGATGAATCCCTCTTCAACTTCGGAATTCAGGTTTATTGGTGGCTACCCGGAATCCTATAAAGTAGATACGGCTACAGGACAAAAATGTTTCAATTCGCCACGCCCGAGAAGTTACGGGTGCACTCCCGAAATCATCAAATCGATGCGGTACACGCTGCTGCTCGCCGTGATGTAAAGCGATTTGCCAGTGTTGCCGCCCCAATTCAGGTTCGCAACTCGTTCCGGCATGAGTATCGTGGCGATATGTTTGCCCGCGGGAGAAAAAATCCACACGCCACCGGGTCCCGAGCCGTACAAGTTTCCCGCTTGATCGACTTTGATTCCGTCGGGACCTCCTGCGCGAGGATCGGATGTCGCATCGAAGAAAAGCTCCCCCTCGGCCAGCGTGCCATCTGCTTTCACCCGGTAGCGCATCCAGGTTTTCTGCGGCTCGGAATTGCTCACGTAGAGAAACTGCTCATCCGGCGAAAAGACGATGCCATTGGGCCGCGGCAGGTCCTTTATCAGAAGCTGCAAATTTTCCCGCTTCGGCGGCGCGCCGGGTGCTTGTTCCAAGGCGCCCGCAAGGCGATAGACACCGTTGACCGTCAATTCCTTTGCCGGGTCGCTGTCTTTCTGTGTGGGCAGACCGTAGGGTGGGTCCGTGAAGTACAGGGAGCCATCCGACTTGTAAACGAGGTCGTTAGGACTATTCAGGCGTTTGCCCTGGAAGCTGTCGGCCAAAATGGTGGTGTGTGCCGGATCGCTCAGCGATTCGATCCGGTAGACGTCGCGCTGCCCATGTCCCGCGACGGTCAGGCGCCCGCGGGCATCCAGCGTCATCCCGTTCGATCCCGGCTCGTGGCCGCCGAACGTTGCGGTTCCCTTAAAACCACTGGGTTGCAGAAAGATGCTCGCGCCACTTCCGGGCTGCCATTTGCGGATGCTATTGCTGGGAATGTCGGCAAAGAGCAGATAGCCCTCGCGAATCCATATGGGGCCTTCCGTCCAGGTGTATCCGCTGGCCAGTTTGTACAGAATGGCGCCGTCCGGAATGACGTCGTTGGCGGCCGGGTGCAGCCGCTCGACTTTCGCGGGACTCTGCTCAGAGGCGAAGGAAGATGAGTTTCCGTAGTGCAACATCGCCACGCCGAAGCCAATGGCCACCACGGCAAGGAAAGCGGCTAATTTTGAGTGAGCCAAGAAATGTCTCCCCTCTTTACATTCGCGCGAGGCGTCGTGCCTCGCACTCAGACGTTCTTAACACAGTTTTAGGAGACAAACACAAGATTCGCTTCAGTTGCTGGCAATCTCGTCCAGCAGTTCTCCGCCGGCGGCGCGCAATTGGATCCGCAGGGCCACCTGGCCGTTCGCGTGTGTCGAACAACTCAGACACGGGTCATAGGCCCGCACCACCGCGGAGACGCGGTTCAACATGCCTTCCTGGAGTCTTGTGCCGTCAATAAAGTGCTCGCTCACCTGCTGAATGCTGCGGCCGATCGCCAGATTGTTGTGGCCCGTGGCAACGATCAGGTTGGCCCAAACGATTCCGCCTTCTTCATTGACTTTATAGTGGTGAATCAGCACACCGCGCGGAGCCTCGATCATGCCCACACCTTCAAGCGAGTTTACGCCAGCGGTAGCTCGGACGTGCTTGTCCAGAATTTGCGGGCTATTGAGGAGCATCTCGATTTTTTCAAGCGCGCAGAGGATCTCAATCAGCCGCGCGTAGTGATTCAGGAATGCGCTATGCGCGGGGGCGCCAAAGCGCTGGTGAAATTCCTGGAATTCGGCGTCCGCTTTGGGAAAGCCGCACTGCTGCGCCACATTCAATCGCGCCAGGGGACCGACGCGGTACACGCCATCGGGAAATCCCTGCGGTTTGAAATAGGGCGCTTTGAGATACGATTCACGAAGGCTGGCTTCGCCGATCCAGTTGGCGTAGTCCTCCGCGGGAATGTTGTCGGCCGCGATTTCGCCGTGGGCCTTCCGGAAGCGCAAGCCGCCATCGTAGAACTGCAAGTTCCCCGGCGCATCGACAAGCCCGGCGTACATCGTGGGCGCGGAACCGAAATACTCGATCTCCTCTTTATAGGAGTCCAGCGCGCCCTTAAAGAAAGCGATAGTGCGCTCGGCAATCGCCTTGGCGGCAGGCAGATCCGCCAGGATGCGGTCGCGCGCGTGGGCAGAGAACGGCGCGCCCACACCTCCCGGGACGATCCAGGATGAGTGCACGCGCTCCTGCCCGAGGCTTTCAATAATCTGCAGCCCGAATTTCCGGAGTTCAATGCCGTCCCGGGCCAGTTCCGGATGCGCGGCGATCACTCCCAGCACATTGCGGGTGGCGATATCGGAATCCATTCCCAGGAGAAAATCCGGTGACGAAAGATAAAAGAAGCTAAGCGCATGGGATTGCACCATTTGTGCGCAGTGAATCAGTTCGCGAAGCTTTCTGGCCGTCGGATGAATCCGCACCGCCATGATCGCGTCGCAGGCTTTGGACGACGCCAGCAGGTGGCTGATGGGGCAAATACCGCAAATCCGGGCGGTGATCCCCGGCATTTCGTAATAAGGTCGCCCCTCGGTGAACTTTTCGAAACCGCGAATTTGCGTCACGTGGAATTCGGTTCCCGTCACGCGGCCGTTATCATCCAAATGAATCGTAATCTTGGCGTGCCCTTCGATGCGGGTCACCGGGTCGATCGTGATGCGCTTCATCGGAAGCTCCTTATCCAAACTTCACCGCCAGGGTCCCTTCACGTTTTCGCCCATCCAAAAGTTCCGCGATCACGTTGGAGATCGCCTTTGCGGCAGGCGGGCAACCGGGCAGGCACATGTCCACCTTCACGAATTCACGCAGCGGGCGAGCCTGCTTCAGCAGCGCGGGCACGCCATCCGTCGGTATGATTTTGTTTGCTTGTACGCCTTCGACGTACACCCGCTGTAGTAGCCTTTGCACGGGGATAGAATTGCGCATCGCCGGGACATTGCCGGTGACCGCGCAATCCCCCAAAGAAATCAGCAGCCGGGTGCGCTGGCGAATCTTCTTGAGCTTGTTGAGATCGTCTTGCGAACTGACCGCGCCCTCGACCAAAGTTACGTCCACGTCTTCGGGGAATTCCTGCGCGTCCACCAGCGGGCCGTAGACCAGTTCAATCTTCTGCGCCAGCGAGATGATCGCGGCGTCCATGTCCAGCAGCGACATGTGGCAACCCGAGCAGCCGTCCAGCCAGACCGTCGCCACTTTGACTTTCTTCATGCCTGGACTCCTCTCCTGAGAACCAGCGCGCTGATATTGTCGTTCTTCTTGATCATCTCTTCGACAGCCCAGCCCTTTTCCGCGAGCGCTCCTGTCGGGCACGCTTGCACGCACTTGCCGCAACTCGTGCATCCTTTCGCGTCGCCCCACTTCTGGTTGAGATCGCCGACAATCCGGGAATGAATGCCGCGCGAGGTCACTTCCCAGACGTGCGCGCCCTCGAGTTCCGCGCAAACACGCACGCATCGCGTGCACAGGATGCAGCGGTTCTGGTCCAGAACGTAACGCGGATGAGACAGATCGACGGCCAGCTTCGGGTAGTTGTACGCAAAGCGCACCGTGCTGATGCCCATTTCGGTGGCCATGGCCTGCAGTTCGCAATGACCATTCGAAACGCACGCGGAACACACGTGATTGCGCTCGACGAAAAGCAGTTCGAGCGAAACTCGCCGGTATTGCGTGAGTTTGGGCGACACTGTCGTGACCGACATTCCATCCTGCACCGGAATGGTGCAGGCCGGGAATAGCCGGTCGGTCCCGGAAATTTCCACGATGCAAAGCCGGCAAGCGCCAACCGGCGTGAGCCCTTCCAGGTCGCAAAGCGTCGGGATGCGTTTGCCGTTGGCTCGCGCGGCCTGCAGGATGGTCTGGCCTTCCACGGCGCTGATTAATTCGCCATCGATTCGCACGGAAAGTTTTTTCTGCGGCAAGGTGTCGCTCCTTTGTCTAGCTCACGTTGGCGACTTTGACGTCGCAACGCAGGCACCGGCACGTTTCATCCAGCGTCTCTTCATGGCTCAGGCCCATGACCACCTCGGCGTTGGAACGGACCCGCACGACCGGAGCCAGCACTTGGCCGTTGTTCCGGTGATTGGGACTGGGAATCTCTGGAGGGTCTTGTCCAAATTCAAAATTCGGCAAGATCTCGCCCCAGCGGTCGGACTCCATGAGTTTCATGTCAATGTTGCGTGCTGCTTGCTTGCCATAGGCCATGGCGTTCGACACGTTCGAGGCGCCGGTGATTACGTCACCCCCGGCGTAGAACCCGGCGCGGCTGGATTCCAGGGAGAAGCGGTCCACATCAATCGTGCCGCTCGGCTTCAGACTCAACCCCGAAGCGCGCGCGAAATCGAGGTCCACGCTTTCGCCGATCGCAAAAATCACGGAATCGCACTCGTAACGCCGAATCTCGTCGGTGGCTACAGGTTTGCGCCGCCCGGAAGCGTCGTACTCGCCCAGGGTGGTCTTCACGATCTCAATGGCTTTCACATTTCCTGCTTTGTCGCCAATCACGCGGTGTGGCGCGGCCAGGAACACGAACTGCGCTCCCTCATCCTTCGCGGCCTGTGTTTCTTCGTCAATGGCTGGCATGTCCTTGTGTTCGCGCCGGTAGAAGACGGTAACTTCCGCGCCGCGGCGCAGTGCCGTGCGCGCCGAATCGATGGCGGCGTTTCCACCCCCGATGACGGCAACGTTTTTCCCGATGGGCACTCTTTCGCCCTTCGCCACGGCTTCCAGGAAGAGCAGTGCGGGATAAACGCCCTTGAGCTCCGTGCCGGGCTGATAGACCCAGGATTCCCTCCAGGTCCCGATGGAGATGAACACGGAATCAAAACGGTCGGCCAATTCATTCAGAGGTACATCGAAGCCGACACGCGTGTTGAAGATGAATTTCACGCCGAGGCGCTCGATCAGTTCGATTTCACGTCGCAACGCCGCTTTCGGCAGGCGGTACTCTGGAAGCGCGAAGCGCAGCATCCCGCCGGCTTCCGACTTGCCGTCATAGACCGTGACCTCATGGCCCAGCATCGCCAGGTAGAACGCCGCCGTCAGCCCCGCGGGGCCCGCGCCGCTAATCGCGATCTTCCGCCCGGTGGGTTCCAGTTTGCGCGATAACACGTGTTTCAGGACTTCTTCATAACGGTCCGAGAAGAAAACCGAGTCCGCGATAAAGCGGTGCACTTCGCGCATGTTCACCGGTTCGTCCATCGTCTGGCGCCGGCAGCGGCTGTCGCACGGATGCTGGCACACCCTGCCTGTCGAAGCCGGCAGAGGATTCTCCATGATGACCGACAGAAACGCCTCATCCAGCCGATTCTCTTTGTACAGTTGCAGGAACCGCGGAATGTTCATGTGCAGCGGGCAACTGTTCTCGCAGGGAGAGAGCGCCAGTTCTTCACACACGCCAGCCTGGCAGCGCCGCGCAACAATGTGGTCCTCGAATTCATGATGGAAATGACGCAGCGTGGTAAGCACGGGATTGGGCGCGGTTTGCCCTAACCCGCAAAGCGAACATTCCCGGATATAACGGCTCAATTCGTCCAGAAGCCCGAGGTGATGCACGGTGCCGGCGCCTTCGGTTATCCGGTTCAGGATGCGCAGCGATTTGTTCAGTCCAACCCGGCATGGCAAGCATTTTCCGCAGGATTCGGAATGGGTGAACTCAATGAAATAACGCGCGACATCCACCATGCAGTTGTCGTCATCCATCACCACCATGCCGCCGGAGCCCATAATCGAGCCCAATTGCGCCAGGCTTTCATAGTCCACGGGCGTAACGAACATTTCCGGCGGAATGCAGCCGCCGGAAGGCCCGCCGGTCTGCACGGCCTTGATCTGGTGGCCGTTTACGCCGCCTTCGCCGATGTCGTAGATGAATGTTCGCAGCGGCGTTCCGAGCGGCATCTCCACCAGGCCGGTGCTGCTCACCTTTCCGACTAGCGAAAACACCTTTGTGCCGGAGCTCTTCGGACTGCCCGTTTCCGTGAACCAGGCGGGGCCCAGGGTCACGATGGGGGCGATGTTGTACCAGGTCTCCACATTATTAATGTTGGTGGGCTCGCCCCAGAGTCCCTTCTGCGCCGGGAACGGAGGCCGCGGCCGCGGCCGCCCCGCACAACCTTCCAGCGAAGCGATCAGCGCTGTTTCTTCGCCGCAAACAAAGGCGCCCGCGCCCTCCACCAGTTCGATGTTGAATTTGAACCCGCGGCCCAGGATGTTGTCGCCCAGAACGCCGTGTTCCCGTGCCTGCTCGATCGCGCGGGTCAGCCGGTGGACGGCCAGGGGGTACTCCGCGCGGATATAGATGATGCCTTCCGTCGCACCCATCACGTATCCACCGATGATCATGCCTTCGATCAGGGAGTGCGGATCGCTTTCAATCTCATTGCGATTCATGTACGCGCCGGGATCGCCCTCGTCCGCGTTGCAGATGATGTACTTCTGGTCGGACTTGGCCTTGGCCATGAATTCCCACTTATTCCCTGTGAGATATCCAGCGCCGCCGCGTCCGCGCAGCTTGGAAGCCTTGATCTGCTCGAGGATGTTCTCCGGGCGGCCGTCGATCAGGACCTTGTACAAGGCCTGATAGCCTCCGACGGCGATGTATTCTTCGATGTCATCGGGATTGATGAACCCGCAATTCCGCAGCACGATTTTCTTTTGCCCCTTAAAGAACGGCACTTCGTTCCAGAGAAGAATCTCCGGGTAGCCCCGGCCATATTTCAACTTCGTGGTAATGTGATCCCATTCTTCGACCTTGCAGTACGCCAGGTCGTTAGTGATATTCCCGCGGGATAGCTCATGCAGGATGCGCACGGCGTCATTCGCCTGCACGCGATGCAGGATGACCAGCGGAAGTCCTGGCAGGCGGATATTCACAAGCGGTTCCTGAAAACAAGCGCCGAAACACCCGACGCTGGCCAGAACCACGTTCATCCCGCTGCGGTCAATGGTCTCGGCGAACGCGCGGTACAGACCCTCGGCGCCATTCCCCCGGCCGCACGTGCCCATGCCCACGGCGATGCGCGGCACCTGCGGCGCCAGTTTTGCCATTCCTGATTCGCGGACGGCAGTAAATGCTCCAATATCCTGAATTCGCGGCATCAGTCACTCCCCCGCTCGATCGTCTGGATCTCACGCTGTAACGTGCGCTCATTCGCGTGGCCGCAAATGTGGTGATTTACTTCCACGACCGGCGCCAGCGCGCACTGCCCAAAACACGCCACGGTGCGCACCGTGAATTTCTGGTCGGGCGTTGTCTGCAGGATTTTGTCAGCACCGCCGCCGTCGCTTTCATCTTCGAGCGCCAAACCGAGTTCCAGGCGCAGGCTCTCCAGGAGGTTGCGCGAGCCGCGCGTGTGGCACGCCGTGCCGCGGCAGATGCAGATGGTGTTGTCGCCCTGTGGCTGGAGGTTGAATAAGGCGTAGAACGTGGCAACACTATAGACGCGGGAAAGCGGCGTCTGCGTTTTCACCGCAATATACTCCAGCGTTTCCATGGGCAGGTATTTGTGCTGATGGTGCTCCTGAACGGCTTCCAGGATCCCCAGCAGTGCGCCGGGGCGCTCATTCTTGCTCGCGATAACCTGATCGATGAAAGCGCGTTCCCCCGCGTCGAGAAGTTCCTTGGCCATTTCGTGCATAGCACTCCTTTCGCAGGTACTTGCGCACCCTCCTGAGCCTGGGGTGTCGCGTCATGAACCGGTGCAGTCTTCCAGCGCTGCCGCGTCCCTGTCCGCCAGAGAAGAACGCGCGGGTGCTGTTCACACCCACTTCGGCCATCGATTCTGAGCTACGAGGAGCGAGACAACCTGGAAGAGGTGCTCCTCACTGCTAGATTGGGCATGCCGTGCGGTTCAGGCCCTGGCAGGAACTTGGCCCCGTCCACTGCGTACTGCCGGCCGTTGCCCAATCCTTTCTCACATATCCAAAACTCGATACTGCTTGAGCCAGCGTTCTCCGTTCTTGCACACGCACTCTTAACGGAGGACTATGTCCTCACTCACATCAAAACTACACACCCACCTTTTTGATGTTAAGCGTCTGGAAGGGGCGAAACCGTGATGCGAGTCACGACGGAGGGTGACTCATAGCAGAAGGCGAAGTTTCTTTCCGCGCAAACATTGTCGGCTCTTTCGCCACATCCCCGCCGGATGACTCTCTTTTGTTGACAATGAACCGCCTATGCCCCGTTTTCGCGCCAATTTCGCTCGTGGCAAATCCAGCGATTTCGACCACGTCACATTTGCCAGTGACAGATATCACAGACCGGTGTGTTCCGGGTTTGACAGATTGGTGAAGTCTCCCACCGAAAGGACCCCGTCTATGTCCACCGCCACCCGCCATAAGCTGGAAATGCTCCGCACCCTCCCCTCCGATGCTGCCCGCCAGATTCAATGGGGCTTTGCCGACCGCTATGACCTTCAAATGTTGGTCCAGTCTGTTCGAGCCGTTGCCCGGGGTCCAGTTGCTCGCTTGGTGGCACAAGGTGGCCGCAATACCCACGAGTGGACTCCTGCCAAGGCGGAGATGTTGGAAGCTTTTGACCAGTCGGGAATTACGGCAGTTTTTATGGATCCCGAACAAGGTGGATTCATTGCTGGTCCCCGGAACCTCGCGCTGGCGCTTGTGGCCTTTGAGCTGGCCTGGGTGGACGGAGGCGCTGCCACCGCCAGCCTCGCCGGATGTCTGGCCTTGGCTCCGATTCACGAGCGCGGAACCCCGGAACAGCAGGATCGTTACATGAAACTTGCGGCTCCCCCGCAACCGGGCGAGGACCGCAAGCCCTGGCGCGGCGCTTTCTGCCTGACCGAGCCGATTCCCTATGTCGGTGTAGACACCGGCATGCTCGACGGCAAGGTGCGCATTGTCGAGTGGAAACCCGGGCAGGAACCCATCCTCCAAGTGGAGAAGCGCGGCCGCTTCATCACCAACATCGGATTTGCGAACTTCGTGACCGCCGCGGTCGACTCTGGCGATGACCGGATCAAGGGAAGCTGCATGGTCATTCTGGAAGAGGGTGATCCGGGCATCTTCGATCGTGGGGCCGCCACCAAGAAGATGGTTCACCAGCTTTCCTCAACGGGGGATCCGATCTTCAATCTGCGCATTCCGGCCAGCCGTATTGTGGGCGGGTACCAAATCAAGGATGGCGTCCTGGTACCGCGCTACAGCCACAGCGAGGTTATCGAAGCGGTGTTCCGGCGTACCCGCGTAACCGTGGGTGTGATGACCGCCGCTAAGCTGCTGTCCGCCGTGGAACCGGTGATCCGTTATCAACGCGGCAGATTCCGCGGCGCTGCCACGGCTACTCCTGGTTCTGTACGGCACGAGATGGGTCTGCAGGCTCGCGAAGATGCCCTCCACCGTCTGGTGGATGTCTGGGCCACGGGCGAAGCGAGCGCATCGCTGGCATTCGCGGCCGCGCGTGCATTTGACGAACTGGACCCACTCGAGCGGGAAGCCGACCGCATCCTCAGCGAGCGCGGTGTGAGCGGCACGCGCGTGAAAGCGAAGTTCTTGCGCCAGGTTTCCGATGAAGCCGCGGCGCTCCTCCGCCTCATGCCGGGCGACCCACGCAAGGAAAAGTTGCAGTCAGATACGTTGATGCGTTTTGTGACGCTTGATGCCATGGCGGACATACTCTGCCCGGCCGCAAAGCTGTGGAACACGGGCTGGGGTGCGCAAATGATGCGCGAGGCCGTGAGCTTAATGGGAGGCTACGGCATCACGGAAGACTGCCCCGGCTTCCTGGGCAACAAGTGGATGGACGCGCAACTCGAAGCCACCTACGAGGGACCCGAGGCCGTACAGCGGCGCCAGCTGTCTGTAACCATGACGAACCCGGTCTTCCTGGCGCAGTTCCGCAACTGGATCAGGGAGATGCGCGGCATCGCTTCGGAGCGTCCCGGCACGGGCGCGTGTACTTTGGCAACAGCGATGACCATGTGGCTGTGGTCGCTCGAACGCCTGCAGCACTCCACGGATAGCGATGGCGGCAAGCTGTATCAGAGCGCACGGCAGGGCGTCACTTTCCCGCTGGCCGATGCGCTTTGCTGGTTGCTGGCGGCGCGTTGCCAGATCCTCGATGTGCTGGAACTTGACCGCCGCGGCGCTCAGGATAGTTCGGTGGCCGAGGGCCTCTCCGGGCTGGTCAATTTCCTGACCGATCTGTGCCACGTACAGACCGCGCGCGCGGGAGGCGAAGCGGCCCGCATTTGCGCGGAACTCGTCTTTGGCTACAACCGCCACCCGGCCTGGGATGAAGAAGGTTACCGGGGGTGCTACCAGCAGGACGAACTCGACGCCCTCGAAGGTTTCGTTCCCGGAATCGCCGCATGCGCAACCGACGTTATCGCGGGCGACGGCTCCCATCCAAGCAAGGCCGGTCCTTGCGCAAAATGCAATGGCGCTGAGCAGTTCCTGACGTTGCACAGCAAGCTGGCCACTTGCCTGACGGGTTCGCGATTGGCAAAGGACCGCGCCGCCGAAGCCGTATCGAAGCTCATGATTCCGGAAGTGCTGGACTACCCCGCATGACCTCTGTCGGACCCGAGCCGGCTGCCGCCATCGACCGGCAGCAGATGGAAGTTGACATCGCCTGTGTCGGCTTCGGTCCGGCGATGGGTGGCTTCCTCACTACGCTCTCGCGCAGCTTGCTGAACCCGGACGGCTCGCCGAAACTCGAGAGCGGCTGCTTGCCTGGCTCGCCGCTCCAAGTGATTTGCTACGAGCGCGCTGACGGCCTGGGGTTCGGAGTTTCGGGAGCGGTCACGCGGGGGCGCGGCATCCGCCGCAGCTTTCCCGATCTTGACCTTGCGCAAATCCCCTTGGCTACTTCGGTCAAGAAAGAGAAATTGATCTACCTTCTCGATCCCACCGGCGCCAGCAATCGTTCCTTCGCGCTCCGCGCGGCCGACAAACTGATCCGCACGTTTGGCTCTCTGTTTCGTTTTCGTGAAGACGCTCTCGAACTCCCCTTCATCCCGCATTTTCTGCAAAAGCACGACGGCTTCGTGATGTCTCTCGGCCAGTTCAATCAGTGGGTGGCCGAGCAGCTCACCTCTTCGGGTTTGCTGCAGATCTGGCCTGGCACGCCCGTGAGCGCACCGTTAATCGTAGGCCGTACTGTGAAGGGGATACGCCTTGCCGATCAAGGCACCGCTCTGGACGGCACGCCACAGGATGGTTTTCTGCCAGGAATGGCCGTTCGCGCGGCGCTGACGGTGGTCGGAGATGGACCCGTGGGCGCTGTCGGCCGCGGCATCGATGCGCATTTCGGCTTGCCGGCGGGGCACGAACATTCCGAATGGGCATTGGGCATGAAGATGGTGATCGAGCTTCGCGAGGATTCCGGACTGGAGACAGGAACGGTTCTGCACACGTTCGGTTTCCCGGAGCCGGAGATTTTCGGCTTTCTCTATGTCCATCCGGACCGTCTGGCCTCCGTTGGCATCTTCATTCCTTCGTGGTTCCGCAGCCCCGTGCGCACGGCCTATCGCTATTTGCAGCACTTTGTTCTGCATCCTTATTTATGGCGCCATTTGCAGGGCGGAACGCTGAAGTCCTGGGGCGCAAAGTCGCTGCAGGAATCAGGGCACCGCGGCGAGCCTTTCCTTGTGGGAGACGGCTACGCGAGAATCGGCGAAGGCTCCGGGAGCACCAATGTGCTCTCCGGCTCCGGCGTGGATGAAGCCTGGACCACGGGCGCGCAACTTGCCGAAGCTGTCGTCGAGCTCCTCGAAAAGAAATTGCCGTTCACGCGGCAAAATCTGGAAGAGACCTATGTTCGTCGCCGCCGCGCCAGTTGGTTGGACAGCGAATCCCGGGTTGCTGCCAATTCTCGCAACGGGTTTCCGCATGGATTGCTCAGCGGCCTTTTCGGAATAGCGCTCGCAGGCTTCACCGGCGGCCGCGTGGTGATTCCTCCAACGTCTTCGCGAAAAAAGGGCGCATCCCTGGAAGAGCGCTTCGGTGCGCGCATCCCTCCGGCCGAGTTACAGAAATTGCAGGACGAAGCCGCCGTGCACAGCCTGCCGTTACACGACCAGATCATGAACCGTTGCGGCTGGCCGGAAATTCCGTTCGACGGGAAACTGCTTATCTCGCAACAAGACGCTTTGCTGACCGGCGGGAGCGTGCAAGCGCCGCCAGGCTACGCCAATCATGTGGTGTTCCTTCGTCCGGATGTCTGCCGCAACTGCGAGCCGAAACTCTGCGTGGAAATGTGTTCCGGCCAGGCGATTTCCCGCAGCGAGAGCGGTGTGCCACAATTTGACCGGGAGAAGTGCATCTTCTGCGGCGCTTGTCTGTGGAATTGCCGCACCGAAGAAACCGGCGAGCCTGCTAACATAGAATTCCGCGCCGGTGCCGGCGGCCTGCATTCCGCTTTGAATTGAGTTTCAGAACGAAAATTCGCGTACAGGGGAATTCACCAGCATGAGTAATGGCTACCACATCGTTGTTTGCGGCAGCGTCGTGCCCGACCCGCTGCAAACCCTCGAGCCCATCGAGACACCCGCAGGCCCAGCCCTTAAGAATGAGATGCTGCTCCCCGCCGTGCTCGATCCCTGGGCCGCGCACGCGCTTTATGAAGCCGCCAATCTGGCCGCCCACTCAGCCGGAAGCAAAGTGTGGCTCGTCAGTCTCGGCTCAAAAGCCAAATTGCAGCAAGTGATGATGACCATCGCGCAAAAGGTCAGCTTCGAACTCGTTCCCCTCGATGGGCCTGCAGGCGGCTTTGCCGACGCGCATGCCACGGCGGCAGTTCTTGCTGAAGCAATCCAATCCATCACCGGGCTGGATCGCTCGCGGCTGCTCTTGTTCGGCGGCTGGGAATCGGCATCGCGCGGCGCGGGTGTCACCATGCAGTTGATCGGCGAACGGCTCGGTATTCTCGATCAATTCCAGGGAGTCGATCAGCTAACTGTGCAGCCTGATGGCGCGTTTGAAATTCTGGAACGCATCGAAGGCGGCCGTCACCAGGTTTCGCTTTGCCAGGGTCCTCCGGCATTATTCGGCTGGGCAACCGGCAATCTCCCCGAACCCCGCAACAACCCTCAGATCGGCATGGCCAACATGCGCGCGATTATGCCCGCGTTGCAGCACGCCAAGACCGCTGCCCTCGCTCCGGAGGCTCTACGCTATCGAAGCGCCAGCCCGCCAAAACAACAGCGGCAAACGCGCATCGTCAAGAATTTACCCGCCGAAGAGATTGCCCGGGAGGTCGTTGCGTGGATCGAGAAGGCGTGAGAAATAGCCCATGACAAAAAATATTCTGCTCCTCGCTCATCTCGATGAATCGGGCACTGGTCTGCCCAAGATCGCAGCGGAAGCGCTCGGTGCCGCCGTCGAACTCTCCAAGCAACTGAGTGCTTCCTTCTCCATCGGTTTAATCGGCGGCGATGTCCAAGCCGCCGCGGATTCCGTTGCGAACAGCGGCGCACAGCGTCTGCTCGCCGTCACTGGATCGGAATTCGCGCAGCCGCGCTTTGCCAGCGACCTCTTGGCTGCCGAGGCGTTGTGCCGCGCCGCTTCTGCCGACTTGATCCTCGCGCCCGCAACGTCGCGCTTCCTGCGCGCGCTGCCAGGCTTGGCGCATCGCCTGAACGGCCGCGTGGATACGCACATCACCTCGCTCCAGGTAGTTGATGGAGCGGTTTGCGCCACGCGCTGGTTCTACCGGCAGCGCATCGAAGGCGTATTCCAGCGCGATGCGCGCCCCTGGATCCTGCTGCTCGATTCCGGATGTCACGAGGCGTATCGCGGCCCCTCGGGAAAAGCAAACATCGAAGAAATCGCCGTGGCTCTGCCCGCCGAAGCCCGGCGCACGACCATCGCAGGAATCCGCGCACCCAAATCCGACTCTCAGACAATTCGCCCCGATGCCGCCCTGCTTTTCGTTGCTGGCGCCGGTTGGACCAAAAAGCAGCCCGACGGAAAGTCGCACCCTGAACAAGCCGAATCGCTCATTCTCGGTTTTCTTCGCGCGTCTGGGGCTTCGCTCGGCGGCAGCAAGTCGCTCGTCGATCAGAGCGGGGAAAACCAGGCCGTGCTGGGATTCATGACCCATTTGAATCAGGTGGGCCAGACCGGTGCCACCCCACGTCACCCGAAAGGCCTTTCCACGTGTTGTCATGGCGAGGAACCCCACGTGGTCGGCTGGCGCTTTATCAACGAGCGGCGCGCGATCAATCTCGATCCCAATTGCGGCTGGGCCCGCGGTAAAGCCGACGTGCTCTACGTCGCCGATGCCTTCGAGGTCATGGCCAAGGTGAATGAGTTGCTGAAGAAGCCTTAAACGTGATGGAGCACATTCGCCGCGCTGCGCCCGCGTAGCGTGAATTCCTCTGACGAACGGGTAGTAGGTCAGTCTCCGATTAGGCCACGCTCTAATCGGCCATATGGGTCTCAGCACGAACATGTCCAGCAGGGCGACTTATGGGCATTCAGAGTAGCGATAGCTTCTGCGTGCCGAGCATTTTCGCGACGCGAACTGCGTTCTTGTCGGCCTGCCACCGTTCAAGTAGCGCCCGTGCTCTAGCAGGGTCCATATCGATTTTCCACGTTCCATAGCCGTTATCAACCAACATCTGAGCGTAGGTTAGGGTTTCTTGGTTCGCCTGTTCCTGCGCGGCCTCCAATGTTAGGTCTTCATCTACGGCTCGCGCTAGCAAGGTAAACTCTTGCATCTTCTGGGCGATTTCCGCACTCAATGCTTTATCAGTCCGGTCAACAAATTCCCAAACCAGCAGATGCAGGATTTGTGTGAATGCACGATTCCTTTCCATCGTGACCAGCCCGCGCACCAGCTTGCGTACGTCGCGGATTCCGTAGACCGCCATCCACAATGCGATTAGCGCCGTGACTAGTCCGGCGATTCCGATTAAGTCCATCGAACCCTCCCACGGACCGCAATGTTGCCACGCAGCGGTGACAATTCCCAAGTCTCAAATTTCGAGATGCGGCTAAAGCGCGTAGCGGCAATCATTTGAATCCTATTGCTCAATCATGATGTAAGATGTGTCGAGCTTATAGATCACGTCTTCTGCTACACCTTCTATGGACACAAAAGAGAAGAAACCAAAATTCAGAGAATATTTCATCACAGACGTTCAGACACGGCTGAAAGTTAAATTCGATAACCTCAATCCGCTTACCAGAGCCAAGGAAATGACCAGGTTTTATGTCAAATCCCTGGTGAGCAATTTGACTCCTGGTTTGGTTCCGGATGCCGATGAAGAAATTGACGACTACATTGTTGATGGAGCGAATGACGGTGGCGTTGATTTCATTTATCCATCTGAAGGTCGTGTCCTGATAATTCAGTCCAAATACCACGGATCGGACAAACATGAAAAGCAGGAGGATTTCACTCATTTCTGTGACGCCCTTTCCAGGCTTTACGACGCCTCAGGGAAGCCACAAAAACTGAACAAGAAGGTTTCAGAGGCCCTCCAGGACATAGACTGGCAAAACGATTTTTTTGACCTACACTTCGTGACGTTAGGCAAAGTATCGGCAGCAATCCGTGAAAGAGAAGAAAAAGGATCGACTCCAATTAAGGGACTCGTAGACTTTGAGGAAAGGAATGAACTTGCTGTCTTCGATGAGTCCGACCTCAACGTCAAACTTCGTGAAGCATTATCGGCGGGGGAGGTTTTGGATCAATCAGTTGAGATCAAATTTCGGCCGAATCCGGATGAATCTCCATGGATTCGTTTTCAGTCTGGCAATAAACGCGACCTGTATGTGGGGCACGTAACGGGATCTCAACTTGCCGAGATGTATAAACATTACAAATACAAACTTTTTGCAATGAACATCCGTGATTATGTCGGTGAGTCGAGTACGAACAAGGGGATTATAGAAACCGCTACCGAAGAGCCACAGGAATTCATTTTTTTCAATAACGGCATATCTGCCGTGGCTACAGATATAGAGGAGGATTTGAAAAACAACGTCCTCCGCTTGGAATGACCCCCTGCAGTTGTACCAGCTGATATGAGAGTCTGATTGCCCCAGAGGGCAGGAGGACTCGATGAAAAGGAAGCGACACACGCCGCAGGAGATCATCGCGAAGCTGCGCGAGGCGGAAGTGGACCTCAACCAGGGCGCAACGATCGAAGCGGTATGCCGGAAGCAAGAGATCAGCGAGCAGACGTATCATCGCTGGCGGCATCTTTACGGTGGGATGAAGGGGCCGGAGATGGCGCGGCTGAAAGAACTGGAAAAAGAAAATGCGCGGTTGAAGAAGATCGTGGCGCAACAGGCCATGGACATCGACGCGCTGAAGGATCTCAGCCGAAAAAACTGGTAAGCCCGGCGGGCAGGCGACGGGCGGTGGAGCATTTGCTTGCGGAGTGGCGCTACACGGAGCGGCATGCCTGTCGATTAGTGAAGCAGCCACGGTCGACGCAGCGATACGAAGCGCGCATCGATTACGAGGAGCGGAGGATTCGCAAGCGGTTGCACGAGTTGGCGAAGAAGCATCCGGGCTCGGGCTACCGGCGGATGACCAGGCTGCTGCGGAGAGAAGGGATGAAGATCAACAAGAAACGGGTGCAGCGGCTGTGGCGGGAGGAAGGCTTGCGGAACCCGCTGCGGAAGCGGCGAAAACGCGCACGCGGCCACAGCGAGAACAGTTGCGCGGTGAAGCGAGCAGAGTACAAGAACCACGTGTGGTGCTGGGATTTCACGATGGATGAAACGGCGGACGGAAGAAGGCTGAAGTGGTTTTCGGTGCTGGACGAGTTCACGCGGGAATGTCTGGCGCTGGAAGTGGAGCGGCGGATGACGGCGCGAGACGTGGTGGCGACTCTGACGTGGTTGGAGGCGAAGCATGGCGCGCCCGGAGCGGTTCGTTCGGACAACGGGCCGGAGTTCATCGCGCGAGCGGTGCAACGATGGCTGGCTGCGCGGAAAGTCGGGCCGTTGTATATTGCCCCGGGCAGTCCGTGGGAGAACGGCTACAGCGAATCGTTCAACAGCCGGATGAAGGCGGAGTTTGCGGACCGGGAGCTGTTCGGATCGCTGATGGAGGCGAAGGTTTTGGGAGCGGAATACAAGCGGTACTGGAATCAGGAGCGGTTACACAGCGGAATCGGGTACAAGACGCCAGCGGAATTCGCCGCCGAACTTGGGCCGGACTCCGCAACGCTCCGTCCGCCCCAAGTTCAATCACAACACCAACCGACTCTCATAAGCACTGGTACATAAAACGGGGGCAGGCCACGCTGCCGGCGATTTTCCATTATCAATGGGGCCCAGACTGTTCGTTCACTGAGTAAAGCTCAGGGTAAAAATAGTAAAGCCTTGCAGGATGTTTCTGTGATGCTCAGAATAATGGACTTCTCGCTCGGTAAAGATAGTGAGTTTCTGTCAGATGTAACGCGATACAACAATACGCAGAATGCGATCAAAGTCTCGGATTTTCGGAGTAACGACCCGGTTCAAAAGGAGATTAACCGCAGATTCTCTGGTCTAAACAGAAATGGTAAGCCATATGCCTATAAGAATAAGAGGAGTCGTGAACCAGTAACAGGCAAGCTTCCGATTGGCATGGAAGAATTTGCGAAGACAATCTATTCGTTTCGGTATGGACCTGATGACATGTATGGAGGCACCCGCTTCCTTTTTGACGTCTCAACGCGTGGCGGATACACAGAAATATTCGGCGACCCTATTTCACATCTGAATGACGATGAATTCAAGCTCTTAGCTGGAACGTATTTCGTTTTGTTTAGCGCCGGATTTTTTGGACAGTGAATTGAGTGTATTCATGCGGCGGCTCCGAGTGCAAGGTGTTGCTGGCGAGCTTGGGCGGGCGTGAGGTAGCCCAGGCGCTGGACGATCCAGCGTTGGTTGTAACGCTCACGAAATTCCGCCAGCGCGCACCGCAGTTCCTCGACGTTCTGGAACACCCTGACCCACAGCAACTGCTCCTTCAGCGTGCGAATGAAGCGTTCGACGCAGCCGTTGCATTCCGGCTGGCGCACGAACGACGGCGAAGACTCCATGCCCAGGAAAGCGATTTCCACCTGATAGTCGTCGCTCATGTACTGGCTGCCGTGGTCGTGCCGGTTACGGATGCCCGCCGCCGCGCCGGCACGGAAACCGCCGCAGTAATCGCGCACTCCTTGCCGCAGCGGTTCCAGCGCCTCGAAGCGCGTGGCTCTTTTCGCCGCGTGCAGGCCCACGCATTCCGTGGTGCAGTGATCCACGGCCACGAACACGGTCACATGGCCTTCCTCGACGGTGGTTGTCATGGTGTGGTCGCTGGCCCAGATTTCGTTCGGCCGCGCAGTGATGATCGTGCCCGTATGCGGATTCTCGGCCTTCGGAAACATGCGTGACGGCGCGAGCAGCTGTGCTTCGCGCATTAGCCGCAGCACCCGCGCCTTCGACGTGCGCACTCCCGCGAAGCGCAGCCGCGCCCACACTTTGCGATGGCCCTCGCCGTAAAACGGCGAGGCCGCCAGCACTTCGCGGATTTTCTCGAGCAACGCCGCATCGCTCCAAGCCGTCTTCGGTCCGCGCCGTTGCAGAACCCGGTCGGGTTGTGCGGCGACGGCGCGCTGATGATAGAAACTGGAACGCGCCATCTCCCATTCGCGCGTCACACGCACCACGCCGTAGGTTTTCTTCGTCAAGGGCGAAGCGGCGCGGCTCATGGCTTCGGCCTCCGCCAGACCAAAGGGCGTCCGGCCTCCATGCGGTGGATTTTTTCGCGCAGCAGTTCGTTGCTCATGCTCAGATCGGCGACCAGCGATTTCAGCCGCTGCGTCTCTTCGTTGTCGACATCGACTTCCCGCGCTTTCAGGTTTGCCGCGCCGCCCTCCTGGAACTGATCGCGCCAGCCGGACAGCGTCGCTGCGGTCACCCCCAGTTCGCGCGAAACTGTTTCAAGATCCTCTCCGCGCAGCAGCCGGAGAACCGCTGCAAACTTGCGTTTCGCCGACCACCGGCCCCGGCCGTCACGCCGCTCTTCGGGAGCCCCTCCGCTCGCCCTGCGGGCTCCCTCCGTGGCTCCCGAAGCTGATTCTCTCTCCTTGCTCATACACACCTCCTCGTGATCTCTGATTCATTTTCATCACAATTCGGTGTCCAAGAAAATCCTAGAGCGCTGGAAACGTATTTCGTTTGTGACGAGGTGCGCTCACTCTGGAAAGACAAGCGCGAACTTGACAATACTCAGGATAAGAATTCCCCCGGCTTGGAGAGGCGCTGGATCATATATTATGCCGTGGGACAGTTGCTGAGACTGATGTATGCAGACAACGCAGAAGAGCTTGAGAAAAGCATACGGAAGTTGAGTAAACCAAATAATTGGATGGATATCCCTGAGCATCCAGCAAAAATCGCTATTGCCGAGCTGTTTAGTCTCATAACGATCGCAGTTAACAAGGCTTACAATTCCGCTGCGAAACAGACAGATTTCCGTCATCGGAACTGGTTCCGAAGACCCGAAACCCTCGTTGAGATTAACACCGAGCTGGAGATCATTCCGCAGTACAGGTCTCGAAAAGAGTTGCCATGGTTGCATGGGGGCGTTGATCTGTAACCGAGCCTGCAGCCCTAAGTTCTCATGAACGCCCTAACCGGAAACTGACCCACCACCGACAAACGCGAACAAGCAGATTTTCTGCCGTGATTAAGAAGCATTCCGGAACTGGAACGCTTCCCGGTATTGTGCTAACTTGGCTTTAACAAATCGATTTTGTTGAGGCTCTCCTCTGGTGCAATTCGAGGTGACCCCAAAAAGACAGGAGCCTTCAGCCGTGTCATCCAAATTTCTCCGCTTGTTTGTATTGTGTGCTTTTGCCGCGTGCTTGATCGCTACCTCAATATCTGCGCAGAGTTCCAAGCAAGCCTCCGGCTTCCACGGCGCTCCCGTGCGATCCGCGCTCGCCGCGCCTGCCATTGAAAAGAAGGTAGATGCCCTGCTCCGCCAGATGACCCTGGAAGAAAAAGTCGGGCAACTGGTGCAGTATTCCGTTGGTTCGCCGACGGGCCCGGGAACGGGGAGGGGCGGCTACTCAGAGATGGCTGCCACGGGCCAGGTGGGTTGTCTCTATAACGTCGAGAGCGTTCAGGACACGAACAAGTTTCAGCATGACGCCGTGGAGAAGTCGCGTCTGCACATCCCGCTTTTGTTCGGCTTGGACGTGATCCACGGCTACCGTACCGTGTTTCCCGTGCCCCTCGGCCTGGCCTCCACCTGGGATCCGCAGATTGTGGAAGCGGCTTCCCGCCTCGCCGCCCAGGAAGCTTCCGCCGCCGGCGTGCGTTGGACGTTTTCGCCGATGGTGGATATCGCCCGTGATTCCCGCTGGGGCCGCATCGTCGAAGGAGCAGGCGAAGATCCTTTTCTTGGAAGCGCGATGGCCCGCGCCTATGTGCGCGGCTATCAAGGCAAGCGCCTGGATGCTCCCGACAGTATTGCCGCCTGCGCAAAACACTATGTGGGATACGGTGCCGCGGAAGCCGGGCGAGATTACAACACCACCGAGATTTCCGAGCACAACCTGCGCGAAGTATATTTGCCGCCGTTCTACGCGGCACTCGATGAGGGCGGCGCTTCCGTCATGAGCGCATTCAACTCTCTAAACAGCGTGCCGGCCAGTGCGAATCCTTTCACCCTGACTGAAGTTCTCCGCAACGAGTGGAAATTCCCTGGCATCGTGGATAGCGACTGGACCTCCATCGCTGAATTGATCCCGCACGGCATCGCCAATGACGGCAAAACGGCGGCCTGGAAAGCGTTCACCGCCGGTGTGGACATGGATATGGAGAGCAATCTCTACCATGAGCACATGGCCGAGCTCGTCAAAAGCGGCAAAGTGACCCAAGCGCAGCTCGATGAAGCCGTGCGCCGCATTCTCCGCGTGAAATTTGCACTCGGCCTTTTTAACAAGCCCTATACCGACGAGTCGCGCGAAAATCACGGCGCGCTGCCTGCGGAAAGCCTGCAACTCGCTCGTACGGCCGCGGAGCGCTCTTTTGTTCTCCTGAAAAACGACTTCATCACTTCTCACCGGGTGCTGCCGCTCGCGAGCGATGTACAAACTGTAGCCCTCATCGGCCCGCTCGCCGATGATGCCAACAGCATGTTGGGCGCATGGGCCGGCCGCGGCAATCCTCAGGATGTCGTGACGCTGAAAACCGCTTTGACTCAGAAATTGGGCGCCGAACACATCAAATATGCCCAAGGCGGCGAATACCTCGCCGCGAGTGACGCGCAAATCGCGGAGGGCGTCGCGGCTGCACGTGCCTCCGATGTCGCAATTCTGGCGCTGGGAGAGGACACACCGGAGATGACGGGCGAGGCAGCTTCTCGCGCGCATCCCATGTTGCCCGGCCGGCAGCAGGAACTTCTCGAAAAGGTGTCCGCCACCGGAAAGCCTGTCGTGTTGCTTCTCTTCACAGGCCGCCCGCTTGTGCTGCCATGGGCGTTCGCGCATGTCCCTGCTGTTCTGGAAGTCTGGTCGCCGGGCGTACAAGCAGGTCCCGCCATCGTGCGAACATTGTTTGGCGAGGCCACGCCGAGTGGCAGGCTGACCGTAAGTTGGCCGCGCGCAGTAGGCCAGATTCCCATTTATTACAACGCGCTCAATACCGGCCGACCCGCAGGCAATCGCGATCTCACTCATCCGCCAAAGGACGCCGACGAGCGCTTCGCCTCACGCTATATCGATGAGCTGAACGCACCGCAGTTTCCATTCGGTTATGGCTTGTCCTACACCGATTTTTCGTACGGCGCGCCGGAGATCAGCGCGAAGCAGCTCAGCGCCAAGACTCTGAATGCGGAGCTACGCAAGAATTCCGCGGACGCAAAGCCGGTGCTTACCGTCACTGCAAATGTCTCCAACACTGGGAAAACGGCGGCCGACGAGGTCGTGCAGCTCTACGTCCGCCTGCAGGGCACCAGCGTCGAAGAGCCCGTGCGCAAGCTGAAGGGCTTCCAGCGCGTTGCCCTGGCTCCCGGCGAAACGAAGAAAGTCACGTTTTCCCTCGGCGCGGACAGCTTTGCCCTCTGGGACATCCGCAACGAATACACCGTGGAGCCAAGCCACGTCCACATCTGGGTCAGCCCCGATTCATCGCGCGGCGAAGCGGTCGAACTGGACATCGTCGACTGAGCTACCCTTCGCGAGCCTGATTTGTCCGATGACACGACAATCGCCCGCGCGAATTCGCACGTTTATCTAGCTTAAGGTGATACTCTTTTAAAGCCTATGAACCTACTTTCTAAGTTTCTCAGCGACCGCACTTTCCACCAGCCCATCAATTGGGGCGTCACCATCATTATGATTGGGTTGCACATCTGCGCCCTTGCAGCCATCTTCTTCTTCACCTGGAAGGCTCTGATTCTCACCGTGGTGATGTGGTGGGTCGCTGGCAGCCTGGGAATCGGCATGGGCTACCATCGCCTCCTTACGCATCGCGGCTACAAAACACCCAAGTGGATTGAGTATTTCCTGACGACCTGCGGCACGCTGGCCATAGAAGGTGGTCCGATCGCCTGGGTAGCCACGCATCGCATCCATCATCAGAATGCGGACAAGGAAGGCGATCCCCACACGCCGCTCGATGGCGGAATCTGGTCCCACATGGGCTGGATTCTCACGGGTCGCGCCATGCACCGGGATCGCTCCGAGCTGCTTCCGTATGTTCCTGATTTGCGCAAAGACAAATTTCATTTGTGGATCAGCAAATGGCACGCGATTCCCTCGATTGTGATCGCGGTGGTTTTCTATTTGATTGGGGGTTGGCCCTGGTTGATGTGGGGTGTTTTTCTGCGCACCGTCGTCAGCTTGCACGCCACCTGGCTCGTCAATTCCGCCACGCACATGTGGGGCTCGCAGCGCTTCGCCACCGGTGATCTTTCCAGGAATAGCTTTTGGGTAGCCGTTCTCACCTTTGGCGAAGGTTGGCACAATAACCACCACCGCGCTCCGCAATCCGCGCGTCACGGCCTGAAGTGGTATGAGCTTGACATGAATTGGTACGCCATCTTCACCCTCAAACTCCTGGGTCTCGCCTGGGACGTCAAGCGTGTGAGACTCGCCGAACTTGCCGAACTCGAAGCCCGGCAGCCTGTCCTGAGTTGAGCAGGCATCCAGCATCTCAATCGCAAGCCTGACAAGCCGCAGTGCACCATTTAGTGCCGTTCCAACTATTTCGGCCAAATGACGGTCCAAGCATCTGACGCGAACACGGAGTGAGTATTCTCGAAGGGATTTGCTGGAACAAGTTGGAACGGCACTAGCAGATGCCATCTTCCCGCAAATCTGGGAAGATACGCCTATGCGGCTTCTCCTCGTCGAAGATGATCCCCGGATTGCGCGGTTCGTGGCCAAAGGACTCCAGGAACAGTCCTACGCCGTGGACGTCGTCGCCAATGGCCACGACGCGGTCTACCAGATGGAGATCAACGATTATGATGTGGTGATCCTCGACGTCATGATCCCCGGCCTTGATGGCTTCGCCACCTGCCGCGCCATTCGCTCCGTTGGCAAGCGCATGCCTGTCCTCATGCTTACCGCGCGCGATGGCGTCGAAGACCGCATCCTTGGCCTCGATTCCGGTGCGGACGATTATCTGACCAAGCCCTTCGAATTTGGCGAACTCCTCGCGCGCCTTCGCGCGCTTCTCCGGCGTCCCACGGAACTCCGCTCGCCGCAAATTGTTGTCGGGGATCTGGTGCTCGACACCGCTTCGCAAACCGCAAAGCGCGGCGCGCGTTCCATCCTCCTCACCGCCAAGGAATACGCCCTGCTCGAATTCCTCGCGCGCAATGCCGGACGCGTCGTGGGACGCTCGGAAATTGCGGAGCACGTGTGGGATGAGTCGTTCGATCCCTTTTCCAACCTCATCGAGGTCTACGTGAACCGCCTGCGCCGCAAAATCGACGAAGGCAGCGCGAAGCCTCTTTTGCAGACGCGGCGCGGCAGCGGCTACGTCCTTGCGGCTCCTTTGGAAGCTGCTACGCCGGCAACGCGAAAGCCTGCGGGCGCAGCCACGCCCGGTAGCTCGAGGAAGTCGCATGCTTGATTCCGTGCGCGTGCGCCTCACGCTCTGGTACACCACGGTCGTCGCCGTCGTCTTGATCCTTCTCGCAGCCCTCACCTATTTTCTTTACGCTCGCAACATCGCGCAGCGCACCGATAGCAATCTCGTCGAATTAGCCGATGCCTTCGCGACCACTTTCCATGCCGAACTCTCCGACGAGATTAGCCCCGACGCCCCCCAAAAAGCCGCACGGGAAGCTATGGTAGAACACCGTTTCCGCGACGTCGTCTTTGTTTTCCAGGATTCCGAGGGCAATCTGCTCTTGAGCTCACTCGATCTCCCTTCTGCCGTCTTGACGAATCAACAACTCACCCCGGGGCTGTTTGCTTCGCGCGATTTCCAGACAATCGCCTCCCTGGTCGGTTCTCCGCATCCGTTTCGCACCATCCATGGCGGAAAGGGTGGCTATCGCGCCTATGCTCGACCTCTCTCAGCAGCGGGGGGTGCCTTCATTCTCATTGCGCTGCAGTCCCTGCATCCTCAACGGGAGCTGCTGGGCGACATTCGCAATTCCTTCCTTTGGATCATTCCCATCGCGCTACTACTTGCAGCACTTGGTGGTTATTTCCTCGCACGCAAGAGTCTCGCTCCCGTGGCGTCAATGGCCTCCAAGGCACGCACTATCGGCGCCGCGAATCTCCACGATCGTCTCGGCGTATCGAATCAACGCGACGAACTCGGCCAGCTCGCCATCTCCTTCAATGACTTGCTCGACCGGCTGGAAGACTCCTTCGAGCGCCAGCGTCGCTTCATCGCCGATGCCTCGCACGAATTGCGCACGCCGGTCGCGATTCTCCGCGGCGAATCGGAAGTCACGCTTTCGCGGTCCAATCGCTCGCCTGCGGAATATCGCGAAGCGCTTTCCATCCTCCGCGATGAGTCCCAGCGACTAGCCCACATCATTGAGGATCTCTTCACGCTTACGCGCGCCGACGCCGGCCAATACCCAATCGCTCCGCGGGATTTCTACCTCGACGAACTTGCCTCTGACGTTCTTCGGCACGCCCGCTCGCTCGCGCTGGCCAAAGAAATCACACTCGTTCCTTCGATTGAGCCGGAGCTGCTGTTTCATGGCGACGAAGCGCTGATCCGCCGCCTGCTTCTGAATCTCCTCGATAACGCCATCAAATACACTCCCAAAGGCGGCAAGGTCACCCTTGAGTGCAAAAAACAATCCGCACAGTACTTCGTCAGCGTAAGCGACAGCGGCCCTGGCATTTCCCCTGAGCTACAGTCCCGCATCTTCGAGCGCTTCTTCCGCGCCGATAAGGCCCGTTCGCGCTCGGAAACCGATAGCGGCGGCGCCGGGCTCGGCCTCTCCATTGCCCGCTGGATCGCCGAAGCACACCACGGCCAACTCGAGTTAGCGCGCTCGGACACGCCCGGAACCACATTCACCGTCACGCTCCCCGCGCCTCACCCGTAGGGGCGCAGCACGCTGCGCCCCTGTTGAGCAACACTCCTGTTTCACGGGTACTTTGCAGAGTTCTTCTCGGTCCGTCTGCACGTCGGAAATGACTTCCCCCGATTAATCCTGCGTTTATCTCGCCTTCGCTAACCTGCGTTCTTGCCGGACCTCGGCCCGTCGCCACCATGCCCGATGGATCGGCGGAGAAACATCGTGGATGAATCTCAGCTCCAAGCAACGCATGCGAGAGTTCCGTTGATCAACAAATCGTTACAGTACATTTTCTTGCTCGCTATGGCAGCCGCCCTTGCTACTCCCGCTGCCCTTTGTGCCGCGCAGCAGCCCGATGCGCCCGCGCCCCAGCCGGAGGTCGTTTCCCGCCAGCCGCAATCATCTCCACAAACGACTCCCGCTCCAGGCGCGCCCGTGCGGCTGACGCTGCAGGACGCCCTGCAGCTTGCGCGCAAAAACGATCCCACATATCACGGTGCACTCACCGAGGCAGGCATAGCACGCGAAGACCGCGCGCAATCCCGCGACGCGCTCCTCCCCGGCGTGAATTTCGCTACTTCCTCGCTTTATACGCAGACGAATGCGAATGGCGTGCGCTTTATCGCCAACAATGCGGTACATGAATACGTAAGCCAAGGCAACGTACACCAGGTTTTCGATCTAGCTTCTTTCTCTTCCTATCGCCGCTCCGCCGCGCTTGCCGCTGCCGCAAAAGCGCGGGCTGAAGTGGCTAGCCGCGGTTTGGTCGTTACCGTGGTCCAGAACTATTTCGCGGTTGCTGCCGCTGAGCAGAAGCTCTCCGCTGCGCGACGCACGGCCGGGGAAGGTGAAAGATTTTTCGAGCTTACGCAAAACCTGGAAAAGGGCGGCGAAGTGGCGCACTCGGACGTCATCAAGGCCGAACTCCAGGTCCAGGATCGCCGCCGCCAGTTACAGGAAGCGCAACTCGCTCTCCTGAACGCGCGGCTCGACCTCGCCGTGCTACTGTTCCCAGACTTCAATGACAATTTCGGGTTGGCAGATGACCTTCACGCCAGCGTCGCGCTGCCTCTTCGTGAGGAATTCGAAGCCCAGGCGGCTCACGAGAATCCAGACATTCGCGCGGCTTTCTATGCCGTTCAGGCTGCCGGACAGGATGTGAACTCGGCGCGCGCCGACTATCTCCCCTCTGTCAGCCTGGATTACTGGTATGGAATCGATGCCGAGCGCTACGCCACATACACGGCCACAGCCGATAGCAAGCTCAAGAATCTGGGGGCTTCTGCCATGGCTACCCTGAATCTCCCCATCTGGAATTGGGGTGCGACGCAGAGCCGCGTGCGCCAGGCGGAACTGAAGCGTGATCAGGCCAAGCTGGAACTTTCTTTCACCCAACGCAAGCTTCTCGCCGCAATGCGCTCGGGCTATTCCGAAGCGGAAACCTCCCTCAACGAACTGGCCGGCTTGCAGCGTTCCGCCGAACTTGCCGCCGATAGCCTGCGCCTGACCACGCTCCGCTACAAGAACGGAGAAGCCACTGTCCTTGAAGTAGTCGACGCGCAAACCACATTTTCGCAAGCCAACGCCGCTTACCAGGACGGCGCGCTTCGCTACCGCGTCGCACTTGCGAATCTCCAGACCCTCACAGGAGTGCTCACAGCTCCATGATCAACCGAAGCCCAGCTCTTTTCCATTCTCGCCGGCAACGCATGCTCGGCAGTTCCCTTTTGGTTGGCATCGCGGCGCTTCTTGCCGGATGTGGCACTACCGAGAAAGAGGCCGAACCAATCGTCGCCGTGCAGGTTATGCCGGCAAAACGCGGCCCCATCGCCCTGACTGTTTCTACCGAAGCCGTGGTCTCCCCGCTGCAGCAAGCCGTCATCACGCCCAAAATCAACTCGACCATCAGCAAGTTTTATGTGCAGCGCGGCAGCCATGTGAAGCTGGGCCAACTCCTGGCCCTCCTCGAAAACGCAGACCTCGCCGGCGCCGCGGAGCAAAGCAAGGGCGAATTTGAGCAAGCCGAAGCAGGCTATGCGACCACGACGGGCGCGAGCCTCCCACAGCAAATTCAAAAGGCTGAGCTTGATGCCGCCACTGCCAAATCTGTCTTCGACGCTCAACAAAAGGTTTACGACGCGCGCAAGGACCTTTTCAACCAAGGAGCCATCCCCCGCAGGGATTTCGATTCCGCGGACGTAGCGCTGGCGCAAGCACGCAGCCAAAACGAACAGGCGCAAAAACAACGCGCCGATCTGTTGCGCCTCGGCAAAGAACAAGCACTGAAATCCGCGAGCGGCCAGCTATCGGCGGCTAAAGGAAAGTATCTCAACGCCAGGGCGCAGCTCAGCTACTCCGAGATCCGCAGCCCCATCGACGGCGTCGTCACCGATCGCCCGTTGTTCCAGGGCGAGCTGGCAACTGCTAATCAGCCGATTCTCACGGTGATGAATACCTCCAAGCTCATTGCCAAGGCACACATCCCGCAGAACGAAGCGGTTCTTCTGAAGGTGGACGACCCCGCCGAGTTGCAACTGGCGGGCGCCGCGCCGATCAAGGGACGCGTCATGCTCGTCAGCCCGGCGCTTGATCCCGGCAGCACCACCATTGAAGTCTGGATTGAAGCGCTCAAGCCGGGGCCAGCACTGAAGCCTGGAATGAATGTCGAGGTCACCGTCACGGCAAAGAGCGTTGATAAAGCGCTGGTCGTGCCGGCATCTGCGGTCTACAAAACACCCGAAGGCGACGATTACGTGCTGCTCGCCGGGCCCGACAGTAAAGCGCATCTTGCGAAAGTCACAATCGGCATCCGCAACAAGGAGCTTGCCGAAATCGCTTCCGGCATCAAGGAAAACGATTCCGTCATCACGGCGGGCGGCTACGCGCTTCCGGATGGGACGCAAATCAAGATCGAGGCGGCGCCTGCCGCCGGTGGCGAGAAGGAATCAGCGGGCCAAGGCGACAAGCCAGGAGAAAATCCCGGCAAGAAACCGGCCGCTGCTGCGACTCCTGCAAAGGGCAAGGAGTAGCGCCGCATGGATCGCCAGTCTGGGCAATCACCTTCCAATCAAGGTCCTGACGCGGGCCCCACGGGGCCGGGCCAGCCCTGGTTCCGCCAGCTCTCACGTCCCATTCTCTTTTTAACCATCAGCCTCGCGCTCGTGGGCGCTTATCTTGCGCTCAGTATTCCGATTGCAGTTTTCCCAAACACTGATTTTCCGCGCATTGTCATCGGCGTGGACAACGGCGTCATGCCCATTGATCAGATGCTCGTCACCATCACGCGCCCCATCGAGGAATCGGTCAACAGCGTGCCCGGCCTGCAAAATGTTCAGTCCATCACCAGCCGCGGTTCCGCCGAGGTCGATCTCTTCTTCGACTGGAACTCCGACATGATCCTGACGCTGCAGCGGGTGGATGCGGTTGTCGCGCGCTTGCAAACGGAGCTTCCCGCGAGCGCGAAAATTCAAACGCATCGCATGACGTTCGCCACATTCCCAATTCTGGGCTACAGCCTGACGTCGGAGAACGTGCCGCCGAGCAAGCTCTGGGAAATTGCCACTTACGATCTAAAGCCGCGGGTCAATCGCCTCGATGGAGTCGCTTCCGTGCTTGTGCAAGGCGGCCGCGTCCCGGAATTCCAGGTCTCGCCGGATCCCGCGCGCTTGCTTGCGGCCGGCGTCACCGTCACGGATATTCTCGACGCCATTCGCCGCACCAACCTCATCGATTCGCCCGGCCTGCTCGAACACGATCATCAGCTTGTGCTCGGCCTCATCAGCGGGCAGGTGCGCACGCCGGAGCAAATCGCGCAAATCGTCGTAAAGACCCTCAACAGTGGCGTTCCCCTTCGCCTCGGCGACATCGCCAAAATCGCCCCCTCCGAAGCGCCGGTCTACACCATGGTCACCGCCAACGGAAAGCCCGCCGTGCTTCTCAGCGTGAACCGCCAGCCCGAGAGCAACACCCTCCAGGTGGCCAACGAAGTCCATCAGCGAATTGCCGAACTGCGCTCCACGCTCCCTCCCGGCGTTCATTTGGAACTCTTTTACGATCAATCCACGATTGTGAGCGATTCGATTGCCAGCGTGCGCGACGCCGTCCTCCTCGGAATCATTCTTTCTTCCGCGATCCTGGTGCTCTTCCTGCGTGACTGGGGCTCTTCCTTCGTCGCCGCTCTCGTCATCCCCGTTACGCTGCTTTTCACCTTCATCGTTCTGAAGCTGACGGGGCAAAGTTTCAATCTGATGACCCTCGGCGGCCTTGCCGCTGCTGTTGGTTTGGTGATTGACGACGCCATCGTCGTTCTCGAGAACATCGTTCTCCATCGCGATGCCGGCGAATCGCGCTTCCAAGCCATCCAGAGTGCTCTCAGCGAAATCACTATCCCACTCATCGGCTCGACGATCACGCCAATCGTGGTCTTCCTGCCGCTCATCTCCACCACCGGCGTCACAGGTAGCTTCTTCCGCGCACTGGCCATCACCATGACGGTTTCGCTGCTGAGTTCGCTTTTCTTGGCCTTAACATGGACGCCGACGCTCAGCCAGTACTTCGTTCGCCGCCACGATACCGTTCCTGCCGGGGAACAAACCACCGGGACGCACTCCGCCTCCGCTCTGCTCGCCGCGGAGGAAGCCCATCTTTCCGGCTTTTTCGGAAAGGTTGTGTCCTTTTATGGGCGCGGCATGCAGGCGCTGCTTCACAAGCCCGTTTTTCTGACTGTGGGTTCAGCGCTCGTTTTGGCGCTTTCCGTCGTTTGCTACTTGTCTCTTGATTCCGATTTGTTGCCATCCATGGATGAGGGCAGTTTTATTCTCGATTACTGGACACCGCCCGGAAGCTCTCTCGCCGAGTCCGACCGTATCCTGCAGCACATCGAGAAAATCGTGCGCTCTCAGCCCGAAGTGGAAAACACATCGCGCCGCACGGGCCTGGAACTCGGTCTTTCCGCGGTTACGGAAGCGAATCGCGGCGATTTCACGGTCAAGCTCAAGAAGGACCGCAAGCGCGATATCGACGAGATCATGTCCGCCGTACGCGCTGAGATCGAGAAAACCGAGCCGGCGACTGTCGTGGAATTCGTGCAGGTTCTCCAGGACATGATCGGCGACCTCACCAGTGCGCCAGAACCCGTCGTCATCAAACTATTCTCGCCGGACGCCAAACTCCTGGCAGCCACGGCTCCCCAGGTTGCAGAAGCTATACAAAAGATACCCCACGTCGTGGACGTCACCGACGGCATCCAGAACACCATCAGCGGCCCGGCGGTCACCTATCAGGTCGATCCGGCAGTCTCGGCCCGCGCGGGTTTCACACCGGAGGAGATCGCCGTGGATGCAGCGGCAGTCCTGGAAGGTGAGCCGGCCGCGACTCCCGTAGTTCTCAACGACCGCGCTTACACCATCCGCGTGCGTTTCCCCGCGCAAAACCGCGCCTCGCTCGATCGCATGAGCAACACGCTCCTCACCAGCGCTTCGGGCCGCACCGCGACGCTCGGCTCGCTCGCCACGGTAACTCGCGATCCCGGCCAGACGGAAATTCGCCGCGAAAATCTGCAGCGGCTGGTCCAGGTCAAGGGAAGATTTGAAGGCATCGGGCTGGGCTCGGGCATGAAGGCGGTGCAGAAGGTCGTGGCGGACCTGCACCTACCTTCGTCCATCCGTGTCGAGTATGGCGGCTTGTATGAAGAGCAACAGAAATCCTTCCGGGATCTTCTGACGGTCTTTCTGCTGGCGCTCGTGCTGCTGTTCGTCGTGCTCCTCTTCGAGTTCCGAACCTTTTCGGCTCCTCTGGCGATTCTCGTCTCGGCGGTGCTCTCCACGTTTGGCGGTTTTCTGGCGCTTCTCGTAACACGAACGACGTTTAATGTCGCTTCGTTCATGGGCATGATCATGGTCGTAGGCATCGTCGCAAAGAACGGCATCCTGCTTCTCGATGCCGACCAGCGCTTCCGCGCACTGGGTTTCACCCCAGAAGAATCCTTGATACAGGCTGGCCGCCGCCGCCTTCGCCCGATCACCATGACCGCGCTCGCAACAATTGCCGGCATGCTCCCTCTCGCCCTCGCAATTGGTTCTGGCTCGCAGATGTTGCAGCCGCTTGCGATCGCCGTAATCGGCGGCCTGCTCAGCTCCATTGTTCTCTCTCTGATTCTCACGCCGATCATCCACTACTATCTGGACCGGAGAAGCGCGGCTCCGCCCGCGGAATTTTCGTCCATCTTTTGAACGGCAAAACGAAACAGCTATTTTCTGTTGTCTATCCTCGATTTTCGATCTTCTATTTTCGTATTTCGGTTTTCGCTTTTTCCGCGGGGCCCGTGGTCTATTTTGAGAGGTTGGGAGGAACGGGCTTGTTCCGCCACCATTCCTGGCCCTGTTGCGGCAAGGTGTAAACGGGATCGTAATACTCATAGCGGCGGGTGAGCGCTTCCGGATCATCAGCTTCAATGCCCGTGCGGTAATTTTTCGTCCAGTAGGAAATGCCCAGGTGGCGATCGTATTCCTTCACCTGGTTTACCCAGCGCTTGCCCACGAAAGGCACGTCACAGACCATGCGCGGCGTGGCAAAACCCGGCAAATATCCCATGATGTCGTGCTGCAGTTGCTGCGCTTCATGAACGGCCAGGCGCCAGTGCTCGGCATTGGGAATCATGTCGCACTGATAGAAGTAGTACGGCATGATCTTGCCGTGATCCAGCAGCATGAAACACAAATCCAGTAATTCTTTCGGCGTCGTATTCACTCCGCGCAGGAGCACGCCCTGGTTGCGCACGTCACGATAGCCCATGTCCAGCAGGGATTGCACGGCTTTGGCCACCAACGGCGTCACTTGGCACGCGTTGTTCACGTGCGTGTGTACGGCAATGTCCACGCCGCGTTGGCGCGCCTTTTTCGCCATGCGGTCGAGCCCCGCCTGCACGTCGGCCTGCAGAAAATGCTGCGGGATGGCGATCAGTCCTTTCGTGGCCAGGCGGATGTCCTTGATGTTCGGGAGATCCATCAGCTTGGAGCAGAACTCCTCCAGCGTGGCGATGGGTGTGTTGGCAATGTCGCCGCCGCTTACCACAACGTCACGGACGGAAGGCGTCACGCGCAAATAATCCAGCATCTGCTGGTAACGATCCTTCTGCGGGATCTGAAACTTGAGCTTCACCACCAGCGGCACATCGTTCCCCACCAAATCCATGCGCGTGCAGTGTCCGCAGTACTGCGAACAAGTCGAGAGCATTTCCGCCAACACCTTCGTTGGGTAACGGTGCGTCAGGCCTTCCACGGCCCACATATCCGATTCATGCAAGGAATCGCGGCTGGCCTTGGGGTGGCTTGGCCACTCGGGATGACGGTCGTCAAACGCCGGCAGCATGTAGCGCCGCACCGGATCGTTCCACAGATCCTTCTCGTCCATCGTGTTCAGCATGTGCGGCGGCACCAAGATGGACATCGTGGCGCGCTCCTTGATGTCGCGCTCGAGGCTGGCCATCAGCGTTTCCGGTAGCAGCCCGCCGAATACCTGCTTGAGTTCCTTCAGGTTCTTGACCGTGTGCCGCCGTTGCCACAACGCCGTCTCCCACTCTTCGCGCGTGACATTGCGGTAGCCCGGCAATCGCCGCCAGTCCGGTTCCACGAACTCGCGTTTCAGCGGGTAAGTGAACGGCTGCTCGCCGGCATGCACTTTGCCTGCATCCTTCCAGGTTGGCCGGGCGGCTTTGGTTTCGGGCGTAACTTTGTTTGTTTCAGGCGCAATAATTTTCGTGTCACTCATAGGCGTGTTCCTGTATTCGGGGGACTTCCGCGTACAACGGCGTGTGTACAACTAAGGATAGCCGAGAGTGAAAGTTTGCGCCACCCCCGGGGGAGGCGTGAACCGTGGTTCGTGACTTGTGACTCGTGACGGGGAGGCGAAAATGTCGGCGCGCCGACATGGATACGTGATGTAGTGGTAAATATGGGAGCGGGTACGACTCGTAGGGCAGCAGTTGCCCATGGTGCGGGAGAGAGGGTGCCTCCTTCTCCCACCGCGGGGGCAAAGCGGTGTTCTGGCCGGGGTTTGATGTCGGAGCTGAAGCTCCGACCCTCTAAAGAGAAGAGTGGCCCCAAAGAAAAGAGCGCCGCTAAAAAGAAGAGCGGAGGGATCGGTCGAAGCGAGTGCATTTCCGAAATGGAACGATTGGTCATACCACGGATACCCCCCTACCCGCCTGTTTTTGCGTATGTAGGGGAAACAAAGGGGTTACGGGCGAATTTCGTGGATGTAGGGGAAGCATTGGAGTTAGGCAGGGCCGGAGGTCGAAAAAGCGAAGGAAAAACAAAAAGAAGGGGCGAAAGTGGTCCAGGAGTTGGACCGGGAGGGTTTTGCTCTGAGAGGCGGGCAGGTGTATGCCGAGTATTCACAATACATCATACCACATTATTTACTAACTGTCAATAGACATTATGAGGTACTAGGTCCGAAACTGGTACGGGGAGGAATGAGAGGAAGAAAGAGCACCCCAAGAGCCCACGCGTAAAACCGACGTATGGGGCGCCCAAATTCATCTAATCGATTGAGGCCGGGCCACCCGCCTGGACGCCCACGGAGATAGGATGTTCCAATACCTCCGGGCGGCGCGTGCGGGAAATGGGCTACGGACTCTAAGGAAGACTTGACCCACGCTGGGTTGGGTAAATTATCGCGCCGCAGAGCTATCTGTGATTAGAAGCCATTATCACTTTGTCCCGCGGTATCGCTATCGTTGGATGTGGCACGATAGTAAGCCGATTGCCGGTTTGGACTTGCGAAACTTCAAGGCTAAACGGGATGTGCACGTAATACATCCTTTCCGAGAAGGCTACGACATTCAAGGGCATGGTGAGGCCGGGTTCAGACGGAGAGAATGGTATACCCAGTTTTTTAGCTCCAGGTACGGCCTCTGGTGCGAGCAAGAATTGAACGCTAGGTGGATTATTCGCCGCACTGTTTGCTTCGAGGTCCCCCCTAAAACCAGCACCCTGGCTCAATAGGAAGAATAGCAAGGCAGCCACTAGAACTTGCGTACCCACGGATGATCCACGAACCTTCGCGCCAATAAATAGGTACACAAGAATGTAAGCTGCTGCCAGGAAGTAAAGCGCGTAAGAAATCCTAGTTTGAACCGGCCCGATTGCCCAAAACAGCCAGTAATTCTGTAGAACAAATAATCCTGCCGGTATAGTCCAACCGATATAACGCCATAATTGGCGGGGAGTTTCTTTCTCGGAAAGTTTAAGGAAGATAATGGGTACTGCTGCAGTCTTTAGCATTTCCAGGAGGGAATCAGCCCCGTAGCTGAGGACTGTTGGCAATGCGTAGTTACTCGGTTCTGTTGGAACACCCAGAGTACGAAGAAACCCGGAAATTCTAGTAAGTCCGGCAGCGTACACAAACCAGCCCAACAGCAGCGCGTATTTGACTATCAGGTCAAGGCCTGAGAACTTGGCATATTCGGGTGTCTGCTGCAATTGTGGAGCTGTTATTTCCATGTGATGGTGCTCCGTACCCGGAAACTTATCTGTCAAGTGTGCGAAAGTCAATTGTCCGACTTCTGTCCGAGAATGGGGGGGGGAACTTGGCACAGACCAGACCAACTCAAACGGGCGGTTTTGCTTTGTTTTCCTGGGTTTCGTTGGTTGGAGTTGGCTGGAGTGTGGGCAAGAAAAGGGCTCATAACCCGAAGGTCGTCAGTTCAAATCTGCCCCCCGCAACCATTCTGTGAATTATAGGCCGGAGCCCAGGACTTCGGCCTTTTCCTTTTCCTCAAGTGTGACGAGTCTCCAGGAAGCTTTACTTGCTCTCTGTTCTGCGGTCCGTTTCGGCGGCGCGTCCACTCCCGGCAATTGGGCATATAGCTCAGCAAGCGCGCGGTACTCACTGGACCCGATTCCTCAGGGGCGCTTCGCGCCCTGGGCTGAAGCCCGGGGTCTACAGAGCCCAGTTTTTCTTGAGCGTTTACGTGGGAGCTGAAGCTCCCACCTCCTAAAGAGAGGAATCATCGTGCGTGGAAGAGCCGATGAGCGAGCAGGGACAAGAGGAGAATCGCGAGAAAGATCGCCATCAGGACTTGCAGGGCAATTTTCTTTATGCGTTTGGTGCGCACGGGCATATGCCACAGGAAGCGGCGTTTTGTGTCAAGAAGATTATCGGCGTTGAAGAGTGGAAGAGTTCAAGGGTTCAAAAGTTAAAGGGTGAAAGAGTTGAAGAGAAGAGGGAGCGGGAGGTGGAGTGATGATCTCATCGAGCGGGGCGAGGGTCGATCCAGCTACGATCCCTCGACTGCGCTCGGGATGACAAGCGGGGGAGAAGCGCGGCTGTCGGCGCGCCCTCCAGAAAACGGCGGACGCAAACGGCGCGCCGACATTTTGGAGTGCGGCGGCTCGCCGCCGCTTTTTACAGTCGATACAGTGGCGCCACATGAATTGTTTGAGAGGTGCGGATGGCATCGCAAAAGCGGGAGCAAGCTCCCGCACTCCAAAGAGACCCAAGAGCACAGGCAAGAATGCCTGTGCCACCAAAAGGAGGTGAGCGGCCACCACACAGGGAGGAGAACACCAAGAGCACAGGCAAGAATGCCTGTGCCACCAAAGGCAGGAGAAGAGCGGCCACCACACAAGGAGGAGAACCCCAAGAGCACAGGCAGGAATGCCTGTGCCACAAGTCACAAATCACAAGACACGAGAAGTTCTAGCGGGCGCGGGCGATTACCATCGTTAGGTCATCCGATTGTTCGCCAAAACTGAATTTTTGGACGGCGTTCTGGATGGCGGCGACGAGATCCCCTGGCGCCAAACTGCGGCACGCGCGCACCGTTTCGATCAGGCGGGCTTCGCCGAACTCTTCGCCCGCGGCATCATTGGCTTCGGTGACGCCATCGGTGTAAATCACCAGAAGGTCGCCGGGGGCGAGGGTGATGCGCTGGGTGACGCACTTCCAATCGGGAAACAGGCCGATCACCGTGGACGTGGACGCGAGCCGTTCGAGAGAGCCGTTGGCGCGAAAGAGCAGCGGAGCGTTGTGACCGCAATTGGCGTACTCAAACTCGCGCGAGTGGTCGTCGTAGACAGCGAAGAACAAGGTGGCATAGCGGTCATCGGGCGTGTTTTCGTAAAACAGTTGATTGACGGATTTCAGGAGACGTGGAAGATCATCGAGCGCAATGGCGTAACGGCTGCGCAGGTTGGCCTGCAAGTTGGCCATCAGAAGAGCACCGGCGATGCCCTTCCCGGAAATGTCGGCAAGGACAAAGGCGAGATGCCAAGCGGCGGCAGGGAGGGCGCGTGTCGCTCCTCGATCCAGCCTGTGCGATGAGCCGAGGTCGAGAAAGTCGTAGTAATCGCCGCCGACCTGCCGCGCCTGGATGCAACTGCCCGTATAGTCCAGTGTGGCCAGCGGCGGCATGACCTGGGGGAAGAGTCTCGATTGAACGTCGCGGGCAATCTCGATTTCGTGCGCGGCGCGCCGCTCGATCTCCATGCGGTCAGCAATGTTTTCGGCCATGCGAATGTTCTCGAGTGCAATGGCCGCCTGGCCGGCCACGGAATCCACCAGGCGTTTGTCTTCCCTGGAGTAAGGCTCTTCCGAAAGAGGCTGGCCGAGCACAAGAAGCCCGACGAGCTGCGCGGCGTGCCCCAGGAGCGGTACGAGACATTCCGGAGCGAGGGGCACATACGGGAAATTCTCCAATGCATCCCGAGAATCCGGAGGAGGCACATCCCACGCCCGGCCATACGCCGCCAATTTTTGCAAGAATGGCGAGTCTGGTTTGAGCGACTCCAAGCCAGCGGGGACTTCCCGGCCAACGGCATCGAGCATTCCATCGGCTCCCGCGGCATAAATGACCAGGGATTTGGGATGAAGCGCCTGCGTGAGATGGCGATCGAGCAGCGCCGCGAGTTCGCCACGATCGGTGACGGAGCGCGTCTTTTCAGCAAGGTCCTGCAGAATGATGCGGGCATCATACGAACTGCGGAAAAAGGCGCGGTCAATGCGCTGGGAGCCGCGCTTCACGAACGGCGCGGAGGCCCAGACCAGGGCGACACCGAAGAAAGCGCTGAGCGCCATGCCCGCCTGGGAGTGTGCCTCGAAAACGCCGGAAAAGAATCGTGAAAAAAGGAAAACCGCCGCCAGCGCGCCCAGAAGCAACAGGGTGGAGAAGCTGCGCTGGACCAGCACGTAACGCGCACTCCGCCGCAGGAGTACAGGAATCTCCAAGACGCGGTGCTTGACCACGGCGTAGCCAAACGAGAGCGGATAGAGCAACAGGGTCAGCGTCAGGAGGTTATCCACCCAGAAACCCCGGCGGTAGCTTGTGAACTCTTCGACAAATCGTTCCAGAATAAGTGGAAGGATTCCGAATATCATGCCGCCCAGCATGACCCGAGACTTACGCCTCGATTCGGGAGAGGTCTCTTTGCCCAGCCTGTTCCAAATCAGCGAGACCATGCCCAGAAGGATGAACGTGAGCGCAACCAGACGACGCACCCGGTCTGCGTTGTTCAGTCCCAGATGCTGGTTCACCCAAACTGGCCAGCGGGGATCACCAGTAGCGAGTCCTGGAATGGCCTGACTGAAACAGAATGCCAGCGCCACCCACTTCAGCCACGGCGCCCAGCGATCCACTTTAGACCTCTCGGGAAAAACGGCAAAGAAGAGGTAAAAGAGCCCCGATAGAAATCCATAAAACAGGGATTGGAAAACCTCCAAGAACTCTCGCAACGGCCAGTGATAGAGCGGCAGGTTGTGGAAACCGGGCGCGGCAGTGAAACAGGTGAAGAGAACAGCGAGCAACCAGGCCATGGGATCATCAACCCGGAAAAAGAGCACGGCAAAACCTACCAGCAGAAAAAAGAGCGGGAACAAGCCAACGATCTGCTCCGCAGAACTTTTCGCGAGGCCCTCGGCGGCTTGATTGGGCCGGGCCGCCCGGAAAACGGCATGAAGCGTAATAGGGTCGCGAACATCGGGACGCCGCACAGTCACATCAACGGGATCACCGGGATGAGAGTTGCTCCAGGTTTGCTCGTAGAAATCAACTGAAGTGAGCAGCTTGCCATTGATCGCGATAATGGCATCACCGGGGCGCAGGTCAGCGCGTTCGGCGGGGCTGTTGGGGACTACGTCGTAAACGTAAATGGAGCATGATTTCAAATCGAATTCTTCGTTGTGAGAATGATTGAATCCCAGTTCGACGGGATACGCCGGCCGGCGCATGTCGTACATCCAAACGCAGGCGTACAACGTTGTTGCCGCGCAGAAAAGCACGGCAAGCATATACAGGAGCGGACGCGGCACGGCCGTCCACGGGCGCATGGACACCTCAGCGTGAGAAAGGATCCTTCAGGCTAAAGAGTAGGACCTGGCTTCAAGCCGGTCAATGGCGGCCGTGAAGAGAAAAAAACGAAGCGGATTTTATGGCGCCAGGTGTGAGAGAATTCGCCCAGTGGCTGAGCCATAAGCCGCGCTCGTTTGCCCTCCTCGCTCCGAGAGACCGCTGCTTCCTTTCGTTGCCCCAAGTATCGTATGGTGGAAGAAACTGCAGGGCGGAAAAGCTTGCGCGGCCCCACCCGGTGGAGAAAAGGCGAGTTGTATCGCGAATCCCCGCAGATGAAGAGACACTTCGCAAAAGGAATCTGCTCGGTGGTGTGGCTTCTGCTCATGGCGAGCGGGGGGACGCGCGCTGAGAATATCAAGCAGATTCGCCCCACCGGCTACGTGACCGACCTTGCTGGCATCATCCATCCACAAACGAAATCACAGCTCGAAGCCCTGTGCACGGAACTCGAACAGAAGACCGGAGCGCAGATGGCCATCGTCACGGTGAAATCGCTCGATGGCAATGACATCCAGACCTACGCCAACAATTTGTACAAACAGCTCGGCATTGGCCAAAAAAAGCAGGACAACGGTGTGATGCTGCTCGTAGCGCCGAACGAGCGGAAATACTGGACAGAGGTTGGCTACGGCCTGGAACCCGTGATCAACGATGCGCGCGCGGGGGATGCCGGACGGCTGCTGGTTCCCTATTTCCGGCAAGGCGACTACAACAGTGGCATAGCCGCAACCGCATGGCAGTTGGCAAAATACATTGCCGATGATAAAGGAGTGACGCTGACCGGAATGCCGCAACTCCGGCAAGTGCGCCACGAAGAGGATAACTCCAGTGGCATCTGGGTCTGGGTCATCCTGGGCGTCATCGTCTTTTTCGTGCTTGCAAGTCGCGGAGGCTCCCGTTCAGGACGGCGCGGCGGAGGAATGGGCACTGGCCTATTGATCGGCGCCATCCTTGGCAGCATGGGTGGCCGAGGCCGCGGCGGCTGGGGCGGTTCCGGCGGCGGTTGGGGTGGCGGCGGTGGTTGGGGCGGTGGTGGCGGCGGGTTTGGCGGATTTGGCGGCGGGGCGAGCGGTGGCGGCGGCGCAGGTGGAAGCTGGTAAGAGAGATTCTCTGATTGTGGGTGATGGCCATGGAAGCAAAGCTGACAGAACTGGTGAGCAGGCTGAAAGAAGCGGCAGGCAAGAACCTGGAATCCGTGATCCTCTACGGTTCCGCGGCGCGCGGCGAATTTCGCCCCGGCGCCTCGGATCTGAATGTCCTATGCACGCTGGTGAGCATTGACGTCAATGAGTTGCACCGGCTGGCCCCGGCGGTGGGTTGGTGGATTCAGGAAATGAAAGAGCCGGCGCCCCTGTTTTTCCTGACCGAAGAGTTGCAGCGCTCGACCGATGTGTTCGCGATCGAAAGCCTGGATGTGAAGCGCTCGCACCGCGTGCTCTTCGGAAGAGACGTGGTCGCGGATTTGCAAATTCCCATGAACCTGCACCGCGTGGAAGTAGAGCGTGACCTGCGCCTGCTGTTGCTCCGCCTGCGGCAGCACCTGCTGCATGCGGGCAGAAATGAACTTGAACTCCTAGCGGTATTGAAGCGCTCCATATCCAGCGCCGCGACATTGCTTCGCCACACACTGCTGGCCTTTGGCGAGGAGCCTCCCCAGGGAGCGCCGAATATTTTTGCGCGCATCGAGGAACTTACCGGGGCCAAGGCGGAAGCCTTCTCCCGAATTTACAGCCACCGGGAGACCGGCACGATCGAAGGCGATTCTCTTGCGGCTTATGACGCGTACATGCACGCGCTGGAGAAAGTGATTGTGGCGCTCGACGGGATGGTACCGAAGCGCGAATGGCAGCGAGCGGGACGCTAGAACTTGTCTCATGGATGGGTTCGGCGGGGAAGGAAGAGTATCCTCAGGGGCTAAAGCCCATTCTTTGAGGGTTCGTGAAGTCGGAGCTGAAGCTCCGACCCCCTAAGAAGGATTTATGAGGTGGCTTGTGGATTATCAGGAACTCCAATCATCGAGGTGCTTATGAAAGCCGCAATCGTGATTCTGGTGGTGCTATTGATTCTGGCGCTGGTCGTCGGCGGGGCTTATGTGGGCCGCCGCAATCAGATGGCAATCAAGCGCGAAGCCGTGAACGCCGCGTGGGCCCAGGTTGACGTTGTGCTGCAGCGCCGCGCCGACCTCATCCCCAATTTGGTTGAAACCGTGAAGGGCTACGCAGTCCAGGAACAGACGGTGTTCGGCGCTATCGCGGCGGCGCGCGCGGCCTTGATCGGCGCAAAGACGCCTTCCGACAAAATCGCCGCCAACGGCCAATTGGATTCCGCGTTGGGCCGCTTGCTGGTGATCGTGGAGAACTACCCGCAACTGAAATCTAACGAGAATTTCATGCGTTTACAGGATGAATTGGCGGGCACGGAAAATCGCATTGCCGTGGAGCGACGCCGCTACAACGACGCGATACAGGACTACAACACCTTTATCGCGCTGTTCCCCAACAGTCTGGTGGCTAGCATCGCCGGCTTTGGGCGCAACAATGCCTACTTCAAGACTGAAGAAGGCGCGCGCCAAGCACCCAAGGTCAATTTCGATTTCAACAAGCCGGCCCCGGCGCAAAACCCCGCGCCCGCGCATCCCTAGTCGCTGCGACTCCGTGCCTCCTGGGGCGCAGGAATCCTGTGTCCCTTCTAACGCGAATTTCGCACGAGATATAGTTTTGCGCGCTGCTCAGGCAAAACAACACACTATCATCGTGAGGGGCGCGTCCTTTGCGACGGCCTGCTCATCCTGGTCTCTTAGAACTTGCGCGTCTCCTGCTTCGACCACCGCTCGATCACGATTTTCGATTCCGTGTAGAACTCCACCGCGTCCTTTCCCTGTGCGTGCAGGATCCCGAAGAAACTTTCCTTCCACCCGCTGAACGGGAAATAGGCCATCGGGGCGGCCACGCCAATATTGATGCCGATATTGCCCGCGGGCGCTTCGTACCGGAATTTGCGCGCCGCCGCCCCGCTCGTGGTGAAAAGCGACGCTTGATTCCCGTAGGGGCTCTTCCGAATGAACTCGATGGCTTCATCGATGCTGCTGGCGTGGATGAGGCTAAGCACAGGTCCGAAAATTTCCGTATTGGCAAGCGAACTGGCTGCCGGAACACCATCCAGAATCGTGGGTTTCAGGAAATTTCCATTTTCGTAGCCGGCGATCTTCAGATTCCGGCCATCCACAATCGGCTTGGCGCCGTCGCTCACGCCCGTGGCAATCAACGATTCGATGCGCTGCTTGCTCTCCCGCGTGATTACCGGCCCCATCTGCACACCAGCATCGAGACCGTTCCCCACCCTGATCGAAGATGCGGCCTCGGCGATGGCGTCGCGGAAAGTTTTCTGCGCCTCGCCTATCGTCACGGCAACAGAAACAGCCAGGCAGCGCTGCCCGGCGCAGCCAAATGCCGAATCGCTGATGATCTGCCTGGCCAGGTCCATGTCCGCATCCGGAAGAACAATCACGTGATTTTTCGCGCCGCCCTGGCACTGCATCCGCTTACCGCTGGCCGCGGAACGCTGGTACACGTGCTTCGCCACCGGCGTCGACCCCACAAGACTCACCGCGCGGATCGCCGGATGATCGCAAAGCGCGTCAACCGCTTCCCTGCCGCCGTTGATCAGATTCACGACGCCCTTCGGAATCCCCGTCTTCTCGATCAACTCGATGGCTCGCCGCATCGTGAGCGGGACCCGTTCGCTGGGTTTCAGAACCATCGTATTCCCGCAAGCAATCGCATACGGGAGGAACCAGAGCGGAATCATCGCCGGAAAATTAAACGGCGTGATCGCAGCTACAACCCCCAGCGGCTGCCGTATCAGCGTCTCATCCACTCCCGGCGTGATGTCCTCCAGGTTATACCCCTGCATCATCATCGGAATGCCGCAGGCCACTTCGGCATTCTCGATTCCGCGCCGGATTTCCGCCTTTGCTTCGGCGAAGGTCTTGCCATTTTCCAGGGTAATCAGTCTGGCGATCTCGTCGATGTGATCTTCCAGCAGGGATTTCAGCTTGAAGAGATATTGAATGCGCTCTCCCGGCGGGGTGCGGCGCCACGCGGGAAAGGCCTCGGCGGCCGCTTGCACGGCTGCGTCCACATCGGCGGCCGTGGAAAGCGGCGTCCGCGCAATCGGTTCGGCAGTTGCGGGATTCGTGACGTCGAGAAATTCCGTAGCGGCGGACTTATGCCACGTCCCGCCATAATAGTTCTGAATTTCGACGGCCTGCGAGGTGACGCTACTGCTCATGAGTGTTGCTCCGTGCCTCCGGAAGCGCTCCGGCAGGGCTTGCCACATGAAGGATGGCGGTCGAGAAGACCGGCGTAACGAGGTGCCAGTTTACCAAAATTATGTAAGGTTGCGTGAAGTGGAGGAGCGCAGATCGCATTCACGGCGAACGGACGCGGCGTGGCGCCCGCAATATGCTACTTGACCGCTGCGTAGGCCTCGTACGCCGCGCCTATCAGCGGCGCGGATTCATTCAGAACAATGGACACCGGAATCTTGGCCATCATCTCTGCATATTGCCACTTATCCTGGAACGCTTTGAAAAATGTTCCGTCCTTCATTTTCTCAAGAATTTTCACCGCAATCCCGCCGGCAACGTAAACCCCGCCCAGCGCCAGCACTTTCAGCGCAAGGTTACCCGCCTCCGCGCCGTATACCGCGGTCCACAGATCGAGTGTGTCCACGCACACGGGGCAGCTCTTATCCAACCCGCTCTTGGTGATGAACGGAGCGGGATCCGCATCCGGGTCATCAAAAATCGGGTGCTTCACATCCGGCGCGATGAATTCGTGCAGGGTGCGGAATCCCCGCCCGGAAAGAATCTGCTCCCCGCTGACTTGTGGATAGCGGCGCAGCATGAAGCGCAGCAGTTCGACCTGGCGATCCGTGTGCGGCGCGAAATCGGAATGTCCGCCTTCCGATGGCACCACTTTATACCGCGAGTCATCCCAGAACAGGATTGACTCGCCGAGCCCCGTCCCTGCAGCGAGCAGCGCGCGGGTCGCATCGGGCACTGCCACGCCCTCATTCAGCACGCAAAAATCTTCGGGAGGAAGATGCGCCAGGCTGTGTCCCGTCGCACCCAGGTCGTTCATCAGCACGATGCGTTTTACGTTCAGCTCCTGCGATAGATGTTCCGCATCGACAACCCAGGGAAGATTGGTGGCGTGGATGCGGTTGTTGATCACCGGCCCGGCCACGCCAAATCCAGCGGCACGCACCTTTTCGTGGCGCAGGTAAGGCTCGGCCTGCCGAGCGAACTCTTTCACCAGAAGGTCAAACCTCGCAAACCCCTTGCTGGGGAAGCGTTGCCGGTAGACCACCTCCAACTTCCCGCTGTTTTCGGTGAACAGCGCCAGATTGCATTTGGTACCGCCAACATCACCGGCGAGAATCACGGGACCTCCCGTCAAACCTTGGTTGTTAAACCGATTTAATAAGATGCCGGTGAAAATTGCAAGCTTTTCCTTGCGCGATCCCCGCCATTCCGATCATTCCCCTGCTATGGGTTGTACCACTGCCGCGCTTCGCGCTCGAGCAATTGGTCGGATTCGCGCGGGCCCCAGGTGCCCGAAGCGTATTGCGGCACGCTTACGCTTTTCGCGGCGCTCCAAACATCCAGGATCGGGTCCACCAGCGACCACGCCGCCTCCACCGAATCCCCGCGATCAAACAGCGTCGCGTCGCCCCGCAGGCAATCGTTCAACAGGGTGGCGTACGCGGTCCGCGATATTCCCCCAAATCCTTCGCGGTAGCTGAAATTCATCGTCACATTGCCGATACTCATTTCCGTGCCCGGTTTCTTGGCCCCAAACGATACCGAAATCCCCTCATCCGGCTGAATATTCAATACCAGGCGGTTCGGCTCCACTTCCCGTTCCCGGAAAACGATGTGCGGCGCGCGCTTGAATTGAATCATGATTTCCGTGCTGCGCTTGGCCAGGCGTTTCCCCGTGCGCAGATAAAACGGCACGCCCGCCCAGCGCCAGTTGTCGATGAGCAGCCGCATGGCCACGAATGTCTCCGTGCGCGAATTTGGATTCACGCCTGGTTCCGCGCGGTACCCAGCGAGCGCCTTTTCGCCCGCCTTGCCCGGAGCGTACTGCCCGCGCACCACGGATTGCGCAACCATCTCCAGATTGAACGGCCGGATAGACTGCAGCACTTTCAGTTTTTCGTTGCGCACGGCGGTGGCGTCAAACGAAGCCGGGGGTTCCACGGCCACCAGAGACGTAAGCTGCAGCACGTGGCTCTGGATCATGTCTCGCAGCGCGCCTGCTGTCTCGTAGAACCCGCCGCGCCGCTCCACGCCCAGCGTTTCCGAAGCGGTGATCTGCACGTGATCCACGTAATTGCGGTTCCACAGCGGCTCGAATATGCCGTTGCCAAAACGCAGAACCAGCAGATTCTGCACGGTGTCTTTGCCGAGATAGTGATCGATGCGGTAGACCTGCTTTTCTTCAAACACGTTCAGAACAGTCTTGTTGAGCTCGCGCGCCGTCGCCAGGTCCCTTCCGAACGGCTTCTCAATGATGATGCGCACCCATGAACCCGGATTGCCCGGCCGCGCCAGCCCCGCACGCCCCAATTGTTCCACGATGTGCGGATAGACCTCCGGGGGAGTGGAGAGATAAAACAGCCGGTTTCCGCCGAGGTTCTTCTCCGCATCCATCTCCGTCAGGCGTTTCGCCAATTGCGCGAAAGCGTTCTGGTCGGCGTAATCACCCGGCAAATAATGGAGATTGGCTGCGAACTCATCCCACTTCGCGGGATCGATGGGCCCCACCTCCGATATTGTCTTCGCCGCCTCACCCGTCATGGACCGGAAGGAGTCATCGGTCATCGGCGTTCGCGCGAATCCGATGATCGCATAGCGTTCCCCCAACGATTTGTATTGCGCCAGGTCGTACATCGCGGGAATGACCTTGCGCTTGGCAAGGTCTCCCGAAGCCCCGAACAAAATCACGGCACAGGGATCAGCGGCACCACCGTAGATGGAACCAGAGCGATTGGTTTCTTCGGGCATCCACTTCCTCCGGGGAAAGAGTTAAAAAGGCCTAAACGCCGCCCAGTGACTATACCGCAATCCCAAGCGCTTGCAGGTCCTTGCGTAGTTGAGGTGCGTTCTGATGGTGAACAACATTCATCCCCATCCGCCGCGGGTTTTCCAGATTTAGCGCCCGGTCATCAATAAAAACGCAACTTTCCGGCGAACGCTGGGTCACTTCCAGCGCGATCCGGTAGATCGCCTCTTCGGGCTTGCGCGCATTCAGATAGCAGGAGCTGAAGAAGGCCTGGAAATCCCTGCGCAACTGGAATGCTTCAATGCGGTATTGGTTGAGTTCCAGCGGCTCATTATTGATTGCCGCGATCAGGTATTTCCCCGACCGTGCCAGGGCGGACAGGATGGCGCGTGTTTCCGGAAACTCCTTCGACTGCGCAAACATGAATGCGGTGAACTCTTCCCGCGTGAAAGTCCGCGAGCGGTAAAACAGCGTTCGGTCAAGGTATTGATTGAGCGTAATCTGGCCGGCATCAAAAGCCGGGAAGGAAAGATCGTGGCGATCCTGGAAATCCTCCCAATCGAGCCCGAAGGCCTGAGCAGCTTCGCGCCGCCCATCGCGGTCCCAGCCGTTCGTGAGAATGACGCCGCCAATATCGAAAAAAAGCGTGGTGATTTCCGGCACAGGTAACCTCCCCACAAGAATCTTGAGACATATCAGATGTGCATCTCGGGGAAAAGGGTAAAAGCGCAGCCAACCCTATTGTTTGCGGGCCAGCGCCTGGCTAACAACGTGTCCCAGCTTCTCCAGCGCCACTGGGCTCTCCCCGGTGAGGTGGATCCGGACCACGAAACGATCGCTCTGTACCAATGCTTCAAATTCGCCCAGAGCTAGCGCACGATACAACTGCCCAAAACTATAGGAGGCCCCCGGGATCGCGAGGTCGATTCCAGGCTCGGCCGTGATCACCAGGAAATGTCCGTGCGACAGTCCTTGGCGATGCAGATGGCTGTAGTTGTGGAGAGAATGAGGGCCGTAAGCCAGGAGCACCGGAATCGCCAGCTTTTCGGCAAGTTTTGTCCGCATGGCCTGGAATGCTGCCAGCACTCTGGGGGTTTGTGGAGGGAAAATCAAAACCGCAAGAAAGCTTTCCGGCTGTAGCAACTGGAAGAAGGACCCAAGGGACTCCTCAAGGTTCAACGTGGAGATCTCCCGCCGGGTCCTACCTTCAGCATAGAGTTGCAGGTCTCTGTCCTGGAGGCGAGGCCGGCGGCTCAATGTGTCGTACGCCGGCGAGTAATGATTGAGATATTCCATTGCGATGGCACGAGGTAGCCGAGCTTCCGATTCATCGAAGGGATCAAATCCCAATCGGGCACACGCCATGACGGTGGCCAACTCCCAACTAAATGTTACCGGGAGCAGGTCAAGCGGCTCAGCAATCTGCACATGGACAAACGGAACGCCGGAGAAGTGGAATCGGCTCATCATGTCGGAGAGTTCGGGGTCCGTGTCACCGGCATAGGTCAATACCGCGAACACCGCCTTTTCCTCCAGCGCGCGAGTATCGCGCGGGATCTCTCCGTCGATGGGGATTAAGCCGGGTCCCTCTTTTGCCAGGCTTCCCCCGATCAACTGGCTCAGGCAGTGAGTGTACGGAACGAGTGACGGCGTCGCCAGAAACGCCACATACTGGCGCTTCGCCACCGCTGCACCGGAGAGGAAGGCTGCCAACTGTAAGGCTGGATTTTCCGCAGGGATTGTACCGGGCGAACAGGCATGATGCGCCACTTTCGCCGCCGCCACAATTCCCTCCGGATCCTGTGCCAATTGCGAAACGAGCAGAGCACCCAGATGCCTTACGGAAGTAAATGTGGCGAGAATGCCCGGGGGATCAGCGAAGGTAGCCCGGAACTTGTATTCCCGGCATATGGTGGCAAGGTAAGAACCCGGCTCCATCTCGGCCACGAAATGTTGCAACGGTTGCGGCACCCCAGCAGCTTGCAGTTTTTCCCGGAAATACAGGAACAGCGCATGGTCTTCCAGCCGGTAGCCAGCCTTGCTCGCGAAGATGAAGAGGGTGCGCTCAAGATTGGTTTCTTTCTCCGCGCACAAAATGGCGCCAGGAGACGCGCTATCGAGGACCACCATCCTACGGTCATCTCCAGGTCGAACAAAAGTAAGAACCGCCCTCGCCGCCAGGCTGGCGGCCTCGAACGCAATCAGCACACGGCAATTTAGTCCCTCAGCCCTGGCGGATATTTCAGTCTCTTTTACTCCTGTGAGAAGGGGTTCAAGCGAGCCAGGCAGGTCCAGCCAGCCCAGATTGGAGCGAATGTGGGATTGCTCGAACTGCTCCTCCGGCCAGAGCGCGGCGTCTTTGGCCCACAACCGCTCCAGCACGCGGTTTTCAAGAAAGTATTCGAGCGCTCGGTGGAATGCAGTTTGCAGACATCCAGCGACGATTGATTGCCCGGGAATCGTCATGAGCCCTTGTTTACCGTCTACGAAGCGATCGCAGACGCGCGGAATCGGAAATACCTGTTGGGAACCGAGGCCCAGTGCCATCCAGAAAGAACAATACGAACATGGAGGCGAACAAGAAGCCCAGCTTTGGCACTGTCAAGTGAGAAAAGAGTAGCGAGAACTGCCTTGGCTTGCAACATCTCTTTCTCTAGCCGAAAATGGTGTCTTCCAGGAGGAACGCATGGCCAACGACTCATGTGAATCCACACCCACGCCCAGCGAGCCCATTAAGCCGGGGACGCGCATGGTGCATTGTGTGAAGTTCGGCAAGGAAATGCCCGGGTTGGACCGCATCCCCTGGAAGGGTGAAATCGGCAAGCGCGTCTACGAAAACGTCTCCAAAGACGCCTGGAAGATGTGGCTGGAATATTCCAAGATGGTTATGAACGAATACCGCCTCAATCCCCTGGATCCAAACTCGCAGAAAATCATGGAAGAGCAGATGGAACAGTTCTTCTTTGGCGAGGGCGCGAAATTGCCCGAAGGCTACGTGCCACCCAAGGCGAAAGGCTAAGGAGAGTTTCCAGTTTTCAGTTTCCAGTGTTCAGTGTTCACGCGCCAGACAAGCCAGTCGACCATGTGCTTTGCGGGAAGGCACTCAAAAAAGCTTCTATCGGAGGCCGGGGATGGCAGAAGCAGAGTACCTAAGTAAAGCCCCGGACCTATTTTTGAGTTTCTTTAAGGGCCATCGGCGCGTGGGGCCGTGTGGGTGAGGGGGTGTTCAACGGGCAGGCGCGGCGTTAGAGTGAATTTCAGCTGGGCATGCGCCGCCCGAAGCGCCGCTTCCACTGCCGCCGGGGTATCGCCACGAGCAAACAAGAAACCAAGATAGCTCGATCCCTCCGGCCAGGCCGCGATGTAATCATGCAGGCGCGCTGTGATTTCCAGGTTGGTGATCCCGGGAATTTGCCGCGCCAATCCCTCTCCTTCTACATTCTCGAGAACGCCGCTCCGCGGCACCGGAATCATCATGACTCCCGAAGCGGCTGCTTCGCGAACCGCATCGCCGCCCGGAAGGCCGAGTGCGTGGCGCAAGAGAAGTTCTTCCAGCCCAATCTCTTTTTCTGCAGCAACAAGGCAAAATCGCAAGGCCCTGGCGCATAATCCGCCAATGGGACGCGGTGCCACTTCAATGGGCCAGACTCCCTGTTCATTTAGGCGAAACTCAGCGTGCACCGGGCCGTGCGTGAGTCCCAAGGCTTGCACGGCGGATCGCAAAGAGCCTTCGATGGCGCGCTGCTCGGAATCCGGCAGCCGCGACGGTGTCACATAAATCGTCTCCTCGAAATAAGGCCCCTCCAGCGGATCCGGCTTGTCGAAAATCGCCAGTATTCTCAGCGTCCCCTCGGTCAGCAACGCTTCGACGGCCACTTCTCTGCCCGGCAGATAGCCTTCAACGAGCATTTGACCCCGATGAGCTTCGTGTGTCGCGCGTATCTCCGGCGATTCCAGAAGTCTTTTCAGTCGCGCCGCGCCCATAGCGAACTCCTCGCGATTATTGGCGCGCACCACCCCCTGGCTGGCCGAAAGCGAGAGCGGTTTGAGCACACATGGATAGTCAATACCCAGGAGCGCGGGCTCGGGCACGGCATTCAACGAAACGCCGCGGAACCACGGCACTGGAATTCCGGCTTCGCGAAACACTTCCCGCGTGCGCAACTTGTTCCGGCAGGCTTCCACGCTCGCTGGATGATTGTGGAGTAGCCCAAGTCCCCGCGCCACATACGCAGCCGTGGGCCCCGGACGATCGCCTAAGGCCAGGACACCATCGACAGGAAGTCCTCGTTGCGCTTCCAGGATGGCGCGCGCCGAGGTTTCCGGCAACTCAAAGTGTGCCGGAAGCGCGTCGTCGTTCCAGGGATCGTCCATCCTCCCGCAGCGATCGGTGACAAAAGCAAGCTCCACGCCAAGCTTTTCGGCCGCTGCGTTGAATGAACGCGTCTGGTAGCCGAGCTTTGTGGCAAACAGCAGCAGCCGTTTTCGTGGATTCATCGAATGGCGATCCCGTCTTTCATCGACGATAGAAATCACAGAAACACGCGACCGGATCGGATCAGGCTAAACAAACGTCTCCGCCTGCCGCACCGTTTCCTTAGCCTTGGCTATCGGGACCAACTGGTCCCGTGTCGGTTCCGCTCAACAGTACCAGGGCTCGTTGAGATAGGGCACCGCCGCCCGAGAAGCCAGAAGCGGCATCGACGATTCTTCTGTCTTCCGTCCGACAACACGATGCGCCGCGCGCCAAAGCTGCTCGAACGTCGCCGTCCGGCTGCCTTTCATCTTCTCGCTCGCGGCAACGATTTCCTGAGCCTCCTCGGCCAGCCGGTCCACCCCCGGATGGGGATTTTTCCAGGGATAGACGAGCGCCCCGGCATCAAACGGTCCCACCATCTCGCGTACTTCCGGTATTTCCAGCAGCAGCGATCCCGAGGGAATCAGAAGGCGTATGGCCAGTTGGATGGGCGCGACAGCTTCGACGAGATTCAGCCGCCGCAGATTCTCGAATAGGTCCAGATAGTTTTCAAATGTCGTCCAGGGGGTAAATGGAACAAAGGTCGGCTGAAGAGTGATGTCCGTGCGCCGGCATTCTTCGACGACACGAAAGAAATCCGTGCGCGTGTGGCCCTTTTGCAGTTTCTGCAAAATGCCGTCGTCCAGAGATTCGACTGCGGAGATAACGAACAGGCATCCCGTTTGCCGCAGCGTCCGCAGCAATTCGACATTCTGCAGAAGATGCTCTACCTTGATCGTCACGTCATAGGTGAGCGCGGGGAATTCGCGATGCAGCGCTTCCACAAGCGGAATGGCGTGTCCCACTCCATTGAAGAAATCCGGATCGCCAAACGTGATGTGCTGCGCGCCTGCGGCCACCTGCTGGCGAATATCCGCAAGCACCACCTCCCGGTCGACGATGCGGAACACACCGTTGTATACCGGCACAATCGGACAATGCCGGCACAGATGTTTGCAGCCGCGGCTCGCTTCCGTGTATCCCACCGTGCGGTGTTCGCCGTTCGGCAACACCAGGTGCGCGTACGAACGCAGCGGCGGCAATCCTTCGCGATCCGGCTTTTGGAAACGCAGCCGCGCCAGCGAAACAGTTGTGTCCAACCGATGAATCTGCGGCGCAGCCGACAGGCCCTCCAGGTGCTCCGCAAGATCCACCAGCGACTGCTCGAATTCGCCCCCCAATAAGCTATTCACACCGTGGGCGCGAAAACTCTCCGCGGAGAGCGAAGCGTACAACCCGTAAGCGCACAAATGCGCCTTGGGCTGAATGCTGTGAACAGATTCCAGCAGTTCCAGCGTGAGCCGCGTCGCGGTATGCATGGGCACATAGAAAGCGATCAGCCGCGCCTCTCGCACGGCCTGCTCGTTCAAGGGTTCTCGCGATAAATCCAGGCAAGTTACCTCATGCCCGCGCCCTCGCAGCCAGGCTGCAGGCGAGGCCAGCCCAAACGGCTGCCGCCCCAGTTCGTACGTCGAAATCAGGACGATATTCACGGCCTTTCCATTATAGCGTTCCCGCGCCGCCGCGAGATTTCGGTTATTATAGAAGTCCAACCATTCCGCGAAAGGACGTCTAGAATGCCCATCTCCGCAGCTAATTCCTTCGGTACGCGAGACAACCTGAACGTTGGCGCGCAGACATTTGAAATTCAGCGCCTCGAAAAACTGGAAAAACAGGGCCTCGGAGAATTCACCACTCTCCCCTTCTCCCTTCGCATTCTCCTGGAAAACCTGCTGCGCTGTGAGGACGGACGCTCCGTTCGCGCCGAGGATATCCGCGCGCTCGCAAGCTGGAAACCCGGCGGCGAACAAAAAGAAATTGCCTTCATGCCCGCACGCGTCCTGTTGCAGGATTTCACCGGCGTCCCTGCCATCGTGGACCTGGCCACGATGCGCGAAGCGGTTCAAAAAATGGGCGGCAATCCCAAGCGCATCAATCCCCTTTTCCCCGCGGAGCTCGTAATCGACCACTCCGTTCAGGTGGACAGTTTCGGCAACGTAAACGCCTTCGGCATGAACGCGGAACTCGAATTCCAGCGCAACGTCGAGCGCTACGCTTTCTTGCGCTGGGGACAAACCGCCTTCCGCAATTTCAAGGTCGTGCCGCCCGATACGGGCATTTGCCACCAGGTCAATCTCGAGTATCTCGCGCGGGTGGTTTGCTCCGTTCCGAATGGCAGCCGCCTCGAAGCCTACCCGGATTCGCTCGTGGGCACGGATTCGCACACCACGATGGTGAATTCGCTCGGTGTGTTCGGCTGGGGCGTCGGCGGAATTGAAGCGGAGGCGGCCATGCTGGGCCAGCCTCTCTCGATGCTCGTGCCGGAAGTGGTGGGCTTCAAGCTCCACGGCCGGCTGCGCGAAGGAGCCACTGCGACGGACCTGGTGCTTACCGTCACGGAGATGCTCCGAAAGAAGGGCGTCGTCGGGAAGTTCGTGGAGTTCTACGGCTCCGGGCTCTCCACCTTAAGCGTGCCGGACCGCGCCACGATTGCCAACATGGCTCCCGAATACGGCGCGACCATGGGCTTTTTTCCCGTGGACAAGGAAACACTCGCCTACCTGGAGTTCACCGGACGTTCGCATGAACACATCGCGCTGGTCGAAGCCTACTCCAAGGAGCAGCATCTCTTCCGGACCGACGCAACCCCGGACCCAGCGTTCAGCGACTCGCTGGAGCTCGATCTCGGCAGCGTTGAGCCCACGGTGGCGGGGCCAAAACGGCCCCAAGACCGCGTCGCGCTGAAGAACGCGAAAGCATCTTTCACGAAAGTGCTGGAAGGCGCGTCCGCAAAACAGGTTCACGTCAAAAACAATGGCGATGCCTTCGAGCTTTCCAGCGGCGCGGTCGTGATTGCCGCCATTACGAGTTGCACGAACACCTCCAATCCTTCACTGATGCTCGGCGCGGGATTAGTGGCCAAGAAGGCGGTCGAGCGCGGATTGCATGTGAAGCCATGGGTGAAGACCAGCCTCGCGCCGGGCTCGAAAGTGGTGACGGACTATCTGCAAGCCTCAGGCCTGATGGCCTATCTCGAGAAACTGAAGTTCCACCTGGTGGGCTACGGCTGCACCACTTGCATCGGCAACAGCGGACCTCTGTCCGATCCCATTAGCGCTGCCATCAAGGAAAACAACCTCATTGCCGTGGCTGTGCTGAGCGGCAACCGCAATTTTGAAGGGCGCGTGCACCCGCTGGTGCGCGCGAATTACCTCGCTTCCCCGCCGCTCGTCGTGGCCTACGCGCTCGCCGGCCGCATGGACATGGACTTGACGACCGAGCCTCTAGGAACCGACTCCGCCGGCAAGCCCGTCTATTTGCGTGAGATTTGGCCTACCGCGCAGGAAGTAGAGTCCACCGTCCGCGCCGCGGTTTCCACCCAGCAATACCGCAAGGTATACAGCGAAGTGTTCGAGGGCGACGCGCGCTGGAAATCGCTGCCCATTCCCGAAGGGGATCTGTACAAGTGGGATGCGAACTCCACGTACATCAAGCTGCCTCCGTATTTCGAGAACATGCCGAGGACGCCCGTTCCGCTTGCGGATATTCATGGTGCTCGTGTTCTCGTGGTGCTCGGCGATAGCGTGACCACCGATCACATTTCTCCCGCGGGTTCCATCGCCGTGGATTCTCCGGCCGGGAAATATCTGATCGCTCATGGCGTGAAGCCCCACGAATTCAACTCCTACGGCGCGCGCCGCGGCAATCATGAGGTGATGATGCGCGGCACGTTCGCGAACATCCGCCTGCGCAATCAACTTGCCCCGGGCACGGAAGGAAGTTGGACACTGCATCTGCCCGAGGGCGAAAAGATGTTTATCTACGACGCCGCGGTGAAGTACCGCGAAGAGGGCGTTTCCCTGGTGGTGATCGCGGGCAAGGAATACGGCTCCGGGTCCTCGCGCGACTGGGCGGCCAAGGGCACCCGGCTGCTCGGTGTGCGCGCCGTCATCGCGGAAAGCTACGAGCGCATTCACCGCAGCAACCTCGTGGGCATGGGCGTGCTCCCGCTGGAATTCAAGCCCGGCGAAACTCGCGAATCCCTTGGCCTGACGGGGCACGAGGTGTTCTCGATTGATGGCGTGTCTGCGCTAACACCACGAAAGCAAGTCACCGTTCGCGCCAAGTCGGCGGACGGAACGCAGAAGACCTTCACTGCAATCGTGCGCGTGGATACGCCGGAAGAGGTCGCGTATTACAAGCATGGCGGCATTTTGCAATACGTGTTGCGGCAGATGCTGGAGTAGGAGTTCTACCCAGCGGAAATCGAAAAGCCCCAGGCATGCTTCAAGTTTTTGATGCGCAGGGAATTCAGAGAAAGCCGAGCCCGCGCTGAATCAGGAATTTACCGCGGAACTCTCGATTGCGAAAAGATGGAAGAACGCCGCGTCAGTGGGACGAAGCTTTTTTCTCGGCCGACGCATCCCGGCTCTTAATCAATAGGAATAGCCCAATTCCAGCCAGCACGGAGAGAATGCTGACGATCTGTGCATTGGTCAAACCCAGGAATACGCGTGGGTTGAGCCGGATGATCTCCACCAGAAACCGCGCGATGCCCGTCAAAACCAGATAGCCGCAGAAAATGAAACCCTTCCCCTTAGGGCGGCGCAGAAACTTGCCGCCTAAATACCAAAGAAATGCTCCAATCGCGCACCACACCAGGAATTCATAGATGGGCGTGGGGTGCACTTTACAGGTTTCTGGCCATCCGTACAGAGCGCATGTCCCGTTGACGCCGGTGGTAGGAACAACGCCATTCGGAAAGCTCATGCCCCACGGCAAGGTGGTCGGAATGCCGTAGTCGCCATCGCCGGAGAGCAGGCAGCCCATTCGGCCGATCGCATAGCCAAACGAAGCTGCGGGCGTGCAGGTGTCCAGAAACTCCAGCAGAGGAATTTTGGCCCGCCGGCCGAGAATGAGCATGGCAAAAAAGCCGCCGAGGAATCCCCCAAACCAGGTGAAGCCGTAGCGATTGAAGATTAGCGCGGCCGGATGGGCAAAAAATTCCGTCGGTGATTCGAGCGCGCTATACAACTTCGAGCCGAAGATGCCGGCCAATCCGGCGATCGTGATCATGGTGAACGCGTCGGCTTTTATGCCACGGCGGTCGAAGTCGGCTTGAAGAATGTAGGCAGCGCAGATTAAGCCCAGCGCCACCATCAAACCGTACGTGGGAATCGATAAGGGGCCTATGTGAATGAAGGGGATCATCGAGTTGGCCAACACGCCCTCAAGATTATACACGAGGCAACGCGCAGAGCCTTCCGAGGTGTGCGTGACGGCGCCTGTAGTAGCGCTTGAGCCCAGCCGGCATCGGATACCCCAAAGCGAGAAATGCCGACCCAAGACCCAGGTTCCCACACCGAACCTGGGGCACCCTCCGTCGCTCATCACTTCCACGATATTTGTCGAAGTGATATCCTCTCCGCATCGGCCATGTCAACAACTTCCGCTTCTTTCAGCCCGGGCCACCCGCCTGGCGGTTCGCAGAATCCCGACCCTCGTGGGGGTTGGAAAAAGGAAGTTCGGGACGCACTCGAGAGAATGCAACGTGTAGGCAAGAGGCTAGGCGACAAGGCAATGCAGAAGTACAAAGATATAATGGACCGAGCGGCCAAAGCTCTGGAAGAGGAAGCGCCATGAAACCAAATTATGGATTACCACGTCTGCGTTTGCGTGCGCGCGACCGGAAGCGTTGTGAGATACTCAAGCATGTGCAACTCGTACAGAGAATTCAGAAGCAGCTCGAAAAGGCTTCTCCCCGCTCCGCGAAGCGAACCATCGGCGAGTTGGCAGTCGACATCGGTGACTTAATATCCGTGGGCAGGGCGCACTGGGACCACGTCAACCAACTTCTAAAAATGAGCTTTCCTAAGGACCGAACAGCGTTCCGCAAGCTTTTAGCGCAATTTGATGTGAATCTGCTTTTTGAGAACCAGTGGCACCTCTCTAGCTTGAAGCGTCTTCTTCCTCGGCTAGTCAGGGACGCCTACCGTTCATCCAACGAGAGCAAGATACGCCGGGCCCGCGGAGGTCGCTCGTTTGCAAAGTGAGAACTTCGGTGGCGGATGGGAAGATACCGTTGCGCTTGGGGTCCGCTTTCTTCCCAGTCCTCGCACCAGTTTCGAAACTAGTACCTCATAGATACTGATTGACACTGAGACCAAGCCCTGGTCAGTTGGGCTTGGGTTTGAAGACGAAGTTGATGGTCTGGGTCTCGGTGCCGCTGATGGTGACGTCTTGTGACTGTTCGCCGTAGGACTCGTGCCAGGCGGTGATGGTGTACTTGCCCGGAGGCAAGTTGGCCAACGAGAATGAACCGCCCGCGCCAGTCACGGCGAAGTGCGAGTTGGGCATTACCGCCAAGGTGCCATGCATCCAGGGATGCACATTGCACTTCACGGGAATGAATTCCGCCTGCTCATAGCTCTCACGAATCGGCGGCGCTCCCGGGGGCTGCGATTTATTCCACTCGCGATTCCGCTTCGGCTGTGGATGAACGTTGTGGACGGTCTGATCCTCGTTGGTGATCTTCAATTCCTGATTGACCTGCAAGGCCAGCAGGTGCGGGATGTACCGGCAACCCTTCTGCGTGAAGATGGCGGCAGTGGAAGGAGCCGCATCGTTTGGCGCTCCCGCGGAGACGTAGACGACCACATTCTCCAGACTGTTGCCGGCGCCGGTCACGACAGTTTCCGCGAGCGGCGGCGTCGCGTACATCTTGGCGCAAGAAGGTTCCATGGACATGTCAATGGGTTTCATCTTGGCCGGTGCGCCTTCGTAGGTCACTTTGCCGCTGACTGTGCCTCCGCTCGGCCCTGCATAGGCCGCAGCCGAAGCGGCAAGCAACGCTAATCCTGCCATCACTACATGCCTTGTTTGCATCCCTCGATCCTCCTGATGAGCGTCGCAGATTGTGGTGGCACCCTTCGAGCATCGGGAACGCACCCAACGAGAGTAGGTTGTCATTCCGAGCCCGCCGGGGCGGGCGAGGAATCCGCTGTATCTTGCTTTCAGGCAAAAGCAGATCCCTCGCTGCGCTCGGGATGACAATACGAGTTTTGTCTCCATATTCCGCGAAGCTCAGTAATCTCAAATGCCAGTGTATGCATTTCAGACTGTATTTGCATTTACGATTTCCGCTATTCAAGAAATTTACAGCGCCGCGGTGTCACGCGACGCCTTCTGGTCGCAGAGCTACCTGGACCCTCCCGAAGCCTTTCAGTCATCCTCGAATCCGTGATATGCCTTCCAGGATAATTGTTCCGCTGCAATTCCTTTGGATGAATTACTCTAATGGGCTGATGCACTCATAGGGAGTCCTCATGCAGAAAATCAACGCAGCCATCATTGGATTGGGATTCGTTGGCCGGGCACACCTGGACGCCTTGCGGCGCCTCGGCATATCCGTTCAGGGAGTGCTGGGGAGCACACCGGAGCGCACCAAAGCTTCGCGGGATGTGCTGGGATTGCCGCGAGCGTACGCTTCGCTCGAGGAACTGGCCGCCGATTCGTCCGTTCAGGTCGTGCATTTGTGCACGCCAAACAATGAGCATTTCCAGGAGGCGAGCCAGCTCCTCCGCGCAGGGAAGAATGTCTTGTGCGAAAAGCCGCTGACGCTGGATTCGCGGGAATCCGCGGCGCTGGTTTCCCTGGTGAAAGAAACAGGAAGGGTGGGCGGCGTGGCGTACAACCTGCGCTATTACCCGCTCTGTCAGGAAGCTCGCGCGTTGATTTGCAAAGGCGCGATTGGGCAGGTGCGGCTGGTGCATGGCAGTTTTCTGCAGGATTGGCTGTTATTCCCCACGGATTGGAACTGGCGGCTGGAAGCAAAGTCGGGCGGCGAACTTCGCGCCGTCTCCGACATTGGCACCCACTGGCTCGATCTGGTGACTTGGCTCACCGATAGCAAGGTGTCTGAACTTTGTTCCGATCTGGCCACGGTTCTGCCGACGCGGCGAAAACCCAAGGGACGCGTGGAGACATTTCAGAAAGCCAGCGCGGCGGAGACCGAGGAAGTGCTGATGACGACCGACGATTACGCCTCAGTGCTGTTGCGCTTTGAAAACGACGCTCATGGCGTGATGACCGTCTCGCAAGTCAGCGCGGGACGCAAGGCGCGTTTGTGGTTTGAGATTGACGGCTCTGAAGCTTCGCTGGCATTCGATTCCGAATCCCCCAATTCGCTTTGGATTGGGCGGCGCGACCGCGCCAGCGAAGTGCTTCCGAAAGATCCCGGGCTGCAATCGCCGGAATCGCGCGGTTACGCCGCGTATCCCGCCGGGCACGCCGAGGGTTACCCCGACACGTTCGTGCAACTATTCAAGGATTTTTATAGCTACATCGCTGCCGGAGATTTTCGCGCGCCGAGAACATTTCCGACCTTCGAGACGGGATACGACGAACTCCTGCTCTGCGAAGCGATCGCGGAAAGCGCGCAGAAACGGAGCTGGGTCTCTGTCGGGGCGTGAGCGGGTGCGGATGCAACGACGCCGCTTCTCCCCAGATTGTTCCCCTCACTTTTGGGGGGGATATTCGTAGCGCAAATTGCCCGGCAGGCGGTCCGAGCGCGCGCGTGTGTCGTACTCCAGTTTGTAGCGGAGGTGCTCGTCGTCGAGGGGATACTCCTTGCCCTCGGGGTAGGGGTACGAGAGCAGGCCATGCCTTGGCAGGGGCTCAACCGTAAAGCCGTTGGCCGCATAAAAATCCATGTCTTTCTCAAAGCCGTCGGCATAGAAGAAATAGTCACGCACCCAACCCGCGGGAAGATTTGGGAGATGTTGCGGATCGAATTCCAGCTTGACGCCTTCGCCAGAACCGAAAACGGCGAACTTGTCGTCGGAAGCGCTGAGAAGGGTTTTTACGTCGCCATAGCGAGTATAGTTGCCCGACGCGCGCGCATACGGCCCGGTGGCGCTGCGCCGCGAGTAGGAATACACCGTGTCGCTCGCGGGCTGCAGGCGAATTTCCTGCGGGTAGCCGAGGAATTCCAGCGCCGCGGTGGCCAACGGAACTTCGTTGACACGGAGTTCTTTCGATTCGGGAGTCTGATCGATGCGCACGGCGTCCCAATAAATCTTCAGGTTGGTGACGATGCGAATGCGCCGCGTGGCGGCGGGAATCTTGCCGCTAAGATCCGCAACCATGGTGCGTTCGAGGCCGGCGGGGAATCCCATATCCTCGACGACACGCACCCATTTACCTTGTGCGTCTTGCGCTTCCACGTAAGGCGCGATGACCTTAATGCCCGCCTGATTGGCAGCATACATGGAGGTCGCGGTGAAATAGTCGGTGTAGCCGTCCAGAAGCAGGCGAAGGGGTTTTGCCGCGTTCCATTGGCCGAGATCGAGTTCGATCCAGTGCAATTTGGCGAAGCCGGTGTAGGGCAGGCCGTCAAATTGTGTGACGTACTTCCGGTCGCGCTTGGCGAGCAGCGCCAGAACGTCGTTGCCCTGGTCGTCCCAAGCGCCAACCGGCAGTTGTGAATGTTCCGTGACAATCACGCGAAATTCGGGGAAGGGCGGCGCGCTGGCGAAGCGTTCGTTCGGATTGACCTCGACTTTGGCAGGATGATCGATGGCCAGCAGGCGAACTTGGTCGAGGTAGACGGTCTCTTCCATCGGCTCCAGGAAACGGAAACTGAGCAGGCCATTCTTCGGGCGGACACTCTTTGCTGGAACCTTAAGATATTCGTCGGGATCGGGGACGTCGCGTTCACCAGGGGCTATCCAGTGCCCCACAACCGCGGGGCCGATCATGTCGGCAATGAATTCGTATTCCTTGCCATTCCACGAAAAGAGAACCGGGCAGGAGCTTCCGCGGCGGTCGAGTTCGTTGAGGAGCTGAACTTTCCCGGCCTGCAGGTTCACTTCGTCCTGCGGTACTCCCTTCGGCCACAAGAGACGCACCACATCCGTGGATTTTTCGCTGCCCAGGCCCGCGATCAGAACGGGAGAATTTTGGCTGAGGTAGCCGGAAGCGCCGGCAATTTCCCATTTCTGGTAAAGCCCTCCGGCGAAGATCTCGACTTTGGTGCCGATTCCGTTCTTGTTGTCATCCAGGCCCTTGAGGTCGATCTGAATCCAGTTGTTTTTGTTGGCGCCAACATTTTCAAGCAGGATGGGAGCGCCTCCCGCTTGGGTAACAATCAGGTCGGGGCTTCCATTGGTTCTCAGATCGGCTACCGCCAGGGCCGCCGGCTTGCTCAACTTGACGGCATCGAGTTGCGTTTTCTTCGTGACATCGGCCCAGCCCGCCTCGCCCAAATTGCGCAACAACCGAATCTCCCCACCATTCGCGGACTCGCCCACGGCCGCCAGATCAAGCCAGCCATCGTTATCGAAATCGAGCGAGGTGAGGCCCCAGCCCTGCTTCCAGCCGAGATCGGGAAGTGGAACGCGTTCGAGCTTCTTGCCCTGGACGTTTCGCCACAGGGTGAGTCCCGGCGGACCAGCGTGAGTAAACGCCAGATCCATCCAGCCGTCCTTGTCGAAATCAAAGGCGATGACGCCAACAGCGGGCGGCAGATTCTCTCTCGCAAAATCGATCCCCGGGAGCACCTTGAACTTTCCTTCGCGCGGATTCAGAAAAATGGCGGCCCCTCGCGGCCCACCGGCCACGACAAAATCGATCGCGCGATCGTTGTTGAAGTCCGTCATGGCGACGCCAGCGCCCGTGGCCTCCAAGCCCATGCCGGATTCCTCAGAGACGTCCGTAAAAGTGGAGTTTCCGTTGTTGCGCCAGAGCTTGTTCTTACGCGTTTCGCTGTTGGGGGCCATGGTCAGGTACAGATCGAGGTCGCCATCGTGGTCGTAATCCACAAAAGTAGCGGCAACACAGCCCTTTTCGCGGCGGATCCCGGTTTTTTCAGTAACGTCCTGAAATTTGCCATGGCCATCGTTCCGCAGCAGCCTCACGCCGCCCGTTTCGCAGACGGCCAGATCGGTGTGGCCGTCACTGTCGAAATCCCCCGCAGCGCACCCAAATCCCCCGCCGAGACTCCCCAGACCGGCTTTCTCCGTCACATCCTCAAATTTGCCATCGCCGAGATTGTGGAGCAGGCGGCTCTTGCCCTCGCCGGTGCCCACCAAGAAAAGATCGGGCTTGCCGTCCCCATCATAGTCGAGGAAGCACGCGCCACTGCTGGGACCGATGGCTGCAGCCGTCAAGACGCGCTGGGCAAGCGGCTCTTGCGTGTAATGAACGGGAATCTCCGGTGGGGCCGTGGCCACGGTGCCGTGGATGAATTCCGCGAGAGAGTATTTGCCCTGGTCGCCGTAGCCCGCGCCAAACGGCGCGCCCAGATGCTCGGAGTTGATTTTCTGAAACTGCTTCATGCTTTCACGGGCAGCAACGGCATCGCCCTTCCGCTGGTAGGCGCGCGCAAGTCCGAACTGGGCCGAGGCGTGAAAGGGAGACAAAGTCAGCGCTTTCTGGAATGCCGCAATCGCTTCGTCATAGCGTAGCAACTGCGCATTCATGAAGCCCTCGAAGTAAAAGGCATCCGGCTCTTCGGGTACAATTTTTTCCACGTGCTGGAAAGCGGCGATGGCCTTTTCCGATTCGTTGCAGTCCTTGTAGGCAAGGCCCAGGTTGTACCAGGCATAGGGATCCTGCGGAAGTTTCGCGGTCGCCTCCTCAAGAGCGGCTCGGGCCCGCTCCACTTTCTGCTGGCCAAGGAAAGAAATGCCCAGATTCATTTTCGCTGCTGCGAACTGAGGGTCTGCCGCCAATGCCTGTTCGAAATATTTTTGCGCTTCAGCGGCCTTTTGCTGGTTCATGTAAGCCACGCCCAGCGTATTCAGGCGCATCGCTTCAGGGGAAATGCCCTTGTCCGCAGCGGTACTTGGCTTCTCGCCCGCGGGCGATTGCGTAGCCTTGAGCCGCAACACTGCTAGGGAGCCAACTGCGAGCAATGCGAGCAGCGCACTCAGGACAAAAAAACGATGGCGTGAAGTGAACTGTGTGAAGGCCATGAAGGAATGCTCTTTCTGGACGCGCAACACCTCGTGAATCTGGCTCCGTCCCACTATCCTTTTGATTGTCTTGGCTCAGCAGGACATCGTCAACCGTTTTTGTAGGGGTCTTCTGTGGTACGGCCCGGCCAGCCTTGACCACAAGGACGCCGGCCTTTACCTTGCTGAAGGAGCCCCATGGCCACTTGCAATTATTTTTCCATCGCTGAAACGCTCGAGAAATTCCGCCGGAAAGAAATCTCTCCCGTTGAGGTGATCACGGCACATCTGCAGCACGCGCAGGCGCTTCAGCCTAAGCTGAATGCTTTCGTGCATCTGGACGCGGAGTCGGCGTTGGCGCGGGCTCGCCAGGCGGAAGCTGCCATACAGCGTGGGGAACCGTGGCGGGCGCTGACAGGGATTCCGCTGACGGTGAAGTCGTGTATTGATGTAGCCGGCTGGCCTTGTCCCGCAGGCTCGCTCTTGCGCAAAGACTACGTGCCGGCGAGCGACGCCACGCTGGTGTCCCGCCTGGAATCCGCCGGAGCAATCCTGCTGGGCAATACCAACACGCCGGAATTCCTGATGGCCTACGAAACAGACAATCGCCTCTCCGGAAAAACTTCCAATCCTTGGGACCCTTCCAGATCCGCAGGCGGCTCAAGCGGTGGCGAAGCGGCGGCAATTGCCAGCGGCTGTTCCATGGGCGGGGTCGGCAGCGATGGCGGCGGTTCGATTCGCGCGCCCGCACATTTTTGCGGCATTTGCGGGCTGAAGCCAACTCCGGGCCGGATTCCGGCCACGGGACATTTCCCGCCCGGAGCAGGCGCGTTCTCGTGGATTGGAGTGGTGGGACCGATGGCGCGCGCTGTTGCGGATCTTCGCGCGCTCTTCGCAGTGATGGCCGGGCCGGACGCCGGCGACGCGCTCTCCGCTCCTGTACCCTTGCGGTCCATTGGTGCGAAGGAACTGCGCGGCCTACGCATCGGAATTCTCGAGAGCAGCGCGCTTGCGGCCCCCACGCCCGAGACGCAAGCCGCCATGCACCGCGCGGGTCAACTCCTCACGGAGCAGGGCTTCCATGTCGAGCTGGTGAAGTTGGATGGACTCGACCGTGCGCTGGAATTGTGGTGGTTCTTTTTTGGCCCGGTGATCGGCGATCTGATTCGTCACAGCACGAAGGGCCAGGAAGATTTGTTGAGCCCGATGCTGCAAGAATATCTTGCGGCTGTAGCGGCGGAACCCGCGGTCACACTGGAATCGTTTATGGCTGCGTGCACCGAACGCGACCTGGTGCGCGCTGATCTGCTCCGGCAATTGCGCGATGTGCCGATTCTTCTCTCGCCTGTTTCCACGGCGCCTGCCTTCAAACATGGCGCGGGCAATTATCGCGCCGGCGATCCGCACAATTACCGGGACACCATGCGCTTTTGCCACTGGCTGAATCTCGCGGGCTTTCCGGGATTGTCCTTGCCACTTGGAAAATCGCCCGAGGGCTTGCCAATCAACGTGCAAATCGTTGGCCGGCCTTACGAAGAAGAACTTCTCCTCGCCGTCGCCGAAACTCTGGAGCAATCCCGCGGCCCCTGGCAAAAGCCGCCGCAAATCTAGCTCTGACCTTGGGGGGGCGCGCTCTTCAGTTCGGCAGTTGCGTCAACTCCGGGCTCGGCACGTACCGCTCTTCCATCTTTTCCCGATCCTCAATGAACCCTTTGTCCATGAGCTTTTTCGCGATTTCAAACTCGGCCTGGGCTTCGTCTTTGCGGCCCAGACCTTGCAGCACCTGGCCGCGTATGAAGTGCACGCGCTGGCTTTCCGGCGCCAACTTTGCCGCTTTATCGATCGCTTGCACTGCCTCGGCATATTTCTTTTGTCGGAGGTAACTTCTTGCCAGACCAAACCAGGCGTCGCCGCTTTTTGGATCCTTCTCGAGCGCCTTGCGAAATTCCGGCACGCCGTCATCATTCCGCTGCACGAGCCAGTAGAGGTACCCAAGCTGGACGTAGTTGTCCACAAGCTCCGGCTCCAGTTGAATATCCTTCAAGAATTCGGCTTCACTCTTCTCGTAGTTGGCACTGTGTCTGTAGGCCACCCCGAGGTTGAAATGCAAATACGGCAGTTGAGGGTTCAGGGCTTGGGCCTTTTCCAGTTCTGTAAGGGCGCCCGCAACCTCGTCACGCTGGAGATAGGCTTTGCCGAGAATTAGATGAAACTCCGGTGTGTCTCCGCCAATTTCAATCAGCCGGAGGATAGCCTTTTCGTCGAGTTCCTTGTCGCCCGCACGGTTGGCAGCCATACCCAGGACGTAAAGATACATCACGTTGCCGGACATCGGCTCCCAAAGGGCCTCAAGCGTCTTCACGGCAGCAGCGTAATCCTGGGTGAAGACCTGGCACAGGCCGAGCAGGTAGCGCGCCTGCTGTGAATTGGGCTCATCGCGTACGACGCTTTGCAGCGGGGGAATGGCCCGCTCGTAATTCTCGCGGCGGAACTCGACAAGGCCGATGTTCAAGCGAATGCCCGCCATTTTAGGGGAAAGCCTCTCGGCCTTTTTCAGATTCTTCAAGGCTTCATCCCACTGCTTGCGGCGCATGGCGATAACGCCCAAATTGGCGTAGGCGGCGCCAGCCTTTGGATCCATCGCCAATACCTTGCGAAAAGCGTCTTCGGCGGATTGCAGATCGCCGCTCTGGAGGGCGCTTTGCCCTCTCTGAAACCAAGCTTGAGGATCATCGGCAGTACGTGTTTGCCGCTCCGAACTCGCCCCATCTGATAGGCGCGACGCCGCGGGCACTTGGCCGGCCAGGCTGGCCGCGAGCACCATCCCCGAACAAATCCCAAGAATAGTTTGTCTGTATCTCATCTGTCTCTGGCTAGTGCCGTTCCAACTTGTTCCAGCAAATCCCTTCGAGAATACTCTCTCCGTGTTCGCGTCAGATGCTTGGACCGTCATTTGGCCCAAATAGTTGGAACGGCACTAGTTTCCGCCATTCTCAGTGCCCGCTTCAAGCCAAGCTCACTTCGTTGGCAACGGACATACTCTAGCCGTAGCGAGCGAGGACTGATGGCCCTGGGGAGAAAGGATTCATTTTGTGCTTGACAGATAAGCGACTTTCCTTTATTAATCCGATTTAATAAGTTGTTTTGGGGCCCGGCAAGGTCCCGTCGAGGAACCGGGGATGTGGCGGCGAGTGGTCGGACGCGGATTTTAGGGTGATTTTCTGCTCTTTTTCCTCTTCCTCCAGCCTCCAATCTCTCCAGCATTCGATCGGAAACTAAGTTTCAGGAGGTCTCATCGTGAAGGCAATTCGATTTGCTTGTCATTCGCATAGCGCGCGGCTCCTCTCCTACCTCGGAATCATGGCACTTTTGTTCGTCTTTCCTTTGCTTACAGCCGCGCAGGACACTGGTTACATCAGCGGCACGGTTCTCGATAAATCCGGCGCCGTAGTTGCCGGCGCGGAAGTTGTGCTTACCAACATTGGGGGTACGCTCACTCGTAAGACAACGACAAATGACGTGGGCGCTTACGTCGTCCCCGGCTTGCCCGGCGATACCTACAATCTGTCGGTTACCGCCAAGGGCTTTCAAAAATTTACCGCTTCAAAGATTGTCCTGAGCGTCGCCGAGAAAGCCCGCGTCGACGTGACCCTGACGATCGGCGCCGTGACCGAAGAAATCATCGTCACTGGCGAGAGCATCGCGACAGTGGAAACGCAATCCTCGGCGCTCTCGGGCACCGTCTCTGGCAACCAGATCGCCGAACTCCAGCTCAATGGACGCAATTTCACGCAACTTGCCACGATTGTTCCCGGAGTCAGCAACGAGACCGGCCAGGATGAAGGTACCGTCGGCGTGTACGGAAACGTTGCATTCAGCTTTAATGGCGGCCGCGAAGAGTACAACAACTGGGAACTTGACGGTGGCGACAACATGGATAACGGCAGCAATGAGACGCTGAACGTTTATCCCAGCATCGACGCCATCGCCGAAGTCAAAGTGCTTACCTCCAATTACGGCGCACAGTACGGCCGCAACGGTTCCGGAACCGTCGAAGTCGAAACTAAGTCCGGGACAAATGCGTTTCACGGGGATGTCTACTACTTCGGGCGCAACGATGCCATGAACGCCCGCAATTTTTTCGAAGATAAAACAACTCCGGCTCCTAAATTCAAGAAGCACGACTTCGGCTATACCATTGGCGGTCCGGTTTTCATTCCCAATCACTACAACTCCAACAAGGAGAAGACCTTCTTCTTCTGGTCCGAGGAGTGGCGCAAGGACCTCGTTCCGGGACAAGTTTTCCACGCCGCCGTTCCCTCCATGGCCGAGCGCGGGGGAGACTTTACCGACGTTTGCACTAGCACCACTTTTGCAGGCGATTGTCCGGTCGACCCGCGGACTGGAGCAAAATATGACGGCAGTCTAGGGCCGATGCCAGTCGACCCGAATGCTCTGCCTCTCCTCGCCATGATTCCGGAACCAACCATTACCGACCCGACGGCTGCTCTCGCCAACTGCGGCGGAATTGCCTGCTATAATGCTTCGCCTTCGCAGTCCACCAACTGGCGCGAAGAACTCGTCCGCTTGGATCACAATTTCAGCCCTAAAGAGCGGCTTACCGTCCGCTACATTCATGATTCCTGGAACACCGTCGTGGTCCCTACCCTCTGGTCAGGCTACAGCTTTCCGACGATCCAAACCTCCTTTGTTGGCCCGGGCACCAGCTTCGTCACGCGCCTGAACTCGGAAATCACCCCCACTCTTTTGAATGAATTCGTTGCCAGTTACACGGCTGACCATATCTTCTTGACGCCCTTGGCCGCTGGTGTGCCATCACGCTCGGCGGCGGGGTTGACCACCACCGGCATATTCCCCAACTTCGGTAACAAACTCCCGGACATCAGCGTCGGTGGGAACACGTCTTTCAACGATTTCTCGGAAGGCTTTTCCAGCTACTCACCTTGGAATAACGCCAACCCCACTTACACCATTCGCGATAACCTCACTAAAATCGCCGGGAAACACAACCTTCAAATGGGCGCTTACGCTACCATCGCTCAGAAGAACGAGCAGAGCAGCTTCGGCACGGAACAGGGTACCGTTTCCTTTGCCGCCAGCAACTCCATTGTAGGAACGGGCAACGCTTTTGCCGACCTGCTCCTTGGTAATATCGCTTCCTACTCCCAAGTGAATTCTTATCCCAAATACTATTTCCGCTACCATTTCGTCGAACCGTACTTCAACGATGACTGGCGCATCACTCCGCGCTTGACTCTCAACCTGGGGATTCGTTTCAGCCTGTTTGGTACGTATCGCGAAAAATACAAGCAGGCCTACAACTTTGAAACTTCGGCCTTCAACCCCGCCAACGCCCCGGCCATTGACAACGGCACGTACACGGGAACGGAAGGGGCATTGATTGACCCCGTCACACACGCACCCCTGACCTTCACGGATCCGCGGGTCTTCAACGGTATCGTTCAGTGCGGGTCAACCGGTACGCCCAGTGGCTGTGTTCAAGGACATCTCTTCAATCCCGGGCCGCGCATCGGTTTCGCCTGGGATCCGTGGGGCAATGGCAAATGGGCCGTCCGTGGAGGTTACGGGATCTTCTTCGAGCATGGCAACGGCAACGAGGACAACGTCGAGTCGCTCGAGGCCACGGCCCCGCTCGTGCTCAATGTCACGCAGCCCAACATTCTGGGCTACACAAATATCGGTTCCTCTGCCGCCGGCGCCATTCTGGCTTTCCCCTTGAGCTTCAATGCCGTTAGCACCAAGGGTATTTGGCCCTATGTCCAGCAATGGAATCTCAACATACAGCATGAGTTTCCAGGGCATTTGGTGACCAGCGTCGCCTATGTCGGCAGCAAGGGCACGCACCTCGGCCAGCAGCTCGACGCCAATCAAGTTGCCCCGTTGTCCGGGACTAATCCCTACAAACCCGGTGAGGCCATTGGCCCCAACGACTGCACTTCTCTTGAGACTCCAAGTGGTGTGCCCATCACTGGGCAAGCCCTCAACAACTTGAACATCGCCTGCGGCAATGATCCCAACCCCTACCGGCCCATCCAAGGATTTGGCAGCATCACGTATTTACAATATGAGGCGAATTCCAGCTACAATTCGCTTCAAGTCGCGGTGACGCGCACGATTGCTCCGCTCACGCTCAGTGTCGCGTACACCTACAGTCATTCCATTGATGATTCCTCCGATCGCTTTGATTTAAGCACGGTGGATTCCTACAATGTTGCTCTGGCTCGCGCCAGTTCCAACTTCGACCACCGTCAGATGCTGAATATCAGCTATGTGTACAATCTGCCTTTCTTCCATTCCGCCACGGGGTGGACCAACACGTTCCTGGGCGGTTGGAAGTGGTCGGGCATCACCTCGATCCAAACGGGAGCACCCTTTAATGTGACCGACAGTGCTTACTCGGACAACGCGGGCGTGGCCAACAGCACGTCGCCGGGTACTTTCGTAGACGTCGTGGGCGACCCCAACTCCGCCACATCGGCAAGCTGCGCGGTGGGCGGAGCCGGCCCGCAACTCTATAACCCCTGCGCTTTCGCGGCACCCCGGGGCCTCACCTTCGGCGATGCCAGCCGCAACTTTCTCCGCATTCCGCGCACCACGAACTTCGACATGATGCTCATCAAGAATTTCAAGATCAAGGAGTCGATGGGCCTCGAGTTTCGCGCGGAGGCTTTCAACATCTTTAACCACACGGAGTGGAATGGGGTGAACAACGACCTCAATTCACCTGATTTCCTGCACCCAAGTGGTGCCCATCGCGCGCGAACGTTGCAGTTGGGTCTGAAGTTCCTGTTCTAGCCCCAATCGTAGAGCCACGGCGCGCGTCCCAGCGATCGCGCTGTGGCTACCGCCCCACAAAAGCGCCCCGTTCTTCTCGGGGCGCTTTTGTTTTGCTCCCCTTTCCGCGATTCGGTGTACAATCCCCGCATGAACCGCCGAACCTTTTTGGAAACTTCCATCGCCACTGCAGTTCTGACCTCCCTCCCCAGCAAGAGCTTCGCCGCCACGCATCAGATCGAAAAAGTTGGCGTGCAGCTCTACACCGTCCGCGAACTCATGAAGAGCGACTTCGAGGGCACCATCGCCAAAGTCGCCGCCATCGGCTACAAAGAAGTCGAGTTTGCGGGCCTCTTCAACCATTCACCGAAGGACGTTCGCGCCCTCCTGGACAAGGTTGGGCTGACCGCGTCCTCCTCCCACGTCGGCTACGACATCGTCGAAAGCCATTGGCCCGAAACGATTGAGGCCGCGAAGATCATGGGGCAGAGCTACATCGTTTGCCCAGGGATTCCGGACGATTTGCGCAAGCAGCCGGGTGGCTACAAGCGCGTCGCCGAACTATTCAACAAAGCCGGTGAAGCCTCGAACAAGGCCGGCATCAAGTTCGCCTACCACAATCACACTTGGGAGTTTCAGCCAACCCCGTTGCTGGGCGGCAAGCGCCCTTATGATTTCCTGCTCGATTCCACGGACCCGAAATTCTGCAACATGGAAATGGACCTTTGCTGGGCTGAAGTCGCCGGCCAGGATCCCGTTTCTTATTTCAATCGCTACCCGGGCCGTTTCCCGCTGGTCCATGTCAAGGACATGAAGAAGCTCCCGAAACCCTCGGGTGACAACATGGTTCTAACCAAGCTGGACACTCTCGAGGCCGACATGACCGACGTTGGTTCTGGCGTCATCGATTGGAAACGGATTTTCGCCAGCGCGGACAAGGCCGGCATCAAGCACTTCATCGTTGAAAACGATTGGCCGAAGGATGCTTTTGCCAGCCTCACCAACAGCTACAACTACCTCTCCAAACTGCGCTTCTGAGCGCGGCACGCATCGAAAATGTAAAAGGCATCGGCGGGCTGTTTTTCCTCGCCCGTGACCCTGTCGCGCTTGCGTCATGGTACCGCGATCATCTGGGCATCGCCGTTGTTCCTTCCGATTACAAGACGCCTCCCTGGCAGCAAGAGGCCGGGCCAACGGCCTTCGCGCCTTTTCCAGAAACCACGACCTATTTCGGGGACGCCGGCAAAATGTGGATGATCAATTTTCGCGTGGGCAATCTCGATGCCATGGGAGCGCAACTTCGCGCCGCCGGGATCAGCGTCGAAATCGACGCGCAAGTGTACCCAAACGGCCGCTTCGCGCGATTGTACGATCCCGAGGGCAACCCCATCGAACTCTGGGAGCCCGCCGGGCGAAACGCCGCGCGATAAACTGCAGAGTTAAGCGAACAGAGATCTTCCTGGAAATCGCGAAGGCAGGCGCGGCGGAAGCCAGTTACGCGGGTCGATGCAGGCCCGCGGCTTTCGCGGTTACGTCCGTGTACTTGAGTCCCGCGCCCGTGTTGAACAGCACGACGCGGTCTTCGGGCTTCAGGTAGCCGCTACTGATCAAGCGGTCGTAAGCTGCCGTGGCCGCCGCGCCTTCAGGAGACAGAAAGATTCCCTCGTTTTTTGCCCAATCTTTCAGCGAAGCAAGAATTTGCTCATCGGGGATGGCAAGGGCCACGCCACCCGATTCGCGCAGAATTTCCAGCATGATGTAGTCGCCGTAGGGCTTCGGCACGCGCAGGCCGGAAGCGAAGGTCGCCGCGTTCTGCCACATCTGACTCGTCTTTTCGCCCTGTTCAAAGGCGCGCGCCACCGGAGCGCATCCCGCCGACTGCACCGCGATCATGCGCGGTCGTTTGCCGGGACGCACCCAGCCGAGTCCCTCCAATTCGCCAAAAGCTTTCCACATCCCGATCAAGCCGACTCCGCCGCCCGTGGGATAGAACACCGCCGCGGGATACTCCCAGCCGAGTTGTTCGACCAGTTCGTAGCCCATGGTTTTCTTTCCTTCCACGCGGAAGGGCTCTTTCAGCGTGGAGATGTCGAACCAGCCTTCTCTCTCTTTCCCCTCGGCCACCATGCGGCCGCAATCGGAAATCAGGCCATCCACGAGTGTGATCTTCGCGCCATACAGAACGGCCTCAACGTAATTGGCAAACGGCACATCCTTGGGCATGAAGATGTGGGCTTCGAGTCCGCCGGCTGCGGCATAGGCGGCCAGCGCTCCCGCGGCGTTTCCGGCGGAGGGCACGGCGAGTTTTTTCAAACCGTAATGGCGCGCCATGGTGACGCCGAGTGCCAGACCTCGGGCCTTGAAACTACCGGTGGGATTCGCGCCTTCCTCCTTTAGAAACACGTTCGGGTAGCGCCGGCTGCGCAGCATGGGCGTCCAGCCCTCGCCCAAAGTTACCGGCTCGACATCGGGCAGAACGCAGCGATAGCGCCACAAACCGGGCCAGCCGGTCGGCGAAGTTTCCCTGGCAATCTGATCGCGTTTGGCAATCCCCTTCAGCGGGGCGAGGTCGTAGCGCACGTACAACGAGCCGGCGCACTGCGGGCAAACTGTTTGGGGCTTATCGGCGGCGAGGGTGGCGCGGCACCGCGAACATTCCAGATGGCTGATTTTTGACATGTAGGCACGATAGCAGCCGGTGAGACGTTACGGCAAGCCGCGCCGGTTGAAAAAAGAAAATCTGTGCTGGCTCGCGCGCCTCACGCTATGATGGCGCCACTCGCTTCTAACTGAATCCAAACCGGGGACGTCCCTTGGTAAACGCAAGATCCAAAAGCTATTCCCTGTTCTTGCCGGCAGGATTGTTGCTGTTTGCGGCGGGAGCGCTGTTACTGGTGATTCTGCCCGGGCAAGCCGCGCTCACCGTCATCCGCTGGACTGGCCTGTTTTGTCTGGCGCTTGCGGGGCTGCGCAGGCGTTCGCTCACATTTTGGATATTCTTCGCCATGCTCGCGGGGTTTGAGATTGGCCTGGATCGGCCGCAATTCGCGGTGCATTTGCGCCTTCTGAGCGATATTTTTCTGCGCCTGATCAAGGTGATCGTGGCGCCGCTGATTCTCGGCACGCTCGTAACCGGGATCGCGGGTCATGGCGATTTGAAGAAGGTTGGCCGGATTGGCTTGAAAAGCATTATTTACTTTGAGGCGGTAACCACAATTGCGTTGTTCATCGGGATCGCGGCGATCAACCTGACGCGGGCGGGCCAGGGACTTGCCCTGCATGCCACAGCGACGGAACAACTACAACCGGCGGCAGCACCTATGAAGTGGGATGATTTCGTGCTGCACATTTTCCCGGAAAATATCGTCAGGGCTATCGGAGATAACTACATTCTGCAGGTGGCTGTGTTCGCGATTCTCTTTGGCATTGCTCTTACGCGTGTGCCAGAGAAAGCCCGGCAGCCCATCCTCAGCGTCGCGGAATCGCTCACACAAACGATGTTCCGCTTCACCAACATCGTGATGTACTACGCGCCAATCGGCGTCGGCGCGGCCATGGCTTACACCGTCGGGCATATGGGCATGAGTGTGCTCCTACCGCTGGCAAAACTGCTCTTGACGGCCTGGGGCGCAATGCTCACTTTCCTTCTAATCGTCCTGCTGCCGGTCCTGTTCCTGGCGCGGTTACCCCTGGGACGTTTTCTGAATGCGGTGGCGGAGCCAGCCACGATCGCCTTTGCCACGAGCTCATCAGAAGCGGCGCTGCCTCGCGCGATGGAATCCATGGAAGAGTTTGGCGTGCCCCGGGAAATCGTCGCGTTCGTCATTCCTGCGGGCTACAGCTTCAATCTGTGCGGTTCGACGCTCTATCTCGCCATGGCTTCAATTTTTGTGGCCCAGGCCGCGGGCATGCCCATGACCTGGACGCAGCAACTCTTCATGGTGTTGGCGCTAATGCTGACCAGCAAAGGCGTGGCCGGCGTGCCGCGCGCTGTTCTCGTAGTGCTTTTGGCCACGGCTGCGACGTTTCATCTGCCTACGGAACCGATATTCGTCATTCTCGGAGTAGATGCGCTGGTTGATATGGCGCGCACCGCGGTCAACGTCATCGGCAACTGTCTGGCCAGCGCGGTCATCGCCCGCTGGGAAGGTGAGCTGGATACATCCGTTCCACCTAAGCTGGAAGCCATCTAAGCGCCCGCTGGTGGGGATCAGTTTCAGAGTACGCGGTGCGCCGACACAATCAAGTGTACTTAAATTATGCCCGCTGCGATTTCCCACAACCGGACTTCTTGGGACACTAAAAGATTTCGCTTGAGGTCCAGTCGGTTTCGATCCCCAGATAACACAGAAACATTCTCGGCATTTCTCGTTTCAGACGGTCGGTAAACACTGTGGCATCTGACCCTTATGGTGACACTCGGTTCACGGCCGGGATCTTGCCCGGGTCCTCAAGCACGAACTGGGGGTTGATGCGGGCGTCGTGCCAGCGGACGCCGAACCACAGGTGTGGTCCCGTAGCGCGGCCCGTCGCTCCTACCCGGCCGAGTGTGTGCCCCTTCTTGAGCTCCTGCCCAACCTGGACCTTGAGCTCGGAGAGGTGGAAGTACATGCTGATGAGGCCGTCGCCGTGGTCGATGAACACGGCGTTGCCCTCGAAGAACATATCCTTGGCGAATACCACCGTCCCGGCGGCGACGGCCAAGACTGGCGTGCCCACCGGCACATCGTAGTCGGAACCGGTGTGGGGCTCCGAAGCTGGCTTGCCGTTGTAAACCCGCTTCACGCCGAAGGACTTGCCCTTTGGCAGCGGACTGGCCGGCACCCCAAGGGGCAGCGTAAACTTCGCCAGCCCTTCTTTGCGCATCCAGACCTTGCTCAGCAGCGCGCGGTCGCTCGCGTCGCGCTTGAGGTCCGCCCGCGAGGGGTTGGCTTGCGGAATGTCGGGAAGCGTGATCTCCTCGGTCCCATAGTCATTGGGCTCCACGGAGATGCGGGCGAACTCTTTTGGCCCGGAGCCCCAGAGCGCGATCGTGATGGGACCCGGCTTCTCCAACAGGTCGATCGGATAATAGCAGGTTCCCTCCAACGCGGCCCAAGAGCGCCCTTTCATGCTACAGCGCTTCGCGCCCGGCGCCGCCCAGCGGACCAGCGTGCCCGGGGCTGCTGAGATAGTGGCTTCATGCCCTTGTGCAGTCGAGACTGGAGGCGGAATCAAGCAGACCAGCGCCAACGCCCCAAAAAGGATTCCGCGAAGATGAATGACCATCATGAATTCCTCCTTGCAGAGAGAGTGCGAAGTTGGACCCACACGGTGCGCGAATCGACAAACCTAGGATTTCCATTTTCGAATCCCGGGTAGCTGCATGTATGCGCGCAGAGAATCAAAATCCTTGAAAAAACTAACAGGTCGAGACTTGAGCTGTCTGTTCAAAAAGGCATAGCTGCTTTATCGAAAAGGAATGCTTACTCCTACAGACGTTGCTGCTCGCTTTTCCGTTCAGCTCCCCGCGCCAAGTCACGAAGACTTTTCCAACGGCCGCAGAATTCTGCACCAGCTAATCGAACCCAATGCCCGATTAACGGAGTTCTGGGAATCGACCTGCAACCCTTCGCGAGCATACGACGATCTTTCGGTAGGCCAACTCCGGACGCACTCAAGGCTTATATCCCACAAATCCTCATAGGACCCCTCAGTTTTCAGGAATGGGAGGGCAGCCGGGGAATTCGGCTAGCGCGGTGTTTCCGATGTACTGCAGGTCCTCGATGCCGATTTTGCTGGTATAGAAAGCGTCGCAGGTCATCCGGCGAAGCCGCGAGAAAAACGCGATCCCCTGGGTAAGCGAAGTATCGCTCTTGGCGTTCTTCCGGTAGGCAATCAGATCGAGGATTTCCTTTTTCTGGGCAGGCGTGGACTCCAGAAAAGTTTGTCCATAGCGGTCCGCGCAGGTATTGTCGAGCCAATTGAGGCCGCCGCCGATCTGCAACTGAAATTCCTCATTTTCGCTGCACAGCAGATCAATGAACTCCGGTGCGCCTGCTTCCACGGCCCCGCCGGACTTTTCGCCCTTGGGAATGATGGCATCGCAGAGAGTGGTCAGGGTTTCGTACTGGTGCCGCGAAAAATATTTCGGCGTGTACTTCCCTGCTGCCGACACGGCTTTCTCCTTGTGCACCATCTGGTGAGCCAGCGCCGCCGCTTCTGCGGTAATCATCTGCAGCACGGACCCGCCTGCCGCGCCTACGGCCAGGTTCTTCAGCACATCGCGTCGGGAAATTCCTCGCATCGTTCGCCCCTCGTGTTTCACGTCCTGCGCGCCTCTAATCCCACAGTCGCATCAACCTCAAAGATTGCCCTTCTTCGCCTCGCTCAGCAGATATTCCGAAGCGCGCCAGGAAAGCGCCATGATCGTTAGCGTCGGATTTTTGTCCGGATTGGTCACCAACGGCGCGCCATCGGCAATAAACAGATTCTTTACGTCGTGCGCCTGGCAATAGCTGTTCAAAACGGAAGTCCTGGGATCAGCACCCATGCGCGCCGTGCCGACTTCGTGAATGATTCTTCCGCCGGCTTCAATGCCAAAGGGATATTGCCCGCCCGGTTCGGTTTTGGTTTTGTATTCTCCGCCCATGGCTTCGACGATGGCCTTGAAGGTCTCCTGCATATCCTTGGCCTGGCGGATTTCGTTCTCGCTCCGCTTGAAATGAAAGCGCAGCACGGGAATGCCGAACTCGTCAACGACTTCCGGATCGATTTCGCAGTAGCTATCCGGGTTGGCAAGCATTTCGCCGCGGCCGTCGAAACCCACGCTGGTACCGTACTGCTTGCGGCAGGTGTGCTTCAGTTCCGCGCCGTAGCCCTCGAATTCCTCGCAAACATCGTCAAACATCCCCGCGCTGGGCAATTCCCTGCCCCCGCCAATTTCAATGTGGTAGCCGCGCGGAAAATCATTCTTGCGATCGTATTTCCACCAGGGGATGAACATGTGCATGCCGCCGGTGCCGTCGTGATTATGCGGGGGGATTTTTTCCATTTGCGGTATGTAACCCCAACCGCTGCTCCCCACGGAATCGGTGAGGTTGCGCCCCACTTGCCCCGAAGAATTGGCAAGTCCATCCGGGAACAACTTCGATCTGGAATTCAGCAGCAACCGCGCCGATTCGCAGGCACTGGCCGCCAAGACAACCGCGCGCGCCGCCACGCGCCTTTCGGCGTGTGTAGCTTTATCAATGTAGGAGACGCCCGTGGCCTTGCCGTCCGCGCCTACAAGAATTTCGCGAGCCATCGCCCCAGTGATCAGCGTGAGCAGCCCGGTTTGCAGTGCCGGCGGAATCAGCACCTGGCTGGAGCTGAAATTTGATGCGGTCGTGCACCCTCGACCGCACTGGCCGCAGTAATGACAAGCAGGCCGCCCATTGAGCGGCCTGGTAAGAATGGCGAGCCGGGCCGGGATGCAAGTGATGTTGAGCTTGTCGCAAGCCTTCTTGACGAGCAACTCGCTGCAACGCGGCTTCGGCGGCGGCAGAAAAACTCCGTCCGGCGCGCTGGGCACATTCTCTTTTGTGCCAAATACACCGATGTACGATTCGACCTTGTCATAGTAAGGCGCCAGGTCCTCATACCCGATGGGCCAATCCTCTCCGAGGCCGTCGCGGCTCCTGGATTTGAAATCGACCGGGGCAAATCGCAGCGCAATGCGCCCCCAGTGGTTCGTCCGCCCGCCGACAATGCGCGAGCGGAACCACTGGAAATTGCATCCGGGCGCGGAGGTGTACGGCTCACCTGCGATGTTCCACGCGCCATTGGGCGCAAGAAACTCGCTAAAATTGTCCGCGGCCTTTCCTCCAACCCCGACGCCGCGATGGGGCAGCTCGTACGGCCACACGAACATCTTGTAATCTTTTTCGGGATTCACCGGAGGGCCCGCTTCCAACAGGGCCACGCTGAGGCCGCCTTCCGTAAGAATCTTCGCGGCCATACCGCCGCCCGCGCCGGAACCGATCACGCAGACGTCATAGGATTTAGGAGCGCGCATCACCTGGGTCATCAAGGCTCCTCGTTACGAGGGATTATTTTGCAATTCAGAATGGCGCGGAACAGCATAGCCTAAAGTGACTGGGCAACGAAGCGGGGAAAGGGCGAATCGGGAAGCGCTGCTCCGCCCAAGAAACGAAAAGGGCGCCCAACCGCAGCGCCCCAGTCCGTTACACCGCAGGAATTCACAAATTGGCGGCGATTCACCTCAGGCCCCGAGGAGCTCGTCGCGCACGTTTTTCAGAACGTACGCAGCGCGTTCCACGCCTACTTCCCCGCTCAGAATCGGATCCTCGTTTTCGATGCTGAGAATTCCGTCGTAGCCGACGTCCATGTACGCCTGGACGACGGACTTCCAAAGCGACGCGCCGTGGCCATAGCCGACGGCGCGGAAGGCATCGGAAGCAAGGGGTAGATCGCCGGTTTCGAAGACAAAGTTAAGGATGCCGTATTTCGCGACGTTTACCGGGTAAAGAACCGTGTCCTTCATATGCGCGTGATAAATGATGCCCTTTTTGCCCAGAAAATGGATCACTTCCACCGGATCGCAACCCTGCCAGAAAAGATGGCTCAGGTCGCAGTTGGCGCCGATCTCTTCGCCGACGGCTTCGCGGAGCCTCAGCAAGGTGCGCGGATTGTAAACGACGAAGTTGGGATGCATCTCGAAAGCGATGCGGTGAATACCGTGTTCGCGCGCGAATTTCGCCAATTCCTTCCAGCAAGGAATGACCTTTTCGTTCCACTGCCACTTCAGCATGGCGTCGTATTCGGGAGGCCAACGGTACGCGACCCAGTTCGGCTGAGTATCCGCGGGCGAACCACCCGGACACCCGGAAAAGCCGACGATGACCTTGACGCCAATGCGCTCGGCCAGCAGCACGGTTTTCTTAAACGTCTCCCTGTCCGTCGCGGCGTGTTTGGGATCCGGATGCACGGGATTGCCATGGCAGCTCAGCGTGGCCACGGGAATTCCGCGATCTTCAAATTTCTTAAGCCACGCTTTTGCTTTCGCTGGATCGGCGAGCAGTTCATCCACCGGACATTGCCAGGAGCCCGGATAGCCTCCGGTGCCGATCTCCATGGCCTCGAGGCCGAGAGCGCTGACTTTGTCGAGCATGGCATCGATCGAGAGGTTCTTGTAAACATCCGCATTGAACACACCGATGGGGATCTTGCGCTTGTTTCCGGGCGAAACTTGCGGAACGCGCGCCGATTCGGCGGACAAATGAGACGCGGCGCCCATGAACGAAGATGTCGCAGGGAGAGCAGCAGCAAGCACGCCGGAGCCACTGGCGGCAAGAAACTCTCTGCGATCCAGAATTTGTTCTGATTTTGGGGGATCAAGCTGCTCGACGGACATTGGAAGACCTCCAGAAGGTTACGAGAGATGCGTACAAAGGATTTCAGCGGCATTATACGCCGGGAGAAACCGTGATGAGAGACAATTGTGCAGCGGACTCACTTCTGCGGACGGAGGGTTTCCAGCGGCGGCACGGAAACTGCCACCGTAATGGCACGCTCGGGAGGCGTCTTGGAATTCTGCAGCGCATCGACAAGCATCTCAATCGCCTGTCCCGTGTTGGGCGGGATATAGATGGTGGCAGTCAGAAGACCGCTGCGCACCCAGGCCTGCCCTGTTTTCGGAAGGCCGTCGCAGCCGAGGTAAGGGATGCCCAGCCATCGTTCCTGCTCGATTTCAGAGGGCAATTCCTGAAACGCTTTCCGTGCACCAATCGCCATGGCGTCATCCTGGGCGGCGACCAGGTCGATGTTGGTTTTCCGCGAGGTCGTGAGTTTCAACCAGGAACGCACCGCGCGTTGCGCGCTCTCCTCGGTCCACTGCCCCTTCAGCGTGATCAGGTGGATGTTGACGGGCTTGGCTCCCTGCATGCCTTGTGCGCGTTCCTTGGCCGCAGAGTTTTCCGAAGGTCCCTCGATGTAGAGGACCGAACCCCCCGTGGGGAGAAGGGCAGCGCATTGGCGTCCCTGAATGCGCCCGATTTCAACGTGGTCGGAAGTAACGCAGAAAACCGGCGCCTTGTTGGCCGCGCGCAGCTCCGGAATATAGTTGGCCTCGCGATTGAGAACCGCCCAGCCAATTCCCGAACTCACCGCCGCGCGCGCCACTTGTGGCAACGCGGTACCTCCAACAGGCTCGAAGATGATGGCATCCGGGCGATCTTCCGGCGCAGCCTGGATTGCTTTCAAGATTTGCGTGCTTTGGCTGATGGCATCGTTGTCCGCGTAGGCCACTTCGATGTCCACGCCGAACTTTCGTGCGGCCTGCTCGGCGGATTGCGCTTGCTCGATCTGATAGTCGTTTTCGTTGGTCGTGAGGGAAACAAGGAACTTTAACTGTCGCATAGCGCCACCGGGATTGGAGTTTCTTCCTTACAATACACCCGCAGCAAAAAAAGTGCCCAGGAACATTTCGGAGATGTCACATAACGGAAAACTTCGGAAGGTAGTCGTCTGCTTGTCAGGTGGGACCGCCAACCAACGATTGTCGGCCCGATCAGCGCTTCGCGGGATGCAGCGCCTCAAGCCCCGGGATCGACGTGGGCGCAACGAGCACGCGCTCCGGCGGTATTTTGCCATGCTGGTAGGCGCCAACCAGCAATTCAATGGCTTGCCCCGCCAATGGAGGCGTGCGGATTGTGGCCGCCAGGAGGCCGCTACGTAACCAGGACTGGCCCGTCTTCGGAAGGCCGTCGCACCCGGTGAACGGGAGATTCAACCAGTGATCTCGCTCCGCTTCATTGAGAATCTCCTGAAAAACCTTGCGGGCCCCGATGGCCATGGCGTCATTCTGCGAGCCAATCAGATCAATCTGAGACTTGTGTGAGGTAGAAAGCTTGAGCCAGGAGCGCACCGCGCGCTGCGCACTCTCTTCGGTCCATTGCCCTTTCAACGTCGTGAGGTGAATGTTGGTTGGCTTCACTTCCATCGTTCCCAACAAGCGTTCCTTGGCGGTTAGGCTCTCCGAAGGACCTTGAATGTGCAGAACAGATCCACCGCCGGGGAGAAGCGCCGCAAACTGGCGCCCTTGGATGCGGCCGGTCTCAAGATGATCGGAACTCAACATGAAAACGGGAGCCTTGCAGGTCTAGCGGAGTTCCGTGATGTAATTCGTCTCCCGGTTCATGACCACCCAGCCCACGCCGGCAGTTGCTGCCGCACGGGCAACTTGTGGAAATGCCGTGCCACCGACGGGCTCGAACACGACGGCATCGGGGCGCTCTTCGGGAGCAGCCTGTAGTACTCTCAGCATTTGTGTGCTTTGATTGATAGCATCGTTGTCCGCATAAACAATTTTCGCTTCGACACCGAGCTTGCTGGCCATCTGTGTGGCGGAGGTAGCTTGTTCAATCTGGTAATCATTGTCGCTAGTCAACAGCGCTACAAGGACTCTGAGAGTTTTCATTGACTGTCCTCAAGCGAGCAGTAAACTCAGCATGCCCCTGGCCTCGCCGCGTGGCGGCAAATTGTGTTGCGGATGTTTCACCTCAGGAATCATTCGGGCGGGCCGGAGGCTGTGGAAAATGAGTGGAAATTCCCAATATTGGCCGCTTGAGGATGCGCGGAGTCGGGGAGCGCTGCTCTGAGCAAAAGAACGCAAGCACCCGCGGCGAGTGGGGCAAAAGCCACAATTAGCCCCATAAGCAGAACTTACCCTGATTATAAGTTCTTTCTTTACAGGGACCTGGAAAAGGCACTACGCCCCCGTTCTGGTACGCCCCTTGCTGACTTGATTCTGGAGGCGACCTCCGTGGAGTCGCTAGCGCACCGCTTCGTTCCCGCTCCTCAGCTCCCCCCAGAAATCCACAGCCCCGAACTATCCCCTAACCCTTTGTGCACGCTCCAGATAGCTCGGGGACAGGGACTCTCTCAATTCCCTACATCCGCTAGGGTTTCGAGAGCTGCACATCGTCCGGAAACTCCGCGGCACGCAGAAATCTGCAGAGAGGCGTCATGACCTGGCAAGAGAATTATCGCCGTAAAGTGATGCAGCCGCGCGAAGCAGTTCAGTGCATCCAGTCGAACATGCGCGTCTACATCCACCCAGGTTGCGCGGAACCTGAAACTCTCGTGGAAGCACTCATGGCGCGGGGTCCCTTCGTCAAGAATGTGGAGATCGTGCACCTGCTGACCACCGGGCGCGCCGACTATATCGCGCCTCAAATGGAAGGACACTTCCGCCATAACGCGATGTTCATCGGAGGCAATGTCCGCCAAGCCGTGAATGAAGGACGCGCAGACTACACCCCGGTGTTCCTGAGCCAGATAGAAGAGATGTTCGAGAACGGGCAGATGCCCATCGACGTGGCCCTCATTCAGGTTGCCCCGCCGGATGCCCACGGCTTTTGCTGCTTCGGGGTAGGCGTGGAAGCAACCTTGAATGCCGCGAGAAACGCCAAGGTCGTGATCGCACAGGTAAACGACCGGATGCCCCGGACGTTTGGCGATTGCTTCATCCAAGTGAACGAGATCGACATCGTCGTGGAAGTGTCTCGCCCGTTGTGCGAGTTGAAGCGCGTGGAAATCACCCAGATACATCACGACATCGGCAAAAATGTGGCCGGCTTGATCGAAGACGGCGCCACATTGCAACTCGGCATCGGCGCCATCTCCGGTGCCGTGCTGCTCGGACTCAAAGATCATCGGGATCTGGGTGTGCACACGGAGATGCTGAGCGACCTGGCAATCCCGCTGATCGAGTCGGGCGTCATCAATGGAAGCCGTAAAACCATACACCCACGCAAAATCGTGCTGGGATTTGTGCTGGGATCGAAAAAGATCTTCGACTACGTGGACAATAATCCGCAGTTTGAATTTCACCCCAGCAAGTACACCAACGACCCCTTTGTGATCGCTCGGAACTACAAGATGGCCGCCGTGAATTCCGGCCTGCAAGTGGACATCACCGGTCAGGTCTGCGCCGATTCCATTGGAACCTCTTTCTACAGTGGCATCGGCGGCCAGGTGGATTTCATTCGCGGCGCATCTGCGTGCAAGGGCGGGAAGCCAATCATCGCACTGCCTTCCACAGCGAAAGACGGCGCGATTTCTCGGATCGTGCCCATGCTCGATCCCGGCGCGGGGGTGGTGACTTCCCGGGGCTCTGTGCACTACGTTGTGACGGAATTCGGCGTGGCTTATCTGCACGGCCGCACCATCCGGCAACGCGCCGAAGCGCTGATCGAGATTGCCCATCCCAAATTCCGGGAAGAGCTGTACGCGTATTGCGAGAAGACGCGGTGGCTGCAGCGCCCCGCGCTTCAGGAGAACTGAGCCATGGCACAGGCACGAGGCAAAGTCACCATCGACACCGAAGAATGCAAAGGCTGCGGCGTTTGCGTGGACGCATGCCCGCCCAAATGCCTGGAGCTTTTGCCGGGTTTGAATCCCTATGGCGTGCATCCGGCGCGCTATACGGGGATGAAATGCTCCGGCTGTGGAATCTGCTTTTATGTGTGCCCGGAACCCGGAGCGATCACCGTGTATCGGCTGATTGTGCCCAAGGTGGCGCAGCCGCCAATGGAGGGAAGCCATGCGGCAACTTTGTAAGGGCAACGTCGCGATAGTGAAGGGCGCGCTGCTGGCAGGATGCCGGTCGTACTACGGCTACCCGATTACCCCAGCCAGTGAAATCGCCGAAGCGGCCGCCGAGTACATGCCGCAGGTAGGCGGCACGTTTCTCCAGGCGGAAAGCGAAGTTGCCGCCATCAATATGGTCTACGGCGCAGCCTCCGCGGGACTTCGCGTCATGACCGCCTCCTCCGGCCCGGGGATCAGTTTGATGCAGGAAGGCATCTCGTACCTGGCTGGCTCGGAACTTCCCTGCGTGATTGTGGACGTCGTGCGCGGCGGGCCGGGACTTGGAAATATCGCCCCGGAGCAGAGCGACTATTTTGCCCTCGTCAAGGGCGGCGGCCATGGCAATTACAAGAATATTGTCGTAGCGCCCGCCTCGGTGCAGGAGATGGCAGACCTGACCCGGCTCGCTTTTGAGCTCTCGGACCGTTATCGCAATCCCGCCGTTGTGCTGACCGATGGCTTCATCGGCCAGATGATGGAACCTCTGGAACTGCAGCCCGTCGAAAGTGCGCAGCCCGAGAAGCCTTGGGCGGTGAAAGGCACGCGCGAGACCATGAAAAATCTCATCGCCTCAATCTATCTGGAACCCGATGAGCTCGAAGCGCACGTCCGCAAGCTCGAGGAAAAGTACAGGAAAGCTGCGGAAGTGGAATCGCGGTATGAGTTGTATCGCGCGGAGGATCCGGAAGTTCTGCTGGTGGGCTACGGGATTACCTCGCGCGTGTTGCGCACCGTCGTGGACAAGATGCGCAAGGAAGGCGTTCGCGCCGGGTTGTTCCGTCCCATTACCCTGTGGCCCTTTCCGGTGGAGGCATTGCGCCACGCCGCGCGCCGTGCGCAAATGGTTTTGGTTGTGGAGATGAGCACCGGCCAGATGGTGGAAGACGTGCGCCTGACGCTGGATGGCCGTGTGGACGTCGAGTTTTACGGCCGTACGGGCGGCAACGTGCCCATGGCCGATGAGGTTTGCAGGGAATTAACGGAACGCATGGGCATGACCGCGGAGTGGGGTGTTTGAGCCGTTGGAATATGAAGAGGTGACGCTGTGGACGATTACCAAGTGATTGAGTCGAAGTCACCGGTCTTTTACGACAAGTACGAGCGCAAGGCGGAGCTGCAGCACCAGACGCACTACTGTCCCGGGTGCGGGCACGGCGTGGTGCACAAGCTGATCGCCGAGGCCATTGCGGATATGGGCGTCCAGGACCGCACGATTCTTGTCAGCCCGGTAGGCTGTTCCGTCTTCGCGTACTACTATTTTGATGTGGGGAATGTGCAAGCGGCTCACGGGCGGGCATCTGCGGTGGCTTCCGCTGTAAAACGGTCGAATCCGGAGAGTATCGTCATCGGGTATCAGGGCGACGGTGACCTTGCGGCCATCGGCCTGGCAGAAATCGTGCATGCTGCCAATCGCGGCGAAAAGATCACCATCTTTTTCGTGAACAACGCCATCTACGGAATGACCGGCGGGCAAATGGCCCCGACGACTCTGGTGGGCCAGTCCAGCACAACTTCCCCCTGGGGACGCCGGCCCTCCAACGAGGGATTTCCTTTGCATATGTCTGAGCTGCTTGCCACGCTGGAAGCACCGGTGTACATCGAACGTGTGGCCCTCTGCGATAACAAGAACATCATGAAAACGCGGAAAGCGGTGCGCAAGGCGTTGGAACTGCAGCGCGATGGCGCCGGCTTCAGCTTCATCGAGATTCTGTCTCCTTGCCCGACGATCTGGAAAATGACGCCTCAGGAATCGCGCAAGTGGATCGAAGAAAAAATGCTCGCGGTCTTCCCCTTGGGTGTCTTCCGCGACCGCAAGCTTGCTCCAATGGCAGACGCTGTGCCGCAAACCACGGTGACGCAGCTTCTGGGTCTGGACAAGCCGCAGGAAGAATCGACACGTCCGACGGCCGTAATGGATGCTCACCCGAACCTCACCGTGAAGATCGCAGGTTTCGGCGGCCAGGGCGTGCTGCTGCTCGGGCAAATCCTGGCGGAAATGGGCATGCGCGAAGGGCGCGAGGTGAGTTGGCTGCCGTCCTACGGGCCGGAAATGCGCAGCGGCAGCGCGCATTGCCACGTGTGCCTCTCCAAGGAGCGCGTCGGCTCCCCCGTGATCGAGCATCCCGATGTCCTCATCGCGATGAACGAGCCCTCCTTGCACAAATTCGTGAAGATGGTGGAGGCGCATGGCACCATCCTCTACAACAATGACAAGCTGCCCGCAGGATTGCCGCCTTGCGAGGCCAAGCTTTACTGCGTGCCCGCTTCAGAGATTGCCGACAGCCTCGGCACCACCAAAGCCACTAACATGGTCATGCTCGGGGCATTGCTGGAATTGACCCACACGCTGCCTCGGGAAACCGCCTTTGCGCTCCTCAAGGCAAAAGTGCGCAACGCGAAGCTTTTGGAAGTGGATTGCCAGGCCATCGACGCCGGAATGGCCTGCCTGCGTAAACAACTTGGACCCGCCACGGACGTGCACGCACACGATGGAGAACTGGCACCCTGCTCCTGATGCGACTCAGCCCCTAATTTGGAGTGCGGCGGCTCGCCGCCGCTTTTACGGCTGTGTATCCCGCCAACAACCCATCTATATAGCTGCCCCCTGACCGCTGAATCGCTCCACTCCTTTTGCCCCCACTGGTTCGAGCCATCCCAACCCACTTCTGCTACAATGTCGCCCATGAAAAGACGAACATTGCTTCAATCGTTTCCCGTGGCGGCACTTCTTCCGGCATCCCTGTGGGCCGCTGCGCGGCAAGAGCACGACAATTCCATGCACTCCACAACAACAGTCTACGAACTCCGCGTTTATCACGCGCCTCCTGGAAAGTTGGCTGCGCTGCTGGCGCGCTTCCGGGAACACACTCTAAAATTATTTGAAAAACATGGCATGAAAAGCGTGGCTTATTGGACGCCTGTCGACGAGCCAGAAAAGAGCAATACCCTCATCTACATCCTTCACCATCCCAGCCGCGAAGCGGCGGCCGCCAACTGGAAATCCTTCCAGGACGACCCCGAGTGGAAGAGCGTCCACGAAAAATCGGAAGCGAACGGAAAGCTCGTCGAAAAAATTGAATCCACGTTTCTCACCCTGACCGACTTCTCCCCGCGATTGCCCTAAGAGAACAAACCAGAAGAAAGACGCTGCTCATGAATGAGGGTAAGTAACAGGAACTGGATCTATCGCAGATGACGAGGTTGAACGCCTGCTAAACGCATTAGCCGCACATTCTGGGTACTGGGCCGAGACATGTCAGATAAGACTTCATGGGCCTTCGGCCCACCACCAAGCATGAAAATAGGCGCGTACCGCAGAAGCGTCGCAATGAATACAAACGACTTGTGGCTATTTTCATAGCAGGCGACTTAACGGGAGTTAGCCCCGCCACTGAGGCTGCGCGCTGGTTACAACGTGATCTCCCAGCATCACTTCGGCTGGCGTATTTGTTGTGCTGAGGGCAGGAAAAGCATACGATGTGTCCAAATCGGAGATTCTGGTTGGCTCTACGACAACCGTGAGAGGCGCGAGGAAGGCCAGCGTGGTGCTCGTCGTCTTCGACTTAGAGAAGGGCGTCCGCGTTTGCTAGGCGGTGGGTCTTATCCCCGAGTTTCCAGGAGTTGGAGCTAGACCAGCCGGAGAGAAAGGGTCGAGGTCATGCATCATCTGATCTTGGTTCTCATTATCCTGGCAGCAGTGCTCTTTGTGATCGCTGTTCTTAGCCGGTTCCTCAAGTTTCAGATCGGGGGCCATGAGCCGACGATTTGGTGGCGCGGTTCAATGGGATTGTTGGGCTTCAGCATCGCGTTGACGCTCTGCCGAATCCTTCAGCACATGCAGCACATGCCGCCGCACTGAAAGTAACGCCCATTAGACAAGGTGAACAAGCGGCTCTGTTCGCCTCCGCAACTACTTCCGCGGGACTAAGTACCCGCAAGAGGCGTGGGGGAAGAGTTTTCTCGCGTCAAACCGGATATTTCCGGGAAGCCGGCTTCCTCCGCGGCAGCTGCGCGTAGGCCAGCCAAGAACTCCTTGAGGGTCGGCGTGAAAATTCAAACACAACGCCATTTCGTTCCTGAGTTACTTATGGTGCTAGTCAGTCTTGCGGGCGCGGCCGGATTCTTGGCGCGCCCCTCTGGAGGTGCTGCCGTGTCGTTGGAATTGAAGAGTCCCGATTTCACCGCCGGTGGAAATATTCCGAAGCAATTCACCTGCGAAGGTGCGGATATTTCACCCGCGCTCAAATGGAACGCACCGCCTGCTGCCACTCAGAGTTTCGTTTTGATCGCTGACGATCCCGACGCTCCGGTGGGGACATGGGTGCATTGGGTGATCTTTGACCTGCCCGCGAATCTGCGCGCTCTCCCGCAAAATTTTCCGAAGAACGAGCAATCGGCTGACGGCTCGCGCCAGGGCCGCAATGACTTTGGGAAAATCGGTTATGGCGGGCCCTGTCCGCCGCCCGGCAAACCCCATCGTTACTTCTTCAAGCTCTACGCTCTTGATGCCAAGCTGAATCTTATGCCCGGGGCTACAAGAAAAGACGTCGAGCGGGCCATGCAAGGCCACATCCTGGCCCAGGGCGAATACATCGGCCGCTTCTCTCGTTGACAGTCCTTCTCGGAGGACGCCAAACATATTGCGCTCCTCCCAGTAAAGTTTTCCAGGTGAAAGGTTGACGTTTGGTCATGCCGCATTCCTTCCGTTTCTGAATCTCTATCGTCCGCCCAGTGTTGCCCGCACCGAACAGTAAAACGCAGTTACCGGAGAAGTCCTATAAAAGGGAATGTCAAGAGAAAAACCTCCCCGTCGGCTCAATGCCGATTCTTTTTTATCCCGGCATTCAGCCCAACTGCTTGAACATGCACTCTCGATCTGAGAGTGGTCTTCCTCAGGCCCAGAGTCATGGTTCGTCTCCGCGCACGAAGCGGAGAGAAACTTTCCTCTTCCCTGTGGTTCCATTTCACTTTCGTGACGGCGCCATTCATTTTCTGAAACAACAAGCCTGATGGTTGTCCACCGGATAGGTGGCAATGCATGGTCCTATTGGAGACTCGTGGCCTATGGCTTTCTTCGATTGTCCGAGAGGGCATAGGGTGGGTCCGGAGACTCGCGTGTTGGTCACACGGGCCTGACTTGTCCGATTGATACTTCCCCTCGAATCGAGCGTCCCAAGAAGCCGATGGCCACCGCCAGCAAATGGTTCTCAGGGATGGAACGGACTCTTAGCCAGAGACGCTCAAGCTGCTTGTGGTTTCAACTCGTTGGCGTCGAAACGTACCTCCTTCTTCCACACGATCAGGGTGATCGCGGCAATCTTCCTCGCTAAGGTCAAGCGCGCCATCGTGGGCTTCCTCCCCTTAGCTAACAAAGCCTCGTAGAAAACCTTTAGCGGCCCAGCTGCGTTGCTGGCTCTCATCGCCGCACCCTTGAAAATATCTTTGAGGTCGTGGTTGTGGTCCTTATTTAGACCACGAACCGTCGCGGGTTTCTTGGAACGTTGCAGCTGCCCTTCCACAACGCGGTATTGTGCGCTGTCATGCGTTTCCAACCCCAGACCGCTGTAGGTCCACAGTTGTCGCTTGGTGCGGAAACGGTGCGGCGTCTGCATCAGGGCCATCAAAAGGGCTGCCCGGATCGGTCCGATCCCCGGAATCTGGCGCAACAGTTTCCACGCCTTCTGTTTTTTGGCTTCAAGCAATAGATCCCGCCGCACCTCCTGGCGCAAGAGTTGCAAGACATCGAGCTGTTGGTAGTAGTGTTCGGCGCGTCGCCGGACGCCGGCTTCACTGATCTTACCGAGCCATTCCGCACGGTGACGTGGTGCATACACTTCGTTGCTGGCACAGGGAATAGCCCAACTGCGATACAGCGCCTTGAGCCGATTCATGACCCGCGTGAGGTCTTTGGTGATGGTCAGATAACTGCGCGCCAGCTCCTTCAACGTTCGCAACCCGTGCTCTCCGTGATAGACCGACTGGATCTTCTTCATGTACAACTGTTCGGCCAGCTTCCGTGCATCGATTCGATCACTCTTGCTGCCATCCTTCAGTAAGGCAATCTTTCGCGGGTTACACACCACGACTTCCGTGACGTGTGGCTTCAGCAGGTCGTACAGCCAGGCCGCCCAGGTTCCTTCTTCAAAAGTGACGTGCAAATCTCCGCGCAGCCCTTGGATAAACTGCAGAATGGTGCTGGCCTTGGTTTCGATGACGCATTCCATCACTACCTTGCCGACGGAGTTCATCACCGCGATCGAAATGCTTTCCTTGTGCACGTCCATGCCGATATATTTGGTGCTGATCATAGAGGGTGTTCCTTTCTGTAGGGGATGAGGTAAACGCTCAAAACCTACCCTGAAAGGAGCGCCCTTTTATAATGTGTTGGTCCCGGTACCCAAGTTACCGGTAAGGTTGACTTATCGGGAGTTGACTGATTTGCGTCGAACTGTTGCTTAGATGCCGAGTCGGAAGGATACTGACTAAGACAAAACAGCCAGACGCGGCGTCGTGATAGCAGCCGCATTGTTCTCGTCGCAGATGTAGACTGGTTTGGACAAAGCAATACGGGAATCACATTGACTGCGATCGGCGTAATGCCGCGTTTACACGGCGAGTCGAAGGCATTGAGCACGACGCCCACGAGCGACTCAACATCGGTACAAGGAAGGCCGGCATTGCTCGATTCTTCGCAGAACACAATATCCTTATTGGGCATCGTTGAATTTCAGCAGGCTATGCTACGGTCGGCATAAATATGGAGGAGATATCTTGACAAAAGCGCTACGCAGGCTGACGGTTCTGTCCGCCCTATTCGTTATAGTCCTTAACGGACAACTTGTGCGAGCACAAGACGGGAACAGACTACAAATAGGTTTTTCCATAGAAGCGATGAAGGGAGAGCGTTGGCAGACCGACCTGGATTCCTTTGAGGTGCGGGCTAAGCAGTTAGGGGCGGAGGTGATCTCCCGCGACGCCGACGGAGACGATGATCGTCAGTTCCAGCAAGTGAAGGACATGATCAAGGCAGGTATCAAAGTGCTGGTTTTACTACCCCGCGATACCACAAAGGCCAGCCGGATGGTGGACGCCGCAAAGTCGGCCAATGTTAAGGTCATCAGTTACGATCGCCTGGTCCTGAACAGCGATGTCGATCTCTACGTGAGTTTTGACCGTGAAGAGATTGGCAGGATGCAAGCGGAATACCTAGTAAAACTTGCGCCGACAGGGAATTATGTATTGATCGCGGGTTCTCCAAATGACGAAGGTGCCAAAACTCTGCATGACGCACAGATGAACGTTCTGCAGCCACATATTGATCGCGGCGACATCAAGGTGATCGCTGACGGGTATACCAAAGACTGGCTGCCTTCCGAGGCGTACCTTTTTATGCTGAAGGCAATTGATTCCGCCCAGGGCAACATCGCTGCTGTTCTCGCTTCCAATGACGGATTGGCCGCAGGTGCGATTCAGGCCCTCCTCGAACATAATCTGGCCGGCAAAGTGCTGGTTTCGGGACAAGATGCGGATTTGGTGGCTGTTATATGCATCGCCCAGGGCACGCAGACAATGACCGTTTACAAGCCCGTCACAAATGAAGCGGTAAGAGCCGCAGAGGAAGCGGTGCGCCTGGCGAAGGGCGAAAGGACCCAAGCAGATGGGACAATGAGCAATGGCAAGATAAAGGTGCCTACCATAATGCTGAAACCCGTGGTCGTGACAAAGGACAATATCAAGACAACCGTGGTCAAAGACGGATTCCAGAAATTAAAGAGCATTAACCAGGCATTGTCTGAAGACCAGCAGATCAAGTAGGCCAAGAGCCGCGCGAAACCAAGCGGATCGCTACTGCTTAAACTCAAACTCGACGATTTGCGTGGTCTCTTCACCGGCCGGTTCGTATCTCCAATCCTTGACGGCATCGAGACAGTACTGCACAAAAATGGGATGTCCGCCGATGGCCTTAGCACTGCGCACGCGGCCATCTGGAGCGATAACAACTTCGATCTTGACCTTGCCCGCGATCTGCATCCGGCGAGCGAGATCCGGGTAAGTGACCGCGGTCTTAGTCTTGAACTTACGCTTGCCTTCGTCGTTCGCCGTCTGCGCACCGGCCAGCGACAGGACGAGCAAGCTCCCAGCAGCAGCGGCAAGAAGTTTTCTCGTCCAATTGAATTGGATGTGCACCACAACCTCCTGAGGAGGAAAACTACCCCACGCAAGAGAAGGCAAGTGCAATGCCAGGGCAGAAGGGGCAAGACAAATTGCCGAGTATTGTGCTAGAGGCAAACAAGGGCTTTGGTTCGACCAAGATAGGGGAGGGCGGGAGGGCGCGCGCAATTTGCTGGGGACGCGTCCCCCTCCCCGGCAACCCCTCATCTTGGCCAGAATGACCAGAAACTGTCAGGCATCCTCCCGGTCTAAAATGCCAACTATCCGCCCGGCCGGACAGAGTCGTCCAGGGCGGTTGAAATCACCGCGGGAAGAGAGACTTCAGGGAATTATTGTTTTGGGGCGTCGTTTGCGGCACGCCTGAAGTCATGCCCTCCTTGAAGAAAAGAGAGAGGTTGCCGTTTCCGCAACGCTTTGCTTACTCCTTTGCCCCTTTTTCCGCGTTTGCACTTATAACTGATAGCGAGTCCAATCAACCGCTTCACCAGAACAGCGGAATAGGAACGACCTGTGAGCCCCGAAAAAAAGCGACTGCGCGTTGGCGTGCTCTTTGGAGGGCGCTCCGGCGAACACGAGGTCTCGCTAGCCTCCGCCGCCAGCGTGATCCGCGGACTCGACTTGGACAAATACGAGCCCGTGCCCATCGGCATTACCAAGGACGGCCACTGGCTAGTCGGCGAAGGCGCTGCCAAAATGCTTCCGGACATCCTGAAGAGCGGGCGGCGCGTGATGCTGGCCGCGGATCCCACGGAGGCCGCGCTGGTGCCGCTGGACCGCGGCGCGGGAGCACAGCGCTTCGACGTGATGTTCCCCGTGATGCACGGCACGTTTGGCGAAGACGGCACGATTCAAGGCATGCTGGAACTGGCCGGGATCCCGTATGTGGGCGCGGGCGTTCTCGGCTCCGCCATTGCCATGGATAAGGACGTGGCCAAGCGCCTTTGCCACAATGCCGGCATCCCCGTGGTGCCCTGGGTGGCTGTGCAACGCTGGCAGTGGGAAAAAGAACCGGCAGCGGTGAAAGCGGCGATTGAGGAGAAGTTTCCCTACCCCGTATTCGTGAAGCCGGCCGCGCTGGGCTCATCTGTGGGCATGAATAAGGTGCACTCCGCCGAGGAGCTGGCGCCGGCGCTGAATTTTGCCGCCGAATACGGCATGAAAATTCTGGTGGAAAAGGCCGTCACCGCGCGGGAAATCGAAGTCTCCGTTCTGGGCAATCACGATCCGCAGGCATCCGTGCCGGGCGAAATCGTGCCGCACCGCGAATTCTATGACTACACCGCGAAGTATCTGGAGGATGGCACGCGGCTGCTGATTCCCGCGGACTTGAAGCCCGCGCAAGTGAAGAAAGTCCAGACCCTGGCAGTGGAGGCGTTCCGCGCGCTGGAGCTTTGCGGCATGGCCCGCGTGGATTTCTTCCTGGAAAAAACGGGCGGCAAGATCCTGTTGAACGAGGCCAACACGATTCCCGGCTTCACCTCCATCAGCATGTATCCCAAACTCTGGGAAGCCAGCGGCATCGGTTTCCGCGAGCTGATTGACAAGCTGATCGAATTGGCGCTCGAGATGCACCGCGAAAAGTCCCGCACCAAATACGCCATCGAGCTTCCGGAAGGCTCTGGCGGCGCGCTGACGGCCTGAATTGAAATTGGCGAGCCGGCGATTTTGTTCTGGAATGAAAATGACGCCATCGCAACTTTCTGAAAAAACTCCGCGGCAGACGAAGCGCATCCAACAGAAAGAAGAGATTTGCGGCGCGGCGCCTCTCTTGCTAAAGTTCTTTTGCCGGGACTTGCGTGCACCGCGACCGGCCAGTCTGACGCTCGCAGGCGGGAGACCTCCAGATGTCACTACTTGAACCACCTGCTGAAATACCGAAAAAACACTATGTATTGAAGATCACGATCATCGCCGTCGCGTTGGTTGTGATGATCGCGCTGTGGTTTACGTTCCGCTACTACCCGGAGAAGAAAGCGGCCGGCCAATTCTTTGCCGCGTTGACCGCCGGCGATACCGCCAAAGCCTACGCGCTTTGGAAGCCCTCTTCCACCTACACCATGAATGATTTCCTGGCCGACTGGGGAACGAACGGGTATTACGGGCCGGTGCACAGTTACAGGATCATGGGCGCGAAGGCGGTGAGAGAAAGCGCGTCTATCGCGGTAAACGTGGCTATCAGTCCGTATTCACAAATGCCCGTGGCCGGCGACGGCGAAAAAAGCATAAAGACCAAAGTGGTCACGATTTGGGTGACTCCCGCGGATAAATCGTTCAGCTTTCCTGTGCCGTATTGATTTTTCCTGCGGCTAGCCCAAAACTGCAAACTATTCTTGAATCTCGCTGAGCGCGGCGGCAAGTTCCGTTGGGCTTACACTTGCCGTGCCAAGTTTGCCGACCACGACGCCTGCCGCGGTGTTCGCCAGAAACGCCGCATCGGCCACCGAAGCGCCCGCCGCAACCGCCAGAGCCAAAACGCTGAGCACGGTGTCTCCCGCTCCGGTCACATCAAACACCTGACGGCCCGTAGCGCCGCGTGCGATGCCAGGCTGGCCGACGCGCGCGTAAGTCACCTCAAAGCTCGTTGCGGGAATGTGCAAATGGCGCGGCGAATCCTCCTCAAAGATGCTCATGCCTTTTACCCTGCGCGTGATCACCACTGCTGCGCAGCCGAAGTGCGCCAGCAGGGCGCGGCCTGCTTCCTCGATGGATTTCTCGTCCGTGAGCGCTCGCGTAACGTAGAAGCCGGCTTCCTTGGTATTGCAGACAATTACGCGCGCACCCCGGTAGGCGTATAGCTTCGAGGTCTTCGGCCTTACAAATACTGGAACATTTTCTTCGTGGCAGGCATGCAGGACGCGGTCAGCAAAGCCATCAGTGATGAGGCCTTTGTCGTAGTCGGAAAGAACCAGCGCGTCAAACTGCTTCAGGGACGGGAGCAACAAACGGAAGAGTTTCTCTTCCGTTTCCGGAGTGAGGGCATCGCGGCGCTCGTGGTCAATGCGCACGATTTGCCGGTCCAACGCGATAACCCGCGTTTTCACTGTGGTTATGCGTTGCGCATCGGCGAGCACACCCCGCCTGCCGATCCTTGCCTTGCGCAAGCTAGCGCGCAGTGCGCTGCCTGCTTCGTCATCCTGCGGCTTATGAGTGCCCTTTTTCTCGGAGCTGTTAGTACCACCTACAACTCCGAAGATCTCGACGTGCGCACCGAGCGCCGCAAGATTGGCGGCGACGTTCCCTGCGCCTCCCAGACAATCCGATTGCGACACAAAATTCACCACCGGGACGGGCGCTTCCGCCGATAGCCGGTCAGCCGTGCCCCAGAGATAGCGATCCAGCATGAGATCGCCGAGCACGCCAATGTGCATTTTGCGGAAGCGCGGCAGCAAACGTTTAAGGCGAGGAATGGAGTTGGCAAAATCGGTGGACATACATCTCTTTTCCGTGGCGAATATTATTCCGCCGCGATCGTGGCTTCTTCCGGCAGCATCACGGGAATATCATCGCGCACCGGATAGACGCGCTTGCACACTACGCACATGAGCCCGGATTCATCGGGCAGAAGATGGACCGGTTGCTTGCAGAGAGGACATGCCAGGATGTCCAGTAGTACTTTGGGAATGCTCATGATTCGCTCCGGGCAGTGAATCCAAACTGTAACAAAGCGCCCCATGCACCGGCAAGGCGCGACGCTAAGCCAACGCGCTGGCCGAAGTGCCGGGCGAATCCCGCTCGCCTTGCGTCCAACGGCCGCCCAAGAGGGCGATGGCCACCAACAACGCGATGATCGGATCGCAAGGATGACGGTGGCGGAGAGAAGTGTGCGCGATGTAGAAGGTGATGGGAAACACCAGCGGAAACACCGCCGCAGGGAAAAAGAATGGGTTGTGGGCGGCCAAGAGACGCAGGAGACCGCCGATCGCGACGAGCAACGTGATGGCGTTCCAAAGGAGGATGCCGCGCACGAGCAGCGAGTCCGAGCGAGAAAAAAGCTGCCAGGGCGATTCCGCGCCCAGCCACGTGGCCACTATGCGCCGGCCGAAAAGCTGCGCATACAACGCGGGATGGGTGCGGATGAACTCCGTGGCCTTTTGCCATTTTTCGTCGAGAAAAGCGTTCTCGCCGAGCTGCGCATACCGGCGCGTCTGCTCGTAGCGCGTGATGCGATTCACAGCACGCGAATGTTCGTCGAAGATTTCATTATTCCCGGACCACAGTTCGTATGGAAAATTGGCGCGCACGGGAATGAGCCGATGAAATTGCGCGGCATTGCGGATCGTCCAGGGAAGACAACAGGCAAAAAGCACGGCAAAGACGATCACCAGAGGCATCAGCCGAAAGCTTCCACCACGGAATTGACGGTAGGCCATCCAACCCAGGAGAAAAGGCAGGAGAGCTCCCAGGCCAGGATTCGTCAGCAACGATACTCCCCAAAGCAGCCCATAGAGCGCAAAATTACGTGCGCGCCGGCTATCCGCAACGTACAGTGTGGCCCAGAGCAGCGCCGCCGCCAGCAGCGCGGAGAGCGAAGGATCCCAGATCCACTCGAATGGCATCATGACGCCGCTGGGAAAGACTGCCCAGACCCAACAGGCGGCCGCGGCAACTCCCACGCCAGCGATGCGCTTGCCCGCGTAGAAGAGGGGGATGCAAGCGAGAGCGGAGAACACGCAGTTCATCAACGCGGCGGCATAAAAGGAAGCTACAGTGAAACTCCCGAAGAGTTTGAAGATCGCTGCAATCAGTAGCGGATAAACCGGAGCGAGCCACGCTGTCGGCCCGGTGGGCTGGCGAAACAAGCAGCAGAAACCCTGGCCGTGTGCCAGCGAGTCCGCAACGTTGCCGACCTCATTCTGAAACGGCACAACGGCAAGCGCTTCCGCAGGAATTAACCGGGCCTGGTGGAAGAGGAAGGCACACCTCAGACAAAGCGCGACAACAAAAATGAGCAAGAGCGATCGGCCGAGTTGGAAGAGCCAGTGTTTCACGATAAAAGAGAATACTCCGCCGAAGCGCCTTTCCGGTACTGCAACGCGGCAATCGACACAGTATGGGTTTCGTCACCGGAAAAGCGCCCGCCCCGCAACCCCATCCGGGGCGCAAACCACGCGCCTCAGCCCTTCGCTACGCTCTAGGTAAGAAGGCGGCCGCTAGTATCTACATCCTTTAGAGAAAGACGCTCTTGCGGAGTTGCTTACGACGTGAAAGCGGCGGCAAGCCGCCGCACTCCAAAATGCTTGTATCTACAAAAAGCGACAAAACCAAGAGAGAGGCACCCGCCCGGGTGGCGGCCGGCACATCCTCGTTAGAAAGCTGCTCTCGCTGAGTTGCTTACGGCGTGAAAGCGGCGGCCCTTCGAAGCTCAGGGTAAACAAGCCGTCGCACTCCAAAATGCTCGGTCGCGACCAGCGACTTCCGTCCCCGTGCAGACTCTGCCAACATCTGTCCCGGAACAAAAATTAGCTTGAATCGGAAGTGAGAATATGCACGGTGCGTATCAGTTGAGATCCTTCGGGGCGCAAACTACGCGCCCCTCAGGATGACAGCGTGCTGTGCCCTTCGGGTGACATGAAAATTGCAGCTCGCGAGAACTTCCAGCTAGAGGGATTCCACGCGCCAGAGGAGGCGGGCGCAGAAGGAAGTTTGCACCGTAAAATTCGGCCGCCACACCGCAAGAATTTGCGAACCCTGATAAACGCGCTCGAAGCCACCCTCGGACTCGGAAACGGTCTCGATCGGGGCCGCCCAGAAACTTTCGGCATGCGGAGCATGCAGGTTGACCCGGACGCGCTGCCAGCCGTCCTCGATCTGGAGATGCGGTGCGGGCAACACGCCCGAAAACCTAAGATTCTGCGGGCCCGCCGGAGTGACGAAGGACCGGTCCGCGTCCGCCGGGGCAAGAAAATTGATCACCGATTCCAGGCCAAAAAGAAGCGCTCTGCCCAAAGGTGCGGTCAGCGATAGCGTAACTTCGCAGCTCACTTCGCAGCCCTGCGGCGCCGGGCCGAATAGAAAATTCTTGGTCACCTTCAGAACCGGAGGTTCGGCGGGATTGGCCGCGAATTCCGCCAGCTCCCGCTCGAACACGAGGTTGGCGTGGTTGGCCGAAGAATTTCGCACCTGGAACGCGCCCGCGGCGATCCTGGCCACTTCGTTGAGTTGCAGTGCCTCGTAATCCGCCGGCGTGCGCCAAGGCTCGAACAGCAAAAGGCGGAAAGAATGCCGAGCGAAGCGGTCGTAGCGCAGGAATCGCTCGAGGTTCGGCTCCTTCACGTGAACCTGGTCATGGATGGAGACGGCCCCGCCCTGCGATGGCGCGCTGGCAGCGGCTTCACGGAGCCGCGCGTGATAAGCCTCGCGGCGCCGCATGATGGAATTGATGAGCGTCGCGGAAGCCGGGCGGAAATCGAAAGCCGCGAGGGTGGCGCCATCGGAGGGCTTTAGAAGCGCCTGATATTCCTGCGCCGTGAAGAGGAGTTCCGGCGTGCCATCGGCATCGTAATCGAGCATTTCCACGCGCGGCAGAAGTCCGCCGGGCGTGAGCTGGTCGGCCAGGGATTCCGCGCGAATGAGCTTGCGCCAAACCTCCGTCCGAAGATGCGGGGCGTAGAGGCCGCCAAACACGCCGTGCCAGTAAGCGTCATTCCCCTGCCCGCGCAACATACAATCACGCGCTTCCTGCAACAGTGAAGAATGTTCACTGCTGGAGCGCCGCGATGGCACAGAGGCTACACGAGCGGAAACCCGCAGCATTTTCTTGTGCAGCAGGTTCGCTTCCGAATATTTGCGGAAGAATCCGCGCCACGAGCCGCCGCGAACAAAGGAGAGCAGGTCCGGACGCCCCGCGAATTCCTTATGCAGAGCAAAATAGCGCATACGCGTTTCGGTGGGGAGCACCCACTCCATCATCTCCGCGTAAGAAGCCGAGGGAAGATCAGCGCGCCCGAGCGGAACGTGGGAGGCGATGTAGTCGCTGGGCGTGGATATCTTCAGCCACGATGCGTTTTCGTCCAGGGCCTGAAAGAATTTCTCCAGCCAGCCGGCCTCATAGCAATGTGCGAACGTTCCCGGCCACACGCCGAACTTTTCCATGTCGTCGCCAAAAGCCGCCGCGCCGCCGGGCCGCACCTGGGCGGCTTTTTTGAAATAGGCGATGGATTCCTCGACCCCGCGGAATGGAATGAGGTAACGCAACTCCTTCAGCCCCGGGAAAAGCCAGACGGACTTGCCGCAATCCTCGGCAATGTATGGGCCGTATAGCTCTTCTGGCTCGAAGCCCGCGGCAAGAAAGGGCAAGTCATCCACAAGGGTGTAACCGATATTGGCCGCAGCCAGAGCCGATGGCAATTGCGGCTCCCAGACGCGCTCCGCGAGCCAAGCTCCCGTGGGCCGCTTACCAAAATGCTTTTCCAGGTAATCCGCCAGGCGCGTGAGCTGTTCCTTTTGATCCGCCTCCGGGATCGAAATGAGGATGGGCTCGTAGAATCCTCCGCCGATCAATTCAATCTGGCCGGAAGCAACCATGCGGCGCAGGCGCTCGAAGTATTCGGGATGGTTCTTCTCAATCCACAGGAGCAACGATCCGGAATAGTGCAGCCCTGCGCGAATGCGAGGATGCTTTTCCAGAAGCGAGAGGAATGCCAGGTAGCAGTGTTCGTAGCATTCCTCAAAGACGTGCTCGAAATTGCCGGCCGGCTGGTGCGCGTGGATGATCAGGATGAGGTGGAACGGCGGGTTGGTGGCAGCCATGGTCTTTCGTTATCTATGATAACCCGACACCGCTCAGAGAAGTGCCATGGAAAAGACAGTGTTCCCAGCATTAACCCTTAAGCCTGAAATCCGAAGTCGAAGAGGGATTTCATCGCACAAAAAACGTGCGATGGAGAACCGTATCTCCGCTCCGGGACGGCAAAAAGCGCCGTCCCTCCGGTCAAAATGACAGATTTTGTGCGGTGGATGATGTGGGAGAAGCCAGCTGCGGCGGAGCTGAGTCTTCACAGGATAATCATTTGAAACAAAACGAGACGCGCTCGCCTGCAAATGGCCAACTTCGGATTTCAGGTTAAGCCGCCAGAGGAGGTTCGGGAATCCGCTCCATGCGCCCCAGAAGCAACGCGTAGCTGGCAATGCCCAGAAGCAAAACCGCGGTCGCGATGGCGAAAGCGGCGGCGAACGAATGCGTTGCGGAGACAATGTAGCCCGTGACAATCGGCGCCGAAATGGCGGAAAGCTGACCGCAGAAGTTCGCCAGGCCGCCCACTGTTCCCACAGCTCCTTGCGGCGCAATCAGCGATGGCACGGTCCACGCCACCGGGGCGGCCGCTGCTAAGCCTCCCAATGCGATGCTGATCCAAATGAGCGCAGCGGCGGGCGATTGCGCGCGGCCGGCTCCCCAGATCGCCAGCCCCAGGCCCGTGCCAATCAGCAGGACCGTTTGGCGCACGCGCGTGGGGTTCGAGCCCCGCTGGATGAGGAAGTCCACCAGCCATCCGCCCACAACAAAATCCGTGATGGCCGCAAACAGCCACGGCACGCTGGTGTAAAACACGGAGTGCAGCAGATCCACGTGGAGCGTAATGGAAAGATAGGTGGGCAGCCAGTTCAGCAGCAGAAAAAAGCTGTAGTTGTAAGCCCCCCAGCCAATTGCCAGGCCGTACACTTTTGGTTGACGCAGCAAATATCTCAGTGAGCTTTTTTGCCACAGGCGCAGCAAATATCTCATCAGGCCCTGCTGCGCTACCCGCGCCGGAATGTTTTGCCGCGCGTTCCCATGGGCAGGGGATGCGGACTGTTCAGCCGGCGGACTGTGTCCTTCCACCGGATCGCGGTAGACCCGGCAGAAGAGGCCAAAATAAATCAGGCTGAAGAAACCGGTGGCGGCGAAACTCCAGCGCCAGCCAAAATGCAGGAGAAGTATGCCAATGAGCGGCACGCCGATGGCCGAGGAAAGCTTTGCCGCTGCATCGGTGACGGCGATAGCCAGGCTTCTCTCCCGCTCCTGAAACCATAGGCCGATGGCCTTGGCGTTTGCCGGAAAGGTGGGCGATTCCGCCACGCCCAGAAGGAGCCTCGCGGCAAACAGTCCCACCAGCCCGGTCGAGAGCGCCGCGCAAAACGACGCCACGCTCCACAAGAATGTGGTGATCCTGCCCACGCGGCGCACCCCCAGCCGGTCCAGTAGCAAGCCTGCGGGGACTTGCATCGCCGCATAGCTCCAACTGAAGGCGCTGGCCAAATAGCCAAACGAAATCAGGGAGAGGCCGAAGGAGGCATGCAGGGCTTCCTGGGAAACCGACAGGTTGATGCGGTCGAAGAAATTGATGATAACGCCAAACGCCAGCAAAAATGCGATTGGCCATCTTCCCCGCTGTGAAGTGGAATCCCCGGCGCTGGTAGGAGATATGCTCATCATTCCCGGGATGTAGGAGCGTTCCGTTTCAAATTGCGCATGGTGGTGCAGAGTTTCCCACAACACTCCGAGGTCCGGCAATGTTCGTTTTGGGGACAACACACATCGGCACGGCTAAACAGGCTGCGAAAAACATCGGAAAGATATTCTTCAGGGGCTAAAGACCACCGGTGAGAAGGGCTTTACGCCGGGGCTGAAGCCCCGGCCTCCTAAAGAAAGGACTTTTTCCGCAACCTCTGAAGCCGTGCCCTGACGGAATCCGATTCTGAGATGACTTCTAGTTGCTGCTGTGGTGCAGCAGCCAGTCGGAGATAATCTGCAATGTCTCCGGCGAAAAAGTCTCCTCAATGGCCGCGTATTCGACGGGCGTGCCAGAATAGGCGTGCTGGAAAAGGTGATTCAAGCCGGGAAGTTCGCGCACGTCGGCATCTTTGTTGCCGCCATCCTGCAAAGCCTGCTTCAGTAACGCCAGATTGGGTTTCGCGGGCACTTGCAGGTCCTTCTGCCCGTAGAGCGCGAGCACGGGCACTTGCAGCGCCTTGAGATTCGGAAGCGGGTCGTAATCCAGAAAGAAGCGAAACCACGGCGATTCCATCATGCGGAGTTGCGGCTCCAGAACCGCCGGCGTCATGGCTGCGGCCAGACCGCTTGCCTTCACCAAGCCATTCAGCTTCTCGTTCAGCACCGCGCTATCTTTCTCTGTACGGACCAAATCGTACGCGGCCTGATCGAAGTCCAAGCTTGCTGTCAGTTGTTCGTCCGTCAGCCCTCCGGCTCTACCGATCAGCTCCGACTGGTTGAGCAGGGTGTCTTCGCCCTTGGTGGCCGGAGCGGCAAGAAGCACCACCCAGGCCACATCCTTGGTTTGCGAAGCGATCAGGGGAGCAATCATCGCGCCTTCGCTGTGTCCGATCAGCGCGATCTTGGCCGGATCGATTTCTTTTCGGGTTTTCAGGTAAGTGATGGCCGTTTGCGCATCCGCCGCCAGGTCGAGCGTCGTCGCTTTGTCAGAGGAACCGGTGGACTTGGCGATTCCGCGTTTGTCGTACCGCAGCACGGCAATTCCCTTCCTCGCCAGGTGGTCCGCAAGCACAAGAAAGGGCCGGTGGTTCGCCAGAGCCTCATCGCGGTCGTGCGGCCCCGAACCTACAATCAGCAATGCCGCGGGAAAGGGGCCGGAGCCTTTGGGAAGAGTGAGCGTGCCGGCCAGCGAAACACCTGCTGCCACATTGGAAAACGAAATCTCTTCCTCGCGATAGGGATATGGCTTCGTGGGATTCTGCGGGCGCCGCAATTCCAGCGGCTGATCGGAGCGCACAAACTCGAGCCTCGCTTCCGCGCCCGTTTGCGACCAATTCCCACTCAGCTTGTTTTTGCCGGGATCCAGCGTGCCTTCAAAGGTGCCCGCCAACGAGGGAATCTCAAAGTGAAAAGCAGCTTCCTTGAGTTGCACATTGATGGCCGGCAGACCGCTCACTCCTTGATCCAGGCTGTCAAGCGCCCCGATCAACTGGTCCTCCGTGTCATGCGAGACGTGCAATTGCAGACGCAGCCGCAGCCCGTGCGTTTCCAGCGCGCTTTGCCAGAGGCCTTCGACCGGGAAGACAGCTTCCGTGGGCTTGCGCGCAGAGGCGCCGGGCGCTTGCCGATGAAACATTAGCGGCAGACTCGCGCTTCCTTGCGACCACGTGCCATCAATCATCCGATGATCGGCGGAAAACTTGCCCTCGAAATGCGCGGCCACAGAGGCGACTTCGAGCTGCAACGTGGAACCGGCAATGCTGGCGGAACTCGCGTCAATCGCGTACACGCCCTGGTCCAGGCTATCGAGCGTGGCGTGGTAGGCGCCTTCCGCGGATTTTGTCAGATGCAGCACCAGGTGCAGTTGCGCTTCCCCGGCCTGCAGCGTCCCGGTGTAATTGCCTGTGAGCGGGGCGGGTGTCTGCGCGGAGAGGAAGCACGGCAGAGAGGCAACGATCGCGATGCCCATTACTATGTGGCGGATTTTGGAGGCGCGCAAAGAAAGCTCCCGCAAAGGCATGATTCTTTCACACCGTTGGATGTCAGAGCTGGGGAAAAAGCAGCCTGAACAGCAACGAGTGGGTGCCAAAAAGCAGCGCGCCCCGAGCGATTCGGGGCGCGTCGAGAGGCAGGCGCCAGGCTATACGGCGCAAATGTAGGATTACTTTTTTTCGTACCACTGGGCGTTTATCGCTGTAAATTTCTGCCACTTCTCCGGCAGATCTTCGAGCGCGAAGATGGCGGTAACGGGGCACACGGGCACGCAAGCGCCGCAATCGATGCATTCGGCTGGGCTGATGTACAACATCGTCTCTGATTGGAACGCCGCCTCGTCCTTTCGCGGATGAATGCAATCCACTGGGCAGACATCAACACAAGCGGTGTCCTTGGTGTTGATACAGGGTTCGGCAATCACGTAGGCCATGCAAGATCTCCTTTGATGAAGGCAGCGGGCCGGACCTGCTCAGCGGAACCGGCGGAAGACAACTCGATTCAGGCACTGCCAGGTCACAAGTACCTACACTCAATTCTACGTGGGTGGTGCAAGATTCTCAACCCGTCCAAACGCGCTAAAATAGGGGCCTGCGGAGTGAGCATGAGAATCAGGGCTCTGTTTATTGCTTTCGCGGTATCAGCGGGGATCGCGCTGGCTACCACGCAGACCCATGCCCCGAAGGATCCCGAACTCATTGACGCCCAGGGATACCAGAAGATTTTGCAGCAATACAGAGGCAAGCCGTTGCTGGTGACCTTTTGGGCGACCTGGTGCGAACCCTGCCGCGACGAGTACCCCATGCTCAACGAGCTAGCCAAGCAGTATGCTCCCAAAGGCTTGCAGGTCGTGGGCGTCAACTTCGATCAGGATGGCGACCTCATCCTGATGCGGAGGTTCCTGGCCCGCAATAAGCCCATTTTTCCGAACTACCGGAAAAAGAAGGGCGATGAGGACGCCTTTTCCGAAGCCGTGATGCCAGGCTATAACGGCTCGCTCCCTGCTACTTTTTTTTATGCGGAGGATGGCAGGCAGGTCGGACATGTCTTCGGCGCCAGCGATCACGACACCTACGATGCTGCGATCCGCAGCCTGTTATCCAAGTGAGCAGAGAGCGGGGCGGGAAAACACGTAGAAAACTGTTTCATCGTCGTCCCTTAGCGCAATTTGAAGGTTAGAAGGAGGCAGGCATGTTGAATCTGAAGGGCAACAAAATTACCTATTTCGGTCACAGCACTTTTGGGATCACCACGCCCGGCGGGCAGTTCGCGTTGATTGACCCATGGGTCAACACGAACCCGAAATGCCCGGAATCTCTCAAAAAGCTCTCACGTTTGGATGCCATCTTTCTTACGCATGCGCACAGCGATCACCTGGGCGATCTCCTGGCGCTGGGCAAACAGTTTAAACCCAAGATCGTCGTTAACTTTGAAATCTATCTTTATCTGAATTCCAAAGGACTGGGCAGTCAATGCCTCCCGGGAAACAAGGGAGGCACGCAGCAGGTGGGCGACTTCAAGGTGACCATGACCCACGCCTTCCACTCCAGTTCCATCGATGAAAATGGAGAGAGGCTCTACGCGGGTGAGCCAGCCGGGTTCATCGTGAATCTCCCTGGCGGAGTTACTCTTTATCATGCGGGAGATACCGCCGTTTTCGGTGACATGAAGCTGATCGCCGAGATTTATAAGCCGGACCTGGCGTTTTTGCCCATCGGCGACATCTTTACGATGGGGCCTCGCGAAGCCGCGTTCGCCATACGCTTGCTCGGCGTCAAACACGTCATTCCCATGCACTACGCAACTTTTCCGATGCTGACGGGCACGCCGGAAGGATTGCGCGCCGAAACGAAGGACATCGCGGGGCTGGAACTCCATGCCACTAAGCCGGGGGAAACGCTAAGCTGAACTGCGCTGCGCCCGGGCCCTTCGAAGCTCAGGGTAAACTGAAGCCGCGGCCTCCTAAAGAGGGGCGGAGAGAGATTACAGATTGTCGGCGGGGCTTGCAGCTGTAAAAGCGGCGGCGAGCCGCCGCACTCCAAAGAAGCCAGGGCGGCCCTGGCGCGCGGGTGTGCTCAGGAGCGGAAGAAAATCCGCAGGAAGAAGCCCAGATTGGCTGGGCGCTCCGCAAGCCGCCGCATGAAATAGGGAAACCACTCGGTCCCGAAGGGCACGTAAATCCGCAAGCGGTAGCCATCCCGCAACAACTGGCGTTGCACGTCCGTGCGAACCCCGTACAGCATCTGAAACTCAAAATCGTCCTTGGAGATCTTTTTTTCCGCCGCCCACCGGATGGTTTCCGCGATCATGCGCGGATCGTGCGTGGCAATGCCGTGATAAAAGCCGCTAGAAAGCAGCAGGCGCATCAGGTGGAGGAAATTCGCGTCCACATCGGCTTTCCGCGAATAGGCCACGTCGATGGACTCCTTGTACGCGCCCTTGCACAGGCGTATGCGGCAGCCATAAGACAACAGGTCGTGAACGTCGCTTTCACTGCGGTAGAGATAAGACTGGATTACCGCACCCATCGCCGGCGATTGCAGGCGCACGCGTTTCACCAGCTCCACGGTCCGTTGCGTATACACCGAGCTTTCCATATCAATGCGCAGAAAGCTTTCATACGCCGCGGCGCGCTCCGCGATCGAAAGCACCAGCCCTTCGCAGAATTCCACGCTGAGGTCCAGCCCGAGTTGCGTCAATTTGCAGGAGACGTTGGCGTTCAGCTTTTCCCCGGCGATGCGGTCATAAATCTTCAAATAGGTGTCGCGCGCCTTCTGGGCGTCCGCCGGAGTGGCCACGTTTTCGCCCAGGCAATCCAGGGTCACGGCCATTCCCGCGTGGTTGCACGCACGCGCCGCTGCAATCGCCGCATCCAATGTTTCGCCCGCAACAAATCGGAGCGCCATGCGCCGTGTAGTCGGGTTGGAAGTAACCCAGTGCGCGAGACCCTTACTGTCGGAGAGTTTGAGAAGAATCGTGCGGAGCATGGACAGTCTGATTATGCCCGTTGATACCCGGCGAGGCTAGTGGCAAGCTAGTCTTTGTGCTCTTCCAGGAACTTTTCCGCGTCCATTGCCGCCATGCAGCCGGAGCCCGCCGCGGTGACTGCCTGGCGGTAGCGATGGTCCTGCACATCGCCAGCGATAAAAACTCCCGGAACGCTGGTCAGGCTGCCGTGACGCGCGATCAGGTAGCCGTTCTCGTCCATCTCCAGCTTGCCGCGGAAAGCCATCGAATTGGGATCGTGGCCGATGGCCACGAACACGCCATCCAGCGCGATTTCCCGTTTTTCTCCGGTTTGCGTTTGATGTAGGAGCACGCCGTTCACCAGTCCGGTGGGCGATAGAATTTCCGCCACTACATACGGCGTGACAAACTTGATCTTCTGGTTCGCCTTGGCGCGATCAATCATGATTTTCGAGGCGCGAAATTCATTCCGCCGGTGGATCAGGTACACCCTGCTGGCAAAGCGCGACAGAAAATTGGCCTCTTCCATCGCGGAATCCCCGCCGCCGACGACCGCAATGGGTTTGCCACGGAAGAAATACCCGTCGCACGTGGCGCAGGTGGAGAGCCCCCGGCCGATCAGCTCCTTTTCACCCTTCAGCCCGAGAAGACGCGCCGAGGCTCCCGCGGCCACAATCAGCGATTTCGTTTCGTAGACCTCATTACCCACCTTGATTTTGAACGGCCGGTTTGTAAGATCGACCTCGCTCACCGCGCCCGCTTTGAACTGCGCGCCGAATTTCTGGGCTTGCTTGCGCATATTCTCGATCAATTCCGGGCCCAGAATGCCATCGGGAAAGCCGGGGAAATTCTCCACATGGGTGGTGAGGGAGAGCTGCCCACCGGGTTCGTGCCCTTCTAGGACGAGCGGGCTCAGATTGGCGCGCGCGGCGTAGATCGCCGCGGTCAGCCCCGCACAACCACTTCCGATAATCACGACCTTGTGCATGCGCATGGCTCCGCTAATTGGATTCTCAACCGGGGCCCGGAGGTACAGAGCGAATGATGATTGTAACATCCTCGCCCATACAGGAAAGTGCAGGTATGGAAAGCCGCGCAAGCGCGGACTATTGACGCTGACTGGGGCCGGGTGCAGGATTTAAGCAAGGTCACTTCCATCCGGGAATATTCGCTTTTCAGGGGGCATGCGATGGAGAAACAGATAGCCGTGGTCAGCTATTGGCTGGGTATCGTGTGCGCTCTGCTCACGATTGTCTTTCGCGCGCTGGCGGCCATTGGCATCTGGCCAAACCTCGTGCCCGCCGAGGGTGCGCCCATTACCTATTACACATTTTTGCGTGGCGGCGTTCTGCTATTCCTCGCTTCGATTGCCTCGCGCCAGGTCAGCGAGTGGCGTACCGGCAAATCCTGACACAAAGAAGCCTCGCAAATTCGTAATTGCTTTCCAACCTGCTCCAGCACAAAGCAGCCAATTTGGCGAGGCTTCCCTGCCTATACCGATAGACAGCGTACGGGGCATCTATCTACAGTACAAAGTCAATTCCCCATTTTGCGAGGAGGCTGCTGCATGGATCCGCGTTATCCCATCGGGAAATTTGAGCTACCCAAAGAAGTAACGCCAGCGTTGCGGCAGGCGGCGATCGACGATATTGCCGCCACTCCCGCCAAAGTCCGGGCCGCAGTTGCCGGACTCAGCGACGCGCAACTTGATACTCCCTATCGCGAAGGCGGATGGACCGTGCGCCAGGTGGTTCACCATCTTGTGGACAGCCACATGAACGCCTACGTCAGGTGGCGCCTCGCGCTCACAGAAACCCAGCCAACCATCAAGCCCTACGAAGAAAGCGCATGGGCTAATCTCGAGGATGCTCGGAGCGCGCCAGTGGAAGTTTCGCTGAGGCTCCTGGAACCGCTGCACGAACGCTGGGTGCGATTGTTGCGCTCCGTAAAGACGGAGCAGTACGCCCGCACTTTGCTTCATCCGGATCACGGCGTCAAAAATCTGGACTGGCTGTTGTTTCTGTATACCTGGCACGGGAAACATCACACCGCGCACATCACCCAGCTTCGCAAGCAGAAGGGCTGGTAAATCTCCGCCGCCCGAGTAGCCGAAGCACGAGCACGTCGTGTACGATGGGTCAGCAGACTTAGACAAAGGAGAACAGATGGCGCGAGCGGCAGGGACCTACGCAGTTTTCGAGACATCGCTGGGCAATATCGTTTGCCGGCTGTTTGAGAAGGAAGCTCCCAAGACGGTGGAGAATTTCATCGGGTTGGCCGAGGGCACGAAGGAATTTGTCAACGCCACCACCGGCAAGAAAGAAAAACGCAATTACTATGACGGCCTGATCTTCCACCGCGTGATTCCCCAGTTCATGATTCAGGGCGGATGCCCGAAGGGAGACGGCCGCGGTGGGCCTGGCTACAACTTCGCGGACGAGTTCCATGCGTCGCTGCGCCATTCCAAGCCCGGCAAACTCTCCATGGCCAACGCCGGCCCCGGCACCAATGGCAGCCAGTTCTTTATCACCGTTGCGGCCACGCCGCACCTCGATAATCGCCACACTATTTTCGGCGAGATCGTCGAAGGCCAGGACATCGCCGACAAAATCTCCAATGTGCCCCGCGATTCGATGGACCGCCCGCGCACACCCGTGGTCATCCAGAAGTTGCGCATCGAACGCGTGCCGTAGGTCGCCTATGCTCTCTCCCGCGCGCCTCACGGAACTCATGGTGGAACTTGTGTTTCTGCTCCTGGGGACTCTCGTAGTGTGGTTGGGAGTCAGCGGGCGTATTTATTTCGATCGCCAGAGCGTTTCCTGGCTCGTCCTCAGCGTCGCCTTGCTGGCCTGGGGCCTGCTGGCGCTCGCCAGGCCCGGGCAATGGCGGGCCCGCTGGCAGAAATGGAACCGCGGATTGTCGCTGCTGCTTTTGGGTGCGATCATGCTCGTGGCAACGCGTGTCCCTTTTCTCTGGGTCGGAAAATTATTGGCGCTTGCGGGTTTGGTGTTGATCCTCAGAGGCATCTTTGGTTCCCTCCTAATTTTCCGTCACTCCTAGCGTTGCTTTCGCTATAATGCGGGGCCAGCGGTAGCCTTTTCCAAACCAGGGAATCCGCCCGAGGAACCGAATTACATTTCTCATTTCTTCTATAAGGAGAAGACTCGTGTTTAAAGAATTCAAGGAATTTGCCATGCGCGGCAGTGTTTTGGACCTTGCTGTCGGCGTGATTATCGGGGCGGCGTTCGGCAAGATCGTGGCTTCGCTGGTGGATGATGTCCTCATGCCCCCGCTGGGACGCGTGCTGGGCCATGTCGATTTTTCCAACCTGTTTTTGAATCTCAGCGATAAGCACTTTGACACGCTCGCGGCCGCCAAGGCAGCAGGCGCTCCCACATTCAACTACGGCAACTTCATCAACACGATCATCAATTTTTTGATCGTGGCCTTTGCGATCTTCATGGTGGTGCGTTCCGTGAATCGCTGGATGCCGAAGCCCGTGCCGCCACCGCCACCGGTCACGACGAAGGATTGCCCGCAGTGCGCCATGCCCATTCCCGTCGCGGCGAAAAAGTGCGGGCATTGCACGAGCGCGGTGTAGGGCATATTTCTGACGCGAATCAGGACGGACAGCGAGGGCTGCGGAGAGATGGGGCAGTTCCGCCGCGGACCTCTTATGCATTGCGCTTTGCCGAGATAGGGTCCAGCAGTGCTGGACCCCTACAAAGGCAAGAAAGAGCAGACCCCAAGAGGGCCACCTGAAGGTGGCCGCTACCTGGCTGGGGAAACCCAAGAGCACAGACCCTTCGCGTCTCAGGGTAAATAGGAGTGACTGTGCCACGGGCCAAAGGCGCCCGCCTCAGAAGGCGGCCGGTACAAAGGATTTTCCAGCGTGGGCATTTAGCGGGCGAATTTGCAATTGGCGAGAAAGTCCGGTTAGTTCTTCGGCGGCGGCTTTTTTAGGTTGGATTCCAGGTGGGCGCGCAGCCGTGTCAGGATCTCTTCCTCGTGCCCATCCTCCAGTTCTTTCTGCACTTCTTCGAGCGCGAAGTGGACCACATCATGGTGGTGGAATTCCAGTGGCGCGGTGGACTCGCTAAATCGCAGCCACAGCCGGTGCAGCAGATTCACTTCGTTCGCCGTGAGGTTCGGCGCGTGCGGGCCCAGCACTTTGTACACCTTGTCGCCAGTGGCAAGATGAATTTCCAGGTTGAACTGCGGTTTGGGATCGCCCAGCTTCTCCCAGGCATCCCCTATCAGCCGGGCCTGCTCTTCCGTTGTCTCCTTTGGCGAATGGCCGAGCACAATGGTGCTGGATTGCAGGCTGGTGGCGGCGCGCAGGATGCCGTCCCACAAGTTGCTTGCCGCCACCACCGCGAGGCGCACGCTCTTGCCCCGTTTTTCCGCGATAGAAAGCGCCTGCGAAAACAACTGCTGTTCGATGCTTCCAAAAAGCTGTTCGGCTTCCAGATCGTATTCACCCGATGCGGACCGGCGCAACAGGCGCACGTGCAAGACGACAACATCGCGGCGCCCGGGTTTCAGACGTTCCAGCACATTGCCCAAATGGTAGAGCGCGTGGATATTGCTGACCGGCACCAGGATATTCCCGGCGCGCGCGCCCACCGATTCCGGGGTAAGCTCGCTTTCCATGGCCAGGTGAAACTGGTCCATCTCCACATGCTGTATACTGCCTCGCGCATGGCGGGTGTATTGCTCCGATACCGTGAACACGATGAACAGGAAGATGGAGAACGTAACGCCAGCCACCGTCGCTTCGGGCTTCGTGAATAGATTCACGACCGCGATGCCCAGCAGCGTGAGGGTGATCAAACTCAGCCCGAGCGGGAGCTCCACCCCAAAGATCCGGAAGTTCAAGGGGACACGGTATTCGCGGTCGCCCGGGTGGGTGTAGCGCAACACCAGCACCGCCAGCCCTTTCATCGCAAAACTCCAGATCACGCCAAAAGCGTAAAGGTTGGCCAGGAAGGTCACTTGGCCCCGGCTGATGATGATGGTCAGAATTTGGAGCGCTGCGATGGTGTTGATGATGCGGTAGGAGGTGCCGAACTTGCGGTGCGGCTGGCGGAACCAGTCCGCGAGCACGCCATCTTCGGAGACGCGGTTCAGCACGCCGTTGGAGCCCACAATCGCCGTATTCACCGCGCCCGCCAAAATCAGGGTGCCCACGACGACCACAAACCCGTGAAAGACTAACCGTAACAGGAATGGGCCTTCCAGGTTCATGGCCAGCCCGCCAATCAGGTTCTCCAGAAAATGCTGCCGCTGCGCGTCCGGGATGATCATCACCGCGAAGAACGACACCAGAGACGTGAACACCAGGCTGTAGATGAAGATCACCAGCCCCGTCTTCTTCAGGTTCGGCAGTTTCGGATGCTCGATTTCCCGGTACACCTGCGCCAGCGATTCTTCTCCGCTCATCGCCAGCACCGAATGCCCCAACCCGACGAAAATCGCAATCATCGCGGCCATGTGGGCGAATTTCATGCCATAGAGCCAGCCCATGGCGTTGGGACCCAGCTTGATGTTTTGGGGAGTTGGGATCGGGGGCAATGCCGGGTGGCGGATCAGCACGGTGTACACGCACCAACTGATCAGGATCACGACCATCACCGTCGTGATCTGCATGATGCGCATGGCCTTCTGGCTGGATTCGTGTACGCCCTTGATGTTGTACCACCAGAAATAGGTGGTGCACATGATCGCGAAGCACGCCGCGCCTATACCCGGCGCGATGTGCAACCCGATGTGGAGGTAATCGGAGGTTTCGTTGATGAGGCCGACGATGTACTGGCCCGCGGACACGCCGCTGATCGGGCCCGTCAGGATGTAGTCGAACATCAGGGCGGAGACGCTGAACTTTGCCAGCGTGCCTCCCATGGCCTCTTTGACCACGCGGTACACGCCGCCGCGCACGAACATGCTGCAACTCTCGACGTAGATCGCGCGCACGCAATAGGAAAACAGCATGATGCCGAGGATGAACCACGGCGCGGCCTTGCCGATGTAGCCCTCGGCTTCGCCACCGGCGTAGTAGGCCGAGGAAGCAAGGTCGTTCAAGACGATGGCTGCCGCGCGCCAGAAGGAGATAAAGCTCAGCAGCGCGGTGGTGGCAACCAGAACACGCGGAATTCCATTACCCAGGCGGCTCTGGGCAGCCGGGTTTTGGGGAGAGCTGCTCATTCGTTAGAAGGACTATTGACCTGCGATTTCCATGCTCGCACCTTTTCTGGAGCAAGTCTAGTTGGCGAAGATCGGGGTGGTGGAAGAGTTTCCGGTTTATGCGTTCATCAGGAGTTGGCTTATTCATGGGGTATCGACGGTGCTGGCTCTGGTGGAAAATTCGTTGTCTCCAGGGCAGGAGAAGCGTAGGATGTGCGGACCACGGGTCCAAATCGGAGATTCTGGCTAGAATGGCGGATGACGCAGGGTTTGCCCGATGACGCCCCATGCCGCCACAATGAACCCAATCGCAGTGAATGAGGTCAAATTTTCGGAGATCGAGGTAAAGATGCTGAACGAAGCGATGATTGCAGCTTTCAGGGCCAGCCTGCGCGGAGGGCTGATCGAGCCAGGCGATCCCACTTACGACGAGGCTCGCAAGGTGTACAACGGGATGATCGACCGGCACCCGCGACTGATTGCGCGCTGCGCCGACGTGGCCGACGTCATGACGGCAATAGAGTTCGGCCGCGAGCAGAAGCTGCTGGTGGCTATCCGCGGCGGCGGGCACAACGCGGCCGGGTTGGGAGTGTGCGATGACGGATTGGTGATCGATCTTTCGCCGATGAACTATGTTCGCGTGGACCCGAAGAAGAAGACCGTGTTGGCCGGCGGCGGCACGCTGTGGCGCGACGTGGACCATGCGACGCACGCGTTCGGTCTCGCGGTTCCTGCTGGCGTTATTTCGACAACCGGAGTGGCCGGACTGACCTTGGGAGGTGGGATCGGTTACTTGACGCGGCGGTACGGCCTGACGATCGACAATCTGCTGGGCGTCGAAATGGTGCTGGCCGACGGGCGCTTCGTCACCGCCAGCGCCAAGGAGAATACCGACCTGTTCTGGGCGGTGCGCGGCGGGGGCGGCAACTTCGGCGTCGTGACGTCGTTTCTGTTCAAGGCGCAACCCGTGCACACGGATTACGGCGGGCCGATGCTGTGGCGGATGGAAGACGCGGCGGAGATGATGCGCTGGTACCGCAGCTTCATCGCGAAGGCGCCCGATGACGTCTATGGGTTCTTTGCTTTCCTAACCGTGCCGCCGGGGCCGCCGTTCCCCGAACACCTGCACAACAAGAAGATGTGCGGCATCGTGTGGTGCTACACCGGACCAATCAAGAAGGCTGAGAAGGTGTTCAAGCCGATCCGGAGCTTCAAGGCTCCTGCGCTCGACATGGCTGGCCCGATTCCGCATCCGGTGCTGCAAAGTCTGTTCGATGGTCTCTATCCGCCGGGCCTGCAATGGTATTGGAAAGCCGATTTCGTGCGCACGCTCCCGGACGAAGCCATCGCGCTGCATCTGAAGCACGCGGCGAAGTTGCCGACGATGCAGTCGACTATGCACATGTACCCGATCAACGGCGCGGCGAGCCGGATCAAGAACAGCGCAACGCCGTGGTGTTACCGCGACGCGATGTGGGCCGCCGTGATGGTCGGGGTCGATCCGGACCCCGCGAACAAGGAAAAAATCTCCACGTGGGCGAAGGAGTATTGGAGCGAGCTCCATCCATACTCCGCCGGCGGTGCTTACATCAATTTCATGATGGAGGAGGGCGAAGATCGCATCCGGGCGACGTACGGCAGGAATTACGACCGACTGGCGAAGATCAAGAAGCGCTACGACCCGGCGAACTTGTTCCGCGTAAATCAGAACATCAAGCTGAAGTGAAAGCGGGTCCCGAACTTCAAACTCCTCATAAATATGGTTTGTCGGCGGAGCGGGCGGCCGTAAAAGCGGCGGCCCTTCGAAGCTCAGGGTAAACAAGCCGCCGCACTCCAAATGGGGCGAGGAGCCAAGACCCAGAGCGGTTGCGGACATGGGGCGCAGCCCTTCGCAACTCAGGGTAGAGAGTCTTGCGCCCTTACGAAGGCAAAGGGCGGCGTCCCTAGGATGACAGCGTGCCTTGCTGCGTGCAGAGCGGGCAGAATTGGATGTCGCGAGAAAGGCTGGCTAGGTGGTGGTGCTGCGAAAATCCCTGGCGCAATCCGCGCAGGGGCACATCGAGCGGAGATAATCGTAGCTGAAAATTCCCGTGGAGTGGCCATCATTGAAGTTGATCTGGATGGCGTAATTCCCTACCTGCGTCGCCGACTGCGCGCGCGGCTTGGGCTTGAACATGGGCAACACGGCCGAGGGGGCGGGACTACTCCCCGCAAAGGCCTGTTTCTTACCGCGCTCGTCGTTGCACGTGGCGCACGGGCAATTGTCCCGGAGATAGGGAAAATCGAAGTGGCTCTCGTGGCCGTCGGCCCATGCGATGTCCACACCCGCGCCCGTTTTCACGTGAATTTTCACGGCCGTGGGTTTCTTGCGCTGGTCAATGGGTATAGGCATGGGGGAAAAGAGTTATCGGTTATCAGTTATCGGTTTTCAGTTAACAGTCTACTGCGAGAAGGTTCCAATGAGAAACGGTGCTCGCTGAAAAAAGCGATTTCGCGGAGATGTGTACCACGCAAAAGCGGCGGCAAGCCACCTCACTCCAAATGGGCCGAGCAGCCGAGACGCAAATGGCTTGCGGACATGGGGCGCAGCGTGCTGCGCCCCTACGAAGGCAAGAGAGGCCCAAGAGTCGCCGGTGCAAAGACCGGCCCAGTAGAGGAGCAGGATCAGCGGCCGTTTTCTTTTTCCTTATGGTTGCAGCAATCGCCAGGAGGAATCGGGTTGCCGTGTGGGCACGTGGTGGGATGGCCCAGAAAGGAGCAGATGCGCTGGTCGAGTTCCGGGCTGATGATGTGCTCGAACTTGCAGGCCTGTGTGTGCGCCTCGTGATCGTCAATACGGAACGTGTCCTTAAACAATCTTTCGGCAAGGCGGTGACGCCTGACCACATCGCGCGCGCGGCTCTCGCCTCGCTTGGTCAGTTGCACCTCATGATCCTGTACGTGCACCAGTTGTAGATCCTCCATTCGCGCTAGCGTGCGCACGGGATCCACTCCGCCGGGCGTGCGGATGTGCTGCACGTCGGCCTTGTTGCCTTCTTCGCCAGACACCCAGATTTGTTCGAGCAAGTGATCGAAGTGAATGCCATCGTCCATGGAGACGCGCTGGTCCACCGCCAGGTGCCCGTGCGCCAACTCGATGCGCCGGTCCGCCTGCTGCGCAATATCCGGATCGTGCGTGACCATCAGGATCGTGTGGCCCGCGCTGTGCAGCTCGCGGAACAATGCAAGCACGATCTCCTCGTTCGCTTCATCCAGATTGCCAGTCGGCTCATCGGCAAGGATCAGCTTCGGCTGATTGATCAGCGCGCGCGCGATGGCCACGCGTTGCTGCTCGCCACCGGAAAGTTGCGAAGGCAGGTGCGTCATGCGATGGCTGAGCCCCACGCGTTTCAGCGCTTCGGAGGCCTGCGGTTCGTCCGTGATGCTGTGAAAGTATTGCGCCAGCATCACGTTTTCGAGCGCGGTCAGGTATTGCACCAGGTGAAACTGCTGGAACACAAACCCGATCTTCTCCGCGCGATAGCGCACCAGTTCGCTTTCGCCCAGGTTCGCCAAGTCCACTCCATCCACGATCACGTGGCCCGAGGTGAGAGCATCCAATCCGCCAAGAATATTGATCAACGTGGTCTTGCCGGAGCCCGAGGGGCCCATCAGCGCCACCCACTCCCCTGCCTGGATTTTTACGGAGATGCCGTTCAGCGCGCGGAGCGTTCCGTACTCCTTCACCAGCGATTCGATCACCACTTGCGAACTCACGCTTCACCTCGGAATACCGACGCGGGACGTATGCTGGCCAGCCGTCGCAACGGGAACGCGCTGGCAATGGAAACAACCACGGTGATGACCACAGAAAAAGGATACACAATCCAGCGCGGCTGTGCAGCCACGCCGAACACCGCTTTTCCCAGCCAGATCGAAATCCCCAACCCGATCGCCGATCCCAACAAGCCCCCGACAATCCCCATGAGAATGGCTTCGGCGAGGAACAAACGCACCACGCGCCGCACCGAGCCGCCAATCGCCTTCATCAAGCCGACATCATTTTTTCGTTCGATGGCTACGTTGCTCATGCCCGCCATCACGCACAGGGAAGTTAGAATCAGCACGAGTATCACCGTTGCGGAAAGCAGGCCGCTGATGCGGTTGTAGATACGGCCTTCCGCTTCGGCGAGTTGCTTGATGCCGTGAACGTCCACGTCCGGAAGGCTCTGCCCGAGATCGGCGATGAACCTGTTCAACGAATCGGGTGTGCCCGTCACGCTGAGTTGGATCAGGCTGATGCGCCCGGGCAAATTCGCAAGAGCTTGCGCGGTGCCGAGGCGCGTGAAGATCTGCGCGTCTTCCGGCCCGCCTGTGGCCACCACTGCAAATATTTTGCAGGCCGCTGTGCGTCCTTCATTTCGGAGTTGCAGCGAGTCTCCCGCATGCACCGCAAATTGCGTGGCGGCCTTGGCGCCGACTTCACACGCCTCCGGATCGCGTTCCAACGCCGCGACATACTCGCTCCTCCGGCCCGGGCGAATTTCGGTCAAGCCGTGCCCCTCCGTGCCCGCGATCACTGCGGGCTCGAAGTGAATCTCTCCTGATTTGGCGATTTCGCCGATTACGTAGAGAAAAGCTACCGCCGGGACTGGCTTGTCTTCGTGATGCTCGGGTAATTGCCCCAGCACCGCCTCGTCCAGCGTTGCGCCATTTCCGTCCGTGCCGGCGTCGCGCGGCGCCACGATCACGTTTGCCCCCAGCGCGCGAAATTCCGTGGTCAGCCTGCGCTTGGCGTCAATCTGAAGATTCAGAAGCGCCGAGGTGACCGCCGCGCCAGCGCCCAGCGCCAGCAAAATCACGAACAGCCGGGCATAATTCGCGGTCAGCAACCGCCGCACAATGCGCCAGAACATTGCGGTGGTTGGCATCACTCGCCTCGCAAAATCGGCGCGGGATCGTAGCGCGAAGCCCGGCGCAGGGGAAACGCGCTGCCCAAGAGCGTGATCACCGCCGCAAGCCCAAGAATAATCAGAAGAACGAACAGCTTGGGCACCGGGGCAAAACCGAAAATCCGTTCACCAAGCGAGCGCGCCAATACAATGCCAAGCGCGTAGCCGATCCCGCCTCCCACAAACGCCAGCAGCAACTGTTCCGCGGCCAGCAACACACCCACAAGTCCCGAGCTTGCACCCAGCGCCTTCATCAGGCCAATCTCCGTGCGGCGCTCGATCACCGATGCGGCCGCCGAAGCTCCCACGGCCAAGGCCGAGGCCAGCAGCGCCGCGAACGTCACCAGCCACAACAATGTGCGCACGCGCGTTAAGATGTTGCCTTCGCCTTCGGCCACGCGCCGGATCACGCGCACGTCGGTACCCTTCAGCTCTTCGCTGATTTGCAGTGCAATCGCGCTGATGTATGGAGTGCAGTACCAGGTGTCAAATTCCGCCGGCGTCATGGTCTTGGGATCTTTTCGGGCGAACGCATCTTCGGGCTTGGTCAGCGCGCTCACGTACAGGCGCCGGTACTGCCCCGGTTTGCCTGCTAGCGCTTGAACCAAAGATAATGGCGCGACAACCTCATCATCTTCATCGCTGCCCGTTTCGAGCAAGCCGACAACTTTGAGATGTTGAGAGGAGGCATCAATAGTTGTACCGATGGGCTGAAAGAGCATTAGTTCGCCACCAACCGAGAGTCCGAGCCGCTTAGCCAACTTCGAGCCCACAACGCACTCTGCCGCATTGTCCGCAAACCAACGGCCATCCACATGCCACCAGGGGTTTGTCTGTTCAATTCCCGTGACATAAGTGGTGCCATCGGGAATTGCGACCGCATGTTGCGCCCAAGTACCGAGGATCCTGACTTCCATGGTGGGAACATAGTTGGAAATCTCCGGAACAGACGCAGGATTCCCTACTTTTACCGAGGTCTCCAGGATCGGCGCGAAGGACATGATGTTGAAGCGCCAGAAAATCGTCTTCAGCTTGCCCAAGTCCGCTTCCGGCAGGTACGCTCCCGCGTTTGCTGGGCGGTAATCCACGCCGCCAATTTCCAGCGGCAAGGAATCCGCCAGCGGCGTCACCAGCAGATTCGCTCCAAGGCTGCGGAATTCCTGGGCCAGACGGTCGCCCACGTCCAGCGACACGCTCAGCGCCGCCGTGGCCACGGCCATCCCCAGCGCGAGCGCGGCCATGGTCAACAACTTACGGCGTGGCCGGCGTGTAAATGAATCTGCTACAAGTCGAAGGAACATTTCACCTGGTCAGAAAACCTGTGTCGGTTCAGAACCAAAAAATCGCCTATCATCAGAAAGCAGCCCCCAGTGGCTAAAGCCGGATTGAGGTCTGCGGCCGCGGCATGGCAAAGAGGGGCTGCAGAAAAGTCTCAAACCCATTTCCTCAGGGGCTAAAGCCCAATGGTGCCCAGGCACTTGATGTCGGAGCTAAAGCTCCGACCCCCTGAAGTGCGGGGTTTTTCAGCAAGCTGCCCGAACAACTGCTCTTTCCCTACTTCGGAATCTCCTCCGCGGATTTCGTCAGGGCCGAAACATCAATCACAATCGTGTCGCCATCCACGCGCGATGCAAATCCGATGGGATTGCACCCGCCTTTTTGTCCAATCGAAGGAATGTAGATGGCCGAGGCGCAATGCCGGCAAATGACGTTCTGCCCTTCCTGGCGGTAGCCTTCCGCGCCGCAGATCAGGCAGGCATCCAGCGCCGTGCCGTAGCCGCCCGGCTTCTTGATCACCATGAACCGGATAGCCTGGCCATTCACGTTGATCGAAAACAGATGCAGGTTGCCATCCTGCACTTCCGCCACCGGAATGCGCACAAGATTGTTCACCGCTTCCACGGGCTTCGCCTGCACCGGCGCCGCATTCACCCGCGCATAAATAAAATCGGCCGTGAGCGCCAGGATCACGCTCAGGCTCATTACGGCGGCCGCAATCATCCAGCGCCGCTGCCGCCGGTTTTGGGCTTCCAGCAGGCGCCGCTCTGCGTCCGTTGTCGCGACGGTCGCCGCCTTGGCGTGCGAGGCCGATTGCCACTCGCGGAAAATCATCAGCGCCGCGGCACCAAACACAAAAATGAAGAAGAACAATTCATTGCGCACGATCGGCCCCAGCAGGGCCATCTCGCCCTTGCTGGAAGGCAGCCAGCGCGCCTCGCTCAATTCGTGCAAACCGGTAACTGCCAGTTGAATCGCAACCAGCATGAGGATCGCGCTGGTGACCGCGAAAAAGCGGTGCAACGGCACCTTCAGCGTCCCCTTGAAAAAGAACACTCCCACCGCCACCGCCGCGCCAATCCCCACGCCTGTGCCAATCCACGTTTGCAGCCCTTCCGTGGACATCTCCACCGCGCGCAGAATCAACGCGAGTTCCGCTCCTTCACGCAGCACCATCAGGAAAACGAATAGCGCGATACCCCATCCAGCGGCTTTGCCGGCACGCTCCGCGTAACTCTCGACTTTTTGCTCAATTTCCTTTTTCAGGTGCCGCGCCACGCGATTCATCCAGAGGATCATGGTGACCACGAAGACGGCAGCCACCAGCAAGAGCAAGCCTTCAAAGCCGTCTTCACTGATCTGGAAACGCTCCAAAGCAATTGCAGCCGCAAGACTTAGCGCCACGGCGCTGGCCACGCCGCCCCACACATAGCGGGCCAGATGGGCGCGCCCGGTGCGCGACAGATAGACCAGGATGATACCGACAACGAGTGCCGCTTCGACGCCTTCACGAAGGGCGATGAGAAAAGCGGAAAGCACGGGAACTCCAGATGAAAATCGTTTGCAACAACAATGTTAGTTTACCCTCCCCCTTTTCCTTCGTCAAGCTCACCCTTCCTTCCCTTTCCACACGGTAGAATAGTTGTTTGCGTCTAACCATGAGAATGCTTGCTGCCACCTTGCGCCCTGCGCTGTCGCTGATGCTGTCTGGGCTGCTGCTGTGTGGGCAATTGCCGGCGCAAACCGGCGCGTCTGGCGGCAAACCCGCGCAAGATCCATTCGCCGTTGTGAAACCCGACCCGAAACTCGCAAAAAAGCTTGTTGGACTAGCGGCCAAGGCCGAAGCGGCCGGCGACGAAGAAGGCGCCCTGCGGGCTTACGAAGAGGCGGCACGCTACGCCCCGTTTGATGTCACGATCGTAAGCAAGGGCGCGGCTTTGCGCTCGACGCTCGTTCGCGCCCACGTGGACAACGCCGAGCGCCTGGCCCTCGACGGAAACTTTCTTGCCGCCACACTGGAACTCGGTGCCGCTCTAAGCATCGATCCGAGCAACACCATTGTTGAAGAACGCTTGCGGCAACTTCAGGCTCGTGGCAACGATAAAGAGGAACTCCAGCGCGAAGAACCTCCCGCGGGTTTGCCCGTCCTCCAGCCGCAAAAAGCTACCCGCAGCTTCAACCTGCGCGGCGATGTCCGCAGCGCTTACGAACAAATCGCGTCCGCCTACGGCATCAAGGCCAGCTTCGATCCCGATCTACCCGCGCGCAATGCACGCCTGCACCTTGAAAACGTCGATTTCGATACCGCCATGAAGGTGCTCACACTGGAATCGGGCACTTCCTGGCGCGCGCTCAATGCGACGCTCATGTTCGTGTTTGCCGATACCACCGAAAAGCGCAGGCAGTTCGAGCCCGAAATCGAAGAGACCTTTCACCTGCCTGTCTCCCTCGAAGCCTCCGAAATGACCGAGCTCTTTCGCATCGTCCGCGAACTCACCGGCTCCCAGCACATCCAGCAGTCCGTGGCATCGCGTTCCCTGGCCATCCGCGACACCGTGCCCCGCGTGCGCCTCGCCGGAGAGATCATCCGGCAGTTGGAGCACGATCATGGCGAAGTACTTCTGGAAATCGATCTTCTTGAAGTGGACCGCACCAACGCCACCAACCTCGGGATCACGCCGCCTTCCAGTGTCACGATGTCTGCCATTCCGCCAAATCTCATTCAGCAGGTAAGAAGCGCGCCCAGCCTCACCGCTTTGCTGACCCTGCTCGCAACGATATTCGGCGGCCCAGTCGGCGCCGCCTCCGCAACTGGCATTACCAGTCTGGCTTCCGCGATCCCCGCGCTGGTCGCACTTGGCGGTGGAAAATCCACTTTTCTGCTGACGCTGCCCACGGCTTCCGCCCAGTTCTCCCAAGCCCTTTCCCTGGTGCATAGCGGCCGGCAGGTTCTGCTCCGCGCTCAGGATGGCAAGCCAGCCACCTTCTTCGTGGGTGATCGCTACCCCATTACGCTCTCCTTACTCTCCGGCAGCCTGGGCAGCACCGGTTTCACTGGCAATCCCGGCGGAACGGGCGTCACGATTCCAACGCAGCAGTTCACTGTCGGCCAATCGCCCGTCGCTCTCGTCACCGCCGATTTTCGCAGCGCTGGCACACAGGATCTCGCGGTCCTCAACCAGGCGGACAATTCCATCACCATTCTTCTGAATCAGGGACCCAACTCCGTCTCCCAATTTGCTCAAGCAAGTGGCTCACCCTTTCTTTTGGCGGGAGGAGCCCCCGGTTCCACCGCGAGTATCGTGAGTCCCGCCGTGAATCTCACCGTCACCTCGGCCACCTTGGCCTCCATTGCGGTCACGCCCGCCAACTCTTCCATTGCCAAGGGCGCCACGCTGCAACTTGCGGCCACGGGAACTTTCAGCGACGGCACCAGTCAAGACATCACGCACGCCGTGTCCTGGTCTTCCTCCAACACTTCGATCGCAGCGATTAATCCGGTGACGGGAATTGCGCTTGGTCTGCTGGCGGGCACGGCAAACATCACGGCTTCGCTCAGCGGCATCACAAGCCCAGCCGTGCCTTTGAACATCACGTCTGCCACTTTGCAATCCATCAGCGTGGCCCCCGCGACTCCTTCCATTGCTCTCGGCACCACGCAGCAATTTACGGCCACCGGAACCTATAGCGACCTGAGCACGGCAAACATCACCACGAGCGCGACCTGGGCTTCTTCCGTGCCCGCCACGGCGTCGATCAGTGCAGGCACTGGGCTGGCCCACGGCCTGGTAGCTGGCACCACGCAAATCACCGCTACGCTTGGCCCCGTTGTCAGCGCCTCCATACCCCTCAAGGTCACCACGGCAACCCTTAAATCCATCGCCGTTGCTCCCGTAACGCCATCCATCGGGTTGAAGGCCACGCAACAATTTTCCGCCATCGGCACCTACAGCGACGGCACCACCCAGGACATCTCCGGCAATGTGCTCTGGACTTCTTCCAACACGTCCGCCGCAACTATCAATGCGAGCAGCGGCCTCGCCACTGGTGTCGGTGCCGGCACCGCGCAGATCACCGCCGCGCAAGGCGGCGCAGGCATCCCTGCGGCTTTGGCGGTTGGCAGCTTAAACCCGACAACCGATTCGTTTCCCGATTTGCTAGTCGCATCGCAGGTCACCAATTCGGTCAGCGTTCTCCTTGGCAAGGGGGACGGCACTTTCAGCAACCCCACGACTTCCGTCGCCTACACCGTTGGCAGAAAGCCCACGGCGATTGCCGTCGGCCAGATCAACACGAATACCAACACCAATCTGGGCTTCGTCGTCACCAATTTCGAGGACAGCACCTACTCCGTCTTTACCGGCAACGGCGACGGCACATTCACGCAGGTGAAGGGCTCGCCCTTCGCACTTGCCAATGTCGTGGCTAATTCCGAACAAGGTCCCGTCGCAGTCACCATCACCGATTTCAATGGCGACGGCATTCAGGACCTCGCCATAGTCAACCAGACGAGTAATACAGTGACCGTACTCAAAGGGAATGGCGACGGCACCTTCAGCGAGTTTCCTAAATCGCCCATCACTGTTGGCACAACTCCGGTGGCCATTGCTTCGGGAACTTTGAGCGCCAGCACCGGCCCGGCGCTGATCGTCGCGAATCAGGCCGACGGCACCATTTCCGTCCTACTCGGCAATGGCGACGGCACCTTCACTTATTCTTCACAATCTCCCGTTACCGTGGGCACTTCACCCAGCGCTGTGGCGATCGGCAGCTTCCTGGAAGGATCGAGCGGGGTCGCTATCGCCGATTCCGGCGCGAACGCCGTCTCCATTTTTGTGGATGCGGGCAGCGGGCTTCTGGTCAGCGCTATAGAGCCCGCTGCAGGCACAAATCCCGTCGCCCTCCTCGCGGGCGATTTCACTAGCAGCACCTTCCCGGACATCGTCGTGGCCAACAATATCCCGCTCGTTTCGGGGCAAGTCACCGATGGCCAGGTCACCTTGCTCACCAGCCCGACCAGTCTCATCTCCAATCCGGCCATCAGCCAGCAACCCTACCCGGGTTCGCAATATGAAGACATCGGTTTGAAAGTGAAAGCCACTCCCACGCTGCATCCCAACAAGGAAGTCACCCTGCAACTCGATTTCGAGATTAAGGCTCTCGCGGGCTCGAGCGTCGACGGCATTCCGGTGATCACCAACCGTGCCCTCACGCAGGTGGTTCGCCTCAAGGAAGACGAAACCTCCATCATCACCGGCTTGCTCGATGATGAAGAGACCCGCACTATCACCGGGCTTCCCGGCTTCGCTCAAATCCCGGGCGCGGGCTACGCCTTTGGTACGCACAACAACTCCTTCACGAATTCTGAATTGCTAATCCTGATTACGCCCCGGCGGGTGCGTTTGCCCTTCCGTGAGAGTCACGATATTTATGCGGGTCGTGGCGACGCGACTGGTCGCGGTTCCAGCGGCGTCAACGTGCCTCCGGCACCTCCTCCTCCGGAGCCGCCTCAACGCGCGCCGGAGCCCGCGCCACCTGCGGGCGAGCAACCCGCTACTCCGCCGGGCCAACCTCCAGCGCCTGCACCAAATCCTCCAGAGACGCCGGATCAATCCAATCCGCGCCAGCAGCGGATGCCCGACCAGCCTGCGCCAAACCAGCCTCCACCGGCGCGCCCGGAGCTTTGAGCCTGGAAAGTGCCCGCCTTACCGGCGTCGGGCAGGGCGCGTCGTGCGTGCAAGCACAGTGTCATTCCGAGCAAAGCGAGGAATCTGCTTTTTCAGGCGCATTGAAACAAAAGCAGATTCCTCGGGACCCGCGCCGCGCGGGACCCTCGGAATGACAAGGACAGTGCCGTGACATATTCAGACTATTTCCGACTCGGAACACTAGGGCAGCGGATCGAACACCACGATGGGCTGGTACGTCCGGGGCACTACGGCTTCCGCGATCGCGATCAACTTGTTCTCCTGGCTCAGCACCCGCAGCCTCGGCACACTCGGCCCATCGGCATCGAGTTCCGCCGTCGCTCCGGGCGGAAGCTCGGTACGGCCCGGCTGGAGCTGTGACACCAGCACGTTGAACTTCCCACCGTGGCGGACGCGCTTTTCAAGGACGGGCAGGACGTGCGTGCTCGGATAATTCGGCAACAGTCCTTCCAGCGGAATCAGCCTGCTCACTAATCTTCCCGCGCGGGCGTCCTGGGCAAGCTCATCAAGGGGAATGGCCTGTTCCAGCGAAAACTCGCCCACCGCCGTGCGCGTGATCTCCGCAAGATGCGCGCCGCAGCCCAGCTTCTGTCCCATGTCGTGGGCCAGCGAACGGATGTACGTTCCCGACGAGCACTCAATCGAGAATCGTGCGATGCTGCCTGCGATTCCCGTCAAGCGGTACTCAAATAACTCCACGGAAGCTGGCTTGAGTTCCACCACCTGATTTTTGCGCGCAAGTTCATAAGCGGGCCGCCCATGCACCTTCTTCGCGGAAAATATCGGAGGCATCTGCTCAAAACGTCCCAGCGATTCTGCTGCCAGCCGCTCCAGGACTTCGCGGTCGAGCGCCGGCGCGGCATCCGACCCCTGCGCTACTCCTTCCGAATCATAGGTGTTCGTGGCATAGCCAAAGCGGAATCCCGCTTCATATCGTTTGCGCCTGTCGGCATAGAAACGCACCAGCCGAGTCGCTTTGCCGAGCAACAGAACGAGCACACCCGTCGCCAGTGGATCCAGCGTTCCCAGATGCCCGATCTGCCGGAACCCCGCCATGTGCCGCACCGCATCCACGATGTCATGCGAAGTCTTGCCCTGCGGCTTGTTGATTACGAGCGCTCCATCAAAGGGAGCAGGTTTGGGTTGGCGTGACATGGAGGAATCGTAGTCGATTTTAGATTTCGGTGTTCCGTTTCCTGGTTACGTGGATTGATTCCAGTGCGATCTTGCGCGGCTTCCCCGCTCTTCCATTTCGGAGGCCGGGTTGCCGCCCCGGTGGCGTTTCACGGGGCTACAAGTTAGTTTCCGGCGTGGGAGGCTTCTCGCTCTTTGCTTCTTTCAATAGCCGCTCGATGCGCTCGACATGCTCCTGTGAAAGATCCAGCGTGAAGTGCAGCTCCGGAACACGTCGCACCTGCAGCCGCTCCACCAACTCATGCCGGATGTATCCCATCGCATGCTCGAGCGCCTTGATCGCGTCTGCCTGCTCCTTGGCGTTCTCGCTCCCCACGCTCACGAATATCCGCGCGTGTTTCATGTCCGGTTGCACGCGCACATAGCTGACGGACACGCTGCCCTCCAGCCGCGGGTCCTTCAGCTCGCCGACGAGCATGGCGTTGATCTCGTGCGCGATTTCCTCGCCCACGCGTTCGTGCCGATGATGGTCAGGGCTCATCTTTGTAACTTGCCTGGCTGAAAATTCCTTCGCTTCGGAGTTCCTGCTATCAAATCATTTTCCCCTGGCAACGCATTCCCGCGGCGCGCATTGCGTTGCACAGAGTTACAATATCTCCACCGCGTGCCCGACCACCAGCGGCCCCAGAATACGGTCCGCCTCCGCCAGAACCTTTTGAAGCGCCTCTTCGACGTGCTGCTCTTCATTCGATACCGTGACCACTCCTACCACGGAGCGCTGCCAGGTATCCATGAAATCGAGTTCCGCAACCGCGACGTTAAACTGCGCCCGCAAACGGTCCTTCAGACTGCGCAGCACCTGCCGCTTGTCTTTCAACGATTGGGCTTCAGCAATGTGCAGTTCCAACGTCAGCAATCCAACCGGCATACGCGGCTCCGAGCTTGCTTCTTCAGAAGCTCTTTTGTTTTTGGAAGGGCGGCTTGCCCTTTTGCGCCTTCATCCTTGTCAGGCGATTCCCCGGGCGCGAGGTGTACCCCAAGAATCGCTCTTTCCCGATCTGCCTGCCCTACTTGCGCCCGGAGGGCGCGCTGCCCTGGACTGCGGCTTCCGCAGCACTGATCTTTTGGACGTTGAAACACTCCAGAACGTCGCCTACCTTCACGTCGTTGAAATTAGCGATTCCCAGGCCGCACTCGAAACCGGCGCGCACTTCGTTCGCATCATCCTTGAAGCGCTTCAGGGAGCTCAATTTCGACGTGTAGATGATCGTTCCATCCCTCACCACGCGCACCTGCGCGTCGCGCTTCATGATCCCATCGAGCACGTAGCAGCCCGCCACCGTTCCCGATCCCTTAATCCGGAAGGTGTTGCGCACGTCCGCCCGGCCCAGGTAAGACTCCTGAATGACGGGCTCGAGCAACCCTTCCATGGCCTTTTTAATTTCGTCCGAAACCTCGTAAATGATGTTGTGCGTGCGGATATCGACCCTCTCTTGCTGCGCCAGATCCGCGGCCTTGCGGTCCGGACGCACACCGAACGCAATGATGATCGCTCCGGATGCTGATGCCAGCAGCACGTCGTTTTCCGTGACCGCCCCGACTCCCTCGCTGATGATCTTCAACTTCACGCGATCATCGGAGAGCTTCGGCAGCATTTCGGCCAGCACTTCCGCGGAACCTTGCACGTCGGCCTTGATGACGATGGGGAGTTCCTTGACCTCGCCGGCCTTCAATTGCTCGTGCAACTGGTCGAGCGTGATTCTTCCGCCAGCGCTCGCGCGCAACGCCGCATCCCGCTGCTTGGACTGGCGGTACTCGACAACGTGCCGCGCCTTGGCCTCGTCCGTCACTTGGAAGTGATCCCCGGCTTCGGGAACGCCCTGCAAGCCCAGCACTTCCACCGGAGTCGAAGGAGGCGCCGTCTTGACGGGCTTGCCTCGTTCATCGAACATGGCGCGCACTTTGCCGAACACCGACCCGACAATGAAGAAATCGCTGTTGTTCAAAGTGCCGTTCTGCACCAGAATCGTGGCCACCGGGCCGCGGCCCTTGTCCACACGCGATTCCAGCACCGTACCGCTCGCCGGCGCGTCCGGATTCGCCTTCAACTCGCGCAAGTCCGCCACCAGCAGAATGATTTCCAGCAGCTTCTCGAGGTTCTGGCGCTTTTTTGCGGAGACCTCAACGAACTCCGTATCGCCGCCCCATTCCGAGGGCATGAGCCCCAAATCGGTAAGCTGACGCTTCACCCGCTCGGGCTGCGCTTCTGGTTTATCAATCTTGTTCACCGCCACGATAATGGGCACATTCGCGGCCTTGGCGTGGTCAATCGCTTCGCGCGTCTGCGGCATGACGCCGTCATCGGCGGCCACCACCAGCACCACGATGTCCGTCACCTTGGCGCCGCGCGCGCGCATGCGGGTGAATGCTTCGTGGCCCGGTGTGTCCACGAACACCACGCTCTTGCCTTGCACCTGCACCATGTACGCACCGATGTGCTGCGTGATCCCGCCCGCCTCGCCTCCGGCGACGTCCGCTTCCCGGACAGCGTCAAGCAAACTGGTTTTCCCGTGGTCTACGTGGCCCATCACCGTAACCACCGGCGGCCGCGGCCTCAGGTTTTCCTTGGTCTCTTCCTTCGCAACCTCCAGCACCATCTCTTCTTCGAAGGACACCACGCTGACTGTCCCATTAAACGATTGCGCCAGGTCTGTCGCGGTGGGGACGTCCAGCGCCTGGTTGATGCTCGCGAAAACGCCGCGATCCAGCAAAGTCTTCAGCAAATCCTTCGCGCGAATGTCCAGCTTCTCCGCCAATTCGCGGATCGTGATGCCTTCAGTCAGCGTCACCTCGCGCGGGGCACGAGGTTCCGGCGGCGCAATCGTCGCTGCGGCCACACCTCGGCCACCCGCACCCTGCCGTTGCCGCGTCGGATGCAGTTTGCGCTCGCCCTCCATCTCCCGTTTGTCCGCCAACGGGCGCTGGCGCTGCGTGGGCCTTCGCGCATATAGCGGTTTGCCAGGCTCCGCCTTCACCGGCATCTTCTCTGGGAATGGCGGCAACATCCCTGGCCGGCCGGGCGTTCGTGGGCCGGGACGCGATCCCGTGGGCGCCGCGCCAGGTCTCTGTCCAAAGGAACGGCCAGTACCGCCCGGTCCACCGGGACCGCCGGTGCGCGATGAATATGGTCGACCGCCTTGTCCTGACTGTTGCGGACGCATCGGTTGTCCGGGTCGTGGCCCGCTGGGGCGCTGGCCGCTACCCGGCACCGTGCCGGGAACTGGCCCGCGGTTGCCGGTGGGCATCGGGCGGGAAGGAACTTGTGTGCGTGCTGGTGCACCAGGAGCGGCGGCCGCTGGGCGCGCTGCCATGGGTTGCGTGCCGGGCTGGGCTGAACGTCCTGCTGGTGGCACTCCACTGGGGGCTGGACGTGCTGCTGCCGGTTGCGCGGCAGGAGCGGCAGGCCGGGGCGGGTGGGCTTGCTTTGGTGCCGCTGCAGGTGTGGAAGCAACCGCAGGCACCGCTGGCTTCACGGCCACAGGACCTGGCGCCGCTGAGGGCACTGCCGGTGGCGCTGGCCGCGCAACAGCCGCGACGGGGGCCGGAGCAACACTCGGCGCCGTAGGAACTGCTTTCGGCGCAACGGGAGCCAACGGCGGATGGGCTGCGGGCGCATGGGCCGCCGGGGCATGTGCTGCAGGTGCACCGGGGACGTGCGCAGCGGGTTTCGCTGGAGCCACTGTTGCTGCATGCAGCACGGGCCGCCTTAGCGCCGCTTTTGCCGCCGCTTCTTTCGCGGCGCGCTCCGCATCAGCTGCCGCTTCAGCGTCGGCAACACCCTTCAAATGATGGCGGACCTTTTCCGCAACTTCGACGGTGATTGAACTGGAGTGTGTTTTCTTTTCCGTTACGCCAAACCCCGCAAGAAGGTCAATGATGGCTTTGGCCTTGACCTCGAGTTCGCGGGCGAGTTCATTGATGCGGACTTGGGATGCGTCACTCATGCTTCGTTAGGAACTTTTCTCTTCCTGCTGTTTCTCTGGAGCTTGCGCTTCCGCGGATGCAGCGGCCGCGGAGGTAGCCTCGGCGGCAGGTTCTTCAGCTTCGGATGTTTTTTCGGCGGCAGGTTCCACCGGAGTTTCGGCCCCGGGTTCGGCGCTGGCTTCGCTGGCCGCTTCACTTGCGCCTTCGGCGGCGGCTGCCGGCGCAGCTTCGGCTGCTTCGGCGCCTTCCGCGGGAGCTTCCGTTGGGGCTTCCGCCGGTGTCGCCGCCGCGGCGTCTCCGCTTTCATAGAAGCGGTTCACCGCTTGATAGATTTTGTCCACCATCTTTTCGCCGATGCCCGGAATTTCCATCAATTGCTCCGGCGTCATCCCGGCGAGTTTTTCGAGTGAGGTGATTCCCGCCGCTTCGATCTTCTCGATGGTCTTTGGCCCGACACCCGCGAGCACCGTCAGTGGCGTCACCGCCGTGGTCAGCGCGGTCATCTGCTCTTCGATCTCGCGACGCTTCTCTTCTTCACTCTTGATATCAATGTCCCAGCCGATCAGCTTGCTGGCCAGGCGGACGTTCTGGCCCTTTTTCCCGATGGCCAGGGAGAGTTGGGAATCCTCCACGATCACTTCCAGTTTCTTGGTCTCCGGATCGACGATCTGCACGCGCGTCACTTTGGCCGGGCTCAGGGCCTTCTGCGCAAAAGCCACGGTCTCTTCGCTGTAGGGGATGATGTCGATCTTCTCGCCGCGCAACTCGCGGATGATGGATTGCACGCGCATGCCCTTCATGCCGACGCAGGCACCCACGGGATCGACGTCTTTGTCGCGGCTGGCCACCGCTACTTTCGTGCGCTCGCCCGCTTCCCGCGCCGCGGCGCGGATTTGCACCGTGCCGTCATAAATTTCCGGCACTTCCATCTCAAACAATCGCTGCACCAGCGCCGCATCGGCCCGCGATACGATCACTTGCGGACCCTTGGCCGCCCGGTCCACCGTGCGGATCACCACGCGCAGGCGTTCGCCGATGTTGTAGGTTTCGAGCTTGGATTGTTCGCGCTTCGGCAAACGCGCTTCCGTCCGACCCATGTCCACGATCAGGTCCGGGCCCTCCGAGCGCTTCACGATCACGGTGACCAGTTCACCCGCGCGGGTGTGGTATTCGTTATAAATGGTGTCGCGTTCCGCTTCCCGCACCTTTTGCAAAATCACCTGCTTGGCGGTCTGCGCCGCAATGCGCCCCAGCACGTCCGTGGGCTTGTTGGTCAGGATCTCCGTGCCTACTTCGGCGTCCGGATTTTTCTTTTTTGCGTCCGCAACGCTGATCTCGCGTTTGGGGTCGGCCACTTCCTCGACCACCGTGAGCACGGAAAACACGTCCACCTGGCCAGACTCCGCGTTGAACTTCCCGCGCAGGTCCTCTTCGGTCTTGTAAAACTTGCGAGCCGCAACCACCATGGCGTCTTCGATGGCGGAGATCACCACCGCCGGCTCGATATGCTTCTCCCGGCTGAGCATCTCAATTTGTTGGTAAAGCAGATTCGCCATTTCCTCTTCCTAAAATTCGACCACCAAGTTGGCCTTTCGAATTGTCTCCAAGGGTATTTCCACCACTTGTGCGTTCTTGCCCTTCAACTCCATGCGGACTTTTCCTTCCGCGAATCCCTTCAACCGCCCTTCAAAAAACTTGGCCTCGCCGATGGGCTCGATCGTCGTAATCTTCGCCAGGCGGCCAGTGAAGCGCTCGAAATCCCCGGCCTTTTTGAGCGCGCGATCCATTCCTGGCGAACTGATTTCCAGGATATAGCCCGGGCCGGGTACCAGTTCCTCCACGTCCAGAATCACGCTCAACTGCTGGCTGACCCGCTCGCAATCCGCGTGACTAATCTTGGGGAAGGGGTCCGGCGGCGTACCGCCCTCGGCAGCTTCCGCGGCCTCTGCCGGTGGCAACCGGTCGATGTACACCCGCAGGAAGCGCTGCTTACCGATCTTCCATTCGACATCCACGACTTCCAAGCCCTCCGAACGTGCTACCCGTTCGGCGGCTTCGCGGACCTTTTCCAAATTCACGCGAAGACTCCCCGGCCTAAGCCGGTCTCAAGCTCGTTCCCACCGGCGGCAACAAAAAAGTGGGCTTGCGCCCACTCTATGGTGCGACCCGTTTCAGAGCGAAGAGCCAGTATATTCCCGCAGCACGGTAAAAGCAAGGTACTCAGGGACCTGGACAGGGGAGTCCTGAGCCAGCCTCGGGCTAATAGTTTTGCCATGCACAGGTGTCACTATAATACGTACAATGCTTGCAGTTCCCTCATTTGACCCCGGCAAACCGCTGCTCTCTGGATTCCTTCCTATCTTCCTGCCCGTCTGTATCATTGCCGGCCACTTGCCTTCTCCTTAGACCCGCCTCAGGGTATGCTTAGTGCGTGTGCGTGTGTCTTGAGCGGAGGGAGTGGCTCGGAATGCCCGACAGGTTTGTGTGTTCGCTGACGCTGGTGCACGTTGCAGCGTTGGGGTTTGCTTTTGTTCTCTTGTCGGTTCCTCTCTGGGGTCAGCACGCTGTCATGCCGCCAACTGCCGAATCACCCGCCGACCTTTTGAACAATCCTGATTTTGAACTCGACATCTTCGTCCGTGACCAGCACGGAAATCCTCTCGATGCCGCAGCTGCCGTGCACCTCTCTTCCGCGCGCTTGAACTATAACGCCATCGTGCCCACGCAAGGCGCATCCGCGGCCCATTTTTTCAACCTCGGGTTCGGCGAATACGAGGTGGAAGTGACTTGCCCCGGTTTCCGCACGGTGACAGAGCGTTACGCCTCCGAGTCCAGTCGCGGGAGCCTGCCCCTATATATCTATCTCAGCCCGGAATCGGGACCGGCTGACTTTGCAGCCCCCTCTGGCGGCTTGGTTCTGACTCAACAACTGCGTGCTGAAATGCAGGAGGGTCTAGAGGCCTTGAATAAAGATCACTACGAGAGCGCCAGAAAGGCCTTTGCCAAGGTCTTGCGGAAAGCTCCCGGCAATTCGGACGTCGTTTATTTTCTGGGAGTTACGGAACTCGGTTTGCAGCATCCCGATGTGGCCCGCGAGAATTTCCAGCGCGCTCTGTCCCTGGACCCCAACAACGAACTGGCTCTCGTTTCACTGGGCCAAATGCAACTGCAGGGCGGCGCACCCGCAGACGCGGTCATACCACTGGAAAAAGCGGTGTCTCTGGGCCGCGCGGGTTGGCACGCCGACTTCGAACTGGCCTCCGCCTATTTCCAACTCCACCGCTTGAGCGATGCCGAAACCGCAGCTTCTCGCGCCGCTTCTCTAGCCAAGGAAAAGGGTGCGACTTCCCTGTTCTTGCTTGGGGAGATTCAATACGCCGAGGGCAAGTGTGCTGATGCGAAACATACTTGGGAATCACTTCTGAAGCGCTTTCCGAAGGACTCCGCCGTGTTCGTGACCAGGAAAATGCTGGCGCGCGCGGAAAGCGAAGGTCTGGAACCTAGTCCCTCGTCCAACGCGAGCCTTCCGCCTCCGCCTGCGCCGGACACGAATCCGGTCACTTTCGTCGAAATTCCCTGGGCGCCGCGGGATACCGATGACGCCGCTTACAATGTTGCTCCCGGGGTGAATTGCAAAGCCGAAGAAGTTTTGGGTGGCGCGCTGCACCGGATGAACAGGGAGTTGGCCGACTTTGAAAAATTCACCGCCACCGAGCACATCGAACACCAGGGAATTGACAGCTACGGCTGGCCGGGACCCATCAAGACGCACGACTTCTCGTACGTTGTTTTCGTTCATCCGCTTGGGAAAAATTCGTTCTATCTGGATGAATTTCGCGATGGGGCCGGTGACATGTCCGGTTTTACCGATGCCATTATCAGCACCGGCCTGAACAGCCTGGGTGTGAATGTGTTGCAACCGTTTTATCGGGACCGCTTTAATTATTCGTGTGAAGGGCTAGCCAATTTGCGGGGGCAGGCGGCCTGGCAAATCCATTTCGATGAGAAGCGCGACGCGAAGGCTGGGGGTGTTCGGACGTGGCGCGCGGGTAACACAACGTATTATATCGCGATCAAGGGACGCATCTGGATCTCCAGCACCAGTTATGCAATCCTGCGCGTTGAAACGGATCTCCGGGATCCTATCGCGGGGCTCGGGCTCACCAAAGATCATCTACTTGTCGACTATGGCCCCGTCAATTTCGCTGCGCGAAGTGCGCAGCTTTGGCTTCCCTGGAGCGCCGACATGTACATGGAGCTCCGCGGCAAGCGCTACCACCACAGGCACTTCTTGAGCGACTATCTGCTCTTCGACGTAGACACCACACACAAGATCAGCAAACCGAAAGAGCCTCCGCCGCCACCCGCCGAGTCTGCTCCCTAGCCGGCGGCGAGCATCGTTCAGAAGACAAAAAAGGGCTACCGCCTTCTTCAGGCCGCGACCCTCTGCTGCTCGGCAATATTTCGTCCTGGATGCTTACGGCTTCGTCGCCGGCGCAGGCTTCGGCGTGCTGGCCACTGGCTTGGTCGTGCTGGCCACCGGCTTGGCTGCTGGTGTTGTGCCACCCGCCTTTATCGGATACGCCTGATCGTACAGCTTGATGATGTCCTGGGTGACATCGATACCCGACGACGCAAACAGAATCGGTGAATTCTGCGCCGACGTATCGAACACCGCCACGTATCCATTTTCCCGCGAATAGCGGTCCAGCACGTCCATCATCTTCCGCCCGATGCGGTCCACGACGTCGCCCTGCGCGGCCTGCACGTCCTCGTTGAGTTCGTTGTTCTTGCGCTCAAGCTGAGCAGCTAACCGTTGTCCCTGTGTTGTCGCCTTGGCTTTCTGCTCGTCGCTCCAGGTGGTCTGGTTAGCGGCAAGTTGTTGCCGCAAATCATTGATCTGCTTGTTAAGGTTTTCCAGTTCGTTCTGTCGCGGCGCGAACTGCGACTGCAATTCCGCGGATGCCTGCTTGCCCTCGGCGGTGGACACAATCGCCTGCCGCACGTTGATCACCGCCACTTTTGTCCCGCTGGCGGCGCCCGCCATGGTGGTCCCTTGCGCCCAAACAGCCGCTGTTCCCAGCAGGCAAGCAACACTCAGCGCAGTCATGCGAATCATGATTCTCGAATTCACTGTATTCTCCTTGTTGTTCTCCGGGCCGCTCATCCATTTCCGCGGTTGGGCGGCGAGGAATGTCAACCCTTTGCGTTCTAAACCGTCGACCGGTCGCAATCTTTGCTGGTCCGTAGGGAGCGATAAAAAATCGCGTTGTCTGCGACTCTTTCCGGGTTTCCACCTGCGCTCCCGGCACCGTTGTCCCCTCGAGGAGTCCAGCAGCCACGGTACAAATACAAAAGTATAGCGGACTTGTGGATATGCCCGCAATCACTATGCCTGCGCACTCCCTTCCCCCACTCACTCGAAGCATCTCCCCGCTGACCCGACGCTTACTTGGGTAAAGCCAGCAGCAGCACGCGGTTGTTGTTCTGGTCCGCAATTACCGCCGTGTTGAACCAGTTGTCCACCGCCACGGCGAACTGCGATTGGCTGGTGAGCCCCAGCGTCTGGCGCGTCTTGAGGTTCTGCGAATCGATGATCGAACTCGTATTCGATGTCGAATTGATGGTCAGCAGTGTTCCCGTCTGGAAGTTGTAGCCCAGCGAATACGGGTTGATGCCCACCCGGATCGTATTCGTCGACCCGGTGTTCGGATCGAAGACATAGACCGCGTTCTGCTGTGTTGATGCCGCGTAGAACACCGCGTCTGCGGGCGTCGGATTGAACGCGGGCGCCGGATCGAACACAATGCCCGTGAGGCTCGCCGTCAGCGATGACACCGAAGCGGTCGTGCTCCGAACCGGCACGGACCCAGATAGCGTCACAACGTCCAATCCTGCCGAGGCAACGCTTGTACCGGAGTTCTGCAGGTTGGTAACTACCGCGATCGCTTGGTCGGGACTGATCGCTATAGCTGTCGGCGGCCCGCTCAGAGCCACGGTTGTCGCCACGGGCGACGTCGTCGTGACCGCCCCTGGCAACAACACGGTCAGGTCGATCGAAGAGAGCGTATTGGATCCGGAGTTAGCCACCAGCGCCAACGCGCGGTCCTGATCAATCGCCACGCCGCGTGGCGCGAGTCCGACTGGCACACTGTTGGCCGTCGTTGTGGTCGTACCGGAGGTGGTTGTAATCGGCACTACATAAGCCGTATCCGGCGTCGTACCGTTGTGATTGTAGTTGATGATGGATGCTGTCCCGTTCGGGGTATCTCCGCTGTTCGCCACCACCGCATAGCCCAACCGCGGGATCACCGCTATGCCGATGGGGTTGTTGCCCACGGTCACGGTCTTGATCACCGAGCCGTACGGCACCGTGCCGTTCGTCGTCGTGAAGCCCGCCGGGTCGATCGTGATCAGCGACACGCTGTTGCAGGCGTAGTTGGTCACGAACGCGATGTGCAGTGGATCGTCGATGGCCACGCCTTCCGGCCCCTGCGGAAATGTAGCTGTTGGCGCGCAGACGGGAGTCAAATTCAGTACGCCCACCGCGTACAAATCAATGGAGTTCGACACCACGCCACCCGCCACTACATCCAAAGCGAAATCGTGAGCCACCGTGAACACGGATTCGTCAACGCTTACATTGATTTGACTATCCGTCAGCACATGCGTTGCATCTTGCACGATGGTCACGCCCGTGGAGCTGCCGTCCAATCGAACAACCGGTGTGCCTCCACCGGAGAGGAAACCTTCCCCGAAAAGCTGCAATGTCGCAGTCTTCCCGAGTTGCACCGCCTGGGGCATGCACGAGTTGATCGCGCTGGTCGGATCGCAGCTCGTGGCAGCCGGACTACCCAGTGCCGGCTGCGCATTGGGAACCGCCGCGCTTGGACTGGTCACTTGCAGCGTCTGCACGTACACCTTTTTGAATAAATTGCTGGTATCCAAGTTCAGATAGCTGACTGTGTTGCTCCCGGCATTCGCTGTCAAAACAAACCTTGACTTGGGGTCGTAAATCATCGGGCCATTTACCGTTACCGCTGTCGTCTGCCCTGCGGGCGTGTACGAGCCTGCGCCCACCTGCCCCGTCGGGATGGCCGCAATGATGCGGTACGGCGACGTGCCGGCCCCGGTGAGGGCGGCGCTGCCCGGATTGATCAGCGAGATGGCATTGCCCGGGTAACTCGGACCCGAGTTTACGCTCGGATCATACGCCACCAGCACATTGGTGAACGGATCGAAGGAGATCGAGCGGAAGCCGAGTTCCGGCGCCCCCGCAGGTGTCGGCGTGCAGCCGTTGCAGCTCCCTGCCGTCAACGTCAGTGATCCCGTCACCGCCTGATCCTGTGTGCCGATGAACGTAATCTGCGCTGCGCTGGCGTTCGGGTCCGCAAACGCCAACGTCCGCGTCGTTGGGTTGATGGCCGCGCCAGTCACTGTGCTTGTGGTATTAAACGAGTAGTAGGGCGTGCCATACTGCACCGTCCCCGGATTGCTCGCTGTGTTCGAGTTAGTTTCATTACTGTCAATGTACTGCGGCTGCGAATACGAGAACGTGTAGGGGTCTATCACGCTGCCCGGGATCACCTGGTAGGTTCCATTCAAATCCGCCGGCAGTAACCCGGCGATGATCACCGTTCCACCCAAGGCCGGGTTAATCCCATGGGGCGTCAGCGTGACGATCTTCACGATGCCGCTGGTGCGCACCGCGCCGCTGGTGGTCGTTGTTCCCCCTGGAGCGATCTGCGCGGAGACACCTTGCTGCAACAGATCCACGACCGCATTCGATCCTTGCCCACCCGGGGTGACATACGCCAGCGGCGCTCCCGGTTCCATCACCACTTGCGGCGTGCTTCCCGTGACCATGGACACCGGCGCGATCACGCACGGCGGGTTGTGGACGCTGGAGTTGACGAAGCATGTGTGTGTATCACTGCCGTCCAGGTTCGGGTTCACATCCACAATGAATCCGATATTGGTACTTGTATTGGTGGTACTTGCGTAGGCCAGCGCCGCCAAGTGCGTCCCGGGATCGACGCCAACCGCAAACGGCGTCGGCTGTGTCGTTGCCGTCTGCTGCAAAAGTGAATTCAGGTCTACTGGAATCGATCCGATCGGCGTGATGGACGTGCGTGATATCGCATAAAGATACAGCTTGCTGTCTCCGCTGCTGACTACCACTCCCAGGTCCTGGCCGCTGTAACCGGGAATATTAAGCTGATTATCCAGCGCCACACTGGTCGGTGCGCTTCCCGGTGCAATCGAGACGGGGCCGACGTTGATCTGCGGTGCCGAACCGGTCAGGTCAATCAACTGGAGCGCGTTCGTTCCCTGCAACGTCATCACGGCGAAACCCTTCGCCGAATCCAGGGCAAAACTGCTGGGTAACGAGTTGGCGGCTGTCAGAGTAAGACACGGAGGGTACGACGCCTGTGGGGCTGGAGCGCCAGTACAAAGAACATTCAACGGATTCGGATTGAAATTCGCAAACGTGGGCTGCACCGCCACGTTGGTCGTCACGGACTGGAACGGCGGCACCGGCGGCGTCACCTGCGGCGCGTTGCTCTGGATCGTGATCTCATACATTCCCGGATTCTGCAAGGTGCTTCCCTGCTGGGTGCCGACAAGCTGCCGTGGACCGGATGATGCGAACGAACCTGTGGACGACCCGTCCAGCAGCAATTTCACGATCTGCGTGTTTGCGTTCCCGTAATAGCCCCCGTCTACGGCAATGTTGGCGTTCTGTCCTTGGGGAAAGCTGTCGGGCGACGCAGCCACCAACGCCGGGCTTGCATACGCGATGGTCAGCGGGCAGGAAATGTTGCTGGTGGTCGTCGAACCGTCCGCATTGGGCACGTTTGTGCACGGGGCTGTAGCTGCTTCATTCCCCGGAATCCCGGTAATTTCGATCTGCGCGGTTCCCGCAATCGCCAACTGGTCTGACGTTAGTTCGATTCGTGTCATGAGCGAAGCACCGCAGGTCACCACCGGGGTCACCCCGCTGGCGCTGGCTGTGCAGTACTCCGATGAAATAGGAATCGTGAAGATGTTGGTCGAAACGATGGGAAGCCCCTGCGTTTGCCCGGGCGGAATGAAGAATATCTGCGTCGAGTTGAGCAGGTTCTGGGCGTTCAGGTAGATGTCGGCGAAAACGCTGCCCGCCGCGACCGTGGTTGGGAAAAGCCCGTAAAAGTTGATGGAATTATTCGTGGCGCTGACCAGCGTGATGGTGGCCACGGCGTAGTGCTGGGGATCACTTTTCGACCACATGACGAGGTACACCGTCGTGGGAGCAGTTGTTGTGCTTCCTGCCGGCGTGGTGGCCGTCGGTAGAATTGCCGGCGCGGTATAGATTCCGTTGTTGCCTGTATCCATTGTTCCGCAGGTCGGACTGCACGTCACCGCCAGCGGATTGGCCGTATCGTTGTTCGTGTTCGTGGTGTCGCCCGGGTTCGGCTGCACTAAGTTCCACTGCAGATTGACCCCCGGCGAATTCTCCAGCGATGGCTGGAAGACCTCGGTCGCTGCCGGCGTCAATCCCACGGGAATCGTCACCGTTGATGGCGTAAGAGAAGCGCGAATACCCGAATCCAGCGTCACTATCGCGGTCGCTGTCTTCTTGGTGTCCGCGTCCGCTGTCGCCGTAAAAGTGAGGGTGGGCGGGGGGCTCGGAAAGTTAGCCAACGAAGGCGCTGTGAAGGTAAGCACGTTTGACCCGTTTGTCGTGGTAATCACCCATGTGCCGATCGAACCGCCGTTGAGGGTCTGTCCGCTGGTGCAGGTTCCCGTCACCGCCGCGGGGTTCTGGTTCGAGGCTGTCGGGAAAGGCGTATAGGAATACGTGCACGGCCAGTTCGTCACCGTCGTCGTCGTACTCCCGGCTACCGTCGCGGTAAATGTCTGTATCTGTCCGACAATGACGGTTGCCGCGGACGGGCTGACGGTCACCGTGACCACGTTCACGCTGGAACTACTGCACCCGCCCAAGAGGACGGCTGTACACGCGAATGCCACCACTACGCAATTTACGATCTTACGCCACTCCATAACGCATTTCTCCCCCATGCTGGTGCCGCGGGTATCCCCCGCGCACCTGGTTGCCGAATCTCGATTGATGAATCTCATAATTGTGTAGGCTTCTCTGGCCTGCTGCTCAATTCTCCCGTTGGCCCCTCCGTTGGATCGGTGCTTTGCCGCCTCTTTCAATATTTTCCTGGCTACGGTGCCCTCCAAAAAGACCTCCATCCCGGCCACTTGCTAGAACGTCCGGCTCACCGTGAACCGGAATGTGCTCCGCGGTTCAAAGTAATTCAGGCGTCCTGGATTGACCAGGTATGGAGAAATCGGAGTGAGAATAATCGGATCGCAACTGTCCGGCTTCAGAGGATCGGTCAGCCCCAGCGCGCGGCATTGCAGGTACAGGTTCTTCAGATTGAGGCTATCGTAGGGCGCGACAATCGTCTGGTGAAACCGCACCGGGTTGTAGGCCCAGTAGATGCGGAAAGGCGCTTGCACGATCGGCAGGTTGATATTGAACTCGATACCTGTGGATACCCGCGGATGGAAGTTCGTGCCTGGCGCGATTTGCAGTTGCGCCTGCTGGTTGAGAAGAGGAAATTGCGAATTGATGTTCTCCACTCCCGTGGGATCCAGGCGCAACGCGCCCTTGTTCAGGATCCCCACGCTGCCCACATCGGCGAACAACGTCGCACTCACCGGCCCCGCGATGGGGATGCGGTACTCTAAATTCCCCACTCCTTGTATATCGCCACCCGGGAAGACGATCGTGTTCACCACCAGGGGCACGTTGAGAGAGCCCGTCCCGCCTCGGTACGGGAACGATATCGTCTGGTTCACGACGCTGGGGATGTACGTCACCGGTGATATCCCGCGAATATCAAACCCGCGGACGTCGTTCTCCCCGCCCAGGTAGAACCGGCTGTACGGGGGCACTTCCTTCCCGCCATATCCCGTCGTGAATGCGCCCAGGAACCTCACGCCGATCGCATTCCGCCGCTTATTGATGGGGTGGAAATACTTGTACTCGCCTGTATTCGTGATGGTGTTGACGTTCCCACCGATGGGTCCGCCGGTGAAGGAAAGCGAATAGAAGTAGCTCTTGCCCGAGGTGGCGTTGATGGGGTTGTTGAGTGTGTTGTGGTTGATCGTCGCGGTAACGGTGCTAGCCAGGATTCCATTCAAAGCGCTTGGCCCCGCGATGCTCTGAAACTGCAATTGCGTAAACAGCAGGTTCGAGGCCTGGTTGTAGGTCGTGATGTTCGTACGCGTCAGGCCGTACGTCAAACCAACGCGCGTGAACGCGCGCTTGCGCAACGGGTAACTCGCAAACATCGTGAATCCCGTGCTGTTTTGGTTGTAGTCCTGGATGTATTGCGGATTGATGCTGACCGATTGCCCCGTCAACAGCGCCGCCTGCTGCGCCTGGTTGAATTTGTACAACGACGAGAATACCGTGAACCCGCTCGAGATCGGGCGGTCAAACAGGTAGGGTTCCGTGAACCCGAACATGATGCTGCGCTGATATTGCCCTACCTGCGCTGAAAGGGTCAGCGTCTCGCCCAGTCCCAGAAAGTTGTTCGTCTGGTACGTCAGCCCGACGAATCCTCCCATCAATCCGCTGAGGCCGCCCTGCAAGCCAATCGATTGCTTGCCCTTTTCCTTCAATTTCAGCAGCAGGTCGACGGTGCCATCTTTCGTGTTGCGCTTGATCTCCGCGGCCTTGTCTGCATCCAGCTTGTCGAAATAGTCCAACTGGTTCAGGCGCAAAATACTGATTTCCCACGCGTGCTTGTCAAAGAGCGCGCCTTCGTCAAGCAGCAATTCGCGCCGGATGACTTTGTCTCGCGTGGTAGTGTTCCCGGTGAAGTCGATGCGGCGGACGTAGTACTGCTTGCCTTCCTCGAACTTCATGGTCACGTCAATGGTCTTGGCTTCTTCGTTGATATCCGTTTCCGGGGTTGGCACAAAGTCGATGAAACCGTAGCGCCCGTAGATCTTGCCGTAATCTTCGAGCGCTTTGCGTATTTTGGCGGAAGAAAAAATGTCTCCCTGTTTCAGCGGGAATGCGCCCTTGAGCGCGTCCACCTTCAAGGAAAGCGCCTTGTCCGGATCGCTGCTGGCGATCTTCAACGTGCCCATGCGGTAGCGCTCGCCCTCTTCGATCGGGATGGTCATGTTGACCGCCTTCCCTTGCGTTCTTCCCGTAAGGGGCAGGCCCAGCCGCCAGCCTTGCGTATCGAGATTCTCCAGGATGGGGTCCTTCACCAGCACCTTGAAATACCCGTTGTCCGTGTACAACCCGCGGACGCCCACTTCGATGTCCTCAATGAGCTTGTCGTGGTCGTACGTCTTGCTCAGCACATTGACTTCGGTTATGTACAGTGGAACCGAGTATGGCCGGTCGTTGTGCATGGAGCGGATCAATTTCCGCCTGCTGAAGGCGTGGTTCCCCGTGAAGAGGATCTTCCCGACTTTGACCTTTGGCCCTTCGTTGATTCGGAATACCAGGATCACGGCGTTGCTCGAGGCAATCCGCTCGTACTGCGGCGTCACCGTCGCGAACTGCCGGCCATGCTCGCTGAGCAAATCCTTCAGCACCACTTCCGCTTTCTTGATGCGCGTCGGGTCGAACTGGCTCTCCACCGTCAAGCCAACCTTCTTTTCCTTAAACCGGTCCAGGATGTCCGACTCGGAGATCGATTTGATTCCTTCGTATCGGATGCGGCGAATTACCGGCCTCTCGACCACCGTAAAAGTAATGATCTTGCCGCCCGGCTTGTCTGGCGAATCTTCCACCCGCAGCTTGACATCTTCAAAAAACTGCGTGTTCCACAGCGCCTGAAAATCCCGGCGCAGCGTCTCTTCGTTGTAGGGATCGTTCTCACGGGTGAAAATGCGCGCCTTCACGGTGTCCCGGCGGATGCGTCGGAGTCCATCCCAATCGATGCGCTGGATGAACTCCGGCACCTGGGCGGGATTGCTCTGCGGTTGCGTCTCGGCGCCGAGGTAATCCTCTATCTTTTCTTCAAACGTCGTTTCATTCAGGGAAGCATGCAAGAGGTAGGTAGGCTGCTTATCGTTGAAATCCCCCGGCAGGCTCCGTGCGGCAGTGGAGGAGCTGGAGAAATTGGGCCCGACAAGTAAGAATAGAACCACTGCCAATGCGGCGACACGACCGCGAAATGCACGCTGCGCGTCCATTTCTGAGGTAAAACAGACTATCCTTCGAGCGGCCATTGATCGGCTCAAGGCCGCGCCCCCAAATCCAAGATGTTTTTCTCCTGCCAGACCCGGCATGGGCTGGCCGCACGCGCGTCCCTGAGCGATTCCCTACAGGGCAAACCGCTTCGCGATCACACGTTGTTGCGTCAGATTCGCTAGTGGACGACCGGGGTTGCCTCAACTACGGGCCGGAACGAGAGGCCTTCCCCCGCGACATAGATCTGCAATGTCGCTGGCCTCTGAATTCCCCCTTGGATCAATGCCTCGGAGAGCGGATCTTCCACGTACTTTTGCAAAGCCCGCCGCAGCGGCCGCGCACCATAATTGCGGTCCGTACACGTTTTCTCCAGGATCCACTGGCGTGCTTCCGGCGACAAGACCACCTGCACCTGCCGGTGAATAAGCGTATCGTTCAGCTGACCGACAAGTAGATCGATGATGCGGAGCAGGTCGTCGTCGCCCAAAGGATTGAAAAGGATCACATCGTCCAGCCGGTTCAAAAATTCCGGGTTGAACGCGCGCTTTACTTCGCCCAACACCAGATCTTCCATGCTCTTCAGGCTGGCCTCATCGATTCCCGATTGAAACCCGATCGAGGTGCGCTTTTGCAAGTGCCGCGCACCCAGATTCGAAGTCATGATGATGATGGTGTTCCGGAAATCTACGGTATTGCCGAGGCCATCCGTCAACTGCCCGTCCTCAAACACCTGCAGCAGGATATTAAAGATGTCGGGATGCGCCTTCTCAATCTCGTCCAATAGGATAACCGAATAGGGCGTGCGGCGCACGCGTTCCGTCATCTGCCCGCCCTCTTCGTAGCCCACGTACCCTGGCGGCGCTCCGATCAGCTTGGAAACCGAGTGCTTCTCCATGAATTCCGACATGTCGAAGCGGATCAGCGATTTCTCCGACCCGAAAAGGAATTCCGCCAGCCGCCTGGCCACTTCCGTCTTCCCGACGCCCGTCGGCCCCAGGAAAAAGAAGCAACCCACGGGCCGCAAGGGCGACTTCAAGCCCGCGCGGCTCCGCCGAATGGCCCGCGCCAGCGCGGTGATGGCCTTGTCCTGGCTGATCACACGCTTGTGCAGTTCCGGCTCGATGCGCAACAGTTTCTGCTGTTCGTCTTCCTTGATGGAAGTGACCGCCACTCCGGTCCACCGCGACACCACCTCTTCGATGTCTTCGCGGGTCACGATTCCCGTGGACGCGTCATCCAGTTTGTAGCGCTCCCGCAAGCCGCGCAGGTTTTCCTTCTCTTTGCGCTCTTCTTCGGAATAAAAGCGGGCCTTCTCGAATTCGTGAGCCGCAATCGCCGATTCCATGCGGTGGGTGATGAATTTCACGCGTTTCTGCACTTCGCCGACTTCCTCCGGCACCGAAGCCTGGCGCAGCTTGACGCGCGCGCCCGCTTCATCGATCAGATCGATGGCCTTGTCCGGCAAAAAGCGGTCGGGGATATAGCGGTTCGACAAGTACACGGCATAGCGCAGCGCTTCGTCGGTGTAGCTCACGGCATGGAACTTCTCGTAGCGCTCGCGCACGCCGTTGATTACCTGAATGGCTTCGTCCTCGCTCGGCGCCGGGACCTTCACGGCCTGGAAGCGCCGCTCCAGGGAACGATCCTTTTCCACCGATTTCCGGTATTCGCCCGGCGTGGTCGCGCCGATGCACTGAATTTCCCCGCGGGAAAGGGCCGGCTTCAGAATATTGGCGGCATCCAGCGATCCTTCCGCCGAACCCGCCCCCACCAGCGTGTGCAGCTCGTCAATGAACACGATGGCGTTTTGGCTCTCCATCAATTCCTTCATGATGGTCTTCAGCCGCTCTTCGAATTGCCCGCGATATTTCGTGCCCGCAACAATTAAGGAGAGGTCCAGCGAAAGAATGCGCTTGTCGGAAAGGAACGGCGGCACATCGCCATCCGAAATCCGCTGCGCGAGCCCTTCGACGATGGCCGTCTTGCCTACGCCGGGTTCCCCGATCAACACCGGATTGTTTTTCGTGCGCCGGCAGAGTATCTGGATCACGCGCTCCACTTCGTTCTCGCGTCCCACCAGGGGATCGAGCGCCCCTTCCGAGGCCGACTGCGTCAGGTCGCGGCTGAATTCCGCCAGCAGCGACGTTTCCTTTGGCCGCGCCGCCGCCGTCTTCTCGCCGGTCGTGCGCTGCAGTTCCTCGCGTAACGCCGAGAGCCGCAAGCCGCGCTCCATCAAAATCTCCGCGCCAAAACACTTTTCTTCCCGCAGGATGCCCAACAGCAGGTGCTCCGTCCCCACGTGCTTGTGGCCCAGCCGCTCCGCCTCCTCCGCCGCCATGTTCAGGATGCGCTTGCACTCCGCGCTCAACGGCACTTCCACCGACGTGGAAATCCTTTCGCGAATCGTGATCCGCGCTTCGATCTCTTTCCGAATGGACTCGATGGAGCCCTGCTGCCGCAGGAAACGGTTGGCCAGCGCCTTGTCTTCCCGCATTAGACCAAGCAAAAGGTGCTCGGTCTCGATGTACGGGCTGCCGTACTGGCTGGCCTCATACCTGGCGAAAAATATGACGCGACGCGCTTTCTCCGTATATCGTTCAAACACGATTAGCTCGCTTCTCCCCCGGGGGTTCCCTTCGCCTCGGCTTTCACCGCGCGAGTCCGCAGAATGCCGTGTTCCAGCCCCAATATGCGGTCGCAGCGTTCCGCGAGCGCCAGGTTATGCGTCGCAATCAGCGACGTCAGGCGATGCGTCCGGTGCAGCCGCTCCAACAGCCCAAACACGGCCCAAGCATTCTGCTCGTCCAGATCTCCGGTCGGTTCATCCGCCAGCAGCACTTTGGGCCCGGTGACGAGCGCCCGGGCAATCGCAACGCGCTGCTGTTCCCCGCCCGAAAGTTCTCCTGCGAGGTGCTCGGCCCGCTCCTGCAGGCCGACTTCCGCCAGCCACTTGCGCGCTTCCTGCAGCGCGAGTTCCTGCGGTTCTCCTCGCACCAGCAGCGGCATCGCCACATTCTCGGCTGCCGTAAAATCCGGCAACAATTGATGCCTCTGCCAGAGAAACCCCACGGCACGATTGCGATATTCCGCGAGTGCCGCGTCTTCATGCGTTTCAATCGCGTTATTTGCAAAGTATACTGTACCGCTCGTTGGAGTGTCTAGCGCGGCCAGCAGATGCAGCAGCGTGCTTTTCCCCGCGCCGGATGGAGCAACCACCGCCACCATCTCTCCTTCGTGCAATTCCAGGTTGGCATCCACTAATACTTCCAGATTTTTCTCGCGCGTTCCGTACGTTTTTTTCAATCCGCGCGCTTCCAGCACACTCCGCCCGCTCTCCACTCTTTCGCTGTTGTGTCCGGAATCCATGGCCGCCGTTCTCCGTCTCCTCGGAACTTCCGCTCCTCATCCATTTCGCTGCGTCTTACTCGAAAGAAGCTTCTTCCTTGTAGGGTTGGATGCCGCTCTTCCCATCCCGGCCAGTTCAGCGCCGCAAATCCCGCTTCCCAGGGTTCCCTGACCTATTCCTTTTCCCTTTTCCTTCCCTCCATTGCCCAGGGCGTTCGGTAGGCCAATTCTCCATTTTCAGAAGAAAACTAACTCATTTTTTTTCAATCGCTTAACGGCTACCTGGATGGCGCATTCCCTGCCCTCGGGACGACCCCCTCGAAATGCTCTTGTCTCAGGGGTAGTAGGAGCAAATCAGGCTCCAAATCCTACCCGCCTGCATACCCACCCGCAGCGACTATTATGAAGCTTATTCAAATCTAAGAATCTCCACCGGCAGCAGCCGCGACGCCTCTTTCGCCGGCAGCAACGTCGCGACAACCGCAATGCCCATGGCCGCCAGGGCGATCCACATTCCATCCAGAAAACTGGCGTGAAACGGCACGTACGGCACCGCGTAGACCTGGGGATCCAAAGGGATCAAGTGATACTTTCCCGCAATCCAACTGAAGCCGTATCCGATGAGCAGCCCGATAACAATTCCGGTCGCGCCAATCGCAATTCCCTGATACAAAAAAATGCGCCGGATCTGTTTGCGCCGCGCTCCGATCGAAAGCAACACCGCAATATCCTTGGCGCGGTCCGTCACCGTCATTGAAAGCACCACCAGGATATTCAACCCCGCCACAAAGGTAATCAGCCCCATGAAAATGGCCGTGACCAGCTTCTCCAGCCGCAGTGCGCGGAACAGCGCGCGATTCTCTTCCATCCACGTCGTTGCCAGGAATCCCTGACCGGCGGCGTGCTCCGCCTCCTGGCCAATCGCTTCCGCCTGTTCGGGATGCACCAGGCGGAATTCCAGCACGTTCACAATGTTCCCCGCTCCCGCCAGCGATTGCGCCGCGGGCAGCGTCACGAAACACCAGTTCTCGTCGTAATCGTAAAACCCCGAATCGAACACCCCCGCCACGCGAAATCTCCGCGTCCGCGGCATTAGCCCAAACGGCGTCAGTCGTCCTTGCGGGCTCGTAAGCGTCACGTAGTCGCCCGGCTGCAGCTTCCACTCGTCGGCCAGTTGCTTTCCCACCAGCAAACCGTCGATCCCCTCGCCATCCGGCGCGAAATCCAGGTGCCCCGCTGCCAGCTTCTGCAGCACTTCATCGCGCTTCTCTTCACGCGCGACATCGATTCCCTTCGTCACCATCCCGCGTGCCTCGCCGCCAAAGGACAGCAACACCGTCTGGTAAATTGCCGGCGTTACCGAGCGCACTCCCTCGATTTTCCCCAGTTGTTCGGCGAGCGCTTGGTAATTCTGGATTCCCCCGGCGCCCGGCCGCGTCAGCGATATGTGCGCGGTCACGCCCAGCAGGCGATCCTGCAGAGTTTCGCGGAAGCCGGTGTTCATGGCCAGCGCAATCACCAACGTGGCCACGCCCGCGGCCACTCCCAACACGGAAAACAATGTAATCAATCGCAACACGGTGGGCCGGTTCGGAGATCTCAGGTACCGCCGCGCCACCATCCATTCGAATCCCATGGCGCGGCTTACCCCTATGCCTTTTCGCCTTCCGCAGCGGCCTGATCCTCAGGGTTCGCTTCGGGGCGCAACAATGGAAACAATATAACGTCGCGAATGGAGTGAGAGTCCGTCAGCAGCATCGTCAACCGGTCAATTCCGATTCCTTCTCCGGCCGTCGGCGGCATGCCGTGGCACAACGCCCGGAGGTAGTCCACATCCAATTGCTTCGGCGCTTCCTCTCCGCCATGCGCGATCTGCGCCGCAAACCTGCGCTCCTGCTCCGCGGGATCGTTCAGCTCGGAGAATCCATTGGCGATCTCCATCCCGGCCGCGATAATTTCAAACCGTTCGGTCAGCGCCGGATCCTCCGGTTTTTGTTTGGAGAGCGGGGAGATGTCCGTTGGAAAATCGTAGAGAATCGTTGGCTGAATCAAATTGTCTTCGGCAATCGTCTCAAAGAGCAGGCCCGTCCACTCCCCATCCGAGAGCTGCGCCTTCGCCGCCGCATATTGTGCGTGGCTCGCCTTGGCCCAGACGTTGTACTTCTCGGCAGCTCGTGGTGGGCCGCCTGGTGCAGCCAGTTCCTCGAGTGTCGGTGGCGTCCCGGCTCCGGATGGCCAGTATTTTACGATCGCTTCCCGCATGGTCAGCCGCGTGAACTGCCCGAAGTCCAGCTCGTGCTCGCCGTAGCGCACCACCGTCGAACCTGTGATGCTCATGGCAACCTGTGCGAACAACTGCTCATTCAATTCCATCAGGTCCCGATAATTGCTGTAAGCCTGATAAAACTCCAGCATCGTGAATTCCGGATTATGCTGCGTGGAGATCCCCTCATTGCGGAAGTTGCGGTTGATCTCGTAGACGCGGTCAAAACCGCCCACCGTCAAGCGCTTCAAATAAAGCTCCGGCGCAATGCGCAGATATAAATCAATGTCCAGCGTGTTGTGGTGCGTGATGAACGGCCGCGCCGTGGCCCCGCCGGCAATCGGGTGCATCATCGGCGTTTCGACTTCGATATAACCGCGGCCATCGAAAAATTGCCGTAATTCCCGGATGATCCGCGCCCGTGTCTGGTACACCTCGCGCGACTTCTCGCTCACGATCAGGTCCAGATAACGTTGGCGGTACCTCAGTTCGATATCCGCAAGCCCGTGCCACTTCTCCGGTAGCGGCAGAAGCGCCTTCGCTAGAAAAAACAACTCTTCTACCCAGACGGTCAATTCGCCCGTTCTTGTCCGGAACAAGTGGCCGCGCACGCCGATGTGGTCGCCCAAGTCCAGCAGGTGAAACAACTGGAACCCCTTCTCCCCCACCACATCTTTTTTTACATAGATCTGAATCCGCTTACCAGCACCCTGCAGGTGCGCAAACCCCGCCTTCCCCATCAGCCGGTACGACACAATCCTGCCCGCCACGCGCACTTCCTTGCGGTTGGCCTCCAGCTCCGGCCCCTGCACCGCCGCATAGTCCTTGACCAACTCCGCGGGGCTCGCCGTCCAGCGAAATTCTCTCGGAAACGCTTCATGCCCAAGGGCTTGAATCTGTTCTAGCTTTTTCTGGCGCTGCTCGAATTGGTCCCGCGGGTCGAATTCCAAGTGTGCATCTTTCCTTTCCAAGTGGTTGCATTTGGAGTATAAAGGCGGTGTCTGACTAGGGCAAGGAATCCCCACAGGTTCCGCGCTTCCGAACGTCGCCCGCGTTTCCCGGACGGTACGCCGATAGTTAACAAGAATAGACTTATAAAATTGTTACAGTTTACTTATCTTTTTGTTATACTCGCAAAACTCGCTCCACGGAGGTTCCACGTGCGGCCCCACCCTTCCATTCTTCGCAGCGGATCAGTGTCTCAAGATTGGAGATCCCCGCTCGCCGGCGAGAAATCCCACTCGTATTTGCACATCCTTCACCGGCTTGAGACATCTTATGCCATGTTCAGTGTCAATCTGGACGAAGCCCTGGGCCTGCGGCGCGATGGCCGCGTCGCCAAGGCCCAACAGGTTTTGAGCGTTTCTCCGGCGCTCTGCCAAAGGCTTACTTCTCCTCTGAACAGTTTGCTCCACTCCATGCTTCTCCACTCGCGGCATTTCGGCACCGCGCCGCATCTTGCTTCCCTTGATCCCCAGAATTTTCAGAATTCCCGCAGCCAGCGTGTCGCGCGTTTCAACAGTGTTTTCAGCAAGGTGCTTCTTACCCGGAGGTCCCAGTTCCTGCACAAAATCTCCACACTAACGGAACTCGTCGACGAACTCGCCGCCAATTTTCTCGCTTCATCGGAGGAAATCCTCGCAGGCGACTCCTTGGACTCCGACTGCGATTGGGATGTCCTCGATGCCTCGCACTACGATCTGAATACCTGTTTGCGGGAGACCGTCGTTCTCTTCAAGTCCTTCCTTCACGCCCTGCCGGAAAGCCAACTGCAGGAGTTTCTCGCCACGTTTCAGGAACGCACTGCCTGCTCCGAGGGCTTTCTTCCTGCCAAGGCGCGCTATCTTGTCCATAGACGGATGGCCGCCATCAAGGGACAATAGGCTCGGCCCGCTGGCGTGGCTATGGCTCATGCAACCCTTGGAGGGCTTTCCGCCTCCTATTCCTGCATATGTACGCCTCCAACGTCATGCCGGGTACAACTCTTGGAGGGATTCGGCGCATCCGAAAGGATAGTAGCGCCGCTATTGCACAGTTGGCCCGTCAAAGACCAACCGAGCCGGTAGCGTGGACCGAGGCGGAAGCCATCCGCCGCGCGCAAGCCGGGGATGCTGCTGCTTTCGAGTTCCTGTACCAGATGCACAGCCGCAGGGTTTACGCCTTGTGCTTGCGCATGGTCAGCAACCCGGCGGATGCGGAAGATCTCGCGCAGGAGGCTTTTCTTCAGCTCTTCCGGAAGATCGGTACTTTTCGGGGCGAATCGGCCTTTTCCACATGGTTGCATCGCATGACCGTCAACGTCGTGCTCATGCGCCTTCGGAAAAAATCACTGCCGACCGATTCCCTGGAAGAGACCATTGACCCGGATGCTGAGAATAGCGGGCCAAAACGCGATGTCGGCGCTGCCGATTTGCGGTTGACTGGAGCCGTGGACCGGGTGAACCTCGAACGCTCGATTGAGCAACTTCCTCCCGGTTACAAGACCGTGTTCGTTCTTCACGACGTCCAGGGCTTTGAGCACAATGAGATCGCGAGCATCATGGGCTGTTCGGTGGGTAATTCCAAATCGCAGTTGCACAAAGCCCGTACCCGCCTTCGCGAACTCCTACAGGAACAGATCCGGGACCAGGCGCGCCAGGTACGCCAGGCCGCCAAATCCCAGACGGGCTCGTTGGATTAAGCTACGATGAAGATTCTGTCCAGGTCGAAACGCGCTGCAAGTTCTCATAAAATATTTTTGGAGAGGGCTACCCGGCGCCTCCCCCTACGGAGTTGGAAGTATGCAGTGTAAGGAATTAGAAACCGTTCTGGAGCACGAAGGTCTCGCTCCGCTGCCTCCGGCTGCGCGCGCGCACCTCGCGGAATGTTCGGCCTGCCAGGATTTCTTTGCCGACCTCACTACCATTCACTCGCTTGCCCAGGAACTTCCGGCCGATGCCAATCCGCCCGAGCGCCTCTGGGTTTCTTTGCGGGCGCAACTCGCCGCCGAAGGGATCATCAGGGAATCCGTCGAACTTCCCGCGGGCACGCCCTGGTGGCAGAGCTTTACAGCTTGGCTCAGACCGCGCACCTTGGCCACCGCAGGCGCGGGCATCGTTCTCATTGTTACGGCCGTGTTCTTGTCGCGGAATCCCATCCCGCAGCCAGTGGCTGGAATTTCGAATCCTCCGGTTGCCGCGCCTGTGACCTCGCCCGTGGCCGCACGCGTCGCTCCCCCTGTCAAGGATTCTTCGTTGACTCCGCGACCTTCTCCCACCGAAGAGGCCATGGCCAATGGCGGTGTGATCCTCAATCAGGCCGAACTGGATGTCCCCAATATGCAGCTCGCGGGCAATGCCACCGTCGATGCCTCTCTTCGCGACAATCTCCGCACCGTCAACGAATTCATTGCGGAATGCCAGCAACACTTGAAGCAACATCCTGGCGACCAGCTGGCCCGCGAATATCTCGAAAGCGCTTATCAGCAAAAAGCCGAATTATTGGCCGCCATGATGGATAGCGGAAGGAGCGAGCACTAATATGCAGCCGCACGCAATTCGCACTATCGCCTTCTCAGCCCTCAGCACGGGGGTGCTCTTCTGTGCCGCCGCGCCTGTTTGGGGCGGCAGCCCCGAACACCAGGAACGCCATTTTGCCGTGAAGGGCCACCCTTTTGTGGTTCTTGAAAACATCGTCAACGGGCGCATCGAAGTTAAATCCTGGAAGAATCCGGAAGTGGTGGTCAGCAGCACCTCCGTTCCCGGCAAGGTCGCCATTGACATCGAGCAGGTCGGCGATCGCATCGAAATCAGCGCCAATTCCCTCGAGACTACGGCGGAGCCCCACGAAGTCGAGGCCAATTTCCAGCTCACCGTTCCGGAGCAGACCGAACTCCAGCTCCGCACCCAGACCGGCCTCATTTACGTGGAGCAGGTCAGCGGCGACATGAAGCTGCAGAGCGTTGCGGGCGATGTTCATTTGAAGGAAGTTTCCGGCTACATCATCGTCAAGACCACGGGTGGCACGCTGATTTGCACGCAGTGCGCGGGAAAACTCGAATTCACTTCCATCAGCGGCAACGTGCAGATCCTCCAGCCCGCCCTGACTAGCGTGAATCTGATGACCACGACCGGCAACATTCTTTACGACGGCGATTTCGTCCATACCGGCATGTACAGCATGAACAGCGGCCGCGGCCTCGTCGAAGTGCGTTTCTCCGGCAATGACTCCTTCGATCTGAGGGCCCAGACGCTCCTCGGCACTGTGGACAACCAGGCCGCCGCGTTTCTCAAGCCCGATACTCATGGCAGCCACCATTCCTATGGGAGGTTCAGTAAGGGGTTGTTTGGTACGGTGGGTCTCGGCCTGGCCAAGGTAGAACTCTCTTCCTACAGTGGTACAATTCGAATTCTGAAGCGCAATTAGTCTGCGCTCTCCAGAATTGTGAACTCGCCTCTTAGCGCTCGAAGTGTGCCACCGCGCACACCTGTTCTCTGCCTCGCCGGTTTCATGGGTTCCGGCAAGAGCACGGTTGGCACCCGGCTGGCCAAACAACTCGGCTGGCGTTTCGTGGATCTCGACGAAAAAATCGAGGAAGTGGCCGGCATTACCATTCCGGAATTCTTCGAGCGCCATGGCGAACTTGCTTTCCGCCAATTGGAAGCCGATCAACTTCACCTGGCGCTGGGCCGCGCCGTCGAACGCCTCGAACCCACCATCCTCGCCCTCGGCGGCGGTACCTATGCGCAACCCGGGGCCCCCGAATTTCTGCGCAATTCCGGCATCCCCGTGATTTGGCTCGATACGCCCATCGAGGTCCTTCTCTCCCGCTGCATGACCATGACCGGGCGTCCCCTCTTCCGCGACGAATCCAGCTTTCGCGCGCTCCACGCCCAGCGCCTCCCTTCCTATGAGCTGGCTGATTTTCGCGTTGATGGTTCCGGCGACCCTGCTGCGGTTGTCGCCGAAATCTTGCGTCGCGGCATTGCCAGCGACATCGAAGAGCTGCCGAATTCTGATTTACCCGTAGAAAGCCCGCAGTCCTGAGGGGGATGCCATGCGGAAAAACTCACTAAGGCGAAAATCACCCGCCATCTTCACTGCACTGCTGCTTTCTTTCCTCGCTTTCGGCCTGCTCGCCCACGCCGCCCAGAAAAAAGGGCCAGCCGGTTCCGTCTTTTCGCCCGACAAGGGCAAGCTCAACATCCTTCTTGATGGCAAGTCCGTTGGCCGCGAGGAATTTGAGATCACCTCTTCCGGCGGCGGTTGGATCGCCAAAGGCACCACCAAAATCAATCCTCCCCAAGGCGCCTCCTCCACTGTGACCGGGACGCTCACGCTTCAGCCCGATGGCGCTCCTATCAGCTATGAGTGGATTTCCCAAGCCGAAAAAACCAATGGCGCGCATATCCTTTTCGCCAATGGCGTCGCCAAGATCACTCTCCAGATGCAGGGGGCCCACGCTTTTGAGCAGGATCTCTCCTTTGGTTCGCCTTTCATCATCGTCCTCGACAACAATCTCTATTACCAGTACGCTGTCCTCGCCCGCGTCTACGATTGGTCCCGCCGTGGCACGCAAAGCTACTCCGTCCTTGTTCCCCAGGAACTCTTGCCCGGCACTGTCACCGTGGATTGGGTTGGCGCCATCAGCGCCGATGGCAAGACCTACGAAGGCCTCAAAGTGTCCACTTCCGACCTCGAGGTCATCCTTTGCCTCGACACCAACCATCGCCTCATGCGGCTCGAGGTCCCGTCCGCCAAAGTCGTCGTCGTCCGCGAATAATCTTCTGAAACTTCGCGGGCCAAAAACAAAAACGGCGCCCCATTCTTCAGGACGCCGTTCTCTTCCTTCTTCCTTCTTCGATTTGTATATTTCCGCTTAGCGCGCCAAGGGGCGCTGAAACACCGGCATTCCCGGACGCCGCAGCGGATAGCCCTGCGGCTGACCGTGGGCTTGCGCGGGTACGAGCCCATTCGAATGGCTGGCGTGACCAATGTGCCCGAGCTGCCCGTTGCCATTCGGCGGCGCGGGCTGCGGCAGCCGTGCCGGGTTACCGATAGGGCGGAGGGTGATCGGCGCCGCATTCACGTGGTCGCTGATCGCTTGCAACCTCTTCAGGATCGATTGCCATTGTTCCCAATCCAGTTGCCGCAGGAACGGCCGCAGCCCCTGAATGAAGGGATCTTCCAGCAGCGCTTCGCCGTCGGACTCCGGAATAAAGAACCGGTTCAGCCCCACGTTCAGCGCTTCGGAGATTTTTTCCAGTGTGCCGAGGCTTGGCGTCATCTGCCCGCTCTCTATGCGCGATAAGTACGAACGGCTCACCTTTGAGCGTGCTTGCAACTGGCTCTGCGTCATGGTTCGCGATTCCCGCAGTTGCCGAATCCGCTGGCCGATATTCTCGACCGTCTCCTGATTCGGAAACTTCGGCGCTAGCACCTCCGCGGCTTCCTGCTCCTGCGGCGGCTCTTGCGGAATCAAATACTCCATCCGCTGAGGCAGAGCGCGCACACAGCGACGGCAGTTGCCGGTACGCGTCCGGTATTGGACCAGTCCACACGTTTTGCAGCGTATGACTTCGCGGTCCATCTCCAATGAATCCATCGTCGCTTGTTTTTCCATATATGCCGACACCGGAACTCCTCGTTTGACTTGTTTTTCCGGCGTGCGGATAGGTGAGGAACGTCGGAACGTTCTTGGAAGGGAAGGCAGTTGCTGGCGCGATGGGAGTGTGGCTTGAATTGCGATTCGCTGTCAAGAGTATTTTTCGATATTTTATGTAGGCAACGCCCGAAATCGTCCCTGTTTACGCCATGTTTTCGCCTGTACTACCGTACAAGCCGCGCGGAAATCCTCTGCCCCTTGGGTTCGCGTCATCAACACACAACTATATGTTGTGCATGGCTTGCCCTCTGCCCCTCCTTTTCAATTCGGCACTTCTTGCCCCTTTTTGGGTATCCTATCCCTTCTGTCGGAGGTCCCCCCTCATGCCCTCTCGTGAAGACGCCTGGAATCTTCTCTGCGAGTACACGCAATCCGAAAGCCTTCGCAAACACATGCTGGCCGTCGAGGCCTGCGTCCGCGCTTATGCCAAGAAGCACAACGCCGATCAGGAATTCTGGGGCATCACCGCGCTGCTTCACGACTTCGACTACGAACGCTGGCCCAACAGCGAGCATTCTCCCGATCGCGAGCATCCCTCTGAGGGCGCCAAAATCCTCCGCGCGCATCATTATCCCGAAGAGATAATCCGCGCCATTCTTTCCCACGCCGACTACTGCGGCGTGCCGCGCGAATCGCTCCTCGAACACACCCTTTTCTCTTGCGACGAACTCGCCGGCTTTCTCACCGCCTGCGCCTATGTTCGCCCTTCAAAAAGCATTCTTGATTTGGAAGTCAGTTCGGTGAAAAAACGCATGAAGGATAAAGCCTTCGCCCGCGGCGTGAGTCGCGAAGACATGATCAAAGGCGCCGCCGAACTCGGGATTCCTCTCGACGATCACATCGCCTTCTGTATCCAGGCCCTGCGCGAACACGCCGACGCCCTCGGCCTGCGCGGCTCGCTGTAGCGTTCCGCATTTTCCTCGGCCGAGGGCATTTCCTGCGCCCGATTGCTTGCACGTGGATTCGTTGGCAATCCGCTAATTAAACCGCTGAGCCACCGCAGTGATGCAAGGCGGCACGGGACTCGGCGAGTACGGAGCTCCAGTTGAATCGGCAAATTGTACTGTCGCGGTGCTGGTCCATGCGTCAGCATTACCGTTGAATTCGATAGTCTGTGCGATGGTTTGCGTGCCCATTTTGAAAGGAGGGACTTTCGGTGGATTAGGCGTCAGGGTATCGAAATTGATGGACGCTATGCTCTTTGCTGTGTAGCTCCGGTGGCCTGTATACTGCCAAATTCCCTGCCCCGCTCCTCGCTGCCCAGGTTCAAATGCGGGGGTAGCTGCGCGCGGGTTTGAATGCCTGATCACTAACTCCGCCACATCCTTGCCAACTAGTGGCTCTGCGCCTGCCAAGGGGTCGATCTTCGCGCCCAGATGAGAACGGGCGCCATTGCCAGCGTCGTGTATTGGCATCGGTAGGGCTGATGTCACGAAAAAATGGGGCGCAATCACACTACCTGTTACGTGTCCTTGCGCCCCATACCTCTCCTCGACATTCAACCGCTCTGCTCTTAACCCCTAATCCAACACGCCATGAATCTACCGCAACTTATGACCTTCCGAGTGAATCAGCGCCTGCACCGGCACTTGCACGCCCTGTCTGATCATAGCGAGCGACGTCACGATTGTATGAATTGCCCGCCCATGATCGCTCAACACAAAATTCACTGTAATGATGGTGCTGGGGCTGGTAATCGTAAACGTCCCCGTGCAATCGGAATACACCTTGTACGTCCCAGTCTCGTCCGTATTGAATCCTGTCACCGGATCGGAAGGAGGAACCGCCGGGGGCTTCGGCAAATTGTTGTAACCCGACAACACATAATCCACCTGAGTCAGACCGCCCGTTCCATCAAAATGGGTCATGGCGATCCCATCGCGTTGTACCGCCTCAAGGACGCCCTGGGCATCTGTCACCCAGATTGTCCCGGACACTGTAAACGCATAGTCCCCCTTCAGCGTCGCATCGCTGCATCCATCATTGTCACTACTCTGGGCTCTCGCCCCTGAAGTCAGAAATCCCGCCAGAATCAGTCCTGCCACCATTGCCTTCCATGCCAAACGTTTCATAGCCAGCCTCCATTTTCATTTGCCACCGGTCGTGCCGGGGGTAGCCGCCATATTCAACACAACGCGGTTCCTCCACAATGGAGCCGCCCTGAAGCTTTCCTGTACTTTTCCTGAAGCCCGAAACGTTTCCTTTTCTTCGAGTTACATCGATTCCCCCGCCGCTCCTCTTCACCTTCACAGGAGAACCCCCCGCAAATCATCCCTTTGTCTCCGCCCGGCGAACACGTAGAATGAGGTTGCGCATCAGCGTGTGGCCCACATGCCTCACGAAACCATACGATTTGAAGACTTCGAGCTCGACCCAGGCTCCTTCGAGTTGCGCCGCACCGGTCGTCTCGTCAAACTCGAACGCATTCCCCTCCAGTTGCTCTTCCTGCTCGCCGAGAACCGCGACCGCCTCGTCACCCGCGAGGAAATCCTCCTGGCCATCTGGGGTAAAGATGTCTTCGTTGACGCCGACAACAGCATCAACACCGCTGTCCGCAAAGCCCGCCAAGCCCTCAAAGACGATCCCGAAAATCCTCGCTTCCTCCGCACCATTCCCGGAAAAGGCTATCGCTTCAGCGCCCCAGTCACGTCGTCAACCCCTCCTTCCCCTGTAGTGGCCGATCTTCAGCTCGGCCAGCCCTCACGAAAGCGCCTGCCGAAGTGGCCCGTCTTGGCCGCCCTCGTTCTCGTCGCATTGGTAAGCGCCGGACTCATTCTTCGTTCCCGTCTGACCAAGCCTCCCAAAACCATCCAGAAAAAAGCCATGCTCGTCGTTCTACCTTTCTTGAACCTCAGCGCTGATCCACGCGAGGACTATTTCGCCGACGGCATGACCGAAGAGATGATCACCCAGCTCGGAAGCCTCGATCCGCAACACCTCGGCGTGATTGCCCGCACCTCTTCCATGCAGTACAAAGGCGCCAAGAAAGGAGCCGCACAGGTGGCTCGCGAGCTGGGCGTCGACTACTTGCTCGAGGGCAGCGTGCGCCGCTCGGACCAGCGCGTCCGCGTCACCGCTCAACTCATCCAGGCCAGCGACCAAACTCATCTCTGGGCCGCTGATTTCGACCGCGACCTCAGCGAGGTCTTGAAACTCCAAAGCGACCTCGCGCTCGCCATCTCCAGCAAGATCCAATTGACCCTATCGCCTCCCGCACGCGCCCGCCTCGTGGAAGCGCCTTCCCTCAACGCCGCCGCCTACGAAACCTACCTTCAAGGTCTCCATGACTGGGATCTGCGCACCAAACCCGCCGTCTTACGCGCCATCGCGGAGTTTCAGCAGGCCATTGCCCTTGATCCCAACTACGCTCCCGCCCACGCCGCGCTCGCCCGCGCCTACAGTCTGGCTCCCGTCGTCGATGCCATGACCACCATGGAATGCATGCCCAAAGCACGCGAGGCTGCTCAGCGTACCATCAACCTGGACCCGTCTTTTGCCGCCGGGCATTCCACTCTCGGTTTTGTTTTGGCTCACTACGATTTTGACTGGCCCGCTGCCGAACGCGAATATCTACGCGCTCTCGATTTGAATCCCAACGACGCCTACGCCCACCTCTTCTATTCCAACAGCTATCTCTCCCCGCTCGGCCGCCACGCGGAAGCCATCGCCGAGATGCAGAAAGCTGTCACCATCGATCCCTTCTCCGCTCCCGTGCAATCCTTCCTTGGCCGCACCTACATCTGGGCTCGCCAATTCGACAAGGCCCAGGCGCAATTCCGCAAATGCGCCGAGATGTTTCCCGGATTCGCCATCGATCACGAACGCTTGGCACAGCTTCTAGCTTTCCTGGGGAAATTTGAGGACGCCATCGCCGAAGACACCAGAGCACGCCTCCTCTCCGGCGAAGAGGAACACTCTGCCCTGCAAAAAGAAGCCGCGCTCCGCCACGCCTTGGCCACCAGCGGCTCGCAAGGTTACTGGAAGCAACTCCTCGAATTCACGCAACTCCCCGTCAATCCACCCGAAGCCTACAACTCGCCTTTTGGCACCGCGATTCTCTATGTCCAGCTTGGTGAGAAATCCAAAGCTCTGGATTCCCTCGAACAGGCCTTCGATCAGCGTTCTCTCTCCATGACCGAACTCGCCATCGAACCCTCCTTCGATCCCCTTCGCAAAGACCCACGTTTCCAAGCCCTCCTCCGCCGTGTCGGCCTTGAGGAATGAATTCCCAAGCATTGACACACCTCATGCCTCCTCGTCTTCTGCGCGTCTCTCTTCGCCCTGATCTTGTTTCTTCCTCGTCGCGGAACTCGGCATTCCCATCGACGACCACATTGCCTTCTGTATCCAGGCCCTGCGCGAAAACGCGGACGCCCTCGGCCTGCGCGGCTCGCTCTAGTTCTCTGTGTCGGCGTCGCTGCCAATCCCGGCGCGCCTGAGGAATCGCCGCAGTGCCATTTCTCCTCCCGCCCCGCGTTGCGTTCCCGCAATGTACCCGTCACGATCAATTAAGCCTGAATTACGAAATTAGGGTGCACTGTTTTGCCACAACTCGGTTAAGTTTCAGTTGGTTAGAAGAAACGCCGAGGGGGACAAGACAGTGCATAGGCAAATTACCGCGCTTTGGGGCGGAAGGAAAGTGGAACTGCGAGAGACGCCGCGAGCGGTCACCCCGTTTGGCGGGCTGGTGGTATTCATCGAGTTTTTGCGGCAGGTGGGCTACGTCGAGGTGGTGAACCGATGCCTGCCGTTCCGTCTTACTTCTCCCAACGCGCTGGATCCGGCGCAGACCTTCACGGCGTTTTTGCTGGCGGTGTTGGCGGGAGCGCGGCGATTTGCGCACGCCAGTCTGCTGCGTGCTGACACCGCTCTGCAGCAAGTGCTGGGCATGGCGCGCTTCCCCAGCGACGACACCATGCGCAACCTGTTCAAACGCTTTGGGCAGGGGCAGTGCCAGCGATTTTTCTCCGGCTTGTGGGCTTGGCAGCTGGCCCGGCTTCCGGAATGTGCCGCGGGATACAGTTTGGATCTGGACTCCACGGTGTTTGAACGCTACGGCCAGCAACAGGGTGCGTTGCGCGGACCGAATCCGCGCAAGCATGGACGGCCCTCGCACCATCCGCTGGTGGCGGTGCTGGCCGAGGCGCACTTTCTGTTGCATGGTTGGCTGCGCAGCGGGAACTGCGGCACGGCTCGCGGGGCGGTGGAATTTCTCAAAGAAGCACTGGCGTTGCTGCCCGAACGGCATGTGCTTCGCGTGTTGCGCGCGGATTCTGGCTTTTTTGACCAGGAATTATTGGGCTTTTTGGAGCAACGCGGGCTGCGCTACATCGTGGTCGCGCGGCTGACGCGCTGGCTGAAGCGCGAGGCCGCACGGATCGAGCAGTGGCGCGCGCTGGATGCGCACTACGCCGTGGGGGAATTCCACTTACAACTTTTCGGCTGGGATCGCCCGCGCCGCTTCGTGGTGATTCGCGAACAACTGCGCGCCGAGCGGCCCTCGCTGGGCCGCAAACTGCTGGACGTGCCCGGCTACACCTTTCGCCTGTTTGTCACCAATCTTGCCGCGCCGCCCGAGGACATCTGGCGCGACTACAACCGCCGGGCCGACATGGAGAACCGCATCGCGGAATTGAAACACGATCTGGCGGCGGATGATTTTTGCTTGCAGGAGTTCTTCGCCACCGAAGCCGCCTTCCGCAGCATCCTGTGGCTGTTCAATCTGCTCGGAGAATTTCAGCGCGCCAGCCGCCTGACACCGTATCGGCAACCCGCCACGCTGCGCGCTCAGGTTTTTCTTTGCGGCGCTCTGCTGGGACGCGCCGGACACCGTTTGGTGCTGCACCTGTCTTCCGCTTGGGGCGGCTTGCACAAACGCAACCCGCTGCTCGAAAACATCTTACGCTACATGAATCCAACTTCGCCGAAGTTGCAACCTGCACCCACCCCCTGAACCCAAAATCGATCAAAGAATCCCTATGAAACCGCCTTCAACTTCGGAATTCAGGTTAAGACGTAAATCGGATACACGGTCGCAGCGTACATCGCGGCCAGGTTGGTGTCTTCCATCAACACGATGGGGCAGGAGCGCGGGTGTTCCTCGAGGTACTTTTTCACCGTCTTCTTGGATTCACCGACGTCCACCGCCAGCACGATGAATCCCTTGTCTTTGTACTCCTGCGCGATCTGGTCCACGAACGGCGCTTCGCCCACGCAATAGCCGCACCAGGTCGTCCAGAACTCGAATAACACCACTTTTCCTTTGATCGATTCGTTGGTGAAATTCTGCCCATCCATGGTCCTGGCATGGAATCGTGGCGCAGGCTCCTTGTCTGTCGTGCCGCCAGACACCGCCAGCACGCCCAGGAGCAACGCCGAGAGGACCGTCAATCGCGCAAGAGTGTTTTTCGCCATCATGCGCGCAATCTATCACAAGTATTCAAGTCCTGGTTAAGTACCTTGCGTTAAATCGTTTCGCTGGCGTATTCCTCGCCTATTTATTTTTTCTTCCCTGCGGCCTTTTTGATCAGGGCGCTGGCCTTAATCGCATCGGCGTCGTTCTCGAAGCCGATCACCGCCGAATACTTTCTGCCGATCACTTGCGCCACCAGGAAATCCAGATTGACGCCCGCCTCGGCAACCGCTTGCGCGATGCCGTGTCCCAAGCCGGGCCGGTTATCGCCCTCGACGAATAGCGCCGGAATCGTTGAAGCTGTCAGCCCCGCTCCCTGCGCCGCCTGCGTCGCTTTCTTGGCTCCAACCGGATACAGTTCCACCACTGCTTTGGTGTTATCCCCCGGATTGCGGTACCCCATGACGATCTGCAGGTCCGCTCCTGCCTTGGCCAGGGGTTCCAGCGTTCCGGCCAGGGTTCCGGCCTTATTCTCCAGTTCTTTCCGCCACAACGTGATGCGTTTCACTGTCACTGCCATGGTAGTTCCTCCCGTCAAACCGCAATGAGCCCGATGAGACGCATCCTAACTCCGCACGGCGCTTTGCTCAATGGCGGATTCGCCCCCAATTGGATCACCGGGGTATGATTCACCGCAGGGGACCAAGCAATGGAGCAGAGGTGAAACTGTGGAAGCGAATGCATTCATAGGCAAGGCGAAGAAGCCCACGGAGGAGGAGCTGGCGGCGGCGCTGGGCCCGGCCAAGGGAGTGTGGGACCGCTTCATCGCTGGGCTGGCGGAGGAAAACGGAGTGGATGTGCAGGAGTGGAGTTCCTACTCGCGGAAGGCGGGGTGGTCGCTGCGCCTGAAGCGCAAGAAGAGGACGATTGTGTGGCTCGCACCGTGCCAAGGTTGTTTTCGCGTGGCGTTCATTCTGGGCGACAAGGCCATGAAAGTGGCGCGGGAATCCGAACTTCCGCCGCGTGTGCTGAAAATTCTTGAGGAAGCGCCCAAGTATCCGGAAGGGACCGGCGTGCGGATCGCTGTGAAAAGGGCCAGGGACATTGCGGTACTGAGGAAGCTGGCCGCGATCAAGCTGGCGAATTGAATAAAGAGGAAGAGGGATTCCTCGCCTCGCTCGGAATGACGAAGAGAAGAAGGACGCCCAAGCAAGAGGAACCCAAGACCCACCCTTCGCAAAAGGCGCGAAGGATGGGGCACCCGGCCCCAAGAGGAGAGGCGGAAGGTCTGGTAAAATGGATGGATATGTTGAACCAGATTTCGGGCTTTGATGCCAACGCGTCGCGGCGTGGGCGCAGGAAAACTTATGGCGTGAAGGTGGGCCGCATACAGGTGGGCGGCGGCGCGCCCATCGTGGTGCAGTCCATGACCAACACGGACACGGCGGACGTGAAGACGACGCTGCAGCAGACGCTGGACCTGGCCGAAGCGGGCAGCGAGCTAGTCCGCTGGACGGTAAACGTGCCGGAAGCGGCGGCGGCGGTGCCGGAGATCAAGAAGCGCCTGCTGGATGCCGGGTGCAACGTACCCATCATCGGCGACTTCCATTACAACGGCCACGTGCTGCTGACGAAATATCCGGAGTGCGCTACGGCGCTGGACAAATACCGCATCAATCCCGGCAACGTGGGCGCGGGCCAGCGGCGCGACGAGCAGTTTTCCACCATCTGCAAGGTGGCGGTGGACCATGGCAAGCCCGTGCGCATCGGCGTGAATGGCGGTTCCCTGAACCAGGAACTAGTGATGCGCAAGATGCAGGAGAACACGGACAAGAACCTGGGCAAGGAAAGCGAAGAGATTATCAACGATTGCATGGTGCTCTCCGCGCTGGAGTCCACGGAACTGGCGCTGGAAAGCGGGCTGCGGCAGGACCAGATCATCATTTCGTGCAAGACTTCGCGGCCGCGCGACCTGATCACCGTGTACCGCGATCTTTCCGCGAAGACGCAGCAACCGCTGCACCTAGGCTTGACGGAAGCGGGCATGGGCATGAAGGGGATGGTCTGGTCGGCGGCGTCGCTGGGCGTGCTGCTGTACGAAGGCATTGGGGATACGATTCGCATTTCGCTGACGCCGCGGCCGGGCGGGGATCGCCGCGAGGAAGTGTACGCGTGCTGCGAGTTGCTGCAGGCGCTGGGAATGCGGTCGTTTGCGCCAAGCGTGACGGCTTGCCCCGGCTGCGGGCGCACCACCAGCACGACGTTTCAGGAGCTGGCGGAGAGCGTTCAGGGCTATATCCGCGACATGATGCCGGTGTGGAAGACGCAGTATGAAGGCGTGGAGACGATGACGCTGGCGGTGATGGGCTGCATCGTGAACGGCCCTGGCGAATCGAAAGCCGCGAATATCGGCATCAGCCTGCCCGGGACTGGGGAGGCGCCGCGCTGCCCGGTATATATTGACGGGCAGAAGGACGTAACGCTGGAAGGCACGTACGACGAGCTGGCGGTGGCGTTTCAGAAGCTCGTAGACAACTATGTGAGCACGAAATATCCTCGTAAGACGGCAGAGGTGGCAAACAAGTGAAGATTTCGCGGGAAGATGTGTTGCGGGTGGCGGATTTGGCTTACCTGGATTTGGGCGAGGCGGAGCTGGAGACGTACCGCGCGCAAATTGACGAGATTCTGGAGTACATCGGAAAGCTGAGCAAGCTGGACACAAGCAAGGTCGAGCCGATGGCGCAGGTGTTGGCGGACGAGCAGACGGCCGACGCGACCTTGCGCGAGGACCTGGTGGTGCCGTGCGTGGTCGCCGACGACGTGCTGGCGCAAGCGCCCGACCCGGAGCCGCCGTATTTCCGCGTGCCCAAGGTGATCGAAAGATAGTGGCGAGTGACCCTTCGCCAAAAGCACTCAGGTTAAACGAGTGGCGAGATAGAAGATGACAACGAATTGGACAATTTCGAGCGTGCGGGAAGCGATTGCGGCGAGGAAGGCTTCGGCGCGGGAGATTGCCGCGGAGCATTACAAGCGGATCGCGGCGCGGAATCCGGAGATCAACGCGTTTCTGACGCTGTGCGAGAAGCGCGCTTACGCGCAAGCGGATCGCGTGGACGCGATGGTGGCCGCGGGCAAACTGCTGCCGCCGCTGGCGGGCGTGCCGCTGGCTATTAAGGATACGATCAGCACGCGCGGCGTGCGCACCACCTGCAGCTCCAAGATCCTGGACAACTACATCCCGCCGTATGACGCGACGGCCGTGGTCCGGCTGGAGGCGGCGGGCGCGGTGATTCTGGGCAAGACAAATTGCGACGAATTCGCGATGGGCAGCTCGACGGAGAATTCCGCGTACGGCCCGGTGAAGAATCCCGTGGCGCTGGATCGCGTGCCGGGCGGGTCCAGCGGAGGCTCGGCGGCGGCGGTCGCGGCTGACCTGGCGGTGGCAGCGCTGGGTACGGACACGGGCGGGTCCATTCGCCAACCAGGAGCCTTGTGCGGATTGCCGGCGATGATGGGGAGTTATGGGCGGGTGTCGCGTTATGGATTGATTGCGTTTGCGTCGTCGCTGGACCGCATTGGACCGTTAGCGCACAACGTGGCCGACGTGGCACAGGTGCTGCGGATCATCGCGGGGCGCGACCCGAACGATTCCACGTCCACAACGGCGCCGGTGGAAGATTATGCGGCGGGATTGGCAAAACCTGTCAAAGGAATGAAAATCGGTATCCCAAAAGAGTACTTTGGTGCAGGGATGGATGCCGGAGTACGGGAGAAGGTGGAAGCGGGGATAGCGCTGCTGCGAAAGCTGGGCTGCGAGGTGATGGACATCCACCTGCCGCACACGGATTACGCGATTGCGACCTATTACGTCATTGCGACGGCGGAAGCGAGTTCCAACCTGGCGCGCTATGACGGGGTGCGCTTTGGCCCGCGCGTGGAAGGCGATTCGCTGATTTCGACCTACCGCAAGACGCGGGGCGCGGGATTCGGCGCGGAAGTGAAACGCCGGATCGTGCTGGGAACATACGTGCTGTCGGCGGGTTACTACGACGCTTACTACCTGAAGGGACAGAAGGTGCGGGCACTGATCGCGCAGGATTTTCGCGAGGCGTTCCAGAAGGTGGATGCGATTGTGACACCGACGTCGCCGGTGCCGGCGTTTAAGCTCGGGGAACGCGTGAACGACCCCCTGCAGATGTATCTTGCTGATATATATACAGTTACAGGATCGTTGGCGGGGCTGCCGGGGATCAGCGTGCCGTGCGGACGGATCGACGGCAAGCTGCCGGTGGGATTACAAGTGTTTGGGCCGGCATTTGGAGAGGCCAAGGTGCTGCAACTGGCTCACGCTTTTGAGCAGGCGGGCGGGGCGTCGCTTTAGAAAGTTCTAGATAGAGTGTGGGCGTGCCGTCGATCGATCGCATCGTCGAAAAGCTCGCGCGCGCGCAAACAAGCTTTTTTCGCGCTGCCGACGCGATTCCCCCAGAACAATGGAGCCGCAAACCCAGGGCCCAGGAGTGGTCCGCCGCCGAACTTGTGGCGCATCTGGTGATGGTAGAGCGCGCCGTCGTAGGCGGCGCAGATCGCATTACTCAGAAAACTCCGAAAGAGATTCCCCTCCGAGAACGGTTTCACCTGCCTCTCTGGCTGGTGGAATCGCGGCTGATCCGGCGGAAAACGCCGATACCCTTGGACCGTGGCCTTCTGGGACACAAGGAAGAGATGTTGGCGGAGCTGCGAGCCGCGCGGGAGCGCACGCTGTCTTTCCTGGAAGAGACCCAGCAGCGGGATTTGAGCGTTTACCGGTGGAAGCATGCCTTTCTGGGGATGCTGAATGTGTATGAATGGTTTGAAATGATTGCCTCGCATGAGCTGCGGCACACCAAGCAAATAAAGGAAATAGCGGCGCACCTCCCGAAAGCTGTAGAGAATACCCAAAAATAGTACGTTTTTGCGTACTGGCCCCAATCGCTTTTAGCGGGCAGGCGAGCTCGTCTGGGAAGTGGAAAAACGAGGAAAAGGCAGGTTTTTGCCCGCAGATAGAGAAAAGTACTAGAGAAATCGTTTTGGGTTAATAAAACGGAACTACTATTGCAGGAGAAATTAGCAACTCGTAATCTCGTTGAAGCATCTCACCAGGTGAAAGGTTACGAGAGCGGCGGAGAAATAGAGAGGCTACTCTTGGTTAAGGTCAAGTCGAGTCAGAAGATCTTTACGGAGGCGGAAGTTGCCAGCCTGACGGGGATTTGTGCGGAACACCTGCACAATTTTGCGCGGAGCCGACATCTGGGATTCATTGCGAGGGCGGCGGAGGCAGCAGGTGCCCGTGCGGACCAGTGGCTGTTCACGCTTTCGGATTTGATGGTGTTGGTGACGTTGTTCCCGCGCTGCACGCACTAAGCGGCGGCGGGTCGGGTTCGAGAATCGCTCCTTTCGACGCATCCGCTGGGCTATCCCCAGTCCCCGGCTGAGTCAGGAATGCGATCAGTAGTATTTGGTGAAGCGAGTTTCCCTCCCAGATTTTCCCCCATTCAGAAGTACAGGATGATGCGGCTGCGATTTTCACGGCGAGCGTCGGCGTGTATCCTGGGCCGCAGGCGTGTGAAGAGGAGCGGAGTGTAGAGAGTGGAGACCATGCTGGGTCCATGCTAGAGCGAGGAGGGGAGAGGGGACGAGGCGCGAGCGGCTGGGCGGCTTGCGAGGGTGCGGAGGGCGCGCTATGCTGAAATTCAGGTGGCGCGCGCTGGAGTTTGAAGCGTGACATGCGCCAACCGGGGTTTTCCGATGGCCGGTTTACGCCATTCCGCCTGCGGGTGGTGCTTCTCTTTCGCTGGGCTTCTGCTGGGTATAGCTGCATTGTCCGGCCACTCCGCGGCGGGCTCTCCCCAAGAACCAAAAACTGCACAGAACCAGACCTCGGCGGCCACGCTGCCGCGCGGAAAGAAACTGGTCTTGAAGGACGGCACGTACCAGATTGTCCGGGAGTATCAGAGAACCGGAGAGCGGGTAAGGTATTACAGCCTGGAGCGGGGGGATTGGGAGGAGTTGCCGGCGTCCATGGTGGATTGGGAGGCCACCGCAAAGGCGGAAGGCGAGGCGGAGAGAAGGTCATCCGCGATGGTCGAGAAGGTGCACAAGCAGGAAGAAGCGGCGCGGATGGACAATGTGGCGGACATTGACGCGAGCCTGCCTGTGGGGGACGGGGCGTTTCTGCCGTCGGGGGAAGGGATGTTTGTGGTTGAGGGAAAGTCCGTGCGAATTCTGGACCAAGTCGTTTCCGGGGTGAAGACGGACAAGAAACGCGTGATCGAGCAAATTCTGTCACCGGTGCAAATCGTGCCCGGGAAACAACACCTGATCATTGCCGGGGCGCGCGCGGGGCTGCGCTTGAAGACCACGCGGCCGGAGTTCTATTTGCGCGAAGCGCCGCCGGACCCCGACCACGTGTCGGGAGTAGAAAGGAGCAGCCGTGCGGGGGAGTCGGGACCAGATGTGGAGCTGCTTCGCGTGAAGGTAGCGCGCAATGAGCGGCAACTGGAATCGATCAGCTCGCTGTTTGGAGAGCAAGTGAGCAAGAAGCAGGATGTGATTTCGGTGCAGCGCTGGGAGATTGCGCCGTCGGTTTACCGGTTCACTCTGGGCGCGCCACTGCCACCGGGTGAATATGTGCTGGCGGAACTTCTGCCGGACGGAATGAATTTGTTTGTTTGGGATTTTGGCGTGGATGGCAGTCCCGACAGCACGAAGAAATAAAACAGCCAACCCTAGCCCTTCTCGGGTCCCGCCACGGGGCGGCTGATGACGGTCATAAGAACACTCAAGACATCCGAAATACGGAAAGGCTTCTGCAGGGCGTGGTCAGCGCGCAAGCCGCTGCTGCCGCTGTCTTCACCGATGACGTCGCCGGACATGAAGATGACCTCCGGGCCGTTGGGGCCAGCGGCGATCCTGAGACGCTGGGCGACGCCATAGCCATCGGCGTTGGGGCCAGAACCAGCCAGCTTTAAATCACAAAGAATGGCGTCGAACTTGTTGCCGAGAATGAGGCTGAGAGCCTGCTCGGCGGTGGCAGCGCATTCGACCTTGAGGCCGTGGGCGGCAAGGCCTTCAGACAAGAGCATGCGGATGCTCTCTTCATCGTCGAGGACAAGAATTGAGCGATCCCGCAAGAACGAGAGCGATTTGATTTTGATTTCTCCGCTGCCGGAACCCGAATCGTGTTCGCGAGGCGCGCCGACCCCGGCTCCCTGGGGCGAATGCGGGAGAGAGACGGTGAAGGCAGCGCCACCCGCGGGCAGGGATTCGGCTTCAATGTCGCCGCCGTGTTCGCGGACGATGGACATGCATATGCTGAGTCCAAGGCCGGTGCCGCCACCCGGACGCTTGGTGGTAAAGAAGGGATCAAAGAGTCTGGCGAGAGCTTCCGGCTTGATGCCAACGCCGTCATCCTGAACGGTGGCAAAGACGCGATTGAGGGATTGACCCAGGCGAATCTGAATGCGGCCAGACTGGCGAACTTCGCGAATGGCCTGTTCGGCGTTGCTGACGAGATTGAGGAAGACCTGAATGAGCTGGTTGGCGTCGCCAGTGATGGACGGAAGACCAGGGAACGGGCGGAAGTCGACTTCGACGCTGTTGCGGCGAAGGGAGTGCTCGTGCAACTGGAGGGTGCGGTCAATAAGGTTGTTGAGGTCGAGCACCCTCTTCTGTGGCGAGGCGGGGCGCGAGAATTCCAAAAGGTTTTGCACGATGCGGGCGGCGCGGCGGGCCTGGCGGTGAGTCATTTCGAGCTGGCGCTTGGTGGCATCGTCCATGCCCTGGCGATCGCGGAGCAATTCGCTGACGCCGAGAATGGCGGTAAGTGGATTATTCAGCTCGTGAGCGACCCCGGCGAGCATCTGGCCCATGGCGGCGAGTTTTTCAGCCTGGATGAGCTGCTCTTCGAGGCGCTTGAGTTCGGTAACGTCGCGGCCGGAGATGACCACGCCTTCGATTTTGCCGTGTTCATCGAAGAGCGGGCTGAAGTGGCAGCGAAGGCGGCGCCATTCGCCCTCTTTGTGGCGTACTTGGACCTCGACGGAAGCAAAGCTGCGGCGGCCGGCGAGCATGTCATCCAAGACCGCAAGAAGGGCGGCGCGTTCGTCCCGATGGGTGCGCTCACCGAAGGCTACGCCGATGGTTTCCGTGTCTTTATAACCGAGGACTTGCTCGACTCTGGGGCTGGCGAAGGTGTATCGCTTGCTGGCATCTACCACGAAGATCAGGTCGGGGAAACTATCGACGAGGCGGCGAGCGAATTCCTGCTCTTTGTGAAGGCGCTTTTCGATGGCGCGGCGCTCGGTAATATCAACGACGGCGCCCTGATAACGGACGACCCGGCCGGTGGTATCGCGAACGACGGTGGCGGTGTTCAAGCAAAGGAGAGGCTGGCCATCCTTGCGGCGCAGTGTGATCTCGTGGCCCTGAGGAGAGGGCTGATGATGGATTTCGTGAGCGAGGGAGTTGCGCTGCTCCTGGTCGACGAAGATGTCGCTGACGTGCCTGCCGAGGAGTGCTTCCTTGGAATCGTAGCCCAACATGCGGACGAGCGCGGGATTGACCTCGAGGATCTGGTCCTCGGGGGTAACGATGTAGATGCCCTCCTGGAGTGATTCAAAGAGCTCCGTGAAGCGGGCCTCGCTGCGGCGCATGGCGGTGATGTCGCGGGCGAGGATGGTGAGGCCGTGGACCTTGTCGTCGCGGAGCATGGCATGAGCGACGCAATCGAAGAAATAGGCGGTGTTGGTGCGCTTGACGCGAACCTGAACGACACCGGTCCAGTGGCGGCGTTCGAGAAACCGCGACATCATCAGGGCGATGGATTCCGGGGGAGTTTCGTTAACGTCCTCGAGAAACTCCATGACATGGCGGCCGATGATTTCCTGGAAAGGCCGGCCGACGAGATTGGAGAAGCTGCGGTTGACGGCGCGGATTTCGCCATCGAGGCTAAGGGCCAGGAGAAGGTCGTCAAAGGAATCGATGAGATCGCGGAAACCCTGCTGGGACTTGGAGATCATCTCGAAGAGCTGTTGCATCTGGCGGTCGCTGGGGAGGCCGGAGCCTTTCTGGTCTAGGCCGCGGAGGAGACCTTTTAGTTCCGCAATTTCCTGAGTTTTACTCCAGACATAGACGCCGAAGAGCACGACCAGCAGTACCAGTCCAACGGTGTACCCCAACGCTTCCAGATGGGATTTCTGTGCCCGCAAGGTGCCCCAGGAAAACCAGGCAAAAACGATGGTGACAATCAGGAGGAGCAGAAAAGTGAGGCGCCAGAGTTCGGTTTGACGCTTCTCAAAAATTTCCAGGCGCGCCCCTGCGGGGTTACGGGGTTCTCTCTCCGGAGAGACCTTCGGCTCTTCGTCAGGACTCAAAGGGGTGGGCATGCGCGTTTATGAATCGCAAGGGACCGGCATAGCGTCATGACACATCTGGCACCATCTTATGGAGGGGGATAGAAGCACGGCAAGAAGATAGGAGCGAAGTGGTACCTGATGCTTACCTGTACCGAGGAACGGCCATCAACTGGTAAACGGAGGAGGCAGAGAACGCTGCGATCATGGCGAAGCAAAAAAAACGGCGCCACGGGTGAGACCGAGGCGCCGCCGGTAAATTGTGGAATGCGCGGCGAAGATTCGCCGAGGCCAGTTAGTCCTGACCCTCGGTTGCGGCGTCGGCTTCGGCATCGGCTTCCTTGGTGCCGCCCAGGAAGTCGAGACCAGCGGCTTCGTCCGCAGCGGCAAATTCGGCCGCTTCGGGAAGATCTTCGATGGGCGCAGGTGCGGGCATTTCGGTAAGCAACTGGATGCTGCGGTAGTGTTCGAGACCCGTACCGGCAGGAATGAGCCGGCCCATGATGACGTTTTCCTTGAGGCCGCGGAGATAGTCGACCTTGCCGGCTACGGCGGCTTCCGTGAGGACGCGGGTGGTCTCCTGGAAGCTGGCGGCCGAGATGAAGGAGTCGGTCGAGAGCGATGCCTTGGTGATGCCGAGGAGCAACGGGCGCCCGGTTGCAGGACGGCCATCCTGGGCGATCACGCGGTCGTTCTCTTCACGGAAGCGGAACTTGTCCACCTGTTCCTCGAGGAGGAAGGTGGTGTCACCGACGTCTTCGACCTTGACCCAGCGCATCATCTGCCGGGAAATGGTTTCGATGTGCTTATCGTTGATGTTGACGCCCTGCAGGCGGTAGACCTCCTGAATGGCGTTGACGAGGTAGGCCTGGGTGTACTTTTCACCGAGAACCGCGAGCAGGTCGTGGAGATTGAGCGGACCGTCGATGAGGGCCTCACCAGCGCGGACGTGCTCGCCTTCCTGCACATTGATGTGGACGCCTCGGGGGATGGCATATTCCTTGGTGGTTTTGCCGTCCACGCTTTCAACGTAGATTTTGCGCATGCCCTTGCTGATTTCGCCGTAGCGGACGGTGCCGTCAATTTCGCTGATGACGGCTGGGTCCTTGGGCTTGCGGGTCTCGAAGAGTTCCACGACGCGGGGGAGACCACCGGTGATGTCCTTGGTCTTGGTGGTCTCACGCGGAATCTTCGCAAGGACGTCTCCAGCCTGAACTTCATCGCCATCCTGGACCATCAAGTGGGCGCGGGAAGGCATGAGGTACTTCTTTCGGACCTTGCCGGAAGAATCGCGGATCAAAATCGCGGGCTGATGCTTTTCGTCGCCCGGGGGCAGGGTAACAACGAGCTGTGACAGGCCGGTGACTTCGTCCACCTGCTCTTCGATGGTGAGGCCGGGGCGCAGGTCGTCGAACTTCACGGAGCCGGCGGTTTCAGTCAGGATCGAGAAGGTGAAGGGATCCCATTCAGCGAGGATCTGGCCGTGGGTAACGGAGTCGCCGTCGGCAACGCGCAGGCGCGCGCCATAGACGACGTGGTAGCGCTCCTTTTCGCGGCCCTTCTCATCCACGATGACAATCAAGCCGGAACGGTTCATGGCGATGAGAGTGCCGCCCCGGCCTTGAACGTGGCGCAGATCGACGAAGCGAACGACGCCGACGTTCTTGGCTTCGAGAGTGGAGCGCTCGCTGACGCGGGTGGCCGCGCCGCCGATGTGGAAGGTGCGCATGGTGAGCTGCGTGCCGGGCTCGCCAATGGACTGAGCGGCGATGACGCCGACGGCTTCGCCGAGTTCGACCATGCGGCCGGTGGCCAGGTTGCGCCCGTAGCATAGGGCGCAGACGCCGCGCCGGGATTCGCAGGTCAGCACGGAACGGATGCGCACGCGCTCGATGCCTGCCGCTTGGATAGCGTTGGCGAGTTCCTCGGTGATTTCCTGATTGACATCGACGATGACGCTGCCTTCGAAATCCTTGATCTTTTCGAGGGAGACGCGGCCAACGACACGGTCGCGCAGCGGCTCGACTTCGACGCCGGCTTCGATGATGGGCTCGACATAGATACCGTCGCTGGTGCCGCAGTCGCGCTCGTTGATGATGACGTCCTGCGCGACGTCGACCAAGCGACGGGTCAAATAGCCAGAGTCAGCGGTTTTGAGCGCCGTATCGGCGAGGCCCTTACGCGCGCCGTGGGTGGAGATGAAGTACTGCAACACGGTGAGACCTTCGCGGAAGTTGGAAGTGATGGGGGTTTCGATGACTTCGCCAGAGGGCTTGGCCATCAAACCGCGCATGCCGGAAAGCTGGCGGATCTGTTGCTTGGAACCGCGGGCACCGGAGTCCGCCATGATGTAAACGGGGTTGATGATGCCTTCGCGGTCCTGGCCTTCGAGGGCTTTGAACATTTCGTCGGCAACTTTTTCGGTGACGTCGCTCCAGATGGCGATGACCTTGTTGTAGCGTTCGCCGTTGGTGATGGCGCCGTCGAGGTATTGCTGCTGCACCTTAACGACTTCCTTTTCGGCGTTTTCCACGAGCTTGTACTTGTCACTGGGGATGAGCATGTCATCGATGCCGATGGAGATGCCGGACTTGGTGGCATAGGTGAAGCCGAGAGCCTTCAAGTGGTCGAGCAGCTCAACAGTGGATTCGAGGCCGAAGCGCAGATAGGCGTAGTAGACCATCTGCTGAACGCCCTTCTTCTTGAGAAGGCCGTTGATGTAAGGCATGTGCTTGGGCAGATGGGAATTGAAGATCACCCGGCCGACCGTGGTCTGGATGAACTGGCGCTCCATGTGCACGGGTTCGGTGTGCGTGACGTCCTGGTTGTCGTAGGCGGTGGTGAGGTCAATGACTTCGCCCGTGTAGCGGAGGCGAATGGGAGTCAAGAGCTCGACTTCACCGGCTTCGAGCGCAAGGGTGACGTCTTCCGCGGTGCCGAAGACACGGCCCTCGCCCTTGGCGCCGGGCTTGGACTTGGTCAGGTAATAGAGGCCGAGAACCATGTCCTGCGACGGAACGGCGAGAGGCAGACCGTGCGCGGGAGAAAGAATGTTGCGCGAGCTGAGCATGAGCACGGAGGCTTCGACTTGGGATTCCGGGGAAAGCGGGATGTGCACGGCCATCTGGTCGCCGTCAAAGTCCGCGTTGAAGGCGGTGCAGACGAGCGGGTGAATGCGGATAGCTTTGCCTTCGACGAGGGTCGGCTCAAACGCCTGGATGCCGAGACGGTGCAGGGTGGGAGCGCGGTTGAGGAGCACGGGGTGTTCGCGGATGACATCCTCGAGGATGTCCCACACGACGGGTTCCTGCTGCTCGACCATTTCCTTGGCCTGCTTGATGGTGGTGCAGTGCCCCTGGGCTTCGAGCTTGTGATAGATGAAGGGCTTGAAGAGTTCGAGGGCCATCTTCTTGGGCAGACCGCATTGATTGAGCTTTAGCTCGGGGCCGACGACGATGACGGAGCGCCCGGAATAGTCCACGCGTTTGCCGAGAAGGTTCTGGCGGAAGCGGCCCTGTTTGCCCTTGAGCGTGTCGCTGAGGGACTTGAGTGGGCGATTGTTGGTGCCGCGAAGAACGCGGCCGCGGCGGCCGTTGTCGAAGAGCGCGTCCACGGCTTCCTGAAGCATGCGCTTTTCGTTGCGGACGATGACGTCTGGCGCGCGCAGCTCCATGAGCTTCTTCAACCGGTTGTTGCGGTTGATGACGCGGCGATAGAGGTCGTTAAGGTCAGAGGTGGCGAAGCGGCCGCCATCGAGAGGCACAAGAGGGCGCAGTTCGGGCGGCAGGACCGGGATGACGTCGAGAATCATCCACTCCGGCTTGTTGCCGCTCTTGCGGAAGGCTTCGAGAACCTTGAGGCGCTTGGCGTACTTGATGCGCTTCTGTAGAGAAGGATCGGCCTTCATCTTCTCGCGGAGTTCGTCGGCGAGTTTATCGACTTCGACGCGGCGGAGAAGTTCCTTGATGGCTTCGGCGCCCATCTTGGCGACGAATTGGCCGGGATATTCAGTGGAGAGCTTGCGGAATTCCTCTTCCTGAAGGACCTGACGCTCCTTGAGGATGGCCACTTCGCCGGTGTCCACGACAACGAAAGCTTCGAAATAGAGAATGCGCTCGAGATCGCGCATGGAAATGTCCAGGAGGTAGCCGATGCGGCTGGGAAGGCCCTTGAAGAACCAGACGTGGGAGCAGGGCGAAGCCAGCTCAATGTGGCCGAGGCGTTCACGGCGGACCTTGCTAAGCGTGACTTCGACGCCGCACTTGTCGCAGATCACACCGCGGTGCTTCATCCGCTTGTACTTGCCGCACAGACATTCCCAATCGGTGACGGGGCCGAAGATTTTTGCGCAGAAGAGGCCGTCCCGCTCGGGCTTAAAGGTGCGGTAGTTGATGGTTTCCGGCTTGGTGACTTCGCCGTGGGACCAGGAACGGATTTTTTCCGGACTAGCGAGGCTGATCCGGATGGAATCGAAATCCGCAATCAAACTCGCGCGATCGTAAGGGCTGCTGCGATACAAGGTCGTTTCCTCCCTCCCCAGCTTTCACCGGGGACGCGATCCGATGGTGCAGGACCGGCTGAAAACCCAACTGCGAAAGCCTTCTACAGCCAAGCGGTTCGTGCCGAGGGGCGCAGAATGCCGTGCCCCCAGGGCTGAAATCAGTCAGCCGCTTTTTCCGCGGGCGGCTTCTGACGCTTCATCAACTCGACATCGAGGCAGAGCGACTGCAACTCGCGAACGAGCACGTTGAACGATTCGGGAACGCCCGGTTCGATGCCCGGCTCGCCCTTGACGATGGCCTCGTAAATCTTGGCGCGGCCATAAACGTCGTCGGACTTCGCCGTGAGGAGTTCCTGCAAGATGTGCGCGGCGCCATAGGCTTCGAGGGCCCAAACTTCCATTTCGCCGAAGCGCTGACCGCCGAATTGCGCCTTGCCGCCGAGCGGCTGCTGCGTAATCAGCGAGTAGGGGCCGATGGAACGCGCGTGAATCTTGTCGTCAACGAGGTGCGACAGCTTGAGCATGTAGATGAAACCGACGGTGACAGGCTGATCGAACTGGTCGCCGGTCATGCCGTCGAAGAGATTGATCTTGCCGGCGTGCGGGAGTCCCGCGACTTCCAGCAAGTGGCGTATTTCGGCTTCGCGCGCGCCATCGAATACCGGCGTGGCGAACGGAATGCCCTCGCGGAAGCCTTCGGCGAGGTCAAGCAACTCTTCATCGGTCATCTTGGAGAGTGACTTCCAGATGGCAGTGTCGCTGAAAACTTCGCGGAACCAGCGGCGGAGCGCTTCGGCCTTGACTTCCTTGCTGAGCAGGCGCTTGAGACTGTTGCCAAGTTCCTTGGAAGCCCAGCCGAGGTGCGTTTCGAGAATCTGGCCGACGTTCATGCGGGAAGGAACGCCGAGCGGGTTGAGCACGATTTCCACGGGCGTGCCGTCGGGAAGGTAAGGCATATCTTCCTCAGGCACGACGCGGGCGATGACGCCCTTGTTGCCGTGGCGGCCGGCCATTTTGTCGCCGATGGAGAGCTTGCGCTTCATGGCGATATAAACCTTGGCCAGCTTGATGACGCCCGGGGGCAGCTCGTCGCCCTTCTTGAGCTTTTCCTTGCGCTCCTCGGTGATCTTGCGGAGCACGTCAATCTGCCGCGAGGTCATCTCCTCGATCTCTTCGATCTTTTCGATCAGGAGAGGATCCTTCTCGTTGAGCTTCAAACGCTTGAGGTTGCGGGTGGAAATCTTTTCGATGAGGTCACGGGTAAGTTCGGTGCCCTTGACCAGCAAACGCTTGTTGGTCTTTTCGTCGTGCAGGTCGGCCTGCAGGATCTTGCCGCCCAGCAGATCGCCGAGGCGCTTGAGGCGCTCATCGGTGAGGATGCGGATTTCGTCGGCGAGGTTCTTTTCGAGTTTGAAGACCTGGGAGGCTTCGATGGCCTTGTGGCGTTCGTCCTTTTCGCCGCCCTTGCGGGTGAAGATCTTGACGTCAACGATGGTGCCTTCGATGCCCGGCGGGCAATAGAGAGAAGCGTCGCGCACATCGCCGGCTTTTTCGCCGAAGATGGCGCGGAGGAGCTTTTCTTCCGGCGTCAGGGTGGTTTCGCCCTTGGGCGTAACCTTGCCGACGAGGATATCGCCGGGTTTGACAACGGCGCCGATGCGGATGACGCCGCTTTCGTCGAGGTTGCGGAGGAACGATTCGCTGATGTTGGGGATGTCGCGCGTAACTTCCTCGGGGCCAAGTTTGGTGTCGCGGGCTTCGATTTCGTACTCCTCGATGTGGATGGAGGTGTAGTAATCGTCCTTGACGAGCTTTTCGCTGACGAGGATGGCGTCTTCAAAGTTGTAGCCGCGCCAGGGCACGAAGGCGACAAGAACGTTGCGGCCGAGGCCGAGTTCGCCGCGGTCAGTGCAAGGCCCGTCGGCGAGGACCTGCGCAGTCTTGACGCGATCGCCCACGCGCACGATAGGTTTCTGGTTGATGCAAGTATTCTGGTTGGAGCGCTTGAACTTGGTGAGGGTGTAGATGTCCGCGCCCACTTCGCGGCTGAGCACGCCGGAGTGGTCGCTTTCGACGCGGACGATGATGCGCTCCGAGTCAACTTGATCGACGATGCCGTCGCGTTTGCAGAGGACCACGGCGCCGGAATCGCGCGCGGTGACGCGTTCCATGCCGGTGCCAACGAGTGGCGCTTCGCCCCGGATCAGAGGCACAGCCTGGCGCTGCATGTTGGAACCCATCAAGGCGCGGTTGGCGTCGTCGTTCTCGAGGAATGGGATCAAGCTGGCGGCGACGGAGACGAGCTGCTTCGGCGAAACGTCAACGTAATCCACTTCATCGCGATGCTTCAGGACGAAGTTGCCGGCCTGGCGGCAGTTGACGAGTTCGGTGGTAATGCGCAGCCGGTCGTCAAGCGTGACGTTGGCCTGGGCGACGACGTACTTGTCCTCTTCCCAAGCGGAGAGGTAGAAGCAATAGGGCTCGTAAACAACCTTGCGGCGCTTGAGCTCTTCGTTGAGTTCCTCGACGCGGTCGCGTTCGACGATGTCGCCGGCCTTGAATTCGCTGTCGCCGGCATTGACGATCTGGACGAAGTCGATGATGCGGCCGCCCTTAACGCGGCGATAGGGGGATTCGATGAAGCCGTAATCGTTGATGCGCGCGAAGCAACTGAGCGAGCTGATGAGACCGATATTCGGGCCCTCAGGGGTTTCGATGGGGCAGATGCGGCCGTAATGCGTCGGGTGAACGTCGCGGACTTCGAATCCAGCGCGTTCCCGGGACAACCCGCCGGGACCGAGAGCGGAGAGACGCCGCTTGTGGGTGATTTCGCTGAGCGGATTGGTTTGGTCCATGAACTGGCTCAACTGCGAGCTTCCGAAGAATTCGCGGATGGCCGCCATGACCGGCTTGGCGTTGACGAGATCGTGCGGCATGGCCGTGGACATCTCCTGGTAGACGCTCATCTTTTCCTTGATGGCGCGCTCCATGCGGACAAGGCCGATGCGGAACTGGTTTTCGAGAAGTTCGCCAACCGCGCGGACGCGGCGATTGCCGAGGTGGTCGATATCGTCAACGACGCCGATGTTCTTGCGCAGCTTGTAGAGGTACTTGATGGCGGCGACGAAATCGGTGGTATCCAGGGTGCGATTATCAAGCGGCGTATCCAGACCCATCTTGATGTTGAACTTCAAGCGGCCGACGCGGCTGAAATCGTACTTGCGCGGATCGAAGAACATGCCGCGGAAGAGGTTGGTGGCCGTTTCCAGAGTCGGCGGATCGCCGGGACGCAGCTTGCGATAAATTTCGATGAGCGCTTCCTTGGAGGAACGGATAGCGTCCTTATCCAAGGTGCGGGACAACACAAAACCGATTTCATCGCGTTCCGGGAAAAAGACATCCACTTCGGTGATGCCCGCTTCGGCAAAGGCCTGCCAGAGATCAGCGGTTAGCGGCTTGTTGGATTCGAGCAGCACTTCACCGGTTTCGCGGTTGACGACGTCGGCAACGCTGTAAGCGCCATCGAGATCGGCAAGAGCCGCGCGAACCTGTGAGATGCGCGCCTTGATGAGTTCCTTGAAGAGGGTTTCGGTGATGCGCTTGTGGGCGCCCACGATGATTTCTTCGGATTTCGGATTGCGGATTTCGTGGGTCAGTTTGCGGTCAACGATGCCGGGCGAAACGTTCCAGAGAAGTTCTTTTTCGCGCAGAGAGATTCGCTCCACCTGATAGAACGTGCGCAGGATTTCTTCGTTTGACTTCATGCCCAGGGCGCGGAGGAAGATGGAGCCGAGGAACTTGCGTTTGCGGTCGATACGCACGTAGAGGATGTTCTTGGTGTCGTACTCGAACTCGACCCAGGAGCCGCGATAGGGAATGATCTTGCCGAGGAAATAGGTGCGATTGTTGGCGCTCTCGAAAAAGACGCCGGGGGAGCGGTGCAACTGGCTGACGATGACGCGCTCGGTGCCGTTGATGATGAAGGTGCCGTTATCGGTCATCAGCGGAATATCGCCGTAGAAGACTTCCTGCTCTTTGATGTCGCGGATGGTTTTCGCGCCGGTATCAGGATCCTTATCGTAGATGGTGAGGCGAATGGTGACCTTGAGCGGCGCGGAGTAGGTCATGCCGCGTTCCTGGCACTCGTTGACGTCGTACTTCAGCTGCATGGCCACTGGGTCGCCGCACTTGTTGCAAAAGGTCGGAGTGTTCTTGTTGAAAGTGCCGCACTTCTGACAGATGACGTCGCCGGTCTGATAAGGATTGGTGACGACGGAAGCGCCGCAATTGCGGCAGGTGGCGCGCAGGTGATGCAGACCCTTCAGGTTGCCGCACTTGCACTCCCAGTTTCCGATCGCGTAGTCCACGAATTCGAGCTGCGACATTTCGCGGAAGTCGCGGATGGGGAACACCGATGTGAACACGGATTGCAGGCCGGCATCCTCGCGCTCGCTAGGCAGCAAATCCATCTGCAGAAAGCGCTGATAGGACTTTTTCTGGACTTCGATCAGGTTAGGGATCTGGATGGATCCCTGAATTTTCGCGAAATCCAGTCGCTGGCGTTCCCGAACGTGCTGGTTACTAGTGGTCATGCCTGATGTACCTCATTCCCTTTCGGGCATCGTGCGGAAAAACTCAAAAAGACACTTAGCCGTGATAGCGCGCGGCATGCCCGATGCCGCCCCGCACACGGTGAGTGAGGGTCCCTCGGGGACCCAAAGGATTGTTGAGACGTCCGGCGGTAGCTTGCGTACTGAATTCCCCTGGCGCAGTTGCGCACCAAATGAACCGCGCCGAAACCGAAGCCCGAACCATGGAGAGCCGGCCGAAGAGCAGCCGGCCAGCCATTACTTGATCTCGACCTTGGCGCCCGCTTCCTCGAACTTCTTCTTGATGGTCGCGGCTTCGTCCTTGCTGACGCCTTCCTTGACGGTCTTGGGCGCGCCGTCAACCAGGTCCTTGGCTTCTTTTAGGCCAAGGCTGGTGACTTCGCGAACTGCCTTAATGACGTTGATCTTGTTGCCTCCGATATCGGTGAGAACGACGGTGAATTCCGTCTTCTCTTCCGCCGGAGCCGCTGCGGCAGCCGCACCGCCGCCGCCCGCCGCGACCACAGTGGCCGCAGCAGCGGAGACGCCGAAGGCTTCTTCCATTTTTTTCACGAGGTCGGACGCTTCGAGAAGCGTCAGGCCCTTGATTTCATCCAGGATCGTTTCGACTTTCGACATGACTGCGATTTCTCCTCTCAAGATTCTGAATTAAACTTTTCGGAACCGCGGCGGGCGGGGCCCGCTTAGCCCCAAACCCCTACGCACTAAACTTGTTGGCCTTGACCGCTTCGCTGACGGTCACGGCGAGATTGCGGGGCAGCGCGTTGAGCGTGGTCGCGATCCGCTGAGCCGGAGCGTTCAGGAGGAACATGATCTTGCTGATCAATTCATCCTTGGACGGCATGGTGGCGAGCTGCTGGATTTCCGCGATGGAGATCACTCTGCCTTCCACCACGCCGGACTTGAATTGGAACGAAGGAACTTCCTTGGCGACCTTGGTGAGGGCCTTGGCGAGGGCCACCGGGTCGGTTTCAGTGTAGGCGATGGAGTTGGTGCCCTTCAGGTTCTTGAGCACTCCCTCGGCGGGTGTGCCGGTGCCGGCAAGTTCCGCGAGCGTGTTCTTTACAACCTGATACTTGCCGCCGGCGGCCTGCACGGCGCGGCGGAGCTTGGTGTCGGCTTCGACGGTGATGCCCTGAAAGGTGGTGAGAATTACGGTGGACACCTTCGCGAGCTCGGTTTTCAGTTTGTCCAGATCCTGCTGCTTTTCGCTTTTCTTCTTCATTATTCTCGGTCTCCGCTAATCTCTCTCCGCGCTACGCGGCGGTTGCCAGGGTCTCGGCCTCGGCGATATCGACGAGGATGCCCGGACCCATGGTCGAAGTCAGAGTAATCTTTTTGACGTACTTCCCTTTTGCCGCGGCGGGCTTGGCCTTCAGGACGGCGGCGATAACCGAGTGGGCGTTTTCCGCCAGTTTGAGAGCGTCAAAATTAATTTTGCCGACGGGGCAGTGGACGATGCCCGCTTTGTCCACGCGAAATTCCACTTTGCCGGCCTTGGTTTCCTTGACGGCTTTGGTGACGTCCGCGGTGACGGTGCCAGTTTTCGGATTGGGCATGAGGCCGCGCGGGCCCAGCACCTTACCGAGTTTGCCCGCCGAGCGCATCATGTCTGGCGTGGCAATGACGGCGTCGAAATCGGTCCACCCTTCCATGATTTTCTGAACCATATCGTCGCCACCGACGAATTCCGCTCCGGCTTCCTGGGCTTCGCGCTGCTTATCACCGCCGGCGAGGACGAGCACGCGAACGGCTTTGCCGAGACCGTGGGGCAGAACGACGGTGCCACGAACCACCTGGTCGGAGTGCTTCGGATCCACACCCAGATTGATGGCCAGTTCGACGGTTTCGTTGAACTTGGTGTGGTGCGTCTTCTTGATCAGCTCGGCAGCATCGGCGAGCTTGTACGGACGCGCTTCCACCTTCTTGCGCGCATTCTCCACATGTTTTCCAGACTTCTTGGCCATTTCTACCTCTGCGATCTCTTGGCGCCTGTGACTCCCTAGGCTTCCACGACTTCCAGACCCATGTTGCGAGCCGTACCCATGACGGTACGAACCGCCGAGTCCAGATTGGTGGTGTTGAGATCGACAAGCTTGATCTTGGCGATTTCGACGACCTGCTTCTTGGTGACCTTGCCGACTTTGTTACGATTGGGCTCCGGCGAACCCTTGGCAATTCCCGCAGCGCGAAGCAACAGGATGGAAGCGGGCGGCGTCTTCAACACGAACGTGAAGGAGCGGTCCGTGTAGATGGTGACGAGGACCGGAAAAATCATCCCGTCGGCTTCTTTCTGCGTCTTGGCGTTGAACTGCTTGCAAAAATCCATGATGTTGACGCCGTGCGGGCCGAGCGCTGTGCCCACGGGCGGTGCCGGAGTGGCCTTGCCGGCCGGCAATTGTAGCTTGATGGTTGTCTGTACTTTCTTTGGTGGCATCTTTCCTTTACCTCAATCTCGAAAATGTTGTGGCGGCAGCAGGCCGCCTGAATTCATCCCAGCTTTTCCACGCTCGCGAAATCCAGTTCGACTGGAGTGGAGCGGCCGAAAATCGTGACGGAAACCTTGAGCCGGCTGTGATCGTTATCGATCTCCTCGACGGTGCCGTTGAAGTTGGCGAAAGGACCGTCCACGATGCGCACCTGCTCATTGCGCTCGAAGACGACTTTGGGCTTCGGGCGATCCAGAGGTGTATGCACGCGATTGATGATGGCGTCCACTTCGGCCTCGGAGAGCGCCGGCGGAGCCGTGGCCGAGCCGACGAAACCGGTGACGCGCGGGGTATTGCGAACGATGTGCCAGGTGTTCTCGTCGAGATCCATTTCCACGAGGACGTAGCCCGGATAGGACATGCGGGAGGCCACGATTTTCTTGCCGCCGCGCACTTCGACGACATCTTCGGTGGGGATCAACACCCGGCCGATCTTGTCCTGCAGGCTAAACGCGGCCACACGGCTTTCCAGGCTTTCCTTAACCTTCTTCTCGAAGCCCGAATAGGTGTGAATGATGTACCACTGCATCGACATAAGACATTCCGTCCTTAGACGTGAAAATAGTCGAAAAGCCGCTGGACTCCGTGCTGCACAAGCCAATCGACAATCGCCAGAAACACTCCAAAAAACGCAACAGTGACGATCACCACGGTGGTGGTGGAAATGACGTCATCGCGATTGGGCCAGGTCACCTGCTTCATTTCCACGCGAACATCGTGGAGGAATTCGCGAGTGCCCTGGATGGTTCCGGTGACCTTTTCACCGACCCCGGCCGCTGCCCCGGTAATTGCATTGCTCTGAGACTCTTCGTTCTTCACTTTGACCGCCTGCGTGACCATGAATCCTTTTCACCTGCACGAGCCTCGCGGCTTGTGTCCTTCAAAATCCTGGCAGGGGAGGAGGGATTCGAACCCCCATACCCGGTTTTGGAGACCGGAGTCCTGACCGTTGGACGACTCCCCTAAAACCAAAACCGCCTGAACCCCCGCATTTCGCCGTCGTGCCACTTAACAGCCCGCTGAGATCCTTCGTCGATCCTGATCGGATCGCCTCAGGATGACGCACGCGCATTCACGCGAGCGTCACTTGACCTCTTTGTGCGGCGTGTGCTTGCGGCACGTGTTGCAAAACTTTTTCGTCTCCAACCGGTCGGAGTGCTTCTTCTTGTTCTTCGTGGTGGTATAATTCCGGTTCTTGCACTCACCACATTGCAAGGTAATGATTTCCCGCATTTCTTGAATTCCTTTTCACTGGAGTGTGGGCCAGCATACCCGGCCCACTCCTGTTTCGATATTCCAGCGTTACTCGATGATCTCGGCGACGGCGCCGGCGCCGACGGTGTGGCCGCCTTCGCGAATGGCGAAGCGCAAGCCCTTTTCCAACGCCACCGGGGTGATCAGCGAAACTTCGCAGCTCACGTTGTCGCCCGGCATCACCATTTCCACGCCTTGCGGCAGCTTCATGTCTCCGGTCACGTCTGTCGTACGGAAGTAGAACTGCGGCCGGTAGCCACTGAAAAACGGCGTGTGCCGCCCGCCTTCTTCCTTGGTCAACACGTACGCTTCGGCCTTGAACTTCGTGTGCGGGGTGATCGAGCCGGGCTTGCAGACCACCTGCCCGCGCTCCACATCATCTTTTTCCGTACCGCGCAGCAGGAGGCCGACGTTGTCGCCGGCGATCCCTTCGTCCAAAAGCTTGCGGAACATCTCCACGCCCGTGACCACCTTCTTCTGCGTCGCGCGGAAACCCACGATCTCCACTTCTTCGCCGACCTTCACCTTGCCGCGCTCCACGCGGCCGGTCACCACCGTGCCGCGCCCGGAAATCGAGAAAATGTCCTCAATGGGCATGGCAAACGGCTTGTCGATATCGCGCACCGGCAGCGGCACGTTCGCGTCCACCGCGGCCATCAGCTCGACAATTTTCTTCTCCCACTTTTCGTCGCCGTTCAGCGCCAACAGCGCCGACCCACGGATTACCGGTACGCTGTCGCCGGGAAACTGGTAGCTCTTGAGCAAGTCGCGCACTTCGAGTTCGACGAGTTCGAGAAGTTCGGGATCCTCAACCATGTCGCACTTGTTCAAAAACACGACAATGTAGGGCACACCAACCTGGCGAGCGAGCAGGATGTGCTCGCGCGTCTGCGGCATCGGGCCGTCGGTCGCGGCCACGACGAGAATCGCCCCGTCCATCTGCGCCGCGCCAGTGATCATGTTCTTGATGTAGTCGGCGTGGCCCGGGCAATCCATGTGCGCGTAGTGGCGGTTCGCGGTCTCGTATTCGACGTGCGAAACCGCAATGGTGATGCCGCGCTCGCGCTCTTCCGGAGCGTTGTCAATCGAGTCAAACGCCCGGAACAGCACCTTGGGATTATTTTTTGCCAGCACTTTCGTGATGGCCGCCGTCAAAGTGGTCTTGCCGTGGTCGATGTGACCAATTGTCCCGATGTTCACATGCGGCTTACTGCGCTCGAATTTCTCCTTCGCCATATGTCCTCATCCTTTGCGCAAACCGACTTTTGCGACGCGGCATGCGCCGAACTTCCTTCGCCGCCCTCGAAGCAGCTCAGGAAAAGCTGGAGCGGGGGACGGGATTTGAACCCGCAACCATCACCTTGGAAGAGTGAGACTCTACCGTTGAGTTACCCCCGCCCATTTCCTCCGGAAACTTGCTACTGCCCTCCTGCGCTTCCTTGCGGAAACCCCGCAGATCCTGGAGCCTGGGACCGGGATTGAACCGGTGACCTCGTCCTTACCAAGGACGCGCTCTACCAACTGAGCTACCCAGGCCAAACGCGTTCCCTGCAAAAAACCTGCGCATCGCGGCGCACTATCTCTGAGCGGCTGACTCGCCGTGGTTTGTACCGCTCTCGAACATCGCGTCTGCGATTTTCCTGCGGTGTTATTACGCCCGTCCGGCGACCCTCTTCACCAGGCGTGCCACTTTTCCGAACTTCCCCGCGGAACTCGAATCCTGGTGGACGGGGAAGGATTCGAACCTTCGTAGCCCGCAAGGAGCGGCAGATTTACAGTCTGCTGGTTTTAACCACTCACCCACCCGTCCCGAGAAAAAATCCTCGGACATAAAGTCAAGGTGTCCACAGTTTCAGCCCGCATCGTCTAAGGAAGAAGCACAATCGAATACACAAAACGGACTCGTGTCAAGAGACACCAGCCCCTCGAATTAGGGTTCAGGGATTCGCTTCGCCTCACTCCCCCTGCTTAAATCTGGTGGAGCTGGCGGAGGGAATTGAACCCCCGACCCTCTGATTACAAATCAGATGCTCTACCAGCTGAGCTACGCCAGCGCTGCTCAAACCGCACAAGGATAGCAGATTGGGCACAGAAATTGCAAGGGGAGGGGAGGAAAACGCAAGAGCACTTGGACCTCCAGAGCTGTGGAAAATCTACCACAGTTTGTGCATCCGCCATCGCAGGATAAGACTATTTATTTTCAATGCGTTACGCTGAAACGAGTTGTCTGGGCCTGCCCGTCTATCCACAGTTGCCAGTGACACCCCACGCTAGATGTTCGCCGGGAGGGCAAACTCTTGTTGCCCAAGGTGGTTTGGATGCGAGAATGGCCGAGATGTGTTTCTGGCCGATTGTTGGCCTGAGCGTACCATGCCCAACCGCAAACTACTGCCTGGCTTGCTCGTCTTACTTGCACTTTTCCTGGCGGGAACGTTCGTCTACTTTCGCCACAAGTCGAGTGATCCGCTGGCCATACGGAACGAGATGCTCGCGCGTATGCCCGCGAGCGCCAACGCGGTGGTGTTTCTGGACCTCGCGGCGTTGCGCTCTTCGCCGTTTCTTGCGCAGTTGTTTGCGTGGGCGCCGCGTCCGGCACCTGACGAAGATTACGCCCAGTTTGTGCAGGCAACCGGATTCAATTATGAACGCGATCTGGATCGCGTGGCGCTGGCGGTTTCTCGCGCGTCCAATGGTTCCATCTTTCTTGTTATCGCGGACGGGCATTTCGACCACGGGAAGATTGAGGCCTATGCGCGACGCTCCGGCAAATCCGAGGCGAGGAACGGTGCGACGATCTTCTCGATTGCACCGAGCGGAACTTCACAAGCGCTGTTCTTCACTTTCCTGCGCGAGGATCGGATGGCGTGGACCAACTATCCTTCAGCGGCGGCGCTTTTCTGGCAACCGGATCCCTTTGCAGCAGAGTGGCGCGAGCGCTACGTGCGACTCGCCGGTACCCCGCTGTTTGCCGTGATCCGGCAGGATTCCGGGACGGCGTCTGCGTTGGCGCAGCAGACGCCGGGAGGATTCCGTTCGCCGCAACTGGCGGCGCTGCTGGCGCAATTGCGGTGGATTTCGATTGGAGCGAAGCCGGACGGCAATTTGCTGCGCGTGGTCGCCGAGGGCGAGTGCGCGTCTGAAGCGACGATGCGGCAACTCAGCGATATTTTGAGCGGGATACTTCTTCTGGCGCAGGGCGGGCTGAATGGCGCAGACACGCGCAGTAAGTTGGATCCGCAATTGCGCGAAGGGTATCTGGAATTGCTGCAGTCGGCGGAGGTTCAGAAGGTGGACCGGGGATCGAGCAAATCGGTGCGCGTGATATTTGACGTGACGCCAAAACTATTGCAGGCGGCCAGAGCGGCAGGACCGCCGGTAGGCACGGCGACGCCTGTGGGGCGGGCGCCAAGCCATTAAATCAAAGGGCTGCCAAGATAGGGTCCAGCATGCAGGACCCCTCCACAGGCACAGCTACTGCCTGTACAGAAGTTGAAGGCAGAGGAAAGTTTGGCAGAATGGATGTCGATCGGGAGGAGGAATTAATCGGCGGAGGGTGCGGTGGCTTTCATGTAGCGCCAGGGGTTGACGGGGGCGTTGTTCATCCGCACCTCGTAATGGACGTGGGGCCCGGTGGAGCGGCCGCTGATTCCCGTGTAGCCGATGACCTCGCCACGCTTGACGCGGGTACCGGTGATCACAGCGTATGACGAGAGATGCGCATACCATGTGGTAAGGCCAAAGCCGTGATCGACGATCACCACGCGGCCATAGCCGGAGTGCTGTCCCGCGTCGAGGACCATCCCGTCAGCTGTGACGTGCACGGGCGCACCGTAGTCCGCGCCGACATCCACGCCGGTGTGGAACGCACCTTCACCCGAGAAGGGGTCAAGGCGCTCGCCGAAGCCATCCGTGATGTGGCCGAGAACAGGCCAGATGGAAGGCGTATAACTTGAGTCCGCAAAAGCGCTGGCCGGCAGCAGGCGGAGGCCGCCCGCGGAAACAGCGATGGCCGCGGCGTTGCGCTTTAGGAAGGAATACTGCTCGATGGAACGGTCAAAAGCGTCTTCGGGGGTGGCCGAGGAATCCATTTGATCGAAAGCGGCGGGGTGATAACGCATCACGCCGTAGGTCATGGCGACTTCGGTAGCCAGGGATTGCAGGGAGTCGAGCCGCTGGTTGGTGTCCTTCACAGTCGTCTGCAAATCGCGATACTGCTTCTTAAGGGTTTCCTGGTCGTGGCGGAGGGCGTTGTAATTTCCGACTTTCCAGAGCATGCGGCTGTAAGAACCAACGGCAGCAGCAACAGTAATGCTGCCAATGATGGCCAAGACCGCTAGGCCGTGGAGCAGATAGGCGGGCACGATGAGCTTCCGGAGTTTTCCGGGCGTCGTGGCAATATAGAACGTATAGTTCTTCCCGCTAATCACTGAGCGGCCCCCTCAGGCCTTTTTTACTTTCTCTTGAAGTGCGGTTAATCATTCCCTGGATCCGCACCGTAGCGTGAATGTCGCGATCGCTGTGAACCGTGAGCCTTGGCTCTCTGTAGGTAAGATATTAGATTTTGTAGGTTGCCCGCGTCAACCCTGTACTTGGATTCTTTTGGGACAGTCGTAGGAAAACTGTCCACTGTCCCTAGGGCCAGTTTCCCATGATGGACCTGGGCCGACCGGAAGGGAACCATCGTGGAACGGCGCAGAGGGCGACGCTGCTCGATTCCCGGCTGATCCGCTGCATAACATGCGGGAACTGCACGCTGGGGCGAGCGCAGATTCGGTAGAGAAACTCGCACGCGGCGAGATACAATCCGCCTCGGAAGAGGAAGTAAGGATCATGTAGGAATATAGGGGCGTCCACCAGTTACGCTGAAGGTGAATGTAGCATTTACGAGGGCCAGGTCCAAAAGCAATGAATGAAGAACAGGTGCTAGAGCGGATCGCGTCAGGGGCAAACACACCACAGCTATCGGCGGCAGGAGTGCACTTGGGGATTGGCGATGATGCAGCGCTGTTCGCCCCGCGCGCGGGGCGAGAGATGATCCTGACGTGTGATTGGTCTTTGGAGGGAACGCATTTCCTTCGCGACAGGCACCCGGCGGATGCGGTGGGCTGGAAAAGCCTGGCGCGCGCTGTGAGTGATGTTGCCGCGATGGGTGGAACGCCGCGATGTTACCTGCTGAGCCTGGCGCTGCCTGCTTCGCATACGGGCCGGTGGCTGGGGGAGTTCTTGCGTGGGTTGCAGCGAGCCTCACGCGCCTTTCGCTGCGAACTGGCAGGCGGTGACACAACGCGACGCGACGAGATCCTGATCAACATCACTGTGGCCGGAGAGATTGCGCCTAGGCAAGCCTTGCGGCGCACGGGTGCGCGGGCGGGAGACTTGATTTATGTCAGCGGAAGACTGGGCGAGGCAGATCGCGGCTGGGAACGCTTGCAGAAGACGCGCGGGAGGGTGAGGGCGGATGACCGGTTATTGCGCAAGCATCTTTATCCGGATCCCCGGCTGGCGCTGGGAGAGTGGCTTGCGAAGAACGGACTGGCGACCGCGGCGTTGGATTTGTCAGACGGATTATCGATTGATCTTTCAAGGCTATGCACAGCGAGCAAGGTGGGGGCGCTTGTGGACGTAGCATCACTGCCGATGCTGCGGGATGTAGAGAGGGAAAAAGCGGTCAAGCTCGCACTGCACGGGGGAGACGACTACGAATTGTTGTTTACGGTGAGGCCACAGAAGGCTCATCACATTCCAAGGAGATTCGAGAGATTGCGGCTCACACAGATCGGCCAGATCATGCGGGAAAGTAAGATTGAGGCGCGCGAAGAAAATGGGAACGTGCACCGGCTGCGGCCCGGAGGTTGGGATCCCTTCCGCAAATAATCGCGAGAATTGAACTAGCTGTCGAATCGCGTGCGCGCAAAAAGTTTGATGTAGGAAATTTCTAGGGCCAAAACCGAGAGTTGCCACGAAGCGCTGCATGTGGAGCAGCACGCTCAGGAGTGGGGGGAGAAGGTGCGGGTAGAGGAGCGGCCTCAGGCTTTTCTCTTGGCAGGCTGGGGGCTTCGTCTTCAGGGGCGGTGTCCGGCGTATCAACGTTGACGTGATGTTCGCTGGCCTGCTGCTCCAGCGTGGCCACGTTCGCAAAATCCATGACGGGCATGCCTGCCATGCCGCGTTCGACAAATTCCATCCAGATGGGCAGCGCGGCTTGCGCGCCGGTTTCCCGTTTTCCCAGTGAAATTTGCTTGTCGTCGAATCCGACCCAGACGCCCGCGGTGATTTGCGGGGTGAAGCCAATGAACCAGGCGTCAGTGAAGTCCTGGGTGGTGCCGGTCTTGCCGCCGGCGGGGCGACCGATGTTTTTGGCCTTGATAGCGGTGCCGAATTGCACGACTTCCTCGAGCATAGCGGTCAAGGTGCGCGCGACGTCCGGTGAGATGACGTCGTGAACTTCCGGGTGGGCTTCTTCAAGCAGCGCGCCATCGTAGCTGGTGACGCGGCGAATCATGTGCGGATCGATGCGGATGCCGTCATTGGGAAAGACGGTGAAGGCAGAAACGTGCTCGATGAGCCGCATATCCGCAGCGCCGAGAGCCAAGGGGAGATAGGGAGGAAGCGGGGTGGTGATGCCGAAGCGGCGGGTCATATCGACGACGGAATTGATGCCGATTTTTTCGGTGAGTTTGACGGCGGGAACATTTCGCGAGCCGGCGAGGGCGCGACGGAGCGTGATGGTGCCCTCATATTTTTCGTCATAGTTGTGCGGGGAGTAGGCTTGGCCGCCGCTGATGGTGGTGAAGGGCGCATCAACGATGGTGTCAAAAGGCGAGGAACCCTTCTCGACGGCGGCGGCGTACACATAGACCTTGAAGGAGCTGCCGACCTGGCGGTAGGCCTGCGTGGCGCGATTGAATTTGGAATCTTCAAAGCTGTAGCCGCCGACCATGGCCTTGATTTCGCCCGTAGGGTTGTCAATGGCGATCATGGCGGCTTGCGGGGCGGGCTGCTGTTCGAGTTGTATGCGCGCGGTGGTTTCGCGTAGATCCTGAATGGAGACCTGGATGAGATCGCCGGCGACGAGTATCTCATTGAGCTTTTTGTGGCCGGTCCAGGCGATGTCCGATTGAGACAACAGGGCGCGATAGGTGCCGATCTTGACGGTAGCGCTTCTGTCGTCGGCGGCGAGGACGAGGCCCGTAACGTAACTTCCCTTCTCGATGGCGTGGCGCCAATCGTCGTCTTCGTAGGTGTCAAGCTTGCCGAGATTGTCTTTGAGGACGTTGGGGAGCTTGCCGCGCCAGCCGTGGCGGCGATCGTAAACGTGGAGGCCGTCGCGGATGGCTTGGTTGGCGGCCTTTTGCATCTGGATGTTGAGCGTAGTGTATACACGGAGACCGCGCTCATGAACGGCTTCGGTGCCGTAGGTGGATTCCAGGTATTTGCGGATCTCTTCAAAGAAATAGGGAGCGAGATCGTTGCGCGGATATTGCAGATGGAGGCCGAGGGGCGTTTTCCTTGTGGCTTCTTCTTCGGCCGCGGTGATCTTACCTTCCTCGCGCATCTGGTGAAGCACGAGGTTGCGGCGAGCAAGGGCGCGCGCGGGGTCGACGAGCGGCGAATAAATGGGACCACGAATCATGCCGGCGAGGAGCGCGGCTTCCTGGAGTTTCAGATCGCTGACCGGCTTGCCAAAATAGAATTGCGAGGCGGCGGCGAAGCCGTAGTTGCCGTGAGCGAGATACACCTGGTTGGCGTACATGGTGAAGATCTGCGGCTTGGTGTAGCGGCGCTCGATTTGCAGGGCAAGGAGAATTTCCTGGGCTTTGCGGCGGAAGCTGCGATCGCTGCGGTCAAGGAAGAGATTGCCGGCAAGCTGCATGGTAATGGTGCTGGCGCCTTCGGCTTTGCGGCGCTTGATGAGGTTGCGGTAGGCGGCGCCGGCGACACGGGGAAAATCGACGCCCCAGTGATCCTCGAAGTGCTGGTCCTCGATGGTGGTGACGGCGTTGTAGAGGACTTTAGGAATCTGCTCCCAGGTCATGAGGATGCGGCGCTGCAAGGCGAAGCTGCCGACGAGTTGGCCATCATCGGCGTAAATTTCGGTGACGACGTTGGGGCGATAGGTCTCCAGGGCGTGAATTTCGGGGAGATCGCTTTCGTAGACGAAGAGAAGGCCGGCGGCGGCGCCAAGTGCGATGGCGCAGAGGAGGAGAAAGGCGAGGGCGACGCGGTCAATCAGCTTCCAGCCGCGGAGGCGCAGGGTGATGGGAGGGAGACTCAGCATCGAAGGAAAATTCTAGCGCAGAAATTGCTCCGCCGACGGTAAAGGCAGACGGGAAGTTTCCATCGCTGGAGTGAGGCCGGAATTGTTCGCTCTTCTCAACTGAAGAAGCCAGAGCTCGATTTGCAGGAAATCCAGGAAACTAGATGGGTGGATTCGGATGCACACTGGAAAAGTTAACCATGGAAATCAACGACGCGCGTGGGGACAAACTGAAGTGAGGGGGAAGCTCTGAGAAAGCCATGTTAATAATTTAGCAACAGGTGGAAAAGCATCTGTAGTCACTTTTCCGTAACTATCTTATTCTAGACTTGATTATCAAAATAGACCCGGGGTCCATTTGCATGGTTGTCATCCTATTTGTTGTCTCGTTTATGTTGGCGTTGGCACTGTCCTACGGCGTGTCAAAGCTCTGTAAGGATGCCGTGGAAGCGATTGCGAATCACTTCCTGGCGAAAAACATCAGCGCGGGTGCAGCAAAGTATCTTCAACTGGCGATCATATTGGTCGGGGTATCGAGTGGGACGCGAGTCCGGCTCCTCGAGGACTATATAAGCGCACCCGCGTGGAATAAGCCGGAATTGGCCGCGCAATTGACACCGGAACTGTGGGCCATCGCGCTGTACCACACGGTTGTGGATGCCCTTCTGGGAATCGCGTGGTTGCTGGTTGCCTTCGCGCTCATTGCCATGTTCGTGGTGATAGCGATCCGCCGGTCGAACATGACTTGGCTGCTTGCCGGCCATGACGAAGAGCGCGCCGCCGACAACGCGCCTAGACCCCTGAAGCCCGCCCCTTAATACTATTCACCGCTGAGTGGAAAAGCCTTACGCCCGAAGGGGTGAGCTACTGGGCTATGTCTATGGCTTCGCTGGAGCGGACCAGGGGTGGGGACGGCGGGCCTCCTGGAACGCGAAGACGGTCATGAGGACGGCGAGGAGAAGAAGAGCGCCGTCACGGAGGACGGTCATGCCGGTGAGCGGCTCGGGCTTGGCGAAACAGCCGCAGTTGATGTCCAGGTGAAGAACATAAGCGCGGACGACGCCGGTGAAGAACCCACCGATGATAAGCGTGATGATGGTGGCCCAAATCCGAAGTTGCCAGCCGATGAGAAGGAGAAGACCGATGGCGATTTCGGCGAAGGGCAGGGTCTTGGAGACGAAGAGCGAGGCCCACGGGGGAAGCATCTGGTAAGAATCGATTTGGAGCGCGAAGAGGGAGAGCGCGATGGGGATGGGCGGACGTGGATGCATGTCCGGGCGAAACAGCTTGGCGTAGCCGGCGTAGATAAAGATGGCGGCGAGAACGATCCGGCCGATCCAGATGATGAGGCGGCGGTAATTGAAAGGGGCGGATTGGAGCATGGATAGGTTCTCAACCTTTCAGCAGAAGAGAGATTCATCGCACAAAAGGCGTGCGATGGAGAAGCGTGCCTCGCTACGCTCGGAATGACAGTTTACGTAGTCAACTTATGCTGTCACCTTACCAGTTTACTTCAATCGTTCGACTCAATCCGAGGTTCACAAGGGACACGACAAATTCCCACTACTTCTGCGAAACGAGCTGATCCAAGAAAGTCTTCAGGACGTCGTAGCTGACAAAACCGACGACCGGGAAAGTCTGGCCGGACTTGGTGTGCAGGACGGTGTACGGAGTCTGGTTTACCGGAACCAACTGGCCGAGATGTTTGTCCTTTTCAATGAGGGGCTCGAAGGTCTTGGCGTCCACAAGGGCCTGCACTTTCTTCATTTCGGCGGGGCTGAGTGCGGCGGCGACGGTACCCTGTATATCGCCATTCATTTCCCACTTTTCCTGATTCTGGAAGATAGCCTGTTCGACTTCCTCACCTCTGCCAATGTGCGCCGCAGCACGGGAGTAGCTGGCAGCCACGCGGGAGTAGGCATGCATGGGCAAGGGAAAGTCGCGATGGATGAGATAGACCTTGCCAGTGTTGACGTAGTTGTCCATGACCTTTTGCGTCGTGGTGATGAAGAGCTGTTTGCAAGCGGGGCACTGAAAATCGCTGAAGATTTCCATGACGACCGGAGCGCTCTTGGAGCCAAAGGCCTCTGTAGGATCGATGTCGTTGACGCCGCCGACGGAAATGGTGGTGAGGACCGGGGCTGGCTCGGCAGCCTTGATTTGCGAAGAGGTCTTCTCCGTGGTCGCTAACTTGTTGGTTTCCGATTTCTGTGGGGGGAGAGCGGCAAGAAGGGTGCCGCTGAGCGCTGCGAATATCAGGACAGTAGCAAAACCAAGGAGAAGCCGGCGGATCAAGGATTCCTCCGAATCGAGAGAGATTGGTAGATTCATGGCCAGAGTATCACAGCTTTCGCGGGTGCAGGGTGATCGCAGGAGGCAGGATGGCGAAGCAGACATGAGGATGGGATGCGGTGGGAAGAGGAAGGGGATGGAGGGGGAGAGAAAGCTTACGGGAATGACTGCGGGGCAGTCCGGACTAAGGGATTGGTAGGGGTAAAGGCAGCCGGGTAGAATTGAGGGCCAAACAAGGGAGAACTCGCCTGGGAGGGGGAAAAACGGTTGTAAGTGATTGTATTCAAAATACTTACATTCTGTATCAAACAACTTGACAACATCCCACTCAACTTGTATAGTAGGGCAGGTTCTGAGGGGGAAACACCCCGCAAGGGCAGGAAGGGCCAGGCTGGATGGCGCGCTGTCATCGGGCAGTTTCTGGCGGGTACCACTTTAGGGATTGGCGGGAAGTCGCCCTACTACTAAGTTGCTGAGAGCCTAGTCCGGCTCTAGAAGAAGAGAGTTTGGGAAGTTTGCAGAAGGAGAAATGAGGACATGAGCAAGATCATTGGAATTGACCTGGGAACGACGAACTCGGTGGTAGCCGTGATGCAGGGCGGCGAGCCGGTGGTGATCCCGAACCAGGAGGGAACGCGCACGACCCCTTCGGTGGTGGCGATCACCAAGGCCGGAGAGCGGCTGGTGGGGCAAGTGGCCAAGCGCCAGGCGGTGACGAATCCCGAGAACACGGTGTATTCGATCAAGCGGTTCATGGGGCGGCGCTACGACGAAGTGGGCGAAGAGATGAAGCGCGTGCCCTACAAGGTGGTGAAGGGCAACCACGATGACGCGCGCATCGACGTGGCAGGGAAGGTGTACAGCCCGCCTGAAATCTCCGCGATGATCCTGACGAAGCTGAAGAATGCCGCGGAAGATTTTCTCGGCGAGAAGGTGACGAAAGCGGTCATCACCGTGCCGGCGTATTTCAACGATGCGCAACGGCAAGCGACAAAACAGGCTGGAGAGATCGCGGGCATGGAAGTGGTGCGCATTATTAATGAGCCGACGGCGGCAGCGCTGGCGTACGGCTTGGAGAAGAAGAGCGACGAAACGATCGCGGTGTACGACCTGGGCGGCGGCACGTTTGACATCTCGGTCCTGGAAGTTGGCGCCGGTGTGGTGGAAGTGAAATCCACCAACGGTGACACGCACTTGGGCGGCGACGATGTGGACCAGAAGATCGTGGACTGGCTCATCGATGAGTTCAAGAAAGAGCACGGGATTGACCTTGGCAAAGACCGGATGGCACTGCAACGGCTGAAGGAAGCGGCGGAGAAGGCGAAGATCGAGCTTTCGCAGATGATGGAGACAGAGATCAACCTGCCGTTCATAACCGCAGGCGCGAGCGGGCCGATCCACATGCAGCAGAAGCTGACACGAACGCGGCTGGAAGAGTTGATGAAGGGCCTGCTGGAACGCTCGATGAGTCCGGTGAAGCAGGCTCTGGAAGACGCGAAGATGTCGCCGCAAAACATCCAGGAAGTGGTGCTGGTGGGCGGTTCGACGCGCATTCCGAAGGTGCAGTCGCTGGTGAGCACCTTCTTTGGCGGGAAAGAACTGCACAAGGGCGTGAACCCGGATGAGGTGGTGGCAGTGGGCGCGGCGATTCAGGGCGCGGTGCTGGCGGGAGAGGTGAAGGATATTCTCCTGCTAGACGTGACGCCATTGTCCCTGGGCGTGGAGACGCTAGGCGGTGTGATGACCGTGCAGATTCAGCGGAACACCACGATACCGACGCGCAAGGTGGAGACGTATTCGACGGCTTCGGACAACCAGCCGGGGGTGGAGATCCACGTTCTGCAGGGCGAACGGAAGTTTGCGAAGGACAACCGGTCGCTGGGTACGTTCAAGCTGGACGGCATCCCACCGGCGCCGCGCGGCATTCCGCAAATTGAGGTGACGTTTGACATTGACGCGAACGGCATCTTGAACGTGAGCGCGAAGGACAAGGCCACGAACAAGGAGCAGAAGATCACCATCACGGCTTCGACCGGGTTGACGAAGGACGAAGCCGAGAAGATGCGCACGGAAGCGGATTCGCATGCCGAGGAAGACCGCCGGCGCATGGAAGAGGTCGAGGCGCGGAACCGGCTGGACGGGATTGTGTACCAGGCAGAGAAGACCATCCGCGAGAACCGCGACAAACTGCCGGAGGGCGACGTGAAGCGCGCCGAAGAGGCGATGGAAGATGCAAAGAAAGCGATGAACGAAGGAGGCGTGGCACGGCTGCGCGCCGCGACCGAAAACGTGGAAAAGATGCTGCACAAGATGGCGGAAGAGCTATACAAGAAGGCGCAATCGGCCGGCGGCGCCGAGCAAGCAGGCACGGCAGGCGCCGGTCCCGGGCCTGGGTCCACAGGCGGCGGGAGCGCGCAGGGCGGCAAGCCCGGCGATGTGATCGACGCGGAATACGTGGACGTGGACGAGAATAAGAAGCCGAATTAAGAAGTAATTAGTTATCAGTAAGCAGTTATCAGGAACCGAACGACGGCAAAGGTTTGAGGTAGCCGGAATCGCCAGGTTGTAAAGCGTGCGTGGGGGTCCGGGCTGGCCGGGCTCTTGCGTTCGGAAGCGAAGAGTGGCCGGTCTAAAGATCGGCCACTCCACGAAGAGATTCATGCCGACTAGCTCAAAACAGGATTACTACGAACTGTTGGGAGTGCCGCGAAAAGCGACGGCGAAGGAGATTCGCACGGCGTTTCGCAAGTTGGCGCGGAAGTATCACCCAGATTTGAATCCGGGCGACAAGGCGGCGGAAGAGAAATTCAAGCAACTGCAGGAAGGTTACGACGTGCTGTCTGACGCGAAGAAGCGGGAGATGTACGACCAGTACGGCTTCTACAGTGACAATGCGCCACCCAGCGGATATGGCGGTGGAACCGACGCCGGCGCCGGAAACGTGAATTTCGATTTTGGCGGATTCGATTTTGGCGGGCAGCAGGGCGGTGGATCGAGTTTCCGGGATTTGTTCGGCCAGTTCTTCGGCGGGCGACGCGGCGCGGCGGCGATGGAGCCGGAGGAAGAACCCGGCGGCGACCTGGAATACCAGATCGAGATTGATTTCTGGGACTCCGTGCGCGGCGCGGTCAAAAAACTGCAGATCACGCGGATGGATGCATGCGAGATATGCCACGGAACGGGAGCGGTGGGGTCGCCGCAGACATGCCCGACGTGCAGTGGAAGCGGGTCCGTCCAGCAGACCGCGGGGAAGATGCGGTTCAACGTGCCGTGCAGCCGCTGCGGAGGCACAGGCAAGTTGCGGATGCCGTGCCGGACGTGCGGGGGCGAAGGGCGCGTGCGGCGAACGGAAACGATTGATGTGCGCATCCCCGCAGGCGTGGCGAATGGCGGACGCGTGCGCGTGCCGGGAAAAGGCAATGCGGGCACGATGGGCGCGCCAGTGGGTGGTTTGTACTTGCAGGTGGTGGTGCGGCCGCACCCGTATTTCGAACGGCGGGGAAATGATTTGTACACGAAGGTGCCCGTAACGGTGCCGGAGGCGTCGCTGGGCGGGAAGATCGAGGTGCCGACGATTGACGGGAGGTCGCTGGTGCGGATTCCTCCCGGCACAAACAGCGGAAGCACGTTGCGGCTGAAGGAAAAGGGCGTACCGCACGGAAAGAGCGGGGCGCGCGGGGATCAATACGTAGAGATCCAGGTGATCGTACCGGAACCGACCGATGAGCGGGTGCGGAACTTGATGAAGGAACTGGAAGAGATTGCGCCAGCGGATCCGCGGAAGGATTTGTTTGGGAAGGCGGGAGTGTGAAGCAGTTGTAAGTAATCAGTTATAAGTTTTAAGTAAGGCGTCGGCGATTCGCTTTACTTAATCCTTAGAACTTAAAACTGCGAAGTTGTAACGCACATGCCAGTTAAAGCGAAAAAACGAGCCAAGGCCGGATACATGATCAGCGCGGTGGCGGAGCTCTACAAGCTGCACCCGCAGACGTTGCGCTTGTATGAGCGCGTGGGCTTGCTGAAGCCGTCGCGATCGCAGGGGAACACGCGGCTGTACACGGACACGGACCTGGAACGTCTGGACGTGATCTTGACGTTGGCGCGGGACATGGGAGTGAACCTGGCGGGAATCGAGATCATATTGAATATGAGAGAGAAGATGGTCGAGATGGAACGGCAGATGGGCGAGTTTGCGCACGTGGTGCAGCAGGAGTTGTCGCGGATGGCGCGGACGGAAGAGAAGACGCCGAGGACGGCGATTGTGAAAGCGGTGCCGCGGGTGGGGAGATAGAGAAGTGGTAGGTTTTCAGTTTTAGTTTGTAAGTAGCGCCCCGATTGGTCGGGGCGTTTTTGTTTTTGTGCACAGATATCCGCAGGGAAGACCGATTGTGGCGCGTCGGACTGGGACGTATGATGGCGGTTGGCGATGGAGCGCTGGCGGGTTGCTGCGGTTGTGGGAGCGGGTCGTCTGGGTGCGCGGTTGAGTCTGCAAAAGCGGGAGCCCTTCGCGAAAAAGCTCAGGGTAAACAAGCTCCCGCACTCCAAAGGGTGATCATGGCACGCGAAGATTGCGCAGTTTGCAGAGGGACGGGATGGAAGCTGGTGGCGCGTAAGGATGGCACGCCAGGCAACGTGGCGGCGGCGTGCGAGTGCGGGATGGAAGAGCGCGCGGGTTTGGTGATGGAGCGGGCGCGCATTCCGAAGCGGTATGAGCATTGCGATTTCGAGAGCTACGCGACGGACCTGGCTGATGGGAAGACCTGGACTTCGGAGCACGAGCAATCCTTGAAACAGGTGAAACTCCTGATGCAGGGATTTGTGCGGGAGTATCCGGCAACGGAAAAGGGTCTGTTGCTGATGGGACCGTCGGGTGTGGGGAAGACCCATCTGGCAGTGGCGGGATTGAAAGAGTTGATCCGGCGGGGGCACGGCGGGTTGTTTTGCGATTACCGGGAATTGTTGAAGGAGATTCAGGCGAGCTACAACCCGGCAAGCGAATCCACGGAGATGGGGGTTCTGGAGCCGGTGCGGACAGCGGAGATTCTGGTACTGGACGATCTGGGGGCGAGCAAACCTTCGGCGTGGGTGCTGGACATCATTGGATTGGTGCTGAACGCGCGGTACAACGAGCGGTGCATGACGATCCTGACAACAAACTATGTTGACGAGACACCGAGCACGGCGGATGGCGCACGATTGCCGGGCGGGCAACGCGTGGTGGTAAAAGAAGACACGCTGGCGGACCGGATTGGGGCGCGAATGAGATCGCGGCTGTATGAGATGTGCCGGACAGTGACAGTGAGTGCGCCGGACTTTCGGCGAGAGACGCGGCAGGCTGGGCGAGCGAGAGCGTAGGTTAGATCTATCGTGCTGGTCCCAGCCTTCCAAACGAATTGCCGTTGATTGACAGGGGTTGGGGCGGCAGGTATCCTTTGTAGGTAAGAGGGGTGCGGCGTACAGCCATGTTCGCGGCATCCAAGTGAAAGCTAACGAGTTACTGCGAAGCAGTTCAATGTCCTGCACTGCCCCGTTGTAACCCTCCTTGCATCACCCCGGTAGGGATTCAGCAAGGATTGACTCGACAAAAACAGGGATAGAAATCCCGGAGGCGATTGATCATGTTTTCTGACCACGATAACCCCGTATCTTCCGCAACAGGAACCGCAGCAACCCAGGCCAGCGAGAGCACCCCAAAAGAAGAAGCGACGCCCGACGCGGAGACACCTGCAGTCGAACCCGTTCTGGTGGAACCAGCCGCGGCGAGCGGCACGCCGGATACGCCTGCGCCCGTCGAGCACGTGAAGACTGACGAAGTCCACGCGACGTCGGAAGCGCACGCGCAAGCCGCAGTCGTGGACGCCGAAGCAGCAGCGGCGGCCGAAGAAGCGGCCGGCGCGGAAGAGATGAGCAAACTGATCGAGCAGTACAGCGAGCCGCAGGAAGCCGCGGCGCAAAACGAAATCATTGAAGTGAAGGTGGTGGCGTACACGGAACAAGGCGTGGTGGTGAGTCTCGGCGGGAAAACCGAGGGCCTGGTTCCGGCGGTGGAGTTCTCTGAGACGGACATTCCTCGGCCCGAACCGAACGCGACGATTGAAGTGCAGCGCACGGGAGAGCACAAGGACGGGTTTGTCATTTTGACGTACCAGAAAGTATTGCGGCGGCGGACGTGGGAAAAGATTGACGCGCAGTACAAAGCCAAGGAAACGATCACGGCTAAGGTGGTGGACCGCATCAAGGGCGGACTGGTGGTGGATGTGGGCGGCGTGCGCGCGTTCCTGCCGGGTTCGCAGTATGACCTGCGGCCGACGGCGAACCTGGACGGCCTGATGGGGCAGGAAGTGCAGGTGCGCATCACGAAGCTGAACCGGCGGCGCGGGAATGTGGTGGTGAGCCGGCGGGCGCTGCTGGAGGAAGAGCTGCATGTCAAGCGCGCGGAGTTGATGGAAAAGCTGACCGAAGGGCAGGTGGTGCACGGCACGGTGAAGAACGTGACAGACTACGGCGCTTTCGTGGACTTGGGCGGAATCGACGGGTTGCTGCACCTGACGGACCTGAGCTGGGGGCGCGTGCGCCATCCGAGCGACGTGGTGAAACCGGAGCAGGAAATCGATGTAATGATTTTGAAGTTTGACAAGGACAAGCAGCGGGTCTCGCTGGGCCTGAAGCAGTTGACCAAAGACCCGTGGGCGGATGCGGCGGAGCGGTATCCGGCGGGCGGCAAGTACAAGGGCAAGGTGGTCGGCGTGGTGGATTACGGCGCCTTCGTCGAGCTGGAACAGGGCATCGAAGGACTGGTACACGTGACGGAGATGAGCTGGTCGAAAAAGCCGACACACCCATCGAAGGTGGTGAAGGCCGGCGAAGAAGTGGACGTGGTGGTGCTGGACATTAAGCCGAGCGACCGGCGCGTTTCGCTGGGAATGAAACAGGCGCAGGCCGATCCATGGTTGCTGGTGGCGGAGAAGTATCCGGTGGGCACGGTGGTGACTGGGAAAGTGCGGAACATTGCCGAGTTCGGCGCATTCATCGAAATCGAGGATGGTTTCGACGGGCTGGTGCACGTAGGCGATGTGAGCTGGACCGGCCGGGTGAAGAATCCGCACGAGGTGTTCAAGAAGGGCGAGCCGATCACCGCGAAGGTGTTGCGAATCGATCCGGAGAACCGCCGGGTGTCGCTGGGCATGAAGCAGGTGAACGACATCTGGGGCGACTGGTTCAAGCAGCACCGCGTGGGCGAAATCGTGAAGGGCAAAGTTTCGCGAATCGCGACTTTCGGCGCGTTCGTGGAACTGGGCGACAATATCGAAGGACTATGCCACAACACGGAAATCGAAGAGCGCAAGCGCCGCGACGACGGTGCGTCCAGCTTCCGGCCGAGTACGGGACCGCTGAAGAGCGCCGGACCCCTGGAGCCCGGCAAGGAATACGATTTCAAGATCATCAAGATCAGTTCCGACACGCGGCGGATCGGGTTAAGCTACCGCGCGGCCGTGCGGCAAATTGAACGCAAGGAGATCGAACAGTACAAGTCGACGACGAAATCCTCGGCGACGGCAACAATCGGCGACGCCATGAAGCAAAAACTGGCGTCCCGGTAGGCAAGCAGACAGAATTTCCTCGCCCAGGGGATGCGGCGCGAAAATTCGTTTACCTGAGGGTCATTTTAATGATAGGAAGAGGGACAGCCAGAGGCGAAGCCCCTCTAAGTCGCCTCGCACCAGGGAGTTGTGCGGGGCAAGCGGGATACGATTGAAGAGGCAGGGACGATGACAAAGCAACCGACGTTGACGAAGGCCGACTTAATCGAGGAAGTGCTGCGGGTGACGGAACTTCCACGCAAGGAATCGGAGACAATCGTCGAGACGATTTTTGAGAGCATCATCGACGCGCTGCAGAAGGGCGACAAGATCGAAATCCGGGGATTCGGAAGCTTCCGGACCCGGCAGCGGCGAGGCCGCATAGGCCGTAACCCGAAAACCGGCGAGAAGGTAGAAGTTCCGGCGAAGAAGATTCCTTTCTTCAAGCCGAGCAAGGAATTGAAGGACTTCGTCAACACCCCGGAGGCGGCGCCGAGCGAAACAACGCCATCGGCGGGATGAGTATTACCAAGGATGAAATTATGGACGCCCCGGCAAGTTCGGGGCGTTTTTTTTTGAGGCAGACGATGTCCACTTGCGAAGAGAATTTTGGGTTATGCTGAGTGCGAGATTGCAGGAGTGAGGAACACAAACGATGGATTACCTTTGGTCACCGTGGCGGTTCCAATACATGGTGGAAGTGACGCAAGGCAAGCATTTCCAGTGCTTTTTCTGCGACGCGGTGAAGAGCGCGCGGGATGAGGAGACGCTGGTCGTCTACCGGGGGAAAAAGGTATTCGTGATCCTGAACCGGTATCCATACACGTCCGGGCACGTGATGATTGTGCCGTACGCGCACGTGGCGGAATTGAATCTTTGCGATGCAGAGGCGCTGAAGGAAATGATGGAGTTGGCGCAAAAGGTGGAGGCAGCGTACCGCAGCACTTACAGGCCGGATGGAATGAACCTGGGCATGAACCTGGGAAAGGCGGCCGGTGCCGGCGTGGAGGGACACCTGCATCTGCACATGCTGCCGCGGTGGTTTGGGGATACGAATTTCATGACCGTGACCGGGGAAACGCGCGTGCAACCAGAGGAATTGAAGACCACGTTTGAGAAGATGAGGAAAGCGCTGGGGTGAAGAAGAGAAAAAGCAGATCCCTCGCTTCGCTCGGGATGACAAGTTGGTGCGCGACCGGCCCGGCTAGAAAAAGAGGGCCCCGCAAGGTGACGGGGGTTAAAGTTGCGGGGTAGAATCGCGAATTCAATTCATCGTTTGGATTTCTAGCAAGGAGTTGCCGTGAATCTAGAACTCAGCGAAGAGCAAAAGTTGCTGCAAAAGAGCGTGCGGGAATTCGCGGAGTCCGAGGTGCGCCCGCTGGCGAAGGAACTGGATGAGACGGGGCACTTTCCGCGGGAGCTGTTCAAGAAGGCGGCGGAGCTGGGCTTGACCGGCGTGGCGTTTCCGGAAGCCGAGGGCGGCGCAGGATTCGACCACCTGGCCTACACCATCGTGATCGAAGAGATCTCGCGATGCTGCGCTTCGACGGGCGTGATCCTGAGCGTGCAGAATTCGCTGTTCTGCGACCCTATTCATCGTTACGGCACCGGCGAGCAGAAGAGGAAGTTTCTGCTGCCGTTCACGCGAGGCGAAAGGATCGGGTGTTACGCGCTGACGGAGCCGCAAGCGGGCTCGAACGCCGCGGCGCTGCAGACGAAGGCGGTGAAACAGGGCGACATATACGTGATCAACGGCACCAAGGCGTGGATCACGAATGGGGGCGTGGCGGATGCGGCCATCGTGTACGTGAACACTGATCCGGCAAAAGGCGAGCGCGGAATCACGGCGATTGTGGTCGAAAGGGGGCGCCGGGATTCAAGGTGGGAAAAGAAGAGAAAAAGATGGGGATCAACGCGACGGCGTGCTGCGAATTGATTTTTACGGATTGCGCGGTGCCGGTGGCGAACCGCGTTGGAAATGAAGGCGAAGGATACAAGGTGGCGCTTTCAACGTTGGATGGCGGACGCATCGGTATCGCGGCACAGGCCACAGGAATTGCGCAAGGTGCGTTTGAGGCAGCGCTGAAGTGGGCGCAGGAGCGCATGGCCTTCGGGCACCCGATCGCGCAGTTTCAGGCGATCCAGTTCATGCTGGCGGACATGGCTACCGAGATTGACGCGGCACGGCTCTTGGTGAGGAAAGCGGCGTGGAAGCAGGATAGCGGCGGGCGATTCAGCCAGGAAGCGGCGACGGCGAAATTATTCGCCAGCGAAATGGCAACGCGCGTGACGCACAAGGCGATCCAGATTCACGGCGGGTATGGCTACAGCCGCGAGTATCCCGTAGAACGAGCGTACCGGGATGCGCGCATTACGGAAATTTACGAGGGGACCAGCGAGATTCAAAGGCTGGTGATTGCGTCGTGGGTGCTGAAGGGGTGAGGCAGAGAGCACTCCGGCTTGACTCAAGTGCATAAACCTCCCGCCCGCCAGGCAAGGATGTGTGTCCGTGAGTGCGGGTTCTTGGCGTTTGGGAGACAAGATTTAGTATTCTGGCGGGGTGCTGGAACTCGATGCGGGACTTGCATTCAGGCCGGAAGAAGACGCGGAGTTTTTTTCGCTGCTGCCGGCAAGGCCGGCCGTCTGCTTGATTGAACCGCGGGAAGAAAACGCCGAGCCTTATTTGATACGGACAGCGGACTTGCGGCGGCGCCTGCAACGATTGCTGGGCCCGGCCGACCCCGCGAGCAAGCGGTTGAACCTGCGCGAGTATGCGCGGGCGGTGCATTACCGCGAGACAGGATCGCCATTTGAGCAGGCGCTGACCTACTATCGCCACGCCAAACAGATATTTCCCAAACGCTATCGGGACTTGATGCGGCTGCGGCCGGCGGCCGTTTTAAAGGTGAGCTTGCGCAACGCCTATCCACGCTGCTATGTGACGCGGCGCATCGCGGTGAACGAACAGGGATTGCCAACGGCGGGAGCGTACTATGGGCCGTTCGCGTCGCGGCGCGCGGCGCAAGCTTTCGCAGAAAAGATGCTGGATTTTTTCAAGGTGCGGCGGTGCCAGATCAAGATCCGTCGGGACCCGACATTTCCGGGATGCTTGTATTCAGAGATGAAGATGTGCCTGGCGCCATGTTTTGCGGGTTGCACCAAGGAAGAGTACGACGTGGAAGTGAACCGGTTGGTGGCGTTTCTGGAGACGAGCGGGAGCTCGCTGCGCAGAGGATTTGAGGCGGAACGCGAGAAGGCCAGCGAAGAACTGGATTTCGAGCGCGCGGCGGCGATTCACAAGAAGGTGGAAAAACTGGGTGATGTGCTGCGCGGGAGGCCGGAACTGGCGCGGAGGATACAGGACCTGGATGCTGTAATTCTGCAGCGCACGGCGCGGGAGCAAACGATTGGAGTCTATGCGGTACGAGGGGGGCGGCTGGCGGAGCCCTACGAATTGCGATTTGGGGACACCAGCGAGCCGCGGTCGGCGGAAGAAACGGTGCGCGAGTATCTGGAAGGCGTGATGGGCGGTGGGGCGCCGCTTCTTTCTGCACCGTCTCCGGTTGCGGGTAATATCAGACAAAGCGCAGCGGAATTGGGCGAGCATCTTTGCCTGGTGGCGCGGTGGTACTACAGCAATCCACGGGAAGGCGAAATTTTCTACCTGGAGAAGGACTGGCCGTACCGGCGGATTTTGCGGGGTTGCGCCAGGTTGCTGGCGCCGAAAAAGGATGCCAAAGAAGAAACCGGGGTTCCAGAAGGAAAAGCGCAAAGCGAGGAGCAGAAATGAGCCGGGGAGCGACACAAGAAGGAACCAAGAAGTATGCGGCCAAGTTTCAAGGGGCAACGGCGAAGGGACACTTTCGCGAGGCACAAGGATTGACGATTTCCTCTCTTGGGGCTGGAACGTACCTGGGCCAGCCGAACGAAAACATGGACGCAGGGTATGCGGCGGCGCTGGTGGCGGCGGTGGAAAACGGGATCAACGTGATCGATTCGGCAATCAATTACCGGTTTCAGCGCAGCGAGCGGAGCGTTGGCACAGCGGTGAAGGTGCTGGCGAACAAGGGATTCGCGCGCGAGGAATTGGTCGTCTGCACCAAGGTGGGATACCTGACGCCGGATGGAACGATGCCAGCGGATCCCAATCGCTATTTTTTCGAGGAGTACATCCAGAAAGGCATTTTCACCGCGAAGGATATTGCGGCGGGCAGCCATTGCATGGCGCCGAGGTTTCTGGAAAACCAATTGGGGCGCAGCTTAAAGAATCTGGGCGTGGAGAGCGTGGATGTCTATTATTTGCACAACCCGGAAACGCAACTGAGCGAGATCCCGAGATCGGACTTTTTGCGGCGGCTACGAGAGGCATTTGTGTTTCTGGAATCGGCTGCGGCGCGCGGGCGGATTCAGTATTACGGCATGGCAACGTGGAGTGGTTTCCGGCAGAACGCGGACGCTGGGGATGCTTTGCAGCTGGAGGAGATTGCGAATTTGGCGAAGGAGATTGCGGGGGAGCAGCACCGATTCCGGTTCGTGCAACTGCCGTATAACCTGGCTATGACAGAGGCGCTCACGCTGGGAAACCAAACTGTTGACGGGAATACGAAGACGATGATGGAGGCAGCCGGCGAGCTGGGCATCACACTGATTGCAAGCGCGGCACTGCTGCAAGGGCAGGTGGCGCAAAACCTCCCGGCATTCGTGGCCGATGCTCTGGGGCTGGAAAATGATGTGGAGCGGGCGCTGCAGTTTGCGCGATCGTCGCCGGGAATTGCGACGGCGCTTGTGGGGATGTCGCGCGTGGCGCATGTAGAAGCGAATACGCGTCTGGTAGGAGTGGCGCCGGCGGGAATCGAGGAGTTCAATAAGTTGTTTGCGCAGGGAGAAGGGGTGTAAGAGGCGGATCAGGAGTGGGCGAGTTCGGGATGGCGGCGGACGAGCCAGGTGGTGATGGCCTGGTCGAGCTGGTGGAGATGGCCAGAAAAGAAATGGTCGGCGTGATCGACGATGGCCAGCTGATTTTCACCGGGCAACGCGCCGACGAGTTCGGCAACTTTGGTTCGGGCGCCATACTCATCGTTGGCGCCATGGACAAAGAGCTTGGGTTTGTTGCAGCTCCAGAGATACGAGAAATCGGTGTTGTTGACGGGAATGCCGAGGCCAATCAGATCGGTGACACGAGGATCGGCGCAGCCGACGCGAAGGCCGACCCAGCTCCCGAAACTGAAACCGGCGAGAAGCAGGGGGATGTTCGGAAATTCCGCGGCAAGAGAATTGATGGCGGTTTGGACGTCGCCCCGCTCGCCCTGGCCGCGGTCGTATGATCCGGCGCTGAGTCCTGCCCCGCGAAAATTGAAACGCAGGACAGGAAGGCCAAGGGCATCCAGGGACTTGGCGACCTGATAGATAACTTTGTTGTGGAGGGTGCCACCGTAGAGCGGGTGTGGGTGGCAGACGACGGCCGCGAGCGTGGCCGGGGCTGATCGAGCTGGTGTCCAGAGAATGGCCTCCAAACGGCCAACAGGACCCTCGAGAAAGAGATTGCGTGAATCATGAGAAATGCGCATAAAAGCCCGGGAAAAGTGTACCTGAAAAGAGCGGGCTCGCAGGAAGGCACCTGTGAAAGGTTTCCGTTCCAAATTGGAGAAAAGCGCTCCAATTGGGAAAATGGGATGGGGCAGTTCTATACCTGCCACTACGCGAGTTTGTCGTACTAGAGCTAAAAAGTTGGACTTTCAGATTGCAGTTTACCGCGGCGAATGTTACTTTCGCCCCGGTTCAACCTCCAGGGGGAAATAATGGCTGATTTGTCGGACAGGCGAGAAGCACGGCGCTTTGTCATGACCCTGCCCGTTCGGGTGATGGCGCATGATGCAAACAGCCCGGAATTGAAAGCCCACACCCGAGATGTGAGCTACCGCGGCCTGTATTTCCTGGCGGAAGCCTCGTTTGAAAGTGGAAGCGAGATCGATTTTGTTCTGACCCTGCCGAAGCAGGTGATTTCCGCGGGCGATGTGCATATTCGCTGCCATGGCAAGGTCGTGCGTGTCGAAGCCACAGACAACGGCAAGACCGGGATTGCCGCGCGCATCGACCGCTATGAATTTGTGCCCGTTCGGGCTTCGGCCGCGTAGCCGGCCGCCCTCGGCGTCCCACCAGATTGCGACTCGCAGCTCACCATTTTGCGTAGAATAGCTGCAGGAGAGTCCTGCCGTCGAGGATGGTAGAGAACTCTCGGGGGGACTTGCATGTATCACTACAATCCAAATCTGGCGCTGGAAGAATTGCGGGAGGATGGCTTTCTGCCGCACCCGGTGAAGCTGCGCGACATGATCCTGCGGAATCAACTGGGGCCGCAAGATGCGCAGCTCCTGAACCAGGAATTCCAGGAGTATCTGACACGGTTCGGGGAGCTGCAGAAGCTGGGTGGCGTGATCCTGGAAAAACTCTCAACGGGTCAGAGGAAGAGCGCTTAGGCGCGGGCGCGGAATGAGCGAAGCGCCGGTCGTGAACCGCAAGCCGCGTGTGCTCCTGCTCTCGGCGTCCTCGGGAGCGGGGCACGTGCGAGCGGCACAAGCCCTGGAGAAGGCGTTTCGCGCGAAGGGCGACTGCACCGTGGCGCATGTGGACGCCCTCGCCTACGTCAGCAAATTGTTTCAAAGGATGTACGACAAGGCGTACATCAGCATGGTGCGGCGTGCGCCGGAGTTGATGGGTCTGCTTTATGAAAGGACCGACCAGCCGTGGCGCCACCCTCGGCCAAGACTCGCGCTGGACCGGTTGAACACCCAACCGATGATCCGGATGCTGAAACGCGAGCAGCCGGACCTGTGCATCGCGACGCATTTTCTGCCGGCAGAAATCCTGGCGTGGCTGATCGCCAAGAAAAAACTGGTTGCGCGCAATGCGATCGTGGTGACGGACTACGATGTTCACGCGCTGTGGTTGTGCCGGACTGTTGACCGGTATTATTTGGCGCTGCCCGAGTCGGCGGAATACCTGGCGCGGATCGGAATATCGCGGGAGAAGCTACGCGTGACAGGAATCCCGGTGGACCCGGTGTTCGAGAAGCCGGTGAGTCAGGGTGAGGCGCGGCGCAAGTTCGGATTGGATGACAAGGCACGAGTGCTGCTGATTGCCGCGGGAGGATACGGACTAGGCCCGGTGGAACAACTGGTGAAAGACCTCCTGGCACTGGACCGCCCCTGGCAGATTGTCGCGATTGCGGGGAAATCGGACAAACTGAGGAAACGGCTGGAAGAGGTGGCCAAGCGCGCTGGGAAACTCGCGGGAGGGCGGCCGAGATTGGTGGCGGTGGGCTTCACAAATGAAATGGACCAGTACATGGCTGCGGCGGATCTGCTGATTGGCAAGGCGGGAGGATTGACAACATCGGAGGCGCTGGCTCGGGGATTGCCGATGGCACTCGTCGAGCCGATCCCCGGACAGGAAGCGCGCAACGCGGACCACTTGCTGGAGGCGGGGGCCGCGATACGCTGTAATAACCTGCCGGCGGCAGCTTGGAAGATCGCGATGCTCCTGGATCGGCCGGAAAGGCTCGCGGGCATGAGGCGCGCAGCGAGCGAACTGGCGCGGCCGGAGGCAGCCCGCAGGATCGTCGAAGATGCGCTGGGGCTGTTACACTAAACTCTTGCTCCAAGGGAATCGTTGGAAGAACGTCCGCCCAGAGGGGTCATCTACTCAAAACCATGAAGCGCCACACACTGCTGATCGATGCAGACGACACACTATGGGAAAATAACGTTTTCTTCGAGAAGCTGATCGATGATTTCATCAGCCTGGTGGAACCCTGCGGGTACAGCCGGGCGTACATTCGCCATATCCTGAATGAAACGGAACGCAAGAATATCCGCCAGTACGGCTACGGGGTGCGGAGTTTTGGGAGATCACTGGAAGAGACGTACCTGAAGCTGGCGGACCAGATGGCGCAGCGCGAGGTGCTGGCACAGGTACACAATCGCGTGATGGAACTTGAGAGAACGCCACCGAAGATTCTGGACGGGGTGCCGGAGACGCTGGCCTACCTGACGGCGCGGCACCGCCTGATCCTTTTTACCAAAGGCGAGCCGGCGGAGCAGGCAGCAAAGGTGGAACGCTCCGGGCTGCAGGGATTTTTTGAAGCCATCGAGATCGTCTCCGAGAAGGATGCGAAAACCTACGGGGGGCTGGTACACAAGCACAAGATTGTGAAGACCTACGGCTGGATGATCGGGAACAGCCCACGCAGCGACATCAACCCGGCCATGGAAGCGGGCCTGAATGCCGTGTACATCCCGCACGCGAACACGTGGCAACTGGAGCAGGAAGCGGTATTGGCGGGGTCGAGCAAGCTGGTAATACTCCCGGCGTTCCGCGAGTTGCGCAATCATTTTTGAAAATCCGAGCCCTCATCTAAACCATCCAACGCCCCACAGAAGGAACGCGATGCCAAAGTCGAGGAGAGATTCCTCCGCTCCGGAACGGCCACCCTTCGAGGCTCAGGGCAAGAAAGACGCCGTCCCTGCGGTCCCTTCGATTTCGCTCAGGGCAGGCGGAATGACGAATTTTGGGAGGTGGATGGTGCCCAAGCAAGTAAATCAGCGGCGCTCGGGGCCGCGAAAGGGAATGTAGACGATGGCCTCGAGGTCGACGGGCTGACCTTCCCTGGTAGCGGGCTGGAACTTCCACTGGGCGAACGCCTCGATGGCGTAGGCATCAAGCTGCGGGTCGATGCCGCGCACAAGCTGAATGCTGTCCACGGTGCCGTCTTGGCGAATCACGCCGTAGAGGATCACTTCACCCTCCACATGGTCGTCGACCAGAGTTTGCGGGTATTTGGGGTCAACCTTGCGCAGAGCCACGGGCGCGCTGACTTCGCCAAGGCGATGCGCGGCAGTACCACCGAGGTGCAATTCGGAAAAATGGATGATCCAACTGCCCGTGGCGCTGCTTAGATTGGGCATGTTGATGTTCATGGAGTAGACGCGGCGAGAGGTGAAGATCAGCTCCGGCTTCGCGCCCGGCGGCAAGGCCGCGAAATTCGGAGGACCGACGCGCTCGGGCGGGTCATCGGCGGCGGCATTCGGATCGGGACGCTTCAGGCCCGTTTGGGTTCTCGGAAGGTTGAGCTTTAACGCACCGCCGGGACCCGAGGAGTTTGCGTTTGGCTTCGGAGAGCCGCCGCTAATGCTGATGCCGATGTCGCTCTTCCCCGCCCCACCCGTGCCGTTTCCATGCGAATCGCGGCTTCCGGATGTTGCAGGGCCGGGCGAATTGCCGGGCGCGCCGGGCTTGCCCTCGGGAGATATGGCAACACGCGCGGCGAGATTGCCTTGAGGCACGGGAACGACGGGAGCCGGAGGCGCGGGATTCGCTGATAGTGCGATGAGCGTGCTGGGCGCCCCACCATTCATGTCAGATGGTACGGCGGGCACTTCCGGTGCGGCGGCATCACCAGTCTGCTTGCGGGATGCGACGCGAGGAGCGGAGCCGGCATTGATTTCGAGTTTGGGCCTTGCGGGACCGGCAGGAGTTGCGGCCAAGCTGATTTCTGCGGGGCGCTGCTCGAGATTTGGAAGGTCGGGCGAAGGTGCGTCCATCGTTGCGACAGCTTTAGCCTGACGGGGATGGAGTTTGGCGAGGGCTTGCTCGCTGATCTCGATGCGCGGACGCACGGGTGCTTGCGAGGCCGCAAGTTGCACGATGTTGGGCATGGCGGGAAGGAATTTCGGGGCTTCCGCTGGAGCGGCCGGATTGATCAGCGTCTGGCGGGGGTGCGTCGGGTGAACAGGGTCCGTGTAGATGCGCTGCCGAGGGTGAAATGCGTCCACACTGGGCTCCGCGGGAGGCGGGTCTGGCTCCGATTTCGGCTTGGCTAAGGGTTTCGCGCGCGGAACATTGAGAAGAGGCAAGTCCTGGACGGAGCCCGACCAGGTGAGCTCCGTGTTATCGAAGGCAGGATTATGCCGGGGAGCGGCTGGAAGGTCCGGCCAAGGGAAAATTGCGAAAGCGATGTGCCATAGGGCGGCGGCGAGGATAGCGCGCCGGGGGAAGCCCCACTCGACGCGGCAATCCCGAAAGACAAAAGTGAGGGGAGCAGCCTTCGATATCTTGGTGCGTTGGAAGGACGCGGCGACACTGCTGAGAAAATTTTGGTGGAAGCTGCCCCAGGCGATTTCGAGCTTCATCTGAACCTCGCCTGGAAGGAAGATGTGTGGCGGATAGAGTTCCGCCTGACCGAGAAGGTCGTAAGGATCGACGTGGAATGCCCTGGACATAAAATTTAAGTATATCGTGCTCTGCCTGAGACCTGGAACGCGGGACTTGCCCCGAAACCGAGTCAACTAGATAGATGAACGGGAGGCAGATTAGGGTTTACCAACAACTCGCTGAAAAACCGCGATTCCGGGTGGTGTCCTATTTGTGCGTTGCCGTTTTCCACAGCCTTTGGACCGAATTTTAGCCCGTTCCTCTGCGGGGGTGTAGCATGACCCGCAGACGAGGTTTACTTATGGCTGCTGCTGTATCGGCATTGATGGATGCCCTACACCGTTTATTTGGGGATGTTCGCCCGATTGATTGGCTCATTCTCGCCGTGGACGGATTGGTTCTTTTTGTAATCGTGCTGTTTGAAGGGCCGAATTGGTGGCACGAAATTGCGGCAACAAGAAAGGCGTCTAAACTCCTCCCATTCCTAAAAGCTGGCGAGGATTTGATGTCTTCGGCCCCTTACAATTCTGACAAAGACCACAACCAACGTGTCCGTGATGGTCAGCTTTGGAGGGAAAACGTTCAGAAATGGGATAGGGAGACACAGGATTTCCTAACGAAACTATCTCCACGGGCATTGTCTGCCTTTAGGCACGTTGTCCACGTGGTCGAAACAGACCACGCGGCGTTAACGCCAAGTGGACAGTTCTTCAATCCCGCCCAGGGGAGATTTGGAGATGCTTATCAACTGTTGCAAGCACGGCTGGATAATATCCAGAAAATCATGGAGAACGCGAAGGCATACTTCTAATGCAAGCCACGATGATTTTGCCGAATCCGCTTCCGTTCACTATACGGTGTGGAAAACGGCAACGCACAAATAGGACACCACCAAATGAAAATCAATCTGAGGCAGGAGATTGCGATGTGGGTGCTGGGGCTGATTTGGATGTCGGGTCGCTTGTATGAGCACGCTCAATTGTATTATCACTTGAATGGTTTGGACCTGCGAGCCGTCTGGAGTGCGTACCCCTCTGATGTCGTTTGGTCCCTGTTGGCTACGGGGGTCAACGATTTTTCCTGGCTCATTCCGATGTGCCTGATCGTTTTCAGCCTGCGAGACCGCAAGAAGCCAAACTAGCAGCGAGGAATCTCTCTTTTCTTGGCGTCCTGACGGAAGAGGGATTCCTCGCTACGCTCGGAATGACGGCCAAACGCATTTTTCACCAGCCTCCTGAAGGACGCGCCCGGAAGAAGGAGAGACTCGCGTCGCCCTGACGGAGGACGCGCACGCGCTCCAGTTGACCGAGTGCCTCTGGAAGATCGAACGTGCGGCGGTGCTCGGCGATCACGAGGCTGCCCGGCGCGAGAAACGGAGCGGAGCCAAGAAAGGTGAGGGCGCGGCGGTATTCGTCGGCGGCAGCGTAAGGAGGGTCAAGGAAAACGATGTCGAAAGGAATGCCTGTAGGGGTGTGTTCTCCGGCGAGGCGCTGCAGGCCCCGCACGGCGTCGAGATTGAGAATGCATGTGCTTCCGCGGATGCCCAGCGAATCAAGATTCTTCTGAATGAGCTTGGCAGCGGGTGAATGGTTTTCGATGAACACGACTTCAGCGGCACCGCGGCTGAGTGCTTCAATGCCGACGGCGCCAGTGCCGGCGAAGACGTCGAGGAAGCGGCAGCGAGGGACGCGTTCGGCCAGGACGTTGAAGAGAGATTCGCGGAGGCGGTCGCTCGTGGGGCGAAGGGCGAGGCCCTTTAAGCTCTTGAGTTGGCGGCTGCGAAAAGTTCCGGCGATGATGCGCATGGTGTTTTCGATGGGCCTCAGCCAACGCGGGCAAGATGATAGCGGCGTTGCCATTCGCCGGGAAGGAGACACAGCACGCGCTGAAGCGATTCCTTCTGAGCAGGCTGTTCGGCGAGGGCAAACGCTTCCTTGCGGGCGAGTTCGAGAAGTTGGCGATCGCGGATGGGGTTGGCCACATGGAAGCCGAGTTGGCCGGACTGCCGGGTGCCAAAAAACTCGCCGGGGCCGCGAAGCTGGAGATCGGTTTCGGCAATTTCAAAACCGTCGGTGGTGCGGACCATGGTCTCCAGGCGCGCGCGGGCATCTTCGGTCATGCGGCCGGGAGCGACGAGGATGCAATGGGATTGCTGCGCACCGCGGCCGATGCGCCCCCGTAGCTGGTGCAGTTGGGCAAGGCCGAAGCGTTCCGCATGCTCAATAATCATGACGGTGGCGTTGGGAACGTCCACACCGACTTCAACGACCGTGGTAGCGACAAGAATCTGAACTTCGTTGCGGCGGAATTTCTGCATGACGTCTTCTTTTTCTTCACTGGGAAGGCGGCCGTGGAGCAGGCCGAGCTTGAGTGTGGGGAAAACGGTTTTTGACAGGCGCTCGTACTCTTCCATCGCCGCTTTGAGTTCCAGCTTCGATTCCTCGATGACCGGGTAAACGACATAGCCTTGATGGCCGGCGGCAACTTCGCGGCGAAGAAATTCCCAGACGCCGGGCAGATGCTGCTCGGTGGTGGTGCGGGTCAAAATAGGGGTGCGGCCGGGAGGAAGTTCATCGAGGACGGAAACTTCGAGATCGCCATAGAGGGTGAGGGAGAGCGTGCGGGGGATGGGCGTGGCCGTCAAGACGAGGACGTGAGGCGCATTGCCGTGCCGGGCGGCTTTGTCCATCAGGCGCTTGCGCTGGAGGACACCGAAGCGGTGCTGCTCGTCGATAGCGACAAAACCGAGCCGGTGAAATTCGACCTCCTCCTCGATGAGCGCATGAGTACCAATGACGAGCTGGGCTTTGCCGGAACGAATGCGTTCGCGCGCGGCGGTTTTTTCGGAGGGTTTGAGGCCACTGATGAGCAGCTCCACGGTGTGGCCGCCGGGAGCAAGGATGCGCCGGGCTGAAAGGAAATGCTGGACGGCGAGAATTTCTGTGGGAGCCATGAGCGCGGCCTGGCAGGCGTTTTCGATGGCGATGACCGCGGCCTGGAGTGCCACGATCGTTTTGCCGCTGCCAACATCCCCCTGCAGGAGGCGATTCATGGGCACTGGCTTTTCGAGGTCCGCGGCAATTTCGGCAAGGACGCGTTTCTGGGCATTCGTGGGTTTGAACGGAAGAATACGTTTCAGTGCTTCACGGACTTTGCCTTCACGAACGCGGAAGGCGATGGCGTTTTCCTTGCGGATGGCCCTACGGCCCAAGGCCAAGCTCAACTGGTACAGGAAAAATTCTTCAAAAATGAGGCGCTGCTGGGCGGGCGAACGAAAGAGATTGAGCGCTTCGAGGGATTCGCCGGCGTCAGGAAAATGGGTGTGGATTAAAGCATCGCGGCGCGAAGGATAGTGGAGCTGTTGCAGGAGGGCTGGCGGCAAGATGTCGGGAATGTTGGGGTCAAGGTTTTGCAGCGTGGCGTAAATCGCACGGCGAATCTGTCGTGTGCCAAAGGTGCCGACGGCCTCGTAAATGGGCACGATGCGGCCCATCTCCACGGAATCCACCTCTTCGCTGGTGAGCACTTCAATCTGGGGATTGATCATTTCGCGGCGCGCGGGGCGAAGTTTATCCATTTCGACTTTGCCGTGCAGGATGAGCTGCTGGCCGGGCTTCAAGCGCCCTTCCAAATAGCCGCCGTGAAAGAACTTGCAGGGCAACGAGCCAGAATCATCCTGAACGAGGAGATGATAGATGGCATCACGGCCGTACATGCAGCGAACGGCCTGGCCGCTCATGACGCGGGCGCGCAAGGTGTAGGTGCCGTTGGGCTGGACGTCCTTGATCTTGGAAAAGTGGATGCGGTCTTCGTAGCGGAACGGCAGATAGTTGAGCAAATCTTCCAGGGTGAATATGCCGCGCTTGGCGAGAAGTTCGGCCCGTTGCGGCCCCACGCCTTTCACCATGCGGACGTCGGTCTGGAGGGAGATGGACATCGCTCCTTCTTTATACCACTCCCGGGATAAGGTCCGCTTTTCGAGAAACTTGCGTCGCGGGCATGCGTATCGTTAGAGTGGGCGTTCGGGGCAGGCCGAGCCCGCGGGAGGTTGCCTTGGCGGAAACACGATTGACCGGATCGGACAAGCGCGCGCTGTTGCTGTGGATCGCGCTTGGGATCCTGGGTGCTGTATTTGCGCACAAATACTTTTTCCGGGCGTTTCCGGAAGCCTCGGTGGACTTCAAAGTGTCGCGGGGGGAGGCGCAGAAGCGCGCGAAGGAATTCGTTGAGGGGCTTGGAGAGAATCTGAACGGTTATCAGTCGACGATCGTGTTCGACGTGGACGAAAACGCCAAGACCTACCTGGAACGCGAGTTGGGGTTGCAGCAGGCCAACCGGCTGATGTCCGGCGAATTGAATATCTGGTATTGGGAAGTGCGCTTCTTCCGGCCGCAACAAGAGGAGGAGTTTCAGGTGCGGGTCAGCCCTGCGGGGAAAATTGTCACCTACGACCACAAGATCGAAGAGGCACGAGGAGCCAAATCGCTGAATCGCGAAGAGGCACAAGGGGCGGCGCAAGTATTTTTGCAGAGCAAGCTAGGTACGAACTTGAACAACTGGAATTTCCTGCCGGAGGAGGCCAATTCCCAAACGCGGCCGAATCGCGTGGACTGGTCGTTTACCTGGGAGCGCAAGAATTTCAAGGCCAAGGATGCGCCGTACCGGCTGGTGGTGGGGCTGCAAGGGAACCAAATCGGAAGCACGCAGGAATTCCTGCAAGTCCCGGAAGCGTGGTCACGGGATTACAAGAATCTGCGTTCGAGAAACGATCTTTACGAAATCATCGCGATCGTCCCATACATTTTGTTGATGGGGTCGGTTTTGTGGCTTGGCATTTCGCTAACCAGGCAGGGCAAGACGACGTGGGGTGCGGCAATAAAAATCGGCCTGTTCGTGGCGGTGCTGTTTTTCCTGATGCAATTCAACCAATGGGATTCCTATCGCGCAGGGTATGACACGAAGGAGTCCTATGCGAGTTTCGTCACGCTGCGAATCGTAATCATACTGGCATCGGCGCTTTTGACCGCGCTCACGGTAACTCTGGTATTGCCGGGCGGAGAGCCCTTATATCGCTCCGCGCAGCCAGAACGATTGCGGTTATATCAGACGTTCAGCCGAAGAGGACTGTTGTCAAAGGAGTTTTTTTGCTCATCGGTGGTCGGATTGTCACTGGCAGCGGCGCACATCGGATTCATTGTTGCGTTTTACATGGTGGGTAGCCGGTTTGGTGTGTGGGCGCCGCAAGATACGAATTATTCGGAGGCCTTTAACACGTCGCTACCCTGGATCGCGGGAGTGGCGATCGGGGTAACCGCGGCGACCAGTGAGGAGTTCCTGTTTCGTCTCTTCGCGATTCCCTTTCTGCACAAGTTGACGGGGTCGCGTTTCCTGGCGGTCGTCCTACCGGCATTTTTCTGGGGGTTTCTGCACAGCAATTATCCGCAGGAGCCGGGATATATACGCGGGATAGAAGTGGGACTCATCGGGATTGTCGCGGGAATGGTGATGCTGCGGTGGGGCATCGTGGCAACGCTGATCTGGCATTACACGGTGGATGCGTCGCTGGTCGGGTTGCTGCTGATCCGCTCCGACAATCTCTATTTCAAGATTTCCGGCGTGGTTGTGGGGTTGGCAGCGGTCGCTCCGCTGGCGTGGTCCGGCATCAGCTATTTGCTCCGGGGGAGATTTGAGCCGGTAGACGAGCTTCTGAATGGCGCTGAGGCCGCGCCGGAGATCGACCTGGCACATCGTCCCGCAACCGAGGAAGTGCAACTGGCTGAGCGGCGGTACACGGCGCTGACCGCGGGAGCGATTGGTTTTTTGGCATTGTGTGTGCTGGTTGGCGGGCTGCTGGCGTGGCGCATCAAGCGCGAAAGTATCGGAGACTACCTGAAGCTTACGACAGACAGCCGCACAGCAGTCATGAAAGCGGATGCCGTGCTCCGCGAACATGGTCTGGACCCCAACAGTTTTCGCAAAGGGGCGCTTTTTGTGGACACGACGAATCCCGTCTCCAATGAATACCTGCGGCGCCGAATGTCCATCACGGAGATCAACAAGATTTATGCGGAGCGAGTTCCGGGAGCGTTGTGGCGAGTGCGCTATTTCCGGAATTCGCAAGCCGAGGAGTTCGCGGTAACGCTGCAGCCGGACGGTGCACTTCATGGGTTCTGGCACACTTTGCCGGAGGCGGCGAAGGGAGCGACGCTAGGCAAAGAAGAGGCGGTGGCGATCGCGGAAGGATTTCTGCGCGAGAAAAAGCAGATTGACCTGAGCGGCTGGAAACTTGTGGAATCGAGTTCCGACAAGCGGCCGAACCGGACGGATCACATGCTCACGTGGCAGCAGAATGTGCCGCTGGATCCCCAGAACGCCGGAGGTATGGATGCCGCGGATCATGCCTACGCTCGCATGGATTTGCATATTCTCGGGAACGAGCCGGCCAATTACCGGACATACATCAAAATTCCCGACGAATTCGAGCGCAAGCAGGATGAACAGTCCTTACCACGGACTCTGTTCAACGTGGGCCGGTTTGTTGTCGCCGTGGGTCTTGCCATCGTCGTCTTGATTGTGTATTTCAAGAGGTCCCGTATTCAATCTAACCTCCGTGTACCATGGCGGCGCCTGATGATTTGGGGATTAGTCGGCCTGGCTGTCTATCTTTTCCAATTCTTGCTAGGCAAGGGAATTCCAGAAACGCTCGCGGGGTATTCGACGGCTGATCCCTGGAAGATATTCCTGGCTGGGATTGTGGTGCGCCAGTTCATAGCGACAGCTTTTATTGCGGGAGCCTTGGTCTTTCTCTTCGGGCTAGCGTGGCACTTTGCGGCGCGCGCGTTCGGCGAAGAGCGGGTTCCCATGTGGCTAGGCATGCCGGCGAATTATTACCGCGATGCATTCTGGATTGGATTGGGAGGGTCGGTGCTGCTGATTGGCTTGCAGCGGTTTCTGAGCGCGGCGTCGTTGTGGTGGCCTACTTTGCAGCGCGCTGTGCCCAACAGCTTCGGCACTTCGTTTGACGCGCTGGTGCCCGCAGCCGGGCTCATCGGCGGGGCGTTATATCGCGGCTTGTTATTTACAGCAGTCCTGGCTGTTGCCGTTGCGTTTATCGGCGCGGAACTAAGGGTACGCTGGTTACGGTTGCTGCTGTTCTTCGCTATGGCGGCAGCAATGGTCCTGAACTGGGGCTCCCCGGCGGATTTCTTGAAGCAATTTCTAATGCATTTGATGCTGCTGACGTTTTGGGTGTTTGGGATCCGGTGGGTGGCGCGATTCAACCTGTTGGGATGGTTCCTTGTGATTGTGTGTACGACTCTGCCGGGGGCCGGATTCGAACTGACCGGGCAGCCGGACGCTTTCTACCGGAGCCAGGGCTATATCGTATTGACGGCAATGGTCGTTCTGCTGGCGTGGCCACTGGTGTTATGGCGGCTGCGGCCGGGAGAGAGAGCCGCCGAGGGGTAGATGGTCAGGGCAACGGGCGGCGCTTGGACGCATCCAAAGGCGTAGGCCACACGAACGTGAGTAGAATGTTGGGGACCTTTGCTTACGTAACAGCGTAGAAGGCGTCCAAATTGGTTATCGGTGGTGTGGACCAGTCTGCGGGGGAGCCCCAGGAAGTAAACTCCTTTTGCAGAATGAACTGCACCGAATTCGGCAAAGAGAAAGCGAATATGCCGCTACCCAACTGGGCCTTGGCTTTTGCGGATGATGCCGGCCGGACCAGCAATTCCGAAGCTGCCCTGACCACGGTGACCTCTTTGGCCAACCTCGACGAGCGCACCCTGGTTCAGGAAGCGCAAGTGGACAATCGCGTTGCTTTCGAGGAACTGGTTCGCCGCTATGATCGGGACGTCCTGCGGCTGGCGCTCAACTTGATGAAACGCACCGAGGACGCCCGGGACGTTTATCAGGAAGCCTTCCTGAAGGTCTACAAAAACCTCCATCGATTCCGCTTTGAGTGCAGTTTCTATACCTGGCTGTACCGCATCGTGACCAACGTCTGTCTGGACCAATTGCGCCGGCGGCAGGCCCGGCCGGAGGATCAGGCGCCGGAGCTGCATGCTGGGCAGTATGAGGAGGGTACCACTGACTTTTTCGAGCGGCAGAGAGAGCATCGCCCTGCGCTCGATCCCGAAAAGCATTTGGTTGGCCAGGAAATCCGAGCCAAGCTTGCGACTGCGATGGCGCGGCTCTCGCCCCGGGAACGCATCGTGTTTGAAATGAAGCACTACCAGGGACTCAAGTTGCGCGCTATCGGCGCTGCCCTTGGCACCAGCGAAGAGACCGTAAAGAATTCGCTATTCCGCGCAACGCGCAAATTGCGCAGTGAACTGGGAGAACTGCGATGAGCGCCGCCAGTTCGTTGAAAACTTGTTCTGAGATTGCACCGCTGCTGGTCTTCTACGCCTGCGATGAAGTGAGCGCTCAAGAGCGCATGGCCATTGATGCGCATTTGGTGACCTGCAAGGACTGCCAGGAGCAACTCGCCGAGGAACGCGCTTTCCAGGAAATGGTTGGAGCGATGCCGCAGGCCGCGGACAACATGGACAGTGCCAGCGTGCTGCTGGCGCAATGCCGGAGCGCACTCTACGAAAAGCTTGACGACCTGGCGACACCTCTCGTGAAAGAGCGGGCGCCCGCGTTCCTGGGGTTGCGACGATGGATGGCGTTGCACCCGGCATGGAGCGGCGCGCTGATGGTGCTGATTGGACTTGTGGTTGGCGTGGAGTCGACGCAATTCCTAACTGGCCGGGATGACGCGAACGCGCTGGACCAGGCGGTGAATGTGCGGCCGAGTACGCGCCTCACCGAAGATCAGCTCGCCAAGATGGTTGTTGCCGGTGTGAACTTGACTCCTGCAATCGGATCCGGAACGCAAAATGTCCGCCTGCAGTTGAGCGCGGAGCAGCCCGTGGTGCTGACGGGAAACCTGGATGATACGGATGTGCGGCAAGTGCTGACGTACGTTGTGGAGAACGGCGAGCGCTTTGATTCCGGCGTTCGGCTGGATTGCCTGGATGTGTTGAAGTTGCGCGCCAAAGACGTGCAAGTGCGCAGCGCCCTGCTGACCGCGGCACGCAAGGACCGGAATCCCGCAGTGCGATTGAAGGCGCTGGAGTCGCTGCGCGATTCGACTTCAGACCGGATGGTGCGCGAGACTTTGCTTGAGTCGCTGCAACAGGATTCCAATCCCGGCGTGCGAGTCGAGGCCGTGAATTTGCTGGTGCGCTCTTTGGATACCACGAAGCCGGATTCCGGGGTACTGCCGATGCCCGGCGATCTCGATGCGCCGGAGCATGAAATGACAGCGCCAAGGGCTCCTGGTCTTCCGCCGGACGAATCGCTGGCGAATGTGATTCGCGCCCTCGAAGACCTGCAGCGTAAAGACCCTAGCCGGTATGTGCGGCTGCGCAGTTCGGCGGCACTACGGGAAATCAACGAGCGCAGCGAACAGTGAGTTTTCAGCGCGTGATTGCTAACCGGGCTTACCACATGCGAATGGATTGGCAAGTTTCGCTTCGTTCCCGCCGTCGCCAGTCAGAGCCACTGCTATTTCTCACACTTACTTTGGTAATCGCTGCACTGGCCATGGTGCCGCTGGCTCACGCGGGGGAAAATGTGCCTCCGCATGCGTCGGCGGACCGCTCCGGAGATATCACCACGAGTGATCGCGGAACGCTCACGCTGACAGCCGACCTGGGTTCGGTGCGCATTCAGACCCTACCCGCCAACGCGCCTCCCGTGGTCCATTACACCGTGCATATTGAAACGGACGCGCCGGAACCAGTGGCTCACGCACTGCTGCAAAAATATGTTTTGACGGCAAAAGAAACTCCAAATGGCGTTTCCCTTGTTGGACGACTTCCGCAACTGCGCGCGATTATCAACCGCAACGCGCAATACTGGGTGCAATTCCAGATCAGCGCGCCGGCAAATTTCGGTGTAGAAGTGAGCACCGGAGCCGGTGACATTGAAACGTCGGACCTTGACGGGCGCGTCCTGCTGGAAACGCAAGGCGGTAACATTCGCACGGGACGTCTTGGATTCGGGCCTTACCAGAGCCTTTCCACGGAGCGCTATGCGGCTAAGCTGGAAACCCAGGGCGGGCATATCACTGTGTTGGATGTCGCCGGCGACCTGGATGCTTTTACAGCCGGGGGCCACATCCAAGCCGGTAATATAGCAGGCGGCGCCAAGCTGCGCTCAGGGGGCGGCCACATTCGCGCCGGTCACATCGGGGGCGAAGCGCATCTGGAGACGGAAGGCGGAAACATTGCCGTTGGCGAAGCGGGTTCCTATGTGAGCGTGCGCACGGGCGGCGGGCAGATCGATTTTGGGGAAGTGCACGGATCGGTGCATGCACAGACAGGCGGCGGTGGAATTCGCGTTATGTATGTAGCAGGGCCGATGGAAGTGGAAACGAGCGGCGGCAGCATTTGTCTGACGCATGTGGCGAACACACTGCGCGCGGCCACGGGAAACGGCACGATCACAGCCTGGATCGCACCGGATTCACCCGATCCGAAGCATCCTGTTCGGCTGCCGGGCGCTTCGCAGCTCTCTTCCAGCACCGGCGACATCGTCGTATTTCTGCCGCGGAATATCATGGCGACGATCGACGCAACGGTGGACAACGGCGGAGCGCAGCGCATCGAAGCGGACCCGTCTCTCCCGTTGAATCTGCAGACTCGGCCCGAGGGTTCGTTGCACGCTTACGGGGCGTTGAACGGGGGCGGGGCGGTGCTGAAGCTGCACACCACGGCAGGTAAAATCCGGCTGCAATACCTGGACACGGAAACAACGCTGCGGCAGTCCATGGTGGATGAGGAAAAAGAACGCCTCGTCAGCGTTGGGTTTCCCAAAGGAGCAGGAACGGCAGAGCCGCCAGCTTCCGGAGGGTTAACGCCTGAGGAGAAAGCCGATTGGGTCGAACAATGGATCAATTGGCTGGAGAGCAAATTCATGGGTGGTGTGCGGGAAGATGCGGAAGAGTTCAAGAAGCGTTTGATCACCTCTCCCGCGCCGGAGTATCCGCAGTTAGCACGCAAGGCGGGCTTGCAGGGTGTGGTGCGGATGCAAGTCCGGGTGAAGACGGATGGCAGCCTGAGCGTGGACAAGATCATCGAGGGGGAACCGGCGCTGGCAGATGCCGCAACGTCTGCGATCCGGCAATGGCGGGCGCGGCCCGGGCAGTTGGGTGATAAAAAGGTTGACGTTATCACCACGGTAACGTTTAATTTTCAACTCCACTAAGGAACTGGCCCGGAGAGTGGCGCGTGGGTAGGAAGAGCTTGTATTTGCCCTGGGGGAAGTGAACGGGTTGAGGTTCGCGAAGGAGGGTCTACGATGTATCGCTCCGTCATTCGTCCCGCTACCTTGGTTCTAATGGTCGCTGCAATACTGCTGGCTCCGCAATGTTTCGGCGTCACGCGCGAATTCGCGCAAACGTATCCCTTGCGTTCCGGGGGATCGCTGGAACTCAACAATGTGAATGGCACGGTGCGCATTGAGGCCTGGGACAAGGATGTGGTGGAAGTGCGCGCGGTGAAGACGACTACGGAAAAGGAATCCAACCTGGACCGCGTTTCGATTGACGTGGACTCGCGCCCGGACGGGGGGCTTTCCATTTCCACGCGCTACCCGCAGGAAGAGGGCGTGGAAGTGGCGGTGGACTATACGGTGCACGTGCCGCGGCGCGCTCAAGTAACGCACGTCAATACGGTGAATGGCTCGCTGCGCGTGACGGACCTCGATTCGGTGGGTGATCTGCATACGGTCAATGGCAATATCGAGGTTTTCCAGGGCAGCGGCAACGTGCACGCCCACACGACGAATGGCAATGTGTATCTCGAACTAAAGCGCCCGGCGGACTCCAAAGGGGCTCTTGCAGAGACCACCAACGGTTCAGTGCTTTTGGCAGTTCCAGCGGATCTCCCGGCAAATCTGGAAGCACACTGCATGAACGGGAGCTTCTCCTCGGAGCTTCCCGTGGTAATGCGTGGAGCAGTGCAGCCCAGAGTGTTGCATGGAAAGCTGGGGCGCGGTGGCACGCCCATCCGGCTGGGCACAGTGAACGGGGCCATCCGTGTGGTCGCGCTTCGGGCAACGGTTTAGCACTCCCTCCGTCTAAGTAACCGAAGGAGTTGAACGCCACTATGAACAATCGAAATCGTTGGACAGTACTCGGCCTCGGAGCCTTGAGCATCGCGCTACTTGCCCTACCAGGCGCTTCCGCCAAGAAACAAGAGACCGGAAGCACATCGCAAAAACACACACAAATCTACGTCAACAGGGATAAGGATGATCCGGGAGCGGAATCGGACGATGTCATCGAGATTGAAGGACTTCCCTCCGATGACGACGTCCAGGTTTTGCTGGGCGGAGAAGGAAGCTGGCTCGGCGTGGGCGTGGCCGAAGTCACGCAGGAAAAGGTGAAGGAACTTAGATTGCCAGCAGAGCGCGGGGCGCTGCTCGGAAAGATTGTGCCGGATAGCCCCGCCGCAAAGGCGGGCTTAAAAGAGAACGACGTCATCACTGAGATCAACGGACAGCGGGTGGAAGGCTCGGAGCAGTTCCGGCGGATGATCCGCGAGATTCCGGCGGGGCGGGCGGCGCAATTATCGGTTTGGCGAGATGGACACCAACAGACCATCACGGTGACACTGGCCAAGTCGGAAGCCGCGCGCCACCACGCCATGGTGGCACCAACACCGGGAAGCTTCGCGTTCCAAATGCCAGATTTGCAGGGATTGCCCGCGATCGAAGGTCTCCGCAATTTCAGTTTTTCCGTTTCTGGCCACGCGCGGCTGGGCATTGACGCGGAGGACCTGGAAGGAGATTTCGGGAATTACTTTGGCGCGCCGGATGGCGAGGGAGTCCTGGTGCGCAATGTATTCGAGAATTCTCCCGCAGCGAAGGCCGGACTAAAGCCTGGCGATGTAATCACCAGCATGGACGGCGAGAGAATCCGTAGTGCCGGCGAGCTTCGCGAAAAGCTGATGCTGAAGAAAGACGCGAAGACCGTGAAGCTGGGCTTGTTGCGCAACCGAAGCGAGATGTCGTTGACCGTGGAGCTTTCCGCCCCCGAGCAGAAGCAGTCGCACCACATTTCGGAGCGGACAAACATATGAACAACAAGGATGTCGTCGAACGGGCCCGGCTAGCGTGGATCGCTGGCCGGGCTTTTTCCTTTGGGAAACCACTCGCAGGATAGATGCTTGCTGAGGACTTTTGCCCGACAAAAGCGGCGCTCAGCCGTCGGGGCCGTACTCGCGTAGCAAACGCAGCGGCCGCCACCCGCCGTCCCCACACGGAAGAAAACGCGCTCCCAGATAGCGCTCCCTCCGGCCGCAGAACGCCAAAGAACCCGCTCATGGCTGCTCACTCGGTGGAACGCGGAATTTGCTGTCGAATGGGGCAAAGTGGCGGTGGACCTCTTCCAACTGATTGAGGGCGGCGCCTTCGTGCTCAACCCAGGCATGCGCTTCGAAAAGGTTCGTGTGCTTGCGGACGCCAATCCGCACGCTGGCGGAAATTCCCTGCAGTCGCAACAGATACCAGAGGGTGAGTGATGCTTCGAGGCAGCTCGCACCGGGCATGCCGTGGTGGACGGCGGCGCGAACCATGCGGCAAGTATTCTCCACGATGTCCTTGCTGTTGGCGGTTTGCGGCAAGGGCTGCTTGCGGCGCTCCCAGCGGGCCTGCAACCACGCCTGTGTCCTCCCATAGCCGCGCACGCGCAGAGATACCCCGATCAGAGGAAGAAGTACTGCGGCGCGCCGAAACATCTTCCGTGCTTCGGAATCCAGCGCTCTATACCGCTGGAATGGTTCCCACATTGTCGGTCGCAATATTGAGCAGGCCATGTTCCTGGAGCCGGCTCAACAGTTCAGTGAGGTGGGTGCGCAAAACTTCGGGTTCCACCTCGAATTCTTCCAGTAGCCTGGCAAAAGCCGCATCAATGCTGGGAGAAGACGTGAGAACTTCCCACATGCGCGTTCCCGAAGCGTCCAACCCGAAATACTTTTCCGTTTCCAGGTTCAGCAAAACGGATTCTCCGTCAAGATACCGCACGAGGACGTACTCGGGAACGACCACGCGATTGGCGAATTGCATCATCCAGTGCTTCTCCTGCCCCTGCGTGTCCGGGAGGACGGCGGGGCGATTCGGGCTCAATGTACATGCTCCGCGAGTATCTTATACCGGGGAATGGCTTCGCAAGCCATGCACGCTGCCTGGAACACAGCTTGCGGCGGATTGTCTAATTGCAGCAGACAGGTTATAAAATCAAGCGTGTCTGTCCCTTGCATCGTAATTGATTCTCTTGAGAAGTGGTTTCCGCCCACGTACAGCGGCTGGCGCGCATTTCTGCAGCCGTTTACCGCGCCCAATTCCCCGGCGTTGCGCGGCATTTCATTGGAGGTAGCGGAAGGCGAGGCGGTTGCCCTGCTCGGCGCGAACGGCGCAGGGAAAACGACGCTGCTGCGGGTCCTGGCGACTCTGCTGCTCCCCACGCGTGGCAGTGCGCACGTCGACGGCCATGACGCGGTGAGCAACCCGGCTGCGGTGCGCCGCCGAATCGGCTACCACGCGGGCCGCGATCTGGGGTTTTACTCGCGCCTGACGGGGCGACAGAACCTGCGTTTCTTCGGGCGGCTCAATCATCTTTCCGACGCCACAATCGAGGAGCGCACGCGGGTCCTTGGCGAGCGGTTTCAATTGAGCGAAGCGCTGGACCGCCAAACACGTTCGCTCTCTTCCGGCACCATCCAGCGGCTCAGCCTTTTGCGTGCGCTGCTTCATCAACCCAAAGTTCTGCTGCTCGACGAACCCACGCGCAGCCTGGATCCCATTGCCGCGCTGGAGTTCCGCCGCTTTCTGAAGACTGAAGTCCTCGCCGGGCACGGCACTTCTCTTCTTTTCGCCTCGCACTCCCTGCCGGAAATCGAACTCCTCGCGGATCGCGTGGCGATTCTACAGGAAGGCGCGCTAATTGCGTTTGACACGCCCACCAGGCTTAGGGCCAAGGTGGGGGCGTCTTCCTTGGAGCAGGTCTTCTTCCGGCTTACGGGGAGCCCCGTACCTCCCGATGTGGAGGCCCGCCCCGCATGATGCGCACCCTTCGTGATCTTTTTCTTTTTTTTCAACGCGACCTCCGGATCGCCGGCACATACCGCAGCCCGTTTATTTTGGAGGCGATCGAAGCGCTGTTTGGCGCCGCGATGTTTTACTATGTGGCGCGCTTCGTGGATTCGCCGGAATTGCGCCAGGCGCTGCCGCAGGGAAACACGTATTTCGCCTACTCGCTGGTGGGATTCGTATTCTTTGACTATCTCAATGCGGCGCTGGACAGCTTCGATCGCAGCCTCCTGGAAGCTCGGGACACGGGGACACTGGAACCGCTTCTGGTTACGCAGGTCTCTCTGCCCGTAATTCTGGCAGGATCCGCGGTCTATCCTTTCGTGGCCACGACGTTGCGCATCGCCGTTTATCTCGGCTGGGGCGCGGCCCTTTTTCATTTTCCACTGGGAAGAGCAAATTGGGTGGGAGTGATCGTCGTGTTGCTCGCGACGCTGCTGGCTTTTTCTGGTTTAGGGATTCTCTCCGCAGCCTACCTGCTGCTCTTCAAACGCGGAAATCCTGCGAAGTGGTTTCTTCTGGGAATCTCCAGTGTAGTTGGGGGCATGCTGTTCCCCGTCAGTATTCTTCCGGACTGGCTGCAATTCATCGCCAGCATCAATCCCATCACATATGCGCTGGATGCCATGCGGGCGGTTCTGCTGGACGGCGCGAGCCTGTTGGCAATCGGCAGGCCGCTGCTCTTGCTGCTCGTTTTCGCGGCCATCTTGCTGCCCGTTTCGATGGCTGCCTTTGCCTGGGCACTCCGCCGGACGAAGACCACGGGCACGCTGACTCACAGTTGAGCTCGAATTCAAACGAGATGGCGCGGGACAATCACAGAGAGGGCTTCCTCGCCCCGCACGGTGGATGCTGCTTCGATAGTTCGGGAATTGCTTTCTCTTTCGGTGGAAGGCAACCGCTGAGACAAAACCGGCTCCGCGAGAGCAGAGCCGGTCTTTCTTTCTAGATCAAGAGCGCCGAATTACGGCTTCTTTTTCTTTGCGCCGACCTTGGTTTCGATGCCGCCGGTGAGCTGGTTCACCTGCTCCAGCCCATCCTTTGCCTGCTTGCCCCAGGTCCCGTTGGGGTCAAGCTCAAGAGCCTTCTGGTAGGCTTCGATCGTTCCAGGCTTTAGCGTGACTTCCACTTTGTCGCCCACTTGCTTGTAATCGGCAGAGGCAACCAAGCAGGCGCCCAGAAGATACCAGGACTGTGCATTCTTGGGATCGATTTCGGTGGCCTTCTTGAGGGGTTCGACGCCTTCCTGCATACGGTTCGACTGATACAAGCTGATTCCGAAATTGCGCCACGCGAAGCCGGCGTTCGGGGGATCGAGCTCAGCACTTTTGGTGTAAGCGACGCGCGCATCGTCGATTTTGCCGGCGCGCGCGAGCACGTTGCCGAGATTGTTGTAGTAACTCGCGTTATCGGGCTTCAAGGTGACGGCTTGCTGGTAGGCGTTGATGGCATCATCGTTTCGCCCGGCCAGATCGTAGGATTCGCCCATGCGCGCCCAGAAGAGATGATGGTTGGGGTCCTTCTCCGGGGCTATCTTGTTAGCTTCCTGGAACTCGGCGATCGCTTTGTCGGAGAGATCCACAATTTTTTGCTTGGCTTGGTCGCGCTGATCGGCGGGAACCTTGGCAAGCTCTCCCTTTAAGGTGCGTTCCTGATCGAGGAAGGCGAGGCCGTTGTTGAAGTGTTCCTTCATACCCACGGTCTTTTGCTGATCTTCCTCGCGCTTTTTGAAGGCGGCGGCAGCCTCGGGACTTTGCTTTTCGAGGATGTCCTTGAAATTCAGATTAATGTCGGTCGGGCCGGAGTTTTGAGCGGATGCCTGCACTTCAAAGGGCTGTTGCAGCTCGGGAGCGTGGAAGGCGAGCGTGTATTTCCCTCCTCTGAGGTTACTGAAAATGAATTTTCCGCTCGCGTCGGTCTTCGTCTCCTTAGCGCTGCCCTGTTCGCCCTTGAGATCGACAGGCAGGTCGGCGAAGGGCTTGCCCTCAAAATTCAAAACTGTTCCCTGAATCGTTCCGTTGAATTGCGCGGTCGCCCGCGGTACAAAGAAACTGATGAGCGCAAGCGTCAACAGAGCGGCAAGCGCATACGTCTTAACTGATTTCAACATGCTCCACTCTCCTTTTGTCTTTGAGGAGCGCCAGCCTCGGTTCTCCGGCTGGTTTCCTCTATTATCACCCATCTGCGGCCGATTCCAATGACCGGCGTCACATTCCTAAGGTATTGCCTTAACCACACTACGATACGGGATAGGGTCGGGGAGGCCGGCTTCCGCGAAGGCGCGTAGCCGCAGCCGGCAGCTGTCACAGGCCCCGCAAGCCAACTCTTCTCCCTGGTAGCAGGACCACGTCAGATGCAGCGGGGCCCCCAAAGCCAAGCCCCGGCGGATGATCTCACTTTTCCTCATGCCGATCACCGGCGTTACCATCTCAATGTGCGTTTCGGGGCGCGTGCCCACCCTAATCAGCTCCTGAAATACGCGGTAGTATTCCGGCCGGCAGTCGGGATAGCCGGAGCTGTCTTCGGCGACCGCACCGATGTAGATGGTCTGGGCGCCGATGGCCTCCGCCCAGCTCACCGCCACGCTCAGAAAATGGGCATTGCGAAAAGGCACGTAGGTGACGGAAATTTCACTTCCGCCTGGTCCTGACGCGCCCAACTCATTTTCCGGAACGGCAATCTCCTTATCTGTTAAAGCGGAGCCGCCGATGGCCCGGAAATGATCCAATTGGACGATGAGTTTTTCACTCACGCCATAGAAGCCGGCAATCTCCTCGAAGGCGCGCCGCTCGCGCTTCTGTGTTCTTTGCCCGTAGCCGGCATGCAGCAGCGCAACATTACCGGCGCCATGTTCCTCAAGGGCAATGGCCGTGCAGACGCAGGAATCCATGCCCCCGCTCAGCAACACGACGCACCTGGCGCGATTCATCATCCTCTCACCTGCAAGCGCATTCCAGTCAAACACCCCTCATGGCCGGGTCCCAGACGATTTTATGCAACTGCAAACCCAGGCGCACGCTCAAGCCGTCTGCCAGAATCCATTCGACGAGTTGCCGCGGCTGCAAACCCTGCCACTTTCCCTGCGGGTCTTCGCTCACCGGGGAAAAGACCACTTGATTGACGCGCTCGGTGAGCCGGTGGGCGTGGGTAAAATCACGGGCGAACTCGTAGTCCCGGCGGCTGGAAATCACAAATTTTACCTCGTCCTTGGGATCCAACTCTGCAAGATTGCGCGAATCGAAGGTATCGGGCTCGCCGGAATCCGGGCATTTCACGTCGACGATCTTGATGACGTCCTTGGGCAGGCGTCCGACGAAGCGCTCACCGCTGGTCTCGATCATGACCTCATATCCCGCGGCGAGAAGTCCTTCGGCCAAAGGATAAATTTCCTCCTGGAGCAGCGGCTCGCCACCTGTGAGCTCCACAAGCTGTACACCTGCTTTCCCGGTGTTGGCGCGCCTGCTGAGAACATCGACACGCGCCAGGACTTCGCCCACGGTCATTTTCTGGCCGCCGCGGAAGGCGTAGGCCGTATCACACCAAGTGCAGCGCAAATTGCATCCCGTGAAGCGAACGAAGATGCATGGAAGGCCGGCGCGGGTTCCCTCGCCTTGAATCGATTTGAAAATTTCTGTGATGTGCATAAGACGCCCAAAATGGGTTGAGGAGCTCTACTGGCCCGTGGTTTTGGCCTTCTTACCCGAATGCCGCGAAAGCCAGTAAATGCCGCCAAAGAAAAGCACCGTGGCGACGATCAAGCGCGAGTAGCCGGGGGCAATGCCCATCAGGCGAAGGACGAAAATGTAGCCTCCTGCCACGAGCAGAGCGGGAATCAGAATAATGAAAAGCGAGCGGTTCATGCTTTCCCCTGACTACGGTTTGCTTCAGGCCCCGGGACGATAGCGGGCCCTGGCTGTGTCTGTCTCCCAGATGACAATGTCAGTCACGCGCGCGCCACCCGGCAATCCCTTCAGTTGCCCGGTGACCTCATCGTAAAAATATTTCGCCATATTTTCCGCCGTGGGATTCACGGTTGTGAATGGCTCCAGATCATTGATGAACTGATGATCCAATCGGTGGATAACATTGCGGATGACGCGCTTGAGTTCGGTGAAATCGATCAGCAGGCCGATAGGATCGAGCTGCGGTCCCTCAAGGGTGACCTGCACGCGGTAGTTGTGCCCGTGAACGTTTTCGCACTTCCCCTTGTAGCCGCGCAGGGCGTGGCCGGCGGAAAAAGTCTCTTCCACGCTGACTTCAAACATGTGGTTGCTTTCTTCCCCTTGCGTCGAAATACCCAACCTGTCTTCAGCCTGCTTCCTTGAAGGCTTTTCGTCTGTGGGCTGGACGTGCCGCGGACAAGAATCGCCCGACCTCCGCCAGATCGTGGGTCCTATGGTAGGGCGGCAGCGACTGCAAGAAAATTTTACCATAGGGCATACGTTGGATGCGGGTGTCCAGGAGTGCAAGGACGCCGCGGTCGGTTTTGGAGCGAATGAGCCTGCCAAAGCCCTGTTTCAAGGCGAGAACGGCCTGGGGCACCTGGAATTCCGCGAAGGGGTTGCGCCCGTCCTCCTGCAAGGCCCTGACGCGTGCGGCCACTATGGGGTCGCTGGGGACAGCAAAGGGCAAGCGGTCAACGATGACGCAAGAAAGCTGGTCGCCGGGCACGTCCACGCCCTGCCAGAAGCTGGAGGTGGCAAAAAGGACGGCATTCGGGGTGTTCTTGAAGCGTTCGAGAAGCACAGAGCGCGGCGCCGTTCCTTGCAGGAGCAGAGGAAAGTCCAGCCGCTCGCTGACCCTCTCAAACAGGTCGTTCATCTGGGCATAGCTGGTGAACAGGCAGAACGCACGGCCCCGGCTAAGTTCCAGCATCTCCACAATTTCGTCCGCAGCCTTGGGTGCAAAGCCGGGGTCACGCACATCGGGCATCTTTTGCGGGAGGTACAGCAGCGCCTGCTTTTCGTAGTGAAATTCAGGGGGCAAGCCGCTTTCCTTGACGTGGTCCAGGCCGAGGCGCTGGCGGATGAACTCGAAGCGGCCGCCGACGGTGAGGGTGGCGGACGTGAGAATGACCGTGTCGAAGGGTTCAAAGAGGCGCTCGCGCAAGATCTGGCTGACGTCAATCGGGGTGGCCGCAAGGAAGACGCCCTTGTTCCTGCGCTCGAACCAGTAAACGTAATTCTTCTCGTTGGACTCGAAAAGAAACGCCAATTCCTGGCGCACTTCAAAGCTGCGGCGGGCGATGCGCAGCAGCTCTTCGGGTTTCTGGATGAGGGCGGCAAATTCCGTCTCCATACCTTTCAAGGAGTTGACTAGCGCGTCGTAGGCTTCGCGGTTCTGCTCGAGGAAGGCCTCGCGCTCGTGGCGGGAAAAGGAAAAACGGCCATCGCGCGGCGGAAATGCGTCAAAGAAGCTGCGGCTCCTTTCCCGGATGCGCTGGGTGCGGCGCAAGAGCGCGGGAGTTCCCTGGTGCGTCAGGCGCACGGTGTGATCGGCGTCGCGGGCAAGCTCCTCGAAGCGGAAATTGGAGATTTGCTGGCCAAAGTAGTCGCTGGCGATGTCTTCCATCTCGTGGGCTTCGTCAAACACAACGGCGGAATACTCGGGAAGGATGCTGCCGAAATCATCTTTCTTCAGGGCCAAGTCGGCGAAAAAGAGGTGATGGTTGACGATAATCAGGTCCGCGTCTTTGGCGCGCTGGTGCATGGCGGTCAGGAAACACTGCTGAAATTCAGGGCACTTCTGGCCGGTGCAGGTGTCGCGCCGGGCGTCAATACGCGTCCACAATTCGGAGTCATCCGGCAAAAAGGTGAGTTCCGCGCGGTCGCCGGATTCCGTGAGGCGCGCCCAGTCCTTGATTTGCCGGAAGGCGTCCACTTCCTCCATGCCGCGCAAGACAGGCTGGTCGGCCATGGCGTGCATTTTTGCAAGGCAAAGAAAATTGGAGCGGCCCTTCATCACCGCAACCTTTAGTTCGGGAGCGAAATGCTTTTGCAGGAACGGGACGTCCTTTTGATAGAGCTGCTCCTGAAGCGATTTTGTGGCCGTGGAGATGACCACGCGGCGGCCGCTGCAGATTGCGGGCAAGAGGTAGGCCAGGGTCTTGCCGGTGCCGGTGCCTGCTTCCACGATGGCGTGGTGATGGTTCTCGAAGGCGTCGTGCACCGCTTCCGCCATTTGCAGTTGGCCGGGGCGGTGCTCGTAGCCGCCGATCATGCTTTTTTCGAGGAAGCCGCCGGGGCCGAAGATCGCGGCCATGGTGGGTTGTGTGCCGCGCTCCTGCTGCTGCGTAGAGGGCGCTGGTGAATTACTGTCCGCTAGTGGATGAGTGACTTCACCGCGTTTCGAGGCCGGATGGCTTTCGACGTCGTGCGCGCGGGCCTCTTCTTCGAGCGGCACGTACACGCGCTCGGCAACCGCTTCATTGCGCTTTCTATTGGCCTGCTGGAAATCCGATTTGGTTGTGCGTTTTACCAGAGTGCCTGCCCAATCCCCGGGGAATCACAGCCTGAATTTGTAACGATAGCATATCCCGCGCTGCTGTTCCTGCGGCGTCGCGCCGCGCTATACTGGCGCGTTGTAACCGATTGCGTCGTCTCAACGTCAAGATAATAGGTGAATATGAGCCGGATTCGTTCTACCTATGGGAAGGATTCGCTCAAAGTCCTAGCCATCGTTCTGGGAGTGCTGTTGGCCATGCCTGCGGGTGCGTATGACTTCCCGCTTTCCTCCAACGCCATTCGCGACGCGTATTTTCTAGCTAACCGGGAAGGGGGCTTGGGAGACCAATTCCTCGCAAACTACAGACACACGATTCCAGAATTGCACGTGGCGGAATTCACGTCGTTCGTCCGGATCGAGACGCCTTTCGCGCAAGTAGCCCTGCAATCGAGCAGGACGATGAATTACAGCGCACAGGACGCCGTCCGCGAGTTTTCGGGCAAGCCGTTATCTTTCCGCATTCACATGGAAATCAACTACAAGCCAGACGCACCCCCGGACGCAATCAAGATCAAATTAATCCAGGGCAAAAAGGAGATCGTGGCTGATTCGGTCGAACGCTCGCCCTTTTATCCGCCGACGGACGAATACACCCGATTGCCAAGTATCGGGGAAACCATGGACCTGGAACTCAAACCAGAGAAGATCGATTCTTCAACCCTTACAATCCAGATTGACACCCCGGACGGCCAGCACGCCGAATGTATGTTCGAGATGCAAGCGATCCGCTAGTAGCTCCAGGCAAGGCCGGGCGCAAATCCTTGAAGCAATCTCAGCGCACCCCGTTAGAACTTGGGCACTGTTGACGATTCCTAAGCGGCCCAGATCAGCCACAGGCGGTAGAGTGTTCTTGGGGAATTCCCGGCGACACAGCCCGCCCGGCCTGGTGTTTAATTTTGACGTGGGGTGTTTGCATGAACTCAAAGCGTGCCCTTCTTATCCTTGGAATTTCAGCGATTTTCGCCCTTACCTCCTGCAGCGGGCTTAAGACGGCCGTTTGCACGACGAATTGCACTGTGAGCGGTAACGCAAGTTTGACTATTTCTCTCTACGATACTCCGCCTACAGGTACCAATGTTTTGAGCTTCACACTTCCGATCGTTAGCATCAGCCTGACGCCTTCCTCATCTTCCGGAAGTCCCCAACCGGTGACGACAGTGACCTCGTCCGTGGAAGCGACCCGGCTGCAGACCGATTCCGCAGTCATCGCCGATCAGGCTTCCGTGCCCGCAGCAGACTACTCCGCTATCAGCGTGACGCTTGGCCCCACCAGTTCTACAAACAATCTTTTCATTAACACTTCCGGTTCCACGATCACGTATGGCACACACTCCTGCGTGAACGGAGCAATCTGCGCTCTCCCCGTCGGCGCAGCTTACACCATCTCTATCCCCTTAACGCTGAATCTCAGCGCAAACCAGAAACAGTGGATCGGACTCGATTTCAATTTGAGCAAGGCGATCACTACCTCCGGCGGCATCAGCGTAGACTTCACCCAGACCGGGGTTTTGACCGCGACTACCACTACGCGAACAGGCGTTCCTTCGGGGAGCGTTGATACCCTGGAAGACTTCACCGGGGTCGTAACCGCTTACACGACCGGCAGCAGCATCACCGTGAAATCCGCCATCCGCGACGCGTCGTTGACCGCGGTCCTTTCCACCAACACAGAGTACGATTTGGCGCCATTCAACTACAGCAACTGTCCAACCACAGCATTGGATTGCGTGAAGGTTGGTAGCACGGTGAGCATGGACACAGTTGTGAGTTCGGCCGGAATTTTCACCGCGACGGAAGTTGATGTATTGGATGCACCCGCTGTTGACGAAGTGGAAGGCATCATTTATCCGACCACGACAGCCGGCGAGTACGGGATGATTCTGGCCGACGAAGTCTCGGCCACCGGGAATGCCACGCTTTCCGCGGGGAAATATGGGAGCGGCGTTTTGCTGACCCTCAACGCCACCAGCTATTCCGTGGATACGAAAACGCTGTCTTCGCAGCTTTCAGCGCCTGATGGCTTCTCGGGGAGCGGCGATCTGCTGGGCGGCCAAGTGGTGCGCGCTCAGATATCTGGCATTTCCACGGACAACAATGGAAATATCACGGCTTCAGCAAACAATCTGCTTCTTCGATACTCCCGCCTTTCGGGCACGTTGAACTCAGTTGCAGGAAGCGCTTTCACGGTCGCGAGCCTGCCCGGCTATATTTATGCGTTGAATACGTCGTTGAGCAGCACGCCCCAGGTGTTTACGTATCCAACTCTGACGGCGTTCGACGGAATTACGGGACTTACCGATCCTAGCATCGTGCCAGGCACAACTTCTGTTTCGTTTCGCGCACTCTTCCTTAACACGGCCGATGGCGCGCTATACCCATTCCAGGCGGCCAAGGTCAGAGTGCCCTAAGCCAGAGTTTAATCCCGCCTCCGCAAAAGGCCACGGGCCCCGGGAGTTCCGGGGCCCGTTTTCTTTGGTACGAATTTGCCCTGACCGATAGATGAATTACATTCCGCCGACAGTGGTGTTCGGCGGAAGCGGGTTCCCCAGCGGCGCCGTTGGCACGGATGGAATGTTCGGTGCGATCACGGGCTGCAACCGGCGGTAAACCGCCAGCGAAATCCCGCCCATGCCCCACAGAACGACCGCCAAGGACGCCCAGAATCCGATGAACGGGATGCTCGTGACTAGGCGCACCAGGAGTACACCCAGCGCCATGCGCGCCACCAGCGGCCAGTAGTCGCTCGTCCGGCCCAGCAGCCATTGGCCAACGATGGTGCCAACGACAATGTCCGTACACAGGAACACGATCACGTAAAGGAACAACGTGGAAAGGCCCAGCAGCAGCCCAACAATCGTGACGCAGGCGATGATCGCAGCAATAGGCAATCCAAAGGTGACCAGCACGCCCAGTCCGAACGCTGCTCCATAGTGCTCGCCGGCTTCCACGGTTTCGACCGCGAACCGCGGAAACAATCCATAGATGACTAAGCCGAGCAGCACGAACGCAGCGCTCCAGATCACCCGCCAGATGTAATAACTCACGCCACGTTCGTAATTGGTATGCGGCTGGTGCTTGGTGAATTGCAGCGGTGAAGCCAGCTTGGCTTCGGGCGAAACGGTGGCGGGCTTTGCTCCCTCAAATTCGGCTTTCCCGTCAATTTCGGCGGTAGGACTGATGGACAGCGATTTCCCCTTGCCTTGCAGGGATCCGCCGACCGTTCCGGAGAGAGTGAGTTGATCGAAGAAGGCAACAACGTCCCTCCCGACTTTTCCGTCAAGGGATAGCGTTTGACCCATTACTGTCAAACTGCGGCCGATCTTTCCATTGGCGTCAAGATTCAGCACTTCGTTCATGGACAAAACGTTGCGGCCGATGTCGCCAGTGATGGTGATGTTGTTCGTGAACGCGCGAATGTTGCCGTCGACCTGGCCGGAGATCCGTGTGCTCTGCGCAAAACAAAAGACATCTCCCGTAACGTGGCCTGCGATATCCAATTGCTCGCCGAAGGCGAAAACGTCGCCATCCACGGTGCCATCCACGCGGACGCGATGACCAGTGAGGAAAATGTCGCCAACGATATTTTCGCCCTTCGCGACGCTCACGGTATCGCCCTTGCGAAATTCGGTGGCGGACACCGCCGGCGTCGTCGCCAGCAGCAAGCCCAAACTGGCAAACACCATTGCCAGTGCGGATCCCCTCCGAATGTATTTCCGGAAGGCAAACGCGGCAGAACCTGCCAGAACGGCGAGCGCGAGAACCTCAAACAGCGTGAACATAGATTGCCATCCTTTCCAGAAGGCCCCCTGAAAAACCAATAAACTGAGAAGATTGGTGCTGCCAAAGCCCGCCTGCTCGAGCCGCTGTTCCCAGGGCTCGATATAACCCGCGTAAAGGGCGTAGACACCGAGTACCGCGAGACCAAACACCAAGCCCCAGATCCACTGCATGGAGCGCTTCACGGCCATGCGGAACTCAGTCAGCCGCGCGGGAAACGGTTCGTCCTGCTCCAGCATGGCACGGGTCAGCAGGCGCGATTCGCGGTCCAGCGCGCGCAGGAGCGTCAGGCACCGCGTGCAGGTCTGCGTGTGCAGGGACACTTCCTGCGCGCGTTCCCGGTCGAGCTGCCGCTCGACGTAGAGCAGCAGCGTCATTTCATCCAGATGGTTGTTCGGGGTCATCTCAGTTTCGCTCAACGTGTCCCTCCCACGGCAAGAGCGTTGTTTTCACCCAGCACCTGCCGGAGTTCGTGCCTGGCGCGCAGCAAAACGACTCCCACAAACGCCCGCCGCACGCCCAGGGCGTCTGCAATTTCGTCGTAGGACATGTCCGAGTAATAACGCATCACGAGGGCCATGCGGGCGCGCACGCCGAGCTTGCCCAGGGCCTTGCGCACCTCATCGTTGCTGCGCTCTTCAATCAAGCGCTCCAGTTGGTTGGGATCAGGATGCTCCAGGGGAATGTCGTCGACATCCTCGGTTTCCTTGTTCTGGCGGCCTTTGCGGCGGCGCAGCATGTCCCAGCAGTGATTGGCAGCGACTTTGTAGAGCCAGGCGGAGAACGACCGCGCGTGGTCGAACTGGCTCAGCTTGTCGCGCAACTTCATGAAAATCTCCATGGTCGCGTCTTCCGCGTCCTCGTGCGTGGGCATGGCGCGCCGGCAAAAACGGAAGATCGCCGGGGCAAATTCCCGGTATAAGTCGCCCCAAGCCTCGGCGTCCCCGGTCCGAGCCCGGACGACTAAGTCCGTGGGTTCCGTTTTTCCCGGCGCGCTCATTCGCCCTGGTCTCAGAGGTTCCATAAGCTAGTACGCAGTGGAAGTCACAAAACTATCACAAGTTGCAATGTTGGGAGAGGGGTGGAGTGGCCTGCCCCCGTTTTATGTACCAGTGCTTCTGAGAGTCGGTTGGTGTTGTGATTGAACTTGGGGCGGACGGAGCGTTGCGGAGTCCGGCCCAAGTTCGGCGGCGAATTCCGCTGGCGTCTTGTACCCGATTCCGCTGTGTAACCGCTCCTGATTCCAGTACCGCTTGTATTCCGCTCCCAAAACCTTCGCCTCCATCAGCGATCCGAAGAGCTCCCGGTCCGCAAACTCCGCCTTCATCCGGCTGTTGAACGATTCGCTGTAGCCGTTCTCCCACGGACTGCCCGGGGCAATATACAACGGCCCGACTTTCCGCGCAGCCAGCCATCGTTGCACCGCTCGCGCGATGAACTCCGGCCCGTTGTCCGAACGAACCGCTCCGGGCGCGCCATGCTTCGCCTCCAACCACGTCAGAGTCGCCACCACGTCTCGCGCCGTCATCCGCCGCTCCACTTCCAGCGCCAGACATTCCCGCGTGAACTCGTCCAGCACCGAAAACCACTTCAGCCTTCTTCCGTCCGCCGTTTCATCCATCGTGAAATCCCAGCACCACACGTGGTTCTTGTACTCTGCTCGCTTCACCGCGCAACTGTTCTCGCTGTGGCCGCGTGCGCGTTTTCGCCGCTTCCGCAGCGGGTTCCGCAAGCCTTCCTCCCGCCACAGCCGCTGCACCCGTTTCTTGTTGATCTTCATCCCTTCTCTCCGCAGCAGCCTGGTCATCCGCCGGTAGCCCGAGCCCGGATGCTTCTTCGCCAACTCGTGCAACCGCTTGCGAATCCTCCGCTCCTCGTAGTCGATGCGCGCTTCGTATCGCTGCGTCGACCGTGGCTGCTTCACTAATCGACAGGCATGCCGCTCCGTGTAGCGCCACTCCGCAAGCAAATGCTCCACCGCCCGTCGCCTGCCCGCCGGGCTTACCAGTTTTTTCGGCTGAGATCCTTCAGCGCGTCGATGTCCATGGCCTGTTGCGCCACGATCTTCTTCAACCGCGCATTTTCTTTTTCCAGTTCTTTCAGCCGCGCCATCTCCGGCCCCTTCATCCCACCGTAAAGATGCCGCCAGCGATGATACGTCTGCTCGCTGATCTCTTGCTTCCGGCATACCGCTTCGATCGTTGCGCCCTGGTTGAGGTCTACCTCCGCCTCGCGCAGCTTCGCAATGATCTCCTGCGGCGTGTGTCGCTTCCTTTTCATCGAGTCCTCCTGCCCTCTCGGGCAATCAGACTCTCATATCAGCTGGTACAACTGCAGGGGGTCATTCCAGGAGGAGGAGGTGAAGTATACCTGTCGTGGCGAGAATCTGAAAGAGTTTCTAAGTATACGAAAACACAGTGGTTAGTGGAGCCTTCCTGAAAAATGCGTGCACCCTTGGGAATTGCGGCAATACCGGAAGAATGAACGAGGAAAAGCAGGCGGGCGAGGGTTGCTCGGGACAGAGAAAAAACGGTCCCGGGCTGAGCGACCCGGGACCGTTTAGTTCGAGGACAAGTTAGCCAAGAATTAGAAGGTGAACTTCGCGGCAATCTGCAGGCTGCGCGGACCACCCCCGCCAAGAACTGGGTAACCAGCGCCGACGTCCGCGGTCACGCTGATGGGCAGGTAGCCCTGTAAGTGTCCGTTGGACCCGAAGGAGTTGGTCAGTGTCGGATCAGACAGGAAGTTGGGCCACAGTGGGTTTGCAAAGTTCGGGTGATTAAGAATGTTATAGGCTTCAAAGCGCAACTCCATCTTCAAGCGCTCCGTGAGATGGGTATCCTTGAAAATGGAGAAATCCATCTGGCGGAAGGCCGGCCCAACAAGGGAGTTTCTGCCCTCATTGCCGAAGTGGCGAGTGCCCGGGGTGCAAGTGAAAGCCGTTCCATCAAAACCAGTGGGAAGCGGAGTGCAGGGCACCATAAACGAACTCAGGTCGAGGAATTGAGCAGGGTTGCTGTAATTGTATGTAATGGGACCAACGACGTCCGGCTTTGAAAAATAGGTTGCCGAGCCGTCGTAATCATCAGCTCCCAAAATCATATGGAAAGGGTTTCCCGACTGCACCGTTAAAATGCCGTTTAGCCCCCAACCATTGGTGAGTTTTTCCAAGCTGCCCTTACGATTGGGAAATGCGTACATGAAGTTCCAACTGAGACGATTGCGGATGTCGAAGTTCGAATTGCCGCGGTTACCCGCGGGGTTGGTACTGTCTGTGGGCTGAGCCGCGTTGGGCACGTAGTCTTCGCCGTCGCTGGCCGTATCAATCGAGTGGGACCACGTGTAGCTGAGGCCGGTGGTAAGGCCATGCCAGTTATCAATGCGGAGCGTCGTTTGCAAGGCATTGTAGTTGGAATTCGCCGCGCTTTGTTCCCAGTAAATGTAGCTGATATTGTTCCCGGTGAGCCGTCTGGGAACAGAGTCGTCATTGATGCAACCGCATCCCAGATCCGCAGCAGTGATCTGCGCTTGCGATGGCTGGTTGATGTCCAGGAAGTTAAGGAGTTTGTGCCCTTCAGAACCGACATACCCCACTTGAATGACAACTTTACGTGTCAACTGTTGCTGCAAGTTGAGGTTGTAGTTCTCTAAATATGGACTGCGCAAGTGTGGATCGACGCCGAAGGCATCTCCCATGGGAGTGTAGTTGGCGAAAACCGGTTGACCCGCCACGAACTGCGCGATGTTCCCTTCCGCGTCCAGTGCGGGGCTTCCGAAAGAAATCTGACCGACACCGGGGAGTCCGGAGTAGGCCGGCCCGGGGTCGAAGCTGCTGCTGTAGGGCAGGTGCCCCATGAACATGTCCTGGGAGAAAGCATCATAGAAGATGCCGTAGCCCGCCCGAACGACTGTTTTGCCCTTCCCATTTACGTCCCAGGCCACGCTGACACGCGGCGCCCAGTTCTTGTAATCCGGCTGGTAAAGGCGGCCCGCGCCCACGGGGAAAACATCACCCGAAGTGGGATCGACATTGGTGAACATGTCCTGTTTTTCCTGAACGATCCCGAAATAGTCATAGCGCAGACCGAGATTTAGCGTGAGGCTGCGAGTGAACCGGTAGCTATCCTGGAGGTAACCGGCATGTGAATTCTCGAAGGTGTTGCGATTGGTGTCCCCGATCCCTTGAGTACCCCCGTTATCAGGAATACCCGCCAAGAATGTATCCAGGCCGCTGAATTCCAGTTTGCCGCGGAACGTGCGATTGAAGTATTGCGAAATGCTGGTTCTCCGAAACTCGTAGCCAAATTTGATGTCGTGTTTGCCAAATTTCCAGGAAATATTGTCGATGTAATGCCAGTTGGTATCCACGCGCTGGCGGGGATCCGCCTTGTCGGAGCCCAACTGCGGCAAGCCGCTGACTATGATAACTGGCATCCCGAAATTGTAAGGATTGCCAGCGTTGGGGGTGCCTAGCCCAACAGTATCAAGACCGATCGAACTGGGGTCGAAGCTGCGGTCCTGGGAGTAAAAGCCCTCGGCAAAGCGGTTCCAGCCAAGCCGCGCTTCGTTCACGATCGAAGGAGAAAGAATGGAAACATAAGAGATGGAGATTAGCTGGACCCGCGTGGGGGTCATGGTGTTGTAGTTGGGTAACAATCCTCCGCCCGTCAACGCCAGTGGAAAGAGTTGCGTGCTGTCGCCGATATAGTAGCGGCCCGTTAGAATATTATTCTTGTTGAATTCGTGGTCGATCTTAACGATGCCGTTGTCCACGCGATTGGAAAAGGGAGTCGAGATGATGGTGTTGGTCCCGCCATTGGCGTAACAATCCACATTGGGATTCGTTGCAGCGGGCCAGGGGTTGAGGGCCAGCAGTTTTTGAATCACGGGATTGATGCTAGTCAGATCGCCGGGTGTAGGAGCATTCGCGGAGATATCGGCGGCGATGGGCACACAACCGGGGCTGCTCTGAGCGCCGGTCTCGCGGACTGCCTCATAATCGACGAAGAAGAATGTCTTGTCGTGCTTGATGGGCCCGCCGAAGGAGCCGCCGAATTGATTCAGGTGAAAGGGTTGCTGTGGTCCCGCAGAGGCCAGATCGAAAAAATTGCGGGCATTGAGCGCGGTGTTGCGAAGATAGTCAAAAGCAGAGCCATGCCAGTCGTTGGTGCCGCTCTTGGTCACGATGTTGATCGTGGCGCCGGCGCTGCGGCCGTACTCCGCCTCGAAGTTGGAAGCGACGTGAACTTCGGCGATGGCTTCAATCGGCAGAATCGTAGCTGGGGTGGCGAACACGCCGCCTTCGTTGATGGCGGGGTCGTTACGGTAGCCATCATTCATGTCCGTGCCATCGAGCAAGTAGTTGTTCGAGCGCCCTCTTGCCCCATTGACCGAGACCGTCCCATAAGAACCGGGTGAATCTGTAATGGCATCCGGACCCGAGCTTGCTCCCGGGACAAGCAAAATGAGCTTCTGGTAATCGCGGCCGTTGACAGGGAGATTCTCGACGGTATTGGTTTCCACAATTCCGCCCAAATTGTTCGAGGTCGTTTCCACCATGGGCAGTTGTTCGCCCAATACCTCGACTTTTTGGGAGAGCTCGCCGGTTTGCAATGTGACGTCCGCGCGGCGTTCCGTGGAGACTTCGACTTTGATGCCGGAGATGAGGCCGGTCTTAAAGCCTTGCTTTTCTACGGTGACACTGTAGTTCCCGATGGGAAGTTCGGGGGCGGAATAGCTGCCGTCCTCGGAGGTAGTGAGGGTGCGGGTAAGGCCGGTGTCAACGTTCTTGATCGTGACCGTGGCTCCAGGCACCGTGCCGCCAGACGAATCGGTGACTGTACCCAAAATGATGCCGCGGAAGGTCTGGGCCGTGGCGCTTCCGGCAACGACAACCAGCAGCGCAATCAGACAACAGACCAAAATGCACAAGTTACGGATGGACCTGTTCATCGTGAGCTCCTTCGAATTTTCAAATATCATCTCGATCCCCTCGAGATTGCGGGACGCTTCCCCCGAGAAGCGCCTAGGGACACCAGGATATGGATTTAGAGCAAGATACTCATCTGGGCGGGGATAATCAAGGAATTGCTTATCAAATATTTGCATTCATCGGGTGCGTCGCGCCGCTGCATCAACGGGCCAAACCTCGCCCGCCAGGCTGATGTTCGGAGCCAAGCCGCGGCTCGCTAGTTCCCCGGTGATGCGCTACATTGGAAGATTACACCGCGGGGCGGCAACCGCTCCGTGGTACATCGCTTTGCCCATGGCACAACAACTTCCATCGCTGGTGATTGTCGGGCGGCCCAATGTGGGTAAATCTACGCTCTTCAACCGTTTAACGGGCTCACGGCGGGCAATCGTCACCGATGAACCCGGGATTACGCGCGATCGCATGTACGGCAAATCGGAATGGCGTGGGCGGACCGTAGAAGTCGTGGATACGGGCGGACTCGTCCCCGACGACAAGGCCTTGATTCCGACGGAGATCTTGCGGCAGGCGCGCGTGGCCATTGAAAAGGCGGCGCTGCTCGTGTTGGTAGTGGACAGCCAGGCCGGGCTGACGCCGCTCGATCAGGAACTGGCGCGGCTCCTGCGCGGCACTGGCAAGCCCTTTGTGGTGGCGGTGAACAAAGTCGATTCGCAGCAGCAGGAGCTCCTTGCCGGGACGTTTTATTCGCTGGGCGTGCCGGTATTCCCGATAGCAGCGGAACACGGCACCGGCGTGGACGACCTGCTGGATGCCGCGCTGGATCAGTTTTATGGCGCCGCAGCGCGAGACCCGCAGCCGAGCGTGGCCGATTCCAGTGATACTTCTGCCGAAGAGGCCAAACCGATCGAGATCGCCATCATAGGGCGGCCCAACGTTGGCAAATCAACCCTGCTGAATCAGATGGCGGGTGAGGAACGCTCGATCGTTTCGCCGATTCCAGGCACGACAATGGACAATGTGGATACCGAGGTGGTGCGAAACGGCCGGACCTACCGGTTTGTGGATACGGCCGGAATACGGCGCAAAGGGAAAACCACACTCGTGGCGGAAAAACTGAGCGTGGTGATGGCGCGGCGCGGACTGGAACGCGCGGATGTGGCCATTCTCTTGATTGACGGCGAGCAGGGTGTCACGCAGGGTGATGCCACGATTGCCAGCTATGCAGAGCAGTCGGGACGCTCCGTCATCATTGTCGTGAACAAATGGGATCTGGCCGTGGAAGCCGCGCAGCGCGCAGCAGATGAGGCTGCGAAAAGCGCGCGGGGCAAAGCGAAACGCGCCGAAGGCACCGCTCCTCCCCGCATCGTGGATAAGGGCAAGTTGCTCGTTGAGTATGAAGCGATGGTGCAGGAAAAATTCAAATTCCTGAGTTATGCCCCGATCGTGTTTCTTTCCGCGAAGACGGGCGAGCGCATACCGAAGCTTTTCCCGCTGATCGATCAGGTGGCAGCGGCGCGAATCCGGAAAATCCCCACAGGCGAGTTGAACCGCTGGTTGAAAGAAGACGTGGACCTCGGCCGGGCGTCCAATCCAAAGGCGCGGCCGGTGCGGATATACTACATGACCCAGGCGAAGGTGGCGCCGCCGGTGTTTCTCTTGTTCACCAACCAGAAAAAGCCGCTGCACTTTGGTTTTGCGCGATTCCTGGAGAATCAGTTGCGCGCGAAGTGGGGCTTTATAGGGACGCCGGTGCGGTTCGTGCAGCGGCTGCGCAAGCGCGGGGAACGCTCGTCTCCCTCCAGCGAGGAATGACCGGGCCGCCGCGACCAGCGCCTGTAGATGAGCCCTAACCCTTCTGGTAGACTCGCACGTTAAATGGGGGAGTTCATCCGCGCACACCGAAGATGAACAACACTGCCGCCGCAATTACCCAAGAAGCGCGTCTCTACCGCATCGGGGAGGTCAGCCGGATCGCGGATCTGAAGCCGTTTGTGTTGCGCTACTGGGAAACGGAGTTTCCCGTGCTGCAGCCGGTGAAGAGTCCGCGCGGGCACAGGTTGTACCGCCAGGATGATGTGGATCTGGTGCTGAAGATCAAGCGCCTGCTTTACGATGAAGGATTCACGATCGCGGGGGCGCGACGCCATTTGCGGGAGTCGGCGGGGAATGAAGCGGGCGGCGAGCTCGCAGCGATCGAACATCTAGCACACGCCACGACAGAATTGCCCGCCGCGCGCCTAAATCGCAAGCTGCTGCTGGACTTGCGCGATGCGCTGCGCAGTTTCTTGACGCTGCTCGAAGGCAAGTGATACCGTTTAGATGGATGTAGGCGGCCGAAATAGGTGGCCGCGGCGGTCGGGGCGTAGCGCAGCCTGGTAGCGCGCACGCTTGGGGTGCGTGAGGTCCCCGGTTCAAATCCGGGCGCCCCGACCAGATTTTTACCAATCAGTGAAATTCCCTACGAGGCTGCTTCTCATTATTGGCGTTAAGTGTGTCTTCTCGCGGTTTTTGCTCTGATGACGTCCGCCAACCCAGCCAAGCCAACCCCTTCCCATGCTCGGGACTGCGTAACTTGAAGCAAGGGCGGCTCGCTGCACGTCGCGGTAAATCCCTGTATCGGATTACAATGTTAGCTATCGAGAGTGCGCGTAAACGTGAAAAAACCAATTGTGTTGTTGACGAACGATGATGGATACCAGGCAGAAGGGCTGAAAGCGCTGGCGGAAGAGTTGCGGGAATTTGCGCACGTGGCAATTGTGGCGCCAAGTTGGGAGCGCAGCGGGGCGGCTCAGTCTTTGACGCTGCGGCAGCCCATCGTGTGCCACAGAGTTGCGGAGAACGAATGGGCCGTTGACGGGACACCCGCGGATTGCGTGATCGTGGCGCTGCACAAGTTGCTGCCGGACCAGCCGGACCTGGTTATCTCCGGGATCAATCATGGCGCCAACCTGGGCGAAAACGTGTATTACTCCGGCACGGTGGGCGCGGCACGCGAGGCCGTGATCCATCATGTGCACGGCCTGGCGGTGTCTCTCTGTTCCAAGAAAGTGAATGCGGATTTTGCGCCGACGGCACGATTGGCAAAACAAACTGCCGAACTCATCCTCAGCGAAGGATTGCCGGAGCAGGTGTTGCTGAATATCAATGTGCCGGAAGGCTGGAAGGGCGCGGTGCGTTTCACGCGGCAATCGAAGAAAATCACTCGGACGGTGTTGCGTGAAGGCCAGGATCCCAGGGGGAGCCCGTACTTCTGGTTGAGCGAGCAGCGCATCGACCGGGATATGGAACTGGACGCGGATTCGGACTACGCGGCGATTTTTGCGGGCGAGGCGTCCGTGACGCCGTTGCACCTTGACCCGACGCACGCGCAGTCGTTGAACCACTTATCGCATTGGGCCTCGAGATTAGGGCAATCGTAGCAAACCTAGCGGTTCTCACAGCCCCCGGGCGATTGCATTCCAAACAGAAAATAGCCTCAAGGCGTAGGGAGTAGCATGGGGCTTTGCCCACTGACCCGGATTGGTTAGGATGGCAGCACCATGACAGGCTCCACGACATACGACGTTGTCGTCGTTGGCGCAGGCGTTTTCGGCGTGTGGACTGCCTGGCATCTGGCCAACCGCAAGCAGCGCGTCCTGCTGGTGGATTCTTACGGAGCGGCGCACTCGCGGGCAAGTTCCGGCGGCGAAAGCCGCATCATCCGGATGAGTTACGGCGCTGACGAGATTTACACGCGCTGGGCGCAGCGCTCGTTGGGGCAATGGAAAGAACTTTCCGCGGCGGCGGGGCCTCCGCTTTTCCATCCGACGGGCGTGCTCTGGCTGGCAGGAGAGGATGAGACACGGCTGCGCGAATCCGAGGCCACGCTGAAACGCTGCGGCATTCGCCACGAAGTGTTGGAGCGCGCGTCACTCGAGGAGCGTTACCCTCAAGTGAATTTTGCCGGCGTCACGCGTGGTTTGCTGGAGCCCGAGAGTGGCGTGCTGCTGGCGCGGCGGGCGGTCGCGAGCGTCCTGGAAGAAGCCACCTGGCGCAGAACGCGCTTCGCGATTGCGCAGATCCTGATGCCGAAAGGAAACAAGCCGATCGATTACGTCGAGACTTCCACTGGCGAACGATATTCCGCCGGGCAATTCGTATTTACCTGCGGGCCCTGGCTCGGCAAGGTGTTTGCCGATCTCCTCGGGCCACGCATCTTCCCGACGCGCCAAGAGGTCTTCTTCTTTGGCAGCCCTCCGGGCGACGCCCACTTTGCACCCCCCGTCCTTCCCACGTGGCTATTCCTAGCCGACGAGGTTTACGGGATGCCGGACATTGAGGCGCGTGGGCTGAAGCTCGCTCGCGACACCCACGGCGAGCGCGTTGACCCCGACACGCAATCGCGACTGGCAACCCCCGAGGGGGCCGCTTGGGCACGTGAGTATGTGGCCCGGCGCTTCCCCGCTCTAAAGGACGCACCGATCGTGGAAACGCGCGTGTGCCAGTATGAAAACAGCTCGAACGGCGATTTCCTGATTGACTGCCACCCCGACATTCCCAATGTGTGGCTCGCGGGCGGAGGCTCCGGCCACGGCTTCAAACACGGCCCGGCCTTTGGTGAATACCTGGCCGGGCGACTCTGCGTGGAATTGCCGGAGGAGCCTCGATTTTCGCTGGCCAGCAAGGCAACCCAGCAAAATCGCAGGGTATACTAATGCCGTTCCAACTATTTTGACCAAATGGCTGGGTGGTTCGTTGAATTACTCCTACGTTTTGTTGAGCGAGCAGGATGGGAGATACTACATCGGCAGCACGGGCGACTTGCGAGCACGGTTGCAACAAGTTGGAACGGCACTAGGGGGCGCGGCAATTTCCGCGAAACTTTCCCGTGGGAAATGCGTCCTTTTCATAGTAGGGAATGACACTCGAAGTTTGTCCACATCGCTTTTGCACCCGTCTGGCTAGGAGGACTTATGCAAGGAAATCGAAGAGGAGCCGCCTGCAGCCTGTTGATGCCGCTGCTCCTGACTCTGGTGGCAGCTGCGCCACAGCACGCCGCTGCCGCCCCAGAGGAATTTCACGTTCCCGTGGAGTACTACAAGCTGCCCAATGGCCTGCGCGTTGTTCTGTCGCCAGACCATACGGCGCCAACCGTTTGCGTTGGTGTGTACTACCGCATCGGCTTCCGGATAGAGCCGCGGGATCGCACCGGCTTTGCGCACTTGTTCGAGCACATGATGTTCCAGGGCTCGCAGAATCTGGGCAAAATGGAGTTCATCAAGCTGGTGCAATCGAACGGCGGCATCCTGAATGGCTCGACGCGATTCGATTTCACCAATTATTTTGAGGTGATGCCCTCCAATAAGCTGGAGACGGTACTGTGGGCGGAATCCGACCGCATGAACGGCCTCGCCGTAACGGATGACAACCTGAAGAATCAGCAAGGCGTTGTCAGCAACGAGGTGAAGGAGGCCGTCCTGAACGCACCCTATGGCGGCTTTCCCTGGATTGACCTGCCGATGGCCGCGAATTCCAACTGGTACAACGCGCACAATTTTTACGGCGATCTTACCGATATCGAAGCAGCCAAGCTTCCGGAAGTGCAGAAATTCTTCGCCACTTACTACGCGCCGAACAATGCCGTGCTCGCCATCGTCGGCGACTTTGAGCCGACCGAGGCAAAAAAGCTTGTGGAAAAGTACTTCGGCCCGATCAAGGCCTCACAACTCCCGCCGCAACCCGATCTGACCGAGCCACGGCAGGAGAAAGAGAAGCAGGTGAACCGCAAGGATCCCCTGGCGCCGCGACCCGCCATCGCCGTGGGCTACCACATGCCGGAGCGCAACACGCCGGAGTTTTACGCCATGGGCCTGTTGGCACAGATGCTGATTCAGGGAGACGACGCGCTGTTTCGCCAGGAACTCGTGCAGAAGCGCGGCCTGACGGACAGCGTCGAGGGCGGCATCAATCTCCTCGGAAACATGTTTGACTACCAGGGACCGATGCTGTTATCGGCCAACCTCACCTTCGACACGACTACAAAACCGGAGACGGTCCTGTCTGCGATCGATTCTGTGGTCGAGCCGTTGCGCAGCAAGCCTGTGGATCAAAAAACCCTCGACCGCGCGCTGGTAAAACTTCGCTCCGATCTCTACGACACCATGGGGGAATTCAGCGGCTTTGGCTTGATGGACCTGCTGGCCAGCTTTGCCTTGTTCGACGATGATCCCGGCCGCGTGAATTCGCTGGTCTCCGAGTTCCGCAAAGTCACTCCTGAGATTCTTCAGAAGACCGCGCAGGAATACCTGCGGCCGACCAACCGTACCGTTGTGCTGCTCGAACCCGGGCAAGCCGCTGCCGCCGGAACCCCGGCGAAGAGCCGGTAAGAGAGGAGAACGCACATGAAGAAAAGAATTCTGCAATTGAGCGTGCTGGTTCTGGCGGGGACGATCCTGGGGATGGCGCCGGCGGATGCGCAAAAGCAGACTCCGCCCGAAGGCGCACCGGCAAAACCCTTCAATCTACCGGCCAACGAAACGTATGCGCTCCCGAATGGGATGAAGGTCACTCTGGTTCCTTACGGGATCATCCCGAAGGCCACTGTGAGTATTGCGGTTGATGCCGGCAGCCTGAATGAACGAAGGGATCGCATCGGCGTCACCGATCTCACCGGCGACCTCTTCAAGGAAGGCACGGCGACGCTGAATTCCCAGCAACTCGCGGAAAGCGCTGCGCGCATGGGTAGCACGCTGGATGTCAGCATGGGTTCGGACCAGAGCGAATTTGGCATGGACGTGCTTCAGGAGTTTGCACCGGACGCGGTTCGCCTTCTGGGAGACGTTTTGCAGCATCCGCGATTCCCCGAATCCGAGGTGGCACGCCTGAAAAATGACATGCAGCGAAAAATTGCGCTGCAGCTTTCCGAGCCACAGACCATCGCGGAAATTCGCTTCCGGAAATTGCTGTACGGCGACCATCCCTACGGCACGATTCTGGCCACCGAGGACGACGCGAAGAGGCTCACGCTCCAGGATGTGAAGGAGTATTACGAAGCAAACTTCGGCGCACAGCGTTCGCACATCTATATCGCGGGCAAATTTGACGTGGCCGCCGTCAAGAAAGCCATCGCCGAAACCTTCGGGAACTGGGAGAAAGGACCGGCAAAATTGGAGAATGTGCCCCCGCCCAAGCCGAATCACGTGCTGGATCTGACCGACCGGCCCGGCGCGCCGCAATCCACGCTGGTCGCAGGCCTGCCCGTTGCACCGCCCACCAGCCCGGATGCGATCCCCCTGGGAGTAACCAATGCCCTGTTGGGCGGTTCGTTCAACTCCCGCATCACCGCCAACATTCGCGAGCAGAAAGGCTACACCTATTCGCCCTACAGCGAAATCGCGCGCCACTATCACACCGCCTACTGGGCGCAGCACGCCGACGTCACCACGCAATTCACCGGTCCTTCACTTAAGGAAATCTTTGGCGAGATCGACCGCTTGCAGAAAGAACCTCCTTCGGCCCTGGAATTGAAGGGAATTCAAAGCTATCTATCCGGGATTTTCGTGATTCGGAATTCCAGCCGGCAAGCCCTGATCGGCCAGCTGCAATTCGTCGATTTCCAAGGACTCGGCGAGGACTATCTGAAGAGCTACGTGCCCAAGGTGAATTCGGTGACTTCTGCCGACGTTCAGAGTATGGCCGGAAAGTACATCAAGCCAGGAGAGATGACCATCGTGGTGGTGGGGGATAAAGCGAAGATTTCAGATCAACTCGCGCCCTTTATTCCTGCGAAATAGGCGGGGAGTCTAGCCCTTTTTTATGCGGCGGTGGGAAGCGTCGGCAGGTTTGCTGATGACTTTCCGCCGAGCTTTTTCTTCGTAGAGATTCTGGTCAGCTTCTGCCAGCAATTTCTCTACGCGCTCGCCTTCTCCTTGATAGATGGAAATGCCGATGCTTGCCGAGATGGGCGGCTGTTCCTGATCAGCCGCCAGGGTTTCACGGATGCGTTGCGCGACGCGCTGGGCTTCATCCTCGCGGGCTTCCGGCAGCACCACGGCGAATTCGTCGCCGCCATAGCGCGCGGCCGTATCAATGGCACGGCAATAGAATCGCAAGATATCAGCGATGCGGCAGAGGGCGCGGCTGCCGACCAGATGCCCGTAGGTATCGTTGATTTTCTTCAGCCCGTCGAGGTCCAGCAAGAGCACCGCAAAAGGCCGTCCCGTGCGCAAGGTGCGCTCCGTCTCCGTGTCCAGCACATCGAGGAGCCTGCGGTAATTTGCCAGGCCCGTTAGCGGATCGCTAGCGGCCAGGTGCCGGACCTTTTCGAAAACGTGCGCGCTATCCAGGAGCGCCCCGCCTAACAAAATTGTGTAGCTGGCCACATTCATGGCTTGTGCGAAAACGAAGGGCCCGTCCAGCAGCTTCTCCGATTGGCAAGCGGCGAGTTGGGCGGCCAAATTGAGCCAGACGGCGCCGAAGATTGAGTGGTCATAAGCCGAATCCATCAGGTATTTCCGCCGATTGTATCCAATCAGCGCCACCAGAAAAATCAACGCGGGCAGAAGATGCAGCGGATTCGGAATGATAGCGTTGGGGTGATGCGAAGCCTCGGGCGGCAGCTTGCGCAAAGCCGCCGTGATCAGGTAGGTCAGTGCCAGGACGCCAAACAGAGCGCCGGCAATTTCGAGGCGCGGGTGACGCGAGCGGGGCAAGAAATGTTCCACGACCAGTGCCGCCACGAACAGCAACGCCAGAAGCACTCGGCTGATCCACCACGCCGCGGGGGCCCATACAAACCACAGCGTCGATTCGCGCATCCCTTGGAAGAAGAGAACGCTGGAGGCGGTCAGAGTTGCGCCAGAGAGAAGGAAACCCGACCCCAGGATAAGGGAAATACGGTCCTGGGTGCCTTGAAACCGGACCAGCGATACCGCGGCAAACACAAACGCGAAGAGCCCCGTCGTGATCTGAAGATAACCCTGGAGGATGGGATCGGGTGGAGGAGTAAGCCCGCGCAGCCAGTAAGCAGCTAAGAGTATGAACAGGAAGCCGCCTACGTGGAGTGACGCCCGATGAATCTGCCGGCGATCGAAGCTGAGGGCAAGGTCGCCCATTATGCATTCCTTCGAACTTCAACGAATAAGCAAAGCTTTCCTAACTATTATTAGAAGCGATTCTGGCGCGCGGCGTTGCGCTCGAAAACTTCTCCTGTGAGCCAAGAGATACCGGCTTTGGGGATGACACGACTGTACGAAAGGACAGGATGGCAAAGGGCGAATGGCGCGTTGCGGAGCCCTCCAGTCACGGGGCCGCGCCGTGTGGTGTTCCGCGCGGAAATCGGATTGTGCAGAATCGCATGTTCTGCCGGGGCGAACCAGGAAGAAAGGGCTTGCGCCGCGAACCGCCTTTCCTCAAAATAGCTTTTATTGAATCGTTTGAATATACGAGGCACTCCTTGCCCAGGCTTAGCACCAGCAGAATCAAGGCCGCCGGGAAACGCCAATCGCCCCCTGCCGCACATACGCTCGCGGAGATTCTCTCCCAGCCATCTATCTGGGGTGAAACCAGCAGGCAACTCCGCGAATCAGGCACACTCGACCGGCTGGCAGCGACGTTTTCTCCCCGCAGCCCCTGGCTGTTTGTCGGCTGCGGCTCCAGTTATTACCTTTCCCGTCTGATCGCCGCGCTCTGGACGAGGCATTTCTACATTCCCGCCACGGGAATTCCGGCCTCTGAACTGTTCTTCGCGCCGGAGGAGACTCTGCGGCGGATCGGCGCGGAACAGATCGTGCTGATGTCGCGCTCCGGGGAAACCACGGAAGTCCTGCGCGCCGCCGAATTGCTGCAAGCGCACAAGACCGTACAAACACTCGGGGTCACCTGCAATCCGCAAAGCCCGCTGGAAGTTCTCTGCACGCACACCTTCAAGCTGGCCTGGGCGAACGAAAAGAGCACGGTGATGACGCGGTCATTCACCGCCATTCTGCTGGCGTTCCAACGCCTCGGTCTGCAATTCGTTGGCGACCACCTGCTCAGTTCCGCGTTGGACCAGTTACCGCAACGCGGCCAGGCATGGCTCGATGGGCATGCCCGGAAAATCCAGGAATTCGCGGCCAAGCACAAGTTCGACGACTACGTTTTCCTGGGACAAGGCGCTCATTACTGGCTGGCACAAGAAGCGGGGCTGAAGGTCACGGAGATGTCATCGTCCTACGCCCAGGTGTATCACTCGATGGAATTCCGGCATGGGCCGCGTTCCATTGCCGGGCCGAATACGCTAATCACTCTGTTTGTTTCCGAAGCCGCGGCAGAAGCGGAAACCGTGCTTGCCCGCGAGTTGAAGGAATTGGGCGCGGCGATCTGCGTGATCGTCAACCGGGCCACCCCGGACCTTCGGAATTGCAGCGACTTGCTGATTGAGCTCGGACTGGACGTGCCGGAGTTTGCACGATACGCTGTCACCGCCATTCCTGGGCATCTCATGGGAACAGCAGTGGGTCTGCGCAAGGGACTCAACCCTGACGCACCGAAAAATCTGACGCGCGCCGTGGTTCTTTCTCCAGACGGGAACCGTCCGGCGAAAAGGAGAGGTGCTTGAGCACGGATGCCAGCTACACCACCGCGGGACCTCGCCTGCGGCGCACTCTCACACTTCGAGACCTGATTCTCTACGGCATCATTGTGATTCAGCCTGTTGCGCCGATGTCTGCATTCGGAGTGCTCAGCACGCGCGGCCACGGTCAGGTCGTCACAGCCATACTAATTGCAATGGTGGCCATGCTCTTCACGGGCATCAGCTACGGCAGGATGGCCCGGGCGTATCCCAGTGCCGGCTCGGCGTTTACCTATGTGGCGCAGGAGATCAATCCGGCTGTCGGCTACGTGACCGGATGGAGCATGGTAATGGATTATATGCTCAATCCTCTTATCTGCACGATCTGGTGCGCTGAACAAGCACACGAATTTGCCCCTGGACTTTCCGTATGGGGTTGGAAGATTTTCTTTGCCGGAGTCTTTACGCTGCTGAACATTCGAGGGATCAAAACTTCGGCACGCGTGAACACCGTCATGGCTGCCGGTATGAGCGCGGTGATCGTCGTCGTTTTTGTCGCCGCGATCCGCTACATTCATGGAACTCCGCATGGGGCCGACGACATCTACTTCACTCGGCCTTTCTATGATCCGGCGACGTTTACCTGGGGAAATTTGTTTGGATGCACCTCGATTGCGGTCCTAACTTACATTGGATTCGATGGCATCTCCACCTTGTCCGAAGAGGCAGAGAACCCGCGCCGCAACATTATGCTGGCGACGGTTCTTACCTGCGTTGTCATCGGCGTGCTTTCCGCGGCTGAGGTTTACATCGCCCAACTGGTGTGGCCTGCTTCGCAGGCATTTCCGAATGAAAACACGGCTTACGTGTTTGCCGCCGCCCGCACCTGGGCACCACTATTTGGAATTGTGGGCGTCACCTTAATTGTTGCTAATTTTGGCTCGGGTCTCGGCGCGCAGATCGGCGCCGCCCGATTGCTTTTCGGAATGGGAAGAAGCGAGGCTCTTCCGAAGTCGTTCTTTGGCGCCATAGACGCCAAGCATCGCGTTCCCCGAAACAACGTCTTGTTTGTCGGCGCCATCGCACTCGTTGGGTCGTTCCTCCTCACTTATGATCTTGGACTCAACATGCTGAATTTTGGCGCACTCATCGCCTTCATGGGAGTCAATGCCGCCGCGTTTGTTCGGTATTATTGGCGCGCGGAAGAGAAGAAACTGGGCAACCTGATACCACCAATTTTCGGGTTTATCATTTGCTTCCTGCTGTGGCTGAATCTCAGCCGCCCCGCTAAATTCTATGGTTCGATCTGGATGGCCGCGGGTATCCTCTTCGGCATCTGGAAGACCAAGGGCTTCCGGGAACAGCTTTCTTTTGAAGTGCCTCCCGAGGAATAATCCCAGGTAACGCGGTAGATCCAGACTAGGGAGGAACCGCCACCGTGAAACACAGCCACGGGAAACCCCGGCTCATCACCATGCGGGACGTTGCCAAAGCTTCGGGCTTTTCTCCCGCCACCGTTTCCATTGTCCTCAATAACGCGCCTTTGGCGCGCTACATCGCTTCCACTACTCGCCAGCGCATTGAAGAAACCGCCAAGCGTCTTGGTTATCGCCCCAACGTAATGGCGCGCTTCCTTCGCAGCAAGCGCAGCCAGAGCATTGGCGTGGTGCTGTTCGATGTCACCGACCCATTTTGCACGCCGATTTTGCGCGGCATCGAGAATGGACTTTATCCCGTGGGCTACCTGCCGATTTTTGCGGATGCCCATAACCAGCGCGATCGTTTTGAGCGTTACCTGGAGATGCTGCTGGAGCGCCACGTGGATGGCCTGATCGTTGTGGCCAACTGGCTCCTCGTCGACATTCACGTATTGGCGGATCTGAACAAGCGCGAAATTCCCGCTGCCACCATAGGCTGGGAACTTCCCGGAACTCAGCTAAGCTCGGTGATGGTGGATAATGAGGCGGGCGGGCGGCTGGCGCTGGAGCATCTTTACCAGTTGGGTCACCACCGCATCGCCGTCATTCGCGGACCCAAACGGCTGATTGACTCCGCGCCTCGCTGGCGAGGTATTCAGAAATTTGCGCAGTCCGTGAAGCTGAAACTTGATTCCGGGCTCGAACTTCAGCTCCCCGACGTCTTCGATCCCAATTCCAGTTTCGAGCATGGCTTCCGCCTGACGGAAGAACTGCTGCGTGACAAAAAGAAGTTTACGGCGCTCCTGGCTTTCGACGACATCACCGCGCTCGGCGCCATCCGGGCCCTGGCTAAAGCCGGGATTCGTGTGCCGGAAGATTGCTCCGTAATCGGTTTTGATGACGTCGCCATTGCCGGGCTTTCCGCGCCCGCTCTCACCACGGTGCGCCAGCCGCTCGAAACGATGGGCAACGTTGCTGTGAATATCGTCCTGGAGGCGATCAAGGCCGGCCACGAAAACCGCGACTGGTCTGTCGTCTCTCAGAAGCTCCATCCCGAGTTGGTGATGCGAGAGTCAACGAGGTCGATCTGAGTAGAGCAAAACTGTGAATCCGCGGGTCGCCACTGGCTCCACATTGAACCCATCCACTACGAGTTCGGGTTTTTTCTCGCTTAGATCGCTTTTCCGGAGGCGCACAGTAGGGCCAAGAAAAAGGGCGCCCCAGCTCAGCCGAGGCGCCCCAAGTTTTTCAACTGGCTTTGATCATGCGCCGGGGGGGAGGAAGACAGCCGCAGGAGTCAAGAACTCCACATCGGGAAGTCCTGTCTTTACCTTCACGCTTTGATACTTCCCTTTCGCGCCGCCAGCGGCTGCGAACGTCAGCAGGTACTGGTTGTTGAGATGTTCTGCGATCTCGTCGAAGTATGGCTTGAGGCTAACCGGCGCGCCAGGCCCGAGATAAAACAGCTCCGCTCCGGTGTCATCAGATAGCTTACCCAGGTTGTTCTGGGCATTTGTCACGTAATAGAAACTGCGGCCGCGGTGCCCAGCACTCGGATAGTAGATGCTCCAGATGTTGGTATTCTGCCGCTCCGCTCTTTGAATCACGCTATCGAGATCCGGGCTGAAGGGGCCCGAAAACGGTCCCCGGAAGAAATCGATTCCCGAGGAGATCAAAAGAATGGAACGCCGGGGACCGGTTTGCGGCCAACGCTTGAGCATGTCCATGGTTCCCAGGTAGGGACTCGAGCCAATCGCCCCCGTGCCAATGGGAATGCGAAGCGCTTTGGTGGCCAGTTCATGATCGGTGGTGAAATCCTGAGCAATTTGTGTCGAGTTGTCGCGAATGAATCCCACGGCAACGTGAGTGGTTGCCGGCTGAGCCCTAATGAACTCTTTGAGGTCACTCCACTGGCCCGCTGCAGCGTTAACGATGGAGTCGTCGATCAGGATGGCCAGGAATAGGTTGTCGTCCTTTTTCCAGTCGGCGATTTGCTTGCGTTCCTTGCCGGTGAAAAATTGGACATCGTCCTTCGCGATCGGTGGCGTTCCCTCTTTCTTTCCGACCGCTGTCACTGTAAATGTCGCCGCGCCGGATGCGGCCGCCTTGGTTTGCGCTTGAGCGATCCCAACGACAATGAATAAGAGTGCTCCGAGGAACACCCCCAACTTTCCCAGTGTGCCATGGTGTTTCATACTCGTTCTCCTTTTTCCTTCCTTTCCGTACTTGATGCCTGTGTCATTTGATGCAGGAATCTCATCTTTTGCATATACAGCATTCGCCCCGAAAAAGTCAGCCATTTCAGGTTGCAGCCGCGGGCCACGGACATCCCCCGTAACCAATTCCGCATCGGCTTTTCATCGTCTCTCTGGGGCTCCTCGCGCTTACGCTACCCTCTTACAAGATGTTTTCCACCATTTCATTCCCAGATTGCGCGGGCCGCGGGGATTCCTGAACCTGCATCATTTCATCCTCATTGGCGCCAATTGGAAACTCCGTGATTTCCGCCTCGCGTCGCTGCTAGAAAATAAACGCGGCCAGGGCCAAGAAGTTGCTGCCACTTACAGCGGCTCCGTCACCGAAGTGTTTCACTGGCTTGCTGCTTCTAGTTCTGATGCGCAGGGGCTGCTGATTAGTGTCGTTCGTTTCGGTAGCGAAGCGGCGCTCGTTTTTTGCAACTCCTATTGGAAGCTCTGATTCTCTCGATGTCCAAGTCCCCTTCTCCGTAACACGCAGGATTCCGCAAAGCTCGCGTGCCGCATTTCACGAATCTGGTCTAGAATGGGGCCGCGGATCGTTTCCTCTCGCTCCTGTTTCCCCTTGGAGGTATAAAAGGCCCATGGCGTTGATGCGCTCGATGCTGCTCGCCGCTTCGCAAAATGTGTGGCTGCGCGAACACGCGGTGAATTACCCGTTCGTGCGCCGCAGCGTTTCGCGTTTCATGCCCGGCGAAACTTTGCAGGCAGCGCTTGCCGCGGCACAGGCCCTGCGCCTGAAGAATCTCGGCAGCGTCTTTACGCATCTAGGCGAAAACGTCAGCGACCGCGACGAAGCACGAAAGGTGACTGGACACTATCTGGAAGTCCTCGACCGTATTCACGAGTCCAATCTACCAACCGAGGTTTCCGTAAAACTCACGCAATTGGGCTTGGACCTTTCTCCCGAGTTTTGTTGCGACAATCTCATGCAAATCATCCAGCGCGAATCGCCCTCCGCTACTGTCTGGGTGGACATGGAAGCAAGCAATTATGTTGATGCGACGCTAGGCATTTACAGGGACGCCCTGAAGAATCATCCGAATGTTGGCCTTTGCCTGCAGTCCTATCTCCGCCGGACACAAAAGGACTTGGCCGAACTGCTTCCGCTACGCCCCGCCATTCGCCTGGTCAAGGGTGCTTACAAGGAGCCCCCGGAAATCGCCTTTCCGAAGAAGGCGGACGTTAACGAAAATTACTTCGTTCTCGCCCAGGAATTGCTGCGCGCGCAATCTGCTGGAGAATGCGTCCGCGCCGCTTTTGGCACCCACGATGTCGCCCTCATTGGGCGGCTGGCAGATTTCGTAAGCCAACAGGGTTATGCGAAATCTAGTCTCGAAGTGCAAATGCTCTATGGCATCCAGCGCGTCGAGCAGGAACGCCTGGCGCGAGAGGGCCATCGCTCGATCGTTCTCGTGGCCTACGGCTCGTATTGGTATCCCTGGTTTGTGCGGCGCCTCGCGGAACGCCCGGCCAATTTGTGGTTCATGCTCCGGAATGTTTTTGCTTCTTAGCTCCCGGAAAGGAGATCAGCATGCGTAAATTCAGTGCTTTTGTTGTCGTGCTCGCCGCGGTGTTTCTGATTGCCGCGCGCGCACCGGAACCTCCATGGAAACCTCTGTTCAATGGGAAGGACCTAACAGGATGGAAACACGTCGGCCCGGGCAACATGACCGTCGAAAACGGTTTGATTCAGACGCACGGCGGCATGGGCCTTCTCTATTGGACCGGCGGCAAGGTTGGCCACTCCCGGATTCGGGTGGTGTATAAGATGCGCGACACCAACGACAATTCCGGTGTGTTCATCCGTATCCCCCTCGAGCCTCGCGAAGAATGGATGCCCGTTCATTACGGCTACGAGGTGCAGATTGACAATCATCCGGAAACCTCGAACGAAGACGAGTACCACATCACCGGCACGCTCTACTCCCTGACCAAGCCACTCGCCAAACCCGGCAAGCCCGGCCCCGAGTGGAACACCATGCTCATCACCATTGACGGCCCGCACACCATCGTCGAACTTAACGGTGTGAAGGTTACCGACTACACCGAAGGCCAACCCGTGCCCGAGCGCAAATTCGACTTCGAGCCGCAACACGGACGCCGCCCGGATGAAGGTTACATCGGCCTGCAGAATCACAGCGACAACGACATCGTCTTTTTCAAGGAAGTCAGCCTGCAACCCCTGCCGTAGATACAACGATCCGGAGAATCAATGCACGTCATTTTTGGAGAAAAATATGAGCAAAAATCCGATTTCTCGCCGTCAGTTCCTGCAAACCAGTGCTGTGACCACCGGCGCCTTGATGACCACCCGCCGCATTGCCCTCGACCCGGCTCGCATTCCCTCCTCGTGGGAGGTCCCGCCGAGCGATCGCGTCCGTTTTGGCATCATTGGCGTGGGGATGCAAGGCAGCGGCCTGCTCGCCGCGGCGGTAAGTCTTCCAGGCGTGGAATGCGTGGCCGCGAGCGACCTCTACGATGGCCGCCATGCCCTCGCGAAGGAGATTGCCGGAAGCAAAATCACCACGACGCGGCGGTACAAAGAGCTGTTGGACAACAAGGAGATTGATTGCATCATCGCCGCCGTTCCCGATCATTGGCACAAGCAGGTCTTTGTGGACGCGGTCAGCGCCGGCAAGGACATCTACTGCGAAAAGCCGATGTCGCACAGCGCCGCCGACGGAATCGAGATGGTGAACGCCGCGAAGAACACCGGGCGCATCACGCAGATCGGTTCGCAGCGCGTCAGCTCCGTAATCTGCGCCAAGGCCAGGGAACTCTTATCACAAGGCATCATCGGCGACCTGAATCTCGTCGAAGCCTCATTGGGGCGTAACGATCCCACCGGCGCGTGGGTGTATCCGGTCCCGCCAGACCTCTCGACGCAAACCCTGGATTGGGACACTTGGCAGGGCACCGTGCCGAAACGCCCGTTCGATGGCAAGCTCTTTGCCCGCTGGCGCTGCTGGAAAGAATATGGCACCGGCGTCGCTGGCGATCTTCTGGTACATCTCGTCAGCGGTATGAATTACATGCTCGGGTGGAATGAGCCGCCGATGCGGGTCACGTCCATCGGTGGAATTCTCCGCTTCAATGACGGGCGTAACATGCCTGACGTGCAAGCCACGCTGTATGAGTACGGAAAGATCCCCGTATATCTCCGCCTGAATTTGGGATGCGAGACGCCCGAGGTGTACCGCTTCCAAGGCTCGAAGGGAATTCTGGAAGTGACGGAGTTCACCATTACTCACTACCCGCAGACGGGAGAGGATTCGGCGCCCAGTTATTACGCCTTCAGTTTTCCGCATGACTTGCGAGAAGCGTATATGAAACAGTGGCACGAGCAGCATGATCCCTCTCCCGGAAAGGAACCCCTGGCCGGAGGCTTCAACTACAAGGGCGATTCGTGGGACGACTTGCGGCCGCACCTCTGGAATTTCTTCCAGGCGGTGCGCACGAGGAAGCCCGTGACCGAAGATGTGGTGTTCGGACACAATGCGGCGCTGGCCTGCCACATGTCCAATGAATCGTATTTCCGGAAGAGCGCGGTGACGTGGGACGCCGCTTCCGGTCAGATCAAGAGCTGATCCTCGCGGGAATATGCGGCTTGGATCTCTTGAGAAGGGGGCTGAAGCTCAGCCCCCTTGTTTATTTGGAGCGATGAAATTCGACGAATTCTTTGCCCTTATAAAGGCGGTATTTGCCGGCGTCCGCGGTGGAGAGGACCTCCAGGGGCACGGGGCGCTTCATCTCTGAGTCCTTCGTCGAGGCGACCTGGAACAGATCGTTGGAGCCCAAATCCATGACCACGAACTTGTTCCCTTCCAGGAACCCGAATCCATACGCGCCGGGCTTCAGCGTCTGCCCGCCAATTTCGACCGTGACTTCGTTGATGAGATAGCCCTGATATTTTTCGCGCAAGCCGGTGGAGTAACCGGAACTGTCCACTAGACCCGCAAGAACAAAAAATCCATCGGCGTAGCGCACGCCGCCGGTGTTGCGCAGTTGCGTGGTGGCAGTCTGTCCGCGGAAGAATACCTTCTCCGGGAAAATCTTGGGGGTAATGTCCGCCGCCTTTAGCACGGCTTCTTTGGCGGGAGCGGCTTCCATCGGCTTCTGGGCCTGGGCATAGGCCATGCCGGACACAATCAGCAGCAAACTGGCAATCAACACAAGTGCGAGACGTACTCTCATGGGATTCTCCTCCAATATCGAATGGATTCGGTGGAACACTGGATTGTACCTCTTTTTCAGGCATCTCTGAGCAGAACGCCTCGGACGCACGGAGACGCGGGCGGCTCAAGCCGCCGCGAAGCGGAACGGTGACGGCTCAAGCATCTTCAGTAAGACATTCATGCAACGAATTTTGCACTGGCTGAGGCGAAGATGATCAACATTGCCAATGGAAGCGGCAATGGAATGGGATCGGAATCCGGGATCAACCGTGATGTGACCGCTGGCGCCAAATCTGACGCCAGGTCAACAAGGCAGCAAAGCCACAGCCCGCCAACACTGGAAACAACGGCACACCCTTAGAGACCAGAAGATACGAAGCAAAAAAGCAAGCCGCGAGAAAGAACTGCCATTTGTATTTCATTTCCAAACCATATACATCCAAGAGATGCCCAGGAGCAACAACAGGAACGCGATCGCAGGTACCCTCAGCGATTGAGTCCAACGCGGCCGGGGCAGGCCCTTGCGTCTGAGCCGGCGGACTTCGGAGAGTTGACGGCGGGCAAGCGCCAGTTCCCACTCGTTTCGGGCCAGGTCCAACGCCCTGGCGGTTTCCTCCTCCGCTCGGTCAATGATCCGCAGGCGGAAGAGCAGTTCGGAGTACTTGAGTTGGGCGAAGAAATTTTCCGGCGCGATGCGCCGCGCCTCCTCGAGCGCGTCCATGGACCGGTAAACGTCGTAGTTCATGGCGTGTGCAATGCCAAGGCAGGTGCGCATGTCCGCGTTGTCCGGATTCAGCGCACAAGCTTCCGTGAGCGACGCGATGAATTCCGCCAACTCCTCCGGCGGGACCGCATGGGGGTCCCGCCAGGGAAGTGCCGGCAAGCGGCTCGGTCGCAGACGGGGAGCGAGCCCTTCAGCTCTGATCTGAATTGCTGTTGTCATGGTTGCCATTCGCATGCTCTCCTCAAGCTTAGGACTTCAGTTCGAATTCCGGATAGGCCAGCGCGCCCATCTCCGGAAGGTCGAGGCCTTCCAGCTCTGATTTGGCGGAAGTGCGTTGCCCAACCAGCAAGTCCACCACGAACGCGAAGATGAAGCTGAGTGTGAACACGAAACCCACCAGCGTGGCCACACCCACCAATTGCGCCACAAGTTGACTCGCGTCGCCGTAGAACAGCCCGGTCACGGAACCGTTCACGCCATTCCATGCGCCGCCGTAGTTGCTTTTCCCATCGGCAAACAGACCGAGTGAAATAACACCCCAGATGCCGCAGGTCCCGTGCACGGAGACCGCACCTACCGGGTCATCTACTTGCAGAACGCGTTCGACAAACGCGACGGAGAGACATACCAGAACGCCCGCGACCAGCCCGATGATCACCGCGCCTACTGGATTCACGAACCCCGAAGGAGCTGTAATCGCCACCAGCCCGGCCAGGAATCCGTTGCCGGTCATCGAAGCATCCGGCTTCTTGTACATGAACCACATGTACAGCATGGCGCTGATCATGCCGGTGGCGCTTGCCAGCATGGTGTTCACGGCGATGGAACCGATGCGCAGGTTGCCGCTGCCCGAAGCACCGAGGGTAGAGCCCGGGTTGAAGCCGAACCAGCCGAAGGCCAGGATCAGGCAGCCGGTGATGACCAGCACGATATCGTGCGCCAGTATGACTTGCGGTCTTCCCTCCCGAGAGAACTTGCCGATTCGCGGACCGAGGATCATGGCAATGGCTAAGGCGCTGAGGCCGCCCACGGCGTGCACCACCCCTGATCCGGCGAAATCGCAATACCCCTTGCCGAGGCCAAAGTTGGTGCCGAGATTCGCGAGCCAACCGCCGCCCCAAGCCCAGTTTGCAAAAAGCGGGTAAGTGAAGGCCGCAAACAGGAACGATGTCACGATAAAAGCGGAGAACTTCCATCGCTCGACGGCCGCGCCCGTGGGTATTGTTGCTCCGGTGTCCATAAACACCATCTGGAATAGGAACAGCACCATCACGCCCACGTCGTAGGTTCCCTTGTGCATGAGGAACAGCCCATGCTGTCCGAACAATCCGAAGGGCTTGCCGAAAAGCGTTGCGGTGAATTCCGCGCTTAGCGGAGCGGTGCCGCCCAAGTTGGCCACAGCACCTACGCCGCCCATCTGGATGGCAAAGCCAATCAGCCAATAGGCAAACATCCCGATGCCGTACACGCCCATGTTCATCATCATGGTGTGATTGGCATTCTTGGCGCGGGCCAGACCCGTCTCCAGCAGCGCAAAACCCAGTTGCATAAACATGACCAGGTAGCCGGTAATCAGCGTCCACACAAAATTGACGGCAATTTTGTTTTGCCCGACTTGGTTTGCCAGATCGCCTATCGTCAGGCCCTTCTTGGGGTCACTCACGGTGACGTCGCTTGCATTCCCTGTGAGCGACCCATCCGGATCGCCTTTGGCGTGCGCGTCTGCCGACGGCACGGGCGTACCCGCCAGATCGGCATCCAGAATCGTTTTCGGCGCCGGCGGCGGTGGTACTGCAGCGGTTGCCGCAGGAGCCGTTGCCGGGGCGGCAGCGGGTGCCTGTGCAAAAGCTAGCGGCGCGATACACAACACCGCGAACAACACCACGAGCAGTCTCTTCGTCGAGTTTTTCATCCTTGCCCTCATCCCTTCTTCCAGATTGCGTTCTTGAGATAGGCCTTATTGAGCACACCCATAATTCCGAACAGGCTCACCGCCAGTCCGACGAGCACCATCGCCAGCCGTCCTCCGACTGAGGAAGTCACGGCTAGACTGAGTACACTGATCACAAATCCCAATAGCGTCAGAAGTATCCCGACAAGAATCATGGCTCGTTTTCCTCAATTCTCCGCTTGTTCCAGCGGCTTAACTTTTCGAAATATTGCAATCGATCCGGCCAGAAAGGCTGCGGCAACTATGTAGAGAAGAACACTTCCTGCATAAATTGCCCCGGCTAGAGCCGTGAACCCAAGCAAAAAGGCCGTGATTCCGACAGCTTGTGTGGGATTTGCTCCCATCGCGTTTTCCCTCCATATTTAAATTCAAGACAGCACACCAACACGCACAAGATCCGAAGCAAACGTACAGCTACCGCTTGGGCCCGAAAAATCCGACGAAGCCTAGAGCGACCGTATCTTCACTCTTGCTGGAGGCTGGATCGATGCCTCGGTCGAAAAACGGCTGATTCGACCAGTCGTGCCGGTACTCGAGGCGTGCGAGAAATCCCGCCAACATCTTGTACTCGCCGGTGAGGGTGATCTCCTTCAAGTCCTGCGCCCTGCCGGTCGAGAAACCCTCGCTGTCCTTGAACCACTCGATGCGCGGAGTGAAGGACCACTTGCTGGTTGGCTGAAAGTGCAGCGCGCCGGCAATGCCGTACCAGTTGGCAGTGGTCTCCGTGATGCTCGTGGACTCCGAGAGGCTCAAGGGGCTCGTGTTCTGGCCGTAATCCAAGTTGAGATAAGCGTTGAACTTGCTGTTGGGCGTCAACAGCAGCACGCTGTCGTACAGTTGGCGCCACCCTGTGTTCGTGCCCGGGTTTTCCGGGCCGCCATAATAAGTGTTGGTCCAGGCAAATTTGGTGGTCGTGAACGTCCCCGTAAGCCCCAGCGTCTTTCCGCTATTGTTGTCCTCGGTGTTATTCCAGCCGTTTATCAACTGAACCCCACCGGTGAAGTGCTTGCCGACGGGGAAGGAGGTGCGAATCCCGAAGTGATAATACGGAATGGCCCAGGCGAACAGCAGAGAGCGAGAGTAGTTCCAGTTGGAATTGGTTTCGATGACTTCCGCCCCGGCGCTGGTCACAAATTGGCCAAGGTCAACCTCCAGGCCCTTCAGCGCCGCGGGCTTCAAACTTACATATGCCTGCTCGACGTTGCGGAGGATGCTTGGCGCATCGTTTGGTTCGCTTGCGTGAATGATGTCAAAAGCGCGTCCGAAGCCGAGGTCCACCTGGAAACCTACCGGGTCCGCCGTGTGAGACATGCTGAGCTTGGCCATGTTCAGGCTGAACTGGTTGGCCTTCACATCAAAGTTGTACAGTTGGTTCATCGAGGAGGCGGGATGGTTGGCGTTGAAGCCATAATAGCCATCCACCAGGCCGCTGAAATCGATGGGACCTATTGACCAGGTCGGCGTAGCCTCGGGAGCCGCAGCAGGAGCGGGGCTCTGCGCTGGGGGCGTAGCGGCGGTAGCAGCCGGAGTTGGGGTCGCGGCTGGAGCTTGGCTCTGCGTCGAAGTCGCGGGCGCTGCTGTTGACGAGTTGCCGCGTGCCTCCAATTCCGACAGGCGCTTCTCCAACTGGTCAATGCGATCCAGCAAGATGCGTTCGCGAATGTCCTCCGTCGTCCGGGCTACACGAATTTCGGCACTTGGGGCCTGAGGGGCACCCTCCTGGGGAGCCGCGGGGGGCGGCGCCGACGCCTGTATACCCTGAGATGTGCCAGGTGAAGACTGCTCTGCGGGAGGAGAACTTGTCTGGGCAAGCGCGGGCACACCCAAAAGTGACGCTAGTAATGTGCAACAACAGACGGAGCGAAAGCGCATCTAGTGTCCTATTCTTCCCCCGCTTCCGGAGGGCTTGAGTCTAAGGGCCTGAGAAAACGACTGAACGGTGCTTGGCGGAGAAATGTAGCGGCGAAGCTTTGGGAATGCCAACGCAAACTTTCTATTTGCAAAATCGATAATTTGTGATTGGCGTAGCACACAAGTAAGTGCATTATCTCTGCCACGAAGCTTGCCGGTTCCCAGGCGCGGGTGCGCCTTCCAGAAGCAAGGAACTTTCTACCGAGAGGGGAAATGCATGAAGAAAATTGAAGCAATCATTCAGCCGTCGCGGTTTGAGTCCGTGAAAGAGGCCCTGCGGGAAATTGGAATAGAAGGAATCACGGTATCGGAAGTACGGGGACACGGTCGGCAAAAGGGCCACACAGAGACGTATCGCGGGCGGGAGTACTCCGTGGACCTTTTGCCAAAGGTAAAACTCGAACTGGCTTTACCCGAAGCGCAGACGGCGCAGGTCATCAATACTATCCTGCAGGCCGCGAAGACCGGAAAGATCGGCGACGGCAAGATTTTCGTATCCACGCTGGATGACGCCATTCGTATCCGCAACGGGGAACGCGGAGAAGGCGCGCTCTGAAGGACATGACCGCCCGCTCCAGATCCGCGCGAGATGTTGCGGATGGAGTCTCGCAGCATCCTTCCTATGCCCGCGAGTTCCTCGGCTCGCTCAGAACGAATTGCGGGGATTAGCGCTGGGAGATCCGCCATGAGGGGGGATCCATCACCACCGCTAATGGTGAAATAGCTGGCGTCCCGTCTGGCATTGTGAACGGCCATGCGCATCCCAGTTTTCGGATGCAACCCTCTCGGACGCAAGTGATCCCGCGAAAGGTGGCGAAGCGTGAATAGACTTAGCAGGGCGGATTGTACGGAGCAAGGCGGACGAAGTCCGCAATGAGACAGGAAGAGTTCTTGAGTAACGCGGGTGAGTCTTTGGGATAGGGGACGACCTGTCCGCTCATTTGATTTCCTTTAAGTTGTTTCCATTTGCCAATTCAAAGCAAGCGTATGACTCATCTAAAGTTGCCCTTGCCGCCGGTGAAGTGTGTTGAAATTGTTTCTGGTTTGGATTGACAGCTAACCTGCCCCGCGTGTATCAATTGAAGGCGTCAGCCCTGCCGCGCGTGTTTCCTGATGATCGCACACGTTCACCGCAACACCTTCGAGTGGGGATGGATGCTCAGTGAATGCTCCAGAGAGGTCTCCATGCGCCGTCCGCAAATTCTTTTGATCTTTATTGCCCTTGTAGCCGCGACACTTCCCCTGGCCTCATTTGCCTTGGCCGCCACACCGCTGACTATCAGCAATCTCCGGTGCGAATACAAGTCCAATCCTGTCGGTATCGATATCTTGCAGCCCCGGCTCAGTTGGGAATTGGTTTCCTCGGAACGCGGCACGCTGCAGTCGGCCTACCAGATCCGCCTGGCAACTTCCGAAGAGAACCTGAACAAAAACAAACTGCTCTGGGATTCTGGCAAGCAAGCATCGGATGCTTCCATTCAGGTTGTCTACCAGGGACCTGCGCTCGAAACCGGCCGCCGCTACTACTGGCAAGTGCGCGTCACGGACAATCTGGGCCGCACTTCGGATTGGAGCGCTCCCGCCTTTTGGGAAATGGGTCTCCTCCACGATGCAGACTGGCAAGCGCGCTGGATCACTCCCAATCTTCAGGAAGACACCTCGAAATCGAATCCCGTGCCGATGCTACGCCGGGAATTTCGGGTGAAGAAAGACGTCGTAAGCGCCCGTCTGTACGCATCGGCCATGGGGCTCTATCAACTCGAACTCAATGGAAAGCGAGTCGGCGATCAATACTTCACCCCCGGCTGGACCGCGTACGATTTTCGCTATCAATATCAGACCTACGACATCACGTCGGATTTGAAGCTTGGCTTGAACTGCTTGGGTGCTTTGTTGGGAGATGGGTGGTTCCGCGGCAATCTGACTTGGGACAATAAGCGGAATTCGTACGGCACGCGGGTCGGATTGTTGGCGCAACTCGTGATTACTTACAAGGACGGCAAGCAGCAAGTCGTTAGTACCGATGAAAACTGGAAGGCAGCGACCGGCCCCATCCTGCTTTCGGACATCTACGACGGCGAGACGTATGACGCGCGTCTGGAACGGGCAGGCTGGAGCACTCCCGGCTACGACGACAAGGATTGGAAGGGCGTTACGCCTCTCGATTCCGCGAAGGCCAAGCTGGTTGCTCCCGCAGGCCCGCCCGTGCGCGAAATCCAGGAACTAAAACCTGTAAAGATTCTGAAGACTCCGGCTGGCGATACGGTCATTGACATGGGTCAGAACATGGTCGGCTGGGTGCGCTTTCATGTGACCGTGCCCGCAGGCACCACGATTACCCTGAGACACGCTGAAGTGCTCGACAGCGCTGGCAATTTCTACACGGAGAATCTGCGTTCCGCAAAAGAGACTATTCGCTATACGGCAAAAGGCCAGGGCGTCGAGACTTTTGAGCCCCACTTCACTTTCCAGGGGTTCCGCTACGTGGCTGTGAGCGGTTGGCCCGGTGAACCCTCTCTCGATGACTTCGCGGGCGTGGTTGTCCATTCGGCGATTCAGCCCTCCAGTACTTTTGAAACTTCCAATGAGCTGCTGAACAAGCTTCAGCACAACATCATCTGGGGGCAAAAAGGAAATTTCCTTGACATTCCCACGGATTGCCCGCAACGAGATGAGCGCCTGGGATGGACCGGTGACGCCCAGGTCTTCGCCCGCACCGCTTCCTTCAATCACGATACAGCCGCGTTTTATACCAAATGGCTGAAGGATGTTGCCCTCGATCAGCAGGATGACGGTGCGGTCCCCTATGTCATTCCCAACGTGCTGTCGCATCGCACCCGCAAGGGAGAGTCCGCTTCGGCTGGCTGGGCCGACGTTTCAACCGTCGTGCCGTGGACGATGTATCTCTCGTATGGTGACCGCCGCATTCTGGAAGAACAATACCCGAGCATGAAAGCTTGGGTGGAATACATGCGGCGCGAAGCGGGCGATCGCTGCCTCTGGAGCAGCGGCTTCAGCTTTGGTGATTGGCTGGCTTTCGCCACCACCAATTCCGATTATCCGGGCGCTACCACGGACAAGGACTTGATCCAGACGGCGTACTTCGCGCGGTCCACGGCTCTGCTTCAACAAACTGCGCAAATCCTCGGCAAAACGGAGGACGCCGCTGACTACGCTACTTTGCTGGAAAAGATCAAAGTCGCATTTCAAAGGGAATTCGTCACGCCGAATGGCCGCCTTTCCTCCAACACCCAGACGGCTTATTCGCTCGCACTGGCTTTTGACCTTTTGCCCGAAGCCCAACGGAAAGGCGCTGCGGACCGCCTGGCGCAAGACGTTAGGAAATTTGGGCATCTCACCACGGGATTCCTCGGCACGCCTCTGCTTTGCCAGGTCCTCAGCGATTACGGCTATCTCGATGAAGCCTACATGCTGCTTAACCGCAAGGACTATCCGTCATGGCTGTATCCCGTAACGAAGGGCGCAACAACCATCTGGGAGCGCTGGGACGGCATCAAGCCCGACGGCTCCTTCCAGGACAAAGGCATGAACTCCTTCAATCACTACGCTTACGGCGCCATCGGCGAATGGATGTACCGCGTTTCGGCCGGAATCGATATTGACCCGCAACACCCAGGCTACAAGCACATTTTGATCCAGCCGCGCCCCGGCGGCGGGCTAACGTTTGTGAAGGCCTCCGTGCACAGCATGTATGGCCAGGTCGCAAGCGCGTGGGAGATCAAAGACGGCAAACTCACGCTTCACGTGGAAATACCTGCGAACACGACAGCCACGGTGCGTCTGCCCAAAGCCAAACTGGAGCAGGTCACCGAGAGTGGAACGCCGATCCAAGCGAGCCCCGGCGTTTCTCACGTACTGCAATTGGAAGATGCCGTTACCGCGAAGCTTGGCTCCGGCAGCTACGTGTTTGAATCGAAGTATTAGCAGCGGGTCGGGGCAAGCGGATTTGAACCTGAGCTGTCCAGCAGGCGTCTGGCACGTTGCCGGGCGCTGACTCTCTGGCCGCGTGAAGTGTCTTGAAGGGAGATCCCATGTTTTGCAATTCAGCGTTGCCAAGTGTTCGCCTCCGGAACCTTCATAACCAAACCGGGCGCATTGCTTGTTTCATCGGACTTGCACTGTGCATGCTCATTCCCACTTCACGGAATGCCGCCTTATCCGCGGACGAGGCCACAGCGCTACCCTCCACGGTACTGGCTGCCGTGGATCACCGGCATACCGTTAGTTTGGATGGTGCGTGGCACGTGATCGTTGATCCATACGGAAACGGTTTGTACGACTCGAATGGAAAAGCCCGAAGCACCGGCTTTGCACGAAATCTGGCACAAACCGATTCCACCGGCCCAATCGAGTACAATTTCGCAAAGTCTCCCACCCTGCAAGTTCCCGGAGACTGGAACACCCAACGCGAGTCGCTGATGTTTTACGAAGGGCCGCTTTGGTACGAAAAGGATTTCGCGTACCACAATACCCCGGGCAGGCGCGTCTTCCTGCACATTGGAGCAGCAAACTATCGCTCCTACCTCTGGATCAACAACCAGGCCATCTGCGAACACGAAGGAGGATTTACCGGGTTCGATTGCGAAATCACGCAAGCCCTTCGAGACGGCAATAACTTCGCCGTCATCGCCGTGGACAGCACCAGACTTGCGGATGGTGTGCCGACACTGAAGACGGACTGGTGGAATTATGGTGGCCTGACCCGCGAAGTCTCACTCGTCGAAGTTCCAGACCGCTACATCGATGAATTCGATCTTCATCTGAAGCGAGGAACGACGGATGAGATTGAAGGCTGGGTGCATGTTGTTGGCGCGACCACTGGATCAGAAATCAAGGTCACCCTGGAAAAAGAGGGACGGTCCACTGGAATCACGGCCAAAACGGAGCAAGACGGAAAGGCCCAAATTCATCTCGTGGATGCCAACTTGCAGCTTTGGGCGCCGGAACATCCTGTGCTCTATCGCGTGATCCTGACGGCGGGAGAAGACCGGCTGGAAGATGAGATGGGATTCCGCACCATCGAAACGCGTGGAACACAAATACTTCTGAACGGCCAGCCAATTTTCCTGAAGGGCATTAGTGTGCACGCCGAGGCTCCGTATCGTACCGGCCGCGCATTCAGTGAACAGGACGCCGAAACTCTGCTCGGATGGGTCCACGAACTGAGAGGGAACTATGTCCGCCTGGCACACTATCCGCACAGCGAGCGCATGACGCGGCTCGCCGACCGCATGGGCATCCTGGTGTGGTCGGAAATACCAGTCTATTGGGAGTGTCACTTCGAGGATCCGGTGGTGCTGAGCAAAGCAAAGTCACAATTGTCGGAAATGATTCGCCGCGACCGCGACAAAGCCTCCGTGATTCTCTGGTCCGTCGCCAATGAAACACCTGCCACTCCGCCTCGCACAGCATTTCTCACAACGCTGGCGCGCGACGTTCACCAACTGGACCCCAGCCGCCTCGTCACGGCGGCTTTGCTGGTGGGCACCGAGGGCAACACCAAAATTGTCGACGATCCACTGGGTGACGCCCTGGACGTGCTTGGAACCAATGAGTACATTGGCTGGTACGAATATACGGCCGCCGACGCTGATCACACCCAATGGGATATTCGCTATCAAAAACCGCTCATCATGAGCGAATTCGGCGGCGGCGCAAAGGCCGGCCTGCATGGTGATGTCTCTACCCGCTGGACAGAAGAATTTCAGGCCAATATCTACGAACATCAGTTCGTCATGCTGAACCAGATACCGCAATTGCGGGGAATGAGCCCGTGGCTGCTGATGGACTTTCGCTCGCCACTGCGGCTGCTGCCGGAAATACAGGATTTCTACAATCGCAAGGGACTCATCTCCCAGGATGGTCACAAGAAAAAGGTCTTCTTCGTCCTGCAGAAGGCTTACAAGGAAAATGCGATTGGGCACGCAAAATAATTGAGTCCTGTTGCAGCCTTGCTCGTGAACTTCCGGGCTTTCTGAGGTTTCTCGAATTGCCATGAAATCCTGCCAATTCTGCGGTAGGATTTGGCCATGACTTTACCAACTCTTTCGCGCCGCAGGTTTCTGACTTATTCCGCGATCCTTCCGTGGGCATTGAATGCTCGCGCCGCAACTACCATTCCCGTCGGGCTGGAGCTCTATTCCGTTCGCGAGGAACTTAAGCGCGATCCCCAAGCCACGCTGCGAGCGGTGGCTGGGATGGGTTACCAGGGAGTGGAATTCTACGCGCCGTATTTTGATTGGACTGAGAGCCAGGCAAAGGAGACGAGAAAGCTCCTCAACGATCTGGGGATTCGGTGCTTTTCGACGCACAACGACAGCTCCTTCTTCAACAGAGAAAATCTCCCAAAGGCACGCGACTTCAATTTGATTCTGGGCAGCAAGTATATGGTGATGGCTTCGGCGCAACCGAAGCCGGGCGTTGACGGCTGGAAGGCGGTGGCCGAGACGCTGAATTTCGCGGCCGAGCAATTGGAATCAGCGGGATTGAAGGCGGGCTATCACAACCACCAACTGGAGTTCACTCCGGCTGCGGATCTACCCATGAAGGCGCGGCCGATCGAGATTATCGCGAAGAACACGAAACCCGCGATCATGCTGCAGTTGGATGTTGGTACCTGCGTTGAAGCCGGATCGGACCCCGTCGCCTGGATTCGCGCAAATCCGGGGAGAATTCGCTCGCTGCATTGCAAGGATTGGTCGCCTGACCCGGCGAAGGGATACGCGGTTTTGTTCGGCGAGGGCGTTGCCGACTGGAAAAACATCTTCGCGGCCGCGGAGGGCGCGGGCGGAGTTGAATACTACCTGGTGGAACAGGAAGGCAGCCGGTTTTCGGAACTGGATACAGCCCGGAAGTGTCTCGGGGAGTTTCGCGCCCGCCATCCGAACTGATCCAATCTATGAACTCTGATAACGGTTTTTAGGGGTGAAAGTGGTCGGGGCGAGTGGATTTGAACCACCGACCTCCTGGTCCCGAACCGGAGAGTCGAAAAATCTAAAGCCTTGTGGGTACCGCACTTACAAACCGCGCCACCCAAAAATCCCTGCCTTAGTTGGTACACATGGTACACAAAACGCGGAGTCGCCCACAGGCCACGTCACAGCATTTTATAACCCCTAATTTGGATACATGGGTTGTATACCGTCCGGAATCTCTCGCAATATTCTTCGAAGCCCTTGAGCCGATTATCGGCAGGTCGGTCCCAGTACGAACTTGATTGCATAACAATGTCGGCTCCTCGACCCGGGTAGACTGTGGTTTATCGACGACCGCAGGCTCGGGAGAAAGGAGCCGAACATGATGATTATAGGCGTAGATTACCACCCGAGCTTTCAGACGATTGCATTTTTTATGGAAGAGACTGGTGAGTGTGGTGAACAGGAACTAAACCACAGTGATGGACAAGCAGAGAAATTCTATCGAGACCTGAAGCAGCGAGGAATCTGCGTGCGGGTAGGAATGGAGGCTACCGGATATTCACGCTGGTTCGAGCGGCTACTCGCTGAATTAGGTTTCGAGCTGTGGATCGGCGATCCAGCACAGATCAAGGCCAAGCGAGTCAAGAAGCAGAAGTTCGACCGCGAGGATGCCCGACTCTTACTCAGGCTGATGCGGGAGGATAACTTTCCGCAAATCTGGGTACCCAGTCCGGAGAATCGGGATCTACGGCAACTCCTCTGGCACCGGCATCGGCTGGTGCAGATGCGCACGCGGATCATGAATCAGCTTCAGGCGTTGGCCATGAACGAGGGCTATCGCTGGAAGAAAAAACTATTCAGCGAACAAGGACGAGCGCAGTTAGAAAAACTCTCGTTAGCTCCTTGGGCGAGTCGACGTCGGCAAGAGTTGTTGGAGTTGCTGGACCGGTTGAATCCGACGATCGAGGAGTTAACCGCAGCCGCCGAGCGGGAAACCAGGAAGCGACCCGAGGTGCTGCGGCTGATGACTCATCCTGGCGTGGGCCCGCTTACGGCACTCGCCTATGTGTTGATCATCGGAACTCCGGCTCGGTTTCAATGCGGCAAGCAGATCGGCACGTACGTGGGCATGATTCCGTGTGAGGAGTCTAGTGCTGGCAAACAACGATTGGGGCACATCAGCAAGCAAGGCAATTCCTTGTTGCGATTCTTGCTGGTAGAGGCAGCCCAGGCGGCAGCACGAATCAATCCGGAGTGGCGACGTCGCTACATTCACTTGGCGATGCGTCGACACAAAAGCATTGCCAAGGTAGCGATGGGACGCCGGCTGGCGGTTCGGTTGCACTGGATGTGGCGGAATGGATGTGAGTATTCGCCGTCGTTAGAGTTCGGTTCGTACGCGGGACAGCTCGGAATCGGACATGGCGTGAAGTAGAGCGTCGTCCACTTGATTGGGCATCCCGCTCCCTGCAAAGGGAGTTTGAAGAAGTAATCATGGTCGAAGTTTTGATCGAAGAGATGTTTGGGTCGGACTGAACCCGACTCAAAGATTACGAGCGAGCCGTGGTCGTCGATGCGCAGAGGTCAAAAGACAGCAAGGAAGACCACTCTTCGGAGTGAACGGCGAAGTGCGCTCAAAAAGTATTTGACAGGGCCGACATTGTTAGAGATGTCCGATTAGCCGACTAACCGGGACCTAGGACTCTCTAAGTGAACCTGGCTGCAGCTCTTCACAGGTTTTCACGGATACTCCGCAAAAGAATCTTGTACGAAGGGTCGGTTGGCTCTCCCTCAATCAGGACCCACAGACCACAATAGGGAGTGAAGCCGACGCACTCCGGAGGTCCCGGCACAATCCAGCCCTCCGCGTCACTGTTGACGACAATATAGGCAAGAATTTCTCGGACCGTTCGGTCCTGCAGCGTCGCGCCTTTCACTCTCGGCGCCCTCGCGTCTCCCATAACGTCTCCTGCGAATCCTTTCAGAGTTTTGTCGAGCTTGAGTTGCAGATTCCACCACAGCATCACAGACGCCATTTTGGTGGTCTCTTTATCAGGAATCGTAAAGACAGGGATTACCGTATCAAACTGACTCTCGGTGTGTTTTGACACAAGACGGTTGGTGATTTCGATGACTCCATTTCGCAATCTCCAACTGTATCCGCGACCATGGCGCAGAATTGCATCGAGACTCTGGCGAACCGTCTTGTTTTGCAGGTTGACGGCGATGGGTTCGTCCATCGATGCTCGGTCAACGTATTCAACTGCGATTCGCAGATTCTGTTGATGGGAGAACCTGAGCAGCGTTTCTGTCAGGCCGATGCCACTCGAATTGAAATCAGAGGCAGGTCTATCGACAGGGTTGTTCTGTGAGTAGACTAAAGGGGCAAAGAACAAGAAGCCGCAAACGATTGCGCGACTCGCCATAGACATTTAGACACCAAGAAATTGCGGTCGTTCCCAACGGACGGCCACCGTAGGTCCTGATAAACGCGCTTACCGCCGGAGTGGGTACTGGAACGAACTTGTCCGGGAAGCCGACTAACCGGGCAGGTACAGGCATTCCGTGCTAGCGCGATTCAAGCACCAATCACTTCGGAATCATTCCGATCGCCCCCAGCCACGTCTCTACCAACTGTGGCCATCCCGTGATCGGAAGCTCCGTGTGCCGCAGCCCAAACGCGTGCCCGCCGTGCGCATACAAATGCATCTCCACGGGAACCCCAGCGTTCTTCAGAGCAATGTAGTAAACGAGCGAGTTTTGCACGGTATCAACCGGATCATCCGTAGCCTGCAGCAGAAACGTAGGAGGCGTATGGCCCGTGACAGGAACATACGGATTCAACTCAAACTCTTTCGAGGTATTTTCGAGCAGGTGCCCGGGATACAGAGCCACTGCAAAATCCGGGCGGCAGCTTTCCTTGTCGGCTGCGTCCACGGCCGTGTACAGGCGCTTCTCAAAATTCGTGCTGATTGCGGCCACCAAGTGTCCACCTGCGGAAAATCCAAGGACTCCGATCTTGTGCGGATCAATGTGCCATTTCTCGGCGTGAAAACGCACCAACCCCACCGTCCTCTGCGCGTCTTCGAGCGCCATCGGTGATTTCGGATATGCCCCCGATTCCGGAGACAGATGCGCACCCGGCACGCGGTACTTCAACAGAACACAAGTGATCCCCTTGGCTGTCAGCCAGTCACAGACCTCCGTCCCTTCGAGATCGATGGCCAGAATCTCATAGCCCCCGCCAGGAAACACGACTACCGCAGCGCCCGTATTCTTTCCGCTTGGCGAATAGACCGTCATCGTAGGGCGCGAAACATTCCCCACGAATTGCCACGGCTTGCCGGCGATCAGATTCGTGGACATCTCAGCCGTTTCGGGTCCCGCTGCAACCACCGCCGCCGCATCCGGCACCACGCCCGGCCATATCGCCACCTGCGTATGTCCCGGCGATGGCTGCCAGCCAGTCGTCTGGGCGCTCACACCGCCATACGCAAACACAACACCGAGAGCTAGGATCAAAGGCTTCATTACAATCCTCAGAGCCTAATCCCAACCAGTCACTTCCGCAAGCCGCTGATCGGAAGGTGTGGACAGTAATGGAAAGCCCAACTCCCGATTAACGCGGAAATCGGTAAAGTGGGTCCTGGTACGAAGAAGTCCGATTACCCGGAGAGCAGCCCTTGCTAAAGAGTAACGACTCCCACAGCCGAAAATCGCCGAGCCTTTCGTACTGACACGAACGGGTCGGCTCCACCGAAACCGATTGCTCGGAGACAAACCCTGCGCGCAAGCAGAGGTTAGGGGTGTAGGGCAACAGCCCACACAGGAGACAAACAAATGACCACGACGATAGCAAAAGGCTGGTCCGTCGAGCAGGAAACCACCATTAAGGGTTACATGGCGAAGGGCATGAGTAGGTCGAACGCGGTGCGCAAGATGAAAAACGAAATCGACAAGGCGCACAAGGCAGCGGCCCGCATTACTCCCAAGGTCGTCGAAGAGCACAAGGCCAAGGCCGCCAAGCCGGTCGTGAGCAAGGGCGACGCCAAGCACTACGACCAGGCCGCCGTTATCGAAGGCTTCCTGAAACACGGCAAAACCATTTCCGAACTCGCCGCCGAACAGAAAATGTCCCACGTGTACTGCCACCGGATTTTGACCACGAAGGTTCCCAAAGAGTACGCCGCCGAGCAGGCGAAGCGTAAGGCCGCCTGTGAAGCTGCGAAAAAGGCTGAAGCGAAGTAATGTCCGCCAGTTGTACCAGGGCCGGGTGCCTTCCACGGGTGCCTGGCCCTTACCTTTTACTCGAGGACTGTAGGCACCCCAAAATCACGCGCTGTAAGCCTCCCTGGCACGCAAACGGGGTCCGGGCACGGTTCCCATACCCGCGCATAGTTTTCTTCCCCTGGTAATTTGAATTCGGTGGCAATCTCCCGCGCATCCGCGTGACCCTGGTCCCGGAGGTGCGCATGCTAACGCAGGCACAATGGCAGTTCCTTTGGGATAAGGCGACCGACACCACCGTGAGAGACTGGCTTTTCGAGTTACTTACCGAGGATGGCTTCGATGTGCAGCACGGCCGCGTAGTGAAGCTGGGGTACCCTAGCGTTTGAGAGTAGTTTAGCGCCTCCCAACGCGGGACGCGGGTGGCACCCAAATCAATCGTTGATTCTGCCGGCGCCTTGTCCACACTCCCAAGAATACTTCCATTTCGCTTGTGCACCAGTCAGGTGTTGGCGTAAATTCAAGCTCGAAAGGCCAAACCCCTTTCTACTACCTAAGCAGTTTGTAAACCCATGCACATTGACACCGACGGCCTTGTCCTTCAGACAGAGAGCGACGTAGAGCAGAAAGTCGTCTACCCCCTCTTAACCGGTACACAATATCTCGCCATACCCGAAGGGAGCATCTACACCAAACAGTACTTGTCCCCTACACAGTTGGACAAAGCCTCCGGGAAGCAACTCGGCTACTATCCTGATTACACAATTTGGATTTGCGGCTTTCCAGCCATGGTGGTAGAGGCAAAAGCCCCAGATGTCGCGGTAGAGGAGGGTTACCGAGACGCTAGTCTATATGCTCGTCATCTAAATCAAGTCTATAGAACAAACCTCAACCCGTGTCGCTTCATTCTGTCCTGCAACGGGCAGACCCTCCTGTGCGGATATTGGGACTGCGAGCCAATTTTGAGGCTTCAGGTAAAAGACTTGAAGCAGAACTCCTCAGCACTTTCGCAAGTGGGTGCGAGTTTCAATTACACCGTAGTCGAGGCGCATGCGAACGAATGTCTTGCGCAGGTCCGCTCCCACGACGTGCGCTACGCATACAATCTTGCTGGAGGACAAGCGCTACTCCATGCACGCTGCCCCGTGAACTCGTTTGCGGCAGAACTTTCCCCTGTCCTAAGAAGATATTTTTCTTCGGAAACGCCCGAGCAAAACCGCGAAATCATCGAGAGGGCCTATGTCTCCTCGTCCGAAGTGACAGAATACGACAGAATACTCGAGGCGCTCCTGAAGGAGAGGCAGTCTATATGGGGTAGTTCAATCGTGGAGGAGCTTGAGCCAGGAAAACACCGGGAAACTAAAGTAGCGAGTGCGATTGCGGAGTTTGACCGCGTGCGTCCTGCCTCAGGCCAGCTACAAATCATCCAGGGGTCTGTCGGAAGCGGTAAGTCTCTATTCATTCGTCGATATAAAGAGCTCCTTCAACCCGAGGTAGCAGCGCAAAGGACCATGTGGTCCTTTATAGATTTCAATAAGGGGCCTGCGAACCTTCGTGATGCTGAAAACTGGCTATGCCAAGCATTTGTGGACGGCTTCGAGGCGGAAAATCCGTCAATCGACATGGCGGAAGGTGACGTTCTCCGAGGCATTTTCTCTCACAATCTTCAACGCAGGAAGTCCATTTATGATGACCTCGGGCGTTCATCGCCTCAGGAAGCAGCGCTTGCACGCGCCCGGGACCTAGCCGCCTGGCAAGACAGTCCGCAAGAGTACGCACGAGGACTCTCGGAATACATCCTCGGAGGGCGTCGGGAAGTGTTGGTCGTCGTGATGGACAACGTCGACAGGCTTGACCTGGAGAGTCAATTGAATGCGTTTCAGTTAACTCTCTGGTTTTTGCAGATGTCTCACGCCTTTGTGATTCTCCAGATGCGCGACGAAACTTATGAAAGATTCAAGAACAAGCCCCCGCTAGACGCCTACCGAACTGGCATCACATTCCACATAACCCCACCCCGCTTCGTGGACGTAGTCAAGCGCCGACTTGAATTGAGTCTCGAATACTTGCAAGCCAACGTACCACCCACCCAGTCCTATCGGATTGAGAGTGGGGCCAAAGTCACTTATCCGAAGGCTAGACTGGAGCAATTCCTTAGCGGGCTGTATCACGACCTTTTTGACCGACAACGAAACATTTCACGTGTGCTTGAAGCCCTTGCGGGGAGGGACGTACGTCACGCCTTGGAGATGTTCGTTAGCATCATTACCTCAGGTCACTTGAGCGAAACGGCCATTACTTCGACAGTTCTCGGAGCAGGTGCCACCCCCATCACTGAACAAAATGTCCTGAAGATTTTAATGAGAACGGACTACGAGTATTTCAGCGAAAGCAGCGGATTCATTTCCAATATCTTCGACTTCGACCCTGACTGGCAAAAGCCGGACAACTTTCTCTTGGTGGAAGCCTTGTTCTACTTAGCGATAAATCGTAGGCGGAAAGGCCAAATTGGTCTCGAGGGGTACTTCAGCGGCAAACACGTTGCCGACGAACTCCAGCGTATGGGATATGTGCCGGCCGACGTTTTGGCAGGTCTGAACCTGCTCCTCAAGAGGCGGCTAGTAACGGCTGACCATATGAATTTTACAAGCCTTACTTTTCAAGATTCAGTTCGAATCTCGGCATCAGGCTTCATACACTTGCGGGTCTTGGCGCGCCAATTTGAATATCTCTTTGGTGTTATCCCAACCACACCGCTCATGGAGGCTGACGTAGCCCGAAATGCTGCGGAAGCCATGAAGTTCGAGAGAATTAAGAAACATGTCCCCTCTTATAAGCGGATGCAAATCGTGGAGTCCTTCTACTTGTACCTTGCGCGGCAAAAGCATGCTACCTCAACGCCGTTTTCCCAATCAATGAGAAGTGGCAGTGCCTACGTCTTGCACCATATCTCAGCTGGCATTCAGAACTTCAAGAACGTCAATACTGGTCGCGTTACAGAATCAGACGCCCTAGACTTTTGACGGCCCGTGTTTGTGCGAGGTGGGCTTGCCTTCGGCATTGAAACAAAGCTTGCGCAGCCATTGTCGAATCATCGGCGGCTTCGCACCTATCTCTTCGGCGCACATGGGAGAGGTGTACCCGCACCGGAAATAGAGATAAGCGACCCTGGTCACGGCACCAGCTATTCCCTTCTCCAACAAAACAATTTCGCTGTCCAGGATTTGTATCTGTTCCCTGGTAATGTTCAATTGCTTTTCCGGGAGTCCGCCAGCCGCTTCCTCGTGAAAGCGAATCAGCATCCTTGCTAGGGTCTTACGCTTCTCGGCAGCCTTGACCCGTGCAGCCACGTCAATGGCGGCCAGGCGCTCCGCATTAGTAGCTTCCAGGTTGGGGTGGATGTAGAACCTTTTCTCTAAGTGAAGGAGGATTACATCGGCCATGCTCTTGTCGGTTTGTGCCCAGACGGGTTGCGGTAGGCGGCGCACAGGAAATTGCGCCTTGCGAAAGACGTGTATGCGGTCGTAGTCCGCAAACGAGATTCGTGTTTTCGCGGAGACGACATTGGTTCGTTTGTTGTCAAAAGCAGTCCGGTCAAAGGCTGGTTCGCTCCAACTACTCATACGGGTACCTCGCAAAATACTGCGGCACTGTTAGGGCACCAAACGCACGAAACCCCGTTGTAGCCCTGACAGGAGCACCTGCCTTTGAGGACCGAAACGGGGTTTGTGCTGGCTCGCCAGTGTTAGCCGCTATGGCCATCCGGTTATGAGACCGGCACTGGGTTATCGCCTTGCAATAGGAGAATGCAAAACTACTTTGCCGTGTTAGGCGTTTTGGATTTGCACGAACGGGCACGTCGGCTGTTCGCCCGGCGAAGTCGCCTCATCGGGTTCCCACAGGCAGTTACCGTCGGCCCGAACGAAACACCGAATTGCTACGTTACCTTGCTCAATGACGCCAGGGGCTTCGCGGAATACCACAATTCCAGATGCATCGTCGGTAATCAGCCGCGTCGCATAGTAGGTCAGGTCGCCCAGCACCACGGGCACGTTGCCGGAGTCAATGGCGGGCATGGATGGGCAAATGACAACCTTGATTCCAAGGATTGTCGCCTTGCCGTTGTCGTCGTACTTCACCAGTTCGATAGGATGGCCCATCTTGTCGATGAGACCGGAAACGGCGGTGAGGGTCTTTTTCGACATGACCCAAGCACAACGCGGGGAAGAACAGTACGCCTCGTCAAGTTGTGAAAGGGCGGCAATAAAATCCCCCGAGCCAAGGGAGTTCGCCCCAGTAGCCGTGCTGCCATCGTTTGCGTCGCTGCCCTGGGCGGTCACTACGGGTGCGCCAAGGGTAGAAAGAGCCGTGAGGAGCCCTGTGGGTTGACCGCTGCCGGTCCCGTTCACAAGGTACTTGCCAATGCCGCGGGCAATGCGGTCGCCAAAGAAACGCTTTGCAAGCGCCACGGCAGTGAAGCTCTGTTCCATGTCTTGGATGGCTTCGAGGGAGATGATGAAACGGGGTGAAGAGAAGGAATATGCTCCCAGCACCGTTTGATTTTCGCTGTAAATGTTTTGTCTGCCGCCGTCATAACTCTCGAGGAGGAGGTCAGCGACTTCCTGGACGTCCGAGGCTATTGGCACCGGCAAGGGGCGGCCGTTCGTTGACTTGATGAGGGTGACGTTCGCTTCGTCAAACAGGCCGTCGTGTGCCGCCAAGGAAGTGAACAGCTGCGGGAAGAAGTCGGTAGGCGAAAAGTACCCAAGGCTAGAATAATCTACGCCAATGCGCGGCGCGGCAGGGCCTTCAGTCATGTCCCGGTGTTCTTCCATATCCTGTTTGAACGCGGCTTCTCCGGCCAGCATGGCTTGCCAGGACCGCACTTCACGGGCACTGGCGGTCAGTTTGCTTGGCGCCATACGGGGTTCCACACCAGCGCGTCGGCACCTCTGGGTGTAATCTTCATGGTCAAGTTCGGCCAAGGTGATACCGCCCTGTTTCAGTGCCGAAATGGAAGCCAGCAGCCAAGCATTGCGCCGCTCTTCCTGTTTCGTCAGCTGAGGTTTCTTGCTAAGGTTACTGGCTTCGAGAATTAGCGTCGCCAGCCCTTTCGTGTCTACTGTCATGGTAAATCTCCGTTCAGTTTGATTTCCTGGGATTGGTCGCCCAGGTGCGTACACAATCGGTTACTCGAGAATGTTCGCAAGCATTTTGCGGCGGGCCTCAATCTGTTTCTTTTCGTACCCGCTCAAGGGGAAACGGTTCAGGTCCCGGGTGTCTACTATCTCGTCAATCTGTGATTGCGGTAGACCTACGAAGGCACGGGACGCTGTTGCGTACTGCGGTCCAAGCAGTTTCTCAACGAAGCTGCGGCACTCGGCGGCGACCTCTTCAAACCGTGCAGTCACGGAGGTTGAGGGATAGGCGGGAAAAGTAACGACACTGCAATCCAACAGTTTGCGGAATCCGGTAATGGTGCGAACTATAACCCGCGGCCGGGAACCCCTGGCCCTCGCCAGCACGTCCTCTTCCTCGTCGTCTTCTTCGGTCCACTCCTGGTCCCGTTCGCCCAGTTCAAATGCCCAGCTACATCCATTGAGGTTGCCGAGTCGTACGTTTTCGTAAGTGTCTCGCCCGCACTGGGTGTCCGGCAGGTCACAAGAAAACTTGAGGCCATTGCTGTCCGCACGGAGAGAAAGTGTACCTGCGGTGGTACGCCCCAATATCTGTGCAGGGTCGTGCTGGGCCAAAAGAACTACATCTGGCTTCGTTGCCAGCACCCCGTCAAATGCCCCGCGTGCAATGCGTTCCTTGAACTTGCCGCCGATTAGATGGCTAAGCACACCGTACCGGGCGGCGTACCCGGAAATGGTTTTGACATTCCCGGCACCTGCCGCACGTAGCTCACAGCCAGTTAGAAGTCGTTTTTCCATGGTGCCCTCGTTAAATGCGACCCTGGCGTTTGAAGAATTCGTCACGCAGGCGTGCGCCATCTTCCTTAACTGCCGACGGTGTTACCCTGTTTCGCTTTGCCTTGGCGTAGTAAGCGGCCCGCGCTTCCAGGTACTTTGCGCAGACTTCCTCGGTCGGCCGCTGCTTAATCTCGCAGTGGTTTGCACACTGCATAGGTAGGCGGTCTGGGCTTGGGTTCCCAGCCATGCTTAGGCCACATGACGAACAGTGAAAATGCAAAGCTGGTGGATAGCGAAAGTCGCCGACGACCTGGCCTTCTTGTACGGACCAGACGCCATTGGGAATCGGTTTGGGTTTCGGCTCTGGGATGACCTGCACGACTTCACCCCGGCGAAGCATTATTTCTGCCAAACCGGAGGCAATGTCGAACGGCGGGTGTTTACGTTCTATGTCTTGGACTTTCATTGGTGAATCTCCTTTTCGTGTTTCGCGGTCAGGGTAGCCGCGTGACTTCTAAAATGGGGCAGGGCGACCGCACAGGGTCGCCCCAGAGGTGAATCTGCGCCCGTTGAAAATCACTGCGCTGTTACGGGTAGTTTTGAGTTACAGGTGAGAGCCGAATAGGGTGCGGCGGCAGTAGAATGGCCCTGGTGCGAAATCATGCCGAAGGACCCGCGATGCCCCGCGAATCATTTCCCGGAAGGTGGGAACACCCGTTGAACTTTAATTTGCCATTACCAGCAGGTGCGCGACCGGCTCAACCTGCGGTCCTGGAGGAATGTTCAAGGGGAAACGTTCGGGGCCATACTGCCTCATTCTAAAGGGCTTATCCAATCACTGTAAGTCGTTGAGAGTTCGTTGATTTTACCAGCCAAGCCGTGTGTATGGGTCCTTGGGTGCTTTGGTCGGCGAAGCCGTGGGATTCAGGCTGTAATCGAGTGATAAACACTACTGTACAGCCCTGGTTTGCTTACCCTTTGGCCTGTATAGGTCTAGGCGTTTGGTAGCCTGTTCCTTTTGAAGGCACCCGCAGCTCTTGGACCTTCCCAGGCGTAAGGCCCAGGACCGCACCAGCCGTTCGGTTCCGCACTGGCAACGGCACAGGAATATGTCCTCCAGGCTGCCGGGTTGAATTCCGTACTTCCGGTGTTGGCCTACTGTCCCGGCGTAGGCGGCGACGTACCAGCGGCCAAAGGTCTGTCCAGTGAGGTCAATTACCTTTCGCCCGCTTCTTGGTGTTGATTGGATTAGCATTGGTGCCTTCGGAATTCCACTCCGTCGGTCGATTGCACCGCGTGTTCCTCGCTTGCGTAGGATTCGACGTTTGTCGGCGGCCAAACCGTCCCGTCCTTCTTGAAGGCAGGCGATGTCTTCCGGTGGTTCAACTGCTCGAAATACATTTTGGCCTTCGCAACGACTTCCTCAATGGCCGCAGCGCGTCCTTTCGGCGTGGACAGCCGTTTCTCATCGGCAATAACAAATGTTGGCGTCTTGAGTTTTCCATGTCGTACTCGAATCGAGAATTGCATCGCGTTCTCCTTTAGCTCCCAGAAGTAGTTTCATTTCAAAGGTCCACTTTTGAATGGTCGTGTGTGCATCGAAGTGCACCGCAGTAGGAAAACTCGAAGCGTTGCCATGCTTCGTCGCGTTCTTCTACCGTGGGATACAAATTCACGCGCCAAGGGTGGTAGCACTTGAAAACCAACGCGTGCTCACCAGCGCCACGAATCCGGCTTCGTCCGGAGTAAGGGAACCTCTTCGCTGCACGCTCTTGGCTTGTGCCGTAGGATATTGCCGCCATAATTTCCTCAAAATAAACTGCACGGTGTGACGCGGTTCGTGTATGAAATCGTGTATGCGTTCGTGTACACTTTTCCTCCACGTTTCGCATACATGAATCGTGTATGTGTACGGGGGTGGTACTATAGACCCCCATACACATACGCGATGAAGCGCAGGGTTATTCATCCTCAAATCCCGACCACGTTTTCAAATCTTTATCCCAGGTGAGCCCGGCTGCCTTGAACAGATTTTCGGCACGCTTGCGTGAGATGGAAAGTTTGTTCGCGATGGTAGACAGTGCGTTTCCCGATTCCCTGGCCTCAGCCACCAGCTGTGCGGTGTCCTCTGCGTCACTGTTCGCCTTCTTTCGTCGGTCTTCTTCCATCGCAGCCTTTCTGTCCCGCATCACGTCCTTCACTTCCTGGTCGCGGAGCAGTTCCAATTGGTAAAACTTCTGGTAGTTGTGAAAAGCACCAGCGTCCCAGTGCGCACGAAAATCCATCTCCCAGGCTCCGCCCATGCGAAAACGTTCCTCGCGTAGCTCTACCACGTTCGGGTCGTCCTCAGTCTTCTTGGACTTAATCGCCATGTCCGTAAGGTTGACGATGGAAGTGCCGCCCCGGCCGCGCAGCCCAGCCGCGTTCAAGTGGTGCAGAAGGAAGACCCCGGCTCCGGCCCTGGCCACATCGCGGAATCTGCCCATCAATTTCACCATCGCCGAGTTGTCATTCTCGTTCTCATTGCCATACCAATCCTGCAACGAGTCGAAAATGACGAGTCCGTTGTGCCGTTCGGCAAATGCCATGATGCGCGGGTCGTCCGGTTCTGGTGTATGCGAACCCTTGAGGAAATCACCCCAGTAAAAGAAGTTCGCGTTGCCCATGATTCCCATGTGCCGCGCTCGGTTACTGACCTCGCACTCTGGATTTTCACGGTCAACGAAAAGCACAGGGATGCCGTGCATTACCTTCCGCCCTAAGAATGTGCGGCCAGGGATATGTCCAGCGACCGCCTGTGCCAGGTACGTCGCGAGCAAGGATTTCATGGACCCTTGTGCGCCGACCAGCATTGTCAGACAGCCGTATGCGTGAAAGCGGTCTACCACCCATTTGACCGGCTCCTGGGATAGCCGTGTAATCGTCGGCAAGTTTTCCTTAACCCAGTTCTCGTCACTTGGCTGAATTGTAGGCAGGGCGATTTCCTTTGCCAGTGTCATCAAGTCGTCGCGCTCTGGCCTAGACATGGGACACCCACAATTTGAAAAGTTCTATCCGCCCCGACCGGCACTGTGCCAGTTCAAAGAAAGCCTCAAGGCTTCGGCGTTTGTGAAACCACCTGGCAAGCGCGTCCCACGCGGACTCCTCGTCAGGAAACCGTGCAAGGACCTCTCCGGCAAGCTTTGCCTGCCTGGCCATGTGGTACTCCTGTTTCGCGGCTTCTCCGTAACGCTTGGAAAGCCAGCGCTGGAAGTTTGCTACCGTCGTGCGTGCCTGGGACTGTTCGCGGGTTTCAGTCGGCACGGGCACTCTAATCCCGCAGTCCCAGGACAATTGCGCAAGGTTCGCCGTCCAATGGCAACGATGGCAGTAGGCCACCTCATCAGTGAACGAAACAGTTCGCATACTCGTGCCCTCGCAGTAGGGGCAATCTGCACGCGAACCGTGCACCCAGAAACCTTTGTGCGCGAGTAGGGTTTGGATATCAGCGGTAGGTTGGTTTGGCATGGGTGTTCCCTTGCACTCCTAGCTTTTCAGTTGTTTCTTTGCGCAGGTAGTCCGGCTCACCGTCCCGGAAGGCAATAGTTATTTGCCCGTAAGCGCGGTCCGCCTTCATCTCGTCTACCAGGACTTCCAGGCGTTTCAGCAATTCTAGTTTCGTCACATAACACCCCTTCAAAATGAAATTGGGGCAACGTTTTGGGCGCTGCCCCGCTTGTTCTAACCTCTGGTCTTGGCCCAGTTCGGTTGGCGACTTTAGTGCCAGCCTTAACCGTCGAAGTTAAATTTTACGGCCACTCGAAAAGCAATTGCTCCGACAAACTGCGTGGAGATGGCAAAACCTTTTTACGCGACCGAAGATTTGGCTTCGGGGTCTGGCGGTTTCATGGGCATTAGTAGATGCTCGAAACTCCTGCCGCAGCTGAACTTCACCGGACCTCTGGCATCGTCCGGGAAGTGCATCGTGATGTCGCCCTGCGCCTGTGTCAGAAAATCCAAAACGTGCCGTGGGTTTAGGTTGACCGCGGTCTCTGCGTTACCTTCGGACGCAACAACCAAAGAGCCCGGCGCGCTGTTCAGGCCGCTTGCGCTCACCTGTAAGCTTTCACCGCGGACGTCGAAGGTAACTGACCACAGTTTCTTATCGGCGCTTAATACGTTCACAATCGCGGACTTAAGGTCTGCACTGGCCACCCGGATTGCGCCTTTGAACGCGATACCATCGACCACCTTCTGGTAACGCGGAAAGGCAGTGGTCGGTTTGCGGCATTGGAGCAAAACACTTTCTGTTCGGTAAAAGTAGTTCGTTTCGGACTCGGCAAATTGCACCGTCGTGCCTGCGCGTCTCTTAATGAGCGGCAAGAAGTTTTTCGGCAGGAGCACCGTAAACATTCCCAAGTCACCGAGTACCTCTGCAATCGCAATGCGGTAGCCGTCGGTCCCGATTGCGCGAAGCCTCTGGCCGTCACTCTCCAGCCTAATGGCTGGCGGGCCAAACCTGTTTTGGTCTTTGTGGCACGCTGATTCTACTCGTGTGACCACATTCTTGATGAACTTCAGGCTAATTGTCCGTCTGACTTCTGGCATCGCCTCAAGTGCTGGGAAGCACGAAACCGATGTGGAACAGGCCTTCATCAGGAATTTTCCTGCTTTGACAGTTACGTGTTGACCGTCGAGAGTGGACTCAATCGTCGCCGTTCCGCCGACATGGCCTTTTAGGAAGTCATGTGTCTCCTTCGCGGGCAAGAGGAAGGAGCCCGGCTCTCCATCAAGAACCTCGAACGACTGTACGATAGCCTTGTTCATGTCAAAGCCGGTCATTGTCGCCCGGTTGAGGCTGTTAACGTCCACCTTCACACACGCTAGGAAAGGAATCGAAGCCTTGTCTTTGACTAGATGGCGAGATTCCGCCAGGACACGTTTGAACTCGTTGATTCTGATTGTGACTTTCATTCGCTTACCTCCGCCTTGTCAGCAAGGAAGTTGCGGACTAGCTCCTGCACCAAATCGGTGACCGATTCGTGTAGCGGGTCGGTTTCGACGATGGCGCTCAGGCGAGCGAACTCGGCGGTTGTAAGTTTGAAGGAGACGGTCTCCATGTCTTGCGCTGCAGGGTGGCCCTTTCCCATCTTTGTTCGGACAGCCGACCGTATCTCTAGTATTCCCGCATCCGGTAGGGCCGCAAACTTGTCTATGAATTCGGAACGCAGGGCAAGGGACTTCTCTGCGCTGACCTTACCGTTCTCACGGACAAAAAGCTTGGAAACCTCTTTATAGCCACACCAGGAGAGTCCTCGCTTGCGCAGCTCAGGTGGGATGCGCTCGGCAACAGTCCGTAGGTCACGAATCGAATTAACATCGTATCCGCTCTCACGTGCTGCTTCCTCTAGAAGTTCTCTAACTTCGTCTCGGCTAGCTTCGGCGGGTGTTCGCAGCGCCCAATCGCCGATGTCCCACTGGCTGCTTATCGCGGAAAGCAGTAGCGGAATTCCCTCGTCCAGCCAAGCCGAACGACTCCCATCGTTACTTAACGATGGTTGCTTCATTTCTTCCCGTACTAGAGTTTCTATCACTTCGCCCCCCTTCTGGTTTTGGCAAGACACAGGAGTTGTTGGTCGGTTAGAACAGGAGGAACAACTTTAGAGGAGAAATTTGTGGGCCCACCATATCGGCCATCAAGCGAACTTACAGAACAGTATCGATGGAGTGAGGCGAACCTCACATTTCTATGTTGTTGTACACTTCTCTTCTTCGGGAAATAGTAAGCCGCGGAACGGCAACGAACTGAACAGAATCGCTGGCGTTTATTGGTAGGGTCAAACGGTTGGTTACAACCAAGGAACTCACACAAACTCATGTTCACACACACCTCTGACGTTGAATTGTTGGTCGGTGTGTGGTCCGGTCAAGGTGGGAGACGGCCCGGACTCTATAACTTCCCTTTGCTATTTACCAACGCTAATAGGATATCTCATGATTACCGATAATGTAAAGATATTTTTAGTACTACGAATTGCTGTTCCACCACCGTACTTTTGTACTACAGAGTACCAAAAACGCTGTCGGGTCTAAATACCTCTTGATTGACCTTAACGGTCGAGTTATACTATTGGCACTAGAAGGATAGCGGTCCACCCGACTGGCGACCGCAGAATCGTATCCGGTTGTTTCTAGCAGTCGGGACCCACCTACGGTAATACCTATCCCGACCAACGTTGGGCATGGTACCGAATCCACTTCAGGATTCGTGTGCCCCGATGGCCGATTGTGAACGCTTGAATTCTCCGTGTGCCCCATCGTATGTAAGTTCCGCGGTACCTGCAAGGCGGCGAGGACCATCATTGAGCCGCCGCACAGGACAAGCAGGAACAGTGGTACAGCACTCAAAAACATGGGACGCAACGGCGCCTGCCTACGGAAAGTTTTGGCAGGATTTGCCAGGCAGTTCCGAAAGAAAGCGACACACCATATCGCTTGGCGTTTGTCGGACAAAATCCGTCGCCCGCCAGCGACTTCGAGAGTTCCTCGAACGAGAGGGTATCAATTCTAAGGAAGCATTCCACCAAAACACGGCTCCTGCGCTCACGTTCCGACAGCAGGCCGATTGGTGGCTTGCGGCCTTGCCCAAACGCAAGCGCCGTCCAGTAAAGCCCGCTACGGTTTCCGGCTGGCGAGATGCACTCAACGCTTGGCTCTTGCCAAATCTCGGCGAGAAGTTACTGGCAGACGTTTCCAACAAGGCCGCACGCGAGCTGATTGAGAAGATGTCGGCAGCCGGCCTCTCGGCAAAAACCATCGTGAACTACGTGCAAGTGGTCAAGCTCGTCGTAGCGTCGGCGGTCAACGACGAAGGCGAACAAGTCTACCCGCGCACTTGGAATTCCGACTTCATTCAGCTACCTGTGGTCCGCAAGGACAAGCAGCACAGGCCAACCGTGACCGATGCCGACTTGAAGGAAATTCTGTCGAACACCAAGAAGCGAAAGTACGTGATGCTGTTCTCGCTTTTGGCAGCGACAGGTTTAAGAGTCGGCGAGGCACTCGCGTTGCGTTCGACCGACTTCGGGCCAGATTGCCGCGTGCTTTATGTTCGCCGCAGCGTTTGGCGGGGCACCGAGCAAGAACCCAAAACTTCAAACGCGGTGCGAATCGTGGACATACCCGAGGTCTTTGCGTGCGAGCTTCGGGGCTATCTCGCGTCCTTAAACGGGTATCTGTTTGCGACCGCGGACGGGAAACCACTACAGCAGCGAAATGTCCTTCGGATACTTCATGGCGTTAAGAGCGTGGGGTTCCACGCCTTCCGCCGTTTCCGGCTAACGTGGCTCAGAAAGATTGGCGTCCCAAAAGACTTGGAGCGCTATTGGATGGGGCACGCGCCCGAAGAAGTCGGCGACCTGTACTCGAAACTCAAAGACGACGTTTCGTTCCGTCAAGAGTGGGCGGAGCGCGCTGGACTTGGCTTTGAGTTGGTACACGTTGGTACACAAAACGCGGGCGGAATTAAAGTTGTGAAGGTAGCCTAAACCAATGTATGGCAGGGATTTAAAAGTGGTCGGGGCGAGTGGATTTGAACCACCGACCTCCTGGTCCCGAACCAGGCGCTCTAGCCAGGCTGAGCCACGCCCCGACGCATAGCCCGGAGTGAGATGACCATCCCGGGCTGAACTTCTAGGTTAGCACAGCTCGTGCGCATGGTGCCAGGAAAGGGCCGGAGCCACGGGCCCGACCCATCGAACCGCTCGCCGAGAGAATAACCCTCGGCCGCTCCGGAATCGTGGGAGACGCTATAGGACAAACTGGCCGGAGATCAACCTCTAGGTGCGCTCCGGCAGGTTCCTAGCCACATAGAGCATCACCTCAACGACTGAAAGGAAAACCGCCGGGAAGCTCGCGCCTCCCGGCGATCAGTTTGTTTGTTGTAAGCAAGTCTAGAAGCTGTAACGCAGCGCGAACTCCATCACGCGTGGCTTGGTCAACGTTTTCGAGTAAAGACCAATCGTGCTGGGATCCGTAAACGCGCTATTGTTCGTCAGGCTGCCGGCATCAAACCTGACGGAGTTAGTCAGGTTAAAGGCGCTGGCGCTGAAGCGCAGAGTTTGACGCTCAGAAATGTGGAAGTTCTTGTTGATGCCCGCATCAATTCCGAAAAAGCCCTGGCCGCGGAAGTTATTTCTCTGGCCGGACTCACCTGGATAAGGGAGCCGCAGAACCGAATCCCAATATCCACTGGGGTCAGCTTGTCCGGCGGCGCCGACATTAAACGCATACGGCAATCCGCCAACGTAAGTGAGGCCCTGTTGCACGTGGCCGATTTGCACTGCCTTGCCTTCAAGTTGATAGTTTGTGTTGTAGGTCCCGCCAGCGTCTACGCTGAACGGAAAACCACTGGTCCAGCGATAGATGCCGGAGAGTTCCCAACCTCCCAGCACAACGTCAGTAAAGCGGTTCCAGTCGTGCCCAAACCGCTTGCTTTGGCCGAAGGGTAGATCATAGACCCAGTTGGAATTGATCTGGTGGCGCAGGTCGAAATCGGAAGGCCCCCGCATTTGCGCGGGATCCCACGTATTGATAATGGCACTCAACCCACCGAAGGTTGTTGCTCGTTCCGCGTCCGAGCCTTCATCGATGGATTTGGAATACACATAGTTGAAGTCGAACTGCAGTCCATGCATTTGCCGGCTGCGCAGCATGAACTGTCCCGCGTTGTACGCGCTGTTGCCGATGCTGGACCACGCATAGAGCGCCGAAAACTCCGTGTTGTAGAAAGCATAGGGAGTGTCAACGCCGCCAATGTTGGCGCATGCCGGGAAGCAGTACGAGTCGAAGATGTTCACGAAATTGGATGCGCCAAACGTGGACGGCCCCCAATTGCAGGAGAACAGTTCGTACATCGCCTGCGTTGCGCTTGGATTCTCCGGGGGCGTATTGTCGTTGGGGATGCACGATGTGCTGCTCACCCCCGCGGCGTTCGGAAAGAGGTTCTGCCAGTACGGCATATTAGGAACTTGAGAAACCGGAGTGTTATTCTGCGCAAGTTTTGCAAACGCGGTGGCCGCGGTGAAGTAATCTACTCCGCTCTTTGGGTCCTTTAGATCCAACGGCATGGCCAAGTCGCGCTGCTGGAGCAACCGACGGCCGAGCCGTCCGACATACGCAGCTTCGACGGTGAGCCCGCCCGGCAGTTCGCGCGTCACGGAAAAGTCAATCGTCTCTGAGTAAGGTGTTCTCAATTTATCGTCAAAGCCCCAGGTAATTTGCTGCAGGGGGTTATTCAGGGTGCTGACAGGTGGCGTGTAAGGGAACGGCGCGGTCGGGGCCGGATTCAGAAGCACTCCGTCTTCACTTGAGTTCGGAATCTGATTCAGCGCGGTGAATCGGGCGCTTCCGTCCAAGGTCTGCACGGAGGCCGGATTGCCCACAACAGTGTTGAGTCCGAAAGCGCCGTTTTCGTCAAAGGTATTGACCAACCCGGTTCCGAAATGATCGTAGACGATGCCGAATCCGCCGCGAATCGAGGTCTTGCCTGCGCCGCCGAAGAGGGCCTTGAGCAATCCTTCGGAAGAAGGATTCGGGGAGTAGGCAAGGGCGAGCCGGGGTCCCAAATCATGATAGTCCCACGGCCAAAAGGGCTTTTTGCCATTGGCCTGGCCGCTGGGGCTATAGGTGATGGTTTCGTCGAATGTTTGGCCCTGGGCCATGGCCATGGCGCGATTGTTCACAAACTGGTTGAGGCTTTGGTCCGGGGAGACTTGATTGCCATTGGTCTCATAGACAGGTTCCAGAAGAGAGTAACGCAGCCCCGCGGTGATCGTCAGGTTGGGGGTCAGCTTCCAGGAATCCTGAACGTAGAAATCGGACTCCCAGGAACGGAAGTTTTTGGGGACCAACATGTTTTGAGGGATCTGATCGCCCTGGGCCGTGCGATTGTACTGGCCCGTAACACTAGTGATCAGCCCAATAACATTCACGATCGCATAGTTGTACGGATTGGCGTTGTTGGGATCCACCGCCGGGAAGTTCCAGGTGCAGAATGCTGGCGGGCTGGCTTGATCGGTTGCGCACGACGGATCGAAGCTGCCTCCACCGCCCGCAGCTGCCGCTGCCAGCCAGTTAGGATTTGTGCTCGCATAGTTGATATTGGAGTAGTCTGTCGCACGCGAGTTCGTGATGCGCCGGACATTCACCCCGAACTGCAGCGTGTGCTTTCCCCTGGACCACGAAACATCGTCCACCCAGTTGTACACAGGGATGTGAAATTTCTCCGTATACGAACCTGAAGTGATGGTGGGATGCAGGTCATCGAAATATCTAAAAGTGACATTCGGCCCGTTCTCGAGCCCCAGAGTGTCCTGGCTTTGGCGCGTAAGGCCAAAACGAAGGTTATTGGTAAGCGTGCTCGAAAATGTCGCCGCGTAGCCTGCGGCAATCGCGCGGCTGGTATCTCGAAGGACGGTGGCCGGGGGTTGGCCGGGAAACTGTGGCGGCTGATCAGTCTTGTCCGTTTGATAATTGCCACGCACAAACAGCCGATGAGTTCCCGCGCGGTTCAGGTTGTAGTCAAGCTTCGCAATTGTAGTGTTCAGCCGCTTGGGATTCGGTGCGGAGAAACTGTAACAACTGATATTAAATCCGTCGGCATTGGCACAGGCGGAAGAGTTCGCGGTCGGGTATTGCTGGAATAGCCCTGTTCCCTGGGCATTGGCGACGAACTGATTCACACCGGGCCCGTTCGGGCAACTTCCATTCGGAAAATTCGGAAGAACCGGTGTGCTGCAGTTCGGATCCATCTGGGCAATCTGCGCTGGACCCACGGCGTATGCTCCTGCAGGCGCGGTCCACGATTTCGTCAGCCCTTGCACGGAGTTGCCAGTGCAAGCGGTTGGGTCCGCGCAGGGATAGAACACCACTCCGTCTTGCAGATTGGGAGCAGGCACGTTGCGTTGTACCTGCTGATTTTCCGCTTGGCGCTGCCCTTCGTACGTGCCGAAGAAGAAGAGCCGATCCTTGATAATCGGTCCGCCAAGAGAGCCGCCAAAAGTATTGCGAATGATTTTGCCCGGAATATTGGGCAACCCATTCGATAACTCGGTCTGCTTATTAAACCAATCATTCGCTGTCGTGACCGTGGGACGGTTTTGCTCATACAGTGAGCCGTGGAACGTGTTCGTGCCGCTTTTGGTGACCAGCGTGACCTGCCCGCCAGAGGAGCGGCCCTGGTCCGCGTTATCACCAATCGTAGTCACGCGAAATTCTTCAATCGAATCGAGCGTGGAGCGCACTGCGCCCTGGAATGCCGTCCCCAGCGACTGCTGGTTGTTGTCCACACCATCCAGGGTAATGTTGGCCTGATCGCTACGGCCGCCGTTCAACGCGCCGTTGCGTGTATCAACGTTGTCCGTCGGATTGGCGTTTGCGATAAATGTGACTCCGGGCTGCAAGCTAAGCACGCCGGCCGCGTCGCGCCCCTCGAACGGCAGCGCCAAGATCTGTTTTGAGTCAAAGGTGTTGCCCACCGTGGCGTCCTGGGTGTTCACTGTCTCCAAGGTGGCTTGCACCTCGACGGTCGTCATCCCCGAGGCAATCTGCAGCTGCACGTCGCTCGTCGCAGGCGTCGAAACCAACAGCACCAATCCCGACTTCTTCAGGGTCGCAAAACCTGGCGCTGTTATCGTAAGTACATAAGTGGCCGGCCGCATATCCTGGAACTGGTAAAAGCCGGTCTTGTCCGTTTGCGTGCTCAGGCTTACGCCGATCTCAGCGCTGGCCAGCGTCACCTGAGCGCCGGGGATGACCGCACCGTTCGGGTCCACAACTGTTCCCCGCAAGGAGGTCGTGCCAGTCTGTGCAAATCCAGGGGTGAGACAGAACAAGAGGAAGAACCCAAGGCAAAACAACGAACTAATCCGCTTCATAAAACATCACCCTTTCTCCCGACCACCTTGGCGGTCAGTACTTTCATCGAGAGATACGCCGTTCAATTACTTCGACTTGACCCCTCGCATTCCTGTCCCTCGGCCACCACCCCGCAAGAGCAAAATGTAAATACAGAAATCACTCCAGGAATGTTGATCAGGCGCTTCACTTCGCTGCCCCCAGAAAACTAGGCCGTCGCTTTCTCCATGTTCTGTTGCCACTACGCGTCCGCACTACTCGCCACTGACTCAAAATACAAAAACGGTGCCGACAACAGAAACACCTCCCCTCCTAGCATCTGCCGCATGCACCGTTTGAGGCCGCGATGTAATTTTGAAGAGGCGGGACCCCCCGGAGACTCATCCCTCGAGCATTGCCCGGGCGACAGGAAACAACCCACGAATCTGGAACTTCCCGGGCTACCTCGTCCCACCGCGGACATTCTCGAAATTTGTCAAATTCTTAGACAAATTTGGTCTGGTGTCAAGGAAAGTTCCATGAATGGACAGGAACGGATTTGCAGATAGTTGGACCGCAGGGGGTTGCTCCGCCACAATGCAAAAAACATGCCGCGCCTGTTCTCCGCGCGCGGCGATTCCTGCTCACCCTGCAAGCCGTTCAGGCCTTGCCGAAGTGCAGCAGCCGCGCCTGCGTGATGGCAGTAAGCGCCCGGATAGGCTCCAGAATTGCTGCGGATACCTCGCCATCCAGCCGCACCAGGGAGACGGCTTCGGCCCCCCGCGTGGCTTCGCGACGTCCAAGCGCAAATGTGGCAATGTTTACGCCAAGCTTCCCCAGCGTCGTACCGATATAGCCGATCACGCCGGGCTCGTCGTGGTTCCGAAGGTACAATACCGTGCCCTCCAATTTGGCTTCTAGGGCGATTCCATCAATGTTGATAACGCGCGGCGAACCATCATGGAGCACCGTGCCTTCCGCGCTAAATCCCGGCATGCCTTCCTTCTCTGGCACGGCAGCCACCTCCAGGGTATGCGGAAAGCCATGTTCCCGCCGTCGTGTTTCTTCTTCGACGATCAGTCCGCGGGCTCCCGCAACCGCGGGAGCATTTATCACGTTCACTTTCTCATCGAGAACGGCGTTCAATAGCCCTGCGAGAACTGCGCTGCGCAAGAGGTGCGTCCCAATCTCCGAAAGCTCGCCAGCATAGCGAATCCGTATCCGGGCTGGCCGTGTAGCCGCCGCCTGCGAAACCAGCGAGCCTAGCCGTTCGGCTAGCGCGAGGTACGGCCGTATACGGCGATATTGCTCCGGTGAAAGTGCCGGCAGATTTACGGCGTTGCGGATCACGCCTTCCGCCAGGTAGTCCCGCACCTGCACGGCTACCTGTATCCCCAGCTCCTCCTGCGCTTCCGCGGTCGAGCCCGCCACGTGCGGCGTGCAAATCACGTTTGGCAAACCAATCAGGGGGGAATTCTTCGGCGGCTCTTCGACGAATACATCCAGCGCGGCGCCCGTCACATGCCCGCTCTTCAGAGCAGCCGCCAGGTCCGCTTCGTTGATCAGTTCACCGCGCGCTGCATTCACAATCCGCACGCCTTTCTTCATCTGCGCGATCGTGGCGGCATTGATCATGTTCTGCGTCTGCGAGCTGACCGCAGTGTGCAGGGAAATGAAATCGCTCTCCGCCAGCAGCTTCTCCAGGGGCATTAGCGCCACCGACAGTTCCCGGGCCGCAGCCTCGCTGATGTACGGATCGTAGGCCACAATCCGCATGTCAAACGCGGCCGCGCGCCTGGCCACTTCGCTGCCGATGCGCCCCAAGCCGATCAAACCCAGAGTTTTTCCGCGCACTTCGGCGCCCGCTGAGGATTTCTCCCATCTTCCTTCACGCAGCGCCGCGTCGAACTTTGGTACCTGGCGCACTAGGGCCAGCAGCAACGCGAACGTATGCTCGGCGACGCTGACGGAACTTCCCCCGGGCGTGCTCATCACCAGGACACCGCGCTTGGTGGCTTCGTCCAGGTCAATGTTGTCCACACCGACTCCCGCGCGCCCCACCACGCGAAGATGCGGAGCCTTCTGCAGTAACTCCGGCGTAACGCGCGTGGCGCTGCGCACAATCAGGGCGTCGGCATCTCCTAGTTCGCCCAGCAGCGTGTCCTTTGTCGTCAGAACGATGTTCCAGCCGGTCTGCTTCAGGAGTTCCACTCCGCGTTCGCTGATCTTGTCCGCAACGATGACTTTCATGAGTCCTCCATTTCGGGTAGGAGCCGCGGCGCACTCCCCAGCGGTCTTCTCCCAGCATAGAAAACTAACCAAAGTACTGTGCGGCTCGCTGCGTGTCAATCGTGGCATTGAGGAGAATTGTAAATGTCCGGTATAGGTGTCTGTTATAGTTCGGAAGGGGGAGCTGCCATGAGCCTTTCCGAAACGATCCAGAAAGATATTGTCACGGCCATGAAGGCCAAGGATGAGCTTCGCCTGAGCGTCCTGCGCATGGTGAAATCCGCGCTGCAACTCAAAGAAGTGGAAAAGCGGCGCGCGCTGGACGACGCGGAATCCATTCAGTTGCTCCAGACGCTCGTCAAGCAGCGCAAGGAGTCCATCGAACAGTTCGCGAAAGGCGGCCGCCAGGACCTTGTTGACAAGGAGACGCGCCAGCTTGCCGTCGTCGAAAGTTATCTTCCCGCGGGCGCCTCCGAAGCCGAAATGGATTCCGCCGTCGCCAAAGCCATTGCCGATACGAAAGCAGCCTCGACCAAACAAATGGGCGCCGTCGTCAAAGCCGCGAAAGAAATCCTGACCGGAAAGACGGTTGACGGCAAAGCGTTGAGTGATCGCGTTCGCGAACGTCTCTCCAAACTCGGTTGATTCTTCCGCGCCCGTGTGCGGCTGAGTTTATTTCCATGTCGTTGCCGGACATCATTCCCGTTCGTTACACCGAAGAAGACGCAGGCTACGTCAGCGTCCGCCCAGTGGTGAAGCAGGTGTTCCGCCTGCACGAACTGGTGGATCTGGTCGTCAGCATTGCGGGCAAGGACGCCGCGCGTGTGCAGCGGATTTTCCGGAGCGGCACCGCGTTCTACCACGGCTACCGCTATTGGTGGGATGGCATTGCCGCGGAAGCTTCGGAGATCGCGGCGCTCCTCGTTCCCTTTCCCGATGACGATCCTTCCCGCCCGTTCGAGCCTTCCAAAGCAACCGCGGCGCTTTTGGGGATCGGCGGCGGGACGCAATGCCATGTGGTTGAAATCCTTCGTGAGGAAGCTTCGGAAAATAAATTTCTGGGAAGACATTCGCCGTGGCAGGTGCTTCTGCAATACGCCGCCAGTCATACTGCTCGCTACGAGAAATATTCCCATGCGCGGCGTGCCGATCTCTTCCGCATTTCCCTGCCCTACGACCACGCCCAGCAGCTCCTCGCTGCCCTGCTCGAAGCCGCCCCGCGCAGCCTCCGCCACCGCTGGAGCACTCTCCACCCGCCCGCAGCCGTCACATTTGTCTGCCCGCGAAACTAGGTCCATTCCTTTTGCTTGCAATTTGTTGACATGGCAGACGGAGAGAGAATATCACCTGAATACGTTCGCCGGGATTAGAGAGCGCGGAGGGTGCCCTACCCTTGATGTGTAAGGGTGGGTCTTGGGGTTCGCGCTACCGAGCGGACTGAAGTTTTATCACGGTCGGCGTCATCCGCACTTTGTTACAATTAGTTGCTACCGGCGGCAGTTGCAACATCCATTCAAGCTTGGAAAGGAACCTATGAAAGTAATTGGGCTGCAGTTTGCGCTCTTGCTGCTTCTGGTTTGCTTCTATGCGGGCGGCAGCGTTCCTGAAGACTACAAGGGCACACCCTTTCAAGATTCCACTCATTCGGCGGGCCCGCAGAGTATTCCGGGCCGCGTACAAGCTGCACTGTACGACTTGGGTGGGGAAGGAATTGCCTATCACGACGTGGACCCGATCAATCACGGCAGCGGCGAACTGAATTACAAACCGGAACACTGCGAGGCAGGTGTGCCCGCGTATGTCTGCCATTTTCGCGAAAACGAGGGTGTGGACATCTCCTACGTGAAGAAACATTTAGACCTGAACCACGCCAACGGGGTCGCGCCGGAATGGCAGCAGTTGTACATTGGCTGGACGGAAGACGGCGAGTGGACCAACTACACGGTGGAAGTGAAGAAGGCCGGAACCTACCGAATCGTCGCCATGTATTCCAATCTCGGGCAGACGATCCAGTTTTCACTGAATAATAAGCCCGCCGCCGACTGCAAGCTTCCCGTCGACACCCCAAAACAGTTTCCGGTCCCGAACTCCCCGGACTGGCTCGTCTGGCACATCTGGAACAAGGCCGATTGCGGGGAAATCACTTTTCCTCAGGCGGGGCGACAGCTTCTGACCCTGCATTACAGGCAGGGTAACAACCTTGCGTATTTTGACTTCGTGCCTGCAGGTGAAAAAACCTCAGACGGAGGCTCTGCGAACGTTGCTCCTGCTTCCCCGGGGAGGTAACACGGCGGGTCGTCCGGCCGGGAAATGTGCTGATGATTTTGAGTGCGGGCCTCGCTGCCGAGGGTGCGAACCCGCGTTACATGATCGCGGTTGGCGGTGCGGGCTCGTCGGGCCGCCCGGCGTTGGCCAGCGGCACCAGGATCATAACAGCCACGAGCATCGCCAAAGCAATCAAGGGAGTAACCGCCGAGTCTCCCATGGCCAGATGAGCCAACCTTGTGTCTGCATGAGGATCTTGCGCGAGCCTCCGCGCGATGACTGCGGCCACACCGAGTCCGCAGAGAGCCTCTCCGGCGATCAATCCCGATGCCGTCAGGACCCCGGCGTTGTCCACGCGCGCTTTCTGCGCGTCATTGAGGTTGCGCTTGTCGCGCAGGCGATCGGTAAGCCAGCGAATCACGCCGCCCACGAACATCGCGGAGGTGGTTCCCAGCGGCAGATACATGCCAATCGAAAACAGCATCACACTTTTCACTTGGATCAGGATCATGACGATACCGAGCAGCATCCCCACAATGATCAACGGCCAGGCCATGTCGCCACCGACAATGCCTTTGGATAGCATCGCCATGAGCCCGGCCTGGGGTGCCGGTAGAGCCGGGCTTCCGAAGTGATACACCTTATCGAGCACGGACAGGGGAAAGAACAGCACCAGCGAGGCCATCACGATCCCGAGCAGATCACCGATCTGCATCTTGGAGGGCGTTCCACCGAGGATGTGTCCCACTTTCAGGTCCTGCAGCATCTCGCCGGCAACGGCCGAGGAAACGCAAACCACCGCGGCCACTCCCAGGACCGCAGCAACGCCGCCTGCGCCGGAAACTCCAAGAGCCACCATCAGAAGCGCGGCGATCACCAGGGTACAAAGAGTAAGTCCGGATACCGGATTATTCGATGAGCCGATCATTCCGACCAGATTTCCGGACACGGCAGCAAAGAAGAATCCGATGACGATCATGACACCGGCGGCAACCAGTGCGCCGGTCAGCACCTTGGAAGCAGAGAAGGTCCCTGCGCTGCCTATGAAGTAGTGATAAAGCAGAATCATGGCCACGAACACGACCCCAATTCCCGCGAAGACTCCTTTAGCCGGCAGATCGCGCTCGGTGCGGTCCGTCGCTGCGCGCGCTGCGGCGGACTTTTTTAGGTCGGAGATGGCCCGGCCCATGCCCATGGCCAACTGCTTGCGCATCCGGAACAAGGTATATATCGCACCGACCAGCATTCCACCCACGGCAATTGGACGCACGATCGAGTAGTAGATCGCTCCGGCCAGCAACGGCCAGGAAAGCGTCTGTCCGGCCGGCTGCCCCGCCTGAATGTAGGGACCGACCGTAAAGGTCAGCAGGGGAACCAGCAAACCCCATGCGAGCACTCCACCGGCGAAGTTCAGCGCAGCCAGCCGTGGGCCGATGATGTAGCCCACGCCCAGGTAAGCGGGGCTGATGTCCGGAGCGGAGAAGAATGTGGCGCCTCCTGTCACGGCCGTGGCCACGCTTGGATTCGTGCTGGTGCGCAGAAGCAGTTTCTTGCCCAACGCGCTGATATTCGCATTGAAGGTATTATTCGGAGAGAAGACGTTCAGTGCGCCCAGGAGGAACATGAGGGCTCCGAAACCCATGTTAGCGAAGAGAATCTTCGCCGCCTTCGCCCCTCGTTGCCCTGCCTTATGAATCTCGGAAGCTGCCACCGATTCGGGGTAGGGGAGATCGGGATCCTCGACCATGACGCGCCGCAGAAGCGTCACGAACAGAATCCCCAAGGTCCCACCGATCATCATCAGGGCAACCGTTTTCCAGTACTGGTCGCGCGTGAGTCCCGGCCACAATCCCGCGATCACGAACGCCGGAATCGTGAACACGGCACCCGCGGCAACCGACTCCCCGATCGAGCCAATAGTTCGCGCGATGTTTTCTTCCAGGAGCGAGCCCTTCATCAAACGCAGCAGCGCCATGCTGATTACCGCCGCGGGATATGTTGCCGCGATCGTCATTCCTGCCTTCAGTCCCAGATAGGCATTTGCCGCCCCCAGGATCGCCGTCAAGACCAGCCCGATCAAGACGGCGCGCACGGTGAATTCCTTCATATCCATGTTTGCTGGAACATAAGGCTGATGCTTTTTGGGGCCAGCCGGGTCGGCGGATTGCGCGTTCATGCGTGAACCTCGCAACTACGTTGTGTGGTTGGTATGTCTAGAAGTCACCGAACGTTAGCACGCCGCTCAAGGCGTTCGCAAGTACGGATGGCAGACGGCAGCCTGTCGGGATTGCTTCCGATGAATATCGTCTCGCAACGCCGCGAACAATGGAGATGGATGTACAATGGGGCTGCTTTCGAGATCAAAAACAAAATCCTACCTCAGTACGATGGAGCACGCCATGATGCCTGCACTCGCAAACTTGGAACCTGAACGGTTGTGGAAGCACTTTGACAAATTGGCGGCCATTCCTCGCGCCTCGACGAAGGAGGCTGCCGCGCGGGAGTACGTCCGCAGCGTGGCCGCAAAGCTCGGTCTGGAATCAAAACAGGACCCTGCCGGAAATCTCGTGATCCGCAAACCTGCGCGGCCGGGGCGCGAGGGAGCGCCGATGACCCTCTTACAGGGCCACCTCGACATGGTCTGCGAGAAGAACGAGGGAACTCCTCATGACTTCGCTACCGATCCTATCAAGGTCGTAAGAGATGGGGACTGGCTGAAGGCGGATGGCACGACCCTGGGCGCCGATAACGGAGTCGGAGTGTCCGCCGCACTGGCGGTGATGGAAAGCACTGACATCTCCCATGGGCCTCTAGAGTTCGCTTTCACGATTGACGAGGAGACCGGACTCACGGGCGCTACGGAATTCCCGGCCGGCGTGCTGAAGTCCAAGTATTTCCTCAACCTTGACACCGAAGAGATCGGGACCCTGTGTATCGGTTGCGCCGGGGGCGTCAACACGACTGCTCGACGCAAGGTCAGGCTTGTTCCTGCGGGCGCAGGATCGGCTTGGCGGATCAAGGTGTCTGGCTTGAGGGGTGGCCACTCCGGCGTCGATATCCATCAAGGCCGCGGCAATGCCCTGCGGATTATGGGTGGGGTCCTTCAGGAATTGCTGGATCGTCTTCCCGTCGAACTCGCCGAGGTCAACGGCGGAAGCGCACACAATGCCATTCCCCGCGAAGCTGTGGCCCTGGTGGTGCTCGACCCTTCTCGCGAGAGCGAATTGAAATCGCTTGTCGCCACAGCCGAGGCCGGATACAAAGCCGACTTGGGGGGATTCGATTCCGGGCTGCAGATCACGGCCGAGAAGACCGAACGCCCGCGCATGGTGCTGGATGCCGTGGACGCGAAAAATACTGCGGCTCTCTTGGCGAGCGTGCATCATGGCATTCTGGCCATGAGCCCGGATGTTCCCGGCTTGGTCCAGACGTCCACGAATCTGGCGACCGTCAAGACCAAGGGCGACATCGTCGAGATTGTCACCAGTCAGCGGAGCGCGATTGTGAGCAGCAAACAGGCGGTCGCCCGCATGGTTGCGACGGTCTGCCGGCTGGCGGGGTTTCAAGTGGAGCATGGAGGAAGCTACCCCGGCTGGAAACCCGAGCCGAACAGCGAACTTGTGCGCAAGCTGCAGGAGGTGCACCAGAAACTCTTCGGCGTACCGGCGAAACTGATCGCCATGCACGCCGGCTTGGAGTGTGGTGTCATTGGCGAAAAATATCCCGGCATGCAGATGATCTCTTTTGGTCCGACGATCGTTGATCCCCACAGTCCGAACGAGCGCGTGCAGATCTCCACCGTGGCAAGCTTCTGGAATTTCCTTAAGCTCGTACTCGAGAGCGTCTGAGCAGGAATTGCGTCAATCTAGCCCGAGCGCCGTCCTGAATGATGATGCACTCACCGTGGAAGTGGGTACCGGGAGGAATATGTCCGGTTTGTCAACTTATCATCCAAGTGCCTGAAACTTTCGGCCAATATCCGTTATGCCGTTCCGGTGCCGTGCTACTTTAAAGAGGTTAGGTTCGGCCTTTTGGGAGCTACTAGCCGGTGGAAAATTTTCTGACGAGAGTGAAAGTCCGCTGGTGGCTGTTCATGGTAGTGCGCAAACGTAAAAACGGGCAGTATGCAGAAGCTCTTGAAATTCTCCACAAAGTAATCGCAGTACAGCCTCAGCGAGCCCTCGCTCTTCTGCAAGCCGGATATTGTTTGGCAAAACTTCATAGGCACGAAGAGGCTTTGCATTCTTACGAGAGAGCACTTCAAATCGCACCAAATTACGGTGAGGCTCATGCCTACATGGGTCTCGCCTATCATGAACTGGGACGTAATAGAGAAGCCGTTGAGTCTCTAAATCGCGCAGTCCGGATGAAACCTAGCTTGAAGGACGACCCGTACTGGCTTCACATGCTCGGGTTAACAAGTGGAAATGCTGAACAATGGGAACAGTCGCTCGCGGCATTCACAAAATTAACTGAGTCCAACGATAGGAACGGAAACGCTTGGCATGGTCTGGGATGGGCACTTGCTCATCTGAATCGTGAGTCTGAGGCACTAGTTCCCCTCCAGCGTGCTATTCAACTAAACCCGCAGAATGCGAGCGCACATCGTGAACTTGGAGAGTCTTACTACAAATTGCAGCGTTTCAACGAAGCGGTCAACCAGTTTCAAGAATACAAAAGACTAAAACCGAACGACCCCGCCGGGCACCACAGTCTTGCGATGGTTTACTGTGGGCTCGGAGAATTTAGGTATGCCGTCGAGCCCTTTTTGCATGCCTTGAGTCTCGGTCCTGAATTTGGTGAGGTGTATTTCAACCTTGGTATGGTGTACAACGAACTCGGTCAGCATGAAAACGCAGTCGCTGCCTTCCGGGATGCTATCCGACTGGAGCCCGATAACGGTGATTATTACTGTAGACTCGCCGCTTCATATTTGACTTTGCAAAGGCAGGAGGAAGCTGTACACGCCGCAAAAGAGGCTTTGCGGATTAAGCCGGATTCCGGCGACCCCTATTATCTCCTTGGTTGCGCTTTGCACGAACCCGGAACATACCTTGAAGCGATTGCCGCATACCAAAAATCAATAGAACTGAACCCCGGCCAATTTGAAGTGGTGGTCAATCTCGGAGATGCGTTCTTGCACCTTGACCTGCCGGAAGACGCAAGAAACATTTTAGCCCGCGCGGGAACTCTCGAATCTAACGATGCAAGACTTCATCACCGTTTGGCCGAACTCTATCTCAAACTTGGGATGCGGGATGAGGCAATTCGGGAGCACGAAACTTTGCGACGACTTGACACCTCGCTGGCAGACGCGCTCGCCAAGTTATTGAATGCCCCACTCAAATCCTGATTAACGCAGCCTTTGCCGGAAACTGACCCAGTACCCAAAACCGGCTCCTTTTGACGCGCGGCACTCCCTCGCTTTACACTGCTGCTATGGGCACGTCGTTCGGCGCACCGCGCATCCGTTTCGACTGGCGCAGTTTCATCACTCCTGGCGTCAAATATCTGATTATTGCCTGTTCCGCTGTTTTTCTGGTGCAAACGCTGGCGGCTATTCTGATTGGCCGCGACGCCACCCTTTGGATTAATTACCATTTCGGCCTCGTCCCGCTCGGACCATTTCCCGCCCTGCGCATCTGGCAACCGGTAACTTACATCTTCCTTCACGGCGGCCTCTTCCACCTTCTTCTCAACATGCTGTTTCTCTGGATGTTCGGGCGCGAACTGGAAATGGTCTGGGGTAAGAACCGCTTCTTGAATTATTTCTTCCTCTGCGGAATCGGCGCCGGGGTGATCACCGTTCTGGTTAAAGTGTTCCCCATGCTCTGGGGACATAGGCCTGCTGACGTCCCCACGATAGGCGCATCCGGCGCAATTTACGGCATCCTCATCGCCAACGCCATTCTTTTTCCCGACCGGCGCATTTGGATCTTCCCTCTCCCCATCATGATTCCTATGCGCCCCTTTGTCGCCGCCATGGCTGCCATCGAATTTTTCGGCACCTTGGGCTCCGGAGGGGACGGAGTTGCACATCTCTGCCACTTAGGCGGCATGCTCGTCGGCTGGCTTTACCTGCGCCGCGGTTCATTCCTCTATCGTGTGCGCAACGAAGTCGCCGATTGGAAGTACCAGCGCAATCGCAAGCGCTTCCAGGTCTACATGAAGAAGCACCGCGAAGAGCCTCCCTCGCGACCCGATCACTGGGTCAATTGACCGTTGATTTAGGGGATGAGCCTCCCCTGGAGACTCGACACACAGCCTCGTCCTTCTTTTCTCACTCCGACTTAGCTGGTCCTGCCGATCACGTGGAACTTCATAAAATTCGTCGTTCCGCGGATGCCCATCGGTGTGCCCGCAACGATGCCGATCACATCGCCCTTGCGCACCAACCGCTCTTCCAGCAGCCGCTTCTCGGCGATGGCCGCCAACCCGTCGATCTTCTTGATATCAGAGATGTGACGCGTCGTCACGCCCCACAGCAGCGCCATGCGCCGCCGCGTATGCTCCTCCGGCGTGAACGCCACGATGCGCACCAGCGGCCGGTAGCGCGATACCAGCCGCGCCGTAAATCCACTGTGCGTGAACACGGCGATCAGTTTCATGTGCAGCTCAAGCGAGGCATGGCACACCAACTCCGCCACGGTTTCTGGCACCTTCAGGCGCTCCTGCGGCGCGGGCCGCGGATACTCATGGATACTTGCTTCGGCCTCTTCGATGATCCGCGCCATCATCTGTACGGCTTCCACCGGATACTTTCCGCTGGCCGTTTCAGCGGAGAGCATCACGGCATCCGAGCCATCGAAAATGGCATTGGCCACATCGGAAGCCTCCGCGCGGGTCGGCCGCGGATTTTCGGTCATGGATTCCAGCATCTGCGTGGCGGTGATCACCGGGCGCCGAAATTCGCGCGCTCGCGCGATGATGTTTTTCTGCACCACGGGAACGCGCTCGGGGCTCATCTCCACGCCCAGGTCGCCGCGCGCCACCATCACGCCCGCGGAAGCGTGCAGAATTGCTTCCAGGTTTTCGATGGCTTCGGGCTTTTCCAGCTTGGCGATCACCGGCGTGTCTTTTCTCGCCCGGCGAATCAGCGACTTCGCCAGCAGCACATCCTCGGGCCGCCGGACAAAGCTGACCGCGATGTAGTCCGCGCCATGTCCCAGCGCAAAACGCAGGTCTTTGCGGTCCTTGTCGGTAAGGGCCGGGACACGCAACTTCACCCCGGGAAGATTGATGCCTTTGTGTTCTCCGAGCAACCCGCCATTGACCACCTGGCAGATGACTTCCTGCTTGCGCACTCTTTCGACCAGCAATTCGATGAGCCCGTCGCAAAGCAGGATGCGGTCGCCGGCTTTTACTTCTCGCGGCAGGGGGTGAAAAATCGTGCTGACGCGCGTGGAATCCCCGAGAATCTTCGCCGTGGTGATGACGAACTTCTGTCCCGCGCGCAACGTGACGGTCCCCCCGCCCGCCAGCGCTCCCGTCCGGATCTTGGGGCCCTGCAGGTCCGCCAGAATGGCGATGGGTTTCTCGAAGGCGGCCGCGGCTTCGCGCAACATCGCGAAGCTCTGGGCATGCTCGGCGTGCGTTCCGTGCGAAAAGTTCAGCCGTGCGACGTCCATGCCCGCCAGCAGTAGCTTGCGGATCATGCGGGGAGACCGCGTGGCCGGGCCGATGGTGCAGACAATCTTGGAATGGCGGGGATTCATTCTTTCCTCTCCCCTAATGTATACATCAGAGATGTTGCTACTTGGCGACGCAAAATTCCGCGACGATGCGCGTCAGAAGGTCGACGCCTGTTGCAAAGGCAGCTAGGGGAAGGCGTTCGTCGTCGCCGTGCATTCGACGGTCGTCCTCATCGGTCAGGGGGAAGGGCCGCAGGCCATAGGCCTGGACGCTGTGCAGACGGAGTTGCGCGGAATCGGTTGCCCAGGTTGACATAAACGGCAAAACGGGCGCGCCGCCGAATTCCCGCGCGCAGACTCTGGTAATCGTGGCGTAGAGATCGGTCTCAATCGAGGAATTGGGCGCTGCAAGGCCAACATCAGGCTGCACTTCGAAATGAACTAGGGGATCATTCACAAGTTTGGTGAGTTCATCCAGCAGCGCGCTGACCGTATCGCCAGGCAGCAAACGTATATTGAGATTTGCCCGGGCTTCCGAGGGGATGACATTGACGCGCACGCCCGCTTGCAGCATCGTTGGCGCAATCGAATCGCGCATCATCGAGTTCCACAACGGATTGGCGTCGGAGAGAACACGTTGGGCGTGCTCGCCGCGATCGGGCGTGTCCACCACGCGCATCCACTTGCCGATATCCTCGCCCTCGAGCGTCGCCAGGCCTTCAAAATAGCGCCGCGTGATCGAGGTAAGGTGAACCGGCGCCGTATAATCGCCGATCTTGGCCACCGCCGCGGCCAGGTGCACCACGGGATTATCTTTCGTGGGTATGGAGGCGTGTCCGGCCGTGCCCTTGGCAATTACGGTGACGTTCACGGGCACTTTTTCATCCGCTTGCACGGCCACATGCTGCACCTTGCCGTCCTTCACCACGACCTTCCCGCCTTCGTTGATGGCATAACCGGCGGCGAATTTGTCCCAATACTTGGCGATGAGCGTCTTCAAGCTGGCGTCGCCAAACTGCTCTTCATCGGTTGTGGCCAGGAAAATGACGTCGCGATTCAGCCGGATGCTGGAGCGCTTCAGCGCAATGAACGCTGCGAGATTCGCGGCCAGCATGCCTTTGTCATCGTTGGAGCCGCGTCCATACAAATAGCCGTCCTTGATTACGCCGCCAAAGGGGTCCACCGACCACTTGCTGCGGTCCACGCCCACCACATCCATGTGGGCGACGAGCAGGAGTGCCTTGGACGGATCGGCGACCGCGCTGCTGCGCAACCGCGCCACCAGCGCGCTGCGCCCGGGCGCGACATCCAGAATTTCCGGGGTGATGCCTTCCTTGGTCAGAATGCCGGCGAGGTACTTCGCAACGGCCTGTTCATTGCCAGGCGGGTTGGTCGTGTTGATCTTGACCATCTCAACAAGCCAATCCTGCGCCTCGCGGGCCAGCCCGGAGGTGTCTCCCACCAGCGGAGGCGGCGAGGGTATGCCGAAGGGAGGCGGTCCTTGTTTGATCTGCGCGCGAAGAACGCTGCCATGACCCGCGAGCAGGGCTAACACGACGAGAATGCACAAGCTGACCCGCTTCCAACTCACGAAAACACCCCCAGTTTGAATCTGTTAGGCACCAAGCAAAAAACATACTAACATGCGGAGCCTATGGCTCCGGCGGAGCATCGCGGCGCGTTGCCTAAGTTGCACCGTTGATGGGGCGCACGGATGGAAACGACGCCAGGCGGATCAGGCGCATCTTAAGGAAGATGGCCAGGGGGTTACGCATGATGAGTTGGAACTCGAAGATATGCAGGTTTGCGGTAGTCACCACCACGATACTCTTGCTTGGTACCAGCCTGGCGGCGCAGGCGCCGGAGGGGCCTCAGAATGCCTCACCCCCGCAGGCAAACCCGGCGGCGCCTGCGCCAAAGCCGGCTGCGCCTCAGCAAAAGCCACAGGAAGGCGGCGTGACGATTTCCGTTGAAGTGCCCGTCGTGACGCTGGACGTGGTCGCCACGACCTCCGACGGCGGCCTTATTACCGGTCTGAAGAAAGAAAACTTCCGCATCCTGGAAGACGGCGTGCCGCAGACCATCACCAACTTTGGCGCTGGCGATGCCCCAATCACTATGGTTGTTTTGCTGGAGTGGAGCAACGTCGCGAATGGCTGGTTTGCCTATCAGGCGAGGTATTGGGCGGATGCGCTGTTCCCGAATCTCAAGCCGCAGGATTGGGTCGCACTGGTAACCTTCGACATGAACCACCGCCTGGAGGTGGACTTCACGCAAAACAAAGACGAAGTTCGCGCCGCCGTCTACCACCTCATGTTCCCCGGCTTCAGCGAATCAAATTTGTTCGATGCCCTGCTCGACACCGTCGACCGGCTGAAAGATGTGAAGGGAAAGAAGTCCGTCCTGGTCTTAGCGAGCGGCATCGATACTTTTTCCAAACACACGCTGGATCAGACCCTCAAACAACTCCGCCAGACCGACGTCACGATTTTTGCGGTGGGCGTGGCCAAAACTCTTGAGAACCGTCAGGAACTCCATCAAAGGTTGAGCTCGTCGAGAGAAATGACCTATCTTCAGGCCGAAAACCAGTTGAAGACAGTGGCGCAAATGACCGGCGGTTTGGCCTGGTTTCCGCAGTTCGACGGCGAAATTCCAACCGATATGCGCGCCGTGGCGGACTTTTTGCGGCACCAGTACAGCATCACCTACTCGCCGACAAACCACGCTGCCGACGGAAAATACCGCAAGGTGAAAGTCCAACTGGTGGCGCCCGATGGCGGCCCGTTAACGGTGCTCGACCAAAAAGGCAAGAAACAAAAGGTCGTGGTCTACGCCCGCGAAGGCTATCAGGCGCCCAAGGGCGGCGTCGGGGATTGAGCCGCTCAGCAGAACTCAATAGCCGCGGGAAAAATCCACGCGATTCAGCAATTCGCGGCCATTGAACCAGCGGTCCAACAGATCCATCAACAGGGAAGTCTCCCGCTCCCAGAGCCGGTCGCTGATCGCGCTCGTATGCGGCGTGATTAACAGGTTCGGCGCTTTCCACAACGGACTTTCCGGCGGGAGCGGTTCGCTGGCGGCGACATCGAGAGCCGCGCCACCCAACTTTCCTCCCTCGAGTGCCTGAAGCAAGGCCGCTTCGTCCAATAGCGAACCGCGCGCGACATTAATCAGCCGCGCACCCGGCTTCATCAGCGCAATTTCCTCTGCCCCAATCAGGTGCCGCGTTTCCAGCGTCTCCGGCGCGGCTATCACCACGAAATCGGCCTGCGGGAGTGCGGCTGCCAATTCCGATACGGGCAAAATTCTCTCCGCCAGCGCGGGGTCTCCCTTCCCGGAACGGCTCAGGCCCCACACGCACATGTCGAACGCTCTAGCACGGCGCGCCAGTTCTTTGCCGATGGAACCGAAGCCGATAATCAGCAGAAGTCGGCCGTTCAATTCGGTCAGGTGTTGTGGCAGGTCCCATAAGGCTTGCTGGGCCCACTGGGCGCGGTCCTGCTGGCGCACGGAATCAGGGAAATTCCTGGCCATGGCCAGCATTAGTCCCACTATATGCTCCGCCATGGGCACAGAGAAAATGCCGCGGGGATTGGTCACCACCACGCCCGAGTCGCGCAGCTCCGGGTACATCAACTGCGCCACCCCGGCGGCCGTGGAATGAATCCACTTCAGCCGCTTGGCGTCCTGGAGTTGCTGCGGCCGGAGCGAGTAGCCAATGAAAATATCCGTGTCTGGTAATTCCTCCGCAAGGCGGGTGTAATCCGGCAGGTGAACGACGCGCATCTGGGGCCAGCGTGTGCGGATCGCCCTGGCCATGGCAGGTTTCGGCCGCCATTCAGTGAACGGATGCCAGACGCAAATGGTCAGTTTGGTGTCTTCCGGTGTGCTTCGCTGCAAATTCATGGTCTCGTGCATTTAATTCATCGCGCTGCGCATTCGGTCGGGCCTAATGCTGAAGTTGACGTCCTTCGGCCCCAAAAATCAGAGGCCTCAGGATGACATAGGTTTGAATTTTACACCGCTACTGAAGTGATCCCCCGCCGATCATCGGCACGGGCTACATTTTCGGCTTCAGGCGCAAATCGCGCCCGGTCATGTCCGAGGGCACGGAGTCACCCAGAATCCCCAGTAGTGTGGGGGCAATGTCACGCAGGGCGCCGCCGGGAGAAACTTTCAGGCATTCATCTTCGCTGACATAAATGAAGGGAACAGGATTCGTCGTGTGGTATGTGTGCGGCCCGCCGGTAACCGGATCAATCATGGTTTCCGCGTTGCCGTGATCGGCGGTGATAATCCAAGCGCCGCCACGCGGCTTGAGCGTTTGATAGATGCGGCCCAGGCCAGCATCAACAGCTTCCACGGCTTTGATCGCGGCTTCCAGCTTCCCGGAATGCCCGACCATGTCCGCATTCGCATAATTCATGATGATGGCGTCGAATTCACCTTTTTCGATCGCGTTCACCACGGTGTTGGTGATGCCTTCCGCGGACATTTCCGGCTTCAGGTCATAGGTCGCGACCTTGGGGGAAGGAACGAGGATGCGCTCCTCTCCATTGAACGGTTTTTCCACCCCGCCATTGAAAAAATACGTGACGTGCGCGTATTTTTCCGTCTCCGCGCACCGCAGATTCTTGTATTGCAAATCCTGAAACACCTGCGCGAGGATGTGCTCCAGTTTTTCCGGCATGATCACGCACTTCAGCCACTCCCATTTCTTGTCGTACTTGGTCATGCCCACAAAAAAGAGATTCTTCGGACGTTTGGGGTCGGCGAACTTGTCGAAATTCGGCGCTTCCAGCGCCAAGGTCATCTGCCGCGCGCGATCCGCGCGGAAATTGTAGAAAATCACCGCGTCGTCATCGTGAATCGGGCCAACGGGTAGAGCCGAAGGCCCTTCGCCACGCGTAATCACCACGGGTTTCACAAATTCGTCGGTCACGCCCTGTTCATAGCTGTGTTGCAGCGCCGCGACAGGGTCGCTGCTCTTCGTCTCCGCCTCGCCGTGAGCCAGCGCGCGGTACGCCAGTTCGACGCGTTCCCAGCGGTTGTCGCGGTCCATGGCGTAATAGCGCCCGACCACGGTGGCGATCTCGCCGACGCCCAGCTCGCGCATCTTCTGCTGCAACTGCCGGACGTAATCCCGCCCGCTGTTCGGCGGGGTGTCGCGGCCGTCCATGAAGCAATGCACAAAAACCTTCTCCACACTCCATTGCTTGGCCATCTCCAGCAGCGCAAACAGGTGGTTGATGTGCGAGTGCACCCCGCCGTCGCTCAGCAACCCCAGGAAGTGCAACTGGCGCTGGCGTCCGCGTTCCATGGCTTTCTGGAAAAGTGGCACTTGATCGAGCTGCTTGTTGGCGATGAGCAGATCGATGCGCGTGATGTCCATGTGCACGATGCGCCCGGCGCCGATATTCAGGTGCCCGACTTCGCTATTGCCCATCTGGCCTACGGGAAGCCCCACGGCGGGCCCCGATGTCTGAATCAATGTATTTGGAAATTTTCGCAGGAGTTCGTCATACGTGGGTTTGCGCGCCAGGGCGATGGCGTTGCCCTTTGTTTCGGCTCGGTAGCCCCATCCATCCAACACGGTGAGTACAACGGGTTTTGGTCGTTTGGTCATAACCTCACAGCATACACGGCTTCTCTCGCCGCTGTCAGTACATGCTGAACCCTAGCCGCTCAACATAGTTGAGTTCTAGGCGGCAAACTCCCTCAGGGCAGCGAGCAACCGCTCCACTTCTTCCATCGTGTTGTAATGCACCAGGCCGATGCGCAGCATGCCGCCGAGGGACTCGACACCCAGGCGTTCCGTCAGGTTCAGCGCGTAGTAATTCCCATCCCAGGTGAAAATCCCGCGCTCGCCAAGAAAAGTGGCCATGGCCGTGGGATGGTGATTGCCCAAACGCAAGGAAAGCGTGGAGCAACGTTCGGCCGATCGCTGCGGATCCGTGATTCCGTAGATACGAACGCCGGGGATGGATTGCAGCCCATCAATCAGCTTCCATATCATTCGCGTCTCGTAAGCCACGGTGGTCCGGTACGCGGAAGCCAGAGCCTCACGCCGCGTTTTCGCGCTGGGATCGCTGTGCCGGCCAAGCTCCGCAAGATATTCCACTGCCCCGCCAATCCCAGCGACCAATTCCTGGACCTGCGTCCCGGATTCCCAGCGCTCCGGCACCTGCTCCGTGCAGGGGCGCACCTTATACGGGCGAAAGTTCCGAAGATGTTCTCGCTTGCCGTAGAGCGTGCCCATATGGGGGCCAAAGAATTTGTAAGGCGAACAAACCAGAAAATCGCAGTTGAGGGCTTTAACGTCAATCAGCCCGTGGGGCGCAAAGTGAACCGCGTCAATATACACAAGCGCCCCGGCCGCGTGCGCCAGCTTCGTGATCTCCGCCACGGGATTGATTGTGCCAACGGCGTTGGAGGCGTAACCCACAGCAACTATCCTCGTCTTCTCATTCAGCTTGCGCTTCAAATCTTCAAGATCGAGGGTGCAGTCCGCTTCGCGAATATCCACCTGCCGGATGACAATGCCCTTTTCTTCCAGCGCTTTCCAGGGCGAAAAGTTGGCGTCGTGATCGAGCGTGGTCAACAGGATTTCATCGCCCGCTTTCATTTCGCGAGCGAGTGCCCGCGAAACGGCAAACGTGATGGTGGTCATGTTCTGCCCGAACACGACCTCGTCCTTGTCGCAATGAAAAAAATCGGCCATGGCCGCGCGTGTGTTGGCAATGATCTCGTCGTTGCGGCGGCTGGTAAGAAAGGCGCCGCCCGTGTTCGCATTGGCGCTCATCAGGTAATTCTGAATCGTGTGCATCACCTGCGTGGGCACCTGCGTGCCTGCCGGCCCGTCCAAAAAGGCCGCAGCCTGGCCATTCACCTTTGTTTGCAATGAGGGAAATTGCGCGCGAACCCAGGCCGAGTCCAGGGCCGATTGTGTTGCGGGATGAATTCCAGATGTGCTCATGGCTCCTGCTTTAATCCAAGAAGTAATTTCATCTTCAAGATGTGTAGTTTCTCACAGAGACGCCGCGGCGTGTTAGCATGACAGCGTTGTTCCCCACTCATGCCACGTGGCCAAAGCCCACAATTGCAAGGTTGTAGGAAGGAATAAGCCGGCTCCTGCGATACGGAATGCCGGGAAAACGCCGCGAAGCGCTTCCTCCGGTGTCTTCATTCTAATGCAACGCCGACAATTTCGCGGCCGCCGCGGAAATGTACTCTGCCTCTCCTTGCAGCACTTTGGACACAACCACCATTGCTTCTTCGGCTTGCTTCCAGCGCTTCAGTTCCAGCGCCTCGCGCACAGCCGGCAAAGTTTTGGCTTCGTAGCCGGTGTACTGCCCCGGCGCATAGATTTCGTGCTTGAACCACGGCCGCCCGGGGAGCCCCTCCTCGCGCGTAAGCTGCTGTTCGTTTTTCCCCAGCATGCGATTCAGCTCCGAGGCGGACAGCTTGCCGAAATCGGCCTTAGCGCTCGCCTGCTCATACGCCTTCTTGTAGGCATCGGCGCTCTTCGCCAGTTGCGTCACGGCGTTGTCCAGCGGCGCGAAATTCAGGAACGGCGGCACACTTTCCACTTTCGGGGCCACCGTGGGGCGGCGCGGATCGTTCACGGCCTGAAACACGCCTTCCTCAATCTGTCTGTTGCGCTCGCCGATTTCCTCCTGCTTCACTTTCAGAAGATTCTTGAGCTGTTTGACGTAGGTCTGCATAGTCTCCGCGAAATCGGTGAATTCGAAGGGCAGCACATCCGCATCCGCCAGACGCATCACTGTCGTGGCGCCGGTCTGGGCAAGGGCGCGTCCGTACACGAAATCCACGTCGCTGAAATGCGTGTACCAGTAGAAATCGTCGTAAATCGAATGATAGATGCCGCCGCCATCTTCGCCGCCATAGCCAATGTCGAGAGAGGCTATCCCGGCGTGCTGCAAGAACGCGCCATAATCTGACCCGGAGCCGAGGGGGCCCATGCGCAGATCGCTGCGGTCGCGTACTTCCTCTCGCTCTTGCGCCGTGCTCGCGGAAGCGATGGCGGCTAGCTGCTGGCGCTTCCAGACGGACATCTTTGTCTCCGGATCCTGGATGTCGCGCGCCACGTCATTCATCATTTTTTCTAGCGTGTGCGATCCCTCGGCGTCGAAATAGCCGCGGGCGTTGCTGTCGGAGTTGATGTATGCGATGGCGTGTTCGCGCAAATCGTCACCATGGTCCTCCACCCATTCCGTCGAGCCGATCAAGCCGGGTTCTTCCCCATCCCAGGCGCAATAAATAATCGTGCGTTTCGGCCTCCAGCCCTGCTTCACCAGTTCGCCCAGCGCCCGCGCTTCTTCCAATAACGCAACCTGCCCGGAAATGGGATCCTCGGCTCCATTGACCCAGGCATCGTGGTGGTTTCCGCGAATGATCCACTGGTCCGCCTCCGACGATCCGGGAATTTTCGCAATCACGTCATAGATGGGCTTCAAATCCCAATTGAACTTGACCTTCAGGTGCACCTTCATCGCGCTCGGACCAACACGATAGGTGATCGGCAGATTTCCACGCCAGCCCGCGGGTGGCACCGGCCCGGCGAGCGCGGCAAGCAACGGCTGCGCGTCTCCGTAAGAAATCGGCAGCACGGGGATCTTTGTGATCACCGGAACATCTTTCAACTCCAGGCGCTTGGCATTTTTTGTCGCGGCCACTCCGGGAGTCAGTGGATCGCCCGGATAGATGGGATCATCCGCGACACTGCCGCGTTGCGCGCCATCCTTCGGGCGGTAAGCGCCGGCAGGAAACGTCACGCCTTGAAAATAGCCGTCTTCGTGAGGATCGGAGTAGATCAGGCAGCCGAGGGCTCCGTGCTCCGCCGCGACCTTGGGCTTGATGCCGCGCCAGGAATGCCCGTAGCGCGCAATCGCGATGGCCCCCTTCACCGATACACCGAGCTTTTCCAGTTGCTCGTAATCCTCCGGTATCCCGTAATTTACGTAGACCAGAGGCGCGGTGACGTCTCCATCCCTGGAATACGCGTTGAAAGTCGGCAATTGCTCGGACTTCTGGTTGGAAGTGGGATCTTCCGGCAAGCTGGGCTCTTCGAGTTTTGCCGTAAATTTTGCCCGGCAATCCGTTCCGCTCGCGCCGCTGCAATCGAGCAATTCAACCTGCCGCTCCTTCGGCGTCGGGAAGAGCACGTCATAGGATTCGATGTGCGTCTCCAGACCGAATTCCTTGAACTTTGCCGCGATCCACTCGGCGTTGTCCTTGTCGTAGGGAGAGCCGACGTGGTGCGGCCGCGCCGAAAGCCGCTGCATGTAGGCGCGAAGATTCTCCGTGCTCGGGATGGCGCGCAACTTCTCTTCCCACTGCCGCTCCATCCGCGAGGATTCCGCGGAATAGCCATACAGCGGCGCATCATCGGCAGCCACATGAGCGCGAATAGGGGCAAGAGAGATTCCCGCGAGCACAACTCCGGACACCAGCCACGGACGGTAGGTCATCTTCATTCTTTTATCCTTTGATCGTGAGCATAGAATTATTTCCTGATTCGATGGGACTCGTAAACAACCATATTGGTTAGCGGGAGGAAAAATCAACTGCTCACCGTCTGCGTGACCCGGGACTGACGAATCCCGAGAACCGTGAAGCCTGCCAGAAAGAGCAGCACCGCGATGCTCAGCAAGCCTCCGCGAAAACTTCCCGTGGCCGTGCGCAAATACCCGATCCAGTAAGGACCGAGCCCGCTGCCGAGATTCCCGATGGCGTTGATGAACGCAATCCCCGCCGCCGCGGTCTTGGCGTCCAGCGTTCCCGAAGCCAGCACCCAAAACGGCCCCATCATGCTGAACTCCGCTGCCATGGCGATCGTGAAAGCGGCAACCGTGGTCGGCACAGTCGTCGCGAAAGCGGCGGCCGCAAGCGCGAAGCAGGTGATGAACGCGGGAAGAGCGACGTGCCAGTCACGTTCGCCTGTACGATCGGAATGTGCGCCGACGATGACCATGGCGATGGCCGCAGCCAAGTATGGAATGGCAGACAGCAGCCCGATCACGAAAGGGCTAATCCCTGAAAGCGCTCTGACCACCGTTGGGAGCCACAGCCCGATGCTATAAGCACAAGCAACGGCGCTGAAGTAGACGAAGGAAAAACCCCAGACACGCACATCCATCAACATAGACAAGATGCTGGTGGGCGCTGCCCGCTCCTTCGATGCAGCCGCTTCGTCTTTGCGCAGCGCGGAGACGAGCCACGCTAGATCGCCCGCGGAGAGCCAGCGCGCCTTTTCCGGCCGGTCCGTCAGAAAGAAGTGCGCCACAAAACCCAACAAAATCGCCGGGATGCCTTCGAGCAGAAAAAGCCATTGCCAGCCTGCCAGGCCCGCGCGCCGGTGAAGTCCCAGCAGCGCGCCGGAGATCGGCCCGCCGATGACTCCCGAAATCGGCCCCGCCATTATGAACAACGCCAGGGCGCGCGCACGCACGGCCGCGGGAAACCAATTGCGCAGGTAATAAATGACGCCGGGAAAGAAGCCCGCCTCCGCCGCGCCGAGCAGAAATCGCATCGTGTAAAACGACCTGGCGGAGCCCACGAACATCATGGATACGGATATTCCGCCCCACAGAATCATCAGGAATGCGATCCAGCGGCGCGCACCAAATTTTTGCATGGCCATATTGCTGGGAACCTGAAACAAAAAGTAGCCTAGAAAGAAAATGCCGGCGCCCAGTCCGTACACGGCATCGCTGAATTTCAACTGGCTCTTCATCTGCAGCGCAGCAAATCCGACGTTGATGCGGTCGAGATAGGCCACCACGTAGAGCAGAAAAAGAAATGGCAGCAGGCGCCACAGCAGCTTATGAATTACCGCTTCTCCTGACCTGCCGGATGCGGAAGGCGTGAGCCCATAGTGCGCCAGGATTTCCGCAGCCAATTGCTCTGCGGGGAGCGTGACGTCGAGGTCGAGAGCGTCGCCAGGCTCCTCCAGCACCGCGAATTCGTCCGCCAGGATGGACGTGCCCGCAAAATGCGCCTGGCGTTCTTGAATCCGCTTCTGGATCACTTCGTAGGAGCCCTTCAGGTAAACCACACGAAGCTCCAGGCCTGCAGCGAGCATCTCCCGGTAAGACTCCCGCAAGGTCGAACACGCCAGCACAGCATTCTGCTTTTGGCTGTCCAGGCGCACCAATTCCGCGTGCATCGCCTGCAGCCAGGGGATGCGTTCTTCCTCCGTCAGATGTATCCCTCGCCGCATCCTTGCTTTGTTTTCCGAAGAGTGGAAATCGTCGGCGTCCAGAAACGTCCAGCCGAGTTGCGCAGCGAGCTGCGAACCCACGGTGGATTTACCCGCTCCGGCTACGCCCATCATGAGAAGAATCATGAAGCCCCTTGCAAAAGGGGAAGTGTGTCGCAGGAACCGCCCGAAGTCCAGCGCGCAAACGCGAACTGCGGTAGAATCCGCGCACTCGCAGGAAAGGCTGCCGGGCAGGAGGGAGATTGGGCGGAGAAACCAACGCTACAAGCTTGCAGCGGGGCGCGCTGAAGAAGGCGGGGCTCTTCTATTTCGTCTTCGTGATGTTTTCCTACACCACCGGCGGCCCCTTCGGCATGGAGGAGATGGTCACCACCAGCGGACCCGGCCTCACCCTGCTGTACCTGCTCGTCATCCCATTCTTCTGGTGTATTCCGGTCTCGCTGGTTGCTGCCGAACTGACGACGGCCATCCCCGTCGAGGGCGGATTCTACCGCTGGGTGCGCGCAGGTTTTGGCGATTTCTGGGGCTTTCTGTCCGGCTGGTGGAACTGGAGCGCCTCGTGGCTCCTGGGTGGAAGTTATGCCGTGCTCTTCAGCGACTACCTGGCAATCTACTTCCCTTCACTGGTAGGTTGGAAACATTACCTCGTTTCCGTGGCGCTGATTGCCTTGCTCGCCTACGTCAATATCCGTGGAATCCGGATGGTCGGAGCTGTGGCCACGTTTTTGGAAATTGCCGTGCTCATTCCGCTGGTCATTCTCTGCGCGATCGCCGCTTGGCACTGGCACCACAACCCGTTTCACCCTTTTATTCCGCCGCATGTTCCGCCATTCCAGGTCTTTGGAGTAGGCCTGGCGTTGGGCTTGTGGCTTTATTCCGGCTACGAACAATGTTCCAGCGTGGCCGAAGAGATCGAGAATCCGCAGAGAAATTATCCGCGGGCGCTGGCCATTGTCGTGCCACTCTCGATGGCCACCTACTTTTTGCCGGCACTTTTTTCTTTGGCGGCGCTGGGCAATTGGCAGGAGTGGAATACGGCCTATCTGTCTAAGGCCGCACAATTGATTGGCGGCGGCTGGCTGGGATTTCTGATGACCATCGCGGCGATGCTTTGCAACATTTCCCTGCTGAACGCAACGGTTCTCACCAGCACGCGCATGCCTTCTTCCATGGCCGCGGACGGCTATCTGCCGCCAGTCTTTGCCGCGAAACATCGCCAATTCGGTACGCCCTGGATCGCCATCCTGATCTCTTCCGCAATCTACGCGCTGCTGGCTTTTCATACCTTGGCTCAGCTACTCACGGTCTATGTCTGGTTGCGCTGCCTGGTGACTGTCCTGACCGTGCTTGCTGCATGGAAACTTCGCAAAGTCCAACCGGAAACGCAGCGGCCCTTCCGGATTCCCTGGGGAAAAACGGGACTCGCCTACGTCGTGGCCGCTCCCATCCTGATGGCCATTGTTGCGCTCGCGGGCAGCGACAATTTCGCTTTGAAATGGGGTCCCCTGCCGGTAGCCTTGGGTGTGGTTGCCTATTTCGCTTTTCCCAAGATTAAAGCTCTCGCCGCTTAACAGGCTGCAACGCAACTCTTTTTTCAGGAGGCCGGGGCTTCAGCCCCGGCGTAAAGTCCCTAAAACCGATGGGCTTTAGCCCCTGAAGAAAGCCTCCCCCGTGCTTCTCAGCAGCGCGTAGGCCCGTACAATGGCCGCCGCTTCTCTTCTCAAGTGAGCCAATCCAAAACCCTGTAATACATCCCGGCAAGCGGCAGTGCCCACGTATTTCCGCTGCGCAGGCCCAGCGGAGCGCCGGGAAACGCTATCTTTGAAAACGGATTATCGTCCACATCACCGCATATCACGCTCGCCAGCTTCGTGCCCATCCAGGTGGCGGCAGCCACCCCGTGCCCGGCAAAACCAGCGGCAAAATACAGGCCGTCGAGCTTGCCGGAATGCGGCATCACGTCGACTGCAAAGTCGAGCGTTCCGCCCCAGACATATTCCACTTTTGCATCGCGAAGTTGCGGGTACACGCCAATCATTCCCTGGCGGAGAATTTCTGCGCTCTTGCGCACGGTACTCTCCGATTCCGGAAAAAACGCCGCGCGGCCACCGAACAACATACGGTGATCCGGCGTCAACCGGTAGTAGTACAGAAAATGCCTGGAATCATAAATCATGCGCCCGCGCGGGCTCAGTTCGCGGGCAAGATCCTCGTCCAACACTTCGGTCGCGATGATATAAGAACCGATGGGAATGATTTTCTTGCGCAACGCGGGTGTCGCCCCGGTCGTATAGGCGCCGCTCGCGAGGATCACTTCCTTCGCCGTCAGGTTTCCCCGCGGCGTCTCCACGCGGAACGTGCGATTAGCGGCACTGAGTTGCGGCGAAACACGCAGCACCCGCGCGTGGTCAAACACGGAGGCCCCGGCCCTTTGCGCAGCCTTGGCCAATCCCGAAACGTATTGCGCCGGATTCAGACCTGTGCTCGTTTCGTCCACCATGCCGCCAAAATAAATGTCCGATCCGATCTCCGCCCGCAATTCGCTCTTGGGCACGATGCGCAGTTCATGATGGAACTCGCGCCGGATTTGCGCGGCTGCTTCCGCGTAGGCATTGAAGTGCGCCTGCTTGCACGCCACCTCCAGATGGCCGCAGCGTGAAAAATGACAATCGATGTTCTCTTCCCTGACGATCTTCTCGACGAGATCGATCGATTCCAGCGACGCTGCGTACATTCGCTGCACGGCTTCCCGGCCATACCGCCGGATCAGCGTGGGCACGGGAAGCTTCATGCCGGTCAGGACCATGCCGCCATTGCGGCTGCTGGCGCCCCAGCCGAAAGTTTCCGCCTCCAGCAAGGCGACGCGCACACCGCGTTTGGCAAGCGTCCGCGCAGCGGAGAGCCCGCAGAAGCCGCCGCCCACGATCGCGACATCCACGCTCTCCGGCAACGGCCCCGCGGAACCCTTGGCAGGCTCTGGAACGCTCTCCAGCCAGTAGTTCGATTCTTTAATCGGCATGAAATCCCGCCGGTGAGTTTAGCATTACCCCGGAAATTGCGGAAAGTCTGGCGGAATTTATGCCCGCTGGGAAAAATGATCGAGCTTATGCGCGGCGGAGGATGAAGTGCGAAATTTCCGGCGGGGCGCACCGGAGCGCCCACGGTTCCCAATCCACTGTTGACGTAGAGCGCTGCCAAGCCCTTCGGCGCGTTGGGCATCAGCTTGATCGTCTCGCCCATGCGCTTGGGTACATTCGGCATCAGCAGCGGACGGTGATACAACCCGGCAATGTAATCGGTGATGAATTGCGCCGGGCTGATGCTGACATCCAGAATTTCCACCTTCACCTGCCCGCCGTGCGTGTGCCCGGAAAGCGTCAGTTCAATGCCCAATTCCGCGGCGCGATTGAACGAATTGGGATTATGGGAAAGTAGCACGTTGGGAATGTCGCGGCGCACCAGCGGCTCAAGATTGTCCAGCATCTGCACCTTGCGGCCGCTGGGCATGCGCTCGCGCTGGTAATCCACGCCAATCAGATTCAACTGCGCACCCTTATACGTAATGATGGCAGTTTCGCTACGCAGCAGTTTCATGCCCGCTTGTTGGTAGAGTTTTTCGGCAAGATCCTCAACGCGCGTGTAAATCTCATGGTTGCCATTGCATCCATAAACGCCCAGAGGCGCTCTCAGATGGCGCACTTCCTCGACGCAGTCGGCAACGGAATCGTGCATGCCGGTAATCAAGTCGCCCGTAACCACGGCCAGGTCCGCGCCAACACTATTGGCCATGTCCACCGCGCGGCGCACCGATTCGCGCGACATGTAGCCGCTGAGGTGAATGTCGCTGAGCTGGACGATTTCCAGCCCGTCGAGCTCCGGCGGCAGATTCGCCAGCGGGATTTCGACGCGCCGCAGTTCATACCGCAAGCGTTCCGCGGCAAATCCGTACATGACGCTGAGAAATGGCGCCGCGCCTGCCACTACGCTGGCTGTCTTGAAAAAGGTGCGGCGCGAGGGATCAGGCACGAAATCTTCTGTCGCTGCGGGCCGCGTCAACACGGAAGACAAGGAAGGAGGCGCGGCTTTGTGCACGCGATGCCAACCCCATTCCACCGCATGCACTGCTTTCACCGCGAAATACGCGAAGCTGGCGCTGAGAAACCACAACCCCGCGAAAGCCTCGACCGGAGAATGGATTGGGAGGCCGCGCCCGTGATTCGGCCGCAGGCTATCCGCTATCGTCAAAATGATGAGCAACAACCCGGCGAAATACATCAGCCGCACGCTCACGCGCAACCACATGCGGCCCCAGTTCGACGTGACCCGCCAAAGAGTCCGGTACCAGAAACGTTGCGATAAGAACAACGAGGCCAGAACCCCCAGCCCCACTGCACTCCGCAGCAATACCCAAGTCCAATTCAACGCTGGTTCTCCCTCAGTGGCAAAGAACTAGAATACCATGCCTGCCGGACAATTCAGGGGCTTGTAGCTTACTCATCACGCAGAGTAACTCGCCTGCTTTCAAGCTGTTGTAGCCACACTCGGCAATTCCGGCGTATCATGGCATTCCTCGGACGCCGATTTCATCACTTTCCCGGCCCGGGAACAACTTCCCATCAACTCGTGCGTCTGATATATCAGCCCTCTGCCAGGAGAACTAAAGGAGAGAAAAATGAAAAGAATCCCTGTGGTCGCTGCGGTTTTGTTTGCCGCGTGTCTTGCCGTTCTCCCCATTCGCGCACAAGACATGAACATGAAGAAAGCTGAGCCGAAGCCCGCGCTCAGTCCCTCGGAAGCCGTGCTGGAGCAATGGAACGACATTGGTCGCAAGCTCATCGCCATGGCCGAGGATTTTCCAGAAGACAAGTACGCCTACAAACCCGCGCCGGAATCCCGGACGTTCGGCGCGATGCTCCTGCACGTCTCGGGCTCCATGTATTACTTCACGGATCTCGCTGAAGGAAAGAAGCCCCGCTATCCGGACGATCCCAAGCAGGACAATCTGAAGACCAAGGCCCAGATCGTGGCCTTTGTGAAGCAGTGTGTCGCGGACGGCGCGGACGAAATCAAGAAAGAAGGCGACAAGGGGATGAACGAGACGATCAACGACGGCGGGCCGCGTCTCACCCGGCGCTATGATCTCGCCTATGCTCTGATTGAGCATTCCGGCGAACACTATGGCGCGCTCGTGGTCTACTACCGCAACAACGGCATGGTTCCTCCAGAATCGCGCCCCAAAAAGTAATTCACTCTTCGAGCGGGTCGTCCTCGTAGGGGTCGAGCATTGCTCGACCCCATCTCGGCAAGGTGTAAACCCTTATGTCATTCCGGGCGCAGCGAGGAATCGGCTTTAATCCTCCGATCCCGCGGCAATCTTCGTGATTCCTTTTTGCAGGATTCTTTGCAGCTCCTCAGCGTCACTAATCGGCGGTAAGCAGGTAGTTCCCGCGCATACTATCGCCAGCGCCTTCTCCTTTGGCAGGTGTGGCAAAGTCTGGCGCAAGGCCGCCGGCAAATTTTCAAGCGAGGACTCCGGCGCCACGCGCAACACTGCCTTGCCAAACCGAAACACCTGGTTCGCAGCATCTTCGAGCTTCAGCGCCGCAGCGTCGCCGCCAATGCCTGTGATCACAATTTGTGTCGGGTGCTCGGCAAACAAGGTAGCCGCCAGCCCGTACGTCGCCGCGAACAATCCGTACTGCGAAGCGACCCCGGCAAACGCTTCCAGAGTTTTCCTCGCCCAGACGTGATACCGGCGATCGTCCGTGTAGGCGTTCATGCGCGTCAGTGCGAGAACAACCACGGAATTCGCACCCGGTGTCGGCGAATCCTGGAACGGCTTGCGCCGCACATCCAACCCGCCCATTGCCGGCGCATCGGAAGCCCGGTCGAAAAATCCCCCGCCCTCCGCGTCGCCGTACTTCTCGATAGCTATGTCCATCGTCCGTTGCGCCGCGCGAAAATATCGCGGCTCAAGTGTAGCTTCGTGGGCATCCAGCAGCGCGAGCACGCCAAACACCTGGTCATCCAGCGACCCGCGCAGCGCCGGCCCGCCAATGCGATGCGCAAACCCTTGCGCCTCGCTCCAGGCCTCGCTCAACATCCGCTCCAGCGTCTTCCGCGCGAACGCTCCGCAACTTTCTCCCAGGGACCCGGAAAGAATGCGCGCCGCCTCGAAATAGGCGGAAACAAACATGGCATTCCAACTGACGTACATCGTCTTGTCTACAAATGGAGTCGAGCGGGGCATCCTGGCCTGCAGCATCTTGCCTTTTGCCTTGGCAATGGTCAGCCGCATTTGCTCTTCGTCCAGCCCCAGCGTCTTGGCGATCTCGCCGGCATCCCGCGCGATCCACAGTACATTCTTCGACGGATTGTGGTGCATTTCGCCATGCGGCTCCACATCGTAGTAGAGCTCCATGATCCGCGCCTCTTCGCCGGAAAGCGCGCCGCGCAACTCCTCCAAGGTCCACGTGAAATAATCGCCGTCGTCATCCAGCGAGTAGTCCGCATCCTGGCTGGCGTAGAAACCTCCTTTCTCCCGGTCGGTCAAAACTTCGTTCACCCAGCCGATGATCCTCTCGGCCGTATCGCGCAAAATCGGATTGCGCGTCACCTGCCAGCCGTGCAGATAATTCTTCAGCAACTCCGAATTGTCGTAGCTCATCTTCTCGAAGTGCGGCACCAGCCAGCGCTCATCCACCGAGTAACGGTGGAAACCTCCCGCCAATTGGTCGTACACCCCGCCCTTGGCCATTTTTTCCAGCGTCGTCTCCGCCATCACCAGCAGGTGTCTCTCCCCTGTCTGGCGATAGCGCTCCAGCACCAGATCAATCGCGGAAGCGTGCGGGAACTTTGGCGATTGCCCGAACCCTCCGTTACGAATATCGAACAATTGCGTGATCGAGCCGATCTGCGCATCCACGATGCCCAAATCAAATTCCGCGCGCGCTCCAGAGAACTGTTCGGCTTTCGCCACCGCCTCCGCCAGCGCTTCCGCCGTGCGCGCCAGATCCTCGCGTTTCTGTTTGTAAGCATCGGCCACCGCCAGCAGCACACGGCGGAAGCCCGGCCGGCCCATCTGATCCTCCGGCGGGAAATACGTGCCGCCAAAAAACGGTTTCCCGTCCGGCATCAAGAATCCCGTAAGCGGCCACCCGCCCTGCCCACTGATCGCGCTGATCGCCGACTGGTAGCGGGAGTCCACGTCCGGCCGCTCGTCGCGATCCACTTTCACCGGCACAAAATGTTCGTTGATGATTTTGGCGATTTCCGCGTTTTCGTAGCTCTCCCGGTCGATGACGTGGCACCAGTGGCACCACACCGCGCCAATGTCCAGCAGTATCGGTTTGTCCTCAGCCTTCGCGCGCGTGAACGCGTTCTCTCCCCATTCGTGCCAGTCGATGGGCTGGTGGGCCGCCGAACGCAAATAAGGGCTTGCGGAATCCTTCAATCGGTTTTCACTCACGTGGTGGTTTCTCCCGTGGCGGATATGAAATTCACGCGCCGTCAGCCACAGCCCCGCGCTCCCAGTTTTGCCTTATTCCTTGGTAGCCGTCAGAGGCGTTCGCTTATTCCAATCATTCGATGCGTCTACTGGACCTGGTCGCCGGGGCCCAGATCGCGCGGATCAATCGGTTTTCTTCCGGCGTAGCCTTCATCTTGTCGGTGGTAATAGCGAATGCGGTCTTCTCCCAGCTTCCAGCACAAATAAACTTCCTCGTTGCCGATGACCGACGGGAAATCGAGCAAACCAACGTCCAGGTCCTTGATCAGACAGCCCGCGGAAAGAATCTTCTCAAGATTCGTCTTCATGATCTCGGCAAGCGCTTGGTGTTCCATGCGCTTTTGGGCCAGTTTGGCGTAAGGCACGAGTATGCCGCCCATCATCAGGATGCGCGTGGAAACCGCGGTGAGTTCCTCTTCCAACGCGCCGAGCTTCTTGCGCGCCCCAATCGCCTCGATCAAAAAAGGCTCCAATTCACGCCGCGTGCGTTCCGCCTCCGTCAGCGTGAACAATCGTTGGGGTTCTTCCGGCAGATCGTCCCGGTCTTCCTTGTTATCCGCCATGCCTTCTCCGCCGCTCTTTCTCCGCCCAGTCTGGATTCGCCGCTAGCGCAACTCCAGCATGCGGTCCAAAGCCGTTTTTGCAAAGTGCCTGGTGCGCTCGCTCACGGAAATCTGGTTCACAATTTTTCCGGCGCCGAGATTTTCGAGCACCCACAGCAGGTGCCGCGGCGTTATGCGGAACATCGTCGTACAAACGCACACGCTGGGATCGAGTGAAATCACCCTGCGGTCCTTCAGCTCTTTTGCCATGCGGTTGACCAGATGAATCTCCGTGCCCACGGCCCACTCGCTCCCCGCTGGCGCCGCCTGGATCACCCTCAGGATGCCTTCCGTCGAACCGATCTCGTCGGCGGCCTGCGCCACCTCAAAGCTGCACTCCGGGTGCACGATCACGCGAATCCCGGGATGCTCTTGGCGCACGCGCGCCACATGTTCCGGCGTAAATCGCTGGTGCACGGAGCAGTAGCCCTTCCACAGAATGATCTTTGCCTGGCGCAACGCTTCCCGCGTGTTGCCACCTAATTCCTGGAACGGATCCCAGACCACCATTTCATCCAGGGGAATCCCCATGCGGTAACCGGTGTTGCGGCCCAAATGCTCGTCCGGCAGGAACAATACCTTCTCGCCGCGTGCAAACGCCCACTTCAACACCGCCGCCGCGTTGGAACTCGTGCAAACCGCTCCGCCATTCTCGCCGGTAAATGATTTGATCGCCGCCGTCGAATTCATGTACGTGACGGGCACCATCTTGCGGGTATCCATTACCGTCCCCAGTTCGCCCCAACAGGCCTCCACCTGGCCTATATCCGCCATGTCCGCCATCGAACAGCCTGCGTTCAGATCAGGCAGCACCACAATCTGATGGTCGCGCCTCAGAATATCGGCGCTTTCAGCCATGAAATGTACGCCGCAAAAAACAATGTACTTCCCATCGGCTTGCGCGGCCTGCTGGGAAAGTTTGAGCGAATCCCCGCGAAAATCCGCAAACTTCACAACCTCATCCCGCTGGTAGTGGTGTCCGAGAATCACCACGTCTTTCCCGAGCTTGGCTTTTGCCGTGGCAATCCGCTCGTCCAATGTCGTGTCCGGCACCAGCAGGTACGAATCGAAATCGCAGCCCACGCCCTTCTCGATTTCGGGTACCCTCACCGTGCTGGGCGGTTCCGCACCCGCCAGCAAGTTCTTCGGTATGGTGACAATGCTTCCCATGGGTTTTCTCTGCTTCTCCTAAACCCTCTTTGCCCCTATTTGTTAGATGAATTCTGTCGCCTTTTCGTCAGTATTACCAGCGCCTTGCCCATCGCTGGAAACACAGCGTAACGTGTCCCGGCGGCTATCCCCCGATAAACACCATGGTTCGCGAAGGCGGCACAAAATCCGGCTCGTTAATGTGGTGCCCCTCTTCTTTCTCCATCACCATCGCCTTAACCCATTCCACGATTTCCTCATTCGCCGCGTTCGCCCGCAGCAGCCCGCGCAGGTTGCGATCTTCCTTGCTGAACAGGCACGTGCGCATCCTGCCGTCCGCTGTCAGCCGAATGCGCGAACAGTGCCCGCAAAACGCTTGCGTCACCGGCGCGATCAACCCGATCTCTCCCGGCGCGCCGTCCGCAAACTGGTATTTTCTCGCCGTCTCGCTTTTCTCGTGCGGGATCTGCTCCAGCGGCCATTGCGCATGGATGCGCCGGTAAACCTCTGCCGCGGGCACCACCAATTCGCGCGACCAGTGGCGGTCGGCGTCCAGCGGCATAAACTCGATGTACCGCATGATCACACCACGTTCCCGCGCGAACGCCGCAAACGCCTCCACTTCGTCATCATTCAGCCCGCGAACCAGCACCGCGTTTACCTTCGCCGGCGCGAGCCGCGATTTCTGCACCGCCTTAATGCCGTCCATCACTTTGTCGTACGACCGTGTCCGCGTGATGCGCTCAAATTTGATCGGGTCCAGCGAATCCAGGCTGATGTTAATGCGTTGCAGCCCTGCGGCGATCAACCGGTCGCAACGCTCCGCCAGCAAGTGCCCGTTCGTGGTGATTGACAGATCCGCCACGCCCAGCGCCTTCAGGTGCGCGATATATTCTTCCACGCCCTCGCGCACCAATGGCTCGCCGCCGGTGATGCGCACCTTGCGAATTCCCAAACCCACGAAAATCCCCGCCAAGCGCCTCAATTCCGCCCAGGACAGTATCTCCTCGTGATCCCGGTAGTTTTCTGGGTCCGCGGAACGGCAATAGACGCACCGGAAATTGCAGCGGTCCGTGACAGAAATCCGCAGGTCGGTAATCTGCCGCCCGAATTTGTCGTAGAGGCTCATCGCTAAACCAACGAAGAAACAAAAAACCCGATTCGCACAGGGAATCGGGCTCCAGCCAGAAAAGTACACATTTCCGGCTTACGGGCTCCTTTCCAAGAGCGGCAACATTCACCGCACGGGAGGCTTGGGCGTTTTCACCCAAACCCTTGACGAACTGCTCACGGCTCGCCTCGCCCCGCCGCCCTGGGATGTCTCTCCCGTAGGCAAAAGGGGTCGGAGATAACCTGCACAGTGTACGCCGGTCCTAATTCCAATTCAATTCCCGCATCCCCCCAAGCCTTCCCCGCGCCGCTATCTCCGGGGCTATGATAGAGTTTCCTAAAATCATGCGTATCTTCATTCTGGGAGCGGGGGCCACCGGTTCGCTCCTCGCACAACTGCTGGAACGCCAGGGCCACGACGTCTGGTGTGGCGACCGCGATCCCGCACGCGCCCGCCGTTTTCTTGGCAGAAAGTCCACCATCGCGGTGACCCCCGTCAACGCCCGCAACCTCCGCGGCATCGTGCGCGCCGCAAAGGGCTGCCAGTTGATCGTCAATGCCTCCGCTTCCGTGTTCAACGAGATCGTTCTCCGCGCCGCACTCCGCCTTCGCGCCCACTACCTCGATCTCAGCTCTCATCTCACGCGCAATCCCTTTAAGCCCGAGCAATTCCGCTACGTCCGCAAATTCGAGGCCAAGCACCGCGCCGCGCTCATCAATGCGGGCGCTGCTCCGGGCCTGACCAATCTCCTGGTAAGACGTGCCGCCGAGCTCCTCAGCGAAGTCCAATCGGTGCAGATCCGCCTCTACGAAAGCTCCGAGAGCGACGACCCCATCTCCCAGTGGTCGCCCGAGGTCTCTTTCGATGAGGCGATTTCTCGGCCGCGCATCTATCGCCAGAAGAAATTTCATTTGGCCAAGCGCTTCTCCGAGTTGGAAAAGTTCCGCTTCCCCGATCCCATCGGGGCCGCCCGCGTTGTCCTCGCCGCTCAAGATGAAGTGGCCACGCTGCCTTATTCGATTCCCATGGACGACCTCGACGTAAAAATCGGCGGGAACGAAATTGACCGCCTGCGCCGCTGGCACAAACAGGGCAAGCTCTCCAAATCTCGCGGCATTCCCCGCCTGCGCTTCCCGGAGACTTCCTCGCCGCGAAAGATCGCGGCCCTGATCCGCCGGGGCATCTTGCAGAATGCGCGCTTAGCCGCCTCCGTCCTCGTGCGCGGCGTCAAGCATTCACCCAAGGACGATCAGCATCTGCTCATCCGCAGCGACGCCTTCTTCCCCACCCTCTACCAGATCCGCCGCCAGGGGCGTTTCACGACACCCGTCGCCTACGCCACGGCGCACGTCGCCGCTCTCTTCATCAAGTTTTTTCCGCGTGAATCCGCCGGCGTTTTCGCCCCGGAAATGCTCCCCGTCGAAACTCGCCGCGCCATCCTGGCTGGCATCCGCAAGCACGGCGTCAAATTCGCCTACAAAATCACCCCGCTGAAGCCGCAAGAAGACCTGGACGATCTGTAAGAGTTCCGTCGCGCCCATCTAGGTTCAACCGCCACTGGCTCTTCCCGAATCTCGTTCTTCGTGTTTCGAACTTCGGCGGGATCCCACTCGTTTGCCCCCCGCTCGCCCGGCCACCTCCACCCACAGTTGCCGGATTTCCGCCAAGAATTTCTTCTTATCCTTTCGCATTTTCCGCACCAGCGCGGCATTTTCTGTCTGTTCGTGTGCCGCGGCCCACAGCACCATTTCCGTTAGCACGGGCCCGAGGTCGATTCCTTTCTCCGTGAGCCTGTAAATCTGCTTCCGCCGGTCCTTTGCATCTTGCTCCCTGGTGAGGATTCCGTTCGCCTCCAGCCGCCTCAGCCGGTTCGCCAGCACGTTCGTCGCAATCATTTCGTACGAATTCAGGAGCTCCGTGAAGGTCCGCGAACCCCGCAGCATCATGTCCCGGATGATCAACAGCGACCACTGGTCCCCCAGCATTTGCACCGAAGCATTCAGGGGACACCCCGACCGCCACTCGCTTTTCCCCGCCTTCTTTCCCATTCTTCCACACTAGCATATTTTCACTTGCATTCTGCAAGCTATATGGCACACTGTCTCCCCGTTGTTCGGGCGGCGGCCGGCGTCTTTCATGGCCTCTACCCGCACTACGCTTGCCCGGCTTCGCATCGCGTGAAAAGGAGCTTCCGATGAGCAAAGTCCGAGTCCTCGTTGGCACACGTAAGGGCGCATTCCTGTTGTCTTCCGACGGCAAGCGCGAAAAGTGGGTTGTCAGCGGCCCCCATTTCGCCGGATGGGAGATCTACCACGTCAAAGGTTCCCCCGCCGACCCCAATCGTCTCTATGTCTCACAGACCAGCGGCTGGTTCGGACAGGTCATTCAGCGTTCCGATGACGGCGGCAAGACCTGGTTTCAGCCCGGAACACCCCCGGGCGAACCAACCACCACACCGGACGGGATGCCTAAAGGCGAGAGCAACAAGTTCGTCTACGATACTTCTGCCGCTACCGGCAAGCCGCTCACTACTCATCAGTTTTACGACGGCACGCAGCATCCCTGGGAATTCAAGCGGGTTTGGCACCTCGAACCCTCCCATACCGACCCAGACACCGTCTTCGCCGGTGTCGAAGACGCCGCTCTCTTCCGCTCCACTGACGGCGGCAAATCCTGGCACGAGCTCGCCGGTCTTCGCGGCCACGGCACAGGACCGAAATGGCAACCCGGCGCTGGCGGCATGTGCCTCCACACGATCATTCAGGACCGCAAGAATCCCAATCGCATCTACATCGCTATTTCCGCCGCGGGCGCTTTCCGCACCGATGATGGTGGCAAAACTTGGCGGCCCATCAACCGTGGCCTGAAGTCCCAATACATTCCCGATCCGGAAGCCGAGGTGGGCCACTGCGTGCACCACGTGGCCTTGCACCCTTCGCGTCCCGACGTCCTCTTCATGCAAAAACATTGGGACGTTATGCGCAGCGACAATGGTGGCGATTCTTGGCACGAGGTCAGCGGTAACTTGCCCAGCGACTTCGGGTTCGTCATCGATGTTCATGCCCACGAGCCGGAAACCATCTACGTCGTCCCCATCAAGAACGACGGCGAACATTTTGTGCCCGAAGGCAAACTCCGCGTCTACCGTAGCCGCACCGGCGGTAACGAGTGGGAGCCACTCACCAAGGGCCTCCCCCAGAGTGACTGCTACGTTAATGTTCTGCGCGACGCCATGGCCGTGGACTCGCTCGATTCCTGCGGCCTCTATTTTGGGACCACCGGCGGCCAGGTGTATGCTTCCTCCGATGCCGGGGATTCCTGGGCACCTATTGTCCGGGACCTTCCGGCCGTGCTTTCCATCGAGGTCCAGACGTTGCCATGATCCGCGTCATTCTCCCGCCCCATCTGCGGGCTTTAGCCCGCGTTAGCGGCGAGGTGTCTCTCGATGTCGAGGGCCGCGCCACACAGCGCTCGGTCCTCGACGCGCTCGAGGTCTCCTACCCGATGTTACGCGGCACCATTCGCGACCACATCACCCAGCAGCGCCGACCCTTCGTGCGCTTCTTCGCTTGCTGCGAAGATTTGTCCCACGAACCTCCTGACACCCCCTTGCCAGATGCAGTCGTTTCCGGCGACGAGCCTCTTCTAGTTGTCGGCGCCATTGCCGGCGGCTAGTTCGTCACCCCGCTTTCCTCCACCACGCTCGACCCCATCCTGGCGCCGTGCAACCTGCGGTCATCCCGACCGCAGGCCCGCGTCGTTAGCGGGCCGTACTGGAGGGATCATGGATTGATCGCTCCATGACTCCGAACGCGGCCCATTCCCCTCAGCAACACCGATTCGGCCGCGTCTATCGCCGGTTCAACTGCTCCACGTAGAACTCCGCCGGCGTCAGTGGCTTTTCCCCGCTGATTCGCCTGCTGCACTGCACATATTTCTCATACCTGGCATGGTAGGCGCGGCTCGCGTCAATTGGCCAAGCTCGTGAATTTCAGCAGCGGATACACATCCTTGAAAACTTTGACGGCGTCTCTTGCGAAGCTCGCGCGCAACGCATCGCTGGGTTTCATCTTCTTCCGCACGATCCACGCCTGCATCTTCTTCCAGTTCTCCGGTTCGGTGGGCCAGCTCTCATGCTTGGTCCACTCGCCCTTCTCCGTCGTATACCAGTAGCTGTCGTATTTCCTGCCCAGGCGCTTTTTCTGTAGCGCCACCCATTTGGGATTGGCCAGCACGCGAGGCTCGGCAATCAGCGCCAGCGTCGACTCCTTCCGTTTTGCGCCCGCGTAGATGCGAAAACCCACGGTGACAGTCTCCGTCGAAAGGCCCACATAAAGCTGGCCGTTCTCTCGATCCCCCGGCGACGGCGTGGAAAACTTTAGGTACATCTGCGTTTTGTAAGGCGTCTTGTCCTTGGCGAATCGGATATCGCGATTGATGCGCGAAAAATTGGGCCCAGTGCGTCCGCTGGTATCAAACTGGCCGTTCAGCTTCAGCACTGGCGTTGCCAGTTCCTCCAGCAATCTCCGGAAAGGCTGCACGATCGCCGACTGGTACCTCTCGCGATTCTCATCCATCCAGGCTTTGCGGTTGTTGCTTCCCAATTCGCGGAAAAACTGAAACGTCTCTTTGCCGAACACGGGCTTTGCGGCTGCCATGGTCAGACCTCTCTCTGGACGCAAGGACACAGGCTACACGATTCCCAAGCCACGTCAATTGGACTATTCTTTTTCGCTCCCTGAAGCGGGGCCCGGCTGCGGGATGCCAAGTTGGCTCTAGCGCCTCACCCGTCACACAGTAGAATAGCGGGATGAGCGAATTTACTCCCACCGAACGAACGCAAGTCAAACGCCTGCCCACGCGCGGCCACTACGATCGCGAAACCGTCTACGCCATTCTCGACGCGGGCTTCGTCTGTCATGTCGGCTTCAATGCCGACGGCCAGCCTTACGTCATCCCCACGAACTATGGCCGCTCCGGCGATACGCTGTATCTCCACGGCAGCGCCGCCAGCCGCATGCTGCGCACGCTCAGCGGTGGCGTGCCCGTTTGCGTTACGGTCACCCATGTGGATGGACTTGTGCTCGCCCGCTCGGCGTTTCACCACTCCGTGAACTACCGTTCGGTGGTGATCCTCGGCACCGCGCGGCTCGTGGAAGATCCCGCCGAAAAAATGGCAGCCCTGCGCGTCTTCACCGAACACGTTCTAAAGGGCCGCTGGGACGATGTTCGCCAGCCCTCCGAGCAGGAACTCAAGGGCACCATGGTCCTGGCCCTGGCCCTCGAGGAAGTTTCCGCCAAGGTGCGCACCGGCGGCCCGGTGGATGACGAGGCCGATTACGCTCTGCCCGTCTGGGCCGGCGTCCTGCCGCTCGAAACCGTGGCCCAGCCGCCGCAACCCGACGCGCGCCTCAAGAGCGATACGCCCCTTCCCGCCTACCTAAAAAACTATTCCCGCTAAGTTTTCCATCCTCCCACCCCTAAAACGCGGAGGGTGCCCCATCCTCGTTTTGTGAGGGTGGGTCTTGGGGTTTCTTTTCCATCCCCGTTCTTTTCCGAAAACTTAAAACTGATAACGGAATACTGAGAACCGTACTCTTACGGCTTGCTCGCTTCCTTCGCTGGGGTCTCGGCCGGGGCTGCCCCTCTCTTATACATGATCTTCATTGTCCCGCCCCCGCAAGTGCCCACCACCTTGCCTTCCGCATCCTTGTCCTTGGCCACGATTTCCAGCGTGTACGACTTCACGCCTTTTGCGTCCAGCTTCGCTGCGATTTCCGTCTTCAACTCTTCACAGGGCTTTGCCGCTTGCGCGTGAGCGCACACCGGCACAAACAACAGCACGCCAATTGTCGCCAGCAATTTCATTGTGTGATCTCCTTCGTCGGGATCTCCGGCTCGCCACGCAGCATATCACAGCTTCAACGCACCCGGGCGCGCACCGCAGGACCTTCACTCTCAAACGTGCAGGATGGTTCGATCTCCCGCCCGCCGCTCCAAAGGAAACTACGCCCTTTTGTTTGTCTAAAAGCCAAGTCTACACAAAAGGATTTGCGCCACCTCTAGAGTCCAGGGGCCTTTCGATGTTCCGGTCTTTTGTTTTATGAATCCGCCTGTGCTACGGTTCATATCAGGAATGAGTCAATTGAGCCCATACCATAAGACAAAATTCGGCTCTATCGTTCTGGCGGATTCTCTCTTCTATCTTCCGAAACAGAAAGCGCGGTCGGTGGATCTGATCGTGACTTCGCCCCCTTTCGGTCTCGTCCGGAAAAAAGATTACGGTAATGTCGAGAGCCATGAATACCTAGACTGGTTCCGACCGTTCGGTCAGGAATTCGCGCGAATTTTGAAGCCCTCGGGGTCGCTTGTCATTGACATCGGCGGTGCCTGGATTCTTGATCGTCAGGAAGTGTAGACATGATATGTGTTTGTGAAGAGAACGGGGCAGTGCGCTCAGGCATTCGAGGCATTTTGGCAGGGCCGGTCAACAAACACGGCTGTCGTATCGTAGAAAAGTGTGATGCTTGCAACCGATTTTCCTCCGACGAGGCTGCCGGCCTCTGGTATGCAAGGACAAAAGGTGGCACTTCCTGTTATGACAAGCACACGCGGGTGATCTGGTGCCCGAGGTGACGCAGAGCTCCTTGCCCGCGCGAATTGTCAAGGGTCCATGGAGTGACCGACTCTTGGAATTGCTGTCTTTTGCAGAGACGGATCTCCTTCTCGCTTCTCCCTTTATCACTCGCACGACGACCCAATGGATTTCCAACAATCTTGCGAGCCTTGGTAAGGGCCAGCACCTACAACTCATGTGCATCACAAACATCAGACCAGAGAGCGTGTTAGCGGGTTCTCTGGAGCTCGATGGTTTAGCTGATCTTGGGCGAAGATTCGGCCAGTTTCGTTTATTTCACATGCCCTCTTTGCATGCGAAGGTTTATGTGGCGGACCAGAAGTGCGCGATTGTTACCTCCGGTAACCTGACTGAAGGTGGACTCAGAGGGAACTGTGAGTACGGAGTTCTGCTCCGTGATCCAGCCCAGGTGAGGGAGATTCGTGACGACTTTGAGGGCTACTCTCGACTTGGTGCACTGGTCTCAGTGGATGAGGCCGTGGCTTTAGCGAACGATCTCTCTCGGTTTCGGGGACTCTACCGGGCTACGGAACGCAAGGTCATCAAGGAAGCTGGTGGCCTCTTTAGAAAGAAATTGCGTGATGCGCAGGAAAAGGTATTGCGGTTTCGAGCGAGGGGGAAATCGACTCATGCAATCTTCTGCGACACTATAGAGTACCTGCTTTCTAGAGGCCCCCTGAGAACCACCGAAATGCACCCTCTCATCCAGCACCTTCATCCCGACATCTGCGACGATCACATCGATAGAGTGATTGACGGAGTCAATTTCGGAAAGAAATGGAAACACCATGTCCGCACGGCTCAGCAGGCGCTAAAGCGCGCTCACAGGATCGAATTTGACGGACAAAAGTGGTATTTGACCATCCCCTGAAGACAACCGTCACCCCCACACGAAGTCGCTATCGGCATCAGGCCAGATATGTTTGTGGCTTGCGCCATGAATGCGACTGTCCTCCATCGCTACGGAAGCGAAGCAAACGTCTTGCGATTGCTGAACCGGGCCGTTCATCAGGAACCCCTACCAGCAAGAGAAACGCAAACTCTAACTCAAGAGCGTCAGCGCGTGGTCGCGGTCGTTAGCCGTTGGAGCAGAGACGCTAGTTTTAGGCAAAGTGTGCTCTTTGCTTATGGAAATCGATGTGCCGTCACGCGCCTACAGCTGCGCCTTGTTGACGCCGCACATATTGTCCCAGTGGGTGCTCCCGGGAGTGTGGATCAAGTACGGAACGGGATCGCGCTTTCGCCCACATATCACCGAGCATTCGACGCCGGATTGGTCTATCTCGACGAGCAGTATCGCATGAGAATGAATGAAGGCCGGCTACAACTGCTCCAAGGTCTAAACCTTGCGGGAGGGGTGGAGGCATTCAGAGAGCCGCTTGGACAGCAGATATTCCTACCGCCGGACGCCAATCAGCGTCCGCTCGTTGACTTCATCAGAAGAGCGAACACGCTTCGCCAGATACTGCCCTAAACGCGACGGCTGGCCCAGGCTTAACGTGCTGAGGCAACTTCGGGTGGCCTATGCTTTTGGGTTTTGAAAGCGTGGGTCCGTTCTTCTCTCCACTCCTCCTCCTCGTACCAGTTTCGGAACTAGTACCCTCAAAATACCTATTGACATTTAGTAAATACTGTGGTATGCTTCGCCTGTTGTGCTGAGGGGATGCTGCTCTTGTGCCATTTCGGGCCGTCCCGCAACCTCATCCGCACCGAAGAATCCGCTAAGTCCTTTGTTTCCCCTACATCCAAGAAAAACGCCCGTAAGTGCTTTGTTTCCCCTACTTACGCAAAAACACGGGGGTGGGGGGTATTTTTGTTCGCTTTCTGTTCCCCCTACCTCAGTGGTCGGCGTTTACCTCGACCCGGTCGGGGCTTCCTCCGTGGTGCGTCGTTCCTGTTCCGCCTTCTCTTTCTCGCCACTCCCCCTCTACGCACTCCGTGTCCGGGGCCGGTCGCGACACGGTTGGGATGGTGAATCCTCTATCTTGTCTGATCTCTTGCTCGCCACTCGTCACTCGTCACTAACTCCAATCATTCCCGCACCATTGGCAACTGCTGCCCTACGAGTCGTACCCGCTCCAATATTTACCACTACATCAAGTATCCATGTCGGCGCGCCGACAATTTTGTTTCCGGAACGGACCCCTGCAAGTCAGCAATTCCCGGATCGGCGCGCAATGCTTTCTTCCCACTGTGCACTGTTAACTGTCGACTGTGAACTCCTTTTCTCCCCCAACTCCAATCATTCCCGCACATACGCGAAGCTCTCCCGTAAGTCCAATTATTCCCGCACTTACGCAAAACAGGGGGTGGGGGTGTGTTACCTGCATGGTAACGTATCTAAAATATGTCGGCGCGCCGACATTTCCATTTTTGCACGGGAGAAGGAGATCGCATGTAGCGGCCAGAACATGTTGGCAGCACCTTTAAAGGTGCTATGATGGCGGTGCGAGGCCCTACCATGAACATCACGAAAGACATTCAGGCGATGACAACGTTTCGGCGCAATCCCGGGAAATTCATGAAGCATCTGAAAAAGACGAAGAAACCGCTGGTGCTGACCATCAATGGAAAGGCGGAAGCGGTGGTTCAGGATGCCGAGGCATATCAGCGCCTGCTGGACATCGCCGCGCAAGCCGATGCGCGCGAGGGCATCCGCCAAGGCGCTGAGGATGTGAAGAAGGGGCGTGTGCGTCCGGCGCGCGAAGCCCTGGAAATGTTCCGGCGCAACCATGCCATACCTCGTTAGGCTAGCGGACCGCGCCCTGCGGGACATGGAGGCCATCTACGAATTCATTGAAGTGGACACTTCGGAGAAGGCGTTCGCGTGGTTTAATGAGCTCGCCGAAACCATATACAGCTTGGAACGATTTCCTGAGCGCGGGACACGCGTTCCGGAAAGCAAGAATCTTCGCCAATTGTTTTTTGGGAAAACCCCGAACATTTACAGGATTATTTTCACGATCGACAAGCACAACCGCATCGCGAACGTTTTGCACATCCGGCACGGTGCGAGGAATGCGCTCCCGGCAAAGCAGGAGTAGGGACTCAGTGGCAGGAGCAGCCGCCACCGCAACAGCCGCCGCCTCCGCCGGAGAAGCCGCCCGAGGGCGTGGAGGAATTGCCGGCGCCCGCCATGGCGAAAACGGAAAGCTGGATCGCGGCTTTCTTGCTGGAGCACTTGGGGCAGGAGATCTCCTGCTGCTTGTTGATGACAATCTTTTCAAAGCGCTCGTTGCAGTCTTCGCAGATGTATTCGTAGATGGGCATTGCCGGGAATCCTCCAGATGGGCTTTCGATGGGCTGCTTCGCTTAGACCCCGATTATAACGCAGGTGGCGCGCGATCACGTCATGTACCAGCCGCCATTCACGCTGATGGTCTGGCCGGTGATGAAGTCGCTTTCCGCCAGCAAGACAGCCGCGCGCGCAATCTCCTCCGGCGAGCCGAAGAAACCCACGGGCAGGCGTTCCGTGGAAGCATTGGGATTAGAGGTAACCATGTCCGTTGCGATGAGCGCCGGGGCAATTGCGTTCGCGGTAATGCCCTCTTTGGCGAGCAGCGCCGCATAGGAATGGGTCAGACCGACGAGTCCTGCCTTGGACGCGGCGTAGTGAGGACCGATGACACCGCCAGTTTGTGCCGCGACGGAGGAAAGATTGATGATGCGGCCCCAGCGGCGTTGGCGCATGCCGGGGAGGACGCGCTGGGTGACGAGGAAGGCGGACTTGAGATTGACGTCGAGAAGATGGTCCCAATCGGCTTCCGTCAGCTCACCGAACGGCTTGATCTGGGAGATCCCGGCGTTGTTCACGAGGATGTCCACGGGGCCGAGGTCGCGCTCGACGGCGGTGGCCAGGCGGTTGACGTCAGCGGAGACCGAAACGTCGGCCTGGAGCGCAATGGCCCGCGAGCCAAGTTTCCGAATCGTCGCGCAAACCTCTTCTGCCGCAGACTGCTGCGTTCTGTAGTTCACAGCCACGTGTGCGCCCGCGCCGGCCAGCGCGACGGCGATGGAACGGCCGATGCCGCGGCTGGCGCCGGTGACCAGGGCGATGCGGTTTTCCAGTTTTCGCGACATGGAAGTTCTCCTCGGCTAAGGATAGCGCAGAAAAATAAGAACGGCCCCGGAGAACCGGGGCCGGTGAGAGAACGGATCGTTATCGACTAGGTGACAGATTGGTGCCGAGATGTGCGGCTGTAAAAGCGGCGGCAAGCCGCCGCACTCCAAACAAAGCGACCCAAAGGCGCCCGTCTCAGCTACGAAGATTAGTCGCCGGCTACGGCTTCGGCGGCTGTTTCCTTGGTCGCTGTAGAGCCGTTGCCATTGCCGTTGGCTGGGGCGATGGTTAGGGGCTTGTTGGCGTTGGTGAAGTTGGCGGGCACCGCCTTGGCGATGTCGCTGACTGCGCCGATCTGCACGACGGTCGGTTGCGGCTTCTTCAGAACGAGCTCTTCGTAGATGGCGCGAACCTTAGCCTGCTCTTCGAGAGCCTTCTTGCGGCGAAGGCGGTTTTCCTCGGCGGCGGTCACCGGGATGTCGTGCTCGATGTGGCGCACGCGAGCGGCGTCGTCCGCATCAATCACGAGCGAGTGCTCGTAAGAGCTGAGGTTGACGGTCTTGCCTTTGGCGTAGATTTCATGCTTGCCGTGGGTCTTGTACCACTCGGCCACGGTCGCGTTCTTGTGCATGTTTTCGATGATCTGGCGCCAGCCGATGCCGGTGTTGTACGCGCAGAAGCTGATTTCGCCCTGCTGCGTGCCGTAGGGAATGATGCACATTTCGGTGCGGCGGAAGTCGTAGTTAAAGAGATCCTGGAACCACATTCCGGCGATGAACAGGAAGTTCCAGGGATCCTGCGCGCGGCGCTTCATGGCATCTTCGTAGGTGCGCTCGGGAGAGGTCTTGCCATACTTGCTGGTGGAACCTTTTGTGAGCGCCCAGGTCTTGTCGAATTTCTTGAAGAGGTCGTACAGCTTCAGGCCCTTTGGTCCTTCAAACGGCTTGTAGTTCTTCAAGAGGGCCATGGCCATCATGAAGTTGGAGAAGCTCTTGCCGCGGGCGGCATCGGTGATCGCGGTGACATCCGCGGTGAGTTGCTGCGCGTCGAGGAAGCGCGGAACGGGGGCCCACTCCTTGGTTTCCTTGTTGATCATGATGGCAGTGCCGACGCCGCAATTGGGATGGCAGCCGCAGGAGAGCGAACCCCACTGGGATTCGTTGCCCTTGACCATGTCCGCGAAACCCGCGAAGGTGCTGATGAAGGAGATGGGGAACCAATCACGATTCGGCTCGATGCGGCCCACCTGCTTGCTAACATCGTTGGCGAGGTGCGAAAGGGTGTAGCGCTGACGCAGACGCCGCTCGGGAGTAATGTCTTCGTCGCGCCCGGTAAAGGAGACCGGCTGGAAGCTGATGAAAGCGATTTTCTTGGGGTTCTCCATCGCGAACTTGACGATGGCGCCGACCTGATCGTTGTTCACGTTGTTGACGATGGTCACAACGAGCACGATTTCGATGCCGGCTTCGTGCATGTTTTCGATGGCGCGCAGCTTGACGTCGAAGAGGTTGCCGATCTGGCGGTGGCTGTTGGCGTCGTTGCCAATGCCGTCGAACTGGAGATAGGCGTAGCGCAGCCCGGCTTCAAAAGCCTTCTTGCAGTATTCCTTGCTCTTGGCGAATTCGATGCCATTGGTGGCGGCTTGCACGGAGTTGTAGCCAACCTTGCGCGAGTAGCGGATGGCGTCGAAGAAATACGGGCTCATGGTGGGCTCGCCGCCGGAGAACTGCACGGACATCTGGCGGCGCGGCTTAATCTTTACCGCGTTATCCAGAATCTCGGTGACCTCTTCCCAGGAAAGCTCGTGGACGTAGCCAACCTGGTTGGCGTCCATGAAGCAGGGATCACACATCATGTTGCAGCGGTTGGTCAGGTCCACGGTGAGGACGGAGCCGCGGCCATAGCGGACATTCGATGAACCATGCCTGTGCAGGCCCTCGTCGTCGTGCGCCGGAATATCGCGCCCGGGGAACTGCGATTCAATCCACCTGAGGAAGCTGGAGTCCATGGCCATGAGGTCTTCGTAGTGGCCGTGCTGCGGGCAATCCTTGATCATCCACACCTGGCCGTCGCGCTCGACGATCTGCGCTTTGATCTCGCCGACCTTCTCATGAGCGAGGTCGCGCCAATCTTTCTTGCCAGTGATGATGGCGTTGCGGGCCTCCTTCACGCAGGCCGGACAGAGCGAGTCTGTCTGCCGCGGGAAGCCCAGCGTCGGCTTGGTCTTTTCCCAGGATTTCAGGAGCGGCTTATCGGACCACTGTGGGGTAATGGAAGGGTTGGGATTGCGCTTGTTGAAGTATTGAAGGGTATTGAAGGTGATACTCGCCGTCTTGCAAACGATCCAGTCCATGGACCGGAACAATTGCGCGCTGAGAGAATTCGGCATGCAGCTATGGCCTCACTTTCGAGAGAAACAAACGAAAACTCAAATTGAAACGACAAAATAGCCAGGATGAAACAGCCCCCAAGGCTTTTTCAGAGTACCACGCACCGAAGTGCGTCCGTAAGTGTTGCGACTCCTATAGTTTGCATGGGGCAGGGGGGCGGAAGCCAGTAGGATACGGTGAATGGCTGAAAACAGGGGTTGAACGGCACCGGAGGCCAGCAAATGGGGCCTTAGAGGTGACTCTTTGGGGGTTTACTCTCAAGGCGCAAGGGCTCGCAGTTCGCAGGAAATTGGGTGTTTTCCGGCTTGCCTTACTCGTTGAGGGTCGGATGCAGCACGGCGATGAGGAAATGGGCAAAGTGCGCGGCGTCATCGTCCATCTGCAGCCAGCGCACCACACAGTGGTCGGAGAGGTATTTGGCGACCCGCGATTCGGGAATGCCCAAGTGGTCGGCCAATTGCGGCCGGATGGACTCGCCGCGGCGGGCGGCGCTGCTCCGCATGAGGTTGGGAATGGCTACCCGCAGAGTTTGACAGGCTTCGACGTAGTAATACGTCGTGAGGTCGGAATCGGTCAGCACCCATACTCCCGGACCGGCCGGCGCTTTATCAGCTGCTTCCAACTTGGTGGGCGGACAGGCCAGCAGACGCCGAAAGTTCATCTCCAATTGTGTGAGTCGCGAGGCCAGCCCCGGATCGCCGGAGCGACCTCGTAGGCTGGGCGCGACGGCTGATTCCGTGGAGAGTTCGAGAGGCTCCGCAGGACGGGCGGGCCGCTCTTCGGAAGCATCAATGGCGCGGGGCGGCATCGCCGCAGGGCGCACTTCTTTTGGCGTGGAGACTGTTTGTTCGGGGCGTTTCGAGGGGCGGCGATGATCACGCCCACCACGGCGACCGCGTCTGTGCCTCTTCGCAGGAGCACGTTCCGTGGCGCTCGCTTCCTGGGGCGCCGCTCCCTGTTTCACTTCCGCCGCGGGAGCAGAAGTTTCCTGCGTGACTGGCTCTGGCGAGAGCGAACTCACCGCGGCGTCGCTTGCCGCAACTTCCGGCAAATCAGCGGGAGCGGCTGGCGCGGGGATTTCCGCAGCCACGGTTGCACCAAGACGCGTGGCGCTTTCCTGCGCCTTGGTCTTCCAATCGGCGCGACGGAAGCGCTGGGCCGCGGTCATGTACCATTTGCCGGCATCTTCGGATTTGCCGTTCGACTCGAAATAGCGCGCCAGCTCAAAGGCGACCATGGCGTCGCGCGTTTTTAGAAAGAGGGCCGTGAGCTGTCCGGCGGGATCCTTGCCGGTCCGTGCTCTCCGGATTCGTGCGGTGATCTGCTTCCAATCGGCCATACAGTGATGGCATTCTAACAGCGAATCAGAACTTCTGCCAACGGGCGCCTCAAGAAACTTCCCGGACGCCTTGAGCAGCCCAGACCGTTGGTTTACTGATTGACGCCGGGGCGTCCACAAAGTATTCTTTCGCAGGTGTGCGAGGAGACGCAAATGCAAGCGCAACGTGCCATTTTCGCGACCGCCCTTTCTTTCAGCCTCGTGACCATACCCGCGTGGGGAGCACCTGCGGCTGCGCTCGGGACCGTGATTGCCGCGGACCGCGCTCATGTGGGTGAGGCAAAGGCGGAAGTTGGAACAACGGTGTACGGAGGCGATAGCCTCAGCACGGAGGTCCAAGGGAGTGTGCAGGTTCGCGCGGGCAAGGCACGGCTGCTCCTCTTGAGTTCCAGCAGTGCCGTGGTCAGTGACGTTGAGGGCGCGCCCGCCGCAAAGCTGCTGAACGGCGCCGCGACGTTTTCCACGGGAAATGCTCATGCATTCACATTGTTTGCCTCCGCGGCGGCCATCCGCGCGCAAAGTGACGCGCCGACTATCGGGCAGGTATCGTATATAGGCCCGAAGGAATTGCTGGTACGCGCAACTCGCGGGTCTCTGCTTATTACCGTGGACAACGATACACAGATCGTAGCGGAGGGAACTTCCTACCGCGTATTGCTGGACCCGCCGGAAGAGATGGCTCAGGGACCAGAAGGTGCAGGTTCGGGTAAGAATGAGTGGCCAGGGGGTGGCCATGAACCACGGAAGGCAGGGCGCAGCCGTTTTATGTACGTGGCCGGCGGTCTAACCGCCGTCGCGACGTATCTGGCGGTTGCGGAAGCGCTCGAAAGCGCTCAGCGGCCATAATCTCAAGGGACACGAGCTTCAGAAATAGGATGGGCCACTGCCTGGCAAAGGCAGTGGCCTTTTTCCTTTTGCAAGCGCAAGCAATCCTTTCCTACAAACTGGCGACGACCTCAATTTCGACCAGGGCATCCTTGGGCAGCCGTGCGACTTGCACAGTGGAACGCGCTGGCGGAGCGGCGGTGAAGAAGCGTGCGTAGACCTCGTTCATGGCCGCAAAGTCGTTCATGTCCTTCAGAAAAACCGTGGTTTTCACGACATGGTTGAGGGACACGCCGCCAGCCTCCAGAATCGCCTTTAGGTTTTGCAGCACGCGCTCCGTCTGCTGCTGAACAGTGACGCCGGCAAACTCTCCCGACGCCGGGTCCAGTGCAATCTGCCCGGAAATGAACAGGAACCCGTTGGACTTGATCGCCTGTGAGTAGGGCCCAATGGGCTTCGGGCCATGGTTGGTTAGAACTACATCTTTCATGGTGAGCTCTCCTTTCAATGCGGAGGAAAGAATAACAAAAGGAGCGGGGGGAGGGAAAATCAGCGAGACCTGCGGCCGCGGTTGCGAACGAAGCCGGTGTTGGAGTGATTGCGGTTGGCTTCGCGGCTGGCGATCAATCTTTCCGCCTGATCATTCGAGAGGCCCTGATTGACCAGGTCCAGAATCTGCTTTTCCGACATGCCCGTGTTCTTCAGGCGCCCGATCTGCTCGCTCGTAAGGGTGGGCAAACCCGAGATGCGGCGATGGATGATAGCCTGGACCGTGGAATTGGAGAGCCCGATCAGTTTGAGCGTAATGGCTTCCCCGCTGAGAATGTCGATCTGATCGGACTTGGCCATTTCCAGAATCTGCTCATCGGAATAGCCCGCCTGGGACAACTGAATGGCGGCATCGGCATTGGAAAAATCATGATGCTGATCCCGCGCCGCCTTAAATAGCGCCAGGCACAAATCATCGCTCGCGCCAACTCGCTTGAGTTTCGAGAGCTGGGCAATCTCCAAGTCCGTCACATTGAGACTCTTGAGCCGGTCCACGCTGGAAGACCACATCCCGGCCTGGTCGAGCGGGGCATAGTTGGTCTTGGGCTGAGTTTTGCACCCGGCCACGGCCAGTAGACACACGCCAAGAAGCAGGGAGAATTGCCGCATGATCCTATCTTAGGCGGTACAACTGCGAGAGGGGTGACCTGTGCCTTCGTTGATACCGGACGGGCGGGCAGCGCGCGCTATACCTGGTAGGTGCGCTCAACCCCGTAAACACCGTTGATGCGGCGGATGTTGGAGAGAATTGTTTCGAGTTGGCGTTTATCGGCGATCTCCAGGCTGGCTTCAATGCGCGCGTTCTGCCGGTCGGGGCGGCTATCGAGCGAACGGATATTGGAGCCGGCATCGCTGATCACCGCCGTGATTTCCGCAAGCAGCCCGGGACGATCCTTGGAACGAATGAGCAGCTCGACGGGGAAGGTGGCCACGCCGCCGGTACCCCATTCCACGGCAATGCGCCGCTCCGTCTGATACAGCAGGTTCTGCACGTTAGGGCACGTTCGCGTGTGAACCGCGACGCCGCGACCGCGGGTGACGTACCCGATGATGTCATCCCCCGGAATGGCATTGCAGCACTTTGCGCGAAACACCAGCAGGTCGTCGTGCCCGCGCACGATCAGCGGCGCTTGGCCGAAGCCCAGCATGCGCTTGACGCTCTTGACCAGCGTCGGCTTCGCGTCTTCCGTGGACTTCTCCGCTTCCTTTGAAGGCTCGCCAAAATAGCGCGCCAGCACTTGCCGCGCGGAATATTTGCCAAATCCCACCGCCGCAAAGAGATCCTCTGGCCTGGAGATGCCGTACTCCGCGGCAAGTTTCCGCAGTTCCTCGTTGGGAATCTTCTTCAAACCCTTGGGGAAATTGCGCGATTCATTTTCCAGCAGGCGCCTGCCCATTTCCGTGGCTTCTTCGCGCTCCTGCGTATTGATGAAATGGCGGATCTTGCTCTTGGCGTGGGAGGACTTCACGAAACTGAGCCAGTCGCGGCTGGGCTTGTGCCCCTTCTGCGTGAGAATCTCGACGACGTCTCCGCTCACGACCTCGTGGCGCAGCGAGACCATCTGCCCGTTGACCTTCGCTCCAACGCACTGGTGGCCCACTTCGGTGTGCACCGAGTAGGCAAAGTCCACGGGGGTGGCGCCCTTCGGCAATTCCAGTACGCGCCCCTTTGGCGTGAAGGCGTACACTTCCACCGGCGCCAGATCCACCTTCAACGTGGAGAGAAATTCGCCGGGCTCCTGCAATTCCTGGGACCATTCAATCAACTGGCGCATCCAGGCAATGCGCTGGTCATCGTCCGTGGAAACAGGCCTGCCGTCCTTGTATTTCCAGTGCGCCGCCACGCCCTGTTCGGCAATGCGGTGCATATCCTGCGTGCGGATCTGAATTTCAAAAGGCTGGCCGCCGTGAATCACCGTCGTGTGCAGCGATTGATACAGATTCGGCCTTGGCATGGCGATGTAGTCTTTGAAGCGGCCAGGCACCGGGCGCCAGATGTGGTGCACAACGCCGAGAGCCGCGTAGCAATTGCGCTCAGAATCCGTAATCACGCGAACGGCCAGAAGATCGTAAATCTGATCCAGGCCGCGTTCCTGCCGGACAATCTTGCGGTGTAGGGAACTCAAGCCTTTAACGCGGGCCTCCAGCTCGGCGGGAATGCTGTTCTCCACCAGCTTGGTGCGAATGGTGTTCTGGACATCGTCCAGAAACTTCCTGTGAATGGGGTCTTTCTCCGTGACTTCCTTCTGCAGAGCAAAGTAGGCTTCCGGCTCCAGATAGCGGAAAGAAAGATCCTCGAGTTCGCCCTTGATGACGGCCATGCCGAGGCGGTGGGCGATGGGAGCGTAAATATCGGTGGTCTCGCGAGCGATACGAAGTTGCTTGGAGGGCTCGAGGAATTCGAGGGTGCGCATGTTGTGCAGGCGGTCCGCGAGTTTCACGACGACAACACGGACGTCGTGGACCATCGCCAGCAGCATCTTGCGGACGTTTTCCGCTTGTCGCGCCTCCGGAGCCATCATGTTCAAGCGGCTGATTTTGGTGACGCCTTCGACGAGCAGCGCTACTTCCTCTCCAAATCGTTCCTGCAGGCGCGAGAGAGGGAACTCGGTATCTTCAATGACATCGTGGAGCAGGGCCGCCGCCAGCGTGGTGGCGTCCAGGCGCATGTCCGCCAGGATATGCGCGACTTCCAGGAGGTGGGAGAGATAAGGTTCGCCGGAATTGCGGAACTGGTCCCGATGGCGCTCGGCGGCGATATCGTAAGCCCGGCGGACCAGCCAAGGATCCTCGGAAGGCCGGTTCAGGCGCAACTTCTCAAGAAGCTCTTCCAGGCGGCCATTGAGTTGCCGCTCCGTGCGGTCACGGTTGAAATTGAGGGGAAGATTGGCGCGGGAACCCATGCTCTAGTGTACGCCGAGAAAGGGCGGCGAAAAAGCACTGGGCAGGGCGAGAGGCGAAAAAGGAAAAAGGGCAGCCACACGGCCGCCCTCCTCACCTTAAGAACCGAATGGATGGCTTACTGAGCCGACTTGCGCTCCGCCTCTTCCGCTTTCTTCTGCTTGACTTCCTTAACCTTGTCGAGCAGGTCGTCCGCCTGCTTGGTGAGCGCATCGCGCTCCTCCGCCGACTCCACGATATCCGCCTTGCGGCGATAGAGGAGGTTCAGGTAGGTCATGGCATCGTCGTAATCCGGTTTGAGCTGGATCGCGGTCTCGAGGCTCTTAATCCCTTCCTCCACGAGAGCATCGTATTTTTCGGCATAGGCCTTGCGGACGTCGGGAGGCAGTGGTGCGGTGTCCTGCACCTGTTTCTTAACGTTGTTGCGGTTATAGTCCGCGCGCATTTCCGTGTTGCCGCGATAGGCGAGGGCCCAATCGATAACGCCGATGGAATAGTAAGGCTGGGGGTCCTGTGGCTTCAGCGCGATGTGTTTCTGGTGGTAGCTCTTGGACTCCTCAAATTTCTTTGGATCGAAGGGCTGGCCCCCCATCTGGTAATCAATGGACGCGAGACCGTCGATGGCGCTTAGGTTGTTGGGGTCCATATCCAGCACGCTGGTGTATTCCTGAATGGCCTCATTGCCGTGGCGCAAGTTCTCTTCCGAGGGAGCGCCCGGAATGTACTGGCTGGCATAGGCGGTGGCGAGATAAAGGCGCGCATTCAAAAGCTTGGGATCGAGATCCTTCGCCTGTTTGAAGAATTCGACGGCCCGGTCGTACTGGCCGTTCTTGAATTCCGCGACACCTTTGTTGAGGTCATCGCGGGCCTGCAGTTTGCCGCAACCCGAGAGACCGTAAGAGAGAGTTAAGAGCGCCGCCAGAAAAAACATCTGGACGGCAATGCGGGTAAACCACGAGCGGGTTTCCCTTAAAAACGAATCTTGAGTCATCGAGGCATCCATCCCTGGTAAGCGCAACCCCAACAAAATCGGGATTACAGCTAGGATTCAGTAAAGACCTATAGGGGCATTCCATCACGTTCAGGGGTTTTTTTCCAGTTCAGATGTTAGCAAACCAACGGGGGAAGCTCCCGCGGCGTGCATCTCATCCAAAACATGGGCCACCACCTGAAACTCGAGGGAACGATCTCCCTGCAGAAACGCAACGCGTTGAGCGCGTAGTGCGAATATCCGTTCGAGCCGTTCACGCAGTTCATCGCGTTGTACTACCGACTGGTTGATCCGGAGCGAGCCGTCCGAAGCAATCTGAACAATGATTGTCTCCGGCGGAACAACCTTGACCGGCGAACCCGCCTCCTGGGGCAGGTCCTCCTGGAGTCCCATCTGCCGGTGCGGGATGATTATGAAGATCACCAGCAGCACCAGCAGAATATCGATGAGCGGGACCACATTGGCTTCACGTAGCATCCCGCCCTTACCGCCAATCAAAGCAATGCCCATGAGCCACCTCGCGGCCAGAAATGGCCACTGCGAGGAGGACTTTCACAACCCTGCGGCGAAAAGTCCGAAACGTTACTGCCCGGCCTCGAGTTTGGCGGTAATCAGGCCGACCTTGTCGATGCCCGCTTCTTTCATGATATCAATCGCCCGGGCCACGTCCATGAAGAGGACGTCGTTATCGCCCTTGACGAAGGCGATCTTTTCGGCACGGTCCTTGAAGATCGTTTCCATGCGAGGACCGAGCGTCTGCCAGTTGGTGTCCTCGTTGTTGATCTTCAGTCTGCCGCCCAGGGCCACCTGAACCACCACCGTCTTGTTCAGTTGCTCTTGATTCACCTGCTGGTCTTTTGGAGACGGCTGCGGTACCAGCGTATCGAGACCCTTGGGCGTCAGCGGCGTGATAACCATGAAAATGATGATGAGCACCAGCAGAATATCGATCATCGGCACGATATTCGGCGAGGCCATTTGACCTCCGCTACTTCCTATTTCCATCCCCATTGCAAATTCTCCTGTCGAGCCGTGCACCCTAAGTTTGTCGAGGACTAGCGACTCGCGCCGGGTGGGAGCCGGCGCGAGCCTGAATCCGCTCAGCAAACGAATGGTGCGAACGGCCGAACCTCTACTGGCCTCCGGCGGCAGGATTTGTCTGCGCCTGAGGGCTGCTGGTCTGCTTCCCGACTTTCTGAGTCAGCAGACCAAGTTGGTCCACGCCTGCGGAACGAATTTCGTCCACGACGGCGACAACGTCGCCGTACTTGGCACGGGCATCGCTCTTCACATAAACGGTCTTGTCCAGCCGATTGGCGATCTGGTCCTTCACCTCATTGGTGATGGCATCCTTGGAGATCTTGTTATTCTGCAGATAAAGGGTACCATCGCGCGTGACTGCGATGACGACGGCGTCGTCCTTATCCGCATCCTTCATGTCGTGCGCATTGCTCGTGAGCGCCAAATCCACCTGATGGGTTTTCTGCAACATCGGGGTGACCACCATGAAGATGATCAAGAGCACGAGCATAATGTCGCACATCGGAACTACGTTGGGGGTGGAGACTTGGGAACCAGCAACTGGCTTGTAAGCCATGGTTATCCTTCTTCCGGCTTACTTCTTCGCGCCGCGGCGCAGAATAAAGTAGTTAATCAGCTCCATCGAGGAGTTGTCCATCTCGACGTCGAAAGCTTCCACCTTGTTGGTGAAGTAGTTGTAAGCCCACACGGCCGGTACTGCGACGAGCAAGCCGAACGCGGTGGTGATGAGCGCTTCAGCGATACCGCCAGCGACCGCCGACAAACCGGTGGCCTTCTGCGACTCGATGCCCTTAAACGCGTTCAAGATGCCGACGACCGTGCCGAACAGTCCAACGAACGGCGCCGTCGAACCAATCGTGGCCAGCGCCGAAAGCCCGCGCTTCATTTCCGCGTGGACGATGGCGACCGACCGCTCCAGGCCGCGCTTGGCGGCTTCGATGACTTCCGTGTCGGACACCTGCTGCGAGGCCGACTGGAACTCCGAAAGTCCGGTGGCGACAACCTTGGCGATATGGCTCTTCTTGTTGCGCTCGGCGATGGCGATGGCTTCGTCGAGTTTGCCGTCCTTGAGGGCGCCCGCCACTTGCTGCACGAACAGCCGCGACTGCTTGCGCGCGTTGTTGTACATGAGGAAGCGGTCAATCATGACGCCGAAGGAATACACCGAAAGGCCGAAAAGAATGACGACCACGATCTTGGCGAGCAGGCCCATCGAGATCCACATGGAACGCAAGTCCCAGGAGGTGGTCGGGGCTTCCTGCAGCCAAACTGCATAAACGTAGAGAGTTGCTAACATTCGTTTGCTCCTTAATTTCCTACTGGCTCCTGAGAAGCGGGAACCAACAAGATTGTTTTATTAAACTGCGTACTCAGAACGGCGCGCAGGTCCCACGACGCCCGCGCCGCTCCGTTGCACTACTGAGCCAGAGAGAAAATCACGTCGATTTCGGTGTCCACTTCCACGGGCTCGCCGTTGAGCAGCGTTGGCTGATAGCGCCACTGCCGCACAGCGTCCAGCGCGGCCTGCACGAGCAGGGGATGGCCCGAAACCATTTGAAGCTGTTGCACCGAGCCATCCTTGCCAATGATGGCATGGAGCTTGACCGTGCCACTGATGCGCGTCTGGCGCGCCAGGGGCGGGTAAAGCGGTTGTACCTTGTTGACGAGCCGCGCTGCCTGCACGTTGCCGCCAACCATCACGCGCTTGGGAGTGACCTTCGGTGGTGGTGGAGCGGCTTTCCCACCGCCAATCACGCCGCCAAGCACGCCGCCCATCGAACCACCCGCGACGCCGCCCGGCACGCCGCCGGCGATACCTTGCATGCCGGCGTCCGGTGGCAACTCTTCTTCCTTGATGATGTTGATATCTTTCGGGATGACTTTCGGAGCCACGAGCTTACCGGCATCCATAAGGCGGACCACCGGCTTGATCTTCACAACCTGCACGGCTGCGGGCGGTGGAGGAGGTGGCGGGGGCGGAGGTGGCGCCAAAAGGATGGAAGACATCATGGCCCTCGGCAACGCCTCGGTGTAAATCAACGGAATGAGAATCAGGATCAGAAGGAAGAGAACTTGCACAATCATGGAGACAATCACGGTCCACGGTTTGTTTGTCCTCTTACTCTTTGGACTGGATAAAACCATTTCTTCAAACATGGTAACTACTACCTCCTCCCAGCGGGCGCCAGGCGCGGTTGCCCGCTCCCGTTTCCCTTGGGTCTGTTGCCGGCTGCGGTTCCGGTGCCAACTGCGACGCCCTGTCCACGCCACTTATTCCAGGCGACGACAAGGGGAGCAGCGATACCAAAACTGGAGTACGTTCCTACCACAATCCCCACCACCAGGGCAAAGGCAAACGCCCGAAGCACCTGGCCGCCCATCAGAAACAGGACGAGCACGGTGAGAAAGGTCAATCCGCTGGTCAGGATCGTTCGCGACAGCGTCTGGTTAATCGACTTGTTGACGATGTCGGCGAACGGCTCTTTCCGCAACAGGCGGCTGTTTTCCCGGATACGATCGAAGATGACGATCGTATCGTTCATCGAGTAGCCCACCAAGGTTAACAGCGCCGCGATGACGGTCAGCGAAATCTCAAATCCGAAAATTTTGAACAGGCCCAGGGTGATGAGCACGTCGTGAAAAACTGCGATCACCGCCGCTGCTCCGTAAACCCACTGGAACCGGAATGCAATATATAACAGCATGCCTGCCAAAGCATAGAGGGTAACTCGAATGGCCTGATTGCGTAACTCGGCACCCACCTTGGGCCCCACGATCTCGACGTTGCGGATGGTGAAGGGTGCGAGCGAATACGTATCCTTGATGGCGGAGAGGACCGCAGGGGTTGCGCCCGCGACCGTGGAAAGTTCGTCAAGACTGGTGAGCACGCCATTCATGTCCGTGTCGCGGAAGGCCAAGAGGTTCCTGGCAATTTGCTGGTACTTGTCCCCGGCATTGACGGACAGCCCGAGCGGATCCTTTTGCGAGAGTGCATTGGCGAGCGCCGATGGAGTCACGGCATTGAAGTCCGCCTTCCCGGTACCCTCCACGCCATACGTGGCGTTCAGCGCCGTCAGGACCTTGGCCTTGCTTTCATCAAGAGCCTGATCTCCCTGGCCGACTTGTTCGACGAAGATCAACACTTCGTTAGAGTTAGGGTTGGCGATATCGCTGATGCCTTGAATCTCGCTGTTGCCCAGGCCCTGGCGCTGCAGGCTGGCGCGCAACTGGTCCACGTTTGGAGGATGGGCGAAGCGGACATCTACGTTAGTGCCTCCCCGGAAGTCGATGCCGTACTTAATGCCGCCCTTCAAGAAGATGGCGGACCATCCGATGAGCAAGAGGAGACCGCTTAATGTGAAGAAAAACTTGGCCTTGCCCATCCAGTCGAGGTTTGGCTGTTTGAAGAGCTCAATCATGCCGTTTCGCGCTTCCCTTCTTTAGACTCCATCGGGTTCCCGTTTGTTCCCAGGCCGCAGCGAGGGAGTAGTACCAGAACTGTGAGAGCTCCCTAAATGCTCAATTCCGCCTGACGGTCCATTTTCGTCAGGTGATACTGGAAAATCGTCTTCGATACGAAGATGGCCGTGAACACGTTGGCGATCAAACCGATGGTCAACGTCACGGCGAAACCTCGGATCGGGCCGGTGCCAAAGATGAACAGGAAAAAGGCCGAAACCACGGTGGTGACGTGGGTGTCGATGATCGTCAGAAACGCCTTGCTGAACCCGGCCTCGACCGCCGCCGAGGACGACTTGCCGTTGCGCGACTCTTCACGAATGCGCTCAAAGACGAGCACGTTCGAGTCTACGCCCATACCGATGGTCAAGATGACACCGGCTATGCCGGGCAGGGTCAGCACCGCACCAAACATGGCCAGCGCCGCCAGAAGTATCAACAGGTTCAGGATCAACGCCAACACCGCGTTGACGCCCGAGAGCCGGTAATAAAAGACCATGAAGACCATAACCACAAGCAAGCTCAGGATAGAGGCGCGCACGCCGTGGCGAATGGAGTCGGCCCCGAGCGATGGTCCAACCGTGCGCTCTTCGAGATACTTGATCGAAGCCGGGAGGGCGCCGGCGCGCAGCACCAGGGCAAGGTCATGCGCGGATTCCTGGCTGAAGTTGCCGTCAATGCGTCCCGAATCCTCGATGCGGCTTTGGATCACCGGCGCCGAATAGACCTTCTTTTCGAGCACGATGGCCATCTGACGGCCGCGATTCTGCTCGGTGAACGGACCAAAGCGCCGCGCCGCTTCGCCGGAGAGGACGAAATTGATCTGCCACTGACCGGGCATTTCGGCATTGCGGCTCTCCGTGGCGCTGCGCAGGTCGCGACCCGTCACAACCGGAGTGCGGCTGAGCACGTACCAATTCTCACCGGTGTCTTGTGGATTTTGCGTGCGCGATTCGCTGCGGCCACTGACGATTTCCGTGCCGGGGGGGAGAATCCCGGCGTGGGCGGCGAGAGCGGCGGCTTCTGAGGGATAGGGATTGGGATCTTCCACCAGCTTCAATTCCAGTTGCCCACCGGCTTGAATCACCTGTTTGGCACGCGCCGGATCGCCTTCACCGGGGAGCTGCACGAGAATTTCGTTGTCCTTGCGTCCATGCGGCTGAATGGTGGGTTCGGTCAAGCCCAAGGCGTTGATGCGGCGCTCGATCGTCTCGAGCGACTGGGACATGGTGGATTCGTCGATACGTGAAATGGCGCTAGGGCGCAGTGTCAGGAGGTAGGCGTTGAGCTCGCCGGGAGCGGAGCTGAGCTCCCAATTCAGTTCAAATTGATCGTGAACCAGGTCGCGAAATTGCGAGAGCTGATCGGAAGGCACATTGCGCACCACGATGTGCGTATCGTCAACGCGGCGCACCTCATCGTAGCGGATGCTCTTGGTGCGCATCTGGGTCGTAAGGCGGTCGACGGTCTGGTCGGTTTCCTGAGCGATGGCTTCCTGCACCTGCACCTGAAGAATCAGGTGCGTGCCGCCCTGCAGGTCCAGCCCCAGCTTAATCTGCCGTGTAAAATTGTCCTTGATCTGCGCCAATGACGTGGGGAACGTCGGCAACCCAAAAACGAAAAAGATGCAGATCAGAATGACACCGAGGATGAAAACAGCTTTCCACTTCAGATTAGGGTTCATGGTTAACAGATCAAGCGCGAATCACGGCAGGCGGTGGAGTTATTTGGCCGCATCTTCCGGTGCCTCCACATGCGCAATCGCCGCACGCGCGATACGAATTTTTACATTGTCGGCGATCTTCAGAATAATCGTATCGCCGTCCATACCATTGATGGTGCCGTAGATGCCGGAGCTCAGAACTACTTTGTCTCCGTTCTTGATCGCGGAGAGCATCTCCTGCGTCTTCTTGCGCTGCCGCGACTGCGGCAGAATCACCAGGAAATACATGATGCCGAACATCAGCGCCAGGGGAACCAGAAAAGTACCCAAGCCTCCCAAGGGGCTGCCTGCTTGCCACATCCAGAATGCCGCCAGATTCATTTTCTTCTCTGCCGCCTGTACCCTTTCCAAACCTACCGCAATCTAACTGTTCCGGAGCGATTCACTCGTGGCGGCTCGAAGAGAAAAACCGCCACTGGAGCGGTGAGTTTCTCCGCTTACCCTGCCCGCCCGATTCTCGTCCTGAGACTCGACCCATTGCGGGTTGCCACAGCCAAGCAACGGTCTAAAGCCGCCCGAGGCAGGCCGCTTCAGGCTGGACCCTCATTGTAGCGGGCACACAGCTCTGACGCGAATTTTTCAAGGTGTCCAAAACTGATAGCTTCTCGGATTTGGCGCATGGTGTCAAGGTAAAAGTGGACGTTGTGGTGGGTGGCCAGGATCGCCGCGGTGATTTCTCCAGCGGCAAACAAATGCCGAAGATAGGCGCGCGAGTAGCGGCGGCAAACACTGCAAGAACAATTTGCATCCACCGGCCGCTGGTCCTCAGCATAGCGCGCGTTCTTGATCAGCACGCGGCCTTCGCTGGTATACAAGCAGGCGTGGCGCGCCGCACGCGTCGGCAACACGCAATCCATCATGTCAATGCCGCAGGCGATGTAATCGGCCAACTGCTCCGGGCGGCCCACGCCCATCAAGTAGCGCGGGCGTTCCTTGGGAAGGAGCGAAGTGACCTGTCCGGCCATTTCACAGGTGAGTTCGTGCGGCTCGCCGACCGCCAGGCCGCCGATGGCGAAACCCGGAAACTCCAGTTCGAGCAATTGCCGAGCGCTCTCGCGCCGCAGATCGGGAAATGTCGCGCCCTGAACAATGCCGAACTGCCACTGCGGCGGTTCACCATTACGTTGCGCGGCATCCAGAAAATAATTTCTCGCGCGGCGCGCCCATGCGGTGGTGCGTTTCAGTCCCGCTTCGGCCAGTTCGCGGGGCGCGGGCGTTTCGATGCATTCGTCCAGGACCATGGCGATGTCCGAGCCGAGAGCGAGTTGGATCTCCGCCGCTTTTTCCGGCGTGAGCAAATGCTCCGAACCATCCAGATGCGAGCGGAAACGCACGCCGTCGTCGCTGATTTTCCGCAAGTCTGCCAGACTGAAAACCTGGTAGCCGCCGGAATCCGTGAGGATCGCCCCGCGCCAGGACATGAAGGCGTGCAGTCCGCCGAGTTTGCGGATCAGATCGTGGCCGGGCCTTAGATAAAGATGATAGGTATTGGCGAGGATGATGCCCGCGCCGAGTTCCTCGAGCGCTTCCTGCGTGAGGGCCTTGACGCTTGCGGCGGTCCCCACGGGCATGAACACCGGCGTCTCGACGACGCCGTGCGGCGTGGTCAAACGGCCGCGCCGCGCGCCGCTGGGATCGGTATGCAGAACTTCAAACGAAAAGTTCACGCTCCCAGTGTATCAGGAGAGAATGAACGCGATGCCCACCCGCAAGACGAGATAAACCGCCATCACGGAGACGGCAATCGTGAGCGACTTGCCACCTTTCAGCTTTTTGGGATTGGTGGCGGCAAATCCGATGGCGATCAGCAGCAGATACCAGATCACAAAAACGTCCACGTTTTTGCAGAGTGCGTCCAGCCACTTGGGCACGTCATCCGGCAAAAAGGCCGCCACATTGGTGGCCACAGGATTCTGCACGTCCACCGTCCCCACGGGTTTAAGAAAGATCACCAGTAGGAACAATAGGCTACTGATATAACTGGGCACAAAGGCGTGCGAGACAATTCCCAGTGACGTCTTGAAGTTCGTGTTTGCCCCACCGAGCAGGTTGTAGCCCCCCCACATCACCAAGGTCACGACTAGAAGTACGACGATCGGCACGAGTGGGACAGATATGTAAACGCTAATAGGCGCAAATTTCGCTCCAGCCTCGATCTGCTGCTGCTTCTGCTCGGGGGTGAGCTGCGAGGCACGTGGGCTCTTCTCGATTTGTTGGCTGACGTAGTCCCGCCAGTTCATCCTCTGATTTAGACTAACCGCCGCGAGCACCCCCAGCACGGCCATAATAACCAAAGGCAATAACCAGGTGGGCTTGCGGACGATGTCTTCAAACGTAGCTTTCGGCGAGAATAAAACCCCCACGATGCGGCCAAGGGGCGAAATGGATGCGCGCGGCTCCGCGGCGGGTACAGGTGAAGTGGCCATCGAGGACTCCTCCCCACAGGATTGCACGCGCTTGTGCTGTGGGTTCTACGCATGCAATGGGGGGAAAATATCACACAACGGGATTGCGGGGTAGCTCCGGCACGGCAGCAAGCAACTCCAGGGTGTAGTCCGCCTGCGGCTCCGTCAGAATCGTCTCCGCGGGGCCGAATTCCACGAATTGCCCGGCGCGCATCACGGCGATGCGCGTGGCGAGCTGCGCCACCACGGGCAGGCTGTGCGAGATGAAGATGTAGGTCAGCCCCAGTTCTGCTTGCAACTCGCGCAGGAGCAGAAGCATTTGCGCGCCAACCGAAACATCCAGCGCGGAGACCGGTTCGTCCGCCACCACAAGTTTGGGCTTCAGGATCAGCGCCCGGGCAATCCCGATGGGCTGGCGCTGGCCGCCGGAGAACTCATGGGGATAGCGGCCCAGTGCATCCTGGCTCAGTCCGACGCGTGCAAGCATCTCGTCTGCTGCTGCCTGAACCGCTGCAGCCGCGTTTCCTCGCCAGCGAACCGCAACGCCAGTGGGCCCTGGCGCGCACGTTTCTTTCCGCGCATCCGCCGCGATGCCGAGTTGATCACACGCTACGCGGCGAGTTATTCGAGGTTTCGCGCCAAGGCCACCGTGTACTGGACGCTGAGCACGATGCGAGGTTTCGGCGACTACCTAGTGCGCCAGGGCCCGTGGAAGATCAACCCGTTCCGCTGGACAGTCGCCTGCCGAAACCGATTGGTCAAGTTTTCGCGAACCACAGGCTTTGGGTTACGAGCGAAGACTTTCCTAGGCAGAGGCAGGGGTCGATTGCTTTCGCCTGTACCAGTAACCCAATGCCGCGAACAGAAGGACGGCAGGCACGCCGGTCAGTCCGCAAGCGATAAAGAAGATGCCGTAGGCGTGAATGAGGCCGTGCGTTGTGCTCAGGCTTTCAACCTCGGCGCCGGAAAACCCCTTCAAGATCTTTCCCAGCCAGGCATAGGTTGAACTCAAGAGCGCATACTGCGTGGCGGTGTATCCTATGTTGGTGAGACTCGACATGTACGCTACAAGCGCAACGCCTGCAAAGCTGATGCCGAAGTTGTCACTCGCCATGACCAGAGCGAAGAGAGGAATGCTCGTGCCCGCGAACGCGAGAGTCGCATACGCGGCAATCGCAGCTGCCTGCACAATGCCCCCGATGATGAGCGCGCGCATGTAGCCAAGCTTCAGCGAGCAGAATCCACCCGCGGCGATGCCTGCAAATGTAGCGATGAGTCCGACTGAGCCGCGCACCGCTCCGACTGTTTCCTTCGAAAGACCGATGTCATGGTAGTAGGGATTCGACATCGGACCCATGATGAAGTCCGGCAACCGGTACAGGCTGATTGCCGCTAACATCACAAGCGCGAGCCAGCCATGTGCGCGGAAGAAAGCAGTGAACGGTCCCACAACAGCGTCAAAGAATCCGCGCGACGTCCAAAGCGGCGCTTCGCGCTCTTTTTCATCCATCACCGCATCCGCGCGCTCCGGTTCCTTCGCGAACCAGGTCGCAAACATTCCAACGGCCATACATGCGCCGTAAATACCGTACGACATGCGCCAGCCCACGATCGCGGCCACGATGAGGATAACGGAATCCGCAGCCAGGAGCGCCACGCGGTAGCTGAACTGATAGGCAGACGCGAGGAGGCCTTGTTCATCTCCGTCGTCTGCCGATTCAATCCGCCAGGCGTCTACCACAATGTCCTGTGTCGAAGAGGCAAACGCGGCGACGAGCGCAAAAGCGCCAAGCCGGCCGAGCCCGGCTTTCGTGCCAATTCCGCCCATAGCGGACAGCGCCAGCGCGACAGCAATCTGCGAGAACATCATCCATCCGCGCCGATGTCCGAGCCGTTTAAACAACGGCAAGTCGACACGATCCATCACGGGAGCCCACAGAAACTTCAGCGAATAGGCAATGCCCACCCAGGAAAGAAACCCGATCGCCGTCAGCGAGGTGTGTTCATCGCGCAGCCAGTAGCCGAACGTATTTCCGACCAGGAGAAAGGGAAGGCCTGAAGAAAATCCGAGCAACAACATCGCCAGCGTTTTGGGCCGCAGGTAATCGGCAGTCCGGTGCTTGTGCGGACTCACGCGTTCATTGTCTACCGGGGCCTCACGAAACTCAACCCCGTGCTCCACAAAAAGTCCGTCTGCACATGAAAAGGTGCGCAACTTTGCCGAGTGTGCTCTCGGCTCGCAAATGCCCAACTGTAGCGCGATTGGTAAGAGGGTAGCGCAGGGATCTTTCGGTCTCGCAGAGGTTCAGCGCGCGCAGCCACACTGATCGCGACCCCTCAAGGCATTAAGAGGGACGAATATCGGCTGTGGGCGATTTTGTAGCCGCAGTTGCACAGGGAATCCATCCAGTTCAATCGAATTGAAAAGGCAAGGGCCAACGCCTTTGTTATGAATCTATTGCGGGCCACAGAAGTCAGTAGATTTCAGTAAGGACTGGAATCGGGTTCGGGCACGGCGGCTTGCTCCAGAGCGGCCATCACCCGACGAGCAATAACGCTGCGCTGCAAGACCGGGCTCGTGCGCCCAGATGGCTTCCTCAATCTGCGCGCCGATGCGCAGGACGAGATTCAGCGATGTCATGGGCTCCTGAAAAATCATCGCGATTTCGCGCCCACGCACTTCGCGCCACTCCGGCGCACTTAATTGCGTTAGATTCCACTGTTGAGCGCCAGCGGCCTTCAGGAAGGCTTCGCCGCTCACGCGAGCTCCCGGCGGCAATAATCCCATCAAGGCGAGGGACAACATCGTTTTACCGCTGCCGGATTCGCCGACAAGACCCAGGACTTCGCCGGGGGCGATGCGCAGCGTAACTTCATTCACCGGGCGCACCCATCCCGCGGCTGTGGGGAGGTCCACGGTCAGAGAATGAATGCGCAGCAATTCGTCCATCGCCCTATCATACGGTTTCGCCGGAGTCCCGGGGCAAGAAAGCCGGGGTTGTTGCCCGGCCGTAAAGCAGTTGTGGATAGCGCAAACTCGCCGACTCTCTCCGTCACCCAGGAGATGTTACGGCTAGAATGGAGTACATGAGCAACATCACCTGTCCTCTTTGTGGCTCGCCCATCAAACAACGGGGGTTTTTCGGTCAGGGCAAACCATTTTGCGTCCAGTGTGGCTGGAATCTGGAGCGGGCGGAGAGTTCACTGAAGGAAAAATCGCGCGCCTCGCAGTTCATACTGGTGGCCTTTGCAATCATGGCGATTGTCTTGTTCTGGGTTTCCTCCAGCACAGGTCGAGGTAAGCCCACAGTTACTACCCTTCCGATTCTCGCCATCTTTGCACTGGCAGGTGGATTGCCTCTTTGGAGCTATCTTTCGACGAAGCGTGCCATCGCTCTCGCCAAAGCTACTCCATCCGTGCCGGGGGTGCAGGCCCAGCCTCTCCCGGATGCATTTTTGCAGAGGCTTCAATCTTTGCCCCGGCCACGCCGCGTCCGCTTTCGTTTTCCGGGAGCCATTGTCGGGATTGTAGTGTTCGCCTTTGCCATGCTCTTCGGAATAATGTTTTTTGTCACAGCCCGTAGTGGAGCACCGGTGCGCCCGAAGGATCCCGCGCCGGTGCCGTATTTCTTGGTTGTGGCCCCGATTGCCTTTGTGGTTCTGATTGCAGGGATCATAATCATTCCCGCGGTGCTGAAGGAGAAGCGCAATCGGCCTCTGTTCCAGGACGGAGAGGTGGCCGCGGCCCGCGTTCTTGCGCAGCGCACCGTAGCCCAGGGGAAGAGCAGCTACAGCCAAATTGATTATGAGTTCCGCGCCTCGGATGGCCACACGATCCGCAACTCCGAGCGGGACCTGAGCCGGAAAGTTTTCGAGGACATGCTGATTCCTGTTTTCTATGATCCCCGCGAACCTTCCCGGTGCGCGGCGCTTTGCGCCAGCTACTCCAAGTTTCCGGACGCCGAGGGTTGATTCATCGCTTTGCCAGCGGCGACACGAATTTTAGTGCGGCGTAAGTCTCCGAAAATCCGACGACCTTTACGTCCTTCCATCCCGCCTTCCTTCCCGCGGCCAGGACATCCCCTTCGGTGATGGCCTTCGGCCGATTCGAATAAAAGACCCACAGCGCCTCATTAGTCAGCAAGTTACGCAACTCTATAGTAAACTATCAAGCTCCATGGCCACTGGCGCTTCCACCCGAGTCGATTGGAAGCTTCTGTGGGCGCAGCGCGGCTTCCGGTATTTCTTCACCGCAATGTTTGTATCGCTGTTCGGCAGCAGCGTGAATTCCACCGGGGTGAGCCGGTACGGCATGTCGGCGGCGCACTCGACGGCGGCGGTGAGCTGGCAGCTCATCGAAACGGATTTCTTGTGCGCGGGGATATTCTCCGCTTTCCACGGTTGCTTTGGGAAACGCAAGAACTTCCTGGACACACCCGGCGGCAAATCTTTTGCGGGTGGCGTTCCCCGGTCCTAATCTGTAGCCGGAGCAAATCCATGGACGATGCGCGCTATCCCAAGATCGTATATTTCCTGATGGTCGTCGCGAGTCTTTTTCAGTGGGTGCGATTCTATCCCCTGCTGCCGGAGAGAATGGCATCGCATTTCAGTTATGACGGCGCGCCGAATGCATCGCAGCCCAAGGACACGTTTTTCCTGAGCATGCTGCTGGTCGTGGGCTTGACTTTCCTCTTCGCTTTCCTTGTGCCACGCTTCATCGCTGCTCGCCCGGACAAACGGATCAATCTCCCGCACAAGGACTATTGGCTGGCACCGGCGCGCCGCGAGGAAACTTTTCGTTTTATCGCCGCGCAGATGGCCTGGTCCGGTTGCGCCATCCTGTTCGTTCTCCTTTTCGCCACCTTTCTCGCTATTCGGGCAAACCTTTCGCCGGACGGGCGTTTCGACAACGGCACCATGATCGAAGTGCTGGCCGCGTTCCTCTTCATGATGGTGCTTTGGACCGTTCATTTCCTCCGCCACTTCTATCGCCTGCCGGAGGATTCTTCTTCCCACCACTGAGGCAAGTTGGCGTTTCCGTTTGTCATGCTATTTCATTACTCGCACCTCGCGTGAATCTTCATTGACTCTCACACTGCAAGGGGCTAGCGTATCGAACTAGAAGTCGGCGGTGTCATTCGCGCGTTGCGAAGCGACTACAGGTTCCCGCACAACGCGGGAGTCGTCCTCGCAAGGTTCAACGCCCGTTAGAGTCCGGCCTTTCAAATATCCCCGGCAAAGCGGCAGACGCGTTGGCACGTCGAGCGTTTCTTTGCTTGCTCCAGATCAGGACGGAGGCCATGAAAAAATATCTCATCGTGATCGAAGAAACCGGAGCCGGTTATGCCGCCTATTCCCCGGATTTGCCCGGCTGTGTTTCGTCGGGCCGCACGCGCAATGAAGTGGAGCGCAACCTGCGCGCCGCGCTCGCGCTGCACCTGAATGATTTGCGGCAGGAGGGCCAATCGGTGCCCGAACCGCACACCTATTCCGCTTATATGGAGCTTCTTCCCTGACCAAATCATGAAGAAGTATCTAATTGTCATCGAGGAAACTAGTACGGGCTTTTCCGCTTACTCGCCCGACCTGGCGGGCTGCGTCGCGACTGGTGCAACGCGAGCGGAAGTTGAAAAGAACATGCGCGAGGTGATCTCTTTCCATCTGGATGGGCTGCGCGAGGATGGCGAACCTGCTCCTGAACCGCGCACGTACTCCACCTATGTCGAACTGCCCGCATAATCGGGGATGAACGTATTTCGCTTTTCTATAGATAATCGCGCGACGGCCCTTCCAGGAACGCCCGCAACTTCCGCGAGCGCGAGGGATGCCGCAACTTCCGCAACGCCTTGGCTTCAATCTGACGAATGCGCTCGCGCGTGACCGCGAACGATTGGCCCACTTCCTCGAGAGTGTGCTCGCTGCCGTCGTCCAGGCCAAAGCGCATCTTGATGACTTTCTCTTCCCTGGGCGTCAGCGTCTTCAACACCGAAGAGGTCTGCTCCTTCAAATTCAGGTTGATGACCGCATCCGAGGGCGACACCACGGCCTTGTCCTCGATGAAATCCCCAAGGTGCGAATCCTCTTCCTCGCCGATCGGAGTTTCCAGCGAAATCGGTTCTTGTGCAATTTTCAGGATCTTGCGCACCTTGGAAACAGGAATGTCCATGCGCTTGGCGATCTCTTCGCTGGTGGGCTCGCGGCCAAGTTCCTGCACCAATTGCCGGCTGGTGCGCACCAGTTTGTTGATGGTCTCGATCATGTGCACGGGAATACGGATGGTGCGCGCCTGATCGGCAATAGCGCGCGTGATGGCCTGACGGATCCACCAGGTCGCATAGGTCGAAAACTTGTACCCGCGACGCCACTCGAACTTGTCCACGGCCTTCATCAGGCCGATGTTGCCTTCCTGAATGAGGTCCAGAAACTGCAGCCCGCGGTTGGTGTATTTCTTGGCGATGGAAACGACGAGCCGCAGGTTCGCTTCGATCAATTCTTTCTTGGCTTGTTCCGCTTCCGCTTCGCCACGCTGAATAATGGTGAGCGTGCGCTTCAGTTCGGTTAGCCCGACCTCGCTGGCCTCCTCGATGTCCTTCAGCTCCGAGCGTCGTGTGCGCAACTCGCGGCGCGCTTCGGCGGCATTCTCGCCTTTGGATACATCCGCGCGGCGCTCCAGGCGGCCCGCTTCGCGCTCGAGGGACTGCAGCCGCTCGACCGTGCCGCGCATTTTGTCCACCAGGCGCTTTTTCTCGAACGGGTTGAAGTCGATGCCGCGAATTTCCAGGGAAATTTCCACACGCGTCCGGGCCACGGCCCACTTCGCGCGCACGTACGGCCGCTTTTTGGATTTCGCCGTGTTGTCGAGCTTGACCGCCTGCTTCAGCGCCAACTCGTAGAGCTTGGCGATCTTGTCGATGTGTTTCAGCGTCTGCTTGGTTTTGTTGGCGATCTTCTCTTCGGTCAGCTCTTCGTCGTCAAACTGGACAATTTCCTTGATGGATCGCGCGCCCTTCCGCAGATCATCTCCCACCGCGATGAGTTCCTTGATCACGATGGGCGAGCGCGTGATGGCCTTCATCACCACCAACTGCCCGCGCTCGATGCGCTTGGCGATGGTCACTTCGCCTTCGCGGGTGAGCAGCGGCACCGTGCCCATTTCCCGCAGGTACATGCGCACTGGGTCGTTCGTTTTTTCGAGCGAACCAGGGGTCAGGTCCAGGTCGCTGCCTTCTTCGGCGTGGGCATCGTCCTTGACTACGGTGTCGTGGTCGCCCTGCTCGATGGACACTTCCACGGCGCGCGCCGCTTTGGCCGAGGCGGCGTCTTCATAAATCTCGATTCCATTGCGCTCGAAGGTTGTCAGCAGGTCGTCGATTTCTTCCGAAGAATGCACTTCCGCGGGGAGCGAGTCGTTGACCTCGTCGTACAACAGATAGCCGCGCTCCTTGCCGACGGCAATGAGCTGCTTTACGGCATCATATTTTTCTTCCAAGCCCGTAGCCGCCACAACACTCCTCCCACACAACTATCCGTATACTTTATTGCTGGCATCAGGCGGGCAAGCCTGCACACTCCTCGTACCGAGCACGGACGGCTCAAGATATCGAAGGGGAGGGATGCAATCCTCCGCGAAGCTCTTAGTTTTTTCAGTGAAGCCCTGTACGCTGCGCCCTTTGCCCGCTGCTGCCGCACGCTTAGCCCGCCTGCCGAAGCGATCCCTAAACGGTTCCTCGGCACCTCACACTAATATATGGATGCCGGAGGGAGCGAAACCGTTATCCGCACAACCTTTTTACGTTACACGTTTAAGTCCTGCCAAGTCAACCATTTCCTTGCAAGATGGCGGGGCCGCCCGGTCAGCTTTCCCGCGGCAAACGGCTTAGCGTTCTGCCGCCAGCCGCTTCATCAGTTCCTGCTTGCGCGTCAGCAGTTCGCGCAAGGCCGGCCCTGCCGCATTGGCCTCGATGCTGCGTTGCACTTCGGCAAGTTCCTGCTCGATCAGCCTGCGCCGCAGCGCTTCCAGGCAGCTCTCGGCTTCTTCCCAAGTGCCTTCCTGGGCGGGCTCGAACAATATCTCGAAAAGCATCCGGCGGTCGCGATCTTCCAGCAGTGCCCCGATTTCGGTGGCCTGCATGGGCTGATCGGATAGGGCGGCCACGATGAGCGCGGCAAAGACTTTTTCCGTTTCCAGGCCCCTGTATAACCCGCCCTGTTGGAGCCGCTGGGCCAACTCCCGGCGGAATCCCTCCGCTTCCATGAGCATGCGAATCAACCGGCGTTCGATCGGCTTGGCACTCTTTCCCACGAGTTCGGGCTGCGTTTTCACTTCGCTACGCCGTTCGGCTGCGGCTTTGCTCAGCGCAGCGCGCAGCACCGGCTCATCGATGCGCAACTGCTGCGAAATCCGCGTGGCCCATTCCGAGCGCAACAGCCGGTTGGGGATCTTCTGCAAATAGGGCATCAGAAAATTCAGCGCCCGCAGTTTCCCTTCGCCCGTTGTCAAATCCATTTGCCGCGCCCGCACGATCAGGTAATCCACGTAGGGCGGCGACTCTTTCAAGGCTTTGGTGTACGCTTCCGCGCCCTTTTCGCGGATGAACAAATCCGGGTCGGCTTTCTTGTCGCCAATCGCCGGGAGCGCCAGCACGCGCACCTCGAAATCCTGCTCCAGCAGCAGCGATATGGAGCGCTCCGTTGCTGCTTGCCCTGCCGCGTCCGGATCATAGTTCACGATCACGCGCTTCGTGAACCGCCCCAGCAATTTGATTTGCGGCTCGGCCAGACTGGTGCCGCAACTTGCCACCACGTTGTTGATTCCCGCGCGCGCCACCGCGATCGCGTCCATGTAGCCTTCCACGAGGACGGCGAAATCCTGCCGCCGGATGGCGTCCTTGGCGCGGTCCATGTGATACAGCACGTTGCTTTTCGAGTAGATGGGCGTTTCCGGCGAGTTCAGATATTTTGGCAGGTCGTCGCCCAGCGCGCGGCAGCCGAACGCGACGACTTTCCCCGATTCGTTGGCAATCGCGAAGGTGATGCGGCGGCGAAACCTGTCAAACAATCGCCCGCTCTGATCCCGCGAAATCAACCCTGATTCCACCAGCAGCTTCTCCGCATATTTTTGTTTCAGGTAGTGCAGCAGCGCATCCCCGCCGCTGGGTGCATAGCCGATGCCGAATCGCGCGATGGCCTCGGCATCCAGGCCGCGATCCTCCAGATACGCGCGCGCCGCTTTTCCCTCCGCGGTGGTTTCCAGTTGCTTCACGAAAAACGCTTGCGCTTCCCGGTGCATTTCCACCAGTGCGGCCCGCTGCTGATTCTCTTTGCGTTCTTCCGGGGAACGCTCTTTCGGGCGCGGAATCGCGATGCCGCACTTTTCCGCAACGATCCGCACCGCCTCCGGAAACTGGCACTTCTCCATCTCCATCACAAAACTGAAAACGTCGCCGCCTTTGCCGCAGCCGAAGCAATGGAAAATCTGTTTCACCGGATGCACCGCGAACGACGGCGTCTTCTCCCCGTGGAACGGGCAGAGTCCCGTGAAGTTCTGCCCGCTCTTCTTCAGGCGCACGTATTCGCCCACCACGCGGACAATGTCCGCCTGCTGCTTCACCTTATCCGCAAATGATCCCGCTTCTGCCATTTCTCCGCCTTTACTGCGGTTCTCCAGCAGACGGAGGCCTCTCATATGCCTCTTTGAAGATAATCTTTTCCTTCTTACTCAGGTTGGAGACTTCACCATCCAGGACGGACCGAAGCTGCAACTCAAGACGATTCAAATCCATGCAGACCTGATTCTCTAGGCTCCGCAACCGCTGTTGCACCGCGGCCATTGGGCTAGCCCCGGCGACAGGTATTCCATGCATTGCAAAGAGCAACTGCGACAGTTCAATATTCGCCTTAAGCCTGAAAACCAGCGAGTAGTACTTGACGAGTTTCTCTGAGAGCCTGTGCGAAAAATATTTGAACGCCTCTGTTGAGTGAAGTGTCTCCCAAGCCTGTGTGATCGGGCCACTCGCCGAAATATGACTGGGGGCCCCATCAATATGCTCTCGACAAAGTATCGAACACGCATCAATTTCGCGCAGAATTAAAGCATACGATACAGCGAGCAGTTCGCCCTTAGCCTTCTTAGACCTGGATATCTCGTAGACGCGGGTGACCAAAAACCAAGTGAAAAGAGCAGCCGCAAATGACCCGAGCAAGTTCGCAAAAGCGTTCTGCCAGAACATATCAGTCCTTAAGCTCAACAACGGTAATGGCTTTCCCTCCGTGCTCGTCACTTTCAAACGCCGAGCGCGCCACCAAGGGATGTGTTTTGAGAAATTCTGCGAGTCCCTTCCGCAATGCGCCAGTGCCGTGACCATGGATGATGCGCACCTGTTGGCGATTCGCCAGCGTTGCTTCGTCCAGGAATTTGTCTACGCGTTCGCTGGCCTGCTCGACCGTCATGCCGATCACGTTGATCTCGCCCGTTGTACCACCTTCGCTGGATTGCGCGCTCACGGTGATGTTTTCCCGTTTCGCGGGCTGTGCGACCGCTTTCCCCACTGGCGCGCTTTCGATGCCCGTGATCTCTTCCACAGCTACTTTCATGCGCAGTGGTCCTGCCTCGATGTCCGCTGATGAGCCCTCCACGCGCCGCAGAGTCACGGCCTTGCTGAACCCCCGCACGCGCACTTTCACTCCTGGTTGCAGCTTCTCGAGGCTCACCGCTTCGAGTGACTCGGGCTTCACGCCCAGATCCTGCTGTGACTCCGAAATTGTCTGCACAACGGCCGCGTTCAGCTCTTCCTTGGCTTCCCCGCGCGCATCCTGCAATTTGCGCCGGGCGATCTTTTCGAGTTGCGAGCGCAACTCCCGCTCCTTCACGGCATCCACGACTCGCGACACATTTTCCTCGAAGCGCTTTTGCATCTCTGCGAACTTTTGTTCCAACTCCGCAATGCGTTGCTTCTGCCGCTCTACCCATTCCGCGCGCAGCTTGCGCCGCTCCACTTCCAAGGCGTGGCGCTCGTCGGCCATCTGCCTTTGCATGATGTCGAGTGCGTCCCGGCTGCGATGCAGGTAGGCGATCAGGTCGGCAGCTTCGCGCGATTCCGGCGTCAACAGCGAGCGCGCCTGTTCAATGATAGAATTCGCCAAGCCCAACCGCCGCGCGATCGCGATGCCGCTGGAACCGCCGGGCACGCCGACCATCAATCGGAAGGTCGGCCGTAGGTTCACGTCGTCAAATTCCACCGCGGCATTCACCACGCCCGGCGTTGTCGAAGCGTACGTTTTAAGCCGGTCGTGGTGCGTGGTCGCCAGCACGAAGCAGTTTTTCTTGTGAAACTCGTCCAGCAGGGCCACCGCCAGCGCCGCGCCCTCTTCCGGCGCCGTGCCTGTTCCCATTTCATCCACCAGCACCAGCGATTTCGGCGTGGCTTCCTCCAGCATGGATTTCAGATTCAGCATGTGCGCCGAAAACGTGGAAAGGTCCGCAGCGATGGATTGCTCGTCGCCAATGTCCACCAGCACGCGATCGAAAAGCGGCAGCACCACGCGCTGCGCCGCCACGGGAATCCCCGCCTGTGCCGACAGCGCCGCCACTCCGGTGGTCTTCAGCGCCACGGTTTTGCCGCCGGTGTTCGGCCCGCTAATCACCAAAAGGCGTTCTTCCCCGTTCAAAGCCAGCGATATCGGCACAATCGCGCGATTCTCTCTTCGCAGCTTGTCTTCCAGCACGGGGTGCCGCGCAGCGTCCAAGCGCAATTCCGCAGCTTCGGAAAACTCCGGCACGCACGCATCGAAATCCCTCGCAAACCGCGCCCGCGCGAACACGCTGTCGAGCTCTGCGATTGTTTCCGCCGCGGCTTGCAGCGGCCCGTGCATCCCGCGTAAGCGATCCGTAAGTTCCTTCAGTATCCGGAAAATCTCAGCCGCCTCGTCCTCGGCAAGTTGCACCAGTTGGTTGTTGGTCTCCACCGTTTCAAAGGGCTCGACAAACACGGTTTGTCCCGTGCCGCTGGCGCCGTGCACCACGCCTTGCACGCTGCGCCGGTGCTCCGCGCGCACGGGGATCACGAAGCGGTCGTTCCGCAGTGTGACATAGTCCTCACCAGCCTCCGCCTGCCTGGCCCGCAGAATCTGTTTCAAGGTGCGTTGGATGGACTCGCGCGTCTGCACAATGCTGGCGCGAATCCGCCGCAAGGCGCTCGACGCGTCATCGCTGATTTCTCCATTCGGCAACACGCATCGCTTGATCGCGGCCTGCAAATTCCGAAAATCCGCGAGCGTCGCGCAACGCGCCGCCAGCAGCGGGAATTTTGCCGCGTCTTCGCGGAACTGCTGCCGCAGCCACGCTGAAGTTTCCAGCAACGAACCGGCATCCAGAAATTCTGCTGGCTCCAGCACCACTCCCGGCGCATTCAGCTTCTCCAACCACGGCGCCGGATCGGCCAGGGCGCCGAATCCCAGTTCGCGTTCCGCACGCAGCCACTCCCGCCCTTCACGGATCAAGGCAAAGGAGCTTTCCAGCGTGGCGCGATTCGTTCCCGGCTCGAGCTCGCCGATGTTCCGCCTACCCGGCGCGCACGTCGTCCTCAGCCGCAGCAATTCCCGCAGTTTGTCGAATTCGAGCACGGCTTGCGCCGATCGCGACATTCTCTCTACTTGCCTCTTTTCATTTCCTCCGACAGATAATTGGCCGCCTCTTCCGGCGTCGCCACAGTGTGCACCAGATTCCCGTCGTCCTCGCCCCAAACCCGCGATGTACTCGAAGACCCCGGTCCCTGCTCCACTTCCCGCACACGCTCCAGAATCGGCTGCCAAAAATTCCCCAGCACGGCAAAGGGGTTCCTTGCCATCACCGATTTGTTCAGCATCTCCCAGACCACCGCGAGTTCCACCAGCGTGCCGGTGCCGCCCTTGCAGGCCACAAAGCCATCAGCCACCCGTATCAATTCAAACAGCCGCTCTTCCCAAGTTTTCTTCTTTATCTCGACGTCAATCCACTCGTTCACATTGCGCCCGAAAAATTCCGCGGTCACGCCGTATGTTTTTCCGCCGGCTTCTTTCGCCCCGCGCGACGCCGCCTCCATCACGCCGCCATAGCCGCCGTTGCACACCGCGAAGCCCCGTTCCGCCAGCCGGCGCCCCAACTCGCGCGCCTGTGCGTAATCCGCATCGCCTTCGCCCGGGCGCGAACTGCCAAATACCGTCACGATCCGTTCGTCGTTCATGTCTTCCTTATCTGCTTGCGTAACTACTTTTTTACTTCTTCACGTCAAATTCTTCCACCATGGCCATGCACAATCCGTCCAGCGCGTCGTGCACCTCATGATTCTTCACATTCTGGTTGTTGCTCATGAACGAAAAAATCAGACGCCTCCCGCCCGGTGTATCGGCATAGCCGGAGAGCGTTTGCACATGTGCGACCGACCCGGTCTTGGCGTGAATTCTTCCCGTCATCCCGGCTTTGTTCATCCGGTCGCTGAGCGTCCCATCGATTCCCGCCACCGGCAGCGAGCCGAAGTACACCGGAAACCAGGATTGCTTTTGCGCGTACAGCAGCAATGCCGCCAAGGCCTGCGGCGTCACCAAGTCGTGCCGCGACATTCCTGACCCATCCTCCTGCACCACATCCCCCTGCGCAATCCCGGCCTTGGCATAAAACTCCTCGGGGAATTTCAGCAGATCGTCCGACTTGGCCCAGCGCCCCTGCTGCCGCGCCGCCGTGCGCAACAATACCTCGGTGTGGAGGTTCTGGCTGATTTTGTTCACCAGCTTCAGCGTGTCCCCCAACGGCAGCGACACATGCTCCGCCAGCACCGTGCGCGAGGATTCCGCCGGGTCGGGCTCGTGGTTTGCGCGTAGCGTTCCCCAGAATTTCACCCCGCGCTCCGCCAGCAGACGCGCCAGTGTGCTCGCCGCATGCTGTGCGGGCTCCTGAATCGCCAGCACCAACTTGCGCGGCGCACTATTTGCCGGCAGCGTGCCGCTCACCACCACCATAGTTGAGCCCGGCTCGCGCACCAGCGTCAGGTCCGCTTTCTCCGCCTTGTCCGAGGTCGTCACCTCATTCTCGAGCGCGAAATCGGGCGTCCCGGGTTCCACCACTCCCATGACGCGATCCCCGGCCTTCTCCCCGGGCGTCAGTGTCAATGTGACTGCATTGTCGTCCAACACAATCGCGGAAATAGCCGCGCCGTACTCCCACACCATGTCGTCAATTTCCCAGCCATCCGGATAGCGATCGCGAGGAAAGTAGCTGTCATCCCCCACGATGTCTCCGGAAATTTCTTTCACCCCGCGCGCCACTATTTGATCCGCCAGCGCGATCAGGACTTTTTCCGGCGGCCCGTCAAACTCCTCTTTCACGTCAAAGGGGAATTTGCGATTGGAGAGATTGGGGTCGCCCCGCCCAACGAGAATCAAGTCGCCCGAAAGGACTCCCTGCGCGATTGCTCCATGCGTTTCCACAGTGGTGCGGAACCGGTAGTCGGGCCCCAGTTTGTCGAGCGCCAGCGCGGTCGTGAGCAGCTTCAAGTTGGAAGCTGGAGTAAAGTACTTGTCCGCGTTCTTCTCGTAGAGGGTTTCCCCCGTCGCCGCGTCAACCACCAGCAAACCCCAGTCCCCCCTGTTCACGGGTGCCGCGCTCACCAGGCTCTCGGCCCTCTCCGAGAACCGTTCCTCCGCCTTTTTCTCCTGCGCTACTTCGCTTTTCTCTGCGGCTTGCTGCGTCGCGTGCAAACTTTGCGGATGCGCCTCGCCCGCAGCGCTCGACGCTGCGAGCAGCACCACGAAGCAAAATGTCAACCGCCTCCCCGCACCGGCTTTTCGTTTCATAATTCCTCTATTGGCAAAAGCCACCGCATGAAAGTATATTCGAAAGTCTGCGGGAGCTCCCTACGGCGAAGTTCCACGAAGGCGGAGCAGGCAGGGTTCCTTCGGGCTGGCTTCGACTCGCCGATTACGCCGCCCAGGCCATTTCGTCATAAACTATGGGAACCCAACAGCAAAGAAGGTGGCAACACATGAAAAGGATCTTTCCCATTCTCTTGGCTTATTCGCTCATCGCCTTCCCGCTGCAGGCCGATGACAAGAAGGAAAAAGCGCGGCTGGAGAATTGCGGTACGGTGGTCCAGGAGATCATGGATATACCGGACAACATCCCCCAGGACCTGATTGACAAAGCCGACTGCATCATCGTTTACCCGTCTGTCGTCAAAGCTGCGTTCGTCTTTGGCGGCAGCTATGGCCGCGGCGCCATGACTTGCCGCACCGGCGAGAATTTCACCGGGCCTTGGAGCGCACCGACGATGATGGCCCTGGAAGGCGGGAGTTTCGGCCTGCAGATCGGAGCACAAGCCACGGATTTCGTGCTGCTAGTCATGAACGAGCGAGGCGCCAAGTCCCTCCTCAGCAGCAAGGTGAAACTTGGTGCCGACGCTTCTGCTGCGGCGGGTCCCAAGGGACGCAACGCCGAAGCATCCACCGACGTTACCCTGCGGGCAGAGATTCTGTCCTACTCCCGTGCGCGCGGCCTCTTTGCCGGCATCTCTCTGGCGGGCTCTACGGTTCGCCCGGACAATAGTGCCAACGACAGCCTCTATCACAAGAGAATTGACCCCGGCGACATCATCTTCAAGGGTGTCGAGCCCGTGCCTCCCTCAGCGCAAAAAATGATTTCCTATCTGAACCAGAAGTCTCCCAAGAACCGTTCTTCGGGTAAGGAGATCTAACCCCTTCATATCACTCAAGATCCGCCACTGAACCCTAGCTACACGCAGGGCATTTTGGCATTGACGACGCACGCAAAATGACTTATAGTCAATTATGAATGGAGGTCACAATGCCCACTCTGCCTCTACCTCACCCCTCCAACCGCCGCGAACGCCGCAGCATTGAGCTTCGCGAACGTCTTTTCCGCGCCGCCCTCGACCTGTTCGCCAAGCAGGGTTTTGCCGAAACCACCGTGGAAGACATCACCAACGCCGCCGACGTGGGCAAAGGCACCTTCTTCAACTATTTCCCCAGCAAGGACCACATCCTCCTTGCCTTTGCCGAAATGCAGCTCGCAAAGCTCCGTCTCGCCGTCGAGGAAGCTCGCCGCACATCCCAGCCCATGCCCCAGTTCATGCGCTCGCTTGCCGCGCTCATGACACAGGAACCAGTGCGCAATCCTGACATCATTCGCGTTCTTCTCCTGGCCTTTCTCTCGAATTCCCAGGTTCGCGAGGCCATGCTCGACCTCCAGGCTCGCGTCCTGGCCTTCCACGCAGGGATGATTGAACTGGGCCAGGGACGCGGCGAGATCCGCGACGACCTCCCGGCCGCGGAAATTGCTTTGGTTTTTCGCCAAACGATATTCGGCACCTTGCTCATCTGGTCGCTCTACGGTGATGCGTCGCTGCAATCACGCATGGATTCCGCGTTTGAAATCATTTGGTCGGGGCTATCACCGCGTGCGCCAAGTAACCTTTCGGGTTCGGACGCCGTACCTCCAGTATTCAGGAAAAAGGATTGATCCTATGAATCGCAAGCCCATTTTAATCGTCGTGGTGGTGGCCGCGCTCGCGGCCGTAGCCGCCTATTCCGCGGGGTGGTTCCATCACCAGACGCAATTGCAGGGCTCCGGCACGGTCGAGGCGCGCAACATTCGCGTCGGCTCGAAGGTCGGCGGGCGCATCGATAAGGTCCTTGTCCGGGAAGGTGACTCCGTGGAACCGGGCCAGGTGCTGATTACGTTTGACGATCGCGAGTTAGAAGCTTCCCTTGCGCAATCGCGCGCCAATGCCGAAAAGGCGGAGCGAGGTTTCCGTCCCGAGGAAATTGCTGAAGCCCGCGCCGCGGCCGCTCAGGCAAAAGCCGAGTACGACCAGCGCAGAAACGGCTACCGCCAGGAGGACATTGACGCCGCGCAAGCCGATCTCGACCGCGCCACTGCGGACGAGATACGCACGCACCTCGATTTTCAGCGCTACGACACACTCGCCGCGAAAGACCTCGTCTCCAAGCAGCAGCGCGATACTTCCGAAGCCAACTGGAAGATGGCTCTGGCCCAGAAGGAAGGCGCCCAGCAGAAGCTCGATGAACTGAAGCGCGGCTACCGCCCGGAAGAAATTGCAGCCACGGAAGCCCGCTATCATCAGACTCAGGCCACACTCGAAAAATTCGAGCGGGGCAACCGCCGCGAAGACGTTGCCGCCGCGCGCGCGGTCCTCGCATACGATGAAGCGCGTTTCCGCGAGCGCCAGGTTCTCGCCCCCTCTGCCGCCTCGGTCGAAGTCCTGGACGTTCGCCCGGGCGATCTGATTGCCCCCAACACGCCCATCGCCACGCTCCTCGAGCGCGATCAGATTTACGTCCGCATCTACATCCCGGAAACCCAGATCGGCCGTGTGCAACTCGGCCAGAAAGCCGAGATCCACGTGGATTCTTTTCCCAATCAGTCATTCGCCGGCGTGGTTGAGCAGATCAACCAGCAGGCCGAGTTCCTGCCGCGCAACGTGCAGACTGTTGAGGAGCGCGTTCACCAGGTCTTCGGCGTGAAGGTACGCATCGACGATTCCTCTCACCGCGTGCGCGCCGGCATGGCCGCGGACGTGAAACTCTCGGCTGCGAGTTGAATCGTGACCTCCTTAACGCAGCCGTCCATCTCCGCACAGCACTTGGTCCGGCGTTTCGGTCACGTGACGGCAGTGAACGACGTCAGCTTCCGGGTGGAGAAGGGAGAAATCTTCGGGTTTCTCGGCCCCAATGGCAGCGGCAAAACCACGGTCATCAAGATGCTCACCGGGCTGTTGCCCCTCAGCGGAGGGCACGCCGAAGTCGAGGGATTCGATGTCAGCAAAGACGCGGAGGCGGTCCGCGAAAACATCGGCTACATGTCGCAAAATTTCAGCCTCTATACCGATCTCACCGTTTCCGAAAACCTTACCTTTTATGGCCGCATCTACGGCCTTTCCAATGATCACCTGCGCAAGCGCATGGACGAAATCATTCAGCTCAACGGCCTCGGCCCGTATGTCCATCGGCTGGCGTCGCAGCTTTCCGGCGGGTGGAAGCAGCGGCTCGCCCTCGGCTGCGCCATGCTGCACGAGCCCAAGCTGGTTTTTCTGGATGAGCCCACGGCGGGCATTGACCCCGTGGCGCGCCGCCAGCTTTGGGACCTGCTTTTCGAGCTTTCCGGCCATGGCATCACCTTTTTCGTGACCACGCACTACATGGACGAAGCGGAGCGCTGCAGTCACGTTGCCTACATTTATTTCGGCAAGCTTATCGCCGACGGGACGCCCGACTCGCTTCGTGAGCTTCCCGATGTGCAACTCCCCGGCACCCTGCGCATTGAGATCACCACGCCGCAGGTGACGCGCGCGCTACGTCTTGCGCGGGAAATTCCCGGCGTGCGCAACGCCACCATTTACGGGCAATCCATCCACGCGCTGGTTGACGATCACTACGATCTGAACGGGCTGCGCGAAGAACTCCTGAAAAGAAACATCGTCGTCGCGGAGATTCGCCCGCTCGCTCCGAGCCTGGAGGATGTTTTTGTCGAGCTAACCAGCAAGCACCAGGCGCAGCAGGAGGCCTCCCGTGAATAATCTTTTCCGCGGTTTTAGCGCCGTCTTTTACAAAGAATCCCTGCATATCCGCCGCGATTTCTCCACGCTGTTCTTTTCCCTGATCATTCCGATTCTGCAGATGTTTCTGCTTGGCTATGCCATCGACACGAACATCCGCCAGATCAACACGGTCATTTACAATGCCGACGGTCGCCGCGAGAGCCGCGAACTCCTCGACCGGCTGAAGAATTCCGACACCTTTCACCTCGTCCGGTACGTCAACAACGACCGGGACCTCAATGACGCGATTATCTCCGGCAAGTGCCGCGTGGGCGTCAAGATTCCCGTGGATTACTCCGACCGGCTGCTGCACCAGACCGGCGCGCAGGTCCTGGTGCTGATTGACGGCTCCGATTCGTCGGTGGCGGGCCAGGCGATCAACGTCACCACCGCCATTGGCCTCGATGAATCGTTGCGCCGCGTTTTGGCCAATAGCAGTGCCTCCTTCCCGGTGGAGATGCGCCCGAAAATTCTCTTCAATCCGGATTCGCGTTCGCCCAATTTCTTTTTGCCCGGCTTGGTGGCGGTGCTGCTGTTGAACGTGACGACCTTTCTCACGGCGTTTTCCATCGTGCGGGAAAAAGAACGCGGCACGCTCGAGCAGCTCTTCGTGACGCCGGTGCGTCCGATGGGGCTGTTGCTCGGAAAGCTGCTCCCGTATCTGGGGATAGGATTCTTCGAGCTCAGCATGCTGCTGGTGGCGATGCGATTCCTGTTTGGCGTGCCCATTCATGGCAGCGTCATTCTTCTCGCGTTTCTCTCGCTGCCGTACCTCTTTGTTTCGTTGTCGCTGGGCATCCTGATTTCCAGCAAAGCGACGTCCCAAGCCCACGCCATGCAACTCGCGTTTCTCACCATCCTCCCGAGCATCTTCTTCTCCGGTTACATCTTCCCGCGTGAGACGATGCCCAAGTTCTTCTATTACCTCAGTTATCTTGTGCCCGCCGCTTATTACATCAACATCACCCGCGGCATCATCCTGCGCGGCGCCGGGTGGATTCATTTGTGGTCGGATGTCGTGGTTCTTTTCTTGATGGGTGCGCTCCTGTTGATCATCGCGGCCCGCCGCTTCCACAACAAAATCATCATGGCGTGATATCCTGACTTTCTCACTCCAGGGGATCATTCGTGTCTTGTCCAATTTGTCAGAAACGCAAGGCGGGCCGTTTTTGCCCGGCCAAAGCGGAAAAAATCTGCGCGGTGTGTTGCGGCACGGAGCGCGAAGTCACCATCGACTGCCCCGCGGACTGCGCCTACCTGCTTTCCGCGCACCGCTACGAAGAGCAGCATCCGCGCGCGCTTCCCGCGAACACACCCCTCATGGACGTCCGGCTTTCCTCGGACATGGTTCACCGGCACCCGCAGCTTCTTTCCGCGATGGCCTTCACCATCGCCAAATTTTGTGCGGCACAGCCTGCGACGGCCGATCCGGACGTGCTCGCCGCGCTGCAGGCCCTGGCCGAATCGTACAAAACGCTGATCGCCGGCATCGTTTACGAGCAACCTCCCGTTCCGGCCGTCCAGCACGAACTTTATGATTCGCTTGCCGCGTTTTTCGCCGAAGCGAAGCAGCAGCCTGAGCAAGCCTCTTTTGGTTCCATCAAGGACGGCGACATTTTTCAGTTGCTCGTGTTTCTGTTCCGCATGGGGATTCTGCGCACCAACGGGCGTTCCCATTCGCGCCTCTTCATTGAATTTCTTCGCGGCCAATTCCCCGGCGCGCAGGAATTGAAGCACGAGGAGTCCCGCATCATTGTTCCCTGAGATTTATCTCTTTGTAGATACGCTGCGGCGGGTGCGCCTTCCTGCGCACTTGCAGTGACAAAGCCTTACAATGAAAGGCCGGGCGCTCTGCTGAAAATTGCGCAATCCACCGGCGGCCGGACGGAGTGTCATGAAATCGCGTTTACAGGTCATGAAGTTTGGCGGTACCTCGGTCGGCGACGCCTCGTGCATTGCCAGAGCGGCGCAAATCGTTGCGGCAGCGGCGCGGAATACGCCGTGCGTCGCGGTCGTTTCCGCCATGAGCGGTGTGACCAACCGCCTCATCGAAGCCGCCAAAGCCGCGCAGTCTGGCGACCATGGCGCCGCCTTCGCCGTTTTCGACCAGCTTCGGGCACAGCACGACGCTGCCCTCACCTCGCTTATTCCTAACGAAGAGCGGCGGCTTCCCATTCGCCGACGCATGGAAGAGGTTTTTGCCGAGGGACGCCGCCTCTGCGAGGGCACGGCCCTGCTCCGCGAACTCACGCCGCGCGCGCTGGACGCTATCTCGAGTCTCGGCGAACGCCTCTCCGCTCCCATGGTGGCTGGAGCGGTTCGCGAACTGGGCTTGCAAAGCGAGGCCGTGGAAGCTACGCAATTGATCATCACCGATGCGTTTCACGGCGGCGCCGAGCCGGATATGGGGTTGACGCGCGAGGCTTCGCAAGCCCGCTTGCGCCCTCTGCTGGACGCCGGCGTGGTTCCCATCGTCACCGGCTTCATCGGCGCCACGCCCGCCGGACTGCTCACCACGCTCGGGCGTGGCGGCTCCGACTATTCCGCGACGATTCTTGGCGCGGCTCTGGACGCAGAAGAAGTGATTATCTGGACGGACGTGGACGGTGTGCTGACGGCCGACCCGCGCCTGGTGCCACAGGCTCGCACGATCCCGGTCATTTCCTATCGAGAAGCCGCGGAACTTGCTTATTTCGGCGCGAAAGTCTTGCATCCGAAAACCCTGAAGCCGGTGGTGCAGGCGGCGATTCCTGTGTGGATCCGCAACAGCTTCGCTCCCGAACGTTTGGGAACGAAAATAACTCCGGAAGGGCAAAGCACGGGAGGCGGCGTGAAGGCGCTGACGGCGATCCGCGATGTGACGCTGATCAGTCTTGGGGGCCCCGGAATTGTTGGCCTGCCGGACGTGGTGGGGCGCACGTTTTCGACGACGGCGGAAGTGCGCGCCAACGTGCTGCTGATTTCACAATCGTCTTCACAAAACGATATTTGCTTTATCGTCTCCGCCGCGGACGCGCAACGCACCGTGGACGCACTGCGCAAGGAGTTCTCGCAGGACCTGGCTCACCAAAAGGTGGAACACATCAACGTGGATCCCACCATCGCCATCGTGGCCGTTGTGGGCGAAAACATGCGCGGGATCCCCGGCATCGCGGGAAAAACCTTCAGTGTGCTGGGAAACCAGCATGTGAACATCATCGCCATCGCCCAGGGTTCGTCGGAATCCAACATTTCCTTTGTGATTGAGGAAAAAGCGGTGAAAACGGCACTGCTAACCGCGCACCGCGAATTTGGTCTGGACGCGCCTCCGAGTTGAGCGCTGCGTTTTCCTCGCGGCCTAGCCCACGGCGCACGATCGCGCGCGCTCCAGTTCTCCACTGATCGCCGCAGCATCCCAACCGAGCGATAACTGTGCGCGAATTGCGGTGGGACGAACGCCTTCCCATGGCCTCGCCGCGAATCCGTATTTCTGACGAATACGCAGGACACGCTCGGAGATCTTTCGCCGGTACTCTTCCGGCGCATAGCCGTTGCGGCGGTACCAATCATCGTATTGCCTGGCCAGGCGTGGGAATTTCTCGCGCACGAATGGAAGGAACTGCTTTGCCGACGCGGGCATCAGGAACAGCACGCCAGAGAAGAACCACTCCGCGCCCGCCGCTTTTGCCGCTTCCGCGACGCGCTCCAATTCCCCTTCGCCGTCGGTCATCCCCGGAAGCACCGGCGAAGCTGAAACCCCCACATGCAATCCTGCCTCGCGCAATTCCTTCACCGCGCTGAGCCGCAAATCGGGCCGTGGGGCGCGCGGCTCCAGCAGGCGTGCCAGGCGGGGTTTCAGGGTCGTGACCGTGATGTCGATCGTCAAAGCCGATTTGCAGGCAATGACCTTCAGGATGTCGATGTCACGCACGACCTGGTTGGACTTGGTGATGATGGAGATGCTCAAACCCTCGCGCTTCGCCAGTTCTTCCAGGCAGGCGCGTGTGACGCCATACTCCCGTTCGGCGGGCTGGTAGGGGTCCGTGGCCGTGCCGATGGCGATGTGTTCGGCTTGCGTGTAACCCGACGCTTTCGATTCGTAGGAATACTTTTGCGAGACGTCGCGCGCCAGCAGCGCGGCAGCATCCTGTTTCACGAAAATCTTTTTCTCGAAGTCCCCGCCATCAATTTCCATATATTCGTGGGTGTACCGCGCGTAGCAGTATTTGCAGGCAAACTCGCATCCCCGGTAGGGATTGATGGTCCATTCAAAGGGCACGCGGTCGGAATCGCAACGGTTGAGGATGGATTTCACCGGCAGCAGAAAATACTCCGGCTTCTCCACCGACTGGCGCTTCGTCTCCGCCGCCGGGGATTGCGCAGCGAGGCGAGCAATGCCCACCAGTGGCGCACGGGGAATCTGGATTTGAGGCGGGGGGCAATCCGCCTTAGGGCTATCCAGATTCCCCTTGCACCAGCCCGGTTCACCCTGGGCAAGGGCGCCGGCCTCTGGTCTTGGGTTTGGCTCAACAGGGCTAAAAGGAAGGAAGGAAACAGCGGGGCGACGAGCGGGGCGGCGCCGAATCGTGGGGATTGGCGTCGAATGGGGAAGAAGTGGGGACATAGCTCACCTCGGAGCGGTGCCCAGTATTTCGCTTTTTCTTCGCCTTGTCAAGGGACTTTGTACGCGGGTGGGTCAGAGCGTCACCCGTTAAGGGAGCGGCGGCTTCTCTGTCAGCTGAGAGCTAAATGATGGACGGATTACTCACTGGAAACACTTCAAATTGGGGTCATGTCCACTCTTTCAGAGAAGAAGTTAACATAAGCTGGTGTGAACAATGTGGGAGGGAGCACTCTCATCCCGACCCACAGCAAGGAGGCTGCCCTTCCGGCTTACCTGGCCGGGGATTTCCGTATCAACTGAAGGGAAGGTAACGTGAAAACGATCGCCAAGATCTGCTTTTGCATCCTGCTGCTGAGCATGGCCGCCAAAGCTGAAATTGAGAAAACAGCCCTACCGTGCGATAAGGGCCTCTGCCTTTATTGGTGGCCGAAGCTTCCGCCCCTCAAGGGCTGGCACCAAGACATCAATCAAAGTTACCATTACGGAATAAATGCATTAGCGCCCGACGGTTCTTCATTTACCAAGGCGGAGGCAGTCATATACGCAAAGGCAAGTTACAAGCCTCGGATCCCTGACACAAAAACCTTGGAGATGTTCATAGCCGACGACCGGAAAGAGTTCGTCGATTCAGTTCCAGACATCACCATTAAAGAGGTCAACGAGTTGATATCGGGCGACGGCGAAAAGTTTCGTTCGTTCACTTTCTTCCCGAAAGAAAAGGGCAACTGGGAACAAGTCGCCTATGGAGAGGAAGGCGAGTATTATCTGGCTTTCACCTTGAGTTCACACTCGAAGGAAGCGTTTGACAGAACCCAGAGTGCCTATCGCGATCTCATCGCTCATTACAAGGTAAAGTTCTAGTCTGCAATTCTCAAGATTGAAAGTTTCGTACATGACCTCCAAGGTGGAGAGGATTATAACGCCTGCGTAGTCGGACAATTGGAAACTGAAACTTTGCCTCCGGAGTGCTCTCTCAGGCCTGTTTCTCCCGTGGGGCGCGCGACTTCTTTCGCTTGCGCTGTGCATCGTGGCTCTGTTCTAATTTCGTCGATGTATGCTGTGCCGTCGGTTTTTTGCGAGTGACGATGGTTCCGAGGACGGTTCGCGTGCGCATCTTTCTTCTTGCCTTGGCTCTCGCGCTTTTCCATTTTGCCGCCCCAAATGGAGCGCTCTTGGCCCAGGCGCCTGCTCAACAGCCCGCGGCAAAAACTCCCCCGAAAGCTCCCGACACAGTGCCGGCCGCGCCGGTTTCCAAACACTTTCCGATTCTGGTGATCGCTCATGGCAACGAGCCTGCCTGGAGTCTTCGTTTGGGCATGAAGGGTCCGGAGCGCCTGGATCGCGCGAACTACCCGCCCATCGTGCTGGACCCGGGCGAAACTTCGGCCGATGATCCCGGCAAAGCCTGGACGTACCACGCGAAGGACGCGGCCACGGGCGCGAACGTGAGCGTGAGACTTTTTCGGGAAGCGTGTTCGGACGCGGCGGCGGAGATCAAGTACACGTTTCGCGTGGTCGTGGACCACGCGCAGATCGGCACGCTGAATGGCTGCGGCCAGAGCATGCCCGAGCTATTTCCGGAGTTTCGCAAGAAGAATCAGCTCAATCCAGACGACAATCCGGACGCGAACGAGAAAGACAAGGATAAAGACAAGAAGAACGTCCTTGAGCCCATTACCAACTTCAAGCCACCGGTGGCGCTTGCGTATCTCGATGCCGCGGGGCGCGTGATTCTGAGCCGCGGTGCAATCAAGAGGACAGTGGCGGCGTCCGGCACGGAGATGTCTCTTTCGCATGACGGGAAGAAGCTGCTGTACACGCGATCGGATTCCAAGAGCGGGCCGGAGCGCACGATTGTGCTCTACGATTGGGATTCCGGCCGCTCGAAGGATCTGGTGCATGGCAATGTGCGGCAGGCGTTCTGGTCGCCAAATGATTCGCGCGTAGCTTTTCTCAACTTTCAAGACCAGAAGTGGCAGGTGTGGACTTTTCCAGCGGGTGCGCCGGAGAAAGCGGCGGTGTTTTACCCGGAAAATGTGACGGCGCTGCAGGGCTGGGTCGGCGCAGCGACGGTGCTCGCTACGGATCTGCAGAATGCTTACTGGATCAGCGAGGATAAACCCGCGCAAACGGTACCACTGAAGGAGATCTACGGCGAGACTTTTCAGGTCATGAGCAGCGACACGTTGCGCGTGCATCCGCTCAATTCCGATCTGCTGCTGATTTCGGCGTATTACACGAACGCGCCGGCCGGGGCTCCGGTGGACTCCATGGGGCTGAACGCCTCGTTTTTCCTGTACGAAATTCGCGCCAAGCGCCGTGTGGTGCTTTGCCCTACGGACACTTGGGGGCGTTCGGCGGAATGGTCCAGGGACGGCTTGCAGGTGTTCTTCTCGCGGCTGGTGCCTCCCAAGGCATTCCAAAACGGCCGGATCTTCTGGGATGGCACGGGATCGCGCCGCTATGAAGGCGCGAGCGATCTGACGGTCGGCCAATGAATTATCCCTTGCGTCTGGAATCGGGAGAGTGAGACTGAGCTTGCACCGGGCATCCAAGTCGACGCCGAACCGGCCCTGAGTTTCCCCCCGTCCCTCGGGACAGGTGCCCTTTACGAATCCGCGTCCTGGTGACCTCTGCCTCTTCCCTTGCACAGCAATATACTTTTCCAATGGCGACTCTTCCCAACGCGGCAGTGCCGCAGGTCGGAATCCTTGTCCTGGAAGACGATCCCCAAAACTCCGGAGCACTGAAGCAGATACTGGACTCCGAGGGCTGGCGTGTACGCATTGTGCCGGATGTGCCGATGCTGCACTCCGAACTGAAGACCGGGGAGTACTCGCTGCTGATCGCCAACATCGCGCTGATTGGGGTGGAATCGCCGACATTTCAGGTGTTGCGGGAACTTGCGGGGGTGGCGGCGGAAGAGGGCGGGCGGCTCCGTATCCTATTTGTCGTGCCGGAGATATCGGGCAGCCAGTTCGTGGGCCATTTGGAGATCTCGCACCTTCCGTATGTGGTGCGGCCGTTCCACCTGCACGATTTCCTGGAAAAGGTGAGCGACCTGCTCGTGGAAATAAAGGCCATCGAAGCGCCGCTGCGCATGACGCGCTACGAGTTCGGGGAAGCGCGCAGAAAGAAAAAGGCGGCCAGCCGCACCACTTCCATGTTTGCTTCGCGCGACTCCTATTCTTATACGGAAGAGGAAATCGCCGAATACGAACGGCAGGAAACGGAAGCTTCCCGTAACCGGCGGAGCAAGCCGCGCACCAACCTGGGCGACCCGCGTTCCTGAATTTTTGCCCGCAAAAAACCAAGAAAAACGCTGCTTCACCGCCCAAGAAATGCTCGATGGAGAAGAGAGATTCATCGCACAAAAGAGGTGCGACGGAGAAGCGTACCTCACTCCGCGGACTCCGTTCGGAATGACGGAGTTTATACGTTTTGCCGAGATGGGGTCGAGCGGTGCTCGACCCCTACAAAGAAAAACTCACCTGCAAGAAATTCCCGCTGGTCCGTTCTAACTCCAGAACGTGCTCACGCCGCACGCACAGGAGGATCGTATGGACCGTTCGTTCTTCACGCTATTGGGAAGTGGTCTCCTTGGCATTTCTGCACTGGGTTTTGCCTGCTCATTGCCAGGTTCTCCGGCACCGCCGGGGAAACCGGAAAGCGATTGGCGGCTGCTGGAACCGATTACCTACGAAAACCTCACTATATTTCCGGTGGTCAGTTCGTCGGGCTATGACACCAGCGCGTTTCTGACGCTGGAAGAAGGGTTGTCGCGGGGCGAAGTCACCGTGCGCGAACAGGGCGCCGAGACGTTGATCCGCAATCGCGGCAATGGCCGGTCCATCCCGCCGGGCTATAGCGGCCCGTCCGTGAATCAACTGGTGCTGATCAATCACAGCAAGCGGCCGCTGCTGTTGCTTGCGGGCGAACTGGTGAGCGGCGGAAAACAGGATCGCATCATTGCGAAGGATCGCATTGTGGCGCCATTCGGGGACCCTTTGCCGCTCGACGTGTTCTGCGTGGAGCACGGGCGGTGGTCCGCGGGATCCGAGTTCAATGCGGCAAAGACGATTGTGCATCCAAGCGTGCGGGAAAATGCAGCGATCAATCAGAAACAAGCAGACGTTTGGGCCGCGGTCACTGGCGGATCGAATGTCTCCGGCAGAATGGCCAGCCCTTCGGCAGTTCCCCCGCGCGTGAGTTCGGCGGACATCAGCGAAACGGTGACCGTGGAGGCGCAGACGCAGTCGTACAAGAAGATTTACGAATCGCGGCGCGTGGGGAGTTCCGTCGAGACTGTGGTTGAAGAGATGCAGCGGCGTTTCCATAGGGAGACGTCCGGATTGAAGGGCGAGCGGGTGGTGGGCGTGGTGGTGGCCTACGGCGGAGAAGTGGCCTGGAGCGACATCTTCGCGTCGAGCGAGCTCTTCGATGCCTACTGGAACAAACTGCTGCGCAGCTATGCGGTGGAGGCGGTGGCACGGCCGAGTTTGCGGGAGAAGGCCTCGACTGGCGATGCACGCGAATTCTTGCGGCGATTGGACGGGCACGAGGAGACGGAATCCGAGCCCGGTGTGTACCGCTGGCGCGAAACGAGCGAGGGCGGCCTCTCGCAGATCGAACTGGACGCGCTGCAGCCGAAGCTGATGACGCTGCACCGGCTGGTGGTGCGGCGAACGAGCTGAGCGATGACTGAGGTAGACATTTGGCACTTGCGCACCTGAGGAGAGATCAAGATCAGGTGATCCTGCGGACATGGGGCGCAGCGTGCTGCGCCCCTACAAAAACAAATTGCTGAGGCGGACTACGCTGGTATCTTTCAGGGTGGCTAAGAGTTGGCTTGCTGTGGCGGGCCAGGAGGGGTGGCGAAGATTCGGAGCGATCTCCGCGAGAGGAACGAGAACGAAGCGGCGCTCCAGCATGCGGGGATGCGGCACCTGAAGTTCGGGAGTGGCTATGGTGTCGTCGCCGTAGAGAAGGATGTCCAGATCAATCAGGCGCGGACCTTTGGCGAAGGGCTTCTTGCTGCCCATGGCCGATTCGATGGCCCGAAGCTTTTGCAATAAATCCTGGGCGGGCAAATCGGTTTGAGCTTCGAGAACGGCATTGAGAAACCAGGCTTGTTCGAGATAGTCCACGGGCTCGGTTTCGTAGATGCTGGAGATTTTCAGGATGCGGATGCCGGCCTCGGCGAGAAGGCGGAGCGCTTCGCGCAAATTGTGTTCGCGTTCGCCGACGTTGCTTCCCAGCGCGATGTAAACCGTGGTCATGCCAAGGCTTCCAGGAGTTCTCTGCTGCAAACCCAGATTTTACTTCACGCCAACGCGGCGGGCGATCATCCCAACGATGGATTGCGCTTCGGGCAATTTCAACGCGAGGCTGACGGCAAAGAAAATGAGGCCGTAGACGCCGAGGACAAGAACGGCAAGGAGAATTGGTCCACGCGGGCCGAGGGTGTGGAGCAAGCCGCGAGAGACCGCCGCGGCGACCAGTGCCGCGAACCAGACTTGCGCAAGAAAGACGAGAGGCACGCCGACTCGTCCAATGCGGCGGCGGATGCCACGCTGCAACAAAGTGAATTCGACCCAGGAGGCGATGCCGGCAGAAATGGTCAAGCCCGCAACGCCCCAACGCGGCTCAATGCCTAAGAGGCGCGGCAGCGGAAGGGCGCTCACGTATCCAAGAATCGTGGTGAGCAGGACGCGGACGATGGCGAAGCGCAGCGGGGTGCGCGTGTCGCGCAGGGCGTAAAAGCCCGAAGAGTAGAGACGGCCGAGAGTGGACGCTAGGAGGCCGACGGTTGATCCCGCGAGAATGCCCCAGACGTAGAGCGCATCGGCGTGGGTGAAGCGGCCAGACTGGTAGATGGCCGCGACGATGACATCGCCGAGCACAAGAAAACCGACAACTGAGGGAACGACGAGAAAAGTGATCTGGCGGAGGCCTGCGTTCAAGCGGCCGCTGAGGATTTTGGCAACTTCGCCGGCTTCTCCGATGGCGCCGCTCATCACGGGCAATTCCGCCGCGGAAACCGACATGCCGAAGAGGCTGACGGGAAGCGTGTAGAGCGTTTGCGCGTAGGCGAGAGCTGAGACAGCGCCAGTGGGAAGGAAACTGGCGAGGAAAGCGTCGATATACGCACTGATTTGAACGACGCCACGGCTGATGAAGACAGGGAAGAAATTGCGGATAACCGTGCGCACGTGTTCGGCTTGATGGGCGAGGGCAAGGTGCAACCCGCCGAGAAGCTTGAGGACCATGGGAAGTTGCACAGCAACTTGTAGAGCACTGCCGACCACGGAAGCCCACGCGGTGATGACCACGAGCGAGTTTTGCGCGCGGCCGGGACCGAAAGCGATCATGCCCGCGATCATGGCAATGTTCCAAAGAACCGGGGCCGTGTAGGAGAGGAAGAATTTGCGGTGGCTGTTGAGGACGCCGAGGCACCAGGCGGAGCCGACGAGGAGGCCCGCGCCGGGGAAGAGGATGCGCACAAGGACGATGGTGAGCTGGCGCTTTTCGCCGTGGAAGCCGGGGGCGATGGCATCAATCAGCCACGGGGCGGTGAGAACACCGAGAAGCACAAGCAGCGAAGTGCTGAGTGCGAGAAGCGCGGCGACGGCGCCGGCGGTTTTGCGCGCTTCTTCCTTGTCGTTGCGCGCGAGCAGGCTGGCGTAGACGGGAATAAAGGAAGCGGAGAGCACGCCTTCGCCAAAAAGGTTTTGCAGGAAATTGGGGATGCGGAAGGCGGCTTTGAACACGTCGGCAGCGTCGGAATTGCCGAAGTAGTGGGCGAAGACGCGGTCGCGGATAAGTCCGGCGACGCGGCTGAGGAAAATGCCCGCGGCCACGAGAAAGGCGAAGCGGCGCGAACCGGCGGGTTGGGGCTTGGCGGCGGAAGAATCGGTCACAGAATTTCCCAGGCGAGCGCGCACAGTAAGCTTGGCGCAGCTCTGTAGATTGAAGATATCGTACTAGCGCTGGATGTTTGGAAGCGAATTGGGAAGGTGTGACGTGAAGTTACTTTGGCGGGCAAGGTGGTAGAATGCGGCGCGAAATATGAGGAGGGACAATGACGAAGAGGAACTCGATAGGACGGCTGGAAATTTGTGCGGCGCTGCTGGCGGGAATGATGGCGGTTGGGCAGGCAGTGTGGGCGCAGCAGGACAGGGATTTTTCGAAGGTGCAGATCAAGGTGACGAAAGTTTCCGGGAACATTTACATGCTGGAGGGCGAAGGCGGAAACATTGCGGCGTCGGTGGGCGAAGACGGGATCGTGATTGTGGACGACCAGTATGCGCCGCTGGCGGAAAAGATTCAGTCGGCGTTAAGAGATTTGAAGATCACGGACAAACCGGTGCGGTTCGTGATCAACACGCATTATCACGGGGATCACACGGGCGGAAACGCGCCGTTTGCAAACACGGGGTCCACGGTGATTGCGCAGGACAACGTACGGAAGCGGTTGGAAACCGGCGGGACGGCCGGAAACGGCGGGTCGGTGAAGATGGAAGTCAAGCCTGCACCCAAGGCGGCACTGCCGGTGATTACGTTTGAGCATGACGTGACGGTGCACCTGAACGGCGAGGACATCCGGGCGCTGCACTTCCCGGCCGGGCACACCGACGGCGATGCGGTGATTTTCTTTCCCAAGAACAACGTGGTGCACATGGGCGACGATTTTGTTCGCTACGGGTTCCCGTTTATCGACGTGGCAAGCGGCGGCAGCGTGCAGGGGATGATCGATGCGATGGAGAAGGCCTCGGCGCAGTTGCCGGCGGACGTAAAGGTAATCCCCGGACACGGAGCGCTTTCCAACCTGGACGACGTGCGCGAATTCGTGAAGATGCTGAAAGAGACGTCCGCGGCGGTGCAAAAAGCGCTGAACGAACACAAGACACTAGAGCAGATGAAGCAAGAGAAGATCCTGGAGCCATGGAAGAAATGGTCTGGCGGGTTTATTGATAGCGATAAGTTCATCGAGACGCTGTACAACTCGCTGACCGGAAGCAAAGGCCAGTTCATGAAGCACAATTGAGGAAACCTGCCTAGCTGAGGCCCGGCACCTGCAGGAGCCAGCGGCGAAAAATCAGAACAGGCGGGGCTGGCGCTTGGGGAGGTCGCGGCCGAAGTATTCGTACGCGCGCGGGGTGGCGACGCGGCCGCGCGGGGTGCGATCGAGCATGCCGATCTGCATGAGATAGGGCTCATACATCTCTTCGATGGCGTCCTCTTCTTCGCTGAGGGCGGCGGCGAGCGTACCGACACCCACAGGGCCGCCATTGTACTTGTCGAGTAAGGCAAGAAGAAGGTTGCGGTCCACTTCATCGAGGCCGTGTTCATCCACGCCGAGCATGCGCAGAGAGTCCTGAGCGACTTCGCGGGTGATGCGTCCGTCGGCGCGGACTTCGGCAAAATCGCGGGCGCGGCGGAGCAGACGGTTGGCGACACGCGGTGTGCCACGGCAGCGGCCGGCAATTTCCACGGCGCCGCCTTCGTCCATCTGGATGTTCAGAATCTTGGCGGAGCGATGAAGAATGATGAGCAGGTCTTCCGGCTCGTAGAACTCGAGGCGATGGACGATGCCGAAGCGGGAGCGCAGGGGCGCGGTGATGAGTCCGGCGCGAGTGGTGGCGCCGATGAGAGTGAAATGGTTGAGATGGAAGGGATGAATGCGCGCGCCGGGGCCCTGGCCGATGACCAGGTCCACGCGAAAATCCTCCATGGCGGGATAGAGGACTTCCTCGACGGCGGCCTGCAGGCGGTGAATTTCATCGAGGAAGAAGACTTCCTTTTTCTCGAGGGCGGTGAGGATGGCGGTAAGGTCGCCTTTGCGTTCCAGGAGCGGGCCGGCGCTGGTCTTGATGGGAACATTGAGTTCGTTGGCAATGATCTGGGCGAGGGTGGTTTTGCCGAGGCCCGGGGGACCGTAGAGGAGAACGTGATCGAGGGCTTCGCCGCGGGAGAGCGCGGCTTCGATGGCGATCGAGATGTTCTCCTTGACGCGCTTCTGCCCGATGTATTCATCGAGGCGCTTGGGCCGGACGCTGGCATCGAGGCGGGCGTCGTCGTCAATGGCCGCGCCAGAGACGATGCGGGAAGGGCGCGCGAGATCGTCGGCGCGAGGGGCGAGGGATTTCTTGGGCGCGAAGTCGGGCATGGCTGAAGAAGTTATCAGATATCAGTGATCAGCGATCAGGAGGCAAGTGCGCAAGTCGCCTTGCCGGTTACTGCTTCCTGATAACTGATATCTGAATTCCGATCTCTATTGTTTATCTTCAAGTTTATCTTCCGTGGCTTCCCTGCGTTCATCTTGTCTGCTGGCCGCTTAGCGCTGACAGAGTAACACGGAGAAGTTGTTCGAAGCCGGAGGAGCCCGAGCGGCGGCGGGCTTCGGCGACGGCGGCTTCGGCGGTGCGTTCGTCATACCCCAGATTGACGAGGGCGGACTTGACATCGGCTTCGACGCCGGCGGGGGAAGCGGCGGCGGGCTTTTCGGCTTCGACGGCCACGGCTTCAAGCTTGTCCTTCAGCTCGACGACCATGCGTTCGGCGGTTTTACGGCCAACACCGGGAATTCTCGTGAGGCGTGCGAGATCGCCGCCGCGAATGGCGGGCACGAGTTCTTCGACGTTCATGCCGGAAAGAATTTTGAGGGCGAGGCTGGGGCCGACACCGGAAGCACCGAGGAGCAGCTCAAAGAGATGCTTTTCGCGGGCGGAAAGGAATCCGTAGAGGGAAAGAGCGTCTTCACGGACGTGCGTGTGGATCAGCAGCGTAACTTCAGCGTGGAGTTCGCCGAGAGCGGCGAAGGTGGAAAGAGGCACGGCGACAAGATAGCCGACGCCACCAACGTCCAGAATGACCTGATTGGGCCGCTTTTCCAGCAGGCGGCCGCGCAAGAGTCCAATCATCGCTCACGAGTATTGCTGTGAAGGAGGCGGCTGTCAACGCGAGCAAAGTTTTAGAAGCCAACCCCGCATGTTTGCCCGGCCTTGCGTCTTGCCGCATCTGGCAGTTAGTAGCTTACGCGCTCCATTTTGCGGATGGTCGCTGTTCCGAATTGGGCGCGGATACTCGGCAAGTTAATCACGGGCGAGTGCCTGACCAAATCACGCGGCCAGTTTGGTCGATGTACGACCATTGGTCACCCGTCTTCACCCAGGCGAGGCCTTCGGAGAATGGATAAGCTTGATTGAACCTAGCCGGGATGACCATGTTTCCATTTTTGTCGATGAAGCCGACTCTGTCGCCTTGTCTGACGGCGGCCAATCCATCTCGGAAGCTGCTCAACGCGGAAAATTCCTGTGGCATGGTTTCAGCGCCAGATTTATCGATAAATTTGTGCGAGCCATTTTCACGGACGACGGCAAGACCCTCGGAAAAATCAAATGCGTCATCGAATCTGAAAGCGATCTTCAACGCCCCCGTCTTGTCGATGTAACCCCACTTGTCGTCTTTCATCACGGCCGCAAGCCCCTCCGAGAATTCCCGTGCGGCATCGAATTTCGCCTCGATCACGACTTCTCCCTTTCCATTGATGAACCCCGTTCCGTGTTCGGTGTCGACGGCGGCAAGGCCCTCGGAGAAGCTACGCCCGTAACCTTTCCAAATCAGCTGTCTATCGGTCCCGATGTAGCCACTCTCGTCTTTCCACTGAACGTAGGCGTATCCCTCGCTAAAGTAAGCCGGCGCATCAAACTGGGGAGCAATGACAATTCTTCCCGTCTTGTCGATGAACCCTGTTTTTCGTTGAACAACCACGCAGGCGAGACCATTGGCGAAATGCCAGCCCTGTATCTCCTCGAAAGTCGGCTTGATGACGAAATTACCACTGGGGTTGATGTAGCCCCACTTCCCATTTAGCTTCACAGCAGCGAGGCCCTCGGAAAAATCGTCCGCAGCGTCGAATTGCGGGAAAATAGTGATCTCTCCACGGCTATTGATGTAGCCCGACTTTTCGTTCACCACGACCACAAATAGGCCTTCGTGCTGGCCATGGCGAACATCCATCAGTTGTGGGTACAAGATGGAAGGTGCAAGGAGAATGAAGAAGAGTGCGAGAGGCTTGAGCGTTGAGGTGTTCATAAACGGATGACCCAATTGGAGAGGCGTATTTAGCACGGGTGATCTTACAGATGTGGCCATGCGGGTCAGAGGTTGGCTAGTTCCGTCCTCGAGCTTACGCACAACTACAGAAGTTGAGGACCGGTTCAGGGCGAAGCGGGTTTCCACTTGTTGAGGAAGGCGAGGATGTCGGCGGTGGCCAGGGAGCGGGCGGCCTCAAACTCACCGTGTTTCTGGCTGAAGAGGAGTTTGCCGGCGGAATCGAGCACGGCGATGGCGGGAACGCCGCGATTGAGGGGCACATCGTACTTTTGGGCGAGATCGAGATTTTTGTCGCCATGGCCGATGTCCACGTGGACGACCACAAAATATTTTTCGAGGGTGGGGGCGATTTCGGCGCTGTGAAAGGCGTCGTCGAGGGCGTGGCAGTCGAAGCACCAATTGGCACCGAAGACGACAAGAACACGTTTGTGCACGGGCGAGGCGGAATGGAGCGCTCCGTCGATTTCCTTTTTGGCGTCGACACCGGCGGGATAGAGATCTTTCTTCTGGGGAGCCTCACGCAGAGCCGCGGAGCCAAAGGATGGGGGGAGGGGGAGGGCGAATGGATGCAAGAGAATCAGGAGCAGTGCGAAGGAAAGGGAGTTCATAGGAAGTCAGTATCCGGGACGTAGATTGGCGGTGTCAATGAGAGGAAGGGCGTGGAAGAGCCTTGTCAGTTCGTATCCCCCTGGCGAGGTTTGGCTATTTGCTGGGTCGGAGGGGCGGAAGAAAGCGCTGGTCCACGGCGACCTGGTAGCCAGTGACGAGTTTGTTGGTTTCATTGGCCATGCCGATGACCGCCTGGAGTTCCTTGAACATTTCCGGTGTCATGCCTTTGGCGAAGGCGGAAGCGGTGTGAGAAGCGATGCAGTATTGGCAATTGTTGGTGACGCTGACGGCGATGTAGAGGAGTTCCTTGGTGAGGGGATCGAGCGCGCCGGGAGCCATGATCTCCTTGAGGCCTTCCCAGGTGCGCTTGAGAAGAGCGGGATCGTGGGCGATGGCCTTCCAGAAATTGTTGATGTAGTCGGTTTTGCGCGTGACCATGATGTCGTCGTAAACAGCTTTGACGGCGGGGCCGGCATCTTGGTATTCGATCAGGCCGAAGGTGGACATGAAGTCGCTCCGTGAGAATTCGATGGATGCGGAAAGAATATTAGCCGGAATTTTGCTTATGGGGTAGGGAGCGACGATGGAGCAGCATTGTGAGGGAGCCTTGGGTATTTGGTGACCCTCATGAGAGGGAGCGAACACAGCTAGGAAGAGTTTCGCTAATCTGGATGGACGCCATTTCCGGGCGGCCGAGATGAAGCCAGTGTTAGTCGATGGGCAGGTGACGTGCGCTATCGAGAACAAATCTTCCGGTCACAGGGAAATTTCCTGCGACAGATTCTTTTGCACGCTGGACGTATAGCCACGTTTCTCGCGGGTTTCGCCGCGATGGCACTGCTGACGCTGGCGCAGGAAGGGGCCGGCCTGCGCGGGACGGTGGCGGACTCGACAGGAGCCGCGATTGAGGGAGCTCAGATCGAGTATCGCTCGGCGGACGGGGTGATCCCGGCGAAAACGGATGCCAGCGGAAATTTCAGCATCACGGAAACACGCAAAGGCGGAAGTTTGCGCATCAGTTTTCCCGGGTTCGCGGCGGTGACGTTGGATGTGAAGCCGCACACTTCGGTGCAGCGAGTGCGGATTGTGCTGACGCCGTCGCCGAACATCGAACGGTTGCAAGTGAAAGCGACTATCGAAGATCCCATTCCGGCGGTGCCCATGAGCCAGTACGCGATTCCGGCGGAGCAACTGGAAGTGGCGGGAAGCCTGGTGGTGGACGATGTGCTACGGGAAGTGCCGGGGTTCAGCACGTTTCGCAGGTCGAGCAGTTTGTTTGCGAATCCGTCGTCGCAGGGCGTGTCGCTGCGGGGAGTAGGAGCAAGCGCGACGAGCAGGTCGAGCGTGTTGCTGGACGGCATTCCGCTGAATGATCCGTTTGGCGGGTGGGTTTATTTTGCGCGTGTACCGCGGGCCGAGATTGAAACCCTGGAAGTGACGAACGGTGGCGCCTCCGATGTGTTTGGGAACGGAGCGCTGGGAGGCGTGGTGAACCTGCGCACACGTTCGGCAGAGGAAGGGTATGCGTCGGGAGAAGTGTCGTACGGGAGCATGAGCACGCCGGATGGGTCCTTTGCCGTGGGAGCACCGGTGGGCAACTGGTCGCTGGCGGCATCCGGGCAGGCGCTGCGCACGGGCGGGTATGTACTGGTGCCGCCGGATCAGCGAGGAACCGTGGACACGGATGCGGGGACGGCGGACTTGGCGGGAACGCTGGAGGCTTCGCGCAATCTGGGAGAGCAGGGGCGGTTTTTCGCGCGCGGAAGCGGCTTTGGAGAAAGCCGGCGAAATGGAACGCCGCTGCAACTGAATGATACGACGATCCCGGAAGTGGATTTGGGATTGGACTGGACGACGGCGCACGCGGGAAGTTTTTCGGCGCGGCTCTATGGTTCGACGGAGATTTATCACCAATCGTTTTCCGCGGTGGCGGCGGACCGCAACTCGGAGGCGCTGACCGATCTGCAACGCAATCCGTCGCAGCAGATCGGATTTGTGGGCACGTGGACGCGGCTATTTGCAGAGCAACACAAAGTGGCGGGGGGAATCGAAGCCAGCGATGTGCGCGGCCAAAGCGAGGATACGAACTACCGGTCGGGGGCGCCGTTCACACTGGCGGATGCGGGCGGGCGGCAGCACGCCTGGGGCTTCTTCGCGCAGGACGCCTTCTTTTTTGCGCCCAGGTGGCTGCTGACGTTTGGCGGACGCGTGGACTCGTGGAACAACAACACCGGCTTCCAGAACAGCCAATCGCTGACGACTGGAACGCCGGTGACAAACGCGTTTGCAGAAAGGTCAGAAACGGCGTTCAGTCCGCGGGTATCGTTGCTGCGGAGTTTTTCGCACGGGCTGGCCTTGAGCGCATCGGTGTACCGGGCGTTCCGCGCACCGACCTTGAACGAGTTGTACCGGAATTTTCGCGTGGCAAACGTGGTGACGCTGGCGAATCCGGATTTGAAGGGAGAGCACCTGACGGGGGGCGAGGCAGGGCTCAGTTGCCAGACGTGGGAAAACCGGCTGACGCTGCGCGGAAATTTCTTCTGGAGCGACATCTCTGAGCCGGTGGCGAATGTGACGATCAGCAGCACACCGGCGCTGATCACGCGGCAAAAAGAGAACCTGGGGGTGACACGGGCGCGGGGATTTGAATTGTCGGGGCAGTGGCAGGTGCGGCCGCGGCTGCAGCTTTCCGCGAGCTATTTGTTTGTGGATGCTACGGTGGTGAGCTATCCGAGCCCGCCGGCAGTGACGCCGCTGGATGGTTTGCGCCTGCCGCAGGTGCCGCAGAACCAGTTCAGCTTTCAGGCCAGCTATCTGGGGCGGAGGTGGAACGCGAGCTTGCAGGGACGCTTTTCCGGGAACCAGTTTGATGATGATCTGAATCAGCTTCCGCTGGGGCGGGCGTTCTCGCTGGATGCGCAAGTGTCGCGAGAGGTTTTGCGGCGCACGTCGGTGTTCCTGGCAGTGCAGAATTTGACGAATGACCGGTCCAGCGTGGCTGCAACGCCGGTGTATACCGTAGGGCCGCCGATTTTTGTGCGCGGCGGAGTGAGATTTCGCTGGCGGTGAGGCAGGGGAAGGTGTGGCCGGGCCTGCGGATCCCAGACCTCGGGATCGGCCGCTCCCGAGGATGAGCGGAAAAGCAGATTCCTCGCTACGCTCGGAATGACAATAGCTTCTTTGTGTATTACCGAGATGGGTTGAGCAATGCGACCCCTACGTGGACGGCCCGCCTCAGAAGGCAGGCCCTACACAAGAAAGAGGCGTGGAGATTAGCGGCGGGAGGGACGCAGGAGGAATTCGTCGACGAGGAGGCGGGCGAGGCGGGGAGAATTGTGGCGTATGAGGCCGTGTTCTTCGAGGAGATTGTCGAGCACTAGCTTGACTTTGCGTTTGAGAACCTTTTCAGCATCAACAAGGACGGCCTCGGCGCCTTGGGCGCGATAACGGCGGGCAACATCGGGGGAGATGGGCTGGCGATTGGCGACAACCCAGTCAATGACACGCTTGTCGACATGGCGCTGAATGGCGCGCAAATGCTCACTGAGAGCGTAGTGTGTGGTTTCGCCCGGCTGGGTCATGAGATTGGCGACATAGACGCGCGGGGCTTTGGAACGCGCAATGGCCTGGGCAATTTCCGGGATGAGGAGATTGGGGATCACGCTGGTGTAAAGAGAGCCGGGGCCCATAAGGATGAGGTCGGCCTTTTGAATGGCGTCAATCGCTTTGGGAAGGGCGCGAACACGGCGAGGCACGAGCTGGATTTGCCGGATGGGCACGCGGCTGCGGGAGATTTTGGTTTCGCCGCTGACGCGCTGGCCGTTGGCGAGCGTGGCGGTGAGATGCACATTGGAGATGGTGGAGGGAAAGATACGGCCGCGGATGGCGAGGACTTTGCTGGAGACGCGAACGGCTTCGACAAAATCGCCGGTGACGTGGGTGAGAGCGGCCAAGAACAGGTTGCCGAAATTATGCCCAACGAGGCCGCGCCCCGCATGAAAGCGGTACTGGAAGAGGCGGCCGAGCAGCGCTTCATCTTTCGATAGGGCGACCATGCAGTTGCGGATATCTCCGGGAGGGAGCATGCGATTTTCGCGGCGAAGACGGCCGGAGCTGCCGCCATCGTCGGTGACGGTAACAATAGCGGCGAGGTCGGCGATGGGACGCGCGCGGGAAGCGTGACGGTCCGTGCGGCGGATGACATGCTCTTTCAAGCCACGAAGCAGTGCGGAAAGGCCTGTACCGCCGCCGAGTGCGACGACGTGCAGACCGCGGGATTGCAGGGATTTCTTGCGTCGAGACTTGTTCACGTGAGGCTCAGCTTCCGAATGACACGAGCGAGGCGGCGATCCACTTCCGGAGAGACTATCCCGTGTAGCCGTCCTTTTCAGGATATAACAATTCCGTGAAGCGGGGGTCTTCTTGGAGGAACGCAAAGTCCTCGTCGTTACGAGCGTGGTAGCGATTGGAAGGGTGCAACTCGATGGCGACCTTGAGGTTGGCCATGGCGGAATCGGCTTCGCCGGTGAGGCAGTCAAGGGCGGCCAGAGCGTAGTGGACGTGATCGGCCTTGGGGGCGAGTTTGCGCGCCTTGTCGAGACTTTCGCGGGCTTCGTCCCAGCGGCCGAGATTCATCATGGCGACGCCGCGCTGGTAGTGCTCTTCGGGCGATTTCGGATTCTGCTCGGAGAGGGGCTTCATGCGCTGTTCGGTGATGCGGAGATGTGTGCGAGCGCGATCGGCCAGCTCCTTGCTGGGCCCCTCGAGCACCTTTTCCAGTTCCTGTTTGGCACGCTGGAATTTCTGCTGGTGGAAAAGAGCCATGGCCTCTTCATAGACTTTCATCTGGGACTGCACGCGCGGGTCAATCATCTCGACGCCACCACGTTGCGGGGGAGGGGCTGGTAAGTTATTCTTTTTCTTAAGCTTAGACTGGGCCTGGGACGAGGACTTGGCCCGCCCGGAAGAGCCCGAGGAAGATTTCTGGGGTTTCGCCATGGCGCGAATGCTAGCAGAGGGTTGCGCCGTCGTCAACGGAAGTCAGATGGGCAAGGAAGTATCAGCTTAAATGGTCTTTACCGACCAGCAGCATATGCGAAAATAATTATCCCGAAGAAGGCGCTTCTCCGCGACACTAGAGGCAGCCTCTGTTGAGACGGGCACGCAAGAGCAACGCTGGCCTACCCTGCGTGCGTGTGCTATAAGTTTCAGATGGTATTCAGGTTGACGACTCGTGCCTTTCATCAATTTTCCTGCGCGCGAAATTAACTGCAAGCTGGTGTACTACGGTCCGGGCCTCGGCGGGAAGACCGCTAACCTGCAGTGGATCTACGACCATACGGGGCAAAATCTGAAGGGCAAGATGGTGTCGCTGGCCACGGAGACGGACCGGACACTGTTCTTCGATTTTCTGCCGCTGGATTTGGGAACAGTGCGCGGGTTTAAGACGCGCTTTCACTTATATACGGTTCCTGGGCAAGTGTTTTACGAAGCAAGCCGGAAGCTGATCCTGAAAGGTGCTGACGGCGTCGTGTTTGTCGCGGATTCCCAGGAAGAGCGGCTGGACGCAAACTTCGAGACGCTGGACAACCTGCAGGAACACCTGAAGGAACACAACCTGAACTTCGCGACGATTCCGTATGTGCTGCAACTGAACAAGCGCGACCTGCCCAATGTGCTGAGCGTGGAAGATCTAACGAAGCATTTGCAGAAGAAGGGCGAGCCGGTGATTGAATCCGTGGCGATCACGGGACAGGGCGTGTTTGAAACGCTGAAGGACCTGGCGAAGATGGTGCTCGCGGAATTGAAGAAGGGTAGCTAGGCGTGCGCGTGGTTTGACCAAGAGCGAGGCCAATTGCCCTAGCCACCAGTTGCTTGTCCAGGGCGATCGTTTGTGGCATCGTGTGGTTAGACAATGAATACTGAACTACTTAAGAGGATTACCGTCGAGCCGGGCAAATGCGGCGGACGACCTTGCATTCGCGGCAAGCGCATCCGGGTTGTCGATGTGTTACAGCTTCTGAGCGCTGGTGCAACGTTCGGGGAAATCCTTTCCGATTATCCGTTTCTGGAACGCGAAGATATTCTAGCGGCGATTGAGTATGCCGCCGTACAAACTGATCACATCGTTTTGCAATCCGCGTGAAATTCCTGGTGGACAACCAATTACCGGCCGCGCTGGCTAAGTTGCTGATTTCGCGAGGACAGGAAGCCATTCACGTGATGGAGGTCGGGCTTGACGCCGCGAATGACGACGAAATCTGGAATCACGCTGCCAAGAACTCGATGACGCTAATTACGAAAGATGAGGATTTTTCTCGTCGTGCTTCGCGGCCCGACGCACCAGTCCAAGTGGTGTGGGTGCGCCTTGGGAATTGCCGCAAAGCCGCGCTGTTTTCGGCCTTTGATTCAGTTCTGCCGCAACTGCTGGCCGCATTGGAAGGCGGCAATAAACTCGTTGAAATCCGCTGAGAACCCGGCCGGAGCTTCCAGCCGCGCAGCTTTGTCCTCGCGGAATTGAAGAAGGGCAGCTAAGTGGCAAAGGCCCTCGCTGGAAGCTCCAGAGGTGTTCACGGGTTGTAATTGTCGTACAAACCCATTAGCCCGAAGAAATTCTTTCCTAGCTCTTCTCAGCAACCTGCTCAGGACTCAAGCTTCGCAGCATCCAGACCGCAACAACTCAAAAAAGTCGCGCCCCTGCTCCTACTTCCGGCCCCTGCTCTTCTCATAGCTATCGAAGGCTTCGCGCAATCCATCCAGCAGGTGACCGTTCTTCACCTTGCCGCCTTCCGTTCTGCGCAGGTCAGACCACAGTGTTGCTCCCGTCTTCGGATCCAGCAGCGCCACGCGGGTATGTCCCTTCGGCACCGCATCTTCTGTGAACGCATTCAGTCCAGTGGGACGCGGGTATTGTCCATCGGGCAACGCTCGAACATGGGTCCCGCTGCTCAGCGAAAGCACCAGGTCGGCCTTCTCACGGCTCTCGGCAATTTCAAAATGCCCCCATTTGTTCAGTTCCAGCACCGCCGTGTTCTGCAACTCCGCGAATCCCGTCTCATTCACAAGGAAGACGCTATGCGCGTTGGCTACGGCCTCCGGCAAGTTCGTTGGTTGAGCCGCCACTCGCAGCGCGCACGCGCACAAGAGAATCACGAGCAGAAGACTCACCTTCGTGGAGCTATCGTTCTTCCGCATTCTGCCCTCCCGGTACCGACTGTATTTTCCGGAGCGTTTGCTTCGCGAAGCGCGTTTCTTCCACACGCTTTCCCGCAAACCCTTTTCCGGATTTTGCTACGGTAGAGGCTCGGGGCAAGCCGCGGAACTGTCCCAAAGAACGGTAATGGTCCAACTGTCCCCTTTTTTGACAAAGCCGTTCGTGCTTTCCGACTCTCCCAATTCGTTCGAGCTTATCCTCGTGCTCACACCTCGCCACCCGCAAGTCGCCTCGGGGCCGTTGCACCTTCAACCTCCCCATTTCTCCTTGTACAATCTCTCCGTGCGCGTTCTGCTCTTGAACCTCTACTATCCGCCGGACACCTCTGCGACCGCGAAAATGGCGCAGACCGTTGCCAATGCCCTTGCCGATCAGCATGACGTGACGGTTCTCTGCGGACGCCCTTCCTACGATCCCGCCGAACGCCGGCCCTGGCGTCTATATCAGACCGAGAATTCCGGACGCGTGCGGATCATCCGCGCCGGCTCCACGGATTTCCCCCGTGTGCAAATGAAAAAGCGCGTGCTCAATTACCTGACTTACGTTTTCCTGGCTGTTCCGCGCGCCCTCTTTCTTCCCTGCGACGTCATTCTGGCCATGACCGACCCGCCTTTCGAGGGCATCGTCGGGGCCCTCGTGGCCCTCCTGAAACGCAAGGCCTACATCTACAACATCCGAGACCTGTACCCCGATATGGCCCTGGGAGGTTCCATCGTTTCCCCCGGCCTGCTGGTCCGCGTTTGGGAAAAGCTGCACCGCTGGGCACTGCGCCGCGCCACCCGCGTTGTCGCGCTCGGCGACGACATGCGCAATCGCATCCTCGCCAAGGGCGTCGACCCCGCGCATGTTGTCGTTGTTCGCGATGGCGCGGAGATCCTGTCTCAAGGATCCACCCCGTCCTTCGATCCGCAAGTCATCCAGGCCATTCGCGGCAATTCCCAGTTTGTTCTCGTGCATGCCGGCAATCTTGGCTTCTATGGTGCGTGGGACACGCTGCTCGCCGCCGCACGGGAACTCGCGCAAGACGGCATCACCATGGTCTTCGTCGGTGATGGCGCGCAGCGCGAGCACCTGCAGGCCGCCGCCGCCGGACTTCCCAATGTCCGCTTCCTCCCGTTCTTCCCCAGCAGCAAGATTCCTTCGGTACTTGCCGCCGCCGATGCCCACGTCATTACCGTGAAGCACGGCCTCGAAGGTGTGGTCGTTCCCAGCAAGATGTACAGCGTTCTCGCTGCCGGGAAGCCGATCGTGGCGGTTGCGCCCGAGGAATGTGATGTCGTCTCCATCGGCGCCCGGAAAGGTTTCTCCGTTGCGGCAAACCCCGATGATCCCGCGCAACTCGTTCAAGCGGTAAGGCGCATCTCCCGCAACCCGGGTCTCCTCCGAAGCATGGGTGCGTCGGCGGCCGCGGCTGCGCCCGAGTACGACAGAAACAAGGAACTCGCCAAATTGGTGGAAATCGTTTCCGCAACCGCCCAAGCCTGACGCCCGGAGCTTTCCTGCGCCAGTGCCGTTCCAACTTGTTTCGGCAAATCCCTTCGAGAATGCTCTCTCCGTGTTCGCGTCAGATGTTTGGACCGTCATTTGGCCCAAATAGTTGGCACGGCACCAGCAGACTTCCGCGCCTAGTTGGCCAGGGGACTCGCCCAGGAGTTATGTGAGTTATATTACCTTACGATAAATTATCAATTGTTAGAAGATGAATTAACCCAGACACCCTTGCAATTGTTCTGGCATTCGCTCCCATTTCGCGCTATGGTGTTTTGGTTGCGTGGGGCAGCAACGGAGGCTTTCTCTCAGCCGCCGTCTTTGCGTTGACTTGGGAGCCGGATCCCAAACCGGCATCGTCTCTGTGAACCTCTGGCCATCTCGCCCGGGCTAGTTTCGCCAGAACGAGTGACGAGGGTGTATGAGTGCGGGCCTGCTGGCGTTTCTAATCGCCTTGTCAGCATCGCTGGTACTAACGGTGCCAGTGCGCGCGTTGGCTATTCGTGTGGGCATGGTGGATTTGCCGGGCCCACGCAAAGTTCATCTCAAACCCATTCCCCTGCTGGGTGGTCTGGCGATGTATGGCGGCGTGATGCTCGCCATACTGATCGCCTTCGACGGCGCGGCGCGGGCGCAAAGTTTCGGCATCGTCACCGGCGCCACCCTTGTTGCCATCGTCGGTTTCCTGGACGACCGTGGGTGGCTGCATCACCAGGTTAAACTCTTCGCCGCTATGCCTTTGGCCGCTGTGATTCTTCTTGCAAGCGGCATCCACGCGCAGGTCTTCAGCGTTTTACTCGGCGGACGTCCCGGCCAGTGGCTCGATGCTGCTCTTACCATTCTCTGGGTCGTCGGCATCACCGCCTCGTTCAGCATCCTGGACCACATGGATGGCTTATGCGCCGGCGTCGCGGCCATGGCTTCCGTTTTCTTCGCCCTCATTGCTTATCTGAACGGCCAAACGCTCGTCACCACGCTTGCGGCGGCGGTTCTGGGGGCGGCCGCGGGATTCCTGCGCTGGAATTTTAAGCCGGCCAAAATCTTCATGGGCGATGGGGGCGCGATGTTCCTCGGATTTCTTATGGCCACGCTCGCGCTGAAACTCCGGCTCGAACATGCCACCACCGCCGCCAGTTGGCTCGTTCCGGTGCTCATCCTGTGCGCGACGATTTTTGACACCACGCTCGTCACCATCTCCCGCTCGCGCCGCGGCTTGCTCCCTTTTGCCACTCCGGGCAAAGATCACTCGGCTCACCGCCTGGCCAATCTTGGTTTAGGACAGCGCGGCGCCGTTCTCGCCATGTATTTGGCGGGTGCCGTCTGTGGAAGCGCCGCCGTCCTGGTAACCTACTTGTCAAGTTCAGGAGCAATCTTCATCGGTGCCCTGGTCATGATTTCCATGCTGCCCGCCGTCGCTTGGCTGGAGCGGGCTCCCTACGAGCGTCAGATGGACAAGACCGCCGCCTGAACACCTCTGGAGTTGTCCCCGAAGGAAAGACTCTCGCTCCCCCTTCGGTTTTGACCGGGACACAGGATTCGCTATACTTTCTGGCGCAGTCCGCTCGCCAGAATACGGAGTCACCCCAGGTGGTGATGTGGATCCGCGGAAGTGGCAGGACGTGCGACGGCGCATTCCTTTAACAGGGTGAAGCAGAGACGGTGAAGAACCTAGAAAACGAGTTCCGGCAAGACCGGAACACCGGTGAGGTTGTCGTCGTTGGCGGCTCCGCGGCGGGCTTCTATACCGCAACCCACATCGCACGTGGCGGCCGATCGGTGCGCGTGCTGGAATCCATGCCGACTTTGGACCCCACGTCCCGCACCCTGATTGTCACCGACCATTTCAAGAACCAGATCGGCCAGTCCGCGCGGGCCAGCATCCTGAACGAAATTCGCCGCTTTGAGCTCTTCACCGACGGGCGCTCCGCCGTCGTTTCCCTGCGTCGGCCGGACCTTATCATTGAGCGTTCCCGCCTGATCCCGGCGCTCGCCCAGGAAGCCCAGGCGACCGGCGCTTCCATCGACTATGACACCCGCTTTTTGGGGCTTTCTCCCAACGGGCACGGTTTGCGCGTCGAAGTTGATCGCGGGGGCCAGCGCAAGGAATTGCACGCCGCGAGTCTGGTCGGCGCCGACGGAGCCGTCAGCCGTGTGGCCAAGGCCGCCGGGTGGCCTCCGATTGATACCGTCCCGCTGATGCAGGCGGTTGTGAAGCTCCCCAAGGACTGTCCTCCTGATACGACGCGCGTCTGGTTCATTCCGGACGACACGCCCTATTTCTATTGGCTCATCCCGGAATCGCCGGAACGTGCCGCCGTGGGTGTTATCGGAGAGCACGGTCAAGCCACCAAACGCTGCTTTGACCGCTTCCTGCAAAAGAAGGGCTTCGAGCCGCTCGAGTGGCAAGGAGCGCGCATTCCCGTTTACAAGCGCTGGATTCCCGTGCAGCGGCGTGTAGGCAGCGGCGACGTGTACCTTGTCGGCGACGCGGCCGGGCAAGTCAAAGTCTCAACGGTTGGCGGCATTGTCACAGGATTTCGCGGCGCGCGCGGCGTGGCCGATGCCATCCTGCAAAAAGGCAGCAACGAATTGCGGGCTTTGCGCCGCGAATTGAGCACCCATTGGCTAATCCGGCGGACCCTGCATTACTTCCAGCAGGAGGATTATTCGCGACTGGTGGACTTGCTCAACGTTTCCACCCGGGAATCGCTCGGGGAGATCAATCGGGACGAGTCCACTCGCCTGATCTGGAATCTGGTTCGCCGCCAGCCCCGCCTCGCCCTGTTAGGGCTTCGCGGCCTCCTTCTCGGAAAGAGGTAGGTTCCAGCTCGCGTATTGGATAATCTGTTGGATAATCTCTGTAGCGCGGCAGCAATCGGGCGGGAACGTTTCTTCCCTCCTCAATTCAAGGTGCGGTTCCTGGAAACGGAGCAACGACGGTGCGTCTGACGGTAATCGGTTGTGGCTACGTTGGCCTTGTCACCGGAGCCTGCCTCGCGGCGGCGGGTCATGAGGTTATCTGCGCGGACATCGACGAAAAGCGCATTGACGAGCTCAAAGCGGGCAAGGTTCCCATTTACGAAGAGCATCTCGACGAAGTGCTCAAGCGCGCCGTGGCGGAGCAAAAAATCTCCTATACCTCTAACGCTGGTGAAGCTATCCGCGCCGGTGACGTCATTTTCATTTGTGTCGGCACTCCGCCGAAAGAATCCGGCGCGGCCGATCTTTCCGCCATCGACCACGTCGCTCGCCAGGTTGCCACTGAGGCGCGCACTCCGAAGCTTGTGGTCGAGAAGAGCACCGTACCCGCGCTTACGGGTGTGCAGCTCCAAAAAGCTCTAGCCGCCTATTCCCGTGGAAGCGGGCCAAAATTTCAGGTCGCGTCAAATCCCGAGTTTCTTCGCGAAGGCACTGCCGTCGGCGATTTCTTTCATCCGGACCGCATCGTCGTCGGCGTGGAAGACGCCGACTCCGCCGCCAAGCTCCGCGAAATCTACCAGCCGATTCTCGACCGGAAATTCCACTGCCCCATTCACGCCGGCGGGTGCCCCAAGGAAACGGCTGGCGAGCTGCTCGTCACCACCATCAACAGCGCCGAACTGATCAAGCATGCTTCGAATTCTTTCCTGGCCCTGAAAATCAGCTATGCCAACGTCATCTCCGATCTCTGCGAGCGCATTGGCGCCGATGTCGAGGAAGTGACTCACGCCATGGGGCTCGATCCCCGCATCGGAGCCCAATTCCTGAAGGCGGGTCTCGGCTTCGGCGGTTTCTGCTTTCCGAAGGACATTCAGGCCTTCATCCACCTCTCCGCTTCCGTTGGTGTCGACTTTGAAATGCTCAAGGCCGCCGAGCGCGTCAACAAGCAGCGCCTCGAACGCTTCTTCGAGAAAATCCACCACGCCTTGTGGGTCATCAACGGCAAACGCGTTGCCGTGCTCGGACTGGCCTTTAAGGCCAACACCGACGACATCCGCTTTGCCCCCGCGTTGGAAGTGATTCGCAAGCTCCTGGAAGAAGGCGCCATCGTTCACGCCAGCGATCCGGAAGCCATTTCCCGCACCAGGCCCATCTTCCCGCAGGTGGTCTATCACGAAGATCCCTACGAGGCTCTCAAGCAGGCCGATGCCGCGCTGGTTTGCACGGAGTGGCAGATTTTCCGGAAGCTCGATTGGGAACGTGCGGGACACCTCATGGCCCGCCGCTTGGTGATTGACGGCAGGAATCTCTATTCCCCAAAGAAAATGCAGGAACTGGGTTTCGATTATTACTCGTTTGGCCGATCCTGATCCCGGCCAGGGGCGTCTTCGCCCCAAGTTCAGCGGCTCGTTGTCATCTTGCTGAATTGCACCTTAAAGAACTCCAGCGTCAGCCGCAATCCATCCTCAAGACTCACCTTGGGCTCCCAGCCCAGCAACTTCTTCGCCTTCGTGATGTCCGGGCAACGTTGCTTGGGATCGTCTTCCGGCAGGGGTTTGTAAATGATCGCGGGCGCGTTCGGGAAGTACGCACGAATGCGTTCCGCGAATTCGCAAATGGTCATTTCATTCGGATTCCCGATGTTCGTCGGGTAGTGCTCATCGCACTGGCTGAGCCTGTAGATTCCCTCGATCAAATCGGAAACGTAGCAGAAACTCCGCGTCTGCTTTCCATCTCCATATACTGTCAGCGCCTGCCCGCTGAGCGCCTGAAATACAAAATTTGGCAGCGCCCGGCCATCGTTTAAACGCATCCTCGGCCCATACGTGTTGAAGATGCGCGCAATGCGCGTATCCACGCCGTGAAACCGGTGGTACGCCATGGTGGTCGCTTCCGCAAAACGCTTCGCCTCGTCGTAAACGCTGCGCGGCCCCACTGGATTTACGTGGCCCCAGTAACTTTCGCTTTGCGGTGAAACCTCTGGATCGCCGTAGCATTCGCTCGTAGACGCCAGCAGATACTTGGCCTTCTTCGTCATCGCCAGATCCAGCGTGCGCATCGTCGCGAGCGACCCTGCCTTCAGCGTATCAATCGGGTGTTTCATATAATCCGGGGGACTCGCGGGCGACGCGAGGTGGAATACGTATCCTACTTCCCCGTCCACCAGGAATGGTTCGGTCACGTTGCGGCGATCAAACCGAAATTTCCGGTTCGTTTTCAAATGCGCAATGTTCTCTTCGTTCCCCGTTACCAGGTTGTCGAGGGCCAGCACTTCCCAGCCTTCAGCCAGCAAGCGGTCGCAAAAATGTGATCCCAGGAACCCCGCACCGCCTGTTACCGCTGCTCTCATGCGCCCCCCCGCAATTCCGAATCTAAGATTTTACCGCGAGGCTCGGGAAATTGGCCAACGAATCCCCCGGGTGGCCGCTGCGAGGGCCGTTTGACCTGCAACACTTCGCACGTTACGATGCGCTGCCATGGGGAATATTCTGATCGCAACAATGCTCCCAACGGAGCCCGCTCGCAAGCCGCGTCTTTGGCCTTTTCTGGCCGTCTGCCTGATCAGTGCTTGTCTGTTCGCCTTCTTCCATGTGGGACGCTGGCTTATCGTTGAAGATCCGTTACAAAACGCCGCGGCCATCGCGGTCTTGAGCGGCCGCATGCCCAGCCGGGCCCTCGAAGCCGCCAGAGTGTACAAGCAAGGATACGCGCCGCAGGTCTGGTTGACCCATTCCACGGAGCCTGGGGCGACCCTCGCGAAACTCTCCGTGCCCTACCAGGGGGAAGACGCCTACGACAAGCTCATCCTCATCCACGAAGGCGTCCCCGAATCCGCAATTCGTGTCCTGGAGCCGCCCATCGTCAATACCGCCGATGAGATGGCCGCCATCGGCCAGGCTCTCCAGCGCGCGAACCCGCGTCGCGTAATCCTCGTGACCTCTAAAGTTCACACCCGCCGCACACGCACTCTCTGGAAACACCTCTCCGCCGTCAACGGCGACGCCATCGTCCACGGTGTTTCGGACGACCCCTTCGACGCCGATCACTGGTGGCGAAATACCAGCGATGCCCTGGATGTCGTAAGAGAAGTGCTCGGCTTGTTCAACGCCTGGGCCGGATTGCCCTTGCGGCCCGCCGCATAAATCCGTCGCGTCCCTTTAGAAAAATCCTTCAGAAAAAAATGAACCGCTTGCGTTTTGCGCGCGGCGGATCATTGGCAACCTCGGGCACATAGGGAAGGGGCCTCCCCTCAAACGCAGCCAGCGGATTCTCCATCAGCAGCGCCCGTGCTTTTTCCTCTCCGAAGCGTTCCGCAATGGCATCGTACGCAAATCGCAGCTTCAGCGGGCGCCGCGCCGTATTGTGCGCGTCGCTGGCAACGAAGTGTACCAGTCCTCGCCCGATCCACGCCCACGCGTCTTCCTGCGCGCCCGAGCCGAATACGCCGGTCAGCGAACCGGCCGTGATTTGCGCGTAACAACCCAGGCTGACCCACCGCAACAATCGTTCCGGTTGCGCCCGCAGAATCCCGTTGCGTTCCGGGTGCGTGATCACTGGGCGCAAGCCGGCGAGATGCAGCTCGTGTAGCGTCTGATCCATCGAGGGGGGAATGGAGAACTCGTTGAACTCCACCAGCAGATAATCTTTTTGATTGATGCAAAACGGCGCTGCATCCGCTCGAAGGGCTGCCAGATTTTCCGGATTGAGATGGAAATCGCAGCCCGTTGCCAGCGTGATCCGGCCCGCGAGTTTCTCGCTCAGTACATCCCGGGCCTCCCGCACTTTCGCAAAATTGAATGCGTAGTTGGAACTGGCATGCGGCGTTCCCACCACATGCGTGATGCCATCGGCGATGGCGTCTTCCGCCATGGCCAGCGCATCTTCGATGGATTTTGCTCCGTCATCGAGCCCGGGAAGAATATGCGAATGAAGGTCTACCATTTCCTTCAAGTATGCGTCACCTTCGCCACGCAGAGAAGACCTGCCACACGCCCAGCAGAAACATCAGCGCCGCAAACACCTGGCGCATCCGCGCGGGATTCAACTGGCGCGCCAGTTTTCCGCCGAGGATCCCGCCCACAAAAACGCCCGGGATCAGCAGCAGCCCCGTCTTCCAGGAAACCTCGCCCGCCTGCGCATACGTCAGAAAGGCCAGCAGCCCGGTCGGCGGAATCAACGCCACCAGGCTCGTCCCTTGCGCGCGGTGCTGTCTGAAGCCAAACAGCAATCCCAGCAACGGCACCAGCAATACCCCACCGCCAATTCCCACCATCCCCGCCGCCACTCCGCAAAACGCCGCGACCAGAAAAATTCCGAGGCTCCTCAGGTGACTCTGCACAGTTACATTGCTCTTTTCGCTCGCCAGCGTTGGTGTTGCGTAGGTCTTTCTCCATAGCAGCGCCGCGGACAGCATCAAAAAGAATCCGAAGATCCCCTGCAAGTCCCGCGAAGGCATGTGCACGGCAACACGCCCTCCCCCATAACCTCCAAGAAGAAAGCCCACCGCGCAGTAAATTCCAGCGCGCAAGTCTACCTGCTCGTTTTTCCAATACTGCAGCAGCGCGCCCAATCCTATCGGCGGCAGGAGAATGAAGAGGGATGTTCCCTGGGCAAGGTGCTGGTCGTAATGCAGCAGGTAAACCATCGCGGGCACCAGCACCACGCCTCCGCCAATGCCCAGAAGTCCCACCAGCACTCCCGCCACGAGCCCGAGCGCCAAAACTACGAGTGTCATGTCGCGCCGGCGGGAGAACCGCCAAATCGAAGTAAGTCAGCCGTTTTCATTGCGTTTATCTTCACCCTGCATCTGCGGAAAGGCAATGCAGTTCCGGTTTACTCCGCCGTCTCCGAATGTGAACTCTTGGAAACATTCACAGGCTCCTCTTCAAGCTTCCCTCCCGAAACTGTTATAGTTTCTATGTCGTTTATCTCCTTGGCGTTAGAGCCGGTGTCGCGCAACATCCGAAGAGGAGCACTTTCCATCTCATGGCAATGGACAGAAAACCTGAATTCTTCAAAGGGGCCACACTCAAGGTAGCCATTATTGGCTGCGGGTACGTCGGTCTTCCTCTGGCCTTGCGTTTCGCCGAGGCCGGCCACAAAGTTGTCGGCTTTGATACCGATCCTGAAAAGGTAAAACTCCTGAATGCCGGCAAGTCGTACATCGAACACATTCAGCAAATCAAGATTCAGCAATATGTGAACAGCCGCCATTTCCACGCCACCACGGATTTCACCAAACTCAAGGAAGCCGACGCCATCATCATCTGCGTGCCTACGCCGCTAAACGAGTACCGCGAGCCCGATCTGAGCTACGTCGAATCCACCGCCAAATCCATTCATCCCCACTTGCAAAAGGGCCAGTTGGTCGTTCTCGAATCCACGACGTATCCCGGCACGACCGAAGAATTGCTCCTACCGATCCTGGAAAAGAGCGGCTTGCGCTGCCCCATTGCTGCCGGCCCCGAAAATGAAAATGTGCCGGGAGATTTCTTCCTGGCGTTTTCGCCGGAACGCGAAGATCCCGGCAACAAACAGTTTGGTCTCGCACAGATACCCAAGGTCGTTGGCGGGGTGAATCCGCCCAGCGGCCGCGCCGCCCAGGCCCTCTACGCGCAAGTCGTCGCCAGAGTCATTCCCGTCAGCTCGACGCGCGCCGCGGAAATGACCAAGCTCCTCGAAAATATTTTCCGCTGCGTCAACATCGCCCTCGTCAACGAACTCAAGATGCTCTGCTTGCGCATGGGCGTGGACGTCTGGGAAGTGATCGATGCCGCCTCCTCCAAGCCTTTCGGTTTCATGCCCTTCTATCCCGGGCCCGGCTTGGGCGGCCACTGCATTCCGGTGGACCCTTTCTATCTCTCCTGGAAAGCCCGCGAATACGATTTCTCCACGCGCTTCATCGAACTGGCCGGCGAAGTCAACACCGCCATGCCCTATCACGTCGTGGATTCCGTTGCCGCGGCCCTGAACGATCACAAGAAGAGTCTCAAGGGCTCCAAGATCTTGATCCTTGGCGTCGCATATAAAAAGGACGTCGACGACCTGCGCGAGTCCCCCACCCTCAAGATCATGGAGATTCTCCAGAAGCGCGGCGCCGACTTCGATTACAACGACCCCTACTTCCCGCACCTTCACAAAATGCGTCACTACGATTTCTCGCACATGAAGTCCGTGCCACTGAACCCGCAGACACTCGGGAACTATGATGCCGTGGTCATTGCCACCGATCATTCCAGCTACGACTACGCCGCGATTGTTGAAAGCGCGAAACTCGTGGTGGATACGCGCAACGCCACCCGCCGCGTCGTGCGCCACCGCGAGCGCATCGTTCCCTGCTAGTGCCGTTCTGCTCTATTTTGCTTTGGTGAGTTCCACGCGCGCCGTGGCAAATGGAAGTACCGCTTCCAGCAGCACGGGCAGGCGCGCGGCGTCGTTGGAGAGATACAGCAGAAAGTGCGCGTCCTTCATCTCTGCTCCGCCCTCATACACGTGGATTGCGATCTTGGTCGCCGTGTAATTTCCCGCTGGCACCTTCACCGCTTCAGCCTTGCGCAGGAGCACGGCGCGCACTTCATAGAACTTTCGTCCATCGTAGACCGGGCTCTTGATCTCCGGGGTTTTGCCCCAATCGATTCCGCGCAGGTACTGCAAAAGTCCCAAAGGATCCCGTGTGCCGGTGGGAACGCGCGCCGCAGTCGCATCCGCGGGTGCTGGATCCTCCGGTGAAGACACCATCCGCTGCACCGAATCCACCTTTTGCCCCCGCTCGCTCAGGTGCATCTCATATTGCTGGCTGGCTAAGTTGGCGGCTTCGCTGTACGAGTCGAACTGGTCGTCCAGCTCAAACACCATGCGGTACGGATTCTCTGTGTGCGCGAATGCCTGCAGGTGCCAGCTGTTCTTGCCGTAGAAATTCCTTCTCTCGGCGGTAAGGATCTTCAGGTTCGCGATCGTGCTGTTCAGCTTGGTCACATTCGCCGCAAATTCCAGCGATTCGCCCGTGCGCAGTGTGAACCCGGGTGACGCGGGTGCATTCCCGTTCTTTTCGCTAGTCTCCACCGGGGACGCAGCCGTGGGCGTTCCGGGTTCCGCGTTTCCGACTCCGCGCGCCGGGCCCGCTGGGGCCGGCGCCACCGGATTCGCAGGCCGTGCGGCGATTCTTGGCCCCGGATGTCCTGCCTTCCAATAGAGCAATCCCGCCGCCACCAGCAGCAGAGCCATGATCACCAGAACGAGTGCTACTCTTTTGCCCATGCGCTTTTTGTGACGCCCTCGTCAATCCTCTCCATTGATTTCCTTCCAATCATCGTACAATAAGTTAGCTTTGCCAGCGGGAGGCAGCGAGACATGCGCTACCTGGTCACGGGGGGCGCCGGATTTATCGGCTCAAACACGGTGGACGAGCTCGTTCGGCGAGGTCACGGCGTCGTCGTGCTTGACGATCTCTCTTCCGGCAAGGAGGAAAATCTCGCCGAGGTCCGCAACAAAATCACCTTCATGAAGGGTTCCATCACCGATCTGGAAACCGTCCAGAAGGCCATGCTGCAAGCCGAATTTGTGATCCACCTCGCCGCCCGCACCTCTGTTCCGCGCTCCGTCAAGGATCCCCTCGATACCAACCGCATCAACGTCGATGGCACCTTGAACGTCCTCCTGGCCGCCCGCGACAACAAGGTCAAGCGCGTGGTTTTTGCCGCCTCCTCTTCTGCCTACGGCGAAACCCCCACGCTTCCCAAGACGGAAGACATGCAACCCTTCCCTATCTCTCCCTATGGCGTCTCGAAATACGTGGGCGAGCTTTACGCGCAGGCGTTCCAACGCTGTTACGGCCTCGAATGCGTCTCTCTCCGGTACTTCAACATCTTCGGCCCGCGGCAAGACCCTGATTCTCCCTATTCCGGCGTACTTTCCCGCTTCGCTACCGCTTTCCTCGATGACGGTCAGCCGCTTGTCTATGGCGACGGCGAGCAGACCCGCGACTTCACCTTCGTCGAAAACGCCGTCCAGGCCAATCTCCTCGCCTGCGAAGCCCCCGGCGCATTTGGAAAAGTCTTCAACGTTGGTACCGGTTCCCGTGTTTCGCTGAACCATACTCTCGACCTCCTCCGAAAAATCTCCGGCAAGAATCTTCAGGCCAAATACGAACCCCCGCGCGATGGCGACATCCGCGACTCCCAGGCGGAGATCCGCAGCGCGCGGGACATCCTCGGCTACGAGCCGACCGTTTTCTTCGAGGAGGGCCTTCGGCGGACCTACGACTGGTATAGCGCCCATCACGCCAAGGAAGCCCCGCGCAAACCGGACATCCGGTGAAGGATGCCCGTCCTGAGCGAGCCCGCCGCGGCGCGCGAGTCGCAGGATCTCTCCGGACAACTCGCCGAACGCCTATCTCATCATTCCTAGCGCATGCCCCTCTATCCCGACTCCACGCTTCGCTACAATTCCGCCCGAGCGCGTGCTAGGCTAACTCTTCGATTCTCTGAGCTCATTAGCCGCGTGATCATCCATCCTTCAATCTCCGCCCCGCCTGCCAGGCGCTGCCTTTCTCTCCTCCTCCTTGCATTTTTCGCGGCCCTAATTCCCACTTGCGCCCAACAGGTCCGTTTGACCGCTCCTTCCGGCGGCATCGCGGAGATCTCCTCCAGCGGCCCGCAACAGCGACAAGGCGACCTCTTTATCGCCGATGGCGATGTGGACATCACCTATTCCGGGATGCGCTTGCGAGCCGACCACGCCCAATACAACAACGCCACCTCTGAGGCAAGTGTCCACGGGCACGTACTCTTCGACTTTGAAAATCAGCATCTCGAGGGCGACGATGCGGTTCTCAATGTTGCCTCGGGGCGCGGCACCTTTCGCAACGTTCACGGCACGATAAAGATCGAACGCAGCCCCAATCCCACGCTTCTGATCACCCAAAACCCTCTGTACTTCGAGGCTCGTGAAGTGGAGCGCGTTTCCGCCGATGTTTACATCGTCCGCCACGCCTGGTTCACCATCTGCGATCCCGCGCATCCCGCCTGGCAGTTCTTTGCTCCGGAAGCGAAATTGACCCTGGAAAAAAGCGTCGCTCTGGTCAACTCAAACTTTCGCCTCTATCGTGTCCCGCTTCTCTGGTTGCCCTATACCACCGCTCCGGCTGGCACCCATGTTCGGCAAACCGGCTTTCTCTTGCCCATCGTTGGCAACAGCAATAGCAAGGGCTTCATCGGCGGCGATGCCTTCTACTGGGCCCCAAAACCCTGGATGGATGCCATGCTTGGTCTTGAATACTTCAGCCGTCGCGGCTGGGCCCAGCGTGGCGAATTTCGTGCCCGTCCATTTGAGGATACCTCGATCAAATACACCTACTACGGCGTCATTGATCGCGGCATTCCTGGTGCTGACGGTACGGTGGTCAACCAAGGCGGCCATCAGCAACAACTCGAGGTGCAATCTCTCTGGAAACATGACTGGCGCTTCGTCGCCGATGTGAACGAACTCACTTCGCTGACTTTCCGGCTGGCCTTCGCGGATACCTACGGCGATGCCATCAACTCCGAAATCCGCAGCTCCGTCTTCCTCTCCAACAATTTCCGTGGCTTCAGTTTTAATCTCGCCAGTCTGGATGATCGCAATTTCCTCCAGCTCAGCCCGCCGCAAAGCGTCTTTCTGCGCAGCGCTCCCGAAGTTCGTTTCAGTTCCGTTGAACAAGCCCCCTTGCGGAATCTCCCCGTCTATTTTTCGTTGGATTCCTCCGCGGGCGCACTCCATCGCGAAGATGAGTTCCTGGTAACTCCAAACTTCGTGGCCCGCACGGAATTCGCTCCCAAGGTAACTCTGCCTCTCCATTTCGGAGACTGGCTCGGTGTCACCACCTCCGCCACCTTCCGCACAACCTTCTACGGCGATTCTCTCGGCTCGCTCACCACCCTCAGCGGTGAATCCATCACTCGCAACACCGGCGAATTTGCCGTCGAACTGCGTCCGCCCACGCTGGAGCGTTTTTTCGACCGGCCGCGCACGCGCCACCGCTACAAGCACACCATCGAGCCGACCATCACCTATCGCTACGTCACCGGCGTGAACAACTTCGCCGATTTCATCCGCTTTGACAGCAACTCCACCCTCACCGACACCAACGAACTGGAATACGGCTTCACCCAGCACCTCTATGTCAAAAACGGCGACGCCCTGCCCGTCGATTTCCTCTCCTGGAACGTCGTCCAGAAACACTACTTCGATTCCACCTTTGGCGGCGCTCTCGTCACCGGCCAGCGTAACGTCTTTCAAGCTCTCGATTCCATCACTCCCTTTGCTTTCGCTTCCACCCCTCGCAATTGGTCACCTATCGTCAGCGATCTGCGGCTTACGCCAGGCGGCCGTTATGATGCCGAGCAGATCCTGGAGTACGACCCGCAGCAGAGTAAAGTTACGACCATCGGCACCCTCCTCAAGATGAAGCCTTACAGCGAATTCTACTTCACCATCGCGGAGTTCCGTTTGCAAGGCGATCCCGTGGTCCAGCCGCCTTCTAATCAGGTTCGCACTATCATCGGTTATGGCGATCTCGCCCGGAAGGGCTTCAATTTCTCAACTGGCCTAAGCTATGACTTCGTCGCCGGCACCTTGCAGAACCAGTTCGTCCAAGTAAACTATAACGGCGGCTGCTGTGGTTTGGCCCTCGAATATCTCCACCTCAACCTTGGCACCGTCCGGACCGAAAACCAGTTCCGTGTCTCTTTTGTGATTGCTAACATCGGCACCTTTGGCAACTTGCGCCGCCAGGAAAAAATCTACTGATGCCCGCTGATACTCAGCTCGCCTTCGCTTCGATTGCCGAAATCGCCAGTCTCTACCATCGTGGCAAGCTCTCTCCCATCGAACTCACGCGCTTCCTGCTTGATCGCATCGCCAGACTGAATCCCCGCCTCAACGCCTACCTTACCGTTTGCGAGGAGCAGGCCCTGGAGCAGGCCGTTCGTGCGGAATCGGCACTGCCTGGCAAACACCGCGGCAAGAGCTCCCGTCAGCTCGGCCCTCTTCACGGCATCCCCATCTCTCTAAAGGACAACATCTACACTGCCGGTATTCGCACCACCGCTGGCTCCAAAATCCTGCATGACTTCGTTCCCCTGCGCGACGCCCCGGTTGTCACCGCCCTCAAAAAGGCTGGCGCCATCATCCTCGGCAAAACCAACATGCATGAATTCGCCTACGGCGCCACCAGTAACAATCCACATTACGGCCCGGTGCGAAATCCCTGGGATGAGTCTCGCATTGCAGGCGGCTCCAGTGGGGGCTCGGCAGCCGCGCTTGCCGCCGGCCTCTGCTTTGGCAGCATCGGCACCGATACCGGCGGCTCCATCCGCATCCCTGCTTCCCTCTGCGGCGTTGTCGGCTTGAAGCCGGGCTCGGGTCGCGTCAACACAGAAGACGTCATCCCTCTTTCTCCCACTCTCGATTTTGTGGGCCCGCTCGCTCGCTCAGTCGGGGATGCAGCGCTTCTTCTTGAACCGATTTTCACCCGCGGCGCGAATGAACGCAGTCTTCTTCCCCGGAAATTCCCGTCTCCCCGTGCGCGGCGAGCGAAATTGGGCATTCCCAAGGAATTCTTTTTCGATGTTGTGAGCCCGGAAGTCCAGCGCGCGTTCGAGCGTGCCATCCGCATTCTCACAAAGGACGGTGCTTCAATTAAGGAACTCTCTCTGCCGCTCTTGCCGGAAACCGAGGACGCCGGCAATCACATCGCCTGGGCCGAAGCCACTCTCTATCATCAACAGGCCGGCTGGTTCCCGGATCGCTCCGCGGACTACGGCGAAGATGTGCGCTCGCGCCTCGAGATGGGCACCAAGGTTTCGGCTGTTTCTTACCTGAAAGCCTTGCAAACGCGCGAAAAATTCATCGCTGCGTTTCATCTGGTTCTGGAAGATGCTGAGGTTGACGCTCTCGTCGTCCCCACCACTCCCATCGCCGCCCCGCCCATCGGCGAAGAAACCACCCCCATCGGCGGATCGCTTCGCCCCACGCGTGCGCTTCTCTTGCGCCTGAACCGCCCGGCAAATCTCGCCGGCGTCCCCGCCATCTCCGTTCCCTGCGGCCTCAGCGAACACGGCCTGCCCATCGGCCTGCAATTCATCGCCGCAGTCACAGATGAACCGCTGCTTCTCGAACTTGCCCGCCACTTTGAGCAATCTTCTCCCTTGGAAGCCCGCCCCGTTCTCGATTGACTGGGCCACATTTGTCCTCAGGCATTCCGCGGCAGCGTCGCCACCGCGCCTTTCCATTTCATAATCCGATTGCCAATCAAATACCCCATCGTCCCGGTTGTCAGCCCGCAAAAAATGTCCGCAACATAGTGGTACCGCCCCCAGATCGTCGAAACGCACATGAGGAAGAAACACGGCAGCATGACCCAGAAGAGCCATCGCCGGAACTTCCATGCGCCCCACAGTGCCGCCGTTGCCCCCGCCACGTGCTCGGAAGGGAACGCCGCGCCCCTGACCCTTCCAAAATGCTCGATGAAATTGATCGTCGCTGTGAACGGTCCGCCCGCCAGCGGCGCTTTCCACGATCCCGCCAACGCAAACCATGGGCTCTCGATCGGGAAAAACATCGCGATCAGATATCCGCACATATACCCCACCATCGAGTACGTCATCACCGACCAGTACGCTTGCCACTCCCGCCGGTAATACAGAATGCCGCCAAGAATCAACAGGTAGGTGAAGTACGTCAGATAAAAGAACTGCATGCCATCGTTCCGCAGCGGCGTGGCGAACTGTTCCAGCCAGATCGTCGGTTGGACGCCCGTCAACCAGCGATCGAAGGCCAATAATTTGGCGTCTTGCCAATCGGGCATGAATAACGTCATCAGGTGCGCCAGTTCCTCGAAACAAAACAGGAAAAACAGGTGCGGATACCATTGCCGCCAGAAATGCCACCATTGCGTGCCAAACGAGCTGCCGAACCGCGCCTCCTTCGCCGCCGCTCTCGTTCCCGCCCAGCACAGCAGCATCACCACCAGCGCCGCTCCAGTTTGCACGCCCAGCAGCCGGAATGGGTGCTGCAGGTTCTTCGCAAAGTACGCGATCAGCACGCTCGAAATGCCCAGGTAGCTCAGCGCCACACGCTCATATGCACCGCTCCCCGCCCACGCCTCAGCAGCTTCCGCGCGCATCCACTTCAGCGCTTTGCCAACAACGGACTCCGCATCTCTCAGGAAGGCATCGCCCTCGCTCGCGCGTCCCGGCCCCTGCCAGGTCGCGGCAATTGTCGCCGATTCCACACTCCGCTCCTTTTTCACGTTCATGCCCGGCTCTCCCCGTCTCGCATAACTGTTTCGGCCAACGGCAAATTCTGCCCGGTCGATTTCTCCACATACCAATGCCAAATCTCCCAGTCGCACTGATTCGCCACCGCCGCCAGGTCCCTTCCCGGATTCACCACATGCGCGTGTCCCACCGCTGCAAGCATCGGCCGGTCGAGCAGTGTGTTTCCGTACGCGTGCGAACCTCGCAGCTCAATCCGGTGCTCCTGCGCAATGCGCTTCACCGCGCGAAACTTTCCTTCTCCATACATCGCTTCTCCCAGCAAACGCCCCGTCCACCTTCCCTCTCGTTCTTCCATCCGCGTCGCACACACCGGCACCTGGCTGGCAACTCCCCGGGATTCCAATTCGCATTCCAGAGCGCGCGCTACCATTCGCGCCAGCGGCTCCAGCATCCCGCTGACCAGCACGATCCTGTGTCCTTGCCGCGCATGCCACGCCGCCCGCTCTATCCCTTCTTCGAAAAAGACGATCACTTCCATCTGCTGCAAAACCTGATTGCAGCGCACTCCGCTCCAGTGCCGTTTGTTCCCATGCACCGTCGCTGCAATCCCCTGGGGCAGCAATCGCAATGCCTCTTGAGCCCAGAGAAAGTAATTTCCGATCGGAGTCGCGCCGCTCTGCCGCACTGCGCGAAAGAATCGCCGCTCCAGCGACGGCTCCGGAATCAGCGTCCCGTCCACGTCGAAGAACGCCGCGATCCCTTGCGTCCCTGTGCATTCTTCCTTCATGCCGCGTCTCCTCGCGTCACTCTTCCCGAGTTCCCGCCGGCGAGGTTCCCCGCCAGATACTTCCAGCCCTCCAGCAGCACCGGCAGTCCGCGCACAATGCAAAATCCTGCTGTCAGCCACGCCAGCACATGCGCGCCCGCGCGGATCGCGGCTTGCGCGTCCACCGTCATCGGCCCCACCAGCAGCACCGGCCCTCGCGTCAATGCCAGCTCCAAACCCAGGTAGCAGAAGCACACGCACTTCAGCGCCGCATACACGCCGCGGCTCCATCGCGACCCCACCAGCGCGCGCCCCCACCACGTCTGCAGCATCGCGTTCTCACCCCATCCTGAATGCCCCGCTTTCATCGCCAAGCCACGCAGAAAATCCGTCATCGCCCCGCGCGCAAAGAACAGCATCGGCAGCCACAACGACACCATCCCCACGACCGCAAAATACGTGAAGTACATGTTCTCGATGACGCGGTCTCCCAGAATGTCAATCTGCGCGCCCACCGGCGTGGCCATCTTCCGCGTTCGCGCCAAGTTTCCGTCCAGCGCATCCAGCGCAATCGAGGTCACCGTCAGCGCCACCGCCAGCAGGTTCATCCACGCGCCGTGGCCAAATAAGCTGACCGCCGCTAAACCCACCAGCACGCGCAACAACGTCACTTTGTTCGGCGTCCAAACCATACACGCCTGCCCGGTGCTCTGCACACTCATACACAACGCAAGGTCCATGCCATCTCCCATGCAAATAACCCTTTCCCGCCCAATACCTTGCAGATTGCGCAAAACATCTCAACCAAGTCTGCTGCCAGTCTTTCCCGCCACTTGTCTTTCTTTTCCTGCCTTGTGCCCCTCCCACCGCTCTCCGCGTCTAATCCACGTGCGAGTGAATAGCTCTCGTCTGCGCAGGCCTGGGAAACACGGATTCATGTGCCCCCAACGTTTCGCCGAGGCACCACTCCCTGCGTAGTTTTGTGCGAGAATAGTTTGTTGGGTCGCAGGTATTTCCCGATCATGCGCAAGCGGACGCCGCTGCATATTTCGGCAGGTTCAACGCGGCAGGCACCGAGGACTTCTACGAAATGACCGATGTTTCTTTGGCCGGCGCTTTTCTCGCGGGATTGATCTCTTTCCTCTCTCCCTGCGTCCTCCCGCTCGTTCCCGGCTACATCTCGATGCTTTCCGGAATCGGCGTGGAACAACTCCGCCAGGGCGAGCAGCCCAAAGGCGGGCTTTTCTCTTCCGCGCTCTCCTTTGTCGTCGGCTTCTCCGTGGTCTTTATCAGCTTTGGCGCTTCCGCCAGCGCCGTCGGCGGTTTCCTGCAGCAGAACAAGAACTTGCTCACGCCAATCGCCGGGGCACTGATTCTGCTCTTCGGTCTCCACCTGTTGGGCGGCCTAATCAAGATGAATTTGCGCGCAGGTATCGTGCTTGGAGCGATTCTGGTGGCCTTAGGCGTCGCGGCCCTTCTTCACGGCGGGCCGCTTTTCCTCGGCCTTGGCGCCGTCCATTTCTTCTCGCTCTCCATCATTGGCTTCTTTGGGCCTCTTCTGGCTCGCTGGTTGAATCAGGACGTGCGCCTTCACAGCACGGATACGAAGCCCGGCATCCTGAGCGGCTTCCTTCTTGGCTTCGCCTTCGCCTTTGGCTGGACGCCCTGCATCGGTCCGATCCTTTCCGCGGTGCTCGTGCTCGCCGCTGCCAGCAACACGGTCGCGCGCGGCGTGCTGCTCCTGGCCGTCTATTCCGCGGGACTCGCCGTGCCCTTCTTGCTGACCGCGCTCCTTTTCAGCCAGTTCATGCGTTTCTACAAGAATTTCCGAAAGCATCTTCACGTTGTGGAGTTATTCAGCGGAGCCCTGCTGCTGTTCATCGGCTTCCTGATCTTCTTCAACAAGCTGACCTGGCTCTCGGGCAAACTCACGTTCTTGAATCGCTTCTCGATGTAAGATTCTTGTAGGTGGACGAAATTGTTATGAAAAAAATCCTGATCATCGTCAGTACCATCGCGGTCCTCATCCTCCTCACCTGGTACGCGGATAAGGCCACGCGCCTCAAGGGACAATCTGCTTCAATCCCCGATTTCAACCTTGCCGGGAAGCCCGAGCCGGACCTGAAACTTAAGGACCTCGACGGCAAGGATGTTTCCCTCGCCGATTACAAGGGCAAGGTGGTCTTCCTGAATTTCTGGGCTACCTGGTGCGATCCCTGCCTCGTGGAAATTCCCTGGCTCATTGACATGCAAGCCAAATACGCTTCGCGCGGCTTCACCGTCGTCGGCGTGGCCATGGACGAGGAAGGCAAGAGCGTCGTCGCTCCGTTCATCGCCAAGGAGCGCTTCGACGTCAACGGCCAGCAGCTTCCGATGGGCTATCCCATCCTGCTCGGCACCGATGAAGCAGCGGACAAGTTTGGCGGCATCCTCGGCTACCCCACCAGTTTTCTGATTTCCCGCGATGGTACGGTCGTCACTAAATTCCAAGGCCTCAAGAGCAGCGATGAACTGCTTAAAGCTATCGAAGCGCAGCTCTGACCGAATCCACTATGCTTGCTGAACACGACTTCCAAAAAAAGGCCGACGCCCTCTTCGAGGATTTGAAAAAGCGTCTTCTGAACCTTGGCGATAAACACGATTTCGATGTTGAAGGCGAAAGCGGCAAACTCGAGGTCATCTTTGAGGAGCCCGAGCCCGCCAGGTTCGTGATCTCTCCAAACACGCCCATCCGGGAAATTTGGGTCTCCGCGCTCTCCACGAGTTTCAAACTCGCCTGGTCCGAGCCCCGCAGCGCTTTCATCCTCGAGAAAACCGGCGAAGATCTATATGGCGTCATGAGCCGCGTGATCTCGCAACAACTGGGAACTCCGGTGACCGTGTGAAATACTTCCTTACGGCTCTCTTCGTTGCTCTTTTCCTTTTCCCGCTCGCGGGTTTTTCGCAAACGCCCTCCGCCAAGGATGTCGTCGCTCCCACCGCCTTCGCCTCCTACGACCCCGTCGCTCGCGGTATGGCCTTCCAAGTGGCTGTGGTCATGAAAATTCGCCCCGGCTTTCACGTCAACGCCCGCGAAGTCACCTTCGATTATCTGATCCCCACGGATCTGCGCGCGGATGTCGCCGCCGGCTTCAAACTCGACAGCGTGATTTATCCCAAGGGAACCCTGCAGACTTTCGTTTTCTCAAAGGACAAAAAGCTGAATGTGTACACAGGCACGGTGATTCTGCGCTTGCCGCTCACCGTCTTGAAGGATGCGCCGCTTGGCCCTCAGCATGTGGACATGAAACTTCGCTACCAGGCCTGCAGCACCGAAATCTGTCTGCCACCGGTAACCAGAGATGTTGAAGTCACCCTTACTGTGGTCGCCGCGCCAGCCGCCGCAAAGCCCGCCAACTCCGACCTCTTCCCCAAGCACCTGTAGCTCAGGCCTTCAGACCCGAGGCTTTTTCTTGGGTTTCTCTATGGACTGCGGCGGCTCGCCGCCGCTTTTACGGCCGCTGGCCCCGCCGACAAACTTTAATTCCTGAACCGACCGCGCCCCGAAAACTCCGCTCTACTTTCCAATTTCCCCCAGCGCCGCGCGCAACCTCCGCACCACTCGCTCTTGTCCCAGCACCACCATCGTGTCGAACAGCGGCGGCGCCACCGCTTGCCCCACGATCGCCACGCGCGTCGCATTGATCAGCAACCCCGCCTTCACCCCGGCTTCTTCCGCCACCTTGCGGGAAGCGTGATCGCACGCGTCGTGATTCCACTCCGTCAATCCCGCCAGTGCATCCGCAAGTTTTGCCAGCAGGCTTGGTACCTTTTCGTCTTTCCAGAATTTCGCCTTCGCCGCCGGATCGATCGTGAACGCGTCGCTGAAAAACGCGCGCGACCAACTGCCGAAGTCCGGCAGCAGCCGCACCCGCGGCCGCAACATATCCACCGTCCGCGTAAACCACTCGCGCCCACCTCCCGTTGCCCATTCTTCCTTCCACAACCCGTCTTGCTTCAACTGCTCTTCCACCTGCGGCAACAGGTCCTCGATCGGCAGCTTCTGCAAATACTGCGTGTTGAACCATTCCAGCTTCGCCCGGTCAAATACTCCGTTCGTCCGGCTTACCCCTTCCAGCGAAAACTTCTCCACCAACTCCTTCGTCCTGAAAAATTCCTCGTCCCCGCCCGCCGCCCACCCCAGCAGCGCCAGGAAATTCCGGAAAGCTTCCGGCAAGAACCCTTCCCGCCGGTACATGTTCACGTCCGTCGCGCCGTGCCTCTTCGACAGCCGCGACTTGTCCGGCCCCAGGATCAGCGGCACATGCGCAAACACCGGCGGCTCCGCTCCCAGCGCGCGGTACAGCAACACCTGCTTCGGCGTGTTGGAGATGTGGTCCGCGCCGCGAATCACGTGCGTGATCCGCATGTCGATGTCGTCCGCCACCACGCTCATCTGGTACATCGCTTGCCCGAACTCTTCTCCCTCTTTCCCGGAGCGCAGCAGCACAAAATCCTCGATCTCGTCGTTGGAAAATTCCCGCTCACCGAACACCGCGTCAAAAAACTTCGTCGTTCCCCCCGTCGGCACCTTGAAGCGCAACGCCGGCTTCGTCTCCGGCGACGACGGCTTGCCGTCGCGACACGTGCACCGCACCACCCTCCGCACTTTCGCGCCTTCCGCGCCTTCTTCCGCGTGGTCCCCGCCCACATATTTTTCCGGCGGGCAGTAGCACCGGAACGCGCTCCCATTCGCCAGGCATTTCTTGGCCATCTCGCGGTACAGCTCCGTCCGTTGCGACTGGTAGTACGGCCCTTCGTCCCAATCCACGCCCAGCCACTTCAGCCCCTCGACAATTCCCGTCACCAACTCCGGCTTGTTCCGCTCCGCATCCGTATCCTCAATCCGCAGGATCATCGTGCCGCGTTCTTTGCGCGCAAACAGCCAGTTAAACAGCGCCGTTCGCGCTCCGCCCACGTGCAAATACCCCGTCGGCGAAGGCGCAAACCGCACCCGCACGCTTCTCTTTTGTGTTGCGCTCGCGTCTGTCATGGTAGGTTGCTTCTCGCTCTCTTCTATGAAAACTTCAGTCTACCGGAACCTCCGGGAGCCGTCCAACACATCGCTTCAGAACCTGAACACTTCCAAGTTCGCAGTTCGTCAAAAGCCGGCCTCCCATACCTTCCCCCCGTGCCCCACCCCCTACTACCTCTTTCGCTACCACTTCTCCCTTCCCTCTGCTGCTCCTTTTCCCTCTGCCTCATAATCGCAAGTGATTCGTTTTGTGTGCGGTTGGGCTCCTTGGTGACGGCCAGCAGGGGTGTTTTCTCGGGATGTGACTCGTTCTTGGTGTCTCCCGGTGAATTCTGTTGATCCTTCGTTGATTCTGTTCGCCTTTGCCGCCCTCGCACAACAGGTGGCGCCTTTGGGCTCGTCGATGGTTCAGAGCATTATTGCGCTCAGTTTCCTCATCGGAACTCTCCTCATTGGAGCGTTTTTCGCCTACGTCTACTCCCTCAAGCGCCAGCCCTATCTTCTTTATTGGACTGCTGCCTGGGTCTTCTACGGCCTGCACTATCTCTGCCCGGGTCTTTCGCTCTGGATCGGCGAGAATCCGGTGTTGACCTCTCTCAATCACGCCCTCTTCGGATTTGCAGGTATCTGCTTCTTCCTCGGCACGCAACTTTATACACGCAAGAAGCTCTGGATTGTTCCCGCCATCGTCGCCGCCGTGATCCTCGCGGTCTGGTCTGCCGCCAACGCGCTGCAACTCCTGCCCTTTTCCTCTTACGTGCCGGCCTCCCTCATCTACGTTTACGTCGGCTTCCTCTTTTGGCGCGAAAGCCAGCATCACGAAACTCTCGCCGATCGCCTCCTTTGTCTTTCCTTCGCAGCCTGGGGCCTTGTTTTTCTTGCCTTTCACATCCTGCACTTCACTCCCGAAGTGCTAGGCCAGACGGCCCGTCCCATCTCCGCGGTTCCCACCGCCTTTGTCTCCATGCTCTTGATCATGTCCGTTTACGAGGAAGAGAAGCGCCGCGTCGAGCGCAACATGCTCGCCCTCTCCAACCTCAATCTCGCTACTTCCAGCTTCGTCGGCGGTGAAATTCAGCGCATGCTCGCTCAGGCCCTCGACCGTGTTCTTGGCGTCGTTCGCCTTCCCGCCGGCGCGCTTTTCCTTCATCACGGCGACCCGACCGGGCCCACATCCGTCGTCTCTGCCGGCATCCCCGATGAGTTCTGCCGCGTCGCACAGGAGCAGGGGCTCGACGATTATCTTGTCGGCCTCGTCTCCCGCCTCGGCGGTTTGCTTGGTTTCCGCGATCTCCGCGACAACAATCTCACCGCCCTCGAAAAAGACGAGCCCATCCGCCGTTTCCGCGAACTCGCTCTCAAGCACGGCTTGCGCAGCATCGTGGTCATCAGTCTGCAAGCCAAGGAACAAGCCTTCGGCCTCCTCCTCCTCGGCACACCGGACAATCGCCGCTTCACCCCCGCCGAATTGCGCTTGCTCCTCGCCCTCGGCCACCAGATCGGCATGGCCGTCGAAAACAGTTACCTCATCCAACAGACTTCGCGCCGCTCCGAGGAGCTCCACGTTCTCAATGAAATCGGCCGCGCCCTCAGCTCCACCCTCAATCAAGAGGATCTCCTCCGCAAGATCTGGGAAGAGCTGCGCCGCCTCTTCGATGTGGACAATCTTTATCTCGCAACGCCCGATTCCCTGCGCGACGCCATCCAGTTTGAACTGGAAATGATCGATGGCGTGCGCATGCCGAAACGCTCGCGCCCCGCCGGCAATCACCTCACCGAGTACATCCTGCGCACGCGCCAACCCGTTCTCATTCGCGAAACCTTCGTCACCGAAGTACGCAAGCTCGGCGTCGATCCTCTGCGCACGGGGGGCTCTTTCTGTGGCGTTCCGCTGGTCGCCTACGATCACGCCATTGGCGCGCTGTGCATCTTCTCCGATGAGGATCGCGCCTTCGACGAAGGCCACCTTGAGCTGCTTCGCGTGCTCGCCAGCGAAGCCAGCATCGCTATTGAAAACGCCCGCCTCTTCCAAGAAGAGCGCACCAAGGCGCGCCATCTCAATCTCTTGAATCTCATCTCCCGGGACGCCATTGCCACGCTCAACCCTGATGAAGTGCTGGCCAAGATCGCCGAGCAGCTCGAAAACGGCCTCACCTACGACCATATCGGCATCGCGATTCTCGACTACACCACGCGCGAGCTCCACATCCAGGCCGAGGGCGGCAAGCGCCGTGGCGCCGCCGGACTTCGTCTTCCGCTCGACACCGGCCTCATCGGCCAGGTCGCGCGCACCGGCAAGACCGCCATGTTCCGTTCCTTCCCCAGCTCCCAGAACGGCCCCAAGCCCGTCCTCGCCGATTCCCTTACTTCCATGGCCCTGCCGATCTTTTACGCCGATTACCTGCACGGCGTCCTATATGTGGAAACCCTTGACCGCATCGAATTCTCCGAGGAAGAATCGCTCCTCCTCAGCACACTCGCCGACTTGATCTCCGGCGCGCTCCACAACGCCCTTACCTTCCAGAAAGCCCAGGAGCAGGCCATCACCGACGGCCTCACCGGCGTCAAAACCCACCGCTTTTTCATGGAAGCTCTCTCTTCGGAATGGAAGCGCTCCTCCCGCGCCGGACGTTCCTTTGCTCTCGTCCTCATGGACTTGGACCGCTTCAAATTCGTCAACGATTTCTATGGCCACCTCGAAGGCGATCTGGTCCTCCAGCGCGTCGGACAAATCCTCGAAGGTAACTGCCGCCGCTCGGATGTCGTCGCCCGCTACGGTGGCGACGAATTCGTCATCCTCATGCCGGAAACCTCCATGGAGCAGGCCCGCCAACTGGCCTCCAAGCTGCGCGGCTGGGTTTCCGCCAATCCTCTTCTCCGCGAAAAGAACATTACCGCCAGCTTCGGCATCGCCTGTTATCCCCTGCACGGCTCCATGCCTCAGGAACTCATCCAGGTCGCCGACGCTTCCATGTATCTCTCCAAACATCAGGGCGGCAACACCGTCTCCACCGCTGATCACGTTGACCCCAAGGAAGCCCGCCGCTGGAAGCGCGACGTCCTCGAAGCCTATCTCGGGGTCACCCTCAAGCGTCTCTTCGCCACCGGCCCCGAATCCTTCAACGAGATTCACCAGCGCCTCCGCCAGTTCACCGAGTCTCTCCCGGCTTCCGAAGCCTCGCCCCTTTCCTCCGGGGACGGCCCCGCCTCGCTACCCCAATCCATTCTCGATACCGTCACTTCCCTCGCCTACGCCATTGATGCCAAGGATCAATACACCCAGGGCCACTCTCAAAAGGTTTCCGCTTACGCCGCTTTGCTCGCGGAATCTCTCAGCTTGTCCGAAGCCGAAGTCGAGGAAATTCGCCTGGCCGCCATCCTTCACGATGTCGGTAAAGTCGGCATCCCTGAACACGTGCTCAATAAGAACGGCCCGCTCAATCCCGAAGAATGGGACACCATGAAGACCCACGTGACGTTCGCCGCAAGGCTCCTCGAGCCTCTTCCGCAACTCGCGCGCATCCGCCTCATGGTCTTGCACCACCACGAATTCTTCGATGGTTCCGGCTATCCCAACGCCCTCTCCGGCGAAGACATCCCCATTGGCGCCCGCATCATCACCATCGCCGACTCTTACGACACCATCACAAGTGACCGCAGCTACAAAAAAGGCCGCACCGCTGAGGAAGCTCTAGCCGAACTCGAACGCTGCGCCGGCACGCAATTTGATCCGCGCCTCATCGAAGCCTTTGTCCGCGCCATGCGCCTTCTCCCCAACCCCATCATCGAAGCCGCCTCTCTCCTCTCCCGCAACCCCTAACTTGCAACAGCGCAGTTTTCCTGTCTCGTTGCTTTTCACCCAACTTTTCGCCGCCAAGATTGCCTTTCCACAGCCTTTTGGTTGGACCTCACAAGCTTCTGTGCGCACCGTCACTGACGCCATGTTCATCCAGGAACCATAGTGCCCCGTCCGTTCATCAACTTTTGACGCTCCGCACCAGGGGGTTCTCCCGTGAACAACCTATCTTTGCTGTCCACTTACGATGTCCTGCGTCAGCATGGCGTCGATCGTCGCGACTTTCTCCGCTTCTGTGTCACCACCGCCGCGGCTATGGGCCTGGAAGCCTCGATGGTTCCCACGGTCGTCGCCGCGATGGAGACCAAGCCCCGCATCCCCGTCATCTGGCTCCATGGCCTCGAGTGCACCTGCTGCAGTGAATCCTTTATCCGCTCCTCCCACCCCATCGCTCAGGACATCATCCTCAACATGATCTCCCTCGATTACGACGACACCCTCCAGGCGGCCGCCGGCTTCCAGGTCGAACAAATTCGCAAGAAACTCATCAAGGATCACCCCGGCGGCTATCTCCTTGCCGTCGAAGGCAACGCTCCCACCAAGGATGGCGGCGTCTATTGCACCGTCGGCGGCGACACCTTTCTGAACGTTCTCAAGGAGACCGCCGAACACGCCAAGGCCATCGTCGCCTGGGGCTCCTGCGCCTCCAACGGCTGCGTGCAGGCTGCTCACCCCAATCCCACCGGCGCCATGCCCGTCCACAAGCTCATCGCAGACAAGCCCATCATCAACGTGCCCGGCTGCCCGCCCATCGCCGAGGTCATGACCGGCGTGCTCACCTACATCCTCACCTTCGATGCCCTGCCCGAGCTCGATCGCATCGGCCGCCCGAAAATGTTCTATGGCCAGCGCATCCACGATAAGTGCTACCGCCGCGCCTTCTTCGACGCCGGCCAGTTCGTCGAGTCTTGGGACGACGACGGTGCTCGCAGGGGCTGGTGCCTTTACAAAATGGGCTGTCGCGGTCCAACAACTTACAATTCCTGCTCCACTTTCAAATGGAATAACGGCGTTTCCTTCCCCATCGGCTCCGGCCATGGTTGCATCGGCTGCAGCGAGGCCGGTTTTTGGGACAACGGCCCCTTTTACCAGCGGCTTTCCAACGTCGTGGTTCCCGGCATTGATGCCACTCCCAATACGATCGGCGAAGTCCTCGGTGCCGCCGCTGTCATCGGCGTTGGCTCCCACCTCATATCTACCGTCGTCCGCCAGAATGCCCGCAAGGTTCGTGTGGACGATACTCCGCCCTCCGGCGACAAAGGCGAATAAAGGTGCTCTATGACTGCACGCGTCGTTGTTGATCCCGTCACTCGCATTGAAGGGCATCTCCGCATCGAGGCCATGCTCAATGACTCCGGCCACGTCGGCGACGCCATGTCATCCGGCACCATGTGGCGCGGCCTGGAGGTCATCCTCCAGGGCCGCGACCCGCGTGACGCCTGGGCCTTCTGCGAACGCATCTGCGGCGTTTGCACCACCGTTCACGCCCTGGCCTCGGTGCGCTGCGTCGAAAATGCTCTCGGCATCACAGTCCCCAAGAACGCGGAAATCATCCGCAACATGATGTTCCTCACCCAGATGGTGCAGGATCACATCATCCACTTCTATCACCTGCACGCGCTCGATTGGGTGGACATCGTGTCCGCGCTGAAGGCCGATCCCGATCACACCGCTGCGCTCGCGCAAAAAGTTTCGCCCCATGCGTCCAATGCCAGCCCCGGCTACTTCCGCGATATCGCCACCACGCTCAAGAAGTACGTGGACTCCGGCCAGCTCGGCCTTTTCGACAACGCCTACTGGGGCCATCCCGCCTACAAGCTTCCTCCCGAAGCCAACCTGATGGCGGTTGCCCACTACCTCGAAGCCCTCAAGTGGCAAAAGGAAATCATCAAGATCCACACCGTTTTTGGCGGCAAGAATCCCCACCCGAACTATCTCGTCGGCGGCATGGCTTCCGCCATCAACCTGCAAGGCGACAACGCGATCAACATCGAACGCCTCAACCTGGTCAAGGACCTCATCACGCAAGCCAAGCAGATTGTGGACACGCTGTACATTCCCGACTTGCTCGCCGTCGCTTCCTTCTACCCCGAATGGACGCAGATCGGCGGCGGCCTTGGCAATTACCTCTCTTACGGCGACCTCCCGCAACACGGCATCAGCGATGTCTCGAGCTTCAAGTTCCCCCGCGGCGCCATTCTCAACAAGAATCTCGCCGAGGTTCTTCCCGTTGATCCGGCCGACGCCGGCCAGGTCCAGGAAGAGATCACTCACTCGTGGTACGAATATTCCGGTGGCAAGACGGCTCTTCATCCTTGGGAAGGCGAGACTTCTCCCAAGTACACTGGCCCCACGCCGCCCTACACCCAGCTCGACGAAAACGCCAAGTATTCCTGGCTGAAGACGCCCCGTTGGAAGGGCAACTCCATGGAAGTGGGCCCGCTCGCCCGCGTCCTCATCGGCTTCGCCAGCGGGCATAGCGATTTCAAGGAAGTAGTCACCGCCGCGCTCGGCGCTCTGAAGATTCCCGCTGCCGCGCTCTTCTCCACGCTGGGCCGCACCGCCGCACGCGGCCTCGAAACGCAACTCGCCGTTCAGTGGCTCAAGGACGAGTTCGACAACCTCATCGCCAATCTCAAGGCTAACGATTCCACGACAGCGGATACCTCCAAGTGGGAACCTTCCACTTGGCCTGCCGAAGCCAAGGGCTACGGCTTCACGGAAGCGCCCCGCGGCGCGCTCTGCCACTGGATCCACATCAAGGACACCAAAATCGCCAATTACCAGATCGTGGTTCCTTCAACCTGGAACGCTTCGCCCAAGGACGCCAAGGGCCAGCACGGCGCGTACGAATCCGCCCTCCTCGGCACACCCATGGCCGACCCCAAGCGTCCGCTGGAAATCTTGCGCACCATTCACTCTTTTGATCCTTGCCTCGCCTGTGCTTCCCACGTCATCGGCAAGGATGGCCGCAAGCTTTCTGAATTCCTGATTCGCGTCTAGGAGGCGGCTATGGCAAAAGTCATTCAGCCGTTCGATCCGAAAGATGTCGTCGCCCATCCGGAGGCATATTTCCGCCGCGCCTACGTCTGGCAAGTGCCCGTTCGCCTCACGCACTGGGTCAGCGCCCTCTGCGTCACCGTGCTTTTCCTGACTGGGCTCTACATCGCTTCGCCCATCCTCGCTCCCAGCGGTGAGCCCGCGCACCACTTCGTCATGGGCCGCATCCGTCAGATCCACTTTGCCGCGGGCATAATCTTCGTCATCAGCTTCCTCGTGCGCATCTACTGGTTCTGGGTCGGCAACAATTACGCCCGCTCCGGCTTCCCATTTGTGTGGCGCGCCAGTTGGTGGCGCGATCTTTTCCGTCAGGCCACCGATTATCTGAGGCTCGAGCGCGGCCACGTCCATCTTGGCCACAACGCCCTCGGCGGCTCTGCTTACACCTTCTTCGTCATTTTCCTCGGTTGGGTGCAGATCTTCACCGGCTTCGCTCTCTATTCGGAGACGAATCCCGCTGGCACCCTCAACAAACTCTTTGGCTGGGTCATTCCTTTGCTCGGCAATTCCTATAGGACCCACATGATTCATCACCTCGTGGCGTGGGCCTTCCCCATCTTCGCTCTCTTGCACATCTACATCGTAACTTACGACTCCACGCAATACGGCAATGGCCTGATCACTTCCATCATCTCAGGCTACAAGTTCTATCGTCAGGGAGATATCCGCCATGATGAGTGGTTATCTTGATTTCCTGCGCGAGCCCGCGCCCATCCTTGTCCTCGGCCTTGGCAACACGCTGCTTAGCGATGATGGCGTTGGCCCCGCGCTTCTTGATCATCTTTCCAGCTCCGCCCAGCGCTGGGAAGGCCAGGTCGAATTCGTGGATGGCGGCACGCAAGGCCTCGCGCTCCTCGGGCGCCTCAGCGGCCGCCGAGCTCTCATCATTGTGGATGCCGTAAAGACCGGCGCGCCTCCAGGCACGATCCATCGCATGACTCTCGGCGAACTTCGCAACGCCAATCCCGGCCGCGCCGGCTCCGCGCACGAAGGCAACGCCGGCGAACTTCTCGACGCCGCGCAACTCCTCGACGAACTTCCCAATCGCTTGTTCGTTGTCGGCGTCGAGCCCAAGAAAATCGCCACCGGCCTCGGCCTTTCCGCTCCCGTCAAACGCGCTCTTCCTGAAGCCTCCAAGGAAGTTCACGAACTTCTCACGCAACTCTGCTAATCCTCATCTTCGCCCTGTCATCCCGCCTTCCTCCTCCGTCATTCCGAGCGGAGCGAGGTACGTTTCTCCATCGCACGTCTTTTGTGGGATGAATCCCTCTTTCTTTCCCGTGCCGTAGGTGCGGCACGCGCCTTCAAATACACGCCGGGTGGCACTCGAAATATCCGCTGGAATCATTGAAGTGCTATGCTCATCGCGTCTGCCATGTCCACACAATCCAATCCCCGCCAGCCGGACTTCCACTTTGATTGCGTGTTTCACTATGTCTCCCACATGGACATCGCGATCCGCTTCTATCGCGACGTTCTTGGCTTCAAGCTCATTTCGCGCGACGTTGTGGCTCGCTTCGATATTGACGGCGTTCTGTTTGAACTCGTGCCCGCTCCAGCCAAAGAAAACCTTCACGCTAAAAGCAACGCGCGTCTCTGCCTGCGCGTGGAAAATGTCGAGCAGACGCTGAACGATCTGCGAGCCAAGGGCGTGCGCACCAGTCCAGCCGTGGACAAAGGCACCGGCGTGCTTGGCTCTTTTGAAGACCCCGAAGGAAACGAAATCTGTCTTTGGCAGTATCACCCGAAGACGTAGGGGCACAATGCACCTGTCCCGATTCCTATCGGGATGTCCGACATGAAACCGCCAAAAAACAATCCTCTAGCGAACTTTACCGTTCACCGGGTTGTCGCGCTTGGCTCGTGCTGCGAGGGGAGCCGAACACCCCTCCTTCCCGAATCCTCCTTGAACGTGAAAGCGCCACTACGCTCTTTCCGGAGCGGCCGGAAACTTGGCCGGTAGGACACGTTGAACAAGACGGCAACCGTCCTGCCGGCAGCGCCGGGCTCCCTGCGTAGCGGAACCCCGCCGCAAGGCGCATTCTGCAAAGCGTATCCGCCGATGCGAGGCATCGGCGACACGCAGGCGGAGGATTTGGGGCGCCAGAGCATCGAAGGAATCGACGCGCAAGGAGTGCGGACGACGAGGCAGATGCCGGCGATACACAACGGCGAGGCCACCACGACGAAGAACATAACGGAGATGTGGTGTTCGGATGAGTTGGGGGCATTGCTTGTGCAAGTGCGCCAAACGGGGACGACCCAGACGAAGATGGAAATGAAATTGACCAAGATTGCCCTGGGAGAGCCGGATCCCGCGTTGTTCCAGATCCCCCCGGATTACCGGATTGTGGAGCGCGTTCCCGACGAAAGAAGGAACGGGCAGATGGGGACGCTCGGAGTCGGCCCGGCGATACAACTAGCCGCGCCGGCGACAACCCCTCCGGATTAGGGAAGGCGAACGTTTCTCCTAGGCGGGTGGTCTTTACGTTCTCCGTATCTCCGCCCCACCCGCCTTCTCAAACTCCGGACTCGACGCAGGACCAATCGGCGGGCGGAAAACTTACAGGCCAAAAGTGGGGAGCCGGAGACTCAAATTCAAATGCAACCGAAAAGCGCCCTTCGTCCAATCCCTCGACACGCACTACCCTGCCAGTCGTAAAGATTTCCGTCTTTGCGTTACTTAGGCGAATTTGCTGTCCTCGAACCATTTCCAACCCGACGTCCAGCAGTCCGCCATGAGCATTGACCGACAGGGTATGCGCCTCAATACACATACGCTTGCCACCGGGCATGATCGCCGACAGTTGGACGGGGACCCGCAGGACGACGCGCTCGCTTCTGCGCCGATTGCTTGCCTCCATTAAACTGGTAGTTCTATCGGGGCGCGATTTGCCTATGTCTGCTGACATGCTGCTCCAGTCTCCTGATAGACAGGTGCCGCTGGACAGCCCAGGACCCTGTCATAAGGCCAATGGCCGAGATTGTTGCACCGGAGAGCATGAAAATGTCCATGTACCATTCGGAGTTAGAAGTGGATTCGTGCAAGAGGAATATCCCGGCCAAGAAGAATACGGTCGAGACGAAAATGCCGAGATTGCGATCTGTTCTCATGGATGCCCGGCCATATGCCACTTAGGCAATCTTGTGAGAAGTCCTGCTTTCTTAAACAACTCTAATCTAACGATACTCCAGTGCTATAACATGGACTTTTCTATACGCTGGTGATTAAAAGAACAACAGAGAGGTTCCTCCTTAAGGTATTGCGGACCGGTGGCCCAGGCGCGACGTGCCAAGGTGAAGTTCGGTGCCCCACGTGCCGGTGGCGTCTACCCCGACCCGGTCGGGGCAGGCGCCGGCCCGACCCCCTGAAGAAGAAGCAACCCCAAGAGCCGGTCCCGCAACACGGGACCGACACCTACAAAGGCAAACCCAAGACGGGCACGGCGTGCCGTGCCCCTACAAAGGCAGACCCCGGACTGTGAACTGTCAACTGTAAACCCGCCGCTGCCTTCCTCTGCTACATTGGAGGAAGCCACTCTTCACTTGAGGACACTTATGCAGACCGCAACCGTGCAATGGATTGGCGAACAAAGATTCCTGGCGACGAGCCCTTCGGGGCACGGCGTGCTTATCGATTCCGACCGCCAATCGAACAAGGCGCCGGGGCCGATGGAGCTGGTACTGATGGCTTTGGGCGCGTGCACCGCCACGGATATCGTGATCATCCTGGGGAAGAAGCGGCAGAAGCTGGAGTCGTTGGAAGTGGTGTGCTCCGGCGAGCGCGCCAGCGATCCGCCCACCGTGTGGAAAAAGCTGGAAATTGTTTATCGCCTGCGCGGCACGCTGGACGAAGGCGCGGTGAAGCACGCCATCACCCTCAGCGAGGAGAAATACTGCTCCGTGGCGGCCATGCTGCAGAAAACGGCCATGGTGACCTGGCGCTATGAGCTCCTCCCGGCGAAGTGAGGGCCGGGCCGCGGCGGGCGCGAGGGAACGCCTGCCGCGGCGCTTGTTTCCAGCAAAGTTCCTCGCATACAATCATCTTCTTTGCACCAGGTTACGATTCATCAAGGAGCCTCATGTCTCGCCTCGCCGCAAAAATCACGGGTGTAGCCGGCTATGTGCCGCCCCGCGTGCTGACCAACGCCGACCTGGAAAAGATGGTGGATACCACGAACGACTGGATCATGGAGCGCGTGGGCATCCGCGAACGCCATCTAGCGGATAAAGGCGTGGCCGCGAGCGACTTGGCGGTGGAAGCGGTGAAGCGGCTCGTTGCCGCGCATCCCTTTGATTTGCAGCAGGTGGATCTGATTGTGGTGGGCACGGTCACGCCGGACATGATGTATCCCTCGACGGCGTGCCTGGTGCAGCACAAGCTGGGAATTGCGAATACCTGGGGCTTTGACGTTTCCGCGGGCTGTTCCGGCTTCCTGTACGCGCTGAACGCGGGGGTGATGTTCGTGGAATCGGGGCAGTACAAGAAAGTCCTGGTGATCGGCTCGGACGTGAATTCGTCCATGACCGATTACACGGACCGCGCGGTGTGCATCATCTTTGGCGATGGCGCGGGCGCCGTGTTGCTGGAACCCGCGGGAGAAGGCGAAGACGGCATCATCGACAGTGTCGCCCAGATCGAGGGCGCGGGCGGGCAATTCCTGTATATGCCAGGCGGGGGCAGCTTGAACCCCGCTTCGCATGCGACCGTCGACCAGAAAATGCACTACATCCATCAGGATGGCAAGAACGTGTTCAAGTACGCGGTGAAGAAAATGGCGGAGATGACGGAGCGCGTCCTGGCGAAGAATGGGATGACGGGCAAAGATGTGGACTGCTTCATCGCGCACCAGGCCAATCGCCGCATCATCACGGCCACCGCGGAGCGCCTGGGGATGCCCTTGGACAAAGTGATTATCAACATCGAACAATACGGCAACACGACAGCCGGGACGATTCCACTAGCCATGCAGACGGCGCTGGAAGAAAAAAGGCTGAAGAAGGGCGACATTGTGCTGCTGGCCGCCGTTGGCGCGGGATTCACTTCCGGCGCGACGCTGTTGCGCTGGGCCTACTAGCGCGAGATTTCGCAGGCGACTGGCAAACAGAGAACAGCAGAGATCAATTGTCCGTTTAGGGCGAGGTTAGCAGGAGCGAATAGAGGCGGCTTGCGCGAGGTTAGTTTGGAGCCGGTGCTCGATTTGCACGGCCGCATAACGCGCACAGAGGGCCATTTCGCGTTCGCCCCAGTTGGCAACGGCGGGCGACAACCCCCCGAACAGCGTGTGCAGACGGTGAATGGCTTCGTAATAGACGCGCACAAAACCGAGCCCGCCGTCTCCGCTCTTGAGTTCGGGAGTGATTTCGTGCAGGCTGGCCAGCTTCGCGAAGTCGGCGCCGCATGGGCCGGACTCCGCAACCTGAGCAGCTTCCAGGACGCGGTTGGAGACGGTTTGCGACGCCACGCCAGTCAGTACCGCGCGCCAGTAATACAGCGCGAACTGGAATAGCGCAACGATCGCAATCGCGAATATCATGATGGCGAACATCCCTCAGCCTCCATGCACAGTATGGGGTGAACCGCTGCGGCGCCCAATAGCTCGCTGGTACTACCTCGATAGCCCCCTGGAGGCGTTACCTTTCGGTGGCAGCGGGCAGCGCTTGGCCTGGGTCGGCCGGAAGTCCTTGTCTGGAAAGGACTTGCTGCGTAAGCTCTACACGCTTTGATTCCACGGGAGGGAAAGAACCGTGTCTAAATTAGCTGTGCCGCTGCTGTTGGTGTTGACTGCGTTTTTGGGATTGTTCCTGAGTCAGGAGGCGCGTAGCACGGATCAGACAAGCGCATCGCCGGAGCATGATCGCGCGGCGATCACGAAGATTCTGGACGAACAACAAAGCACCTGGAACAACGGGGACGTCATCAGCTTCATGAAGGGCTATTGGAATTCGCCGGAGGTGACCTTTGCCGGGAGCGGCGGGATCGCGCGTGGCTGGGAGTCGGTGCTCGCTCGCTATAAGCGGGAATATCCCGATCAGGCGGCCATGGGCCAAGTCAACTTCTCGAACGTAGAAGTGCGATTCTTGGGACCCGGCGCGGCGCTGGTGCTGGGACAGTGGCATCTTCGCCGGAGTTCTGGCGACATTGGGGGAGTGTTCAGCCTGGTGTTCCAGCGGCTGCCGGAGGGCTGGAGAATCGTGCACGACCACACGAGTCTCGTCAAAACAAAGGCAGAATAGCGCTGGTGGAACTTGCTGAGTTTCTGGTCCCTCATAGCGAGGGGGCAACATTCGCAGAAGGAAACTATTGGCGCGACATTTCACCCCCGTGGAAGATCGTCTTTATGTGACTTTGTAGTGTTTTATACACCCAGCTGTAACACGCATGTCGTATCGTTTTCGGATTGCCGCATCCAGTGAAGTTCTCCCCGCCCCGGCAAACCATGGAACAGAGGAGACGGTGAACGTGAGGATGTATAGCGTGTTGCTGCAACTTTTCGCGCTGAAGGCGAAAGAGGTGGAGTCGAGATGTGGCGCGGTGGTGTAGGTGCGGCCTATCTGTTTCCGGCCCTTTCGTCCGCCGGTGCCTCACTAGCCTCACCATGCTTCCGTTTCCACATCCCGCTCATCGAACCGGATGGGCGGATTTCCCGCTTCCGGCTCTCGGAGAAAGGGTCACGAGGTCGCCCATGGGAGATGGCGCGGCCGCCGGCTAAGGCGGACTAGACCCAGCACGTTGTGTAGGGAGGCCCTCGAAAACCGCTTGGTCCCCGACATCACTTTATGCTTGGCACACAACCACTGACGTAGCCTTTTGCAGGCATGGTTTTCCACCGCGCTGTAGGCATTGCTGACTGGCCCTAGACAGAAGTAGTTGGCCCACCCAATCATCGTGCGGTTGAGTTTCGCTACCACTATCTCCTGGTCCAGCAGAGTTTGATCCCGTCCGGTCGTCTCGCTAATCGCCTCGCAGACGCGGATCACCCGCTTCTTCGAGGGAACCGTACCGATGTACGCGCGCCCTGTCTTTGGCGAATAGCACCGACCAAACGTGTACCCCAAAAAGTCGAATTTCTCTTCCGGCAGTTTGCAGACCCGCGTCTTCGTTTCATTCACCGTCAACTTCAGCTTCGTCATGATGTCTCGCATCCTAGCCAGCGCTTCTTCCGCTCGGCCTCGGCAGCAGATCACCAGATCATCAGCGTAGTTAACAATGTATGCAGCAAGACGCTTCTCGTGTCCGAGCTTCTTCCATCCCAGCACGAATCGACGCATGTACAAGTTGCTTAGCAACGGGCTGATCGGAGCCCCTTGCGGAGTTCCCTTTCCTTCATCCCGATTGCGCGTACTCCGATGCTTATTCCCTTTCTCGTCGGTCTCTTCGACCGGAGTTTCCAGCCACATCTTGATCAGATGTAGCATCGCTCCGTCGACGACCCGTCGAGCCACCGACTTTAAAAGCTCGGAATGCGGAATCGAATCAAAGTAGCCGCTCAAATCCGCGTCTACAATTTGTCCATGGCCAGTGTTGAGCAGCCTGTGGACATGCCTCACGGCGTCCAACGCGCTGCGGTCTGCCCGATAGGCATACTGTTCCGGCTGCAGGTCGGCCTCGAAGATCGGTTCGAGCACCAAGACTGCCGCCGTCTGTGCTACGCGATCTTTGAGCGCGGGCACTCCTAACGGTCTCTGCTTGCCGTCCGGCTTGGGTATATACACCCGCCGCACGGGCTGCGGTCGATACGTTCTACTTTTCAGCTCTTGCGTCAGTTCGTCCAACCACTTCTTCAACCCGTACTCTTCGATGTCCTCAAATGTTTGGCCGTCTACTCCTGCTGCTCCGCGATTCGCTTTGCAACATTCATAGGCGAATGCCATCACGTCTTCTCGGTACACCTTGTCGTACAGAGCATAGAAGCGGAAATTGGGCGATCCCTTCGCTTTGTCGTGCAACGCTGTCTGCAACTTCTGAACGCTTAGTGGAGTTGTTAGGCTCATCGCCAATCCCTCGGTCCTTTGTCGCTTCTTGCGTTTCCTTTCAACTGAGGCCCCTTCCCTCCCCCGGAGTTACCCGGCTTCATCGGTACTGCGAGCCCCTCCGCCATCCCATACGGCCTGGCCTGTCTCTCGCGAGTTGCCCGTTGATCCACACTGCAATCACCGCTGGGACTTCCCGTGTTGCGCATGGTCCCCATTGCGTACATGCCGTCGCCAATACCCCGGCAGGTCGGATGGAACTTGTTCGCTCGTACAATTCCATTCGCTTCGGCCTTCCCACGAAACCGGGGCGGGTCGGCTCCTGCATCACTATTTTCGGGGCCTGCTTAGCGTTCACTCACGTTACGGCCTACACGCTCGCCGAGTCGCCTTAGCGACCCTCTGCACCAGAGGCTTCAGCAGTCTCGTTGCCTCCACCGCTGCTCTGATTGCTACCGGGTGGAGCGAACCAGTTCCCGGGCGGGTATACCCCCGCTGTGGACCAGCGCCTTCACGGCGCACCCGGTTTCCCCGTTGTTCCGCCAGAAGGCCGCATGAGAGAAAGCTACTTCTATCGGCGTTTGATCCGCCCGATCCTCGAACTGCTGCAACAAGGCGTCACGCCGGAGAAGCTGGCCTTGAGCCTGGCGCTGGGCCTGGTCCTCAGTGTGTTTCCAGCGGTGGGCTGGACCACCACGCTTTGCGCGCTGGCCGCCCTGATTTTTCGCCTGAATCTTCCGGCCATCCAAATGATCAACTACTTCATGTACCCAGCGCAGATCGCGCTTTTGCTGCCTTTTTTCCGGCTCGGAGAAAAGGTATTCCGGGCGCCTCATCTGCCGATCTCTATTCCCCACATCTACCAAATGGCCCACGCCGACCTTTGGGGCGCCATACGGATCCTCTGGAGCACGACGTGGCACGCAATGGTGGTCTGGGCTGTGCTTGCGCCGCTGTCTACAGTGCTGATCTACAATGTCCTCCTGCCGGTGTTCCGCCGCGTGGCCCGGCGCATCGGTGCCTCCCAGCCGACGGTGCAGGCTGAAGCGGCCTGAGGGTCGTGCGAACTCCTCCTTTGCTGCTGGCGCGTGCTGAGTTGTGGCGGCGTGACGGCGGCAACGACGGGATCGAATCACACTACAAATTGCCAAAGAGTTGAGGCCTGGGCATTTAAGGCGCAGGAATCCTGCGCCCCAACAAGGGACTCGCGCGTTTCGCGGCAGCCTGGGTCAGAGAATTTCGAGGATTTCCTCGTAACGCTTGAAGGGCGGAATGAGGTAAGCACCTGCCAGCTCCGTGCGCGCCCAGGCGAGCATTTCGCGGGCCACCTCAAAGCCGCGGTCGCGCGCCGCTGCCCCAGCGGCCTCCATAGATTTCAAGAGCGGCTCCGGAATCATAATCCCAGGCACTTCGTTGTTAAGGCGCAGCGCCTGTTTGTAACTGTTCAGCGGCCACACACCGATCAGCACGGGGATGGCGGGCTTGCCACCTAGCTTTTTTAGGAACCCGTGCCAATGCGCGGGATCGAAGAGCGGCTGGGTCATCGCGAAGTGCGCGCCGGCTTCCACTTTGGCGTGGAAGCGCGCGATTTCGTTGTCGAGATCGTCGGCAACCGGATTCAGGGCGACGCCGATAGTGAAATTCGTTTGTCCGCCAAGCGTCTTCCCCGCCCAGTCCGTGCCCTGGTTCAGGCGATTCAGGATTTTCACCAGGCCAACGGAATCCACTTCGTACACGCCGCTGGTTTCCGGATAATCGCCGACGGAAGGCGGATCGCCGGTAATCGCGAGCACATTGCGAACGCCGCCAACTGTCCACGCGCCCAGGAGCATGGCCTGCAATCCGATGATGTTCTGATCGCGCGTAGTGAGGTGCGGCACGGTTTCGACGCCCCTGGCTTCCAGGGCGCCGGCAACGATGAGCGCATCCATGCCCACGCGAGCCATCGCGCCGCTATTGATGTCGATGGCGTCCACCTTTGTGGAGGCCATCACTTTGTCAACTTGCTCGTAGATGCGGTCGAGCGCGAGGCCCTTGGGGGGATCGATCTCCACGCAAACGGCGAATTCCTTCTTCTGCAACTTTTTCCAGAACTTGCTCTCCGGTTCCCTGTGCTGTACCGCCGCGGCGTGTTCCGCGGTTTTCACGACAGACGCCGCGGCATGCGTTTTCCCGGGATGCAGCGACTTTACTGCTTCGGCCATGGCGCGGATATGCGCGGGCGTGGTGCCGCAACACCCGCCTAGGATGCGCACGCCGAGTTCGGCGGCTTCCCGGGCGAATTGCGCGAAGTATTCGGGCGAGGATTTCGGGTAAACGATGCGGTCGCCCTCGCGTTTGGGAAAGCCGGCGTTGGGCATGCCGCTGACGCGGATGTCCCCCACATTGGTGAGTTCCTGGAGAATGGGGAGAAGCGATTGCGGGCCCAGGGTGCAGTTGGCGCCAATCACCTGGACGTTTTTGTCTTTCAACATCGCTGCGGCGAGGAATGGCCGCACATCGCCGTACGTGGTGCCCTCTTCCGAGTAGGTGAGCTGCGCAATGATGGGCAGGCCGGAGAAGGAGCGGATGGCATCAATCGCCAGCAATAGCTCCTCGATATAGGAAAACGTTTCGAGGATGAAAAGATCGACGCCGCGCTCCTCGAGGGCCAGCGCCTGCTCGTGAAAAACAGAAAGAATGAAATCGGGCTCGGGATGGCGCGCCTGCACGCCAATGCCGAGAGGCCCGATCGAGCCGGCGATGAGCACCTCGCGAGCGGCGGCTTCCCGCGCTTCGCGGGCGATCTTCACACCGCGGCTGTTCAGGCGCTGCACGTCGTCGCCAAGTCCGTGGGGAGCGAGCTTGAAGCGGTTTGCACCGAAGGTATTGGTTTCGATGATCTGTGCGCCTGCTTCGATGTAGCTCTGGTGGACGCGGAAAACGGCTTCCGGCTCGGAGGTGTTGAGTTCGTCGAAGCAACGTACCGAGCCGACAGCTTCGTGCAGCATGGAACCCATTGCGCCGTCCGCAACGAGAATGGAATCCTTCAGCCGTTCGTTGAAATCCTGAATTTTCATGAATCGCGTGTCCTGTTCACTGAAACCGTGGTGCGGGCAAGTCGGTCAGCGTTTTTGCTCCATTAAACTGGCGACGGTGCTCATCAAATCGTACTTGGTGAGAATCTCGAACTTGGATTCTTCCATTTCCACGAAGATGGCGGGATTCTCGTGGCTCAGTATATAGGTGATGCGCTCAACGGGAGCCGTCTTGGGAATCAGTGGCAGCGGCTTGCTCATTACTTCGCGCACGACGAGCTTGCGCAGGTCTTTGCCCTGCAGCGCGAGAGTCAGGATCTGGTCTTCATACACGGTGCCGATGGGCACATTTTCCTCGAAAATGGGAATCTGCGAGATGTCCTGCTCCTGCATGGTTTTCAGTGCGTGGAATACGGTCTGGTAGGGCCGCGCAATCACCAGCTCACGGACCTTGCCCGCTTGCCGTTTGGCGGTGACAATTTCCGCGGCAGTGATCGCCACGGTCGCCTCGGTGTAGCCGCGCTCGCGCATCCACTCGTCATTGAAAACTTTGCTGAGGTAGCGCATGCCGCTATCTGGCAGCAGCACGACGACGTAGTCCTGCGGGCCCAGATCCTTGGCGAGCCGCAGCGCGGCAGAGAGGCATCCGCCCCCGGAACCGCCGGTGAACAGCCCTTCGAGCTTGGCCACCCGGCGCGCCACCACGAAACATTCTTCGTCATTGACCTGGATCACGTCGTCCAGAATCTTCATGTCCATCGTGGTCGGAAAGAAATCCTCCCCGATGCCTTCCACAACGTAAGTACGCGCTTTGATGACTTTTCCGGTTTTGTGAAAGTCGTAGTAGAGCGAGCCTTCCGGATCGACGCCGATAATTTTGACCTTCGGATTTTTCTCTTTGAGAAATTTGCCGGCGCCGCTGATCGTGCCGCCCGTGCCCATGCCGCACACAAAATGGGTGATTTTGCCTTCGCTGTCTTCCCAGATCTCCGGACCGGTGGTGCGGTAATGCGCTTCGGGGTTGTTGGGGTTGTCGTACTGATTGGGGTAATACGAATTGGGGATTTCGCGCGCCAGTTTTTTTGCCACGCTGTAGTAGCTGCGGGGATCTTCCGGCTCAACGGCGGTGGGACAGACAATCACTTCCGCGCCGAGTGCTTTCAGTAGGTCCACTTTTTCCTTGGATTGCTTGTCGGTGGTGGTGAAGACGCATTTGTAGCCGCGCACCGCGGCGACCAGCGCCAAGCCCATGCCCGTGTTGCCGGAAGTGCCCTCGATGATGGTGCCGCCGGACTTCAGCAAGCCCTTTTTCTCGGCGTCGTCAATCATGGTGATGCCGATACGGTCCTTCATGGAACCGCCGGGATTGAGCATTTCAGCCTTCACCCAGATTTGCGGCTTCAGGTCCTTGGCGATGCGATTCAGGCGGATAAGCGGCGTGCTTCCCACCGCTTCGAGAATGTTGTTGCAGCGCATGCGATCGTCTCATTGCCGGCACAGACACTTCCTCGCGCCTGTGCCATACTGCCCTTCAGTTTAGCATGCAGCCCTGAGACATTAGGAAGTGCGCGACTTTCCGCGTACTCATAGAGGAATCACCATGCCAAGACAAAACATCTCCAGCGCAACGCCCTGGGAGCCCATCGTGGGCTATTCCCGGGCCGTGCGCATTGCCAATCACATCAGCGTATCGGGCACCACAGCCACGGGCCCCGATGGAAAAATTGTCGGGGTTGGCGATGTTTACATGCAGACGCTCCAGACGCTTCGAAATATCGAGGCAGCGCTGCAACGGGCCGGAGCCACGATGGAAGACGTGATCCGCACGCGGATCTTTGTGACCAATATCGCGGAGTGGGAGAAGATCGGCCGGGCGCACGGCGAATTCTTCAAGGACATTCGCCCGGCAACTAGCATGGTGGAAGTGAGCAAACTGATCGCGCCAGAGATGCTGGTGGAAATCGAGGCGGATGCAATCGTTCAGGGCTGAGGCTTCGCACGCACAGAAGCAAGGCGCCCGCCTTAGAAGGCGGCCGCTACGGGATCGCGACGAGGATCACCACTTGGCGCGAATGCGATACTTCAGAACCGATTCGCCATTGGCCCGTACCGGGACGTCGAACTGTGCAGCCCAGGCAGAAGTTTTCGTGTACTTGTGGGAAGAAGTGAGCATCTCCCAATCGCCGCCAATCGGTTCGTTCACCTGGACGGTCACCGGCGTGTCCTTGTGGTTGCGCAGGGTGATCTCGAACTCCATTTCCCAGACGCGAGAGGCAATGCTCTTGTAGTCGGTCTGCTTGCGTTCGCACACCACATCGAATGCGTTGCCGATCTTCACGGTGATGAATTCATCCTTGGGCGTGTGGCCAATGCGATCTTCGCCGACGAAGAGCACCCCACCTTTGGAGTCTTTCTGATAGACGCGCAGGTTGCCCGCGGGTAGCGGTATGCCCAGCCCGGCCTTCTCTTCATTCTTGAATTTGTAGAAGACCATGACGGGATCCTTGAGAGGCAAACCGGGATTCTGGGCGTTGTGGTAGTAGAAGTTCTGGCCATTCACGACGAAAAGCTTCTCCACCGGAACGCCGCTGCCCTGCAGCAGGCTAATCTGCTTGGACTCTTTATCTTCGACCGAAGTACGCCGGCCCAGCGAATACAGGTGGTATTCGCTGAAGCTTTCCTGCTGGAATTGCGGCGCTGCAGCGGCTTTCATTGCCATGCCGTACTGCACATTTGCGTCGCGCGCGCTGGCTTGGGGGAGTCGGTTCAGGTCGCCGGCGACCAACTGGAGCTTGGCATTGTGAAATGCGGTGCCGGAATTGTTGACCAGGGTAACCCAGCCGTCGAGGTCGGCAGCTTTGTCGTCGCGGCCAACGGTAAGCACATAATCGGCATTCCAAGACAGATTATTGGCTAGGTAGGAGGCCTCGATGCTCTGTTTGCGCGCGCCGGAATTTTCCAGCGACATCAACAGCGTGGGCCGGTCGTAGAGATTGGCCGGCACTTCCGGGAAGCGGTAGCCGTCGCTCGAGAGGCCCGTGACGATCTCATTGCCGATGCGCCAGACGGGGCCGTTGTTGTTGGCGAGCAAGGTGGCCTTGATCTCTTCCCGTTTCGTGGTGTTGTTGTCCACGTACGTGCGGACCAGGGTCACTTCCTTGCCGACATATTTGTTCAGCAGCTTGGCGGGCTCCAGCAAATCGTATTCGTAGTTCTGCTCGATGACGCCGAGTTTCTCCGGATCGGTGAGAGACCGGAAATGGACCGTGGCGGGATTCACCGTCGCGGCGATATCCATGAATTTCAGGCGGAAGCCCCCGGAAGGCAATTGCAGTTGGCGCACATCCCGGACCAGGGCGATGTTGGAGTTGTAAACGGTGACGGCGAGATCGGTCTGGTCGTTCAGCGTGGTGGTCTGATCGGCCGTGGCCAGGCGGCTTGATTCCTTCTCCTGCGGATCGCCCTTTTTCCCCGCGTAGTAAGCAGGAACAAAAGCGGCAGCGCCCGCCAGAGCGATGGCTGCACCTGTGGCCATCCAGCGGGAGGAGATTCGCTTGGAGTTTGGCAGAGTGTTCATGAATTCACCTCGACTTGAATTTGCCTTCTCTATTAGAACGGGGCCAGCGGAATTTCTTGCAGGGGGCACTACTCGTTAGCAACCTGCTTCCAGGTGAGCCCGCCATCGCTGGTTTCAAAGCTTTTGCGCCTGGAGGCGTCCCAGATGGAAGCGTGCTGTGCGTCCAAGGCGTGGACGCCGCCCAGATCGTCAGAGATTGGCGAAGCGATTTGTTTCCAGTGTTTGCCGCCGTCGGTGGTCAGAAGAAGAGTCCCGGCTTTGCCAACGATCCAGCAGACCTTTTCGGACGGAGCGGAGCCCGCGAGGAGATCGGCGGCCACGCCGCTGTTTTGCAGGTTCCAGGTTTTGCCCGCATCGGTGGAGCGCTCGATTTTCCCCGCGGGTCCGACGCGCCAGGCTTGCTTCTTGTTCGGCGAAACAATGAGATTGCGATCCGGCACCCGCAACGTAGAAAAGTTACGCCCGGTAATGGGCGCCTCTGCTGCACTGACCTCGATACTCTCTGTTATCGAGTAGACAGGGGGAGCTTCGCTCTTTTGTTTTTGCGCTTTTTGAATGTCTTTCTTTTCCTCGGCGGGGGGCTGGTTCGTGGCCTGATCAGTGACTTGATTCGCAGCCGGATTCGGGGCCTGATTCGCGTTTTGCGTCATGTTTTGATTCTGCATTTGATTCTGCATTTGATTCGCCACCAGCGGTCCCCCAGCGCGGCCGGGCGCGGCCTTAGGTGCGGGCGGAGCGGCAGCCACTGCACGTTTGCGGGCGACAGACCCCAAAGTACCGCCGACACCTGCTGGGAAGGTCCCTGCGGATTTTTCCGCATCGAGTTGCGCAAGTTTGTCTTGTTCTAGGCCTCCGAGTTCTTTCGCAGCCGGAGGCGGCACCACGGAGGGCGCCAAAGAAGGCGCTTGTGCGTGCAGCGCGGGGCTCGTAAGAGCGGCGGCGGGCTTGCGATCCGCGAGATTTTTCGACTTAAGCGCGGCAGTGCCTTCGTCGCGCGCTTCGACTTTCCCGTATTGCGGAGCAGCCGACGAGGCGGGCGGCGACGCTTCGCGGTTTTCGGCAACCTGAACATTCGTCGCTTTCTGCATCGAGAAGTTCGTTCTTTCATGCACCGCTACCCAGAACAGGAGTCCCGCAGCCAACGCACCCGCGGGGACCACAATGCTCCAAGGCACGCGGCGGCGCGCTCCCACGGAACCTTTGGGTGCGCTGCGAATTTCGACGGGAGCGGGCGCGGCGCTGGCCGCGCGCATCGCCAAAGCGGATTCCTCTTTTTCAGTATCTTTGGACTCTGCCCTGGATCTGCTGGCCTGCAACGCCGCGGGCACTTCCCCTTTTTCCCAGTCATTCGCGGCAACGGAATCGGTTTGTTCCAGCAGCGCCAGCGTCTCCTGGCAACGCGAACAGGAGACAATGTGCGCTTTCCAGTGGGCTATCTCTTCCAGCGAAAGGGAACCCTCGTGATAGGCGGCGAGAATTTCCGCGTCCGGGCAAGCCGCATCCGGAGAGGCGCTGCGCAGGTGGCGCGCGAGGGCGCGGTCGAATTGCTGATCGCGATCGTCAGACGGCATGGCGCTCTCCCTTCTGAGAACGATTCGGGAACCATTTCTTGCAGGAACTCACGACGATTCCTTTCTGCCAAGGCCGGGTTTGCCGGGCTGCTTCTCCGGAAACAGATTCCGGAAATCTATGGGAGCATCTTCGGCGGCGTATTGAAAGCAAAGCGCAATTTCCGCTTCGCTGAGGGCCGGCTCGCCATGCAGATGTTCCTCGACGCGCGTGCGCAATGCATGCCGAATGCGTTCCAAATTGCGGGAGACGCTGGACTCGTGTTCGCCAATTTGGCGGCCGATTTCCGCCAGGGTCTTTTGCCGCGCATAGTACAGCTCCAGGCGCTGGCGATCACTGCGATCGAGCGAGGCCAGGGAGAGTTGCAGGGCCACTACAAACCGCTGCAGGTAGCGATCGCGATGCGGGTCCAGAGAAGGAGGGGTTACATGGCGTTCTGGAAGCGGCTTGCGCTCCTCGCCATCCCCCTGGTCAAAGGATTCCCAGCGGCGGCTCTCGCGAAGACAATCGACGTGGCGCTGCGCCAATATGGCACGCAGCCATGTCTTCAGCGAACTCCGCCCGTGAAAATAGCGGAAGAGCGATCGTTCACCACGCTTGCCATCCACCAGACCGAATAGCTCCGCGAACAACGAATCGGCGAGTTCCTGGGCATTGGCACCTGCGCGGCTGCCCTTCGTTATGGCGCCAGCGGCCGCCCGCAGAGGCGAACGATACTCACGCACAAAGTATTCCCAGGCCGATTCGGAACCTTCGAGGCAAGCCGCAGCAAGGGCCAGGTCCTGAAGGTAGAGGGTCTGCAGATACTCGACCAGGTGATCTCTGCTGGCAGGAGAGATCTCCGCGAAGCGTTTGCGCAGGCTGCGCTCCAAGGCCGCTGCAAATTGTGCCAGTGTGAGGCCCCACTGCACGGCACGAGATTCCACATACAAGGATTCCAGAATCGCTTCGGAAACCCCGCGGAGGTACGCCGGCTCGCGGTCTTCCGGGTCCGGGCGGTCATGGGGACGATGGGCCACAGAACTCCTGGATTGCACTTAACCACCCTATTTCTATACCCTAGGATGCCCAGGATACAACCAACGACTAGCCCGTTGGGTGCATCAAAAGGGATACCCTCTTGGGAGCAACCGGTGCAGAAAACAGCGATAGCCTGTGACTCTGGATGCGGTATCCTATGGGGTGTTGCGCCCCCCGTCCGCAACGATTTTCGCCTCGGCGGGTTTGACCCGGCAAAGAAGGCGTGTGGAAAGCGCACTCGCATAGGCATTAGCGAATACGCGACGATAGTACGAAAGTCCTATTCGGACGACTCAGGCCCCCAAAGTACTCTCGTACCGGTACAACACACGTCCCGAATTCGATCAACTCGGTTCCTTTGGAACAGAGGTGTCGGGATAAACATATGCGCGAGGCGGCAGGCGGATGACAACAATGATTTCAGATCCACAACCTAGAACCTCGTTAGGGATAGGGTTTAGAGCGAGCCGAGGGCGAACTGCGGCTTCGGAAGCCTGGAAGCAACATATCGGGAACAGGCAGGTGCCTGCCCGCCTTGCTCTCCTTCCCGACGCCGAGCCCCGCTGGGGCCGCCTGGGGCTGAGCGCGGTCGTGCAAGTTTCCTTTCTGATATTCCTGCTCCTGGTTCCCCTGATGTATCCGGAACAAATGAAAACGGGGCTGAAATTCGTCAGTGTGGAGATTGCTCAGCCGTTGACCGAAATTCCAGTGGCCCCGGAGCCCCCGCCGCCACCCAAGCCGAAGGCCGTGGCGCCGAAGCCGGAGGTCAAGCCGACTCCTGTGGAGCCGATCAAGCTGAATCCGGCACAGCCTCATATCTTCGCGAACCTGGCGAAGCCCAAGCCGGTGGAACGCAAAGTGGAAAAGATCGACGTCAAAGCGCTGGACGTAAAGCCAACGTTTGAGGCCGCCAAGATTGATGCCAGAGAAAACGGCCCAAAGCGCCCGAAGGACGATGTGAAGGTCGGCAACCTGGGTTCGGGGAGCGCGGCGCCGGCGACGGTGGTTGCGCCTCTCAACAAAGTGCAGACCGGCGGTTTCGGTGATCCCAATGGCTTACCCGGAAAGGGCGACCCGAATCATGCGGGGAACGTGAACCGTCTGGGTTCTCCGGCGCTCCCCGTTGGCGAAGGCTACGGGAATGGCACCGGAGGAAAAGAAGGAATTCGCGGCACGGTGGCGAGCACAGGATTTGGAAACGGGACTGCCATTCCACCCACGAGTGCTGGGGCAAAAAAGGGAACGGTAGTTGCCGGAGGATTCAGCGATGCCGCCGCGGCAACCGCGGAGGCGCCAAAAAAGAAAGTTGCGGCAGGCGGTCCGGCGGATACTACTCCTGACATATTGGACAAACCCCGGCCCGAATATACGGCCGAGGGGCGTAGTCTGAGAGTTGAAGGCGATGTCGTCATCGACCTGGTATTCCTGGCGAACGGCAGCATTCAAATCAATCGAGTGGTCAGCGGCCTGGGGCACGGCCTCGACGAGTCGGCGGTGCGAGCGGCACAACAAATTAAATTCAAGCCGGCGAAGCGCGAAAGCCAGCCGGTGGATTTTCCGGCCCGGGTTCGCATTGAGTTCCGGTTGGCCTACTGAGGGAGAGATGATCATGAGAAAGCTGTCGAACCAAATTCTCGTGCTGGCGCTTTGCGCTTGCACAGTCGTTCCGGCCATCGCCGCGGCGGCTCCAGCGGCCGATCAGCCGCGCACCCCGGACCAGGTGATCGACCGGGTGGTCAGCAACGAGCAGCGGCTCTATGCCCAGATCCGCAACTACTCCCCGCTCGTGGAGACCTATATTCAGAATTTCAAGGCCGACAAGGATCTCGGCCAGGTGCCGGCCGGGGACAAATATTTTCTGGGCCGCGCGAACTTCGCGAAGGGTGTCAGCCTGGTGCCGCTAAGCGAAAACCAGAGCAAGGGCAGGAAGGTTTTCGGCTCCATCGGAAACTTCTTTAGCTTCGCCATGCAGTTCCTGCCGGATGGCTTCCTGCAGATGATTTTTATCGATACCAACGGCTTCGACAAGCAGCATTACAAGTTTGATTATGTGCGCCGCGAATTTCTTGGCGAAGTGCGCTGCCTGGTGTTCGACGTGACCCCGACGGAGAAGAAAAGCCGCGGGCGATTCCTGGGCCGCATCTGGGTGGAGGATCAGGACTTTCACATCGTGCGCTTCAATGGCACCTACGGCGGCAATGGCCACTCCAGTTGGTACTTCGATTTCGACAGTTGGCGGACCAATGTGCAGCCGGGACTCTGGCTGCCCACGTTCGTCTACAGCGAAGAAAAAGATTTGCATTATGCCATCAGCAAGAAGCTGGATTTCAAAGCGCAGACGCGTTTGTGGGGCTATAACCTGGGCGGGGCCAGCCAGGAACAGGAGTTGAGCAAGATTCTGGTGGAAACGCCGATGCAGGACGATACCAAGACCGCGAACGATCTTTCGCCCATTCAGGCCCAGCGCTCGTGGGATCACCAGGCGGAAGACAACGTCACCGACCGCTTGGAGCGCATTGGCCTGATGGCGCCCAAGGGCGAGGTGGACAAGGTTCTGGAAACGGTCATCAACAACCTGGAAGTAACCAATAACATTGACGTCGACCCCGAAGTGCGCTGCCGTATCCTGATGACTTCCACGCTCGAATCCTTCACTGTGGGACACACGATTGTGCTGAGCCGCGGTCTGGTGGACGTGCTCCCGGATGAAGCAAGTCTCGCTGCCATGCTGGCGCATGAATTGAGCCACGTGGTCCTTGGCCACCGCGTGGGTTCTCAGTATGCCTTCTTCGATAATTTGATGGTGGAAGACAAGGACACCTTCCGGCACTTCGGTTTCGCGCGTACCAACGAAGAGGAGCGCCAAGCCAACGAAAAGGCCATTCAAATACTCAACAATTCGCCGTACAAGAATCAGTTGGGCAATGCCGGACTCTTTCTGCAAGCGCTGGACGCTCGCCAGAAAGAAATTCCCAATTTGATCAGCGGCCATCTGGGCAACCGCGTGCCGCAGATCAGCGACCTGAAATCCACGGCGCCCCTGGATCCCAAGCAGAATCCGCAGAAAATCGCGGCCCTGCCGCTCGGCGGGCGCGTCAAGATCGATCCTTGGAACGACCAGCTTTCTCTGATCAAGAGCAAGCCGGTAGGAACGGTGGCGGAACGCGAGAAGATGCCGTTTGAAGTGACTCCGTTCATGCCCTACCTGACCAGGTTCGGCTCCGAAACCACCAAGCCCGTCGCCGCGAGTGCTGTGGCACCCTCCGATGTAAAACCCGGCGACGCGCCCAATCCGGCAAAACCCTGACAGTCTTCCATTTCAGCAGCAGAAAGGCCCCCGATGGTTCGGGGGCCTTTTACTTTTTAGCTTGCTGAATTCCCGCGTCCTGCCTGACTCGATTACTTGGAGGTCGCGAGTGCCTTCAGGAAGCGGTGCGTGAACTCGACGCCGTCGTAGAAATCCTCCACGACCACGCGTTCGTCTTTGCCGTGAGAGCGGTCATCCTCTGCATCGAAGAACATGCAGGCGATGGCATACGTGGGTATGCCGGCAATGCGCAGATATTTGCCGTCCGTGGCTCCCGTGGACATCGAGGGAACCACCGGCAGCCCCGGCCACATCGTGGAGAGCGTGCGCTCCAACGTGGAACTCAATTCCGGCAGAAGAGGGGAAGGGGGCACGGCCACGATGGGAATGAGTTTCCCGTCGGAGGTTTTCTCCGCCACGAAGGTGATTCTGAGCTTGGGATCCGCAACGACTCGCTCCAACGTCCTTCGTACTTCCTCGGGATCTTCGCCGGGGAACACGCGGCAATTGACATTGGCACGCGCCGTTTGCGGAAGTGCGTTGGGGGCATGGCCGCCTGATAGCATCGTGGCGACGCAGGTAGTGTGGAGAAGCGAATTGTAATAGGGGTTCGTGGAGAGGCGCTTGACCGCGTCCGGATCGGGCGGGTCCTTGGAGACGCCACTTAGATCGGCGGCCATCGAACCTGCGCTGAGAGCCGCGGTGCGCGCGAAATAGTTCCGCGTGATTTCGCTGACCTTAACGGGAAACGAGAAGCCCTGGAGTTTCGTGAGAGCAGCAGCCAATTCATAAATGGCGTTTTCCGGCCCGGGAACTGAGCTGTGGCCGCCGGGATTTGTCGCTTCGAATTGAAAATCAACGTAGACCTTTTCGCTGGCCTGCAGGCCGGCAAGCAGCCGCTTCCCTTTCACCTTTTCAAATTCGCCGCCATCCAGATTGATGCAATACTCGGCATCGATCCAGTCCCTGTGCTCTTTGAGCAGCCAGTCCACGCCGTTATAGTCGCCGCCTTCCTCGTCAGCGGTTAGCGCAAGGATCAGGTCGCGATCGGGCACAAATCCTTCGCGCTTCAAGCGAACGAAGGTTGTCACCAAGAGGGCATCGCCTTCCTTCATGTCTTGCGTGCCACGGCCGTAGAAGTAGCCGTCCTGCTCGATGAATTGGAATGGATCGGTGGTCCAGTCTTCGCGGCGCGCCTCCACGACGTCCAGGTGGCCGATGAACAAGATGGGTTTCTTTAGCCCCGTTCCGCGGTAGCGCGCGACGAGGTTCTTCTTGCGATCGACCGGGCCGGCAATGCGGATATCCTGCGGGGGAAAACCGGCGGCCAGCAGGCGCTTAGCCATGGCTTCGGCGGCGATTGTGACGTTGCCCACGGAATCGGTCGTGTTGATCTCGATGAGCTCTTTGAGGATGGCGCGGGCTTCCTGGTTCGCGGCCTCGCGATTCTGAGCACCCGCAGAATGTCCGAGGAACAACACGGCACTCAGAGCAGTGGCGCACCTAAGCATTCGATGCATTCGTATCTCCTCTATGGTTCCGAGAGTAAACGCACCCGCGTGCGGCGTCAAATTGCGCGTAGTTGCCGCCTCTCGCGGAGTCGCTTAGACTGAACGGGTTTTCTCTCAGGGAGGACCGTCATGCCTTTTGCGAGCCGCTGCATCGCGCCGATGCTCTGCGCCACACTGCTGTTTCTTGCGGGAATTGCCGTGGGGAGCGTGCTGACGCGCCACGTTTCCGCCATCAACAAATTCGGGCAGCCCAAAACCGTGGTGCACGTTGTGGCTTACAAATTCCGCGACGCCACTTCCTCGAATGACCAGGAACACGCCATTGCCGGAATCAAGGACATGGCCGCGAAAATTCCGGGCGTCAAGAATATCTGGCTGAAGACGGAGCGCAACCAGCTCCGCGATTTCAGCGGCGTCTACGTAATTGAGTTCATCAGCCCCGAAGCCGCCGCTGATTACGCGGAAAGCCCCATTCACGATGCGTGGCGGAAGAAGTGGGAACAACTTCGCGAGAACAGCCTGTCCTTCCAGGTTTCCAATTAGTGCCGTTCCAATTTGTGTCGTGAATTTCGGCTGGCCAAGATGCGAGGCGTTGTTTGAGTTTGGGAGAGGTTCATCGAACCTCCGTGCCATTTGGTCAAGTGAATTGGAACGGCATTAGCCCGCGCTACTCTTCGCGAAGAATGCCGTATTTGCGGCGCAGAAACGAATCCAGCAGGGTATCCGGGAGGATGCGCCGGCCAAAGGAGGCCCATTTCGCCAGGGACGTGACCGGATAGCGCGCCTTGGGATGCGGCGATTCGATCGCTTCCTGAATGACCCGCGCGCAATCTTCCGGCGTGGTTTTGGAATTCCCGCGGCCCTTGTTCGCGCCGCTCCACGCTCCCGCATAGATTTTCGCGTAGGGCCCCGCTTTGGCTGCTTCGACGTACGGCTCGGCCAGCGCCTTGGCCGTCTGCTGAAAATTCGTAACGATGTAGCCCGGCTCGATCAGGATGACCTCGACGTTAAACGGGAACATCTCCAGGCGCAGGGCATTGGAAAGCGCTTCGAGGGCGTGCTTGCTGCTGCTGTAGGCGCCATAGGTCGGCGGCGTAAGGAGGCCGGCGACGCTGCTCGTCATCAGGATACGGCCGCGGCGGCGCTCGCGCATATGCGGAAGGACGGCTTGCGTGACGCGTAGAACGCCGAAAACGTTGGTTTCAAACTGCCGGCGCAGGTCATCGAGTCGCAAGTCCTCGATTACGGCCATGTAGCCGACACCGGCGTTGTTGATGAGGACGTCGATGGCCCCGGCCTTCTGCAAGACGCCTTGCACGGCGCAATGGACGGAAGCATCGTCGCAGACGTCCAATTCCAGTGTTTCAATGGGGAGTTTCTTTTCCGCTGCCAGGCGGTCGAGATCCACGCGTTTCTCCGCGGAGCGTCCGGTCGCGAAAACGCGATAGCCGCGCTCCGCAAGCAAAATGGCGGCTGCCCGGCCGAGACCGTCGGTGCCGCCCGTAATGAGGACCGTTTGTTGTGTGTTGCTCATATGCCTTTTCCGTGGCACGCGCACATTGTACGCACCTCGGGAGCGGGATGCCAGCACTCGGCTATGGCCGGAGCCGCTCCCGCAGCCTGAGTGCAGGCCTGTTTCCTGCAAGCGAAATCAGAGGCTGGCAATCAATTGCTCGACGCTTACGGCAGCATCGCGCAAGATCCTGCGGAGAGTGCCGAAGGCGATTTCATCGTGCAATGGAATTGTAACGGGAAGGCCGGAATTCATCGAGTTACTACAACACTGCCAACCAGAACTTCGCTGGGATCGGGAATCTCTTCGCCGCGGCTTTCCATGTCTTCGAGGACCAGCTCGATTGCTTCACGGATGTTGGCAAGCGCTTCGGAAACACTCTTTCCCTGCGAGTAGCATCCCGGTAGAGACGGGCAGACAACAACGTAGCCGCTATACTCCGCGTCCGGTTCAAGAAAAACCTTGAAATCATGTGTAACCATACTTGTCATCCTAGCTGAGCGGATTTGGCACCTCAAGAGCGGTTTGCGACGCTGCGTGTGGTCACAGCTTGCGGGCCACGTAGGTGCTGTTGCTGTAGGTTTTACGAGGAGGCTGCACGTGGAACTCGTGTTTTGCGCTGACGCCGCACTTGCCAAGCCGGAGATCTAGGGGGCCTGGAAGAGCCGTCGGGAGTACTCCCGTTGAAAATCATTTCACAGTGTCGCGAATAAGCTAGACGTGTATACTATGGATTCGTTTTCGAGAGCAAAAAGGAAATTCCGGATACGGACCCCCAGACTTGGCGACAGCACCATCCACACCTTCCCGAAGAATAAAGCCGGCGGACCACCCACCTATGTTCGCGGGGGAACGCGGGCCGCTGCCGATATCGCGGCCGGGGCTGCACGACACGGTGTTGCGTATCCTGAATCCGCTACCGAGAGGACGGATACTGGATTGTCCCGCGGGCGAGGGGGCGCTAACCGAACGGCTGGTGGCCGCGGGGTTCGAAGCGCAGGCGTGCGATCTCTATGACGAGCTGTTCCGGCTGGACGGCGTCGAGATCAAGAAGGGAAACCTGAGCGGCACGTTGCCTTATGCCAGCCAGTCGTTCGATTACATTACATCGCTGGACGGGCTGGAGCACATCGATTCGCCGCCGCAGGCGTTCCGGGAATACCGCCGGCTGCTGAAGCCGGGGGGACATTTGGTCGTCAGCGTGCCGAACATCATGAACGTGGAAGAGCGGCTGAAGTGGCTGGTGTTCGGCTATACGTCGCATTTCAAGCCGCTGTCGGAGCAGTTTAAGGCCAAGATTGCTTACGATACCGCGGGCAAAAATGAGATTTCGGTACACGCAAACCCGATCGGGTACAACGAGCTGAGGTATCATCTGGAGCTAAATGGGTTTGAGATTCAGGGCGTGTACCGCGACCGCGTCAAGGCCAATCAGTGGCTGTATTTCCCGATCACGCTGCTCATCCGGCTGACAGCCGCGTTGACGCCGAAAGCGCGGCAGCAGGACCGCTGGACGCGCGAGCTGGCGTCTGATCCAGTGCTGCTGGGCGGAAACACGCTGATCATTCATTCCATCCTGAAGAAGTGACGTTGTAGGTAAACGCTTTCCCCTGTGGCCGGGTCCTCACGATGCAAGGCAGCCAGCCTGCCGACGACGACCTATAAACACTTCCGCGATTGTCTTCTCGTTCCAAAACGAGAGCGGGACCTGAGCCCCAATTCTATGTGAACCCTGCCCGCAGACTGGACGAAAGGAATCAATCGTCCTCGTGAATGGTCACGAGCCTCACAACTTCAAATTCCTTTTTGCCGGCCGGCGTGGCGACGTGAACTTCGTCCCCCACTTTGCGATTGAGCAGCGCGCGGCCGATCGGGGAGGTGGTGGAGATGAGCCCCTTTTCGACATCCGCTTCCTCGCTGCTGACCAGCTTGTACTCGACTTCGACGCTGCGCTGCACATCCACAACCACGACGCGCGAGCCGTAGCCGGTACGGTCCCTGGGAATGTTCGTCAGGTTGAGCATGCCAAGATCGCCCATGCGCTTCTTAAGCTGGTGAATCTTGGCGTTGACGTACCCCTGGCGCTCCTTGGCGAATTTATATTCCGCGTTTTCGGAGAGGTCGCCGTGCGCACGGGCAACAGCGATCTCCTTGGGGAGTTCGACGTTGAGCTCGCGCTCGAGCGCATCAATCTCCGTCTGGAGCTTCTTCTTTATTTTTGAAAGTGGATCGGACATAACTTTCCAGCCTAAAGAAAAACGATGCGGAGCCCGGCCAGGCCGAACTCCGCTTCCCACATTATAGATGGGAGAGAAATGCGAGGACAAGGGGGTAGGGTGGGAAGACGAGGGAAGGCGCACCCCACACGTCAGAATGTTCCTGTATCTTATTGTAACTACATGACTTGCTCAGCATGAAGGCCGTCAATGAACCTGCACTTGCACCGTCTTCGTGGCTGTTTTCCCCGTGCTGTCGGCGATGGTGAGAGTGTAGGTGGTGGTCCGCTTGGGCGAGACCTCGAAACACCGCGTGTGCGAAGGCCAAACATTCGCCACAGGCGGATCGAGGGTGACGCTCTTCGCGTTGGCGACGTCGTAGCAGATCTCTGCGGATCCGCCGCGCCGGATGACCGAGGGGGTAACGTAAAGAGCGCGGATGCCGAAACCTGAGCCACCCAGTTGTTCCAGGGTGAGGCGATCTTCTGCGCGATGCTGCTCGTCTAGTATCTCGGTGTTGCGCCGCTCGAATTCGCGGGCTGCCTCATGACGGGAGAGCACAAGGTAGGAAACATAAGCAGCCACGACGACAATTCCAATAAACGCATAAACTAACAGCTTCTTTAGAGGTGCGTCGTGCTGCATCTGTGGATCAGAGTCCATTCGACACCTGCGGTGAATTTCTACCTGACGGAGGCATGATCGCTCCGAGAGGATCCGGCCGGGGAAGATATTATTGTACCCAATTCAGGGAAGAGAAGGAACGCGAAGACCGCGAGCGTGAGCGAAACTCAGGCGCCACCTCAGCAGGAAAAAAGGCCGGGCAAAAGCTCGCCTGCTTTGCCCAGGAAGCACTCGTCAAACAAGGAGGAGTTGGCGGGGGCCTCGGGACCCACATAGAAAGTCCTGGCGCGTCCGGCAACATGCGCGGCAAAACTTGCGGCCGGCTCGACGCTGCCTGAAGTACCGATGGCAATGAAAACGGAGCAATCATCGAGTGCGCGAAAAATTTGTTCGAGCTCAAAAGGAGTCTCGCCGAACCAACAGATATGCGGGCGAATTCTGCCTCCGCAGGAGCAGCGTGGAATTTCGCCGGGCGATTCGTGGAGAGAGGTGTCCGCGAAAGGTGGGAGGGAGCAGGAGTCACAACGGCTCTTGAAAAGTTCGCCGTGCATGTGGAGAACGCGCCGCGCGCCGGCCTGCTCGTGAAGATTGTCGACGTTTTGCGTGCACAGAAAGAGCCGGTCGTGGAGCGTCTGCTCCAGAGCAGCGAGAGCCAAATGTCCGGCGTTCGGCTTGGCGGCGGATGCGACCTTGCGGCGCATGGAATAGAAATCCCAAACGAGCCGAGGATCACGCCGCCAGGCGAGAGGGGAGGCAACTTCTTCGATTCGATAGTTGCGCCAGAGTCCGCCGGCATCGCGAAAAGTGGGAATACCGCTTTCGGCGCTTATGCCGGCACCGGTAAGAACAAAAACGCGGTCGGCAGTAGAAATGGTGAGCTTTGCCATTGGCGGGACCAGAGAGACTCTAGCACGCCCCGCCCTACAGGTTGCGCCGGGGTTCGGAGCAGGTTCTGCGCAGAGGAATTGCGGGATCAAGCGATGCGCGCGGACTTGAGGCCGGCAAGCCCGCGGATTTCGGCGAGGATGCTGGAAACGACTCCCGGAACGCTTGCGGCGACTTCGGGAGACAACGACATGCCCGCGGAGAAATCGAGGCCTTCGATGCCGTAAACGATCAGAGAAGGCGGCAATTCGCCCATGGTGCGCGCGAGTTCGATGGCTTCGGCCACTCCGAAGGCGTGCGTGGAACAGTGGGAAAACCACTTGGGAAGCTTTTCGGTGGTGGCGTCGAGCCGGTGGATGGTGCCCGGGGCCGCGCCGGATTGCACGGCATCCACCAGAATGACCGCGGAAGCGCCCTTCCAGGCTTCCAGCAATTCGGCGCCGTCGCCCGTTTCCTCCATGATGGTGAAGCCCGGGAGATTCTGGCCGCGCAGGCGGCGAATGACGACACCACCCACACCGTCGTCACCACGGAAGGGGTTGCCCACCCCGATCAGCAGCGCGCTGCTGAGGGGGGCGGTCATTCGCGCTCTACCCGGAGTTTCAGGAAGTGCGCGGAGCAGGAGATGCAGGGATCATAGTTGCGGATGGCTTGTTCGCATTGCCATTGCAGGCGATCGTTTGGCAGATGCAGCCGCGCGCTGACAAACTCGGAGAGATCTTCCTCGATGGTCTTCAGATTCTGGGAGGTCGGAGGAACGATCTTGGCGTTCGTGATGAGGCCGCGATCGTCGTATCGATAGCGATGATAGAGAATGCCGCGTGGCGCTTCAGTGCAGCCATGTCCAATGGAAACGCGGGGAGTGACCTCCACGTAAGGCCGATCCGGCACTTCGTAATTGGCGATGATGCGCAAGGCTTCGTCGCAGGCATACACGGTTTCCACCGCGCGCACAAGAATTCCCTGGAAGGGATTGCGGCATGTGGCGGAGAGACCAGAAGTCCGCGCCGCTTTCTGCGCCAGGGGCGTGAGCTTATCGAAATTCAAATTGTAGCGGGCCAGCGGGCCGACGAAGTAGGAGCCGCGCTCGAGTAGCGCGGAATGCAAGGCGCTGGAATGCTTGTGGTGTTCCTCGGCGAAATGCTGCTCGTATTCCTGGATGGGGATGTCTAGCCCCTTGTTGGAAACAAGACGCCCTTCGTTCAAAGGATATTCATCCGGGTGACGCAAGGCCACAAATTCGTAATCGCGCTGAAAATCGGGGAACGTGAACGTGGATACCCAGCGGCAAGTTTCCACGGCGGCGTCCCGCGCCCATTTCAGATCCTCGGTCAGACCCTTGAGTTGCTGCTTGGAAGGCGATTTATAGAAACCACCGACGCGCACGTTGATGGGATGGATTTCGCGGCCGCCTACCACGGTCATGATTTGGTTGCCGATTTTCTTCAAGCGCAAGCCACGCTGCACGGCCTCCGGATGGTCCTTGGCCATTTGGATGACATCCTCGTAGCCAAGAAAATCCGGGGCGTGAAGCAGATAGATGTGCAGCACGTGGCTTTCAATCCACTCGCCGCAGTAAAGCAGGCGGCGCAGATCGCGGATGGGGCCCTCAACGTGGACCCCGAAAGCTTCTTCCGCAGCGTGGCAGGAACTCATTTGATAGGCGACCGGGCAGATGCCGCAGATGCGCGCGGTGATATCGGGAGCCTCGCTGAATTTGCGGCCCCGGAGGAAAGCTTCAAAGAAGCGCGGCGGTTCAAAGATGTTGAGCTTCACCTCCGTGACGCGCTGATCACGCACGCGAACGAATAGGCCGCCCTCGCCCTCAACGCGAGCAAGGACATCGACCTTGATGGTCTTAGCGTTCATGCGCTTCGCTCTCTTTCCGGAACGCTTCGGCGTAAGCATTGAAGGAACGGAAGGCACGCACAAGTTCCGGTTCGGTGACGCCCAGGGCGGTCCACCCCGCGCTCATTGAAGTGGTATTGGGCGTTTCCTTGGGTCCAAAGCAGCCGTAGCAGCCGCGATCGTAGGCGGGGCAAAGCGCGCCGCACCCGGCCAGCGTAACGGGACCCAGACACGGCGTGCCGTTCGCTACCATGACGCAGACCGTGCCGCGCCGCTTGCACTCCATGCACACGCCATGCGCCGGGGTCACCGGCTTCCTGCGGTTCAGGAAGGCGTTTAACACTTCGACGAGCTGCAGTTTGTTGATGGGGCAGCCGCGCAATTGAAAATCGACGAAGACGTGGTCGTTGATCGGCGTGGACTTGCTGAGCGTTTCAATGTATTCCGGCTTGGCGTACACCATCGGAATGAAATCGGCGACGTTCTTGAAATTCCGCAAGGCCTGGATGCCGCCGGAAGTGGCGCACGCGCCGATGGTGATCAAAAGCTTGGAAGAGCGGCGAATCATGTGAATGCGCTCCTCGTCGTGCGGGGTCGTGATGGAGCCTTCCACAAGTGAAATATCGTAAGGGCCTTTGACAACGGCACGGGTAGCTTCCGGGAAATTGGCGATTTCGACAGCCCCGACAACGGCAAGTAGTTCGTCCTCGCAGTCGAGCAGGCTCAACTGGCATCCGTCGCACGATGCGAACTTCCAAACGGCAATCTTGGGTTTGCGCACGGCAGCCATTTCAGACCTCCGACTTGCCAAAAACACTGGCAATCTGGTCAAAGCGGTAAACGGGTCCATCCTTGCAGACGAAGCCGGGGCCGTACTGGCAGTGCCCGCAATAGCCCAGCGCGCACTTCATATTGCGCTCCATGGAAAGATACATCCGGTCGTGGGGCACGCCGCGCTTCTGCAGCTCCATGACGGCAAAGCGCATCATCACTTCGGGGCCGCAGAGCAGTGCCACGGTGTTGGACGGATCGAACGGGGCGCGGGCGACCAGCGGCGTAACCACGCCGACGTTGCCGCGCCAGCCGCTGGCGGCGCGATCCACGGTGACCTGTACCTCCAGGTCGAACTTGCCACGCCAGCGCTCCAGCTCTTTCTTGAAAAGAATATCTTCGGGGGCGCGCGCGCCGTAAAGCAAAACGATCTTGCGGTATTTTTCGCGCTGCGCCATCAGGAAATACAGGACGGGGCGCAAAGGCGCCAGCCCGATGCCACCGGAAATGATCACAAAATCGCGGCCATTTTCTTCGTTCAGGGGCCAGTGGCTGCCAAACGGCCCGCGAACGCCGATTTGGTCCCCGGGTTTCAGCAGGCCCATGGCCTTGGTGACGATGCCCACACTGCGGGTGGTGTGCTCCAGCACGGAGGTCATCGCTGGATTACCGCTGATCGAAATGGGCACCTCGCCGGTCCCGAAAACATAGAGCATGTTGAACTGGCCCGGGAGGAAGGAGATTTTGGCCTCACCGTTTTCGGGAACCAGGCTGAGCGTGAAGGTATCGTCCGTTTCATCCCGCACCCGGTCAATACGGTAGAGCTGCGGGATCATGGGGTCCGCGTTGAGTCCCTGGGGGACTTCATTTTCAATCATTGTGCCCATAAATATCCAATAGCTGCAGACGTGTCGCATCAAGCCGCGATGTGATGATGCTGGCAAAACGTTTCAACATTTCGAACCCGAGGTCGTGGTCTTCCTCGCACTTGGCGCGGAGGCACTTGGCGTCAAAGACCAGCGCGCGCGTGCGCTTCAAGGTCTTGGCGTTGAAATGCCAGCGGTACGGCGGCGAAACCCACGACCACCCCAGGATTTCGCCTTCGCCAACGGTTTGCACCGTGGTTGCGCCCAGGTGCGGAATCACCATCTCGACCGAGACCATGCCCCCGCGTATGAAATAGAACTCGTCGGCGGGATCCCCTTCCAGAAAAATGAAATGCTTTTCCGGGAACTGGACATTTTTCGCGCAGCCGGTGATGAACGTCAGATGTTTTTCAGGGAAGTCCTGGAAGAATGGATGTTCCTTGATGACGGACTCGAGCGTGTGAATCATTAGCACCCTCCTCACCCGGCTGCGCTGGCGAGTGTCTCGCCTTCGCGAATCACGCGCGCCTCTTCGGTGATATCAATCCCCACAGGGCACCAGGTGATGCAACGTCCGCATCCTACGCACCCCGAAGTGCCAAACTGATCGATCCAATAAGCCAGCTTATGCATCATCCACTGGCGATATTTTGATCGCGGCGTCGAGCGCACGCTGCTGCCATGGATATAGGAAAAATCGGTCGTAAAGCAGGAATCCCATTTGCGCCAGCGCTCCGCCTGCTGGCCGGACAAGTCGGTGAGATCTTCGACCGTGGAACAGAAGCACGTCGGGCACACCATCGTGCAGTTGGAGCAACTCAAGCAGCGGTCCGCCACTTGATCCCAACGCACATGCTCGAGATTGCGGTAAAGCATTTCCTTGATGCCGTTGACATCGAGGCTGCGGCCCATATGTTTGGCGGCTTCGGCAACAAGGTTTTCAGCAAATGCCACATCGCCCGCCGCCGCTTCCTCATGCGGAACCTGCGAGAGAAGATCGGCCCCTGCCTTTGTGCCGGTGCGGACGATGAAATGGTGCCGCCCCTCGTGGAGTACCTCGGTGAGCGCTAGGTCGAAACCTGCAGTAGCTTTGGGGCCCGTATTCATGGACGCGCAGAAGCACGTGCCGCCGGCCTGGACACAATCGACCGCGACGATGAATGTATTCTCGCGATGCATTTTGTAGACGGGATCGACGTAGGGACCCTTCAGAAATACTTTGTCCTGGATGGTCAGGGCGTGAAGCTCACACGCGCGAACGCCGATGAACGCGAATTTGGTGGCCTTGCGCGTCTCCGGTACGATTTGGAAAAGCCCGTTAGAACGGTGCGCCTGCCACAAACGCATGGCCGGCGGGAAAATAAATTTCTTCCAGGAATGCGCTCCAACGGCGAATCCGAATAGCGCATCGTCCTCGCGGCGCTTCAGCCGGTATTTTCCGCCCGCTTGCTCGTCGGTCCAGCCAGCAGGGAGGTCCTTCGTCGAGCCCACACGGTCGTACACCACGGCGCCTTCGCGGATGGTGGGACCCAGGACTCCGAAATCCCGTTTGATCAGAACCTGGAGCAATTGGTCCAATTGCTGCGGGCTCAGTACTGCGCAATTGTTAAATCGAGGAGCCTTGGGAGTCATTCTCGCTCGCTACTGCTCCGGGCTGGAGCGCGGCCCGGCGCGCGTGCAACTTCACACCAATATCATCTGAAGTTTCTATACTCCTTCCCGCTTTTCATTGCAACGGCACGGGTCACCGTTTCCGCTGAGAATTCAGGCGTTGTGCCCAACTGGTGTGGAAGCAAGAGCGAATTCTCCGGAAGAACAGCAATGCAATGAGCAGGGAGTTGAGTGGTGAGAGCAAAATTGTGATGGAAGTCACGGCTCATTGTGACGGCGACCACGAATCCTTGATTCTAATCGTTTTGCATTATTGTTCCCATTCCACCCCTGTCGTTAAGTGGATGCTATCGAACGTCGCGCCGCACTTGGTTTGGGTAGGAAAGTGGCAACCGGCGCATCCGCTTTTTCGGGGCATCACTTTTGAAAGCGGTCAGGAAGAATCCAGATTCGGGGTGTTTCGGTGGTTCGTGGGGTGCGCCAAGGGAAGTTCTTCGCCTGCCTTATTAAAATGATCGCAATCGTGCTTTGCCTGTTCCCCGCGAGCTTGCTCTTCGGGTCCACAGCTGAAGCAGCACAGCCACAGAGGACCGCCAGGGTGTCACCAAGATCCGACCTTATCTTCGTCCAAGCGGAGACCATTCTTGACGGGGATGCACCGCAGCGCTTTCCGGGCGGAAGCCGCATCGTGCGCCTAGCTTCTGAATCCAAACGGCCACTCGAACTGACGCCTGAGTTTTTCGCCGCAGCTGACCCGCAAGTCGATTTCAGCGGCGCGAAGATGCTCTTTTCGGCTCAGAAAAACTCCGGCACGAAATGGCAGATTTGGGAAATGAACGCCGACGGCTCGGAGAAACGCCAAATCACGAGCTGCACCGAGGATTGCCTGCGCGCTGCGTATCTCCCTGACGGGGAAATCGTCTTCACCGTGATCGGCCAGCGAGAGGGACGGCCCGTGTCCTTTCTGGCGGTTTCCAAAACGGATGGATCACAGATGCATCGCATCACTTTCGGACCCGGCAGTTTCTGGTTGGAAACGGTTCTGCGCGATGGACGCGTGCTCGCCTCTGCTTCTTCCCCTTTGCAGGACACCGAGGCGGCGCGGAAGACGCGCTTGCTCTATACCTTGCGGCCAGACGGCGCCGCGCTGGAAGCCTTTCGCTGTGAACATCAGTCTTCCGTGCGAAGAGACGACGCTGCGGAACTCGAAGACGGTTCCGTCATCTTTGTGAGGAGAAGTACCGTCAGCGAGACAGCGGGTGGAACCTTGGCCGAGGTGCGAAAGGGTGATCCCGGCGAGTCTTCTGTGGGCAGCCGCGCGGCGAAATACCGTTCGCCCCGCCCTTTGTCCGCAGGCAGCCTGATTGTCTCTCGAACTGGCGCATCGCCAGGGACATCGCAAGCGAAATTCGATTTGTACGAAATCGACCTGAAAAAACAAATGGATGGGAATCTGATCTACAGCGACGCAAAGCTATCGAGCTTCCAAGCCGTGCCGCTCGTCGCCAATCCGGTGCCGAAGCGATTCTGGAGCACGCTGAACATGGACTCCAAGGCAGGCTACTTCATTTCGTTGAACACCTATGTTTCTTCGGAAGGCGTAAAGGGGCGGCTGGCTGTGGCGATTGCGCGCGTCCGAGTGATGTCGTTGGAAAACGCTGGTATTCAGCAGCGCAGCCTGGGCGAAGCACCCGTTGAGAAGGACGGGTCGTTCTACGTGGAAGTGCCGGCGAACCAGCCGGTGCGTTTCGAGCTTCTGGATGCCAACGGGCAAACGATTGTGGCGGAACGCAGTTGGATCTGGACGCGCCCCGGGGAGCAGCACGGGTGCCCCGGATGCCACGGCGACAAGGCGCTGGCGCCGGAGAACCGCTGGCCACTCACATTGAAGCGTTTTGATACACCGACTGCGCTTTTGGAGAAGAATGATGCGGCAGAAGCAGCACACGCGCACTAAGATTTCGCGCCGCCTGTGTTTGTTTGGCATGGCGGGGGTGGCAGGGCTAGCGATCTCATCGCTCGCGCTGGCACAGAAGCCCGGCGCGCCGGCAAATGCGCCTGCCAGCACTGGTTCAAAGTACCCCACGTACGAAGATGTGACCGACAAAGCGAACTTGAAGTTTGTGAATTCCTTTGGCGAGCAGAAACTCAGCTCGGTTCTGGAATCGGCGGGACAAGGTTGCGCCTGGTTCGACTACAACAATGATGGCCTGCTGGATCTCTACGTTTTGAGCGGCCGCTACCTTGAAGGCGTTACGGACCATTCCAAACCGGATGGCAAAGACGCCACGAACCACCTTTACCGCAACAACGGCGACGGCACGTTCACCGATGTTACGCAAGAAGCGGGCGTGGGCGGCAAGGGTTTTGCCATGGGCGTGACCGTCGGGGATTACGACAACGACGGCTACGAAGACATTTATGTCACCAACTGGAACTCCTCGATTCTCTACCACAACAATGGCGACGGCACCTTCACGGATGTAACCGAAAAAGCGGGCGTGCAGAACAACCATTGGGGCATCGGCGCGGCGTTTGTGGACTACGACCGTGACGGCAAGTTGGACCTCTTCGTCGGGAATTACCTGAAATTCGATCCGAAGGTCAAAAAGGTCTTTTATTCGGCCGAAGCGTTTGCAGGCCCGCTGGATTACGAAGGCGACTCGAACCGCCTATTCCACAACAATGGCGACGGCACGTTTACGGATGTTTCCGAACGCGCGGGAATCGCCAATCCCGCCGGGAGAGCGATGGGCGTGACCGTGGGCGATTTTGATGGGGACGGCTGGCCGGACATCTATGTGGCCAACGACCAGATGGAAAGCTACCTCTACCACAACAATCATGACGGGACTTTCACGAACGTAGCCATCGAACAAAACGTCGCCTATGGCACCAACGGCGACACCCCCTCGGCGATGGGGCCGATCTTCGCGGACTATGACAACGACGGCGCGCTGGACCTCTTTGTCTCCGACATGCGCTATCACCGGCTGTTCCGGAATTCCCCCAAGGAAGGATTCTTCATCGACACCACGGCGGATGCAGGCATCGCGCGGGTCGCTGGCCAATATGTGGGCTGGGGCGACGGTATTCTGGATTTTGACAATGACGGCTGGAAAGACGTGTTCATCGTCAATGGCGGACTGCATTGGCTCATCCCGATGGAAGATTCCCTGCTGCGCAATAACGGCAATGGGACCTTTACGGACGTTTCCGATGAAGCCGGGAGCTACTTCAGGACGAAGAAAGTCGGGCGGGGTGCGTGCTTCGCGGATTATGACAACGACGGCTACATTGATGCGTTCATCGTTGTTTTGGGCGGCAAGGGTATTTTGCTGCACGCAAAGCCTCCGGCGGGCAGCGCGCGAAACCACTGGCTGACGCTAAAACTCACTGGCACGAAGAGCAATCGCGACGGATTTGGAGCACGCATCGAAGCGGTGGCGGGCGATCTCCGCCAAATGGTGGAGAATGTGCCGCAATCGGGATACCTCTCGCAGCACGATCCACGGCCGCATTTTGGTCTGGGTTCGCATACGCAAGTGGATCGCCTGACAATCCATTGGCCGAGCGGAACCGTGCAAACACTCGAAAACGTCAAGGCAGACCAGATTCTGCAGGTTACCGAGCCGGGTGAACGTCCAACGGCGACTCCTGGAGGTTCCAGCCGGTGAGAGCGAAACTCACAACTCGATTGCAGAGGCTCGCCGCCCTGACGGATTCTCTGGTTCTCGCCGGCGTCATTGCCGCGACGTTCGGAGTTTCACCTCTGCATGCCGCGCAAGCGGGGGCGGCAAAAGCAGCAGGTGGTACTCAGGAGAATTACCTCACCCCGGTGGAGCTGAAATTCTCCCATGACGGCACGAAGCTTTACGTCGTTTGCGAAGACGACGATTCATTGCTGGCCGTGGACGTCGCCACACGGCGCGTCGTCGCGAAGGTCAAGGTGGGTCACAAGCCGAATGACGTTGCCGTGTCGCCGGACGGCCGCACGCTTTACGTTTCCAACGAGTGGGACGACACCGTCAGCGAAATCGATCCCGCGAGCTTTACGCAGCGGCGAACCTTAGCGACAGGTTGGGGTCCAGTGGGAGTCACGACCGATCGCACCGGGAAGGTGCTGTACGTCGCCAACAGCATGGGGAATGATATTTCGCTTCTGGATCTGACCAGCGGCGCGGAAATCAAGCGGCTGGCTTCGTGGCGTTCACCGCACAATTTGTCGTTGTCACTCGACGGGCGCCGCGTGTACGTTGCAAACCTGCTCGGGCACCTGGGCTCGCCGAATGAGCCGCCGGTTTCTGAATTGGTGGTGATTGACACCGCAAAGCAGCGGGTTACTGAGCGGATAGAGATTCCGGGGGTGCTGGAGTTGCGGCACATCGCCGAGGCGCCGGGCCCCAAGGGTGGGTATCTCCTGGTGCCGTTCATACGGCCGAAGAATTTGAACCCGCTGATTCAGGTGGCCGGAGGCTGGATCTTGACGCATGGGATGGCGGTTGTGCGGGTCGCTGGAACGAATGGCACCACGCAAACAAAATCCACTGTGACCCAAATTCTGCTGGACGATGTGGATTCCTACTATGCGGGAGCGAACGGAGTGGCATTCACGCCGGATGGGCGGCACGCGCTGGTGACTTCTTCCGAAGCAGACACGGTTTCGGCAATCGATACGGCGAAGCTGGAACGCCGGCTGCACCAGGTGCCCGCCGAGGAATTGGCGAACCGCCTGGATTCCGCGCGGGAAATCGTAGAGCGCCGGCTGGAAACGGGAGCGAATCCGATGGGCATTGCGGTTTCTCCCGACGGACGGTCTGCGTACGTCGTAAACCGCTTGAGCGACAGCCTGACGGTGGTGGACATTCCGCGCTTGCAGGTGCGCGGAACGATTGATCTCGGTGGCCCCAAGCAGTTGACGCAATTGCGCCACGGCGAGCGGATGTTTCATGCCGCGCGCTTCTGTTTTCAGGGCCAGTTTGCCTGCGCGACCTGCCACCCGGACAACCATGTCGATGGAGTCGCGTGGAATCTGGAAACGCCGCAACTGGGCCGCGATCGCGTGGCCAATCGCACCTTGCGAGGAATAGCGGAGACAGCACCGTACAAGTGGAACGGTCACAATCCCGACCTGGAAACGCAGTGCGGGCCGCGCATCGCCAAGTACCTGTTTCATTCCGAGGGGTTCAACTCCACCCAACTAGCGGACTTGGTCGCGTTCATCAAATCCATCCCGCTGCCGCCCAATCGCCATCTTGCCGCAAATGGCGAATTGTCGCCGGCGCAAGAGCGGGGCCGGGCAATTTTTTTCCGGAAGAGTTGCGACACTTGCCACCCGCCCGCAACGCATTACACGGCAAAAACGAGTTTTGACGTGGGCACAGCCAATCAGTACGACACCTCGGGCCTGTTTGACGTGCCGCAACTTGACCGCATCGTGCAGCGGCCCCCTTATTTGCACAGCGGAGAGGCGAAGTCGCTCGAGGAACTCTGGACGACTTACAACCCGCAGGACAAACACGGAGTGACATCGGACATGTCCAAGGAAGAGCTGAACGATTTGATCGAGTTTTTGAAGTCTCTGTAGAGAACGGGTTTTAGCGGATACGGGAAGCACATGAGTTTGGAGCTGAGCATGAAGGACAAACAGATGTGGCGGTGGTTTCTTGGAGTGGCCGGATCTCTGGTGCTGCTGGCGCCCGCATGTGCTCAAAAGCCCCCTCTGTATACGCGTTGGGAAAACTACACCACGGCAAATGGCATGCCTGACGAAAAGGTCCTGAGCGTCGCGGTGGATGGCGACCGCGTTTGGGCTGGTACGGAGAACGGTCTGGTGCTGATCGAAAGAGGCAAAATCCAGAAGATCTACAAGCCGGAAGACGGGCTCGCCAACCGCGTGGTGACAGGCATCGCGGTTGACCCGGTCTCGGGCGATGTCTGGCTCGCTACGTTCGGCGGACTGAGCCGGCTTTCGGGAGGGCAATTCCACAATTACACGAATCTGACCAGCGGACTGGCCAACGACATTGTGTACGGCGTGGCCATTCAGGATGAGTACGTATGGGTGGCGACCACGGCCGGCACCAACCGTTTCAATACGCGGACGGGGGAATGGTCCATCTTCAGTGAGAAGAACGCCCCCTTTGTTGAACCCTGGTCCTACGGCATCGCTGTCGCCGAGAAAAAGGTGTACGTGGCCATGTGGGGCGGCGGCATCCTGGAGTACGACATTGCCGGCGGCTATTGGAAACCCTACACGGACCCCGACGGAGAAATGGAAATTGTGCTGTTTAAGAACCAGGGATTGATTCATATCATCGTGAGCAACATTGCCTGGAACAAGGACACCCAGATGTTCTGGGCGTCCACCTACTTTGGACTCAGCGGATATGACGGGCGGAACTGGCACAACTACCTGTCCACGGACAGCGGCCTCGCCTCTGACTTCATCAATGCGCCCAAATCTCGCGGCGATGAGGTCTGGGCCTGCACGGACAAAGGCCTGAGCTATTTGAATTTCAAGACCAACACCTGGGTCACCTACCGGCCCAACGCAAAAACCGGCCGCGGAGAGATCGTCATTACCGCGCCGGACAAAAAAGTGACGACGCTGGAAACGCCCACTTCACTCGCTCACAACTACATCCTGAATATGGATTTCCAGGGCGACGACATTTGGGTGGCCACAGCGACGGGTCTGAGCCACGGCATAAAGGAATCCACTCGTGAATCCAACAAGGAAGTATCCAACAAGGAAGGGAAAGTCCATGAGCACACCACAGCTAGCCGTTGATCCAATCGAGAAGGAAACGGAGGCCGTCAGCAAGAAGGCCATCACCAACCATTCCGTGTTGAACGAAGCCTTCGAGTACGCCAAGCCGTCTTCGTTCTCGCGCGGGCTGCGGCTGGACATCAAGGGAGTCACCATCCTCCTGATCTCCGGCACCGCCAGCATTGATGAGAACGGCAAGACCGTGCATGAAGGCGACTTCCGGGCGCAAACCTGGCGGACCTACCAGAACATCACCGGGCTGCTGGCTTCCGAGGGCGCAACCTGGAAGGATGTGGTCCGCACCACCTGCTACTTGCGGGACATCGAGCGCGACTACGTCGTCTTTAACGAAATTCGCACGCAGTTTTTCAAGGAGCAGGGATTGGATCCGCTGCCGGCTTCCACCGGTATTCAGGCCATTCTCTGCCGGCCGGACCTGCTCGTCGAGATGGAAGCGATGGCCATCTTCGACGCCAGCAAGCGGTAACACAGGCCGTTCGTTTAGGTCTTGCCCGTGGCAACCCCGGGCCACGGACCAGACAGGCGGGGCGGATCCGCAAGGGCCCACCTGTTTTGGGAGAACGAGGAGTTGAGGAAAGGTAGATTCCGATGAAGATCGCTGGGATTGTTCGGCTAGAAGATATTTCCAGGCTCTGCCCGCTGATCAGCCGCGGGACCGATAGCTTTCAGGGTCATGATTCGGGGACCCGGACGGTGCAGGTCGGACGAGTCCGTTTCGGCGGACCGCGGCCGGTGGTGATCGCGGGTCCGTGCTCGGTCGAGAGCTACGAGCAAACACTCGAAGTGGCGCGCGCGGTGAAGGCGGCTGGCGCGGACATGCTCCGCGGCGGCGCGTTCAAGCCGCGAACTTCGCCGCACGATTTTCAGGGACTTGGCCTCGAGGGCTTGCGGATTTTGCGGGAAGTGTCCCGGGAGACGGGGCTCCCCGTGGTTACCGAAGTGATGGACGCCCGCCAGATCGAGCAAGTGGCAGAGCACGCCGACATGCTGCAGATCGGTTCCCGCAATATGCAAAACTACACCTTGCTTGTGGAAGCGGGCCGCAGCGGCAAACCCGTGCTGCTGAAACGCGGAATGGCGGCCAACCTTTGCGAATGGCTCGGCGCGGCGGAATATATCGCAAAGGAAGGAAATTTCAATATCGTGCTGTGTGAACGGGGGATCAAAGCTTATCCCTCAGGCGAATATTCGCGCTACGTCCTTGACTTGAACGTCATTTTCGCGGTGAAAGAACACACATTCCTGCCGGTTATCGTCGATCCGAGCCACGCCACGGGCGTGTCCGCCATGGTCGAGCCGGCCAGCCGCGCGGCAGTGGAATTTGGAAGTCATGGATTGATCATCGAAGTGGCGAGCGACCGGCCCGGTGCGCCCAAACCGAAGTGCGATGCGGCGCAAGCCATTGGCCCGGCCACGTTGGCGAGGATTGTTGAATTCGTGACGGCGCACAGCGAGGAGCCGCTGAAGGAGAAAGCCCATGCTGTCTAAGGTTGCCAGGAAGACCGTACGCAGAATCGTCTTCGCGGGAGTTCCCTTCTTCTTTGTATTGGCCTGCGCGGCGCAGCCGCAATCGGCAGAGCCGCAGAAACCCGCTGGCGAAGCCCCATCCGCGCCGCGATACGCGAACATGCCGGACGAAGCGGTTCCCTACGGGAAGTTCACCAAGCCGTACAAGGAATGGTTCGTCGACAAAGACACGCTCGATTACTTCGGAGCGGCACGCGAACGAGTTGTGCCAGAGATCGACACATCGAAGACGGTGAATATCGGATTTCTCGGCCCGCTGGAAAACAACTATGAAGCGCGGTACGGGCAGGCCATGCTGCACGGCGCGCAGTTGGCGTTGGACGATGCGAACGCGCGCGGCGGGTATGGAGCGAGCGGGCGGTCGGGCGGCAGGCCGTACGTGTTGAAGATCCATAACGACTCGGCGCAATGGGGAGCTTCGTCCACGGAAGCGGTGAAGATGGTGTTCGATGAGCACGTGCTGGCGGTGCTGGGTAGCGTGGATGGCGCCTCCACGCACATCATGCTGCGCACGGCTCTGAAAATGGAATTCCCCATCATGGATACGGGAACCACCGACCCGACCGTCACGGAAACGCGCATTCAGTGGTTGATGCACACGTTTCCCGACGACCGGCAGCAGGGGTACGCGCTCGCGGACTACGTCTTCAAAAAGATGAAGCTCAAGAGAGTCGGTGTGTTCCGCACGCAAACGCGGTATGCGCGCATCGGCGTCGAAAAATTCTTTGACGAGGCCAAACGCATGGGCCGCGTGCCTCCGCTGGAAGTGAAATTCGAGCGCGGCGACCAGGATTTCTCCACGCAACTCCGCATGTTGCAAAACGCCCACATCGAGGGACTGGTGATCTGGGGCGAGGCGCCCGATGCTGCGCGCATTCTGAAGCAGATGCGCACCATGGGGATGAAGCAGCCGGTATTTGGCTCCAGCCGCATGGCCTATCCGGCGCTGCTCGAGATAGCCGGAAGCGCCGCGGAAGGCGTCGTTACAACCGCTCCGCTGGATCCCACGCGGGCGGATCCGCAATGGCAGGAATTCCGGAAAAAGTATCAGGCAAAATTCAAGGAAGAACCCGACGCTTACGCCGCGTACGCTTACGATGGAATGGACATCCTCATCGCTGCGATCGAGAAAAAGGGGCTCAACCGCGGAAAGATCATGGACGGCCTCCGCGAGTATTACGGCAAGCCCTATGACGGCGTCGCTGAGCGGGAAGAGTTCGACTACACGTTGAACAACATCGCTCCCCTTGCGCTCGCCAAAGTCGAGGGCGGAAAGTTTGTCTATTTGCCGGCGCAACGCCGCGAGCCCAGCGCCGCGCACGCGGGGGCTGGAGCGCCCTGATGGCAGCGGTCGTACCGCCGGGCCACTTGTTCCAAACACGGAGCCGTTCCGAACGGTCCCTGATAGCATCCTTGCTACGATGGGTAGCATTGCTACTTCTGGGCATGGCCGTTTTCCCCAATTCCGCTGCTGCCCAGGACGAAATCACTTCGCAAACTCCCTATGCGACTCTCGACCGCAACGGTGTCGCTTATCGCGGACCCGGGCGCGACAACGCCGCGAATCTTCCGGGCGCAACGGTGAAGATCGGGCTCCTCCTTCCGTTGCACGGCACAAGTGCAACAGAAGGCCAGTCTTTGCTGGCAGCCGCGGACATGGCGCTGGCGGAGGAAGAGGCCGCGGGGCCGCTCGCGGACGGGCGTCATCTGGCGCTCGCGGTGCGCAACCAGGCGGAAAAGTGGGGCCAAGCCAGCAGCGAGATGGTCCAGTTGATCGCTGAAGAGCGCGTTGCCGCGCTGATCACCTCTTATGACGGCAATATCGCGCATCAGGCCGAGCAGATCGCCAACAAGATTGGCATTCCGATTGTCACGCTGGCGAGCGACGCGACGACCACGCAAATCAACATTCCCTGGATTTTTCGTCTGGGACCCAGCGATGAGGACCAAGCGCGCGCCATCGCTTCGCGGATTTATCAAGCCGGACTCTCAAAAAAAGTTTTGCTGCTTGTGGAAGCCGATCACGACGGCCGCGTCGGCAGTGACGAATTCGAGAAAGCCGTGAAACGTCTCCATGGCATTCCGCCCGAACGCTTGGGAATTCCTTCATCGGGCGTGGACCTGGAAGCGATCGCCACACGGGTCCAGGCCAGCGCGCCGGATGCGATTGTTCTTTGGACAAGTTCGCTGTTGGCCGCACGGCTTCTTCCCTTGCTTAGCGCAGACAACTTCGCGCGACCGGTTTATGTGTGCCGAAAGGCGGCTGCGTCCGTTGCGGGCAATGCGTTCAACCTGGCCGATGGCGGGACGCCTGCCCCGAGTGGACTTCCGCAAGGAATTTGGGTAACGGCTCCGGCTGCGGGCGCAACGCACAACGACACGCTGGCGTTTCAGGAACGCTATCTTGCGAAGACCGGCGCTTGGCCAAGTTTCGCGGCGATGCAAACCTATGATGCCGTACATTTGGTGGCACAGGCGTTGCGTGTGGCCGGAGCGAACCGTTCCCGCCTGCGAGACTATCTGGCCGCGGGCAATCGATTCGCAGGCGTCAGCGGAGCCATCGTGTTCGATCCCGCAGGCAACACCCTCGGGGACACCCATTTGATTCGCATCGCGTCCACCAGCAGAACACCCGCTCTGTGAACAGGCTTTTCTTGTGCTGGCGTGTTTCACACCGCCGTCTCTCTTGTAGTATTTGTATGCGGCATAAGCCTGTGCGCCGAAGGAAGAGTCGGCGACGCTTCAGACGGCTTCAGGAGGGATACCATGAGTTCCAGGTTGAGCGGTAAGAGTGTCATCATCACCGCCGCGGGCCAGGGCATCGGCCGCGCCGCGTCGCTGCAATTCGCTTCGGAGGGCGCGCGTGTTGTGGCCACTGATATCAACGAAGCGGCACTCGCCAAGCTGGCGGCTGATTCGCCTGCCATTCAGACCGCGCGATTGGATGTCACCGATCCGGAAGCCATCCGGTCATTTGCAGCCCATCATCCCGCGCCAGACATCCTGTTTAACTGCGCCGGCTGGGTGCATCAAGGCACGATCCTCGATTGCGATGAGGCGGTGTGGGAAAAGAGCTTTGATCTCAACGTGCGCTCGATGTACCGGCTCATTCGCGCGTTTCTGCCCGCCATGATCAAACGCCGCAGCGGCAGCATCATCAACATGGCCTCGGTCGCTTCCAGCATCAAGGGAACGCCCAACCGCTTTGTGTATGGCACCACCAAGGGTGCGGTGATCGGCTTGACGCGCTGCCTGGCAGCCGATGTCGTACAGCACGGGATCAGAGTCAACGCCATCTGTCCCGGAACTGTGGAAACGCCCTCCCTCGAAGAGCGCATTAATGTGAACGCGGATCCCGTGGCGGCCAGAGCAGCTTTCATTGCGCGCCAGCCGATGGGCCGCATCGGCACGGCGGAGGAAGTCGCCCACCTTGCGGTTTACCTCGCCTCCGACGAATCTTCCTATACCACCGGCACGATTCACATCATCGACGGCGGCTGGAGCAATTAGCGCCGGGGTCTCCCTCTTTAATTCGTAGGGGCACGATACATCGTGCCCCCGTCCCTGCGCTCGGGCTGCCTTCTCCTTTTTCCGTGTTCCTGCCGAACTGTTGCACGTGCAACATTTCTGTCGCTCCCAGAACCGTCCTGCCGGTGCCCTTGCTGCGGAACGTGCGCAGTGGTTGAATCTGACCGAGGACATCCCGATGCGGCCACTGCCCGCGCTCATTGCGGACTTTCTGAGCGGAAAGCGTATCGCCGTCGCTGGTGTCTCTCGCGGGCGAGATAGCGCCGCGAACGCCGTGTTCGGCAAACTGCGCAACTCTGGTTACGAAGTGTTTCCCGTCAACCCGAACGCTTCCGAAGTCGAAGGCGTAAAATGTTATCCGGACCTTGCCAGCATACCCGGTAATCTGGATGGCCTGGTCATCGCCACGCATCCCTGCGTCGCGGAGCAAGTCGTTCGGCAGGCCGCGGCCCGAAACGTCAGGCGTATCTGGTTCCACCGGTCTTTTGGCCAAGGGAGTGTGTCGGCGGCGGCAACGCAGGAGTGCGCGCGGGCTGGCATATCCTGCATCGTGGGAGGCTGCCCGCTGATGTATTGTGAGCCCGTTGATTTCGCACATCGCTGCATGTGCGCTTGGCTTCGCTGGCGAGGAAAAGTTCCACGCTGAGCCACTCGCGCCGGGTGCCACGCCCTCTATCCTTCCAGACTGATATCCCCCCCATGTATCGCAGCCAGCACGGAGCCTGCCCCACCCCCCGGTCCTTCCGTCCCGGTGATAAACTCAGCGTCCGGAGAGATCTTTCATGGGCAAACCGGGCATTGAGATAACAATTCCATTCTTCGCCACTCCCTTGCTTATCAAGCGCATCGTGTCGGACTACACGGGTACCCTCTCATTTGACAGGGAACTTATTCGCGGTGTCGGAGATCAACTGAGAAGTCTAAGTGAGCGTGTTGATATTTATGTGCTTTCCGCCGATTCATCCGGTACCGCAAGTGATGAACTCGCCGGGCTGCCTTTGACGCTGGAAATATACAAATGTCCCGGACGCCACAACATTCTGAAGCAAATTCATGCAGAGCAGAATAACCCTTCTCAGATAGCCGCCTTCGGCAACGGCAATAATGATGAGTTGCTGCTGAAAACAGTCAAGGACGCCGGGGGCTTGGCGGTAGCGGTGGATAACGGTGAAGGTTGCTCGGTCCTTGCGATGCAAAATGCAAACATCTTCATCGGGGGAATCGTGAACGCGCTAGATTTGTTGCTCCATCCCACCCGGTGCAAGGCGACGCTCCGTAGATAACACGGAGATGGATTTGGCGGGCGGGTGGCGTCACCCGCCTAAAGTTCTGAACCGAAGGGTCGTGCTGGACTATACTGGCGGCTTTGGTTCCGATTCTGACAGGGAGGAATCATGCCGACACTGACGCGTCGCGATCTGATCGCTTTATTGCTGGCCGCACCAGCGGCCGCCTACGCGTTCAATGACGATTCCAGAGACTGGATTTCACTGTTTGACGGCAAGTCGCTTGACGGATGGAAACCCAACGAGCATGCGGATACATTCAAAGTCGTGGACGGCCAGATTGTTGTCCACGGCGACCGGACGCACCTCTTCTATGTGGGCTCCGTGCACAACGCTGATTTCAAGAACTTTGAGCTAAGCGCGGATGTGATGACACGGCCGGGTGCGAACTCCGGCATCTACTTCCACACCGCGTATCAGCCCTCAGGCTGGCCTGCAGCGGGATTCGAGGTGCAGGTAGCCAACACGCACGAAGGCGCAAACGGATACAAAGAGCGGAAAAAGACGGGTTCCCTCTACGCCATGCGCAACGTCTACAAGCAGTTGGTCAACGACAACGAGTGGTTCCGGATGAACATCCTGGTTCGCGGCAAGCAGGTGCAGATCCGGCTGAACGACATGCTCGTGGTGGACTACGTCGAGCCCGACCCGCCGTTCCGGGCCGATCTCAATTTCCAGCGCGTCATCAATCACGGCACGTTCGCGCTCCAGGGGCACGACCCGGGGAGCACCACGTACTTCAAGAACATCCGCGTCCGTCCGCTGCCCGATAACCTCGCGCCAATCTCCAACGAGCGGCCCGAAGTGGACGAGATCTACCGCGACATTATCCGCCTTGGCACGGAGAACTATCCGCTAGTGGATTATCACGTTCACCTGAAGGGCGGGCTAACGATCGAGCAGGCTCTGGCAAACTCCCGCCGCTTGGGCATCAACTATGGCATCGCCATCAATTGCGGCCTGGGCTTTCCTGTTCACAGCGACGATAGCGTGCGTGAGTACCTCGAGACTATGAAAGGCCAGCCGTGCTTCGTAGCTTTGCAAGGCGAAGGCCGCGAATGGATGACGCTTGCCTCGCCTGAGTCTGTTGCCCGCTTTGACTATTGTTTCACCGATGCCATGACCTTCACCGACGACAACGGCAAGCGCATGCGGCTCTGGATTAACGAGGACGTCGGTGAAATCAAGGACAAGCAGGCTTTCATGGACATGTACGTGAAACGCATCATGGGCGTGATGCACGAACCCATCGACATCTACGCGAATGCCACGTTCCTGCCGGACCAGATTGCGGGCGAGTACGATGCGCTGTGGACGCCCGAGCGGATGAGCAAAGTGATCGACGCAGCCGTGAAGAACGACGTCGCCATCGAGATCAACAACCGTTACAAGATTCCCAGTGCTGCTTTTATCAAGGCGGCCAAAGCCGCAGGCGCGAAGTTCTCCTTCGGAACGAACAATGCCGACGCCAACCTCGGACGGCTAGAATATCCGATCCAGATGGTCAAGCAGTGCGGCCTCGTCTGGCAGGACATCTTCGTTCCCAAGCCTGCCGGGCAGAAGCCCATTCAAGTCAAAAAGTAACGCCCGGCGCAATCGTGATGCGGAATCCGCTCAGCGTTGGCGCACGAGTGCCGCGCATTCAGAAAACAATTTGGCAATGCGCGTTAGAGGGCTTTCTCGCTAGAGCGAGCGCAGGAAATCGATAAGTTCCTGCTGCTCCTGAGTTGTCAGCCTATTGAAATGTTCGATGACCTTGTTTGCCTCGCTGCCACGGCTCTGGTGATCCCGTATGGCCTCCACCAGGTTGGTCGTCCGTCCATCATGCAGGAAGAAGACGCGTTGACCGACGCCCCAGAGGGGAGCGGTTCGGAACTCGTCGGGGCCGGCGCCGCCTTGCGCGATTCCGTCGGCAAGCCCTTTGCCCATGTGGTGGACAAGAAGGTCAGAGTAAAGATTCGCCGTTTGATTGGACAGCGCAGCGCTCGGGCTGGTCGAGGAGCCGCTCGCGATCTTTGCGCCCGTGGTAAACGAGGGATTATGGCAGTGGACACAGCCAATGGCTGCAAAAGTGGCGCGTCCTTTCTCGCTGGACGGTGTGGCGGGCGCCGGAGCGGGCGGGGCCAGCATCCGCATGAAGTTGGCAAAGGCTTCGATGTCGGAGATGACTGCCGTGTTGGGGTTGCCGCTGCCCGCGGGAGTAGGCGTGAAGTTAAGGGTGTCCTCAGGCGTGGGGTTAAAAAGACAGCCAGGCGTTTCGTCCCTCTCTTGCGGGAAAAGTTCGTTCGTGACTCCCATCTCGACGTTGTAAGCCTCGCTCGCGAACATCAGCAGCGATTTGTTCTGCGCCTTCCATCCGAATCGCGTAATGGTCCCGTCGTTTGCGCTAAGGTTCACATTTCCGCTCAGGTGAGAGTTCGCGTGCCCGGAAATACCCAATGCCGACTTTTCCGATGCGCTGGATTTCATGTTCGCCAGGATGGCCGAGTCTGGAATCGCTTCGATCAGCCCCGCGCCAAAAAGAGGAGTGGGGATTCGGAAAATAATGTTTGGATTCCCCCCTTGGCCCGTAAGCGGATTTCCCGCGGGCAGGAAGTCGGGTTGCGCGATGTTGCAACCGGGAGCGTCCGTTCGCCCGGTAATCACGAAGAGGTCATGCACTGAGCCGTCACTAACTCCGTTGCTCTTCTTGAACCGCGCTTCGCGGACCGGACCGTTTTGCGTGATGAACCATGGCACAGTGTTCTTTGCCCCATTCAAGGCGGCCACTGCGATCAACGGGTTTTGCGCCGGGTTCGATCCCCCTGCTCCCGGCTGCGAATGGCAAGACAAACACTGGTTGGAGTTGAAGCGGGGACCCAGGCCATTGTTCGTCCCTTTGGTCACGGCCTCGATTTCCGCAAACCTCGCCAGCCCATCCTGGAAGAACGCCGCCTCGTCCGCAGTCAGACCCTTCAGCGGAGTGCCGGCACCCGCCGGGCCTCCGCGCACGCCCGGGTCTACGGGAGCCGATTTGGATTGACCGAAAGTGTGGACGCCCATGGTTAAAGCCACAGCCACGATTCCACCGAAGCCCTTGCACACAATTCCCCGCAGTGTAATCACGCTTACCCTCCTTGAGCTGGGAATCCTGGCATTGTACACCCTGTCGAGCTGCCTTCCCCCTGGGAACGCGAAAGATCGCAGACGGCGGCCGGCGCGGCCGCCTTCCAAGGCGGGCCACTCTTACCCGGATTTCGCGTCGGGGTGGCGCGGGGTCCAGTCTTTCGGCGGGAAGGCCACGCGCCAGAATGTCGGATGGGGCAGCATGAACTCCACTCCCACCTGAATTTGCTCACCCGGAAACCTGTCAACGTGGACCACAACACACTCCAGCGCCGCTTTTGTCTGGACGTTCGACAGAGTGAACCGCTGTCCTCGGTACACCGGCGCCGCGACGACAATCAACGCTCCATGGGCACTGATCGCCAGAGTGTGAGTCTCTTCTTCAAACGGCAATCCGACACCGACCTGACCTGAGACTCGCACCGGGATTTTCATCAGGACCCGCTGACTCCTGCGGCGATTAGCCGCGAGCCACGAGGTCTCGCGGGACTCGGCAATCCATGTATTGAGAGTCCCAAGCTGTTCTGGCTCCACGGCAGTAAACATCAGACCCATGCCCTTACTCGGTTGGTTGTAGACGACTCTTGCGCGGGCTTCAAACGATTTTGCGCCCTTGGTGATGCGTACATCCGTGGCGGTTCCTAAAGCGAGTGGCCTGTCCGTGTCCACGTAGCAGCCTTGCTGGCTCAAATCGCGCACGCGTGTTTTGACCCGTGCGTCGGGCTCGGCCGCTACAACCTCAACGGAAGCAGTGAAGGCATACCGAGGATGAGTGCGCCGGTCGGCCCCGGTGGGCGACGCAGAATTCGGGGCAGGCTTTTTCGTATCGGCAGACATCACGACAGGACTCGCAGAGTTTTCGATTTCAACCTGCATCGCGGCGAGACTCGCAGGCTGCTGGGTCTCACCCCGGATCATGACTTGCTCCGTTGGCTTCGAGTCCTGTTTGAGCTTCCGCTTTCGCTCGCGACGCTTCATCGTCATGAGATCCTGATGCAAACAGGGCGGGTGGGTCGTTTCAGGATGAACATGTCGCGCTAAACCTCCCGCCTGCGCCCAATTGTGCCACTCGAAGTTTGCGTGTTCCAGTACTGAGTTGTCCGGTAACCGCGTTTGAACGTAGCCGCCCGGCGGCGGACGCTTCGCGTGAGGTAGGAGAACGTTGGTTGCTCGATGGCTTGAGATAAGTTTTGGGTCACCAGGAGGTCCCTGTGACCCATCTCAGAAAAATAATGCTGGAAGAACTCCAGCGTCGTAATTACGCTCAACATACCACACGTTCCTACATCCGCACAGTCGAGGATTTTGCTCGACACTTCAACTGCTCCCCGGATCGCTTAGGCCCTCGACACATTCGCGAATACCAAGCGGAGCTATTTGAGAAGCGCAAGTTGTCAGCGAGTAGCGTCGCGGTCCGTCTGGCAGCCTTGAGGTTCTTTTACTGTAAGACGCTCAAGAGAGCCTGGAGCATCGCCGACACTCCCTATCCGAAAGGGAGCCATCGCCTGCCAGCGATCCTCAGCCAGGAAGAAGTTGCTCAACTCATTCAGGCGGCCGGCACTTCCTTCCATTGCACTCTGCTGATGACCCTCTACGCCACCGGCGCCAGGAACGCCGAATTGACGCGCCTAAAGTTCAGCGACATCGACAAGCAACGAATGGTCATTCACATCCCAGGCGGTAAGGGGCGCAAAGACCGCGACGTGATGCTCAGCTCCAAATTGCTCGCAGAGCTCCGTGAGCACTGGCATCGCTTACGCCGAAAACCCAGGGTCTGGCTCTTTCCGGGCGATCACGACCATTGCGCCGATCAGCCGATCAATACGAAAACCGTTTGGCTCGCCTGCCAGCAAGCCGCCCAGCGTGCAGGCCTCCGGCAAGCGGTTCATCCGCACACTCTGCGGCACTGCTTTGCCACGCATCTACTCGAGGCTGGCGCCGATCTGCGCACCATTCAGATCCTGTTGGGTCATAACCATCTGAAAGAGACGGCCCGCTACCTGCATCTCTCCCAACGTCACCTGCATATGGCCTCGAGTCCGTTGGATTCACTGCCGCTCAAGGGCCGTCCGCCACAGGAGGAGTAGATGGCCCGGCCACCGCTCGAGGTGGCCGATCTGATCCGCGCCGCGGGAGATGCCTTCATCGAACGAAATCGCCACTGGCTCCGTTGGAAGCACAGCAAAGTGTTGCTGGCCATTCGGCGCTGTCGTACCGCCGCTCTCGGTGGTCATCTCGATGAGTGTATGCGCTGCGGACATCGTGCCCCCATCTCCTATAACAGCTGCCGCGACCGCCATTGCCCGAAGTGTCAGACCGCTGCTCGGGACCGCTGGATCGCTGTGCGTCGACGAGAGCTTCTCCCGACCCGCTATCTGCACGTGGTCTTCACACTGCCCCATCGGTTGGCTCCACTGGTGCTGCAGAACAAGAAGGTCCTCTACGGTCTCCTGTTCCGCACCAGTGCGGAAACCCTTCTCGAAGTGGCACGCCATCCGAGACACCTCGGCGCGGAAATCGGCTTCTTCAGCGTGTTACACACTTGGAGTCAGCAACTCAAAATTCATCCCCATGTCCATTGTGTCGTTCCTGCCGGTGGCCTCTCACTCGATCACACCCGCTGGGTTCGTTCACGAGGCAACTACTTTCTTCCCAGGGAAGTGTTGCGGGAAATCTTTCGCAGCAAGTTCGTTGCTGGGCTCGAGCAGGCTTTTCAGAATGGCCAGCTCCGCTTCGAGGGAGATCTGAAACTCCTCGCTCAACCCAAGATCTTTGCCGCCTGGCTGCGGCCGCTGTTTCGACAAGACTGGGTGGTGTACTTGAAACGTCCCTTCGGTGGCCCCGAATATGTGCTGCACTATCTGGGCCGCTACACTCATCGCGTGGCCATCTCCAACCATCGCCTGGTCTCCCTCACCGATGGCCCAGTCACTTTTCGCTGGCGTGATTCTGCTCACCACAACGAACAGAAGTTGCTGCCCCTATCGCTCGAGGAATTTTTGTGCCGCTTCCTACTGCACATCCTTCCGAAAAGCTTTGTGCGCATCCGTAACTTCGGCTTCCTGGCCAACCGCAAACGCGCCACGCTCCTACCCCTTTGTTTGCAGTTCTCGGGATCAGCACAACAGCCGCAAGCCGAACAACACGGTTCCGGCACCGAAGACTTCCCCGATTCTTGGCGCTGCCCTAAGTGCGGTGGACCGATGAAGGTCATCGAGCGACTCACCGCTGCCGAAATCCAACTTCGTTCTCCACCACGCATCCGCTCTGCGGCATGAAACCACGCTCTCCAACTCGAAAACTCCGCGTTCTTCGGGGCGCTCCGTACCGCTGTGCCTTGTCGCCCAATCAATCCCTTCTTCCAGCTTCTTCAACCACAGTCTTTGCGACACTTTTTCCCCGTAGTCAATTTCGGCGCGCACCGCGTCATGTGTCGTGCCCTGCGGCACAGTCTCGGCACGCCTCGATACCGCTCCTTCCCACAATTGAATTTGCATAGGGCCCGCGTCCACCGCAAACACGGGCGGCCACGTCCAAACGGCTTTACCGGACGCGCGCAGAACTCCCGACCCCCGTTCGATCCCTCAACGACAACGCGCATCCGGTAAAGCACTAGCGTTTATCAGGGATGTGACCGACCAGTTATGCAGACTCGGCCTTGGGGATGATCTGGGGAGTTGGGTAGAAAGCGCCGTAGTACAGGGGGCCGTATTGTTCCTGACCGCAATACTCGCATTGGGAGCGATAGTTCCAATCGGGAGTGAGTTCCGTGGCAGGATCAACCAGCATAGGATAGCCACAATTTTGACAGGCAAGCATCGGCAACCACCTCTTGTTACCCGCAGGTTAGGCGATCGATAAATGCGAGTCTAACGAATTAAAAGAAGGATATACGTTTGTTTTGTGAATAGACGCTCGAAAAGCGGCGCGTGTCAACGACTTTGAGACAGGTACTCACGGAATTTAGTGAGTTTTTTCATGTGATTAGAACCGGCTTGTTGATCCAGACCTCGCTGGGAAGGGCCGGTGGTTGGGGAGCGCTTCGTACCAAGCGCTCCGGGTGACGCTGGTAGGCCACAGCGAGCACTTCTTGACGTTGCCGCAGGATGTTTTCGGACTGACCATAGTGAACCATCGCTGGCGTCAGCAAGCCCACGCCGGAGTGGCGGTGCTCTTCGTTGTACCAACGAAAAAATCCCTGACAGAAAGCACGGCTGTCCTGGATGCACCCAAAGCGGTCCGGGAACTCCGGCCGATACTTCAGGGTACGGAACTGACTCTCGGAATACGGATTGTCGTCAGAGACGTGCGGCCGGCTATGCGGCTTGGTGACGCCTAGATCGGCGAGTAGAAAAGCTACCGGCTTGGAACTCATCGACGTGCCGCGATCGGCATGCAGCGTGAGTTGCCCAGGCTGGATGCGTTGTTTCTTGCAGCTTTCCTCGATCAGTCGCTTGGCCAACTCCGCGCTTTCGCGATAAGCGACCATCCACCCGGTAACGTAACGGCTGAAGATATCGAGGATCACGTAGAGGTAGAAGTAGGTCCACTTGACGGGTCCGAGCAGCTTGCTGATGTCCCAGCTCCAGAGCTGATTGGGAGCGGTGGCCAAAAGTTCCGGTTTCTTATAAGGCGGATGGGTCAACTGGTCGCGGCGCTCGCGCGATTCGCCGTGCTCGTCGAGCACGCGATACATGCTGCGGATCGAGCAGTGATATTGGCCTTCATCGAGCAACGTCGCATAAACAGCGGCTGGCGAGCGATCCTGAAAACGTTCTTCGTGCAAGCAGGCCAGCACGGTTTCTTTTTCTTGCGCACCCAACGCCCGGGCCGACCGCCGCCGGGAAACCGGCGAAGCCGAAGAACAGGGATGAAGTTTGCGGTAGAAGGAAGCCCGCGGCAGAGCCAGCGCCTGACAGGCCGCCGGGATGCCCGCGGTGGTGGCCAGTTCGGTGACGGCGGCCATCAGGAGTTCTCCTCCGGGTCCGCTTCCGGAATCGGACGGCCCAACAGCGCCGCCACTTTTTTTTGCACGTCGATGATGATCTCCGCCTTGCGGAGTTTTTCCGTCAATTGGCCTACCTGGCGGCGCAGCTTTTCGTTTTCGTCCGCCAGTGGATCACGCTCGGATTTGCGCCCGCGTTGGCGCGGCTTCAGGGCCTGGAAAATGCCGTTGGCGCGTTCTCGCCGCCAGCTCGTCAGATGCGAGGAATACAAACCCTCCCGGCGAAGGAGTGCACCAATTCCACCGGCAACGGCGGAAGCAGAATCAGCCTCTCCAAGAATACGGATCTTGTACTCGGTGGAAAAAGTACGACGCTTGGGCTTGGCCACGACCTCCGAATCAGGTCGCGACGAGGAGCCCAGCGTAGCGCCCGCTTTGGCTGCCGCTGCACTCCGCTGCGGCTCAAAAAGCGAGCCTTCGCTCTGTTCCGCGCCAGCCAAACCCCCAGGAGAAAGAACAACACCAAGAGAATTCCCGTTCATCTCGTCCCTATTCCTTCTCGCCCTGCTCATTAATTAAGGGTACTAGACTTGTCTCACGGATGTTGGCACGGAGGGAAGCGCGGCTATCCACACATTATAAAAGGGCGCTCCTTTCAGGGTAGGTTTTGAGCGTTTACCTCATCCCCTACAGAAAGGAACACCCTCTATGATCAGCACCAAATATATCGGCATGGACGTGCACAAGGAAAGCATTTCGATCGCGGTGATGAACTCCGTCGGCAAGGTAGTGATGGAATGCGTCATCGAAACCAAGGCCAGCACCATTCTGCAGTTTATCCAAGGGCTGCGCGGAGATTTGCACGTCACTTTTGAAGAAGGAACCTGGGCGGCCTGGCTGTACGACCTGCTGAAGCCACACGTCACGGAAGTCGTGGTGTGTAACCCGCGAAAGATTGCCTTACTGAAGGATGGCAGCAAGAGTGATCGAATCGATGCACGGAAGCTGGCCGAACAGTTGTACATGAAGAAGATCCAGTCGGTCTATCACGGAGAGCACGGGTTGCGAACGTTGAAGGAGCTGGCGCGCAGTTATCTGACCATCACCAAAGACCTCACGCGGGTCATGAATCGGCTCAAGGCGCTGTATCGCAGTTGGGCTATTCCCTGTGCCAGCAACGAAGTGTATGCACCACGTCACCGTGCGGAATGGCTCGGTAAGATCAGTGAAGCCGGCGTCCGGCGACGCGCCGAACACTACTACCAACAGCTCGATGTCTTGCAACTCTTGCGCCAGGAGGTGCGGCGGGATCTATTGCTTGAAGCCAAAAAACAGAAGGCGTGGAAACTGTTGCGCCAGATTCCGGGGATCGGACCGATCCGGGCAGCCCTTTTGATGGCCCTGATGCAGACGCCGCACCGTTTCCGCACCAAGCGACAACTGTGGACCTACAGCGGTCTGGGGTTGGAAACGCATGACAGCGCACAATACCGCGTTGTGGAAGGGCAGCTGCAACGTTCCAAGAAACCCGCGACGGTTCGTGGTCTAAATAAGGACCACAACCACGACCTCAAAGATATTTTCAAGGGTGCGGCGATGAGAGCCAGCAACGCAGCTGGGCCGCTAAAGGTTTTCTACGAGGCTTTGTTAGCTAAGGGGAGGAAGCCCACGATGGCGCGCTTGACCTTAGCGAGGAAGATTGCCGCGATCACCCTGATCGTGTGGAAGAAGGAGGTACGTTTCGACGCCAACGAGTTGAAACCACAAGCAGCTTGAGCGTCTCTGGCTAAGAGTCCGTTCCATCCCTGAGAACCATTTGCTGGCGGTGGCCATCGGCTTCTTGGGACGCTCGATTCGAGGGGAAGTATCAATCGGACAAGTCAGGCCCGTGTGACCAACACGCGAGTCTCCGGACCCACCCTATGCCCTCTCGGACAATCGAAGAAAGCCATAGGCCACGAGTCTCCAATAGGACCATGCATTGCCACCTATCCGGTGGACAACCATCAGGCTTGTTGTTTCAGAAAATGAATGGCGCCGTCACGAAAGTGAAATGGAACCACAGGGAAGAGGAAAGTTTCTCTCCGCTTCGTGCGCGGAGACGAACCATGACTCTGGGCCTGAGGAAGACCACTCTCAGATCGAGAGTGCATGTTCAAGCAGTTGGGCTGAATGCCGGGATAAAAAAGAATCGGCATTGAGCCGACGGGGAGGTTTTTCTCTTGACATTCCCTTTTATAGGACTTCTCCGGTAGCGTTAATCGTTCAGAAGCGCCTCAGAGCGCGTTCAGCCGGTCAACTCTTGATAACCTTCAAGTCCAAGTGTTCACGTCCCTCCAGCCGAGGACACCTTTGTCGGCCAGAAGCTGGCGATGTCCGGCAGCGCGACATCCGCATGCCACAAACGGACACTTTCCTGGATCCTCTTAGCAGGAAGACGGTACTAACGTATTGATTTTCTTTAATTTCTACCACCGTTGAAGTTGGCACACTGAGTGCACTAGCTTCCACGGTGAGGGTTTTCTCGACTTTGCCGCGGATGACTTCCCGGAGGTGCGCTCATGAAAAAGATCGATCGTATTCGTAAAAGAGTCAGTATTCTGCCGACCTCGCTAGACTTGTCGAGAATGTACGATGCCGGTTGGAGGCTGGTCGCCCTGGAGTGGGAACGCGAAGTGGAAGTGTCTGCCGAGCCCCCAGAGGCACCTGTCGAGCTTGGCTCTGAGGAGATCCCCTTCGGTCTGCGCATCGCTTCGGACTGCCGCCATCTGGAAGACGACCCCCTGGAAATGCAGACCCTTAAGTTCCTCACCGAGATGATCGTCCAAGACGTGTCATTCAAGAGCATGGCCGATGCTCTCAATGCGCGTGAGTATCGCAACCGGGACGGCCGCCCATGGAACGCCGCCAGCGTTTTCAAACTTACTCCCCGCCTGATCGAGGTTGCCCCGCGAATCCTTTCCGGTCCCGAATGGGAATCTCGCGAAAAACAGCTCCCCCGAGTAGTTTGGAACTCGTAACTCACGGTTCCTGCCTCTTGAATTGCTGTTTCCCGACAACCGGCACGATTTATTCGACCGCTCGCTTTCCTGCTCCCGAAATGCGGGGGAACCAAATTCGAATTCTCGGCTACTCGGAAGTTATCATCGGACTGCGCGGCTAAGTCCCGACAAGTCGCTAGCCTTGATCGGAAACGCCTCGGGCGAGGAGTTGTCGGGAAGGCGAAGGATTACATTCGAGGCGTTTTCGATAAGGAGACTAGGAGGAAGCCGCTGGCGTTTGCGGCGGACGCGTTGAGTTATGGGCTTTGAATGGCAGTTTGGTACCGAGTGTGGAGTTGGAAGAAGGTTGGCGAACAGAAAAGAGCGCGCAGAGATCGTCGACGGCACCCAAGATTTCTGCAGGAGCACGTGCAGACAGTCGCGCAGAACAGTGTCGGTACGGAGTGAACACACGGATGGGTCGGCGTGACAGAGCACGCCTGCAGAGCGCGGCTAGGGAAAAACGCTACGAGGAATCGAAGGAAGCGCATGTTGATAATTCCGCAGCGGTAAATCTCTGAATCACGATCATGGCCGCGCCGCAACGCGGGCAGTGCCAAAGGGTAGAACTACCGGAGGGGCTTTGACAGGCTCCGGTTTCTGCGGATGCAGGGGAACCGGAAGCCAGCAGTTGCCGGCACAGTGCCAAGCGAGAGACACGCCAGCGATTCGCCAGGAAGCCGAAGTGGCGGATGCGTACGAACCCTTTGGGGAGCACGTGCAGAAAGAAGCGGCGCAGGAACTCCGTGGCGGCAAGGGTCATCTGGCCTTGCTTGCCGCCGTGGGTGTAATTCTTCCAGCGGAAGGTGACGCGCTCTTGCTCGAAGGCCAGCAGGCGATGATTGGAAATGGCTACGCGGTGAGTATAGCGGCCCCGATAGCGCAACACCTGCAGAGGGCCACCGAAGGCAGGCTTGGCATAGACCACCCAGTCGTGGCGGTGCAGGCGGCGGATCAGTTTGGCGAACTGCGTGGAGTCGGCCAGAGTCACGGCGGGACCGGCGCAATATAATTTTTTGCCGCGGTAGAGGCGTTTGAGACCGGCCAGGAATTTTCCCCGAAAGACGCGGCTGAGGATCTTCACAGGCAGGAAAAAAGGACATCGAGGACGGATCCAACGACGGTGGTCTGGCGATATTCCGCCTGCGGGAATGGCGCAGTGGATGTGGGGATGCAGCAACAGGTTTTGCCCCCAGGTGTGCAGAATGCTGATCACGCCAATTTCCGCGCCCAAGTGCTGGGGATCAGCCGCGATCTCCAGCAAGGTTTGTGCGCGGGCAGTGAACAGCAGGTCATAGAACAAACGGGGGTTGTCCAAGGCCAGCACATGGAGTTCCTGAGGCACCGTGAACACTACATGGAAGTAGCTGGTGCCCAGGAGTTCTCGCTCGCGGGCCGCCAGCCAGCGCTGGCGCGCTTGAGTCTGGCACTTGGGGCAGTGGCGATTTCGGCACGAGTTGTAAGAGATGGTCTGATGACCACAGCGCAGGCAAATATCCCGGTGGCCACCCAGTGCTGCGGTACGACAGCGCTGAATGGCACGAAACGCTTTGAGTTGCTGGAAGTCGAAGCTGGATCGATAACGGTCCAGGAAGTGTTCGCCTTGCGCGCGTAGGATGTCGGCCACCTCCAGGGTGGGCCGAGTCATTCCTTGTTCTTGCGCTTAAAGGTACGGTTGATGTTCTCAACGCTGGACAAAGAGAGACTGTCCAGCGGATTCGTGACCGCCTGCAAGTGTCGCTGCGACAGATGCAGGTACTGAGCGGTAGTTTCCAGATCGCCATGACCGAGCAGCACCGGGATGGTGCGCAGGTCGGTGCCGGCCTCCAACAAGTGTGTTGCCCAACTATGACGCAGCGTGTGTGGGGTCACGCGTTTGCTGATGCCCGCCTGGCGCGCGGCCTCGCTACAGGCGATCCACACGGTTTTGTCCGAGATCGGCTGATCGAGGCTTCGGCTGCAGGTGCGCGTGGGGAACAGATAGAGTCGCGGTTTCCGCCAGCGCCAATACTCGCGCAGGATCTCCAGCAGGGCTGGACTTAAAGGCAAATCACGATCTTTGCCGCCCTTGTCGGCCACCACGCGGAGGATCATCCGCTGGCTATCGATAGCGCTCACCTTGAGGCGTGCGAGTTCGGCGCGTCGCATGCCGGTGCCGTAGAGGGTCATCAACAGCGTGCGTCGAAACAGTGTCCCTGCCGCATTGATCAGGCGCGAAACTTCTTCTCGGCTCAACACCGTCGGCAGTCGGCGCCGGTCCTGGGGATAGGGCAAGAAATCGCGGAACTGGTGGCGCTTCAGAGTCTTCACGAAAAAGAATCGCAGAGCCGCGACCCGGTTGACCACGGTGCCGGGCGTCAGCTTGCGGTCTTGCAGCAGCTAGGCTTGATAGGTTCGAAGTTCGTTGGGGCCAAGCTTGTCGGGGGACTTGCCAAAATACTTAGCGAAGCCAGCCACGACTCGCAGGTAATTACGTGTGGTGATGGCAGAATAGTTGCGACGTTGGAGTTCCTCCAACATCATCTTGCGTAAACGGGTCACAGGAGTCTCCTCTCTCCGTGACCCACACTACGTCAGCTACCCAACTTTTCCGCTCGCCTCACGCGTAGCGTCCGCCACGCCAGCGGCTTAGTCCTGGTCGGCAATCCGGAAGTTATGATCCGTGGAGCTGTAAGTTCCGAGTAGCCCGTCACCCGGAATCGGCTGGAAGCGACATGGGAGCAACTTCCCAGATCGGGACTTCGGGGTAGTCTGCAAGATTTCAGTTGTCCGAGTACCAGGCATGTTGATTACTTCGAGTGGTTCGTCACTCGACCGGGGCGCTGGCCTGCTCCTTCCATCGTTGAACGTTTACGCCCATCACGAGGAGCCACAGCATCAGCGATAGTTCCGCGAGGATGGCGGAGGCCAGATTGTAGGGGGATAGATGGTTGACGAGCGGGTTTGACAGAAAGGTCAGCCAACCAAAACCGGAAAACGCCATCAGCGGGCCCAGAATTCGAGGCAGAAAGGTGGACCTGAAAATGAGGTAACCGATCAGGAGGCAATAGAATCCGTGAATTACTATGGCGATGTTGACGCCATGAGGCTGCCATCGAAGAGCCTCAAAGGTGAGTCCGAGGAAGGCGAAGGACGCGGCGAGCAAAGAGATGCCCCTGTGCACCGGCTTAAAGATGTCATAGAGGAGCAGTGTCACAACGACCATGCTGGAGATCGCGATGTAGCCCCCTACGAAATTCAACCTGCCGCGAACAAAGATTTCGGTGAACCCTGCCGTCAATAGGCTGAAAAAATTCCAGCGCCCTAGGATTTTCTTGGACACCGAATTGTGATGAAAATGAATCAGAGATCACGAGGAGGTGTGTATGAGCAAGGAGAGAGAATCAGCTTCGGGAGCCACGGAGGGAGCCCGCAGGGCGAGCGGAGGGGCTCCCGAAGAGCGGCGTGACGGCCGGGGCCGGTGGTCGGCGAAACGCAAGTTTGCAGCGGTTCTCCGGCTGCTGCGCGGAGAGGATCTTGAAACAGTTTCGCGCGAACTGGGGGTGACCGCAGCGACGCTGTCCGGCTGGCGCGATCAGTTCCAGGAGGGCGGCGCGGCAAACCTGAAAGCGCGGGAAGTCGATGTCGACAACGAAGAGACACAGCGGCTGAAATCGCTGGTCGCCGATCTGAGCATGAGCAACGAACTGCTGCGCGAAAAAATCCACCGCATGGAGGCCGGACGCCCTTTGGTCTGGCGGAGGCCGAAGCCATGAGCCGCGCCGCTTCGCCCTTGACGAAGAAAACCTACGGCGTGGTGCGTGTGACGCGCGAATGGGAGATGGCGCGTTCCAGTTTCTATCATCAGCGCGCCGTCGCCGCACAACCCGACCGGGTTCTGCAACGGCGCGGACCGAAGACGGCTTGGAGCGATGCGGCGTTGCTCGAGAAAATCCGCGAAGTGCTGGCGGCCTCGCCGTTTTACGGCGAGGGCCATCGCAAAGTGTGGGCGCGGCTGCGCTTCGCGGGAGTGCGCACGTCGAAGGCGCGGGTGCTGCGGCTAATGCGCGAAGCACAGCTGCTCGCGCCGTCACGCATGTTTCCGAAGGCCGAGAATCCGCATACGGGCACGATCATCACTGCGCGGCCGAACGAAATCTGGGCCAGCGACCACACCATGACAACCACCGTCGAGGAAGGCCATGTGACCGTGTTCGTGGCCGTGGATCACTGCACCACGGAATGCGTGGGCCTGCACGCGGCGAAAAAAGCCACGCGCTTCGAGGCGCTGGAACCGCTGCGGCAAGGAGTGCGCGATTACTGCGGCGGTTTCCGTGCCGGCGCGGCGGCGGGCATCCGTAACCGGCACGACCACGGCAGCCAGTACATGAGCGACGACTATCAGGTGGAAATCGCTTTCCTGGGCATGGAGTCTTCGCCGTCGTTCGTGCGCCAGCCGGAATGCAACGGCTGCGTCGAACGCTTCATTCGCACGCTGAAGGAGCAGTTGCTGTGGGTCAGGGTGTTCCAGAACGTCGAGGAACTGCGGTGCGCGCTGGCGGAATTTCGTGAGCGTTACAACCAACGCTGGATCGTCCAGCGCCTGGGCTACCTCACGCCCGCCCAAGCTCGCCAGCAACACCTTGCACTCGGAGCCGCCGCATGAATACACTCAATTCACTGTCCAAAAAATCCGGCGCTAAACATAGGCTGAAAAAATTAAGGGCACCGGCCATCCTGGCCTTGAAACGCGGTGACGCTTCTGCAATCCGTTCCATCATTACTGCTGCGCCCATCTCTTTCCTCCTTATGCGAGTTCTTAAATCAAGGTTGCATAGCGCGCTACGTTTGCTATTCCCCCGGCGCGCTGGCCTGCTCCCTCCATCGTTCAACTCTCACGCCCTTCACAAGGAGCCATAGCATCAGTGATGCTTCGGAGATGATGCCGATAACTTCAATGTAGGTGAGCAGATAGTTTGCGAGCCGCGGTGACAGAAACATCAGCCACCCCAAACCGGATAGCGCCATCAGCACGCCCAGAATTCGAGGCAGGAAGGTCGATTTGAAAATGAGGTAGCCGATTAGGAGGTTAAACAGTCCGAAAAATACCAAGTAGATGTAGGCGGCTTGAACATTCAACTTGATAAACATCAGCGCCACGGCCTGCAACTGGTCCACCTTAAATACGCTGAGGTACGGACTGCCTTCTAGGACGACTAATGGAGCAACTTGAAAGAGGCTGCCGAAAGCCTGAATAGCGCATCCCACGAGGCTGAAGAACGCTGCGAGCAAGGAGACGGTCTTGTTCACAGGCTTAAACAAGCCATAGAAGAGAACCGTTACAGCGATGTATAAAGCAGTCGCGATGAGACCGACTGCCACACTCAACCGAAACAATCGCTCGTGCGCCAGGATGTTGTTGGCTGTAGCCGCGGCGTCACCAGAGACAACAAGCCCTCTAATGAAGAACACGGCTAATACCGCCGTCAGAAAGTAAAGCAAATAAACGACACCGGTAATCCTGGCCCTGGGATGCGGCGACGCTTCAACAGTTCGATCCGTCATTTCGGCTCCTTTGCAGATGTGACATCAACGCCGCGCGGCAGGTACTGCTTCTATCTGCGTCAGTAACGCCGCGGCCTTCATGTGCGGAGGGACGCCCCCGCTGCGCTGGCCTGGTCCTTCCACCGTTGGGCGTTCACACCCATCACCATGAGCCATAGCTCCAGTGGTATTTCCCCCAGGGCGGAGGCGACTGCGAGGTAGGGGAAGAACAGATGGTATGCGAGCGGCGGGTACAGATAGGTCACATAACCCAAACCACTGATCGCCAACAGCACTCCCAGAATTCGAGGCAGGAAGGTGGACCTGAGGATGAGGTAGCCGGTGAGGACGCACCATAATCCGAAGAATACTAGGTCGATGTTGTAGGCGTATTGATTCAATTTGAGAAACATGAGCGCCAGGGCCTGCAACTGTTCCGCCGTAAATGCGCTCAACGAGCTACCGCCTTGCAGGATGAGCAGAGGAGCGAGGTACAAAAGGCTGGTAAGAGCCTGAATAGCGCATCCCACGAGAATGACGAACGCTGCGAGTAAAGAGATGCTCCTGTTCACAGGTCTAAGCAACTCATACATGAGAAGCACCCATGCGATATGGAACGCAACCCCGATGAGCGAGGAGGCGAACCCCAACCAAAATAACCGCTCGTGACCCAGGATGTTGGCCGCTGTAGCCGCGGCATTGCCAGAGACAACAAGCCTGTTGAGAACGATCACCTGGCCGAATGCGGCCGTCAGGGCTTCGAGCAGTTGAGAGACACCGGCCATCCTGGCCTTGAAACGCGGCGACGCTTCTGCAATGCATTCCATCATTTCAGTCTGTGCTCATACTCTTGCTCTTTACTCTAGCGAAATCAAGCGTGCATGGCGCTCCTGAAGTGCGAGCCTACACAACGGCTGCCGATACCCGCTCGCCTGACTGCTTTGCCGGAGCCAGCACGATCAGGGCTACACCGATGATGACAAGCACAGCCACGCGCCACACGTCTCCGCGATAGCCCCCTTCGAGAATGCCGTCACCGCCATAACCGCGGCGTGAGCGAAACACGACCATGCTGCGAACGCGATCAGGCTGCGATTTGCCGAAGGGTTACGCGCTGCTATCAGCAGGAAAATGCCGAGCGTGACATAGAGGCTAAGCATCATGTCAAAGGTATACATCGACTGATTCTGGTGCCATAAAGACTCCGTCACGGGGAAAATACCAGCCGAAAAAATCAATCCCACCAACACCAATACAACCTTCAGCGCCCGGTGTCGACGCACAGTTCCCTCCTGCTAAACGCAGCGACATAAGTAATTGCGCATTTCGAGAGATTATGTTTTCATGGAGGCATGAAAGCACTTTGTGTTGCCGACTCCGCAACTGTGGTTCTCGGGCTGCAAGACGAGATTCGACGATCCGGAGAATCACGCTACGATCACCGCTTGCATGGTGTGCTCGTGGTTGCTCAAGGCTTAACCTGCCCGGAAGTCGCTGGTTTGCTGGGCGATGCTCCCCGCTCGGTCGAATACTGGGTGCGGCGTTTCGAAGAGGAGGGGTTGGCGGGTCTGCAGGAGGGTGAACGCCCTGGTCGGCCACGTCGGCTGAGCCCGAAGCAATTGGGGAAGGTCGATGCCGTTCTTCGGAAGACCCCGAGAGAGGTAGGCATGGGCGGCAATTTATGGGACGGCAAGACCTTGGCCGCATGGATCGAACGACAGTATGGAGCGCGCTTGGGAGTGCGCCAGTGCCAAAGACTATTTCGACAATTGGGATTCCGTTTGCGCAAGCCGCGTCCTCTGGTGGCGCAGGCGAACCCGGAACGACAGAAGGCGCATAAAAAAAACTCCAGGCCCTACTGGCAGATCCGAACGTAGACCTGTGGGCGACCGACGAGGTGCATTTTCAGCAACATGGTTCGCGCTGCCAGATGTGGATTCCGCCGGAGACAAAGGACCCGATTTTGCTACATCATCCCACTCGCCGCAGCGTAGGCTACTTTGGTGCCGTACGGCTTCGCGACGGCAAGTTCTTCTTCCATCGCGAGACGGACAAGTGCAACGGCGCCACCTTCTTTGTCTTCCTGAAAGCCCTCTACCGCACCAGCACCACTGGACCGCGACGGGTCGTCGTGATCACCGACAATGCCCGGTATCACCATGCCCGGCTTCATCGAAACTGGTGGGAGGAACACGCGGACAGATTCGTCCTCGACTATCTGCCGCCGTACAGCCCAGAACTCCACCCGATCGAACGGGTTTGGAAGCTTACCCGGCGAAAATGCGTACACAACCGATACTTCCCGGTACTCAGCGAGGTCGTCAATTCCGTCGAGGCCCAATTCGCGCAGTGGGTACGCGGCAACATTACCTTGCGTCGCTTATGCGCAATCACTTAGGACGCCGTGTTTAGAACATCACCCACTGCGAGAGACTTAACGGGTATGTGCTTTTCGCGCTCGTCGATGTACATGGGAGCTTGGCGGCTAATGGCAGTATCGAGTTCTTGAATTTCAGAAAGTGGTGTTTCGATGACTGTTCCGTCGGGCTTACGGACGTGAACAAAAAGAATTTCAAGAGACTCAAAACTCGATGCGAAGGGATAAACAAAAAGTCCGAATTCGCGGACCGCGGACTCCGATTGGACGCGGACCCGCCAAGTAAGATCACGCTGCCCCGTGCCATCAGCCTCGAACTTAACCTTGCGCTCTAATTCTTCAAAGACATAAGGCTCTTTGGAAAAGGGACCGTCCGACGCCCGATTCAAGTCTGTTGAAGGTGTGGAACTGGGATCCTGGGCTTTGCCCCCGGGCAACATGAAGAAAAGAAAGAGAGTCGAAGCCAGACATAACGCGCGCATATTGGACTTATGCAGGTATATAACACAAAGGGAGGTACAAACGATAGAATGCAATACACAAGATTGCACTACCCGGTTAGTTGGCTACTCGGAAAAGTGCCGGTCACTGGCGAGAAACGCCGTTCGAGGAGACGAGAACGCAAGCCACCGCTGAGGGACCCTCACTTCACACAACGGGACTTCTGGAGAGCTCTGGCTACCGCAGCTGGGCGATAGGGCGTTCGCGTTCGCCAGCAGTCGGTAGTCTCCAGATGCGCCATCCATCAAGGCTGACCCATTTAACATTCCTCAACAATGCAGGGTGATCGTGATCTTTGTCTAAAGTTGTTGCACCGCTGCGCACTCCGAACCTTTGACAGGCCCCGGTCATTCCGGCTTGTTCAGTGAGGTTTTCCCGGAGATTCTGCAAGGCACTTTTTTCACGATGGCAGCGTGTGTTTTGTCGATTGTTGACGAACTAGGGGATTGCGTCGGCAGCAAGGGAGAGGGAGCCGCTTAGAGTTGCGGCCCAAGATGGAGAGGGGTTTAAGTTAGGGCTTATACATGGGCCCTTGACAAAATAAAACGGTTGTTTTAAACAAGTGTTTGATATGGCACACCACGTGCTGACCCACATTCGCCCGCCTGTTCGCCGGCCCGCCAAGCGCAAGGCCTTGCACTTGACGCGGGACAGGCTGATCGAGGCGGCAGGCAATGTTTTTGCGGAACGGGGATATTACTCTGCGACGATTCGGGAAATCTGTGGCCGGGCGAGAGCGAATGTAGCGGCGGTGAATTACAACTTCGGTGACAAGATGGGTTTGTACACTGAGGTGCTGCGACATTCCATGCGTGCGGCCAAAGCCGCGGCGTTGAACATCGCACTGGACTCCAGCCTCTCTCCCGAAGACACCATTCGCGGCGTGATCCGGGCGCGGCTCATGAGCCTGCGTCGCGAAGCGCGGCCCGACTGGCATGTCCGCCTGGTGATGCACGAATTGTCGCAGCCCACGCCAGCGATGGCGCGCGTGGTGGACGAAGGAATACGACCGGTTTATGACCGTGTACGTAAAGCCGTCGGCAGCATTATCGGTTTGCCGTCCGACCACGAAACCACGCGGCTCTCGGTGAACAGCATCGTCGGACAGGTCCTTTTCTACACGTTCTCCCAGCCTGTACTCGCGCGATTGCAGCCTGAACTGAAGCTCACGCCGAACCAGCTGAACCGAATCGCAGGCCACATCGGGGATTTCTCGCTCGCGTATTTGAAGAAAGTGGGGCACGGCAAACGCCATGGATGAATTGAAAACCAACACCATCACTCAAGCGCCGCCTGGCGCGGAGCAGCGTACTCCGCCTCCTGCATCCGGTGCGCCACCACCAGCGGAAAATAAAGCGCCACGCTCGCGTGTCGTAAGGATCATCCTCATCGCGGCGGTAGTCGTCGCCGCGATCGTGATCTGGGAGGTCTTCTTCGCCGCACCGAGTCTGCCGGACAGCATTGTTGCGCTCAGTGGACGCATTGAAGGCGACGATTCCGCGGTGGCGCCGAAAACGAGCGGGAAAATTCTCGAGGTCACCGTCCGCGAGGGCGACACCGTAACGGTGGGCCAGGTGATCGCGCGGCTCGACGACGCGCAGGTGCGCGCCCGCGAAGATCAGGCGCGGGCCGCGCTCGTTGACGCACAGGCCAAATCGCAGGTCGCGCGCGATCAAATCGCCGTCCTGCAGGATCAATTGCGACAGAATCAACTTCAAAGGAGCCAATCAACAACGGATGCGGATGGCCGCGTTCGCCAAGCGGAGGCGGACCTGACGGCCGCCGAGGCGGACCTCGCGCAGCAACAAGCCGCGTTGCGGCTCGCCGAATTCAACCGCGATGCCTACACGCGGCTTACCAAGACGGGGGCCGCTTCCGAACAGCAAGGGCTGCAAGCCGAGGTACAAGCCGCCGAGCAAGCTGCGGCGGTGGTCGCCGCACAGCGCCGAGTGGAATCGTCCCGCGGCGCGCTTACAACCGCACAGGCAAACTTGGACAATCCGAAGATTCGCGTCGCTCAGGTGTCCAGCACCGAAGGACAGATCGCCGAGCAGCAATCGACAATCGCCTCTACGAAAGCGGAGACGGCCGAGGCGCTGGCGCAGCTCGCGCAGGCGCAGGCCGATCGGGCCGATTTGACCGTGCTCGCACCATTTTCCGGCACCGTGCTCACCCGCGCCGCCGAACCCGGCGAAGTGGTGCAAGCGGGCACGGCGATCATAACGCTGCTCGATCTCTCCAAGGTGTATCTGCGCGGTTTCATTCCGGAGGGCGGAATTGGCAAAGTAAAAATCGGCCAGCCTGCGCACATTTTTCTCGACTCGAACCCCAAGAACGCGCTGGGCGGGTATGTTCTGCGAATCGACCCGCAAGCGACCTTCACTCCCGAAAATACCTACTTTCGCGACGATCGCGTAAAGCAAGTGGTGGGTGTGAAGGTGCAGTTGACGCAGGGAATCGGCTTCGCAAAGCCGGGCATGCCCGCGGACGGCGAAATCCTGACGAACGGCAATGTGTGGCCGCCGCACAAACGGGCGGCGCAATGAACGTTGCAGCTACGGACCGGGAAGACCTCCCCGTGCGCGACGCCGCGTCCTCGGGAGCTGCGATCGATGTTCGCAGTCTCAGGAAACGCTATGGCGCTCTCGAAGCCGTGCGCGGAATTTCCTTCGAGGTGCAGCGCGGCGAAATCTTCGGTCTGATCGGCGCCGATGGCGCAGGCAAGACCACCACATTTCAAATTCTCGCCGGAGTGATGGAAGCCACAAGCGGCACGGCACAGATTTTCGGAAAGCCAGCGCGCGATGCGCGCTCGCGGACCGGATATCTCACCCAGACATTCAGCCTCTATCCGGACCTGAGCGTGGCGGAAAACATCCGCTATATCGGCGATTTGCGGCATGTTCCTCCTGAGGAAATCGCCCGGCGCGGCGGCCGATATTTAAAAATGTTTGACATGGACCGCTTCTCCAAACGTCTGGTGGCGCAGTTGAGCGGCGGCATGAAGCAGAAATTGGCGCTCGTGTGCGCGCTCGTTTCCGAGCCGGATATCCTGCTGCTGGATGAACCCACGACGGGCGTGGATCCCGTATCGCGGCGAGAGTTTTGGGACACGCTCGCTCATCTTGCCGGCCAGGGCCTCACCGTGCTGATCGCCACGCCCTATCTCGATGAGGCGGAGCGCTGCCATCGCATTGCCTTGTTTCACCTCGGCGAAATCAGGCAAATTGGCACACCGGATGAATTTCGCGCCAGTTTGCATGCGAAGCGCATCGAACTCCGCACACCCGATCTCCGTAAGGCCCTCCGAGCAGTGCAAAAGGTGGCCGGCCCCGCAGGTGACATCTTTGACGTGCAGCGCTTCGGAGATCGTCTGGATTTGCTCTCGCATTCGCCCGAAGCCGCGCAGCGGAAGGTGGACCAAGTCATGCATGCGGAAGGGATCACAATTGATAGCGTGCGGGTGGATGAGCCCACTCTTGAAAACACGTTTGTTGCGACCCTCCGTTCGCTCAATCAGGAAATGCGGGACACGCCCTTTCCTGCCCTCCACGACCACAAGGACAAGCGCGGCCAGATCGCGATAGGCGCGGAGAGTATCACAAAACAATTCGGCTCATTCACGGCCGTGCACAACGTCAGCCTCCAAGTGCACTACGGCGAAATCTATGGATTGCTCGGAGCCAACGGCGCCGGAAAAACCACGACGATCAAAATGCTGTGCGGTTTGCTCGAGCCCAGCACCGGTAACATGCTGCTTGCGGGCGAGCGGAATGCATTTCGCTCCCCGGAAGTCCGGCAACAGATCGGCTACATGTCGCAGAAGTTTTCCCTCTACGACGACCTTTCCATCGCTGAGAACCTGGATTTCTTCGGCGGAGTCTATGGCGTCCCGGCCGGCGAACTCAAAGACAAGGAACGCTGGGTGCTCGAGTTTTCCGGACTCGAGGGCAAGGAACAGCAGGTCACCGGCAGTTTGCCGGGCGGCTGGAAGCAGCGCGTTGCCTTCGGCAGTGCCATCCTGCACGAGCCCAGCATTGTGTTTCTCGACGAGCCGACCTCCGGCGTGGATCCGCTCGCCCGCCGCGCTTTTTGGATGATGATCAACCGTCTCGCCGACGCGGGCACCGCCGTCCTCGTGACCACGCACTATCTCGAAGAAGCCGAACAGTGCAATCGGCTTGGCTTTATGGTAGCGGGCGAACTACTTGAGGAAGGAACGCCGAACGAAATCAAAGCGCGCCAGAAAGGCCATCTGCTGGAATTCCGCGTGGATCAACCTCAACGCGCGGCTGATCTCTTGAAGTCTGAAACGCAGCACTGGCGGGTTGCGCTCTTTGGCAATCGGCTCCACATCATCACGGATGGCGACACGGAAATGGGCATTCGCGAGAACACGCAAAGGCTTGAAGCGGGAGGAGTCCGCGTGCTCGGGGCGCGCGAAGGGCGCTTCTCGCTTGAAGATGTGTTCATCAGCGTTGTCGAGCAAGCCCGCGAGCGCGGCAAGATCAGCGCCGAGGTCTAGAGGAATAAACCATGCGGCGAATCTTCGCGCAGGCCCGAAAAGAACTGACACAGCTTCTTCGCGACCGCCTCGCGGTCATGCTGGCCCTGCTGCTCCCCGTCATTTTGGTGCTGTTGCAGACCACAGCCATCTCGCTGACTGTGAAGGATCTTCCCATCATTGTGCAGGATCTCGACCAGTCCCAGGCGTCCGGGAAATTGGTTGATGCCTTTCGCCAGTCGTTGAGCTTCCACGTGGTCGCGTGGCCCACGGACAAGCAGCCTGAGGAGGCCTTCGCTTCCAACAAAGCGCGTGGCGCGCTGATCATCCCGGAAGAATATGGACGTGACATCGCGCGCGGCGAAGACGCCACCGTACAGATTCTGGTCGATGCCTCGGACGAAAATACGGCGCAAATCATCTCGGGGGATGCGGCGCAAATCGTTCGCGCGTACAACGCGGAAAACGCGGGAGCGACTCGCCCTCAACCCGTCATCGCCGCGATCCGGCTGTGGTACAACCCCAGCCGGTCGTCGCAGATGTTCTATGGTCCCGGAGTCTTTGTGCTGGCCATGTCCCTTTTCCCGCCGCTCCTTGCGACACTGGCAATGTCAAAAGAAGGCGAGCAGAAAACGATCCTTCAGGTCTACGTCTCGAACATTTCAGCGCATGAATTCCTGCTCGGTAAGATCGCCGCGTTCATGGTTGTGGCCTCCGCGGAAGCCATTGCCTTGATGATGATTTTATTCATGGGCTTCGGTCTGCGCTTCGCCGGAGACCCGACGCCGTTTCTTGTCGCCACGGTTCTTTACATGTTCACCGTGACGACGTTCGGAAACATGATCGGCGCGGCGATTCCCAGCCAGGTGGCCGCGATGCAAGTCGTTGCGCTTACCGGATTCCTGCTTGTATATATGCTGTCCGGCTTGCTTTTCCCCATTGAAAACATCCCCGCCGGCATTCGCTGGATTTCCTACTTCGTGTGGGGCCGCTACTACATCGAAATCGTGCGCGACGCCCTCTTGGCGGGCGGAGGCTGGCCGTCGGTGTGGCTCAAAGTGTTCGCGATCGCTCTGATCGCGTCGGTTTTTTACACCATCGCGTGGCGCAACATGCGGCGCATGCAATTAAAGGATTAGGCCATGAATGAGATTCGCGCATTTCTCGGTTACCGCATGCGGGCTTTGATCCGCAAAGAGTTTCGCCAGATATTGCGCGACCGTCGGCTCGCCATGTCCTTGATCCTGCCTCCGACTCTGCAATTGCTTCTTTTTGGATTTGCCCTCAACGCCACCGTCAGCAACCTCCGGCTCGGTGTGGTGGACGACAGCAGAACTCCCGAAAGCCGCGAACTTGCCGCGATCATGACCGAAAGCAAGAGTTTCCGGTCCGCTGGTACCTATCTCAGCGTAAACGAAATGGGCAAGAAGATCGCGAACGGCAATCTCGATGCCGGACTTGTGATTCCTTATGACTACGCGCGCGATCTGCAGCGCGGCCGGTCAGCCACCGTGCAAGTGCTGCTGAACGCCATGAACTCCAACACGGCTACGATCGGCGAGGGATACGCGGAAGGTGTGATCGCGTCATACAACCAGACACTCGCCAGTGCGGGAATTCACGCACAGTTCAAGCAGATCGCCGCGCCGGACCTCAGCCATCTCGGCATGGTCGTGCTGCATCCCGCGTATCTGTACAATCCGGGCCTGAAGCCCACGTGGTTTATTGTGACCGGCATCCTCGGGGTGCTCCTGATTCTCAACGGTTCACTGATTTCCGCGGCGGCGATTGTGAAGGAACGCGAAGCCGGCACGCTCGAGCAGTTATTGATGTCTCCCGTTTCGACCACGCAGATCATTGTCGCCAAGCTTTTTCCGCTCTTTGTTCTCCTCTGCATGATGGGCCTGATGGCTTTGGTGGTCATGCGCCTCGTGTTTGGAATCCCTTTCCGCGGAAGCGTTTTCTTGGTGATCGCCGCCGCGGCTCTCTGCTTGTTGTGCGGGATCAGCATCGGCACGTTCATCGCCACGTTCACAAAATCGGCGCGGCAGGCGCAGCTCACGCTCTTTTTCGTGAATCCTCCGCTGACATCGCTCTCCGGGGCATTCACACCCGTGGAAGCGATGCCCAAGTGGCTCCAGCCCGTTGCGCAATTCAACCCCATTCAACACTTCGGCGTGATCTCACGCGGCGCGATGTTGAAGGGAAGCGGGGTTGGCACGCTGTGGCCGAATTTTCTCGCGCTCTGGGCGTTCACCATCGTGCTCGTTTCGCTGAGCATTTGGCGATTCAGAAAGCAACTCAGCTAGGGCCAGTCTATAGGAGCCTCATGCACAGGAAAGCAGAAGTCCGATCATTTTTGAAACTCGGGATGGGGCGCTCTTGCGCCCGTCTGCCGATGCTTGCAGTAACCCTGATGTTCGCTGTCCCTGCCTTCGCGCAAATCGGTCCAACACCCGGACAAACGCAAAGCTCGCAGGCCATGCAACTTCCGCTGTCCGGGCGCACGGCGCAAAGCAACGGCACCGTGAAGACCTCGGAACAGCCCGCACCGAGCACCATTGCCACCGTGAACACGTTGAATCCAAACGTGCAGGTGCAAGGCGCCTATGCGGGAAGCACGCCGGGCGCCGCGAACATGCTGTTCAATGGGAGGCTGCGCTTATGGGAAGCGATTCGGCGCGGGCTTGCCTATAATCTCGGCCAGACGGGTGCAACTCAGTCTCTGCGGCAAGCGGAAGGACAGAGCAAAGTCGCGCGCAGCGCCCTGCTGCCGAACCTCAGCGGCTCAGTAACCGAGGACGTTCAAACCACGAATCTGCGCGCACTCGGTTTCCGATTCAATTTTCCGGGGTTTTCGATCCCCTCTGTCATCGGTCCCTTTAACTATATTGATTTTCGCGCCCATCTTTCGCAGACCGTTTTCGATTTCACCGCGCTCAACAACTACCGTGCCTCGAAAGACACGGCGAATGCGAATCGCTATTCGGCGCTGGATGCTCGTGAACTGATCGTGCTTGCGGTCGGCGGCACCTATCTTCAGGTGATTGCGGCGAAAGCTCGACTGGCCTCGGAAGAAGCTCAACTCAACAGCGCGAATGCCGTGTTCCAGCAGAGCCTGCAGCAGCTTGGCCAGGGACTCATCGCGAAAGTGGATGCCGACCGGAACGAGGTGCAGGCCCTGATGCACCGGCAACGTTTGCTCTCACTTCAAAACGATCTGGCGAAGCAAAAGATCAATCTTGCCCGCATGATCGGCCTGCCGCCGAACGATCAGTACGACATCACGGACGAGGTGCCCTTCGCGCCCGCAGCTCCATTAGCCATGGAAGATGCGCTCGCGCAAGCAATGCAGCATCGAGCCGATTTGAAAGCCGCCGAGGCGCAGTTGCACGCCGCCGAGCGCGCACGCTCCGCCGCACGCGCCGAACGTTACCCATCGCTCGGGGTGACCGCCGACTACGGCGGAATCGGCACCAACCCCAGTCAATTGCAGACCACGTACACCTCCACAGCCACCTTGAAGATTCCCATCTGGCAAGGAGGACGCACCGAGGGCGACATTCAGCAATCCGACGCCGCGCTTGCCCAGCGGCGCGCTGAATACGATGACTTGAAGGGTCAGATCGAGAGCGACGTCCGCAGCGCCTACATGGATTTGCAGGCCGCCTTCAGTCAGGTGGAACTTGCCCAGAAAAATGCGCAGGTCACCAAGGAAGCGCTCGAACTTACGCGCCAAAAGGTGGAAGCGGGAGTGATTGACACCGTGCAGTATGTACAGGCACAGCAAGATGTTACTAACGCCGAATTTGATTACATCAGCGGTGTGTTCGCCTACAACATCGCTAAGCTTAGCCTCGCTCGCGCCATGGGCCGTGCGGCGGATGCTTTCCCGGAACCGCTCAAGACTCCGTGAGAACTTCTGACGGCACCAAGCCTGCGCCCGGACGCTCTGTGCGATGCGGCTCCCGTCCGTAAATCTTCCAAATCTCCATCGAGCAGCGTCAGATGTGCTCGCCACCATATTCCGAGGTACCTCCCTCCACCCAGGGGACGCTGCAATCCGGATGTTGCTCGCGTGCGCCAAGGAGTCGCATTACCGGAGAAGTGCCCTCACGAGCCACAAACGGCGATCTAGGAAGCTGGCCGTCATAGAAACGTAATACTAATCGCGATGAATGGTAGTGAATCACGAACAAAAGGTGAACAAAGAAGGAGAAAGTGATTCGTCAGGTTTAGTCGCAACTTGCTGATTTCCTTCGATTAGTGCCAACTCCGGCAAGTTCTGATGAAGTTGGTTGTTCGGCTGTTAACCGAAATGTTGGAGGTTCGAATCTAGCCCGGGGAGCCAAACTAAATCCCGCATCTCCAATCAACTAAGCTGCCTTCACGGGTTGCGTATTTGGCGTTTGATGTTGCCTATGTTGCCCAATTGAGCCCTCGACACGTGAGGGCAGATTGAAGCCAAGACCGATCTTTTCTGCCCAGTTGGAAGTGTCCAGATTTTTTCGCACATTTGCTGAGGCTAGGCCTGGTGGTGCTCGGCTCCCCCGAGGGGGAGCCGAAAGTTTTTGCGCGGGCGTTCATGCCGCTTCGCTCGCTTCGGCCAAGCGGTTCATGTCCAGATACCGCCGCGCGCCCCATTTCGTGCCGGCCACGTGGCGAAGGCTTGCCGCTGCCAACATCAACGCCGACTTGCCGTCGGGAAACGCACCCACAGCCCGCGTTCTTCATCGCACTTCACGCAACAATCTCTCCAGCGGATTGTTCGTTCGAAACCGGCCTGGTGCTCCGCGGCAAAGAAGGAAGACATTGCGCCGGAGTTCAGAGTGCGGCATCTCCCAGGTTGCGAGACCTGCAATGTCGGAAGCCCTCAACAAGCCGCAAAGGTGCTGAAGACGAACATCCGACCACACGCGAGGTAATTCACTTTCCTAAGCTGAGTGCCCAAAACGAGATACGGCCTACACGATTTGGGAAACCAGCTTCAGTACGAAATAGGCTACAGCTGTGGCTGGCGACCCAGTCTACATATCGTAGATGTTGACAAGTTGGAACCGAGCTGCCTGGAGGCGTTCAACCATGAGCTCTGAGAACCTCTTCAGGAGTTCGTAGCCGAGGCAGCAGTCGTTCTCGGATTTCTGCCGCAAGCATTCTCCATCCAGCGCTATGGCGCGTGTCAACTCCACGGCCCGTGCGTCGAAATGCCATTGGTATGGCCGAACCAGCCAGGACCACCCCAGAACCTCGCCTTCGCCCAGGGTCTGAATGGTGACCGAACCCCGCTTCGGCGCAAGAACCTCAAGCGATACCTTACCTTGCCGGATCAGGTAGCAGGCGTTAGCGACCTTGCCCTCACGGAGGATAAACTCCCCGGCGTCAAAACGCACGTTTGATGCACATCCCGCCAGCAGTTCCAGATATTCCTTTTTCATCCCTTTGAAGAACGAGCTCTCAACCAGAAAACGCTCCAGATCCTCCATAACGTTCCCCCCTTTCCACATAGTCCCGCATGGTGCAATTCCCAAGTGAGTCGCAGTCGCCCCGGCTCGGCTGGCTGAGCGCCAGGCACCGCCCGGAAGTAGCACAGCAGTGGCGATGAATGTCCTCCTCGTAGTAACGGTGCAGAACAGCCACTGGCGCCGTCTCCGTCAAGAGCTCAAAGCAACGCCATGTCTCCGGGCATCGCGGGCGTGGCGCAAGAGAAGGCTCCCAGGAGCACAGTGCCATTCCAGCCACGTTCAGGGCACCGTCCGAAGAGATTTCTCCGTGACGATGGATTTCCCGTGGGCCAACTCCTCGAGCGTTTCTTGACTCAGCCTTTCCTCGGCTACCTTCTTCGAGACCAAGCCCAATGCAAAAGCCACTCCGTAAAGGATGGCTTCAGGTCGAGGAGGACAACCCGGGATATAGTAATCGACCGGGATCACGTTGTCGGCGCCTCCCAACACGTTGTAGGTGTCAAACCAGCAGCCTCCTCCCGTTGCACAGGAACCAATTGCGAATGTGAGCTTAGGGTTGGGAACAGCCTCCACCAATCTCCTTAGCGCTGGCGCAACTTGTCGAGTGACAGGGCCGCAAATTAGGATCACATCCGCGTGCCGGGGAGACCCTACGAGCTTGATCCCAAAACGTTCGGCATCATAATAAGGAGTGAGAACATCGATAACTTCGATATCGCATCCGTTGCATGCTCCGGTGTTGGCGTGATACACCCAAAGGGCTTTGCAAAACGCTTTACGGCACAGACGTTCTAACATACTGGCACCTCAGCTGAGCAGATCAACCCTCTCCGGCCGCCAGGCAGATAACTGCATTGGTCCAGCGCAGAGTGCAGAAGGCTAGATCTCCGGGGACCAAAGGTATCTGCGAAGGTCGAACAATCATCTTTTGACTCCTGCATCGGGTATTCCCAAAGAACTAGCGACAGATAAAACCGAGTTACCTACCCAAAGTGGCCAAGACCTTCGCGGCACGGTCCAGCAGCGGGTACGGTCCTTGAGGCCAAATCCCAAGCAATAGGCACATTGCCGCCAAAACCACCATGGGGACCCACATGAGAACTGGTACTTCCCGCGCGGCCAACGCGGACGTCTCGCTCGAGCGGGGCTCTCCCCAAAAAACTCTGTACCCCGCGCGAAGCATAACGACCATGGTCAGAATACTTGTCAGAATGGCGATGACTGCCGCCCACCACATTCCGGCCCTGGCGAGGGCCAGATATACGGTCAGTTTGCTCCAGAATCCGTTCAGCGGTGGGAAGCCCGCAATCGCCAAGGCCCCGAGGAGGAAGCAGGCGCTTGTGATAGGCATCTGTTTTCTCAGTCCGCCGAGTTGGGCTATTCGCCGGGCACCAGTGGCATAGATCACTGCACCCACGCACATGAACAACAGAGATTTGTAGAGCGCATGGTTGACCAAGTGAAACAGGCCACCATAGCAGCCCAAGTAAGTTCCGAGTCCGATCCCAACCAGTACATAGCCCATCTGGCTTACGGACGAATAGGCAAGCAACCGCTTGAGGTCGTCCTGGGCCAAAGCCAAGATGATGCCGAGCAACATGCTGAAAGTGCCCAGCACCACGACGAAGACTGTGACTTGAGGCCAGGCTGGGTAGAAGATGCTCACCGTGCGGGCCATGGCATAGAGCGCCATATTTATCATCACGCCCGACAAAAGCACGCTAATCGGCGTAGGTGCCTCTGCGTGCGCGTCAGGGAGCCACGGATGGAACGGCGCAATCCCCGCTTTGGTCCCGAATCCGATCACTAGAAACGCGATCGTTATCGCCGCGGTGCCGCCTGGAATGAATGGCACTACGTTCCGGATGTCGCTAATCAGCAGGGCGCTCCCTCCAGCCAGTTTATTCGTGGCCGCCGCACCGGCGTAAAGCAGCACGCAACCGAACAGAGCGAAGGTGATCCCAATGGTCAGCAACATAAGGTATTTGTAGCCAGCTTCCAGCGCCCGCCGATCCCAATAGAAGGCTACGAGAAGGCCTGAGGTGAGGGTGGTCGCTTCAATTGCGACGTAGAGCATGATCACGTTATTCGTGACGCATCCCCACAGCATGGTCCCGAAAAACCACATCAGAAGACCATGAAATATGCGCATGCGCCGCATGGTAGTGCTCTCAGCCATGCGCGCCACGAGGTAACGCACGGAGTAAAGCGATGCGAGCAGCCCAATGCCTCCAATAATGACTACCATCAAGGCGCTCAAGGCATCGACACGGAGCTCACCGTTCCAGGTAGTGAGTACAACCCCCTCCAGGATCCGTGAGGCCATCCAAGCGCCTAGCCCAGTGACAATTGCCGCCGTCAAAACGGACAGCCACTGTTGAAAAGCGCGGCCCGCACCCGGTGTTGAGAACACGATGGTGCCTGCCAACATCGGCAAGAGGAATACAACCGCAGGCACGATGGATGTCTCTATCAGCACGTCACCAGCCATATCTACGTCCCCTGTACTAACCGTATGACCGCATTTACCACCTTAGTTCCCGCAGCCTGAACGTATCCGTGGATCCGAACTCCCGCCGTACTCCGTCTACCACATAGAGGAGCAGGAAGACTGTCACGACCACTTCCGTCGCTACTCCGAAGAGCGCGGTTTCCGGCATGCCGGGAGCCAGGCTCACCAAACTCAGGTGTACGCCGTTTTCCAGGAGGCAGAGCCCGATCACCGCCTTGATTGCATCCCGACGGGTCAGCACAGCATACAAACCAAGTGCGAAAACTGTGGCCGCTACTGCCAAGTTTGTTCGGAACACCCCGAGCTGCCCCATCTCGGTTGGCGCCAGAAGTGCACCTCGGCCGTGCGTGAGATGAAAGAAGCTCATCATCAGCAAGGCGGCAATCACAGCCGAGGGGCCAAAACCAATCACCGGCTTCAATTCGTGGTCATCTACTCCGCGGATCGAGCGGAAAAGGAACCAGGGAGTAAGGATCGCCTTCGTAACAAAAGCGGTGGCAGCCCACCAGTACAGAGCCCTGTTGACAGCAGCAAAGCTCAGAATCAGACCCACGATCAAGAGTGCCTGACAGAGGTACGCGACGACCGCGAATTTGAGTCTCCGCATCTCCACTGCGGCCACTGAGGTAATCACCAGGGTCAAACTCAGGGTCTCGATCAAGCCGGTGTGCAGCGCTTCCAGGTTCATGCTCTTCCTCCCCGCAAGCCCTCCCTGAAGCCGGTCTTCATCATCCGGTCAAGCGGTGTAGGAGGTGGGAAACACCTGCCGCACCTCTGGCAGGGTCCCATGAAAACGTCCAGCCGCATGTACATGTCCTGGGGAGCGTTCGTGGCGGTTTCGAATTGCTGGGTGAGACTGATCGCTTTCTCGGGACAAACTTCTTCGCACTTGCCGCAATACGTGCACCTGCGCCAGTAGAACTCGAGCGTCCTCATGTACTGTTCGGTGTCGGACACTACAATCACCCCAGCCGGGCAGACGTTTGCGCATCCGCCGCATCCGAAACATAGATCGGCGTCGATCGTGATCTTGCCGCGGAACCCAGGCTTTGGTTCATGGGGCGCAAACGGGTATCCGAGAGTCACACGCCCTGCTTTCAAGCAAATCAGCGCTTCTCGCATCTTGCTCAGGAACATCTCAACCCCCTGCTACTTCCCAATCACCGCAAAAGCCAAGGCTGCCAGGGACGAAACCGCGACCCGCATGTAGTAACCCAGGGCTTGATCGATGCGGAGCCGCGGATTGACGACATCGATGACGGCCACCAGCAGGAGCACGATGAGCACCTTCACGATCGTTGCGGTCAGACCAATCAGGTAGTTTCCAAGGTGCGGCCAAGGAAAGAACACTTCTACCAGCAAAAAAGCGAGCACCAACTGCTTCACCCACATAGCCCATCGGAAGAGCGCAAGGCGCGGACCGCTTTGCTCCACCAATGGGCCTCCCATAATTTCCTGGTCGGCCTCGGCAATGTCGAATGGCAATTTGCCAGCTACGGCTTGCAGAGCGAGGAACAACGCCACGCCTCCTATCGCCATACTGATGCATGGTCCATTCTGCACTTGCCAGTTCTCAATGCCAGCTAGGGCCAAAGTCTTTGCCTTGAACGCACCCACGGAGAGAGCAATGGCCAGGATGGGCTCGACAGATAAAAGCATCATCATTTCGCGGGAGCTCCCGATGGAAGCGTAAGGGCTGGCGCTGGCAAAACCACCCAACATGAGCAGTACACCGCTCATCGTCGCCACATAGATCACCACGATCATGTCGCCGGCAAATGCAAGCGGCGCGGCGGTTCCCATTGGGATAAGTGCAGCAAGCAGCAGCGCCGAACCTAGCGTGATTGCCGGCAGGCTTGCATAGACGATTCCGCCGGTGCTGCGGAGGTCCTCTTTGCCCAGGAGCTTCAAGAGATCCCAATAGGGTTGTGTGATGGGAGGTCCAATTCTAGAGTGGATCGCGGCTCGGAGCTTGCGCATGATGCCTTCGCAAAGTGGCGACAACAACAGAGCGGCCGCTACATTCAGTAAGCAGAGCAGAAAACTCTTGATGAGCCAAGCTGTCATCGCGCCCCTCCGCTGCGAGCTCTCCTGTTGGAGATCTCAAGGATCTCGGCGTGGGAATAAACCCTGACTTCTCCTGTCCTTTTGTCGAGAGTCTCAAGGCGCTCCGTGCACGAGAAGCAAGGGTCGAGACTTCCCAGCGTGATCGGTACGTCTGCGATGTTTGCATTTGCAACCATGGCCGGCAGAGCTTGGAGGTTCGGATAGGTGGGAGCACGCACTCTCCACCGATACGGCCGGTTGTCGCCGCCCGTCTGGACAAAATGCAGTGCCTCGCCCCTCGGCGCCTCCACCACCGACACCCCGACTCTACCCGGCGGTATCTCCTCCTTGATCTCCGCGCAAATCGGACCCTCAGGGATTGCCGCGAGAGCCTCGCGCACCAGCCGTACTGAGTCCAGCAACTCGGCGACTCGCACGAGCACGCGCGCCCACGTATCACCGGCCTCCTGTGTGGCAATCTGAGGAGGTATCTCGTCGTACGCCGCATATGGGTGATCGATCCGCGCATCGATCGCCACCCCAGAAGCTCTGGCCGGCGGGCCCACGACACAGATTTTCTTCGCCCACTCGTTCGTCAGTGCGCCAACTCCCCTGGTCCTGGCATGCAACGTGGTGTCCCCAATGATGGCGTTGCGAACTGCTGTCGCCTCCCTTTCCACCTCGGCAAGCGTCTCGAGGAGCTTTGGCTTTATCTGATCGGGGAGATCGCGCCTGAGTCCACCGATCGTATTCATTCCGTATGCCTTGCGGTTCCCGGAGATCTCTTCACAAAGCCACATTACCGGCTCACGAATCCGCCAAGTCTGCATGAGCACCGTGTCGAAACCGATAATGTGCCCTGCAATGCCCAACCAGAGCAGGTGTGAGTGGATGCGTTCCAGCTCCAGCATGATCGTTCGGATGTACCTGGCCCTGCGCGGCGCCTCGATGCCTGCAGCCTTTTCCACGGCCTGGCAATAGCATGTGGAATGAATGAAGCCGCAAATCCCGCATATTCTCTCGGCCAAAAATGGGATCTCGTTATAGGTCAAAACGCTGTCACCCAGCTTTTCAATTCCCCGGTGGTTGTAGAAGATGCGGGTATCGCATCCCACGATCGTCTCGCCTTCGACGAACAAGCGCCAGTAGGCGGGTTCCTCCAGAACCGGAAAGAAAGGCCCCATCGGCACCGCGCTTGCGCCGGAGGGTGGTTCACGCATTTGTGGACGTACATTTTCAGCACGCGGAGGCCGATAGTTGTAAGGAAAATCTCTCCGCAGGGGATACACGCCTTCCGGCCAGTCGTCTGCCAAGAGCAGTCGGCGTGGATCCGGATGCCCTTCGGGATGGACGCCAATGGCATCCCGGAATTCGCGTTCTGCCCAATTTGCCCCCGCGATGACCGCGGTGATCGATTCAATCCTCAGGTCTTTTTCGGACACGGGAGATTCCAGCAGAATATAGAGATGCTCACGGTCGAGCGAAAACAGATGCACAATCGCGAAGTCGCCGGTTACGGGTCTCTTATCAGTTCCCACTGAAATCATGAAGCGTGCCTGCAACTCGTTGACCAGCCCCTCCACGACGGCTCGCATGGCCGTCTTCTCGATCGTGAACTGGAGGGTATCGGCATGAGGTACGGCCGCTGACAGGAGAGCACCGTCGCAGCGCGCGGCGACTGCTTCCTTAACTCGCGTAACGGTCAACGGATCTGGAGTGCTCATGCCCATCTCCTCAGCCCCTCACCCACAACAGGATTCCAGTCACTACGATGGCGCCAATGACTATCCACAGAAGATAGATTTGCAGGATTCCGACGTGCGTTCTGCTTATGCGGTCTGCGGCTGTGTCAATAACTTTGACTGTCGGCCTGTACAGCCATTGGTCAAAATCCAGCGCGCGGCGAAGGGGAGCGGGGAATCTCGGCACATGCACTTTTCCACTGGGATAGATCCCCTGGAACGCGTGTTTGAAGGGCAGGTAGAAGCTGCTGGCGGGGTAGCGGACTGTGGCAGCTGCGTGCTCTTCTCCGCAGTACCAGACGGGCACGGACCTCGTCCGGGCTCCACCCGCGCGCTGAATCGCATAAGAGAGCAACGCCAGGACTGCCAAGACCGTCAGAATGGCCAGAGGCGACCAGAACGCGACTGGTGAGCCGTCGATGAGGAAGAGGCCACCCCACATCTGGCTCGCGTTCACTCCCGCGACCGGCGTGGCAGTAACCCCCTCGATTGCATGCCCCACGAAGCGCAACACGAGCTGCGGAAAGATGCCCAACATTACACACAGGGCGGCAAGCACGACCTGGGGCACGATCATGGATATCGGCACTTCCTTTATTCCGAGGCTCTCATCAGTCCTGCCGAGGAAGACTGATCCGAGCACCTTCAGGAAGGAAGCAAGCGTGGCGAGCGAGATGAAAAGCGCTATCAAGCCTAGCACCAGGAACAAGGGGAAGCGCATCCCTGTCAATAGGCACCCGGCGACGATTAGCCATTTGCTGGTGAACCCGTTTAGGGGCGGCACCCCCGCGATGCTCAATGAGGCTATGGCTGTCGTGCCGGTAGTGTAGGGCATGAAAGCCGCCAAGCCGCCTAGCTTGTCCATGTCGCGCTCTCCGGTCCGGTAGAGCACTGACCCGACGCCGAGGAACAAGCAGGACTTGAAGCAGGCGTGGTTCACAGCATGTAAAATCGCACCCGCAAGAGCAATCGTGGCGAGAGCCGGATACATATCGAGACAGTAGACCCCCACTCCGAGTCCGAGGCAGATGTAACCGATTTGCCCGATGGTGTGGAAGGCCATCAGCCGCTTGGTGTCGGTCTGCCGCAGGGCGGTCAAAGTCCCGACGAAAAGCGATCCTGTGCCGGCGAGTGCCAGAATTATTCCCCATATTTTGAGCGACGGCGAGACAACCAGAAAAGAGCAAAAGAGACGGACCAGCCCATATATTCCAAGTTTGACGAGTGCACCCGAGAGCGTGGCGCTCATACCCGAGGGCGCGACGGGGTGCGCATCGGGAAGCCAATCACCCATGGGCAGGAGGCCTGCCTTGGTAGCAAACCCCAAGAAGAAGAGAAAGACGATGGCGTTGGCCAGGAACGGTCGAGTGGTTAACATCGCGGACAGAGTTTGCCGGATGGCGTCGAAAGAAAACGAGCCAGACGTCCTCCAGAGCAACAGTGCCGCTGCCACCATGCAAAGCGTTGCGCCGTGGGTGATGATGAAATACTTCAGGCCTGCTCGCTGGCTCGCTGCGTTCTCACTCTCGAACGTCACCAGGAAGTATGAAGTCAGTGTCATCGATTCCCAGAAAATGAGGAAAAACAGGAAATCCGTGCACACAAGAACTCCCGTCATGCTGGCGACGCAGAGGAGAAGAATCGGGAAGAACTTCGCGACCTTATCGTGCGCGTAGTGCTCCATGTACCGGACGGAGTACAGCGTGCTCAGGAGAGCAATCACTGCAACGATGGCCAGGAAGATGGCGCTTAGTGGATCAATCCGCAACGTGAGACTGGAACCCAGTTGGGGCAACGACAGGATCGAATGCTCGCCTGACGCCACCGTGCATGCTCCTGCGACCGCGAGTCCGGTGTACACGGAGGAGGCACAGACGAAACCGAAACTGACCCAGCCGCACAGCTTCCGCCAGCGCGCAAAGAGCAGGCTCACCAATGACCCCACAATTAGGATTACGATGCTGGCTTCGACGTAGTGAACGGCATTAACCATTCTATTTCCCCATCAACCGCACTAAGGGCATGCCCACAAGCGGGGCTGCTACACAGCCGATCATCAGGATGATCAAAGTGACGTTCATCGCCCAAGGGGGATCGCTGGGGACCTGAGCTACCGCCAGGGGTGCGCCCAAGAAGATTTTTTGCCCGATGTAGAGCATCCAACCGAAGGAGATCAGAGTTTCGCAAAGGATGAGAACAAGAATGAGCGGTCCAATGGGACCCCCAAGACGCATGGCACCCGAGAGGATCATGAACTTGCTCCAGAAGCAGGCCAGCGGTGGAACTCCGGTGACGCTCAGGAGCCCGATGAAAAATGCGGTAGCCGTGAGAGGCATGCTTCTTCCCAGGCCACGCAGCCCCGATATCTTGCGAGTCCCAGTGACGTAGGCTATGTTTCCTGCGCAAAAGAATAAGGTCGCCTTGCTGTAACCGTGACAGATGATGTGCAAGACACCGCCCCGGAAACCCAGGGTGGCTCCCAGGCCTCCTATCGCGATGCCCAGCATCACGTAGCCGAGATGCGCGATGGTCGAATAAGCCAGCAACCGCTTCAGGTCATCCTGAACGAAGTAGAAGGAGAGAGCGACGAATATCGTGAGCACCGCCATGCAGCCCATGAGCAGTGAGATCTTCGAAGGCATTCCCCATCCACTGCTCACCGTCCTGGCCATCAGGTAGACCCCGGCTTTGACCATCGCTGCCGCGTGAAGGTAGGCGCTAATAGGAGTCGGAGCCTCCATGGCGTCAGGCAGCCAGGTTTGAAGGGGGACCTGCGCTGCTTTCGCCCAGGCTGCAATTAGGAGGAAGACCCAAACCCATGACCTAAGCCCATCGGGCAGTCTGCTGATCGCCGAGAAATCAAATGAGTTGGTGCGTGCAAAAATAATAAGAATGGCCAATAGAAGAAAAGCGCTGCCGGCGGAGGTCATCAGTAGAGCTTTGAATCCCGCCTTCAAACTTCGCTCGTTCTGGTGAAAAGAGATGAGCGCCCAGGAACACACAGTAGTCAGTTCCCAGAAGGCGAAGAACTGAAGGAAATTTGGCGAGACCGCCATCCCCACCATGCTGGTGATGAACAACAGGAGCCAGAAATAGTACCGGCCGTAATGTTCACTCCCTACCGGGTGCTCCCGGTTTTTGTCTGTAAGGTACGCGGTCGAATAGAGGACGGTGAGCAACCCGATCGGCACCACGACCAGCAACATCAGAGATGCCAAGGGATCGACAAAAATTCCCAGAATGGGCGTATCAACGACGCCGCGCAGCCAGGGGAGACCCCCCAACATTCTGCTGTAAGGAGCGCCGAAGGTGGAGAGCGTGAGCCATATAGCCAGGCCGGTTGTAATTGTCGCAGTCATTACCGCAGCGGGGCGGGCGCGTCTTTTCAGAACCACGGACAGGAGGGCTCCCACGGCAGGTAAAATCAGCATGAGGACTGCAACTGACGTGATCAAGTGGGCTCCTTTGATCTTAATCGACTTGTGAATCCGGTTTGAGCAGGCATCTGCCGCACCGCGATAACCTCTTTCAACACGCCGGCGATGGCCTCGACGCTCGAAGACACCGCTGCGCTCAACGGTTGCAGGAAAGCCGTTTGACGCGGCTGAATCGCAATCAGAAGTACGCGGGTATGGTTCTCTCCCTCGAGGTAGTTCATCAGCAGGCTTATGGGCACGCGGTGTGTGCTCGGCCAGTAGGCAGCGGTTTGATCCTTATCTAACAGCGCCACGGAGCCAGGCGCGGATTTCAGGTCGACGGAGTCAATCAGCACGACCGTGCCGGGCCGCTGATCCGCCACCTGGCACAGATAGTTCTCTGGAACTTCCTGGGCGTCGATCACGTGCATGCCGGGGACATCGCTGATCTTTCTGGCCACGAGGCTGCCGGCTGCGTCGTCACCACGACAAGGATTGCCGATGCCCATCACGACCACGGTGCCTTGCATCGCAGTGGCAAGCTCTTCTTGTAGATTCATACTCTCTACTCCACCAACTCCCTGATCTGACCATAGTTGAAAACTGGGCCGTCGCGGCATACGTAGCGATGGCCGATGGCACAGTGATTGCATTTTCCAATGCCACACTGCATCATGCGTTCCAAGGTCGATATGACCGCGTCTTCCTTGAACCCGAGCGCCAGGAGATCCTGGACAGCGATCCTGATCATGATGGGTGGCCCACACACGTATGCGAGAGTGGAGTCCGGGTGCAAGGTGACCTTTTTGAACAACGATGGGACCACCCCCACTTTTCCAGTCCAGCCTGGCTGGGCCGCGTCCACAGTTACGTGAAGTTCGACGTCAGAACGCTCTCCCCACTCTTTGAGTTCCTGCTTGTAGACCAAGTCCGTCGGCGTCCGAGCACCGTAAAGGATCGTCACTTTGCCAAACCGGGAGCGCTCATCCAGGACATTCCAAATCAAGCTCCGCAACGGTGGCAACCCAATGCCGCCGGCCACAAATAGCAGGTCCTTGCCGCGTGCCGCTTCCACGTCGAATCCATTGCCGAAGGGACCGCGTATCCCCACCTCCTCGCCATTCCCAAGCCTATGCAGCGCATCGGTCAACTGCCCGGTGCGCCTGACCGTGGTTTCCAATGTGTGCGGCCGAGTCGGGCTCGAGGCGATGCAAAATGGAGCCTCTCCGTAGCCAAACACGGACAGCTCAAGGAATTGCCCGGGAAGAAAATGGAAATCCCCCCCGTTCTTCAAATCGCGGAAGCGCAATGAAAACGTCTTGGTGTCGGGCGTCTCGTCCGAGACACCCACCAGACGCGCAATTTCTGGAAGGAACGCATCATTCATGCCAATTCCCCTTCCTGATTGCACCGACGACCGCGGGCATGTTCGTGGCGCCAAGACACACCTTGATGCATCGCCCGCAGCCGACGCACCCCACCATGGCGTCACGCTGGTAGTACTGCGCGCTCACTTTATGGAAGAAACGTCGCTTCATCCGCTCCTTCCTATGTGCACGGGGGTTATGTCCCGAAGCTTCCATTGTGAAGGCAGCGTACTGGCAGGAATCCCACATACGGCAGCGAATCCAGTCGCCATCCCGGCCGAGATCCTTTACGCTGAAGCAGTAACAGGTGGGGCAAACCATGTTGCATCCGCCGCATTCCAGGCACGAGTCGCTCATCTTTTCCCACAGCGCATCTTGCACACGCCCCGTCGAAATGCGCCTCATGGCGGAAGCAAAATGGCAAGTCTCCTGCTCAAAATGGTTTTTCGCCTCTGTCTCCAGGCGCTTTCGCTGTGACACTTCATCTTCAGTAGCTGGGCGGAAGAGGTCTGGAACACCAGACACTGCGGTTTCGCCCTTTTCACTACCAACCTCGACGAGATAGCTCTCACCCAGATCGGTCAGTTGAACGTCATAACTGTCGCTCAAAAAGGGCCCCGAGTCAGTGCAAACGCAGAAGCCCAATGGGCAGGGAATGTTGCAGGCCAAGCTGATGATCGTGAGGTTGTTAGCGCGCCGAAGGTACGAGGCGTCCGTGGGCTCCATCTCGTACATTCGAGTCAGGAATGCGATTCCTTTGGCATCACAGCTACGTACGTTGAAAAGAAATCGGCGGGTATCGTCGTACGTCGGCTTAACTTCGTAGCGCTCACCGTTGCGTTTGATCGTAACAATGGGGTCGGTTTGAGGCAGGACAAATTGCTTTGGTGGATGAAGTGGATTCTGGAAGTTCCACTCCACCTTCTCGGGGGAATGGATGGTTGAGAAGAGGATGTCGCCGCACGGGCCACGAACGGGAGCGATGACCTCTCCAGACTCTAGTAACTTCTGGAGCCATTTCGTTATAGCTCGTCTTTCTATCGCGAAGGCCATCGACGGTCTCTCATGGCAGTTCTACGTTTACGGCCGTTACACTGTCAGTGCCCAACACACTGGCCACATGATCGCGGAACGCGTAAGGTACAGAAAGCACACCGGGCTTGAGATCCGCTCGTACCCGAATTGGGACCACCGCATCCCCATGGACGGAGGTCAACCTAACGTGCCGTTGCCCACCCAGGTTGAGTGCGTCCACATCGCGTTTGCACATTTCAACGAAGCCATTGGGAAAGAACTTTCGCTCTGATTGATAGTCGCGACTTAGAGTCGGCGAGAACAAAACGAGTGGGTCGCGTCCCCAGTCAAAAGCACCATCACGCACCAGCACGTGTGGGCGCCCAGCAATTGCCAGCGCTGCCGCCCCTGGGGCCCCAGTGGGATGGACTACGAACTTCGCGTTATCAGAATCCTCAAGCAAGGCACCGCCCCATCCGCCCTCTGACAGCCGTTGTTCTATCCCGGCGTATCGAGGCGCCGCCTGTGCGATCTCGCAGAGCACGTCTGTTGCTGAAGTGTATGAGTTGCCGACGTCGAACCTGGCGCAGAGCTCAGCAAGCACCTGCCAGCCGATTCTCGCTTCCCCGGGCGGATTGGTCGCCGCACGAAGTCTCTGTACCCTGCCTTCCATGTTGGTGAGTGTTCCTTCGGTTTCAGCAAAGTTGGCAATCGGTAGTACGGCGTGGGCGATCCGCACGGTGGGTGTGACAAAGGCATCCAAGACAACCAAGAACTCGATCCTCCCCATGGCGGCCATTGCACGCTGTCCCATCGGGACGACGGATGGAGGATCGTCCGCCGCGACAATTAGTCCGCTCACAGACTGCAACAGGTTTTCTGCACCGCATCCGCGATCCGAAGGCAGTTTCTTGCCCCAGAGGTCCTGCAGACGTTGCCGAGCTCGTTCGTCGTCTAATGGATCGTAGCCGGGCAGGCGTTCCGGTATGACTCCCATATCGCACGCCCCTCGGACATTACTCCGCGCCAGAAGCGGCAAGAGTCCTGATCCGGGCCTGTCCAGATGTCTGGTGATGGCGGCCAGCGTGGCAAAAGCGGCGGCATCTTTTCGAGGCTGATCGCCCTGTCCGCCGGTGCATGCCAGCAGGAATGTCGCCCGCTCGGCATGTGCGATCCACTCCGCGGCCTGGCGCAATTCTTCGGTCCTCTTGACACTCTTTACATCTTGCCAAAGTGCTTCATATCCCTCGCCACGGACTGCTTCGGACGTTCGATCTTGCAGCCGTAGGTCAAGGATGGCGGCCAGAAGACCATAGATCACTTCACGCTCATATCCAGGGGTGGTCTGCAGGTGCAGGGATGACAGGCGTGCCATTTGCGTTATTCTGTGGCCTATGGTGACAAGGTGAGCGCCTTTTTCCACTGCCTTCATCACCGATGATGCCGCCCGTGGGTGTGTCTCGGCTAAGTTACCCTCAAGCAGCAAGATTGCCTGACTTGATGCGATGTCATTTAGGCTGGCTGTAGGAGTGTGTTTGCCACATGCTTCCTCAAGGCCCGCAAATAGCGGGCCACAGATGGAATGGTAGGAAAAATCGACGTTGTTGGTTTGGAGACCGGCCCTCGCAAGCTTGCCTGCCAGGTAATTCTCCTCATTGGTTGCCCTGGCAGAACCCAGAACTCCAACCGGCTTGCCCGCGTCGATCAACGCCTTGAGGCGCCCTGCAATGTGATCAAGCGCCTCATCCCATGAAACACACTCCGGCTTGCCGTTCCGCCGAAGCAGCGGCTGCCTCAACCGGTCACCCCACAACGCAGCCTCATGCGCGCTCCAGCCCCTGGCGCAAAGCTTTCCTAAGGACACCGGATGGGTTTCGCTCGGTGCTACGCCGACCAGTTGTTCGTTATTCGTTAACAGGTAAAATCCGCAACCACACGAGCAAAAGGGACACGTGGTTGGGACGGCTGTCATAACAGCCCCATTTCCTTTGAGCGCTCTATGCACCTTTCGGCTCCACATATCTAGGACCATCACCACATACATATATGACCGCCACCACATACATATATGACCGCCACCACATAGGGGACCTCGAATTGTTTGACTTCAGCGGAACCCTCCTTGCCTAGTTTCGTGAGACGCCATAGGTTCTTAACCCAGTGCGAATTCGTCCTCCCCCTGTGTTGACCAATGGGGTTGCAACTTGCAGCGGGAAGGAGTATAGGGAGCCTAGGCAGTGCCATCCACATGAGCTCTGGGCGCGCTCTCGCCTGGAGAACTAGGGAGTGGAAATGCTTCCGGCCGCTCCTAGGCAGAACGACGATCAGGTCCCCGCTCCACCCCACGCGCCAGGTGCCGCCCGTGGCTGATGCATAAACTCAGCTAGTGCATCGCTCACTTTGGCGTTTCTGGTTGTATGAGGTGGGGGCACCGTGTTGCCTGTTGCGAGGTCGGCATCGATATCACGGAAAAAGTACGGACTCTAGAAGAAAACGAAAACCCCGCGAGCATTGCGAGGTGAGGAGGGGCCACCATGATTCAATCACTTGAGCCGGTCCTCCAGGAATGTCCTTTCTTTAGTGGTTTCTCTGAGGCGCATCTCAAATTCATCGCCGCTAACGCGAGAGATGTCCAGTTTGCGGAGCGGCACTACATCTTTCGCGAAGGGGATCCGGCGAATGAGTTCTACGTGATCCGCGATGGGCTTGTCTCGGTCGAACTGTTGATCCCCAACCGGGGCGCGACGACGGTTCAGACTGTGGACAAAGGGGATGTTCTTGGCTGGTCGTGGGTCTCGCCGCCCTATCGCTGGCATTTCAACGCAAGAACACTTCTGCCCACGCACGCACTTGTATGGGACGCGAATTGGCTGCGTGCCAAGTGCGAAGAAGACCATGATTTGGGCTACGAGATGTTGAAACGCTTTGTGGATCTGATTGCCACGCGGCTTGATGCCACGCGCCTGCAGTTACAAGATATTTACGCCGTCCATTCTTGATTCGGGAGCAGGGATCAATTGCGGGCTGTTGCCCGGGCTAACATCTTCGTGTGATTCTGTTCGTAGCCCGAGGTGCTGAGTGTCGTCTGTTGTCATCTTCGCCGAGAGAGCATTACTCAAACGCCCCATGTTCTCCCAGAGGATTCCCATAAGTACTTTCTACTTTTGACTCTAAATTGGAGAGCTTGGGACTCAGGTTACGTCCAGCTGAATCCGTTGACCTGCTCCCCGAAATTTAGTCCAGCCAAAACTCATTACATTAGGAAGACCGGAAAGTAGCCAAAAGCGGGCCGAAGAATCAATTATTTGCGAGCGTGCGAACAGCAGACATCGACGGTACGCCTGACATTCATTCCCCTGAGTCGCAAACCACAGTCTTTGTCGACGGATGTTTCTTGCATGCGTGCAAGAAGTGTTTCCGGATGCCCGGTAAGGAGCTCCGAGATGGAGAAATCTGGCATATTGATTGAAATTCCGCGGTTCGGGACGCGGGAGATAAATACCGTCGTCAGCGATTACACCGGCACCTTGTCTTGTGGTGGAAAGCTCACTCCGGGGGTACGGGGAAAACTCGAGACACTTCTCGACCTCGTGGATATTCAAATCGGAAGCTCGGATTCCTTTGGCACCGCAACCGAAGAGCTCCGTGGCATCGTGAAGCCGGACATCCTGAGCACGGGGAAGCATGATCTAGAAAAGCAGGAGTACGTGAAGCACTATGATCCGCATCACGTCGCCGCCTTCGGAAATGGCAACAATGATCGATTGCTATTAAAGACGGTGAAAGCAAGCGGCGGTTTGGCGATAGCCGTAGACAACGGCGAAGGCTGCGCCGTTGATGCCCTTCTATACGCACACCTTTTCATGAGTGTAACTGCTGAGCTTGCCCACAAACCGCGTCCGTGTCTCAGCCGAACGCCCAGGACACCGAAAGTCTGACAATAGGTCCGCTGCCACCATTAGGCGGCTGATCGCTCGTGTTCCTTGCACTCACGGCAGAGATGCGTCCAAGGCACTGCTTCCAGACGAGCCTGAGAGATAGGCTGCTTGCAGACTTCACACACCCCGTAGGTACCCTGTTTGATCCGGGCCAATGCCTCTTCGATTGCCCGCGCCAGACGCCCATCCGTTCGGTGCAAACGGATCTGAAGTTCCGCCTCGGTATCGGCGTTGGCCTGGTCAATCATATCTCCCTGCCAGCCCCCTGCCGCTGGCACCCGGGAGTGAGCCTCAGCCGGGGCAGACGACAACTCACGCTGTTTCTCCAACAACAATCTCTGGTATCGCCGCAAGTCGTCTGGGCTCATGACCCTTCCTCTCTGAGAAGAGACCCTGCCTATGACTCCGCATTCTACACCCACACGAATCCCATGTCAGAATCGCGTCAACCAAACAGTCTTCGCATCAGAAGTACTTGCGCAGATCCATCCCGTTATACATGCTTGCTACTTGGTCGCCGTAGCCGTTGAACATCAGCGTGGGTCGTCTGAAATACTCGCCCAACCGCCGCTCCTGCGCCTGACTCGAGCGGGGACCATCGACGTTTGGGTTTACGTTGGAATAAAAACCGTACTCTTGCAGATTACCCATGCTCCAAGTAGTTGGGGGTTGTTCCTCCACGAATCGAATCCGCACGAGCGACTTGATGCTCTTGAATCCATACTTCCAGGGAACCACCATGCGCACCGGTGCGCCGTCCTGATTGGGAAGCGTCTCACCGTACATTCCCACGCACAGAAGCGTCAGCGGGTGCATGGCCTCGTCGATCCGCAAGCCTTCAACGTACGGCAACACCATGCCAGAGTATTTCGCTTCGGGCATTTGCCGCGGGTCGTAATAGCTTTGGAAAGCCACGTATCGCGCCTTCGGAGTGGGCTCCACTAGCTTCGCCAAGACGCTAAAAGGGTAACCGATCCAAGGCACGACCATGCACCATGTGTCGACGCACCGAAACCGGTAGACCCGCTCCTCAAGTGGTGCAAGCTTCATGATCTCATCCATCGTGAATGTCCGGGGCTTCCTCACTTCGCCTTCGACGGAGACACCCCATGGGGACGTCTGAAAATTCTCGGCGTTCTCGGAGGGATCTTTCTTGCCGGTGCCGAATTCGTAGAAAATGTTGTAGGTCGTCACATCGTTGTAAGACGTTTGCTTCTCGCCGGTGCTGTAAGGCCATTTGACTACCCCATCCAGCTTTACAGGGACCGAGCCAGTCCCAGAATCCAGCAGAGGGGGCGAGAACCTCTTCCAACCTGTTGCAAACCCGCTGGTTGCCAGCAGTCCCCGTAGGAAGCTCCGGCGGTTGGTGTATACGCTCTTCGGCGTCAGGTCGGCATAGGTCAAATCAGGCGCCCGTTTCACGAGCATCTTCAACCTCCGGGGCCGGCTTCGCAACTCGAACCGGCGACGAGTGGGTTTTTATCTTAGATACTCATGCGCAAATATGAAAGAAAGAATTTCGGTCCATGTCCTGCTAGGAATTGAATTCGGCGAACGGCCCTCGCCTCAGAAGTATTTGGGCAGATCCCTCCCGTCGTACTTCCAAGCAACCACCATGCGCACCGGCGCGCCGTCCTGATTGGGAAGTGCCTCACCGTACATCCCCACGCAGAGAAGCGCCAGCGGGTGCATCGCGGCACCGTGCAGCCAGCGCTTCCACTCTTCTGTCCTCATCGTCATCCGTGAACCTCCACTTTCGCTGGCCCCGCGTTCTGTTCCTGGACGGGACTTTCCTGCTACAGGGTCTTCAGGTATTCAATCAAATCGTTCAACTGTTCCTTGCTCATGTCCGACGTCACCCCGTGCTTGTCGCTCGCGTTGTACTTCGTCCAGATTTCCTCCAGCGACAACGCTTCGCCGTTGTGCAAATAAGGTGGCCTCTCGTAAACGCGGTCAAGCTGCGGAATATCAAAGCGGCCGGACGTGTCGTACTTGGAAGCGGTCCCCACGTCTGTGCTGATTTTTGCCGTGTAGTGGGTCTCAGGAGTGTGGCAAGTGTCGCAATTCTTCTTGAAGAAAATCTCCTTGCCCCGTTCCTGTAACGGCGTTAGCTGGTCATCCGCGGCAAGGTGCCGATTCGGAGGGAGGGGGATGGACTTTATGAACCCTACCAAATCTTCCAACTGGTCGTGATTGAAACCCTCGGATTGAAAAAGAAATTTCGCGATCCGCAGCCCGCATTGCGTCTCAAGATCAGGATTATGGCCGTTCCACTTGTAGGGCGCCGTCTCGGCGATGCCCCTCAGCGTGCGATTCAAGACACGGTCGCGTCCCAGTTGAGGTGTTTCAAGATTCCACGCAAGGCCGTCGATGTGGTTGTCAGGATGGCAAGTCGCACAGGCAAACTGCCCCTGGAAACAGTAGTGCGCGTCGTGGAACAACTGCTCTCCGTGCCGCAGAGCCGTAATTTCCTTTGGGCCACCCAGGTCAATCTTGGATTTCACCTGAAGACGCTGTATGTCCACGACTGTCAAGCTGTCATCCAACCGATTGGCGATGTAAGCGAGGCGGCCGTCCGGCGAAACCACGACCGCAGCGGGATTCGACCCGGTGGGCAGACGGCGCACAACATACTCTCTCGCCGAATCCAGGCGGTTCGGAAGCTCTTCCTTCCGCGCGCGGCGAAACAGCCGTTGCAACTTGGAGGTGTCGATGATCGAGACGACATTCGCCTCCGATGAAGTCACCAGCGCATATTGCCCGTCGGGTGTAAAAGCAGCCCCGTTTGCACCTGGGTAGTAGTAATCAATGTCGTCGAGGAGGACCTGTGCGACCTCAATGTTTCCTCGCTGCATCTGAACATTCGAACCGGGCCGGACGATCGCCATGCCGTGCGTGACGATCCATCCCTGGCTCACCCGTATGAGCGGGCCCAGATTCTTCGGCCTCATGAACGGAACAAGAAGATAACCACCAACTCCTGCAGGTGCCTCCGCAATGTGCCGGAGCTCGACAACGCCCGGGATGAGTATGCGCTCTGTGGTGACTTGCTTCCCGGTATCAATCACTGTCACCTCGGACACGGGCGGTTCATCTGGCGGAGCTACATGCGGAAGCAGATTCGAGACGTACACGGACCGCCCGTCACGAGATAGCGTCACCTGGTGAGGCGAGCGCCAAGCCGCCAGCCGCTTGATTTCCACTCCTCGAGAAAGATCTAGCAGCGAGACATCGTTTCCGATGCTGTTCGCGACGTACAGAACTTTACCCCATCGGTCTGTCGTCAGTCCGACAGGGCCCCACCCCACCGGAAGTGTGCGGCGGACTGAAAAGGTTTTTGCGTCAATCTCACTGACGGTGTCGCTCCAGGAGTTCGAAACGTAGAGTGTCTTGCCGTCGGGTGAGACAGCCACGTCTTGTGGCCTGTGCCCGACCTTTGCTCTGCCGATGACGCGCCGTGTCCGCAGATCGACCGCAAGCACGGAATCGTCATCCTCGCAGACAACGTATAGCTTCGAGCCGTCAGGCGAGAATCTAAGCTCTACAGGTGTGAGGTAGTTCGCTGGCACAGCCGTGGACGGCTGGACTCCAGGCGGCGCAGCAGCGCTTCGGGAGGCCACGAGTACACCGGCAAAGGCAGCGGCTGCAAACAGTGCAGAAAGAATTGTGTTCCCCCGGAGCCGCCGTCCTTTGGGAATAGTAGGCATTATTTCATTACCCCTTGGGCGGCATGTTGGACCCCGCCTGATTCCGCTCCTGCCTGTTACTTCTTCAGCGAACGAATGAACGCAACCATGTCCTTCACCTGATCCGGCGTCATGGTCTTGTAGGCGGGCATCTTCGGCGGCTTGCCATTGGTAATGAGTCCGCCCAGATCGGCGTCGCTCTTCTTCTGAACATCGGCGGAAGTGAAGTCAGGGGTCTTCATTGATTCTTTGCCCTTGCCATCCGCTCCGTGACACATCGCACACTTGGCCTTGAACGTCGCCCCTGCGGCGGCGACATCCGCCTTCGCCAGCGAGCTGAACAGGCATGTGCCTGCCAGCAGCGCCGCGGCCAGCGTCATCGCTCCGAGGTTCTTCATTGTTGTCTGCATTTTTATCTCCCTGATTAGATTTCGGCGAGGACCGTCTCTGCTTCCCCCCGTATTTCAAAACCTGAATCGTGCGTTAAACACATCTAATGGTGCAATTCCGCCGTCTCTACTTTACGCGCACCATTTTCAATTTGTCGAATGTATAAGCGCAGGCCGAGCAAAACGGCAACGATGATTACCAAAGATAAGCCCAGGCCCCTTCGGCGACGGTCGCGCTCGGCCAGCGCCGCTCGGCCCTCCGCTTGCGTCTTTGCAGCTATCTTGAGACCTGCCTGAATATCCTGTTCAACGAGTTCGGTTTTGAAACTATGGATGGTGACGCACGCCTTGGTCAGAGAATCCCGGGCCTGATCCTGCTCCATTTCAGCCTCGCTGACCTCCATACCCGAAGATCCGGCGACACCCAACACTCGATCTGACGCTTTGACAGCACCATCCAATTGCGTCAAATCCTGGAGCATTTTCGCCCTGGCCTGATCGCAGGTGTCGCCGGGTTTATGGCAGCGCATGCAGACCCCTTCCGGGCCCGTGCCGAGTTTCGCGTCGGTGGGAAGTTTTACGTCATGATTGCCGTGACAGACCACGCATCCAGGAAGCCCTTCGGATTGGAACGCCACCTTGTGGGTACTTTTGTCATACATCTGCGCCTGAAAAACGTGACAGTTCGAGCATACATTCCTTACGGAATCTATTCCTGGCGGAGCGGCGCCATGGTTTCCGTGGCAAGTCGGGCATGTCGGCGCGCTTAGGTCCCCACGAACGATCATCGCTTCGTAGTGCACGCTTCCCTTGTACTTGGCATATTGGTCCGTGGGGATGCCATACCCCTGCATGTATTGGGCGTCGGAGTGACACCGGGAACAGGTTTGCGCCACGTTCAACGGGCTAATTTTGGAACGCGGGTCGCTCGCCGGGCGCAGGTCATGGACACCATGGCAATCGATGCAAACTGCAACCTTGGTATCTCCCTGCAGCAGCCGCTTGCCATGCACGCTGGTCTTATATTGGGCCAACTGGTCGGTACGCAACGATGGGTTGTATTTGCGCATGAACGCGCCGTCGGAGTGGCAATGGCCACAGAGCTCCGGAATCTGGCTGCGCTTAATCTTGCCCCGAAAACCAACAGCCTTGTTCATGGCGTCCATATCTGCCTTGGTAGGATCGCCGCCATGACAACTGGCGCAGGTCAAACCTTTTTGAGCATGAATGTCTTGAGAAAACTGGGCTTGCGTTACTTGCAGTGGCGGATCCAGGGCGGCGTGGCAATCCAGGCAGGTACTCGGCGCCTGTGCGCGGGCCCCGCCGGCACAAACACCTACCATCGTCAACAGCAGAATTAGGGACCGGGGAAAACCGTTACTTAGCCATGTATCCATAGATTGTCATCGCGATGATGTAGCTCAGAGCGAATATCCCGGCGCCGAGAACGAATCTCCGTCCGCGCTTGCGGCCCGCTTGATCGAAGAACGGCAACAGCAGCCAAAGAATTCCCGCCACGCCAAATGCCAAGACGCCCAAGACATCTCCGTCCACGAACCACACCTTTGCCGGAATTTTCTTGAGCGTCTGGAACATGAACATGAAATACCATTCCGGCCGGATACCCGCCGGCGCGGGAGCAAACGGATCCGCCTTCGTTCCAAGTTCCCAAGGAAGAATGGCCGCCAGCGCGCCGAGAACTCCCAGAGCGATATACCAGGCCATCAATTCGCGCAAAAAAAAGTTGGGGAAAAACTTCATCTGCCGCACTTCACTGGGTGAGGCCTTCCAGCGTGCCTCCACGCCTGGCGGGACGCTCATGCCAAAATATTGCACCAACGCGATGTGAGTGAGCAGCAGGAGCACAGTCAATCCGGGCAAAAGTGCAACGTGAAATCCGAAGAAGCGAGTCAGTGTGGCGCCGGTTACATCTTCACCCCCGCGCAGGAACACCTTCAGAAAATGGCCGATGAGGGGAACCTGACCGGTGATTTCCGTTCCGACCTTGGTGGCGAAAAATGCCAGCGTATTCCAGGGGAGGAGGTAACCGCTGAAACCGAATCCCATTGCCAGGAACAGCAACAACATGCCGGATATCCACGTCAGCTCCCGCGGCTTGCGGTAAGCCCCCAGGAACAACACGCTGAACATGTGACAGAAGGCGGTAAAGATCAGGAGGTTGGCGGCCCAGGAATGGATCGAGCGCACCAACCAACCGAACTGCACTCGGGTCATAATGTACTGGACGCTCTCGAACGCCTCGCTGGCACTGGGCCGATAATAAAGGAGCAGGAGGATACCGGTGCAAAGCTGGATGCCAAAAAGAAACAGCGTGATTCCGCCGAGGAAATACCAGTAGGACAAATCGTGTGTGGGGACGGTTTTCTCTCGCAAGGGGGCGGTGAGGGCGGCCCAGTCAAATCGTTCATCGATCCAGTTGCGCAGCGCGGCAAACACGATCATGCCTCCCGCTTCCGTGAGACCACCACTTCGTCTCCCCGCAAGTGGACCTCATATACCTCGAGTGGACGGGGCGGCGGACCCGAGATATTGCGGCCATTCAGATCGTAGAGTCCGTTGTGACAGGCACACCAGATCTCTTGCAGGTCCCCGCGGTATTGCACGATGCAGCCCAGATGCGTACACGTGGCAGAAAGAGCGCGATAACTCCCGTCGCTGTTTCTGATCAGCAGTCCCGGACGGCTGCCGAAGCGAAAAATTTTGGCGGAGTTCGGCTTTAATTCGCCGATCTTAGCGGCGGTGACCTGATCGCCACCGAGTTGCGCCACGGGCGGTGGAACGAGGTAGTGAAGCACGGGATAAATGAAAGATGCGAAAGAAGCAAATAGGCCGCCGCCAAGCAGAATTTGGATTATTCGCCGGCGTGCTGGTTCGGGTTGGGTCTTGGGGTCAGCGACCATGGACTGCACTCGTTACAACAGCGGCTGCGGAGGTCTGAACGACCAACGTTACTCTTCTCATGGCACACTCTCTTTATAATCTACGCGGAATGTTTTTCCACCGTGCGTTGCATTTCGCGCAGCCACATCGCCTGGAACAATTGCAGGCGGTGGCCAATGACAACTGCTAAGTTCAATGTGATTTTGTACCCAACTGTCGGGTGGGCGGCGAAATGATTGCGCAATTCCTCCCGGGGCAGGGCGATGACCTCTGTTTCAAGTGGGGCTGTGGCGGCAAGAGTGAACTTATGGGGCGGAATCAGGGCTGACCAACCCACGGTCTGACCTGCGGTTCGCTCTTCGACCACCACATCCTCTTGTCTCCCTCGGACCTGCATGGGAAGTGTAAGTCTGATTCGTCCGCGCTCAATCAGAAAAAGACGCTCGGCTGGGTCTCCCAGATGGAACAAGGAAGCCCCGCTGGGCACCGTGAGCCTGCTGCCGAAGGCCAGAATCCGCTGAGCTTCGTCGGCAGTGAGATCCTTTAGCAGTTCCGATCGGTCGGGGGCCATGAAGGGACGCTCAGTTTACGAATACCGAGGTCGTCTTAGTGTGCAACTGGGCATGCGAAGGGGACTCGAGGAACGACTGCGCGGCAGCCTGCTCCAATCGGACGTGATTTTCTATCTGCGCGAGGAGTACCTCTGTAGGCACATGTGATCCCGGACCATCGGGAGGCACGATTCTGTCAGCAAAGAATCGACCAGGAGCCACCGCTTTAACAGGCCGCAGCTCAGGTGTGTCAGGCGAAGATGACTTTGCCGCACGCGTCGCCGCGCCAAACGCTATGGCTGTAACGGCCAGCCCAAACATACTCATGCACAGTACCATCAAGAGCATTTCCATGGTCGAGTACCTCCCTCTGGAGTTCATAGGCACGTTCTTTACCAGATTGGTACAGCCCTAAGTTCTTTAATTTCAGATGAGGTAGGAGCGCGACGGCATGCGAACTGACAGGTTGTCAGGACACGTCTGACAATTCGTCAGTCATTGACGCGCCAAAGCGCCGCATGCCATGCTTGCGGCTATTCGGTACCTCACAGCATGAAGCTGCGTTCTGCCAGCATGACGGTCGTCCTCGCCCTCGGAATTACGGTGGCTGTGGTCATTGCCTGCACCGCGGCGTCTTACATTTATTCGGTGCACCACTTCCAGAGCCTTCTGGAAGCCGCACGCCATACGGCTCTCGCTGAAGGCGACCTGATCCGCGTCGCGCTCGAGCATCAGATGTTGGAAAACGACCGCACCCTGATTGCGAGAATGATCGAAAGTTTTGGGAAGCAAGAACGTGTTGAGCAACTCATTCTGTTGGACCGTAATGGCGTGGTACGGTATTCCAGCAAGCCCGGAACGGCTGGAGATAATTTTCGGATCGACTCTCCCACTTGTCAGGTCTGCCATCGTGATCCGCCCGACCGCCGGGGCTCCAGCCGCGTGATCGAGACTCGAGGTGGCGAAGTACTTAGAACCGTGGTGCCGATTCGCAATCGCGAAGAGTGTCACCGGTGCCACGACCCGCAGCAGAAAATTAACGGCGTCCTCATTCTTGATTACAATGCCGGAGAAGTCCGCGCCGCGATGACGCGGGACCTTCGCTGGATGGTGGCTGGCGCCGGTGCGTTGACCTTCGTAATCGCGGGAACCATCTTGCTACTCATCCAGTTCTCCGTCCTGCGCCGCCTAAACCGTTTCGAAACCACCGCGCGCTTGATTTCCCAGGGCGACCTGGAACGCCGCCTTCCGTCAGAAGGTTCGGACACACTGGCGTGGCTGGGCCGCGAGTTCAACGCCATGGCTGACTCCGTGGCTGGTCTGGTGGGTGAAGTTCGCACGCAGCGGGAACGCCTCGAGACCGTCATTAACAGCATCGATGACGGAATTGTCGTTCTCGACGTCGAACGAAGAATCATTGCGGCCAATGATGCCTTCCTGCAGCGCACGGGTAGCAGCCGTGATCAGGTGCTGGGCTGCTGCTGTCTGGAGGTCGGCTCGGGCCCTTGCAACGTGGGCGATTGCCCCACGCTCGCTTGTTTGAAGTCGGGTGCGCGCCAGGTGCGTATGTGTGAACGCAGAACCAGCAACGGCACCTCGGCCTGGGAAGAGATTCACGCTTCTCCGATTCTCGACGCGTCAGGCCGCCTGGCCCAGGTAGTGGAGGTCTGGCGCGACATCTCTGAGCGCAGGACGGCAGAAGCAAACCTTGCTGAATCGCATCGCTTGGCCTCGCTTGGAGTGCTGGCGTCCGGGTTTTCGCACGAGTTGAATACTCCGCTGGCAACCGTGCTGATGTGTGTCGAGGGAATCCTCCGCGATACTCCCGCTGGGGAGAACGGGAACGTTACGATAGACCCGGCCAATATCCGGGACGGCGCCACTATCGCCCGCGAACAGATCTTGCGTTGTCGTGGTATTACACAACACTTCTTGAGATTGTCTCGGGGCCAGCGGTCCTCCGGGGATATCGTGGAACTCGATGTGGCGATCGCAGCTGTCCAGGGGCTCATCGACCCCACTGCTTCCGCCCACTCGGTGAACCTTGAGGTGCGTCCGTTCCCGCCGGCGTTGCGCGTCCGCGCGGATGAGGCAGAATTGCAAAATCTCCTGGTCAATCTAATCCTCAACGCCATTCAGGCATCGAAGCCGGGCAGCAACGTTGTCTTCGAGGCCACGGGAGGCGATACCGTGTGCATGCGCATTTCTGACCAGGGGTGCGGGATTCCTCCGGAATACCAGAAAAAGATTTTTGAGCCCTTCTTCAGCCTCCGCTCCGGTGGTACTGGACTCGGCCTCTTCCTGTCGTTGAACGCCGTCCGCAGTTGGGGCGGTGACATCCGCGTCGAGAGCACACCTGGAATTGGATCTACCTTCGAAGTCGTGCTTCCGGCTATCCAGACTGGCTTGCAGCAGGAGGCCGGACAATGAAGCCGGCCTCGCTCCTCCTGGTCGATGACGACGCGACTTTTCGGCAGGTGATGGCCAAGGAACTCTCTCGTCTCGGCTATCAGATCGAGGGGGTGGGAACGGGCGAGGAGGCCATTCGTCGAATTGCCACCTCAGAACCCGATGTTGTCTTGCTCGACATGCGTCTGCCGGGAATGAGCGGCCTCGATGTGCTGAAATCCATTCATGCCAGCGCGCCGGCGACCGAGGTCGTGATGTTGACCGGCCACGGCTCGATCGATACGGCCATTGAATCAATCCGCATTGGGGCGTTCGATTATGTCGTGAAGCCTTGCCCCCTTGATGAGCTCCATATACGTATTCAGAGAGCAGTCGAGCGCCGCTCGCTCCAGCAAAGGGCGGATCTTCTCGAGCGCGGCTTGACTCCTCCCGATCTAGGGAGTTCCTTCATCGGCGAAAGTCCGGAGTTCCGCCGGCTGCTCAAACTGATCGAACTGGTAGCCCCGAGCGATGGCACGGTGCTCATTACGGGAGAGACCGGCGCGGGCAAAGAACGCGTCGCCAAGCTGATTCATGCCCGCAGCCCCCGCAGGTTCCGGCCGTTCGTGGTGGTGGAGTGTGCCACTTTGCAGGAAAACTTGCTCGAGAGCGAACTGTTCGGGCACGAGCGCGGCGCGTTCACCGGTGCGGACCGTGGGAAATCAGGGTTATTCGAAGTGGCCGATGGCGGCACGATTTTTCTGGACGAGATCGGCGAGGTCAGCCCGGCCACGCAGACCAAGCTGCTGCGCGTCCTGGACACATCCACTTTCCGGCACGTCGGTGGAACCGGCGAAATTCGCGTGGATGTAAGAGTTCTAACCGCGACTAACCGCGATGTTTCAGCCATGGTTCGGCAGGGCCTCTTCCGGGAAGATCTGTTTTACCGCCTGAGCACCATTACCGTAGAAGTTCCTCCACTGCGGGCCAGAGGGACTGATGTGGAATTGCTGGCACAACACTTTGTGACGACGCTCAACGAGCGTTTCGGTTCCGGCAAACAAATCAGCGGGGAAGCCTTGCAGCTACTGCGGGGCCACGCCTGGCCGGGAAACGTGCGCGAACTTCTTCACGTAGTCGAAGCGGCCTTGGTGTTATGCGAAGGAACCTGCATTCTTCCAGAGCACCTGCCCGCTACCCTTCGCAATTCGCGCCTCGCCGCAGCACCGAGTTTTTCATCGAACGGTGCTTCGTTGCCGACCCTGGAACAAGCGGAGCGGGAGCTTATCCGGCTGGCGCTCGAAGCCAGCAATGGCCACCGTGGAAACGCGGCCAGAATCCTCGGTATCAGCGAGCGGAATCTTTACCGCAAACTTCACGAGCACGGTCTGCTACCCTGAACCGGCCGCAGCCAGGCTCAGCACGCGCACCGCGTTGACGGCCTCCACCTGCCAAAACCTGCCTTAGCTGGCAGGTCTGCAGACGCTTCGAATTCGTCCAACACCAACACTGCTATCACCACGACAAGATCAGGTACGGCGTTTGAGACTACCGCCTGCAATGTGAATGAGAAACAACAAGTTGACCTGACCGGGGTGAATGAGTCCAGGTCTCCTTGTGAGTGGTTACGCGCCCGCGCCTTTGAAGCTTGTCTGCTCCACTTCTCCAACGTTTTCATGAAAGGTGAAAAGGCTTACGCTATTCCACCGGGAAGTGTTGACACCGACGAACATATGCGGCAGTTGGCAGGTTTTATTTTCTGGACGGCATGGGCGGCCTCGTCGAATCGCCCCCACGACACCATCTCCGATCTCCATTGCGAGTGCTTCCCCGATTCACAGGCCCCTTCCGTCAAGCAAGGCATACGAAACCTTGTTGCGGCCCTGAACCCTCGAAATGATCTCGGAAACGTCCTCGGTCTCGGCTGCCAGAGTGTGTTGTTCGATAGGCAATGCGGCGGCTTCAAGCTGCGCAGAATCATGCCGGGGATGTAGTCTATGAGACACAATGTCCACCAGCCGACACAATCGGGGTTGGCGGCGCTGCACCGGAAGCAAAGCACTTTCATGTGAAATCGCAGTGGAGCCTTTCCTGCTCAGCACTCGTCCGAGTTCATGCGGATTATAGTTTCGGGTTCTCAAAGAGGAACCATGGCTCGAAATCGGAAGTTGCCATTCTGGGCGATCATCGGGGCTGCTCTTGCTGCGATTGCCCTGGCGGGCGTTTTTGTCGGATGGCGGGCAACGCGAGCCTTGCATCAGTCCGCGCAAGAGGTTCGTTCCGAGCACGAGATTCGCTTCCTGGTGCGGCCCTTCTTGCCTCCGAGTAACGTGAAATTTGAGGTGGTCAGCTCGCCCGACGTTTTTCTGCAGACAGCGCGCTTTCAGAATCATCTCTTTATAGCCGGGCCCTCCGGGCTTTCCGAATACGATCTTGGTGGCACCCTCCTGCGGCAATTTGTGGCCGGAAGAGAATTGCCGTCTTCCCCACTGGTGGCCCTGACGGTGGGTACGTTAGGGGATTCTTCGGGGCCGGAACTCATCCTGGCCACAGCGGGAGAAGGAATCCTAATCTTCAACGGAAAAAGCTTCCGTCAAATCTATCCGGTCGATGCCGAAGTGCGATCTGTTACCGCTATCCTGCCTGTGGCTGCAGGACACCTACTCATCGGCACAAAGAAGCGCGGCGTACTTCTCTACGACGGGAAACAGATTCGGGAGCTGCACCCTACCCTGAGCAATCTCTACATCCAAGTCCTCGCCGGGAATGAAGTGGACTTGTGGATTGGCACGCTGAACCAGGGCGTTTTGCACTGGCACGCCGGCACGAGTGAATCTTTCAGCGAAGAGCAAGGATTGCCCGACCGGCAGGTGCAAGCAATCGCGCTTGCGGGAGACAAAACTTACGTCGGGACACCTGTGGGTGTCGCCGAGTTCGACCGCGGGCGATTCTCGCGCGTGCTGGGAGAAGGTCTGCTGGTCACTTCGCTCTTCGTGAGCGGTGAAGAGTTGCTCGTCGGCACAGAAGATCAAGGCGTCGTGCGCGTTCCCCTGACCAAACGGCGACCGGGCCTCAATGCGCAGGGCTCAACGAAACTCGCGGAAGTGCAGCAGTTCCTCGGGGCAGACAGTGGTGTTTATGTCCTGACGCGGAACGGCGTGTACGAACTGCCCGAGCATGGATTTGACTGGAAAGTAGTCCTGAAACCGCGCCCTGCTGTTTTGAGCGATCGGAATATTTCGGCGCTTGCCGAAGACATGAACGGACAACTTTGGGTCGGCTATTTTGACCGCGGGCTCGATCTCTTGCCAGGCGATTCCAGCCGTGTCTTGCACGTGGAGAACGAACACGTCTTTTGCGTGAACAGAATCTGGCCGGATGCGAAGTCGGGGACAGTGGCAGTTGCCACGGCGAACGGCCTGGTGCGCATGGGAGCTTCCGGAAGCCAGGAACAAGTGCTGACGCGCGCGGATGGGCTCATCGCCGACCACGTTACGGATGTCGTGCCATATGGCGAAGGATTGGCGATTGCGACGCCGGCGGGTCTGACCTTCCTCGACACCAATGGCGCGCGCAGCATGTACGCGTTTCACGGGCTAGTAAACAACCATGTGTATGCTTTGGGAGTTTCCGGCGACGACCTGATGGTCGGGACACTGGGTGGCCTCTCCGTAATTGGGAGAGGGGAAGTGCGCGTGAATTACACGACCGGCGCGTCCGGACTCAAGCAGAACTGGATTACCGCGGTTGTTCCCGTGGGCGATGAATGGATGGTGGGGACGTATGGAAGCGGAATCATGGGCTTGGACCGCGCAGGGCACTTTCGTGCGTTTGAGAAGGCTACCGCTGAAATGGAGATCAACCCCAACGCCATGCTGGTGACACCCCGCTACGTACTCGCAGGCACTCTGGGAAATGGCTTGTACGTTTATGACCGGGAAAAGTCGCGCTGGGATGTGTTCCACGAGGGATTGCCCTCGCAGAATGTCACCGCGCTCGCCCTGAGCAAAGGATATGTCTACGTTGGAACGGACAACGGTTTGGTACGAATCCAGGAACAGAAACTACAACCATGAGAAAAGCGCTTACCACGATTTTCCTTTTATTGAGCACACCCCTCGCGTTGTTGGCGGACGGCGGCGTATTGATCCCGCGAGACAAAGCGCAGCCTGATCCCGCGATTCTTTCTTTGGAAGAGATGGAGATTACCATCCAGATCGATAACGGCGACGCGCGCGTGTTCGTGCGCCAGGTGTTTGCGAATCACACGGGCCGAATCGAGGAGGGCAACTACATTTTCGCGTTGCCTTTGCGGGCCACGGTTTCCGATTTCGCCGTCTGGGATGGACCCACACGAATTCCCGCGGTGATCCTGGAGCGCAAGCGCGCGGAAGAAATCTACAACCAGTTGAAGCAGCAGTCGATCGATCCGGGGCTGCTGCAAATGGGGGAGCGGGGCGCGGAAGAAGCCAAGCAAAGCGCCATCTTCAGCGCGCGAATCGTACCCATTCCGGCCTATGGCACAAAGCGGCTGGAATTCGAGTATCACGAATCCATCCCGGTCGAAAACCTCAAATCCTATTTCGCCATTCCCTTGCGGCCCGACGCTTACCAGGCGCAGGCTGCCCGGTATTTCCGGCTCAACTTTGAATTGCACTCGGCCCACGTAGTAACGCAATTTCAGGCCACCGCAAAAGCGTATCCATTGAAACTCGATGAAGAGACGCCGCACCTGATCAAAGGCCGTTTTGAAGGGCAGAATGTGAACCTGACGGAAGATTTTGTCGCGACTTTCGACCTGGATCGCGCCGGCAGCGATACGCTGCAGGTGATTGCGCACAGGAACCCCATCAGCGCGCAGCCTTCCCCGACGGAGACGGCTCCCATTCGCAGCAACAACGAACCCGGCTTTTTTGCCGCGGAAGCGCTGCTGGGTACGGGACGGAGCCCGAGCGCAGCAAGCGGAACCGCTGTGCCAGGCACTGCCTCCGTGAAAACGTTGATCATCCTGATGGACACTTCCCTCTCGATGCAATGGGAAAAGCTGGAGCGAAGCTATCAGGCGCTGGAAACGCTGCTGCGAACACTAAAACCGGAAGACAAATTCAACTTGATTCTCTTCAACAGCCAGACGCAAAACTTCCAGGCTTCTCCCGTTCCGGCGGACAGCGGCGCAATTCAACGCGCGCTTGATTTTGTGCGTGCCAGCAGGCTGCGCGGCGGGACGGATTTGCAGCGCGCCTTGCAGGAAGCATTGGGGCAATGCTCGGGTCCCGGCGGCAACCGGTATCTGGTGCTGCTGAGCGACGGCGGGGCAACCCGCGGCGCCATTCAGAATGGGAAGCTGGCCGGCTGGTACGAAACGGCCTGGAAGCGGCTTCCCGAAGCCAACCGCCCGAAGACCTACGTATTCGGTGTGGGTGACGATGCCAATCTGCCTTTGCTGAAGTTGCTGGCACGCGAGGACGGAGTCCTGGAAAACGTGCTCTCGACAGAACCGATGGACTTCAAGCTCACCTCGTTTCTCTCGAAGATCGGCCGCAGCCCCATCGGCCAGTTGCAGCTCAACGCTACGCCGGACACAGCGGTGGATTCCGTGTACGCGCTGCAGGATTCCGCATTCTCGGGTTCGATGGCGATGTGGGTGGGGCGGTACCGGAAAGCGCAGCAAGATACGGTGTTCAGCGTTCGCGGAGTGCGCGATGGCACGCCGCTGGCGATCTCCGCAAAAGCCAATCTTCCCGGCGAATCCCTGGATCACCCGCAACTGCCGCGGCTGTGGGCGCGGGCCCGCGTGAATGCGCTGCTGGAAAAAATCCAGCGCGAAGGCGAAGACCAGGCAACAATTGACGAGATTATCCGGCTGGCACGGCAGTACAAATTTGTGACGCCCTATACGTCATTTCTCGCCGTGCCCCGCGCGCTGCTGAGGCCCAGGGTTATCCGCCCGGGGGACCCGGTGCTGCGCGTGAAGACGGATGAATCCATCATTTCGGTTGTCGCGCTGTTCCCGTTTGGGCTGATGCAGAAACTTCGTTACCTGCCCGCGGAAGACACCTGGCAAACGCGGTTCTTTGCGCCAAAGGATATGCAGGACGGCACGTACAGTGTGCGGCTCGTTCTGCGGGACCGCACCGGGCACACCTATCGCGAAGCAAAAACATTTGTGATTGCCAGCAAAACACCGGTGGTGCAGATCAAAATGGAACAGAAGCGCTACCGGCGTGGACAAGTGCTGGATCTGAAGGTGGCCGCCTCGCAGAGCACGCGGAGCCTGGTTGCACACCTGGAGGGAGCGGCTTCCGTTGGGCTGAAGTGGGATGCCAGGGTGGGCGCGAACACCGGCCAATTGTTTATTCCCGAGCAGATGATCCCGGGAACCTACCGGCTCACAGTCACCGCGGAAGATATTGCGCACAACATGGGATCTCAGGGGGTGGACATTGAGATCGTTCCGTGATTTCTCGCCCAAGCTAAGAATGTGTTTTGCAGGAGCTGTTCTGGCGCTGGTGACTGCTGGATTCATGATAAACGCCAGCGGAGCGTTGCCGTCCTGGATCCGCAACGTGGAAGCAGGAACGGCAATCGAACGGGTATTTTTCCGCATGATGCCGCTGCCCTACGGAAATGTGTTGTTCCGCAGGCCCCCCGCGGAAACTCGGCCGGCGCTTGGCGAACTCATTCAACAGAAGCCCGCGAATGCCGAACTTTACTCCTTGCGGGCGTTGGAAGATGAGCAGCAGTTGGATTTCACCGCGGCGGAGTCGGACTGGAAACTCTATGTCGAGAAGTCAACGAAAAAAACGGCCGCACAATTAGCCCTGGCGGATTTCTATCAGCGCCGGCTGTGGCCCCAAGATGAAATCGCGGTTCTCTCGATAGTCGCCAGTGCTCCTCGAGATGCTTCCGAGCATTTTGCACCCGCGATGGAGCAGCAGTCATGGCGCGCGTTTGAGCGCATTTTCAGCATTATTCAGGCGCAAGCCTTGCCAAAAGAGGTCTCGATCGCAAAATATCGCGCCTGGATTGCCCGTTACCCCCAAGAGCCGCAACTCTACTCGCGTTTTCTGGAATATCTGATCAGCCAAAGGGAATACAACGCCGCGAGTCAACTGATCGTCGACTACCAAAAACAATTCCCCGGCGACGAAATCTTCCAGGTGAGAGCAAAAGCGCTGGTGGAGTACCGGCAGGGCTCCATTCAACAGGGTCTCGCCGTGTACGAAAAAAGTTTTCAGCCGCTCTGGGACCCGGAGCTGGTGAAGAGCTATTTTGATCTTCTCGCGCAGACCCAGAATCTTCGCAAGTTTCTGGATGAATCTCGCGCGGCGCTCAATACGAACCCCGAAGACCTCCGGGCTACCGCGCGCATTTTCTACTACTACCAGCAACAGGGAAAACTGGACGCCGCGCAGCAAGCCATCACCAATTTGCGCTTGCACAAGGAAGCGGCGAAATCGGCCTGGACGCCCCAGGAACTCTATACGTGCGGCCGGCTGCTGGAAGACATACATTCTTACCCCGAGGCGGCGCGCTATTACTTTGCCCTCTACAACAGCAAAGGAGCGAACGATTCGCAGGAACGCGCGCTCAGCCGCCTGAGTGATTTGCTGCTCAGCGCGCCGGAGACTCCCATACGCCTCGGCAGCGGGGAACTCTCTCTGTACAAGGACATTGCCACGTTGGATCAGGGTCCCGGCTACCTCAACGGCATCCTCTCGCTGATCCTGAACACGGCTTCTCCTGCAAGCGAGTACTCAGCGGAAGAGCAGCGTGCTGTCCCTTATTTTCATCGCTCGCGCGCCGCCGAACTGCTGGCCTTGTTGGACAAGAACTTCCCCAGTGCGCCGAGCCGTCCCGAACTTCACGCCAAGCTGCTTGATTTTTATGCGAGCAATGCGAAAAGCGAGGCCGTGCTGAAGGGCGGCAAGGAGTTTCTGGCAACATTTCCGAAATCAACGGAGCGCACTCGTGTTGCGCTGCTCATGGCGGATGCGAACGCGCGACTTGGCAAAACGCAGGACGAATTTGCCATCTACGATTTCGTCCTGCAAGAGCTGGCCACCAAAGCGGACAAAATGCCGCTCGGTTTGCGAGTTGCCGGAACCGAGGAATTCACGCCGCAAAGAAACGAGAGCGCGGCGGGAGAGAGCGCTGAAGAATCGGACGCCGCCGAAACGGGCAACGCGCAACCGCAGCGGGCCGAGCCAAATGCCGCGTTCCAGGTGAAGACGGAGCGCAGCACAGCGGAGACTGGACCTCGCTCACCTGAATACTCTCGGGTTCTGGAGCGCTACCTGGCCCGCCTGGTCGAACTGAAGCAAATTCCGCAGGCACTAGGAGTCCTGCGGCGCGAAATCGACCACAATCCCGATGATCCCGGCCTCTACGAGCGGCTGGCGGTTTTTCTGGAGCAAAACAGAATCGGCACGGAGCAGGAAGAAGTGTACCGGCGAGCCATGGCGCGTTTTCCGGATCGTTCCTGGTACCACAAACTGGCGCGGTATTACTTGAGATACCGGAAAAATGCTGAATTCGAGAAACTCACAGAGGAGGCCGTCAAGCAGTTTGACGGCAGCGACCTGCAAAATTACTTTCAATCGGTCGTAGGCGGCAACCCGCAGATGTATCTCCGGTTGAACCAGTACGCAAACGCGCGCTTCCCGCACAATCCTTATTTTGTCCGCAACCTGCTGCGCGCATACCACACGATACCCACTTTTAACGAAGTGGCGTGGGAAGCCTTGCTGCGCCAACATTGGTTTGAAGAAGCCGACCTGCGCAACGAATACTTCGAATTCCTTAGCGCCAGCGGAAAGCTGGAATCCGAACTGAGTACGTTGCAGCAAGCGGCACCTCCACAGGAGAAGGGCACCTGGGAGGCGTTTGTCCAGAAGAATCCGGCTGCCGGCCAGTACATCGCGCAGGCGAATCTCTGGCGCTCTCACTTTGAAGAAAGCGCGCCCGTGCTGAAAGCATTGGTCGGTGAATACCCGGCTGAACCTGAACTGGGCCGAACGGCTTCCTCTGTGTTTCGCTCTCTCGCCTATCTCGATCCCAGCAAAACGGGCGAGGCCGTCAAGATTGAAGAAAATCTTCTGTCAGCGGATCCGGGCAGTCGCGAGACTCTCGCGCGAATCGGTGATATTTATTCGGACCGCGAATTGTTCTCTCAAGCAGCTCCGTATTGGGAGCGCATCCCCAAGGTTGCCCCGGGAGAATCGGGCGGCTACTTGGAAGCGGCCACGATCTATTGGGACTACTATGATTTTGACAATGCGCTGCGGCTTCTCGAGGAGGGCCGGAAAAAGCTGCATGATGAGAGCCTCTATGGCTACGAAGAAGGTGCTATTTACGAGGGCAAACGTGACTATGCTCACGCCATCCGTGAATATGCAAGCGCCGCGCTGGCGGCTAACGGCGAATCGCCTGCCCTGATCAGACTTCTCGAACTGGCGCGGCGCCCGAAATTCCGCGACCTGGTGGATCAGGAGAGCGACAGGCTGGCCAGCACTTCCAAATACAGCATGGCCGACGTCAACCTGCGTGTGCGCGTATTGGAGACGGAGAATCGCAAGCCGGAGTTGACAGGGTTCCTTGACGCGGCAATTGCCAACGCAACCACCATCGAGCAAGCCGCAGAACTCGAATCTCTGGCGCAACAGAAATCACTGGAAAACGTGCGGCAGCACGCGCTGGAAAAGCAGGCTGCCCTCGCGACGGACCCGGTCACGCGATTGCAGTTGCGCTATGCGCTGGTTCGTCTGTACGAAAGCCGCAAGGATGTCGCCTCTGCGCAGAGAAACGTTGAGGCCCTGTACCGGGATAATCCCAGAATTCTGGGAGTGGTGCGGGCCACCGTTGATTTTTACTGGCGCGTGAAGCTTTATCCGCAAGCCATTACGGTTCTGCAGCAAGCTGCCAAAGACGCCTATCCCGAACTCGGCAAGCAGTTCGCGTTTGAGGCGGCGCGCAAATCCACGGACGCACGCCAGTACGCGCAGGCCCACGCGCTTCTCGAGCCTTTGTTAAAGGAGTCGCCTTATGACAGCCAGTACCTTGCGGCGATGGCCGACACCTATGCTCAAGCGGGCGATCAGCAAGGACTGAAGCAATTTTACCTGGATAAGATCGCGCTCTTCCGAAATGCCCCCTTATCTGCTGATGACCGTAAGAATCGTATTGCGACGCTCCGCCGCGGCCTGATTCCTGCTCTGACCAAACTGAGTGACTATCCGGGCGCGCTGGACCAGTACATCGAGATCATTAACAACTTCCCGGAAGACGAGGCGCTGGTGGCGGAGGCAGCGCTGTATTCTCTCCGCTACAAACGCCAGGCGCAACTCCTGGATTTTTACGCAAAAACTGTGGTCCAGTCTCCACGCGACTTCCGTTGGCCCATGGTGCTGGCCCGCATCCAGACGAGCCTGGAGGATTTTCCGGCGGCAATCGATGCCTACGGAAAAGCCATCACGGTCCGGCCCGACCGTACGGATCTGCGCATTGCACGCGCTACCCTTGCAGAGCGCTTGCTCAGATTCGACGATGCCGTAAGCGATTACGAGCGAATCTACCAGTTGGCTTACAGGGATCCTAAGTGGATGGAGAAGATCGCTGAGGTGCGCGCGCGTCAGGGCAGGAACGACGATGCCGTCACAGCGCTCAAGACGGCCTTGATCGACGTCGGCCCCGAACGCGCGGAAAACTATTTTGAAGTAGCCCGCCGGTTGGAATCGTGGGGAATCCTGGAGCGAGCGCGGGCATTCGCGGAGCAAGGAGTCAACACTCCCGGTGGTGAACTGCTGGCAGAAACCCAATATCACGAAGGGGCAAAACTCTATACGCGCATCATGACGCGATTTCGCCAGCAGGAGAAGGCTTACACGACGCTGCGAACTGCGCTCACCGCCGCGGCCTCCTCGGTCCCCGTCGTCAAGGAACAACTCGCCAAGGAGGGCATTGCGGGAATCTCCGACAAGGAATGGCGCGAGCGAACGCTGCAAGTCCGGAAGGACAACGCCAGGAACGGGATGCAGAGTGCCATGACGGAGATGGGCGCGGCCGTGGCGCGTTATTTCACGCCCGAAGAGAAGGTTTCATTTGCTGCGTTCGCGCGGACTCTTCGCACTCCAATGAATTTCGAGGAGGTGAATTTCATTGCCCTCCCATTGATGCACAGTGCCGGACTCGCGCAGGAAGAAGCTCAATGCCGCTACGAACTGATGATGACTCTCCCCGCCAACTCGCCGGTTCTGCAGGCCCAGATGTCCAGTTTCGTGGAACTCCAGAGGCAGCGCCTGCAATTCGCGGAACTCGGCCCGCAACTGGAACGCTTTGCCCCTCGCGTTGCGCCAATTCAGCGCACGGGCGTTTTGCTGGCTGCCGCGCAGGCCTATCGTGCGGCGGGCGATTCCGACAATGAAATGCGCGTGCTGGCCAGCGTGCCGCCGAGCTATCTCGGCGGCGATGTGCAGACGCGATTATTTGATTTGCTTCTCGAGAAGCAGCCGCAACAACTCGTGCAGCTCGCGTCTTCCTGGAATCCTGTCGGCGAAATGGCCGCCGATTATGCTGTCAGAAACGGCGACGCTGAGTTGGCTCATGCGGTTGTCGCCGCGCGAGGTCGTTCCCGGCCAGCCGTTTGGGGAAAAGCTTACACAGCGCTCGTGGGACTCTACTTCGCGGAGCCATCGCTGGAGGTCAACTCTGCCTTTCTCAACGCTCTTGGCGATCGACCCATCGGAGAGCGCCTGGGCAAACCTGTGGACCGCAACAATCAGTTGGCGGGAGACATCTGGTTCTACTATGGGTCACGCTATGGCGAGTATTTAGGTGACCTCAAGCGGGGCACTCCCGAAGACTACCTTCCCGCGGGATTGGAGCAGAGCCCGGCTTCCTGGTCCGGCTATGAAGGGCTGGCAGACTACTATGCGGAGAGCGGCGACCCGCGCTCTGCGATTGAGGATTACAAATACGCTCTGGAATTGTCGCCGGGCCAACCGGCCATCCACGACCGCCTCGCCGTCGCCTATTACAAGGACGGCAAACGCGCGGAAGCGCTCGCCGAATGGAAACTCGTCTTTTCAAGCTTGCTGAAACAATTCAACAGCGGGCGTGCTCCAGAGAGTTTCTGGCCCGATTTCGGACGCGCTTGCGATCACCTCCATTCCAGGCGCCTGTTTGCTTCAACAAAGACGGATGCGGATGCGCTCGTCCGCGCCTACCTCCATCGCAACGGCAATTACCGCTCGAACGCGCTATTGCACAGTGTTTACGCGGCTACGGACGACCCCGCGACAGCAACCGCCTGGCTTCTGGACGTTTCTTCCTCCGCCCCGAATCCCATCGTGATCTTGTCGGACGTTGTGGATGCGCAGTGGATTCCGCTCGAGCAGCGCGCACCGATTTTCCAGCGAATTCTGGAAGCCAAACAGAACGGCCTTGCAAAAGCCGAAGGTCTCGAAAAAGAAAACGCGCAAAGCGAACTGCGCTCGTGGCAAATCCGGTGGCTCGGGTTTTTGCTCCAAGCTAAACAATTCACGCAGGCCAACGAATTCCTTGCTGCTTTGCCGCGAGATCCGCAGAATACGGATGCTTTCGCCTTAGTTCCATTCGAACTGTCGGTTGCCGCCCATCTCGGCACGCTGGATGCCAAGATTGCGTCCTATCGCTCCGATCCCGATCGCGCGCCGGGCGCGGAAATTCTGCGTTCCTCTGCGCAGCAACTCTCTGAAGCCGGTGACAAACAGTCTGCCCGCAAGATTCTGGAGTTTGTATTCGCACGCGAACTCGATGAGCACAAGCTAGTCACTGCAAACTTCCTGGGCCTTGCGGAGATTCGTATCGCTGCCGGCGATACGCCAGGCGCCGTGGAATTGCTCCGCCGGCTGGTCACCGTAGTTGGCGATCCGTACGAGGACATGGATTCGGCCGCAGCTCTGCTCGAAAAGACCGGTCACAACGCAGAAGCAATTGCGTTTCTCGAGCCACTTGTCAAATCCACGCCGTGGGAACCAGCGTTCCGCGTGCGCCTGGCCAAATCGCAAATCGCCGCTGGTGCGAACGCCGGCGGTGCGCAAGACACCCTGGCAAAAATCGCTGGCTCGGCGCAGAATCCTTACGCCCAGCGTGTCGAAGCTGCGTTGGCTCTTTCTGGCTCCGGCCACGCTGCGGAGTTTGGCAGCGCGGAATTGAAACTTCTCGCCGGTGATCCCAAGAGCATTACTCCCGCTTCCGCCGATCAAGCCTTTTTCTATGAAGCGCGTGTAATTGCGGCGCAGAACTCCAGCAATGCGCACCAGGAAGTCCAGATCCTTTCGAGTGCACTGGCAGACACGCCCGCCCGCGACGATGCGCGTATTCCTTTGTTCTATGCAGCGGCTTCCATGCAGTCCGACGAGTTTGCACTCGCCTCCCTAGGTCAAATGTTGCGCGACCAGCGCATTCGCCAAGTTGTCTTCCGCAACACCGGAAACGTGTCGGAGGTGCTGAGTCCCGAGGAGGACACCGGGGAACAAGAAACGTCGCCCATATACGCCTCAGTGACCTTCCAGGTGGTGCAGCAAGCGCAACTCGCACAGTCTGTCGGCCTAGTCCTTTTGCGTCTCCATCAATTTCCTGAGGCTCTCGCCTACTTCCGGACGGCCCAGCAGCTAGAGAAGAATCAGGATCGGCGAAAGGAAATTGCAGCCCAGATTAGCGATGTTAGAGCGGTCTTGCGGCGCCAGCAGCTCAACGCAGCAAGGCAGCCGATACTTCACGTGGATTTGGAACAGGATCGTTTGGTGAGGCCGCGGCTTGTGGCGCGCTCGGCGCCGCCAGTAAAGCCAGCCGCCAAGCCGGGAGAAAGACCATGAAACGCGTGATCATCCTCGTTCTTATCGCGGCAGCATGCATCGGAGTGAGCTGGGGAACCTACCAGGCGGTCACCTCTCCCCCGGAGCCGGCCTTGTCTCGCTATTTTCCTTCAGGGGCTTTGCTCTATCTCCAGGCGAAGGATTTCTCCTCGCTTCTTTCGCGCTGGGACCATTCCGATGAGAATCGCCTGTGGCTGAAGAGCAACAACTTTGAGGTGTTCTCCCGTTCCCGGTTATTCCTCCGGCTAAAGGATGCCAACACCGAGTTCTCAAAAGCTGCCGGAGTCCCGACAGATGCGAATCTGCTGCGGCAAGTGGCAGGCAAACAGAGTGCGCTGGCCATCTTCGACATCGGAAAACTCGAGTTCCTCTACATCACGCGGCTGCCATCAGCAAGTTCGATGCAATCCTCGCTGTGGCAGACGCGCTCGAAGTTTGAAACGCGCAGCGCGGGAGGAGTTACCTTTTTCTTGCGGCGCGATCCGGAATCGCAAAGAGAGGTCGCCTTCGCGGTTGCCGGCGACTACCTGCTCCTCGCCACGCGGGAAGACCTGCTGGCGGGCTCGCTCCAGCTTTTGGCCAATGGCAACGCACATTCGATCGAGGCGGAACCCTGGTGGTCACAACCCGTTACGGCCGCAGGTACGGAAGGCGATTTGCGCATGGTGTTGAACCTGGAAAAGATCGTTCCTAGCCCGTATTTTCGCTCCTACTGGGTGCAGCAGAATATCACGGACATGAAGCAGTACTCTGCCGCGATTTCCGATTTGACTCTTTCCGAGAAAGAATACCGGGAAGAGCGCGTCCTGTTGCGAAAAACAGCAGCGATCGGTGACACGCTCGAGGGAGCGGGGCCAGTTGGCGTAGCGAATATCCTGCGCCTCGTTCCCGCGCAAGCGGGCGTTTATGAGGCCAAGGCGAACCCGGCGCCGCCAGATTGCCTTGCGCTTCTGGAAACCAAAATCCTCGCTCCCCACCTGGGCCCCGGCACCGCCGAAAAGTTCGCTCCACAAGTGGAACTTACCAGCGGCGAAACTGGCAGCAGCACGGATTTGGAGACCCGCATCGATCAGCCGCCGGTGAAGGCTGCTGTGGCCGAGAATGCCGAAGCTTCTCTTAGAGATCTGCTCGCGAAGAATCCCGTTTCGGCTATGTTGCAGCTAGAATCCACGGAACAGGTTAAGGACGAGGTCTTCATCCGCATGCATTCCGCCGTGGCATTGCTGGGGCAGGCGGAGTGGGATGAATCCGCCGTGCGTTCCGCGCTCGTCGATTTTGTGGGTCCAAGTTTGACGGCCGGAGATTTGGGAGTCGAGTGGCAGAAAAATGGAGCATACCTCGAACTGAACGGGCTATGGACCCTGAGCGTGGCCGTGCGCGGAAAGTATTTGCTCATTTCGGATAATCCGGCCCTGCTGACAAGCATGCTGGCCAATGCCGATCGAAAGACCGCACTAAAACCTGCCGTTTTTGTGGCTGGATTCGATCATCAAAAAGAGAAAGGCGATTTCGCGCGACTGACCGGCCTGCTTGATAAGTCAGCGGGGGGCTCCGCATCCGGCAGCACTCCGAATTTCTTCTCGGATAATATCGCCAGCCTGAGTTCGGCTCTTGCCGGCCTGTCCTCAGAAAAGCTTGTTGTTCGCGATGCGGGTAACAACGTGAGTCAGACGGTTACTTACGAATGGGCCCGCTAACCAGGCTCGCAATTTCCTCGTTTTTGATTCTTGCACTTTTGCCTTGTTTGCCCGGCCAGACTACAGCCCAGTCCACTTCGGTCACTCCGCCCCGTACTCTTTTTTCGCAATCGGCCATGCGGGTATTGGAGCGTGAATTCTCAGAGAGCAGCGTTTCCTACCTGTTGCTGGACGCGAATTCAGGAGTGCTGCTCGCGAGCCACTGGGAGAATTCCGGCAAGCCCATTCCGCTCGGATCTCTCGTCAAACCGTTTACGGCTCTTGCGTATGCTGGCGCGCATGATTTTCGATACCCCATCTATCAATGCAAAGGCCAGGCGAGCGGCTGCTGGCAAGTGCACCCTCACGGGAAGCTGGACATCGTCTCGGCGATATCCGTTTCGTGTAATTCTTATTTTCGCTCACTGGCCGAAAGTGTCACTTCGGAGCAGCTTCTCCCCGTGACCAGAACCTTTGATCTGGAATCCCCCGAGGCGAATCTCACGGGACCGAGCCTTATGGGGATAGGTGAACGGTGGAAGATTTCGCCAGTACGCATGGCGCGCGCGTACCTCGAACTCTTCCGCCGGCGCGAACAGCCTGGTGTTCGCGAAATATTAGCCGGGATGTTGCAGTCGGCACAGCGCGGAACGGGAGCCGCCGTGGGCCGCGCGTTAAAGCACTCCGAAGCCTTCGTCAAGACGGGGACCGCTCCGTGCACCCACGCACCCCACGCTCCCGGCGACGGATTTGTCGTGGCGCTGGTACCTGCGCAAGCGCCAGAGATTCTTCTGATGGTCCGGGTGCACGGAGTCCCGGGAGCCAAGGCCGCGGAAACGGTGGGCCGCATGCTAAGCCGTATGGAGGAATAGCCGGGTGCGCTGGAAGTGGATGCCGATCCTTTTAACTGTTCCACTGAGCAGTTCCCTGACGAACGCAAGAGACGTCCGAGTTGGGGTGCTGGGAATATTCCATCCTCGCCAGCTCAGCCTAAGTTCTAGCGACGGCGACGCAATTGTGGTGACCGCCTCCGGTCAGACTCTTTTTCTGCAACCTGGATCACCTACCGAAAAGCTTCAGATTCGCGCTTCAGGAGACATTTTGCTCCTGAGCCTCGCCGGAAAGGAGATTCGCGCAAAAGAGATTCACGCAGCCGGGCGCAACCAGGACGCAATTCATTTCGTTCTTGGGGTGCCTGGCAAGCTGGAAAGAAGGTACCGGGGCACACTCGACGTCAAAATAGCAGATGGCATGCTGGTGCCTGTCATCACGATGGATCTGGAAACGGCCGTAGCTTCGGTGGTCCAAGCTGAATCCCTGGCCCGCACCCCTTTCGAGGCATTGAAAGCTCAAGCGGTGGTCACGCGTTCCTATTTTGCGGCTGGAGCAGGACGTCACGCGGACTTTGATTTCTGCGATCTCACGCATTGCCAGTTTTTGCGGGAGGCGCCGCGACCCGGGAGCCCTGCGGCGCGCGCTGCGGAGGCGACTCGAGACCTAATTATTACTTTCGACGATAAGCCCTTGGCCGCGATGTTTACGCGCAGTTGCGGTGGCCACACCCTCACGCCCGCCGATATTGGCCTTCCCTCTAGCGGGTACCCGTACTTTTCCGTCGTCTGCGATCTCTGCTACAAAAATCCCGTGCGCTGGAGCCGGCGCCTGACCGCGAAGGATGCTGCGATTCTCTCCGATCATCGTGAAGCCGGACGGCTGGCCGTGGATAGACGGTTGGGGTGGAACGCGGTGCCGAGCAACAATTTCCAGGAGCAGGATAGTGGGACCGAGGTGATTTTGGAGGGAGTAGGCCAGGGGCATGGTGTCGGGCTGTGTCAGCGTGGGGCCAGGGCCATGGCGCAGGAAGGCGCCGACTTTCGCGGAATCATTGACCACTATTTCCCAAACACAAGCCTTGGCCATGTTGCGCCGTATCCGCCACCAGAGAGACGGATGGAACGCCAGCTTCATCCATGAAGTCTCGGGGGCAAGGCCGCCCCGCTCCGGTTTGTTGGAATTGCGCGTGACTCTGATTCCAGGAAAACAGCCACTGCGCCTTTCTCGCAGCGCTCACAGGTTGAGAACTTGATTGACTCTTGAGGGAAGAGCTGGCGGGACATCCCTTGACCAAAAACACGCCTCTTACTACTCTAAGATGATGGGTGTAATGACAGCTAGACGGAAAGCACCTGAGCCGCGAGTCCGTTTGACTCGTCTGCGGGCAGTAGTTTGCCTGCTGCTCGCGGGACTGCTTCTTTACAATCCATTTCTCTCCCTGATCCATTCCCCTACCGGGCTATCGGTGCACCACCTTTCGCGGAACCGCGCTTTGGTTGGGTCAGGCGAATTGCAGCCTTTCTCGCCGGTCTCATGCGACGTGGCTGAAGACGTCCTGCCGGCAAATCGCGCCGGGGAGATCATCCCAATAGCACGTGGCCAGGAGATTCTGCTGGCAACCGATCTCACTCGGGATCGTGTTATCACGCCCGATTTTTCCTCGAATTTGTGGTTCCGACCGCCGCCATCGGCGTAGTTCCTCCCGGTTAAATCCCGACAAATTGTGGGCCAAGTAAGTTGCTTGCAGCGTATTACAGCTCGGACGGATCGCAACATTCCCGGATGCAGGAGAGCCAGACGGATTGGTGACTCCTCGGAAAATCTAAGGAACACACATGACACGAAAAACGAAAATTGTTTTGGGATTTGTTGCCGCGCTAATCGCGCTTATGGGGGTCTGGAGATGGCTTGGCCATTCCCGGACAGAGGCGAACGATGGCGACCCGGCCGCGGGTGTGTCCGGCGAGGTGATCGCAGCGGTCGCGCCGGTGCAGCGCAGTACGATTGAAAACACCCTGACGATTGCTGGGGCGTTCAAGCCCTTTCAGGACGTGGATCTCCATGCGAAAGTGGCCGGTTACATCAAGACAATTTATGTCGACGTCGGGTCTCATGTAAAGGAAGGGCAAACTCTGGCGATTTTGGAAGTACCCGAACTCGAGGCCCAATTGGCTGGTGCGGATGCCGCGGTGCGACGCTCGAGAGAAGAGATTCGCCGCGCACAAGGTGACGTGTCGCGTGCCATGTCGGCCCATGTGGCGGCGCATGCCATGTTCGACCGTTTGAGCCACGCTTCACAACAAAGAGCGGGACTGGTAGCACAGCAGGAGGTGGACGACGCACAAGCGAAAGATCTTGAAGCAGAAGCGCAGGTTTCGAGCGCGCAGGCGGCGCTGGACGCGGCGCAGCAGGCACTGGAAGTGGCGCAGGCAACTCAAAAGCAATACACCGCTCTATCCGACTACACAAGGATTAGCGCGCCATTCACCGGAGTGGTGACGGTGAGGTACGCGGACACAGGCTCCCTGATTGCCGCGGGGACGTCCTCGAATACGCAATCGGAGCCGGTGGTCCGGCTGGCGCAAGTCTCGGTGTTGCGGCTGGTACTGCCGGTTCCGGAGTCGATAGCCGCGCAGATTCATCTCGGCGATCCGGTGAAGGTGCACGTGCAGGCGCTGAACGAGGACATTATTGGCAAGGTATCGCGGTTTGCCAGCTCCCTGGATAGTCAAACGCGAACGATGGAGACGGAGATCGATTTCGAAAATCGCGACGGGAGGCTTTTGCCGGGAATGTATACAGAGACGGTGTTGCAACTGGCTGAACGCAAGAATGCTCTGGTGGTCCCGATGGAAGCGGTAACGCAGAGCGAGGGCGATGCGACGGTACTCGCGGTGAATGCACAGAACACTGTGCAGCAACGTCATGTCAAGCTTGGACTCCAGGGGAAAATCTGCGTCGAAGTGCTCTCGGGGTTGAGTGAAAACGAGCGCGTCATCATCGGTAACCGGAGCCAGTTCCGCGACGGCCAAAAGGTCTTCCCAAAGGAAGTGAAACTTCCCGATGCGGAAAAGGGAGGGCCGAGCTAATGGCCGGCTTTTCCATTCGCAATCCCTATTTCATCATCGTCTGCTGCCTGATGATCACGATTGTCGGCACGGTGACGCTCGTGCGCATGCCGGTGGACCTGTTTCCCCCCATCAATATTCCCGTGGTTGTGGTAGCGACGTTTTATTCAGGCATGCCTCCGCAACAGATCGAAGCGAGCATCACGAACCCGTTTGAACGGTTCTTCACCCTGGCGAGCGGCGTGGACCACATCGAATCACGTTCGCTGCCGGGCGTGAGCCTCGTCAAAATTTACTTTCAACCCGGAACGGACGCGGATTCGGACGTCAGCATTATTGCCAACCTGGCGATGGCTCAACTGCGCCGCTTGCCGCAAGGAACGCTGCCGCCGGTCGTGCTGAAGTTCGATGCTTCGAGCTTGCCGGTTTGCCTGGTCACTCTCAAAGGCCAGGGGCTGGACGAGACGCAACTGCATGACCTCGGGCAGTACAACGTGAGAAACCAGATTGCCAACGTGCCCGGGGCATCGGTGCCACAGCCTTTTGGCGGGAAGTACCGCCAGATCATGGTGTATGTGGACCCGTTGAAATTACAGGCGCACCAGTTGAGTCCGATGGACGTGGTCCGGGAGATCAATGAGAGCGATCTGATCTTGCCCGCCGGCGACGTCAAAATCGGGCCCTTCGATTACAACCTCTATTCAAACGCGCAGGCGCTTGACGCCGACGCGATCACCACCATGCCGCTGAAAACCATTGGCCAGTCTTCCGTGATGGTCGCCGACGTAGGAAAAGCTGTGGACGCCCAGGCGATCCAAACCAACATCGTGCGGGTGGATGGCCAGCCGTCTGTTTATTTGCCCATTCTGAAGCAGGGTGGAGACACGAACACCATCGCGGTCGTCAACGGAATTCGCGATGCCTTGAAGCAACTGGTTGATGTCCCGAAGCAGTTGGTCACCCGGGTCGTGTTCGATCAGTCCGTCTTCGTGAAAACGGCTATCAAGAACCTGATTATTGAAGGTTCCATCGGACTGGTGCTCACGGGCTGGATGGTTCTGTTGTTCCTGGGGAGCATGCGAGCGACGGCTGCCGTGTTCTTATCTATTCCTCTTTCGGCGCTGGCCGCGTTTCTGGCCATCAACGCCGGCGGCGGAACTGTAAACACGATGGTGCTGGGAGGGCTTGCACTGGTGTTCTCACGATTGATTGACAATTCCGTGATCGTTCTGGAGAACATTTTCCGGCACCTCGAAATGGGGGAATCGCCGGAAGCAGCCGCTGAAAAGGGCGGCAACGAAGTGGCCCTGGCTGTGTTGGCCGCGACCCTGGCCACGGCCATCGTGTTCTTTCCTGTTGTGTTTCTCTACGGTGTCAGCCGCTTCCTTTTTATCGCTCTGGCCTCCTCGGTGGTCTTCGCTCTTTTTGCTTCCTACATGGTGGCGATGACCGTGGTGCCGTTGTACTGCGCCAAGCTCATGCACAAGCACGAGGCGGATGAAGAGCTCGAAGGCGACACCACATCCGCACTTGGCCGGATAGTGAGGCGCTTTGACCGTGGGTTTGAAAAGACGCTGGTGGGCTACGACAAGAGTCTGGCGAAAACTCTTTTGCGGCCAGTCGCCGCCGTGGCAGGCCTTGCCGGAGTTTCACTGCTTTGTCTTTCTCTCTATCCGTTGCTCGGCGTTTCCTTCTTCCCGAGGACGGACGCAGGGCAATTTGTCATCAACCTGAAAGCGCCCTCCGGCACTCGCGTCGAGTTGACCGAAGAATACGTGAAGCAAGTCGAGCAGATCATCCGCGAAGTGATCCCGAAGAGCGATCTGCAAATGGTCGTGTCCAACATCGGCATCACGCCTGACTTCTCTGTCATTTACACCTCGAATTCGGCCCCCCATACCGCCTTTGTCCAGGCCAGTCTAAAGGAAGGGCACAAGGTCGGTAGTTACGAATACATGAGGAGGGTGCGAGAGCAAATTCAGAAACAACTCCCGCAACTCACCTCGTATTTCCAGTCGGGCGGGCTGGTAGACGCGGTGCTGAATCTGGGATTGCCCGCGCCAATCGACATCCAGGTAAGCGGAAGCGACATGGACGCGGCGCATGCGGTGGCATCGAGAATCGCCTCGCTGACGAGGCAGCTTTCGGGCGTCAGCGATGTGTTGATACCGCAGGACGTGGATTATCCGGCGCTGCAATTGAACGTGGATCGCGAAAAGGCTGCGCAACTCGGGCTTTCACAGCGCGAAGTCGTTGATAATGTGATCACCGCGCTCACTTCGAATGCCATGATTGCTCCGAACTACTGGGTGGACCCCAAGAGCGGCAACCCGTACCTGCTGACCGTGCAATATCCGGAAGAGAGTGTGAAAACGATCACGGATCTCCGGCAGCTTCCCTTGCGCGGCCCTAAGATTCAACAGCCGACGTCCCTGGATTCCGTTGTGACCATAAGCCACATCTCCGCTCCAACGGAAGTGGATCACTACCAATTGGCGCGCGTGATGGATATATACGTGGCACCGAAAAAAGAGGATCTGGGAACGATCACCAGCCAGATTGAGGGGATTATCCGCAAGACGCAACTCCCCGAGGGTGTGCGCGTGAAACTGCGCGGATCGGTGCAGGGCATGCGCGCGTCCTTTCGGAGTTTTGGCATCGGGCTGATTTTGTCGGTCGTGCTGGTGTATCTGATTCTGGTTGCGCAATTCGCTTCGTGGACGGATCCATTCATTATTTTGCTGGCGGTACCGCCCGGGCTTGCCGGAGTGCTGCTGTTCCTGCTGCTGACAAATACCACGCTCAACGTGATGTCACTCATGGGCGTTGTCATGATGGTTGGAATCGTGGTGTCGAACAGTATTCTAATTGTGGAGTTTGCGCGCCACCTCCAAAAGGACGGGAAATCAGTGAAGGAAGCGGTGGCAACCGCTTCGCGTCAGAGGTTGCGCCCTGTATTGATGACCTCGCTGGCCACGCTCCTGGGGTTGATCCCCTTGGCGTTGGGTATCGAAGCTGGCAGCGAGGCCTACGCGCCACTGGCCAGAGCTATCATCGGCGGACTGCTGGTCTCGGTTGTGGTGACTGTTTACCTTGTGCCTGCGGCGTATCTGTTGGTGCATCGCAAGGAAGAAGTGGCGGAGGTGCGGGCTTGAAGCAGAGAGTGTTCATGCTCGTCCTGGTTCTGGGATTGTACACTGGGATAACCACCGCACAAACGGCGCCGGCGCAGGCCCAGCAAGCCGTCGGCTCATCGCACAATTCCGGCGGTCAACCGTTGACGATCCAGGAAGCGGAAGCGATCGCGCTGCAAAAGAATCCGCAAATCATGGTAGGAAGGTTGCAGGCCTTGGAAGCCCGGGAATTCGTGCGCGAGGTGCGCTCGGCTATGCTGCCACAGGTGGGTCTGAGTGTGACGGCCGTGGATTCTGATCCGGGCAGCCGAATTTCCGCGGGGTATCTGACGAATCCCACGGTGTATCCGAGAGCAGCGGCCGGGGCTTCGGTGAGTCAATTGATCACCGATTTCGGAAGGACGCAGAACCTGGTTTCGAGCTCAGTGTTTACGGCAAAAGCGCAAGACGAAAACGCCGTTGCCACGCAACAGCAAATTGTCCTGGCTGTTGACGAAGCGTTTTACAACACGTTGGAGACGAAAGCTCTGCTCCAGGTGGCGGAGGAAACGGTCAAGGCCCGGCGGGACCTGGTGGATCAAATCCAGGCGTTGACCGATGCGAAATTGCGATCGGAAATCGACCTGAGCTTTAGTAAGGTGGATCTCGCGCGGGCAAAACTCCTGCTGTTGGAATCGCAGAACAACTATGAGGCGTCACTTTCGACGCTTTCGGCAATCCTCGCGTTTCCCGACCGCCAGCATTTTGCTGTCGTAGAGCCCTCGACCCAAGCAGTGCCGCCGGCCGCTGATCCAGCTCCACTCATTCAAGAGGCATTGAATCAGCGGCCGGAAGTGAGAGCGCTGGAGAATGATGTGACTGCTGCGAGCAAGTTCAGCAAAGCGGAACACGACCTGTGGTGGCCGACGATAAGCGCCAATGGCGTTGTTGGGTCAGCGCCGGTTCGCGACGACCAAATTTCCAACTGGTATGGCGCCGTGGGTGTGAACATTAACATTCCGGTGTTCAACGGATTTCTCTTCAACGCGCGCGCCAAGAGCGCCGACCTGGAAACGGAAATGAAGCGCAAGAAGCTTCTGGATTTACAGGACAATGTGGCCCGCGACGTGCGCAATGGCTGGCTCGATACTCAAAAAGCATACGAGCGCTTGTCGGTGACGAAGCAACTCCGCGAACAAGCTGCCTTGGCCCTGGAACTTGCCGGCGCGCGATACAAACTTGGGCTGAGCTCAATCGTGGAATTCAGCCAGGCGGAATTGCAAGAGACCGACGCCGAGTTGCAAGACACTGACGCCCACTATCAATACGTCGTCACACAGATCGTGCTGACCTACCAGATGGGCATCACGCGCTGAGCAACTTCTCCCAATTTTCCCGGAATGCCTCCGGCTAAGGCTGCGAACTTACGAGTGCCAGGGCTTTTTCCGTGGCCGCCAGAAGTGGCTCCGGGCCGACCGGCTTTCCCGTGGCATTCTCCATCCAGAGGTCCGGCGTGACTTGGCCCATCTTTGCCATACGCTCGAATTCGGGGCCGGTATTTCCCGCTTTCTTCATCTGTTCTTCGATTTGGTAGGCAATCATGTGTCCCATGGAGTAGTCCGGCAGATAAAGAAACGAATCGATCATGTGTGAGTAGATGCCCAGTAGCACAACATCTTTCTTGCCGAACACCGGGGCGTAGTAGCGGTTCCAGATGTTCTGGGCGATTTCCACGGTGGCGGCCTGGAGTTGCGCGGGCGTAGCTTTGGGATGATCGTACATCCAGTGCCACACGCCCATGTCCACCAGACCGACGCCGCTGATTTCGTAGGTGCCCCAAAAATCGTTCAGGGTCTTCAGCGCCTCGCTTCTGGCGTCTGGTGAGGCCAGACCGAGGAGCTCCAGATCGCGCCCCTGAAAAACAAAGGCCAAGGCCTCCGTGAAAGCGTTATTGGGCACGCCCTTAAGCAAAGTATAGTCAATCTCGTTTAGAGAAAACGTCTGTTCCACATTGTGACCCATCTCGTGGATAGCAATGTTGTAGCCCTTGTAGTTCATCCCGGTCTTCTCTACCCGCGTGCGCAGGTGCGCCTTTTCACTTCGCATCTCCGCGCCCATGGCGTGCCCCGAACCTCTCGCCGGGTCCACCATGATGTTGTTCGCCAGAAACTGGGCTTTTTCGGGAGTGAAGCCCAGCTTGACCAGCAGATTGGGAATGTCCTTCTGATAAGCTTCGGCCGTCGGATACTTTTTCGCGACGATGGCATCAAGCTGCGCTTCGGTGTAAGCCCCGCGCGGGCGGAAACCGTCATACCAGATGTCGAATGGCTCCAGCGGGCGGCCCAGGCGCGACTGGATGAGCTTTGCCACTTTCGGTACAAGCGGCGACGTCAGGACCTGCTCAAACATTGCTTCGACGCGCTTCTCCGGAATCTCGCGGTCTTCGTCAAAACGCCGCGAAATGAATGTGGGAGCCGTCGGCGAATAGGGGTCCGCCTTCCGTTCGGCGGTAAATACCTCCAGGAGCATCGCATAACGCGTGTTCGGTTCGGGAGCATTGCTCACCGGTAATTCTGCGGGTGCGGGAGAATCGGAGTCCTTCTCCGCGGCGGGCTGGACCTCATTCGTGCGCGGATTCCAGTCCACATTGGGATTATTGACGACCACCTGCGGAATCGTCTGCCGCACGATGTGCTCCATCACCTGCTGAATCATGCGCTGCTTGCGAAGGCCATTCTGGGGATCCGCGTAGTCGGCCTTAATCTCGTCGCGCAGATTCCAGTGGCTCAGAAGACGAACCTTCGGCGGAAATGGCCGCTCCCCATCTTGATCCAGCAGATGGTGCATCCAGATGTTGTATTGCGCGATGTACTCGGCGGTATCGCTGCTCGCTTGCGCAATTGCGAGGTTGACGTCAGCCGGAATGCGTTTGGAAAAGTCTTGCGCCAGCCGCACTTCGGCCCACCGGCGGCGCGTCCACTTTGGGCCCTGTGTGAGGCGCTCGTCGAGGGTGGTCAGAGGAAAATTCAAAAGCACGACGAAAGCACCCTTGTTCACGAAAAAGTCGTCGAGCACATGCGCCGCAGGATCGTAGGCCGCGAAGATGCCGTCGAACGGGAGTATGGGGCCAAGGTCCAGATCGGCCTGCTGACGAAATTCCCGGTTAATCTCATGCATATGGCCTGACAACTGCTCAAGGAGGTGCTCGTAGCGGTTGAACATGGCATCGAGCGTCGCTGCATCGCCGGCGAAATTCGTGCGCACAAACTCCTCAAACGCAGCGGCATCACCGTCCTGTACGCGCCAGTACTCGGACATCTGAAGGAGTCCCCGCTGGATTCGTGGTTGCTCCGGCTTGCCATATTTGGCGGTGAGCTCTGCTTCCAGCTTCGTGGTGGAAGCTTTCATCCAGTCGGGCGCTCTTTGAATCGTGGCTGTGTCAGACACGGACGGCTCCTGCGGATGGATTGGCCTTGCCATTAAACAGCAGACAACCAATGCAAAAGAGATAGTACGCACAGCAGAACCTCCCCGCCGGAGAATTCCTGGCGGCAATTCACTGCAGACGAGCATCGAGCCGGGGTATGCACAGTGCTTTCGACGACCACTCGGATTCTACCCCAGATTGCGTCCCGCGCTCGCTTGGCCCTGGGTGGGTTGTCTCTGTCGCGGCAAGGTCATACAATCACGGCGTGTGCTGGAACCGCGCACGAGACTCATCCCCGTGACTCCGCGACATCTCTTCGCTCTTGCGGCGGCCACCAACAGGAAGAAACGTGAGCAAACAGAGTTTTGGCAAGCTGCCGGAAGGCCAGGAAGTCGATCTTTACACGCTGAAATCCGAGAGGCTGGAAGCCCAGGTCAGCTCTTACGGCGCCGCAATCATTGTATTGCGCGCCCCGGACCGGAGCGGGAAGTGGGACGACATCATCATTGGACCGCAGGATCTTTCCAGCCACGTTGCGGACCATCGCTCCAAGCGGCCAATTTTCTTTGGCGCCCTGATCGGGCGCTATGCGAACCGTATCGCGCACGGAAAATTCTCGCTCGACGGAAAGAGCTACACCCTACCGAAAAATGACGGCGAAAATTCACTGCACGGAGGCCCGGGCGGGTTTCACAATGTCGCGTGGCAGTCGGAGCCGATCACCAACGGCGTTGCCTTCCGTTATCTAAGCAAGGATGGCGAAGAAGGGTATCCGGGAAATCTCTCTGTGACAGTGCGCTACACAGTGGTGGGCGCGGATTTGAAAATCGAGTATCAAGCCACCACCGACAAGCCCACCATCCTGAATCTGACCAATCATGCGTACTTCAATATGGCCGGGGCGGGACGCGGCACGGTGCTCGCTCACCAATTGAAGCTTTTTGCCTCGCGGTTCACCCCGGGAGACGCTCATATGATTCCCACCGGTGAGATACGCTCCGTAGCCGGGACGCCCCTGGACTTCCGGAAGTCCACGACGGTTGGCGACCGCATTAACTCCGAAGACGAGCTGATTCGCCTGGCGCACGGATACGACCACAACTTCGTGATCGACGAGCAAGGAGCCCAGCCCAGGCAGGCGGCGGAGATGTACGAGCCGGGCACTGGGCGCGTGATGGAAGTCTGGACCACCGAGCCCGCGATCCAGTTCTACACCGGCAATTTTCTGGATGGCACTTTCAAGGGAAAGAACGGAGTTGCCTACGGCAAGCGGGAGGGATTCTGCCTGGAAACGCAGCACTATCCCGATTCCCCCAATCGCCCGGAATTCCCCTCGACCGTCTTGCGTCCGGGACAAACTTTCCAATCGGAAACGACCTACCGCTTTTCCGCGCGGTAACGCGAGAACAGCGCATTTGAAATCGCGGCTCGTTCCTTCAAAGGGCGTACGCAGCTCATTAGGGAAGTTCCACATGATTTGAGCTGGTCAGGCTGGAAAACGTTTACTCTGAACAAGCCAACCACCCCCGTGACGGCGCATCTGCGCGGCGGACTTGGGAAGGGCGGGAATTGTTTCAAAAAGGATTGGGTCAAGAAACTTGCCTTGACAGCCGAGACTCGGAGAATTATTGTCAACAATAATTCAAGGCAGTCTGCAGAGTAGCGTCAAATCTTTGCAGAAAACGTTTACTTGTTGCCGCGCAGCCCAGCGATTCATTGGGGAGCTTTGCAGGACAGCAGATGCAACGCGCCATGAATATCCACGAGATTACAAAACGGGCCAGAGTTTCGACGGCGTTGTATGCCATGTGGTCCGTCGCCATTGGTGAATAGAATCAGCGAGGAGCCTAGAGCGTATGAACAACAAGAGTGCGAAGCGGTTGAACTGGAATAACTTCAAGTTCGGGATCGCGTTGCTCAGCCTGTTGCTGGCGGTTGCGAGCAACGCCGCAGCACAGTCCAAGCCCGCGGCGAAGGAACCTTTCCGCCCGGACCAGATGGACACGGTGTTGTATGGAGCGGCGTACTATCCCGAATACATGCCCTACGAGCGCACGGACGAGGACATTGCGCTGATGAAGAAAGCGGGCATCAGCGTGGTGCGCATCGGGGAATCCACCTGGGGATTGTGGGAGCCGGAGGACGGCAGATTCGAGTACGCGTGGATGGACCGGGTGGTGGAAAAGCTGCACGCGGCGGGAATCCGCATCATCATGGGGACTTCGACGTATTCCATTCCTGCCTGGCTCTACAAGGAGCATCCGGAAATTGTCGTGACGCGCCTGGACGGACAGTACATCTATTACGGGATGCGGCAGAACACTGACCTGATGAACCCCACCTACCGCTTCTATTGCGAACGTGTCATCCGCAAAATCATGGAACATTACAAGGATAATCCCGCCATCATCGGCTATCAGATTGACAACGAAACCTCCTCCGCTGGCGCGGCCAACAAGGATGTCCAGGAAGGATTTCGAAGCTACCTGAAAGCAAAGTTCAAGAGTACGGATGAATTGAATCGGGTCTGGGGGCTGAACTACTGGGGGCAGCGCTTGAATGATTGGAGCGAGCTCCCTTCGCGCGAGGGAATCCGCAATCCCGGTTGGAAGCTCGAGTGGGAACGGTACTCTCAATGGGAAACTACGGATTTTCTGGCGTGGCAATCGCGCATTGTGAATGAATACAAAAGGCCCGATCAGTTCGTGACGCACGACTTCGCGGGGCCGCCCCGGCCTGAAGTCAGCGAAATCGACGTCGCGCGAAACCTGGATATCGCGGCTGCGAATCCCTATCACAGCACACAGGACGATTTCGATGGCGAAGCATCCTCCTTGGCGGGCGATTACACCCGCTCCCTGAAGCGCACCAATTACCTGATCACGGAAACGAACGCGGAAGCCATCGGCTGGGATTCCAAGGGACAGTTTCCGCCCTATGACGGACAGTTGCGGCTAGATGTCTATACCCACGTTTCGTCCGGGGCGAACATGGTGGAGTACTGGCATTGGCATTCGCTCCATTACGGGCAAGAGACCTACTGGAAAGGCGTGCTCGGCCACGACTTGCAGCCTGGGCGCCCGTATGAAGAAGTCACCCGCACAGCCCAGGAGTTGCGCAGGATCGGCCCGGAAATTGTGGACCTGCACCGGAAAAATCAAGTAGCGATTTTATATAGTCTGGATTCATACTACGGGCTCCAGTTCATGAAGTTCAGCGACCGCGTGGACTACAGAACGCTCCTCTCGCAGATGTACGGGGTGCTTTACCGGGCCAATGTCGGTGTGGATTTTGTCTTTCCGGAAAGCACTGAATTGTCGGAATACAAGGTTGTGGTGGTGCCGCCGTTGTATGTGGCGAGCGATGCGCTATTGGCGCGGCTGGTGGACTACGTGAAAAATGGCGGGCGCGTGGTGATGGCCTTCAAAAGCGGATTCTGCAACGAGTATTCGACGGTCCGCTGGGAAACCATGCCGGGACCCTTGCGCGCCGCGGCGGGTTTCCACTACCAGGAGTTCTCTTCACTGAAGCAGCCGCTGGCGCTGAAGGGCGACCCGCTTCATGCCGGAACGGATAACCAGGTCTCCGAATGGGCCGAAATGATCGTTCCCGACACGGCCAAAGGCCTGGCGTTCTATGACCATCCGTTTTTCGGCAAATATCCGGCGATCACACAGAATCAGTTTGGGAAGGGCACGCTGACTTACGAGGGCACGTTCCTGAGCGACAAGCTGCAGCAGGCCGTGCTGCTCGGCGTCTTGAAGGAAGCCGGGCTGACCAGCGCGGATCAGGATCTCCCGGCGAGCGTGCGCGTGAAGCATGGCCAGAACCGCAATGGCAAGACGCTGCACTTCTACCTGAACTATTCCAGCTCCCCGCAGACGCTGAATTATTCCTATGCAGCAGGCACGGAGCTGCTCTCTCACACGAATTTGAGCCACGGGCAAACGCTATCGTTGAAAGCATGGGATGCGGCGATCGTGGAAGAGAATTAGGGAACACTTCATGGTTCGGAGTTCGGCAAGGAAAAGCACTTGGCCAAGGCGAGCCGGCGCGCTCGTCTTTGCAGTGCTTTTTCTTTGCATAATCGTCCCAGCACAAACGGCAAAGACCGCGAGTGCGGACACCGGGAAGCGCGTCGCCCAGGTCTACATGGGTGATTCGCACGCGAGCGTCACGCGGCCGTCGAAGGAATGGAAAGGCTTCGCTAAGGTGGATCTCGACCCGGGCGAGTCAAAGCGACTGGGTGCGACGCTCGACCAGCGGGCATTTTCATTCTACGATGTAGGGAAGCAAGATTGGAGTGTCGAACCCGGTGAATGTTCAATTCTGGCAGGAAGTTCGTCCGCAGACATCAAACTCCAGGGAAAGTATCTTCTTACGAATGGACAGGAGACCAATTAGGACCCCATGACAGCCGCTTTTGCGTTTCTTGACGTTCATCGATTGGTGCATCTATCCACCGTTGATTTGGTGATCGTTGTCTTTTACTTCGTGTTGGTGCTGGCCATCGGGTTTTACCTGAAGGAGCGGGCCAACACCGGCGAAGATTTCTTCATGGCCGGGAGGGAAATGACTGCGTGGGTTGCCGGTCTGGCTTTCTTGTCGGCAAACCTCGGGTCATTGGAACTGATGGGCTGGGCCGGCAACGCTTATAAGTACGGTATCCTCGCGGCGCATTGGTATTGGATCGGAGCAATCCCGGCGATGCTGCTCTTGGCGCTGGTGATGATTCCCTTCTATCACATCTGCAGGACCCACTCGGTTCCCGGATATCTCAAGCTACGATATGGAGAAGGCAGCCGGACGCTTGCTTCGGTGTCGTTTGCCTTCATGACTGTGTTGATGAGCGGCATCAACATGTACGCCATGGCCGTGGTGATGAGGGTGGTCTTGGGATGGGACATTCACTTCAGCATCTGGGTTTCGTCCGTCACGGTGGCCGTCTATGTGGCTCTCGGTGGACTCCGCTCTGCCATCTTCAATGAGGTCTTGCAGTTTTTTCTTATCTGGGCGGGCGCCTTGCTGATTCCGATTCTAGGGTTGGTGGAAGCCGGCGGGTGGAACGGCCTGAAAGCTCGCATCCTGCAAAATCTTACGGAGCAGCACGTGGCGAACCCCGCCGCGTATACGCACCTGTGGTCCACGCTGGGTGACTTCAGTAAGAACCCGATGGGGATCAACTGGATCGGCATCGTATTCGGCCTCGGTGTGTTCATCTCCATGGGCTACTGGACCACGGACTTCCTGGTGGTGCAGCGCATCCTGGCAGCGAAAGACCTGCGCTCGGCCAAGCTCGCCCCCATCATTGGCGCGGCTTTTAAGATGATGGTTCCATTCATCGTGATCCTGCCCGGCTTGCTGGGGCTGGCGTTGCTGCGCGATCCGCACACGGGCGGCTTGCTGCGGCTCGTTCCCGGCGATCTCGCGTGGTCGGAGGCGGGGCGAGCGCAGGGGTTGCATGGCTTCGACGAAGTTCTGCCCCTAATGCTGGCGCGCTACTGTGGACCTGGCCTGCTGGGTCTCGGCGTTACCGCGTTGATTGCCGGTTTCATGTCCGGTATGGCCGGTAACGTCAGCGCCTTCGCTACCGTCTGGACCTATGACATTTACGGCGCCCTGATCAACAAGAAGGCGTCGGATGAGCTGAAGGTCAAGATGGGCCGCTGGTGCACGCTGTTGGGCGTGGGCATCAGCATCGGGACGGCGTATCTGGTGATGCACGCCCAAAGCATCATGGACTATGTCCAGGCGCTGTTCAGCTTCTTCATCGCCCCGTTGTTCGCCACGGTGCTTCTCGGCATGTTGTGGAAGCGCGCCACTCCCGCCGGAGGTTTTTGGGGCCTGCTGGCGGGCACTGGTTCTTCGGTAGGCATGTGGGCCTGGGTGAAGGTCAATCCCGATGTGGTGAAATACCTAGCGCTGTCACCCCACGCGCAAGACCAAGCGCAGAACATGTTCCGGGCGCTGTGGTGCGGGCTGATTTGCGGAGCGGTCACTGTCGTGGTCAGCCTGCTCACGAAACCCAAGCCGGACGCGGAATTGACCGGCTTGGTCTACGGGCTTACGGCCATCCCCCACGAAGGGCACGTTTCCATTTTCTACCGCCCGGCTTTTTGGGCGGCGGTGGTCGGGGTCATATTCGTGGCCCTGAATATTATTTTCTGGTGAGGAACAATGAAAGTTGGCGGCTCGATTTCCATTTGGTTTTTTATCGGTATTTCCCTGCTCGTGAATGGCCTGCTCATTTTCGGAGCGGGCATCTACGAGTTTTTCCATCCCCCGCTGGCGCCCGTGGTGCTCTTTCACCTGCACGCCAGTGTCTGGTGGGGCGGGATTTTGGCGTTGCTGGGCGCCGGATACTGCTTTTACTTCGCGCCGGGAAAAGGGCGCGTGTAACGGGAACAGAAACTCACGGAGCGAACTATGCCAAACAAAAGAAAGATGACCATGGGAATGATCGTGGGGAATCGCGGATTCTTCCCCGATCACCTGGCCAAAACCGGCCGGGAAGAAATGATTCAGGCGTTGCAGAAAGCCGGGATCGATGTCGTCACGCTGAGCACGGAGGAGAGCAAGTACGGCGCGGTGGAAACGCACGAGGAAGCCAAGCGTTGCGCGGCGCTGTTCCGGTCAAAGGGCGAACAGATCGACGGCGTAATCGTCACCCTGCCCAATTTCGGAGACGAGCGGGCCATCGCGGACACGCTGCGCCTGGCGCGGCTGCAGGTTCCGGTGCTGGTGCAGGCTACTCCCGATACTCCGGGCAAGATGGCCATCACGCACCGCCGCGACAGTTTCTGCGGCAAGATGTCCGCGTGCAACAACCTGCGCCAGTACAACATTCCGTATTCGCTGACCACGTTGCATACCGAGAGCCCGGATTCCGCAGAGTTCGCCAAGGACCTGGAATGGTTCGCCGGGGTCTGCCGCATCGTGAAGGGTCTGCAGAACCTGCGCATCGGAGCCATCGGCGCGCGGCCAACCGCGTTCAACACCGTGCGTTACAGTGAAAAACTCCTGGAAGCCAGCGGAATCTCCGTCGAAACGCTGGATCTTTCGGAGGTGCTTGGACGCATCGGCCGGATGAAGGATACGGATGACGCGGCCGTCCGGAAGCTGCAGGCCATCCAGCGCTATGTGACCACGAAAGACATCCCACAGGTCGCCCTAATGAAAATGGCGAAGCTGGGAGCGGTTGTCGATCAGTGGATGAAGGCCGTGGACGTGCAGATCAGCGCGGTGCAGTGTTGGACCTCGCTCGAGGAGAACCTGGGCATCGTGCCGTGCACGCTGATGAGCATGATGAGCGATTCGCTGCTCTCGAGCGCCTGCGAAGTGGATGTTTGCGGCGTGCTGGGCATGCATGTCCTGCAACTCGCCTCGGAGACGCCGAGCGCCCTGCTCGATTGGAACAATAACTACGGCCATGATCCCAACAAGGCGGTTTGCTTCCACTGCAGCAATTTGCCGAAGCATTTCTTCAAGGATGTAAAGATGGATTTTCAGGAAATTATCGCCGGCACCGTGGGCAAGGAAAACACCTTTGGAACTTGCGTCGGGCGCGTCAAGGCCGGGGCCATGAGCTTCGCGCGCTTTTCGACCGATGACGCGAACGGCAAAATCCGCGGTTATTCCGGCAGCGGGCGCTTTACGGACGATCCCCTGGAAACCTTCGGCGGCGCGGGTGTCGTGGAGATACCTGGTTTACAAAAGCTGTTGCACTATATCTGCGAGAACGGTTTTGAGCACCACGTCGCGGCGAATTTTTCTAGTGTCGCCCCGATGGTGCACGAAGCCGCCATTCGCTATTTCGGCTGGGAAATGTACGCCCATTCGGCGTAACACCGCGGCCCAAGCGAAGAGAGAAGTTCACACATGACAGTTGTGGCAGGAGTGGATTTTGGCACGCTCAGCGTGCGTGTCACGCTGGTAGATACGGCAAGAGGCCGCCTCGGCTCCGGCACCGCGGAGTATCCTCTGCATCGTAAGAAGGAAGATCCCGATCACGCGACGCAGAGCCACGATGACCATATGCGGGCGCTGGCCGAAGCGGTGCAGCGCGCCCTGGCGGCGGCGAAAGTTCCGGGCGATCAGGTTGCCGCGCTGGCAATTGATACCACCGGCTCCAGCGTCATTCCGGTTGGGGAAAAACTCGAGCCCCTCAACGAATATTATCTTTGGTGCGACCACCGGGGCTGGCGTGAGGCTGCGCTGATCACGGAGACGGCGCGCCGCACCGGCCTCGAGGCCATCAACTGGTGCGGCGGAACGTACTCTTCCGAGTGGGGTTTTTCCAAGCTCCTCCACTGGCTGCGCCACAATCCCGAAAAGCGGGGCAAGTTCGTCAGCGCCTTCGAACATTGCGATATGGTGGCGGCGGTGCTTTGCGGAATTTCCGATGTGGCTGCGGCGCCTCGATCGGTCTGCGCCATGGGCCACAAATGGATGTGGAATGCTTCATGGGGCGGATTGCCACCGGAGGAATTTCTCGTGGCCGTTGACCCTTTGTTGAAGGGCGTGCGCGCCAAGCTGAATGGTCGCTACAAGACCAGCGACAACCTCGCTGGGGGGCTCAGCGCCGAATGGGCCGGAAAACTTGGCCTGAACGCAGGCATCCCCGTCCCGGTTGGGGCATTTGACGCGCACTGGGATGCCATCGGCGCGGGCGCGCGCACCGGCGACGTTGTAAACGTCGTCGGCACTTCCACCTGCATCATCGCCATGAGCGATGATACGCGCCTCATACCTGGAGTCTGCGGCGTCGTGCCGGGCTCGGTGCACCCCAAGAAGACCGGCGTCGAGGCGGGGCTCTCGGCCACGGGCGATATTTTCGACGCCATTGCCCGGCGCGCCGGAACGTCCGTCTCCGAGCTTTCTCAGGGACTCGAAGATTTCCGGCCGGGCCAGACGGGTTTGCTGCGCCTGACCTGGGATAATGGTGACCGTACGGTGCTGGTGAATCCGGAGCTTGGCGGTGTGACCTTCGGCTGGAACCTCACGCATTCGGCCCAGGACGAACTCTTTGCCGCGATTGAGGGCACCGCGTTCCACACCCGCGTTATTCTCGAGCGCATGGAACACCACGGTGTGCCTATTCATCGCGTCATCAATGCGGGCGGCGTTCCGCAAAAAAACCAAGTGCTGAATCGCGTGTACGCCAACGTGTTGAACAAGACGGTGCTGATACCGCAGTCCGATGTGACCAGCCTCGGTTCGGCAATCTTTGCCGCGCTCGCCGCGGGCGCATTTCCCACGATTGAAAAAGCGCAGGAAGCCCTATGTCCCAAGTACCGCGTGGTCGAGCCGGACGCGGAAGCAGCCAAGGTCTATGAAGAGCTGTACAGGCTGTATCGTGATTTGTATTTTGGATTCGGGAAAAACGATAGCGCCCCAGTCGCCGTGGGGCGCGTTCTGCCGAGCTTGCGGCACATCGCTGCTACGGCGCGAGGGAATGCATGAGCCTGAAGAATCTGCGGGAAGAGGTGCTGGAAGCCAATCTTGAGCTAGTCCGCCGGGGGCTGGTGTTATACACATTCGGAAATGCCAGCGGGATGTCCCGCGAGCAGGGATTGGTGGTAATCAAACCGAGCGGCGTTCCTTACGAAACGATGAAGCCGGAAGATCTCGTGGTCGTGGATCTGCAAGGTAATATTGTGGAGGGAACCCTCCGACCGTCCTCCGATTTGCCCACTCACCTGGTGTTGTACAAGGCGTTTCCCAGCATTGCAGGTGTGGCCCACACTCATTCGCGCGCGGCAACCTCCTGGGCGCAGGCGCGGCGGGCGATTCCTTGCTTTGGCACGACGCACGCCGATTATTTTCAGGGCCCGATTCCGGTGACGAAGCCCATGAAGCCCGCGGAGATTCGCAAGGATTATGAACTCAACACCGGGCTGGCGATTGTGCGGTGTATCGGAAAGCGCGATCCGCTGCACACGCCCGGTGTGCTGGTGGCGGGACACGCGCCATTTTGCTGGGGTGCAACTCCGGCAGAGGCGGCGCACAACGCCGTCATCGTGGAGGAGATTGCCGCATTGGCATTGCAGACACTCACCGCAAACCACGATGCCCAGCCAATTGAAAAGGCGCTCCACGAAAAACATTTCTTCCGCAAGCATGGAAATACGGCATACTACGGACAGAAGCCCGCTCGCTAAGTCGATTGTTTGATTGTAGTTGGCCCTCAGTTTCGGACAGACAAGTCGTGGATCGCAAGAATTTTGCTCCCCGTGTGTGCGTCTGTCGCACACCAAGCTTTTTTCGCTTTTGAATGCAGCGGCAGTAACAGTAAGATGCACCTAGGTATCAAATTGAGCTTGAATGAACATGCCGAACCCACGACCACATACACCCGGTGAAATTGCCCAGAAATTCGCGGCCCATTTCGGCAAAAAGCCGGAAATTTACCGCGCCCCGGGCCGCGTCAACTTGATTGGCGAGCATACGGACTACAACGACGGTTTCGTGTTGCCTGCGGCCGTAGATTTATCCTGCTGGGTGGGCGTTGTACCCCGTGGAGATCGCAAGCTCGTCATCTACGCGGAGAATTACTCGGAACAAGTCGAAGTCGATCTCGATGCCATCGCTGCGTGGGTGAAGAAACCCTCGGCAGCTTACCCCGTCGGTGTGGCATGGTCGCTGGGGCAGGCCGGCCACCGCCTGAGAGGTTGCGACCTGTATATCGCAGGCGACGTCCCCATGGGGTCGGGGCTCAGTTCGTCCGCCTCGATCGAGGTGGCCACCGCATTGGCGCTCCTGGAGGTTGCGGGGATCCAACTGGACCGCACGAAAGTGGCCCTACTTTGCCAGCGGGCAGAGAACGAATTTGTGGGGGCGCGTTGCGGCATCATGGACCAATTCATCAGTTGCCACGGCAAGGCTGAGCACGCGCTGCTGCTGGACTGTCGTTCGCTGCACGCGCGAGCCATCCCGCTTACGGCGGATGCGGCGCTGGTGGTTTGCAACACCATGGTCAAGCATAACCTGGCCGTGAATGAGTACAACAACAGGCGCGCCGAATGTGAAGAGGGCGTTCGCCTTCTGAAAACAGCGTTTCCCGCGATCATCGCCCTCAGGGACGTCACGTCGGCGCAATTGGAGCAGCATCGCCAGCTCCTGCCCGGCAAAATCTATCAGCGCTGTCGCCACGTTGTGACGGAAAATGAACGGGTCCTGCACGCGGCCGCCGCATTTGAGAAGGGCGACTTGCTCACGATTGCCAAGCTCATGGCAGATTCGCATGCCAGTTTGCGTGATGACTATGAAGTAAGCTGCCGTGAACTCGATCTCATGGTCGAGATCGCCGCTTTTCAGAAGGGTGTTCTGGGAGCGCGGATGACGGGAGGGGGATTTGGCGGTTGCACCGTCAATCTGGTTGAGCATGCTGCCGTGGAACCATTCGTCACTGCGGTTGAGCGGGAGTATCAAAAACGAACCGGCCTGAAACCCGACATTTACAGCCTGGAGGCGGCCGAAGGCGCCGAAGCTGTGGTGCCGGTACCCGGCGGTCTCCGCTAGATTGTTTCTTTAAACGAACTAGATGGTGCGACGGAATAGCGAGTTTGCATGATGGTGACGGATGACTTTTGGAAGAAGCCTCACCGCCGGTTGAATCCTCTTACCCGGGAATGGGTGCTCGTATCACCTCATCGAACTCAGCGGCCGTGGCTCGGAAAGGTCGAGAAGGCCGCCCAACCTTCCGCCTTGCAATACGACCCCGATTGCTATCTTTGTCCGGGCAATGCGCGAGCAGGTGGGGCGCGCAATCCCCAATACACTCACACTTTTGTCTTCGACAACGATTATCCGGCTCTGCTCCCGGAAGTCGCATCTGGCCGCACCTCTGACCCGGCTTCCCTGCTCACCGCGGTGCCGGAAGCTGGAACTTGCAGGGTGGTGTGCTTCTCGCCCCGCCACGACCTTACTCTGCCGCGAATGACTGCGGAAGAATTGCGTGCCGTGGTTGACGTCTGGGCGCAGGAGATGGTGTCACTCCAAAGCATTTCCTGGGTCCGCTACGTTCAGATTTTCGAGAACCGCGGTGCGCTCATGGGTGCCAGCAACCCGCACCCGCACTGTCAGATCTGGGCCAGCGCTTCTCTTCCCAACCTTCCCCAGAAAGAACTTGAATCCTTTGCGGCTTACCAGACGGAGAAAAAGCGTTGCCTTCTCTGTGACTATCTCCGCTTGGAGCTGGAACGCAAGGAGCGCATTGTCTGCGAAAACAATGGCTTTCTGGCGGTCGTACCATTCTGGGCGCTGTGGCCGTTTGAGACGCTGATCTTCAGCAAGAGGCACGTCTCGTCTCTGTTGCAGCTAACCTCTGAGGAAAAGAATCTGCTGGGAGATATCATGAAGCGCCAGACGATTCGATTCGACAACCTGTTCGAGACGTCGTTTCCCTACTCGATGGGTTTGCACCAACGTCCGTCGGGCAGCGGAGAGGGTGCTGCCTGGCATTTTCACATCCACTTTTTCCCGCCTCTGCTGCGCTCGGCCACTGTCCAGAAATTCATGGTCGGCTACGAACTTTTGGCTACACCGCAGCGGGACTTCACTCCCGAGGATGCCGCCGCGCGCCTGGCAGCAACTTCTGAAAAACACTACCTCGATTGAAACTTGGGTGCAATCCAGGGGCTGGGACACTTCGTCGCGTTGGCTGGGATTTCTTCCCGTTCCCGAAGGCAGCAGCGAATTGTGGTGAAAAACGAAACTCGGGGATGCTGTCCGGCGGTGCTCAGGCGGCTCGAACCCTTGCTTTCTTGCCGCTCTCCAGTTCCTTGATTGATTCCAGCAGCCATTCCCTCAGCGCAGTCTCCAACTCCTCCTCAGTGCCCCACTCATAGAAGGAATTGATCGTCTCGCCTCGCGCCGTCAGAGGGATGTGTCGACATGGAAACTGTGTGGCTCGGCGATTCTCCGGCACAAACTCAATCAGCGGGCAGTCCGTGCAAGGCCGCTGCTTGCCGCGATCCGCAAAATTGATGCATGTTGGGGAATCTTCAAAGACAAAATTGGGACGCCAGGGATAACGCGGGATTCTTCGGTAGCCGCCCCTTTCAAGGAAGGCGAGCTCTGCCTCGAGGATCTGCAAGACATTCCGCTTGTCCTGCATGGAAAGTACCCCACGTTACAAATCGCACGAGAGCCCGGAGAAGGGCAGTGACGCACATCACGCTATAATGTGACTCTTATCACGTGCGCTCTACCTGCCCCACGTTATAACGTCACAGAGGCGAGTGATTTCATGCTTACTGGTTGGCGCCGCAATCCCAATCGCTTTCAGTTTGTAACCAAGCTGGAAGGCGGTATACTCCCAGACGGCACAAATATGCGCACCCCTTATGGCTTGGAGATTATCGAGAACTGTCTCTCTTGCCCTCACCGGGAAGAACGGCTGTTTTGTAACCTGCCGGAGCAGACTGTAAAGGCTTTGTCTGCAATTACTTCTTCGGCTTCTTATCCCAAGGGAGCCACGCTCTTTGTGGAAGGCCAACCGGCGCGGGGCGTGTTCATTCTTTGCAGCGGGCGCGTGAAGCTTTCGACTTCTTCTGCGGACGGAAAAACGTTGATCCTGCGCATCTCGGAACCCGGAGAAGTGCTGGGTTTACCGGCCACCGTCACCGGCACATGTTACGAGCTCACAGCGGATGTGGTGGAACCCGCACAGTCGAATTTCATCGCCAGAAATGACTTCCTGGGCTTCCTGAAAGACAACGGCGAAGCCGCTCTTCGCGTTGCACAACAACTAGGCGAAACCTACCACGCGGCCATTTCCGAGATGCGCACCATCGGCCTCTCTCATTCCGCTGGAGAAAAGCTCGCACGTTTCCTCCTGGAATGGGCCGCGAATTATCCGGAAGAAAAAGGGCAGATCCGCCTGAAGCTGACGCTGACCCATGAAGAGATCGCCCAGATGATCGGTTCTTCCCGGGAGACCGTGACCCGCCTGCTGGCCGATTTTCGAAGGAAACAACTCCTCCAGGTGATGGGATCAACCCTGATCATCAAGAACAAGGCCGCCCTGCAAAGTATCGTCACCGGTTGATCCAGACGCTTCGTAAGAGCACAACCTAATGTCGCTTGGAGCACGCGGCGATTTCGCACCCTGGGGCGCGCGCGCGTCTACTGTTTATTGTCCGCCAGCGCCTTCTCGATCGCCGAAGTAACTTGCGGCGAATCGGGCTCCACTTTGGAGTCAAACCGCGCCAGCACTTTTCCGTCCGGGCCGACCAGGAACTTCGTGAAATTCCAGTCGATTTCGCCGCCGGTATCGGGGTGCGCGGTCTTGTCGGTTAGGAATTGATACAGCGGCGTGATGTCGCTGCCCTTCACCGAGACCTTGGCCATCATGGGAAATGTTACGTGGTATTTCGCGGTGCAGAAGGTCTTGATTTCCTGATTGGAGCCGGGCTCCTGGCCGCCAAAATTATTCGCCGGTATCCCCACAATCACGAAGCCACGGCTCTTGTACTTTTCGTAGATGGATTCCAGTGCGGCATACTGCGGCGTGTAGCCGCAGCGGCTGGCCACATTCACCAGCAGCACGATTTTCCCTTTGAAGCTGGAAAGCGGCGTTGGCTGGCCGTCAATGGAATTCAGAGTGAAATCGTGGATCGTTTTTTCTGTTGCCATAGCGGTTGTCCCCAAAAGTGCGAGCAGCACAAAAAGTTTCCTCATTGGTATCTCCAGTTGGTATTTGCTCCACCCTCACTCCGCCCTGGAAGGCGAAGAGGCGGAGAGAAAGAAGTCTTTCCAGAGGGATAACTATACGCGAGGAAAGGGCGTACCGGGGAGGAGATGTTTCTTGTTGGTCAAAGCCAGGGCCATTTCACGCTCATGAAGGACACCGCCTTCGGGATGTCCCTATGGACACTTTTTCTTCCCGTCGTGCGGGGCCCGCATCGCAGGCGGTAATCCAGCGGCTTCTCTCATTGCCGCAATTCAGTGCAGTTCAAATATAGTCAGGCTCTGCGCGGGTAGTTGCAGGTGAAGCTCGTGGCCGGAAAGCGCCGCCTGAGCATCGCCAAGCAACAATGAAATGTCCGAAGCTTCCTGAGCCGGCGTATCGCGCAAGGAAATCTTCACTTCGCGGTTGGTTGATCCGTTGTGGAAAGCGACCACAAGTTTTTCTTCCTCGGTTTCCCGCATGAATACATAGGACGAATCATCCGAAGCCAGATGCCAGAGGTTTCCGCTGCGCAGGGCGGCATGCTCGCGCCGCAGTCGGAGCAGGCTCTGCACGTATCCAAAAAGCTCCTTCTGTTCGCGCGTTCGTCCCTCGCGCAGGAACGCGTTTTGCGCGTCCCCCGTCCAGCCGCCGGGGAAATCGCGGCGATTGTCGGGATCGCCGCCTCCCGTCATGCCGATTTCATCGCCGTAATAGAGTTCCGGAATTCCCCGCAGCGTGAGCGTTAAACCGAAGGCCAGTCGCACCTTCGCCGGTGTAGCGCCGCTTTCTCCAGCCAGGCGAGTCACATCGTGGTTCCCAACAAATGGCACAAGATATTCCGGGTGAGGATACAGCGAATCCTGCCGCAAAATGTCCGTGATGCATCCCGCGGGGGCGCCGTGGAAAAGCACGTCGCGCAGCGTGAAATATATCGGAAAATCGAACACGGTCGTCAATTCCGTATCGACGCCATCCCAGCCCTTGCGCCCACCTGCAAAGAAAGACGTCACTTCAGGATCCCGATGAAACACCTCACCAATCGTCGAAAGTCGCGGGTAAATCCGCCGTAGTCCCTGATGCCACTCCTCCCAGAATCTGCGGGAAACATAAGGGACGGTATCAACCCGGTAGCCGTCCAGCCCAGAGCTCTCCGCCCACCAGATGCTGTTTTGCAATAGATATTGCACCACTAGGGGATTTTCGGTGTTCATGTCGGGCAAGATTCCCCAGAACCATCCCTCCGTCAGGTTTTTCCGAAACGCGGGCGGCGCATGCGGGTCCTCCAGCAACTCCAGCAAGTCCGTGGCGGGTTCCTTTTTTTCGTGTACTCCATAAAAGTCTTCTTTCAGCGGCGCAAACGAACTCAAATGCTGCTTTGGCGTCCCGTGGAACCAATCCGGTGTTGGCGGATCGCTGACCCACGGATGCAAAGGGCCCACATGGTTGGGGACAACATCCAGGAAAACTTTCATGTGCTCTTTATGCGCCGCCTGTACCAGTTGCTGTGTTTCCTCCATCGTTCCGAGGTGCGGGTCGACAGTGTACAGATCAACCGCACCATAGCCGTGATAATCCTCGGTCGCTCCGTTCTTTACGATCGGTGTCAGCCACAGCGCGGTCACCCCAAGTTCTTTGAGGTATCCCAGGTGATCGCGAATCCCGCGCAGGTCGCCGCCGTGATATGCGCGCGCCTTCGAGCGGTCATGAGAGCCCGGAAACTCTGCCGGCTCATCATTCGTGGGGTCTCCGTTCGCAAAACGGTCCGGCACAATCAAGTAGAGAACGTCGTCGAGCGAGAGGCCCTGATTCCTCCCTAGAATCTGCTTTCGCGCCGCGATGGGCAGCTCGAATGTGGTTTCACCCTTGGGGGTAGTGATCCGGCACACCGCTGTCCCGGATTTCAAGCCCGCGCCGAATTTCAGCCAGACAAACAGGTAGTCACCGTTCGCTGCGGATTGTGTCCGGCTCACGTCAATTTCTGGCAAGTTGCAGCGGACGTGCGTCGCTTCGAGGTCTTTCCCCGAAAGCAAAAGCATCACATCAGGAGTCAGTCCCACCCACCAGTTTGGCGGCTCGATTTTCTTTACGGCCGGTGTATTGGGATTGTTGACCCCCTGCGCGGCAGCAGGAAGGCCGATCAATAGCAAAATGACAAGAAGGAGTACGGAGACCCCCAGCCGTTGGGGAGATTTACGGCGCAGGCCAGGTAGTGTTATTCGCATGAGAATCCCATGCGAGCTTATCAGAAACGCCCCGCTCGATTGCAGGCCGGAGTGGTTCTATTCGCGGAATACTAACTTGCCGAACGCACCCGGAACGTGAAAGTTCGCTTCTTGTGAGTAGGTAGGACTCCACGCCGAATAAAATCTTGGCTCACCTTCGCCCTCAACGCGGAAAAAGTTCACCCGCCAGATCTGCTTCGGATCAAAAATCGGCGTCAGGCTGCGCATCGGAATTGCCAGTTCGGCCATCCATGTTTTTGCCGGTGCATCCTGCACGACGCGGCGCCGCAGCTTGCTTCGCAGCTCCTCTTTTTCGCCGCTGGCGATGTCCAGATCGATCCACTGGCCATTCGGGCTGACTTCGAATTCCTTGTATCTCCACGGTGCGCGGGAATCCGGCTGCAGGAAGACCTCCGCGACATCGCGATTCCACAGTTCGTCGCGCCACCCATCTTCCCGCGCGTCCGGGAAAACTGTAATGGTTCTATAGTTCGCCAGAAAGCGCACAAACAAAGTATCCGGCGTCCAAAGAAGTCGCACTTCGGTCGACCTCGCCGGGTCCGCGTTTTCGCCTTTCCAGTCGTGCGCAAAGCGCAGCGGAGAGCTCTTCATCCAGGCGTCGCCGTCAGGAAATCCTTCTGCATCCGGCTGGCTCGCAAATCGTGAGGCAAAAGCCGTGGGCAGCTCGTTGCCACTCCTGGCTGTCGGTGGATTCATCTTCCAAAGAGTGTAATTCAGCCTCCCTGGATAGCCCACCCACAAAAGATAGGGAAAGAGCAAGAAAGCAATGCCCCGCTCAAAGTTCTCTCTGATGAATAGCGCGAATGGCCGCAGCAAAGCAAAGATATCGAAAGTGGCAAATGAGGTGCGATGTAAATTGAAAAACATAGGTCACCAGTGAACATTTGGTCTCAGCATCGCCGAGAATTCTCCTCCAGCCGGAGACGATAACCTTTCGCCTCACTGGCCGCAATGCCAGCAGACTCATTGCGCACTCCCTCCCGAACCCGATCTGCTCCGCCCTGCACGGCGTGCTAGCATCGAATTCAGCCCCGGATCCAGGGCTGCCTGTAAGGAGATATCCATCGTGGAACGTCGTCCTACCGTGGAAGTTCGTACAGTACCCAAACGTCGCGACCCCCAGGAATTTCAACATGTCCAGCTTCGCCTCGATTCCGGCGTGGCCCGCTTGACCTTGAATCGTCCGGAGCACAACCTCCTGAACGAAGACATGCTTCGCGAGCTGGTGGATGGCATCGCGTTTATCGCCGATCACGAAGAGGTCAAACTCATCCTCCTCGATTCGGCCTGCAAAGTCTTCTGCGGCGGCATTGATGTGGGCGAATACACTTCGGAGCGCGTCTTCCAGATGCTTGACGCCTTTCACTCCGTCTTTGCGGGCATTCTCGAAACGTCCAAGCCCGTTCTCTGTGTAGTGAACGGCCCGGCGATCGGCGGCGGCGCGGAATTGGCGGCTTTCGGCGACCTCGTTGTCGCCACGCCCAAAGCGCGTTTCGCCCAGCCGGAAATTACCATTGGCGTTTTTCCTCCGCTGGCTTCCACGATTCTGCCATTTCTGGTCGGCCCGAAAATCGCTCTCGAACTCGTCCTCCTCGGCGAAGCAGTCACGGCGGAGCGTGCCCTGGAGCTGGGCCTGATCAACCAGCTCGTCCCCGAGTCGAAGCTCGAAGCCACGGTGAATGACCTGATCGAGCGCATCACCAGCCACTCCGGTCCCGTTCTCACCATGGCCAAACGCGCCATTCTCAGCGGTATGGGACTCTCGCTGCGCGACGGCCTGAAACACTCCATGGATATTTTTCTGAATGAACTGTACCGCCTGGAAGATTCCCAGGAAGGCCTGCGCGCCCTGGTCGAAAAGCGCAAGCCCAACTGGAAAAACCGCTGATTTCCTCACAGGAAAATTCCTCCGCTTCCATTGACACTCCCGCCCACGCACCGTAAACTGATTTCACAACTTGCAGGCTCGGGAAGTGGGGAAGTGCCGTGAAAATCGGCCGTGGTCCCGCCACTGTGATCGGCAGCAATGCCGTTAGCCAGGCTACCCTCCCAAGCTGAAGAGGTTGCGTGTTCTTCGCGAGAGAGAACACCGGCTCTCTAGCCCCAATTCTCGTGGGGCTTTTTTATTGTTTACTCTCGTGGGACTCTCGTCAGGGGAGATTCGTGCGGCGCGTCAATTCCATCTTCGTGTCACGTCCAGCGGCCTTGTTGCTCGCCTTTCTCTTACTCGGCGCGCTCGATGTGTCCGCACAGGCCACTTCTCCTGGACTGCCTTCGCAGCCCGCAACGCGCGAAGTCGTGGATGAGCTGGGACGCACCGTGCGCATCTCCATTTCGCCCTCGCGCATCGTTTCGCTCGCCCCGAGCCTCACGGAAACGATTTACGCCCTCGGCTTGCAGGATCGCCTCGTGGGCGACACCGATTTTTGCGACTACCCGGTCGAGGCCCAGAAGAAACCCAAAGTCGGTGGAATCATTAATCCCAACCTCGAAGAGATCGCCTCGCTGCATCCCGACCTGGTTTTGGCCACAAAGAGCATCAACCGCCTCGATACCGTTCGTGCCCTGGATACCCTCGGCATACCGAGCTACGCCACCACCGATCCCCATTCGGTCGCTGAGATCATTTCCTCCACCCAAAAGCTGGCCGATGTTCTTGGTGCGTCAGAGGCGGGCAAGTCCCTCAGCGAAGAACTCGAGAGCCGGCTCGCCACTCTTCAGGCAAAACTCGCCGCCGTTCCGCCGCGTCGAGTCCTCTTCATCGTTTGGACCGAGCCGCTCATTTCCACTGGCCAGCATACGTTTATCGCCGACGTACTTCGCAAAGCTGGCGCAGTCTCCATCGTCGAATCGTCGCAAGATTGGCCGCAGATGAGTCTCGAAGAGGTCGTCCGCCTTCAGCCGGATTATCTAGTCTTCGCTTCATCGCACTCGGAGTCTGCCGCGCGCGATTTCGACGCTCTCGCCGCTCGCCCCGGTTGGCGCATCCTCGAAGCCGTGCGCAACCGCCGCTACGCCGTAGTCAGCGATGCCGTCAACCGCCCTGCGCCCCGTATCGTTTCCGCGATTGAAGAACTCGCCCGGCAATTGCACCCGGAAGCGTTCCAGGTTTCGCCAGTTCCGGACAAAGAACCGGCGCCCGCGAACCCGGCGCCATCTTCGCCTTCCGGGCCGGCCCTCTCCTCATACACGCACACGATCTGCTTGTCTTCTTCGGAGTCCTCATGCGCCCACTAACCCTCGGACGTCTCCTGTTCCGCTGTGGCATCCTCGCAGCTCTTCTGTTCTTTGTCGTCGTCGTTGCCTTGAAAATGGGTGCCGTTCAAGTCTCTCTGTATGGCCTGGGACGCGATCTCATTCGCGTGCTCCTCGGCCAGAGCAGCGCCATCTCCACCGACTACGGCATGATCGTCGTGGACATTCGCCTGCCGCGCATCTTGCTAGGCATCGTCGTCGGAGCGTCCCTCTCTGTGGCGGGCGCCAGCTTTCAAGCACTCTTGCGCAACCCGCTTGCGGATCCCTATGTCCTGGGAGTCTCCTCCGGCGCCGCCGTCGGCGCGATTATTGCCCTCATTATCGAGAATCATCTGGCGTTGTCGCCGGAAGTCGCCGGGCTCATTACCCCGTTCGGGGCTTTCCTCGGCGCGGCCGTCACCATTGCGGCTGTCTATTTCCTTGGCCGCCGCGATGGTCAGATCGATAGCAGCACTCTGCTTCTCGGCGGCATCATCACGGCCTCCTTTCTTTCCGCCATCATCATGTTCCTTATGAACACGCTTGCCGGCAGCAATCTCCGCGGTACGGTCTTCTGGCTGATGGGCGATCTCTCCACGCCGCAGCCACGCAGTCTGCTCTACCTCCTATCTTTTGGTTTTCTGGCCGCCGCCGGAGCCATTTACACCACCGCTTCCGATCTCAATCTCCTCCTCGCCGGGGAAAAGGAAGCCATGCATCTTGGCGTGGACGTTCCCCGAGTGCGCATCGTGGTCTATCTCGCCGCATCCATACTCACCGGTCTCGCCGTATCGGTCAGCGGAGCCATCGGCTACGTTGGCCTCCTCGTGCCCCACGTCATGCGCCTGATTTTTGGCGCCGACCACCGCATGCTCCTCCCCGCCTCCGCGCTTGGCGGGGCCATCGCCATCGTCATCGCCGATACGCTCGCGCGCACCATCGTTGCCCCTTCGGAGCTCCCTGTCGGCGCCATGACCGCCATGGCCGGTGCGCCGCTCTTCATCTACTTGCTTCGCAGGAGGCTCACATGAGCAGCGCCCTTCGCAATCCCATCCCTTCTTCGGAACAATCGCGTTCCTCCTCGGACGTGCGCCTCAGCGTCGAGCAGGTCAGCTACGCCTACGCGCCCAACCCCTCCCAAGCGCCGCTCTTTACTCTCGAAGCGCTCAGCTTCCACGCCAAGCCCGGTGAAATCGTGGCCATTCTCGGCCCGAACGCCAGCGGGAAATCCACTCTGCTCAAGCTGATCTCGGGCGCGCTGCAACCGCTTTCCGGCCGCATCTTCCTCAATGGCTTTGTCACCCATTCCCTTCCGCCAAGGACGCGCGCCCAGCGCATCGCCCTGGTGCAACAGGAAAGCCGCCTCCTCTTCCCCTCACGTGCCTGGGAATTTGTCCTCCAGGGGCGCCATCCCTACGGCTCGGGCCTCCGCTTTGAGACCGAAAATGATGTGATCGTCGCCACGAATGCCCTTACCCAAGTGGGTGCCAATCATCTCAGCGACCGCTGGATGGACAAAATCTCCGGTGGCGAAAAACAGCGCGTGATACTCGCTCGCGCCCTCGCTCAGCAGCCGCTTCTCCTGTTGCTGGATGAGCCCACGCTGCATCTGGACATTGGCGCACAAGTCGACCTGCTTCACAATCTCCGCCGCCTGGCCGCGGAAAACCGCTATACCGTCGTGGTTGTCACTCACGAATTGAATCTCGCCGGGGAATACGCCGATCAAGTCGTGCTGCTGCAGAAAGGCAAGTGCCTGCGCGTGGGCCCGCCTGCCAGCGTATTCCAGCGCGAATTGCTGGAGCAGGTTTTTCAAGCGCCGTTATCCGTGGAGATGACCTCCTCCGGCCGACCGCGCGTCACGCTTTTTTCAAACACCTAGTTTCGTTCCGCGTCCACCTCAACCCGGCGGCTTCACGCTGCCGAAACTCTTAACCCACAGCGGGCTCCGCCCCTCCACAATCACCGCGGATTTCGTGCTCGGGAAGACGGTGTAAAGCCGTCGCCGCCGCGCGACTGTAAGGCGGGTATTCCGCTCGCCGGCCACTGCAGCCCAGCTCACTGCGGGAAGGCCGCGAGCGCGCCAGATGCGAGCTCTGAGTTTTCGCGAATCAGAGCTTCCTCCTTCTAACGCGACTCCCCGCCAAGCCAGGAGACCGGCGAAGTCTGCAGCCTGCGCAGTTCTGAATGCGCCGGCCTACCTTTACACTCCCGCGCGTGAGGGAGCGGAGGAACCCATGAAAAAACTAAGTCTTTCCGCAGGCTTTTTCGCCTTACTGTTGTTTGTTTCCGCAATTCCGGCTTTTTCGCAATCGCAGCTCCCCGATGCTCATGTCCTCGGCACCCTCACCGATCCCTCCGGCGCCGGTATAGGCGGCGTCCAGGTCACCGCTCAATTAGCAGACGCCGCTAGCTCGCAGCTCTGGTCCGCCACTTCCACAGCCGACGGTGCTTATCGCATTTCGCTTCCCCCGGGCCGCTACGTCATCCATTTCTCCCGTGACCCGTTCGCCCCTCGTGAGTCTACTTGGTATCTCGCCCCTGGTGAATCTCGAACCATCGATCTGCGCCTTGCACTGGAACGCCTCTCCTCCAGCGTAGTTGTCACCGCCGAAGCCGAGCCTGTTCTGCGTCCGCAATCCACCGCGCCCACCGACGTGCTCACCCGCGAAGTCATCGACCAGCGCCAGTCCGTCTCAATCCCCGATCTTCTGCAATTCTCTCCGGGTGTCGCCTTTGCCCGCACCGGCGCCAATGGCGGAACCGCTTCGCTCTTCCTGGATGGTGGGAATTCCAATTTCACCAAGGTGCTGGTGGACGGCGCGCCCATCAATCCGCCCGGTGGCGCTGTAGATTTTTCTCTCCTTACTCTGGATAACGTGGACAAGGTCGAGATTGTGCGCGGCGCGGAATCTGCCCTCTACGGCACGGACGCCGTCTCCGGTGTAGTCCAGCTCTTTTCCCATCGCGGCACCACGCGCATCCCCTCTATCACTCTCTTCGGGGAAGGCGGCAGCTACGCCAATGGCCGCGGCGGTGGCCAAATCAGCGGCCTGCTGGGCGCTTTTGATTATTCGGGAGCCGCGTCCTATCTTCAGACCGATGGGCAGGGTCCTAATGATGATTTCCTGAACCGCGCGTTAACGGGAAACTTTGGTTACGCCTTCAGCGACGCGAACCATCTTCGCCTGACTCTTCGCAACAACACAAGTGATGCAGGCATCCCCGGCCAGACCGTGTTCGAGCCTCCTAGCCTCCACCAGCAATACGACCAGAAGCTGTTCAGTGCTAGCGCTCGTTGGGAGTTCGTCTCGGGAGATCGCTGGCACTACCAGCTCTCAGGTTCCGAATCCTACACCCATCAACACAGCTTCAACCCGGAACAGAGCTTTTATATCGGCGGCTCCAATTCCTATTGTCCACAAGCCAATCCTGACGCCGTTGCAACCACGCAATTCTGTGACTACACCTACGACGACAGCTACAACTACAACCGCGCGGGTTTCTCGGCCCAGACAACCTACATCCTCCGGGATTTCGCGGCCACCGCGGGTTACCAATATGAAGTCGAAAACGGCTCCATCTCCTATCTCGCGCAAACCCACGTCCGCCGCAACAATCAAGGCGGCTTTCTCGACTTCCGCTATCTCCCCCATCCGCGCATCTCTCTCAACGTCGGCGTCCGCGCGGAGGCCAACGGCAACTTTGGCACTCGCGTCGTGCCCCGCGCTGGGGTTTCCCTTGCGCTTCGCTATGGGAGGGGTTTTTGGGGCGACACACGTTACCGCGCATTTTATGGAGAGGGAATCAAGGAGCCGCGATTCGATCAACTCTACAGCGATCAATTCGGCGACATCGGGAACCCATCGCTCAAGCCCGAGGCCAGCAAAAACTGGAGCACCGGTTTCGAGCAGAAACTCGCGAATGATCGCGTAAAAGTGACCGCCGAATACTTCTCGAATCGTTTCTACAACATCATTAGCTTCGCATTCTGCTCGGCCTTGCCTTCACCCTCGACCGGCAACACGTGTGGCATCAGCCTTCCCGGCGCTCCGCCCAGTTTTGGATATTACTTCAATACCGATCTCGCCCGCGCCCGCGGCACGAACATCGCCGTCGAGGCACGCGCCACAAAATGGCTCTTCGTCACCGGCAATTACACGTACGACGACAGCCTGATCCTCAAGTCGCCGAATGCCTTCGATCCAAGCCTGATTCCCGGCAATCGGCTTGCCCGGCGCCCTGCCAATTCCGGTTCCATCACATTTACCGGCACCTTCCGCCGCTTCAACGCTACCCTTGCCGGATACTTCACGGGGCAACGCACGGACAGCGATTTCCTGGGCCTCGGTTATACGCGCGATCCGGGTTACGTCCGGGTTGATTTGGCCGCCAATTACAACGTCACTCGCAGCATCGCTTTCACCGCCCGCGCCACCAACCTCTTCAACAAGCAATATCAGGACGCCCTCGGCTATCCCGCCTTGGGCCGCGATTACCGCTTCGGCCTGCGCTACCAGTTTGCCGGCCATAACTGACACCAGGGGGCGCATCCTCCCGCGCCCCTCTGCTATACTTTTTCTTCAACCATGACGAAATTCGCCACCGAATCCGCAATGTCTCCCGAACTCCTCGCCAAGTACGAGGCAGTAATCGGTTTGGAAGTCCACGCCCAGCTTCTGACCAAGACAAAAATCTTCTGCGGATGCTCCACGCGTTTTGGCGATCAGCCCAACTCCAATACATGTCCCGTCTGCCTCGGACTCCCTGGCACGCTGCCCGTCCTCAACAGGCGCGTCGTCGAAATGGGCATACGCGCGGCGCTGGCGCTCAATTGTACGGTCCACGAGCATTCCCGCTTCGCCCGCAAAAACTACTTTTACCCCGACCTGCCCAAGGGCTACCAAATTTCCCAATACGAACTCCCACTCGCTTCCGGCGGCTGGCTCGAAATCGAACACGCTGGCAAGACGAAGCGCATCGGAATCACCCGTCTCCATCTCGAGGAAGATGCCGGCAAATCCCTCCATGAAGGCCTGGCGCAATCCGCCGACAAAACCTACGTGGACCTCAATCGTTGCGGCACGCCCCTCGGCGAAATTGTTTCCGAGCCGGACATGCGCTCCCCCGACGAGGCCTACGCCTACCTCACCGCGCTTCGCCAAATCCTCCTCTACACCGGCGTAAGCGATTGCAACATGGAAGAAGGCTCACTCCGCTGTGATGCCAATGTCAGCGTCCGCCTGCGCGGCGCAAAAGAATTCGGCACCAAGGTCGAGGTCAAGAATCTCAACTCCTTCCGCTTCCTCGCCAAAGCCCTCGAATACGAAATCGAGCGCCACATCGGTGTCCTGGAATCCGGTGGAAGCATTTCTCAGGAAACCCGCCTATGGAATCAGCACGAGGGCCGCACGGATTCCATGCGCTCCAAGGAAAAGGCCCACGATTACCGCTATTTTCCGGATCCGGACCTGCTCCCCGTCCACGTCAGCTCCACCTGGCGCGACGAAGTCCGCGCATCGCTTCCCGAACTTCCTTTCGCCAAGCGCGCCCGCTTCGTCTCTTGCTTCGGCATCACCGCCTACGACGCCGAAGTTCTAGCCGACACGCAAGCCCTTGCCGCCTACTTTGAAGCCGTTGTGAGAGCCGGCGCTCCCGGAAAAGCGGCCGCCAACTGGATGCAGACCGAATTGCTACGCCGCCTGCACGATTCCGGCAAGGAGATTGGCGGGAGCCCCGTCGCCCCCGCTTCTCTCGCCGAGCTCGTTTCCCTGATCGAATCCGGGAAAATCACCGCTGCGGTAGGGAAGAAAGTTTTCGCCACCATGTTTGAATCCGGCCGCTCTGCCGCGGAGATCGTCGCCGCGGAAGGTCTGGGCGCTCAAGTTAGCGACGCGGCAATTGAAGCAGCAGCCCGCGACATCATCGCCAAGAATCCCGACAACGTCGCCAAGTTCAAATCCGGCAACGAAGGCGTCTTCAAATTCTTCGTCGGCCAGGTCATGCGCCTCACTAAAGGCCAGGCCAATCCCCAATCCGTAAACGACATCCTCCGCAAGCTCCTCTCCTAATTCCCTGTAGGGGTCGAGCACTGCTCGACCCCATCTCGGCAAAATGTAAACACTTTCGTCGCCTAGGGCGCAGCTCTTTCATGGTTGTATCTTCTCCCCTCTTTTCCGCGCTCTCTGTGTTCTTCCCTCTGTGACCTCTGTGTGAAACGTCCCTCTTCTCTTCCGCGCGACCCGCTTTGCCTCTGCCCCGCTTTCCCCCATAATCTTTCCAGGAGAAACTCCCATGCTCAAAATCGGCGACAAAGCCCCCGATTTCACTCTGCTATCCGATGAAGGCAAGCAAGTCTCGCTGAAGGACTTCAAAGGCCAGCGCGTCCTGCTCTATTTCTACCCCAGAGCCAGCACCCCTGGCTGCACCATCGAAGCCTGCGAATTTCGCGACCTCAAACCCAAATTCGATAAGGAAGATGTCGTCGTCCTCGGCGTCAGCGCCGATCCGGAAAAATCCCTGAAGAATTTCAAGGCCAAGCAGAAGCTCAATTTCCCCTTGCTCGGCGATCCCACCCACAAAATGATCGAATCCTACGGCGTCTGGCGCATGAAAAAATTCATGGGCCGTTCCTTCAAAGGCATCGTCCGCAGCACTTTTTTAATTGGCCCCACCGGCAAAATCGAGCAAATCTGGGACGAAGTCAAAGCCAAAGGTCACGCCGCCGAGACCCTTTCGCATCTCTCCGCGTAATTCTCACTCCAAAGTTCCCACAAGCCTCTGCCCTGTAGCTCAGGCCTTCAGGCCTGAGGCCTTTTCTTGGGTAGCTCTTCTCTGTGATCTCTGTGTTCTTCCCTCTGTGAACTCTGTGTTATAAATCCCTGTCTTCTTCTTTCTTTCTCACAACTCCGTCCGCAATTCCTCTCCCTCTGCCTCAATCAGCAAATTATCAATCAACCGTGTCTTTCCTATAAAAACAGCCAGCACCGCATAACTCCACCGTCCCACGCGCACCACCGGCTCAAACGTCTCCGCATCCACAATCTCCGCGTAGTCCACCCTGGCGCGTGGCTCCCCCGCCAGCACCCTATGCATGACCTGCTGCAATTGCAGAGCATCGCGCACGCCAGAACCTACTTCGTGTGCCACAGCCCGCAGCGCTCGCGACAACACCGTCGCCGCATTACTCTCCTCCGCATTCAAATACAAATTCCGCGAAGACATCGCCAGCCCATCCCCCTCGCGCACGATCGGGCACAGCACGATCTCCGTGTCCAAATTCAAATCCCGCACCATTTGCTGCACCATGCGCGCCTGCTGCGCATCCTTGCGCCCAAAATACGCAAAGTGCGGCTGGATAATCTCCAGCAGCTTCAGCACAACGGTCGTCACCCCGCGAAAATGGCCCGGGCGTGACTTGCCCTCCAGCCGCTCGCTCAACCCTTCCACTTGCACATACGTTGAAAACCCCGGCGGGTACATCTCTGCCACATCGGGTAGAAACAGCCCGTCAATCTTTGCGGCCTCCAACTTTGCCGTGTCGGCCTCAATGGGCCGCGGGTATTTGGACAAATTCTCCTTGGGCCCAAACTGTTTCGGATTCAAAAATATGGACGCGTACACCGGCGAGCACTCTTTCCTTGCCCGTTCCACCAGCGCCATGTGTCCTGCGTGCAGCGCCCCCATCGTCGGCACGAACCCGATCACGCGTTGTTCTAGGCGCGCTTCCTTCGCCTTTTCCTTCATCCACGCAATGGTGCGAATCGTTTCCATTCACCGCTCCCCAAAAAAGAAGGGCGCAGAATCTCTGCGCCCCGCAGCTCTTTCTTAAACGGCGCGTTCCACCGGATGATTCACCGCGCGATGGGGATGGTCTTCCGCCCCTTGACGCTCGCCGAAGAGTGGTAGGACTCCGCATCCGACGGGAAGCTCCCGCTTTGTACGTCCGCGCAATACTGTTTGACCGCCTGTAAAATCGTTCCTCCCACGTTGGCATATTGCCGCGCAAATTTCGGTGGCTCGTGGAACGTCAGCCCCAGCATGTCATGCAGCACCAGGATCTGCCCGTCGCAATCCGGCCCGGCGCCAATTCCAATCGTGGGAATCCGCGAACTTCGCGTGATCTCCGCCGCCAGTTCCCGCGGCAAAGCCTCCAGCACAATGGAAAATGCCCCGGCAGCCTCCACCGCCCGCGCATCGCGCAAAACCTGCTCCGCCGCGCCCGGGGTCTTCCCCTGCACGCGATATCCGCCCAGGGCGTTCACCGATTGCGGCGTCAGCCCCACGTGGCCCATCACGGGGATTTCCGCCTCCGTCAGCCGCGCAATCAGCTCCAGCCGTCGTTCGCCGCCCTCGATCTTCACCGCCTCCGCCCCCGCCTCTTTCACGAAGCGTATTGCATTCCGCAGTGCCTCATTCAGGTCGCCGTGGTACGAGCCATACGGCATGTCCGCCACCACCAGCGCCCGTTGCACACCGCGCCGCACCGCTTTCGTGTGATGCAGCGCCTCCTCCAGCGTGAGCGGTAACGTGCTGTCGTACCCTAAAGCCACCATCGCCATGGAATCGCCCACCAGCACCACGTCCACCCCGGCCTCGTCCAGCAGACGCGCCGTCGGATAGTCGTATGCCGTCAGGCAGGTGATCTTCTTCTTGTTCAGGGAAACCGCAGCGTCGGTCTTCCGCTGCAGCAAATCGGGCACGGTCACTTTCCCGTTGCCCCCAGTCGGGATCGTACTCATGTCGGCCTCCGGTGCCGTTCCCTGACTTCGGGATACAGCCCTCTTCCAACGCCCCCACTATACCAAATTGTGATGCCCATCACCAATAATCGTGGTTCTGGGCACGGGGCAACTACCCTTTTTTGCCTGCTGCGGAATGTTCGCGTTTGATGTAAAGATACGGTCATGAACCAAGGCCAAGATTCTCCGGATGATTGGTCTGACGACGGGAGAAAGTAACTAATAGAGGTGCTGGACTGGAGTCACAGGTGGGCACGAGAACCTATGGCATCACAAATCCGGCGTTTCGATCCGCGATGGTTGGTTTGACAATCGCGTACGCCTTCCTCCTAGTCGTCATCTTCTTGCGCACTGATTCCGACACTTGGGCTATTTATATCATTCCAACTCTGCCCCTCTTGCCATTGGCATTTGTTCTTCACAGAGCTAGCTTGGGGTGGATACGAATCAGAGAAGAGGAAATCGAAGTTTTGCCCTCATGGTTTAGCCGCAGGCTCTGGGGGGAGCAAAACAAGAATGCACGATTCGATTCTGAGTCTGAGCTTCTCCTTTGTCGGCGCTTTGCCTACGGCGCCTTCGATGGGTTCTACATCATCCTGCGCCCTCATTCCGGACCAGACTATACCTTATGGAACACCACTGACACCTCAGCCGGGGTGACCCGTAGATGGTGGTCCCGAATCGCACAGGAAATCAGCAAAACGCATCGTTTGAGAACCCGTCTGGTAAAACAGAACGCCAACTCGCGGGGGATGGTAGAGACCGCTTGGAATGCTGGTGGGGGCAAAAGGTTCTGGCAAAGCCTGTGGATGATTATTGCCACGGCGCTTTCACCGTGGCTAGGTGTCGGAGCCAGACTGCTAACTGCAGATCCGTCCAAGCTCGCGCTGATCGGTGTGTCTATCTGGATTGGCGCAGGAGCTTCGATTTGGTATTGGTTTCATTCGCGTGGAGGAAAATCCTCCCAAGACCTGGCAGTGGCAATTTTGCTTTTTACGCTCCAGTTCGGCACGTTCTACATGCTGGCAGTACTCGTGACCGGTGCTGTCCTGCACCACTAGACCACGAGCGTGATCGTTTGCTTTGCTCGGGACGAGATAGTGTGATTCCGCAAAAAACTGCGAACGCCTATCGAGTCGTATAATTGCAAACTGGCTCGCTGCCTGGTTCTACGGGCGCGCTGCTCTGGCTGCTTGCGCGCGCCCCTTCCATTGCCCTCCGCGGCCCAGCCAGTAGCGCACCGCGGAAAGCCCAGTCGCGTAGCTATAGAAGACCGCAGCCACGGGAAGGAACGGTGCCCACAGCGGCGAAAGCCCGTAGAACCGCACCGTGGGCAGGTACGTCAGCGCCATCAGCAGCCACGCCGCCAAGCCCAGCCGCCACACCACAGGTTGCGGGTAGAACGCCAGAACAACTGGTGCGACATACGTCAACAGCATTCCTGCGAGTGTGCCGAGCAGCAGCAGTGACGAATATTTGAGCTGCGTGAACGCCGTCCGCGCGATCAGGCCGCGAATCTCGCCAATCGTCTGGTACCCGCGCAGGCTCACACTCCTCCGCGTGAGTCCCATCCAGATCGTCCCGCCGCTGCGTTTCACCGCGCGCGCCAGCGCACAATCGTCAATCACTTCCCCGCAAATCGCGGCAAATCCGCCGATGCGTTCCAGCGCCGCCCGCCGCAGCAAAATGCACCCGCCCGCCGCACCGGCCATCCGCGCCTGCGTGTCCGCGATCCACCTCGGCGGATACAGTTTCAGGAAGAAGTATAGGAAGGGCGGAATCAGCAAACGTTCCGGAAACGTTTTCGCCTGCAGCAGCACCATCAGCGACACAAGGCCCAGCCGCTCTTGTTCCGCTCGTGCCACCAACCGCACCAAAGTGTCCGGCGCATGCACGATGTCCGCATCGGTGAACCAGAAAAACTCTGGCGCATCCCCCTCGCAACTCGCAATCCCTTGCTGCAAGGCCCAAAGCTTCCCCGTCCATCCGCTCTGCAGTGTTTCTGCGCGCAAAATCCTTGCGCGTTCTGCAGCGCCCGCTTCCCGAGCGGCGGTTCTTGCCAGATCGGCCGTCGCATCCTCGCTGTGGTCATCCACAATCACGATGCGCAACTCGCCGGGATACTCCTGCTCCGCAAGTGACGCCACCGCCCGCGCAATTGTTTCCGCCTCATTCCGCGCAGGCATCACGCACACTACGCGCGGCCAAACCGCCGGCACTGGGTGCGGCGCGATGTCGTCGTCAAATGGCCGGAGCAGCCAGAACGCCCCGCGAAAAAAGGTCAGCACAATCCAGATGAGAAGGGTAAAACCGCCGAATAGCAAAGCAATCGAAGGCACGCCCTATTCTGTCCTTAAATAGGTCCTGCGGCCAGCAACTGTCTCAAGAACTCTTTTTGGAATGGCTTTCCCTCGCAAGCTGTGTGAAGGGCTTTTTCTTTACGAGGCCGGGGCTTCAGCCCCGGCGTAAAGCCGTGCCACTCCTGGGCTTTAGCCCCTGAAGAAGGTCTCTCGCGGGATTTTCTCTACTGCTCTCAGTTATTGGCCGATTTCTATGCCAGATCTTCGGCGCGAATCGGCAACCGCCGCACCGGTTTTCCCGTCGCCGCATAAATGGCATTGCACACCGCCGGCGCGATCGGTGGCGTACCCGGTTCTCCAATCCCTCCTGGCCCATCCTGGCTTTCCACGATGTGTACTTCAACCACCGGAGCTTCGTTGATGCGCACCAGGTCGTAATCATTGAAATTGGATTGTTCCACGCGCCCATTCGCGATCGTGATCTCACCCTTCAACGCTGCGCTTAACCCAAACACGATCGAGCCTTCAATCTGCGCACGGATCGTTTCCGGATTCACGTGCCGCCCGCAATCCACCGCCGCCACGACGCGATGCACCCGCACCGTGTGCGTCTTGCGGTCAATGCTGATCTCCGCCACCTCCGCCACGTAGCTCCCGAACGACTCCACCACCGCAATTCCGCGGTAGCGCCCGGCCGGCAGCGGCTTGCTCCATCCCGCCTTCTCCGCCACCAGTTCCACCACGCCGCGCTGCCGCGCGTCCTTCGCCAGCAGCTTCCGCCGGAATTCCACGGGATCTTTTCCCGCGGCCTTGGCCATTTCATCCACAAAGCATTCGGTGATGTACCCGTTGTGCGAATTGCCCACCGAGCGCCAGAATCCCACCGGCACGCCTGGCTCTGTCAGAAGATATTCCACCAGGAAATTCGGCACCGCATATTTCAGCGTGCTGATCCCTTCCACGGCCGAGTCGTCAATCCCGTTCTTCACCGAACCCGGAAAGAACCGCGACATGATCGAAGGTCCGACAATGCGGCTCTTCCACGCCACCACGCTTCCCGCGTCGTCCACTCCCGCGTTCATCTTCACCAATACCGCCGGGCGGTAGAAATCGTGCTGCATGTCGTCTTCGCGCGACCACGTCACTTGCACCGGCGCCCTCATGGCCTTGGAAAGCTCCACGGCCTCCATAATGAAGTCCTGTTCCGCGCGGCGTCCGAATCCTCCGCCCAGATACGTCGTGTGAACACGCACCTGCTCCGGCTTTAAACCAGTGATCTTCGCCCCCGTCATTTGCGCAAAGGTCTGAAACTGTGTTGGCGCGTAAATGTCGCAGCCATCGGCGCGCACATCCGCGGTGCAATTCATTGGCTCCATGGTGGCGTGCGCCAGGAAGGGCACTTCGTAAACGGCCTCTACCTTTTTGGGCGCACCGGCCAGAGCCGCGTCCGCGTCGCCATCCTTCCGCGCGATCGCGCCTGTTTGCTCGGCCCGCTCGTGATAGAGCTTGCGAATCGCCTCGCTGGAATTCTTCGCGTTGGCGCCTTCATCCCAGGTGATCACCAGCGCGTTGCGCCCTTCCATCGCGGACCAAGTATTCTCCGCCACCACCGCGACGCCGCTCGAGATCTGCACAACCTGCTTTACCCCGCCCACCGCCTTTGCCTTTTCCGCGTCGAAACTTTTCACCTTCCCGCCAAACACCGGACACCGCGCCACCGCGGCGTGCAGCATCCCCGGCAGCCTCACATCAATCCCGAATTCCGCCTTGCCGGTGGACTTTTCCAGCGAATCGATCCGCTTCGTCGCTTTGCCGATGTATTTGTAATTTTTCGGGTCCTTCCGTATGGGACTCACCGGCACGGGCAGCTTCGCAGCCTCTTCCACCAACGCGCCATAGCCAAGCCGCTTCCCCGTCGTGGAATTCACCACCGCGCTGTTTTCCGTGCGGCATGCGGACGGCTCCACGCCCCAGCGTTTTGCCGCCGTCGCCACCAGCATTTCGCGCGCCGCCGCTCCCGCCTTCGCTAAAGGTTCCCACGATCCGCGCACGCTGGAACTTCCGCCGGTGCCTTGCAAGCCAAACACCGGATTGAAATACGCAGGTGCAGCCGGAGCAAACTCCGTGCGAATCTTCTTCCAATCCAGATCGAGCTCTTCGGCAAGAATCATGGCCAGCGCGGTGGAAATTCCCTGGCCCATTTCGGACTTGTCAATCAACAGCGTGACGTGATCGTCCGCCGCAATCTGCACCCACGCATTAATCGCCGTGGGATCCTTGGGTGGCACTCCGGCCAATGCTTCATATTTCCCCGGCAGGTAGAAGCCGATGACCAGCGCGGCTCCGCCACTGGCGCTCTTCCGTAGAAACTCGCGACGATCCAGGAATGATGTAGTCGCCATGGGGACCTCGATTCTGGGCGTGGAAGCGTGAGGTAATGAAAAATCTAGCCGCCGGCTTGCATGCTCGCGGCGCGGTGAATCGCCTTGCGGATGCGCTGATACGTGCCGCAACGGCACAGATTGCCGTTCATGGCGTCGTCAATATCGGCATCCGTGGGCTTCGATTTCTTGGCCAGCAGTGCCACGGCAGACATGATCTGCCCCGATTGGCAGTACCCGCATTGTGGCACATCTTCTTCGATCCACGCTTTCTGAACGGGGTGGGAGCCGTCGGCAGAGAGACCTTCGATCGTGGTGATCTTCTTTCCCTCGACGCTGGAGACGGGCATGATGCACGAGCGCGCAGGTTCGCCGTCGATATGCACGGTACAAGCGCCACAGAGCGCCACTCCGCAACCGAACTTCGTCCCGGTCATATTCAGCGTGTCCCGCAGCACCCACAGAAGAGGCATCTGGGGATCCACATTGACGGTGGTGGCTTTTCCATTCAGCGTAAAAGTGACGGCCATAAGTCCCTCCTTCGGTGCGCCCGATATCGTACACCAACTCCCCGCATAGGTGGAAATATACGCAAATCCGCCGGGTCCGCGCTCCCGCAACCCCGTCGGGATCCCTCTTCGTCCTTGGGAGGTAGGACATTCATGTCCGACTCCCCAAGGAGGGGAAGAGAAACGCAACGTCCAACGGCCCGATCCCCAAGAAGTCAGAGTCGTCCCGGCTGGGTTTGATTATTCTTCGCGGTTCCCAGCTACTTGCGAGCTGCGCTGTACAGTTCCGCCGCTTTGTCCCAATTCACCACATTCCACCAGGCATCAATGTAATCGCCGCGCAGATTCTGATACTTCAGGTAGTAGGCGTGTTCCCAGACATCCAGGCCCAGCACCGCCTTGCCTCCGGTAAAATACTGCGTGTCCTGGTTCGGCGTGGAATCGATGGCCAGCTTGCCATCTTTCACCAGCAGCCAGGCCCATCCGGAGCCGAATCGCCCCAGGCCCGCGGCCTTGAACTTGTCCTTAAACCCGCCAAAGGAACCGAAGCCCGCGGTGATGGCCGCAGCCAGATCACCCTTGGGTTCGCCGCCTCCGCCTTTCTTCATCAATAGCCAGAAGAGCGAATGGTTCCAGTGGCCGCCGCCATTGTTGCGGACCGCATTGCGAATATTCTCCGGCACGCTATCCAGGCCCTTGAGTAGGTCATCGATGGACTTGGACTGCAGGTCGGCATGACCTTCCAGCGCCTTGTTCAGGTTGGTGACATAGGCGCCATGATGCTTGTCGTGATGGATCTGCATCGTCTTGGCGTCAATGTAGGGTTCGAGTGCGTCAAACGAGTACAGCAAAGGGGGCACTGTGAATGCCACGGGTTTGTCCTCCACATTTAGATTGAGATTGAAATCCGACCTGGTTTCCGCTTGCAACAGACCTGGAGCCGCCTTGCCCGCCCCGAGCAGGCCAGCACCTACAATGCCACTGCTAACGAGAAACTTGCGGCGATCCATGGAAACTCCTCAGCTTCGGTGGGCGCTTTGGCTTGCGCGTGGGATTATAGCGCCACAGGAGTCGCGGCTCAACCGAGCGTAGCGATCCCGCCGGCCAAACCTCGGCCCTGGCATTGCAGCTTATTGGATGCGTCCCAAGGCCCATCGGGCAGATTCCGCGACCGCGGGTTCCGCCGACCGCGCCAGCCGCTGCAACAGCGCAAGAATGCGTCCGCCTTCGGTAGTACCCGGCGCAAGCTTGGTATTGCCCAACGCAATGCACGCGTTGCGCACCAGCCCTTTCCACTTCGTGCGTTTCATGGCGCTCCCGCGGAAGGCTTCGCGATACTCCTCCTCGCTCATTCCCGCAAGCCATTCCAGACGCGGCTCGAAAAGCGACTCGCCCGCGAATGGAAACCCGGGGCGCCCACATTCCCCGTGCGCGATTGCCTCTGCTTCCTTTCGTGCCTGCGTGGGCGTTGCTCCGCTTCCCCCGCGCGGCTGGAATTCCGCCAAAGCTGTCACGGGCGCCTTGCGGTTGAACGGGCAAACATCCTGGCAAATATCGCACCCGTATACGTGCCTGCCCATGGATTCGCGAAATTCTTCGGGGATCTTCCCCCGCAATTCGATGCTCAAATACGAAATGCAGCGCCGCGCATCCAGCACGTACGGCTCTACCAGCGCTCCCGTCGGGCATGCGTCCAGGCATTGCCGGCAGTTCCCGCAAAGATCGGCAGGGGGCGCTTCCGCCGGTGCCAGCGACGGCGTCAAGTCCAAGGAAGTCAGAATCACGCCGAGGAAAAACCACGAGCCCAGCGATTCATTCAGCAGCAGCGTATTTTTGCCGAGCCAGCCCAGCCCCGCATATTTGGCGAATATACGCTCGGCCACCGGTCCGGTGTCGGCGTAAGCGCGCGCGGCAAACGGCTCCGGAAATCTTTCCCGGAGAGAAGCGGCCAGCGCATTGAGCTTTTCCCAAACGACTTCATGATAGTCGCGCCCCCAGGCGTATCGCGATATCCAACCGCGCGGCTGGCGAGTCTTGGCGGCAGCGGCGTCCACGGAATAGGGAAGGTCGGTGTTGTAATTCAACGCGCAGACAATTGCACTTCGCAAGTTTTCCTGAACGAGCGCGGGATTCCGCCGGCGCGGATCTTCCAGGTAGGTCATCGCCCCGGCGTAGCCCCGCGCGAGCCATTCCTCGAAATGCGCCAGTTCGGGAAACGTCCCCACGCGCACCACGCCGCAAAGATCGAATCCCAGTTCCTTGGCGCGTTTTGTGATCCAGGCAGTATCCGCTGCAGAGGCCATGCCTTCGATTGTGCCCCAAGCAGAGGATCAGTTTGAAGGGCGCGACGAAAGATTCAGGGGGTTGCGGCTTTGGCGATCGTGGGCATTTCCCGGCGCCAGGGTTTATGGCGCTGATAGGAGCGAGCGAGTTCCAGGAAGATTCCGATGTCGCGGTCCAGGTCGGAGTTGGTCCCGTCAAAGTAGAAATTGCGGATGGGGATGCCGGCGTGGTCGCGGCTGATGCGGGGGTACATCGCTTCGCCAACAATCCCATTCATGCAGGTGAACGGGCTGATATCAATGACGCCATCCAGCCCCTTGTGCGCGAAATAGACGGCCTTGCCGACGTTCACGACCATTTCGCCGTTTGCGCCCAGCGCCGGCAGGTAAGGCTCCGCGCCATCGAGCACCATCTGGATCTCATGCGGCTCCTCATAGCCGCGGAAATCTTCCTTGAACATGGCCAGCAAGACGTGTTCGTCCTTGCGCTGGATGTAATTGCGGATGTGCGCCTCGGCGGATTCCATGGAAAAGCGCCGGCCAAAGATCTGTAATCTGCGGTGCTGGTCGGCGTTCGTGTACCAGATCCATTCGGAGAAGTCGTTCATCCACACTTCCGCGCCCGCAACTTCCAGGCGCCGGACCAGTTCGTTGTTGCTGAATTCGTTCAGGCGGCAAAAGATTTCGCCAACCACGCCGATCAGCGGTTTCCCGCCGTCAAATTGCACGGGTAATTTGCGGAAACGTTCGCGCGCCTCCATTAGGCACGCGCAAAGCGCCGCCATCTGCTTGTCGAAATTGGCGTAGGTAACCTCTAGCACCTTGCACAGTGCCTGGAGGCTCTCCTCGAAGGCGGCGTCAGCGGAGCCCGGCGTGACTTCATACGGACGCGACTTCAGGAGGAGCTTCAGCAAAATATCGGCCGCGACAACTGCGCGCCACACTCCCCGCGTAAACAGCGTCGAGGACTCTCCGAAGTCGCTGTAGCCTTTTTCAGTGCTGGGCTGAAAGATCATCACATCGGAATAGCCGATCTGCGTCAGGACGCTCTTCAGGAACGGGGAATACTGCCCGAAGCGGCACGGTCCGTGCCCCGTGACCATGAAGAACGCGGTCTTTTGGGGGTCGAACCCCGGCTGTTCCGTAATCTGCAGGAAATCTCCCAGCGTCACCTTCAGCGGGTAGCACTCATCCCCGCTGGAAAATTTTCCGCCGAGATCCAGCGTCCGCGCATTCGAGCGAGGCGTGACTTCCGCATCGACGCCCAGCGAGCGCAGCACCGCCGCCAGCGCCCGCGCGCTGCCCTCCACCATCCGCGGCACATAGGTCTTCTTTCCGTAGAGCGGATGCGAGCGCGGAATCGTTCGTGAATTGTCTACTGGGTGTTCGTGCATCGCAGCAGCCCCTTGCTGTCGAGATACGCTTCGCATCGCGTCAGGTACCCGGCGTCGTTGCCATGGCCGTCAAACTGAAGTACCAGGAACGGCACCTTCGCCACATCCCTCAAGTAGTGTTTGATAAAGGAGTCCGGCCCGCATTTGAAATTCGTGATGTAAATAATGTGCATGTGTGGATTCTCGCTGGCGAAGCGCCCCGCCTCCAGGATGCGCCGCCCGGAATGCCAGAACATGTTGGGATGTAGATCGTCCGCGGCGCGCTCATCCAGCGGCAGAAAATCGAGTGGCAGGACATTCACGCCGTAGAGGTCCCGCAATTTCCTGGGGATATCGCAATTTCCGTTGCGGTCATACATGTTGTAGGCGCGGCCGATCAGCAGCACCGCGGGCTCGCCTGTGGCGCGCAGCGTGGCGCACGCCTGATGTCCCTCTTCGATCAGGCGCTCGCTGAAGCGGGTCTGCGCGAAGTATGCCGCTTCCGTTGCATCGTCGCTCCGCCGGCGGCTGACACCGAGCCGCTCGAAGCATTGCGCGAGCTGGCGTTTCACGTGTTTGCGGCCGGCTCGAAAATGGAGCGTGGGTGCAAGGAACTGGTCGGCAAACGCCTCGAATTCCGGCGCAGAACGCACCACATAGGGCAGCGTCTGGTTCCAGGGGCAGAGGTGCGAAGCGACTGAGGATTCCGGCGCCTCCATGTCCATCACATTCGGCAGGAGTACAAAATCCACCGCAGGGCGCTCCTGCGTGCCGTGCAGCAGGGCATGCACGTGCCCGTGCGCGATCTGCACCGGGAAACACGGTTCCGCAATGCTGAGCTCCGCGCCGCGCGTGGCAATGCGCGAATCCGTCACGCCGGAAAGCACCACTTCGAGGCCAATCCCCTTGAGGTAGGCTTGCCAGAAAGGAAAGCGGTCGTGGAAATACATCGCTTGCGGGACGCCCACGCGGGGTCTGCCAGTGGTCTCGCCAGCCGCCGGTTCGCGATAGTCCTCGCGCAGCAGCCGGTCGTATAGCGCCATCAGGTCGTCAATCACCGGCCGCCGTTCGGTGCGCGCGCGCTTGCGGAATTTATCGGAGCACTTATCGCCCCAGTAGGTTTTGCGCCCCTCGACGGTAATCTCTTTCATGTCGCAATAGTTGGAGCAGGCTTTGCAGACAAACTCGCGCGTCTCAAAGCTGGCGCGGTTCAAATCGAATCCACGAAACGTCGAAATCGACGCGGGGCGCTTCGTCAACGTCAGTGTGCTCACGGAAGCGCCTGCCGATGCTGCCGCCGCCACGAAAGCTCCGACTTCCAGGCCTTCTCGCACGCGCTCCTTCGCGCGTATCACCTGCTGCGCGATCAGGGCCATGCCGATGGCCCCGATAATCCCGTTGTGCGGCGGCACGATGATGCGTTTTCCCAGGAGCTGCGAAAATGCCGCCGCCACCGCATCGTTGTACGCCGTGCCTCCCTGAAAATAGATCACCTTGCCGATCTTGCGGTCACGCACAACACGGTTCAGATAGTTCATGGCCACCGAATAAGCCAGGCCCGCCGCGAGATCGCCCACCCGGCTGCCGCGCGACATCCAACCGGTGACATCGCGCTCCATGAACACGGTGCAGCGCTCGCCGAGGCGCGCCGGAGCCGTCGAAGCCATGGCCTTCTCCGCGAATTCATCCTTGATCTGGATGTCCATGCGTTCGGCCTGTTCTTCAAGGAAGGAGCCCGTGCCCGCAGCACAGGCTTCGTTCATAGCGAAATCCACCACCACGCCATGGTCAATGGAAATGAATTTGGAATCCTGCCCGCCAATCTCGAAGATCGTGTCGACCTCGCCCGGCTCCTCACCTTCTTCCAACGCTGAGCCGGCGCGGTTCTTCACGAGTTTCTCGTGCACGTAAATCGCGCCCGTTTTGTGCGCGGTTATTTCATCGTTGACCGTGTCCGCGCCAACCAGCTCGCCGATGAGCTCGCGCCCCGAACCCGTGGTGCCCACGCCTCGCACCACAATCCGGCCACGGAATAGGCGATCGATTTCCTGCAAGCCTTCCTGGACCACTTCAATCGGGCGCCCAGACGTTCGCAGGTAGATGCCGTGCAGCAGGCGCCCTCCTTCATCGAGCAGTGCCAGATTGGTGCTGACCGAGCCCACATCGATTCCCAGGAACGCGGAAATCTGCTCGCCGTCTTTCGGAAGGGCTTCCGTGCGTGAAGCTTCGGGATGATCGCGCAGCAAAAGCACGTTCGCAAGGGACAACGGCGGAAGGTCGCGTTTCTTCTCCCCGGCAAGCTGCAAACGTGGCCGGAAGTGGCCATTGCTTTTCTTAAGCGCAGGCGTGTCTTTCTGGCTGCGCTCCAGCAGCGCGCAACCCAGTGCCCCAATCCACGCGTATTCTTCCGGCACGAACAAGCCTTCCGGCCCCAGACGAAACGCTTCTGCAAGCGCCTGCACCACGCCGCGATTTTGCGACACCGCTCCAATCAGCGCGACCCGCGGCTTTACCGCCTTTCCCCGGACGATGTTGCTCTTGAAATTGCGCGACACCGCTTCGCACAGCCCCTTCAGCACCTCCTCCGTCGAGTAACCTTTCTGTTGCGCGTGAATCATGTCGGTCTTCGCGAAAACGGAGCACCGCCCCGCGATGCGCGCCGCACACTTCGCCTGCGCGACCACATCTCCTATCTCTTCCACACGATACTTCAGCCGCGAAGCCTGCTGGTCCAGAAACGACCCGGTTCCCGCCGCGCATTCCCCGCTGGTCGAATAGTCCGTAATACCTGTCGCGTACGTGTGCGTATTGGATCCCGTAGCTTGCTGCGGGTTGCCGTCTTCGGCCAGCCGCAGGTATTTTGAGCTTTCACCGCCAATCTCGAACACCGTGCGCACGTCCGGGTAGAGTTGGCCAACCGCGCAAGCAATGGCCTTGAATTCGTTTTCGGTGCCGGCGTTTAAGGCTTCCGCCACGAGGCGCCCGCCGGAACCTGTCACACGCATGCCGCGAATTTCCTCGTACGGCAGCAACACTTGAAATTCGGCAAGAAGTTCCTTGACCGTTTGGATGGGGTTTCCGTACGTACGGCGGTACTCCGAGAGCAGTACAGGCGCACCGCAGCGTTGCTCCGCTCCGTGGCCGGCCCTGAGAAAATGCCCGTTTCCCGGAGCAGGCGTAACGCTGGCAGGATCGCCCGGTACCCACACCGCCGCCAGCTTGGCGCTGACACTTCCGACATCCAAGCCAACGAAGAGAGCCATCTGCGATCCCCCCAAATGGTGCCGACGGCGTGGAACTGGAATGCCGTCCCGGGAAAGTGAGTCGGCAGAAGATATTGGACTAAATGGGTCTAGAACTGCCGACAGTAAACTAGTATATAGGAGAACAATTACATGTCACAGTCCAGTTATGCACAGGCATCCGAGTCTCTCGCTCTCGCCACCATTGCTTGGTCCGTTGTAAATGAATGAATTGCCTGTCTTTGAAGGACAGGAAAAGACTTACCATGGCCCGTTCTGTGGGAATTTCCCATAATTCGCTTTACAGTTGAGTGAATTTCCAGACTCTGCTGAATTTGACGCATCTGGTTCTAGGACCAACTTAGGGAGAGTTCTCCCAGTGGGCGAAGGATATTACTGAAAGCTCCGAACCGCCGTCGGCTCGTCCGTGTAGACATCAAACACGGTAAACAGCTTGGTGATCTGCAACAGGTCGTGCACCTTTTTTGTCAAATGCAGCAACTTCAACTCTCCCCCGCGGCTGCGCACCGCGGTAAACCCGCTGACAAGCTCGCCGATGCCCGAACTATCGATGTAGTTGACATCGCCCAGATTCAGCAGGATTTTGTTGTTCCCGCCGTCAAGCAGATCGCGAATGGTCTTGCGCAGCAGCGCGCTGCCCTCGCCCAGCGCGATGCGCCCGCTGAGGTCCACAAGGGTGATGACCCCAACTTCACGCGTGGTGGCATACAAAGCTGGCATAAACGTTCCTACGCTTCCTGATGTGGTGTGGCATCCGAATTTGATGGCCTAAGATTGCCGTTGCCGGATGCGTTTTTCGGCAGCGGCAACTTCTTTGACATGATAATCTCGGCGCCGCCCGTGCGTCCCGGCACGACGTCAAACTCATCCATGAAGGAGCGCATCAAAAATATCCCGCGCCCCGACGTGCTCAGCAGATTCTCCTCCAACAGCGGGTCCGGCACATCGGTCAGCCGGAAACCTTTTCCTTCATCCAGTACGTGGATGACCATCTTCTCGCCGGTGAGGTCAATCCCCAAATGGATCTTCTTGTCGGGCTTCTCCTGGTTCCCATAGTGAAAGGCGTTGATGACGCCTTCCCGCACGGACATCCCGATCCGGTAACACTCATCCTCGGCGAAGCCGGCCGCCTCCGCCACCCGCAGACACATTTCCTCTGCGAGATTTACGCTCTCAACGTGGGTGTCCAAGGTGACTTCCAGGTGTTTGGTGTCTGGCGCCATTCCCGGTCGGTTCTGTGGCCGCTCTCCGCGCGAAAAAAAGCGTACTTACTCGTAACACACCGCCTAAACCCAAGTCAATGGAGCCTTCCGCCCCCTTCGATGGTACGCTCGGCGTCAAACGGCTAGGTGCCACCTCAGGGAGCCCAAGCTGAAGCGGCGGTAGCGCGCCCTTTCATGAAAGGAACCAGGAAAGGTGAAATGGTAGCGCCTCGAGACGACCGCGCCAAGACTGCTCGACTGACCTAAAGAGAACTTGGATACTTCGCAAGATAGGCTTTCAGAAACCTGTCAGGGGAAACATCCGGTGCAACCCAGAATTGAATACATACGAGACGGTTCCCGCTCGACCAAACATAAAGATAGTAAGTATTCCCGGAGCTTTGGACGAATTGAGGCGAAGCGTATATGCGATTCCCGAACTTGATCGACTTAACGGTATCAGCAGAAACGCCGAGAGGATACTCCTTGAGCATGTATTCAGCCCACCGACCGTTCGGAAACTCCTCCACATGGGCCTCAATCCTCCCGCCCCCCGCACCCGGTACCCATCCGTGAAGCGTGTATGTCACGTCGTAGCGTTGAGCGGTTGGTACTGGAAGTTGGCTATGTGGGTCGATTTCGGGTTGGCTCGCTCCTGCATCTGGGGGACCAGGTAGATACTCGCCGATCGGATTGAGGATGAGCATCTGTCCCGGCGGCTGCGCGACAAGCTTTGGGAGGTTGTCGCGGGGTGGCATAGCAGAGTGATGCAGCGCGAGAGCGCGCTCTAAGCGCGCCTGTCGATATTGCTCTGGGAGCAACCGTCGGCCGAAGAATGCAAGCGTTGCCACAACGGCACAAATAAACCCCACCCTCAGACTAAGGATTATTGGTCCCGAATTCTTGGCAGGTGCCGCATGTGGAGCAAGATCTTCTCGCACACCTGACCGCGAAAATAGGACTCCCAAAACTCCACCCATTCCTGCTTGCCAGACGAAGTAGAGGGAGAACTCATAGAGTGCATCTTCGGGTGCGTACGGCCGCAACGCGAGGGACTTGGGGTCCACCACCGACGTAATTCCTCTGCCAAGCGACGGGCCTAATCCCCAGCCGGCCACGCCGAGGATACCACCAATCAGCGACCACCCCGCTGCCAACAAAACAATTTTTGCCACGTCATGCTCGTTTGAGTGCAGCAGAAGTGCTGCGATCAAAACAACAACCGCCCCTATGACGCCCCCGATGAAAAATACCCATGCTGGTGAATCGGCAATCGCTCCACCACCCCTGTCGTTTAGATGGCTAGCACCTAACAACAGTGTTGAGAAGAATGCCAGCACGTAGGCAGCAGTAGAAGACAATACAAAGGCTACTGCTCGCACGACCGACCGATTACGAAGCACAACCCAAAAGTAAACGGAGAAAACCAAACCGAAAATGCTGCCGATGAAGACTCCAAATACTGTATTGAGGTAAAACAAGTGGTCCACGTGGGGAGCGAGCAGAGGCAGAACGATCGACAGTATACCGGCTACGAGCCCTGCGAAGAGCCCTGCGCTTATCAGGACCGTTGGCGAATGGCCCGGTAGCTCCGTTGGCTTTTCCTCTGCGTAAGCCATCATTCGCCTCAGCATACCATGTCCATAGCTGGAAGAAGACTTATGACTCTGCGGAGGCCCCTCGACAAGAGCAGAAGCGCTGCGAGGGCACAAGACTCTGGTGAGGTGTTTTTCTCCGAGGGATGATAGCTGGCGCGCCCTCGATGCGATGAGGCAACTCTGGGTGGCCTACCCTTTGCGTCTTGGGCGAAGGGGGGCTCTTCGTCTGCATTCCTCCTCCACATCCGCTCCTTCTCTTCGCTGCGCCGCTACGCCCAATAACTCCGGTCCAGCGTCCGGTACTGGATGGCCTCGCTGAGGTGTTTCGCTTCGATGTTTGCCGCCCCGTCCAGATCCGCAATCGTCCGCGACACTTTCAAGATGCGGTCGTGCGCCCGCGCGGAAAGCCCCAACTTAACCACCGCATTCTCCAGCAGCTTTTCTCCCTCGGGTGTTATCGCGCAGTGCTTGCGGATCATCTTCGGCGCCATCTGCGCGTTGCAATAGGTTTTCTTCTCTCCCTTAAACCTTTCCAGTTGACGCGCCCCCGCGGCAATCACCCGCGCGCGCACCGCCGCGGAATCCTCCGAAGATGCCGGCGCCCGCAATTCCTTGTACTTCACCGCCGGCACTTCGATGTGAATGTCAATGCGGTCCAGCAGCGGCCCGGAAATCTTCGAAACGTACCGCTGGATCATCGGCGGCGTGCAGTGGCAATCGCGCGTGGGATCCCCAAAATACCCGCAAGGGCACGGATTCATCGCCGCCGCCAACATGAACCGCGAAGGAAACGTCACCGATATCGCCGCCCGCGCGATTGTTACCGAACCGTCTTCCAGCGGCTGCCGCATCACTTCCAGGACGTTGCGCTGGAACTCCGGCAGTTCGTCCAGGAACAGCACCCCGTTGTGCCCGAGCGATACTTCTCCAGGCCGCGGCATCGCGCCGCCCCCGATCAGCCCCGCATCGCTGATCGTGTGGTGTGGAGAGCGGAACGGCCGCGTCCCGATCAGCCCCTGGCTGTTTTCCAGCGTTCCCGCCACGCTGTGAATCCGCGTCGTCTCGATCGCTTCTTCCAGCGACATCGGCGGCAGGATCGTCGGGATACGCTTGGCCAGCATCGTCTTCCCCGCACCCGGCGGCCCGATAAACAGAATGTTGTGGCCGCCCGCGCACGCTACTTCCAATGCCCGCTTGGCCGCCTGCTGCCCGTGCACATCCCGCAAGTCCACCGGATACTGCGCCGCCTCGTTCAGCATTTGCCGCGCATCCACCTTTACGGCCTTGAACGACTCCGGCGAATTCACCAGGTCCACCGCTTGCGGAAGCGACTTCAGAGCGTACACGTCGATCCCGTCCACCACCGCCGCTTCCCGCGCGTTCGTTTCCGGCACGGCCACGGCCGTCATCCCATTGTCCCGCGCCGTAATCGCCGCGGAGAGTGCTCCCCGCACCGATCGCACGCTGCCGTCCAGCGACAGCTCGCCCAGGAACATCATCTTGTCCAGTATTTTTCCGAAGAATTGTCCCTGGCAGCCCGCCAGCCCCAACGCCATCGGCAAATCAAACGCCGATCCTTCCTTCCGCAGGTCCGCCGGCGCCAGGTTGATGGTCACCCCCTGGCCGTAGGGAAACTCGTACCCGCAATTCCGCAGCGCGGACTTGATGCGCTCGCGGCTCTCCTTCACCGCGTTGTCCGGCAAGCCCACCACGTTGAAGTCCTGCATGCGCGCGGAGCCCACGTCCACCTCGACTTCCACGAGGTAGGCGTCAATCCCGTACACCGACGCGCTGACTGTCTTGAAAAGCATGCTTTGACCTGGAGGGACGTTCCAGCCTGAGCATATATCAATTATTAACGATATGCCAGCGGTACCCTGCAGCCGTGCCATCCTCGCGCAAATCCCTTCGCTTTATGAACATCGCGTTAATTCTGCTGCCCTTTTGGCACTTCCCCGCTGCAACTTTCCTTTACTCCATCTCCTCCCGCCCTTATAGTGAAGCTGTTCCCGCTTTGCCATCTCTTGCGAAAAGAGGTTGACCCATGTCTGGTCTCATCGTTCTGGGAATCCTCGTTCTCCTGGTGATCTTCGGCATCGGCATGTACAACAGCCTGGTCCGGCTGAAGGTCTCTTGTGATGACGCCTGGGCGGACATCGATGTGCAGCTCAAGCGCCGTTACGATCTCATCCCCAATCTCGTCGAAACCGTGAAGGGTTATGCCGCCCACGAAAAGGGCACCTTTGAAGCCGTCGTTAACGCGCGCAATCGCGCCATGACTGCCACCGGCCCCGCCGACAAGGCCGCGGCGGAAAACATGCTCACCGGCGCGCTGAAAAGCCTTTTTGCCCTCGCCGAGGCTTACCCGCAGCTTCGTGCCATTGAGAGCTTCACCTCGCTCCAGAATTCGCTCTCGCAGATTGAAGAAACCGTCCAGAACGCGCGCCGCTATTACAACGCCGTCGTCCGCGACCTCAACACCAAAATCCTGCAGTTCCCAACCAACATCATTGCCGGAATGATGAGTCTCAAGCAGCGCGAGTTCTTTGAAGTCTCCGCCGCCGCTGAGCGTGAAGCGCCCAAGGTCAGTTTCGGCAATCCGGCCGCGCCCACGGCCTGAGCACCAAGAAAGTTCATACATGATGACGCGTGCCATGTTCCGCCCCCGTCCCTGCGCGCTGGCTTTGTTCCTCCTTCTCTTTTCGCCTGTATGTTTGCTCGCGCAGGGCAAGCAGCTTCGCATCCAGAAGTTCGATTCGGAAATCACGGTCACGCCAGACGCCAAGGTTGATGTCACCGAAAACATCACCTTCCAATTCAAGGGTGGCCCCTGGCACGGCGTCTACCGCACCATCCCTGTCGAATACATCGGCCCGAGCGGCTTGAACTACAGCCTGTTTCTGGACGTCAGGAGCATCACCGACGGCAACGGCAACAAACTGAAATTCGAATCCAGCCGCGTTGGCCACAATCGCAAGCTCAAGATTTACGTTCCCGACGCTGACAATTCCACGCAAACCGTTGTCATCGAATATGTCGTCAGCGACGCGCTGCGCTTTTTCGACGACTACGACGAGTTCTACTGGAATGTAACCGGCGATGAGTGGGAGATCCCCATTGACGCCGCCAGCGCGCACATCGTCCTTCCTCCCGGCGCCTCCGGCGTTCGCGCCAACGTCTTCACCGGCTCCTTCCGCTCCAAGGGGCGCGAGGCCGCCGCGGAAGTTGCTGGCACGGGCGTGGACGTCACGACCACCGCGCCTCTGGGGATTCACGAGGGCCTCACCGTCGCCGTCGCTTTCGACAAGGGCGCCGTCCACGAGCCCACCGCCTCCGACAGGCTTTTACTTTATCTCCGCAGCAATTGGGCGCTCTTCCTGCCCATCGCTGCCTTCTTCCTGATGTTCTGGTTGTGGTGGACCAAGGGACGCGATCCGCGCCTCCGGCCCATCGCCGCGCAATATGAACCTCCCGACAAGCTCACTCCGGGCGAAGTCGGCACCCTGGTTGATAATTCCGTGGATATGCGGGACATCACCGCCTCCATCGTCGATCTCGCCGTGCGCGGCTATCTGGTCATCGAAGAGCAGCAGAAAGACCACTTGCTTGGCTTGACCCACAGCAAGGAATATGTCTTCCACCTGAAGAAATCCCGCGTCGAGTGGAGCACGCTACAACCTCACGAACAGGCGCTTCTCAGTGGGCTTTTCTCCGGCGGTAATGCCGGCGATTCCATCTCTCTTTCCGAGCTGCACAATCGCTTCTACACCAGCCTTCCCGGCATCCGGAACGACATCTTCGACTCTCTCGTCGAGCATGGTTACTACAACCGCCGCCCGGACAGCGTTCGCTCCGGTTATCTTGGTTTCGGCGTCGTCGCTGCCGTGCTTCTCGTCTGGGGCGGCAGCGCTATCGCCCGCAACATGGGCATGGCCCCGCTCTCATTCATCGTCGCCGGCATTCTCACCGGCGCCATTATCTGCGGCTTTGGCTGGTTCATGCCTGCCCACACGCAAACTGGCGCTCGCGCTCTCGAGGGCGTTCTGGGTTTCGAGGATTTCCTGAATCACGTCGAGGCTGACCGCTTCAATCGCACGATCAAAACGCCGGAAATGTTTGAGAGGTTTCTTCCCTTTGCCATGGCGCTCGGCGTCGAGAAAAACTGGAGCAACGCCTTCAAAGACATTTATACCCAGCCGCCTCAGTGGTACCAGGGCAGCTTCGGCGCGGGCTTCTACCCCTATATGTTTGTAGGTAGCTTGAATTCGATGTCTTCTCTTGCTGGTACTGCCATGGCCTCCGCACCGCGCAGTTCGGGAGGCTCTGGCTTCGGAGGTGGAGGCGGTTTCTCGGGTGGCGGCTTCGGCGGCGGTGGAGGCGGCGGCTTCTAATCCATTCACTCGCCGGAGTCTTCAAACAATCTGAACGCCTCAAACCGCCGTCGGCGTCTTGGCCCTCAATTGTGCCTGGTTGATTTCTTCGCCCTTCGCCGCTTCCGGCCCGCTCGTTTGCGCTCCAGCAGTGCATCAATGGCCTCCACCAGTGCGCGGCCATTCGAGCGCAACTCGATGATGCGCTGCTCCACCACTTGCTCCAGCAGTTTCTCCCCGCGCGGTTGCAGCGACACCAGCACTTGCCGCCGGTCTTCCCGGTCTCGTGTCCGCCGCACGTAGCCCCGCGCTTCCATGCGGTCAATCAATTCCACCGTGCTGTGATGACGAAGTGAAAGCCGCTCCGCCAGCGGTCGGATCGTGGCTTCTTGCCCGTCCGGCAATCCGCGGATCGCCAGGAGCAACAGGTACTGCTGCGGCTCAAGTCCCGCCTGCAGCGCCGTAACGTCGCCTTCCTGCAAAAATCGCCGTATCCGGTAGCGCAGCTCCGCCAGCGCCCGATACTCCCCGTCTGTAATCTTGGCAGCCATAACTTCATTCTATCGTATCACGATATAAGTTTTCAGCCGCTTGTTTTCCTTTGGATGGTCTACGCGCCAAGAATGCTCGCGCGCAACTTTGGCAGACGCGTCCGGTAAGAGGCTGGAAATTCGACAATGCCCTTTCTGGCTGGCACACAGGTGAGAACTGCGGCCGGGGGCCTCGGCGCTCAGCCTAAAGCTTTTTCCGGAAAGCCTTCTGTGTTTTGTAATGCTCGTAACCGTGCCGCTCGTAAAATCCGTGCGCGCGTTCACGGAGCACGTTCGACCTCACGGACATCCCTTTGCAGCGCTTCTTCCGTGCCCACTCTTCCGCCGCCTGCAGCAGGCTCCGACCTGCTCCCTGGCTGCGGACCTTTTCGTCCACCACCAACCCGTTCACCTCGGCGCGCCGCTCCACTTCCAACAACGGCGTCACGCTCACGTGCGCCCAACCCACCACTCCATTCGCACTCGTCTCCGCCACGAAGCAGGCCCCGTTCTTCTCCCGCAGCGCCATCTTCAGCCGCCCGGCCATCGCGCGCGACGTGGTGGGATACCCGAGCTGGCCGGACAACTCCGTGATGCGTGGCGCATCGGCCTGGCGCGCCCGCCGGATCTTTACACTATTCTCTTTTCCCGGCATCGTTCTTCACGCGGCCTCGCGGCCGTCCACCTCGCCTCTGCCCGGGCCAATTCCCCGCTCCGGCTAGAACGTTTTGTCCGAATCGATGAGGATTGTGACCGGTCCTTCATTCACCAGCTCCACCGACATCATCGCCTGAAATATACCCGTCCCCACTTTCACATCCAGCCTGCGCAACGCTTCGCAAAACTCTTCATACAATTTCTTCGCCTGCTCCGGCGGCGCCGCTGAGATGAAACTTGGCCGCCGTTGTCCCCGCGCATCGCCGTAAAGCGTGAATTGCGACACCACCAGCGCCTCGCCTTTCACGTCCAACAGCGATCGGTTCATTTTCCCCTGCTCATCCTCGAAGATCCGCAGGTTGCTCGCCTTTTCTGCCATTGCCGCCGCGACGCCCGAGGTGTCTTCCTTGCCCACCCCCAGCAGGATCATCAGCCCCGCGCCAATTTCTCCGGTGACGCGCCCTTCTACCGTCACTTTCGCCCGGCTCACCCTCTGCACCACCATGCGCATTTTTCTCTCGTAGGGTGCAGCACCCTGCACCCCAGTTGGCTAGGTTTCTAGCTGAATCCCGTCTCTCTTGCTTCTCCTCCTACTTCTTCGCCGCCTTCCTCGGCAGCATCTCCGGCAATTGCGCCACGTTGTAGCCAAATACGGCCAGCACTTCCGCGCCCTGCGTCAAGTCATCCCATCTCACGCGGTCCAGCGTATCCGCCTGCGAGTGGTGCGTCTTTTCGTAGTCCGCCGGATCCTGCACGCACCAGAAGCCCGGCACGCCCGCCTCGTCAAACGGCACATGGTCCGATCCTCCCTCGCTGCGCAGCGTGGGTTCCATGATTCCCGCGCTCTCCGCAAGTGGATACACGACTCGATCAATCGTCTCCCGTACGTTGTAATTCGCCATCAATCCGATCGTGAGCACTTTCCCGGTGCCGGTGTCGTGCACCAATACACCGGAAATCTTGGGGAGTTCGTCCTTGTGCGCCGCCACGTAAGCCCGGGAGCCGTTCAAGCCCTGCTCCTCGCCGGTGAACAGCACGAACCGGATGGTGCGCTTCGGCTTCACGCCCAGTTTCTGCAATGCCCGCGCCGCTTCCAGCACGGCCATCGATCCCGTGCCGTTGTCCGTCGCTCCTGTTCCCAAATCCCACGAGTCCAGATGCGCCCCCAGGATCACCACTTCGTCGGGCTTCTCCGTTCCGCGAATTTCCGCCACGGTGTTGTACACCTCCACGGGTTTCCCGCTGAGCGTGCCTTGAATATTCACCTCCATCTGCACGGGCCCCTCCGCTTGCAACTGCCAGAGCAGCAAGTAATCCTCGCGTGCCAGGAAGGCTGCGGGCAGCACTCCCGCCTGATACTCCCGGCTGAGCGTGGTCATGTTCAGCAGACCGTACATCTTATCCGAGCCAAACAGCAGCGCCGCAGCCTTTTCCTCCTGGAGCATCTTTATCGCCGCTCTGCGCGTCGCCATAGACGCCCGGAAATCGATGGGCTTGTCTGCCTTCGCATGCATTACCGGTATAGTCCCTTCGCCCCAAGGCGTCAGCTTCGGGTCCAGGGGTGGCTCCAGTTCGAGCGGTTTTCCAAAGAGCACGATCTTTCCCCCCAGCTTCCCCTTGTACTTCTCCAGGTCCTCCGGTTTTTCCGCCTCGATCGCGATCAACTCACCCTTCACCGTTCCATTCGTACTCGGCCACCATCCCATCGTTGCCAGCGTCAACTCATGCATCACCGGCAACGTCACCCGCCCGCTCGCAGGCCCCCGGGTCCATGAATTCGCGATGCTCCAGGATTCCAAGTGCGCATTCTCCAATCCCAGCGCGCGAAATTGTTCCTGCGTCCAATGATTCGCCCGGTCCACTTGCGGCGATCCCGTAAGTCTCGGCCCAATCTGCATCGTCAAAAACGTCAAGTCGGACTTAAGTTGCTCTTTGTCCGCTTTCACCTGTTCCACGATCTTTTTGTCCATCTCCGCTGTCGGATCGAGCTTCGCTGCTTCCTCCTTCGGCGCATCCGTCTTCGCCGCTTCTGCCGGAGCCGGTGGCGGCAAGGGCCTCCGCGGCATCATTCCCGGCAACTCCGCGGTGTTGTATGCCCAGGCGGCCAGCACCTGCGCTCCCTGGACCAAGTCGTCTTTCCACGCTTTGTCAAACGTGTCCGACTGGCTGTGATGCGTCTGCGGATATTCCGCAATGTCCTGTGCGCACCAGAATCCCGGTACCCCCGCCTCGTCAAACGACAAACTGTCCATGCCGTACTGCCGCGCCATGGTTGTTTCCAGCAATTTCAATTCGTGCAGCGGCGCAATCAGCTGATCCACGGTTTCCCGCGCTTGATAGTCATCATGCAGTCCCAGCGCCAGCACCCGCCCCGTTCCGCTGTCATGAATGAGCACCGCCGAAATCTTGTCCAGCTCATTCTTGTGCGCCTTCACGTATTCCTTCGAGCCAATCAGCCCTTCCTCCTCGCCCGTGAACAACACAAACCGGATAGTCCGTTTCGGTTTCACATTGAGTTTTGCCAGCGCGCGCGCCGCTTCCAGCACCACCATCGTTCCCGTTCCGTCGTCCGTCGTCCCCGTTGCCAGATCCCAGGAATCCAGGTGCCCGCCGAGGATCACCACTTCGCCCGGCTTCTCTGTCCCCTTCAATTCCGCAACCGTGTTGTAAACCTCCACCGGTTTCTTACTCACCGCGTTCTTGATATCCAGTTCTACCTCCACCGGACCTTTCTTGAGCATCCGGAAAATCATCCGGTAGCCTTCCCCGGTCACAAAAGCCGAGGGCAGCGGCCCCAGATCAAATGGCAAGGTGGTCCCGCTCGACATATTCAGCAGCCCGTGCGGCTTCCCGGAATCGCGCAGCACCGCAATGGCTCCTTCCTCCGCTAGGAACTTCATCTGCGCGCGCATGTTAGCCAGGTATTTTTCATATGGGTCGGCTGCCACCGGCTGCCCCGCCGGCGCGGGTGGTTCTTCCATCGGGTGATAGACTTCCGCGTTCCTGTCAATCGGTTTCGGCGGCGAGAGCGGACGGGGCTCCTGCGCAATTACGATCGCTCCTCTCAGCTTTCCCTTGAATTTCCCGTAATCCTCCGGCTTCTTCGCATCGAAATACACCACGGGGCCGTGCACCGTGCCTTTCGTGTTCGGCGCCCATGCCGCGGAGGCAATCGTCAGCGGATGCTCCGTCGGCGCCACGATCCGCGCCGTCGCTGTCCCGCGCACCCAAGCGTGCGGAATCGAGTACGCCTCCAGATGCACGTTCGTCAGCCCATACTTCTGGAACATCTCCGCGGTCCAATCGTTCGCCTGCTTCAGTTGTGGCGTGCCCGTCAACCTCGGTCCGATGCGGTCAGACAGGTACTCCAGGTTGTCCATCACTTCGCTGTGATCTCGGATTTCGCTTAGGATTTGCTGGTCCGTCGCCGCCAAGGGACTCGCGTCGTCCCCCGCCGCCCGTGCCGTCCACACCCGCATCCCAACAAGCACCAGCAACAGTCCCACCACAACCAACGTCTTCCGCTTCATCCTCATCTCTATCCCCCTAATTGGCTGCTGAAAAAATCTTCATTCTTTAGGAGGCCGGGGCTTCAGCCCCGGCGCAAAGTCCTTAAAACGAATGGGCTTTAGCCACTGAAGAAGATCTTTCTCAGATTTTAGCAACTTCCTAAACCTCTCATTGGCAAATCGGCGCTCGACACCTGGCTCTTATCCCATTTTCCCACGCCTGGCCGCGTGTTTTTGTTTCCCGTTCCGTCGGCTCTTCCCGCGCCGTGGCGCCTTCTGGCACTGCGGACAAAAATAGCTGCTGCGCCCCGCCACAATCACGCGTTTGATCCGCGTCTTGCAGCGAAAGCAAGGTTCCCCCTCTCTGCCATACGCCCGGTGATGCCGCTGATATTCTCCCGGCTGGCCTTCCGCGTCAAGAAAGTCCGCGATCGAGGATCCCCGCATCACAATCGCCCGCCTCAGGATACCTTGCAGCGCGCGGTACAGTTCTTCCACTTGCTCCCGCCGCAACCGCGCTCCCAGCCGCTTTGGATGGATCCTCGCTTTCCACAAACTCTCATCGGCGTAAATGTTTCCCACTCCACGCAAAACCCGCTGATCCAGCAGCAGGGCCTTGATTCTCGCGCGCTTTCCACGGATTTTCGCCGTGAATTCCTCCAGCCCCGCTTCCAGCGGATCAGCGCCGAATCGCCGTAACTCCTCCTGCAACGATTCGCCCGCAAGATACGCCATTCTGCCAAATCGCCGCGGGTCGGTGTAGCGCAATTCGCGCCCATCGTCTAGCAGCGCCACCACGTGAGTGTGCTTCGCGTGCGGCTCGCCCGCTGGCTGCGGCCTCAGCATGCCGGTCATGCCAAGATGGACCAGAAGCGCGGATTCGTGGTCCGTTTCTCCTGCATTTTCCTTCCGCGTCAGCTGCAGCAGCAGAAATTTGCCGTAACGCACCACGTCGCGAATTGCGCGTCCCGGCAATTCTTTTTCAATCTCCCCCGGATTATCGATAAAATCCGTTTTGCCGAGCATAATGCTCAAGATTCGCCGGCCCGCGATTTGCCGCTGCAGGCCCCGCGCTACCGTCTCGACTTCAGGAAGTTCCGGCATCGTCCTCTCGATCGCCCAAACTATCACACCTCGCTATCCGTCTGTCTTTCGCCGCTTTCCATTCAATCGTGATACATTTTGTGGTTTGGAGGTCCTGTGCCCATCTCTCGTTTCCGTATTCTCCTGCTGCTCGCTCTCGTTTTTGCTCTTGGCTCTCCCGCGCTCGCCCGCAAACGCGAAACCGGTTTCCTGGACCGTACCCTCTCCATTCGCGGCGTCACCTATAAGTATCAGGTCTTTGTGCCGGACAACTGGTCCTCCAATCAGAAATGGCCCATTATCCTCTTCCTCCACGGCGCCGGCGAACGTGGCGCCGACGGCCTCATTCAAACCCAGGTCGGCATCGCCACGGCCATCCGCAACGATCGCTCACGTTTCCCTGCTCTCGTTGTCATGCCCCAGTGCCTGAAGGATCATCGCTGGACTGATGGAGATATGGAAGAACTTTCGCTCTCCGCCCTGGGTGCAGCCTCTCGTGAATTCAAGGGCGATCCCAAACGCACCTATCTCACTGGCCTTTCCATGGGCGGTTACGGAAGCTGGTCGCTCGCCGCACGATATCCCAACAAGTTTGCCGCGGTCGTCCCCATCTGCGGCGGAATCATTCCTCCCGATGACGCCCGCAAGCAGCTCGACTCCGACCGCATTCCCTATCTCGAAGCCGCAAAGAAAATCGGCACGAAGATCCCCATCTGGGTCTTCCATGGCGATGCCGACCCGGCCGTTCCCGTCTCCGAATCCCGCCACATGGTCGAAGCCCTCAAGGCTGCTGGCGCCGGCGTTCGCTACACCGAATATCCCGGTGTGGGCCACAATTCCTGGGACAAAGCCTACGCTGAGCCCGAGCTCATGACCTGGCTGCTTTCCAAGTCTCTCTAGCGCAGCCCGAAGAATAGCGTTTCTTCTAAAATTCCGCACACGCGGCCCTTTGCGTAGAGACGCACTCGGGCTCTGAATGTTTTGCTGTTTTTGTGGAATAGGTCACTTTTCGTTGGGATGCGCCACCGCGACGCTTTACAGCAGCGGCACTCCCGGCATGGCCACAATTCCCGCCATCCGCAACAACTCCTGGTACTCGCCGTCACTGATCGCCGAAATGAGCAGCCGCACGTTCTTCAGTAGCTTCATCTTCCTCACCGCGGGGTTCGCTCTCATCTCCGCCAGCGACACCGGCCGCGGCAGTTTCTCGTAGGCGCGCAAGTCCGCCACCATGTTTTTCCCCTTGGGGTCGTGCGGGTCGGGATAGGGATCGCGCGTAACCTCAGCGATCGAATACAGGGAGCGCTCCGGCGTGGAGTGATAGCACAGCACGCGGTCCCCCTTCTTCACTTGTTTCAAGGCACGTATCGCATCGGGCTTTGATTCCGCCCCTTGCCACATCTCTTTCCCCTTAACGAATAACGTGTCCCAGTGATAGTGATGCGGGTCTGCGCTGAAAATCCAGTAATGTCGGGTCTGCGAAGTAACGATTGCCATCGGCACCAGATTCGGCTGAAATATACACGTCTGCATGGCGAAAACCAAACAAAATATGAGGGATAGAGGGATTTTCCACACCCAAACCGTCAATGGGCCGGAATTTCAGCCCCCAACTCTGACTTAACACTTTTCTTTTCTTTTAGTTAGGCATTTGGCAGGCGGCCCTGAAGGTCCTTTGATTCCCCTTCACACTGGTGTCCCCGCTACACTTCGACGAAGATGTCTTCCCCACGCACTTCGGTCCGGTAGCAGTCCACTCCAATCGCCGGATTCTGCGCCGCTTTTCCGCTGGTCACATCAAACTGCCACCCGTGCCACGGGCAAGTCACCACCTTGCCCTCCAGCACACCTTGTCCCAGCGGCCCGCCGCGGTGCAGGCAAGTATTATTGATTGCGTGGATCGTTCCGCCGACATTCGCCAGCGCAATCGCTTTCCCTTCGACGTGGAATTCCCGCAGCGTCCCTGCCGGTAGCTCTGCTACCTTCGCCGTCCTCACGAATCCCATTGGCTATTCTTCCTCTGTCTCTTCTGCTTCCTCAGTGCTCTCTGCCTTAGGTCTTCTCTGCCTGCCGGGTCTGCAAAGGCTCGGTCAACGCAGCAAATCCTTGGTTCCTGATCGCTGATTACTGGTCGCTGGTCGCTGAAGAACTGACCACTGACAACTGATCACTGATTACTTGGCTCCGGCACCTGCGCCACCATCACGCTCTTCTTGAAATCTTCCACCATCTCCGGCCGCAACCGCACTTCCGTCGGCCGCTTCGCCAGCGTCATGTCATCGATTTTGTCTTGCAGCTTCAAAAGCGCGTAAAACAGCGCTTCCGGCCGCGGCGGGCATCCCACCACGTACACATCCACCGGCACAATCCGGTCCACTCCCTGCAACACCGAATACGCGTTGAACGGCCCGCCCACGCTCGAGCACGCCCCCATCGAGATGCACCACTTCGGATCCGGCATCTGTTGCCACACCCGCTGGATCACCTGCGCCATCTTCAGCGTCACCGTACCGGACACGATCATCAAGTCCGCCTGCCGCGGCGATGGCCGAAACACCTCCGCCCCGAACCGCGCCATGTCAAACCGCGAAGTCGTGGACGCGATCATCTCAATGGCGCAGCACGCCAGCCCGAACGTCAGCGGCCATAGCGAACTCTTCCTCGCCCAATTGAAGACGTAATCCACCGACGTGATCAGGACGTTCTTCTCAAACCTTTGGTCTATGACACCCACGGGCCTCTCCGTTCTCTATTCCTCACCGCGGAGTATATCTCCCCGCTTCTTCCGCCGTCAAAAACTCTCTCTTTTCCGTTCCTTCCGTGTCTCCTCTAATTCTGGATTGCTATTCCCTTACTCCTTTGTTACATTCCCTGCAAATTCGTGGATTGAAAAGGATGGTTCCATGTCACCGCTAACGTGGTCGTCTTCGGCCTCTTCCGGCAAACTCGATCTCGCCCTGCTCATTTTCCGCATCGCCGGCGCACTCGTCTTTCTCTATCACGGCAGCGCGATTCTCTTTGGTGCCTTTGGGGGCCCCGGCATACATGGTTTTGCGGGGTTCATGCACACCCCGGTAATCGTCGGCTTCCTGGTAGGTCTTGCGCAATTCGCGGGTGGACTCGCTTTGCTCACGGGCGCCCTTGTCCGCGTCGGTGCTCTCTGCATCATGATCGTGATGGCCGGTGCGATCTCCCTGGTCCATCTTCCCCACGGCTTCAACCTTGCCAACAATGGGATGGAGTACGCTCTTACGCAATTTCTGCTCTCCCTTGGCCTTTTCCTCACCGGCGGGGGCTCCTACTCTCTGGCTGGGATTCTTCCGCCTGCCCTCCGCAAACTCTAGGGCGGCGATCCGGGAATAAATTGTCAAGACTTGGCGGCTCGGAAAGCCTTGCAGGTATGGGCGCGTTCCGCTTCTCTGCGTCGCTTGGTTTGCAGGGCATTCGCGCAACATTCCACGTGATGCCATCGATCCATTGGATTTCAACGGCTGGCGGGTGAGTAAAACCGACACTGCTAGAACACCGATCCGCGCCACCCCCCGCTCTGTTCTCTCACATGATCTTCACCGGCCCCAGATCTTCCTTCATCGTCTGGAACGCTGCCGTACTCTTTTTCGTGTCTCCCCATGAATTGTCCGGATACTCCCGCATCAACTGAATCGTCAGGAAGCTGCCGCGGATCAGGCTCGAATCATGATTTGACCACAACTTGCTGGTGCTCCGGTCTCCGTACCGCTCAATGATGATCCGCGAAAAATTTGCCGCCTCGCGTGGATCGTACCCGTGCTCAATCACGTTCTGCAGCCCCAGCCGGTCGGCCTGGTTTTCCAGTTCCCGCTGGTGGCCATTCACCGCGGAAGCGATCCCTACTTCCGCCATAAAGAGGCCCAGGTTGCCGATGAACGCTCCAGCAGCGATTCCCGCAATCGTCAGGCCCACGCGCGAACCGCGTGTCTCGTCTACCTCCCGTTTATAGTGCGCCTGCAGCACGTGCGCCATTTCGTGGCTCAGCACAAACGCAAGCTGCGCCTCATTCTCCACCACCCCCAGCAGGCCGGTATTGATCAGCAGTGTGCCGTCCGGCAGGGAAGCCGCGTTGATGGATGGATCTTCAATCACGAAAAACCGAAACTCAATCGGTCGGCTCGTGCCTTCCGCCCCTGCCGCCAACAACGAATCCCCTAGATGCGAGACATACTCCTGCACGCTCCTTTCGGCCAGCAGCTTCAATCGCCCGTGTACCTTTTTGCCCTGCCGGAACTCCAGTATGTCAATCCCCGTCTGCGGATCTTTCGCCCGCACCACCTCCAGGTCATGCGGCATCTTGTACGCATCTGCCGCGGCGGGCGGCCCCAGCTCCAGTTGCTCTGCTTCCAGCTTCCCGTCTTTCCTTTGAATGCCGGTGTAATTGACGTGGCATGCCGCGAGCTTTCCGTTTGCTGCCGCCGTTTTCGTTCCTGCCGCCTTCTCCGGGTCCCACTCCCGCTTCGCGGAGGGGCTCACTTCCAGCCAGTAACCATCCAGCTTGAGTTCGCCCGCCTCTCCCGCGGCGATTTTGCTGGCGTCCGCCGGTTCCTCCTGCAAATAGGCCTTGCCGCGTATTTTCTTTTCGCTTTCCCGCAGATCAATGGTGATCTTTTCAGCAAAGAATTTGTGCTTGTCCAGCCATTGCCCCTCGGCGTCGATCAGCATGCCGACGATGATCTCTTCCGCTTTCATGGGGTGCTCGCCACTAGCGTCCTGTCCCAGTACGCGGCTCGCCGGCGTTATCTCCAACCGGTCATCGAGTATCAACAACGCACCGTCAACTGCTCTGCCCGTGACGTACCCACGCAGTTTCACCTTCGATCCCGCCATCAGCGCGTCCGGCCACAGGATCGCCAGCGCCGCCAGCACGAACAGCGCCACCAGCGTCGGCCCTGCCGCATTCCTCCGTCTGGCCCGCTGCGCCATATCCTCTTCCATAACGCGCTCCGCTTTACTTCGCCTGCGTTTTCAGCGCTTCTTTCATATTCTTGACAATCTGATGCGCGGCAAATTTCGCCATGGTCTTCTCGTCCCACCTGGGATCAATCTTTACGCGGATGTGCACCACGCCCAGGTGCTGATTGTCGCTTCTCCTCAACACATCCGCGTCCATTTTCAGGCTGCGCATCCCCGCTCCGAACCCAATCAGCGCGCTTTTCACCACGCTGCCTTTCTTGTATTCCGTGAACGTTCCGGTGATCACGATGGATTGCGGCGCGTCGGCGTCGTCCACCGTTTCACCCTCCCCGATCACTTCGCCGGCCAGCTTCGCTTTCTTCAGCTCCTCGCGGAGTTCCGCATAAAAGTAATCGCCAAACGCCGGTGACAGCTCAACACCCTCCGCCTGCGTAAAATGCTTGGCCTCCGCCGTCTTGAACTGCGGCGTTGCATTTTTCTCTTTCGCCGCTGCGCCCAAACAAGCCAGCAGCAGCATAACCATCATCATACGGATCCCGATTCGCATTGCGTAACCCTCCTTATCCACGCCAACTCTTCAGTGGTCCATGAATGAAGCTTTTTCGCCCCGCGCGACCTCTTATGGATTGGGAGTAGGCGCCGGCGCGGCGTCCGTACTCTTCCGCAGCGCTCCCACCTCATCTTTCAACTGCTGCCCGCGCAGGAAATTCCGCACCGCATCCCTCAATGACTCTTCCACGTCGTCTTGCACGTTCTTCTGGATGTTTTTCTTCCGTACCGCCACCTTGGCGATCGAAGTACCTGCCGCCTTCACTTCGAGCGACTCTCCGCTCTTGAGATTCTTCACCATCACCGTGAATTCCACCTTGCCAAAAAAATCGAGCTGCGATCCTTGCGCCAACCCGAATTGGAACAAGTAAACCTTCAGCACCAGATCCGCCGAATTCGCATCCGTGGCCAGCAGGTTCGCTGCCCGCAGCGACTCTTCCAGCGCTTCGCGGACGATCACCGTGGGCTGCCGGTCCAGAAAAATGCCGCCGCGCTCCTTGAGCACAAGCATCGGCTGTGGATTTCCGGAACGGTCGATCACATCGCTGATCCAGAACTTCGGCGGGTTCGCAAACTTCTGTGCTGGCACCGGATCACCCAGGTGCACGCTGATCGTGTTTTCAGGTTTTGGTTTCGGATCTTGTCCCGCCGCCGAAGCGCGGAGCAGTAGAAAAAACGTGGCGAGAAAAAGGCTGACAGTGAATCGTACCGCTGAGGTCATGGGCACCTCCATTTGCGGCCCTCAAGCGCAGCCCAAGCTTGCAGGCTGTTCACCTCGTGGTTGTCCTTCCGGCAGTGGAAACCGGATTCCAGACGACCCCTTACGGCTTAAGCCTAACACTCTTTAGTGTCGTCGCAATCGATTACGCTTTCCCTGCTGCCAGGGCGCCCTTTTGCGTCTTTGACGCCCCGTTTCCGGTCTCTCTTGCCTGCAAAGCTGCCCCATTCGCGTGATTCCTGTCACATCTTCTCCCCCCGCCCTTCACTACCATTCCCGCAGGTTCTTGGGCGCCGTTCTGTGAGGCGTGCCCCGCCTCAGCGCGCTTCACCTGAGGTTCAGGCCATGTCCAAACGCAGTGCCCTCACGCGTCGCCGCTTCTTGCAAGTCGCAGCCACCGCCGCTGCTTCTTCCGCGCTCATCTCCTGCGGCCGCCACGCCGGCCCGTGGCGGTTCTTCACCTCCGGCGAGGCGCGCATCATCGAAGCTCTCTGCGCACAGATCATTCCCGCCGATCAGGATCCTGGAGCTGCGTGGGCTGGCACGATCTACTACATTGATTCCCAACTCGTGGGCCACTTCCGCAAGCTGCAATCCGCCTACCGCAGCGGCATCGCGGCATTCGATGCTGCGTGCCGTGCCGCACATGGCCGACCGTTCGCCGAGCTGCCGTCCGACCAGCAGACCGCCTTCCTGCAGCGCCTCCCCAATTCCCTGCAGCCCTTCTTCGACATGGTCATCACACACACCATGCAAGGCTTCTACGGTGATGCCCGCCACGACGGCAATCGCGATGCCGTCAGTTGGCGCATGCTCGGCATTCCCATAATTCCCATCCGCGGCCGCGACCTTTACGAATTTCCCAGGAAAGGTTGACGCCATCCAATGTCCCTGCCGCGCGTGAACGCCGTCGTGATCGGAGCTGGAGCCGGGGGCGGCGTTGTCGCCACGGAGCTCTGCGAAGCAGGCCTCCACGTGGCGCTTCTCGAGCGCGGCCGCTGGTACACCGCCAACGATTGCCGCAAGGATGATCTCCGCAACCAGCGCACTTCCGTCCTCGGCAACAATTCCGGGCCCGACGACGAGCGCAACCCTCGCGTCTTTGTGGACCGCGACGCCAAGCGCCACGTCGTTCTCCCCAGCGAAGGCGGCTACAGCAACAACGCCGCTTGCGTCGGCGGCGGCACGCTCACCTACGGCGCCATGGCCTGGCGCTACCAGCCGAAAGACTTCCGCATGCGCTCCACTTACGGCGCGCCAGAAGGCAGCACTCTGGACGATTGGCCCATCAGTTACGAAGATCTCGCGCCCTTCTACGAAAAAGCCGAATACGAAATCGGCGTTTCGGGCGATGTCAGCAACGATCCCTTCAAGGGTCCGCGCGCCAAGCCGCTTCCCATGCCGCCTCTCTCTCCCACGCGCGAGTACGAAATCCTCAAGCCCGCCGCGCAGCGCCTGGGTCTCCATCCCTTCGACCTGCCCATGCTCCGCAACAGCGTTCCTTACAACGGCCGCCCTCCTTGCATGCGTTGCCGCTGGTGCGTGGGTTTCGTCTGTGAAGTGGACGCCAAGTGTGGCACGCACAACACCGTCATTCCTCGCGCCCTCGCCACCGGCCTCTGCGATTTGCGGCTCGGCTGCATGGTCAAGGAAATCCTCACCACCGAGCAGGGCAAAATCACCGGCGTTTCCTATTTCGACGCGCACGATCGCCTTCAGGAGCAACCCGCCAATCTCGTCATCATCTCCGGCGCCGCCATCGAGTCCGCGCGCCTTCTGCTCAATTCCAAAAGCAGACTTTTCCCCAACGGTCTCGGCAATCGCTATGACTGGGTCGGCCGAAATCTTCAAGGCCACGCCTATTCCGGCGCCACGGGATTATTCGATTTTGATACCTACGACGACATCGGCCCCGGCGCCAACATCGCCATTTGCGATTACAACCACGGCAATCCCGGCCTGCGCGGTGGCGCCATGCTCGCCAACGAATTCATTCGTCTGCCCTACCAAGCCGTGGACATGCCTCCGAACGGCGTCCGCTGGGGCAAAGCTCACAAAGACTTCATGCGCAAGGCTTATCGCCGCACCATCAAAATCATGGGACCCACGCAGGAGATGCCGGTCTTTGATTCCCGCGTGCAGCTCGATCCCTCGGTCAAGGATTTTTGGGGCATGCCAGTAGCGCAGCTCTCCGGTTATCAGCACCCGCACACTTTGGAAATTGCCGGCGTCATGGCTGGAAAAGCGGAGGCTTGGCTCAAGGAAGCCGGCGCGATTCAAACTTGGCGAAGTGTCCCCGGCAACGGCATCAGCGGCGGCCAGCATCAGGCTGGAACCTGCCGCATGGGCAGTGATCCCAAAACCTCCGTCGTCGATTCCTGGTGCCGCGTACACGATACCGACAATCTCTACGTGATTGACGGCAGCGTCCACGTCACCAACGGCGGCTTCAATCCCGTCCTCACCATTCTCGCCAATGCCTACCGCGCTTCCGCTCACCTCGTGCAATCCTGGAAAGGAAAAGTCTAGCCATGGCTTTTCTCCACTCCCGCGTTGCTCTCCTGGTTCTCGCCATCGGCATTCTGATCGTTCTCGGCCTTCCCGCGGCCAGCCTCTACTACGAATACTCCGCCGGAGAATCCTGCGCCCGGTGCCACGAAATCCGTTCGGAACACTCTTCCTGGCAAACCTCGAGTCACCGCGCTGTCGCTTGCGGCGCATGCCACGGCGAGATACTCACTTTCGATCCCGGCTTCCACTTGGGAAACGCCCGCCGCCTCATCCAGCACATTCGCGGCGCTTACCGCGATCCCATCCGCCTCCGCAATCTGGACGTCAACGCCATGGTCGGCCGCTGCCAGAAATGCCATCAGCAGGAAGCCGCGCAGTGGCAAAGCGGCCCGCACGGCATCACCTACGAAACCGTTTTCCTCGATCCCAAGCACAACCGCAGCCGTCTTTTGATGGACGACTGTCTTCGCTGCCATGGCATGTTCTTTGAAGGTAGCATCCGCGAGCTCGTCGCGCCGATAAACACCGAAGGTCCCTGGAAGCTCTTGCCGGCTTCCGTCGTTCACCAACCGGCCATCCCTTGCCTCGCGTGCCACGCCATGCACCGCAGCGGCGACCAGCTCCACAAAGATGACGACAACGATTCCAAAGCTAAATCGGCCGGTCGCGAAGAACTCTATCGCCCCTCGCTCGGTTTCTTCGATCGCCGCGAACGCGCCAATTTCTCCGTCGCTCTTCTTCCTCTGCCTGTGATGTTTGATTCCGGCAGGCCCGTGAAGATCAGCCCCGATCCCCGTCAGTCTCTTTGCTACCAGTGCCATGCGCCTCTAGCCAGCATGGAAGTGCGTTCCGGCGACGACCGCACGCCCGTCGGCGTCCATGAAGGTCTCAGTTGTCTAGCGTGTCATCAGAAACATGGCCAGCACACCCGCGCATCCTGCTCGACCTGCCATCCGCGCCTCTCCAATTGCGGCCTCGATGTGGAAAAGATGGACACCACGTTCGCCTCTACCAAAAGCCCTCACAACATTCACTTCGTCAAATGCCTCGACTGCCATCCCAAAGGCATTCCCAAGAAGCGCCCCGCCTCCGCCCGCGCCTCTTCCTCTCTCTAAGAGATCGCTGCAGACTCCGAGCAAATGTCATTCGGAGACCCGTTCAATCGATAAATGGGGCAGGGAGATCTTCTCCATCGCGTGCGTATTACGCGACGAATCTGTTTTTTCCTGATCGTCTAGCTTTTCTTGGCGGACGGGTCCTCAAATTGCCTTGCCAGGATCGGCCAGTAACCTGTCGGCCGCAGCCGCTGTAAAATCTCCACGAAATAGGCGTCCGGGCCGATGAGCACGCGCGGGCGCCGCCGTTCCACGGCGCGCAAGATCTTGGCCGCTGCTACCTCCGGATCCGTACGCGTGATGCGATGAAAGCGGTTCAGGCTCTGTTGACGCAGCCCTTCGCCCGCGTTCTGTCCCAGCCGCGCCTGATTCGCAATCGAAGTCCGCACAAAGCCCGGATGCACGGTCGTCACAAAAACGTTCGTACCGGCCAGTTCGTGTTGCAGCGATTCCGTGAATCCCCGCACCGCAAACTTGCTTGCGCAGTACGCGCTCTGCCCGATCGCGCCTACAAATCCCAGCAGGCTGGAGGTGTTCACAATGTGCGCGCGCGTCTCCTTCTTCAGCAGCGGCAGAAAAAAATGCACGCCATGAATCACGCCCCAGAAATTCACGTCCATCAGCCAGCGAAAATCTTCCAGCGAGAGCTCCTCGAAATTTCCCAACAGCGCCACGCCTGCATTGTTGAACACCACTGACGCTCGCCCGTGCTGTGCCGCCACTTCTTCCGCGAACGCCTTCACGCTCGCCGCATCTCCCACGTCCACGCGATGCTGCGTCACCTTTCCGCGCGCGCCGCCCAGCAGCGCTGCCGTCTCCGCCAACCCCTTCTCGCTCACATCCGATAACGCCACTGACGCTCCCATGGCCGCCAGTTGTTGCGCCAGGCAGCGTCCCATCCCCGACCCCGCGCCCGTGATCACCGCCACGCATTCGCTCAGAAATGACATCAGCGCACCTGCATCTCGTACTTCGCTGCAAATCTTACCCTACTTTTACGTCCATCGGATTCGCCACGCGCACCTGATTCCGCCCGGCGCGTTTTGCTTCGTACAGCATTTGGTCCGCCTGGCGCACCAGCGCCGAAAAATCCTGCACATCCTTGCCCTGAAATCCCGCCACGCCAAAACTCGCCGTCACGCCCACGCTCTGCCCCGCCAAGGGAAACGACAGCGCCGCAAACTGTTTCCGGAAGCGGTTCACCACGGCTTCCACGTGCTCCGTATCCACGTGCGTGACCACCAGCAGAAACTCGTCCCCGCCCAGCCGCCCGGAAATGTCCGAAGCCCGCGTGTTCTTCTTCAATCCTTCCGCGAACGTCTTCAGCACCGCGTCGCCCGCGTCGTGCCCGAATGTGTCGTTGATGTTCTTGAAGCAGTCAATGTCGCCTATCACCACCCACAGCGAGTAACCGTGCCGCGCCGCCCCGCGCAATTGCTTTGACGCCCAATCCTCGATCGCCCGCCGGTTCGGCAAACCCGTCAAGGGATCCGTGCGCGCCGCTTCTTCCAGCTTCTGGCTCTTCGCCGCCAGCTCGCGGTTCAGGTCCACGATGCGCCTTCCCACGCCGATTCGCGCCAGCATTTCCCCGGGATCGAAGGGCTTCGTCAGGTAATCGTCCGCGCCCGCCTGCAGCCCTTTCACCACGTTGCCTTTTTCCGTGTTGCTGGTCATCAGGATCACGTAAGTGTACGGCTGCGTCTTATCCGCGCGTATGCGCTGGCACAATTCCGGCCCCGAAATATCCGGCATCATCCAGTCCGTAATCACGATGCACGGCGCGTGCTCCTCGAACATGCGCAGCGCTTCCTCGCCGTTGCGCGCAAACAGCAGCGTATACGGCTCCTCGTACAGCACCTGCTCGACGAGTTTCCGGTACACCGGCGAATCGTCAACCACCAGCACTTCATATTTTGAGGCAAAGGCGCTCATGCATTTTTCGCCGCGCGAAGCTCTGTCCGCGCGCAAGTTCACCCAATTGCTCTGGAGGGCGCTTACTTACAATTTAGCAAGGAGTTTTCAACCGGCGAGTGATGGCGCGCGCGTGTTGCACCAAAGAGGCAATATCAAATGCGATTTTTTCGCCCGAACATCAAAGGGCTTCACGTTTTCCTTCCGTAAACCAGCAACGCTCCTTCGGCTTTGAACGCCTTCAGTTGTGCGGCATTGCGGAACCACCGGCCCGCATAGGTTTCGGGAGACGGCGAAGAATCGGGAACGCGCTCGTGCGCAATCTCCGCAAAACCCGCCTCGCCAAATAGCCCGCTCCACTCCTCCGCCGAAAGCAGCTTCGTCGCCACCGCCAGCAAGGGGCCCCACTGGTGGCAATGCGGGTTATCGCGGTAGTAGTTGATCAGAATCCACGCCGTGCCTCCCGGCCGCAGCACGCGAAACATCTCCTTCACGCCCTTGGCGGGCTCGGGCCAGTAATACGCGGACTCCACCGAAATCGCGTGCGTGAAGAAGTTCGGCTCCCAGGGAATCTCGCCCACTTCGCCGGTCACGTACAGCACGTGGTCGTGTTCCACGCTGCCCCGCCGCGCCACGCGGATCATCTCATCGGAAATGTCCATCCCGACGACGCGCCCTTCCGGCACCAGCCGCGCGATCCGCCGCGAGAGCCAGCCTGCGCCGCAGCCTACGTCGAGCACGTTGTCCGCCGGCTCCAGGCGCATCTTCTCGAGCACCGGCAGCGTGATTGGCAGGTGGTCTTCCTCCATCCCCTCGCCGCGCCCCGCCTCCGCCCAGCGGTTGAACTCCTGCCGCAGATTCTGTGTGTTGGGCATCGTCCTAATGGCCCGCTCGATTCCTTCTGCGGGCGGCATTGCGATGACCTCAGAGTATCAAACCGTCCGGCCACACGCAGTGCAGAAGTGCGCGCCCGGACAGGCAAACGTGCCGCACTGGCAGCAGAACCGTCCGCCGGCCGGCACCGCGACCACCCTCACCGGACTATACGGCTCCGCCGTGCAGGCCCACACGAGCGCAATCATCCAGCCGATCACCGTCCATCCCAGGAACACGTTGAGCAGGATGATTCCCGCGGCGTCGCGCTTATCTCGCCCAATGATGGACGGCAGGAAATACAGAACAACCAGGAAAAGCAGGGTCAGCACAGTGCACCCCTTTCACTTCAACCTCGGCGCGGCAGACACCCCCGCGCGCCTCTGTCCAATAATACGCATCCCCCTCCCAAAATGTTTCCCGAGCCTGAGCAGGACGGCTCAAAGTTGAGAGTTGAAGGTTGAAAGTTCGTGTAGGGGCCGCCTTCTGAGGCGGGCTGTTCTTTAGATTTGTAGGGGCCACCTTCAGGTCGCCGTCTCCTTTCGCGGCGTGCCCAAAACGGAATTGTCGGCGCGCCGACATATTTCAGATACGTTACCATGAAGATAACAGACCCCCACCCCCCTGTGTTTGCGTATCTGCGGGAATAATTGGACTTACGGGAGAATGACTCGTAAGTGCGGGAATGATTGGAGTTAGGGGAGAACCGAAGAGATCCTTCGACTCGCGGTGCTCGCTCAGGATGGGCATCCTTGGCCGGATGTCCAGTTGAAAGTTCAAAGGTACCCCCCCCTGTTTTTGCGTATGTAGGGGAAACAAAGGGGTTACGGGCGCATTTCGTGGATGTAGGGGAAACAAAGGACTTAGGGGATTTCTTGGTCTGGATGAGGGTGTGGGGCGACCCGAAATGAGACAAGAGCAGCGTCCCCGCAGCATAACGTAGACATCTTAGCAAATTATTTACCATGTGTCAATTAGTATTTATAGGGTACTAGCTTCGAAACTGGTACGAGGCGGGGAGGGGCGGAAAGGAGAGAACAGCGACCCACGCTTTCAAGACCCGAAAGCGTAGGCCACCCGAACTTGCCTCAGCGCGTTAAGCCTGCGCCACCCGCTTTTGTGGATGAACTCTCCCCAAGCAACCATCAGGTGGTATTCTTCATCAGTATTTATGCAAGTCTAAGTGCGGTGAGACACCCCAAGCGGCAGCTTTCGGGAAGCATGCTACGAAGGATCCCGGCCCTCCCACCACAAGCGGCATAGACGAGCCGTAAAGCGAAATAGTGTTCGGAAATTCCGGATTGATTCCGTTGGGACGAAACTGGTTTGTGCAACAGCTTGCAGCCAAAATAGAGCTCACACTATGAAGCCGAGAATAATACACGGCATATTCGTGATTCTTGCTCTTCCCTTTCCTCTGTCAGCCTCTTTGGGCGGTGACTTTACATCGGTGCAGGCAGATCAGGCAAAGATGCAAGGCACCCTGCAGACCACCAGCCGCGATTCTTACACCGTACATGAGATTCAAGCATCGACCGGCGTAGCCGTAAAGGAATATGTCTCCCCCGCCGGAAAGGTCTTTGCCGTTACCTGGCAAGGACCCTTCCAGCCCGACTTGCGCCAACTTCTGGGCACGTATTTTGACCAGTATGCGCAAGCTGTTCAGGCACAGCGAGCCCATCGCCGGGGCCACGGTCCGTTGCTAATCCAGCAGCCCGGATTGGTGATCCAAATATCAGGGCATATGAGGTCATATTTCGGAAAAGTGTACGTTCCTCAGATGTTGCCGGCTGGCGTCCACGCCGAGGACCTACGATGAAACGCGCGCATCTGCATGGATTCCTTTCCTTGAGTTTGGCAGGGGCCCTGGCGCTAGCGGTAGGGTGTGGGGGAGGAGGCGGCAGCAGCGGCAGCAGCAACAGCGGCGGTGGTGGTGGCGGCGGCAGCGGCTCAGGTTCCCCGACATCGAACGTGCAGGCCATTACGGTCAATACCGGTCCGACTGCGGGTCCTCCGTATAACGATCCCTATGTTGATGGCGCATTCACGAGCGTGACCGTCTGCGTTCCTGGCAGCGCGACAAATTGTCAGACGATTAGCGGCATCTTGGTCGATACCGGGTCTACAGGACTCAGGATTTTGTCCTCGGCCCTGACGCTTTCGCTTCCCCAACAGACCGGCTCTAATAGGAGTCCCGTTGTCGAGTGTTTTCCCTTTGTCGACGGCATTACTTGGGGCCCGGTCCAGACGGCAGATATGACCATCGCAGGGGAACAGGCGAAGTCGCTGCCCATTCAGGTTATCGGCAGTTCAAGTTTCTCCACGGTACCGAACGGCTGTACGAATTTTGGTCTGCCGCTTGAAGATGATCTTGCGCATCTCGGCGCCAACGGCATTCTCGGGATAGGGAATTTTGCGCAGGACTGTGGCACAGCTTGCACGCAGAGTGGTGCATCCAACCCTGGGTTGTACTACGCATGTCCGTCTACGGGTTGCGAAATCACCACGGAAAGTACCACGGAAAGTATCTCCGACCAGGTGCAGAATCCGGTGACGTTCTTTGCTACGGACAATAATGGCGTCATCATTGCATTGCCTGCGGTTTCGGGGGCAGAGACGAGCGTCACCGGCTCTCTCATCATTGGTATCGGCACGCAATCAAATAACGCGCTGGGAAGCGCGACGGTTTATACCGTCGATCCCTCGACTGGAAATTTCACCACGATATTCGATGGCGTCACTTACGGGGACGCTAGTTTTCTTGACAGCGGCTCGAATGGCTTCTATTTCCTGGACTCAAACACCACCGGAATACCGGTTTGTCGCGACGCCACTTTCTGGTATTGCCCGTCCTCGACGCAGAATCTTTCTGCTACCAACAAAGGGACGAATGGGGCGACCGGCTCGGTCAATTTCTCCGTGGGCAACGCCGATATTCTTACCGCCAATCTGAACGACGCCGCAGTCAACGGACTAGCCGGGCCAAACTCCGGAATGTTCGACTGGGGCCTCCCTTTCTTCTTCGGCCGCAACGTGTACACCGCAATTGAGGGACAGAATACGCCCGGTGGCCAAGGCCCCTACTGGGCCTACTGAACACCCCGCAACTTAGGGGGTCGGACATTTACGCTTGCCCTGAGCCTCGAAGGGTCCGACATGACTGGCACCCAAAAAACAAAATCTCCCAAAACTCCCCCTTCATCCGGCTTGCCTCCATCTTGGAGGGGTGATTTCAACTAGTTTGGATGAGGGTGTGGGGCACGCTGTTTGCGTCCCGGATGAACCTGCGGGACGCGCTGCCCTTGACCTTTCGCTGATTTGTCATCCCGAGCGGATCGACCCGATTTCCTCCTTCGCGCTGAATTCCGGCGCGTCGGCTCGCGCAGTCGAGGGATCTGCTTGTCTCTTGCCTCGTGGTCCCTGATCGCTGGTCGCTGATCGCTCCTTCATCAGTTGTCTACTATTATTTAGTGGGTACTAGTTTCGAAACTGGTACGAGGGGAGCGCGAACGTCGAAAAAAAGACAAGAGCGGACCCACGCTTTCAAAACCCGCAAGCGTAGGCCACCGGAATTTGCCTCAATGCGTTAAGCGTGCACCACCCGCTGTGCGTTGACATCGGGGGAAATGGGTCTAAGATGCGAGTATCAGTATTGGAGACTTGCCGTGATGGATATAAACGACATTCTTAATTCTATCAGGACGGAACTACGCGATGAGTCTCAGGAAACTAGGATTCGCTCGCTCTACGGTCGCACTCACGCCGCATTCCTGACAGATGGCCCCAAAGGGATCGAAAGAGAGTTGGAATCTGACTGGAAACAGCTAAAGGCCAAGTTTGACAAAGCGGTTGAACGACTCAAGAAAGACACTGGCCTTTATTAGGAGAATTCTATGTCCAGTTATTCTCTTTTGAATATTGAGATTTGTGGATTTCGTGGTTTTACAAAGTCGCAGAAACTTGCGCTCGGAAGACCACTTACGCTGTTGTCCGGCGGCAATCGCATGGGCAAAAGTAGCATCGTCAATGCCATTGAGTGGTGTCTATTTGGTTCGGAGGTCGCTGCGATAAAGTACGGAGATATTCGAGAACGAGATGCTTGGGAGGTCAGGAACCTCGGTTCTTCTACCTGTTACGTCGTGTGCACTTTTCAATCCGCTGACGGCAAGACCTTGAGAGTGAAGCGAATTTACAAAACTCCAAGGACAACTGACTTCTCGTATGAACTCGATGGTGGCGAGAAATCTGCAGACGAGGCAAAATTGCACGCCCATCTTCAGATTACGCCATCCGATTTTGTCTCATCGGTTCATCTGCATCCCGAAGTTGTACGTAGCCTCATAATTGCAAAACCAAGAGAGCGGAAGGAAGCTGTCGACCGGTTGCTTGGTTTATCTGACCTTCGCGATATGGTCGAAGCCTTTGCGTCCGAGCAACCAAGCGAATGGACCGACTCACTCCAGCAGAGTATTGACCTTATTGATGCCAAGCTTACGACAGCGCTAGGAGAAAAAAAGAAGACGATTGAGGGCGAGTCCGCGGGGTTAATGACCAAAGGGATTAAACACTCAGATCTCACTGCACGGGGAGCGCTAAGCTATGCCGCGAAGGTCGAAGCTGACCTCGAAGAGTTTGCTAAGACTTATCAACTCGCTCCTCCTGGCGTCTCTGCCCCAGCAGATTTCGCGGGCCTCCTGCAGTTCCGCGCTAAGTTGCCCTCATCTATCCAGAGACTGCGTGCCGAACACCCGGTCCTTGCGGACCGAGGAACATTCATGATTGCGAAGAACAATATCGTCGGCTTGAGAGCCAACCACGTTGCCCAAAAAGGTAATTTGACGGATGCAAAACATTCAGTCGAGATTTATCCGGAAAAGCGTGATCTCGAGCAAATCGGGGTGAGCCTGCTCACTTTAAAAGGAGAGATCGACAAGCTGGACGCCGAGATGCGCGAGATCTCTCGCAATGCTAGCGTGCTCGATGCGGCGTTAACGTTCTTCCGGAATCGAGCGGTCGGAGAGCAACTGGCCTGCCCCCTCTGCGGAGAAACGATTCTCTCGATTGAGGAATGGCGGGAACATATTCAGAAGGAAATTATTGCCAAGGATATTCAACCTCTTCGAACCCGGAAAGAGGCTCTTGTAAAGGAAAGTGCACTCCTGGAAAAATCCAAGACTGAGAAGGCGGCATTACTTAACAAGCTCTCCACGGAGCAAGCCAAGCTAGACAGAAGTACTAAAGAGGTCCAAACGGCAATCGGGAAGTCGATTGCCGAGACTGATGACCCCGTCCTTCTGATGGACGCTGAAATTAAGCGGTTGGACGATACGCTTGCCGCCATGCAACAACAGTTTGAGAGGATTAACCTCAGCCTTGATGGATTTCAGCAGGCTCTTTTGGATCTGGACAGTTTTCAGAGGATTGGCAAGGCGCAACAGGAGATTGCGAAGATAGAAGCGATCAACGAGAACGAGTCCTATAAGCAGATGACGGCCCTTCGCTCTGAGGCTGAACTGTACGCGGAGGATGCAAATAGGCTCATCGAGGGCCTTCAAAAGGTGGTTAAGGCAGAGGCCCAGCAGAGGCTCGCGTTGGTTCAGAAGTCCATCTCGGAAACCTTCACGAGAATCACAAATAGACCCGATTATCCAGGACTGAAAGTATCGACTGGCAGTGAGGGCTATGTCATCGAGCTTACGAGTGCAAGCTCAAGCACGAGGGCTGTTCCAATACTGAACCACGCCGATATCAACTGCGCCGCCCTCAGCATCTTCCTGGCGCTCGCCGGAAGCTGCCAAATCTCTCACAGACTGGGGATCGTCATTTTGGACGACCCCTCGCAAAGCCTAGATTCCAATTCCAAAAAGAGTCTGGCTTCCGTACTGGCCACTCTGTGCGATTCAAGACAAGTGATCGTCGCTACAGCCGACGCAGAGCTCAGAGATGAAATCAGAAATATACCAAAGAACAAAATCTCATATCTCGTAAAAGACTGGACGCAAGCTGGCGGACCGATACTCGAGGCAGAGGCGACCTCGACAGCATATGCGGTTTGAAACCTTTGCAGCCGTAATGAGGATGCGGGACCGATGGCCGAATGAACTTGGAAAGATTTTGCAGACGCTTCTTGCGGTATCGTTTGACAAGAAGCGGGCTGGGTATTCGGTCGAGAACCACACATTATAAAAGGGCGCTCCTTTCAGGGTAGGTTTTGAGCGTTTACCTCATCCCCTACAGAAAGGAACACCCTCTATGATCAGCACCAAATATATCGGCATGGACGTGCACAAGGAAAGCATTTCGATCGCGGTGATGAACTCCGTCGGCAAGGTAGTGATGGAATGCGTCATCGAAACCAAGGCCAGCACCATTCTGCAGTTTATCCAAGGGCTGCGCGGAGATTTGCACGTCACTTTTGAAGAAGGAACCTGGGCGGCCTGGCTGTACGACCTGCTGAAGCCACACGTCACGGAAGTCGTGGTGTGTAACCCGCGAAAGATTGCCTTACTGAAGGATGGCAGCAAGAGTGATCGAATCGATGCACGGAAGCTGGCCGAACAGTTGTACATGAAGAAGATCCAGTCGGTCTATCACGGAGAGCACGGGTTGCGAACGTTGAAGGAGCTGGCGCGCAGTTATCTGACCATCACCAAAGACCTCACGCGGGTCATGAATCGGCTCAAGGCGCTGTATCGCAGTTGGGCTATTCCCTGTGCCAGCAACGAAGTGTATGCACCACGTCACCGTGCGGAATGGCTCGGTAAGATCAGTGAAGCCGGCGTCCGGCGACGCGCCGAACACTACTACCAACAGCTCGATGTCTTGCAACTCTTGCGCCAGGAGGTGCGGCGGGATCTATTGCTTGAAGCCAAAAAACAGAAGGCGTGGAAACTGTTGCGCCAGATTCCGGGGATCGGACCGATCCGGGCAGCCCTTTTGATGGCCCTGATGCAGACGCCGCACCGTTTCCGCACCAAGCGACAACTGTGGACCTACAGCGGTCTGGGGTTGGAAACGCATGACAGCGCACAATACCGCGTTGTGGAAGGGCAGCTGCAACGTTCCAAGAAACCCGCGACGGTTCGTGGTCTAAATAAGGACCACAACCACGACCTCAAAGATATTTTCAAGGGTGCGGCGATGAGAGCCAGCAACGCAGCTGGGCCGCTAAAGGTTTTCTACGAGGCTTTGTTAGCTAAGGGGAGGAAGCCCACGATGGCGCGCTTGACCTTAGCGAGGAAGATTGCCGCGATCACCCTGATCGTGTGGAAGAAGGAGGTACGTTTCGACGCCAACGAGTTGAAACCACAAGCAGCTTGAGCGTCTCTGGCTAAGAGTCCGTTCCATCCCTGAGAACCATTTGCTGGCGGTGGCCATCGGCTTCTTGGGACGCTCGATTCGAGGGGAAGTATCAATCGGACATCTCTAACAATGTCGGCCCTGTCAAATACTTTTTGAGCGCACTTCGCCGTTCACTCCGAAGAGTGGTCTTCCTTGCTGTCTTTTGACCTCTGCGCATCGACGACCACGGCTCGCTCGTAATCTTTGAGTCGGGTTCAGTCCGACCCAAACATCTCTTCGATCAAAACTTCGACCATGATTACTTCTTCAAACTCCCTTTGCAGGGAGCGGGATGCCCAATCAAGTGGACGACGCTCTACTTCACGCCATGTCCGATTCCGAGCTGTCCCGCGTACGAACCGAACTCTAACGACGGCGAATACTCACATCCATTCCGCCACATCCAGTGCAACCGAACCGCCAGCCGGCGTCCCATCGCTACCTTGGCAATGCTTTTGTGTCGACGCATCGCCAAGTGAATGTAGCGACGTCGCCACTCCGGATTGATTCGTGCTGCCGCCTGGGCTGCCTCTACCAGCAAGAATCGCAACAAGGAATTGCCTTGCTTGCTGATGTGCCCCAATCGTTGTTTGCCAGCACTAGACTCCTCACACGGAATCATGCCCACGTACGTGCCGATCTGCTTGCCGCATTGAAACCGAGCCGGAGTTCCGATGATCAACACATAGGCGAGTGCCGTAAGCGGGCCCACGCCAGGATGAGTCATCAGCCGCAGCACCTCGGGTCGCTTCCTGGTTTCCCGCTCGGCGGCTGCGGTTAACTCCTCGATCGTCGGATTCAACCGGTCCAGCAACTCCAACAACTCTTGCCGACGTCGACTCGCCCAAGGAGCTAACGAGAGTTTTTCTAACTGCGCTCGTCCTTGTTCGCTGAATAGTTTTTTCTTCCAGCGATAGCCCTCGTTCATGGCCAACGCCTGAAGCTGATTCATGATCCGCGTGCGCATCTGCACCAGCCGATGCCGGTGCCAGAGGAGTTGCCGTAGATCCCGATTCTCCGGACTGGGTACCCAGATTTGCGGAAAGTTATCCTCCCGCATCAGCCTGAGTAAGAGTCGGGCATCCTCGCGGTCGAACTTCTGCTTCTTGACTCGCTTGGCCTTGATCTGTGCTGGATCGCCGATCCACAGCTCGAAACCTAATTCAGCGAGTAGCCGCTCGAACCAGCGTGAATATCCGGTAGCCTCCATTCCTACCCGCACGCAGATTCCTCGCTGCTTCAGGTCTCGATAGAATTTCTCTGCTTGTCCATCACTGTGGTTTAGTTCCTGTTCACCACACTCACCAGTCTCTTCCATAAAAAATGCAATCGTCTGAAAGCTCGGGTGGTAATCTACGCCTATAATCATCATGTTCGGCTCCTTTCTCCCGAGCCTGCGGTCGTCGATAAACCACAGTCTACCCGGGTCGAGGAGCCGACATTGTTATGCAATCAAGTCAGGCCCGTGTGACCAACACGCGAGTCTCCGGACCCACCCTATGCCCTCTCGGACAATCGAAGAAAGCCATAGGCCACGAGTCTCCAATAGGACCATGCATTGCCACCTATCCGGTGGACAACCATCAGGCTTGTTGTTTCAGAAAATGAATGGCGCCGTCACGAAAGTGAAATGGAACCACAGGGAAGAGGAAAGTTTCTCTCCGCTTCGTGCGCGGAGACGAACCATGACTCTGGGCCTGAGGAAGACCACTCTCAGATCGAGAGTGCATGTTCAAGCAGTTGGGCTGAATGCCGGGATAAAAAAGAATCGGCATTGAGCCGACGGGGAGGTTTTTCTCTTGACATTCCCTTTTATAGGACTTATCCGAAGGCGTCGATCTTAAGCTGACCAAAGGCGCGGAAAGATACGCGATCGAGGTAAAGACAACTGATGGCACGCGCGTGGCAATTCAAGATAAGGACATTTCTGCTCTCAGATCGGAAGCTTGTACGAACGGATACGCTCCCGCGGTGGCTGCCTTGCGCTTGCAATTTTTGGAAGATTGGGTAATCGCAGACGCAACCAGGCTGCAGGTGGATGATTATACTCCCCGCAGGCTCTCTCTGGACTCAATTGGAAAACTTGAATCACTCGCTAAAACGCATTTCGAGGAGACAGTCCTCGAATTAGTTGAGAATGTCCTGGCTCCGCCTGGTGGCCTGCCCTTGGATTTTCTCTCAGGTTTCTTGAAAAAGGAATCGCAGTAGCCTGCCGCCAAGCCGCCAGTTGCAGCGCGCCCGGAGCGATGTATCTTCAAGGGTGCGTAAAGAGCCCGGCTTAGGCCGGCCCGTCTTTCAGGCATTCAAGTTCCAGGCCAGGGGTCCTGGAGATGGCATGCTGTTGCTGCACTACGTGCCGTCCTGGGAGAGGCCTGCGCCCGACGAAGAGCAATGCCACCTGCAGGCATCCATCGAGTGAGGCACACCTTTTTTCTAGCCAAGTATATACCACCCAATAAACAACCTATTTCTTTGTCTCGGGCTTATTGGCAGAAAGCTTTGTCTTCAGCTCATCTGCCATGGGATGTGAGCCCTCCTTAATAGAGACCGATAGCTTGCCGAGCTTGCTCTCAAGGGGGAGCTGCGCGGCCAGAAATTGCTCCACCGCCTCAGGAGACGGTTTTTCGGCTATATAGGTGAGATTCATGTTCACGATCTTATCTGCGAAAAAATACAAGTGTCGGCTCGGTATCGGAATCCAATATTCTTGCTTCTCGGGCTTTGCGCCGCCCTCCCTCGCCTTCAGATACGCCTCCCGGCCAAACCGACGTGGTTGCTTTAGGATGATTCCCGAGAGTTCCCCATCCTTCAAAAAATACTCGGAGACATTTCCTTGGTATAAGACGTCGTTCACACAGAGGATGTCAGCCTGAACGATTGTCCCCGGAAGAATTCGCGAGGTGAGGAGTAGGGGATGCCACTGCGAAAGGTACGGAGACATGAGTCTATCGGACAAAAAGCGATACACTTGGAATTTCCTGAAGCGGGCGTATTCCGAGGCTAAGTATCCGAAAAGAACACCCTCGACACCGATCAAAAAGAAGTACCAAAACGCAAGGCGCGCTTGGCGGCGCGTACATCGTGTGAGGGCAGGCCAGAACGTGGACTGAGACTTTGCAAATTCCGCTTCGTGATAAAACGCAGCAGCGACCACTTTGTAGTCTGCCCTCCTTTGTTGCACCCCATTTTGTTCAACTGGGAACGGCCACTGGCGCACAAACGGCGTGTACCAACAAAGAGAGAGCGCAAGACAGAAGGGAATCGATGCGACCAAGACTGCCCTGTACGCTTTTTCGGCACCCGTGAGAGTGAAACTCCGTGTGGGAATGAAGAACCCGAACGTGAACCTGAAAATGGATTCCGGAATGATGAGGTAAATTGTAATGAGAGCCGATAGTACGAGCGCAAGCACGGTCGCCTGCTATGCCGCGACCGATTCTCGCTTCTCGGCGCGGATGCTCACTTGCTCTCCGTTCGGGCCACCCGGGATTGTAAAGGCACCATTTTCGCGAAGTGCAATCACGATCTCGTCTTGATGCGCAAGGATATAATCCCGCACCCACGCGGGCACGGCTCCGGACTGAATCATCTCCACGAGCTTGCTCAGTGTTGTGACCACGGCGACTCCTCTTCCGTCAGATGCACGTCTCAGCAGAATGGTGGCAAAGTCCGATAACTCTTCTTAGGCGTTATGTATACATTACCAGCGATGAGTGGTCAATAGAAGGGTTTCACTGCACGTACTAGACCTAACTGGCGGGTGGCCGATAGGTTGCGGTGGTCGACTTTTTTGCCTATCTCCACTCTCCCCATCCCCGTTCCGTCCCTAGTACCTGTCAATGTCTATTGACAGTTAGTAAATAGAGTGGTAAGATACGTCGTGAATACTCGGCACAAGCCCGCCCGCGCACCCTCGCCCTCTACAAAAACCCTCGTAACTCCTTTGTTTCCCCTACTTACACGAAATTCTCCCGTAAGTCCTTTCTTTCCCCTACTTACGCAAAAACAGGGGGGTGGGGTGGAATGCCTACATGGTAACGTACCTAAGAAAAGTCGGCGCGCCGACATTTTCGTTTCAGGCGCACTATTTGCGTCGCCCCACAGAAAACGCGGGGACAGCAAGTCAAAGGTGCCCGCTCGCCGCGGCGAGCGGCCCCTACACGAGAAAGAGAAAAGCGGATCTCTCACGATGCACCCCAAGACCCACCCTTGCGCAAACCAGACCCGCAAGGATGGGCCACCCACGCCAATTTCGTTTATCGAGTTTCGCGCTTCGAGTCTGTTATGCTATGTGGCGGTCCGCTCCTTTACCCCGCTTGCCCCGATCTTCGAGGGGAGCTTCGAGGGGCAGCCCTTTTGCTGCAGCGTCCCGCACAAAATTTCGGCGAAAGGTATTTCCAACCATGAGCACAAGTGCATCCCTACGCGCCGTCAAGCGCGCTTTCAATTTCAACGCCGGGCCCGCCGCTTTGCCGCTGCCTGTGCTGGAGCGCATCCGGGAAGAGTTGCTGGACTATCGCGGCACCGGCATGTCTGTGATGGAACTCTCGCACCGCTCCGCGGAATTTGAGGCCATTAACAATGCCGCGGAGCAAAACCTGCGCAGGCTCCTGGCCATCCCCGAAGAGTACGCGGTGATCTTCGTGCAAGGCGGGGGCAGCATGCAGTTCACCATGGTGCCGATGAACCTGTGCCTGCCGGGCAAGCCGGTGGATGTGCTACACACGGGCGCGTGGACCGCGAAGGCCATCGGCGAACTGAAGAAGGGCGTGCTGCACAACATTGCCGCGTCCACGGAAGCGGAAAAGTTCGCGCGGCTGCCGCGGCGCGAAGAGATCAAGCTCTCGCCCGACGCTTCCTACACTTACATTTGCAGCAACAACACCATCGAGGGCACGCAGTACACGGAGCTGCCCGCTTCGGCGGCGCCGCTGGTGGCGGACATGTCCAGCGACATCGCTTCGCGCCCGATGGACGTTTCCAAATTTGGACTGATCTTCGCCGGGGCACAGAAGAATCTTGGGCCCAGCGGCGTGACCGTGGTGATCGTGCGCAAGGACCTGGCGGAGCGCGCGGACAAGAACCTGCCTTCGCTGCTGCAATACCGCACGCACATCAAGGAAAAGTCGCTGTACCACACGCCGCCGACGTTTGCGGTGTACGTGCTGGGCCTGGTGACGGAGTGGATTGCTGCCGAAGGCGGGCTGGCCGGGATGCAGAAACGCAACGATGCCAAGGCCAAGCTTTTGTATCACACCATCGAGGACAGCAACGGCTTCTACCGCTGCCCCGTGGAAAAAGCTTCGCGTTCGCTGATGAACGTGGTGTTTCGCGTGGCCGGCGGCGATGAGGCCGTCGAAAAACAATTTGCCAAGGACGCCACCGCCGCCAAGCTGATCGGCACGTTGGGGCATCGCTCCGTGGGCGGCATGCGCATCTCGCTGTACAATGCCGTGGGGCTCGACGCCGTCGAAGCTCTGACGGGTTTCATGCGCGAATTCCAGCGCACCCGCGCGCGATTAAACGCCGCCGGCCGATCGGAGGAACGATGAACCTCTACTCCAATGTTCTGTTCGTGCACATCCTCAGCGCCCTCGGGCTCTTCCTCGGCTACGGCCTGGAGTGGACCGTGAGTGCGTTGCTGCGCCACTCCAGCACCACGGATCAGGCGCGCGCGTGGCTGCGTGTATACCGCGTGTCGCCGTCTGTAACCGGGGCGGCGCTGGCGGTGCTGATACTTTCAGGCGGGTGGCTGGCGGCATTGACCGGCGGGATGAATCATGGCTGGTTGATCGTTTCCGTTGGCGGGATCGTGGTGGCGTTGTTGATTGGGTTCGCGCTCATCCTGCCGCGCGTGGGCGCGATCCGCGAGGCGCTGCCGGAAGGGAACTTGCCGCTTACGCCGGAGGCTTTGCTGCAATTGCAGAGCGCCGTGCTGCCAACGCTGGTTCGCGTGCGCGTGTTGCTGGCTGCGGGGATTGTGTATCTGATGACCACGAAGCCGCCGCTTGGCGCTTCGCTGATTGTGCTGGCGGCTTCGATGGTGATTGGTGTTCTTTTTTCGATAACGTCGTGGTCGCGCGCCTCTGCCAAGAGCGCGGCTGCTTAGGCCGGATCAGTTCCCGGCGCAGGAGAAAGACCTCAGGCCTGAAGGCCTGAGCTACAGGGCCGACAAAAGAGCAAGGCCGCAGGGCGCACGGACGCGCCCTGCGCTAGTGCGGCGAATGAATTACGCCAGATCGAAGACGAGCACTTCAGCGTCTTGCACTCCGGCTAGCTCGATGGAGCGCTCTTCGGAAATGGCCGCGCCGTCTCCCGTTTCCAGCGTTTGGCCGTTCAGCGTGACGCTGCCGCGCACGACTTGCACATACGCGTGGCGCTGCGGTTTCAGATCGTGCTTGACCGTTTCGCCCCGCGCCAGCACGGTCGCATAGAGTTCGTTGTCCTGGCGAATTTTTACCGAGCCATCGCGGCCGTCCGGCGAAACCACCAGGCGCAGCTTGCCGCGCTTGTCCGCTTCCGCAAAGTGCTTCTGGCCGTACGCGGGCTTGTGGCCCTTGTGGTCCGGGAACATCCAGATCTGGTAGAGGTGAACGCTTTCCGTTTCGGAGGCATTGAACTCGCTGTGAGTCACGCCTGTTCCCGCGCTCATATATTGCACGTCACCGGGGCGGATCACGGAGCCGTTGCCCATGCTGTCGCGGTGCTGGAGCGCGCCTTCCAAGACGTAGGTGACGATTTCCATGTCGCGGTGCGGATGCGTGGGAAAGCCTGCGCCGCCGGCGACGCGGTCATCGTTCATGACGCGCAGGGTGCGGAAATGAATCTGCGCGGGGTCGTAATAATCGGCGAAAGAAAAGGTAAAGCGCGAATCGAGCCAGCCGTGGTTGGCATGGCCGCGCGCGTCGCTCTTGCGAATGTGAATCATAGTGGCCTCCTAGCAATGACAGGGCGATAATACACGTTACAACGACTATTGTCAAGAGGGTAGTCTGCGAAACGCTTTATTTGCCCCTATCCCCTTGCCCTTCAGGCTCTTAGCGCCTCTTTTCGCTCCATTTCCTCCCGCGCGCCCTTTGGTGTAGAGTGATATTCCTATGCGGCCGCTCCCCGCTATCGTTGAGGTGTACGTTCATGGACGCTGCATTGCCGGCAACGCAAGCGAAGGCCGAGGACGCCTCCTCCTCGACGCGGCGCGAGACTTTATCCATTACCGATAATCGCACTGGGAAAGCCTACGAAGTGCCCATCACGCACGGCACGATTCGCGCCGTGGACCTTCGGCAGCTCAGGGTGGATCCCGCCGACTTCGGCATGATCAGCTACGACCCGGCGTACAGCAACACCGCTTCGTGTATCAGCCGCATCACGTATATCGACGGCGACGCCGGCATTCTGCGGTACCGCGGGTACCCCATCGAAGAGTTGGCAGAGAAATCCACGTACCTGGAGACGGCGTATCTGCTGCTTCACGGGGAGCTTCCCACGGCGGGGCAGCTCAAAGATTGGCACGATAACATCACGCATCACACGTTCATTCACGAAAGCATCAAGAAGTTTCTGGACGGGTTCCACTACGACGCGCACCCGATGGGGATGCTGGTCTCGGCGATAGCGGCGCTATCAACCTTTTATCACGACGCGAAGGACGTGTTTAACGCCGAATCGCGCAAGAAACAGACCTACCGGCTGGTCGGCAAGATGCCCACGATTGCGGCGTTTTCGTATCGGCACACGCTGGGGATGCCGTTTGTGTACCCGGACAACGAGCTCAGCTATCCCGGAAATTTCCTGAACATGCTGTTCCGGACGAGCGAGACGCGCTACCGGCCGAATCCGACGCTGGAGCACGCGCTGGACATTCTGTTCATCCTGCACGCGGACCACGAGCAGAACTGCTCGACGAACACGATTCGCGGCGTGGGCAGTTCGCACGTCGATCCGTACTGCGCGGCCGCGGCTGCAATTGCGGCTCTTTACGGGCCACTGCATGGCGGCGCCAACGAAGAAGTTCTGCGGATGCTGAATGAGATTGGCACGATCCAAAGGGTTCCGGAGTTCATCAAGCGGGTGAAGTCCGGCGAGACGCGCCTGATGGGCTTCGGCCATCGCGTGTACAAGAACTACGATCCACGCGCCCGGATTATCAAGAAGATCGCCTACGAAGTGTTCGACCTGATGGGCAAGAATCCGCTGCTGGAGATTGCTTTGGAATGCGAACGCATCGCCCTCGAGGACGACTACTTCGTGAAGCGCAAGCTCTATCCCAACGTGGACTTTTATACGGGACTTATTTACCAATCCATGGGGTTCCCCATGACGATGTTCCCGGTGCTGTTCGCCATTCCGCGCATGTCCGGCTGGCTGGCGCAGTGGGAAGAGATGCTGCTGGACCCCGAACAGAAGATTGCGCGGCCCCGGCAGATCTATCTAGGCCACGATACGCGGCCGTACGTGCCCATCGATCAGCGCTCCTGAACGGGCGGGGCAGCGTCAGCCACGCACACTCTTTCTTGCTGAGGGCGCGCCTGTGGCTGGCAACCAAAGCGTTCAGCACCAGTCCGAGAAGGCCGGAACCCATGGGGATTTGATCTCGCCCCGTGGTGAGACTCGCGCAAAGACATTTGCCTCATTCATCGGCATGCGATCGTGTTGTCTATGCAGCGTAGCCTTTTTGCATACGGCGTTTACCTTGGCACTCGACTTTCTTTTCCCACGCGGTATATTGGAAGATGCGAGGAATTATGGGCCAATCGCCGAACGTTTCGAGTCACGCAGGTCCACGCCGCCGGAGCCAGCGGGTCTTGATGCAGGTGGCTGTTCGCATCCGTGGCGAGAACGCGGAGGGCGCCTCTTTTGAAGAGGAAACATCCACACTGGCCATTAATGCGCACGGGGCTTTGATACTGCTGCAGGCGCGTATCACCAGCGGCTGCAAAGTGCACATGCAGCACAACGGCACCAAGCAGGAACAGGAATGTCAGGTGGTGTTTCTCGGCCCGGTGCGTTCCGGCAGAGCGGAAATAGGGCTGGAGTTTTCCTCTCCCTGCCCTACTTTCTGGCGCGTCGCCTTTCCTCCTGAGGATTGGTCGCCGAAGCATCCCGAAGCACGCACGGTCATCTCCACCAGCTCCCACAGGAAATAGCTCCTCTCGCCGGTTGTCTGAAGATTTCACAACAAATCGCTGAAAAAACGTGATTTGGAGTTCTCCGAAGCAAGGAGACCAACCTGCTTCTTGCAAGCGAACTGGGAAGAAGCAGGAGCGTCGGGTAATGCGCGTGTTCGTCAAATTCCTGCAACAAGGTATTGACACTGGCAAAACATTTTGCAAGTATGCTTGCCCCCAACGCCCTGGGAGATTTGAAATGGCAGACGATTCGCCGCGAGAGCAATCCTTCCGGATGGGTTCTTCCCCTTCACGAAGGCTGACGAGCCGCGTGGAAGCCGCAACGGATGTGTGGGTGTACTGGGAGTGCAGCCACCGCAAGGACGTGTCGCGCGTGCGCAATGTGGGCATGGGTGGATTATTCCTGGAAACGCCGCAACGGTTTGCCAAGGGGCTGATGGCCAAGCTTCACTTTCTTGTGGATGAAGGACAGATTCGCGCGGAAGCAGCGGTGCGACATACAACGCCTGGCAAGGGACTCGGGATGCGATTCACGGCCGTGCATCAGCAGGATCGCCCGCAACTTGCGGCGCTGCTGACCCGCCTTCGCACGGTGCGCTGAAGATGCCGCTCGCTGTTTAGCGCCGCGCCAAATTCTAAACCTCTTCTTCTCAGGCTCCTCCTGAATTCCAGCGCGTAAACGTTTCTGCGTTTATTTCCTTCGGCTCAGGCGGAAGGGTGCCGAGGATGGGTGCCACCGGCCGCTATCTGCTATCATTCCCGGCTTGCGGACGACGGAGGATGCATGAGCCTGGCGCAGCGGCTGGAGGAGGTACGAACGGGGTTTGAGCGGCCGTTCTGGGTGGCCAATATCAGCGAGCTGTTTGAGCGGCTCTCCTATTACGCGGCGTTTGCCTCACTGGCGCGGTATCTGCACGAAACGCTCAGCTTTCCGCTGGAGCGGGCCGCGGATCTTTCCGGGTTGTTTGGCGGGCTGGTGTGGTTTCTGGCGATTTTTGGAGGAGCGATTGCGGACCGGCTGGGTTTCCGGCGCGCGCTTTCGCTGGCGTACCTGATTCTCGCCGGATCGTATTTCCTGCTGGGGTCGCTGGGAGCGCCGTGGCTCGCGCCGGTGCGCAGCGCCGTGCCGCTGGTGGTGCTGGTGACAATTGTGTTGATGCTGCCGGCTTTGGGCGTGGCGCTGGTGAAGCCTTCGGTGGTGGGGACGACGGCGCGAGCGTCGAATGAAAACGTGCGTTCCCTCGGCTATTCCATCTACTACACACTGGTGAATATAGGCGGGGCGCTGGGACCGTTTGTGGCGTCCTGGGTACACAAGAATCTAAGCGTCGAAAATGTTTTTCGCGTTGCATCGTTGAGCGTGTTCGTGATGTTCTTTGCGGTGCTGCTGTTTTATCGCGAGCCGCAGAAGTCCGGAGACGCGCGCACGGAAAGCCTGGGCGTGACGGTCCGGAACTTCGGCCAGGTGGTGAAGAATCCAAAGTTCATGATTTTCCTGCTGATTTTTTCTGGCTACTGGATCGTGTACTGGCAGGAATTCATCACACTGCCGATTTATGTGCACGAATACGTGGACGGCAAAGCAGACACGGAAAGAATGCTCTCGACGGGACCTCTGGTGGTGATTGCGTTCACGGTGCTGTTCAGCGTTTTGACGCAGAAAATCGCGGCGTTTCGCGCGGTGCTGCTGGGGACGCTGATTGCGATGGTGGCGTTCGCGATTCTGGCGGTGCACCCGAGCATCGCGGCGGTATATGCCACCTTGGTGGTGATCGCGGTTGGAGAGCTGATTCAGCAGCCGCGCTATTACGATTACATTTCGCGGTTGGCCCCGCCGGGGCAGCAGGGCACGTACATGGGATTTGCGTTTTTGCCGCTGGGCATTGGGGCGTTTGCTTCGGGACGCATCGGCGGGGCGCTGCTGCATCATTTCGGCGAAGTGCAGCACCGGCCGGAGCGGTTTTTGTGGGCGTTGACGGGGATTGGATTGGCGACGACGGCGCTGCTGTGGATTTACGATCGCGTGGTGAAGCCGGGGAGAGAAGAAAAGAGCCGCGTGTAGGGACGGTGCGCGGTCCTCTACATGAACAACTGAAAAACCAAGAGGAAAGAGAAGAAATTGGGTGGTGTTCGATCGTAAGAGCCCACCCTTCGCAAAATACGCGAAGGGTGGGGCACCCTCAAGTTCATTCGTGAATCCACGTTGGAAAGAAAACCCAAGAGGACCGGTCTGAAGACCGGCCACTACAAAATGATGATGCCTTGCGCAAGGATGGGTTCGACTGAGAACTGAAAACTGAGGACTGAGTACTAATTGACCATGCGACGGAGGGATTCGAGGGCCTGGCGCGCGAGGGTGTAGCGAGGCTCAAGGTTGATGGCTTCCTGGAAGCAGCGCATGGCCTGGCCATACATCTCTTTTCCGAGATACGCGCGGCCCATGTTGTAGTGCGGGAAGTGGCGCGGTTCGTAACGACGCGCCTCGACGGCCTGCTGCAGCCAGGAAATGGCTTCATCGAACTGCCCCAGCTCGATCATGTAAGCGCCAATATCGTTATAGGGATTGCCGAAATCGGGATCCAGCTCGATGGCGCGCTTGCATTCGGAAATGGCGTCCAGAAGGCGGCCCTGGAAATGGTAGGTCCAGCCAAGAAAAGTGTGCGCTTCGGCCGTGGGATGAAGCTCCAGCGAAGACTGGTAGAGTTCCGCGGCGCGGTCGTAGTCGCCTTCCATCTGGGCCTGGTAGGCGTCCTGGAGAACCTCCCACGCCCGGGTCAAAGTCTCCTGGCTCATACGGCCATTGTGAAGGGAGACTTGGAGGGACGTCAAAGGTACGAAGGTGCTAGCTGTGCATAACCGCAAACTGTCCTTTCTGACGGGTGGCGGGTGGAAATTGACCGCCGGAATGTGGAAAATGGAGGAGTCCTTAACTGAGCGACGAGGGGGAACCGTGAGGAAGTTTTCATTGAGCTTGGCAGTTTTGGCAGGGTGCGTGACGCTGGTGGCGGGAAGCGCCCTGCTGGGGCAGGACTCTGGCAGGAAATCGGGCAACCACGCCGCGGGGGTGGCGCGGGGCAAGACCATTTTTCAACAAAAATGTACCGTGTGCCACTACGACACGAGCAATCAGAAGAAGATTGGGCCCGGCCTGAAAGGCATTTCCAAGCGCGGCACCTTCAGCGTGAACGGCAACAAGATCACGGACGAGACTTTGAAGACGTGGATTGAAAACGGAGACCAATTGATGCCGGGACTCAAAGACAGCCTGGAAGCGTCGCAGATCAAGGATGTGATTGCGTACGTGAAGACGTTGTAGGCGGGCGGAGAGGAAAAAAGGGGTAGCGACGCCCTGAAGATTTGCAACTGAAGTAAAAACCCCCGTTGACCTGCGGGCGCAGGCTGCCGGGGGTTTTCGATTTCACATTCTCCCAAGCGGGAGAAAGAAGTTACTTCAGAACGGCATCCTTCAGCACCTTCGCCGGGCGCAAACGGACAACCGTCTTGGCCTTGATCTTGATCTGCTCGCCGGTCTGGGGGTTGCGGCCAAGGCGCGCCTTGCGGTGAGCCTTTACGACGCGGCCGATCCCGGGGATGACGAACTTGCCCGCGCTACCCTTGGCCTCTTTCACGGCGAGCTTGTGGAGCTCCTCGAAAAAGGAAGCAACGGTCTTCTTGGCGGTGCCGACTTTTTCAGCAATGTGCGCGACAATCTTTGTTTTGCTCAGTGGCTTGGCTGCCATTTCTTTTGCTTATCCTCCTGAATTGTCTATCCACCCCGAATGTATCGAGGCCAGCCGCGAGCGAAAAACCCTTGTTTATCAAGGAAAAACTCGGGCCGAGAGGGACTATAGCGAAGGGAAAAGGGGAACGCAAGGGGAAAACAGCAAAAACAGCCGGAAAAACGCGCTTTTTTTGTGGGCATGTGCAAAACGCCCAGCTTTCATGCGGTAACGCGCAATGCCCGGAGGCAAATTTGCTGCCAGCGGCGCTGTGCTATTCTTGCGCACCGCGCTTAATGAAGGAAAAACGGTGATGAGCGATGGCCCAAAGCGGCACGGAGTCGAACGCAAAATTGCGGCAGTAGCGAAGCTGGGGCGGCGGCCCGTGGCGGTCACCTATCTGGACGCGGAACCTGCGGGAATCATGAAGTTGGAGGGCTCGGAACCATCGGGTTGCAGCTTCTGGAGGTTGGCGGCGGAAGGAAGCACCTTCTATGCCGTTCCAGAGAATCACGTTAACTGCGCGGTGGGCGCCTATACCCACAACATCCCGCTTTCGCCGGAGCGCGAGAAAGAGACTGCGCAGACGCTGAAAATGATGTTTGAGCTGGGATATGTCCGTCCGGAGGAAGTGCCAGAGATCCCGCGGGGGCGAAAGGGCCCAAAGCGGTGAGCTATTCACCACTGGGAGAGGCTACGGCGACCCCGGATGTGGTGTCTATTTGCGTGCAGGCCAGCAGGGACGATGCTGTTGCAGGAGGCCGCGAACCAGGCGGGAGTGGGCAGCGGCGCGCCGGCGCTGGGGCGACCGACGTGCATGGCGCTGCCGGCTTCGATGCAACATGGAGCGATGACCAGTTTGGGATGTCTCGGAAACCGCGTGTACACGGGGTTGGGCGAGGATGAGCTGTACGTGGTGCTGCGCGGAAAAGATCTGGCGAAGGTCGCGGAGGCGCTGAAGATGATCGAGAGCGCGAACGTGGCGTTGCGGGACTACGCGAAGGGACGCCGGGAACAGCTTTCTACTCTGTGAAACTGCGGCAGGAGCCCCTACAAGGACGCCAAGTCCTCGTAGAAGCAGGCGATGGCCTTTATGCCGCTGAAGTAGTTCACCATAAGGATGTGCTCGTCGGGCGCGTGGGCGTTTTCATCAGGCAAGCCGAAGCCAATCAGAACACAGGGAACTCTAAAAGTGTCATGCATCTGCGTGACGAAGGGGATGGAACCGCCTTCGCGGATGAACACAGCTTTCTTGCCGAAGCCCTTTTGCAGGGCCTCCTGGGCGACCTGGAAAATCGGCGCCTGATAGGCGGCAACCCAGGGCTTGCCGGTGCTCAGGATCCTGAATTTGCAATGCACGGTCTTGGGCAAGAGCTTGCGGATGTGGGCTTCGACGAGCTTGGCGATTTTCTTGGGATCCTGGTTGGGTACGAGCCGGGTGGAAAACTTGGCGTAAGCTTTCGAGGGGATGACGGTCTTGGCGCCTTCGCCCAGGTAGCCACCCCAGATTCCGTTCAATTCGAGCGTGGGGCGAATCCACAAGCGCTCGACGGAGGTGAAGCCCCTTTCGCCGACGTAGGCGGGCGCTCCCACGGCACGCTCAAAATCCTTCACCTTCCAGGGCAATTTGTTCAGGGCTTTGCGCTCGGCAGCGGGAACCTTGGCAACGTCGTCGTAGAAGGCCGGAACGGTGACGCGGAAGTTTTTATCGTGAAGCTTGGCGAAAAGTTCAGTAAGAACGGTCAGCGGATTGGGGACCGCACCGCCATAGACACCGGAGTGCAGATCGCGCGCCGGGCCGGTAAGCTCGATCTGATAGTAGTTGAGGCCACGGAGACCGTAGGTGATGGAAGGCACGCCCTTGCCGAGCATGGCGGTATCGGAAACGAGGAGCGCGTCAGCCTTCAGCTTTTCCTTGTGGTTCTGGACGTAATCCCACAGGCTGACACTGCCAACTTCCTCCTCGCCTTCGATGAGCACCTTGATGTTGACGGGGAATTTTCCGTTCAACTGGTGTAGCGATTCAAGGGCTTTCAGGTGGATGTGCACCTGGCCCTTGTCGTCGGCGGTGCCACGGCCATAGAGATTGCCATCGCGCGATTGGGGCTCGAAGGCGGGCGAGGTCCAAAGTTCGAGGGGCTCGGCGGGCTGCACGTCATAGTGGCCGTAGAAAAGGACGGTGGGTTTCCCGGGAGCTTCGAGGGATTCCGCGTAGACCAGAGGATGAAGATTGGTGGGCACGATTTCGACGGTCTTGAAGCCCGCGGCACGCAAGTGATCGGCAACCCATTGGGCGGCGCGTTCGATATCGGGCTTATTTTCGGATTTGGCGCTGACGGAAGGAATGCGCAGAAATTCCAGGAGCTCCGCGAGATGCTGTTCGCGGCGACCCTCGATAAATTCAGTAAGGTTCATAAATCCCCCGGGGCACAAAAATTCGCTTGCCAAGATAAATCCTTAAGAATTTCCAAGAAAAGCGCGGCAGCGGGATGCGAGCGAGGTTCGGGACAAGATGCCGGAGCCGCTGCTTTTATTCTAAGGCCTGACGGAAGAGGGTACAAGCCAGTCCCCAGAAAGCGAATTGGCACTTGGGAAACACCCGTCCGGAAGGGCAATTGACGGGTTTCCGGGTAGGACCCCATGATGGGCACATGAACGAAGCGCTCCATACGGCGTCGCGGCGCAGCCAGCGCGTCTTCCACAAGGTGCGGCTGCAGGCCCAAGGCCGCAGCCATGATGGGCGGAAGTTTCGCGAAATCTGCGAAACGCTGGTGGTGAACGCCCATGGAGGTCTGCTGATGTTGCGGCACGAGGTGGACAGCAGTGAGATGCTCGTGCTGGTCAACCCCCTGACCCAGGAAGAGCAGGAATGCCGGATTGTGTTCTTGGGAGAGAGCGGGGAGCGCGGCCAGCGGGTGGGAGTGGAATTCCTGACGCCGGCGCCGCACTTCTGGGGCATTGATTTTGACGCACGGGCGCTGCCGCATTCCGGGGAGAACGGCCAGACGCATTGAGGGTTCCACGGCTGCGCCGACGGGGACCGAACTTTAGAGCACTTCTGCAATTGCAATTCTGCCAAGATTCCATCAGGAATCGCCACACCGCCAGCGGGAATGCGGTTAGTCCGCCGACAAATACGTGAAGTAAGACGCGGCCACTAATGCAGAATTTTGGACTTAAACGGGAACGAGCCCGAATGCAGTGTATGTAACAGGAGTTTCCGGCTGACAGAAAAGCCGAGGGCAAACAGACTCTCACGCTCGGTCTAGCGATCAGCCGGAACGTCGCGCTCCCGGGTGTGCCTAAGGCTCTGCTTTCTTCTCCTCGGCCGGTGCTTTTGTGGCGGAAGTGGCAGCTGCTTTGGGCTTCCAGAATCCTGGATCAGCCTTGATCCATTCTTCCTTCACATAGCTCATGTGCGGATTAACCGCTAACAGTTGCTGCTGTGAAGATTCGACGCTGGCCGCGAACAGTTCGTCCAGCTTTTTCATGCCATCTTCACCCAGCGCCGCCTCGAATTTCTTGTCATCCGCAATGGATTGATCGATTTCGGCGAGTGTCTTATGGGCGGTCAACAAGAGGTAGGAGCCGCCAGCGCCGCCATACATTTCCTCGAACATGCCCCAATGCGCGCCTGGCACGGCCTTTTCATAACCTTCTTTGGCCATCCTCACCACCTCACTCCATTCTTTGTAGTGGCCCGGGCGCACGTGAAAGAGAGTGGCTTCCAGATAGCGCATCCCGGACAGGTCGGAGCGCGGCCGCAGGCTCATCTCTCCCTGGAAATAAAATACGCCCTGATCGACCGATTCGAGCAGTTCGCCATCGGCCATACTGGCGCGGTCCAAGGCTGAGGAAAGAGCGGCGTTCTTTTGCGTAGCGTCGCCATCTTTTTGCCACGCTTCGAAGGAGTCGTACCACGTCAGAAACAAGGCGCGCGACTTGCCCGAAAGCGAGTTCATGCCCAAATAGTACGTCGGCCACTTGGCACGCCTCATTGCATCAACGAAAGCGTCCTCGGCCTTGTCGTGAGCCATGCCTGCCTTTCCGGGTTTGACGAATTCCCGCGTGATCTGCAACACTTTCGGGACTGACGCGTTTCCCGGCGAGTTCTCCTGCGCTGCGGTCACACAGGCGCAAGTAACGGCAAGTGACAATCCCAATAGAAAGCTACTGACTTTTTTCATGCTCGTGATTCTCCTTTTTCTGCGAACGGGACTTGCTAGGGAAGGGCCCAGGTAAATGGGGGCAACCACAATTTAGTGCCGGTAGAGCGTATAGGAGACCCGCGGTGCGGTCAAGCGGTCAATGGTAGATTTTATAGCTTCTAGTCAGGGGGAGAGCCACTATGGCTGGGGTAGAGGAGGGACTCCCCCGGCACAGTCACCAAGTCTCTTTTCTCCCGTTCCTGCTCAGAGGTAGTCGAACAGAGTCATGAATCCAAAGTCCATGTGGAGTTGCTGGTGGCAATGAAAAAGCGTGAGTCCGGGATTATCCGCGGTGAAGCTGATTTCCACTTCCTGGTATCCGCCGACCATCACGACATCCTTCATTACGCCCGCCAAAGGGTTTCCTGCAATTTTTGTGAGTTCGAAGGAGTGACGATGAAGATGGATGGGATGAATATCGTCGCTGGCATTGCGCATGCGGATGCGATAGCGCTGGCCCAAGCGTAGATGATAAGAGGCGGTCATCATCTCTTCGGAAAACACCTGGCCGTTAATAGCCCACAGGTTGAAGCCGCGTTCCGCGGCGTTTTGTTTCGCAAAGGTCATTTCAATCAGTTCATCCGGTTCGGAGGTGTGCGCGTTCTGTTTCGCGAAACGCGAATAGTTCCAATGGAACGGCTTCGGCGGGGTCCATACCGGTTTGCCTTTGTGTCCAGCGTACTCGACCACAATGCCCATGCCGTGAGCGCGGTCATCATCCGCAAGATCACCCATCGTCCACACGCCCGGATGATTCATCTCGACGATGGCGGAAATTCTTTCCGCAGTCCCGAGCCAGAGCACGTGAACCTCGGCAGGCGTGGGTACGGGGTTGCCGTCGAGCGCCACGACCCGAAAGGTGTGCCCGGGCAGCGCGAGGCTGCGAATCTCCGTGGCGCTGCCATTCAGAACGTGGAAGAGCACGCGCTCGCCGTGTTTGACGCGAACTGGATCGCCGTGGCCTGACATTCGCCCATTGATCGTGAAAAACCGGTAGCCGACTTCGTAGCCGTGCGGCATGCCTTTTGCGAGCGACGCCTTCATTGCGGACTCGCCGGCAGTTTCCAATTCCTGCACCTTCGTGGCGGGAGCGAGGAAATCCATGGCCATGTCGCCGCCCCGGCTGAAAGTGGGTTCAAACTCCTTGAGGACGAGAAATACCTCGCGGTCGTAGTTTCCCGGCTCGCGCTTGGGTTCAATGTAAACCGGCCCAACCTGGCCGCTATACTGCCCCGCGTGTAGATCGGCCCCCGCGCGATTGTGGGTGTGATAGAAGCGGAAGCCTGCAGGCCGCGGCGTGAAGGCAATGCGACGTTGGCCATGCGCCGGAATGAAAGGCGTGCCTTCTTCCGCCGAGCCATCTACATCCGGCGAAAGAAACTGGCCATGCCAATGGAGTTGTTCCGGGGCATCCGTGTCGTTGAAAATGTCCACCACCGCCTGCTGCCCTTCCTTGAAACGCAGCAAGGGGCCGGGGAATTGACCGTTGTAGGTAATAGCAGACACGATGCGGTTGGGCGCTAGCTCGAGGGGAGCGTTCGCGATGCGCAGAGTGTAATCAGCCGGCGACTCAGTCGCATACGACTCCGCACCTCCGACGATTGCGCCTTCGAGGAGCGGCGGGCCCGGCCGGAGTAACCCGGCGCCCGCGACGCCTGCCAGCTTTAGGAATTGACGGCGCGATGTTGGAAACCTGCTCATGGCGTCTCCTCTTAGAATTCTCGTAAAGGCGTTACGGGTACTTCCGGGCGCTTCTTCAAATTGGCAGATAATTCATAGAGTACGCCAGAATTGGAAACGGAGGAGTAGGTGAACGGTTGAAACCGTAAATTTAGCGCATCCGTGCGGACCCTGGAGCCCTGCCGGCGGCCTGGCCATTTCGTTCGCGCTCGGCAGCGAGCCTGAGTTTCACCTTGATTGCGCCAGGCACCGGTTCCTCGGAGACCACGTAGAGGTACCCGCCGCCGCAACCCGAATACATGGCGCCCGCGTAGCGTTCCTGGTAATAAGCCAGCAAGCCAAGCAAGTCGACCGTGATGAGCGGATGCGCGACGGTGTTTGGAAGAAGCGCTTCCCAACAGCTCATGCATTCGTTCAGGGAGTCACCCAGCTTTGCAGTATTTTTGGCCAGGATTGCGGCGAAGCAGGCCTTCCCGGATTGGCCCAGGCGACGCACCCACTCGGCGTTCAAGTGTTGTTCGTCAAGGGGACTGTAGCCATCGGGACGCTGTGTGATCGGCAGAAGATGAATCACATCCTCCAGCCAGCGTCCAACGTCAGGATCATTGCAGGATTCGACGTCGGCGGGAAACAATCCACCGGCGAACCCATAGTCGTAGTCTAGCCTGTTGAGACCGGGCAGGATCAGGCCGGCCATGTCCTGAGAACCGGACGGGTTGGCCTTCCCCTTGTTTTCTGCTTCATATAGTTCCCGCACCAGCGCCACTGGATCTTTTTCTGGCAAGGCCCCGTTCCAAAGCTCTTCGGCGATTCTTCGCGTGCTGGTGGCCATTCCGGCGCGGTCCATGAAGCGGAAGGTGGGCTCCAGTCCGACGACCACCATGGAACCCGGCGGGTCAGGGTTGAGCCTGGACACAAAGGGCTGATCAATCCAACCACCAGCCAGTGCCATTCGATAAGGGATCCTTCCAATGGGGTTGCTCATCTTTGGCGCTCTTTTCCAGGCCATGATCGTCAACTAGTGCCGTTCCAACTTGTTCCAGCAAATCCCTTCGAGAATACTCACTCCGCGTTCGTGTCAGATGCTTGGACCGTCATTTGGCCCAAATAGTTGGAACGGCACTAGTTCTTGAGCGGTACCACTGCAAAGGGGGCATCCTTTTCCCGGGCAATTGCAGACACCAGAACTAAGCCGACTCCAAAATGACGTTCGCGTACTGCACGGTGTCACCGGTCCGAATCAGGCCAATCGCCAAGGGTACGCGTTGCTTGAATTGCGCGTGTGGCTCAAACGTCACCGGAATCTCGCCGAAACACTGCTCGAAGCTGTGCACCGTATGCAAATCGTTGGCGCGGCGAAACTCTTCGGCCATCACGATTTTCCCGATGACAAAATTGGCTTGAATGGCCCGCAAAACTTCCAAAACACGCGGAACGTTGTCGACGAGAGAAATATCGACAGTTTCGATTTGTGGCCAGTAGGGGAACCCGCGGTCCGCGATAACCAGCGTGTTGGTGTGACGGACGCGGCTCAACAATGAATTGATGGCGGGATTGAGGATTCCATTTTTCAGCATAGTCACCGTCCCTGCTAGAACTCGCTACGGCGTTCACTGCAACTATTGTCAACAATGGACCCTTGAGTCTGGACCTAAGTGCGTCCTCGATCACCATAGGACATCCGGGCCGATTGAATCCGCGAACGCCGCAGTTGAAACTGGGTTTGGTCAACCCGGACTGCGATTTCGCAAGAACTGTACCGGTCCGCGGCCAGGAAGCTCTTCTTTTGCGCTGGGGTTGCGGACTCGACATCCAAAAGCCACAACCAGCCCCGAAAATCCTGGTGTTCCGGCAATGCCGGAAACACGCGCGCGTTCCACAGAGTGCGCTCGCGCTGCGGCGCCTCGAATGGCCAGATATCGGACGGGACCGCACCGATCGCACTCAGCCACTTCCGAAGAGGCCGGCCACAAAATGTGCCTCCGTCTTCGGCTGAGTGCTTAAACGTATCATCGATGCCGTAATACCGGTGGAACCAAACACTTTCGCCTTTGCGGCTGATACCGGCTGAGATGTCCAAGCAGACACCCTTCGGGAGCCTGAGGGGTTCCACAACGTCAACACCGACGATGGCATTGAAACCTTCGAGGGTCAAGGTGCCACGGACAGAACAACCTTCAATCCACGCGTGATCCGCGGTGATTTCAGATTGAATATCGCTATTCAGGATCAAGGAGGTCTGCGCAGGTTTACCTGAGTCTTCTGCAAGCAGAGCGATTCCACTCGTAATCAACTGACGAGTCGTGCCGAAGTGGAGAAACTCGCAACGAGGTAGAATGTCGAGATTGAAGGGGATGCGTCGCAGGAAAGCGAACCACTCCGCGAGGAGGGGGCGATCAAGGGTTGAGCCGCTTGCACGCACGGTGTCTGCATACTGCTCGAAAGTCGTATCGGTCCCGAGCGCGCAACAAATTTCCCGGTACAGGTCGATACCGTTGGAATAAAGCGCCACGCGCACCTGCGTTTTCCAATCCAGCGCAGGCTCTCCATGTTTCTGGGGAGTTCTCGCGAAGAAGGCACGCAGCAACTGGACAGCGGCGCTGGCGTCAAAACTCATCACGCCAAGATCAAGTACGGATTCTCCCTGAGCGTTGACTGCCCCGGCAGCGAGTTGCGCGTCAGGCGATGGCTTCTGCAAATACCGTTTTACCGAGCCATTCTTGGCGGCGCAAAAAACACCGTGATGAGCCGCATCTTTCGAAGAAGCGAAGGATCCCAGCGCCGTGATACCTGGGCGAGCAAACTCCACGGCTGAAGCGTCGAACAGAATCAGAGCATCGCCGGAGGCAACCACCACTTGCCCCCGAGATGCTTCCGGAAGCTTGAGAAATGCAGGCACGAGCCGGTCAAAAATAGTTGAAGCGACTGAGGGTCGGCCCTGGACTGGGATAGGAACGAACATCTTGCCACAATGGGAGTACGCCGGAAGGCGCCGGGAGTCGCCACCGGCATGGACAATCAGGATACGAAGGCCACTCAGAATCGCCTCGGCTTCCTCGAAACTGGCAGGACCAACGCCGGGCCGTTCGCGCTGCAGAACGCAGGCAAGCGAATGGAGTGTGCTTCCGCCGCTACCAATGCGCTTGCCATCGATATCAGGAATTACAAGACAATTGCGAACCTGGGGAATTTCGCCGGTTTTCTGACGCTGCTGAATCTGATGGTCGTAAGCCCTGGCTTGCTGATCATTCGCGGCCGTAACGATCAGATAGTCCCACATGCTCGTCATGTTCGGCATGAACGTCACGCTCTGGCCCGAGCTCAGGATTACGTGTTAGTGAATTCCTGGACAACCCCAGCCGCACCCTTCTCCCGCGCAAGGTACTGGTCGTAAATCCAGGCGTAGGTCTTTTCCAGGCCAGCCTGCAAAGGGATGCTGGGCTCCCAGTTCAGGTATTTCTTGATCAGCGTGTTGTCGCTGTTGCGTCCGTTTACGCCCAGCGGTGCGTTCAGGTCGTGCTTGCGCTCCAGGTGGAGGCCGGCAATCCCTTCCACAAGATCCGCCAACCGGTTGATGCTGACGGCCTCACTCGAGCCCAGGTTGATGGGTTCCAGAATTGCCGAATTCATGATCTTCTGGATGCCCTCCAAGCAATCATCAATGTACATGAAGCTGCGCGTCTGGTTTCCCGTGCCCCAGATCTCGATTTCGTGCTTCTTGGACAATTTCGCTTCAATCACTTTTCGGCAGATGGCAGCCGGGGCTTTCTCTCGCCCGCCAAACCACGTTCCCCAGGGGCCGTAGACATTGTGGAAGCGCGCCACTCGCGTGTAGAGGCCGAAGTCCTCGCGGAAGTGACGGCACATGCGCTCGGAAAACAGCTTTTCCCAGCCGTAGCCGTCCTCGGCCAGCGCGGGATAGGCATCTGCTTCCTTCAGCAGGGGCGCTTCAAAGCTCGTTTGCTTGTCACCGTTGTAGACGCAGGCCGACGATGAGTAGAAGTAGCGAGCTACGCCGTATTTCAGGGCTGCTTGAAGCATATGCGTGTTGATCAGCACCGAGAGCATACAAAGGGCTTTGTTTTTCTCTATGAATCCCATGCCGCCCATGTTGGCGGCCAGATTGTAGATGTCACGGGCGCCCTTGGCCGACGTCTCGCAGTTTTGCTTCTCGTTCAGATCCAAAGAGAGATTCTCAACGTCCGCGAATCGCTGGTACCAATGAGGTAACGGCTTGATGTCGACAGCGCGAATACGCTTGTAGCCCTGCGCCCGCAGGGAAGCAACGAGATTGCCGCCGATAAAGCCACCGGCACCAGTCACAAGCACAAGATCGTCATGAGACATATGATTCCTCCAAAAAGCGATACAGTTATCGTTTACTGTAACGCACTTCGTTAAAAAAAGTCAAGATTGCCGACTTGCAGAGCTGCCTGAACGGGTCGAGCCGCTTGTGCTCATCGGTCCTAGGGAACGCGGATCGACGGGGGCCTCTGGAATTCGATTTTGAACGAGTAGGCGTAGTTACCTGCTTTCTGCGGCGGCAACTGAATGTGCAAGCCATCGGGTTTGAGTTGGTACGTCAGCGGAGATCCCTGACCCAAGAGCGAGATCGAAACAATGTTCTGGCCGGAGAGCGCGGCCTCGCTCAGAGAGTGGATGACGGCTTCCCCCGATTCGGGCCAAGCCAATTCGATGGCGTACAGAGAATTGCCCTTGGTGGTGAAGCGGAAATCCTGAGCGGTGAAAGATTTCGTGTCTGTATCGTGAAAAGCGCCCTCGACGACTGCCGTGGGGCCTTCGCCGAACTTGGTCCAGGCACGAGTGCCGTAGATGGCTTCCCCGTTGACTTTGAGCCAGGCACCGATGTCGCGGAGGATCGTTTGGACTTGCTCGGGTATAGTGCCGTCGGAACGCGGTCCAACATTGAGGAGGAGATTGCCGTTTTTGCTGACGATGTCAACGAGCTGGTGAACCACTGTTTCGGCTGATTTGAAAGTGTCGTTCTCGATGTAGCCCCAGGATTTGTTGCTGATGGAAGTGTCCGTCTGCCAATAGAGCGGGCGAATGCCCGACAACTGGCCGCGCTCAATATCCAGCACGGCGGAGTGTTCCTCGAGGGCGCTGTCCTTGTAGTTGATGACGGACACCTTGCCCTGACTTGCGGCGTGGTTGTAGTAGAAAGCGGCGAACTTCGCAACATGCCTGCGGGCATTGGGCTGCCCGATCCACCAATCGAAGTACATAATGTCCGGCTCGTACTTCTCCACAATTTCCGCATCGCGCGCGAGCCAATCATCGAGGTACTCGTTGCTCAGATAGGTCCAATCCTGGAGCAGGGTCTTCTTTCCGTCCAACCAGGTGTGCGCGGGACCGTAGAATGCGAGGTACCTGGGATCGTTCACGTCCGAATCGATCTTCCGGCCGCCCTCGAGGAAGAAATTGTGCTCGATGCGGTGGGAGGAAGCGCCCAAGCGGAGGCCTCGTTCACGCAGGGCTTTGGCGAGTTCGCCATAGAGATTGCGGTGCGGGCCCATTTTTACGGCGGTCCAATCGGAGAGGCCGCTGTCGTACATGGCGAAACCATCGTGGTGTTCAAAGACTGGAACGACATACCTGGCGCCTGAAGCCTTAAAGAGCTCAGCCCACTGGACGGGATCGAAATGCTCGGCCTTGAAACGAGGAATGAAATCTTTGTAGCCAAACTTCGAGGGAGGGCCGTAGGTGGCAAGGTGATGCTTGTATTCGTCGGAGCCTTCCTGATACATGTTGCGCGGATACCATTCGTTGCCAAAAGCCGGGACCGAATAGACGCCCCAATGGATGAAGATGCCAAACTTGGCGTCCTTGTACCAGTCCGGAGTTTCGTAGCGGCGAAGTGATTCCCAATCGGGACGATAAGGGCCGGCATTCGCAGTCCGCTCTACGCTGGTCAGGAGAGCTTTACGCGCGCCGTCGTATTTGGCGCTGGCTTTTTGCCAGGCTTGATCCATTTCATGCGGGGATTGAGACGCAGTTGGCTTTGTGCTTGAGGAAGAGTCTTGTGCAAGAACGTGGGCCGGGCCGAGAAGCAGAAGACCCAGACACGCCGCGGAGCAATAAATTCGCCAGACGTTATTTCGCAACCGATTTCTTTTCATTTGCCCTCCTCGGGCGCCAGTAGACTCCCTGGTGGATAGACTAAATGGAGATGGCACAGCTCTACCTCCCGGGTTCGGCAACTGTTTCGGGGATATCCACACGCCGTGAGCCCAGAAACGAGTAACCACAAATATAGATGTAAGCGATAAGTGGAATTGAGTAGGCCAGAGCTAAACTGTGAAACTTCTCCGAGATCAGGCCCATGACCGGAGTGAGAACCGCGCCGCCGACAATCGCCATGACCAGAAAGGAACCGCCGATCTTTGTGTTCGGGCCGAGGCCTTTCAGGCCAAGCGCGAAAATCGTGGGGAACATGAGCGACATGAAGAAGCTGGTGAGAAAGATGCACCAGATGCCGATCCAACTCGGGTGGAGGACTGCGACGGAGACCAGGACAATATTCGCCGCGGCGAAGGCGCCCATCAGACGGCCCGGTGAGATGAAGCGCATTAAGTACGCAGAGCCGAAGCGGCCCACGCCGAAGGCTGCGAGCGTGCCAACGAGCAGGTAGCCGGCAATCTTTTCGGGCATGTGCGCGTAATCCTGAACGTAGGAAATGAAATAGCTCCACGTGCCGACCTGGGCTCCGACGTAAAAGAACTGCGCGATGACGGCAAGGAGAAAATGCCTTTGGCTGAGCAATTGGCGAAAGCTGCCATGCTCACTGTGGTCGGCCTCGTCTTCACTGGTAATCAGCGGGAACTTCGTCCGAAGGATGAGCAAAGCCCAAACCACTGCGACGATACCAATTACCAGATAAGGACGAACAACGCGCAACGTTTCAAAGCGAAGATACGCCTGATAAGTATGCGCCGCCTGGCGCGCCGCAATTTCCTGTGGTTCCAGCTCGACACCTGAAAAGATGAAGACCGTGCCGATCAGAGCCGCCGTGATTGCGCCCAAAGGATTGAACGCCTGCGAAAAATTCAGACGCCGCTCCGAACTGTCCGGATCGCCGAGTTGGGCGATAAAGGGATTGGAGGCCGTCTCCAAAAAGGAAAGCCCGCTGGCAATGACAAAGAGCGCGAATAAGAAAAAAGCGTAACTGCTGTGCAGTGCGGCCGGCCAGAACAAGAAACAGCCGGCGGCAAGAAGCAGCAAGCCTAGTACGAATCCCGCTTTGTAGCTCGCGCGCTTCATCAGCAGCGCCGCGGGAATCGCCAGAAGAAAATAGCCCATGTAGAAGGCGGATTGGATGAGCCCGGCTTGAAATCGGGAAATCTCGAAGGACTTCATAAACTGCCGGATGAGGACGTCGTTCAGGTTGTTGGGGATTCCCCAAAGGAAGAAAAGTGCGGTGACCAGGATGAAGGGAACGATCTGCCCTGCAGGAAACAACGAATGCCGGGCAGGCGACACCGTTGCGCCGGGGGCCCCCTCCACTTGATGATTGGCCATCGTCTATCCTTTCCCGACTGCGGAAGTTCCGCGCGCCAGGGAGTACACATCACTTGCCACACCGCCAAGAATCATTTCGCGCTCCGCGAGGGAGAGGGGACGGATGAAGTCGTCCACCGTTGAAAACCACGTTAGGTAGGTCGTCGCCAGAAGGCAGACAGGCCAATCCGAACCGGCCATCAAACGTTTAGGACCGAAGGCTTGCAGGACGACATCGAAATAGGGTTGCAGGTCCGCTGGGGACCAGTTCTTCCAGTTCGCCTCCGTTACCATGCCGGACACTTTGCAATAGACATTTTCCCGGCGAGCAAGCTCGCGAATGTTCTTCCGCCAGGGTTCGAGTTCGCGGTCGCGAATGCGCGGTTTGGCAATATGATCCAAGACGAATACCTGCGCAGGATGACGATCCACGAAGGAGAGGGCCGCCGGAAGATGACGCTCAAAGATCAAGATGTCGTAGACCAAGCCGTATTGCTTGAATAGCGCAACACCCGCATTAAAGTCCGGCCGATGCATGAAGTCATTGTCGGGTTCATCCTGAATCACATGGCGGAGGCCCTTCAGTTTCTCGGATTCCTGCAAGCGCTCGAGGACCGCCGGGAACTCCGGGCTGGCCAGGGGTGCCCAACCCACGACTCCACGAATAAAGTCAAATTCATTGGCAAAGCGCAGCAGCAAAGATGTCTCCTCAAGAGCCTGCCGGGCCTGGACAGCAATGCTGCCATGAATTCCAGAAGCCAGAAGCTCTCGCCGCAGATCTTCTGGAAGAAAATTCCGTGCCAGCGCGCCCATGTCTTCGGCAATCCAGCCGTACTGCTCTTTCGAGTAACGCCAGAGGTGATGGTGAGCATCAATTCGCTCAAGCATTGTTTTCAGGCTTCCCTGGCGACCAGTTCCAATGGAAGGTGGAAGGGGCATAAGCTGGCATCCAACCAAGCTGCCTGCGAACGGCCACTGCTGTTTCACCGCTGAGGGCGCTCATTGGTTCACACCGCTGGCGAGGATGCCGCCATCCACAGCGAGAAGTTGCCCAGTAACGAAGGCGCAGGCGTCGGAAGCAAGAAACACGGCGGCGCCAACTAGTTCCTCGGCCTTGCCGTAGCGGCCCATGGGCGTGCGCATCAGGAATTCGCGCCCGCGAGCGGTGCCGTCCAGCAGCGCAGCATTCAAATCTGTACGAAAGACGCCAGGAATAATGGCGTTGACAAGGACGCCATGCCGCGACCATTCCACAGCCAGCGATTTTGTGAGCGAGCCGACACCCGCTTTGCTGGCGCAGTAGGCGGCCACCTGGTACAACCCGAGATTCGTCCCAAGAGAGGCGATGTTGATCACACGGCCGTAACCGCGCTTGAGCATGGGCTCGCCGAAAACCTGGCAGCCCCGCAGCGTGCCGGTGAGATTGGTGTCCAAGATTGCGTTCCAGTCGTCTTCCGTCATTTCCAGAGTAGGGAGTTTGCGGGTGATGCCGGCCGCGTTCACGAGAATGTCCACCTTGCCGAAGGCGTTCAAGACGGCGTCGCGGAGCTGAACGAGCGACTCTTTGTTGCGCACGTCAGACAAAACCCGGAGTGTCTTGCGGCCCTTGGCTTCAATTTCCGAGGCCGTCGCATCGACGAGTGCCTGCCTGCGCGCGGAGACAACCACATCGGCACCGGCGTCCGCCAGCCCGAGAGCCAGCGTACGACCCAATCCACTAGTGCCGCCGAGCACGACGGCAGTTTTGTCAGCGAGGCTAAACAGAGAGAGAGCCATGGGGAAAGGGAGACCTTTCGTGGAGCGAAGAGAAAAATATCACGGCTTAAATCTAAGCGATACAGTAAACGATTTTCCAGTGCAAAATGATGGAGCTTTCGCGGCTGTTGAAGGCACCCAAGTGGTGCAGGAGTTCCCCTAGAGTTCGATCAGCACGCTATTTTTGTGTGGAGGCACGCACCACCAACCGGGCGGGGAGGAGAACGCTCACCGGTGGACTGCCGTTTTTCTTCTTGATGATGTTCAGGGCCAGGCGGGCGACGCTTTCACCGAGGCCGGCAGCATCCTGGTCGAGGCTGGTGAGAGGAACGCGCAGGAGATCGTCATAGTGGACGTTTCCGCAGCCCACCACGGCAATGTCCTTAGGCACTTCCAATCCAGCTTCGAGGATGGCGCGGAAAGCACCCATGGCCAAAGGATCGTTGCAGCAAAACACGCCGTCAGGCCGGGGATGCAACTGCAAAAGCTGCTTCATGGCGCCGTAGCCGCTTGTGTCTCCCGCGTCATCGCCGCCTCCATGCTTGACGATATAACCCTCTGGAAGGCTCAGACCATATTTGGCTAGTGTCGCAACGTAGCCAGCCTGGCGATCAATCGCGGTGCTGACCTCGGAACCGGCAATGTGGGCAATCGTTTTGCAGCCGACATCAATCAGATGCTGGGTTGCAAGCGAGCCAGCCATCACGTCATCAATACCCACGAAATGCGCCGGGAAGCCCGGAATCTTCCGGTCGAGCAGAACGAACGGAACGCCGCGCTCCGTCAGCTTCACGAGGCTGGTGGAATCAGATTCCGCGGATGCCAGAATCAGAGCATCCACGCTGCGTGCCATCATTTGGTCCACTTCGCGGCGTTCCAGTTGAGGATTCTCCTCGGAAGACGCGATGATCAGGCTGTATCCTTGCGCGGCGAGGCGCGCCGAAATGCCCTTGGCAACCTGGGCGAAGAAGGGATGAACGAGGTCCGGCACAATCAAGCCGACGAGGCTGGTGCGACCCGTAGAAAGCGCGCGGGCGGAGAGATTTGGCTGGTAGTTGACTTCCTTGATGCGGCGGAGAACGCGTTTTCGCGTTTCGGGGCTGATGTCCGCATGATTGTGCAGGACTTTCGAGACGGTGACGACAGAGACGCCCAGGTCTCGCGCGATACTCTTCATTGTGGCAGGCATGATTTTTCTCTCAAACTCGGCACAGTCCTATGATTGTCGTGGCACATTCTTGCGGCGAAAAAGTTGAGCGCCTCGTACTGCCAATCACACGTTCATCAAATTACTGGGCCGGCGTACGGAGCGGCTTCAGCTTGTAAAGCACGCTGGCGTGAGCCGGCAGATTGACGTCAAAAGCTTTCGCCGAAGATAGATCCTTGCGCTCCCAAAGATCTCTCTGTACATACTCGCTGTCCTTGAGGCCAAGTTCTTTCCAGGAGTAATGGAGATCCAGCGTGGAATTCCCGCGGTTGAATGCCGCAAGGTAGTAGCCGTCATGCGAAGAAGGCTCGGCGAGCCAGACGACGACCGAAGTGGTGGCAATCACGGGATGATTTCCGGAGGAATGCTGATCCACCGCGAGGACTTCCGGGTTGGTGAGCAAGGAAACCGTCCAGGCATCCGCTTTGGGCAGCTCCCCACCGATCATCAAAGGCGAGGGGAAAATGGACCACAAATTCATCAGGGTGCGCTGCTCATCGCGACTCAGCCGTGACTGGCGTGGTTGGCCCCAGCCGGGAGCGGGGCCAAGATAGCCAAGCGGCAGCATGTCTGCATCAGGCCAATGGCCGGGTTGCGCGAGCCCCGCCCATTTCAGAACATTTTGAAATTGATCGCCGAGGCCTTGCGGGTACGGCACATCACTGTGCCACAAATCCCAGATGTCGTCGGAGATGCGCCACATTTGGGCATACTTGCGCATCTCTTCCGCTTTTTCGATCGGGGCTGCTCCGGGCGAGAGGCTCAGCACAATGGGGCGGCCCGTTTTCGCGAGCGCGGCACTTAACATGCGAATTTCCTCGCCGCGGTACGGACGGCTGCTGATGCAATCCACCTTGATTAAATCGACTCCCCAACTGGCGTAGAGAGAGGCGACGGAATCGTAGTAGGCCTGCGCCGCTGACTTTGTGGCGTCCGCGCCGAAGTTGTCCGGATTCCAGGGACAGGTCTCCCCTGTGTCTGCCGCATCGGAAGCGTGGTAGGAGGAGCCCGCGATGGGGGCGTTCGATGCAACCGCCTTCTTGGGGATCCCCCGCAGGATATGGATGCCGAACTTCAGGCCGAGCGAATGGATGTAGTCGCCGATGGGCTTGAAACCTTTTCCGCCAGCGGAAGAGGGAAACCGGTTTTCTGCGGGAATGTAGCGGCCATAGGAATCGAGAGCGTAGACAGAGTTCTTCCCATTCCCTTCCGGCGTGGGATTGGTGACGAACCACTCCATGTCAATCACGATGTATTCCCAACCATGCGGTTTCAGATGTTCGGCAAACCAAGCAGCGTTGGCTTTCACCTGGGCTTCGTCGATCGTCGTTCCGTAACCGTCATAGCTGTTCCACCCCATCGGAGGAGTAGCAGCGAGGATGGGATTCGCGTCGGGCGACTTGGTTCCGGCGGGTGTTTGCGTGGCCAGTTTTGCACCGCCGGATGCGTCTTTATCCCCGGCATGCGAAGCAACACTGGCCCCGCGGGCCATGCACAAAAAGCTAACGACTAGCAAAGCCGAAACGTAAATTCGGGTTTTCATCTTGGACGAAATCCTTTCATGCCAGGCTGTTGCCTGCTTGAACGAAGAGCGGCCGATCCACCCTCTCCTCGGAAAAGACTAAATTCCCCACTGGTACACGGAATAGGAACGCGGCGGCAGCTCAATCTTTGTCACACTGCCGCTCGTCAGGGGTTTCTCCGCGGCCTGTGGAGCAACTCTCTGTGGTGCATCGAAACCGTTCACCGCTTTCAAGTCACTGCCCGTCAGCACATACGAAGTCAGCAGGCGGCTCCCAGCTTTGGCTTCCCAGTTCAGTTCGAGCTGATGCGATTTAGAAAGATCGCGGTTGAGGACGAAGAGGGAAAGCGTACCATCGTCCGGGTTGATCGTTCCGGCCACGTCCAGATAAGGAACTTGTCCATAGCCGGGCACTTCGTAGGAAGGCCCGGGTTCCACCAAAACGTCCAACACAGCGCCGCGGGCGTATTGCAGCGCCCAGTTGTAGGGGTAGTAGATGGTCTGACGGTAGAAACCGTTTGCATTGGTCATGATCGGCGCGATGACGTTTACCAGTTGCGCGAGGCACCCGACGCGCACGCGGTTGGAGTTGCGCAGCAACGAATTGAGCAAGCCGCCCACCAGGAGAGCGTCTTCGAGGTTGTACACTTCCTCGAGCATGTGCGGCGCTTCCTTGCGGTCGCCGTCCATGGCAGAGCCGCTGCGGGCACGGTACCAGACATTCCATTCGTCGAAAGACAGCCAGAGCTTCTTCGGTGAACGCTTGCGGCCTTGCACGTAGTCGCAAACAGCGGCAACCTCCCCGATTTGCCGCTCCATGCTGAGATTGAGGGCCAGGAACTTCGCGGAGTCTCCGCCGGTTTCGGAAGTGTTATCGAAGTAGCGATGCAGCGAGATGGCATCCACATAGTCGAAGCACTGTTCGAGAACTTCGCGGTCCCATTCCAGATAGGTGGGCATTGTGGGTCCGCTGGAGCCGCAGGCGATGAGTTTGAGCGAAGAGTCCACATAACGCATTTGCCGCGCAGCATCGGCGGCCTTTTCGCCGTACTCGGCAGCAGACATGTGGCCGATCTGCCAGGGACCATCCATCTCGTTGCCAAGACACCAGTGCTTGACCTGGTAAGGATCGGCAATGCCGTGCTTCCGCCGCAAGTCACTCCACTTCGTGCCCTTTTCAATGTTGCAATACTCCACGAGCGCGGCGGCTGACTCGGGAGTCCCGGTGCCGAGATTCAGGCCGAGCAGCGGCTGCGTTCCGACGATCTTGCACCACGCTAGAAATTCGTTGATTCCGAATTGATTGGTCTCAAGCGTGTTCCAGGCCTTATCCAGCACTTTGGGACGATCCTGCTTGGGGCCTACGCCGTCCAGCCAGTGGTACCCCGAGACGAAATTCCCTCCCGGATAGCGGATAATGGGGACTTGCAGCTTCTGAATTTCCTCTAGCACATCCTTGCGGAATCCATTGGCATCGGCGAATTTGGAATTCGGGTCGTAAATTCCTTGGTAGATGGCGCGACCCAGGTGCTCGAGAAAGGAACCGAAGATGTTGCGATCGAGGGCCGGAAGGGTTCGCCGCGAATCGAGATCCACGCGAAATATGGCACTGGCTGGACCGCCAGTCTGAGCTCGCAGGAATGGCGCCAAGAGATGACTGGCAGAAAAGGCCATGCCGGCAACCGAAGCGCGTTTCAGGAAGCCACGTCTTGAGTCAAAAGCCATCTTTGCTCTCCTCTTGCTCGCGGCAGGTTCTGTTTGGATGGAAGCGTTATCCCGAGAATTTTACGAAAAATGCCATAAAAAACCGCTTACTGTAACGCATAATATCACGACTTCCTGAAATGTCTTGGCAAATTATGGTTCGTTAATTGGGGACCCACTGGCGAAACCCATTAGCGCTTCTCATACGCGGCCTCTCCCGTTTTCCGCACCGCATGCTACTATCATCGCGAACTCATGAAAGCATCGCGCACCTTCCCAGCCTTCGTTCTGACGCTTCTTTCTTGTGCGCCACTCGTTGCGCAATCGACACAGCCCCAACCTGGGCCAAGCGCGCACGCAATCGTCCTCCACGCCGCGCGCTTGCTCGACGTCGAATCCGGCCACATCTCAGCCCCCGGCGAAATTCTGATCTCTGGCGACGCCATAGTCGAAGTCGGCGCGAAAGTCACGCGCCCTTCCGGCGCCGAAATCATTGACCTCGGCGATACCACGCTTCTTCCCGGCCTCATCGACGCGCACGTCCACCTCTTCCTTCACCCCGGTGCGGAGGACCTTCAAACCGTTCAGGAATCCGTTCCCCAGCGCACCATCGCGGCGACCCTCGCAGCTCGTGACGACCTCATGGCAGGATTCACTGCGGAGCGTGACATGGGCACTGAAGGAGCAGGCTCCGCCGACACGGCGGTCCGCAATGCCATAGATCAGGGCCAGATTCCCGGTCCGCGCCTGCGCATCAGCGGCAATGCCATCAACATTCTCGGCGGCCACGAAGATGCCATCGGCTACAACCCTGAGCAGCACGTGCTTCCCAACGCTACTTACGCCAACGATGCCGCCGAACTCGTCACGGTCATCCGCGAGCAAATCAAGGAGGGCGCGGACTTCATCAAGATTTACGAGACTGGTGCTGACTCGGGGAAGAACGGCCGCTTCTCCACTCCATTCCAGTACACCGAAGACGAACTCGTCGCCGCTGTGCGCGAGGCTGCGCGCACAGGCAATCGCATCGCGGTCCACGCCACCGGTGAGCCCGGAGCCCTCTATGCAGCTCGCGCTGGCGTAGAATCCATCGACCATGCCTATCAACTGAGCGATGAAACCATGCGACTCATGCGCGACAAACAAATCTTCGCTGTCCCCACTTTTGCCATAACCGAATATTTTGGGGACCGCGCCGTTACCCCCGAAGTTGCCAAACGCGAACGCCAGTTGCGCGACCTACACGCCAGTGAATTCAAAAAGCAGCTTGCCGCTGGCGTTCCCATCGCAATGGGTTCTGACGTCGGCCCATTCCCGCACGGCACGCAAGCCCGCGAGTTTGTCTTGATGGTGAAATTCGGAATGTCGTCGCTGGCTGCCATCCAGGCAGGCACCCTGAATGGCGCAAGATTATTGGGCTGGCAAGATAAAATCGGCGTCCTTAAGCCCGGCTACGCCGCCGATGTAGTCGCCGTCCCGGGTAACCCCCTCGACGACATCGCCGCCCTGGAGAAAGTTTCCTTCGTAATGAAAAACGGCATTATCTATCGAAAGTAACCGGCCCCCTTGTTCTCCCGAATTGGTACCGAAAGTGTCCGAAGGTGGCCGCTAACTCATGGAGTACGCTAGAATTGGAACCGGAGGAGTGGGTGAGCGGTTGAAACCGGCGGTCTTGAAAACCGTTGGGCTCGAAAGGGCCTCGGGGGTTCGAATCCCTCCTCCTCCGCCAGTTCTTTGTTTTCAATGGGTTGGATTCCTTCCTAAAGCATTTCCTAAGAAATCCTCAAATCTCAGTATTAGCCAAACAGAGGAATTTCTTATGGCTGGAAAATTTTCGATCTACAAGTACGTGAAGCTTCAAGGCAAGCGCTGGCGGTACGCACGTGCTGCGTATCACCCGAACGGTAAAATCAAGCCGAATGTCGTGCTCGTGAAAGGCGCGAACGGCAGGGCCACGGAGGAGAAGCACACCGAAGGTTCTTACTTCCTCAACTTCAATAACACGTGGATACCTGTTGGATCGGACGCGTTGGAGGCTCAGCACAAACGCAAGGTCAAGCTTAATCAGGTACCTTCTATGTCCAACTTCATGTGGAGAACCTAAGACAGGATCTCGGCGGACAGAAATGCGTTGATGCTAGTTTTTTCAGCTGGGTGCGCAAGTTTTTCAAGACGGATGCCAAAAGCATTTCACTTGTCTCGTCGATTACAATGCCGGACAACACAATTCAGAAGATTCCACTTTTCCAGATTTCGATCGACGAGCACGCTAGCCCGCCACAATGCCTCACGACTATACTGACGTCCGAACCAATTACACCGATCTTTGTGGCACGGCGAGGAGGTACATTCAGGCTAGAAGTGCAAGCAAAAACGCAACAGAATGTGACCCTAAACCCAGCCGCTACAACCGTAGCCGCCGCAATAGATTTACTGTCGTTGACAGGGGGAAGCGCATGGCTTCTCAAGAATGTTGCGACGACCCAAACTGCTGTGGCAACCGCTGTATCGAAAATAGACACATCCCTCAATCAGTCATATGCCGCTTACCGTGGGCGACAAACTCGGACCCTACGAGATCCGCTCGCATATCGTCGCGGGCGGCTTGGGTGAGGTGTTAGTACCAAGTTGACAGCTCTCTTTTCCGCCGACTTAGGCAAGGTCGTAGCGATCAAGGTTCATCACCTTGTTCCACGCAGCCACGAAGTCCTTCACAAACGCCTCCTTCGAGTCGTCACATGCATAGACTTCAGCGATCGCCCGGAGCTGCGAGTTCGAACCGAACACAAGGTCGACACGCGTGCCGGTCCACTTGATTTTGCCCGTCGCGCGATCGCGCCCCTCATACACGCCTTCGGATGTAGAGGAGGGCTCCCACTTCGTATTCATGTCCAGCAGGTTGACGAAGAAATCATTCGTCAGCGTCTCGGGCCGCTTGGTGAAGACGCCGTGTTTGGAATGCCCGAAGTTCGCATTCAGGACGCGCAGGCCACCGATGAGTACTGTCATCTCGGGGGCAGTCAGCGTCAGCAACTGCGCCCGATCCACCAGCAGCTCCTCCGCCGGCATTTGGTGTCCGTTCCGGAGGTAGTTGCGGAACCCGTCCGCGGTCCGCTCCATTACGGCGAATGAGTGCACGTCGGTCTGCTCCTGCGAAGCATCCGTGCGCCCCGGCGAGAAAGGAATCTTCACCTTGTGCCCGGCCCTTTTCGCAGCTTCCTCGACGGCTGCGCAGCCGCCCAGAACGATCAGGTCAGCAAGCGAGACCTTCTTCCCGCGTGACTTCGAACTATTGAAATCCTTTTGGATCGCCTCCAGCGCCCGCAGAACCTTCGCCAGTTCAGCCGGCTGGTTCACTTCCCAATCCTTTTGTGGCGCGAGTCGAATGCGCGCCCCGTTCGCCCCACCGCGCTTGTCGGAGCCGCGGAACGCCGCCGCCGATGCCCAGGCAGTCGTGACCAGTTGGGAGATCGACAGTCCGGATTTGAGGATCTTCGCCTTCAGCGCAGCAATGTCCTGCTCCCCGATCAATTTATGCTCCACGGCGGGAACAGGGTCTTGCCACAGCTGGGGCTCCTTCGGAACCAGCGGGCCAAGGTACCGCGAGATCGGCCCCATGTCGCGGTGCGTCAGCTTGAACCACGCCCGCGCAAACGCGTCTGCGAACTGATCCGGATGCTCGTAGAAGCGCCGTGAAATCTTTTCGTAAGCAGGGTCGAACCGCAAGGCGAGGTCAGTGGTCAGCATGGATGGCGCGTGACGCTTTGACGGATCGTGCGCATCCGGCACCGCACCGGCGCCTGCGCCATTCTTCGGTCTCCACTGATGCGCACCGGCCGGGCTCTTGGTCAGTTCCCATTCGTAGCCGAACAGGTTCGCGAAGAAGTCGTTGCTCCACTTCGTAGGCGTCGTGCTCCAAATGACTTCCAGGCCGCTGCCGATCGCGTCATCCCCTTTGCCCGTGCCAAATTTGCCCTTCCAGCCGAGGCCCTGCTCCTCGATGCTGGCGGCTTCCGGCACTGGGCCCACCAGTGCCGCATCGCCAGCGCCGTGGGTTTTGCCGAAGGTGTGACCGCCGGCAATGAGCGCAACGGTCTCCTCGTCATTCATCGCCATGCGGGCGAAAGTCTCTCGGATATCCCGTGCCGCGGCAACCGGATCCGGCTTTCCATTCGGCCCTTCCGGATTCACATAGATCAGGCCCATTTGCACGGCAGCGAGCGGATTCTGAAGATCACGGTCGCCGCTGTAGCGCTCGTCCGCCAGCCACTTGCCTTCAGGGCCCCAGTAGATGTCCTCTTCGGGCTCCCAGACGTCCTCGCGTCCGCCGCCAAAACCGAATGTCTTAAAGCCCATCGATTCAAGGGCGACGTTGCCTGCGAGAATCATGAGGTCGGCCCAGGAGATTTTCCGCCCATACTTCTGCTTGATCGGCCACAGCAGCCGGCGCGCCTTGTCGAGGTTCACGTTGTCCGGCCAGCTATTGAGCGGCGCGAAGCGCTGCTGACCGGCTCCGGCCCCGCCGCGGCCGTCGCCGATGCGGTACGTACCCGCGCTGTGCCACGCCATACGAATGAAAAGTGGCCCATAGTGGCCAAAGTCGGCCGGCCACCAATCCTGCGAGTCCGTCATCAAGGCATGCAGGTCCTTGATCACGGCATTCAGGTCGAGGCTCTTGAATTCTTCCGCGTAGTTGAACCCCTTGTCCATAGGATCGGACAGGGGGGAGTGCTGGTGCAGGATTTTCAGGTTCAGCTGATTCGGCCACCAGTCCGCATTCGTGGCGACCGTATGTCTGCGAGCGCCGCCCATTACCGGGCACTCGGATTCGGTTGACATGTTTTGCTCCTGCTTGGCGAGTTCTTTTTCCATGAGTTCATCCTCCTTCGTACTAGCCCAAAAAGACTGCGATGAAATACAAAACCATCCTGGCTTTCTCATTCGCGCAATCGCCGGCCGCGCTTTGCCGACGCGCGCCATTCATCGGGTATCCACGTGCCTGCGACACTTAACGGGAAGCGTGTCGCGGAGCGCGCACTTCGTGCAGAGCCCCCGGAAAATGAGTTCGCATTCGCGAAGCATCCGCTTACCGAGAGAGCGCGAGGCAGGCCTGGGCACGTCGTACCACTCGATGTCCTCAACATTGCCGCAGCGGTCGCAGATGAAGTGGTGATGCCGCATGCCTTTCGCATCGAATCGCGCGGCGCGGCCCTCGACGGCCACTTCACGCACCAAACCCGCCTGCACCAGGTCCCGCAGATTGTTATAAGTCGTGGCCCTTGAAGAGCGCGGATCCCCGCGATTCACGGCTTCGAAGATTTCCGCAGCCGTGGGATGACTGTTGTGTCCCATCAAGAATGCCATCACGGCATAGCGCTGCGGAGTGCACCGCAACCCGCTGCCGTCGAAGGACCGTTGAATCGCCTTGGCGTCCATCAAACATTTAGACTATGTCTAATGTGAGATTTAGTCAAGACTTATGCTTTTGGTTGCTGCTGCGAGCAGAAAACTGGCGGATGCCGTATTGAGTATCACCTGTAGCCATGTTGGGTTCCTCCTGCGCGAAGCCTAGACCCATACCTGCCAAAGGTCTAATATATCGTCGCTATGGGACCCATTGGGAAAAGAAAGCAAAACTCCCTGGCGACCGAGCTGAAACATGGAACTCCATCAATTGCGCTACTTTTGTGCAGTCGCGCACAACGGTAACTTCACGCGCGCCGCCAAAGCCGAGAATGTGGCGCAACCCTCACTATCACAACAGATTCTGAAGCTTGAAGCTGAACTCGGTGCCAAGCTTTTCGATCGTTTCCCGCGCTCTGCAAGATTAACTCAATTTGGAAGGACGTTCCTCTTCAGGGCGGAGGCCATCCTCAGACAGGTCGGCGAGGCAAGAACCGAAATTGAGGAGATGGCGGGTGCGGAAAAAGGAAGAGTAGTCATTGGAGCGATTCCGACCATCGCGCCGTATTTTCTGCCGCCAGTGCTTACAGGTTTCACGCGCCAACATCCGACCATAGCTGTCAGCGTTATGGAAGAAACCACTCCCATTCTGCTGGAGCGCTTGCACGATGGGCGGATTGATCTCGCCTTACTTGCGCTGCCCGTACTAGGAGAAGAGTTGATTTGTGAGGATCTTTTCCGCGAACCGTTCTTTGTCGTTGTACCACCGAAACATCATTTGGCATCAAGAAAGATGATTGATTTGCAAGAGATTAGAACTGATCCTTTTTTGCTTCTAAAAGAAGGCCACTGTTTTCGTGAGAATGTGATCATGGCTTGCCGCGAGTCAAAGCTGCAGCCAAACCTGGTCTTTGAAAGTGGTCAGTTTTCAACGATTCTTGCGATGGTATCCGCAGGGATGGGAGTTTCAGTAGTCCCGGCCATGGCAGTCGCGAATCGGCAGAGGTGCAAGTTCATACGGATCAGAGATCAACGGGTAAGTAGAAGAGTGGGTTTGGCGCAGCTGAAACATCATTTCGCGACTGTGGCGCACCGAGCGCTGGTGGAGCACCTGAGGCATAGCGCCCGTGAACGCTGCATGTACCGGTCCTCGAGAACATCACAAATTCCCTTGGTTTCGGCTCGCTGCACAGACCAGAAGGCGACCCAATAGGATCAAATCTCGGCAGAAAATCCCAAACCGTGGACGACGTTCCTAGTGACGATGGGATGAAAACTGCTATGCCCGTCTCTCCACTCGTCAAAACTGGCTCATGAAAGTTGGGGAGGACACTGAGGCCCTTTCAATAGGCTTGGCACTCGTTGACGAAGTCGCGCAACGCAGAATGGCCCATGGCGTCGCTCTGTTTGTCTTCCGTCGTGCGCGTGTAGTCAATTATTTTAAGGGTCGCCAAAGACGGAATCGCGTCGTTCGGAGGTTGGCTTCCAGCCTTGGAGGCTAATCCGACAAATATTGCCAGGGCTAGAATAAGAACAGCTGACCGCTTGGATCTTGGGAACATTGCCTTTGACCCTCCTCAATCAAACGATAGATCCTGCAATTGTGAAGGATGTCAGCAACTCACAGTGACATACTACCTCTTTTCCGACGGCGGGTAACGCTGCTGGTGGGCAAACCGCCCACTTCCGGTCCAGAATCCCATCCAAACCAGGAAATCATCCTCCATAGGTTAGAACGGCCTAGTAGTTTTTTCTTGCACACGCGGGGCAAACAAAGTGAGGAACGTCTTGGAACTTATTCAGCCCACACTCCAGAAAGGCAATCTCATCCCGGCGGTAAGGGCCAATCTGATCTAACGTGTTACCCGTCAGGGGTTCGGGAGCGAGCAAGCCCAGAGATGGTGATCGGCCTTGATCATATTTGAAATGCTGGAATCCTGACAAGTACGCAAGAGGCAAGCGCATCGTCGCAACTCTGTGGTTCATTTTCGTTCTCTTGCCGATAGTGCTTGGAATCTTGTGGGCCATGTTGGAGTAGAAATCCCCGTTGCAGGCAGATTCATCCGCACTTGCTTTGTCGGGGATGTCGGCCCGAATCTCCTAACTCGCGACTCCGCCTGATGTTTCGGTTGTGTAGGCCTATCCCCGAGCGTTATAACGAGCGAGAGAGGTGCGTCCTGATGAAACTGTTTTCGATTGCCTGTGCGTCGTTCCTACTTCTTTTGCTTGCGCCTCAATCTGATGCGCAGGACCTAAAAGAATTGACGCAAGCAAGCATGGTTGTTGAGCAACTTAACAAAACTGCGCGAGACATTGGTTTGTCTGAAGAAACGCTGGAATCGCAGACTTTGGTTGGGCTTAAGCGCGATCTCCCCAAGCTAAAGATTAGCAAGGACGCAAGCCCGTACGTCTACGTCAATGTCTTGGCAGTCGAAGCCGGGCCAGATAGAGTCGCCGTCTATGTCGACATAAAGGTCAATCGGCCCGTAAAGATTCTTCGCGAGTGGTCTAATTCTGAAGTCACCGCGACTGTAGCGACGGTCTGGAATAAGGGAAAACTTCTGATCGGCACCAAATACGACATGGCCTCCAGAGTCCGTGAAGCGATCAGTGATTTGACTACGAAGTTGGCCGCTGCCTATTATCGGGACAACCCTGAATGAGTCACTGCTAACAGCTGCGTGCGGCACCCTGCACCGTCACCGCGTAATGTCACTGACACCTTCCTCCGGCCACCGCTTGTCGATCCTCTCCAGGACAAACTCCGCCTCCTGAATCGCCCTATTAACAAAATAGTGCTTCGCTAAGTTCGGCTTATCTGATTCGAATGTATCGATGCTGTTGTGCCGAATAACGGCTCAGCACCGAGGGCCTGAATATCAGAGGCGCCACGGTCATCCTTCACGCCAATGCGGCGAACGCAGAAAGCGTACCGGGACTGAGCAATCCCGCCGACTTCTGATCGAGATAAATGGTGGTGTTGGAATGGGTCCGCAAAATCGAAGCAGGCGCAAGAGGACTGATCTCGCCCTCGAAGCACGCTTGAATCGCTCTCGCTTTGCGAGCATCGGGCACGACACAAACGATTTCCTTGGCATTTAGGATCTGGCGTATGGACATGGAAATTGCTCGCTTGGGAACATCGGAAAGATCCTGGAACCATCCTTCACCGACCTGCTGCTGCCGGCACGCTTCGTCGAGATGGACGATTATGTAAGGCTTCTCGGTTTGGAAATCTGCGGGCGGATCGTTGAAAGCGAGATGCCCATTCTCACCGATGCCAACGAAAGCGATATCGATGGGGGACTGAGTGATGGCTTCACTGGCGTGACGGATGACTTCGGTGGGGTCCGCGTCACCGTTCAGCAGGTGATAGTTGATGATCTCGGTTTTGCCAATCAGCCGCTCCTGCAGGAATTTGCAAAAGCTCGCAGGGTGATTCATGGGCAGACCTATATACTCGTCTAGATGAAAGAGCTCAACGCGCCTCCATTCGACACTGGGAGTTGCGGCCAGCACATCGAGGAACTCGAATTGAGACGCTCCGGTCGCGGCGACAACGCGAGCACGACCGCGATGAGCAATCCCCGAACGGATCGCCGCAGCGGCCTGAGCGGCTGCCGTCCTTGCCAGTGAATTCTTGTCGTCAAATACCTTGAGAATCATCTGCAATGCTTCGAGCTAGGCTGTTAGGGCAAAGGCGCACTGCCGTCTTGTTTGGCGCCATGTGTTCGATGCCTTGACATCATACCAGCCACGTGATGTTCTCTTCCCGCGGCGAGATTTATTTGTGCGCACTCAGTGTCACTCCGCGGCATGCGGGCGGACGGCAGTTCGGACTGAATTGAGCAGGAGGGAACAATGAGCGACCCGGAAGGCATGATGGATCGGAAAACATTTTTAACCAAATCCGCCGCGCTGCTTGCTGGCGGTGCGGCATTGGCAAATACGGCTCTTTCGTATCGCAAGATTGCAGGCGCTAACGATCGGATTTCGTTGTGTCACATCGGGAACGGAAGCCGGGGCCAAGACCTGGATTGGATCGCATCTCAACTAAAGACCAGCCACAACGTGGAAATGACCACCGTCTGCGATCTGTGGCGAGTGAACCGCGAAAAGGCTATCGCCACAAATGCAAAATATTACGGCCGCACACCGCGCGGATTTCAGTACGTGGAGGACGTCCTCGCGCTTAAGGATGTCGATGCGGTAATTATCTCGACGCCAGAGCACTCACACTCGCCGATCCTGAAAATGGCCGTAGATGCGGGCAAGGACGCGTACGTGGAAAAGCCTATGGGCAACGTGCTGGAGGACGTGAAGGCCGCACGTGGCGCGGTCACTAAAAGCAGCCGCATCGTGCAGGTTGGCACGCAGCATCGCAGCGAACCGTATCCCAAAGCTGCGTGCGCGTTAGTACAGACCGGCGTCTTGGGAGACGTGAGCAAAGTAGAGATTGTTTGGAATTACCACGGGCCCCGATGGCGAGGGCGCCCGGAAACGAAGCTAATCCGCGAAGAAGACACCGATTGGCGCAAATGGCTGCTGACCAAACCGTACCGCCCATTCGATCCAAAAGTTTATTGCGAATTCCGTTTGTACAAGGAGTTTTCCAGCGGCATTCCCGATCAGTGGATGAGTCATGCGATCGACCTCGTGCATTGGTACATGAACGATAGCATTCCCCATTCGGTCGTCGCTCACGGTGGCATCTTCGCCTGGCACGATGGACGCGAGAATGCAGATACATTCCAAGCCTTATTGGAGTATCCAAAAGGCTTTTTGGTCAGCTACTCAACCAGCTTTGGCAACGACTCGCCAAGCTTCACGCGCTATATGGGGAAAAAGGCGACGCTCACCAACATCGGTGGCGAGGGCAGCCCGCGCTATCAATTAGTCGAAGAAAAAGGCAATCACGAAGACAATGCCGACATCGACCAAAAGAGAGCTTCGAAATATTTGCTTCTCCCCGGCGAGACGGAACTTCCGCCCATGGGAATCGATGATCTCACAACCGCACACCTGGCTAACTGGTTCGAATGCATGCGCTCCCGCCAACAGCCTCATTGCACGGTGCAGGATGGATTTGCCCACTCAGTAGCATGCATTATGGCCGCGCAGGCGTATTGGTCGGGAAGGAAGCAGTATTGGGATGCCATCAGCGAGACAATCCAGAACCACACCTAATTTTCTGTTCGATCAATCTCGCAGTCGGCCCCCACGGCTTTTTTCTAGCTTCCCAATCCTCGGGCATGAGTAATTTGCGGCCTTGTTCCGTTTGTTCCGATCGGCCGGAGCAGGGAACTACAACGCATAGAGGACGTGGGCCTTATTGGGTAGGTTGTCCTTAAGTCGCCCACCATCTCGATGCGAATGGGTGACTTCGCGTCACGTGTGGTTCATCGTTCAGGAACCGCGAAGTTTTTCGAATCCCGCGATCACACTGGCAAAAAGGGAAACTCTAGACAAGTTTCTGGCACTAGCGACGCGTCGAAGACCCAGTCGGTGCTAACCGGGACTTAGCCGGGCCAAAATGGATTGGGCGGATTTTGGGGCATGATGTTGCCTCGAATTAAGTCAGCGCAGGGCCTTGGCCAAGTCTCTTAAGACGACGACAATCGAGATTTCGGCAAGAATCTCGGACACCGGCGCGCAACTGCACGAATCAGTTCATCTCTGCGACCGGTCGGTTTCCTCGCAGACACTCTCAGGGCTGGACCACTTTCGTCTTCACGTTCCAGCCTTCCACCTCAACGACCGGCGAGGACCCGCCGAAGTCTTCCGATCTATAGCTTCCACTTATCTGACGGGTTTCACCTGGCAGCAGTGAGAAATAATTATCTTGCCACAAGATAGGCAGCACTTCGTCATCCTTGAGGACGTACCGGCTGACGTGACCGCTCGGTGGGCGCATGATCTTCAGCCGAATCCCAAAGGCGAGCGTGCGGCTGGGATTGTGCAAGGTTACGGTGGTGGAACTTTCGGCCGGGCCTCGCGCTGATTGTGCGGTCACGGCTAGGTCCACCTCTGGCAAAGTGTTCAACGCCGTGTAATCAGCAAAAGTTTTCGTGGGCGTCCATGTCGAAATCGCGTATTGACCACTGTCATCCCGGTCGGACCGTTCCCAGTCCAGCGTCTCCGCCTTCGTGGAAAGCCAGTAGAAGTTTTTACTTATCAGATCCCCGGATGACTCGAGCCGAAGGCTTACGAAATAGGTTGGGCTCAGTCCATCCAGCTCGGGCAGCACAAACGCGCGAACACTGCTATCGGGAGCTGCGTCAAGTGTGACTTCCCGCGAGAATTTTTCCGTCATGTCGAGGTTGTACACTTTGGCCGCGACTTTGAGGCCGGGAAAGTTTTTGTAATAGGAATTCACAACGACGATAGATCGGTCGTCATACGAATACTGGACGTGCAGCGGCTCGCAGGCGCGCTTCACGCCAAAGTAGGAGCCCCCGGGACGAAGATACCAATCGTAAAGATGCCAGATCATGCTGGGCCATGCGTTGTTCAGCATCCACTGGATCACGCCTGTAGAGTTGTATTTGTTGCGCCCGTACGCTTCCATCATGGCGCGGTGCGCTTCACAGGCTTGCATTTGTGCTTTGCGGGAAAACTCCTCCGCGGAATTTGAGGGGCCGTAGCGCTTGTTGAGTGCTTCGGTGAAGACGCCAAGCGTGTCGGACATTCCGCCCGCGTGATATTCCCAGACGGAGTCGATGGGCCAGAGATGGTCTTCTGGAAGCATGAGTCGCAGAGTTTCGATGGGAGGGATCGCGGGGCCGGGACTGGTCTCGGTGTTGAAGCCGTGCGCCCCGCCATATTTCGTGTCCAAATACCAGAAAGCTGGCGCCACGAACTCGTAGGGGCCGGTCATTTTCACACCGCTCTGACCGACGAGTGTCGACCTACCGGAGGCCGAAGACACTGTGGGGTTGGGCCAATCAACGTCCTTCAGAATCTTGAGATACACACTTTCTACATTAGGTGGAGGTGGAAAGTCGCTGCCGTTCAGCCAGGTGAAGACAGCGGGATGTCGCTCGAGGCGGCGGATCTGGTCGCGCAGAGACGCGGCAGCCACTACTTCATTTTCCGTGTCCCACTCTCCCCATTTCTCCCACTGGTCGCAGCAGCACCACCCAGCCATCACCAGAATTCCCATCCGGTCGCAGAGCTCGAGAAAATGATCGTCCTCCAGCTTGCCTTCCAGGCGGATGGCGTTCAGGTTGAGATCGCGAACGTAATTAAGTTCGGCCAACTGCCGCTCTGGCGAGGAACGTAGAAGGAGGTCAAAGCTGTATCCAGCGCCGCGGATGAGAATGTTTTTTCCGTTGATGCGGTAGACCCGGTGTCCTTTATCGTCAATCTCAGAAGTTACCTGGCGGACACCGAATTGAATGTGGCTGGAGTCGGAGACCTTTCCGCCAGTTTCAAATTGCATGTCCAGTGGGTAAAGATTTTGCGGACCCACCTGAGCCGGCCACCACAGGCGAGGGTTCTTGAGTTTGAGTTGCGAGAAATTCTCCGGCGTGAACCGGACGAGCTTTGTTTCGTTCGGGCCAAGTTGCACTGGCTGCGAGAATTCGATGTTCTCGATCTTTCCCTTCAGTGTTCCCTCAATGGCATGATCGGAAGAGTTCTGCAAATCAACCCGGAGCGTCAGTTCAGCCTGGTCCGTCGAAGGCAGATTGAGCTTGGTGAATACCGCGGGAAAACGGAGGGCCACCGGACCAGTGGCGACGATGTGCACGTCGCGCCAGATGCCCATTTCCTTGTCGGGAGGCATGGGCGCCCAGTCCACAAGGGTGATGGCGAGGTCGTGCGGCTGAGGTGGAAAAACCTCGATGGCAAGCGAGTTTGTTTCGCCGGGCCGCGCAACGGCGGAAACCTCCAGATTAAACAGCCGCCACGTCCCTACCAACTTGTCGGCAGATGCGATTTCGCGACCATTCATCCAAACATTTGCTCGGTAATTGATGCCGTCGAAATTCAGCCACAGTGTTTTGCCTCGATAATCGGCCGGAAGCTGGAAGTCCGTGCGAAACCACCAGGAGTGCAGGAACGGGCTGCCGGGCGGCATCAGCAATTCCGAAAAATCACTGAAGATGGGATAGCTGGTTCCCGGAATCGAGCGCAGATTCATCCCAACGTAGGGATCCGTGTAGACGCGATTCTTCACGAGCGCGCTGAGCACTGTAGATGGCAAAGTTGCGGGATACCAATCGCGCGGTTTGAAACCGGGAGTGGAAATGGCGTCGCCGGTTTCGCGCACGTTAGCGGAGGATTGTATCGACCAACCCTCGCGGAGCAACTTCGAAGAGCCACTTTGCTCGGGAGGAATGGCTAGAGCGATGGCCGAAGCCATCAGGCAAGTACAGAAGAAGCAAATTGAGTATCGCAGAAAGCGAATCACGGCTAGGCCTGCACCAATTCCTGGACGTTCACTGGCAATTTCGAGAGCCGTTCGACACGCGTCCCAAATTTACCAAGCGTGTTCTCCACGACGCAGAAGTCAAACCCAGGAATGACCACTTCGTTCCAGTGATTGCCGATGCCGCGTAATGCCACATCCAGCATGGTCACAATCTGTGAACCGAGTGGCTCGTGACTATCCAGCGTGATGGCGCCGAAGAATTCCTGGCATTCGGTGTATCCAGAGTTATGCGTTCCGGTATACGGTTTAAGTGCGGCCAGGTCGATCTGCTTTCCAATCCGCTTTGATACTTCGTCAGAGTGCGCGCTGAAGTAGTCGACCAGAGCCTGTTCCTGCACACGTGCGGGAAGATTCTCCGCAGCCACTTTTCGATACCATTCCTCGCCAACCTGGTAGCCGCCTTCAACAAGTTTGAACCAGTAGCGCTGGTCGTCGGTTACCTTCGAAGGGCGATCGACAGCAATCACGGAGCGGCGGACACACGCGGTCAGGCCGTCACGTTTCGGAGCGACGCCGAGGTGCACCCATTCGCCTTCTCCGATGGGACGATTAAGCGCCGGGCCAATCAGCGTGCGGTTGGCCTCGTTGGCGCCCACCATAATTTTGAAGCCGTCATCTTCGGAGCCGAGCATGCGGCCGGTCCAGGCGCCCCACGCCGCCACTTCGCTCTCCAAGCGGCCGGGACGCAACACCGCGAGCATGGCGTGCAACATCGCGTCGCCAACGCGGGCGGCATCGGCGATCAATTGCATCTCGCGTTCGCTCTTCTCGTATTTGACCTTAAAATAAAGTTCCTGCGCGTCCATAACGCCATCTGCGCCAAAAAGCTCTTCCAGATAACTCACGAGTCCGGCGGGGATAACTTGGCGCGGCGTCAGCAGCGCAACGCGATCGACCGGCCCACCCGCTGCCTGCGTAATCACATCTTCGAGACGTTCCGCCGCGATGGGATACTTCTCGTCGGCCAATTGCAGCAGTTCCACTTTGTGCACCACTGCGCCCGCACGCTCGGCTAATTGCTCGGCGACGTAGCCTCCTTCAAGTCCAGCAACAATATGAAAGCCCGTCGGCCCGACAACGCCTGCCACCTGCTCGATTGAAACGTTGATGTTCCCGCCGAGGTAGGGAACGTCGCCACAGTAGTGCTCGTCGGAAAACACAATCCCCACCTTGTGCCCGTGCCGCTGGAGCGTCGCATTGATGCTTCTTGTGCGGGCCTGAAATTCCTCCTTAGGCACCGCTAGGGTTCGATCGATCGGCGAGGTATTCTCCAGAATGCGCAGGACACGTTCCATGTCTTGTCTATGTTCAGCGCTGGTTGGGTTCTTGGGATTCATTCAGATCTCACCTTACCCGGAATTTGCACTCTCGACCTTCGGCCCAATCAATAACATATAACTGACCGCTGCAGAATACAAAGTTCTCAAATGCTTTTTTATTCCTTCACCAGTTTGAAGAACTGTACTGGGGACGACTAGGAGATGGACATCTTCTTCGCTTTGCTGGGCAGACAAAATGCGACCCCTAAACATAGGCTTTGTGAAGAGAGAAGCGGGCCTTCCAGAAGTGCTCGCAACAGCAAATTCAGAGATCCCCGCCATATACCTCGAACGATTTTAGGAGTTTGGCAGTCGAACTTACGCACGCGACCTGCGTTTGGGTTTCTCTGTCGAATTTGCACTCGACAATGGCGCAAAGGCGAGTTGTGCACGTCCAGCCAGTGAGATTGCAACCGCGTGCGCCTTAGGAGTAAGGCCCGATTAACTCAGTAATCAGACATTTGAAGTACTAGGAGCAAGATGTCCGGTTAGCCGACTTCCATGATAGGTCTTTGTCAAGAGGGCAAAAGCTCTCCCGACGCGCTTTGGAGGAGCGCGGGTACAAATTCTTTCTGATTCTTCGCCGCGTGTGTTGGCCTCTCAGCCATGGTTCCTTTTTCAGATAGAACCAGACTTCCATTTGCTGTCTCAGCCTTTCCGGCTGCCCAGAAGATTGAGTTTGTGTTTTCCTGCCAGTCTCGAAACTAACCAACGGGAGCATCCAGAGCTTGCGCTCTTTCGCCCAGTCGGCTTAACGGCAAGACCTGGCAGGCGACGCGCCGAAGAAATCCTCCTTGTTTGCCGCCGCGTTCTACGCAGCGACGCAGTTCATTGTTTCCGTCGCCTGAAAATTCCGCTGCCCACGGTCTACCGCCATGAGGTAGGCCACCAACTTCCGCGCCACTGCCAGCGTCGCGCGATTGGCGTTGCCTTTCTGCTTCTCCTTGTCATAGAGCATGGCCAGCGCCGGGCTGAAGCGCGGCGCCATCTTTGCCGCTTCGATCAGCGTGGTCTGCAGATGCTTGTTGCGCTGTTTTGACAGCGGTGTGCGCTGCACGGTGTTCGCTGAACTTTTCTCAGCGCCGCACAGCCCGCAGTAGCTGATGGCCTTTTTGATCGAGGGAAAACGTTGCACGTCACCTATTTCGAGCGCCCAGGTCAGCGCCGTGATCGGTCCCACGGCAGGGATGGTCATCAACCGCTCCACGCGATCCATCAGCAACGAATCACGCTCCAGGGAACGCACCAAGGCACTTTCTGTCTTCTGCAGACGCACCATCGTTTCGCGGCACAGCCGCAGCAGCGAAGATAGCCCTTCATTGATATCCGGATTGGTCGCCAGCAGTTCACGGAAGTAGCCGGCCTGGTGCAGGCGCTGTTTGTTGTAGCTCACGCCCGCTTCCATCAGCAGCATGCCCGTCTTGTTCTTCATCTGCACCATCTGGCGGACCAGCAGGTTGCGGTAGCGCAGCGTGCGCCGCCGTTCGCGAATCGCTGTCGAGGCCATGTAGCACTCCGGCAGAAAATCGCAGCGCAGGCAGTCGCAAATCTTGTTGGCGTCGATGCGGTCATTTTTCTTTTTTGCAGCCGCGATGGCGCGCAGCATCAGCGGATGCGCTACCTTCAGCGCTGCGGCGTGCGGCTTCAGATAATCGTAGATCCAGCCGGTAAACATCGTGGCTTCCATCGCTGCGGTCCACGGCTGCGGCAGTGTTTTCATCCAGCGATCCAGATCACAGCGTGTGGCGGGAACGGAGCCTTCCGCGTAAACGCGGCCACTCGCGTCCTTCACGCAATAGCTGATCGTCCTCTTGTGCACATCCAGTCCGATGTAATACATAGTCTGCATGGGGGAGCCTCCTTGGTGTCTCTCAATCAGCGCGTCCGCTGAGTTCAGTTTTTCTACACCAAGCGCTCCTCCTTCGACCTATACATTCAAACTAACCAGGCACTGACAAGGCTCGTGCGCACAATTTCACCAAAAACTACTGCAGCTTCGCGTACTCGGCCTTTGCAGCGATGAGGATAGGGATGTCGGGGTCCGCGTCCTTCCACTGTCCGAAGAAATCTTGATAGGCGGCCCGGGACCGGACGGTGTCGCCCTGTAATGCGTAGGCGCGCCCGAGCTGAAGGCGTGCCAACGCACCCAGCGGGCAATTCACGGCGACGCCGCGGTGGTCCAGGAACTTTTGGAACTCCGCTGCTGCTTCCTTGCCCTGATGCAGCAATAGGTACACTTCGCCGCGAATATAGACGGGATAGAGAGACCCACCGACCTCGAACTGGGGAAGCGGTGTGCCCAGTTCGTACCGTGCTGTGGTCTGGAGATCTTCGAGAGCTTTCGAAGGATTGTCGCGCTTAATTTCGATCGAAGCGTAGATGGCCGGTAACCAATAGCGATTTATCGCCGTATTGAGGGGAAAGCGCTCAGCTAAACCGTGTGCCATCCGTTCTGCCCGGTCGATATCTCCGATGCGCGACAATGCCAGAGCCGCGAGAACGCTCACATCTCGAGTGGGGGCTTCGGCCAGTGCGGAGGCGATTTCCTGGCGGGAGTCCGCTGTGTTGTGAAACTCGGCTTCGCGCAGGGCGGCATTCATCTGCCATGCCGCTGCTGTCTCTTTTGAGTCATTGCCGTGAGCGGAGTCGATAGCGCGTTGGGAGAGTCTACGCGCGCTTGCCAAGCGCCCGTAGAAGGCCTCGGTGTCTGACTCGAACGAAAGGAGCACGTCCTCCCCTGGTTTGCCATTAACCGCGGCGACTTGCCGCTGCATCTCAGCCGTGTCGTTCTCAAGGAAGGCCACGCCATAGCGATTTCCGTGCAGAAACGGGTTGTCAACCTTGTGCGCTATGGCCTGCTGATAGTTCGCCTTCGCATCGTCGAAACGATTCACGGCAGAATACAGGCCCACGAGGTTAGTGAAGGCAGCTGCGCTGCCCGGGTTTAAGCGGAGATCCTCGAGGCTCGCGGTAACAGCTTTTTCGTATTGTCCTAAGTAGGTGTAATCGACCCCCAAATTGCCGAAAGGTTCGCTGTTGCGTGGATAAGTCTGGGCCCACATTTCATAGGTCTGGATGGCTCTCTCGAGTTCGCCGGTGACGAGGAGGTAATAGGCACCCGAGATGCGGAATTTCTCTCGCTCGCTCACCTTGTCGCGCAAATCATAAGACCTCTGCAAGTTCTCATTGGCTAGACCGGGCTCTCTGAGATTTGAGTAAGAAATTCCCAAGGCTTCGTGAGCGGCAGCGAAATTAGAGTCGAGTTCGATGGCGCGTTTGAAAAAGGGAATGGCGGCCGCGCTGCCTTTCTCCGGAAGAGTCTTAACCCCGACGGAGAGAGCCTTCAAGGCTTCGAGAGAAGGCGTGGTGGCTTGATCCAAGGGGACGTCGAACTTCTCCATCGTGCTGAGCGACTCGCCGAGCTTCTCCCGAAGCTTCGTCGCCGCTTCGTCTAGAGCTTTTAGGATGTGTTCTTTGTTTTCCGCCGTCACCTGTTCCTGTGCGAGGGGATCGCCTGTCTTGCAATTGATGGCATCGAGGCCGATCACATACTGACTGCCCAGGCTCGCAATCGAGCCTGAAATGTAAGCCTTGCCGCCTGCGCGCTCGCATAGATCACTCGCCACATCCGGCGTCAGCCTAGTGCCCGACGGCTTTGCCATCAGCTTCAGTGTGGCGCGAGTTCGTGCATTCGAGAGAATGTTCAGGAACGGGGATTGCGCCAACTGCACGGAAATCGCCTGCTTCAAGGTGTCGTCGAAGATGGGATCACCTGTTGTGTTGGTGAACTCGGCCAGCACAAGGGTGTCCTCGCTAGTTAGCTTCGGCGTGCGGTGGAAATAGAAGTAACTGACTGCGGCAAGCGCCACAACTGCCAGTGCAATGGGGACAACCACTTTCCACGGGAGTCCTCGTTGCTCACCCATACCAGCTACTCGGCCAGATGCTGCTGGCAGCCGTGCCGAATCTGAATCTCGCTTCAGCCGCTGCAAATCCGTGCGAATTTCCGCCGCACTCTGGTAGCGCAGTTTGCGGTCTTTCTCCAGCGCCTTGTTGACAATTTCTTCTAACTTCGGCGGGAGTTCCGGCGTCACCCGTGCCACAGGAACAGGCGCTCGATTCAGAATCGCCTCGTGTACGATGGCTGCGGTGTTTCCGGGGAAAGCCATCCGTCCTGTGGCCATCTCGTAAAGCACCGCGCCGAACGAGAACAGGTCCGTCCGTGCATCCAGTTCTTCGCCCCGTGCCTGCTCCGGTGACATGTAAGCCATCGTGCCCAGCGTCGTTCCGGGGCTGGTCAAGAGTTCCCCCGCTGTGGCGGTCGGCATCTGCGAAGCGCCGACGCTCGCACCAGCGGGAACCAATTTCGCAAGTCCGAAATCGAGAATCTTGGCGTCACCGCGCTCGGTCACAAATATGTTGGCAGGCTTGATGTCCCGATGAATGATTCCCTTGCCGTGGGCAGCACCGAGTGCGTCCGCAATCTCGATTCCCAAGTCCAGCAGTTGCTCAAGCGGCAGCGGCTTGCCGGGAATGCGGTGCTTCAGCGTGGTGCCTTCCATAAATTCCATCGCAATGAACGGCTGGCCGTTGTGTTCGCCGATTTCATAGATGGTGCAAATATTGGGATGGTTTAAGGCGGAAGCTGCCTGTGCTTCACGGTCGAAGCGGCCCAGAGCTTGTGAGTCGGGCGCGAACCCGTCAGGAAGGAACTTCAAGGCAACGAAGCGGTGGAGCTTGGTGTCCTCTGCCTTGTAGACAACCCCCATGCCTCCGCCACCGAGCTTCTCGATGATGCGGTAGTGCGAGATGGTTTGGCCGATCATAGCGGGCGCAGGAACTCAGGGAGCCATGGTAGGAGTGCTGCGAAGGCGAAGTCAACGAGGGCGACAGGCAGGAGCGGCATTCTTTAATATTATGGCGAGATCGCGCCATGCCCGGCTACTACACTGAGAAGCTTGCTGCCGAACGCCTCCGCGCTTGCTATGATCTCGCTCCGCCTCGCACCAAAGCGTACCTTGAAGCCGAGATCGAGTTCGTCCTCGCAAGAACGACGCCCTCCATGCTCGCCTTGGAACTGGGTTGTGGCTATGGACGGGTTCTTGAGCGGCTTCTTCCCAGAGTGCGCGTGGCGTTCGGAATCGATACGTCGCCGCCCAGCCTCTGCATGGCGCTGGAATATCTGGGACGCAAACCATCACTATGCCTTGCCTGCATGGACTCCGTTCAAATGGGCTTTCGTGACCGCGCCTTTGATTTGACGATCTGCATTCAGAATGGCATCTGTGCCTTCGCGGTTGATCAGCAGCAGCTTTTCCGAGAGGCGATTCGGGTGACCCGATCAGGCGGGCTGGTGATGTTTTCGAGCTACACTGCTCAATTCTGGGAGCATCGACTGGAGTGGTTTGAAATTCAGTCCGCACACCACCTGATCGGCGAGATCGATCACCAAGTTACAGGCAACGGAATAATTGTCTGCAAGGACGGTTTTCGCGCAACAACTGCGGATCGGGTGAGTTTTGAGAAGCTTGCTGCCAGTCTGGAAGTTACACCCCGCATTACTGAGGTAGACGGTTCCAGTCTGTTCTGTGAGTTCGTTGTCCCTTGAACACTGCTCCGTGCCCGCTGAGGCGAGCCTAGGCACCAACCGCAGATGTCCTATCGACAGGCTGTTTCGCCGGAGCCAGCGTGATCAATGCTACACCTACGATGACGAGCGCAGGTATGTCGCCGAGCAGATGTCCGCGTTCGCTCGCATGCTGGAATGCCTGAACAGCCATGATAGCGGCGTGAATGAGGCTCGACCACGCCGTGAATGCGATCAAGCTACGATTCGCCGAGGGGTTACGCGCAGCGAGCAGTAGGAAAATCCCGAGCGTGGCATACACGCCAAGGATCATCTGCTCGTATTCCGGCTGGTTCGGCTGCCATCGCCAACCGCTCGGCCATAGAAACATCATCAGCGGATACACAGCAAACAAGAAAATCAATCCCACCAGTACCAACACAACCTTCAGCGCCCGTTCTCGATTCATGGTGCCCTCCTGCCAAACACTGCGGACGAATTCAGGATGCAATGTTAGGGATGGGAAGAAGCGGAAGTCAACGTCGGACGGCCCGACGCCCAGCCGCAAGCGAATGAACCCACTGCTAGGGCCGCTGCGCAAATCCCGAGGCCGCTCGTGCGATTGAACCGCTCTGTATGCTCTGGTGCATCCCCGGTTTCCTTCGCAACGATTGGGTCCATGCTTTCAAGTTGCTCGCATAGCGGTGAGCGTGACGTGATTGGTAATCTCACTGCACTCTGCTTTGTCAGAGAGGTGTAAACTTAAAATCGGTGTGATTGCTGCTTCCTTGCGAAATCTCTGGATGAAGCGCCGGACACTGGAGCCGACATGGCGACATTTCTGAATGTAGGGCGAATGGATCGCGCCTTGCGCGTGGTGCTGGGGATCGGACTCGGGATTGCGGGAATCCTCGTCAGTGGTCATCGTTACCTTGGCTGGGCGCTTGGAATCGTCGGAGTTTTGGTAATTCTTAGCGGTACCTGTGGGATATGACTGACATATCGCGTGCTCGGGCTGAGCACGAAAAAGAGTAATGATAGGGCCGCCTGACCCGCTCGTTTCCGGCTTCCAAAGCGATGGTTGTTCTCTAATGCGGGCAAGCACCAGCCGGACTGCCTGAAGATCAGCGTGAGTCCGGCTTGGTAGCACAGATAAGGACATACCCAAGATGCCCCTGTTTTGCCGCGGCCATTGCGCTGCCCGCCATCCGCTTGGCCGCTCCAAGATCAACACCGGGTAGTTGGAGTTTGTTCAGTCCGGTCATGATCTCCGCGCCGAGCAGTTTGACGCGGACTTGATTCACCATCTCCTCCAGAGCGTCATTCTGCTGCTTGATGCTACCCACAAAGAATCCGGCATCTTCAAGGAAGTGGGTGTAACCTTCCACGGTCTGGGCATCGCCGATGCATGCAATCCATGCGAGTAACCCGTCTAATTCCTGCGGGAGTACTGTTTCTCGGGTGAGATCGCTGATGCCTACGTGTCCTCCCCGACGCAGCACGCGGAAGAACTCTCTGGCTGATGCCGCCTTGTTGGGAAAGGTACAGAAGGCGCATTCACAGATCACGGCGTCGAACGACCCGTCCGGAAACAGGAGAGTTTCGGCATCGCCACGCTCAAATTGCACGCGAGCGTCTACATGCTCGGATTGCGCCAGTGACCGTGCAGCCGCGACACTCTGATCTCCGTAGTCGATGCCGAAAACCTCGCAACCGAACTCTTTCGCTAGGAAGATCGCAGTCGTCCCGTTGCCACAGGCTACGTCCAGAACCCGGCTGGCCGCACTCAGCCCAAGCATTCGCCCGAGCCGCCCCGTCATTTGCAAGCCGCCCGGATGAAACGAGTCGCCCAGCAGAAAACGGGTGAGGTCGCTTTCGTATAGTCTGGCGCAGCACTGATTCACGTGCTCGTTGCCGGAGGGAGCCAGAGTTGAGTTGTCCTTCGTAGCCATGAAATTCACCGCCATGAGTTGATGCCGACTAGCCCTGTGGCAGGAACCTCCGCCTTCTTTACGTTGAATTCGATAGGTCGGGGCTCGAACCTGCGTCCTTCTGCCCTCGCCCGCCTGCGCTCGGGCTCAAGGGCCTCAAGTTGCTGTCTCGCCTGTTCGCGGTACCCGATGGTGTTGTAAGCGCAGAACGGAACCTGCTTGCCGCCCGGCAACAGGAATTCCTTGCAGCACTTCATCAGGTTCTTTTGGTTGAACGTCCAAGGGTCCATGAAATCTTGCAGCATAATCATCATCATGTGCTTCGCCAGATCACCAAGGGTGAAGTCGGGAACGCTGCACGCCTGACAGGACATCAAAACCTGATCGACCGATTTCTGCGAGCCCGCCACCGAGGAAGATGACCACAGCCCTTCCAAAGCCCGCTTCACCTCCAAACTGAAATCCGGCAGCACGCGGTTGGAAATGTAGTCGAGGTAGTCGTGGACATTGACGATCCGGGGCAGGGGCGTGACTTGATCTCCCTCTACAAAAGCATAGGTCACCGAGTTGCACGTAGGGAAACAACAAGGTACCGGAACAAAATCGCTCGTTCTGAAAGTGCCTTTAGTCTGCGCCTCAATCAGCCGAAGAACGTCGGGAATGGTCATCCGCTTCATCGGATCGTGCGGGTGGTGACGACCCGCATGGAAGGCTGGCTGAAAATTGATCCCCCGCACTGCCGGGTGTTGAATGGCAAAGTCCACGATTTTCCCGATCTCATGCTCGTTCACGCCCCGCTCTATTGCCGGAACAAGGGTGACGGACAGGCCGATCTCAGCCAGCCGATCCAGTGCACGCACCTTCTCCTCCAAGATGCCCGGTTCTCCCCGAAGAATGCGATAGGTCTCCGAATCAAAGCCGTCGAACTGGAAGTAGATGGCTGGCCGGACTTCGTTGAGTTGTTCGAGGAATCGATCGTCACGAGCAATGCGTTTCCCGTTTGTGTTAATCATCACGAAGGAAATGTCGCGCTGCTTGGCTGCCCGGACGAATTCGATGATTTGCGGATGAATCGTAGGCTCCCCGCCCGAGAACTGGATGACTTCGGGTTTCCCCTCGGTTCTCACGAAGTCGTCAAGCATCTGTTCGACTTCTTCGAGCGTCAGGCTGAATCCGGGGCCAGCTTCCGAAAAGCAGAGCGGACAATCCATGTTGCACGCGCTGTTGACTTCAATGATGCCGAGGCAGGCGTGCTGCTGGTGGTCGGGGCACAGGCCACAGTCGCAGGGACATCCCTCTCGAATGTCGGTTCCGTAGGCAAGCGGGATCGTTCCCGGCTTGTTGAATTTGCCGAAACTCGTGTATGCCTCAGCATCGCTGTAAACCAACGCCTCGAACGGGCCGCAATCTGGGCATCGCTTGACCATGAAGACCTTGTTGTCCCGCAACACGATCTTTGCGTCGATCACTTTCCGGCACTTCGGGCAAATGCTGCGCGTAAGTTCGTAAAAGACGTAGCCTGCATCCTTCTTCGAGACAGTGCCAACGGCTGGACTCCGACTAGGCAGCGCACCATTACTCATCGACGGTAGCCTCCAGAATCGACAACGCTGAGCACACGGCTCAACGCAGCCGCCATATCTCCCATAACAGAATCGGAGAAAGGATAGTCGTCAGTATGCAATAGAAACAAAAGCTCCCGAGATTCACCATGTCACGAACACCGAGGAAGTTCGCAAGCGCAGCCGCAGAAGCAAGCACCAACAGTGGTACCCATATCCAGAGCTTGGCTGTCGGCCCCATCAGGAGCAAAAGGATCACCGCATAGAGAACCGCCGCGATATATCCATCCGGGATGCCGAACGGCTTCGCAAAGGCAGCATCAGCCACCGCCTCACAGCCCTTGGCAAAGACTGGACACCAGATGTGCCGGACCGCTCGGCTCTGGTAAAGCCCAACATAGAGCATCGCACCCATGCTTGCAGCGGCGAGCCCCATCGCCCATTCGCGATGGGAAAGATGAACGAGATGTTGCTGCATCGATGCCGCCACTGTCTCCAGTTTCTCCGCTATGATTCCTGATAACGAGGGAGGTTACAAGCGTCAAGCGAACGGGATTCTGTCCCGTGGCAGCCAGCGCGTCGAGGCAGTCCGTGAAGTAGGCTATTTCTTCCCTCCTCTACCCCCAACTTCAATCGAGGGTAACCCCGGAATTCAGGCTATAGTGGTGCCGTGTACCACGCTCAATCCGGTGGACGATTTCTTACGCCTGAGCAGGCCAGCCGTGTGTACGACTGGATTGGCCGCCTTCAGGACTGGCAGGCTGTCTATGAGGGCCGCGCAATCCGAGAAGTCATCCGGCTGGGGTCGTTCGATTCTGCGAAATCAGTTTTCGAATTCGGCTGCGGCACAGGCGCTTTCGCCGCCAAGGTCTTGAGAACCTGCCTACCCCCTACTTGTCGTTACGTCGGAATCGATGTGAGTCCAAGGATGGTTCGACTCGCGACCTCCCGATTAAAAACGTGGGCAGGGCGGACAGTCATCAGACTCAGTGACGGCTCGGCTCGTCTGCACGAACCTGATTGCACTTTCGACCGCTTTGTGTCGAATTACGTTTTTGACTTGTTGGCCCCCGAGTACGCAGCGGCCATCATTTCTGAGGCTCACCGGGTCTTAAACAGCAGCGGGAAATTATGCTTGGTCAGTCTGGGGTGCGGGACATCAGGTCTGTCCAGAATTGCGACCGTGCTCTGGGAGAGGGTCTGGCGGCTCAAGCCCGAGTTGGTGGGCGGTTGTCGGCCTGTCGATTTACGCAGTTTGCTGGTGCCGGGGCAGTGGTTGATTGACCATCACGCGAAGCTCGTTTCTTTTGGATTTGTTTCGGAAGTGATTGTCGCCTCCCGGCGTTCGGAATGAATGATGCTTGGCGAGGCGGAGGCTTCCTGTCCCGTCTTCGTGCCGCAGTACCTTTGTCCGGGAATATAGCCCTTGCTCGGAGTAAAGTTCAAATGAGACCTCGCTCGGCTTAAATTCTCCTGAGAATGAGACCTCGATCCCAATTCGAGAGAAGGAAAAACCAGCGCATCCCTACTCCCACCGGACTGTGGGTCTCCTGCAAATTCGATGATCGACGCACCACATTGCGCGTTCAGGACTTCAGTGTTTCCGGCGCTTTGCTTGTGACCGAAGAAGCCATCCCAGTGGGCACCCGCCTTGATCTGCTTTTTTCGGTGCCGGAAGGTGAGATTCGAGTACTCGCCGTCATCTGCTCATTCACGCCGGGCAGGGGCATCGGCGTAGAGTTCGTTGGTATGGAATCAAGAGCTTTTGACCTCATCCTCAAGCTTGTGAAGCGTCTGCTCGCTTGATTGACTATAATTAAGAAATCATGGATTCCTTGGAGCGGAAAGCAGAAAGAGAAGTGGGTTCGTATGAGAAAATAAGCCCGACCGCGTGGGGTGTTGCGTATCGCAGGACACTATCGGACATCCCATTTTCTCTGGAAATCTTTGACGAGCTTCAGAAGATCGTGCAACAGACGCGGTCTGCCGCAGAGCTTCGGGATCTCGAACAATCAAATTATCCGGAAATTACGCCCGTGTTCGAGGCACGATTCAAACTTGTAAACCGTCTTTTGAAGAAAAATAATGCCCAACAGATTCTTGAAATCGCCGCGGGATTTTCTCCGCGCAGCATTGAGATTGCAAAAGATCCAACCGTGGAATACGTAGAAGTTGATTTGCCCGGCGTGATGAACGAAAAGCGGAGCATTATAGAAAAACTGGCGAAACAATCAAAGATCCCGCGTGCGTCCAACCTGCATCTTACTGTCGGCAACGCCCTTGATATGCAAGACCTCTTGACTGCTACGAAGCCGTTTAGGAAGGAACCAATCGCGGTTGTGAACGAGGGGTTCCTTCGTTATTTGAATGTTGAAGAAAGAACAGCGGTCGCTAAGAACGTTTATCAATTGCTAGAACGCTTCGGAGGTGTCTGGATAACCCCGGATCTTTGTATCCCAACCGGGGGAGTATTGTTGCAATCAGATGAAAAGATGAAAGAACATAATGCGCGGATAGAACGCATGACGGGCATTGATATAGCAAAAAACCGCTTTGAAAACGAACAAGCGGCCCGTGGGTTCTTTGAAAATCTTGGCTTTGAGATTGAACGCCATAGCTTCATGGAAGTTTCGGATGAGTTGGTATCGCCGCAGAAACTAAATTTGTCCAAAGAACAAGTTGAAAAAATAATCAGACGACACGTTGTCTTTGTGATGAGACTAGAAAAAGTGGCTCTCGACTGATCTCTTTCGCAATTAGGTCGCTGATCTTTGACTCGCTGGTTAAGCGGCAGCCTGCGAATCACCTGCTTCAACGAAGGTAACTGCTCTCTCTTGGTCACCAACGTGGAGCACGTTGGCTTTCTTCGATCTTCCAGGTTCGTTCACTAAGCGGCTGGCGGTGGCTCTGGAGACCCGGTGCTTTTTTGCCACCTTTGCAAACTCAACGATTTACGACCACGGCGGCAAAGACCCTTTTGAACCGCCACCAGTTTTCAATGAGTTAGCGAATACGGGGACTGGCAAGAGGAACAGCGGTAGGATCGATAACGCGACATTCAACAATGCAGAAGGCAGCCGCCTAGAGGCTGGAATCGAAGCGCGGAATTTCGCCATTTCTGAGGTCATTGCGTTCAACAGCATTTCGACGACTGGGTGGCGAATGTGATGGGGGGCACCGCTTTGGTCGCTCTACTTGACGTATGAGGGCGCTACTTGCCTCCCCGAAGAGCTACCCCGACCACCGGACGCAACACCCGCTCAGGCGAGGTCGGTATTTTTCCTTCAATCCGAGTCGTCAATTTTGTGACGAAGGAACCATGCCATGAAAACAGTCATGAAATTGATAGCGGTCGCCTGTTTTGCCGGAGCGGCCTTTGCCCAGCAACCGAACCAGCCGCCGAAACCCGGCCCTGAGTATCAGGAGTTGCAGTTGTGGGTCATCCCCCCGCCGCCGAGTTTTTCGAGAATGCGGTAAGGCGCACGACGATGAGAGCAGGATGGAACAGTTCACTAGACTACCAGTCCCAAAGGATTATAATCGGGCCGTTGTGAGGAAATTGGCATGGCGAAAACCGCCAAGCAAATTCAGCAGCTTTTCTTGAGGTTGTTGAACTTTACGCCAGAGTTGCTTGCCAAAACTCAAGAGGAAGCCAAACTTCAGCACACTAGCGTTGATGCGCTCATCCGCGACGCAGTGGAAAAGCATCTAAGACACCTGAGGGTGGCACGTGAGGAAGAGAAGAAAGCGGAGATGAGAGAGTACGCCACTTTGGTATTGAAAGCTCATTTTGAAGAGGACCGAAACGAATTCTTAACCGAAAGCGCTATCCGTCAAATTGGCAGCAACAAACAGCATTAGCCCTTACTGCAAAACCCCGAAGCCCAACACCCGAGCAGCATTGCGTGCAAAGATGATCCAGAATCTTTGCGCGCTACTCTGCAAGTTTCTCGCGTGTCACCATTTCGCCTGCTTTCGGTTAGGAATAGGCAATACTCGTGTCGCAGCAGCACATCGGGGTTAGACTGTGATTTTAGAGGAGGAGACACCATGCGACTTTCTCTCAAAGGGATGACAATTGCCGCTGGGTTGCTGTGGGGCGGTGCCATCCTGTTCCTCGGGCTCATCAACCTCGTTAGGCCGACCTATGGTGCTAACTTTCTCCAAGCTATCAGTTCAGTGTATCCGTGGTTTCACGCGTCACGGTCGTTCGTGGATGTCGTGATTGGCACCATCGACGGATTGATTGACGGAGCTATCGCAGGTTTTCTTTTCGGGTGGCTCTACAACCTTGCTGTCGGTAAACAAAAGGAAGCGTGAAGCTGGGACTACATCCGTTTACGTCCTGCGTGCCGTCAATTTTATGACCGCGCCGACTGCCGTTTCCCACCGCGTGTTTTGCTCGTCCCAAACGACTTCCTTGCGCTCGATCCTCAGCACGTTTCTGCCACCAAGGACAGCCTGCACCATATCGTTGTCCATACGCTCGACCACCGCAATGCCGTGCCCGATGACAGCAACCCGGTCGCCGGGTTTGATTCGGCGTTGCTCTGCTCGCCGGGCATACCAACCATTGCATCGCTGCACGAGCAGGCCGAGCCCGTTTGTTTCGACGCCGGAGCCCGTGCGCCACAGCGGCACCGTTCCGGTTTCGCCGAGGACGAAGATATCGCAGCCGTACGCCGCCAAGGTGGCAAGCCACGATTCGACGCGGTCCATCCTAAAGGGCACCATTGAAAGCGGCACGACGAAGTTCTTGGGATAGGCGAACTGCGCACGCCACCCTCCCTCATGCTCTACCACGGTGCCCCAGAGGCAGACCTCGCCGTGGATGCGGGATTCGGTGTAGCCGAGTCGGCGCAGGTGGGCGAGGCTCCTACTGGCGTAGATTCCGCATGAACAATCGGATCGAGGAGCTTCGTGCCAGCCCTGCGTTCTGCATTCGGCAGCGAACGCTCTTCCCGGATGCCATCGAATCCCGTTCATCGACTTCAATCCCGTCGCATCCCACTGCCAGACACGATAGCCGACGACGGGAAAGATGTAATCCGGCGCTGTCATGGCGCGACGGGTTCACGCTCGGGTTCGGGCTCGTGCGCTGGCGCAATTGGCTCAGGTTCGTCAATTTCGGGATCGGGAACCGTGGTGGGAACCGGGGATTCCAAAGGTTCGACAATGATTGTGCGAAGCGGCTTTCCGATCTGCATTCGGGCTCTCTCCTATTTCTCCGCTCAGTGAATATAGGGCTGCGGATTTCTTCCAGTGGCGCTGCGTGACAGCGGCGCTCAAAACGCAATCACGCGTTCCTTGAGCAGGAATGCGATTCCCGCGTAGCCGCCGATGATGATGAGCGCCTGCATGAGGTAGCTGGATTGTCGCCTCAAGACCAGATGCGTCACGATGAGGTACCAGAAGTCGAGGCAGAACGGGCCGAGGGCGCATAGCGCCGCTTTCATCAGCCACTTCTCGTCGGGACTTCCCCAGCCCCATGCGGCAAAGCAAGCCACTGGCAGGAGCAGCACAAAGGCGTTGAACGCCAAAAAATTCATCAGACTTCGGATCATTGTTTTCTCCCTTTCAGCTTGCCCAGTTGGTTTCGGAAGCCGATCAGTGCCTTACTAGCCGCTCCCGAGCAGATTTCTTCAGTTCCTCGGGAGCACCGGGGCAATCGCTGGCGAAGTGGCGATTTTCGATCTCTGGGCTGTAGTTCACATACACGTGATCGCAATGGAGGCACCAGCCGACCACGTTGCTGAACTCGGCTTCGGCGCATCCGCATTCGCAATGAGGTCGGTTTTGCCACTTCTGGATCAACTCAAGATCGGGCTCAGAAGACATTGCCTCCGCGATGGATCGTGATTGCTCTTCTGCGTGCTCTGGGCACGCACGAAGCTCGACGGGGCAACCGCTGTGGTCGTGCCCCTCCATCGGAAGGCCGCAGATGCATTCGCATCCTTCGCTGCACTGCCAATCGTGACCCGCGTAATCGCAATAATGACGGTGGCTCATGTTCCTCCCTTTACCCGGCAGCGACCATTTCTTGCTGCTTTGCTTCCCGCACTAGCCGTACCACGGTGGCGCGGGATACCCGGTGGCGTTTCGCCACTTGGGTCAAGCTCATGCCTGAAAGTCGGTCACGCACAATCGCCGCACGGTCAACATCAAGTGGAGCACGACCGAGTCGTTGGCCTTCCAGCTTGGCACGCCTCATTCCGGCTCGGATTCGCTCGACAATGAGCGACCGCTCCAATTCGGCGATGCTGCCAATCATCGTGATGAACATCCTGCCCATCGCGCCGCTCGTGTCGATGGCTTCTCTGGCGCTGATGAATTCAATACCGAGTTCGTGGAGTTCATCCACAATTTGAAGGAACTCCTTGGTGCTTCGCGCCACGCGGTCGAAAGCTGCCACGAGCAGACAAGCGAACTCCCCGCGCCTAGCGTCTGCCAACATGCTATCCAGTCCCGGACGCCGTGCCTTGCTTCCAGAAATTCCACGGTCGGAGTATTCGCGCACGACCTCGAAACCCCTCTGCGCCGCCAGCTTTCGCAGATCATAAAGCTGTGTCTCCAAATGCTGGTCAGGCGTACTTACACAGGCATAGATTGCAGCTTTTTTCACGATTTCTCCTGTCCTGCCTCGATGAGGCGAATCGCTCGATTTGTCTCAGAGTCCACCAGCACTGCATTTGCATCCGACACACTACGAAACCCAGCACGCAGCATGCATGCTCTCGCCTCGACCACCCGCGGCACGAAGAATCCGTTGCTGGCGAACCTGTCCTGCTGGAACGGGAGCAGGATGTGAGGAATGCCCGACCGAAACAGTGCGGCTTCGGCATTCATCAGTTCGATTCCCGCATCCCGAACGATTTGCCAATTCTCCTTGTATGCCTTGGCCGAAGATCGTAGAAGCCTCCGCGTGGCGTGCTCGCAAACCACGAAGTCCGGACTGAAGAGCCCCAGCCCGTCCTGCACAATGGACAGCAGATCCCCGATCTGGCGATCCGAGCACCCTTCCAAACGCTCTCCCAGCGATGCCCCGATCCACAGCGTCTTAAGTCGCTCATTCAAATCGTGCGATTTTGCCATCCTCCGTTGGTACTTGAACAGTTCGCTAACGGGAAGCTCGTCTGGAGGCAAGTGCTTCAAATTCCCCTCTACCCTCAATATACAAAGCAGCGGAGGAAATTGACTAGAAATGCCCTCATTTTTTTGAAAAAAACCTTCCCGATAGGTAGTCAATTTCCCCTTGGGCTCTGTATTTTATGGGTACGGAAAGCGAATTGGAGTTACTGAACACATGCCATCAAGATCGGACTTTTGCTTTCGACTGAATAACACGTTCATTCCTGAGATCAATGTCCAGCGAGATCAGGCTGGTGAACTTCAGATCGCTGTCCGCGACCCCGAGGTCGGCTGGTTCGCCATCGATGACAGCCCCGACTTCATCTTGGAATACCGGGACGAAACGGCGTGGCAACTACTTCCATTGGAGCTTCGCCGAGCTTCGATCGACAAGGGCTGGAACCGCACGACGCCGCAGGAACTCATAGGAGTCTTGTGGGTCGTAGGCGTGCTCAAGTGAGTAGCGGAAATTGAGGGAGGAAAAGATGGACGACCGCAAGATGAACCAATTGGCCGATGACATTTACCTAGTCGCTGCACCAGTGCGCATCGTGGCAAACTGGATCAAGATTCTCGTCTTCATCGCCATCCTGCCCATCGTCTTCATTGTGTCGGTCGTGAACTGGCTCGTAACGGGCAAGCCCATCATGAGCCCGGATGAAATTTGGCTGGCCAAGATTCTCCTGACCATCCTCAGCCCGTTCATCGCATCGGTAATTTGTGTGTTTCATAAGCATTGGCGGCGTATGAAAGACCCGGAATATAGAAACCCGATTCCGGCTCCAGTGGTGTTTGTCATCACCCTCGTTCTTGTGCTCGCATTTGCAAAATGCAACTTCCTGTTCGGGTGGGGCTTTTACGGCGGGAGGTGAGGACGGATGGCGAAGAAGAACTTAGATCGAGCACTGCTTGGAATCTTTTGGCTGGTCAATGGCAAGCTGATCATCGACAGTTCGCGGCTGAAGGAAGCCGAACCGTATGGCAATCATCTAGGCCACCCCAGAAGCCATATCAAAGTTTGGGAAAAGTACCAGCGTGGCGGCAAGGTTCCTCTCGAAATGGAATACGAACAACCACCGCGTGGGCGTGTGATGTTCGACAGAACGAGCGAAACTTTTACGATACTGGCTGATAAGTGCATCTTGAGGCGCAAAGACTTGATTGCAAATATCAAATCGGAGTTGAATCTCCCAAAGAGCACGGGGCTCAGTTCGGACTCCCACTATCGTTGCTTCACGTGCCTATACGGAACCGATGATGAAGAGTAGGGATGGTACCTGCATGCTCCTCACAAAATCCAAATTCGTTGCCGGTTCGCAATGCCTCACGAGCCAGTTCACTGATGTTCTTCGCGCCTGCGCATGGGCCATGTATTCCCTGTGATGGAGAGCACTTGGCGCCTGACACCAATCCCGCCAAGGCCATAGGGAAACCGGGAGTTCATTGCATTTGCCAGGCTGCGGCTGACGCTGCGGTGATACTTACGCCATCCATGGAGCACGAGGCGAGCCGGGGCTCTCCGGAAAACACTTAAAATGGATAGAAGAACGACTGTGACGACTTCCCGCACAACCGCGTGGTTCGCGGGGGCCTGGGTTGTGTTCCTTGGCTTCTATGCCCTGGTGTCTCACCTCCTGGGACCCGGGACAAAACTCAGCGCTTTTGGAAACATCACGCAGTGCTTGGTGCCGCTGCTGGCGAACGCGGGCCTGTTGCTAAATGCCGGCACGCCGCACTGGCGGCGAAACATTTTCTGGATGCTGGTGGCGCTGAGCTGCACGCTGTGGATGGTCGGACAATTCGAATGGACGTACTACGAAGTGTACCTGCACAAGCCGGTGCCCGACCTGTTTGCAGGCGACATCATTTTCTTCCTGCGGAATATTCCGCTGATCGCAGCGCTGGCGATGCGGCCGCACCTGAAGCGCGGCGAAATACGCATCGGCCTGGGATACATGGATTTTGCGCTGCTGCTGACGTGGTGGACGTTTCTGTACGTGTTCGTGGTTCTGCCGTGGATGTACGCGACGCCAACTCCGGGGGTCTACAACTTCAATTTCAACGTGCTGGACTATATCCAGCACCTGATGATCATGGGGGGATTCGCGTGGTTGTGGCTGCGGACGAGCGGGGCATGGCGGAACGTGTACGCGCACCTATTTGGGGCCTCGGCGTTGTACATGCTGACGTCGCTGGCGGTGAACGTGGCGATCGGCCACAGCGAGTACTACACGGGGAGTTTGTACGACCTGCCGCTACTCACCGTCTTTTTCTGGTATGCGTATGCGGGCTGGGTGGCGTACAAAAGGCGTGAGGAACTGGACGCGCCGATGGAGAGCAGCCCAGTCGGCGAACTGGAAACAGTGGTGGGCGACAGCGTGTGGGCCAGCCGCTTCGCGATGGCGGCGGTGATGTCCCTGCCTGTGTTTGCGTTGTATGCGCTGTGGATGGAGCGCGACACGCAAGCGGTCAGAGAATTCCGGCTCACGGTGACGCTGGTTGCCTCCCTGCCCCTGGCGCTACTTGTGTTCCTGCGTACGCACCTGGCGGACACCGATCGCGCGCGGCTGCTGGAGAAATCGGAGTCGTCGATCGAGAACCTGCAACGGCTGCAGGCCCAGTTGGTGCAATCGGAAAAGCTGGTGTCGCTGGGGCAACTGGCGGCGGGAGCCGCGCACGAAATCAACAATCCACTAACGGCGATTCTGGGATATTCCGATTTGCTGGCGGATGACCCGGCGCTGCCGGACCGCGCGCGGAGCACGGCGGCGAAAATTCGCGAGCAGGCGCGGCGAACAAAAAACCTGGTGCAGAACCTGCTGAGTTTTGCGCGGCAGGTGCCGCCGGAACGCACGCTGCTGGACATCAACTCGGTGGTGACAAACGCGGTGCAATTGCGCGCGCTCGACCTACATAGCGGCGGGTCACGCATTGACATGCAGTTGGAATCGGTTTTGCCGGGGGTGCGCGGCGACAATAACCAGCTGATGCAGGTCTTCTTCAACATCATTAACAATGCCGTGGATGCCATGAACGAGGCGGGCGGAGGCGTGTTGACCATACGGACGCTGCGGGATCGCGGCAATGTGGTGATCCTGTTTTCGGATACGGGGCCGGGAATCCGCGAGCCGCACCGGGTGTTTGATCCGTTCTACACCACAAAACCCGTGGGCAAGGGAACAGGGCTCGGACTGAGCATCTGCTACGGCATCCTGCAGGAGCATGGCGGGAGAATTCTCTGCTACAACGGGCAAACAGGCGGCGCGGTGTTTCGCGTGGAGCTTCCGGCGGTACTGGCGGCACTGCCGGGGCGCGGGCCACACGTGCCAGGCGCGACGCCGGTTCCCAGCAGCTAAACAAAAACTTCTATTCCTTGTAATGCATTGAAAACTCCGGCGATGGGCTGCGTATAAGATAGTGATAGAGTGGCGTGCGCGGGTGTGTCAAGACAGGCGGAAATCATGGGCGAAATCGCGATTGCGACTGAAAAGTTGACCAGGACGTTTGGGGCGCTTACGGCCGTGGACGCCATCGACCTGAAAGTACAGGCAGGCCATTTCTTTGGGTTTCTTGGGCCGAACGGGGCGGGGAAATCCACGACGATCAAAATGCTGACGGGGCTGCTGGCGCCGACGGCGGGGCGCATGGAATTGCTGGGGCTCGATTTTCAAAGGCATCCCGTGGAGGTGAAGCGCCAGATCGGCGTGGTGCCGGAAGGGATGGGGCTGTTCGAGCGATTGACGGGAGCGGAGTATCTGCGGTTCGTGGGGAGAATGTACGGGCTGGACCGCGCGACGACGGAAAAGCGCGCGGAAGAATTGCTGGAATTCATGCAATTGGCCGATCGAGAGAAAACGTTGATTGCAGACTATTCGCATGGGATGCAGAAGAAACTGGCGCTGGCCGCGGCGGTGATCCACGGGCCGCGGATTTTATTTCTAGATGAGCCGTTTGAAAGCGTGGATGCGCTGGCGGCGGGGGCGCTGAAGGCGCTGCTGGGAAGGATGACGGGGCGCGGCGTGACGATTTTCCTGACCTCGCACGTGCTGGAGATTGTGGAACGGCTGTGCAGCCACGTGGCCATCATCCACCAGGGGCGGTTGGTGGCGCAGGGATCGCTGGAAGAACTGCGCGCGGGAGTTGCCGGTACCGAGGGCGAAACGAAGACACTGGAGCAGATCTTCCTTTCGATCGTAGGGCAAAGCGGCGCGGAACAAGCGCGCATGGAGGAACTGACGTGGCTGACGTAGCGCGGATTCCGGGAGTGCTGGCGCAATTGCGCTTGATTGCAGGCTTGCGCTGGTGCCTGCTGAAAAACGGCCTGCAGCGCAAGAACAACCGCTGGGACCTGGTGGGAGTTATTTTTGCGGGCGTGTTCGGCGCATTGCTGGTGGTGGGATTGAGCATCGCTTTTTATGCCGGGTCGTATGCGTTTCTGGGGACAAACCGGGCAAATTGGATGGCCCTGCTCTTCTGGGCCATCTTTCTGTGGTGGCAGGTGTTTCCGATTTTTGTGGCGGGATTCGGCGCGAATTTTGAGTTCAAGACGCTGCTGCGTTTTCCGTTGAGCCGGCGCACATTTTACTTGCTGGGATTGGGTTACGGATTCGTGGATTTTGCGGCGGTATCAGCCGTGTGCTGGGTTACGGCGATGGTCCTGGGAGCAGCGGTGGCACGTTCCGAAGTGCTGCCGGTGATGGCGGGCGTGAGCGTGCTGTTTGTGATGACGAATGTGACGCTGGAGCGGCTGATCGGGTCGTGGCTGGAAAAGATACTGGCGAAGCGTAAAACGCGAGAGCTGTTCATCGGGTTGTTCGTGTTGTCCATGGTATCGCTGAATTTCCTGAATCCCGTGCTGCAGCGGTATGGCACCGCGGCGCGGCCGAGGTTTGTGCAGTACCTGCCGTATCTAGCCTGGCTGCCTGGATCGCTGGCGGGAAGCGCGGTCGCGGGATCGGTACGTGGGGATCTGCGGGCAATCCTGTTGGGCACGGCGGGGCTGTCTGTGTGGCTGGGTGTGACGAGCGGGTTATTGTGGCGACGATTCGCGGCGCAATACCGCGGAGAAGAGATCAGCGAGAGCGCGGCACCCGCACCGATGAAGAAGAACAACGCCATCGCCGCTTCAGCGGAAAAAGCCAAAGGCCAATGCGCAAATGGAGAATGGCTACCGCTGGTGCCGGCAACGGTTGCCGCGGTGGTGCTGAAGGAGTTCCGGTATTTGACACGCAATGGCATGGCGTTTTTGACGCTCCTGCTGCCGCCGATTATGGTCGTGTTTTTCACCATGCAATTCGGGAAAGGCTCCGCGATGCGGGAACACTCGCTGAAGCCGGAAATGTTTTTCCCCGCCATCATGGCGTACCTGATCTTGATCCTGATCACGCCGGCGTATAACGCTTTTGCGTTTGAAGGGAAGGGCATTCAAACGTACTTCATGGCGCCGCTGCGATTCCAGGATGTGCTGCTGGGGAAAAATCTGTTTCTGGTGGGGTTGGTCACTGTAGAGTTGAGCCTGTCGCTGGCGCTGCTGGTGTGGCGCGTGGGGTGGCCGAGCACGGCGATGTTTGCGGCGACCATTGGGGCAGGCGCCTTTGCTGTGATGGGCCAGTTGACGATTGCGAACTGGTCGTCGCTGAGCTTTCCGAAGAAGATGGAGATCGGGAAGATGAAGGGGCAGCGAAACTCGGGCGTCGCGGTGTGGACGGCGTTTGGGGTGCAGATTGTGGTGGCAGCAGTCTGCACGGGGATCATCCTTGCCGGCAGATTACTGGGGAATCCGTGGATGCCGGCAATGGCGTTCACGGGGCTGACGGCGGCCGCGGCGGGGGGCTATGTGGCGTCGCTGGGAGCGCTGAGCCGCTTGGCGGAAGCAAAGAAAGAATTGCTGATGGAAACGCTGTGCCGGTGAGGAAAAGCACAGGCACCTGCTTCTGACAGCTCTGAGTCCGAAACCAGCAAAAGCAAGGTTTATCCGACTACCGCTTATAACCAATCTTCCTCAACAGATCGTGCCGCCAAGCGATATCCGCCTGCTCCTCTACGCCTTTCGGGGAACTCCCATCAATCACGCCGAGCACACCCCGCCCTTGTTCGCTCTGTGCCACGACGATTTCCACCGGGTTTGCCGCCGAAAATCGGGCGGTAGAGTATGTCAAGGAAACCCAGTAAGCAGGTCGAGACGTTTATTGACCTGCAATAGGCCCAAGCCTATGATTCGCCACAGAAGGTGAATGGGAAGGAGATCTTCCCATGTCGGACCAGGCCCAATCCCGAGACTCCCTCATCGGGCTCGAGTTCTCCCACTACCGCATTCTCGAAAGAGTCGGCAGCGGAGGCATGGGTGTTGTTTACCGTGGTTACGATGCTCACCTCGAGCGCGAGGTCGCGATCAAGGTCCTCAATCCCGGCACCATCGCCGACGATCATTCCCGCAAGCGCTTCCGCAACGAAGCATTTGCCCTTTCGAAATTGAACCATCCGAATATTGCCACGGTCCATGACTTTGAAACGCACGAAGGGCGCGACTTCCTGGTCATGGAATTTATCCAGGGAATAAAGCTGGCGGACAGGCTCATTGAAGGCTCGCTGCCCGAGAAAGACGTCATCGCACTCGGCATACAACTTGCGGAAGGCTTGTCCGCAGCCCATGAACACGATGTTGTTCATCGCGACCTCAAGCCCGGCAACCTGCTTCTGAACAGCGAGGGACGGCTGAAGATTCTGGACTTCGGCTTGGCGAAGCTACGGCTACCCGCAAAGGCGAGTCCGGCGTCAGAGACTCTCAGCGAAACCAGCGCAATCGCCGGGACGCTATCCTACATGGCGCCAGAGCAAGTGCTCGGCGGAGCGATTGACGCGCGCACGGACATCCATGCTGCCGGGATCGTCCTTTACGAGATGGCCACGGGCCTGCGTCCTTTCTCGGCGGTGGATCGCCCTGAACTAATCAGCGCGGTTCTGCGCAGTGCACCAACCCCGGCGAGCGCGTACAGTCCCAGGCTCTCTACGGAACTGTCGCGCATAATCGGCAAGTGCCTCGAAAGAGAACCGGAGAATCGCTATCAGTCGGCGAAGGAACTGGCGATTGATCTGCGCCGCCTGCAGCACAGTTCAGGATCCGGTCCATCGAAAAGCGAAACCAATGGTGAACAACCTACTCGCGGGGTGTTTTCACATGCAAAGATGCTCGCACTGCTGAGTGTCGGGGGCCTCCTTCTTGCGGTTCTCGCGGGTGGCTTGTGGCACAGGTCCGCCCAGAAGGCTGCTGCCCCGGTGGTCGCGCCTTCCATTGCGGTGCTGCCGTTTGCGGACCTTAGTCCGGGCCATGACCAAGAGTACTTCTCGGACGGATTGGCAGAAGAAATCCTAAACGATCTCGCCAAGGTCCCGAATCTGAAGGTGGTGGCGCGAACCTCGGCCTTTCAGTTCAAAGGGAAAAACGAGGACCTTCAAGTTATTCGCCAAAAGCTCAACGTAGGAAACGTCCTTGAAGGCAGCGTGCGAATGGAAGGAAAACGCGTGCGCATCACCGCGCAACTTATTAAAGCGGATGACGGCTTCCATCTCTGGTCAGAGTCGTACGACCGTGATCTCAGGGACGTCCTTACAGTGCAGGATGATATTGCGAAGGCTGTGACCTCAGCCCTACAAGTCAAACTGCTTTCCGGAGACTCTCCGGCCATACTGCCGACATCCCGAACGACCAGCCCAGAGGCCTATCAATATCTTTTGCAAGCTCGGAATTTTGCCACCAGGATGGATAAAGTATCTCAACAAAAGGCTCTAGAGCACGCAAATATGGCAATCCGAGCCGACCCGCGCTACGCCGCAGCTTACGCTGTGCGGGCTGGTCTCACGGTAACTTCTGGTGCGGGAGGATGGACCGAATACTCTGAAGCGATAGAAAACGCACGACGCGACATCGAAAAGGCTATCGAGTTGGATCCAAATCTGGCCGATGCGTACCGCGTTCTGAGCAGAATTCAAAGCTTCGCTGATTCAGATTGCCGGGCAGCCGAGATAACCCTAAAGAGAGCACTGGAGCTTGCTTCGGGAAACGCCGAAAACCTAGCCACTGGGGCAGTTATCGCAAACTGTCTGGGGCACCAGGAAGAGGCGGTGGGACTCTTGAGACAAGCGATTGCGCTCGACCCGCTCGTGGCGGGAAGATACCGGCAACTCGCACAGTACTTGCGAGACCTGAGCCGTTACAAAGAATCACATGCCGCTCTCGAAAAAGCGCTTGATCTCAACCCCAACGAGGTCTGGGCCCATGAAACTCGGGGCGAGGTTTACCTATTGCAGCGACGTCCGCAAGAAGCCCTGACCGAGATGGCAAAAGAACCGGCAGGTTGCATGCACGACCTTGGAATGTCACTTGCCTTCCACGATCTCGGACGAAACGAGGAATCCGACGTCGCCCTGGCAAGTTTGATCTCACAAAATCGAAATGCCTGCCCTTACCAGATTACGCAAGGTTACGCTTATCAAGGAGACGTGAATAAGGCCTTCGATTGGCTAAACCGCGCCTACTGGCAGCATGATGCTGGCCTCTGCCAGATCAAAACTGATCTGCTTCTGAAAAATATCCGCGGTGACCTGCGATATGGCCGAATGCTCAAAGCACTGAAACTTGCCAAATAGAGCCCATGACCAGGACATCTTCAGTCAGCAGCACGCACACAAGTACGGAGTGCATTTCGGCCCTCTTTCTTGGTCTTCGCCGACTGTACCTGAGGAGTTCGGAGATTTTAGACGTAGATTCCCGCGGATCACGCCCTTGACGACTCGCTCATCTTCACGGAGGGTCCGTCCACGGCAGCGGATGGCGTCCAGGGTGCCAGCCCATGCACCCTACGACTGGATGTCAGTCTGAAATGCTCTTGCCGCGCTCCTCTTATTTTACGGCACCATAATAAATCTGTTCGATGTTTCTCATTTGCATTTTCGCGCAGGCGGAGAGTTTTTTAGCCAAGGCTTTTTCAATCCTCGCGCGAGCCACGCCTTGTTTGAGCATTTTCTCGACCATATTAAGGATGACTACAGCCTCCTTGCCCGCTTGTTCCCTCACCAGAGTCTTAATATTACGTTTTGTTTTCATAAGGGATCTCCTCAGTCTTTCCTTCTACCGCCCGCCATCACTCTTCCGACATCAATTAGCTCGTTGACTCGCCAGAAGTAGTGGAAGCCGGGAGTAAATCCGTATCCAGTCGAGGAAACGTAAAGCCCGCTCCTGCGTGGTCATAATTTGGCAATACGATCGATCGTCAATTCCAGGAAATGGGCATCGCGGACAGCGCGGGTTCTGACAGGTTGCGCAGCCGCGACGTTTGGCCACCACACCTGCCAGATGGGCCAATCGTTTCAAAAGCACTTTTCGGGAGTCTCCCACTTTTCCAATCGGTTCACCATGGCGACAGGTGCGTACTTCACCGCATTCGGAAACCTCAATTCGTGTCAGGGACATACAAGGAGCTTTTCCACGAAGCCAGCGGCCGGAGTACTTCACCTGCGGCGGGACAGGCATCCGCTGCAAGGGAGAAGGTGAATCCTCTGCCTCGATTCGATCCATTATCTGAACGAGTTTCCCCGGACGGCGCAGATATCTGGATAGCTCGCACACCTCCGCCTTCGCCTCTTGGCCCTTAGCCCAGGCAATCAGCGGGTTCGCGCCCTCCGAAGCCCTAACCGGAAGTAGCGATGAATTGAGAACACGGTGGAGATTCAGACCGACACATACGACCTCGAAGTTCTCGTCTCCGCGGATGTACTTATTCTTGTCTTTCGGCAAGATTTGGATGTAGCGCTGTGCGGGAACCAAATGCTCACACAAGGCCGTGCGGTCTCGATCGAGGCCGCGCCACCATTTGCCATATTTCATCTGAGGGTAGATTTGAACGACGATTCCTCCAACAGTCAGAATACGCCGTAGCCAATCCGCTATTTTCTGAGACAACTCCGCCGCCTCAAGGATCACAGCTCCTATTCTCTTCTCCATTGCTGACGATGAGTCACAGCCGTAAAGCGCATCTGTTGCCAATAATCGAACCAGATCGGCATCGTCCTTGAGCCCGGATTTCGGGCCAGGCTTCAGCGATTTAACGTCGTAGGAATACACAGTGGTTTCGTGCAAACCGATTTCATTGATGGTGCAACCGATTCCATACTTCTGGTGGGTGGTCCACAGGGGAGTGCCAGGAAATACCCACAAGAAATTGTGGGCGTAAGAGTCCACCGGGAGTTCCTTGACGAAACGAAGAGTTTCGACGGCATCGGCGGGGGTCTCGGTGGGCAAACCGAGAATGATACTCACGGCCACTTTGAGTCCGTATTTCTTCGCCAATAAAACGCTGTTTCTTAACCGCTCTAGAAACTGTCTCTCTGGCTCCAAATCGGGGTCATGCCAATCGGGAGGCCGGACTTTGCCGGTAGCACGCAAGACATGGGGCACGGCGCTTTCCAGTCCGAAGCAAATGTTCCCGAAGCCCGCCTCTTGCATCAGCTTTATCAATTCCTCATCAACGGTGTCGGCGCGGGTGACGCAGGAAAGAACAAGATTGAGCTTACGGTCCGCGATGGCCCGGCATAGGGCTTTGGCACGCGGCGGCAGTAGAGTGAACGCATCATCCAGGATCGCGACTGGATAATGTTTTCCCGTGCATTTCTGGCGTGCCGCGATGTATTCCAGTTCCGCGACTACTCTTTCAATGGAATGCAGACGAAGGGACATTCTGCCCAGGGCGGCGAAACAACAATATTGGCAATGATGTGTGCAGCCCCGTCCAGTCAGAACACCCTCCTGACCGTCGGCCAGAATTCCGGAAAGGTAGGGTGACGGACTGGCATCCAATGCTCCCTGCACTCCCGGTTGCGTCGCGCCAACCAGCGCCGGCAATACCGTGCAAACCACCTGTCTGTTTTTGCGGAAAGCGATTCCCGGCTGATCCTCATCGAGACCGCCGCCGCCAAGCAACTTCGCGAAGATGTGTGCTGCTGTTTCTTCAGCCTCGCCCATGACACAGGCATCGATTACGGGATGGCGTTCCATCAGGGGCCGCGCATTGAAGGTTGGTGTGGGCCCACCAAAGACGATTTGTGTTTCAGGTTTTTGTCGCTTGATGCTTTGGGCTAGAGCGATGCACAATCTGGCGTTGGAGTCGTACACGGTGAAACCGACGATGGGATATTTCCGTTGGAGGATGTCCGCCGCAACCGAGTCGATCGTACCGGGATTCCCGTTCAAATATTGGGCTGTCGCCAGGCCATCGCGGGCTAGCGCCGCACGGAGGTACGCCACCCCGAGGTGATTCTTGAATGCGCCTGCATTTCCTGGGGCAGGCGGAAACACAAAAAGAACATCGCTTCTGCCCGTGCTCATGGACGACTCAATCTGAGGCGCCGGTGTCCTTGCCTACTCTGCGAACTCCCCCACGAAGGCATCTCATCGAGTGCTGGTCAGTTACTTGTAGCTCACCCTCTTGTCCGATGATTCGAAATGTGGCCACCGCGGCGGTTCAGGTAAGGGTTCCATCGTCGGTCGAGAGGATGTCCGACTCTTCGCCTGCAGGGACGGGGTACCTAGCTAAACTGCGATGAGCGTATCATACTCTCGCTATGCAGCACATTGACTCTGGTTATATGGGTCTGGATGGGAGCCGACCGCCGCATCCTTTGCGGGTTTTGCGAAGGGTCGGGTAATCCGATGACAGTTTCGGCTTTGTTCAAACGGGTTCTGGGAAATAGCTCTCCTTCCCTAAGAGCGCTGATGGCAATATCCGAAGCCGCAATGACGAAAAACGATGGCCGGAGGAAGTATTCTAGCTATGTGTTGCCACCGTGAATGTCGCCTCAAGAAAAAAGTTGACCTCAACCCATACTAAGCAATGGTGACTCATTGGTGTAGAATCCCCACAGCGTAAATAGAATGGAAGCGGAGGAACTATGCTGTTGCCTAGGTGTTTAGGCGTTTTTCTGGCGGGGATGTGGGCCCTGACCTTGTGCGCGAGTGCGGTTCACGCTCAAGCGGGAGCGACATATCGCTTTTCGGTCTCTTTTGCGAGGGAACAGAGCGCGGGGCCCTTGGATGGTCGCATCCTTCTCCTATTGTCAACCGACGGCTCTGCCGAGCCGCGCACGCAAATCAGCGATTCGCCCCGGACACAGATGATTTTCGGTCTCGACGTGGATGGCTTGAAGCCCGGGCAATCCGTCATTGTCGATGACGCTGCGTATGGCTATCCGGTCCGATACCTGCACGACGTTCCTCCAGGCGAGTATTTCGTCCAGGTCGTTCTCCACAGATACGAAACTTTCCACCGAGCCGATGGCTACACCATGAAGCTGCCCATGGACCGCGGCGAAGGCCAGCACTGGAACTTGGCGCCCGGGAATCTTTATTCAAAGCCCCAGAAGATAACATTGCGCGCTGCGGGCGCCCCGGTTTCCATCGTGCTCGACCAGGTCATTGCTCCCCTGCCTGATCCGAAAGACACGCCCTACATTCGCCACATCAAGATCCGAAGCGAACTCCTCACCAAATTCTGGGGCCGTCCGATGTTCCTGAGCGCGAACATCCTGGTTCCAGAGGGATTCGATGCACATCCCGATGCACATTTTCCTCTGGCGATCTTCGAGGATCACTTCAATCGAGACTTCGAGGGATTCCGCACTACACCGCCGGACCCGAATCTGAAACCGGATTATAGCGAGCGTTTTCACCTTTCCGGCTACAACAGGATTCAACAGGAAGAAGCCTACAAGTTCTATCAGCAGTGGACCGGGCCAAACTTTCCACGCATCTTGATCGCGCAGATCAATCACGCGAATCCCTACTATGATGATTCCTACGCGGTGAATTCGGCGAACCTTGGGCCCTACGGCGACGCCATTGAAACGGAATTGCTCCCCGCGATCGAGAAACAGTTCCGGGGGATTGGCCAGGGCTGGGCACGGTTTGTGTATGGCGGTTCGACGGGTGGATGGGAGGCGCTTGCCGTCCAGGTGTTTTATCCCGACCACTACAACGGAGCGTTTGTCGCATGCCCCGATCCCGTGGACTTTCGCGCGTACACCAATATCAATCTCTACGCGGACAAAAACGCGTTCTTCATCGAAGGCCCACACATCAAGGTGGCACAACCCTCCACGCGCGATTATCTCGGCCATACCTTTATCACCACGCAAAAATCCAATCAGTACGAATTGGCTTTGGGCTCACGCGCGCGTTCCGGCGAGCAGTTCGACATCTGGCAGGCGGTTTACGGCCCGGTCGGGAAGGACGGTTACCCTCAGCCGATCTTCAATAAGGAGACGGGCGAAATCGATCCCGCGGTGGCGGCGTACTGGAAAGAACATTTTGATTTGAGCGCAATCCTGCAAAAAAATTGGGCGACCCTCGGACCGAAACTCGCAGGGAAAATCCACGTCTATGTCGGCAGCGCGGACACCTATTTCCTCAACAACGCCGTCTACTACCTGGAGGATGTCCTTAAGGCCACGAAGAATCCTCCCTACGGCGGCGAAGTGAAATACGGCGACCGGGCGGAGCACTGCTGGAACGGCGATCCGAGCTTGCCGAACTATCTCTCTCGTCTGCACTACAACACCATGTATATCGATAAGATTCTCGAGCGGATCGAGAAGATTGCGCCGGCAGGTGCGGACCTAAAATCCTGGCGCTATTAGATGTCTCCTAACTGGTCCTCGGACCGGGGGCCCCAATTCGTACGTTTACCTGATGGGAAGCACCCTAGATTGACAAATTCTATAATCTCAACTCGCAGATTCTAAAAGCTTTAGCTGAGTTCGTTTTGTAGCTCTCGGTTATTGCGCATGGGGGAGATATCAGCAAATCAACACACCGTCGCAACATTTTGATTGTGGGCAGGATGTAACGACTCATACGCACGTGAGCACAAGAAACTTCTCAAGGTCAGCCATGCGCAGTCCGGTCCAGAGCCAAGTCCAGATGAAGTCCATCACCCCACACCCTGCTTCCCCTCTTCCACCGCCGCTAGGAACCCGGCATCGCACTAGATACTCGGCAGCGCTTGACAAATCAACTTGTTCGTCCTATTATAACAGGACAAAGATATCAGTATGGTGCTGTTATAGCAGGACAATTATAACTAAGTGTCCTACTTCTACAGGACGCAAAGATGATGAATGTCCTAATATAGCAGGACAGAGAGCCGTATATGAGAGACGACTTCAGAGATCTTCGATTGAGCCAACTGACTCGCAGTCTATCTGCTTTCGAGGCAGCTAGGCAGGAAGCGCGTCCGCAGCGTGGTTGGCTCCGAGCTATTCGTGAAGGGCTGGGTCTGAGTCTCGAAGACGTGGGAAAGAAGCTGGGACAATCTCGGCGGCGCATTCAAGAGTTCGAAAAAGCTGAATCGAAGGACCGAATTACGCTACGGAGCCTGCGGCGCGTGGCCGCTGCACTGGATTGTGAGTTGGTGTATGCCATCGTCCCAAAATCAGGCACGATCACCGAACTAGCTGAGCGACGCGCGCGTGCCCAAGCCACAGAAGACGTTCTCGATGTCGAGCACACAATGGCTCTCGAAAACCAAGCAACGGGAAACGTTAAGGAATTGATTGAGGAAGAGACAAAACGCCGACTCAAGAAGCAATGAGCACAATCCCCAATCTGAATGAGACTCCCGGGAATACACCGCTTCACCCGGACGATGCGGCGCAGTTAATTCCAAACCTTGCGAGCAGAAGAGAATTGGACGAGTGGGAACGAACAAATATTCTTGTAGCGCAGAGGTGGGCCTTCAATTCCAGGGTCATGAGTAGTAGAGATCCTCTGGATGAGCTCTATTTGCGAGAACTTCATCGACGAATGTTTGATGAGACTTGGAAATGGGCCGGTAAGTACAGAATAAGAGATGTGAACATCGGCTGTCCCTTCGCTGAAATCTATCAGCGAATTCCAGTCCTCCTGGGCGATGTTCGGTTCTGGATAGAAAACAACACTTTCGAAATCGACGAAATCGCAGTTCGCTTTCATCACCAGTTGGGCTCAGAGATACATGCTTTCCCTAACGGGAACGGGAGGCACGCAAGACTCCTGGCCAATGTTTTGGCCACGAAGCACGGACGGCCTAGATTCACATGGGGCCGAGCCAATCTTGTGAATACCGGGCCGGCGCGCGACACGTATTTGGAGGCTCTGCGCGCTCTTGACGCTGACTTCAAGAACATCCGACCACTACTAGGATTTGCACGATCCTGATCCATCGTCAACCATTCCGATCGCCATCTCCATGGTTGCCATCCTTATCGCCGTCAACATCGTCATCATGATCGTTATCGTCGTAGTCGTCGGCTTCGAGCGACTTATCAAATTCTTGTAAACGCCGGAGCAAAAATAGACCGCCATGCCGGATAGCTGATGGTAAGGCGCTTTACCACCTCGGGAAACACAGACACCGGCTGTTGACATCTCTCAATCCGAAACCATCAAAAGCGAATCTAGTCCCGCTACCGCTTGTAACCAATCTTCCGCAACAGATCGTGCCGCCACGCGATATCCGCCTGCCCCTCTACACCTTTCGGGGAACTCCCATCAATCACGCCGAGCACCCCCCGGCCTTGCTCGCTCTGCGCCACGACGATTTCCACCGGGTTCGCGGTCGCGCAGAATATCGCGCACACCTCGGGCACGTTGCGGATCGCATTCAATACGTTGATGGGGTACGCATTTTGAATGACCAGCACGAAAGTGTGCCCACAGCCCAGCGCTTGGGCGTTGCTTATGGCGATCTCGCGAAGCCCTTCCTCATTCCCATCCGCCCGCGTCAAACACGCCCCGGAACTCTCGTTGAAAGCCAATCCAAACTTGGCTTGCGGCACGGTCGTGCACACTGCTTCGAACAAATCCTCCACCGTCTTGATGAAATGCGATTGCCCGACAATGATGTTGGCATCCGCAGGAAACTCCATGCGAACCGCTTTGATTTCGAGCATGACTCCTCCGATTCTATCCGCAGCAAGATACTCAGACACCTCGCTTGCGTTCCACCCGCACTCGCTCGATGTAGCGTCCTGTCCTCACTTCAACCCGCACGACTTCGCCTGGGCCGATGAACATCGGCACTTGAACGCTAAGGCCGTTCTCCAGCTTTGCCTCTTTCCAGGCCGTTTCTTGCTGTGCGTGCATTGGTGGTGCTGTCTCGGCAACACGGACTTCGGCCACCTCGGGGAAGCCAACACGGAGTGGCTCACCCTCAAAGAACTCCACGGGCAATTGCATCCCCGACTGCAAGAATTTTTCCGCAGGTCCCAGAACGCCCCTAGGCACTTCCAATTGTTCGAAGGTCTGCGGGCTCATGAACGTGCATGTGTCCCCCGCGGCGAACACGAATTCCAGAACTCGCCGCTCAAGCTGCACCTCTTCGAGGCGCTCTTGCGGGCGGAAGTGCGGTTCCCAGATGTGGCCGCTTTTCACATTGCTCAGCTTAGTTTTGACGACCCCGCCCAATTTCGCCGCTCCAGCCTTCGATTCTGCCTCGAGAACTCGATAGATCTGTCCTTCGATCCGAATGACCATTCCCTCCTTTAGTTCCGCTGCGATAAACATAGAATTCCCTTCAAAACACGCGCTCTGCTCTCTTCTAAGCCTGATTCACGTTTCATTCAATGCTAGAAATCAGCGTCACATCGCTCAAATCGGCTGACCGAATGAGCCGCCCTCCAGCATAGCGGCAGGGACGGGATAGTGGGCACCTTGGTTTTCCCAAGCGCAGTCCCCGTCAAATAAGTTTCTCATTCGCGCCCGAGAAGCTCCTCCATGAACCGCTGCATGCGCCGGTAGTGCGAGCCTTTCCAGTAGATTCGTTCACAGCCCGGGCACACATGAAACTCTTCGTAGTATTGCTCTGTCTTCGGCGGTAGCCGATCGCTGATCAAATCCTTTTGCGTTGGCCGCAACAAAGAGTTGCAATGTACGCACCTGGAGAATGGCGCAATCGCGCCCGAAAGATCGAAGCGCTGCAACACCTCTCTGAGCTGCTCGCGAGAATCTGTCGCCCGCACACAGTAACCCCGGGTTACCACGTTTCGTTTGAGCAATCCGCGATCTCTTGTGAGCAGAATCCGCCTCTCTTTGGAGGAGATCGTGGCCAACTCTTCATCCTGAGTATCGTCACGGTATTTGGTGTCGAATCCCAGCATCCGCAGATAGCGGACGAGCCGCCCGAGATGCGTATCCGCGACAAAACGCGACTCGCGCAGCGGCTGCGGCCGGCAGCGGACTAGCAGCGAGATATCGATGGATTCGAAGACAGGGTAGACGCTGATTTTGTCTCCGTTCCGTAAGCGGTGCGTAAAATCCTCGGGCTCGCCGTTCACCAGGATGAGGTCCACTTCCGTATGCGGCACGCCGAGCGTTTCGATCATGTCTTTGATGGAGCCGCTCACCTCAAATGCGTAGGGAGTCGCCCCTCCCCTCCTCCACGGCGCCAGAAAGTCGTTCAGCTCCGCATAGAAGCGCACGGCCACTTGCTTCCTCATGAGGCCATTCTATCTCCCCTCGAAACGCGCCTGCCAGAGCCGTCGGCGGGCCTATCATTCCTGTCATGGTCGCGGTCTGGATCATCGTTGTTGCAAACGAAAGCTTCTCTTTGAGGGTGCCGGGCGTCCGAACTTGCACCTCGGAGACTTTTCCCCAGCGTCCCGAGCGACTTCGTTGGCGCTGGGCGGAGCCTCCACGCGCATTCCATAGAGAGCCAATAAGTCTCTGTTATAGGGTTTTGGCTCCCACATACAACCCTACGCACACCCACTCCATTCTTATCCATCAGAACTTCTAGGTGACCACCCGGCCGAAACCATCATGCGACACACTTTAAGGACGGTTATGCAATTCTCGCTCAGAGCACTTGGACAGAAAGGGACACTTTTCGCTGGTTGGTTAGCGGCATTTTCTTTCTTCACTATGACGTTGCTGGCTCAGACACCCGAAGCGCGAATTGCAACGGAAATTGACAACTCCGAACGTACAGCAATCCAGGGCACCCATCCACCGATGGCGAGGCCGGAAAACGATGCTGGCCGAGTGCCGGCGGGAACCAAGCTCCAGGGCATCAGCATTGTCTTCAGCCGCTCCGCCACCCAAGAGGTTGATTTACAAGCATTGATCACCGCGCAGCAGAATCCAAGTTCGCCGCTCTATCACCAGTGGCTTACCCCAGACGAATTCGCCGCCCGCTTCGGAGTAGCCGACGCGGATATCGCCAAGGTACAGCTTTGGCTCCAACAGCAGGGCTTTTCGATTGCGGACATTTCGCGCAGCAAGAATCGGATCACCTTTTCGGGCACAGTGGAACAGGCCGAAGGAGCCTTCGGTGCGGAGCTGCACTACTACACGGTGAATGGCAAGAAGGAGTACGCTCCCGCGGCGGATATTAGCGTCCCAACAGCACTTTATTCGGTGGTGCAGACGGTCACAAATCTCTCGACGTTTCGGCCCAAGCCGCACGTCAAGCTCAGGGCGCCACAGCGGGCCCCGAAGGCTGACTTCACCTCAGGCCAAACCGGCGACCACTTTCTGACGCCGGGAGACATTGCTACCATCTACGACATCAAGGCCGCGTATAACGCGGGCTACACCGGGGCGGGACAGTCGATTGCAGTCGTCGGCCAGTCGTCGATTGTGCTATCGGATATCGAAAATTTTGAGAGCGCCGCCGGGCTGACGAAAAAGGACCCAACGCTGGTGCTGGTTCCGAATTCGGGAACCGCCGCCATCGTATCCGGTGACGAAGCTGAGTCGGATCTCGACCTGGAATACTCGAGCACGATCGCCCAAGGCGCCTCGATCTATTTCGTGTATGTGGGCAACAATCCCAACTCCAGTGTGTGGGACTCCATCCGCTACGCGGTCGATCACCGGACTGCGCCCGTCATTAGTACCAGCTATGGCAATTGCGAGTCCCAGCTCAGCTCGAGCGAATACTCGACTCTCAACGGCACCCTGGCGCAAGCGACATCCCAGGGCCAGTCCGTGATCTCTGCCGCGGGTGACGACGGGTCCACCGACTGCTATGGAGACACCGGTCTGCCCATAGCGAAACAGCAGGCACTAACCGTTGATTTCCCCGCCAGCAGTCAGTATGCGACCGGCATGGGTGGCAGCGAGTTTCCCGCCGTCGATGTTTCCTCTTCGAACACCACCTACTGGGAATCCGCCAGTGGCAGCGACGTCATCAGGTCTGCTCTTTCCTATATTCCAGAGCAGGTCTGGAACGATGATTCCTCTTCGAATGGCCTCTCCTCCGGCGGCGGAGGCGTGAGCACACTAACATCCAGGCCCAGTTGGCAAGCAGGCGTAACCGGCATCCCCTCCGGCAGCTACCGATTGGTGCCAGATATCTCGTTGACCGCCTCGCCCAACAATGCTGGCTTCCTCTACTGTTCGAGCGATTCCAAATCGACAGGGGTTACTGGAAGTTGCTCGAAGGGGTTTCGCGATAGCAGCGACACATATCTCACGGTAGCCGGAGGCACCAGTTTCGACGTACCCATTTTCGCGGGAATGGTAGCCATCATTAATCAAAAACTGAATTCGACCGGGCAGGGCGTCGTCAACTCCACGCTGTACAAGCTGGCCGCCGAGCCCACCACTTATGCCTCGGCCTTCCATGACATCACCAGCGGCAGCAACGAATGCACCGCTGGCTCAGCCTACTGCTCAACGGTTGGCGCGTCCGAGTACCCCGCCACGACTGGCTATGATGAGGCTTCCGGTCTGGGCTCAGTCGACTTCTACAACTTGCTGCTGGCGTGGCCGACGTCAGGTTCCTCACTGGTGGCCACAGCGACCACACCATCGGCAGCGATGACTACGCCTGTTTCCGGGGCGAGCGACGTCATCACCATTAAGGTGGCGTCCGCTTCCAGCTCAAGCACCGCCACGCCCACCGGCACTTTGACCATTGTCGTAGATGGCATCACCGAGACTTCTTCCTTGGCCCTGTCCGACGGCTCCGCCACCTACACTTTTTCTTCCACAATCACAGGGCCGCATACCCTAACTGCAACCTACTCCGGTGATTCCACCTACGCGTCTTCCGCCGGTACCCTGACCTTGACGGTCGTCAGTTCTCCCAAAAGCTTCACCCTGACTGCGACGAACGCCACAATTCCTGCTGGTAGTTCAGGCACTTCGACCATCACCGTCACACCGCAGAACGGCTTCACCGGTACCATCGGGTGGAGTGTCTCAAGCAGTCCCTCTATTTCGAATGCGTGCTTCTCTTTGCCCGATGCTACTGTCTCCGGCAACAGCACTGTTACTGCAACGTTGACCATCCACACCAGCGCCTCGGCATGCACGAGCGGCGCGGCAACCGGGACGCGCGGCAACAAGCGCAAGTCCCTAGGCACAACGCCGCTCGTCTCCCGGAAGGACATTCCTCCGCTGTCCACCTTGCACACAACGCAGGCCAGCTTGGCCCTGGCAGGGCTGCTCTTCGTCGGGCTGCTGGGCTTCCGTTCCGGCAAGCGGGGGGGCACGTTTTCCAGAGTTTTCCTTTTGACGGTGGTTGGCTTGGCGTTGTGGGGTTGTGGTAGTGGAGGATCGTCATCATCCCCATCGGCGAGCACGCCAAACGCAGCGACGGGAACCTACGCCTTGACCATAGTCGGCACGGATACTTCCTCGTCCTCCATCACGGCGTCGACCACCATGACGCTGACGATTGACTAACCTGGCCAGACAGACTGCTACCCAACGCGCCATGACCCAGGATTTGTCTGGGGAAATTGAACCAGGAACCTCCAGTTCTGCTGAAAGGCTCATGAGGTCTGAGGGAGCCGCGATTGGTGCCGAAGAACCCTGCGAGAAGGCCGCTTCTGCCGTAGTTCGTTTCGAATTCAAATTCCACATCTAGCCCGGACGTTGGAGCGAGGAGTACACACCCGCCTTCTATGGGTGTTAATCCAGCAAACTGTGCAAAAACTTAAATAAAAGTATTTCCGTCCTAGGGAATGTAGCGTAGAGTGAATACTACTAGTATAGTATAGTTACAGACTACTAATAGACACTGACGGGGGCACCATGGATATAGCAGAGAGGCTCCGGCAATTGAGGGAAGCTAAAAAGCTTTCGCAGGGAGATATTGAGAAGCGAACGGGATTGCTTCGGTGTTACATCTCACGGGTGGAGAATGGTCACACGGTCCCTTCCATCGAGACGCTCGAAAAGATTTCTCGGGCGTTAAAAGTGCCAATGTACCAGCTTTTTTATGATGGACAAGAATTACCCGAGGTTCCACTTTTCTCCGACAATGCAAAAGAAGACTGGGCCACTCAACGAAAGGGCCATGGACTGATCATGAAGTTGCGCCGCGCGTTGAGTCGCACTAGCGCAGCGGATAGGAGTCTCCTGCTTCACTTGGCCAAAAAGATGGCCAGTGCGAACCGAAAGACACGCCGATGAAGCCAATCCTCCTGTTCTGAACAGCTATGTGGAAGTAATCCAGTCTCCGTATGCCCTGGCGAGCAGATCGATCTTCACAAGCCACGGCTCTGATATGAAAGCTCCTTCATTCCTCCGGGACCAAATCCTGGGGACGGTCATCGAGCTGCGGCGACAACCGAGGCAATCATGAGCAACACGAATCGCGTTGACCAAATTGCCCAATTCATGGACGAATCGTCTATACCGGCAAGGATATCGCTGCTGCCCATGTGCATGCACGGGCCGCAGGGTTAAATGACGGGCATTTCGACAGTTTTCTGAAACACTTTCGCGAAGCACTGAATGAAGTGGGCGTCCAGGCCGACAAGGTGGAAAAGGTTGTGCAACTTCTTGAAAGGAGACGCAGTGCTGTCCTGAATCCCTGAGATTGATTCCAGAATTGCTCCGTGGATGGGCTGTACCCTTCTTCAGTCGTTCCCCCTCACCGTCTGTGAGAGAGCTTCCGAGCAACTACCTGGCTGCGGCAGGCTAGCTGATCGAAACGCCGTGCCGGTGAAGAGAAGAATAAGCTCACCGCAGAGAACACCAAGATTTCACAGAGAGCACCGAGAAAAATGAAAAGTGTCGAGGGAAGCGGGGGCGCAAATGAAGGGGGGCGCGGACCGGTGGACGTGACGCTGGGATGGCCGCTGCGCTACTCGCACTCGCCGGCGGAAGTGATCGATACGAAAGACCGGGACGACCTGGAAGAATCGTGGAAGCAATCGCGTGGAAGTGGTGATGAAAGAAGGGCAAGAGTCCGCCAGCGGGGCAACAGGAAAGGCCCACTACGTAGCTTTGAGGAGGGCCGCGAAGCGAGCGGCAATGGCGGGCCAGGAGAAATGCTCGCGGTAGGCGAGGGCCTTCTGCTGGCGGAGGCTGGCGCGGAGCTCGGGATCGGACAGGACGCGGCTAAGTTGTCACCGATTCCGATCCAACGAAGTGCGACCGTGGCTGAGTGTGATCGCCTACAACCAGGGCAATCTGTGGCGGCGGCTGGTGCTGCCGAAGGGGATCGAGACGTGGCCCTTGACGACCTTGCAGCAAGGACTGGTGAAGACCGGCGGGCGGTTGGTCAAACATGCTCGCTACTACTGGCTGCTGTTGGCGGAGAGCTATCTGGCGCGGCGCCTGTTTGGAAGCATGCTGCGGCGGATTGTGGCTTTGCCGCTGCCAGCCAGATAGGCGCAGCAGCGAGGCGAAAGCAATCTGGACAACAGAGGGAAGTTGACGGAGAGGTGTCCGAAAAATCGCTCGAAAACAAAGCAATACCCGGCTTTTGTGTCCCGGAGACGACCCTTTTCGGTCTGCCTGAGCCTTTGGGATGGAAAAGGATGCAAGAAACGGACCCGGCGGGGCAACTGCGGGTATATTGGCTCGTAGCCGTGAACGCAAAACGGAAATTCCGGTTAACCGCTATCGCTCCAGCTTAACCATCTTCTTAGGAGCTCTCGTGAAAACCCGAATGCTTCTCGCCCTCCTGGCCTTTCATTCACTTTCGGTACTCGCGTTTGCGCAAGATTCACGGTTTTCTCCCGAGGACCAACAGATACCGGTTCCTGACTGTCTGAGTTTGAAGGGCCTTTGGGACAGCGGTTATAAGCCGTGCGCTCCGGAAGACCACCAAAACTGGCTCGCGGACATTACCCACTGGCGGAAGGAACGCCTCATCCGTATTGGCTATAGCGGCACGCGCTACGATCTGCCTGCGTTGAAGTGGACGCAATCGAGCTTCATGCAGCCGCAGATGATGGTGCAGGACCGCTATTTTTACGATCCGGTCTTGGGGAAATACACGGTTGATCGTTATCTCGAGGATCTGCAGAAGCGCTACGGAGGAATCGACGCCGTCCTGATCTGGCCTACCTATCCCAACATGGGCATCGACAACCGCAACCAGCAGGACATGATTCGCTGCATGCCCGGAGGTATCGCTGGTGTGAAGCAGATGATCGCCGACTTTCACAAGCGCGGTGTGCGCGTGCTTTTTCCCATGATGATGTGGGATCAGGGAACGCGTGACCCCGGCAAGCCTTGGCCCGATGCCATCGCCGAGTTGATGGCAGAGGTCGGCGCGGATGGCATCAATGGCGACACGCAGGACGGAGTGCCCCTTGCTTTCTCTCTGGCCGCGGACAAGATTGGCCATCCACTGGCCTTCGAGCCGGAACGTGGCCCGGCCGACGAGGCGCTTGCCTGGAACGTGATGACCTGGGGGCAATACCAATTTCCGTTCACTCCACTCGTGGACAAATACAAGTGGCTCGAGACCCGCCACATGGTCAACATCTCCGACCGCTGGAATCGCGACAAAACCAGCGATCTGCAATTTGCCTTCTTCAACGGAGTTGGCTGGGAGAGTTGGGAAAATATTTGGGGAATCTGGAACGGAATCACGCCCCGCGATGCGGAAGCGACTCGCCGCGTCGCCACCATCGAACGCGCTGTTGCCCCTTTTCTTGTGAGTCCAGGTTGGGAGCCGATGTCTCCGATGCTGCGGCACGGCATTTTCGCCAGCCGATGGCCGCTCAATGATCAGACCGTGTGGACCATGGTCAACCGCAATGAATATGACGTCGACGGGCCAGAGATGGAGGTCCCGAACGATTCTGGGAAGCGCTACTTCGATCTTTACCACGGCAGCGAATTGAAGGTGCAGCGCGATCCGACGGGCCGCAGTGTGCTTAGCTTTCCGATGGAGGCCCACGGCTACGGCGCCATTCTGGAGATAAAGACGGAGCCGGACGTTACGTTGCAAAAACTGATGTCGGAGATGAAACAGCTTACGGCACAACCGCTGGCGAGCTATTCTCACGAATGGAAAGTGCTGCCCCAGGGGATCGTGCCGATCGCCGCTGCCAGAGCGGTGAACAACGCACCCGACGGCATGATTAAAATCCCCGAGGGCGATTTCCTGTTCAGAATTGCCGGCATCGAGATTGAAGGCTTCAATGCTATTGGCGTCGATGTGCAGTACTCGTGGGAAGATGCGCCGCGCCGTTTTCACGAGCATCCCATGCACATCAAGTCGTTCTACATCGACAAATTTCCCGTGACCAACGCCGAATTCAAGAAATTCCTCGATGCCACACACTATCAACCGCAGGATGATGTGAATTTTCTGCGCGACTGGAAGGACGGCAACTATCCTCCGGGCTGGGACAATCGTCCCGTGACGTGGGTCGCCATCGAGGATGCGCGCACCTATGCCGCTTGGGCCGGGAAGCGCCTACCGCATGAATGGGAATGGCAGTATGCAGCGCAAGGCACGGATGGACGCCTTTACCCTTGGGGGAACGATTGGAATGCTGCGGCCGTACCCATGCCGGACAAGTCCCGTACCATGCGAGGTCCCGATCCCGTGGATGCGCACCTGAAGGGAGCGAGCCCCTTTGGCGTAATGGATCTGGTGGGAAATGTCTGGCAGTGGACCGAGGAATTTACGGATGACCACACGCGCGGCGGAATCTTGCGTGGGGGCAGCTACTACCAGCCGCAGGGCTCGATCTGGTACTTTCCGCAAGCGTTCAAACTGACCGAGCACGGCAAAATGCTGATGGTCTCGCCCAGCATGGATCGTTCCGGTGGCCTGGGGTTCCGCTTGGCGCAGGACGCACAGTAGACGGGAGAAAACCATTGTTTCATGGCGGCACAATCTGCCCGAATGGGCACTTCTATCCTGTAGTGAGTAGTTGCAAGGCTCTTCCAATCAAGCCTTCGCAACTTCCGCCGCAACCCGAACCGAGCTGCTCTGGTCTGTAAACTAAACTCCGACGCTCAAAAAGTGGAGGCACAGCCATGAGAAGACACATTCCCGCTGATGTCGAACAGACATTAGTTTTCAACGTGCGCGCCATCGGCAGGACATCCTGGACTCAGACTATTCTCCAGCGCCTCTTTCACGACACTGCCGCTCAGCGTCTCTTGTTTCAGCAGCTGCTGAGCCAATGTTTTAAGGGCCGCGTGGTGCTCCTTCAACAACGCCTGAGCACGCTCACACTGTTCGGTAACTAGACGCTGAACTTCCCCATCGATCACTTGACGAGTCTCTGGACCGAGTTGGCTGTTGGCCTCGAGCTGGCCTAAGCCTCAGGCCGCTCCACCTGTCCGGACGGCCGATGTTCGATCTGCGAAACTGACGTCATTTCGTGGTTGCCTCGATTTGCCGTGCAGGACTAAAGTGAATCCACGCTGCTCCCTCTCAGCCGGAGCCGGATCTATTCTTCTGGACAAAATCAGGGAGGTAGCATGTGGACGAAACAGCAGCCGCAAGCCGCGCCGTCGGCCGTGTCGCCCGCGCAGGGAGCAGGATCTCCGGTGGTGCCTATCAGCTCACCCTCTTCCGCTCGCCTCGGTAGCCCCGTTGCGCGCGGTGCTGCGCGCCTGGGTGCAAGCCTGCAAATCAAGGGTCATATCACCGGCACCGAAGACTTGCAGATTGACGGGAAAGTTGATGGCCCAATTTCGTTGCGCGGCCATGAACTGACCGTAGGCTCCACCGCCGAGCTGAATTCTGAAATTCACACGGGCGAGGTGATCGTTTACGGCAAAGTCGTGGGCAATCTTCACGCGAGCGATCGCGTCGATATCAAGAAAGACGGCTCAGTCATCGGCGATATTTCCACGGCGCGCATCAGCATCGAGGACGGCGCGCACTTCAAGGGCCGCATCGAGATCGACCCGACCAAATCCCAAGCCACCGACGACTAGCAGCGCATGGTTTTCTAGTCGTCACTCTTTCAATCCTGGCCGCGACCTGGAGTCCTGAAATTCGCCAGAGTGGTTTTTGATCTTCCCTGTAGTCGCCAAAAACTCAGAATTCTTGTGGTAGAGCTGGACAGGGAGGCACACGTGGACAGCGCTTTGTCAGGCCGCAAAATGTTCGAACGCAAGGGAGTGCAATAGTGTCTTTCGGACTGTACCAGGATATTTGGCCGCGTATTTGACCAGTTTGCGCTTATCGATTGACTTCAGTTCGATCTCATCGAGACGTGGAATGAGTCCGCTTTGGAGCGTAAGATAAATCCAGTCGAGCAACGCCTTCTCCGGTTCAGCGATCCGATATTTCGAATAACGAGTTTGTTTTTCTACAAAACCCCAGAACAAGCGGTCAGAGATCGTTCGGAACGATATCGTGAACTCTGGCGTTCTATATTCCTTGGCGTTGTCTGTGGTTACACAAGTCAGAGATACCGGACTCTGCGTGCTTATCCCCCAATGGTTCAGCGCTGATTCGAGGGAAATGTAGGCGTTCGGTTTGAGATTGCTCACAAAATCCAGAGCTGAAGCATCTCTCACGAACTTGTTTAGGTAGACCCCATTCGCGACCCGGCTCAACAGTCCTCGCTTCGTCAAACGCGAAACTGCTCGCCAAACCGTACCAACGGGCAGCTTATACTTCGTAGCTATTCGGTCCACGAGCACCACGTCGGTCAGCCGAGCCTCATTTGTGAGAATTTTTACCCAGTCCAAATGTTTCGACCTTGGGTTTTTCATAGCCATTCCTCTTACAAAGCTTTCACAGCGTTACGGAGAGGTTCGAAGCCAGCGTCTTGCAGTGGAGAATAGACATCTGGCGGCAATATTGGCTTTAACTCAAATGTGCACAGATCGACGTCCGTGTGCGCGATCCGATGCAAGATACTCTCCGAATCAATCTCATCCTTGGATCGCGTCTGCCAGATGAGCTCGCAAATTGGAATTGAGCGTTGCCCCTATTCGCGTTAGGAGATAAATGTCGTATGCGTCTCTGGCTTTCACGTTTCGTCGGAGTAGAAAGGCTTCAGCCTTCTGAAGTAGGAGCAACTCCTTCGTTGCCGCTTTGACCACCGCTGAGTCACCCAATTCACCTTTGACGGGGTGCGTTTCTATTTCACTTTCGATGACGGAACCGAATCGAGTCAGGTCGATGCGAAACAGTCGTCGGCCGGAGTTCGTGGCGACAAAGATTCTTCCTTCTTGACCATCGGCCCCATTGGTCTCAAAACGAAGTTCGCCTAGTTGGAGGTTCTCCGCCACCGGTATCAAGTCGCGTCTCAACGAATCGATTATTTCTTCGTGCGAGGGTAAACGTGCGCCCCGGGCGAGCAAATCGAGGTCAGCGGAGTGCCGCACGCTCTCGTGAAACAGCACCAATGTCGCGCCTCCGAATAGCAAAAAAGCGTCAGGGAAATCTCTTGACCCGCAAAGACCTGCAAAATCTGGAAACACTGCGGGAAGCGACCAGTTCGCTACCCCATTACCCTCCCGAATACACTTATGAGAGGTTCGCGCACGTGCGCCTCGCAGCCCTGCCGTTCCATGGCACGGAAGTCCGGAAACTCCTCGATCGTTTCTTCTCCGGTTGGGAAGAATATTTGGACTGGAACCTGCTCTTGGAGCGCCGTTCGTTCCTGTATCTCTTCATTTCGGCCACTTCACTAATTTTTCTGGTGTTGATGCGTGCGGTTCTCGCCTGGGTGGCACACCATTATCTGCAGGTTCCGCGGTTCCATTTGCTGGCCACCCTGCGCCGCGCTACCATCTCGTTTTTCAGAGCGCCAGAGATGAAGTAGGACGTCCGTATGGAATTGGGTTTTCGCCCACGCCGCCTCTGCGGAAGCGGAAAACCACGTGCGGGCGATGGCCGGGGCAGTGGTTCACCCCGCCCGCGATGAGGATAGTTTCTTTCTCAATGATCCGCGAGACGAGGGTGCGGTATTTCGGCGCTACCGATCGGTAGACGTGGCGCTCGGATGACCGGCAAGTATTACCAGGCTTTCATCGAGCTGCGGCGACAACCGAGGCAATCATGAGTAACACCAAACGCGTTGACCAAATTGCCCAGTTCATGGGCGATTCGTCTTTCGTTGGGCTGTCAGGGATGTCAGGGATTGAGCAAAGCCAGGCACCGGCGCAGGATTGCTCCCATCAGGTCCCAACGAGACTTGATGGGAGGTGCTCCATGCCATTCAACATCATGACCCTGTCAAGAGTGGATATGCCCGTAAGCCAGGCCGAAGGCCTGAAGATTCTGGAACGCGATCAATTCTGCTGCAGGTACTGCGGATTGGATGGGAGGGCCAGCTTTGAAAACGCGCTGGTCATGTCCGTTGATTTCATCGTGCCGCGCGCGCGCAAGGGCAAGAAGGATCCTGCCAACCTGGTAGCCTGCTGCCGTCCGTGCAACATGATCAAAGGCAAGCGGGTCTACAAGAACTTCGAGGATGCAAAAAAATATGTGCTCGCGCGGCGTGAAGAGATGCGCCAGGCCTGGGAAGCCAAGCGCGCCCGCCCGGCGGCAAAAGCGGCTTCCACTTAATACGTTTCGAACCGGCGCTGACAGGACACCATTCGGCAAGAATGGCGGTGCAAGGGCAATCTGCTGATCGCCTAGACGGTTTCCAGGCCGACTTCTCCTTCTTGTTTTGAGCCACCTTTGCCGACCCAGACCACGCCGCAGCGCTCGGAGTTGGGCCCGTCTTCATCGAGGATAAGTTCGATCACTTGGCCACGCCTAAGGTGGAAAGTTCCCCGCAACCGGAAACCTTCTTTCGAGGAATCGAGGATGAGGCAGGGGAGCCTCTTCTGGTCGCGGTTCAGATTGACTACTAGGCTGGCGCGCCTCTTCGACATCACCCGCTTAGAGCGGCGACCTTCGGGGAGAGGAAAGCTGGGCATTCTTTCACCGCCTAGCTTGGGAGTAGTCATGTTACACCCGGATTAGCTTCATTTGAAATACGGCGTAACGCGCCGCTCAACATGTAACCGAAAGAGACAACGTCGCGCCATTTAAGGGGAGATGTGGACTATGAAGCCATTTTCGTAGTGTGCCTCCCCTTCGGGTGGCTTTTGGCAGAGCTGCCAACAGCCGTATGGAATCAAAACGCTGCTATTGCGAAGAACTCAGTTCTGGCAAATGACGTCATCGTCTGAACCACGGGTCTGCCCGGTCTTATAGACCTTACGATTCAGAAGTTCCGGCAAGCTACGGGATAGCGGGCATGGATATGCCTGCACGATCAGAGGCCATTCAGTTTTGCGAGTTAGTGGATGGACAAGTAAGAGGCAAAGAACCCATCCTCGGTCAATCAGTTTTTATCAGCCCATGGTGGATTGCGTGGAGTGCGAGTTCGAGGCGGTCAGAAACTCCAAGCTTGTCAAAAATGTTATGCAAATGATTCTTCACAGTCGCCTCGCTAATGAAAAACTTTTAACCGATTTCCTTGTTACGGAAGCCCTGGGCCAGGAGCTGGACAATCTCCTCCTCGCGTTCACTGAGAAGATGTTTTTCGCGGCGCGACTCGACTTCAGAAGACTTGGAAAAAGCCTTCATCACTTCCGCGGTCATGCGGTTATCCAGCCAGATTTCTCCGGCATGAACGTGCTGAATACTTTTCACGAGAAGGTCAGTAGCGGATTGTTTCAAGACGACGCCGCGTGCCCCCAAGCGCATAGCACGCACAACATCGCGGTCGTCCTCTGCCGCAGTCAGGACCACAACGCGAGTCGGCAGCGTATCGAAATTTACCTCTTCAAGTACAGCAAGCCCGCTCTTATCGGGCATGCGTAGGTCGAGTAGAAGAATATCGGGCTTCAACTTGGCGAGGAGCTTGATGCACTCTTCGCCGTTTTGCGCTCACCAATAATGGTGACCCCTTGGTCGGCATCTAGAAGTTTGCGAAGGCCATCGCGAAAGACCGCGTGGTCGTCGGCAATCAAAACTCTAATTGCTGGCCGCTGTTTTGACATGAGAAGAATTGGCCCTAGTTTCGGGTTGATTTTTTAACTATGCCGCATCCTACGCTCCTTTTTTAAAGATACCGACCTGGCGCAACTACGCGAAGGGCAAAGCATGATTATCTCCATGCTTCTCGGGGGACGAATCGGCTATACAGGCAAAAATATCGCTGCTGCCCGTGCGCACGTACGGGCAGTAGAGCGAGCAGCAACGTCTGTAGAAGTAGGCGTTCCTTTTCGACCAAGCAGCCATGCCTTTCTGAACAGACAGCTCAAGTCTCGACCTATTAGCTCCTTCAAGGATTTTGATTCTCCGCGCGCGCACACATGCAGCTACCCGGGATTCGAAAATGTAAACCCTAGGTTTGTCGATTCGCACACCGTGTGGGTTCAACTTCGCACTCTCTCTGCAAGGAGGAATTCATGATGGTCATTCATCTTCGCGGAATCCTTTTGGGGGCGTTGGCGCTGGTCTGCTTGATTCCGCCTCCGGTCTCGACTGCACAAGGGCATGAAGCCACTATCTCAGCAGCCCAGGGCACGCTGGTCCGCTGGGCGGCGCCGGGCGCGAAGCGCTGTAGCATGAAAGGGCGCTCTTGGGCCGCGTTGGAGGGAACCTGCTACTATCCGATCGACCTCTTGGAGAAGCCCGGTTCCATCACGATCGCGATCTCGGGCTCCGGGCCAAAAGAGTTCGCGCGCATATCCGTGGAGCCCAATGATTATGGGACCGAGGAGATCACGCTTCCCGACATTCCGCAAGCCAACCCCTCGCGAGAGGACCTCAAGCGCGACGCGAGCGACCGAGCGCTGCTGAGCAAGGTCTGGATGCGCAAGGAAGGGCTGGCGAAGTTTACGCTGCCCCTTGGGGTGCCGGCCAGACCGCTGCCCCAGGGCAAGTCCTTCGGCGTGAAGCGGGTTTACAACCGCAAGCCAGCCGGGCAGCCCCACATGGGGTCCGACTATGATGTGCCGGTGGGCACGCCGGTCTTGGCCGCCGCGGACGGGACGGTAGTCTTCGCCAAGGACATGTTCTTCGAGGGCAACGCCGTGTTTATCGACCACGGCGACGGCCTCATCAGCATGTGCTTCCACCTCTCCGAGATCAAGGTCCAGGCCGGGCAGGAGGTCAAGAAGGGCGAGACACTTGGCCGGGTGGGAGCGACGGGCCGCTCCACGGGACCACACCTGTGGTTCGGCGTCCGCTGGCACGACGCCCGCATCAACCCCCAGTTCGTGCTTGAGGAGCCGGACAAGATCCCGGCCGTGAAACGAGTGTCACCATAACGCTCGAATGCCTTTTGTTTACCGACCGCCTGAAACGAGAATTGCCGGAATGTTCCTGCCTTATCTGGGGATCGAAACCGACTGGACCTCAAGCGAAATCTTTTAGTATCCCGTTGGAGGAAATGCGGTGTTACGGAGCGTTGCTGGCGATCCGATCTCTTCGAACGCCGTTTCCGAGTTGCAAACTAGTGTTTGCGGACTTTTATGTCGTCGTAGACGATGATGGAGAGGACGACAAGGACCCACACGGGGAAGACACCCATTCCGGGGATGGCTTCCGCAATCAAGCCCGGCAAAATCGCCCATCGACGGCCGAGGATTAGAAACAGGAGTAAAGCCGTTCCCAGGTCAATCATCCATTGCATGGGTAGGGCAAGAACGAACCAGAAGGATAGAAAGTCCGAGACGGCAGCGATCAGGAAAGCAACGGCCTGCCGTTTGCGTGAGGGACGCTGAACGGGAGCCAGCAGCTCTGGGGGTATCAAAATGGCCGGATGATCAGTCGGCGTCGTCATGACCCCGGTTGCGGTCCTTAAGCCCTCCTCAGATTATCGTGGCACGGGTACGGGCGAACCGCAAGCGATGAGCGCAAGAGCTTCGTTACGCGAAAGGCGCTGTGGAAGCCCGCCAATTAAAGACACTTAGCAACCACTGTTTCGCCCGCCTCACGCGAAGCGTCCGCCACCGGACGGCTTAGTCCAAATCCCGTTGGAGGAAATGCGGCACTACGGAGCGCTGCTTGCGTTCCGGTCTCCTCGAACCCCGTTTGCACTAACGTTTCTGGCCAGTGGGGGCACCTGAACGTGTAACGCGTTCATCGGCCAAACGGTGTTGACATGCCGTTAATCTGACGCTGTTCTGTTATGTACATTGCGGGTGTTAGAATCCGACGATGCCACGCAAGTTAGTATGGATTAAGAGCCAGAATTATCAGGGCTTCGGTTGCTCCGAGTGTAACTGGAAGTTCAACTCTTCTGGTGCGCTCACGGGCGATTCGCTTGATGAAATGAAAAGGAAATACGAAGCCCAGCGTGACAAAGAGTTTGCTGCCCACGCTTGCGTCAAACGCACAAGTCCCACCGATCGGATGACCAAATAGATTGGCAGCGGACCTCGATGGAGCCCAGTTGAGGCGCGCGGACCTGTGCAATCCAGTACAGACGCGTCGGTCTATAGGAGGTATGCTCCATTGCAATTAAATATTCTTCAGCTAAACATACCTGACCACCCCCACCCTGAGCCCCCAATGGCCAGGGTGTGCCGGACAGAACAGATCGGCTGCTAGCGCACAGCGCATGAAGCATCGAGTCGCTAAGCCGTTGGCTTGTCCTTGAGCGCCTGGCGTCAGCAACATGTGAAGTAGCGAAGTGTTTAACTGACGAATAAAACTAAACAGAATAAACACTGCGGTCGGCCCCCCGATTGAGAGTCCGTGAATAATCAGCCAGGCGATAGGTTTCATTGGGTCCACCAGCGGCTTTTTTAGAAATGGTGTACAAAAGTGAACATTTTTCGTGAGCACGATATTGCCACAATTAATCGCCTGTAGTGTCGAAGATGAACAAAGCACAACGCTGGGTAGCGCTAGGGAGAGAACATATGGCGCACAACCACGGTAGTGAATATCAGGTCAGAATTGTCCGCGGGGACGGAACCGAGGAACTGAGCGGGTGGCTGAACAGCGCGGAACAGGTTGCCCTGGCAATCGCTGTGGGTCACAGGCCACAAGACAAAGCTTGCTGGCTATTGGAACGAAACGTTCTCTGTCCCAACTGCCTAAATGGTGGACAGAGAGTGATGGAATATCCCTTTACGGACTGCCCGTCTCCACGATGCAGCCCACACGACTCGCGTTATCTGGTGGAAGTAGGGTCGAAGAGCCGGTACGAGCTTGAGGTAGTCAGCTGGAATAGACATCGAGGGGAATCTTACCCGCACACAGCGCCATAATGACGCGGACTTCTAACCCGGAGCGTTTACGCTTTCGCTTTGCTCATCGGAGCAGCACCGGTTTGCTCTCCGGAATGTTTTCCAGCCACGCTCGGATAAATCCTTAAGAGTTTAGTAAAGACTTTCTCGGAGTGCCGTGTTTCGATGGGTCCAGCGTATTCCATGATGGTTTTGGTCTGCGAGCTTGTCTTTGAAGTTGAGCTATCCCTCAGCGCCGGGCATCGGGAGTGTTTAGTCTCAAGGTGACGGAGTGCTCTTGCCGGTCGTCAACCAGTTGAATGAAGTTACCCTGCCGCGTGACGCCATCAACCGCAATACTCGTCTGGCCATGCCCTGCTGGCATCTGCACGATAGCGATGTGATATACCGTTTCACGATAGCGGTAATGAACCTTAAACTCTTTCCAATTGTCAGGAAGGCACGGAGCAAAGTGCAGTTTGTCCACGTCCAGTCTCAGCCCCAAGAGCGATTCCAAAATAAGCCGGTACATCCATCCGGCCGACCCGGTGTACCATGTCCATCCACCGCGGCCAATGTGCGGCGACAGTGCATACACATCAGCTGCCACGACGTACGGCTCCACTTTGTAGGTGGCAATAGTTTCCGCTGATTCTGCGTGGTTCACCGGGTTGATCAGTGCAAATAGTTCCCAGGCTCGCTGGTTTTCTCCCAATTGGGCGAACGCCATGGCCGCCCAGATGGCCCCATGAGTGTATTGGCCGCCATTCTCTCGCACGCCCGGAAGGTAGCCCTTAATGTAACCGGGATTTAACTCCGATTTGTCAAACGGGGGATCGAGGAGTTGGATTAACCGCCAGTCGCGGCGAACCAGGTGCTGATCCACCGCCCGCATCGCCATGCGCGTGCGCTCGGCATCACCCGCTCCGGATAGAACGGACCAACTCTGCGCAATCGAATCGATCTGGCATTCGGGGTTACTCGCTGATCCAAGCGGTGAGCCGTCGTCGAAGTAGGCGCGGCGGTACCACGCGCCGTCCCAGCCGTTCAGCTCGATGTTCTGACGTACCTGAGCCGCCTCGCGGCGGCAGCGTTCGGCAAACGGCACGTCGCGGTGCGCACAGGCAACCTCAGCGAATCGCACAAGCACGTCATAGAGGAAGAACCCCAACCAGACGCTTTCGCCTTTGCCGTGTTGGCCGACAAGGTTCATCCCATCGTTCCAGTCACCCGAACCCATGAGGGGCAAGCCGTGCGCACCAAAGCGCAGGCCCCTCAGGATGGCTCGCATACAGTGTTCGTACAGAGTGGCTGTCTCTTCAGACCGGCTGGGCAGATCGTAATAGGAGTCTTCTTCCGCGTTAACCTGCCGGCCATCGAGGAAGTGGATGGGTTCGTCCAATACCCCGGTATCTCCCGTGCTGAGGACGTACCGGCACGTTGCCAGGGGCAGCCATAGGTAATCATCCGAACAGTGCGTGCGCACACCTCGGCCCGATGGGGGATGCCACCAATGCTGGACATCGCCATCGCGATATTGACGGGAGGCACAGAGGAGCAGGTGCTCACGAAGAAGAGGCGGCTCGGCATGGATAAGCGCCATTGCGTCCTGCAACTGGTCGCGGAAACCGAAGGCGCCCCCCGGCTGGTAGAAAGCGCTCCGCCCCCAAAAACGGCACGCGAGAGTTTGGTAAAGGAGCCAGCCGTTAGCCAGGACGTTGAGGGACTGGTCGGGCGTTTCCACTTGCACCGCGCCAAGCGTGCGCTTCCAGTACTGCCATACTGCTTCGAGCGCGTCACGGGCGGCAGTAGATCCGCGGAAACGATCCACCAGGTTGTGAGCGTCATTTTCGCCACGGCCTACGCCCAGAGTGAAGATAATCTCACGCTCTTGCCCGTCCGCCAGTTCGAACGGAACCTGTATCGCAGCACAGGGGTCCAAAGCAGCCCCCGCTCTCCCGGACAGCCGGGATCGAGTCATAGCAGCCGCACTCCGAAGCGTGCCGTTGCGGCCAAGGAACTCAGTCCGATCGCCGCTCATGGTGCGGCTTCGATCGTCCACGTTGAAAAAGGCAACCCGGTCGGCGAACTCCGTATTGTAGGGGTTCCGCGCGAACAATGCGCCGCCGTTTTGGTCAATTTCGGTTATCACGTGCAACGCCGTTTTCGGCCGTAGGTCGCCAAGAACCCATTCCACGTATCCGGTGGCAGAGAGCCGGCGTGATCGACCCGATTCATTTCGCACTTTCAACACCGTAAACTTGATTGCCGCGTCGACGGCCACGTAAACCCACACTTCGGAGCGGATGCCGCCTTCTGTGTGCTCGAAGACGCTGTAGCCGAATCCGTGACGGCTGGTATAAGGTGTTGCGCCGGGTCTGGGCATCGGCGTAGGTGACCAGAAGCGGCCGCTATCTTCATCACGGATATAGAACGCCTCTCCGCGCGAATCGCTCACGGGATCGTTGCACCACGGAGTGAGGCGGAACTCGTGAGCATTCTCACTCCAGGTGCAGGCAAGACCGCTCTCTGAAATGACGGTTCCAAAGCGCGGGTTCGCCAGCACATTCACCCATGGCGCCGGAGTCATTTTCCGCTCGGTGGTCGTAATGATGTACTCGCGCCCGTCAGGGGTGAATCCGCCCACTCCGTTGAAGAAAATCAGATCGTCGCGAGGCGAGGCGGCTACTTCTGCGGGCTCGGGTTGGTGGGTTCGGGCCAGCGGAAGTTCCGGGACGGTTACTGCGCCGGTGCTGCGGCGCAGCATCTGATCCACCAGCGTTCCGCGGCTGTCACTGAGGATGGCACGGGCGACAGAGTGGAACAGAATGCGGTCCTCGCTCGATATCTGGTCCCCCGGTCTCACAAAGATGCTGCCCGGTTGATCTTTCAAGTTGGCTTCAAGCCCTGCGGAAATCAATCCCATGATCTGGTCTTGCAGAGTTTGCCGGTAGCCGGAGTGATCTTCGTTCCAGATCACCAGGTCCACCGCCAGTCCTTTCAGGCGCCAGTAACCGTGGGCCTGGATGAGTTGGCGAACGAGGTCGATGTTGGCGGGATCTCCGATCTCGAGCAGCACGATTGGCAAGTCGCCGGAAATGGAGTAGCCCCAGAGATCGGACTGCCCACGGCGGTTCCTTGTGAGGACGCTGGCGTCCGAGCGGAGCGAGGAATTGGCGTACACAATAGAGCCAGCCAGGTGTGCGTAGAGCTGCGCGTCGGCCTCTGTGGCATTGATCTGTCGCAAGAATACTTGGCTATGTGTCCAGGCGAGATCGAAGACGCGATCCGCGAGACGCCGATCCTGGTACTTTTCTACAAGGCCCAAACAGGCGTTCCGCGTCTCGCCAATGCCGGACACAATGTCGATCGTCACTTTTTCTTCCGGATCAAGCGCTATTTGACGACGGATGGCGACGATCGGATCCAGCACTGACCCCTCGCGGCCCGAGAGCGGCGCTGCATCGGCCATCGCTTGTGGATCGGCGATAGTGTGTCCTCGTCCGATGAACCGCATCCTGTCAGTTTCATAGGAGATTTCTCCGATCTCCCCCCCATGAACGGCCATTAAATGGAACATCCATGGCGGCTGCTCTTCACGAGAGCGGGGCCGGCGAGTGCAGAGAATCGTCCGTTTCTCGCGCATAATCTCAGTCTGAACGAACAGATTACCAAAGGCCGGGTGAAGGGCATCCGCCGCCGGCGATTCGAGAACGACCTCCGCGTAACTTGTGACATCGATGGCTCTGCGCACTCGAGAGCAGTTAGTGATGCTGATTCGGCGCACTTCGACGTCATCTTCCGGCGAAACGGCAATCTCTGTATAGGTTTCGAACTCGTGGTCGCGGCGACGGAACTCCACGCGCCCCTCGGAGAAGATCGCTTCGTAGCTGTCCGACGCTTGGAGCGCCGGCTGAAATGCAGCTGACCAGAACTCGCCGCTCGCGACGGCACGGATATAGCAGAATGTGCCCCAGTTGTCGCAGGTACAATCTTCGCGCCAGCGCGTCACCGCAATACTCTTCCAGCGACTGTAGCCGCCGCCAGCGTTTGTGACCATGACATGATATCTGCCGTTCGACAACAACTGCAGTTCCGGCATCGGCGTGTCAGGGCTGGTGAAAATGCGTACTGGCGCCTCCGGACCGTTGGAAGGAGCACGTACGTCGGAGAGTTCTGGCAGGTGCGAATAAAATGCCATGGCCTTTGGCACCCGCTCCTGGAGCAATAGCGCGGCCGCCTGGAACATCGGATCCGACTCGAATCGCTTTTGCATGGGACGATCAAGAAGTAGGTAGGCCAACGACAGAAGGCTCATGCCCTGGTGATGGGCCATGAAAGACCGAACCACGACGTTCGACTGCCCGCGGGGCACACGCGAAGGAGTATAGTCGATAGCTTCATACAAGCCGTATTTCCCCTCAAAGCTGTCCGCGGCGAGTTCCTGAAGATTCAGGCAGGCCTCCTCGGGTGCCACCATCAGCGCCAACGCCGAGGCATACGGCGCAATAACCAAATCGTCCGCGAGCCCGCGTTTGAGGCCCATGCCAGGTACGCCAAACGCGCGGTACTGATAGTTGAGACGAGCGTCGATGGAATTGTAACCGGATTCCGACATACCCCAAGGCACACCGCGCTTTGTCCCGTACTCGACCTGTCTGGCCACAGCGGCCTTGTACGTCTGATGGAGCAGCGTGTTTTCGTATGTCGGCATCACGATAAGCGGCATGAGGTATTCAAACATCGAACCGCTCCAGGATAGGAGAATCGGATCTCCACCTGCCGTGGTGAGGAGGCGGCCCAGGGCAAACCAGCTCTCCTGCGGCAGTTGTCCTTGTGCGATTGCCACAAAACTGCATAATCTCGCTTCCGAAGCGAGCAGATCGTAGAAACTCGGGTCCTTCCGGTGTTCCCCGGCGTTGTACCCGATGGTAAGTAGATGACGAGCGTCGTCGAACAGGAAGTCATAGTCCACACGGGCGAATTCGCCGCATTTGCGTGCGAGATTTTCGATGGCAGCAATTCTTGACGAAGCGCGGCGGCTATGCAGGAGGTCCCCCGCGAGGCCAGCCAATTGGCGCAACGTCGGGATCTCTTCAACAGCAACTGGAGCGAGAAACGTCAGCTCATCCAGCGCGTCCTGGCACTGGCGGGCGAACGCACTTGCCCACCACTTCGCCTCGCTGTCAGGATCGGCGGTGAGGCTGCCGGCGAATTCTGCAGCGGACGCAGACAGCCGGTTGAGTCTGCGCCGAGCCTCCGCGGGTGAGGCTGGCGGGGACGCGCAGTCGGATTCCAAATCCATCTGCAGTCGAGTAAGTTGGACTCGGTCGGCTTCTCCGACTGCGTCCACGAGGACACTTAAGGTGTCCTTCAGACCCTCAAATAATCGTGCACCCAGGATCTTCTGATCGGGAATCGCGAGCAGCCCCGGTCGCAATGTCAGCAGGTGACCCACCAGATTCCCGCTATCTACGGTCGAAATGTACATAGGCAGCAGCGGTTTCAAGGACTGTGTGTCGTACCAGTTGTAGAAGTGCCCTCGGTGGCGTTCCAACATTTCCATCGTGTGAAGCGCATTCGCCGTGCGCTCGATGAGTTGCCCGGCCGAAATGTAACCGAAGTCGCACGCTGACAAGTTCGCGAGTAGCGCAAGTCCCATGTTGGTCGGTGACGTGCGATGACCGAGCCTGGCGACGGGATGCTCCTGGTAATTGTCGGGCGGCAACCAATGATCCTCCGGACCGACGAATGTCTCGAAGTACCTCCAAGTCTTCCGGGAAAGCTTCCGGAGAAAGACGCTCTGGCTGGCCGTTAGCCGCGCGGCGCGGCGAGCAAGCGGCCGGCTGATCCACCACGCGATAACGGGCGAGGCAAACCAGAGTCCCAGTATAGGCCCAGCCATCCCCAATTCGGCTGGCCTCGAGAGCAGTAGACGGATCACGGCGGCAGTAGCAACAGCGGGGGCAATCCACATGGTCCGGCAGAAGCCGGCGAGATCCGTGCGGCTATTCCCATTGCGGTCGCCCGACGGAATCCATTCGAGAAGCCGCCTGTGCGTGACCAGCATCCGCCCGGCGGTGCGCATAATCGCATCCAGGCTGAAGAATGCTTCGTAAGGGAGGCACGCGAGCGTAAATGCAGCCTGCGCGAAGTGTTCGGATGCGCAGCCAACTGTGGCAGCGAGGTGTTGACTCAAGAGTACATCGCTTGGCTTTTGTAGCAGATCCAGGACGCAGGCAACCAAATAAGGAATCAGGATGATCCCGATCACCGCGAGGGTCCAAAACCATAGCGGTGACAAAGCCGTCCAGCCCAGCAGCAACAGCAGCGTCAAGGCCGAGGGCATCAGACTGCGCCGAAGATTATCAAAGAGCTTCCATAGCGAGAGCGCGGAAAGCGGATTCTTCTGGCGACGCCCGCTAAAGCCCGGGACCCTCGGCAGCAGCCACGGCGCAAGCTGCCAATCCCCACGAATCCAACGGCGGCGACGGCGCACGTCCGCGCTATACTGAGACGGATATTCCTCGTACAACTGCACATCGCTTAACAGCCCCGACCGCGCGTAGCACCCTTCCAGAAGATCGTGGCTGAGTATCCGGTTCTCGGGGAGACGTCCCTTCAGCGCCCTCTCGAACGCATCGACATCATAAATCCCCTTGCCAATGAACGAACCCTCGCCGAATAGATCCTGGTAAACGTCGGAGACAACGCGAGTATACGGATCGATGCCTGGTTCACTTCCGAACAGGCGTGCATATCTCGACTGGTTCGCTCCGGACAGGCTCGCGCCGACCTCGGGCTGAAGGATGCCGTACCCGTCGCAGACCCGCTGCTTGTCTTCGTCGTACCGCGCACGATTCAGAGGGTGCGCCATAGCTCCCACTAGCTGCCGTGCCGAATCGCGCGGCAACTGCGTATCCATGTCCAGGGAAATGACGTACTTCACGTTGGCGAGGATTGCCGTGTCGCCAACGACGAGCGAGAAGCGATTCCTTGAGCCGCCGCGCAAGAATGAATTCAATTCCGCAAGCTTCCCTCGCTTCCGCTCATAACCCGTCCATATTCGCTCCCGCGGGTTCCATTTGCGCGGACGGTGGAGGAGAAAGAACACGTCGCCCTTCGCACTCTTGTACTTCTGATTTAATCCTGCGATTTTTTTCTGAGCCAGCCGCAACAGCGGTTCATCCTCCGGTAGTGTTTCCTCGTGCGCGTCGCGAAAATCAGTCAGCAGGCCGAAGTGCAGGTTGTCGTCCCGATTGGCCAGGAACCGGACCTCCTGCGCCTCGATCAGGTCCTCGACGTTTTGAGCGCTCACGAGGATCGTGGGGACCACCACCAGAGCACGGTGCTCCGGCGGAATCCCCTTGGAGAAGTCCATGCGAGGGAGCGGATGCGGAGTCGCCAGCAGCGTCGCCAGCAAGTTGACCAAGGCTACGGCCAGCTGACTTGCGCACACAAGCGAGAGGATGCCGAACAGACCGAGCGCCCCGCCATGAAAGGCACTGGCATGCGCCATCGCCGCCAAGGTTCCGGCGACGATCATTGTAATCAGCGTGATCGTGCCTATGTACAGCAGCAAAGGAAATTTGCGGCTCACCTTCCGAAACGCTTCAGAGGCAGATAAGTGCATCTCCACTTTGCGCTCAAGTTGCTCCAATCCCTTGTCGATCAGGTAGAAGCCGACATGCGCCGCGCGATCATCGCTGCCCTTTCTGGCCGCGCCTTCCCGAGCAAGTTGGATCGCTTCGCGCGCCACCTCGGGCTCGGATCGCCGGCTGCTCTTGGCGAGCTTCTCCACCGTGTGGCGGTAACGGTCACGCGTCGAGAAGTCCATCTTGCCGTAGACTCCGCCTAGGTCCTCACGAAGGACCTGTTCGACGGCGCTCAAGGTCTCGACAAACTCGCGCCAGTCCATCGCGCCCAGGAGACGGAGGCTGCCGATGCTGTTGCTCATCGAGACCTGATCCGCAGCTTGTTGCTGGTTCTCCGTCTGCACCAACTGCTTGATCGTTCGCCCAGATTCGGAAAGTCTCTGCTCAATCCAGGTGAGCGGTAAGGCCAAGGCGGGGCCTTGCCCCTGCAAGCGTCGCGCAAATTCCGCAACGAACGAGCTGACCATTGGCGGGCTCGACCGCGCCATGTCAGCGATCACCAGAATCAGGCTCTTCGGGTCCTTTTCGGCGGTCTCAGTTATCTGGTCCGCCCAATAATCGGCGCGGTTTCGGCCGATCCTGTCGGCGGTAATCCGGGCTCCAACACGTCGAAGATTTTCGATCAGCGCGAGACGCAGCATGATGGGAAGTGCCCACAGCTCGCCTAAGTTGAGGGCGGTGACGGTCTGGTAGGCCACTACAAAGCTGCTGAGACTCTCCGGATCCACTCGCCCATCGCCGTGCGAGATCGTCTCCAGCGCGATGTCATACACACGCGGAAGACCTGCCGAAGGGCCGTCCAGCAAGCGTGGCAGTTCCCGGCTGTACGCCTTCGGCAGGTGCTTCTCAGCCATGCGAATCTGCTCTTCGATCAGGTAGAAGTTGTCGAGGAGCCATTCCCCGGCCGGCGTGATGCGGCGGTTCGTCTTAACCGCCGCCGTCAGCAGGCCGCGGACTCCGAGCAGAACGCCTTGATTTTCAGCCAGCCGTGCCAGAAGTCGGTCCGGAGCGCCTCCCGGGCTCACTTTGTGTGAATCCGCCAGGGTCTTGCCATGCTGCTGCATCTGATAGACGCTGAACAGCTCAGACCGTAACGGGGGGGCGTCGTCGCCGCCGTATCTTTGTGCCGAGTCGCTTCCCGGGAGGATCAAATGGAGCAAATTCCTACCGATCGTCCTGTTATTCTTCCTCAATTTGAAGCTCCACTTAGAAGCAAAACTTTTGAGTTTCGCGTCGGCCTGCGGCCCACCCATAGGGATGAAAATCGCTCTAAGGCATACAACTCAGGGACACGCATGAAGCTCCTCAACTTTCGTTGTCAGAACCTCTGAGACCAGCCTGGCCCAGGGGCGAAACACTCGGCACCAGAGGCGGCGCCAAGCGCTCGGCTGGCGCCAGCGTCAGAGCGAATCTCTCGAGTTTCTCCACGTCCCCCGCCCGAGGAGTTGCCGACTTCCACGACTTTGGGGGCCAGTTCCAGCGCCGGAACGGCGGTCACGCACTCTTTCGTCGTCCACAATGCGGCAAAGCTGTGATCGGCGCTGCTGACTTCTGGCGCATATCGTTGTTTCCCCCGGTACAGTGCGGCATCTTACAGACTGGCAAAAGCGCTGACGGTTCAATATTGTACAGTGAACAGAATCTAAACTATAACGTGGACATTACGAGGTGAATTTATGCGCGGATTTACATTTCTGGTCTTAGCTGCTCTCGAAGTTCCCACGGCCTCAGAGCGCTACACTCTCACGGCCCAGGACCTGACGGATAAACAGGTTCAATTGAACGGCAGCGACCTAAAACTTGGTGCCGACGATGCTTTTCCTGAGTTGAAAGGAGCACCAACACCCTCTGGGAAAATCACGTTTGCGCCTGCAAGCATTACTTTCCTTGCTTTGCCAGAGGCGCACAACGCTAGCTGCCAGCAGTAATGCATAGGCGCAGATCAATCGACTGGTTGCAGCAGATGTGCATACTTAGCCAGACCTCGGTACTCTCAGGGAGCAAGACGCCCGAGCCTTTTGGTGGGACTTGCCTTCTTTCGTGCCTCGCTAATCCATTCCTGATTTTCAGTGTCCATGCGAATTTGTTCGACTCGGCCTAGTTTCCCACACCCCGTGTCCGGAAAAGTTGTGCCCAGCGGAGGCTCTGTTAGAAGCTGTATCTCAATTGGGCAAAGAAGTTTCGCCCAGGTTCGGGAATTTTCCCTCGAAAGCGAAGGGGTCGCGATAGTAAGACAGGTTTTCGTAATAGAAGCGATTCAGAAGATTGTCCGCTACGAAGCTGGCGGTCCATTTCCGGTAGAGCACGCCAAGCCTCGCGTTGAGCGAGCCGTAGCCCGGAGTGGGCGTTTCGTTCAGGTCCGTGTCCACCGACCCCTGCCGCCCGACGCCAGTGCCTCCGAATTCGGCAAAACCCCAGTAGAAAGTGTAGCGCAGCGCCGCCAAGGTCCGCAGCGGTGGCATTTCGGGAAGATTCGTGTTGAAGACGTCCGCCTGATGCTTGGGGGCGTTTGTACCGCGAGAGTACGAACTGCCACCTTGGAGAGAAAAACCAGCGGGAAGACTCACCCCATAGCTGACCTCACCACCACAAATATGGGCATCCACATTGGTAAAGGAGCCCGCACTGCTGCTCATGCCCACCAGCCCCATCCTGGGATTCAGGAGCTGCTGATCATTCACAAGGATGTAGTCGTTTCTATTTGAGAAAAACCGTTGGGGTCCAAAAAGCACATTCCGTAAAACCAATGGTGCCTCTGAGCCAACAAAGCGAAGAGCGGGGGCCCCAAAGGAGGTTCTGCTAATAAACAGCTGCTGGAAGTCGAAGAAGTGAGGTGCGTTCTTATATAGGAGAACCATAATCCATTCATGACATAGGCGACATAGGCTTAGCTGCGGCTTTCTGCCATTCCAGTCAATACAGCCAATGTGCTTTAATTTCTGTACAGTAGACCATCTATGATATAGCTTGACACAATATAGTAGAGCGTATATGATTCACTCTAGGAGTGCATATAACATGAACGATCTAATTGCGCAGCTTCGCGATGCGCGGGAGAACCAGAATCTATCCCAGGTGGAGCTGGGGCGGCGTCTCGGCGTTCCACAATCTCAAATTACCCGGATGGAGCGTGGCGTTCACGACATACGGTTGTCGACTCTCATTGAAGCGGCGCATGCCCTGGGTTTGGAACCCGTGCTCATTCCCAAATCCCTTCTTCCCGCTGTGCGGCATTTGGTCGCGAAGCAACAGGAAGGAATCGACACTGCCGTGACCGACACCCCTCGGCGGCTCCTCGGCAGCGAACCGGAGGAAAGTGATGCCGAGATCGGATAAAAAAAATCCCACTGTCCTCGAAATCTGGCTGAACCAGACTCGTGTCGGTACGATTACGAACCTCCCATACGATCAGAATCTTTTCGTCTTCGACGACGATTACATCCGAGCAAATGACCGTCCTGTATTGAGCCTCAGCTTCTACGACGAATATCGCAACCTGATCGTCCAGCCGGAACAAGTCCAGACCAAGGTCCCGACCTTCTTTTCGAATCTTTTGCCCGAAGGCCGTCTCCGCGAATACCTGGCCGAAGTCGCTGGAATCAAACAGATCCGCGAATTCTTTCTCCTCTGGTTGCTGGGCACCGACTTGCCCGGAGCGGTTCTTGCTCAGGATTCGGAAGGAGCTCCCCTCCCTCCCGAGGATACCGCCACCAAGGCGGCGACAAAGCAGCGAGACGAACGCATTCTTCGTTTCTCACTCGCCGGCGTACAGCTAAAGTTTTCCGCGATTGGCAGTCCCGGCAAGCAGCTCACTATTCCTGCTGAGGGCCGCGGCGGAGCCTGGATTATCAAACTTCCTTCACCCCGGTACGCGCTCGTTCCTGAAAACGGATATTCCATGATGAAACTTGCCGCTGCCGCCGGCATAGACGCCGCCGAAGTCGGACTCGTCCCCACCAATCAAATCGAAGGCCTGCCCGCCGAATTTTCCCAAGAAAAAGCCAATTCCCTCTACGTGCGGAGGTTCGATCGCACACCCGAAGGCGGGCGAATCCACATCGAAGACTTCAACCAGATCTACCACCAGTTTCCGCACGACAAGTACAAGCATTACAGCTACACCAATATGGGGCGCGACATTTCGACCTTCCTCGGTGCCGATGCGGTGGCGGAATTCATCCGCCGCCTTGCCTTTAATGCAGTGATCGGCAACGGCGACATGCACCTGAAGAACTGGTCCATCACCTACCCGGATACCCGCACACCCCATCTCGCGCCGGCTTATGACTTCGTTTCTACGATCGCCTATATAGACGATCACGAAATGGCCTTGTCCATTGCCAAGGAAAAAGACACCAGACGCCTGGATCAGGGACTTCTCGAAAGATTTGCCGTGAAAGCGGGCCTTCCAAAACACATGGTTGTCGAAACAGCCTTGGAGACTGCGGAAAGGACCGTGCACGCATGGGCAGAAATGGCTCGCGATTTGCCATTGCAAAACCATGCGAGAGAACAGATTCATGAACAGCTACGGCAGGTTCCGCTCAGCGCGCAGTTTCTCTCTGGAACACCCACCAAGCGTTCCGAGAACACTGCCCGCGAAAGAAAGAACCCAAAGGCCCGAAGGCCTCACCGCTGACTCACGCACGTCATAACACGCCATAAAAAACTCTGCCTGCTTCGATCCGGTTTGACTGGGAGCAAGTCCTGAAGCAGCTACACGGGCAGCTGTCGAAGATTCATAGCCGGCCCAGATGCGGCAAAGATGAACACTTATGGGCGATTATGCGGAGGTGATTGTTTATGCGTGCCGGCAAAGCGCTGCTCGCGACCGTAAGCGGACTGTTCGAGCCCGAAGTGCCTGTGCGCGGGCGAGAAGGGCTTACAATGGGGTCACTGTCAAGGACAAGAAGGGGGGTTCGCATGAAACGAATCATCTGTGCTGTAGCGTTCTTGCTGCTCTTCTCCGTGTTTGGCGTTGCTGCACCGCGCACGCTTCGCGTGGATTATTACCACACCGGGAATGCCCACGAGGAATGGTTTAGTCTCGACCGAATCGTCCTGGAACCGCTCGAATGGCCAGGAAACCCGCACCATGCCATTGACCAAAGCCAGTTGGGAATCTACCTATTCGAGGTGCGCGAAACAAGCAGTGGAAAGCTGTTGTACTCGCGAGGATTCAATTCCGTCTTTGGTGAATGGAAGACCACCGAAGAGGCGCTCCATGGCAACCGGACATTTTCCGAGTCATTGCGATTCCCTGCACCGGACACGCCTGTCGAAGTATCGCTGAAAGAACGCGGGGAGAGCGGCTTTCAAGAAGTCTGGAAGATCGCGATAGATCCGCGTGACAAGTTCATTGAGCGAGGGCGCCCACCTTCTCCGGGGCCTCTGCTCGAGTTGCAGAAGATGGGGGATCCCGCGACCAAGGTTGACCTGCTGGTGCTGGGGGATGGCTACACAGCAGCAGAACGGGGGAAGTTTGAGAAAGACGCACATCGATTCATGGAAGTGCTGTTCGCAACGTCGCCGTTTCATGAGCACCGGTCAGACTTCAACGTCTGGGGACTGTGTCCGGCGGCCGAGGAATCGGGTGTATCCCGGCCCTCGAGCGGAATTTACCGGAGGTCGCCGTTGGGCACTTCCTACGACACTTTCGGCACCGAGCGCTACGTGCTAACCACAGAAAACCGCGCCCTGCGGGACGTAGCGTCGTTTGCACCATATGAGTTCATCGAGATTCTGGTGAACGGGCAGACCTACGGCGGTGGAGGAATCTTCAACCAATTCGCCACCGTGGCCATCGACAATCCTTGGTCGGGATATGTGGGCGTGCACGAATTCGCGCACCATTTCGCCGCGCTGGCGGATGAGTACTACACCTCGGACGTGGCCTATCTGCCCCAGGCAAAGAAAACCGAGCCTTGGGAACCCAATGTCACCGCACTGCTCGATCCCGCAAATTTGAAATGGCGGGACCTGGTGACACCCGGAACGCCGGTTCCCACGCCTTGGAATAAGCAAGAGTTCGATCAGTTCGAGCGGGACATCCAGAAGCAGAGGAAGGAACTGCGCGCCGCGGGAAAACCAGAAGCAGAGTTGGATGCCCTGTTCCGCAAGGAACGCGAGAAAGAAGATGCAATGCTCGGGGCGCAAAGGTACGCCGGCAAAGTCGGGGCATTCGAGGGCGCAAATTACGAATCAGAGGGTTACTACCGCCCTGAGGTGGACTGCATCATGTTCACGCGTCATCAATCGTTTTGTGCGGTGTGCCGCCGCGCGATTGAACGCGTCATTGCGATGTACACGGACTGAAAACAGTAGAAAGAGAAGACGAGTCTCACTATTAATAACTTGCCATCGGATTGAAGAGCTTTCAGCTGTAATACTCCCGGTTTCCTCCTGGAGCCACCCTCGCAACCCCAGGAATTTCAACTTACATCCCACACTCTCGGGAGAGAGTTGCAGGCTTTCGGAGATTCCTTGCAACGCGAAGGGATGTTTCAAGGTCCAGCAGACCCAGAAGTCTTTTTCGACCGCTGTTGTTGTGGAGTTGCGGCGGTTGGCGGCCTCCTCGAAGTAAGGGCGCCGCTCAGCCGGCTTGAGATTTGCGAAGTTGTCCATGGATTGGCGTCACACGGTGATCTGACGCAAAACCGACTGCGACCATGCGGGTGCAGCCAGTGCGAGCCGTTTTATGGCTACCTTAACAAGACGCGGGAGTCGCTTCGCAAGAGCCTGCGTGGGGATTTCGCTAATCCTGTTCTGCCCGAGCGACCGGACCGCTTGGATGATGGTCCCCGCCTCGGTTCCCGCTCCGATGATCTTGGAAGGAGCAACATGTTTAAGCGTGACCGTTTGATTTCCAATTCGCACCGTACGTGAGGGCCCCTCGGTGAGATATAGGTTTTCCACGGGGACCTGTGTTGAGAGCCCCAGCAGGTTAAGAGCTGTTGCTCCGGAGATCGTGATGCGGCTGTGGGTTCTCGCTGCCATCGCTTTGGCGACCGCCTCCGGTGAAGGGGACAGAACGCCGATGCGGGGATGGACGCGAGGAAACTCATAAATGCCACTGGCCAGCCGGCGAATCTTGCCGGCGCGATGGAGACGAGACAACGATTGATCAATTGCGGCACGGCTTCCCAATGTCGCGAATTCTCTCGGTGTAAAGACCCAGCCGCGATGCTTGGCCCGAATTTTTCCCCAAACCGATTTTGTAGTGTTTGTGACTGTCAACATAAAGCTCTCCTTCTATGTCAGAAATAATAGCATAAATATCTGACATACTCAACGCCCTTAAATCATTGTACACATATTAGAATGAGGCACTTACAAAATGAGACGGGATGTGTAAGGTAGTCTGTGATCCTAGGTCGAACTCAACGAGAAATCAGAACTGCCACCGTTGGACCTGGATGTCCAATCTCTAGTATAGATATAGCGGCGCGAGTGTCTTTGGGATGCCCGACACTCTCGATTCAGTACGAGATCCCAAACGGGCCTATTCTTTGCCTGTGAGCAGCCATTCCAGCGACTTATCAAATTCTCGAACGATCGCGAGTAAGACTTCCGCCCCGACTTCGTTGCGTCCGTGCTCGATTGCAGACAACTCTGGCTAACACCAATCCGACTGGCAAAGTCTGCCTGCGTAATATCGAATCCCCGCAGGCCCCTAGTCGACCCTGGACTCGCTTCCTCACTCTCCTTTTCTTGTTTTCGTTCGAATGGTACCGGGAGCCTTCTGGCTCCAAAACTCAGTTATGGTCGCCTCGATGTAGTTCGTAACGGATCTCTTCTCCTTTCTTGCTTCCTCAATGAGCCGTCGTTTGAATTCCACAGATACACGCAGGTTTAGCGTTTCAGTCTTCAGCATTTGACCCTCAGGCACCTCAGTGGTCGGGTCAAAAGCGGCCAACGGTGGTCAGGTCAAAACCGGCCAACGGATGTGGCCCGGAACATGGTTCTTTTATCCCATCTTCTCCTGATCAGGCAAGTCCGTTTTCGTTCTCCAGCTTCTTGGTCCGCATTTCAGGATGTGCCCGTGGTGTAGCAGTCGGTCGAGCATGGCGGTGACGGCCGCGCTGTCTCCGAGCAGTTTGCCCCAGTCTTCCACAGGGCGGTTCGAGGTGACCATGGTGCTGGCGCGCTCGTGACGGCGCATCACGATTTCCAGCAGTTCTTCTGCCCCTGTGGGCGCTAGCTTGCGCATTCCCAGATCATCGATGATCAGCAGCGGCACGGTGGCCAGGAGTTCCATATGCTCTTTGCGGGTTCCGTCGATGGTGGCTTCCGTGATTTCCTCAAGCAGCTTGTGGGCCTCGCGGTAGAGCACGCGATAGCCCTGTCCGATCACCGCTTGTCCGATGGCCTGGGCCAAGTGACTCTTGCCAGTTCCGGGTGGCCCCAGGAAAAGTGAGTCTTCGCGACGAGCGATAAACGCCGCTGTCGCCAGATCGAAAACCAGGCTTCGATTCATCTTTTTGTTGAAGTTGAAATCGAAGTTGTCGAGGGTTTTCTGCGGATCGCGAAACTGTGCTTGTTTTCTTCGTCGCTCCAGCAGCCGGTCGGTTCGGCGCGTGAGTTCGTCCGATACCAGACAGGAGAGGAAGTCGATGGGCGCCATCGGTTCCGCCTGGGCCTGCTGCAGACGCGTCTCGAGAACGGCAGCGATGCCGCCGAGGCGCAACTGTCGTAAGGCACGGTTTATTTCGATCAGATTCATTCTGGTTGCTCCTTAAGTTTGAGATTGATGAAGTCGCGGTACTCGGTGAGTTCCCGGATCAGCGGATCGACTTGCCGGAGACTCAGTTGTGGGTGGCGCTCCAGATAACGGCGCACGAAGCGATACTCCGGCACACCGATCTCGATGGCCGCAGCGCAGGCATCTTCGAGAGCTGCGGTGCCGTATTTCTTGGCTAAAGAGAGGATTCCCAGGATGCGGCGAATGCCCGCCTCGCCTTGTCGCTGATAGATGGTCACAGACAGTATGCCGATCTGGGTTCCGGCGCGGCCCGCTCGATGCAATAGCTGAGCGGTACTGAACGGCATTTTCTTTGGATAGTCCTCGCTTTTGATGCGATACCAGCCACGTTTTTGGCGAATATGCTCGCGGAGAAGTTGATTCGTACCGGGATGCAGGATGCGCACGTGCAGCGCATCCCATTGCACTTTGACGCTTCGCCCGATCCATCCCGGTGGTAATCCGTAATAAGCAGCTTCGACTTCTACACAGCCATCGAGATGAACGACGCGTTCTCCATACTGGTAGTAGCGGAAGGGTTCGAGCGGAAGAGGAAGCAGGGACGGTTTTTCCTCGGCGAACATGGCCGCCACTTGCCGTTTCGTGGTGCCATGAATGCGCGTATCGGCCCAGCGTTCTTCCCAACGATCCAGATAAGCTTGCGCTTCCTCCAGACTCTCGAAGCGCAGACCTTTGAGCGGAGTCTTCTGCGCGTGTCCGACACCTGCTTCCACTTTTCCTTTGCGATCGGGATCTTTAATCCGGCAGGGCATGGCCACGACGCCGTAGTGTGCCAGCACATCCCGAAAGAGTGGATTGAGAGTAGGGTCGTAGATGTCAGCGACGATTACGCCCTCGCGGAGATTATCGAGTACCACGATGCGAGGACACCCACCGAGTCGACGGAAGGCTTTCTCATGTAGCTCGGCCCAGACACGTGAACTCGAACGGAATAACAGCAAGCGTACGGACTTGCGGCTGTAGCCCAGGGTCAGCACGAACAGTCGCGTTCGTCGGTATTTTCCGCTTTGCGGGTCGCGCACCATGGGACCCGATCCGTAATCGACCTGGGCCTCTTCTCCGGCGGCGGTGAGGATGATCCCCACGGCTTGTGGCAGCTCGGATCCGCGAAGCTTGTGAACAAAACGCTTCACGGTCTGGTATCCATGGGGAAATCCGTGATCGGAAACCAGGTCCTGCCAGATGGCCATAGCATTCCGGCCGCGACTCAGCCCCTGCTGAATGAGTTCGCGGTAGGGCTCGCAGGCGCTGGTGACCCGATCCTGGTTGCCCATGGGAGGTGAAATCGGAGGGCTAAAGTCGGTGGTCACCTCGTTGGCCGGTTTTGCCTCAGGAGGGTCGGTGGTCACCTCATTGGCCGGTTTTGCCGGCGCTCGCCGTCCCCAGGCACCGGGCGGTCGTACCGCGATCCCGGCCGCCTTCAGGTAAGCGCCTGCTGTTTCTCGACGCACACCGGTGGCTTGCTCGATGCGCCGTAGAGGCCATCCGAGCTTCCCCAGTGCGACGACTTGTTGTTTCTTCTCTTCGCTCAAGACATTGCTCATGCTGACGAAGGCTATAGGCCCTCTCGCCAGAGTCAATGTCCCGGGCTTTATCGTTGGCCGGTTTTCAGGTGACCCTCATTGGCCGGTTTTGGGTGATCACTGAGGTCAGGCAAGTCTGAGCGCGATGCTAGCGAAGCGCCTTCGGGGCGTCAAGTAGTGGATCCGCTTTCGAACTAGAACGCTACCTCTTCTCTTAGATGACTTGGCTATTGCAGCTTGGCGTATTCTGCCTTGGCCTACTGCAGTTGGTCACAGGAAGGTGTGAGTTACGGCAACGGGACGCGATAGAGGTTTCGGCGAGTGTTCTCGCGAGTATAGGCGTAGACGGATGGACTTACGGCCGAACGCACGATCTGCGGTATTGCCGTAAAAGTTTTCGCGTTCGTCAAATACTCCATTCGTGCGATGCCTCCCGGTGGCACCTTCGGAAGCCCCGAGTCATGTAGCCCTGGCAGCGCGTAGCTACTCTCGTGCAATTGCCAAAAGTAGACGTAGACGAATTTTCCAGCGGTGTCCCAAGTAAAGAAGCAATAATCCAGGCACAGCGTAACAGCCTTGCTTCCATCCACGGCAAATGCTCTCGTCGCAACCGTGTGCTCTTGATCGGGGCCTGGCGATGCCGCAACGATCCACCGGCCATCCGGCGATACTGCAAGGACATCAAACATGCGTTCGGAGGTTATCTTGCGGCGGCCGGATCCATCGCTATTCATGCGATAGAGATAATTTGAGCCACTTTCGACTGCGCGAAAAATAAGATCGCCATCCGGCAGGAAAAACGGAGAATCTTCGATCGCTGTTGAGGAGATACGCACCGGGGAGGATCGACGGTTCGTTGGCGCGACCCACAGACTGTTATGGCCGCTCTGGTCGTTCATTGCGAACGCAACTTCTTTTCCGTCCCTAGAGATTGAGTAACCTCCCATGGGATAACCAGGCAGGAGCCTCTCGATTTTTTCGTCCTTTAGGTCTTTGACCCACAGCTCGTAACCAGGACTCTGTCCATTGGCCATCAAATAATAGAGGCTGTTTCCATCTGAAGAAAAGGATGGCGCAGTTGCATTCCCTTCAGAAGAAATCTGGTGGTCACCTTCCTTGTCGTGGAGCCACACCGTGCTGTCCTGCGAGCCGACGGCCGTAATGAGCGAATTGCCGTCGGGGGCCATAGCAATGCCTTCTTGCGAGGTCGGGCCGGAAGTTACTTGCACTGGTTCTCCGCCAGGAAAGCGCTGCCGCCAGATATGAAATTTGTCAGTCTTTGCATTGAGGTACACCCATTTACCGTCAGGGGACCAAGCGCCTGATATGCACATACTCTCGGGAGGACCAACGACGATCACGTCGCCTCCGCCCTGGAACGGAACAACTCGACACGGCAGAATTTCGCCACGACTATCCATCTCAACAATAAGCACCCATTTCCCGTCGGGGGAAAGAAATGAATGATGGGCCATGCTGCGCTCGCCAGGAGGTACGTAAACGTCGCGCTTATGCCCTCGGCCTTCGTCGCTGGTCACAACCGCCATGTGCAGCCCTTCTTTGATTTCAGAAAATAGCACCCGCCTTCCGCTTTCGATCCATGTCAAAGACGAAGCGTTGGGCAATAGAATGTGGGGCTCGCCACCGAGAACAGGTACTTCCAAAATGTCCCAAGGGAAAACCGTACCGTAAACAATGCGTGAGCTATCCGGAGAGAAAATCGGGCGCAATTTCAGCGTCGAGTCGTGGGTAAGCTGGACGGGCTGGCCGTCCGGCAGAAACTTGACGTAAACTTGTCCTGGGCCCGTGAATGAATCACTTCCCCGGATGAACGTGAGCATCCTCCCGTCCGGTGAAAGGGCGGGGTACACAGCGGAGTCGGTAAAGAATGTGAGCTGTTCCCATTCCTTGCTAATGGGAGAACGGCTCCGATACAAGCGATGTAGCAGAAACGTTCCCCCAACAGCTCCGAGCAAAAGGAACGCCGCCACCACATAGTAGCCTTGTCGCCTAGGTTTTCTTGGCGTCACCCTCGAGGTTGCAGGCTGTGACTCAAGTCCTCCGTGTTCCGCTTGTCCTAAGGGCAATACAGACGGGCGCCCTGAACTGCTGTCCCTCTTTAGCCGTTGGAAATCCGCGCGCATCTCTGAAGCATGCTGGTAGCGTAAATCGCGGTCCTTCTCCAGAGCTTTGTTCATGATCCGATCCAGTTCAGCCGGAACTCCCGGGTTCAGGCGCACCACAGGCACTGGATCACGTTCTAGAATGGCGTTAAAGATGATCCCTGAACTTTCACCCCGGAATGGTAACGCCCCTGTTGCCATCTCGTAGAGCACCGCACCAAACGAGAACAGGTCGGTGCGGGCATCGAGTTCCTTCGCACGAACTTGCTCAGGCGACATATACGCCACCGTGCCCAGCGTCGAACCGGGACTGGTAAGGTGCTCTTCCGTGACGCCCTCCGATGCCGTCGATACCGATCCTCTGGCCTGCAGTTCCGGCACGACCTTGGCTAAGCCAAAATCCAGAACCTTCGCCTGCCCTTTATTCGTCACGAAAATGTTCGCAGGCTTGATGTCCCGATGGACGATACCCTTCGCGTGAGCTGTGTCCAACGCATCGGCGATCTGAATGCCCAGATCGACCACTGTTTCGATCTCTAGCGGCTTGCCATTGATCCGATGCCTAAGGGTTTGACCTTCCAGCAACTCCATCGCGATGAAGGCTCGTCCATCGGCCTCGTCAATCTCATGGATTGTGCAGATATTCGGGTGATTTAGGGAGGACGCTGCTTTGGCTTCCCGCTGGAAACGGCCGAGGGCTTGTGCATCATGGGAGAGTTCGTCGGGAAGGAACTTTAGGGCGACGCGGCGGCCGAGCTTCAGGTCCTCCGCCTCATACAGCACTCCCATACCCCCACCTCCGATCCTGCTGAGGATGCGGTAATGGGAGATCGTTTGCCCGATGGGTTGGGAGGGCGTGGACACAGAGTAGACATGTTAGGTGCGATGAAGAGGAAGGTCAACGCGCCGTATCATTCCTGTTCAGATACTTAGGCGCAATCTTAGAGCAGCCGACGACCAGACGCCCGAACTAGAACGGCAAGCAGAGATTGCGCTCACTTTGAGAAACTGGCGGAAGCGGCTGCTTCCGTATCGCAGACCTCGAATACCGTCAACAGTCGGGTAATCTGCATCACTTCCTGGAACTTGCTGCCGAGATGGCACAGGCGCAGCGATGCGCACAAGAACCTTGAAAACCTTCAAATCCTCCAGCAGGCCGGCTTTACCTAGGCCCAAGCCAGGTTGCGCATTTTAGGGTCTGGCCTCCCACTTGAGCCTGGCGCATTGACGGCAATGGTCGGAAGGACCCTGCTCCGACAATTGGGGCGGCAACGTGCCCTGTGGCGCTTTTTGTGGATTCTTGATTCCCTCAAAAAAACGGCGCTCATTTAACGACGTCGCCGCGCTTTTATCCACGAAATCAAGTGCCGATGATGCAGACGCATAACGAGCGCGTCGTCTATCAGGTACTCCAAATTCCCGGAACTTGGTTTGGGCAAGATATGACCGGCTATCCCTGATCTCCACTGCGGGTTGAAAGCAGAATCTTTTGCAAGTACTTGTGACCTTCCTTCTCGTATTCATCCACGCCGATCTTGAGAAGCAGTTCACAGATTTGAGAAAGACTCCTGGCCTCCTGTTTCGCAAGCTTCAGGAGTCTCTTTTTTAGGTCCACCTGTATCCGAAAGGCTAAGGGAGCATCTTTTCTCATTTGAACGCAATTGTAGGAGAAAGACCGTGCCCTGCCAACAATTCTCTTGACAGTTCTGTACCAACTGTATGATAATGTATGCATATCTCATACATATGAAAGGGTCGACGAATATGGCTTCGATTGGAAAAGGAAGCGGGTATAGACAGAACGTGGCTTTAGCCAAGCGTCTTTGGTCCGGTCAAATCAACCGAGAACAGCGACATTCACTCAAGTCCTTGTCCGAGAACTATGGGCTCTCCGTAGCCGCGGGGGACCTTCTATTGTTGGAGAACCGCTGGTATGTAACGCATTCCGGGCTTATTCGCCTTGCAGACCGCAAGGGTTGCTCGGGAATTGCTGTGAGACTTATGACGAAATTCTGTGACCGGACCTCATCCCGCTGGGTTTTCAAAGCGATCGTCTACAAGAGGAACAGGACAAAGGGGTTCGTTGGTTATGGTGACGCCGACCCCTCCAATGTTTCCCCTCTCGTTCGCGGAGCGGAAATGCGTGTGGCCGAGACCCGCGCCGTGAATCGCGCTCTCCGCAAGGCCTACGGAATCGGTCTCTGTTCGGTCGAAGAGTTGGGCGCGTTCTCGAGTCCGCCGAGATCTGCCTCCGCTCCGGCCACGTCAAACGGAACCCATCCCCCCAACGGTTCCGGCAACGGCCAACCCCGGCTCCGCGATCAGCTCTGCCTTCTCATCCGTCAATACAACCTTGATCCGAATCTCGTAAAGGCCTACGCGGCGGACTTTTGCGGCACGGCAACCCTCAGCGGTGCCAGCCGTGACCTTGTCGAGTCCTTCATCTCACAACTTGCAAGGTCGGCAAAAGAAAACCGCCCCGCTCTCCTCTGCAAACTCAATTCCTATGCACACCCTCAGGAGGTGGCCCCGTGATTCGTCACGTCCCCGGGCTGCATTCTTGGCAACCCGATGACCGCAATCTACTCGAAGGGCTGTTCCTCGTCCGTGTCGATCGGGTGCTCTTTCGCTGGCAGCCGAGAAAACCATTTCTGGAACTCCGATTGGTCGTTTTGGAGCCACGGAACCTGGAGAAGAAGTCCTTTTATGGGCGGCTGTACTGCACCGAAAAGGCGCTCTGGAAATTCAGCTGGTTTCTGCGGGATTTCGGCTACGATGCCGAACTCTTGAGTCATGACCAGGTCGACGTGAAGGCTCTCCTTAATCTGCAGGGAGTCGTGCGCGTGTCTCACTCCGTCATTAACGGTCGTACCTACCAAAACTTGGATGCTTTCGCATCGGCAGGCGAGTGGGAGGCGCTCTCGTGCACGGCCGTCAGTGTGACCGCGGGGAAGGGAGGCACGACGTGACCTTTAGCCACACCCAGATCAGCCGCTACCTCCGCTGCCCGCGCAGCTACCGGTACCGCTATCTGGATGGATGGCAGGAAAAGGAGACGCGGGCGGCGATGGTTTTTGGCCGGTGCTTTGAAAGAGCTCTGGCCGCCCTGTTTCGCAAAGAGGATTGCGGTGCGGCACTGTTCCAGGAATGGGGCGCTTTTCGAGATGCTTCCTTTGCGTACAAAAAGGGAGAATCCTGGGATCGCCTGCTCCACCAAGGAATCCACCTGCTCGAGCGGTTCGCCCAACAAGATCGCGTGCGCATTCGAGCCCCGCAGCAAAACCTGCAAATCAAAATGATCCAGGGCCTTTCGGGAGGACATGAGTTTATTGCCTACCTGGACGCGATCGGCGAAATCGACGGCGAGCGCTGCGTCATCGACTGGAAAACGACCACGAGCCGATATCCAGAAGATCCTGAGGGCTTGTTGTCGCTTGATCCACAACTCGTCTGCTATTCCTGGATCACCGGAATTTCAAAGGTGGCCTTGGTGGTGTTCGTGCGCAAGCATGATCCGGAAATCCAATACCTAAAGGCGACGATCTCCGAAGAGCAACGCCAGGAATTCGGCCACCTGGTGGATACAACGGTCGGTCAAATAACGTCGGGCGAGTTTCCTGCGCACAGCGGCATTCGTTTCCCCCAGAACGGTTGCGTGAGCTGTGCGCATCTTGGCCTTTGCCTCGAGGACCAAAAGCTGATCGATTCCAGTCTCACCCTCACCCCAGGAGCGAGCGACCTTGCTTGGCTTGACGAGCTTGTGGATTGACAGGAGATTGATGGTGACTTCGGAGATCAATCGCCGGCGGGCCGTGTTTGTGCTCGGCAGGATCGACGAAATCCTATCCTGGGAGAAGAGCAAGGAACAGGAAAAGGACGTGCGTTTTGTTGAGTTGGGGGAGTACCTGTGCGAGGTACGGGCAAAACAGTATTGGCGGTTGGAGAAACTGAAGTCGTTTGACGAATTCCTGGAGAAACGCTTTGCCGACTCCCGGCGGAAGGCCTATTACCTCATGACCATCCATGAACATCTCACGTGCGTGCCGAAGCCGCAGCTTCGCGAGATGGGGTGGACAAAGGCGAGGGAGCTTGTCAAGGTGGCGCGGAAAGATGGAGCGGAGTTCGATTGTGCACCCTGGGTGCACAAGGCAAAGGAACTCCCGAAGGAACAATTCAGGAGGGAGGTCGAACGACACCTGACGGGGAAAGAAACGGAAGCGTGGGAGATCATTTACTTCAAGCTTTACAAGAGTCAGTTGCCGGTCGTTGAGAAAGCTCTCGAGACGGCTGCCCTGATGCTGGGAACCGACAGATCTCGTGGTTACTGCCTCGAAATGATCTGCGCGGATTTTCTGGCGGGGGCCAGCTTAAGTGAGAATCGACCCCAGATCTGAATATGCAAAGTTCTGCAAACTCGATCCGTCTGCGTCAAAAACAACCCAGGTTCAAGCTGAGTCCAGAAGAGTACAGAAAACTCCGTAACTGTGTGCTGGAACGGGATGGCTGGCGGTGTCAAGGGTGTGGCTCGAGGGAAGACTTACAAGTCCATCACATGAAGACCAGAAGCCAGCTTGGTGGTGATGTCATGCGCAACTTGATTACACTTTGCGCCAAATGCCACGGAAGATGTCATGGACGGAACGGGTGCAGAAACGAGTGAGACATCATCACGATGGGGCGAGGCGTGCACACCCGCCTTCTATCGGTGCCAATCCAGCAAACTGTGCACAGAGTTGAATAAAAGTAGTTCCGATCTAGAGAATGTAGGGTAGAGTGAATACTACTAGTATATTATCGTTACAGACTTCTAATAGACACCCACGGAGGTCCCCATGGATATAGCAGAGAGGCTCCGGCAGTTGAGGGAAGCCAAGAAGCTTTCTCAGGGAGACATCGAAAGGCGAACGGGACTGCTTCGGTGTTACATCTCACGGGTGGAGAATGGTCATACGGTCCCTTCTATCGAGACCCTCGAAAAGATTTCTCGGGCGTTAGAAGTGCCGATCTACCAACTTTTTTATGATGGGCAAAAATTACCCGAGGCACCACTTTTCTCCGACAATGGAAAAGAAGACTGGGCCACGCAACGAAAGGGACATGGACTGCTCTTGAAGTTGCGCCGCGCGTTGAGTCGCACTAGCGAAGCGGACAGGAGTCTCCTGCTTCACTTGGCCACAAAGATGGCCAGTGCGAACCGAAAGACACGCCGATGAAGCCAATCCCCCGGACCAAGAGCGATGCCCACTCGTGCACCTGCTCTTTCAACTCTGAAATGTATCTCAACCGAAAGAACCCCCTTGAAGACCAGCGCTGGTCTTGCTCGCGAGGCGAAATCAAGCTTCTTTGCAAGTTTGTCTTCCCTGATTGTAGAACGGATAGCGGGTTATTCTCTGAAGGTTTCCGCTCGGCGGATGTAATGCCGCTCGTAGTATTTTAGATATTCGCCGGAGCGGGCGTGCTCGAGCCAAGCCGTGTTCTGAATGTACCAATCAATTGTCCGGCGAATACCCTCCTCGAACGAAACTTGGGGTTTCCAGCCAAGTTCCTGCTGAATCTTGGAGCTATCGAGCGCGTAACGGCGGTCATGTCCCGGGCGATCCTTCACATACTTAATCAGGGAATCCGGCTTGTCGAGATAAGCAAGGATCGTGCGAACGATCTTGAGGTTTGGCTGGGGAAGGCCAGCGGAAACGTTGTAAATAGCGCCAGGTTTCGCTCTTTCAAGGGCCAGGGCAATGGCGCGGCAATAGTCCTCGACGAAGAGCCAGTCGCGCTCCTGCATCCCATCCCCATAAATGGGAAGTTCTTTATCCTCGCGGGCATTCGCGATCGTCAGGGGGATGAGCTTCTCGGGGAATTGGAACGGTCCGTAGTTGTTCGTACAGCGCAGAATGACCGCAGAGATGCCGAAAGTGTTGGCGCAGGCGGATACAAAATGGTCCGCTGACGCCTTACTCGCAGCGTAGGGGCTGCGAGGGTCAAGGCGAGTCTCTTCCGTGAAACTGGGGCCGACAGGAGCGCTCCCATAAACTTCATCGGTGCTAATGTGAATGAAATGCTTCAGGCGGAAGGTGCGTGCAGCGTTAAGCAGGCAATGTGTGCCGAAGATATTCGTCATCAAGAAGGGAGAGGCATTCTCGATGCTGCGGTCGACGTGGGTCTCTGCGGCGAAATTGACGACGGCGTCGAGACCTTTCTGGAAGACATTCGTCACGGCACGGACATCCGTGATATCTCCACGAACGAAGGAATAGCGCGGGTTCGCTGCGACGTCGCTAAGGTTTTCAGGATTGCCGGCGTACGTCAGCTTATCGAAATTAATAACTTCCACATCGTTGCGGGTAGTCAACAAATGACGCACGAAATTGGAACCGATAAATCCAGCCCCACCCGTGACCATGACTTTCACGCCACTTCTCCCTTCCGATAGACGGACACCAGGTAGTTTAGAATAGCCTACTCCGCGACCTTCAGCTGCCGGGGCGGGGCGCCACGGCCGGGCATTTTGTTTGCACCGGTTTCGGCGGCCAGGTTCGTAGCGCGAAGAAGAGACTCAAAGGTCCCTGCATCAGTCCACCAACCATCGAGAAGGCTATGGGTTAGCGTACCTTCATGTAGGTACATATTGTTGACGTCAGTAATTTCAAGTTCATTGCGCCAACTGGGTTTGGTGCGTCCGATTTTCTCGAAAACGGTGGCATCGTAAAAATAGATGCCAGTGACGGCGAAATTCGATTTCGGGACTTTGGGCTTCTCTTCAATACCCAAAATTCTGCCATCGGAGATTTCGGGACAGCCGAAGCGCTCGGGGTCCGGCACTTCCTTCAAGATGATGTGGGCGCCCTTTTCCTGTTTGTCGAACGCGATTTTAGAGGCGCAAATATTGTTTTCGATGATGTTGTCGCCAAGAACCACGCAGATCTTCTCGCCTTCGACGAACGGTTCGGCAAGCCGCAGGGCGTCGGCAATGCCCCCCTCGCCTTCCTGATACGTGTAATGGATGCGGCGAATGTCGAAATCCTTACCGTTGGAGAGGAGGCGGAGAAAATCACCGGAGTTTTGTCCGCCGGTGACGACGATGATGTCGCGTATGCCGGCGTCCACCAGAGTCTGGATCGGATAGAAAATCATGGGTCGGTCATAGACTGGCAGGAGGTGTTTATTTGTGACCCGAGTGAGAGGTGAAAGCCGTGACCCTTTACCACCAGCAAGCACGACACCTTTCATATGGAACGATTCTCCCTTCGAGCTAGAATGACCTCAATGGTCATCCGAACCGAGGTCTTTGGACCTGTGAACTTACTCTTATGCCGACCAGAAACCGCATTTGTAAACTAACTTCCATTGAGTGCCAGATGGTCTTTTTCCTAGATCGCTCTAACCTATTCAGACGGAAATAAGTTACCAAAAGGGATGGTCTGAAAGATATAGGCTGTAGTCGAGTCCGTCCCAGAGTGGTTTCACCTAACGGCATTAAGTTACCCTGGATCTGGCCAGCCTGCAGAGAGAAACACCCGAACACATTTGTTTTCAAAGCGATATGTATCCCTTTGCTGGTGACACTTCGTGCCCCTGGCCTCACGGCGCTGCAAGTTGAGAATCCGGCCCGGTACGCTTCAACCATTCACCATTTCATGATTTCCGCCTTTACTATTGCTCTCGACTTAGAGGTCGGTCTGTAAGTGAGCGCTTGGTCCCCGCGCTTAGCTCCCACGACGCCTATGGAGGTGGTAAGCTTTCATTGGTTGCGCCGATTTTCTGGCCGGCATCCTTCCTACAGAGGAGAACCTAGCCCCCTTGGAAAGAATCGCGACATCTCTGCCCGGTGTTTATGAACTCCGCCCGAAGGTCTTCACTGATTCACGCGGCTTCTTCATGGAAACCTATCATCGCGGGAAATTTGCAGAACTTGGAATCAACGATTCTTTCGTTCAAGAGAACCACTCTTTTTCATCCAAAGGCACACTCCGCGGGCTTCACTACCAATTGCATCACCCACAGGCAAAACTCTGCCGGGTGATTGAAGGGGAGGCGTTTGACGTGGTCCTGGACGTCCGGCTTGGATCTCCAACCTTCAGCCGGTGGACTGGCTTGCTTCTTTCCGCTCGGGAGCAGAATCAGATCTACATTCCCGCTGGTTTTGCCCATGGGTTTCTCGCCCTCAGTGAAAGGGTTCAGTTCCTTTACAAGTGCAGCGACTTCTATAGCCCCGCAGATGAGCGCGGAATCATCTGGAACGATCCCGCACTGCATATTTCCTGGGGAGTTGCCAATCCTTTGATCTCGGAAAAGGATGCGAAGTATCCAGCACTCTCCGCTGTTTTGCCTGGAGATCTTCCTCGGTATCCAGGAAAATGATTACTCCGGCTACGATCCTATTAACCGGCAAGAATGGCCAGATCGGCTTCGAACTGGAACGACTTCTTCCGCGGTTAGGGAAACTGATCGCCCTGGATCGCAGGGATTTGGATCTTTCCAATTCCAGTGAGATTCGCCGCACGGTCCAGGAACTCCGCCCGCGGATCATTGTGAATGCCGCTGCTTATACGGCGGTCGACCAAGCCGAGACGGATCAGGAGGCCGCTCACGCCGTCAACGCGGATGCTCCTGCTATTTTTGCCGAAGAAACAAAGAAACTCGGTGCGGCGCTGGTGCACTTTTCAACCGATTATGTTTTTGATGGATTGAAGAACTCCCCCTATGTCGAGGGCGATCCGACGCACCCTGCGAGCGTCTACGGCCAAACGAAACTTGCGGGCGAAGAAGCCATCCGTCAAATCGGAGCGCCTCATCTGATTTTACGCACCGCTTGGCTTTATGGGACGCGAGGACGAAACTTCCTTCTAACAATTTTGCGCCTTGCTTCGCAACGGGAAGAGTTGCGAATTGTGAGTGATCAGGTCGGCGCGCCAACTTGGTGCCGTGAAATTGCCAACGCGACCACATCCATCCTTCAGAATCTTTCGATAGGCCCAGATCTTGTATCTTCGCTCCGAAACGTAAGCGGTACTTACCATATGACGGCTTCTGGAACCACGACATGGTTTGATTTCGCACAGGCTATTCGCGACGAAGCTTCGCGTGCTCCGTCCGATCTTTCCTGGATTGCCGCCACAACCGCTGGTCGGCCCCTGATCGTGCGGCGCATTGTTCCTATCCCGACCGCCGAATATCCGACGCCCGCCCAGCGCCCAGCCTATTCCGTCCTCTCCAATGAACATCTCTCTCGGACTTTCAATGTTCATTTGCCCGGTTGGCGCATTCAATTGCACTCGGCCTTCTCCGACCTGTGATTGCCACCAAGGGACAGTGGCAGAGCCAGAAATAGCACCGCCGACCGTTTTTCCGCAGCCCACTAGGTTGATTTGAGGAGGGCGGCGAAGCGGGTGGCGATGGCGGCCCAGGAGAAATGCTCGCGGCAAGCGAGGGCGTTGCGCCGGCGGAGGCTGGCGCGGAGTTCGGGATCGGATAGGACGCGGACGAGGGCGTCGTGGAGTCCGGCGGGGTTGTCGGGCGAGGTGAGAAGTACACCGCCATCGGTCACCGGCCCGAGAATTTATTCCAGGGGAGTGCGAGAGTTCTTACATCTCAGCACCAGACGGAGGGCACCACTTCGTAACCGCTTCTTCCAGTGCTGGATCGTGAGCTTCCGAGGAGAAAAACCTGCACTTCTACCGAACGTTTCGATCCTCAACTTTGGAACGAGGTGAGCGATTAGCTGCCTTCGCTGTCTTTCCCCGAATAGACCGATCGAGCATGAACTCTATTTGTCTGTTTAATGAGCGGTGCTCCCGTTCGGCGAGTTCGGCGAGCTTCGTCTTGAGGCTTGCTGGTATGCGCAACAGGAGGCGGACCGTCGGTTCGTTCATGCCGTAAGAATACTACTGGACAAAGGATTCGTCACAGTTGACAATTGGATGGTCATTATGATATCACTACGATATCATAATGATGTCACGGTTATGAGCTTCTATGAACAAACCGACTGCGGCTGAGATGTTGCGTCAGAATCTACGAGTAGCAAAGCTCCGTTATCCTGCCTTGCAACCAAGAGAACTTAAAGCTTTGGGCTACCTTACACGCACTCTCCGTCTTTCTGTGTTGCAAGGCGAGGTCCTATATATAGACGGAAAGTGGTACGTGACCCACGGTGGCCTTCTTCGAATAGCTCTTCGCCGCCGTTGCCTGGGAATCCGGACCATTCTGCAGGAGCGACAGTCCGATCCCATTGCGGGTCGGTGGGTCTTCAAGGCAACTGTCTTCAAGAGCCCTTCTTCGAAGGGATTCGTCGGCTACGGCGACGCCGATCCCTCTAACGTCTCTTCCATGGTGCGTGGCGCCGAATTGCGCATTGCCGAAACTCGCGCTGTCAATCGCGCCCTGCGCAAGGCCTACGGGATCGGCCTCTGCTCGGTCGAAGAGTTGGGTGCGTTCTCGAATCCGCCGAGAGCTGCCGCCATTCCGTCCTTCTCAGACGGTTCCCGTCCCTCAAACGGTTCCGGTAACGGCCAACCCCGGCTCCGCGATCAGCTCTGCCTTCTCATCCGTCAATACAACCTTGATCCGAATCTCGTAAAGGCCTACGCGGCGGACTTTTGCGGCACGGCAACCCTCAGCGGTGCCAGCCGTGACCTTGTCGAGTCCTTCATCTCACAACTTGCAAAGTCCGCAAAAGAAAACCGCGCCGCTCTTCTCTGCAAACTCAATTCGTATGCACACCCTCAGGAGGTGACCTCGTGATTCGTCACGTCCCCGGGCTGCATTCTTGGCAACCCGATGACCGCAATCTACTCGAGGGGCTGTTCCTCGTCCGTGTCGATCGGGCTCTCTTTCGCTGGCAGTCGAAAAAACCATTTCTGGAACTCAGATTTGTCGTTTTGGAGCCAAAGAACCTAGAGAAGAAGTCCTTTTATGGGCGGCTGTACTGCACCGAAAAGGCGCTCTGGAAATTCAGCTGGTTTCTGCGGGATTTCGGCTACGATGCCGAACTCTTGAGTCATGACCAGGTCGACGTGAAGGCTCTCCTTAATCTGCAGGGAGTCGTGCGCGTCTCTCACTCCGTCATTAACGGTCGTACCTACCAAAACTTGGATGCTTTCGCATCGGCAGGCGAGTGGGAGGCGCTCTCCTGCACGGCCGTCAGTGTGACCGCGGAGAAGGGAGGCACCACGTGACCTTTAGCCACACCCAGATCAGCCGCTACCTCCGCTGCCCGCGCAGCTACCGCTACCGGTATCTGGATGGATGGCAGGAAAAGGAGACACGGGCGGCGATGGTCTTCGGCCGTTGCTTTGAAAGAGCTGTGGCCGCCCTGTTTCGCAAAGAGGATTGCGGTGCGGCTCTCTTCCAGGAATGGGGCGCTTTTCGGGATGCTTCCTTCGAGTACAAAAAGGGAGAATCTTGGGATCGCTTGCTTCACCAAGGAATCCACCTGCTCGGGCGGTTCGCCCAACAAGATCGTGTGCGCATTCGAGCCCCACAGCAAAACCTGCAAATCAAAATGATCCAGGGCCTTACGGGAGGACATGAGTTTATTGCCTACCTGGACGCGATCGGGGAACTCGATGGCCAACGCTGCGTCATCGACTGGAAGACGACCACGAGCCGATATCCAGAAGATCCTGAGGGCTTGCTGTCGCTTGATCCGCAGCTCGTCTGCTATTCCTGGATCACCGGAATCTTAGAGGTGGCCTTGGTGGTGTTCGTGCGGAAGCATGATCCGGAAATTCAATACCTAAAAGCGACCATCTCCGAAGAGCAACGCCAGGAATTCGGCCACTTGGTGGAAACCACGGTTGGTCAGATCACATCGGGCGAGTTTCTTGCGCACAGCGGCATTCGCTTCCCCCAGAACGGCTGCGTGAGCTGCGCGCACCTTGGGCTCTGTCTCGATGACCAAAAGCTGATCGATTCCAGTCTCACCCTCACACCGGGAGCGAGCGACCTTGCTTGGCTTGACGAGCTTGTGGATTGACAGGAGATTGATGGTGACTCCGGAGATCAATCGCCGGCGGGCGGTGTTTGTGCTCGGCAGAATCGACGAAATTCTGTCCTGGGAGAAAACCAAGGAACAGGAGAAGGACGTGCGCTTCGTCGAGTTGGGGGAGTACCTGTGCGAGGTGCGGGCAAAACAGTATTGGCGCCTGGAGAAACTGAAGTCATTTGACGAATTCCTGGAGAAACGCTTTGCCGACTCGCGCCGGAAGGCCTATTACCTGATGACCATCCACGAACATCTCACGCGCGTGCCGAAGCCGCAGCTTCGCGAGATGGGTTGGACAAAGGCGAGGGAGCTGGTCAAGGTGGCGCGGAAAGATGGAGCGGAGTTCGTTTGTGCACCCTGGGTGCACAAGGCAAAGGAACTCCCGAAGGAACAATTCCGGAGGGAGGTCGAGCGGCACCTGACGGGGAAAGAGACGGAGGCATGGGAGATCATCTACTTTAAGCTTTACAAGAGTCAGTTGCCAGTCGTTGAAAAAGCTCTCGAGACGGCTGCCCTGATGTTGGGAACGGACAAATCACGGGGTTATTGCCTGGAGATGATCTGTGCGGATTTTCTGGCAGGAGCCCGTCTGCAGGACAGCAACCGGTAGAATGCTTTTCCAAGCAAGAGACGAATGAATGGGACACTCCCAAAATAGCGACTTTTCAGGCGATGGAGAATCCAGAGAAAACGGAATGAGCGTGCTGCGTCAGCGTAAACCCCGTCGGAAACTCGAGCCCGAAAAGTATAAAGCTCTCTGCAAACAGGTGTTAGAGAGAGACGGCTGGCGCTGTCAGTCATGCGGTGCCCTAAGGGACTTGCAAGTCCACCATTTACAATTCCGCAGCCGGCTCGGCGCTGATCGACTGCGAAACCTTATTACTCTGTGCGCCCGATGCCATCGTCTCAAGCACCTGGGATAGAAACACCCCTCTACACCTTTTCATGATGGAGAATCTTGAAACACGGATTCCTATGTTAGTTTTGAGGGTGCCACGTTTCTCCTGGCCACTTTCTTGGTTGTCGATTTGCCGAACTTCGTTTTGGGGTTGTTATGCAAATTGGGGAACGCCTACGCTGCTTCAGAGAACATAAAAATCTTACGCAGGATGAGGTGGCCCAGAGAGCAGGGCTAGTTCAGCGGGTAATTCAGTAAGCGTTGTCGTCGGAGAAGCCTCGGAGAAGAGTCAGAAGGATGATATGCAAATCAAACGCGAAACTCCAGTTTCGCATGTAATAAAGATCGTACTCGACACGCTCTTTTATAGAAGTATCTCCGCGCAAGCCATTTACTTGAGCCCAACCGGTAATGCCAACTTTCAAATAATGCCGCGTGTTGTAAAGGTCTATCTCTTGCAGGAATTTGTGAACAAAGTGAGGGCGTTCGGGCCGAGGCCCTACCACACTCATGTCACCACGCAACACATTCCAAAACTGCGGAAGCTCATCCAGACTGGTACGGCGCAGAAACGTGCCCAACCGCGTCCTTCGCTCATCGTCTGGCACGGTCCAACGTGAATCGCACGAATCGTTGGATGAAATCATGGTGCGAAGTTTATACATTTTGAATAGCTTTCCATTCAGGCCAACTCGTTCTTGCGCGAAGAACACAGAGCCCCGCGAGGTCAGGCGAATTAAAAGGGCGATCAACAAGGTCAGCGGGCTGGTGAGGATGAGGATCAATGCAGAGAACAGTATGTCGAATGACCGTTTAATGGAGAGGTAACCAGCCGATTCTGCGGGAGTTCGGTACAGGTCCAGCATCATGGTTGAACCAAAAGCAAATAGACTTTCCGAAAAGGTGACGGACTCCCCAAAATCGATAACAGCCCGGACAGGAACGGAAATCGCTTCAAATTTCGATTTGAGCATTGGAATCTCGCCAAACCGGGAGGGCTGCAAGGCAATTACGACATCATCGAAGCCATTATTGATGGTCAGTTTCGGTATGTCCTCAAGCTCATAGGCTGCGACTCCATCGAAAACATTTTCCTGATCGGCAAGCCGCACTACACCGACAACTCGACAGGGCATGAATTTGTTTTCTCGCAACTGTTTGGCGATGCGGGCAGCAAAATCATCAGCTCCGACCAGGAGGATCTGACAGATGGGAAGCCAGTGCTGCCGCCGCGATTCCAGCATGAGGCGGAATGCTACTTGGGTTAGCCAAGCCAAGAGGACGAGCGCAATGGCGCTTAACACAATAAAGAGCCGCGAAAAACTGAACCCGCGGTAAAGGAACATTCCCGTAATGATTGGCGCATATGTCAGTCCGCAGGCCGCAAGCAGTCGCTGCGTCTTCCCTCTTGTCGCAAAAAGCTTCTCGTAAAGACAGAGCCCGAGCTTTTTTGAAGCTACAGCCCAAAGAGCCCAAGTACAGAACAAAAGCAAGCAGTACGGCCACCACGAGGATGGTCGAGCATCCGAGGGTAGGTGAATTGTACAAAAGCGGAGAAAACCAGCTATTGCGAACGCCAGGACTGGCAAACCTGCAGTGCCGATCCGCAAGGACAAATTTCCGTAGTATAGACGGCGACGAATCATAGTGATGGTCTCCCGTTCAGACTTCTGCAGCCGGGGGATCCTTTTAACAGCAGATCTGACGACCTCAGGACTTTTTCAGGGAACAACAACCGGGGACTCGACCCATTCGGTCCGCTGAGGAGCTGGTCCAAGAATGGTATCGAGAAGTTTTTCCAAACTGAATTTAGTCAAGAGCATATCGCTCACTGCAGCTTGGCGTGCTTCCCTTTTCTGGACGACACTCTGGTCCAGAACAAGCCGCAGTTTGCTCATAAGTTCGTGTCCATCCCAACTAACCGCGATCGCTCCAACCGAGGCCTGAGTTATGAAGTGCGCCAGATCGGAAGCGGGATCACAAATGGCAAGAACTGGACAGCCTGCGGCTAAAATATTGGGTAATTTGGAAGGAAAGCAGCCACTCGATTCGGACTGCACTTGCGGAATGACTTGTACCGTCGAGCGAACGTAGAGTTCCTCCAGATCGTCCTCGTGCACCAACTCATGGAGCTGCACGCTGTTTGAATCTTGACTTGCGCAGCAGCGACGCAATTGCGAAAACAACGGTCCTTCCGAAAAGAGATGAAAGCGTATGCCGGGCATCTCTTTTGCAGCGGCCTGGAAAAATTCGAATAGCTTCAGTGAATTTTGTTTTTTCCCCAAGGCCCCCGAATAAACGACGTGAGCTGGGCCATCGTCCAGAATGTGCGCTAGATTGCGTCCCGAACCGCTGCCAGCCGGGAGAGTACGGAAGGGGTAGCAGACAATCACTCTTGCCGGGTCCAGAGAATAGGAGCGAACCACCGTGCGAGCCATCTGCTCGGAAAGAACAATTAGCTTTTCGCAAGACTGAAAGGCCTTCTTTTCGATGGCGTGGACAACGCGATTCAATGCCCTACCAGGCGAGCTTTGTCCATTCAGACTCAGAATTGCCTGCAAGTCATGGATTATGCCGATTTTACGGATCGAACGCGGCAGAAGGAGTCTGACAAATAAACCGTATAAGTTGGGCGGAAAAACCAAGACGGCGAGATCCACATTTTCTTTTAATGAAAGGGTTTTCCAAAACGAGTGCCAGGAGAACCACACCTCGAGCAGGATTCTGCGGAGAAGCGGCCGGGAAGGATAGCGGAGCCAGTCACCTCCGCGATGGATGGAGGCGGCAAAAAACCGTTCCTCAGAACGGACGGGTTCCCAAGACGGATAGAACGGATGCGAAGCAATCACCTGGACGGCCGCGCCGCGATCAAGTAGTCCTTTCACCAAAAGAGAGTTGTATTTTCCGGTTGAGATTTTTTCGGGGTGAAAGTGAGGCGATAGAAAAAGGACCCTAAGTATCTTCATTGTTCTGATTGAACCGTTGCGGCATGAGTCGCGCCTTGTTTCTGTGCCAAATATTCCTGATAGGAACTCCAGAGTCCTTCGCGCAAGGAGATCACTGGTTTCCAGCCCAAAGAAGTGAGAATGCTGGTATCCAGAAATTTGCGAGGAGTGCCGCCTGGTTTTGTTGGGTCAAAGGAAATTGCCCCTCGAAACCCCGTTATTTCGGCAATCTGAATTGCCAATTCGCGAATCGTGAGATCCGAACCGGCTCCAATGTTTACGATGGGCGCATTCGCCTGATTGAAAACAAGCTGGTCAAACTCGTTCTGAGGGAGGCTCATCAAGAGGAGGCAGGCTTGCGCGGCGTCGTCGCTGTGGATGAACTCCCGGCGCGGATTGCCTGTGCCCCAAAGAACGACCTGAGGCGCGCCGGATAGCTTGGCCTGGTAGAATTTGACTAGCAATCCCGGAATGACGTGCGAATATTCCGGATCATAGTTATCATTTGGGCCGTAGAGGTTGGACGGCATCACAGTCAGGAAGCGCGTTTTGTATTGTCGGTTGTATGCCCAGCACATCTCGATACCGGCGATCTTGGCCACGGCATAAGGGCGATTGGTAGCTTCCAGCGGACCGGTCAACAATGCGCTCTCCGGAATCGGTTGGGGCGCATTTTTCGGATAAACACAACTGGACCCGAGGAACAATAGACGCTGGACTCCTGCACAGTACGCCGCGTGAAGCACGTTCATCTCAATGGCAAGATTCTGGCGGCTGAATTCGGCGGGCAAGGTGTCATTGGCAAGGATTCCACCAACCTTTGCCGCGGCGAGAAAAACGTAGTCTGGCCGCTCCTTCTCGAAGAAATTGTTGACCTGGCTCTGATCCGTCAGCTCCATTTGTCGATGGTCCCGGAGCAGCAGATTGGAGTACCCTCCCCGCGCGAGAGCGCGGACAAGTGCGGAACCGACCATTCCCCCGTGACCAGCAACATAGATTTTGGCTTGTTTGTCCATGATCAGGCGTGCGACTGAAATACTTCATGTCCGTTTGCAATCATCAACCGATCGCGTTCCGCGCTCTTCAAATCCGCCCGCACCATTTCACTGACTAGACTCGAAAAACTCGTCGTTGGCTTCCAACCGAGTTTCCGACTGGCCTTTGCGGAATTCCCAAGCAGCGAATCCACTTCCGTGGGTCGGAAGTACTTTGGGTCTACCTTGATGATACAGTTACCGTGGGAATCATAGCCTTCCTCCTTAATGCTTTCACCACGCCATTCAATCGAGAGATCCATTTCATCGGCCGCGGCTTCCACAAATTCACGCACAGAGTGCTGTTCTCCGGTGGAAATAAGAAAGTCTTCGGGATGATCCTGTTGTAGCATCAGCCATTGCATTTCGACGTAATCTCGGGCGTGCCCCCAATCCCGCTTCGCGCTCAAATTGCCAAGGTACAGGCACCTCTCGAGTCCGAGTTTGATCCGCGCCAAGCCGCGAGTGATTTTGCGCGTCACGAAAGTTTCGCCGCGCACCGGTGACTCGTGGTTAAAAAGAATGCCGTTGCACGCATAAATTCCATAGGCTTCGCGGTAGTTGATTGTAATCCAGTGTGCGTACAACTTCGCGACGGCATAGGGAGAGCGGGGGTAAAAGGGCGTATTCTCCGTTTGCGGGAACTCCAGAGCGGCCCCATACAGCTCTGACGAGGACGCCTGATAAAACCGTGTTTTTCTCGCAAGATTACAGATGCGAATAGCCTCCAACAATCGCAAAGTGCCGAGCGCGTCAGTGTTGGAGGTGTACTCCGGCTGTTCGAAGGACACGCCGACGTGGCTTTGCGCAGCAAGATTGTAGATCTCGTCGGGTTTGACGCGATTGACAACGCTAATCACACTGTTCGTGTCCGTCAGATCACAGTAGTGGAGAGTGAGCAAACGGTGCTTCTTGTGGGGATCCTCATACAAATGATCAATGCGTGCAGTATTCAAGAGCGACGCGCGCCGTTTCGTGCCATGGACTTCGTAACCCTTTTGCAGCAAAAACTCCGCGAGGTACGCCCCGTCTTGGCCCGTGATACCCGTAATAAGTGCTTTTTTCATGTCGTCTTGATCATCCTTCCGCTGGCATTGTTGGAACAAAATCAACGTTGCCTTCGAAACTCCTCATTGGAATTTGCTCACAATAAAAACCGTAAGCATGAAAATTGCATTTCAGGAATGGGTGGGACCAGTTGCTACCTGGGCCATCGTACCGAGTTCCGAGCAGCCGTCAGCACTTATTTCATACCTCTGGCCACAACTGACGCAGCCGCTGGCACCCAATCCCTGTGGTAAACGGTCGCCACAACGGCACATCCAGCCTGCCAGGCGCGCGGGCACGCCCATCACCAAACCGAAGTCCGGAACGTCGCTCGTGACGACGGCGCCCGCAGCGACGAAGGCGTACCTTCCTATCGTCGTTCCGCAAACGACAGTACAATTCGCTCCGAGCGTCGCGCCTTGCTTCACGATGGTCTTCTTGTATTCGTGGCGCCTTACGACGTGGCTCCGCGGGTTAATGACATTGGTAAAGACCATGGAGGGCCCGCAAAAGACGTCATCCCCGAGTTGCACCCCGGTGTAAACGGAAACGTTGTTCTGGATTTTCACGTTGTTGCCGATCAGAACCTCAGGGCAGATTACTATGTTCTGTCCAAGATTGCAGTTGCGGCCAAGCTTTGAGCCAGCCATGATGTGAGAGAAGTGCCAAATTTTTGTCCCCTCGCCAATTTCGCAAGGGTCGTCGACAACCGCTGTGGGATGAGCGAAAAAGGGCTTCTTGGGAACGGATACCTCAACGGGTGTACCTTTTTCCCGCAGGGATCGTTCGCATGCCTCCAAAATCTCCAGCACTCTTACTGCACTTTCTCCATCCGTCTGAGGTCTCTGCCGCGACGAAACAGCGTTCACGAAGTGCTCGCATTCAAGGCGCAACGGTTCAACCGCTGGGAGGGGAATAACCTGGCCACTCTCTTTTTCGGCAACGGGAACACGATTCCTCCAGTTGATGCGATGCGAATACAGCACCAGTTTGTTCTCGGCCTGAACATCATCGAAGACAGCCATTCTTTGGCTGCCTACGACCGTCAATTTCTGCTCTTTGAAAGGATGTAGCCAACTGACAAAGATATGAGCCTTAACACCGCTGGCAAAATCCAAGGTCGTCAGTGTTGTATCGACAATGGGGGGACTCAAATAGCTGCCGCCATGCGAAGCCGCTCGCGTTGGCGCCTCTCCCAGTAATAAAAGAACCGCTGAAATATCGTGAGGAGCAAAACTCCATAAAATGTTCTCTTCTGTGCGTAGCTTTCCCAGGTTCAATCGGGAGGAGTAGATGTACTGAATGCGACCCAGTTCGCCGGCTTGAATCAATCGCCGCAGTTCCTTAATGGCCGGATGATACTCCAATACATGACCGACCATCAGAATGCGCTGTTGCTCCCGTGCCAGGGCAACCAATTCTTTTCCCTGGATGCTGTGCAGGGAAAGAGGCTTTTCGACAAAAACGTCTTTTTTGGAAGCAAGGGCGCACTTCGCAAGCAAATAATGTTCCGCAGCCGGGGCGGCAATTACGACTGCATCAATATCTTCATCCGCGAAGACGGAGTCTGCGTTTGTCACAGTTGCAACGTTGTACTGCTCGCGTGCCCAGTTTAATGTGTCTTCCCTGAGATCACACACAGCCGCTAAACAGCCCAACTCGCTGAAATTCCGGACATGGTTGCGCCCCCAATAGCCACAGCCAATTACGGCGACCCTCGGATTTCTGCCTTTCATGTTCCCTCCGATTCGATTACTTTTGAATTTTTCAGTAGCGAAAGGAACCGCGAATCAATGCGATCCTTAGTCATTCACACCCCGTCAAAACAACATAGCCAGAATTCTTGTCAGTTTGCGGCGGCTGCCTCGAAAAGACGGAGGTAGCTTCGTGCGACGTTTTCCCAAGAAAACTGGCCGACCTGCCTTCGATTATAAGCAGCTTGGGCCCGGGCGCTCCGATTGTCGTTCCACAAAGGGAGTATGGTACGAGCAAGGTCAACGTGGTCCAGAGGGTCAAAGAGATTGATCTGCAAGACCTCGGCGTGCTCGATATTCGCCGGAATTCGGGAAGCAATGATGGGCGTCGAGGAGGCCGCTGCTTCAAGTATAGGAAGCGAACTCGATTCGAACAGGCTTGGACAAATCAGGAATGCGGCAGATTGATATAACCCGGCCAAATCCTCGAAGGGCACCTTACCCAAGTAGCGAACGTATGTCATTTTTTGGTCTTCGATGAACTTCAGCACGGACCGTGCAGCCCCGAATCTTGCGCCCGTCAGCACCAGAGGAATCTTGACCCCAGCTGTTTCTTCCAAATGTTTCAGCGCCCTAAGCAGGGTCATATGGTTTTTGTGCGGCCACAGCTGTGCAGGGTATAGAAGAAATTTATCCGCTATGCCATAGCGCGCCCACAGCTGGCTGCCATCGCGGCGAACGGAGAACTCTTCCACATTGACTCCCTCCGGGATGACTTCAATCTTCTCGGGTCGCAAACTTCGAAATTGCGAAAGCAGATCCTGACGGGCAAATCGACTGCTGGCCTGAAGGCGTGTCGCAACATCTGCGCTTAAACGGTAGGTGATTCGGCGGCTCAAGCGGCGCGCCCAGCTGAAAAACTCCGGGTAGTGCGCGTGCTGCAGGTCGTGAATGGAAAGAACAGTGGGCCTGCGATAGTCGAAAGCCTGCATCTGGTCGGTTGGCGTATAGACCAAGTCAACTTCTTCATCCATTTTTTCACGTAGATCCCGGTAAAGACCATTGGAGACCCGGCGAAAAATGTCGCTATTTGCGGATAGCAAAGCAGCCCTGCTGAGCCGCTGGCGGGTGCGGAAATCACGCTGCGTCATGGCAGAAAAGACAAACCTTGTGTCTCCTTCGAACTTACGGAATAGCAGTTGGTTTCGGTCCGTACCATACAGGTGAAACGTGTGATTATTGCCAACCGAGGCAAATCCCTGCAGTAGTCCGAGCGTGTAGGTATTCAAACCGCCGACGTAATCAGGGTCAAGCCGAAGGCAGTTGATTCCGATTCTCATAGAAGTGGCGAATCTGTCGCACTACGTAAGATTGTTCTTCCTGCGTTAAGGAATAGGAAGAAGGAAGGCAGATTCCCTGTCGATACAAGCGCTCGCTAACTGTGAAATCCTCGTCAATAATTCGAACGTATCGTCGATCCGCCAAGCAGGGTTGCATGTGCAAGGGATAGAAGAATCTTCGCGTCTGCACGCGCTGATTTGAAAGAAAGGCTCCCAGGCCGTCCGGGTCGTCACACAAAAAACATGTGAACCAGAACACTGGATGACAGCGTGGATCAATTGCGACGGGTCTGAACGCTTGTAGATCGGCCAGCTCCGCGACGTAGCGGTCCCGAATCTCCTTTTTTCGCGCGACCACCTTTGGCATTTTTTTCATTTGAGATATGCCGACGGCCGCTTGGAGGTCCGTAAATGCAAAGTTGAATCCAATGCTTTCGTGGATGAAAGTGCCCTTCCCGTCACGGCCATAGTTTTTCATCCTGTACGCAGCCTTGGCGAGGGCATCGTCATTCGTAAGGACCATTCCACCCTGACCGCAGGTAACAGTCTTGTTGCCATAATAAGAAATGATTCCCATTTCCCCGAACGTGCCCACATGCCGGTTTTCGAAGCGAACGCCGATTCCTTCCGCTGCATCCTCAATCACCACGAGCCGGTGTTTCTGCGCAAAGGAAAGAACTGCCGTCATGTCTGCGCTTTGTCCATAAAGATGAACAGGCATGATCGCTCTGGTGTGCGCGGTCAAGAGTCGTTCCAGGCGGGACGCATCGATGCAGAGAGTGTCTTCCGAAACTTCACAAAGAACGGGCGTAGCACCTGCCAGAATCACGGCGTTTGCGGAGGCGATAAACGTCAAACTGGGGACGATGACCTCATCGCCTGGACCGACGCCCAAGCCCTTCAAACAGACGAAGAGCGCCATCGTGCCATTACAGACAGCAATTGCGTGCTTTGCCCCTGTCAGTTCCCTGGTCATTGCTTCGAATTCATGAGTGAGTTCGTGCTCGGTGACGAAAGTAGCCTCGATGGCGCGGGTCAACTCCTGCAATTCCTTTCCGTCAATCCAAGGTTCGATCTGAATGATCGGTTGGCGTTCGGTCAATTGGGCAGCCTTGATCATGGTTTCTCGTTTCGTTTAAAGCGAAGCTGAGGGAACTTGTCGAAAATCTCGCAAAGGAGCTGTCTTGCCCGTCCCAACATGTGTCACGGGAAGGTCCTGAATCAGCTTGAAACGGTCGTCACCACGAGCATAGGTGAGTCTTCCATTTTGGTCCCGAGATTCGCGGAATTTGCTGGCAACATAGACTTCTTCGGGAGCACGACCATGAAATTCACCTGCGATATCGGCACGAACAAAAAAGGCGTTGTGTCCCCAAATATTGGAACCCAGGAGCAGATACCCCTTGCTCTGCCCCAAATGTGCTAGAGCGGCGAGCGATGATCCGTAGTAGAGATTGGAATAGTGGGCAGCGGTCCTATGAAAGTCTTCCCGGTAGGGAACCACCACGGGTTGAAGGCCAAAAAGACTATTGTATTCCACGACGACAATAAGCGGTCGGATGTTGACAATTGCTTCCCATAGCCAGTATTCGTTGCCGTCGATATCAATCGAGAGAACTCCGACGTCCTCACCAAATCCGGCACCAACGAGAAGAGCATCAATATTTTCACGGGTAATCCAGGCTTTCTTTACCCGCAAATCGTACTGCCAGTAAAAACCATCCTGCTCAATGTACCGGATGTCTTCTTCACAAACATCCAGAAGCATTCCCTGCCAGTGATCATTCAAAAGCAGGAATCGAGTGTTACTCTCCTCGTAGTTCTCGACGCCGAACTCGATAAACGTTTTATTTCTGATCGGAATTCTGTGAATCAGGTATTGCAGAATGCCATCTTCATCCCACTGCGAAAACACGCGGAATCCGACATCGCGAAAGTCCGTATTGGGAGGCCGCGTGGCAACCTGCCAGGCCATCTGCTTTCCCTGAAGCAGCAAGGCACGCAAACTGTAGTGACTATTTCTCTTTCTCAACCGTTCATACGCGAATTTGACTCTCTTCTTGATCAACACATGTTCACCTCAAGCACTAGCATGAGCCGCCAAGGCTGGCGTCAAAAGAATCACCCTCATGACGGACCGCAATATTTCCTTACGGAGCGTCTTGTTGAAATAGGGGCGAGGCATTTGCTCTAGATCTTTTCGCGGTAAGTGGCCGTGTTTCTCAATGGTCCCTTTCCTGCGAGAGCCATCTCGTAATCCCTCAGCCGCCGCTTGGCGATCGATTCCCAGCTGAATTCGCGGGCCATTCTTGATGCGCCGGCATTCCCTAATTCCATCCGCGTCTCACGATTCCGAAGCTCGAACAAGACTTCAACCAAAGACGCGCAGCTGTCCCGGCAGAAAACGCGTCCGTTTCCATCAACCGGCGCGCGGTAGAAAACTTCATCACTAATCACAATTGGTATGCCACAAGCGGCAGCATCCAACATGGAAGTGCTTTCATTCCCGGGCCACACACCAATGTCTGCCGCACGGTAATAGGGCCCCAACTCCGTGAACGGCATAAATCCGATTACGGATACCCCCGAATACTTTGCCAATTCCCTGCCCTCTGGCCCCTGTCCGATGAATAGAGCACGGTAGGGTAATCCCTTTGAACGGAGCTCCACGACGGCATCTGCAAGCAAGTGGCCCTTCTTGTCGGATGTAAATTTGCCGGTATAAATGCACACAATCTCGTCGTCAGTAAATCCCAGCTGCTGCCGCAATTGTATTCTCTCCTTCAGATCGGCATCGGTTTTCACGGGGGAAAAATACTCCGTATCCACGCCCAAATACATAACTTCCACTTTTTGCGCCTGGACACCAAAAAACCTTGAGGCAATCAATCCGCAGTCTTCCGTGGCGGCGTAACACTTCTCTGTGAATAAACTGACCAGGCGCCCCGGTAAACTCCGCATCACCAGGCACTGAATCCGTTCAGGGTCCCACCAGGAAGATTCCTTGCGGGCAAGACTGAAAACGGAGGACGCCATATGACACCCAGTAAATAATTTATAGCTGCCCAGGGGTTGATAGAGGGCGGAGTTCAAGGCGTTCCAACCGATCGCCGTTGTCGCTTGCACGATGTCCGGACGCAGTGTCGATAACTTGTCGCACAATCCGACCATCCGCATGTAACCGAACGTCTTACGATGTGGCAACACATGCAGCGTAAAGCCTTGATAAGGCTCAATCGCTCCCGGCACGAGTTCTCCGTGCTCTGCGAAGCCGGAATAGGTCGTGTGGAAGTCCTTCAAATGATGGTAGGGGGGCAAATCCAGCGTAATAAGGTGTACTTCGGCACCCTGTCGCGCAAGATATTTTGGAAGAATATTTCCGAGATAGCCCATTCGCTTTGAGAAAACCTCGGAAATAAGTGCAATCTTCACTGGGCTTCCCCATCGACCCTTATGGGTTTAACCGCTAAGCCAAATTTTTGGTCAGCCGTCCCAGGCATAAAGTAAATGAACAGCATCAAGAGGGCGAGACCGCCGGAAAGCAGACTTGTGAAGATGGAAGCGTTGGCAAGATTTAGGCCAGCAAAGCAGATCAAGAGAGCCGTAAGACGCACATCGTGTTTTTGGGCGACAGAATCCAGGACTAGGAACAGCAATGCACAAAGTAACGAAACAAAGAGAATACCGGGAACACCGAACGCCTCGAGACCATCCGTAGCCCAGAAATGCGCGGTTGCATCCAGATCGGTCGTTCCGGAATAGGCCAGGCCAATCTCCTGCCCGATCGGATACTTATACGGGTAGTGTACGAACCAACTTATCCCTTTGACGTGCGACAGGTAGGTGAGAGGGTTCCGTTGGAAAAAATCGTAATACTGAGCCGTCGCCAGACCGCCCGAACTCAACATTCTTTGAACGACAACTGCGAGGAACAAAAGATGCAGTGCGCTGGGATTTTCTCCGGCCACGCTATACGAAACGCAGGAAATCCCGATCACCAAGAGGCCAACTAGGCAAAACTTCAATGCGAACGCGGTGCGGCGAATTTTGAATAGAAAATAGAACGCGATCGTGAACAAGATGGAGAGGAGGCAACTTTTTGCCGCGAGAGTGCTGTAAACCAGCACTTGGCCGGCAACACCAAGAATAAAAATCCAACGCCGTTTATAGAAAAGGCCCCAACCCATCAGAAAGGGACTAATGGCTCCGGAAAGCCACATGTAGGAATAGTTCGCCGAGCTCTGATCCACAATGTCTCCGGCGGACTGGCGAAGATCATAAACATTCTCGAAGGATACCAGTTGCATATGACCGTGAAAGACCGCCACCATCCAGGTAAGTAGGAGTCCCGCTAGCGTGGCAAGGCCCAGCCAGAAGGAACGGTTCGAGACTTGATAGAAACGCAAAGGCAGCAGAGGAAACAGGTAGCTTAGTCCCGCTACGGCAAATCCAAGACAGAGCGCGATCATTAGCACGGTGATTTCGCCCGGAGAATCCAGCCCCGCATACATCGGCACGAACATAGAGGGAATAACGACCGTCAAATACAGAATCCAATAAATAAGCTGTGAAGGCCGAGTCAACTCGATGGGCATCCAGAGACTTGGAAGCACAGCGAGAAACCACGCAAGGAATACTTGGGCCGTGGCGGGCACGTTAAAGTCGTATCCGAAATAGCCAAAAATGGGATAGAGGTAATGAATATAAATCCACTGAAAACAGCCGATATAAGCAATCACGATACAAATCAGCATTGCGCGCCGCTGGATTATGTCTTTGGCGGGATTATCGGTCATTTCAGCTCCCAATGCCTGCAGCCGGGGTCAGAGCTCGCCAAGGTTCGCCACCGTCGGACTTGCCGTAATTGCCGTCTCCCGGAGGGCCGAAATCCTTTGAATCTTTCGTTGAATCGCCTGGCGTGAGAGAAAAAGATGAACGAGATAACCGACGATCATTGCAGCAGAGAACAGGCCGACAGCCCCACGCGCGCTCCATCCGAACCGATACGCGAGCAAGAGGGAGCCAAGCGTGAGGATGAGACGGCCTATATCCCAGGAAAGTTGCCAAAACTGTTCTTCGAGAAGGTTGAGAGTTGGCATCAATGGCCACACAATGAAGGCAAAGTAGTAGGAGAAGGAAAGCAAACTTGCATAAACGCCAGCCTCTCTCCAACCATGACCGAATACAAACCCGAACAGGAGCGGAGAAAGAAAGAGAAATAAAAACAGTGGGACAAGGCCGAGCAGTGCGAGGCGCTTAATCGACCCTAGAAACAGAGCTTGTAACTCCGTAGGATTGGTATTGCTGAAGTTGGCAACCTCGACAGCATAGACTTGGGATACGGCCTGGCCAACCAGCATTACCGGCGCGCCTAGCACGCGATCACCCAAGGCATACCACCCTAATGTCTTTGCCCCGTAGAACTGAGCGATCAACACGGCTGGCAGCGCGTATCCAGCTGTATTGATGACTGCTGAGCCGCAGGAGATCAGGGGGAACCGCCAATACCGAGCCGCGGCATTCCGCAAGGTTTTCCAGCTAATGGCACGCAATGCCTCCCTGCATCGCGACCAAAGGAGCTGGGTAAGGGACAAGCTTCCGCCCATTCGACCAACAGCATCTCCGAATAACAAACCGAAGGGCCCGACGTGCGACAGGCCGAGCCCCATCTGAGTCGTCAACTGCAAGAACACTTGAGTAAACTTTGTTCCGGCGACGCGCTTATACGCAGTTTGACGAAGCGCCCAGAAATTGAGCGTCTGGTAAACTCCTGCTCCAAACACTCCCAACACCACAACCCACCAGAATGGTCCCAGCGGCGCGGCACTGCGCGGCAACCATGCGGACTGGTGCAAACGCCACGCCAAAAGACCAAACAGACCGGAAGAGAGAACGACCGCGCAAAAGGTCACGACAACTAGATTTAGTGCCGTGTGCTCTTCCTCCGGCAGCAGAATCGCTTGTTCGTATCGCAACGTCGCAGTCAGCGTAGCGAAAGCCATGAACGATAGGTAGAGCTGGAAATACCCGAAATCCTCTACCAGATAGAGTCGCGTTAGAAGGGGCGTGAGGCAGACCGCCAATGCCTGGCTTGCTGCCGTTCCCCCGGCAAGGATCGAGACGTTTTTCGTGAACCCACCGGGAGCCGAAAGCCGACAGATTTCGTCCTTTGCACGAATGAGAAGCTGAGCTAACAAGCGATCTGGCACTTTCTCATGATGGAAACAAACGGCTCCTGGTTCGCTTAGATCGACTGCACGTCGGTCGCACTGACCTCGACAGTCGCGGATTGAGCGATCAAGCTCAACGACAACACCACTCGATACACTTTTTTCTTCCGGAGCAGAATCCCTTCGAAGCCCGCCAGCGGACCTCTCATTACCCGGACTCGGCATCCGACTGTCAGGAAGGGGTGTGGCTGGACGGAAAGGCCGTGAAGTATTCCTGCGCGCAGTGCATCGATCTCTTCCGGGGGCAAAGGATAGGGCTGCCCTGAAAACCCCACCAAGCGCACGACGCCTCGCACTTGCAACACCTTCAATTTCTCCTTCAGTGCCAATCGAACAAAAAGATAGCCGGGGAACAGTGGAAGATCGAGTAGGACTCGGCGGTCCCGCCATTGCCGCGCGGACCGGTAGAGCGGAAGAAAATGTTCGACCCCGCGTCTCTCCAATTCCGTGGCAATGCATTTCTCGTGACGGGCACAAGACTGAATGGCGTACCACGACTCGGCCTCACTGAGAGCCGAAAGTGAGACAGGCAAAGATGTGAACGGTGATAGCGGCGTTGAAGTTTGCATCGTCGTATCTGGGTTCTGCAAGTGTCCGGAGACAGCTTCGCCCCGTCACCCACATGCTGACTCTGTCCCTAACTGCTTTCACTGCAATACGTTACAGACCATTTCGCGCTATTCTGGTGAATCTCCGGAACCGTTGCGCGAGATGTACTTCGTCCAAATCCGATGTGAGAAAGCCCCAACCCACGAGCCGTTCGGGGGCGCCCAGGGCATCATTGCGTCCACGGAACGGAAGATCTCTTCCCCAAGAGCTTTGTTCGGATGGTTTGCGGGCACCGCAAGCCAATATTGATGCAAAAGTTCCCAGGCCATGGCAGCGGCCAGTGAGAGCAGAACACAAACTATGATGATCAGCGTGCGCGGCGGAAAGGATTTCCTACCCGGAATCTGCGCTTGATCCAAAACCTTAACGCTCGGAGTCTCCCTGACCTCCTCAACCTTCGCCAACTCGTATTGCTGCGTAAGCGTTTCGTAGAGAGCTTCTTCGATTTTGGTGCGCCGGTATAAGTCCGCGTAGGTTATGCCGAGAAGGGGCAGTTTCCGAATTGTGGGGTACACGAGATCACTCGTCTGTGCCGGGTCCCCGGTGCTTACATTTCGTGTTGGTTTGCCCGTCGTCCCACCTAGCTTGGCAAGTTGATTCTTCAGCTCCGCGATGCGCGCCGCAGTTGATTTCACGCGGATGTTGTTCGAAGTGTAGATTTCCTGCAGCCCTTTCAGCTCGGCTTCGTCAGCGATGAGTTGTCCCTGCAAGAGTGCCGCCGCTTCCACCATGGCCCGGCCTTGTTCCTTGATGTCAATCGCGGTGTTCTTACTTGCAAACTGTCCAAAGTCGCGCGAGGCTTCATCCAGATCCTGTTTCACGGTTACCAAGCGTTCTTCGAGAAACATTCGCTCTCGGCGAGCAGCGGAAGTGGATAGCTCAGCAACAAGACGATCAAGTTCCTCGGCATATGCCTGTGCTAAGGCCGCTGCACGCAGCCGGTCATGATCGGTCGTAGTGATACTGACGATCCCGCTTTTCCTGTCTTCCGAGACCGAAGTATTTTCCATGAGCTTCCGGCGAGCGTCTTCCTTGAGCCTTAAGGAATACACTTTCTGAAGGTCAAAGCGATCGATGAGGCGATCCGCAACAGTTTGGCTGCGCAGAATTCCGACGAACAGGGCTCCGGAACCTTTCAATCCGAGAAAGTCGCCCGCCAGATTTCCAAACGTGCCGGCGTTCTTCGCCGATAGCGCTGCGAGCATTGCCATTCCACTGCTCGACTGATTATCCGGAGGCATCAATTGGACCGTGGATTCGTACCGCACCGGGATAAGAAAAGCGACGAGCAGGCCCAAGCAAAGGCCGACCGCAAGGGATTTCCTAAGGAATTTCCGGCATTCCCAAAATAGTCTTGGCGCACCGAGCCACTGCTTTTCGAGGCCTGATAGCTCCGGCTTAGCCAGCGCATCCGACAGACCCACGACAGCTTGCTGCTCCTGTTCTTCGGTTCGTTTTGTTCCTGCCTGTCCCATTTTGACCGTTCTCCCTCTTCGCTCAGTGAATCATGGACTGCATGCGCAATGGCCCCGGGCGGAAAGTAAGTTGTAGGCTCGTCGCAAAATTGGTTTGCCGGCCCGGTTGAATCGATGGAAAAATCCAGGATTCGTACTGGCCGTTGGCTGAAATTGCCCAGCGAGGGCTCGTCCACAGGTCCCCACGAATGGCAAAATCCGTGAGGGTGCCACCACCGGGAAGGAATTGCTGGCTTACCTTCTCATGCCGGAAATTGACTTGGATTCGATTCTTGGGCGAGAACCAGTAGTTGGACCATGCTTGCACGCCCTGACCATCACGACCGATCCAGCTGCCCATAAGGTATTCTTGGTTGGTATAACCACTTCTGTATCTAACGTTATAATAAAAAAAGCCCCGGCCGACGGCGCCGCCAATTGGAAGGTCAGTATATACACCCTCGACGCGGAGATCGAGCTTAGGCGCTTTGGGCAGATGAGAAAAATAGAGTCCCGCGGTCCAAGCGGATCGATCCCAGTAAGCCACCGGACTGATCTGATCATCTGTAAAACCATCAGCATAAAATGTTGCCCAGTTGCGCAGGAAGGGCAGCCGATAGGCGAGATCAAAGCCGGAGCGGCCATCCCCCGGATCTAGGGACGAACCTGGTTGTCCTTGATTTCCATGGCCGGCAAACCGGAAAACGCCTCTTAGATAGGTGTGCAGGGTGAAAGGCACTCCTTGTCCTGCAAATATGTCTGTCGCTGAAAAACCGAATTCGACATTTGGCGTGGGCTTGAAGCTGAATCGTTCGCCGGAAATCATGGGTTGCGGAGAAAATGGAGTTGTCCAACTCCCGAGTAGACCCGTGCCCACCCCGAAGACGAAGTTTTGATCAGAAAGCTGTCCGAGGAAGAACTCCACCCGCATCGGGCCCATAAAGCCGAGAACACTCGGCAGCTTGAATGGGGAGACTCGATTAACTCGAAACATGTTGATCGGCGGAGCGTTATTGCTGAACATCATTGGTCCGCCGGCGCCGGGTCCCCACCAGAGGCTCTGCTTCCCAAAAGTGATTTGCCAGTTTTCCAAAGTCATGCCGACATAGGTATCAAGCAGTTGGAATCGGTCAATTTGGCTGATGGGGGTTGCTGGCGGCTCAGGTACAAATTGTACCTGAGAGATCACTTGGCGAGCTGCCGCCGACAATGGTGGGGCTCCTGCTGCGTGCTGGAATTCTCCGCTCGCATACACGCTGAAGCGTGATTCGGTCGCCCAACCCGAAAATCCGGTCACATTATTGAAGCCCTGCTCATAAGGCCGCCCAAAGTCGTTGATGACCGTCTGCCCGAAATCATAGTAATATCCCTGGGACAAGGGCTCTCCGGAGATTCCACTCAAACGCGTGTAGACCGATTCCATCCGGGCCCGCGTATTTTCGCCGCCCTCCATCAGTTTTCTGTCTTCGCTGAACTCTTCTGCCAAAGAACGATAGATCCTGGCGGGCTGCGAAGTACTTGCATCGGCGTTGTCCAACTCCTCGCCCGCCTCGTTGATGAGCCTCGCGCATTCAAACCGCGTCCAGGGCCGCATACCCACAATCGCGGATCGCACATATCCCTGGGCAATCAGCCCATCCATCGCCGGGTACACCCAGCTATCCAGGGGGACATAGGGCGATCCCATATTGGCGCTTGAGGTCGCACGTGTCTCGCGAAGGAAGTTGCGGAAGGGATCCCAGGAACTGCCGCCCAACTCCACATCATGGTGTTGATTGTAGACGTTCTCAGCAACCAGGTTGCCGATCACGCTGCCGATGAACACGTCCGATGGAAAGTGTTGTCTAGCCCGATAGCGCGAGTAATCTACTAACGTAGCCAGGCTATAAACCAGAATCTTAGTCAGCGGTCCTGGATACTCGTGCGCCACTACGCCGGCTACTGCCCAAGCAGCCGCAGCATGTTCGGACGGGAAGGAGAAGCCCCCGTGAAAAAATTCACCGTTGCCGTTGCCTTCGTTAGGCCGCTGACGTCCCAGCGGATACTTCATCGCTTCGGCAACAACGAGACTATTTACAACGGCTTCTCCTGCCAGGAAACCGGTCTCGCGCCAGTGAGGTTCGTGCTTCGGATAACTGAGCAGCCACATGGCCCCCGCACCGCCTAGAAGTCCGGCGACAGCCACATTGGAAAGCGTGTTGTAGTGACTAATGGTGGTTGGATTGTGCGAGATATGGCGACTCATCTCGGCGTCCGTCACGAACATGCCTGCAGTGACACCACCAAGCGGTAACAACCAGTTCGCATCCGGCCAACGAAGACGAACGGGGCTGGTCCAGATTTCTTCTTGGTCAAGCAAGAACCTCTCCCCCAATTGCTTGGCGTTATGGGGCAACGTCACGGAGGCCTGAGGGTCTTCGCCGTTCAGTTTGATACTCGCATTGGGCCTTTCTTCTGGTGGCATCAGTTCACACTTTGCCGGCACGTCACCGCTGCCTTGCTCCTGGGGATCCTGCGGGCGGGCCGCGGCGTATCCAATTGTTCCTGTGAGCCAATTGATTGCCAGCCACCCCATCATCACGATTCCCGCCCTCCTCATGAAAAACTCTCCTTCCTTATGGATGGATGTATGCTGCTGCGATAGCAATCGAAGAAGCGACCTGCGCCGTCTGCATGATTGCCGTCCAGTTCATGCCTCCAATTTTCGGTGTTTTTTCAGGGACTATGACTGTATCTCCCGGTCGCAGCGTGGCACTCAGCGGATCCCCCGACCACCAACCTGCGCCGTTGTTCTTCGAGGAGATTACAGACCCATCGGCCCGGATTACGAAGACTCCCTTCTTGTCAGCAATCGGTGTTAATCCGCCGGCCTGGCTCAAGTACCACTTCGCGGATCGTCCGGGTTGGGCACTGATCGCTGTCGGATTGAATACCTGCCCGTTCACCATCACGACGCTTGCCTTCTTTGGAATTACCAGAATATCGCCATCGCGCAAGGCGACATCCGTGGGCGTATTTTTCCATTGAGTGACGTCAGGCGTGATATGGATTACGACTCGGCCGATCGGAAGATTTGTGGAAAGTTGACTTAACGTTGTATCGGTTCGTGCAAGAGCATTGAGTTTGGCGTTCTTCTGATTGAGGTCCGACTCCGGCAGTGTCATTAGTTGTGCTCGCTCCGCCCTCACTCGGGCAATGAGCTCCATTTGATTTCTGGTTTCCATCTCTCGAACTTCCCGCCGCATCAGTACCGCACCGTAGGGATAGGCTTGCTTCGTATAGCCTCCCGCTCGTTCAAGCATGGAGCTCAACCGTTCCCCAGGTTCTATGCCATATGTGGAGGGATGCATGACCTCGCCGCTGACTTTCACGGCTGCGCCGACATCTTTCCATCCCGGGACCTGCCGAATGGTCAGCATATCACCGCGATGCAGTGGTACATCCTCGCTCGCATTGCCGTTATGCAGGGATGCCAGCGATATCTGCAACTGCTCCGAGGATCCTCCAGAGGCTGCGTACCGGGTCAGGTCCGCCGTGTGGGTATCGGCGCTGCGTTTCAGGCCGCCCGCGGCTCGAATCAGATCCTCGACGTGCATCTCCTCTGTGTAGGGATATCGCCCCGGTTTTGCCACTTCACCCGTGATCTCGACGGTGCTGGGCTCCACCCGGGAAGTGTTCCTGTGGATAAGGAGACGATCACGGGGCTGCAGCAAAATGTTGTCGGCTGTAGTTCCCTTCAATACTTCCCCAAGATTTACGGCGTAGATCTTCGAGCTTCCGTCAGGGTTGAGTCGGAACAGTTGAGCCGTGTCCAAAGCGGCATCGGGCGTGAGGCCCCCAGCGAGATACACAGCGTCGCGTAGTGAGGCCTGCCCCGAAGTTCTATAGGTGCCAGGCGAGCGCACATCTCCGGTGACAGAGACTGTCGGAGCTGGTTCAAAATCAAATCGGCTGAAGACCCGCACTGTATCTAACGGTTGTAAATGCGGGGCCGTCCCTGGATCCTTCATCGCTGCAGCCAGGTCAAAACTCACGACACTAGGATGAAAATCAGGGGAATTGAGGCGAATGATCTCCCCGTAATGTGCCGCCGGCTCAGGAAGGATTTCTTTATAGGATGCGATGAGATCGGTCAGTTTCATCCCATCGTGGTAGGAGTACCGCCCCGGCCTCAGAACGTGTCCCTGCAGGTAGATGGTGTCCTGGTTGTATGGCGCGATCGGGAAGATATGAATTTCATCGCCGTCTTGAACCTTAAAAGAGGCAAGTTGGGCTGGTGCGGAGTTGTCAACCGACAGATCCAGACTCAACATGGTGCGCTTCTCGTGCGCTTCGAGACGTTGCACCTCGACGTGCCGCAAAGCCGCCGCTGGCAGGATGCCCCCGGCAAGATCCAGCACATCCGCGACCGTCTTTTCGCCGTTCAACTCGTAAATCGCTGGCCGCCTCACCATTCCGGTCACCGTGACCTGTGGCCCCACCGGCGGTACCAATAGGGTGTCGCCGTTTTCCAGCCTCTTTGCGTCCGGAGTGACCCCGTGCAAAAGCAGATCGTACGCGTCGATCTCCTCGAGCTCCTGTCGTCCGCGCATGTGCTTCAGAGAACGCAAAGATCCGCGCGGCGTCGCTCCCCCGGAGGCCACAAGCGCGTTCAGCGCAGTTGAGAGCGAACTGATATCGTAAGCGCCGGGCTCCTCGACTTCTCCTACGAGGTAGACGCGAATTGTGCGCAGCCGTGAAACGGACACATCGGCTGACGTGTCGTGGTACTGTGTCCCTATCGCTTGCTGCACGGCCTGTTGTACTTCGCCAAGAGACCTGCCACTCACGAGCAACGGACCCGCTTCAGGAAGCGTGACCCTCCCCTGCCGGTCAACAACCCGCACCAGCTTTGTCGACACTCCCCCCCAAAGATCGATGGATAGGCTGTCTCCTGGGCCGACGACATAGTCAGGTCCCACAGGCAAATCCATAGGGATGCTGCGGGGGTCGCGCATCCCGTCTCTAAAAACTTCTGTCCCGAAGCGTTGCGGGGGACGATCCCACGAAGGCGCCTGGACGTATAGGTCATACAGAGACGGAATATCTGCGTAGGGATTCGGCCGGCGCACCATCGTTCCGGATGGCAGTTCACGATCCTTCGCCAGTCTCGGTTCACGGCGCGAGTTAGCTCCCGTACCCATCTCGGATTTCGCACTCACCGACAAAGTCGCTTCTCCGGCAGGAGCCCCGGTTCTCGACCCTGGCATCGTTTCCCCACGCGTCTGGTCCATGGAAGGGGGGCTCAGTGCTTCCAGAGACACATTCCCGTTGAACCTCTGATCACCCTGTTGTTTCATCGCGTTGGAGACACTCTGGAACGAAACGTTGCCGTCAGTAGAAGATCCATCGAACTGCGAACCCTCCGGATTGAGCTCCGTCTGCATGATGCGCGGAGACGCGTTCAACGGTTGTCCTTCGTTGGGATAGCTGGGAGACAGCTCTTTCTGTGGAGTGTTTCCCTCAGGAGTTGAGATGGCGCGCCTCGGCCGGGCGGGGGTCCCCTGAACGCAGTCTCTGTCCTCATTCAAATCGCAAGGAACAGCTCTCGCTTCGCTTGTTTCCGTAGGCGGAGGCTTGACCGACTCCGAGTCTTCCAGGGCTTCAATCTGTACGAGGCGCCTTACGCGCTCCTTGATAAGCAGGTCCTGCTCCTTCCCCATCTCGGAGCCGGGATTTACGTTGGGACGCAAGTAGCCATAGCGCTGCACCAATCGGGTAGCGACCGAGCGAAACTTCACATCGGTCGTCAATCGTTCAAAAACGGCGGCATCGGTAAGATCTTCGTCGCTAACAATCTGTCCGTTGTCACTCGCCTCCCTGGCAACCCATCGCTTCAACTCCACCAAGATTCCCGGTTCGTTCATAAGTACATCCTGAATTTGTGAAGGGGACGCGGCGACGCGCAAGAGATTCCCATTCTCGAGTTCAGAAACCTCCTGGTTGGCAATGCGTGATGCCCCGCTGGCCGGGTGTGGTTGGCGATTGGTCTCCTGTGACTGTGCGGAAACACAGAAGGCCAAGACAACGAAGGGAACGAACATCCTGGTGAACTTGCTGGCTCTGAGCATGTTGATACACTCCCCTCAGTTGATCTCACTGCTCTCACTCGCAATCCCAGCCACGTTTTTCAAGGCGCTAAGGAAACCCTGTTCCGATGATTCGATGTCGGCGGCATGAATATCGAGCGACGCCCAATAACAAACAATGTAATTTTCGTGGGGAGCGACCGCGATGATGTGCAGCGCCGGGTACTCGCGAAGCAGTTCGTCGCAGATCGCGGGGCGCTTGCCCGGTTTGTCTGCTGTAACCACCAAGAGATCCGGCGCCGTCTTGCGCACTGACTCGTGAATTTCCGCTTCTTGTGCCACTTCCCCAACGATTTCGATCCAGGATTCTTCTGTGAGCATCTCTCGAAGCAGCTCTCTCATCAGTTTCGGGTGGTTCGCAATGAGAATTCGGAATGTCTTGAACATCGCTATCCCCTCTTGAACTATGAGTATTTATCGTTTGGGAAAAAGCGATAGGTCCAATGAAGGATAAATTCGGCACTACGGTCGAAAGGTAGCTTTGGTCGCAGTGCACCCGTCGATATGGAGAGCTGCGGATAGCCCAAGGACCTAGGTCCTAAAATAGTCCTCCAGTAGTCCGCGGACTAAGCCTGATTAGTCCTCGAATCTGGTGACCAAATTCGCACTTGAAGCCGCGGCCCTGATCCTTTTGGACTCAATGAATCTCAATTTGGGCATCTTGTACCGTGCCCTAGGATTTTCTTGGACACCGAATTGTGATGAAAATGAATCAGAGATCACGAGGAGGTGTGTATGAGCAAGGAGAGAGAATCAGCTTCGGGAGCCACGGAGGGAGCCCGCAGGGCGAGCGGAGGGGCTCCCGAAGAGCGGCGTGACGGCCGGGGCCGGTGGTCGGCGAAACGCAAGTTTGCAGCGGTTCTCCGGCTGCTGCGCGGAGAGGATCTTGAAACAGTTTCGCGCGAACTGGGGGTGACCGCAGCGACGCTGTCCGGCTGGCGCGATCAGTTCCAGGAGGGCGGCGCGGCAAACCTGAAAGCGCGGGAAGTCGATGTCGACAACGAAGAGACGCAGCGGCTGAAATCGCTGGTCGCCGATCTGAGCATGAGCAACGAACTGCTGCGCGAAAAAATCCACCGCATGGAGGCCGGACGCCCTTTGGTCTGGCGGAGGCCGAAGCCATGAGCCGCGCCGCTTCGCCCTTGACGAAGAAAACCTACGGCGTGGTGCGTGTGACGCGCGAATGGGAGATGGCGCGTTCCAGTTTCTATCATCAGCGCGCCGTCGCCGCACAACCCGACCGGGTTCTGCAACGGCGCGGACCGAAGACGGCTTGGAGCGATGCGGCGTTGCTCGAGAAAATCCGCGAAGTGCTGGCGGCCTCGCCGTTTTACGGCGAGGGCCATCGCAAAGTGTGGGCGCGGCTGCGCTTCGCGGGAGTGCGCACGTCGAAGGCGCGGGTGCTGCGGCTAATGCGCGAAGCACAGCTGCTCGCGCCGTCACGCATGTTTCCGAAGGCCGAGAATCCGCATACGGGCACGATCATCACTGCGCGGCCGAACGAAATCTGGGCCAGCGACCACACCATGACAACCACCGTCGAGGAAGGCCATGTGACCGTGTTTGTGGCCGTGGATCACTGCACCACGGAATGCGTGGGCCTGCACGCGGCGAAAAAAGCCACGCGCTTCGAGGCGCTGGAACCGCTGCGGCAAGGAGTGCGCGATTACTGCGGCGGTTTCCGTGCCGGCGCGGCGGCGGGCATCCGTAACCGGCACGACCACGGCAGCCAGTACATGAGCGACGACTATCAGGTGGAAATCGCTTTCCTGGGCATGGAGTCTTCGCCGTCGTTCGTGCGCCAGCCGGAATGCAACGGCTGCGTCGAACGCTTCATTCGCACGCTGAAGGAGCAGTTGCTGTGGGTCAGGGTGTTCCAGAACGTCGAGGAACTGCGGTGCGCGCTGGCGGAATTTCGTGAGCGTTACAACCAACGCTGGATCGTCCAGCGCCTGGGCTACCTCACGCCCGCCCAAGCTCGCCAGCAACACCTTGCACTCGGAGCCGCCGCATGAATACACTCAATTCACTGTCCAAAAAATCCGGCGCTAAACAATTTGGGCATCTTGGTCCAAATTCTCTGGATATGTGTAAAGTTAATTGACATCAGGTAGATACGCCATTAAACTTCTGTTCGCAGTTAGGTGAAGTACGCTTTGCGCTTCCCCTTGGCACTGGCGTTTTTCGCTCTCAAGGAGCGATTCATTGAATTGAGCGGTGTCTATGGAAGAGACTTACAACTTAAGGCTACCTCCTCAAGTCAACGTCTACCTTTTGGCCGAAAATAGGTTGCTGCGCGATACTCTGGCGCGGCTCCTCAGAAAGCGCCTGGAGATCAATGTCGTCGGCGTGAGCCGCAGTTCGGAAACCGTCAGGGATGACATTCTCGCCTGTAACTCTGAGGTTGTGTTAACGGATTGTTTTGACAATACGGCCCGCGTGGACTTTTTGCGGGACCTCCTCGACCAAACCTCAAGGATCAAGGTGCTTCTTTTCGGCATGAAAGAAGACCCAGACCTCTTTTTGAAGGCGGTCTACCTGGGAATCTGCGGTTACCTGCTCAAAGAAGCTTCTGCCGGGGAGATCGTCGCGGCGGTTCGCGCAGCTGGGCGCGGCGAAGCCACGTGCCCCCCAAGCCTTTGCATGAGTCTGATTCAATACCTCAGCAAGAAGAGACAGGAGAGCCGCGAGACATATGATCCGCAGAGTAGCGATCGGAAGGCCCTCACTCCGCGGCAACTCCAACTCATTCGGCTTGTAGCCGGCGGACTGACGAATAAGGAAATCGCGGCAACTCTCAATTTGTCTCAGTTCACAGTGAAGAATCATTTACGCCGGGTAATGCGACAGGTAGAAGCCGCAAGCCGTTCCGACGCCGTTAGTCTGATTCGCGCAACCGGGCAACTCACCAGGCCCTAGGCAGCAGTGGCTGACTTCAACGGTTGCCCCGCCACTTATGTCAATCATAATGTTCGAAGTAATTCCTGAGCCATTTCAAGACGGCGACGATTACAGCAACGATTGCAACCATCCCAGCCAGAAAACCTAATACAAAACTTATTGGGTCTGAAAGTATGTGGCTCACTGGAATCTCCACAACAATAGCTGCATTCTAACCACGAACAGGTGACAAAGAGTATTATTCTTTGGCTAGAAAATCTCCGTGGCTGGCGAAATCTTCCAACCGAACTTGCTCTTTGACCATGTAGATCAACTATGTGATATTATGTTCTCGTTTAAATGCCTTTGATATGGGTTGAAATACTGATTTTCTTCGTCGGAATCTACAGTTCGAGATAAGATATGGTATTGATTCTGTGAGCATGCTGTACACCTTTCCAAACCCCAAAGATTCGGCGACTTTATGGACGGCGAGAACTTATGCGATTCGATGGCTGCCCGCCAATGTCATCAGTTGGCTGCGGCGCAAACGTAATATTTGGCGAACACGCCGACGGGCGCATTTGCGGCAGGAGTTAATCGAAAAATCTGGGACGTTTACTGCGGCGGAATTGGTTGTGGTCTGTCGCAAAGCCGGTATTCGAGAAAACGGCGTCTTGTTCGTGCAATGTTCATACAACGACTTGTTGACGTACCAGGGAACGCCCTATGAGCTTCTATGCGCTTTGCGGGAGCTAGCAGGGCCGCAGGGAACATTATTAATGCCCGCGTTCACGACCAACATGGCGGACACGCCATGCCGCCCTTTCGATGTCTTGCGGGAACCCACCTATGCAGGAATCATCCCGGAACTGTTCCGGCGTGAGGACGCCGTGGTACGCAGCTTGCATCCCAGGCACTCTATTTGCGGATTAGGTCCCTGCGCGGCGGAACTTCTTGCCGGACATGAGGACTGCGTCTACGCCGACGGCCCGGGATCTCCTTGCGATAAAATTCGGCAAATAAATGCGCAATCGCTGTGCCTCGGATTGCCTCCAGGCTTCCACTCTTTCGTGCACTGGGTGGAGGACATTGAACCGGAAAAATATCCCGGAAAGGCGCACGAGGGACCCTTTGAGTGCTCACTGCGAACTGCGGATGGCGAAGAGATCCGCCGCCTGTTTTACCGAAATTGCAAGGATCGACGCAACCAGGATTGGCTGATTGGCCAGCATCTAGGACCGAAGGCCATGCATACACTCGAATTACATGGAATTCCGATTTGCATTTATGCATGGCCGGCGCTAGCTGACGAGTTGTTGGCATTGAGAGATCGCGGGATCGTCTGCTTCGTGTGACATTTGCGAATTTGTGTCCCCATGAACCTGACGTGGTAGTACGGTGGACATGCGACGCTCACGTGTTCTTGTTTCTTGACCTAGCCGTAGAGGAGTTGTTCGCCCTGTCGTCCGGACAACCGTGATCTCTTGCGGCTACCCTGACGGCTGCAATTGTTTGCCCGGGAGTTTTTTGCGTCATGACCGATCACTCAGAAACTTTGCCATTGCCCGGCACAGTGGGGCGCACAGACCTCCTGGGTCCATTGCGTGCCGCCGCTGACCCAACAGCCCCGTTTTTCAGCCAAGCGACCCTGGCCAGGCGTCTCAAGAAAATCCTTCCCGAAGTGCCCAATCTCCGACCCCTGCGAATCGCAGTGCTCGGCAATGGTACCCTAGACCTTTTTGCCGAGGTACTGCGCCTGTGGCTGGTGCTTGAGGGATTTCGCCCCGAAATCTATCTCGGCGCCTACGGCGCTTTCCGTCAGGAAATTCTTGATTCCCAAAGCGCTCTGTACGAGTTTCGGCCCGACATGGTCTGGTTGTTCGCCACAGGGCGCGACGTCTGCTTTCCGGAGGTGGTTTTCGGCGCGGACGCAAGTGTGTGCGAGGCCGCAATCACTACAGCTGCGTCGGAATGGCGAAACTGGTGGCGTCGATTGCGTACCGAGAGGCCGATCCCGATCATCCAGAACAACTTTGAATCTCCCGCCGTCCGCGTTTTTGGCCATTATGATGCGGCGGTTCCCTGGAGTCGCACCAACCTGATCCACCGCCTCAACCTGGTTTTGAGTGAGGCCGTCCGCGGAGACAATGTCGCACTCTTTGACCTCGCTCATGACGCTTCTACCTTTGGGCTCTCTCGTTGGCACGAAGAGCGACATTGGCATCAATCCAAGCAGCCGTTTGCGCCCGACGCGTTTGGTCTTGTGGCCTTCCATGCCGCGAGGTTCTTGGGTGCGATGAAGGGCACGGCCAGGAAATGCGTGGTGCTTGACTTGGACAACACGTTATGGGGCGGGGTAATAGGCGATGACGGCCTGGAGGGCATTCTCCTGGGAAACGGTCCCGAAGGAGAGGCCTTTGTTGCGTTTCAAGACTATCTGCTTAGTCTACGTGCGCGTGGCATCCTGTTGGCTGTATGCAGCAAAAATGATATCGCAATAGCGCGGGAGGCATTCCTGAAACATCCTGCCATGCGCGTGCAGTTGCAGGACATCGCTGTGTTCTGCGCCAATTGGGAAAACAAAGTCGACAATCTGCGACAGATCGCTGCAACCCTTAACATCGGGCTCGATACGCTAGTATTTGTAGACGACAATCCCGTAGAACGAGAGTTAGTGCGGTCCGCCCTGCCGGAAGTGGCCGTGCCCGAAATGCCCAGCGATCCTGCGGAATACGTGGAGGTGCTGGCCGCGGGGCGTTTTTTCGAGGCCTTGTCGTTCTCGCCGGTAGACGTCGCACGAACCCGCCTTTACAGGGAAAATGCCCAGCGGGAAGCTGCTCGCGCAGCCGCCACCGATATAACCGACTTTCTGCGGGATCTAGACATGGAAGCAGACAACGGTCCTGCGGATGCCTTCCACTTGCCCCGCATGGCGCAACTGCTTGCTCGCACTAACCAATTCCACCCCACCACCACTCGGCACAGCGAAGCAGAACTCGCTGCATTGGCAGCCGATTCGCGCGGATGGGTGCGCTGGTTTTCGTTGCGGGACCGCTTCGGCGACCACGGCTTGGTAAGCGTGGTTGTGCTACAGTCTGAAGGCAATGCGCTGGCGATCGATAGTTGGGTGATGAGCTGTCGCGTATTTTCACGGGGACTGGAAGAGCTGGTCTTCCTGGAAATGGTCAGGGCAGCACGCAACCTGGGAGTTACGCGTCTGATCGGTCGCTACCGTCCAACCTCCAAGAATCGCCCGGTGGCCGACTTATTTCAGCGAATGGGATTTACTCTTGATGGAGTTAAAGAAGAGGGTACCCGTTGGATATTAGATCTTTCGAGCCCCATCCCGGATCTTTCACCATTCATCCGGTGGCGTTCACCAAGTGTCCCGACTTGAATGAAACGACAAGGAGAAAATGAATCTTGGATGTACGTCAAAGCCTGCTTGAGCGGGTGCAGCGTGTGTACCACGAGGCGCTGGACGATGACTCACTGGAGATCACGAAAGATACCAGGCAGGCCGACCTCCAAGAGTGGGATTCGCTGTTTCAGATAACTTTGATCCTGGCGATCGAGAAGGAGTTTGGTGTCCGCTTCAGCGCGAAAGATGCGAGCCAGTTAGTCTCGGTACACGCCATTCTGGATCTCCTGGAAACCAAGAACGTGCGGCCCTGAATGCAGACAGTCGCCGATGAGTGAAGGTTATTGTCGGGCCGTCGAGACTCCCGCATGAAGGCGTCGCTTGAGGGGCAAAAAGATGGAAGCAGTTGCGGTATCAATCGAAATTACACCATCACAACTTCTGTCCACCGCATGTCACGGACCCTGCAACACGCCCAGTGAAGCGGTGGCGATTCCATTTGAAGCCAATGTGCTAGGGTTGCGCGAAAATGACCGAACGATTGTCATCGTTTCGGTTGATTGGTTCTTTGCCAGTCCCGGTCTGCGCGAACGCATTTTGACCCGGTGCGCAGGACGTCTCGACGAAGCTGGGCTGATTGTGGCAGCTAGTCATGCACACACGTCACCCAATCCAGATCGGACGAAAGTCGGGTTCAGCAAGGTCGACTTGGACTACGTAGCCTGGGCTGAAGATGGCATCGCAAGCCGCGTGGAAGAAATCTTGCGTTTGGGCGAGTGGCGTTCAGTCCGCCTGCGTTTCACCGCTGTGGCCTGCGATTGCGCCATCCATCGTCGCCGCAAAGCTTGGCGTCCACAGGGATTCCGTTTGCGACGCGTCATTGATTTTGGCCCCAATGCCGGCGGCCCGCGCGACCGCGAACTCCGCCTGCTACGCGTGGAGAATCAAGACACGAGTTTGTTGGCAGTGATCTGGGGCGTTTCTTGCCATCCTACCGAATGGCCGCGAGTTCGTGAACTCAGCTCTGATTATCCGGGGGGTGTTCGACAGGTATTGCGCGCACACATCGGCATCGATGTGCCGATCGTTTTTCTCCAGGGTTTTTGCGGTGATTTGCGGCCACCTGCCATCGGCCGATGGAACAGGCACGAAACGTGGTACATCCGTATTTTGCGCTTCGGTTTGAGTTTTCTCAGTGGGCCCATTTTCGCTGGGTTTACGCCGCGAGAATACCGGGCGTGGATGGAAAGTATCGCCGAGTGTGCCCGGAAAGCTTTCGACCAAGCCGCCCGAACGCCTCCCTTAATCCCAAAGTTGTTGGTTCGCCGGACCAGCATCGATTTGTCCGTGTTGGGAGTATCCGGGGAAATTTCTGAACTCACATTTCATTCGTTCGAACTCGACGAGACGCTAAAGATAGTCGGCATCTCGGCCGAAGTCTGTTGGGAGTACGCAGATCTGGTGAGGCGAGCTTGTGCCGGTAAGACCATTTGGCCCGTAGGGTACATTGACTCCGTATTTGGCTACTTACCGACAGATTCTATGTTGCCGGAGGGAGGCTACGAGGTGGACGGATTTAAGCACCCTTTCGGAATCAAAGGGGAGTTCGTTGCGAATTTGGAAGAAATCATTACTAAGTCGATATCATAACAATGCAGAAGGTTTGAAAAATGTTCACTTATTCCGCTTCCACCTCGCGTACGACCGGCAGAAGCACCGCCAGAGCTGAGGCCGTTTCTACAGACATCACGCTCGCGGTCTGATCTGTTGCCAAGCGCGGCAGCCTGTGGATCACTGTTCGCAGGCCTGGAACCAGGCGGCCCATATAGGAGCACAGTATTTCACCGGCGGCCTTGGCCATGGCGTACTCCATCATATCTGCTGGCCTCTCTTCTACGAACACGCTTGAGGGATAGAAGGCGGTTAGTTGACGATCGCCCTGCGAAAGCAGATTAGTACAGAGATCGAAGAATCCCAGGACGTAGAAATCTATGAAGCTGTTGAATCTGGCTCCGCTAAAGAAGCGGCTTTTACGACCGGAGATGGTCCCGGTCGCAAAGTAGTAGAGCGTGCGCGAGTGCGTCGTCAAGACGGAGAGCTGTTCTATCGCCGGATGACAGACATTATATTGTATTAGATTGCAGGCGCCGCCGAACGCGCGTATTTCCGTGGCCACCTTCTCGGCATCTGCTTTGCCAACCGCATAGGTGACAGTGACTCTCCCACCCCCCGCTGCGATGATCTTTGCTGTGAGTTCTCCCAGTCCCCGTGAACCGCCAATAACCAAAGCATCGCTTTCAGCAAACTCTCTTGGCTTAACCCACTGGGCGACCTCAGCGATAGCCGGTTGTTCAGAAGGCGGGGTTCGCGCGAAGGCCTCCACGGAGCCAGTCAACCCGCCGCCGAAGACCGTCTGCTTCACCAAGTTGTAGCGCGTATCGACGGAGTCCACGGCATAGTGAAGCGCCGTCGGGCCTTCTCCTCCGGCGAGGTCGACATCGAGCGACGCAAAGATGGAATGAAGCCCTGGGCACTCCATGCCCACCAGCATCGAGAGGCAGGCCAATGCGGCTATCTGGCTCGCGCCAATAGCCTTTGAGATGAAGGGAAACAAGGGAGCAATCTCCTCCGGTGGATGAGCGAAAGAAAGCCATCCGGAGCGACCCGCCATTTCAGCAGCCGACAGATCCAGTGGCACACTTGGAATCCTAGCTTGCCGAGCCGCCTCTCGCTCTTGCAGAGAAAGCTGCCGGGATACTGCTGCAGGATTTCTATTTTCGCCAAGTATCACGGTAATGCTGGCGGCGGTTGTCCCTTCCACTACTACCTGCGTGCGCAAATCGGTATCAGATTGCCGTATCAGGAGCAGCGATGCCGTATCTCCGACATAAATCAGACTGCGGAACTTGACCTTAAGGCTTTTCACAGAGGAACAGAGGAACTGTTGTCGGACTAGTGTGTCCAGAGCCCACAGCACAGTGTGCATGCCATGCACGACGGGAAATCCGGCCTGAGTCCGGCGCGCAGCCAGTGGGTCCATGTGCACAGGATTCCTGTCTCCAGTTGCCTGCGCGAAGATCTCCTGATCGGCAGTGGCAAAGAGTCTTTTTGATAAAACCGGAGGCGTCATCATAATCCTTAAAATGCTCCATTCTGAAATCGTTGTTGCCGTGGTGGTCTATGCTGTCTTTATACCACGCAGCACATACTGGACTTGCGCTTGCTCGTGACCTGCTCCTCTCTATCTGCAGGAAAGTGTATATGATTCTGCGGATGGTGAGCGGTCCCCTTTTTCAGTATCAACCCGAGAGTGAGTCTCCGGCAGTTTGTGTAGCAAGGGATTCGCGGCTAGCCGCGAATCCCTTGGCGATTTCGTTCGGCGTTCTCTCCCCGTGCGCACTGTGAGGGCGAATCTCATTATATTCACGGCGCCAGGCCTCGATGATTTGCTTAGCCTCCGCCAGCGTAGCGAACCAGTGGGCATCCAGACACTCCGACCGCAACGTGCCGTTGAACGATTCCACGTACGCGTTGTCGGTAGGTTTCCCCGACCTTGAAAAATCGATGCGCACTCCCGCATGATACGCTCATAAGTCCATCGCCTGACTGGTGAACTCCGTGCCGTTGTCACAAAAAAGTATTTTTGGAACCGCCCGTTGCAGGCTAATTCGGCTCAGCACGCGCACCATATCGTCGCCCTTCAAGCTTTGTCCTACCTCAATCGCAGACTTTTTCGCGTGTACACATCCACCACCGTCAAGGCCCGAAATCGGCGCCCGTCCTCTAGTTGATCGGCCACGAAGTCCAAACTCCAAACCTCATTCGGCGCTGCCGGCTTGCATCGCTCCCGACGATGGGTGGCCGCGCATCTCCGCCGTCGAGGCTTGTAGCGCAGTACGAGGCCCTCTTCGCAATACAAGCGATGCAATAGCTTTTTGCCTACCTGCCAGCCCTCGCGTCTCAGCAGCACCCGGATCTTGCGATAACCGTAGCCCACGCGAGTCAGCGCAATTTCCCGAATGCGCATGCGTAGTGCCGTCCTCGCCTCACGGATGCTCTGGTACCGGAAGGTCGAGACCGGAATCCGCGCCACATGGCAGGCACGCTCCTGGCTCACCTGGTACACGCCGCGCAGATAGCTCACCACTGGGTGGCGGTGCGAGGGCTTTACAATTTTTTGCCAGCACGTCCTGCAACATGGTCTTGTCCAGACTCAACTCGGCCACCAACTTCTTCAGCTTCCCGTTTTCCTCTTGGAGCTGCTTTAGCCGCCGGACTTGATCGGAAGGCCCTCACTCCGCGGCAACTCCAACTCATTCGGCTTGTAGCCAGCGGACTGACGAATAAGGAAATCGCGGCAACTCTCAATTTGTCTCAGTTCACAGTGAAGGATCATTTACGCCGGGTAATGCGACAGGTAGAAGCCGCAAGCCGTTCCGACGCCGTTAGTCTGATTCGCGCAACCGGGCAACTCACCAGGCCCTAGGCAGCAGTGGCTGACATCAACGGTTGCCGCCACTTATGTCAATCATAATGTTCGAAGTAATTCCTAAGCCATTTCAAGACGGCGACGATTACAGCAACGATTGCAACCATCCCAGCCAGAAAACCTAATACAAAACTTATTGGGTCTGAAAGTATGTGGCTCACTGGAATCTCCACAACAATAGCTGTTTAGCGCCAGATTTTTTGGACAGTGAATTGAGTGTATTCATGCAGCGGCTCCGAGTGCAAGGAGCTGCTGGCGAGCTTGGGCGGGCGTGAGGTAGCCCAGGCGCTGGACGATCCAGCGTTGGTTGTAACGCTCACGAAATTCCGCCAGAGCGCATCGCAGTTCCTCGATGGTCCGGAACACCCTTATCCACAGCAACTGCTCCTTCAGCGTGCGAATGAACCGTTCGACGCAGCTGTTGCATTCCGGCTGGCGCACGAACGACGGCGAAGACTCCATGCCCAGAAAGGCGATTTCGGCCTGGTAGTCGTCGCTCATGTACTGGCTGCCGTGGTCGTGCCGGTTGCGGATGACAAAGAGTATTACCGCCACTTTGAATCTATATGTTACCGCAAACGTGGATGACCTGCCTTTAGTTGAAACCTGAAAAAGAGAGGAGCGGCTCCGCTACGCCTGTCGGTGGAGCGGCGGCTTCTCGTTATGTAATGACAAACTGCAGCTGGGATGACAATGCGGAAAAGACCAGGCAGATCTTGGAAAGCACCCTGACCAGCTTGAGGATTTAGTCCAGGAGAAGTGAGAGAGTCGATCAAAATTGCTCAGATCTGGTGATGGTGCTCAACGTGTAGCGATTCGGCACGTCCTCTCTATTCTAAACTTGGCGGCGAACGAAACCGCGTTTTCGACACCGTGCCCCCTATGGGTGGCCTCTCTGACATTTTCCGTGGTTTTATCAATCTCGAAGGGGTTTCGTCGAAGATGGTTGGGCCAAAATATGGCTAGTTTGGGGCCATTTCTCGAGCCATTGAATGTGGTAATTCCACTTGCTCAACAAATCGGGAACGCAATTGGCTGCCAGGTCCCCATCGAAGTGGTGAAGTTCGATCAACATGGTCGGTTGGCTTCGTGCGATGGTTTCGCGGCCGCCCATGAGAACATCGTATTCAGCCCCTTCTACATCAATCTTAAGAAAATCGGGTAAAACTTGGTTCGCTTCACAAAACTCATCGAGGGGGATTGTTTGAACCTGGATACTGTCTCCGTTCACCTGCCGACTGATGGACCAATCCCCGGAAGCGGCATCTCTGGGAGAGACAGACATCCCGATCATTCCGGACTTGGAAAACACCGCCAGATTTATCAGCTCTACGTTGTCTAAGTTGTTTATCAATATGTTTCTCTGCAGCGTGGAAAAATTTCTTGGGGCAGCCTCGAAGCTTACCACTCGTCCGCCGGGACCTACACACTTAGCGAGCAACAGCGAGTAGTAGCCGAGATGCGCTCCTATGTCGAATGCGCACATTCCACGCTTGGCGTAGGAAAGGATGGCCTGAGTGGCAACCGGCTCCCAATTCCCGTAGACATAGCCACGATAACGCGTCCAATCCGTCGACATTTTAAAACCTTGGAGCGGACCATAACACGGAAATGCTTCTGCACTATCTCGTCCGATGTAGTTAAATAGATTATGAAAAACCGTCGCAATTCTTGACGGTTGATCAGATCGACCGATAACGATACGCCTGACTGATGGAGGAATTAAACCAAGGGCACGAGGTAGGAATCTTCTGATCATCGAAGCCGAGTTTATCATGATTGACAAAGAGGATTTCTTCCTAAAACGCGCTTATTCTGCGACGAGCGGGATGTGAATCCACATTGACCGAGCCGGGGATCCGTCTGACGGGACCGCATATCGATAACGTTCACAATCAGTTTTGATCCTCGAAAAGTCCCAACCCTACGATGAGTCGACAGCACTTTCTGACCGAGAAATGGCTCTGGCGGAGCGTTATGCGGCGAACTCATGCGCCCGGTGTTGGCTTTTCAATGCAGCATCAGGCTTGTTCTGCGCAGCGCAGTCGTCGGTAAAGCTGTGCATGTGCTTCTATCATATGGCTCCGTAAATACCTGTCAAAAATGCGTGTTCGAGCACGGCCAGTGAGCACAGACGCAAGCGCCGAATCATCAAGAAAGCGCACTATCTGCCCGGCAAGGGCCTGTGCATCTCCCACACGAAACGTAAGACCAGCATCACCCAGGACTTCTACGAAGGACCCGAGATTGGATGCAACGACCGGGAGACCCCGAGACATGTTTTCAGCAAGGACCAGACCCTCCGGTGTGCGGACCTCTGTGAGACCTCGGGCGAGCGAGAGGACGATGCTCTCAACACCACCGACACTCGGAGCAAGAAAATGGGAATAGAGAAGAAGTTTCATGCTGCAATTTCCAGGGAGAAATCTAACGTCGCGGAGGATCCTGGCCTTAGGTGCATCGACGTTGCGAACGAACGCATGAACTACATTATTCCACAACTCCTCACGGGATGTTTCTCGTGGACTGTGCTCGTTCAGAATGATTGGTGACACTAGGTAGAGTGTCAGGATGAGAACAATCAGGTGGTATGAGCTTCCCGAGGCTCGCCGGCTGGCGAGCCTCGGGAAGAGTTTGAGCCGGGCAGCACAGACACGGCTCCAATGGATGCTGTTCTATTACTTCAATGGCCGGAACGCGCGGCGGACTTGTCGGCATTTTGGCATCAGCCGACAGACCTTCTATCGCTGGAAGCGGCGCTTCGACCGTCACGATCTGACCACGCTGGAAGCGCGTTCGCATCGTCCGCGGAAGGTGCGTCAGCCGACCTGGACGACGGAACTGGCCGAGCGTGTTCTGTTCCTGCGCAAGCAGTATCCGCGCTGGGGCAAAGACAAGTTGGTGGTCTTGCTGCGCCGGGAGCGCCTCAGCGCTTCCACTTCGATGGTGGGACGCATCCTGGCTGATCTGAAGCGGCGCGGGGCGCTGCACGAGCCGCCGAAACCAGCCGTGCTGCGGCAGGCGCGGCGGAAGTTGCGAAACCGTCCCTGGGCCATTCGCAAGCCTAGACACTGGCGAATCGAGCAGCCCGGGGACCTTGTGGAGATCGACACGAAGGAAATTCGCATGCGTGGCGGGGTCATCCTAAAACATTTCAGTGCCCGCGACGTGGTCTCGCGTTGGGATGTAGTGGAGGTGCACCGCCGCGCGACTTCGCTGGCAGCAGCGCGTTTCTTGGACACCCTGCTCGATCGCGTGCCCTTTCCGATCAAGGCACTGCAGGTGGATGGTGGCAGCGAGTTCGCCGCAGAGTTTGAAGAGGCCTGCCAGCAAAAAGAGTTGCCGCTGTTCGTGCTGCCGCCCAAATCACCGAAACTGAACGGTCACGTGGAGAGATCGAACCGCACCCACAACGAGGAATTCTATGAGGTACAGGCGGAGTCCGATCAGCCGCCCGTGCTGAACCGCCAGCTACTCCGCTGGGAGAGAACCTACAACTGCGTGCGGCCCCACCAGTCGCTGGCCTACCTCACTCCGCTGGAATTCATCACCCGCTGGAAGCGCAACCAACGAAAGGCAAAGTGTCACTGATCTACTGGACGAGTACATGGACTTTAGTCAACCGCCAAAACCGTGTATGCTTCCTCGAGAGTATGCTCCCCTTTGATTTGAGCGTTCCGCTCTCCCGATTTAGCGCTTCTTTTTCGGCAGGAGCGATTTGTGCCTGACCGCCGTTTCCAAGTCCTAGTTCTTTGTTCGCACCCCGTCCAGTACATGTCTCCAGTTTTGCGTCGTATGGCTCAACATCCTCAAGTGGATTTACGTGTGGGCTATTGCTCTCTGCGGGGCGGGAAAGCTACCTATGACCCGGAGTTCACTGCAACCGTCAAGTGGGACATCCCGCTTCTCGAGGGTTATGAATGGACCGAGATACCCAATCAAGGCTCGGGTTCGGAATCCTTCTTCGGTCTCTGCAATTTTGGCGTCTGGAATTTGGTCCGCGATGGACAATTTGACGCCATTATTTGCCTCACTGGTTATATTCGGGCCTCATTCTGGATTGCCTTCTTCGCCGCGCGTATGGCCGGCACTGCCTTTCTCTTCGGAACGGACGCCAACAGTCTCGTTCCCCGGGATTCGCGTTCATGGAAGATTTTCGTTAAGAGGTTTCTCTGGCCCCGCCTGTACTCCCTGGCGGACCAGGTTGTCGTTCCTTCGACAGCCTCCTACAGTCTTTTACGCTCTCTCGGCATCCCGGAAGAGCGGATTACTCTGACGCCTTACTCCGTCGACAATGATTGGTGGAAAGAACAATCTTCCCGGGTCGACCGGGCCGGCGTACGCCGTTCTTGGGGTATAGCTCCTGAAGCTTCGGTCATACTCTTCTGCGCCAAGCTTCAACCCTGGAAACGTCCCCTCGACTTGCTTCGAGCATTCGCTCGTGCCACAGTTCCTGATTCGGCCTTGGTGTTCGCAGGCGAAGGGCCACTGCGTTCAGAGTTAGAAACTGAGGCTGCCTCCCTGGGGATTGCCAAGCGCGTTCGCTTTCTTGGATTTGTCAATCAATCGCAGCTGCCTGCCATCTACACTGCCTCGGATCTCATGGTTCTTCCGTCCGAATACGAGCCATTTGCAGTTGTTGTCAACGAGGCGTCCTGTTGTGGATGCCCTGTCATAGCAAGTGATCGGGTGGGTGCCGCACAGGACCTAATCGCCCCCGTGAATCCCTCTTTCATTTACCCTTGCGGGAACGTTGATGCCCTCGCGCAGATATTGAAAGTTGCTCTTGCCGATCCCGTTGTGTTCACAAAGTACGGCCACGCCGCGCGCCGCCGAATGGAAACCTGGTCGATTCGAGAAAATATCTCCGGAACGGTAGAAGCGGTCCGTCGGGCCGTTGCGCGACGGAACCGAGGCGGTAGGAATAAGATCGGCGTTCCGCCTTAGACGGGGTCTGGCCGCCGCGCAGAAATTGCATGTGAGCTGGTCATGGTGATCAAGATTCCACCAATGACATTTTGCAATTTCTGTGACTGGGCTTAGCCCAAATAGCGTCTTAGCCGCATATCTCGCACGCTCGGAGCTACGAGTCAATAATGCAAACCAACACCCTAACCGCTATTTCTCACGAGGGCTAGGTTAAGTGAGCGATTCAGGCTTTGTGCTGGTCCGTTTCCTTGGCTGAATCTGGTTTTGCTGGTTCTCGAGGTGGTTGGCCGCTGCGGTGCGGGCGGGGAACGTTTTTCAGGCAGACCTCGACTGCTTTTGGGAGTGCGAGACGCGGTTTTTTGTTTTCGCTTCTTTGTTCAACAGCGCAGCGCCGTGCAGGCTGCGGCGAAGACGTTCTGCCAGGGATAGGCGCGACTGTAGCGAATCCAGATGCGGCGCGCGGTGATGCGCACCTGTGCGGCGATTTTCAGCAGTTTCAGCCGAATGGTGTCGGCTTGTGCTTCGGCCCACTCCGTGCCCGCCAAACCCAGCCGCCGCAGGGCCTCGACCAGCACATAGGCCAGCGAGGAAAAGTACAACCGCAACTGATTGGCCCGCAGCGTCTCCGTGCTCAACCGGTCCGCGAACAGGCTCAGTTGCTCCTTGATGCGGTTCTCCATTTCGCCGCGCGCGCAGTACAGCTGCTCGTAGAGTTGCTGCGCGGGCCAGTCCGGCGCGCCAAGCGACGTGACCAGATAGCGGGGATTTTCCTTGCCCTCGATTTGTTCTGCTTTGGCGACCACGCGCCGCGCCCGCGACCAGCTTTTCTTGGTGCGATAAGCGAACTCGCAAAACACTCGTGCGGGTTTTCCCGTGCGCCGGTGTTCTTGCTTGGCTTGCTGCATCGCGCGGCCGATGATGCGCCGTAAGCGCTGGTTGCGCGCAAAGCCGAACACGAAGTCCACAGCGTTGTTTTCGCACCACGCCAGCAACTCCTCGCGGCAGAAGCCCGAGTCCGCCCGCAGAATGATTTTCACGTTCGACCAGCGCGCGCGGATCTGCCGCACAGTGCGCTGCACTTCTTCCAGACTTCCCGCGCTGGCGTCGATATTCGAGGGCCGCAACCGCGCGCACAACAGATGATCTCCGCAGAACACGTACAGCGGCAGATAGCAGTAGTGCCCATAGTAGCCGTGAAAAAAACGCGCTTCCTGCCGCCCGTGCAGCGGCGTGTCGGTAGCGTCCAGGTCCAGCACGATTTCGCGCGGGGCGCGCTGGTGCGCTTCCAGAAAGAGAGCGACCAGCAACGCGTCGAGCGCTGCAGCGGAATAGCTGATCTTGTTGTAGCGTTCCGCGGCGGGCGAACCAGCCGGCGTCAGTTCCAGCCGGTTTAGCGTGCTCTTGCCGGCCAGCGGCGCGTCCAGATCGCGCTTCCCGGCCAACACCCCCAAGAGTGGATCGTTGCGCAATTGCTCGTGATCGTTCACGTCTTCGTAGCCCAGCGCCAAGCCGTAGATGCGCTGCGCCAACATCTCGCCCAGCTCATGCTCGATCCGTTCCGGCCGCCGGTAGTCGCTGAAGCAACCCGTCACCCGTCGCAGTAAACCAATCTTGCGATCGGCTTGGCGCAGCAGGAGCGAACCACCCTCGGTGGTTAAGCAATCCCCCGTGAACTGCGCCACCACTTGACGTGAAAAATGCGCTTCAAACGGAAAGAGAGTCTCGCTACACTGCGTCATTGAAAAGGCCTCTTTTCTCCGGACACCAACTACGCCTCAACAACGCAGTTATGCCCGAGAAAGCGGCCTTTTTCTACTTCTATTTAACGGTTTGCTCTCATTCCTCGTGAGATTTCCGGGCTAATCCTTCGTCGTGAGAGATTCGCCTTATTCCTTCATTATTCGGTATTTGAACGGCCCCGGAGTCATTGGCCTGCCCCCGTTTTATGTACCAGTGCTTCTGAGAGTCGGTTGGTGTTGTGATTGAACTTGGGGCGGACGGAGCGTTGCGGAGTCCGGCCCAAGTTCGGCGGCGAATTCCGCTGGCGTCTTGTACCCGATTCCGCTGTGTAACCGCTCCTGATTCCAGTACCGCTTGTATTCCGCTCCCAAAACCTTCGCCTCCATCAGCGATCCGAACAGCTCCCGGTCCGCAAACTCCGCCTTCATCCGGCTGTTGAACGATTCGCTGTAGCCGTTCTCCCACGGACTGCCCGGGGCAATATACAACGGCCCGACTTTCCGCGCAGCCAGCCATCGTTGCACCGCTCGCGCGATGAACTCCGGCCCGTTGTCCGAACGAACCGCTCCGGGCGCGCCATGCTTCGCCTCCAACCACGTCAGAGTCGCCACCACGTCTCGCGCCGTCATCCGCCGCTCCACTTCCAGCGCCAGACATTCCCGCGTGAACTCGTCCAGCACCGAAAACCACTTCAGCCTTCTTCCGTCCGCCGTTTCATCCATCGTGAAATCCCAGCACCACACGTGGTTCTTGTACTCTGCTCGCTTCACCGCGCAACTGTTCTCGCTGTGGCCGCGTGCGCGTTTTCGCCGCTTCCGCAGCGGGTTCCGCAAGCCTTCCTCCCGCCACAGCCGCTGCACCCGTTTCTTGTTGATCTTCATCCCTTCTCTCCGCAGCAGCCTGGTCATCCGCCGGTAGCCCGAGCCTGGATGCTTCTTCGCCAACTCGTGCAACCGCTTGCGAATCCTCCGCTCCTCGTAGTCGATGCGCGCTTCGTATCGCTGCGTCGACCGTGGCTGCTTCACTAATCGACAGGCATGCCGCTCCGTGTAGCGCCACTCCGCAAGCAAATGCTCCACCGCCCGTCGCCTGCCCGCCGGGCTTACCAGTTTTTTCGGCTGAGATCCTTCAGCGCGTCGATGTCCATGGCCTGTTGCGCCACGATCTTCTTCAACCGCGCATTTTCTTTTTCCAGTTCTTTCAGCCGCGCCATCTCCGGCCCCTTCATCCCACCGTAAAGATGCCGCCAGCGATGATACGTCTGCTCGCTGATCTCTTGCTTCCGGCATACCGCTTCGATCGTTGCGCCCTGGTTGAGGTCTACCTCCGCCTCGCGCAGCTTCGCAATGATCTCCTGCGGCGTGTGTCGCTTCCTTTTCATCGAGTCCTCCTGCCCTCTCGGGCAATCAGACTCTCATATCAGCTGGTACAACTGCAGGGGGTCATTCCATCATCCTTTTCAGCGCTGAACTTTCCCTTAATATTGAGAGCGGGATCCATCGCAAAGCGGCGTATACTATGACGGCGATGGATTGGTTCTCATAACGGCAGAGAACTTGATCGCACGCAGTTATGGGTAAGGTAGTCAGGTTTCCGTCCCGAGCAGGATTGGGTCCGCAAGCCCAACCCGGAAGGTACCAGCACTTTGATGACAAACGCCATTGTAAAGCAAGATGACCTTCCACTCGCCGTCGTTCTGGTGCCCAGTTCTCCCCGATCGTGAATATGCCTGGAGCACTAGCCTCGATACGGAATCCTCGCAGCCCTGTAGTCGCCATTGTGTCTCTCGTTCTGGTGGCGCTGGCGGCTTATGAGGTGGCAGAGCTCATCCTCGGCGGGGACATAAATTCTCTCATTTACCTCGGGTTACTCATCGCCGGTGCGATTGGCGTTGTCACCGTTCTGAACGATTGGCGAAAAGGGGTCTATCTCTTTCTCGCCTGGATCTTGTTCGAGGATTTCGTCCGTAAGTATCTCGGCAACAACATGGCCATTTACTTCGCTAAAGATGTCCTTGCTCTTCTACTCTATCTTTCATTCTTTAGGGCGCAACGTACCAATCGGGTCGAACGATTCCGGCCTTCATTCATCGTTCCACTACTCTGTTTTTTCTTTTTCGGCATGATCCAGGTATTTAACCCCAGTTCCACCAGTCTTTTCTATGGTTTGATGGGAATGAAGTTATACTTTTTCTACGTCCCCCTGTTGTATGTTGGCTACTACTTTATCGATTCAGAGCGCAGATTGCGTAGCTTTTTCGCTTTCAACTCCGTCCTGATTCTAGTTGTCGTGTGCCTGGGCATCGCCCAAGCTATAAGTGGCCATACTTTTCTAAATCCTACGGTTATTCAAGAAGATATTCGGGATTTGAGCACAACCTACAGAACCTCTCCAATCTCTGGTTTGATTGCATATCGCCCTACTTCCGTATTCGTTAGTGCAGGACGCTTCCAGAACTTTCTGATTATCTCCTGGATTCTCACCCTGGGTTACGGAGGATTTCTTCTCCTACGGAGTCGCAGAGGTCGACTCATCGCATTTACGTGCATCGGTGTTCTCGCGGCGGGTAGTCTGCTGACCGCATCTAGGGGTGTTGTGTTGTGGAATTCCCTAGGCGCACTCTTTCTTGCTGCAGGATTTTTGTGGGGTGCGCCGTGGCGCAATCGTGAGGGCTTTCGAGTAGCCCGGGCAATCCAGCGTGCGGCCCTTTTTGTAGGCATCGCAGTCATAGTGCTTATGGTGGTCTTCCCAGAACAGCTTTCAAGTCGTCTCGCGATCTATTCAGAAACACTCGACCCCACAAGCCCCGGAAGTGAACTCTTCTCTCGTTCCGGTAACTATCCTCTACAGAATCTTCTGTTGGCCTTTGACTACCCAAAGTGGCCCTATGGGTATGGAATTGGTACATCGTCGCTGGGAGTGCAATACGTCGCCCGTATCATGCACGCGGCTCCTATGCGCATTGGCGTGGAGAGTGGATATGGTCAACTCATACTCGAACTTGGCATCATAGGCTTGCTCCTGTGGATTGCATTGGCAACGGCAATATCTCTTTCAGCCTGGAGGGCTGCCAAAAGTCTCAAAGGGTCTCCTTGGTTTCCGATTGCTTTTGCGATTTTCTGGTACGCGTTCCTGCTTGCGGTGCCCATCAGTTACTATGGATTCGTATCCTATCAAGATTTCGTTGTGAACGCTTATTTCTGGTTACTTCTGGGCATTCTATTCCGTCTGCAAGTCGTCGCAAAAACTCCGGAGTTCCACAGTGTTGAGAAGTGAAACATCTCTCTGGCTTGGGAACGACATGAAGAGTGCCGCACCCTGACGGTGACGCTTATCAAGACTTTTGTAGTCTCGAGCCCGCGATCCCGTTGTATTGGCAGGTGTGGCCGCGCTGGACCAGTGGCTGCTCGGAGACCATCCGCGAGAGTTTTGCTAAACCGGAGGTGAGCGCTGCGGCGAGAATCGTCACTCCGGTGGAGCGCCAGTTCCTGAGGTCCCAGCGCAGGGGGAGCAAATCCATCTTCACAGGCCAAGAGTGTGATATAAATATTCTCTCAGTTCATGAACTGGCTCGTTCAGAATTTTAACAATCGAGTGCGCTTTGCTCTCGAGAATCCGCTTTATACCTTGAATTCTCTCTGTCGCGAGCTAACTCTGGCGGATGAGAGATTCCTGAGCGCCATCACGAACGTCTCGGCCAGCCGAATTCGTGGTTTCATCAAGGAACCTGTCCAGAATGGATTCTTTTCAGCGCGTCTCCAATCGGTAAAAGCTGAATTACAAACGCTGAAGATATACAGCGCTGATCTATACGCAAAGAAGATCCTCCTTCAATATGCAGTAGTCCGGGCATTTCAGCCGAAAATCGTGGTCGAGACTGGTGTAGCGAATGGTGTCTCGTCCGCTTACATACTGCTCGCACTCCAAGCCAATGGCCGCGGAACCTTGTACTCCGTAGGACTTTACGAACCACAATATCTTCCCGCTGGCAAGCCCCTCGGTTGGGTCGTTCCTCAAGAGCTTCGGTCCCCATGGAAACTACTAGTCGGTGATTCACGAACTATCTTACCCAGACTTCTTGGCGAGATTGGTTCCACAGATATCTTTATTCACGATAGCCTCCACACCTATGAGCACATGCTCTGGGAGTACCGCGTGGCCTACCCACATCTCCGTCCTGGCGGTCTACTGTTTTCGGATGACGCCAAGTGGAACACTGCCTTCCCTGAATTCGCCCTCGAAGTAGACGCACCGCGCGCAAAGATTCTCCGCGGCGTGGGTTTCCTACAAAAAACCACAGGGTGAGATTTCTCCTCCCATGGAGGCAGTCATTCTGAAAATTGGGTGAAAAAGTAGCGCAAGGCGTTTTCGAGCAGTGAGCTGCGTTTGTGCAAGGCACCCCCCAAGCTGAAGACAGGTGCAGCACCAAACGGCATCCGGAGCGGGATATAAAACTCTTCTCCTAAACTAAATCCTCGGGCTGGCCAGTCGCCCGTGGCGAGGTTGATTTCGAATTCGTGTTTCTACACTTTGCCCAAGCTGGAGAGGGCCTTCCGGCCGGAAGCGTAAGTCTGAACATCCTCCTCGCCACGGGAGCCTTCCGAGAACCTGTTTCGTCGTGTGTTCTAGCCTGTTGTTTTGGTATCCTAAATGCCACTTTGAACACGGAGAGGAACAGCGTAGCCTTTAGGCGGATTGGTGCGACCAATAAGATGTACTCCCCAAAAGAATACTGACTCAGTGTTGACGACTTGTACAGCTTTATCTTGACATACGCTCTCTGTCATGGCCTGCAGCATGGGAAAGTGACTTCGGTGGGGTTGCAATCCGCCACGCATCATTTAATCAGTTCGCGCCCAGTGACCCGGGTATGGTAGGAGCGTACCGTTCGTTAGAAAGAGCGCTGTGGTTTGGTGACTGCTGAGTTTGCTGGGGTAGGTTTAGATCGGTGACAAATTTACGGATCGCCCTATCTCCGACCCCGACAAGAGATAGGCGGGAGAAGCCCAGAGCTAGCGAGTGTTGAGGAGAGCGCTATAGCGAGCAGCGATGGCGGGCCAAGCAAAATGGGTTTTGTAGGCGGCACGACTGCGGGTGGCAAGATCCATGCGATAGCTAGCGTCAGAGAGGACTCGAACCAGGGCGGCATTAAGCTCATCAGGTTGGTCGGGTGAGACGAGGACCACGCCGGCATCGGTAATGGGCACGGCGGTTTCAGAACCGGGATAGGCAATAACCGGAAGGCCGCAAGCAATGCCGGCGATGGCGCTACCGCGGCGCGTAGAGATGGGGCCCCGAACAAAGAGAAGGACGTCGCTCGCGGAAAGCTTCTGGACGACTTGAGCGGGTTCCAGAACACCATCTATGGATAATTCCACCGGAACATTTTGAAATCCTCGGCGAAGGTCGGTCTCACAGAGTTCGGCGTGTCTGCCGAACACGGAGAGGCGGAGTTTGCCTAGTTTCTGGGAGGCGTACCGGACCGCCGCGAGGATTATTTGCGTTTCGCGAGCGCCTGCTTTGCCCCCCGTGATGCTGAAGACCGCGATGGCGGGGATGCCGGTCCCATTAGGAACTGTATCCGTGGCCTTCCAGAGCGCAATAGGTGTGATGCCTGTCCCAGGAATCGGAAGATTTGGGCCGACGGGAATGAAGTGCGTGCTGGAGGAGAAACCCGGGAGCCACGAAAGCTTCTCGGGTGGCACCGTGAAGATGGCGAGGTCGGCAAGGTGAAGGGCGCGTCGCATCGTGTGGACCTGCGCGTGGCGGCGGAGACGATCGATGAACCGTACCCCTTGAAAGGGTTCGACGTCGTGATAGACGACGCCCGCGCGCGCACCGGCAGATTTAAGAATATCCAAAACGCGGAGAAATCTTTGGGGAAAACCGCGAGAGGACCATGCCAGCGCTGTGTACTGCACAAGGACCCATGTATCGCGCCACCCTGCTGCCTGCCGTCGCAATGCGTCGAGAGAAGCCTGCCAGCTATAAATTCCCCACGGAACACGCTGGATCTGTAGCTGAAAATCATGCCACTCCAGGGCCGCACCGAGATAGTGGCAGTATTCCTCGACGGCGTCGGTAGGATCGTCGCGGCGGCCGAGCAGAGCGATGACGCGTCTCGGCTTCATTGTTTGGGCGCGAAAAGCAAATCACCAAGTGGCATCAAACTGCTTGAGGACAATTTCATGATACCGAGTCTCAAACGTTGCGCGAGTAGTGGAGTGCACCCGATATAGATCCAAGTCAGAATAAGGCACACCGCATCTTGAGGCAAGGAAGGAGTCCCAGGAATCCTTTGGCAACTCCAGCAGACCCAGAAAAAAAACGCGGCCACCCACCTTCTGAGTTTTGACAATCGCATTGTGAAGGTGAGAGGTAGCCGCGCTTCCGTAAACCGCGGCTTCACCAGGAAAAGAGAATACCTGGCCGTCGGTCGCCCACAAGTAACCAAATAGATCCGAGACGCCATCCCAGTTGCCAACGACGAGGTCGTTCGGACGTATCATTGCGGCAAGGCGTTGAGCCTCGCGCATTTCCGGAATGTCGCGCACATGCTGGGTTGCAAGCCAGCCAAAGTTCAGCAAAACACCGGCCAGAAAGAAAGCGGGAAGTGCGCGTGCGAGGAGAAATGGGCGAGGCAAATGATGGCTTACCCAATGAAGAGAAATACCCAGGAGGAAGCAGAGGCAGCCGAGGGGTTGCAGCCAGAGCTTGTCATACTGGTCGCTCCAGGTCACCACAGGAAAGAGGCAGAAAACCAGGCCAAGCGCGGCAGCGAGAAAAGCGGTTCGAAATGCTGGCGTTAAGGAACTCCATGCCGTACCCACACGAATCGCGCAAAAGCCAAACAGCACCCCCACAGCGAGCAACAATATCGCCAGGCTGAGGATGGGAACGAAGGCACCTCGTAGAAGATTCCGAAGTCCGAAGTATTCAGTGAAAATCGGAAAAACATTGCGGATCAAGCCAACCGGAACAGTGGCGAACTTGTTCATGCTGACACCGAAGTACGCATGGGCTCCGGGATGCTGAACAAGTTGCGCTGTGAAAAGACCGGAAGGCGCGACCGCAGGCTGATGTTTCCACTGCGAATAGGCAAAGCAGCCATAAATGGACGCGGAGCCAAAAACAGCACCCAGACCGAAGAGGAAGACAACAAAAATCCGCGAAGGCGGGCGCAAGCCGCTCTGCTTTTCAAGCGGGCGGGAGCGCCAAATTAGAAAAAGTGCCGCGGGACCCAGAAGAACAGTGGATTGGTAGGTCGCCATAGACAGGGCGAAAAGGAGTCCTGAGAAGAAAACAGGCCACGGCGATTTGGTTTTCAGGGAGAGAGCAGCCACGGCCACGGCGAGAAAGCTCCAAAAGACACCAACCATAGGTTCGCTGGCATTTGTCGCGTGGAGAAGAAATGCCCTCGAGAGCCCATAAATCGTGGTGACGAGCACAGCGAGGCGCCAGGAGTGGGTTACAGCGGACATGAGAAGAAAAAAGAGCGCAAGACAACCCGCGGCAGCTAAACAATTCATGAGTTCCACAACGCGATAGAAGGATTGCGGATTGCTTGTTTGGAGGCCAGCGGCGGCGGCCATGCGCGTCCAGATCAGAACGTTCACGGGATAAAGCATGTGATAGCTGGAGTGAAAGAAAAAACTTTGGCGGCGGTATACCTCGAAGCATCGGATCGCTCCATCCACAGCGAAGGGGTCCTTCGAGCGGAGCAGAACAAAAAAGCAAGCGAAAGCTAGAAACACGAGGAGGGGGAGCATCGTGAGTCGGCGTGTGTCGAAAGGCAAAACTTCAGGTTTAATCCGGTTTCGCACTGTTTCTCCGCAAGGAAGCCGAAGATCACGGGGGCGTCAATACTCTTCTCGCTCTTCTTCTGGTTCTTGCTTCCTCTTCAGCTCTTCACTCTTGGTTCACGCCGCTTTTTCCGCCTCCTAGCTCTGGTTGGGTAAACCCAAAACTCAAATCCTGAAGTTTAGCTCTACACTCAATTCACTCCCATTTTGCTGGTGGCAAACACCGCTGTGTGTGGTTGTCGATGATCTGACGGAAGATTTCATCGAGGCCAATGGTGATCTTCCAATTGGGGAAGTGAGACTTGAACTTGGCAAGGTCCGAGATGTAGCAGATGTGATCGCCCTTGCGGTTTTCCTCAACGTACTTCCAGGTCAATTGCTTTCCCGTCATTTGCTCAATTTTGCGTATGGCTTCGAGCATCGAAACGCTGTTTTCGCGACCGCCGCCGAGGTTGTAGACCTCGCCACAACGCGGATTGGCGGCAAACTCTTCAATGGCACGGACCACATCGTAGCTGTGGATGTTGTCGCGGACCTGCTTACCTTTGTAACCGAAGACGGAATAGGTAGCATCAGAAATAGCTACCTTCACCAGGTAGGAGAGGAAGCCGTGAAGCTCGACGCCGGAATGTGACGGCCCGGTAAGGCATCCACCGCGGAAAATGCATACCTTCATCTCAAAGTAGCGGCCGTACTCCTGAGCCATCAGGTCGGCCGACGCTTTGGAGGCACCAAAGAGTGAATGGAGAGTACGGTCGATCCGGCAATTTTCGTTGATGCCGTTGTAGTCTTCTGGCCGGGCGTATTCCCAGCGGGTTTCCAGTTCCTTAAGAGGAACTTCGTTGGGCGCATCGCCGTAAACCTTGTTGGTGCTGAGAAGGATGAAGACTGCTTCGGGACAATGGAGGCGCGTGGCTTCGAGAAGATTGACGGTGCCAAGCGCGTTGACTTCAAAATCGAGAATGGGAATATCGCGCGCCTTATCGTGAGAAGGCTGCGCGGCACAGTGAACGATCAGATCGAAGCGCTGCGCACGGAAGAGCGTTTCGAGAGCGATGCGGTCACGGATATCTACATTGTGATGTGTGAAGTTCTTTGTTATGCGCCGCAGCCGGTCGAGATTCCAGCTGGTGTCGCCGGGATCACCGAAAAAGATGCGACGCATATTATTGTCGATGCCGTGGACCTGATGACCCAGGCGTTCGAAGTGTTCCACGGCTTCCGAGCCAATCAACCCGCTGGACCCGGTTACAAGAATCGTTTGCGTCTTCATCTGATGGCATCGACCATCCTTTAAGAAAGTGCAAGGCAGTATGCCAGATTTCAATTATCCTTCAGTTTGAGTGAATTTGTCCTGGCAGCAAGAGCGGTCGCAGCCGGTAAGCCAGCTCCCGAAGCTGAGGTCTTGCAGCGTCTTTCAAAAGAAATGATAGCGATTCGCGCCCAGAATGAGGCCCGTGACGCTACCGAAGACTCTTGCCATTCGGTCGTGACCGCTGCTCGCCCCATCCAGGCTTAAAAGAGGCAATCTGAATCACTTTGGAGCACACTCGGCGTTAATTATAGAGTATGCGTCAGAGGAACGCACCTATTTTCCAATGAGAAAGCGTGATGAAGTGGCGGGATGAGAGAAGAACAAGTAATTGGGGAAAGTCAGCGGCGACGGAGCCGGGCGGAAGCAGAGCAGTTGGTCGACGCATTTGAAGCGAGCGGGTTGCGGCGGCGGGAGTTTTGCCTGAAGCATGGGGTGGCGTTGGGGACGCTGGATTTGTTGCGGAAGAGGCGGCGGCAGGAGCGGGGCGCGGTTGCAAGCAAGCGTCAGGCAACGCAGAATGTGGATACGCGGGCAAAGGCGGCGAGCGACGGCAGAATCCTGGCGGTGGAATTAGCGGGTTTGCCTGAAGGCACGGGAAGCAACGGGTCGAGCGGCGGATTGGCGGTAGTTGTGTCGCGAGGGCGACGGATCGAAGTGTCGCGGGGGTTTGATGCGGCGACGCTGGAGCGCTTGCTGAGTGTGTTGGAGCAGGCGTAAGCCGTGTTTGGGCTGGCACCGGCGAAGCGGATTTATCTGACGCTGGGTGCAACGGACATGCGCAAGGGCTTCAACGGGTTGTACGGGCTGGTGCGCGACCGATTGCAGGGCGAGCCGCTGAGCGGGCATGTGTTTCTGTTTTGCAACACGCAACGCAACCGGGTGAAGCTGCTGTTTTGGGACAGCAGCGGATTGTGGGTGTGCGCGAAACGGTTGGAGAAGGGCCGCTTCCGCTGGCCGGAGGTTGGCGGCGAGCAGAGCAAGGTGCAGCTGAGCCACGAGGAACTGGCGCTGTTACTTGGTGGGATCGATCTGCGGCAGGCGGAACGGCGGCGGTGGTACCGGCGGGAAGTTACGGAGGAGCCCGCGGCGTAACGCTGTTACAGAAATTTCATGGAGAGCCGCGAGAATAGGATTGCAAAATGGTAATCCTCGTGTTATTTAATAAGTTATCGTGAGTCCGAACCTTTCCGAGCCTTTTTTTGACGAACTTCTCGAGCAACTGAAGAGCGAGCTCCCCGAGCCGCCGTTTGCCACGGTGAACGAGAAGTTCCTGGCGTTGCAAACTTATCAGAATAAGCTGCAATACGCAGAGCTGAAGATCCAGGTACTGGAAGAGCGCCTGCGGTTGAAGCGCATCGAGAAGTACGGTCCCGGCAGCGAGAAGCTGACCAACGAGCAGCTGGAATTACTGGAGTTGGAACCGGGAGTGAGCACCGCGGAGGTGCAAACGGAGAGTGCGCGCGAGCCGGTGCCTGGGCGGCCAGCGGAGAAAAGGGTTCGCAAGCATCCGAGCCGCCAGGCGCTACCGGCGGAACTGCCGCGGGTCGAGCGGCTGATCGCATGTACGCCGGAACAATGCATTTGCGTGGGCTGCGGTAAGGAAACCGCGGTGATCGGCCACGGAGAGAGCGAGCAGTTGGATGTCGAGCCGGCGAAGTATTTCTTGGTGGTGACCAAGCGCGAGAAGCGCGCTTGCAAGAGTTGCGAAGAGCGTGGCGTGCTAGTGTGCTGTCCCGTAAATACGTTCACATAGTCGTTCGACTTTAGCGAAGATCGAATCCGCTGTGGCGGTCCAGACGAATGGCTGTGCCTGGCGGTTGGAATTTTTGACGTAGTGATCGATTTTCTCGACCAGATCTTTCACGCTGCTAAACGTTCCCCGGCGAAGCGCTTGTTGCGTAATGCGATTGAACCAGATTTCTACCTGATTGAGCCAGGAGGCATAGGTCGGAGTGAAGTGTACGTGGAACCGTGGCCGTGTGGCCAACCAGCGTTTCACTCGCAGATGCTTGTGCGTGGCGTAATTATCCACGATGATGTGCACCTCCAAGTTCTTCGGCACGTTCCTCTCAATCTCCCGGAGAAAACTCAGATATTCTTGATGCCGGTGGCGCTGGCGACATTTCGTGAGCACCTTGCCGTTGGCCGTGTCCAGCGCGGCAAACAGCGTGGTGGTTCCGTGGCGTCGATAATCGTGAGTCACTCCCTCGACATAGCCCAATCCCAGCGGCAACAGCGGTTGGGTGCGTTCCAGTGCTTGAATTCCGCTCTTCTCATCCACGCACAAAACCACAGCATTTTCAGGGGGATTCAAATACAGCCCTACAATATCCCGTACTTTTTCTACAAAAAATGGATCGCTCGAGAGCTTGAACTGTTTTTGCCGATGCGGCTGCAAGCCAAACGCTTGTCAGATGCGGTGCACCGTCGATTTCGTTACTCCGGTCTCGGCAGCAATTTGCCGGATACTCCAGTGCGTTCCGGCTTTCGGTTTCGACTTCAGCGTTTTGCGAACTAATTGGGCAACTCGCTCGTCGCTAATCGGGCGGGGGCGGCCCGGACGTAACTCGTCGTAGAGTCCCGACACCCCGTGCTTGAGGAAGCGTCGCCGCCACAGGCCTACCGTGTTCGTGCTCGTCTCCAGTTGTGAGGCAATCTCTCGGTTCGTCTTCCCAGATGCGCTCAACAAGATAATCTTGGCCCGACGCACCAGGCCGGCCGGAAGAGAACGCGAGTTGGCCAAGCTTTCCAGCTGTTCGCGCAGCTCCGAATCCAAAACCAACGTCGCTTTCGGTCGTCCCATCGCCATAGGCACCTCCATTGTGCACGGGAGATGCCTCTATTCCCAGCAATACTAATGCCAGTTATTTATGGGACAGCACACTAGCGGCGCCGCTGCCGCCGCGCATCATCGAGCAGAGTTTGGTAAGCGACCGCGTGGTGATCGATGCGGTAGTCAACAAATATGCAGATCACTGCCCGTTGTATCGCCAGAGCGCGATGCCCGAACGCGATAGCGGCCTGGAACTGAGCCGCCGGACGCTGGATGGCTGGGCCATGCGCCTGGGCGAATTACTGGTGCCTCTCGCCTAGGCGCTGCGGCATGAGCTACTCCGTGGAAGTTACCTGCAGGCCGATGAAACGCCGGTTGGCGTACAGATGCACAATGGGAGTGGCAGCAACCATCTGGCGTATCTGTGGCAATGCGGGCGGCCTCAGGGGGCCGTGGTGTTCGATTTCCGCATGGGTCGCGGGCGCGAAAGCCCGAAACGTTTTCTGGAGAAATTCGATAGCCTTTTGCAAAGCGATGGATACGCCGTTTACGATTCCGTGGGTGGGCCGAAGATGGTGCACGCGGCTTGCTGGTCGCATTCACGAAGAAAATTCATCGAAGCGGTGAAGCTGTATCCCGGCGATGCGACGGCGGTACGCATTGTCACGCTCATCGATGCGCTGTTTGCCATCGATGCCGAAGCGCGCATGGCGAAACTGGACTACGACGCGTGCCACACCCTGCGCAGCAATAAAGCTCCCGCGCTACTCCAGGAGATCAAGGCCGCAGTTACCGCGGCGCACGCTGCGGCATTGCCCGCTAGCGCCATCGCCAAAGCCTCGACTTACACGCTGGCGCTTTGGCGGAAACTCACGCGCTTCCTGGAATACCCGGAACTCGAACTGAGCAACAACCTCGCCGAAAACTCCATGCGCCCCGTGGCCCTGGGTCGCAAAAACTGGATCCACATCGGCAGCCAGCAAGCCGGGCCCAAAGTCGCCGCCATCCTCTCTGTCGTCGAAGCCTGCCGCCGCATCAACATCCCCGTGCGCGATTACCTGGTAGCGGTCCTCCCCGGCCTCGCCAACACGCCCGTCCACCGCCTCCCGCAACTCACCCCAACCGCCTGGTCCATGCTCAACATCTAACCTCAACTCACCCTGTCAACCATGTAGTTACTCTAACGCGTACTCCTCACTCACCGAAGAATCGAAACGGTCAGGAAGGTGACACAATCATCTGGGTGCACGGAAGCAGAATGGGGGTCGATGGTGGTCCTGGCAACAGGAGGTACAGGGTACACGAGATGTGTAAGCGTGGATTACTTACTTAACCGTAGACCTATACGACGAGGGTGCTGATGACGCGAAGTGAACCAAACCCTGATCTACTCGCTGGAGTCCTGAATTCAATAAGCCACTTCAGGGGTAAAACCCGCTTGGCTGATTTGCTCGGTCGCCTCACGCTCTCGTTCAAGGGTAGTCGCGGTACCTTTCTACTCGCGAGTGGCGAGACTGTCACCATAGATTTGGGCGATCGTATTCAGCGGCTGATGTGGGGCGGAGCGTACGAACCCCACGTAAGAAGATGCTTTGTCGCACTCTTGCGTCCTGGCGATACGTTTGTCGATGTAGGAGCTCACATTGGGTTTTTTAGTACGATTGCTTCGTCGCTGGTTGGCCCCAGCGGCAAAGTTTATGCGTTCGAAGCGAATTCCACTCTATTACAGCCACTCCGTTCAAATGCTACGCAATTTCCCTGGATGGTGGCTTCTTTACGGGCAGTGTGTGATAAGAGCGGTTCTGTAGCCTTCTCAAATCCGGAAGTAGACGGAGAATCAGGTTGGGGAAAGCTGGCTTCCGTCCGGAATGAAGGGCATATCGAATCGGTTGAGGCCGTTTCTTTGGATGAATGGCACAAGAGTGTCCGTTCTCCCCTGATACGACTTATAAAGATCGATGCGGAAGGGTCCGAGCCATTCATTTTAGAAGGCGCGCGCCATGTCATCGCGAACTCGCGGCCGTATCTGATCATTGAGTTAAATGATGAGCTATTGCGCGCAGTGGGTCGAAGCAGAGAGAGCGTCACCGATTCGCTTCGGGAGCAGGGGTACCGGATTTTTGCGATCGGATTGAATGATCTTGACGAAAGTAGTGGTTTGATCAACCCAATGTTTGCCGAAATTCTGTGCGTGCCATCTGACCGGCTAGAAGAGACGATGAGCTTACTGCCCATGCCGCGTGGAAAACATAGATCAGGCGGTCGTCCGCACCACATCTCCTGCAAAGAGCTTAGAAGCTATTGCACAACCCTTTGTAAGACGATCATGAAGCAGGCGATATGAAAGAACGCGCGGTAGATCGTGAGCGAGCGGTCGTAGCGCACCACCAAGCGGCGGAAGTTTCCGACCCAGGCGTTGGTGCGTTCGACGATCCAGCGACGTCGGTACCGCCGCAGCGCTCGGCCATCTTGCGTCGCCGGTTTCTTGCGGTTAGAGCGATGCGGCGCGATCAGTTCGATTCCGCGCCGTGCCAGCCGCTCGCGCAACGGATCGCTGTCGTAGGCTTTGTCGGCAATCACCCGCACTGGCTCTTGCCGCGGCCGGCCCGCACGATGGCGCCGGCCTACGCGAATCGCCGCGAGCGTCGTTTCGGCGAGCCGGACTTCCGCCGGGGATGCAGAGTGAAGGTAGTCTCCCAAAGGAACACCGCGGCCGTCGACCACTACCTTCCACTTCGTCCCCTTGCCCCGCTTGGTTTTTCCGACTCCGCAGCCCCTTTTTTCGCCGGAGCAAAACTACCGTCCAGCAAGCCGGCCTAAGCTGCAGTCCTTTCCTCAAGGCATCAACGCTCTCTAACCGCCTCATGGATTCGTTAATCATACGATTTTCTCGGTGGTAACACACCCAAACTCAGACACTCATCAAACTCGAGAAATGGCAGCGGAACACCATCAAGAATTGCTCGGTTGTAGTGGAAAGCGAATCTCATGGAAGAGTTGAATGATCGCCTGAGGAAGTGATCTTGGTTCTCACCGACATTTCAGAATCTCTGCCAGCCCTATCTCTTGTTCGCAATGGAATTCCGTCGCAGCCCGAGCGGATAACGGATCGGCCGAGTAATGTTCAGAAAGGAAAACCAAATCCTGTAGAAGATATGAGTGACTCTAGACTTAATAGGGCCAAGCCATGCCAATCGATTAGACCTTAGGTGCCCTCGCAGAAGCCTGTCCGTCGCAGCATCGACTGTGTAGTAGCGAAATGCTGCGTCGTCTCCAAGACTTAGGTTGTATAGCGACTCTGCGTGGCGGTGTAAGGACGCGGCTCCCTGTCTCAAGTAAGCGTAGTCGTGGTTTTGATGCACCGCCACTACCATCCGGCTCGCATCTATCAACCGCACCTTACTCTTGCGGGCAAACCAAATGACCCAGGGATCCCAGCCGTCACGACCAACTAAGAAGGGCCGCATTTCTCCGTAAAAGAGATCGCGGGAGAAGCAGAAATAGTCGACCCAGCTCGGCCCATTCTGTTTGCCGCTGAGAAGGGCAAGCGATCGCAATTGATGGTCCCAGTCAGGTTGCCCAAAGTCCCATGGCTCCGTAATATTCGTGTCCCAGCGCCTCCCAATCATGAGGAACTTGCTGTGGGTCCCGGAGGTTAACTCGAGCGCAGCGCGAAAGTCAGAGGTCAACATGATGTCGCAGTTTGCATAACAGAGAATGTTGTGCCTAGCTATCTCGTTAGCCCGATCGAAAATGTAGTTGAGGTAGTTGGTGCCATTTTCATTGCGTAGGACTTTGGGTTCATGGTGAATGCCTAGATCCCGACAAGTTTCGGCGGCGCCATCCTCATCTCCAAAGAGAATCACCTCCACGTCCGGGTGCAGCAGCGTCCAACTCTTGAGGGCGTTCCGCTGGATGATGCCACTGTGGCCATGAAATGGTTTGGCGGTTGAGAATACTGTCAGCATTCCGATCACACTCTCCCAGTTATGCAAAGAGGTTTAGGCTCGGCCGCGAAGAAATATTCAAACCTACAATTTAAAATTATAGCACAATGTCGATTGTGAGAAGTGGCCACGGAGGTTACTGCGTTGGCTCATGTAGCAATTGAAATCGCGTCGAAACTCAGCATATTCTGGCGAACCTGCTTTCTCGGAAACTAGAAGTTATCTGGCTCTGTTGACATCCTCGCTACAGCTAGGAAAATTCGCAATCCCAAGTTCTTGGGAATCGTTGTTTGCTAGGGAGGCAGGAGGCGCGATGGCCGAAGTTGGACTCCTGCCTTTTACCCGCATCGCCCTGCAAGTTTCTCGGGCGGTGCTCCCTCGCTACCGCAGCCGTTTCAGCAAGCACCAATTCACCCAGCCGCAGTTGCTGGCCATCCTGTGTCTGATGCGCTACGAGGATTGGACTTTTCGCGAAGCCGAAGTGCGGCTTGGCGAGCATCGCGAATTGCGCCAAACGTTGGGGCTTTCCCATGTGCCCGACTTCACGACGCTGTACCGTTTCTTGCAGCGTCTCGACGAGCAGACCATCGACCGCGCGGTCGGCGAAACGGTGCGCCGGTTGCGCGGCTCGCTGCGCCAAAAACGGAAGCGGGCTCGCGTCGGGGTGGACGCCACAGGTTTGGCGCAGGGAGCGGTCAGCACGTTTTTTGTGCGGCGCCTGCATCATCACGGGCAAAAACCGCTGCCTTGGCGGCACTGGCTGAAGTGGGTGGTGGTGGCCGACCTGGATCAGCAGTTTCTGTTGTCGCAGACCGCGCGACGCGGCCCGTGGAACGATTGCGCGAATTTGCCTGCCGTCGTCGAAGCAGCTTCCCAGCAAACCCGCATCGGGCTGGTGCTGGCCGACGCGGAGTTCGACAGCGAGAGGAATCACACGTATATCCGTCGGCAACTTGGGGCACGGAGCGTCATCCCCGCCAAGCGCGGGAAGAAAACCTGGCGGGTGCGCGGAGTGCGCGCCGAAATGCGGCGAGCATTTCCGCAACACCTCTATCGCCTCCGGGCCCTGATCGAGAGCCTCTTCAGTTCGGTGAAACGCAAGCTCTCGGCACGCGCACCGGGTCGCTCGCTGCGCATGCAGATCCGCCAAGCCCTGCTGCTCGGATTGAGTTTTAATCTGTACCGTTTGAAACATCGCCGCCTTTTCTCGAGGATGTCAACAGAGCCAAGTTATCTCATAAACACTTTGAAGTCATTTAGTGCCCGTGAGTTATGCAAACTAGCGTAAATCAGGAGCATGGACCTGACTGAAGCGCAGTGGGAGAAGCTCAAGCCCCTGCTTGCTCCGAAACGACGTTCCGACGGTCGAGGTCGGCCTTGGCGCGATACGCGAGCGGTGCTGAACGGTATTCTTTGGGTTTTGCGCACCGGTGCTCCTTGGCACGATCTGCCTGATCGCTATCCACCCTATCAAACCTGCCATCGCCGCTTTCAACAGTGGCAGCGCGACGGCACGCTGACTCGGCTGCTGCACGCGCTGGCCGAAGACCTGCGCGCGCGCGGCAAACTCGATCTGTCGGAAACCTTCATCGATGCCAGCTTCAGTTCGGCGAAAAAAGGGGCGCTGCTGTCGGCCCGACTCGCCGAGGAAAAGGCAGTAAAATCATGGCGATCGCAGACCGCCATGGTTTTCCTATCGCCTGCAGCATCGCCAGCGCTTCGCCGCATGAAACGAAACTCGTCGAAGCCACCATCGAGCAGCGCTTCACGCGCGCCAAACCAGAACGCATGATCGGCGACCGCGCCTACGACTGCGATCCGCTGGACCAGCGCCTGCGGCAAAAACATGGCATGCAGCTCATCGCGCCCCATAAATACAATCGCCGGCGCAAGAGCACCCAAGACGGCCGGGAACTGTGGCGCTACTGCCGCCGCTGGAAAATCGAGCGGCTCTTCGCCTGGCTCCATAACTTCCGCCGACTGGTCACCCGCTGGGAATATCACGAGGCCAACTTCCTCGGTATGCTCCATCTCGGTTGCCTCGTCATCCTCCTGAGGCATTTATGAGATACGCTGGCTCTGTTGACATCCTTAAGAAAAGGCAACGATGTTTCAAACGGTACAGATTGAAGCTCAATCCGAGCAGCAGGGCTTGGCGGATCTGCATGCGCAGCGAACGACCCGGTGCGCGTGGCGAGAGCTTGCGCTTTACCGAACTGAACAGGCTCTCGATCAAGGCCCGGAGGCGATAGAGGTGTTGCGGAAATGCCCGCCGCATCTCCGCGCGCACTCCACGCACACGCCAGGTTTTCTTCCCGCGCTTGGCGGGGATCACACTTTGCGCTCCCAGTTGCTGACGAATGTAGGTGTGATTTCTCTCGCTGTCGAACTCCGCGTCGGCCAGCACCAGTCCGATGCGGGTTTGCTTGGAAGCCGCCTCGACGACCGTAGGCAAATTTGCACAGTCGTTCCACGGGCCGCGTCGCGCAGTCTGCGACAACAGAAACCTTTGATCCAGATCAACCACAACTACCCACTTCAGCCAGTGCCGCCAGGGCAGCGGTTTCTGCCCGTGATGATGCATGCGCCGCACAAAGAACGTGCTCACCGCACCTTGCGCCAAGCCGGTGGCGTCCACGGCGACGCGAGCCCGCTTCCGCTTTTGCCGCAGCGAACCGCGCAATTGGCGCACTGTTTCGCCGACCGCGCGGTCAATGGTCTGGTCGTCGAGACGCTGCAAAAAGCGATACAGCGTCGTGAAGTCAGGGACACTCACAAGCCCCAACACCTGGCGCAATTCGCGATGCTCGCCGAGCCGCACCTCGGCTTCACGAAAGGTCCAGTCCTCGTAGCGCATCAAGCAGAGTATGGCCAGCAACTGTGGCTGCGTGAATTGGTGCTTGCTGAAACGAGTGCGGTAGCGAGGGAGCACCGCCCGCGAGACTTGCAGGGCGAGGCGGGCAAAAGGCAAGAGTCCGACTTCGGCCATCGCACCTCCTGCCTCCATAGAAAACCACGGAGGCAACCAATCGCCCTCTGGTAGTGTCCAACTTTTTTCGCACATTTGTTGAAGCATAGGTCTGGTGGTGCTCGGCTCCCCCGAGGGGGAGCCGAAGGTTGTCGCGAGGGCGTTCATGCGGCTTCGCTCGCTTCGGCCAGGCGGTTCATGTCCAGATAGCGCCGCGGGCCCCACTTCGTGCCGGCTACATGGCGCAGTCTTGCCGCGGCCAGCATCAACGCTGACTTGCCATCGGGAAACGCTCCCACTGCACGGGTTCTTCGCCGCACTTCGCGCAGCAACCTCTCCAGTGGGTTGTTCGTTCGCAAACTCCGCCAGTGTTCCCGCGGGAACGCGTAGTAGAACAGTGTCTCCTCGATCCCGGCCATCACGATCGCCGCAGCATCCGCCAGCTTCATCTCTTTCAGTTTTGCGACGACTTGTTCCGCTTTCTGCCGTGCCGCCGCTCGATCTTCCTGCGCGTGGATGGCCTTCAGCATCGCTGCTACTTCTTTCACCTTGCTGGCCGGTACGGCCGTCCACACATTCCTGTAAAAATGCACTGCGCACCGCTGCCACAGCGCCTCCGAATAAAATTCACCGAGGCTTTCCACTAGCCCCAGACACTTGTCCGAGACGAACAGGCGCACACCCTTCAGACCGCGCTCTTTCAAATGCCGCAGAAACGCCGTCCAACTCGCCTTGTCCTCCTTCGACCCTTCCGCTACCGCCAGAACTTCACGAAATCCCTCTTCATTCACGCCAATCGCCACTAGCAGCGATACGTTGCGTACTTCGCCGCCCCAACTTCGCTTCAGCCACAGCCCGTCCAGAAACACATACGGGTGGTTGCCCTCGATCGGCCGGTTGCACCAGGTCGCAATCTTCGCGTAGATCTTCTGGTTCAGCTTGCTCACCGTGCTCGGGCTGATCCGTGTACCCCACAGGGCTTCGGTGATGTCTTCGACTCGTCGTACGCTCACGCCCGCAAGATACATCTCTACCAACGCTTCTTCCACCGAACTTTCCCGCCTCCGGTAACGTTCAATGATGGCCGTCTCAAACGGCAGCGTGCGCAGCTTCGGCACTTTCAGTGTGACTTCGCCTGCTTTCGTCTGTAAGTGTCGCTCGTAGGAACCCGCTCGCGTATCTTTCCGCGCCTCGGTCCGTTCGTACCGCTCGGCACCGCAAAGACGATCCGCCTCAGCATCCAGCATGGCGTTCAACGTCTCTTCCACCGTGCTGCGTACCACTTCTCCCAGGTGCTCCTGTATCTTCCCCTCATCAATGTGGATCACCTGGCTCAGCTTTGCTACTCCCTGCGGTCCTTCTCCCTGGTTGGTGGGCTCCATCGCCCCTCCTCTCGGGCCTTCCTCAGGCCCTCTGTTTTACCAACCAGACCCACTCCTCCTCAAATGTGCGAAAAATAGCGTACGTTATCCGCCCTCTCGGATTTCAATGAAGTTGCGAGGATGTCAACAGAGCCAGATACGCTCTAGTCTTACTCGTCTATTGCTCAGCGGCTTTCCCAATCAATTCTCAGTCGAGATTTAGATACCGAGATGCTTGCGTTTCGAGGCGATACTCTTCTAACCTCTGCGGTCATTTCTCTTCTCTTCCTTTTTCAAGTCTCAGTCTTTCGCGTTTTCGGTTCTTCCCACCCCCCACTCGTCAAGCGACCCTGCCAGCATTTCCTCCACGGCTCCGCAGATCACATGGATGAGCGTGGAGTGGCATTCCTGAAAGTGCCACACGATTCTCGACGGGGCCATGAGCGCAACCTCCACTAGTTTTGCTGCCTCTCCACCTGCTCCTCCGGTCAGCACGATTGACGAAATGTCCGCTTCCCGCGCGGCTTTCTGAGCTTCCAGCACATTAGTCGAATTTCCGCTACTGCTGATTCCGATTGCTATTTCCTCTACTCGGCCCAGCGCCCTCCGCAAACTGATACCTAAAAGCGCCTGCGGTCTGCCTTACGTGTTCGCGCTCGGCCGACGGAAGATTTCCTGCTTTCTCAGGGCGCATCCAGCATTCGAATCACCCGCGCGTATGCCTGTTCGGGCCAATGCCTGTGCCGGTAGCCGACAACAAGTGCGCCGGGCACCCGCATCAGGTTTACAAGTCTCAACTTCCACCCCATTTCGGGAAAGTAGTGTCGACAGAAGCGGCATCTGTATACAAAGAATCGCCAGCGGCTTGGAGGAAAAATGGCGAATTCATTCTCGTACAGCGCGAACTCCCAATTCATAAAATGCGTACGCATTGTCTTGCCTGGTACATATGGATTATGACGCAGGTTCCAGTCTGCTATGTAAGCCAGTGATTGCTTAGCGGCTTGGATCCGTTCACGGGGATCGAGCTTGAAGGGCAGGCGGCTGAGGACCTCATTCATTGCGGTCTTTTGGGTAAGCGTTTCTGGTGGGGCGACACGATCCACAACCCATAGCATCACGTAAAAATATTCGGCGATGCTTAGCGCCCCTGCTGCGGTGCGGGTGCGGGCATTTTCGCGGTGTGACCGATAGTAATTCAAGGGCTCAGCAAGATAAGCGATTTTGCCTTCGACCGCCATTGCTGCAAAGACCTTATAATCGCCACCAAGGCACAATCCCTCGTCAGCTCGGCCCACCCTCTCGTAGACGTCCTTGCGAAAGAGTACCGAGCTCGCGTTCGGAATTGGCGCGGCAAGCACAAAGAACCGCTGGCATTCCTCAAGGCCATCCACGACGAAGTTGGTTTCCCAATGGTTTGCGTCCAGGCTAACCAAGTACAAATCCGCAAAGCCAAAACGTTGATCATTTTCCCCAATGCTCCAAGAGCGGCAATACGCGAATGTTACCTCCGTCTGCTCATCAAGGATCGGAACCATCTGAGCCAGGAAGCGAAAATCGGCGTAATCGTCGGACTCGGCGATCCAAATGTAGCGCCCACGCGCCATCTGCACGCCCTTGTTCCACTGCTTGAACGGTGTCCCGGAATTCTTCGCGTTGAATTCGACCCTCACTTTGGGATTGTCCCTATAGGACGCAAGAATCTCGCGGCTATGGTCCGTCGAGCAGTCATCAAGCAGGATCAGCTCAAAGTCCGGATAGGTCTGCGCAAGAATGCTATCAACGCGCCGCCGCAAATAGCGCGCGTGGTTGTAGTTCGGTACGATGATGCTAACCGTTGGTGTTGGTTCTAATGGCATGATCTTGTTAGCGGACTGCGGCTGCAATCAAACATGTTGGAAGGGCCCTACGATGCACGACTTTCAAATCGCTGCCGAATCAATCGCAGCTCCTTTGCCATCTTTAGCCGTACTGTTAGGTGTATCTCTTTAGATCGAGATTTGAGCAATCTGCCGAGATCGCGACAAATCCCTTTCACAGATTCGTGCTCTCGTTTTTGTTGCTGCCACTGCCGCCGATAGAGAAGGCCATGCTTGCTCGCAACGAACGCCTCGATCTGCGATTCGAATTCGCGGGTGCGAGTGATCATCGATCGTTCGGCCTGTCTATAGTCGAAAAACACCTCTCGCATGTAGGCAAATTTCCAGCCATGCTCCAACGCGCCAAGCCAAAAATCCCAATCTTCATACCCTTGCACGGGCATTGCACCATCGTAGCCGCCATTCTGTTCCCAAAGACAACGACGGTAGAGGGCGGAGGCATGGATGTAATTCCACCTCAGCAAGCGATCTGGGTCGAACGGCCCAGTAGTCCAGCGATCGTTGCGCGTCCCAAAACACTCTGCATCCCCATAGACGACGCCAACTTGCGGATTCAATTCAAGGATTCGAATCCCACGATCGATCCATCCAGGGCGTAAACGGTCGTCGGCATCCAAGGGAAGAATATACTCCCCTCTTGAAATCGCAATACCGGCGTTACGCGCCGCCGCTAGTCCTTTGTTTTCTTCCCGAATTACCTTAATCCCCTGTGCGGGCAGTGCATCCATAACTTTGCGCGTTCGCTCATCGGTAGAGCCGTCATCGACGACTATTGACTCAATATCGTCCCGCTCGATGGCGGTCACGCTGCAGACCGCCTCGGGCAGAAATTCGCCATGATTGAAGCAGGGGATTACGACGGATACCTTACAGGGCTTGGTCATTGATTTAGCTCAAGCAACCGGCGATGTGTAACCTCGCAACTTGAAAAGTGCTCTTTATCGGCCGAGAGCCGTCGCGTTGGTCTTCGCGATTGATTCGCGGATGCAGCCTGGGCTCTTTCGTCCCTGGCAATCCATTGCGCGACAGAAAAGACGTGGAGATAGCCGGGACCCGCCAGCTTTTCGGGCCTCGTTCCAAACGGTTCTCTTAATTTCACGTTTAGATTATCCTGCAACTGCCATATCGTCGCAATGGTCAGCGGGAGAACGTCCGCATGAAACTAAGCGTGGCAATGATCACGTATAACCACGAGCGCTTCGTCGGGCAGGCGATAAGCGGAGCGCGATGCTCCGCCGCCGTTATCGGCGGTACTGATGTGCAGGGTCTACACGGCAACTAAGATGACGGCCTAGAAGTCCCGGTCAACCCTTGATCGCGGCGGTGAGACGCGAAAATGCCCACTTGACCGGCCGGCCCGCGACGATGGGACGAACCAGGACTGCACGCCCCGCTGAGACCATCGCTTTCCCCGGTCGCCCCAACCGGTAATGGATGCCCGCCGCTTTCAGCCAGGCATTGGCGAGCACGGATCGGTCAAAGCTTTCGGCACCGGGCAATTGCAAGAGCCCCTCAATCACTCGAAGGGCCGCTTCAGGGTATGCTGGCCCTAAAATCTCCGCCCAAGCCCCGTAAGCACCCAAGAGAGCTTCCCGGATTTCCGCCCCCGCTACGCCAAGAGTGTCCAGCAGTTGTGGTGTTATTTCGTCCACCTCTGACAGCGGGTCGGGCCTGCCGTTTCTTCTTTGTCCTGCAGCAGCGCTGGCGGCCAGCACGCATAATGTCTGATGCTCTAATTTGCGGACAGACATTTGATTCGCGTGGACCCGATATCGCACCAAAACGTTATGTAGGTTGGCTAGCCTGCTCCGCTCACTCATCCTCAGCCACAGATCATAATCCTCAGAAGGGACCAAGATACTGCGATAGCCTCCCAAGGCGAGCACAATGTCTTTTCTCAGGATGACTGACGAATGGCATATTGGGTTATATCGAAGCATTGCTGATCGTATTTGTGAATCCTCAAGCGGATGCCGAATGATATCGATTACTTCGCCGGAATCGGTAATTAATTCAAAAGCCGCGCCCAAAACGCCGACTTCCGGGTTTCTTTCCATGAACGCGACTTGTTCTTCGAGTCGCCCGGGCATCGCCAGATCATCGGCATCGGTGTTGGCAACATACTTCCCATTGGCTAGGCTGATTCCGAGATTGAGCGATGCCGCGCGTCCTTTCTTTCCGTTGCGCAAAACTCGGATTCTGCCATCGCGGAGAACGTATTTCGAAAGAATATCAGCCGTCGCATCTGTTGAACCATCATCAACGACGACGAATTCAAAGTCATGGAAGCTCTGATTAAGTACGCTATCAATTACTTCTGATAGGAACTCTTCGCCATTGAAAACGCTCATCACGACGGAGACCGTGGGAGAACTCATGGCCGCTCCATCTCCCAGAAGCGCCGGGATATAGGCACTATCCTACAGCCGCCGGCTCGAGTTGGGAAACCGAAATTCAGAGCTGATCCCTGCCCCCCCATTCGGTTTGTACAAATACCGGAATCTTGGCCCATACTTCTTGATGCGCTCGGAAGTGTCATCTGTCGAACCGTCATCCATGACCAGAATTTCTATAAGATCTCGCCGAGAATCCTGCGAAAGAACACTCTCTATGGCCTGTTCGATGAAACAGCCGTAGTTATACGTGTCGATGAGGACAGTTATGATTGGTTGACTCATTGGGTTGGGGCGTAGGGTTTGGCGACGGTCGATAGGGATTCTATCGGGACCGCCACGAAGTTTCCGTTAAATTCGGATTCTCCACAGTCAAGTGGTAATAGCTCTGCGTCAGCGCCCAACTCGAACCACAGAAACTTTCTCTGAGAGAGATATTCGATAATGAGACGAGCCGGGTATCCCCAAGGGCGAGTTCGCTTTTCCAGAACCTCACATAGGATCACAGGTCGTGGAACCTTCTCAAGAAGCCGCCGGGCTCCTTTAAGGGCGCTCAACTCTCCTCCCTCTATGTCAAGCTTTATGAAATCGACACTCTTGACCTGGGACTGAGCCAAGACGTCATCCAGTTTTCTTATTTGAATCGACGTTGCGGAGGCGGGCAGGTCTGTATCTGGAGGTTTCAGACTGTTACATACAGTTTCCGCTTGGACAACGTATAGATTTGCGCTACCAGATTCTTCTCCAAGGGCGCAGTCTTTAATTTCGACGTTGCGGCAGAAATTCATCTTGAGATGCAAATTGAGTCTTTTCGCGTCACGTGGCGACGGCTCGAAGGATATCACGCGGCCGCCTTGACCGACTTTCTTTGAAAGCAGCAAAGTGTGGAAACCGCGATGTGCCCCGATGTCAAGCACCGTCATTCCAGGTTTCACGAAGCGCTTCTCGAAATTGCATTCGGCATTTTCGTAGCCACCTTCCAGCAAAGACCGGCCAATGAAATCATTATCCATGAGCCACCAAAAACCAATTGGAGGCCGGACGGGAGCAGGAACGCCGGGGAACCAGCGAATCCAGCGATAGGCATAGGACGCAAATTTCTCTTGCGGGGATTTCTTCCGAAAATTAACAATCCTCTTTGCGAGCTTTGTCAGCTCTTTCATCGCTCCGCCTGTTCCTGCGGCACTGAGAGGGGCTGAGTCGTAAATTCCGATGGGATATTCAAGACGCCTCTGAATTCATCCTGGCGGTGTGTCTGAGGCACGGTTGAAACAAACATCGGGGGCACGCAATCCCAGTCGTCAATTGGCTCACCGCTAGCGTAAAGGCTCACTCGCCAGCTATAAACACCCGGCTGGAGGGGCAAATATGGAAGAGCAGTAATAAGTTCGTGGATTCCGGGCTCTAAAGTAAGGCCGTCGATGCCATTGCCCCAGAGGACTTCTCTGGCTTGGTTATAGAGCGCGATCCCGTGGTGTATTTTGCTGAGGCGCTCATTCACTCTAACTACGAACTTCAATCGTACTTCGCCATCCCAATCAAGGACATTCGCTTGGTCTCTTTTCGCGTCAACGATTTCCCAGCGAAGGAACTTTGCTCGGCCATCATTTGGACGAGCATCCTCACCGATTTCGCTCGCTCTGGCATCCGCTTCATAAGCTCCGACAACATCAGGCGTCGAGCCTTGTTCCCGGATTACGCCGCCATCAATCCAGACGACGCGGTGGCAGAGGCGGCGAATCTGATTGAGCTGGTGGCTGACGAGGACGACGGTGCGGCCAGCGTGGGCGACATCGCTCATTTTACCCAGGCACTTTTTCTGGAAATTGATGTCGCCAACGGCAAGAACTTCATCCACGAGGAGGATTTCCGGTTCGAGATGCGCAGCCACAGCAAAGGCGAGGCGAACGTACATGCCGGAGGAATAGTGCTTTACGGGAGTGTCAATGAATTTTTCAAGCTCAGCGAAGGCGACGATTTCGTCGAACTTCCTGCTGATCTCGCGTTTGCTCATTCCGAGGATCGCGCCGCTGAGATATGTGTTTTCTCTGCCGGTAAGCTCCGGATGAAACCCGGTGCCGACTTCGAGAAGGCTGCCGACGTGGCCAGTGATTTCCGCCCAGCCCGTGGTGGGGCGGGTGATGCGGGAGAGGATTTTCAGCAGCGTCGTCTTCCCCGCGCCGTTCCGCCCGATCAGTCCCAGCACCTCGCCCTCGTGGACTTCCAGCGACACATCCTTGAGCGCCCAGAAGGTTTCGTCTTTGGCGCGCCGGAATACCGACAGCGGCGATTTCAGCATGTGGCTGAGATGATCGCGGAGGAGCGTGCTCTGCTGAAGAGCGCCGCGATGGTACCTCTTGCCGAGACCTTCGCCGTGCATGACGACTGTGCTCATTGATCTTTGGCCTCAACGGCTGAAGCCGAACGGGCACGGCATGCCGTGCCCCTGCAAAGGCAAAGAACCAAGGCGAAGCTAGACGCGGTCGGCAACGGTGCCCTCCATGCGCTGAAAGAAGAAGAGGCCGCCGAGGAGGACGACAATGACTGCAGAAGCGGAGGCGAGCATCAGCGGGCCGGGGGCAACGCCGTGGCCCGTTAGGGCCCATCGGAAGCCGTCAATGACGCCGGCCATGGGATTGAGGCCGTAGAGCCACCGCCAGCCCTGTGGGACGAGCGAGCTGGGATAGGCGACGGGGGAGGCGAACATCCAGAACTGGACGAGGAAGGGCACGACATATCGGACGTCGCGATAGAGAGCGTTGAGCGCGGACATCCAGAGGCCGACGCCGAGGGCGGTCAGAACGGCGAGAAGCAGCAGTACGGGCAGCCAAAGCACGGCGAGCGTGGGCCTAATACCGTAGATGGCGGTGACCACGAGGAGGACGACGAAGCCGATGGCGAAGTCCACCAGGCCAGAAACGACGGCGGAAAGTGGGAGGACGAGGCGTGGGAAATAAACTTTGGTGATGACGCGCTGATTGTCTACGACGACACTGGTGCAGCTCTGGAGCGCGGTGGAGAAGTAGGCCCAGGGAACGAGCGCGGCGAAATAGAAAACAGGATAAGGGAGGCCATTGGAGGGGAGCTTGGCGAGACGGCCGAAGAAAAGAGTGAACACGCCCATGGTCAGGAGTGGCTGGAGCACGACCCAGAGGACGCCGATGACGGTCTGCTTGTAGCGGACCTTTACGTCGCGCCAAACGAAGAAATAGAGCAGTTCGCGATATTGCCAGATTTCCTTCAGGCGCAGCTCAAACCAGGCGCGCGGTGGCTCGATGCGAATGGTACTGTAACTCGCAGGCCGGTTCGCCAAGGGAGCTGCGACAGATGCGTTGGAAGTCACCGAAGCCATGAAGCTCAGTAGAATTCGGAAGCTTGTTCCACTCCTCCCACAGTCGTTGAATCAGGTACAGGGGACGACGCGCACCCTTACCTCAGGCGGCAGCGTTCTATTCTATCCCGAATCCTAAGGTTCCGTACTCTTCTTCAGCTGTTCGATATCGCGCTGTTCAATCTGGCGCATCAGATCGCTGCGCCGGAAGATATACGAACGAAGATGGGAAGTCAGCTGACCGGGCACTACACAAAACTGGTTGTACGAGGCTTGGCGGAACGAGATGGGTCCTCGCGCCGGCACCAGGTGCGTTCCCCATTGATAAATGAACCCCAGATTCCAGAGCACGAAGCACGCCAGCACCCCGGAGGAAACTGCCAAGGCAACCCGCGGCTGGGAGAAGCGCGCGGCAACGCGCTCCAAGAGGTAGGCCAGACCGAGAATAAAGAGCGACGTCAAAGAGACAAAGAAGCGGTTGCCGTAGGAGGAGATGCCCGCCCAATCCGGAAAAAAGGCAATTAAAAGATAGAAGGCCACCATGGCAGTGAAAAACGGGATTCCGGCCTGGGGCACTCGAAACGTAAAGAAAAGCAATCCGAGGATGGCCAATCCCAGGAGCGGAGTCCACGACAGAAGCCCGTGATTGGAGGAGAACAGCACACTGAAAAAGACCGGAGAGCGCCAGAGAAAATCGCGGATAGGATAATAACCAGTCGCGAAAGGTCCGCCGTACACGATCGAGCGGGAGGCAAACGTGGGGATCATCACTACGATGACCACTACCCCGAAGAGGAGGTGGCGGGTCAAAAGTTCGAGGAAACTCGGGGAGGAAGAGCGCCCGGAGCTTAGAGTGTGTGCATACTGCCCTACTGCCTCGACCGCCAACACGCTGACGACCATGAGATTTGCGTAATAAACGTCTAGCATCAGTCCTACGATGAGGCCCAAGAGCAGCCATTGAGCCAGGCTCCGGTGTTCTCGCGTGGCATCCCAATACCAGAGAAACAGAGCAACCATAAAGGCGGAGTGGGCATGTGACCACGACGGATTGAAGTACATGTAAACCGGCAGAGAACTCGCCCACCAGATCGCAAGGGTTGCGACGAAGGACCACACTGGCCCGACGTATTTGCGCGCCAAGCGAAAGGAGAGCAACAAAGCAAGAAATCCGTACAGGCCCGTTGCGAAAGCCATCGCGTAACGATACGGAGCCGAGAAGCCGTCGGCCGGAATCTTGGATCCGAATGCTCTCGCGAGCAAAACGCCGCTATGGGCTGCCAAGAGGAAGGGAGACCAGAGCATCGCCGGTCCAACGGTAAAATGGTCATCGAGGTGGCCCGTGCGGGTGCGAAACTCCGCCTTGGGTTGGCCGTTCTCGTCACAACGGGCTTCCCGAAAACTCTCATTCGCCGATTGATAGTCGTGCGTGAAATCCAGATTGTGCTCTATGAGCGGGGCGCGGGCGTAGGCGTAATAGCCAACACCATCCCCTCGGACCCAGGGGTTCAGTAGGGGAAGCGTTAACAAAAAGATGATGAGCAGGATGCGTTCGAATCGGCGCTGCTGGTCTTGGAGTTGGGAATTCAAGTGAGAATCAACCTGCCCCGGAAAACATCGACAGCAAATTTGACCTGCCGTCGCCACCCCGACATCCGAACGCAACGGCAAGGCAGACCAGGGCGCTCCTCATTCCAAGTGATTCTATACGAGAGTGCGAAACAAGTCGCCGAAAGATAGTTATACTTCGTTAAGGACGACACTCAGGCGACAGAGCGAGTGGCCGCAGCGGCATCCGCCAGAAGCCCTTCCTTTTGCCGGTAGTAGGCAGACACCCGGTCAATGATTTCCGCCAGACTGGTCTGTGGGCGGAAGCCGGTCAGGGAATGCAGCTTATCGATGCACGGCACGCGGCGCATCATATCCTCGAAGCCCAGCTCGTAAGCCTTGTCATAGGGAACGAAGTGGATCGGCGAAGAACTGTTCGTGCGCTGTTTCACAATTTTCGCCAGGTTCTCGATGGATACCTCTTCGGTGTTGCCGATATTGACGACTTCCCCGATCGCACGCTCGAGCGGGATCAGGCGAAGAAGAGCCTCGATGGTGTCGCGCACGTCACAGAAGCAGCGCGATTGCGTGCCATCTCCGTACACCTCGATCGGGGCGTTATGCAGCGCCCGCTTCACGAAATTCGGCAGCACCATGCCGTAGCGGCCGGTCTGCCGCGGCCCTACCGTGTTGAAGAAGCGCACCACGATGACCGGCTGTTTTTTCTCCTTCCAATAGGCAAGCCCCAGGAATTCGTCAAGGGCCTTGGAAGCAGCATAGCTCCAGCGGCCCTTTGTCGTGGGGCCGAGAACGAGGTCGGCGTCTTCACGAAAGGGCACCCGCGTGTTTTTGCCATAGACCTCGGAAGTGGAGGCAATCAGCAGAAGCTTCTTTTTTTTGCAGGCAGCTTCGAGGATGAGCTGCGTGCCGTTGACATTGGTTTCGATGGTACGGACAGGACTTTCCACGATGAGTTTCACGCCGACAGCAGCCGCGAGGTGAATGATGACATCCGCATCATCGACAAGCTCCGCGAGGAGTTGGCGGTTCTCGATGCCGTCGAGGTGGTACTCCAGGTGGTCGGAACCCTTCAGGTGCCGGATATTCTCCATTCTGCCGGTGGAAAGATTGTCCAGCAGCACGACGCGTTCGCCCTGCTCGAGCAGCCTTTCCGTAAGGTGCGACCCGATAAAGCCAGCACCGCCGGTAATGAGATATCGCATGTAGCCTCCTCAGAGTTTGTCAGAATCGTCGAGGTCCGAAGAACGGACCGCGGCGCGGGAGGGGGACTCTGCGCTGAGCGGATCCAGGGCTTCCTGGGGACCATAGCCGTAAGAATAGATGTAATACCGGTAAGAATAGGAGTACTTCGTGGCGCTGGCGTCGACGGCGTTAAGGACGACTCCCAGCAGATGGCTCTTAACGCTGGTAAGCAGGTCGCACGAACGCGTAAAGGCTTCCTTGGGAGTTTCGCTGCTTCGAACGACGAGGAGCACGCCATCGGCCTGCACGGAGAGAATCACCGCATCGGTGGCGGCCATGATTGGCGGCGAGTCAATAACAATGAATTTGTATTTGGTGCGCAACTCCGCAATGGCATCCGTGAGTCTGAGCGAGGACAACAGATCTGCGGGATTCGGCGGCAGAGGCCCGGTCGGAATCGCGGCGAGATTGGGGACCGCGGGATAAGGAACGGTGATCAAATCCAAAGAAGAGACGCCGGCGAGATAAGAGCTCAGCCCGGCGTACTTTCCTGTCCCTAGATCCAACAAGCGATGAATGCCCGGCTTGCGCAGGTCGGCATCGACAAGAACGGTTTTATCGCCCAGTTGGGCGAGTGTCACAGCCAAGTTGGCCGCGACCGTGGTTTTCCCCTCGCGCGGCAGCGCGCTGCTCACCAGGATGACCTGCGGAGGGCGATCCGGCTGCGATAACAGGAGAGCGGTACGCAGCGCGCGAAAAGCCTCCGAGACGTGCGATGTGGGCGAGTGCTGGGCAACGAGTTCAATGCGCTTGTCCTGGACGTTCGAGGAAGCCCGCGTGAGGAGACCTGCTCGCTTCTTGGAGGAAGCGCCATCGCCGAAGGCGGGCACCACGGCAAGGGAAGGCAGGCGGGCCAGCGTTTCGATGTCATCGGGGGTCTTCACGGTGTAGTCGAGATACTCGCGGAGAAGCGCCATCCCAATTCCACCGACAAGGCCAACAAGAAAGGCCAGGGCAATGTTCCGCGCTTTGGCGGGACGTGCGGGCGTGGAGGGGATCATGGCCGGATCGACGATGCGCACATCGGAAGAGCGCAAACCCGCGGAGATGCCGGCTTCCTTGAGCTTGGTCAGTAGCCCTTCATAGAGGGCTTTGTTGGCCTCGGCTTCGCGGCTGAGGATGTTGTACTCGACCATCTTTTCCGACATCGTGTTGGTTTCGGCTTTTTGCTGGTCGAGGGCCTTGGTGCGAAGTTCTTCCAATTGCAGGGCGGCTCTGTAGTCGTTCTCCAGCTCGACGATGACGCTCTTGCTCTTACGAGTGATCTGCTCATCCACTTCCTTGATCTCCGCTTGGATACGCTGGACTTTGGGAAAGTTCGGGCCGTATTGGTTGACGGCTTCGGTGTATTGGACGGAAAGATCAGAGCGCTTATTCTGCAATCCCTGAAGGACGGTGTTATCACGCAATTGCGGTACGGCTTCGAGTTCACCGGCCTTGGCAAATTCGTAGACGGCTTGCTTCTTGATGCGGTCGCCTTGCGTGTCGGTGAGTTCTTTGTTCAAATCGCCGAGGCGCTGCGTGGTCATGTTCTGCTTGTCGTCGACGCCCCAGATCTGATTCTGGCGCTCGTACTCAATGCGCGCGTTTTCGGATCTTTCGACCTTGATCTTGAGTTCGTCGAGCTGGCCGGCAAGCCAAGTCGATGCATGCGCTGTGGCTTCATAGCTTCTACGGTAATTCTGCTCGATGTAAGTTTCCAGATGGGCATTGACCAGGCGCGCGGCAAGTTGCGGATCAGTGGACTCGAAACTCACATCCATCAAGCGGGTGTTGGGAACGCGCTTGACGGTGAGGCTACCGAGAAAGGCACCGACTTCCGGTGGGTATTTCTGGTTGGCAAGGCTCCCGGTGGCAATGGCCTCCGAAGGCCCGTTGCCGCCGGCGAAGTCCGGATTAGAGGCGAGGCCGTTGTTGCGGATAGTCTGCAGGGCCAGCGTCTCGCTGGTAAGGATCTTGGATTGCGTCTCGATGTAGTTATCCAGATCCATCATGAACTCGTACGAATCAACGCCCTGGAAGGGAAGAATGTTGGTATTCTCGCGGTCGATTTCGATTCTGGCGGTGGCGATATAGACCGGGCGCATGCGGAAGGTGGCAATGCTCACGATGGTAACGACCCCGAGCAAGAAGGAAAGGATCAGCCACTGACGCTTGCGCAGGATGAGGAGGTAGTCGTAGAGATGGGGCTCGCGCGGGAATGGATCCATTTGGGGAAAGCGGGAGGAGGAACTCAATAGTTCAACCGACCCATTCGATCCGGGGTCCCGCGGCATTATTTTTGTGTCGTCGTTCATCCCAAATCTCTCATGGATAGGCGACCCGGTAAATGGCCACAGCAGTGCCGACGGCAACTCCCAAAGCCACAGCACTCAGCAGCAGTTGTTTGGTCCGGCTATCCGGAACGTAGAGAATATCGCTGGCACGCATTTGTATGTCTTCGGATTCGCGATTAATAAGTTTCTTGAGGTCGACTTCCGTTTCCGTCTGTTTGCCCTGGTCGTCCTTGCGAATGATTACGGCGTGGTCCATCTTGGCAATCTTCGTGAGACCCCCGGCGAGAGATAGCACCTTAAGGGTGGTCAGCTGTGTGCGATCGTTGGAAACAACGAATCCACCGGGACGGTTTACCGCGCCGAGAACATAGACAATGCCGGCGTGTGGAACGGTAACCACATCGCCCGCCTCGAGACCGATGTTGTTTTGGAGGTCACCCGCTTCCAGAAGCTCATTCAAGTTGATGGTAATGATGTTCGAGGAGGCCGAATTTTGTGCTGGCGGCGGATTGCTCGTGGCCGGGGGAGCCACCGTGTTCTGGGGCATCTGCGCAACAGAAGAAAACACAGAGGAGCCTGGAGCGCCAGTTTTCGGAGCTTCCGTGGCAGGAACGGTGCCTGCAGACACATCGATTTCAGGAGGCTCGCCGGAGCCCGGAGCAGGCTTGTTGTCGGACGCTGCGGGTTCCGTGACTTCGATAAATGTTGCGGAATGCGGGCGGGAGACGATGACCGTATCGCCAGCATCGTTGGAGACGCCGCCGGCTTGGGCCAAGACTTCGAGCAAGGTTACGCTGCTTTCCGCTTCGTAGACCATCGGGTGCTGGACGGCCCCGACGACAGTGATGGGCCGACTCTTGTGCTCTTTCACCATGACACTGACTTCCGGATGACTGACCAAGCCGTTGGCTTCCAGAACTTCGGCGATCTTCTGCTCCGCCTGGAGTTCTGTAAGGCCTGCGACGCGGAGCCGAATCGGTACAAGAGGAATACCAACCGTGCCCGTTTGGCTTACGCGCAGTTCGCGAGTCAGCTCTGGTACATCAAACACGGAGATGTTCAGAAGGTCGCCATTTCCGATGACATATTCGTGTGGACCGGACTTTGCTTCCATGGAAAGATTGCGAATCCGATCGTTGGTCTGCTGGGAGGTTTCGAGGACAGGGGCGTCCTGCGCAAAAACACGGGGAGCGAGCACGAGCATGCCAGCCAGCATGACTGCGCACACCTGCAACTCCCAGTTCAAGACTCGCACTTCAACCATCAGGATGGCTGCCCCCCTGCGGCATTATACCGTCTGTAGGCCGCGACCTGCCTTTTGTTTTCGCATCAAACCCAGCGGCTAACTCCCCCGCAATTTGCCCGGCCGGAGTAGGTTGAAGGCGGGCAGTGGCCAAATGCGCCGCCACAACAAACAGCAGCGCGTTGGCTGGTATGTGCAGGTTAAAGTCTACCAAACTATGAACAAGCAGCCCACAGCAACCCACAAGACCGGACAGGTTCAGGGAAGCAGCGAAGGAGCTGCCAAGTTCCGCCAATCCCCTTAAGGAATCGAGTAATAGTACGCCCAGAAACCAAGCACAGCACAGCCCACCCAGAAGGCCCGTTTCCGCCAGCGCCTCCAGATAGTCGTTGTGGCTGTGATTGACGATCTTGCCGTCATAGAGCGAATCGTAACGCGGAAAGACCATTTGGAGCGTGCCGAGCCCCGTGCCAATAATCGGGTGGTCGAGAAAGATTTCCCAACTGTCCGCGCGCATGGCCGCACGTTTTCCCGCGGAGACTTCCAAGGACTGGTATCCCGTGAAACGTTGCAGGACCTGATGGACACCAATCCAGGAGACCGCTAAAACGGCGCACAAGACCACCATACCCCCCACGAGCATGTGTTTGCTGCGGACGCGCCGCACCAGCAGCAAGAGGAAGAGAATGACCATTTGTACGGCTAGGCTGACGATGCCCCCGCGCGAAGCCGATAGGAGCAGCGCCACAATAGGCACGAGCGCGAACAACGCCACCAGGAAGAGCCGCTCCCGGCGGACCTTTCCGAGGACCAAGGGCACCAGGGCAATGGGGATCATCAACTCCGCAAAGCCAGCAAAGTGATTGCGGTTCACGTAGGGACCAAACGGATATCCACCATAGCGCATGACACGAAACCAGTAGAGCTTGCCGTTAAATGTGAGGTGCTGGAGGATAGCAAAGATCGAGACGAAAAATCCCAACGACATCAGAAACCAGACCAGACCACGCAAATGGTGGGAGCGGTAGAAGGCTTGCGTCAACAGCAACAACAGGGTCAGGTAGGCAACCAGGAGCTGCAGCTCCACGCGCGTGTGATAGAGGGACGCGGTGGTATGAAATACCATCTGCGCGAAAACTAGGAGCGCAAGAGTAGCCAGGGGCAAGAACAAAGGGGAGAGCACAAGTTGCTCGGAACGGCGCCGGTATTGGCGGATGGCCCAGTACACCAGAAGCCAGGCCAAGCTGATTTCGAGGACAGCCTGGGACCATTCCTCCACACAACCATAGGCAAGAACACTGAAGGCCAGGAGCGCGCAGATGGCGATGCGAAAGAGTCTCATGGCTTGCGAGGCTCCGAAGGTTGCGGCACGAGCGTGACGTCATCGACCCAGGCATTGCCTGAGATGCGCACATCCGGATTGTCACTGGGATCCCTGCGCACACAGACCTGGACGCGGCGAATTCCCGGGCTTGCCGTCCACGGGAGCTCGATAACGGTCCAGGGAGTTGTGCCATGAATCTCACGTGAGTCCACCGGGGGAACAGAGTTGTTGCCCGGGCCACGCAGATGGAAGGAGATGCCCTGATTCGTGGTGAGTTCCTGCGTCTTGATCCACCCAGAAAAGAGGTAGCGGGTGCTCGGTTCGACGATTCCCAAGGTGCAGGCGATATCGAGATTCGGGTTTTGCTCGCCGTCAAACGAAATCCGCAGCGACTGCACTCCTGAATGTTTTTGCGTAGTGTCGAAAGTCGTGCGCACTCCTTGAACGATGGGTTGAAATTGCCAGGCAAAGAAAACGTTGCTGATACCGGATTCGAAACTCGGATCCCAGATGATGGAACTTCGCGGCTGCAGGAGCGGCGGCAGATTCAGGGTGGCGATTCCCTGATCCCAAACGCGCCGCGCATCGGCGTCCTCGCCGGCGACCAGAAGCCTATACACGAGTCCGTAGAAGTCGCGAATTTCGAGATGCGGATGCAAGGCCAGAAGATGCGCCCAGACTTCCTGGGCCACGGCCAGTTGATTGGCGCTCCTGGCTTCCTCCATGACATCAACATAAACATTCGCTTGGGCGGGCAGAACCTTCGTGAGGATATCGTCGAGGTTCGGGTCTGCCCGATAGACGCGGGAGAAGGCCGCAGCGGCACGGTGAGGATCGGCTTGCAGCGCGTGATGCAATTCCTCAAAAGCGTGTGGCAGATCACCCGTGCGCAAAAGGTAGTTTCCATAGCGCCACGAAACGTCCCCGGAAGCAGGGTAGCTTTCCTTGGCGTGCTTGTAGGCATCGCGCGCCGCTTCCATATTCTCTTCCAATTCATAGGAGGTGGCGAGATCGAGCCAGGCTTCGGGGTAATGGGGATCCAGAGCGATAGCGCGATGGAAAGAGTCTAAGGCGCGGCCGGGATGCGGATCTTCGAGATTAAATTCCAGGTAGCGACCCAGGCGGTACCAATACTCCGCATTGCGCGGCTCCAGCCTTGCGGCCAATTCAAAGTTCTTTGCGGTTGTTCCGTCGGCGGCATCCGCTGCAATGGCCATGCGAATGGCGAAAAAAGACACAACGATGGCGACCACTAGGGCCGCAACAACCAGAAGGCCCCGCACCAGGGAGTCAGAAAGGCGAAGAATCATCTGAGGGTAACTGTGCCTAGCCGGGAAAGCAGATGCAAGGATAAATTGACGAGTACGAAGGAGGGACCCGTTCAAAAATGGAACAGTTCCTATTTTCCGTAAGCGCTGGGCCCGCAGTGAGTGCCAGATTACTGAACGCGCAGCCCCACTAGTCGGAGTGGCGGACGATTCCGTTCCCCGGTAGAATGCTAGCGATCGGGTTGGTCATTCGTGCGAGTTTCGAAAACGTCATATTTGTGTTTTAGCGGAGGGGCTAGGGTGAAGTTTTCTTTCTCGGATCGCGTCGAAGTGCCGAAGCATGTGCTGGTGTGCTTTCTCGAAAAAGAGTGCGTGCTCTTGAATCTGGAAGCGGAAATCTATTACGGTCTGGATGAGATCGGTACGCGCATGTGGAAAGTGGTCACCACGGCCCCTAACATCGACAATGCTTATGTGGCGTTGCTGACCGAATTCGACGTCGAGGCAGAGCTGCTTCGTCAAAATCTTTCGGAACTCCTCGGGCAGTTGGTCGATAAGGGCTTGCTCCGAATCCATTCTGTTGGTGTGGAATCGGCTCCGGCGATTTAGTGCGCTGGGGCGCTAGCCGGAACGGGCGGTGCAACCCGTGGAGCGAACGATCGGGGTTGATTTCACCGCACGGCTGCCAGACTTCTTCCGTGGGAGGAAGAGAGAGCTTCCACATCGAAGCGCAGCCTGTGTACAGCGGATGCTCGTTTCGCACCTCCTCTTTGCCATCGGCCCCTGATTCCCTGAGAGGTGGATCGCTTGCGCAGAGGCAGGAGCTTTGTGTTCGTTCTGGCAGCGATTTGATTTTCGACTCTGGTGGCAGGACCACATGCTTCGGGAATTCCATGCATAACCCTTTGATAGCAAGGTGACGGATTGAGCGGAATTGCCGGCATTTTTCACCAGGACGGTGCGCCGATTGAGCGTGTATTGTTGAAGTCGCTCGTAGATTTTCTCGCCTCCCGCGGTCCGGATGCCCGCGAGACCTGGATGGGGACCTCGATTGGTCTGGGCCATACGCTGCTGCGGACGACGCGCGAGTCGTTTTCCGAGCGGCAGCCCGCCGGTCTCGAGGGCCGGTATTGGATCACGGCGGATGCCAGGCTCGACGGCCGCTCCGAGCTGCTGGCTGAACTTGATCGTTCGGGGAGTGACATCGGTCAATCCGTTCCCGACTCCGAGCTGATCCTTCGAGCTTATGCGAAATGGGGCTCGGCGTGCGTGGAACATCTGCGTGGTGATTTTTCCTTCGCGATCTGGGACGCGCGCAACAAACAACTATTTTGTGCGCGCGATCAGTTCGGGATCAAACCCTTCTACTATGCCAGCGTCGGCTCGGTCCTGGTCTTCAGCAACACGCTCGACTGTATCCGCCGGCATCCCGCCGTCTCGGGGCGATTGAATGATCTCGCGATTGCCGATTTTCTCCTCTTCGACATGATCCGGGAACCAGCGGCTACCTCGTTCGCGGACATCCAAAGGCTGCCGCCCGCGCATACCCTCGTGTGTGGGCGAGACGGCATCTCAGTTCACCGCTACTGGGTGCTGCCGGTGAGCGCTCCTATCCATCACAAACGGCCGAGCGAGTGCGTCGAGCAATTCCGGGAACTGCTGGATCATGCAGTCGCCGACAGGCTGAGAACAAACAGTGTGGGAGTCTTTATGAGCGGTGGGCTTGATTCTCCCACGGTGGCGGCCAGTGCGCAGCGGATACTCGCTCGCGATGGGTCTGCTGCCGGACTTTGCGCCTATACGGTAGTCTTTGACAGTTTGGTTCCGCACGAAGAGCGCCGTTATGCGGGGCTTGTGGCGGAAGCGCTGAAAATCCCGATCGAATTTCAAGCGGATGAGATGGGCCTGTGGAAGTATCGGAATCACGAAGACAATCGTTGGCCCGAGCCCGTGCATTCACCTGGGTCGGATGGGGGGCTGGCGCAGGTGCGCCAGATTGCTGTCCGGAACCGCGTGGCCTTGACTGGCTTTGGGGCCGACCCCGCCCTTTCGTGCCTGCTCTCGGTTCATTTTTTACACTTGCTCAAAAAGAAGCAGTTTGGCCGCGCGCTGGCTGGAGCGATGCAGTATCTGAGGGCAGAAGGCAGGTTTTCGCGGCTGTACCTTCGCACGCGTTGGCAGCGATGGTTTGCTACCAAGAGTCGGGCGCCCCATTATCCAGGCTGGTTGAACCGGGACCTCGAAAAACGCCTGGGTTTGCGCGAGCGATGGGAAGCGTTGAGCCGGGCCTCCACTCCGAATGCGGCTGTTCGCCCGGTAGCCTATGAAGCAATGGTTGACCCCATGTGGCCAACTTTGTTTGAGGGATACGATCCTGGGGTAACACGCGTTCCCGTGGAGGTTTGCCATCCCTTTTTCGATCTGCGACTGGTAGACTTTTTGCTGGCTTTGCCTGCCCTGCCGTGGTGTTCCGACAAGGAGTTGCTGCGCGAGGCTGGTCGCAGCATCCTGCCGGACGCAGTGCGTTTGCGACGCAAGTCGCCCCTCCTCGCGGACCCATTGATCGTGCTTCTCCAGCGGCCGGAGTCCGAGTGGGTCGATTCCTTTGAAGGCGTCCCTGAATTGGGCCGATACGTAGAGCGGCCCCTCATTCCAAAAGTGTTCGGAGCAAAGGATGTCTGGACTGCCTGGATTCACCTCCGGCCGCTCAGTCTGAACTTTTGGTTGCGATCGAAGGAGGTATCGGGTATAAAGATGCGTGGAGATGTGTCTTGAAGCCTAATGCACAAGGATCTGGGAAGAAGCCATATCAAAAGCCGAGCCTCCGGGTGTACGGTAACATCGGTGCAATGACACGGACAACTTCGCCCCCGGGCACGGTGCGTGACTTTACTAGTGGCCTTCAGAAGACTCACTAACGATCACCTTCCGAGGAGCTTTTGTTCGTATCGCATGTAGTTTATGGCTTGCGACTTGCAGCCAACATGGCTCTGCCTGGCCTTTCCCTTCGGCCTGATTCAGATGTGTTCGACGTACGGATATGGCTGAAGGATTGGACCACATTCCCCTCAACATCTCCTGAGTCCATCGAAGTTTTCTATCGCAGTTCAGACGACGCAGATGACGGCCAGCCGAACTTGCGCGTCGGTGTGCTCCCTGGCGGGGATTATTTCGGCTTTTTCTATGGCGATGGGGTGCGATTCGCTGTCGAACGCCGGGGCCGCGAGGTGTGGGCCGACTGGCCAGAAAACTACATGCTCGAAGATGCCTGCACCTATTTGATCGGACCGGTGATCGGATTCGTGTTGCGCCTGCGTGGAGTGACGTGCCTGCATGCGAGTGCCGTTGCCGCCGGTGAACAGGCGATTGCGCTGGTAGGGTTTCCGGGTGCCGGCAAGTCCACCACGGCGGCGGCGTTTGCGCACTGCGGCTTTCCGGTGATTGCGGATGATGTGGTGGCATTGGCGGAGGACGGAGGGAACTTTCTAGTTCCACCGGGTTATCCTCGAGTGAACTTGTGGCCTGACTCGGTTCGCGCCTTATTTGGCTCGGAGGAGGCTTTGCCGCGGATCACACCGACCTGGGACAAACGGTACATGGCGCTTGGCGACAACGGTCTTGGTTTCGCCACAAAACCGTTGCCCCTGCGCGCAATCTACCTCCTCGGCGCACGAGAGGCGGCCTTGGCCGCTCCTGTCATAGAAGAAGTTGCCGGAGGTGACGCCCTCGCCGGGCTCGTCGCCAACACCTACGTGAACTATCTCCTCGACCGCGAAATGCGTTCCCAGGAGTTTGACTTGCTCAGCCGAGTTGTGGCTGGAATCCCCATTCGCCGCGTGCGCCCGCCGGCCGACCCCTCTGTCGTTTTTGACCTCTGCGAGGCCATCGCTGCCGATGCGAGACGGATGATGGTACCCATTCCGTCAAGCGCGACCTCGAGGCGCGACTAATCCTATGTATAACTTGGGCGGCTATGGCTCCATGGTCGCGGATCGCGTTCGCGTGGACGCTTACGCTCAGGCCCTGCGTAAAACAGTCCGCAAAGGGGCCGTCGTTGTGGAAATCGGCACGGGGCCGGGTATTTTCGCGGTGCTCGCGTGCCAGGTTGGCGCCAGCCGGATCTATGCCATCGAGCCGAGTGAAATCATTCAAGTGGCTCGTGAGGTTGCAGCCGCCAACGGCTGTGCGGACAAAATCGAGTTTTTCGAGGAGTTCTCCAACCGCGTGACGCTTCCTCTGCAGGCCGACGTCATCCTCTCCGATCTCCGGGGTGTGCTGCCACTTTTTCAACGCCATATCCCGGCGATCGTGGATGCACGGCGCCGGTTTCTTGCACCCGGCGGAACCCTGATTCCGCGAAAGGATACGCTGTGGGCTGCGATCGTGGAAGCCTCAAAACCATACAGCGAATTAGTGGACGCATGGGGCCACAATCCGCTCGGCCAAGACCTGAGCCCAGCTCGGCGGCTGACCGTGAACAACGCTCAGAAGGTACGGGTGAGTCCCAACCAGCTATTGACCAAGCATCAACTCTGGACCACGCTCGACTATGGCAGCGTCGAAAACCCCGATGCCCGAGGCAATCTGGACTGGAGGGTCGAGCGAGCCGGGACCGGACACGGGATTGTGGCGTGGTTCGATGCGGATTTGGCCGAGGGTACTGGGTTCTCCAATGCTCCCTCTGCGCCCGAGACAATTTACGGTTCGATGTTCTTCCCCTGGACGCAGCCCGTGTCCCTGGCGCCCGGCCAAGCCGTGGCTGTAAGCCTCGAAGCGAAATTGGTCGAAAACGATTACGTCTGGCGATGGACCACACGCATCGAATCGCTGGAAGGATCGGGCGATCCTCAAGTCCATTTTGAGCAATCACAGTTGACCGGCGAGGTGCTGTCCGCCGCACAGCTCCACAGAATTGCGGCAGACTACGTCCCACACCTTTCCGAGGAGGGCCGCCTGCGTCGCAGAACGTTCGAGCTGATGGACGGAAAAGTTTCCCTTGAGGAGATCGCGCACCGCTTGGCAACGGAATTTCCTCAGCGCTTCCCGAGGTGGGAGCAAGCCTTGTCGTACGCAGGTGCGATCTCGCAGGAGTACAGCCGGTAGACAGACCGAGCGCCCGCTCTGCCCTCACTCGCCTCCATGATGCAACCTTGGTGCGAACGTAACTTTATCGATTGCCGGAGCGCGTATGGACACGGCCGATGACGCCACTGTAACGCGATCCTGTCTCAGCACAACGAAGACTGACGCGACCTGATCTGCTGAACGAGATCTCTTGGAGCACGGATTTGCACCGATCCATGGAACGTTCGCCGCTGAGAACACCGCAAGTCGATAGGAAGCAACAACAACTGCGTGTGAGTTTGAGACACGACTACCTCAATGTTTGGTTGTATTCAGGGCCTCAGTGGTCGGGTCAAAAGCGGCCAACGGATGTGGCCCGGAACATGGTTCTTTTATCCCATCTTCTCTTGATCCGGCAAGTCCGTTTTCGTTCTCCAGCTCCTTGGTCCGCATTTCAGGATGTGACCGTGGTGTAGCAGCCGGTCGAGCATGGCGGTGACGGCCGCGCTGTCTCCGAGCAGTTTGCCCCAGTCTTCCACAGGGCGGTTCGAGGTGATCATCGTGCTGGCGCGCTCGTGACGGCGCATCACGATTTCCAGTAGTTCTTCTGCCGCTGTGGGCGCTAGCTTGCGCATTCCCAGATCATCGATGATGAGCAGCGGCACGGTGGCCAGGAGTTCCATATGCTCCTTGCGGGTTCCGTCGATGGTGGATTCGGCGATTTCCTCGAGCAGCGTGCGTGCCTCGCGGTAGAGCACGCGATAGCCCTGTCCGATCACCGCTTGTCCGATGGCCTGGGCCAAGTGACTCTTGCCCGTGCCGGGTGGACCTAGAAAAAGTGAGTCTTCGCGGCACGCGATGAACGCAGCTGTCGCCAGATCGAAAACCAGACTTCGATTCATCTTTTTGTTGAAGTTGAAATCGAAGTTGTCGAGGGTTTTCTGCGGATCGCGGAACTGCGCTTGTTTTCTTCGTCGCTCCAGCAGCCGGTCGGTTCGGCGCGTGAGTTCGTCTGCTACCAGGCAAGAGAGGAAGTCGATGGGCGCCATCGGTTCCGCTTGGGCCTGGTGCAGGCGCGTCTCGAGTACGGCAGCGATGCCGCCGAGGCGCAGTTGTCGTAATGCACTGTTTAATTCGATCAGATTCATTCGGGTTGCTCCTTGAGTTTGAGATTGATGAAGTCGCGATACTCGGTGAGTTCACGGATCAGAGGGTCAACTTGCCTTAGAGTCAGCTGTGGGCGGCGCTCGAGATAACGGCGCACGAAGCGATACTCCGGCACACCGATCTCGATGGCCGCAGCACAGGCATCTTCCAGAGCCGCCGTACCGTATTTCTTGGCTAAGGACAGGATCCCCAGGATGCGGCGAATACCCGCCTCACCTTGTCGCTGATAGATGGCCACACACAGTACGCCGACCTGGGTTCCCGCGTGGCCCGCGCGGCGCAACAGTTGGGCGGTACTGAACGGCATTTTCTTTGGGTAGTCTTCGCTCTTGATGCGATACCAGCCGCGCTTCTGGCGGATATGCTCACGAAGAAGTTGCTTCGTGCCGGGATGCAGGATGCGCACATGCAGCGCATCCCATTGCACTTTGACGCTTCGACCGATCCACCCCGGGGGCAGGCCGTAATAGGCCGCTTCGACTTCGACGCATGTGCGCCAGGTGCAGGCGCCGGAAGTGAACCTCCAGCTGACCTTCGGAGAGTTCTATCCTTTCCGGCTACTGCCGGATGGCTCAGAATCTCCGGAATGAAAAGGGTCAGAATTTTCGGAACTGACAAGGGCCAAGAGTTCGGTATGCGATCTTTACAGAGGCTCGCAATGGCTAGACCAGTCAAACAGAACCGAAAAAGCCGTATGCAAAGCCCACGTTCATCGCTTCCTGGACCGTGGGGGAACTCAGGCAGTGAGCTGGGCTCCAAGACAGGGGAGATTGCTGGACGTAACCGGCCCTCCAGAGCTGGTGTTTTACAACTTATAGAGCCCAATATGTGCTCTCCAGCCGATCGAGGACGAGGTATCCGCCTAAAGCCCTCGCTTGCAGTTCCGATTTAGAAGTTCTAAAACGCGCCAATTCGTCCCGTGGGGGAAATGGGGGAAATTCTTGGGCAATTCGTGAACCCACTTGCCTCTGGTAGCTGCTAACTCGAACCCGCGAGTCAAACAAGTCTTTTAGGTTTAGCCCTTTACGATGCGCTTCCCCCGCCGCAGTTGGCCCCTTACGTGCTAAGTTCCCTATGAGGGTGATTTGCGCCGATTCGCATGCGGCAGAATCACTCCTGGGGAAGTGTTTTTATGCGAACATCCATCCTGTTTTCTGCTGCGTTATTGCTTCTTTCCTTTTCGCTGCTTGCTGCCAGCCAAATCCGGGCGGACGGGATCAATTATTCGTACACGAGCGGCGGCACTACCTTCACATGGGAACTGCCGACAAACCCAGTGATCGCCGCAGGCAATGCCTATCCTGGTGAGGGTTTCACTATCCCTGGCTTGTCCTTTTCGGAAAGCAATAACCCCGTCCCCATGGTTGGCATTATTGATTTCTTCAACTCTCTCTGGGGCGGAGGTTTCGATCTTAAGAGCGGAGGCGGCCTTCTTATTAACGCCTATGGGCCGCAGCTTTATACCGGCCCAGAGAGTGCACCAACCATGCTTATGGGCACCTTCTCCACCATCGATTACGGAAGCGACACAAGCGGTGCTACCGCACCAACTTCCGTGAGTACCCTCGCACTGACGTCTGTCCCAGAACCTTCGACGCTTTCTTTGTTGGCCATCGGTCTGGCGATAGGACTGGCACTCACTTTTCTTCGCTTCGCAAAAATTGGTCTCGCGCCTTCAACGCACTAGCTAAAGCTGCTCCTCGATTTTTCGCTCGCTAGGGCCGGCAACAGCAGTGGTGCTTCTCACGGCCTCGGTCGGCTGCGGGAGACCGGCGCCAATTGCCAGGAATCTGACGATCATCGGAACCTCCACCGGCACAATGGGAAGTGGAAGCCGCTCGCTCGCAGTGACATTCACGCCAAAGTAAGCAACCGAGATAGGAAAAGAGTTCGCTCGCGCACCCCACAAAAGCGCGAGCGATTTTTTTTGCTGATCTCGGAAGAGACGGACTTGAATCCTCTGCATGGATGCCAAGAAGAAGACCTGGGGAGCAGCCTCAGGATTTGTTGCCGCGGCCATATTTGCGTGCAAGGCGAAAGGGACGCCGCAGCGCCTCGAGGAAGCCGTGCCGGTCGTCTGTAGCGCCTGGTTGCCAATCTTCCTCGGTGGGAGAAAGAGAAAGTCTGAGCAGGTAGGCCGGCGCTGAGAACCCTCCGCCGCGCATGCGCAGGCGAAACACTGCACGTTGGAACAGGCTCGGTGGCGCATAACCCGCGGCCGGCAGCCAGCGGAGAACTCCCGCGACGAGTTTCGCCGCCACACCATCGTGTCGCACGAGCGCGGAAACGTCTTCGGGGAGATGTGCGTGCAGCACATCCGCAGCGAGGCGCAACCCTGTGTTCAGCAGATGCTCGGCGCGCACCGCTCTCGCCGATGCCGACGCACGGCCCCAATCGATGCCCGTTTGCCGCGAAACCAGCGCGGCGACATCCGCAATCCAAATGAGCCGCTCCCAGAGATGTTTTGCGCCGTGAATGCAGATCAGCACGAGCTCGTCTTCCACCGAAAGGGCCGGGGTATCGTGGCCGTCGAGGCGCACGCGAATCTGGCGCCCGAAAAACTCTTCAATGGGGAGCCGGCGAGGGAAATAGCGCAACGTGAAGTCGTTGTGTAGTTCCACGAGCAGCTTAGCATCGGGCTTGGAGAAGAGATACTGGCCGGGAATTTTGCCGGCGTCGATGGCGCGGAGGGGAACGGCGGCCTGGTAACCTGCGGCCTGCAACGACTCCGTGGCACGGCGGATGTCGCGCTGACGGACGAGCAAGTCCAGATCGCCGTAGCTGCGCATCGCAGGATCACCGTAGGCCTGCATGGCCAGCACCGGTCCTTTGACGACGAGCGCGGGAATGTCTTTGGCCGAGAAGAGCTCCAAGAGGCGAAACAGCTCAGCGGTCATTCGCAGCGTGGAAAAAACCTGCGCGCGCTGGCGTTCCAGCAGCGTCTGCCGTATCTCCGCGGGAACAAGATTCTCGTCGAACTCATGCAGACGCTTTGCGAGATGCGCAAGGACCCCGTGTTCCTCCGCGAGGATGAGCAACCGGGACCAATCCGCCGAGCCGGCCAACGCTACGAGTCGCCGGGCATCCGATGCGGGAGAGGCGCACTCGAGGAGCACCGCCCATTCCGTACGGAAGAAGGGCAGATCGGATAGGCCTGGCAGCGGCAAGGAGCGTTCCTTGGTAATCCAACCTTAGTGTACGCGATGGGACGGTCGGTTCTGGCCAAGAAAGTGAGATTACCGCGAGGATTTCAAAAGGGCAGGAGGAAAGCGGGGCTAATGACTAACGGCCTCTGTAGAGTGCGAAGCGCAATCGGTGGTCTGGCCAGTAATGGAACATGGTCTTCGGCCGGCTGCCCGGCGAGGTGTGGAAGGATACGGAAGGTATCGAAACGGTCCGGCACTTTGCCGCCAACGTGGCTAACCTGGTGAAAAAGCTTCATCCCGAAACCACTGAGTGACACCGCGGTATCCGGAAGGTCAAACAGCTAAGTGTAAGGATTACTGTTGCCTCTGACTAATCTGCATCAAGTCGAGTGGATTCCCGCGTTCACGATTGATGACAACTCGCACTCACCGGAGAAAATCTGTCGCGGTTCATGTTGGAGTGTCGAAACAAACAGCATGGCGGCAATTGGAACCATTCCAGAGACGTGCCGATGCGCAAAACGGCTGGCGGACCGTCTCGCCTCAACAACTGCTATTGATTCTCGAAACCGCCGGACACCTTCGCTAACGATCGGAAGGATTTCTTGAGACATCGAGCGCAGAGAAACATCGTCCAGCCCATGTGCTCTGCTGACCCATCATCGGTGTTGTTCCTCTCCCTGCAGTACCCATTAGCACGTCAGGGGATAGTCACGGCAAATAAAATTTGCTCCGAGCCGTGATTTTCAACAGTGTCAAGTATCTGCTGGCTTCGGGACACAAGGCGGCTCAAGAGCGGCTTCTTGCGATTCTGACTGCAAATCCGCATGACATGACTCATGCTGACTTCGTGCGTCCTGCCAGACCGTCACTCTCGCGTCTTTCCCAGATTCGCATTCCCACTCTCATTCTTGTTGGAGACGCCGACATCCCTGACGTTCATGCTCATGCTGGTGCTATCCAAGCGGGTATGGCTGGATCGAAACGCATGATCATCAGCGATGCGGGACATTTGATGTATCTAGAAAAGGCCGAGGAATTCAGCCACGCGGTGATCCTTTTCATCGAATCAAACATCGACTAGAAGTTATGTGGCTCTGTTGACATCCTTAAGAAAAGGCAACGATGTTTCAAACGGTACAGATTGAAGCTCAATCCGAGCAGCAGGGCTTGGCGGATCTGCATGCGCAGCGAGCGACCCGGTGCGCGTGCCGAGAGCTTGCGCTTTACCGAACTGAACAGGCTCTCGATCAGGGCCCGGAGGCGAGAAAGGCGTTGCGGAAATGCCCGCCGCATCTCGCCGCGCACTCCGCGCACACGCCAGGTTTTCTTCCCGCGCTTGGCGGGGATGATGCTCTGTGCCCCGAGTTGCTGGCGGATATAAGTGTGATTCCTCTCGCTGTCGAATTCGGCGTCGGCCAGCACCAGTCCGATACGCGTTTGCTCCGCAGCCGCTCCGACAACCGCAGGCAAATTGCCGCAGTCGTTCCACGGGCCGCGCCGCGCGAGTTGCGCCAACACGAACTGCTGATCCAAATCCACGGCGACCACCCACTTCAGCCAGTGTCGCCACGGCAGCGGTTTTTGCCCGTGTGATGATGCAGGCGCCGCACAAAGAACGTGCTGACCGCTCCCTGCGCCAAGCCCGTCGCATCCACGGCTACGCGAGCCCGCCGCCGTCCTTTTCTCCGCGTGCCGCGCAACCGGCGCACCGTTTCGCCGACCGCGCGGTCGATGGTCTGGTCGTCCAGACGCTGCAAGAAACGGTACAGCGTAGTGAAGTCGGGCACACTCACAAGCCCCAACACCTGGCGCAATTCGCGATGCTCGCCAAGCCGCACTTCGGCTTCGCGAAAGGTCCAATCCTCGTAGCGCATCAGACAGAGGATGGCCAGCAACTGCGGCTGGGTGAATTGGTGCTTGCTGAAACGGCTGCGGTAGCGAGGGAGCACCGTCCGGGAAACTTGCAGGGCGATGCGGGCAAAAGGCAGGAGTCCAACTTCGGCCATCGCGCCTCCTGCCTCCATAGAAAGCCACAGAGTTGGCCAATCACCGTTCCGAATTTCAACGGAGTTGCTAGGATGTCAACAGAGCCAGATGGCTTCTAGCCACATTGCCTGCTGCCTGCTGCCTCAACTCCTGACACCCGTTGGGTATAGTATAATGCTTGTTAATCCCCTTTACGGGGACTTGATACGTTTGTAGTATACCTCATGGACGAATTCAACCCCATTCCGAAAGGCCGTGCGCAGCTAAGCCAGGTGCTGCAGAAGGCGGGAGCACTCATCTCAGTTGAGGCTGTTACGTCCGCACTCCAGGTTGATAGGCGGAAAGCAACTAAGCTGTTGGCACGATGGGGCAAGCAGGGGTGGGTCAAGCGATTGCGGCGGGGACTGTACGCACCGGTGCCCCTGGCATCCCTCGGTCAAAGCCAGGTGCTCGACGATCCCTGGCTGATTGTGCCGTCACTCTTCGGGCCCGCATACATCGGTGGATGGACGGCAGCCGAACATTGGGGGCTTACAGAACAAATCTTTCGAAGTGTTTGCGTGCTAACGACGCGCCCGGTGCGCGGAAAGGAGAAAAATATTCAGGGCGTGGATTTCTTCGTCAAGCAGACTTCGCGGCGAGCCATGTTCGGCATGAAAACGCTTTGGCGTGGGAAGATAAAGGTTGAGATATCAAATCCGTCCAAGACCATTATCGATACGCTCGATGATCCAGCCATCGGCGGCGGGATTCGCCACGTAAGCGACTGTCTTGAGAAGTATCTGAGCGAAAAGAAAGGCACACCGGATGAGTTGATCAGCGCTGCCGAGCGACTGGGCAATGGTGCCGTTTTCAAGCGCCTCGGATTTTTGGCAGAACGTCGAGGAGGACCAGAAAAGCTGATCGCGGGCTGCCGCAAGCGACTCACCACAGGAAATGCCAAGCTCGATCCTGGTGTGCCAAGCCGAAGGTTGGTAAAACGATGGCGTGTTTGGATACCGCCCAGTTGGGCGGAGAAAAAAGCGCCGTGATCGACCGCGCGGAAATCCTCCGGCTTGCCAATGAATTTGGTCTTGAAGCACGCATTGTGGAGAAGGACTACATTCTTGGCTGGGTGCTCGCAGGTATCTACCGCGACCCTCTCTTGGCTGGTACTTGGATCTTCAAGGGTGGCACCTGCCTCAAGAAATGTTTTCTCGAGACATATCGGTTTTCCGAGGATCTGGATTTTACCCTGACCGATGCAACGCAACTGGATGCTACTTTTCTGGAGCAACGGTTCCTGGAACTGAGTAACTGGCTCTATGAAACTGTGGGCATCGAGCTACCGCCCGATCAGCGCCGGTTCGAGATCTACAACAACAGGCGTGGCGGGAGATGTTGCGAGGGTCGGGTCGGTTATCGCGGTCTAATAGCGCCACGGGCGAGCGATCTGCCGCGCGTGAAACTCGACCTCACGGCAGACGAAATCGTGGTTTTGCCCACAGTTTTGCGTCCAGTAGGGCATGCCTATTCTGATGCGCCAGCGGAAGGCATCACTGCACGTTGCTACGCTTTCGAAGAATTGTTTGGGGAAAAGGTCCGTGCACTTGGCGAGCGATCGAGGCCTAGAGACCTCTACGACGTAATCAATCTTTTTCGTAACGGTGAGTCTCGAGCTGCTGCTGCTGTCATTCGCTTCGTAATCCAACAGAAATGTACTTTCAAGAATATTGGCTTTCCAAGATTCGAGGCGTTAGCTGTTTTTCGAGAGGAACTGGTTGCGGAGTGGGGGAACATGCTGGGGCATCAATTGCCCGCGTTACCACCGGTCGATTCTTTCTGGAACGCTCTGCCGGAGTTTTTCGGCTGGCTCGGCGGGACGCATGCACCGGCAACCGTTGCTCCATATCCATTGGCCACGGGCGAGCAGGTCCTGCGGATGCCCGCCGGGGCTTTCCGCGTTCCGGGGCGAAGCACACCATTGATCGAGGTAATCAGATTTGCGGCTGCGAACCACCTCTGTGTCGATTTGGACTATGTCGGTGAGGACGGGAGGCGGGGTACACGAACTATCGAACCCTATTCGCTGCGCCGAACGCAAGAGGGTAATGTTGTACTCCACGCGGTCCGTTCGCAAAATCGACAGCATCGTTCCTATCGCTTTGACCGCATCCTCGGGGCACGCATCACGCAACAGACATTCATTCCGCGCTACACCGTGGAGTTGACACCGAGTGGTCCGTTGGCAGTGGCGCAGACAGCAGGTCGTGGTGCTGTGGGGTCAGGTTGGGGTGGGCAGGTGCGGCAGTCTCGCCTATCCGGTGGACCCGTGTATGTGTTTCGGTGTCCTGTATGCAACAAACGCTTTGAGCGAAAGAGCTATGACGCAACACTGCGGCCTCACAAGAATCGCTCTGGGGGGAATTGCTACGGTCGGTACGGTCATTATGAACAAACAAGGCACTGAAGGTTCGTCGCCGGACGAACAGAAGTCTCCTCTATGCATCGGTGCCAATTTGTCCGCCTATTTGGTTTTCGGAACTCAGGCACAGATTGGGAAGAAACACTGTCGAATACCGTGCAAAACCGTGATGCAAGGCATAGGAAAAGACAAGACGAACCAGCTACTTAACGTATCTGCGTTTGCCTTCTAAGCAAAGTGTCGCGGATTCGAGCCCCTCTGAACAAGGCGCCGAAGTCTCTATTTTCACAACTTCCAACGATGCGTTTTTTCACCTCTCTTCATCACTGAGTTCAGATTGTAGTTGCGGCATCAATTTCGACAACTGTATAGCCGAGTGCGGAGTATCCTGCCAACCGCCTCTTGTACATGCGCGCCAGTATAGGCACCATCACATCCGCGTAGTCGTAGACGTGGACTTGGCTCTTATTTTCGTGGAGGCGATGCAGGCGGCCCACGTACTGTTGCAGCGTACCTTTCCACGAAATGGGCATGGCAAGAAGAAGCGTATCAAGACGCGAGTCGTCAAATCCCTCGCCGAGGTAACTTCCGGTCGCTAGGATCACGCGCGGTTCATCGCAAGGAACGGCTGCGAGAGATTCCGCCAGTCTCTTTCTCTGCTTGGTGCCCATTCCACCTTTCAAAATGAAAATGTGCGGACAAACTCCACTCAAGCGTCCAGCCAAATAATCGAGATGTTCCGTTCGACTTGTCAGAACAAGTGGTGAACGTCCGCTGGACAAAGCCTGCTGAAGGTCTCGGATGATAAGGTCGTTCCTCCCTTGGCTAGCGATAAGAGCAGCATAAATATCTTGGATAGCCGTCTCGTTATCCGGCTGATTCCAACGGAAATCAGTGATCCGTGGGAAAACCTTATGTTGGAGTGGTGAAGACTCGGCAGCTTTCTTCGCGCTGAGATTAAAACGAATCGGGCCGCACTGCATGTAGATGATGGGTTGATGGCCATCTTTTCGAGTCGGTGTTGCCGTCAATCCCAAAACGTATCTTGCTTTGACTTCGCGAAGGACTCGTTCAAACGTGACGGCTGACAAATGATGACATTCATCCACAATCACGTGTCCGTAGTCCGCAACGAAATCTTCAACTGCTCCCTTACGCTGCAAGCTTTGGATTACAGCAACATCAATCAAGCCGGTTCTCTTGGCTTTTCCTCCCCCGAACTGTCCGATGTGTTCAATCGGCAAAGCTAGAAACGCCGCCAATCGCTCGCGCCATTGGTCCATCAATTGACGCCGATGCACGAGGATCAGGACGCTGACCGCTCGTTTGGCGATAAGGCAAGCCCCCACCACCGTCTTTCCGAATGCCGTTGGCGCACAGAGTATGCCTTGGTCATAAGCAAGCACGCGCTCAATGGCGTCTCGTTGTTCAGGCCGCAATTCACCGTGGAAAGAAACATCGATTTGTCGCCCTGCAGTTCGTTTATCATGAAGTTCCACATTGATGTGATGTGACTTAAAAACACGGACTACTTCTTCCATGCACCCTCTTGGAAGGCCGATGTGCTCGGGGAAGACTTCACCGCAGGATATGACTCGCGGCTTACCGTAGGTCGAGAGCCGCATCGCTTGAGCTTTGTAAAATTCAGGGTTTTGAAAAGCGGCAATGCGAATCAGGCGATCTACCATCCCGGACGGCAGACCCTCTTTTTCGATATAGACTAGATTGCTCGCCACCACACGAACATTCGGCGGCAGCGGACCTGTGATTTGTCTTTCCTTCCGTTTCCGTGAAGGGCGCCAGAGCCACGGAGCTTCGCCCTCGTCTTCATCGGGCAAATGGAGGTGCACTCCGATAGGATTCCCCTCGGGAGCTATCGCGTATGTTATTCGAGCGAGCTGATCGATTGGCATTCTCTGAACGGACTCTAAGAACCTCCACTGATCAGCATGAGGCTGAAACAGTTCATCCAAGAACACACTGTTGCCTTGTTCTCGGGAACGCTTTTGCAATGGCAACGCAATCAAATTTCCGAAATCGCCTTTGGGCATGGTGTCCTGGTTGGGGAAAAGGCGGTCGTATGAATCAAGGCCAATCTCATGCCTATTCTCCATGGTGCGTGTCAACAAGGCACATCCCAGCCTTCGCGCATCGGCAGCGGATACCGGACAATCAAAGAATATCCACACATGCGCGCCATTTCCTGACCGCGAGCGTTCTACTGCGAAGGGGACCTCAAATCGTCTGCATGTTGCGGCAAACGCCGCTGCATCAATTACCCAGGACTTCTTGTCGAAATCCACTGCAAGAAACCAGCAGGTGTCGTCAGGCAGAAGTGGGTAAATGCCGACCGTGTGCTTTCCAGTTAGATGATCACGAATCGCGTCATCCGTCAGTGGCTGGAGCATCCTGGTTTTGCGGGCAACCTTCTTTCGTTCTTCTGGTCTCGATGCATGGATGGCACGCCAGTCCATGATGCAGGCAGGTGAATAGCCAGATTTGCCGCCCTTTCGTTCCCACCGAATGGCGAAAACGTCTTCGCGCCCACGAAACAGATTTCGAAAGAGCGAGATCTTCTCTTTTGGCGTGGAAACACCACTTCTGGTGGTGGACGAGAGCTTTGGGACCGGAAAGGCTTGGGGAACGGGTTCAGTGACGGGCGAATGATCGATCCCGAGCATCGCACGGAGACGCACATTCTCTTCACGAAGCCGTTGGCATTCCTCTTGCATTGTTTTTAGGCGCTCCTGAATATCGTCCTGACCAGGCATGTCGCTGTTCATTGCCATGAGCTCCATCGAAGATCTTATCCGAGGAACGAGATGATCAAACAACCGATTGAGTCCGATAGTTCCCGAATACCAGCCAAGATCAGCATGTTCGACACAGAACAAAGCATAGCGGGCCAATAAGATAGTGTTTTCACTTCTGGTTCAAGACCAGGTGTGCGTCGATATCCATGCCATAACAACGAAGTTTATGGAGACTCGCCCCCAAAAGTGTTGCGGCGATCATGAGCACGGCATTGTCTTCGTCTTTCGTTGTTGTAGTCGTTTGGATTCCCCCACAGAGATTTTCCACGAATGACCGGCTAAAACAATCGCCGGCACACCTTTGTAGAAAGGCACCTTTCGCGCACCTAAACTTACGACGGACAGTGCGCTACTCCACGGTAGGCTGCGCGCCCACTCGGCGCTCGGTTGCCGGCGGGCCGGGCAAAGGTTGCCCGGTTAGATGTGGCTCCCAGCGGATAGGTCTCGGAGGGCCGCGTGGCGCGCTTGATGTCCCACGCGACGTTGCTCGAGAGCTTGGACACTGGTGCTACCTGGTCGGTCGCGGGGGGGACTACGTGGAAACGAGAAAGCCTGCGAGCGACGTCTCGCGGCGTGTGAGCAAGCGCGCCGCAACGATCCGGACGACCGCGAACAACCGAGTGAAAAACCTCTCATGGCCTTCCTCGAATGCTCTCTCCGCGTATGGATCGACCCGGTGGACTTCACTGAGTGCCTGATCGAGCCACCCCAAACGGATGGCTGCACGGCGAAGGCCGACTGAAGTGAAAAGGGCAAACGGTCCGAAGGTGTGCCCGCCCGCGCCAGAAGTGTGAAGCCTTCCAACGGCTGTCAGGAGACGGAAACAGAGCGTTGCCGCGCGCCCCTCCCGCGGCGGGCCCTCCGGAGGTTCCCTTCGGCCGCGCCGCGAATGTCAGTGTTTCAAAAACTACGCTACCAGATCCCTATGTAGAGGCACAAAAAGTTGCCTCGATATGAAGGAGACATATATATGTCCGAGATCGAAAAAAGCACTACTCTGCAGTGTGATGTTTTAGAAACCAATGCCGCGGGGCTGGCAGCCGATGAAGCTCCACCTACGGCGACAGGTCAGGAGACTACCATTCCACCCGGGGATCCTCCAGTGACCGCAACGTCCTTGCCGAAGGAACCAGCCGAGAAGGAGGAAAAGCGCCCCATTTCGCCGCAAAAGCTTGCCGCGAATCGTGCCAATGCCGAGCGCTCGACTGGTCCGAGGACAGCCGAAGGGAAGGAAAAGAGCAAACAGAACAGCCGCAAACACGGCTTTTTTGCCCGCCAGCCGCTACCGACGGGTGAAGTCGGTGACAAACTTTGGCAGGCATACCGTGAATTAGCCGCCGGCATCTGGGAATACTACGAACCCGTTGGCTATATGGAGGGGCTCCTTACCGAAAAAGTCATCACCGAATCCATTCGCTTGTCCCGGCTCTTGGAATTTGAGTCCCAATACCTCGGTCAAAGACAAGCCTTCCATATGAATGGCGTAGACCGTATCCTTCGTTTCCAGAGTTCCATCAACCGCCAATTGTTCCAAGCCATCAAGGAATTGGAGCGTGTCCAAGACAAGCGTAAAGAAAACCCAACGAACCATCCCGACCGAGAGCCGGGCGGCGAAGACAATGGGCTAGCCGTCCCTTGCACGCCAGCCCCTGAACCGTTTCCGGAATTGCCATTTTGCGGAACGAGCGCACTTCGTGCAGAGTCGAAGTGAATTCGGAAGCTTCGGCTCCGACGGTCACAAATATGCCAAAGAACCTAACTGGCGGACAACCGCAAGTACCAAGTGCCGGCAACGTCCACAGCTCTTGCAAGCGTCCCAAGAAGTCGCTCGCGGACATCCTAACCGAAAAAGCCGGTCTCCCTCCGGACGAACCGCCGGGTGCAAATGACGGAACGAACCCAATTCCGGCTGTTTCGGAGAGATCGGACTCCCGGGCGCCGTCCAGCACAATTTGCGGAACGAACCCAAAATCCAGGGTTAATAGTGCAGAGGAGGACAACATAGTGTTCCAAAGACTAGACCGGTTGTGCTGTTCTCCATTCCCAAAGCGATTCCGCACCAGCAAGGAGACTTGTGGAATACGGAGACAGAATCCGGCTATGCGGAGGCGGCACCCCGAAGGATGGCATCGAGTCCGCGTCGATGTGATGGGTCGTGGCCGAGGGTACCCCGGCTCGAAGGTGCGGACTTCATTTCCCGGTCGTGGCCGAAACCACTTCGTCGCTGCGGCCGCGCCGACGGACGTCAATGCCGAGCCGCTTGATCTTCTGATTGAGGGTGGAGAGGGGGATCAGGAAGCGCTCCGACGCCTCGGTCTGATTCCAGCCCGTGCGCTCCAGCATGTCCACAATGATGCGGCGCTCCACCTCATCGATGATCTGAAAGAGAGAAGGATTAGGATTGTCAGCCGCGGTTCGCGAGCCCGCTTCGCCCGGCAAAGGCGGGAGAAACTCCGAAAGCTGCAGGCGCACACCGCGGACGATCTCCTTGCTGCGAAAAGAATCGGGCAGGAGGTCCACATCGACGCGTTCCTGGGTAGAGAGAACAACGGCGCGTTCGACGACGTTTTCGAGTTCGCGGACGTTTCCCGGCCAGTCGTAATCCATGAGCAGCTTCATCGCCGCCGGAGTGAACTGCCGCAAGGGTTTGGTGTTCTCCAGGCAAAAGCGCTCCATGAAATGGACCAGAAGGAGAGGGATGTCCTCACGGCGGTCGCGCAGAGGGGGTAAGTGGAGATGGATGACGTTCAGGCGGTGATACAGGTCTTCGCGGAAGCGGCCTTCCTTGACCAGGGAGAGGAGATCGACGTTGGAGGCCGCGACAATTCGGACGTCCACTTTGATTTGCTCCGTGCCGCCCAGCCTCATGAATTCGCGCTCTTGAATCACCCGCAGGAGTTTGGCCTGGGTTTCCGGACTGACGGTGGCGATTTCGTCGAAAAAGATGGTGCCCTGATCGGCTACCTCGAAGAGCCCCTTCTTGGAAGCCACGGCGCTCGTGAAAGCGCCTTTAACGTGCCCAAAGAGCTGCGATTCGAGCAGATCGACGGGAATGGAGCCAGTGTTGACGGGCACGAAAGCCTTGTCCGCGCGTGGCGAGGCCGAGTGAATGGCCTTGGCGATGAGTTCCTTTCCGGTGCCGCTTTCGCCGCTGATCAAAATCGTGGAGCGCGAAGGCCCAACCTGGGCGACCAGGTCAAAGAGCGCGAGCATTTTGTCGCTCTTGCCGATGATATTGGGAAAATTGAAACGCTGTTTGAGCGCGCGTTTCAGGTGGATATTTTCGTCGCGCAGACGCCGCGCCTCCACGGCCTGCGCCACCTGCACCAGAAGCTCATCGTTGGACCACGGCTTGGTGATGTAGTCCATTGCCCCGCTCTTAAACGCGGCCCGGGCCATTTCGATGGAGCCATAGGCCGTAATCAGAACGATGGGTAGATGGGGGTCCTGGCGATGAATTTCCTTTAACATGTCAATGCCGTTGCGGTCGGGAAGACTGACATCGAGCAGCAGCAGGTCAAACGGTCGTTCTTCCAGACGGGAGAGCCCCACTTGGCCGGATTCCGCGCTGGAGACCTGGTACCCTTCCGACTTTAGGAGCAGTTCGAGGCCTTCGCGAATCTCCGATTCATCGTCAACGACAAGAATCGAGCCTTTAGACATGGACCGCTTTCCTGACGGCCGGGAACTCGACGTGGAACGAAGTGCCCCGGCCTGGCGTCGAGCGGACATCAATTCTACCGGCATGCTCTTTGATGATCCCGTAGGTCACTGATAGGCCCAGACCTGTGCCACGCCCTGTTGCCTTGGTTGTGAAAAAGGGATCAAAAATCTTGTGGATATGTTCACGGGGAATGCCGTTGCCGGTGTCAACAACCTCGATTTCAACGCTGCCATTGTGCGCGGTGGTGCGCACTTCCAGCATCCCGCCTGCAGGCATGGCGTCGCGCGCGTTCAAGAAGAGATTCAGGAAGACCTGTTGCAGTTTGTTGGCGGAACCCCGCACCGGCGGAAGGCCATCGCTGAGCTGTTTGACCACGCGAATCTGCGATGTCTTCAGGGGATGCGCGACCAGCGAGAGTGTTTCTTCGACCACGCGATTCAGGTCCACATCGGCTAGTTCGCCGGCGCCCGTTCGCGAGAAATTCAGCAGGTTATTGACAATTTCGCTGGCGCGGAAGGTCTGCTTGACTATTTTCTCGATGATGGAGTGGCGTGGATCGCCATCGGGCATCTGCTTGGCAAGCATCTGGATGTAATTGGAGATCACGGCCAGCGGGGTGTTGACTTCGTGCGCGACTCCCGCGGCCAGCAGTCCCAGGGAGGTGAGCTTCTCCGTCTGGCTCATCTGCTCTTCCATGCGTTCGCGCTGCGTGACGTCGTCGAACAGAAGCAGGCGGCCAATGCGCTCGCCTGACTTGCCCACCAGCGGCGTGATCGAAACATTCAGAATCAGAGAGCGCCCTTGGCGCTGGAAGCGGTGCTTGTAAATGCCGGTGATCTGCTCCTGATCGTCGCGGGAGGCAATTTCCGAAGCGAGTTCCGCCGGCAGCAGCTTGCCGAGGGGTTGGCCCACGGCTGCGTCGCGCGGCACGCCGAAGACCTGTTCCATGCGGCTATTCCAGGCTTCTACCGTGCCTTCAAGGTCCACGGCCAGCACGCCGACGTTCAGTGATTCGACGATGTTTTCGCTGAAATCCTTGAGGCGGGCAATTTCGGAAGCCTTCTGCTCGAGCGAGGAATAGAGTTGCGAATTGTCCAGCGCGATGGCCACGTAGCCGGCGATGGTCTGAACCAGTTCGACGTCATCACTGGAAAGAAAATCACCGTCAACGGTTTTCCCCAGCCCAAGAACAGCCACGGTGTGTTCGCGAATGCGGCATGGGATGAAGTAATTGAGATCGAGCTGTTCGAGGGTGCGGCGTACGGTATCGTCGGCTTCCTGGGCGCTGCGCGAGGATTCAAAGAAAAGAGGGCCACGCAGGAATTCCGGCCGGGTCGAGGCGATGAAGCTGAGGTCCAGCGGTTCGGCAAGGCGCACGCCCATGGAGCGCGCCAGCCGCATTTCGCCGGGTCGCTGCGGATCTTCGACGAAGATGGCCAGGCGGTCGACAAGCAGCGTCTGCGAAACGCGGTCCATCACCGACCCCAGCATGGGTTCCAGCCGCACTTCGTTCGTGAGCGTGCTGCCGAATTCGATGAGCGTCCGGCGATAGTCGAGACGGTCGCGATAAAAGAAGCGATCGAGCCGCGCCTGAATGCCTTCGCGGAAAGGCTGGAAGAGAAAGGCGGCGATCACGATGGCGATCATGCCGGCAACGGGCCCGCTGGTCTGCGCATGGAAAATTTCGGCAATCAGCGCGACCAGTGCGAAATAGATGGCCGCGACCGCCGCTGTGGCCGCCGTATAGGCCAGGCCGCGCTTGAAGATGATGTCCACATCCATCAAGCGGTAGCGAATGATGGCGTAACCAAAGCACAGCGGAATGAGTACCAGGCTGAGCGCGGAAAACTGCATCCAGGGCAGCGTGGCAGCGTTGAAGTCGTATGGGATGATGTACAGCAAAATGAATGGGAGGCTGCCCGCCAGCGTGCCGGCAGTGAGCCATTTCACCTGCTGGCGAAGCACCCCCGAGCGGGAGCGGCGGTAGCTGAGGTAGAAGACCAGCCCGGCGGCGACAAAATAGGTGCCCAGGAAGCTCAATTCGAGCTCTTCGAGGAGTACGCGCGAGCGCGTCGTGGGAACAAAACCCAGCGCATTCACGGCAGCGAGAATGTGAACGAGCAAGAGAGCCAGGGGCGGCGCGTAGACTGCCGCAAATTTCAAAAGTGACTTGCGCGCCGACTCCGTGCGTTCCGGAAAAACGAGGGCAAAGTGCAGCAGCAGGGCCGGCGCCAGGAGTCGCGCGGCCACGCTGGACCAATAGACTTCCAAATCGAAGGCGTCCAGTTTTCCGCTGTACTGGAACGAATACAAAATGAACGAGACTAGGCAGAAAACATAGAAATGCACCGCGCGCGGCGCGTTCCACCGCCGGATGAAAATAAACAGTCCAATGAAAAGATAGAGCAGGCCGACAACCCGCAGGTAGTTCTCGACGGTAATCGGCTTATGCGCGGGAGTGGTGATCAGGCGGGTTTCAAACTCTTCCCCATTACGCGTGAGCTTGTAGCGGAGTTGTGTCCAAAGGCCCGCGCGGTACAGGCGGCGCGCCACGTGCGCCGCGTTAGGAACGGCAGAATCGTTGATGGTCAGGAGAAGGTCGCCGGGGCGGATCCCTGCGCCCGCCGCGGGAGAATCGGGAGCCACGCGCCATGCTTCAATACCTGCCGCACTGTCCGACCAGGCAACGCCATCATCGACCAAATCAAACTCGGAGCGTTGGCGGAAATTGATCCAAGCGTAGGTCACCGCCGCCAGCGTCGCCAGCGCGAGGACGACCGCACCTACCCGTACTCTTAGATTCTCCTTCATGGCTAAGGCCGACTGACAGACTCCGTTACTAATATATAGTGTGCAACTCGTGTTCCAATCTTTGGTAGGTTGCCATCATATCAAATGCTTATGATTCAATCACTTCCAGAGTCAGGGCGAACTCCGGCGAAGCGACTTCCACTTTCTGGTAGGATGAATACAACTTTCCAGAAGCTCACATCCAACTAGAATTGCAGGCTCAAACCCCCTCGGAAGCTCCGAAATGCGGGCACCAGAAGCACCAAACCTTCCGGTGTGCTCAGGGGCACATAGCCTTGCGCAAACAGGTTGTCGCATTCTGCGTTGGCTTCCCAACGCCCCAGCGCAAACTTCGGCAGAGGCTGGCGAATGCCGATGTACAGGTAGGGATTGATTTGATAAATGCTCTCACCATAGGGGTCTACGCGAGACGCGCTCATGCCGCTCACCCATTTGTAACCAGTGCTGAGGCTGGTGCCCGTGCGGGGAACTTTGGCGCTGACCTTGGCGGCGAGAGAATGGCGTGGCATCGTGCGGAGCGCCTCGCGCAGCACTCCCTCGTCGTCACTGGTGGGAACGAGCGCACCCGCGAACGCATAGACGGTCGTGAATTCCACGTCATCAGTGATCTTTTGGCGCAAGGCCAAACGCGCGCCCCAGTCCGAAGAGGATCCTCCGTCGTAGGCAAATCCTTTCGAGTAGTAATCCTGAATAAACTCGGAAGACGGCAGGTCCATGCCGCGGCCATATATGGCGACGTCACGATTGTCGTCGTGGAAGGCAGCCACTTGGAGCGCACCCCGGCTTCCCATCTTGTGTTCCAAGGCCATTTCTTCGTGCTGGCCATTCTCAAGAACGGGCCGGCCGTTGCGCCAAAGCAATGCCGGGAAGGTATCGAGCTGATTGAGGGCGTTGCTTAAATTGCTGGGAGCGTTCCCAGCGATGAGATCGGAAGCGAGGGTATCACTCGGGACGCCAGTAGTGGGCAGAGAGGCGTAAATCAAATTCAAATACCAGTTGGAAGCAAGGCGGGATTCCAATTTCAATCGCGGACGGACGCTCCACGCGGAAGACCCGGTGCCCACAAGAACATATTCGCCGCCTACGCGCAGCAGGAAGCGCTCGCCAAAGGTCAGCGACCCGGTTTGATCGAGACGCACCCCGCGGAAGGTGGGACCCTGCGGCCCAATTTTTGCTTCGCGAAGTACGATAGTGCTCTGCGGCCCGGTAGCCGAAGAACCGGTAGGCAGCCAAATCGCGGCCAGGCCGCCAGCGGGAGAGTCCTGGTCATAGCTGACCTGTCCTGCAAAGACGATGCGATTGTAACGATCAATGGGCTGATCGTAGGCAAAAGAAGTGCCTGGCGCGGCGCCAATACTGGAAATGGAGCCGGGACGCCGCGCGCCGTTGGTGAGTTCGACGCGGCCGTGTGGACGGTAAGTATTCGTTTCCAGCACCATCGTGGAGGCGGAGAGAGCGCTGTCTTCGGTCCACTGGAGTACGGGACGCAGACCCGGAGCGGAACGCAATACCCATTTCCAATCGTCAGGCTCCGCAGCGCCGTTGGTGGGCGGCCGGCGGAGTTGCTCGACCGAGGCGAACATGGATTCCAGTTGGACGCGCACCACGGTCGTCAGATTCGAGGAGATGCGGATGTGCTTCTCAAGACTGGGCAGGAATCCGGCCAGCGTCACGCGAACCGTATAGAAACCCGGCGCGAGCTTATCGCCCTTGAAAATGCCTTGTGTATTTGTCAGGAACTGACGCGCGGCAAGGACCCCCGGCGCCTCCGAGAACATTTCCACGGTTGCGCCAAGCTGCGGAATGCCGGCGGAGTCACGCACCACGCCGGATACCGTCCCAGAAGAAGGCTTCGGGGAAGTTTGCGCTGTTGCAGGAAGAGCGCCCCAGCTCACACCCATAGCGAAAGCCAGCAATACTCCGAAGCACAGGAGAGGGCCGTGCTTCACGTCGCTTTACCTCCCCGGGGTAGCGTTCGCCGCAGTCTTGGGTTCCAAAGGGTTCCTGATCGAAAAGTCAGCCGACCGCGAAATGCTGCTTTGCGATGATGCGTCGGTGGCGCTGACCTCGAGAGTATACTTACCCGGCGCCAGGGTTGCCAGAGGGAGCAGGCGTTCAATGGTGACCTGGTCGCCAGTCTGCTTCATTTCCTCCGAGGTCTCCTTGAACTGCATGACCTGCTGATTGCCCTTCTTGACGGTGTATACAAAAGTGGCGTTGGACTTGTGGGTCTTCTCGTCGGGTTTCAGGTTGTACACCTGAAGATAGATGCCCAGCTTGTCGGCGTTGGTGAAATCGCCGTCCAGGCGCGGCCGGACTTTGGAAGAACCCAGAACAAACTGGCCCGTGCCAACTTGCTTGGCAGGCACATGCTCGATCTGGTCCGCCAGAATCAAAGTGCTGGCATCCAGCTTTTCATCCTCGTAGCGGGGCACAGCGAGGCGCGCGTTCACCACGCCAACGTTGCCGCTTTCCACGTCCTTGATCACCAGGTCCAGGCGGTACAATCCCGGACGCAACGGCAGCGCCTTTTGATAAATGGAAGAGAGCTTCACGGACTGCTGGAAGAGCGAGTCTGGAAAATCCTTGCTGACGGAATCTTCAAAGGTCTGTACGGTGCGGCCGGTCAACGTGCTGACACGCCCGAAAATGTTCATCGAAGCCGAGTGCACACCGTCCTTGGATTTGAACTGGAGCTGGTGGTTGGGAATCTGCACCGTGACGGGCACCAGCACGGTGTCGCTTGTTACTTTCATGAAATCCGTGCGATAGGTGAAATGGAGCTGATCGCGCACCATCCGCGAAGTCACCAGCGCTTCCAGATCCTTGTACTTCACTTCCGGAGGCCGCTGCACCTTGGCGTAGAGTTCGAGCCGGGTGAACTCGTTCAGGCTGGATGGTGTTCCGCCCATGGTCGTCGGAAGATACGTGCCATCCGAGCGGCTGAACCGGTCGGCTTTCGATGCCAGGCCCATTGATTCCAAATCGCTCAGACCAGCGTTGGGAACATGGAGCAAGGCGTCCTTCTCAGACGGATCCATGGTCAGGTGGTATTCGCCCGAACCTGTGGGATCCACAAACTCCAATATGACGTTTTCCTGAATCCCTTCCAGGTACCGGTATCGCCATGTTTCCCACGGATACGTCGTCGTAGACCCGCCACCTTCGTCCTCGGGGCGATCATAGGTGCCGCCGGTGGGGTGTGCTTCGATTTCGTCGGGTTTGCCCCAAATGATGTAGATGCGCCCGCGATCTGTCTTCCATCCAGGAATGCCGGAAGCGAAATGCTCGTTGGCGTACGCGATGCGGCGATAGTGCTCTTCCTTGAAGTCATTGTCGGGCAGATCGGGGTTGCTGCTGCGTCGCAGCCAGAACTGTTCAATGAATTGCTCGCGCTCTTCGTTTGTTTCCAGTTGCAGAAAGGCGCTGCGCTCTTCCGGCGAGATGATGTAGATGACGTCCTCGTTCAGCCAAGTCCGGTAAGGACCCTCCAACTCCTTGAGGGTCTTCTTCATTTTTTGCTTTTGTTCTTTGCTCAGCTTTTGATTTGCGGGAGGAAGCTGAGCTCCGGGATCCTGGGGCTGTTGCACCTGCTGTGCGCACACCGGCAAGGCGAGAAACGCGATACTTGTTAGATAGGTGGAAAAGGTCCGAAGAATCTTTGACATTGGGACACCCTAACGACCTCTGGATTCTAATCCTACGGATAGACGGCGTCAATTCAGTAATCTTGTTCATTCGAAGAGACTTGGCCCCGATTCTATTTAGACGGGGGAAAGATGCCCCTAAGTTGCCTGCCATGGTGAAATCGCAGCGGGAGGATTCACGTCGAACGGAGGAAGAACTCTTGAACGAGGGTCGCGCGGCGCGGAAGCTCTACTGGACGCGGCGGTCTTGCACTTCGCAACCGATCAGCGAATCGAAAATGGCCAAAACGTGGCGGCGGTATTCCACCATGCGGCCTAGCACATCGCGGAGTTGCGGCTCGCGCTCCACTTCCCTGTGCCACTTGGCCAGCACCGCAGGGGGCACTTCGATATCCTGCCGCAGCCTCTCCGCAGAATGCCCGCGCAGGAATAGCCCATAGAAAAAGGCCGCTTCACGCTGCGGAAACTCCAGGTCCGTAGTGATTTCGGCCGGCATGAATGGAGCGAGTGTCGCCATATCGAAAAACGCAGTTTACCTAAATCGCGTTCCGCGTCAAGTAGGACCTCAGTCCTAATGCCGCGAGCAGGTCAATATGCCCCTGGTCCGTTGTATGCAACGTAACGCACCTTGACCGGCTCCAAACGCCGTAGGATGCTTAAGTCCATGGCACGGTTACCCAAATCGCTGGCAGGGAGGACCTTCGGAAGGTTCCTGCGCTTTGGCATGTTGCGGGGACTGCGTTCCGTCGAGATCGACCCGGAAGACTTCCGTAAGTACTTGTCCCAGAAGCATGAGTTGTGGGTGCCGCACTTTGGCCGGATGAAGGATGTACCCCTGGACAAGCTGGATGCCATCGCCGACCGCCTGATTCACGACGCACAGCGCCTGGCTTTGGCTCAGGGAGCCGGATTTGGCCTGGGTGGCATAATGACGCTGCTGCCGGACGCCAGCCTGCTGACGGTCATCACCTTGCGCTTGATCCAGCGGCTTTGCCTGCTCTATGGCTTTGAAGAAAAAGGCAGCGACCAGCGCATTGAATTGTGGATGGCGGCGGCCGCGGCGGCCGGAATCGACTTCAGCAAGGATCTGGCGGAAAAGCAAATGGTGGAGAAACTCGCGCCGCGGCTGGCGGGCCGGCTGGCTGTGCGCATCGGCGAAGAAAGCGCGGAGAAGTGGGTGGGCCGTATGGTGCCTTTGGCCAGTTCGGCCATTGGCGGCGCCCTGAATTACACCTTCGTAAGATCGTGGGGCCGCCGCGTTCAGCGCCACCTGCGGGGAAAGCACCTAGCAGAACGTGCATCGTATGCCCACCGTGATTTTTCGGCCAATTCCCCGGAAATTGCATAACACATTCCCTGCAGCGGCAAGCGCCGGTAACAGCTAAACGTGAGAAAGTGCCGGCCCCGCGCTCGTAGTACCTTTTCAGGCCCTTCGGCATAAGACAACACCAAGAACCCCACACGTAAAACCGACGTGTGGGGCACCCCCCGCATCATAACACTTCATTCAACTATAAAGGTGGTATCCTTATCCCGGTGATGTCACACGCAAGGGAAAAGGCGAACCAAGCATCAGCGACTGGGCCACCCAGCGTGTCTCTAAGTCCCCTGTTTTCACATCGTTACGCACACTCGCGCCTGCAACCCCTTTGTTTTGACACGCTTCACAAAAACTGGCGGGGGGAGGGAGTTACTCCGTCGCCAACACTTCCCTCCCGAATCGGAACGGGAAACGCAGCGAGACACGAGGAGGCAGAGGGATCCCTTCTGAGAGGAGCCGGAATCTCCGACGCCACCGAAATGGCGTCTCCGATCGCCACGCTCGGCGTAACGGAGGGGGAGAGATGCGCAACGGGAAGCGCGGAACCCTTGCCGGATGCGGCACGCAACTGGAATTTCGCCCCAAGCCCACGTACAGTGGGAATACACCATCTCAGCCGGAGAGAGGGGTTCCATGCGACATTTGGGCAAGTTTCTTACGTGTAGTGCGCTTTTGGTGATCGCCGCGGCCCTGCTGTTGGGTCCGCAGTTTGCTTCTTCTCAGGCCCCGCCGATGCCTGGGATGCAGCACGTTTCCGCCGATGAACCCGTGCCGGCCTACCACGCACAGCCTGCGCAGGGCGAGCTGCCGCCAACGATGGAGCCGTCCTTGTTCAGCGACAAGCTCATTTTCAACGCCTATGTGGTAGCGGGGCGCGTGAAGAAGGTGCTCTATCAGCAGCCCTGCTATTGCCACTGCGACCGCAGCCAGGGGCACGGCAGCCTGCTGGACTGTTTTGTAAGCAGGCACGGCTCGGGCTGCGACATCTGCATGAAAGAAGCGTTCTATTCCTACGAACAAACGCGCCGGGGCAAGAAGCCGGAGCAGATCCGCGAAGGCATCATGCGCGGCGATTGGCAGAAGGTGGACATCGCCAAATATCAGCGGGCTTATCTTCCTCCCGCAAGCCGGTAAAGAACTCGTTGCATTTTCTGGAGGCGAAAAATCAGGCCGAGGGCTCGAACCACGGAGTCTACTGAAGATCAGCGCCCGTGACGCAGGTAATCGTCCGTTTTGTTGAGCCAATCCTCGCGCGGCGGCGTGAACACATCCAAGTCCAGCGTATCTTCCAGGGCCCAGGCTTCGTGGGGCATATTGCAAGGAATGCAGAGCACCTCGCCGGCTTTCACGACAATTTCTTTTCCGTCAATCGCGAATTTCAGCGCGCCTTCCAGGATGTAGGTGACCTGCTCGTTGTGGTGCTGGTGCTTCGGCACGTGCGCGCCTTTTTTCATAAACACGCGCGCGAGCATCAATTTGTCGCCGTGGAGCATCTCCCGGTCGATCTTGTCGTTGAGCGGTTCACGCACGACTTGGTTCCAGGGAATATGTTTGAGTCCGGAGGATTGGCTCATGGCTTTAGTTCTCCCTCGGGTCACGGCGCTGTCGCGTGGGTAGTTGCCCGCCAATGCAAGGACACGCGTTGGATGCGCTCCTGTGCCTCTTTCAGTAAATGGGTAGCGCTGACCAGCGAAAAGCGCAAGTAATTCTTGCCCTCGGCGCCGAACGCCGCGCCGGCAATAGCCGCGACTCCGGCTTCTTCCAGCAAGAGTTTCTGCACAGCTTCCGCGCTCATTCCGGTGTCTTCGATATTCACCCAGGCATAGAAGGCGCCGTCCGGGATTTGGCAGCGGAAACCGGGAATCTTGTTCAGTCTTTCGACAAAAATGTCGCGGCGTTTGCGATATTCGGCGACCATCGCAGGAACGGCGTGCGTGGAATCGTTGAGCGCTTCGATGGCTGCCACCTGAGAGAATTCCGCGGTGCAAGTGAAGGTGTTGAGCACGAGCATGTCCAGGGCGTCGATCGTGCGCTTCTGCGCCACGGCATAGCCCAACCGCCAGCCCGTCATGGCAAAGGATTTTGAGAAACCATCAATGATGACGGTACGTTCCGCCATTCCCGGTAGCATCCAGATGGATTTGTATTCACCACCGAAAAGAATGCGCGCATAAATTTCATCGGCCAGAACCCACAGGTCATGCTGTTTGGCAAGCTCGGCGAGCTGCGCAAGCGCCGCGTCGCTGAAAACCGTGCCAGTAGGATTGTTCGGCGAATTAAAGATGAGCATGCGGGTCCTCGGCGAGATCTTCGCCGCGACTTCCGCAATGTCCGGCTGGAATTTGTTCTTCTCCAGAAGCGAATAGGAAACGGCCTCTGCGCCCAGGCCCCGTGTGAACGAGGGATAGATGGGAAAGCTCGGGTCTGGGTAGAGAACTTCGTCGCCCGGCTCGATCAAGGCCATCATCGCCAGCGCCAGGGCCATCTTGCAGCCCGGCGCAACCAGGACCTGCTCTGCCGCGACGTCCAGCTTGCGCGTGCGCTGCAAGTAATCGGCGATGGCCGCGCGCAGCTCCGGAAGCCCCCGCGTCGAAACGTAGCGATCGCGTCCCGAGGCAACAGCCGCCCTCACCGCGTCCACCACCGGAGCGGCGGGATGAAAGTCCGGCTCGCCAAGCTCCAGATGAATGATGGACCGGCCTTCTTTTTCGAGTTCTTTGGCGCGGGTGAAGACCGCCAGCGCGCCTTCGCCCGTCAATTGTGAAACGCGCGATGCGATTTTTGGCATGGCCGCAAAATGATAGCAGATTGCCCGATTTGCATGTTTGCGTGAACTCCTGGAGCGCAAAGGAGGAGACTCACCGTTTTGAGAACACTTCGCGAATCGCCCGGGACCTGGCTTGGAGTAACTCCCGGTTCAGAAAGGACGGCCCACAGTAGATCTACTTGGGCGGGGAAAACCACACTTAATTTGTTTCCTTTCAAACAGTTGGCTGTCAGTTTTCTCATCGGACCCATCCGGCCTTGGAATGGAGCAGGTATCCAGGCGGTCCTTAATCCTCTGGGTTGGGAAACTTCCGGTAATCGGACAAAGCTAGTCTTGAAGGCCAGTGCCTTTTAAGGTCGCCGGTCTGTACTCGTTTATCTATCGCAACCTGCCAACTTGCGCTATCGTCTAATAGACAGAGGGAAGCGCCCCATCGAGGTTTCCCATGAAACGCTTCATTTGCTTCGTTGGTCTGCTGGTTTTGGCCGTCTGGGCGTTGATGCCTTCCGTTGCACTAGCGGATGCAAGTCACGCGCGCATTGTACGGCTGAGCCTGATTCAGGGCGATGTCCGGTACGCGCGGAGTTTCCATGACGATCCACTCGCTGAAGGCAATGCGACCTGGGAACAGGCTGCTCTAAACCTCCCGCTCCGCGAAGGTTACGTCCTAGCCACCGGCAGCGGGCGCGCTGAGGTGGAATTCGAGAGTGGTGCGATGGCTTTCTTGAGCGGGAACACGGTGCTGGAGTTTTACGATCTGTCGTTGCATGACGGCGGGCGGATTACACGGCTGGTTCTGCGACAGGGAAGCGCGTCGTTTTATGTAAATCCTGCAAGTGGCGATTACTTCAGCGTGACCGGCGGGGACTTTAGCGTGGAGGCGAGTGGCCGGACGACGTTCCGGGTGGGCAATTTTGACGATGGCAGCACGGTGAAGGTGGAGCGGGGCAGCGCTGCGGTGCTGCGCAACGATCATTCCACGCCGCTGGAAAAGGGCCAGTCTCTTTCAGTCCATGCGGGCAATACAGGGGACATGGTCATCGGGCGCGCGGCGGAGAACGATGATTTTGACCACTGGGTTTCCGGGCGCATCGAGAGCGAGGTCGCGGCGCTAAATTCTTCCAGCCAGTTTGTGAACTCGCCCTACTACACCGCGGGGTTTGCGGATCTCTACACATTTGGATCATGGTTTTCGATGGGGGGCTTCGGCAACTGCTGGAGGCCGTTTGGAGCGGGCTTGGGTTGGTCTCCCTTCTCGTTCGGCGATTGGTATTCCGATCCGCTCTTTGGCCCGACATTTATCGGGTCCGCGCAATGGGGCTGGCTGCCCTATCACTATGGTGGCTGGATTTCCTCGCCGATGTACGGCTGGTGCTGGAACCCCGCAGGTTTTGGTTTCGGACGCCCGATGAGGTGGCACCCGGTGACTGCCGTGTGGATACACTCCGGTACGAAGGTGGGCATCGTGCCGCTTCATCCGCTGGACAAGAGCGGCAAGACACCGGTGAATATAGGAAAGGGCGTGTACCCAATTCAGGGGAGAGAAATCGGACGGCCCTTGGTGATAGCAAGCACGGAAAAATGGAGCGTGGTGAAGAAGGCGCCAAGGGAAACTCTCACGGGTGGCCTCGTCGCCAGTGCGGCGCCGCCGCGGGTGTCGCGTATGTTGTATGCGGGGAATACGGCGGGCCGAGCGGCAACGCCGGTCGTTGGATCGTCGATCACCTACGATCCACAGGAACACCGTTTCGTAAACGCGAACAATCCGCCAAACCGTGCAAACGGCGCGATAGCTTCAAATGAAGTCAAGACGCCCACGGCCATAGAAGGGAAAGCTTTGCCGCCTACGGCAAGGGTGATTCAGCCGGCGCGTTCGACGTCAACTCCGGCGATGCCGCGGGCTTCGCTCCCGCCGCGTCCCGCTATGACGCCGGCGCCAGCGCACACTGCGGGGGGTAGCTCCTCACGGTCGAGTTCCAGCTCTTCGGGTGGAGGGGCTTGGGGCGGCAGCCGCGGCTCGGGAGGTTCTTCCGGCTCCTCGTCTTCCTCTTCGTCACATCCTTCGGCAGGAGGAGGCGGTGGAGGAGGGGGCGCGCATCCGCGCTAATCGTTTCGGAACTTCCGCACGTTTGTGGCGTGTTTCACCACGCCCCAGTAAAATCCAAATTCGCCTTCTACAGATTGCGCAGAGTTTTTCGCATGCGCGTCAGGCAAACGTCATGCCCGCGTAGCCAACCACGGCGTCGCGATCGCCCGAGACATCTCCGGAGGTGGCATAGCGCACGAGTTGCGCCTTTTTTGCGCCGAGACATTGCATCGCTGTGAGCATGGCAACGGCGGGCCCCAGTCCGCACATAGAAATCTGCTCATCCTGGCAAACCTGATAGAGCCCTTTGGCATCGAGCTGCAGCATGCGGTCGATGGCTTTGCGGTCTTTGCAGCGGGTCGTTGCGTCGTCTTCGTAGTGATTCATGTCCGAGGAGGTGACCACAAGAATTTCTTCCTTGCCTTCGCTCAGAACGCGGGCCATTCCCTCTCCCACCTGGACCAATTGATCAAAGCGGAGCGTGCCGAGCACCACGGGTACAAACGAGAATCCGGGATCGAGTTCCTGCAGGAAAGGCAGCTGCACTTCCAGTGAGTGCTCCTGGCTGTGCGCGACTGCGTCTTCGCGCAAGGCCGGGCAGGCTGCACGCAAACGCTGGGCCAGCGAAGAATCGATGGCGGCATCTCCCAGCGGTGTTCGCCAGGACCCTTCCGAGAGTATGGCCAGCGGTTCTCCGCGCGGGTAATGGCGCACGCCCAAAAGCAGAATCTTCTTTGGCAGAAAAATGCTGGAAAACACGGCGCCCGCAACAATTCCGGAATAGACGTAGCCGGCGTGAGGCACCAGGCACGCGCGCACATGCACTGGCTCAGCCGCAGATTTCTTGTCTGTGAATTTTGCGATCAGGGAGGTGAGTTCCCTGGGATGGGCAGGATAAAACTTCCCAGCAACGGCAGGAAGGCGTAGCATGGCTCGCTTCCTTTAGAGGGGCGGCGACGGTTTACCCTTGAACTTGATGGCCTTCAACGACTGCGGGTTGTAATACACGGTGATCTTGTCGCCGTACTGGTAGCCGCCCTTGTCGACGATTTGCTGCATTTTCGCAGAGGCTTTTTCGCCGAGCGGAAAACTCTGAATCGCCTGTTCGTTGTCCTTGGCCCGCACGGTAACCTGGGCAATATTCGCGTGCATCACAAAACCTTGAAACTTTACGAGCCCGGTCGCCTTGGGCTTCGGCTTGATCGCGTTCACAATAATGGGCGCCGCGGTATCCACAATGATCGGGGTGAGCACCGGTGTCTGCGCCGCAGCTTTTGAAACACCAAACGTGCCGGTCACTAACAAGGCCAGCGCGCCGATGCCCGCGAATTGGAGAACACGTTTCATTCGATATCGTCCGTCGCAATGCGAAGCGATTTCAGAAACCGTACATCCTGGGGAGTCATGGTGAGCCGCGCCGCGGGCCGCTTCTCGGGTTCCTGCTCCATGGAATCCTGGTCCACCTGTATGCGCAGGGACTCCAGGAAGCGGCGGTCCTGCGTGGTCATTGCTGTCACTTCCGCGTTATTGCCATCGCGTTTTGCCAGGCCGATGGTGGCATCAAGTTTCAGGACGATGTCGTAGCCATGCGCGCGCACTCCGGCGATTGCGCCGGTAATGCGATCCGATTCCGAAACCGTGTCGTTGATGGCATGGCCCAGTTCGCGCAGCAGATTCTTGAGATGATCGTCAAGTTGCAAGGGTGGCTCCCCAGTACTCCTGAGCTGATTTTAGGCCTACACCCGATTGGACACAAGATGCCCTTTTGGCGTTGTCTTCAATCCATTCACAGGCAAGAAACTGTCCTTTGGGACGGGGTACGGTCGGCTGTTCATGGGAATGTGCGCTAAGATGGCAGGTATGCCCATGGCTGGGGAAAAGGTAATTCGTCCGGAGGAACTTCGCGGATTTAGTCGATTCTGGCGGGTTTTCAGGCAGATGTTTCACGAAATGGTCGGCGCGTCGTTTGCGGTATTGGCGCTGGGCTGGCTGAATTTGGCGCTCCGCGCGTGGACCCGCGACGTCGCCCACTGGCTCATCGGAGTATCGGTTGGCGTCGCCGGCATCTTCATCGCCTTTTCCGTCGGTGCGTTTCGCCGCGCCCGGCAGTTATAACGCATTGCGGCTGCGCACCCGCGGCCACTTATTGTTCAAGTGAAAGATTCGCTCCAGAAGCAGGCCCTTTGATGTCTGACGGTAAGGCTAAATCCGAAACACCCGCGGAACGCAAGCCGCGGTTCACAACTCTTTCGGGTCTTCCCCTGGAACGTTTGTACACTTCCCATTCTCTCGAGCAGTGGAATCCAGAGGAGGCGCTCGGCCTCCCGGGCGAGTTCCCCTACACACGGGGAATTTATCCCAGCATGTACCGCGGGCGATTCTGGACGATGCGGCAATACGCGGGCTTCGGCAGCGCCGTCGAATCGAACAAGCGTTACCGCTATCTCCTGAGCAAAGGGCAGATGGGGCTCTCGGTGGCGTTCGATCTTCCCACGCAAATCGGCATGGATTCCGATCACCCTCTGGCACTCGGCGAAGTCGGCAAAGTCGGCGTGGCAATTGATTCGCTGGAAGACATGGAAACGCTCTTCGATCAGATCCCCCTGGAAAAGGTCTCCACCTCCATGACCATCAACGCGACGGCGGCGATCCTGCTGTGCCTTTATGTTGCCGTGGCCAAGAAGCAAGGCGCCAGCCTGGCGAAACTTTCCGGCACGATCCAGAACGACATCCTGAAGGAGTACATCGCGCGCGGCACTTATATTTATCCGGTGCGTCCGGCAATGCGCATCGTTACGGATATTTTTGCGTGGTGCCGCGGCGCGCTTCCGAAGTGGAATACCATCTCCATTTCCGGCTATCACATTCGCGAGGCGGGCTCGACAGCGGTCCAGGAAGTAGCCTTCACGCTTGCCGATGGTATCGCGTATGTACAGGCGGCGCTCGACGCGGGCCTGCAAATCGACGAATTTGCGCCGCAACTTTCATTTTTCTTCAACGCGCACAGCGATCTGCTGGAAGAAATCGCCAAGTACCGCGCGGCGCGGCGGCTGTGGGCAAAAATCATGCGCGATCGTTTCCAGGCCAAGGATGCGCGCTCGCTGCTGCTGAGGTTCCACGCGCAGACGGCCGGGTCTTCTCTCACCGCGCAACAGCCCGAAAACAACATCGTACGCGTGGCCATCCAGGCGCTGGCCGCGATCCTCGGCGGTTGCCAATCGTTGCACACCAATTCGATGGATGAAGCGCTGGCGCTGCCCACGGAAGAATCGGCGCTAATCGCCTTGCGCACGCAGCAAATCATCGCCAACGAGACCGGCGTGACCAACACGATCGATCCCGTTGCCGGGTCTTACGCCATCGAATCGCTCACGGAACAGATCGAAACGCGCGCGCAGGAATACCTCTCCAAGATCGACGCCATGGGCGGCATGATCAAGGCCATCGAATCGGGCTTCGTGCAGACGGAAATTCAGCGCGCGGCGTACGATTATCAGCACGGTGTGGAATCCAAGGAGAACATCGTTGTTGGTGTGAACGACTTTGTGGCCGACGAGCATCACCTGATTCCCACGCTGCACATGGATGCGGAAATCGAGCGTGCGCAAGTGGCGCGGCTGAAGGCGCTGCGCGCGAAACGCGATGCGCCCAAGGCCAAGGCGGCCCTCGCTGAACTCCAGCGCTGTGCAGGAACGTCAGAGAACTTGTTGCCGGCTATTCTCACCGCCGTAGAAGCCTACGCTACGGTCGGCGAAATATCCGACGCTATGCGCAGGGTGTACGGCGAATATCAAGAATCTCTCGTCATTTGAGCCACGTTCCTTTGCGCCAAAGCACAGGCTGTCAGTGCGCGCTCGCTGTAGTATTCTTCCCGCTAGGCGGCTTCATGAAACTCATTCTGGCGTCTGCTTCGCCACGGCGCGCGGAAATCCTTCGCGATGCAGGTGTGTCGTTCAACATGGTTTCTTCGGCCGTGGATGAGACTCCCTATCCGGGCGAAGCGCCGAAGGCACTTGTTCAGCGGCTGGCCGACGTGAAAGCGGATCTGGTGGCCGCCCGCGCCGTGGGTCCGGCGATTGTGATTGCCGCGGACACAGTGGTGGTTCTCGATGGCCAGGTTCTGGGCAAGCCGCGTTCCACCGATGATGCGCGCCACATGCTCGAACAACTTTCCGGGCGCACCCACTCCGTGCACACGGGCGTCTCGCTGATTCGCCTGCCGGATGCGCAGCGCCTGCGCTTCGTGGAAACCACGCTGGTGCACTTTTCCCGGCTCACGGCGGAGGACATTTCGCTGTACCTCGCCACCGAAGAGCCCTATGACAAAGCCGGTGCCTATGCGATTCAAGGGCGTGCAGGCCGTTTCATCCCGCGGATCGAGGGCTGCTACTACAACGTTGTCGGGCTGCCCCTGGAACATCTTCTCGCGGCCCTGCGGGAACTGGGCTGGACGGAGAACGAATCTATGTAGTGCAGCGCGAGTATGCGCCCTTCGCCAGACCGAGGCACTCTGCTTCGAATTTCCTGATTTGAATTCTGCTCCTCGGCCTTCGGTTGCGTCTTGGCCCTGTGCTTCTTGTTGTAGATGTTCTTGGAAGAAGCGTCTTGCAGCTTGTTGACCCGTTTCTTCTCGCCCGTCGTGGGCGTGTTTGCCATTCGGACAAAAATCAGGCCTGCGCCCAGGTGATAGGTTTCCGCGGTTCGCCGACAGCTTGTGGCCAATAAAAACGGGCGGCCACAGGGGCCGCCCACTCCAAGATTTTCAAATTGTAACGGCTGTAACTACTTCTTCTCTTCTGCAGGTTTCTCGCTGGAGCTCTGCGCCGGCGGTGCCGGCGGTTGCGGCTGGTTCGCTCCGCTCATGCCTTCCTTAAAGCCTCGAACGCCTTCGCCCAAACCGCGCATCAATTCGGGAATTTTGCGCCCGCCGAATAGAATGAGCACGACGACCAGAATAACCAGCCAGTGCATTGGGAATTCCATGTTGCCTCCTCCACGCGCCAACGAAAACCTGTCGTGCCACTCCATGGACCGTGGACACCGGCTATCCTCAGCATTCTAAATTATAACACGCTCGTCCCCTGCCCGGCGCGTCAACCGCTGCCGATCGAGGTATTCGAGTAACGGTATGGCGTGTTTACGGGTGATCCCGGTGAGTTCCTTGAATGCGGGCACGCCAATTCGCTCGCCCTTCGCCTTTTTGTAGTCCCGCAAGAGCGCCGTCAGGCGATCCAGCGCGGCAGCGTGAAAAATGAGCTCTGGCGAGATGCGAACCAGCACCTTCTCCCGAAGCAGGATCTGCAGCAGTTTTTCCGCGTGGGCCTTCTCGATGGCCATCCGCGCGAAAACCTCTTTCACCGAGGGCGCCGCCAGACCGGCTTTTGCGAAGGCTTGCTCGATCTGCTGTTTGGCGCGTTCTTCTTCCGGGGTCAGGGTGATTTCCGCGCCCGGTTTTTTCACAAGCTCCGCTTGCAGCGCCAGTTTTTTCTCCTGCACGAGCGCCTCAAGCGCTGCCCGGAAAGATTCTGGCCGCACGCGCTTCCCGAGGCTGGCTCGCAGTTCTTCACGTGCGATGCCGGGCAGGAGCGGGTTTTCCTTGTGGAAGCGCTGCACGCGGGCCAGCAGCTTTTCGCAAATGTCGGCGAAGACCCTTTCGGAAAGTGCCAGAAGAGGCTCGAGCGCAACGATACAAACCTGCCTGCTCCGAGCCAGGTTTTCGGCCACGGCGTGCACTTCGCTCTCCAGCCATCCCGTCCGGGCGACAACCTCCTGCAACGGGACACCAAAAATGTTTCGTTCGGCAAGCGCGGCCAGGATTTCCTCGCGCGTGCCCTTCTCCAATGCCGCGAGATACGCGACACGGCCGGCGTCCTTTCGCGTGGGACGCCGCGCCAGCGGATCGAGGACCGCGCCACCACCGATGGTCACCACCGGCGAAAACTGGCGCACAATAAAGCGGTCGCCACGCCCCAAAACGATCTCGTGCTGCAGCTTGAAGTGCCCCAAGGCATTCGTCCCCGGCAGGATGGAAGCTCCATCGTGCAAATAAACCTCTGCAATGGCTTCCGCCGTTCCTGCGTGAAAATGAACCTGCGCGCGGTGTTTCAGTGTTGGAGCTGAAGGCAGCAATTCCAGGCGAACGTCAACCCGGCGTGTTGCGCGGAAACGCCCCGGCGAAGCAATGACCATGCCGCGTTGAATGGCATTGTGCTCAATTCCCGAAAGATTGATCGCGCAGCGTTGCCCCGCTTCCACGCGCGGGACAGTTTTTCCGCCAGAGTGCAATCCCCGAACGCGCAGAACCTGATGTGCCGGCAGCAATTCAACGTCTTCACCGGCCGCCACCTGGCCGGCGATCGCTGTGCCGGTCACCACTGTGCCAAAGCCTTTGACAGGAAAGGAGCGGTCGATTGGCAGGCGGAAGTAGCGCGAAGTGTCTCTCGGGCCGGATTCGCGCGCAGCTTGCACGAGTGCGGTCTTCAGTTCCTTGATTCCTGCCCCTGTTTTCGCGCTGACGGGTAGGATGGGCGCACCAGCAAGAAAAGATCCCTTGATGAACTCCTCGGCTTCCAGGCGCACCAGTCCCAAGGTATCCGCGTCCACTAGATCGCTTTTCGTCAGGGCGATCACGCCGCGTTGCACGCCCAGCAGGCGGCAAATTTCAAAATGTTCGCGGGTTTGCGGGCGAATGGCTTCGTCCGCAGCAATCACCAGCAGAACGAGGTCGATTCCCGAAGCTCCTGCAAGCATGTTCTTTATGAAGCGCTCGTGCCCCGGCACGTCCACAAAACCAAAGCGCACACCGCTTTCTTCCAGAAAGGCGAAGCCAAGATCGATGGTGATGCCGCGGCGCTTCTCTTCCTCCAAGCGGTCCGGATGCGTGCCGGTCAGAGCTTCAATCAGCGTGGATTTGCCGTGGTCAATGTGGCCGGCGGTGCCGACGATGATGCTTTTGAGAAGTGAGCTCATGGATTCCGAAGCCAATGAATTTCCCAGGCTATGTTAGTGCGAAACCAACGGCTTTCTTACTGCGCCGGGCTCGCCAGGAACAAAGCATGGACTCGCGGCCGGCCTGAATGGCGGGCACCGCATCTCCCGAGACTCAGACGGAAGCTGTTCGCAAAGGCTCTTCTATTTGGAACTGGCGATTTCGTCCACAATTTCCTGGGCCGCCGCGCGCGGATCGCTCGCCGCCAAAATGGGGCGTCCCACGATGATGAAATCGGCGCCGGCGCGAATCGCTTCGCGGGGAGTCGCGGTGCGCTTCTGGTCGTCCTTTTTTTCTACGATCGTGGTCTCTTTGGGTCGCACACCCGGGGTCACAATCAGGAATTCCCGGCCGCAGGCTTTGCGAATCGCCTTGGTTTCGCGCACAGAAGCCACCACGCCATCCACGCCCGCCTTTTGCGCGAGCTTCGCGAGCTTCACCACGCGCGTTGATGGTGGCCCGCCAATACCCACTTCGCGAACGGCCTTCTGATCCATGCTGGTCAGGATAGTCACTGCAAGTAGCCGCGGACGGTCCGCGCCCATAGGCACGCCGGCGCTGATTGCCTGAGCCGCGGCGCGCAACATCGCGCTGCCGCCAAGCGCGTGCACATTGACGAGCTGCACGCCGGGCATCGCGGCAGAGGCAAGCACCGCTCCCGCCACCGTGTTGGGAATGTCGTGGAATTTCAGGTCGAGAAAAATGCCCGCTCCCAGTTGCGCCACCTGGCGGACCGCTTCGGGTCCTGCGGAAGTGAAGAGTTGGCTGCCGATCTTGAACATGCCGACAAGATCCGCTACCTGCTTCGCGAAATTCAGCGCTGTGGATAGAGAGTCAAAATCGAGGGCAACAATCAGACTGCTGCGTGGATGGGCGTCAAAGGTCAAGGTTCGGGACGCGCCCGAAGCATTTACTTCTGGCTTTCGTCGGCTCGGTCGCGCTTGGGCGGCAGTTGCATCAGTTCCAGCCGCACCTGGCTTACTCCCGAGTGGATCAGGCCAATCTTCCGGGCTACCCGATAGGATACATCAATTTCGCGGCCTTCTTGGTAGGGACCCCGATCATTAATACGTACCACTTCAAACTTGCCGTTACGAGGGTTGACGATGCGCACCCAAGAGTTAAAGGGTAGGTGGGGGTGCGCTGCGGTCAGAGCCTCGCAGCTAAAGGTCTCCCCGTTGGCGGTCCGCTTGCCATTGAACTCCGGACCATACCAACTGGCGTTGCCGCTCCAGACCTTTATGGGTTTGACTGGCTCACTCAGGTGAGCGACGAGGGGAGCTTCCATGACGGGCGCGATGAGGAACATCAGCGGCACCCACCGGATAGCAGCCCAAGCGATAAAGAGTGGTCGTTGCATAGTGTGTTCTTTTAACTACAAACGCTCAGAAAGTGTAGTAGAAAAACAGCATTATGTCAACCAAAATCGGTTCCGAATCTCCCAATTAATTCACTGATAGTATTACACTTAACCGTTCGTACCAAGGGCCCCAAACCTCCGATTATTGCCTCACTGGCCCTCGGGTCAGCAAAACTGGCCGTTCCGACCTGTACTGCGGACGCGCCAACGCAGATATAATCGAGCACGTCTTCTGCCGTCTCGACCCCCCCCAAGCCAACGATAGGGATCTTCACCGCCTTCCGGGCCTGCCAAACTAGCCGTAGCGTGATCGGCTTGATTGCTGGACCAGATAGCCCACCCGTGAGGTTGCCAAGCTTTGATTTTCCCGTCCTAACATCAATGGCCATAGCAGGATAGGTGTTGGCCACGGTCAAGGCATCCGCACCGGAGGATTCCGCTGCTTTGGCGATCAAGCCAATGTCCGTGACGAGCGGCATGAGCTTCACCCAGAGCGGGCGCTGCCTAGCGGCCTGACGGGCTGCCATAACAACTTCTGCGACCAAATCGGGATTACTTCCGAACTGCATTCCCCCCTTTTTTACGTTGGGGCAGGAAATATTGAGCTCATAGGCGGCAATCCCGGGGGCATCCTCAAGCCGCCGGATGACCTCTACGTAGTCCTCGATCGCGTAGCCAAAGACGTTGACGATGACGTTGGTGTTGTATTTCTGCAACAGGGGAAGCTTGTCCTTTACGAACGCAGCTACGCCTACGTTCTGCAGACCTACCGCGTTCAGCATACCGGAAGGAGTTTCGCAGAGCCGGGGAGCGGGTGCACCTTCGATGGGCTCGAGGGAAATGCCCTTGGTGACGAAGCCGCCCAGGCGGTTCAAGTCCACAATATGGGCAAATTCCAGGCCATAGCCAAAGGTGCCGCTTGCAGCGATGACGGGATTAGCGAGGCGCAGGGCGCCAACCTGAACACTGAGGTCAACGCGGTCAGAGAAACTCACGCTGGGGAGAGAATAGCACGAAGCTCCTTGTCCATCCGAAAAATCCTGCGCACCTTGTGGAATTATTTGGACTCACGTGTATGCAGAGCTTCCGCCAGGACGCGCCCATCGCGCGTAGCCAGTGTGATGCCGCAAAGCGAGGCAAAGGTGGGTGCGATGTCGGCAGGCGTGACCGCCCTAAAATACTCGCCCGGCTGGATCCCGTATCCCAGCAAGAGCAGAGGCACGTGCTGATCGTAATTGTAAGGAGTTCCGTGTCCTGTGCCGGAGCCGCCTCTCTTGCCCGCGGGCGATCCTCCCACGAGCCAGTAGGGCTTCGGAACGATGAACAGGTCGCCGCTGCGGCTGGGGAAATAACTGAGCGTCAAGGCCGTGCGGATTTGCGAACTGCTCGAAACTGCCCCGCTCAAGTCTTCGGCGCGGTAGACCGCGGCCACACCCGGCTGCGCGAGCGCCGTGTCCATCACTGCGCGCCGCGCCGCGGGGTCCTGCTGCAAGCGGGCATAAATTCCGGGGGAAAAGTACACATTGCCCTCGGCCAGGCGGGCGATCGCGGGCTTCGGGTAGTTGAACGGCTCCAGCGCCTTTTCCATGCGTTCCTGCAATTCAGGAGTGATTAACACACCCGCGTCCACGCCCGTCCTGGCCATATCTTCCGGCACGGGCACGACACCGTGGTCGGCACTCAATGCCACGATGTAGTTCCCGCGTCCAACCTTCTGATCAAGGTGCGCCAGCAACTCGCCGAGGTCCTTATCCAGGCGCACCAGAATGTCCTGAATCTCACGGCTGCGCGGGCCATAGGCATGGCCAACATAATCGACCGTGGAGTAGCTCACACCCAAATAATCCGTGCCACCCGCTTTGCCCAAGCCCAGAGAATCAATCGCAGCCTCCGCCATGTGCGTCAGGTATGTATCGGCAAACGGACTGCTCGCCCAGTGCTCGAAAAACACCTCATCGGCGGATGAGCTTCCCTCTTCCCCGCGCAGCGGATGAGGAAAGGTAAGCGACCACTCTCCTGGCGGTGCGGCGCCCGTCGCTTTCTCGTCATAGAAATAGGCGCTTTCCGGCAGTGAGAGCGACCATGTCTTTCCGTAGTCCTCCGACAGAGGGTGTTTTTTCGCAAACTCCTCGACGAAGGGCATTGTGCCGTAGGTTGAGGAAGTGACCCAAGCGCCAGTGCTGGAATCCAGCCAAGTGGCGGCGTCGGCTCTGTGCCCCGCCAGGGTGATTGCCGCGCGGGCCTTCAGGGAGAACGTGACCACGCGCGTGGCCCCGCCCGTCTGGAATTTGAGTTCCTCGGCAAACGAGGGCAGTTGCATCCTCACCGCGGAATCCCCGCCTTTGGTGCTGCCACCCGCATAGGCCACATTTTTCGCACTGGGATCGCTGGTGCAGGTGACCATTTTCTGTTGATCGCGGTCCCACCAGGCGTTGGCGATCATTCCGTGGCTCGCCGGAAACGCTCCTGTCGAGATCGTGGCGTGGCCCACGCAGGTCTCCGTGGCCGCATAGGGATAAGCCGCTTCACGAAACCAGGCACCTTCTTCAACCAGTCGCTTGAGTCCCCCCGTCCACTGTCCACGGAGTTTGTCCACATAGTCGCCGCGCATTTGGTCCACAACGATCATCACCACGAGTTTCGGACGCGCGGGATGCGGGATGCTCCTGACGGGGGGCTTCCTCGGCACTTGAGCCCCGAAAGCCAGTGCAGCAAACAACGCCCCTGCAAATGTTACGCACAAACACCGCCTTACAGGGTGAACAGCCACCGCCCAGCGCATTTTGGTTGACTCCTTTCCTCGGTCAGCGAGAGTCTAGCATGCCCGCGAGAATAACCCGTAAATGCGCACGCGATTCTGTGCCCGGCGTCACGCCATTTGTGGCCTCCAGTTGTGCTAGGATTACGCAACTATGCGACTCGTCGAAAGAAGTCAGTTGATGTCCGCGGCGGAGATCGACCGCACGTTACAGCGTCTGGCACACCAGATTGTGGAAAAAAGCGGCGGTACCCGGCATCTGGCGTTGATTGGGATTCGCCGGCGCGGCGTGCCCCTGGCGCAGCGAATCGCGCAGGCCATGCGCGGGATCGATGGCGTGGAGGTTCCCGTGGGCACGCTGGACATCACGTTGTACCGCGACGATTTGTCAAAGATCGCGCCACAGGCGGTGCTGCAGTCCTCGCATATTTCGTTCCCGGTGGACAGCCTGGACCTGGTCCTTGTTGACGACGTGCTTTACACCGGGCGCACGGTCCGCGCGGCCATGAACGGGTTGTTCGATCTTGGCCGGCCCAAACGTGTTTCTTTGTGCGTGTTGATTGACCGTGGCCACCGCGAAATGCCCATTGAGGCGCAGTACGTGGGCCGTGACATCCAGACCAGCGACACCGAGATTATCGAAGTTCGCTTGCGGGAGATCGACAACGAAGAGCGCGTTATCCTCGTGGACCGCGTGGAGGCTTAGAAACAGCAACGAAATTTTTGCGTCGTGACGCCGGTCCGCGTAAAATGAGATTAAGGAAGGGGCGGAGAACTCCTCGGCGCTCCGAGGCCCGCCGCGTGATCATCTGAGCCCAAATGTGACCTATCGCTTTCGTGATTTGCTCGCCCTCGAACCGCTCTCCGCGGATGAACTGACTTTCATTCTCGATCAGTCCCAGCCATTCCAGGAAATCCAGCGGCACCCGCTGAAAAAGCTCGCCACGCTGCGCGGCAAAACCGTGGTGCTCGCCTTTTTCGAGAACTCCACGCGCACGCGCCTGAGTTTCGGAACGGCCGCCTCGCGCCTCGGCGCGGACACCATGAACCTGCAAGCGGAAGCCTCCAGCTTGAAGAAGGGCGAGACGCTGCTGGACACCGCCAACAACCTGAACGCCATGAAGCCGGATTGTTTCGTAATGCGCCATTCGTCTTCAGGCGCGGCAGACTTTGTGGCGCGGCACCTGGAAATTCCCGTGGTCAATGCGGGCGATGGCACGCATGAGCATCCTTCGCAGGGGTTGCTCGATGCGCTGACCATCCGCGACCGCAAAGGCACGTTGAAAAACCTGAACGTGACCATTCTTGGCGATATTTCCCACTCGCGGGTGGCTCGCTCCAATATTCACCTGCTGGGAAAATTCGGCTGCCGCTTCACGCTCTGCGGACCCGCCATGTGGGTTCCGCGCGAACTGGAGAAGATCGGGCCGCCGGGAACGCCCATCCGCTGCGTTTATCGCGTCGAAGAAGCGCTGGAAGATGCGGACGTGATTATTGTCCTGCGCGTGCAAACAGAGCGTATGCACGAGCCGTCTCTCGCGCAAAACGACTACATTCTGCTCTACCAGCTCAACGCCGAACGCATGCGCCTGGCCAAGAAGGACGCGCTCATCCTGCATCCCGGCCCCATCAATCGCGGCATCGAAATTACACCGGAAGTGGCCGACGGGCCGCGCTCCGCCGTGCTCGAACAAGTAACTAATGGTGTGGCGGTGCGCATGGCTATTCTCTACCTGCTGATGATAGGCGCCACGGAAGGCACGCATCCCGCGCTCGAAGTTAAAGGCGAAACGAAGCCCAAGGAATCTGCCCATGCTTCTGATTAAGAACGGGCGCGTCTTCGATCCCGCGTCCAAGACCGATGCACCGCGCGACATCCTGCTGGATGGCGAGCGCATCGCGGAAATCACCCCAACCGGGAAAATATCCCTCGCGAACGGAGCGGAAGTGTTCGACGCTTCCGGGCTGATTGTCGCGCCAGGTTTTATTGACATGCACGCGCACCTGCGCGAACCCGGCCAGGAAAATTCGGAAACCATCGAGACCGGTACGCTTGCTGCTGCCCGCGGCGGCTTCACGGCGGTCTGCTGCATGCCCAACACTAAGCCGGTGAACGACAACGCGTCGATCACGCGGTTCATTGCCGATCGCGCCAAGGTCCACGGCCACGTGCGCGTCTGGCCAATTGGCGCAGCCAGCGTGGGCAGCAAAGGCGAAGCCATTGCCGAGATTGGGGCGATGCGCGAAGCGGGTATTGTGGCCGTTTCCGATGACGGCAAACCCATCGCCACGGCCAAACTGGCGCGGCAGATTATGGACTACTGCCGCACGCTGGAACTCCCCGTGATTGAGCACGCCGAGGATGTTTCGCTTGCCGCGGGCGCCGTGATGCGCGAAGGCATCGCTTCCACTCGCCTTGGTTTGTCGGGCATGCCGGCGGCCGCGGAATCCGTCTGCGTTGCCCGCGATGTCCAGCTCGCAGAGCTTACCGGCGCACGGCTGCACATCGCGCATCTTTCGGCGAAAGCCTCGCTCGATCAGGTGCGCTATGCCAAGCAGAATGGGCTGCGCGTCACCTGCGAAGTCACGCCGCACCATTTCACGTTGATTGACGAGGATGTGACTTACGATTCGCGCTACAAAATAAATCCGCCACTGGCCGCGCGCACAGACCGGGAAGCCCTTTGGCAGGGCCTCGCCGATGGCACAGTGGACGCCATCGCCACCGATCATGCCCCTCACGAGCCGGCCCTGAAGGATGTGGAGTTCGACAAGTCGCCCTTCGGCATCATGGGCTTCGAGACGGCTCTCGGCCTGGCGCTGGAGCAACTCGTGCACAGCGGCAAGCTCTCCTTGATGCGCATGGTGGAACTTTTTACCACTGGGCCCGCGCGCGTCCTGGGCAAGGAACGCAAACTCGCCGTCAGTGAGCCCGCGGACATCACCATTTTTTCGCTGGATCGGGCGTGGACATATAACGTAAAAGAGTCGGCCAGCAAATCGCGCAATTCGCCGTTCGACGGGAAATCGTTTAGGGGCGGCCCGGTTGCTACCATCGTCGCCGGCAGGATTGTCTATCGCGCTTGAGCTGTAGTGCAGAGCTAGTCCTGGCGCTTCTCAACCCGCCGCATTCTGACGCGAGGCGTTCGGGTTTTTCCACCTGCAGTCCGTTCCTGCTGTTGCCGATTAGCAATTAACCACCCCAGCGCAACTCCGTGTATGCGTGCTCTTCTGCAGCTAGACTGAAGTAGAGCATCTCTCCATGCGCCACCTGTTAAACAGCCGTGTGTTCCTCTTCCTCGTCGCCCTGCATTCCTGGTCCGTGCCATGCTTTGCCCAAACGGAGCGCATCCTTGATTTCCATAGCGACATCGCGCTACAGGACGACTCCTCACTGCAGGTTACCGAGACCATCACCGTGGTCGCCGCAGGCGGCCAGATCCGCCATGGCATCTTTCGCGATTTCCCCACGCATTATTCCGACCCGTACAACAATCGCTATGTCGTCGGGTTCCAGATGCTCTCGGCCACGCGCGATTCCACGGACGAAACATTCCGCGTCGAAAACTATGCCAACGGAGTGCGCATTTACCTTGGGGACTCTAATGCGCTGGTTCCGCCGGGGCGTCATGTCTATACGCTGACCTACACGACCAACCGGCAATTGGGCTTCTTCTCCGATCATGACGAGCTTTTCTGGAACGTCACCGGAATAGGCTGGAATTTCCGCGTCGACCAAGCTAGCGCCACCGTGCACCTGCTCCCCACGATCCCTGCGGATCAAGTGACACTCTCAGGCTTCACGGGACCCAAGGGTTCGCGGGAATCCAAACTATCCAGTTCGCGGGAAGCCGATGCGTTCCAATTCACTGCCACGCGTCCACTCTTCGTCAAAGAAGGCCTCAGCATCCTGCTGAAATGGCCCAAGGGCTACGTGACGCCGCCCACGTTTTCGCAAAAAGCCGAATATTTCTTCCGGGACAATCGCGACGCACTTCTCCTGGCTACCGGCCTCCTGGTCCTGCTTCTCTACTACCTGATTGCTTGGGCGGAGGTGGGCCGCGACCCGCGACCCGGGGTCATCATGCCCCTGTATGAGCCACCCGGGACTCTCTCGCCAGCGGCCATGCGGTATCTGGTACGCATGGGCTTCGACAACAAGACGTTTGCCGCCGCAATTCTGGACATGGCCGCGCGTGGATACCTGAAGATCAAGGAAGATGCCGGTTCCTATATGCTCAGCCTCACGGACAAGGATGAGCGCGTGCTCACGCCCGACGAAAAGCAGATCGCTGGCGTATTGTTCGAGGGCCGCAAGGTAATCTGGCTGGTTCAGGATAATCATGAAGTCATCCAAGCAGCTTTGCTGGCCGCCCAGAAGTGGCTGAAGACCGCGGAATACAAAGTCTATTTCGTCACCAATTCCCGCTATCTATTGCCGCCGGTTCTCCTTTCTCTTGCGATTGTCGTCGCCTACCTGATGGCACATGGCGGGCCGCAGCTTTTCATCGGCGCATTTCTGTGTTTCTGGCTGACCTTCTGGTCCATTGGCGTGGCCGCGCTGCTGAAGAATGTTGTACAGGCCTGGCACGCCGCGTTCTCACGCGGAGAGATCCCTTTTGGCGACACAGGGAAAGCAATATTCATCACGCTTTTTTGCATCCCCTTTGTCGGGGGAGAAATCGTAGTCCTCGCCATCCTAATGAGGATCACCTCCCTCGCCCTGGTCGTGTTCGCACTTGCCAGCGCCGTACTTCACATTGTCTTTCTCTATTTGATGAAAGCCCCGACGTACGCCGGTCGGCGCCTGCTGGACCAGATCGAGGGCTTCAAGATGTTCCTCGGCGCCGTGGATAGCGACCGCCTGAACCGCGCCATGCCGCCCCAGCAGACTCCTGCGGTGTTTGAGAAGTTTCTGCCGTACGCGTTGGCGCTGGACGTGGAACAGGATTGGTCGGAAAAATTCTCCGGCGTACTCGCCGCGGCAGGCACTGTGCCTGGCAATTCCGGCGTGGCTTACACGCCGTCGTTCTACTCAGGCTCCTCCTTGGGTGCATTCACCGGGTCGAGCTTCGCTTCGTCGTTCAGTGGTTCCTTCACCAGCGCCATTTCTTCCTCGTCGTCCGCGCCGGGTTCCGGCGGAGGCGGCGGATCGGGAGGTTCCGGAGGAGGTGGAGGAGGAGGCGGGGGTGGAGGCTGGTGACGTAAGGTTGCCCGGGCTGATCCGTTGATAGGTACAAACGGCGCGGAGGGGACGCGTAGAAGAACTGAGGAGTGAAAAGTAGCCTAGCGCGTGGCGATGCGCTGCACGTTGAACTTGTCGCCCTGCGGCCACATCACTTTATTTTTGGTTTTACAGTAAGGGCAGAGCACCATGCGCTCGACTTCTTTTCCCAGCCCCGTGGATCCGACTACACGCATCCCACGCTGACAGTTTTCACATCGGAAGATTCTCTGCACATGCCCTCCTTATCGAGCTCGGAGGAGCCTGAGCTCCGAAATTCTTCTTCAGTGCGCCGCGGGTTCGGCCGCAGGATGAAACCCGTGCTGCGGCACCTCATGCGTTCCCCGCGTGAGCGGTTCAATCTTCATGCGGTAAAAGTGGTCGAGCGGTAACCGCCCCTTCCCTACGGGATAAGCTCGTTCGATGGCCTTCATCACATAGGCCTTGGCCAGCGTGGTCGCCTCCAGCAGCGACCTTCCGGCAGCCAGTTGTGCGGCAATGGCCGAGGCGAAGGTGCAGCCGGTTCCGTGTGTGTGCTCCAGCTTCACCCTGTCGCCGCTCAGAAGGTGGAGTTCGTTGCCATCAAAGAGGACGTCCACGGCCTTTTCCATGTGGCCGCCCTTTACAATTACAGCGTGCGCGCCCATTTCCACCAGCTTGCGCGCCGCCGCTTCCATGTCCCCCACGTCCTTGATCGTGAGGCCGGATAGAATCTCCGCTTCCTGAATGTTTGGCGTGATCACGCTGCACCGTTTCAGGAGTTCCGTGGCCAGGAACTTGATTCCGGTCGCATCCAGCAGTTCGGAATCGCTGGAGGAGCGCATCACGGGATCGTGCACTACGTGGACAAATTTGTTGGCGTCGAGAAACTCCGCCACGACAACGGCGTTTCCACGGTTACCCAGCATGCCGATTTTCACAGCGGCAATGTCGCAATCTTTGGTCAGGACTTCCAGTTGTTCGCGCAATTCCGCGCTGGGCGTGTTATGGATGGCTTCCACGCCCTGGGTGTTCTGCACCGTCAACGAAGTAATGGCCGCCACCCCGTAGCAGCCGTGGGCAGCAAAAGTCTTGAGATCCGCGCCGACGCCCCCGCCGCAGCTCGGATCAAATCCCCCGATAGCCAGCAGAATGGGCGGGGCGGCGATCCCTTGTGTATGAAGATGGCTCACGATCGTCCGAGTTTGCTCATGTTCCGTGAAGAAAATAGCCGGTCACGTTTTGCCTGGCGCGCCCTTTCCTGACCGCGCACCAGAAAACGCCCGGCACTTGCGAATGTACGCGCACTATTTTCTCCCTGCAAGGAGTTTTTCACTTGCCGGAAAGACAAAAGGACCTTCCGGTCCGGGTCGATGAATTTGGGAAAAGGAAAGAGTCCGTGCGTCTCAGGAATCAAGGATGACTCAGGTTCAGCCTATCATCACGGGAAGAGGCCGCGGACCAGCGTGGCTTCGGCGACGCGGCTGACCGCGAGGACCATGGCGCCCGCGCGCGGGGGCACGTGGTGCTTGCGCATGGCGTCCACCATGTCGTGGAAGGCCCGCACCATGATCTTCTGCAAGCGCAAGTTCACTTCGTCCACATCCCAGAACAGGCCTTCCTGGTTCTGCACCCACTCGAAGTAACTGACCGTGACGCCGCCGGCATTCGCCAGGATGTCGGGCAAGATAGTGATACCGCGCCGCGCCAGAATTTCGTCGGCGTGCGGTGTGGTTGGCCCGTTGGCCGCTTCGGCGACGATGCGTGCCTTCACGGCTTCCGCGTTCTGAAGCGTGATCACGCTTTCCAGTGCCGCGGGCACCAGGATGTCGCACTTCATCGTCAGCAGGTCTTCGTTGGAAATGCGCGAAGCCCCGGGCATGCCGACAACCGTCCCGGAGCGCTCCTTATAACGGATGGCTTTGATTGGATCGATGCCGCGCGAATTCGTCACGCCGCCGCGCGTATCGCTCAACGCAATAATCTTTGCTTTCCTATCCGCCAGAAGGCGCGCCGCTGTGGCGCCGGCGTTGCCAAAGCCCTGAATCGCCACGGTCGCGCCGCGCAAGGAGATCTTCTTCATCTTGCAGGCTTCCTCGACGACGTACACCAGCCCCTGCGCCGTCGCTTCCGCGCGTCCAACCGAGCCGCCAATCGAAAGGGGCTTCCCGGTGACCACGCCCGGCACAGTGTGGCCCACCATCATGGAATAGGTATCCATGATCCAGGCCATCGTCTGCGCATCGGTATAGACGTCCGGCGCCGGAATATCCTTGTCCGGCCCGATCACCGGCAGAATCTCGCTGGCAAACCGCCGCGTGAGCCGCTCCAGCTCGCTCTTCGACATGCGCTTCGGGTCGCAGATGACGCCGCCCTTCGCGCCGCCGAACGGCACATTCACCACGGCGGTCTTCCAGGTCATCCACGCCGCCAGGGCTTTCACTTCGTCCAGTGTCACGTTGGGATGGAAACGGATGCCGCCTTTTCCCGGCCCGCGCGCGATGTTGTGTTGCACGCGAAAGCCGGTCAGCACTTTCACCTGGCCGTTGTCCATCTTCGTCGGCAGTGACACTTCCAGAATGCGTTTGGGAGTGCGCAACACCTGGCGAAGTCCTGGATCCAGTTTCAGGACTTCTGCGGCCATATCAAATTGAATTTGCGCAATGCGGAAGGGATTTAGCTCTTCGCGCGGCGCGATCCGCGGCACCATCGGAGGGGCGCCCACCGGACGGGTTGGGACTTGAGGTTTTGCGACCGTGGCCATCAGCTTCGGTCCTTTCCATTGCGCTGGATTTTCTAGCACCTTGCTATTGCGTTGAACTACTTTTCTTTCCACAAAGTTTTTGGCGTCAGCCGTTCGCGGCTATCTTCCGTGTCTCGCTTACATATTTATCCCGGCAGGCCGCGGAGCAAAAGTGCAACAACTCGCCATCCTGCCGCAGCGGCAGCGCCAGCACTTCGGCGATGTGCATGCCGCACACTGGATCTCGCACCAGTTTCCGCGTTATCGCGTCATTCGGCACATCCACAGGCGCCTGCGATTGTGCCGCGCCCTGTCCCATGCGCTGCACCAGGCGGCGCAGCAGCGCCACGCCCCAGGAAACCACGACGACCCAGAATACAAACCGCAGTAAGCGAGCAATAAATGTCATCTCTGAATGTGAGTGTGGCCGCCGCCTCACTCGACCTCTCTATCCCTTGGACGGCGTTGAGGCGAGTGTATGCAGGGGCCAACGGGGAGTCAAACAAAAAGCTGTACTTTCAAGAGGTTGCGAGGCGAAAGGGCCGCCGGAGGCGACCACGTGGCGACGCTCGAAATGATCGTAAGTAATTGCAATCACACGAGTTACGCATGCCAGACCACAATCGCACCGGCGTGACGTTCGGGTCTATTTCCCTGCCGGGATTTGTTCAACGCCCATATACGGGCGAAGCGCTTCCGGGATCACAATCGAACCGTCGGCCTGCTGGTAATTCTCCACCAAGGCAATCCAGGTGCGCCCCACGGCAAGTCCTGATCCGTTGAGCGTATGCACGAACTCGCTCTTTCCGCCGGCCTTAGGTTTAAAGCGGATGCCCGCTCGGCGCGCCTGAAAAGCTTCGCAGTTCGAGCAGGAGGAAATTTCCCGGAATTCATTGCTCGAGGGCAGCCAGACTTCCAGGTCGTAGGTCTTTGCCGAAGCAAAACCCATGTCGCCTGAGCAGAGCAGCACGGTGCGATAGTGCAATCCAAGTTTCTGCAAGATTGTTTCAGCGTTGCGCACCAAGGCTTCGTGTTCGTCGTAGCTTTTTCCCGGATGCGTGAACTTGAAGAGTTCCACCTTCTGGAACTGGTGCTGGCGCAGGATGCCCCGTGTATCTTTACCCGCCGCGCCAGCTTCGGAGCGGAAGCAGGAAGTCCAGGCGGTCACGAGAATTGGCAACTGCTCCTCGGTGAGCGTGGTGTCGCGATAGAGGTTGTGTAGCTCCACTTCGGAGGTAGGCGTCAGCCAGAAATCGGTGTCCTGTAGCTTGAAAAGATCCGCGGCAAACTTGGGCAGTTGGCCCGCGGCCAGCAGTGAAGCAGTGTTCACCAAGAAAGGCGGCAGGATTTCCGTGTAGCCGTGCTCGCGCGTGTGCACATCCAAAAAGAAATTCGCCAGCGCGCGCTCCAGCCGCGCTCCCCAGCCCTTGTATACGGCAAACCGCGCGCCGGTAATCCGCGCAGCCGCTTCCAGGTCCAGGATTTCCGCGCGTTCCCCAACCTCCCAGTGAGGCTTTGGTTGAAAATCGAACTTCGGCGGCGTACCCCAGCGGCGCACCTCCAGGTTGTCCTCGGGGCCATGGCCCGCAGGCACGCTGGAATGCGGAACGTTCGGAATGGTCAGCAGCAGTTCACGTTGCGTGGCGTCCAGTCCGGCGATGCGCTCGTCGGCCAGTTTGATGCGTTCGGAAAGCTGCTTCATCTCCGCGAGGATGGTGTCCGCGCTCTGTTTTTCTTTTTTGAGCCGTGCGATTTCGTCGCTGGCTTTATTGCGTTGCGCCTTGCGATGCTCGTTTTCAGTAATCAGCTCACGCCGCTCTTTGTCCAGCGCGCGAAAACCATCGAGGTCGATTGTGATGTTGCGGCGCTTCGCCATAGCGGCGAAGACGTCCAGATGTTCCCGGAAGTAGCTTAAATCATGCATGGTGCTAAAAGCATAGCCCAGGCGTGAGCCGAGTGAAAGCAGGCGGATTTTGAAAAAACGATCTGGTGATTTGCGTAAGGGCTTCGCCGCGGCTACGAGCGTTCAAAGCGCTCCCCCAAAAATCGCTGCGCTGACACGCTGGTAAGGGAGTACTACAGAAACAGCCCAAGAGTCCCGGGGTGAAGTACTGGTGCGAATGAACCCCGCGGACTAGTGACGCAATTCCACGTGTCCGGCATCCTTGTGGATGTGATCGGGAGTTAAGTTCGGCTCCTGGAGCGGGTGGAATGATCGTAGGGATCTTAATCCTGTGTGTCGTTCTGCTGCTGGCGAGCGCAGTTGAGCGGCCAACCCCTCCAGAGCATTAAGGAGACGAATCGAGCTTCAGGTCCGTACCCTCCATCCCCCACGCCAGAGCGGCCGGCACCCCCACCGGCCGCTCATTTTTTTGAACCCAGTTTTCAGGCTATGGGAAGGGCAGAGAATCTCAGCAGTTTTCACTCTCGGGGGAAGCCATGAACAAAAAATAAAGGGGGCCGGTGCAAGCCCCCTTGTTTAATCGATTCGACCCCCCAATAACCGGACACTCAGTCGAGGTTGAGTACCAGCCACCCCGGGAAGCCAAACTCATGAATTGTTTTGATACAATGCACGCGCTTTGCCAAGTCTATGCCAGTTTCGGAAGTAGTACTTTCATATTAGAAACAAAGCACTTAGTCCATTTTAACCTCTGCGAAGACACTTCGTCACCTGTCCAATCTACAGAATCCCACAGACCCACCCTCGTTTTCCTACAGTCTTTGGGAAGAGTGCAGGTTCCCAAATCGCAGCATCCCTTTCAGACGCTCCTGACTGGCGTTTCGTCCTGAAGCTCGGCCGGCCGCCAACGACGCCAAACAAATCGAAGGGGGAAATACAGGATGACGATCCAGAAGAGGAAGACAGGCCCGCGGCTTATAAGGAATAGCACCAAGGTGGAGAGGCTCGTGGCTGCTTCCGAAAACCCAGCAACGGCTGCGTTGCGAAACTGTGCCCCAAGGGACTCCGTTGGCGGAGTAATCTCCTCACGCAATGCAAAGAGGACATTCGCGAAGACGACGCGGTGTTCTGCCGTGAGGCGGTCCGCTTCCAGGCGAATGATGTCTGCATTCACGCTGGCAATCTGCCGCTGCAACTCCATGACGTTGCGATCGGGATACGTCTGCTGCTTAAGCAGTTCCTGCAAGTGATGCAGCGTGCTCTGGGCATTGGTCAAGCGGGCTTCCAGGTCAGCACGTTGTTGGGTGATTTCATCGGCAGCCTCCTCCTCCCGTTCGACTTCGCCAAGAGTCTTCAGCTCGCTTAACGTTGCGCCATATTCCGAAGAAGGAATGCGCAAGGTCGCCGAGAGAGTGCTGCCAGTCGGCTTCCCTACCATCCGGAGTTTTGCCACATAGCCCCGATGACGGTCGAGGATTTCTTCGAGGGAGGACCGAGACTTAGCGAACTCTTTCGTGGCCACGGCAAGTTCCGCCGTATGCGCAATCAACGGTTCCCCCGGCAGCATGGTTCCAGGCACCCTGCTGGCCGGAAAGTCGCGGGAGTCCAATGGTAATGGCGCGGGCGACATCTTTGCGTACTCCTTCAATTCTTCCTTCGCACGACCGGCTTCCATTTGGAGTTCGCTCGACCCAGACTCTGTGTTCTGGTCCGCAGCCGCTGGCATAATTGCGTATTTCCTTGGTGGCGGAGTCATTCGGGCAAAAACAAGAAGGCCAACGATGACGGCCAGGACTACGAATAACCCGCGTCGAACAGGGGAGAGCGTACGGAACTTCGCAAGGAGCGAAACGATAGCGTTTCTCATAGAATAGCCTCCTACGGCATCCCCCTTTGAACGAAGGAGGCAGGTTTTCTTGCAGGATGTGCCGGTTCAGGCCCCGATCGAGGAACGTAGGGCGTTAGCGATGGATTGCGAATACCGCTGGACATCCGCGTCGTGCTCCGCTTCCACCATGACGCGGGCCAGCGGTTCGGTGCCCGAGTAGCGCAACACGATTCGGCCGTTGTCCCCAAGCGCAGCCTCTGCCTCAGCAAGCGCGCGAACGACTTCGGGCAGGGAATCGAGCGGCGGCTTCGATTTCACTTTCACGTTCACGATCTTCTGCGGATATTCTTTCAAACCCTCCACTAGGGATCCCAACGATCCGCGCAAAGCCACCAGGCAGGCGACCTTCACGGCGGTGAGCAAGCCATCACCTGCCGGACTATCATCGAGGAAAATAATGTGGCCCGATTGCTCGCCACCAAGGTTGTTTTCCGATTTCAGCATTTCCTCAAGAACGTAGCGATCGCCCACGGCAGCCCGCGCCAGTGAAATGCCCTCGTGCGCCAGCGCGCGCTCCAGGCCGAGATTGGACATGGAAGTTGCCACCACGCGCTGGTTCTTGAGTAATTGATGTGCCTTCAGGTAGCGCGCCACGGCAAGCAGCACGCCATCGCCATTGACGACATCCCCAGACTCGCTGACGAACAGCGCACGATCCGCATCGCCGTCAAATGCCACCCCAAGGCGCGCGCGCTCGGCAAGCACGCGTTTCCGTAATCCCTCCAGATGCAGTGACCCGCAACCAGCATTAATGTTACGTCCATCAGGATGCACGCCCGTGGCCACGACATCAGCATGCAATGCGCGAAAAAGCTCAGGTCCCAACTGGTAGGCAGCTCCATTCGCGCAATCCAGAACCACGCGAAGGCCCGCAAGATTGGCGTTGTCGATCATGCGGCTGCGCAGAAAATCGAGGTATTCCACATGCCGGGCGTGATTCGCCACCAGCGCGGGACGCCCTTCGGAGACCTGCTCCGGGCGCAGGCGGAGAATCTCAGCTTCCAGCGTCTCTTCCACCGCATCGGGGAATTTCATGCCCGCATGCGAAAACAATTTCACGCCGTTGTCGTGATAGGGGTTGTGCGATGCGGAGATCACAACGCCGGCCTGGAAGTCATTCTGCCGCACCAGACAGGCAATCCCGGGAGTGGTGATGACTCCGGCAAACTCGGTGCTCGCGCCGGCTTTCTCGAGACCCGCTGCCAACACGGCCGCGATATGCGGACCGGATTCACGCGTGTCCATGCCGATCAGGGCATGCGCGGAGCCATGCTCGCGGCGCAGAAAATCGCCCAGTGCGCGTCCGGTAGCGAAAAGGGTCTGGTCGTCGAGCGGCGGCGTTCCGGGAACACCGCGAATTCCATCCGTGCCGAATAGTTCTTTTGCCATGCGTGCGCGAAAGCCTGAGTGGGTGTGACCTCGTGGCAGTCTAGCATACGGGCGAATTCGCACTTTACGGTTTCATGAAGAGGTTTTCCAAAGCGTTCACACAGATTCCGGCCCCCCTCGCGACCTGTGTTAATAGCACGTAACCTCGACCTTGCGGGCCACCCCGAAATTCTCCGGGTATGTTACCGTGTTGGGCGAGAGGGGTTACTGGTGTCTACACCGGAAACACCACCAACTGTCTATCGCGTGTCAGGCTCGAGTTTCAGCCTGCGCATCGTCGCGGCTGCGATCATACTACTCTTCTTCTATTACGCTGCTGGTGTCGTCATTACCCTGCTTTTGTCCGTCCTTCTAGCCTACTTTCTCGATCCGGCCGTGGAGTTCCTGGAACGCCTGCACATGCCGCGAACGATTGGCGCCCTGGTGATGGTTCTCCTCCTTATCACGGTGATTTTCTCGGTGGGTTACGGCTTGTGGACGCGCACATCGGATTTTGCCGCGGATTGGCCAAAGTATCGGGGCATCCTCCAGGAGGCAACGGGTTCCGTGCAGGGAAAGCTGCGCGGCATCGAAGGAAGCGTGACCGAACTCACAACGCCAGCGGGCACGCCGAAGCCCGTGGTACCGAGTACCAGCAGCAGCGACGTGCACAGCTTACTGCTCCGGGGCATTGGTTCGTTGTACGCCCTCGTTCTGGAGGCCACGTTCGTTCCGTTCCTGGTTTTCTTCATGCTGGCGGGGAAACGCGAGGCGTGGCACAGCACCCTGCAACTGTTTCCCGTGGCTCAGCGCACACAAGTGAAGGAGACACTGGAGGATTTGCGCGATGTGTTGCGCGATTATCTGGTGGGCATGACGGTGGTGTCGCTGGTGGTCATCGCCTGCAGCAGTATATTCTTTCTCGCGCTTGGGCTCGATTATCCCGTGCTCACGGGCATCGTCTCCGGCCTGCTCAACATGGTGCCGTACATTGGCGCGGTGCTCGCCTGGCTCCCTGCTTTTCTTCTGGCTCTCGTGAAGTGGAAGTCCATCAGCCATTTCGCACTAATTGCGATTGTGCTCACGGGAATCCACATCGTGGCGCAGAACCTGATCGCGCCGCAACTCGTGGGGCGCCAGGTGCGCCTGAACGCCGTGGCGATCACCATCTCGCTGCTCTTCTGGGGCTGGGTGTGGGGCGGAATGGGGCTCATTCTTGGGATCCCCATCACCGCGGCGCTGCGCGTTATCTGCGACCACACGGAGTCGGCGAAGCCCGTGGCGCGCTGGCTGAGCGCCTAGCGCCCGATTTTCGGGGATTGAGAACATGGCAAACGAATTGAGATCTGTACGCTTGCTTATCGGCGCCGCAATTCTTCTTCTCCTCGGTATGGCCGCCGGAACTCCGCAGGCCGTTGCCTGGGGATGCAAGGGCCATCAGACCGTGGCCCTAATTGCCGAAAGGCACCTCACACCGGAAGCGCGCCATTTGGTTGAGAAACTCCTTGAAGAGAATCCGATCGATCCACAAGTCAAGCGCTATTGCGGTTCTTCGATTCACGATTTGCTGGCGGACGGTTCCACCTGGCCGGACGACGTGCGCAATGAACGCAACAATGGTACTTGGCATTACATCGATATTCCGCGCGGGGCTCCCCGCCATCCGCTTGAGGAATATTGCGGCGCACAGGGCTGCGTCACGAAGGCTATTTCCGAGCAATGGGCCGTTCTCAAGGACAGCCACGCGGAACCACGCAAGCGCGCCGAGGCCCTCCGCTATGTTGTCCACTTTGTCGCCGATCTGCACATGCCTTTGCATGCCTCCACCAACAACGATCTGGGCGGCAACTGTGTGCCCGTGCATTACCTGCGGCGCGGGCCGCACCAGTCGCACGACTCCTTTTCGCCAAATCTCCACGCGATTTGGGATACCGCCATCCTCGAACGCGACATGGAAGGCGCCGATCCTGCAGAATTCGCGGATTATCTCGAGCAATCGTTCAGCAGTGAATTGGAGCAATGGCAGAAGGCGGGGATACACATCGCAGATTGGACCTGGGAGAGCCACGACTTGGCGGAATCCGTGGCCTACGCTGAATTGCAGCCCAAGGTTCCGGTGGAAGCGCCCGTTTCCGTGCATTCTTGCGCTGACGACAATCACGTGGGTGAGCGGTTGTTCCAGATGCAGTTGACTGCCAACCAGGCATACCAGGATGCCGCCGCAGCCGTGGTCGAGAAGCGCCTGGCGCAAGCGGGTCTGCGGCTGGCCATGATTCTCAATGACGCTGCAAAGCCATCTCCGCCAGGAAACTAAGGTTTGCCTGACTGCGAAGCTCGTGCGGAAGCTATTCCCAGCGATTTGATGTAGCGCACTAACTGCCAGCGTTCTGGCTCCGGGAGTTTCGACCACACCGGCATTCTTTTGCGCACCACACCGTTCGTTAAAATCCAAAAAATCGCGCCCGGCGAGGCATTCTGCACCTCCTCGGCTCTCAGGCTCGGCGCTTTTTTGCCGCCCATCCCTTCTTTCCCGTGGCACTCCTCGCAGTGTTCTTCGAACAGGACTCCTCCCGCGGCCACCGCATCCGCATCATTCGCCAGTGGGTTGGTCTTCCCGCTATATTTGTCGGGAACCTTTTTCAGTTCATCGTAGACGGATTCCTGCCCGGAGCGCTTTGGCTTCTCCTGCGGGCCTGCCGTTGCAATGACTCCGCTTAACAGTAGCAGACTGACAATTTCAAATTGGTAGCGTTTCAATTCCCATTCCCTTTAAACAGCCCGGTGACCATGCTGCCAAATCCCGAAAACTCGCGTGAAATCCCCCAGCGCAACAGGAACTGGTGGCTGTTGTCATTGAGCCCGAAGGTGGGCTCGATCCGGAACGTCCAGCCGGATGGGAGGTTCCATGCCAGCCCCGCACCTAAGTAGTGCGATGTGTTATTCAGGCCGAAGCCGTACCGGTCGCCCAGCCCGCCGTAGAGTTCAACCCCTGTAACAAAATGTTGCCGGCAGAAGTTGCAGCGGTGCGCCGCGCCCTTCATCGCCAGCGGCCGGCTGGCTCCCATCGCATAGCCGAATTCCCAGGGTTCGTTACTCAAGTTCTTCGTGGCGATTGTGTTCTCTGTGAAGTTCCAACCTTTGTAGTTGCTGGAGAGTATGAGTTTGAACTCCATCTCGCGCGTGCGTTCCTGGCGCGCCACGGCGTTGGGCACGGCGTAGTCAGCTTCTACATCGTGCCCTTCAACTTCTTTCAGGATCTTGTCGGCCCCATTGATGTTCTCAAATTCCACGTAAAGGACCGGGTTGATCAGGTGCTCGTTTTTCAGCGGGCGAAAGCGGTTCTCCCAGCGATAGCCCGTGAACAGGGTACTTTCGCCGAAAGTTGTCTGACCGTCGAGGTACAGCTCGGTGGTCCACCAGGCGGTTGCGCCATATTCCATTTCTGCCCAGTAGGCATGAAAATCCGGTCCGCCACGCTGCGTTCCAAAAGAGGAGAAGTATTCGACGTCCAAACTTCCCGGTTCTTCGAGATTGTGGTCATAAGCAACGATATAGGGGCTTTCTTGGGATCGGATAGCAGAAGAAAAAACTGACACAGTTAGCACGCCGAGAACAAAGACTACTGAGCGTAGTCCAATCAAACAGAAAGAGTTACGGGATGAGGAGCGCATCAAATAAGACTAACAAGGCCCCATATGTGATGCAAATAATGTGCAACTAGATCGTCCTTGGTTCTTCCCTCACTGCGTCGCCATTCTTCCCCCACTCTCTCTCCACTTCGGTGCTAAGCTTGCTCCTACATTCTGCTGTTTGGGTACCTGAGCTCCTCCTGACGGGCTTCCCCCTCTCGCCCCCAGGTTTTTGCCCTGCTTCACGGCGACTCCCTCCCGGTGCCGTTTGCGCGTATATTTCTTGCTTAGGCAGCATTGGGATGAACTATGTGCATGACGCTACCTTCTGAACCTCTGTTGGAACACCTCCTCGCCGGATCTGACGAGGCCCTGGTGGGCTTCCGAACGGATGGCACCATTGTTTTGTGGAACCGCGCCGCGCAGGATCTCTATGGCTTCACTGAGGCGGAGGTTTTGGGAAAGTCCATCACGCAGCTTCTGCCGCTATACGAATTGCCGGCCCTTGAGGAGTTGCTGCAAAGCCCGTTACGCATCGAGTCCAGTGAGGCGGAGGCCACCGAGCGCCTCCACAAGGAAGGCTTGCGCGTACCCATCCACTTGCAGAGATCCCTGATACGTGCGGCAAGCGGGGATATTCTGGGAGTCCTTGAAAGAACTCGGCCGCTTCCCAGCGTCCCTGCGGGCGCCGCCGCGCAAACTCACTTCCGGCTAATGGTCCAGCAGATGCCGGTGCTTTTCTGGACCACGGACCAGCGCCTGCGCATCACTTCGCACTGGGGTTCCATGCTGGGCGTCCATCGGAGGATGCAACCGAAAGCCATCGGACAGACGATTCATGAATTCTTGCGCTGCCCGCGAGACGAAGAAGCGCCGTTGAAGCAGCACCTCGCCGCCCTGCACGGAGTCTCCTCACGATTCGAGTACAAGCGCCGCAATCATGTGTTCGACATCAGCCTCGAGCCCCTTCGAGACTCCGATGGGACCATTCTTGGGTGCATCGGCGTGGCTTTGGACATCACTGAGCGAAAGAAAACAGAGGAGGAAATCCGCCACCAGGCAACGCATGACGGCCTGACCGGACTCGTCAACTATCGCGAATTCTATGGCAGCCTGGAAAAGGAGGTCCTCCGCGCCGAGCGCAGCCATCACTCTTTTGGGCTGCTGCTTCTCGACCTGGACGACCTGAAGGGCATCAATGACCGCCTGGGCCATCTGGCCGGCAACCGCGCCCTGAGGCGCCTGGCGCGCATCATGAAAGAGAATTGCCGCGCGTCCGATGTTGCCGCGCGTTACGGCGGCGACGAGTTCGCGATCCTGCTGATTGACGCGGACACGGAGAGGGTCCAGCAGATCGCGCAGCGCATCGGCAATCGCCTGAGCGAGGAGCCCGATGAGCCACGGTTGTCCGTCAGTATCGGTTCGGCGGTTTACCCGGAAGATGGTCAATCGCCCCAGGATCTTCTGGAAGCGGCGGATCACCGCCTGTATCGAAATAAGAAGACGCTCCGCTGGCACACTGCCCAGGCCGATTGACACTTCGCGGTACATCCCTTTAGCGGTCACCTCGATCCCCGTTCCACTGCTCCAAGCGCGTGTGCGATTGTGTAAAATGCGGATACAGACCCTGTTATTGAGGAGTCCGCATTTCTTGTTGGGTCCGTTACGATGCCTGACCTAATCGGGCTGGTTATCCGGTTGCGCTTGTGTACCGAGGTGGATTCATCACTAAAATCGAGGCGAAGGAGTTGGGGTGACCGCCATGGACAAGAATGAGTTGCTTCTCGCGTTGCTTGCGGAGGGGTTCACACGATCCGCCTGGCATGGGCCCAATCTGCAGCAATCGTTGAAAGGCGTCCGTGCGAAACAGGCGGCTTGGCGCCCTGCTCAAGGGCGTCACAATGTCTGGGAACTCGCGCTTCACGCCGCGTATTGGAAATATGCGGTGCGCCGCAGGATCGAAGGGGGAAAGCGCGGCTCGTTTGCCCTGAAGGGGAGCAATTTCTTCACGCGGCCCGAAAAAGGCAAGGCCAGGGAAGCAGCCTGGCGCGCCGATCTCGCCCTGCTCGAGAAAGAACATCGCGCCCTGGAGCAAAGCGTGCGCCGCGTTTTGAAGACGAACCCTTCGAGAAAACTTCTCCGCATGTTCTACGGCATCGCCCTCCACGATATCTATCACGCAGGGCAAATCCGGCTGCTTCGCCGCTTGATGGTGCGCTGAAAAGCCTATTAGACACGGCGCTCCGGCGAGGCGGACGACGCCTTCCGATTAGCCACCGAGCAAAACCGCAAGTCACGAATTGGATCCGGGCGGGACCGGCGCAGGGCGCGAATTGAAAAGGCCGAAGGCCACGAAGATGTCCAGCACGCCGATGCCGCTAACAATCCCGCGCATCGAGGGATGCAGCACAAAGGGTATCAGCCAGGGGAAGCGATGCAGGAAGTAGTTCTGTTCCCAGAAGGCGGACCACGGCAGGTAGAGCAACAGCGCACCCATTTCAAACAACAACACGACGGTCAAGGCGCGCAGAATGCGGTTCATCGAGGAATGCATGACCCCTGGCTAAGTTTGGACCTGTGGTCAGCGAGCGGGTTTTTGAAGCGCACTGATGCGTTCGGCAACGTCGCGATAATCGATGTTCACCGCATAGACCTGGGAAAAGCTCTTGAGTGCCGTATCCAGATCGCCGGCCGACTCCTGGGCCACTCCCAAATCATACCGCAAGGCGAGTTTACTTTCCGCGTCGATCCCGGGGGTCTGCAGCGCGCGTTCGTACCATATGGCCGCGATGCTCGGTTGGCCCTTTTCCATGAACGCGAGGCCCAGCAGCGTGCAGCACTGCATGGCATAGCGGAAGGCCTTTCCGCGATCGTTGGCTTTGGCTACCTTCTGGAACTCGCCGATGGCTTCTTCGAGCAGGCCCATTTCGCGGAAGGCAATGCCGAGATTGTAGTGGGTCTCCAGATCCTCGTCTTCGGCGCCCATCTCGCCGAGTTCCGCGCGGAATTCTTCAAAGACTTCCCGAAGCGGGGCGGACTCAGCGTTTACTCCGGCGTGCTCCGTGGACAATTCTTCCTTTTTCGCAGCCGGTGTGGTGGGTTCCGGCTCGACAGGGGCGGGTGGCGTCAGTTTGCCCATGCCCAGCTGATCGATCTCTTTCGCCAGGTCCGCCATGAAATCTTCGGAAGTGAATGCGTTTCCATTCGACGGAACACCCGCGGGAACTTGTTTCCTGGGTCCGGGCTTTTCCGGAGGCGTACCCTTTGCGGGTTCTTCCTTTTTCGGGAGAGTCGGCACCTGCCCCAACATCTCGTGGGCCGGCACGACGGGTTCCGGCTCGATCACCAACTCGAATTCCTGATCGAGTTCGAATTCAGGCTCTGCGGGCAGAGGCTTGGGCAGTGCTGCCTGCGGCAGTTCCAGGGCGGGTTCTGGCCCTTCGGCCGCCACTTCGCCGTGTTCCGGCAGCGGCAACGCGGTCAATTCTTCGTCCGGCAGCAGTTCCTTGTGTTGAGCAGCGATTTCCGCGGCCTGCGGCGCACTCGGCGCGGTTGGAGCACTTGCTGGCGAAGCGGGCGCCCCTGCGGAAATTTCCTCCAGCGGACTGGTCCAGTCTTCGGGATTGTCGGCGTCCGTGGGCACCGCAATTTGCGGCGTCCCGATGTCATCGGTCGGGGACACTAGGATCTCGTGGGGCAGCAACTCATCTGGAACCTGCACCGGCGTCTCATCTTCGAGCACTAAATCGGGCAGCTCCACTCCTTCCACGTTCGACGGAGCAGCGACCTTCGGAACGGCCGATGCACCTTCTGCCTTGTGTCCCGGCTCCTTTGTCTCTTCCGGTAACGAAGCCCATTCGGAAGAGAGGTCGACTTCTTCGGACGCGGAGACAGGCTGGACGTCAGCCACTTCCGGCAGCGGCTTGATAATCTCAATTCTGGGTATCTCCGCCCCCACTTCAGCGGCGGGATGTGGTGCGACCGGACGGGTTTCCGCGGGCGGGGCAGCTACTTCCGCGACCGGCTCGGCACTGGCCTCGACGGGGAGCTCCTTGGCACCTTCTGCCGAAACCCCGGTGGCCGACTCTGCGACGGGCTCGGTTTCAACGGGTTGTGGCATGGCTGCCGTGACGGCGGCGGCGATTTCGTCATCCGTCAAACCAGCCGCGCGCTGGAACCTGCGTCGCAGCTCGCCAAAGCGTTCGCTGCTGCGCACGTCCCCGTGTTCGGCATGAATGTGTTCGAGCTGCGCGGCGAGCTCCGCGGTGCGCCGGTCGTCGCCGGCTCCCAGCACGAAATCCAGCAATTTTTCGAGGGTCGGCGTGTGCGTCGGCGCGCGCCGCAAAATTGCTTCGAGCAGTCCGATGGCCTTCTGCGTCAGCCCGTAGCTGGCAAAAAGATCGACGTCCGTCAGGGATTGCGCGATGAACTTCTGGGTCTCTTCGTCGAGTTCCGGCTCGGCAGGCGAGGACGCCGTTGTCTGCGCCGACACCTCGGGAATCTCCGGCTCCAGATCTGGCCGCACTTTCGGTGCGTGTGCCTCGGGCAATTCAGCCTGCAGCGTCTCGTGTGCTTCCACCGGCTTCGCTTCTGATGGCGGCGGTTCTCCTGGCAGAACTCCCATCTTGCGAAGCACGTCATTCAGCTTGCGTTTCGGCGAATCGCTTTCCGGCTCGCGGTCCACCAGTTTTTGGAAAACGTCCTTGGCCCGCTGGAGTTTTCCTGCGGCGACCAACGCATCGCCAAGGTGAGCCAGGGCATCGGGCAGGCGGAAAGAGTCGCTGGTACGGCCGTAGGTGTCCACCAACCATTCAAGCGGTTCCAGCCGGCCGGGCAGCCGCTCCGCCAGCTCAGTCAGCAGGTGCACCACGCCTTCGTGCTCCCCGGCATCAATCATCGGGATGCGAATGCGCGAAAGCACAGACATGGCGCGCTCGCCTTGTCCGGACTCCAAGAGCGCTTCCGTGACCTTCTGCGTTGCTGTGAAGTTCTTTTCGTCGGAGGAGAAAATCTTAAGCGCCAGGGACGTGGCTTCGTCCCACTTGGCATTCTTCAGGTACAAATCCATCAGCAGTTCAGCCGGCTCGCCGCCCTTTTCGAGGTCCGGCACGCGCTCCAGAATCTCCGCAGCCTGGGTGGTTTTCCCGGCGGCCGTGAACGCTCTCGCCTTGATGATCAGGGCATCCAGGTTTTTCGGGCTGATCTGCAGCGCTTTGTCCGCAAGCTTTTCACATTCCTGCTGCTCGCCGCGGGCCAGGGCACGCTGCGACGCGGAAATGTACGTTTCCAGGGCTTCCCCGGACTGCCCCATGGCCTGATAAAGATCGGCCAGGCGGATCTGGATCCGCAGGTTATCGGGTTCCGCCAGCAGAAGCTTTTTCAGCAGCGCCACCGCTTCCGGCTGCTTGTTGTTTTTCAGGTGGAGTTCGGCGAGCTGCAGGAAGAGCGGCCGCGCCTCGCTCATGACCCCTTGCTGCACGTACAGGTCAGCCAGTTTTTCGAGCGGGCGAATTTCTTCTGGGGCAAGTTTCGCGATGCGCTTGTAAACAGCGATGGCCTTCGTCAGGAAACCATCGCTGACGAAGAGTTGCGCGAGCCGCTCGAAGTAATCGATGGCCTGAAATGTTTCGCCCTGCCGGATGTACAACTCCCCGACGGTCATCAGGGTAACTTGATCCCGCGGCTCGTATTTCAGGATCTGCTGATATTCGGCGATGGCTTGCGCCACCTTGCCCTGGTTCAGCAGCTTTTGTGCGGCTTCAACGAATTTGCTCTTGTTGTAGGCCATGCCCTTAAGGGACAGCTTCCCTACGAAAGCCGTCCGCGACTTTCTCCCTGATGGCGTTGCAGGCGCTCGGACGTCTACAACGCTACATTTTCACGCTACAGTCCCTCGTGAGGGGCGTCAATGAAAGCGCGGCAGGTTGTTAGCAGGCAGTTATCCCCGTAGCTGATACGCCACCTCGGGGAAAGAAATGGCGAAAGGGACTCAGTTTCCGACGGGCCAGATTCCCAGCGGTAGCGCTTCCTGAACGGCTCCCGCGGCCCAGCACCCGGCATCCCTGACCGGCGCAAACGAATAGCGGTGCAGCGGCGTCGGCCCGTGCAGCCGAAGCGCTTCCAGATGGTCCGGCGTGGCATAGCCCTTGTGCCGCGCGAGGCCATATAGAGGGTAGACGGCGTCCCACTCTTCCATGCGGGCGTCGCGGTGCGTCTTCGCCAGGATGGAGGCTGCGGCGATGGAGACGCTGCGCGCGTCGCCTTTGATCAACGACTTTTGTTCCATCAATACGTCGAGCTCCATGGCGTCAATCAGGAGGTAATCCGGCTGTATGGCCAGTTGTCGCACCGCGGCGGTCATGGCTTGTCGGCTGGCCTGGTAGATGTTCCAAGCGTCGATGCGCTGGGCATCCACTTCCGCCACCGCCCAGGCGATGGCGTGCTTGCGGATACGCTCGGCAAGCTCCAGGCGCCGCTCCGCGGTGAGTTTCTTGGAGTCGTCCAGGCCGAGGATTCTACGTTTGGGATTGAGAATTACGGCCGCGGCGACAACGGGTCCAAACAGCGCGCCGCGCCCGGCTTCATCGAGCCCCGCGATGCGGGTCCAGCCGAGCTTTCGCGCCGCTCGCTCGAAACGGGAAGAGCAGAGTCGCGCCATATTCGTGGTCTGTGCCTCGCATCTTACCACGCCATCGAAGGCACGGACATTGTGCGCCTGACACGTTTAGGCTGCGGGTACACGGGGACAGTTCGCTTTGACTATTTATCGCGGCTTGATCACATTCACTTTAGCAGCAGTGTTGAGCGTCACGTTCACAGGCATCCCATCCTTTAGATAGGGTTCGAATATCCACTGAAGGGTCTGCTGTTCGATTCGAGACTTAACCTCGGGTGTCGGGGCACCTTGAACATCAGTACTCGTCACGGTCCCGTTTTTGGCGATTTTAAGCGCCAATTTTATTGTGTAAGCACCCTGCGCTCTTTGGTCGATGAAAATCCTGTCAAGACCACAAACAATGCACCGGGGCCCCTGTGAAACGAGAGCACCTAGAGAGCCGGGACCGACAACAGTCGGCACCGGAGAACCAGCACTGCCGGGGGCGTGCGGCAGATCTTGCAACGCTGCACACTGCAGGTGACTACCCACAAAACAGATTGTGGAATCGGTCGATCCCCACTTTGGGGTCAACTCCTTGTTGCTAGGGAATGCACTGTAGGTTGTCTTTTCCAAAAACACTCGCGAAATTACCCCATTCGAAGAAAAGCAGCCCTGGGTATTACACACCGTGCACATTTCGAGTTTGCATGAGGAAAGATCACCCGCGGAATGGTTCCACTTCTGCCCGTCAGAGGAGTACAAGGCAACGGGTACAGCATAACCGCCACCCGGTTGGTCCTTGTGGATCACCTCAGTCCCGATTGCCCAATACTGGCGATCAACACGCAGGAAACTGTAGAGTGTCACGTTCGGTATGTTCACGAAACTCCAGGACTTTCCTGAATCTTGCGTGGACAGAAAAGCCTGGGACTCATATTGTGCCGTGCCCTGCTTCAACATCACTGCCATGTGCGAACCATCCAGGGCAACCAGTGAGAACGTATAGGGAAATTGCTTTATATCCTCGGAATTCTGTTCTGCGGATACCGTCGACCAGTGCAATCCTCCGTCAACTGTGAACAGCAGTGATGCAGGCGTCCGTATGATTCCATGCTGCAGGTCAGCAAAGGAAACCTGCAAAATCGTTTCATTGATCCCAGCATGTGGCAGCCAGGTTTCGCCCCCGTCCACGGTCGTAAGAATGACGCCGCCAGTCCCTGCTGCATAACCAAATTTCGCGTCTGCAAAATCAATATTCAAAAGCAAACCGCCGTCCATCGTCTGGTGCCTCACTTGCCAATGTACCCCGTTGTCGGAAGAAACCGCGATACTTTCGTCAGTCCCGCAGACCCATAACAAGTGCCCAGCACTCGCTATGTTCAGGACGCGAAAGGAAAGGTCATGGCTATGCCAGTCTGTAGACGGCTGTTCTTGGCCAGCGATCAGAGAAGATGCCAGGAACCCGCAAACATAGATTGGATGCAATAATCTCATTTTGGCGGCAGCATTCTTTTTCACGCTTACCCGAGAACAAGATTGTGGCACATTCTCAAAACACCGGAAAAAGAAAAAGGGGACAGGCGCTGGCTTGTCCCCCGGTGAGATCAAATTGGAGATGCTGCTTAGGCCTTGACTGCGGGCTCGGGAGCGGCTTCCTCGCGGGCGGCGCGCTTGATGCGGGCGGCCTTGCCCCGAAGGTCGCGCAGATAGTACAGGCGGGCGCGGCGCACGCTGCCCTTGCCGACTACATCGATTGAGGCAATCGAGGGCGAATGCAGCGGGAAAATGCGCTCCACGCCGGTCCCGAAGCTCACGCGGCGCACCGTAAAGGTGGCGCTGCTGGCCCGGCCCTTCTTCGAGATCACCACGCCTTCAAACGACTGGATACGTTCCTTGACCTTTTCGCCTTCGCCTTCCAGCAGGCGGACGTTCACCCGCACGGTGTCGCCGGGGCGGAACTCGGGGAGGTCTTTGCGCAATTGCGCTTCGTGCAACTTACGAATTACCGGATTCATTTTCTGTGTTCCCTGCAGACCCACTCAGGCGGGGCCAGCCCTTCCAAGGCAAACTACCATTATAGACAGGGTGTCACGGAAATCCTAGTCGTTATTCGAGTGCCGGCGCCGATCTACAGATCCGGCCGGTTTCGCCGCGTCTTCTCTGTGGCTTGCTGGCGGCGCCATTTGGCCACTTCGGCATGGTGGCCGCCGATCAGGACGTCGGGCACTTTCCAGCCGCGAAATTCCGCGGGACGCGTGTAGTGCGGGAAATCAAGCAGGAGTTTTGCTTGGCGCGATGGTGCAATCGCAGCGGTGTTGGCAGATTGCAACTCCTCAAGCTGGCTGAAAGATTCGTTTTCCGTGGAAGCTTCGTTGCCCAGCGCTCCCGGTAATAACCGCGTCACCGCATCCACAACTATGGCGGCTGGCAACTCTCCCCCGCTCAAGACGTAGTCCCCGATCGAAAGCTCTTCGCTGGCCAGGAATTCGGCCACGCGCTCGTCCACGCCTTCATACCGCCCGCAAATCAGAATCAATCTCTCCAGCTTCGCGTAGCGCCGCGCTGTCTCCTGCGTGAACAAGCGCCCCGCTGCGGACATCAGCACGATGGCGGTTCCCGCTTCCGGCGGCACGCGATTCTCCGCGTCTCCCACGCTACGACCCAATAACTTCTCCACAGCTTCAAACAGCGGCTCCGGTTTCAGCACCATGCCTTCGCCGCCGCCGAACGGCCGGTCGTCCACGGTGCGGTGGCGGTCCTTGGTGAACTCGCGCAGGTCCTGCACATGGATCTCTGCGATTCCTGCCTCCTTGGCGCGGCGCACGATGCCATGGTCCAGCGGCCCGGCAAAGAATTCCGGAAAGATGGTGATGAGGTCAAATCGCATTGCAGGAAAGTCTAACAGAGGCCCAGTTCGCGCGAAGGAAGAAACCCTCCGGCATGCTACGTAGCATCCAGGTCTTTCAACCCTTCCGGCAAGTGTACTTCAATGCGCCGGGCGGCCACGTCAATGCGCGCGCAAATTTCTTCCGCGAGAGGGATCAGTACTTCGCCAACAGACGTTTCCACCTGGAGGAGCGGCGTGCCGGCCACGCCTTCCCCCGGGAAAAAGACATCGCGGACCGTTCCCAGCACGCGCGGCGCTTCTTCTGCAGCACAAGCGGGCGACGCCAGTTTTGTTGGGGTTTTCGGCAACTCGAACACCGTGCAGCCCATAAGGTCGGTCACAAAATAGTGGCCTGCGGGCAGTTCCACACGCTCTTCGATGGGGAGCAGCACATCCAGCCCGCGCAACGATTCCGCTTCGCCGATGCTGCCGCAGCCCTCGAAATGGAAGACACCCTGGCCGGGATGATTGCGGTCGATCCAGAAATTCAGCAAGCCGACGCGCCTGGGCTCGCCCGCATCTTTGCGCAGATAAATGGATTTCAGCGAAGAGAGGCGTGATGGAAAGTCGGTGAACAATTCCGCGGCCACTTCGCCCTTATTGCCGCGCGGACGCACTACTCTGGCAACTTGTACCCATCGCTGCGTTGTTTGGTGGGAATTGCTCAATCTTCCAGAATCTCGAGGGTGAAGCGTTTGTGGAGTTTCATACCGGCCGCACCAAGCAGCGTGCGGATGGCCTTGGCCGTGCGCCCCTGGCGCCCGATGACCTTGCCTAAATCCTCCGGATGGACCCGCAACTCCAAGACGGTTACCTGTGATCCCTCAACCGCCTTCACTTGCACGCCTTCCGGATGGTCAACGAGGGCACGGGCTATTTCTTCAACTAGTTCCTTCATGGGGTCCTCCGCGCGAGCGTGTCACTACTCAAGCGAATGCAAGCGACCCCTCCCCAATTCCGTCAGAGGACGCGGGAAAACCGATGACCTGACCCGGCTTGCTAGGCAATCTTCTGCAGCTTGATAAAACTCCGGACCGTATCGCTGGGCTGGGCCCCCAAACCCAACCAGTACTTGATACGCTCGGAATCCAACTTGATCTCGGCGGGCTTCTTCAACGGGTCATAAGTACCCACTGCTTCTCGTACGCGACCGTCGCGCGCCCGGGTCCGCTCGATGACAACCACGCGGTAAAACGGCTTCTTCTTCTTGCCAATCCTGGCCAAACGAATCGTTAGCACTAAAGTACGTCCTCCTAAAGAGCCTCCATTCTAGCGTGACTCCACGCCCCCCGGCAAACTATCCTGCTTCTCTAAAGGTCCGGCTGGGCCCCTCGAAAATGCCCTCTCGTTCGCACTCCCTCAGGGCTTCTCGACCACCGGAAGCTCCACAAAGCTCTCCTGGCCGGGGGCATGATAGACGCGCTGCAACGCCTTCTTGTAATCCTGCGGCTTGGCCCAGAAGATATTCGGGACAAACGTCTGCGGATTCCGGTCGTACAGCGGGAACCAACTGGACTGGATCTGCACCATGATCCGGTGCCGCGGCAAAAACACGTGGTTGGCATTCGGCAGGGCAAATCGGTAGAGGAGCGGCTTGTCGCTGGCAATCGCCTTTGCGCTCTCCAGGCTTTCGCGATACCGCCCCCGGAAGATATCCGCCGCAATCATCAACTCGTATCCGCCCATCGCCGGATCTCCCGCCACCTCGTCTGGATACACATCGATCAGTTTCACGACCCAATCCGAATCGGTTCCGCTAGTCGAAGTCACGAGATTCGCGATGGGCTGCCCGCTGATTTTGACCGGTGCATTCAAAACTTCCGATTCAAATACCAGCACATCAGGCCGCCCGGATGCCTCCCGCTGGTCATCCACCAGCCACTGCCTCCAAGTATGTTCGTTGTCATAACCGATCGACTGAATGGGCCTTGAACGAAACGGCACCGGTTTGGCGGGATCAGACACATATTCATCGAATGCCGATCCCTCCGCCTCTGGAGCAGATTGGCTCAGTTTGAGGCCCGCGGACAAATAGAGTGGAGTTGACTTCACCGTGCACCCGCTTGCGCAACCGGCAGGCCAGGCCGGCAGTCGCCTCCAGATATTCGTTCCCGTTTCAAACGCTGTCACCGGCGCCACATCGGCCTTGGGCGCTCCATCCTTCAAATACTGCGCCAGGAATGGCCGCAGAATTTCTTTCCGGAAATACAGGCCAGTATCCATTCCAAATTTCAGCCGGCCCAAGGAACTGCCGTCGCCGATCTGTTGCCCGTGAAACCACGGCCCGAGAACCAAAAATACTCTGTCGCTCTCCGCGTCTCTTGGCTTGATGGCCTTGTACACCGCCGTCGCCCCATAGATGTCTTCCTGATCCCAAAGGCCGGCCACCAGCATGGTCGGAACCTTCACTGGTTGGGCCGCGAGGATCTGGTCCATGGCCTGTTGCTGCCAGAAAGAGTCATAACTCGGATGTGCCAGAATTTTCCGCCAGATGCCTATTTGTTCGAGGCCATGTTGCCGCCCCAGTTCTCCCGCGGATCCGGCTCTCATGTACGTGTCGTAGTCGTCGAACGTGCTTTTCCACCAAACCGCTTCGTTTGCCCGCGTCCCTTCTTGCTCGTAAAGATAGGGCATGTTTTGTTCGCGAAACGCACCGTTGTGAAACCAGTCGTCTCCCTTCCAGCCATCCACCATCGGGTTCATGGGCACAGCCACCTTGAGCGCCGGGTGGGGATTCACCAGCGCCATCAGCGGCAGAAATCCGTCGTAGGAAATGCCCAGAATCCCCACCTTGCTGTTACTTTCGGGCACGTTTTTCACGAGCCATTCGATCGTGTCGTAGGTGTCCGTCGAATGATCCACCGGCGTCGGGTTAAGTGGCCCGTGCAAAGGCCGCGTCATTACGTAGTCGCCCTCTGAACGATATTTCCCGCGAATGTCCTGCACCACGCGGATATAGCCGTCCTCCACAATCACATCGGTTACGTTGTCGTACCCGTTCAAGATCGGACCCAGGTGCGCGCTTGCCGCATGGCCGGTCTGTTCCGTGGCGTTGTACGGCGTTCGCGTGAGCAGCATGGGGGCGTTCTTCGCGCCCTTTGGCACCACGATGACGGTGTGGAGTTTCACGCCATCGCGCATCGGGATCATCACCTCGCGCTTCTCGTAATCAAAGCTGCTGGTCGTGGGCACAAGTTTCGCCGGTGTCTCGCTCGGGAAATCCGGGTACTTGGCAGGTGCCTCGGTTGTCTGCGCCTCGGCCGTTTCCAGAAATGACCCGGCGCTCAAGAAGAAACCGAACACAATCAGCCCTACAATCGAATTCTTCAGTTTCATAAATTTTCCTTTGAAACGCGGTACATTCCGCGCACAAGAATCTGGCTCGGACCAGCTAGCGTCGCGATTATATGCTGCGCTGCCCCGGCGCGCCACCGCCTCTTCTGTGGAGGAACGTCAGCCCAGCCGGCTCAGGCCGTTGAACGCGGCTGCCTTGTAGCACTCTGCCAGCATGGGGTAATTGAAGACCGCGTTGATGAAATACGTGATTTTGCCCTTCAACAAAAGAACCGCCTGACCGATGTGTAGGAGTTCCGTCGCGTCTTCCCCGAAAATATGCACGCCAAGGAGTTCCAGTGTCTGGCGGTGAAATAGCAGCTTCAACCCATGCCCGCGAGTTTGCCCAGGCCTTTCATCTTCGCGCGCGCAGCCATCGCCCCATACTGCTTCATCATCTGCCGCATCTGCATGTATTGCTTGATGACCTGGTTGACTTCCTGCACGGAGGTGCCGCTGCCCTTGGCGATGCGCTTGCGGCGCTTGCCGTCAATCACGTTGTGGTCGCGGCGCTCCTCGTTGGTCATCGAGTTGATTATCGCTTCCACCTGCTTCAATTTTTTCTCATCCACGGACGCGTTTTTGGGCAGATTCTGGAGCGGCCCGACCTTCGGCAGCATGTCCATCAACTGGTCCAGCGGGCCCATCTTGCGGATTTGCCGCAATTGGTCGCGGAAATCTTCCAGCGTGAACTCTTCCTTGCGGAGCTTGCGCTCCAGTTCCATCGCCGCCTTCTTGTCGAAGGCCGATTCGGCGCGCTCGATCAGCGAGAGAATATCGCCCATGCCCAGCACGCGCGAGACGATGCGCTCCGGGTAAAAGCCTTCCAGCGCGTCGTATTTCTCGCCCAGGCCTACGAACTTCACCGGCGCTCCGGACACCTTGCTGATCGAAAGCGCCGCGCCACCGCGCGCATCGCCGTCCAGCTTGGTCAGGATCACGCCGGTCAGGCCCAGCCGCTTGTGGAATTCACCCGCCGAGCGCACTGCGTCCTGCCCAATCATGGCGTCGGCGATGAACAGCATCTCACTTGGCTGCAATTCCTTCTTCAGCACGGAAAGTTCGTTCATCAAGTCATCGTCAATATGCAAACGGCCGGCGGTGTCAACCAGGATGACGTCGCTCGCCGAGAGTTTCGCTTCCTTAATCGCGCCGCGCACGATTTCGACCGGCTTATCGGTGCCTGTGCCCGGCCACAGCGGTATGCCGACGGATTTGGCGACTTGCGCGAGCTGTTCGCGGGCTGCGGGGCGATACACGTCCGTGGAGACCACGATGGGGCGATGCCCGTGCTGCGCGAGCCATTTGGCGAGCTTGCCGGTGGTGGTGGTTTTGCCCGAACCTTGCAAGCCCACGATCATCCACACCGAAGGCGGACGCGAAGCGAAGAGCGGCTTGGCGTGTTTGCCGAGCAGCGCGAGCAATTCGTCGCGCACGATCTTGACCACCTGCTGATCGGGTGAAAGCTGCAGCATTACTTCCGAGCCCGATGCTTTCGCGCGAATGTTCGCCAGCAGTTCGTCGGCAACCCCCACGTTGACGTCGCCATCGAGCAGCGCCTCGCGGATTTCGCCGAGCGCGATATCCAGGTGCTCCTCGGTGAGCTTTCCCTGGCCGCGCAGGTTCTTGAATGTTCGTTGCAGCTTTTCTGTCAGGTTCTCAAACATGGCTGATCGTGTTCTCTAGGTTTCCACCTCTATTGTACAGGTTGCCAAGCAGAGGTGCAGCACGGCCCCCTGCGGCCCACGCGCAAGCCATCATTCGCAAAACTTTCCTTCTCCAGCCGGAGTCGGGATAGAATTCGCGGAGCGTTGTGTGGAGGAAATCATGTTCGATCGTCGTGGCTTCTTGTCGTCAATCGTGGCTCTGGCTGGAGCGTCTTCGGCAACCGGTATCGAATCGGTCTGCGACGATTTGCTTGCCGGTGCACCCGCTAAACTCCCTGATAAGTCACTCTACCTGACGAATGAAGAGGCTTATTGGACCGAATTGCGAAAGCAATTCCTGATTCCCATAGACGAGGTTTACCTGAACAATGGCACCGTGGGCTCTTCACCCGCGCCGGTACTGCGCGCCGTTCTGGAGAGCTATCGCGATTCCGAAATGCTGGCGCAATCCGACCCCGAGGACTACCCCATCTGGGGATACGCCGCGTGGAATCAGTTTCGCGATCCGTTGGCCGCGTTTATCGGCTGCAGCCGCAATGAACTCGCCCTGGTCCGCAATGCCACCGAGGGAAACAGCTACATCGCCAATGGAATCGATCTGAAGGCCGGCGACGAAGTGTTGATGACCGACCAGGAGCATCCCGGCGGCGAACAGCCGTGGAACCTGCGTGCCAAGCGCTACGGCATCGTGGTGAGAAAGGTGACGCTGCCGAAGCCCGTGCCCAATCCCGCCGGGGTTTTGAATCTGTTCCACGATGCCATTACGCCGCGGACGCGCGTGCTCTTCTTCAGCCACATCACCACCGTTACGGGTGTGGTTCTGCCGGTGAAGGAATTGGCGGCGCTGGCCCGCTCCAAAGGAATTCTGTGCGCCGTTGACGGCGCGCACGTGCCCGGCATGATGAAGCTCAATATCACCGATCTGGGCTGCGATTTCTATTCCGCCAGCCCGCACAAATGGCTCCAGGCTCCGAAAGGCACGGGCTTCCTTTACGTCCGCGACGAAATGATCGACCGCTTGTGGAACACTATTGCCACCGAAGGCTGGGACTCTACCAAAATACGCGCCGAACGCTTCCAGCGCATCGGCAGCTCGAATGTGCCCACCCTCGCCGGTTTGCGCGCCTCCGTCGAATTGGCCAATCAGATTGGCATGGACCGCATTGAGAAGCGCCACCGGCAGATGGCCGATTACATCCTGAAAGAAATGCTTCAGCGTGGCGCGGAATCCTGGACATCATCGGACCCGGCGATGCGCTGTGGAATTGCCACCGTAAACGTGCCTTCCCTGAGAATGCCGGACGCGGAGCTTTGGCTGTGGAAGGAGAAGAAAGTGCGCATACGCGGCGGCGCTCCCTCCAAGATTCGCCTTTCCACGCCCTACTATCTCCTGCACAAGGATGTGGACCGCTATCTGTCCGCCTATGACGAATACCGCCGGAGCCATCCGGCGGCATGACCCTTTCCTGACGCCATTTGGTAATCGCGAGTTGCACCAGTTCTTTGCCGTCGCGGAATCGGGGGAGGAACCATGACTCAGGCTGTTTGGACTGCCGTCGACAAATACATCACGGACTTGCTGGTGCCTTCAGATCCCGCGTTGGAAGCCGCTCTCCAAACCGCCGCTGCCGCAGACTTGCCGCATATACAAGTCTCTCCGGCTCAGGGAAAGCTGCTGCATCTTCTGGCGCGAGCCTGCGGCGCTCGCCAGGTTCTGGAGATCGGCACGCTGGGCGGCTACAGCACTATTTGGCTTGCGAGAGCGCTACCCGCTGGCGGCCGCGTGATCACGTTGGAGGCCGATCCGAAACACGCCGAAGTCGCGCGCGCTAACTTTTCGCAGGCCGGGCTAACTGGCGCGATCGAGCTGCGGTTGGGACCTGCGCTTGAGACTTTGCCAAAACTCGCCGCCCAGGGCCGCGGCCCGTTTGATCTGATCTTCATCGACGCCAACAAATCCCAAATGCCCGAGTATTTTGATTGGGCTCTGAAGCTAGCGCGCGCCGGCACCGTCATCATCGCCGACAATGTGGTGCGTGATGGCGCGGTGCTGGAAGCGAGCAGCGGTGACGCCGACATTCAAGGCGTCCGGCGTTTCAATGAGCGACTCGCCGCCGAGAAGCGCGTGACCGCCACGGAAATCCAGACCGTCGGCAGCAAGGGCTACGACGGCTTCGCTTTTGCTATGGTCATTGCTGACGGCTAGCGCCCGTTTCCATCGCCGCCGTTTTCTTGACCCTGTGCGCGCCGCGCAAGTACACTAGTAAATTCGGAAAGCTGCCTGGAATCAGACAGTCAGGCTTGACGAGCACGACCCCAAGGCCATCCTGGTTCGCTGTGTGGACAGGCGGCAAAAAGCTGCCGGAGGATGAAACTTGGGAAGTTTGCGGGCCGTATCCAGTAAGGGGGATTGTTTTGCCAAAGCGTACATTTCAGCCGCGGAAACGCCGCCGCGCCAAAACGCACGGGTTTCGTTCGCGCATGAAGACCAAAGGTGGCCGCAAAGTCCTTGCAGCTCGCCGCAAGAAGGGACGTCATCGCCTCACTCCCGAGTAATGGGGCGGCCCCACCTTCGCCACAGGCGAAGCGGGGCCAGACGTTTCCGCGCGAGGCGCGCTTGGTGCGCAAGAGCGAATTTGACGCGGTCTACAACACCGCTAAGCGCCGCTCCAATGCCCACTTCACCGTGTTCGTTCGTGCCAATGATCTGCCACTGAGCCGCTTCGGTTTCAGCATCAAGAAGGCGCTCGGCGGCGCCGTGGTACGCAACCGCATGCGCAGAAGGTTGCGCGAGATGGTCCGCTGCCACCGCGAGGAGATACCAGCAGGATGGGACATCGTCATTCACCCGAAGCGTTCCGTCGCGAAGGCGCCCTTTGCGGCGCTGACGGCGGAGCTTCTGCGCCTGTTGAAGAACCCGTGAACGCCTCGGCAAATGGGGCGCAGCTTGCCGCGCCCCTACAAGAAGAAATGCAGCAAGCGCCGAAATCGGCGGGAGTGCGCGCGGCGCTCTTTGCGCTCAGTTTCTACAAGGCTTATCTGTCTTCGCTCCTCGCTGGCACTTGCCGCTACCAGCCCACGTGTTCCCGCTACGCCTATGAAGCGATTGAACGATTCGGAGTGTGGCGCGGCATCTGGCTTGGGACAAAGCGCCTGCTGCGTTGCCACCCTTTATCCCGCAGATTTGGATTCGACCCGGTTCCGGAGAAATGGCAAGAGATGCGAGCGAATTCCACGATCAAAGCTGAAGCGCATGAGGTCCGCCCGTGAGCACGCCGCCAGTGAACCAGTTCCCGCCGATCGGGCCAAAAAAAGATAAGTTCACGCCGGAGCTGCGTATCCTCGTCGCCTCGCTGCTTTCCGTGGGGATAATCATTCTGTGGACGAAGTACTTCGGGCCAAAGCCTCCTGTGCATGTGCCACAGCAGGAACAGCCGGGCGTCTCCGCGCCGGCGACGAGTGGACCTTCTGCGGCGACTTCTGCACTGGCCGAGCCCACTGCTTCCACGGCGCCTTCAGCCGTTTCCGCTGCTGCAACGCCGGCGGCCCCGCTCGCTGAAGATACCCAAGAGCGCACCATCGTTGTTGAGAACGCATTGTACCGCGTGGAGTTTTCCAATCGCGGTGCGGTTGTCAAGAGCTGGCAGTTGAAGGAATACAAGGATGACGCGAAGCCGCAGCGCACTTTGGACCTGGTACACGCGGAATCGGCTGCAAAGACGGGTGGCTGGCCATTCTCGCTGGTTCTTGAAGACCCACGACTCGAAAAGGCGGCAAACACGGGTTTGTACAAGATTTCGAGCGCCAGTGCTTCCCTGGAGGCGCCGACGGACCTGACCTTCAAGTGGAGCGATGGCCACCTGGAGGTGATCAAGAAGTTTCAGTTCGATCATTCCTATATCGTGGGCGTGGAAACCACCACGAACTACAACGGCGTGCACGTGCTGGCGGGACTGGCCTGGCGTGGCGGCTTCGGCGACATGACGGTCACGAACCCCGCCCCGATCACCACGATCACGACCTTTTACAGCGAAGGCGGGAAGCTGACCACCGTTGGCTACAAGAAACTCGATAGCCCGGAAAAGTGGGGGAACGTCTGGCAAGGCGGAAAAACATTTACGGGAATCCAGGACCGCTATTTCGCGGTGACGTTTCTTCCCCCGAGCGATGCTCTCTCCACTACCCAGGAGACACGCTACTGGAGGATTTGGGATACGGCCACGGTGGATGGCAAGGAAGTGTCCGAAGAAGTGCCTGAGGTTGCGGCGGCGACTTCCGCGCAACCCATGAGCCTGCGCGTTTTCGTCGGGCCCAAGGACTACGACCTGCTGAAAAAGCTGAACCCACCGTTGCACGCGCTGGTGAATTTCGGGTGGCTGGAGGTCATTGCCGACCCGCTGTTCCACGGGCTGAAGTGGCTGCACGAATACATTCCGAACTGGGGCTGGTCCATCGTGGTGCTCACCCTAGTTATTAATATGGTGTTCTTCCCTCTGCGCATCTCGAGCTACAAGACGACGCTGAAAATGCAGCGCGTTGGACCCGTGATCAAGCAGATTCAGGAGAAGTATAAGAAGTACAAGATGAATGACCCGCGCAAGGCCGAGATGAACAAGGAAATCATGGCCATCTACTCGCGCGAAGGGATTAACCCCGTGGGCGGATGCATCCCGCAACTTCTTCAGATGCCCATCTGGTTCGGGCTGTGGCGCGCCCTGCAGGGCACCATCGAGTTGCGGCATGCGCCGTGGTTCGGCTGGATCAAGGATTTATCGGCCAAGGATCCTTACTATGTCCTGCCGGTGCTGATGGGCGTGTCGATGTATCTGGCGTCAAAGATGACGCCGATGCCCACGGCCGATGCACAACAGGCACAAATGATGAAATTCATGCCCATCGCCATGGCAGGAATGTTTATGATCATCCCGTACCCTAGCGGCGTGGCGGTGTATATTCTTACCAGCGGCCTGATCAATATCTTGCAACAGTGGTACCTGAACCGGACGCACCCTCTTCCTGCCCCGGTCAAACCCGTCCGCGCCAAGAAGTAAGGGACGGTGTGATAGCGCAGTCTGCTTGGGTCAAATCAGTAGTTTCGAGAGTCTTATGACCAAGGAATTCGTACGCGATGGCAAGCTGGACCGTTTGGCCGCAGCCGACGCCCTCCGTGATTTTCTGCCGAGGATTGTGCGTGCCGCCGGTTTGGAACTCTCCGTGAACGTGCGCGTCGCCGAAGCGGGCGCCAGCTCGGTGGAAGGCGAGGCGGAAATTTTCGCCGACCTCGACGGCAAAGATAACGAGCTCCTCATGGCGCGAAGCGGAGAAGTTTTGAAGGCCCTCGAGCATATCGCATTCCGCGCGCTTGGCCTGGAGCCCGTTTTCCATGAAAAGATTCACCTCGATTGCGGCGGATTCCGCGCTCTGCGTTTCGAGGAACTGCGCATGACTGCCCGCGTGGCTGCGGAAAGGGTCCAGGCTACGCACCAGCCCTTCCGGCTCAATCCCATGTCTTCGCGGGAGCGGCGCATTGTACATCTCACTCTGAAGGATTTGCCCGGCGTGCGCACCGAAAGCGTCGGCACGGGCGAGGAACGTCAGGTGGTTATTCACCCGGCGAAGACTTAGCCCTCCGCAAAGCGATAGACCCAAGGGCAATTGCAGCGTCACGGTACTCGTCTTTACCGGCGCACCCAACCCTGCGAGATCACGCTTCCGTCTCCCGAAAACCTCACACGATAGGTAAACGACGCCGGTCGGTCTGGCCGTATGCGCGGAAAACGCAAATCCGAAAACTCCACCACCGCTTCATCGCCTTCCTTGTGAAAGAGGGTCACGGGAAACCGCGCGAACCATAAAACCTTCTGAACTTCTGGCAAATGTCGCGCCTGGTCAATCCAGGGATTCGGAAGAGCGTCAGGATAGTACGTGTAACCAATCACGTCGGGGTCGGAATAGCTGGTCTTCTGCGCGTTTTTCTGGAATAAGCCTTCGCTTAAATCCATGCGTATCTCATAGACGCCTCGCGGCGCTCGTATCAGTCCATCCCAATGCCAGAACGATGGCGGCAAGGGCAGTGCGCCAATCGCTTCTACCGGCAAGTTCTTTTGCGCGGCAAACTGCTGGATGCGCCCGAACGCCACGTGGTGAGCATAGCTGGCCGCGACGAGATAGCCCACCGCCAGAACAAGCCCCGTGCGATTCCAATTGGCGTAAGCCACGCTCAGGCCCCAGCCTCGCGCCGCCGGGAGCAGGAACAGCACCGCAAAAAGGACAGTAGCTACAAGGATCGTGACATTGGAGATCGGCGCGCCCACAATTTGACCAATTTTTGCAATCAGGAATGGCGCTGGCGTGAACACCAGCCACATCAGAATAGCTCGCCATTTGATATGCGCCGGATCTTCATAGGTCCAGGAGAGGAGTTGCGGAATCAGCAGAATGGCCGTGAAACTGAAATCCACAATGAAAAGAATGTCCCATGCGGGACGCGACCAGGCCAGCGGTGACCAGATCATCGTGCCAAAGCTGGTGACAAGATCCAGGAAAATGTGGCTCAGGATTCCGATCGCCCAGATTCCGCATAGCGCTGTGAACGAGGGTGCTTCCCACTTTCGCCACTTCGCCACCACGCTTGTCAGCCCCGCCAGGATCACAGTCCAGATTGGCAGGCAGACTAACGAATGCGTGATGCTGCGATGCCAGGTGAGCATCAGCAATTCATTGTGTGAAAAAAGATCACGCAGGACATCGCTGTCCGGAAAAACCGCGCCCAGCATCAGGGACCAGGTGATGATGCGCTGCTTGCTCAACGACCGCGGCGAAAACAGGTCTCGCCCTCCAAACACCGCTTTGCTGATCAGCGCCCCTGCGATGCCGTGTGTGATGGTGTCCACTGTGCGCTCGTTGTTCTCGTCGTCAGACCACCATCAGCAGGCTGGATGTCTTTGGCACGACGCGACCGACCCGCTTGGCATTCACACCATGACGCTTGAGACTTTCGCGCGCCGATTCCTCATGTTCCGGAGCAAGCGCGATCAAAAAGCCGCCGGATGTCTGCGGGTCAAAGAGCAACGCGCGATTCTCTTCGGGCACATTCGCGGCGAAGCTGACGCAATCCCCTAGAAACGCGCGATTGTTTTTCAGCCCCCCGGAAATCATGCCCTGGCGCGCGGCATCGAGCGCACCGGGTAGCAGCGGCACATCCGCGGCGACAATTTCTAGTGCTACCCGCTCAATCCCCGAACGCGCGTCTCCCAACGCCATTTCCCGCGCGTGCCCCAGCAATCCGAATCCAGTAATGTCCGTCACCGCGTGCACGCAGCGCTTCCCTGCTTGCACCTCCAACTCGCGCAAAGCTTCGGCCGCCGCGCGATTCAATTGCGTCATCGAAGCGATGGCCGCATCCAGCGAACTTTTCTCGGCCCGCCCATTCTTAAGCGCTGTGGAGATCGCGCCGGTGCCCAGCGATTTCGTCAGCAGAAGTACGTCATTTGTCTGCGCGCCGACATTTCGCCAAACTTGCAACGGATTTATTACCCCTGTGACGGCATAGCCAAACACGATATCGTCGATACGAATCGAATGCCCGCCAAGCACGCTGCATTTCGCTTCGCTCAACTTGTCGAGGCCGCCGCGCAATATCTGCTCCAGAATTGCAGGATCGCTTTTTTCGGGAAATCCCACGATCGAGAGCGCGGATACCGGCCGCCCGCCCATCGCGTATACGTCGCTCAGCGAATTGGCCGCCGCGATTTGCCCGAACGTGAACGGGTCGTCCGCAATCGGCGTGAAGAAATCGACCGTCTGCACCAATGCCAAACCTTCCCCGAGCAGATATACCCCTGCGTCGTCGTTGGTGCTGAACCCAACGAGCACGTTCGGATCAGTTGGCAGTGGCAGGCGCCGTAGGATTGCGTCCAGCGTTCCGGGACTCAGCTTGGCCGCGCAACCCGCTGCCTTGACCATCGCCGTGAGTTTTACGGAATCTGTCAAACCGCACCTCGCGGTACAGCGCTTCGATTATAACGATGCCGCGCCCTTCCTGCTCGTCGCCGCCTTGACACATCCCCAAATCCAACCTAAACTACGTAGTTTTTAGGTGGCCCCCAGGAGCCATCTGGGGGAGGACAACATGGATAAGAAGCATTTGGAGTACTACAAAAAGAAATTACTGACGCGGCGCGACGAACTGGTCAAGACTATTGTGCGCACCGAAGAAGAAGGCCGCCAGGCCGACGACGACCCCACCGTCGACCTCGCCGATAAGGCCGCAAATTCCTATACCAAAGAGTTCCTCTTCGGTCAAACCAATACCGACCGTACCATCCTGCATATGATCGACGAGGCCCTGAAACGCATCCGCAACAACGAGTACGGTACCTGCGCCAATTGCCAGGAGGAGTTGCAACAGAAGCGCCTGGAGGCAGTGCCGTGGGCGAAACACTGCATTTCCTGCGCGGAGAAAATGGAACAGGGCGCGTTGTAGCTCCTCACCCGCTTCGATTACCTAATCAGCATCTAACTGAAGTAGAATAAACCCAGCGAGGATAGGTGTCGCTGCGCCATGGATCTGCATGCATCGCGGCTGCAATTGGCACGTTGGCTGGAGAGCTTCGCCGGTGCCCTTACCAGCGTGGTGTTCCCGGCTGGCTGCCTGCTCTGCGATGCGCTCTTGACGCACGCCCGGCGGATACCGCTCTGCGAAACGTGTCTGGCGTCGTTCCAGAGGATCGCCCCGCCAGTCTGCCGCATTTGCGGCCAAACTTTGCCGCTTCCGGCTGAGCCCAGCGAAAGCGAACCGGTTTGCCGGGATTGCGTACTGGGGAAATTCGGCTTTCAGCTCGCTCGCAGCTTTGGCGTTTATGAAGGCGCGCTAGCCCGCGCCATTGTCCACCTCAAGTACGAGCGCATCGAGCCGCTAGGCCTCTTCTTCGCCATGCGCCTAGTGGAGTTGGTCCGCACCGACCCGCGCCTCTCGTCTGCCGACGTCGTCGTCCCAGTCCCCGTGCACCGCTTGAGTCAAAGGAACCGCGGCTATAATCAGGTGGACCTCATCGCGCGCCCCCTCGCCCGGCACCTCCACATCCCCTACCGCCCCATCCTCCTGATGCGCTCCCGGCCCCGTCCAGAGAAGCACCTGCTCAGCCAGGAGGAGCGCTGGGAAGCGGTACGTGGCGCATTTGTTACGCGCCGGGGAGGCCGGGTTGACAATTTGCGGGTCTTGTTGCTAGATGATGTAATGACGACGGGAGCGACGCTTGATGCGTGCGCTCGCGCGTTAGGCGAAGCCGGAGCCCGCTCGGTACTGGGACTGACCATTGCCCGCGCCGCGCGGCCCGTTTTTCCCGTCAGTGGAGCATAATACCCCGAAGGGTGCGCGATGAGCGCAGGAAGGCCAGATGCGATCGATCCCCGGGGGAGACACTCCCTCGAAGCGGGGGGCTCGCTTGTGCCTAACCCTTTGGCGAACGCTTCGAACCGATTCCTTCCCGCACTCCTAGGCCGTCGTGCTTCCATGATGCAGGAACCCGTGCTGGTGCTGAACGCCACCTACGAGCCGATCAACGTCACTGCCGTGCGCCGGGCCATGGTGTTGCTTCTGAAGGGCGTAGCCCAAGCCGAGGAAGTGCACAGTGCGGAGGTCCACTCCGCGGCGCATTCCCATAAGGTTCCTTCGGTGATTCGCCTGCTGGCCTATCGCCATATTCCGCAGCAGAGCCGCGCTCTTTCCCGAAAGAATATCTTATTGCGCGACCGCAACACTTGCCAATTCTGTGGCCGGGTCTTTCCTAGTTCCGAGCTGACACTGGATCACGTCCTGCCGCGTTCGCGTGGCGGCCGCTCCTCTTGGGAGAACCTGGTAGCGTGCTGCTACAGCTGCAACAACACCAAGGGGGATCGCACGCCGGAAGAGGCAGGGCTGAAACTGGCCCGGCGTCCACGCCCGTTTACCCTGCACACCTCGCGGCAACTAATGCGGCTGATTGGCCACCGCGACGAACGTTGGCGTAAGTATTTGTTTTATTAGGATTTATCTGCCTCTTGCCAACTGACAACCAGGTGTCCGTTCCCCTATGCAGATTTGGGAAACCTTTTTGCCCGCAGCGCATCTAAATCAGTAATACCACTTCGAGGACACACCCCGGGAAGCAGTTAGGGCAACCCCCTAGCTGCTTCTCTCCTTTTTGGCCCACCTTTTTCAGAAGAGATTGCCGCAGCAGGCGGGTTGACCCTACTTCGGATTGTCTTCTTCATTTTGGGCTAGAGCTGAGGCGCCCAGGGATGCCCTTTGCGGGGGGGTTCGGAAAGCTCTCGAGCGCGGAGGCCTCGTCGGGGAATTCGGGGAAGACCTGGTAAAGTTGCGTGATTTTCAGAATCTCCTCCACCTTCGAGGCCAGGCCCACCACCTTCATCGCCCCGCCCTTCTTAACGACCGTGAGGTAGTTGCGCACCAATTCGCCGATCCCAGAGCTGTCCAGATACTCCAGGCCACTCAAATTCAGAACAATGTTGGTTTTGCCGTGCTTGAGGAGCCCTGAGATTGCGTCACGGAAGGCGCCGGCTTCGAATGAAGTCAGCCGCCCGCTGACTTCCACGAGGGATGCAGTGTCTGCCTGCCGGATGAGTACTGAGAAACTCAAGGGATCTTTCCTGGGCGATGGGTTGGCCCTTATTTTACCCTGCGGCCCCAGGAAGGCAAGCGCTTCGCACAGCTTCGCCGGAGCCCATTGCTGTGTTGCTTATTGCCGCATCACCACCCGCAGACCCCGCCGCCAGCTCTCCACCAGGCCCACGCGGATTATTTCCATTTCTGGTTTGAGGTAGCGCAGCAGCACGTCCGTGCTGGGATGAAACCGCAACGCCGGTGCCACCAGATAAACTATTGGCGGATCGGGGTGTAACTCGATCCCAGGGAAATAGCCGTAGCGCGCGAGATCGCCCTGCGCCTGTAGCCGGCAAATCCGGGACCAGTATTCCCCCGCCTGCAGTGGCAAGTCCGGATTCTCCACCGTTTTCAATTCCAAAATGGCCAGCCGGTGCGCGCGCGTGACGCACAACAGATCTAAAACTCCGCGTTGTCCGGCCGTTTGCGCAAACACCTGTTCGTACACATGCGTGGGGTCGAGCGCCAGGTCAATTTGGCTGACGTCGCCCATCGCCAGCATCTGCATCCAGCGTTCGGCCTGCGCGCGATAGAGGGGGTGGCGCGTGTCGCTCGCCAGCGGATGGCGGAAATTTTGCAGGTTCAGCACGAGCTGCTTCAGCGCGATTTCGCTGTCCGCATTCAGCTTATCCCAGTGCCCGTCCATGCCGAAGGTGACGCGTCCTTCCGACCAGCGCCCAAACGCCAACCCGCGGAAACGCAAAATCACTTCCCGCAACTGCGGCGCCGCGTGCGCCCTGATGGCATCAGGCTCAAGCGCCTGGAGCGGCGCAATCGCCGCCGCCGCACGGTCTAGAAGCAATTGTGACTCGCGGCGCGGCACCAGCCACGTGTTGATGTTCCCGTCCGCGCAAGGATCGACGCGCTCCAGAGTCTCCCGCTGCGCGTCCCGTTCATAGACCTGCACGGTTAGGCGCGGGTCGATGGCATGAATGCGCGCTGCAAGCTCCGCTGCTTTGCCTTTGGGTAATATTAGCCGCAGCCCTGAGAGGTTGCCGCCCCCGCCGGTCTGCCGCGTGCGGTCGAGCCACAACAGACCGTAAGTCAGGCTGCTCTCAAGGGCATCCGGCGTTTCCTCGTCGGGAACAGCGAGAAACGCATAGTGCGCCATCCCTTTGCGGGAAATTCCTCGCGCATAGACACGCGACAGGGAATGCTCCAAGTCCGCCGCGATGGAAACTCTTTCAAGCGTTTCATCGGGAAACCGCTCCACCAGGATGCGCCGGAGTTGCTCGCAGAATTCTTCCCGAGATAGCCCTTTGGCGTCGCGTTCGTAGCCCAGCCGAATAATTTCCAGCCGCTGCGGCTTGGTGCGGCCGAAACACTCCACCGCCAGCAGAACGCGACCCTCCGACTGGTCTGTAATGGCCAGCACGCGCCGCGTCACATTGCAGGTCTCCGACCACAGGTGCAGCAGGGGCTTCGCTGGTGCGCCCCGCACTTCCCAGGAAAGTGGTCTTGCCGAGGGAATGCGGCCGCCGTTCTCCCGGATCTCGATCGTGCCGCCCGCAGACAGATCGTGCAGGCAGGCGCGCAGTTCCTCCGCGAGTTCCATGCCTGTATATTAATCTAACTATATGGTTAACGCACAACTATTTTCTGTGCGCGAGTTGCACATAGGAGGCGCGTACGTAGGGTTGCTGCATGTTCCAGGAGGAGGGCACGTGGTCAAAGGAAATCTCAAACGCGCGGCGTTCACCCGGTGATAGCGCTGCCGACGGGACGCCCAGCACACTGCGCGTTTCCCGGAGCGCAATTTGATTCATCGAATCGGCAAACTCAACCGTGAGCAAAAGCAATTGAATCTTCTCCGAGCCATCGTTGACCACTTCTCCCGAAAGAATGGTCACTTCCTGACGGATGAAATTCTCCGCCCGGCTCAGGGCGATCTTTTCGATGCGGATATTCTTGAGGTAGGCCTCCTCCGCTGGCGACATCTTCAGGCCTACCGAGACCCGATAGGCCGTCGGTGCGCCCAGCGGCACATGGGACAGAAACCACAAACTCAGCAGCATCGCGAGCGCGACCACGCCGCCAATGATCAGTGTGACCGGCGAGCGCCTCTCCTCTTTCTCCGGCTTCTCGGGATTTTGCAGTGCGCTTTGCATCGGTTGCATCTCTCAGATTCTGCGCGAGTGTCATCCCCGCTTCAGCGACCGAGGCTCAAGCGATGCGCCAGCGGCTCCGGCAGGCGCGCGCTTCGCATGCGCTCCTGGACCTTCTCGATATCGTAGGGCACACGCCAGAACTCTACCACTTGATGCTCCAAGTCGGCGATGGCGAAACCCGCCCGCGGATCGGAGTCGCGCGGCTGCCCGATCGATCCGGGGTTCAAAAGGTAGCGCTTCTGTCCTTCGACGCGCAGCGCGCAGCGCATCTCGTTGTCTCGCGGGTGCACCTGCAAAACTTCCAGTTGCGAATCCTGATACGCGAAACCTCCCTGGTGGTGCGTGTGGCCATAAAAGGTGATCGGCAAGGAGGAATCCAGCAATCCTTCCAGCGCCTGCGACGGCGTGAACACGTATTCATCTTCATCCTGGAACGCGCCGTGTACCAACACCACTCCTTCGACTTCCAGCGGGCCCTGTGGCAACGCGGCGAGCCAGTCCATGTTTTCGTTGGAGAGTTGCGCGCGCGTCCAATTGACGGCCATTTTGGCTACCGGATTGAAGTCCTCCGTGGACATGAGATCCGTGACTGCTTTGTCATGATTGCCGCGAATCGTGGCTGCGCCAAGTTCGCGGATGCGCGTGGTGACTTCGTTCGGATCCGGCCCGTAGCCGACTACGTCGCCCAGGCAAACGACATGTTCCCAGCTCCCTTTCGCCGCGTCGAGGGAGGCTTCCAGGGCCGTTAGATTGGCGTGGAGATCGCTTAGAACTAAGAGTCGCATCCGGCCTGTCCGAATCGTGCCCACGAGTATAGATGAAGCCGGGGGGGCAAGCGCAAGGCAATGTAAACGCTCTTTGACACCGGCAGTGTTCCCTCGTGTGGTTAGAAATGTAACAAGAAAATGCGACAGGCCACGAAACATTCGCCCCACGGAGTTCGTCTATATGGTTGCGGCCGATGTTCGGGCTGTTCGGGACGAAACGAGATTAAGTAAGAGTGCCCCGCGGTGGCAGCCGCGGGGCATTTGACACGCAGTTTTTCCGGATCGTGAACCAGGAAGAAAAGGTGTCTCCATCGCGAGGCTACCTTCTCTTCTGCCTGCGTGTCAACTCTCCCGTCCTTGGATGACCTTTCGGCTGACTCGCTCCTCGAAAGGAAATGACACGCATGAGTAACAATTCCTTAGTCCGCAGTTTGATTCTGGTCTCGGCCCTCGCGATTTCCATTCCCGCTTTCGCCAAGCCCGTGGTCAAAGATCTGCCCATCACTCACACCATCCACGTTGGCAAATCCACAATTCAGTCCGGCGATTACCGCATCCTGATTGACGGCAATCACCTCACCATCCAAAAAGGCAAGAACGTCGTCGCGGAGTCCGAAGGCCGCTGGGAAGAGCGCGACGCAAAAGTACCTTACGACGAAATCGTTTCTACAGCCGACGGCACAATGTTGGAGCTGCGTTTTGGAGGGAAAAAGAGTGTTTTCGTTCTGGCACAGTAGGGGGTAAACACGTGAACTTTACCCTCGATTTACCGGGGAAGCTGTATCCGTCTTCAGCTTCCCTCCTCTTCCGGGCCACTCAGGAACTCTTGAAGTGGCAGACTCCGGTTGTTGCCGCGAGTGAACTCCTCGCCGTGCTCGCGCTGGTCCTGCGCGCCCGCTTCATGCAAGCCGCAAGGCAATCCGCCCGCCGCTAGCGAATCAACATGCAATCCCCATAGCTGTAAAACCGGTAGTACTCCGCGACCGCATGCCGGTAAGCCGCCAGGATGGCCTCACGCCCCGCAAATGCGGAAACCAGTGCCAGCAGTGTCGACTTCGGCAGATGGAAATTCGTCAGCAGATAGTCCACCATGCGAAATGTGTATCCCGGGAAGATGAACAGGCTGGCGTCGGCTCTGCCCGTGGGAAAATGCCTTGCGTCGCCCTGCGCTGCCGCCTTGGCCGCCGCATCCTCCAGAGCGCGCACAACTGTCGTGCCTACCGCCAGCACCGGCCGGCCTTCTTCCTTGGCGCGTAGAATCTTTTCCGCCGCTTCTTCGCGGATCTCATACGCCTCGGAATGTATCTTGTGTTCCTCGAGCGTCTCCGTGTGGATGGGCTGAAATGTGCCGAGTCCCACGTCCAGCGTAATTTCGCATGTTTCGCAGCCGCGGTTCCGTATTTGTTGGAGTATCTCCGATGTGAAGTGCAGGCCTGCGGTCGGCGCGGCCACAGCGCCGGGCTTCTGCGCATAAACTGTCTGATAGCGCTCACGATCCGAAGATTCATCAGGCCGGTCAATGTAGGGCGGCAGGGGCACATGTCCCAACCGCTCGATGTTCACCTCCACGCTTTGATCGTTGTGCGACCAAAAGCGGACCGTTCGCAAACCCAATTCGCTCCGCGTCAGAATCTCTGCCTCCAGTTCGCCGTCGCCGAAATGCACGCGCTCTCCTACTCCCATTTTTCGGCCCGGGCGGACAAGCGCCTCCCAGATTTCCGATCCCACTCTTTTAGTGAGGAAGACTTCCACCGTGCCCGTCAGGTGCTCTCTTGCTGTCTTTCGCGATGGCGATTGCGCATGAACACCGGCGCGTTTTCCAAACAAGCGCGCAGGCAGCACGCGAGCGTTGTTCAGCACCACGAGTTCATCGCCGCGCAGCAACTCCGGCAATTCCACAAACGCGCGGTCCTCCCATGCGCCGCTTTGACGATCGAGCAGCAGCATCCGCGAGGCCTCGCGAACCGCCGCGGGTCGCTGCGCTATCAACTCGCCTGGCAATTGGTAGTCAAAGGCGTCAACTCGCATCAGTCCGAACTATAACAAAACAGGCGACCTGCGACGGCATTTATCCAGAGAAGATTACCCCTGGCATGAATGGGGCAAAAAGGCTTGGCCATTTTGAAGTTGTCTATCATATTGTGCATAAACGAGTTACTGACCGTAGAAGCGTTCAAAATTATACTTGACATATAAACGCTCATATTTTATTATGTGTACGAAATCAACTATGGAGGTCGCTCAACATGAGAGCTACTTTAAGCCGTTTTGAACCTTTTCGTGGGGTTACTACCCTGCAGGACCAGATCAATCGCCTCGTCAACGAGGCCTTTGACCGCACTTCGGACGAGGCCAACTTGACAACCTGGGCGCCGGCGGTCGACATCTACGAGACCGAGCACGAACTCGTCGTCAAGGCCGATATTCCGGAGATCAAGCCGGAAGAACTCGACATCCGCGTTGAGAACAACATCCTCACCATTCGCGGTGAACGCAAGTTCGAGAAGGAAGTGAACGAGAACAACTATCTGCGTGTGGAGCGGTCATATGGCTCTTTCAGCCGCAGCTTCTCCCTTGCCAACACCGTCAATGCCGAAGCGATCAAGGCCGACTACAAGAATGGCGTGCTGACGCTGAGCATCCCGAAGCGCGAGGAAGCCAAGCCGAAGCAGATCAAGGTCAATGTGGAGGCGCCCGTCGCGGCCGCTGCCGCGCGCCGCTAAAGCGCGAATCGTTCAAATGGCGAAGTCGTCGTGGGATAGCATAGGGGCTGGCATTCGCGCCAGCCCCTTTTCTTCAGCCAGACCGGGAAGGGAGGAATCATGCTGCGTTTTGACAAAATGACCGTGAAAGCTCAAGAGGCGCTGCAAGCGGCGCGGGACGTCGCGGCGCGCCACGAAAATCAGTCCATCGAGCCGGTCCACCTTCTCGCCGCTCTGATTCAGCAACCCGACGGCGTTGTGCCGCCGCTGCTCGCCCGCCTCGGTATTCGCACGGAACTGATCAATCAGGACATCGAACGCGAAATCGAACGCTTACCCAAGGTGCAGGGCTTCGCAGAGCAGAGCATGGGGCGGCCGCTCAACGACGTTTTGGAGCGCGCTTTCGACGAAGCCGACAAATTCAAAGATGAGTACGTTTCGACCGAGCATTTTTTTCTGGCCATCGCCGGCCAGGACCGCGATCCCGCCGGCCAGTTGCTCAAGAAGAATGGCGCCTCACACGAAGCCATTCTTCAGGCCCTCGCGGGTGTGCGCGGCAGCCAGCGTGTTACCTCGCAGAACCCCGAGGCAACGTACGCGGCGCTTGAAAAATACGCGCGCGACCTGACCGAACTGGCTCGCCGCTCCAAGCTGGATCCGGTCATCGGCCGCGACGAAGAGATTCGCCGTGTTATGCAGATTCTGGCCCGCCGCACAAAGAACAACCCCGTGTTAATCGGGGAACCCGGCGTTGGCAAGACCGCCATCGTTGAAGGCCTGGCCCAGCGCATCGTTTCCGGCGATGTTCCGGACGTTTTGAAAACCAAGCGGCTGGTGGCGCTGGACCTGGCGGCTATGGTCGCCGGGGCGAAGTATCGCGGCGAATTTGAAGATCGCTTGAAAGCGGTCCTGAAAGAAATCTCCGAAGCCGAAGGCCAGATCATCCTGTTCATTGACGAGTTGCACACCCTCGTCGGCGCCGGTGCGGCCGAAGGCGCCATGGACGCCTCCAACATGCTCAAGCCGGCATTGGCACGCGGGGAATTGCGAGCCATCGGCGCTACCACCATCAACGAGTATAAAAAGTACATCGAGAAGGATCCGGCACTGGAGCGCCGCTTCCAGCCGGTGCTCGTCTCCGAACCATCGGTTGAAGACACCATCGCGATTCTCCGCGGCCTCAAGGACCGCTACGAAGTTCACCACGGCGTGCGCATCAAGGACGCCGCCATCCTGGCCGCTGCCACGCTTTCGCACCGCTACATCTCCGATCGCTTTCTGCCAGACAAGGCCATCGACCTGATCGATGAAGCCGCCGCCAGCCTGCGCATGCAGATCGATTCTCTGCCCACGGAAATTGACGAAATCGAGCGCCGCATCCTCCAGCTTGAAATCGAGCGCCAGGCGTTGCTGAAGGAAACCGACGCGCATTCCGTGGAGCGCCGCAAGCAAATCGAAAAGGAATTGGCCAAGCTGCGCGAGGATTCCAGCGCGCGCAAGGCCCGTTGGCAAGCCGAGAAGGCGGAAATCGCCAAAATTCGCAAGCTGAAGGCGCAGATCGACCAGCTCAAAGCTGAAGAGCAGCGCTTCGAGCGCGCCGGAGAACTCGCGAAAGTCGCCGAAATCCGCTACGGCAAGATCGCCCAGGCGGAACGCGAGCTGAAGGAAGCCCAGGACCGCTTTGATGCGGTTCAAAAAAACACGCGCATGCTGAAGGAAGAAGTCGACGAAGAAGATATCGCCAAGCTGGTGAGCAAATGGACGGGCATTCCCGTTGGACGGTTGCTCGAAGGCGAAGCCCAGAAACTTGTGCACATGGAAGAGCGCTTGCGTCAGCGCGTTGTCGGCCAGGAAGATGCTCTTTCCCGCGTGGCCAATGCCGTGCGTCGCAGCCGCGCCGGGCTTTCGGACGCCAAGCGCCCCATCGGCTCGTTCATATTTCTCGGCCCGACTGGTGTCGGCAAGACCGAGTTGGCCCGCGCGCTCGCCGAGTTCCTCTTTGACGATGAAAAGTTGATGATCCGCATTGACATGTCCGAATACATGGAGAAACACAGTGTTTCGCGGCTCATCGGCGCGCCGCCGGGCTATGTCGGCTACGAAGAGGGCGGGCAGCTCACCGAACAGGTTCGCCGCCACCCCTATTCTGTCATTCTGTTTGATGAAATCGAAAAGGCCCACCCGGACGTCTTCAACGTGCTGTTGCAGATTCTTGAGGACGGCCGCCTGACCGACGGCAAGGGCCGCACCGTGGATTTCCGCAACACCGTCCTGGTGATGACCAGCAACGTTGGTTCGACCGCGATCTTTGAACTTTCCGGAAAAGATCCCGAGCGCGCCCGCAAGCAGGCGATGGAAGCGTTGCGCGCGGCGTTCCGGCCGGAATTTATCAACCGCATCGATGAAATCGTGATCTTCAATCCGCTCGGCAAGGAGCAACTCGAACGCATCGTGGTGCTGTTGCTGAGAAACGTCGAAAAGCTGCTTGCGGAACGCCAGATCACTCTCGACTTGACGCGTCCGGCGATTGAGCTGCTGCTTCACGAAGGCTTCGATCCGGCGTACGGCGCGCGGCCGCTGCGGCGGACCATTCAGCGCCTCATCCAGGATCCCCTAGCTATGCAGATTCTGGAGGGAGCGATCCTCCCAGGCGATCATGTGCGCGTCGATCGGGATGGCCCGAAGGATGCCATGCGCTTCGAACGCGTGCCCGCCAAGGCACCGGCCGCGGCAGCCAGAAAATAACGGGGGAGATGAGCTTCTTGCCTTGAGAGCCAGGCTGCTTGACGCTCTCCAGGCTGCGCTCTAGACTAATTTTTCCGCCGGGCAAAGCGAGGTTCCGCCAGGAAGGCTAATCACATGAAAGTTCTGCGTACCGGCATTCTTCTGATTCTTCTCAGCGTGCTGTTGGTGCTTGTGGGCGGCGCTCTCGGCGGGCGTGGCGGCATGCAAATCGCCCTGGCCATCGCCGTTTTGATGAACGGCGTCTCTTATTTCTTCTCCGATAAGATCGCCCTGAAATCCAGCGGCGCGCAGCCGGTCACCCGCGAGCAGCTTCCGCGCTTATACCAGGTGATGGAACGCCTCGCCGCCAAAGCGAACATCCCGGTGCCGAAACTCTATGTGGTTCCAGACATGGCTCCGAACGCCTTTGCCACGGGACGCAATCCGAATCACGCCTCGGTTGCGGTCACGCAAGGTTTGCTGCAAATCATGAACGACGACGAACTGGAAGGTGTCATCGCTCATGAGCTTTCTCACGTGCGCAATTACGACATCCTGACCAGTTCCATCGCGGCCACTATTGCTGGTGCGGTCACCTACATGGCTCAAATGGGAAGGTGGGCCATGATCTTCGGCGGGTACGGCAACAGCCGCGATGATGACCGCGGCGGTGGCGGGTTGTCGGTCCTGCTTATGATCTTCCTTGCACCCTTCGCCGCCCTACTGCTGCAGCTCTTCTTGTCCCGTACTCGCGAGTACGCTGCGGATGAAACCGGTGCGCGCATGGTCGGCCAGCCTTATGGACTGATCAGCGCCCTGGAGAAACTTGGGACGTATAACCGGCGCATCCCCACGTCGGCCATTTCCCCCAGCACCTCTTCACTGTGCATCGTCGAGCCGATGTTCGGCGGCGGCACGCTTTCCTCGCTGTTCAGCACGCATCCCCCGCTGGAGGACCGCATTGCGGCACTCCGCCAGATGGTGAATGCGCCCCTGCGCTGAGACACGCCAAGTGCAATGCATGTTCATCCTGCGGTAAAGATTTCCGGTTTAGGGAATCACAGATTCCTGCAAACCCACCTCTCTCCTTCCTAACGTATTCACAATCAATAAGTTAGACAATCCAACGAGAACCTACCGATTTGGTTCCACAAATGCACTCATTTCAGGCACCAGCTGTGGTCTCCATTGCGAGACCTGAGGGATACAGGGTATGAGCTGCCGAGATACTATCCATTTGATTTGTATGTATTTAGAGGGGAAACTCTCCCCTGGCGTTCAGGTTGAAATCGAGCGTCATTTGCATTCTTGTCCTGACTGTCGGCTGGTTCTCGACGCGGCGACAACCACTCTGGATCGCTACTTCGGGCCCACCAAGCTCACCCCGGATTCCCAAGCGGCCTGAGCATTTCCCACTAACTCTTTTTTTCGTAATTACTTAGAAGTCCACTCGAGATGCGTCCGTGGGACTTCCCTTCTACTGCGTACTGGCGGATTCTCTCCATTTCTGCTCTGTGCAAAAGCTGCAAAATTTACGTTCGCAGAAAGCCACAGGTAATCTTTACTGGTACTAGTACATTTTAAATCCACCTTATCCTGTTTCCCTTTCTCCTCTAAACCTTTCGCCATCATGGTCTTATAAGTACCATAACCCATTGCTTCACTTTGGCTCCGCGAGTGCCCGTTTTCCATAGCGCAGGGCGGCAACGCCAAAAGGAGATGAAGTTCATGAGCGAGTTTCAAGAGACGAATATCCAGAGCACGGCAGCCACACCCCGCTGGGTGGGTCTTGCCATCGCGGCCCTCGGCGGACTTTCCTTGATCGGCATCGGAGTAGGCTGGAGTGCTTTGAACCACGCCAAATCCGTTGAACAGTCAACGCAAGCTTCTTTGAAGCAGCAAGATGCGCTGGGCCAGCGCCTGGCCAAGTCCGAGGACCAAAATCAGCAGTTGCAGAGCGACCTCAAGGTCGTCACGGACAAGCTGAACGTCACGCAGGACGAACTTATCAGCGCGCGCAAGCAGTCCAAGGCTGTCGTCGCCGCTTATGACAAGAAGCTGACGGGGCTGGCATCAAACGTCAACACGCAACTCGCCACTAAGGCCAGCACCGAAGATGTCACTAAGTTGAATGGCGACGTCACCGGCGTGAAGAGTGACCTCGACGTCACCAAAGCCAAGCTGGAACGCTCCATGGGCGACATGAACGTGATGAGCGGTCTGATTGCCCGGAATCACGACGACGTGGAAGAGCTGAAGCGTCGTGGCGATCGCAACTACTTTGAATTCACGTTGGCAAAGGCCAAGACGCCGCAGCGCGTTGGCCCCGTACAGATGGCCCTGAACAAGACCGATCCAAAAAAATCCAAGTACACCATGACCGTCCTCGCCGATGACAGGTCCATCGAGAAGAAGGACAAGACCGCCGGCGAGCCCGTGCAGTTCTACGTGAAGGGCAGTACGCACATGTCTCCCTATGAGATCGTCGTATTCGAGGTCAGCAAGAACCAGATCACTGGTTATCTTTCCACGCCCAAGTCGGCAGCCACGGCGGCGGCCAGCAATACTTCCGCCCAATAACCAACTGCGGCTTGCCATTCGCGGCGCAAGTCCATTTCCTTGAGAGCGATACAAAAGGGAGGATCCAGAGAATCCTCCCTTTTCCTTTGACTGTATAAACCTGCTGGCACGGCCCGCGTCCAACAATCAACTGACTCTGGACAGCGTTCCGGCGCTGTGCCACTCTATATGCCTTCGGACGGGAGTGTTTTGAAGCAACATCCTATGAGGGGGAGGAAAGATGAGAACTAAATTTCTGGCAGGATTGGTACTTGCTCTTTGTGCGGCAGCGCTGACTTTTGCGGCCGACGGGAGCTGGACCGGCTATATCTCCGACAGCATGTGCGGGGCAAAAGGCGCCAACCCAAATCACGCCGATTGCGCCAGGAAGTGCGTGAAGGAGCATGGCGCGAAGTATGTCTTTGTCAACGATGCCGATAAGAAGGTCTACGCCATCGATGCCCAGGACAAGGTCGCCGCTCATGCCGGCCATCACGTCACTGTGAAGGGCTCGGTCGACGGTGACAACCTAAAGCTCACCAGCATTGAGATGGCCAAGTAAGACTCTTCAGGCTGTTAGCTTTGGACAGGCAGGAGTTCGCTCCTGCCTGTTTTCTTTTTGCACTCCCGCCAAATTCCGCTACGATGATCCTTCGCCTATGTCCACGACTCTTTTCCACGTTGGCCGCGCTTTCACTCCCTCGACGGAAATCCGTGATGCTGGAATCCTGATTCGCGACGGTGTCATCGAGGTCATCGATCCGCGCAGCGGCATGTCAGTTCCCGCCGGTGCGAACGAGATCAGCGCCACCGACAGGATTGCAGCTCCCGGGTTTCTGGACATCCACATTCACGGCGCCGGCGGCCACGACGTCATGGAAGGCACCGAAGACGCCCTTAAGGCTGTCTCCAGAACTATCGCCGCTCACGGCACCACCTCTTACGTTGCGACGACGGTTACGGCCCGTCCTGAGGACATCTGCAAAGGCGCCGAGGGAATCGCTCGCTACATCGCGCTGCAACACCAGGCGACTGATTCCCGCGCGGAAGTCCTCGGCATCCACTTCGAAGGGCCATTCCTCAGCCCCGTTCGCCGCGGAGTGCAGCCCGCGGAATGGCTGAAGCTGCCATCGGTGGATTTGCTGGAAAAGTTTATTGCCGCGGCTGGCGGCCATGCCCTGATCCTCACCATCGCGCCTGAACTCCTCGGCACCTTGCTCTGCATTGATGCCGCGCGAAAATCCGGTCTGGTCGTGGGCATTGGTCATACCGACGCAACCTACGAGCAAGCGCGCGCCGCCATCAATCGAGGCGCTCACCACGCCGTTCACGTCTACAACGCAATGCGCCCGTTTACGCACCGCGATTCCGGCGTGATTGGCGCCGTACTCACTTCACCCGACGTCACTACGGAGTTGATCGCCGATGGCGTACACGTGGATGACACGGCCATGCGGCTTCTTCTACAAGCAAAAGGCGCGGGAGGCGTCATCCTCATCAGCGACGGCATTTCCGCCACCGGCATGCCGGACGGGAAATACATGCTGGGATCATTTGAGGTGACCGTAAGCGGCGGCGTCTGCCGCAATGCCGAGGGCAAGCTGGCCGGCAGCACGCTGACTCTGGATCGCGCTTTGCGCAACATCGTCGGCCTGGGTGCCTCTCTTGGCGATGCCTTGCGCATGCTCACGCTGAATCCTGCCACGCTGCTGGGTATTGAGTATAAGAAGGGTGCGCTACGCGCGGGAGCGGACGCCGATATCGCCCTCCTTGATGACGCCCTCAACGTCACGCAGGTCTGGACCCGCGGACGAACGAATTAACTCCGTTCGATGGCAATTTCCTGGAACAGGGGACGTTTTAAGGGCGCAGTGAAGGTGAGCTTCTGTATCTTCAGAGTCGCGCTTCCACAAAAATTCAGCGCGATCCTGTGTGAAGGCTAGGAATTCAGGGGAATCTTCAATTCGTCGGCAAGTTGCTGCGCATTGAACGGGCTGCACGCGAAATAGCGCTCCCCCACTTTCAGAGTCGGCACTGTTCGCTTGCCGTTGTTCGCGCGGACCACGATCTCTTCGCCCTCGGAATCCTCTTCGATGTTCACTTCCTCGAAGCCCACGCCCCGTTCTTTCAGGAAAGTTTTCGCGCGACGCCAATCCAGGCACCAGGCGCTGTTGAACACCGCGATCGCTTCCATAACGAATGCCTCAAACCTGCCCATTTCTCCACTTATACTACACGGCCTGTGGGCCAACAGGCGCGCCCCCTACACTAACGGCATGTAGCCGAACGGGGTGGAAGTCACTTAGATCTCCCCCCTCAAAGAAGTTAGGGGACAGACGTTGTAGAGCAGTCATCGACCGAAGGCAAAGGTTCGCGGTTTCGAGGGTCTGGAAAAGGCCCTGGCGATTCAGCTGGGGCGCATAATGCTGACAAATCAGATCCCAAAATTCCCGGATAGGTTCAGGCAGATGCGTTGCGCCGACGGATTGTTTCAGTCCCTCTGCCAGCAGAGAATTGTTGTAACCTGCGGACAGGTCGAACCCTATAAAGCTTCCACGAGGAGATGGAGTGGTCCCGAGATCAGTTGCCTCAATGACCTCAAAACGCTGGGATTCGTTCAATCGGGCATTCCATAGCTCAGCGAATCTTTGTGCTTTTGGAAGATCCTGAACGACCCCCAACTCGCCGCCTTCTTCAAGGAACCAGAAGAACAACCGGTTAATCTCGTGCTCGTCGGGGAGTTCATCGCAATGGCTCGGGTGCGCCCTGTAGGTTCCTCGGTACCCCGGATTTAAGCCCGGTCGCGAATCTCGAGCCCCGTTCAATATCAGTAGTTTCATGCTCTCTCGATCCGATTTCCATGGGATAACGCCAAAGGCGATAGATTACCACGTGGAAGAGCCCCGCCGGGCTCTTGCTTCAGGGTGTGGCCACCGGTGCGCCGCGGTACTTCCTCACGATCTGGATGCGAATCACCGCCCGCTGCAATGCCACGGCAGCGCGATCCCAGTCGATATTCGTATCGTTGGATGCCAGCCGCTTCTCCGCGCGCGCCAGTGCTGCTTCCGCCCGGCTGACGTCGATTTCTTCCGCGCGCTCCGCGGTTTCCGCCAGCACGGTGACGCGGTCCGGCAGCACCTCCGCGAACCCGCGAATCACCGAAAGCGGAGTCGGCCGGTTCGAGGTCGCTGTGCGATAGGTCAACTCGCCAATCCCCAGCTCCGTCATCAGCGGGGCGTGACCCGGCAACACCCCCAGTTCGCCGTTCAGCCCGGGAATAGTCACCTCAAGCACCGTTTCCCGCAGCAGTTGCCGCTCCGGCGTCACCACAATCAGTTCTATCGCATCAGGCAGCATCTTCTTCCTTCTTAAACGCCCGCCTTCATCTTCTCGGCCTTCTCTAGCACTTCTTCAATCGTGCCGACCATGTAGAACGCCTGTTCTGGAATATCGTCATACTTGCCTTCGACGATCTCCTTGAAGCTGCGCACGGTGTCTTCGATCTTGACGTACTTCCCTTCGAGCCCGGTAAATTGCGCGGCCACGAACATGGGCTGCGAGAGGAATTTCTCGATGCGCCTGGCGCGCGCCACGGAGAGCTTGTCCTCATCGGAGAGTTCTTCGATACCCAAAATCGCGATGATGTCCTGCAAATCCTTGTAGCGCTGCAGAACCGACTTCACCGAACGCGCCACGGCGTAATGCTCTTGCCCGACAACCCGCGGATCGAGAATGCGCGAACTGCTGGCCAATGGATCGACTGCGGGATATATGCCGCGCTCCACAATCTGCCGGCTCAGGTTGGTCGTTGCGTCCAGATGCGTGAATGTCGCTGCCGGCGCCGGATCGGTATAGTCGTCCGCGGGCACATAGATCGCCTGCACCGATGTGATGGAGCCCGTCTTCGTGGAAGTAATGCGCTCCTGCAATTCGCCGATTTCCGTATTCAGGTTGGGTTGGTACCCCACCGCGGATGGCATGCGGCCCAGTAGCGCGGAGACTTCCGACCCCGCTTGCACAAAGCGGAAAATGTTGTCGATGAAGAGCAGCACGTCCAGGTGTTCCTGGTCGCGGAAATATTCCGCCACCGTCAATCCTGTCAGGCCCACCCGCAGGCGCGCTCCCGGGGGTTCCGTCATCTGCCCGTAAATCAGCGCCGCGCGCGACTTTTCCGGATTGCCCGGCACCACCACGCCGGACTCCTGGAATTCCAGGTACAGGTCGTTTCCTTCGCGCGTCCGTTCGCCCACGCCGGCAAACACCGATACGCCGCCGTGCTTCATGGCCACATTGTGAATCAACTCTTGAATCAGAACGGTCTTGCCGACGCCCGCGCCGCCAAACAATCCGATCTTGCCGCCCTTCAAGAACGGCTGGATCAGGTCCACCACCTTGATCCCGGTCTCGAACATTTCGAGCGCTGTGGACTGGTCTTCGAGCGTCGGTGACGGCCGATGAATGGGATAAAACGTGTCCGCCTTGACCGGGCCCAAATTGTCCACCGGCTTGCCGAGCACATTCAGCACGCGTCCCAGCGTGGCACGCCCCACGGGCACTTCAATCGGTTTCCCGGTGTCGTACGCCTTCATGCCGCGCACCATGCCCTCGGTCGGCTCCATCGCCACCGCGCGCACGCGCCCTTCGCCCAGGTGCTGTTGCACTTCCGCGGTCACGTCCAGCGGCGTGGGAATGTTGAAGCCCTCGCTGGTGATGCGCACTGCGTTGTAAATTGCCGGCAGGTGCCCGGCCTCATATTGAATGTCCAGCACAGGCCCGATGACCTGCACCACACGTCCCACCGCTGCGTATTGCTCCGCCATCTTCGGCTCCTCTAATTCCGTAAAGTGACTCGTGACCCGTGATTCGTGACTCGTTGGTCGCCGGTATCATCAAGCTTGCCTCGAAGTGACCGGCCGAGCGCGTTGATCAACTGACCCACGGAGTCACAGTGCACATTCAGGTCCTCAAACTCTTCCTTCGTGATGCGCCCTAAATCACTGCTCAACAGCATAAAACACCTTGTCTCTTCCAATTCTCCCCGGGCAAGTTGCAGCGATCTCAAGAATTCCCGGGTTGTCCCCCTACCGAAACCCTCCGCTATGTTTGCCGTGACGGAGCTCGAAGATCTCCTCACCTGTGCGACAATCCCGAATTGATCGGAACGCGGAAACCTTTCCGTTATCCGGAACACCTTCAAAACCAGCTCGTGCGCTCGCTGCCAAACCGCCAGTTCACGAAATGATTTCAGTTTCACAAGTCACGATTCACAAGCCACGAGTCACGTATCACTATGCTGTACTGGATGCTCCGCTCACAATTTCGATGATCTCTTTCGTGATCGCGGCTTGCCGCACTTTGTTCATGTGCAGCGTCAAAGCATCAATCACGTCGCCTGCATTGTTGGTCGCCGCTTCCATTGCCGTCATGCGCGCCGCGTGCTCCGCGGCAGAAGATTCCAGCATGGAGCGCAAAATTTGGGTTTCCACATACCGCGGCAGGAGGCGATTCAAAATTTCGCCTTCCGGCTGTTCGTAGATGTAATCGATCTGCGCGCACTCGACCTCCGCCTGCGTCTCTTCGCCCTTTTCGATCGCTTCCACCGGGAGAAGTTTCTCCACCGCAAGGTGCGGCGCCAGCACATTCTTGAATTCGCTGAACACCACATACACCGCATCGACCGATTCTTTCGCGTACAGCTCCGTCACCAGGCTGGCAATCTCCCGGGCAATTCCGAAATCCACGCGCGCCAGCACGTTCACATATTCCCCGGCGAATTCAAATCCGGCCTTGCGCAGCGTGTCCCGCCCCTTCTTTCCAACGGGGATGGTCACGATCTTCTTGCCCTTTTTGCTGCGAAAGAATTCGACCGCCGTCTTCAGGATGTTGGTGTTGAACGCGCCCGCCAAACCCCGCTCGCCCGCCAGCACTAGCACCAGGATGCGCTCTTCCGGACGCTTGGCCAGCAAAGGGTGCTGTGGCGACTCGATCCGCGCCATCGTGGAGCGCAGCACGCGCGCTAGTTCCTTGGCAAACGGCCGCGCCGCCAGCGCCGCTTCCTGCGCCCTGCGCAGCCGCGCCGCCGCCACGAACTTCATCGCGCGTGTGATCTGCTGCGTGTTTTTCACGGAGCGGATGCGTCGCCGGAAATCGAGAAGTGTGGCCATGTTCTATCGCACGTATGCTCAGTTCGCTCCCGCCGCGATTGCCGCCGTGAAGCGTTCCTTGAACGCATCGATCGCCGGTTTGATGCCCGCCTTGATGCCGTCGTCGAGCGCCTTTTTTGTGGCAATCTCTTTCAGCACGCCGGCGTAGTTGGTTTCCGCGAATTGCAGGAACTCCTTTTCGAACCGCCGCACTTCGTTCACGGGAATCGTGTCCAGAGCGCCGGTCGTGGCCACATAAATCGCCAGCACCTGTTTTTCCGCCGATAGCGGCGCGTATTGATCCTGCTTCAATACTTCCGTCAGCCGCTGCCCGCGTGCCAACTGCGCCCGGGTCACTTTGTCCAACTGCTCCGTGCCGAACTGGGCGAACGCCGCCAGGTCGCGGAACTGCGCCATATCCAGCCGCAGCGTTCCCGCCACCTGACGCATGGCCTTGATCTGCGCGTTTCCGCCGACGCGGCTCACCGAAATGCCCACGTTGATTGCGGGACGTATGCCCGCGTTGAAGAGGTCCGACTCCAGATAAATCTGCCCGTCGGTAATGGAGATCACGTTCGTGGGAATGTATGCCGAAACGTCGCCTGCCTGCGTCTCAATCACCGGCAGCGACGTCAGCGAGCCCCCGCCCAGCTTGTCGTTTAATTTCGCCGCGCGTTCCAGCAGCCGCGAGTGCAAGTAGAACACGTCGCCCGGAAACGCTTCGCGTCCCGGCGGCCGCCGCAGCAGCAGCGAAATCTCGCGGTAAGCCTGCGCGTGCTTCGAAAGATCGTCGTAGAAGGTAACCGCGTGTCTCTTGTTATCGCGGAAGTATTCGCCCATCGCGCAAGCGGCGTATGGCGCAATGTACTGCAGCGAAGCGGGCTCGGCCGCGGAGGACGCCACCACAATCGTGTAGTCCATCGCGCCCGCATCGGTGAGCACCTTCACCACCTGTGCAATCGTCGAGCGTTTTTGCCCGATCGCGCAGTAGATGCAGATCATGTCACTGCCCTTCTGGTTGATGATGGTGTCCAGAATGATGGCGGTCTTTCCCGTCTGCCGGTCACCGATGATCAGTTCGCGCTGCCCGCGGCCGATCGGGATCATGGAGTCGATTGCCTTGATGCCTGTCTGCAGCGGTTCGCGCACCGGTTGGCGGTCCAGCACGCCCGGCGCGATGCGTTCCAGTGGGATGCGCAGCTTCGCGGTGATGGATCCCTTATCGTCAATCGGCTCACCTAGCGGATTCACCACGCGGCCGATCAATTCCTCGCCTGCCGGCGCGGACATAATCGTGTTCGTGCGGCGCACCACATCACCTTCCTTGAGTTCCGAGGATTCGCCCAGCAACACCGCGCCCACTTCTTCCTCTTCGAGGTTCAGCGCCAGTCCGAAGATGTTATGCGGAAACGCCAGCATCTCGCCGGACATCACCTTTTCCAGACCGTGGATGCGCGCGATCCCGTCGCCCACGCTGATAATCGCGCCGACTTCGTCCACGGACACGGTTTGCTCGTAGTTCGCGATCTGCTCTCGCAGGATCTTGCTGATTTCGTCTGCCCTGATTTTCGCCATGGCTGCTCCGTTCCCGAATGCCTACTCCGCCGTCAAGCGCGCGCGCATTTCATTCAACCGGCTGCGCAACGACCCGTCGTAAATCGTGTCCCCGATCCGCACCACCGCTCCGCCCAGCAGTTTCGGCTCCAGCGCATATTTGGCCTGGATCTTCTTGTTCGTCAGGCGTTCCAGCGTCTGCAAGAGCTGCGTTTTCTGCGCGTCGTTCAAGTTCACCGCCGAGGAAACTTCCGCCTCCGCCACACCCTGCTTCCGCCGGATGACTTGCTGGAAGGCTTCCAGGATGTCTGGCAGGAGCGGCGTACGCTGGTTGTCCACCATCACGAACAGGAAATTACGGACGATTTTGCTCGCGCCCAACCGCGCCGCCAGCTTTTCGATCACGCCGTGCTTCGCTTCGCGCGAAAGCCCCGGGGCGGCCAGAAACGTCCGCAATTCCGCCGATTCGGCAAACGCGGCTCCAAATTCCGAAAGCTGCTTCAACACGGGTTCCGCCGCGCCCTGCTCCAATGCGATATCCGCCAGCGCGTTCGCGTATTGTAGACTCGCCGATCTCAATTCGGCCTCCCCTGCAGGCTCTGCACAAATTGGCTGATCAAGGCTTCCTGTACGCTCGGCGTCATCTGCCTGGCTACCAGCGATTCGGCTCCATCCACCGCCAGCTTTGCCGCCAGCGCCTTCAATTCCACACGCGCAGCTCGCTCTGCGGCTTCAATTTCGGCTTTGGCCGCCGTGCCGATCTTTTCCACGTCGCTCTTTGTGATCATGCGCAGGCGTGCAATCTCCGCGCTGGCCTCCCGCTGGGCCATGGCGCGAAATTCGGCGATTTCCTTTTCCAGATTGGTCAGTTTTGCTGCAGCGTTCCGCAACTGCTTCTCGGCTTCCGCTTTTGCAGCCGCTGCTTTGGCAATCGCCGCGCTGATGTTGTCCGCATTGCGCCGGAATACCGGCGGCAACAGCTTCGCAAACACCCAGTAGGCCAGGCCCGCCAGAATCACGAAGTGAATCCACTTAAAGGCCGTTCCGACCGGCTGTTCCGCCGGGCTGCCACCCTGTTCTGCCGCTCGCGCCAGCACGGTGGCCGACAGCAGCACAACCGCCGCACCCAACGCTCGCTTCCATCCCCTGCCGTTCATCGTGCCTCTCTCGCCGGGCTGCCCGGTGGAGGCGGCGCCGGCAACACCCGCCGCGCGATCTCCATCGAAAGTTGCGCCACGCTCGTTTCGATCTCTTTCTTTGCCGCCGCCAATTCACCGGCCATGCGTTCCTTCGCCACGTTCACTTCCCCCGTGGCTTGTCTACGCGCCTCTTTCAAAAATCCCGCGCGCTCATCCAGCAGCTTTTTCCGATCGGCTTCCTGTTCCGCGTACACCTTGGCGCGCGCCCGCTTCAGCGCATCTTCGTACTGTTTCACCTTCTCCGCCGCGGCCGCTTGCGCCGCTTCGGCGGCCTTCTGCGCGCCCAGCGTTCGCGCGTCGCGCTCAGCCATTACCTTCAAAAGGGGTTGGAAGAAGACGGACCGCAGGATGAAATAGAAAATTAGGACGATCAGGGCTACAGGCACAGCCCGAAGGAACAGTTCCCCTATTTGGCGAACTAAGTCTGTCATTGAGTTGTATCGCCTATGCTTTCAGATAGGCGGCCGCTCCGTGCCTAAGACCGGTAGGAGCATACGGTGACCTGCGCGCCGCCTCACGGAACCTCCCTTTATAGCATTCGCTTTAACTTCCCGTCAACGAAACCCGCCCCCGGGGGAACAGGCCCATTTGAAACCTAAGCTCATTGCATCTCTGCGTAGTCGTGGCACCATTGCAGCGTGGCGAAAAAGAAACCTCCCAAAAACCCCCAAAGCGTGCCCCGAAAATGAAACCCTCGCAGGACGTAAATCAGGCCGCTGCGCGGAATGTAAACAAGATTATCAGCACTTCTTAATTGAGAGTTTTCTCAAGGGCATCCAATAGCTGCTTCAAGCTGAGAAGCATGCCCTTCTTAAGCGGCGCGTCGAATCGAACGTGCGCAAATATCGCGTCTCCTTCATCCGTAACTCCAACAGGTAGGGAGATTTCCTTCATGCCTTGCGGTATTGGCTTTGGTGCTGGTACGGCAGCTTGCAGGGACGTTTGGACGGAGTCATTCATTTCTAATGTGTCCTCCAAGTTCAAAGATAACTCAGTCGGATTCATTATACCAGCAAACACTAATGTATCTTTAAAGTCCCGTATGAAGTCTTCCACCGCGTTGGGATTGAAGTGTTTATCGGCTATAAGTTCCGCCCTGAGGGTTTCTTCGGATGGAATCCCAGTGGATTTGTACTGCTCGTATAGTTCCCTGTAAATCTCAGGACTCAGTGCCGCATCTCGAATAGCCCGCACCTTCCGAGCATCCTGATCAGGGAAATTGAGCAAATCAACGGCACGCTGCGTGGGCACAATTCGTCCAGAAGATTCCTCTACCAATCCAAACTTCTTAAGCGCAGACAGCACAGCCAGAGCTTGTCCGTGCTTTGTGCTAAAGCCCATGTGTTTCAAGGCAGCATCAATTGGGGCACCAGCCCTCTTGTCGGCGTCGTATAAGAGCCTAGCTTTCTCCACGGCACCCTTTAGGCCCACTGCCGGGTAGTTGGGACTCCTTTGCCTTGCTTTCTTATCCGTCGTCGGAGCCACCCTTGTACCCTGTGCTTGTGCCATGACTCATCTCCTTGCAAAGAGAATATACTGGCATTAAGCCAAATGCAAGTGGGAAGTTTGGGGAAATAGATAAAAAGTCTTTACTAATGAGTTTTTATCAGATATTCTTGCACTGTGGTTGGGAGATCTCCAGTGAGAAGAACCTTAGCCCCATTGCCCACAGTGCTCACCGACAACAGGGGCTATAACACGAAGGCCCGTTTCGCGTGTCCTTGGCGGGATGCGGAACGAGCCGTGGTGAACCGGCAAGACGAGGCCGGGTTGTAATTCCGGCCTCGATTATACCAGAGCTCGAGGCTTTATGAATCAGCTAAATCAAGTCAAGCGCGCCCAGGTACTAGCGGCCCTGCTTGTGAGCAATACCAGAATCGCATACTCCGTATCTGGTCCATCTCAGAAATCGTGGGATTATTGGAAAGACAGAATGAAGAAAAAGGAGCATAAAAACTCTGAGGCCAGCCTCTCGGCTGGCCTCGCACCCGAGTTCCGAGGAACGCGGGGGGATAAAATCATAAGATTAGACTACGGCTTATACGATTCGGTTAGCCAAAAATCAACAAAATTCTTGTTCGATCTGATACTGTCTGTAAGTGACTGAATACAATGGCCAACGTGAACGTTTACGTCGATGGATTCAATCTCTACTACGGAGCGGTAAAGGGTTCTCCGTACAAATGGCTCGACCTTGGCGCGTTGTGTCATCGAATGCTCCCGAATGACACTGTCCAATCTATCGAGTATTTTACTGCAATTGTCAGTGCGCGTCCATATGATCCTGGTTTACCGGTTAGGCAGCAAATGTATCTTAGGGCGCTAAAGACAGTTCGTAATCTGAAGATTAGCTATGGTCATTTTTTGACGCATTCTTGCCATATGGTGCTCACGGGAAGCAATCCGCCGAAAAAGGTGTGGGTGGACAAAACGGAAGAAAAAGGTTCGGACGTAAATATTGCATCTCATTTGCTGCGGGATGGCTTTGGCCTGCCCCCGTTTTATGTACCAGTGCTTATGATCCAGCGCTCTAGGATTTTCTTGGACACCGAATTGTGATGAAAATGAATCAGAGATCACGAGGAGGTGTGTATGAGCAAGGAGAGAGAATCAGCTTCGGGAGCCACGGAGGGAGCCCGCAGGGCGAGCGGAGGGGCTCCCGAAGAGCGGCGTGACGGCCGGGGCCGGTGGTCGGCGAAACGCAAGTTTGCAGCGGTTCTCCGGCTGCTGCGCGGAGAGGATCTTGAAACAGTTTCGCGCGAACTGGGGGTGACCGCAGCGACGCTGTCCGGCTGGCGCGATCAGTTCCAGGAGGGCGGCGCGGCAAACCTGAAAGCGCGGGAAGTCGATGTCGACAACGAAGAGACGCAGCGGCTGAAATCGCTGGTCGCCGATCTGAGCATGAGCAACGAACTGCTGCGCGAAAAAATCCACCGCATGGAGGCCGGACGCCCTTTGGTCTGGCGGAGGCCGAAGCCATGAGCCGCGCCGCTTCGCCCTTGACGAAGAAAACCTACGGCGTGGTGCGTGTGACGCGCGAATGGGAGATGGCGCGTTCCAGTTTCTATCATCAGCGCGCCGTCGCCGCACAACCCGACCGGGTTCTGCAACGGCGCGGACCGAAGACGGCTTGGAGCGATGCGGCGTTGCTCGAGAAAATCCGCGAAGTGCTGGCGGCCTCGCCGTTTTACGGCGAGGGCCATCGCAAAGTGTGGGCGCGGCTGCGCTTCGCGGGAGTGCGCACGTCGAAGGCGCGGGTGCTGCGGCTAATGCGCGAAGCACAGCTGCTCGCGCCGTCACGCATGTTTCCGAAGGCCGAGAATCCGCATACGGGCACGATCATCACTGCGCGGCCGAACGAAATCTGGGCCAGCGACCACACCATGACAACCACCGTCGAGGAAGGCCATGTGACCGTGTTCGTGGCCGTGGATCACTGCACCACGGAATGCGTGGGCCTGCACGCGGCGAAAAGAGCCACGCGCTTCGAGGCGCTGGAACCGCTGCGGCAAGGAGTGCGCGATTACTGCGGCGGTTTCCGTGCCGGCGCGGCGGCGGGCATCCGTAACCGGCACGACCACGGCAGCCAGTACATGAGCGACGACTATCAGGTGGAAATCGCTTTCCTGGGCATGGAGTCTTCGCCGTCGTTCGTGCGCCAGCCGGAATGCAACGGCTGCGTCGAACGCTTCATTCGCACGCTGAAGGAGCAGTTGCTGTGGGTCAGGGTGTTCCAGAACGTCGAGGAACTGCGGTGCGCGCTGGCGGAATTTCGTGAGCGTTACAACCAACGCTGGATCGTCCAGCGCCTGGGCTACCTCACGCCCGCCCAAGCTCGCCAGCAACACCTTGCACTCGGAGCCGCCGCATGAATACACTCAATTCACTGTCCAAAAAATCCGGCGCTAAACAACCAGTGCTTATGAGAGTCGGTTGGTGTTGTGATTGAACTTGGGGCGGACGGAGCGTTGCGGAGTCCGGCCCAAGTTCGGCGGCGAATTCCGCTGGCGTCTTGTACCCGATTCCGCTGTGTAACCGCTCCTGATTCCAGTACCGCTTGTATTCCGCTCCCAAAACCTTCGCCTCCATCAGCGATCCGAACAGCTCCCGGTCCGCAAACTCCGCCTTCATCCGGCTGTTGAACGATTCGCTGTAGCCGTTCTCCCACGGACTGCCCGGGGCAATATACAACGGCCCGACTTTCCGCGCAGCCAGCCATCGTTGCACCGCTCGCGCGATGAACTCCGGCCCGTTGTCCGAACGAACCGCTCCGGGCGCGCCATGCTTCGCCTCCAACCACGTCAGAGTCGCCACCACGTCTCGCGCCGTCATCCGCCGCTCCACTTCCAGCGCCAGACATTCCCGCGTGAACTCGTCCAGCACCGAAAACCACTTCAGCCTTCTTCCGTCCGCCGTTTCATCCATCGTGAAATCCCAGCACCACACGTGGTTCTTGTACTCTGCTCGCTTCACCGCGCAACTGTTCTCGCTGTGGCCGCGTGCGCGTTTTCGCCGCTTCCGCAGCGGGTTCCGCAAGCCTTCCTCCCGCCACAGCCGCTGCACCCGTTTCTTGTTGATCTTCATCCCTTCTCTCCGCAGCAGCCTGGTCATCCGCCGGTAGCCCGAGCCCGGATGCTTCTTCGCCAACTCGTGCAACCGCTTGCGAATCCTCCGCTCCTCGTAATCGATGCGCGCTTCGTATCGCTGCGTCGACCGTGGCTGCTTCACTAATCGACAGGCATGCCGCTCCGTGTAGCGCCACTCCGCAAGCAAATGCTCCACCGCCCGTCGCCTGCCCGCCGGGCTTACCAGTTTTTTCGGCTGAGATCCTTCAGCACGTCGATGTCCATGGCCTGTTGCGCCACGATCTTCTTCAACCGCGCATTTTCTTTTTCCAGTTCTTTCAGCCGCGCCATCTCCGGCCCCTTCATCCCACCGTAAAGATGCCGCCAGCGATGATACGTCTGCTCGCTGATCTCTTGCTTCCGGCATACCGCTTCGATCGTTGCGCCCTGGTTGAGGTCCACTTCCGCCTCGCGCAGCTTCGCGATGATCTCCTGCGGCGTGTGTCGCTTCCTTTTCATCGAGTCCTCCTGCCCTCTGGGGCAATCAGACTCTCATATCAGCTGGTACAACTGCAGGGGGTCATTCCAGCTTTAATCATGCATTTGAAGTCGCCGTATTGATTACGAACGACTCAGACCTTGTAGAACCTGTACGCATTGTAAAGCATGAACTGAACCTTCCGATTGGAATCCTGAATCCGCATCAGCAGCACAGCATGGGACTGAAAAACGAAGCAACCTTCATGAAACGGATCAGGCAATCAGATGTGGCTGCGTGTCAATTTCCAAATGTGATGACAGACGCAAAGGGCCAGTTTCATAAACCCTCGACGTGGTAATCAAACGGACCTACTAGCCGTCCCAGGGGCATGGGCCGATTCCTGGTCGGTACATCTCTCAGGACTCGACCGTCAGAAAGGGCCCGGGCAATCTGACAAGCAGCATATGGAGCGCCCCGCTACGGGGGTGGGGACAGGATGGAGACGCAAGTTCGCGAGCACTGACGCGCTTGTTCGAGCCCCTTCCCGGCCGAAAGCAATCCCCCACTCGCCGGTAATCCACCGACGCTCGCCGAAAAGATAGAGACATCTGGCATGCTCCCGCCTAATCTCACGCCATGGAACGTCACACAGACATGGCGGGAGATGAGATCATGACGAACGTGAATCGGCAGGCGCCTTTGGCCCTATCCGTATCGGGAAGGACATTCATAATGGGAGGAGCAGGGCTTCTGATCCTGGTCGGGCTTGTGCTTCAATTGGGGGCGCTCGGCTACGGCCACGCCCAGCCGCCAGCGTGATGCAAGTTCCACCGCACAGGACCTGGCGCAATGGCTTGACAAGGGAGGAGTGCCCGACTATATTCAACCTATAGGTTGAATATGTCACACGCTGCTCCTGCCACCAACGACACCTGGATCGCCCTCGCCGACCCCACCCGGCGATCCATCCTGGAACGCCTTTCCCATGGCGAGGCTCGCGTCACCGAACTCGCGCGCCCCTATTCCATGTCTCTCAACGCCGTTTCCAAGCATATTCGTGTCCTCGAGCGGGGACGCCTCATCCGGCGCCGCCGGGCTGGCCGGGATCATTTCCTTTCCTTTAACCCGGATCCCCTCAGCAGTGCAGCCGCGTGGATTGCGGCACAACGCTCCCTCTGGATGAGCCGCCTCGATGCGCTCGACGCTTTGTTGCAAGCCGAGGACGCCGCAACTCCAAAAACCGCCAAACGAAAGGACAAATCCCGATGAGACCTCAGCCGCAAAAAGCGATCGTGCAGGTAACTCCAAGGTTCACTGCCTCTGCTGAACGTGTGTTCGACGCATGGTTGGACCCAAACACCGCGGGCAAGTGGCTCTTCGCCACTCCGACCGGAAAGATGAGTAAGGTCAAAATCGACGCCCGCATCGGAGGTCCGTACCTGATTGTCGAGAGCAGGGAAGGCACCGACGTCGAGCACATCGGCGAGTATCTTGAAATTGATCGCCCTCGGCGGCTCGTCTTCACCCTCAAAGTCCCGAAGTACTCCGAGGAAAACACGAAAGTGACGGTCGAAATTCGCGCGCTCCAATCCGGCTGTGAACTGACTCTCACCCACGAGGGTGTCCTGCCGGACTACATCGCCAGCACTACCTCCGGCTGGACCATGATCCTGGATCAGCTTTCCGCCACGCTGTAGTTGCAAGCCGTAGCGCCGGTCATAAGTGGAAAATTCCCGCTATACTGGTGCAAGGCCGCTGGATTTGCAGCGGGATCGCTCCATGACCAAAAGCTGGAAAACCAAACTCATCCATTCCGACGCGAAAATCCCTGAGGGCTACCGCTCCCTCACCACGCCCGTCTATCGTGGTTCCACCACGGTGTTTCCCTCCGCTGCCGCCGTCCGCGACACCTGGGATCAGTCCCGCGTCGGCTACACTTACGGCCTTTACGGCACGCCCACGGTTCTTGAACTCGCCGCGCGCGTTTGTGAACTCGAATCCGGCGCTCACACCATTCTCACGCCCGGCGGGCAGGCGGCCATCTCGCTCATCAATCTGGCGCTGCTGCACACCGGCGATCACATCCTTATCCCTACCAGCGTCTATTTTCCCAACCGCAAGCTCACCACACACCTGCTCGCGCGCTTCGGCGTCACGTCCACTTTTTACGAGCCCACCATCGGCGCAGGTATCTCCGCGCTCATTCAGGAAAACACGCGCCTCATTTGGACGGAGAGCCCCGGCTCCATCACCATGGAAGTGCAGGACCTCCCTGCCATCGTGGCCGCCGCCCACGCGCGCAATATTCTTGTGGTTCTGGATAACACCTGGTCCGCCGGCGTGCTCCTGGATGCCTTTGCCCACGGCGTGGACATCACCATGCAGGCGCTCACCAAATACATCGGCGGGCACAGCGACCTGCTTCTCGGCTCCGTCACCGTGCGCGACGCCGCGCTTTACCAGCGCCTGGGCGCCGCGCAACAAAATATCGGTTGCGCGGTTTCTCCTGACGATTGCAGTCTCGCACTGCGCGGCCTGCAAACCCTTGCCGTGCGACTCTCCGCCATTGAAATCTCCGCGCTGACCGTCGCCAAGTGGCTCGCGGCTCGCCGCGAAGTCGAAAGCGTGCTGCACCCGGCGCTTCCTTCCTGCCCCGGCCACGAATTCTGGAAGCGCGATTTCCTTGGCTCTTCCGGTGTTTTCTCGATTGTGTTGAAGCCTGGCCCGTCACAGGAGCAGGTGTTCGCCTTCATCGACGCGCTCAAGCTCTTCAAGGTGGGCTATAGCTGGGCCGGCGTCACGAGTCTCGCCGTCGCCTACGACATCGGCCGCATCCCCGGCCGCCCGCCGTATGATCACCGCATCGTCCGCCTCAGCATTGGGCTCGAATCCACGGACGATCTCCTCGCCGACCTCGAGCAAGCCTTTCCTAAACTGCGCGCCTGAGATTTTCTGATCCTAGTAATTGTCGCCGGGAGCTACGGCGTCGTAAACAAAACGGAATTTCGACGGGTATTTGTCCTTACTGGTCACCATCTCAACTTCCTCCCACAACTGCAGTCCGTCCGGCGACACCTCGTAGGTACGCTTCAACGAGCCGTTCTTAGGCAGCGTGGAATCGCTCACTAGTTTCGCGCCGTCCCACCTTGCTTCCACCACTTCCGTGCCGACACCCGCTGGCGCGTCTGGTTTGTGCCCGTCCGTATAGAAAATCGTCTTCCGGCCCTGATCCCCCAACATTTCAACGATAGGATCTTTGTCATTCTTCCGCGCCAGCTCCAGCCGGACCGAAGGGTCCAGTAACTGGTTGTAGCGTTGGCGATCATCCGAAGTCCCATTTTGCGATCCGTTATTCCCGTGGTGTCCACCGCCCATCCCGCCCCCACCCATCCCGCCGCCGGGCCAGCCCACGCGCGGCCCGCCGTTCCCACCAGGGTTGCCCGTCGAATTGCCCGACGTTCGCTGGTTGGCTTTTTGCCGCGGATCGTCGCTTTCATCCTTATTCAGTTTCCACGCTCCCAAAATGTTCTTTCGGGGCTCTATTCGCTTGACCGGCGGAGGAGGAGGCGCAGTGGATGGTCTCGCGGAGGGATCGGGCTGAATGGGTCCCGGGGGTGCTTGCGCGTGCAAACTCTGGGCAACACAGAAACCCAATCCAAAAGCAGCAATGCAAATCGTTTTTTTCATTCTTGATGTCCAAAGGGCGAGCGTGCCCCAATTCCTTTTTCCCTCCAAATGCCCGCTAGAGTTCCCGCATTCTTCGCGAGGAAGTTCACCAGATAGGATTCACCTGGGTGCCCTGGGGCTGCCTGGAGGCGTCAGACCAGCCAGCGATCCAGGTCCCGCGCGCGTTCCAGCAGGGCCAGCGCGCCCAGCTTCCGAAACTCCCCCGCGCGCTGCCGGTAATCCCACGACGCTTTTGGCAAAATTCCCATGAACTGCACGCCTGCCGCCTTCGCCGCCAGCGCGTCATCGATGTTGTCGCCGAGGTAGAGCGCGCTGCCCGGATCGCGGCCCGCCAATATAATGCGCAAACCCTCGGGATCGGGCTTCTTCTCGGCGTCGTCCATCGTCACCACCGTGCGGAAGCACTTCGCCGCCGCCCAGCGCCCGAAAGTATACGTGAATTCCTGCCGCGTGCGCCCGGTGAACAGGTTCAGCTCCCGCCCCTTGGCCCATTTCTCGATCAAGCGCGGCGTCACCACCAGCTTTTCCTTCAACACATTACCCGGTCGGCCGTCGCTTCCCCAATAAAATGGCTGGAACGCCGCGCGCGCCTGCTCATAGGTCGTTGGCACGCCCAGCGCCGTCGCCCAACGCGACACCAAGCGCCAGTCATCGTTGTTCCCCGGCTTTTGCTTCCACTCGTAAAACTCTGCCCAAGTCGGCTTTTTCCCCGTCAGGTGCTGTATCGTCTGCAGCCCCGATCGCCAGTAGGTTTCCCGCACATCCACCAGCACCCCATCCACATCAAGAATCAAAATCGCCGGGTTCACCTTGCCTCGCGTCCGCGCCGCTCCACGTTTCGCCACGTCTCCTGGTTCCTTTCCGTTCCCCTCCAGTGTACCTGTTCTCCGCCCACTCTCTCACAGGGCAGAAGAAGCTCGGCGATCAACGGGCGTACCTCTACCAGATGACCGCCGCCACTGCCCAGGACCAGAGTCCCGTCGCCCCCGTCGCCGCAGACACAATGGCCGCCGCCGGCTCTTCGCTCACGCTCACGCTCACGCTTCCCGCTCTCAGCGTCACCACCATCGACATTCACTAACTCTGGCCGCACCTCTACTCATTTGATATGTGCACCCGTAAGGGCACGACTCGCCGCTTGCTAACACGTCAGTTTCCGCAACATGTGTTCATCAGGCATCTCAGCCGAACTCGCTACCGAATCTTGCTTCCTGATGCTTCCATCATGATGGCGAAAGCTTGCGCTTCCGTTGAGGTGCCCTGGCGGTCGAAGTTGGGCGCACCGCAAACGCTTTGCACGTACCCAAACGAATCCATCTTGGCGCGGGCTGCATTTCGCATCCTGTCCGCCGCCGCCCCGTATCGCGCGGGCAGCCATCCGCCAAGAATCCCCGTGTAGATCGCGAAAGCGAGCATCTGTGCCAGGTTCGCTTCAACGAAAGTGTCGGGACGATCCACGACGTCATGGAACAGCCCATCCGCTCGCTGATAGCTCAAGCATCCGTCAATCAGCTCCGTGACAAACGCCGCCAGCTTCTGCCGGTCCTCTTTTCGCTCCGCGGGCAGCGCTCGAATCACCCGCGCGAGACCCGCAGCCGCCCAGCCGTTGCCGCCGCCCCAATACTCTTTTCGGTTGTCCGCTCTCGCGCCGTCATCCCAAATATGCGCCAGCAACTTTTTCTTGGGGTCCCAGAGCCGCTTGCGAAAGCCGTCAATCTGGCGCAAGGCCTCGTCATAGTGCCCCGTGGCGGCAAGAAAGGGCGGAGCGCCGTTGAACCCGTCGGACCACACCTGCGGTTCCTTGAAGACGTGGTACAAAGTCCCGTCCGCCGCGCGCGGCGCCTTGCGCAATATCCACTCGAGCAGTCCGCGCGCCGCTTCCTGGATTTCAGCGTCGCCAGTCACCTGGCCCGCGTGCCAGTAGGCCTCGCCGCCCATCGCCGGATCGGTCGGCCCTCCCTCGATCACCACCGCCAATCGTCCGTCGGGCACACGCTGCACAATCGCGGCCTTGGTGAGTAGAACAACGTTCTCGTCATCACCGGCCTCCAGGAAAGCCTGGGCCAGGATGCCCTGTTCCCAGTCTCGGCGTTCCATTGCCAGCCCAGCGGCAGCAGCCTTCTTGATTCTAGTGTGCGCCTCGGAGTTCTCTTCGCCGGCAGCCGAGTCTGCTGCGCGAGGAAAAGCCAATCCCGCTCCCAGTAATGCCACTCCACGAAACAATCCTCTGCGGTCCATCGCTCACCTCCCAACAGAAAACTGGGTGCGATGCTACTCCGAAAGTGCAGGAGATGACTGTGATGCGCAGACATGGCGCGCGTCGGCACCGCAATCCTCCAACTCCAAACTCGTTGTGAACCGTCACGCCCAAAATCTCCAAAGAACACCGCACAATCTGCTCACAACTGGATGAAAGCGCTCCACATTGCCACGGCATTCCTCTCGTATCGTTTTATATACAGTACCAAACCATCGCTTCTTGCCAGCGACGCTTCTTTGCGTTGGGATAAGGGGTAGAACTGAACTGACTCGGGCCAGCAGGTGAGGTATGAAACTTTTCGCGCTGTATTCCGCCGTGGCGTTTTGTCTCTTCTTCCCCTCGCTCAGCAAAGCGCAGAATACCGGCCGGATTGAATGCGCTCGCAACGACGGCTACGTTTATCTTTACAGTTCCCTGACTACGCTGGATGTTCGCGCCACACTTCCCTGCGGCGCAATTGTCAAAATCACGACGCGGTACGATGTCTACTTCGGTGTCCGTACCGCCAAAGGCGAGATCGGTTTCGTTCCACAGACAAGCGTCGTCGTGCTAAAGGACCAGCCCGGTGCCGCCCTCCCCGCGCCATCGTCTGAGCCGCCCGCGCGGGAACGCATCCATTACGACGAGCCGCCACGCGAGGCCGTTGTTCCCGCGCCCGCCACCGTCGCGGCTTTCACCCTACTCAATAACACGCCGGTTCGCGTAAAATTGATCAAAACCATTTCTTCCGCGGACGCTCGCGTCGGTGACGCCGTCGAATTCGAAGTCCTCGATGACATTTCCGTCCAAGGCGTTCCGGTCTTGACCAAAGGCTCAAAGGCCAGTGGCATCATCGCGATTGCGGAACCCAAAAAGCGTTTTGGCCGTAGCGGCAGACTTGCTATCTCCATTACTTCTGTGCGCCTCGCCGATGGCGCGCAGGCACGCCTGCGCGGCTACCACGAAGAATCTGGAACTCCCAACACTTCTTCCAGTGCGGTCATTCCTCTCGCCTCCGGCAAAGACGTCGCGATCCTTAAGGACGCGGAATTCCCCGCCCTCGTCGACGGCGAAGTTCCTTTGAAGCGCGAAGCCTTCGCAGCTGCCAAGGATGATTCCTCCACCGCGCCTGCGCCGCTCGCGCAGACTCCCCCTCCGAAGCACTGATTATTGGTCGTGGTGGCCGGCGTGGCAGCGGCGGGTTGCCCCTCCGCAGGACGCGCAGTTGGTAACCGCCTCACCGCCCCTCTCCTCACTTCCTTGCCGCGCACTTTGCCCTTTGTTACTCTGGCTCTTCGGAGCCTCTCATGCCTCCATTCCCTGGCGTCGACTTCATCGATTTTGACTCCCTGCTCAACGACGAAGAAAAACTTGTTCGCCAGACCGCTCGCCAATTCGTCGACAACGAGATTCTCCCCATCATCGAAAAACATAGTCGCGAAGCCACCTTCCCGATGCAACTTGTGCCGCAACTGGGCGAGCTCGGCTTTTTCGGCGCGAATTTAAAGGGCTACGGGTGTGCGGAAATGTCCAACCTGGCTTACGGCCTGATGAACCAGGAACTCGAACGCGGCGATTCCGGCTTGCGCAGCTTCGTCTCCGTCCAGACCGGCCTGGTGATGTACCCGATCCACTCCTACGGCAGCGACGCCCAGAAAAACAAATGGCTCCCGCTGCTCCAGGAAGGCAAAGCCATCGGCTGCTTCGGCCTCACCGAGCCGCAATTCGGCTCCAATCCCGGCGGGATGCTCACCCGCGCCGTCAAGAAAGGAAGCAAGTACGTTCTCAACGGTGAAAAGATGTGGATTACCAACGGCTCTCTCGCCGACGTCTCCGTCGTCTGGGCCAAATGCGAGGACGAAAAAGTCCGTGGCTTCCTCGTCGAGAAGGGCACGCCGGGCTTCAAAGCGTGGGATGTGCACGGCAAATGGTCATTGCGCGCTTCCGTGACTTCCGGTCTCTCCTTCTCCGATTGTGAAATTCCCGAAGCGAATCTTCTTCCCGGCGTCACCGGCCTTCGCGGCCCGCTCAGTTGCCTCAACCAGGCGCGCTTCAGCATAGGCTGGGGCGCGCTGGGCGCCGCCATGGCCTGCTACGACACCGCGCTGCAATACGCCAAGACCCGCAAGCAGTTTGCCAACAGGCCCATCGCCTCTCACCAGCTAGTTCAGGAAAAACTCGCCTGGATGATTACCGAAATCACCAAGGGCCAATTGCTCGCTCTGCATGTCGGCCGCCTGAAGGATCAGGGCAAAGCCGATGCCGCGCACATCTCCATGCTGAAGATGAACAATGTCGCCATCGCCCTCGAGACCGCCCGCAAAGCTCGCGACATCCTCGGCGCCAACGGCATCGTGGACGACTACTGCGTCATGCGCCACATGAACAACCTCGAAAGCGTCTACACCTACGAGGGCACCAACGACATCCACAAGCTCATCATCGGGGAGAAAATCACCGGCATAGCTGCCTTTGTCTGAAACTTATGTCGCTCCGCACGCGCCATTTCCGCTCCGTCATTGCTTGCACGCTGCTTCTTTCTTTCTTCGCGCTCTCTTCCACCGCGCAACAAAAGACGGAAAGCAGTCCAAAGCCCAAAGTCCGCGCCATCACTGCCTTCGTCAACCTGGAACGCGCCCGCTACCAGATCCAGATGTCCGAAACGCTGCACTTCCTCAAATACGCGCAAACCGTTTTCGAGTCCCGCGGCTACACCGTGGAAACTCTGCGCATCGCCACGCAACCCTTTCCCGAGTACACCAAATCTCTTTCCCGCGATGAGGCTATACAGTTCTTCAAAAACCTCGACGGCCTCGCCCAGCAGGATCACGTCATTCTTTCCATCGGCCCTGCCTACCTCTCGGGCGAGGACGGCGACGCGCAAGCCGATCTTCTCGCGGAGATTCTCCAGAACACAAAATCCATTAGCGGCACCGTTTTCGTGACCAAGGATGACAACGTCAACTGGCCCGCCGTCAAAGCCGCCGCCCGCGTCATCAAGAAGCTCGCGGACACCACCCCGCACAGCGAAGGCAATTTCCGCTTCGCCGCCATCGCCAGCGTCCCTCCTTACTCGCCTTTCTTCCCCGCGGCCTATCACGCCGGTACCGGCCACCAATTCACCGTGGGCCTGGAATCCGCCAACACCGTCGCCGCCGCTTTCCAGAATGCTCCGGATATCCCCACGGCCCGGCGCCGCTTGCTCGACCTTTTCATCCAGCAATCCTTCGATGTCCAGGAGCTCGCCAGCCGCGCCGACCGCGAGCAAGGCTGGACCTATCTGGGCCTCGATCTCTCCCCCGCCCCTGCAAAAGACGCTTCCATCGGGGCCGCCATCGAAGCGCTTTCTCACCAACCCTTCGGCACCAGCGGCACGCTCACGGCCGTCGCCACCATTACTTCCACATTTAAGGACATTGGCGCGCGCAAAGCCGGATACTCCGGACTCATGCTTCCGATCCTCGAAGACCCGCGCCTCGCGGAGCGCTGGAACAACGGCCTGCTTTCTCTCGACGCGCTGCTGAGTTACTCAGCCGTCTGCGGCACCGGCCTCGACACAATTCCTCTTCCTGGCAACACAAGTGTGGACACGCTCGCCCGCATCATCGGCGATGTGGCTTCGCTCTCGGTAAAATGGAACAAGCCGCTCTCCGCACGCCTTCTCCCGGTCGCCGGAAAGCACGTCGGCGATCAGACCGAATTCACCGACCCCAATCTCCTCAACGTCACAATTCAGCCTCTCCCTGCCGCTTCTCCATGATCCGGAATTCCCGCTCTTCCTCGTTTGCAATCGGGTAAACGATGACCGATTCGCTGTTTCTCCACGCCTCCCTCTCGACCATAAGCATTACTTTGCCCTAAGATAAGCCGTCCCGGAGGGCGCCCCGCATGGAAGAACAACTCAGCCTGGAATTTCTGCGCGTCGTGGAAAATGCCGCTATCGCTTCCGCCCGCACCATGGGCTTTGGTGATGGCCACAAGGCCGACGAAGCGGCCGTCGAAGCCATGCGCAAGACCATGGATCAAGTACAAATGGACGGCACCATCGTCATCGGCGAAGGCGAGCGTGACAAAGCGCCCATGCTCTACATCGGCGAAAAGGTCGGCCTCGCCACCCACGCCCCCAAAGCTCTCTTCCCAGTGGTTGATATCGCCGTGGACCCGCTTGAGGGCACCAACCTTTGCGCCACCGGTGCGCCCAACGCCATCGTCGTTCTTGCCGCCAGTGAAAAAGGCGGATTGCTGCATGCCCCCGATCTGTACATGGAGAAGATTGTGGTTGGGCCCGCCTGCAAAGGCGCCGTCGATCTCGACGCGCCCGTGGCCGACAACCTACGCGCCGTCGCCAAACGTCTCGACCGCGACGTCGAAGATCTCGTGGTCATCGTTCTCGATCGCCCGCGCCACGAAAAACTGATCGAGGAAATCCGCGTCGCCGGCGCACGCATCCGGCTTATCAGTGACGGCGACTTGTCCGCCGGCATTTCCGCCGCCGTTCTCGGCACAGGCGTGCACATGGTCATGGGCACGGGCGGCGCTCCGGAAGGTGTGCTCACGGCCGCGGCGCTGCGCTGCCTCAATGGCCAGATTCTCGCCCGCCTCGTCGTCAGCAAGCCCGAGCACCATGAACGCCTCGCGCGCATGGGCGTAAAAGATCCGAAACGCATCTATGGCACCGAAGATCTGGCTCCCGGCAAGAAGATGATCTTCGCCTGCTCCGGCGTCACCGACGGAAACCTGCTCAAAGGCGTGCGTTTCTTCGGTGAAGGTGTGCGCACTTCCTCCATGATTCTTACCCTCGATGAACGCCAGGTGCGTTTCATCGAATCCGTGCATCTCGAAAAGCGCCCGGACATCAAAGTGCGTTTCAACTAAAAACTCGCCCACCGTCTCTTGGGAATGGGATTGCGCGCTCTGGACAACCGAAGGTATGCAACCGCATGGGGCGCAACGGCCGGGCCGTCCCGCCCGTCTACTCTTATTGCTTGGGTTCCTGCGGCACCGCGAGAAACACCTGATCGTCCACGGGCACTGTGGGCGTGAACACCGTCGCGCTCTTGCGATCCGCCAGCGCGACCTGTTTGGCCAGGCCGCTCAGCGCCGGACCCACCGGCTTGTTCGAGTTCGCCGGCGTATCACCGGGTGAGAGGGAAATGCGCGTCGTCTTCGGCGTGCAACTCGTCGCACCCAGGCAAGTATCCCGCAGGAACACCTGGCGCAAACCGCTGTTGGTCGACGCCGCAGCGGCTGCCGGCAATTTTCCCTTGGCCGCGTCCTGGCTCGGTGTCACCGCCAGAAATACGATGTAGCGTCCCGAAGAGCTGATCGAAGGGAATATGCTCTCTGTGCCGTTCAGCGCGCCTCCCGGATCCGTTGAGACCAGCGACGTCGCCGCTTTGCACGTAGTACTCGCTCCCGCACAAGTATCGCGCAGATATACTTGCCGTCCCGCGGGCACGCCTTCCAGAAGATTTGTCGCCGCCGAACTGAACGCGATGTACCGCCCGTCCGCACTGATAACCGGCGTGTGGCTGTCGGCGTTGCCCGGCGTGTTATCCGCGGCAACGGAAATCAATTTCGTGCTCGGCGTGCATCCGTTCTGCACCCCCAGGCAGGTATCCCGCAACATGATCTGTGTCGTCTCGTTTTCCTGCGCGGAGAACGCCACATAGCGCCCATCCTGGCTCAGCGCCGGCGTTTCCTCTGACACAGCTGCGGCCGCTGCACCACCGGTGATCGTAAACGTCTGTGGCGTCAGGCTGGCTCCCCCGCCCAAAACCGGACAGCCCACCAGGCACACGCCACTCGGCGGGTTGATCACGTTGACCTGCGCGTTGGGATCCGCATCCGCCAGCATCGTCCCAGGAATCACGGCCTGGATCTGTGTCGAAGTAATGTTGGTGACATTAATCGCCGTTTCCACCTCGCTCGTGGACAGCCCGGTGAACGTCACCGTTGATGCTCCGTTGGTGGATGTAGACAGAAAATCCGACCCCGCAATCGTGATCTTCACCGAAGCGTTCCCACAACTGCTGCCGCAAGCCGGCGCCGTGTTCGGCGTCACCGACGTGACCACCGGAACAGGATTGGGCGTCCCATAGATCAAAAACGCAATCGAGTTCGATAATCCATTCATGCCTGTGCCCGATTGCGGCTGGTATGTGTTCACATACGCGGTGCCGACCTTTGCAACCAGGCTGGCAGGCACGGTCGCCGTCATCGTCACACTATCAACATACGTGGAAACCAGCTTTTGTCCGTTCCATTCCACCACGGTGTTGGTCTGGAATCCGTTTGAACCCGAGGCGATAACGGTCAGTGTGAACCCGGGGCTGCCGAAGACGACTCCCGAGGGTGCGAGAGTCAGAATGGATGACCCTGTCGGGTACTGGATGGACGTGTTGTAATCGTTGCACCCGGCCACCAAGCCCCACGCGAATAGCGCGACGCCGAGTGCACTCCAAGACTGCCTCATGGACTCTCCTCCACCCGAAGACAATTGTGTGCGCCAGCTCCCTGCGCAAAGACGAGAGAAAAAACATTAGGGCGCTTCTGTGTGGGTTGAGATGCAAAAACAGCCATCCGCGTTGACCCACCCCGGGATACAGGAAGGCCGCGGTGCCGGAGCACAAATCTACCCTGTCCTATTATTACGCAGCCCGGCGCTGGAGCAAAGTCCTTCAGTGCCCCGGCAAGGCCGTGCCACCCAGCGCCGCCAGTGACGCCTGCACCAGCGTTTGTATCTTCCTGTGGCAAGCCGGCTCCGCCATGTTGGGAGAGATGGCTGCTGCCTGGTAGGCTTCCAGCGCCTGTGGCTTCCTGCCGAGCTTCGCGTACAGATCCCCGATCGCCAGTTGGAACAACGGATTCTGGGGATACTCCTCCACCAGCGGCCGCAGCACCTGCAGTGCTTCCTCATACCGCTGGTCGTAGTTGTGCAGGTTCATCGCCAAATAGAATCGCGCCTCCGCCGGCGTCAACTGGCCGTAAAGCATCGCCAGGTGGAGTTGGCATATCCCTTCTTCCTTCGACCCGCCCGGTATGCCCATCATGAATCGCAAAACGCGCGCCATCGTTGAGAGCGTGTCCACGTAATAGTTGTACAGCCCCAATCCCAGGTACGCGTCCGCCAAAGATGGATCGAGCGCCAGCGCGCGCTCATAATGTTCCCGCGCGCGTACTCCGGCCCGCGCCGTGGCACGGTTCTCCCAGCGCAGACTGTAGAGGCGCGCCAGCAGCGAATCCGCCATCGCTGCATACAATTGCATCTCTCCCGTTTCGTGCTGTTTCAATTGCGCGTCGGCTAGGACTGACGCTCTTGTCGCCAGATTCAGATACGTCTGGTCGGCAGCTTGTTTCTCCCGGTGACGCGCCATCGTCATGCCATATCTGTAGTCGGCCGACGCACACCAGATCCCCCACCACAGCGACTCCGCTTCCAATAAATATCCCAGCGGATGGTTTGGTTCCTGCTGTTGGAGTTGCCGCGCTTCGGGTATCGCCAGTTCCGGGCGCCCTGAATAGATGTGGTCAAGGATGCTCGCCGTAAGTGGCGGCAGGGAAAGTCCGGCAGAGCCTGGTGGCGGAACGCCCACACAGGGAGATACAACCGTCACTCCAAGAAGTAATGCCGCAAGCCAGCGCACCATTTGTCCGTGCGGAAGCCACCTGGTCCTTCAGCTCTTCCGCTGGATGAGTTTAAGCTGTTCCAGTAGAGTTGCAAAACGGAATGGTTTCTGCAGGAATGTGGCCTCCGCTGGAATTTGTGTCTCCGGAAATCCTTCCGCGTACCCGGACATATAAATCACCTGAATGCCTGGATGGAATTCCGTCAATCACCGGCATCGGCGCTGCCCGCACCGCGCGCGCAAACGCTCAATCCTGAAGAACCGTACAACATGAAGGCTGCAACCCGCGCCTATTGCTGATTGCCGGATCACTTTGCACAGACTTCGCAACACCCGTTGGGCTGCACCCGCGTATTTGTTATTCTCGCAACGCACGGCGATTCCGGCAGGACACTTGACCGCCACCACCCCCCAACCCGCATTGGAGCGCGGCCTCGGTTTGAAAGAGGCGGTCGCGCTCAACATGATTGAGATCGTCGGGATTGGTCCCTTCGTCGTCAGTTCCCTGGTGATCAAGGCGATGGGCGGCCCGCAAGCTTTGGTGGCCTGGCTCGCCGGCGCTCTGCTTGCCACGCTCGACGGTTTTGTCTGGTCGGAACTTGGCGCGGCCATGCCCAAGGCCGGAGGCACGTATGTCTTCTTGCGTGAGGCCTACGGACCCGCGCGCTGGGGCCGCCTGATGTCCTTCCTTTTCGTGTGGCAAACCTTCGTGCAAGCGCCCCTTTCAGTCGCTTCCGCATCCATCGGCTTTGCCAGGTACGCCAGCTACCTCCATCCGTTCACCACGCTTCAGGCCAAAGCCATCTCCGGCGGTTTGGTGATTTTCCTGGTGATTCTCCTTTATCGCCGGATTCAAACTATTGGCAAGATTTCCGTCTTGCTGTGGGTGGGCGTAGTGGGCACCATGCTGTGGCTCATCGCGGGTGGTGTGCGCCACTTTGACCCGAAGCTCGCCTTCGATTTTCCGCCCGGCGCGTTTCATCTCTCCGGCGTGTGGTTCGCGGCTCTCGGCGCTGCCATGATCAACACTGTCTACAGCTATTGGGGCTACTACAACATCTGCCATCTCGGCGGCGAAATCCGCGACCCTGAGAAAAATATCCCGCGCGGCATTTTCCTGTCCATCCTGGGCATTACTGTCTTGTATCTCGCCATGCAGACGAGCCTCCTCGGTGTGGTGCCCTGGCGCGTCGCGCAGAATTCCCCCTTCCTCGCCAGCCTTTTTGTCGAAACTCTCTACGGCAAGCAGGCCGCACTTCTCTTCACCGGAATGGTGTTGTGGATCGCCATGGCTTCCGTCTTCTCCCTTCTTCTCGGCTATTCGCGCGTACCCTACTCCGCAGCGCTCGATGGCAACTTCTTCCCCATCTTCGCTAGAGTGCATCCCACGAAACATTTTCCATACGTTTCGCTTCTAATCTTAGGAGCGCTCGGGTTTGCCTTCAGCATTGCCCTGAAGCTGGAAACCGCCATCGCGGGAATTCTCGCCATGCGCCTGATCGTCCAGTTCATGGGCCAAGCCGTCGGCGTCATGCTGTTGCACCGTCGCTGGGGTCCGGAAAAATTGCCGTTCAAGATGTGGCTCTACCCGCTACCGGCGGTGCTCACCATGCTCGGCTGGGGGTGGCTCTTCTGGCAAACCGGCGCGGCACGCAAGTGGGGTTTGCTGGAGATTGTTCTCGGCATTTCCGCATTTCTCGTTTGGTCCAACGTAATGCGACAATGGCCCTTTGCGAGTTCAGCGCCCCCTGCGGACAATTCCTAGGGGCCGTCTTATAAATGCTTTTCGAGTGGTCGCGACTTAACGGGCGGCGGAGAAGGCCTTTTCTTTAGGAGGCCGGGGCTTCAGCCCCGGCGCAAAGCCTTCATAGCCATCGGGCTTTCGCGCCTTTTGCGTCCGCCGATTTTTGGCGGAAGCCCCTGAAGAAAGTTGCTACAGGATTTTTGGGCAAGTGATCCTTCGTTTTAGTCATGGAGGCTTTTTGCGTTTCCTTAAATCATTCGCGCTAGTTCTCCTTCTTGTGCTGCTCCGCGTTCCGCCCACCGCCGCCCAGTTTCCTCCGGCGCCGGGAACGGGCCCAGGTCTCCCCGAAACCATCGAAGCCATTGACAGCGCCCGCGTCACCACGCGCATCCTCTACATCACCGCGCATCCCGACGATGAAAGCGCCGCCGTGCTTACCTATCTCGCCCGCGGGCTCCATGCCGATGTAGCCTTGCTCTCCATTACCCGCGGCGAAGGCGGCCAAAACGCTCTCGGCCCCGAACAAGCTCCGCAACTCGGCCTCATCCGCACGCAGGAACTCCTCGCCGCCACGCGCGGCTACGGCGTGAAGCTCTATTTCACCCGCGCCCGCGATTTTGGCTATTCCAAGACTCCCGAAGAAACCGAAAAAATCTGGGGCGATCAGGTCCTCGAGGATATGGTCCGCGTTATCCGCTCCTTCCGCCCCAACATCGTGATTAACGGATGGGGCGGCGTCCACTCCGGCCACGGCCATCACCAGGTCTCCGGCATATGGACGCCCAAAGCCGTCGCCCTCGCCGCCGACCCCAACGCGTTGCCCGATCTGCGCAAAGAAGGTCTTCTTCCCTGGAACGGCGCGGAATCAGCAGTCCAGATTCTCGATGTTGAACGAGGCTCCCAAAAACCAACGGGTTACGTCTTGCCCTTGGATGATGTCTCACCGCTATACGGAAAATCCTGGCGGGAAATCGGCCTCGATGCCTTTGTCAATCATCGTACACAAGGAATCGCAGCGTTCATCAACTCTCCTTTCCTGAGACGACCAATCGCATTGACGCGGGAAGACGGCGGAAAGCTGCAAGCCAACGATTTGGCAGAACCCCTGACAGATTTGATGAAACAGATTGGGCCCGGAAACAAAGAAGAAGGTGCACAAGTAGCATCTTCTCTGAGATTGGCTGATAGCCAAATCGCAAAGGCGAAAGACTTCGCTTTGGAATTGAATTGGAAACTGGCGTGTGAGGAGCTTACAAAAGCAGTTAAGACCCTTGGCGCGAACCGATTCCCGACGCATGAACCACTACGGGTGGAGTTAGACGCAGCCACAGATCCTATCTTGCGTGCCCTTTTGCTGGCGTCGGGTTTCGAGCTGTCAGCCGACGCAAACCCCGGCAATTTGGTCGCTGGCGAAACACTGGACGTGACGCTACATGCTCGTTGCCGAAGCGAGGTCAGCTGCAGCTTCGGTGAACCCAAACTCGATTTACCTGAAGGAGTGGAGGAGATAAAGCGCGAAGGAAGCCTCTCCAGCCAACTCCGGATCACGATTGAAGCCACAGCAAAATTAAAAGTGGCCACTGCGGGTGTAGACTTGCTCCCCGAACCGGATCCATTGATTGTCGTCCACGAACCGGTGACGATTGAGGGCGAAAAAACCTTTCTAGCAGTTCCCGTGGTCCACATTGAGGCTAGTTCAACCAAGGTGGATCGCGTGCCGCTGCGCATTGTCCCAGCCTATACACTCGCTGTGGAACCGGAGCAGGCCGTGGAAGTGTTGGAAGCACAGCACAAACCGTTTGATGTCTTCCTCCGCGTGCATTCCTACTCCACCAAAGCCGCAAAAATCACCGTCGGTCTCGACGTTCCCGATGGACTCCACGCCAGCGCTCCCGTTGACCTCACCTTCGATGGTGTCGGCGATCAATACGCCAAGTTCACCGTGACCCCGCCCGCCAAGCTCGCTCCCGGGGATTTCACCATCACCGCCTACGCCAGGCGCGGCGACGAAACTTTCTCCACCTCTCTTGAACCGCTTCCCTCCATGCCCAGCATCCTCTGGAGCGAACCCGCCCAGTGCCTCGTCCACGCCTTCGACATTACCGTGCCCCCTCACCTCCGCGTCGGCTACATCTCCGCCGAAGGCGAACCCATTCCTGACGCCCTGAAGCGCCTCGGCATCTCCGTCGATTTGCTCGATCCCACCGCGCTGGCCTTTGGCAACCTCTCGATTTACGACGCCATCGTCGTTGGCGTCCGCGCTTACGAACTCCGCCCCGAACTTGCGGGCGCGAACAAGCGCCTCCTCGACTACGTCTCGGGTGGCGGCACGCTGGTCGTTCAGTACAATCGCGATTTCGTTTGGGACAAACTCCAGCCCGCTCCCTATCCCGCAAAGATCGGCAGTCCCACTCCCCGCGTCACCGATGAAACCGCCGAAGTGAAATTCCTCCAGCCCGCCGATCCTCTTCTCAATTCTCCCAACAAAATCACCGCCGCCGATTTCAACAACTGGGTCCAGGAGCGCGGCCTCTACTACTGGAGCGTCTTCGACTCCCGCTACACGCCGCTCCTCGCCATGCACGACCCCGGTGAAAACGATTTGAATGGCAGCCTGGTATACGCGCGCTATGACAACGGCACCTACATCTACACCGGCCTCTCCTTTTTCCGCCAATTGCCCGAGGGCAACTCTGGCGCCTATCGCCTCTTCGTGAACCTCATCAGCGCGTCGCGCACGCGCCAGGCTTCCGCCACCCACTAGTGCCGTTCCAACTTGTTTCAGCAAATCCCTTCGAGAATACTCTCTCCGCGTTCGCGCCAGATGCTTGCACCGTCATTTGGCCCAACAAGTTGGAACGGCACTAGACCAACTAGGCACACTGCCGTGCCGCGATTGCGGCAGTGCGTTATGCTCGTCATGCTTAGCACTCGCAGCAACATCGTGAATTCAGCGTGCCGCAATTTCCTCGCGAACTTCCGGCGCGACACACTCCGCAGGAGCGATCGAGCATGAAACGCACGTCCATTGTTTTTCGCGGCAGCCGCCCGCTCTCTCGCGGCCTTTCTCTTTTTCTCATCCTCGCATTCAGCCTGGCGCTGGCCACCACTGCCGCCGCCCAAAAGAAAAAGAAGAAAGATGACACCCCGCCACCCGCTTCCACCTCCAACACCATGGCTATGCCCGATGAACAAAGGATCGACTACCTCATTTCCGAGATGCTGGGCGCCTGGCAAGTGGGGGACGTCGATAAGCTCCACAAATGCATCGCCGACGACGTCAGCGTGGTCAACGGCTTTTGGGCCCCGCCGGTCATCGGCTGGGAAAATTATCTGGCGAGCTACAAATCGCAGCGCTTGCGCACCCAGCAAGTCCGCCTGGACCGCACGAACACACTCATACGCCTTGCCGGGAAATTCGCCTGGGCCTCCTATCAGTGGGATTTTTCAGCGGTGGTAGACGGCCAGCCTGACGCCGCTCAGGGGCAGACCACGCTCATCTTTGAAAAACGAGGCGACGACTGGGTGGTGGTCCATAATCACACCTCCCTTGTCCAGGCTTCTCAGCCGGTCACCCCTGCAAGCACAATCACTCCAGCGCCCGCAAAGCCCTGAGCTGTTCGCTAGGCCTCACGCTCCGCCACGCCGGCCCTAGAAATTCTTCAGGCCGTGGTACACGAAGAGTCCGGCAATCAGCAGCAGCAGGACCCCGGAAGTGATCCCGCTGGTCAGGATGGGCTTGGAGAGCTTATTAATCTTGGCGACCAGTTCGCGCTGCTCTCTCGCCATGAGATCTTCCGCCTTATCCAGGAAGATCTGGTCGTCCTCGTGGCTGGCGAGAACGCCACGCCATGCGACCAAAACAATAAACACGGCGGTGACGACTCCCCAGGCAATCAGAAGATACAACATTGGCCCCTGCAACACAGATTCTACGGTCTCCATGGAAACCTCCGCTTGGAACCAGTACGCGGTACCCCCGATTTATTCGGGGCGAGCAAACCTAATTCTGCGCGCAGTATAGCACTCTGTTTGGGGAATACTAGGGGGTACTGGCGGTCCAGCCGTCACCCAATCCATCTCCCCGCCAATTTCCGTAATTACTACTTTATTGTTATCGTCTAATAGTAGCCCTGGCGGCCCAACCATCGGTTTCATGTCCCGCTCTTCTTCCTTGGCAGTCTACTTACCCATTTTTTTGTGTGACTTACGCAAGTGGACGCGAACGTAGCAACCTCGCCCCCACCGCTTTCCCGCTAGCCTCTCCTCCACGCGACCCCTGCTCTCGCAATCCGCTCGTGCGCAATCCGTTCGCACTGACTGCAGCCTGGGCTACCTTCGGCATCTGTTGGCCGTGCTCTCCCATTCCAAGGCCCTTGGGCGCTTCCGCGATTGCTTCCCCTGTTGGCATCCCTCCGGAAACTCACCACATTCAGCGGCGCATTCCGAATTGTCCGCCCGCTCTTCCTATCGCCTGCGAACCGTAATGCAGCCTTGTCCTCTCGCGTCCACTGCAGAAGCACATAGAGGAAGAAACCGCAAGCCAGCAGGCAAATCGTATCGAAGACCACCAGAGCCATGGCACAAGATCGAGCTGAGCAATAGGCCTTACACCGCTTTCTCCACTTCTGCGGCCCCCTAAAGCCTCACTCGACGTGCCTAAAATCGCAAAATGCGTCTCGGAAAGTCCTGAGGGAGTCATAAAAACTTCATAAATGCCTCTTGCCCAAGCCACGCGGGCCATGCGCCCTTTTCCACCGCCCAAGCCGCCTTCCCTTGCCGCTCATCAATCCCCTCAACACCGGTAGCCAACCCCGCCAGCAGCGACAATCGGCAACTGCGCTGCTTCAAACCCACCCTTCGTTGACAAACCAATGCCTGAGCCTCAAAATTAATCCTGCCTCGGTTTACTCCGCTTGTGCCCAAGTGGCGGAACTGGCAGACGCGCTAGCTTCAGGAGCTAGTGGCCGCAAGGTCGTGGAGGTTCGAGTCCTCTCTTGGGCACCATTTTCTTCTCATCATCCGCCCCTGCGGTACTTCCACGCACACCCGCCAAAACTCATTCCGCCGCCATATAGATGTACCGCAGCACAAAAACAAGCGTCAGTATCCACAGCAGCGCGCTCACGTCGCGGAATTTCCCCGCTGCCGCTTTGGCCACCGTGTAGGAAATCACCCCCAGGCTCAAGCCCGTGGCAATGCTGAACGTCAGCGGCGTGGCCACCAGCGTCACGAACGCCGGAAACGCCTCGCTGAATTCCTTCCAATCCACTTGCGCGATGGATTCCGTCATCAGCGCGCCCACCAGGATCAGCGCCGGCGCCGTTGCAAATCCCGGAATCGCCGCGGCCACCGGCGAAAAAAACATTGCCGCCAGAAACAGCCCCGCCACCATCATGTTGCTCAGCCCGGTGCGTGCCCCCGCCGCTACTCCCGCGGCACTCTCGATATAACTCGTCACCGTCGAAGTTCCCGTCAGCGCGCCAAACATCGTTCCTACGCCGTCCGCCAGCAACGCGCGTCCCACACGCGGAATCTTCCCTTCCTTGATGAATCCGCCTTGCTCGCACACACCCACCAGCGTGCCCACGTTGTCGAACAGGTCCACGAACAAAAATATGAAAATGATCTCCACCAGCCCAAGATGCGCGGCGCCGCGCAAATCGAGCTTTAGAAACGTGGCCGAAGGATGCGGCAACGCCAGCACCCCCGACGGCCAATGCGCTAATCCCCGGAAGATCCCAAACAGTGTCGTGCCCAGAATCCCCAACAGGATCGCACCGTTTACCCGCCGCACCATCAGGGCCAGCGTCAACACGATTCCCAGGCAAGCCGCCTGCACTTCGCGGTCTGAGAAATTGCCCAGGCTGACAAACGTCGCGGGATTCGCCACCACCAGTTTTGCGCTGCGCAAGCCCACAAACGCGATAAACATCCCGATCCCGCCCGCCGTCGCGTGCTTCAAGCCGTGCGGAATGCCGTTCACGATCTGTTCCCGCACGCGCGTCACCGTCAGCAGCACAAACAGCACTCCTGAAAAGAACACCGCTCCCAGCGCTGTCGGCCACGGAACGTGCATCCCCAGGCACACCGAATACGTGAAGTACGCATTCAACGACATCCCCGGTGCCAGCGCGATCGGATAATTCGCGTACAACCCCATCACTAGCGTCGCCACTGCCGCCGATAAACACGTTGCGAACACCACGCCATCCGCCGGCATCCCCGTTTGCGCCAGGATCTGCGGATTAACCACGATGATGTACGCCATCGTGAGAAACGTCGTCATGCCGCCCAGCAACTCTCGACGCACGCTGGTCTGGTTTTCCTGCAAACGGAAAAGTCGCTCGATCAAGAAGGTTTCCTGCCGCCTGTTGTGATTACTCGCGGTTTCGCCGTCACTTTAGTTTTCCCCACCCCGCCTGTCAATCCTGGCCCTTGCTGATTCGTTCGCCAAATCCTGACTCGGGAAATTACGCGGTGCGGGAGGCAAACGAGGAGCGGAGAAGGGAGAGGAAAGAGGAGTGCAAACGGGAAAGAGAGCGGCCGCGGAGGTAGACACTGCCAATCGTGCGGAACGCCTGATCGTCGGCGATGTGGATGAAATGGCAGGGAGCGCCCCTCTCGATGGCCATTTCGGGAACGATGGATACGCCCATGCGTGCTCCCACCATGCTGATAAGGCTGCTGAATTGTCCGCTTTCGAAGACGATTTGCGGATGAAGCCGGGCGCGGTCGCAGGCCGCGACGGCCGTGTCGCGGAAGCAGTGGCCATCGCGGAGGAGCAGGAAGGGCTCGGAGCGGAGCTCCTTGAGCAAGAGCGAGGAGCGCTTGGCCAGGCGATGCTGCTTGGGTATGGTGGCAAAAAGGCGTTCGGTGAGGAATGACGCGGACTCAAATTCATGGCCGCGGATGGGAAGCGCAAGAATAGCGATATCTATGTTGCCGGCTCGGAGGCGTTCCAGGAGGGCGGGTGTAATCTCCTCGACGACAGAAATATCCGCCTGAGGAAATTTCCGGGCGAAGCTAATGAGCTGCGCGGGCAAAATGTACGGCGCGACTGTGGGGATGACGCCGAGCCGCAGTGAGCCGCCGACGGAATCTTTGTGCCCGGCGACGTCGCCACGAGCGGCCTCGACCTCGCGAAGGACCGCGCGAGCCCGGGGGAGAAGCGTTTTCCCCACCTCCGTGAGACGAACAGCACGCCCGAGACGGTCAAAGAGGCGGGCACCAAGTTCGTCTTCCAATTTGCGGATCTGCTGCGAGAGGGACGGCTGCGAGATGTGCGACTGCTCCGCGCCGCGGCTGAAGCTGCCGGTATCGGCGACCGCGCAGAAGTAGCGGAGTTGGTGAAGTTCCATTCGGCAAGATCCCGTAGCCAGATGGCAGTTGTCGGAGGCCTGAAAACTGTCTATCTTGGTATAGGCGATGCCTATCCATTGTATCTGAACTAGATATTGGAATTATAGCTGGCAGGCGCTTACCGTAGGGGCTGCGTGACATGTTACCCCCTACAAGTCAGGAGTGACGCGCAATTTGTCCGGCACGAAGAGCGCTCCGGCAGGGGACGAAGCTGAGGAGGAAGTCATGACCGAAGAGAAAAAACCAATTATGACCACGGATGCGGGGCGCCCGGTGGGCGACAACCAGAATTCGCTCACCGTTGGACCCCGCGGGCCGATTGTCTATGAAGATTTCCTGCTGTTTGAAAAGATGGCGCACTTCAACCGGGAGAGAATTCCGGAGCGCGTGGTGCACGCAAAGGGCTCGGGCGCGCACGGACATTTTGTGTGCACGAGCAAGGAGATCACCAAGTACACGACGGCGAAGCTATTTTCGCAGGTGGGAAAGAAGACGCCGACGTTCCTGCGCTGCTCCACGGTGGGTGGTGAGAAGGGTTCGGCGGACACGGAGCGCGATCCGCGCGGGTTTGCGCTGAAGTTTTACACGGAAGAGGGCAACTGGGACATGACGGGTAACAACACGCCTGTCTTCTTTATTCGCGATCCGCTGAAGTTCGGAGATTTCATTCACACGCAGAAGCGCGACCCGCAAACAAACCTGAAATCGCCGACGATGATGTGGGATTTCTGGTCGCTCTCCCCGGAATCGCTGCACCAGGTGACCATCCTGTTCAGCGATCGCGGCACACCGGACGGTTACCGGCACATGAACGGCTACAGCAGCCACGCCTTCAGCCTCATCAACGACAAGAACGAGTTGTTCTACGTGAAATGGCACTTCAAGACCAAGCAGGGCATCAAGAACTTCACCGGCGAAAAGGCCGGCGAGATGCGCGGGATCGATCCGGACTATTCGCAGCGGGACTTGTTCGAGGCCATCAAGCGCGGCGACTTCCCGAAATGGCGGGTGTGCGTGCAGATCATGCCAGAGAAGGAAGCGGAAACGTATCACATCAACCCGTTCGACCTGACGAAGGTGTGGCCTCACAAGGATTACCCACTGCACGAGGTGGGCGAACTGGAACTCAACCGGAACCCGGAGAACTATTTCGCCGAGGTGGAACAGGCCGCGTTTGAACCGCGAAATATCGTGCCAGGATTGGGCTTTTCTCCCGACAAGATGCTGCAGGCGCGGCTCATCTCCTACCCGGACGCGCATCGCTACCGCCTGGGCGTGAACTACGATTCCCTTCCGGTGAACAAGCCGCAGTGCCCTTACCATACCTACAACAAGGATGGCGCGATGCGCTTTGACGGAAACGATGGAGGCGCGGTGAACTACGAACCCAACAGCTTCGGCGGGCCGACGCAGGACAAGAGATACGTGGAACGCCCAACTCCCGTGAGCGGGACGGTCGCACGGCACGATCATCGTTCGGACAGTGACTACTACACCCAGCCCGGGAATCTGTTCCGGTTGATGCCCGCAGACGCGAAGGAACGGCTGATCGCAAACATCGTGGGGAGCTTGAAAGAAGTTCCTGTGCGCATCCAAGAGCTGCAAGTGCAGCACTTCTACAAGGCTGATCCGGCCTACGGGGCCGGCGTGGCAAAGGGACTGGGGTTGGACATCAAGGCTGTGGTGGCGAAAAAACACGCGTCGGCGGCAGATTGAATCGGCCGATGATGAAAATCAAGTATCGGTAATCAGCAAACAGGAAACGGGGTGGGCTGAGAGGCCCGCCCTGTTTTTCTTGTGATGGGCGACACTGGTGGCTTTCTTCTCACTTCCGAAACACTCCCCAGCCAATGCGCACCTGAATCGTGTTGATCCCCGGATTCGGGCTGGAAATCCCCGCATTCGAGATGTGCATGAACCGCACTTCCGCCGTCCAGTTGTGTTTCTCGCCGAGAAAATGCGCTCCGATCGCCCCGCTCGTCGTAAAGTTCACATGCGAAGTGCCTTCCGGCACCTTGGTATTCGTGAACAGCGTCCCGCCCTCAATCTCAAAATAGGGCTTCACTTTTTTCGGCGACGTCAGGATCCATTTGAATGCAAACGGATTCATGCCCGCTCCGTACGCCGTATCCGTGCTCTGCACAATCACCCAAGCCGGCACCGCATCCAGCGCGTATTCCAGTTGCCCCCGCATGAAACCCAGCCCGCGCGGCGATGTAATCACCACGCCGTAGCGCAATCCCAGGTTCCACACGCCTGTGCCGGACTGGCTTCCGTTGATGCCGTGGCCGCCGCCGGTCCATACCTGCCATTCGCTGCTCGCGCCCTCAGGGCCAGCCTGCGCGCGGCCCTCCCGCGCACAAAGCAGGGTACCCACAACGCACAACAACACGCACACTCCGCTCTTTTTCACCGCAGACTCTCCCAAAAAACATGCATGCGCACAATATCCGAAACACCGTCCTCCCGCAATCGCGGAAAAATCGAGCAGTGGGTCACTTTCCGGCTATTGCGTTCATCGGATATTGGCCCAATTAACTTGTGAAAAACCCTGCTCACCAGAAAACTGAATGGCTTCTTTCCGCTCAATTTATTCTTCAGGATGCCGAAGATTATTGACAAGAGAACCTCAACAACGCCGGAACCACCGGTGTTGTCAATCCGGCCGACAAATTGAAGTCTGCCAAACGCCCCAGGTAACTAACTGCCGACGACACCACTGATTAAGGCAGAAGGGTCAAGCCGACCATTAAAGGAGTTGCGCCTGGCAGTAGATCTCGGCCAGGGCGATTTGCGGTTGACGCACGAGGGCCATAGACGTATGGTTTGCTCAAGGATCGAGTCGAACTTGGGACACTTGGTCCAGATCTCCAAGGTTGCGCCACAATTGGAGCTTGGCCCTAGGGAGTGTGGTTCTCCGCTCGTGCTTGACGTTTAGAACAAGAAATGGGAGGCCACTGCCATGTTTCTAGATTTTTACGGTCTCCGTGAACAACCTTTCGGCGTTACCCCAGATCCCAACTACCTTTATTTGAGCCGCACGCACGGCGAAGCCCTGGGTGCTCTCCTGGATGGCATTAAAGCCGACCGTGGATTCATGGCGCTCATCGCCGAACCAGGAATGGGAAAGACCACGATTCTCTACCGGCTCCTGGAGGAACTGCGGGATTCCGCTCGTACTGTGTTTCTTTTCCAGACCCAGTGTGATTCTCGCGAGTTTTTCCGCTACATCCTCAGCGAGCTTGGCATCAAGACCGCTCGCATGGGTCTCGTGTCAATGCACAATAAATTGAACGAGGTCCTGTTTAGCGAGATGCTGGCCGGCAGACGCTTTATATTGGTCGTTGATGAGGCGCAGGATCTCGAGGAACCTGTTCTGGAAACGATCAGGCTGCTCTCCGATTTTGAGACTCCCCATGCAAAACTGCTGGGAATCATCCTCTCTGGACAGCCACTGTTAGCCGAAAAGCTGGCGCAGCCTGCTTTGTCACAATTGAAACAGCGCATCGCCATCGTACGCCGCCTGGAACCCTTGAGTGCCGGCGAGACGGCCGGTTATATCGAGCACCGGCTGAAGGTTGCCGACTTTTCCGGCGGCCAGTTATTCGAGCCCGAGGCTTTGGCGCTGATTGGAGAGCAAAGCCAAGGCATCCCGAGAGAGATCAACAACCTCTGCTTCAATGCTTTGTCGCTGGGAGAGGCCAGAAGGAGCCCGACGATCAGCGGTGAAATCGCGAAAGAGGTTATTGCGAGTGTAACCGTCGATTCCATCGTGCGGCAATTGCACATCGAGGTGAGTCCTGCCCCCGCGACTCCTGTTCGGGCGCCGGTCCTTAAAGATTCCGGCGATCTCATTTTCGACCTTGCAGTGGAGATCAGAGACGCCATTGAGCGGCGTGCCTACGAGTTGTTTGAGGCCGGGGGTTTTGCGCACGGCCATGACCGTGAGGACTGGCTGAGAGCTGAGTCCGAGATTCTGTCTAACGTGCCTGTGGAAATTACGGAGGGGGAAACCGAGCTTGCCGTCCACGCCAATGTTCCGGGGTTCGGTGTGGACGATCTAAAAGTGGAAGTGGCGCCTCGCTGCCTGTGCGTCCTGGGCAAACACGAAGAAGCATCAGAAGAGTCACAAGTACAGGCCGTTCCTTCCCAGCGACGCTGCAAACGCATCTTCCGTCTCGTGGACCTGCCTTCTGAGATTGACCCCGATGGCATGAAGACAACGCTGCGCGACGGACTACTCGAGATCAAACTGTCGAAGGTTGGGGCGCGCGAGAAAGAACGCGAGATCGGCAGAGCAGCAACTGCCTGACCAGCGAAAATCTGTGATCTCAGCACGCTTAGTTTGGCAGACACTGACAGCAGCAAGCTAACTTCGGATAGGTCGGGCAATCGGAAGCTGGTCCACTGCCAAGAATGGGGAACTCCCGCATCCAGTGCAGTCAACTTGGGGTTTTGGGGAATCCCGCAAAAAAGAATAAGGGAGGCAGGCCAGGTCTTCCCGCCTCCCTCTTATTCCCCTTTCGGGGAATCCAACCAGCCTGACGGAGGGCGGCTAGTTGGTCGTGTGTTGGCCTGACAGTGTAACCCGACTGGCGCGAAAAAGGTTTCAACTATTTTGAAAAAACTGACTAGAATTGGGCTGCTGCCGCCTCGCTCACAGAAAGGGCCAAGCCATGCCTCGCCCCTCCCACCTGAGTACCGACAATATCCTTCGTTTTCTTCAACTTAGAAATGACCCCGTTTCCCTCGAGGACCTCTCCCGCGCCCTCCATGTGAAAAAAGGCAACCGCCGCCTCCTCCTCCAGATGCTCGCCAAACTCCAAACTCGCGGCCTCGTCGAGGAACTTTCCCACGGCCGCTTCCTTCTCCGCCGCTCGCAGCGCGATCCCGCCCCCGCTCCCGAAGCCCCTCCCGAGAAAATCGTCCAACAGAAAGTCGCCTCCCGCGATGAAATCAAGGGCCGCCTCGTTCTCCATCAAGATGGCTACGGCTTCGTCGTTCCCGATGTTGCTCTCCCCAATGTGGATGGCGACATCTTCATCCCGCGCGACTCCGTCGAAGACGCCATGCACGGTGATCACGTCGTCGCCAAGATCAGCCGCCTCAGCGGCCACTCCGGCGCCCGCCGCGCCGAAGGCCGTATTGTGCGCATTGTCGGCCGCGCGCATCCTTCCATCGTCGGCCAGTTCCGTTACACCTCGCGCGGAAGTGTCGTCACGCCCTATGACCCGCGCGTCCAACATGACATCGAGCTCTTAGCCGGCGAAGAACTCTCTCCCGCTCTCCGCGAGCAGCTTCTGCCTTCCGCCAAAGACTCCACCCGCCACAAGCGCATCCCGCACATTCCCAAGCTCGACGGCGCCGTCGTCAACGTCGAACTCCTCCGCTATCCGCGCGGCGGCGCTTCGCCCACCGGACGCGTCATCGAAATCCTCGGCCGCCCCGGCGATCTCGGCGTGGATACCGAAATCATTATTCGCAAGCATCATCTTCCCCACTCTTTCCCCGACGAAGTCCTGCATGAATCCGAGCGCCTCGCCTTGCCCGTTTCTGAAAGCGACCGCGCAGGCCGGGAAGATTTCCGCGAACTCCCCATCGTCACCATCGACGGCGAAACCGCGCGCGACTTCGACGACGCCGTTTACGTCGAGCGCCGCGACGGCGGCGGCTGGCTCCTTCAAGTGCACATCGCCGACGTCGCCCACTACGTTCGTCCCGAGTCGCCTCTCGATCGCGAAGCCCGCCTTCGCGGTAATTCCGTCTACTTCATCGATCGCGCCGTTCCCATGCTTCCTGAAGCTCTCTCCAACGGCGTGTGCTCGCTCAATCCCCGCGAAGAGCGCCTCGTCCTCAGCGCCATCATGCACTTCGATGCCGCAGGACGCATGCTCAACTCCTGGATGGTGCCCGGCGTCATCCGCTCCGTCGAGCGCATGACCTATACCAACGTCAACAAAGTCCTCGAAGGCGATCCGGAGATGACCGCTCGCTATTCCCAACTTAACCATCATTTCCGCGCCATGAAAGGTCTCGCTCTGATTCTCAACACCCGGCGCGCCGAAAATGGCTCCATTGACTTCGACCTCCCGGAGCCGGTCATCTCCTTCGATGAACAACAGCAGATAACCGGCGTCTCCCGCAGCGAGCGCAACATCGCCCACCGCATCATCGAAGAGTTCATGCTCGCCGCCAATCGCGCCGTCGCTCACCAGCTCAATTCCCGCGCCATCAAGTCGCTTCATCGCGTTCACGAAAAGCCCGATGGCCGCAAAGTCCTCGAGTTTGAGGATATCGCCCGCGCTTTTGGTTATTCTCTGGGCGTTGAGGATCTTCACCAGCGTGAAGTCGCCGTGCGCCACGGCCGCGTCCCTGCTCCTGCAAAAGCCGGCCAACCCGATTCCTATGGCAAGGGCCGCGAGCGCCAGCAGCGTGTCGCGCTGCCCGCATACGATCTACGCATCACGCCGCAGCATTACCAGCGCCTGGTGGAAAAACTCGCCGGCAAGCCCGAAGAACGCATCCTCTCCTATCTCATGCTGCGTTCGCTGAAGCAGGCGCGCTACGCCGCCGATTCCCTCGGCCACTTCGCCCTCGGCTTCGACGAATATACGCACTTCACTTCGCCCATTCGCCGTTATCCCGATCTCATCGTGCATCGCATTTTGAAATGGGCCATTTCTCATCCGGACGCCGCGCCACCTTCCTTCATCAAGCCCGTCGTCGGCGCCGAAGCCACGCTTTACTCCCAGCAGCATCTCGAGGAAATTGCCGCGGAAACCTCGGAGACGGAGCGCCGTGCCGCTTCCGCCGAACGCGAACTCATCACCTGGAAGACCGCGCAATATATGGAGCAGCGCCTCGGCGACGAGTTCGATGGCCTCATCATCTCGGTTCAGAAATACGGCTGCTTCGTCGAGCTTCTCGATCTCTTCATCGAAGGCCTGCTTCCCATCGGCGCCCTCGAAGAAGCCGCCGGCGCTCGCTGCGTCTTTCGCGAAAGCGATCGCGCCATCGTGGCCATGGGAGAAGCCGGAGGCGCGCGCCGTACCCGCTCCAGCCGCCGCAAACCCACCACTCCGCTCGTCTGGAAACTCGGCGATCGCGTCCGCGTACGTGCCGAACGCATCGACCCCATGCGCCGCCGCGTCGAATTCGCCCTCGTCACCGGGGCATAAACTGTTTTGGAATGCGGTAGCTCACTGCCGCTTTTGGGAGTACACCGGATCTCAGTTCCACGGCCGCCAGCCTCAAGGGATCTCCTTTTCCAGAAACAGCAAGCCCCGAATGCTCTTTCGCAAAGCATTCGGGGCCACGCCGGTTTGTTTGTCACACGGAAGCAACTGCTACTTCGGCATCACTTCGTGCGCCAATTTGCTCGCCACCACTTCGCGTATCTCGTTGCGTTTCTTTGCCGCTTCCAGCATGGCGTCTCGCGACCCGTAGTGCTTGGTGGAGATGGTTGCTGCTTTGGCGTCCACCTGATCGAGCGCCGCCCAGTTCGGAAAGAGGAGCCCCACGGCAATGTCCCAGTCGTCTGGGCGCTCTGTGGTGACGTTTGTCCAGACTTTGTAATCGGTGAGCATGCCTTCCTTTTTTACCGCATCGTACACAGGCTTCAGGTTCTCGCGAAAATCCTTCCAGAACGCATCGCCCTGACCCGGCTTGATGTGGTAATACGTGACGCGCCACACCGGCCCGACGTCATAGTTCAGACTTTGTGCAAAGGTGGGCAGCGCGCTCAGCAACATCACAACAAACAGAGTGGCCCATAGAACTTTCCTCATGTGTTCTCCTGAATTTCGTAAAGATGATTGTGTTTGGCCCAGGTCCAGCCCCGAAGGGCAGGCGTGAGTCTACATGCCGCATCATCTTCCGTCAAACTCAATGGCCTCTCTTTGTCTGTCTCCCTGTTGTCATCCCGATCCCACAAGGGCGGGAGAGGGATCTGCTTTTTTCTTGCCCCCTGATCGCTGGTCGCTGATAACTCTCTCACCAGAGGTACAAGAGCTGCGTCCCCGCAGCATAACCTAGACATCATAGTACTTTATTTATCAGTTATCTTCTATTATTTAGTGGGTAATAGTTTCGAAACTGGTACGAGGAGGGGATGAACGAAGAGAGTGGCCGTCGTGGAAGGGAAAAGTCAAGACCCCCATGTGCAACAGCGGCACATGAGGCACCCAACTTCGGCTAAGCGGTTACCCTTTCGGGTTTTGAAAGGGTGGGACTCTCTTCGCTGGCCTGTGCCTCTTCTAGCGACGATTCAAGATTAGCAATGTCTCGTTAGGATTCGCGATGAATTCCTGGACCATGGGAAGCGCAGCGCGAAGCAATGCCGCGATCTCCGTCGTCGACGAATTCGGGATACACAGCCAGATGACCTTCGGCGGGGTGCCGCGCAAAACACTGCGCTCCTGAAAGTCCTAGTCTTTCGAGACGATCGTGAAGCCTTCTCGCTTCGCAAACTCCCAAATCGCTTCGTCGTCCGCGCTTCCCAGCCCGCAGGAATGCACATGAGCCGACCCTCGGAAGTGATCTTGGAGCACGTCCGCCAGGCGCGGCGGCAGATTCTCGTCAAACAGAAGCTTCACGCTTTTTGCAATTCCAGTTTGCGTTCGCGGTCCGCGGCGTACGCCAGGCAGGCACGGATATCCTCATCCGTCAGATAGGGAAATTCCCGCAGGATGTCCTCATGGCTCATCCCGCTGGCGAGGTTTTCCAGCACATCATAGACCGTAACGCGAAGCCCACGGATGCAGGGCTTGCCGCCGCGCTTTCCCGGTTCCAGCGTGATGATCTTGGCGTAGGTCATGGCTCCATCATAGCAGGAATGCCGCGCACTTTCCGCCGTTTCCTCCACACCTTTACCCTGCTTGCCCCGACCCCGAGGGGAGCGCTCTTCGCGAAGGGCCGCCAGTACCAGTTTCGAAGCTAGTACTCTATAAATAATGATTGACATATGGTAAATGATGTGGTTTGATGCGTTGTGAATACTCGGCACAAGCTCGCCCGCACCCCGCAGAACTCCAGCACACTTGCCCTTTGCACCAACAGTACGCATCAATATAAAAACAAAGGCTTTATAAATAGAAACAGTGAGTTTTTAAGTCCCTTGTTTTCACATCGTTGCGCACACTTGCGCCCGCAAACCTTTTGTTTTGACATGCTTCACAAAAACACCCGGGGGGAGGGGGTTACTCCGGTGGCAATAGGGCCTTCCCGCATCGGGAGGGGAAAGGCGGTAAGGCAGGAGAAGAGAGTTTGGGGAGTTTTTGTTTTTTGGGGTGCTTGTATGTCGGACATGAATGCCCGACCCACTAAGGAGGAAGAGAGATCCCTCCCCTCCGCGGCCCGACGCGCCACGATCCGGCGCGCAAGAAAAAATCAGACCGCTCCGGTCGGGATGACAGAGAGGGAAGGCAGGATAACGGATTTTGGGAGTATTTGTTTTTGGGGGGAGTTGTATGTCGGAGCTCCCGACCGAGGCGGGACAGGCACCGCTCCGGCCCCCATCAATGGGAGAGGACCGGGCCGGAGGCGGGACGCGAGCGCTTCATGATGAACATCAGGGGAATCATGGCCAGGCAAAGCACGCCGAGAATCCAGTACATGTCCACGAAGGCCAGCATGGCGGACTGGCGCTGCAATTCGCCGTACAGCATCCCTTGGGCCTGATGCGCTGCCGTGGCCCAGGTTGACCCGCGCTGGTGCAACAGGGCGGCGAGTCCGTGGAGCGCGGCGCGATAGCGGGGATCGAGCGGCGTCATGTGACTGACGAGGGTGGTTTGGTGGCTTTGCGTGAGGCGCGCCTGCAGCGTGGTGACCAGCGAAATGCCCACGCTGCCGCCGATATTGCGCGCCAGATTGATCAGGCCGGTGGCGCTGTTCATGCGTTCCTTGGGCACGAAGGAAAACGCCATGACGTTGATGGGCACGAAGAGAAATGGCATGCCGCTGCGCGAGACCATCCACACAAATACAAACGTCCAGAAGCTGGTGTAGAGATTGAGCTTGGAGAGCTGGAACATGCCCACGGCTAGAAACGACAGCCCCACAACCACGAGCCAGCGCGGGTCGCGCTTCACCAGCAGACGCCCAACCATCGGCAACACAGCCAACGTGACAATGGCGCCGGGAGATAGCACCAGCCCGCTGAGCTCGGCGGTGTAGCCGCTGAGCGTTTGCAGCATGACGGGGAGAAGCACAGTGGTGCCATACAAGACAATGCCAAGCGCAAACATGAAGAACGTGGCAGTGGCGTAGTTGCGATCGCGGAAGAGATGCAACTCGATGACGGGATCCTTGTGGCGCAGCTCCCAGAAGATTGTGCCAATCAGGCCGACGGCGGCCACCACGGCGCTCCAGAAGATGAAGCGGGATTCAAACCAGTCGTCGCGCTGGCCCTTGTCAAGAACTACCTGGAGGAAGCCGAGGCCGACGCTGAGAAGTCCCAGGCCGATGTAATCAATCTTGGTGCGCAGTCCATTGTTTTTCCCGGAGACGTGCGGCGGATCGAAGATCAGCGCAGTGGTCAAAAAGAGGGAGAGAAGCCCGACCGGAATGTTGATGAAGAAGATCCAGCGCCAGGAATAGTTATCCGTGAGCCAGCCGCCAAAAGTGGGCCCGATGATTGGCGCAACGACGACGCCCATGCCGTAGATGGCCATGGCCATACCCTGTTTTTCGCGCGGGAAGCTTTCGACGAGGATGGCTTGGGAGACGGGCTGTAAACCGCCGCCGCCCGCTCCTTGCAACACGCGGAAAAAGACCAGCAAGGGGAGGCTGGGAGCAAGGCCACAAAGCAGGGAGCTGACAATGAAAATCGTCACGCAGCTCATGTAGAAGCGTTTGCGGCCGAAAAGGCGCGAGAACCATCCGGTGAGCGGAAGAACGATGGCGTTGGAAACCAGGTAGGAGGTGAGCACCCAGGTGCTCTCGTCAATGCCGGCGGAAAGGCTGCCGGCGATGTGGGGAAGGGCGACGTTGGCGATGCTGGTGTCCAGCACCTCCATGAACGTGGAGAGCATCACCGTGAAGGCGATCCACCAGGGATTGATGGTGGGCCGCCAGACGTCCGGCACCGCGAGTTCGGTTTGAGCTAGGCTGCTCATTCGCAAGGCCCTGCGCTTTCGAGCGCAGGAGAACGAAGGTGGCCGGTCTCCGCGGAGTGCTGACGGTCAGCAGGAGCGCGCGTGGGAAACAAAAGATGCTCGCGGAGAGGTCACACAAACAGTATACGGCAGCGAGGAAGAGCGGGGTGTGGCGTAGGTCACAAACGCAGAGAAGCTGCTGAATCGCAAGAAAATGGGCGGAAATGGCGAAAAGGATGGCTACTGCGGGGGATTCCCGAAATGGGCATTTGCACAGGAAATGTTGTGATTGTGGATAACTACACAGTGAATTAGCTAAAATGGGCTTGACAATAGGCGAATATAAAGCGAACATTGGCAGGCCCTAAGATTGCTTCCCCACAACGGGAGCGGGCACTTGGGAGACGGCCATGAGCGGAGTAGACGTTGAACGGGAGCAGCCCCGAAACGGAGATAAGTTTTTCGAGGCGCTGAAACACTATTGGGGCTACGAAGGATTCCGGCCGAGGCAAGAAGAGGTGGTGCGCAGCCTGGCGGCAGGTCGCGATGTGTGCGTGGTGATGCCGACGGGCGGCGGCAAGTCGCTGTGCTACCAATTGCCGGCGGTGCTGGAAGAGAGAAGGACGGCTGTGGTGATCTCGCCGCTGATCGCGCTGATGCAGGACCAGGTGGCGCAGCTTCGCCAGATGGGCATTCCCGCGGTGTTCCTGAACAGCGCGGTCGTGGAAGCTGACCGCAGCGAAATCAAGCGCAAGGCCATGGCGGGCGAGTACCGGCTGATGTACGTGTCACCGGAACGTGCAGTGATGGAGAGCACGGCCGCCTGGCTGAAGAAAGTGCCGGTCTCCTTCTTCGCCATAGACGAGGCGCACTGTATTTCTGAATGGGGACACGACTTTCGGCCGGAGTACCGCCAACTCAGCCAACTGCGAGCACTCTTCCCCGACCGGCCCATCGCCGGGTTCACGGCCAGCGCCACGCGGCAGGTACGCCACGACATCGTGGAGCAACTGGGTTTGCGCGACCCGCTAAAGTCCGTCTCCAGCTTTCGACGGGAAAATTTGCGGTACGTGGTGCAGCAATGCAAAGGAGGGATGCAGGACGACTGCGTGCTGGAAGTAGTGAAACGGGTGAAGGATGGCAACGTGATCGTGTATACGCCGACGGTGGCCCGCGTGGGCGAGATTATCGATTTACTGGAGGAAAGCGGCATCGCCGCCGTGGGCTACCACGGCCAGTTGGACAGCACGGCACGCCGGGAGAATCAGGAAAAGTGGATGAGTGAAGAGGTGCGTGTGCTGGTGGGGACGATCGCGTTTGGACTGGGCATCAACAAACCAAACGTGCGGGCCGTCGTGCGGCTGGGATTGCCGGAGAGCATCGAGCAGCTCTATCAGGAGACGGGCCGCGCGGGGCGGGATGGGTTACCGGCGGACTGTTATCTCTTTTGGGAAAAGAAAGACAATGGACTGCGGGCGTTTTTCATCAACCAGATTCAAGATTCTGTAGAAAAAGAGCATGCCTGGCAGCGGTATCACCAGATGCAGCAATTCGTGGCTGCGGGAAAGTGCAGGCAAAAAGGCATCTGCGCACATTTCGGGGAAGCGACGAAGTGGGAGAGTTGCGGGGTGTGCGATGTATGCGCCGGTGCGCCGAGTTGGCTGACGAACCGGGAGAGCACAACGCGGCGAGGCTGCCGTGCGAGCCAAAGCCCGAACAGGGCGTTGGAACAAGCACGATTTGAAATGACCGCCACGGTGCAGGTGAGCGAAGAATTGCGGGAATTCCTGCGGGAGTGGCGAAGGAATACGGCGCGGCAGAAGATGACCGCGGCATTTGTGGTGATGCACGACGCGACGCTCGATGCTCTCTGCGAGGCGCGGCCCAAGACCCTGGCCGAATTGCGGCGGGTTTCGGGCATGGGCGAGAAGAAGTGCGAAATGTATGGGGAAGAGATTCTGGAAGTGTTCCGGCGATTTGGGCGTGGGGAGCGGGCGAGCAAAGAATGGCACGCGCGACCGTCGACACCATCGCTGGAAACGCTGGACCTGCTGGAGAAGGGGCATAGTTTCGAGGAGATTGCCCAGATTCGCGGCAGGAAAGTGCGCTCGGTGATTGCGCTGGTTGCCGATCTAATTGAAAAGGGCGAGACGGAACTCAAGCCGCGGTGGGTTGATGCCGCAAAGTGCGAGCAGATTCGGGAAGCGAGCAAGCGGGCCGGAACGGAATGGTTGAAACCTATCAAAGATGCATTACCGGAAGAGATCAGCTACGAGGAGATTCGGTTGGTGGTCGCGGATCTACGGTGGAAGAAGAAACAGGAAGGCAAGGCTGCGTAAAGAAGGCTTCAGGTTGGGAAGACTGGAGAAACGTAAAACAAAGGCGAAAGAGAGATTTCTCACTTCGCAGACTCCGTTCGAAATGACGGGGTTGTGTATGCTGCCAGCATGGAATTGGGCGGTGTTGAGCGTATGGGAGGAAAGGGGGAAAGATGGGAGCGCTGAGGGTTTGATGTTGCGGACATGGGGTCCAGCGGTGCTGGACCCCTACGACGGCGGCGGCACATCGGTGGAGGACGCAATCAGCCACTGCCCTGCGTAATAGGGAACGAGGATTAGGAGGGGAGCGAGTCGAAGGGGCGCATAGAAGCGATCAAAGGCAAGCAAGGCGTCGGAAAGGACAAACAGGAGGGTTCCGAGGGCCGCTAATCGCGCGACGGACGTCCGCAGCAGAAGAGAACGCCCCATGGCTTGCGCGGACATGGACACGAGAAAAATGGAATAAAAAGCAACCGGAAAGCGGAGCGCAGCCGGGAGCCGCGAAAACAGCAGGAAATTGCAGCAGACTGCAAACAGGAGATAGAGAATCCACACGCTGGGGCGCACGGGGAAGTAGGTGTCGCGGGTAAAGGCAAAGAGGTAGGCGATGTGCGTGAGCAAGAAAGCCGACAGGCCCAGTAGGAAGAAATGCTCCGGCCGAAGCAGCAGAACATCACCCGCTAACGAGAACGTCAGGCCGACTGTAATCCACAGCGAGTAGCGGTCCTTGCGGGCGCGCCAGTTTGCAAACGCGATGGCGAGAATCAGAATCGTCGCGAGTGGCGCGAGAGTCCACAGGAGCAGGGGGCTCGCGAGGAAATGAACTGCGATCGCGGCAACGATGCTGACACCTGTGGCAAGTTTCAAGACGCGCGTGAAAGGCTGCGGCATGCTGGGGAGAGTGTACTCCCGGGCAACACAATGGGTACACGCTCGGAGTGGCAGTTTTGGGCGAGCGAGAAGAACAAGAAAAATCGCCAGTCTGAAGCCTGGCAACTTTACAAGCCGAGGGAAAGGCGCCCGCCGCAGTTCTTCGCCTTGCTCAGCGTAAAAAGGCGACCGCCACGCCACCTTGCGAAAAGCACTTTCGCGGAGTTGCGTACGGCGTAAAAGCGGCGGCCCTTCGAAGCTCAGGGTAAACAAGCCGCCGCACTCTAAAATAACCGGCCGCGATGGCCCACTGGCGAATGTGCGTGACGCAATCGGCACATCAAAAATGAGAGGGCGGGATTTGAATTCCCGCCCTTTCGTTCATTTGAAAAGGATAGCTACCTGAGTGGGGCTTTGCCGTTGAAGCGGGCGGCGGGGCCGAGTTCCTCTTCGATGCGGAGGAGTTGGTTGTATTTGGAGATACGGTCGGTGCGGGAGGCGGAGCCGGTCTTGATCTGTCCGGCAGCGGTGGCGACAGCGAGGTCGGCGATGAAGGTGTCTTCGGTCTCGCCGGAGCGGTGGGAAATCACGGAATTGTAGCCGGCCTTGCGAGCAAGCTCGATGGCTTGGATCGTTTCAGTGACAGTGCCAATCTGATTGAGCTTGATGAGGATGGCGTTGGCGATGCCTTCGTTGATGCCACGCGAAAGGCGCTCTGTATTGGTGACGAAGATGTCGTCGCCGACAAGCTGAATTTTCTTTTTGGAGGAGTTGGAGCCGATGGACTCCGTGAGCGTTTTCCAGCCGGCCCAGTCATCCTCGGCGAGCCCGTCTTCCAGGGACACGATGGGATATTTTTCCACCCACTTCTCATAGTAGGCCGTCATTTCCGAAGAGGTATGCGCGGACTTATCAGACTTCTTGAAAATGTACTTACCGGAAGCCTTGTCGTAGAACTCGCTAGCCGCGGGATCGAGAGCGATGGCCACATGTTCGCCGGGTTTATAGCCGGCGGCGGAGATGGCTTCGAGAATGATCTGGATGGCTTCTTCGTTGGATTTGCAACTGGGAGCAAAGCCTCCCTCATCGCCGACGGACGTGGAATAGCCGTGCTTTTTGAGAGCGGCCTTCAGCGCATGGAAAACTTCGACGCCCCACCGGAGGGCTTCGCTGAAAGTCGGGGCGCCAACCGGCATGGCCATGAATTCCTGGAAATCAACAGAACTGTCGGCATGGGCGCCGCCATTGAGAATATTCATCATGGGGACGGGGAGGAGATTGCCGGAAGTATCCGTAGAGTAGAGGGAAAGATATTTGTAGAGCGGCTTTTTGAGCGCAACGGCAGCGGCGCGCGCAGCGGCCATGGAGACAGCGAGGATGGCGTTGGCACCAAGCCGGGATTTGGTGGGCGTGCCATCGAGGGTGATCAATGTGTGGTCGAGAGCGCGCTGGTCGGTGGCGTCGGCACCGGTGACCGCTTTGGCGATCTCGGAATTGACGTTGGCGACGGCTTTGAGGACGCCCTTGCCGAGGTATTTGGACTTGTCTCCATCGCGGAGTTCGAGAGCTTCGTGTTCGCCGGTGGACGCGCCCGAAGGAACAATGGCGCGGCCAAAAGCGCCGGATTCGAGCAGGACATCGGCTTCGACGGTGGGATTGCCGCGCGAGTCAAGGACTTGGCGGGCACGAACGCGGGTGATTTTGGTGGACATGTATGTAGTGTCTCCTCAGAGATTTGCAACAGAAGATTGTAGCAGAGGTGGGAAGAGTGGCGAGTGACGGAGGACACGTTGTCGTGACTCGTGATTCGTGACTTGTGATTCGTGACTCGAGGGAGGCGCCTAGTGGCCAGCAAACAGGGGGCGGAGATGCGTATCAGTGATGGTACCGGTCGAAAAGCCAAACTACGCCGCGCAATGAAAGGACTGCGATCGCAATATAGCAAAGCATCTGCCTGGCATAATCACGGCTGTCCTCAAAGTTTTGGTTCTTGCGAGGAACGACTCCCCACGCAAGCAGAACGGGGCCGGACACGCCAGCGGCAAAATTCAGAATATCCCGGAGAACATCCCATAGTGGCCACGCCATAGTTTGCGCCTCACTGGGCTTCGGGCTCTTCGATGAGGGACTCCTGGCGAACGACGACGACGATGCCGGAAGGGGTAACGTGGAAGCGGCGGCGGTCGGCTTCGAGGTCGTAACCAATTTCCGTATGTTCGGGAAGGCTGACGTGGCGGTCGATGATGGCGCGGCGGATGCGCGAGTGGCGGCCGACGTTGACGTGATTGTAGAGGATGGATTCCGAGACTTCGCAATAGCTATTGACGCGGACGTCGTAGCCGACGACGCAATTTTGCACGTGGCCGCCGGAGAGGATGGAGCCGCCGGCGACGATGGAGTCAATAGCCACGCCCATGCGGTCGGCATCGGCAAATACGAATTTCGCGGGGGGATACTGGTGTTGCCAGCCGCGAAGAGGCCAATGCTTGTCATAGAGGTTGAAGACGGGCGAAACGCTGACGAGGTCCATATTGGCTTCGTAGTAGGCGTCGAGGGTGCCGACATCGCGCCAGTAAAGGGTCTCCCTGCTGTTTTCGTCGACGAAGTTATAGGCGTAGACGCGGTGCTTGGCGATGATGCGGGGAAGAATGTCCTTGCCGAAATCGTGAGCAGAATTGGGGTCCTCGGAATCCGCAAGAAGGATGGGGATAAGGAGCTGGGTATTGAAAATATAGATGCCCATGGAGGCGTTGCAATGGGCAGCTTTGTGCGGTGAATGCTTGGGTTTGGTGGGCTTTTCCTCGAAGCCGATGATGCGCCAGTCCTTATCGGTTTCGATGACGCCGAACTGCTTGGCGGCCTCAGCGGCGGGGACTTCGATGGTGGCCACGGTAACATCGGCGGCGGAGTCGATGTGCTGCTGAAGCATTCTGGCGTAGTTCATTTTGTAAATCTGGTCGCCGGAGAGGATGAAGACAAACTTGGAGCGCTCGCTGCCGATGGAGTAGATATTCTGATAAACGGCGTCCGAAGTGCCCTGGTACCACTGCTGAGAGACGCGCATTTGCGGGGGAAGCACTTCGATGAATTCGCCGAGGCCCATAAGCGGAGACCAACCGGCGCGAATGTGGCGATTAAGACTGAGGGCTTTGTACTGAGTCAGGACGAAAACGCGGCGGAGCGAAGAGTTGATGCAATTCGAGAGAGTGACATCAATGATGCGGTAAAGAGCGCCGAAGGGGACGGCAGGCTTGGCACGATCTCTGGTGAGCGGCCAGAGACGTTCACCTTGTCCACCCGCAAGGAGAACTCCAAGGGCATCGCGCATATCAGGCATGAGAATCAGCTCCCGAGGCAGGACTCTGAAGCAGCTTAGTGTAACAGCAGAGGCAAGGGGGACGCACGATGAGAAAAGGAGAGGGGCAGAAGTTAGCAAGGAAGTGAAGAGTAACTGGAACGGTAGCGCGAGGCGGGAAGAGGGCGGAGATGCAGAAAGAAGGCTTGACTTAGGGGTCTGGAATTGACTACAAGAAGCCAGCAACCTCGTGAGATAATCTAGCAGGGAGTGTCTGAGATTGTTGGCAGGCACTGCAAGTGACCAATCCGAACCGGAATTGGGGTGAAGACCTTTGGCAGAAGTAGTGATTCAAGAGAGCGAATCTCTTGAGAATGCGTTGCGCCGGTTTAAGCGCAAGGTGCAGCAGGAAGACATCATTAAGGAAATAAAGAAGCACAGCTTCTACATGAAGCCCGGTGAGAAGCGCCGGGCCAAAGAAGCGCTTTCGCGGAAGCGACTGCGCAAGAAGCAGCGTCGCGAGCAGGATTGAAAACCTGAACGAGACGCGGCTCGGCGCCGCACTTCCGGGATCAGGCCCCTATCAGGCAGAGACGTTTTGGGTGTTCGTACATTAACTGCGCCCACAGGCCCAAGGGATCCGTACCCGGCGTTCCCGGACTACAGGTCTAGATTCACAAACAAGCCCTGGTGCAAGATGAGCCCGTCCCCGCTGCCCGTTGGGGGTCCAAGGGGAGCGGCTCATGGAATACCACGATAGGGTCCTGAAGTGCTCGGAGTGTGGTGCCGAGTTTGTGTTTACCGCCGGCGAACAGATGTTTTTCGCCGACAAGGGATTCAAGAACGAACCGAAACGTTGTAAGGCGTGCAAGGCCAAACGAGCGGAGGGAGGCGGAGGAGGCGGAGCGACGCAAGCGCGGGCAGAAACCAAGACCACATGCTCGCAATGCGGAAAAGAGACCACGGTTCCTTTCCGACCGACGCAGGGGCGCCCGGTGTTTTGCCGGGAATGCTTCCAAGCAAGGCGGTCCATGGGCGCAGCGTAACCGAAACCTAAAAACTTAAGACTGAGGGAGAGGGCTATCGAAGGTGATAGCCCTTTTTTCTTTTTAAAGAGTGCCGCGAGGGGGAGAGCCGAGCATCGATTGGGTGCGGCTGAATGATTGCGGCCGGCTGGTAGCAAATCGAATCGGGTGCTAGCGAGCCAGATCAAGGAAAGGTGGCGAGCCAGGATTCGAGGCGGGCGAGGGATTCGGGCATGTTACGGCGGCCATAGCCAAAGCGGATGTGGCGGGGCTCATCGTAGACGGTGCCGGGCAGGAGAAGGACTCCGGCCTCGCGGACGAGGCGTTCGCAGAAGGATTGGACGTTTTGCGCGGGCTTGAAGCGAGCGAAGCCGATAGTGCTGGCGTTGGGAGGAGTCCAATCGAAAACATCCGCGTGACGCGAGAAGAAGGCGCTCAGTTGGGGAAGATTGCGTAGAACGATCTGGAGACTGCGGTCGATGAATTCTTGGCGGTGGCGGACGGCGACAGCGGTGAGGAATTCGCTGGGAGCGCTGGCGCAGATGGTGGTGTAGTGCTTGAAGGAGACGATCTTCTGAAGGATGGAAGTGTCGCGGCATGCGAGCCAGCCGAGGCGTAACCCAGGGAGGCCGTAGGTCTTGCTGACGGAGCCGAGGCTGAGGGCGCGCTCATAGAGATCGCAAGCGGCGGGAAGGCGAGTGGCGGGATCGTGCTCGAGCTCGCGGTAGACCTCGTCGGAGAAAACGTAAATGCCATGGCGAGCAGCAAGTTCCAGGACACGGCGGAAAACGTCGGGAGGCATGAGCAGTCCGGTGGGATTGTGGGGCGAGTTGATGTAAATGGCGCGCGTGTTGGGACGGATGAGAGATTCGAGGGCGGAGAAATCGTGGGCCCAAGCGTTCGCTGAGTTGCGGCGCCATTCGGAAACGGCGGCGCCGGTGCTCTTGGGAACAGTAAGAGCACTTTCGTAGCAGGGCGTTTCCACGATGGCGTGATCCTGGGGCGTCAGCAAGGCGTGATAGAAGACAAAGATGGCTTCTTCGGCGGCGGAAAGCACGACGAGTTGGTCGGGGGAGATTTGCGAGTACATGGTGGCGAGAACTTCGCGAAGCCAGTGAGCGCCGGGGGATTCGGTATAGCCGCACCAGTGGTTGAGGAAGGCCTCATGGGCGCCAGGTTCGAGGGCGAGGATTTCCTGGATAGTTTGGGATTCGGCGTCAGAGGAGGAGAGCAAGTACTTGGCGGCAAATTCGTGCTTGCCCATATACTCTTCAATGCGGAAGGGAGAGATCTGCATGAGGGTGAGTGTGCCAAGGGGAGAGGCGGGGCGTCCAGAACCAAATTGAGCGGAGGGCGGCTGGGACTTGGCAATGGGTGCAATTGGGAGGGGGGAGAGGGTATGATACGGCTCCGAAGTCGCCATTAGGACCAAACGATCCGGAGGGCCAAAAGATGGCTCACCGCTTCACCATCGGTGTCGAAGAAGAATTCCAGATTATTGATCCAGATACGTTGGAGCTGCGTTCGCACGTGGTGCAACTGCTCTCGGCGGCGGCGCGTGGATTGGGCGACCAGGTCAAGGGCGAGATGCACCAGTCCATCGTCGAGACCGGGACGAAGATCTGCGAAAACGTGAGCGAATTGCGGCTGGAGATTCACCGCACGCGGAACGAACTGGTGTCCGCGGCCGAGAGCACGGGGCTGCAGGTGGCGGCAGCGGGAACGCACCCCTTTTCTAACTGGATCGATCAGGTGATTTCACCCGGAGAACGTTACCAGCACATCGTGGAAGAGATGGGGCAATTGGCGAGGTCGCTGCTGATCTTTGGGATGCACATCCACGTGGCCATGCCGGACAAGCAGTCGACCATCGACATGATGAACATGGTGCGGTATTTCCTGCCGCATTTGCTGGCGCTCTCGACGAGCTCGCCATTCTGGATGGGGCGGAACACGGGGTTGAAATCGTTCCGGACGACGGTGTTCCGGAGATTTCCCCGGACGGGCGTGCCGGAAACGTTTGAGTCGTGGAGCGCATACGAGAATTTCGTGAATCTGCTGGTGAAGCTGAACAGCATCGACAACGGAAAGAAGATCTGGTGGGATGTGCGGCCGCACCCGACGTTTGGGACGCTGGAGTTCCGGATGTGCGACGTGGCCACGAAGGTGGAAGAAGCGGTCGCGATCGCGGCGCTGACACAGGCGATTGTGGTGAAGATCCACCGGCTGTACACGGGGAACATGGGCTGGCGGCTGTACCGGCGGGCGCTGATCGAAGAAAACAAGTGGCGCGCGGCGCGGTATGGAATTGAGGGGAAGCTGATCGATTTCGGGAAAGAGGCGGAAGTGCCGATGAGGCAACTGATTCCCGAGCTATTGGAATTTGTGGATGACGTGGTGGACGATCTGGGTAGCCGGAGCGCCGTGGACTATGTGCACACGATTATGAATGAAGGCACGAGCGCGGAACGGCAACTGCGAGTTTTCCAGCAGACCGGGGACCTGAAGGATGTGGTGCGGCATTTGGTGAGGGAGACGCGGGGAAGCGCGGAAGATGGGAAGTCCACGTCGGCGGGAGTCATCAATTAGCGGCAGGCGCTGCATGTGACAATGGGGCCGGGGTAATTCACGGGGAAAGCCGAAACGGACGGTTCGGGAGGTGAGAGATGGTGAAAGTGGGGTTGCTGTGCGGGCGGGAGTACAGTTTTCCTCCGGCGTTTCTGGCGCGAGTGAACGAACTAGGCAAAAAGGAGGGCGTGAGCGCGGAAATTGTGAAGCTGGGCGGGACGCGGATGGGCGAGCTAGCGGAGTACCGGGTGATTGTGGACCGGATTTCGCATGAGGTGCATTATTACCGCGGCTACCTGAAACACGCAGTGCTGCAGGGGACGTACGTCATCAACAATCCATTCTGGTGGACGGCGGACGACAAGTTTTTCAACTACAGCGTTGCCGCGAAACTGGGTATTGCGATTCCCAAGACAATTCTGCTGCCGCAGAAGGGCTATCCCTCCGATGTGGACATCACCTCGGAATCACTGCGCAACCTGAAGTATCCGATGGACTGGGTGGGGCTGCTGGACACGGTGGGGCGGCCAGCCATCCTGAAACCGTTTTCGGGCGGCGGGTGGAAGCACGTGTACAAGGTAAATAATGAGGAGGAACTGCTGGAGGCATTCGACAAGACCTCACCGTATTGCATGACGCTGCAGGAATTCATCGATTTCGAACAGTACGTGAGGTGCTTCACCTTTGGCAAGACGGACATCTTGCCGGTGGCGTACGAGCCGAAAGAACGGAAATACCTCGTGGAGCACAAATACCTGTCGGATGAGCTGGGTGCGCGGGTGGTAAAGGACGCGCAGGCGATCAATCTGGCGCTGGGCTACGAGATGAACACGATCGAGTTCGCGGTGAAGGACGGCATGCCTTATGCGATCGATTTCCTGAATCCTGCGCCGGATTTCGAGAAGGACCGGATCACGGAGTTTTACTTTACGCACGTGGTGGAGAAAATGGCGCGGCTGGTGATCGATCGCGCGCTGAACGGGAACGTGGCCAATACGTGGCCGCGCTGGGAAGAGATGCTAGGAATCGGGGCGCCGGCAGGATTTACAGGAGCGCCACGTACGGCGCCGGCGGCGCAGTCCGCCAGGTCCGCTCCCTTGGGAACGACGGCGCGATGAAGTCCAGAAATCCGGCGGCGAAACAGCACGGTCCAGCCGAGCACTGGCACGAACTGTTGCGGCCCATGGTGAAGAAGTCGCCGGCACTTGCCAAGAGATTCCTGGCAGATCTACGCGCGGCGAAACTGACGTTTGGGCGGCGAGTACACTGCCCCTTTTTGCGGCCCTATTTTTTGTCGCCTGGCGACGAGCAGCGCGTGCGCCACGTTGCCGAGACCATTGCAATAGTGGCGGAACGGGTTACGACCGCGGCGCTGGATGACAAATCCCTTTTCTTACAATTCCACTTGCGGCCAGAGGAAGAGCGGCTGGCTCGGCTGGCGGCGGGAGCGGGGCCGGCGAGCACGGCGTCCCGGCTGGACGCGTTTCTTCTGCCGGACTCACTGAAGTTCACGGAATACAACGGGGAATCGCCGGCAGGCTCCGGCTACTCGGAAACGCTTTCGGACATTTTCCGGAAACTGCCGGTGATGGAGGAATTTGCGAAACGGTATGAGGTGCACAGCTACCCGCTGAGCGCGAAGCTGCTGGATGCGCTGATGACGACCTATGTGGAATGGGGCGGGAAAACGAATCGGCCACAAATGGCGATTGTGGATTGGAAGGAAGTGCCAACGTGGAGCGAGTTTGAGATTCTGCAGGGGCGATTCGAGGCGTTGGGCGTGCCGGTAGTTCTTGCGGACCCGCAGGAATTGGAGTTTGACGGGAAGCAACTGGCGGCGAAAGGAAAGAAGATCGATCTGGTGTACCGGCGCGTGCTGATCAATGACATTGTGGCGAAACCCGCCGAGTGCGCGGCGTTGGTAAAAGCATACGAAGCGGGAACCGTATGCGTAGCGAATAATTTTCGCTGCAAGATTCCTCATGTGAAGGCGTTTTTTGCGGTGCTGACGGACGCGAAGAATTGGGCGCTGTTTACTGCGGAGGAGCGCGAACTGATCCGGCGGCACGTTCCGTGGACGCGAGTGGTACAGGATGTCAAAAGCGATTACGACGGCAAGCCGATTGAGCTGCTGAAATACATGCGGAAGCGCCAGAAGGACTTGGTGCTGAAGCCCAGCGATGAGTATGGAGGAATGGGCGTGACGCTGGGGTGGGAAACGACCGCGAAACGCTGGGAGCGCGCCATCGAGGATGCATTGCCCGGCGGAAAGAAGGCTGAGGCGCATGGCTGCTGGATCGTGCAAGAGCGCATACCGGTCAGCCGGGACGTCTTTCCGCATATCGGTGCGGGCGGCAAAGTGGATTTCCGGAACATGCTGGTGGATTTCGCACCGTATCTGTTCCGCGGGAAGCTGGCGGGATTTTTGACGCGGCTGAGCGCGACGGGGCTGGCTAATGTGACGAGCGGCGGAGGGCAGATTCCATCGTTTCGTGTGGAAGTGAGAAGCAGCTAACGGCGTGTTTCGCCGTGGAAACGCCGCGTTGGGTTGAATTGGCAGGGGGAGCAGTTCAGGTAAAATAGTAAGAATGTCTTTTGGAACCGCACCGAATGAGCTGATGCCGGGCGCGAAGAACGCCGTCGAGGTTTGCCTGGGTGTGCGCGCGAACGAGCGCGTGACGCTGATTGCAGATGAGGTGAGCCGGGAGGTGGCGGCGAGCCTGGAGCGGGCGCTGGAGGAGCGTGGAGCGGAGATCACGGGACTGTTGCTGGAGGATTTTGGGCCGCGGCCGATGGTTGGTGCGCCAGTGTTGGTACTGGAGGCGCTGGAGAAAGCCGACGTCGGGATATTGTGCATGAGGCCACAACCGGGTGAGTTGACGGCGCGGATGGCGATCGTGAGGGTGGTGGAACGAAGGCAGATCCGCTACGCGCACATGATTGGGGTGACGCCGGAGATCATGCAGCAGGGGATGCGCGCGGACTACCGGCTGGTGGATCGCTTGAGCGACCGGCTGCGCGAGCGGATGTTGAGGGCGGAAAGGCTGACGGTGAAGACGGAGGCGGGGACTTCGATCAGCGCACATTTTGACCGCGGGCTGGATTGGGTGAAGACGAGCGGATTGATCAGCCCGAGATACTGGTCGAATCTGCCGGCGGGGGAAGTGTTCACGACGCCGGCGACGGTGGACGGCACGTTTGTGTGCGACGCGACGGCGGGAGACTATTTCAACGGGAAATACGGGGATTTGCAGGAGACGCCGCTGGTGCTGAAGATTGCGGGAGGGAGATTGCAGCAGGCGGAGTGCTGGCGGAAGGATCTGGAAGAGGAGTTCTGGGCGTATTGCCACACGGATGAGAACAGCGACCGGGTGGGGGAACTGGCGTTTGGAACGAACCTGGGGTTGTCACGGATGATCGGCGTGCTGCTGCAGGACGAGAAGTTTCCGGGAGTGCACATCGCGTTTGGTGATCCGTACGGGAACCAGACGAATGCGAACTGGAAGTCGCGGACGCACGTGGACGTGCTGACGCGGAATTGCGACGTGTGGATCGATGAGGATCAAGTGATTGAGAAGGGGCACTACCACCTCGATCACCTGGGGCTGTCCTAAAACAGGACAATTCAAGAGAACAAGCGATCGAAGCCGCTTCGTCAGCAGTAAACCGATTGCGGTGGCTCAGAACGGGAAACGCACGGTGAAGATGCCGTTGTGGTTGGTGGTGTAGAAGCGCGTGGCGGCGATTTGAAAGCCACCACCGACGGAGAGCGCCAACCGTTTCCAGAGGTGGAACCTGCCAAGCACGAGACCCGGCGTCAGGTAGACCTGGGTTTTGCCGTTGCTCGGGCCGTCCTGAAAATGGGTGTAGTTGACTTCGAGTTCGGGCCAGAACTTGCGGTAGAGGTGATATTGAAACGCATTGTTCCAGGGGAAGGTGCGGCCGATTTTGGCTTCACTGCCGGTTGGAAGAGAGGCGCCGAATGTGCCTTGAAAATCGAAGTGGCCGAAGCCTTTGCCGTAGGCGATGGTGGGGATGATGATGGCGTCGGTGGCGCCGTTGGTGTACTGCCCGGTCGGCACGGTAGCCTGGAAGAATGCGGTGAGGATGTAGTTGCCATGCTCCTCGTTGGAGGAGAGGATGCGGCACTTCACAAGAAAGCCCCAGTCGCCGAAGCCATCGCGAATCGTGGGGCTGTTGTGGACGATGTAGGCAGGCGGCGCGACGAGGATGACTTCGACGTGGCGCTCCGGGATAAGCTCGAGGCCCTTGGCGCCGCCGTAGTTCTCGCGGGTGACGTCCGCGCTATTTGTTTGCCAGAAGATGTCATAACGGAATTCCTGTTCAAGGCGAGGCGTGGTGGTGGCAACGGGAGTCATCCAATGGGGCTGAGCGGCCTGGGTAGCGGAGACCATGTTGAACCAGTCGCGGAAGAAATCTCCCCCGGAGTTGGCCGGAGTAGGTTGCGGAGAAGTGGGTTGCGAAGGAGTGTCATTGGCGGTTTGCGCCTGCGTGCAAGGAATCGAACCCGCGAAAAACAGCAGAAAGAGAAAGCTGCGTAGAAGGAACATCCAATCCCCCTCCATTTGCCCCTGCCTTGGCGGGGTAGGCAGGAAATCGCCCGGGCTCAGCCGAGTGGAGGACTTTATACGAATCCAAACGAAAATACAAAGCGATTTTAGGCGTTTGCTTAAAGAAGACGTGCGGGGCTTTGCGAGGCCAGCGGATCGCCGGGTGATCCTCAATAATTGGATGGGCAGCTAGAACAGGCGGGAGACGTATTCGCGCATCTCGCGTTTCCAGAAAGGCCAGTCGTGGCCGCCTTCGGGACCCCAGTTGTCCACGGAGTGGCGAATTCCTTTGCTGGAAAGCACCTCGGACAGGCGATAGGTGGGGGCGCTATTTTCCCAGGGACCGGTGCCGGTGATGAGGTGGATGTCGCAGGAATTGTACTGCTCGAAATACCAGCCATCGGAGAGATTGGAGAGGTAATCGACGGGATTGTTGAAGTAGAAATTGTCGTCGTACATGCCGTCCATGAAATTCCTGACATCATAGACACCGGACATGGCAAAACAGCGCTTGAAGACGTCGGGATGCTTGAACAGGGTGTTGGCGGCGTGGTACGCGCCAAAGGAAGCGCCCATGGTGGAGATGACGATTTGCGATTGGCAATGATCCCAAATGAAGGGAACAACTTCTTCGCGGAGGTAGGAATCAAAGACGGATTGGACATAGCTGCGGTGAAACGGATGAGCGCCCTTGTTGTAAAAGCTGAGGCCATTGATGGAGTTGACGGAATAAAACTTGATGCGGCCGGCATCGATGAAATCGGCGAGGGCGCCGACCATGCCCTGGCCTTCGAGTTCCCATTCGTCGCCGGCACTGGTGGGAAAACCGAGGAGCGGCGGACCCCAATGGCCGTAAGCGACGACGCCGAGATCGAGGCCGAGGCGCGGAGAGTACCAGCGATGGTATTCACGTTTCATCAAAAAGGGCCTTTCTTTGTCCGGCAAAGAAGTATGCCAGCGGAAGGACAGATGAGCAAGGCGAGGCGGGATTTGGGCAGGAATCGTGAGGCTACGGCCCGGCAGGAATGGCGGGATAAAAAGGATCGCGATCAGTAGGGTTTCCTGGAAGAGGAAGAGAGCCAGGCTTGGAAGGGACGCAGCGAGTCAGGATGGAACGATTGCGTGATGGAGAAACGGCGGTTGCCAGGCGGGCGACGGAGTTCTTCGTAGATAAAAGCGTCGTCGAAGCCAGCAGCGGCAGCATCGGCGGCGGTGGCGGCGTAAAAGACACGGTCTGGGCGAGCCCAATAGATCGCCCCGAAGCACATGGGGCAAGGTTCGCAGGAAGCGTAAAGGTCGCAACCAGACAACTGGAAATTACCGATAACGCGGCAGGCCTCGCGAATGGCCTCGATTTCGGCGTGGGCGGTCGGGTCATTGCCAAATGTGACGCGGTTGACGCCCTCAGCGATAATTTTGCCGTCTTGGACGATCAGGGCGGCGAAGGGGCCACCCTGGCCGGAGTTCACATTTTCGATGGCGAGGGCGATGGCGCGTTGCAGAAATAGTTCGGACATGAAAGAGAATCCCCTGCCCTCCAGAGTGCCGCGGAAGAGGAGGATTCACAATGCGGATGAGGAAGAGAGGAGGGGAATTGTGCACTAGCGGGTTGCTGAAAAACAGTGGAAAAGACTTTCTTGAGGGGCTTTGCGCCGGGGGGCAGGGTTGGGGTTGCAAGGAACAGGAATACAGGTAGGATAGAGGGCGGTCGTCGATGGATTTTCCGTGATTTTTGTCGAGAAACGACAGGGTGAGGAAATGATTCAAATCGAAAACGTCAGCCGTCGCGGGTTTTTGAAGGGGATGCTGGGAACGGGGGCGCTGGTTTTGAGCGTGCAGATTGTGCCGGAGAAGTTGTTGGGCGCAACGGCGAGCAGCGCGGGCGAAGATCCGATGGTGAACGCGGCGTTACGGCCGAATGCATACCTAGCGATTGCGACGGACGGAACGGTTTATATCGTGGCGCACCGGGCGGAGATGGGCAGCGGGAACCGCACAGGGCTTCCGCGAATCGTCGCCGATGAACTGGATGCCGACTGGACAAAAGTGAAGGTCGAGGCGGCCACGGGGGACGAGAAGTATGGCGACCAGGACACGGACGGGTCGCACTCCGTAAAGAGCTTCTTTGAGATACTGCGGCAGGCAGGCGCGAGCGCACGGCTGATGCTGGTGCGCGCGGCGGCCCAGACGTGGGGCGTGCCGGAGAAGGAATGCGTGACGGAACTGAACACGGTGGTGCACAAGCCGAGCGGGAAGAAGCTCGGCTACGGCGAGCTGGCGTCCGCGGCGGCAAAGCTGCCTGTGCCGAAGAAAGAGGAGTTGCGACTGAAGCCGCGCAGCGAATGGCGGTACATCGGCAAGGCGGCGTCGGGGTATGACTTGAAGGACATGACCACGGGCAAGGCAGTTTATGGTCAGGACTTGCAGATGGAGGGGATGCTGTATGCGTCGGTGGCGCATCCACCGGTGTACGGGAGTGCGGTGAAGAGCGTGGATGATTCCGCAGCGCTGAAAGTAGCGGGAGTAAAGCAAACGGCGACGATCGAGGCGTTCAAGCCACCGGTGGCCATGCAGGCGCTGGGCGGCGTGGCGGTGATTGCAGACAGCACCTGGGCGGCGTTTCAAGGCAAGAAGCAATTAAAGATTGAGTGGGGCAAGAGCGAGCACAGCGTGTGGAATTCAGGCGCGTACCGGAAAGAGTTGGAAGCCACGGCGCGCAAGCCCTGCAAGGTGGTGCGGGAAAACGGGAACGTGGATCAGGCATTCGCGAAGGGCGGAAAGATTGTAGAGGCCGAATACTACGCGCCAATGCTGGCGCACGCGTCCATGGAGCCGCCGGCAGCGCTGGCAGTGTACCGCGACGGGAATGTGGAGGCGTGGGCGCCAACGCAAGACCCGCAGGGAGCCCAGGAGGCGGTGGCGGCAGCAGTTGGAGTGAAGAAGGAAGATGTGACGGTGCACATGACGCTGTTGGGCGGCGCGTTTGGGAGGAAGTCTTTCCCGGATTTCATCGTGGAAGCGGCGGTGCTTTCAAAGAAGACGGGGAAACCGGTGAAGGTGATATGGAGCCGGGAGGACGACATCAAGTTCGACACATTCCATTCGGTGGCGGCGATGTATTTCAAGGCGTCGCTGGGAGCGGATGGAAAGCCGACGGCGTGGCTGCAACGAAGCGTGTTCCCGCCGATCGCGTCGACGTTTGATCCAAACGGGCTGTATGCGGATGCCGGAGAAATTGGATTGGGGTTCAGCGATATTCCGTTCGCGATCCCTAATCACCGGGCGGAAAACGGACCGGCGAAGGCGCACACGCGGATTGGATGGCTGCGTTCGGTGGCGAATATTTATCACGCCTTCGGGGTGCATTCGTTCGTGGGGGAGCTGGCGCACGCGGCCGGAAAGGATCCGGTGGAGTACGTGCTGGCGCTGCTGGGACCGGATCGCATCATGCCGAAAGAGGAGCTGCCGAAGGATTACACGAATTACGACGGGGATTACGCGGATTACCCGATCGATATCGCGAGATTCCGGCGGGTGGTGCAACTTGCGGCGGAAAAGTCCGGATGGGGCAAACAGAAGGTCGGGAATGGATTCGGGATGGGATTGGCGGTGCACCGCAGCTTCTTGACGTATGTGGCTACGGTGGTACAGGCGGAAGTGAAGGACAAGCAAGTGATTATCCGCAGGGTAGACACGGCGGTGGATGCGGGAACGATCGTGAATCCGACGACCGTAAAGCAACAGTTTGAAGGCGCGGCGGTGATGGGCACGAGCATCGCGTTTTATGGTGAGATCACGGCCACAGATGGCGCGATCGACCAGTCCAACTTTGACGGCTTCCAAATTGCCTGGATGAACGTGGCACCGCGGGAGACGAATGTGCACATCGTGGAAAGCGATGCGCCACCGGCAGGGGTTGGCGAACCGGGATTGCCGCCCGTGGCGCCTGCGATTTATAACGCGGTGTTCACGGCGACGGGGAAACGAATCAGGGAGATGCCGCTGACGAAAGCAGGATTAGCGTAACAGGACGCGCCGACGGGATATCAGACATCAGTGATCAGATATCAGGAGGCGGGGAAGTTAGCGGTTCACTTCTTGCCAAGAAAGAAATGCAGGGCGCCTGGACAGAGTGTGGGCGCCCTTTGGTTTTTTGCGATAGGATGCGGGCGTGCGGAGGAAGAGTTGAGACGAGTATTGGGATTTGTTTGTTTGGTTTTCACGGGAATCGCAATTCCAGCGAGCGCGCAGCGGCGGCCGGTGCTGCCACAAATTGATGAGCCGCATCCTTATTATTACCGGGAACTGTATTTGCCGCAGTTGACGAGCGGACCGAGCAGCCTGACTTGGGGACCGGACTCGGAGGAGCTGATTTATTCGATGGCCGGCTCCCTGTGGCGGCAGAAGCTGGAATCGAAAGTGGCGGCGCAGCTGACGGATGGGCCGGGATACGACTACCAGCCGGACTGGTCGCCGGATGGGAAGAGCGTGGTGTACGTGTCGTATCAGAAGGACGCGATGGAATTGTGGCTGCTTGATTTGGCGAGCGGGAAGACGAAGAAGTTGACCAGCGGTGGGGCAGTGAATGTGGAACCACGATGGTCGCCGGATGGCAAGCGGATCGTGTGGGTTTCGACGCAGTACAACGGGAGATTCCATATATTTGCGGCGGATTTGACCGAAGGAAAGCTGACAAATATTGTGCGGTTGACGGGGGAGACGAAGAGTTCCCTGCCGCGCTATTACTACAGCGCGTACGACATGGAGATCAATCCGGTGTGGACGCGGGATGGAAAAGAGATTTCGTTCGTTTCAAACCGCGGGCACATTCATGGAACGGGCGGATTCTGGCGGATGAAGGCGGAGCCGGGAGCGGAGGCGCGGGAGATTCATTACGAGGAGACGAGTTGGAAGGCGCGGCCGGACTTTTCGCCGGACGGCTCGCGAATGGTGTACAGCTCGTATCTGGGAAGGCAGTGGCACAACGTTTGGGTGCTGCCGGCGAACGGAGGAGATGCATTCCCGCTGACGTACGACAATTGGGACGAGACGAATGTGAGGTGGTCGCCGGACGGAGGACTGCTTGCTTTCGTCTCAAACAGAACCGGGTCCACGACGATTCACTGGCAGGGGCTGCAAGGCGGAAATGGAGGGGAACTGCAGCTGGAAAAGCGGAATTATCTGCATGCCCATGGCACTGTCACGATCAACGCCGAAGGCCCGAGCATCTTCTCCAATGTCCGAATTGCCATCACCGATGAAGCCGGCCGCTCGTTTGCTCCCAAGGATGCATGGATTCAAGCTGACGACGGATATGACCGGAACGAGCGCGCGCTGGAAAGGCATTATTTCCACACGGGAGAGCACGTGGATGCGAAGGTTGAGGTTCCCGCAGGAAAATTCACCGTCGAAGTATCACAAGGACTAGAGGCTAGACCATTTCGAAAGATTGTAGAGGTGAAAGCCGGGAAAGTTACCGCAGTCGACGCGACATTAGCGTCTCTGGATTTCGATGGCGAAGGAGAAGAGCATTGGGTTGCATCGGACCTTCATGTGCATATGAACTATGGCGGAACTTATCGGAACAACCGAGAGCGCCTGATCGAACAGGGGGAAAGCGAAGGGCTCGAGGTAATTCATGAGCTGACCGTAAATAAGGAGCAAAGATTTCCCGACATTCAATTTCTGTATTTTGATTCCAGGAATGGGATGGAGGAAAGGGGTCTTCATGATCCGGCCGTTCTGCTGGTGCAGGGGCAGGAATTTCACACGAGTTACTGGGGACACCGCGGGGTATTAAGGCTAAAGAATCATTTGTTGCTGCCGGGGTATGCGGGGTATCCGAATACGGCGGCGGCGAGTTTGTATCCGATGAATGCCGACGTGTATGACATGGCGAGTTTGCAGGGGGCGTTGGTGGGAGCGGTGCATCCGTTTGATGAGGTGCCGGACCCGTTTGCGAAGCCGGCGCAACGCATCACGGATGAGTTACCGGTGGATGTGGCGCTGGGGAAGCTGGACTACATGGAGATTGTGGGATTCAGCGATCACAAGTCAACGGCGGCGGTCTGGTACAAACTGTTGAACCTGGGCTTTAGGCTTCCGGCAGGCGGGGGAACGGACGCGACCGCAGATTATGCGGCGCCGATTCGCGGGCAGGTGGGATTCGACCGCACATATGTGTGGACGCCCAGTTGGCCAGCAAGTATAGACACGTGGATGGATGGATTGAAGAAGGGGAGGACGTTTGCGACGAACGGGCCGCTGATCGAATTCAAGTTGGGCGGGGCGATGGTGGGAAGCGAATTGAAGTTTGATACGGCGCAGGCGGGAGTTTCCTTCACGGCGAAATTGCGGTCGATCGTGCCGGTGGACCACCTGGAGGTGGTATGTAACGGGAAGGTGGCACGAGAACTAGGACTAGGGGGAGCGCGCGACACGGCGGATGTGACAGGAACGATTTCACTGAATGAGAGCGGGTGGTGCGTGTTGCGCGCGTGGAGCGGTAAGGCGGAGTATCCCGTGCTGGATAACTATGCTTACGCGACAACGAGCCCCGTTTATGTGGCGATCGGCGGGAAACGAGCGTATTCAAGGGAGGATGCGGAGTATTTTAAGGCATGGATTGACCGAACAATCGAGGTGACCGAGAAATATCCGGATTGGAATTCGGCGGCAGAGAAGGACCTGGTGATGAAAAGATTGCGGGAAGCACGGGCGGTGTATGAAGGGATGATGTAGTGAGAGAACCGGTATCCTGGGCAAGAATCGTGAAGCGATGGTGAGGGGCGCGGCAGAGGGGATGCGCGCTTGTCACTCGCCGGTTGTTGGAGATAGAATTCGGCGGTCAAAACAAGGTAGTGGGGATGACGCAGGACATGTGGATTGCATGGCTGCGTTTCGCGTGTTGCATGAGGGGCACTCGCTCCCCCCTCGAATCCGGACGAGCATCCACGAATCGACCAGGCTGCTGCTGGCAGTTCGGCAGAAGAGTGCGGCTGCGTGCAGACTGGCGCCGCCGATGAGAAAAAAAGGGGATTCCCCGGAGAGAAAGCGGGAAACTGAATTGCGATTGACGAAACTGCGGAGAAGGAAGGAGGGTACATGATCGTTGGTGTGCCCCGAGAAGGATATCCGGGAGAGCGGCGCGTGGCGTTGGTGCCGGCGATGCTACCCAATCTGAGGAAGGGCGGGCTGGACGTGTTGATTGAAGCGGACGCGGGCCAGGCAGCGGGTTACCGGAACGCGGAGTATGTGGAAAAGGGCGCGAAGCTGGCCGCGACCCGCGAAGAGGTGTTCGCGTCCGCGGACATCATCGTGCAATTCCTGTGTCATGGAGCGAATGACAAGACAGGAAGCGCGGACCTGCCGCTGTTGCGCAAGGGTCAGGCGCTCGTGGGGTTTTTGAGGCCGCTGGGAACGCTGAAGACAGTTCAGGAGGTTGCGGAGCGCGGAGTGACATCGTTTTCGGTGGAGCTGATGCCGCGCATCACGCGCGCGCAGAGCATGGACGCGCTGTCTTCGATGGCGACAATCTGCGGGTACAAAGCGGTGTTGCTGGCCGCGAACACGCTGCCAAGAATGTGCCCGATGTTGACGACAGCGGCGGGAACGATCACACCGGCACGCGTGCTGATCATCGGCGCGGGCGTGGCGGGACTGCAGGCGATCGCAACAGCGCGACGGTTGGGGGCGGTGGCCTCGGCATACGACATGCGCCCGGCGGCAAAAGAACAGGTGCAAAGCCTGGGCGGACGATTCGTGGAGCTGGCCGTTGAAGCAAAGGACGCGCAGGATGCGAGCGGGTATGCCAAGGCGCAGGACGAAAGCTTCTACCAGAAGCAGCGGGAACTGCTCGGCAAGGTGGTGGCGGAAAGCGACGTGGTGATCACGGCGGCGGTGATCCCGGGAAAGAGATCGCCGGTGCTGGTGACGAAGGACATGGTCGAGCGGATGTCGCTGGGATCCGTGATCGTGGACCTGGCCGCGGAACGTGGCGGCAATTGCGAGCTGACCAAACCGGACGAGACGGCGGTAATTCACGGGGTGACGATTATCGGCGAGTACAACCTGGCGGCGATGGTGCCGTATCACGCGAGCCAGATGTATGCGCGCAACGTGACGTCGTTTCTACTGCACCTGACAAAAGAAGGCAAACTGCAACTGAATTTGACGGATGAAATCATGCGGGAAACGCTGCTGACGCATGAGGGAGAAATCGTGAACGCGCGGGTGCGAGAGTTTTTCGCGCTACCGGCTTTGCAGACGACACCGGGGGGAGGAGAAGGCTGATGAAACTCGACCTGATGACCAGCTTGTACGTCTTCATGCTGGCGGCGTTTATCGGATTTGAAGTGATCCGGCGGGTGTCGCCGCTCCTGCACACGCCGCTGATGTCGCTGACGAACGCCCTGGACGCGATCGCGGTGGTAGGGGCAATCATCCTGGTGGGCGAAGGAAAGAGCACGCTGGCGACGATCCTGGGAACAATCGCCATTGTCGCGGCGACGAGCAACATCGTGGGCGGCTTTATGATCACGGACCGCATGCTGAAGATGTTCAAGGCGAGCGGGCCAAGGAAGCCGTGACGATCATGATCCCGACAGAAAACCTTATCGAAGTGACGTATCTAATCGCCACGGCGCTGTTCGTTCTTTCACTGAAATGGCTCAGCTCGCCAGTAACAGCGCGGCGGGGGGTGTGGGCCGGCGAGGCGGGAATGCTGCTGGCCGTGGCGGGAACGCTGCTGCATCAGGGCATCGTCGATTACAAGTTGATTGCGATCGGGCTGGTACTGGGAACGATTATCGGCGTGCCGCTGGGACGCGTGGCGATGACCGCGGTGCCGCAGCGGACAGCATTGAGCCATGCGTTTGGAGCGTTGTGCGTGACGCTGGTGGGAACGTCGGAATTCTACCTGCGAGCGCCAAACGTGCCGGGATTCATGATGGGCGTGCTGTCCCTGGAAGTCATCCTGGGAGCGCTGACGTTTACGGGCAGCTTGATGGCGGCGGGGAAGCTGCAAGAGGTGCTGCGGCAGCGGCCGATCACCTATAAAGGCCAGAATTTCGTGAACCTGGGATTGCTGGCGATCGCCATCGGAATTGCGGTAATCCTCGTGGTACACCCGGAAAAAATGTATCTGTTTCCGTTCATGATCGGGATTCCACTGGTATTCGGCGTAATGATGATTATTCCGATTGGCGGGGCGGACATGCCGACAGTGATCTCGCTGTTGAATTCCTATGCGGGATTGTCGGCGGCGGCAATGGGATTTGTGCTGCAGAGCAAACTGCTGATTATCGCGGGAGCTCTGGACGGAGCCTCGGGGTTCATCCTTTCGGTGAACATGTCGAAGGCGATGAATAGGTCGTTCACGAACGTGCTGTTTGGCGCGTTTGGACAGGAACAGGCGACGGCGGCGGGAGCGAAGGAATCGCGGCCGGTGCGCAGCGCGTCGCCCGAAGAGGCGGCAGGGATACTGACGGCGGCGAGCAAAGTGGTGATCGTGCCGGGGTATGGGATGGCAGTGGCGCAGGCACAGCACAAGGTGCGCGAATTGTACGACGCGCTGACGAAGCGCGGCGTGGACGTGAAATTCGGCATCCATCCGGTGGCGGGTCGCATGCCGGGCCACATGAACGTGCTATTGGCGGAGGCGGATATTCCGTACGACAAACTGCTGGCGATGGATGAAATCAATGGGGATTTTCCGCAAACGGACGTGGCGCTCGTCATCGGTGCAAATGACGTGACCAATCCAGCGGCAAGAGAGGATACCAGCAGCCCAATTTACGGAATGCCGATTCTGGATGTGGACAAGGCGCACACCGTGATGGTGATCAAGCGAAGCATGGGCGCAGGGTTCGCGGGGATTGAAAACCCGTTGTACTACCTGGATAAGACGCTAATGCTATTCGGAGATGCGAGGAATTTTGTGGGGGCGATTGTACGGGAAATCTCTGGCGGACACAATTGAAGGCGAGATGAGCTGAAAAACATGCCAGACCGCCACGCCTGAGGAAACCAATGTGGCCGCGGGATAGCAAGAGAGATCCTCACTCCGCAGACTCCATTCGGAATAACGGGAAATCACAAACCTGTCCGAGATGGGGTCGAGCAATGCTCCACACGTACAGTGAAAGATTCGAGAAGTGCGGGGGAAGAAGCGGTGACTACGGGCGATTGGGGCTTTCGAGTGCCTCGTGAACGGCCCACACGGTGGCTATAACGGTAACGCCGGTAGCGACATACAAGAAAGGGCTATGGCCCGGAGCGAGGGGAAGCTTCCCCTTCGCCATCTCGACCGGCGCGCAAGGACGATGCTCGTGGTAGTCGTGGTAATCGCTGGCATCGGGAGAAAGATATTTACGATAACTGAGTTCGTTCACCGCGCGGACGCGGTAGGCCTTGGCTTCTTCGATCAGATGGGACTCCGAACCAACCTGCACATTGACCTGGCCGCGCTGGCTGTAGACCGTGATTTCGCAGGGATTGTCCATCGAAACACGGCCCAGATCGGCGAGGGATAGCACGGGCGTGACCCGCACGTCAGAAGCAACGATTACAATATTTTCCCGGGTGCCGGGCGTGGTGTAAACCACGGTGCCGCGATTCAGCTCGACGATCGCGCCGTACGGAGCGCGGTAGATGTGCACGGCCGAGGAGCCCTGAAGTTCGAGAGAAAGCGGACCGACGCGAACGAGCATGGAGCCAGCGTCCTCCGTCGAAAGATAGTCACCGGAATAGACGGTGGCGCCTTCGGAGACAGCGGCATCGCCGATGTGACCTGACAAGGATTTGGCGATAAGGCCGAGGGAAGGATTCGCGGGTGGCGTTTGCGCCAGCGCAGGCACAGAGACGCAAGAAAAAACGAAAAATCCGGCCACGGATAGAAAACGAGCGGTTCTCATTGGTGTTGTTTCTCCTTCGAACAGACAGATACAGGAAGACAGGGGCGGGCGCTCACGGGAGTAGTGACAGGCTGAAACTTAGGCGTAGAAGTGCGCGCCGGAATGGCTGTGGGCGCGAACTGGAGTTTCATCGCGGGATCACCAAAAAGGATCCAGGTGCGACGAACATCGTTGTCAGTGGTGCCGGCCTTCGCCTGAAGCACGAGGCGGCCGAGGGATTGATTTGGATTGCCCGCGAACAGGTGCAGAAATGCCTGGTTGAGCGTGGACTGCGGCGACTGCTGGGTGAAACCGGAAGAGGCCCAGACGGCGACTGCACCACCGTTGGGAGCGAGCAGAAGAGACTCGGCAAGGCTCTCGGCATAAACGTCATGGAAGAACCCATTGAGGCAATCCATCAAGAGATAAACGGGGAGGCGTCCTCCGTTGGCGAGCGCGGAGGCGTCGGTGGTGTTGAAGAGATCGGCGAAAGACCACTGCTGCTCGGCGCCGTGGCCGTTGTAATCGACCAAGAGTGCACCGTTATTGAGAGCGGTGAGAATCTTGGAACGGACGGTAGCGGAATCGAACGAATCGGCAAGAATCTCCGAGACTTGCAACGTAGATGGAAGAGTGGCCGCGGCAGAATTTGCAGCAGCGGTGAAGTTGGAATCGACATTCTGATCGGCGATCAGCAAAGCCTGCGAATTCCAGGAGCCAGCCGAGCTGCCCTGTTCGTAGCCGATGATTTTGGAAACGACGAGATCGGCGTCGGCGGAGGTGCGCACGGGCAATCGGCCGGTGGGAATTGTGGCGAAACCATTCTGGGCAAAGTCGGTGAACCAGTCGTCGGACGCCGTCTTGAAGGCCGCGGTTTCGATGATGCGCGTGGGCACAAAATCGAAATCGCCGAGTCCCAAATAGTCACGAGGATCGAAGGAAGCATCGCCAACAAAGAGGATGGACTGGGGCTTGCGCTGCCACCGGGAGGCGGCTTCCTGGAGGAAGCTGCGGATGGCGAGGGGGCTGCGCTCGCCGTAATTGTACTCATCGAAGATCTGGTCGGTGGTAACAAGAGCGATGTGATGGCCCTGGGATTCGCGCAAGCGAACAAGCGGCACAAGGCTCGTGACAAAATCGGGATGAGTGATGATGACAACGTCGCCGCCAGCGTGCTGGTCGTCGAGGAACGTGGGAACGTGCGGCGCGAGAGAAACCGGCGCGGAAATGGCGTCGTTGGCGAAAGCGAGAATAGTGCGAACAGCGGGCCCGCCGGTGGAAAGTGCCAAAGCAGCGCCGTAGGTGCCCGATTCGCGTGAGATCTTGGCCGCGAGTTCCGAGATGTTGAGCGGATCGGTGATGTCAAACACACGGACCTGAGGGTTGGTGAAGCCGGTGAGGCGGAGTTCCGAACCGGCAGAGGCGGTGGCGCGGAGCCAGTCCGCATCGGCGGCGTAAGTGTGCGCGTAATGGAGGACGATGGATTGCACGAGGCTGACGTCGTTGTCGCCATTCAGAGCCGTGAGGGTGACGGTATTGGTGCCGTTCTGGAGTAACGAGGGCTCGACCGGGAAAGATTGCTGCGCGAGCGTCAGACCGAGGAAGTCCATTTCTCCGAGAGTGGCTCCGTTGAACTGAACGGTGACGCGATGCTCCTGCGCGTCGGTGGCGCCTTGAAGAACGAGGTCCAGGAAAGCTGGCAGCGGCGAAGAAGGATCGATGTGCGCGACGACAAGATCCTGATCGGTCGCTTCCGATGTGATGACAGCGCCAAAGAAATTGTCGCTGTTCTCGCCATTCAGCAGAGCGGCGAAGTAGGTGGTGCGATCCTCGCGAAGAACGGTGAATGGAAAACTCGCCGGGGCGGTGCTGCCGGAAACAGGTGCAGCCGCCGGAAGGATCCGCTTGGGCCATTGATTACCGCTGATCAACCAATAGACGCGGTCGGCGGAGAAGGGCGTATCAATGCCCGTGCCGTAGAATTCGATGGCGTCGGAAGGAGATGGAGGGCCGCTGGCGCGACCTGTCAGGAGAAGCGGCTGTTCGACTCCTTCGGCGTAAAGATGAAGCGTGCGTGAGTCCGTGTTGCGATCGAGACCCTCGGCAAAAAGCTGGGCAAAGGAGACGTGATACCAACCTTCCTGATCAACCGAAATTTTGATGGCCTGATGATCGGCAACGCTGAGAGGCGGAAGGCCTGGCGGTGCGATAGGGAGACCGGGTCGCGGAACCGCCAGAGCAGGGGAAGGATTGGCGGCAGAGGGCGAGACCGTTGAAGCGCGCTGACTGCTGAGCAGGGCCGAGGAACGCGCAGAGGCAAGCGTGGCGGCGACTTCGGCGGAAGGCGATTCGACGTAAGCGGGGCCATGAGTGCCGCGCGTGCCATTGATATCCAGCTCTTCAATCCAGTACGCGGCATCGCGAACAGGGTGCGGATCAATCCAGCGATAAATTTTGGCGGCATGCTGGGGCCGGGAACCACGCAGGAGCAGAGCAGAGCCGGCGATGAGAGAAGGATCGATGCGAGTGCGGCCGGAGGCATCTTCGCGATAGATATGGAAGCCGAGGTTGCGGGATTCCTCATGGGTACGCCATTCGAGGATGACGGAGCCATCGGACTGAGAGAAGGCTTGGAAGGAGGAGATGTCGACGGCGGTGGAGGCCTGAATGGTGGAGATGGAACTGACGGTGAATGGGTAAGAGGGGATGTTGGAACTGAGAGCCGCAGTCGAGCTTGTGACGGTGGCGATGTTGGTGGAGAGGGTAGCGGCGCTGAAAGTGGTGGCGGTAACGTTGATGGTGATGACGGCGGTGCTGCCGACGGCAAGGTTGCCAAGGGTGCAAGTCACGGTGGTGGTACCAGAGCAAAGGCCTATGGTTGTGGAATAAGAGTTGGGGATATAGGTGACCTCAGCGGGGAGCGGGTCTGTGACGGTGACATTCTGAGCGACGGCAGGGCCGGAGTTGATGACGGTCAAGATGTAGGTGAGGGTGGAGCCCAGATTGACGGGCTCAGGGGAGGCGGTCTTGGTTGCAGTGACACTGGACTGGGTGGGCGAAGCGACGATGGTGGAAGCCGTGGCGGAATTATTGGAGGAATTGGGATCGCCGACGGTGCTAGAGACGGAGGGAGTAGCGGAGATTGTGGTGCCGCCAGCGACGCCGGAATTTACTTTGACAACCAGGGGAAAACTGACGTTGGCACCGACAGCAAGACTGGTAGTGAGAGTGCACGTGACAGTACCCGTGCCGCCGACGGCAGGAGTGGTGCAGGACCAGCCGGAGGGGACAGGAGTAAGTGAGTAGAAGGTGGTGTTGGCGGGGATGGCGACGGTGAAAGTGGCGTTAGTTTCCGTGGCGGGGCCATTATTGGTGACGGTTCCAGGGAAGGTGATGTTGTTGCCCTGAGTGACCGGGTTGGGCGAGGCGGAGGCCGTGACGGCGAGATCGGCCTGACCAGCGGTGGCAACGGTGAAGATGGTCGAGGCGGAATTGTTCGAGTAGTTGGGATCGGGAGTGGCGGAATTAACGTTATCGGTGGCGGTAATCACGGTGCCGGCCGTGGTGGAGCCGGGGACGTTGACGACAACGGAGAAAGTGGCAGGGGAATTGACCCCGAGGAGAGAATTGTCAACGCACTCGACAGTGCCCGTCGTGGCGCCGACGGCTGGGTAATAGCAGCTCCAGCCCGCAGGAGCGGAGACAGATTGGAAGGTAGTGCCTCCGGGAATGGCCTCGGTGAAAACGGGGCCGGCGGCGGAGGAGGGTCCTTGATTGGTGATGACGCCCGTGAGTGTAACGTTCGAGCCAGCAACGACGGTGGGGGAAGAAGGGGTGTTGGTGATGGCAAGATCCGCGGTTCCCGTGATGCCGACAGTGGTGATGACGATGGCAGTGTTGTTGGCGAGATTGGGGTCGGTGGTGCCGGAGGTGATGTTGGCTACATCGACGATTTGCGTGCCGCTGAGAGTGGTGCCGGCAACTGTAACGACGACGTTGAATGTGCCGGAGGTTTTGGCGGTGAAAATGCCAGAAGTTGTGTTGCAAGAGATGGCGCCTGAAGCGCCAACGGCGGGAGTGGTGCAGGTCCAGCCAGCAGGAATGATGATGGAGGAGAAGGTGGTATTGGCCGGAGTGTTCTCGGTGAAGACAGCACTGACGGCATCGAGAGGGCCGTTATTGGTGACGGTTTGGGTGTAGGAGATTGCGCCACCGGGTAAAACCACGAGCGGAGTGGCGAAATTGGTGACGGAAAGATCGGCGGAAGCGCAGTAGGCGCCGGACTGCGTGCCGGGAGTTTCGGTGATGACATCGGTGGTAACGACAAGGCCGGCCTGACCGGGAATGGCACCGTAAGAATCCTCAACCGAGTCGGTATAGCCGTTGGAACCACCGGCGACACTGGAACTCGCGGGCGAAGCGGAGAGGAAAATGACGCCGCCCCCGCCGCCGCCACCAGGGCCATGGCGCTGACCAGGAAAACCACCGGGGGCCTGGGTCTGCCAGGCATTGCCGCCGTTGCCGCCAATGGCGCTGACGGTGAGACCGCCCAAGCCACCACTGTTGGCGAAAAATAGAATTGAGCCGCCAGCCCCGGCGCCGCCCGTGCTGTCGTTGTAAGTGTTGAGCGTAGATTGCCCGTTTGAAGTGATCGTGCCGGTGCCGGCGACGGAACCGGCATGGACGATGACGATGCCGCCGCCCATTCCGCCACTGCTATAGATCCCGGTGCAATTGAGACCACAATCGGCGCCGTGAGTCCCATTCGAGGGAATGTAGTAGGTACCATTGTTCGTGGTGCCCGCGCCGCCGCCACCACCCATCACCAGAGCACTCGTAGAAGCAGGAAATGCCACGCCGCCGAAACCGCCGTCGGTGGAGTTCGTGACGGCCATACTGTTCCAACCATAACCACCCTGCCCACCGGTACCGCCATTCCCACCAGCGCCACCGCCGGAATTGTAATCGTTTTTTGCCGGGTCGCCGTCGGTGCCGCCGCCGCCTGCATTACCTGGAGCGCCACGCGCAAAGCTGCCGTTGGGAAGTCCCTCAAGAACGGTTTGGTTAGTGCTTAATGCTGTGGATGTAGTCGTGATGGAGCCCAAGGCGGGCGCGACCCAATGAGGTGTTCCAGCAATGCCCTCGCCTTTCGAGGCGTTAGTGCCACTATTCGCGGGCGCATCGCCGCCTCCGGCAAGATTGGGCAAGTTAGCGGGAGAGCTGGTCACATAGTCCGTGTCAGAAACAACATTGGTTGTTCCCGTGAGCGTGATGCCCCCGCCACCGCGGAAACCGAGTGCATCGGCAGCCACGGTACCACCCAGAGTCAGTTGGGAAGAGACGTCAATAGCAAGGACACCGCCGACAGAACCGTTCCAGGCAAGCGGGGCGAGTGTGGAGCCGAGAGTCGCGGAAGTGTATTGGGGCACGCGAATGACTTGGAAGGTTTGCTGACCCTGGGTGGCGGTGGCAATGGCGTACGAATAACTGTTGAGCAAGCCGCCGGTGGGGCCGGTGCCGGTGAATTGGAGAGTGCCACCGGTGACGGGGACCGCACTGGTGGCAGTCACGAATTCAAAGAATCCGGAACTGCCAAGGCTGGTCGAGCCGGAGCCCGGATCACCAGGGACGCCATCGCCGTAAGAACCCGATTGCGAACTGTTGATGGTAGCGTCCTGCATCTGGATGATGAGCAGCAGATCACCAGCGGCGATGGCTTTCTGAGCGCCCAGCGGGGCGGCCGCACCCAGCGCAACGGAAGTGGAAGCGGAGGCAAGAGTGCCTGTGGATGAAGGCGGATAGTAGGCATTGACAATGCCGGTGAGAGTGCCACCCGGACCGTCGCGGCCGGGGGTAGCGCAAACCAGGGGCTGAACAACCGTGTAGGCGGAAGCGTTGTCGTTGGTGTGATTGGGGTCGCCGGCGAGAGAAAGCGCGGCAGTGGCGTTGAGCGTAGTAGGAGTGGAAGGAGTTGTCGCCGTGATTGTAATCGTGTCGGTGGAGCCCCAAGCCAAGGAACCAGGGAGGGTGCATTTAATGGGTATGGTGATCGCGCAACTCCAGTCGGCGGGAGCCGAGAGAGAAATGGAGGTGAGTCCAGAGGGCAAGGTGATGGTTAGAGTAGTTGCGGCGGAAGAGGCCGCGGCCTGGCCGAGATTCTGGACTTTAATGGTGTAAGTCATGCTGGAGGAGACAAAAACGGGAGTGGGGGAAACGGACATGGAGACGCCGAGATCAGCGGAGGTGGTGGGTTCGACAACGATGGAGGTGATGCTGGTGTTATTCGCCGGAATGTTGTCCACGTAGGTGGAATTCGTGACGGTTGCGGAACTTTGAATAGTGGTGCCGGAGGCGGTACCGGCGGTGACTTCGAAGTTGATCGTGAGGGTACTGGCAGTGGCGCCGCTGGCTAGCGTGGTGTTGTAAGTGCAGATGACGGGGCCGGCGTTGCCGGCGGTGGGAGTGGTACAAGTCCAGTTGGTGCCGGCATAGGACTGATAGGTCGTGTTGGCCGGGGTTTGCATATAAACGGTGATCGTGCCGGTTGTAACAGTGGCGCTCGAAGTGTTGTTCTTGACGATCTCGGTGTAGGTGTAAGTGGCACCGGCTGCGACGGCCGTAGCGGAAGCGGTCTGGGTAAGTTGAAGATCGGCGGTCTGGGCGTGAACAGCGGGAGCGAGGAACGTGGCGCACAAGAAAGACAGGGCGACGATTCCGGAGAGAAGCAGGGCAACGCGGCGAAGGCGTAGCATTGTTGCGGAGCGTATCCGGCGGAACATGATGCGCAGGGGATGGACGAGACGAGTCTGCAGGGGAGTGAGTGATTTTTCGCGGGAGTTTCGACGCAGAACAATCACCTTTCCGAACAGGCGCGAAGCGGCTGGGTCGGAATCGAGCCCCGTATCGCTGCGCGTGACGACGGCGCCCGTGGAAGCGTCGCAGGAGGCCACGCGGTGGACCCGCAAGCCATCCTGGTTTTGAACCAGCGCGATATCACCCGGACACAGCTCGCGATCAGCCGCAGGGGCGACGAGGACCGCGTCGCCGTCGAGAATGTTGGGGCGCATGCTCTCTCCTTGCACCCGAAATTGAACACTGTGGCCTTCACGGAGAAGCGCCAGGCAAAGTTGAGCGAAGAGTTGCGAATCCTTGCGGTGCTGGATCTCACGCGTGGGCATGACGGATGGCCTCCACAGCGTCCTGGGTCGGAACAAAACGGAAAATCGAAGATGGGATGGAGCGAGTGAGGTCATCGAGAAAACTCAAGGCGAAATGAATGCCGTGCTTCAAATAGTGGGGAACAAAGGCACGGGCAAAGAGTTCAGCGGACGCCTGCGGCGCGGGGAGCGGCGAGAACTTGATCGAGGGAGCTTGTTCGAGAAGAAAAATAGAAGTAAGCGGCGCACGTGCAGGAGAGGCAACGCCGGCGTCACCGTGCCAGGGCGTGCCGTAAATCCAAAATTGGCCGTCGAGCTTGCGAAGAATGATGCGATCGTCGCTGAGAAACTGCACGTCAGGATTGGACATCCAGAGGCGCGCAGTGGTGCTCTTGCCAGCGCCAGAGTGGCCGAGGAAGAGGTAGCCGCTGCCGTCTTCGTCGACCAAGCCCAACGCGTGAACTTCCAAGCCTTCTCCCAAGGACAAGCGGTGTATCATGACAAGCTCATCGGTGGGGTATTCGAGCGGGTACACTGGCTGGCCCGCGGGAAAGCTGGCACGATTGAGGACGATGTGTCCGCGTGAGAAGGTCGGATCAAACCAGGCCGCCTTGTACGGAGCAGGACCCAAAGTTGGCGTGGTGAAATAAAACTGAGTTCCTGTGGAGTGTGTGAAGGCGGACCAGAGGCCGCCGGAAACAAATGCCGGTGAAGCAGCAGGCGCGTCGAGATGCGAGGCCCAGGCAATGTCCAATTCAATTTCGCAAGGGTGCGAGCTGGCGTGGGGAATGGCGAAGGGTTCGTGCTCGGGATCAAGAGAGACCGGCATTCCGCGTTCGCACCACATGCCGAAGGAAAGGCCGCCGATCGCCAGAGCCAGACGGGTGGCGTCGCGGGCGGGGAGCTTGGCGTTTGTGAGAGGCGTGGGCACGTGAATTTCTCCGGTTGAGCAGGGCTTAAGATCCCCGGGTAAAGCAAGAAGAAGGGGTGTGGCAGCCAGCGCTCGCAGGCCCCGCAGAGCCTGTAATCTTGCAATGACCGAGAACTGCTTCTTCGGGGCGCAAGCTGACACGGGTCACCGTCGGCGGCTGATAGGGCGTCTTGGTGGGCTTATCGGACTTGAGCGAATCATTCATGGTCGAGCTTTGCCTTTTCATTGGCCTTAACGAAGGTGCGCCCCACAGGAGGAGCAGCCTCCGGCACTACATCCGCCGTCGGACTGAAGAACAGGAAGTGGAGAATTTGGATGTGGCAGCGGAACAATCTTTTCGATATTGGAGGAGCTTTTTTGCAGCCGTTTCGCCGATTCCTGAAGATGAGAAAAATGAACGCCTGAAGAACAGCAGGGGCAATCGCCATGCTCGGGAACGGAGATCCCGAGAGTGTAGGCGCGCAGATGAGCGACCTGGCAGAGAAAATCCACGGGCGTTTCGGCGTCACCGCTTTCGAGTTCACCGTTGGCAGGGCACATGCCGCAGAGAGTCTGGATCTGGCAGCGCGAGCAAATGGTTTGGCGCGTGCGGGGCGACTCGCGAATTTCGCGAAGACGCCCGTTCCATCCTTCCGCGAAACTGGTGTCACGCAGGTTGTAGCCGTCTTGATGAGAGATCACGCAGATGGTCATGCGGCCAGTGGGATCGATGGCACAGCCGTTCTGCCCGCCGCCGCAAGTGTATTTCTTGGGGCCCAGGGGACCGTGCTGGGAAGCAAGTTCGGCTTCCGCAAGCTTAAGGTATTCGGCTTTACGAACGGGATCGCGGAATTCGAGGTTCACGGCTTGTTCGGGAGAAAGCCGCACCGAAAGAGGACTCTGAGAACAATCGGTGCGCGGATTGACGAGCGGGTCGAACTTGAATTCGACGCCGATTTCTTCCTCCGCGAAACGTTTCATATCGTAAACTTCGTGGACGTTGATGGTGGTTGGGACAGTCTTTAATTTGAGAGGCAGGCCGCGCTCTTTGAGCAGATGGACTGCCCTCATGCAGCGGTCAAAGGAGCCCGGGATGCGCGTGAGGGCCTCATAAGTCTCCCGAGTGGCGCCGTATAAGGTGATTTCGATGGAGAAGGGGCGGTATTCGGCAAGGTGATCGGCAATCCGCGGAGTGATCAGGGTCCCATTGGTGAAGAGGGTGACAAGAAAGCCGCGCTTTTTTGCCTCGGTATAAATATCGAGGAAATCCCTCCGGGCGAAAATTTCGCCGCCGGTATACAAAATCCAGAGGCAACCGAGACCGGCAAGTTCGTCGAGAAGGCGGACGTGTTCAGCGAAGGTCATTTCCTGCCGGCGGGCATGGGAATCGTTCATGGGGAGATTGTTGTAGCAGTGCTGGCACTCGAGTGGGCAGCGATGAGTCACCTCAATCGACACCTCGGCAGGGACGCGGCGCCCTTGCTGGCGCTGGTGGATCAGGGTGGAAAATTCTCCGTAAGTGGCTGTCTGCAGCACGTATTTACCTTTTCCCAGCAAAGCCAAAACGAACTGTGTGTCTAGGATGGCGGACAGTCCGTCGCGAAATGCCCGCGCAGCCTTAAGCAACAAGCTGAACTAGTTTTTCCTCCAGCAACGAATCAAGAAACTCACGAATGTCGTCTTGTGCCTGCGCCGCGGTAACCTCAAATTCTTCGCAGACGCGATTCATCATCTCCGGGACGGTGTGTTCCTCCTGCATGAAATCCCAGAGCACCAAGGCAACCTGATTCAGGGTAAAGAGGGAATTCATATCGCCGACGCCGTGGCGAATGGGTACGATGATGAGTTCACCTTCGATCTGACGCGAGACCACCTCGCGATTGCGGATGAAACGGACGTTATCGGGAAGCATGTAAATTTGGTAAACCTCCGCCAGGGCGTTTGTTCAAAACTGGAATGTCCTTTTTAAAAGTGTCTAGTACTGGAACAGAAGTGTCATGGGCCGAAACACGAGGTGTAACGTAAGGGTACTTAGTAATAGTTAGAGCATCTTTACGAGGAGTAAAAATGTAAAAAAACGATATTTAAGGAGCTTGCTGGCGGACGCGGAGGGGGCTGGGTGCACACGAAGATGCTAAGATGTTGCAACTAAAGGACGGCTGTGCCGCGCTGCGTGGGAGCAGAAGAAATTGCGCGAGAACCGGGAGGGAATCCCATACAATCAGGGGCGTATGCGGCCATGGTCAGGTGTAATTTAGGGCGGCGGGGCTGGTGAACGCGGATCGCGGGTCCGCGGCATTCAAATAAACTTTCAGGAAATCCACGTGAAACTAAATTCGTATATTTTGCGAAGCACGATTGTGGCGGCTTTGGGCGGTCTGCTGTTTGGCTTTGACACTGCGGTGATCGCTGGGACGACGCGCGCCTTGAGCGCGCTCTACAGGCTGTCTCCAGGGATGCTGGGATTCACGGTATCGGCGGCGCTCTGGGGAACAATCCTTGGCGCAATGACCGCCGGAATTCCCGGAGACAAGCATGGCCGGCGGGATAGTCTGCGACTGATGGCGATTCTCTACGTCGTTTCCGCCGTTGGTTGCGGACTTGCCTGGAGTTGGGGCGCACTTGTTTTTTTCCGCTTCATCGGCGGGTTGGGAATTGGCGGCTCCTCGGTCCTGGGGCCGATGTACATCGCGGAGATTGCGCCGGCGAAATGGCGCGGGCGGCTGGTAGGCTTTTTCCAGTTCAACGTTGTGTTCGGGATTTTGCTGGCGTATTTCTCAAATTACGTCATCGGAATGTTTGGTCTAGGTGATCACGAGTGGCGCTGGAAGCTGGGAATCGCGGCGCTTCCGGCGGCGGCATTTCTGGCCCTGCTGTTCTCCATTCCGCGAAGCCCGCGCTGGCTGGTAAAGAAGGGAAGGATTGCAGAAGCGCGCGAAGTGCTGCAACAGACGGGAGCCGAGAATTCCGAGGAAGTATTGCAGGAGATTGTGGCCTCAATTGACGCGGAACACGTGCAGCACGACAGCCTATTCACTTGGAAATACCGGCTGCCGATTTTCCTGGCTGTGACGATCGGGATGTTCAACCAGCTTTCCGGAATCAACGCGATTCTGTATTACCTGAACGATATTTTCGGATTCGCGGGGTACAGCAAGGTTTCCTCCGACTTGCAGGCGGTGGCCGTGGGAGGTACAAATCTGCTGTCAACAATGCTGGCGATGAGCCTAATTGACCGCGTGGGACGCAAGAAACTCCTGCTCATTGGGTCGATCGGCACGATGCTCTGCCTGGCGGGAGTGGCCGGCATTTTCCTGACGAAGCGCCACGAATACCTGCTGCTTTGGCTGCTGATCGGTTACATCGCGTTTTTTGCATTTTCGCAGGGAGCGGTGATCTGGGTGTATATCAGCGAAGTGTTTCCGAACCGCGTAAGGGCTAACGGACAGAGCTTGGGGAGTTTTTCGCACTGGGCCATGAATGCGGTCATCAGTGGCACGTTCCCGGCCATGGCAGCCAAGTCGGGCGGGTATCCCTTCGTGTTTTTTGCGGCGATGATGGCACTGCAGTTTGTGGTGGTGCTGCTGTTCTTTCCGGAAACGAAGGGCGTATCGCTGGAAGAGATGCAGAGAAAACTGGGCATTGCGTAAATGCTGTCTGTTGGGCGGCCGAACTTGTGTGCGGGTCTGATTCGCCGTTGGAGACCGAACGGCGAGGCAAGTGATCAAGCTGCAACGAATTAGCAAGAAAAGCCAATGGTGGAATCGGCTTGGTGCAGGAGGAGCGAGGGCGTCATCTGCTGACGGCCGGAAGGTCGCGCCCAAGGAGAGAGTGGCAGTTTACAGACGTGGTTGGACCGACATTATCCGGTGGGCGCTGGCCCACGGATGAATACACGAAGCGCTCTTTCTGAGCGCTCGGACGAGATACTCCGCTGATTCCTGACCGGGTCAATTGCTTGCTGTTCCGAAGTTACCGATTCGCGTTGTTGCACCGGTAGTTCCATTGCCATCTCCCAAGTGCGGAGCCAGACTTCGGGAGAAAACGCCAAGTGGAGGTGCGGGTTTATGCCTCGCATTAATGGCACTCGGCTCCTGCTTGCCCTGTTTCTGGTGCTCAGTGCTTCATCTGCCCCACAGGCATCGCAGCGATGGATAGAGAAGCGCGCGGAGAACTCTGAAACAACTCAGGCGGGGAGTGTCGCGCCGCAGAGAAAAGCGATGACTCTCTGGGAGGCGCGGAAAGCGATCCTGGAGACCCTCCCACGCGTCATAAATCACCGCGAATGGGAAGTTGCCTGGGGGTCGTACGACGACGAGGACGTGACCATCTCCGCTGCCCGGGTTTCCGCCTACACAATCGAGTACGACTACACGTATGTTCGGTACACGCGACGTTATTCTTGTACAAATGGTAATACTCTTTGCTCCGGGCGGGATTCAGGAACGGATAAGTTGAACTTGAAGAAGATCGCAGGGGTTGTAGAAGTTGTAAGTCCAGGTTGGATACCTGCCGGCGGGCGCAGGCGGCGGTATACGAAATCGTCATGCCTTGGTTATTGTTTGACAGCCGGAGGCGAGTACGTCGACTCGTATTTAGTGTGGTCAGGCTACCAAAAGGCAAAAGCGGTGGCCGTCGCCATCGTAGGTGGGATTGAAGAAGGACTGGTCCGTCTCGCGCCGATCATAACCGGAAAAGTCAAAACCCGTACCCTAGAAAACCACAAGGGTACGGCACCCATGATCTGCAAGCTTGCAAAGGGTGCTCCACCCGCCGAAGTGTATTCACCGCGGCGATTCGCCGCTTCGCGCCATATCGCTTCCATGTGGGCGTGATCAATCCGCTTCGGAAGGCGACTGTACGGTGTGACCTTCGGGCCTTTCATCGAGCGCAACGGGTTGATCTTCCAAAGACCCTGGCGTACCAGGTAGTCACCGAAGCCCCGCATCGAGCTCAGCATCGCGTATACTGTCGCCTTGGCGCGAAAACCCGAGCAGTTCGCGATGTAGCGAGCGATCATTTCGGCATCAATGCGCTCGATCCCAACCCGTGGGCGACGCCCCTTAAGCCACCGTCCCCACCGATTCAGCTGTGCCTCTGTGTACGCCACCGACTGCGGACTGACTCCCCTCGCGCGGTACTCTTCGATATACGAGTCCAGTAACCGGTCCCATCTCCTTATCGCTGTCCTCCTAAACGTTAGCGACAGCGCTCCCACACACGCGTTCGCTGAAACGTTATAGAAATAAACAATATGACCTCCAATATGACTTCCTTGGAGGCCGCGATGAGCTCTGAACTGAACTAAATTGTAGTTTAGTGTGCCAGACTCCGGATTTGTCGAAGAGACAAGCCGTGCGAGCGAGTCGTGCGGCCAGCACGAACTGCGGGGGCATTCGTCCACCAAGGAGAAGTTGGCACGAGAACCTGGCGCCCGGCGAGCCCCTGGCTAGAACTTGTATCGAATTCCCTTGAGTGCTGGATACAGCTTGCGGTACTCCGCGTATTGCAGGTTCATCAGCGATACAGTTTTCGGGTCGGGCCGAACGGTCTTGGCGACGCGGACGACGGTCTCGCAAGCCTTTTCGACAGAGGGCCAGGCGCCAACACCAACGCCTGCGAGCAGGGCGGCTCCGTAGGCGCCGCCTTCTTCCGCTTCTATCAATTCCACGGGCATGCCGTAGATATCCGATTGGATCTTTTGCCACAGAGCGGATCGCGCGCCTCCGCCACCCAAGCGGATGGATTCGATCGGTACGCCAATTTCCTTAAAGAGCGTCAAGGAATCGCGGAGACTGAAAGCCACGCCTTCCAGAATCGCGCGAATGACGTGGGCCCGCGAATGTTGCGCGGTGATTCCGACGAGCGCGCCGCGCGCATCTGGATCGAGATGGGGGGTGCGTTCACCCATTAAATAAGGCGCCCATAGGAGGCCTTCTGCACCCGGCGGAGTTTTCGCCGCTTCATCGATGAGGCGGTCGTAGGGATCGTGGCCATCGTCTTTGCCGGCGCCAAATTGATCGCGGAACCATCGCAGTGAGAGCCCTGCGCCCTGCGTTACTCCCATCACGTGCCACCGATTGGGAATCGCGTGACAAAAAGTGTGAATGCGCCCCTGTGGCTCCAGCACCGGCTTGCTTGTTGCCGCGAAAACTACGCCGGAGGTGCCGATGGTCGCACTGACCGCTCCGGCCTTGACGATGCCCATGCCGACCGCACCAGCCGCCTGATCACCGGCGCCCGCAACGACGGGAATGCCGGCGCGAAGTCCGGTGGCGCGAGCGCCCGCTTCGGAAGTCCGCCCGGTGATTTCTGGCGATTCGTAAACTTTCGGAAGTAGTTGCTCGTCCAACTGCGAAATTTTGAGGATTGGCTGGGACCAGCGGCGGTTGACGACGTCCAGCATCAGCGTTCCGGAAGCATCGGCGACATCGATTGCGCGCGATCCGGTCAGGCGAAACCGCACGTAGTCCTTGGGCAAAAGGATCGAACGAACGCGCGCCCAGATTTGCGGTTCATGCCGGCGTACCCACCAGATCTTCGGAAGAGTGAAACCCGTCAACGCAGGGTTGGCGGTGAGCTCAATCAGTCGGCGGGCGCCGACCTGCTCCGTGATTTCGCGGCATTCTTCGCCGGTGCGTTGATCGCACCAGATGATCGATGGGCGGAGCACGTTGTCGTGTTCATCGAGAAGGACGAGGCCATGCATTTGCCCGGTCAGGCCGATCGAGTCAATTTCGCCCGGCTGCAAACCGCCTTTCGCGAGGCATTCGGCGATGGCGAGGCATGCCGCCCTCCACCAGTCCTGCGGGTCTTGCTCCGCCCAGCCAATTTTCGGAGAGCTCATGGGGGCGTGCTCTGCAGTTGCGCTGCGGAGTACGCGCCCTGATTGATCGATCAATACCGCACGAGTTCCGCCTGTTCCGATGTCGAGCCCTAGAAGTTTCATTTTCTTTGCGCCTGCCATTCGGTGTGGATTGCTTTCGCGAAAATGGCCATGTCCACGTGGCTATCATATTATGACCCTGGGGAAGCGCAAACAACCTTTAGAAAAAGGATTTTGCAGATGCTTTTCCCGATGGGTTTCCTCCCCGCTCGAGAGGGAATTCTTACTCTCCGCAGGAGTATACTGGCAGTTTGAATTCTACGTCGAAGAGAGTCTATGAACTTTACGAACTGCGTTCGCGGAACGTTGACCCTGGCCGATGGCGCCTGGGGTACCGAATTGCAGAAGCTCGGCGCACCCTTGGGATCCTGTCTGGACGAATGGAATCTCATAAGACCTGAATCGGTTCGTCAGGTCGCGGAGAGCTACATCCAAGCCGGGAGCGAGGTGATTCTGACCAACACCTTTCGCGCAAATCCGATTAGTCTTGCGCCGCATGGGCTGGACGGCCAGTGCGCAGCGATCAATCGCGCCGGCGTGAAGATCTCGCGAGAAGCAGCGGGACGTGCGGCGCTGGTATTCGCCTCGATTGGCCCGAGTGGAAAGATGCTTGTAACGAAGGAAGTTACGCCGGAACAACTCCATCAGGCATTTTCCGCACAAGCCCGTGCACTGGCAGAGGAAAGTCCCGATGCCCTTCTGGTTGAAACGATGATTGATGTGACGGAAGCCAAGATTGCAGCGGCCGCGGCTCTGGCGACAGGCTTGCCCGTGATCGTATCGTTTGTCTACGATTCCGGCAAGAATCGCGACCGGACGATCATGGGCGCTACGCCCGAGCAAGTGGCCAGCGCTCTGGTGAGTGAAGGTGTCCACGGCATTGGCGCCAATTGCGGGGTTGGGGCGCGGGAGTACGTTGCGATCTGCAAGCGCCTTGTGGCGGCGTGCCGCCTGCCGATATGGATCAAGCCGAATGCGGGATTGCCTGAAATGGTGGGCGGCATTGTGAAATACAAGACGACGCCGGAGCAATTCGCCGGGGCGGCAAAAGAACTCGCGGACGCAGGGGCGACATTCGTTGGAGGCTGTTGCGGAACAAGCCCGGAATTTATTCGTGTGCTGGCGCGGGATCCGGCATTTCGAGCGGGAAGCGGCTTGGCCAAGGCCTCAGAAGAATAGACTCTGCGCAAACTTGTCCTGAAAATGAGGGTGAGTGGCCAGTTCGACATATTCGACCTGTTTGGCAAGCGACTCGCCCATGCGGCGCTGAGAGCCGGAAATAAGCATTTGCCTCGCGCCAATCCCCGCGGCATTGCCAACCTGGCGGAATTTGCCAAGGGGAATTTTCGGAAATAACCCGATACGCATGGCGCTCTGCACATCCAGATAGCTGCCAAAAGCGCCGGCAATGATAAATTCTTCCAAAGTCGAGGCGTTCACACCGCCCACTTCGAGAAGCACCTCAATGCCAGCGCGAATCGCGGCCTTGGCAAACTGAATCTCGCTGATGTCCTGCCGCGTCAGGACGATTTCGCCTCCGCTGCCGGAATGTGCTGCACTGACCAAAAGATATTCACCGCCGCCGCTGTTTTGCCGCACACGTTCCGCCCCTTTGCGAAGATTCCCGCGCGACTCCAGAACACCGGCCTCGAGCAGGGCGGCGATCGCGTCGAGAATTCCGGAGCCACAGATGCCGATGGGAAGGCGCCGTTCAATCGTGTAGATCTGGATGACGCCGCGCTCGAAGAGCACGCGTTCGATGGCGCCCGGCGCGGCGCGCATCCCGTGCCTTATATGCGCCCCTTCAAAGGCAGGCCCCGAGGCACACGAGCAAGTCAACAGGCGGCCGTGGACGCTCAGAGTGACTTCCGTGTTGGTGCCGATGTCGATCGCCAGAAAGGGAGGGCCCGATTTGTGAGAGCCGGTGCCGATGCCAATAAGCATGGCCACGTGATCGCCACCCACATAACCGGCGATGTTAGGGGGAGTGTAAACTGGTGCACCGGGGGCAATCTCCAGGCCGAGATCGCGCGCAGCCAGGTGAAGTGGCTTAGTCGTCGCGGGCAGGTAGGGTGCCATGCCCAACTGCTGAACGGGCAAGCCCGCAAAGAAATGGTGCATCGCGGTGTTTCCGGCCACGACCATCTCCACGATTTGTTCCGGCGAGATGCTGAGATCGCTGCAAAATTCCCGTGCCATCTGGTTCAGCGTCTCGATGACCTTGCGTTGCAACTGCTGCGCGGCCCCGCCCGAATGGCTCGCATACGAAATGCGGCTGATAACGTCCTCGCCATAGGCAATTTGAGGATTCATCAGGCCACGTTGGGCGACCGTTTTGCCCGTTTCCAAATCCACGAGGTACGATGCGAGTTTCGTTGTTCCAAGATCGACCGCAAGGCCGAAGATGCGGGTCTTTTCCGGAAGAATGCTGACAATCGTAAATGGTGAAGACTCCTTGTTGACTGTCACGCGCACGTGCCCTGCGAACTGCTTCGCAGTTTTCGCCAACTGTTCGAAGCTCTCCGCGCCCGGCCGCACATGCTGGCCCGCGGCTTCATTGATGGTTTCTCGGAGTTTGCCGGGGAGCGATGCGTTAACTGCGAGGTCAAAAGGCACGACCAACGGGTCCAGCGAAACGCCGAGGTCAAAGCCATCGAGCTGAACGCGTTGCAAGGAAGTGAGAGACTCTGGCGGAATCTCCAGGGTAACGTGACTCACCGGTATGGCCTGGCATGCAAGCCGGCAGCCCCCTACCAGGAGTTCCTGCCCGAGTTTCTCGGCCTCTTGCGAAGTGGGCGCGGAGAGCGAACCTGCGGTGAGGCGCACCTTGCACTGGCCGCAGGTGCCAACGCCGCCGCAAACCGCCTGTAATTCCACGCCAACGGATTGCGCGGCCGACAGTAGTGACTCTCCCTGCGAAATTTCTGCGCGGCGTCCAATGGGTTGCAGGTCGACGATAAAGTTTTGTGCGCGGTTGGCCATGGAGCAATTCAGCGGTCAATCGGTTTGTGGCGGCATTTCGCAGAGACACTGCATTCGTCGCAAAGGTGACCAGCGGGCTGCGCGTGGGTACCGAACCCTGCGGCGAGGGAAAGCGATTTGCGCGGCACCATCAGAAATGAAGGATTGAGAGCAACGCCGATCGAATGCGCATCCACAAGAGAGAATATCTGCGTCTGGCCCTCGGCGAGAGGCCATCCCCGCATGCCGGGGTAGAACTGACTTGTCGCGCGCAGACCCTCCCTCGCGGCCAGTTCAGCAAAAAAACGGCAAGCCGCATTGGAAAGAGCACCAATCGCAGCAGTGCCAAAACCGTCCAGAGCAAACTGCCAAGGCAAATCGGCTTGCGACGCCTTGTCCATCTCCGCTTCCAGTTCTTTCCCGAGTGTGGCCACGGCGAGAAAAACTCCCTGACATCCGCCGAGCTTCCGCGCAATTCCAAAGCCATTCAACTCGCTGCTACCTCTCAGCGTCACGCAAGACCGAGAGACTCCACAAATCTCCAGACGGCGAAAAGCCACCTGCGGATGAATCAACCTGTTGCCTTCGGCGATCGCTCGTTCTGCTAGAGTAATAAGTTGAGGCTGGCGGGCGCGAATTTTCTGCGGTTCCGCTCCCTGGCCGCGCAATACCATGTCCACGGTGATGACAAGTTGCCAATCGCTGAGGGTCTGCGTGGGCTCGCTCGAGATGAGATTCTGTGTCATGCGACAATCGCTTGATTCATCACTTCGTCATCAGATTCCTGGCAGATGCACCATGCCGGCGCGTTTTGCGTGTTCGGTTACGATGGAGCGCAAATCGTTTTCCACTAGGGGCGAAATGGCAGGCCGTTCGTAGGCCGCCAGGAATTCTTTCACGCGATCGCGGGCACGCGCAAACGCATCTCTTTTTCCTGACTGCTCCCAGGAATGAAGCGAGCCGCGGTCAATCACTTTAGAGGGAAGATGCTGCTCCATCCGAAAATACTTGCGGGTTTCCGGAATTTTCAGGAAATCGCCACGCGCGCCGGCTTTCGCGAACATTTCGAGGGCCAGCGATTCCGTGCGTGGCTGGACAGCTTGCAGAAGGCGTTGCGCCATGGCAATTGATTCCGCATCCAGCACAAGCTTTTCCGCACTGTGGCATGCCAGCGAATCCAGCATGCCTGCGCCAGAGATCATATTAATCCCGCCGAGCGCTCCCAGTATCGCTGCGACCCCACTTTCCTGGCCTGCTTGCGCATCCAGCAATTTTGCGTCGCTGCCGATCAAGTAGCCGTGCGTGGGCAGTCCGAACGACTTCGCCACTTGCGCGGAGGTGACATTCAACATAGCGGTTTCGACAGCCCCCATAAGGGTAATGCCACTGCGCATGTCAAAGATGGCGGGCGCCCCACCCCAAACCACGGGCGCGCCGGGTTGCGCCAACTGATGAACGGTGATGCCGCTGATACATTCGGCGGCATGCTGAACGACCGTACCGGCAAGGGTTGCGGGGGCAGCCGCGCCCGACAGCGGCATGGCTACGATCTCCGCGGGAACCCAGGCACGCGCGAGGTCCATCAGATTCTGGGCCGCGAATTCCGACATGTGCAGGGGCGGCGAAGGGCACACATCAAAAATCGCGCGCGGTTTCTGTCGGAGAGCGGCGCGGCTGCCGCTGTCCGCCACAAGAAGGTCGATCATGGGGGGCGCGGTATGCGGAGAAAATGCGCCAGTCACGATGGGTTTGTTGGAATACCAGAGCACCAGGAACAACCGGTATAGATCGCCGATCTCTTTGGCCGCATCGTTGCAAACCACGGCGGTGGATTGCGCGGCGTACTGCGGCAACATCTCCGCAACCTGCACCAAGCGCACCAAATCGGCGGACTGGGTCAAACGGTGCTCGAGAGTTTCCGGGTCCAGGATGTGCACGCAAGAGGATCCCGGGTCGAACTGCACGTTATCGCCGCCGTATTTCACGACGGGCTCGCCCGCGCGATTGTGCAGGTGGAATTCTCGCGGAACGCTTTCGATGGACTTGCGGGCCAACGATTCCGGGATGTGGGCTATCCCGTTTTCCACCCGCGCACCCGCGGAGGCCAACAGATCACTTGCCTCGGGACCCTGCACGGTCACGCCGCGCTGAAAAATGAGAGCGAAGGCTTCTGCCAGGATTCGCTCCAGAAGTTCCGCATCCAGCAATCGTAGGTTTGGCTGCATTTGCAATCGGCCCGGTTGATTCTTATCTGACAGGTATCTCCCGCTGCCTTTTGAGCAGGCTCTTGGCCAGCGCCACGGACGCGAACGCATCTTTTCCATAACCATCCGCGCCGATCTCGTCGGCCCAACTCTGTGTAACCGGAGCGCCGCCCACAATGATCTTTACGCGTGGGCGAAGACCGTGCCGCTCCAGAGCCTCGACGACATCCTTCTGTCCCGTCATCGTCGTGGTCAGCAGGGCAGAGACGCCGATGAGGTCGGCGTTCAGCTCCTTGGCTTTGAGGGCAAACGACTCAAACGGAACGTCCACGCCAAGATCGAACACTTCAAATCCATTCGCCGAAAGCATCGTTCCGACGAGGGTTTTCCCAATTTCGTGAATATCTCCCTTCACTGTTCCCAGGACAACTTTTCCAAGCGATTCGCGCGCCGCGCCGGCCTTCTGAATCTCCGGCTCCAGGGCGGAGGTCGCCGCTTTCATGGCTTCTCCGGCGAGCACCAGGTCAGGGAGAAACATCTCTCCCGCTTCGAACTGCCGGCCTACAACGTTCAATCCGGGAACAAAGCCATGATGAATGGCATCGAGCGGCGGCACGCCCTGGACAATTGCCTTCTGGCTTAGCTCCCGGGCACGGTCAGGATCACCATCGATGATGGCCTGCTTCATTTCCCGGAAGAGTTCATCCTGCATGAGGTCCTCGCGTCGTCGGGGAATGAGCCACGGGGTGGCAAATTCCAGACGGGTTCGTCAGAGACTTGGGCTGTTGTTGATGTGCGGTGGAAGAGAACTCTGTATCTCCTCCCCATTCGGGCCGCGCGATGCGTGGAAACAAGAGGCCCGGGAGCGTGAGTCAATAATATGTGTGCGGCAGGATTGTGTCCACACACCAAGACATCGGCAGATCCAGCGAGTATGCCGCAAGGCGCATTATCCGGCTCTCAGGGCTGAGGAGCCCCCGAAACGCCTTTCCGGTGCCTCTCTTGTGAAGGCAATCTTTCAATGCGCCAGCCACTGGTAACTCACAAAGGCCAGCCTTTTGCTGTCTGGCGACCATGAAGGCACGTTGATCGTTCCCTGTCCTCCAAGAAGTTTTGCCAGCACGCTGATTTTTTTGTCCGGCAGGGACATCAGCCGCAACATCACGTCCTTGTCTTCCGGGTGGCCCTTCACGCTGGCGTCGTAGGTGAGAAACACCATCCAATTTCCATCCGGCGAAATGTGCGGGAACCAGTTGTTGTATTCATCCGACGTAATCTGCTCCTGCTCGGCGCCGTCGGCGTGCATCCGCCAGATCTGCATCTTCCCGGTACGCTCGGAATTGAAGTAGATGTGCTTTCCGTCGGGGGAGTAGTCCGGCCCGTCGTCCAGACCTGGAGCCGTGGTCAGCCGTTTTTCCTCGCCGCCAGTCACGGGAATCGTATAAATGTCAAAATTATGGTTGCGCTCGCCGACGAACGCGAGGGTCTGGCCATCAGGCGACCACCCGTGCCAGTAGGAGGGAGAATTTTGCGTCAGCCGCTTCGGCGCGCCACCGCCGATCGGAAGGACATACACGAGCGAGCGGTGGTCTTCCTGGGATTGATCGCTGATTGCCAGCAAACTACCGTCCGGAGAGATGCCATGATCGTTGTTGCAGCGGTTCGCAAAGCCGGTGTCGATCGTTTCGGGCGTCCCGCCGGTCACGGCAATTTTTTCGATGTGTCCATTGCGGTTGAAGAGCAACGATGCGGCGTCACGCGACCAGTTCGGCGCCTCAAAACGCCCCGGGACAACGTAAAGGACGCGGCGATCTGTCGAATCAATCGCGATGGTCTCCAGCGAACTGTAAAGTGCGGGCTGGCCGGATATCGCTGCCGGCGACTGCAACACCACATTTGTAAAGACAGCCTTTTCCACGAGGTCCTTTTCGTGCGAGCAAACGCCGATGCCCACATAGTACGTGCCGTGAATTGGAACGCGGATCGATCCACCGGCAACCTGCACAGGGTCGCCGCCTTTTCCGAGCAGCATGTAAACGTAGTCGCCGTGCTTTTCCAGTTGCAGCCGCCGGGGCGCGGAAAGATTCGCCTGGATTTCGTGAGTGGTGGCGCCCTTTTCATCCCGATACTGCAATGACGTCAGACCTTCTCCGTGCAGGGCCACGTCGGCATACGCCGAATCGGCGTCGAGTGTCTGTCGGATCATCAGCACGGCCTTTCGATGGGGATTCTTGCCCCGTCCCAGGAAGCCCACGTCCGCCGCCAGCGAAACATCCCCTGAGACTTTCTTCCAGACGAAATGGAAAGCATCTGCGGCCAACCACATGTTTTCGCCGCTGCCGGCAACGGTGAAGCTCTGCTTGCCAGCGTCGTAATCCACCGAGCCCGGATGGAGAACGGTGCCTACGTCTCCGTGCCCTTCGAATATTCCTAGCGTCTCAGCTCCCGGTCCTGCGTCGAGTTCTGCCCACACGCTCAAAATAAGCAGCAGGCTCGCCATCAACAAAAGAAGTCGCGACATTTTAGCCTCCAGTTCACGATCTCATTGTCTTCCGTATTTCCGTTCAACCGGTATGCGCCAGAAGTGCCGTTAGCACGCGTCAAGTCCATATTTGTCAGGAGGTTCCGCCGGTTCGCGGCTACCGGGGGCGATTATATTCCACACTTGCTGCGATTCATCTAGAATATCGTTTGTCGTTCGGGCGGGTCTGGCCGGCCTCGAGAGACGCCCGGCTACGCGGTGTCAAGTTCTTTGACTTTGCAGGGGAGCTTGTGGCTTCGGAGTGGACTCGATGTTGCATTCCGTTTGGTAGATCAGATCCGTCAGGACAATTTCCCGCAGTTTTCTCGCACGTGCCTCCCATCACATCCCTATTTATCAGGATTGGACTACAATATAAGGAGATCGAAGGTGCGGGCTCGTTTGGGCGGCGAGCCAGTAGGGTTTGTTGGCTGTCCCGGTTCTTCGAGGAGACTCTTCGAGCGAGGGTCTGAACCATAAGATGAAATCGACGAAATCATCCCGGATCCGAAAATCTGGTGCTGTTACACTCCGAGCTGTTGCGGAACATCTGGGCCTGACGGCCGGCACGGTCTCCGCGGTATTGAACGATTCGCCGGCGGCGCGTTCCATTCCGGCACATACCCGAGCACGCGTCCTCGATGCCGCAAGGAAGCTCAACTACCGTCCCAATTTCTTCGCACGGTCACTGCGTGTAAAGCGCAGCCTTACCGTGGGTGTCATCGCCGAGGAGATTGGGGACGCTTACGGCAGCCTGGTCTGCAGCGGTATCGAAGCCTATCTCAGGGAGCACAATTACTTCTTCCTGACCGTCGCCCATCGCCACGACCCGAAACTTTTGCGGACGTACTCGCAGATGCTGCAGTCTCGCGGCGTCGAGGGAATCATCACCATTGATACGTCAATTGATGAACAGCCGCTGCTACCCACTGTCGCGGTTGCCGGCCACCAAAAAGTGGAAAACGTCACCAACATCATTCTGGATCACCGCCGCGCCGCCGAACTGGCCCTCGGCCACCTGAAACAACTGGGCCATCAGAACATTGCCTTTTTGCGTGGCAATGCGGACAGCTCAGACGCCGTATCCCGCTGGGATGCCATTCAGCAAGTTGCGCGCGAATTCGAGATTCGCATCCGGCCTGAGCTTATCGTCCAGTTGGAGGGCAGGGAATCAACTTCGAAGCTGGGCTATCCGTCAGGCAAGGTGCTTCTCGCGCGGAATGCGCCGTTCACCGCGCTTTTCGCCTACAACGATATTTCTGCGATCGGCGCCATGCGGGATTTTCAGCAAGCAGGGTTGCGTGTTCCGCAAGATGTCTCAGTCGTCGGATTCGATGACATCACTCTGGCGGCGTATTCCATTCCGCCGATCACCACGGTGCGGCAGCCACTTCTGAAAATGGGACGCATTGCCGCGCAGACGTTGCTCGACCGCATCGAAGACCGTGCCCCATTCGTTCCGGAGATTGCCGTTGAGCCGGAACTGGTTGCCCGCGCCTCCAGCGGGCCGGTGCGTGCATAACCTCAGCTGCGCACCGGCTTTTCTGAAGTTCTCCACGCACTAGTTTGGGTGTGCCTATTCGACTCCTACCGGATGCGATCCTCGCAACGCATAGTAAGCAATGTAGAGGTAGCAAATTACCGGCAGCACAAACGCGTGATGCACGCCGATGCGATCCGCGATGGCGCCCTGTGCAACTGGAATGATAGCTCCACCCACGATCGCCATGATCAGCAAACCCGAACCATCGCCCGTGCGCGGCCCCAACTTGGCGATCCCCAGCGTAAAAATGCTCGGGAACATGATGGAGTTGAAGAAACCCACCAGAATGATGCTCCACATGGCCACATGGCCTGTCGTCAGCATCGATGTCGCAACCAATGCTGTCGTGCAGAAAGCACACAAGCCAAGTAGATGTCCGGTCTTCAACGACGCCCGCCCGCCCTGAATGAATGATGCGAGCATTAGTAGGACGAACACAATCACGCAAAGCGTAATGATTGGACGGAAGAGTACAAGAATATAGCCGACGACTGAGACTGCTCTCTGCAAGATGGGTCCAGCGGTTAACACCTTAAGCGCGTTGCTTAGATGGGAAGCGAAAAGCGTCACGCAGCCGATTCCTAGAAGGATGCCGACATTGGTACGCTTGATCCCGTTGAGTATCGCCGAGCCAATAAAGCGACCGACCATGGCTCCGCCCCAATAACAGGCTACGAATTTCGCTGCCGCCACTTCAGTGAGGTTGCCAATATCCGGTTGGTTGAAATAGTTGATCAGGAAGCTTCCAATTGAAACCTCCGCGCCAACGTACACAAAAATCGCGACACAACCCAGGATCAGGTGACGGTATTTCCACATGCTTCCGTCATGCCGTCCATCGGCATGTCTCTCTACTTCCGGAATCGCTGGAAGCTTGAACAATCCAATCAGGACTGCGAATACGAGCAATGCCACGCCTATGACGATGTAGGGCACTTTCACAGAGGCGGCCTGATGCACACGGAAGGCATGCAAAGCTTCCGTGGACATCTTGGCGAGCGCGTCCCTGTTTTCGGCCACAGCACCCAGTATGAGCAAGCCGCCGAGGTAGGGGCCTATCGTCGTACCCAGCGAATTGAAGGCTTGCGTCAGATTCAAGCGGCTGGAGGCCGTCTCCGGCGGCCCGAGTACGGCTACATAGGGATTCGCCGCAACCTGCAGAGCGGTGATGCCCCCGGCCAGCACCATCAGTGCCGCTAGAAACAACGGATACGACACCGCGCTCGCCGCTGGCACAAACAGGAACGCCCCAAGCGCCATAGTCACCAGTCCAACTACCATCGTTCTCTTATAGCCGATTGCGTCGATGACCTTCGCGGCGGGGATGGAGAATATGAAATAGGCAGCGAAAAACGCGAACTGAATCAGCATCACCTTCGTGTAATTCAACTCAAATACGGACTTCAGGTGGGGCACCAGGATATCGTTCAATACCGTCACAAAGCCCCAGAAAAAGAAAAGCACTGTTACCATCGCTAGCGCGGCGGGATACTTTTCGCTTCCGCCTGCTGCGGCTGTTCCTTGCGAACTGTTGGTGTTCACCATTGCCATTTTCGTAGCGTTCCATTTCTCCGCTTCTTCGCGGCACTTGTCGTGCCCATCTTCACACACCCTTCGACCATATCAAATCCTAACTCAATTCTTCGTGCACTCCGACGGATGGTGGCAGAAGGGATGCAGCATCGTCATTCTATTCACGAATACGCAAACCATCCATGGAAATCTTATTCTCCTTCCCCTTCCTGGTTGTCTCTTGCCAGATACCTTCCCTCGCTTGGCGCGCGAATTCTCCTCCGCTGTCAGTTGCTCGGAACCCTGCTTGCCCTACCTCTATTGCGATCATAGCCCGGATAAAAAAAGGCGGCCCCGAAAGGCCGCCTCGACTCGGAAACTGCCGGCGTCAGGCGTGGGAAGTGACTGCCTCTTTTTTCTCTACCACGTGTGCCAGTCCCGCTTCCAGCACATCCAGCCCCTCATCGAGCTGCGCGTCGCTGATCACCAGCGGCATGAGGATGCGCATGATGTTGTTGAGCGTTCCGGCTGTAATCGTGAGGAGGCCGTGCTCATAGCAGTAGCGTGCGAGTTCCTTCGTCTCGGTACCGGCAGGTTCCCGGGTGTCGCGGTTGCGCACCAGTTCGATGGCGCACATACCACCGAGGCCGCGCACGTCGCCAACCAGTTGCCATTTTTTCCGCCAACCGTTGGCGCGGTCTGCAAAGCGTTTGCCGATGAGCGTGGATCGCGCAAGCAATCCTTCCGTTTCGATGGTCTCCAGTGCCGCCAGCGCCGCCGCGCAGGATGCCGGATTGCCGGCGAACGTGCTGCCCAGGCCGCCGGGCTGAGGCGCGTCCATGATTTCCGCTCGTCCTGTCACGGCAGCGATGGGCAAACCTCCGCCAAGGGATTTCGCCGAAGTAATCAAGTCCGGCTCGACACCATAATGCTCGATCGCAAAATATTTGCCCGTGCGCCCAATGCCGGATTGCACCTCGTCCGCGATGAACACGATGCCGTATTTCTTACAGATGTCCCTAAGGATGGGGAAGAACTCCCTCGGTGGTGCGATGAATCCGCCTTCACCCAGGACGGGTTCCGCAATCACCGCGGCCACTGAGTCCGGCGACACCACGCGCTTAAATGTGTCTTCGAGATGATGCGCGCAAGCGGTGTTGCAGGACGGGTAGGTCAAGCCATACGAGCAGCGGTAACAATAGGCATAGGGAATGCGGTAAATGTCGCTCGCAAACGGCGCAAACCCCGCCTTGTACGGATTGGTCTTGCTGGTCAAAGACAACGTCAGCAGCGTGCGGCCGTGAAATGCATCCTCGAAACAAATCACCGCGGGCCTCTTGGTATAAGCGCGCGCAATCTTGACCGCGTTCTCCACCGCTTCGGCACCCGTATTGACAAAAAACGTCTTCTTTGAAAACTTGCCCGGCGCCAGTGAGTTCAGTTTTTCCGCGAGAGCAATGTAGGACTCATAGGGAGTCACGCCAAAACAGAGATGCAGAAACTTTCCAGCCTGATCGCGCACTGCCGCTTCCACCTTGGGCGCGCGATGCCCCACATTCAGGCAGCCTATGCCGCCGGCAAAATCAATGTAGCGATTCCCATCAACATCCTCGATCCAAGCGCCTTCCGCTTTCGCCGCGAAGATGGGCGTCACCAGTGACGGCCCCCGTGGAATGGCAGCTTCCCGCCTGGCCAGCAACGCCTTGGATTGGGGGCCGGGGATTTCTGTGCGAATCTGAATCGTTTTCATGGTTACTCGTTCCTTTGTCCGAATTTCAAGCGATCTCTTCTTAATGCTCAGTACCAGCCAATCGGCGCTTCATCGAGATTGACGAAAACCTGCTTGGTCTCCAGATATTCCTCGAGGCCCCACGGCCCGAGTTCTCTTCCGAACCCGGACTGCTTGTAGCCGCCCCACGGCGCTTCCACGTAAGTGGGTTGCATGTGATTGACCCACACGATTCCAGCGCGAATGGACTTCACCACGCGAAACGCTTTGTAGATATCGCGCGTCCAGACCGCCGCCGCCAATCCATACGGTGTGTCGTTGGAGATGCGGATGGCCTCCGCTTCGTTCTCGAAAGGAATCACGCTGGCCACGGGGCCGAAAATCTCCTCGCGGGCAATGCGCGCGGAGTTTTGCACGTCATAAAAAATAGTCGGCTCGACGTAGTAGCCTTTGCCGAACGCCTTCGCCCTTCCCCCGCCAATCGCGGTCTTGGCCTCTTTCTTGCCGATTTCGAGATATGAGGTCACCCGGTCGTACTGCTCCTTGCTGACCAGCGGCCCCATTTTCGTGCCGCGATCCAGCGGCGGCCCCAGCTTGATCCGCTTGGCCTTTTCCGTCATGGCCTCCACAAATTTTGTGTAGATCTTTTTTTCGACCAAAACGCGGCTGCCCGCGGAGCATACTTCGCCCTGATTGATGAACACGCCAAAAAGCGCGCCATCCACCGCGGCTTCCCAATCCGCGTCGGCAAAAAAGACGTTTGGCGATTTGCCGCCCAATTCCAGGGTCACGCGCTTCAGCGTATCCGCGGCGCTCTTCACAATGATTTTTCCGACGACCGCGCTTCCGGTGAACGCCACTTTGTCCACGCCCTGATGCGCGACCAGCGCCGCGCCCGTAACTTCGCCTACGCCGTTCACGACATTGACCACGCCCGGCGGCAACCCTGCTTCCTCGAACCAGTTCGCCAGTTCCATGGCCGTCAGCGGTGTTTGCTCCGCTGGCTTCAGGACGCATGTACATCCCGCTGCGATCGCCGGGGCCAGCTTCCACGCCGCCATCAGCAGCGGGAAATTCCAGGGAATAATCTGGGCGGCAACCCCCACCGGCTCGCGCAACGTGAAGCTCAGCGCGTTCGCGGGCACCGGGTTGACGTGGCCCGTCACTTTATTCGCAAGGCCGCCGTAATATTCAAAGCAGGTCGCCACGTCGGCCAGGTCATATTCGGCTTCCACGATGGGCTTGCCGCAGTTGCGCGCTTCGAGCTCCGCCAGCATCGCAGTGTTTTGCCGGATCTTGTCGGCGATCTTAAAGAGGACGCGCCCGCGATCCTGCGCCGAGGTTTGCGCCCATGGCCCGGAGTCGAAGGCTGCGCGGGCGGCTTTCACTGCCTTGTCCACATCCGCGGCGGTCGCCGAGGCCATGTGGGCAATCACCTCTTCGGTCGAGGGGTCATAGACCGGAAACGTCTCGCCGGACGAACTGGGGACCCATTGCCCGTTGATATAGTTCTGGTAGCTTTTCACCGTTGCTTTTGCCGTAGTGGACATAAACCGCCTCCCGAATTCTTTTCCTTAGACTACCGGAGAACTCGTTGCCAGCTTGCGCGCTGCCTTACGGCTTCCATACACATAAAAGAAAAATGCCGCCAGCCCGATGAAAAACAGCGTGCCGCCCCACATCCAAATCTCATAGCGGGCGAGCGACTTGATCTGCTGGGCGGGAAAGAATGCCAGCGCAATCCCAAGAATGGTCGTCAATAGCCCGAATCCGCCCGCCAAGATGAGTGTCGTCCGGCCATAATGGCCCCGCACGAAGTTGCCTGCCAACGCAATTCTCAACAGTGCGCCAAAAATATACAGAAATGGTATCAACTGGAGCACTACGGCAAGCGATAAAAGTTGCTGAAACGCTTCTTGTACGCCGCCCGTCGATCGAAAGTTGATAATCACTAATACCAGCGAAACCGTCGCGTGCACGATCAGCGCCGCATACGGCGTCGCGTACTTTGGATGAATCCGCCCCAGCCAGGCGGGCATGTAGGAATCCAGGCCCGCGACAAACGGGATGCGCGCCGACCCGCCCAGCCACGCCGAACCAATCCCCGCAATCGAAAGACTCAACAGCAGTGCGAACGGCGGCACAATCCACCCAACATTCAGCCGCCCGGCCATGTGGCTCACCGCTTGCACAATTCCCTCAAGCACGCTGATGCTGTCCTTGCTCACTGCAACCAGCAATGTAAGGGTCGCGCCGATATACAGCAGCCCGGAAAGTATTCCGCCCCAGGCCACCGCCCCCGGCATGTTCTTTTCCGGATTCTCGATCTCGTCGCCCATGATCGAGGCAAGTTCCAGCCCCACCAATCCGAAGCAGATCACGCCAAAGGAATTCAAGACCGAGCGTGGATTCGCGGGAATTTGGAAATCGGCCCAATGGACAGTCGTGCCGAACTTCATGCACACCACCACTCCCAGTCCCATCAGTAGAAATGCGGCCACGAATGTCCCGATGCCGCCGATATTATTGACCCACTTCCCGACGCCAAGTCCCATGATGTTGAGGATCACCAGCAGGGCCAGCAGCACCACGGAAGCCGCCAACGCAAAATTCTTGTTGTCGGCAAGGCCCGCGTGGCTTGGGCCCAGCACAAAAACCGACACGCCGACGAAATACAACATGACCGTCGGTACGTACATCATGTTGTTCGTCCAGTAGCACCAGCCGGACAGAAAGCCGTGGAAGTCGCCAAACACTTCCTTGGCCCACAGATAGACGCCGCCCTCGCCAGGATAGCGGTGGGCCAGTTCGATTACGGCAATTCCCTGCGGCCAGAAGAAGAGCAGAAGCGAGATCAGCCAGAGCCAGACCGTGACGCCTCCATTGGCGGCAATGGAAGGCAATACGTTAAGGTTAAAAACCGCAACGACAAAAAGCAGCACGAGGTCGCGCCGCCCAAGCACCCGCTTTAAATGCGGCCGCTCGCGTTCCGAAGCGGGCGAAGCGGCTGGCGCTGTGGTGACCTCGTCGCTCAATCCACTTGCTCCTTAGTCTCCGGCAGCACCGACATAGCGGGCGCCGCGCTCCTGCTGCGTCTTGGCCAGCCCGGGCGCGACCTCCTCGAACACCATGAGGTGCTTCTCGATGTCCGCTTCGGTATGCTGCACGGAGATGGTCCACTGTTCATCCCACCAGTAAGGCATCGCGAGGACGCCGCGATTGACCATGCCAAACCAGAATTGCCTCCACAGGTCGACATCAATCTTCATCCAGTCGCGATAATTCCGGATCTCCTGCGGGTACAGCATCAGCGCACCGTTGACCCCTGCCTGGGCCACATACGCCTTCAGGCCGGTTTTCTTCAGGATCGCGCGGTAGCCCTCGGCCAGTCTCTTGCTGAGTTTATCCACGTGCGCATAGTTCTCGCGGGTGAGGACCTCGCGGAAGGTCGCCAGACCCGCGGCCATCGCGAAGCGGTTCGTGTTGAACGTGCCGCCGTGGAAAACCTTATGCTGGACGATGAGGTCCATCACCTGCCGGCCCGCGCCAAACGCCGCCAGCGGCACACCGCCGCCGATCGACTTTGCCAGCGTGATGATGTCGGGCTTCACCCCAAAGTACTCGCTGGCGCCGCCCCAACAGAGCTTCGCGCCGGTTTTCACTTCATCGAAGATCAGCAACGCGCCATTCTTGTTGCAGATTTCGCGCAGTCCTTCCAGGAAGCCAGGCTGCGGCATGCATATGCCGACATTCATCATGATCGGTTCCAGAATGATGGCCGCGATCTGGCCGGGAAACTGCCTAAAGCGATTTTCCACGCTCGGCAGATTGTTGAACGTGGCCACGGTCACGTTGTCGAGCACCGCCTGGATCACACCCAAGCCGCCGGGCACGGAGTTCGGCGCGTTGATATCGCCGATGTCCTCTTCCTTCGGCTTCACGCTGACGAGTGCGGTGTCGTGCAAGCCGTGGTAGCCGCCCTCAAACCGCAGGATTATGTTGCGGCTCGTGGCGGCGCGGGCGATGCGGCAAGCATGCATCGTCGCTTCCGTACCGCTGGAGCCGAAGCGCACCATCTCGACGGGATAACGCGCACAGATTTCCTCGGCCAGTTCGGCTTCCATGCCGTGGGGCATGCCGAAGGTGGTGCCGTTCTGCAGTGCCCAATGGATGGCCTTGACCACCGCCGGATGCCCGTGCCCGGCCATCAGCGTGCCGAAGCACAGGTTGTGGTCGACATATTCGTTTCCGTCCACGTCCACGATCTTGCTGCCGTGACCTTCGGCCACGAAGATCGGGTAAGGGTCGTAGGCGCGGTAGTTACTCGCGACACCCAGGGGAATGCGCTTCTGCGCCTTCTTGTGAGCTTCCGCGGATTTGGGCGTGCGCTTCTCGTAAAGAGCAAGTTCCTTTTGCAGTGCTTCTTGCATTTGCGTACTCCATGCAGGCTGGCCTTCCGAAGCGGTCACCTGTGGCAGGTCTGTTCCCTGCGGTCAGTTTCAGCGAGGTAAACTACGAGGTTCGTGGGACGTGCTGCGAACCCATTTTACGCCATCCTCTGTACACGAAGCCACGCGAAGGAGCGGCTCCGCGCAGTTTCGCAATTTCGTCCGCGCACGAATGCGCCCCGGCCTCGCCGGGACGCCTCCTCGCTGGTCCAAATCGAACCAAGTGCTCTTAGAACATCACCTTCAATGCAAACTGCATAACGCGGGGGTCACGCGTCTTCAGGACTTGGCCGAACGTTGAGTCGCTAAAATTCCCGTCAGGATTCGTGAATTCCGTGTGATTCCAGGCGTTGTAGAACTCCGCGCGGAATTCCGTAGTCCAGCGTTCGTTTATCGGAGTTTTCTTGGCGATCACCAAGTCCGTGTTGCTGAGCGCGGGGCCGCAGCACATGGAATGCGGCGTATTGCCAAAAGTCCCCAGTTGCTGCGGGCACGATGCGCTGAACGGGTCGCAGAAGTTATTTGGATTAAACCAATAATTTCCATTTCCTGTATTTATCTTTGGGTTCACGAACTGAACCGGCCCCGTCGAGTACGGGGTGTTCGCGTCCTCAAAAAAGAAGCTGCTCTGCAACTCCGCGTCGTTCTGGTTCTGCACGCGAATCGGGAAGCCGCTTTGGTAGGTGATGATGGCGGATACTTGCCAGCCGTTGGCCACTTTCCCGGCAAACCCTGCCTTCTTCGGAATGGGCAGTTCCCACAATGGGCTGAACACGAACCGGTGCTTCGCATCCAACAATGACAATCCACGCATCGCGCGGGGATCGATTGGGTTGAGCTCGTTCTCGAACGAGGCACCCTGGTCAATCGCCTTGCTGAATGTGTACGAGGCCTGGAACATCAATCCATGCGAAAAATTCCTGTCCAGCGAGATCTGCAGGCCGTTGTAATTGGAGTTGGACACTGTGTCTTCTGTGAAAATATTGCTGAAGAGCGGCACCCCGTCGGCCGGACATCCTGTGTTGGCGATCGGATCGCAGTTAGGCGAGGAATACGGACGGAGGCCAACCAGATTGATCGGCGTCCCTCCCGGCCCACCTGTGATCGTGCAGCCCGCCGGCGCCTTCGGGTTCAGATACGGGCAAGGAATATTTGGTCCACCCGGTGTCGGCCCAGGAATATAAGGCATGCGGAAAGTCTTTCCTACAGGCAGAGTAAACTGATACTGGTAATCGGCGCTAAATGCCGAACAGGTCCCATCACCCATATAGGTATTCAGGTCCAGGCACGTCCCCGCATTCCCGTAGTTCAGATCGCGCACCGAGAGCAGGTGGTGTGCTTGCGTGCCCACATAGGCGATGCGCAGCAACATATCCGAGGTCAGTTGCCGCTCAATCGTAAAATTGTACTGCTCCGCGTATTGCGTCCGGAGATGCGGCTGAAATTCTCCGTACAGCAGAATCGGCCGGAACAGCGACCAGTCCACGCATCCCGCGGGCCCCGCGGAATCAAAGCACGGGGTTGTCGGCGTCTGGTGGATGACCCCTCCCCCGTTGTTTGGCGATTGCACTCCGTTCTGTCCCAGATACGGTGTGTTGAACATCGGGCTTGATAGAGATGCGCTGATTCCAAACGGTGGCTCGGCGCTGAATTGCTCCATCACCAACTGTTCGATCGGGTTGTAGAAAATTCCATAACCGCCGCGGATTGTCGATTTGCCCGGGCCGCCAGTAATCTTCGCCAAGGGGCCCTCTGTCCAGCCGGGGCTGTAGGCCACGCCGAATCTGGGTGCAATCGCCTTGTAATACGTCGACGTTAACCCCTGCGGAACTCCCTTATCGCCGGGGAACACCAGCCCCGTCGGGAAGTATGCATTTTGCGCTGAGCTCGGACCGCAATCTCCTGGCGCGACAACGCTGCTGCCAACGGTGTTATTAATCGTATCGGCGCCCGCCTGCGACAACCAGCAGGGGTACTTGGCCGTAATTTGTCCCGGCCGGAAGGTTTGCAGGCGGTTCCCGCTATCCACGTACGGTGTGTTGAGTTCCCACCGCAGACCGTAGTTCAACGTGAGGTTGGATTTGATCTTCCAGCTGTCCTGCGCAAACAGATAGAGGCCGTAGTTCGTAAGGTTTTCAGCCTGAGCTGCGCCTTGCGAATACGTCGTCGGGACCCCCAGGAAGTAGTCGGGATATGCGTCGGCGGAAGAGGAGGCAGGATTCAACGAATTTGCCGACCCGCCGTTCTGGATCGTAAAGTCTCCGTTGATGTTGTAGTACAGGAACTGGTTGAATTTCTGAAGGCGTAAATCTGCGCCGAATTTCAGGCTGTGCGTTCCTATCAGCCTGCTGAAATTGTCTGAAAACTGGTACGTATTCCCCGTCTGCGGCAGTTCCCCCTCGAAGTTGTTCCCGATTACAAACCCGCCGAGCACCTGAACGAACGGCACGCCCTCCCGCCCCGGAATGTTCGTGGTGATTCCTGACGTTGGATTGGTGGGATCGGCGAAGCAATTCGCCGCCGGTACAAGCGATCCGCAGGCATCATGCAGGCTGGTAAGTAGGTTCAGAGGGTGATTCAGGTTTCCCTGGCCTTCCCGGAAGTAATTGAACCGCAACTCATTTACTGCCGTCGAACCAATCGTGGAGGTCTCGCTCACGTTCAGCTGCTGGACCCGCGTTTTGAAGAGCCCCCCAAATCCCGGAACGTTCGCTCCGGCCGCCTGAAAGTTGGAAAAAGGATCCGTGCGGTCATCATCATCGAAATAATAATAGGCCGTGAAGTGTTGTGCGGGTGTGAAGTTGTGATCGAAGCGCAACGTGAATTGATCTTCACGATCTTTCCGGTCCGGCGCGTAAGTCACGACTCCCGTCCCGGCGGGCGCCACGTAATTCTGATAGAGGGCCATGGCCGTCGGATCAAAACATGCCGTCGGAACGATGCCGTTCGGGAAAATCGAGTCGTAGGGAACAGGTTGTATCAGGGGAGAACCCTCCGGTAGACTCGCCAGCGTCGCGAGTGCAGCCGCACCCGGCGAAGCAGCGATCGCGCTCGAACATGTCTGGGGCGTTGCCCCGGTAGTCGTGGAGCGGTTGATCAACTGCTGCGCAAACGTTGGGTTTGTAACCGCTCCCGTAAACGGACCCTCCGCCGAAAAGTCCCCCCCAGCTTCCGCTGCTGTTGGCAAGAATACCTGCCCGGATGAGATGCCCTGGCGTAGGCGGTTCCCTTCGTACGATCCAAACAAAAAACTCTTATCCTTCTTAATTGGACCACCCAGCGTCCCGCCAAACTGATTCTGCTTATAATCCGGAACCGTACTGTCAAAAAATCCCTTTGTGTTCAGCACCTTGTTCCGGAAAAATTCGTAGAAATCACCGTGTACGGAGTTGCTTCCGGACTTCGTGACTACGTTCACCACCGAACCCGAGTTGCGCCCATACTCCGCGTCGAAAGTGTTCGTCAATACCCGGAATTCCTCGATCGCATCGGGTGACGGCTGGATGGCCGGTCCGTTCACGAAAATATCGTTGCCGTCTCCACCGTTCACCATGTAGTTGTTCGACCGGCCGCGGCCGCCATTCACCGATACAACCCCAGAATTGCTGCTGCCGTAAAACAGGTCTGCGCCCAACTGCGACTGCACGCCCGGTTGCAACTGCAGCAACTGATAGGTATTGCGCGAATTGAGGGGGAGTTCGCGCACGGACTGGTCGGTCATCACGGCCCCGAGTTGCGTCGTCGTGGTGTCAATCACCGGCGGCGCTCCTGTCACCTCGACCGTGTCAACGTTCGAGCCGACCTGCAGCGTAATGTCGACCGTGGCAATCTCGTTCAAAACCAGAACGATTCCCTTGCGGGCATACTTCTTGAATCCTTGTTGATTTACATCCAGCTCGTAACTGCCAACCGGCACTTCGAGGAAGAGATACGCACCTGTGCCCGAAGTCTGCATTTCACGCGAGACATTCGTGCCCTCGTTGATCAAGTTCACTTTGGCGCCGACGATTGCGCCTCCGCTCTCATCCGTGACTGTCCCGCGGATGCGCCCGCCCGTGCTCTGCGCGCCGGCGTACGGTGCAGACAGCAGGAACAGCATGGAAAAGAAGGCCGCGAAGAAAATACTCCGGCAACAGAAAGACTTCACTTGCGCAAGGCGCGATACTTGATTCATTTAAAATCACTCCTAATTTCACGAGAATCGCAACCCATTTATTGCGATTCTTCGTGGTTGCTAGCGGCCCGGGAACCTTACTATAATCCAGCAAACTTAGAGAAAGCCGGGACCTGTGTCAAGCAGAAAGAATTTTTCCAAGCCATCGGATTCTTTGGCCGCACCGAGCCTCCTGCGCATCTCGGAGGTCGCGTGCCGGTTGAGGATTTCTTCCTCGGCGTTGCGCTCCTGGGAAGCGCTCGGGCTCATTACCCCGCGGCGCACCAAGAGCCACTATCGCCTGTACACGGAGTCCGACGTGCGCCTGTTGCAGCGCGCCATCTTCTTGCGCCGGGCTCGCGGCCTCAATCCTCCCGCCATCGTCCACGTCCTAAAAAAACAGGGCCTGATCGACAGCCCCGTCGACGCCCCGCAACTCCCCGGCCAGCGATTCCGGCGTTTGCGCGTGCGTCGCGGGCTTTCGCTCGCGCAAGTGGCCCGCGCCACCGGCGTCTCGGTTGGCTTTCTCAGCGCACTGGAACGCGGCCAGATGCACTCCTCAGTAGCCACGCTGCGGCGCATCGCGCGCTTTTATAAAACCAGCATCATGTCGCTATTTGATACCAACGGCGAGACCCAGCGCCTCGTTCGCTCCGAGCACCGTAAAATCCTCGAAACCTCTCCCGGGGTCCGCATGGAACTCCTCGCCTGGGGCAATACCGCCATGGAGCCTCACCTCTTCCGCATCAAACCCGGCGGGGGCAGCGGCGAATCCTACGCTCACGAGGGCGAGGAATTTCTCCACGTCCTGCGCGGCGAATTCGAGATATGGCTGAACAAACAGGAACACTACGTTCTCAAACCCGGCGACAGCCTCTATTTTGAGAGCTCCACACCCCATCGTTGGAGGAACTCGGGACGCTCCGAAACATGGCTGATCTGGGTAAATACGCCACCGACTTTCTGAGTTTCTGCCGCCGCCCAGTCATTTTATTACCTGACCGTCGACGATGATTGTCTGAAGCGGAAATACCAGCACGGAAAAGGTTACACGTAGTGCATCTGTGCCGGACAGTTCCTCTTGCACTGCAATTTCGGCCAAATGGTCGTTCTTTACAAATGCTTTTCTCAGGTAATTGGCACAGTCGGTTGCGGCAGAATGTGAAAAGAAGTCGCCAGTTTTCAGACTGAGATTCTTAAGGAGGCTCGGGTCGCTGTCTTCAAGATGAGATGGAACGTCTCCAAAGCCGCGGAGATTGATTTGCTCAACCTTTAGTGGTTTCGCTTTGAGTTTATATTCGATTCTTCGATCCCCGAAAGGGCCCGAGTAGTCCACGACAGCTTTGGACAGGATCGATAATTTGGAGAGATAGGTTTTATCTCGCTGAGCAAGTTCATCAGAAAAACATGTAAAGGGGGACGCCAAAGCGAGGCCGGACTCAATCAGTTCAACGGGAACGCCATCATCGGTCTCGTACCAACTGATAGAACTGGTGTGATCGCTACAAGCCTTACCGTACGGGGGAACTGATGGGTGTGGTAGAGTCGTTGGCCCTTGTACCACCTTGAAATAAACCCAGGCTTTTCGCTGTTTGTAGTCCAGGTTCAGTTTGGTGACCATTGCCACCAATCGTCCTTGGGCTCGATAGAACTGCTTAATACTTTCATAGGTCACACTCGGCTTCCCAGCTATACATCCCTCCCACATGTAGGTTGCCATCGCCCAGAGAGAGGAATTTCCATATGTCGGCCTCCTGTTTGTCGAAGGTCTCAATTGTAAATTCATCGACTGTCAACGGTTCTCCACTCAAGACGAACTCAATGTCTACCCATCTACCCTCAACTCTCTCTTCCTGAATGTGCACCTCCACATCTCGAATAAAATAATTGGCACGAAGTTGCCCAACACAATCTTTGATTTGCGGATCGGAATAAGGTTTGTTGTCTAATTCGTGGATGCATGCCAACAGCATTCGACCTGGCGGAACAGAACCCTTCGAAAGTACAGTCGTTCTCATCTTCTTGGTCGCCAAATCAGCGCAGAGGGCCATGTGGGAAAACCAAATGGCTAACAAACAAAAGAAAACGAGGACTCTATAGATTCGTTGCATAAATATGACCTCGCGGGTGGCGCAGCCCCTGCCTTGAATTCGTGCTCCACACGGGCAGGATACCACTTTAGAAAATAACTGGGGAGTGATGAAAGGCAAAGGCTTGGGTGGCTTACCCTTTGCGGGTTATGCAAAGGGTGGGCTCTTCCTCATGGCTCTTATGGCAAAGAATTTCAGGCGCGTGACACGGCGCGGCGGCTGGACTTCGTCACGTTCTGCTGCCGCCGGGCCTTTTTCTTGGCGCGCTCGGATGAGGAATGCGGGCCAAGCCGGGCATGGAAACTTACCTGCGAAGCGCATCCCGTGAGGTAGAATGGTTACCTGACCAGCCTATGAGCACTACCCCTACGGCCATCGCTCCTACCCGTCACGAGAAGCTTTTTCAAAGGGCAAAGGCCTTCTTTGGTGCGGCGCTCTTCCTGGTGATTCACCGCTTCCCCAGGCTGCTGCAACTGCACCGCAACGAAAAGTCCTGGACGTTGTTTCGCATCACTCTGGCCTGTCTCGGGGCGGCTATCGTAGTTCTTCCGCTGAGCTTGTGGAACGGCTGGATCACCGCGAGTTTCGGATTGCTCCTATTTGTCGTGGCCATCTTGCTTCCGCCCGCCGAACTCGAATCAAGCACCGACCGCAAAGCGCGTGAACTTGGTGCTCGGACGGTCGTCAGTGGCGGCGAATATCAGCCCGGAAACGCACCGGCCGCGGAAGTACGCCTGTTCATTTCCCCCACTTTAATTTGGGCCCTGGACGCCCATTTCGACACGCTTCTGGAGATGCCCGGGCCGGATATCTCGAGTCTTCACGTGGAAGAGAAAGAGCAGCGCTGGCTGCTGCAAATCCGCTGGGCCGATCACAAGGCGGAATTTGCATTTGCCGGTTTCTTCGCCGAACGTTTCGCGCGTCTCGCCGAAGAGTCCATCCGCGCCGCCTTGCCACAGGTGTTGCCTGCTACCCCGAAACGTCGTGCGGTCAGCGCCGGATGAATCCAGGAAATTTCTTCCAGCAATCTCCTTGGTGCCTCGAAATGTGTGTCAAAATAAGGGTATGGCACGTGGTTGGGAAAGCAAAGATGTGGAATCCCAGGTGGAAGCGAAAAAATCAGTGACCGAATCCCAAGGAAAAGGCCCTAAGACCGCCGAGCAAGTCCTACGGGAACAAGAACGCCGCGGCTTGCAACTCTCTCGTACCCGCATCCTGAACGATCTCCAGAACGCCACAAACCCGAATCACCGCAAGTCTCTGGAAGCCGCTCTCGCGCACCTCGACAAGAAGATCGCCGAATTCAGCTAGTTTCTTCTTGGAAGGTCGCGCACGATCCCGCGCCGTTCGCCGCGGGAAATCTCAATCTGTAAACACCACCCCGACAGCCGTTGTACCGCGTTCCGCGCCCTCTTCCAGACGCACCACGTAGCCTCGCAGACGCATCTCCTGTACCCCCTCGGCCCCCGGCGTTTCCATCCTGACTTGAAGTTCGGACTGAATGCGCGGGCTGTGCTTGAGGGAGATCAGCGCGCCCTGCAGAGAAAGGTCCCGTACCACCGTTTCTTCCTCGAATTTCTGGCCATCCGCGGTCACGCCGCTCACGCAAGCGCGGAATTGCGCTTCCCGCCGCAACGCCGTGCGCGAACCAGGCATGTGCGCCTGTACCGGCTCGCCGGCAGTGCCCAGCGTAATCACCATGCCCTCGCTCGCAGCGAACACGGAGTCAAACTCTTCGCGCGCATCGCGGAGAATCTCGTCGACGATGCGGTCGGTGGAATCCGGATCGTGGTGAAACAACACCAGCGTCTTGGCATTCACCGCGCGCGCCACGTTCACGCCCTCGCGCCAGGAAGAATGTCCCCAGCCCTTACGCCTGCTGTCCAACTGCGCAGGAGTGAATTGCGCATCGTTAATGAAGATGTCCGCATCAGCGGCCAGTTCACGCAGGCTTTTCTCCAACGCCAGGTCGCCGGGTTCGTTGTCCGTGGCATACGCCACGACTCCGGCGGGAGTCTCAATGCGAAATCCCAAGCAGCCCTGGGGGTGATTCAGCCAGCGCGCGCTCACCTTGTTTTTGCCAATCTGGAAGCTCTCCCCGCCGTCCACTTCGCGGAATTTCCTGCGAGCACTCATGGCCGAAAAATCCACGGGAAAATACGGCAAAGCCATCTGCGCTTCAAAAACCTGCCGGAGGGAATCGCGGCCAAGGAATTTCGAGCGGAAACTGTAGAATTGGAATTGATTCTTCTCCACATAGAGCGGCGCAAAAAAGGGCAAGCCCTGAATGTGATCCCAGTGGTAGTGGGTGACCAGAATGTGAGTATCCGCCGACGCTCCGTTTTTTCCTTCCGCCCAGCGGTTCCCGAGCATGCGCAGTCCGGTCCCACAATCGAGAATAAACTGTGTGCCATCCGGCGAAACCAGTTCCAGGCATGGCGTATTTCCGCCGTAGCGCCACGTCGCGGGATCGACGGTGGGCGTGGAACCGCGCACGCCCCAAAAACTCAGTTTGGCTATAGGACTGGTCATCTCCGCCGGTGCTGCGACCCGGTACCCCTGTCGTGAACTGCTTGTTGCCGATGGTTCCTCGCCATTTCTGATGGTGGCAGTCATGGCAGGGGGCGTCAACGAAATCGCGGGCCTGTGTTGTCATACTTTCCAATAACACGGCTATTCCCAAGGGCTGCGTTTCGCTCTCGAAGCTCGTAGAATGAAAAAGATGCACGTCCACGAACCGCATTACGGCCAGGAACGTGGCCACGAACACGGCCAGGCTCACAGCCATGACCATGCGCACCCGCCTATGCGGCCATCCGTCTTGGCCTGGGCCATGGTGGCAACTCTCGGCCTGGTTGTCGCGGAGGTCTTCGGCGGCCTCCTGGGTCATTCTGTCGCGCTGCTGAACGATGCGGTCCACAACCTCTCTGATGTTCCCGCGCTGGGAATTTCCTGGTTGGCCATGCGTTGGGCGCAGCGCCCGGCAGATTCGGAGAGAACTTACGGGTATCACCGCGCCGGCACTCTGGCGGCGTTCAGCAATGCGTTCTTTCTTGTCCTGCTTTCCTTGTGGCTTGGCTACGAAGCCATCCAGCGTTTGCGAGCCCCGGTGGAAGTGGTCGAGAGCTGGATGATCTGGACCTCCCTGGCGGCCCTGCTTGTCAACGGCGGCATTACGCTGGCCCTGGTTCGCGGGCATGCCGACCTGAATCTTCGCAGCATCCTGGTGCACAACTTTGGCGATGCCCTCTCCAACATTGCCATCATCGCCGGAGCGGTCATCATGAGTCACACCAACGCGCATTGGATCGATCCCCTGCTTGGGCTCGCCATCGGCTTGCTCGTGCTCTACTCCTCGTTCGGCATTCTGCGCGAGTCCACGCACATCCTTCTGGAAGGGCGGCCGCGCGAAATGCGAATCGAAGAGGTCGCCCGCGCCATCCTTGCCGTCGAATTTGTACAGGAGGTCCACGACGTGCACATCTGGTCCCTCGGCGGCGGCCATAACGCCATGAGTTGCCATGCGCGCATCCCTGACATGCACATGGACGAAAGCGAAAAAATACTCGCCGCGATCCAGAAAAAGGTCGCGGGAGAGTTCGGGATCGAGCACACCACTGTTCAGCTCGAACGCGCGGGATTGCCCGCCGTTTCGGGCTACGTCATGCCACAACCCCTGCGCAGGGGTTGACGCAAGCCAAGCCAGGGTTGGAATTTTCCGGAAATAATCGTCAGGAAGGAAGGCGCGGAGACAATCCGCGCTGTTCGTTGAACTGTTGCGTCGCCGCAAGGTCAAGGCTCGCCAGGGGTGCGGTCTTGCGAAAACCATCCCGTGTAATGTAGCGAAGATTCGCGCTATCAAAGGTGAACGCCACGGCAAAGAAAACCGTGCCGTCCCGCCGCACGAACACAAATTCAGAATCCGGCTCGACCGGCGCACTCAAATTCGCATAGGGCCGCACGGCAATATCTGCTGGGCGCGCAGCAGCTTCTTCCGCCGGAGCCGGTTGCTCCGCTTCCGCTGGACTGCTTTCAACAGCGGGTTCCGCAGGCGCCCCACCCTCCATGTAAACGGGGTAAGGTACATAAATGCCGCCGCCCACAAAGGGCACGACCCCTCCATCGAAGTGATGGCGTCCGCCATTCGGGTGGGTCGCCGCATAATGCACGTAGTCAAACCCCAGCCCAGGCACGCCGAAGTCATTCTCGGCAACGGGTGCGCCCACAAAAATTGGATTTGCCGGGACATTCCGCGGCTTCACGGGAGGCCTCGGCGCAGACGCTGGGCGCATCGTGCTGCGAGGAGAGGATCTTGAGTGAACGCCCATCACGGGGCGCGAATTGGGATGTCCGGGCGCCATGCCCGCCACTGGCGCCATGTGAGCTACCGGAGCGTTTACAATGGGATGCATAGCCAGCGCCGCCGGAGCCACAGCCGGCCTAGCCGCGTGTTGTGCATTTGCAGCAAACGGAGTGAAGAGAAGAACCAGTACCAAGGGAAGTGATTTACGCATGGGGTTAACCTGAATTCCCGCTGCCTTGCCCTACACCATATTAGACGCGCGCGCGCTTTACAATGTTACCGGAGTTTCGTGGCACTGGCCCCTGGGGCCGTCTGCGCTTTCCCCCGAACTGGGGTTGTGCTATAACCGAAAGGCCGTGGAGAATACCGGGAAGCAAGAATCCGCTCCGGAAGATGTCCGGGGCGAAACGGTTGTGGCGTCCGCGAGCAGTGGCGATCACGCGGCCAAAACGTCCGGAAGCTCCTGGGAAGATGCCTCGCGGTTTTGTCCGATTTGCTCGCAGCGGCTGGAGTCGCGGCGTTGCAAGCTTATCTGCAACGTCTGCGGTTACTATATGTCCTGCGCGGACTACTATTGACCGCAACGCGGTTTAGCCGGTAAAAGACCGCTTTGCGAAATACTGGAAAGCGGATATGCTTTGCGGTTCCGGCCCGGGTTGCCGCCGGATCCGTTGATGGATGAGGAGGAACGTAAAGTGGCCTTAAAGTTAACGACTCGCGAAGTGGACGGCGTAACAGTTGTGGCGTTGGATGGCCGAATCGTTCTGGGCGAAGAGAGTAGCGCCCTGCGCGAAAAGGTGAAATCTCTAGTGGCCGCGGGAAAAAAGAAGATTGTGCTGAATATGGACAATATCACGTTCATTGACAGCGCAGGCCTTGGAACACTCGTAGCCTCGCATCACAGCGCAAAAAACCAGGGCGCATCGCTGCGTCTTTGCCACCTGGGCGCCAAATTTACAGAAGTCCTGCAGATCACCAAGCTGATGACTATCTTCGATGTCTCCAACACCGAAGCCGAAGCGGTCGCCAGCTTTGCCAAGTAAGCTCCCATAGACTTCTCGACTTGCTGGGAATTCTCAAAAGGGCAGGCTACAGCCTGTCCTTTTTGTTTTCTATTCCGCAACGCGGTACATCGTGATCCCGCTCAGCAGCTTCGGGTAGAAGTCCGTGGACTTTTGCGGCATCACTTCGCCGGCGGTCGCGACCCGCATCACCAGATCCACATCCACGGGATTCAGCAGAAAAGCCGCTTGCGCGTCCCCGCGGTCCACCGCCGCCAATGCCGTTGCGGCTTCACGCTCGTAGGTCAAGTTGGCTTCCGACGCCACGGCGCGCGCCGTGATCCCCAGCGCCGGCTCCAGAATGCCCTGGTGCAGCAGGACTACATCCAATTCCCGCTGCAACGCCGAAATTCCCGGCAGCACTTGCGTAATATCCGCTTCCGGCCGGAGCGTCAGCACGAAGAAGGCGCGGCTTGCCGCATGGACCGCGGGGTAAACGCCGATCGCATGCTGCGCTTTGCCGGCCGCCAGGCATCCCAGGAACTTCTGCTCCGCTTCCAGGCGTTGTGCGTCCTTCGCGAACGAAAACACTTCCGTGGCGAACCAAGGCTCCAGGAAGCGGCGCACCGCGCTCCAGGAAAAGTCTCGCAGCCGGGAAACCACCCGGTGCGTGGGCAGAATCGTCAGCCCTTCACTGTGCGTGTTGATGAACGTCATCATCGAGGATTCGTACGGCGCATCGGGGATCATCTTGCCGGCGCGCGTTCGCGATTCGTTGCGGAAATTCAACGAGGTTTCATACCGGTGATGGCCATCGGCAATCACCAGCTTCTGATCCGCCATCGCTTGCTGAATCGCGACGATCCGCTCTGGCTCGGCAACCGGCCACAAGCGGTGAATCACGCCGTACTCATCGGCCAGTTGCGTGACGGGGGGGTGCGCGCTTTCGACCTCGCTTAGAATCGCATCCACCTGTCTGCGTGGATCGGCGTAGAGCATGAACAACTGTCCCGTGTGCGTGCGCGTGTGGCGCAGCAGCTCCAGCCGGTCCGCCTTCGGCCCGGAGAGTGTGTGCTCGTGCCGGAAGATCACCCCGGCAGAATAGTCCTCCAGTTTCCCCAGGCCGATGAAGCCCCGCCGCGTCCGCCGCAGCGAAGTCCCCGGCACGTTGTACTCCTGCGTGTACGCATAGAACGCCGGGGCGTCGTCCCGCACCACGGCCTTCTCGGCGATCCACTTCTTTAGTGTGACCGCCGCGCGCGTGTAGACATTGTGCTCCCGTGTGTCGCCTTCAAGCGTGCGGCCTTTTTCGATGCTGATGAGATTGTGCGGATCGGCCGCGTAATACTTCTCCTGCATCGCAGGGGTAATTTTGTCGTAGGGCTGTGTCAGCACGCGATCGAACGCGGCGACACTCGGGTTATAACGATATGCACGAAACGGGTAAACCGAAGCCATGAGAACTCCCAAGAAGTTCTTTGTCGCGCAAGCAGCCTTCTAGTTTACGTGAGGTCCCGCCCTTTCGGAAAACACCATGTCCATCCCTACTTCGGCAATGGGTCTATCACCGATCACCGCGTTCATTAGGAGCTTGCACTTCTATAGGATCCTTACAGAGCTGACAACAACGCAATAGCAACGCAATAGCAACGCAATAGCAACGTGCTAACGCCGCACTGCTTCCCTCTGGTGGCACCTCCTCTCTGACCTTTGCTTTTAGTCACTCGCGGCAGTACTCTTTTTATACGTTATAACGCGTTGGCAGTTCTGGCATTCTGTGGCGCGGAGTCGATTCAGACGCGACGGCAGTCATTCTGAAACGGAGAAAGCAATGACGCGCGCCCGCACTGTTTTGATGTTGTCAGCATTGTTGGCGGCTGTGCCTTGCGCAATCACGCAGGAATCTCCTGAAGTACTGCCCAAAGTGGTTCAGCACGCCGTACCAATTTATCCACCGCTCGCACGCCAAACAAGAATCCAAGGGGAAGTGCGCGTCAAGATCACTACCGATGGGGAATCGGTGCGCGATGCTGAGGCAGAGACAGGTCATCCCTTGCTTCGCACGGCCGCCGTGGACAATGCTCGAACGTGGAAATTCGTCACCCACTCCCCAGCCACCTTTCATGTGACCTTCCGCTATAAACTTTTGGACGGTAACACGGACGTGGAATTTCTGGAATCACCTGCCATCGTTGAAATTGTGGCGTCTCCACCGGAACTTAGTATCTATTACGCATGGCTAGGCCTTGGAACGTGGAAAGCACAAATGAGAAGCGCGCACGGCAAATACGCACCGGTGTTCAAACTGTACTCATCTGGCCCCAATGGAGACTGGCTGGATGGTGAAGCCCTGGGCCGGAACGGTGAAAAAGAGGAAATCGATTTTGGTCACAAAGAAGGGGATTTTCTGGCATTTACCATAACCATCAGCCAACCCGACGGGCAGCATGTGAAGACATTCTTTATTGGGAAAATGACAAAAGACAAAATCGTCGGCACTTTCGTGGACAAGGCCGGTATTAGGGGTGAGTGGACGGCCGTCCGGGTGGCCGATAGCCCTAATCCATGACCAGTTGCATAATTTGAAAGTCATCTGTTTCGTGCACTTCCTCGGGAATGAACGTAGACTTGCCCTCGTATTAGAATAATCGTTCGTTCATGAGCCAAACTTTCCCTGTGCTTCGCGCGTTCCTGTTCGATCTGGATGGCACGCTGATCGATTCCAAGATGGACCTGGTGACTTCCGTCAACGCCATGCTGCGGCAGATGGGCCGCGCGGAGCTCCCCACCGACCTCGTCGCGAGCTACATTGGCCACGGCGCACCTCAATTAATAGCCAGCGCCCTTGGTCCCGGGGCCACCGAAGACCAGCGCCGCACCGGCCTCTCCCTGTTTCTCGCTCACTATCAACTGCACAAGCTGGATGCCACGCGGCCCTATCCCGGCGTCGTCGAAGCCCTCGATGCACTCGCCACCCATCCCATGTCGGTCTTGACCAATAAGCCCACGAACATGAGCGTTGACATCCTGCAAGGGCTTGGCCTGGCCAAATACTTCCGCTCTATCTACGGCGGAGACAGCTTCGAAAGAAAGAAGCCCGATCCCACCGGCGCGCTCAAAATTCTCGAAGAGCTTGGTGTTTCCCCCGCACACGCCGCCCTGGTTGGCGATTCCGAAGTGGACACGCAGACCGCCCGCAATGCCGGCACGCTTGCCGTGGCCGTCAACTACGGATTCGGCGTCCACGATCGCGCCGCCCACCCCGCCGACCTTTATCTCGACAGCCTTACCGAACTCGTCAGCTTGACCCGCAATCGCCGCCCCTGAATTTCCCGCGCGGACTTTTCTTCACAGGAGTCCTTGCTTTCGCCCACGCGGATTTGTCAGACTCACCGCGTGCTCATCGGACTGTTTCCTGAACTCGACGCACCCGGCGGAATCCAGCAAGCAGGGCGCCACATGGCGTTCGTTCTCAGCGAGTTTGCTGCCTCCCGGAAGATGGAATACCGCATGCTCAGCTTGAACGACACGCAGGAACTCCACCGCATGCGTGTTGGCGAGCGCGAATTTGTCTTCACGGGTGCCGCGCGCGGAAAGGCGCGATTTGTCGCAAGCGCCTTGCGCGCGACCAGACGGCGTCCCAAACTCGTGCTCGCGGCTCATGTGAATCTGGCGCCGATTGTGCGTGCCATGCAGTTGGCCGCGCCGCGCATGAAGAGCATCGTCTGCACGCACGGCATCGAGGTCTGGGAGCCGCTCTCTCCGCTCCGCCGCCGCGCCTTGCGCCACGCCTCTTTGGTCCTCGCTCCTAGCCGCGCCACCGCGGATTATGTCGTCACCCTCCAGGGCGTGCCGCCGGAACGCGTCCGCGTTCTTCCCTGGGGGCTTGATCCGGACTTTGAATCGAAAATCGTCGGCGAGCCTGCCGCTACGCTACCACCGGAATTTCCATCTGGCCGCGTCGTGCTGACCGTGGGGAGATGGCTGGCGAGCGAGCGCTACAAGGGCATGGACACCTTGATGACCGCCCTGCCGCGTCTGTTGCTGCGCTGGCCGGAGCTGCAACTTGTGTTCATCGGCGCCGGCGATGATCGCCCGTGGCTGGAAGGTATCGCGCGAGACAGCGGCGTGGGCCGCCACGTCCATTTCCTCTCTGGGTTGACCTACGGAGAACTTTCCTCCTGCTATGCCGCCTGCGAAATCTTTGCCTTGCCGAGCCGCGGAGAGGGCTTCGGCTTCGTCTATCTGGAAGCCATGGCCCGCGGCAAGCCGGTCATCGGCGGTGCACATGGTGGCGCGCCGGAAGTGATCCAGGACGGCGTCACGGGCTACGTCGTGCCGCACGGCGACCCGGTGCAATTGGCCACCTCGATCGACGCCCTGCTATCCAATCCCGAAGTGGCGCGGGAGATGGGCGCGCGGGGCCGCGAACGCGTCCACAACGACTTTCGTTTTAGCGTTTTCGCCAAAGCCTTCAAGAAGATTCTCCGCGAACTATGCGAATCCTGAATGTCACCCAGAGTTATGCGCCGTTCTTCGAATTTGGCGGTCCGCCCGTAAAAGTACGCGCGCTCGCCGAAGGGCTCGCCTCCCGTGGTCACGCCATAACCGTTCTCACTGCGGACTGGGGGCTGGACCAGCGGCTCCAGCAACTTCCAAACGAACCGCGCGCCGAACACGATCCCTTTGGCCGCAGGTGCAAATCCGCGGGTGTCACGGCGATTTATCTGGGCAACTGGCTCCACTATCGCGCGGCAAGCTGGAACCCCGCCCTGCCGCGTTTCCTGCGCGCGCGATTGCAGGAATTTGAAGTCGTTCACATATTTGGGCTGTACGATTTGCTCGGCCTTCGCGTGGCCGCCGCCTGCCGCGAAAAGAAAATTCCCTATGTTGTCGAGCCCATCGGGATGTTTGCGCCACGTGTGCGCAACCTCTGGCTGAAGCGCATGTACCAGCGTTCCCTCGGGCGCGAAATGCTCGCCGGGGCAAGCGCGGTGGTCGCCACGGCGGAGCAGGAACAATCCGAGCTCATCGCCGGCGGCATTCCGAAAGAGAAAATTGTTCTGCGGCGCAATGGCGTTGAAGGCCCTCCCGTCCTGCCCGAACGCGGCCGTTTTCGTGAAGCCATGGGCATCCCGCCGGAGGCGAAGCTTCTGCTCTTCCTTGGCCGCCTTTCGGAAAAGAAAAGCCCCCATCTCCTCTTGCAGTGCTTTGCGAAGATCGTCGCATCGGAAACTCACGGGCAAGTTCCCATGCATCTTGCCTTTGTCGGGCCGGATGAAGCCGGCATGCTCGCCAGACTGAAAAAGATGGCGGCCTCCATCGCCCCTGCAGGTCGCGTCCACTTTTCTCCGGCGCTTGCCGACACGGCGAAATGGCAGGCCTATCGCGACGCGGACATTTTCGTCTTGCCTTCACAAAACGAAAATTTCGGCAATACCGCCGCCGAAGCGGCAGCCGCGGGGACGCCCGTGATTGTCACCGATCAGTGCGGAATCGCGCCTCTACTTGCCGGTGTTGCCGGACTCGTCGTGAAGCACGACGAGATCGCTCTCACGAATGGCGTCCAGGAGCTCCTTCACGATGGTATTCTCTACGCCAGGTTTCAGGCGGGCTGTGCAACGGTTCTTGACGCCCTGGGATGGAATCAGCCAGTTGAACAAATGATTAATGTTTATGCGGCTCTTGCGGGACACCCCGCGTCGTAGGACAATTCCTCCTCAGTCCGAAGGGACGACGAGTGAACCGCCACCGAATCTTCCGCTCCTGCTGGTGGATGTGCAATTTATTGCTCGCCGCAGCAATCCTTGCCACCTTTTGGAACGGGGTGTGGGAATACTCCGTTCGTCAATACTTGAAAGGCTTCTCCGACGCGATCATCCCGGAGGCCGCCTCCCCTCAAGAGAAAGCGCAAGCCATTCTCACCTGGATGCTCAACGGCCCGCCGCGCCTGGAGGCCACTCCGGCCGTGCAGCTTTCTCCCCGCGACCCGGAAGACACGCTTAACTATCGCCAGCTCCTGGAAGTGTGTGGTAGTGCCACGAACGCCTTCCTCAATCTTACCCGGAGCGCGGGCGTCGAATCGCGCCGCCTCCTGCTGCTTACCCCCCAGCGCACCGCGAAACACGTGGTCGCCGAAGTCTATATCGATGGACGCTGGGTCATTGTTGACGCAACCTACCGCACGTTTATCAAGGATGCTCGCGGCAATTTGCTTACGCGCCGGGACCTCCAGAACCCCGCAATTTTTCGCGAGGCCACCGGCCTGATCCCACGCTACATTCCCGATTACTCTTACGAAAGCTATGCGCATGTGCGACTGGCGTCGCTACCGCTTCATGGATTTCACATCCGCCGGGTTCTTGATCGTGTTTTTCCGACTTGGGACGAATACGTTGACTGGAGCCTACTGCTCGAGCGCCGCTCTTTCATGTATTTGTTTCTCTCCGTCAACGCCTTAATCTTTCTCCTGCTCCTGCGTGTGTTTCTCGCCTGGCTGGCCGATAGCCGCGTGCAAGTGCCGCGTTTCCACCTGCGTGTGAACCTCAGCCGCGCAATAGCCGCATTTTTTACCAGTCCGGAGATAAAATAGCCGCGTGTGCGGAATCTGCGGATTCACCTACGCTTCTAACAGCAAAGAAGCCGAGTCTCGTGTGCGAAGCATGGCTGCGGCCATGCGCCATCGTGGTCCCGATGATGACGGATTCCTCGCCAATGACCCGCGGGCTGCAGGCCTCGCCCTCGGCATGCGCCGCCTCAGCATCATCGACATTGCCGGCGGCCACCAGCCCGTTTGGAACGAATCCGCCAACGTAGCCGTCGTATTCAACGGCGAGCTGTACAACTACCGCGAAGTGCGCGAACGTCTCATCCTTGCTGGGCATCATTTTGCAACGCAGTCCGACACGGAAATCCTCGTTCACGGCTGGGAAGAGTGGGGCGAAGATCTCCTCGGCGAGCTGCGCGGCATGTTTGCCTTTGCTCTTCTGGATCTGCGCAAACACTACGCCACGGTCCCGGTTCTTTTCCTGGCACGAGACCCGCTGGGTATTAAGCCGCTCTACTACGCACAAACCTCCGAAGGTTTTGTGTTCGCCTCGGAATTGCGCGCACTGCTGGCGGCCGGCACCCTGGCGCGCCAGATTTCCCCGGATGCCCTCACCTCTTATCTTTTGTTCGGAAGCGTTTCCGAACCCGTCACTCTGATCGAAAACGCCTTCTCGCTCCCGCCGGGCCATCGCCTGCTTCTTCATCTCCCGGACCGTCGCAAAGTCCCCCGAACGCGTCCCTGGTGGGATTCTCTGCAGAGTCCCGCGGCACGCGATCCCAAGCGCCCGCGAGATTTCTCTTCTGCCGTTCCCCGCGTGCGCGCGCTTCTGGAAGAATCTATCCGCGGACATCTCCTTGCCGACGTCCCCGTGGGGCTTTTTCTATCCAGCGGCTTGGACTCCAGCGCCATCGCTGCCCTCGCCGCGCGTCAAGAGCCCGGCATTCGCAGCTTCACGCTCTCTTTTCCCGATACCGCCTACGATGAAGGGTTGCGTGCCTGGGCAGTGGCCAAACACACAGGCACGCAGCACACCGATGTGCCTTTGCAGGGCGCCGACATGCTCGTCCGTCTGGAGGAAGCCGTCGCGGCCCTTGATCAGCCCACCATGGACGGCATCAACACCTACTTCGTTTCTTGGGCGGCGCGCCAGGTGGGCCTGAAAGTGGCCCTCTCCGGCCTCGGTGGCGACGAACTGTTCGCGGGATATCAGAGCTTTGCGGACACTCCCAAGCTTGCGCGCATGGACGCCATTGCTCGGTTTGTTCCGGGCGCCTTCCGTCGTGTCAGCTCTCCTTTGGTGGGCACATTCCTCGGACACCGCGGTTCGGCCGATGCCGTTCGCAAGGCCACCAACGCCTGGCTCATGCCGGACGCGCTCCCTCATCCTTATTTCTTCACGCGGCTCCTGTTTCCCCCCTCCGAATTGGCGCGGCTCTCTGATCCTCACTTCCGCAGCAGCAGCATCTCAGCCGACGGCGTTTCCCTCGACCCCACCTGGCTTGCCTGGCTGGAACGTGTGGCGGATCAGGCTCATCTCCTCGAGCCCATCGCCGGCATCTCCTGGCTTGAATTGCGCACCTATATGGCCAACACTCTTCTGCGCGACACCGATTCCGTCAGCATGGACCGCTCGCTGGAAGTGCGCGTGCCTTTGTTGGATACCGCGCTCGTCGAATTCATGTGCGCCCTTCCCGACGAAGCGCGCGTGCAGCCCGGCCGGCACAAAGCGCTGCTCGTCGCCGCCGTGCAGGATCTCCTGCCGCAGGGCATCCTGCAACAGAAGAAACGCACTTTCACACTGCCGTGGGAAGAATGGCTGCGTGGCGCTCTGCGGCCGCGCATCGAAGAGAGTCTCGCGAATCTGGCGCCCGCTCTCGCGCCTCATTTGCATACGGCAGGCGTCAGTATGGTGTGGGATAATTTTCTGCACGGCCAGACCACGTGGTCCCGCCCGTGGTCGCTTTATGTGCTGAATGAATGGTGCCGCCGGCATTTGTGCTAGTGCCGTTCCAACTATTTGGGCCAAATGACGCTCCAAGCATCTAACGCGAACACAGAGAGAGTATCCTCAGAGGGATTTGCTGGGACAAGTTGGAACGGCACTAGCCGCGGACTTCTGCTCCCCGGCTCCGCCCTCGGAAACACGCCGCCAATCGAGGTAAACTGGCAGCTCTGCACATGAACATTCTCGGAATCAATGCGTACCACGGCAACGCTTCCGCGGCGTTGGTTTGTGACGGCCGGCTCATTGCCGCTGTCGAAGAAGAACGCTTCAATCGCGTTAAATATGCGGCGGGATTCCCCGTGGCGGCGATTCGCTACTGCCTGAAGGAAGCCGGCCTCACGCTCGCGGACCTTGATCACGTGGCCGTCCCGCGAAATCCATACGCGCGGCTGGCTACCAAGCTCTTCTATGCCCTGCGCATGCCTTCCTTTGCCCGCGAGCGCATCAGGGTCATCTCAAAATTCACGGGCATTCCCGCAGCGCTCGCTTGGGCCTTTGACAGCGACCCCGCGAAAATAAAGGCCACCTTTCATCGCGTCGAGCACCACCAGGCTCACCTCGCCAGCACGTACTTCGTCTCTCCGTTTGAGCATGCCGCGCTGCTTTCCGCCGATGGCCTCGGTGATTTTGCCAGTTCCATGTGGGGCACCGGCCGGGGCGATCGCATGCAAATCGATGGCGCCATCGCTTTTCCCCACTCGCTCGGCCTGTACTACAGCGCCGTCACGCAATATCTCGGCTTCTTGAAATTCGGCGACGAATACAAAGTGATGGGTCTCGCTGCGTACGGCCAGCCGCAGTATCTGGACGCTTTTCGCGATATCGTGCGCTTCAACTCCGACGGTGGCGAGTTCGGTTTTCTCCTGGGCCTCGACTATTTCACCCATCACAAAACCGGACCGGAAATGTCCTGGGCCGAATCGGACAAAACGCCGGTCCTCGGCAAACTTTTCTCTGATGCCATGTCCAGGAAGCTTGGCGGAGCCGCCCGCCTGCCGGAACAACCTTTGGAACAGCGCCACCGCGATCTCGCGGCCTCGCTGCAGGCGCGCCTCGAAGAAGTCTATTTGGGCATGCTGAAAAAGCTGGCGACGCAAACGGGCGCGAAGGCCGTGTGTCTCGCGGGCGGCGTGGCTTTTAATTGCGTTGCCAACGGCAAGATTTTTGACACGACACCCTTCGAGCAGGTCTACGTCCATCCCGCCGCGGGCGATGCCGGGCTCGCGGTCGGCGCTGCCTACTATGTCTGGCACCAACTCCTCGGTAAACCTCGCTCGTTCGTGATGGATCATGCCTATTGGGGCCCGGGGTACACGCCGGCGGAAATTCGCGCCGCCATTCAAGGCAGTCCGGTTTCTCAAGGCGGCTACACGATCTCGGAACTACCTGAGCTGGAGCTTATGCGCCGCACAGCGGGCATCATAGCGGAAGGAAAAATTCTAGGCTGGTACCAAGGGCGCGCGGAATGGGGCCCGCGGGCGCTCGGCAACCGCAGCATTGTCGCCGATCCGCGCCGCCCGGAAATGAAAGAAACGCTGAATCGCCGGATCAAGCACCGCGAAATCTTCCGCCCCTTCGCTCCCTCCATCCTTGCGGAAAAAACCGGCGAATGGTTCACCAAGTCCTACCCTTCCCCGTTCATGAATCTGGCCTATTCCGTCCAGCCCGACAAGCGCGACAAAATCCCTGCGCCTACGCACGTTGACGGCACGGGGCGTCTGCAAACCGTCACCCGCGAAGCAAATCCGCGCTATCACGCCCTCATCAGCGAATTCGCGCGGCAAACCGGCGTGCCGGTGGTTTTAAACACCTCGTTCAATGACAACGAGCCCATCGTCTGCCGTCCCGAAGAGGCGCTGGATTGTTTCGTGCGAACTCAGATGGACGCACTCGTCCTTGGCGACATCCTCATCACACGCCCATAAATCAGGGCGGGAAGCCGCAAGGTTTGTCGAAAGATTCTGAGGGAACTACTCGGCAAGATACTCGCCGGTTGAACTTCACTTCCGCGCTGCAACAGCCCCTTCCACCTTCAGGGTGATTTTGGGCGCGTGCAACAGCGTGTTGTGCACCAAGCAGTGCTCCACCGCTTCTTCCACCCCTTGGCGATGTTCCTTCGTCAATTCGACCGGCGCGTCCACTTCGACCACGAAATTGGTCATTCGCGCCACCGGGTCCTTCACTTTTTCACAGGTCACCCGGACGCGCGTTCCCTCCGTCGCCAGTTTGTTCTTGCGCAGATATTGCGCCGCATAATAGCCGGCGCACGACCCCAGCGACGCCAGCAGCAATTCCGGCGGCGTCATGCCTTCGTCGAATCCGCCGTTTTCCAGTGGCTGGTCGCTCACGATCGCGTGGCCGCGCGTCTTGATCTCGAATTGCACAGAGCCCAGGTGTTCCACGGTCATGTCCATGGATGCCTCCGTTCTGGAGCGAACCCGGGCGTGCGGTGTGCGTTTCGGAAGGTGTGCCGCGGGCAGGTACCTATCATCGTACGTATAACAGAACTCGAAGTTGCCGCCAATTCTTTTTGGAAAGGTACGACTTTTCTCTTGCCCTAAGCGGGCTAGAAAGCTTGCGCCTGGTCCTCGGATTCGAAGGTGGGAATGGCTTCGACGAGGCGGGTGACCGTGAGGGCGTCGCGCACGCGGCCCTGGCGGATGACCAGGTGCAAGCAGCCGCTGAGGCGCGCCAGAGAGATGGAGAGTTTCACGAGGACGGAGATGCCGGAACTGTCAATCTGGGGGATGTCGTCGAGGTTGATGACGATTTTGCGGGCGCCCTGCTGGACCAGGTTTTGCACGAATTCGAGCAAACGCTCGCTGGGATCGCCGATAGTGAGGCGGCCATGGACGCCGACATAGTGGATTCCGGCGGTTTCACGCGCGGAGACTTCCAAGGGTGGATGCAGGGTCATGCGATGTTCCCCTCAGTGAATTTCAAGAGACGCTGGCTCGCCGCAAGGCAGTGACGTAATTTGCGGCTGTTGCATTATACGATGATAGGCATGGAGTACAAGTCACGGGAATGGGCCAAGAGACATGCCTGGAGAGTTGCGCCGGAACGGGCCCGGGCGATCCAGGAGGAGTTGCGAAAAGAGTGGGAAGGGGCAGACCGCTTGCCGGAGCTTCGGACGGTGGCGGGACTTGACGCGGCGTTTGTGCTGACGGGCTCGCAGGCGCTGAAGAATCGCAAGGGCCGATGGAATGCGTTGCGGGAGTCCAACCGGGCGATAGGCTGCGTGGTGATGTACCGCTTTCCGGAAATGGAAGAGGTTGAGCGGGCGAGCGCAGTGGTGCCATTGCAATTCCCCTATATTCCCGGGCTGCTCAGTTTCCGTGAGATTCCGGCGCTGCTGGCGGCCTTGCGAAAGCTCCGGGAACTGCCGGATCTGTTGTTTTGCGACGGGCAAGGATACGCACACCCGCGGCGATTTGGGCTGGCATGCCATTTGGGAGTGCTGCTGGACCGGGCGGCAATCGGCTGCGCCAAGAGCCTGCTGGTGGGTACGCACGGCGAGCTGGGGGAAGAGGCGGGTAGCTGGACGCCATTGGTGGACGAAAGGGCGGAGGGAGAGAGGATTGGAGCCGTGGTGCGGACGCGAAGGGGAGTGCGGCCGGTTTACGTGTCGCAAGGCCACCGGGTCAGCCTGGAGACGGCCATCCGATTGACGTGGCAAGTCGCGGACGGTGTGCGTATCCCGCGGCCTACACGCGAAGCGGACGCATTCGCGAGCGAAAGAAAACAAAGGTTCTTGCGGGCGCATGGATAGGAAAAACGAATTGGGACCAGCAAAATTTCGCACGCCCCGGAAGTGGTCGGGTGAGTATAATCGGCGCTATATTCTGGAAGGTTCCCAAGACAAGAAGCGAGCGACCCTGAACAGCCAGGCCTCAATCTTTTCGCAGCGGAGAGTCCGATGAAGTGGAAGGGCGTAGTGTGTTGTTGCCTGGTGACCTTGCTGCTGACCGCGCTTCCCCTGCTGGCCCAGCAATCGCAAGTCCCCGCAACACCTCCCGCCCCCACCGCAATCGCCGCCACCCCGGAAGTTCCCAAAGCCATCACCGTGCAGTTGGATCAACTCGAACATAAAGTAGTGGCAGCGCAGTCGTCGGCCGACAACGCGTGGATGCTGGTGAGCGCGGCGCTGGTGTTGCTGATGACCGGGCCGGGGCTGGCGCTGTTTTACGGCGGACTGGTGCGGCAGAAGAACGTGCTGGCGATCATGATGCAGAGTTTTGCGCTGATGGCGTTGATCACAGTGCTGTGGGCGCTGGTGGGCTATAGCTTGTGCTTCGGCGGCAGCGGGCCGGTGATCGGAAATTTCGAGCATGCGTTTCTGCGGGGGGTCGGCGTAACGCCGAATGCGGATTATGCCGGCACGATCCCGCAGACCACCTTCATGATTTACCAATTGATGTTTGCCATCATCACGCCGGCGCTGATCACGGGAGCGACCGCAGAGCGCATGAAATTTTCCGGCACGGTGCTGTTCATGACGCTGTGGTTTCTGGTGGTGTACGCGCCGATGGCACACATGGTGTGGGGCAAGGGCGGGTTTTTGAACGCGACCGGGGGGCGATTCCCGACGCTGGATTTTGCAGGCGGCACAGTGGTGCATGTCACGTCGGGGGTTTCCGCGCTGGTTTGCGCATTGCATCTGGGAAAACGCGCGGGGTATCCGAGACAGCCGATGCCGCCGCACAGCCTGGTGCTGAGCTTTACAGGGGCATGCCTGCTTTGGGTTGGGTGGTTTGGATTCAACGCCGGGAGCGCACTGGGGTCGAACGGGCTGGCGTCAAGCGCCTTCGTGGCCACGCATTTCGGAGCGGCGGCGGCGGCAATGGGATGGAGCTTGGCGGAGTGGTTGAGGAATGGAAGGGCCAGCGCGCTGGGAGCGATTTCGGGAGCGGTGGCCGGGCTGGTGGCGATCACGCCCGCAGCGGGCTTCGTGGGACCAATGCCAGCTTTGGCGATAGGCTTTATGGCCGGCGTGTTTTGCTACTGGATGGTGACACGGATCAAAGGAAGATTACGCTATGATGACGCGCTGGATGCATTTGGGGTACACGGGGCGGGAGGAACAATCGGGGCGCTGCTGACGGGCGTGTTCGCGCAAGCCGCGATCAACCCGATTTTCGGTGCAGGGAAGCCCGTGGGCGGTTTGGATGGGCGGTGGGCGCAGGTGGGTAACCAGTCGGTGGGCGTATTGATAGCGTGGGGTATTGCGCTGGTTGGCACGAGTGTTCTCTTGAAGCTGGTGGATCTGCTGACGGGCCTGCGCGTTCACGAAGAGGACGAGATTGCCGGTCTGGACATCACCCTGCACGGTGAAGAAGGGTATAACCTGGAAGCGTGAAGGGAAGGTGAAAGCCTTTCCATCATGTGGCGGGAGCGGAAATTTGTATGATGAAAATTGAAGCGATCATTCAACCGTCACGGTTGGAATCGGTGAAAGAGGCCTTGCTGGAAATCGGCGTCGAGGGGATAACCGTGACCGAGGTGCGGGGCCACGGCCGCCAAAAGGGCCACACGGAGGTGTACCGCGGCCGGGAATACACCGTGGATCTTCTGCCGAAGATCAAGTTGGAGATGGTGATGGCAGATGGGCTGGTGAATCGCGCGGTGGAAGCAATTCTGAAAAGCGCCAAGACAGGCAAAATCGGAGACGGTAAAATATTCCTATCGCGGATCGAGGAAGCGATCCGGATTCGGAATGAGGAACGCGGCGAGGGCGTGCTCTAGTGCCATTCCAACTATTTGGAGCAAATGACGGTTCAAGCATCTGCTGCGAACTCGGAGAGAGTATTCTCGAAGGGATTTGCTGGAACAAGTTGGAACGACACTAGGCATGACGATGGCCTCCCCCCGCTCAGGTCTAGAAGCCGGCTTTCGACCGAACAACAAAATGACAGAACCGGTGAGCTCGTTCTCAGTGCTGGGGCCGCAGTGCGAAGCCCAGCGCGAGCGGATTCGCAAACTGTTTGATAACGGTGCCAGCGCCCAAGATACGCTGCGGCAGTTGTGTGAGCTGGCGGACCGCACGATCCAACAGGTTTTTGCGGAACTCTTGCGGGTTCGCCAAGCGCCGGCGCAGGGGTTCTGCCTGCTGGCGCTAGGCGGCTACGGCCGCGAGATGCTGTTTCCCTACTCGGACCTCGACCTGCTGTTTCTCTTTGGGAACGATAAGTCGGAGGAAGAATTCCGGCCGCTGATCGCGGAGTTTTCGCGGACGCTGTGGGACCTGGGATTTCGCGTGAGTTCGGCGGGGCGCACGCTGGACGAGTGCCGGCGGATCGAAGAAGACAACGCGGAATTCCACCTGGCCATGCTGGACCGGCGCTTCCTGGATGGCGACGCTACACTCTTTGAAAAGCTGGACGCGAAAGTGATGTCCGGCCCGGAAAGGCAGGCGCGGCCGTTTCTGCTGAACGAATTGCAGCGGCTGACGCGCGACCGGCTGAACCGCTACGGAAACACCATTTTTCACCTGGAGCCGAATGTCAAGGAGGCGCCGGGGGGCTTGCGCGACTACCACGCGACGCTGTGGATGCGGCAACTTGCGGGCGACCGCCGCGATCCGCGTATCAGCCCGGTGAACGAAGACGAGCTAACTCGCAATGCGGTGGAGTTTCTGAGCGCCATCCGTTGCTTTCTGCATTACAGCAACGCGCGAAACGACAACACGCTGACGTACGAATTGCAGGCGGGGGCGGCGGAACGCTCGCTGGGCATTGACGACAATCTGCGACGCAATGCCGCCGAATGGATGCGGCTGTATTTCCGGCACGCGCGCACGCTGAACCGGCAATTGCTGCGCTACATGGAGCAGCGGCCGCAAACCACCATGACGCTGCGGCAACGGCTGGTGAACGCGACGCTGGGAGCGCGGCAGGAAGGCACGAATGGAAAGCCCTTCATGCTGCGCGATGGATTGCTGGAACTGACGAATGAGCAGGCCTATGCCGATCGCAATGTGACTTATGCCCTATTGACCGAGGCGTCGCGTACGGGAGTGCCAGTAAGCCGCGAGGCCGAACGCAGCATCGCCTACATCATGACGCATCCCGAATTGCCGCAGCGGAATTCACGGATTGCATGGCCGGTGCTGAGCGAGATTCTGGGCGCGGATTTCCCGGGGATGGCGTTGCGGCCGATGCACCGGCTGGGAATGCTGATTGAAGTGCTGCCGGAATTCCGCACCATCGATTCGTTGGTGGTGCGCGACTTTTATCATCGTTACACGGTGGACGAACATTCGCTGCGCACGATCGAGCACCTGCAGGAGCTGGCCGAGCCGCCGGATTCGCGCGGCGCGCACTTCACGCAACTGTGGCGCACGGTGGACCGCCGCGACCTCTTGATTCTTTCCCTGCTGCTGCATGACGTGGGCAAAGGCATGCCGGTGGAGAATCACGTTGCGGGAAGCCTGCAGGCGCTGGAAACTGCCGCCGACCGGCTAAGACTCGAGCCGGAAGAAAAGGCGGAAGTTCACTTTTTGATTGAGCACCATCTGGACATGTCCGCGACGGTGCAGCGCCGCGACATTTTCGATCCCGTCACGGTTTCGGCGTTTGCGACCATTGTGGTCACACATGAGCGGTTGCAGCGCTTGTGCCTTTTGACCTACGCGGACATCCACGCGGTGAACCCGGAAGCGCTTACGCCGTGGAAAGCGGAAATGCTGTGGCGGCTGTTCGTTTCGACCTCAAATTATTTCAGCCGGACGCTGGATCGCGACCGGCTGCACGCTTCCGACGAAGCGATCCTGCTGGAACAAGTGCGGCAACTGGCGCTCGGCGCCTCAAAGGTGGATATAGAGCGGTTCCTCGAAGGATTCCCGCGGCGCTACCTGGCGGTGCACTCGCCGGCGGAAATTGCGGCGCACTTTGCGTTGTACCGGAAGCTGGGTGCGGAACCCGTGCAGACCGAAGTCAAGGCGACACACCACGCGTATACACTCACGCTTCTGTCCGCGGACCGGCCGGCGCTGTTCGCGACGATTGCGGGGGTGCTGGCGGCGTGGGGCATGAACATTGTGAAGGCCGACGCCTTTGCGAATGCCGCCGGGGTTGTGCTGGATACGTTCAACTTCGTGGACCTGCACCGCACGCTGGAGCTGAATCCTGGGGAAATTGCGCGGTTCCAACAGAGCATCGCGGACATCGTCAACGGGAAGCAGGCGCTGGAGCCGCTCTTGAAGGGAAGATTGGCCGCAGCACTGGCGCGTCCGCCGAAGGTGGCCGTGCCAACGACGCTGAATTTCGACGATGCGTCGTCGGATCAGTGCACGCTGATGGAAATCATGACCCAGGACCGGCCGGGGCTGCTGTATGGCATTGGGTCGGCATTGTCGCGTCTGGGCTGCAACATTGAAGTGGCGCTGATTGATACGGAGGGCCAGAAGGCGATTGACGTGTTTTATCTCACCGGGCAGGGAAAGAAGCTCGCGCCGCAGAAACAGGAATTGCTGCGGGAAGTTCTGAACGCGACGCTGTCGTGAGCGGCCACGCCGGATCCTGCGACAATAATTCACACTGAAAACCGAGATTTGGGTTGAGATTCCGCTCAACTGGGGCGCAGCGGTGCTACGCCTTTACGGAGGAAGCCCAGGAGCGGCCCGCCCCGCAACCCCTTCCGGGGCACAAACAACGCGCCTCAGAAGACGAGCCCAACAACAGCGAGGAAAAACCAGGGGGCGGCGTGAAACCGCGACTGCAAGTGAGGCGAGTCAGGCCATGATTTCGCAGACTTTGGCGACGAGTTGGGCGGAATCGTAGACGGGCTTTTCGAGGTAGCCATCGGCGCCAGAAGATTCGAGGAGGCGTTCGCGGTCGCCGCTCATCGCAGGAGCGGTAGCGAGGATCACGGGAAGGCGGCGGGAGGATTTTTCCTTGAGAAGGCGGCACAGCTCGACGCCGTTGATGCTACGGCCGTCCCATTCGGCATTGGTCAGAGAGACATCCAGCAGGACGAGGTCAACTTCGCCCGCCCCGACTTCGCGGAGGATGCCGGGCACATCTTCGGTGATCAAACAGGAAAAACCGCCCGCGCGTTCCAGAGCCATCTGGAAAAATTTGGCGACCAGTTCATTATCATTGGTGATGATAATGCGTTGCTTTCTTCCCTGTGGGGCGGGCTGATTCATGCGGACTGGGCTTCCGGAGACCGCCTACGAGTTGGTGCGCCAAGTGCCTTGCCCCGTCCTCACGCTAAGAACGTAAGCACGCGCAGAGGTGAAGGATACGGGGTGAACGGTAGCGAGCTAAGGAGTCCCAGCAATTTCGGAGGGATCGAGGGGCAGGCCTGGTAACCAGGCAAGAATTCCAGATGGCGCCGCATCAGAGGATCAGGCGGCTAGTAATCTTCTTGCGGCTTGCGTCCCCAGAGTTTTTGAGGAGTTTTCGGCGAGCGAGCCGCCCGGTAGGAATCCAGTTCCGCGCTCGTAATCACAAATTGTGTTTCCGAGGGGCTGTTTGAATGAGCGGCCAGCTCCGCTTGTAACCTCTCCGAGCAGATAGACGGAGCATCCTGGTAACGAGCGCGATGAGAGATGAAGGCCTCGTTGGCAATGTTCAAAATAAAATCGCGCTCTTCGGCGGGCCCACGGACATGGAATGTGTACTCCCGTGAAAGAGGCTTCGCCTGGAAGCCGATGTATTGGACGATGAGGCCGGTGCTCATTTGGCACCGGGCACAAACACCTTTGCAGCGAGTGTGGGTAGAGGCTTCACGGCCTTAACACGCTTGGCACGGCGGCGCTTCGGAGGTGTTCCTTCCGCAGGTTCGATAACCATCAGGCTGGTGACGAATAGTTTGAGGCCATGCGTGTCGAAATCAATGGTGGTGCGGTCCAGGCTGGATTCGGTGATGACCCCGCAACCATACTGAAAGTGCTTGATGTATTGGCCAACTGAAACTGTCATAAGCAGATCCTCCAATTTACAAAGAGCATCGTCCGCCGCGCACCGCAAACGGCGCACGAAGACGAGCAACGAAGTTACAGAAAATCGCCGTGGAGCTCCCGGGCAGTTAGTAGCGTTGCCGGCCGCCTCCGCCGCCAGAGCGTCCACCGGAATAGCCACCACGGCCGCCGGAACGATCCCCGCCGCCACGCGATTCCTGAGGGCGCGCTTCGTTCACTTGGAGTGCGCGGCCTTCGAGGTCCATGCCGTTGAATTCGCCGATGGCTTTGGTCGCGTCGTCCGCTGCTCCGAGTTCCACGAAGCCAAAACCGCGTGAGCGCCCGGTTTCGCGGTCGGTAATGACGCGAGCCGAGGCCACTTGATATCCCTTCGCAGCGAAGAGCTGCTGCAGGCCCTCGTCCGTCATGCCAAACGAGAGATTCCCAACATAGAGTTTTGTCATACGCTTTTCCTTTTCCTACCACTTTCCTTTGCTTCAAAAAAAATAGACCGGTGCCATCGCCAGGAGCGGCTAAAAGGCCTTCGTACGAATGGTCCTGCCGTTCAACAAGGCAGCGAGAATCGTGACGAGCGCGGCGCAAACGATGGCCACGAAAGTCGTCACGAACGTTCCGGAATAACTGGAGAAGCCCACTGAGCGAGCCAGAACGCCGCCAAAGACTGCACCGGCGACTCCCATGGCGAGATCCATCGAGGGGCCGTAACCCTTGCCTTCGAGGTGCTTACCGGCGATCCACCCTGCAGCCAATCCGACGAAAATCCAAATTAGGAATTGCATCCTGGCTCCTTTTCCATGAACAAGGGAAAACGCGTCGGGAAGGACTTGGCGCCCATCCTCGCGGAAGAAGCGAGGGCCGTAGCCAAGGACGATTGTAACCGGCGCGAGACTGCGGTACTCAGGAAGCAATGGCAGCTGCCATTTTGTGGAAAGTGGAGTTAGCTACCATGTAGGTATGGATGCGCAGGGTCCCGTCAATGATTCCGGCGAGCAGATTGGTCACTTGGGCAAAGACATTCTTATCGTAGCTTTCAGCGTCAGCGCTGTTTTCCCAAAAGCTGTAGGCGTAAACTTCCTTACCGCTTTGCGAGATGAGTGTGATTTCGTCGAGGAAACCGTGTTGCAAGCGGAGCAGGGGAATGACCTCGTTTTCCATTTTCTTGATGAAATCCCCGGCACGATCCGGCTTCAAGTGCATGGATACCTTGCGCGCAAACATGGAACTCTCCTGGCTACAAGACCAAGGGAGAGGTTCGGGGAAAAGCACCGCCCGGGAAGACCTGAAAGCAGCCTTGATCGCACTTCTAGAATGCGCCAGTTTACCAAACTTGTCAAGTACTTTAGGTTTGTATAAGATGTACTTTACTGTGCCTGTTAATGCCGAAGGGAACCACCGTGGACGTTTGCTTCGTGATTCAACAGCGGCTGAAAGAACTGGGCCTGGAGCAGCGGGACCTGGCGGCGGCGGCCCAGGTCACGGAGTCCTATATCTCCCAACTGCTCACGCGAAAGAAAGCCCCTCCCGCGGCGGATCGCACGGACCTGTACGAGAAGATGAACGCCTTTTTGAAGCTGCCGAAGGGACAACTTTCGGCCATGGTGGAAGCGCAACGCCGGGAGGAATTGCAGAAAAAACTGGCCGATCCGCCCGCGCCATTGTTCAAGGAAGTGCGCGAGCTGATCATCCGGAAATGCAAAACGGAAAAGCGAACCCAAGTGCGCGAGATTTTTGAGAACCAGGCCTTTGGAGAGCTGGAGAGGCTGGTCACCCAGACCCTTCTGGATGTGACGAAGAGGATCGCCCGAAAAGAGTTGGAAAATGAGAATTGGCTGCGGAACGCCGCGAAACTGCGCCACCAATCCTATGAAGAGATGCGCGCCCTCACGTTGGATTTTCTGGATACGGATGTGTTCAATGTCTCCATCGATCACTGCTCGGCATTTCTGAATCCCCTGGTGGATTCCTGGGACATCGATTTGAAGACGTTTGGAATGGGAATCGCCTTGAACAAGGAATTGGCCTCAACGCCGTTCATGAAATTTCAGTTCGTGGAAGCGGGGGACGAGTATTCCTCCGAACAGGAGCCGGGCTTCCAGGAATTTCTCCACAACGCGGCTCTGAGCGGGGATGCCACCGGAGAAGAAGTGGAGTTCCTGAAGAGTCTCAGGTTCCGGCAGAAAAGGCCGAGCGCCCTCTACTTCTATCGCGAATTGCAAAGCCTCCGGGATCCCCTGCATTTTTCCGAAAGCCGCAGCGGGGCCATGCACAAGCGCCGCGATGCTGAGGACGTGGAGAAACTGATGCGGGTGGAGTCAAGGAAAAGTGCAATCCGGCGGTGGGCCAAGCATAGAAAGAACTCGCGCAAGACCGGAAAGGCAAAGGTGTCTTAAGGTTGGCGACACAGCAGGGATGGGCCGGGATGGAAGTTTTGCCGGGCCACGAGCTGCACGGCGGGCATAGCAAGCAGAGAGTTGAGTTTCCGTCTGTATACCAAGAAACACGATTTTCCCAGTATTTGCGCATTCGAGAAGCACTCTTCGCTGAGATGTGGTACTCTTTTTGTGCGCTTAATACCGCGGCAGTGTTGTGCGGTCCCTCTGGTTTGTACTCCGATCTGAGAATCCCCGCCCTACGTTTCCTCCGTTCGTTTTCAGCGTAATTCAAAACAAGTCTGGCGATGCGCATCGCCGCGCCCTCCCGATAACAGGGAGAGGCCGTGCAGGTGTAGCCGCCAGTAAGAAAGCAAAATGCAAAATTTTTTAGAACTACAGATTTCTCCTTACCTGAAGGAGCGCATTTCGTCGACCGGCTTTTCGGTGCCTACACCGGTGCAGGCCGCGGCGATTCCTCCTGCACTGGAAGGCAAGGATGTGCTGGCAACGGCACAAACCGGGACGGGCAAGACCCTGGCGTTTCTCATCCCCGTGATGGAAAGGCTGCTGCAACCCACGAAACCGGGAATTGCAGCCCTCGTGCTTGTTCCCACGCGCGAACTGGCCATGCAGGTCCTGGATCAGTACAACGGGTTGCGCGGCAAGCAACTCGCAGCGGCCGCGCTCGTCGTGGGCGGCCTCGCCGAAGCGCAACAATTGCGAGCTATTCGCAGCGGAGCCGGCGTAATCGTGGCGACTCCCGGCCGGTTGGAAGACTATCTGGACCGCAATCTCGTGCAATTCCGCAATCTGCAGGTGCTCATACTGGATGAAGCGGACCGCATGTTGGATATGGGGTTTCTACCCGCGATTCGCAGGATTGTGTCGACTCTCCCGAAAGATCGCCAAACCATGTGTTTTTCGGCAACGATGGAAGGAGACATGGCCCGCCTCGTGAAGGACTACACGAGAAACGCGGTGCGTGTGGCGTTGGGTTCGACCTTGAAGCCGGCCGAAAATGTGCGGCTCCAGGCGTTTGAGGTTGCCATTAGCGGGAAGCCGGAACTGTTGCGCCGCTTACTGAATCAAGAGAGCGGCCGCTGCCTGGTATTCTCTCGCACCAAGCGCGGCACCGAGCGCATCGCTAAAGGCTTGATGCGCGATGGTTTCGCGGCGGCGACGATTCACGGAGATCGCTCACAATCGCAACGCACGGCGGCGCTGACCGGATTTCAACAGGGGCGCTACCGTGTGCTTGTGGCCACGGACCTTGCCGCACGCGGGATCCACGTCGAGCAAATCGCCCACGTCATCAACTATGACTTGCCCGAAGTGGCGGAGAATTTCATCCACCGCGTGGGACGCACCGGGCGCGCAGGCAGACAAGGTGTGGCTTCTACTCTGTTCGCGAACGAGCAGCGCTCCGAGCTATTTCAACTGGAGCGCACTCTCGGCATTCGGATGGAGAGGATCCCCGTGGATGGCCATCTCACGGAAAACAGGGAACGCGGTCAGGATCCCGCTCCTCGGAAGCGAACAGCGCATAGGCCCACGATGATCGCGCTCCCGGGGGAAGTCCTGCAAGCGCAACTGTAGGGCTACCACGGTGTGCGGAAGGACCTCGGAGGCGGCGCCATTCGTGTATACTGACAGTGGGCACATCTGACCACTAGAAACCGCGCCAGACACGGGGGCATCGGGACAACCTGAGTCCTGTCCGCATTGAGCGGCTTGAGACAGCAAAAGCTGCAATCCGCACATCATGTTCGCTGTTATCATGCACGGACCAAGTGTCTCCGTTGAGAGACGGTGAGGGCGCGAGGATAGCTCGGTCAATTCTGGCGGTGGGTTAATGGGAGAAACCATTGTCGCGAGAATTACAGGAACAACAGGAGCAGGTCCAAAACCTGACCAAACTAGGTAAGGAGCAGGGCTACCTGCTCTACGAGCAGGTGAACGACTTCCTTGCGGCCGAGGAACAATCGACCGAACAGATTGACAACGTCTTCTCCGTTTTTGAAGCTGAAGGCATAAATATCTATGAAGACGTCTTAGACGCCAAGGCCGCGCGGGTCGTCCCTGAACTGGCGGTGCAAGCCGAGGCCCGGGTGCAGGACGAGGAAACGCGCCGCGAAGAGGGTGAAGTCGAACAGCCGTCCTTGCTTGGCGAAAAGACAAGTGATCCTGTGCGGGTGTACCTGCGCGAAATGGGCGTTGTGCCTCTGTTAACGCGGGAGAGTGAAGTGGTGATCGCGAAGCGGCTGGAGCGCGGGAACCTGCGCGTACTGAAGACCGTCTCCCGCTCGGCGATCGTGGTCAAGGAGTTGATCGCCATGGGAGCTGAACTCCGCAGCGGCCGCAGGCCGATCAAGGAAGTGGTGCAGATCGACGAGGAAGAACTGACAGCGGAGAAGGTGGAAGAGAAGACCCGGCAGACGCTGCGCATCATCGACAAGATCGAGAAACTGCATGAGCTGGGGCTCAAGCAGGCGGCCAAGCTGCACGATACCGTGATGTCCAACAAGCGCGCGTATGTTCGAGCCAAACGGCGATTGTCGCGCACGCGGGTGGAGATGTCGCGCCTTGTCCGCTCCGTGGATTTCAAGGAACGTGAGAAAAAGCGCCTGATTGATATGTTGCGTCACACCGTCGAGCGCCTGCACGCCCTGGAGCGCGAAGCTGCCCGGCTGGAACGCCGTGTCAAAGCTGCGCACGCTGATGCGACGATCGAAGCGCGCAGGGAACTGCGTGCCTGCCGCTCGCACATGAGAGAGATCGCAGAGTCGAGCGAGGCCGCGCCAAACAACCTGAAGCGCGCGCTCACGCAGATCCAGCGTGGAGAAATGGAAGCGCAACAAGCGAAGCGTGAACTCACGGAGGCAAATCTGCGCCTAGTGGTGTCCATTGCCAAGAAATACACGAATCGCGGGTTGCAGTTTCTGGACTTGATCCAGGAGGGCAATATCGGCCTGATGAGAGGGACCGACAAGTTTGAGTGGCGCCGGGGGTACAAGTTCTCCACCTATGCCACTTGGTGGATTCGCCAGGCGATCACGCGGGCGATTGCGGACCAGGCCCGCACCATCCGCGTCCCGGTGCACATGATCGAAACGATTAACAAGCAGGCCCGCACCAGCCAGCAACTCGTGCAGGAGCTCGGGCGCGAGCCAAGTTCCGAGGAAATCGCGAAACGCATGGATATCCCTGTCGACACAGTCCGCAAGACGAAAAAGATTGCGCAGTTGCCGATGTCCTTTGAGACGCCCGTCGGAGATGAGGGAGATTCACATCTGGGCGACTTCATTGAGGATAAGGCTGTATTGTCGCCCTCCGACGCCGCCATCCATCTCAATTTAAGGGATCAAATTGCGACCATACTGCGGACGCTGACGCCGCGCGAAGAACGCATCATCCGGCTGCGCTTTGGCCTGGACGATGGAAGCCAACACACCCTCGAAGAAGTTGGGCAGGTTTTCGCCGTCACGCGGGAGCGCATCCGCCAGATCGAGGCGAAGGCGCTGAGGAAACTGCGCCATCCGTCACGTTCAGGGAGATTTCAAATCTTTGTGCAAGGCGCGTACTGAGAAGTGTCCGGATTACGAGACGCGAGAAGGTAGAAAACAAGGGCCACTGGCGGCACGAGAAGTTAAGGAGAAGGGGAATGAAGAGTCTATTTGTGGGCAACCTAAGTTTTCAGACGACAGAGAGCGAACTGAGCGAGCTGTTCAAGCCGTTTGGACAGGTTACTCGCGTCAACCTGGTGAAAGACCGCGAAACTGGGCGCGCCCGCGGCTTTGCTTTCGTGGAAATGCCCAACGATGAAGAGGCCGCAAAGGCAATTGCGGGCCTCGACGGTAAGCCAGTCGGCGGGCGCAACTTGAAGGTGAATGAAGCCCGCCCGAAGGATTCTTCACGGCCGCCAAGAAGCAGTGGTGGTGGAGGAAGGCGGGGTGGATTCTCGAACGAGGACTACAGCGAGGCGGCAAGGCAGCCACGCGAGCCCCGTTGGTAGCATCCACAACTACTTTCATTGGATTGCCAGCGCACGACGCCATTTCAAGGAGACTATATGGCCATCACATTCCAGAAGCGGCAAAAGGAAATGAAGAGACAGGAAAAGCAACGCGAGAAGGCGGAGCGGCGTGCGCAAAAGAAGCTCGCTAAACGCGCCGAAAAAGAGGCTGCAAGCGAGAACGCACACGTCCCCGTCGAGTCAGAGCCGCAAGGCTGAAACTGCTCACCGCGCGAACCACAGTAGTTCCGCATCATGTGGCGACGCGGATTCGGCGATCAGGCCTTGGCGCCCGTCTGTGGTCCAGCATTTGCCTTGGCCTTTGCGGATCCCCGCCAGGCAAGCAACAGCATCACGATGCCAAAGGCAAGCAATCCCACCCCCGCATCGAAATTAATGTTTACACCCAGCGAGCGCGCATAGATTTGCTTATCGCCAAGCAGGCCGAACAGCGCCAGGATCACTCCAAACAAACTGAACATACATCCTATCGGATAACGAATATCCAAACTCATCGCGCGTCTCCCGTCTACCTGAAAATAATGTTCAGCACCAGGGCAAGCACAAGGACGAGCCCGCCGAGATAGGCAGGCCGTTGGTACCACGACAGGTGCTCTTCACTCGGCTTCTCCGTCAAGGAGTAAACCAGCCCGACGAGTTCCTTTTCCGCACGTGGCTTCGTCATCAGACTGACTCCGACTGTAATCACGAAACATACGGCAAACGCCCAAATTGCCGTCCAGAAGTTTTGCGCCATCTCGCTTGGATAGTTATGGACGACAGCGATCCACCCGCCCTTAATTCCCACCAGATTCCCGTGCGGCAGTGTCAACCCGTGATGCAGGGCCGCTGCAGCAGTGCCGCAAAGCAGCCCGGAGAACGCGCCGTGGCCCGTGCTCCGCTTCCAGAACATGCCCAGCAGGAATGTGGCGAACAAGGGAGCATTCACAAACGCGAACACCAATTGCAGGAAGTCCATTAAGTTATTGAAGCGCGCCGCCGTATATGCTGCGCCGATCGAGAACAAAACGCCAAAGACGGTCGCGAACTGCCCCATATGTAAGTAGTGCTTATCCGGTGCGCCTTTATGGATGTACGCCTGATAGATGTCGTAGGTCCAGACAGTGTTGAAGGCCGTTACATTCCCGGCCATTCCAGACATAAAGCTTGCCAGTAGCGCGGTGAGGCCCAGCCCCAGGATTCCCGTGGGAAAGTAGTGCAGCAGCATGTTCGGGATGGCCAGGTCATAGTCCAGGACAGGCTTTCCCTCTCGGTCAACTGCCGGCTTGCCGCTCGCCACATCAAGCTTGACGGGAATCAGCCCCTTTCCTGCGTTGCTCACCGTCTGCATCTGGACCACGCCATTGACGGTGACCGCTTGCTGAGGAGCGGGCAATGCCAGGGCGATCATCCCGGGCAAAATCACCAGGGCCGGAAAGAACATCTTCGGCAAAGCTGCGATCAGGGGCGTGCGGCGCGCGTCGATCATCGAGCCCGCGGCCATGGCGCGCTGGACCACCAGGAAATTCGTGCACCAATAGCCGAACGAGAGAGTGAATCCGAGGCCCATCACCAGCCCGAACCATTCGACCCCGAGCGGATTATTTTGCGCGTTCGTCATGCCCTGCCATGAATGTGTGAATGCGGAGGGCAGTTGCGTTTTCAAACCACTCCACCCGCCCACGTTTTTCAACCCGAGGAACACGAGCGGCAAAAACCCAGCCACGATCAGGAAAAACTGCAGGACTTCGTTGTAGATCGCGCTCGTCAGCCCCCCCAGAAAAACGTACCCCAGCACGATCAGAGCGGAAATGAACACGCTCAGATGGAAGGACCAGGACATCGGCAGGCCCATCTTGGCCAGCGGAAGATCCAGAATATGGAGTACCTGGATCAGTTTCGCCATCGCATACATCGAGATGCCCGACGAGAAAACCGTCATCACGGCGAATGAGATGGCGTTGAGTGCCCGCGTCTTCTCGTCAAAGCGCAGCCGCAGAAACTCCGGCACGGACCGGGCGCGCGAGCCGTAGTAAAAAGGCATCATGAATATGCCGATGAACACCATGGCCGGAATCGCGCCGATCCAGTAGAAATGGCTGGTGGCAATCCCGTATTTCGCCCCCGATGCTCCCATCCCGATCACTTCCACCGCGCCAAGATTCGCGGCCATGAACGCGATGCCGCAAACCCAGGCCGGCAGGGAACGCCCGGCAAGGAAGAAGTCCGTGCTGGTCTTCATGAAGCGTTTTAGGAAGACCCCAATCCCCAAAACGAAGGCGAAGTAAAGAAACATGATGACCCAATCAATGGCCGTCAGATTCATTCCGCAATCCTCTCCACCAGATGCCGGTAATTCGTCGAGGCGATCACCGGGACATTCTGGCTCTCTCCGTCGTGATCCAAGAGAGCCTTTAATCCATGGGACAGTAGCTCAGGAGCGCTCTCTGGAACACCACTCTGCAGCGCCCTGATTTGCTGCGGGGGCGCAACGTGCTGGGTTTCTTGCGTGAAGTTGATGATGACGAACACTTGCAGGCCCGGGCCCTCTCCCCGCGAAACATCTACCCCGTCCGGCACGGCGCCGATTGCTGCCGTCAGACCGCAGTTCGGCCGCCGCTCCCACAAACTCGCCTTCGTAGCCGGGGCCCGGTGCTCTGCTCGGGAAGCACAAAGAAACTGCCGGGGCGCTAGCAGCGGGGGGACGCAACTCCTTGAGAAGTGGGGGTATAGATGATGATACGAATCAGGAACAGCGATTCCGTAGATACCCATAGGGCTAGGGGCAATTCCTAACTCCGAGCGAAACTTTGTCATTCCGGCATGGGGTTGTCAATTGATTTCTGGGCTTCGATGTTCTGACTCCTTCGTGTGCCGTGACTTTCTCGCGCGTCCTTGGCGCACCGTCAGCGGATTTAAGATGGCAATGCGATTCGCGGTTTCCGTCAGCGCGGCGGCGCAGTCCCAGGCATCTTGTGGAGCTCTCATCAAGGAGCACAAGAGCTTTAATTGGACCCATATGGACCCAATTTGCAGGGTCCAGGCATAGGCCAAATTCGTAAGTGATTGATCTCCGCGCAAATGATTGGTGGACGTGGCCGGGTTCGAACCGGCGACCCCCTGCTTGCAAAGCAGGTGCACTATACCCGGCCACCTGCCTACCTAAACAGATATCTTGCTACATTGCCGTACTTTAGGGTATCTTTGACCCGTCCAGTGTCAGCCGGAAACGGACGGAAACGGACCGGAATGTACCCCTAGCATGACCCTGACATGACACTGGGGAGAAACCCAGCATGAAACGAAAGCCTGTCCAAAAGCTGAATTTCACCAAACGCGCGCTCGAATCGCTTCCCGTTCCTCGTGATGCCAGACGGCTGATCGTCTTCGACAGCAACACGCCGGGACTTGGTTTCATCGTGTTCTCATCGGGCATCCGAAGTTTCTTTCATCGTCGCTTTGTCCGCGGAGTGGCGCAACGAACGACACTCGGCCGATTCGAGGATCTCTCGATCGATCAGGCCCGCGGCGAAGCCAGCAAGTTGAACGCGAAGATTGCCGCGTGGAAGCTGTCCGGTTATCACGGGGATTCGCCGTTTGAAAAACGGCCCGACTCCACGACGTTCGGCGAGTTGGTTGAGAAATATATCGAACGCCACGTCCAGGGCCATGCCTCCCATCCTGAGCGGGCCATTCCAGAACTGCGATGGGCAGTCAACAAGCATCTCGCTTCCTGGAAAAACAGAAAGCTTGAGGCCGTCTCCCGCAATGACGTGGTGAATCTGCATGAGAACGTCGGCCGCAAGCACAAGACGGCCGCGAACCGTCTCGTGCAGTTGGTCCGTCGCCTGTATAACTGGGCCGCGGCGTCGGACATCGGTCTTCATCACGGGGAAAATCCCGCACGTCACGTCAAACCATTTCACGAATCGAAGCGCACGCGATTCCTGAAACCGGCCGAATTGCCTCTGCTTTTCACCGCGCTTCGGCAGGAACCAAACGCGGCGCTCCGCGATTACGTGAATCTCGCGTTGTGGACGGGGGCGCGTCGCAGCGACGTCTTATCGATGCGCTGGCAGGATCTGGGGCTCGAGGACAACCGCTGGGAGATCCCCCATCCGAAAAATCGAAGTCCATATGTCGTTGCACTGACGCCTGAGGCCGTCAAAATTCTCCGCGATCGACGGGCGCTCGCCAATGGCAGCGACTGGGTGTTTCCCTCCAAACGCGGACGCGCCGGCCACATCGCGAATTTCAAACGGTCCTGGAAAAAACTTCTCGCGCGCGCCGGCCTCGCGGATAAAGACCTTCGACAGCACGATCTCCGACGAACCCTTGGAAGCTACCAGGCCGCCGGAGGAACCTCCCTCCAAATCATCGGCAAATCCCTCGGACACCGATCTCTGTCGGCGACCGCCATCTACGCGCAACTCGACCTCGATCCCGTTCGCGAATCCGTGATGAGCGCCACGCGCGCAATCATCAAGGCCGCGAAAAAGAAACCGAGACCTCGAAGAGGGAACCGCTCGTGAACGACAAAGACCTGAAACTGATCGACGCGGAGCTAAAGAAGAGGGTTCTGCACGCGCTCGCGCATCAGTCCAGCGAAGACGAATACCTCCGCGCGGCGAGGGTATTCGAAAGGATTCTGCGCGAGCAGGACGCTCGCCTTCTCACGGATCAGTCCGACGAATACCTCCAGGTGACTCGCCGTCGCGCCGCGGAGATCCAGGAAAGGATTCTGTACGCGCTCACGCAAAAGACCCGTGATGAAGTGAAGCTGGCGATGAGCCTTACTTTAAAAGCGATCGAAGCTGAAGCCTCGATCGCCGCAAGCAAAAGACAAAGTAGGAGCGCCGCGAAGCGACGCGAAAATCTCGAAGCGCGCGATTGCTGGATCCGCCAGCAGTACGCGGATGCGAAAAAAAACAAACCAAGATACTCGATCGCGCAACTACGAAGGGATCTGATGAAGTCCCGGAGGTTCCGCAAAGAACTGAGGCCCAAAGGCAAATTCCTCACTGCCGAGAGGCTGCGAACCATAGTAAGTGAACGCTGACCCTCCTTTTTGTAAAAACCCTCTTTTTGTTGGCTTTTCGTCGAAAACACCCCCAAGAAAATTCCAAGCGTAGCCCGCTACACTTGGAAAGCCCCCTTGTGATGTGTGATAGAACCGTGTGCGTGCAGATGCAGTTTTGCGCAGGGGGCAAATCAGATGATCCAATCCGTGGAAGAACTCGAAGGACTGAAAAAGCAATTCCTGACCACTAAGCAAGTCGCCGAAGCCCTGGGCCTCAAGGAGGGCACGCTGGAAAAGTGGCGCCGGAGCAAACGCCACGTGCTGCCCTATTCGAAAATCGGGAAAACGATTCGATACCGCGGGGAACATGTGATCGCTCTTTTTGAACCGCAGGGCGGGGCGGATCCAGCCATTCAGCCTGCTCGCCGGCGCCGTCGCAGAGCTGCGTAACGAGAAACGCGAGGGACACACCCCCGCCGGTCAGCAGCCGGCGGAGGATCACCTTGAACAGGAGTTTGTGAAATGTCTCGTTTATCTCATCAAAAACCCACCACGCGCAAGCGCCGCCAGGCTGAGCCCGAATTCCCACGACCTCTACATCCCCGCCTTTTGAGGATGCGGGCCCGCTTAGGAATGAGACTCTCAGCGTGTGTGCGGGAGTATGCCAGCGTGTTGAACGAGGAGGAGATCCGGGCACTCGAGATCTATTTCGATGCTGATTTTTCCACGATCTCGCCCAAGTTCGCGATGTACGTCGTACAGATCGTTTCAAAAGCTCGCGAAAAATTGGGACGGCCGATCCCGGGACGCACTCCGGAGATCAGAGTAAAGAGCATGGTGAGCTCTACCGGCGGCCGGAGAAAGCCAGGGTAAGGGAGAAGCATGGCAGGCAAACTTCCAGCGTTCCTGTACTACCCAAAGGATTGGCAGGCGGACTCCGTGTTCGGCTGCTCTCTGGCGGCGCGGGGACTCTGGCACGAAATGATCAACGTGATGCACGGCTGTGAACCCTACGGCCACCTGGCGGAGAACGGCGTCCCAATGCCCGACGAGCGGATTGCCCGCAAGTGCGGGGCGACCGTGCAGGAATACGTCACCCTTCTCGCCGAATTAGAGGCAGCAGGCGTTCCACGCCGAACTCGCGCCGGAATCATTTACTCAAAGCGCATGGTCGAGGACCGACAGAAACGCGACGAATGGCGTAAACGTCAGAGAAAACACAGAACTAAGGATGGTTCGTGTCACGCACCTGTCACGCGTGACGACTTTGACGCAGCAGGCGTTCCAGGCCCAACTCGCGCTGAAATTATTTCCCAAAACGGCGTTGTGGAGGACCAAGAGAAACGCGACGAATGGCCTGATGGTCAGCAAAAACATAGAGATGCGGGCGGTTCGAGTCACGCACCTGTCACGCCAATGTCACGCCCTTCTTCATCTTCATTTGCATCTCCATCTCCAAAGAAGGAAAACCCCACACCCTTCGCGCGCAATGACCAAGCCAAGATACAAGGAGCGGAGCCGTCACCGACTGTGGAAAAAGACGCGCGCGCGCAAAAATCTCCGGTTCTTACCGAGCAGGCCGACGCTACGCACTTCGCCCAGTTCGCAGAAGCCTATCCCCCCGAAAAGAGCCCTACCAGTCCCGAGTTGGAAGACGCCTTCAAAATTTGGCAGCGCCTTTCGGTTCGTGAGCAGCTCTGGGCCATAAAATCTCTGACGAGTTGGAAGCAACACTGGGAGGAGGATTTGCCGAAATTCATTCCCGAGATGATCAACTTCCTTCGGAAGAAACGCTGGGAGCAGATTCCGCCGAAGAGCGAACGGCAGAAAGGAAAAAAAAATGCCCGAGGAAACTCTTTCGATCCAGCCGCAACCGCAGAAGCCTGCGGATTCCGAAAGCCGGGAGCGCCTGATTAGGGAATGGATCTTTCGCTTTCATCTAAACGCCGGGGTCACCCCGACCCGTGAACAGGTGAACGCACTCATCGCGCTTTGGACGGAGTCATTCGGCGATCTCTCGAACGAACGGCTCGAGGCGGCTTTCCAGAAAGCTCTGGCAGGGTGCAAATTTTGGCCCATCAAAGTCGCCGACGTTCGCGAGCACGTCGAGGAGCTCGGCAAGAGAGAACTCTCGCTCAAAACCGAGGCCGCCTGGCAGAAGCTCCTCGAGTGGATTCGCTTGCATTACAGCCCGGATCTCGGAATCGACAGGCATGCTCCGCAACTCGAGCCGGCGGTCTGGCACGCAGCGAAAGCGGCCGGCGGAATCCGTCTTTTGCACTCGTGCGCGAGTGAAGACCTGGTGTGGCGCAAGAAAGAGTTCATCGCGTACTACACCACGGTCCACGAGACCGGCAAGGCGGAGCACCTGCTCATCGATGCGGAGTCCAAGAAACTTTTGCAGCAGATCCGCGACGGCGCCCCACACGTCGATCGCAAGCAGCTCGAAGACAGCCGCGAGGAGACACATAGGACGCAATTCATGACCCCGGAGGATTTGCCGCCGCCTGCGCCAAAGCGATTTGAGCACCCTCCGAAGTGTGCCAGGGAGCAACTTGAGGAATTGAGAAAACGTGGGTGGCTGCCCGCGGGGGGGAACGGTTGACAGCGGCTTGCCCGCGATGCGAGAGACGCCTTGCTCAAAGGGAGGAAAACATCATGATCGACGCGAGATTCGAAGTGGACCTGCTCCAAGCCATGTTCATGCTGGAGGTCCCAGAAGAAGTTCTCGGCCGTCTCGTCGAGGAGAAAAAACTCAGAACGCGGCGCGTCGACGGCACAATTTATTTTTTGCGGTCGGAAATCGAGCAGCTCCGAGATCGACAGGGCGACGAGGCTCGATCGAAGGGCGCTTCGTAAACGAGAGAGGAAATCTTATGCAGAGAGAAGAGAACGTTCAGCAGTTGATGGAACAATGCGAAAAACTCGGGCTTCGCTTCGAGTTCGATCGCGGTTTGGTATTTGTGAGGCGGCCGCAATCAGGCGATCGCGGGCAGCAAAATGCCCTGCTCGATGGGCTGGGGAGATACATCCCGGATATTTATGCTCTCACGAAGGCGCGTGCGATCGGCCTCGCGGCCAGAGATTTCATCGGCCAGACGCTCATCACGAAGGACTCCGGCGCCGGCCGGCTCGTTGGCGCCGAGGAAGATGGCCATTTGACGGTCTCGGTTTCGAAAGAGATGCGCAAGGTGCACGAACAAGAAATTCGAAATGCGCAGATTACCATGGGCTATGACGCGGCGAATTTGTTCATCATCCTGGACGCGGCGGAAGAGACGGCCGACGCCGCGTCTCGCATTGGCGAGCCTGAGCCTCGAGGAGGATTTTTCGATCGCCTACGGGGTTCCTCCAGGAAGGGTTGAAACGGCGCAATCCTCCCCGAACCTCGAACCGCAAAACAGCGCACAGCGCAGGAGAGCAGAACAGATGGACATGAAACAGTTTCGAGAACGGTACCGCGTGAAGATGAACGGCCGGAAGCACGAGCGAAAGTATCGACTGACCACGGGCGAGGACACCGTGCACGGTCGCTACGGCGAGATCGTGGAAGACAAGAGCTACGGCGACGCGTTCGCCGTCAAGTTCATTGCCGTCCCACGTAACGCCGTGATGACTGCTGCACTGAGGAACCGTTATCGTGCAGCACTCGCGGGCGGACTGACCCTCAAGCACAAGTATGGAAGCGATGAGAGCACGTTTCACTTCGACCCGGCCAACGAGAAGCAGGCGCGGCTCGCGTTGAAGTTGGTACGTGCCCGGATCCGGCGGCAGGCAGCAGCACCAAACGCGGCACAGTCGGCGGCGCGTCGAGCATTTGCAGACCGACGCAGGAACGCTGTACAGACCCTCGCGCCGTAAGCAGCACCCGAACAGGAGAGACGTAGTAGCGACGAACTCGGTGCGCCAGTGGTCGGGGGCCATCCCGGGTCAGAAACGAGCGTCCAGGTCGCCAAATACCCGGGAGCTGGGGGAGGTGAGCGCAGACATGAACCGCAAAAGCTTCGAGAGGCGCGGGAAGATCGCGGCCGACGCCGCGTTGCGGACGAGTCGCACGCCTAAGGGCGCCAAGCGCGAGCTGCGCTTCCGCGATCTCGTCGAGCCCGCGCTCGAGGCAAAAAGATTGCGCGGAAATGAGCCGTCCTCGCTCGCGAGCGATCGGCGGCGGTTGCGGAGAATTCTGCCGGTCCTCGGGCACGTGAAGGCCAGTGCGCTCACCCCGGCGAGGCTCGAGCTCTTCCTGCAGTCTCTCGCGCGCGGGGATGCCTTGCACGATCCGATCCGGGGATCGACCAGCAATCGCTATCTCAGTCTTTTGGGGTCGATTTTCCGTCATGCGCAAAGGCAGGGGCTCATTGTGAATCCCCTCGCCGGCGGAACCGTCCCGCGGTCGAAAGAGTCGCGGGTTATTCCCCGCTTTTTGACCCGCGAGGAGCAGGGCCGGCTGTTGCGAGCGATCCGGGAGGAGAATCCGCGGAAGGTGCTGGAGGTGGAATTGAGCATTCTCTCGGGCATGCGACGTTCAGAACAGTTCAACGCCAAGTGGGAGGATTGGAAGATTCGGGAGGGAGTTTTGTATGTCGTGGGAAAAACGGGACGGCGAGCCGTGCGGGTCAACCAGGCGGCGCGTCGCTGTCTCCTGCGGCTCCGCAAACGAGCTGCGCCGGACGCGGCGTATATCACACCCGAAAGAAACGAGGGGCCGCGCGATTCGAGGCTGTGGTTCGAAAAGGCCGTCAAGCGCGCGGATCTGCGGCCGGCGTTCACCTGGCACTCGATGAGACATACCTTCTGCAGTCGCTTGGTTGCAGCGGGTGTACCGTTACTAGAAGTGCAACAATTGGCTGGGCATCGGAGCTTCCAAACAACGTTGCGTTATTCCCACTTGAGTCCCGGCCATTTGAAGAGGGCGGTGGAAAAGGTAAGCTTCTGACTGTTGCTTCTCGGGAGGCGGTTTTAGACATTTTAGACAGTTTTTAGGGGATTCTGTATCCCCTCACGACCTTGCGGCTTTTGGCTGCTTTTTGATGAAACGCGGAAAGGACTGAAATGAGGAAAACGAAACAGGAAGACGGTCTGGGACAGCGGCTTTGTGCAACGGTCCTTTCCCATCAATTGGGGATCAGCACGGAACGCGCGATGAAGCTTTACGTCAGAGGAAAGGAAATCGCGCCGGAGTGGGAACAGCTTGGCAAGGGACTGCTCGGCAACTTGGATGCCCTCCTCACGGCGGCGCGGATCGATCCTGAAAGCAAGCCATCCTGAGATCGCCGCGGGCCGCTACGTGCAACTCGCGAAGAAACGGGGCCAGCGTGTCCGATGACGCCGATTTTACGCCGAACCGCGATCGCTCGATCCGCGTCGACGGCGCGATCGATCACCGCTTGGAAGACCGCCTCCGGCCGCAAATCCTCGAGCTCACTGCCGGCAGCCGGGAACCTATAACCGTTTTCATCGATTCGGAGGGCGGCAGCGCCGCGGCGGGCGAGCGCATTTTAGAGCTCCTCCGATCGCCGCACCAGGACGGCGCCAGTTGCAGGATTATCACCGTCGCGCGCGCGAAAGCGTGGAGCGCCGCCGCGGATCTTCTCTCCGCCGGCGACTTCGCGATCGCGCATCCGGGAAGCCGGCTGCTCTACCACGGAACGAGAATTACGACGCCCCAGCCAGTGACCGCCGACCATGCGTCGCTGCTCGCGGACGTTTTGAAGAGCTCCAATCGCAGATTCTCCGCTTCGCTCCTCGAGAAGTCTGCGGAGCGATTCCTGTTCCTCCTGTTTGCGTTGCGCGCAACATTCGAAGAACACCGGGCGGGCGCGGGCGGCAGGACCCTTTCAGATTTGGACTGCCTCCAGGAAATTTCCTGCCGGAAAGCGCCGCCGGCCGCGCAAAAGGTTCTGAGACAGGCGGCCAACATCTGGGATCGTTACCACGGCCTGGTGACTCACTTCGAGGAGCAAGCCGCGATCGCCCGCCTTTTCGGCGAGACGACCGAGATCGAGAAGATCATGCTCGCTTCGAGCATTTCCTTCGAGTGCGAGAACAACAAAACCGATCCCCAATGGAGCCTTCGAACGGGAGGACTCAACAGGATCAACGAGCACTTTTTCTTCCTGGACGAATACTTTCAGGGCACAAATGGCGCCTGCTTCGCAATGCTCTGCGAGCGATGGGCGCCTCTCATCATCGCGGAAGACGGTCAGGAGCTCCTGTCGGCTGAGGAGAAGGCGCGAAAGTTTCGCCGCTATTTTCCGCCCTTTTGGTCGTTCTTCATCGCGCTCTGCCACGCACTGCAAAGATCCGAACATGAGCTCACGGCGATGGATGCGTTCTGGCTGGGTTTGATCGATACCGTGCGGGCAGACCTCACCGCGCCATGAGTCCCGGTAGAAGTGGGGGATGCATAGCTCGCTCGCAGGCAAATGGTAGCCTCGCGCAACCCGCGGATTGCTCTTTCGGTTTCTTTCTCGTCATTTAACTGAAAAAACGCAAAAACAAGTCAAGTGTCCAATTTTTTTTCGGTCGCTGGACACCTCCCGGCCTCGCCGTCACCCGCGAAGGCCGCCGGCCGGCTACAGTACCTTGCAAACGCGAGACTTAAGCCACCCTCCGAGGACGCGCCGCCCTCCACGATCCACTCGCCGCACCCGGAGCGGTCCCGCGCGCGCATGTGCGCCTTATGTCGCGAGCGACGATACAGCGCCAGTTGGAAAAAGTTCACGCTGGCCGGGGTTGGCGGCCTGCGCGTGCTCGATCCGCGCGGCCGGGCAAAGCGCAAAGTGCGACACGAAACGGTCTCTCGGAGTTTTCACAAAGGGAGCCCTGCGAGCCCGCGGCGTTCGGAACATATAGACGAGCATGCGGCAGTCCTGGCACGGTTTCGTCTGAAGGAACACGTAACCCCCACGAAGCATGTCGGCCATCGTCGCGGGGAAAATCACGCCTCAGCCTCCGGAACGGCGCAGCGTCACTTCGCGGACACGTGCGAGAATCCGTTCTCGCGGAACCGGCATCGCGGGATCTCGATCGACGGCCACCAGCCTGGTGGAATGGGAATAGATTTGATCGAGCGACAGTTTCACCCCAAATTCACGCGCGAGGCGCCGAATGATCGCGGCATGTCCTCGACGAGGTGCCGTGCGGGCGCTGATCCAGTGGTAGACCGCGCCGGGCCGGACCTCCATCTGTGTCGCCAGGTTGGCGACGCCGTAGGCCAGGACGAAGCGCGCAAATTTTGATTTCCATCGAGGCGCGTCCAGGCATCTCCGATGCAGGTTTTTCATTCGGCGACTCCTCGTACTTCACACGGCAACTTTCCCGCAGAGTACACCCTGGAACTGCTTATAGAAAAGCGGAAGTCGATGAGAAAAGACGAGTTGCTTACTATGGCACGTTTGTGGCATGTTCGGCCGTGACAAAGCAGGGCCCGGAAGCGTTGAGGCGCCTCCGAGCCCCTAACTCCATAGCGAGGTAAGCCGCCATGAAGCTGAACCGAACTCTAACCCACCACGCCGCAAATTCAAACGAATCTCACCTTCTCGAACCGAAAAAAAACTTGCCCCCTGGCGCGCGGCTGAATTTCCTGCTCGGGTCCAGCGACAACGACCTGGGCAGCTTCGAGCTGGCGCGTCTCGCGGAGGTGGCAAACCTTCGCGCTGACTTGCACGTAATCCTCGACAACCTCATAGACAAAATGGCACAGGCCGCCGTCGCAGGATGGTTTCGGCAAACCAACCGGGAAGCGCTCATGCGAGCGATTCAGTCTCCCGAGGAACATACCGCCGAGATCCTCGCCTGGGCGAAACGCCGCGTCCGTGACGGGCAGCGAAGCCAGGAAGAGCTTGTGCCGCGCACGTCGCTGGCCCCCGGCAAAGCGCACCTCGCCGCCTCCCTGCGCTACCAGGAACGAAACATCTCGGAAGGCAAGTGCCGCGTCTGTCCGAAGCCTCTCGACCGGAACAGCGTCCGATGCTGCAGCGCACACCTTGAGAAGAGCCGGAAAGGCCAGCGCGCGAAATCGAGAAAACTCAACAAGCCGCCGCACGGCCGGGCGCCTGGCACCCTTGCAGCCCTGGCAGCCGGGCGTGAGAAGCAGGCGATGAAAGCCAGGGACGGCCGGGAGCCAGAAAACGGCTAAAGGCGTTGGCTCCCCTTTTTGACTGGCCAGTCCTGGGCAGGGAAAGCAAAAGAAGAATTCTTGCGGCCGCAAACGGTTTCCCCGGCCAACATCGAACGGGAACGATCGCGGGATTGAACGGCGAGAAAGTGAAGGCGAACGGGGAATCAGAAAAACGGGCTCCTCTCCCCCGGTGAATCGCTTCTGGTTATCCGTGGTAAGATAGCCGCTACTCCGCGATCCACGAAACCCCAACGGCTCCCGGTTTTGCTGCCCGGGAGCCGTCTCCTCCAATGCGATTTCCCGTCGCTCCCGCTCGCTGCATACCCACCTATATTTTTCTCAAGATCAGGTGAGCATGCCCCCACAGAAATCCCGTCACTCTTTCCCCGGAGATCCATCCTGAGGCGACTCATCGGCGCGCCCGATTTAATAGCTCGCGGGTAAATTCTTCCGTGAAGATCGGCGAAAAACGCTCGCCGATAACCGCGATCATCGCTTGGCGGAGATGCGTGTGGGGCGGGAGTTTCGCGGCCGGTTTGAACGCGTAGATCAAGACCGTGTTATCGAGTCCCTCGCCGGTTCGACCCAAACCGCGCAAAACGCGTCCGGCGTAGGACTGCACGCGTTGAAACACGCCGACGCCCGGGACAATGAACGTGCGTTGACGGCCGCGGCGATTCTGAAACTGTAGAGCGGGATAGGCGAGCGACGGTTTTATAGTTTGCGGAAAAGTCGGCCGCGGCGCCTCGCCTGTCAACGGGATCGCGAGCTCCGATCCTTTCGTCGGGACTTTTTCGCCGCCGGTTTCCAGAAATCCCAAAATCAGCGGGGATCCCTGCACGCGCGGATCGATCCCGACGACGGCCGTCAAATCGTTCACGCGCGAATACTGCAAAATTTTGAGCCGTTGCAGAATGAAACGCTTGCGGATCTGGAGATCCGCGGCGAGCTCTTTCTGGCCGGCGTTGACCGCTTCTTTCGCCGTGCGCGTGATCGCCGAATTTGTCGCATACGGGAGCTGTCTCAGGGCGGCCACCGTTAACTGGACGACCGCCTCGACGTCAACTCTCGCCGAAACTTTCATCGTCTCCTTCTGTCGCCGATGACGTTATTGACTTCTGGAAAGCGCCTTCCCCGCGGCCTTCGGATTGCTGGCGATGTGGTTCAGGATGATGTTCCGGGCCGCTTTGCTCGAAAGATGCTTCAGAATCAGTCCCTCGTCGAGACTGATTCCCAGGTTGATGTTGGAATCGCCGGCGCCGCCCGCACTTCCCACGAGACCGCCTTCGGAGTACCTCGGGAGCGCGAGCCGCTCGATCGATGGGATTCTCAGCCCGCGATTGATAGCCTCCAGATTTGCCACGCCGAACGCGGAGACCGCGTCCGCTTTCACGATGTACTCGCCAGGAGACACGCGCGCGGGAATGGAGTCGGACTTTGGACCGCCGGGACCTTGGATCAGACCGCCCTCGGCCAAAAACATGCTCGCGAACGACGCGATGCGCCCGATGATTCCGCCTATCCCTTCGCCGCCTCCGCCTCCAGCTCCGCCCGTGCCCGTTCCGCCGGCATCGCCAAAAAGACCGCCCATCATCTGAAGCACCATTTTTTTCACGATGATCTGTTCCAGCGACTGCACGATGCTCGCCGCGAATTGCTTGAACTGGTCGGCCACCGATCCCGCATTCCTCCCGAGACCCATAAAAAAATTGTCGAAATCCGTCGTCAGTGATCCGCGGACTTGCTTTTGAAGCGAGTCTGTCGCGACGGTGAGATTCTGAACTCCCTGAGCGGCGTTTTGCGCGGTGCCGATGTTTTGCTGACTGCCGGTCTTTTGCGCCGCGCCGACTTCAGCGGCGGCATCGGCATTGAGCAGTGGAAGGCGCTGGCGGATGAGGTCGTTGATTTCCTTCTCCGCCTCCGCATGGGACATCAGGCCGGCCCTGGTCTTAATCTCGATGGCCTGCTTCTCGAGTTCGAATGCGCGGACGTCCTCTCTGGTTTTTTCTGCCGCCGCTTCAAATGTCGCCTGTGCTTCAATTTGCTGTCGGAACGCGGCGACTTTCGCATCGATCTGCGCGGGAGAATCGGCGCCCTTTTTCTCCAGCTCGAGCCGATATTGTTGCGTTTCGGCGTCCAACTGAGCCTTGACCGCTTCGAGCTTTTTGCCTTGTGAAGCCGCCTGCTTTCTCTCGAACTCGTCGATTTTTTGCTGGTTCTCCTGGCGCATCCTGAATTCTTCGGCGTCGAGCTCCCGGGCCTTGGTTCGGAATTCCGTCTCGATGACCTGCTGTTTCGTCTTCAGTTCGCCGATTTTCGCGAGGTTGGCCTCTTGCGTCTGAAAATCCTTTTGAGCGGCGGCGTCGTAGGTTCCACCGATGTCCGTACCCGCGCCGCTGGCCTTCCGCGATTTGAGCTGATTGGCCCGGCCTTCCGCTCCCGCGCGATCGGCCTCTTTCTGCGCGTCTTCGATCTGCTTCGCGATGAGAGCGAGCTCTTGTTTCCGCTCTGTATCCAGGCCAGCTCTGCGCTGCGCGAAATATTGCTGGAGCGACAGAAACCCGCGATCGAACGAATTTTTCTCGGTCTCCTCTATTTCCTTTTCCGAGGCTTTGTAGAGCTCGAGTTCTTGCTGCATCGCCGCGCGCATGCTGCCGGCTTGTTTGGAGAGAGACTGGTTTTTGCGTTCCTGCTCTTTGACGTCGGCTGCCGCCGCTTTCAGCGCCGCGGCGTCCCGGTCCTTCTGTTGCTCGACTCGGATCTCTTTTTCGCGGTTGTATTGCTCCTGGAGGATTTCGTCGATTTTGGCTTTCGCCTCCAGGAGATCGCCCTGCGCTTTTTGCACCTCCGCAGCCGATACTCCTGCGCCTAAAATCGGATCGCGGGAGAGGGAAAGGACGGCTTCCGCCGAGTTCCGCTTCTCTTTCGCCTTGTCGAGCTCGTCGCTCAGGCGTCGCAGGAGGATCGTGTCCTTTGCGATCCCCGTCACGCCGATGAGTTCGAATTCATCTTTCAGCGTCTTCGTGTGCTCGACGCTTTTCTGGATCTCTTTGTTCCCCGCCTGAATCGCCGCATAGGCGTCTTTCATCGCCTTCGTAAAAATGAACGTGTCCGAGATCCACGTCGAGAGTTGCTCCGCGCCTTGTTTCAGGACTTCGTAGAAACCGATCGCCGCGACGATGGGAAACGCCGCGGACAGGATCGGCCCGAGGGTCGCCGATCGCGCGAGCGTGGAAGCGAGCTCGCGGTTCAATCCCACGCCCAGGTCCGCGCTCAACAGACGCGCGGCGCCGCGCGCCTCGCGCATCGATCCGCTGGCCCGGCCGAATGAGAGCGCCATTCCATCGGCGGAGCGCGCCGTTTCGTCGTCCTGGCGCTTGAGGTCCTTGAGCTGGACGGAGAGCTCTTTGATCGCCGCGGACACCCCGGCATCTTCGGCGGTTAGCCGGACTTTGATCTCTGGAGGCAGTCCCATTGTTTTAACTCCTCAGAATCCGCGGCACATCGGGCGGACTTGTTTTTCTTCGCTGATGCGGTGCAAGAGCGGCCCAAACGAGCACATCGAGTTGGTAGCTCCTCCAGGCATTGTTCCTCAGTTTCTCGATGTACGCGAGAAACATATCCCGGAGTGGCCAATCTGCAACCTCGCGGATCCGCGTCAGATCGTGCTGCGCGACCTCGCGAATCAATCCGTCGAAGTCTCCGAGGCCGCGCGAGCCGCGTTCTCTGTAGGGGGGACCTCTGCGCTCGGGCTCGAAGATTTCTGGGAAGTCTCCGAGGATGTCTCCCCTAACGCGAAAAAACCGATCACGAACTTCACGATGGAGGAGCGCATCGCGATTTTCTCTTCCTCATCGGTGATCTGCGAGAACCGCGCGGCATTTGCGTCCGCCTCGGCGCGATTCCACACATGGCCTTCCTCGGTGAGACAGCCGGCCAGGATGAACTGCGCGTGGCCGGAGAGCAGAATGTGCGTGAGCAGATCCTCGGCACGTTTTTCCTGTGTTCGCCGCACACCGTCAAGGTCGCTGAGGACCGAGATCGCGCCGGCGAGCCGGAGATGCGCGAGGATATAGTCATCCTGATTGGCCGTGAGAGACTGCGTGATGCCGGCGAACTGCCTGCCGTCGAGCTTGATCGTTGCTGTCATTGCCTATCCTCCGGGGTGGTGTCCCCCTCCACTGCGGTGATCAGATTCGCGCTTTTCGCTTTTCTCTTTTGCGGTTTCATCGAAAAGTACACTTTGCTTGCCATTTACTGAGAAACAACGAAAACGAAACGAAGTCTGAAACTTTTTTTCGGTCGCTGGTCCCCTCTCGCACTCGCCGTCACCCCCGATCGGCACCCCCTGCGGTAGGACCCTGCACGCAAAGGACTTAAACCACCCTCCGCGTACTCACGCCCTCCACGATCCACGCATGAGAGGGACGCCGGCGCGCCGGCGTGACGCGAGCGAGCGCCTGCACCGATCACCACCATAAGCGAGCTCTACACAACCACAGCACGGCGGTCACGCCGAACGCGACGATCGCGGCAACAGCCCACCATACGGCTCGAAGCGGCAGTGCGGATCCTGTCGCGATGAGATCGTCCGCGATCGATTTCGCGACTTCATGCACTGAACCCTTCTCGACGTGCTCGCCGCCCAGAAGAATCGATCGCGTGATCCGGATCCGCTTCGTGTTGGTGCGCTTCTGCGACTTCACAATCTGTGGCGGGAATCCCGCCACCTTGCGAGCCGATCGAACTATTTCGGTCCAAGTTGATTCCAAGGATCCACGCCTCCGGAACGGAAACGCCTCCCGCTAGATTTTTCAACCTTGAGCGATCCGAATGAGCCCGATAGTAGCACAGGCCGCAAGACGTGCTTTCTCGTGGTGATGGGTTATGACACTGGCATGACACTGGAGTTGTTCCGGGCCGCGACAACCTCGGAAAACCTCGTTTTCATTGGGAATTTGGTGGACGTGAGGGGATTCGAACCCCTGACCCCCTGCTTGCAAAGCAGGTGCTCTCCCAGCTGAGCTACACGCCCACAATGGAAACTACTTTCATTCTAAAGCATTTCTCCCGATTCCAAAATCCACTCCCTCGCTTTTTGGGCCAGACTGTTCCAGAACTGTTCCAAAACCCCCGGCTTCGGGGACTGGTTTTGCTTCGCCAACAGTCATTTCGTTGGCTAGGCGGTTGAGCTTCCTCAAGGCTTCACGTTTCATCGTCAGCTTCATTTGCGAGTACTTCTTGAACACTTGAGAATCGCCTTGTCGCAGCAGTTGGGTGACCCATTCATCTGCTACGCCACCAGCGCTCAGCCGAGTGGCATACGTCGAGCGGAGATCATAAATCCTGAAATACGGAATCCCCGCTTTCTTTAGCGTTGTACGCCACACTTTTTTCAGCGACTTTTGGTGCGCATGCATGCTCTTGGCATTCGGAAACAGATAGTCTCCCGGTCCTGCAAGGGAGATCTGGCTTCTAAACGCATCCATCGCGATTGGTGTCAAGGGCACTTCGGCGACTCCGTTTGGAGTCTTAGAGTCAGGAATCCAAACGGTAGCGTTTGCTAGGTCTATTTGTTCCTGGCGCATGGACAGGAGTTCCTTCTTAACCCGTAAACCCGTCTCAGCAATTATGCGCACCACATTCCGCAAATACTGGGGACTGTAGCGTTCAATCCGCTGTTGCTCAGACCATGTGACATAGTGTGGTCGAAACATTGTTTTGAGTAGCACCGGAAATTCGACGCCTGAACACGGATTAGAAGGAAGGAGTCTCTTTCGGACGGCAACGTTGAGGATGCGCCGAAGTACGCGTAGGTCCTGGTGGACGGTGGACGGTTTGACCGTTCCTCGTAAATGGTAACCATTCGAGGTCATTGTCTTGACACGCTGACGAAGGCGTTCCCGAAGGAAAAGTTCAATATCGTCAGCCGTCACGTCAATTAGTCTGCGAGTTGCAAAAGCAAGGTTGAGGTGCTTTGCCGCCCGGAGGTTGGCTTCGTGGGTTTTCAGTTCGCGGACTGGCGGTTTCGAATAGTTTTCCAAGAAGAAATCCGCCCATTGCCCGAAGTTTAGATTCTCTCCCCTTCGGACAATATTAAGGAAGTTTCCGTCTCTGGCCTGAAGCCGCTCTCTCAGTTTCTTCTGGGCTTCATGCCAGTCTTTCGTAAGAGTGGACTCTTTTCGGAGGCTGCCGTCCCGTTCCCGGTACCGCATCCACCAGTAGTTTGTCCCGCGTCTCCGAAATACGACACCATCATGTCTAACGGGTCTTGCCATTCTCCATCTCCTGTTTGAATGAGGCGCGGAATGGTTCGAGATCCGATCTAAGAAATCGGATGTTTCGACCCATCACGCGGAGATGGGGAATCTGCTTTCGCTCGACCCAAAGATACACAGTTTGGGTGCTAACGCCAAGATACTTTGCCGCTTGTCTCACTGTTAGGGGACATTCTTCGCGAAACGCGGAGACATTTTCTTGCGCTTCAGTGAAAGCTTGTTGATTCATGGTAGGCTGCTCCACTCTTGCTTTGGTTCATCCGTTTCCACGGGACGTACTCCCTGTTTTGCAGCCACCCCTTGGCGGAGATCGATTTGGGCTTTAGTGACGGTGTGTCGAGCGTAGTATTCGGGGTCATGTTTGTCAGCAGCACGATAATCAGCGATTCGGCGAATGATTTCCTCTGGATCGTCACCCCGCGCTAAGGCACGCTTTGCGTAGGACCAGTCATGCTCGGATTGGCTCAAGGAGCCACCTTGGGGTGATGGTTTGCGGGCAACTTCTTCGTTGTGATGCCTCGGAGCATCCTGCGAATCGATCTGGAGTTTGAAATCGCGGAGGTGATAGGTCTGTGTTGATTGGGGGCGGGCCTGCACATAGAAATCTGCTTCGTACTTCTTGTTGGCAAATCCGGGAAGGCGCAATACACGTGCTGAATCCGTTGCAGCAGGATCGCCGTCGAATTCTCTAACCATCGCCCGATTTAGGGCTTCAGCCTCCTCAATGGTCATTCCTTCGACTTTCCAAACCACTTGGAATTTGTCCGGTGAAGTGTTCAAGATGTAGTTCGGGCGCGGAACGAGGTCGCTGTTCTCAAGCGCCTCAAGGGAGGCGGTCCCGCCGTGATCCAGGTCAAGGTAAACATGGCTGATCTTTTCGATGTCATCTTTGGTGCGGGTCGAAGCGTGATTTTGCAGGGCGTTCATTCCAACATAGATGTCGGCTCCATTTGCGTTCTTGTACCGGAGCCATGCTTGGAACTCAGGGCTTGAGGCCTTTTGTGCTGCTGTAATTCGCTGCGTTGTCTCACCGAGTTGCCGATTGAGGACGAGCACAGCAATGCGATCAGTCGGTTTGAAGTTGTCGAGGATGTATTCCGACGCGGATGGCGCCGGGGGCGCGGGTTTCTCAGGAGCGTTCATGGTTGCTCCTGGCGGCTCTGATAGATGGCGCCGAAGTCGTACTCCTCCAGATCGGGATCATAGCGATGGATTTCGACGACCTCGGAAACGAATCGTCTGCCGGGCCGCCGTTCGAGTTGCACGACAACATTCAGCGAATCGCCGATGTTGGTCTTGATGGCTCGATAGGGTAGGTCAACTCCACTTTGGAGGACGCAACTGGTGAATCGTGCGAGGCCTTGCTTGGCAGATGTCGCGTGGACGGTTGAGAGACTTCCTGAATGACCTGTATTGAGGAGTTGCAGGAGGTCGAAGGCCTCGCCGCCCCGGATCTCGCCGAGGATGATGCGGTCGGGCCGGTGGCGGAGGGCAGCTTTCAAGAGGTCGCGAATGCTCACCGCCGGCAGTCCGTTTTGTAGCTGCCGGGCTTCGAAGCGGACAAGGTTGTCGTGGTCCATCTGAATTTCCGAGGTGTCTTCGATGAGGAGAATTCGTTCATCCGGGGGAATGAATTTCCCGAGGATATTCAGGAGCGTTGTTTTGCCAGTCCCGGTACCGCCCGCAATCAAGATGTTCTTGCGGGCCAGGACATAGTCTTCGAAACGGTTGGCGAGGGTGCGGTCGAGCGTGCCTGCCTTGATCAGGTCTTCGATGCCGAAATGCCGGGAATTGAACTTGCGGATGGTCAGCGTAACGCCATTCAAACTGCAGGGTGGTATGACGGCGGCAACCCGGCTTCCATCCGGCAAGCGCGAGTCGAGGATCGGTTTGGACTCCGAAATATCGTCGCCCAGGCGGCGGGCGATGTTTTTCACTGCTATCATCAGTGATTTCTCGCCTATCGAGAGACCACGGACCTCTTCGACAAAACCAGCCTTCTCCACAAACACACGATGCGGTCCATTCACCATGACCTCGCTGATCGAGTCGTCGAGGATGAGGTGCTCGATGGGCTTGAGAAAGGGCAGGATCATTTCGAATCCATTCATCAGAGTTCTCCGTCGGCGAGCTGCCGGAAATAGGATTTGTTCACATCGTTGTAGTAAGGCTTGAGGTAGCAGAACATCGGCGGCATCGGGTTCGTGCCGTCATAGGCTATGGTCACGGACTGCGCATTGCGCAGTTCCGTGAAGGTCTTCATATCGAACCGAAAATCGGTCTGGGTGTTGTAGCTCTTCGATGCTGTGATGTTGGACTTCTGGGACAGCGCCTTCCCAGTGAGCAGGCTAACCCGCGCATCGTGGCCGCTCTCGGAAAGGTTGTAGCTGACCTTGAGCTTGTCCTCGCGCCCGCAGAGTTCGCTGGCGGTCCTGGCCGAGAAGTCATCCGACAACGCCAGGAAAATCTTCGTGCGGAATGTCTGGAGCAGCGTTCGCCAGCTGTCGCCAGGGAGGGCGGACTTCAGGGAACTAATGCTTTGGGTGGCGATAATCGGAATGCATTTCGGCTGGCGCGAGAGGCTGAAGAATTTCTCGTCACCTGTGGGCTCATTTTCGCCAACGGTGGCAAAATGCTGATATTCGTCACAGATGAACATGACCTGCCGGAAATAGCGGTCCGGATGAGCCTCCATCTGGGGCACGCGGTTTAGTACCGCTCGCTCGAAGTCGAGCTTCATCATTACACCCAGGGCCTTGGCCAGGCCCGCGTTCATGGCTATCGGAAAATTGAGTGCGCAGACCTTCCCGTTCTCGATGAGCCATTTGAAGGAAGGCAGAGGCTTGCCGAATTTGAAGTCGGCATTGGCTTGGGGATCGTAGCACTCCGGTGGAGGGCAGAAGGTCCGCTTTACCGATGGGTTGTCATCGAACAGAGATAGAAAGACGGAAATTCCCTCAACGATAGAGGTCCTTAGTTTTGGTTCAATGCGCTTCCAATCGTGATTGAACCAGCGCTTGACTGCTTCGAGCTGTTCCTTCTTGTCTTGTGGGACGGGCTTCTTCCCGCCCACATTCTCCGCTTCCCACTGAATGGCCTTGTCCTTCAATACGGCTGCGAGGCCTGGAGTAAGGGGGGCTATGTAGCGCTTGGATTCTTCGTCGAGCCGAAACTTGAATGGTTCCAGGTCACGAGGGTGCTTGAGATACTCCTCTTCCCATAACAGCACGGAGTCGGTCTCGGTTAGCCTGCGTTCCGCTTCATTGATTTTTCTTTCAAGCGTGGCGTTGTCGATCGCGCACTCGTAAACATCGAACAGGGTCACGTAATCAAACGCCACCTTATGAAGAAGGATGATGAACTTCACTAGGTTTGTGTAGGCCTGCTGCCAGAAAGGTTCCTTGCCCTTGCCGTAGAGGTTATTCAAGAGCGAGGCGATGTTGTAAGCCAGAGCGTAGGCGTCGAGATCGTTGTGCAGGGGGTTGTACCGATACTGGGAATCGAGGCTGATCTCGACGTAGTCTTCGGCCCTGCCGTGGCGTGCAAGGATTTCCTTTACCCGATGGCAGAAGTCCCCTTTGACTTCGAGAACAAGGCCGCCGATCCTCTTTTCCGTATCAGCGGCGCGGTAGGCCAGAATCTGCTCGGCGAACGGATACATGCAGCAGCTTGTTTTCCCCGATCCGATTGCGCCGAGGATGGCAACGCCGGTGAACAAGCCCCTCTCGGGGATCACGAGCCACTGAGGGTTTTCCGCCGGGACTTGTTTGCGGGGATTGTGAACCTCTCCGACAACGAGGAAAAGATCGTCTCTTTTCCGGGGGTCGGGAAAGAGTGGCAATCGGCCGGCTCGGATTCGCTGCTTGGCCTTGAGGGCAAAAATGTATAAGCCAGAGAGCACAACGGAATAGCCGATGTACGGGGTCGAGAACAGGAACAGAGTGTACGAGTACTTCAAGAGCTGGAAAACAGACGGCGACCGCAGGGCCATGACCTGCAGAAAGATATTGTCCTCGGGAAAGGGCACCCGAAAGTAGAGGGTCATACCCGTGGCCGCCGCCAAGAGGAATGCGACAAGGTTCTTCGAGTTGAGGATTCTCTGGATCATGCCTTGACCTGTGCTTTTTGCGTGGCGGAGGTAGGGACATCTTTCCGCGCGGCCTGTTGCTGTTGCTTTCTCCAATTCATGAAGTGCTTGTCCTTCCACAACAGCATCTTCAGAGCAGAATTGACGACGTGATCCGGAGTGCTGTCGATGAACGTGGCGTACTTCTCGACCACGAGAGCGACAGGCTCTTCGAGTTCGTACTCGCGCTTCACGTGCTGCGGGGGCTTGTTGATGATCGACATGTGTTTTCTCCTCTTTTCCTCTTTCTCTTGCTTCACTGGACGCGGGCAAAACACCTGGCAAACAGAGGGTTTCTCTGTTTGCGGGGCTGGAGCGACCCCACGAAGTGTTGGCCAGCCGAAGGCAGCCAAAAGTGGGTCGCTCCAGCCCATCCGTGTGGTTTGCCCGCGTCCAATCTGAATGCCGCGCCATGCGCAACCTCTATGCTCCCAATAACTTCGCGTCACCCTCGGGGTGACGCGAACCGTGACGCCAAGGGTGATCTGTGTCTTTCATGCACCCGTCACCGTGCCCAGAAGCCACAGCGAGTGGAGAACTGTGACCGTTCAAAAGGTAAGTGTCGAAAAACACGGCACGCCCCGGCCTAAGTTGTGAAAACTCAACTCGCAATTCCCGATCGCCAAGTTCGCCCAAACGCCAGCCTCGATAGAGGGCCTCGAATCTGTCACCGTGAAAACGCTGGCGCGCTTCAGTTAGGAATTCGAGATCGGCGGTCACGGGGATGACATATTCATGGTTGTCCCACTTCTTGCGGATCTGGAAGTAGTGGAGGATCTCACTCGACACATCGGATTCCAGTGGCCTTCTGACTAGGGAACGGAAGTAGTATTCCGCTTTCTGAAGATAGGCTTCCTTCGCCGCGATGTAGAGAAACCGGAAACTATTGAGTTGCCGGAAGAGTCCCTGATAGGCCGCAAGGTGGGATACAAAATGCGATGGTGTTGCAAAGCCCGAATCCACGTAACTGAAGGTGACCACAGGGGGAGCGCCTGAGAGAGGAGCAGCAAGAAAGAGCGGGAACTTATCCACGAAATATCGAATGGTTGGCTGGCTCGGTGACGCGCCCACATAAACCTTGGCGGGAAGGAACTCCTTGGAGACCCCCAGTTGGCCGCAGAAAAAACTGACCTTGTCTTGCTCGGTCTCGAAATAGGCCAGTTCCTGGTTGGCCAAAATGAAGTCCAGGAGGAGCAACCGTGTGCGCATGAAATCAAACGAGTGCTTTTTGCGGTTGCGGAGGTTGTCTTTTTCGATCTGACCATAGATGGTCCTGGAAAAGAGATGAAAGATGGAGCCTCTCCGCATGTAGTCGCGAACGGTGGCGTGACCTTGCTTGAGTGCTTTGTGAGCAAATGAGGTGGGGCGTTTTCCGTACCTGCTACCGGTAAAAGTCAGGAACTGTCCCAGAGTGAAATAGCCCGAGAACACCGCCACGATATAGAGAAAGCGGGCCTCAGAGTCGGTGTAGCCGAGATCCTTGATCCGTTCGATGTGAGCAGTAGGTAGGTTCATAGCGACAAAATCTCCGCTGTTAATTCCCGCTGGTCCAAGACGCGGCGAAGGCCGGCAGCGTCCTGCGCGTGGGCATAGATCGAGAATCCGGCTCGTACTTTTTCGGACAAGTTGCGTCCGCGGTAGTGCTCGGTCGCAAGCTCAAGGTCGACGCGAGCCATTTCGCCTTCACGGGTTTCGTACTCAATGCGGAGGTCGGGGAGCGGGATCTTTCCGCGAACGAGCTGCAGTCCGTGGGTTTCTGCAATCTCCTTTTTCTTTGCAGAGGATTCCCGGTGTGGTCCGAGCCTCGCGAGATCGTGGTAAACGCGCTTCTTCAGTTCGTAGTCAAGAATCACGCGGAGATTCCGTCCGCCCTGACGTTCGATCTTTTTGGCTGCTGTGTAGTACATGCGATACAGGTCGGCATCGTGGTGGGCTTCACGGGGCTTGGTAAAGCCGTAATGGATGGCCTGATTCTTAGGAACGCTTTTCGTGACCGCCAGAACTTGATGGCCCTGTTTCGTCAAAGTTAGGAGCCGTCGCGGACTGGTTTCCGCATGCGGGATTGGTTTTTCTGCAACAAGCCCCTGACGGATGAGGTTTTGCACGTCCGCTCTCGCGCCGTCCTTGTCGCCCTGGTAAGCGAACTCTTGTAAGTCCTTGGTGGCAACGGCCCGAAACTTGCCAAGCTCGGCAAGGGTGTGAACCTCCGAAGAGCGAAGACGATAGGTTTTGGCGCGAACTTTATACGTCTCTCGCGGTTCGGCGGATCGAGCCTGTGTTGGCTCTGGGGCCTGGCTCGGCCTCAGTCGGACATCATCCTGCGGGTCGCTCCCTTGGCCTTGTTCTCGGGAAGGCTCGGTACGGTCACTGTCCCGAGGATCTCGATTAGCTTCGGCGGAGGTGTCGCGCGGATCGGGGAATTCATCGGGGCTGTGGCTGCGGGACATGTCAGTCCACCTCCTCTTCTAGAGATGGGGCGCGCACTTCGGTCTGGCCCACGTGCAACTGCTTGTCGAGATGGGAGAGTTTTCGGCCTGTGTCTTTAAGGAAGAACTTGCGATTGAGAGCGAACGCCGCGGCGAAGAGATTGAGGAACAGCGTGGTGAGATAAATCAAGATCGCATTCCCGTACTCATGGAAAAGAACGGCCTTATAGGGAATGAAGAACTTCAGCTCGCCGAGGAGCCAGAATCCGAGGGCCATGAGAATGGCGATTGTCAGGAAGAGTGAATTTGCGACCATTGGTGTCCCTCCCTTGGCGGTCTTTGCATCTGGTGTCCCAAGAGACAGCTTCTTGTCCTGCCAGCGCGGAGCGAAGAGCCGGTAAAGCCCGAAGGCTCTCCCGAACCGCGCCGTTTGTCGTTAATGGCAAAGACCTGTGCGTGTGGGCTGTGGCGTAAACGAGAGGCATAATTGAGAGAGAAAAGAAGGCGTGGCGTGGTGAGGTTGGGCCGAGGGCGAGGCGTCGCTGCCGCGCTGGCTCTTTCTTGTGCCTTCATTTGGAGCACTTGGCTCGGCCCAACAAACAGATTGAAGTAACACGGCCTTGCCGCAAACTCTCCGAGTCGTGCTTGCCTTGCCACCGGTGGAAAGAGCTCGGTCACGTTGGCGTCGAGGGGTTCTGAAATGTTGCAGGCCGTGGCAGCGCCGATGGAGTTGGCCAATTTAGTGCGAGCCCATCCCTTTTTCTCGCGGAGTGCTGTCCATTGGTTCTTCACTTGAACGCCTCGTCCTCGCGGAAGTAAGTGACGCTCAGCCCCAGTGGATTGATCGGGATGAGTTCATTGGGGACTTGTGATTTGAAAAGGAAGACAAAGTTCGCTGTGTAAAGATCGCGCTTCAGCTCGCTATGGTCGGCGGGCGAGTAATAGACCATGTAGAAGTCAACGCGCGCGCGGAAGGGAGGCGTTTGCATCTCTTCGAGAGCGACCTTTTTCACGTCCACATCGATCTCGGGGGCTGAGGTGTTGGTGATGAATTTCTTGATGATGTCGTCTTTGCGGTAGGCGTCGAGGATGCCGTTGGCCAGCTTGCCGTCGAGGAAGTAGAGGGACTTCGAAAAATCATCCTGAATCGTGTAGCGGTTGCGCCGGTAATAGAGGGTGCAAAACTGGGAGAGAAAATACTTCGCTTCGGCATCCTGGGGCTTGTATTCGAAGTTGTGGTAGTTGATGGCTTCGGCGCGGCCCAGGTCGTCAATGCGAATGACCAGCGGGCGGAAGTTCTGGAAGGTGCGAATGGTCCTGAGGTCGATGAGCGCCAGCGCCACGCAGACCATGGACAGCAGAGCAAGAGCAATCTTGAGATAGGTATTCGTCACCATGGGATCACCACACTGTTCGAGATAGAGGCGCTTGGCATCGTAAAAACTTGCGTCATTGTTCATCCGAACACCCTTTCGAGGATTCCTGCCGAAGATCCGCCCGCAGTGCCGCTGAAGATGTGGTTCGTAAGGGCGGGCACCTTGAGGAGTGCGTAGATCGAGGCGAGGAAGGTAATGAAGAGGACCGGGAACGAGGCAATGAGCTGGACGGTGGAGAGGGTGCCCGCAGGCATGAGGTGGAGCGCACCGAGGATGAGATTTCCAATGACATAAACCACGGCTGATGCGATGACCTGATAGAAGGCATATTGGATGAGGCAGCGGAACCAGCCCCAAAAGAGCCACTCCATCTTTGGAACGATAAAAAACGGAACGAAGACCGGCCCCACCAGCACGCAAACGGCAGTGGCAATGAATCCATAGGCGATGACCACGATTGCTATGGCCTGGGCCGTGGCCAGCAGGATGGTCACAATGACGAACATGGCCGTTCCGAGAACGTCTCCCCAGCCGGGGGAGTCCATTCGGGATTCGAAGTCCGCAACCTGAGTAACCACTGTTTGGAGTTGGGCCTGGTCGATCTGGCTCGACAGAAATTGGGCCTCGTTGGTGACGAGGTTGTGGAAGCTGGTTCCAACGCCGGGAATGGGCGCGTTGTAGTAGTTGACCATTGCGAAGCCGAAGCTGATGGTCAGCAGCAGGCTCGCAAAATTATCGAAATGGAAAGGATGCTTGCCGCTGGCGGCGGAAAGAGCGGATTTGATTCCGTACCAAGCGATAAGAATGGTAGCGAACGAACGAAACAGATTTTGGCCCATAGCGTCGAAGAAACCGAGGTTCTGGGTAAGCAAGGCGGTGATGGCTTGGAAGATAAACTGCAGATAGTCGGTTTGCACTGCCGTCAGCTCCTTCGACGCTTGGGCGTCTTTCTGCGCACGCTCAAGGCATGCGGAAGTTTTGAAGCGAATCAGTAAGAGTGCCGGTCACCTGCGCCATGTTCGCGGCGAGGCTGGCTTGGCGCTGGATGTCGGCATTGATGGAATTGGTCGTGGACTCGCGCTGCTGCTTGGCGAGGATGGTCTGCTGTTCGAGGAGCGACGCGAGGAGTTTGTTCGAGTCTTGGAGCGTGCGGAGCGTCAAGACTCCCGCCGCGTTGATTTTGTTCAGAACGGAGACTTCGGTATTAAGACCGGAGTCGCTGGAGAACGAGTCTTGTTCGAGGTTGCCGATCTGTGTCTGGATGTCCTGGGCGCTGCCCCGGATGGAGCCGATGGTGGCCATTGCGTTGACGTTCGCGCCGTCCACGAGTTGGACAGATGCGTATTGGGACTGCACGCGCTCCAGCTCAAAAGGATCCATCCCGGAGAGATGGTCCGTGCTGTAGGGGAGCAGTTGCGTTGTGGACTTCTGGTAGCCGATGTTTATGTTGGGAAGCAGGCCGGAGTTGATGCCGCTGACCCAAGAGCCCGTATTCCCGAAGGTATTCAGTGAGGTCACATTTCGCCATTGCGAAAACACTGCGCGGTAACGTGCGGGCATGTTTTTGACGAACTGCGCCATCTGGAGTGCCAGGTTGAGTTGGTTGGTGATCTGGGCGTAGCTTTTTTGCAGTTGGAGGAGGTGCTGCTGGAGCTGGTAGTACCGGAGCAGCGCGTTTGAGTAATTCGTCGGATCGTAGACGATTCCGCCGAACTGCGCTGAAGCGGTGCCAACGCACAACCCCATGACGAGAACAATGAGCAAGACTTTTCTCTTCATCGAACTTTCAACCTTTCTTTCTCGCCTTCAGAGATCGGAAGGCATTTTGTGGTTGGTGTAATCGGGCAGTGCGAGGTCGCCCGCGAGATAGACTTTGACGCGGTGGCCTTCCCGGATAGTGACCGTGGGCATGACGTTCAAGAACTTGTCGAGGATTTGCGCGGAGGACTGCGCGGTGCTTTGCGCGAATCCCTGACGCATGAGGTCGCCACCAGTTGCGTTGAGTGCGCCTCCGGTGCCGGCTTCGCTAACGGCTCCAAGTGCTCCAACCGCAAGCGAGACACCGAAAATGCGGAGATAGTGATTATTGACTTGATCCCGCAACCCGGTGTCACCGATCTGGTTGAGCCCCTTGAATTGGTCGAGGCTGACGGAATACCCGTCGGGCATGAGGATGCGATGGAACACCACGGCTAGACGCGTCTGGCCGAAGGTGTCTACCTTCTTGATTTCACCGAGCAATTTTGAGCCTGCCGGAATCAGCAGGTGTTGGCGGTCGTTGGAATAGACATCGGTCGAGAGCAGGCACTCGACGGGACCGGCGAAGCCCCCGTCGAGACGGTTGATGAGGACGGTTTCGAGGATGGTTCCTTCGAACAGTACGTAGGTCTTTCCTGCCGCCGCATTGGCGGAGACGGCCGACACGGCGGCAGGGTTTCTCGGTTCCTCCTTTCGGTCCTTGGTTGTTTCCGCGGAATCGTTGTGGGCTGATACAGGAGGAATCGAATTGGTCTGCATATCTTTCAAGAGTTGGGCAATCTGTGGGGTATCGGAGCCCGAAGGGAGCGGTGCTGGAGCTGCAAGGGGCGTCTCGCTTGGCGTGGTCGAGGGACTCGCCTGAGGTTTGCGGTAAGTCAGAGCGACATTCGAGGCGAACAGCGACACATAGGCGCGCCTCTTGCGTTCCGCTTGGATCGGGTCCTCTTCCGGCCTCTGCTCGCCCGTGCCACCGGCACTTGGTTGCTGAAACTGCGGGGAGTCATGGGCTGCGTCACCGATTTGCCGAGTCTGCTGCGCGAGAGCGGCCTGCGCGACAAGTTGCTGGCGCTGCAAGTCCTGAATGCGGTTCTGCATGTCGGCAATCTTGCTTTCGTTGACTTCGAGGGGTGCCTCAACGGACGTGGCGGACGGCGCTGCTTTCGCTGGCGTCGGCGGCTTCTTGCCCCCGGTCAGCCACATGATGGCGACCATCAGAAACGCCAGTCCGATGAGAAGCCAGGACTGGACGTTCTTCGGCAGAAGGCCCTGCGGCTTGGGTGCTTTCTCTTGAACCTGGGCAGGTTGGGTCGGTTGGTTCATTGTTTGCTCCTCAGTTCCCCGCCGAGCGCCGCGCAAACGGCAGTTTCTTTTTGCCGATGGCGAGGTAGCCGGTGTGGATGATTTTGGGTGCGATGTACACGCCGTTCTCGACCTGGAAGGAGATCAGGTTCGGCTTGCCGTCCTTGATTTCATAAAGAGCGGGCTTTTCTTTTGCGCCGCACTTGATGTAGGTGAAGGCGTCGTCGTGGTAGATGGCGGCGACCAGAAACGGCTCCTGCTTGGCCTTTGAGTCCAGTGGATAGTCGAATTGGAGTTTCGTGGCGTAGCTGGAGCGGAACTGGTTGAGCTGCTCGGCGACTTGGGCTTGCGCGGCGTGGATCTGCTCCGCCGTCTGGGAGCGCAACGTTTCGAGTTCCTTCTTGTACGCCTGGGCTTCACCCGCGCTGACATAACCGCGCAGCCCGGTGTTCGCCGCGATAACAGAGCCTTCTTTGGGTTCGACGAAGATCTTCAGATCGGGCTCGACATTCGGTTGATTACTGATTTCGGTCAGGAGGAAGGAATAGACGTGACCACTAGCAGTGATGAGGTTCAAGTTGCTGCGAATGCCTGCCTGGGCCGGGTGAACGTAGCAAAGGTTGTGCGCGCCGTTGATGACCCAGAACTCCTTGTCGCCCGTGGTGAAATCGAGAATCTCCTCGTCCTCGGGCAGGACGATGAGCGTCGAAAACCGGAGCTTCGCGCTGACGGGAACAATGTCTTCCTTCGAATACTTCACAACTCGCGCCGCTGCTTCCGTCGCGGCATGGGCTGGTATGGCAGCCATGCCAACGAGACAGAGGAAGGCGAGACTACTCAAAATAGACTTTAACGTTTTGGTGCGCTTCATTGTTTTTCTCCTGAGATGGATTTGTTTTGTGACAACTACATTGGAAAGAGTCGGAACGAAAGCGGGCGAAAGGCCCGGACGGAATTACCGCAAAAGGTCCGCATAGCAGCAACGCGGTGGTGAATGCGAGAACAAACCAGGTCAGCGCGAAATACAGCGCTGGCACGAAAGTTGCAAGTACTGTGAGGAATAGGAAAGATGCGACGAGACTGGGGACGATAAAAACCCAGAAGAGAAACCCAATCGCGAGTATTCTCATGGCTTCGCCCTTGCCAGCACTTCGAGCCCTCGTTCAAATCCATGGGTGTCGAAAGCTTCTTTGCGCTTCCGGTTGTCGTAGGGATCGTTGGTGTACAGCCAATAGCTCTTGGGATCGACGTTGAGATTGGCGACTTTCGCGAGTTCCGGGGTCTTAATCAGGAATTGTTGCTTGGGGATCAGGCCCGAGATCAGCTCAACTTCGGTTTCGTTCAAGTGAAACTGACGCCGATAGAGGTCACGGTCCATGTCCGGGTTGGCGAGGAAGAGTTTGGTGGCACAACTCTCGATGATTACGTCGAGGATGTCCGATCGCTTGAGTTCATCAAGCGACTGTGTGGAGAGCACCATCGCCGCGTTGTGTTTGCGCCAGGTCTTAAGGGCCTCGACGACGTATCGCTGGATTGCCGGGTTCTTCAAGAATATCCAGGCTTCGTCGATGAAGAAGGCTTTGAAGACGGATGAAATCTGCCGGTCGGCGATGACGGCATTGGCTCGATGCAGGATGTAGAACAGCAGCGGTTCCAGAAGTTCCGGGTATTGGCTCATGCGCTGGAAGTCGAAGCATTGAAAGCGGGAGAACGAAATTGTGTCTTCGGCATTGTCGAAGAGGAACCCGAACTGCCCCCCGCGAGTCCACTTCGACAGGCGGCTCGAAATGTCGTGCCCGAGAGTATTCGCAAGCACGCCCAGCGTGCGCAGCGGCGGGTCCACCTCGTAAAGGTTCTCGACCTGGTGGTAGAGGTCGCGTTCGGTGGCTGGGTCGAGCTCGCCCGCCCTCTGCCCCTGGATCAACACCTTCAAGAAGAGGGCGAGGAAATCAAGGTTCTCTTTCGTCGGTGGCAGCGAAAACGGATTGATCTTGAAACCCTCTGATTCAAGGCCGACGCGGACATACGAACCGCCGAAAAGTTGGGTGAGACTCTCAAAGCTTCCGCCCAAGTCGAAGATGAACGTGTGCGGCGCGTACTTTTGCAGGTTGGTGATCAGGAAGTTCAGAAGAAAACTCTTCCCGGCACCGGTTCGTCCGAGAATCATGGTGTGCGCCACATCGCGGTAATGGAGATTCAGAAAGTACGGGGTGTGGTGGTTGGTCTCAAGGACCGCGAGATACTCCTGTCGGAGATGGAGGTTGCGAGTCTCTCCACAGTGAAGGGTGAAGAGAAACGAGAAATCCGCATAATTCGTGTTGAGCAGGTACAGGGAACGCAAGTTGAAGACGTAGTTGGCGGGAATCGCCGCGAGAAAGGCATTCAGGAGGTTGTATTTTTCTTCGTATAGTTGGGCATCGTGGACGCTGAATACCTTATAGAAGTCGGCGCATGCCCGGTCCACCTTGGCCAAGTCCAGGTCGTAAATCACGACGGTGAGGGAGAACTGGCCAAAGTAGTTTCCGTGCAATTCGATCTCCTTGATGCCTTCGCCGAGTTCCCGGACCTGGGATTCCTTGGAATCATCGAGCAACGCGTCTTGTGTGGGAGCATCGTTGAGGCTGACTTGGCTAGTGAACGAGCGCTTGGTGTTGTGAAAATGGCGGCGCTTGGCCTGAATGATCCGGCGCATCTTGCCGGAATCTTCTTTTTTCCATTCCGTGACGACGTAATAGTTTGCTTCCACTCCAAGCAGGCGTTTGAAGATGAGCGGAAAGCTTTGGGCGGAAGGCTCCTTGAGGGTCAAAACCTTGACGTAATAATCGTCCACCCGCAGATGCCCGCGATGGCATTCGAGATGAGATTCGGGAAGGTAGTAATCGAGGAAGGTGTCGTATTTGAGTTTGGCGAGTTCTAGTTTTTCGGGATGGAAGTTGAGCGTTCGCTTCAGAACGCGGAAGGCTTCCTGTTTGTCGAGCATCCGGACAGCGAGGAAATCGCTGACTTGGAGGATGAAGCTGCGGGCTTTTTGAACGAGCGCTGCCTGGGCGTTGCTGACGTGCTGCCCGAGAACGACGGTCTGCCTCTGGGAGGAGAACTGCGCCCACAAATCTGCAAGTGCCTTCCTTGGATTCTTGGGGAACTCGGCGAGCGCGGTTCCGAGCTTCTGGGAAGCCTGAAATCCCTGGTAAAGCACCACGTAATAAATGGACAGGGAAAAGAGCGTGTCGGCCTTGCTGCCGAGGTAGGCGATGCGGTTTTTGATCGCAGTGTCCACGACCGAGTTGGCATAGAGCTTGTAGGGGATGGTTTCGTTGTTGCGTTTGAAGAGGTACTGATAGACGCGATAGTTTTCGTCGAACAGCTTCAAGGCCGATTCGAGGCGCTTCGTGAAACCGTCGATCGCTGCACCGTCGAGACACTCGTAATCGACGCCGCGGACTTCGAGGATGATGCCCACCTCGCCGCTTTTTGTGAGAAAGACGTGCGGCCCGATGAAGCCGTGGAGATTGATCTTCTCGCTCAGCGAGCCGGTCTCGTTATAGTTTTTGAAGATTCGGCTAAGCCTAAGCATGGCCATCCCTTCGGATCACAATTGGAGTGAACTTCATGGGGTCGTACTGGGCGCGGAGTCTTGCAGCCGTCAGCAGAAATCGCAGAATCTGCGGATCGGTCTGGGTGGCCCAGCGGGCCATGAAGTAGAGCAGCAAGAACATCAGCAACCCGCCGAACAAGCTGTTGAGCAGGTTGAAGGTCGCGGCTCCAAGGCACATGGCGAAGAAAAAGAGTTTTCGCTCGGCCCCGAGGATCGTCAGTGGCCGTGACAGCGAGCGATGCACTCTGTTGATTCGTCTTGCTTCCGCCATGTGCGTCCCCTTTAAGGACGTGCCTCGTTTAACTGCCGGGGAAGAGCCACGACAGGAAATTGACCGCAGCGATGGCCATACCAACGCCGAAAAGCACACCGGCAAGCACACGCTTTGAGCCCCCTTCACCGAAGGCGAAGGTGAGGCCGGCCACGACAATGGCAACCAGCGACAGCCCTCGTGCAATGGTGCTGGTGAAAGCCTGCTGCAGCACGCTGACGGCGTTTTCCCACGGAGAAGCTCCCGCCTGGGCGAAAGCCGGAGCCGCCAGCAGCAGTCCCGCCCCAACGGCGATCAGTTGCCGGAATGCCTTCTTGAAGCGAAGTGCCTTGTTCCAAAGTGGTCTCATTTCTGACTTTCTCCTTTGTTCGTGAGTTCGCAGATCGATTACTTCTGGAGAGTTCTCGCCGGAATTTTTGCCGCCAGAAGACACCTCGGCACGGCAGGCAGAACCGAGTCCCTGCTCTGAAGTTCTTGGCTAGTGCCAAGACACACTTGGGGCATTAGCTCCGTGCAGTGGGTTTCTACCTTCGCGTGCGGCGCGCCGTCTCTCGGCCGTCCACGATGCCTGACGGTTCACCCGGCTGATTCGGGTCCGCCAAGCCCCCAGGGGACATTCGGCGAGAACTCCCCTCTCTTATAAAGAGGCTTTGAAAAAGGAAAAAGTAAGAAAAAATCTTTAGCCGGGGTCGGGTGGGGAGTATCTCTGCCGTACCATTGACATCGCAAGTAACGCAGTGGGAGGCTTTGTATACCCATTTCATCGGGCGGGCCATACATACGAGGAGCGAATGGAGAAAGCTGACCCGTACGGCGAGTGGGTACTCCGTAAGATTCAGCGGGAGACGGTCGGAGATCCAGATCCACTTCCGGAAGAGGTCATAACCGCTGCTCGGGCGGCTTGGCCTCGTGTTGTGGCTCATGCTGCTCGTGAACTTGAGCGGGAAGGTTCAAAGCGGGAATCCGAGGCTCTCGCTGCAGACATTTGGGAAGAAGTCTTGCGGTCTGTTTCCAAGGCGCTTCGGAGGAAGGGCGAATACAGATCCGCTGTCGGAGACTTTGAGTCCTATCTTCTCGCTGCGTTCCACCACAGGTTTCATAGATTCCTAAAGGCAGAGCACGAACGGCGCGAAGCATTTCAGTCTGTTCCGGAGGGCCTCGACTTGGATCTAGTTGAGAGCACCCATGATGGGGGATGGGTTGAAGAACTGGAACAGGCAATTACGATCAGGCAGATCACAGACCGAATGGACCCTTGGACAAAGAAGGTCTGGCAGGCGCGGCAATATGGCTATTCTTGGAGAGAGATTGCATCTCGGCTAGGCGTTAGCGAGCCACAAGCAAAAATGAAGTTCCAGTACGGATTGGAAAAGACCCGGCAGAGCATTGTGCGATTGCTTAAAGGAGCGAAACCGAAGAAGCCCAGTTGAGGTCTCCTGGGTGTATCTTGTCACTGAAGGTAGAGGAAGTTGCAAAGGGAGGCACGTCTGAACGCGAAGGGATACTCGGAGAGGGACGAAAGGCGCATCCTCGATGCGCTGGGCCGTGGTCTGCTCAGGGAGTTCCCGAATCCTGACCGCACCGGGTGCCCTGGCTCTGCTGTTCTGAAGAGAATCGCTTCTCATGAGATGCCACTCGCCGAAGCCGAGAAGTGGCTCGATCATCTGACTTCCTGCAGCCCTTGCTATCGCGAGTTTTCCGAACTTCAGGCTGGCTACCGGCATCGTCGGATGCAGACCATTCTCGCAATCGCTGCGAGCATTTTAATTGTCGTGGGTGTTGCGGGTTGGGCTTTGTTTTTCAGACAGAAGGGACCCCCCGTCGTCCAGACTGCTGTGCTGGACTTGAGGAATCGATCAATCCCGCGTGGGACTGAGCCGAATCCAGGCGAGCAACCACTGGAGGTCAGTCGCGAAGTGAGGCATCTCGATGTCTATCTCCCGCTTGGGAGCGCGGAGGGGCCCTATGAGATGCGTATCGCGACAACAGCGGGAAGTGAGGTCTTCGCCACGAGAGGTGTCGCTTCTCTGAAAGGTGGCGTCACGTCAATCCAAACGGTCGTTGACCTTTCCTCTGCGTCCTCTGGACAATACATTTTCCAAGTCCGGAGGGCCAATTCTGAGTGGAATTCTTATCCCCTCATGTTGCGATGATTCCTTCACGGCAAAGCCCCGTGAGCAAAGTGAGCTTCCGACAGGGGCGGTTCTCGTCAAGGTGCATTTCTTCCGTGTTGCCCGAAATCCTCCCAGAATTGGCGGCAGGCGCGATGATCGCTTACTACAAACGCGCTTACCGTCGAAGTGGGTACTAGCCTCCACTTCTCCGGTTTCCCGACCGGGAATTCGGCGTTAGTGAGGGGACCCATGAGTCGAATGCTAGTCCACCAACATTGAACTTCTTCTGTTGCCTTCTGGCGACAGTAGCGCAAACAATCGCGTTATGGTATTTCCTCAGCCAAAGATATTTGGAAAGCACTCTCTTGTTGTTTTGAAAGTTTAATAGATTCTTTTCGATAAGATTTTTGTGCGTTTCTACGAGCCGATGATAGGACATACGATCGTTGTTCAAGACCTTTTGCATAAAGCCCAGGTAGTCAACGAAAACTAGGCCGTCGTCATCAAGCCTAATGCAGTCGGACAAGACTTCAAACGAGCGCTTCGATTTAATTGATTCGAGCAGTTGATTGTCTAAGACTATTCGAGAGTTGTGAGCGTAATCCCGTTCCAGTTCGTAAGCAGAAATCAAACCGGGGCCGAATAATACATCGTAACTTCGCTCTATCTTGCCGATGGTGATCGCTCCCCGAAGCAACAGCCCTTTCTCGATCAGCACCGCCTGAACCATCGCGATGTACTTAATCTCAGCCAGCAAAATCTCCTCCGAGCCGTTTTGGTTCCGCTGGTCCAGGGGAATTGTGTGGACGATCAAATCTGAGAAATTCACATAGTTCTCGCCCTTGTGCTTATTTGTGTAAACGTTGGGGACAGTGATCTGTTGCACTTGCCTGATAGCCCAAGAGATGAAATTTGGAGATTTCTGTTGTACCAACTCGCGAAATCCAAGAATGTCGATGTACGTCACCAGGTGTGGCTGGTAACGCAGGTACCGCTTAATAGTGGGCTCTGTGGGCATCGAGGTCCTCGGCTAGGAAGTTACTCAGATTGCTTTGACGGTCTAAGCGTGGTTCGCATCCTATCAAAGGCTGATGACCGCCGCGTAATCCTACGAGCATGCAACAATTCGCGCAAGATCAACATCCGATTTGTACAACATCTTCGGGCTCGATTCCATTTACGTTTTGGAGATGACTCGGCTACTATCCCTGCATGGCAAAGACTCTTGTCTCGATGTTTCCCGACCCCGAGCAAATTCTTCGACTGGAGCCAGAAGAAATTGCTTGGGTAATATTGGAAATCGTTCAGTCCTGGGAGGCTTCCCGCATTCATCAGTATCTGAATCACCATAACTTTCAGGATGCGGAGACAAAACCGTATACAAAACTCAAGAATGAAGTTGCGGATGTCTTATGTGAAGGCTGGGCGTGGCTGAAAAGGGAATGCCTTTTTGTGCCGCGGCCAGGGTCGTATGACAATGTAATCCTCAGTCGCCGTGCGAAACAACTCATCACCAAGAACCAATTGGAAGCATATAGGCGCGGCAATCTACTTGCTGGCATGCTTCATCCATCGATCGAACGCGAATCGAAAGCAGCATTCATGCGGGGAGACTACGGACTGGCTGTCTTTAATGCTTTTAAGCAGGTTGAGGTCGCGGTCCGTGAAGCAGGCAGTTTCACGTGGAAAGATATAGGAACCGACTTGATGAATGAAGCCTTCAAGCCAAAAGTTGGCCCCCTGACAGATAAGGGCTTGCCTGAGCCCGAGCAGTTGGGACTGCGGAGCCTCTTTAGCGGTGCCATCGCCTACTACAAGAACCCGGAGAGCCACCGAAATGTGCCCGCCGATCCCGTCGAAGTGGCCGAGATTCTCTTTTTTGCAAGTCTGCTCTTGCGTATCGTTGATCGCGCCACAGCAACCGGCTCGCCTAAATTGTGAAAGTAGCGGTTCGCAACGTTAGTTGGCTGTTCCACTAACTGTTTCCGACTTGCGCTGTCCGCAGGAGCTTGTTGCATTTTTACGGGGAGACCCTATTTTCGCGTCCGTATCCGTTATCCCGTCAACGAAGACAAATCTAGCCTAACGCGCTTGTATTGACTGGTCTGGCCAACCTACGGATTGTCGGCAAACCTTACCTTACCGGATTGTGTCAGGGTTGCCCGTTTTTATCGGGAGTTGAGTTTCGCCCCCAATCAAGGCTTGGGAGAGTAAGCAAAGATGGGTCCTTTGAGAGCGATGACCCTATGTTTTGGGACGTTCGTCCTGGGCTCTGCCGGGACGTTGTTCCTCTAGCTCATCAATCCTTTTGAGCTGCTCTCGATAGCAGCCAGCCTCATGCAGAATCTCGCCGTTGTCGTTGTAAATATAAATCCGAAGATACAACTCGTCATTGCTGGCAGCCAAATCTAGTGCCTCGTCGAAAGTTTCGCAGTCTTTCCAGAGAGGGCCGCTTGACCATGTGAGGGTGTCTACCGGATCGAGCCCGATTACCCGGTATTGCCCCTTGGGGGCACGTACTTCCATCGCTCACCTCGGTGGCTGGGGTCTTCTCTAAGTACGCTAACCTCGCCCCGAAAGCAAGCAGAAAGGCCAACCGGAAGTTATCCAAGCGGCCACCGGGCCGCTTGGGCGGAATATCGCAAACTGACTGATGGTCTGCCAGGTAGAAAGAACGTCACGCTACAAGCCGCTCACAATCTCAATGGCCTTTTGCATCTGAGGGTCCTGCCCAGCGATAAGATGGTCGGGCAGCAATTCGACGGGAACGCTGGGTGACACCCCCTTTCCCTCGATTAGTCTTCCCTGCCACGTAAGATAGGCGGCGACCGGCAATCCCACAATGTAGCCGGAACCAGCTTTAAACGTAGACCCACTCAGCAAGCGAGCTGCCGTCTTTGTGCCGACGATTGTGGCAAGTCCATTCTCTTCTGCAAATGCGGCTACCATCTCGCCAGCGCTCGCGGTGTGCTCGTTGACCAGGATCACCACGCGACCGTGAAATTTCTGAGGACCGAGCCCCTCTGTGACTACGAGAATCGACTTGTCAATGAAGCCATAACGTAATGCCAGCCAGAAAAGAGTGGCCTTGTGAGAAGGAATGTGGCCAAACCTCGGCAAGTTTTCCTTTTTATAGCCTTTTTCTTTTCGTGCGCGAGTGAGGCTGTATCCAACCTCCTTCTTTTCGGAAATCAAATAACTCATCAGCCGCAATCCACCGATGCCCCCTCCAGTATTTCCACGAAGGTCCACAATCAAGCGAGTCGAATCTTTGAGATGAGCGACAGCCGTATCAAACATTTTGGCAAGATCAATGCCGACCGCTCCCGGAAACATAGTCACCTTGAGCCAACCGATCTCATCGGGTAGCTGTGAGCACAAAACTGCTTTTGGTACGATCACCGGATGACTTTTCGACCTTGGCGACGGGACAATCAAATTGCCCACGATGCGTTTGCCATCCGGTTTCTGGACTGCATATTGTGAGTCCTCGCCAACCGGGAAAATTGGCGGTTCGGGCGGTTTCAACTCTCGATTTCGAACTTGAAGCAAGATATCGCCTGGGCGTAAACCTGCTGCATGCGCTGGGCCTCCTTCGTGAACGTCCTGAAACATCCAGCGTTGCTCCCCGTCAAAATTGCAATGCATGAAAGTTGCAGCGATGGCGTGGCGGCCGGGAATCTTCGCACTCTTAGAGTGGCGAAAACCGGTGTGGCTAGTCTTCAGCTCGGCCAGGAGGTCCTGTATCCCCTTCTCGAATTCTTCATCGCTGGTGCTTCTCAGGATTTGGTCTCTCCTGGCTTTGGACAATTCTTCCCAATTCGCACCGTTCATACCGGGATCGAAGTGCTTCCGAGTCACAAGCTCACAGACTCGGGAATAAATCTTCTCTTTGGTTTGCAAGTCGAGACTCATTGGCCCCCCAGTGAAATTGGAGACCCTCCGTCTCCAACCAAAACAAAGGCTCCCCAATAGTAGGCTGGTACTTGTTTACCGTACTTTGCAAGCAAGTCAAGTTTTGCGTGTCGCAACGCCCCCGCCTTGTCCTGGCCCTCGGCGATGTGGGTGTAGAACCGCTCCATCAAAGCGGCCGTGTAAGTATCATCAGCACTCCATAGGCTTGCCACAACCGCCTTTGCGCCGCTCACCAGGAAGGCTTCCACCAGATTGGTTACGCCTTCTTCGCCTTGGAGCTTTCCAAGGCCCGTATTACAGGCGGAGAGCGTCACCAAATCGGCGTTGAAGCGGAGGCGTATGATCTCCCGGACCTGCAATAGCCCGTCGTCGGGCGTAGCCGGGTCTACACCGAGTACCAAGCCTGATCGCTCTGGAAATTGAGTATCTGCGAATCCGTGGGCAGCAATATGGATGATCCTGAATTGCGCCAAAGGCTCAGACTTGAACGCGGTCTCCGTTGCGTTTGAGCCAAGCAGCACGACTCCATCTTTGCCCACAATGTTGCTGACTCTTTCGACTTCCTCGCGGGTCTGCGGCAGGTCGTACAAAGGTGTGCCAAGAGCGTCGGAGAATCCGCGGAGCACTCTTAGCTTAATGGTGGTGGGCTTATCGATTTTCGACGAGATGTGACCTTGATTTTGATATGACACATCCCCCACGCCCAAGAATGAATGCTGAGCGCTCTGGGCCTGCTTCGTGTTCCTCAGAACAGTGAGAACTGTCGAAGCTGGTGCATAGCTTATGGTGCGGGTTTCCAACAAGAAGGCACCCGTCGAATCGCGGAGAGCATCGAACGGCAGCAGATTCAGTACTCCGTCTGGTACGACGATCAGGCGCTCGTGGGTTGCTTTGGCTGGGAGAGAGCCCAAAAGAGCACCGTAGAGTTGCTTCGCCAGTTCAATGTCAACGCCTTTAGCGCGGATTTCCTCCAGGTATTTACGTGTTACCTCTTCAATTCGTTGGCGTCCAGCAGGCAGCACTTGGATACCCGCGCGCTGCCTGGAAATCCAAACGCAATACGAGTGGGGCTCGCTGAGCACGTATTCCAGCACCACCTCGTCGGGACGCAGGCTTGCCTGGATTACTTTCAGAGGTGCTGGCTTCTCAAACCATCCGGGCCTCGACTCTTTCCTATCAGTTCGTGTCCACTCTAGTCGGCGCTCATACTCTACGAGTTGATCGAGTAAGCCAGTTCGTTCCTGAGCGTTTTCCGAGCGCATCAAACGAAGTTGTAACTCAGAGACCTCGTTTTCGAGCGCACGCACATCTTCGGATTCGCTCTTGCTGAACGTAACCTTGTTTTCCAGAAGGGCAGCCGCCGTGCGTCCTCGTACTCGTTCTAGGACACTAAGCGCCCGCTCGACATTCCCTTCCCGCGCCTCCATTTCAAAGTGGTGGAGGTAGGTCTCGCTCATTGCTCCGGCGAGCGCACTGCTCCAGTGCGCCTCGTGGAGGTTCAAGAGCATTCCGTCGATGACATCCTCGGCATTCTGGTACAGTGACTCAGCCTCAGCAGAAGACCCCTTTAGCGCTTTGAGTTCCGCCAGAATCGTCAGATCCCTCGGGAGGTAATATCTGTCGCCTACGCGCCGACTGGCAGCCACTCCTGCTGAAGCATATTCCTCGGCAGATTTTAGGTCGCCCGCATCGCGATATAGCCCGGCGAGATCGATCTTTGCTTCACCCACGGTGCGATAGAATTCGTGTTTTTGCGAGAGGTCAGCCGCCTGCTCAAGGTATTGCATTGCGTTTTGCCGATCTCCCGACTGAAGCGCTAGTTCGCCAAGATAGAGAAAAATTATAGCTTCATGCCCGTACCTTTGGTTTGCTCGGGCTATCGTTAATGCGTGCTCCAACTTGCCCTTCGCATCGGACACCTTGCCTTGAGCCACCAGAGTCTGAGCCTCGCCTTCATAGGCCATGAACGGAAACCCTGCATCGGGATTAGCACTGCTTGTCTTTATGGCTCGCTCGAAAAATGCCAGAGCCTCACCATATCGCTTCGTTTCATTGAAGCCATTGCCAAGCATCTCAAGGAGTCGAACTTGGCCAGCCAGATCACCGCTTGCTTTCGCAGATAAGAATGCGTCGCCAACCATTGTCGCGGCCCGTCGACTATCTCCTTCCAGAAAAGCAATGAAGCCTAGTTCTCCTCTCGCCCGCGCTTCCCACTCTCGTTCTCCCAGCCCATGGGCAATTACCTGGGCTTCTGCCCAGGCTCGCTTCGCCGATGCCGAATTAATCTCTAGGTCGGTGTATCCCTTTACCGCTAGGCACCAAAGCCGCAATTCTGGGTCACTCTTCACAACCGGAATCTCTAGCTGCTGCCCCAGCATCTCGGATACGTCAACCCACGACATGGTTTCTGACTGCGCTCGAATCCGGCCCACGCGGGCATATATCTCGTTCCGGGTGTCGCCTCTCGACCGGAAAAGTTCCTCTGCGCGAGCGTAGAGAGGTCCAGCTTTGGGCCAATTGAAAAGCCAGGAGAGACGGTTCGCTTCCGCAAGAAGTGTCTCAGGGTTCTTGGACGCTTCAGCGTCATGCAATAGATCGGCAACGGGCGGCCTCCCGTGAGGCCTTCGTGATACGTAGAGCGAAATGTACTTGCGGGAAATTACAGCCACAGAAGTAAAAACGACAAGAATCGAAAGAAACACAACAAGCCAGCGCTTGGAAATACCCATGTGGACGTTTGAGCCCCGTCTTCTTCTCTGCGGAAGATTGCAAAACGCCAATGCTGGAGGTAGCGGGGAGTTACCTCTGTGGGAACATACTGACTGAGGAGATGATTCTAGAATAGATTAAGGCTGACAAAAAGTGAAAAAAGAAGCGCTGGCTCATTCTTCAGAGAGCCGACTGATCAGCCGAGGGAATTGCGCACTCAGACTTTCTAGAACGGGACCACTTTGAAGAAGTGCAGCAAAGTGCCGAGCGCGGTAGAATTGGGAAAAATCGCACCCAATCGCGGCCCTTATGGTGTCCGAGTAATGCGGAAAAGTCGGATGCTTGCGGAGGCAAATAGAGATGCCGAGTGAAGTTCGCAAGATTGATCCCAATCTCCACCTGGGGCTGCATGAACTAGGCAACTCAGGGGAGGAGCGCTCTCGGCCTGACGGTTCGTTCCGCTTCCAACTCAAGTTTGCGAAGGAGCAGACTGAGGATATTCTCTTGAATCTCGATAACCTGGCCAAGAATACAACCGATAAGGCCCCGGCTCGCACGAAGGATTTCTGCTTGGATCGTAGGGCGAACCATCCTCCGCTCACACACGAGGAAGTTAAATGGGAACGGGCAATGTACCAGAAGTGGGGGCCCGAAGGCTCGGGCGAATACGTTGCAGTCTGCAAGCGCATTCAGACTTATCAATATCCCTTACAGGCCTCTTTCAAGGACAGGCGTTGGGGCAAAATCGATCTGCTCGGCATCGGAACGGACTTTCTGCCAGTCCCAAACGAGCTGAAGAAGCGCGAGACCAATGAATCTCCTCTTAGAATGCTGGTGGAAGTGGCAGCCTACGGATTCGCAATCCGCAAGGTCTGGCCGAATCTTAAACACGACTGGGTCAAAGCTCTATCTTGGTTTGGAGGGTCTCCCTCGCAATTTCCAGCGACCTTGGAGAGGGTAACCTTAGTCGGCGCTGCACCGGATGAATACTGGTCTAGGTGTCTCGGAACGAACGCCGGGGCATTTCCCTCCGAGGCTTGGCCGCCATTCTGGAAACTGGTCGATGCTCTTGGAAGCTGGTTCGACATCCATTTTGTCGCTATTAATAAGGGGAGCTGGGATGATACGGCAGGACGGCCGACAATCACCGGTGCGCGGGTACTTGAACTTCGGTCTCTCAGCGGCAGACACTCCTGATTCGGGGCAGTAATTCGAGCATGCCGGGACTGGTGGATGCGTTCTAGACAGTCCACCACTCACCATCGTTCCGGCGTTGAGTATTTCCGAACAGTTCCTCGAACCGATCGGCGTTGACGGTATGAATGGGCACGACCGGGGCGTTCGGAAAGGCGTTTCGCAGTGTCACCAAGGCCTGCACCGCAGCATGCCCTGACGTGTGGCACTCGTTCAAAGGAATCCCGTGCCGATGGAGCCATGCCAGAAATGTTTTTGTCTTAGCATCCTTCAAATAACCTGACCATAGGGAGTATATGAGCCTGGACCCTACCAGGCACGAAGCTCCCTCGATGTCCTTCATCATGCTCGGCCTGAAAAGCATCACGGAGGTCGCAGCCGCCTGGGCAAGCTGCTCGGGAAAGATTCGCCAAGGGCGGTAGCTGTTGGCCAGGTCGAATTCACCTCGTCCGATGATTTGCCGTCGTTGAGCGCTGGGCAGGAACACCTTGATGTGATCCCACCCCGCGTGTGGCAGTCGCTCGTTACCGGTCGCCCGCAAGACATGGGCCGTATACATGTCGATAATGAACTGCCGCCTTGTCTTGATGCATGCCCGCATCACGGTAACGAGCCTGTCGATGTTCTGGCCGGAACACCAGACTAGTGGCATTCCCGTCGTCTGCTGAAACAACTCCACGAAACGTTGCTCCAGTGCCGCCTCGGTGGGGAACACTTGATCGTCACGACCGATGGTCGTTCCCTCCATTAGCAGCACATCCACTCGGTCAGGTGGTTGACGAACGAGCTTCTCGAAGAGCGCTCCTTTGCGGCCGTGCGCTCGCAAGTCACCCGAATAGAAAAGCCTTTTGCCGTCTGCCTCAACCAGGACGGCATAGGCGTCATACGCTGAGTGGTCCACGAGAAACGGCACAATAGTGAATGAACCGAGCGTGATAGGCTTTTGATCTTCCAGATACAGCACGTTCTCGAATGTGGTCCCACCTGCTGTGAACAAATCAGCTGCCGCCAGAATAGATTGGGCCGCTTTGCCAATGAGAAATAGTGTCTGATCCGGCAGACGGTATGCTAGACCGTAGTGGTCTTGGTGGGGATGCGAGATAACAACACCGAGCAGCGACGCATCGGGAGTCTCGAAACCGAGGATTGGGTGCAGCGGTATCTCATCTGGAGTAGTGACATCTAGAGGCAGTCCGACATCCAGGACGATTCGTGTACTCTTTGATTCAATCTCAACGCAGGTGCCCCCAATCTCTTTCGTTCCCCGATGTATGCAGACCCTCATCACATTATTTCCATTCCGCGGCCCAGCGTCGAGGGGCATTGTTGCTTCCTTGTGGCCGCTGGGAAACGGTAGTCCCTCATATTACCAGAGGCAGCAGGTAGACCCGCCGCGACACCTCACTTTGAATCCTGCTAAGCCCTAATAAGCTGAAGGGCGCTTCAAGTATTGATCCGATGGCAAGATCGACAATTCCGGAAGCAAGGTCGGCTTCCCTGCGATTGGCCGTACAACACATCACGTTTAGAGTGGGCGAGGCGATTGAGAACGGTTGGTCGCAAATTCGGAAACTATCTAAAAACGGGGTTCTGTAAACTATGCAAGGACTACTGATTGATGTCACTTAACCGTCGAGCGCTCCCGTTCACTGACAAATAACTCGAAGAGGCTCCGGCAACACCGGAGCCTCTTTCCAAAAGCTGGTCAGTAAGGCACCTCCTGCGTCTGCGCGTCGACCGGTGCGTTATCCGGCACCTGGTCCTTCCGAGCGCGGTTGAGCTTGCGGATGGAATCCGCCTTCACCTGCCAAGCCTTGAACGGCACGGTGATCTTGCTCTTGCCCTTGCCGAACTCTTTCTCGAAGGTGCTGCTCACGAGCGTGCCTTCGACGTAGATGTGATCGCCTTTCCGCAGTTTCGACGTGGCGTACTCGCCGAGGCCGTTCCAAGCGACGACGCGATGCCACTCCGTCTTGGAATGCCATTCTTCGTCGGCACCCTTCCAGGACCGCTGAGTCGCCAGCGAAAGAACCGCGTATTTGCGGTCGGACGCCTTGACGGACTTGTGCTCCGGGTTCTTGCCGAGATAACCGATTAAATGGACTACGTTGATGTGCATGACTTCTGCTCCGTTTCTGCCCTTGTAATTGGGGCACCCGGAAGCGAGTGGATACTGCTCCCAAGGCGAGCGGCTGCTTTTTGGGAGGGACACAAGAAATCTTCGGGGGTGTTTCAAAAGATTTTTGGGAGGAGCCGGAAAAGCAGAAGACGCGAAGCTGCCGGGCGCAGGAATTATCCCGAAGCTGTGCCCAATGGAGAGGGCGGAAACGGAAGCAATGCACCGAAACGTGTCCAAAACCTGGTCAGCGAGGACCGGAGGCACAGGGGAGAGGAAGCGGGATGATTAAATGGCCCGTTGCGACGGACGGGAAGGGTACCCGAATCACAAGGAGCTGGCCCATCGGAGTCGGGGATGGACATGGTCAACACCAGCGATTGCGGAAGGTCATCTCCACGGAGTCGCTGATCTCGATGAATTCGTAATCTGTCACAGAGGGCATAACCTATCAGACTCGGATCGTCTAGTTCTGTGAGTTCCCTTTTGGCTTCCAATCGTCTGGAAAGCCCCAGCTGAGCCAGTTCAAATACCCTTGGGTGAGGACCTTGGCTGCATCAATTACCTCTTCCGCTTCCTCTTTTGTGACTGTTCTCCCATGGATCGCTTGGTTGCAAAGGCTGAGAATTTTCCGAGTCAATTCCAGTTGCTCAGAGGTGATTGCACCTTTTGCCGTCAGGCGTGAGAGGAGAGAATTGAGCGGTTCGTTCTTGTGTGGAGTCAACTTGAAGCCAACGGCGATATTGTTGGCCATCACCTCAAGTTCGATTCGCAGGCCGGCAAGGGCGAGAGTGGGGTCGTTCTGGGCGATCTCTCGATAGTAGGCCAAGTCCAGACCGCTCGCCGTTGGACGTAGGCCAACAGAGATCATACGTGCGTTTGCTTCAGTCAAGGGAATCGCGGGGGGCTTAGGTCGCTCAGCGGGCGGCGGTAGCGCCTCAACTCTTTCGGAAAGCTGTTTAGCTTCGAGAATCTGCTCCTGAAAGTCTATGGACACACCGCCCGGAAGACCGGCCTTACGGAGACGCGATAGGATCGCTCTGAGTGGCGCCCGGAAGATTAGCGCCAGAACCAAAACCGTGATGGGCCACGCCAGCACCCTTACAAATTCGAGAATGAGTTTGGTGAGTTCCATAGTCTTTGACCTTCATAGGAGTCTAGATTGGGGATTCATCTCCGCTGAAAACCAACCAGCTCCACTCCCGTGAGCCAAGTGCAGAAGTCAAACTCCTTTGGTCAGGCTAGATGTTTTATAGCAGAATACGAGAATGGAAAGGCAACAATATAGAGAGGACTCTATGGCTGGACAGCGGGACGACTTCTCGAAGGAAATCAAGGACATTGCCGCAAAGAGAGTGGGACTTAAATGTTCAAACCCGAATTGCCGAAGGCCTACGGGCGGCCCCCAGTCTGTCCCTGACAAGGCTCTGAATATTGGAGTAGCTGCCCACATTGCCGCTGCTGCAAAGGGCGGGGCTAGATACGAATCAAGTATGCAGCGCGAGGAACGCGCTTCGATTGAGAATTGTATTTGGCTATGCCAAACCTGCGCGAAATTGGTGGACAACGATCCCGCCAGTTACACATCCGATCTTCTTCGCCGCTGGAGAACTCTCGCAGAGGAGGCGGCATTGATTGAAATCGAATCTCTCCCCTCCTCGAATGTAACGGTCCCGGATGTGGAACTGATTAAGTTCTATTGCCAATGCTTCGATCGCCCAGCATTCCAGGACCCTTTTCACCAAGAGGGTTCAATGGAAGCGTTCGACCGAGCCATTGAGGACACAATTACAGCTCTAAACACGGGCTGTCTGCGATCTAGAGATGGCAGCATATTGCAGGTAGCCAAGGGTAAGGCCTACATCTCACGTCGCGAATGGCGGACAAAACTAGACCTTGTCGTTGATATGCTGCGAGCCATTCGCTCACGGTACGAAATCGCCGTTAAGAAAGGTCAGATTCACTTGGGTTCAGCTTCAGGGCAACAGCAGTTCTACTGTTTCCATGATCCTTCTATCGCACGGTGGATGGATGAAACTCGGGTTCAGATAATTGCGATCCTCGCTGGTATCTGCGGAGAGGCTGGGATTCAACCGCCACAGGGTCCACGTCCGCGCCACGCAGGTTGGTAGGTGTGCGCGACGTGAAGAAAATTAGGGAGACGCAATTTCTTGGCATCTGAGTCTCCAACAATCTGACTAAGGCAAACTGCTCGCCGAGTTGACCGCAATAGTGGCCCTTATCCGTGGAGAATTATTCGGTTGGCATGATCGCGGTGAGAATCTCGGCGCTGGCGCGTTGCACATGCTCCAATGATTCCGCCAGAGTCTCCTTGTCACCGGAATAGAGGTGAATGTAATCAGCGGAATTCTCTGCTTTGAGGCCGATAGCCTCGCAGACTACAAATGCGACGGCCTCCGCCTCGGTTTCGCGGACGCGCTTCGTTGTTTCGGCGCGCCGCTCCTGCATGTGCAAGAGGCTGTGTGCTGCCTCGTGGGCTAGGGTGCAAAATTCCTCGGCGGCGGGCTGACCGGGAAGGAGCACGATCTTTCCAGGCGAGCACTGCCCTTGCGCCGGATAGATGGTGTCTGAGTATTCAAGCTGAATACCGCGCGCTGCGATGAATTGCTTCAGCTTTTCCGTGTATCCCGCCGGGTCACCCTGCGCAGAGCCAATCTCAGAAAGCGGTTTCCCTTCAGTGTCCATCTGATCGAAGACATAAACCGCACGAAAGTACACAGCGGCCTTGCTCTGGTCTTCTTCGGAAGTGGCTTCTTCCTTGCTTTTGCGAAGCACTACTGGCGCAAGGATCATGATTCCCTTCGCGCCTTTCTTGACGTTTCTGCCAAGCTGCTTCCAAGTATGGAAGCCAGCTACGCGAGTCGCGTCCCGCCTTTGCGATACGATGAGAATCAGGTTATGCAACGAATAGCGATGGAACTTCGCCATCGCTGCAAGATAATTTCTCAACGTCTCACTGTGGCCCCTTTCCAAAGCTTCACCAAGCTGTTCGATGGCTTTGCTGGCGATTTGTTTTGCTTCCTCGACTTTCATGACTGTCCTCCTGTTTCGGGGAGTTCTTGCTCCCTTCACCCACAGCGAGGGAGCAAGGACGCGAAACAGGGGACACGAGCGAAGAGATTGCCGCGTCCAGGTCGGAACGGGCCGCACGCTTGAGTGACACAGACTTTAGTGGCGCGAGAGATGCTAGTGGAGACCGGAGGCGTGAGAGTTTACGCGCCGGGACGCGCCAATTTCGAAGCGGCAAAAAGAGGAGAGCAAGCGTTACATCGCTAAGCGAGAAAAGGTGAAAACTTAGCCATGGGCACTAGAAATCTTCGGCGATGTTTCAGAAGATTTCTAGGGAGGAACCGGAAAAGCAAAAGCCGCGAAGCTGCCGGGCGCAGGAATTATCCCGAAGCAGTGGCAGGGGATTGTCCCAAAGCACTCCGTTGCAGCTTGAGCGCGCCATATGCAGCGTCGATGACTCTCATCGTTTCTTTTAGTCGTCCTTTATCGTCCAGGTGTTGGTTTGCAAACAATTGCCGGAATCGCTCGCCCACATCTGTTGTAGCCTTCTCTGCAAGTCTCCGCTCCTCGGCAGTGGGGACCTTGTCGCCAGCGGGGCCTGGCAAATAGAGGTCGCTAATGAAGTTGTCCGGTTCTGGAACGCTCCATAACTTTGATTCTTCGTCAGGCCAGTGTATGGTCGCGTACTGATAGTCGTCTTCGACGATCTTCTTGAAATCATCGAGTTCTGTCTCGTCGTCATCTATGAAAAGCAGTCGACGCATAGATACATCCCCTTTCTCCATTCCCGAGTTTCTGGCTCGCGGAACGAAGAACCTAAAAGCGAAGGACCTTCACTTATCTACGTGAGGAACGCACTCCGATAGCGGATCGGAATTCGGGATGACACATGATCGGAAAAATCTCTCACCTAGCTCTGCGTCCTCCGATTTGAGCTGTTGATAGATTCGCAAAACTTCCTTCCGATCTCCTTTCCCTGCGTATGCCTTGCCACAGAGCAGAAGCATTGCGGAATGATGGTCGGAGGCGACTTTGCCCCCTTGGACACTCGCCTGGATGGCTTCATCGTAAGATCCTTTATCAAGGTAAAGCATCGTTAGAATGGCCCAGCTCCACCAATTACTGGGGTCGAGACGTGCGGACTCTTTTGCGGCCGCCATCGCCCGGTCATATTCTTTTCTCTGGGCATACAGTGATGCCAGTTCGCACCAAGCTTCCCCATAGTTCGGGTTTAGTTTGATAGCGTTTTCGAAGGATCTGAGAGCTTGTTCCCGAGCATCTCGTATAGTCGATTCGCCCACAAACCCAAGGGGGCACGGCACCTCAGTGCAGAGCCAGTCCTTATATTTACTTGAGGCCTCCCAGTGCGTCCAGGCTTTGTTCCAAATCTTTCCTAATTCGGACCATGAACGAAATGCATCACCCTGTTTCAAGTCGGCAGACTTTCTCAGGGAGTGTACGGCAACGATATAGTCTTCGCTCTTCAACGCCTCTAATCCGATTTGGAGCCAAGCAGTGGACTCCAGTTCCACGTCGTCCTTCCTTGAGGAAGGCGCAGTGACCCTATCGAGGGTCGCTTTTATCCATTCGCCGGGTAGGGCGAAATTCAAGCTCTGACCTTCCTTGAGCTGGAACGTTGTAATCCCAACTAGCTTCGCGTGCGTGTCGAAAAGGCCTCCACCGCTCGATCCTGGTGAAGTCGGTGCGCTCGTCTGAATGACGTGAACCCCCTCAGCATCACGAAGCGCAGAAATGACGCCTTCAGAGAACGTGAGTTCTAATCCTTCGGGGGAACCGACCGCGTACACGTGTTCACCCGTAGCCAATTCAGATGAAGGCCGTACTAGCACGGGATGCAAACTTAACTCGGCGGGTCTGATGCCACACAGGTCATGCTCGGGTGAGGCTACGATCAATCGAGCTGTCCAGTTCTTCTCCCCTCTACGAATTCGCAGAGTCGCACCGTCACGAACTACATGGCAGTTGGTGATAACAAGGTCTTGCGCCAGAGCGACACCGCTCCCCAACATCAACGGTTTTCCGTCCTCGGAGAGGGCTTCGATAACAAAGACTGAGGGAGACGCTTTTTGAAAGACTTCGACTGGGGTCAGAACGCTGCTTCTTTCGAAGAACCCCTTTAGACGAGAGCATCCTGCCTGCGTCAGCAAAGCTACAGCAAACACAACGGATGCCAGTCCACGCCTGCCGCGATGTGACAACCTGTTTCCCCCTTCATGGGGAAAGGGAACACGAATCAGCATAAACCTGTTGGTCCTGACAGGGATCTTTCCTATAAGCGTACCGTTTACGTTAGATACGTGCGCAGAAACGCACGCCGCGTTGCCTTAGGAATAATAGGTGTAGCCGCCTGCTCTCAACACAGCGACGCGCGCGTAACGTCTTGCGTGGGCTGCGAGTGCGCAGCGATCCTCGCTCCTTGAGGCTGGGCAATCCATTTAACACTCCTACCGCCATTGGCAGGCCTTTTCGCCGTGTCATATAGGTCTGCAAAGAAATTCTTGATGCGCACCATCGCTGTCGCCCTCTAGTTCACATCTATCGTAATACGCCTGGATACCTCTGAGGGCATGACTATCCCAGAATTGTAATAACTCTGAGATGACGTATGCAGAATTAAGAGACTTGAACATTTTAAATTCTTTGGCAGTTTGAACGCCTTCTCGATCTGGATATCGTCAAGCAGAAGAGGCCGTGCTGGGGCGCGGCCTCTTGACCTTTCCATTCGCTATACTAAACTTCTATTTCAAACTTTTCCTCCTCAACGGCTCGCATAGTTGGATTTCGGTCGTGTTCGTTTTCTTGGTTGTCAAAGTTGTAGGTTTACCTTTGCGTGTGGTTTTCAAGACTTCTGCTCGAACTTCCATTGTTAGCCTTGCAATATCAACTTTGTATCGCGCTGCGGTGCGTAGGAGGCTTGAGTTTTTAGCGAGGGATTGCTTGGGGTCGTAGCCGGGGCAATACAGGTCGGAGACAAGCGCGCAGACAACGAGAAAACGATGGAGGTCTGCGGCTGTCATGGCTTGCACCGCTGCCGCCGCAATCTTCTCGTACTCCACGATCTGCGCACCCCACGAGGCCTTGCTCTTCTTCTCTTCCCATCCGTATACCTTGCAGAGACGGCGGTGGTTGTCGTGCCCCAATCGGCGGAAGTAGTCGAGGGCAACCATCTCCAAGTCAGGCCGCGAGAGAACATCGGGCAGCTTCTTGCGGATGGCATCGAGGATGCGGATTCGCGACTGCTTCTCGACGCGCTCGGCGAGCACTTCCTTCTTGCGTTGGGTTTGCTCCTGCGGCGTCGGCTGGTATCGGGTCACGTGGTTGTGAACGGCGCACTTAACGTCTTGGCAGAGGTAGAAAATGGTTCCGGCACTCTTGCCGTCTATGAAAACAGCGGCCTTTGTCGTGGGGCACTCCCCTTTTGCTTTGGCTTTCCGGTACTGCCCTTCAAAGAGCACGTCTTTGGCATGGCCGTTTGTCTGCCAGGCGGGAGCATGTGAAACGCGCAGAGGCTTCTCGCCTTTTTCCTCAAGCGGCTTCACATGAATTTGCACGAGTGCTTCGACCTTGGCTCGGTAGCACTCCCGGTCCGTGCAAATGGACTTCTGCCGGACTTCGGGAAAGAGAAGTGGGTTGCTGCCCGTTCGTTTCGGGCAACGAGCGCACGCTCCTGCCTTTGGCAAAAGCGTTTCGTCCTGCGGGTCAAATGGCGCGTTCGTGAGGTCAAGGTGGATTTCCCGCTCAATCCATGTGCGAAGCTCCCGCACCGTGGTCGCCTCAGCCTTCTTGTCTTTCAGGATAGCGGCGGCGTTCCGGTGTTGGGGGAAACATTCTTGCAGAGCGCGGCGCTGGTCATTCGGTTGTAGCCGCGCAATTTCAAACGCATGAGCAACCGTCAGCTTGTCCTCATAGAACGCTTGTTTCGCCTCGGGAATGAGTTGAATCAAGCGTTGTCGCCCGTTCACGTATGCTGCCGATCTGCCAACTCGGGCAGCAATGCTTTCAACGGTGTAAGTGTCGGGTTGAAGTTCGATGAGGGCGGCGTATCCTTGCGCCTCGTCGAGCGGATGCACGTCCACGCGCTGAACGTTCTCAATGACCTGTAGCTCAAGCGCTTGCGCGTCGGTCAGTTCGCGCACGGTCGCGGGGATGCTGTCGCGCTTTGCGAGCTTAGAGGCACGGTAACGGCGTGCTCCGGCCACAAGCTCATACGTGCCCGCCTCCCCTTCGGGTAGCGGACGCACGAGAATGGGTTGGAGGACGCCGTGTTGTTCGATATTGGCCGCGAGTTCTGCCAGCTTCGTTTCATCAAAAAAACGTCGCGGGTTTGTTTTGGATTCGCGGATTTTCGCTATCGGAATGTCTTGAATGGATGAAACCGGAGGCGGTACTGCTTTCGTTCCACTTGCTACCATCGTTGCGTTCATTTGCTTTAGTCTCCTTTTTTTAAGAAATTTGTTTGGGCCTAATACTCTTCGGGTAGCAAAAGCGTGGTCACAGAACGGTTCGATTCCGTGATAATCCACAACTTGTCGCCAGCGTGTGTGCGGTAGGCGCTCAAGAGCCGGAACCCTTGCTCTAGGCTGTAGTCGTTTTCCTTGCGGTCCTCGTCGGACAAATCGCCCCACTCGCGGTTGACATGGCGCGTGAGGAACTCGCCCGGCTGTTGTCCAGCCTTCCGAAGCGCGGCCAAAGCGCCCGGTGTTGCGACGATCTGGCCGAGTTCGAAAGCAGGTTGTTTGCTGAGTTGTTGCATTGGAAAAACTCCTTTCGTTGGTTGCGTTTTCTGCTCCTTAGAGGCACCGCAGAGAGCGGTGCATTAAAAGCAAATGCCCTTCCTGGCGGGGCGAGGCGCCTGGCCGTCCGCGCTGTCAAGGGCGCGGAGTTTGCGTTTATCGGAGCGAAGCGTGAGACCCTTGACAGGAGAAGCGGGCGGTCCAGGCGCAGGTTTCAGCAGGAAGGGCAAACTGATGGTCAGTTATTACGGAATCGGGGTTGTGTGTTCAGACGATTGGGTTAGAGTAGTCCGCGGGGGCAGATCAGTTGGCAATCTACGTGTAGTAGTCTAGCCCGAACCGTTTCGGGAAATTGCGGGTCGAGAGAAAGGGACGGAACTACGGGGTAGACCCAGCTGCTTCCTTCTTTTTTCGTGGGGTGAATCGTCGTTTCATTTCCGTATTGAGTGCTCTTAACAGATGCGGCCCTTTTGCCAGGGAGTCGTAGTCTTTCTCACCGTTGGTCGCGAATTTCTTGGCTAATTCTTGATATTTCTTCCAGATTCGCTGGTAGCAGTCAGCGATGAGGTCGCTGTCCAGATTCGTTGTATCTATGGTGAGCAGCTTGTCTGGTGGGGCATATATATTCTTTGTGGAAGCGGCCGCAACGTACATTGCCAAATAGAACTTCAAGTTGCGCTGGTGGCCAATGTCCAAGTCCAAATCTTTGGCCGCTAGAAAGGATGCTACCCGTCTATAAAGAGATACGCACTTCAGATACACAGTTAGATCAAATCTGTCCTCACCAAAAATCTGCGCGTATTTCTCGTCCTCTTTAATATAGTCCCGTGGTCTCGCACGAGAATCATCAGGTCTTTTCAGAACGATGGCAAGCATGGCCTGCAGGAGCTCGATCACTGCAACGATCTTGGCGATGGGTTTCCCCTCGTCCTTGTACTCTCCTTTTCGGCGGTCATAGAAGAGATCATACTGGCGAAACAGAGTCTCGATCTGGCCATGAATGCGGTCTGTAGCCCGGAGCGCCTCAGAGGGCATTTTATTTTGGCTATTCGTGGCACGGATAACGTTGTCTCTGACAGTTTCATCAGAGGATTGGAGTACTCTGACGAGAATGCGGCGGCCATCATCTTCCGGGCGTGGAATGTTGGTTCCACTCCGGTAGTAGGCATCTATTTGGCGTGATGTCTGTAGGCCATTGACGATCTGTGGGTCTTCGATTTCAAGTTTCTGATATCCAGCAGTATTAGCCTTTCCCGTTAAAATCGTTATTCCGTTATTGAGCAACCAAAAATCCGCCTTGCCTGGTGAGTCTAAAGTTTTGCGGATGTCGACGTTCACTGGTGTGTTCTGCTGAAAACCGCGTACGTTGGACTCAAAGATGCGCTCTTGTAGATCTCCGTGTTCATCCTGCAAGAACCGCCAGTACTCATGCAGCCTCACCAATCCAACCCATCCCTCGGGTGTCTCCAAGGGAGTAGAGTGCCAGTGCAACGACTTGCTTTTTGGAGCGCGCAGTTGCACCTGGGTCCACAGCTTTTGCGCATTGACAAAGTGGAAGTTACACTGGGCATTACTCAGATGCCCCTTTGCCTTCTGTATTACCCGTTCTGCAGCTCCCTGAGCATCCGCATTTTGGATCTCATCGCATTTAGTGATGTAGTAGTAGTCGATGAAAACCTCTGGGAAAGCTCCAGCGATCTCCTGGTACTTGGCCTTGAACACACGCATAACTTCCAACACCTTCGCGTTGTATGTAGTCTTGTACTGTGAGGGCTGACGGCCCAAGTCCAGAATATCGTCAGAGAGGAAAACCAGTTTATTGATTTCGTTAGGAGAGAAACCCTGATTCTGCTTTACCTGCGTCACTAGCAGATTGACTCTGAAAGCTGTCTTGGGGTCCAGGTCGGTATCTTCCTGAACCAGTTTTCGATTGACAAAGAAATATATAGCGTCGGCCCCGCCATCGTTTCCCCCGCCAACAAGACCAGCCAGCAATTCACTGTCCGAAACGACAAATTGTTTCAGGAATTGGTCAACACAGTAGTACTCGAACGGATCCACGCCGACGAGTCCGGGCATTCGGCTTGCTTCCCATGTGGCGAAGTTCGCATTAAGCGCCAGAACGTCATTCGCCCCCATGCCATCACCCTCCTCGAGGATAAAGCTTCAGTTATAAACTTATACCCTTGAAGGCGCGGTTAGTCGAGTTTAGACTGGTCACGGGCCGACCACGGTGAAACTGTTTTGGGACTTGTTCGAGAAGCGATAAACTAGCCACACCTTCCTCTACCCGTCAATCCCACTCCCGGGTGAACTCCTGATGGGTCGCGTACAGCGCTGCACAGTTCGGTTTTTGAATGGTCGTGGTGTCGGGCGTTCTACGGAAGTCGAAGCTTCATCACTGTTCGAAGCCGCCTGTCGCGGATGGGCGAAATTCAAGTCATCGGAAGAGACTTTTGATGAATCCCATCGAACTGAGCAATTCACCATTGAAGTGCATGAGGTCCCGAAGACCTACGAGGTGAACCTAGAAAACCTCCTGCGTTGGCTGAACGACAGAGGGCGAGGTCCCGCCGACTCACTCCACAGAAAACGGCTGCGACGGCTCCTAGATGCGAATCTTTCGCGATAGCCTGGCGCACTTCGCACCAGTCATGTCGGACCAGAAGGTACGGGCGGCGACGCAATTATTTTCAGCGACCCGGTATTCATTCGGGGTTAAAGTATTGGTATTTATTCGAAGTATTTGAGGGGAGGCAACCTCAAGGTGATTATCGGAGATCGTTTGCGTGAATTGCGCGAGGCCAAGAAGCTTTCGCAAGGGGACATTGAGAAGCGGACGGGGCTGCTTCGATGCTACATTTCTCGCGTCGAAAACGGGCATACAGTCCCCGCCATCGAAACACTGGAGAAGCTAGCGCGGGCGTTGGAAGTCCCGCTTTATCAGCTTTTCTACGACGGCGAGGAGCCGCCCAAACTGCCGAACCTTCTTAAGCGGAAGTCTTCTGAAGAGATTGCCTGGGGCAGTGCTGGTAAAGATGCGCGCTTTCTCAGCAAACTTCGCCGCCTATTGAGCAAGACCGAAGAAGGAGATCGCAAGCTTCTTCTGCTCATGGCCCAGAAAATGGCCCTTCCAAGGAGGGGCCGAGCGGCGGCAAGCAACTAATTCCAGAAAATGGGGTTTAATAACGATAGCTCTGGGGGAATCCCGACAAACAAGAGGTGATGCCTCGGGGTAAAGAGAAAGGACTTCTAGCCACATCGAAATGGGGCTGCAGGGGGTGACCAGATGGATTTGCGCTGCCCGAAGTGCAACAGTACAGATCTCAAGAAGGTCTCTTTGGCATACCAAGAGGGACTTTACCGCAGTAACGCCCGTACCCGTCTGAGTGCCGCTTTGGTCGGGGGTGGCGGGCCGGATCTCCTTGTTGGCCGAGCGACCACACAAGCGTCTCACCAATCTGCCCTTTCGAAGCAACTCAGCCCTCCGACAAAGTGGTCCTATCTGAAGGTCGGTTCTTGGTCTGTCCTGGTGTTTCTCTGCGTCGGCTGGCTCCTCTTTTACGTCAACACGGTTGTGACGAATTCTGCAACCGTGTCGTCACTTCCGCTGACGTTCTTTACTTTGGTTTCCGCCGCTATCTTTGCTTTCCTGCTGTTTCTGGTCTGGAAGCACAATCACTCTATGTATCAGAGGCAATTTGCTGACTGGGACCGCTCTTTCATTTGCCAACGCTGCGGGGCTGTCAGTCAAAGATCATAGGCTGGTCACACGTCGTCGGCTGAAACGACAACATCAAACGGAACGCCGATAGCGTCAAAGTGCTTTTCACCGCAGCGAACCTTGTCGGCTTCGCTCGTGCGCAGTTTCAGGTAGTCCCGCGTTCCTTTCGTTTCGCGTACAAGGTACAGAGCAAGTCCATCATGCTTGAGGATGGCCCAATCGGGATTGTATTTACCGATGGGGGTGTCGACGAGAAACCAGTTGGGTAGTTTAACGAAGAGTTTGATGTCGTCGCGCTCGTTCAGGCGTTTGGCGAATTCACGCTCTATCTCCGAATCGTAAACCACATACTCGTAAACTGATTTCTCCACCTGAAGCGCCTTAAGGTAGTTAATTAGCTCTTCGTCTTTGAAAAGTAGCATTTCCCACTCGGCAACCGATCCCTCTCCGGGAATCCTCTCGTACTTGATCCCGTCTACGAGAAGGCGGTGAAGCTCATTTTTAAGAATGGTTGCTACTGCGTCCATAAAACGCTGCGGATTATTGAAGAACTCGCCCAATTTTCCAGATTCCTTCAGGACACGAACAAGGGTTGACCGGGTAAGCTCGGTCTCGTTCTGTAGATAAGCTAGCAAATCCGGAACCGGCCCTCCGTATACCACCTTTTCCTCGGCCACACTGACGGCTTCTGCCGTGACGCCGCCTTTTTCCACGCCCAGTCTTCCGGCCACGAGGCGAATGCGAGGTTTCTCGATTCGTTCCATTTGCTTTAGCGCATAGACGGCTCGTTGCACCAACACATCGGTCGCGAATTCAACCCTGTAGGTAGTCTTGGGCTTGATTCGTTTCCACAGTTCCGTGAACTCGGGGGTTAGCGTGACTTCTTTCCTCAGCCGGTTTGTTCCTTCGTCACGCGCTCTTCGTATGTGGCGTTCGATCTGGAAGGATGCCAACAGGTCAACAACGGCCGGGGCCAAATCCTTCTGGCCTTCTGGCAGCTCGACTTTGAAGTCGGGACGTTTGGGGTCAAAGGCTGGCTGAAGGCGACCATCGCCGTCGAGCATCTTTTGCTCAACTAGCGCGGCCTGGATAATCCCCGCTGCCTCACGGCCAATGGGTTTCTCCTCGCCGTCCACCACGCGTGTCAGCTTCGCAATTGCAGCGAGCGAAATTTTGCCAAAGGTTACTCCGCAATCTTCTTCGTACTCGTTCTGAAGCGCCTTCGCGAAGTCCTCATAGCTCTCGTTTGCCATCACGTAGAGCTTGTTGATTGAGTCATCGAAGACGCGCAAACCATTCTGGTCGACGGGCAAACGCAGGCCCCGACCAATCTCCTGGCGCTTCTTAAGCGCACTTTTCGTCTCGTTCAGCGTGCAAATCTGAAAGACGTTTGGATTGTCCCAGCCTTCGCGCAATGCTGAGTGGCTGAAAATAAAACGCAGCGGCTCATCTGATGAGAGCAGGCGTTCCTTTTCCTTCATGATGAGGTTGTAGACATCATCGTCGGCCTGCGTATCGCCGCTTGTGTCCTTCAGAATGCCCTTTCGGTCTTGGGCGAAATATCCATTGTGCAGCTTCGCAACTGGTTCCTTGAGCCAAGGGATGTCCTTATATCGCTGGTCTTTGGCCCAGTTGGTCAACTCAGCCTCAAAAACCTCGGCGAATTTGCCCTTCACTGCCTTTCCCTCGCCGTCGTAATCGCGGTAGTTCGCCACGCGATCAATGAAAAAGAGCGATAAGACCTTGATGCCCCTGTCGCCCGCTGACTCGCGGACCTGCAGCTCCTTCTCCAAGTGCCGCTTGATCGTTTCCTTAATTTGGGAACGCCACACATCCTCCCGCAGTCCGCCGATTTCCTCCCCTAGCCGCAACGTCCGCCCACTGCTGAATCGAATGTGTTCGCGGCCCGGTTCGGCGTTAATTTCTGTCACCTCGAAACCGGTTCTGTAGTTCGCGCGTTCCTCCGACAGGACGAAGAGATCACCGCCTTGTTTCGCCGTAATCGACTTCTCCTTCGGTCCCTGTGGTGTCTGAACTTGAATCCGTAGCTTGGCCTTGATGCCGTTCTTATAATCGATCTTCTCCACGCGCACGAAGGCATCATTTGCCGCCCCCTCTGCCTTGGCGCTCCCCACGACAATTTGCTTCACCAGTTTCAGCTCGAAAGCCCGTATCGGATCGAGCCGGTAGACCAGGTTGTAAGGATTTACGTGAGTTGCCGAATACCGGAGCGTGCACAGCGGATTCAGCGCTTTGATCGCCTCCTGCGCCTTATCTGTTCTGTCCACACTCTGTGGTTCGTCAATTATCACGATAGGCCGCGCCGCCTGCACGAACTCGATGGGCTGGCGTCCGGAGAGTTTGTCACTCTCTTTGTAGATGACGTTGCTCTTTTGTTGCTCCTCGGTTCCGGTGAAGTTCTTTCGAAATGCATCAATATTGATTACGAGAAGTTGAAGGGTATTGCTGGTTGCAAACTGGCGCAGCCGGTTGACTTTCTTCGCGTCATAGACGAAATGTTCGAATGGCAGATTGTTGTATAGGGCACGGAAGTGTTCGGCGGTAATTTCGATGTTCTTCAGCACGCCTTCGCGGATAGCAACGCTCGGCACAACGATGATGAACTTCTGAAACCCGTAACGGAGAGACAGCTCGAAAATTGTTCGCAGGTAGACGTAGGTTTTTCCCGTGCCCGTTTCCATTTCTACTGAAAAGTGCGGGCACTGGCGCGAGACGTTCGCTGGGCTGTCAAAAAGCTCCCATCCTTCAAGTGGAACCTTCGGCTCGGCCACTTCGATTTCATTGTGGGCTTGAACAGTGCGGGTATTCGTGAGAAGTGAATCTTCGACCAAGAGCAGACGATTACCGACACCTAGTTCTGTTTGTTCCTGCCCCGCAAACAAGCCACCCAAGCCAGCGACGCTTATAACGGCGTACTCGGGCGCACCTTGTGGCTGGCCCTCAAAAAGATCAGCAACGGCCGCCACGGCGTTGATCTGGAACTGCTGGTCTGCGTCAAATTGAATCTTCAAATGTGTTCTCGCCTCATACTGTTCTGAAACGTCTTGCGTCGCTCTTGGCTTCGCGTCTGTCTGTCGGCTCGAAAATGTGCGCCGCATTTGTTTTGAGCTGGTCGTTGCCAGCGAACCCCTCGTCTAAACACACTACGCGTTCGGGTTTGCGTTCCGCGATAGCACGGATCAGTTCCAGTGTCAGTTTTCGTTCCAAGCAGATAAGAAGCTGTCCGCCCGCCACGCTATGCACGGTCTTGCCGGCGAGCACGACGGTTTCAACTGGCGTCGCAAGCGGATAGCCGCTCTTGAGAAGAACCTCGTAAAGGATGTCCTGGTCTGTTCGCCCGTCCCGAACGTGACTGACATGCAGTTCAAGCTGCCGCTCCAGCGCTGGCGCGTCGTGAGGCACATCTGCGTTCCAGGGTGCGAAGTTAGATTCGGCCAGTTTGAAAACTCTAAACCCTCGATCCTGTTCTGGCGCATCGCCAAGTTTTAGCTTGCCTGCCTGCTCTTGGTTTAGGTTCTTTATGACTCGGCGGACGCGTTCCTTGGTTATCTCGGCGATAGTGGAGAAGTCCGGTCGCTCGGTTTTCTCGGGAAGCTGAATCAAGATGAATTGTCGCCTTCCATGATCTCTCGCGTTCATTTCAAGGGCGGCTTGAGCCGTCGTTCCACTCCCGGCAAAGAAATCAAGCACAATCCCATCATCATTACATGAGAGCTCAATCATCCGCTGTATAAGGCGCGTTGGTTTGGGCGACTCGAAGACAATCGCACCGAAAAGCTCCTTTAGTTCAGTGGTTGCCTCTTGCGTGTGGCCGACGTCTTCATATCCCCAGATGGATCTGGGTACCACCTTGTCCATTTCAGACAAGAAAAGCTTCATTCGGGGGAATTTACCTAACCCGTCAGCCCCCCAGTAGAGCTTATTTTCAGCGATGTATCGGTCGGTGACATCCCTGCCATACTTCCAAACAGCAGTGTCCTTCGGCCACACTTGCTCTCCTGTCGCAGGATTTGTTATCGGATAGTACAGATTTGGGCGCTCATCCTTCGATTTGTTACAAGTGTACGTCGCGGAGTTCCAAGGGCCTCGGGGATCGTTATCAGGGTTCTTGTAATATTCTAGTTGTTCCTCAGTTCTCTCCAGCTTGAACGGCCTCCACACCTGCTTGTTGCGGGCGTATACGAGAACATAGTCGTGATCGCTGCTGAACCATTGCGCGTCGTTGGCGGGAGACACCTTTTTTTGCCAAACGATAGAGGCGACAAAATTTTCCTCGCCGAATACTTCGTGGCACAACTTCTTAAGGTTTTCCTCTTCCTGATTGTCGATGGTTATGAATATTACTCCGTCTTCTCGTAATAGATTTCTTGCCAGATAAAGGCGTGGATACATCATGTTGAGCCACTTGGAATGAAATCGTCCATCAGCCTCTGTATTTGTTCCGAACTTCGCGCCTTCGGCGTCGACTTGGCCAGTGTATTTCAGATATGTCTGAAGGGACTCTGCAAAGTCATCCGGGTAAACGAAATCATTGCCAGTGTTGTAGGGTGGATCGATGTAAATCATCTTGATCTTGCCCAAGTAAGACTTCTGCAAGAGCTTCATCACTTCTAGGTTGTCGCCCTCGAGGACTAGGTTTCTCGTGGTATCGAAGTTGACGCTCTCTCCGACGCACGGGAGGAGAGTCCCGAGAGTCGGAGTTTGAATCGCCTTAAAGCAGTCGGCTTTTCCTGGCCAATTCATGCCATAGCGCTCTTTGCCGACATCCACAGCCTCGCCGAGGGCGAGCTTTAACCGATCAAAATCGAGTTTGTCACCCTCGGTACGAATTTCCGGAAACAAGCGCAGCAATTCCTGACGCTTGTCCTCAGCAATATCGTGGGACCGCAGATCCAACTTCTGGGGCAGTTCTGTCATTCACACTCCTTCGCTTAAACTGCTACGCGTTTTCGTTGCCATTGCCCATCTGCCGTTCAAATGATTGTCGGACTAGTCCGATGACGTACGGCAATTCCTCGACGGAACTGAGACGAACTTCCACGTCGCCATTTCCCCAACGACCGAGCCCGGTAACATCTCTACAGATGCCCTTAGGGTCGGTAATTTCTGCAAACTCCATGTTGAGCACAAGGAGAAGGCGCTTTGCTTGCGGAACAATATCAACGAAATTTGTCTCTGCTTTATAGGCCACATAAAGCTTCAAATATTCTTCCGTCACGCATGGGTCAAGCGCCAAAACCTGTTTGCGAAACTCCAGGAAGAGTTCGTGCATCGGGCCAGTCGCCAGATTAGGATGGTCGCTGATAGCATAACCCGCCGTAACCCCCGCTGGCTTATATGCTTCCAGGATCGTCGCTTCCACTGCTGGAACTGGCCAGACACCCGTTGCTTGAGCCGCCAGTCGTTCGCTTCGCTGGCGCATATTCTCTTCGGTCCAGTGTTCGAGTTTCCCGAGGCCCTGATTTAATCGAAGTGGACTCTCTGTGAAGCCTCCCTTCATGTCACGTTTTTCAGCAAATGGCCGGTCGCTGTATTCCGAGTTGTACCCGGTCAACGTCAAATTCCCTAACGTATGCAAGTATGTTTGCCAGAGCCGCTTCCATTCAGGTCCAAGTTCAGCTTGCCACTGAGAGGGCAGTTTTTCATTTTGAGGCATGATGTGTTCGATGGTGTATTCATCAACGGACACCCTCTCTTTCCGATCATGATTTTCGAGTCGGCGAAGCCAGTAGCTGCGGCTGCGGAAATTGTAGAGGTCCTTAAGCTGGAAGTCGCGCCTGAACTCGTCGTCCGCTGGAAATCTTCGGTAGGATGGCAACAAGAGAAAAGTTGCCTGAATGCTCTCTAGATATCTGTCCTTCTTTAGGGGGCGCGCAAAGGTTGCGAAGGTCTTGTTCATTGAGTTCGTGGGAATGCCGCAAACCGCACGACGGAATACATAGCTCTCTACGAGCCTCGCGGCGTGCAATATCTCGCTCTTGGTCAAGACCTGGCGTACATAATCGTGGTAAAGCTCCAGCAAGAATGGAAACGCTACATCAACTTTCAGTTCCCGGATGTCATGGAATGCTGTTTTGAGTTCCGGGTCTTCTTCAGAACCGAGAGCCATCGCGCAGTAGTAACCTGCGAATGTCCGAATGTCGGCTACAAGAGCTTCCACGCCCGCTACTTTGGACGAGCGGGCGTACTGTTTGAACGCTTCATAAACCTCACGCACGTTAGGAATGTCGCCGGTTTTAACCGTCAAGTAGTGGCGCATGAAACTGTCGAAATGGATTGCGTAGCCCTCCTGTCCGAACTCAACCTCCATCGGTCGCCAGAATTGTTCGTAGAGCTTTGTTTGTAATTGGGGCTCCAGACCCATCAAAATAAAATTTCGGATTAAATCAGCCTGGCTCAGCTCGCGGCCTGTGGAGTTGAGGCTCTCGAAGATGAGCTGCGGGTTGTCTTGGTCGCGGTTGAGAGAGATGTCTACGATTACGAGCTTTGCCAACCCCTTGCAAAGCGGGAGCAGGTCACCTTTTAATGAGGTCACCCACTCTTGGAACAGGGCGAAGTTTCCTTCAACGCGAAGCGAATGATCGTGGGGCTTATGCTGCTGGTCGAGAAGGGCCTTCAGGGATGTTTTGTCGGTTTGGGAGAGCACCAATTTGTAACGCCTCTCTCCGTCTTCCAGCGGGTTAAGCAGGTAATAATTGCGTAGCTTCTTGGAAGAGAAACCGTCGAGTGGTTCCTCAGAGCCGAGCGCTCGCGAGAGCGCTTCGATCAGCAAAGTTACGGTAGTCAATCGTTGCTGTCCGTCTATGACAAGTAGGGGCGATTGACTCGAAACTTGATACAAGCCCTTTTCGACGTAGACGATAGAGCCAACAAAGTGAGCAGAGATACTCTCGTTCTTGCCTGTCCGCAGGATGTCATTCCACAATTGGAGGCATTCACGTTCTGTCCAACTGTAGGTGCGCTGGTAGATCGGAATTACAAACTGCGGCGACTTCTTGAGAAACTCAAGCAACTTTGCTTCAGTAGCCTTCATGTGCGGTTTCCCTCGGTACTCAAGTCACATACCAGCGCAATGTAAATAGCTTTTCTTCGTTGATCTGCTGCTCAAGCCGATGGCTGACTTCGTCGAGCAAAGAGTCTTTCTGTCGGTCGATGTCGCGGCTGGCCTCATCGTATGCACGCCAGGCTTCCTCACGCTTCGTTTCGAGTGTTCTCGCAGCGCGTTGCCTCTCCAGTTTCTCCGGTAGCGTCGGCGCGAGACGAGCAGCCTTCTTGGCCTCTTTGAATGCCTCGTCTAATTCGTCCAGCTCGGCTTTCAAAGAACTGCGCCGGTCTTCGGCCCATCGGTCGAGTTTCTCTATCTCAGTCTCAAACCAGCGTCCATTGCGACTCGTCGTCTCGTCCAAGAGAGTTTGCCGACGTTGAGCCTGGGCAGAATCTAACGTCGAAGCAAACGTCGCAGGAACGGGGCAACCTGAACCTACACTGGCTGGGAGATCGAACAGCCGACGACACTGCACCTCGTCTAGAGAAGCGCCGTCTTCAAAGACAGCGGAAAAGACAATTACATCTTCTGTTTCCAAAGCCGAGACGGTCATGCGCGAACAGGACAGCCACCCCTTTTTGCCGACCAAGGGCTCCAAGGCCGCGATCTTTTTCCCGCTTCCGCTGTACTGGAATTGGACTTCGCCGGGAGCTGTCATTAGGGCTTTGCCTCTATCTAGCACCCGTTGGGCAAGCGGATGGCCGACGCGATAGGTGTTTGCATCCTCTACGACCTTCCCCATCCGGTACGGTCCCGGGTGAATTTTCTCGCCCGGAAAGGGATTGGAGTGCAGCATGAAACTGTAGCCTTGCTCGTCGAAACGGGCAAATTGAGCGAGGAGGTGCCGGGTCAGATTCCAAAGCTGCTCATTGAAGCGATCCAAGATGTTGCGGCTATCCACGCGGACTCTTTCGACGACTTCCTGGTCGAAGTTATCGAGGAGCTTTTCGCGGGCGTCGCGTTGGCCCGCGGCTATATCAGTTTCCAATTCATGCTGGAGCTGGTCGAATTCGAATTGGATCTGTTCCGTCGTGCGGCACTTCTGGTAAATGGAGGCGATGCGTTTTTCGAAATCCACTCCTGATTCAATTGCGCCGAGAACCTCGTCGCTTGCACCAAACACTCCACTGAAAAGCTTGAACTTCTCAGCAAGCAAATCGTAAACACGTTTATCAGCAGCATTCTTCTTGTTTAGAAAGTTCACGACAACCACATCAAACTTCTGACCGTACCTGTGGCAGCGACCGATACGCTGTTCGATGCGTTGGGGATTCCATGGCAGGTCGTAGTTGACCACCAAATTGCAGAATTGAAGGTTGATTCCTTCTGCTGCGGCTTCTGTAGCAATCAAGATCGACGCATTATCACGAAAGTTCTCTACGAGGGCAGCGCGCATGTCGGCACTTGGAGAACCGGTGATGCGATCTGTTCCGGCGTGCTGCTTAAACCATTGCTGGTAGATTGTCTTAGACGTGGGATCGTTATTCGTCCCATTGAAGAGCATGACCTTGCCCGCAAACTCGGTTTGCGAGAGCAAACGGAACAGATATTCCTGGGTGCGTCGGGACTCAGTAAAAATCACTGCCTTTTGCTGAAGAGTCGCGGCCCCCTGTTCTTGCTGAGCCTTGGCCGCGATTTCAAAACCACGTCGAAGAGCTGTGAGAAGGACTTCGCCTTTTGAGTTCCTGACAATCGACTTGGCTAGCGCATGAAACTCTCGAAGCCGGGCCATTTCTTGCCGCAACTCGGCCAATTGTTCCGGCCCAAGGCGATTGGTCTCCGGTTGCGGAGATTCGCCCTTCTCCGAATCCCATTCGTCACTTAACTCGTCGATGTTCTCCCAATCTGTTGATAATTCCTCTGGAGGAGCCTCAATGGCGGTCGCTGCTGCCTCGGCCGCCTCGAGCTTTCTGGCGAGGCCGTCGAGCGTTCCCGAAATGGCGTAAGTGGATGACGCCAACAGCTTGCGAAGGATCAGCGTCATTAGTTGCCGCTGGCTTGCGGGGAGCGCATAAAGAGTCGGTTTTTGGAGGTAATCCGAAACTAAGTCGTACAGCCGTTGCTCTTCTTCAGTCGGAACGAACTCCTGCACGAGCGCATGCCGATTCGTGTATTTCACATACTCCAAGACTTGGCGGCGCAGCGTGCGCTTGCAGATGGGCTTTAGGCGCTCTTTTAGCTCCGCAAAGTCGCCGTCACTGCCCAAACGGGCGAAGCGAGCGCGATAACTCGCCAAATCACCGAAGGCGTGGTCATCAATAATGCTGACTAGGCCGTAGAGTTCCAAAAGTGTGTTCTGAAGTGGCGTAGCAGTTAGCAGAACCTTCGGGAAAGGAGCTACGGCTTGCTTAATAGCGAGCGCAATTTTGCTGGACGTCTTGTAGACATTGCGGAGCCGATGGGCTTCATCGATTACCACCAAATTCCAGGAGGTCTGCTGAAGGTAGGGCTCCTTCGAACGGGCAAACTGGTAGGAGCAGATGATGACCGAATCCTGCTGAAAGGGATTGAGCTTTCCGGACCGGATAGCCTCGTTAAATGTCTTCGTCTCAAGAATGGTGGATGGCAGATAGAACTTGTCGGCAAGCTCTTGACCCCACTGTTTTCGCAGATTCGCGGGCACAACTACTAGTAGATGGCGTTTCCGTTCCGCCCAATTCTGAGCGAGTAACAGGCCGGCTTCGATAGTTTTTCCAAGGCCGACTTCATCCGCCAGGATCGCCCCCTTTGAGAAGGGGCTTCGGAAAGCAAAGAGGGCGGCCTCCACCTGGTGCGGGTTCAAATCAACTTGGGCGTCAGCGAGTACAGACGCGAGTTTTTCGACGCTATCCGAGGCGCAGCGTTTGGTGAGTTCATGCGCAAAATACTTCGCGTGGTAGTCCGTCAGTTGCACAGTATTGACAATTTTTAAATAATCTACCATTTGCGGGCGATTGTCGCGAGTACTACAATTACTACAAAACTGCGCGTGCCCGTAAATTGGTAACCGCTTGAGGGATTGTCTGTTCAAAACTTTAGCTGCCGATCACTCCGAAGCCAAAAACTCCACTGTCTTTCAAGAAATCGCGCGCAGCCGCCAAGAGATTGGACATTCTCTCCGCACGTCCTTCTCGCATCACGCCCGGTTGCACAATGTATGTGTCGAACTGAATCTGTTGTTGGACTTGGGGCGTTAGAATCCCAATGGTCGTTGCTTCGTCACCTTTTTGATAGCCGGGCACACTTTGCAATGTGACCCGATGTCTCAACTGCGCAAGGAAGTGCTCCGGGTTGATCCAAACGCAAGACTTGATGGCTTGTGCACAAACGATTTCCAAGTCCTTTGACCGATTTCCGGGATCTTCATCTTTGGTGGCCTTGCAGTGGTACATTTTTATTCGTGGTCCCTCGGGTGTCTCGTGAATGGCAATAAAATCGGCCATTTCGCCGGAACCATCGTCGCAGAATACGACCCGGGCGTCTGAGCCTACTAGCCGCGCCTTGAGCCAATCAAAGATTGATCGGTTGCCAGCACTAGCAACCTTCTCCGATGTAATTTCAACACCTGTGGCAGCCCAATCGACGGTCTCAAATGAATTGTTATCAAATGCCTCCAGCGCAGGCGGCATAGGGTAGAGACTTTGCCCTTCGATTGCGGATAGGTCTGAGCAGTAGATTGTCGGTAATACTTCGTTTAAGTAATCTGCGATGGATATTTCTTCGCTCCCAAGTTCAACTGACAACTCCGGCTCATTCGCTGAGGCAGCCCGGAAGAACTCGGCACCGTCGTACGAGAATATCCCGCGCCACTCAATATCCAGATTCCTGACTGCAAACGTCATACTGCCGCGTCTACTTTCGATAACTTCAAGGTCGAAATCCAAAAGGTTCTTTTTGTCTGTGGTGCCGTCAGCTCTTGTGAATGAGACGCGAGGTAAATCATTATAAGTCTCGTAAGCCCATGCAATCGCAATTATTCCTTCGGGAACCTCGGTGAGTTCCTCGCCTGTGGGCAGAAAATCAAGGCCGGACCCAGTTGTGGGTAAAACGTTGCTAGCAATCTTGTTCGCCAGACGATCGCACCAGTCCAGAAGTTCTGGGATGCGGTCATAGGTGTTGCTCCACACTTTTGATCCGACGCTCACACCGATTGTGATTTCATTGCCATTTTCAACGGCCTTACCGAAAGAGTGCCCTCGATCGTACGTTCTAGCGTCATTCGGGTTAACTGCTTTTCCTGCACTAGGTCCGGCTATAATGCGATAGGATTCGATTTGTCCTAACTTATTGCGTTTTCGCATTCCCACGCTAAAGAATTCGGCTCCCTTGAGACCGTTCAATACTCGATTGATCCTATTATTCGAAAGCGGCCTAGGGCGACCAGTGGTCAGCGATCTCGCGAGATGGCTGTAGAACTTCGCGTTTCTCCTCGACGAACAGATGAAAAGCAATTTCGTCGTCGGGTTATAGTGGAATATGAAAATGTCATATTCAACGTTGATAAACCTTTCGTCAGTGGACCAATCTGACCGCACCGCTTCCCTGGTTATATAGACAGCCGCACCACGTGGGTCGCTGATGCCTTTGAAGATGGTCTGCATCTTCCTTGGAAAAACCGGATTTGCGGTTACGTCAGCGCCATCAGGCGTGGAGAAGACTTTTACGTGAAAATATGGTTGAACGCTATACAGAGAGAAATCCTCCATGTCGGGAGCGGGCTCGGTCGCGAAACTTTCAATGACTTCGCGGGTATGCAGTTCGTCCGCGACCCGTCCGGCAGCAAGGTTTTGCACAATCTCGCGCCATACAGCTCCCGCTTCGTAGAGTTCTTCGAGTTCTTCGCTACTACTTGTCGGCTCAGCAAGAAAAGTGGCACCTCCGATGTGTGCTTGACCTGTTCGAGCAAAGCGACCGATGAACTGTAAAGTTATCGCTAATGATTTGTGCGGACTGTGAATTGCCGCGATCTTCAAATTCGGTAGGTTAAACCCTTCCCCAAACATATTGACACAGACGATGCCGTCAAGCTCGTTGGCCTTAAGCTTGACGATTACTCGCTTCACGTGCACAAGAGTTTGTGCACCGCTAACAAAGGCGAGACGAAGACCCGTGCTCTCGTCATAGAGTTTCTTCAGTTCCCTGGCTCTACTAACAGCGTCCGTGCGGACCATCACGAGGTGCTGCAAACCGGCTGCGCGATCCTCGCGAAATTTCGCCTCGGTCGAGCGCGCGATCGCTATATCAATGGATGGGGCTGCGCCGCGTTCGACAGGCTGAAATGTTATGTCGCCAAAAACATGGTCGTCGTAGGCCCGCCGGAGGTCATACGTGAATACGAATCTTCCTTTTATTTCCTTGTCATCGCGACGAAAGGGTGTCGCCGTACAGAGCACCTGTTTCGCAGACCGCAATAGGTTTAGCAGCCGGCTCCATGTTCTTGCGGGAGAATGGTGAGCTTCATCCACGAGCACGAGGTCAAACAAATCGGCGGGGGGCGCAGGAATTGCCCCGTCCCTCGGACTTACGCTCGGGACAGTAGCAACAACAACGTCGTAATGCCTGAGTTCTTCCCAAGCCTGATCCGAACCGATCGTCCCGTCAGTGGCAAATACATTGGGAGCCTGCAGGTCAAGAGGGAGTGCTTCGATCTTTTTCAAGTCCACCAAAGCATCAAAATTCTCCGCGATCTGCTCGCGCACTAGACGGCTCGGGGTAAGTATGAGGACCCGTTCGGGTCGCAGCACGAAGGCAAGCGCCATGAGCACTGTCGTTTTGCCAGACCCAGTGGGCATGGTTACTATTGCTGGCCGGTTTGAATTGAAGAAGTGAGCTGAAACCGCGTGTATGGCAGCGATCTGAGCACTTCGAAAACCGGCGGGACTAAGGCCACTAATAGGAAATCGAAGCTTGTCGTAATGAGTGGAGAAGTATCCCATCTAGCTGCACACCGACCCGGTTGATGGGTATGCGAAGAAGTCGTAGATACTTAGGGCATTCTTGCCCATAGCCGGGTTTGTCCATGAGATACGACCACAATTTAACACTCGATTGCGAGGGCCGCAAGTTGGACAAACGAGGCCAATCCGGAGCGTGTCTGGTTTACTTGTATGATGTCTACAAGGCGAGCCCGGGAGCAGTCTGATGGAAGGCAGGAGATTCAATGGGCGGAATGGATGGCTACGCAAGGGGAAAAACAAAAATCGAATGCTATTTTAACTTTCGACGGGAAGTAAATCGTAAGCGCGTTGAAGAAGAGACTGGCCTATTCATGGTTGCCGGAAGGGAGAATCAGCCTAATTTCATTGCGCTTTAACGATAGTGCTGAGAGACGGTACAAAAGAAAAGGCGCCGGCCTTTGTGTCGGCGCTCTTAGTCAAAGCATTTCAGTTAGGAAACGCCGCTGACATCACGTCCGCTGGGAGTGTTGTGATCGGGCTTGTCCACCCCTCGATTGATTTCGCGGGCTCCACCCATCGGATCAGAGCGTCCGCCAGGGCCGCGATCGGGTGTGCGCGAGCGGGGGGCCGATGAAGAAGGCGCAGGTGCTGGCGTGGCTGCAGGTGCCGGTTGGCTTTCATGGGGGACGGTTTGATAATGTCCCTCCGAGGTGCGAACCATATCCATTTGCTGCGCCGGTTCCATCTTTTGTTGTCCAGAGGACAGTGTTTGCTGTGGCTCATGTGACGTAAGAGGCTCGGTTCGTTCCGGGGTTGACGGATCATTGTGCGGCGCTCGATCTGGCTTCGCCGATGCCGAGGGTGCATTCGCGTTGGATGGACTGGCTGGCACGACAGGTCGGTTGCTCACAGTTTGCCTCGGCGTGTCTTCGAACTCGTCATCGTCCAAAAAGTTATCCAGGTCATTTTTGCGTGGAACAACTACTGGCGTCGTTGCGTTTTGGTTCGATGTAGTAGCTGACATCGCAGGGGTATCCGTAACGTGTTCACGCGTTATGGCAGTGTCGTTCGACAGATTCGCAGGTACAACATCGGGTCCAGACTTGATAATCGTCAGTGGAATGCCGGGTTGGCCTTGCTTAGGGCTAATTTCGGATGGCTCAAATATGGCTCTCACGGTTGCCCTAACCGGATGACCGGCCATTGTATCGTCCCAAATGTGGTGGGCTACGTGGTTGTCTCCGCCAGGAATCAATCGGTCGATAGCTTTGTCGCCAAATTCTTTGACCGCATCTTTGAAAGAGTCTTTCATTCTGTCTTTGGCCTTTTCATCAGGCGTGGTGTTTTTTGTTTGTTTTGTTTGGGTCTGTGTCGGTTTTGGAAGTTCAGGATTGCGGTCTGTGTGAGCCGCCATGACATATAGGCCAAGGAAGAACACGAGGCCCAAGAGTATCAGCATGGAAATAGTGCGACGGAACATAAATCCCCCAATCTAAGACTGGCCCAGAGTGTCGTTGTAGATTCCCAACATTCGCCCCGAGTTCGAGATTCTTATTCGCGGCGGATGCTCAAGGTTTCTACAGTTTTATAGTGCTCAGCGAGCGAAATGAAATCTACTGTACGCCGGGGCAGTTTGGGCACAGGGTCTCATCTGACCCACGCCACGGGTCCAGGCGCTTTAGCACAGGGCCGCTAACCGTCCCTCATCTGTCCGTCGGCACAGTTGACGCCAAAGATTTCCTGGTTGATTCCGTCATCCCGAAGAACATGGACATCGAGATTTTCATGCGGGATGATGTCTTTCAGCACACCATCGCCTCACACTAGATACAGGGTGATTATTAGGAACCGGGCATTTCCATCCGGACAAGGAGGTTCAGAATGTTTATCATCCTCACGAGAGGAATATGGACTACGTGCAAGAGACTCGTCGTGCTCTGCGTTGCAGCCGTCGTGGCAGTAGGTTTTGGAACAGGCTATTCACACGATCGTTGCAGAGAAAGAAATGAGCGTACCCGAAATATCTGGTCCATTTTGACATTCAGCGCTCGCATGCAAGCGGAATAAACGGGAAATCTCCCTTCGCTTCGCATTGGTCTAAGGAGGAAACGTAATCCTGCGCAAGGCCTCTCTCTCCCACTCCCGAAGATGGCATAGACTCGTCATGTGAAGTTGCACGCATTCAAGCTCCGCTCCGGCGCGTTGTTCTTGCATTTTGCCGGACGCGGTCTCGGGAGAAACACATGTCAAAGGTCCTTTTAATCAGCGGGAGCCCAAAACCAGACGGGAACACGGCACAGCTCATGGAGGAATGCGCGAAAGTGATTCGCGAGAAAGGCGTGCAGGCCGAGGTCGTTTCCTTTGCCGATATGAAGATTGAATCCTGCACGGCTTGCGGGAAGTGCTCCGAAATGGGCAAGTGCAATATCGAGGATGGCTTGAACGGCGTCATGGATAAGCTTCGCGAGTCGCAGGGATTCATCGTGGGTGCTCCCGTGTACTTTGGAACGGCGCGCGGCGATGTGATGTCGGCGCTGCAAAGAATCGGCTACGTCTCCAGTAAGACGGACAAGTTCCTGTCAGGGAAGGTGGGAGGTGCCGCTGCCGTGGCGCGACGCGGCGGGCAAACCTTCACACTCCAGGAAATGCTGATGTTCTTCCTGATCAACGACATGATTGTTCCAGGTTCAACGTACTGGAAGATGGTCTTCGGCCGGCTGCCCGGCGAGGTGTGGAAGGATACGGAAGGTATCGAAACGGTCCGACACTTTGCCGCCGACGTCGCTAACCTCGTGAAAAAGCTTCATCCCGAAACCACCAACTGACCCGGCGGTACCACTTCCTGATGCGACTGGGACATCTGCTGAACACCTCTGCGCAAAACACGGCACGTCTGACTCGCCTAGTGCGTAGTCGGGGGGCGGCGTGGTTTGATTCAGTTTCTGAGAGAGACGTGCACGGGGCCTTGGCTGGACGCTACAAGAATTCAACTTCTCCTTGCCTCTCCTGCAAGCTTCGTCTGGAATGAACAAAACCCTGAACAATGACAATTCCAAGCCCTTCGCAGGATCGCCACGGCAGGGTGTCGCGATGGCTCAACAATCAACACGGAAGCAGCAAAACGAAACAGGAAGGCACGCCTGGATGGCCTAAATCGCTGCCTTCTATCTACGCTTTGCCCCTTCTGGACCGCCCTGGCGACCGTGCGTCCGGGGCATGCGGCAGCACTGAGGCGCGATACGCTTCGTTGATTTGCCTTCGGATGTAACCTAAAATGGCTACGCGAGAATTCTTGAGGAACCGAATGTTACCTAACACGGAGACCATCGACTCGGCGCGGGACGACGGAGAGAAGCCAAACAGCCAGCCTTCCGTTGTGCCCGTGATCCAGTACCACATGATTGACCTTCCTTCGCCTGCTTCCCGAGTTCGAGGCGGGTTCACGCCGCCGCAGCGGTTCACAAAACAAATGGGGCAATTGAAAGCACAGGGGTTCAGGTTTTTCACGGCGTCAGAATTGATCGAACACTACCTCCAGAATGGCCACTTTCCGCGCCACGGAATTACGGTCACGTTTGACGACGGTTGCCAAGACAATTACACGAATGCGTTTCCTGTTCTCCGGGAGCTGGGCATCAAAGCGACGATGTTCATCGTGCCCTCGGCGATGGGAGAGAACATCGCGATCACCTTGGCCGAGGGCGAACCACCCCGACCGCATTTGTCCCGCGAAGAGATCCTGGAGATGAGCAAGTTCGGCATTGAGTTCGGCTCGCATACAATGAACCATCGTTTACTGCATGAGATTCCAATGACAGATGTGAAGTACGAGGTGGAGAGCTCCAAGCGCGTCCTGGAAGACCTGCTGCAAACTCCTTGCAAGACATTTGCATACCCAGCCGGGTATTACAACGCACAGGTTGAGCGCGCGATTGAATCAGCAGGGCACATCTGTGCATTCTCGACAGTCTACGGCCCCACGGACCGAATCGATCTCTATGCGATGAACAGGATAGAAATCCGGCGTCGCGACCGGTTCCTGTGCCAGTTCCGACGCAAAATCAGTAAACTCGGGCCCGGGGACAAGCCAATCGCGGCGGCAGCAAGGGTCTGAGGCGCACCGATTTGATGGTAGCCGCATGTCATGCACAGAGTAAAGTTTGCGCCAGACGGCGCCAGGTGAATACGGCGGCGATACTTTGTTCACGTTGTTGCGGTGCAATGAGCCAAAAATGCCACGAGGACTACGGATGCAATGGCGCAACCGGAGATCATGTTAGGTTCCTTGCGGGACCTTCGAGCGGCCGCTGTTCTGATGCGTGAATCGTGGGGAGAAAATCGAGAAAGCGCGCTCGATTATGACGAATCGTTTCTTGGGTCCTGTTTGGAGTACCCCGAAAGACCAATCCTGGCGCCAGCCATGTACTGCAAAGATGTGCTCGTCGCGATGGTTTGTGGCCTACCCCGCAATGTCGTGATCCTTGGTAAGAATCGAAGGCTCGTGTTAATGACCTTTCTTACCGTCGCGCCACAGTGGAAAGGGCTAGGATTGGGGCGTGCCATCTGGGCAGCATGCATCCGACAGGCACGCGAAGCCGGGTTTGACGGTGCAATTCATTATTGCGCGCAAGAGCATGTATCGAATCACGTGACAGTAAAGGCTGCAGTCGGAGAGGGCTTGAGCCCGGTACACATCATGTCCGTACGTTTTCTGCATAAAGTATTGAAGCCGTCAGACACAGCTGTCGGGCAAGGTCAGAGTCCCTCCGTCCAGGATTTCCTCGAGGCCGCTGACGTGGATCGAAAAGATGGACAGTTGACGCGACTCTGGAGCCGTGCCGAGGCGGAATGGGAGATTCAGCGGCGCGCAAGAGCTTTTTGCATGACGGAACGCATCGGTTCAGAAGTTGGAGCGCTCGCGGGATACTATATTTCGTCACGAGACGCCAGCGGGACGCGTTGTCTGATGATCGAAGACGTCTTATGGCATAGACTGGCGCATGAACAGCAGTTGAGCATGCTCCGAAGATATCTTGCTGCGGGGTCGGAAAATGCCGACATCGCGGTCGTGCCAGTGTTGGGTTATGTTAGACTCTCCGCATTCAACGAATCTGGCTTCCGCCTCTCCAGGCGGGTGTTAAACGCGTATCTGACAATGTGGAATGGGGATACGCGAACAGGGGGGCTGCGGGATCTGTACTTGGATGTGCTGTAAATGTTATTCGTGGGTCCAGGACACAAGAGAAAATAATGAGCACCACGGCGGACATTATCAGTGAAGTGGTCGTCTCAGTGACAAATCTGCCCCGCAAAGACATCTCTCCTGACGCCAATTTGTACCTGGACCTGGGCGTAGCTTCCGTACACGCCATGCAGTTGCTCACCGAACTTGAAAAACGCTTCAATGTCGCTATTCCAGACGAAGAATACGTGGAGGCAACCTCGATTAATAGCCTGGCTGCATTGATCCAGAAATTGGGAGCCGGCAAGGATTCCGGGTGTGCTTGACCGATCCGACGGTATCTCGCTCCGTACAGGTTTTCTTCGTCAGGCGCACCAGAATCCCGATGCTCCGGCCGTAGCCGTTCGCGGGCGCGTGCATACTTACGGTGAACTGGAATCGACGGCGCGCCGAATAGCGAATGTTTTGGTTCAGAGCTGCAACGGCCGGCCTGAACGTGTGGGTTTATTTGCCTACCGAAGCGAAGTAGCGTACGCAGGGACACTCGCGACGATGTTGGCAGGGGGTACATTTGTCCCGCTGAATCCCACGTTCCCTCCCGGCAAGACGGCCGAAATGATTCGGCAAGCAGCGCTCGACGCAATCATCGTTGATCGCACCTGTGTGCCGCGGCTTGACGATGTTCTCTCCGGTGTGCGGCCAAACTGCCTTCTGCTTCCTGACACCGCAAGATCGGAAGATGCGGGCACAGAATCCTCGCTGACATTTTTCAAGGAAAATATCTCCAGCGCCGCGGAGCTATCTCAATTGCCCGCCTTAACCCCGGACGACTTTGCCTATCTCTTGTTCACGTCTGGGAGTACGGGTGCGCCCAAGGGAGTTCCGGTCACTCACAGTAACGCGGTACATTTCATGGAGTTCATGTCGCGACGGTACGGAATTGGTAGCGGAGATCGATTCTCGCAAACCTTCGATCAGACATTTGATTTGTCGGTATTTGATCTGTTCATGGCGTGGACGAATGGAGCATCGGTGTACGCAATGGCCCCAGTTGATCTTCTTGCGCCAACGAACTTCATAAACAGGAATGAGATTACGGTTTGGTTTTCAGTTCCTTCTGTCGCGGTTCAGATGTCTCGGAGGAACACTCTGAAGCCAAACAGTCTGCCAGCACTAAGATGGAGCCTTTTTTGTGGCGAGCCTCTCCTGCAGAGTACGGCGGAAGCGTGGCAAGCTGCGGCACCAAACTCGACTGTCGAGAATCTCTACGGGCCAACAGAATTGACGATCGCGTGCTTCGTTCATCGCTGGAATAATTCCACCTCACCCGCTTTGTGCCGTGGGGGAATTGTACCGATCGGAAGGCCGAACGAAGGCTTAGGGGCGCTTGTTGTCAACGACCGGCTCGAACCGGTACCGGATGGCAGTGTGGGAGAGCTGTGCGTGACTGGTCCTCAAATGGCCCCAGGCTACTGGCAGGCGCCAGAACTCACATCGCAGCGGTATGTAAACCTACCTATATCGCCTTTCGAAGAACGCCGTTTTTACCGTACTGGTGATCGGGTTTCTCGTTTGCCGGAAGGGGAATACGTTTTCATCGGTCGAGCGGATGAGCAGATCAAGGTTTTGGGGCATCGTGTGGAACTGGGAGAAATTGAAGCAGTTTTGCGCAGTTGCCCGCGCGTTGAAGAAGCTGTGGCGTTCGGCTGGCCACTATCTGCTGCCAGTGCTGAGTCCGTAGTAGCATTTGTTTCCGGTGCCGTTGAAGATCCCTCCGCGGTAATTGCACGCGCAAAAATCGCACTGCCCCCCTACGCTGTCCCACGTGAAATCTTTGCAGTGGCTGAGATGCCCTTGAGTACAAACGGTAAGGTCGATCGGCAGGCGCTCAGACTCCGCCTGATGGCGCAGAGCGGCGATAAAGAATCCCATGATTGAGAGTCTCCCGGAGCTGATAGAAAGAACCCGTTCTATTTGTGAGCATGAACTTCGACGCCCGCCGCTTGCGGAAGCTGGATTGCTCCTTGCACGGAATGGCGTGACGGAACAGGTTGGCTCTGAAATATTACGGGCGTGCGTACGAACTCAAAAGCCGGCTTCGGAACTCTTGATGCTTACACAGGCTGCACACAAGGGCGGAGTTGTATCGCAACCCGGCCTCATAGAGCGCTCACTATTGATCCGTACATCGGTTCTTTCGCTGGGCCGGCTAAGCGAGCTTCCTGTACACGAATCTGTTAAATATTTATTCTGTAAGGAGTTCAGTTTATTTGCCCAGGGTTCGATGCCGGCGGCTCGGTATGCTTATACTGCACACCCAAGCTTTGCATGGAGCACTTTTTTTGCAATGACTAAAATTGCTCTTTTGGAACGTTTTCCCGGAGGACAGCTCCACTGGGAAGTTTCACGTTTTCGTAGACGATGGTTCAAGCGTATTCGTGTGCCAGCCTTGCCAAAGGCACTCTCATTTTTCACCAAGAAAGCCCGCGCCTTGCACCCTTACTTCCAGTGGCATATTGGGGACACGACGATGAAAGTGCCGTTTCTTCTGGAACGGGAGGCCATGAAGACTTTTTATCGAATGGCCGCGACCCTTGAAAAACAGCCACCGATTCGGGCAATTATGGGCATGTCGTGGCTGCACTCGACGGAAACTCAGAGGGTTAGCCCTCATCTCGCTTTTCTCAATCGACCTTTTATTGAATCGGGAGGAATCTATCTGGATCTTGGTTATCCTAAACCGGACAGTGGATTTTTGGAAGGTAGCAGCCATCGCTCGGAGTTGTATGCATCTGGCGAATATCGACCGACGATTGGCGCGGTGATTTGCAGCCGCGATCAGGCGATTTCCTGGAAACAGGCGCATCCAGAATTTGAACGATTGGTGTTGCCTTAGCTTGCGATTATTGGTCCGTTCGACGAAGCCAGGAATCCTCACGCACCTTGTGCGGGGATGCGCGGAGCCGAGCTTTGAGTTCTCTTCGTTGCGCGTGTTCCGCGAGCGTTTCCTTCCTGGTGGCGTCAATGGCAGCCAAAGAGCTTTATCGCACCATGTTCACAGTAGCGTGAGGAACTGGTCTTCGAGCCGGTGAGCTTCTTGGCTTGTCGATCGCAAGGCTTCACGTATAGGATCTGTTGCGTGAGGACTCTACTTCTTTGCTCGGCTTACATTTGGCGTGGATTCCCCCCCCTGTACTTAACTGTTCTCTGGGCACCCGAAATCACGCCGCCACATTCACTGCAAATGCCGTGGGTCGAAATCACCGTGCTTTTCTTCTTGGCCGCCATTTGTCCTCCTTAGCTACGCTCTGCCGCCAGGCGGAGTATAGCTCACCACTCTCTAAGTCCAACAGGGAAAACGGCATAGCGCCGCCGCGCTTTTCCGATTGGGAGCCGATTGGAGCCAAACCTAGACCGTAGCACCCAATTTCTGATTTTTGCCCTCGGTCAGAATTCCCAGGGTTTCTCATATGCTAGCTTAGCGAGGTCCTCCGCGCGTTTGGCAATGACAGTTTCATCTCTCGGGGCAGCAAGGACTCACTTTTGACGTACATAATATTGGGCGCGATGCGTCATATTTTCGCCTGGTTTTGGCTATGGGGAAAATTCGGGGGACTCTGCGCATGCGGAGCCATATTGTCGTACACCCTGCCACTACCAAGTTCAACGGCTAACCTTTTTGTTTTCAGAACCGAGATTGAAAAGGAAGGACTTCCCAGAGGTAGCACGCCTGCCTTGGGCGCAGGAGGTCCCCGGTTCAAATCCGGGTGCCCCGATGGACTAAGCCGGGTCCAGCCCGGAGGACTTGTCTCGCGGGGATCTTACTGTTCGTGCGCCGCTAATACCGCACTCGCTTCTCTACTTCCTTGGAGACTAGAGCGAGGATGTCCGCAGCCGAAGCCTCGGGAATGAACTTGTCGTTGTCGAACTCCTCTTCGTTGACCCGCAAGTGGATGTCCAGTTGTTGAATGTCTTCAGCGACGTCGCTCGCGTGGCCTGCCCTGATTGCGGCCACACGCTGTAAGCCGTCAACCTTGAAGGACGCCATCCAGACGCGCTCGTCGGTCTGGACGAAATCCGGCCTGTCGCGTTTCATGTAACCGAGTAGTTCGTCGCGCTTCGCGGTATCGGTGATTTCTTTGATGGAAAAGTCGGTGAGGTGCATGCACAAGATTATAGATACCAGGCCCGGCCTTTGTCATGTTACGCGGGCGCGGTTTACGGCCTCGCGGAGTTTTGGCGATGGAGTGAACCCCTGTTGTGAGACAGTTTTGGTCTGCACGGTCATTTCCCACAACCCCGTTTGAACGAAGCCGTCCGGCGGCGGACGCTACGCGTGAGGTGAGCGGATCGGTGGTTTTCTAAGGGCTGAGATAAGTTTGGGTCACAAGGAGGTCCCTGTGACCCATCTAAGAAAAATGATGCTGGAGGAACTCCAGCGTCGTAATTACGCTGAGACTACCATAGATTGTTACATCCGCGTCGTCGAAGATTTTTCTCGGCGATTCCACCTTCCCCCTGACCGCTTGGGCCCTCGGCATATTCGCGAATACCAGGCCGAACTTTTTCAAAAACAGAAATTGGCAACATCCACGGTTCGGCAGCGCTTGGCAGCTCTCCGATTCTTCTACATCAAAACTCTCAAGAAGGCCTGGAACCTGGAAGAGACCCCCTACCCGAAAACAACGCGCCGCTTACCGACGATCTTGAGTCAGGAAGACGTAGCGAGGCTGATCGATTCGGCTCGCATTCCCTTGCATCGCACTCTGCTGATGACTCTCTACGCCACCGGACTCCGACGTGCCGAACTCGCACGCTTAAAAGTGAGTGACATTGACAGCCAGCGCATGGTGATTCACGTCCGAGGCGGCAAAGGTCGCAGAGACCGGGACGTAATGCTCAGTCCGATGTTGCTCGATGAACTCCGTCAACACTGGCGGCGGTTGCGACGCAAGCCCAGCATATGGCTGTTTCCTAGCAGGTATGCTCACGCCAGTGATCGGCCCATCACGCCCAAGGCGATCTACCATGCCTGCAAAGGTGCAGCTCAGAAGGCCGCCCTCCAGAAAGTCATCTACCCGCACACGCTGCGCCACTGTTTCGCCACGCATCTGCTCGAAGCCGGCGCGGATCTGCGCACCATTCAGATCCTGTTGGGCCATAGCGATCTGAAAGAGACCACCATTTACCTTCATCTCTCGCAGCGTCATCTGCACGCGACTGCCAGTCCTTTGGATTCGCTGAAGCTGAAAGACGAACACCGGAACGAATAGATGAGCCGGCCACCCCTCGAGGTGGCCGATCTCATCCGCATCGCGGGCGACGCTTTCATCGAGCGAAACCGTCAGTGGATCCGTTGGCAGCATGTGAAAGTGCTGCTGGCCATTGCACGGTGTCGCACTGCCGCACTCGGTGGCCATCTCGATGAATGCGCTCGCTGCGGACATCGCGCCATCTCTTACAACTCCTGCCGCAACCGGCACTGCCCGAAGTGTCAGACGGGTGCCCGCGAACGATGGATTGCCGCGCGTCAACGAGAACTTCTTCCGACGCACTACGTCCATGTGGTCTTCACGCTACCTCGTGAGTTGGCGTCACTAACACTGCAGAACAAGAAGGCCGTCTACGATCTTTTGTTTCGCGCCAGTGCCGAAACCCTTCTTGAAGTTGCCCACGATCCGCGACACCTCGGCGCGGAAATCGGCTTCTTCAGCGTGTTGCATACCTGGAATCAAAAGCTTGGCCTTCACCCGCATGTCCATTGCGTGATTCCTGCTGGCGGCCTTTCGCTCGATCACATGCACTGGATTCGATCACCTTACCGCTTCTTTCTTCCCATCAAGGTGCTCAGCCGCGTCTTTCGCGGCAAGTTTGTTGCTGGTCTTAAACGAGCATTGCAGGACGGCCGACTCCATTTTCACGGAAATCTGGCCCTGCTCGCCAAACCGAAAATCTTCGCCGCCTGGCTACGACCACTGTTCCGCAAAGACTGGGTGGTCTACGCGAAACCACCGTTTGGCGGCCCAGAGCATGTGCTCCAGTATCTCGGCCGCTACACCCATCGCGTGGCCATCTCCAACCATCGCTTGGTTTCCTTTGCCGATGGTAAAGTCACTTTCCGTTGGCGCGACTCTGCGCATAACAATGAACAGAAGTTGCTAACTCTTTCTGTCGATGAGTTCTTACGCCGATTCCTGTTGCATCTGCTTCCGCAGGGTTTTGTGCGCATCCGAAACTTTGGCTTCTTGGCCAACCGCCGACGCGCCACACGTCTGCCGCTTTGTTTTCACTTGCTCGGGGCGCGACCAGATCCACCAGCCCAACAAGACGCCTCCTCCATCAATGACTCCACCGATCTTTGGCGCTGCCCCAAGTGTGATGGCTCAATGAAGGTCATCGAAAGGCTTACGGCTGCCGAAATGCGACTTCGTTCTCCACCGCTGGTCATCGCCGCCGCATGAAAACACTCTCTCCAACTCGAATCCTTCACGTGCTTCGACACGTTCAGCCCCTGTGTGCTTGGCCGCACACGAAATCCCTTATTCCAACTTCTCCACGCACTCTCTTGGCAATCGTTTTGCCCTTCTGCCAGCTCGCCGACGTCGGGGGTTGTCTTCCGCGCTTCGCCGCATCCCCCAGCGGCATCTCAACACCGCTCTCTCACTCCATTCAATTTGCATAGGTCCCGCGTCCGCCGCAACCACGGGCGGCTTCGTTCAAACGGCTCTATCGAACGCGCGCAGAGCACCACGCCCCACTTCACGCTTTTGTGAAAACGCGCATCCGATAGAGCACTAGCGTTTCTGGCCAGTAACAGGCACTTGTACGAGTACCTGACTAACCAGGAAGGGATAGCCCGACCAATTCAACCAGAGGCCGTACATTTTTTCCTTGGGTTATTGTAGCTTCGCGTACTCCGCTTTCGCGGCGATGAGGTTGGGAATGTCGGGGTCGGCGTCTCTCCAGAGGGTGAGGAAATCCTGATACGCGGCCTTGGCTTTGGCGGTATCGCCTTGCAATGCGTCTGCACGAGCCAGGCCGAGGCGAGCCAGAACGCCCCAGGGGAAATTCATCACTATTCCGCGGTGGTCGATGAACTTCTGAAATTCTGCCGCCGCTCGGTTGCCGTCGTGGAGCATGAGATAGGCTTGCCCGCGCAAATAAGCCGGGCAAAGAAATACAGTGAGGTCGCCCGTAGCCGAGCTGAGTTCAATCGTGCTCGTCACTGCTAGTAGTTCGATTGCCCGGCTCGGATCTTTGCGCTCCAAGGCGACGGCTGCCCGGATTGTGGGCAGCCAATACCTCTGAACAAGCGTGTCCAGCGGAAAGGTATTGTCGAGTTCAGCCGCCAGCTTCTCCGCCCCTACCGCATCGCCTGTCCGCGCCAGCGCCAGTGCTGCTATGGCCTGCACATCGCGATTCGGGGCCAGCTTCAACGCCGCATGGGCCTCGGCCCGCGCCTGATTCCGTTTTCCTGATTCCGCCTCGCGCACTGCTTCCTCTGCCTGATATCCTGCAGCACTCTCTTTGGCGTCGTTGTGCTCGGCGGAATCCATCGCCCGGCGGGTCAGTTCGTGCGCGTTCTTCAGTCTGCCATACCAACCTTCCGTGTCCGCTTGCGCGGCGAGCAGCAGGTCTTCCGCGCCCGGCTTGCCCGTGGCGGCTGAGACCAACTGCGCCATCTGCGCTGTATTGCCCTTCAGAAACGCCAACCAGTAGCGGCTCTCGAGCAGCTGCTCGTTCTCCAGCTTGCGCTCCTCCGCTTGCTTGAACACCGCCTCCGCTTCATCCAACCGGTTGAAGCTCATGTAGGCAAGGCTGAGGAGATAATAGGGGAGCCCATTATTTGGATCCAAGCGCATTGCCACTCGCCATTCCTCCGACGCTTTTCCCCAGTTTCCCTGGGTGGCCGAAGCAAATCCCAACTGTATGTGAGGCATGGCGTCTCTTGGGTAGGTCTGCTGCCACATCTCGTTGGTCTGTGCGCCTTTCTCCAGCTCTCCCGTTTCGGAGTAGTAGTAGGCTGCCTCGATGTTGAACCGTTCCCGTTCGCTCAACTTCTCCCGCAGCTCGTAAGCCTTGCGTGCATTTTCGGCCCCCCGCCCCGGTTCGTTGAGGTCGTGATAGAGAATCGACATCTGGGCGTAGGCCATGGCAAAATTCGGGTCAAGGTCCACCGCCCGTTTGAAGAAGGGCAGAGTGGCGGTATCCCCATTCGCATACCACGTCCTTACTCCCAGGCTGTAGGCTTTCAGCGCCTCGAGCGATGGCGTTGTCGCCTCCTCGATGGGTGTGGCGTATTTCTGCACTGAGCTGAGCGATTCGCCCAGCTTCTTGCGGATTTCTGAACTTGCCTTCCCCAAAACATCCAGCACGTGGCTCTTGTCGCTCGCCTGAACTTCCGCGCTCGTAATTGATTCCCCAGTCAAACAGTTCACGGCCTTCAGAATCAGGCTGTACTGCGTGCCAATTTGTGCAATCGAGCCTTCAATGATGGCCTTGCCGCCACTCCGTTGACAAATTTCCCGTGCAATTTCCGGCGTGAGTTTCTCGGCGGGTGGTTTGCCCATTAACCCTAGCGTCTGCTGTATGCGCTGGTCGGAAATGAGGCTGAGGAAGGGCGACTGCTCAAGTTGCACAGAAAGCCCCTGCCGAAGAGTGCCATCGAACACTGCGTCGCCCGTGGTGTTTGTGAAATCGGCGAGGACGATGGTGTCCTTTTCGGTTAGCTTCGGGGCACGATGAAAATAGAAAAAGCCTACCGAAGCGACTATCACGATGCCAATCAACGAGGCGACCACTACCCATTTAACAGGAAGACCTCTGACGGGCACCTTCGCGGGTTCCGAGTGAGGAATGATAGGAGCAATAAAGCGGTAGCCGCGGCGTGGCATGGTCTCGACAAACCGGGGATTCTCAGCCGAGTCGCCCAACGCGGCTCGGATTTTGGTGATCGCAGTATTCAATCCGTGGTCAAAATCGACAAACGTGTCTTGCGGCCACAGCTGCTTGCGCAGCTCTTCTCGAGTGACTAGCTTGCCTGAGTGTTGAAGCAGGATGGCAAAGACCTGAAACGGCTGACCTTGCAGTGGAACCTTGACCCCGTGCTTGCGCAGCTCTCCGCTATGTAAATCCGCTTCAAAGGTCTCGAATCGGACAATCTGGGTGGAACCGCCGCCATCGTCCATTGGGGATACCCGTTACTTTCTTCGAACTTTAGCACCGTGAACCATCATTTCCAACTTGAATTCCCTGGCGATGCCGCCCAACCTCCTTGCCGACAACAGTTTAGCGATAGAGGAAAAATAGATAACCAATGTATCTGACGTGCATTGCTGTACCTGCCGTGGCAGCGCACCATGCGCCCGTCGTTGCCGCTCGAAGAGGTGGATCCCCGAAGAGCGCTTTCCCAGGGACGCAACACCTCCGTAGGCCAATGACCGGAGTTTTTGAGAAATGCATTTCATCAGACAAAGAAAGCCAAATGTCCTACGTGAATCGCAGAGTCACACATGAAGACTCCCTCGCCTCTCGGATTGCCGTATCCAGGAAGGCTGCTGCCATGTCTGGAAGCGTGTGTGCGCTTCGTGTCTGTGTTCTGGAGACTTAAAGGAGGTTCCAAAATGAAATCGAGAATTTTGACGTTGTTTACTGCCTTGGCTCTATTTGCGACGCTGGCGCTCCCCGTTTGGATCGCCGCGCAGGAACAGCAGCAAGAACCCCCTCGCTACACCGTAATTGACCTCGGCACGCTCGGAGGGACGCGCAGTCTCGCCGGAGGCATCAGCAACAGCGGTTGGGTGGAGGGCAGGGCGACCTGGCCCGGCGACATAGTTACACACGCGGTTCTTTGGCGCGAGGGCGTGATCCATGACCTTGGCACACTGGGCGGTCCGAACAGCGATGCGGGATACCGGCCCAACGATTTCGGCAATCTCGGAGGTGCCTCAGAGAATGGCACTCCAGACCCTTATGTGGAGAACTTTTGCGGTTATGGGACCAACCTCCTATGTCTCCCGATCGTTTGGTGGAATGCGGAAAAGAAGATGACTCAGTTGCCCACACTTGGCGGCAATAACGCCTGGGCTGCGGGAATCAACGACCGAAACATGGTGGCTGGGGTATCGGAGAATACCACCACAGAGCCAACCTGCGCTGGCACAAGCCAAGTCTTCCAATACAAGCCAGTCATCTGGACCAAGGGCAAGGTCCACGAACTTCCTACGGTTGCCGGCGACCCGGTCGGGATGGCCTGGGCGATTAACTACCTTGGACAGGCCACTGGGTACTCAGGTGGTTGCACAACATATCTTCACGCATTGCTCTGGCAAGATGGCAAGGTCATTGACCTAGGCAACCTCGGCGGGGTAATGAACAACACGGGCGTAGATATCAATAATCTGGGTCAGGTGGTCGGTAACTCCGACCTGCAGGGGGACAACACCTTGCACGCCTTCCTCTGGCAGAAAAAAACCGGAATGATAGACCTCGGCACGCTGCCCGGTGACGTTGGAAGCGATGGTGACGGTATTAACGATCTGGGCCAGGTGGTGGGCGGGTCATGGGACGCAGATGGCAATGACCGCGCCTACCTCTGGCAAAACGGCGTGATGACGGACCTCAACACCCTGATTCCCGCTGACTCCCCTTTGCATTTGATCGAGGCGACGGGGACCATCAATGATTGGGGACAGATCGCCGGCATTGCCTTGGTGATCAGCACGGGCGAGGTGCATGGCTTTTTGGCGACTCCCACAACGATGTACTGGCCAATTTGCGAGAGGGATAAGGTTATTCTTCCAGATCATGTACGCAATCTACTTCAACAGCGACGGCACTTTCACCAATTCGGTGGTGGTTTTAACTGAAGAAGCCTTTTCCTGCCATATCGTTAGTTTGCCTCTTCAGTTGGTGTAATCGGCCCCATGTCTCGCGTCACTTTCGGGACATGGGGCCTGGGCTTAACACAAAGTGCGCGAGGGTTCCTATGAGTCATTTCTTCGAGGTCCATGGGAAAGCGGACTGCACGAAATGTCGGTATTCACGCCGGATTCCGCTCAGTAATCAACTAACCTGCACGCAACCGTTGGCGCATGTTCAACGCAATCTCGACGCCGGAATTCATGGCCAGGTTTATTGGCCTGAGTCGTTCGATCCTAAATTCCTCACGTCCTGTTCCTGCCACGGCTTTCAGCAGATGAAGACAGCCGCCTAAGTCCCGATAAACGCAGTACTCGTAGATGTGAATCCTACGAAACGAGCCCGAAGTCCCGTTGTAGGAAGTGATCTCCGCGCTTGGCATCGACTCTGGACGGACTACAGGCTGCTGGCAAGTAATCCCCATGCAGGCGTTCGGCCTGCGATCCGTTCTCCACTGGTTTGAGGTCACTCTCAGAAGGCACAGTTTGCAAGAAAGGAGCTGCAAAGTGGGAAGAAAATGGCATGAGCGATATCCCCGGAAGTTCCGTATACGAGCTGTGGAGCGAATGAACAGTTGTGACAATGTCTTGCGACTGGCTCGAGAACTCCGTTTGAACCGCAGCCTGCTGTACAAGTGGCGGCATCGGCTCGACCCAGCTAACGGTCAGGCTCAAGGTGAGGTCATCATACGCAATTCCCGGGAATCCACACTTCGCAAGGAAATCGACAAACTGAAGCGACTCCTGGCGAACAAAACCGTGGAGGTGGATTTTTTCGGATGTGCCTTGCAAAAAGTCGAGGCTCGACGCCGGAACAGCGGTATCTCTGGCGAGCAGGCGTCTACGATGCAATCCGAGACGTCGTTGCAAGGCAGCTTGAGTGTCGAGCGAATGTGCCAGTTGGGACAGGTGAGCCGAGCGGGATTCTACCGATATTTTCAGATCCGAGCGCCGATCGAGGAGAGCATGACGGTACGCTCTGCCATTCAGGAGATTGCCTTGGAGCATCGGCGGCGCTACGGCTATCGGCGGATCACAGCGGAGCTCCGTCAACGAGGGATGCTCGTGAATCACAAACGGGTCGCACGAATGATGCGGAAGGATAACCTGCTGACGGTCCGACACCGCGAATTGTTGCGGGCAGCAGCGCCGAGCGGCGACCTGGAAATCTACCTCAACCTCGCAAGCCGATTGAAGGTCGGCGGTCCAAACCAGCTGTGGATTGCGGATATCACCTACATTCGACTCAAGACCGAGTTTGTTTATTTGGCAGTGGTCCTGGATGCCTTTTCTCGGAAAGTTGTGGGCTGGTCCCTCGACCGCACGTTGCAATCTAGGCTTCCCCTCGGTGCCCTAAGACAAGCGATTTCGAGTAGGCAGCCGCCTCCGGGACTCGTTCACCACTCGGATCGTGGTGTGCAGTATGCCTGCGAAGCCTACATCCAAGTGCTTCAGGAACACCAGATCATGCCTAGCATGAGTCGGCCGGGGCATCCGCATGACAACGCCAGTTGCGAAAGTTTTCTAAAGACGTTGAAGCGCGAAGAAATCTACGCCAACGACTACCGTGATATGGAGCACCTGGCCGAGGGGATCGAGGAATTCATCGAGCGGTACTACAATCGGTGCCGCTTGCATTCGGCACTCGGATATCGATCGCCAGAGGAGTTTGAGAAGCGATCAGAAAGTGGAAGCGGAGACAATCGGCAAATGCGTATTGTCTGGGGCAGGTAATGAGACAGTGTACCCATAAAATTGTCTCAACGAGGGGTTCACACACCCATTTGTCAGTTCAAGGTCTACTTGAGCTGTACCAAAACTGTGCCAAAACCCTATCCAATTGTGATTTCGAGGGTTACTTCGAGCGAGAAGCAGATTCCCCGAAATTGTTGAAAATATTAGAAAGGTAAAACAAAGGAAGGAATCATTGGAACGGGTGAACGTGCTTGCAAAGCAGGTGCTCTCCCAGCTGAGCTACACGCCCACAAAAGAAACTACTTTCATTCTAAGACACTTTTGACTGCATCGCATGGCGGAAAAGTGGGGCGGCGGAGAGATTCTTCGTTCTGCGGACTCCGCTCGCAATGATGGTTTGGGTAGAGGCGGTTCAGTCTATTTAGAGGTACTTGACAATCAGGTTACTATGAACGTAGGCTCGGTGGGTGGAGTTAGAAGCTTCCCTCTCCTGGCTGGCATTGACGCTGACGCCGGGCATCGCGGCCCGGCTGTCTGCGCGATTGCTGCGCGAGTATGGGTCGCCGGAAGGCGTATTCCGCGCGCCGTTGACCGGCATTGAAGCGTGCAACGTGCCTGCCCCGGCGGCGCAGGGCATATTCAAGAAGCAGTTGTTCTGGCGCGCGGAGAAAGAGGCGGACGCGCTGCGAAAGATCGGGGCGAAGCTGGTGAATTGGAAGGAGCCAGATTACCCGCAAGCGCTGCTCCAAATATACGACCCGCCGGTGATGTTGTATGTGCGTGGAGACGCACAAGTCCTAAATTCGCCGAGCTTGAGCATTGTGGGGACGCGGCGGCCAACAGTCTATGGCTCGCAAATGGCGGAAAGGATGGGGAGGGAGCTGGCGGCCCGCGGGTTGACCATTGTAAGCGGCCTGGCCCGCGGGATTGACGCCATCGCGCACCAGGGGGCCACGGCGGTGGGTGGACGGGCGATCGGGGTGCTGGGCACGGGGATCGATGTCTGCTACCCAAAAGAGAACAAGAAGCTCTACGAGAAAGTGCTGGAGCGGGGAGCAATCGTGAGCGAATTCCCGGTGGGCAGCCATCCAGCGCCGGAAAATTTCCCCGTGAGAAACCGCATCATCGCGGGAATGCCCCTCGGGGTAGTGATCGTGGAGGGGAAGCAGTACAGCGGATCTCTGATCACGGCACGATTGGCCATGGAATTTGGGAGAGAAGTGTTCGGTGTGCCGGGGAATGTGACCCAGGAAGTGAGCTTCGCGCCTAACCTCCTGATCAAGCAGGGGGCGAAGCTGGTGACAAACGCCGAGGACGTGATTGAAGAGCTGCCGACGCCGGTGAGGGCGGCTTTGGTGAAGGCGGAGGCGGTAGAGGCGGAACAGCGGAATTTGCTCCTGGTTGACGGGCTAAGTGATGTGCAGAGAAAGCTTTACGAGCTCTTGAGCGCCGAAGAATCGCGCCCTATCGATGACATCGTGGATACCAGCGGGTTGAATTCCAGCGAAGTTCTAGCTACCCTCTTTGACTTGGAGATGAAGGGCATCGTCCGGCAACTACCCGGGAAGCAGTTCAGCAAGGTATTGTTGTAGTCGAGGCAGAAGCAAAGCCTTCTGAAGGCCGGTCACCACAACCAGGAGGGAACCCTCCTCCCTCGCGGGGACAAACTGAAGGCGACCCTTCCAATCAGAGCGTTTTCGTCCAGGTGTAAGCCGCCTTTTTTGAGATAGAAAGACGCGCAATGCATCCGAATTGAAGCCGGCGGCATCTGGAAACAGGCAAGAGAGCCCGCGAGAGACAATAGCTAAAGGTAGCGAGAAGGACACACACCGCTCACCTGTCCCTCCTTGGGGCTGGCGGCGGGGTTAAAACAGCAACATGGCAAGATCACTGGTAATCGTCGAATCGCCGGCTAAGGCGAAGACCATCAACAAGTACCTGGGCAAGAACTTCATGGTGAAGGCGTCCATCGGGCACGTCATGGATCTGCCGACGAAGACGATAGGCATTCGTCTACCCATCGAGGACGAAAAGCCAAAAAAGAAGAAAAAGGGGAAGAAGGGCGCCAAGGCAGCAGCGCCCAAGCCACCGCGGAAGCCTATAACCCTGGATGATCCGAAGATCTTCGAGCCCACCTTGCAGGTGATCCCGGGCAAGGGGAAGGTCGTCAATGACCTGCGGAAAGCGGCGCAGAAAGCGGATGCGGTCTACCTGGCCGGCGACCCGGACAGGGAAGGAGAGGCGATCTCTGCCCACCTGGCGATGGTGCTCTCCAAACCCGCGAAGTTTCTGATTGACGAGGCAGACGAGGAAAACGGGAAGAAGAACGGCAACGGTGCGAAAGAAGACAAAACCGAGGCGGAAAAGGCCGCTGCGACCCCGGCCAAGGGCAAGGGTAAAGGAAAGTTCGGGGACAAAAAGAAAGAAAAGGACGTCATTGTTATCGAGCCCATCGATCCGAAGAAGATCTTCCGGGTGACCTTCAATGAAATCACGCCTAAGGCGATCCGCGCGGCGTTTGAAAATCCCCGGCAGGTGGATGCGCAACTCGTAGACGCGCAGCAAGCGCGGCGAGTGCTGGACCGCATCGTGGGATACAAGATTTCGCCGCTGCTGTGGGATAAAGTGCGCCGCGGCCTAAGCGCTGGACGCGTGCAGACGGTGGCGCTCCGGCTGATTGTGGAGCGCGAACAAGAGATTCGGGCGTTTGTTCCTCAGGAGTACTGGACGATCCGCGCGATGTTGGATGCGGGAGAGCCGCCGATTTTCGAGGCTCGGCTGACGAAGAAGAAGGGCGAGGACGTCGAGGTCAAAAACCAGGAAACGGCTGACGCGATTGTCGCCGCGGTCAGAAAAGGGAAATGGCAGGTGGCCAGTGTCGCGCAGAAGGAAAAACGGAGGAACGCGCCGCCGCCATTTACAACATCGAAGCTGCAACAGGCGGCATATAACCGGCTGCGTTACACCGCGAAGCGCACGATGGCGCTGGCGCAGCGGATGTATGAAGGCGTGGAGCTGGGCGCAGAGGGATCGGTGGCGCTGATCACCTACATGCGCACCGATTCCGTGCAAGTGTCGAACGACGCCCTGGAGCAAGTGCGCGAGCTGATACCGGAGCGGTTTGGAAGCGCGTACCTGCCGGAAAAACCGAATTTCTACAGATCGAAAAAAGATGCCCAGGGAGCGCATGAAGCGATTCGGCCGACGGAAGTATCGCGGACGCCGGAGGACGTGCGGAAGTACCTGCCGGACGACCAGTTCAAGCTGTACCAGCTCATCTGGCAGAGATTCGTGGCCTCTCAGATGCTCCCGGCAGTCTTTGACCAGACGACGATTGATATCGAGGCGGGCGACTATACATTCCGGGCGACGGGCTCGATTCTGAAATTCGACGGCTATTTGAAGGTGTACCAGATTCCCGCGGCGAATACGGACCGCGAGGAAGATGAGAAGGACGACGAGGGCGAAGGCAAGGCACTGCCGCGCGTGAGCGAGGGGCAAGTGTTGAAACTGGAGTCGATCCGGCCGGACCAGCATTTCACGGAGCCACTGCCGCGGTATACGGAAGCAACGCTCGTCAAGGAACTGGAAGAGGACGGAATCGGCAGGCCATCCACGTACGCGTCCATCATCTCGACGATTGTGGAACGCGAATACGTGAAGAAGGATCAGGGGCGATTTACGCCGACGATGCTCGGCGAGCGCGTGTGCGTGCTGCTGATCAAGAGCTTCGAGGACGTGTTTGACGTGAAGTTCACGGCGCGGCTCGAAGAAGAACTGGACGAGATCGAAGAAGGCAAGATGCCGTGGCGGGAATCGGTGAAGGAATTCTGGGAAAAATTCATAGTGGACCTGGACAAAGCCGGCGATGAGATGGTGTCCTACAAGGCCGGCATTCCCACGGGGAAAAAGTGCGAAAAGTGCGGGCAGGGAGAGCTCCTGGAACGCATCAGCCGGCATGGCTTCTTTCTGGGCTGCTCGCGCTACCCGGAATGCGATTTCATCCAGGATCTTTCCGAGGAGATTCCGGAAGACGCGGAAAACAAGATTGAGTATTGCGAGAACTGCGGCAAAGAAATGGCGCTGAAACGCGGGCGGTTTGGAGCCTTTCTGGCCTGCACGGGCTACCCGGACTGCAAAACGACGCGGCGGCTGGTAGCCGGCACGCGGATCGCGCACCAACCGGACGAGCCGCTGGACGAAAAGTGCCCCGATTGCGGGGCGGGCTTGGTGAAGAAGCACGGGCGGTTCGGCGAGTTCATCGGCTGCTTCGGATATCCGAAGTGCAAGTACACGCGTCCGATCACCCTGGGAATCAAGTGCCCGAAGTGCAAGGAAGGCGAATTTGTGAAGCGCGCGAGCATGGGCAAGGGCGGGCGCGGGCGGATGCGCGTGTTCTACGGCTGTTCGCGGTATCCGGACTGCGATTACACGTCGCCGAACATGCCGATTGCCGAGCCCTGCCCGAAGTGCGGCGCCCCGTTCATCGTGGAAAAGAAGAGCAAGATTGGGTTGGTGCGCGCCTGTGTCAAAGAAGGATGCGACTGGGAAAAGCTAGCCCCCGAGGAGAAACCGGCGCCCGAGGTAGAAGAAACGCCGGTCGTGGTAAAAGCTTAGACGGCTGCCGAGATTGTTCCGAAACGCTAGCCGTGCCAGAAAAGCCAGGGTTAGCCGAACCCTGTGCGCTGCAGACAGGACTGTGCTGGAGAAAGCCCCCCTTTTGAGTGCGATAATTCCCCAAGGCCACCTGCAGGCAGGGGTGTATCTGAAACGGAAGCGCAGGCCAGAATGAAGAAGACCGTCGAAAAATATCTGGAGTACCTGCGGTCGGTGCGGAATGCCTCGCCACACACCCTGATCAATTACGGCAAGGACCTGGAGCAATTCCAGACTTTTTTGACGCCGCCCGGTGTGGACACTCCCGGCGTGACGAAGATCGATCACCAGATGATCCGGGAATTCATGGGGCACCTGCACGAACTGGGGATGGAGAAGAGCTCGATCGCCAGAAAGCTCGCGGCGCTGCGGTCATTCTTCAAGTATTGCGTCAGAGAAGGACTTCTGAAGGACAATCCGGCACGCTTGGTGCCCACACCGAAGTTGCCGAAGCGCATCCCCGCGGTACTTTCCGCGGAGGAAATGAGCGGGTTTCTGGACCAACTCGCGGGGTCGCGGTATGCCGCGGCGGGCCGCAGAAACAGAAAAACGAAGCGTGGGGCTGGGAAGTCAGCGCCGGAGATGGGAATTATCAAGCTGGAGGATTCGCTGCTGTTGCGAAGAGACCGCGCTCTTCTGGAGTTGTTGTACGCGGCGGGGCTGCGGGTTAGCGAGCTGACGGGGCTGAACCTCGCCGATATGGATCAGAAGGAGCAGATGTTGCGCGTGCGCGGCAAGGGCAACAAGGAGCGCATCGTGCCGTATGGAGTGAAGGCGGCAGAGGCCCTGAAGAGCTACTGGCCGGTGCGGGATAAACTCTTGTACGAAAATACTTCCATCCGGCAAAAAACGCATCCGGAAGCGGTGTTTTTGAACTACACCGGAAGGCGGCTGACGCAACGCAGCGTGGGAAGGATTTTGAAAAAATATGCGCGCCTGGTGAACATCAATTGGGATTTGCATCCTCATTCCCTCAGGCACGCGTTTGCGACCCACCTGCTGGCGGATGGCGCGGATTTGCGCGCGATTCAGGAACTCCTGGGGCATCAGTCGCTTTCGACCACGCAGAAGTACACGCATGCGTCCATTCGCCAGTTGATGGATATTTACGACAAGGCGCACCCGCATGCCTAAAGGGCACGGGCGAACCGGAACCTGCGAAGTGGCCCCTGCATCTAATCCGCAACACAACGACGCGGTGGAAGAGTGCGGAATAGAATTTCGTAGGAAGGGTGAGATTTGAACGGAAGAAATGCCGGTTGGAAAGGGTTGGTGGCGTTCTGTATCGCAGCGGGCTTGTGGCTCGTCATCGGGATGCCAGCACGCGCGCAGGACAACTACGAAATTCAAGTGTACGGCGCCGATACCGTGGATCCCGGGCACACCATGCTCGAGCTGCACAGCAACTTCACCTTCCAGGGCTCGAAAACTTTTGAAGATGGTATGCGGCCCACGAATCATCAATGGCATGAAACCCTGGAGATCACGCACGGCTTCACGGACTGGTTCGAGACCGGGTTTTACATTTTCACGGCGGCGCAGAATGGCTATGGCTGGGATTATGTTGGCAGCCATATCCGGCCGCGCGTGCGCGCGCCAAAAAAGTGGCACTGGCCCGTAGGCGTGAGCATTTCGCAGGAAATTGGCTACCAGCGCAGCCAGTTTTCGGTGGATACCTGGACGTACGAACTCCGGCCCATCGTGGATAAACAATTGGGGCGTTGGTATTTTGCGTTTAATCCCACCTTTGACAAATCCATCCATGGAGCGAGCGCAGGCCAGGGATTTGTGTTTTCGCCGAATGTGAAACTCAGCTACGACATCACGAAAAAGGTAACGGCAGGATTTGAGTACTATGGCTCGCTAGGGCCGGTAACCGGCTTCGACCCCATCGCCCAACAGCAGCAACAGTTTTTTCCAGCGATTGACCTGAATCTCTCCCCGAAGTGGGAAGTGAATTTCGGGGTCGGAGTCGGCGTCACGCGTTCGACCGATCATCTAATTGGAAAGATGATTCTGGGATACCACTTCGATTTTTAGGAGCGAAGCAGCCATTGTATTCATTTCGATTGCGATAAACGCCCCAGTTGCAAATATGCAATGTCATTGAGACAAAGCTGTGAGAGGTGTACGCTCCCGTTAGGAGTCTGGGCGGTACCCATGCAATTTCCAGCCCATCTTTTGGCAGTCTGCGTTGTTGGGGGCCTAGCAGCGGCGAGTTTCGTGGAGGCCCAAGGAGAGATTGCCAATCCCCAGGCGATTGTTTCGGCAAAGACCATCTACTTTGAAGACAAGTCTGGCGTGGACGAGGTCGGCAAGAAGGCATCTGCTGAGTTGAACAAGTGGGGACGATTTCAAATTGTACAAGATCGAAAAAAGGCCGACTTGGTTGTCGTACTTTCGACCGACCCGCAGCGGGGAGGCAATTTGATCCTGTCGGGAGGGCAAACCGGAACGATCGACTCTCGCGGACACATTGAGGAAGACTCCGTCCCCAATTACAACAAACTGGCCCCCGTTCGTTATGCGTTTCTTACGGTGATAGATGCCCGAACGGGAGACAATCTTTGGAGCGCTTCTCAGCGATGGGGCGGTTTGCTTACAGGATTTGACAGTGCGGGCGAACGCTTGGTCAAAGAATTTGAAAAACAAACGCAGGCTGCCGAACGAAGATCGAGCCTGAAAGTAGTTAAGAGCGTCAATCCTACTTTTCCGAAGGAGGCATCGGGAAAGCAAATTGAAGGCACTGTGACCGTGAGGATTGTGGTGGACAAAAACGGAAAGGTTGCCGAGGCGAAAGCCCTGAATGGGCCGCCCGAGCTTTCTCGGTCGGCTGTGGAGGCCGCGAAACAATATCAGTTCGCGCCACCACAAAACGCACCGGTGACAACGCAGTTGGAAATGACATACGGCCTTGCGCCAAAACCGTGCCCTCCAGGGAAGAAAGGTGACCGCGCCGAAGTTTCCTATGCCGAGCGACTTCCGATGAAGACCGAGCATGTGGGCACATTGAAAGTCGTGGGCGACATCGATGTGCCGCTGCCGCCGTATCCGGTGGAAGCTAGAGAAGGAGGAATAGAGGGAGACCTCGAGCTGTTCATCACAGTCGCGCCCAATGGCGAGGTGGTCGGAGCGCTAGTGATAAAGTCAGTTGATCCCGCCATCGATGAGGCGGCACTGGCCACCGTACGGACTTGGAAATTCAAGGTGACACGAGGGGAACAGGCAGGCTTCCCCATTAAGTTTCTCTACCGGATGACGTGCGACTCCCCCACGGACAAGTGAGGTACCTATCCCTGCAACGGAAAGCAGAATAGTCGCGTTGACGCTGGTGCGCAGCGACCCGTATAATAGTGGTTTGTCTATAGCCTTTGGAGGGCAGATGTACGCCGTCATACAGACCGGGGGAAAGCAGTATCGTGTCGCACCCGGCGACACCATCCGCATCGAACGCGTCAGCGGGGAAGTAGGCGAGCAGGTGAAATTCGGCACCGTACTGGCCGTGCACACCGATGACAAGAAGGTCCTGGCGGGTTCGGACGCGTCGAACGCCTCGGTGACCGGGAAAATCGTGTCGCAGGGCCGGGCCAAGAAGCTCACCGTGCTGAAGTTCAAGAAGACCAACCAGTACAAGATTCAGCGCGGCCACCGGCAGAATTTCACGGCCGTTGAGGTCAGCGAGATCAAGCTTTAAACCGAGCGGCTCCGCGCTGGCGGGGCCGACAGGCATAAAAGGAAAGGGATTGCGTCATGGCACATAAGAAGGGCGGCGGATCATCCACAAACGGCCGCGATTCGCACGGACAGAGGCTGGGCGTGAAGCGCTTCGGCGGGCAACTGGTGAACGCAGGCACGATTCTGGTGCGGCAGCGCGGCACAAGGCACCAGCCCGGCGTGAACGTCATGAAGGGCAAGGACGACACGCTCTTCGCGCTGGTGACGGGTTACGTCAAGTTCGAGGACAAGGGCAACCGGGGCCGCTTTATCAGCGTGACGCCTGCGGAAGCCGCCAAGGCTGCGAATTAGCATCGCAGAGTTCCGGGCGGCCCCGACTCTTGTCGGGGCCGTTTTTTCATTTGGGGACTGGCAAAGCGCGCTGTCCACAGAGATGAAGATTTATGTTCGTAGATGAAGCCAAAATTTATGTGAAGGCCGGGGATGGCGGAAACGGGTGCATGGCGTTCCGCAGGGAGAAGTACGTGCCGCGCGGAGGACCTTCGGGCGGTGACGGCGGGAACGGCGGCAGCATCTACGTGGAAGCGAATCCGAACGACAATACGCTGCTGCGCTACCGCTACAACCGGGAGTTCAAAGGCGAGCGCGGGCGCCATGGCGAGGGTTCTAACTGCACAGGCCAATCCGGCGGCGACACCATCTTGAAAGTGCCGGTGGGCACGCTGGTCTATGACGAAGAGGGCGAGGGGCTGCTCGCGGATTTGAAGAAGCCCGGGCAGAGAATCCTGGTAGCCCAGGGGGGAAGAGGCGGGCGCGGCAACCAGCACTTTGCGAAGCCGTGGCATCAAGCGCCCCGGGAGAAAGAAGAAGGCCAGCCGGGCGAGGAGCGCCGGTTGCGGTTCGAGCTGAAGCTGCTGGCCGACGTAGGTCTGGTGGGCTTCCCGAACGCGGGAAAGTCCACGTTGATTTCGGTGATCAGCGCGGCCCGGCCGAAGATTGCGAACTACCCGTTCACAACGCTGGAGCCAAACCTGGGTGTGGTGAACGCGGACGGGGGCACGGGCGGCCACGGCAGCGAACTTGGGCGCACCTTTGTGGTCGCCGATTTGCCGGGGCTGATCGAAGGGGCGAGCGAGGGAGCCGGGCTGGGCATTCGCTTCCTGCGCCATGTGGAGCGCACGCGGCTGCTGGCGCACCTGATTGACACGAGCGACACCGCGGAAATGGACCCGGTAGAAGCGTTTAAGATTATTGAAGGCGAACTGGCAGCGTTCAGCGACGCCATGATGGAAAAGCCCATGATTGTGGTCGCCACGAAGCTGGACGCGACGACGGATCGCACCAAGTTGCAAGAGTTAAAGAAGTTTTGCGCCGAGAAGGGCCTGGAGTTCCATGCGATTTCGGCGCCGACAGGCGAGGGCGTGAAAGAACTCGTGCGCGCGATGGCCGACGACCTGGACAAGATTCCCAAAGAGAAGCTTGAGCTTGAGGAAACGGAGCAAGAAGAGCACGAAGGCGGAGCGGAGGATGGGGAAACGTCCGCGGACGAGGAGCGGGATGACGGAACTCCGAGCAAGCGCTGAGATTTCGTGAGAGAATCGTGGGATTCTGGGACGCCCGACAGCTCGGTTCGTAGCATGGCGCGGCTCGTGGTTTCCCAGTGAACACGGGGTTGGCGTAGGGATGGCGGAGGGCACGGTTTGACGACGGCGCAGGCGCACCGCACAGCGGCAAAACATCAGCCACGGCGCATCGCTCTTTTTGGCGGCTCCTTTGACCCCATTCATGCAGGTCATCTGGTGGTGGCGCGGGCAGCGGACCGGCGGTTCAATTTCGACGAGATGCACTTCATCCCGGCGAGCCGCCCGCCGCACAAGCTGAAGCAGCACCTGGCCCCGTTCCCGCACCGGTTTGCAATGGTCGCGCTGGCGTGCACCGAGCACCCTCATTTCGTGCCGTCGCTGGCAGAGGCGGGGGAGGGCTTCAGCGGCACGCAGTTGCACTACTCGGTGGACACAGTGCGCTATTTCCGGCACACGTACCATGGGCAGGGGGACCGGATCTTCTTCATTATCGGGGCGGACGCGTTTTTGGATATCCCGATGTGGAAGGAATATCAGACCCTGTTGGGACTCTGCGATTTCGTGATCGCCAACCGCCCGGGCATTCGTTTGGAAGCGCTTAGACTGGTGATTCCACCGGACTTGCACGGCAGGCCGGATGCTGACCGGGAGAAAGAGGACGAAGTTGTGGCTCATGGGTCACCCGTGGTAGCCCAATTGGAGCGGACAACCGTCTATCTATTGGAGAATGTGTCCAGCGAAGTCAGTGCCACAGACATTCGGCGTAAGGCCAACCGCGGGGAGTCCATTCAAGGGCTTGTCTCGGGGCGTGTGGAGGAATACATTTTGAAGCAGGGTCTGTACCGGTGAAACTGGAATCGTTACCCCAGGGTGTGCGCAAGGCCGTCGAGGCGGCGCAAGAAAAGAAAGCGGGCGGGATCACCGTGCTGGACCTGCACGGTGTGGGGGCGTTCACACGGTACTTTGTGATTTGTACGGGGTACAGCCGGCCGCAATTGCAGGCCATCTGCACCGGGATTGAAGAGGTGCTGTACAAGGAATTGAAGCGTTCGCCGGAGCACCGCGAAGGGCAGCGGTCGTCGGAGTGGGCGCTCTTGGATTTTGGAAGCTTCATCGTTCACGTCTTCGGAGAGCAAGCACGGCGTTACTACGATCTGGAAAGATTGTGGCGGTCGGCGCCGATGCTGTCCATACCGGACGAGCCGGAGACAGGCCGAAAAGAGCACTCAAAGCGAGTGGGCTGAAACCAGGTCAGAACGTCGCCTGCGGATAACGCTGGCGGCTGGAGAAGCCCATTGGTTATGGCAAGCGAGCGATTGCCCTGGATCTGCAAGGATCCGGCCTCGCAGCGTCTCTTCGAACTCGCGGAGCGCGTTGCTCCTGTTCCTGCGACAGTCCTCATCACCGGAGAAAGCGGCACCGGAAAAGATTACCTAGCGCGCCTGATCCACGAGCTTGGACCCCGGCGCGACACTCCTTACATAAAAATCGAGTGCGAAAGTTTGCCGCCTCCCCTGCTGGAGAGCGAACTCTTCGGGCACGAGCGCGGCGCGTTTCGCGGCGCCGCGGAGCGGAAGCCCGGGCGTTTCGAGTTGGACGCCAGAAGCACGATCGTTCTCGATGAAGTGGCGGCGCTGACGGCAAGCACGCAAGCCCGGCTATTGCGCGTCATGGAAGAGCGGGTGTTCGAGCGACTGGGCGGTAAGGAGCACCTTCGTGTTGAGGCGCGGATTATCGCCCTTACGAACGCGGATTTAGCCACAGCGGTAAAACAGGGGCGTTTTCGCGAAGATCTGTACTACCGGCTGGACTTGGTCAAGATCTGGATGCCACCGCTGCGGGAACGCCGCGCGGACATTTTGGCCCTGGCGGAGCATCTTTTGGCCGGAATTGGAGCGACCCACGGGAGACCAAAGATTCGCTTAAGCGAACCGGCCAAGGGCGTCTTGGAAAGGTACCGGTGGCCGGGCAACGTTCGGGAATTGCGCGACACCCTTAAAGCAGCCGTGCTTTGCGGCCAGGGAGAGATGCTTGAAGCGGAGCATCTGCCCGCCCACATGCGCGCCAATCTGGACGGAAACCGGCCGGAAGCTGGCTCGCGCTCGCTGGAAGACGTTGAGCGTGAAGCCATCGAAGCCACTTTGAAGGCGACGCGCAGTCAGATCGGGCGGTCCGCGAAGATTCTGGGCATCAGCCGCAAGACGCTGCTGGAGAAGAGAAAGAAATACGGGTGGGTGTAGTTCCGCGAAGCGAACATGGATTGCTCCGACCGAACAGGCTGCCGGGAAAATCTTTTCTTTAGGAGGCCGGGGCTTCAGCCCCGGCGCTAGGCTTCCAAAACCAATGGGCTTTAGCCCCTGAAGAAAGCCTCTCGCTGGTTTTTCCGCAGCCTTGGAAGCCATGTACGCAGGGCACCATTAGAGCTCGCGCCGGGCAGGCCGCCCGACGAAACATAGATAGGTGACAACCAGGACGGGCGACGCGGTAGACTCGCGGCATGAAGATTCGGCTCCTGCTGCTGGGGAAAACGCGGCGGGCAGAGCTCTGCGCGCTACTCGATGAGTATGTGAAACGCATCGCGCGGTACTGCCCCATCGAGGTGACCGAAGCGCGGGACGCCACGGCGGCACTAAAGAAGCTGGATGCCGATCGTGCCGCCACGGCGGTTTTCCTGGATGCCGGCGGGAAACCCTACGATTCGGAAGCGTTCTCGAAATGGCTTGGTGAGCAGCGCGATCGCGGCACGCGGGAACTCATCTTCGTGTGCGGTGATGCGGATGGATTCCCGGCTGAACTGCGCGAACGCGTGAAGCAGAAAGTGTCCCTCAGCGCGATGACGTATTCGCATGAGCTGGCGCGGGTGATGCTGGCGGAGCAGATTTATCGCGCGTTCGCGATCTTGTCCGGCAGCCCGTACCCGAAGTGAGCATTGTTGGCGGAGACGCCCGGCGTCGCGGCTCAAGGTAAGCGGGATCGTCCCGCCACGAGTGCCTTTTTCGGCGATCCGTGGAAGAATGTCCAGCGGAACATCCCATGCCCCTACGCATCTCACCTGACAAGAATCAACCTTCGGTGGCGGTTGAGATACCACTGGAGAAGCCTTTGCCAGATTACGACCTGCACCAAATCGAGCAGCCGACTCCGCGGGACATCGATGCCCTGCTGGTGTCGCAGGGCTTCCGCGATCTAGTGGATGATGCCCGTGGGGTATTGACGGAACTCGTCGCGAATCCCCCGCCGTTGCCAAATTCCTCCCTTCTGGTGGATCTCGACCTCACGCAAGTTCCCCATTTCGAGATTGTGCAACTGACCGGTGCGATTTGCCCCGGCGATGACGAGGTGTACCGCCCCGGGTTGTGGATCATCTTGCGTGACGTCATGGCGCCGCAGAAACAGAGCCTCGGCGAAATCGCGCTCGAGCATGTCCGCGTGATAATCGAGACGCTGATGAAGCGCCTGGGCCTCATTTGAACCCCGCCGTGACGCCGCTTGGCGGATTCTCTCACAAGCTACAATTCTGAAGTTCGGGTCACGGGGCAATCCTTCCGAAGCGCCTGCGCACTCTTGAGCTTCTACGATGTGATGATAACTGCGCTTGGGACCCTTCGCGACTCTGTTATGCTGGCGGTCACTGGAAAGTGCGCGCTTGGAAGCTCAGATTCAGACCATACTTCGCGGCTCTGTCGGCGGCATCATGCTGGCCACCGTTTTTCTGTTCGTCGGTCTGGCTGCCTGCGGCATCGCCGCGATTCGTGGCCGCGGCGGAGTTCGCATCCTGCTATGGTTTGGAATCTTCAACGCGATGTACGGTGTCCGTATACTGGCGCAGGTCCTCGCCGGGACTGGTGTTCTGCCGCAGTTAACCGGGGCAAATCGCCCGTACGTGATCGCGGTTATCACGTACCTGATCATGATTCCAGCCCTGCTTTCTTGGTTGGAGCTAAGCCTCGGGAAACTACGCCGCTTTTTGCAAATCACCGTTATCGCGGCAGTGGTCATCGGCATTGCCGGTATTTGTGTGGCCTTCATCACCAAGTCGCCCTACAGTTTCATGCCATACAACAGTGCCCTGGTGATCTGGGCCTTTCTGGCACTCGCGGTCGTGAACGCAGTTCCAAGTTTTGGGAGGGATTCCCTGCTCACCCAAAGCCGGATTTCCGCAATCGGCGCGCTGGTCCTGGCGGTTGCAGTTCTGTACGCCAATTTAAGAGTTTTTCTCCATCTCCCTGCCCATCCTTACTATGAGCCTCTGGCATTCGCAGTGTTTGATTTCTCTCTCGGATACGTAGCCGCAGAGAAAGTCCTCGCCGACGAGCGCCGCCTGCTCTCCATTGAAAGCGAACTCGTGATCGCCCGCGAAATACAGCGTTCGATCCTCCCGAGAAGCGTTCCCGCACTCAAGGACCTTCGCATTAACGCTGCTTATCGTCCCATGACCGCTGTCGCCGGCGATTTCTATGAGTTTATAGCGGTCGATCAAAACCGGCTTGGTTTCCTCGTGGCTGACGTCTCCGGGCACGGTGTCCCGGCAGCGCTCATCGCGGCGATGGTCAAGGTGGCGATGCAATCGGTCGTGCCCGCCGCGCATGACCCGCGAGAAGTGCTGCGCGGGTTGAATCGCATCCTTACTGGCCAACTCCAGGACCAGTTCGTTTCGGCGGCCTATTTATGGCTCGATATGGAGCTTCGCAAAGCCTTGTACTCGGCCGCGGGCCACCCGCCGCTTCTGTGCTGGCGAGAGGGCAAGCTGGAGCGAATCGAAAGCAACGGCTTATTGCTGGGACTCGTTCCGGATTCCGACTATCCCGTTTGTGCGATTCCGCTTAATTCTGACGACCGCTTCCTGCTTTACACCGACGGTGTCGTTGAACCCGAGAATGCTGCCGGCGATTTTTTTGGCGATCACCAGCTTGAACAAATCGTTCGCAGCAATCGCTCGCGCTTGCCTGCTGAATTGTCGGAGGAGTTGCTCTCCGGGATACGCCGCTGGCGACCCTCTTCCGTGCCCCAGCAGGATGATATCACCCTCATCATAATTGACGTCGTTTAGTCCCTCGACGAACTCTCTTCGACCACACCACCCCATGGCGTACTGATGATTCGCGTCGCGAAATGACCACACATTCAAGAAAGCCAGCAACGGGCGGGGCAACCTGTCAGTGAACCGGAGTACTCGGCATCAGCAGCGACAAGCTAATTCCGTTGGTAGGCAAGGGGAGGCCGGACATTTGGCCCCCGTGTCCGGGTGTGTTAACTTTTTTATTTATGACGAAGCGCATCGGCGTGCTCTTGAGTGGCCGCGGCTCGAATTTCGAGGCGCTGGCGGAGAGTGTTGCCGCCGGGCGCATTCCCAACGCCGCGATCGCCATCGTCATCAGCAACAAACCGGACGCGAGAGGACTGGAACGCGCGAAAGCACGGGGAATTGAAACCAGGCTGATTCCGTCGAAAGGGCTGGAGCGGGAAGCCTACGATCGCCAGGTGGCCGCGGTCTTGCGTGAATATAAGGTCGATCTGATCTGCCTGGCGGGCTACATGCGATTGTTGTCGCCCTATTTTGTTGCGGAGTTTCCGCAGCGGGTTCTGAACATTCACCCCTCGCTGCTGCCGTCGTTTCCGGGGCTGGAATCGCAGAAGCAGGCGCTGGACTACGGCGTGAAGGTTGCAGGCTGCACGGTGCATTTTGTGGACGAGAATCTGGACGCGGGGCCGATCATCGTGCAGGCGGTCGTGCCCGTGAAGGACACGGATGACGAGCACGCGCTGTCTGAGCGCATACTGAAAGAAGAGCACCGGATTTACACCGAGGCCGTGAAGATTATCCTCGAGGGAAAGTTCAAGATCGTCGGGCGGCGCGTGATTTGCACCGCCTAGAGCAGCAAATCGAGATGACACAAGCCAAGTTCAGACCGGTGGAAGAACAGCTCGCGTACCTGAAGAAGGGCGTGGCGGAAATCGTGCCCGAAACAGAGTTGCGCGCAAAGCTGGAAAAGTCGCTCCAGGCTGGCATGCCCCTGCGGGTGTATCTGGGCGTGGATCCGACGGCGCCGGACATTCATCTTGGGCACACCGTAGTCTTGCGCAAATTGAAACACTTTCAGGACCTGGGCCACACGGCGGTTTTCCTGGTCGGTGATTTTTCCGCGATGATTGGGGATCCCACGGGACAATCCGAGACGCGGCCGCCGCTTTCGCGCGAGCAAGTGGATCTCAACGGGAAGACGTATCTGTCGCAGGTCTACAAGATCTTGGACCCAGAAAAGACCGAGATCCGCTACAACAGCGAGTGGCTGGGCAAAATGTCCAGCTACGACGTGGTGCGGCTCTGCGGGCATTACCGGCTGGCGCGCATGCTGGAACGTGAGGATTTTCGTTCGCGGTTGGATAAGAATCTTCCGATCGCCGTTCATGAGCTTCTGTATCCCTTGCTGACGGCTTACGACGCAGTGATGCTGCAGTCGGATGTCGAATTGGGCGCAACGGACCAAAAGTTCAACATCCTGGTTCACCGCGAAATCCAGCGCGAGTACGGGTTGTCGCCGCAGGTCGTCGTGACCATGCCGATTCTCGTAGGGCTCGATGGCCAGCGGAAGATGAGCAAGAGCCTCGGGAACTACGTCGGGATTACCGAGCCGCCGGGCGAAATGTTCGGCAAGATGATGTCCATTCCCGATGAGCTGATGTGCTCGTACTACGAACTGGTCACCGACCGCACGCCTCCGGAAATCGAATCACTGAAAGGGCAAGTGCAATCAGGCCGGGTCCATCCAATGGATGTGAAGATGCGGCTCGCGGAAGAGGTTGTGGCCGGCTTCCACGGCGCGGATGCCGGGCACAAAGCGGCCGACAATTTCCAGCGGGTATTCCGTGACCGCAAGGCACCGGCTGAAATGGACGAAGTCCGCATGAAGCGAGTGCCTGGCGGTCTGGAGATTACGTTTCCGAAGATAAGGGACTCCTCAAACCAGGTTTCTCTCGCACTCCCAAGCGGCATCGTGAAGTGGTCGAAGATTCTCGCTTCGTTCGAGGGCATCGCTTCTACGTCCGTGGCAGAACGCCTCATCAAACAGGGCGGGCTGGAGATCAACGGCGCCACGATACAAGATCCCGCCTGCAAGTTGAATGTGGACCAGCCTGAAACTTACAGCGTCCGCGTCGGCAAGAAGAAATTCCTCCGCATCATCGTCGAATAACTCCGGATAGTTGTCGAATAACTCCCCTGCACTTACCTTATCCGTAATTCCGAGCGAAGCGAGGAACTCTTCTCCATCGCACGCTTTTTGTGCGAGGAATCTCTCTTCGCTTTGTGCTTGCCCTCATCAGGCAAGTATTTCCGTGACCAGTTTGAAAACATGGTTTGCGATGGCGGGTGCCGCGGTCAGCCCCGGCGATTCAATTCCAACGAGTTGAATCACGCGCGGCACTTCCTTATCCGGCTCAATCACAAAGTCGGCAATCCCTTGGCCGCCCGGCGGAACGAGTTTCGGGCGCAGGCCCGTGTAGCCGAGTTGCAAATCGCTCTCCTGAAGTTCCGGGAGCATCGTCTTCGCATCGGAGAGAAACTCAGGAATGGTCATGCGGTCGCGTTCGTAGTTGTCTTTGCCCTCGACATAGGCGGCCGTCGGTCCAACCAGCACCGTTCCCCAAAGAGTCTTCGTAAAGTGCAAACCGAGGGTGAGGCCGTCGCGATGGGGCAGAGGATAAACCAGGCTCTGGATCAGGCCTGCCCGAGGACCGCGAATTTCGCAATATTCGCCCCGCACCGGATAAATTCTCCAGGGACGCGGGCCGAGAAGCTGTGCAACTTCGTCGGAGTAGAGTCCCGCGGCATTGATGACGCAGTGCGCCTCAATGGTTTCCGTTTCGGATTGCTCTTCATCTCCGATGCGCAAGCACACGCGAACGGCGTCCTTCACCGGCTCCAGAGAAATAACCTTGGCTTGGTTGACGAGGTTTGCTCCGTGCTCCTCGGCGACGCGCGCAAAAGCATGCACCAGGTCTTCGGCGGAGCAAATGCCCGTGGAAGGCACTAGAAGCGCCGCATGGCCTCTGACGTGAGGCTCGATGGCGCGTATGCCCGCCGCATCGATAATTCGCAGGCCCTGTACGCCGTTGCCCTCTCCCTTTTTCATCAGGGCGAGAAGCTCTTTCTCTTCGGAAGCATCCTTCGCGACAACAATTTTTCCCGTCGTGCGGCAAGGCACGTTGTGCCTAGCGCAGAATTCCTTGGTCAGGCGATTGCCTTCGACGCAATGACGCGCCTTCCAGGAATTTTTCGGATAGTAGATTCCGGAATGGATCACGCCGCTATTTCGTGTGCTGGTGGCCATTCCAAACTTTGGATACTGCTCAACAAGAAAAATATCCTGCCAATGGCGGGAAAGCGCTTCCGCGATTGCGCAGCCGACGACTCCTCCTCCGATAATCAAAACATTCGGCTGGTCCATACACGCCAGTATAAGGTGAGCAGATTACCGGCGCATTATTCTTCGTGACCAATTTCGTCGAAGAAAGTCTTGCAGGGAACCAGGCGGGCTTGCGTGCCGTCATGGACAGCAAACATCGCATCCTTGCCCTCCACGTTGCTCTTCTTCCAGAGAGATGCGCTGCCATACTCGCCGTCTTTATTGACGGCATAGAAACGCAGATTGAACGTCGCGAGCTTCGTTTTATCGCCGTTGTAATTGCGCGCGACGCGCCCCAGCGCTTCCAGGCAGGCATCGTCAGGCTTCATGCCCTTGCGCATCATTTCGACGATCGTATGTCCGCCGGAAATCTTGATGTTTTCCTCGCCTTTGCCAGTGGACCCGGCGCCGCCAACGTCACCGTCCACGTAAAGTCCCGCGCCGATCACCGGCGAATCGCCGACACGCCCGGGAATTTTCCAGGCCAGCCCGGAAGTGGTGGTGGTGCCGCTGACTTCACCCTTGGCGTTCACCGCAAGGCAGTTGATGGTACCGGTTGGAGGGTACGTGATGACGCGCAAGGCATAAGCGATTTTTTCCGCATCGTGATCGAAGAGAGTCGCAACATGTTCTTTCCATTCCGGGCTGTCCGTGCCCGGCCGCCAGTTGAAACTCGTTTTGGCTTTCCAGGCGAGCCATATTTTGCGCGAGTGCTCGGTCAACAGATTCATTTCCTCAAAGCCCTCGGCCACGCCAAAGCGCCGCGCCCCGTCACCCACGATCATTACGTGGTTGGTGCGTTCCATCACCGTTTTGGCCAGCCGCGAAACATTCTTGATGCGGCGGACGGAGGCCACGCTGCCGGCGCGGCGCGTCGGGCCGTGCATCACGCTGGCGTCCAGTTCGACTTCGCCTTCCTCGTTGGGCAGGCCGCCGTATCCTACACTGTCATCGTTGGGATCGTCTTCCACGACAGTTACCGCGGTGACGGCCGCGTCGAGCGTATCGCCGCCGCCCTTCAGGATTTGCATGCCCTTGTCGAGAGCGTTCAACCCGTTGGCCGAAGAAATGATCAGAGGCCGCGTGCGCGCAGCCGGTTGGGGGTCGAAAAGAATAGTTTCGGGGTGATTGCCACCGGTCACTTCCAGCGTTTTACCAAAAACTCTAGCCGCGCCGGCGAACGCGCTCCCCGCCAGCGATGTCAGAAAAAACTTGCGACGTGTCCAGCGATCCATGACTACCCTCCCTAGCTCGATACAAACCGTTCTGCATGGCACTCTATGCGAATTGAAGTGGAAAAGAAACTACGAGTGCGGCGTGCAAGCTTTCTTCACAGGCTGCGGGAAAAGTCTCTTTCTTTAGGAGGCCGGGGCTTCAGCCCCGGCGTAAAGCCCCTAAGACCCTCGGGCTTTAGCCCCTGAAGAAAGTCTTTCTCCGGCTTTTCAGCAACCTCTTCAGTCGGAGCCGCCGAGCGGGAGGAAATACTGCGTGCCTTTGACCGGCTCCTGCAGGCGGCGTAGGAGCTGCTGCAAATCCTCGTTCTTCTCAACGAAATCGATTTCCGAGGTTTCGATGACCAGCAGATCCGCGCCCTCATAGCGGAAAAAGAAGTGCTCGTAGGCGCGCGCCACCTCCTGAACGTACTCCGTCGAAATCTGGCGCTCCTCGTGCGCTTTTTTCTTGGCAATGCGGCCGAGCAGCACTTCCGGCTTGGCCTGGAGATAAATCACCAAATCGGGTTGCGGGAGTTCGACGGTCACCGCCTCGTAATAGCGTTCGTAAAGCTTGAGCTCCTCGTCATCCAAGCTGAGGTTCGCGAAGATGCGGTCTTTTTCCATCAGATAATCGCTCACCACAAGGCCGGGCGCATCGCCGGAAAGGCCTTCACGAATGCGCTTCTGCCGCTCCATCAGGAAGTACATTTGCGTGCGGAAAGCGGCCCCGGGAAGGCCGGCATAGAAATCGGCGAGGAAGGGATTATCTTCGCAATCGTAAATGCGGCGCGCATGGAGGCGTTCGGCGAGCAGCCGAGCCAGCGTGGTTTTGCCAACGCGAAGGGGGCCTTCAATAACGATGAATCGAGGTGGCTGCGGGCCACGTTGCGGGATGCGTGCGCGTTTCGCCGATGATTCCGAACCAGCCATTTTCCCCCGAACCAAGGACCACGGCTTCTTGGGCCGGATTATAGCAGGTCTTTTCTACGAATCGCGAGCGGAGTGTCGAACTGGCCGGTACCAACGCTCCAGAACCCGGCCCCGGAAAAGTACCAGAAAAAATTGTGACCAATGGGCCAGTGACACCTGTCCTTTGGTACAGTAGAGTAGACAGCAGTTGCAGCGTGCCAGGAACCCACCCCCGGCCTGCGACTTCTGAGGTGCATCTTGGTACTATCCGCGGTCGTGATTTTTTGTTGTACCGCGCTACCCGCTGATACCCCTCGTGCTGTCGCGGATTCTCCCACCTTGCTCGCCAGCAATTCCAGTGCATCCCAGCCGGATTCCACAACGAAGTCGAAGCTCCCAGATGCGCCAGCGGCCAAGCTGTCTGCTTCAGCGGGCGCTGATGCAGATGCTTCCTCATCTTCCGCCGCAGCGAGCGTAACTCCGGGCAGTGAGTCATTCTTGAATGCGCCCATTAAGCCCGCTGTGATTCGACCGGTCGAATCTCCCCGCCAGCGCAAGATCTGGTACGCCTTGATGGCCACGGGACACAGCGCCGCCGCCTTCGATGCATGGTCCACACGGCGCGCCATTTCTGGCGGCTACGGCACGGAAAGTGATCCCCTGATGCGTCCGTTTGCACACTCCGGCGCGATGTACGCCGCCACGCAAGTGAGCCCCGCTGTCATGGACTATCTGGGACACCGCATGATGATCAGCAATCATGGCTTGATGCGGCGTTTCTGGTGGTTGCCGCAGGTGGCCGGAGCCAGCTTCTCGTTCGGAGCCGGCATTCACAACTATCGCGTCGTGCCCTGAGATTTAGCCCGTCTTACTTGCCAACCACAATCAGGACGAATGGTCCCGGCCCAATTCGATTCGTTCTCACGTGAATCTCCCTTCCAACCCGGCCCGCTGAGTCCCGTTTGTTACGGTGGCAATATGACTCACGCCAGTCTCCCCCTGCGTCCGTTTATTGGGATATAGTTACAGGGGCCCAGGCTGGGCCGCAATTCGTCTCGGCGTTTCTTTTTGGAACAAGATTCCTTTGGACGGGTTAGGATTTCAATATCTTGGGACACACTGGCCGAAGAGGCAGAGGGGAATGTGTATGACAAAGGGATTGCTGGGAGGGTTGGTGCTGCTGATGGTGGCGTGGGCCGCTGGGGCGCAGGAAGCGAGCCTGGGGGTAGCTGTGGCCAAGGACACCACAAATGTTGCGGCGGACTTTACTGAGAGTTCGGTGGCGCAAATGAATTGGTATGCGCCGAGCGAAGAGGCGCGGGGTTTTGCGCTGGCAACGCCGGCGATTCCAGCGGCGAGTGCGGCGGCTGCGGAGCCCGCGGCGGCGACACCCCAGCCGAAGTTTGTGTTTGGCGCCCGGGATGACTACCGGTGGCAACTGGGAGTGGGCTTGGAGTTTTTCCGGTTCCAGTCGTCGCGCATCTACGCGAGCCTGGTGGGGCTGAACACGACGGTGACGTACTTCACGAATGACTGGTTTGCCGTGGAGGGGAACCTGGTGACGGGCTTTGCGCCGCAGATCTACGACCGCGAGCACGTGAAGTATTTTGGGGGCGGCGGGGGCATACGGATTGGCTCGCGGCGGGAGCGTTGGGAGCCTTGGGGACACGCGCTGTTCGGTGGCGGGCACCTGCAACCGCAGACGGCGGACAGCAGCAGGACCGCGTTGATGGTGCAGGCGGGCGGCGGGGTGGACTTCCGGGTGAATGCGCGGTTGTCATTGCGAGCCGAAGGCGATTACGTGTTCAACAACTTCTTCAGCGAGCACCAGAACAACTTCCAGGCCGTCGCCGGCGTCGTCTTCCACTTCTGAGCGGATTTTGTCAGCCGCTTAGAAAATCGCGTGAGAATTGCGGTGTTGCGGGTTGCATTGACACTGCTCTTCTGTGTTCGTTAGACTGCTAAAGTAGAAAGGAATTCCTTCCATCGCGGTTCCCCGGTAGCTCAATGGTAGAGCATTCGGCTGTTAACCGAAGGGTTGCTAGTTCGAATCTAGCCCGGGGAGCCAAATTCTCCTTCTCCTTCAATTAGTTACAGACAGCCTTCGCTCCTTCCTTTTTCGCATCGGGCCGAACGGCGCGTGTCAACGACTTTGAGACAGGTACTCACGGAATTTAGTGAGTTTTTTCATGTAATTAGAACCGGCTTGTTGATCCAGACCTCGCTGGGAAGGGCCGGTGGTTGGGGAGCGCTTCGTACCAAGCGCACCGGGTGACGCCGGTAGGCCACAGCGAGCACTTCTTGACGTTGCCGCAGGATGTTTTCGGACTGACCATAGTGAACCATCGCTGGCGTCAGCAAGCCCACGCCGGAGTGGCGGTGCTCTTCGTTGTACCAGCGGAAAAATCCCTGCGAAAAAGCGCGGCTGTCCTGAATGCACCCGAAACGGTCCGGGAACTCCGGACGGTACTTCATGGTGCGGAACTGACTCTCCGAATACGGATTGTCGTCGGAGACATGCGGCCGGCTGTGCGTTTTGGTGACTCCCAAGTCGGCCAGCAAAAAGGCCACCGGCTTGGAACTCATCGACGGGCCACGATCGGCATGGAGCGTGAGTTGGCCGGGCCGGATGTTTTGCTTCGCACAACTTTCCTCGATCAGTCGCTTGGCCAACTCCGCGCTTTCGCGATAAGCGACCATCCACCCGGTAACGTAACGGCTGAAGATATCGAGGATCACGTAAAGGTAGAAGTAGGTCCACTTGACGGGTCCGAGCAGCTTGCTGATGTCCCAGCTCCAGAGCTGATTGGGAGCGGTGGCCAAAAGTTCCGGTTTCTTATAAGGCGGATGGGTCAACTGGTCGCGGCGCTCGCGCGATTCGCCGTGCTCGTCGAGCACGCGATACATGCTGCGGATCGAGCAGTGATATTGGCCTTCATCGAGCAACGTCGCATAAACAGCGGCTGGCGAGCGATCCTGAAAACGTTCTTCGTGCAAGCAGGCCAGCACGGTTTCTTTTTCTTGCGCACCCAACGCCCGGGCCGACCGCCGCCGGGAAACCGGCGAAGCCGAAGAACAGGGATGAAGTTTGCGGTAGAAGGAAGCCCGCGGCAGAGCCAGCGCCTGACAGGCCGCCGGGATGCCCGCGGTGGTGGCCAGTTCGGTGACGGCGGCCATCAGGAGTTCTCCTCCGGGTCTGCTTCCGGAATCGGACGGCCCAACAGCGCCGCCACTTTTTTTTGCACGTCGATGATCATCTCCGCTTTGCGGAGTTTTTCCGTCAATTGGCCTACCTGGCGGCGCAGCTTTTCGTTTTCGTCCGCCAGTGGATCACGCTCGGATTTGCGCCCGCGTTGGCGCGGCTTCAGGGCCTGGAAAATGCCGTTGGCGCGTTCTCGCCGCCAGCTCGTCAGATGCGAGGAATACAAACCCTCCCGGCGAAGTAATGCACCAATTCCACCGGCAACGGCGGAAGCAGAATCAGCCTCTCCAAGAATACGGATCTTGTACTCGGTGGAAAAAGTACGACGCTTGGGCTTGGCCACGACCTCCGAATCAGGTCGCGACGAGGAGCCCAGCGTAGCGCCCGCTTTGGCTGCCGCTGTCGAGTAGGCACGGCGGGTTGCCCCGCCGCGCCTCTCACAGAACCGGACTTGCGGGCCACGCATCCGGCTCTTTGGATTGTTGACTCAAAACGCCAGACGAAGCTGGTCCGAGACTTCTGCTGGAGGGTTCGCAATGCACCAGAGGTCGTAGGATGGAGTCCACTGGGTAGCGAACCACGTATTCGAGTACGCCACATTGATCCCCTTCCGGTTACTGCGATGCCAGATGCCCCGCCGACTGTAGGCGGTGCCGGCAGCTTGTCGAGGGTTAGCCCCCCGTTGCAGGAGATGACGGTACAGAAAGCGCGCCCGTTTCTTTTGGTGAATGATGATGGCCCGCAGCCGGCGCTGCAGGTGTGCATCGTACCTTCGGAATTCGGACGCTCCTTCTTCAGTGCAGATTCGAAAGTGCCCGACCCATCCTCGGAAATATTCGTTTATTTTCCCAAAACAATTACGTAGCGATTGCCCCCACGATCGCGGTGTTAACTCCCGGATCTTGGCGAGCAGTTTCGCTTTGGTCTTGGCCGACAGCAGGACCGCAACCCGATTGTTGCTTTGGAGTTTAAAACGAAAACCCAGGAAGTGGACCTTTCCCGGTGTGGTGACGGAGCTTTTCTCCTCGTTGATCTGAAGCCGTAACTTCTTCTCCAAAAATCGCCGAGTCGATTCCATCACCCTCCGCCCAGCTCGCCGACTACGGACGAAAATATTACAATCGTCGGCGTAGCGTACGAACCGGAGACCACGACGCCCCAACTCCCAATCCCATTCGTCCAAGACGATGTTGGATAGCAGCGGGGAAAGCGGTCCGCCTTGTGGCGTTCCTTGCATCGTGGCTACCTTTGTACCGTCAGGCATAACCACTTTTGCTGTCAGCATTCGTTTCACCAAGTCCAGAACACGCGAGTCGTGCACTCGCTGTCTTAATCGTTCGAGCAGGCGTTGATGATGAACCCGGTCGAAAAATTTCGATAAGTCGAGATCTACCAAAACTCGGTATCCTGCCTTGAGGTGTTCTTTTGCTTCAGCAATTGCGGTATGAGCGCCCCGGTTCGGACGAAATCCGTGACTGCTTGCGTGGAAGGTTGGTTCAAAGATCGGCTCTAGTATTTGCAGCACGGCCTGTTGGACCCATCGATCCATCACATTTGGGATTCCCAAACCTCTCTGTCCGCCTCCTGGTTTTTCAATCCATACGCGCCGGATGTCTCCCGGTTGGTATGTGCCCTGAAGGAGTGCAGTTTGTAGCTTGGGCAGTAGACTCGGGGCCTGTTCGACCACCTCCTCTACTGTTTGATCGTCTACGCCAGGTGCTCCTTTATTTCGTGATACGTTCAGCAGCGCCTGCGCTAAATTATGTGCCGACGCTACCGACTCCATCGCCCGCTCGCTATCCGCGGCGGCCGTGGAAGTGGCCGGATCTTTGCGGTTGTTGGCCTTCGCCGTATGCAGCAGGTACCGTTTCCCTCGGGATTCGTCCTGAGTTCCGCGGTCCCTGCCCCCTGTCGGGCTGTCGGCGAATGCGAGGGCCAGTTGCCGTGATCCTGCGCTTTTCAATCCATCTCCCCCTTTGCTCCACTGACTTTCGTCAGCTTCACCGCTCGTATGAGGAGATCCGACTTCTCCGCAAGCATCAGGTCGTCGTCGTTTCCTTCTCCGACCCTACCGCCAAGGCGGGCTTGCGGAGCTCTCTTGAAGTAAGAATGACCAATGTCCTGCCGCCGCCTTCCCCAATACTGTTCTGATTGCGGTTGGATATCGGGCGTCGCATTGGTGAGCACGCTTGCCTCGATCAGACCAGCCTTACGGGGATTCACTTGCGTTAGGTGCTGCAGTTTGTCTCCGGCTTCCTTTCCACGCGCCCTCACGGGAACATCCCTTCACATTTAACACGCAGTTGCCTTTGACTCACGGTTGCCTCCAACGGGCTCTGTAAGGGACTTGCACCCTCAATCGATCATTCATGTTCAACGTACGCACTCCGCTGCGGCTCAAAAGGCGAGCCTTCGCTCCGTTCCGCGCCAGCCAAACCCCCAGGAGAAAGAACAACACCAAGAGAATTCCCGTTCATCTCGTCCCTATTCCTTCTCGCCCTGCTCATTAATTAAGGGTACTAGACTTGTCTCACGGATGTTGGCACGGAGGGGTAGTTTCCAGATCGCCATGACCGAGCAGCACCGGGATGGTGCGCAGGTCGGTGCCGGCCTCCAACAAGTGTGTTGCCCAACTATGACGCAGCGTGTGTGGGGTCACGCGTTTGCTGATGCCCGCCTGGCGCGCGGCCTCGCTACAGGCGATCCACACGGTTTTGTCCGAGATCGGCTGATCGAGGCTTCGGCTGCAGGTGCGCGTGGGGAACAGATAGAGTCGCGGTTTCCGCCAGCGCCAATACTCGCGCAGGATCTCCAGCAGGGCTGGACTTAAAGGCAAATCACGATCTTTGCCGCCCTTGCCGGCCACCACGCGGAGGATCATCCGCTGGCTATCGATAGCGCTCACCTTGAGGCGTGCGAGTTCGGCGCGTCGCATGCCGGTGCCGTAGAGGGTCATCAACAGCGTGCGTCGAAACAGTGTCCCTGCCGCATTGATCAGGCGCGAAACTTCTTCTCGGCTCAACACCGTCGGCAGTCGGCGCCGGTCCTGGGGATAGGGCAAGAAATCCCGGAACTGGTGGCGCTTCAGAGTCTTCACGAAAAAGAATCGCAGAGCCGCGACCCGGTTGACCACGGTGCCGGGCGTCAGCTTGCGGTCTTGCAGCAGCTAGGCTTGATAGGTTCGAAGTTCGTTGGGGCCAAGCTTGTCGGGGGACTTGCCAAAATACTTAGCGAAGCCGGCCACGACTCGCAGGTAATTACGTGTGGTGATGGCAGAATAGTTGCGACGTTGGAGTTCCTCCAACATCATCTTGCATAAACGGGTCACAGGAGTCTCCTCTCTCCGTGACCCACACTACGTCAGCTACCCAACTTTTCCGCTCGCCTCACGCGTAGCGTCCGCCACGCCAGCGGCTTAGTCCTGGTCGCCAAACCGGACAAGTTCGTCCCAGTACCTACATGGACGGTTTTGGCGTTACTCAGGCAGAATCGCGTGGAGACACTGTGGTGGGCGCCTCTCCGGTGAAATTCGGGTACACCCGAAAAAAGGACAATCGGAGATTTGTTCGGTCCCTTTGGGCTGATTAGATGACGGCGTCGGCTCCCTCGACCGAGTAGACTTGGTAGCGCTAACGACCAAGGCTCGGAAGGAAGGAGCCGAGCAATGTTAATTATAGGATGCGATTTTCACACACGCTATCAGCAGATTGCCATGGCCAACGACGAGACCGGAGAGTTGCTTCTCGAGCGGCGCTTGGATCACCAGAGCGGTGAAGCTCACGCGTTCTACCGCAGCTTGCAAGGACCGGTGCGCGTAGGCATCGAAGCCACTGGCCCCATTCACTGGTTCGAGCAATTGCTCACCGAACTCGGTCACGAATTGTGGATCGGGGACGCCGCCAAGATTCGCGCCAGTGAAGTCCGCAAGCAAAAGACCGACGAACGCGATGCCGCGCTGATTCTCGAGTTGCTGCTCGCGAAACGCTTTCCGAGAATCTGGGTGCCCACACCGGCCGAGCGGGATCTGCGGCAGTTGCTCTGGCATCGCCACAAGCTGGTCTGCCTGCGCACCATGTTGGGCAACCAACTGCACGCGCTGGCCCTGAGCCAGGGGCTCTGTCGCAAGAAAAAGCTGTTCACCAAGAAGGGCCGCGCCGAGTTGCTCCGCTTGAGCCTTGCTCCGTGGGCTAGCCGGCGACGCGAAGAACTTCTGAAACTGCTCGATCAAGTCGAGGCTCCGATCGCGGAACTGGATCGCGCGGTTCTGGAAGAAGCCCATCGCCGTGCAGATGCGGTTCTCTTGATGACCCATCCCGGAGTTGGCCCGGTTACGTCCCTGGCGTTTGTTCTGACCATCGGTCCGGTAACGCGTTTTCGCCGCAGCCGGAAGCTGGTGAGCTATCTGGGACTGAATCCGACGGAGGAATCCAGTGGCGGCCGGCGGCGGCTCGGGGCCATCAGCAAACAGGGCAACACCATGGTGCGTTGGTTGTTGATCGAAGCCGTGTATCCCGCGGTTCGCCTCGATCCCGCACTGCGGCAGGACTATCTGCGGTTGAAGTTCCGTCGAGGACACGCGGTGGCGAAAGTGGCCATCGCGCGCAAGTTGGCTGTGCGTATGTACTGGATGCTGCGTAGTGGAGCAGCGTACGCACGGCTGGTTCGCATGCAAGGCGGCTCGGGGGCCACCCTGATGGACGCAAGTTCATCGCTAGGCTGATTGAGCACCTTGCTCCCCCGAGGGATCGGGGGATCTGAAGAATGAATCCTGATCGGAAGTAGGCAGATCGAATAGATGGCTGGTGGAACCAGAGTCCACCCATGATTCACGAAGCGAGCCTTGGTCGAAATGAGGAAAGCGTCCCTTCTAGGTAAGAAGAAAACGAGCCGCTCGCGGCTCGTGCACTGGAAGTGTCTCTTGACAACGCCAACGCCGTCATAGAGGGTGGCACAGCCTTAGCTTCGGAAACGCCCATGGCTGCCGCACCCTTGTGATTTTCTAGGGTGCGCGTTTTTTGCGCCCGGCGTTTTCTGGAGGGCGGATTTTGACTTCTTTCTAGTGCCGCCAGTCTCCTCGAACCGGTTCCGATGCTAGTACCTCACAATGTCTATTAGCAGTTAGTAAATAGTGTGACATCATCCGCTGTGAATATTCGGCACAAGCCCGCCCGCGCTCCGCAGAGCCCCAGCACACCCACTCGCTGCACCGACAGTGCGCATCAGTATCAAAACAAAGGCTTTGTAAATAAAAACGGCGAGTTTTTAAGTCCTTGTTTTCAAACCGTTGCGCACACTTGCGCCTGCAACCCCTTTGTTTTGACATGCTTCACAAAAACACCCGGGGGGAGGGGGTTACTCGGGTGCCAACAATTACTTCCCGAATCGGAACGGGGTGCGGCGCGAGACACAAGCGGGCAGCGGGCTCCCTCTCCCGCCTTTGCGGGATCGGGACGACGCAAGGGAGAGAGGCGGCGCTAATCGGTGGCGCCTGTGGTGGAAGGGGCGGGATTAGGGACGGCTTCGCGGATGAGCAGCGGAAAGCGCGGAAAGGAAAAAGTGCCCGCAACGTCGTCAATCACGTTTACCTGGCAGAGATACAGGCCGGGCTTCAAGGATTGCAGCAGCAAGTCCATCTGGAAGATGACGGCTTTGCGATCGGGCGCAGTGACTTCGTTGGCCTCGACCGGCTTGGATTCAAAGACCTTCGTCGCGCCCTGAATGAATTCGAGGCTGGTGAGGACGCGGACCGAGTCACGCGCAGGTTTTGCGGCCGCGGGCGATTTGACCGCATCCTGTTGATCCGCAGAGGCGGGAGCCGGCGCGCTTGGCGCGGAGCTCTTGCCCTTGGCGGCGTCATAGACCTCGTACTGCAGGTACAGATGCTGATCCGGCGTGAAGACGTGCGTGATATTGGGAACGAGTTCCATTTGGTCGCGCACCAGCGGATTGACGCCCGTCTTTTTCGCGGTGGCCGGGACGCGCAGGCTGCTCAATACCACGGAGCTCATTTTCATCGGCGCCTTGCGCAGGTCCGGGATGCGCGCATCGGTCTCGAACGAGCCCATGCGCCCGGTCCGGTTTTCGCGGATCACGAACTTCAGGTGGTAGCTGCCGGGAGCCAGGAGGAAGCCGGTGTTGTACTGAACATTTTTGCGGCGAACCTCGCGCGTGCTTTCGACGGCGAGTTTTACGGTGTCGCGCAAGCGGCCGACGGGGAATTTGCCGCCCTCGAGAGCTTCGCCGATGATGTCAATCGTGGCGTTGTCCTTGTCCTTTTCGGTGACGAAGGGAATTTGCGAACCGGGGACGACGAGGGAAACGGCGAGATAGTAGTGGGAATCGTCCTTGCGGAAATAGGAGGCGCCGGCATACAGCGGCACATCCACACGCGGGAGCTGGGCGGCCAGCTCGTCTTCGAGCTGCTCTTCGCGGTCGGCGCGGTTCAGGTGCTCGAAGTCGCGGCCGGCGTAATAGCCGGAGCGAAAATCGAGCTTCAAGTCAGGACGCTTCACGGTGACCTTCAGATGCCGGAACCTGCCGTCTTTTGCCGGATTGTTGCTGGTGAAACCCAGAACGTAATAGACGGAACTGTCTTTCTGCACCTGGGAGAAGATGCCGCTGAAATCGTTGGAATCGAAGAAAGCTTTGCCGCCGGTGTCCGTGGAAAGCGTGGCGAGGGTGTCTTGTGAAGCGGCGTTGCCGTTCAGATCGTTCAAGGTGGACGCGCCCGTGTAGGCGGATTGCCCGTGCAAGCTGGCGTTTTGCGCTTGCCCGCCCGGAGGAAAGGCTTGCAGGCCGCGGACGTCGAGGGAATAGATGGAGGCGTTGGACTTTACGGCGGCGGCCGTGGCGGCGCGCAAGGCAGACTGGTTATCCACGCCGGATTGCGTGATGCCGTTGCTGAAATAAATGACGCTCTTCTTCTGCGGGAGCTTGCCGAGCGCTTGCATCAGGGACTGAATGGCGAGGAGCTTGCGATCGGCGTTGAAGGTGTTGAGATCGGTATCGTCCTCGGTGAAAGAGCCGCCGGTCTCCGCGGCGCCTTCGGAGCTTCCCGTGGCGCCGTTGTCGAAGCCCTGCCCTTCGCCGGAGTTGTAGCTGGAAAGCACGGAGGCGAGCTTCTGCTGGTCATCGGTGAAATCGCAGTCCACATGCATATTGGTGGCGAGCGAAACGATGGCGATCAGATCCGCGGGCTGCATCTTCTCGTGAACGAATTTCTTCGCCGCGTCCACCGAGCGGTCAATCTCCTCGGGCTGCATGGCGGAAAAGTCGAAGAAGAGGAGAATCAGGCGGCGATCGCGAGCATCGAGAGTGGGCGGCGCTTTCTTGTTGGAGTGCAGTAGAGTTCCCGGCGTTTCCGGCGCCGCGCCAGAGACCGTTGGGCCGGCAGTGGCCGGCAATTCATCAACATTCTCAAAATCGAAGCTGGAGATATCCTGCTTTTTACCGTCTTCGTAAAGAGTAAAGTCCTCTTTCTTCAGACCTTTGATTAAGTTTCCCTTCTTATCGCGAGCGACGACATTCACGAGGACGAGTTCAGTAGTGACTCGAATGCGGCCCTGAGCGGCAACGGGCTGGACGGGTTCCTGGGCAACGAGCGGAGCGCCTGGCGAGAGCAGCGCCGCAGCGGTGAGCATTGAGAGAATGTTTCGTGTGCGTAGCATCGGTGCTATGTCTCAGAAGCGAAAACGGACCTGCATGGTGACACGGCGCATGCCCCCAGCAGCAGTGACTTCACCGAAGGTCAGCGAGTTCACAGCCGTGCTGATGGAAGTGTAATTCACATGATTGAAGACATTGCTGGCGGTAAGGCGCAAATCGAGAGAGCGCGACTCCTTGAGGGGAATAGTGCGATTGATGGTCATGTCCAGGGTTACGGTGCCGGGCCCCTCGATGGAGTTGCGTCCAGCGTCGCCGTAGGGTGAGTCGCTCGGGTTGGTGCAGTTGATTCCCGGCGTGCAAAACGCGCCGGTATTGAACCATTCCCGCGCCGTTGGATTTGGCAGTGAAATCGATTGCCCGGGGACAAGATTTGCGCGCTGCGATCCGCTAACGCCGCGCGCGATATCCAAGGAGCCGCCGAGCACACTGGGAGTGAAGTAGAGCCCAGATGCGACCGTGAAGTTGCCACTCCATTGCCAATTGGAAAGGACGTGAGACCAAACACCTTTTTGCGCGAAGCGGCGGTTCTCGCCGAAGGGAAGATCGTACATCCAGTTCCCGGTGAATTTGTGCGTCTGATTAAAACTGGAAAGCCCCCGGTCAGCCGAGATATCGAAGGGATTCTGAGCAACGACAACGCCACCGCCGCCGATGGAAGAGGCGTCATCAATGGACTTGGAGAACACGTACTGGGCGCTGATGCCGAGGCCTTTGGACATGCGCCTGCGAACGCGCACGGATGCAGCATGGAGAATGGAGTTGCCCTCGGAGGATTCGTAAATGAAAGGTTGATTGCCTGCGACGACCAGAGCGCGCTCCGTGTCCAAGCGCGTGCCTTTGGCGCCGTTGTAGCCGATGTTGAGCATCACATTACCGGGCAACTCGCGCTGGAGGTCGAGATTCCAGATCTGCACATAGCCCAGGGCGTAGTTGGGATCGACGGCGAAATTATTGGTTACCGTGCTTTGGGAAGCGGCGGGGAAACCGCTTACAAGTGTGAGTGGCGTTGGGCCGGTGAGGCCGGCGACATTCGTGGCATTCGTGGCGGCGCTGGCAAAGGGTGGTTGAAACGCGAAGTTCTGAATCATGGCGCTGTATTGGGCGAGGTTGTAGTTGATGCCGTACCCGGCGCGGGCGACTGTCTTCTTGAGAGGTTTCCAGGCAATGCCGATGCGCGGTGCGAAATTATTGCGGTCCGGATGAAGGAGAGATGGATTGGAGGAGACGGCAATTGTCCCCGAACCTGGCGGCAGCACAGCGCCCGCTGGGACGACGGGTACCGCAGTGGCAAATCCCGGGCCAACTTGCAAATTGGCGATGCGATCTTGAGCCTCGGTGTAGGGGCCATTGTACTCGTAGCGCAGACCGAGATTCAGCGAGAGTTTGGAAAGAATGCGCCAGTCGTCCTGGGCAAAAAAGTCGAAGGAGTTGGCGCGAAAATTGTAAGAAGTGGCGCCGAACTGCAACGATGTTTGCTGAGGAAAGCCGAGGAGGAAGTCCGCAAAATCGTAGCCCGTGTCCGGCAGAGGCTGCGCGCTGCCCGGTGCGTATTGAGAAGTGGCAAAGCCGGTAAAGACGAAACTGCCCTCGGCGTTTCTGGCAGAGTGAAAACTCTGAAGAATGCGACGGTAGTCTCCGCCAAAGCGCCAGTTGTGCTTTTTGTGATTCCAGGAAATGGTGTCGGAGACGGTGTAGGTCTGATCGAGTTCTCGGCGCGGCGTAGGATCGTTGAGCCCGCCAAACGAAGTAAAGCTGATTCCCGGCAATCCCCAGTCAAACGGCTGGCTGGAAATTCCACCAATTCCGGCGCCGCCAGGGCCTGCAACGTCAGTGACGTTGGAATAGAGATTCGTGGTGGCAACGTGATTGTGGTTGTAGTTCACCCGGAAAATATTGGTCATACGATTCTTGCCGTAGGTCCAGCCAGCGCTGGCGTTCAGGCCTTGCGTTCCCGTACCTCCGGCAAGAGAGGGAAAGGGATTCACGACATTGGTCGAGGTGCGCGTCCAATTGAGCCCAAAATTAATGTTGTTTTGCTGGCGTCGCCCGCCAATCCTCCCGCCGCCGCCCGGACCGAGAATCATCGGGCCGCTGCTCGAGCCGAAATTGTGGACCAGGCGCAGGATCACGGCATCGGAGCTACTGGCGGCCGAGGTGAGGTACTGAAAATTCTGACCGGACGCGGTGGCAGGCATGTTTGGCATGGGGATGTACTGCAGCAGAGCTTTGGCAGCGGAACTGATCAAGGATGGATCCAATGCGTTGGAAACTCCGTTAAATTGATACTGTTGTCCGGTGGCAGGATTGAATAGCTGAACCGGCGAGCCGTCGTTGTAGGTTGCCCCTGTAAAATTACCGTTGCGCTCGTCGCCAGTTGGCACTCTGGAGTATGCAACGTAAGGGGAATCTCCTCGCGATCCGTTCCAGCCAGCAAAGAAAAACCATTTGTTGCCACCGTCGTAAATCTTGGGAATCTTCAAGGGGCCGCCGACATTCGCACCGAAGCGCGCCTGGTTGTATTGCGGTTTGATGGCGGGGACTCCGTTTAGCGAGTAGGGTGTGGCGTCCAGCGATGCGTTGTCATCCGAGAAATAAAGAAGGCCGTGGGGTTGGTTGATGTTGAATCCGCGGCCACCCAGCCTGCCAATCGCGATGGCTCCACCTCCACCACCTGGGCCGCCACCGGGGCCGCCGTAGCCGGGACCACCACCGAAGGGGCCGCCGCCACCGATCACACGTTCGCGAAACTCCTGGATACGCTGTTGCAGTTCATCTTCACTGCCACCGCCGAAGTCCTGTGTGCGCCCCTGGGCACCGCTGATGCTGACTGCTTCGGTAGGGCCTTCCGCGCCGGCACCATTCATCGGAAGACTTGAGAGGTCATTCGAGTTTTGCGCAGCGCCGGGTGCGCCCGTTGCTCTGAAGCCGGAATCACCGCCGACGAGAGAAGAGAGTGCGGAGTCCGCGGCCAGGCTCTGAAACCCCCGGACAGCAGCGATGCTTGCGTTGGAGTTGTCCGATTGCTGTTGCTGTCGAGAGGCGAGGAGCAATTCGGCGTCCACTTTTGCGGAAGGACTCTGCGGATTGAGCACAAGTTCCTGGGTGAAGACAGAGAAGCCCATGAATTCGATGCGTACAACGTACCGGCCGCGAGCGATGCCCGAGAAAGAGAACTTACCCTCGGCGTTGGTTACCGCGGCATATTTCTTGCCGGTCAAGGTGTTTGCGGCTGTGACCGCCGCGCCCGGCAGAGGAGTCTTGCCGCTTCGTGTGGACCCGGTGATTTCATAAGACGGTGCAGAGGCGCCCGGCGGGGCGGAGGTTGCGGCACCCGAAGACGGTGCGGCTTCTTGCGCTTGCAAAGGCAAGGCGAAGAGAGTCGCCACCAATGCAATCGTCAATATGCCGTGAAGAATTGACTTCAAACTGCACTCCCTCGGTGAGTTATGGTTGCGGCGGATTGCCCGTGGGCGCGTTAGGGGGTGCACTTCCGGCAGGTCCTCCCCTGCCACCGGCCATCTGCTGCATGCGCTGCCATTGTTCTGGGGAAAGGACCATTACGTTTTTGGGGACGAAAAGATTATTTTGAAGCGCTCCGCGGATCACCACGTGGTCGCCGGGGTGAATGTCGGCCATGGTGATGCTGTCGCGGCCTTTGCGAAGAGAAGTATCTTCGTTGAGTTCGAGGGTCTGCGTGACATTGTCGGTCCGCAAAATGGTCAGCTTGGGTGCGTCAATGGACTTCACCTCGCCGGCGACAAAGTCCTTGCCCATTTCGCCGAAGCCACCGCCGCCGCCGAATCCCCCGCCACCGCCTCCGGGGCCGTTGCCTGAGCGCGCCCCGACCATCTGAGCGGTCACAGTGTGGTCAGCATTTTCATCGCCGCGCACGAAGACAAGATCGCCGACCTTGAAGTCGGCAATTTTCGCGGGCTGGCGGTCCTTGCGAAATTCGGTTTTGTCCGTGAGCTTGACGGTCACGGATGTTCCGTCGGGCTTGGCAATCTCGAGCGAACCGCTGTTAATGGCGGTGATCTTTCCGGCGATACCGCGACCCTCCATGGGCCCGCCACGTCCCTGCCCCCGGCTACCGCGGGGAGATGTGCCCTGATCTTGACCCTGGGGTGGCGCATCGGGTGTCTGTGCCGGGCTGGGCGCAGCAATGACCAAAAACAGGAGACTCAACAAGTAGAAGCGCTTACAGTCCATAGGTTTACTTTCCTTAGCTAAGTTGCTCATTCCTAAAGACGCAAGCCCGGGTGTAAAGGTTACGCCACCCAAGCGCTTGGGGCTGGGGAACGGACTCTAACTTTACCTCTGTATTTCCGAGAAGGCAGGCAGAAAGTTCCCAGCCCATCCTGCGTGACAGCGTGAGCAGGATGCCACAGGCAAGCCGGTGAGGAGCCTCTGGCAGGTGATGTGGCGCGGGCATCAGGGCAGGGAGTAGCAGGACAGCACCTACTTTGTGTGTTGAGCGCCCTTGGTACACAAAGAGAAGAGGCAGGAAGTTGCGCTTCCTGCCTCTCGGAACTTCAAAACCGGCGAGCGTTATTTTGCCTGGAGCGAATCGATGTAACTCACCAGGTTGCTGATTCTTTGCTGCACAACGGATTCGTGGTACTTGTCCAATGACTTGAACAATGGGCCCCAAACCGGCATTTCGGCCGAGCCGTGGGAAGCGGGGCCGCTGCCAAACTTAAGTACAGAAGTCACGGAATTGGCCGGGTATTTGCCATCATGTTTCCTGGCCAATTGGGTCAGGTCGGTGGGCATCGCTTTCATCGATGACGCCGCGGGACCCGCACCCTTACCGTCGGTTCCGTGACACGGAGCGCAGTACTGGTTGTACATCTCTTTACCAGACGCGGCGCTGGTTTGCTTAATCGGGGTCTTCTTGACCACGGGCTGCTGGTTTGTTTTTTCTTGTGCCAGACAGAGGCTCGTTGCCACGAGCAAACTTCCCAGCAGGATCATGCTCTTTTTCGACATGAGATCCTCCTTTCGATTGGGGATAGAGAATAGGTGAGTGGACTGCCTGGTCTATCCGAATTGTTGCTAAAATGGACTATATCACGGGTGCCGACCAAGAGGCTGTGATGTGTGCACAGTATGCAACACCCGCCAGAAGCGGCCTACGTCGGCCATTTTCCTGCGATTTACCCTAGAAAGCCGGACTGGGTCCCGCTCAGAAGTGGAAGACGACGCCGGCGACGGCCTGGAAGTTGTTCTGGTGCTCGCTGAAGAAGTTGTTGAACACGTAATCGCCTTCGGCTCGCAATGACAACCGCGCATTCACCCGGAAGTCCACCCCGCCGCCCGCCTGCACCATCAACGCGGTCCTGCTGCTGTCCGCCGTCTGCGGTTGCAGGTGCCCGCCACCGAACAGCGCGTGTCCCCAAGGCTCCCAACGCTCCCGCCGCGAGCCAATCCGTATGCCCCCGCCGCCCCCAAAATACTTCACGTGCTCGCGGTCGTAGATCTGCGGCGCAAAGCCCGTCACCAGGTTCCCCTCCACGGCAAACCAGTCGTTCGTGAAGTACGTCACCGTCGTGTTCAGCCCCACCAGGCTCGCGTAGATGCGCGACGACTGGAAGCGGAAAAACTCCAAGCCCACTCCCAGTTGCCACCGATAGTCATCCCGGGCGCCAAACACAAACTTCGGCTGGGGTGTCGCCGCCGCGGGCTCCGCAGCCGCCGCACTCGCCGCTGGAATCGCCGGCGTTGCCAGCGCAAACCCCCGCGCCTCTTCGCTCGGCGCATACCAATTCATTTGCGCCACCGAACTCTCAGTAAAGTCCGCCGCAACATTTGTGGTGTCCTTGGCCACAGCTACCCCCAGGCTCGCTTCCTGCGCCCCAGCGGCCCACGCCACCATCAGCAGCACCAACCCTCCCAGCAATCCCTTTGTCATACACATTCCCCTCTGCCTCTTCGGCCAGTGCACCCACGGCAAATCAGCGCGAACGTTTTGAGCGTCCCAAGCTCCGCTCAGTTTACCGTGAGCACGCAACGAAAGGGTTGCAAATAATTCACGCCGTCGAGCCATCAGAAGGAATCCATGATAGACAGTGTCTGTAAGATTTTCTGCTGAAAGTGGGGGTAGAAAGAGGAAGGGTGTCTCCAGGTTCCGGGACCTTTAGCGGAGGTCACAGAGAGGAGACACCCGATGACTATATCTCTAAGCGGGAGAGTAACACTGCGGGAGTTGATGGAACAAGCCTGGCAGCAGGTGGCAGGACAGGCACGAACAATGCTGAAGGGGGCGGTGGAAGGACTGCTGGTAGCCGAGGCCACGCGCCGTGGCGAGAAGGTGTACCGCTGGGGTTACACCGTGCGCAAGTGCTGGACCACGCTGTGGGGCAGCTTAGAGCAGGTGCATGTACCACGACTGCGGGGGTGCAAAGAGATCGGGCTGCTGGGGCGTTACGAGCGGCACGGTTTGGACGAGGTGTTGTTCGCTCTCACCGTCGGCGGGCTCAGTCAACGCAAGGTGGTGGGCTGGGTGCGGCGCTTTTTAGGGGGGACGCTTTCGCCGGCGACCATTGGGGCGGTCTTAGAGCAAGCCCAACAGCAGGTGGCGCAGCGGCGCAGCGAGGCGATCCCGCCAGGGAGGTATCGTGCGGTGGTGGTGGATGGCATTTATTTGCGCTATCGGCGGTGCCTTTCGCAGGCCGCACGCAAAGGCGTGCTGCTGGTGGCGGTGGGGGTGCGCGAAGGAGGCGGCTTCGATGTGCTGGACTGGCAGGGAGCATTCGCGGAAACCAGCGAAGACTACGAAGAGTTGCTTACGCAGCTGTGGCGGCGAGGGCTGGAGTCCGTGGAGCTGATCGTGAGTGATGGACTGCCGGCGGTGGTCAGCGCGGCGCAGACGGTGTATCCCGCGGCGCGGCATCAGCTGTGCCTGGCGCACTGGTTCCGTAATCTGGAGGCTCTGACACCGCGCTTTCCGTGGTTCCAACGGCGCAAGTTCCGCCGGGAGTTCTGGTGGATCTGGGATGCGGAAGACGAAGCCCAAGCGCGCGAAGGGGCCAGGAGATTTTGTGCCCGCTGGCGCTGCGCGGCCCCGGAGATGGTCTAGAAGTTTCAGGCGGAGCTGCATCAGGTGTTGGCCTTCTTCGCTTTCCCCGCACCGTGGCGACACCGCTTGCGCACCACCAATCTGGGCGAGGGCTGGTTCAAACACTTACGCCGCTACTTGAGCCGCTTCCCCGGTTGTCGCAATGCCGAGCACAGCGAACAGGTCCTCGGTTGTTTCCTGCTCGCCGCCGAACAGATGCACCGCTAAGGAGTTCCCATGACCTGCAACACCCCACAACTCGCTTTCAACAGAAATGCTGGACAGGGCCATAAAATACGCCCTACAACACAACTTGCGCGGGTTGCCCGGAAAGTGTTCTCATCAATCAATGCCTTGGGACTTCTGGTTGATCTTTCTTTTTCTTGGAATTGTCGTGCCCTGGCGCGGCGCTGTGCGGCTGAAGAAACTCCTCACGCTCCCTTCCGTTAGCACCAAGGAAAAGCTCGTTCTTTATGGCTCGACCATCACCGGTCAGTGGGTGATCACGGGTCTTGTCGCTTGGCGTGCTCTTGCGCGGGGATTGTCTGCGGGCAGCTTGGGCTTAGCCAACCGCGACGGTGTCAACACGATTCTCGGGAGCTTGGCCTTGGCCGTAATCGCTGGGGCTTTGCATTGGTTGAACCTCCGACGGGTCGGCAAATCTCTGGGCAAAGCCCCGGAGTTGATGCGCGCGCTTGCTCCCCGGATTCTTCCCGTCAATTCCGTGGAGTTGCTGCCGTACAGTGCGCTTGCCCTGACCGCCGGCGTCTGTGAGGAATTCCTTTATCGTGGGTTCGCCATGGGCGCACTTTCTCGCGTGGGATTCCCCGCTTGGGCCGTCGTGATTCTGACCGCAGTCCTCTTCGGCTTGGCGCACGCTTATCAGGGTCGCAGCGGGATCCTGGGCACTTTTGTGATGGGCATCCTTTTCGGGGTCTTTCGCTTGGCCTACGATACACTGATACCGGTAATGACGATGCACACCGTCGTGGACCTGGTGGCCGGAATTGCGGGGCCGCGCTACCTCTTGCCGAGGCTCGCGGAAGGGCAGAAGTGATTAGAAACCAGGTCGTTGCGATATAATTACTCTTATGGCAACAGAACTCGAAAAGCCCCTTTCTGAAACGACGATCCAGCGCGCCTTGGGGGAATTCCAAGTCACCTTAAATGAACAACAAGTCATGTGTATTCAACAATATATAAGGATATTGCGCCATTGGAATGAAAAACTGAATCTGACCGCCATCCGCGATCCCCTGGAGATACTATATCGTCATTTCTGCGAATCCATGTTTGCGGCCGTTGCTGTGCCGGTGGAAAACGGTCGGTTCGCCGACATCGGTTCCGGCCCCGGATTCCCCGGCATTCCGCTAAAGATTTTGCGTCCTGAGTTGGAGCTTTTCCTCGTGGAATCGAATATCAAGAAGGGCACATTTCTTGCTGAAGTCATCCGCGAGTTGGGGCTTGGGAACACCCATGTCCTGATCAATCGCTATGAGGAATTGGGCGAGGACCTGGCCCCCTTGGACTTTGTCTGCTCCCGCGCCCTCGGCGAGTTTGGCCCATTTCTCGAGTGGGCGGCGTCAGACAATGTCGCTGCCTCTCGCACGATTCTGTGGATCGGTGGCCGCGACCTCGAGGAAGTTCGTAAGTCGGATCGGTGGGAATGGCAAGAACCCATCGCCATGCCGCAGTCGTTGCAGCGCTATTTGCTCGTTGGTAGGAAAAAGTGTCCCACTGTCGGCGTAACGACATCATAACAAAAGGCTTTTCGTAATTTCCTTCAGTGTGCTGCGATTCCTATGTGATTTTCTCTCGCGCCACGTTCCACGTGAAACATCTTCTTCTTTTCCGAGTTTCAATTCCGATTGTTCCACGTGAAGCGCCTCAGATATCGAGCGCTCAGACTGGCGAGCGGGGTCATATGGGTCATTTCCCTATTAATACTGTTCCACGTGGAACATCCGCTTTCCAACAGAATTTCCGCAGCTCACTCCCTGTTCCACGTGAAACATCTTGCGTATGTCGGGCGGCTCTGCTAGTTTCCCTAGGTTGAGGAGACTGTTTTGGCCCGGGTCATTGCCGTTGCTAACCAAAAGGGTGGGGTAGGTAAGACCACAACCGCAGTTAACCTCGCAGCCTGCCTCGCAGCTGCTGAGCAGTCAACTCTCCTCATTGATTGCGATTCCCAAGCCAATGCAACGGCCGCTATCGGATTCCAGAAGGATCCCGCCCGTCGTACCATCTATCACGCCCTGATTTTGCACGAGTCTTTTGAGAAATTGGTGCAAAAGTCGCAAGTTGAGGGCTTAGATGTCGTCCCCGCCGACAAGAACCTTGCAGGAGCTGCGGTCGAGCTCGTTCTTGCTGAGAGCCGCGAATACAAGCTGCAATCCTTCCTGCAAGATGTTCGGCCAAATTACAAATTCATTGTGCTGGATTGCCCGCCTGCTTTGGATCTACTGACGCTGAATGCGCTAGTGGCAGCCGATGCGGTGATGATACCGATCCAGTGCGAATACCTGGCCCTGGAGGGTGTCTCGGAATTGCTGGATACCCTGATGCGTATTCGGCGCACGCTGAATCCCAGCCTCGAAATCGAGGGAATCCTTCTGACGATGTACGACGAGCGCACTACTCTTTCAAGGCAAGTGGCCACCGACCTACGCAGCTTCTTCGGCGCTCAGGTCTTCCAAAGCCTGATCCCGCGAAACGTTCGCCTCGCCGAAGCACCTAGTTTTGGTAAGCCTATTATTTTCTATGATATACATAGCAAGGGCGCAGAGGGCTATACGCAGCTCGCCCAGGAGGTTATTGGCAATGCCGAGAAACGCGTTGGGGCGGGGGCTCGGAGCGCTCATTCGGGAGCCTGAACCCACAGCTCCAGCAACGCCAGCCACACCGACAACTTCACACGCAACTCCCCTCGCGCACAGTCCCGCTGGAGCCGCAGCGGCTACAGCTCCGGCCTTGAGTCCCGCGCCTTCGGGTCCACTGCAAATCGACATCGATATGATCGACCCCAGTCCCTATCAGCCACGCACACGGTTCCGCGAAGAGGCACTCGATGAGCTGGCCCGCTCAATTCGGACCAGCGGCATCATCCAGCCGCTTGTCGTGCGGCCGATGGGGCAGCGCTTCCAGTTGATTGCCGGCGAACGGCGCTGGCGTGCTGCGCAGCGCGCCGGCCTCGACAGAGTCTCTTCCATCGTTCGCCAGGTTCCTGACGAATTGGCGTTGGAGATGACACTGGTCGAAAACATCCAGCGCGAGGACCTCAACGCCATGGAAGCGGCACGCGCGTTTGAGCGGTTGATGGATAAATTCCAGCTCACCCAGGAATCGGTGGCCGAGCGCACGGGCAAGGATCGCGCGACGGTCGCCAACGCCATCCGGTTGCTGAAGCTTGAGCCGACCATTCAGGAATGGATTGAAGAAGGGAAGCTGACTGCGGGGCACGGCCGCGCGCTCCTCGCTGTCGCCGAGCCGCAATTGCGCATGCGTTATGCGCAACGCGCCGCTCGCGGTGGGCTCACGGTGCGCCAGATTGAACGCCTGGCTTCACGACGCAGCCGCGGGGCAAAAAAGCCCGCGGAGATCCATGTTGATCCCAACATCCGCGAAGCCGTGGAAGAACTCCAGCGACACCTCGGCACGAAAGTGCTTCTGCGGCAGAAAACAAAACTACGGCCGGGCCAACTCGTTCTGGAGTATTACGACGACGCGCAACTCATGGGCATCTACGACCGCCTGATGAAATAGCGCCGTAGCAGCGCACTGCCACTGCACCAACGTTCAGGCATTTCATTCGACAACTCCCTTTGCAACGTGCGTTGACTTCTCGCCGCTTCACGCTACATTGGAATCAGCACACACAGGGAGTTTATCTATGGCTTGGAAGTGGCCAGGTACGTCGAACGATGGTAGCACTGAAGAGTGGACCGGTTTCATCGATCAAGGCGTGTCGCTCGAAGGCACGCTGACACTCACCGGAACGTTTCGCATTGACGGACACATCAAGGGAAACATCATTTCCGAACAGACAGTGATCCTCGGCGAAAACGCGAAAGTCGAAGGACAAATCGAAGGGAATCGGGTGGTGATCGCGGGCCGGTTTGATGGCGTCATTTTCGCCAGGGGTCGCGTGGAGATCCAGCCCAAGGGAGTCGTAACGGGCGAAGTTCACTCACCCTGCATGGTCATCGATCCTGGAGGCATCTTCGATGGCCGCTGTCACATGCTCGCGTCCTCGGAGGCCGCTGCCGGGGTGACGATTCCAATCCGAGCCGTGAGCCAGGCGTAAAGCGGATGTGCTGCTAAGAAAGCACACTACCTATACTAACCATTATATTATTATATATAAGTTAGTTAGCCCTGCGCGTGCCTTTCAGTGGGCGAAGGAGTCCCCTCGACGGGGCACCCCAGCAGGGATCGACATCAAAGCGCCTGTGGTGTCCTGCAGGCCAGCCTGGATGTTTGCCTCCCAATCCAGATGTGAGACCTTGGAAACTGTCTTGGCCTTGCAGAACTTCAACTCGTCTTCGGGACCACTCAGCTTTTTCAAGCACAGCCGGCATTAACTCCTGCAGCAACTGTTTTTCCTTGCAATCGGCCATGGTGCAGAGCCGATATGAGAGAAAACACCAGGTAGCGTTGGGGGCCCGATTGACACTCCCTTACCGACAGACTATCGTTCGGAAGGTGTGATTAAGAGAGGAAATTCATGAAGGTTGTGGTGATTGGCGGTGGCGGACGCGAACACGCGCTGGTTTGGAAACTCGGGCAAAGTGGAGGCGTCGATAGGGTCTGGTGTGTGCCCGGCAACGGTGGAATATCTGCTGAAGCCGAATGTGTGGCCGCCAATGCAGGTGATGTTTCGGCGCTGGTGGCGCTGGCGGAGAAGATCTCGCCGGATTTGACGATTGTCGGTCCAGAACTTCCCTTGGTAAACGGCCTGACCGACGCCTTCCGGCAGCGCAAATACGCCGTGGTTGGGCCGTCGCAACAAGCGGCACAACTCGAAGGGAGCAAGATCTTCGCAAAGGAGTTTCTGCAGCGTCACAACATTCCCACGGCGGCGATGTATGGCTCCTACGATTCACCCGGGGCCGCGTATTCGGCGCTCTGCTCTGTGGATTGGCCCGTAGTCATCAAAGCCGATGGCCTCTGTGCGGGAAAAGGCGTGTTTTTGGCGGACGATCCCGACGCCGCGACGGGGTTTATCGAGCGAGTCATGGAGAAGGACGAATTAGGCGCGGGAGGTAGGCGCATTCTGCTGGAAGAAACGCTGGAAGGCGATGAGCTATCGTTTATCCTGCTGACCGATGGTGAGCGTTCCACTTCACTCGTGCCCACACGGGACCACAAGCGCGTCTTCGACAATAACGAAGGGCCGAACACAGGCGGCATGGGCGCGTATTCCTCGGACGAGCTTTTGCCCGAGTCTTTGCGCCAGACGATTCAGGACACCATTGTGGCGCCGACTTTGCGCGGCCTGGCCAAAGACGGGCTGCGCTATCAAGGGTTCCTTTACGTGGGCCTGATGTTGACCAAACAGGGGCCCAAGGTGTTGGAGTTCAATTGCCGCCTGGGCGATCCCGAAACACAGGCGATCGCCGCGCGCATGGATTTTGACTTGGCCGAGGTGCTTGCTGACGTAGCGGCGGAGAGACTGGACCCTGCCACGCTGAATTGGAAGCGCGGCGCCAGTGCTTGCGTGGTTTTGGCATCTGGCGGGTATCCGGGGAAGTTTGAAACCGGCAAAGAAATCAAGGGGCTCGATGAGGTGGGGCAAATTCCCGATGTGAAGGTGTTGCACGCGGGAACGCGCCGACAAGGCAACGCCATCATCACCAGTGGCGGGCGAGTCCTGGGAGTCACGGCAAGCGGCGATTCTCTTGCCTCGGCTCTCCAGAAAGCCTACCAGGCCGCCGCAATGATTCACTTCGACGGCATGCACTACCGCAAAGACATCGGCCGACACCATCAACAAAGCACGGCTGCGGGAGACTGACACTTTTGGCTAAGATCCTGCACCTGTTCCGCGCGCCGAAACCCCAGCGCCCATGGAAGAACTCGCCACCGCCCGCGCCGTCGAGAATTCGGGATTGGAGGGTTGTGCCCACGCGCGTCCGGATGGCAAACGCCAGCTGCTGTTGGTGGATGTGGAAACGCTCGGGAGCTTGAATCTGGTGCCGGGAATCATTCGTGAAAACATCACGACACAGGGCCTGGACGTAAACACCTTGCAGGTCGGGCAGAGACTCCGCATGGGCAGCGCGCTTCTCGAGGTCAGCGCCGTCTGCGAACCTTGCGCGTTGATGGAAACGATCCGCCCCGCCTTGCAACAAGAACTGCAGGGGCGGCGCGGGATGCTGTGCCGGGTCTTGAGTGGCGGCGCGTTGCAGCGCGGGGATGCGATTGTCTTGCAAAGCAGGGCGCAGCGCACCGCAGTCGGACGTGGCATCTTAAGGCGTTGGTTTGCGCCGCAGCGTGGGCGCGTCTGGAGGCCGATTCTTGTCCTCGGCCTGTTTTTCCTTCTCGATCGGCTCCTCCGGCGGAACAATCCACTGAAACGTACCGATCTCGCCCATAGTTCCCTCGAAGAAGTTCGCCCCGCCCGCCAAGAGCGGCAAAACCGCCCGCATGAAATCGGCCGAATCTTTACTGTCGGCCTTTTGCGCCTGGCCGCGCTCGATCAATTCGATCACCTTCGCAAAACGCTGCTCGGAGGACTTCAAGCGCGCGATGCGGGGATCGTTCTGTTGAATTAACCCCAGGAGAGGCACATCTTGGGAATCGTTCGGAAAACGCACTTCGACCAGTGTGTGCGCCTCGTGCTTTTCCGGGGGATAGAGCTGTGTAAACCGCGGGCGTAACGGGCGCGTCTGCAGGTAATCGGCTTGAGCGCCGATGGAAGCCTGCTCCACGCGATACTCAATCAGCCAGACCTCTGGACCGTACTGCTTTGGAGCGTAGCCAATCAGCACAATCTCCAGAAGCGGTTCGTCAGGTTTCAAATCAATCTTGTGGTGAAGCTGAGAAACGAGCGGTCGCAGCTTTTCGAGGAATATCTCGCCAAGCTGATCCAGGTCGCTTTCGCTGCCGACAGGCTGCTGATAGTGCGGGTCGGCCCGACCGACATGCTCAATGTCGCGATCCAGGCGGATGGGCCGCGGCTGGGCAGGCAACTGCCACTCCTCGGCACCGAAGAGGATGCCGATATGCCCCGGGTCTATCTGCGCCACGCGCGGGGGGACGCCATTTGCTTCCAGCGGTTGGTTGATCGCGCCAAAGATGATGGAGTCACGGGCCACCTGGACGAGGACTCGCCCCCCGGACAGGTTAGCGACAATCTCGTCCTCCTGTGCCCAAGCGGACGCAGTGGCCAGCAACATTCCGCCAATGAGCAACAATCCTCGCATCGCTTTCCTTTCGATCCCAGGTCAAGCGCCCGCTCTCCCTAGCATACTCCGCGGTCCGGTGAGGCGTTCAAGCAAACCTGGCCGCCAGGGCATCAACATTTACCGCCCGGCGTTTCTTCCGGTAAAATGGATAAACAGTCACAAGACAAGAGAAAACAACGGACTATGGGACTTCGGAAGCTCAAAAGCATTCAGCATAACGGTAAGAGCGTGGCGGCCATCCTGGAGGCACACGAACGCTTCTTCAGTGGGAAGGAAGGCGGGGCGCGGGCCGATCTCGGCGGTGCAAACCTTTCCCGCGCGGATTTTACGAAGATCAATCTCGCCGGGGCCATTCTGCGCAATGCCAATCTCGAAGGAAGCGACCTCCGCGGCGCGCGCCTGCCGGGCGCGGACCTCAGCGGGGCGCGGCTGCGCAAAGCCGATTTGCGTAACACGGACATGACCGAGGCAGTGCTTCCACTGGCGGACCTGAGCGAAGCGCAAGCCAGCGGCGTGGAATTCTTCCGCTGCGACCTGACCGGCGCCAATTTCCAGAACGCCTTGTTGCGGAACGCCAACTTCCGCGATGCACGCGTGGACGGCGCGAAATTTTCCGGTGCGGATATGGGCATCAGCATTCTGCGCGAGACGGATCTGAGCAAGGTGGATTTGACCGGCGTTGATCTGTCCACGGCGCTCCTGCCCCCGGGATACGCCGCGAAGGCGCGCGGGGCATAAGAGCCGCAAAGCCTGCGAGTCCACCCTACGCTCGGGGCGGGACCCTCGGGGATGGCAAATCGCCGGAGCGCGTGTTAGCCTCTCGCGAAGCCCACCATTCAGGGGAAACCTTGGCGACCATCTCCACACAATTGGACCTGCCGGGAGTACGCGAGCGCGTGCTGGAGGTGCTGCGCGGGCTCCTCGAAGAACTCGGCAGCCAGGGCGCTATTCCGCAGCTCTCCATCACTTCCAACCTTGAGCGCGATTTGGGACTCGGCAGCCTGGAGCGCGTGGAGTTCCTCACACGACTGGAGAGCGCCTTCGACATGCGGCTTCCTGACACGCTCGCGGCGGAAGCCAGCACGCCCGAAGAACTTATCCAGGCCATCCTGACTGCTCCGGGCACGACTGTTAGCGAAGAAGGAGAGACCTCCGCATTGCGCGCGTCTGCGGCGGTGCAGGTATTGCAGCGGGAAGCCGAGGATTCCATTGTCGAGAAAGCGGAGACGCTGATCGATGTGATCCGCTACCGCGGAATACACGACGCCGACCGCGCGCATCTGTTGATCACCGAGGACGACGAGCAGGGCGAGCATCACCACACGCTGACGTTCGGCGAGCTCTACACCGCCGCACAAAGGTGCGCCGAAGAACTGGCGCGGCGAGACGTTCCCGCGGGAGGGCGCGTGTCGCTGATGCTGCCCACTTCACGGCAGTTTTTCATTTGCTACACCGGCATTTTGCTGGCGGGCGCCATTCCCGTGCCCATCTACCCGCCGTTCCGCGCAGACCGCATTGAGGAGTACGCGCAGCGGCAGGCGGCTATTCTGAACAATGCGCGAGTGTGCTTGTTGCTGACGTTTCGCCGCGCGGAAGCCGTCGCCAAACTTCTGAAGCCGCGCGTGAAATCACTGCTGGGAGTTGTGGACGCACGGAAGCTACTGGAAGCCGCCGAAAAAGAGCCTCCGCCGGCACCTGGCGCCTTGCCCGTTTTCCTCTCGGGCAGCCGCATGCGCAAGGGCAGCGACATCGCGCTGCTGCAGTACACCTCAGGCTCCACGGGCAATCCCAAGGGCGTGGTACTGACACACGCGAATCTTCTGGCGAATATGCGCGCGCTTGCGGAAGCGGTGCGGATGGGGCCGGGAGACGTCGTCGTAAGCTGGCTGCCGCTCTACCACGACATGGGATTGATTGGCGCGTGGCTCACTCTATTTCTCCACGGCCTTCCAGTGGTGGTGATGTCGCCCCTCGCTTTTCTGACACGCCCGGAGCGCTGGCTGCACGCGTTCAGCAAACATAAAGGTACGATCGCCGCCGCGCCGAATTTTGCCTATGAATTGTGCGTGCGCAAGATTTCCGATAAGGCGATGGAAGGGATTGACCTTAGCTCCTGGCGCGCGGCGCTGAATGGCGCGGAGCCTGTCAATCCGGAAACGCTGGAGCGCTTTGTCCGGCGTTTCGGGAAGTACGGCTTCCGGCGGGAATCGCTATTGCCGGTTTATGGGCTCGCGGAGGCGTCTTTGGGCGTAACCATGCCGCCGCTCGATCGCGGGCCGCTGGTGGATTGCGTGGAGCGCAACGCTTTCACGATGCAGGGGCGCGCCGTTCCCGCGTCCTCGGACGATGAGGGGAGCATCTCGTTTGTCTCGGCGGGGAAGCCGCTGGCGGGCCACGATGTGCTCATCGTGGACGCCGAAGGAAACGAACTGCCGGACCGCACGGAGGGTTTTCTGTGGTTCCGCGGACCTTCGGCGACGAGCGGTTATTACAGGAATCCGGGAGCGACGGCGAAGCTCTTTCCGCGCGGACCAACATCGACGCCGGACGAATATCCTTGGCTGAATTCCGGCGACCGCGCCTATCGCGCCGATGGCGAACTCTACGTCACCGGCCGCGTGAAAGACATCATCATCAAAGGCGGACGGAATCTTTATCCGCACGAAGTGGAAGAGCTGGCGTCCAACGTCGAGGGAATCCGCAAAGGTTGCGTGGTGGCGTTTGGATTGAAGGATGAGGATAACGGGACGGAGAAGCTGGTGATTGTCGCGGAATCGCGAGAAATGCAAGCGTCCGGCCGCGCCGCAATTGCCGCGAAGATTATGGACCAGCTTTCGCGCGGCCTGGGCCTTCCGCCCGATCGCGTGGAGCTGATTCCGCCCGGCAGTATCCCCAAAACATCCAGTGGTAAATTGTGTCGCGATGAAACGAAACAACTCTACCTGGCGGGCACACTGACGGCGGCGAAGCCTCCGGCATGGCTGCAGATTGCGCGACTCGGCCTGGGTTCCTTCGTGAAAGGGGCGTTGCGCACCATTTGGGGCGGCCTGCGCAAGGCATTTGAGAAGGTCTACGGGGTCTATTTCATTGTCGTGTTTATCCTGTGGATTGTACCGGCATGGTTGATGGTAAGGCGATTCAAGGATTACCAGGCGGCGGGGCGCTTTACTTCGGCGGCGCTGAAGGTGCTGTTTGTGCTGGTGGGAATTCGCGTAAAGGTCGTCGGCAAGGAGTATATGGATACGCCGGGGGCAAAGGTGTATGCGTCCAACCACGCCAGCTATTTCGATGTGCTGCCGTTAATGATGGGCCTGGGCGTGACGTATCGCTTTGTGGCAAAAGGCGAAGTGAACGCGATGCCACTCATTGGGACTTTTCTCAACAAGATGGGGCATCTTTCCTTCGATCGCCATGACGCGGGTTCGCGGCTACGCCAGGTGCATGAGATCGAGCAGTACTTGCGGCAGGGCGACTCCGTGTTTGTTTTTCCCGAGGGCACGTTCGTGCCAGAGGAAGGCGTGCGGCCATTTCAGCTCGGAGCGTTTCGCGGGGCCGTAGCCACGGGCGCGCCGGTTGTGCCGGTATCCCTGGCGGGCACCCGGAGGTTTCTGCGCGACCGCACGTTCCTGCCGCGTCCCACGAGCGTCACGATTACGCTTTCACCGCCGATTTATCCTTCGGCAGCGATGCCCAGCGGCGGTCCTCGCCATTTGCCGGAGATTGTCCGGCTGCGCGATCTTTCCCGCGAAGCGATCGCGCGCCACTCCGGTGAGCCGATCACTTAAGCTGCGTTTCCGCTCGGTCCTGCCGTCGCCAAAGAATCCGAACAAATTCCAGCCCGAGTCCCACTCGCATTTGAATGAGTCTCGGGCTGTCGATGAATTGCCGTTTCTCCGCCACCGGTTACACGGGGTTGCGAGCACAGCCGCTCAGTGATTCAGCGTATAGATCACGCTGATCTGCGTCTCGACCTCGACGGCCTGCCCATCCAGGTAAGTGGGCCGGTAACGCCACTCGCGAACCGCAGCGAGCGCCGAGGCATAGAAGAGCGGATCGCCGGACACAACTTCAAGCGCTTGGATCGAACCATCCGTTGCAATGATGGCGTGGAGCTCCACGCGGCCCTCGCGGTGCATCTGCAAAGGCAGCGTCGGATAGACCGGTTCCACGCGATGCAACAATGCGGCTGCTTCGATGTGGCCAAGGCTGATGCGCTTCTTCAGTGGAAGGGTCAACGGTGGCCGCGGAGGCTCAGGACCTTTGTCGGGCCCGTTGGCGATCGGGGCGCCCGGAATATACGGTCCTGACGGCACACCTGGAATATACTGGCCCGAGGGGTCGCTCGTCGGGTTTCCGGGAACCGCGGGCGCGATTATCGTCGGGATACTGGAAGGCTCGCAGAACCTGCACACCGTTGTTGGAGTCTTCCCGGGTGGCGTGTTGTCACCCGTCGGGCGTGTGGGCCCTCCGGAATATGAGTAGGGTGGAACGGGTGTGAAGACGGTAGCCGCGAGGCGTTCGCCGTGGCTGAGCAGCGGGTACATCACCAGCGTGGCGAGTACGAGTATCTGCACGACGATGGACACGATCAGTGCACGGCGGCGTGCCGTGCGTGCGCCCTTCTCTTCATCCGCGTTGCCTTCCATCAGGCAACTTGTCAGGGAACCCAAACCTTCTTCGGAGACACTCGTTCGCTCTTTACTCATCACACGCCTCCGTAGACTGGCCCGCGAGCGGAGGGGAAGTTTTGCGGCACCAGCCTCCTGTGGTTGTCTACAGGAGGCCGGCGCCGCGCTCGCAAGGATGTGAGGTGCGCGCGTCCTCTATTCCATTGGACACCGTGGCGCGACACAAGTTCCCCGGAGAGGGCAGGTCCTTCGTTGCTTTTCGCCAGGGGCCGCTTTCATGGGCGCCGAATTCTCCAGACGCTTCGCCGGCCAGCGGGATGTTCCAGGGTGCATCTAGCCTTGTTCCCCAAGCATCTAGTCTGTTGGACGTGGATCTGAGGAGAAAACCCATGGACAGGCGTATTCCCGAGGTAGTCGGTATGCGCCGCACGGGCTGGGCGGCTCTGGATCGCGATCCGCAGTTGGACGTGATCGAATTCATCTGTCCTCATTGCGGCGCGCAAAGCCAGAAGAAGGCGCGGCGCGAGCGCACCGAGTATCGCTTCACGGATGGCTTCATGCAGGATCTGCAGGGCGAAGGAGTGCACTGCCACCACTGCCGGCGGTCGCTGCGGATCGTGCCGGTAGTGATGCTGCACGATCAGGAAGAGGTCAAACCGTTTGAGGCTATGCGCGCAGAAGAGCACGTACCCGCACAATAATTTGCTCCAAGAAAGAGAGGGCGTCCGGATCAGACCAGGACGCCCTTTTTGTTTTCTGCGCGGGAAGAATTCACACCTTAGACATTGCGCCCGGCATATCGGCGCAGTCTTGTGAGAGATTCGCGTTAGCGGCGATCCCCTTCGCGATCAAAACGGCCATCGCGGTCACGATAATGAGAAATCAGTGGTGGTCGTGGTCATGGTCGCGATCATGGTCGTGGTCGTGATCATCCCAATCGCGCTCGGTGTGCCAGCGGTGTCCATCTTCGTCCCACCAGCGGTGGCCGTGTTCCCAGCAGTAGGCGCGCGCATCCGAAAGTTCATGGCGCCAGTGTTCGGCTTGAGGACTCTTCCAGCCGTGTTTGTCGACGGCCTGATGAAGCTTGTGGTCCGCTTTGATGGTGCGCCTCTGACAGGCGTCGTTGTCCGCCCGGACAACGCTCGCACCTGCTAACAGCATGGCCCCCGCAATCGCCATGGAGGCCACCACGCAACGTATCCATCGCATATTCTCTCTCCTGTAGATTTCGTTTTGTAATTCGCCTGCGACGCCCGGGCGGGTGGAGGCATCACGCTGGACTATACCAGTTCCGGCTACGGAAGGAGCAAAAAATGTGCCACGAATGCGGCGTTAACACGCATGGAAATAGCGGTGGTTGTAGGACGAAAAAAGTTCAGTAGGCCTGTAAAACGGGGTCTACTGGCAAGCCGAACTTTTCCAGGCGTTCGCGAACCGTTTTAAACGCCTCGTCAACAGTGTCGGCAAATCGCAACTGGCCGAACTCCTCCTGGTTGATGGTGCCCCAGCGCACCATGGCCTTCAGGTTCAGCACGTCATTCCAGTATTTGCGCCCGTAGATCAGGATCAAAGTATTCTTGTTCATTTTCCCCGTCTGCGAAAGCGTCATCATTTCCCACATTTCGTCCATGGTGCCGAAGCCGCCGGGGAAAACGATGAGGGCTTTGGCAATCTGCGAAAACCACAATTTGCGCATAAAAAAATAATGGAAATTGAGGCTCAGCTCGGGGCTGATGTAAGGGTTGGCGAACTGTTCGTGTGGGAGTTCAATCGATAATCCGATGGATTTTCCTCCGGCCTCATAGGCGCCGCGATTCGCCGCTTCCATGATGCCGGGGCCGCCGCCGGAGCAAATTACAAAGCGCCGCGGCTTGGGGCCCAGGGAAAGCGCCCACGTGGTGATTTTGTGCGAAAGCTGGCGTGCTTCTTCGTAATAGCGAGACATCTCTAAAGCGCTCTTGGCGTCGCGCAATGCCATGCGGTACTGCTTCAAGTGCTTTTCGCTGAAGCTGCCAGTTTTCTCTCTTTTCAGGCGGGTGTAGCGCGCTGCCGCGGTTTCGTGCGATTCGATGCGCGCCGAACCGAACATCACGATGGTGTCGCCGATGCCTTCCTTCTTGAGCTGCGCCAGGGGGTGAATGTACTCCGCGAGGATGCGGATGGGCCGCGCGGGCGTGCTGGCCATGAAATGGCGATCTTCGTGCGGGGCTTTGGGGGCGTGTTGCGGCTTCAGGCGTTTACCGTCGGGCATGAGCGGTTCTCCAATTCGGACGAACTTTGATTGTAGGCAGCGCGCGACCCCTCCGGCAACGTCTTTGGCTCTGGGTGCGTCGAAACAAGTAAGCGGTGCACCCCGGACTCAATCTGTCTGCATGCGGGTTTTCCGAACGCACTGTGCTAGCGTGCATCCGTAACATGGGAAAATCACACAATTCGTTGAGGCTTTCATTCATTCTCGCGCTGGGCTGCTTTGCCGCGACAGCCAATGCCCAGGCGCCCGAAGGTCCCATGACGCCGCAGCCAGGTGTTGTAATTCAGCAAGCCCCGCCGCAGACAAAATTCAAGCTGCAAAGCATTCTGGTGAATACGCCGGTGACCGTGCGCGATGCCAAGGGCGAAATGGTCCACGATCTGGAGATCCGGAATTTTCGCCTCACGGACAACGGTGTGGAGCAGAAGATCTCGCACTTTGATTTGGGCAGCGATCCCCTTTCCCTGGTGGTTGTTGTCGAAACCAGCTCGCGCCTGGACGCCATTCTTCCCGAAGTCCGCAAAACGGGCATCCTGCTGACGCAAACGGTGATGGGCCCGAATGGCGAAGCGGCGCTCGTGGGCTTTAACGATTCCGTGGACAAGTTGCAGGATTTCACGGTGAACGCCGACGCCATCGAAACGGCGATGACGCGCCTCAAGGAAGGAACGTCCGGGGCGAAACTTTATGACGCCATGGGGCTTGGCGTGGAAATGCTCAGCGGCAGGCCCATGGCCACGCCCACGCAGCCCGGACGGCGCCGCGTGATGCTGGTGCTCGCGGAAGCGCACGATGAAGGAAGCAATGCGAAGCTCGGTGAGGTCCTGCGTCGCGCACAGCTAGCCAACGTGACGATTTACAGTGTGGGAATTTCCTCGACGCGCGCCGCGTTGCAGAAGAAGGCGGAGTACAAGCGCCCGCCCAATCCCGCGCCCGATGGCACGTTCGGCTTGCCGCCAATTCCCGGCACCGTGCAGACGCCCACAACGGAAAACGACCGCTACGGGAACATTGATCTGATGGCCCTGGCCGTCTGGGCTGTGCAGCACATCAAGGATCAGATAACCGACCACGCGTTGGAGATTGCCGCCACCGCCACCGGTGGCGCACACATGGCCACGTGGAAGGACCGCTCAATTGAAAATGCGATTGATGAGATCGGCGGGGAGCTGCACTCGCAGTATTCCCTGACGTACACGCCCAGCGACACGGAAGCCACCGGCTATCACGAAATTAAAGTGGATGTGGATCGCGCTGGACTAAAGGTCCGTGCCCGGCCGGGCTATTACCTCGCCGGTCCTGAGGGCTGAGAGAATCTAGCCAACTCTTAAGCGCAACGAAGAGCTCCCTCAGGGGCTGAAGCCCAAATTATTGCGAGCGAATAATATGTCGGAGCTAAAGTTCCGACCCCTAATAAGGCCTACGCACAAAAGCCTAAGCGATCTGCTGCCAGAAGGTGGCTTCGAGGGCAGCCAGGAGTGCATCTTTACGGGCGTTCCAGCGGAGAAAATGCGGCGTTCGTGTGTGTGCGGTGTGGTGTTCGCGCGATTCCCAGACTTCATGCAGGAAAAACTGCCCCGCCAAATCCGTCGAGCGGTGCAGATCGTATTGCAGGCAGCCTTCTTCCCGTCGCGTCGGCGCCACCAGCGCGCGCAACTCCGCTTCCAGAAGTAGCTCCTGGCCCCCCTTGGCGCGGACAATCACAGCAAGCGTCACCGCGTGCTTGGGAAGTTTCACGACCCTCGCGCCTTTGGACCTTCTGGGGCTGGGCCGGCGCCGCGCGCTTTTCTTCGCTTTTCGTTTGGCCATGTCGGCGGGGATTTTACCCCATCTGCGGCCAAGAGCAACTGGGATTTCTGACCGGGATTGGAAGCGTACTTCCCTTGCTCATTGGTCTTTCAGAATCGCTTTCAGGAACTCCGTCTCCTCCGCCTTGTACGGCGTCCCATCCGTCTGAAAGATGTCGTGGTGCCACTGCGCCGGAGGGTGATCCGTGTACGGCTTCTGCCAGGAGTCCCACGGAAAATACGTCTGCGTCTTTCCGGCCACCAGTCCCCAGTTGTACGCCGCCACATGGTATTTTTCAGCTAGCGGCAGAATCCCCTGGAACGTGCTCCCATTCCCCCGCGCCATGTATTCCGTGCACAGAATCGGCCGGTGATATGGCTGCAGCCACTTCAATCGTTTCTCGAACTCCTCCGGCTGGTCGTAATTGTGAAAGGAAATCACGTCCGAGAGCTCCAATTGGATCTTTGCCATCGCTCCCAGCTTCTCCGGCTCTGACCAGTCCCCCTCCCAAACCGCGCTGGTGAGAGGTTGCGTTGCCCCCGCCGCCCGCGCCCACGAAAAAACTTTGGGCAACAGCGCCTCAACCAGATCCTTCTTGTTGGCCGGCTCTTCCTTTTCATAGCTTCCCTGGTTCGTGTTGCTCGGCTCGTTCCACACGTCCCATCCGAGCACACGCTCATCCCGCGCAAACGCTCCGACCACTCCTTTCACGTACGCTTCCAGCCGCGGGTATTGTGCCGCGTCCTTCAGCGCTGCGGGCCCCGGACTCTGCACCCAGCCGGAATTGTGCACACCGGGAGTCGGCTCATGTTGTTTTCCGAGTTTGGGATTGGGGTCCCAACACGAATCAAACAGCACAAACAGCGGCCGGATGTGGTGCTTCTTCGCGATGTTCAGAAATACATCCAGACGCTTCTTGAAGCCCTCGGGGTCCTGTTGCCACACCAGATCGTGAAGGAACACCCGCATGGTGTTGAATCCCAGCGACTCCGCCCAGCCCAACTCCAGATCAATCCGCTTCGGATCAAACGTCTCCGCCTGCCACATTTCCAGCTCGTTGATGGACGTCGCCGGGATGTAATTGCTGCCCACCAGCCATGGCTGCTTCGCATACCACTCCTGGGCCTTCTGTTCGCTCCAGCGCGTCGTCTGTGCCGCGCACCCCACCGCCGCCACCAGCAAAACGATCGCGCTTAGCCCTAGCTTCCGCATCGATACTCCTTTTCCTGAGCTAATACCTCGCCAATTCCTTCGCCGTCGCGAACACCTTCTGGGCGTTCGGCAGAAACGCCGCTTCCAGCGTTGGCGCGTACGGCACCGGGGTATCCAGCGACGTCACCCGCAACACCGGCCCGTCCAGTTCCTGAAAGGCCTTTTCGCACAGCAGCGCCGTGATTTCCCCGGCGATGCCGCCTGTCTTCGTGTCTTCGTGCACCACCAGGCACTTGTTCGTCTTCTTCACCGACTGCAGAATCGTCTCTTCATCCAGTGGCAACAACGTCCGCAAGTCAATCACTTCCGCCTCGATCCCTTCTTTCGCGAGTGCCGCCGCGGCTTCCAGCGAAGTGTGCATCATCGCCGCGTACGAAAGGATCGTCAGATGCTTCCCCTCGCGCCGAACCGCGGCCTTTCCGAGCGGCACCGTGTAATCTCCCGCGGGAATCTCTTCCTTGAGACGGCGGTACAGGAACTTGTGCTCGAAGAACAGCACCGGATTGTTGTCGCGGATGCTGGCCTTCAGCAACCCCTTCGCATCGTAAGGCGTTGAGGGATACACCACTTTCAGCCCCGGCGTGTGCACGAAGTACATCTCCGGATTCGCCGAATGAAACGGTCCGCCGTGCACTCCGCCGCCCGACGGGCCGCGAATCACCATCGGCGCCGGCGCATTCCATAAATAGTGTCCCTTGGCCACGAAATTCGTGATTTGGTTGAACGCGCACACAATAAAGTCGATGAATTGCATTTCCACGATCGGCCGCAGTCCCAAGTAACTCATCCCGCAGGCCGCGCCGATGATCCCACTTTCGCTGATTGGCGTGTCGATCACGCGCTCCCAGCCGAATTTCTCCAGCAATCCTTCGCTGGTCTTGAACGCGCCGCCATATACCCCCACATCCTCCCCGATCAGCACTACGCTCGGGTCCGCGGCCATCTCTTCAAACATGGCCTGCTTGATCGCTTCCAGAAATGTGATCGCGGCCATGGTCAGCGCCCGCCTTTCTTAGCGCTCTTCGCTGCAGGCTTCTTGCCTGACTTCCTGGCGGGTCGCCCCTTCGGCTCCTGTGCCTTGTGCTCCGGTTGCACATCGCCAAAATGAATCGCCGCATTTTTGCCGGAGGAACTCTTTCCCTGCCCAAATCCTTGCACCGTCCACACGGGTTCGACGCTGCTCTTTGGCGGCATCACCTCCGCAATCGGCCGCTCCCATTTCGGGCGAATCTTGTGGCAATCATCCCCGCTGCAGTAAACACCTCCGTGGACGGTTTCCTCCGGCGGCATCGGCGAATTCTCAGCAAACTCACGCTCCTTTTCCAGCAGGCTTGTCAGCTTCTCCTCCATCTCTTTCTTGCTTTTCGTGTCCAGCAGCTTTTCCTTCAACAAAAAGGCTTCGTATAACGCAATCGGGTCGCGCCTTTCCCAGAATTCGCGCTGCTTTTTGGGCACATATTCCGCGGGATCGTGCTGCGCATGCCCGTGCCGCCGGAAGGTCTTCGCCTCAATCAGGATCGGTCCTTCGCCCGACCGCGCCCGTTCCACCGCCTCTTTCGTCGTGGTGTACATCTCCACCACGTCATTCCCATCCACAATGTAACTGGCGATGCCGTAGGCCTTCGCTCGGTCTGCCAGATTCTCGAGCGGCACCTGTCGCTGCACCGGCGTGGAGTACGCCCACAGATTGTTTTCCAGGATCAGCACAAATGCCGCCCGCTGGGATGCCGCCAGATTCAGCCCCTCGTGAAACACACCCGTCGAGCTGCCGCCGTCTCCGATCCAGGTCATGGTCACAATCTTTTGTCCAAGATACTTTCCCCCGATGGCCACGCCCGTCATCACTGGGATCAGGTCGCCGAGCATGGAGATCGGCGAAACGATGTGTAGATTTTCCAGGTCCCCGAAGTGGCTCGTGCCATCTCTACCCTTTGTCGGCGACGTGTATTTCGCCATGTGTTGCGTGAAAATATCCCGCGGCTGTACGCCTTTAACCAGCAGCGCTCCGATGTTGCGGATCATCGGCGCCAGCCAGTCGTGCTTTTCCAGCGCGTACGCCGTCCCCACCGAAATCGCTTCCTGCCCCAGGCTGGAATACAGCCCGCCGACAATCTTGTTCTGCCGGAATAACCGTGTCATGGTCTCTTCGACCTCGCGATTCAGGCGCATGTAGTAGTAGAGATCCAGGTACTGCTCTCGCGAAAGTTTGGCTTTGCGGCGCGATTCGATGGCAAGCATGGTCGGCGGTTCTCCGGATGGCAGTCCGGTCACCTATGATAAATCGGAAGCAGCGCGGCACCTAATGCCGGGCGCCAGGGTTTCCCCTGAGAATGCGGCGAAGAGGAGGCCTTCAGGTCGCGCGGAAAAAACCAACAAGTTCCTATGAAAAGGGCAGGTTCGGGGAGCGCGTTTGCACGAAGCACCCCGCTCCGCGTCAGCCAATTGAGGGGGTTTTGCAGGCCGATCAGCTCAGGGTCTGCTGCCGCGGTTCGAGGCAAGCTTTTGGACGAGAACGAGGACTAGGTTCCAAACCAGTATTGCGATGAGCAGGGAGAACATGATCGAAGAAAGTTGCTCTTGATTTTTCTCTACAAGGTATTCCCGGTTCTGCACAATCTTTTCGTAGGTCTCATGATTGCAGCTTGCGTAGGTGACGGAAATGAATCCCAACAAGGCGGGGAAAATCAACCCGAGAGGAAAGAGTTTCTTCAAGATGTCTGGGAAACGCCTCCCCGAAGAAGTCTCCGCGATCGCGTCGAACGAACGCCGCAGGTAGAAATACACCAGCGTGCCCAGCGCGACGGAGACGGCGGCACTCGCGAAATAGGAAGCGATCAGATACTGCTCATTTGTCATCTTTGATCTTCAGGGTGGCAATAAGAATGGTGACCACCACCACATAGATCCCCACAAACAGGAGCGTCTGTTGCAGGGTTGATGACAGGCCCTCGGCTCCCTTCCAAACATATTCCATGAAGCGGGAGCCTGGCTTCAAATCGAAGGTCGTTCCCACCGCGACCGAAAGTGCGGAGAGAAAGAGAACAAGAAGGAACGATCGCAAATAAAAGGTGACCCCTCCGGGCAGCTTGACGGTGTGTTCCAGCAATTCGCGAAGGCTCTCACGCAGAAGGAGAAACAAGATGGTTGGCACGGCGATCGAAAAAAACAGCAAAACCAGAAAAGCACCTAGGTTGGGGCCCATTCTCTCCTCCTTGCGGCTTGCGGCGAGCGCTCCGCCCAATCCGCCTACGCTTCTTCCCGGAGATTCGTTCCTGGCGCGAGCATATCACTTCCTCTCCGCGTCGACACACAGCGCTCTAACAATCTTCCTAGAGTGAAGTGGGAGCTTTTTCCTCAAACACGGACAGAGAGGAGGCGAGTTCTTCGCTGGAGATGGGACAAGGCGCGAGGGAGAAAAGTTCGGCGAAGTGGTGGCCGAGGCGGGGTTTTACTTCGTGGAGGGCGACGTCCCGCGAAAGGAGCTTTTCTAACGACGTGGCTTTGCACCCTGCGATACCGCATGGAATGATGAGATCGAAAAAGCGCAGGTCGGTGGAAACGTTGTAGGCAAAGCCGTGGGAGGTTACCCAGCGGCTGATGTGCACGCCGATGGCAGCGAGTTTTTCTTCGGCCGCGCCCGGGTTCACGATGGGATTCACCCAAATGCCAGTCTTGCCACGAATGCGAAAGGCGGTGAGGCCGAAATCGGCGGTGGCGCGGATCATCGCTTCTTCAAGCATGCGCACATACCAGCCAACATCCCGTTTGATGGCTCCGAGATTCAGGATTGGGTAACCCACAATCTGCCCTGGCCCGTGGTAGGTGATATCTCCGCCGCGATTGGTCGCGTGCAGCTCAACGCCCTTCTGACGCAGCACGTGTTCCGACACCAGTAGATGTTCCCGCTTGGCGTTGCGCCCCAGCGTGATCACGTGTGGGTGTTCGCACAGTAGCAGTACGTCCTCCAGGGCTCCGGCTTTTCGCGCCGCTGCCAGGCGTTGCTGCAAGGCGCGGGCTTCAGTGTAGGAGATGAGACCCAGGTCGGTGATAAGGAGAGGTTTCATAGGGGAGGACGGCTTTAAGCTGTAAGTTCTCAGTTTTTGGTAAAGCAAGGGCGCATCCTAACTCCGCCCGCGCGCAGCCATCAGTGAATGATCCTGCTTCGACTTAGAACTGACAACTGAGTACTTAAGACTAGAAGTTATCTCATAAACACTTTCAACGCGCTGAGCGGTTGAAACTTATGGCCAATGGCGTAAACCGAGAGCATGGACCTCACCGACGCCCAGTGGGCGGTGCTCGAACCACTGTTTCGTCCGAAACGCCGGGACGATGGGCGCGGCCGACCGTGGCAAGATACGCGAGCGGTGCTGAACGGTGTCTTTTGGGTTTTGCGCACCGGCGCTCCTTGGCACGATCTGCCGCGTCGTTATCCTCCTTACCAAACCTGTCATCGCCGCTTCCAGCAGTGGCAGCGGTCCGGGTTGCTCACCCAACTGCTCCAGAAACTGGCCGAGGACTTACGCGACCGCGGAAAGTTGGATTTGAGCGAATCGTTCATCGATGCCAGCTTCAGCTCGGCGAAAAAAGGGGCTCTGCTGTCGGCCCTACTCGCCGCGGCAAAGGCAGCAAAATCATGGCGATCAGCGACGGCCATGGTCTTCCTCTCGCCGTGCACGTGGCCAGCGCTTCGCCTCATGAAACAAAGCTCGTTGGACCCACCATCGAACGGTGCTTCCTCGCCGAAACTCCCGAGCGCCTGATCGGCGACCGCGCTTACGACAGTGATCCGCTGGATGCGCAAATTCGCGAGCGCTTCGGTGTGCAGTTGGTTGCTCCGCACAACCCCACGCGAAGCCGAAAAGCAACGCAGGATGGCCGCGTGCTGCGCCGCTATCGCCGCCGGTGGAAAATCGAACGCTTGTTTGCATGGCTTCATAATTTTCGCCGCGTCGTCATTCGCTGGGAATACTACCCGGCGAATTTCCTCGGCATGGTGCAGCTTGCTTGCGCCGTCATCCTCCTGAGGTATTTATGAGATGGCTTCTAGACGTTAATCTGAAGGCCGCGGACCGACGCGAATGCATCCCCCATTGCTTCCCACACCGTCGGGTGCGCGTGGATCATGTTCATCATGTCGTCGATGGTGCCCTCGAGATGCAGCACCGTGGCCGCCTCCGCAAGAATTTCCGTGGCCAGCGGCCCGATGATGTGAATTCCCAGCACTTCGCCGTAGATCTCGTCGGAAACCACCTTGACGAATCCGCCGTGGCTCCCCAGGATGGTTGCCTTGCTGTTGCCAACGAAGGGGAATTTTCCGATTTTCACCTTGTATCCCGCTTCCCGCGCCTGCTTTTCCGTCAACCCGATGGAGCCGATCTGCGGCTCGCAGTACGTCGCATTGGGAATGCGCGTCTTCACGATCGGGTGCGTCGGCTTCCCCGCGATGTGCGTGACCGCAACGATTCCCTCCATCATCGCGGCGTGCGCGAGTTGCGGCAGTCCGGCCACGATGTCGCCTACTGCGTACAAATTCGGCTCAGCGGTCTCCATAAACTCGTTGACGTGCACGAACCCGCGCTCCACCTCTGCTTTGGACTTCTCCAGCCCGCAATTTTCCGTCATCGTTTTGCGCCCGACCGCCAGTAGCAGCTTCTCCGCCTGCAGTGTCTGCGCCTTCCCGTCTTTATCCTTGAACGACACCGTTACGCCCTTGGTGTCTTTCTTCACGCCGTCCACCGTGCATCCCGTCTGAATGTTGATGCCCTTTTTTCGGTACGTCTTGTCAAGCTCCGCGGAAATCTCTTCGTCTTCCACCGGCACAACTCGCGGCAGTGCTTCCAGAATCGTCACCTGCGAACCAAATGAATTGAAAATCGATGCGAACTCCACGCCTACCGCCCCCGCTCCGATGACAATCAGCGTCTTGGGTATTTCCGGCAACTCCAGAATCGACCGGTTCGTTAGAATCGTTTTATGGTCCGGCTCGATTCCCGGGAGTCCCTTCGCCTCCGAACCGCTCACCATCAAAATGTTATTTGCTTCAATCGTCGATTTCTTGCCGTCCTTCTCAACGCTCACTTTGCCCGGGCCTTCGTATTTCCCCCAGCCCTGCACCCACTCCACCTTGTTTTTCTTAAACAGAAACTCGATGCCTTTGGAGTGTTTCGTGACGATCTTCGATTTGCGCGCCAGCACGTTTGCCCAGTTGATCTTCAGCCCGCTTACCTCAAACCCCAGCTCCGCGGCGTTCTTCATATGATCATAAACATCCGCGTGATGCAGCAGCACCTTCGTCGGAATGCATCCCACGTGCAGGCACGTTCCGCCCAGGAAAGGATCTTTCTCCACCACCACCGTTTTCAGACCGAGCTCGCCGGCACGTATCGCTGCCACATACCCGCCCGGTCCGCTGCCGATTATTGCGATGTCGTACTTAGCCACGCGCATTCTCCCATCTGAAGGGCCGAGGCCGATTTTGTGTTGTGGGCCGGGCCGGAATGCCGCTGCCGCCGAAGTTGCCGCGTCTGCAGCGGAAAGTCACGCAGGGATGCCGGTGTGGCGCCCGCAATTCGCAGCCTGCGTCACGTCAAAAAATAACCGGCAATTCTGCAGTGTAGCAGTCCGTTGCAAAAGTTAGCAACTTGCCGCTCCCTCGACTTCGGCCCGCCTGTTTGAGCTCCAAGCAGCCCATTGGCGTTCCGAAATGGAACCCCTTCACACTCCTTTTCGGCACTTCTAGCGAAGGAAACGGGAAACTTCGCCGCCTTCCCAAATTGGGAACATTCTTTCCTCCGTGACCGCTCTTATATTAATTTTTCCTCTTGCATCTATTACTGCATGGGTATATGAAGCGGAATATAAATTCCCAGGAAGTACCGCCGTTGATTGTGAACGCTTTAATAATCGTACAGTCGGTTATGGTAACAACAGAACAAGCAATTTGGTTTTGCGAAAATCGTGATTGTCGTCGGTCCGTGACCTTGTCCCTGTCGCCAAGGGAAGAGGCTAGCCCCCGCTGCGTCTGCGGCTGGCCCTTGAAGCGCGCCACCGCACCCGTCGCCTCTTCCTACTTGGACTTTCTCCACAATGACGAATCGTTAGGGGAGCAATGGCATACCCGGAAGGAGTAGTCTTTCATGCGCATCATTCGGAGTGATTCAGAAGTTGCTCACTCCAAAACGCCGTTGGTGGTTCGCGCCAGCCTGCCACGCACGTTTTGGAGCCTCGGCGCGTTTGTCGAGCTCGGCCTCATGTTCTGCGGAATCTATTTGCTGGCAGAGGCCAGCCTCAAGCCTCTCGAAGCTGACCAGGTTTCCATTATATCCGCGGGCGTAATCCTCGCATTGGCCAGTGTTCTGCTCTTTTATATGATTCGTCCGCGACGCAAGCAGGTTCTCCCGAGACCCGAGGCACCACGCCCTTCACGCGAATGGTCCGAAAAGTTGCCCCTCCCAGCGCATGGAATTGCCGCCCCGGCGCGTCCGGAAGCTGGACGCGCGCTGCCAAAAAACTCCGATCTGCCCGGTCCCCTGTGATGGGTTGTTAGCCTCGCGGCAACGCCGGAAAGTACCGCTCTTGCAGCGCCACACGATGGTGACGCTCGTGCCCCGCAATGATGAACGCCTGCGCTCTCACGCTGATTTCTTTCTGATTGGCCACGCCCCGCCGCAACCACGCTGCTTCGTCCAGAGACCTCACTAACGCGATCGTCGCCCGCCGCGCAGCCGTAAACTCTTCCAGAAGTTCCGTCAGCGGCCGCGCCGAAAAATTCCCCGTCTTCACGTAATCATCCTGCTCAAATCCCGCCAGCGGCGTCTGGTCCGCGCGCGCAATCCGCAACATCCGGTAGGCAAAAATTCGTTCCGTATCACTGATGTGTCCCAGCACCTCTTTGATCGACCATTTCCCCGCGGCGTAGCGAAACTCCGCCCCTTGCTCGCTCAGAGTCCCCAGCAGCAGCTTCATCTCTCTTAGCTGCGCCTCCAGCGTTTCCACAATCTCCCCATCGGGTACCAGCGCCACATACTTTTCATAGTAAGGCGCGTATTCGCTCGCTTGCGGACGATTCTGTGTCATGATGCATTTGCCTCCCAAACAGCGGCAGAATGCCAATTATAGCTGGCCATGGCGTGCAGGAGACAACATGCCGGCTGACGGAAGCCAAACATGAGCGAACTGAACTTCAAGACCATGCGCGTTGCCTTTCAGGGCGAACCCGGCGCCTTCAGCGAAGCCGCTGCGGTGCGATTGCTTGGTGAATCCATCCACACGGTTCCTCGCCCCACTTTCGACGCCACTTTCCGCGCCATCGCCGAGGGCGCCGCCGATGCGCTGCTCTTGCCGCTCGAAAACACCCTGGCGGGCTCCGTCGTGCGCGTTTACGACCTCTTGCTGGAAAGTCCTCTCGAAGTTTGCGGCGAAACCATTCTCCCCATCGAGCATCACCTCATCGCCTGTCCCGGCTCGACCTTCGATCTGCTTCGTTCCGTAGCCTCCCATCCCATGGCTCTTGCTCAGTGCGAGCGCTTCTTTGAATCATTCCCCCATCTCAAGCGCGTCCCCGCCGAAGACACTGCCGGCAGCGTCCGCGAAATTATGGCCCGCAAGGACAATTCCTGCGCGGCGATTGCGGGTCGCCGGGCCGCGGAACATTACGGCGCCGTCATCCTCCGCGAAAGCATTCAGGACAATGCCGAAAACTTCACCCGCTTCGTCCTGCTTCTCCCACCCGGCCAGGCCATGCATTTTCGCCAAACCGGCGCAACCAAAGTCTCTCTGGCCATGCGCCTCGCTCACAAGCCCGGCGCCCTGCTTGCTTCCCTTAAGCCCTTCGCCAAACACGGCGTCAATCTCCTCAAAATCGAAAGCCGCCCCATTCATGGCAGGCCTTTCGAGTATCAGTTCTATCTGGACGTCGAAGCCGGTCACCTGGATGAGCTCGAACATGCTTTAAAGGAAGCGCGTCAAGCCACCAGTCAATTGCGCGTCCTGGGCCGGTTTGCACCTGCCCGCCGCTAGTGCCGTTCCAACTTGTTCCAGCAATTCCCTTCGAGAATACTCTCCCCGTGTTCGCGTCAGATGCTTGGACCGTCATTTGGCCCAAATAGTTGGAACGGCACTAGCCGCTACTCCATGGGCGCAAGTCAATCCCAGGCGGCCAGTTTCTCTGTTACATTCACCACATGCTGACGGCCATCACGCGCGAAGTAAGTTCCTCGCTCGCAAACTGCGAGCTGAGTTTTATCCCCCGCCAGCCGATTGATCTGGCCAAGGCCCGCGCCCAGCATCACGCCTACGAAGAACTCCTTCGCAAACTCGGTGCCCGGGTCATTTCTCTGCCGGAGGAGCCGGATCTTCCGGACTCGATGTTCGTCGAAGATCCCGCCATCGTTCTCGATGAGCTGGCGGTGATTTGCTCGCTGGGCGCGGTGACGCGCAGGAAAGAAACACCTTCCCTGGCAGCCGCGCTGGAGAAGTACCGCAAATTGGCATGCGTGAAATTGCCGGGGCTCCTGGAAGGTGGGGATGTATTGCAAATCGGGAAAAAAATGTTTGTAGGTGTCACCCGCCGCAGCAATGCGGAGGGCATTCGGCAACTCGCGGTCATCGTCTCGCAGTTTGGCTATGACCTCACGGCTGTACCTGTCTCGGATTGCTTGCACCTGAAATCAGCGGTCACCGGTCTGGGCCGCAACACCCTTTTGGCGAATCGCGCGTGGTTTCAGTGGTCACGAATGGATGGCTTCGAGTGGGTTGACGTCGACCCCGCAGAGCCGCATGCCGGCAACGCGCTGGCCATTGGCGATACCGTGGTTTTTCCCGCTTCGTTTCCGCGCACCAGAGAGCGTATAGAGGCTGTGGGATTCCATGTGACGCCGATCGAGATCGGTGAACTCCAAAAAGCGGAATCGGGATTGACTTGTTCCAGCCTTCTGATCGATGCCCCGGATTGAGACTCCCTGACCTTCACGATTCCGTGGAAGGCCAGCGTGTTCCTGGAAACGCCCGCCAGGCTCTCCTCAAATTTGGGTTGGAATTCTCAGCGCGTGTGCTATTCTTAATAGGATGTTGGCTAATCTCACGAAGCGAATGCCCTCCCGGACCACGCGGTCGATCATTTCGACTACGTCTATCACTATGATTAAGCGCACTACCACCGCTTCGGGCGACGGGAGAGACGGCTAGCCACCAGAAAGTTTCCAACCCACCGCCAGAAGCGAACCTGGTGGTGGGTTTTTTAGTTTCTGCCCACCCCAAGAATCGCTTCCGCGGTACACAACTAAGGAGCAATCGCCATGTACCCGGAACAGCAGGAAGCCTCTCTCGCAACAGGAGACCATTTAGCCCCGCCCAAAGCGAACATAAGCTTCACGCGGTATGTAACCGCCGCAACGTTGACTCGCTGCCCAGAGCGCGGCCTCGCCTTCAAGTTCGGTGGCTCTTCCTTGCTCGGGGCCAATTGTATATTGCATGCCGCTGCTTTGGTGCGCGATGCGGTTGTCGCGTCGCCGGTGACCGTGGTTGTCTCCGCGATGAAAGGAGTCACGGACGCGCTCCTGGACATCGCCAGAAAACTTGCGCGCAACGAACTCGCGAAAGCGCGAGAAGCGGCGCAGAACCTCGTCGCGCTTCACCTCGACGTCCTCGATGGCCTGCAGCTTTCCGAGCATGACCATGCGCAGGTCCTGCACGAATTGAAACTGCTTGCCCGCGATGTGCTCCATGAAACCCCGATGCACGGGCCCGTGGCCGTTGATCCCGCTCTCTTCGATCGACTCGCTTCCTTTGGCGAACGCTTCAGTGCCCGCTTGTTCGCTGCCGCTCTGAACAGGCTCGGCATCGTCGCGGTTCCCGTGGCTTCCTCGGACTTTGTGCTGACCTGTGACACTTTCCAGAACGCAAAGCCCCATGTCGGGCATACCCGGCAGCGCGGCCGCGCGGTTCTTGTGCCATTGCTGGAATCCGGCATCGTGCCGGTCGTTACCGGTTTCATCGGCGCGACCCTCGACGGCCGTATCACCACCCTCGGTCGCAACAGCTCCGATTTCTCTGGCGCCATCATCGCTCACGTCGTGGACGCCGAAGAACTCGTCATCTGGACGGACGTGGACGGCATCTTCACCGCCTGCCCACGCGAAAGCGCCGAGGCCAAACTCCTCCACGAATTGAGTTACGATGAAGCCCACGCTTTGGCCGCAAGCGGGGCAAAGGTCCTTCACCCGCACGTCTTGCCGCTCGCGGCTGAGCACGAAATGACTGTGTGGGTCAGGAATACTTTCAAGCCGCACCTGCGCGGAACGCGCATTGGGCCGGCGCAGAACGGAGGTGCAGCATGAGCGCTCTTCCAAATGGAAAGAGATGGCGCGCGGGAGTTTTGGGTGCGACCGGTATGGTGGGGCAACGCCTGGTGAAGCTCCTCGCCGATCACCCGTGGTTCACTTTGACGGAAGTCGCCGCATCGGAGCGTTCCTCTGGCAAAAGCTACGCCGATGCCGTGCGCTGGCACCTCGAAGGACCGGTTCCGGAAGTCGCTCGCGACCTCGTCGTGAAGGAACTCGAGCCCAGCCTGGATTGCGATTTCCTCTTTTCGGCGCTCGATTCTTCGGTAGCCGGCCAGGCGGAAGAAGAGTACGCGCGTCGCGGCTATCCCGTCGTAAGCAATTCACGCAATCACCGTATGGACGCGGACGTTCCTCTGCTCATTCCGGAAGTCAATGCAGCGCACCTGAATGCCATCCCGGTTCAGCAGAAAAATCGCGGCTACGACTCGGGATTCATCGTGACCAATCCCAACTGTTCCACGGCCGGGCTTGTCGTCGTGCTGAAGCCTCTGGCGGATGCCTTTGGACTGGAGAAAGTGTTTGTCGTCACCCTGCAAGCCATCTCTGGTGCAGGCTACCCCGGCGTCCCCGCGTTGGACATCCAGGGAAACGTCGTTCCCTTCATCAGTGGCGAAGAAGAAAAGATGGAAGCGGAACCGCAGAAGTTGCTTGGCAAATGGGATGGCAACCGTTTCATCGAAGCGGGGCTGGGCATCAGCGCCCATTGCAACCGCGTCCCCGTGGTGGATGGCCACCTGGAATGCGTTTCCTTACGCCTGAAGAAGACCGCCACTCTCGACGAAGTCCGCGAAACGCTGCGCTCCTACCAGGTTTCCGACGAGTTGGCCTCCCTGCCCACCGGTTTGAAATACCCCGTTGTGGTCCTCGAAGAACCCGATCGTCCGCAGCCCCGCAAGGATGCCAACACGGGCCACGGCATGGCCGCCGTCGTCGGGCGCATTCGTGAGTGCCCGCTGCTCGACGTCAAGCTCACCTTGCTTTCGCACAACCTGGTCCGTGGCGCGGCCGGCGCTGCGTTGCTCAACGCCGAACTTCTGGCAGCGCAAGGCTTCCTGAAATCGCGCAATGAAGCCCGCGAGCAAAGCGTGGAGCCAGTTTCCCGCTGATTCTTGCCTCCGGTAGGGGCGCAGCACCCGCCGAAGGCGGGCGCCCCATGTCAGCAAGATTTCTGCGTCTTGCCTCCCGGGCAAATCTGGAGTGCGGCGGCTCGCCGCCGCTTTTACGGCTGCAAGCGTCGCCAACAAACTACAATTCCTTCCCTCCCGTCGTCCCCGAGGTACGGTTCTGTCGTGGCGCAAGGTGAGTCTCAGAGCCCTGCGGCTCTTCTCTTTCTGCGCCTTGCTGAAAAATTATGTCTTACGGAACGAAGTAGTACCGTACCAAATGGAAAAAAATCGGCGCGGCGAAGCACAGCGAGTCAATGCGATCCAGGATTCCGCCGTGTCCTTCGATCACTCTGCCGAAGTCCTTGATCCCGATGTCCCGCTTGATCGCGCTCATCACCAAGCCCCCGCAAAATCCCAATATGCAAATGGTGAACGACATTCCCGCGGACTGCATCGGCGTAAACGGCGTGGCCCACCAGAGCGCCGCGCCCAGCCCCGTCGCGCTGAGGACCCCTCCGAAAAACCCTTCCCAGGTTTTGTTGGGACTCACGCGCCACGCGATCTTGTTCCTCCCGATCAGTTTGCCCCACACGAATTGCAGGACGTCGCTCATCTGATCCACGATCACCAGATACAGCAGCAGCCGCGCATCCTGCCCTTCGTAGCCTGGAATCTTCAGCAGTAGCAATGCCGGCGCATAGCTCAGGCAGTACGCGCACACCATGATGCCAAACTGGATTTTCGCGGCGCGCTCCAAAAAGTGCGCCGTGTCTCCCGCGATCGCGATGCGTGTCGGAACGTAAACAAACGCCAACACTGGAATCATGATGGCGAAAAATCCGTACCACTGGATGCCGATGAGGAAATACTGCAGCGGCATGATCACAAAGAAGCTCCAGAAGAGCGTCCGGTGATCCCCTCGCCGCGTGGGCACCAGGGTCATGTACTCGCGCAATGCCAGAAACGAGATCAGGCCAAACAGAATCAGCGAACCCACGCGCCCAACCAGGATGGCCAGGGCAAAAATCGCGCACATCTTCCACCAAGCCCGGATGCGCACATTCACATTCTCGATCGTGGCGCGCCCCGCTTCGCCCTTCCGGCGGCGCTTCAGCCATCGGCCAATCAGGGTGGAAACGACCAGCAGGAACAGCACGCCGCCATAGAGCCACGCCAGCTTCGCATCGTGAATCGCTGGCAGCATCACGCCGATCCAATCCGCCGCAGGCTGCTGACGGCTTCCCGCGCGCGTTCTAGGAACGTTTCCTTCTCTTCTCCCGGCTCTACTTGTAGCGGCTTGCCGAAGGTCAAAAGGCTCAGCATGGGCACGGGCAGAACTTCTCCTTTCGGCAAAATACGGTTCATATTTTCAAGATACGCCGGAACGAGTTCCACATCCGGCCGGCGCAACGCCAGGTGATACAGCCCCGCTCGGAACGGCCCGACCTTTTCGCCGTTGCCCCGCGTCCCCTCGGGAAAAAGAATCAGCGAGTATTGGTTACCCAGTGCCGCGGCCATTTGCTCGATCACCGCTTGTCCCGCATAGCGCGCCTCTTCGGGACTTTTGGCCTGCGCCATCACGCCACGCTGCACCACCACGGCGTTGAACACATTCATCACCACATAGCGCCGCAGCGCCGAGCTTTCCCAGTAGTCCTGTGCGGCCACGGGGCGCGTACGTGCCCGCAAATCCGAAGGTAGCGCCGACCACAACACCACGAAATCCAGATGGCTGGTGTGGTTTGCGAAGTAAATGCGCTGTTTTTCGTCGGGTTCACATCCCGCCCACTGCACCTGCACCCCGGTAATTCCGCGGGCAACCGCCGCCAGAAGACTCGCGAACGGATGGATGTGATCGTTCATCAGGAGGTGCGACCTCGAATTTCCCGTAGCGCGCCCTGCGCTCGGTTCACGATTGTCACGAGCAGGAGCGCCAGAACAATCCACTGGACGGGGATGACTACTCGAAAGATAGGCAATTGCAACCCCAGAAGCAATCCCACTGTCCCGAAAATAAATGCGCGGTCACTTTTCCCCATTGGTCCGTCGTACCGCCGCGAGGCTCCGATCTGCACCGCCACCACTCCTGTCATTTCGCTGATCACGGCGAACAGAACGATCAGTACCATCAACGTGGAATCGAACGGAAGAAAAGTGGCCAGCGGGAGGTAGAGCGCTGCATCGGAAAAAACATCGCCCAGCTCGTTCAGGATCCCACCCAGCGCGCTTTTCTGATTGTGTTCTCGCGCCAACATCCCATCGATTGCGTTCAACGCCATGCGCAGGAAAAGCGTGGCCGGCAGCAACAACAAGACGCGCATACTGCGAAAATGGAAAATCGCCAAACCCGTCGCGAAGGAAAGCAGCATCGCGCCAATCGTCACCATGTTCGCGGTGACTCCCGCCCGGGCAAGGCCGTTGCTCAACGGCCGCAACAGACTCTGAAATTTAGGCTTGAGTCCGTAGATGCTGGGCATGGCGGTTTACCTCGTCCTACCCGCAAGGCGTCAGCGGTAAACGATACGTCCCCAATAAAATGCGTAAGAGGCAATCCAGATCACGGCGTGAATATAGGCGAGCTTTCGTGTTGAAAGCGCGTATCTTCTTCGCAGCCAGTTGGCCGCAGCCCCGAAAATCATCCACACGAGAGTGAATCGCACCGCGCGCGCCGGCGGGGTGGCCAGCAGAAAGGCAAACGGCGTCGAAATCCTCGGTGCTTCGACCGCGTAGAGTTTGTAGGGTATACCAGAGACAGAACCAGCCAGCACGGCCAGCAAGCCCATCTTGTCGAAGCCGGAATTCACTTTGCCGAACATTCTCGGAGTAATGAATGGGACCCGTGCAACCGCGGCGTGTGCCGCCCCGGGTTCCGCCTGCGACCACTGGAATAACAGCGCTCCCCCCAAGAGAGCACCTGCAAGCGCGGCAACGATGTGCTTCCACGTCGAACGCCAGTCGAGCATCGCAACGAACGAAAGATAAACGTCCGGGATAATGAAGAAAAAAGTCGCTTCCGCCAACCCCCACAAAAACGCCACGACCAGGCCTGGGAGGCCAAGCATTCGTCGTTCCCAGCGAGGGCGCGGTGGATTCAGCACCGAAGCAGCGGCCGCGATCACGAAACGACCTTTAACTCAATGGCGTGGCCCTGCGCGTATTGCTGCAGCAGCGTGGTCATGCGCTGGCACCAGCGGTCCAGCCCTTCGCTGCCCCCAAATCCCACCAAAATCGTGGCAATACTTTTCGTCGCGGACGTCACCATCGTGCGCTCGGAGTCGCTGGTAGGGCTCCCGTGCGGCCCCGCCGCGTCGCAAAACACCGGCAGCCCTTCCAGATTCAGGTCGTACTTCCCGATCCCTTTGTAGGTTTCCCCGGCGCGGCCTGCGCGAAACACGATGTCGCCCTGTACGTTGGCCAGATCGTAGAGCCCGATGGGCAGGCGACTCTCCACCGAAACCAAATTAATGACGTCCACAACCGCGCCAATCTGCGGAAAACTCTTCCCGCTCAGGATGCGCCGCAGCAGCGCTTCGGCCGAGCCACGGTAGCGCGCCGGATCTTTGCCCAGCGCTTTATACCCGGCGCGCGTCGCCGAAATCTGCGGCCCTTCCAGCACAGCTCGTGGCTCCGGCAGCCCAAGAATTTTCGCCTCGCAGGCCTTCATCTCCGCAAGCAGTGCAGCCGGTGTCTCCACAGCCTCCACAGCGCCCGTGACGCAGCCCAGCGCCACCCGCGGACACTTCGCCTTCAGCGCCGGATCAATCGTCACAGTAACCATGCCGTACCTCGCACCTGGCACATTTCAATCCCCATATCCTGAGAGCCTCACCGCGCAATCGGCTTCAGCTTCGCCGTGAAGTGCCGCAGGAACGGCGCCTGATGCACAAGCTCATACCCCGGAATCTTTTCACGGCGCCGCCACACATCCAAGATCACCTCCACGACATATTCGATGTGGCTCTGCGTGTACACCCGCCGGGGAATGGCCAGCCGCACCAGGTCCATCTGCGCATGCTCGCCGAACATCAGCGAACCAATTTCAACCGATCGGATGCCTCCCTCGAGATAAAGCTCCACCGCCAGCGCCACCCCGGGAAATTGCGACGTGGGAATGTGCGGCAGAAACGCCCGCGCATCCAGATAAATCGCGTGCCCGCCGGGAGGTTGCACAATCGGCACGCCTTCGCTGGCAATGTGATTGCCCAGAAAAGCGGTCGAGGCGATGCGGTACTTCAAATACTCTTCCTCAAGCGCCTCGTTCAAACCCACAGCGATCGCTTCCAGGTCGCGCCCCGCAAGCCCGCCGTACGTCGGAAATCCTTCGGTCAAAATCAGCAGATCTTTTTCCTGTTGCGCCAGAATGTCGTCGTTGGTGCAGAGGAATCCTCCGATATTCGCCAGGCCATCTTTCTTCGCGGACATCGTGCACCCATCGGCATGTGCGAACATCTCCCGCGCGATGTTGCGCGGTGTTTTGTCCGCATACCCCTCTTCGCGAAGCCTTATAAAGTACGCGTTCTCGGCGAACCGGCACGCGTCAATGTATAGCGGGATGCCATGTTTCCGGCAGACCTGCTTTACTTCCCGGATATTGGCCATGGAAACCGGCTGGCCCCCGCCGGAATTGTTGGTGATCGTCAGCATCACCAGCGGAATCTTCTTCGCTCCTTCCCGCGCAATCATTTCGGCAAGCCGTTCCACGTCCATGTTCCCCTTGAACGGGTGCAGGTGGCCGGGCTCCTTCGCTTCGGGGATGGGTAAATCCAGTGCCGAGGCGCCGACAAATTCGCAGTTGGCGCGCGTCGTGTCGAAATGTGTGTTGTTGGGCACGATGTCGCCCTTCTTGCACATCACGTTGAACAGGATGCGTTCCGCCGCGCGCCCCTGATGCGTCGGAATCACGTGGCGAAATCCGAATATCGACTGCACCGATTCGCGGAACCTCGTGAAGCTCGGCGACCCCGCGTACGATTCGTCCCCGCGCATCATTGCCGCCCACTGCTCCGTGGACATCGCCGACGTCCCCGAATCCGTCAGCAGATCAATCAGGATCGCTTCCGACGCAACGAGAAAAAGATTGTAGCCCGCGGCTTCAATCAGTTGTTGCCGCTTTTCCCGCGAGGTTTCGTGGATTGGTTCAACGCTCTTGATGCGGAACGGCTCGATGATGGTGCGAATGGCCATGATGGAACTCGGCTCCTCATCGAGACACTACCACAGAATCCTCGAGTGCTTCCGTGCGGGCGATTTTCCCACGCTCGCCGGCTGCACAGGCGGCCGACCAGACTTCTCCGCGGCCTTCCGCCGCACTCTCTCCCTCTCTCTGTTTCCATCGTAGTACCCAAGTACTATAGGCCCCCCTCTCCACCCGCTCCACTATAAAGGAGTAGATCAGGGGAGCTCTGTCTTCACAGGGCTGCCATTCCAGATTGCTTTTTGAGCGAGCGCGCTATGCCACCCATTGTGAAAGACTCCGAAGCTGCGGTTGCGACGCCCATCTCTGCCGCTCCGGCCACCACCGTCGCGAAAACCAAGGACGATTCCCCGGCCCGCCCTCAACCTGTCGCTCTGGAAATTCCGGTTACCGTGAACGGCGCCCGCACCGTTGAAGGCTCGGACAAGCGCGAGCCTTTTTCCGAAAACACCGAGACCGTCCTGGTCTTTAGCCACGGCGCCGTCATCCGACTCGCTTCTTCCCTCGCGCCCGGCCAGCTCATTTTCCTGACCAACGAAAAAACCAAAAAGGAAGTCGTCTGCCAGGTCATCAAATCCAAAAATTATCGCAGCGTGACCGGATACGTGGAACTCGAATTCACCGAGCCTGCCATCGGTTTCTGGGGCATGCGTTTCCCGCCCGAGCGACCTGTTCCCGCAGGACCCGTCCCTGCAGTCGCGCCCGCTGCGCCGCGCACAGTCGTACCCGCCGTCCCTGTTCCACCCAAGGTCGTTCCACCTCCTTCGCCCGCTCCTCTGGTTGCCGCAAAGCCCGCTGCGCCAGTTTCTACCCTGCCTGGCATTCCTGCGGCAGTGAAGCTTGTTGTGCTGCCACCTCCTCCGGCTCCAAGACCCGCAGTCCCGATTTCTCCCGCGCCCGTCAACATCGTCGCGCCGCCTCCTGCTTCTCCTATCATTGCCCCCGCGGCCGAGCAGACCGTCACCGTCGCCCCTGTCGTTTCCCCGCCTCCGCCACCGGTAGCCGCAAAACCGGCAACCATCGCCACAAAACGCGCATCTCTTCCCCTGCCGTCGCCAGATTTCGCGGCTGCAATCTCTTCGCTCTTCGATTCTCCGGTCATTTCCGCTGCCAAGCCCACGGCCACCGAACCTCCCAAGATCGCAGCCGCTACACTACCCGCTGAATCGTCCACCGAGCAGCTCAAGCTGCAAACCGCGCGACTTCAGGAGCAGCTCGGCGCTCTTCTCTTCACCGAAACTCCCGTAAAGCCGCCGTCTGCTCCAACTCTTGCAGGCATTGCGAAGACAGAATCCCCCTTACCGGAAGTTGCCGATAAGCTCCTGCAATTCGCGCAAGCAGGCCTGAAGCCGACTGCACCTCCCGAGCTCAAGTCGGCTGCCCCGGCACGCAATTTCGTGCTTCCCTCGTTCGCTGCCGAACAGGTCAAGGTTCCTGCCTGGCTCGCTCCTCTGGCGCGTGAATCGGAATCCACCACCGCCGAACCCGTGGCTCTCGCCGAACTTCCCGCACTCTCCGATTCTGTTCCGGCTTCGCTGTCTGCTTCTGCGGAATCTGTGACGGATGGCATCACCGAGTCCCACCGCCGCAAGCATTCCTCCACCTTTGGTGGACAGTTGCTCGGCGAATTCAGCGTCCCCACGCCAGCCGTTGCCTCCCGCTCAAGGAAGGGCCTCTTCATCGGCATTGCCGCTACGCTCCTTCTTGCTGCTGGTGTTGTGTGGTACATGCGTCAGCCGGACAATTTGATTTCGAGCCTGCTCGCCTCGAAAACCGCTTCCACGCAAGCCGCAAATTTCTCTCCGGCGGCCGTGTCCGCTCCTGCGTCGCAGCCCGCAGCTCCCCCTGCCAGCGTGACCAAGCCGGCTCCCCTACCCACAAACTCATCTGTGATTCATAGCGAGTCTCCTGCGAACGCCCCTGCAACCGCCGCGCCCGCAGCTCTGCCAGCCCCCAAGAATCCCAAAACGACTGCCCGCAATACTCCTCCGGTCGAGGAGCCCAAAAAGCCTGCTGTCGGCGAAGTCCATCTCGCCACGCCCGTTGTCAATCGTGCCAGTGAAGCTCAGGAAGGCAACGAATCCGAGCCCTCAATTGGCGTCAATCAGCCTGCCAATGCGGATCCCCTCGCGGGTCTGGCCGCTGGCCATCACAAGGGACCCGTTGCTCCTCTTCCCGTCGGCGGAGACCTCAAGCAGGCCCGCTTGCTCAAGTCGGCTTCTCCCATCTATCCGGCAACCGCCAGAGCCCAGAACGTCTCGGGTGAAGTCAAGATCGACGCCCTCATCGACGTAAACGGCAATGTCAGCTCCGTCAAAATTATCTCCGGCCCTGCTCTGCTCCATCAGTCAGCCTTGGACGCCGTCAAGCAATGGAAATACGAACCGGCGCAGCTGAACGGCAAACCCACTCCGGTCCACGTCGTCGTCACCGTTCTTTTCCGCGGCCAATAACGCACCACGCCCTTGCGAATTACGGACTTCTCTCCACCCAATTTCACTTGGGCGAAGTCGCAAGACCGCATCATTCTGTTTCACTGCCGCGCGCAGCCCGGCTCTCCGCCCAGCAGCCGGCGGTCATCTCCTTCCGCCTCTTCGGACTCACCCAGCTAAACCCCATTGGTGTGTAGCGATGTGTCATTGCAATTCAATCTGCATCCCTTCCTTGCGATTGGCCATTCCCCTTCGTATACTGGCCCCCCGGCCAATTGGCAGGTCTAGCGGGTGGGTAGCCCGCCTTCATTCGTCCCTCTTGGCCCTTCTTTTCGCGCCTGCGCGTCTCTCACAGGCCGAATTTCGCAGCCCCGTTGGTAGCAGGATGGTCCGACTGGGCAGAGGAGACTTTCGCATGCCCCAAACGCTGGTGCCGGAAGAAATGAATGTCTACCAAAATGCCGAAGCGCGTTTTGAGGTGGCCGCGAACAAACTTGGTCTCGAGCAAGGCGTCTATCGTTACCTCAAATATCCCGACAAGGAAATTACCCTCTATATTCCTGTGGGCATGGACAATGGGCAGCTCGAAGTCTTCACCGGTTATCGCGTCCTTCACTCTACCGTGCGCGGTCCCGGCAAGGGCGGCATCCGTTTTGCCCCCGACGTCAGCCTCGATGAAGTCCGCGCGCTCGCTGCCTGGATGACCTGGAAGTGCGCCGTTGTCGATATTCCCTTTGGTGGCGCCAAGGGCGGCATCATCTGCGATCCCCGCAAATTGTCCCGCGGCGAAACCGAGCGCCTTACCCGCCGCTACACCGCCGAACTTTCGGACTGGCTCGGCCCGGAACGCGATGTCCCCGCTCCCGACGTCGGCACCAACGAGCAGACCATGGCTTGGGTCATGGATACCTACTCCATGCACACCCGCCAGGCCACCACCGCGGTCGTTACCGGAAAGCCCATCGAACTGGGCGGCTCGCGTGGCCGCCGGGAAGCCACCGGCCGCGGCGTCATGATCTGCGTCGATAAAGCCGTGGCCAAGCTGGGCATGAGAAAAGAAAGTACCCGCGTCATCATTCAAGGATTCGGTAACGTCGGCTCTCTCGCTGCGGAGTTGATGCAGAAGGCCGGCTACAAAATCATTGGCCTCGCCGATATCGGCGGCGGCCTCTACAACGAGAAAGGTTTTGACGTTCCCAAAGTTATTGACTGGGTCTACGCCCAGAAAAAACCCTTACAGGAACTTCCCACCGGCGGCGCCAAAATGAGCGCCCGCGACGTTCTCTTCCAACCTTGCGACGTTCTCATCCCCGCCGCCATCGAAAACCAGATCACCGAGCAGAACGCTCATCAGGTCCGGGCCAGGGTTCTCTGCGAAGGCGCCAACGGCCCCACCACTTGGCAGGCCGACGCCATCATCGACGCCAAGGGCATTTTCACTGTCCCTGATATTCTCGGGAATGCCGGCGGCGTCACGGTGAGCTACTTCGAGTGGGTGCAGGACCGCCAGGGCTTCTTCTGGCGCGAGAGCGAAGTCAACGAGCGCCTTTTTGACGTTATGGACCGCGCCTTCGACGAAGTGGTTCGCTACGCCGAACTCCACCGCGTCAACAACCGCATCGCCGCCTACATGGTGGCGATCGACCGTGTGGCTACGGCTCTGAAACTGCGCGGCATCTACGCCTGATTTTTTCTTGGTTTTCCGCGCGACGCGGCGTATTCTTTGTTCCACTTGGCGTCCGCCGTCGCCTGATTTACACTGAATCGTACCGCTCTACGGTCGAGGAAGGAGTTCTTACCGTGTCCTCGGACTCATCACCCGAAACTTCTGCATTCTTGGAAGATCAGCATCGTCGCGAAATTTGCCGCATTGGCCGCTGGTTGTACGAACGCGGCTATATTGTCGCCGGTGAAGGCAATCTCTCCGTTCGCTTGGATGCCGAACGCATTCTCACCACTCCCACCTGCGTCAACAAAGGCATGATGGCGCCCGAGGACCTCGTCATCATGGATATGGAGGGTACGCATCTTCAGGGTGACCGCAAAATCTCTTCCGAAGCCGCCATGCATCTTCTTTTTTATCGCATGCGCCCCGATGTCAACGCGATTTGCCATAGCCATCCGCCGACCGCAACGGGTTTCGCCGTTGCGGGCCTCGGCCTAGATCAAGCGCTCCTCCCCGAAGTGATCGTAGGTCTCGGCAAAGTTCCCCTCGTTCGCTACGCCACCCCCGGTACGCCAGATCTGTGTGCGGTACTCGAGCCTTACGTGCCTCACTACGACGCGCTCCTTCTCGCCAATCACGGTGCCACCACCTGCGGGCCCAATCTGCTCACCGCCTTCTTCCGTATGGAAACGCTCGAGCACTTCGCGAGAATCACCCTGGCCGCCAAGCTCGTCGGTGAACCCCAGCTCCTTTCCACACGCGAGGTCGCCAAGCTCATGGCCGCCCGCGCCAGGTATTTCGTCACCCCTCCTCCGGGCGGCGGCGCGGAGTTGCCGGAAACCTGTGACACCGGCGAATCCAACGCCGACGAAGTCACCCTTACCCGCGCGGAACTCGAGGCCCTCATCGACGAAGCCGTCCGCAAGGATCGCTCCCGCCGCTAATCTGAGTTTTTCACATGAAAGGGTGTCGGGCGGGTTTACGGCGCTGACGGCAGTAGGTAACCACGCTCGAGCATCTTGGAGTGCGGCGGCTTGTTTACCCTGAGCTTCGAAGGGCCGCCGCTTTGACACCGTGAGCAACTCCGCGAGAGTGTCGTTCTCCTGAGGCTGTGGCAGCCACAACAAGGGTTGTCGTCTTGTTCTTGTAGATACAAGTGGCCGATCTTCAGATCGGCTCTTTTCCGCGCGCTGCTTCTGGTTCGCTGTCCGGAGAATCGGGCTCCTCCGGCGTTTCCAGTAAACCCGCTCGCCCTAATTCCCGGTAATAACCGGGCCGTGTGTGCCGGTAGTGGTCCGCCGGTATTTTCCCGTTGAGCCATGCGGTGTCCATCGGATAGACCACAGGGTCGAAGATCACCAGGTAAAAGTGCCAGATCAGGATCGAGAAGGTCGCCAGCAGCGCTTCGTACCAGTGCACCGCGGTCGCGGCGTCCGCCACCCACTTTGGGAAATGACGTAACGTGAAATTATTGAACCACAGCAGAAAGCCGGTGAGGCCCATCACCCCCGTGCCCCACAGGAACGCCCAATACTCCATTTTCTCCGCATAGTTGAACTTCGCGAATTTCGGCTCTTCCTTGGTTAGCCCCAGGTTGTAACGGAAAACATGCAGGATATCGGTCGCGTCCTTGATCGTGGGGATCATCGCGCTGAGAAACGTTCGATCGCGCCTCTTCATCGCCAAATGAATGAAATGGTAGAGCGTCGCCGCGATCAACACGATTGCCGCCGTGCGGTGCAATCCGCCTCGCAATCCGGCGTTCGATTCCCACATCGTTAGGGGGCGCGCCCACCAACTCTCCGGGTACTTCAGCGCAAACCCCGTCAACACCAGCGTGGGGAAGCTCGCCATCACCCCCCAGTGTGCGATCCGGAATCCCAGATTCATGCGCACCGCAACTTCACCGGTTTCCTCTCGCGGCCGCCGCCGGATCATTTTCGCCAGCAGGTCCAGCAGGTTGTGCAGCAGCATGAATCCCAGCGTGAATGGGATCAGCACCCAGTACGTCCAGCGGATCCATTTCACCACTGGATAATTGGGGCCGGCATTAATCTCTACGTGAACTGGACCGATTGTGAACTTAGCTCCTGCTACACCTTTGTGGCATTGGCCGCAGGTCTTCGCAAGATTTGCCGCATTGACGGTCGAGCGAGGATCGCTCGAAGGGAGGATGTCGTGCACGCCGTGGCACGAAGCGCAATTTGCCGCGGTCAGTTTCCCGCCCTCGACGGCCAGCCCGTGATAGCTCTCGGCATAGGATGGCAGGCGATTCAGCGGCAAATTATTGCGCAGGGCCAACCGGGGATCGTTGTGGCAACGCCCGCAGGTTTCCTCGGAGATATTCGCCGCATTCAAGGGTGAGGCCGGGTTGTTCGGGTCCATGATCAAGTGTTCGCCGTGGCAGTCGGTGCAAACAGGCGCGTCCCGGTCGCCGGCCTTGACTGCCTCCCCGTGCACGCTCTCGTTGAACTGCCGGGCGATTTCCTTGTGGCATCGCCCGCAGGTCTCCGGCACTTTCCAGTGATTCACGCTGGAACGCGCATCGCGGGCAGGATAGATGTTGTGGCTGCCGTGGCAACTACTACAGTCCGCCGCTTTTTCGTTGCCTGAAGCCACTGCGCGGCCGTGAACACTCTGTTTGTAAGACTCGACGGGATGGGCGATAGGAATCTTGTGCCGCGACAAAAATCCGGCATCGCTGTGGCATTTTGCACAAGTCTCCGCCAGGTTCTTGCGAGCAACCCTGGAGTCCGGCTCACTCGCGCCCTTCACCTCATGAATAGACCCGTGGCAGGATTCGCATTTGGGCGCATCGGGGTCGCCCCTTTTCGCCGCCTGGCCGTGGATGCTCTCCGCAAGACTTTTCACCTCGTCTGCATGGCATTCTGAGCATTTGGCGTGTATGAGTGCGGCGGCGGAAGTCAATTCGTGCACGCTGCCATGGCACGTGGCACACGACGTTTCACCCAGAATCGCGTGCACGCTCCCGCCGTAGGCCTTCACTTCGTCTGCGTGGCACGTCACGCACTGCACCTTGGCAATCTTGGCGGGGTGCGGGAAATCTTTGATGGCGGTGTGGCAATCGGAACACCCCAGGATCGCATGCGCGCTGGCCGCATGTTTGGCAGGATTGACGTAAATATCCTTGCCCTTGTCGGACTTCATCCCCGCCTGCCCATGGCACGCCAGACATCCCTGGTCGGCGGCCGGCGCGGGCAAAGCCAGAGTCAGATAAATTAGAGCAACCAGCGTCGCGAGCATCTCAACACCCTTCTCTACGATTCGACTGCAATTCGGCTCTAGCGGTACGCGAACAACATCGCATAAATGATCCACAGCACAATGCAGAATCCCACCGCCAGCGCTCCCCAGGCGAAGGCTCGAATCGCCCGGATAACGATCCGCGGATAAGCCTCCTCCATTTTTTCCTCCAGCTTCCCGTTAGCCACCAGCGCTTCGTACTCCCTTGGCTTGTCCCTTTTTAACTCATCCAGCGGCATGCGCCCCGTGAATATGGTGATGTCCATGGGAAACTTTTCGGGCCGCAAGTGGGTATTGAAGAAATGCACGGTAAAGATGAAGCCGGTGGCGAGCAGGGCCTCGTCGCTGTGAATGATGGTGGCCACGTTGAGGAACCACCCCGGCAAAAAGCGCGTGAAGAACACCGGGAACCACAGCGTGAGTCCGGTAGAGCCGATCACCGCGATCCCCCAAAACACCGCGAAATAGTCGAATTTTTCCCAGTACGTCCAGCGGCCATAGGCAGGCCGTTCGCCTTGGCCTACAAACCACTTCAGCGTGGCCACAAACTCAGCCAAGTCTCTTCGGGTGGGGAGCATGCTGCTGGGTCCCAGCAGCAGCGCGCGCCATGAACCGTGCTCGCTTCTCTTCAAGCGGTACAGGTCCAGCAGATGGGTGATGAAAACTCCAAACATCACCACCGCGGCACTCCGATGAATGTAGCCCGCGCTCTCGAATCCCCCGAGCAGATGAGAAAGCACCGCCGCCCATTTGGTGTAGGAAAACTTCAGGGTTAACCCCGTCAGCGCCAGGCTCATGAAGCTCACGATCATGCAGATGTGCAAGATCCGCTGCAGGCGGGTGAAACGGATGAACTGGCGTTCTGCCGTTTCGACGTTAGACATCGGGGCTCTCCTTGCTTGCGGGAGTTTCAGGCTTTGCGGCGGGTAGTGCTTCGGCGGCGCGCAATTCCCCTCGCATTTGGAATGCCCGGGGCAGCCAGAGCAGGGTGTGGACGCCTCCCAGGACAAACGTTCCCAACAACAATGCGGTCATCCCCCAAAATGTGTAGAACAACAGGGGGTACTTGCGCGGGTCGTGGTGAGTGGCGTGCGTCAGGTACCCCGCAAAGCGGCGCGTCGCGCCCGCATGACATTTCTGGCAGGTCGCCGCCACGTTTGCCCGGCTGAGGTGCGAGCGTGGATCCGTCACCGCAAGCACGTCGTGAGCTCCATGGCAGTCGTAGCACTTTGCCGTTTTCGTGTACCCCAGTCGCGAAACCTTTCCATGATAGGTATCAAAATAGGTTTTGGCGATCTCCGCGTGGCAGCGTCCGCACGTCTCCATGATGTCCAACCGGAAGCCGGCTTCATCGGTGCGCCGAATGGCGTGGGCGGTGTGGCAATCGTTGCAAACCGGAAGTTCCTTGGCGGTTCCACTCACCCTCTTGGCATGAATGCTGTTCTCAAACTGCTCCTCGATGCCGTGGTGGCACCGGCCGCACGTGGCCGGCACGTTGGCTGGGTTGACACTCGATTCCGGATCCGTTCGGGGAAGGACATGGTGAGCGGTGTGGCAACTCGTGCAGGTCGCCGTGACAGTCAGACCACCCTTCAGTAATCCTTTTCCGTGAATGCTCTCCGTGTAGTTCACGATGATTTCGTGCTGCCGCCCGGTGTAGCGCACCGCGGCCTTCTGGCCCTCCCGGTGACACCGCGCGCAAAGTCCGGGAACATTGGTCGCAAAAGTCGGCGACTGTGGGTCCTGCCTGCCAAGCACCCCATGCGTACCATGGCATTCCTTGCAGGTAGGGGCATTCGGATCCCTCTTACCGGCCAGTTGTCCGTGGGTGCTGCCCGCGTACTGCCTGCCGATTTCATCGTGGCAAGATGTGCAGTCCACCTGGTGTGTAATGGTCTCACAGGGCCGCACGCGCGATGCATTTACCTCGGAGTGGCACTGGCTGCAGGCGACTTTTTGACCTGGCTGCAGCGGATCCTGGTTGTGCCGCGAATGGTTCAGTTCGCCCTGGTTGACGTACATGGATTGCCCGTCGCGCTTGCGGCGCAACTTCTCGTCGGCGTGGCAATGCAGGCAGTCCGCATCGGCCATGCCCTGCGTATAGAAGACATTCCGGATCTTATGCGGTTGATGGCAATCGATGCAGGCGGGCAAGACGTTGGCTTCCTTCTCCCACAGCGCTCCGCGAATGATCTTCCGGTGCACCGCCTCGATTTGTGAGTGGCACTTCGTGCAGGTGGCGGCAATGTTCCGCCGCGCAATCGAGGATGCGGGATCCGTGTGGGGCAAGATCAAATGCGGTGTGTGGCAAGTCGCGCAGTTGGGGGCCACCGAGAGTCCCTTTTTCAACAACGCCTCTCCGTGGATGCTCTCGGAATAGTTCTCCAAAATGTTGTCCTGGGGAATGGGGCGGCTACGCTGAACTGGAGTTCCTTCGCGATGGCACTGGCCGCAAACGAATGGCACTTTCAGCGGCGCCACCGCTGACCGCGAGTCCTTTACTGGATAGATTTCGTGGTTTCCGTGGCAATTCACACAGCGGGGCGCCAGCGGGTCGCCGTGCGCAATGGCCTTTCCGTGGACCGACCGGGCATGTTGCTCCCGCTCGGTCTCGTGGCACGTGCCACAATCTACCCGCGCCAGCGGCGTTTCATGCGGCAACTCTTTTCCTTCCAAATCGGCGTGGCAGCCCGTGCACCCGAGGATGCCATGAACAGACGCCGCAAATTTCTTACCGTCCACGTACAGCGAAACCGTTTTGCCGCCTCGCGTCGTGCTCATGCTCTTGTCGCCGTGGCAGGCCAGACATTGCGCACCCGGTTGCTCAGTTTCGGGCCGCGCCGCGCGGCCGGGGCATTCCGAAAACAGCAGGGAGAAAACTGTCGCGAGGAGCGTCGCAACGATAGTTCCCGGCCCTGCAAACCGCTTCCTTCGCACAACTTTTGTTTCAGCCATGTCAAACTCTCGGCAATGCTTACTTCATGCCAAGATCCGTAAGCACTTTCGGGTTTTCCTCTTGTACCGCCAGCAGATTGTGGCAAGCGCTGCAATCATTGGAAATCGTCTGGCCGTCCGTGCTGGTATGCGAGCCATCGTGGCAGCGGAAGCACCCGGGAAAATCATTGTGGCCCAGATTGTTGGGATGCACGCCCCAAGTCACCTTCATATCGGGGAAAATGTTCTGCATGTAGATGCCGGCGACATTTCCCGCGGACTGCTCCACCAACGCGCGTTTCGTGTTGTAAATGTCCGGATAAGTGCTGCGGTAGTAGCTCGTAACCCCTTCCACGATTTTCTTCTGCGCCGTATCCCGGTCCGGATAGTCCGCTTTGAGCAGCTCCACCGCCTTTTTCTTGATGAACGGGAGCTCCGCGCTGATCAGGCCACGGTAGATGCGCAGATCCACGGCGCTCTCCGGCAATTCAAAAGCGTGTGTCGGCCGGTTATGGCAATCGATGCAGTCCATCACGCGCTTTTCGCTCTTTGCCAGTTGCTCTTTGCTGACCTTGATGTCCGTTGAGACGTATTCCACCGTCTTGCCCTTGTCGTCCGTGTAGTACACGACCGGGATCACCTGCCGCTGCTCGTCCGTCGCAATGTACCGGATGCGCGAGCCCTCATCCAGGTGCCGCCCATGGATGCCGACCGATCCCTGCCACGTCCTCCCCCCGATCTTCAGCACCAGCGCGGTGGTTTCCGGAGTGTTCTTCTCGTCATCCTTGTAATCCGTCTTCACGATGAATTTGTCTCCGGAGAAGCGCTGCGGCCAGTGGCACTGCTCGCACGTTTCGCGCGCGGGGCGAAGGTACTTCACGGGCGAAGGGATGGGCCGAGAGTAGGTTTTGAAGGTTACGGCAAAAACCTGGCGTACGCCCGACAGCTTCGATTTGACGAACCAACCGGCGCCCGGGCCAATGTGGCACTCCACGCAGTTCACCCGCGCATGTGGCGAATTCTGATACGCGGAGAATTCCGGCTGCATTACTGTGTGGCACGTCTGCCCGCAGAACGTGGTCGTGTCCATGTATGCCACGCCCTGGTACGAAGCGAATGTAAAGATCAAAATATTCAAAACCGTCGCTATACCGATGAACAGAAGCCCGCTACGGACGACGGGCACCCGTAAATCGATTTCCGGGTAGGCCATCGGCAATTCGCCCGCCCCGCGCAATTTTTTCCGCCGTAACAGGATCCCCAGCGGAATCAACAACAGTCCGAAAACGAACAATCCAGGAAGGATCAGGAAAATCAGTATGCCGACGTACGGGTGCGGTGGGCCCTGCAGCATGAAATCGTAAATCCAGAAGGCAATCATCGTGACTGCCGTGCTCGTCGTCAGAACTACGCCAATCAAGCTGATAACGTTCTGGCTCAGAAAGTAGAGCAGTCGTGCCCAATTTCGAACCGTATTCCGCGTACTCATGAGGAGGATGCTCCCACATCGCCTGCTTTAGGCGCTCCCACACGCGCCAATACAAAAAGGAGCCCCAGCGAAGGATCCGCCGGGGCCCTGAGACCTTCTGATTTTTCGTGTGCCTGCAGTCGCGGGCTCACCGGCGCTCTTACTTGCACAAACTCCGCATGTAAGCGATGACGTCTTTGACTTCGGCGTCGGTGATCTTCTTGTCGTACGGGGGCATCTTGTTCTTGCCCTTCACGATGATTTCCGTCCAAGCCGCGTCCGTTTCTTTCTTCACTTCGGCGGAGCAGATATCCCGCGCCTTGGTCGTCTTTCCCGTAGCCGTTTCTCCCTTACCATCAGGCCCGTGGCATATAGCGCACTTCGCCTTGAACACTTTCTCTCCGCTGGCCTTATCTTGCGCGCGAACGATCGAACCCGCTAAACACAAAACAGTTACCGCCACGATCCCTGACAGTATCTTCTTCATTGTTTCCTCCTGGTTTTTTCTGATGGCACGAAGCGCGCGGAGCGAACGCGCCTCGTGCCGCACTCCATCTCTACAACCCTTCGTGTCTTACTTCTTCAGCGAACGGATGAAGGCCACCAGATCCTTCACCTGATCGGGGGTCAGCGTTTTGTAGGGGGGCATTTTGCCCTTCCCATTCGTGATCATCCCCGACAGATCCGCGTCGCTCATCTTCTGAACGTCGGCAGAGGCCAGGTCGCGTGTCTTCAGCGCTTCCTTGCCTTTGCCGTCCGCCCCGTGACATGCGGCGCACTTGGCCTTGAACGTCGCCCCGCCCGCAGCGACATCCGCTCTCGCCGCCGTGCTAACCAGGCAGGCGCCTGCCAGCAGGGCCGCGACCAGCGTCGCTGTCCCGAGGTTCTTTCTTGTTGTCTCCATGTTTTGCTCCCTGTCTAGATTTTGGCGCGGACGAACCCAGCTTGCCTCCGCGCCGTCTTCCTAGAGTGCATATCGTATCGAAACTGTGACCACATTGCCTCGGAAATTCCGGGGTAGGGTGGGACCTACATCCGAATTCTCTTTATAATCATAATAGTTCCAATTGGTCTTAAATGTGAAGCCCTTGCTCACCTCATATGCTATCCCCGCCACCGGCACGTGGTATCGATACGTCAGCGGACCGGTTGGCGCGTCTGGATTCAGGATTAGGGTGCTGCCGTCCGAACTGGTCACTGTATAACCCAACGTGGCTGTCAGCTTACGCATCGGCCGCGCAAACACTGACCCCGACCCGAAATGCGATTTCTCCGCGTAGAGAGAAATCCCTGAAAGGAATGGCGCGCCGCAGCTCAGCGCGCCCGCTGGACTGGGCGTCGCGACATAACAAATGTTCGTCTGTGAAAAAATGCCGTTGTAATCGTAGGACACATCCACTCCCCATTTCCCTTCGTGGGGCGCGAACTCAGCGGCAATCGAATAACTGCGGTTGTGTTGCAGGTTGCCGATGTCCAGAGCCGTATTCCGGTTTTCCAGGATTGTGATTCCGCCGCTCAGGTTCACCCATTCTACCGGTTTATAGGTGGTCCGGAGCCGGTACCGCTGCAGGTGTCGCGGGCTGATGCGCGTGAAGGCGTTGTCCGCGTAGTAGAGCTCCGTGTCGAAGCGCAGGCGCAGGGTGTCCGTCACTCTCGCGGAAACACCGGTGATCAATGAATGTGCCTGGATCGGGACATACGTGCCGTCAGCGGATGTCACCGTCGTCGTGCACGAGCCATCACTCTGAATAGGTTGGCCCGTGCACGCGCGGGTCGCCAGTGTCGGGTAGAAGGTCTGTAACTGCAGATCGGAAGTACTATCGGTGATGTCACGGTTTTCGTAACGATAGCCTGCAAATGCGTTGATGCGGCGGCTGAAATCGTACTCGAGTTCGAATGTGTTGACCTGGCGCTCCTGCCGCAGGAAATCGCTGAACGCATCGGCGACGACGTCTGCTGAGGAGCTGGCGTTGTGCTGAGGGCACGTCGCCGCCGTGTACGGCGGCGGACACGTCGCCGGGTTGAACGCGTTCGGCGTCGAAAGAAGCGTGGCGCCAAACAGCGAATTGGTAGTCAGTAGCCACGCTCCGGGAATCCGGAAATTGTCGTAACGGAAATCGTCCACGATCCGAAAACGATCGCTGACGCGTATCGTGGCCGCAAAGTCTCCCGTAACGGATAGGCGTTCCGCCGATGAGTAGCCGGTGGTGGCGTAAGACCTCTGGCGCGTCCGTGTGATCAGCCCGCTGAACAACTCATCATAGGCTGGCAGATCATTTTCCGATTTGGAGTAGCTGAACCTCCCGGCCAAATCCATCCAGGGGAGATAACTGCTCTGGAAGCTGGCCTGCTCCGCGGGAAATTGCACACGATTGCGCCCGGAGCGGTTGTAACTGAAAAACGCGTTGCATGCGGGATTCACAAACCCAGTGCCAAGAATGGGTGTGGCGCACGGCTGCACCGCCGCTGTATTGAACGGCAGCCCGAGATCCACGGGAATCGGCGGTGTCCCCGCCAGGTTGTACGGCAAGGCATAGAGCGTTGAAGCGCTGTCGCCCTTCGTGAAGGTGTAGAACTGGTCGTAGTTCAGGCTGGTCCGCGGCAACGCTCGCACCGAAACGCCAAAATGGTAGTTGTCAGTGATATCCAATGTGGGCTGCACCAGTTGCGCTTCCGTCCCTTCGTGTACCGACGAGAACGCCGTGCCTTCCTGAATGTCGTGTGAGTACCCCAGCCGGAATCGCACGATCGAGAGTGGAAAAAGGTTCAGGTTGTAGTCGCTCATCCTCCTCGTCAGGAAGAGTTGATGCGGCGAATCCAGTATCGGTACGTCTGGCACCGACGTGGCTGGGTTCAGCGGATTGGCCAGCAGATTGTAGTCGAAGACGTTCCGGTCACGCCGGAAGTTGCCCTCGAAATTGTAGATCTTGCCCTTGCTTAAGCGCAGCCGCGTCAGATCATCGGGATCCCCGCCGTAGCCAAAGTTGCTGAACGACAGATCGTCGAACAGCAGCCCGTCGTGTTTCGGAGAATGCAGGTTCAGCGAATACTCCAGCAAGCGCACGCCGCTCCCGAGGTTCACCAGCGTGTCCCACATCAGTTCATTCCCGGAAAAGTCCGAGACCCGTCCGCCGACTTCTGCGGTCTGCTTCACCACATATCCGTCGGTGGAGAGTCCCCCATTGTCCTCTGTTGTGGTGGAGGTGAGCCCTACCGGCGATTTTCGGGTTGGGTCAACACTCACGCCAGTTGTCGGCTGCAATTCCACTATGGATTGTGCAGTCATTGCGAACCCGCAGAGCAATGCACCAAGAAACACCACTGCCGCTCGCAAGGAAATGCGCGAAATCAGGGATTGCGTCATCTTTGTCATGGCCATTTCCTCCTGGCTCACGGCTTGAACAAAAACTGGTCCGAATTCGAACCATGGACAGCAACATGGCACAGTGTGCACGCTTGATATTTCTGCGCCTGATTGTGAAAGGACGGTATTCCCGGAGCCGCGGAACCCACAGTGGTCGTGTGGCATTCCAGGCACAACAGGTTGATTTGGCTGCGCTTCAACAGCCGCGGATTTGCCGAGCCGTGCGGCGTGTGGCAGGCCACGCATCCTTCGGTCTTCACCGCTGCATGTTCGAATGCAAACGGCCCCGCCTTGTCCGCATGGCAGTTGTAGCAAACCACGTCCTGCGCCGCGGTCGAGCGCAGTTGCCGGCTCAGGAATCCTCCGTGCGGATTGTGACAATCGCTGCAGGCGATCAGGCCCTCGTTCACGCGATGGTGAAACGCCCGGGAGAACTCCGGCTTCACTTCCAAGTGGCAGTTGTAGCAAAGCTTGGGCTGCCCTTCTTTCAGCAACGCTCGCTCCACCGTCGCATGGTGCGGCGAGTGGCAATCCACGCAGCCTACGCTGTTTTTCAGGTGTTCCGAACGCAGAAAGTTGCTGTGCTCTTCGCCGTACTGGTGGCAGTCCAGGCAGCGCACGCTGCTTTCTTGCGCGGTGACATTCTTAAATGTGAAAATCTTCGTCTTGTCCCCGCCTCCGTCAACGTGACCCTTCCCGGGACCATGGCAGGCTTCGCAGCCCTGCCACTCCGGACCCTTGTGCGCCGCAAACTTTCCTTCCTCGCGGGTGACAATGTGCGCCGTCCCCTCGAAATTCTTGTAAATGTCTTCGTGGCAGGTTTTACAGGTCTCCGAGCCGGCATAGAGCGCCGGATCGGTCGGCCTCGCATATTTCTTGGTCTGATCTGCGGCGGGTTTGTTCTTCTCTGCGGCAGCCTTCTTCTCTCCGGGCTCCGCCGAGAACAGCGCCAGTGCCGAAGCCAACAACACCGCAATAGCCAGGATTGGGAGCAAAATAAATCGCCTCATGCGACTCCTTCAGCGAACGGAGAACTGCGTCCGCATGAATTACTTTGGTTTTGGATCGATCTTTCCCAAGTATCCTGACAACCCGGAGAGGAACAAGGAGAAGGGGAACTTCGCTTTGGCTTTTTCAATCGCCAGAACGGAGTGACGTAAGGACCTTCTTAAACTACAGCGTTTTTCTATCTATTCAAACGAAATCTGAGAAAATCAAAACTGGTTTTCACAAAGCAAAATACCAGTGGAACAGTCAGTGTTTATTTTGGAACAGTCTCCCGCCCGGCATTTCCTTCGCAAATTCGCTGGTACTAGTCCCTTCCCCCGCTCTTTCTACCCTTCCCGTCCGTTCTGCCCTATAATTCACTGGTCATTACGCCCGCCCGAGACTCGGAAGACAGCTCGACCAGCGCTTCCAATTCCTTCAAGGAGTTACGTCATGAAGAAAATCTGGATTTCGCTCGTGGCCATGGCCTTTGTGGCTTCGGCCAGCTATGCGGACAATAAGAAAGAAGTGGATCGCGTGGAGAATTCCGGAACCGTGATCACGGAAATTCTCAACATCCCCGATAACATTCCTCAGGACCTGCTCGACAAAGCCGAGTGTGTCGTCGTATTGCCTTCCGTCGTGAAGTTCGCCATCGGCATCGGCGGTAGCTATGGCCGTGGCGTCATGACCTGCCGCAGCGGCGAGAAATTCAATGGGCCGTGGGGCGCGCCTACCATGATCGCGCTCGAGGGCGGCAGCTTCGGTTTGCAGCTCGGCGGTCAGGCCACGGACTTTGTTCTTTTGCTGATGAATGCGCGCAGCGCTGAAAGCGTTCTTACCAGTAAGGTGAAGCTGGGCGGCGATGCCGCCGCTGCGGCTGGGCCCAAGGGCCGCGACGCCTCCGCAGAAACGGATGCCACCCTCCGCGCGGAGATTCTCAGCTATTCGCGCTCCCGTGGCTTGTTTGCCGGCATCTCCCTCGAAGGCTCCACGCTCCGCCCGGACAACGACGCCAACATGCATCTGTATGGCAAGGACATTCCCGCCAAGGACATCGTGCTGAAGGGCGTTGTCCCGGCACCGCCCAGTGCCAGGCAGCTCCTGGCCACCTTGAACAAGCGCTCGCCAAAGAACAAGTCCAACTAACCAGTTCACCGCCACATCGTCTGCAGTTTCATCCCCGGACGGCCGGCATTCTCCTCGCCGTCCGGGGTTTTTCGGCCCGCAACGGCGCTTTCTTGCCGTAGATACACCTTTTGGCGTTCGCGTTATTGCTGAGAACTGGGCGCGGAAGAGTCGCTTGCAGCGTTGCCGATGGCGTTGCCATTGACGACCAGTTCAACGCGGCGATTGCGCTGTCGGCCTTCCGGCGTGTCGTTGGTGGCGACCGGCTGGGTTTTGCCGAACCCGCGGGCGGTGATGGAGGAGACGGGGACTCCCTGCTCGGCAAGAAAATCGCGCACGGCGTCGGCGCGGCGTTCGGAGAGTTGCTGATTGAATTCGTCGCTGCCGACGCTGTCGGTGTGACCTTCGATTTGCAGCGTGAGGCCGGGATGCGCGAGAAGAATCCCCGAAATCTTGGCGAGTTTTTCGCGAGCGCCAGCCTTCAACGTGTGGCTCCCGGTATCGAAAAGGACGTCCGACATGTTGACGATGAGGCCGCGGGCGGAATCGCGCGTCTGCAAAATGGAGTTCAACTGTGCGAGAAGCTGCGCGCGAAGTTGGGCCTTCTCCGCCTCGGCTTGCGCGGCCGCCTGCCGCGCTTTTTCGGTTTCGGCTTGCGCGGCGGCGCGATCGCGGGCGGCCTGTTCGGCGGCGGCTTGTGCGGCTTGTTGCTGAGCTAGCGCTGCGGCGCTGGCTTTCTCGGCTTCCGCTTTCTGGCGTGCCGCTTCCTGTGCGGCCTGCTCCGCTTCCTGCTTCATGCGCACGGCTTCGGCTTGCGCTGCTTCGGCCTGTTTGCGAGCCTCCTCAGCTTCCAGGCGGCGCTGGGCTTCTGCCGCGGCATCGGCGCGCGCTTTGGCTTCGCGCTCCTCGGCGGCTTTCTTGTCGGCGGCGATTTTGGCCTGAGCGTCTTCCTCGGCTTTTTGTTTCACCGCCATGACGCGGGCTTCTTCGGCGGTTCCCACGGTTTCACGGGCGGCGGCTTCGACGGATTTCTTGTCGCTCTTGCGTGCGTAAACTTCTTCGGCGTTGCGGAGTTGCTGTTCGGCTTTGGCAAGAGTGGCGGCCGCATATTTGTCAGCCAGAGCGATGTGTGCGATGCGCACGGCATTGCGCGCCTCGAAAAGTTCCAGCGGCGTCTTGCGATCGATGCCAAAGATGGCGTTTTCGATTTTGGTGTTGGAGGAGGAGTAAATGCCGCGTCCCAGCAGTTCGTAGCTTGCGTCGATGTTTTCGACTTTCCCGAGTGTGGCAGGCCCAAAAACGTTTTCCAGGACCACGGTGTTTCCCGGTTGTGTGACCGCGAAATACGGCTCCGCGGTGACGATCATGCCGAACGTTTGCATGTCGGTGATCGCCTTGACCTCGCCGCTCCCATTCTTCAGCACAATCTCACCCAGGTTCACGGCGCGCCCCTGCGGAGAAACGGCCCACAAAACGTACGTCAGATATTCCAGGCCGAATTTGGTGGCCTCGTCCAGGCCCATGAATTTTGCGTCAATCTCGATGCGGTTGCCCTTGTTCTGGACCTTGGCTTCGCCGTTGGCAGAGGTCATCAATTCCGTGCCTTGAAAGTCGATCTTCGTCGAGCCTCCGGCGCGGCGATAGTTCACCGCTTTGGTGGTGCGGGAGACATTTTGCGCCGGACTGCCGGATGGCGGCGCTTGGCCGAGCGCAGGAGCAGCCAGGATGCCCAGCATCCCGGTTAACGCAAGAGATAGCGATGCGATTTTCACTTCAGCCCCCTGATCGCCGGACTTGGCGATGGAATTCCAACGGCCCCCAAGCTGTTATGCCTTTGGAAAAGTGATCCGCCCCGAACCAAAGAGTCTTGGAAGAACCGTGATCCGGGAGATGTTGTTTCGTATCTACAGGCTAGCAAAGAATAAACGAGAGAGCGGCGCCAGCGAATGGGGCCTTGTGCAAATAATCACCACCGAGAGACGCAGGAGGACAAGACCTAACGCTGGAGCTGCCACTCCCCGGCTACCATGTTGCGGTTCTCTGAACTTGCGGGATTCCCATGGCAGGAATGGTAGGCCCGTGGGGACTCGCTTGCCCTGAGTTTTCGAAGGGAACCCCAGACCTGGCCGACCCGGTGGGCCCGCTCCGGTCCCGCTTGGTGAGTTACTGGCCGATGCTCTTCAAAGCTGGCATCGGAATACCCTCTATGGGAAGCCTGAGGATTGGGTTTTTCCCTCCACAAAGATGAAGGGCAAAACGCCACTGAGCGCCAGCATGATGGCGAAAGATAAAGTTCGTCCTGCTGCGATTAAGGTTGGCATCCGGCTTGAGCCAGGGCAGCGATTCGGATTCCACAACTTCCGCCACAGCCTCGCGACCTTTCTTATCAACAAAGGCAAAGACGTAAAGACGATTCAGGGCTTGCTTCGCCACGCGACGGCGAGCACAACTCTTGACCTGTACTCGCAGGCGATTGACGAATCTAAGTTGGCGGCGCAGAGAGATATCGCTCTCGCAATCACAAGTAATCAAACGCACCCCGATTAATTGGAGCAGAGCTTCCTGTCTCCAGTCGTGGCTATTGCAGCTTCGCGTATTCGGCTTTCGCGGCGACGAGGATGAGAATGTCGGGGTCGGCGTCTTTCCAGAGGGTGAGGAACTCTTGATAGGCAGCCTTGGCTTTGGCTGTGTCACCTTGCATGGCGTGGGCGCGGGCGAGGCCGAGTCGGGCAAGTGCGCCCCAAGGAAAGTTCATCACCACTCCTCGGTGGTCTATGAACTTTTGAAATTCCGCTGCGGCAGCTTTGCCGTCGTGCAGCATCAGAAAGACCTCCCCACGCAAATAAACCGGACACATAAATACCGTGAGGTCGCCCGTAGGGGTGCTGAGTTCCACCGTGCTCGCCACTTTCAATAGTTCGATTGCGCGGTTCGGGTCTTTGCGGTCGAGGGCAGCGGCCGCTCGAATCGTCGGCAGCCAATACCTCTGGACGAGCGTGTCCAGGGGGTATGTCTTGTCGAGTTCAGCCGCCAGCTTTTCCGCCCCCGTCGTACCACCAGCCCTCGCTAGCGCCAGCGCCACCATGCACTGCACGTCACGGTTCGGGGCCAGCTTCAACGCCGCCTTCGCCTCAATACGCGACTTCTCCCGGTTTCCAGCCTCCACCTCGCGCAGCGCTTCCTCCGCCTGATATCCTGCGGCCGTCTCTTTGGCATCGTTGTGCCGCGCCGAATCCATCGCTCGCGCCGTCAGTTCGTGCGCGTTCTTAAGCTTTCCGTGCCAACCTTCCGTGTCTGCTTGCGCTGCTAGCAACAGGTCTTCCGCGCCCGGCTTTCCCATGGAGGTGGAGACCAGTTGCGCCATCTTCGGCGTATCACCCTTCAGAAATGCCAACCAGTAGCGACTCTGGAGCACCTGCTCGTTGTCGAGCTTGCGCTCTTGTGCCTGCTTGAATACCGCTTCCGCTTCATCCAGCCGATTCAGGCTCATGTAAGCGAGGCTCAAGAGATAATAGGTAACTCCATTATTAGGGTCCAGACTTACCGCTACTCGCCATTCTTCCAGCGCCTTTTCCCAGTTTCCCTGGGTGGCTGAATCAAATCCCAGCAGTAAGTGTGGCGTGGCGTCTCTCGGGTAGGCCTGCTGCCACAACTGGGCTGTCTGTGCGCCCTTCTCCAGCTCTTCCGTCACGTCATTGTAGTAGTTTGACTCGATAAAGAACCGTTCCACCTCGCTTACTTTCCCTCGCAACTCATAGGCCCTACGCGCATTTTCCGTCCCCCGCGCCACTTCGTTGAGGTCGTGATAGAGAAGTGCCAACTGGGTGTAGGCCATGGCGAAATTCGGGTCGAGCTCCACCGCGCGCTTGAAGAAAGGCAGAGCGGCGGTATCCCCCTTCTCCAACCAGGTCTTGCGGCCCAAGCTGTAGGCCTTCAGGGCCTCGAGCGATGGCGTCGTCGCTTCCTCGACTGGCGTGGCGTATTTCTCGACCGAACTCAGCGACTCGCCCAATTTCTTGCGGATTTCTGAACTGGCCTTTCCCAAAGCGTCCAAGACATAGCTCTTATCCGTCGCCTGAGCCTGCGTGCTGGTGAGTGAATCTCCTGTCGAGCAGTTCACAGCTTTCAGAATGAGACTGTACTGCGCGCCGATCTGGGCAATCGAGCCGTCAATGACGGCCTTGCCCCCTGTCCGTTGGCAAACTTCCCTTGAAATTTCCGGCGTGAGTTTCGCGTCGGCCGGTTTACCCATTAAGGCTAGAGTCTGCTGTATACGCTGGTCGGAAACCAGGCTGAGGAAAGGCGACTGCTCCAGTTGCACAGAAAGCCCCTGGCGTAGAGTGCCATCGAACACCGCATCGCCCGTCTTGTTCTCGAAATCGGAAAGAACAATGGTGTCCTTGTCCGTGAGCTTCGGTGGGCGAGGGAAATAGAAATAGCCAGCCGTAGCGAGTGCGCCGAGACTGATCAACGCGGCAACCACTGCCCATTGAGTGCGAAAACCCTGGACGGACACGATCGTCGGTTGCGAATGAGGATTTACTGGAGCAATGAACCGGTAGCCGTGGCGTGGCAGGGTCTCGATGAAGCAAGGATTATTTGCATCATCGCCCAAGGCCTCACGAAGTTTGTTGATTGCCTTATTGAGGCCGTGTTCGAAATCTACAACCGTCTCGGAAGCCCAAAGCTTCTGCTGCAGTTCTTCACGAGTGACCACTTCGCCCGGTCGCTCCAGCAACGTCACCAGTACCTCGATGGGCTGTCCGTGGATCTTGATCTTCAGCCCGCTTTTGCGCAGTTCGCCCGCGCACAGGTCCACTTCGAAAGTCCCGAAACGAACTCGCCCATTGCTTGCGCTGGTGACGACGTTGCCGTGAGGAATCGCAGGGCGCTCGCCCATGGAAGAACTCCGCCTTTAACGTGAACTATATCATGAGAGGCAGAGGTTCGAATTGGCTCGGTCGGGGACCTCTTTGGCTAGTAGCCTCTGCCTTCAATCGCTTAGAGAGGGACAATCGTTCTATCTGCCATCCATTGCTTTCTGCTATTCGTCAGCTCCAGAGTTGTCACATTGTACGTGCCTTCGGGAAAATCGACGGTTATTCGCGAGATCCCATTCGCGTTTAGCAAGGAGATTCACGGGAAGGCAAGCCGGGTTCCACGGTGTTTTTTGCTCCTAACACCGCGGATTCCAACTGGACCTGCCATTCGCGGGTGAGTCCTGGCTCTCAGTGCCCAGTAGGCCGACAAGTCAAGGCAAGTTCAGGTCATGGTAATTCCATTCATCAGACAGTTGCGGAAAGGAAAAGTCAAATGTCCAATATGAATTGCGGAGGGGCGCGGGCTGGTAATTGGCTTGCGCTTCTGTTTTGCTTCCTCGGGTTGTGCATGATTCTGCCAACCACCGCCTTTGCAGGTGGTTCTACGATTTGGGTTGCACCTCCAAACGGAAAGGACGACACCGCAAACATTCAGGCGGCTCTGGATGCGTGCGTGGTGAAAGGTCCGGGCTGCACCGTGCAATTGCACGCTGGAAGATACCTCACCAAGCAGGTCGTCGTTTACAACTTTCGAGGAACCTTCAAAGGTATGGGCCTGGACAGCACGACCATCGAAGCCCTTCCTAATCTTCCTGTTACGAGCCTACTTGTGACTTCGTGCCAGCCCAACCTCACAAATTGTATCTGGCCCGGCCTGTTTGAGTTTGTGGATGGCAACATCAGCGTTTCGGACTTAAGCATCAAGATTACTGCTGTACCAGCTACGCTACCTTGGACAGACGAGGATGACACTGCCACCCATACCATGCTTTACGACGTCCTGGGCTTCATGGGGCAGCATCCCACCGACGTCACTATCGACCGCATTCGCATGGAAGGCCAACCCAGCGCTCTCTCAACGGATTGGGGCTATAACGTAACCAATGGAGTTCACTACAGTGGCGAGCTCCCCCATAGTCCTGCTCGCTTCGACTATTACTTCCTAAGCGGTTCGTTTGCCGTTCAGAGCAGCTTTTTCAATAATCTGTTTGTGGCCGTTTCTCAGGACGCTTTTTCCACGTCGAGCCGAATCACCATTGGCGGTTCGCCTTCTGCTGGTAATCACGTCGAAAATACCTGCGGTGGGCTGGACATGGAAGCCTCAGAAAACTCGTTTTTTGAGATTTCCTATAACGAGTCATCGGGTACTTGCGCAGGCATGTGGGTTGTTCCCACGTGGGTGCCATTTGTGCCCAACAGCCCATCCCGGTACTTGATTCATGACAACAAGTTTACCGGCGCTGGACAGTATGCCGACGGCTTCTACTTCCTGGATGACGCCGCCAACCCCTGGATTCATGCGGCAGCATGGAACAACACTGTTCAGCTACAAGACACTCTGTCTGAAGGCATCGGTGCCTACAACACCAAGGGCACTGCGATTCTAAATAACAGCGTCACGGGGGCTGACGGAAACGACGGAATCGGCTTGTGGAACAGTTCCAAAAGCACCGTGATCGGTAACAACGTAAGCGGCTTCACGGTCGATAGCAGCGTGGGCTTGGCCCAAATTTATCTGGACCCCAATACAACGCAAGACTTAGTCGTCTGCGAAAATCCAAGTACTACGGTTCTGAACCAAGGGACCAACAACACCATTATTGGCTGTCAGGATCCAACGACGACTCCCGCCGCAACCACGGACAGCTTGGCTCCTGCTGTTTCCGCAACGAAGCTAAACCTGCACAAGGGCAAGCGGCGGCCCTTCTAAAGGCCGGAGATGTAAGGGAGGTAATTGTTCGCCCAGCCGACAACCCAATTTACAGGTGAAGAATTACAGGTGAAGTTTCTGTCGGATTCAGAAGAAAACTCTCTAAATTATTGAAAAGAATGGTAGGCCCGTGGGGACTCGAACCCCAGACCTCTACCGTGTCAAGGTAGCGCTCTAACCAACTGAGCTACGGGCCTAGAACCTCATCAGAATATCATGCCTTGCCACGCGTGAGAATTTCGTCCAAGCCCCGCAACTCCTCTTCCGATGCGGGTCGCCACGCAATTCCCAGCCGCACCAGCGCCGCCTGTAACTCTTTCAACGGCCGCCCGGCAAACTGTTTGCGCAGCCGGCCCCACTCCTCGCACACCTGTTGAATCTCTTCCGCGCTCGCTTCGTTCAAGAAAGCTTCCATCGCTTCCGCCACCGTGCCGGACGTCTCCTGAAAATCTTCGTGCAGGTAGCCCGGCAAGGATTCCCGCAAAGCCGGATAATTCGCCGGCACAAACGCGCCGCCCTTCCTCTCGTGTTTCATTCGCGCGCCTCCGGGTACGCGGTCAGCACATAAAAAGCATCCGGTCCATCGGCGCGCAGCACAATCACGGCCTCTCGACAGCGCACCGCCTCCGTTTCTCCCTGGCGCAGGCTGCGCCCGATGTCGCGCCCCGGTTCGTAGTGCAGCGCCAGATTCGCCCGGGGATACCCGCGGCGCATCCAACTCTCGATGCGCGCGCGCTCGGACCGCAGCGCCTCCACGACGGTCTCCTCGGCGGTTTCCCGATCCGTCCAGGTGGAGGCAGCGGAAATGTTGCGCTCGTTGCGCAGCCGTTCGCGAAGCTCTTCGTCGGTCCGCGCCACGTGACGCTCGAGCGTGTGCCCGCCGCGCTCTTCGTCTTTGCTGAGGTCATAGCGCTCCGTAGCGCGCCCAGCGCTTGTTGACGAAGCACGTTGCGATTCCTCGGGAGTCCCCCTCTGCGGCGGTGGCCCCTGTGAACAGCCCGCCAATCCAACAAACACCAGCGCAAAGAGCCTCACCAGCCATGAACGTGTCCAGATTTTTGCGCCCAGCTTCCTCACTCCAAAAATCTCCCTTGGCTCGCTAACTCAACCCCTGCCGATGCGCTTTGAGTATACGCAACTGCCCCGCCGGGCTTCACCCTCTTCCCTTAGTTGTGAGCCCGACAAACCGGGTGCTATTCTCGTTTTCATGGCGGAATCGCAAAATCCTGCCCGAGGAGCGCGGCCTCCTTCGCCCCTCGATTCTTCCAGCCGGCAATTCGAGGCCCTCCTGGAAGTCAGCGAAACAATTGCCCAGCAGCACGATCTCCAGGCCCTCTTCCACCAACTCGCCGTGCGCCTCCACTCCGTCCTGCAATTCGATTTTCTCGGTCTCGTTCTTCACGACCCTTCCAAGAACACCATGCGCCTCCATGTTTTGGAGACCCGCGAGAGCGCTGATCCGCCCCCCTCTCACGAACTTTCCGTGGAAGATTCCCCCGCCGGCTGGGTCTGGCAAAACCAGCAACCCTTCGTCTCCCTCGACACCGCAAAGGACGCCCGCTACCCGCTCTTCATGCAGCGCCTGCAGGACGCCGGCGTTCACACCATTGCCATTGTGCCTCTCACCACCGCGCAGCACCGCCTCGGCGCCATGGGCTTCGGACGCTGTGTGCCGCAAGGCATGACCGAAGTGGAAATCGCATTCATGAAGCGCGTGGCCGCGCAAGTCGCCGTCGCGGTGGACAACGTCATCAACCTGGAGGCCGCCCAGGCCTATCAGCAGCAACTCTCCCGTGAACGCGACCGCCTGCAAGCCCTCCTTTCCATCAACAACATCCTCCTCAGCACCCGCGACATCACCGCGCTCTTCAATGGCATCGTCTCTTCCCTCAAGCCTGTCCTTCGGCACGATTACACCAGCCTCGCGCTCCTCGATCCCGTCACCGGACTCCTGAAGATCCATGCCCTGGACATGCCCGCGACTCTCGCTTTGCCAAAGACCGAGTTCACCGTTCCGGTGGAAAGTTCGCCTTCGGGACAATGTTTCACCAGCGGGCGAGTCCTCATTGCCCGCGGCGAGCAACTCGACCGCTACAACGTTGACGTCATCCGCATGCTGCGCGAAGAGGGCGTCGAGGTCATGTGCTGCGTACCCTTGGCGACCCACGGCCGCGCGCTCGGCACCATCAATCTCGCCAGCCGCAATCCGCAGGCGTTCTCCACCCCGGATGTGGAGCTCCTCCAACAAGTTGCCGCGCAGGTGGCCATCGCTCTGGAAAATGCTCTGGCCTTCAAGGAAATTGACGCGCTCAAGGATAAGCTCGCCGTCGAAAAGCTTTATCTCGAAGAAGAAATTCGCACCGAACTCAATTTCGAGGAGATCATCGGCGACAGCCCCGCCCTGCGGAGCGCCTTGACCCAGGTGGAGTTGGCCGCGCCCGCCGGCACGACCGTCCTGATCCTCGGTGAAACCGGCACCGGTAAAGAACTCATTGCTCGCGCCATCCACAATTTAAGTCCGCGCCGCGAGCGCACCTTCGTCAAGGTCAATTGCGCTTCCATTCCCGCCGGGCTCCTCGAATCCGAGCTCTTTGGCCATGAACGCGGCGCCTTCACCGGCGCTCTCACGCAAAAGATCGGCCGCTTTGAGTTTGCCGATCGCGGCACGCTATTCCTTGATGAAGTAGCCGATATTCCCCTCGAGCTGCAGCCCAAATTGTTGCGCGTGTTGCAGGAACAGGAGTTCGAGCGGCTCGGCAGCAATCGCACCCAGCGCGTGGATGTGCGCGTCGTGGCGGCCACCAATGCCGGCCTCGCGCAACTCGTCACCGAACGCAAATTCCGCAGCGACCTCTACTACCGCCTCAATGTTTTCCCCATTAACATTCCGCCGTTGCGTGAACGGCCGGAAGATGTGCCCCTGTTGGTGCGCTATTTCGTCCAGAAATTCAGCCGCCGCCAAAACAAAACCGTCGAGTATGTGCCTTCGGACGTGATGGAAGCGCTCGTGAACTATCCCTGGCCGGGCAACGTGCGTGAACTGGAGAACCTCGTGGAGCGCGCGGTGCTCCTCTCCCTCGGTGAGGAGTTGCGCGTTCCGCTCCCTGAATTGCGTGCTCTTTCGCCCGCCTCGCTCATCACCTCCACGCAGTCGGAGACCCCGCGCTATGCTGCCCCGCCCTCGAATGCGCCACCAGCATCAACATCGATCGCCACCTTGGAAGAGGCCGAACGCCAGCACATCCTCCGCGCCCTTCGCCAAACCCAGTGGCGCATCGCCGGACCTCGCGGCGCCGCCAATCTTCTCGGCATGAAGCGCACCACCCTGCAAGCTCGCATGCGCAAGCTCGGCCTCCGCCGCCCCGTCTGAAGCGCCAAAACCTTGCCCATAGACCAACCCCTTGTGCTTGCAAGACTTGCGTTAGATTCCAACTAATACCTTCCTCAAGTGCCTCAACTGGCCTGGACGAACGGGGAACTTTTCTGCCCTCTCCAGGGAATACCTTTTGGACCCAAAGCTGTTTTCTGTGTGGCTGCCGTACGCGGGAAATGTTTCACGTATCACGCTTTCGATTCCGAAAAAACTGAAACGGCAATCGTCGAAGTGGCGGAAGAGCAGCATGGGCCAATTCAGACTTCAGGGGAGACTCCATGCGCGGTGGTTACCGTTGTGCCTTCATGCTCGCTGTGCTGTTCGCCTTCATCCAAACGACGGGCTGCCACAGCGCCGCCTCCACTATCCTCACGGTCACGACCACTTCTCTCCCGAACGGCGTCGTCGGAACGCCCTATGTAGCATCACTCACGGCAACGGGAGGAACTCCTGGCTACACCTGGTCGCAAACTTCCGGCGGCACCATGCCGAATGGCGTGTCACTGGGAAGCACCGGCATTTTCAACGGAACGCCGAAGGCCACAGGCACGTTTGGCCCTTACGTTTTCGAGGTGACGGATTCGACGGGTGCGACCGCATCATCAGCAAGCCTGAGCATTACGGTTACGAACAGCGCGCCTGCCGTCGCCACCAGCGCGCTGCCGCAAGGAATTGTCAACTCGCCCTACTCGGTCACACTCGCGGCCAGCGGCGGCACTCCTCCTTATACCTGGACACAGACATCCGGTGGCGTGTTACCGCCCGGCCTCGCCAACGTCACCAGCGCCGGAGTCATAGAGGGAACGCCGAGGACAGCCGGCGCCTACGGACCTTACGTCTTTACCGTCACGGACTCCGCGAACGCAACGGCCGCCTCCGTAAGCCTGGCCCTTACGACCGCCTCGCCGGCATTCACGTCGTGCACACCCCTCGGCAACGAGGCCGCTTTGACGCCCGCGACTCCTTACGCGTTCCTGGTCAAGGGCACCGATGGAAGCGGCAATCCGTTCGATATTGCCGGCAGCTTCACGCCCAATGGCAGCGGCGGCATCACAAATGCAACGGTGGACTACAACGGATTCACCAACGGCCCCGAACAGTTGCAAGTGAATCTGGCCGCGAGTTCGTATTCGTTCGGTTCGTCCACACTGGGCTGCTTGTCCTTGGCTTTCTCTGGACTTGTTGCGGATGCACGCAACGCAAAGCATTCGGGAGTGTCGCCCCACATTGCGCATGGCACAGCGGTTCGAGCCAAGAACGATACGGCGCGCGGCATTACGGCCGCCACAGTTTCCAGCGTGCAGTTTACGTTCAACCTGGGCGGATTTGATGGATCGGTGTATCGGTCGGGGAGAATCATCGAATCCGGCAATGCAGGCGGCGGTTCAAACGCTTCGGGTTTCCTTCACGCGCAGGATCCCAGCGCCTTTTCCCTCGCTTCCTTGCAGCCCAATTTTGCGTTTGGTGTGGATGGATGGACGGCGGACTCTGCCGGCTATTTCCGCGCCGCCATTGCGGGAACCTTTGCGAATTCATCCGGCGCGCTTTCCGCGGGCTACGCAGACCTGAATGCAGGGGGAATGCCATCGGGCGAACTCACCGGGGGGAACGGAACGCTGAACTCCGTGATCGACGCAGCCACGGGCCGTGGGACGGGCACCTATAGCATTCCGACTACCGGCGGAAATCTCACGTTCGACTTTGCGTTCTACATCCTGAACGGCTCGGATTTCATTTTACTTTCGATCGATTCGCCTAGCACGGCAGGCTCTGCCCCGTTGCTTTCCGGGCGCGCCCTGGCTTCCAGCGCGGCGCACCCGGCGGGTGCCCTAAACGGCTACTACCTGCTGGTTTCGCAAGGACTCGCAATGAACGGGAATAACATTGGAAATCTTGCGGAAATCGGCACTTTGCACGCCACCAGCGCTGGAGCGATTCCTACCGCGACCCTTTACGTAAACGATGCGGGAACCTACTCCAGCACACCGTACTCGAATGGCAGCTACACGCTGGAAGCCGCTTCGGGACGCGTCTCCATTACCGGACTCGCGGCAACACCGCGGGTGCTCTATCTCACCGCTCCAGGCACAGCCGATGATGAAATTGCTGGTTTCCTGGTTGGATCGGACACCGAGGCGAGTTCCGGACTTCTCGTTCGTCAATCCAGCAGCACGCCTGCCTATGTCCTCTCCGGTATTTCCGGTAATTACGCCGCGAGTACGCAGGAAGATGTGGCCGGGCTCGACGGAGCATCCATCGGCGCGTTCTGGTTTTCGGGCACAGGTCAATACGCCACGCCGAAATCGACCGCCTCGGTTCCCAATCTGCCGAGTTCTGGAGCGATCGCCATCAATCCGGACGGATCTGGCAGTCTAAATGGAGGGAACTTTCCGTTTGTGACTAACGGTGCGGTACTTTTCGCGATCCCCGACGCGGGCGATCCCCTTATGTATGTCTTCACGGCAGGCACGCTCCCCAACTGACCGGCGGCAATTCTTCGGAGCCATGGCCGCGGCAGATAGTCACCATTTGCGGGCTACGTGCATCACCTTCACATGACTCGCTCCTGACTTCTGCGGCAACGGAATTCCCGCGTTATGCCGGGCCAGCCTCGAATGCGCTGCCGGCATCAGCCTCGATCACCACCTTGGAAGAAGCCGAACGCCAGCACATCCTCCGCGCCCTTCGCCAAACGCAGTGGCACATTGCCGGACCTCGCGGCGCCGCCAATCTTCTCGGCATGAAGCGCACCACCCTGCAAGCCCGCATGCGCAAGCTCGGCATCCGCCGCCCCTTTTGAAGTTGAATAACCCGCCCCCCATTGAGGATACTGCCCACCAAAACAGTGAAGCTCTGCCGTCTTGAGCAATTCCATCGTCTTGCGCTTTGCTTTTTCCGCTGCAGTCTGGTCCCATTATTCTAGTGACATTGCTATGAACTCGACGCCACCAAACCGCCGCCGCAGCTCTCTCAGGCTGCTCCCTTTTTGCTTCCTGGGCTTCGCGATTTTTGTCCTCCTTCCCTTGCTGGCTTCCCCCCAGTTGCCGGTGATTCGCTTTGTGCGGGATCCCGATCCCGCCCCTGAGTTTCAGCTCAAGGATTTAGCGGGAGAGGATCTTTCCCTGGCCTCCGCCCACGGCAAAGTCATCCTCCTGAATTTCTGGGCCACCTGGTGTGGCCCGTGCCGCGCGGAAATCCCCAGCCTCATCGAACTCCAGAACCGCTATAAAGGCCACCTGCAAATCATCGGCTTGGCCGACGACGATGACCAGGACACTGTGAAACAAGTCATCGATTCCGAGGGCATCAATTTCCCCGTGGCCATGCTCACCGATCAGATTCGTTTTGCCTATGGCGGCGTTTCCGCTCTGCCGACCGTGTTCGTTATCAATAGCGAAGGCCGCATCGTGCAGAAGCACGTCGGGCTATTCAATCCCGCCCTTTACGAAACAGAAGTCCGCGCCCTCCTGGACCTGCCTATCGCCGCCAAGGTCGAAACTTTCCAGGACACCGGCGAAATCTTCCTGAAACACGCCGACCGCGCCACCCTGCTCCCTGGCGTCAACTTGACGAAGCTGACCCCTGAGCAACGCCTCGTTGCCTTGCACAAATTCAACGCCGAAGAGTGCCCCTGTGGCTGCAAGCTCACTCTCGCCCAGTGCCGCATCTACGATCACGCGTGCACGCTCAGTAAGGATCGCACCACCGCCATTGTCGAAGAAATTCTTGCTGCTGGAGACAAGAACAAGGCCGAAGCGTCCGCCCCCGCCTCCGCTCCCGCTTCTCCCGATTCACCAAAGCAATAAGAGACTCCTCAACTTGCTTCTGCCCTTAGGAGGCCGGGGCTTCAAAGTCTGCGAAGGTGCTCCGAACGTCAGGGGGTCGGAGCTTTAGCTCCGACAAATCGGCTCACACCAAGTTGGGCTTTAGCCCCTGAAGAAACTCCTTCCTCCGCCGCGGCGATTCGCTCGCCACTCGCGGTAGGTGGCGCTCCACGAAATCTTCCGTCGCCCTTCACACTTGCTCTCAGCCACCAAAGCGGACTACACTCCCGCGGCAATAACGCTGTAGCACAACATTCACAGGAGGTTCGCATGAATCGTCGTGTCCTTATTCTCCTTAGCGTTCTCGCCGTTGCTGCCTTCTTCACTGTTCGCGGCGCCTTTTCCAAACCGACGCCGCAAACCATGCGCCGCACCATCAACTTGCCCGACAAGCCCATCCAGGCACCCTTCAGCAATGCTATTCTTGCTGGAGACACGCTCTATCTCGCCGGAAGCATCGGACTCGATCCTAAGACCGGCAAGGCACCTGAGAGGATCGAAGATGAAATCAAGCTCTTGCTCGACGGCCACAAGACCACCCTCGCCGCTGCCGGCATGACCATGGACGACCTCGTCTACGTGCAGGTCTTTTGTACCGACCTGGCCTACTACGACAAGTTCAATGCCGCCTATAAGACATACTTCACAAAGGACTTCCCGGCGCGCGCCTTCATCGGCGCGGGCTCCCTTCTCCGCGAAGGCCACTTCGAAATGCAAGCCATCGCCGTGCGCCGCTAAGCCCTCGTAATCCAGCCCTTGATTGGGAGAAGGCTTTTCCTTCATGTGTGAACTATAATCATTGCTGCATGACCGTATATGGGCTAAATAGAAGTGTCTATATAACGGCATATGACCTAATAATGGCCTATACCTTGATGGCGTCTTCTTCACTCAAAGCGCAACTATATGAATAATAAGCATATTACATCAATTCACATTTCGCCCTCTTTGGCCTTACCCTTGCTCCCTTCTCCACTTGAAGAGATACCCGACATGCTACGAATTACAACTGAAACCAAGCGCGGCCGCCTCACTCTCAGTGTCGAGGGTCGCCTCGCTGGACCCTGGGTCGCCGCTCTCGAACAGTGCTGGCGCGAACTCCTGACCGCTTCGCCGCGCCAGAAGTTCAGTATCAATCTTTGCGGTGTGAGTTTCATCGATGACGCCGGAAAGGTTCTTCTGAAGGAGATGCACCGCCTCGGTGGCGAACTCATCGCCGAAGGCTGCCTCAACCAGGCCATCGTCAGCGAGATTGTTGGGGCCGACGCAAAGCACGACGCCGACGCCACGAAAGACTCAGACTGTCGCAAGAAGTCACCCATCATTTTCTATGGTGTCTTTTTCAGCTTATTGCTTCTCCCCGCCGGATTGCTCGCGCAAGGCAATCCCGCGGCGCTCCCGGCCAATCCACCTGGCAACACGCTGCGCCTCACTTTGGAGCAGTCTGTCGCTCTCGCTTTAAAGCAAAACCCCACGCAACAGTTCGCCGTCCTGACCGCCGCGGAAAGCGTCCAGGACAAAAACATCACGCGTTCTGACCTTCTGCCTCAGGCCAACATGAGGCTGGCGGAATCTGCCAATCGTGTGAACCTCAAGGCCCAATTCGGAGGCGAGTCGTTCCCCGGTTTGCCGTTCCCAGGACACTTGGGTCCCTACCAGATCTTTGCGGTTGGACCCGCGTTCGGCAGTTCCATCCTGGATCTTTCTCTCTGGAAGCGGTACCAAGCGGCTAGCAGCGCCGTGGATGCCAGCAAGGCCAACAGCCTCTCCACTCGCGAGCAGGTGATCCTGCTGGTCGTATCGCAGTACATCGGCACACTGCGCGCTGTGGCCAACGTCGAGGCTTCCAAATCCCGCGTGGAGCTCGCTCAGGCTCTCTATGATCAGGCCGCCGATTTGCAAAAAGAAGGTGTGGGCACGGGCATCGACACTCTCCGTGCAAACGTCGAGCTGCAAAACGAAAAGCAGCGCTTGATCGAAGCGGAAAACGATCGCGAAGTTTCCCTTTATGGCCTCAGCAAGTTGCTGAACCTTGATCCGCGCCAGAAGGTCGAGCTGGCCGATTCGCTGAGCTTCTTCGAAACGCCGCAGCCCGAAGTCGAAGCCAGCATTGATACCGCCCTCGCCGATCGCCAGGAATGGAAGGCCATTCTCGCAGAGGAAAAAGTCGTTCGTTACCAGAAGCAGGCCTCGCAATTCTCCCGCGTGCCTTCACTGCGCTTCGACGGCGACTGGGCCTATCTCGGCACATCCGTCAATAACAGCATCCCGACGTATCAGTATCAGGCCAGCGTGAACTTCCCGCTCTTCACCAGCGGCAGGATTCACGCGGAAATCACCAAGGCCAACCTCGAAGTCCAGAAGCTGGAACAGCAGAAAGCCGATTTACGCAATCAAATTGCCCTCGATGTGAAGACCTCGCTGCTGAACCTTGCTTCAGCGCGCTCTGAAGTGCAGGTCGCCAATCTGGGCGTTGATCTGGCAAAAGAAGAAGTCAGCCAGGCCCGCGATCGTTTCAGGGCCGGCGTGGCTAACAACATCGAAGTGATTTCCGCCCAGGATTCCCTGGCGCGCGCCAACGACAATCAGATCTTGGCGCTCTACCGCTTCAACCAGGCTCGTGCAGACTTTGCGCGCGCGGTTGGGCAGATGGAAAAGACCTACTCGAAATGAGGATGCGATGAGTGTCGAGATTGAAGTTGGATTGGAGAATGCGGCAAACGTCAAAGTGCCGCCTGCGGAGCCGCGCAAGACGGATCTGACGCCGCAGGGTCTTCTCAGCCCGAAAGTGCGCCGCTTCCTGACTATTGGCGGTGTGCTGCTGATTGCCGCCCTGGTCACATTCTTCCTCTATTTCCACAATCGCGAAACCACCGACGACGCTCAGGTTGACGGCCACATCACCCCCATTGCTGCCAAAATCTCGGGACGCATCGGCAAAGTCCTCGTGGAGGACAATCAAGCCGTGAAGGCCGGCCAGGTGCTCGCCCAGATTGAGCCCGCGGATTATCAGGCCGCCGTCGATCAGGCCAAGGGCGCGCTGGCTCTGGCGGAAGGCGAAGCGCGTTCTGCGGGTGTGGATGTTCCCCGCACCAGCGAAAATGTCGCCAGCGGCCAATCCAGCGCGGATGCGCAACTCGCCGGAGCACAAGCCGATTTCCTTCGCGCGCAGGCTTCCTACGAGCAGGCGCAAACCGCGGACCTCGCTTTTGCGCAGGCCAACGTCGATCGCAGCCGCGCCAACGCCCAGCTCGCCAAGTCCGATCTAGAGCGCTACACCCCTTTGATGGAAAAGGGCGAGATCTCCAAGCAGCAGTTCGACGCCGCTAAAGCCAACGCCGATGCCAGCCTCAGCGCTCTGAACGCGGATGAGCAGCGCTTCGCTCAGGCCAAGCGCAATGTGGATATCTCCCGCGCCCAGCTCGAGGCCGCGAAGGCGCGCGTCGATCAGGCCAAGGCGGGCGTCTTTTCCGCCCACGCCGATCAGCGCCGCGTGGCCATGCGCTCGGACGACGCCCAAGCCAAGCTCGCGAAAGTGGACCAGACGCGCGCCGCCCTGGACGCCGCTCTCCTCAACTTGAGTTACTGCAACATCGTCGCGCCCGTCGATGGCATCGCCACACACAAGCAGGTCGAACCCGGACAAATCGTCCAGCCCGGCCAGGGTTTGCTTGTCGTTGTGCCACTCCGCAACGTCTGGGTCACCGCCAACTTCAAGGAAACCCAGCTCCAGAAAATGAAACCCGGCCAAAAGGCCTATCTGAAAGTAGATACCTACGGCAAGACCTTCAGCGGCCATGTCGATTCCATCTCGGGTGCAACCGGAGCGGTGCTGAGCCTGCTCCCTCCGGAAAACGCCACCGGCAATTACGTCAAAGTTGTTCAGCGCGTCCCCGTGAAAATCGTCCTGGATCCCATTTCGCCGGAAGTAGCCGTCCTCCGGCCGGGCATGAATGTAGAAGCAACGGTAATTACTGACTAAATGCAACGGGAAGACTCGCAACTAATGCTGGGGAAAATCACATCGAAGTTGCGTATGCCGGACGGCCCGATCAACCCCTGGGTGATCGCCGTTACTGTCACCCTGGCTACGTTCACGAAGGTATAGGGGGGGCACCTGTGCACTGAGGCTGCAACGTCTCTGTAACCTTCTTATGCTGAACTACTCTTAGTAAGCTACATGGGGGGAGCAAATGGCAACGCAAGTGATGAGTATTCCGCAACTTAGCGAACAGAAGCTGATCCGGGCCGGCCAGCGTGGCGATGCCCAGGCGATTGAGACTCTTTTTCGCCGCTACCATCGCCAACTGTTCCAGACCGCTCTTCGCGTTCTGGGCAATGCCGAGGACGCCGAAGACGCTCTGCAGGATGGTCTGCTTTCTGCGTATCGCAATCTGAAGCGCTTCGAGGGGCGTTCGCAGTTTTCCACCTGGCTCACGCGCATCGTCATCAACGCCGCATTGATGAAGCGCCGCAGCGCCAAGGCCCGCCCCGCCGTTTCCCTCGACGATTCGCAGCACGAGGACGAACTGCCCATCGCCGAGCGCTTTGCCGATCACGGGCCCAATCCAGAGCAGGTCTACGCCGGCACGGAAATCCGCGAAATGATCAACGAAAACCTGGACGACCTCTCGCCTCTTCTCCGTACCGCCTTCCTCTTGCGCGAAGTGGAGGGCTACTCCACGGTTGAAGCGGCCAAGAAGCTTGGTGTTACAGAAAACACCCTCAAGGCGCGTCTCTGGCGCGCGCGCCATCAGCTTGCCGAGCGCCTCGGCCGCCGTCTGCGTCGCATGAAGGACGGAATGAGCAACGGCAACGGCATGGCCGACGAAGCCTGCAGCTATTGCTGAAGCCCCTGGCAAAAATAATCTGCCGCAGTTTGGAACAAATTGATAGGGGACGGGGAGGCGTTTGCCCGTCCCCTCCTTTTTGTGACCACGGTCACATTACCCTGTCCTCCCGAACGTTATCCTCGCCCCCGAGGTGTGCCCTCATGAAACCCGCCACCAAACTCGCTCTCTTTGTCTTAGTGTTTCTGGGCCTCTTTCTCCTCGCTGCGCTCGCTTACCTTCCCGCCAGAGCACAGTCCGCACCTCCACATTCTGCGATAATGCCCGTTGGAAAAGCGGTAGAAATAAAAGCCCCTTTGGGATTGCCGCCGGTTCCGATTCCTCCAGACAATCCGCCGACGGAAGAAACCATCGCGCTCGGCCGCCGCTTGTATTACGATCCCCAACTTTCCCTTGACGGCACAATTTCCTGCGCCTCTTGCCACGCCCCGCAATTCACGTTTTCAGACAACCGCCCCTTTTCCGAAGGCGTCGGCGGCAAGCTGGGAACGCGCCACTCCCCCACTGTCATCAACTCCGCCTATAACTCCCTGCAATTCTGGGATGGCCGGGCGCCAAGCCTCGAAGAACAGGCCAAAGGCCCCATGGCCAATCCCGTGGAAATGGCCCATTCCCTAGATGGCGTTGTGAAGCGCCTGCAAGCCGATCCGAAGTACCCCGAACTCTTCAAGAAGGCCTGGGGCACCGATCAGATCACCATTGACATGGTCGTGAAATCGCTCGCCTCGTTCGAGCGCACCGTCATCGCCGGCGATTCTCCCTTCGACCGTTTCTACTATGGCCACGACTCGAAGGCGCTCCCTTCCGCCGCCCAGCGCGGCTTGATAATTTTCATCAGCACCAGGAAAGGCAATTGCGCTGTCTGCCACCCCATCGGAAAAGACTACGCGCTTTTCACGGACAACAAGTTCCACAATCTGGGCATTGGCGCCGATACGCGCGGCAATCTGAATGACCTCGGCCGCTACAGCGAAACCAAGAACGATGCCGACATGGGAGCCTTCAAAACGCCCTCGCTTCGCAATCTTGCCAACCGCGGCCCTTACATGCACGACGGCACTTTCCCCACGGTCAAGGACGCCCTCGCTCACTACATCGGCGGCGGCAACTGGAATCCTCATCTCGACAAGGAAATCCATTCGCTCGATGTCCTCACCTACGACGAGCGCGACGATCTCCTGCAATTCCTCGACTCCCTCAACGGCAAGCTGCCCGATAACATCGGCCCGCCTCCCGACCTCGCGCCTCCCGCCAAGTCTGCGCCCCCGGCAAAATAACTTTGGAGTGCGTCCGCTCGTTTGCCCTGAGCTTCGAAGGGTCGCCGCTTTTGCAGCTGCAGGCCCTGCCAACAATCCGTAATTCCTCCTCGTCGGTAGTACACTAAGTCCTACCAAAGTCATTCCAAGGAGCTTCTCTCCATGTCCAATGGAATTCGTCGCTTCGCCGCCGTCGTCATCCTCGTCGTCGGCGCTGCTCTCTTGTGGTTGGCTGGCCAGCACTCCAATGATGCCGAAGCCGCCAAGACCGACCTCGATTCCACCGTCGCCTACGCTCGCGAGCACGCCGCCTCCAACGATCCCCGCCTGAAAAGCACTTACAGCTTCGAGCGCGGCGGTTGGGTTTACATCCATCTCGAAGGGGACCCCGCAACCGTCGGCTTCCAGCATGGCTACATGCTCGCCAAGGAAATCGAGGACGCTTTTCCCGCCGTCCAGGCTGGTATGGTGCATTCCACGCAGCGCGATTGGGCCTTCTTCCGCCAGGTTGCCCGCGAAATGCTTTGGCCCAAGATCGATCCCGAATATCAGCAGGAACTCCAGGGCATCGTGGAAGGCCTGAACGCCCGTACCGGTTCGCAGCTCGACGTTTACGACATCGTGGCCCTCAACTCCTTCGAAGAAGTTCCCGACTACTATGTTCCCTGGCTCAACAAAAAAGAAAAACTCGCGGGCGCCCCGAATCTCAAGAGCCCCGGCAACTGCAGCGCCTTCGTTGCCACCGGCAGTTGGACCAACAACGGCCAGATCGTCATCGCGCACAACAATTGGACCAGCTACATGAACGGCGAACGCTGGCGCATTATCTTTGACATTCAGCCCGCGCACGGCTATCGCATCCTGATGGACGGTTTCCCCGGCGTCATCGCCAGCGACGACGATTTCGGCATTAATTCCGATGGCCTCATGGTCACGGAAACCACCATCACGCAATTTGAAGGCTGGGATCCCAACGGCAAGCCCGAGTTCTTCCGCGCTCGCAAAGCCCTTCAGTACGCTAGCTCCATCGACGATTACACGCGCATCATGCTCGACGGCAACAACGGCGGCTATGCCAACGATTGGCTCCTTGGCGATCGCAAGACCGGCGAAATCGCGCAACTCGAGCTAGGCCTCAAAGCCTACAAACTCTGGCGCACCAAAGACGGCGTCTACGCCGGCTCCAACTGGGCCCGCGATCCCAAAGTCCTCAAGGAAGACACGCCGCAATTTGACCCTAATAATCTGGAATCCTCGCCCAACGCCCGCCGCGTTCGTTGGGAACAACTCCTCAATGAAAACAAGGGCAAGATCGATGTGTCGCTCGCCCAGCAGATGCTCGCCGACCACGTCGATTCGTTTGAGAAGAAGACTGAGGCGAATGAGCGCACGCTCTGCGGCCACGTCGATGCCAATGCGCGCGGCATTGCGATCTGGGCGTGGGGGCCTTCCTATCCCGGTGGCGCCGTCCAGGGCAAAGCCTCCAATTCCGCTATGGCCAAGGACCTGCGCCTCGTCGCTCGCACGGGCCATCCTTGCGGAGAAGATTTCCTGGCCAAGCCCTTCCTCGCCGCTCATCCCGAGTTCGCCTGGCAGGAACCCTACTTGCGTGACATGAAAGCCGGCCCCTGGACCGAATTCCACTCCGGCGAAATGCCCGCCGCCACAAAATAATGCTCGCTCCCCACGCATACCCTGGCAACGGCATGCAAGTTACATTGTCATTCCGACCGGAGGGACGGCGCCTTTTGCCGTCCCGTAGCGGAGGAATCTCTCTGCGACTTCAGGTTGATTTGGAGTGCGGCGGCTTGCCGCCGCTTTTACGACCGCAAACGCGCCGACAAACTTTATTTCCCCTCCTGCCTGCCGCCCCCCTCCAAGACAACCTGTCATTCCGCCTGCCCCGAGCGCAGTCGAAGGGACCGGAGGGACGGCGCCTTCCTTGCCCCGAGCCCCGAAGGGTGCCTTCCCGCAGCGGAGGAATCGCGGCACAATCTCTCCATCCCGCCTATCCCCCCGCCCCCATTAAGCAAACTCGTCAATCCGAACGCAGTCCGCGGATTGAGGAATCCCTCTGTGGTTTATCTCCCCGCACCCTCCGGCACCACTGATATCTCCACCCTCGACGCATACTCCTTCGACCGGTAAATCTTCTGCGTCGCCTTTTGGTAATTCCCTTCCTTCGCCTCAAAGATGTTCGCCACAAACTTCTGTGGGTTCCGGTCATACAGCGGGAACCACGTGCTCTGCACCTGCACCATAATCCGGTGCCCTTTCAAAAACACGTGATTCGCCGTGTGCAAATCGATTGTGTACGGCGTCACTTCCCCCGCCACAATCGGCTCCGGCTTCTCATACGATTTCCTGTAACGCCCGCGGAAGATCTCGTCCGCGATCATCAGCTCGTATCCCGAAAGCTTCCAATCGCTCTCCACTTTCTGCGGATACACGTCAATCAGTTTCACCACCCAATCGCTGTCCGTTCCCGTCGTGGACGCATACAGCTTCGCCGTCACCTGACCCGCCAGCGTCACGTCTTCCTTCAACTCTTCCGTCTGCCACGTCACCACATCCGGCCGGTCGTTCACGAACCGCTGGTCCTGCACCAACCACGTGTACCAGCTTCCCGGATGATCCTGCGGATATGTCATGTCCACCGGCCGGTGCCGGTACGGCACGGGATGCGCCGGGTCGCTCTCGTAAGCATCGAACGCCTCGCGTGATTCCGTTTTCGGCGCTTCGAACGAAAGCCTTCCGTTCACTCCAAAATACAAACTCTTCGTCTTCGCCTCGCGCGGCGGCCACGCGTCAAAGCTGGTCCACGTGTCGCTCCCTGTCTGGAACAGCAGCGCCTCTTTCAGTGGCAAGCTCCCCTTGTCGTGCAGCCAGTACGCAAACCACGGCGCTTCCAACTTCTGCCGGAAATACACCCCCGTGTCCGACCCGAACGGTATTTCCCCTAGTGAATTCCCCGGCCCGCTCGCCCATCCGCCGTGATTCCACGGTCCCACCACCAGGTAGTTCAGATGTTTCGCGTCCATTTTTTCCAGGTTCGAGTACGTCCGCATTGGCCCGTAAAAATCCTCCTGATCCCACCAGCCCGCCACGTTCAAGTTGGGCACCTTCGCCTCGTTCAGCCCCGATTCGATCGCATGAATCTTCCAGAATTCGTCGTACGCCGGATGCGCCACGAAATTGTTCCACGTCGGTATCTTCCCGTGCAGATACCGCTCATTTGCGTGCGACAACACTCCCAGGCGCAGGAACCAGTCGAACACATCGAAACTCTCGAACGAGAACTTATAGTTTTCCTTCGACGATTCCATCAGCGCCGCATATTCAAACCCGTAGCTCAGCCGGAAAGCCCCATTGTGAAAAAAGTCGTCGCCCATCCACGCGTCCCCCATGCACGCTTGCTCGGAAACCGCCTTCAGCGCCGGGTGCGGGTTCACCATCGCCATCGCCGCCAAGAACCCGTCGTACGAAATTCCCCAGATCCCCACGCGCCCGTTGTTCTTCGCCACGTTCTTCACCAGCCACTCGATCGTGTCATAGGTGTCCGTGCTCTCATCCACCCCCTTGGCATCTTTCGGGTCGTGCAGCGGCCGGTTCATCTCAAACTTTCCCTCGGAGCCGTACCGCCCCCGAATATCCTGGAACACGAAAATGTATCCGTCCGCGAACAGGTCTGCATTTTCATAAAGCATCCGGCTGTAACCCTTGTCCCACGCGGAAATTCCGTACGGCGTTCGCATCATAATGATCGGCCACGGCTCTTTCGCGTCCTTCGGCGTGTAAATCTCCGTGTGCAACCTCACCCCATCCCGCACCGCTATCATCACTTCGCTCTTTTCGAACAGTTTCACTAGGTCTGGCCGCCCCGCCTTCTGCTCCTGCGCCCCAGTCGCCACGGCCAGCAACAGCACCGCCGCCAGCACCCAAATTTGTCTCCGCATTCTGTTCATTCGCATCCTCGCCTTTGCCCCAATATTTTCAGACGCCCACAAAATTTCGCCGTGAGCATACCACACCCACCTCCGTGCCCTCAGCCATGCGGTTTCATTCGCACGAACCCCCCTCCCGCTGGCGCATCCTAAATCCCCGGCTACCGCGAAGAATTTGCTTTGTCATACAAAGTACTTGACAATAAGAAGTAAAGGCGTATCCTTTTCCCATGCTATCTCCTCCTCCAACGCCACCGTCCGCTTCCCCCCAGCCGCCGCTCGCTCCGTTTCGCGCCCTCCTCGCCGAGGCCATCCGATTTTGGGAACCGCGCCGTGTTGTCTATAACCTTGCCCTCTCCGTGGTCGTTGTTGCCTGGCTTGTAGTGACTTGGCCCCACTTCCGCCCAGCATTGACACTCCCTTCCTTATTTCTCTTCTTCATCCTCGCATTACTAGCGAACGCTTGTTACTGCGCTGCCTATCTGGTGGACATTCCTATGCAGCACTCAGCCCTTGCCGCTGTTTGGAGACGCCGCCGCTGGGTACTCTTGTTGGTAGGAACGCTCTTCGCCATTCTCGTGGAAAGTTACTGGATCGCTGACGAGATCTATCCAGATTTCCACTGATGCAGCGCAGATCCCCGCGCCGTCCCGCAAGCCGCCCGCTCAATAACTGCCCTCACCACGCCCCAAATCCTTCATTGGCCCGCCCGCTCCGCCTCTGCTAAAATAGTAGTTTGTAACCGCACCTGTATCCGATGAAGAAAGGTTTCGTCCGGGCTGCTGGTGCCGGTCCAACTTTCTCCTGCTAGTGCCGTTCCAACTATTTCGGCCAAATGACGGTCCAAGCATCTGACGCGAACACGGAGTGAGTATTCTCGAAGGGATTTGCTGGAACAAGTTGGAATGGCACTAGCCGTCGATCTTGTTCGCAACGCATGATCCGCACGCTGGCCCAAGTCTAATTTGTGGATCAAATAGTTGGAACGGCACTGGTTGTCTCAGCAGTTATTTTTATCTCAAAACGCTTTCACGATAATGAACAAACAGATTCGCAACATCGCCATCATAGCTCACGTGGACCACGGCAAAACCACCCTGGTGGACACCATGCTCCGCCAATCCGGCATCTTTCGCGCCAATGAAGCCGTCGTCGAGCGCGTCATGGACTCCAACGACCTGGAGCGCGAGCGCGGCATCACCATCCTCGCCAAAAACACCGCTCTCTTCTTCCACGACACCAAGATTAATATCGTGGACACGCCCGGCCACAGCGATTTTGGCGGTGAAGTCGAACGCGCCCTCCGCATGGTCGACGGCGTCGTTCTCCTCGTTGACGCCAGCGAAGGCCCGCTCCCGCAAACCCGCTACGTTCTTCAGAAAGCCCTCGCTGCCAAACTACCCCCGGTGGTTGTCCTCAATAAGATCGACCGCCCCGACGCGCGTCCCAAGGAAGTCCTCAACGAAATCTACGATCTCTTCATTGACCTGGACGCCACCGAAGACCAGCTCGACTTTCCCATCGTCTACACCAACGCCCGCGCTGGCGTCGCTCATCGTAAGATCGGTGATGACTCCCGCGATCTTCTCCCGCTCTTTGAAGCCATCGTCGCCAAAATCCCGCCTCCTACCGGCGATCCCGCCGGCGTCCTCCAGCTTCAAGTCACCAATCTGGACTACTCCGAATTCCTGGGGCGCCTGGCGATCTGCCGTGTCTTCAACGGCACGTTGAATCGCGGCGAGGAAGTGGGCATCAGCAAACTCGACGGCAGGCTCATCTCCACCAAAATCACCAAGCTCTTCACCTTCCGCGGCCTCGAACGCGATGAAGCCGATTCCGTCTCCGCCGGTGACATCGTCGCCATCGCCGGCGTCGAAGGCATCCAGATCGGTGAAACGCTCACCAGTCTTGAAACTCCCTCGCCCCTCGAGCCGCTCATCATTGACGAGCCTACTCTCGCCATGATTTTCAGCGTCAATTCCAGCCCGCTCTCCGGCCGCGAAGGCAATTACGTCACCTCGCGCGATCTCCGCGATCGCCTCGCCAAAGAGCTCCTCACCAACGTTTCCATTCGCGTTGAAGACGCGGACACACCCGAATCCTTCCGCGTTCTCGGCCGCGGCGAACTCCAGCTCGCCATCCTCATTGAGACGATGCGCCGCGAAGGCTTTGAACTCATGGTCGGCAAGCCCGAAATCGTAGTGCGCACTGAAAACGGCAAAAAGCTCGAGCCGGTCGAGCGCCTCGTGATCGATATTCCCGAAAGCTTCATCGGCATCATCATGGAAACCATCGGCAGCCGCCGCGGCGAAATGCTCAAAATGAGCAATCACGGCTCCGGCCGCGTTCGCCTCGACTTCAAAATCCCCTCGCGCGGCTTGATCGGCCTCCGCAGCCAGCTCCTGATGGATACCCGGGGCACCGCTCTTATTCACTCCATCTTTGAAGGCTGGATGGAATACGGCGGCGACATGGCTCTGCGTCCCACCGGCGCGCTAGTTGCCGATCGCCCCGGCGTCTCCACGGCTTACGCGCTCTGGGGCCTCCAGGAACGCGGCGAACTCTTCATCGGCCCGGTCATCGAAGTTTACGAAGGCATGATCGTTGGCGAAAATTCCCGCGAGCAGGATATGGAAGTCAATGTTACCAAGGAGAAAAAGCTCACCAACATGCGCTCTTCCTCCGCCGACGAAGCCATTCGCCTCATCCCGCATCGCCAGCTCAGCCTCGAACAGGCCATCGAATTCATCGCCGACGACGAATTCGTCGAAATCACGCCCAAATCCATCCGCCTCCGCAAAAAAGTTTTGCAGTACAACAAGCGCCCCCGCCGCTGGCAGGAAATCCGCGCCTCCCAGCAAGCCGCCAACTAACCGCTCAATTCAGAAGAATTGTCATTCCGACCGGAGGGATGGCGCCTTCTGCCATCCCGGAGCGGAGGAATCTGCTGCTTCTTCTCTTCTCTGTGAACTCTGTGTTCTTCCCTATGTGATCTCTGTGTTACCGTCCTTCTGCTCCTTTCTTTCTTCTCTCTTATCCGATTTCTAATTTCTATCTTCTGTTTTTCTCCCTCCTTGCTTCCCTCCCCATTTCGTCGCACAATCTCCCCGTCGCGAGGTACCACCATGCGAGCTTTCCTTCTTCTCCCAATCGCTGCTCTTCTGGTCACTCTGCCTTTCGTCGAGTCCCGCTCTTCCGCCGCGCCAGAAGCTCCGTCCATGCCGCTCCCGCAATTCGACGCCTCTGGAGCGCTCCTCCGCCCCACCAGTTTCGAGCACTGGATCTTTGTCGGCTCCAACATCGGCATGTCCTATTCCGACGACCACACGCAGGGTCCCGGCGAATTTCACAACGTCTACACCCAGCCCGAAGCCTTCGATACCTATCGCTCCACCGGCAAATTCCCCGAGAAAACCACGTTCCTTCTTGTGGTCTACCAGCCCGCTCAGAAAGCCAGCATCAACAAGGGCGGCTATTTTGAAGGGGAAATGACCGGCCTCGCCGTCTCCGTCAAGGATTCATCCCGCTTCAAGGAAGGCTGGGCCTACTTCTCGTTCGGGGAAGGGGGCGACCTCGCCGCAACCGCCAAAGCCCTCCCCGCTCCCATGTGTTTTTCCTGCCACGATCAGCACGCCGACGACGACCACGTCTTCGTTCAGTTCCACACCATCCTCCGCTCCGCCCGCCACAAATCCCTCCCCTGATCGTTGACAGCACATTTCATACCCCACCAGCCAAGCGGCTCGCAACGTCGTCATTCCGACCGGAGGGATGGCGCCTTCTGCCATCCCGGAGTGGAGGAATCGCAACACAAACGCTATGTCGTGCCTCACCTGCCCCAGGCAGGATTTCCCTTGACTTTCTATTACTTTCCTGTATAATTGTAACTGAGTTAATCTGTGCCTTGCTCTTGCCACGTCCCCCCGCCGCGCCCCACACACCTAAGCCCCGCAGAATCCGCACTTGCACCGCACCCTCTCTCTAACCCCTCCAGAATCAACTCTTGCAGAAGTGTAACAAAACAAGTGGTTTACAACCACTTTAGAATCCTCACTTACAGACACTGCTCCTGCTAACTCCCCTATTTTCAACACTTACAGAAAACCAGGGGGGGTACACCCCCTTCCCAAAACGGAACTCCCCTACGGCAGCACCGCTTTCCCCTTTGCACCCGCCAGTGTCAGCCCCGCTTCCTTCGCCAGCGTGGGCGCCACATCTCGCATATCAATCAAACCCAAGTCCCGCCCCGCCGGAATCCCCGGCCCCACCACGAAAAACGCCGCGCGCAGCTCCGGCACGTCCGGCAACTCACCGTGCGTTCCTCCCGGCTTCACCTTTGCCACCACCGGCCCTGTCAACGCAGCGCCCGTTCGCCAACCAAGCTTCAAGCTCACGAAAAACGACGCATTCGGATACCCACCTCGTTTGTGCAGCTCCTCCGCCTCCAGCACGCGGTCAATCCCGTTCGCCGGGTCCGCCGCCAGCTTCGCCAGCAGCGCGCGCACTTCTCCCAGCGTCGCCTTATCCTGCGGATCCTTCAACACAATGGCGGCCGACCCTCCCGTCTCCCACGGCATCGCCCGCCAATCTGTGATCTTCCCTTTGTCATCCACGGTAAAGAGCTTCGCCTCGCGAAACGCCGCAAACAGATTCAACTGCTGGTCGTAATTCGCGAAGCCATGATCGGAAACCACCGCCACAATCGCGTGCCCCGGCGCCACGTGCTCCGCCGCCTCCCGCACTTTTCCGATAATTCCGTCCAGCCGTTCAAGCGTCGCAATGTCTTCCGCGCTGAATGTTCCCGTCTCGTGTTCTATGTGATCCAGCGCCGTCAGATGCAGCGTCAGCAATCCCGGCTTCTTCTTCTCCAAAATCCATACCGCATACTTTCCGCGCACCTCATCGCCCTCAGCGGGCGCATCGATCCCTCCACGGTATTCCCCAATCTCCCCCGCCGCCTCTTCCAGCAGTCCACGCGTGGATACAGCGCGAAGCAGCTTGGCATCGTCCGGCGTCCCCGCCCGCCAGAATTCCGGAATATTCCAAGTAATCTTCGCGCCCACCGTCACCGGCCACTGAATGCTCGCCGTACTTCGCCCCGCCTGCGCCGCCGCGTCCCACAGTGTCGCAACGCGAATATCCTCGCTGTACCAATACCAGCCCTGATAGTTCTTCTGCAGCGGATCGAATGTCGTGTTCCCCCAGATCCCGTGCGTCGCCGGCCACACCCCCGTCACCAACGTCGTGTGGCTCGGGTACGTCACCGTTGGCACCACTCCCGTGACACCCTCCGCGTACGCGCCTTCCTTCATAAATCGCCGCAAATTCGGCACCTTCGCCCCGTGCGCGTCCGCCGCCGTCACATAATCCGGCCGCAATCCATCAATTGAAATCATCACCAGCAGAGGGCTGGCCTTCTCCTGCGCCCGCAACACGCCCCCAACGAGGAGAATCTCCAGTATCAGGGTTACCGCCGCCCAACGCCCAATCGTTGTCTTGTAGTTCATCTCTATCCCCTTCGTTTTTAGTCTGTGTACTCTACGTCACCTTGCTCTGGGCTTCGTACCGTTTCCTCTTCGGCCAATTTTGATGTAAAGTAAGCCTCTCGAATATTCCGCCCTGTACAGTTGCACCTTGGGGATGCTGGGTCGCGAATTATTGTGTCTACTCCTTTGGCATTGTGGATGGTGCATGTGAGTCAACCGAGCCCCGCTTCATCGAACGGCAATTCCCCGTATGCCATCATCGCCGCGACCGCGACCGCTGTCCCTCCTTTCTCCATCACCCGCGACGACGTGAAATACTACATGGGCCGCGTCTTTGATATCCCCGAACGCCGCCTCGAAGCCATGATGTCCATCGTTGACAACGCCCAGGTGCATCATCGCCACGCAATCTTCCCCATCGACTACACCATCGAGCCGCGCCCCCTGGCCCAAACCAATAATGAATACATCGATCACGCCGTCAAACTCGGTCGCGAAGCCGCCGAGAAGTGCCTCGAGCGCGCCGGCCTTCGCCCCACCGACATCGACCTGATCATCACCGTTTCTTGCACTGGTTTCATGATTCCTTCCCTGGACGCGCACCTCATCAATCTGATGGGCTTTCGCTCCAATGTCCGCCGCATGCCCTTTACCGAACTCGGCTGCGCTGCCGGCGCCATGGCCCTTTCCCGCTCCGCCGATTATCTTCGCGCCAATCCCGGCGGCAATGTTCTCATTATTGCCGTGGAATTGCCCTCGCTCACTTTCCAGCGCAAGGACATCTCGCAAGCCAATCTGATTTCCTCCATCCTCTTCGGCGATGGCGCCGCCGCCGTGGTGGTTACCGGCCAGGAGAAGCCCGGCCCGCGCATCCTCGCCACCGAAACTTATACCTTCCCCGATTCCCTCGGCGCCATGGGCTTCGACCTCCGCGATTCCGGCTTCCACATTCTTCTCGCCAAGGACGTCCCGGAGATGATCGGCGCCAAGATCCAGGGTTTGGTGCACGATTTCCTCGCGCGTTGCGGCAAGGTCCAAAGCGACATCAAGGGTTGGATCCTGCATCCCGGCGGCGCGCGCCTTCTCGGCAACATCGAAAAAGAACTCGGCATCTGCAAGTGCGATACTCAGCCTTCCTGGGACATCCTCAGGAATGTTGGCAACCTTTCCAGCGCTACCATCCTCTTCATTCTTCAGGAGTGGCTGGAGAAACGCCCTCTCAAGACCGGTGAATATGCCTTGGCGGGCGCCTTTGGTCCCGGCTTCAGCGCCGAATTCTTGTTGCTGCAATGGAACTGAGTGTTATCGCCTTTCTCGTTCTCCTCGGCGCTGTCGCTGCCCTGCGCCTCGTGGAACTCCGCATTTCCCGCCGTCACCAGCAGGAGATGGTCGCGCGCGGCGCCGCCAAAGTGGATGATCCCCGTTTTCGCTGGATGGTTCTCCTGCACACTTCCGTCCTCATCGGCGCCGCTGTCGAAGTGGTGTTCCTCCACCGCCCTTTCTATCCGGTTCTTGCCGCAATCTTCTTCGTCGTTTTTCTTGCCGCCAATTTCGTCCGCTGGTGGGTCATTCGCACTCTCGGCGATCATTGGAATGTTCAGGTCGTGAACTCCACCAGCCTCGGCGTCGTCACCACCGGCCCCTTCCGTTACGTCCGTCACCCGAACTACGCCGCTGTCTTCGTCGAAATGCTGGTCCTTCCGCTGATCCATTCCGCATGGATCACCGCGCTTGCCGGTTCGCTCGCCCATATTCTGGTGCTTTCCCAGCGCCTCGCCACCGAAGAGCGTGTGCTCTTCGCCGATGCGCAGTACCGCGCTGTCATGTCGGACAAACCCCGTTTTGTGCCGGGATTGTTCTGAAGGGTTTTCGATGATGCGCTACTTCTACGCAATCTTGGCGGCCGCGGGAATCACTTTCACTATGGTCGCTCCCCCATTTCTCGCGCAAGTCGCTTCCGCGCCGCCACGTGATACGCCGGCGTTTTCCTCAATCCCCGAACTCGAAAATGGCTTTCACGATCTGTACATACAAAAATTCCCCGAAGCCCGCGAAATCTTTGAGCAGTGGGCCACCGATCATCCCGAGGAGCCTTTCGGCCAGGTCGCCATTGCTGCCAGCTATCTCTTCGAGGAGTTTTATCTCCAGCACGTTCTCACCAGCGACTATTTCCTAAACGACAAACGCTTCCTCGGGGGCATTGCGGGTACCCCTGATCCCGGCCGCATCCAGGGTTTTGAAACCGCCATCACCAAGGCCCGCACACTCGCCTTTCTGCGCCTCAATAAACATTCGCGCGATCCCGAGGGTCTCTACGTCCTCACGCTGGCCGCTGGCATGGAGTCAAACGCCAGCAGCATGCTCCTCAAGAAACATTACGACGCACTGAAGCACCTGAAAGAAGCCAACGTCAACGCCGAAATGCTCCTCAAGCAGCGCCCCGATGCCTACGACGCCTATGTCGCGCTTGGCTGCGCCAACTACATCATCGGCTCGCTGCCCGGGTCGGCGCGCTTTATGCTCTGGTTTGGCGGCATTCACGGCGACAAACGACTTGGCATGGAGGAAGTGCAGAAGACCGTGGATGGCGGCCGCTACTTGAAACCCTTCGCTCAAATCCTTCTGGCGCTATCTGCTCGCCGCGAAAAACAGAATGCTCTCGCTCAGAAGCTCCTGAAGGACCTCACCGAAGAATTTCCCGGTAATGCAGTCTACATGGCGGAGTACGAGAAAGCCCTCGGCCGTCCCATCCCCGCCTCCATCGGCCCGGCCCAATAGGACTACTCGCGGTCGCACTCCCCGCATTTCTGTCGCGCTGGATCCGCTCATACGAGCGTCTCCGCCACGCTGCCGACGGCCTGCCTTCTGGAGTTCTCCACTCCAGTTTGGATCTTGTCGTCCGTCAAACAAATCCTGGGCCGCAAATTCACCTGTGGCTTGTTCCACCCAACAGCAGCCCCAATCCTCCCTAACAAACTGAGTGATTTTCAGCCCCTGCCATGGGCGTTTGCGTTTTTCCACCCATGTGCAAGTTCGTTCTCTCTCTGAGAAACCCTCATCCATCCTGTTTTCAGTCCCTTAGCCCAACTCCCTTTTGGCGAATCAACTGCTTTCTTCTCCACGGGGGATTTTTGTCTTTGCCCCTCTGGCGTTGAGAGGCAGTCATGTTGCTGAAGGAAGCGTACTTGGACCAGGTTGTCGGGGAAGTCGAGGATTTGGCGGCCCGCGTGGCGCAGTTGAAGGGCCGGTTCGCCAAGCAAAAGGTCAGTGTCAAGCTCGAGCATTACTGGGAACTCGAATACGTGCGCACCAGCTTTGCAGAGTTTAAGCGGCGCATCGCGGACCTGGAGGATGCCGATGACGTCCAGTTGGCAAAATTTCAAGAGGCCGTGGAAGCGGCCTGGAAGGATTTGATTCACGCCGTGGATACGCTCCTGGCTGCGCTTCCCTGAAGCGTGGGTGCTCATCCGCCCCGCGCTCGTCACCCCGGTCGAGGGTGCCATGAACAAAACAGGTGAAGCCGGACGAGGCCATCTCTCGAAGATGGAAAAAGCGAGCAGGTGCATTGCCGCAGGTCGTGTAGTCTGGGCTGCAAAGCGGGAAGCCAGCAAAGAGACGCTCATTCCACGGCGTCATTGCGGATAGCGGGAAACCGCTGCCGCGCCTGAAGGCGGGGTGGGACCAGGTCCCCACCCCGCCTTTGTTTTGAACGCGGGGTTTCCAGCCATCGCGCGGCTCCAAACTCCCGCGGTGCTGCTGCGTCTGCGCTGTAGCCTGATACAATCTCGTTCCGAAAGGTGGTGCTCCATGTTTCAGCCCGATCTCCTCAAAGACCGCGCCATCTTCTTGACCGGCGGCGGTACCGGCCTCGGCCGCTCCATGGCCCTGCACTTCGCCAAGCTCGGGGCGCGACTCTTCCTCATCGGACGCCGCGAAGAGCCCCTCAAAAAGACCTGCGAAGAGATTCACCGCGATGGCGGCGCGGCCGCTTTCACCACGTGCGATGTCCGGGAATACGCTGCCGTCGAAACCGCTATGACCACCGCCGAGAATCACTGGGGCGAAATCGATACGCTGGTGAACAACGCCGCCGGAAATTTCATGGCCCGCACGGAAAAATTGTCGCCCAATGCCTTTCAAGCCGTTGTCGGCATCGTCCTCAACGGCACTTTTCATTGCACCCAGGCCTTCGCCAGGCGGCGTATCGCGAAAAAACTCGGCGGCAATGTCTTGAATATCTCCACAACCTACGCCGCGGCCAATTGCGGCTCGGGTTACGTTGTGCCTTCCGCTTGCGCCAAGGCGGGCGTCTTGGCGATGACCGCTTCGCTCGCGGTGGAATGGGCCAAATATCACATCCGCGTGAACGCCATCGCGCCCGGACCGTTTCCCACCGAAGGCGCGTGGTCGCGGCTGATTCCTTCGCAGCAGTTTGAAGAATATGCCCTCAACAAGCATCCCATGAAGCGCTTCGGCAAACACGGCGAACTCACCAATCTCGCGGTCTTCCTGATCAGCGACATGGCCGAATATATCAATGGCGAATGTGTGGTGATTGACGGCGGGCAGTGGCTCCGCGGCGCGGGCGAATTCAACGATCTGGCAATGATTCCCGATGCCGCCTGGGAACAACTCGAAGCCGCGCGCCAAAAGAAATAACGGAATACGCCGCGGCGATTTATCGCGGCAACTGCGCTTTAATCCGCTCGAGCAACTTGGGGTCATCGGGAAGTAGATCGGCTTTCGGCAGACGTCCAACCAGTTCCGCCCACTTGGGTTCTCTTGCGAAAACTTTGCGGAATAGCGGAAGCGCCGCTTCCACCTCACCGCTGGTCACCAGCGTGACCGCGTGCCAGAACACCACTTCCATCTGCTCCGGCAGTAGTTTCTCCGCTTCACCGTAGTTCTCCACCGCGCATTTCCAGTCGCGGCTCGTGGAGCAGGCGTCGCCCTGCTCCATATATTCGTACGCCCGGTGGTATTTCAGCAGTCGCTTCAATTCCTTGATCGGCTCTTCGGAATCGTCCACGCGGAGGTCCACGATCTTGTCGGCCCACGGTTGGCCTGTGGATTTGCCGCGTACTACCAGGATGGCCGCCGATTGTTTGCCGCGGATGTCCCCGCCCTGGGCTTGGGCCGCTTCGAGCGCTGCCACCAGCCGCTCGGCAAAGCTTGCGTGCGCATTTTCTTCGTAAACCTGCGCCATCGCCGGCCACACCGTGTTCTTTTCCATGAGGTTGGCCTGCGCGGAAAAGTCCGCGCCCAGATAAATCCGCAAGCCAAGTTTCTCCGCCAATTCGTCCATGACGCTGTCCGCCTGGGAAGCCTGGCCGCTCGCCGTCTTGTGCAACTTCCCCACGGCGCATCCTGCCGCGGGAATATCCTTCGCCCCCGTAAAGCAAGCAACATTTCCCTGGGAATCGACGATGGCCACTTGCCGGGAATCCGCGTGGGGATCCACGGCCAGCAGCGCGCGCAACGCCTCATCCGCGCTCTTGCCTGCGCGCAGCAGATCCAGCCCGAGCGGGCCGTAGCTCGGGTCAATAAACGATTGCGTCGCGATCGCGCCAACTCCTGCCTCCGCCCAGGTCACCTCGGCGCCCACCGCAAACCAGTGCGATTGCACGGCCATTCCGAGGTCGCCCGTCCGCGGGTCGCGCGCGACAATCGAAAACGTATGCACCGGCCGTACCGCGCTTGGCTGTTGCGCGTGCACCAGCGAAGGCGCCGCAAGGCACACAAACGCCAAAGTCCCAAAAATGGTTGTCTTCATGTTCGTGACTCCCTTAGCAGGCTCCTCAAATACCGGCAAATGTCATTCCTCGCCCTGTTTGCTATTCGTCCGCTGTGAAGCGCTCGTCGGCGCCGCGTACCGCAGGATTTCCTTGCGCCGCGAGCCGCGCGGGAACGCAAACGAACAGGGCTACAAGTAGTGAAAATGAAAGGAACTTCATTCGTCTCCCTTGGATCGCCTGGAATGGTGCAAACAAAGAGTTGATTGTAACCCGCTTCTCCCCCAATTCCATGCGGCCGGCGCCCCGCTCTGAGCAAATCCGATTGAGATATACTCGTCTGGTGATCGAACTCTTATTTGTTCTACTCGCGCTTTTCACGCCACAAACGTCGACGAGTCAGGCAGCAGCGCAGACGTCCCCCTCGCCTGCATCTTTTCAAACCGGGGTCGTCCTCGATCAGGTGGTCGCTGCGAACCATCCCGGACAATCCTACGCACTCTATCTACCTTCCAACTATTCTCCCGATCACAGCTGGCCCATCGTTTTTTCCTTCGACCCTAGCGCGTACGGGAAAGCGCCCGTGGAGCTTCAGAAAGAGGCGGCGGAACAGCTCGGCTACATCCTGGCCGCATCCAACAATTCTCGAAACGGTCCCCGCGGCCCGCAAATCGAAGCCGCTAATGCCATGGTGCAGGATGTGGCCTCGCGATTTCCTATCGACGAACGGCGCATCTACTTCGCGGGATTTTCCGGCGGTGCGCGCGTGGCGGCCATGCTGGCGGTGCGCTGCCAGTGCGCGGCAGGGGTCTTGCTTAACGGCGCCGGCTTTCTTTCGGGCACTGCGCCGCCGCGCGGTTCGACTTTCGCTGTCTTCTCTGCCGTGGGTGATTTCGATTTCAACTACGCCGAATTGATTCCGCTGCAGGACAAATTGAGCCAGGCAGGCTATCCCCACTGGCTCCGCGTGTTCAACGGCCGGCATCAATGGGCGCCGCCGGAAGTCATGCAGGAAGCCTTAGCCTGGTTCGCGGTGCAGGCGCAAAAATCCCACATCGCTCCTCGCGTCGGTGCGTTCCTCAACGCGCAGTTCGCGAAGGAGGTCGCTCGCGCCGGCTCGCTGGAGCAGGCAGGAGACCTGTTCAACGCGTGGCGCCAGAATGTTCAGGTCGCGGCGACCTTCGACGGCCTGGAGGATGTCGCAGCGGTTCGTGCCAAAGTGGATTCTCTGGAAAAGGAAAAATCCGTTCGTGAAGGCGCCAAGCGCGAGCGCGGCGAGTTCGATGAGCAAGGACGACTCACCTCGGCCATCTCCTACGGCCTTTACAGCCCCATGGAGAGTTCGACGACTATTTCTGAACACACCCGAACCCTCGTGGACCAGGTGCGTCAACTGCGTTCCTACACGGAAACGGAGAAGCGCCCGGAGCGCTTGCGGATTTACCGGCGCGCCGTCGCCGCTGTCTTCATTGATTCGTTGGAGTCCGGCTCGCATTTTCTTGAGATGAAGGACTATCCCAGCGCGATTCGCTCTTTCCGCTGCGCCACCGAAGCGGTTCCGGAATTCGATGGCGCTTGGAGGAACTTGGCGGTCGCCTATTCCCTGGCTGACAGGAAGAAGGAAACCCTCGCCACCTTGCGCCGCGCTCGCGATCTCGGCCAGGGTCCCGCCGCTTTCGCTGAATGGCTGAAACTCGAGCCGGCTTTCGACCCTTACCGTTCTAGCCCTGAGTTGCAGGACCTCCTAAACGGAAAATGAGTCGCTAGGCAAAGATCCCCTCCGTCTCCAGATCAGAGTGTGTGAGAACTGGCAACAATCGTCATGCGAGCGTATGACGCTATTATAATCGATAGAGACTTTGACATACGACCCTGTGATCGATACACTAAGGCTAGGAGTTTGCCATGGATACGGTAAGAGTTTCCCCTAAATTCCAGGTCGTCATACCCAAAAAGGTTCGCGAGGCTCTCGAACTAAAGCCCGGCGAGGAATTGCAAATCTTCATTCTGGATCGCTCCATCCGCCTCCAACGTCCCCGCTCCCTCAAGGAACTCCGCGGCATCGCCAAAGGCATGCAGTGGAAGGATGACTATCGTGACCGCAACGACCGCTTCTAAATTCGTGGTCGTGGATTCTTCCGGCTGGCTTGAGTACTTGACCGAGGACACCAAGGCGGATCTGTTTGCTCCGTTCCTAAAATCTCCCGCAAGTCTACTTCTTCCGACAATCGTTGTTTATGAAGTCTATAAGACGCTCCTCGCGAGGAAGGGGAGCGCCCTGGCGGAAGACTTCGCAGCTCATGCGTCTGGTTTCAGGGACCGTCTCATCCCGTTGGATGCAAGTCTCTCCTTCCTGGCGGCACGCTTAAGCCTCCAAAATGGGTTACACATGGCCGATGCCATCATTTATGCCACGGCGCAGGCCCACGGAGCGCAACTCATCACTTCCGATACGCATTTCGACATTAATTTGCCCGGCGTCACGCTGGTCTAATTTCGGGCGCAGTGGCTTGACCCTGCCCGCACCCGCCGATACTCTAGTGAATTACATTCCCGGCAGATTTTCTGCAGGTTAGGAAGACTCATCATGGATCAAATCCACGTAACGCTTCCCGATGGCAGCGTCAAAGACGTTCCCAAGGGCACCACGCCCATCGATATCGCCAAGTCCATCTCCCCGCGTCTCGCGGACGCCGCGCTTGTGGCCAAGGTGTCCGCAACGGGCGGTAACGGCGCTAAGGAAAGGACCGGCATTTTCTCCAACTCCGTGGATCCCGCGGAAGACGGTAGCTTGCTGTTCGATTTGTGCCGTCCGCTTGATCAAGATGTCAAACTGCAGATTCTCACCGAAAAGGATCCCGACGCGCTGTACGTCTTCCGCCATTCTGCGGCGCACCTGCTTGCCGCCGCGGTGATGGATCTCTATCCTAACGTGAAGCTGGGTATCGGCCCGCCGGTTGATAACGGCTTTTTCTACGAATTCCTGCGCGAGCAGCCCTTCACTCCGGAAGACCTTGAGAAAATTGAAAAGAAGATGCACGAGCTGGCCGCCAAGGATCTGCAGAACGAGCGCAAGCTGCTGCCCAAAGCCGAAGCCCTGAAGCTCTATCAGGATTCCCAGCAGCTCTTCAAATGCGAACTAATCGAAGAGAAAGCCGATGAGCCAATGGTTTCCTTTTACACCACCGGCAAATTCATCGACTTTTGCCGCGGCCCGCATATCCCCTCCACCAAGCGGATTCAGGCTTTCAAGCTGATGAGCGTTGCGGGCGCCTACTGGAAAGGCCAGGAAGGGAATCCGCAACTTCAGCGCATTTATGCTGCGGCTTTCTACTCGCAGAAGGAGCTGGATGAATACCTGCACCGGCTCGAGGAAGCCAAGCGCCGTGATCACCGCAAACTCGGCACGGAGCTCGAACTTTTCAGCATCCAGGAAGAAGCCGGGCCCGGCCTGATTTTCTGGCATCCCAAGGGCGGATTGATCCGCACGCTGATGGAAAACTGGCTGCGCGAGGAGCTGCTCAAGCGCGGCTACGATCTCGTCTTCACACCGCATATCATGCGCCTCGATCTTTGGAAGACCTCCGGCCATACCAATTTCTACAAGGAAAACATGTTCGGCCCCGTGGAGGTCGAGAAGGCCGACTACCAGTTGAAGCCGATGAACTGTCCCGGCCACATCCTGATCTACAAATCGAAGCTGCGCAGCTATCGCGATCTGCCTGTGCGCCTGGCGGAACTCGGCACCGTTTATCGTTACGAGCGGAGCGGTGTTCTGCACGGCCTGCTCCGTGTGCGCGGATTCACCCAGGACGATGCGCACATCTTCTGCACGCCGCAGCAGATTGAAGCCGAAGTGGAAGCTTGCGTCGATTTTGCATATGCGGTGATGAAGAATTTCGGCTTCGACAAATTCGAGGTGGAACTTTCCGACTGGGATCCCGAGCATCCGGAAAGCTACGCCGGTAAGCCTGAAGACTGGCAGCGCGCCACCAGCGCCCTGGCCAGCACAATGGCGCGCATGAAGATTCCCTACAAGCACATGGAAGGGGAAGCGGCGTTCTACGGCCCGAAAATCGATGTGAAATTGATTGACGCCATTGGGCGCTCCTGGCAGCTCACCACCGTGCAATTCGATTTCAACCTGCCCGCGCGCTTCGGCCTCGAGTATGTCGGCGAAGATGGCGCGCGCCATCAGCCGCTCATGGTGCACCGCGCCCTGCTCGGCTCGGTGGAGCGCTTCTTCGGCATCCTCATCGAACATTACGCGGGAGCCTTCCCGCTGTGGCTCGCTCCCGTGCAAGCTCAGATCTGCCCGGTCAGCGAAAAGGTGCAGGACTATGCGAAGCACATTCACGAAACGCTGAAGAATCACGGCATCCGCGTGCATCTCGATGACCGCAACGAAAAGCTGCCCGCGAAGATCCGCGACGCGCAACTCCAGAAAATTCCCTACATGCTGATCGTCGGCCCCAAGGAAGCTGAAGCCGGCACCGTCAGCGTCCGCCACCGCAGCAAGGGCGACCTTGGCCCGCGGCCCATCGCCGACCTCGTCGCCGCCCTGCAGCAGGAAATTGAGAAGAGGACCATCCAGTAGCCGGCACCGGCGAGCTTGACGGCATCCTAATCTTGTACGCTTCCCTTGGCGTGATATACTATACAACCTGCCCCGAACTGGCTGAGGCCTCAGGGGATGGGGTGTCAAAACGGGGTGCAACCCGGTTCACCGGGCGCCTTTTGTCTGCCAAGGGGGATTTATCGCTGAACGGAATTTCCGCCAAGCCGACCGTATCCGCATAAACGAGCGGATCCGGGCGCGCGAAGTACGAGTCATCGACGAAGAAGGAGCTCAGCTCGGGGTAATGCAACCGTTCGAGGCCGTGCGTATGGCCCGCGAACGAGGATTGGACCTGGTGGAAATCTCGCCCACCGCGGATCCGCCAGTCTGCAAGATCACGGATTACGGCAAATTCCTCTACCAGCAGAGCAAGAAGGCCCACGAGCAGCGCAAAAGCAGCCGCGGCTCGCAGTTGAAGGAAGTGAAGTTTCGTCCGGCAACTGCGGAACACGATTATCAGGTGCGCAAGAATCAGATTATCCGGTTCCTCGGGGAAGGCCACAAAGTTCGCGCCATGATTTTTCATCGTGGGCGTGAAATGGCTCACCAGGAAGTGGGACGCGCCAAGATGAACCGGCTCCTCGGCGAAATCGGCGAGCACTGCCAGATCGAAACGATGCCGCGCATGGAAGGCAACGTATTGGTGGCGTTGTTGGCGCCGAAAAAGGGTGCAGGCGTGCCGACGCGCAGCACCACGCCGGCGCAACAGAGCGTCTAGTGAATTCACGTTGGATTAGTTGTTTTCGCCGAATAAACTTCGGCCAGAAATTCCAGATGCAGGGGCCGATTTTCATGGCCCGCATCAACGCGGGGGAGGATCCAAAGCAATGCCGCGCAATTCCTTGAAGCCCAAAAAGAAATTGAAGACACATCGCGGCGCGCGCAAGCGCTTCAAAATCACCGCGAACGGCAAGATTCTGCGCATGCACTCCGGCAAGCGCCACCTGCTGGGTACCAAGGCGGCCAAGCGCATGCGCAAGCTGAAGAAGCTCACGAAGGTGGATAAGACCGACGTGGCCGCCGTGCGGCAGATGCTGCCCTACGGAGCGTAAGTTTCGTGGTGGCGCGGTGTGCCTGCGCCACGCACAAAGAGATTGCGGAGCAAACGTTCCGCAATAACGTGCCAGGCAGAGCTACACGGGTGCCTGCCGGCCGTTAGGTCCCGCAACGCGGGATCGTGGCGCTGGTCTTCAAGACCGCCGCTGGTCGTTGCCGGGTTCGCTCGGCCAACGAATCCCACTGGAAACAAACCCGTTGCGTGAAGCGCCTCACCGCGTTTTGCCGCAACCCGTTTTGTTTCCCCGAAAGATGAAGGAGCAAACCCATGCCACGCGTAAAACGCGGCACCAAGCGCCGGGCCCGGCGTAAGAAGTATCTCAGGAGGACCAAGGGCTTCTTCCTGACCAAGAGCAAGCTTTACCAGTCCGCACAGGAAGCGGCCAATCGCGCCGATCGTTATGCCAAGCGCGACCGCCGCGTGAAGAAGCGGCAATACCGCCGGCTGTGGATTCAGCGCGTCGGCGCAGCCGCCCGTCAGAACGGCATCACCTACGGCCAGCTCATCCACGGATTGAAAGCCGCGGGCGTGACTCTGGACCGCAAGGTTCTGGCAGACATCGCCGTGAAGGACGCCGCCGGATTCGCGCAGCTCGTGGAAAAGGCCAAGGCCTTTGCGCCCAAGCCCGGCACGAAAAAGGCGTAGCAAGTCGCTCCGTCATTTATGGGTGCGGGGCTTGCCCCGCACCTGCGCGCGAGATCGTTGCTCCGGCAACTGTAGCGGCCGCCTTCTGAGGCGGGCGCCGTTTCTTTTGGGGTGCGCGGCATGTCTGTGCCCCTATAATGAGAACCAGAAGAGACTGCCATGACTGCCATTCTCGAAAAAACGAAGCTGCCTTTCGCAGATCTAGGGGTGTCAACTGGTGGAGAAATTGAGCACCTCTTTCGCCAACTTACTGAACTTGCTGACGCCGAGCAACGGAAGGTTATCACCTACGAGGAGCGCGAAGAATTCCGAGTGAGATGGCTCGGACGTAACGATAGCGTCTGCGTCCGCGTCAAGAGGAATTGGCTTGACACTGCTCCGAAAGAAATGCGTCGATGGGTAGGCACTTACTTTCAATATTTTTCGGGACACGTTGAGTCAGCGTATTCCTATGTGAAACTTGCCGGGGAGATCCTAGAGATCGATAAGCCCGAAGATCTTTCTCTCCCCGGCGTAATCCGCCCCATCGGCACACACCACCTGATACGCCAAGTGTTTCAGGAGATCGAGGACATTTTCTTTTCCATCGGATTTTCCGTCGTCGAAGGCCCGGAGATAGAAACGCCCTACTACAACTTCGAGGCGCTCAACATTCCGGAGTTTCACCCGGTGCGCGATGACATGGACACGTTCTACCTGGAACTGCCCAAAGGAGCGCCGGGCCCGCTTCTTCTGCGCACGCACACTTCGCCCGTGCAGATTCGCACCATGGAGAAGCGCCAGCCGCCCGTGCGCGTGATCGTGCCGGGCAAGGTCTATCGCCGCGATAATCCTGATGCGACGCACTCTTTCATGTTCCATCAGATCGAGGGCCTCGCCGTGGATTCAGACATCACCTTCTGCGATTTCACCGGCACCATCGACTATTTCGTGAAGCAATTCTTCGGCGAAAGCGTGAAGACGCGTTTCCGCCCCAGCTATTTCCCGTTCACTGAGCCTTCTGTGGAATTCGACGCTTCCTGCATCTTTTGCGGCGGCAGCGGCACGGCCAATTCCGGCGGCACCTGCGGCAAGTGCAAGGGCGCAGGCTGGATCGAACTTTTTGGCGCGGGCATGGTTGATCCCGCCGTCTATGGCTTCGTGAACTACGATCCCCAAAAAGTGAGTGGCTTCGCGTTTGGCATCGGCATCGACCGCCTGGCCATGCTCAAGTACGGCATCGACGACATTCAAGCATTCTTCCAAAACGACGTGCGCTTTCTGCGCCAGTTTCCATGAGGACCACCGGAGGTGACTTGATGACTCGATCCAAAGAATTCGTGCGAGACCTACAGAGAAGACTCACTGAGAGTTCAGCGAATCGTCGTTATGATTGGAAAGACGGACTTGAATGGAAGCCCGAAAGAGGTGAGCGCCAGAGTGTTGACCTTGTTGGACAACCGCTGGGGGGTGGCCCCCTTCTATTGATCGAAGTAGAGCTGCGGAGGGGCGATCCTTCTTCCAATGTGCTCAAGATTTGGTTATGGAAGTGCCACAAGAAGCTGAAGAACGACTTCGTACTCTTCCAGGCGTTCTCTCGCTATTACAACAGGAAAAACCGGACTCTTATAAAGAGGGCGTTGTTTGTTGGAGATCGAATGCAAAAGGACTCAGAACGGCCGGCAGCCATCTATATTCCAATCAAGTTTCGTTTCCTGCCCGGAAAAAATGCAAAAGCGGGAGGTGGAGCACGTCGTCATCGCGCACGGTATCTCGCTGGAAGAATCCTCCGCGAGATGAGACGCCTCAAGCTAACGTAGTCGATTCGGTCGAGTCCGACTAATTTCGTTCGGAGTGCTATGACGTTTGCTGACGCCAAACAACGCTTTTCGAATCGCGTCGCGGACTACGCGCGCTACCGCCCGGGCTACCCCTCCGGTGTGGTGCAGTTGCTCCGTGAAGAGTGCGGCCTGCATCCAGAGCACGTTATCGCCGACATTGGCTCCGGCACCGGGCTGCTCTCCAAACTTTTCCTCGACAACGGCAATCGCGTTCATGGCGTGGAGCCCAATCCCGAAATGCGCGCCGCCGGCGAGGCTTTCCTTCAACAATATGCGAATTTCCACAGCGTGACCGGCTCCGCGGAAGCCACAACGCTCGCGGCACACAGCGTCGAGTTCATCACCGCAGGCCAGGCGTTTCACTGGTTCCAGCCCGCCGCTGCCCGTGCGGAGTTCCCGCGCATCCTGAAGCCCGGTGGTTGGGTCATCATCGCCTGGAATGATCGCCGCATGGATGAAACGCTATTCGCACGCGAGTACGAAGCCTTGCTGCAACGCTTCGGCAACGACTACAAGAGCGTTCGCGATGCCTACCCGGAGGCGCAAACCATTCGCGATTTTCTTAATGACCCCGCCCTTGGCTCGCGAGATTTGTCGAATCACCAGGTTTTCGATTGGGAAGGGCTGTGCGGGCGCTTGCTGAGCAGTTCCTATGCCCCCAAGGAAGGTCCTCCGAATTTTGCACCCATGATGGCGGAGTTGCAGCGTCTTTTCTCCGCAAACCAGCGCGATGGCCGTGTTCGCATGGACTACTTCACACGAGTTTATTTCGGGCAGTTCGACAGGAAATAGCGCATGAAAGTCGCTTACAACTGGTTGAAAGAATTTGTGGACGTGGCCGCTCCGCCGGATGTGATTGCTTCGCGCCTGGCGCTTTCCGGCACCAACGTCGCGGGCATCGAAAACGGTGCACACGGCGCCGTCATTGACGCGGAAGTCAGTTCCAACCGGCCCGACTGCCTGGGCATGCTCGGCATCGCGCGGGAAATCTCCGCGATTTACCGGTTGCCCCTGAAACACATTGTGCCCAAGCCCGCGGAATGCAAGTCGGCGAAGACCGGCGACGCCGTCAGCGTGAAGATCGAGGCGCCGGAGCTGTGCGGGCGCTTCACCGCGCGGGTGGTACGCGGTGTGAAGATTCAGCCTTCGCCTGCCTGGCTGAAGAATCGCTTGGAAGCCGCGGGCGTGGCCAGCATCAACAACGTCGTGGACATTTCCAACTACGTGCTGCTGGAGCTGGGCCACCCGCTGCACACCTTCGATTACGACTTGCTGCGGAATCACAGCATCGTCGTGCGGCGCGCCAAAACGGGCGAAAAGCTGAAGACCCTCGACGGCATCGAGCGCACCCTCGATCCAGGGATTCCTGTGGTGTGCGATGCGGATGGTGCCCGCGCCGTGGGCATCGGCGGCATCATGGGCGGCGGCGACACGGAAATCTCCTTTTCCACAAAAAATGTGCTGATTGAGTGCGCCTGGTTTGATCCTGTCGCCATTCGCCGCGCCACGCGCTTCCTGAAACTCCACACCGAGGCGAGCATGCGCTTTGGCCGGGGCGCCGACCCGGAAATGGCGGAAACGGCTTCGCGGCGCTGCGCGGAATTGATCTTGCAAGTTGCCGGAGGCGAGCTGCTCGCTGGCTTTGTGGACGTGTATCCAGGAAAGCGCGCGGCAAAAAAGATCACGCTGACGCGCGCGGAATTCCTGCGCGTGATGGGCGCGGACGTTCCGGACAAGGACCTTGAGGCCATTCTCAGCGCGCTTGGCTTTGCCCCGCTTCGCGTCGACGACAATCGCGGCGCGGCGAACTCACTCCTGGCCGCTTGGCAGTGCACGCAGCCATCCTGGCGCGCGGACGTCGAGCGCGAAATTGATCTGGTCGAGGAAGTCGCGCGCGTCTATGGGCTGCACAACTTCCCGCCGCGTTTGCCTGCGGCCCGCAACGCCGCGGCGCGTTTGCCGCATCACGAGGCGGAGACCCGCCTGCGCGAGCGCCTGATCGGGCTCGGCTATCACGAAATCATTACCATCCCGCACGTGGCGGAAGAGCGCAATGATTTGTTCCGTCCTCCCGACGCCCAGGTGGCAAAACTTGCGAATCCTCTTTCCGAGGAAGCGGGTGTGTTGAAGTCCACTGGCCTCGTAACCATGGCCGGCGCCATCGAGTGGAACTTGAATCACGGGCAGCGCAACGTCCGGCTGTTTGAGATTGGGCGGCAGTATCGCCTTGTGGATGGCAAGTCGGTGGAGACGCGCGTCCTCACCGTTGGCGCCACGGGCGCGGCCCGCGAACAGGGTTTGGACGATCCTGCGCGCGAATACAATTTCGCCGATTTGAAAGGGGATCTCGACGCCATTGGCGCGCTTTCCGGCGGCTTCCGCTGGGAGGACGGCGGTCCGGAGTGGCTGAACGCCGCGAAGCGTGGCACATTGCGCCTGGGCCAGGAAGGCAATCAGCCGGTTGGTGCGGCGGGGTTGCTGGCGAAGCGCGTCGCCGACAAATTCAAATTCCGGCAGGATGTGTTTCTCGCGGAGCTCGATCTCGGCCCGGTGTATTGCATGTTCTACGGCGTGAAGAACAACCGGCGGTATGAGCCGTTGCCGCGCTTCCCCGGCGTCGAGCGCGATTTTTCGATCTTCCTCGACGATGGCAAAACCTTCCTGGAAGTGACGAAAGCCATTGAAGCGCTGGGTATCCCTGAAGTGACCTGCGTTGCGGCGGCCGATCTTTTCCGCGGGAAAAATGTGCCGGCGGGAAAATACTCGCTGCTGGTGCGCGTCACGTTCCAGAGCCGCGAAGCCACGCTGACGGAAGCGCAGATCAATGATTTTTCCCGCCGCATCGTGAGCGCGCTGGAAAAAACCCTCGGTGCCTCCCTGCGAGCCAGTTAGGAAAGTGCGGCCCGCCTCCCCGACGGGGTCGGGGTAAACGCCAGGCGGGGCCGGCGCAAACCGGCAGTCATTCCGTTTGTTTCAGGGCACGCTCGACCAGCGTGAGGCAGCGCTCGGCTTGTTCCTTCAGCAACTCTTCGCGTACACCCTTTTCCTTGCGGCTGCTGTGCAACTCGTCGGCGATGGCCAGCGCCGCAAGCACGGCCGCTTTCTGTGTGTCCACCGTCGAAGTCATCCCGGTGATGGCCTGCATCTTCGCGTCCACGTAGGCGGCGAGTTGCTGAACATAGGCTTCCTCCAGGTCGCCGACAATGGTGTAACTCTGCCCGTAAATCTGAACTTTAACGCCTCGGCTCATGGCTCTTTCTCTTTCACTGGGACCACGAAGTGGGATTCCGGTCCCAACGGTGTGCGCGAAGTTTCTTGTGCAAATCGGGTGGCAACGGGCCCGCGGCGCTCGCCGCGCAGTTGGACTCCACGTTTTTGCGCTTGCGCATCCCCGGGATCATTGTGCTGACATCCGCATTCGTCAGGATGAAGCGCAGCGCCAGCTCCGCCATCGTGGACCCCGTGGGAATCAGCGGGCGAAGCGCCTCCGCGTGAGCCACGCTCGATTTCAAGTTTTCCGGCACGAAGTAGGAGTTACGCCAATCGCCGGCGGGCCACTTGGAATCCAGTGTGAGCGTCCCGGTCAGCGTGCCTTCATCGAAGGGCACCCGCGCAATCACGGCAGCATCTTTCATGCGGCAAATGGGGAAGAGGGCGTCCTCGGGATTCTGGTTGAAAATGTTGTAGATGGTCTGGATCGCATCGGCGTGGCCTTCCAACACCGCGCGAATCCCGTTGCAGGGCTCCCAGCGATTGACGCTGATTCCGCATGCGCGCACTTTGCCGCTCTTTTTCATGTCTTCAATGAAACGCGGCAGGCGTTCGTCGTTCAGCCAGCGGTCTTCCCAAGTATGGAACTGCATGAGGTCGATCGTCTCGACGCCAAGATTCTTGAGGCTTTTCCCGATGTACTTTTCGACGTAGTCCGGCGGGTAGCAATCGTCCAGGGTGAATTCGCGCCGGCTGGGCCATTTCTGGTTTTTGGGCGGAATCTTCGTGGCTACATAGAGATGCTTGTCCGGCCCGCCAACGCTGGAATTATTTTTGTAGTGGGCGATCACCTTGGCAAGGATTTGCTCGCTTTTGCCTGCACCGTAGGCCCACGCGGTGTCGAAGAAATTGCAGCCGAGCTCGATCGCGCGGTGCAGTGAAGCGAGCGTCTCCGCGTCGTCGGAGCCCGTCCATTCTGCCAGCCCCCACATGCCATAGCCAATCTCACTGACGTGCCAGCCGGTGCGGCCAAAGCGGCGGTAGTTCATCATGTTCCCCTGACTCCGAGGAACATTGTAGCGGAGATGAGATGCGAATGGCGCGCGTGGTGATTCATTGGAGTCAGCGGTGAGCTTTCGTGACCGGGGAGGCAGACAGCGCGCCGTAAAATGTACACAGATGCGGGATCTGAGTGAAGAAGCGCTGAGTGAAGCATCTTCGGAAGCGACAAGGGAGTAACACCCCCCGGGCTATGTTCTTGCGAATTTCCTGGATGGGAGGAGAAGAGGCATGCGACTCGGGAAGCTTTGGATGACATTCCTCTTGGTGTTGATGGCGCCCTGGGCGGTGAAAAGCAGCACCGGCAGCGGGACGGTCACCGGCAAAGTCACCTATGTCGGCACGCCAGCCAAGGCCGAACCCATCGACATGTCCAAGGATCCGGCGTGCGTGAAGTTGCACGCCCAGCCGTTGCTGACCGAAAAAGCGGTCACCGGCCCCGACAACACTCTCGGAAATGTCGTCGTGTACATATCCGCTGGCGCGGATGACGCACCCGCACAAGAAATGAGCGAAGCTCACTTTGACCAGCAGGGCTGCCGCTACACCCCGCATGTGTTGGCGGTGCGCGTCGGCCAGCCCATTCGCTTTTCCAATAACGACCCCCTCTCGCACAATATTCATACGCTGGCAAAGGTCAATCGCGAGTGGAATCGCATCCAGCCGGCACAGACTCCCGCGTTCTCGTACGCTTATGACAAGGAAGAATTCATCCCGGTTAAGTGCAACGTCCATCCGTGGATGCTCGGTTACATTGCGGTATTGAAGAGCAGCCACTTCGCCGTGACCCGTGAGGATGGCACGTACACCTTGCCAGAGCTTCCTCCGGGGAAGTACACCGTAACCGCCTGGCACGAACTCTATGGCACGCAGAGTCGCGAGATCACCATCACCGGCAGCGAAACGCAGACCGTCAATTTCCTCTTCTACGCAAAGCCCTGAGTAGCGGCTCGGACAGCCTCGGATTGCCGCTTGCTCTGTGCCTTGCCGCTGGGAACGCCATTCTCCTGAATGGCGTTCTTGGAGTTCTTCAAAGCGCCAATCGGGAGATTGGCGCTCCCGGGCAAAATACGAGGGTGGGAGGAGGTAGGCCTACCCGCAGGAGTAGGAGTAAGTTGGACGTGTGCGCGGAGTGGGAGGATAATACCGGATGGAGCGGTACTTCGAAGCAGGTGAGGACGCGAACGCCGTATGAACCGTAACGAATCTCTGGGGTGCTGCGGATAGCCAGCTTGTGTGCACGGCCTGTCCCGCTGGCGGGTTCTTGGCGGAACTCGTGAGCGGGGCAGGAAAGCCTAATGGTTGGCTCGTGGCGCCCACTTATTTCAGAGGTTCACGGCCTAGCTTTCCACGGCTGAGCGGTTCGCTCCGTTTCAGTTCTCAGTGGTCAGTTTCAAGTAAAGAATAGGAAATAGAACTGTGGGAGTTGGCATCGTTGCGGGGCGGCGCGCGATTGCGCTTCCGAGACGGCAGACTTAGAACTGATAACCTACCTCATGCGCATTCTTTTTATCGGAGACATTGTCGGCTCGCCCGGGCGGCAGATTGTCCATGACCGCCTGGCGGACCTGGTCGAGCAATGCCAGATTGACCTGGTGCTTGCGAACGGGGAGAACTCCGCCTCGGGATTTGGGATTACGCCGCGCCTCGCTGAGGGCCTGTTCCAGAATGGCATCGAGGTGCTGACCGGCGGAAACCACAGTTGGGACCGCAAGGAAATCCTGGAGTACATACCGCACCAGCCGCGGCTCTTGCGCCCGGCGAATTTCCCGGAAGGGAATCCGGGTACGGGCTTGTATGTGGGCACGGCAAAGAACGGCGTGAAATTCGCAGTGTTGAACCTGCAAGGGCGGATTTTTCTGCCAGCGATTGATGATCCCTTCCGTAAAGCCGACAGCGAGCTGGGGAAACTTCCAGCAGACGTCGCCATGATCCTTGTGGACATGCACGCGGAAACCACCAGCGAGAAAGTGGCGATGGGCTGGTATCTCGATGGCCGGGTCACCGCGGTCATTGGCACGCACACGCACGTGGCCACGGCGGACGAGCGCGTCCTGCCGAACGGCACCGCCTACATTACCGATGTCGGTATGACTGGGCCGCACGACGGCGTGATCGGAATGGACCGCGGCGGCATTCTCAAGAAGTTTCTGGATGGATTGCCGGCGCGCTTTGAAGTGGCGGCGGGCGACATCCAGTTGCATGCGGTGTTGATCGAAACGGATGATACCGGGCCGCGCAATGAAGCCGGGCGCTTGCGCGCGAAATCGATCGAACGCGTGTGCCTGCGCATCGACTAGTGCCGTTCCAACTGTTTGAGCCAAATGACGGTCCAAGCATCTGACGCGAACACGGAGAGAGTATTCTCGAAGGGATTTGCTGGAACAAGTTGGAAACGGCACTAGGCCAAGTTATCGTCACCCTTAGCGGTCTGCGTGCCGCAGCATGACAGCCTGAGCGGCCCCTCTGGTCCTGCGGGAGAGGCAACCACAGCGGTCTGGCTGCAATCTGAAAGATCATGCGTAGAAATGCGGGAAAATTCGTGGTGTGCGTTGCGGGATTGTGCCTCGCCAGCGTCCTTGGGGTCGTCGCTTCCCAGGTGGACGACCAATTGACCGCCCGCCGGCGCGTTTTCAAGCCCATCGGACCGGGCCTGCGTGCCGTCAAGCGCGGCCAGGACGGGAAATACTACGTGCTGGCGTCGCCGGGCGTGGGCGTGGCGATTTTCGATGACAAGGAGAAGCAATTGGCCGTGATCGGGGCGCCGACCGCGGCGGGCACCGATAAGGCCGGGCGCGCGAGCATCGCCTTCGGCGAAGACTGCGACGTGGATGCCCAGGGAAATGTCTATGTCGTGGATCGCGGCGATAACCGGGTCACCGAGTTGGCGCCTGACGGCAAGCTGCTACGCTCAATTCCTGTAAACGGGCCTATTTCCGTGGCGGCACTGCCTGAGGGGGAAGTAGCGGTCAGCACGCTACACGGACAGCACCTGGTGACCGTGTACGGGCCGAATGGCAAGGTCGCCCGCGAGTTTGGGGATCCCGAGGAACTTTCCTCACGGAAGGAAATTAACTGGCTTCTCAGCGAGGGTCGCCTGGGCACGGATGCGCAGGGACAGCTGTACTACGGCTATACGTTTCGCCCGGAACCTCTGGTGCGCCAATACGACCGGGCTGGTTATGCCGGGCTGGACTTCGAGTTTACCGGACTGGATGCCTATCCGGAGGCGCAAGCAGCGCGCAAAGAGATTGACAAGCAGGAAAAGAAGCAGACTCCCCCGTATTTCCTGGCGATCCTGACAGCGTTTGGCGTGGACCCGGTGAGTGGAGAGGTTTGGATGGGATTGCACAGCACCCTGCTCCATTTTGACAAGGAAGGGAATCGCCGCTCGGAGTATCAGATCTATACGCACGAGGGAGCGCGGCTGGAAGCGAACACCATTTTGGTCGAGGAAAGCCGCCTGCTGATCGGCGCGGACCCGCAAGGCGTCTTCGATTTCGAGCGGCCGGACCGAAAACACTGAAAGATTGCTGGAGATTTCCTCAGCCCCGCTTGCACAATTTCAGTGCATTGCAATCCAGCGCGAAAAAATTTTCGCAGAAATGCGCGGGAAAAGCGGGGAATTTTTGGTGCTTGCACAAAACTGGTGCCTGTGGAAAAGTTGTGAATGCCATGTGAACGGCGGTGCAGCCCTTCGCACATTTTTCGCTTGCTCCATCACGGACAGTGCGCGAGAATCCAACCCAGTTTCATAGCAAGTGGCACGAAGTCGGGGCTACTCTGAAAGGGCCGCGCGGGAATCCACGGGGCAGGTATCAATCGTTCCAGCGTGAGCACGAACTCCAAAGCGTGAGGCTTTAGGGCACAAGTAGGCTTTCCACAGCTTATTCACACCTGTGGAAATAGCTTGGGGATTGGCTTTTTCCATCACGATGACTACCGCAACGCAACTCGGACGTGAGCGCGAAACACAACAAAATGTCTGGGACAAGTTTCTGGAGCTCAGTAAGTCCCGGATCAGCATCAATACCTACACCACCTGGTTCCAACCCACCCGGCTGAACCGCATGGAAGGGGAAACTCTTTTCATACAAATCCCCAGCACGGTCTTCCGCCAGGTGCTGACGCGCACCTATGGCGAGATTGTCAAGGCGGTGTTCCACCAGATGGGCACGCCCAACATGAAGGTGCAATACGTTTGCACCGAGGAAGAGCCCGTGCAGGCGGCGCCCGCGGCGATTGCCGCGAAGCAGTCCAAGCTCGATTTCGAGAGCAGCGACCACCAGTTGAATCTGCGGTACACGTTCGACACCTTCGTGGTCGGTAAGTCCAACGAGTTTGCGCACGCCGCTTCCCGCGCGGTCGCGGAGCAGCCTTCCAAGGCCTACAACCCGCTCTTCCTGTATGGCGGCGTGGGTATGGGCAAGACCCACTTGATGCATGCCATCGGGCACCTGATCAAGAAGCGCAATCCGGCCATGCGCCTGAGTTATGTCAGCGCGGAGAAGTTCACCATTGAGGTCATCAATTCGCTGCGCTTTGACCGCATGATCAGCTTTCGCGACAGGTTTCACACCGTCGATGTGCTGCTGGTGGACGATATCCAGTTTATTGCCGGCAAGGAACGCACCCAGGAAGAGTTCTTCCATACCTTCAACGCGCTGTATGAGCAGCAGAAGCAGATCGTGATTTCTTCCGATTGCCTGCCGAAGGACATCAATTCGATCGAAGAGCGCCTGCGCTCGCGATTCGAGTGGGGCTTGATTGCCGACATTCAGCCGCCGGACCTGGAAACAAAAATCGCCATCCTTCAGAAGAAAGCGGAGAACGAGCGCTTTAACCTGCCCGATGAAGTGGCGGAGTACATCGCTCGGGCGATTAAGTCCAACGTCCGCGAGCTCGAGGGGGCGTTGACGCGCCTGATGGCGTACGCCTCGCTGACCGGCACGGTGGTGTCGCTGGCGACGGCCCAGCAGGTGCTGCGCAACATCATCGCTTCGCAGGAGAAGCGCGTCACCATCGACCTGATCCAGAAACGCGTCAGCGAACACTTCAACCTGCGCGAGCAGGACCTGAAGGTCAGGAGCAATACCCGCGCCATCGCTTTCCCTCGCCAGGTGGCTATGTACATCGTGAAGCAGTTGACCACGGCATCGCTTCCGGAAATTGGGCGGCAGTTTGGCGGCAAGCACCACACCACGGTGCTGCATTCGATCAACAAGATCGAGGAGTTGCGCCGTTCGGATAAGGAATTGAACCGCACCATTACGCGATTGATGGACGCGCTGCAGTAGAAGCGTTTCTTCCCTCTCCCTAAAAAGGAAAAGACCCACGGGCGCCCGTGGGTCTTTTCCTTTTGAAGATGACTTTGTAGTGGTGACCGGCGCAAGTTGGGGGGCTCGACTAAACCAATCGCGTCACCATGGCCGTGGCATGCCGTCGTGCCCCAGAAACTTTCCGGAAATCTCCATGGAATTCCCGGCGAGGACTTTGCGCATCCCCGCAATGCTTTCCTTCGGCGAAAGCGGCGCCTGAGGGCCGCCCCTGTCGGTCTTCACCCAGCCCGGGTCAAGCAGCACGACGCTGATGCCGCGCGGCTCCAACTCTTTCGCGAGAATGGATAGGGCCATATTCAGAGCCGTCTTGCTGCTGCGGTATTGGTAGGACGTGCCGGCCTGGGCGACTGAACCACCCTGGACGCCGCGCAGCGAACTCAATGACGTGGAGATGGCGGCAATCTGCTTACGCGGGCTGGCCGCGACGTTTTCGAGTAACGCCTCCGTGACGCGCAGCACCCCGAAAAGATTGGTCTCCATGGCCTTGCGCCAGCCGTCGTAGTCGATTTCGCTAATATGCTGGCCTTCGCGAGGATAGATGCCTGCGCTGTGCAAGAGCACATCTATGGGCTTCCCGTTCAGTTTGTCCGCAAGATCCTTCACGGACTCAGCATCCGTGACATCCAAGCGATGTAGCACAACTTTGGAATGTTGCGAGGCAAGTTGTTTCAGGTCGTCGCTCTTCTCCGGTTGCCGGGAAGTCGCCAGTACCTCCCAACCGTCAGCGGCGTGTTGACGGACAAACTCAAGACCCAAGCCGCGGTTGGCACCGGTGATTAGGATGGTAGACATGTTTACGAACTCCTTAGCTTCCTATGCGAATGAGTTAGCACACTGGAACTCCCGTGGACCGCATTAGGAAAATTGAAACTTGGTGCTTCCCATTAGATACTGCGCGCAGAAAATTGTCACGAGGACACCACAAGGAGAAGCTGTGAACCACGCGTGGGAAAGATGCGGATAAACTGTCGAGGGTTGCGCTGTGAGTCATGGTTATTCACCGACACGACGGAGTTTTCCGAAGATCCGCAGAGAATTCCACTCCACACCTCTCGAAAAAATTGCACGCGGGGCTGCATGGGCAATAGTTTTCCTCCGATCCACAGCAGTCATCATCACAACAAGCTATAGGACTAGTCTTCTTGGGATAAGCGGTTGTGAAAGAGGTGATAGCTGTGAATAAATCGCTCATAAGGCGGGTTCAGGCAGCGGTTGGACTATGCGTGGAGCCTCCGTCAAAACCATTATTTCCACAGAGAATCGGCTACACGTGGCCTTTATACTTTGCGAAAAAACGAGTACAGTACGCTAGCGGGTAAACTTGACGGGGGAAGCGAATAACCGCAACGGGAACCGCGCGCGAGGAAAGCCAAGCGATGGAATTCAGCGTAACGAAATCGGCGTTGCTCAACGAACTCACAACGACACAGGGCGTGGTGGAACGCAAGACCACCATTCCTATTCTCTCCAACCTGCTGGTGGAGGCGAAAGGCAACCGCCTGACAATCACGGCGACGGACCTTGAGCTGAGCGTGCGCACCTCTTGCGAAGCGAAGATCAAGAAAGAAGGCGCGGGAACGATCCCAGCCAAGAAGCTTCTGGAATTGGTGCGCCTTCTCCCTGAGGGCGAGATTAAGTTCAAGTTGCTCGACAATCATTGGGTCGAAATTGTCTGCGATAAGAAAAAATATAAGCTGGTTGGCATGGCCAAGGAAAATTTCCCCGCCCTCCCGGTGATGCCACACACCCTGGTGAATATCCCCGCCGTCGTCTTGGAAAACCTGATCGGTAAGACTAAGTTCGCGATTTCCATGGAAGAGTCCCGCTACACTCTGAATGGTGGCCTCCTGATTCTGAAGCCAGACACGCTGGCAATGGTGGCCACCGATGGCCACCGCCTGGCGCTTGCGGAAACAGATCAGAAGCTCGCCGGACTGAATGGCGAAGTGCGCGTCCTGATTCCGAAGAAAGCCATGGATGAAGTGGAAAAGCTCTCCAGGGCCGCAGGTTCCGATGCGCAAATGGAGTTCGCCAAGGATGAAAGCCACCTGTTCTTCCAGGTTGGCCATCGTCTGCTGATTTCGCGGATCCTCACCGGGCAGTTCCCAAATTACGAAGCGGTGCTGCCGCGCGAGAACAACAAGACTGTCGCGCTGGAACGCACGGAATTGAGCGATGCGGTGCGCCGCGTGTCGCAACTCGCCGACCAGCGATCGCACGCTGTGAAACTTTCCATTTCGACGGAGGGCGTGGAAATTTCCGCCTCTAGCCCCGAATACGGCGAAGCGAAAGAGACCATCGAGAAAGAGTACAAAGGCGATCCCATCGCCATCGGATTCAATTCCAGCTATATGCTGGATTTTCTGGCCGCCGCCGCGGAGGGACCGATCAGCATCGAGTTGAAGGATGAACAATCCGCCGGGCAGATGCGCCCCTTGGCGGATGACAACTACCGCTACCGCTACGTCATCATGCCCATGCGCATCTGAAGTGCTTCTCAGCCGGCGAAGGTGAGACTTGAAATCACAGTTTGTGATTTCAAGTCTCGTTGCTATATAGTCGTAGAATGAAGTCCCAAATCAGTAAACAGATTATCCCACGCGAGCGCATTGAACAGAAGATTCACTTTCTTCGCAGTCAAAAAGTGATACTCAGTTCCGACCTTGCGCTCTTGTACTCCGTTCCCGTAAAGGCTCTCGTGCAGGCGGTTAAGCGCAATGAATCGCGTTTCCCCGAAGACTTCCTGTTTCAACTGAACTCGGAAGAAATGAAAAACTTGAAGTCACAATCTGTGACTTCAAGTTGGGGAGGGGCCCGCAGGGCGCGCCCGTACGCGTTCACTGAACAGGGCGTGGCCATGCTCTCGAGCGTATTGCGCAGTGACCGTGCCGTGCAGGTGAATATCGCCATCATGCGTGCGTTTGTCCAGTTGCGAAGCATGCTGGCCACCCACGAGGAGTTGCGGCGAAAAATCGAGGCAATGGAGCGCAAATACGACGCCAGATTTCAGGCGGTTTTCGCCACCATCAAGCAGATGTTGGAGACGCCCATTCCGCCGAGAAGGACAATCGGATTCCACCCGACGCCTGATCCCAGAAGGCCTGAGATGTAATTCCGGTATTATGTTGTAACTATTTGTAAATAATACGCTTGTTTATCCACAACCGCCATTCTCCCGCTTGAGAAAACACTTCATTTCCATTAAAATTTAGGTGTTGTCGATTGGTGGTTTTTCCTCCTAATCGGCACGTCCGCCAGGAAGGTTGGCTACAAACGCCCTGCGCCAGGGGCAGGCCAGCGGTCCTGGAGAACATAAGTCTTCGCCACGTCCCGGAACGCGGGACGGGATGAAGCAGGAACCCTACGAGTCCCGTGCTGTACCGGGATCAAAGGGTGAGGCGACGAACTGGGGTTTCAAACTTCACGCCTTTCCTAGCTTCACCAAAATTGCTTTTGCAGTATCGCCGTCGGGAACCCGGTTGTGCGCCGGGCAGCTTTCCGCACGAGTGGATTGCCGTAGGCACGCACATCAGGAGATGAAATGGGCGACAAGGAAACGGTGACGGGAAAAGGCGGCCACCAATACGACGCGAAGTCCATCAAGGTGCTCGGCGGGCTAGAGGCCGTGCGGTTGCGGCCCGCGATGTACATCGGCTCGACCGGCGAGACGGGCTTGCACCACCTGGTGTGGGAAGTGGTGGACAACTCCGTCGACGAAGCGATGGCAGGCTTCGCAGACGAAGTGAACGTCACGGTGCACGCGGACAATTCCGTGACCGTAGTGGACAACGGACGGGGCATTCCTGTGGACATGCACGCCACGGAAAAACGTCCCGCGGCGGAAGTTGTGCTCACCGTGCTGCACGCCGGCGGAAAATTCGATAGCGAAAGCTACAAGGTTTCCGGCGGACTGCACGGCGTCGGCGTTTCCGTCGTCAACGCGCTTTCGGACTTCCTCGAACTCGAAATTCAGCGCGATGGCGCGGTGTGGGAGCAGAGCTACGAAAAGGGCAAACCCACTTCCAAGCTCAAGCAAACGGGAAAAACGCGCAAAACCGGCACGAAAGTGAAATTCCATCCGGATCCTGCGATTTTCGAGAAGATCGCATTCAGCTACGACACCCTGGCCACGCGCCTGCGCGAATATGCCTTCCTGAACAAAGGGCTGAAAATCACGCTGAACGACGAGCGCACCGAAAAGAGCACGGAATTCCGGTTCACCGGGGGCATCACGGAATTCGTGAAGCACCTGAACCGCGGCAAGGCCACGCTGCACGATTCGCCCATCTACATGGAAGGGAAAAGGGGCAATGTGGAGATGGAAATTGCCCTGCAATACAACGACACTTACGGCGAAAACGTCTTTGCGTTCGCCAACACCATCAACACCGTGGACGGCGGCACGCACCTCTCGGGCTTTCGCTCGGCGCTGACGCGCTCGATCAACAACTTTGCTTCCTCAGCCGGAATGTTGAAGGAACAGAAGGACGAGGTGAGCATCTCCGGCGACGACGTTCGTGAAGGGCTCGTCGCGGTGGTCAGCGTGCGCCTGCCGCAGCCGCAATTCGAGGGCCAGACCAAGGGCAAGCTGAACAGCGACATCAAGGGCGACGTCGAACAACTCGTGAACGAAAAACTGGGCGAGTGGTTTGACAAGCATTCCACCGTGGCGCGGCGGATCATCGGCAAGTGCATTGACGCAGCCCGCGCGCGCGAAGCCGCCCGCAAGGCCCGCGAACTGACGCGCAGAAAATCGGCGATGGATTCCAGCGGCCTGCCGGGAAAGCTGGCCGATTGCCAGGAACGCGATCCGGCGCGCTGCGAATTATTCGTTGTCGAGGGTGAATCCGCAGGCGGCTCCGCGAAGATGGGCCGCGACCGCAAGTATCAGGCGATCCTTCCCCTCAAAGGCAAGATCCTCAACGTCGAGAAGGCGCGCTACGACAAGATGCTCGGCCACGAGGAAATTCGCGCCATCATCACCGCGCTCGGCACCGGTATCGGCAAGGACGATTTCGACGCCGGCAAGCTGCGCTACCACAAAATCATCCTAATGACCGACGCGGACGTGGATGGCTCGCACATCCGCACGCTCCTGCTGACATTTTTCTTCCGCCACATGAAGGAACTGATCGAGCGCGGCCACGTGTACATCGCGCAGCCGCCCCTCTATCGCGTGAAGCGCGGCAAGAGCGAGCGCTACATCCGCGACGAACGCGATTTCGCCCGCGAACTGATGAAGCGCGCCACGGAGGATCATGTCGTCAAGGCGAAAGAGGGTGTGAATCTGGAGGGCGCCCGCCTGACTTCGTTTCTCCTGAACGTGCAGGAATACGAAGCTGCCGCGGCGAAACTGGGCCGGCGTCTGCGCGAGCCCGGGCTGGTGGAATTGCTGGCGGAGAGCAGCCTGGAGAAGAAAACTGATTTTGGAGAGAAAAAGACACTCGAGAAACTCCTGAAGGAAGTTGAAAAGAGCAAATTGAAATTGGAAGGCAAGATCGTCTTTGATGAAGAGCACAGCCTGTACGAAATCCAGTTCGGCGCGCCGCACAACCAGAAGATCAGTTGGGCGGTGGCCTCGACAGCAGAATACAAGCGCCTGCGCGCGCTGGCCAAACAGATTGAGGAGTTCAATCATCCCCCGTTTACGGTCGCCCGCAACGGCGCCAAGGTCACCCAGGAAAAGGCCACTGACGTTCTCAACTACGTCATGGAAGACGCCAAGAAGGATTTCACGATTACGCGGTTCAAAGGCTTGGGCGAAATGAACGCGGAGCAGTTGTGGGAAACCACGATGAACGCGGATACCCGCACGCTGCTGCAGGTGAAGCTCGAGGATGCCGTCGCCGCCGAGGACATTTTCACCACCCTGATGGGCGAAAACGTGGAAGCGCGCCGCAAATTTATCGAGGATAACGCGCTGGAAGTGGTGAATCTGGATATTTAGGAGCGAACTGGGATGGGGAAAAAGTATCCATCACCCGACGAGCTAGAGGCGACTGGACAATTGCTCGGGCGAACCAACGGCGTAAGGCCTAATGCCCATCTAGTGGTGTTTGGGCACGGACTCTACTCCTACGCACTCGCTTATAAGTGCGCTGCGGATGAATTAGTCGACTCCCTTCACGGGTCTTCGGGGCAGGATGTGGTTTTCCCCTTATGCTACCTTTATCGTCACCACTTAGAATTGATGGTCAAGCAGTGCACGCGCACGGCCAACTACATTCTCCACGGTAACGGCGGTTACGCGGCCAAGGGTCATGATCTCACCAGCTACTGGAAGGAATGTCGGTCCCTCCTAGAAAGGGCAATGTCATCACGTTGGGGGACAAGCTTCGACAAAGTAGAAGAATGTATAGCCGCCTTCTCATTTGATTTCGAGGGCGAACTTTTTCGTTATCCAGAGGACGTGAGCCACAGCACGTGGGAGCATTCCGTCGAGTATCTAAACCTTAGAAAAATGTTCGATTCTGTCTCCGCCGCTTCGGATCTCTTGGATAGTATGTTCTTGCAGATGAACGAACAGATCCGAAACGAAGCATCGTGTAACGAGTGAGGTTCAGCCACGATCTACCAACTGGGCTGGACAACTTTGCCGGGGTTGCGCGGGCTGAGCGTGAGCGAATTTCGAGCCACGCCGACCGCCGCGCCTGACAGCGAAAAGGGTGTAGCAATTGGTTTTGCCGATGAAGCCGAGCGCGATTCGTTTTTGCGGCTTATCGAAGCGGAGTTCGCGGCGCGCCGGTTTAGCAACGCCGCCGACGCTTTCGATAGCGTAAAGGCATACGTGCTCGATCACGCGAGCAAACGAGTTTAGGTTGTCATCCTGAGCGAAGCGAAGGATCTCAACCGCTGATTGGACGAGGTTGAAGCTGGCGCTGAGGTTCTTGGGGCTTAAACGACGCAGCCCTCAGAATGACAGTTTGGAAGCGGGAACACGCCGGGTTTTCACGAGTCACGATTAACGAGTCACGAAGCACGAGGACACATGGCAGACGAACACAATACATCGATACTCCTACCCATTGATATCGAAGCGGAGATGCGCAAGTCGTATCTCGACTATGCGATGAGCGTGATCATCGCGCGCGCGCTTCCCGATGTGCGCGACGGCCTCAAGCCCGTGCAGCGGCGCATCCTCGTGGCCATGAACGACCTCGGTCTGGCCTCCAATCGCGGCTACCGCAAATGTGCCAAGATCTGTGGAGACACGTCCGGCAACTACCACCCGCACGGCGAAGCGGTCATCTATCCCGCCCTCGTTCGCCAGGCGCAGGACTTCAACATGCGCTACCCCCTGATCGACGGCCAAGGAAACTTCGGCTCGGTTGACGGCGATCCACCGGCGGCCATGCGGTACACGGAAGCGCGGCTGGCCAAAATTTCTGAAGACATTCTCGCCGACCTGGAGAAAGAAACCGTCGATTTCATCCCGAACTTCGACCAGACACGCGAAGAGCCCGTGGTTCTCCCCTCGCGCATTCCGAATCTCCTGGTCAACGGCGCCAGCGGCATCGCCGTCGGCATGGCCACCAACATTCCGCCGCACAACCTGAGCGAAATCGTGGATGCCGCCATCCTGCTGATCGAGAAGCCCGATACCTCGCTCAAGGAAGTGATGAAGATCGTTCCGGGCCCGGATTTTCCGACAGGCGCCTACATCGCGGGCAGGGAAGGCATTGAAGCCGCCTATCGCACGGGCCGCGGCAGCTTCATCATGCGCGCCAAAGCCGCCATCGAGGAAGTCGGCAAGGAACGCGAAAATATCGTCATCACCGAAATTCCCTACCAGGTGAACAAGGCCAAGCTCATCGAGCGCATCGCCGAGCTCGTGCAAACCAAGAAAATCGAAGGCATTGCCGACGTGCGCGACGAATCTTCCCGCGAGGGCATGCGCATCGTCGTGGAACTCAAGCGCGGCGAGGAATCCCAGCTCATCCTCAACAATCTCTTCAAGCACACCCAGATGCAGGAATCCTTCGGCATGATCCTGCTTTCCATCGTCGCCGGGCAGCCGCGCGAACTCGGCCTGATTCAACTCATCAAGCTCTTCATCGAACACCGCATGGAAGTAGTTCGCCGGCGCACTATCTTCGAGCTGCGCAAAGCCGAAGAGCGCGAACACATTTTGGTCGGCTACCAGATCGCGCTGGATCATCTGGACAGTGTCATCCGCGTCATTCGCGGCAGCAGCAGCCGCGCCGACGCCAAGGAAAACCTGTTCAAGTATTTCACCGAGCAGGACGTCACCATCACCGAGAACGGCAAGTCCAAGAAACTTGAAGGCGTCAAGCTCGACGGCCGCAAGTACCGCTTTGCGGGCGCGCCGGAAATCGAAGCCGCCGGCCGGGGCGCCGCGGGGATCGGCCTCAGCTACGCGCAGATCGACGCCATCCTCGAACTGCAACTCCATCGCCTGACCCAGCTCTCGATCGACGAACTCCTGAAGGAATTGAAGTCCATCCGCGACCTGATCACGGAGTTGCGCGAAATCCTGGCCAGCGACAGGAAGCTGAAGCAGGTGATCACCGCGGAGCTTCGCGAGGTCCACAAAGCCTACGGCGATGACCGGCGCACGCAGATCGTGGACAAGGTGGACGAGATCAAACTGGAAGACCTGATCGCGGACACCGACATGCTCATCACCGTGAGCCATGCGGGTTACATCAAGCGCACGCCCGTGGAGGTTTACCGCCACCAATCGCGTGGCGGCAAGGGGCGCATCGGCGCGCGCACCAAGGAAGAGGATTTCGTCGAGCATCTCTTCATTGCCTCGGCGCACAGTTACATCCTGCTGTTCACCTCCAAGGGCCGCGTTTACTGGCTCAAGGTGTACGAACTGCCGGAAGCGGCGGCGGCCACGCGCGGCAAGGCCATCGCCAGCCTGGTGAAATTCCAGGAAGACGAGAAGCTGACGGCGCTGGTGGCGGCCACGAACCTGGAAGAAGAAGGCCGCTTCGTCTTCATGGCCACGAAAAACGGCACAGTGAAGAAATCAGCGCTGACCGAGTTTTCCAACCCGCGCTCCACCGGCATCATCGCCATCAACCTGGAGGACAAGGACGAATTGATTGGCGCGAAGCTCACCGACAGCAAGCAGATGATTTTCCTCGCCAGCCACGAAGGCCAGGCCATCCTGTTCCGCGAGACGGAAGTGCGCCCCATGGGCCGCAACGCCGGCGGCGTGAACGGCATGGACCTCGACAAGGACGATTACGTCGTCAGCATGGACGCCGTGCAGCCGGACTTCGAGATCATCGCCAAGGAATACCAGCAGACCAGCCAGAACCTGGAAGAACTCGACAACGAACACATCAAGGATTCACTCACCACGCTGATGCTCACCGTCTCCGAAAAGGGCTACGGGAAGCGCACCGCTCTGGCCGTGTACCGCATCACCTCGCGCGGCGGCAAGGGCGTGGTGAACATGAAGACCACCGACCGCAACGGCTCCGTCGTCGCCACGCTGCAGGTCACGGAAGAGTCCGACGTCATGATCATCACCGAAAACGGCAAGGTCATCCGCGTGCACGCGAATGAAATTCGCGAAGCGGGCCGCTCCACGCAAGGTGTGCGCTTGCTGCGCCTCGATGACGACGACACTGTCGCCGCCGCCGCCGTCCTCCAGGAAGAAGACGCCGAGGAAAAGAAGTGATGGCACTCCGAGAGGCAATTATTGGGAAGGTCATAGAGGCCGGCGGTCGGCTGACAGTCAGAAGCGCACTGAATCCGGTCCTATGGTTGTGCGCCATCGTCAGCATTCCCACAATGATAGTTTATAGCCTGATGCCGTCCAAGCCCGTGTGGCTGGCATTTCTATCCTGCGCCCCCGTTGCCGCCACGGTCTTGGGTTTTTTCTTCCTTCTCGTCTTTGATCGAGACAAACTTCAGTCAGAGGAATACCAAATTAGGAAACGCTCCTTAGAATTAATCGAAGAAAAGGGTGGCAGATATGCCATCGATGCAAACACCGTGGAGGTTTTTCCAAGCCATTCCGCTCCTGGACTAACCGATCGTCCTGAGGTGGACCACGGATGAAGAAAGCATACTTACTTGTCTTCAGCGAAACTCTTGGGACGCGAGAAGAGGTCAAGAATTGTGTTGACTCAATTCCACAAATTATCGATTGGAGATCAGACTTACCGCAGGCGATTTACCTAATCTCTGAAGAAAGTGCGGCAACACTCTCAGGCCTGATTACGGAGAAAATTGGCAAGCACGGTCGCTTCATATTGCAGGAATTCACGGACAACAGTGCAGGTTGGCTTCCGAAGAAAACTTGGTACTTACTACAAAACAAGTCACGCATGCCGAAAGGAGAGGGCTAGGAATTCATCGGCTCTTGATTCCTCGTCAGATACTGACCCCGCGCGTTCACGTAGATCCTAAGCTCGCATAAGGACATCACGAGAAAAGATCAGCAATTGGCACAGACATGGCGCGCCTGAGGGTGTCTGGAAACCAAAACTCGATAAAACCGGCAACCAATATAACGAACACAAAGGAATGATCCTCAGTGGTTGGCATGAGCATCCTTGCTTCTTTGGGAATCGTTACTCGCCAGCCCGTTCCCATCGGGGAAGCCATTGTAGGGATCAGTCTGGCACAAATCCCGGCGCGTTCATTGGTTCCGGCCCCGTCCAGCACATCGCCAGACGCCGTGTTCTCCTCCCATTCTCGCAGGACTCTTGCGAAGCCACCTGCAGTTTCTGGGGTTGCGCTCGGCTTCACTAGAAGGCGATATCGGCCTGCAGTGACTACGAGAAGCCAACAGTCAGTGGGATTGCTTCCCGCAAGCTGGGCGGACTCAATGAATCGAGCAGGCAGAGAGACCCGATCGCCGTCAAAGTTTGCGGTCGCGAAAGTAGGGTACAATAACTCCTTGCCGTCAATTACCAGCTTCTTGGTCATATGAAATGCAAGATTATGGGCGAAACTACATTATATATTGACGGTTTACCGTCAATTACCATACTATATGTGTGAGGCAGGCAGTGTGTTACCGCAACGGGTGGTAGGGTGATCGCGATACTGCGTTATAGCTTGCATAGGTGTATACTGTCGACCCCGTCGTAGCAGGCCTCTACCGAGGAGAATCAAATATGGCAACGTCAGTTCAATCTTATCTGCTTCCCGACGATGTACTGACCGCGATTCTGGAACTCGCCAGACAGGAGAAGCATCCCGAGGGTACCTTGGAGTTCCGAGGACACGATGAAGACCTTCAAAAGGTCTTTTTCGACCTTAGCCAGAATCCCAAGCGTAGCCTTTTGAGTTCATTCGTGTTCTCAGACTCGGGCCCTCGCCCGTACAGTCCGACACTAAGCGATTCCGTATCAAAGCTGCAACTGGCGGGCCTTCTCGGACGCCAGAATCCAGACTACAAGGTTATTTTTACGACGGCAGCGGCGCAGGGTTATTACGAAGCTGTGCTATCCAAACGATTCTCGGAAGACCAAAAACTCCAACTAAAGGAGATTGCAAAAGAGTTTATTTCGCGTATAGATTCCATGTAGTATACGTCTTACATGGCACCCTCGACGCCCGCCCGTGAAAAACTGAAAGAGCGCGTCGACCATCTTGTAAATTGGATTTTCCGGGATTATCGTCCCACCACGCCTCGCGGGCAAAAGGTAATTAACGACTCCCTTCTTGGAAACCAATATTTCTCCAGGCACGAAGTTGCCGTAATAGACTCACCACTGCTACAGCGTCTCAAACGCATAAAGCAAACGGGCCTTGTCTATCAGGTATTCCCTTCGGCCACTCACTCGCGATTCGAGCATTCACTCGGTGTTACAACGATTGCTGAAAGGTCTCTGCGCGCGATACAAGACCGAGTTTCGATTGAATCCGGTCGTACAGCGCCAGACTTCGACAGGACCAAGGGTGACTTGGCCCATTTGCGCATGGCTGCATTGCTGCATGATGTGGGACACGGCCTGTGCTCGCATGCGTCCGAGCAAATATATGAGCTCCTATCGGACCTTCGGGAATTCAAGAACGAGCCAGCATATGCCAAGAACGACCCTGGCGAGATACTTTCGTACTTGATGATAACTTCGCAGACGTTTAGTTCCTGGTTCAACGAGTACGTCGTAAAGGCATGTGGCGCATCCCTGGATCTTAATCTCATTGGAGAAATGGTGCTCGGTCGCCATCCGGACCCAGATCGTTATTTCTTGGCCCAAATTGTTAGTAGTCCCTATGACGCCGACAAGCTCGATTACATAGCTCGCGACAGCTACTACTGCGGCCTAGCTCTAACGGTAGATTTGGCCAGATTTTATAGCATGATTTCCACAGCAAAGGAAAACGGTTACCACGTGTTGGTCCTTCGAAGCTATGTTCCTCTTGAACAGATACTCTTCAGCAAAATGATGCTCACAGGCTCGGTATACCATCATCAGAAGGCAAAATGTCTCGATAGCATGCTGCGGAGCACGATTCAGCACATAGCCGGGAACCCTTCCGAGTGCAAGATCAAACTTGACGGAGCTGAAGTCAGTTTTGCCGAACCGGTCGAATATCTCTACCTAACTGATGATGAGTTCTTTAATCAAATTCATCCCTTTGGGGACGAGTTTGTCCGCCGAATGATCGCGAGATTCCGACGCAGGGACCTCTTTGCCCGATGTCTGGAAATCTCGCGATGGACTGTCACGGAAGAAAGCTGGAAATCATACGGCAGAAAACAATTGCTCGACTTGGCGGACAATTTGAGTGAGCTTGACAAGGCGGAACGTATGATCCATGAGGCTCTGCCTGATGAGATTAGAAACCGGTGCGATCATGGCGAGGTGCTGATCAGCATACCGAAACAACCGCGTATCAAAACAGATCGCGCGAGTGTGCAGACTTCACCCAATGCTACGATTGAAACTATCGAGAAATTCTTTCCGGTTGAGGAATGGACCCAGGCTTACGGGCACAATAAGTGGCACAGTTACGTCTATGCGCCGAAGGAATTTGCTCCCGCGGTTCGTGATGCCGCTGCGGGCGTGCTACGAGAAAAATTTAACATTGAAGTCGATTTGAAGCGTTCCAACGAAACTTGCCACCCAGATTGACTGACGACGCCTTCTCCGCGGAGCGCCGCTGTTTCGATTTGCCTTATCTGCACTCTGCCGTCCGGGATGTTAGTATCGATCGCATCATGAAGATCACACGCCGCTTGTTTGCATTCCTTGCCTTTACTACCTTGCTGGCTGTCCTGGCGCTAGCCGGTGCTGCTGGTCGGCCACCCGCGAGTCACAAGTACCTCGCGTTCGTCGGCACCTACACCAACAAAACCGATAGCAAAGGCATCTACGCTTACGAGTTCGACGCGGAGACAGGCAAGCTGGCCGCGAAGGGTCTCGCGGTGGCAACACCGGATCCCTCCTTCGTCGCCATCCATCCCAACGGCAAATTCGTTTACGCCGTCAACGAGTCTGGCAAGCAAAGCGCCGTCAGCGCGTTTGCCCTTGATGCGCAAAGCGGGAAGCTGACGCTCCTGAACCAACTTCCCGCGCTCGGCGAAGATCCTTGCTACATAACCTTCGATAAAACCGGCAAGTACGTTCTAATCGCCAACTACACGTCGGGCAGCGTCGTCGTATTCCCAATCCTCGCGGACGGAAAACTCGGCGAACACACCGCGCACTTGACGGACACCGGCGTCCCAGGCCCCAACAAGGAGCGCCAGGAGGGCCCGCACGCGCACTGGATCGGGCTCTCCGCGCGCAATCGTTTCGCATACGTGGCGGATCTGGGTCTGGACCGTGTATTCATCTACAATTTTGACGCCGCCAAGGGCACGCTCGCCCGAAGTGACGCAACCTCCCCGGATACGAAGGCCAACTCTGCAGTGCCGAGTGACGCATTCTCGGCGAACCTCAGCCCAGGCACAGGTCCCCGCCATGTGGCGTTCTCTGCCGATGGGAAGATCATGTATGTTCTGGGCGAATTGCAGTCCACCGTGACGGTCTTTGCCAACGATGCGCGGGAAACGTATCGCCAGATTCAATGGGTTTCTGCGTTGCCGGAGGGATTTTCCGGCCGGAACGACGCCGCGGAAATTGCCCTTCACCCCAGCGGAAAGTGGCTGTTCACCTCCAACCGGGGCCACGACAGCATCGCCGTCTTCGCGGTCGACCCACAGAAAGGTACACTGCAAAGAACGGGGGATTTCCCTACTGGCGGCAAGGAACCACGCCACTTCGCCATCGACCCTACGGGGCGCTTCCTGCTCGCCGAAAACCAGCATTCCAATTCCATTGTGGTCTTCGGTATCGACCCCGCGACGGGCGCGCTGACGCAAGTCTCCAAAACCGAAGGCATACCTTCTCCTGTCTGCCTCGTTTTCCTCCCAACGCCCTAATCATTAAGGCAGGGCGAGGCACCGAGCCATGCGCTACACTTGCCCCATTCAATTCCTGAAGAGGGCGTTGTTTTTGTTCCGATGGCTTTCCTTGTAAACTAGCAAGGTTGGACTGTTTGCAGGCAAAGAGCGCCCCGGTTGGCAGTTTTTTTGAGAGAGCAAGGAGATCACCGCAATGCCAGTCGATGTGGTCATGCCCCAGATGGGCGAAAGCATTTTTGAAGGGACCATCACCAAGTGGCTGAAGAAACCCGGTGACAAGGTCGAGCGGGACGAGCCGCTGTTTGAAATATCCACCGATAAAGTAGATGCCGAAATTCCCTCTCCCTCGGCGGGAGTGCTGAAAGAGATCAAGGTTCCCGAAGGGCAGACGGTGCCAATCCAAACGATTGTGGCGGTGATCGAGGGAACGGGGCCGGCCGCGACATCGGCTCCGGCACCCGCGCCAACTCCTGCAGCGTCGGTACCCGCAGCGAAGCCCGCGCCGGCTGCACCGGCACCTGCTCCTGTGGCAACCAAGCCCGCGGTTCCAGCTCCAGCACCTGCACCGGAGGCCCCTGCGGCGCAAGCAGCGCCGGCGGCTTCCACGGAACGCATTCATTCCTCTCCATTGGTCCGGCGCATGGCCAAGGAACATGGCGTGGATCTTTCCACCATCGAAGGCAGCGGGACAGGCGGCCGCATCACCAAGCAGGACATGGAAGCGGCCATCGCGGCAGCGTCCGGCACCACGCCGGCGAGCGCTCAGGCAGCATCTCCAACGGCTGCGGCACGGCCCATACCTCCTCCCGCTCCGGCAGCCGCGGCACACCCTGGCGCTGCCGCAGCACACGGCAGCCAGTTCATTCCGGCGCTGCAAGTCGCAGTGCCGCGGGAACGCCTCTATTTTGGGAATTACGAAGTGCACCCGCTGAGCGTGATGCGGCAGAAGATCGCCGAGCACATGGTGGCGTCAAAGCACGTTTCCGCCCACGTGTACTCCGTCGACGAAATTGACATGAGCAAGATTGCGGCGATTCGCGCGCAGTCCAAAGAGGAATTTGAGAAACGCTACGAAACCAAGCTGACGTTCATGCCGTTTTTCGTGAAGGCGGCGGTGGCGGGCTTGCGCGCCTACCCCATCGTGAACGCTTCGCTGGACGGCACGAACGTGGTGCTGCACAAGGAGATTAACATCGGCATCGCCGTGGCGCTGGACTGGGGCCTGATCGTGCCGGTGGTGAAGGGCGCGGACGAAAAGAACCTGCTGGGCGTTCAGCGCAATCTGAATGACCTGGCGGAGCGCGCCCGCTCGAAGAAGCTGAAGCCCGAAGAGGTGCAGGAGGGCACGTTCTCCATCACGAATCCCGGCGTGTTCGGGGGGCTCTTCGGCCTGCCGGTGATCAGCCAGCCGAACGTGGCCATCCTGGGGCTGGGGGCGATCGAGAAACGGCCGGTGGTGATCAACGATTCGATCGCCATCCGCGCGATGTGCTATGTGACTCTGAGCTACGACCACCGCGTGGTGGATGGAGCCATCGCGCACCAGTTCCTGCGCAAGGTGAAGGAAACGCTGGAAAACTGGGCGGAACCGGTGGTGTAGGGGGCGCAGTTTTAAGTAATCAGTTTTCAGTTGTAAGTAAAGAAGGAAACCCCTGTCACGAGCAGGTGGGTTTGCCCGGCTCGGTATTTACAGAAATTCACTTGTCTTTGGGATATCCCGAAGCAAAAAAATTCCCGCCTGGAAGCGATGGTACGATAGCCGGTGTGATCCTGCTCCGGGCCGCAGGCTGATGATCCGGGTACCGAGTGTCCCCTTCTGACTGATTACTGAAAACTGATTACTGATAACTGCACTGACCGGCGCAGTGGCCTATAATCTCGCCAGGAAGCATCTCGTAATTCCGGAAGACCTACAGGAGGCAGTATGAACCGCGGGATCAGACGGCGGGAATTTTTGCGGCATGCCGCGCTCGCGGCGGGTGCGGTGGCCTGCGGCGCGTATCTCCCCAAAGCAGCGGCGGGCACGGCTTCCGCGGATTCGCGGATTGACGTATTGCTGGATGAACCGCTCGGCACCATTTCCCCCAATATCTACGGCCATTTTACGGAACACCTCGGCGGCGTGATCTACGACGGCCTGTGGGTCGGCGAAAATTCGCCTGTCGCCAATCTCCAGGGCATTCGCAGACGCCTGGTCGAGGAGATGCGCAAGATCAAAGCGCCCGTGGTGCGCTATCCGGGCGGCTGCTTCGCGGACAGCTACAACTGGCGCGACGGCGTCGGCCCGGCGGACAAACGTCCCCGCCGCACCAATTTCTGGAATGATGCAGAAACAAAAACTGCGCCCGAAAATCACAAATATGAATCCAACCGCTTCGGCACCAACGAATTCATCCGTTTTTGCCGCCTCATCGGCGCGCAACCGTATCTCGCCGCCAATCTCCGCAGCCTTCCCGCCGAGGAGTTCTACCACTGGGTGGAATACTGCAATTCTCCCGCGGGCAGCACCTCACTCGCGGAGATGCGCGCCGCCGCCGGATCGCCGGAGCCCTTCAACGTCCGCTTCTGGGGCGTGGGCAACGAATCCTGGGGCTGCGGTGGCAACTTCACTCCTCAGGAATACGCAGTCGAGTTCCGCCGCTTTACCACTTGGCTCCCGCACTATGGCCCGGAACTTTCCCTTGTTGCTTCCGGTCCCTATTCCGAAGAGTCGAGTTGGACCCGCGGTTTCTTTGAAGAGCTCCTCCGCAAAGGCGCAGACCAACTCCGTTCCATCTACGGGCTCTCTCTCCATCACTACGCCTGGAATCTTAGCCGCGGGCGCACCACGGATTGGGACAAGGGCAAGGGCAGCGCGCTCGAATTCGATCCCGTCGATTGGTATGAACTGCTGCGCGAAGGCCAGCGCGTCGAGGATATCGTTGTAGGCCACTGGCGCACCATGGGCGAGTTCGACGAGCAGCACCGCGTCAAGCTGATTGTCGACGAGTGGGGCCCGTGGTACCACCCCGGTTCGGAAGCCACGCCAGGCAACCTGCTGGAACAGATCCCCACGCTGCGCGATGCGGTTTTCTCCGCCATGACCCTGGACGTCTTTAACCGTCACCCGGAAAAGGTGGCCATGGCCAACTGCGCGCAATTGATCAACTGTCTCAATAGCCTGTATCTGGCGCACGAAGAGAAATTCTGCGTCACGCCGGTCGGGCATGTGTTTGCGATGTACGCGGCGCACCAGGGCGGGCAGGGGGTGCGGACGGCAATCACCGCGCCCGCGTTGCGCTACGACCGCGACGGCAAACCGGCGACGTTCTGGGGATTGCAGGGATCAGCTTCGCTGCAGGGGAAGGAAGTGGTGCTGACGGTGGTGAATCCACACGTCAGCGAACCGCGCGAGACGCGAATTGCGCTACGCGGCGGACGGGTCTCCTCGGCCTCGCTGACGACGCTGACGAGCACGGACCTCCAGGCACACAATACGTTTGCGGAGCCTGCGGCGCTGGAGCCGCAAACGAAGAAGCTGGATGCGCGTGGTGCGGAACTTACCGTGGTGTTGCCCGCGGCTTCGGTGAACAAACTCACGCTGGTGCTGGGGTAGCGCGCAGTCTTCAGTCTTCAGTATTAAGTTTTCAGTGGAAAGTAAAGAAGGAAAACCTCGTTACAAAACGGCGATTTTGCCCGGCGCGGCATGTACGGCGCATCACGCGTTTTCGGGAAGTCCCGGGATGAAGAGCATCTCCGCCCGGAGATGATGTTAAGAAGGAAATGTGATTCTACTCCGGCTCGCAGACCGATGGCACCGGAACTCACTGGCCGCTTCTGACGGATAACTGATTACTGAAAACGGATCACTGAATCATCGGGCGCATCTTTGCCGTCCATACCGCGAAGCCTTCCATCGCCACGGCTTCGACGCCGGCCTCGCGCAGGGTCTCGCGGACGAAGCGGTGGCGTTCGTTTCCGGCAAGCAGAGCAACGTCGGTGACGGCGGTGAATTCACTCAACGGCACTTTGCCGCGGATGCGGTCCACGGTATAGGCAAGTAGCTTGGCATCGGCGGGCGCGCGGGTAACGCTGAGCGCTTGGACGAAGCCCCGTGTGCCGTTGCGGCGGTAGCCATAGTCGAGGCGCATGGGATCGCCCGGGAAAGTGAACTCCTCCGCGCGCACGCCCTTCTGCATGCGTTCCCACAAGCGCGCTTGTTTCAACACCTGTGCGCAGTACGAGCGGATCACGCCGCGGCTGCCCGGCGCGCCCACGCGCGTTACCGCGCGCGCCGGGGCCACATGATCGGCATAGAGGCGCTCGGTTTCCGCATCCAGATCCTCGGCGTAAACGCCCTTCTGCGGGGCGAGCTGCAGGGCATTGGAGAGCGTGTCGTCCCATTTTCCCAAAAGCCGCAACCAGGCGGCCTGCCCGTTTCCCGCGCCAGGCGCTTGGTCTGTTTCCCGGCCATTGTTGGGGAAGAGGTCGCCGGCGCCGGCAAAGCGGTTTTCCAGGTCATCTCTCAAAGCCCGCAGGAGTTCCTCATCGGCCTGGGGGTGAAGCCGGCGCACGCGCGCGTACTCTTCGGGCTCCTCGATGAGGCGCAAGCGGCGCTCGCCGGTTTGCGGATCGAAAACCAGCACACCGATATTGACCCACTCGTCGCGCACCAGATTGGGGGTGTAGCGGAGCACGCGATAGGCGCAGGCGCGCTCGTTCGTGGTTGCCTCGATTGTCTCTGTGATCATCGGTTTGCTCCGAATCGCTTACCTCGTGACTCGTGTTTCGTAATTCGGGACTCGTGAAAGAACATCACTGGCAGCCAGTCTTGGGTTTCCACGAGTCACGAATCACGGACCCAGTACGGAAAAGGCTGCCTGTTGGAAGATTTCGCGGAAAGGAGAAGTTCCGGCACCTGCGTCCTTCTGCGCTGCAGCTGCTCCAGCAACCGCAGGACGGCGTCATAATCGTCCGCATACCACTCCGGCGGAATTTCCCCGGCCAATTCGGCAAGCACGCGTTCGGTGATGCGATGTTCGAGGCGCTCAAGCCACGGGCCAAAGGACGCCATGCCGGTTACGCCTTCATAAACGCGGTTGCGCGCATACAAGCCGCGCAAGGGCGCATCCGGAAAATTCCACTCCCCGGCGTTGAAGCAAAAGCCCTGGTCGATCATCAGCGTGCGATAAGCAAGCGGATTACCGCCGGGCGCGCGGGGAGATTCTCCCGAAACGCAACCTGGCGTTGCGGCTGACGCCGGGCTTTTCTCCTCAAAAAAAAGAGTCTGCCGCCCGTTGGTGTTGCAAGTCCATTTGTCGAAGACCAGCATGCCGGCAAAATCGTGAAGGTTGGCGACCTCGCGCAGCTTCTCATCGGGGAGAAAATCGTGCAGCACCAGCCGGCGGGGATCTCCCGGATAGCGCGAGCCGAATTGCAGCCCGGCGGCGCAGGGCGTACGGGAACGGGCCAACTCGATGCACAGTTCCTGGGTCAACTGGATCAGCTCCCGGCTGACCTCGACGACGGCTACAGGGGTGGTGGGGAGGCCGAGACGAGATGCCAAGCGAGTGCCGAGCAACTCGTTTACCAAAATGCGGAGGTGCTGCGGGTTATTTTGGAATTTGACGACATAGTAGTTGCCGTCCGAGCACCTCATGAGGTGCGCTTGCGCGCCTCCGCGCATTCTCCGTATGTGCTCGATGGCTCGCAACATACGCGTTTATCCTAACGGCACTTAGTGGTTCCATCAAGAGCACAGGGGCAGCGACGCCTGGTGCTTCCCAATGCGGCGCAAGGAGCGCACCGATTCGGCGCGGGGGCGGCGGGGGCCCGATTCCCGGCAGCAGCAAAGTCATGCCAATGTGGCGCCTGCAGCAGCCGTCCGGAACAAAGAAGCCCCGTGATGGCGTCGCGGGGCTTCTGGGAAATCCAGTGTTGAGCGCCAGAAACGATTAACGGCGGCGTTTCTTGCCGGTTTTCTTGGCGGCCTTCTTGGGCTTCGCTTTGGCCTTCTGGGCTTTTTTCGGAGCTTTCTTGGCCGCTTTCTTGGGCGCCTTCTTGGCGGGCTTTTTCGCCGCTTTCTTGGGCGCAGCCTTGGGTGCGGGCTTCGCCGGGACTTTTTCCCCGGCTTCTTCCGCGGGTTCGTCTTCTACCAAGAGGATCTCTTCCTGTTCCTCGATCACGCCCTCGGCATCGCCACCCAGCTCGTCGTCCTCTTCCAGCCGGGACAGCTCATCATCCTCTTCAAAATGATCCTTCTCAAAATCCATGCTTTCCTCCCCTGGGGGCACTTGCTTTCCCGATGTTCTTGGCATGCTGCTCCAGCCGGAGATGAGTCACTCCGTCCTTGCGATTTGTTATCCCACTCCAACGTGGATGTCAAGAGTTCTCCAGGGTATGCAAGACAGGCGTTTCTCAGAGGTCAAGGGCAGGCCGAAAAGATGTGCCCATCGGCACAGGAAGCGGCGCGTTCGGAGGAGTAGGGGGTGGCCAGGGTTGGACCATGAGCCACCTGGGGACTACTGCCGGGTTTTGCCGGCGGTGCGCGTGGAGGGCTTCTTGGACTTGGCGGAACGATGCACCGTACGCGTTTCCGGGGCGCCGCCCACCGTATAAATGCGCAAGACCATGCCCCGGGAGACCTTGGCGGACTTGAGCCCGTTCCACTTGCGGATCTGGTCGGAGGTCACGCTGAACTGATCGGCGATGCCCGCGACGGTGTCGCCCCTGCGGACGCGGTAGCGCACCAGGCGGCTCTTGGACTCCTCGGGCGGGCGGGTGGCGGGGATGATGAGCTTCTCCCCCGGCGTCAGGGGTTCGGCGCGGTCCAGGCCGTTGGCGTCGGCAATGGCGCCCGGGGTGACGCGGTATTTCTTGGCGATGGAGGTCAGCGTGTCGCCGGATTCCACGCGATGGCGCCGCCAACTCACCCACTTGTCGGGGGGAATGTCCGCGATCTCCGCGGAGAACTTCTCCGAGGTGCCCTTCGGCAGGTACAGGACGAAGCTGGGATCCTCCGGGGTGGTCATGCGGAGCAGCGAGGGGTTCAGGGCGCGCAGCGTGGCCACGTCAACGTCAATGGTTTCCGCCACCAGGCGGAGGTCGATCGCGCGGCCGGGCTTGACGACATCGGAATCCGCCGGCTGATCGGGATCCACCGCGATGCCGTAATGCGCGGCGTCCTTGGCGATGAGGGTGAGCGCAAGAATGATGGGCACGTAATTTTTAGTTTCGCGGGGGAGCACATTGCGTTTGTAGAGCTCCCAGAAATCGGCATAGCCGGTGCGCTCCACGCCTTTCTGGATGTTGCCGGGGCCGCAATTGTAGGCGGCTATGGCGAGATACCAGTCGCCAAAGAGACCGTAGAGGTCGCGGAGATGCTGGGCCGCGGCGCGCGTGGCCTTTTCGGGGTCCAGGCGCTCGTCCACCCACCAACTGCGCTTCAAACCGTATTCGTTGCCGCGCCACTGCACGAATTGCCAGATGCCGCGGGCCCCGGCCCGCGAAAGAGCCAGGGGCTGGAAAGCGCTCTCTGCTTGGGCCAGGTAGATCAGATCCTGGGGCACACCTTCCTCGCTCAATACGCGAGCGATCATCTGCTGGTAGCGGCCGGAGCGGCGGAGACCATTTTCGACGATGGCGCGGCCGCGCGGCGTCTGGAAGAAGTTGAGGTAGGAGACCACGGTGTCGTTCACGGTGAGCGGCAAGTCGTGCGAGATGCTTTTGGCGGCGACTTCGGCGCGCTCCCGCAACTTGGGGTCGACGGGGAAGGTCATTTCGGCCACTTCATCGATGGCCGCGGGAACGGCGGGAGCTTCGCTGAAACCATCACCCGCGCGGAAGGCCTGCAATTCGTAGGTGTAGATCGTGTCCGTGACCTGATGGAACAGCTCGCTGAGGCGCGGATCGCTGTTGGGGTCGTAGCCGCTTTCGAGCATCCAGTCGACGGCGTCGTCAAAATCGCGGCGCGCGGCTTCCAGGTGGCCGGCCTGGTAATTGGCTTCGCCGGAACTGAATTTTTCCTTGACCTTTTCGATCAGGTAGTCGATACCGCCGGGTATGGGTGCCTGCAGAGTGAGGAGAGGCTGCGACACCAAATTTCTGAGCGGCAATGCGCCGACTTCGGGGGCGGCGGAGGCGGGGGCCTGCACCGGGGCCGGCGCCGGAATATGCGCCTGCACCGGCTTTTTGGTGGCATCCTCGCAACCTGCCAAGGCCAACAGCAATCCGAAACACGCCAGCGCGCCCAGTGAGGGCCTGACCATCGGCTTCAGGGGCATTTCCCTATGGTAAGTAGGGCTTTGCAGATTGGTCAATGCAATACCGCCCCACACGGTAGCCCATGCGGTACCCACCCGAGGGCCGGAACGCGGGCCACGGCGATTCGGTGGCTGGGGAGTTTTCTGCGCTCGACATCCTGGCAGAGTTGAGGCAGAATTCAGGCCGCCAATTCCGCATGCCGGGCACCCCCTCCTTTCGCCCGGCGCGCTTCAAGGAGGTCTCGTATGCCACTTCCGCGCACCCTCGGTTTGTTATTGCTTAGTTTGTCGCTGTGCGTGTCTGTCGCAGCCCAGGAGATGCACCCGCCAGCGCGCTCCACGCCCGCTTTTGATCAGTTCAAGTCGCTGGCCGGGGAGTGGGAAGGGACGAACACGCACGGGTCCAAGGTGAACCTGATGTATCAAGTGGTCTCCAATGGAAGCGTGCTGATGGAACGCCTGAAAAGCGCTGACGAGTCAGAGATGATCACGATGTACTCGCTGGACGGCGATCACATCGTGGTGACGCACTATTGCTCTGCGGGGAATCAGCCGACGATGCAAACGGCAACAGCCACGGCGGCGACGGGGAAGTATGATTTCAGTTTCGTGCGCGTCTCCGGCACCCGGACGCCGGATGAAGGGCACATGGTGTCGCTCACGCTGACCATACCGGACAGCAACCACCTCACGCAGGTGTGGACATTCCAGGATCACGGCAAGTCGATGGTGGAGACGTTCACGTATACGCGGAAGAAGTAGCCAGAGCATCGCCGCCGCGCGCGATAGCATTTCGTTCGCGTTGGCGGGGAGTTGGGATTACTTAACCCGCTCGACGATTCCAGTCGCTTCGAGTGCCTTGAGGTATTCGAGGACCATTTCGAGGGGCACCGGACCATACTCGGCGGAGACGGCATCGCGAATTTGCTGCACGTTCCGTTTTCCATCGGCGAAATTCAAGACTTCGTAAGCATACTCGTCGCCGTTGCCCCACAGGCCGGTGTACTCGAGGAGTTTTGGCTTTGTGGGGAGCCCGCGCTTGGCTCGCTCATCTTCCAAGTAATTGCTGCCGAACACCTCCATCGGCCCTTTCAGGGATGGGTTTCGCGCGAATTTCAGGCGTCCTTCACCCGACGCGGGAGTTTCCGGACCCTGCCCTTTTTTCGGCGGACTGAACTGCTTTTCGATATCGGGTACCCACACAAGGTCGGCATAGTCTTGCTGCACAAATATCTCTAGGGAAGGCTGTTTCGCCACAAATTGATTAGACCAGTGGCGCATCAAATTTTCGGCTTCGTTGACAGGCAACTGGCTGGCGTGACGCACGGCCTCGTTCATTTCGATGAGATGTTGCATATTACCTAGCCTCACGAGCTTCATCCCTGACTCTGAAGAGAGGTTGGCAAGAGAATATCCGCTGGCGGCGCCGATGAAGGCGACGCGTTTCAGCTTTGTTGGATCGATATTGGCGGGCGTGTCGAGATTGGTGTGGATGAAGCGGTCGGGCCAGTCATTCAGGTAGATCGCGGGAATGGCGAAGGAAGAATCCTGGTAGACGTCGTGATCGCTGCCCATGGTGTAAGCGGAAAATTCCGCGCGCAGAGGCTCCTTGCCTCCTTCGGGAGATAGCAGAGGGTAGGCGGCTTTGCCGGTGGCCGCGTATTGGTAGGTTTGCTCGTTCACAAACTCCGCGAAGGCCCAAGCCACGTCGTGCACGAACGATGGCAGGCTCATCGGTCCACGTGTCACGTGAAACACTGCCTTGGTCTCCGGGCCGCCGCCGACCATGTCCATGTGCACTACGGCCTTGATGCGCCGGGCCATTTCCGGCTTCGCGTTCAGCAACGCCAATGTGCCCTCGATTTCCGGCGGGAACACGAACCGAATGGTGCGTGCGGGACGAGTGAGTTTTCCTTCGTTCAACAAATGCTGAAGTGTTCGCGCGACTTCCAGGATGGTCGCGCATCCGCTGGCGTTGTCATTGGCTCCCGGCTGCTGATGATCCAGGTGGCAGGAAAAGACGATCTCTTCTTCCTTGAGCTTCGGATCGGAGCCGGGAATCGCGGCCGTGACGACCTCATAGTTGCCCGCATGCTGCCCCGCCTTCACTACGGCGTGCAGCCAGATCTTCTCCCCTTTTGCTAAGTCCCGCCTCAACACACTCGCGGTATTCAGTGACACCATGAACGCAGACGTCTTGTTTGCCGAGAAGGTGTTCAGGTGGCCCCAACGGATGGCATCCTGGTTCTCGCCCCACCAGGCCGTTCTCTGGTTCTGCGCATAGCTGACGATTCCCGCCGCGCCGAACTTGCCCACAGCCAAATCCTGCACCTCCCCTGGCTGCGCGCTGACCAGAACCATCTTCCCTTTCACATCTTTGCCCGCGTAGTCGGTTTCTTTTGTCCCCTCACCCACATCCAAAAGTCGAGCTGTGACATCGGCACTCTCGCTGTCTTCTGCAAGTACCACGGGCTCGTCATTGTAGTTCGCGACTACTTCTTCGTATGGAACGACGCTATCAGCCGCCCATGCGTGCCCCTTGCCGTCGCTACCTCCGGTGCCTTCAATTTTGTAGGTAAGGATTCGCAGCTCTCCAAATTCCGCATCCCATGCCGGACGCGAACGCTGTGTGCCGTAGTAAATCTTGCCGTCAGCCGGAAATTGCAGAATCGTGACGTCGCTCAGGCCGTAAGCGCGCAGGCGCTCCGCCACCAATTCGGCGGCCTTGTGGTAACCCTGCGAGCCGCGCTGGCGGTGAAACCGGGCTATTCCTTCCAGATTACGTTTGGCCGTTTCCCCGCTGACTTCGTTGGCCAGCGCCGCAACTTCCTGCTCCGCCAGCAGCGGGGGCCTTTGTGCCAGCGCTACGCCGGTCATCGTCAACGCCAGGATCATCACCGCCCACAGTTTGCTCATCGCATGGTCCTCACCGCCCGCATTCTACCCCTTTACTTGCCCCATCTCATTGGCCGCCCCGACTTTTCGTCTGTTTGCCGCATCCAAGAAGGGGACGAAATTTCCGCGCCAGTTGCGGCGTATCATTCATTGACGACCCATTGACCGCGCCCATTGACCCAAATGCTCAACGCCGAAACCGCCATCCAGCTTGAACACGTTTCCCGCCAGTACACCATGGGCGGGGCGACCATCCAGGCCGTGAACGACGTTTCACTTGCGGTTGCACGGAATGAATTCCTGGCGCTGCTGGGCTCTTCCGGATCGGGGAAATCGACGCTGCTGAATCTTATTGCGGGACTGGACCGGCCGACGTCCGGTTCGATCACAGCGCAGGGGCAAAATCTCGCAGAACTCACGAGCATCGAACTGGCGCGCTATCGCTGTAACACCATTGGGATGATCTTTCAATCGTTCAACCTGCTGCCACGAATGACGCTGGAAGAAAACATCGAACTGCCACTCCGCCTTGCGGAGGTGGAGCGCGAAGAGCGGCCCGGGCGAGTGCGCGAGGCGTTGGAGCGCGTGCGGCTGACGCACCGGCTGGGGCACCGCCCCACGGAGCTTTCCGGGGGCGAGCAGCAACGTGTAGCGATCGCGCGGGCGCTGGTGAACCGGCCGAAGATTCTGCTGGCGGATGAGCCAACGGGCAATCTCGATTCGGCGACGGGGGAAGCGATTCTGTCGCTGCTGCGCGACGTCCAGCGCCAACTGGGAATGACCATCGTAATGGTGACGCACGAGCGGCCGCTGGCTGAGCGTTACGCCGACCGGCTGGCGATCATGGGTGACGGCAAGCTTTTGTCAGCTTCGGAAATCACAAAAGAGGCCGCGCGATGAAACCCCGCGACCTTACGGACCTAGCGTTCCGCAATCTTCACGAAGCGATTTTGCGAAACGCGCTGACGACGCTGGGAGTGGCGGTCGGAGTAGCTTCGCTGGTGGCGATGTTGTCGCTGGGTGTGGGTTTGCAGGAGCTGGCTTCCAAGAAGCTCTCGCAAAGCGGGCTGTTCGACACGGTTTTCGTCACCCCCAAGAACAATTTCCGCGGCATGGGGCGTCCGCAACGCGAAGTGCAGTCCGAGAAGCCGCCGCGGACCCTGGACGAAGATGCGCGCAAGGAGATCGAGAAGCTCCCGAATGTGATCGAGGTTTATCCGCAAGTGCGGTTTTTCACCGAGGTGCGCTTCAACAACAAGCCTTTTGCCACTGTGGTGGCGGGGATGCCGGAATCTTCGCGGAATTCCGGTTCGTTCGATGGCATGCAGGGGAATTTTTTCTCTTCACCAACGGCGAACGAAGCGATCCTGCAGATTGAATTCGCAAAAGATCTTTCGGAAAAGCCTGCGTCGCTGATTGGGAAGGATCTGGTGCTGCGCTATGCGGAACGCCAGGCGCTGCCGGCGAACGACGATTCGTCCAGCCCGAGCGGCGAACCTTCGGGCGGTTTTTCCGTGGTGCCGAAGGAGCTGCGCTTGAAGATTGTGGGCATTGTGGAAACGGAACCGGCGGCCGGGTACGGCGGCTACGGCAACGCGCGATTGCTGATGCCGCTTTCGACCGCATCAACTTTGCGCGCGGCTCAGGTGAACGATCTGCGCGACATCGTGCGCGACAACTCCACCAACAAGACGACGTACCCTTCGCTTTCCGTGCGCGCCAAATCGCCTTCCCAGGTGGAAACGCTGGAGGCATCGATCAAGTCCATGGGCTTTGCGGCGTACTCGCTGCTGGACGCCTCGAAATCGCTGCGCACCTTTTTCTCCGTGTTCGATCTGCTGCTGGGGATTTTCGGGAGCCTGGCGCTGGCGGTGGCGACGCTGGGGATCGTGAATACGCTGGTGATGGCGATTCTGGAGCGGCGGCGCGAAATCGGAGTGCTGAAAGCGCTGGGCGCGGCGGATTCGGACGTGCAACAACTGTTTTTTGTCGAAGCCGGCGTTATGGGATTGTTCGGAGGTTTCTTTGGGGTGCTGTTTGGCTGGTTGCTGGGGCGTGCGATCACGTTTGGCACGAACGTGTATTTGAAACGGCAGAACCTGAATCCAATCGAGCTTTCTTCGGTGCCGTGGTGGCTGGTGATTGCGGCCATCGTGTTCGCCATTCTTGTCAGTTTGGCCGCGGGACTTTATCCTGCTTCGCGTGCGGCCAAACTCAATCCGGTTGACGCGTTGCGCTATGAATAGGAATGCTCGGGCGTTGGCCTCTTTCGTCGGCCTGACCGCCCTGTTTTGCTTTTTGTGCTTCCCCAACGCACTGCGCGCGGCGGCGGGGCGCGTCGAGTGCAATTCCCTGCCCAGCAAATTCGTGCATCGCGCGGTGCCCTACTGCATCATGCTGCCGCCGGCGTTTGACGCGGACAAGACGCGGCATTTTCCCATCCTTTATTTGTTGCACGGGCTTGGCGACAACGAACAGTTCTTCATTCACTCCGGGGAATGGAACCTGGTGGAAGACATGCGGGAGAAGGGCGAGCTGAAGGATTTCCTGATCGCCACGCCGGACGGGGGCACGAGTTTCTACATCAACGCGAAAGACGGGAAGGAACGCTACGAAGACTTTCTGGTGCAGGAATTTTTTCCGTTCATCGAGAAGCGTTATCGTGTGTCGCCGGGCCGCGCCAACCGGGCGATTTCGGGAATCTCGATGGGCGGCTACGGGGCGCTGCACCTGGCGTTCCGGCACCCGCAACTGTTCAATGCGGTAAGCGCCCATAGCGCCGCGCTGATCGAAAAACTGCCCGTTTTTCTCGGCGGTGCGGCGGGGCAGAGCACTCAGCCCAATCGCGCGAGGATCTTTGGGGGCGTATTTGGCAGCCCGCCGGACGCAGCGTACTGGAATCAGCAGAGTCCGATCAGGCTTGCGCGGACTGCAAGTCTGGCAGCCTTGAAGATCTACTTTGATTGCGGGGATCAGGATGATTACGGCTTTGACGCGGGGGCTGCGGCGCTGGACAAGGTCCTGACGACGCGGCACATTGCCCACGAATTTCACTTGTACCCCGGCCAGCACGATGCGAGCTACTTCGCGGCGCACCTGCCAGCGTCGCTGGAATTTCATTCGCGCTTGTTTGCGCGCTAGATGGAGTCTTTGGCGGGACTTACAGGTGCAAAAGCAGCGGCGAGCCGGCGGACTTAAAAGTAGCTGGGGAGCTAAGACGCAGAGATTTTGCGCACATGGGGCGTCCGCCTTCGGCGGGTGCTGCGCCCCTACGAGGAAAAACGTAGAGAGGGGCGGCTAGTCTAAGTAGAAGACTTCTTTCATCATCGCGAAACGTTCGCCGGGCTGGAGTCCCGGCACCGGCTCGAAGAGGGCGGCCATTTCCTGCTGCCATTTGACATTTGTTTCATCCTGATCGAGAGCGCGCCAGGCAGCGTCAAAATCAGCGACCTGCATCACCAGAATCAAGTCCTGCTCTCTGCGGAAGATGGAATACTTGGAGATGCCCACTTCCTTGAGCTTGGCGAGCAATGCGGGCCAGACGTGCCGATGGGCCTCTTCGTACGCCTGCTCCTTGCCGGCTTTGATCCTCAATCGAAACGCAACGCGAGGCATGTAGATCCCCCGATCAGACTCATGCGGAAGCGCCGAGTCCCAGCTACATGGAGGCGCCGCGAAAAATTATAAGCCCCAAGGGCAGGGGAAACGGAGAACTTTTGCGATTTGTGGTCCCGTGCCACAGGAAAATCAGGAGCTTAAGTCCAAGTCTTTCATTGGTTGGGCGACATTGCGGGCGGAATAAACCGCCGCCAGAGAGAACGGTTGATTTTTGGCAGGCTTGCACGTTTACACTCCATTCATGTGATTGTTACTGGGCCGTTACCAAGCACTGCGGCTCCACTGCCACAATGAGAGGGATTCTCGAGCGTAGAAGGGGTTCCTATTCACACCGATGCCTATCGTTACCCGACGCACTACGGTAAACTACCGCCGATGCGATCAACGGCGCGAGAGCTGTATATGAAGCGCATCCTGATTATTGAAGACGATCGCGACATCGTCGAACTGGTCCGCTACAACCTTGCCAATGAGGGTTTTCAGGTGAATGCGGCCCTCGACGGCGCCTCCGGATTGTCCGCGCTCAAGAAAACGCCGCCGGACCTTCTGCTGCTGGATCTGATGCTGCCGAAGATATCGGGGCTGGAAATCTGCCGCGAAGTGCGCAAGGACGAATCGCTGAACCGCCTGCCAATCCTGATGCTGACCGCGCGAGGCGACGAAGCCGACCGCGTGGTGGGATTAGAGATGGGCGCGGATGATTATGTAACAAAGCCGTTCAGCCCGCGGGAATTGATCGCGCGGGTGAAAGCGCTTTTGCGGCGTGCCGAGCCGCCCGTGGAATCACCGAGAATCATCGAGATTGGCAAGCTGGCGATCGACCCGGCATCGTACCGGGTGAGCCAGTCCGGAAAGCCCGTACCGCTGAGCACGCTGGAATTCCGTTTACTGTATTACCTGGCATCGCGCCCCAATCGCGTCTTTACTCGAGATCAGTTGCTCGATGCCGTCTGGGGCACGGATCGATTCGTTACACCGCGGAGTGTGGATGTGTACGTGCGGCGCTTGCGGGAGAAGATCGAATCCGACCCGGAGAACCCCCTGCACCTGAAGACGGTGCGCGGGGCGGGCTACTTATTCGAGACACGTGCAGCGTAAACTTTTTTGGAAACTCGCGCTGACCTTTCTGGCGCTTTTGCTGAGCGTATTGCTCGCAGTGGATTTCCTCGCCGAGCGAGCCCTGCGAGGCAGCTACCAAAGCGACGTATTTAACCAGCTGAAGACCATTGCGCGGGTCCTACCTTTCGACCAGTTGCACCTCTCCAACTTTCCGCCGGAAACCGCAGAAGATCTTGCCGTGCTGAAGCACTGGGTTGCCGACGCGGCCAAGAGCGGCGCGCGGATAACCGTGATCACGGCAGATGGCCGTGTGATTGCAGACTCGCAATCAGAAACGCAAACAATGGAGTCACACGCGAACCGCCCGGAGGTGCAGGAGGCGTTGCGGAATGGTGAGGGCAGGTCCACGCGAACGAGTGTTTCAGTGAAACAGCCGCTGCTCTATTACGCGGAACGCCACTATATTTCGGGAAGTGTGCCGGTGGTGGTGCGGCTGGCCCTGCCGCTGGAGGCGGTAGATGAAACGCTGGGAAATTTCCGGCGCAACCTCTGGCTGTGGTCGCTGCTGATCCTGATCGTTGCCGGAGCGATTTCATTGCTGGTGTCGAGGTCGTTCACCGAGCGGGTGGAACGGTTGCGCGAATTTTCGCGGCGCGTGGCCGAAGGCGATTTCCGTCCGCTGCCTGCGGATGGGACGGGAGACACGCTGGAAGCGCTGGGGTACTCGCTGAACCAGACGGCCGCGCGCATGGACCGCACAATTCGCACATTGACGGAGGAACGCAATTTGTCGTCAGCCATTCTGGGATCGATGGTGGAAGGGGTTGCGGTGGTGAACGGCGGGGAACGCCTGGTGTTCGCGAATCCGGGATTCGCGTCGATTCTGGGGCTCGACGTGCCGCCGGTATCCGGCAGTGCGCTACTGGAGGTGGTGCGCCAGACGGAATTGATCGAGGCGGTGCGCCGGGTGCACGCCGGGGAGCCGCGCGTGGAAGCGGAAATCGTGACGGGGACACTGCGGCAGCACTTTTTTGCGGCGACGGTTGCAGCGGTGCGCGCGGGAGAGACCTCTGGCGCAGTGATCGTGCTGCACGACATAACGGAGTTGCGGAAATTGGAGCGAATCCGGCGGGACTTTGTGGCCAACGTGTCGCATGAGTTCCGCACGCCGCTGACGGCGATTCAAGGATTTGCGGAAACGCTGCTCGGGGGCGCCGTGAACGACCCGCAGAACCGCGACCGGTTTCTGGGAATCATCCTGGAGCATGCGCGGCGATTGGCGCGGCTGACGGAAGACCTGTTGAAATTGTCGCAGATGGATGCGGAGCGGCTGGAGCTGGAGCTGCGCCCGGTCAGCGTTTCGCAACTGGTGGAATCCTGTTACGAAACCGCGCGCCATCGAGCCGCGGAAAAGGAACTGAACCTTTCCCTGGACCTGCCGGAACGGCTGCCCGATGTTTCCGGGGACGCGCGGCGGCTGCAGGAAGTGTTGCAGAACTTGCTGGACAATGCGATTCAGTACACCTTACCCGGCGGGAAGATTGTGCTGAGCGCCGAAGCCAAGAATGAAGAAGTGATCTTCACGGTGGCAGACACGGGCATTGGTATTCCGCAAGCCGACCAGCCGCGGATTTTTGAGAGGTTTTACCGGGTAGACGTGGCCCGCTCCCGTGAAGCGGGGGGCACGGGACTCGGGCTGGCGATCGCAAAACATCTCATCGAGGGGCATGGCGGACGCATCTGGGTGGAAAGCGAAGTGGGTGTGGGCTCGAAATTCCATGTGTCCGTGCCGGTGTTCGACGCGGAGCGCTCGGCAGCGCGAGTAGCGACCTCAGCAACGGGCAGCGCACGAGCCAATCGCGGAAGCCCGTCGGCGAACTCCTAGTACGTTCCTTTCCGTGCTATTCATATTCCTGTAAACGCAGCGTAACCTTCGCGGAGCACACTTTCTGAGAGCGTGCGGGAATGTGCAAGGCGAACTTCCGCCGCGGAGGCAAGAATGGCGACTGCCGCCGGACTGACTGAAGTGGTTCTGCACGACACGCTGGTCAACTACCTGATTTCCATGGCGCGGGTCGTGGAAACGGCCATGAACCGCGCGCTGGATGCGATCGTAGGGTTTGACAACCAGCGGACGGCAGGACTTCCGGGTGAAGTATTCCTTCTGGAACCGCGCATCAACGAAATGGAAATCGTGATTGACGAGCACGCCATCCGGCTATTGCGGCGCGGTTCGTTCAACGATGACGAGATGCGCCTGATTGTGGCCGCACTGAAGATTACCAACGACCTGGAACGCATCGGGGATATTGCCGTGAGTCTGGCGGAACGCGTGATGACTTTGCGCGAAATGCCGGGCGCGCGACCGCCGGAAGAACTGGGGCCGATGGTGGAAGCGGTGAGGTCGATGGTGAGCCGCAGCCTGGGCGCGCTGATCTTCCGGAACGCGGAAATGGCGGCGCAGGTTCTGGAGAGCGACGACGTGGTGGATCAATACCGCGACCGCATCTTCGAGAATCTGCTGCAGCACATGACCACGGATGTGGCGCTGGTGAGTCCCGGGATGCAATTCGTGCTGGCGACGCGACACCTGGAACGGATCGCGGATCATGCGACCAACATTGCCGAAGACATTATCTTCTGGGTGCGCGGGCTGGATGTGCGTCACGGGCGGGGGTTGACGTTGCGCCCGGAGCAATCCGACACGAACAGCAACGGGGCAGCGGAGGTCACCGAGAATTCACATGGGCTTCATCCGGACGTGACTCCGGGCTGCGAAACTCAGCGCGTTTGATCTTCAATCTACGTCCTACCACGGGGACCGGTGCACCCCTGGCTCCGGTCCCCTTCTCCTCCCCCCGCGAAAAAGAACTAGCCACGGGCTGCAAGAACAAGCGAGAGATGACCAAATGGGCGGTGATGCTTGGCAGGGCAAAGGTGCCGGCATGGCCCTTGCGAGGGCATGCCCAAGTAGGTGAGCAGAAAGCAGGCCGGGAAGTTAAGGAAGATTCAGATTCAGTGCCAAGCGATTGAAATAAATAGAGTTGCATTAGTCCAGCAAGAGTTTGTTACAGACTATTCATCCTGAATTGACATGAGCGTAAGAGACGGCCACTACCTTCGGAGACCGGGGTGATTCGTTATTCCCACGGTAAGAGTTTGAAATCTGGAAAAACAAAGAGAGAGGCAATGAAAAACTTCGCAGCACTGACACTATCGTTGTTCCTGACGACAGGAGCAGCATTTGCAGACTCACCGAAAGACACACCGAAGAAAGCCGACGCGCAGCCAGCCAAGTCTGCTGCGGCGGCAAAACCCGCGACGTCCAAGACGAGCGCGGAGATCGCAGCGGAAGTAGAAGAGCTGCGTCAGTCGTTGCAGGCCCAGCAAGAGCAATTGCAGATGTTGAAGGAAGAGTTGGCCAAGCGCGACCGTCAGATCGAGGAAGCGCGGGAAGCGGCTGCAGCGGCAAATTCGCGGGCGACGGAAGCCAACGTGAAGGCGAGCGAAGCAGCGGCGACGTCCGCGGAAGTAAAAACGACGACCACAGCGCTGAATAGTTCCGTGGCGAGTCTCGCCTCGAGCAACGCGGCAGCGGTGAATGCGGCGGCGGTCGCTACGGGCGACCAGAAGCCTGCGGAGGAGAAGGGGCCGACGACGATCCGCTACAAGGGCGTGAACATCACCCCGGGCGGATTCATCGCGGCAGAAACGGTGAACCGGCAGCGCGCCGAGAGCGCCGACATCAACACGCCGTTCAACGCAATTCCCTACGGCGGGAATGCCGTGGGCAAAATGTCGGAAATGAACCTCACAGCTCGCCAGTCGCGCCTTACTCTTATGGCCGATACGAAAGTGGGCGACACAAAAGTGACTAGCTATTACGAGGCAGACTGGCTGGGCACCGGCGTAACCTCTAACAATCGGCAGAGCAATTCCTACGTGTTCCGGCAGCGGCAACTGTGGGGGCGCGCGGAATTTGCCAGTGGCTGGTCGTTTACCGGCGGTCAGATGTGGAGCCTGGCCACGGAGACCAAAAAGGGGATAAGGAACAACACCGAATGGACTCCCGCAGTGATTGACCCACAGTACGTCGTGGGCTTCACCTGGCAGCGTGCTTACGGCGCCCGGCTGGTGAAGAATTTCGGGGACAAATTCGCGCTGGCGGTTTCTGCGGAAGGACCGCAGGCAACCCTGACGGCCCACGGAAACAGCACCTACACTTCAGCGAGCGGAGCCGTGAATACTAACGCCTTCGTGTTTGCCCCAGGCCAGGGCGGCGGCTTGTTAAACTTCTCCGATACGACTGGGTACGCGGTGAACAAGACACCCGACTTCGTTTTCAAGGCTGCCCTGGATCCGGGCTGGGGGCATTACGAGGTGTTTGGAATCCTCAGCTCGTTCCAGAACCGCGTTTATCCGTGTGCCATCGTAAGCATACAAAGCCCCACAACCAGTACGGCCACTGTTACCTCTAATGGGACTGCGTATAGCGGTACCTATACCAGCGCCTTATTGTCGGGCGCGGGTGCACTGGTTAATCCTAGCTGCACAAACACGACTCCCTCTGCGGCCGGAGCGACTACCGATTCACGGACAGGCGGCGGCGGAGGAGCCAGTCTGGATCTGCCGTTGTTCCATAAGAAACTCGACGTTGGGGCCAAGGGCTTTTATGGTGTGGGAACTGGGCGTTTCGGTTCCGCACAGCTTGCTGATTCCACGCTGCGTCCCGATGGCACGCTTGCGTTGATTCATGGCGGCCACTGGCTCGGCAGGTTGGAGTGGCACGTGACTCCGAAGTTTGACCTCTACGGCTATGTAGGTGGCGAATACAATGCGCGGACTGCTTACGCTGGATACCTTTCTGTAACCGGCACTAGTGCGAGCATTCCCGTCACGCTGACTTCCGCTGATGGTACCAGCAGCATCGTCTATCCTGAAACGCAGACCACTTGGAAGACCTCTAACACGGGTATCGGCGGGTATGGTTACGCCGGTGCCAACAATTCTGGTTGCAGTACCGAGTCCGCCCCGGGTGGAACCGGTACACCTTCAGGAGGCGGCAGCTGTACCGGAGACACCCGCTACATCGGAGAAGGTAGCTTAGGCTTCTGGTATAAGTTCTATCAGGGAGAGAAGGGGAGAGTGGCGTTGGGCATGCAATACTCCTACTTCTACCGGACCGGTTGGTCGGGCAGCGGCGGCACCCTGCCAACAGGGGTGACAAGTGTTGGACCACACGCGGTGGACAACATGGTGTGGACGTCGTTCCGCTACTACTTGCCATAAGGAGTCAGGACTACTTGGCGCGTCCTAGTTGGAAGGACGGCAAAAGGGCAGCTCGAAACGGAGCTGCCCTTCTTTGCGTGGAGGCGCTCGCGGCGCAACTTCATGGAAAAGGGGAAGTTAAGCCATTTAATCCAAACATTTCTGATTTTTAACAGACTTACGAGGAGATGTAACAATTCTGTAACATTAGACGGTCAATCTGAAGCGTACTTGGGCAAACTCAGAATCTGCAGGGAGATAAATCTCATGAAGAGAATTGCTGTGTTGGTAGTGGGAGTTCTCGCTCTGGGTGCGATGGTATGGGCGCAGAACCCGCTCCTGATTAACGGGGCCGGCGCCACATTTCCATACCCTATTTATTCCAAGTGGTTCGATGTGTACCACCAGAAAAATGGCAAGATTGAGTTCAACTACCAGTCCGTGGGTTCCGGCGCGGGCATCAAGCAGGTGACGGATGGGACCGTCGACTTCGGGGCCAGTGATGGCCCGATGAATGACGAGCAATTGAAAGCTTACGAGACCAAGCACGGATCGCCAATTCTGCACTTTCCCACGGTCCTTGGCGCAGTGGTCCTCACCTACAACATACCGGGTGTAACCGGCGCGCTCGACTTCACTCCCGAGGCGCTGGCGGGCATCTATCTTGGCAAGATCACTAAGTGGAATGACCCGGCAATCAAGGGACCGAACAAGGGAGTGAAGCTCCCGGCCGACGACATCGTCGTGATTCATCGCTCCGACGGCAGCGGCACCACGTATATCTGGACCGACTACCTCTCCAAGGTCAGCGAGGAATGGAAGAACAAGGTCAGCAAGTCCACCTCCGTGAACTGGCCCGTGGGACTCGGCGGCAAGGGCAACGAAGGGGTCACCGGGCTCGTCAAACAAACGCCGGACTCGATCGGCTATGTCGAGCTCATTTACGCGGTGCAGAACCACATTCCCTACGGCGCGGTGAAGAATTCCTCCGGAAGCTTCATCAAGGCTGATCTGGCCAGCGTGACCGCGGCTGCGGCCGGCGCGGCGAAGGATATGCCCGCGGATTTCCGCGTCAGCATCACCGATGCTCCCGGAAAGACCGCCTATCCGATTTGCAGTTTCACCTGGCTTCTGATTCCCGAAAGGATTCAGGACACCGCAAAGCGGGATGCCATCAAGGGCTTCCTGAAGTGGATGGTGACCGATGGGCAGGAATACGCCGAGCAGCTTTCCTACGCTAAACTACCAAAGGAAGTAGTTGCGAAAGAACTGAAGGCGATCAACAAGGTTCAGTAGAAACCCTAGAGAGACGTGTCAACGGCAAATCCAACCTTACCGAGCACGGGCCCCGTAGTGGGCTCGCGCTCTTTTCTATCGAAGTTGCGGCAGGGCGACGAGATCGCGCGGCTCATCACCCTTTTGTTCGCGGCTTCGGTTGTCCTCATAACCGTTCTTCTGGTCTACCAACTGTGGATCAATTCGGTGCTGCCCCGTCACAAGTTCGGCCTGCACTTTTTCGTCACCCAAGTGTGGGACCCGGTCACGGACGAATATGGAGCCCTGCCGTTCATGTACGGGACGCTGGTGACCTCAGCGTTGGCACTGTTCATTGCCGTGCCGCTGGGAATCGGAGCAGCGATATTTCTGGCGGAGCTGGCACCACCCCGGATTTCGGACACGCTGCAATTCTTTATTGATCTGCTGGCGGCAGTGCCGAGCGTGATCTACGGGCTGCTGGGGGTATTCATCATCGTGCCGCTGATGCGGACGGTAATTTTCCCTGGGTTGAACAAGCCACTGGGTTTTCTGCCGTTCTTTAAAGGGCCGTCGTACGGCGTGGGATTTCTGACGGCGGGGATAGTCCTGGCGATCATGGTGATCCCGTACATCATTTCGGTATCGCGGGAAGTGCTGCTATCGGTGCCGCGAGACCAACGGGAAGCCGCGCTGGCGCTGGGCTCGACGCGTTGGGAATCGACGTGGAAAGTGGTTGTTCCGTTCGCCAAGACGGGCATCCTGGGTTCGGTTTTTCTCGCGCTGGCGCGTGCTCTCGGTGAAACGATGGCCGTGACCATGGTGATCGGGAACACGCCGACGATCAGCGCCTCGCTGTTTTCCCCGGGAGATTCGATCGCTTCGGTGATCGCAAACCAATTCACGGAAGCCACGGGTGACCTCTATTTGCAGGCCCTTGTGGAATTGGGGCTGGTGCTGTTCCTGATGACGTTTATCCTGAACGGGCTAGCACGCATACTGATAGTTGTGACAACACAAAGAGGCAGCGGGGTACCGACTTAATGAGTGCGCGCGTAAAGTGGCGGCGGTTTGTCAGCAACTTCATGCTGACGCTGACAGGTCTGTGCGCGCTTGTTTCCGTGAGCGTCCTCTTTTTCATCTTGGGGTATTTGGTATTCAATGGCGGCACGTCCATAAACTGGGCCTTTCTTACGCAACTTCCCAAGCCGGTAGGCGAAGCAGGCGGAGGAATGGCAAACGCCATTGTGGGAAGCGCGAAATTGCTGCTGGCAGCGTCTTTGTTCGGGGTACCGATCGGGTTCCTCGGGGGGATTTATCTGGCGGAGTTCAGCGGGAGCGCCGTGGCGTCGGTGGTGCGGTACGCAGCGGACCTGCTGAATGGCGTGCCATCCATTGTGATCGGGATTTTCGCATACAGCATGGTGGTTTTGCCGTTCAGGCACTTTTCGACGTTTGCCGGGGCGTTTGCCTTGGGGATGATGATGATTCCCATCACGCTGCGAAGCACCGAGGAGTTTCTGAACGCAGTGCCGCGATATTTGCGGGAAGGGGCCATGGCGCTGGGGGCAAGCAAATGGAAGACAATCGCGAGCGTGATCGTACCGGCGGCCTACCGGGGAATCCTGACGGCAATACTGCTGGCGTTGGCGCGGGTGGCGGGGGAGACCGCGCCGCTGCTGTTTACGGCATTTGGGAACCGCTACTGGAGCCAAGGGTGGGGCCAACCGACGGCGTCGCTGCCCGTAATGATCTTTACTTACGCGGTGTCACCGTACGAGGATTGGCACAGACAGGCGTGGGCAGCGGGGCTGGTGTTGCTGGGATTGATCCTGATCATCAATATTTTGGCCCGGACGATATTGTCGCGCGGGATAGCGGTGCCGAGGTCCTGAACATGCAGGCGTCATCAAAGCCGGGGCTTTCGGTGAATATCGTAACCAACGCGGGACCAGTACCGCACGGGGAAGCCGCGCCGCTGCCGATGCGGATGACGATATCCAAGGTGAATTTCTATTACGGCAGCAAGCAGATCCTGTTCGACATCAACTTGGGCATTGCGGACAAGAGGGTGACGGCGCTGATCGGACCATCGGGATGCGGCAAATCGACACTGCTGAGAGCGATGAACCGCATGCACGAAACGGTGCACACGTCGCGCCTGGAAGGAGAGATCCAGCTGGATGGGCAAGACATTCTGGCGCAGGACGTGACAACGCTCCGGCGGCGAGTGGGCATGGTGTTCCAGAGGCCCAATCCCTTTCCGAAGTCGATCTTCGATAACGTGGCGTACGGACTGCGGATTAACGGCATAAAAGGCTCAACCTCCGAGATGGTGGAGAAAAGTTTGCGACGAGCGGCGTTGTGGGAAGAGGTGAAGGATCACCTGCACAAGTCAGCATACGAGCTTTCCGGCGGGCAACAACAGCGGCTATGCATCGCGCGGGCGCTGGCCGTCGAGCCGGAAGTGTTGCTGCTGGATGAGCCGTGTTCGGCGCTGGATCCAATCAGCACGGCGAAGATCGAGGAGTTGCTGGTCGAACTAAAGAACCTGACGACGATAACGATCGTAACGCACAACATGCAGCAAGCGGCGCGCGTGAGCGATTTCACGGCATTCCTGCTGACGGGGCAGATGATCGAGTTCAGCCCGACGCCGCAACTGTTCACGACGCCGAGCGATCCGCGGACGGAAGCGTACATCACAGGCCGGTTCGGATGAGGATTTAGGTGATTGTGGTTTTAGCCGCCTTGGGAAGCAGATAAGATGGGGATGGGAAAGGCGCAATGGAACGTCACTTCGAAAAGGATTTGAACGAACTGAAAGAGCGGCTGCTGTGGATGGGCAGCTTGGCGGAGCGCGCCGTGCACCAGTCCGTGCACGCGGTGCTGGATACCGACGAGCAACTGGCCAAGCGCGTGCTCGATGAAGAAGACGCCATCAACGAGCTGCAACTGGAGGTTGACGACCGGGTGGTGCAGTTGCTGGCGCTGCACCAATTGATGGCGGCGGACCTGCGGTTTGTGCTGGCGGTTTCACGGATCAACAACGACTTGGAACGCATCGGCGATCAGGCCGTGAACATCGCGCAAGGCGCGTTGCGGATTCTGCGGCATCCCCGGGTGAAGCCCTACGTGGATTTGCCGCGGATGACGGAACTGGTGGAAGAACAGGTGAGGAGCGCCTTGAACGCGGTGGTGCGGCGCGATGTGGAGCTGGCGCAAAAGGTGATGGCGACAGACGACCAGGTGGATCATTACCGGGACCAGATTTTCCGCGAGTTGCTCACTTATATGATGGGCGATTCGAGCGTGGTCTTTCCCGCATTTGAGTTGATTCTGGTAGCAAAAAATCTGGAGCGGATTGGCGACCACGCTACGAATATTGCGGAAGACGTGATCTACATCGTGCAGGGGCAGGATATCCGGCATCCGTCTGTGGACCGGCGGTAGGACGGCAGGCAACGCATAGCAGAAGGTCAGGCTCTTGCGGAGCCGCGATTCCGGGCAACGAGCAGCAGGACGATCGTCAGCAAGACACTCAAAATCGAGATAAGCATTCCCAAGGTGCGATCCGTAGTGCGCGCAAAGCGCACGTGGATTGTGGAACTCCCCGCAGCGAGGGGGATGACCATCTGATCGAATTTGTCCGGGCGGCCGGGGACGATGGGCGCGCCGTTTACCTCGACTCGCCAGGCGGGATAGTTGAGGAGGCGCAAGGCCAGGCGGGCCGGCGCCGGGGAATCCACGCGCAGAGATATATCCTCCGTGGTCCATTTGTCAATTTGAACGCGTGCTTCCGGAGCGCGGGTATCTTCGGGCGAGGCAGGAAGAATCTTCGTTGGCGGGGCATCGGGTGGAAGGTCCAGGTGGTCATCACCTAGGGGATCATATTCGTCAGTGCCATCAAAGCCCGTTTCATCGGTGATGGCCGCCTGGAGAGTGGGTATTTCATCGGGATCCCACCAGGTGTTGTTCACCAGGAAATAGGCCAGGGGGACGGAAAGAAGCAGAAGAACGAACCAGGCCCATCCGCGGCGCTTCTGGAGGGCGCTGGCCAGGAAACAGGCGCCGAGCAGGGCGAGGATGGACATCCAGCGCCAGGGAAACTGAACGAAGCGAAGTTTTGGCAAGAAGTTCCATAGCGGAGTGGTGAAGCGGAGCATGAGAAAAGTGGCCGCAGCAGCAAGAACTAGAAGCGCGAGCCAGGCTTTCCGACGAGGGTCGCCAGAATTGGCGAAGGAGGCAAAGTGGCGGGAGAATAGAGCCGCAACAGCGCAAAGCAGAAGGAGGAGGATGGCGCACAAGGAAGCGATCCAGTTGAACCAAGTGTGCTCTGCGTCAGCGATGTAGGTGAAGAGGAAATTCTGGGAGGGCAGAAGGCCGCTGGCGAGGGCTTGGCCGATGTTGACCCAACGCTGTTCGTACGCCGCAGGAATCAGATAAAAGCAGGTCAGGCCAAACCCCAGAGCGAGTCCGGAAACACTGCGGAAAGCGATCTTCCACGAGCGCTGGGTGATCGCCGCCCAAGCGAATACAAGAGCCAGGGAATAGCTGGCGATGACACCAGCGGGAGCGTTGGTGAGCCAAACAGCCGCAAACGAAACAGCGAAGGAAGCAAGTGTGGAGGATTTGGGTGAAGGTGGATCGAGGAGATTGGCGAGGCGGAGTGCGGCCAGAAGCAAGAGGGGAAAAATGGCGCAGGCGAGCTGCTCGGCAAAGTCGCTGCGGATGTAAGTTAACAAGAGCGCATTGGGATTTATGACGTAGTAGGCGGCGCCCAGGATGGCCGCGCGATCGTTGACGAGCCGGCGGAGCAGACAGAATGCTGAGAAGCCCGCGAAGGTCTGCACCAGAACAATAAACACGAGAGGAACCCACATTCCGGGAAGGACCAGGCTGAGGGCAGCGCCGAGAATCCAGGAAAGCGGCGGATAAAAGATGAAGCGTGGTTCGCCGAAGCCGTGGTTCATCCAGGCAGTCCAACGTGGATAGACAATGCCTTGCTTCCACTGGAAGGCAGTGTCCAGCCAGGAAGCGGCATGGAATTCGAAATCGTGGCCAGAGGCGCTGCCCAGCCAGAAGAAGGGCAAGACGATGGCTACGGATAGGAAAAACGAAATGGCGATGGCGATCGCCCAGGCTGGAATTCGAGGCTTCGCGTGAAGAGGCGGAGATGGAAGAGGACCTGTCATCGAGGATTCATGGAATTGTACCCGGAGATGGGGCTGCGCGGCGACCCTGCCTGCAGCGCCGGGGTTGGGGAGCACCATCAGCAGCGCCAGCGACGCAGGCCATTTCAACGTGCTGCTGCCTTCGACGTTGATCATGGCGACGGTGGTGGTGCTGCTCAACCGGCTGGTGTGGCGGCGGCTCTACCGCCTGGCTTCCACACGGTTCAAGCTGGAGACCTGAGGTGTCAGTTTCGAGAACCTACTCCCGCGTGAGTTCCCTGCTCAAATAAATGATCTGACCAACGTGGTGGTAGAGGTGCGAGGCGCAGCGCAAGAAAGCAGTGAAACGATCCCGGGCCTCGGGTTCGCGCTCGGCGGTATAGGCCGCGGTCCAGTCGGCCCCCGATTGCGCTCCGATGGTGGCGATGACCATGGCAATTGTCTCATCGAAACTGTGGAGGACTTGCGATTTTGAGGGGCGGCGAGATTCGGTGAACTCCAGATCTCGATTGCGGATGTAGCCGGTTTTGGCCACCTGCGCGCCGATGTAATAGCTGAGATTTCCTGTGAGATGCAACACCAGGTGGCCGACGCTGTTGCCGAAACGGAAAGGATTGCGCCAGAATTGCTCGTCTGAGAGGGGATCGACCCATTTATGGAGGTCGGCTGCGCGAGTGCGATATTCCTGAGCGAAGGCCACTGCAACCACGCTGGCTAACTGGCCCATTGTGCCACCTCTTTCCTGCTAGTGAGAGGTAGGAGTGTGGTCATTGCGGTAGATGACGCCTTCCTTCATGACGAAGAAGACGTGCTCGGTCTGGCGGATGTTTTGGAGGGGATCGCCGGGAACGGCGACGACATCCGCGAGTTTGCCGGATTCAAGCGTGCCGATTTTGTCGGCCAAGCCGAGGAGATCAGCGTCGGAGGAGGTTCCCGCCTTGAGCGCATCAACAGGTTTCATGCCGAGATCAACCATCTGGTGGAACTCTTCGGCATTCCGCCCGTGGGGATAGACGGCGGCGTCGGTGCCCAGGCCGATCTTGACGCCTTTGGCTAGAGCGTGTTGAAAAGTGGAATGGATGGCATTGGTTGCGGCATGTGCTTTGGCGGCGATGGCCGGGGGGACATACACGCCGCGGTCAAATTTCTCCTGGAGGCCTTGAATGGCCATGAGTGTGGGCACAAGGTAGGTGCCGTGCTGCTTCATCAGGTCGAGAGCTTCGTCGTCCAGGAAGCTGCCATGCTCGATGGAATCGATGCCGGCACGAATGGCGCGTTTGGCGGCTTCCGCGCCGTGGGCATGAGCAGCAGTCTTGCGCCGCAACGCGTGAGCTTCGTCGACGATGGCGTTGAGTTCCTCCTGCGTGAGTTGAGGCGTATCCACATCGTCGGTGGGAGAGAGTACGCCGCCTGACGCGCAAACTTTGATGATGTCGGCGCCGTATTTGTGGTCGAGGCGAACAGCATAGCGGGCTTGGTCTGCGCCGTTGATCACGCCTTCCAGCGGGCCGGATTCATGGCCAAAGAGGCCCTGACGAAAACCATCCTGAAAATCGCAGTGTCCTCCCGTGGAACCCAAAGCATGCACGGTGACCAGCATGCGGGGTCCGGGCACAGCGCCGTCGCGAATGGCGTTGCGCAGGCCAACATCTAGATAATCGCTGGAGCCGACATCGCGAACGGTGGTGAAGCCGGCCATCAAGGTGACGCGGGCGTTGACACTGGCGTCCAAGGCTTGTTCGGCGACGGTTTTTTCCAGGCGATTGAGTTCCGCCTGACGGAAATCGTCGGAAAAGGGCATCGTGAGATGAGTGTGCGCGTCAATAAAGCCCGGGAGAAGGGTGGCATCGCCAAGTTCAATCACTTCAGCGCCCGCGGGGATACTCGCGGAGGCGCCAACAGCTGCGATTTTCCCGCCGGTGACCACGACAAGGCCAGGCGTAACCAGGGCATTGCTCTTGCCATCAAAGAGGCGAGCGGCCTTCAAGACGTAGGTCTTGCTGGCCGGCGATTTTTCCTGTCCATAACCCGGCGCCCAGAAAAAGAAGAGTAAGAGAAGGACGCGCAGAAGTGTGTTTCGCATGGTCTGATCTCCAGAAAATCTGTCCGTCGAGACGGAATGGAGACTGTATCGTGACCGCTAAGAATGTCAAGAAGCATCAGCGGTGACGGGAAACACGCGAAGCTTGAAAGACCTGGACCAATAGATAGCGACTTCGCGCGAGAAGCACAAAGGCTGGTGAAACGCCTCTGCCAACAGGTAAGATCGGAGAGCCGACCGGGAGTGGTCCCTGTGAAATTCAAAGTGGAAAGAACGCGCAATGCCATGAACAAGTGGCGAACCGGCGTGATTTTTGTTTTTTTGGGACTTGCCTTCGTGTCTTCATCTGGCGCAAACCTCGCGAAAGCACAGAACAAGAAAAATGACTGCGGGCACCCGCTTAAGATTCTTTCCCAAGCAAGATTTTCCGACGAGGACCGGGCGAAGTGGAAAGGCAAGTCCGTAACGGGCAAGGTCGCGATAGTTGCAAGTGAGGAAGGTGACGTCTCTCAGGCACGAGTGTTGGCCGCTTCCTCAAAGGAAGCGACAGAAGCTCTGCTCAACGCCGCAAAGCAGATGAAATTCGAACCTCGGCGTGGATGCGGCGAGTTAAAGACGGAAATCTACTTTAGCCCCAGTGAATAATGGGAAATGTTCTGGAGAAATGGAACTCCATCTATTGAGAAATCCGCCTCTCACCAGTTTATCCCCGCTAAGTTACGAGGCTAATGTCTGATCCTGTCATGCGGTTTCAGTGTGGACCCAAACAGCGATCGGAGCGGAGGAGACGAAGTTGCGAGTTGCGGGACGCGACTTGCGCAACGTCTGCGGAAAGCCGCAGGATATGGGATTGACCGCCTCGTGTTGGGGCATCCTCTCTAATTCTTATGCGTTAGCGGCCCATCAGGGGAGCGGTAGGAGTCGAGGGAAAGGGGATATTAACGATGGAGAACCATGCGTGTCCGTTGTGCTTCGCGAAGGTGCCGCGAACGCTGATCCTGACGAAAACTCTGGAGGTGGATTGTCCGGCGTGCCACGCAGAGCTGGAGGTTTCCCGCGGCAGCCGAGTGCTGGCCTCTTTTGTGGGGATCCTGGCAGCATTCGTGGCGGTGCATCTGGATGGGCAGGTAAGTGGAACAGCCAGATGGAGTTTGCCGATTGTGGCGGCGATTGTGTCTTTTGGAGTTTGCTCCGCCTTGGTCCTGTTTATGTTCTCCGAGTTGGCGGTGCGTCCAAAAAGTTCTCCCACTGCTTTTCCACATATTCACGCGTAACAGCCCGTCCGTACTATTGACCCTGCGGTGACCCCCTCGGAGACTGCTTAGGATGGCCTCCTATTCGCATTTTCTGGGGCGCAAAGTCACCGTGCAATACCGCGCGGGCGATATTCTCGTCCCCGCTTCCGGGACGTTTGTGGCGGATTCCGGGCGGTCCATCTTCCTGGAACAGCACATCGAGCAGCGCGGGAAGCGCAGCTATTTTCGCTGGGAGATTCCTTACGGCTACATTCACCGCATTGAGGAAGTGAGCGAACCCCAGCCGGATGCCGCTGCGGCGTCAGCGCCCGCGCTTCCCGAACGCTTGGCCGCGTCCGCCGGCGCTGCACAAGCGCCCTCAGACGCCCCTTCGATCCTGCGATTGCCGCAACGCCCCAAAACCGCCTGAACTGCAGAGCTTTCCCACACCGCAACGGAGAATCGGCTACAATTTGGGGCATTCGCGCGCTATTTGGAAAAGCGCACGGAACGCCAGGAGGAATTCTGTGAGTAATTCTCCGACCCCACGAAGAATAGGCTTGATTGGACTTGGGCTGATGGGCCGCCCGATGGGCATGAACCTGCTGAAAGCGGGGCACAAATTGACAGTGTGGAACCGCACGGCGTCGCGCGCGCAGGAATTGGTGGCGGCGGGCGCGAGGCTGGCAACGACGCTGCGGGAGGCAGCGGCCGAAGCAGAGATTCTGCTGACGATGGTGAGCGATCCGCCGGCGCTGGAGGAGGTGCTATGGGGCCACGAAGGGAAAAACGACGGAGCGCTTGGCGGGTTACGACCCGGGAGTATTTACATTGATTCAAGCACGGTCTCTCCCGCTCTGGTGCGGAAAATTGCGGCCGGGTGCGCGGAGCGGGGGGTACGGTTTCTGGATGCGCCGGTGACGGGCGGGGATTGGGGCGCGCGCGAAGGGAATCTGGTGTTCATGATCGGGGGAGACGCGGCGACGTTGAAGGAAGTGGAGCCGATCCTTGGAGTGATGGGCAAGAAGTGGTTTCACCTGGGGCCGAATGGCGCGGGCCAGACGATTAAGCTGGCGATGAACGGGATTCTGGCGCTTCAAGTCGGGGCAATGGCCGAAGCGCTGGCACTGGTCACACGAGCGGGGTTGCAGGGAGAGCAACTCATCGAGGTGATGCAGGCGAGCATGGCGCGTTCCGGGGTGCTGGACGTGAAATCACCGCTGATGGTCAAGGGCGATTTCAAGCCGAGTTTTCCGTTGCGGCTGATGCACAAGGATCTGGGACTGATGCTGGACCTGGCGAACCAGCTTGGAGTGGCGCTGCCGGCCACGGCGGCGGCGCGTGAAGTGTACAGCTACGTTAAGGGGGAAGCGAAGGAAGACCTGGATTATTCGGCGGTGATGCGATTTTGGAAGAAATAGTCGAAATCAAATTCAAACTTGCAGAGCCTATCAAAGCCTAATTTGGAAATGTACGAAATAAACTCGAACTCCGAGGTTGAGGAGGAATTCATCGCACAAAAAACGTGCGATGGAAAACCGTACCTCCACTCCGGGACGGCAAAAAGCGCCGTCCCTCCGGTCGGAATGACAAACTTGGAGTGCGAGATGACGAGAGACAATCAAACTTCGGCGGAATTAGGTTCTTCCAAGACAATCGCTGCGAGCGCGCGGGGCTACTTGAGCGGCCTCGGTGAGAAAAAGCCTATGGGAAGGTCGCGCGAGGTGCGCAGGCCGGAGGGCGCTTCAAGAATCGCCGGGATGGAGTTCACGGCCACAGAGGCTGTGGCGATGTCTCCATGGGAGCCTCCCGGGATGACCAGGCTGATCTTCGGGTGACCCTGGAGTTCGACGGTGTCAGCGGGATCTTTCGCGCCCACGTACATTTGAAGCTCCATGTAGATGAGTTCCTTGCCGGCAGAAAGCCCGCGAGCAATTTGGTGGACGCCGGCGGCTTGCCCGGCTTCGACGGTAAGAAATTCCGTTTTTATGTGCTCGGTTGCGACTTTAGGTTCGATCGTTTCGATGATTTCGTCCACCGGCAGGCCCAGGCTGTCCGCGACCATGGCAACGGATTCGGGCAGGCCGACGTGCTTGATGACGCCGTCCTTCACCTTGGCGCGAAACTCTTCCACGGTCATGCCGGCGCCGATCTTCCTTTGCAATGGCAGGCGGCGCTTTGAAGCATCAACGATGCGCAGGGCCTTGGCGTGCTCGATGTGCTGGGAGACGGCTGCTAAGGTTATAACCAGCTTATCCATGACGAAGCCGGGATTTACGCCGGTGCCAACCAACGCAACGCCCGCATCCTTTGCCGCTTTGTCCAATTTTTCGGCCAACTCAGGATAGGTGCGATAGGGATAGGAAAGCTCTTCGCAGGTGGAAACGACGCAGGAGCCGACGTCCAGACAGGCGAGAAGCTGATCCATGACCTTTGGGAGAGACGACGAGGTTGTGTGCATAACCACGTCCGCCGACTGCTCCAAAACGCCCCTGGCGTCGCCCGAAACCCGGATACCCCATGGGGCATCAGCGGCGCCGACGACCTCTCCGAGATCCTTGCCCACCTTGGAGGGGTCGGTATCGATGGCGCCGACTAGGGTGACGGCTTCTTTTTCGCGGAGCAGCTTCACGATGGAAGCCCCAATGGGGCCGATTCCGTACTGGATGGCACGAATTTTCTTTTTCACGGTGGTCTCCGATTTCTTCCTGACTGCGAACGCACAGAGCGGAATTTCGCTGGGAGCGAACCTTCCAGCGTACTGGAATTCGCCGGGCCATTCAATCGAGGCGCGTTTCTTGCCGACCGCCAGGCGCCAACGCATAATGGTGGCAACGGCGGCCCGGGTCACTGGAGGAATTTGACCATGAAGGCACAGAAGCTGAGCGATAGCGAAATCCAAAGCCAACTGAAAAAGACAGAGGGATGGAGTTTGGTGAATGGGAAATTGCACCGCGCGTTCGAGTGCAAGGATTTTGCGGCCGCTTTTGGAAAGATGACGCAGGTGGCGTTGGTTGCGGAGTCCATGAATCACCACCCGGAATGGTTTAACGTGTGGAACAAGGTAGTGGTCGATCTGAACACGCACAGCGTCCAGGGGATCAGCAATCTAGATTTCGAGCTGGCGGGGAAAATCAATGAAATTTTCGGCAGCTAAATTCTATCTGACGCTCGCATGATCGGCGTCCATCAACCCGAAAACCGCCGGCGTGGGTGGCTGTTCATCAGCGCACGATGGCTGGCGGCGATACTGGTCCTTGGGATACTGCTGCATTTTCTGCCGTTGCACCTGCTGAGTGAAGCAATTCAGCGCGTACCGCTGACCCGATTTATCATCATCCTGATCGGCTACCTGCTGGCGCACCTCGTTGGGGTGGTGAAGTGGCGCATGGTGGTCAATGCGGCCGGCGCGCAGCTCGATTACCGAACCAGCGCGCAGTGTTATGCCGGTGGTCTGTTCGCGACATTGTTTCTGCCCTCGATCATCGGCGGGGACGTGGTGCGTTTGGCGGTCGGGCTGCGCCGCAGTCCGAATCCCGCGGCGGTGCTTGCCGGAAATGTGGCCGATCGTTTTCTGGATATGAGCGCGCAAGCGGGCCTGGTGCTGCTGGGGATTCTGCTTCTGCCAGGTTCTGTTCCGGTGGGGTTGCGGAATCAGGCGCGGCACGCCGTGTACGTCTTTGCGGGAATCGCTGCAATCGCGATTGCGCTGCTGGGCCTATTGTACCGGCCATTGCTGCGGGGACGTTCCGTGAGGTTTCGACGACGGCTAGGGCGACTGCGTTTTGCGCTACGAAGCGTCTCCCGGCGCCCGCTTGTTCTGTTTTTCGGATGGATTCTGGGGACAGCAATCCAAAGCACGTTTCTCACACTGACTGCGCTGCTGGCCATCTCCTGCGGGTTGTTCCTCCCTCTGCGGGATTGGTTTTTTGCATGGCCGCTGGCCAAACTTGCAGCGCTTCTGCCGCTGACCCAAGGTGGAATTGGAGTGAGAGAAGCGGCGTTGGTGGGGCTGCTGTCTCCTTTCGGTGCAGCTCCCCATCTCGTGTTTGCCGCAGGACTTGTCTGGGAAGGAGTGATCATTCTGGGCGGTATTGTGGCGGGCATCACAGCCTTTCTTCTCGGCCGCAGGGAAGCTACGCCGGAAAGGCTTTAATTTTTCTAAGATTCGCGAAAAGTTCTTGACTCTTCCGTAGCACACTCCGACAATAACATTCTCTTCCTGAAGTATCCCCTTCTTGTATATTGACGCGGTTGTTAACTTGGCCGCTGCCGCGAGACCCGTATAGCTTTCATTGCTAATGATGAGGTTTTCGGCCATGAATGAAGCTCCCCTGAAGGTTCTCCTGGCAGAAGGTGGAACGAGTGAAGCCAGTGTCAGCCTGCGAACATTTTCAACGTCGACAGGCCGATGCGACCAAATGTGCTTGGTGTCGAGGTCGACCACTTTATTGGAAGCGCTTCAGGAACACCGTCCCGATGTAGCACTCCTCCAGATGTTGGTGCTCCAGCCTGACCCAGCCGCCACCGTGAGTCACCTGCACGAGTGTGCTCCTGAGGTCGCGCTCATCATTTGGGCGGAACCTGCCGATAAAGAGATTGCTGCGCAGTGCGTTCAGGCGGGGGCAAAAGATTACATGCTAGAAGGATTTGTAGATGCACGGACATTGCATCGAATCTTGCGAACGGCGATCGCGGCGAAGGCAGTGATACGCGCCCCCGAAGATGCGCAAGAATTCAGCGCGAGTGCTGCGAACCGATCTGTTCCTGCTGCCGACGGTCACCCGGTGGAGCGGCCGGGATTGGCCGGCAGCGCGGCGAGAATGTGCATCGAAGTGCAGAACTTCAAAATGCTTCGTGAGCGGAATGGAAGGTTTGCGGCAGAAGAACTCATGCAGCGGATTGCGCAGACGCTGAGGAAAAGCATACGAGCCTCGGATTCGTTGGCGTTGAATCGCGCAGGGCAGTTTGTCGTCGCATTGCAGGATACCGAGGCGTCTTCCCTTTCCAGTGTTCGGCGGCGAATTGCGGGGCGCCTGCTTCCCTTTCAACAATCCAGCGGGCTGCGCACGACATTGATTTTTTGCATTGACGACGAAGTGAACTCCGGCAGTGTGCATGCGCGCCCTCGCGAATTTCCAGAAGCGGCAGACTTGTCTGAACCTTCGACGCTTGCGAGGTCCTGAGGAAAGAACCATGAAAGCGATGACCCTTGAAAAACCGGCACCCTGTACCACTGCGGAACCCCTACGCATTCTCTTGCTCGAGAATTCCCCACAGGATGCTCAGGCCATTCTTCAGGAACTTCGCAACGCGGGACTTGCGATCGAAGCCACGGTTGTAGCAAACCGCAGTGCATTTGAGGAGGCGCTTGGTTGCGCTGAGTATGCTGCGGTCCTTGCGGTGGATGGCGTGCCCGGCTGGAATGGGCTCGAAGCGCTGCATTTCCTGCGCAAGTCCAGAAAGGACATTCCCTTTCTTCTTTTGACCGACTCGCTGGGGGAGGAAGCCGCCGCGGAGTTCATTCGGCAGGTGTTCAACGGCTATGTGTGGAAAGACCGGCTGACGTGCCTGCCGGTGGAACTGAAGCGAGTGCTGGAGGAAAAGGAGCTACGCGACGCCAACGCGCGCGCCCAGGCTGCGCTGGCCGATAGCGAAGCAAGGAACCGCGAGCTGGTGGAAAACTCGAGTTACGGGATCTTCCGGGTATCGCTGGCAGGATCGTTTCTTAGCGCGAACGCGAGCCTGCTGCAGTTGCTGGCTTGCAAAAACCTCGAAGAATTAAAGACCCTAAATCTTTCGACCGACATTTTTCGTTACCCGGAGCAGTTCGGGCAACTCATGATCACCTGCCGGCAAATCGGATTTGTGCACAGCGCGGAGGCGGAGTTGCGGCGAAAGGACGGCGGATTAATCGTGGTGCGACTGCACCTGCGCTATCTATCATTACCGGGCCCCGCGGATGCGTTGGAAGGCGTCGTGGAAGACGTAACCGAACTTCGAGCGCTGGAGCGGCAATTGCTCCAGACACAGAAGTTTGAAACCATCGGGCAGCTTGCCGGGGGCATTGCGCACGATTTCAACAACGTCATCGGGGCCATCCTCGGCTGGGCGGAGCTGGGTCATGAGCAGAGCCGCAGCTATCCGGCAATTGCGGAGCGTTTTGCGCGCATTCGTGAACAGGCGAATCGCGCGGCGGAGCTGACCCAGGAACTCCTGGCCTTCGCACGGCGCCAGCCGCTGCAGCCACGCCCCGTGGATTTGAACGGGATCATGCAAGGCTTGGCGAGCCTCCTCGACAAGGTCATCGACAAGAGCATTGAGATCAGAGTGGTGCCGGGTTGCCTGCCGCCGGTGAAAGCGGATCCCACGCAGATTGAGCAAGTGGCGATGAATCTCTGCCTGAACGCGCGGGATGCCATGCCGCAGGGAGGCCAGTTGACGATCGAAACGGAGTTGGTGCAACTGGATGAATCCTATCGCCGGTTCTATCCCTATGTGATGCCCGGCCGCTACGCCGTGCTCTCTGTCTCCGATACGGGCGTCGGCATGGACGAGGAAACGCGGGAACGCATCTTTGAGCCATTCTTCACGACGAAGGAGCACGACAAAGGCACGGGGATGGGCCTGGCAACGGTCTATGGAATCGTGAAGCAACATGGGGGATTCATTCACGTTTACAGTGAGCTGGGTCATGGCAGCCTCTTCCGCGTGTATCTCCCTGCTGTGGAGGACGCGGTCAACGACGGCACATCGCAGTCAGCGGGTTTCTCCAAGGCCATGAACCTGCGGGGGACGGAGACCATTTTGCTGGCGGAGGACCACGATTCGATCCGAGAGATGGCGAGGCAGTCGCTGGTGAATTTGGGCTATCGCGTGCTGGCCGCAAACGATGGTGAACAGGCCGTGCGACTGTGTGATGAGGAGACTCCTTCGCTGGCCATTTTGGATGTGGTCATGCCGCGCCTGGGAGGACCGGCGGCAGCGGCCCAACTGCTGGCACGATTCCCGGATCTGCCGATCCTGTTCACCAGCGGCTATTCGGAGTATCCGCATCTTGCGGTCTCGCAGGCACCCGCCTCACGGTACCTCCAGAAACCGTACAGCCCGACTTCATTGGGCAGAGCCATTCGCGAGATCCTGGGCAATCCACAAACGCAAGTGTCTTGATCGGTTTGCGGGAAGTGAGCGTGCATCAGTGCGCCATTCCGAAGACTCCGAGTCGGGCAGGGTACGATGGAGTCAGGCGACGCGCAGATAAGCTTGACGCACCGGTAGTACTATTACCCGCAAAGGCGGCGGGAGTGTTTCCAAGGTCCTGAGTCCGGTTCAAAACCCGTTGAAGACCATCGGCGGGAGATGCGCGGTCCGCTAACCCCGCTTTCCGCAGAATAAAGATTCCGTGAAATTGCGAGAAACTCCCGTGATTAATCGGTTTATCTGGCGGCGAGTATCAACTTTTTTCGATTGACATGCGTTCTACCGGGTGTTAGAAAACAACAAAGGCAAACCCTCGGGTGGTGAGTCTCCTTTCGGTTTATCAGACTACGATCCGCGAGCGAGGCCGCAATCCTGCCTGGCAGGGCAGAGGATGCTGCGCCACAGAGGGGCTTGTTTGTAACACCCACCCCACCCCGGGAGGCGAAAGCTACGTGTTTTCGCCTCCTTTTTTTGTGCCTGCCATCCTGTCCGGATTCCCCTCGCTCACGTGAGAAAATCATTACCTTATGAGCAACGAAGCGACTCCCTTGCTGGACCTGCAAAACGTCACCGTCATGCGCGGAAACAATTTGGCGCTGGACCGGTTGACCCTGCAAATTGCGAGCGGTGAACACGTCTGCGTCCTGGGTCCCAATGGAAGCGGGAAATCCACCTTGATCAAGACGATCACGCGGGAATGCTATCCCGTGCAACGGAATGACAGCGCAATGTCCATTCTGGGGCGCAGCGTGTGGAACATTTTTGATTTGCGGCCATTGCTGGGCATTGTTTCGCCGGACCAGTTGGCGGCTTGCACGACGGATGCGACCGGCATGGATGTGGTTCTCTCCGGATTCTTCAGCAGCACACGGATCTTTCCGAATCACCATCCAGCGGCGGAGCATCGCGAGCGGGCGGAAGCCGCGCTGGCGCGATTGCGCATTGCCCACCTGGCGGAGCGACCGGTAGCGGAAATGTCTTCGGGCGAAGCGAAACGCACGCTGATCGCGCGGGCGTTGGTGCATGAACCGAAGACACTGTTGTTGGATGAGCCGGGAAACACACTGGACATCTGCGGGCAATTGGAGCTACGGGCAACACTGCGCCAATTGGCGAATGCCGGGTTGGGCATCGTGCTTGTGACGCACCACGTGGCGGAGATAATTCCGGAAATCGAGCGCGTGGTGCTGTTGCAGAAAGGGCGCGTGCTGGCCGACGGCCCAAAAGAAAAAGTGCTCACCAGCGAGCAGCTATCGGCGCTCTTCGGCGCACACGTCCGGGTGTTCCGCGAAGATGGATACTTTCACGTGCACGCCTGAGAGACGGGCCTCCCCGTGCAAGTCTCGTGAGACGCGATTCAGAATCTCGCCAGTTGTTTGCGGGACCGAATGGAGGTCGCCCAGAGCTGACGTCGATACTTGGGAGCCCGTCAAAGCGGAATGTTTTGCAAGTGCTCCGATTATTTAGATGCGATCCCTTCCGCGAAGTCCCCAATGACAGGCAACTTGTATTTTTCGTTCAGATAAGCTTTGTACATCAGGAAGATCATGAGCAGAAAACTTGCCAGCCAGAGCAAGGGATACAGGAAAAGGTCCAGAAAGAAGATGTGGATGACGTGCAGCATGCCCGTGAATATTCCGAGCGCGATATAAAGAACGATCAGCCCTACGTACAACCCGAGCGCCTGGACCGCATGGAATTTCACGAACTTCCGCTTATCGATAAACAGCAGCACCAGGGCGACGATCCATCCAATTACAGGCGCGTAACACAGTAATCCCGCGACATTTTCTTGCAGACCCTCCGCCGGATTCGCGGCCGGGGCAGCCGACGGAGCGACCAAGGACGATTGGTTAGCACCACACTTGGGGCAAAAAGTGGCAGTTCCGATTTCCTGACCACACGCTTTGCAGAAGGGCATGAGAGGGTCCCTCCAGAGGACCAATTTGGGTGGAGCGTAACAAAGCGGCTGGCTGCACGCAATGAAATTTCGGAGTCCGGGCCAGCCAGTGAATGCTCATCCATATCCATTTTAATAATCCTGGTACCGGCCTTGCGCATCAACACGACGGAGAGGGAATGCGGGTCAGGAGCTAAGCTCATCCCCGAGGGACTGGAGAACCGAGGGGGCACGAATCCGATGAGGAAAAGCGAAAGGCGGGATGGTAGATTGCAGAGCAAGCCGAGACATAGGTATTAAGTATTATTACTGGCCATTATGTCAGGAGATGAGGTGAACGCTTGATGCGGACACGAAGACAAAGACGCGACGCAAGTGCAAAGGACATGCACGAAGGTTTCTTCCAGGAACAACTAAAAGGGGAAGAGGCCCTCTCCCGGACGACGGCGGAGCAACTGTACGCGGAGACCACTAGATTCATGGAGGAGAGGCCGTGGGAGTTCCTGGCGGACGAAGAACTGATCCTGGTGGATGACTCGGAGAGCGGAGAGCGCTGCTACTGCTGCGTAATGGGAGCCGCCGGCGAATGGACCGGAATGCATGTTTATCAAGGAGAGGAAAGCTACCGAATGTACCGAACGCTGGCCGACGGACATAGGCCGGATCCTTACAGCTACTATGAGAAACAGAAAGGGGTGAGTCTGGAAATCGTAAGAGCGCCGGAATTGGAGGCTGCCGACCGGGTGTTGTTGAAGGCATTCGAGCACCCGCTCAAACGAGGGATGTTGGCGCCGCAGTTCCGAGCAGTCAGGCCCGGCTATCTACCGTGGCATGTGACGGAGGGAGAAGGCAGGCTGCTCCAATATTGCCTGCACGCGGTGAACATTTTTTGCGCGGCGGTGACAGATGAGGAGCTTGAAGAATTCTGGCGGAAGAAAGACGTGTTTCCCATAGTTGTTCAGGAGCGCGAGGTTCAGGAATACAAAGTGCGCCTTGTGGCCGCGCCGACTCCTGGGCCGGCCACGGTCCAACTGCCAGATTTGGACGAAGAAAGAGTCCGGCGAATCGCAGCAGAGTGTGAGACTTCGGAAGCCATCCTCGAAGCAGAGCATTTCTTCGCACCAGGAATCATCGGACAAAAGAATGAGCGGAAAATGTGCATGCATCCTATAGTTATTGCGGATGCCAACAGCGGATTTCTCTATCACACCGAGTTCGGAATGCCGGGAGAATCCCGCGCGGCAAGCGTGAGCCGTGCTCTGCTGGCTGCGATGGAGTCCGCGCGTTTCGTTCCTGCGGAAGTACGGGTAAGAGAAACAGCGCTGGGAACAGGCTTGGCAGCACTGGGGAGCGCGCTAGGGTTTGAAGTCCGAACGGTGAAAAATCTGCCGGCCACGGAGGAAGCAAAGAGATTCCTCAGTAAGGCAATTTCCAAAGGGGGGCTGGGCGCCTGAACTTACAGGAGCTACTCCTTGGAGTGCTGACCCTGCGGAGATACTTGGACGCTCAAGGATTGGGAGTGGTGGTGAAGGCCAGGGTGATGAGCGTTTTTTGCTCGAGGTCGTGGGCCTTGGCGGAGCCGGTGGCAGGGCTGGCGCTGGCGGAACGCTTGACGGAGCGGACACGAAGATTCTTTGACTGCGCAATGCGTTCGAGGCGCGGGAGCACGTAGAACAACGCGCCCATGTTGGCGGGTTCTTCCTGGACCCAGACAATTTCGCGGGCGTTGGGATGCGCGTCAATGGCGGCGGCAATCTCTGTTTTGGGCAGAGGATAGAGCTGATCCAGGAAGAAGACGGCGGTAGCGGTGTCGTTGCGGCGGCGGCGCTCGGCGCGAAGTTCGTGGCCAACCTTGCCGCTGGCGATGAGAATACTCTGCGCGTCGGTGACTTCGTGATCGGGAACCAGAGTCAGGAACCGCGGGCGGGAAAATTCCTCCAGAGTAGAAGAAGCATCGGGATGGCGGAGCATGCTCTTGGGCGTAAAGACGACGAGCGGCTTGCGCCACAGGCGGCGGGCCTGGCGGCGCAGGAGATGAAAATACTGCCCAGCGGTGGATGGCTGGCAGATGTTCATGTTGCCTTCGGCAGCCAACTGCATGAATCGTTCGATGCGCGCGCTGGAATGCTCGGGGCCCTGGCCCTCGTAACCGTGGGGAAGCAAGAGCACGAGTCCGGTGGGCAAACCCCACTTGTCTTCGCTGGCGCTGATGAACTGGTCGATGATGACCTGCGCGCCATTCACGAAATCACCGAATTGCGCTTCCCAAAGGACGAGGCCTTCGGGATAGTCGCGGGAGAAGCCGTACTCGAAGCCGAGGCAGCCCGCTTCGGAGAGCGAGGAATTGTGAATTTCGCAGAAGGCTTGTGTGGGCGAAAGATGCGCGAGCGGGAGATACTCCTGCTCCGTCTGCGTGTCCACTAAAACGGCGTGGCGCTGGCTGAAGGTGCCGCGCTGCGTGTCCTGACCCGTCAGGCGGACCGGGCTGCCCTCGAGGACCAGGGAGCCAAAGGCGAGCAACTCGGCAAAGCCGAAATCGATGGGACGCGTACCGTGGCCCATTTCCGCGCGTTGCTCGAAGAGCTTCACGATTTTGGGATGGACGTGAAAGCCCAGAGGCACACGCACTAATCCAGCGGTAATTTCCGCGAGACGCTCGGCGGACAGGCCGGTATCGACTTCAAAGGCAGGATTGTATCTGCCGTAGTTGTAGGGTGACCAGTAATCGGGGAGCTGGCGAAGTTGGGGAATCTTGGTGAGCTTGCCGGCCTTGCGCTGCTCTTCTGCGAATTCCTTCTTGACGGCCTCGGCGATGGACTCGGCGTTGATGCCGGTGTGTTCCGCGTAGATTTTCCAAAGCGGCGGATGGCTCTTGATGCGTGCATAGAGGAGCGGCTGGGTGATGGTGGGATCGTCCACTTCGCTATGGCCGTGGCGGCGGTAGCCGATGAGGTCGATGACCACGTCGGAACTGAATTCCGCGCGATATTTGGCGGCGAGGCGGCCGATGCGCACGACGGCATCGGGATCTTCGGCGTTGACGTGGAAGATAGGAACGCTCTGGCGGCGGGCGATGCTGGAGGCGTAGCGGGAGGAGTGCTCCTGCGCTGGACGCGTGGTGAAACCGATCAAGTTGTTGACGATGATATGGATGGTGCCGCCGACGGAATAAGCCGCAAGGTCAGCGAGATTCAGCGTTTCCGCCCAAATGCCCTGTCCGGCGAACGCGGCGTCACCGTGCATCACGACGGCCCATACTTTATTCAGAGTTTCCCGGGAGCGATCTATTTCTGGGCCATGGACGCCGTGGCGCGTCAATTTTGCGCGGGCACGGCCCATGGCGACCGGGTCCACGGCTTCGAGGTGGCTGGGGTTCGAGACCAGGTGGATGTTGAGCGATTTTCCGGAAGATGTGGTGTAAACGCCGGTAGCGCCGACGTGATATTTGACGTCGCCAGCGCCAAGCACGCTGCGCGGATCTACGTCCTCAAAGCCCGCGACGACCTGATGCATGGGCTTGCAAGCGATGTGGGTCATGACGTTGAGCCGGCCGCGGTGGCTCATGGCCATGATGGAATCAACGCCGCCGGCATCGCCTGCGGCATTGAGGATGGAATCGAGAAGCGGGATGAGCGAAGTGTTGCCTTCAAGCGAGAAGCGCTTGCTGCCGAGGTAGCGGCTCTGGAGCATTTGTTCAAAGAGGTCGGCGCGAACCAGGCGGTCCAGGATGACGGCCTGGTTGACCTCGAGCTCGGGGCCTTCCATGCGCTCGGCAATCCAGCGGCGACGCTCGGGTTCCGGGATGTGCAGAAATTCCACGCCGATGTTCCCGCAATAATAGCGGCGGGCTTCCTCGGCGAATTCGCCGGAGAGACCATCGAGATCTGGACATTTTAACGGGGTGAAGAAATTCAGGGGATCGAGGGTAGCTTCATAAAAGCCCCAGCGACGGAAGAGATAGAAAATGCGCTCGCGTTCGGAGTGGCCGATGCCATTGGGCGCAGGAGATTGCTTCGCGGAACTGGCGCGTTTTGTGGGAGCGAGAGTCACAGGGTCCGCCATGGTTACTTGTTTGGAGCTTCTATTTTGCCATAAGACGCAGTTTGAATTGAGGAGCCGGGGCCGGACAGGGACAATGCGAGACAGTGAGAACAGAGTGGGTTGCTGAGGGCTACGGGCGGAGGCCTGAGGCGAGAATTTTGCATCTTGCCCAAATAGGGTCCAGCGTGCAGGACCCCTACAGGGAGCGGACAACGGATTGGAGTTGCGAGGCGATCTCTGTGGGGGGTGTGTCAGGCGGAAAGGTGAGGGGGGCGCCGATGTGGACGATTAGTTCATTGGGGCGGGCGAGGCGGCGGTGCTGCTGCTTCATTTGCCAGACGCCATCCAGGCGCATGGGGACGATGGGGATGCGGAGATTCTGGGCGAGGAGGCCGATGCCGGATTGGAAGGGGACCATGTCCGGGGTGTCGCGGTCGTTGACGAGGCCTTCTGGAAAGACGAGCAGGCTGTAGGCACGGTCAACCGATTCGCCGGCGAAGCGGAAGCTTTCGCGGAAACCGGAGAGCTGCGGCAGCGGGAATACATTGAAAAGCGAGACGACCAGGAAGTAGCCAAGCTGCCAGAGCCAGCGCTTGGCGAAGAACCATTCGCGGGGCGGATGGCGGAACTCACGCAAGGTTTCCCCGCCCATGGCGGTGGCGAGGCGATGGCGGAAGCGCGCAGGAAGCGAATAGAGGATGAGGCCAATATCAGCGCGGCGGGTGGTGTGATTGGCGACGAACAGCACAGGACCTTTCAGATTGGCGAGGTTTTGGCGGCCGCGGATGCGCGGGTGGCCGAGCAAGAAGGTGGCCGGCCAAGTGAGAGCGTAATAAATGAAATGGCGCAGAAGGCGAACAGGGGCGCGCTGTGTCCAGCGGGGATAAACGTAGTCCGAGCGGCGGGCGGAGGGCTGAGAGAGCAGTTTCTGGAGGTCGGCAACGGATTGCGCGTTGGCGAACTGCGTTTCGTTGAGTTCGACGTTGTAGCGGTGCTCGAGAGTGGAGAGAAGTTCGACGCGGTCGAGAGAGGAAAGATCTTTGAGTGAGGAGGGGAGGGAGGTGGAGGAAGTAAAGGAGGTGAAGGATTCGGAGACGGAGGCGGTGGACAAGGAGGAGGAAAGCAGATCCCTCGCTCCGCTCCCTTCGAAGCTCGGGGTAAGCAGGATGACAGATAGGTCGCGTGGAGAGAGGAGTTCGACGGCGCGCGCGGCGAGGAGAGAGAGACGGGGCTTGCCGGTGGGCGTGCGCGGAAAGTCCAGGTCGGGCCAAACGAGCCAGCGGCGAATGCGCTGGTAATCGGCGAGAGTGGAGTTGGCGGCGTCGATGGCGGCACGGGCAGCAGCTTCGTCGGGGCCTTGACTGAGGAGGATGGCGCAGGGCTCGGCGTTGGCACCGATTTGTAGAGGGATGACGACGGCTTCGCGAATTACAGGCTGGCGGCGTAGAGTGGCTTCGAGATCCTCGGGATAGATATTGAGGCCGGCGGGGGTGACGATGACGTTTTTCTTGCGCCCGCGGAAGAGGAGATTACCTTGGGCATCGAGTTCGCCTAGATCGCCGGTGCGCAGCCAGCCGCCGTTTTCCTCACTTCCACGCCGTAACGCGCCCTTCTCCCAGTAGCCCGAGGAGACATTTTCGCCGCGGACGAGGATCTCTCCATCTTCGGCGAGACGGAATTCGCGCCCAGGCAGGATTTTGCCGACAGACCCCTGCGCGGCGCGGAAGGGATGATTCAGGCTTATCAGTGAAGCGGTCTCGGTCATGCCGTAGCCTTGCACCACGGCGTAGCCGGTGCGTTTGAAAAATTCCTCGGTTTCAGGAGATAGCGCGGCGCCTCCGGAGATGAAAGCCCAGAACTTCCAGCCGAGGCGCCGGTGGAGGCGACGAAAGCGCCAGGCGCGCCGGAGGAAGGATTCCTGTGAGGCAGTTGCATAGGCAGAAGCAAACCAGTCGCGCCAGCCATGCGCGTCGATCTCGCGGTCCAGCGCCGCGCGCAGAGCGTCGAGCATGCGGGGAACGGCGATGAGGGCGGTGGCGCGCTCGCGTTTAATGGTGCGAAGAATTTCCGTTGGCTGCTGCGAATTTTCGAAGACAACGGTGGCGCCAATGAGCGGCGGCACGAAGAGCGCCATGAACTGACCGAAAACGTGGCTCAGCGGCACGACGGAAACGAAGCGCAGCGGATGAAACCAGCGCTCGTATTTGCGGTACTCGGCGATGCCCTTTTCCAGTGGTTCGAGATTCGCGAGGAAGTTGCCGTGGGTCAGCACAACCCCCCGCGGCTCGCTGGTGGTGCCAGAGGTGAAGAGGATTTGCGCGACATGCCTGCGCGTGATGGGCTCATCGCAGAGAACGGGAACGGCGGCGTGCAGGCCGGCTTTTGCGTTTCCATGACCGCCCAACTCGTTCAATTGTCCGGGAGTGGCAGGAAAATCCTCCAGGAAGAGGGTGGGGACGGCGGGGATGAGCGGAGGTTTCGAGCGGGAAGCGAGAGCGAGTTTGATTCCGGCATCGGCAGCGACGCGAGAGACAAAATCAGGTGTCGAGGAATCATCGAGGGGAACAGCAACCGCGCCGCGCAGCAGGCAGCCCCAGAAAGCGGCGACCCATTCCGCGGAATTGGCTCCCCAGAGGAGGACGCGGTTGCCGGTACGAACGCCATGTTCTTTCAACTGGAGAGCGCGGAGGACGGCAGCCCCAGCGAGCTTTTGGTAAGTCCAAGTTTCGCGGCGATAGCCGCGCCGCTGAACGATGGCGACCCCGCCGGAGAAGCGAGCGAATTCATCGAGAAGGGAAAGAAGGTTGGCGCGGGACATTGCTCAGACGCTCTCCACGCGGAGCGAAATCATCATACGCCGGAAGCCGCAAAGGGGGGTTGCCATTCAGGCGGGTAAGGGAGCACGTCTGGTGCCACCTAAGCACCTTTTGCTGCATCGAAATAGAGGAATCGGGAGAACGTCTTTAGAATCTATGAGTGTCCGAGAAGGGGCCTTCTCGGGTAAAATGAAAGATTCAGGGGCTGGGGGATGTAGGCGAGCCTGGCAGATTTCGTCTTACAGGCTCAAGCCCCAACAATCAGCAGGACGCGTGGCGCGACTTATATCGTAAAGTGAGATAACTGGGGAGCGAATGTCTGTACCTATATCCCAAGCATGGACGGTGGCAAGCTACGTCCTGACGCAGAAATTAAAGGGACGCAAACAGTATCCGCTGGTGCTGATGCTGGAACCGCTGTACCGCTGCAATCTGGCTTGTGCGGGCTGCGGCAAGATTCAGTATCCGGCGCACGTGCTGAAGCGCGAACTTTCGCCGGAGGAGTGCTTTAAGGCCGTGGACGAGTGTGGCGCGCCGATGGTGTCCATCCCTGGCGGCGAACCGCTGATGCATTCGCAGATCGAAAAGATCGTGGAAGGATTGGTAGCGCGCAAGAAGTACATCTACCTGTGTACGAATGCCCTGCTGCTCAAGGAAAAACTGCATCTCTTCAAGCCCAGCAGATACCTGACGTTTTCGGTGCACCTGGACGGGCAAAAAGAACACCATGATTTTTCGGTGTGCCGAGAAGGCGGGTATGAGCTGGCCGTGGAAGGCATTAAAGCAGCTCTGGCGCGCGGATTCCGCGTGACCACGAACACCACGCTGTTTGACGGTGCGGATCCCAACAGCGTACGCGCGTTCTTCGATGAGATGATGAAACTGGGTGTGGAAGGGCTGATGCTCTCGCCCGGCTATAACTACGATAAGGCGCCGGATCAGAAGCACTTCCTGGGACGCGCCAGAACGCGGCGGTTGTTCCGCGCCATGCTCTCGAACCGCAAGCCGGCGTGGCGGTTTAACCAGTCCATGCTGTTCCTGGAATTCCTGATGGGCAAGCGCGATTTTCGCTGCACGCCCTGGGGCATGCCGACGTACTCGATCTTTGGATGGCAAAAGCCCTGCTATTTGCTGCAGGACGGGTACGCAGACACATTTGATGAATTGATGGCGACGACCGAGTGGGCGAATTACGGTACAGAATCTGGCAATCCGCAGTGCGCCAATTGCATGGTACATAGCGGGTACGAAGCGTCTGGCGTTGATTACACGTTTAGCTCGCTGAAGGGCCTGCTGGCGACGGCCAAGGCCACTCTGTTTACGAAAAACACGGACGAGGAAGCGCTACTCCTGTTAAGCGAGGCGGTGAAGCCAGTGCACACCTACAATCCCCTGGTGCAAATCGAAGGAAATCCCAAAAAACTTGAGGAGACGCGGGCATGACGGGTCCTCGCCATGCGGAGCGTCCCGCACATACGGCGAATCCCGACGAACTGGAAGTGGCGCCGGGATTTCAGCACGAAGGCCTGCAAGGCTGGGTGCCGGAGTTAGCGAATGAGGAAGAATTGCGCGAAGCGCTGGAAAAAGCGTTTGATTATCGTGGAGATGTGACCATTACGCGCAAGGACGGCACAAAACTCGAGGGCTTTATCTTTGATCGGGCAAGTGGGAACAACCTGGAGAGCTCGTTTGTGCGCTTGCTGCCCAAGGAATCCGACCAGCGGGTGAAAATCAGTTATGCAGAAATTGCCGCACTGGCCTTTTCAGGACGGGACACCGCGGCAGGGAAAAGCTGGGAGGCCTGGGTAAAGAAGTATTGGGAAAAGAAGGCTTCCGGAGGGGAAAACCTGAGCCTGCAGCCCGAATCGTTGGAAGAGTGAGGGGAAGGGCACACAAGCCGGGCAGAATTCGATAAATTTCTGATTTTAAATCACTTACTATTTTTGGAAGGCGAAAAGAGGGCAGCATAGTACTGTGGACAATAAGCCCTTTCCTGTGTTAGTGTTAGATATAGCGTTTGTTGCTCTTGTATTACCTTTTGACTCGTTCAGGGGGCTGCGAGAACAAACTTGCAGCCCTTTTTTTCGGGCTGGAGGCAGTTGCGGCGCTTGGGAAACCATCTACCGCGACCAAGAGAGGCAAAGCAATTTCAACATCGAGGTTTAGCAGTGAAGGAACAAGGAACAGTGAAGTGGTTCAATGCTTCGAAGGGTTACGGGTTCATCCAACGCCAGACCGGTGAGGATGTATTCGTGCACTTCTCCGCGATTCAGATGGACGGTTACAAGTCCCTGAACGAGGGTCAGGCGGTGGAGTTTGAAGTGAAAAAGGGCCCGAAGGGCCTTCAGGCTGAGAACGTCACAAGCCTCTAGCCTGTAGATTGGGGAGGTCCCCGAGGGGTCGGGGACCTCGCCCAATAGCGAGTGGGAAAAGCAGGAATCCAGGAAGGTGAGGCAAGGAGGAAGTTGTGCAAGTGATGCAGGAAGGGCAGACCATCAAGCACGGGATATACGGCCTGGGCATTGTCACAGCCTCGGATCCGGAACGCACGGCCATAGATTTTGACGACCATGGACCCAAACTTTTTGTGACCAGCATCTTCACGGCTGAAATCATCGGCGAAGCGCCCGCCACCCCGCCCAAGTCGAAGCGCCGGCGTAAGGCCTCCACGGCAGCGAAAGCCAGCAAGAAAGCCGCCGCAGCCGCGAAGTAAGGCAGGAAAGTCCCGCCTGAAGTAACCCCGAAAGATGCGCCAGAAATGGCGCAGGGGTGTGTTCGGACAATTCCCGAGCATGGGCAACGGAACCGTGGAATTCATTTACATTTTATTTTGCAGTGAAGCCGCCAAAAGCATGCGAAGGAACAGCTAGACTGAGAGTGTAGGGAGAACTTCAGCGGATGGCGGATTCGGCCTGATCGAAGGCGTGGTAGGACGAACGCACGAGGGGGCCGGATTCGACGTGCTTGAAACCCATCTGCTCGCCGAGAACCTTGTACTCGGCGAATTCGCCGGGATGCACAAAACGGATCACCTGGAGATGCTCGCGAGTAGGCTGGAGGTATTGACCCAAGGTGAAGATATCCGTGCCTTGGGCCGCGAGTTCGCTCATCGTCTCCAGCACCTCTTCCTTTTGCTCCCCCAATCCCAGCATCATGCCGGTTTTCGTGGGCATGTCGGGATGAGTTTGTTTCGCGCGGCGCAGTAACTCCAGAGAGCGCTCGTAGAGGGCACCCTTGCGCACCTGGCGATACAGGCGCGGCACAGTTTCGGTGTTGTGGTTGAGGATGTCCGGCTTCACGGCAAGGACGGTATCGAGGGCGTTCCAATCGCCGCGAAAATCGGGGATGAGGACTTCGACCTTGCAGCCGGGGACGCGGTTGCGAATTTCCTGAATGGTGCGGGCAAAGCTGCGGGCTCCGCCGTCGGGCTGATCGTCGCGATTGACGCTGGTGACGACGGCATAGCGGAGGCCCATGTGCGCGACAGCTTCGGCGACACGCACAGGCTCATCCTCATCGGGCGGGCCCGCGGGTTTGCCGGAAGGCACGGCGCAGAAGCCACAGGCGCGGGTACAAATGTCGCCAAGAATCATGAAGGTGGCGGTGCCATGTTCCCAGCATTCGCCCATGTTGGGGCAGCGCGCGGATTCGCAAACGGTGTGAAGGTCGAGGGTGCGCATGACACGCTTGAGATTGTGGTAGCGATCGCCGCCAAAGAACTTCACGCGCAGCCAGTCCGGCCGCGGATGAGCGTCAGGGTTCAGCGGGAGCGACGGATTGCTGTTGGCGATGATGTTAAAGGGCGAGGCCATGATTCCCTGCGATTCGGGACGTACCTATTTTACGCGGGAAAGCGAGGTTCGACAAACGAGGCCAGAAATGGCCGGGGTTACACCGGCTGGCGAGAGGAACGGACGAAATCGCGGAGTACGGTGACGTTGGGGCCGTAGGCGCCGATGCGGCCAGCGTCCACGGGCAGGCCGAGGCGCTCGGCAAGTTCGAGATCGACACCAGCATCATCAAGTTCCGACAGGCTGAAACCCGCAGCGGGGAGCACGCGGTTGAGGCCCGTAGGATAAACGGGGCGCGGCGGCCGATGGCGCTGCCAAGGACGGCAGGCGAGTTCGTAGAACTGCTTCCAGTCGCGTTTGTGCCACGTATTCATCTTAACCCTTAGACCCAGTGCCCTTCGTTGGATGCGAACAATGACGGGAAGGTTCGCTCCTCCTCTGAACGGCCACGGAAACAATCCTTGCACGAAAGACAAAGCGCAAGTCGTTCTTCTCATATACCCCAAGCGATCAGGAGCGAAAGAAAATCTTCGCCTGGTGTATCAAACACGTAACCCCGCGTGAAGTTTCGGCCACAGGATTGGAGCGGTGAGCGCTGCACCGAAACACAGAAACCGGGCGGGTAGGACCTCGCACACAGAGGCCGCCGGTTCGAACGCCGAGATAGTACATTGCAAAAACGGAGATGGCTAGAAAAAAGTAGCGGCGGCTGTGAAAAAAGAGACCGGAGCCAATTGGTCTGCAGGTCAAAGCCTGACGGGAGCCTGAAGGAGGCGCAGCAACAGAAAAAAGACGCTTCGGACACGAGTCCGCGCCCGAAGCCCTCAGCGAAGATCAGGAGAGAAGGAGAAACTACCAGCGATTGCCGCGGTCGCCGCGATCACCACCACGGCCGCCGCCGCGGCCACCGCGATCGCCACCTCGGCCGCCGCCTCCACCACCACCACCGCCATAGCCGCCACGCCCACCACCGCCACCAGAGCGCTCCGTCTGCGGCCGCGCTTCGTTGACGACAAGGTTCCGGCCCCCGAAGTTCTGACCGTTCAGGCTCGTCACGGCGCGGTCGGCGTCTTCATCGTTGGCGATTTCGATGAAGGCAAAGCCTCTCGACTGTCCCGTGAAGCGATCCCGAATCAGGCTGATCGCGGAGGGATTCACACCCACTTGACCAAACCATTCCTGCAACTGTTCTTCCGAAGCATTGAACGGAAGATTACCCACGTAAAGCTTCTTCACCAGCGGACTCCTTCTGTCCGGAACCTAACCACGATTGCGGAGCGCACCGAAGAATCAAAACCGCCGACGTGGCAGACCGGAGGGCATGCCGCAGGGGGCGGGAGGGACACTTCAGTGGTCCCGTGCATGGTCTCGAAAATTGACTTTTTTTGCAACAATAAATCGTTGGGAAAAGGGTGCCGGGGGTACTGGGTCTGGACTTGGCACCAAACTGCCACGCGGATACCGGGGACGCCCTGGCTGGCACGGTGAGGTCGGCGTAACCGGCACGCTGCTGTTTCTAGTGCCGTTCCAACTTGTTTCAGCAAATCCCTTCGAGAATACTCTCTCCGTGTTCGCGTCAGATGCTTGGACCGTCATTTGGCCCAAATAGTTGGAACGGCACTAGGTGCGATAGGAAGCATTGATGCGCACATATTCCGCTGTGAAATCGCAGGTCCAGAAGCGCGTGGACTCGCGCCCCGCGTGGAGATCGACGACCACCTGAACTTGTTTTTCCAGCAGGCGGTTGCTGGCGGCGCGCTCGTTGAAGTCAACGGGCTGACCGCGGCGCAGCACGGGTATTCCCGCCAGATGAATATCGACTCGATGGGGGTCGAACTTGACGCCGGAGCGCCCTGCCGCAGCAAAGATGCGGCCCCAGTTCGGATCACCGCCAGCAAAGGCGGTTTTGACCAGCGGCGAGGTTGCGATGGTCTGGGCGATGCGGCGGGCGTCAGCTTGCGTCTTGGCGTGACGCACTTCGATTTCGATAACGCGTTGCGCTCCTTCGCCGTCGGCGACGATCTGCAAGGCCAGCGAGTGGCAAACTTCTTCGAGAGCTTTGGCGAAGGCGCGGTGTGCCGAAGTTCCCGCTCGGACGGCAGGTGCGCCCGCCTGGCCGTTGGCCAGAACCAGCAGCGTGTCGTTGGTGGAGGTGTCGCCATCGATGCTGATCGAGTTGAAGGTCCGCCCGGCAACGTCACGCAACGTTTTCTGCAGGAGCGAGGGAGAAATGGCGGCGTCAGTGGCGACAAACGCGAGGGTAGTGGCGAGATTTGGATGAATCATCCCGGCACCTTTAGCGCAGCCAACAAGATGAATGCGCTTGCCCGCCATCTTGAATAACGTCGTGGACGTCTTGGGGCGCGTGTCCGTGGTGCAGATGGCGAGAGAGAACTCAGCAAAAGAACGCGCGGACGGCCGACGATTCCGCGTGATGCCAGTGAGTGCGCGGAGAATCTTCTCGAGCGGCAAAGGCACACCGATCACGCCGGTGGAACACACCAGAACTTCGTGGGGACGGCAGTTGAGACGGCGCGCCGTTTCTTCCACGGTTTTCAACGAGGCGGCACGGCCCGCCGGACCCGTGGCGCAATTGGCGTTGCCCGCATTGACGATGACGGCCCGCATGCGGCCCCCGGACGCGCGCAAATTCTCCTTGGAAACCACAACCGGCGGAGCAACAACGAGGTTCTGCGTGAAGACGGCGGCGGCTGAAGCCGGAACGTCACTGGAGAGCAACGCCAGATCCAGCGCGCCAGTCTTCTTCAGGCCACAAGCCGTGGCCGAGAAACGGAATCCGCGAGGCAGAGCGGCTTCGGAGAGGGCGGCGAGTTTCATGGGAGGAGAATCCGTGGAGCGGGCAGGACGCTCACGGAAGCGACCTCCGATCCTCCGCGGGGTGCGTTGCGGCTTCGAAAATGCTGAAAGCTGAACTGAGGCTCATGGCTTGTTCTCCAGTGATTTGAGTTTTTGTTCGAGCTGCGAAATCGCGGCACGAACCGAATTTTCGGCAGTGCCTCCGGGAACGCTCTTGGAACGGAGGGCGCTGGCTAGTTGCAACGCATCGGCGACATCGGCGTCAAACGCGGGTGATATCCGACGGAAGTCCTCAAGTGACAATTGCGTCCAGGGTTTTGCCTGGCGCTCCGCTTCTCTCAGGAGCTTTCCAACCAGATCGTGGGCCTGGCGGAAGGGAATGCCCTTTTTGACGAGGTAGTCGGCGGTTTCGGTAGCGAGTAGAGCGGGATTCGCGGAGGCAGCGGCCAGCTTGCCTTCGTTGAAGCGCATTGCACAAACAGCCCCAGCGGCGACATGGACCATCGAGGCAAGCTGGTCGTGAGCGGCGAAGAGCGCTTCCTTGTCCTCTTGGAGGTCACGTTGGTAGCTGGAAGGCAGGCCTTTCAGCGTTGTGAAAAGGCTGAAAAGAGCGCCGGTGACACGTCCAGTCTTGCCGCGCAGAAGTTCCCAGGCATCGGGATTCTTCTTTTGCGGCATCAGGCTGCTGCCGGTGGAATATTCGTCCGGCAGAATAGCGTAGGAAAATTCCTGCGAAGCGAAAAGAACGAAATCTTCGGCGAGGCGCGAGAGGTGCGTGGCAATACCGGCGAGGGCAAACAAATAATCAAGGGCGAAATCGCGATCGCTGACGGCATCGAGGCTGTTGGGGGTGATGCGGGAGAAGCTGAGTTCGCGGGCGATGGCGTCGCGATCGATGGCAAAGGAACATCCCGCCAGGGCGCCGGAGCCCATGGGACAGGCGTCGGCGCTGGCGGCGGCGTTGTGCAGGCGGGTGAGGTCGCGCGCAAAGGCCTCCGCGTGAGCCATCAGGAAATGAGACAAGAGAATCGGCTGGGCATGCTGGAGATGGGTCATGCCGGCCATGGGAACTTTGAGGTGGGCTTTGGCTTGATCGAGAAAAGCGCGGATGAGGACAATTACGCCGGAGCGGGTTTCAGCCGCAGCATCGCGGACAAAAAGGCGAAAATCTGTGGCCACGAGGTCGTTTCGGCTGCGCCCGGTGTGCAGTTTCCAGCCCAGCGGACCGAGAAATTCAACCAGGGCCTTTTCCACGAAGTGATGGACGTCTTCGGCCGCTGAAGAGTCGAGCCAGGCGCGATCGGTTTTGGCGCGTTCCGCGATTTTGTCCAGGGCATTGAGAGTTTGGCGAACTTCCGCTTCGTTGAGAATGCCGGCTCCCTGCAAAGCCCTGGCCCAGGTGCGATCGACGGCAAGTTCATAGGGGAGAAGGCGGCGGTCAAACGCAAAAGAGCGCTGAAAAGCGTCGAACTCCTCGTTCGGCGGGCGATCGAAGCGGCCACCCCATAGGCGATCGTCTTTGCGTTCGGTCATAGGAATCCCAGGCCGTGCGTGAGCTGCAACTCCCGGAAAAAAGGCCCCAAATCCTGCGCATCGCTCAGCGGTGGCAACGTGCACCACCACCTATATCAAATACCGCAATGGAATGGGGCGCGGCCGTCAGAAACTCTCCCAAGACGGAGCCGCGCCCCGGCGAAAATTCTCAAGAATGCTGGCCTTCGGCTTTAGCTATGGGACGCACGGTGACCGGCAAAGCGAAAAGATTGATGAAGCCCTCGGCGTCCTTGGGGTTGTAACGGCCCATGGAAAAACTGGCGAGGTCGGCGCGATAGAGAGAGAAGGGCGAGAGACGCTTGGTGACATTGAGCGTGCCCTTCCAGAGTTTCAGGCCGACAGCGCCGGTGACGCGCTGCTGCGCGACGTTGAAGAAGCCATCCAGTGATTCGCGCAACGGCGAAAACCACAAGCCGTAATAGACGAGCTCGGCGTAACGCCCCGAGAGGGCCTGCTGGAAGTGGGAGGTTTCCCGGTCAAGAGTAAGCCGCTCCAGTTCGCGGTGCGCGGTAACGAGCAGGGTTCCGCCCGGGGTTTCATAGGCGCCGCGCGATTTCATTCCCACCAGCCGATTTTCGACGAGATCGGTGCGGCCAACGCCATGTGCTGCGGCAATGTCATTTAATGCATTGAGAAGCGCAACGGGCCCGAGCTTCTTGCCGTTCACGGAAACAGGCGTGCCCGCTTCAAAGCCAATCTCTACCTCCTCCGGTTTGTCAGGAGCCTTCTCTGGCGATGCAATCCACTGCCACATCGCTTCACGGGGCTCATTGGCGAGATCTTCGAGATCTCCGCCCTCGTGACTCAGGTGCCAGATATTACGGTCGCGGCTGTAGATGTTGGCGCGGCTTTGTTCCACGTTGACGTTGTGCTTTTGCGCGTAAGCAATGGCGGCCTCACGCGAGTCGATGGCCCACTCACGCCAGGGGGCGATGATGGGGAGGTGCGGCGCGATGGCTTTGTAGGCCAGCTCAAAGCGGACCTGGTCATTGCCCTTGCCCGTGCAACCATGGGAGAGGCCGTCGGCGCCAAGTTGCAAGGCGAGTTCGGCCTGACGCTTGGCCAGAACGGGACGAGCCATGGACGTGCCAAGCAGGTAGGTGTGCTCGTAGACAGCGCCGGCCCGGAGCGTGGGCCAGATGTAGTCCCGGACAAATTCTTCGCGCAGATCTTCCACGTAGGCACTGGATGCGCCGGTGGCGAGCGCCTTCTTGCGGACGGCCTCGAGATCTTCCTGTTGGCCAACGTCTCCGATCATGGCAATCACTTCGCAGCCATAATTTTCGCAGAGCCACGGAATGATGATGGACGTATCCAAGCCGCCGGAATAGGCAAGTACGACTTTCTTTGGTTTATGGACTTGCGGGGTCACTGGGTTTTCTCCTAAGGATGCCAAAGGGATTAGGAATACAGCGCGTGCAGGATGGCCTTCTGCACGTACATGCGGTTCTCGGACTGTTTGAGCACAATGGACGTCGGACCGTCGAGAACTTCGTCGGTCACTTCCGCGCCGCGGTGCGCCGGCAGGCAATGCATAAAGAAGGCGCCGGGTGCGGCTTGCTCCATGAGTTTGCGATTGACTTGGTACGCCTTGAAGACGTTGCGGCGCACCTTTTCTTCGGCCTCGAAACCCATGCTGGTCCAGGAATCGGTGTAGACGGCTTGCGCGCCGGCGACGGCTTCCGAGGGATTGGTGAAAAACTCGATGCGCGCGCGGGTTTCCTTGGCAACGCGCTTGGCGTCCGAGAGGACGTCCGGTGCGGGAGCGTAATTTGCCGGCGTGGCGATGCGGAGATTCACGCCCAAGCGCGCAGCGAGGATTAAGAGCGAGTGGCAGACATTGTTGCCATCGCCGACATAGGCGATCTTCAAGCCCTTCACAGTGCCGAACTTTTCCTCGAGTGTGAAATAGTCTGCGAGCGCCTGGCAGGGATGGAATTTATCAGAGAGCGCGTTGACCACGGGGATAGAGATGCTGGCCGCCATTTCTTCCAGAACACGCTGTTCGTAAACACGGGCGACGATGCCCTGCACCCAACACTCGAGGTTGCGGGCCACGTCGGGGATGGATTCGCGCTCGCCCAACCGCGCCTGTGTGTGATCGAGGAAAACGACGTCACCACCCATGCTCTGGATGCCGACCTCAAACGTTACGCGCGTGCGCAGGGAGGGCTTCTCAAAGATGAGAGCAATGTGCTTGCCGCGCAGCATGGAGGCGAAGCGCGACGGGCGCGCCTTAATGTCCGCGGTGCGCTGCAGCAGCTCGCGCGTGTCCGCAGACGACCATTCGGCGCCGGTGAGGAGGTCCTTGGCGATGGATACGGGGATCGTCAGTGATGCGGTCATTCGTTATTCTCCACAGGTATAAAGAGTGTCAGGCAGTTGCTCCGGCCGAGTGCTCCGCGGATGAGAATCCGCGCAGAACACGGGTACCGGGGACAGCGGAAAAGGCCGCGCGGCCGGAAACGGGCGAAAACAAGGAGGGGGCCAGCGCTGCTGCGGCGGAATGGCCGCCTACAATGTGAACTTCGCGAACGCCACCCTCGAGGGCGCGTTTGGCGGCTTCCAGCTTCAAAATCATGCCGCCGGAGACAACGCGCGAGTGCACGAGATGGTCGATCTGTTCGCAGGAAATGGCGGAGAGGACTTTGTCGCCATCAAGAACGCCGGCGACATCGGTGAGATAGACGAGGTGGTCTGCTTCGATGAACTCAGCACAGGCCGCGGCCATGTGATCGGCGTTTATGTTGTAGAGTTCGCCGTCCGCGCCCAGGCCGAGGCAAGGGGCAACAGGGGTTAGCTTCTCCCGCCAGAGCGATTCGAGAAAGCGCACATTGACGCTCGTCAGATAGCCCACATAGCCGAGGCTGCCTTCGATGTCGTTATGCACAAGGGGCGCGGCGGAGAAACACGCTGCGTCCGCCGCGGAGATGCCCACGGCGGGCTGGCCTTCCGCGGAAATCGCGGCGGCTAGGCGTTTATTAAGCAATCCGGCAAAAACCATTACGGCGACATCGCGGGTTTCGCCATCCGTGACGCGCAATTCAGAGACAAATTTGCTCTCGATCCCAAGGCGCTTCAAGGTGGCAGTGAAGAGGCGGCCGCCGCCGTGAACGACCAGGAGTTCGTGGCCATGGCGCGCGAGAGTGGCGACGTGGCGAGAGAGTTGTTGCACGGTGGCAGCATCTTCGAGCAAAGCACCCGCAAATTTGATGACCATTCTCATAAAAGTCCGGTCTGCTCCTCAAGTCCAAGCGTGAGATTCATGTTTTGCACGGCTTGCCCGGCCGCGCCCTTCCCCAGGTTGTCCAGGCACGAAATGATGATCAGGCGCTTCCCATCGGTGTCCAGAACGAAACCGATGTCGCAGAAATTTGTTTTCGTGACGTGCTGCAATTCGGGCAGGGAGCCCGCGGGGGAGATGCGCACCATGGGGCGGCCCGCATAAAACTTCTTATACAGGTCTTCGATGGCTTGCGGTGTTTGCGGCGCGGCCAGCGTCACGTAGATCGTGGACAGGATGCCGCGCGCAACGGGAAGCAGGTGCGTTGAAAAAACCACCTGCGATGCCGGCAGGCCGGTGTGCTCGACAATTTCCGGCGTGTGACGATGCGAGAAAAGATTGTAAGCCCGGAAATTTTCGCCTACTTCGACGAAATGGAGATCGCGCCGCGGTTCTTTGCCTGCGCCACTAGCGCCGGATTTGCAGTCGCAGATGACGTTTTGCGTCGGCGAAACGAGGCCAGCCTGCGTCAGCGGGCGCAGCGCGAGAATCACGCTGGTTGCATAACAGCCGGGATTGGCGACAAGCTTTGCTCCCGGGATGCTGTCCCCGTAGAGCTCAGGCAGGCCGTACACGGCGTCGCCCAGACGTGCTTCGTGCGGTGCGGGCAGCTTGTACCAGGAGGAAAACGTTTCCGCCGAAGAGAAGCGGAATGCGCCGCTCAGATCGATCACACGCAAACCCGCATCGAGCAACTTTGGCCCAATCTCTGCCGAGACTTCATGGGGCGTGGCGAGAAAAGCCGTACCCGCGGAATTTGCCGTGACTGCCTCCATGGAAAGAGGCTTCAAAAGCGCCTCGCCCCAACTGCGCAACTGGGGAAAAAGCTCGGAGAGGCACTGTGCACCCTTGGTATCGCGGACGTAAAAGGTTGGCCGGGAAATCACGGGATGGCGCAGAAGGAGAGTAGCCAGCTCATAACCCGTATAGCCGGTGACACCAATGACGGCGATGTGCCGGGGATCTCTCATTTCACCTGCGCTTCGATTTTTTTCTGGAGAGATACCCGGGCCTTGCTGCTGGGGGTAATGATAAGAACGGTGTCATCGCCGGCAACGGTACCGGCAATCTCGGGGAATTTTGCGCCGTCGACGGCAGCAGCCAAGGGCTGCGCGCCACTAGGAGGCGTTTTGAGAACCAGCAGATTCTGCGCGGGCCGGATGTCCAGCAGGAATTCGCGGAGTGCGCGGGTAAGTGGAGGAACGGTGGCGGCTTCTTCCTGCAGGTCGGAGCCGGATTTGTAGCCTTTGTTTGTTTTGACGAGCTTCAATTCCTGCAAATCGCGGGAAAGCGTGGCCTGGGTGACACGGAGTTTTTGCTTGGCGAGGCTGTGACGGAGTTCTTCCTGATTGGCGATGTGTTCGCCGGAAACCAGGCGGAGAATCTGTCCGTGACGAAATGTTTTTGTCGCACTCATCGGGAATGTATTATGCAACGCACTGTATATTTATACAGTTCTTGTGCCCTGGTGTCAACACAATAGCCCCGGATTGTTGTGCTCTCCCGCGCACCCCGCAGCGCCTTCCGGTCAGCGGCAATTGGACTATGATGGGGTTCTGCACGAAGTTGCACTCCCGCTGGCCGCGTTGCACCGGCTGCGGGGGGCCCTGCCGGAATAGGAGCCAGCCATGACCAATGAACGCAAACCGAAAAAACCGCGCGAACAATACCGCCTGCGCACGCGGCTGATCCACGGAAGCTTTGCCACCGGCCGCTGGGATTACGATCATCATGTGGTGCCGCCGCAATCAAGTTCCGCCACCTACCGGCTGTCTTCTGTGCATCGCGGCGCGCAGGGATTCATCGAATTTGCCACGCCGGAATCGCGCCGGGCGCCCATCTACATCTATGACCGGTTAGACGAGCCGAGCCGCGGGATGTTGGAGGAGAATTTGGCGGCGGCGGAAGGTGGAGAGGTTGCTGTCACCTTTGCGACGGGCATGGCGGCGGTAAGCGGGGCTCTGGGAATCCTCACAACCAGTGGCGACCAGATCGTCGCACATCAAGTCCTCTATGGTTGTACGCACAGCCTGATGACAAGTTGGCTGCCGCGCTACAAAATCCGCACGGATTTCTGTGATCTGCGCGACCCGGAAACACTTGCGAGCGTGGTTACAAAACAGTGCCGGGTTGTTTATTTCGAGACGCCCATTAATCCAACGATGGAACTGATTGATATGCAGGCGGTGCGACGCGTGGTTGACCGGCTGAACACGGGAAGGCCCGACGGAGAAAGAATACGGATTGTGGTGGATAACACATTTTCCACGCCGTACTGCCAGAGGCCGCTGGAACACGGCGTCGACCTGGTGGTGCACAGCCTGACCAAGGATATCGGCGGGTTTGGCACGCAGATGGGCGGCGCAGTGATCGGCGCGAATGAGTACTTCAATTTGCTCATGCTCTACCGCAAGGATTTTGGGGGCGTCCTTTCGCCCACGAATGCGTGGCCCATCCTGGTGTATGGTTTGCCGACGCTGGCGACGCGTATGGTGAACCAGCAGAAGAGCGCCATGCAGGTAGCGGAGTTCTTGCAGCGCCAAGCGAAGGTGGCGCGGGTGCTGTATCCGGGGCTGCCCAACTTTCCGCAGCGCGAACTGGCGCGGCGGCAGATGACCACGCCGGACGGGGCATTCGCGCCGGGCTGCATGTTGTACTTCGAGCTGAAAGCGAGAGATGGCACCGGTAATAGCGCGGCGGAGGCGGCCGAGCGATTTGTCGACTACGTCGCGGAAAAGTCCTACACCGTGACCCTGGCAGTCAGCCTGGGGCAGATCAAGACGCTGATCGAGAATCCGTTCTCCATGACGCACGCGGCGATCCCGGACGAAGAGAAAATCCGTTGCGGGCTGCAGCCCGGAGGCATCCGCCTGTCCCTCGGATTGGAGGACTGGCACGACATTATCGCCGACCTGGAAGACGCCCTCGAGGTAGTCTGACCGGAAGGACAGGTAGGGACGGCTGCACGATTCGCGGCATCCCGCAGATGACTGCTGGATTTTTTGCTCCGGGAGTGTTACGAATCGGTCATCGCCTTTTTGCGCCGATGAATGAACTGTGCCATATCGGGGGATGCAAGCATGACGTGCCGGCCGCCCTGGCCGATGAGAAGCTCTGCATTCTGCATTTCACGCTGTCGCTGGAAGCGAGCTGCGCAGAGAAGCGGCGCGAGACAGCTCTTGGGAACACGCCGCACGACCGGCAGCGCGAAATCATGCGCTTCATCACAGAAAACGGAGAGCGCCTGGCCAGGGTCGCGACCAGCGGCCTGCACTTGACGGACGATTTGAAAGCCCGCGTGCTGAGCACCTTCCTCACGCTGATGAATCTTCGCGAGAATCTGGATCGCGCGGCCATGCGCACACCGACCGGCCGCGGCGGATTTTCCCGCTAGTGCCGTTCCAACTTGTTCCAGCAAATCCCTTCGAGAATACTTTCTCCGTGTTCGCGTCAGATGCTTGGACCGTCATTTGGCCCAAATAGTTGGAACGGCACTAGCCCCCACAAACTTAGCTCCCATGTCCTTGTGGAATTAAGCGAGCGCGCCACCGGGGGATCAGTCGTATTTTTCAGGTTGCCGCGGGCGCTGCTGAGAACCGCTGTAGCGTCCGGTGCTGGAGCACAGAAGGCGCCCCTGCACTTCGGTGTCAATGCCTTCCAGGAACATCTTCCGAGAGCATTTCTCATGGAGCGGGTGGCTCGCGTAAAATAGAGTTCCAGCCTTGGAATCTTCTTTCTTGATAGCTCCAATGGCATCCGTGGAGGCAACGCCTCTGTGCTAGGCTTCCTCTGAGTGAAGAAATACATGAAAGCATGCCGGGTCAACAGGTTGCGAGGTGCAGCACTCCTGGTCCTGCTTCTGGGAGCAGGGTCTGCGTGCGCCCAAGCGCCAGAAGAGACTCCCGGAGAGAATGCGCCCGCCTCGAACGTAGTTTCCGTGCGGATTGTGCGCGAGGATGGCAGCGTCCTGATTGCGAACCCCGGCGGCCTTACAGTGGGAATCGGGGCGCCGCTACACCGCGACCAAGTGGCCGCCAGCATCCGGAAACTCTATCAAACCGGCGACTACGCTGATTTGCGAGCGGTCGTGACGCGCGAGGCGGGGGGAATCCGGCTAGATTTCGTTGTGCGGGAAAATCTGTTCATCAATCAAGTGGTCATCAAAGGGCTGCAAACACCGCCATCGGAAGCTTCCGCGGCCGCGGCGATGCAGTTGTCGCTAGGGCAGACGTACCGTACAACAGAACTCGATGACGCGATCAAGCGGTTGACGGAAGCGTTACGCGAGGAAGGCCTGTATCAGGCAAAAGTGATGGCGGAGCGTCAGCCTCATCCAGAAACGCACCAAATGGATGTGATCGTGCACGTGGAGTCCGGGCCGCGGGTGCGCCTGAGGAATGTCCAACTGCTCAACAACACGCACTATCCCGACGTCCAACTACTGAAGCTTTTCAAGCTGAAGCCTGGGAGCGAACTGACCATCGCCCGAGGACAGCAAGGCATCGAGCGAATCCGGAAATACCTGGAAAAGCGGGGGCATTTGAGCGCGCGCGTTTCGCTAAGGCGGGGCGAATATAACGCGCAAAATAATTTGCTGCCCGTAACGCTGGAAGTGACGGAAGGGCCGCGTGTTCTGGTGGAAGTGGCAGGCGCGAAATTTTCCAAAGGCACGCTCAAGAAACTCATTCCGGTCTATCAGGAAGGGTCGGTGGATGCCGACCTTCTCGAGGAAGGAAAGCGGAATTTGCGGGAACGTTTGGAGCGAGACGGGTATTTCGACGCAACGGTAGATTATGCGACGGCGGAGCGCGCGGTCGACGGGAAGAAGTCGGACTGGAAAGGATCCGAGGAGGTGATCACCTATACGGTGAAACGGGGCGACCGGCACAAGTTGCTGCGCATCGAGTTTGAAGGGAACCGCTATTTCAGCACGTCCCTGCTGCGCAGTCGGTTGAACGTCGCGCCCAGCTCGTTCGAGATTCGAGCGCGATTTAGCCGCAGGCTGCTGGAATCGGATGTGTTGTCTATGAAGAGCCTATACGCAGCCAGCGGATTTCTGTCTACCACGGTGGAAGGGAGGATACAGGACGACTTCGAGGGGAAGCGGGGGGACCTGGTGATCCGGTTTGTCATTCAAGAAGGCAAGCAGACACTGGTCTCGAGCCTGTCCGTTGAGGGTACGAAAGCCATACCGGAACAGGAGATCCGCAGCGTTATCGGCTCTCTGCCGGGCCAGCCCTATTCCGACATCAACGTGGCCACGGACCGCGACAATATTCTGGCCCTCTACTTTAACCAGGGCTTCCCCAATGCCCAATTCACTTGGACAGCAGAGCCTGACAACTCGCCGCGCCATGAAGGACAAGCTGCAAAGGAAAACTCGGCCAACGGGGAATCCGAAACGTCGCAAGCCGACAAACAGGAGTACCACATCGAGCGCGCGGAGCCCATGCGCTTGGTCTACAAGATCGAGGAAGGTCCGCAGATTCGCGTGCGCCGCGTGCTGCTGGCGGGATACAAGCACACGCGTCCGCGGGTGATCGGCCGCGAGGTAAAGGTGAAGCCGGATCAGCCGCTTCGCGAGGGGGATGTGGTGGAGTCTCAGCAAAAACTCTACAACCTGGGAATCTTCAACCGGGTTGTCGTCGAGCCGCAGAACGCCGGGGGTACTGACCCCGAAAAGGACGTCGTTGTCCTAGTGGAAGAGGCCAAGCGCTACACCATCGCGTATGGCGGGGGCTTCGAAGTGCAGCGTCTCGCTAGCACGACCGATCCGACTGGCGGACAATTGGAGGCAGCACCGCGCGGGATTCTGGAGATCTCCAAGCAAAATTTGACGGGTCGTGCCGATTCTCTCACTTTGAAATTGCGGGGCAGCACGATTCAGGGGCGAGCGCTCCTGGCATATTTGGTGCCCAATACGTTCAACAGTCCCAAACTGAGCTTGCAAGCCACTGCATATTTCGAGAAATCGCAGGACATCAACACCTTTTCGCAGACACGCTATGAGGGGAACCTGCAGCTCACGGAGCAGATCTCCTCGCGGGCGTCCATACTGTATCGCTACGCATTTCGCAAGGTGACGGTGAGCAATCTAAACATCCAGTCCGACGAGATACCATTGTTTAACCAACCAACGCTGATTTCGCAATTCGGCGTGACATGGTTCCGCGACACGCGGGACAGTCCAGCGGATGCGACAAAAGGAAGCTTTAACAGCGCGGACGTGAGCATTGCGGACACCAAGATCGGATCCAGCGCCAGCTTTGCCCGGTTTTTCCTTCAGAATTCGACTTATACGCCAATCAAACGAGGTTGGAGCTTTGCGCGGTCGGCTCGCATCGGCATCCTTCAACCGTATCGCGATACCGTCTCCTTAACTTTTCCCGCGCCTACTACGCCGCCGCTTCCGACGGTCATCCCTTTGCCGGAACGTTTCTTTGCGGGTGGCGGAACTTCTCTGCGAGGCATTGCGCTGAATCAGGCAGGGCCCCGCGATTCGTCAACGGGCTTTCCGGTTGGCGGCCAGGCGGTCATGATCTTCAACCAGGAATTGCGGTTTCCGCTCAAACTGCCCTACGTGGGCACGGGCCTCGGTGGCACGCTCTTCTATGACGGAGGAAACACTTATAGCCGGCTGACACGCATGACCTTCCGCTGGTCGCCACCCAACCCAGTCTTCAAGACGGCGTATCCGGGGTACCCCCCGGGGCGTTTCAATCCCACGCAATGCGTGGAGAACTGCAGCAACGAGTTGAACTACTTTTCGCACACTATCGGTGTGGGGTTGCGTTACGCAACACCGGTTGGGCCAATTCGCGTAGATGTCGGCTATGAACTGAACCGGCCGCAATTCGTCATCCCTTGCAAGAATGGCGCGGTACTGTGTCAGCAAGCGACACGCTTGCCGAGCATCCAGTTCTTCTTCAATTTGGGGTCGAGCTTCTAATGCGACGCCGCGTCTTAAACCCGAGCTTGATTCTGATCGTTTTGATCGCCGGCAAAGCCGTGCTGTCGCAGGAGGTTATTGACCGTGTCGCGGCGCGCGTGGAGAACGACATCATTCTCGTCAGCGATGTTCACGCGCTGGGGCGCTACCAACTGTTCATCGACGGCAAGTCAGAAAGCGACGCGCAGATTTTGGACCGGCTGATCGATCAGTGGATCGTGCGCGGTGAGGCCAACGCCGCCCGGTACCCGCAACCATCAGATGAAGAAGTGCAGCGTAGCCTGGCGCGCCTCAAGCGGTCATTTTCTTCGCCTGCCGAGTTCGAGGATCGCAGGCGGCAGAGCGGGCTCAGCAGCGATGAATTGCTGGCGATGGTGAAGTCGCAGCTCTACCTGAGCAATTACCTGGACACAAGGTTTCGACCCTCGATCCAGGTCGAAGAAAAAGATGTGGAAGAGTTTTACAGGGCGCGGGTGGTGCCGAGGGCGGAAGCGCGGAGCCAGACGCCGCCGGCTCTTGAAGCCGCGCGTGATTTCATTCAGGAGGCGCTGGTGCAGCGCGCAATCAATGAGCAAGCCGATCGTTGGCTGAAAGAAAGCAGGTCGCGGATTCGCGTGGAGAATTTGTTGAACGAGAGCAAGCCATGACCAAAGAATCGCGCTGGCGGAAAATTCTTTGGCTGGAGCACGTCCTTTGGGTGCTGGGGACGTGGAGCCTGCTGGGAATCGCGCTGGCGATCATCGCCGTGGGCAGCGGATTAGCAAACCCGCTGCTGCGTCGCGTCCTGATACACCGGATGGAGACGCTGACCGGAGCCCGCGTCGAAATTCGCACAGTCTCCGTGGGCTGGTTTTCGCTGAGTGCCACGGTGAATGGATTGGTGGTGCATGGCAAAGAGCCGGCGGGCACCGAGCCGTTGTTGAGCGTGGAACAGGCCCGCGTGGGACTGCGCATTGATTCGTTCTGGGGGCGGCGAGTTGGGCTGAACGAATTGATGCTGCAATCACCGCGGCTGCACCTGCGCGTGGAAAAAGACGGGGGCAACAATCTGCCAACCTTAAAACGCACGAGTTCAGCGCGGAAGACGCCGCAGGAAATGCTGCTGGAGTTGCACGTGCAGCGCGTGGAAATCAAGGATGGCTGGCTGCTCTACAACGACATAAAGAAACTGGTCGCCGTGGAAGGCGGCGACTTGCGGCTCCAGTTGACGCGGGGTGGTCAGCCGGAGCATGCCCTCTATATCGGCACACTGCAGTGGGAGTCCGTTGAATTGGCGCGGCGTCGCGACGTGCCGGTACCGGCGAATCTTTCCGCGAAATTCTCGCTGGGTCCGCAGGGGTTCGCGCTGGAACAGGGCATTCTGGACCTCGGCCGCTCCCATGTGGACCTGCAAGCGCAGGCAAAGGGTCTGACCGCCGGAGACTGGACCTATCGCTACCGCGGATGGCTGGACCTGCTTGACCTGCGTGAGACTTTCCGCACGCCAGAAATTCCCTTGGGGCGCGTTGATCTGCGAGGGGAAGGAAGCCTTACGGACGGCAGGCTGGAAGGCAAAGGCAGCTACGCCGCGGACAACATCAAACTGAGTTTCGAGGATTTCCACGCCGCGAATATGACCAGCCGGTCGAGCTACGTTCTGGATCCGCAAGGAGTGGTGCTGCCGGACTTCGCGGCCTACGCGCTGGGGGGAAGTGTGAAAGGGCGCGTCACCATGCGCTTCAATGGGCTGAAGTTCCGCGCCGAGACGCGGCTGCAGGATATCCGCCTTTCTCTTGTTGCGCCGGCGATTGATCACGCGGGATTTCCCGTCGACAAATTGCACTGGGATGCGTTGATTTCGGCGGACAGCGTGGAAACCTGGCACGACAATTTTCGCGACTTCGACATCAGCGCGCGGATGCATTGGGACGAACCGGAGGAGCTTGCCGCGGGGCACGTTCCCGTCGCGGGCGATTGGAAACTGCGCTATCGCTACGAGCCAGACATTCTCGATCTGGAGCAATTGGAATTTGAGACGCCGTCTTCCCGGGGCTCGATTACCGGCGTGTTGCATCCCAAGAATTCGGCACTTGATGTGCGACTGGATGTGGGCTCTCTGGAGCCCTGGAACGATTTCATCCATGCGATTGCGGGAGACAAACCCGGCACGCCGGAAGCAGCGGTGCGGATTGGCGGGTCGTTGCAATGGATCGGGAAAATTACGGGTCCCGGCGAGGGGCCGGAGTTTCAGGGCCACTTCCGGGGGGAGCACATGCGTTATCAGGATTTCGCGCTGGATTCGCTGGACGGCGATTTGACCTATTCGCCGAACCAACTGGTGATCAACAAAGGGCGCGCGCGCCGCGGCGTGATGGAAGCGGAAATCGACGGGCGGATGCAGTTGAGCGATTGGGATTTTCTGGCGGGCAGCGAATGGACCAGCGACATCAACCTGGAAAAGGTGCCGATGGAAGGATTGCAGCAATTGGCAGGCTGGAAATATCCCTTAAAAGGACTGGTGACGGGACAATTCCACGGCCATGGCACGCGCGCGGAGCCCGCGCTGACCGGCTTGCTCGATGTGGCCGATGGGGACGCGTATGGCGTTACGTTTAATCGCTTGCGCGGGCAACTGAGCGTCATGCCGGACGAAGTCCGCCTGGCCAACGCGGAGTTGCGGTTCTTTGAGCCGGGCACCGAAAAGACCGGGGGAGCGGGAATCGTGACGGGTACGGCAACGTACCGATTTGCCGACCGCTCCTTGACGACAGATCTGGTGGGGGCTTCACTGCCGCTCGCGAACATCGGAAAGATTCAGTCGGCCAGTCTCCCTCTGGGAGGGCAAATCACTTTTCGTCTGAAATCGAGCGGGCCGATAAGGCAACCCGTTGCGGAAGGTTCCTTTCGCGTGGTGAACTTGCAGATCGGCACGGAAGTCATTGGCAGCTTGGAAGGGGAACTGCATTCCGATGGAAAAGAAGCGAGTTTGAAACTTGGATCCGCCATGAACGAAGGAGCGATTACGGGCGGGATCAAACTGGGCTTGGCCGACCCGCTGCCTTTGGATGGAAAGATCACCATCCAAAACTTAAATCTCGATCCCTACCTGCTCTCCGCCCTGCACCTGAAAAAATTCACTGGCCACGGCACCGCGGACGGCGACATTACGGTGAGCGGGGAACTTCAGCATCCGGAGAGCCTGGTGGTGGATAGCAATTTCACCCGGCTGTTGCTGACCTATGGCGGCGTGCAACTGGAAAATTCCGGCCCGATTCACCTGACTTCGACGCGGGACAGCCTGAAGATTGTGAGCGCCTCGCTGAAAGGAACGGATACGAACGCCGAATTGAGCGGCTCGATTCAGTTCAGCGGCCGGCGGGCGCTGGCGATGAAAATGAACGGGTCGGTGGACCTGCGGCTGCTGAGCGCGTCTATTCCGGACGTCGACGTGGCCGGCCATGCCGATATCAACGCCTCGATTGAGGGTACGATGGACCGGCCGAGGATCATTGGGCGCGTAAAGCTCAATAATGCCTCGGCGCGCTCCGCGGACTTACCAACGGGGCTGAGCAACGTGAAAGGCGATCTGGTGTTCGATGCGAACCGGTTGTTCTTCGAAAATGTCACCGGCGAAGCAGGTGGCGGCATCCTGGCCCTTTCCGGCAGCGTGAATTATTCGGAGAAGCCGCTGCGATACGATATCTCCGCAAAAACCGATCGCATTCGGATTCGCTACCCGGAAGGGCTCAGCTGGCTGGGAGGGGGATCGCTGCGTCTCTCGGGCACGTTGGACGGAGGTCTGCTCTCCGGGAAAGTAATTGTTCAGCGCGTGAACCTGAGTGAGGGGTTGGAATCGGCAGGCATCCTCGTATCCAGCACCAGCGGAAGCAGTTCCGGCAGCTCCAGTTTTTTGCGCAATTTGCAGTTCGACGTGGAGGCAAGTTCCACGCCGGATGCACGAATGGAATGGCCGGGGGCGCAACTGGAAGCGGACGCCAACCTGCGCGTTCGGGGCACCGCCGAGCATCCGATTTTGCTCGGACACATCCACGTACTCTCCGGAGATTTGTATTTTCGGAACAACCACTATCGGGTGTCACGAGGGGATTTGAATTTCGCCAACCCGTTCCGGCTGAATCCGGTGATCAATGTCGAAGCGACGACGACCATCCAGCAGTATGAAATCACGCTGAACTTCACGGGGGAGGCGAGCAAGCTGAGTTTGTCCTACCGGTCTGATCCCCCACTGCCCGGGAACGACATCATCACACTACTGGCGTTGGGCCAGACCGGCGCGGAATCGACGCTGCGCACGGGCGGCACGACGCAGAGCGGCACTTCTGGCGCGTCGGCATTGCTTTCGGAGGCGATTTCGAGCCAATTGGGCGGGCGCGTGGAGCGGCTGTTCGGCATTACGCGATTCCGCGTGGATCCCGGCCTCACCAGCGTGGGGGCAAGCAGCTCCGGCCAGAACGCAGCGGCGCGCGTGACCGTTGAGCAGCAAGTGACGCCCAACTTGACGGTACTCTATGAAACGAACGTGACATCCACGCAGCAGCAGGTCATCCAGATCGAGTACAACTTGAACCGGAACATTTCCGTGGTGGGCCTGCGGGACCAGAACGGCACCTTCGGTATGGACATCAAGATTAAGAAACGCTTGCCCTAAGAACAGCGCGACTCAAACCATCGAGTTGTCATTGCAGTCTAATTGGAACTCAGGGTTGAGACTGCTGCGCGGCCTGCTGAGGCGCTTCCTGCTGGGGGCGATGCTGTGGCTGCCAGCGGCGCTGCGGAGGATTGAACAGCCGGGCATTCTGTCCGGTGACGGGATCCTGCTCTTTGGCCGCTTGCAGAGCGTCCTTGACGGCTTTGAAAGCCGCAGCTCGCGTTGCTTCCTGGACTTCACGGGAGATTTTCGGGCCTTCGGCCGCTACTTTTTGTCCGAGGGGCGAACCGTAGAACTGAAGCAGACCCTTGATCTCGTCGTCAGTGTAATGCTTGTCGTAAGCCGCGACCATCTGCTCGGTCACCTGGTCCACATCGAAACTCTTTTCGTATCCTGAGATCACACTATTGATGAAGGCCTGGCCCTTCCCATTATTTGGCACGGAGGCGAGAAGTTTTTCGCGGTATTGATCCGCGATCAGATTGACGGATTCCTGGAACTGATCCCGGGCACCGATGAGCTCCAGAAGCGCGCGGATGTCGGCGTCTTTTGCAGAATCGATGGAAGCGGCAGGTGAAGAGTTGGGCTTGTTAGCGGCGGATTGCGAGGCCGCCTGGACCGCCGTAGAGGAGCCACCTTGAATGGCTACGAGAAACGTTCCCACGTAAATCAAAATCAATGCAATTGCCGCTTTCATCTCATCCTCCACACTCTGTGGTCCTGCCTTAGGATTGATTGTAGGGAAGAGCAAAAACGGGCGCGCCTGCGCTGCGGTGCAGGTTTGCCTCGTGGATACTGGCCGGAGGTGCAGGGGGCAGATATCGTCCAACGTTAGAGAGAGCGCGCCGGGCCGGACTGCATATCAACCCTTCTCTTACCGGAGAAGCGCCAATAGATTATGCTTGGGATAAGGCGGAGCCAAATTCCCTGCGACCCGGACAAGAGGGACGCACAGGGAGAAGTTGGCGGGAATGCATTCCATGAGCACAGCCAAAACGCTGACCGAAGAGGGCTACGCGGAGCTGCGCGATGCCATGGTGGAAACGCAAATCCGAAAGCGCGGCATTGGGGATGAGCGTGTGCTGCGGGCCATGGGGACCGTGCCGCGGCATGAATTCGTCGAGTCCCACTGGAAGAATGTGGCGTACACCGATGAGCCATTGCCGATCAGCGGCGGGCAGACCATCTCGCAGCCCTATATTGTTGCCGTCATGTGCGCCGCGGTACATCCCGAAGGCATGGAGAAAGTGCTGGAAATCGGAACGGGTTGCGGGTATCAGGCTGCGGTGCTTTCCTGTTTGGCCCGGGAGGTGCACACGGTCGAATGCCGGGAGGAGCTTGCCAGTGGAGCGCGTGAGCGGCTGCAACGCCTGGGGTACGGAAATATCCATGTTCACTGCGGCGACGGATCACTGGGCCTGGAGGCGTTTGCCCCCTATGATGCCATCGTCGTGGCTGCGGCGGCGCCCCACGTGCCGGAACCTTTGGTGGGGCAACTGGCGGAACGTGGGCGGTTGATCGTACCCGTGGGCGGGGAAGGGCATCAGGTGCTGCTGCTGCTGACCAGGCACGGCGAAGAATTCAGTTCAGAACGGAGAGAACCCTGCCGGTTTGTGCCCTTGCTGGGTCGCCACGGCTGGAAGGACATGCGCACTTGATGAGCGATTCCGCCCCCGAGCTGTCCATCATCATTCCCTCCTTCAACGAAGAGTTGCGCCTGCCCGCAACACTGGAAAAGATCGCGCGCTACATCACGCTTGAGAAAAAGACTACCGAAGTCATCGTGGTGGACGACGGGTGCACGGATCGCACCGCCGAGGTGGCCGAGTCCTTTCGAGGGAGAATCGCGCAATTGCGCGTGCTTGCGAACGGCACGAACCGGGGCAAGGGCTATAGCGTGCGTCACGGCTCGCTGGACGCACGCGGCGAGATCGTTCTCTTTACCGATGCGGACCTCTCTTCGCCGATCGAAGAGGCGGGCAAACTTCTCGCGGCCTTGAAGGATCATGATGTGGCCATCGGCTCGCGCGCGGTGGATCGCCGCTTGATCGAAGTGCGCGAATCGGTTTTTCGGGAATTTGCGGGCATCGTCTTCAACAAAATTGTCCGAACCGTATTGCGGTTGCCATTTGTGGACACCCAGTGCGGATTCAAAGCCTTCCGGCGAGAACGGTGCCGGGTGATCTTCGAGCAACAGACCATCGAGCGGTTTGGCTTCGATCCGGAACTGCTGTACCTGGCGCGGCACCACGGCTTGTCCACGGTGGAGGTGCCGGTGCGCTGGGCGCATTCCCCGGCCACCAAGGTGAGCATGCTGAGGGACAGCGTGCAGATGTTCCTGGACGTGGTGATCATCCGGTGGAACGCGTTGCGAGGCCGATACCGCAAGGGGCGGTGAGGTGTACTTTGCGCAACAAAGTACTTGACAGCGCTTCCCCGCAGCGCTATTCTTGGCACGTGCCCACGACCAGCCCCATCCGCACCCCTTCCCGCGAGCCGATCCCGATTGACGCTCGCGCCGCGGATCACCTCCGCTATATCCGCGAAACCATGGAACGGGCTGCTGAATTCACCGCCGTGCCCGGTTGGGGCGGCGTGGCCATGGGCATCACGGCCCTGGCAGCGGCGCTCTTGGCCTCGCGGCAAGGTACGCCACTAGGCTGGGTTGCGGTGTGGTTGGCAGAGGCTTTTGTAGCGGTGGCGATCGCGGCACCGTCGGCAGCGACCAAGGCGCGGCGCGCCAATTCCTCATTGTTCAGCGGGCCGGGGCGCAAGTTTGTGCTGAGCTTCGCGCCGCCGATTGTCGTGGGCGGGTTCTTGACGGTGGCGCTCTTCCAAATGGGCAATTTCAATGTCCTGCCGGGAGTGTGGCTGTTGCTGTACGGAACGGCGATTGTCACGGGTGGAGCGTTTTCGGTTCGTGCCGTGCCGATCATGGGACTTTGTTTGATGGGACTTGGTGGGGCAGCATTGTTCGCCCCCGCGCATTGGGGAAATCTACTCATGGCCGCGGGTTTCGGACTTGTGCAGATCGGGTTTGGCTTGTGGATCGCTTTTCGGCACGGCGGTTGAGCGGATATTGAAGAACGGAAGAGACATGGCGAGATCAGCGACAATCCGGCAGGTGCGCCCGCAAAAAGAGGAGGTCCCCTCCGCAGTCCCGAGCCAGAAGCACGGGACGGTGCCGGCGAATCTGGACCGGCTGATTCACGAGCGCATCCGGCTGGGCATTGTCAGCGCGTTAGCCGTGAATCGTTCGCTGACCTTCAACGAATTGAAAGCCCTGCTGAAGACGACGGATGGAAACCTGAGCGTGCACGCGAGGAAGCTGGAGGAGGCGAACTACATCGTGTGCACGAAATCGTTTGACGGGCGGCTGCCCAAAACGGAATACCGGCTGGCCGCCGGCGGGCGCCGGGCGCTGGAGCGCTACCTGAATCACATGGAAGCGCTGATCCGGGCGACGCGGGAGGGGTAAAAAATTTGTCGGTTTACTTTGCATTACAAAGTACATTGCGAGAGCTGGCGGCGGAGGAAGCAGCATGCTCATGGAAAACACCATTGTGGATCGCACCCACGCGGTGCCGGCGGATACGGCGTTCAAGATTCATGTTGCGATCATTTGCGATGGCAACGGCCGCTGGGCCACCGCGCGAGGTGCGCCGCGCTCGGAGGGTCACCGTGAGGGGGCAGAAGCGGCACGACGCATTATCCGGTGCGCGCCCCACCTCGGCATTCACACACTGACGCTGTTCGCGCTTTCCTCTGCGAACTGGCAGCGTCCGCCCGCCGAAGTGGACGCCATTCTGGGGATACTGGAGGAATACCTCCAGGCGGAGACTTCTCACTGCCTCGAAGAAGGCGTTCGCCTGAGCATCATCGGGCGGCGCGATCGCTTGCCCACGGGCTTGCGAGCAGCGATTGCCGATGCGGAAGCGCTGACCGCGAAGGGTAAGGCGCTGCACCTGCGATTGGCGATCGACTATTCGGCGCGACAAACGATCTACCAGGCGGCAAGCAAGTTTTACAAAGTAACCAACCTTTCCAGCGAGGCATTCGGCGACCTACTTGCCGAAGTGCAACGTGGCGGCTCGACCGAAGTGGACCTGCTGATTCGCACGGGCGGTGAACAGCGGCTTTCGGATTTCCTGCTCTGGGAATGCGCCTTCGCGGAATTCGTTTTTTTGCCGAAGCGCTGGCCGGACTTTATGCCGGTGGACTTGCGGAATTCGGTTCAGGAATTTGAGCGGCGAGAACGAACGCGCGGCGGCCTGCCGCGCGAGTGCACGATCTAGTCCAATGGAATACAGGTGGTTCAGTACCGTTCGCGGCGCATGGCGAACGCCTTGCGCAGGATGCGTGTGGCTGTTTCCGTGAGCTGGTACAAATGGAGTTCCTCCTCCCCGGCGTAGACGAGATCCGTAACATCGCTACCCGCGCGGGCTTCCCCGGCGACACGCTCACAAAGGTAATCGATGATCACATAATGGAACCGAGGGCAATCCGGCGAGCCCCCGCCGCCATCCTCCTGATCGACGTAGACGCGATCAAAGACTTCGATCATCTCCAGGACGCGCACCTGCAAACTGGTCTCTTCCAGCAACTCGCGTGCGACACCCTCCTGTAACGACTCACCAAGTTCCAGGGTCCCTCCGGGGATGGACCAATGTCCGCGCAGCGGCTCGCTGCCGCGGCGGATCAGGAGCGCGCGCCCGTTCTCGATGACGACGCCACCGACGCCAACGACGGGCCGATCTGGATATTCACGAGCCAAGGCAGGCTTTTCTTTCGCCCGGACTGTTGGGTTACACTGAAACGCAGCGGAAGAGTCATGGGATGGACTTCATCCGCTGGGGTATATAATACGCCGGAAGGTGAAAGCCGCGCTCGCGGCATCGCCGGAAGAAGATCAACACGGAGGATGGAGACGTGCTCCGCTGCCCAGAATGTAGCGCAGAAATTGATGTGGACGAAGATGAAGTGGAAGAGGGAGAAATCCTGAGCTGCCCTGAGTGCGAGTGCGAGCTCGAGGTGTCGCAGACCCACCCGGTCGCGCTGAATCCCATCTCTGACGATCTCGACGAGGAAGACGAGGAGGAGGAAGACATCGAAGAGGACGAGGACGAGCTTGACGAAAATGGAGACCTCCCGGATGACGACAAGGATGATGATGAAGAGGATGATGAAGAGGACGAGTAGCCGTTTCCTCGGGAGCGGTGGGGCATCCTGCAGGCTTGCGAGCATCGTCTAATACAAAGTGACTCCATTGCCGGGCTAAAGTGTCTCCCATGCGTGAACCGACCTCCATCTGCTTAGGACTCCTCCTGTGTTTGGCGTACCCTGTTGTGGGTCAACAGCCGACAGACACCGCACCGGTTGCGTCACCGTCGCAACCCCCGGCGGCCCCGCCGGTAGCTTCACGCGCAAGTTCATCTTCGAAGGGAAACAAGAAACCGCTTCCCGTTTACTTGATCACCGGCACGGTCTTTAATGAAAAGGCGCTTTCGTTTCCGGATGTAAAGGTCCGCATTCGGCACACCAGCGAGAAAAAATTCCGGTGGGAGACGTATACGAATTCGCGCGGGGAGTTCGCCGTGCGGGTACCGGAAGGTAACGAATACGAGGTGCGGGTGCAGGCAAGAAACTTCAAGGAGCAGTCGCAGACGGTGAAGGTGGACGCCGGTGCTCTACAGCCGCAGCTATCGTTCCGGCTGGAACCGGCGACCCCGGGAAAGGCGGGAGACAATAAATGAAGGCGCACCGCAAGATCGCCTGCATCTGGGCGGTTATGCTCGTATTCGCATCGATCGCCAGCGCGCAGAACTCCAAGAAAGAGTCGCCATTGCGGACGGTGCGCGGGATCGTCACCGACAAATCGGAAACGCCCCTTCCCAACAGCGTCGTGTTCCTGAAAAACCTGCGGACCAACGCGGTACGCAGCAGCTTCGCGGATTCAGATGGCAACTACCGGTTCAGTGGGTTGGATCCCAACGTGGATTACGAAGTGCATGCGGAACTCGAAGGGGCGAAATCCCAAGTCAAGACGGTGTCGTCGTTTGACAGTCGCAAGGAAATCACGCTCAATCTCAAGATCGATCGGAAGAAAAGTTAGGGACTCCAGGCTTCGTCGCGGGGCAATTGCCCCGCGATGGTTGGGAAACATGGGGCAAATCGAGCTAGCGATCTGAATGGGGATTGCGAGGGCAGAGTATACGCACGGCGCTGGGCACGACTGCGACCTCCACAGGAGTATTTCCCAGGATTTCGCCATCTCCGTGAAATGAACACGGCCTGTCGGTCTCTATGCGCACACGGTCCACGCGAAAACGCTGCACGCGCGCGGTTCGCAGTTCGCCGCGACGAGCTAGGGACGGGAGTAGTGCGAGGACTTCCAGAAAACTCAGATCCTCCAGCAACACCAGGTCGAGTTTCCCATCATCCGTTTGCGCGTCAGGGGCGAGACGCAAACCCGCGCCGTAGCTGGGTGTGTTGAGCACGCCCAGCAGAAGCGCATTGGCGTTGATCTCCACTTGCTGATCGGTTCCGATGAACGCGCGCAGACGGATGGGGTGGAAGCCCATTAGGGCGCGTACCGCGGAAAGAAGATAGCGCGGGCGGCCGCGCAAATTGCGATAAACACCGCCGGCGTAACGCGCGGCTTCGGCATCCAAGCCCACTCCGCCCCCTCCGGTGTAGAGCCTCTCCTTGCCGTCGGCTGTGCGAGCTAGAGCGGCATCCAGAAAAGCGGGCTGGCCTTCCAGTAGGAGGTCGGCAGCAAGGAGGGGGTCCTGGGGCAGGCCGATGGCCGCGGCCAGGTCATTTCCACCACCCGCCGGAATCACGCCCAAAACGACATCAGGAGCCCCTGCAAGCGCGTTGAGAAGCGCCTGGAAAGTTCCATCGCCGCCGAGCACAAAGATCCGTTGGTGTCCCTCCGCAGCCCCTCTGCGCGCTTCCGCAGCGAGGTTCTCAGGACTTTGCGTGGAACGAAACTCGACCCGCCAGCCGCGGCGGCGTGCAAAGTCTTTGAGCAAGGGGAGAACATCTTGCGCCAAGCCTCCGCCCGCGGCGGGGTTCACAAGAACCAGGTCCGGAATGCCATGCGGGGGCGCGGCGAGGTTAGGCACAGGTTGATTCTGCTGGCAAAGGCGCTATTCGATTGTCAATCATTCCCGGGAATCTGCACGAACTGGTGCCGGCGGGGGGAATCGAACCCACGGCCTAGGGATTATGAGACCCTCGCTCTACCACTGAGCTACGCCGGCGTGAAGCAATTCTTCATGCTACGAAGTAATCGCGCGGAGTGTCAAGCGCGTGCCTGAGCAGTACTCTATGACACGCTTCCACTATTGGTTGGCACATCGATTCGCACAGTGCGAATCTGCCACGGGGAGAGCCTAAGCCTGGTGGAAGCCTTGCCCTTGGGCCGTCCTGCCAAGTCCACCTCGTTGAGGCCGCCCGATGGCGCGCAATTCAGCGAGGGGAAAGACAGCGGCCGCGGAAGCTGCAAGCCGCAAGAAAGAGCGGCGCGAGGTGCCCGATGAAACGTCGGAGTGATCCGGGGGTTCTGCCGCAGCTGCATCGATGCTCGCTCTCGGACATTTCAAGTGATCTTCTGAAAAACTGCGTTTGCCTTTCTTCCAGACTGCGGAACCTAAGACTGCTGCTCGTGCCACCAACTTCTCCCACACGGTTTCCCCTCGTAGTCAATTATTTTCGAATCCGCGGTTCAGCTATCCTGCGGGTGTCAGGGCGAACCTACCACAGTATGGGACCGAACTGACAAGTTCTCCGCGGAGGTGCGCCCGCCCGCAGGGCGCGAATGTCGCGGTCTCTGTTGCCCAGCCAGTATTGCCGGTTTCCGGGGAAAAGCGGAGTCGGCGTCTTAAGCATCTAAGGCACTACCGGGGGAAAATGGGGGGATCCGAGCGACCCAGCGCGTGCATGGAACAAATTGTGGTCAGCCCAATGGTACTAGAGTACCAGTGCTTATGGGACTTCGGTACCGTTGCGGTTCGACGGGGTGTGCCGGTAAAGTGCCCGAAGCGGGAAGGGGTCTATCCTGGCGCCATACGAATAAATGGCGAAAGGGCGAGGCCACTTGCCCTTGACGCTTATCTAACATAGGCGTGGTGTGCCCTACTTGACACTGTCCGATTAAAGGATAGAGTGTCTCCGTAAGTCCAAGTACCACGGAGGCACAATGTCACGCAAATTGGGCGCACTTGTTCTCGCCATGGGTATTCTGGTGGGAGCGATGGGCATCAAGACCGTCCTCTCCAGCAACTCGAGGGGGACGGTGAAGATGGCGAACGGTCCGGCACCAATGCCGATTCCGCCGTGGAATTAGCAACCGCTGGCGCAGTCCGACTAGCTCTATCCAGGTCATTTGGCGTTTCTAAGGGGTAGAGAGGGGCATGGGTCAGGCGGATTAGGAGTTTATGCCTGGTCCAGTTGACCTGACTATTTGGTTTCTGGGAACAGTCTTTGAGCTGCTCTTTGTGGTGTGTTCGCTCGTCCGCAATTCCTTCCTTCGCTACTTCTTCCTGAATCTTTATCTGCTTCTCTCCACGACGGTCAGCATCGGACGCTTCTTAATCCTCTGGAGCCACGGGCAGCGCTCCGGCCAGTACATGTACTTTTACTTTTACAGCGATGCCCTGCTCACTCTGGCACTTTTTGTGGCACTGATCAGTCTTTATTCGCATGTGCTCGGTGAACTTCGCGCCGGCGAGTACGTCAAATGGGGAGCGGTGTTCCTTCTGCTGGGGACGGCGGGATTTTCTTATGCGGTGGTAGCGCAGTCAGCGGATCGCCTTTCGACCAAATTCGCCTATGAGCTCTCGCAAAACCTCTATTTTGTCGGCTTGGTGCTGACCTACGTCCTGTGGGGAGCGGTGCTGAAGCTGCGCGAAACGCGCACGCGACTGGTGCAGATCATCCTGTCGCTGGGTCTCTATTTCAGCGGCTACGCGGCCAGCTATGCGTTGGTGAACTTCTCGGGGAAATACAGCATCATCCGATACATCTGCCCAGCGCTGGGATGCTTCCTGCCATTGTCATGGTCGCTGACGATGTTGCGGTATACCGAAGAATCGCGACTGGCGCCGGCGCGTCTTGTGGCGGTGCCGCGATGATGGCCGCGCTGATCTTCCTGGCTTCGTTGGCCACACTCGGGATGTTCTTTGTCTCCTACTGCCGGTCGCTGATGGCTTCCTCCGCGCGGCATCCGTTGTCGGTTGAAGTGAGGGATGTGGCCGGAATTCGCACGGTGGCGTCTGCGGGAGATTACAGACGAGTTATGCAATTGCTCCAATTGTGCCCGGATCGTCAGGAAGACCGCAACGAACTCCAGGCGGTGAACATTTATCATTCGTTTCTCACCGCGACTCGGCAAATGTTCGCCTGGATCGTGCCCTCGCTGCGTTCCTGGGCCGAACGTGAGCAGGCGGGTTGCGCGTACTTTGCCGCGGTGGCGCTGGACCGGCGAATCGCGCACAACCGTGAAATGCTCGCACAACAGGACAATCTTTAGCCCCCGCCGGAACTGCTGCTTCTTTGGCGACTTCCCTGCACTCCTTGGTGCTTGACTTCCCTCGAGCGTGGTAATCTGGAAGGGCTCCTCCTCACCGGAGTGAGAGCGTCCGCAGCGCAAAACGCACCGGTGAATAAAATCTGCTCGCAATGTGGCGCAGTGCTCTCCAAGGGCGTGCGCACGTGTATTTTTTGTGATTCTCCGGAGTCCTATCCCGAAGGGGAAGGCTCCCATTCCACACAAGGAAATCTGGCGCTCAACGCGAAGGCCGAGGGGGAATGGCGTGGTGAATTGAACCAGCGCCTCCAGGCCTACCGTGCGCGGCGGCGAAAAGCAGGCGTTGGCGAGGGGCAAACTGAACTGCCCTTCGAGAGTCATGTCTCAGCCGGGCCTGAAAACGTCGCGGTCGAGGAGTTTCCTCCGTCTGATGAAACGTTCCCGGAACGCGACGACTTTGCGTTTACGGTGGCGATCGGACGACCTCCACGGAAGCAGGAACCCGTGGAAACGCGGCTCTTGATTGACGTGAGCCTGCCCCCGGAACGAGAGGAGGCACTCCCAGAACTGCCGGCCGAGAGCGTGACGCGGGTCTGCTCTGGAGTGTTCCCTGTGGCCTCGCTCGAGGAGCGACGGGCAGCAGCGGTGGTGGATGCAGCATGTCTGGCGTTTGCGTACGGGGGATTTCTCGCGTTGTTCGGCTCGCTGGGAGGTCACTTCACGTTTAGCAAGTTGAGCGCCACGGTGTGTTTTTTTACCTTCGCGTTCGTCTATGTCCAGTATTTCGGGCTGTTCACCATTTTCGGAGGAACGACGCCGGGGATGATGGTTCGAGGCCTGCAAGTGGCCAGCTTTTCGGGAGAGAACCCGACGCCCAAGCAATACTTGCAGCGCGCGCTGGGCTACATGCTATCGGCTGGTACTCTATTTCTAGGATTTCTTTGGGCGATCTGGGACGAAGACGGTCTCACCTGGCATGACCGGCTCTCACGGACGTACCTCACCTTGCCCGAGACTCTTGCGGAGTCGGATGCCACGGACGCCGCAGCCGCTCGATAGGGCCACGTCCACACGAATTGCGGCAATCGCATGTCAAGCCAGCGGCTTCGCCCGCACAATGCAGCTCAGTCCGTCTCGGCCTTTTTCTTGGCGACTTTTTCGTCGGAGAAGATCTTGCCGTCGCGAATGAAAATGACGCGGTGGGCGTGCTGCGCGATATCCATTTCGTGCGTAACCAATATGATGGTATTGCCTTGGCGGTGCAGATTCTCAAACAAGGCCATGATCTCTTCGCCCGTTTTGGAGTCGAGATTGCCCGTGGGCTCGTCGGCGAGCACGATGGAGGGATTGTTAACGAGGGCTCGCGCAATGGCCACGCGCTGGCGCTGCCCTCCGGACAGCTCGTTGGGCTTGTGATGCATTCGCGGGATCAGATCGACGCGTTCCAGCGCCTGCTTGGCGCGCTCCACCCGCTCTTCGGCGGGAGTGCCGTTATAGATGAGCGGCAACTCGACATTGTGCAAAGCCGTCGCGCGCGGCAGCAGGTTGAAAGTCTGGAACACGAAACCTATTTCCTTATTCCGGATATAAGCAAGCTCATCATCGTCAAGATCGCTGACCAGGCGCCCCGCCAGCCAATAGCGCCCGGCACTCGGCGAATCCAGGCAGCCGATCAAGTTCATCAGCGTGGATTTTCCCGACCCGGACGGCCCCATGATGGCAACGTAGTCGCCCTTGCGGATATCAACGTCCACGCCGCTCAATGCGTGCACTTGCTCCGCGCCCATCTCATAGACTTTCGTCAATTCCTCCGTCCGGATCACAATGCCGCTATCCACTAAGTCCTGGCGGAAGGAATCCGAAACTGATGTCTCTACGGGCATTTTATTCTCCCTGTTGACGCTGGTTATTGCTGCTCTTCCGCTTTCTTGGGGGCGGAATTATCCACCTTGACGCTGGCTTCCGGCTTCAACGTGCGCAGAGCCTTGTAGCTCCCCACCACAATCTCATCACCTTCCTGCAATCCTTTGGTGATTTCGATATCGGTCACTCCCGAAATGCCCGTCTCGACAGGGCGGAACACTGCTTTCTTCCCACTCACCACAAACACGCCCTGGATTTCATCCTTCTTCGGGTCACCCGGAGCAGGTGCGGGAGGCGCGGCCAACGTGACGTTGCCGGACTTCTTGCCATTCTTCGCGGCCTCATCCAGATCCTTGCGCGACCTCACGGCCAGCGCCTGGATGGGAATGGCAACCACATTCTTTCGTTCGGCGGTCTTGATTTTCGATGTAGTGGAAAGCCCCGGCCGCAAATTCTCCGGTGGGCTGTCCAGCGTGACCACAACTTTAAAATCTTTGGCTTCCTGGTTACTCGTCGTTGTTTGCGTCGTGGCCAGGCCGGAGCTCCGCAGAACCGCCTGCGAGCCAATTTCGGTAACCTTACCCTTGAAAACTTTTCCGGGCACAGCGTCAATCGTCACGTCGGCGTCCTGCCCGATCTTGACGTTTACGATGTCTGTTTCGTCAACCTTTACTTCAGACGTCACCACGGACATGTCCGAAAGCGTCATCAGAAAGCTGCCGGTGGCGTTTTGAATGCCCGGCACAACATATTCGCCGAGGCGCACCGGCAAATAGCTCACGATTCCATTGATCGGCGAAAAGTACGTAGTTTTCTGCAGGATGTCCTTGGTCCGGACCAACACCGCCCGGCTCTGATCGAGTTGCGCGCGTACCTGGTCCAGCTGTGCCTTCTGTGCTTGCACGCGGGCCTTGGAAGAATCCACGGCGGCCACTGCCGCGTCGTAAGCGGTTTTTCGCTGGTCGAAATCCTGCTTAGGGATCAAGCCGTCCTTGAAAAGGCCCTGTCCGCGCTGGAAGTCCAGGTTGGCCTTTTCCAGATTGGCTTGCTGCTGAATCAAATCTGCCTGCGCGGCCCTGAAGCTCGCCTCTGCTGCTTGCACGCCGGACTGGGTGGAATTAATTGATGCGGACTGGGCTTGCACGTCGGCATTGGCCTGCACGTTTTCCTGCATCAACAGCCGCTCACCTTTTTTGATGTGGTCGCCCTCTTTAACGATGATGTCGATGATGCGCCCGAATCCCTGTGCAGTGATGTTCGTGTAGGTTGTCGGCTTAATTTCCCCCGAAGCCGTCACGACGGATACAAGCGCCTCCTGCTTGGCCACCTTGGAGGTCTGTACGGTCACCACACCTTTGTTGGCCTGGTTGATGCTGAACCACACAATCCCGCCCAAGACTGCTGCTCCTGCGAGACCTATGCCGACCTTATGCCACGTCTTCATGCCATTCCTTTCGCTGATCCCCCAGGGACCACCCGGGCGGGAAACACTTGTCACAATCAGTTTTGGGTTTGCGCCTACATTGAATACGGCTTTACGAGGGCAAATGTTTCGCCGGAGCGTGAAAACCGTCCCAGAGCGGCGAGGTTGCCGTAGGCCAACGGATTCAGTGCAGGTTCCAATCAGATCATTTGCTGCCCGAATCCTCCCTATTGTAGGTCCAAATCGCAGGAAAGAAAAGATTTGGGGCGGTTGGATAGGGCTGTCCGAGCGCCCGGAAACTTCGCATTATTTAGACGCAAGACCCAGTGTTTTGGTCATTCCCGCCGTCAAAAATGGCCTGCCGCGCACCGAAGGCTAGGGGTGCATTTCGCGAACTCGAAAGGGCTCCCGGCAGAATTTCTGGCTGTTGCTGGCGCTTGGTCTGCGCTACAATTTGCGAGATCATTCGCCGCGGAGAGGTGGCCGAGAGGCTGAAGGCGGCGGTTTGCTAATTCTACCTGACCCGTTCGCACAGACCGATTTTCACGTGTTTTGTTTGCATTAGGCGTTCACCAGTTGCAGCCAGATACCCTCATTTGCAGTCTATAGTTCAGCAAAAACTGCCAGCCTTGCCGCACTTTGACGGGGCGCTGCCAGCAGTAATTTCTGGGTTGCCGACCAGGACTAAGCCGCTGGCGCGGCAGACGCTTCGCGTGCTAGACTCCGCGAGTCATGCTTCAGCGCGACGTTTTCATTTTCATTCGCTTTTTTCACTTTCGCCTGATTCCGGCAACTATCGTAATTTCTATCGATTACAGGCGAAAGTCGATTCAATCCCCATAGTCCCGCATCTGCCGCAAGCACCAGCGGCTTCCTCCTTGCCTCCTTATCGAAAATGCCTCGGATCGACGTCCGGATTCACGGGAGGTTTTCCGCCCGAGGCATTTCCGATCAAGGCTAGCGACCATTCGGACAAAACCTCGGTGGCTTCCTACTGCGGGCTTTAGTTCATTGGAGGGCGGCGCGCCCATGGAGCGCCAGAGCCTGTCCGGAAACGCAGCGCCCACGACGCCACTAATGCCCCCGCCGCGCCACTCAAAGGTACTACGGCGGTGTGCCACACAAGTACGTGGGTGGCCTCGAAATTCGCGCAATGCAACTCCAGGACTCCTACGCCGGCCAAACCCGCAAGTGTGCCTGCCACCAATCCCGCAGAAACAGAATTCACCGCGAAGCCGCGGCGCAGCACCAGCCAACTCAGCAACCCTGCCGGGATCGCGTGCAGCACTCCAGTGACCAGGCAGACGATACCCACGGAGACGAAGTGGTCCGTATGGTAATCGTGGAACAGCAGTGCGAACACGCCAACTAACACCGCGCTGCACATTCCCAAGAGCGCGCCCGCAGAAACCCAACGGCGGCTTCCCGGGATCATTTCATTGACGAACTCCGTTGCCGCCACCCATGCCAGCATTCCCAGGGTCGAAAAGATCAGCGCGCGTTCCAAAAGCCCCATCTTCTCAAATCCGTTGAATCCCGCTCGCGCTGCTCCCGCTAACGCTACCGCCGAGCAGATCAGAACCAGCCCGCCTGCCAGCACCGATGTCCGAGGCAGAGGGCGCACGGACCGCATCGCAGGCTGGATCGAGTCAGCGACGCGTTTAAGCAGCGCCCGCTCCACCTCATGCGGAGCCCGTGCAGCCATTTCCAGGACTACGTCAATCTCTCCGTCTCTCACTGCATTCCTCCGTTTTGCCCTTTCCGGTGCCCCATCGCGCCCATCTTTTCTCGCAACTTCTTGTATGCCCGGTGCACTTTCTGCTTCACGGATCCCACGCTCGAGGACGTGGCCCTCGCTACCTCCTCCAACGACATTCCCGCCACCTTCAACATCTCAATCACCTCGCGCTGGCTCTCCGGAAGTGGCTCCAGGAGCGCCTCCAAATTATCAGCCTGGCCGGATGCCCGCGGAACTGTCACCGCCGCTTGGGACATTTCTTCCAGTCTCTGTTCACGCGCGGTGGTCCGGATTGCTTTTCGGAAGTGGTCGACGCGCACGTGACGCGCGATCGCGTAAAACCATGGGAGCACCGGTTCGCCCGGCCGGTAGGTGTGCCGCACTCGATGAATGCGAAGCCAGGTTTCCTGCAGCAGATCATCCGCATCGGCGCGGCTGCCAAACTGTGCAACGAAAAACCGGTGCAACTGGGGGCTAATACGATCGATAAGAACCGTGGCCGCGGCGAAATCGCCCTCTTGATACCGGGCCATCAGTATTTCCAGATTGCTGTCCGGGTGCATGAAAGGAATAGTCTTCGTGCAATGTATATCCGTACCAGCGTGTTCGTGCAAGCCGTTTCCCGCCGTCAATCCGCACCCGCAGACTCGTTCCAGTTCCATTTAAACGTATTCGATGGAGAGCGCAAGAAAGTTACGATGGCCCTTTCGGTTTAATCGCTTTAAGTTCAGCCTCCCCCCGCAACGCACCGTAACTTTTCGCCAGCCCAAACCGAATACCTACCTGTGAACATGCCCCGTCTCTTGAACGGATCTTCACCCCGTCACCGGGGCACACATTTACCTCAACCTAAAAGGAGATCGTAATGGATTCTGAAAGGCCCCGGAAGTTTTCTCTGTGGCGCGCCGGCACTGTGCTGGCGGCCGCATTATTTGCCACCGTGCTCGCGATTGCGGGTCCGAAGGACCGCAGCGTTTTCGTGCTTACGAGCACGAATAACGCCAGCGACAACTCGGTGGTTGTGTTCAAGCTCGATACCGCAGGAACGCCTTCGCTATCCGTGGTACGCACTTTGCCCACCAACGGCAAGGGTGGTGCAGGCGGCAATGCTGGAATTCTACAATTCCAGGGCGATCTCGGCGCGGTCGCGAACTACGGATCCAACAGCGTCACCCAACTGGTGCGCGACGACAATTACATTGGTATCGGACGAACGATCAATCTTGCTCCCGACTGCGTACAGCCAGATTCTGTCGCTCTCGACGAGAAACATCTCTTCGTCGTCGGTACCAATTGTGCCGAGAGTCATGCGTGGCCCTCAGGCAATGTCGATGGTACCGTCGTCGGTCTCACCGATCCTTCCGCTGCGCAAATCGTGGCCGGGGAAACTTGGGCGGCGGTCACACTAAAGTCAGGATCCGTCCTGCAACTCCCGCTTACGCATGAGGATGCGCTCACGGGCATGAGTACCTCCATAACCCTCCCCAGCAACGCGAATAACACCCCCCTCGGTGCCGCCTTCTGGAGAAACATTTTGGGATTCACTCCGGCACACAGCCCTGACAGCTTCGCTCTCATCGACGAGAGCCGCAACATTTTCCCGATCGCCGGCCCCGCTCCTGCGTTCCCCACCAACGCCCCCTGCTGGGTCGCCAAAGGGCCGGGGAGCGTTTGGTACACGGGCAATTCTCCCGGTCACGCCATCTCCACCTTCTTTACCGACGGCCAAGGCGGCGTGTTCTACAAATCGGTCCCTCTGCCTGGCTCACCCACGGACATCACCGTGTCCCCTGATCGCAATTGGCTTGCCGTCATTTACACTGCTGGCACCGATGCGTTCGTCGCCGTTTTCTCAATCGACTCCTACGGCGACCTCACGCCAGTGGCGACTTCAGACGCAATTGGCGCTGCCTCGTTCAACGGGGTGGCCTTCAGCCAATAGCACTTTCAACCATTTTCCTCTTGCCCGGCGGGCACTGCAGTGTCCGCCGGGATCAACTTAACGGTTTACTGCAATCACGCGATTCGACGAAACCCTACCCCTCCAGCGTCTCCGCTAACTTTTCATTCGATGCTCGATGAGAAGACTGACATCTGGGGAACCCCGTTTCCCTTGCCTGGTTCATCGGCTAACAGACATCTTTCTTCGAGTTCCCCGAGTACCGCGATTGGCATGTATTGGGGTAGGATGCCTTGAACTTTCACGAACGCGCGAGTTTCGGGCGCCTCGTCAGGCCGCGACGGTTCAAACACCGTTGTACGTGGCATTCTTCGGACTGTTGTAACTATACAAGAGTCCCGCAACTATGCTCCTTGTGAGAGCGGATCAGCGCGCATAACGCCGCGATGTCATGTTCTCGCTCGCGGCTGAAATCTCAACAAGCCGCTAGGTTATTTTTCTGACTGTCCACCGTGGCTGCCGATAATCATTTGGATACGGCCTTGGGCCACAGATGGGAGCTGCCATGAAAGCATATTTCCGTTACCAAAAGGGCTATCTATACGAGGAGCATGGCGCGTGGTATGTCCGATATCGCCAACGAGTCCCACAAGAGGACGGCTCCAGCAAGCTTAAACACATCTCCAAGCATCTAGGGCGCTCCAAGGATTTCTCTAACATTTTTGCGGTTGAGCGGTGTCGGGCATCATTCATGCAAACCGTCAATCAAGATCGGCTCAGCACGAATTCGAGAATAACGTTAACCGCCTTCGTCGAGGGGCTCTACCTACCTTGGACCAAAGAGGAGCGTCGAGCCAGCACAAGCACAGGGCATCGTCAAATCTGGATCAATCACCTCCGCGATCGCGTCGGAGAACTTCGCTTGCGTGCATTCCGCACCGTGGACGCGAGTCGAATGTTGCGAGCGGTCGCCAAAGAGAAGGATCTAACGAAGACAACTCTGCAACACATCAAGTCAGTGCTGAGCACCATCTTCACCTGCGCCAAAAATGAGGTAGCCTTCGATGGGGCAAACCCCGTCGATGGCGTTTTGATTCCCTGGAATGCGAGAGAACCGGGAGAGACGCACGCCTACGATCTCGGCCAAGTGCTCCAAATTCTCGACCTCCTCCCGCTTCTCGCAAAAAGTCTTATCGCGACTGCGGCCTTCGCGGGGCTACGCCGAGGCGAGCTCCGCGGACTCGAGTGGACCGATTACACGGGCACCGAATTAAGGATCAACCGTTCGATGTGGAGATCGGTGGTCAGCCTTCCGAAGACACGCGCCAGCCGCGAATCCGTGCCGATAATTCCTGCCTTGGCGGAAATCCTCGACGCATACCGAAGATCCGCGGGTAACCCAGAATTAGGTTTCGTTTTTCGCTCCAATGATGGGCTTCCTATCAGCCTCGACAAAGTCGTGCGGCGGATGATTCGGCCGGCTCTTGAGGCCATCGATCTACCGTGGCACGGGTGGCACGCGTTCCGTCGAGGCCTCGCCTCGAACCTATACGCCATGGGAGCTTCCGACAAGGTGGTACAACGCATCTTGCGCCACTCGAGACCGCACGTTACCAAGGAACGCTATATTAAAGTGTTTGATCGCACTGTGCTCGAAGCGGCGGAGAAGATGCAGAAACGGATCGAAGAACTAAGACAACCAAGAGAACCCTGCCGGCAGCTAGAATTGAGCTTTGGCGACGGAGTTGAACGACCACGAACTGCACTAGACGAACATCCAGCGTTCAGCCGTCTCGCGGAGTCCTCGCTCTCAGGCCAGCAGTTGGCCAGCACATTATCTTGAATACCACGGAAAGCTATTTGAAATTATGCTGGCGCGCTTGGAGCAAGTCTCGACGCTGGATCGAGTTAGGGGAATCTGGCGGAGAGGGGGGGATTCGAACCCCCGGTACAGGTTTTAGCCCGTACAACGGTTTAGCAAATTTCCCCGTTTCACAGCCTGGTGTTCGGAATCAATAAGTTACGTTCGGATGACATGCCCTACTATGGTGCAAAAGACCCCTGTTCGGCAGCATTTGTGCAACTATTGTGCAACCCAGAATTTCAACGGTTTATCATACCGTTGTTCGGAGATTAGGAGCGCCGGACGCCCAACCCTTCGGTTAACAGCCGTGCGACCTACTTAATCAGAACTTGCCGGAGCTGGCCCTAATCGAAGGAAATCAGTGAGTTGCGACTAAACTTGATGAATCACTTTCTCCTTCTTTATTCAGCTTTCGTTCGCATTTTGCCGCCATTCGCCACCATTAGTGTTACGTTTTTATGACGGCTTGACAGCCCTCCTGCCGGAGTCATCAGCCAATGACTATTGTGCAACTCCCTGGAGGGAATTGCACAGCATTACGCTCTGCCTCGGATTGTGCTCATGAACCTAGTGCTTGACCCAAGCCTACTGTTGCTGTCTGAACGGACAAATCGTTGCTGACCCCGAAAGACAGAGTCCGTTTAATCCACGATCAGCGGAATGTGCGCTAGATATGGAAGCACGCTCAACTATTCATCAGCCGCGTTCGTACCGCTTACATTGCGTTCAGCCGAAAGAGACATCCAGCCCTTCGCTGATTTGAGAGGATGTATCCAGATCGTGCGACAGAGAATGAAGAGAGCTCTCTCTTACGATGCTGCCGGCCGGAGTTCTGGATTAGCCGGAATGCAACGAGCAGAAAGGAAGGTTGAACATGAAACTCCAATTTGGGCGAAGAAATGTCTCCGATTTTGTCTGCGACGTCTTTCAGTCGGCCGCACTCTCCGCAACGAAATGGTTGCGCAGCGGCGTCGCGGCTTTACTGGTCTATTGCATCGTCCCTGTCGGTGTAGCCGGTCTCTAGCAGTGGCCGCCTCAGTCGGGTTTTCAGCCGGAGTCGCAGGCTCAAACGTTCCCTTCCTTCTTTGCTGCAAACCGTAACTGGCATAGGATAAGGACGAGCATGGCAAAACAGCGGCGTGGTACTCATCTCATCGCGGACATTGCGAAGGTGTCCAGGGGTACAGTTGACCGGGCTTTGCACGGACGCGGCGGCGTTAACGAGGCAACGCGCCAACGCATTTTGCAGATAGCCCGGGAAATCGGGTATAGGCCGAATCTGGCGGCCCGAGCGCTCTCGGCCAACAGGGCGACGGCCAAAATCGGTGTATGCATACCTCGCGAGATTCACTTCTTCTATGACCAACTGTGGAGCGGAGTGTTGGAAGAAGCAGAGCGTGTTTCGCAGTTTGGTGTTGAATTCATAAATCGCCCTGTGCAGAACCTTGGCGAGGGAGATGTCAAGGCTTTCAAGGAACTCATGGCCAGCGGTGTTGACGGAATTATCCTTACTGCCGGCAATCCCAAGAACCTGACACCGTTGATCGATAAGGCTGAAACCAAAGGCGTACGCGTCGTTTGCGTGGACACGGACGCTTCAGAAAGTCACCGTTCCAGTGTTGTATACGTAGAACCTTATCTGAGCGGGTGCGTGGCGGGCGAGTTGCTGGGGAAGCTTGTTCCGCCAGGTTCGAAAGTGGCTGTTGTGGCGGGAATGCTAATGGCGGAAGATCACCGGAGGAAGGCGGAGGGGTTTTCGGAAACGTTCCGGAAACACTGCCTGGGGGGCAAGATTGCAGCCGTTATCGAAGGTCACGAGGACGAGTACGAGAGCTTCCAAAAGACTCTCGATCTATTGCGGCGCGTTCCTGAGCTCGCGGGAATCTATGTCAATACAGTTAATTGCCTGCCTGTTTGCCGCGCGCTCGGAGCAGGGAACCTCGAAGGAAAAGTAAAGCTGATTACGAGCGACCTTTTCGTGGAAATGGCTCCCTACTTCAAAAAGGGCACAATCGCTGCGTCCATTTACCACCAACCGCACCGGCAAGGACAGATCGCCGTTCGTCTCATGGCGGATAATCTAATCTCAAATGTCAATTTTCCACCTACAGTTCGTCTTAGTCCGACCGTGGTGATTTCATCTAATCTGCACCTCTTCAGAGAGATGCGCCCTAATGAGCCAAAGCCCACCGAAGTGCCGAGCGCGGGTTTGGCCCATCCAAGCGATACGTAAACGCGACATTAAACCGCGCTCGACGGACAGGTGGGGTTCCCCGAGCTCTTAGTCTCGCCGAAAAAAAACTGCTTGACAACCGGTAATGCATGGAGCATCGTTCGCGTGAACGGTCCTAGCGTGCACGTGAACGGTCATACCATATAAATTTGCGAGTTGGCTCTGGTGTGGCGCTCACTCAAAACGGACAAGTAAACCCTCACCTACCGAGGGAACCTTGTGGCCCGCAGATTCCGTTGTCCGTAACCGCTCGGCACGGAGATTTCGAAATCGCGTAGTTCGGGGTCCCGGATGTACGGGTCGAGGAGGAGCGAAGTTATGATGATTCTGAACTTTGGACGCTGCAAGTCGACAGTGGTTGTGCTGCTGCTGTTGGTGGGGTTGCTTGTACCCGCAAACGTCATGGCCCAAGTCGACATGGGTTCGATCTCGGGCATAGTCCGCGATCCAAGCGGCGCAGGAATACCCAACGCTAAGGTGGTGCTAACAAATGAGGACACCAACATCACCGTCTCAACCATGACGGGATCAGAGGGGCAGTATACCTTCGCGCCGGTGAAAATCGGGCGCTATTCCGTTTCTGCTTCGGTGACTGGATTCCAAACCGTTCAGCAGAAAAACGTGACGGTCGACGTCCAGCAGAAGGTAAACCTAGACATCTCGCTGGTCCTCGGACAAGCAACAGAAACGGTGGTCGTGAATGCGGCTCCGCCTTTGATGCAGACCTTGGATGCGTCCGTGGGGCAAGTCATCCAGGAGGCCGCAATCGATGACCTGCCCCTGAATGGCCGGAATTTTACTTTCCTCGCACAGCTGTCCGCCGGCGTTACTCAGGGCCAGCAGGACACGCGCGGGTTGGGCTCAAGTGGCAGCTTTGCGGCAAACGGGCTGCGTCCCGCGCAGAACAACTATTTGCTTGACGGCATCGACAACAACACCAACCTAGTGGATTTCCTGAATGGCACGGCTTATTCGGTAAAACCGCCGGTGGATGCGATACAGGAGTTCAAGATCGAGACAAACAATTACAGCGCAGAGTCGGGCCGGTCGGCAGCGGCGGTGCTGAACGCCACTCTCAAGTCGGGGAGCAACGCATTCCACGGCGCGGCGTGGGAATTTTTGCGCAACGACAAACTAGATGCGGCTAATTTCTTTGAGAATGCCGGTGGTCTTAAAAAGGGCGAATACCGCCAAAACCAGTTCGGAGCTACACTTGGTGGTCCGATCCGCCGCGACAAGACGTTTTTCTTCATGGATTACGAAGGCACACGCATTCGCCAAGCCAATCCGTATACGAGTACAGTGCCGACAGCATTGGAGCGCAGCAGCGGTTATACAAACCTATCCGAATTGCTCAGCCAGGGCCCACCTCCCGCAAGTTGTATGCAGAACCCGAGCCAATCAGGCTGCGTCATGGATGTGCTGGGGCGGGGCTACACCCTCGGACAAGTCTTCGATCCTTCTACAACGCGTGCGATTCTTTGCGGCCAGCCGGATCCGGTGTCCTCGCTAGTGGCGCCGTGTCCAACCGGAGTATTACCCGGCAGTCCAATCGGTTTTGCTCGAGAGCCGTTCGCCGGGAACCTACTCCCCGCAAATCGACTGGATGCGAATGCGATTAAGCTCTTAAACCTGTTTCCCGCGCCGAACAACTCAAGCTTGTTCAATAATTACTCGTCGAACCCGGCAGTGAACAATGATACCGATCAGTTCGACGTGCGTGTCGATCATAACTTCAGTTCTAAGGACAGCGCTTTTGCGCGCGTGAGCTATGTGAACAATCCAGTAGTCATTCCGGGACCCTTCGGTGGGATCGCGGATGGCGGCGCGTTCTATGCCGGAGATCAGAATGCAGTATCTTGGAATTCGGCGCTGAGTGAAACGCACCAGTTTTCACCAACGTTTGTGAATGAGTTCCGCTTCGGATACAACAATTTGAACGCTACGCGTGTTCAGCCCAACGCCAACACGAACGGAATTCCCGACCAGTTTGGCATACAGGGTATTCCGCAAGGGAATTCGAATGGCGGGTTGGGTTCGATCTTTCTAACAGGTCTTAACAACTTAGGCAGTAGTCAATACTTGCCCTCCATCGAACTAAGCACTACTTCACAGATTACGGACAACCTGACCAAAATCGTTGGGCACCACAGTCTTAAGGTGGGATTCCAATGGCAGCGCCTGGGTTTCTCCATTCTCCAGCCGATATCGGCCAGAGGAGCGTGGTCGTTCAGTGGTCTCTATACAGAAGTTCCGGCCACCAGCGGAGGGAACACGGGACTTGCCCAGATGCTCTTGACGCCAATCAAGGGCACGGTGCCGGGCGCCGCTGATTATGTCGGAGGAGCCGATTTCATTGGCGCCTCAGATGTCGCCAACACGTCGATGAAGCGCCAATACTACGCCGGCTACTTCCAGGACGATTTCAAGGTGACGTCGAAGCTGACACTGAACCTGGGGCTACGTTACGAATACTTCGGCCAGTTGATTGAGAACTATGGCGCGCAGTCGAACTTCATCCTTACCGGGGCAAACGGGCATTCGACCTTTTTGCTGACGCAGAAGCGCTGCAATACTCCATTGTCCGCAGACTTCAATACGGCTGCGGCGAATGATGGAATTGATATCGTCTGTTCCAGCCAGCCGGGTCTCGGTGAATCGCAGAAGCTGAATTTCTCGCCGCGATTCGGATTTGCCTATCAACTTACTCCCAAGTTTGTGGCGCGTGGTGGATACGGGATTTTTTACGGCGGGTTTGAAAATTCCGTGGTCGAAACCTACGTGGATTTTCCTTTCCAGTTTTCACAAGGGTACTACTACCAGGTGCCGAACGCACCGATTACGTTCAGCAACGGCTCAATTGGCACACTTGAGACCGGAATCACCGGAATTCCTCTGACGTCAGCGGCTATTGAACCCGCAGGAGTGTCCTTCACGGGTGAGGACTACCACATGCGGACGCCCTACACCCAGGGATATAACTTGGCATTGCAGTACCAGTTAGGCAGAAACGATACAGTGGAATTGGGTTACGTCGGAAACACGGTCCACCATCTGGGGACGTACGTCAACCCGAATACTCCCCGGGAAATCCTGCCGCCTGGACTGAATGCTCTTTCTTACTCCCCGTATCCTGATTTTTCTTCATATACGGTCTATTCCACCTTCGCCGCCAACAGCCACTATAATGCTCTGCAAGCCAACTACGAGCGCCGAGTCGGCCATGGCCTGAATGTCCTCGGCAATTTCACTTGGGCCAGTTGTATGACCGACGGCGTGGACGTTCTGAATCCCACCGCCTTGAGCGGGTTCCGCGCTCCATTCCTACCGCATTTTGGGATAAACAAGGACTTCGGACGCTGCGACTTCGACATCAACAAAGTGTTCCACCTGAGCGGAATGTATGAACTACCATTCGGGCATGGCCGGCGCTTTTTGAACACTAGCAGCAGAATGGTCAACGCGATCATGGGCGGTTGGGACGCCAACTGGATCCTGACACTACAGGACGGTCAACCCGGTACGGTCCCGTGCGCCACGGCCACGACTTCAGGTTTCGGCTGTTTTGCCCTGGAAGTCCCTGGTGTGAATCCGTATGCCGGAAAGCACAATGTGGATCAATGGCTAAACACGGCAGCGTTCGCGACGCCTCCTGTTGCGACGACCATCGGGCAAACGGATTACAGCCCTTTGGGCGGTGGGCCGAGCCAGTTCCGCGGACCGGGTTTCCATCGCATGGACTTTTCCCTGTTCAAGCAGTTCCAGTTGACCGAACGTCTCCGGCTGGAGTTTCGCTCCGAATTTTTCAACTTGACCAATCATCCTAACTTCTCGAATCCGGGATTCGGCCTTAACGGAGTGCTACCGGCCCCCGGAGCACTCAATTACAACAATCCGACCAATTTTGGAAAGATCACTTCGACACGCGATGGACAAAACGATCAGCGCGAAATTCAGTTCGCGTTGAAACTGTATTACTGAGACCGTGTGGATGCGCCTAGGGACAGGCACAGAGGCGCATCCACTTGTCTTTGAATTTGCCGAGGGAGAACGAATATGGTTCGCGTAATCGCCGTGCTGTCGTTGTTGTTTTGCCTGTTCGTTTTGCCTGCACTCGGCCAGATGGAAGCTCCAGGGAAAGTGGAGTTGTCGGAGAATTGGAAGCTGGCCGCCGCAAAAGACGTTCAGGCAGTTGGAGCAACCGTCTCTCAGCCCCATTATCAGGACCAGGAATGGCACCCCATCCATCGCATGCCCGCGACGGTTCTCGAGATATTGCAGGAGGACGGTGTCTATCCCAACCTTTACGTTGGCAAGAATATGCTGGAGAACGTCCCGCAGGATCTGTACAAGCAGGACTGGTGGTATCGGACGGTGTTCACCGCGCCGGCTGGCTACTCCGCCTACACGCTCGAATTTCCGGGAATCAACTATCGCGCGGAAATTTGGGTCAATGGGCAGAAGATCGCGGACAATAAGCAAGTCGTCGGGATGTATGCCGCGCACGAGCTCAATGTCACGGAGTGGATCAAGCCGGGCTCGGCGAATGCGCTGGCCGTCAAAGTGACACCCGAGCAACTTATTCAAGACGTTGACGGTGTAGAACTGGCGGACAGTTGGTTCGATTGGATCAACTGGAAATATCTGGGATACAAAGGCAAGTACACCAGGGAGCATATGTTCGATTCTTCCTTCGTGCCGGACAGAAACGCAGGCATCTGGAAGCCGGTCTATCTAAAAACCACAGGTGAGGTCGCGCTCGAAAACCCGGCAGTTAACTCTGAGCTCTCCCTGCCGCACGCGACTGCGCGCCTTACGGTTTATGCAAACCTGCATAATTTTGCCGCGCAACCCGTCACCGGCACGCTGAAGGGAACAATCTCGCGACAAGGCAAGCCAACCATTGAATTCGAGCAAAGCCTCAGCCTCTCCCCCGGTGAGATTCGCGAAGTTGCGTTTGCCGCAGAAAAGTACCCCAGCCTGGTCGTAAGCAATCCCGACCTCTGGTGGCCGTACACCATGGGTAATCCGGCGCTCTATGACCTGCATCTGGAGTTTGTGAAGGAACAGAAAGTCTCTGACCGCTCTCACATTCGCTTCGGGATACGGAGTATTACCCAACACCGCGATCAGGACGAACAGTTCCCCGATAAGGGCAAGGGCGGAAATTTTTATCTCCAAGTCAACGGTCGAGACTTCCGTGTTCGCGGAGCTGATTACACCCCGGACCTGCTGTATCGGTATGATCCTGAGCGCGAATCCGAAATCCTGCGGTATGTCAAAGATCTCGGGATCAATATGCTGCGTTGGGAATCGAAGATCTCCAGTGAGCACATTGTCGAACTCGCGGATGAACAAGGTATTCCCCTTATGTTTGGCTGGATGTGCTGCAACCAGTGGGAGAAGTGGGACCAGTGGAGCGAAGAGGACCATCGCGTCGCTTCGCAAAGCCTTCGTTCACAGATTCTCATGCTCCGTCCGCATGCGTCCGTGTTTATCTGGGCCAACGGGAGCGATGGTAGGCCACCGGAACCTGTTCGCATCGAGTACCGTAGGATTCTGTCCGAGTTGCGTTGGCAAAATGCCGTCGTTGATACCGTTTCATCTTTCGCCAAAGGTGCCCAAGGCGAACACTTATGGGATGGCATCAATATGGAAGGCCCGTACACTTGGCGCCCACCGACATACTGGTTCAGTGGGAAGTACGTCCCATCTCGCGGGTCGTCCGTTGAGCAGGGTGACAACGAACATATCCCCACGCTGGAGAGCTTGAAGAGGTTTATCCCGGCTGACAAATTGTGGCCGATCAACGACTCATGGTTTTTCCACGCCGGAGCGATTCCCGGTGCCAGCACCCTCGCCGATGTGCAGTTAGCGGTTAACCGCCGCTACGGTTCCTCCGGCAACGTGGCGGAGTTCGTGCGCAAAGCGCAACTCGCTCACTACGAGAACACCCGCGCGCAATTTGAGAACCTCGCGGCCGGTGGCTGGGCCAACCATAAAATGACGCTCTATTGGATGCTGAACAGCCATTGGCCTTCGTTTTACGGCAACATCATTGACTATTATCTGAGCCCCGGTGGTGCCTACTACGGCGCGAAGAAGGGGCTGCGTCCGCTGTCCGTGGTCTTCGATGCCTACGCAACCGGCGATCACAGTCAGGCCAAAATCATCGTCTCCAATCAGACTCCGGGTGACGTGCAGGGTTTGCGCGTCCGCGTGCGCGTTTACGATCTGAATGGGAAGGTTCTTGACGACCGCTCTGCCGACGGCATCCAAGTTCCGTTCAATGGCGCAACTCAGGTCCTAACGCTGCCTCGCTATCCCCAGAGTACTCAAGTGTTTTTTGTCCGCTGTCAGTTGTTTGACAACACCGGAATGCTGCTCGTCGATAACACCTACTGGCAGTCGCAGAAAGACGACGACTTGGGCGACCGCAGTAACGATGACGCGCTGAATCTGAAGCAGGTGAGCTGGGCGGACATGACAGCGCTGAATATGATGCCTCAGGTAAACCTTGAGGTCAGCGCTGAACAGACCACGACCGACAGCGAAAAGCATGTCGCTATCCGGCTACATAATCCGTCCGAATACATCGCCTTCTTCGAACGGGCAACCGTAGCTGCCGCCCAGAATGGGGACGAAATCCTCCCCATCGAGTACGACGACAATTACATCACTGTGTATCCCGGCGAAACCGCCGAGATTCATGGAACCGTGTCAAAGGCGGAGGATGCGCGTTGGATCAAGCTCGAAGGGTACAACACGCCCGCGACTTCCGCTCAAATTAAGTAGAAACTCAGCAGGCAGATCCTATGGGCCAAAGTTTGCCACCTTCAGTAATTTGCACCCAAGGTACACCGAGTTTTGCGAAGCGATCACCATTCTTCACCGTGATGCAGACAGAAATGTTCAACACTTTGGATCTCTAATATGGGCACAGAAAAATCACGTCTTCGCTTGTCGTCCCCTGTCGACGCCAGAGAACTACGGCGCTGGTGTGCGATCCCAGCGGAGAAATTGCTGGGGCATCCGGAGTTGCGTGTGCGTTACCGGCAGGTGGCCGATTCTGTGGAGTTAGGTGCGTTGATGGCCAAGGAGTTGGTCGAAGCCATCGAGGAAAACAACAGGCAGGGGCGGTCAACACGCGCCATTGTTCCTTGTGGACCTACTTGTTGGTACGAACCATTTCGGTTGTTGGTCAATACGCGCGCCATATCGCTGAAGGGCCTGCACGTGTTTCATATGGACGAGTGTCTGGATTGGCAGGGGAAACCGCTCCCGACAGGTCATCCTTACAACTTCAAGACCTTTATGGAGCGCCACTTCTACGGAGGCATTCACCCGGAGCTAGCAGTTCCGGAGGGGCAACGCTATTGGCTTCTACCGGCGACCATGGAACAAGTACGTGTCGCGATCAATGAAGCACCCGTGGACATTACTGTGGGTGGATGGGGCCAGGATGGACACGTGGCTTATAACCAGGCCCGCCGTCATCCGTTCCACCATCTGACGTTGCAGGAACTCGCAAACTCCAGCATCCGGATTCAAGAAAACAATATTGATACGATCCTCGCGCTGGCGCACCGGACGTTCGGTGCGGCCTATCAGTTTGTACCGCCCATGTCGATTACATTGGGGATTCGCGAGTGCCTTTCGGCAAAGAAGGTGCGCGTTTATAGCGATACGGGTGCCTGGAAGCAAACGGCGCTGCGGGTCGCTTTGTTCAGCGAGCCGACGCCGGAATACCCGATGACGTTGCTGCAAACCCATCCCGACGCAATCATCACGGCCACACTGGAAACGGCGCGCCATCCAATTAGCGAAAATCCCGATTGGGAGCTGTTTTGAATTCATGCTGACACTGCGCGCAAACACGAAAAGCGGATTCACATGCGCCGTAGGTATCGGTGGCATCGGCGCGGGTATCATCTATGCGCTCGAGGGCGAACACGAACTGGGGCGCAACGAGAGCAGATTGGGCGAACTCCTCGATTCGCGGGATTACTGCAAGCTGCACATCGTCGAGCACTACATTGCGCGGCTTATGGGCGCCGGTAGGGACCCAGCTTCCTTTCGGGTATGGCCGGTCGGCGTTGTCGGTAACGACGCAGTGGGACGTCGGATTCTCACCGAAATGAGCGCCGTGGGAATCGACACGCGCTTTGTGCGGAGTCACCCGCAGCTGAAAACGCTTTTTAGCGTTTGCTTTTTCTATCCGGATGGTTCGGGCGGGAACATCACCAGCAGCAACTCAGCCGCCCGGACGTTGAGCGTCGATGACCTGAGAGCGGCATCACCGTACATGAAAGCCGCGGGAGCACACGCCGTGGCACTCTGCGTTCCTGAGGTTCCGCTGGAGTTGCGGCGGGACTTCCTTGAACTTGCATCGGATTACGGTAATTATCGCGTATGCTCCTTTGTGCTCGGAGACATCGAAGAAGCACAGAGGATGGAGTTGTTTTCTCTCACGGATCTCTTGGCATTGAATCAGGAGGAGGCCTCGGCCCTACTCGGACATGGCCCGGGTCATGTTCTCGATGACGGATTGTTGGCGGAGTGCGCCGTCAAATTTACCGCGACCCACCCGCGGTTGCGCATCATTGTTAGCGCGGGGCCAAAAGGAGCGTACGGCTTCGAGTGCGGGAGTTCGCAATTCTGCCCAGCGCCGCTGCTTCAACCAATCTCCACCGCGGGCGCCGGGGACGCACTCCTCGCAGGTGTTGTGTGTGGTTTGGCAGCGGGCCTTCCATTCATCATGCCGAACGAATGTGGCAGTTCATTTTCGGGCCGAGTACTGCGGACGGCGCTGGATTTCGGCGTCCTGAACGCAAGCTTCAGTGTCACTTCACCACATACTATCCACCCCGATGCAGTGCTAAGCAACTTGTTCGGCTTCGCTGAATCTCACGGCGCTTCCATTTCCGATTCGCTTCGGTCTGTGTGCTACGAGTGCGAACAGATGTCTGCTGAGAGTGTTTCGGATTAGTAGAACAGGCCCGTTGCAGACGCGAAAGGCATTTATCAGGTCATGCCCACATCTCTACCGGAAACTACCAGCACACCGCAGCTTCGCCGTGCATTGGGTCTATGGGATCTGATTCTCTACGGGCTCATTGTTATACAACCTACTGCGCCTATGCCAGTGTACGGGGTAATGAGCACGCGTTCTCACGGGTACGCGGTAATCACCGTCCTGCTCGCTATGATCGCCATGCTGTTTACCGCCATAAGCTACGGGAAAATGGCCTCCGCTTATCCCAGCGCCGGCTCTGCGTTCACCTATGTCGGGCGCGAAATTCACCCGGCGCTTGGTTACGTAACGGGGTGGAGCATGGCCATGGACTACGTGCTCAACCCGCTCATCTGCACGATTCTCTGCAGCAAATTTGCCATGAACTTCTTTCCGGAAATCCCGTACGCGGTATGGGTGGTTGCTTTCGTCGGTCTGTTCACCTCATTGAATATGCAAGGTATTCAGACTTCGGCGCGCATCAACTCGGGTCTCGTCGCGGTCTTGGGTGTGGTCATTCTTCTGTTTTTGGCGGCAGCCGCTCGTTACGTGCACACGGCACCTCATGACGGAATCGGGTTCTTTACCCGCCCGTTTTTCGACCCGAAAACTTTTTCCGTCCGAGCCATCATGGGCGGGACCTCGCTGGCCGTGCTGACTTATATTGGGTTCGATGGCATCTCAACGCTATCCGAGGAAGCCAAGAACCCGCGCCGTAATATTCTGCTCGCCACGGTTTTCGTGTGTTTGCTTACTGGTATGTTGGCGTCCATCGAGGTGTATGCGGCGCAACTCGTCTGGCCCGGCGCCCAGAATTTTCCCGACGTGGACACGGCGTTTGTGTTTGTTGCCGGAAGAGCTGGTGGACGCTGGCTGTTTTCGATCATCGATGTGACGCTTTTAGTGGCGACGTTCGGTTCGGCGCTAGGGGCGCAGTTGGGTGCTGCACGCCTGCTTTACGGCATGGGACGTAGCGGCGCGCTGCCGCCCCGGTTTTTTGGGGCCATCGAGCCCAAGAAACGCATTCCGCGAAACAACGTGTTGCTCGTCGGCGCAGTAGCACTCATCGGTGCGATGGTTTTGAGTTTTGAGCGGGGCGTGGAATTGCTAAACTTCGGCGCCCTGCTCGCCTTCATGGGTGTGAACACATCGGCATTGGTACGATTTTACTTTCGCGAGGTGCACAAGCGCTGGTTCAATTTCGTGTCCCCGGTACTGGGTTTTCTGATCTGCATGATGTTGTGGCTGAGTCTGAGTTGGCGCGCCAAAGTGTTGGGAATCGGATGGATGGTCATCGGGTTAGCTTACGGCGCTTATAACACGCGGGGGTTCAGGCGGGAGCTCGTGAACTTGGACATTCCAGATGGTGATGGCGAAGCCCAGGCGATTGTAACCCATGGAACTACGGGATATCAGCGGTGATGCTCTGAGTGCCGCCCGAACTGAGATACCGAAGTTTTTCAAGAAAGGATAACAATCATCATGGAGAGATTGTTTCGTGTGCTGTTCCCATTGTGTTACGGATCGGCAAACAAGTGCGGCTCTCGCGTCAGGATCCAGTCAAACCCGTGCCATTCCACGAGAGCAACTTCCGTCCGACGGCGGAATATGTGGCTTTCTATCCCCGCGATGTGCTGTTTCCTCTGGAGTGCGACCCCAGCAAGAGCTCAGCTGTGGGAAGTGCCACCCTTGCCTCCAGTCCACTATGCCCAGGCTCCGGATGGCATCACTGCTACGGTGGGGAACGAAAGTCTTCACATTTCCGTCTGCCGTCCCGGTGTTATTCATTTTGTCGCGACGCCCGAGCCGCCCGCCAACGTTAAACTGAACCAGCCATGGATGCTCGATTCGAAAGAGTCGTGTCCAGGTGCGAAGTTCGAAGTTTCACAAACAGCCGACGTAGCAATCCTCACCACTGACACTCTGAAGGTGGAACTCTCTCTGAAATGGGGAAACGTGCAGTACAGCACCGTGCGGAACGAGAGCCTCTTGCGAGAGCGAAACTCAATTCCACGTACATACGACCCCGCCGATTTGAATGGCGAAAGAACCTTTCACGTTGAAGACAGGTTTTCGCCCGACTTCAGCGAGGGCTTCTACGGACTAGGTCAACACCAAAACGGAGTGTTCAACTACCGTGGTGCAACGGTAGAGCTCGCGCAAAACAATACCGACGTCGCGATTCCGTTGCTCGTGTCGAGCAAGGGCTACGGGCTGATGTGGAACACAGCCTCACTGACCTATGTCGACAATCGGTTCCCGCTCGAATTGAACTTGGATTCGCTGGCTGGCCATGCGATTGACTACTACTTTGTCTACGGTCCGCAAATGGATCAGATCATCCATGAATACCGCAACCTTACCGGACACACACCGATGCTTCCGAAGTGGGCCTATGGATTCTTTCAATCCAAGGACCGCTACGTGTCGCAGGATGAGGTGTTGAGCATCGCGCATCGCTACCGTGAAGAACATATCCCTCTCGATTGCATCGTGCAGGACTGGTATTGGTGGAAGACCGAGGGCGATCCCGTGTTCAATCCCAACTTCCCGGATGTCCCCGGCGAACTCAAGCGTCTTCACAACGAACATTTACACGCGATGGTCTCGGTATGGGGGCTTTTCGATACGAAGGCTGAAAACTATCGCGGACTCAGCGCACAGCACTTTGACGTGCCAAATGCTCACGTATATGACGCCACGAATCCGAAGGCGCGCGACTTTTATTGGGAGCACTTGGCCGGCGAGCTCTTTTCGCAAGGCTGGGACGCATTTTGGTTGGACAGCGCTGAACCTGAAGAATACTGGCCTCATATGGGCGACGCAATTCTCCGCAATAAGCAGGTTGCAATCGGCAACGGCGCCGAGTACACGAACGTATTTCCGCTCATGCATACTCTCGGTGTGCAACAGCACTGGAAAGCGGCCACGGACCGCAAGCGGGTGTTTCTGCTGACGCGGTCCGCGTTCTTCGGTCAACAGCGCGTCGGAGCAACGGTGTGGTCCGGAGACGTCTATGGATCCTACTGGGGGTTGCGCCATCAGGTGGCCGCTGGGCTGAACTTCGCACTCTCCGGTTACCCATACTGGACAACCGACATCGGCGGTTACTGGCCACCGCATGACAACCCTATTGACGATCCCAAATACCAGGAACTTTACGCGCGTTGGTTCGAATACGGAGTCTTCTGTCCGATCTTCCGCACCCACGGGCACCGGCCGCAAAACGAGATTTGGGCTTTTGACAAGGTCAAGCCGATCCTGATCACCTATGACAAGCTACGCTATCGGCTGATGCCTTACATCTATTCTCTGGCTTGGCGGGTGACAAACGGTGACTACACGATCCAACGCCCGCTGGTGATGGATTGGCGCGCTGATCCCAACACTCGCGACATTGGCGACCAGTTCATGTTCGGGCCTTCGATTCTTGTCAGCCCTGTGCTTCAGGCAAATGAAAATCGCAGAACTTTGTATCTGCCGGACTCCTCTGCATGGTATGACTTTTGGACCGGAGTATCGCAAAACGGTGGCCGTGAGATTGACGCCGACGCCCCTCTAGATCGCATTCCACTTTACGTACGTGCCGGTTCGATTCTTCCTCTCGGCCCCGAAATTGAGTATGCCGACGAAAAGCCTGCGGGACCGATCGAACTCCGGATTTACCCCGAAGCCGACGGCACGTTCGAGTTGTATCAGGACGCGGGCGACAGCTACGACTATGAAAATGGGGCTCACTCTGTCATTCCGCTTCATTGGTCGCAGGCCACGCGAACACTAACGATTGGCGATCGAGTCGGCCACTATCCCGAAATGCTTGGGAGCATCCAGTTCAATGTTGTATGGGTATCCGCCGGGCACGGTGCCGGCGTCGCACCTGTAGGCAGCCCCGACAAAACCGTTGAATACACCGGAAAAGCAATTTCGGTGCAAGCGCCTTGAACGTGAAGGGTTTGATTGGTAACGGATAAGTGGGAAACACGGCCAACCGAGTTTGCACGACGCAATGGCCAGGAGGCCCAAAGACATGCAAGAACTCTCCGGAGTCGGCAAGGTGAAAGCCGAAGAAGTGGAATACCAGAAATGGAAGAAAGCCTTCAAAATCAGCAACGACACTGTACAACTGATTGTGTTGACCGAAGTCGGACCACGGATTCTTTTCTTTGGCTTCCGGGGAGAAGATAACGAGTTCCACGAAATTCCCGAGCATTCCGGGAGAGACGGTGACCAGACCTTTAGAGTCTATGGGGGCCACCGGCTGTGGGTATCACCCGAAGTCGCGCGCACGTATTACCCCGACAATGTCCCCGTTTCAGTGCGGAGGCAGGACGACGCTTTTGTTTTTACCGCTCCTCCGGAATCCGCACATTCCGGCACGAATCTGCAAAAAGAGATCGAGGTCAAATTGGCGGAAACAGGATCGGGCGTTACCGTCACGCATCGCATCCGCAATCTTGGAGGGGAGCCCACCGAGATAGCTCCATGGGCACTCTCCGTGATGGCTGGTGATGGGAAGGCCATTCTCCCCCTTCCGCCGCGGGCACCGCTCTCGGCCGACAGATTATTGCCCGAAGGAGTCCTGGCGCTCTGGTGCTACACAGATTTGGCGGACCCGCGGTGGAAAATTGGCACGAAGTATATTCAACTCCACCAGGCAAGGAATTCCGCAAGCATATTCAAGGAGCAGATGACCGGGATCTTTAATCCTTTCGGGTGGGGCGCTTACTTTCGAAGGCGCCACTTGTTCGTGAAGAAAGCCGATGTGGAAGAAGATGCAACATACCCGGATTTCGGCTGTAATTTCGAGATCTACACGGACTCCCACTCGCTTGAACTCGAAACCTTGGGGCCACTTCGGAATCTGAAGCCAGGAGAGACGGCAGAACATACCGAGCGTTGGTGGCTCTTCAAAGACATTCAAGCTGGTGAAGACGAAAGCTGGATTGACGCCGTTATTCTTCCAAAGGTCGAAACTGCGAAGTGAGGTGCATGATCGCGGTGCGATCAATCCGGCACGACCATGGCTACACAATGCACCAGTTCCATGGTTTTTTGGGCCGAACGGATTCGAGACCTGAGAAAGGCCAGAGGTGAAGCCGTCCGCCATGTCCATAGGTCGAAGAGCATTCTTGATGTCCAGTGGGGTCGCGGCAATCGGAGCTCTTGTGCCGCGCATCTCAAGTGTCGCCTCAGCGTCAGACAGCTCAGAGCCGTTTCAGTGGAAGACCAGTGAACTGACTTTCTCGTTCGACGTGACCGCTGGCAAGTTGCGGCAAAGATGCTTCGTCCCGGCCAGCGCTGTCAGGCCAGGGCTTTACGATTCTTCCGGGGTCGAAGTCGCGCTCCAATGCAGCGGCGAAAACTCTCCGGATCAGGGGATGAAGTCGGAAATGGGGCAGCCGGGCGCCCGGTTACTCTTCGGCGGAAGGCGCGAGGAGTCCGCGCACGGAGGCAAGCGCCTGGTGTGCATTCACACAGACCCAGTTCTGAAGCTGCGCGTGGAATCTGTTTATGAGGCCTTTGATGGCCTTCCCGTAGTCCGGCGGTATTCGCGAGTCATCAATGACGGGAGTTCACCCGTGGGTATCGAGTTTCTAAGCTCAGCGATGCTCCATGGACTCGCAGACCCACAGAACTTCGACCGTGAGCTTCGCATCCATCTGGCCCTGAATAGCTGGATGGCTGAGGGACAGTGGCATACGTTGCGTCCTTCAGAGATGGGCTTTGTCGAAAACGAGCGCACAAGCAGGTCGGAAGCGCAAGCGGGGAGCATTGGCAGTTGGTCGACGGATCGGTATTTGCCGATGGCCATGGCCGAAAACATGAGGCTCGGCCTGACCTGGTTCTGGCAGATTGAACATAATGGGTCGTGGTATTGGGAAATCTCCAATGTTTCGGCTCGCGACAACTACGCCGATGACGTATACGCGTACCTCGGGGGTCCCGACGATTTGCACTCCGCAGCGTGGAAGCGTTTGAAGCCTGGGGAAACTTACGAGACCGTTCCCGTCGCCATCGGATGCGTGCACGGCGGGTTTAGCGACGCCGTAGAGGCATTAACGCGCTACCGGCGTGCCGCCTGCGAAAAACCGCGCAACAACAACTCGCGTTGCGCGGTGATTTTCAACGACTACATGAACTGCCTCTGGGGCGACCCGACGGAAGAGAAGGAATTGCCGCTGATTGCCGCCGCTGCGAAAGCGGGTTGCGAATACTTCGTCATAGACGCCGGATGGTATGCAGACGTGCATGAAGACTGGAGCCAAACCATCGGTTCATGGCAGCCTTCTCCGACACGATGGCCCAGGGGGCTGAAGTTTGTGCTCGATCAGATCCGGCAAGCTGGAATGATTCCGGGATTGTGGCTCGAGCCGGAGGTTGCCGGGGCAAAATCTTTGTTGGCTGAAAAGCCGGACAGCTGGTTCTTCGCGCGTCACGGGAAAAGAGTGTTGAAGGGTTCGCGGTGCCTGCTGGACTTCCGGAATCCGGAAGTGCGCGCGTACCTCGACCAGGTGATCGCAAGGCTGGTGAACGATTACGGCGTCGGTTACATCAAGATGGATTACAACGTCGATTCGCTGCAAGGAACCGAGCTGAACGCCGATAGCTTCGGACAGGGCTTGCTTGAGCATAACCGCGCGCACTTAGCCTGGCTGGAGGGCGTTCTGAACCGTTACCCTGACCTGGTCATTGAAAACTGCGGCAGCGGAGGCGGGCGCATGGATTACGCGATGCTCAGCCGTCTTCAGATTCAGTCCATGACTGACCAGGAAGATTATCTGAAGCTGCCTGCAATTCTGGTGGGTGCGTCTGCGGCGGTCTTGCCTGAACAACTCGGGATCTGGTCCTATCCGCTGGCGGACGGAGACGCCGATCAAGCGAACTTTAACATGGTTACTGCTATGATGTGCCGCATCCACCAAAGTGGCCGTCTCGATTCCCTGTCTTCGCAAGCATGGGCGCAGGTAACAGAAGGCATTCGGATTTACAAGGAACTTCTTCGTAAGCACATTCCTGCGGCAGTGCCTTTCTATCCGCTCGGATTGTCTGATCTCACCGACTCCAAAGCGCCACTTGCATTGGGAATGCAGTCTTCAGAACAAACCTTACTAGCAGTCTGGAGAATCGACGGACCGGAGATAATGAAGATACCATGGGCGTTCAGAGACGCCAAACTCTTGTACCCCGCTGATCTCGGCATCAAAATCGCCTCAGCAGAAGGAGTATTGAACATTAAGTTCCCGCGAACACGGATGGCTTGCTTGGTCTCGGGCTAAAATCCTGTTGATCGCCGTTTTCTCGGAATCTTGCCGCGTGCCGGGGCTGGCATGTTTGAGTTTCCGCCCACCCTCTCTGCCACTTTCCTTAAAGTGCTTCCAAACACCGACGTTCCCTAGACCGTCGTCCACTACACCTTTGTGACAGTCACTTGTTGGCTTCGGACACGTTACTGCGAAGGGTCTTCCCCTCAACAACTTTCGCACTACTGATTTTCCCTTCACATGCCCACGCATTCGGTCCATAGCCGAATGCTCTACCCACCCTATAATTTGTTATGCCAAAAGGTCTGCGGTCCCGTGGTGAGGATTCGCCTCCCAAGGCAACGGTTCCCTAGACGGTTGTAGTGCTAACACGTTTCTGAAAATCAGTTAGATTGCATTCGTGCTGTCACCTAGGCCTCCTCTGATCCAGCTGCATCCCGATACGCAAACAACATGGCCGTTGGGAAAGGACGGCGGTTTTTCACACTTCGGCTTTCCACCTGGCCCGGAGCTTGTTCATTTGCATTTCTCGGCATGACCATTTTCTCGCGCCAAAGTTCAGCAAGAGTTCAGCAGTTGAAATTGGAGAAATGTGCTAAGCTGCTGGAAACACCCGCCGGAGAGGTGGCCGAGAGGCTGAAGGCGGCGGTTTGCTAAACCGTTGTACGGGCTAAAACCTGTACCGGGGGTTCGAATCCCCCCCTCTCCGCCAGATTCCCCTAACTGCATCCAGCATCGAGACTTGCTGACTTCTCGCGAAAAAAACTTCTACATGATTCGCGTGCTTCCGAGCCTCTCGGGTTGCACAGTAGTTGCACACATCGTTTCCAAGGTCCTCATCGCATTCGCCGCATCCACACTTACCGTCTTCACGTAGATGTTCATCGTCGTGATGACATTCGCGTGCCGCAGAATTTGCTGAATCACCTTGTCGGAAACTCCGAGTCTGTGCAGATTGGTCGCAAGCCCGCGCCGGAATGCGTGCCAGCCATGCCAAGCGAGATTCGCTTTTTCTAGTGCCGGCCGGATCACATCCACCGCGAGCGCTTCGAGATTCATCGGGTTGCCGAGTTCATTCGAAAAAATGAACCCGTTGCGTGGCCTGCCACACCTTTCCCAGTGCTGGTCGAGAAGAAGTTTCAGTTGGGCTATGACCGGAATGGCACCCTTGCTTTTCGGGCGCTTCGGTTCGTCCACGTGGCTCCGCCAGACGGATTTTTCAACTCGAATTTCAGAGCCGTCGTAGTTCTGCCAAGTGAATCCTCTGATCTCTCCCTTGCGCGCGCCGGTGAAGGCCGCCGTGGCGACCACTGTCGCGGTCGGTTCGGGAAGAATGGCCAACATCTGGGCTTCTTGCTCGAGCGAGTACGCGTAGGTTTCTCCGGCTGGCCGCGCTTTAGGAATCTCGACATCATGCATCGGGTTAGGGTTCTCCAACACGCCCTGGCGACGCGCGTAACGGAACGCCCCGCTCAGGAAGTGTTTTATGTGGCCTAACGTTGTCCGGCTGAGGTTCTCCCGGCGAGCGATATCCTTCAACAGTTGCTCGGCATCGAAAGTCCTCACCTCGCGCAACGCCACGTCTCCATTCGGCTCCACATATCGCAGCCAAATGTTTTTGTATCCGCAATACGTCGATCGGCGCTTTTGCTCCTCCACATATGGCAGATAGCAGTCCTCGATGAATCGATTGAGGCTCATCGTACTTTCTGGCCTGATTTCGCCGCGATTGACTGGCCGCATGAATTCCTCGGCCAACTCTCCCGCGGCGCTTCTGGTTCGATATTGGCCTGAGGCTTCCGCAAGCTTGTGGCATTTCTGGATACGTTGAACCGAACCGTTCTCCAGCTGCACATCCTCGCGGTAGCGGACATACCAATTCGGGCCTTTCTTGAATACATATCCTGCTTGGTGGTGGCGGGTTCTTGCCATATTCCTCCTTTAACGAACCCGTTCCACACGCCTGTTGTTCCCCACCACTATACGACGGCGTATCCACAGTTCAAGCGCGGGACTGCCCCAAAGAAAGCGAACGTATTTGCCGAAATTCACGTGCGGAAGAGGGTCTTGAGACCTGGCGCGAACCTGATCCCGAATCCAGGAGGTGGGAACCGCGAGGCGACGGCTCAGTTCTCGACTGTCAATGAATTCGTACCGAGTCGGACCTGATTCATCCGGTGATGATGAACCTCCCGGTGAAGGTGCTCCGCCTCGAGTCTGGCCACGCGGATGTGGGGAAGTGTCACCGGGGCTCCCGAGGGGTTGGATGTCGATGGTTCGATCATTGTTGGGCATTGGATCTCCGGTCAGTCAACAGACTTGAAGATGACACCGGCCTCGCGATGAATCTCAAACTTAGGTTATTGAGTCCGATTGGGAGCGCCTTGCTCGTCTGATCGGGTGCTCGATCCGAGTTCAGTTTGGGCTTTGGTGACAGTGCGGCGTGCGTAGTCCGAGGGATCGTGTTTTTCGCCAGCGCGAAAGTCGGCGATCCGGCGCATGACTTCCTCGGGATCGTCACCCCTCGCTAGGGCGCGTTTGGCATAGGCCCAGTCGTGTTCCGACTGGCTCATCTGGCGTGGCCCAGTCGAGGGTAATGTCGGCGTCTGGCGGTGTGGCCTGAAGTCGGTTTCGATGAGTTCTGTCCGGAGCCGGAAGTCCTGGGGATGATAGACACGGTCCGCATGCTTTACCGCTTGCACGAGAAACTCCGCATCGTATTTCCGGTTCAGGAAGCCCGGAAGGCGCAATACGCGCGTCGAGTCGGTTGCCGCGGGATCGCCCCCGAACTTACGCACCATGGCCCGCTGCAGGGACTCCGCTTGTTCTTGTGAAATATTCTCGACCCGCCAGACCACCTGAAACTTATCCGGCGACGTGCTGATCGTGTAGTCCCGGGGAGGCACGAGATTCGACTGTTGAATTTTGGCCAGAGCTGCCGGGCCATCGTGGTCGATGTCCATATAGAGATGGCGGATGGTCTGGATGTCGTCCTTGGTACGGGTGCGAGCTTCGGGTTTTAAGGAGTTCATCCCGATATAGATGTCGCAGGATTCTTTCTCATTCTTGTAGCGCAGCCAATCCTGAAAGGAAGGCTCGGCGATCTTGGCAGAGGTTGTGATGCGCTGGACCGTTTCGCCCCGGCTACGGTTGCGCACCAGGACAGCGAGACGGTCTGACCGTTGAAAGTTCGTGAGGACGTATTCGGTGGTGGAGATGTTCTTGTTGTTCTCTTTGTCTCCCTGGGTCATGCGTGAGCCTCCTGTCTTTGGTAGATCGCGCAATAGTCGAATAGATCGCCGTCAGGGTCGTAGTTGTTGATTTCGAGGACCTCCGAGATATAGCGGCGTCCCGGCCGGCGCTCAATCTGAATCACGACATGGAGGGAGTCGCCGATGTTGCTCTTGATGGCGCGGTACGGCAGCTCGACGCCGCTTTGAAGGACACAGCTCGTGAAGCGGGCGAGACCTTGTCTGGCAGAGTTGGCGTGAATGGTGGACAGTGTCCCCGCGTGACCCGTATTGAGAAGTTGCAGGAGATCGAACGCCTCGCCGCCACGAATCTCGCCCAACAAAATACGGTCCGGCCTGTGACGGAGAGATGCTTTGAGCAGGTCGCGGATGGCGATACCCGGCAAGCCGTTTTGCGGATGCCTTGCTTCGAAGCGAACCAAGTTCGCGTGTCCCAACCGGATCTCCGCCGTATCTTCGATCAAGAGGATGCGCTCGTCTTCCGGAATGAATTTGCCAAGGATGTTCAGGGTCGTGGTCTTGCCGGAGCCGGTGCCACCGCAAATCAGAATATTCTTGCGTGAAAGAACGTAATCTTCGAGCCGGTTGGCAAGGGGCTGGTCGAGGGTGCCCGCCGCAATCAGGTCCTGTATTTCGAAATGGCGCGCATTGAACTTGCGAATCGTGAGCGTGACGCCGTTCAAGCTGCAGGGTGGAATGACAACGGCGACGCGGCTGCCATCGGGGAGCCGGGAATCGAGGATCGGGTGGGATTCCGAGATGTCACCGCCGAGCCGGCGGGCAATGTTTTTGACAGCTACGAGGAGGGCTTTTTCGCCGAGGGAGATGCCTCTGACCGGCTGGAGATATCCGCCCTTCTCAATGAAGATGGAATCCGCGTCATTGACCATGACCTCGCTGATCGTGTCATCGAGGATGAGATGTTCGATCGGTTTGAGGAACGGGAGTATGGTCTCGAATCCATGCATCAGAGTTGACCTCGCTCGAGCTGCTCGAAATAGGAAAGGTTCGGGTCGTTGAAGTAGGGCTTGAGGTAGCAGAAGGTAGGCGGGAGAGGATTCAGCCCGTCGTAGGCCATCACGATAGCCTGCGCATTCTTGAGCTCGGTGAAGGTCTTCAGGTCGAAGCGGTAGTCGGTATAGGGGCTGTACGTCTTGGACGCGGTGAGATTGGCGCGGTGGGAAACGGCCTTGCCCGTGAGGAGGCTGATGTGGGCATCGTGGCCGCTCTCGGAGAAGTTGTAGCTGGCTTTGAGCCGGTCCTCGCGCCCGCAGAGCGAGCTCGCGGTCTTCGCGGAGAAGTCATCCGATAGAGAGAGAAACACCTTGGTTCGGAAGGTCTGGAGCAGCGTCCGCCAGCTCTCGCCCGGCAGGGTGGATTTGAGCGAGCTGATGCTTTGGGTCGCAACGATCGGTATGCACTTCGGCTGGCGCGACAAACTGAAGAACTTTTCATCGCCCGTGGGCTCGGTTTCGCCGACCGTGGCGAAGTGCTGGTATTCGTCACAGAGGAAAAGTACCTGGCGGAAATATCGCTCCGGGTGGGCTTCGATCTCCGGGATGCGGTTCAGAACCGCGCGCTGGAAGTCGAGCTTCATCATCACGCCCAAAGCCTTGGCGAGACCGGGGTTCATGCCGATGGGAAAATTCAGCGCGCACACCGGCGGGGGAAAGCGCCTATCCGTCCGCGCCGTCAAGGGCGCCGGGGTTTGGCGTTCATTGGAGCGAAGCGAAAACCCTTGACGGAGGGAGTGGGCGGACTAGGCGCAGGGTCTGGCCAGGAAGGGAATGGTGGAGGGAAGCTGTAGCTGTACCTAGTGAGGCCGGCCGTGGGACATTTCTCTTAAAAGAAAATACGAGCAGGAATCCCCTGCCTCTGGGGGAAACGCGAAAGGTGTTTCGCCGTTAGTCCTTCAAAGTATGCGGGAATTTGCGTCGGAGTTGTACGTTGCGCCGCAACAGATTGACCTTCCACTGTAGATAGGACTGCAGGAGGTCACGCTGAGCAGCCGATACCTTTTGCAGAGGTTCAGACGCGCTCATTACAAATGTGGCGCCGGGCTTGTAAGCTCCGCTGAAGGCACCGCTGGGCAACGATTGCAGTGCGAAGGGGTCCATCACGGGGATCCGGGCGGTTTCGAGTGTCGATAGATATTGTTCGACGAATGGTGCGCCTCTTTCGGGCTCGGTGCTGTCGTCAACGGCGAGGGCCAGGGCAAAGAATTCCGGCGGCGGCAGAATCTGTGCGACGATGCGTTGCGCCAACTCGGTTTCCCGGCGTAGGACTTCGGCGGTCGTGCGGTCTGCCGGCAGGTTGGCCGCCAGATATTCCGTGTAGACGATCAAGCCCGGCGCTGTGACCTCGCGAAAGAAGTCTCCTAGGGCACGTAGAACGCGAACACCAAGCTGCGGTTCCGGCAGGAACTGCGCAAAGAACAGGCCGTTGAATCGTGCGATGTCCGGTACTGCCGTTACAATCGCGACGATGTCGGCCCCATGGGTCTGCGCTTCTTCGCGGTCGTGCCGCGCTTCCTTCGGCCCGCGGACATTGCTGTAACGGTCCGCAAGCGCCAAGAGCTTCAGCATGACGAGCGCATGAGGCAGGGTAACGCGAACCTGGGCGGTGAATTCGTTGCCGTTCGGGAGTTTGCCTGAGACCTTGCGCAGGTCGGACTGCGCCAGGGCGATCGATCCGCCCGTGCAGGCACGCGCATGCACGCCGTCCTGAATGTGCACTCGAAAGTCCTTCTCGCGTCTGTATTCTTCCGGGGCCATGAATTCGATGCGCATCTTCTCGGTGCTGTCCGGAATGGGCTTCTCAAACTGAAAATTGCGCGATTCCGGGACGGGCGTGTAACCCAGCTTCTCGAAAATCCGTGCGAGCTGTAAGGGCTCCTTGCGCAAGGCGAGGACGTTGAGAAGAAAGTCGACGTCTTTCGTCGCACGGGTTTTTTCGACGGCGAACTTCATGGCCTGGGCTCCGGCGACGACGAAATCTTCGGCCGCCGGCCCGAGGGCATCGAGGAGTTCAAGAAGGTAGGTGCGCTGGGGTTCGGGGATCATGCGGCCTTCCAGCGTGACGCAATGGCGTTGTTGAGAAGGTAGTCTGCCTGCTTGAGATCGCGCCCGCCCCGGGCATACAGGTCCAGATACGCCTGAATGTTGGAGACGCGAGGTACGGGCGCATCGGTCCTTGCGTAGAGGAACACGCCCTCATCATACGGGTAGATGAAGCGAAGCCGCGGGACTGTCTCGGATACCGGACGTTTGTCGAGCTGGCGGAGCTTCACGTCGTTCCGGTCCGGGAGCAGAAACACATCGATGCGGTCCAGGTCGATGAACGGAGCGTCGGTTGCCGCTGCAGCGCCAGTGAACGCGTAGGGACCGCGGAGGAGCGGTTGCAGGGCGGAGTTGATTTGCACTAGGGTGGTTCCGAGTGGATTTGAGGTTTCAAACGAACTGCGTAAGCGCCAGCGGTAGCGCTCTTTGTATTTTTCCGCCCACTCCAGCAACAGACGGCGCGGTTCGGGAACGACAACGGAGGAGCCTTGCCGCCGTACCCAGAGTTGTTCGTCGAGACTCGAAAGCGCTTTCGAGATGGCTCCGAGACTGATGGCAAATTGGATCCGCTGCGTGGAGAACGCACGGGCGACCCGGTTCGTTTCGGCAGCGAGTTCGTTGGCGATTTCGGTGAGGGTCCACGGTTTTGGTTTCTCGAGCAGGACGCGGAGAACGCGGGACGACCGCCCGGAAAAAACATTGGTGAAAAGCGGGGAGGCGGATTCGCCGCTCCGTTCTTTGGCTCGCAGTCCAAGCCGCTGGAGTGTGAACGTGCCGGGAACATTAATGGCGATATTTCCGGCGAGGTCGATGAAATCGATGCCTTGCTCGATGCAGTAGGCCTGGGAGCGTGGAGAGAGCGCCGGACAGATCAGGGCGAAGGAAACGCCGGGTTGAAGAGATTTCATGCGCCGGACCCATGGTGCGATGTCCTCGAGGAGCTTGGGCGACACGAAAGATTTGAACTCTCCGAGCACGAGGATGCGACTTTTCCCGGATTCGAGTTCGAACTGGACGTCGAAGGCGTCTTCCGGTTGGGCTTTGACCGCACGGATGCGTACGCCGGGCAAGTCCCGGACGGGAATCTGAGTGCGGAGGGCCTGAAGGGCCTCCCTTGCGAATTGGGCCTCTGTGGCCTTCATGGGAGGTATGTTCTCATATTGGAAAGGATATTGTAAAGGAAATATTTCGTATACGACAACTTTTCGCAAACACGAAAACTCGCCGTCTATCCCAATAACAGACATCTGCCAAATTCACTGAGGCGCCCTTCCGGGGGGACGGTTCGTGGCTCTCGCGCAGTGCTGGCTTCCCCATCCCGGCATCCTTATATGCCTAGCCCAAGGTGCGCTTCGACGCCGGACATCCGAGGTGGGAGCTGCATGCAGCAATCCTGTAGGTGCAGATCTATGCGGGGGTGCGGGGCAAAGGCTTTTGATTTCTCCCGTCAAGTAGAGGTCGATCATTGCTTGGAAAGCCAAGCAATATCCGCCTGGGTCTGCCGTTCTCCCTGTGGAGAGTTATGCTTGCGCACGCCTGCCCATTAAGCACAGGGGCCATTAAGGTAAAGATAATTGGGCCCGTAACTTCCGGGAGCGCGATCATTCGGGCACGATTCGCCAAGCAGACGTGGTCGTATTCAGCGGTGAAATTGTCGATTTGACGGGAATTGTATCTCGCAGTGAGGCAATTCATTCCAAGATACTGGCTGCAGGGATTTCTCTTTTGATTTCGTTCTTATTGCTGATCTTGGCAGCGTGGCGATTTTACCGAACCGGCTCTCACGTGCCCAGGCTGGAAAAAAGATGGGGTGTGTTCCTATGTCAATTAATAGAATCCTTCTCGTTGGCAGTGTGCTTTTCTCGTGTACTTGTGCAGTTCAAGTCGTAAGAGCACAGCAATATGCTTGCAATCCCGATCCTCCTTCCGCTGACTACAAAACTCTGACAGTGAATGCCCAGACGAATGGCATCAAAGGAGCGTTGCAATATAGGAATGATGATCGAGTTTGGATCGTGGTGGAGGACATCAATCCATTCGTTGCCACCTACACTCTCAAGGTAAAGCGGCAACCAGTGGCCGAGAATGCAATATCGCTTTTCCTATCGGACTTGGGTGGAATAGACGCTGGCATTGTTCCCTCACAGAAGAGTCCGGACCAGACAGCCCAAGCTCCCCCACCCAATCCTGCACCGGAACTGACGGGGAAGAAGGCAGCCCCGCCTCCTCCGCCCCCTGCCTGTGATCCAACGCCCCTGAATCGGCTCATCGCCAAGTTCAAGACATTGATGCTGGAGGAGAAAAAGGTCAACGATACCCTCAATTTTGTGGCAGCAAAATACAAAACTGATGCCACAACCTACAGTAACCTCCTATCGACAGTGAAAGGAGAACAGCATTGCGCAGGAATAAAGGCGAGTGCCAGTCCGTTGCGCCAATTTTTGGCAGCAGTGCAGAGCCCCGACCAACTTAAAGCTTCGGACTTCGGTGGCGTGCCGAGCGCTAGCGATCCAATCCAGGTGCTGCGCGGTAGTGTGGCGCAACTCGCAAGCGATGGGAAGGCTCAACGTCAATCCATTCTCGACTACAAACGAAGCGCGATCGTGAACGCGACTTGTTTACGACTTCTCGATGCAAATAGGGATAACCTAGACGAACAGGATAAATTCATCGATGGTTTGATTGGTCCAACTTCCGGCACTTCAGAGGTGCAAGCACTAACGGATCAACTGAACAAACTCAAGACGATATACGGACAATGGAGCGACTCCCATCTGGCAGTCGAAAAGCTCTTCGATCCCGCAAGGTCTGGCAATCCATTCGCGTTGACCTATTCGCTGATCGACAATCAGAGCGACGACGAAATCACACTTCAGACTGCACCCGCCGTGCTCGCGAGCCCTGAAACAGGCAATGTCTCAACGCCAAAGACTGCTGGCTCGCAGGGAGCTGCGACTCCACCGCCGGCCTTCGATACGACAATTCATTTTGGCTACGGGGCGCGTTTCTCGCTTGGCGGAGGGTTGGTTGTCTCGTTTCTGCAGAATCGACAATTTACGACCGCCAATGGTCAGATCGTGTACCAAAATAATTCGCAAACAAGAATTCTCCCAATTGCGGTGCTGAATTCTCGATTCCACGACTGCAACCCGGATGCTCGTGGATGTCTCTGGATTCCTCAGATCAGTGTAGGCATAACCGCCAAGGCTGACGACAAAGGCACGGCCCCCGAGTATTTAATCGGACCCTCGTGGGCTTTATTGAGAAGGCAACTCTTCCTGACCGTCGGCGCCTACGCGGGGCAGCAGCAACGATTGCTCGGCGGCTTACAAGTGGGACAGACGACCTCTCTCAGTGCTGCCAATCTCCCAGTCGCCAAGGAGTATCACTGGAGTGGAGCATTCGCCATCACCTGGAAGGTGAAATAGTTGGCGACAGTCAGTGTCTATCTCCTCGGAGGGTGCGATGAAAAATGCTTCTGTGTTTCGAATGCTTTGCAAACTAGTGCTAGTTCTAGGGCTCGTGGTCGCAAGTGTAAAGGCCCAGCCTGTCACGAAAGTCGTTGATCACGGTCCCGATGGCGAGAAGCTCACGTTCGTTGTCCTTGGAGACGGGTACGCGGCTGGCGACCAAGCCAAATATGCCCAAGACGTCCAGCGACTGGTTGTCAATGGGGTGTTCGGACACGACTTCTATAAGGAAAATGTCAGTGCATTCAATGTTTATCGTGTGGACTTGGTGTCGAAAGACTCTGGGGTCAGCACGTTGACGGATTCGCGGGATACAGCGCTGAAAGTAGTCTACAGCGGCGATTGGAATCGGTGTTGGCTGGAGGAATCAGCCGAAACGGATCAGTTGATCATCGACGCAACGGGCGGCGTCAAAAAGGCAGATTTCATACTAATCGTTGCAAACGAAGGCGGCTATGGTGGATGTCAGCGCGGAGGCAGACTGTACATAACTGCTGGCGACAACTGGGACGTGGTTGCGCACGAATATGGGCATGGAATCGCGGGTCTTTATGATGAATATACGGTTGGTGGGATCTATACTGATCCACCGATCAACATAAAAAATTGCTCGACCGTCCTTGATCGGAATGGAGTTTCCTGGAGGCGGCTCATCGACGCGGCCACCCCTCTTCCTTCAGATAGCGTTGCCAGTGCGGATCCAAACCAGACCGTCGGCATGTTTACGGGATGCGACTATGCCACGAAGGGAATCTATCGGCCCGTTAAGGAATGTAGGATGAAGTCGAACACACCGCGTTTCTGTCCGGTTTGCTTGGGCTTAATGAAGAACGCAGTATCACCCTACCTTACCGCAGCACCCGCCCCGGGACGCGCAGCAACTGAAAGCCAACCAACAGGGTCCGGAACGACCTACGTGAACATGGTCATGCGGATTAGCAAAGATAAGCCACCGCAAATTTTGCGGGCTACGCAGTTGAGTGGACGGGTTATATCGCGGTCGAATTCGATCCCCTCTTATCTGTTCGCGTTCACGAAGAAAGGACGGCCTAGTTACGTTCAATATCTTCCGGACAATCCTTTCACAGTTCGGGGATTTATTGATCCGAAGCACCCTGAGAGAGGAGAAAAACTTCTCGAATCGGAAACGGCCACTGTGATTGTGAACGTACCGAACACAGACATGAGTTCTGCAACGAGAGACCTTGGGTTACAGGTGTTTAGTGTGAGTCCAGCTGGGATGGACGCATTTGCGCGAAGCGAATCGATTGATGTGGACTTACTGCTGAGAAAGCTCAAGAACAACAAAGCGATCTCGATGAAAACCGACTTTCCTGCGTCTGAGTTGGGACAAGCGGTAAAGTCTATTCAATAGGGCAACGTTGCGTCGCTGAAGGATTGCGATGCTGATTTTCAAGTCTTGCTAGCGGCAAGTAGCGGTCGGACAATGTAGGTGATGAATCCTCTTGGGCTATTGCGGACGATTGGGCTGGCGAGCATGCTCTCACCCCCTAGCGCGGTTTATGTCCAGTGTCCCACACTGCCCGCATGGGAAGTTTGGGTTCGGCTTGCGATAGCGTCAGTCTCGGGCGCCAGTGGACAGCAAAAGCCCAAAGCAACGACTCAGGATCGCAGTGACCGAAAGCCTACCGAATCGTTTTTGAACTTGACGGTCAGATTGCGCGAGGATGGAACGACCGAAATTGTGAGGGCTACGCAAGTTGACGGAAAGTTGATCGCGCGGCAAGGGCCCGCCACAAACTACATCTATGAGATAACGAAAGACGGAAAAGCGTATGCAGTCGGTTTTCTGCCGGAGGGCGCCTTCACTTTGCGCGGTTTCGAGGCTCAAGACGGCGGCAGTGAAAAGACCGGGAGAACAGGGTCTACGACCGTCACTCTAAACATTCCAGATACAGAACTGGAGTCGGCGAAACAAGGGAAGATCGGATTACGGATTTACAAGCTTAAGGCGGGCGTCGCGGTGGAAGCTGTCTCTCCGGATGCTCTGGGAAAGCTCGTCGCAAAACAAAGCGTCTCGATTCAATTCGAACTGCCCGGAGCAACTGTAGCTTTCCAGGTCAAACAGAGGAGCGAGGCGATTCCCGAGCCACCCAAATAGAGCCGCTCACATTGTGATTTTGGACTATGGAGATCGATTGGGTTGCAGATGGTCTATCCAGTTTTAGTATCGCTGTGCCGGAACTGTGCACGAATCCTATGGAGATACTCCGTGAAATTGAGTTTAGTGATGACCTGTCGGCCCAGGAGCGAAATGAAAATCGCGAATACGACAAGCAATTTGCCGGGTTGTTTGCCGATGCAAAAGCAGCATTTGAAAGAGCCCGCGTGACTCGTCCGACAAGTCTGAGTGACCTAGTTGAACATCTCCAGAAAGGCGGCGCCTTCTGGAATTTGGTACAGAATTTGTACAACCGAGCAACATCAACACAAGCCACCGAGGCTACCGCGAAGAGATTCTACGCAGTCTGTGAGCCGTTTCGTGCGCTGGTGATCGCAGTTTTTGCCACGCAGTACGCCCGGTGCTTTCCTACGCCTGAGGAAGATTCGATGAAAACAGGGCGGAACGACACGTACATGGCGGCGGCACTCCCTTATTGTGATGAGTTTGTCACGCACGACCTACCCCAACTTCGCTCGTATCGGGCCGTTGCGAAATACATGGGTTTGAACGTCACCATCCGATCTTTTGATGAGTTCGCCCAATCGTTTGCGATCATGGGGATTCCGAAGGCCAGCTAGCTCTGAAGTCAGAATAGAACTTGTTCTATGTGAAGCTGCGGATGCGAGGAGCAAATCAATACGAATGAGGCCATCACTTAGGAAGAACGATTCCAGCAGAGCGAGGCGAACTGTAGTAGGTTGGCCCACCCTGATGGAGCGTGGAGATCGGGAGGTTCTCCCGGGCGAGCTGCGATTCGGGAGGGGGTTACGTTGGCATTATCTTGAGGGTAGTATACACACAAAGCCCAGGTCTTGTAGAAGGAGGGGCTATGAACGAGACGCAAACAGGGAGTATTCTCATCAATCTCGTAGACGGAACGCAGCAGCCACTGTCGAATTCCGTGAAGTGGTCGGCGAGGATCCATGATGGACGTCCACCGGACCAGTGGCAGATGGTGAACGTCGCCGGCGCTGGATCGGCGGAGCTTGTCAGAGGACTACGCTACTTCGACAATCTTTTTGATAGCTACACCGTAATCGTGAACGCCAATGGCTACGAAGACGCGGGATGGATGCCGGTCCACATTTCACCTGCGAGGCCAGCGCCAGTCGACTTGATGCTGCTGCCAAAGGATAGTCATCTAAACTTTAGCGGCGCAACCTGGAAGGCGCTAAATAGTCTTCGGCCCCGCTTTGCCGAGATCCTCTCTGCGGGAATAAGCGACGCACCTGCCCGGTACAGCAATCTAACGGAACAGCCCGACGGACTCGTGCTCGGATGTCTACTTAATCTCCTCACGGCTATGTCGCAAATTACCTTGCCGAGCGCGAAGAGTCCGCTCGACTACTATTGGCAGCCTATTTGGGATGATCCGCTGTTCAAGATGGCGCAAGACAGGTTCTTTGCCTACGTCGACAAGGCTCTCGTCGACGACGTGGTAAAGGCCGGCAAGCAGGGGTCATTTGCCGAAGAAAAGAACCCAGGTGCCCTTCACCCCGGCGCCACTCTCAGCTATAAGCAGACGCAGTTTGATGTTACAAACGTTCAGCTCACCTTCCATCAAAGTAACCCGAAGACCCTTGATGGTCCAAATGGACCAGTCGACTGCATCGTGCTAGAGCCCGACATCGACTATTACAAAGATCTTCTTGCCCATTTCTTTATAGAAGTGTTGCCGAATAAGTTCACGGGAGGGCTTACCGACCCCAGAGCGGTTTACGTGTTGAGGTGGATGGCAGGCAAACAAGCGGGATCCGAGTTCAACCCGCTTTACACGATGACCACCTAAGGGCAAGCTTGGATTCGCGAGGCTGGACCCACACGCAACAACTTTTGCACTCGGGCTACCCGCGATTTTTATCCGCGGGATGGAACTAGTTTTGGAGCCCTGGAAAGGCCGGGATTCCTTGAGCACTCTGGATGCATGGTCTGTCTAGAGGTAATATGATGCCAAATTCGAGGATACGCTAGGACTCAACGGAACTGCGGTGCCGATATTCGAGTGAGTCAGTTCGGATGGTGCTCTAGGCAGAAGAATTGCCTGGACCAGATATGGATGTAACGGAATACAAATGTACAACGTCAGGGAGTTGCCCGTAACGCCCCTCCTAGCCGAGGTACCGGCAGAACTGCCAGTGCGAGTGCTTTTGACCCTGCCGGACTATGTCACTCGTGCGTTGCGGCCACCGCTTTTCAACGTTCCCGCTGCAGTCTCGAACTTGCTTGGGAAGCATGGATGGAACCTCGCTGACAGAGTCATGAGCCCCCGCGTGTGGGCACCGGGCTGGACGAACGAGCAACTGCAGACATTTGTGACCACGCCTCTCCCAGAGAGCCGATGGGCTTTTCCGGAAGTAGGGGTTGAAAGGCTTCGCGTGGGCGAATTCCCAGGTCACCATGAGATTATCCATTTTATTGGTTTTGTATCCATGGCCCATGGAAACCCTGCCATACATCTGAATTTGGACAGTCCATGGGGAATGCAAGTTGGCGCTTTGCGAGATGCGCTCGTGATTGCGCGCACGCGCCTGCTGATTCTTCAGGTGCCCTCAGAGCAGAGCGTCAATGCAGTGCGGTTGGGTACGTTTGTCGTAGGTGCCGGTGGGCCAGCGGTGCTTGTGGTCGAGAGTGGCAGAGTGCCAGCCTATGGTGTGTTTTCCCGCCACCTCGCGCCGATGATCAAAAAGTGGTCGTGGAGCGTCGACGACAAAGAAGCGCTGGACGCCTATTTCTTTGGCGTATACGCAAACATCCTCCATAACCGTCCCCTAGCAGATGTCGCGCGCCCAGAGCCGCAGCTAGAGAAACGAGGTTTGACAGCGCTGTTGATCCACGGGCAAGGTGGCGACGGCTTGCTTCGGTTCGACCGTTTCGTCGATGCCCTGCATGGCCGAATCGACGAGATGCAGAAGACCGCGGCGCAGCCGGACAAAAGCGTCAAGGATCTGCGCGTCCTAACGCGCCGCCTCCACAGGTCGCAGCAGGAGAGATTTGAGTCAAACTTCAGTTCAGTTGAGTCAAGCCTGAAGAGTCAGGTGTCGACCTTTAAGAGTCGCGCAGAGGGATTGGTCGGTGAGCTCAATTGGTTTCATGAGACGGGAGGGGTGGTTCCTCTCGCAAAAGCGATGGAAGCTGTCCCCCAGATGGAGAAGGCGGCAGAACAACTGGAGACTGCTCGCGTGCAATTGTACGAGGAACTTAAGGTAGGGTTGAACGCAGAAGCGGCGCGTGCCCCACGCGTTCTTAACTCTGGCTTCGCTGATTCGGAGACTTCGGTCGTCCTCGGCAGACAGGACGGACTCGTGGCGGGACGGGAATACGACCTCCTGGTCGATGTTGGGCCTCGGTGGGACAAGACAACGAGCCTCGTAACTGGCAACGCCGATTTTCCAGAAGAGGCGCTGCCTCCGGACCGAGAAGGCTACGCTGTGCAGGTGGTACTGGTAAGCGATGATCTTTTGCCGTCCCTTGCTTCCGCTGAGATTTGGGTGCCACGGAATACCGGTCGGAGTTTCGCAGTCAAGAACGGGGAACGAGCCCCCGGTCCAGGCCCCGCCAGCGTGCACGTACGCGCTCCAGCCTTTCCGGAGAGCAGCAGTGACACGGTTCGGGCGGCCCGCGGCCGGCTGTGTCTCTACTTCGAGAACAACCTCCTACAATCGGCGCTGCTGAAGGTTAGTGTTATACGCACGAAGGGGGTGGACCTAAAGGAAGATAACTCGGTGGAAGTGGATTACGTGTTGACCGGCGGCTTTCAGCAAGTGAACCGCTTTGCGAAACGAAGCTTGAAGCAGCGGCTCGTTTTACGCCCGCCGAAGAAGCAGGCCGCAGAAAAGAAATTCGAAGGGGAAGGTGAAGAGGCTTCGGGGAAGAGGCTTGAGCTTGCACCGGAGGGAGAGATCACTGAGTACTCTGTCGGATTGAACCTGACTTTGAACAGTGACGGAAATGGCCAGCATCGAATTCTTATCAAAGACTATCCCAATGTGGCACCAGTTTGGAGGCCTTACAACCCGGCCGCATCCATGCAACTGCTCCAGAATGCGCGTGAAGAGTTGTCGAACTGTTTTTGTCGGAAAGATGCTAGCTACAACAGTTTGAAGGACACGGAGGGACTGAACGATCAGAACGGCAAGGACTACGATCAGTTCACACGCGACCTGTACAAAATGGCGTTGCTCGGCGAATCCCTCTACAACAAGGTCTTCAGCAAAGTCATTGTGAGCAGCACTGGCAAGGACTGGACAGAGTGGGAAGCAGAATTCAGGCGAACGCTCGCGTGTAGTTCCGTTATTCAGGTGGCGCGTACTGGCGCAGCTGGCTACGTTCTGCCCTGGGCTCTACTCTACGATTACCCGCTGCCTAACAAGGATCGCATCGGGTGGTGTGATGTCATCAGTGAGTGGAACCAAGCTGGCATTCGGGCTAAGTCACCGGAGCGGTGCTGTCCACACAGAAACGAACGCAAGCATGAAAAAAATATCATTTGCCCGTATGGTTTTTGGGGACTAAGGCACTTCATCGAGCAGCCAGTTTCTCCTCTTTACAAGTCCAGCGAGAACAATCAATTCGAACTGCCCATGGATGTCACAGACGAGATTCACTTCAGTACGAGCGTGAAACTAGCCGTTGCGGTCACGCGCGATACAGAGCTCGATCAAAAAGCCATTGGCAAGCACTTGAGAACTCTTCAGCAATGGATGCCATTTTCCCCGCCAAATGAAGCAGATGATTGGGACAAGGTTTGCACGATGCTCGAAGCCCCGGAAATTGCGTACTTCTTGTGTCACGGGGAGTACGACAGCACGAAAGTGGAGCCCTATCTGGGTATCGGTTTGCGCGATGCCAGCATGACGCATCGAGTTTATCCGAACGAATTGCTATCTTGGGCGCGTACACCTCCCCCCAAGCGATGGGGGGATCAGCGCCCATTAATATTTATTAACGGTTGCCACACAAGTGATCTCAAGCCGGATGACATTCTCGACTTCGTGGAGACATTTGCGGAGCTGGGTGCGAGCGGCGTGATAGGAACGGAAATCAAGGTACGACTGCCTCTCGCGACCGAGATAGGTGAGTCCTTGCTCCGTAAGATCGCCCAAGGCGCGAAGGTGGGTGAGGCCATGTACCAGGTTCGCTGGGAGCTGGCGAACAAAGGCAATCTGCTCGGCCTCGCGTACACCCCGTATTGCCTTTCTAACCTGCACGTAGTCAAGGACGGACACTAATTCGTGCTGCCGGATTCATTCCGTCCGCATAAGGGTCAATGACCCGCTGCGGGTGGAGGAGGGGGAGTAGGAACTATGACGGGAACGCCCGTGCTAAGTGTAGCGCTGCCACCGGGACTGCCGTGTGGCTCGGAGCCCATCCAGTCGGGTGAGTCTTTCTTTGTAGCAACGATCAGGTAGCCGAAAAATCCAATCAACAGTCCAATACAATACATCCCGAAGTCTCCTGACTCGTGTGTAAAGAGTGCCGTCACCGTCGCACCGCCGATCGCACCGATGACGGTCGCGATGTCGCTGAGACCATTGGTTGGGGTACGTCGGAGTGTTCTGTAGGTTACCCAACCTACCACAATACCGAAACAGAACGCGCCAACGAGTGAGAGCCATCCCGTGAAATTTGTAGGCATCGTGATGCCTCCTTTCCCTGAAGCGCTGTGCTAGATAGGAACTGATGTTGTTTAGCCCATGGCCGAACCAGGGTCCGGTAAAGAAGTTGGTTCGTCGTTTAAAGCGGCGAACCTACACAAAACTCCACGACTGCCACTGAATCTGAACTGCACTTTGTTTTGATTTCTTCACAGGAACCAAGTTTCGTTATCTGGGCGGATATTATACGAGATGGCGCCGAGGGTCAATCCCGGTGCTGCGCATCGGTGCTGTGAATTTATGGGTTCAGCGCGGCGAAAAGCAGATGCCCCGATTTGTTGGAAACATTGATTGTTGGAAAAATTGGATGGAGTTGTCGGAGGCGGGGGCCGTGCTCAGAGGGCAGATGAACATATGGAAGTCTTGGAATTGTTGGAAAGGGACTCTCGAAGCTGCTTGGGCGGAATTCGCCAGAGATAATTGCCTATGCCACAATGGCTTACAATCCTCTCGACTGCCGGGATCTATCCTTATATCAGGATGCCGACGTCATCGTGCGTTTTCAAAGAAGTGGCTCTGCTGCTTTGAGTAGAGCGTCTGCCTCGTGAGCAGGTGCGCCACCTTGCCCAGCTGATTTATGATTTCTCGAACCTCGGTGGTCTTTTTTTCTTTGGGCGGGTTGTCACTCTTAGCGGAGTCGGAGTGAAACCATGCCGGAGCTTGTGCGTAGCTCTATGAGGAATTCACCGCTGACGGTGTGAGAGGTTGCAAGCGATTCAACACCGACTGCAAGTTTCTTACATCCTCTGAAGAACGTAGGCGTGTGTTTCTCAGTATTTTGAACCAGTTATCGACGGAGACACATCGGTTTGATGAGTTATTGCATCTAATGGCTAGTTGCGAGCAGCTTGGTTCCAGAGCAGCAGGCACGCTCAGCGCTGCTATCCTTTCTATCCTCCGATAGATGCATCGCGGGTCCGTTCGCCGCTGCATCCAATCTACCTGTCAACTGAAATTGAATCGCCCTTTGATCCGAGCGAAGGGAGTAACTGTGGTGTTTAAAACGAAACTCGCACGCGATCTCGGGGAGATCCAAACCCGTGGGAATCACGATATGTCTATGCCTGAACCGGAAGTCCCCAAAGCCTTCGACATCCAAGGCATGGAGGGCAGTACTTCCGGCAATGTAGACCTTGAATTCGCGCCGGGAACCGAGAATGCCCATGATTTAGTGCAGACATACCTGCGCGAGATGGGTGTCGTTCGGCTTCTGACGCGCGAGGATGAAGTGGCGCTTACAAAGCAGATTGAGGGTGGAGAAAGACTGGTGTCCAAGGCGGTTTCTCGTTCGCCCCTTGTGCTGAGAGAACTAATTTTTGTTGGAGAGGATATTCGTCGCCGAACTCGTTCGCTGAAGGAGGTTTTCCGAACCGACAGTGCGGACCCGACTGAAGAAAAAAGAGAGACAAGGCGAGTACTGCAGACCATGGAAATGATCGAGAAGCTCTACGCGCTCGCCATCAGGCAAGCGGCCACACTCAAGCGCACGCCTAGGTCGAAAGCTGACCCTAACTTGCGCGTGAAATATCAACTCGCGCGGAATCGGGTGGAAATGTCCGCGCTAGTGCGATCTTTGCCCTTCACACCTCTGGAGAGAGAGCGTGTGACGGAAGTTGCCCGGTTGACAAGCGAACAACTTCTTATGGCCAAGCTAAAAGCACGCAGCAGCTCGTACTCGCGCCGAACCACAGTCAAGAGTATCGGCGAACGCGGCGGAATCAGCATTTCCGAGTTGAAGCGGACCCTTCGACTCATTCGGAAGGGTGAAGCCATTGCCGGGGAGGCAAAGAAGGAACTGACGGAAGCCAACTTGCGGCTCGTGGTGTCCATTGCAAAACGCTACATGAACCGTGGCCTGCCATTCCTTGATCTGATCCAAGAAGGCAATATCGGCTTGATGAAAGCCGTGGATAAATTTGAGTGGCGCCGGGGTTTCAAATTTTCAACGTACGCGACATGGTGGATTCGTCAGGCCGTCACCCGCGCGATCGCCGACCACTCTCGCACGATTCGAATTCCAGTGCATATCAATGAAAAGATCAACCGACTGTTCCGCGCAAACCGAGAACTGTTTCGCGAACTGGGTCGTGAGCCTTCTTCCGAAGAGATGGCTAAACGCATGGGGCTCTCCGTGAACAAGTTCCGCGAGCTGAAGGAAGTTGTGCAGGAACCAATTTCGCTTGCTACCCCAGTCGGTGTGGACCAAGACTCGCATCTTGGCGAGTTTATCGAGGATAAGACGTTAGTGTCTCCCTGCGATGTGGTGATTGACATGAACCTGAAGGAACAAACGGCTTCCGTCTTGAAGACCCTGACTCGGCGTGAGGAGAAAGTCCTCAAAATGCGCTTCGGACTGGAAGACGGTGAGCCACACACGCTAGCGGAAGTGGGCCGGGCGATTGGTCTCACTCGTGAGCGTATCCGCCAAATTGAGGCTGAGGTCGTCGGCAAGCTGCGCTCGGCTCCGGAGACGCAACGGCTGCGTCCTTTTCTCCGTCGTGCCTCGTGAGGGATTACCGCACGGTAAGAACCGGATCGAAATCCAGGAAGATGGTGCGTCCTTAAAGGGCTTGATCCAACACAGGGAAGCTGGAACGAATGTCCCTGTGCAAGCGTTTCTAAGCCGACGACGGCGGAGGCAGCGGCGGGGCCAAAGGGTGATTCATCACGAGTCGAAGGTTACCGCCAATGAGGGCCATGGCCTCGCGATACTTTTCTTGCTGCCTGATGGTCTTTTGAATGAACAGGGATCTTTATCACGTTGGCAGCCTTTGGGACTTTCGGCCCTTGGACAATTTCGAATTCTACAGAATCACCTTCGTTCAGGGTTCGGTATGGGTAAACAAGAAAGTGAGCCGCCCACGATATTCTGCCAAGGCATTTCTCTCTGGGATGAGCCGTGCATGATTCCTGCCACCAAGTATTGCGAACTGTGTAACCGCTGGTTCTGCCCAGCACACTTCGGGGATCCGGACTGGCATTCCTGCGCAGAGGAAAGGAAATCCCGAATAAGAGCGGTTGCAACATGAGGTCACTGTTCAGTTTGTTTTCGCCCGACCTGGCCATCGATCTGGGTACCACAAACACGCTGGTGTTCTCACTCGGCAAAGGCATCGTGGTGAACGAGCCGTCGATCGTGGCGATCAATCTGTCTGGATGATCTCGAAGGTGTGAATCGGCACGCTCAGATTATGTCCGGTGAACATAGACGGTCGAAGCCCCTAGTTCCATGGCACACGCAACGGAATTCGGACGCTGAAGGCCCAAAATTTCGCTTGACAACCTCACAGATTATCGATAATAGATTATCTACGATTTATGTTAACCACAACGATTACTGAAACGGAACCCATATTCAATCGCCTTGGAGTGGAGACGCTCGCCACGAAGGTGAGGGACCAAATTCGTCAGGCCATCTACAGCGGGAAGTTAAAGCCCGGTGACCGAATCGTGGAACTTCGCATTTCAGAGCTCTTGGGTGTTGGCCAATCGTCCGTTCGGGAAGGGCTCAAAGAACTGGAGCACCTGGGTCTAATCGTGAAGTACCCCAATCGCGGTTCCTTCGTGGTGGACCTGTCAAAGGAAGAAAGCCTGCAGATTTATCTGGTGCGCAGCGAATTAGAAGGGCTGGCGATGCGTCTCGCATTGCCGCGGCGCTCGCCAGCGGACATTGTTGAACTGCAGTTGCAAGTGGGGAAGATGGAAGAAGCGGCTCGCGCCAAAGACTTCAACTCATTTGTCGACGCCGATTTCAGTTTCCATCGGCATCTCTGGCGAATATCTGGAAATCTGTTTCTCGAAGAAGCGCTCCTGAATATTGCCACTCGGCAATTTGCCTTCTATCGCATCGAAGCAATTCAGGGAAGAACCTATTGGGACATGGACCGCTTGGTGAAGAAGCATGCTGAAATTGTGAGTCTCTTGGAAGGCCATGGAAGGAAATCTTCCAACAAACTTATTGATGAACTGAGGGATATGGCGATGGCAGGACTTCATCCAGAGGGTGAACAGCCAAAGCGGAATTCCAGTCGTAAGAAGTAGAAGCGTAAAAGATGGTGTGCTGTCGAGTGATCTCGGCCTCCGGTTAAAGCGTCAGACAGATTGACCGTGAACAGCTCTTGAGTCCATCTCTTTCGTTTGGGTGCGGGAGTCTTTGTTTTTTTGCATTCGCTTGACGGGGTAGGCAAATCAGATGAGTTGTTTTTTTCGGCCGGAAGACATGATGGGCGTAAGGCTGGTCACCGGAATGGAAATTTCTCCGGATGGGCAGCGGGATCTGTTCATGAATAGACAAAAGGCGGAGCGACTATGAGACTCACGGGGAGAATAGCCTGGGGCTCTGTATGGCTCGCTGTCGTGTGCTTTGCGGCGGGGTCCGCGACCCGAGTTTTGGCTCAAACGGCGACTACGGGAGCGATCGTGGGGACCATTGAAGACCCACAAGGCAAGGTCGTACCGGGCGCGACGGTAAAAGCAATAAACTTGTTGACGAATGATACGCGAACCGCCCAATCCGGACCGTCTGGGGGCTTCGTCATCCCATTGCTGCCAGTCAGTCAGTACAGGGTCGAGGTGACCGCATCCGGGTTTGCGCCTTGGACCCGTTCACCGATTTCTGTCCCAGTCACAGAACAAGTCACCGTCAATGCCACACTAAAAGTGGGGACGGTGACGGAGGCCGTTACGGTCAACGCTGAGGCGGAGATGCTTCAGCGAGCCTCACCCGTATTGGGTGGAGTGGTGGGCCCCGGCACTATCGTGGACTTGCCGCTGGCCACACGGAACTTCACGCAGCTCTTGACCCTTTCACCCGGTATTTCCACGAGCGTTCCGAACGCCACGGGTATTGGTCTTAACAGCATCGAGCTTTCTTCCAACGGGGCCCGGGCAAGTGATAACTCCGTAGAGATCAATGGAGTTGATGCCACAAACGTATTTACCAACACGCTCGGAAGCTATGTCGGTACGCAGGGTATTGCCGTGCCAGCCGCCGATAGCCTGGAAGAGTTCAAGGTGCAGACAGCGCTATACAGTGCCACCACAGGACGGAATGCAGGAGCAAACATAGCGGTTGTGACCAAGTCGGGGAGCAATGCATTTCATGGCGACGTCTACGAGTACTTCAGAAATGACGCCCTGAACGCCAACGATTTCTTCCTAAATGAACTTGGGAAGAAAAAACCGGTCCTGAGACAAAACCAGTTCGGCTTTACCCTGGGAGGTCCAATCCTAACGGATAAGCTGTTCTTCTTCGGCTCCTACCAGGGGACCCGGCAGGTCAATGGGGTCGCTTCCACCTCAACCGTATTCCTCCCCCCGCTCACGAATGACCGGTCCGCCGCAGCACTGGGCACCACGTTCTGCGGACAGAAGGCCTTTTCCGCTTTTGTTCCGGGGGGGATCGGAACAGCGGTCGCCTGCGACGGAAGTAACATTAATCCCGTGGCGCTGGCCTTGCTTAACTTCAAGCTTCCCAACGGCCAGTTGCTCATTCCTTCACCACAATCTCCCAGCGGTCTGAGCATATTCACGGAACCTGCGCGGTTCAACGAAGACCAATTTAATACGAATCTCGACTGGCAGATGGGGATCAAAGGCAGACTCTCGGGAAAATTCTTCTACTCAAACCAGCAGACTTTTCTCCCCTTTGATGGAGCGAACGTGCCCGGCTTCCCCGGGACAATCCCCGGGCAGAACTACAATTTTGCTCTGGCGTACACATACAGTTTTACTTCCCAACTCACCAACGTTGCGCGCTTTGGTTATACCCGGCTCTCGAGCACCACTTCGATCAACGACCCGGCGACAGCTGCTGAAGCGGGCATTACGACCCCTGCCGGCGTCTCTGCGCTTCCTCTTATCGGAATACTTGGACAATTTACGATGGGGGTGACCCCGAACGCGACCCAGGGCGTCGCAACGGATAATTTCAGCCTCACAGATTCTGTCTCCTACGTTCACGGCCGCCACTTCATGCAGTTTGGAGCTGAAGCCAAGCGGATTCGCAGTCTGGCATTTGACCACGCGGAGCAATATTCGGAGATGGTCTTTGTCGACTTTCCCAGCTTTCTCATGGGGCAAAGTAGTGCGCAAAATGGAACGCCCTTCAGCCATGTTGCTGCGACACTCAACTATGCCGGAAATTTCTCCCGCGACTATCGCAATAAGGACGTCGCGGCGTTCTTCCAGGATGACTTCCGGGTGACGCCGCGCCTGACTGTGAACCTGGGGTTGAGGTGGGATTACTTTGGCCCCATCTCGGACGCTCACGGGCTGAATTCGAATTTTGATTTCAGCCGCGCACTCCCCGAACCTCCCGCTGAGGGTACGAATTCGGGATACGTCGTGGGCAAGGATACTCCGGGCACTTTGCCGGCGGACGTTGTTCGCGCCGGCGGCAATTCCCTGGTCCAAAACAACTATCGGGATTTCGAACCCCGTATCGGATTTGCGTATCAGCCTTTCGGCGGCTCGAAGAATCTGGTCCTGCGCGGCGGTTATGGCATTTACTTCTCGCGACGTTCGGGAATCGGCATTTTTCAGAATGTGGTTGCCTTCCCATTCGCCGAGGAAAGTTTGATCCAGCTTCAACCGGGTTCCACGGCGACTTTTCAGGATCCCTTTCCCCCCATTCTCCCTTCTTCCGCTTTCCCTATTTTCGTCCCCCGCACCGTGAGCAGCCAGCAAACGTTCACCGTCCAGGATCCACATCAAACCGATCCATACGAGCAGCAGTTCAGCCTGGGCATTCAGTACGAATTTGCCGCCAACTATTTGCTGGAAGTTGGTTACTCGGGCACCAAGGGGACACACCTCATCGGCAGTGTGGGGATAAACCAGCCTCTCCTCGCCAGCGTCACCAGCCCGGTGCACGGGATTACCACCAACACCGTGGAAAACGCGGCGCTGCGCGTTCCGTTTCAGGGGTTAGCGCCCACAACGGGCGTGAGCCAATTCATCAGCGGCTTCGATTCGAACTACAACAGTTTGCAGGTGAGCCTGACGAAGCGCATGAGCCGTGGAATTCAATTCACGAGCGCCTACACTTTCGGCAAGATTCTTGATGACCTGGGTACGGGCTCGGGTGTTTTTCTGAGTTCGGGGGGACTGAGCGGGGACCAGCACGACCTTTCGCAAGCCAAAGGATTGGCAGACTTTGACAGGAAGCAGCGCCTCGTTATCAGCTGTATGTGGCAACTTCCGAAGACGAGCCGCGGTTCGTCCGTCGTCCGCGCGGTCGTCAATGGCTGGGAAGTGGCGGGTTTAATGACTCTACAGTCTGGCCTACCGCTCACCATCACAGATAGCGCTGCGGCAACGGTGTTTGCGGGTAATTCGCGCGCCCAATTTGCTGCCGGCATGTCGGCCCAAAATGCCGCACTTTCAGGTTCGGTCACCAGCCGTCTCAACGGCTACTTCGACACGAGTGCCTTTACCAGCGCTCCGGCTATTGGCGACGGAACCGGCTTTGGCAACAGCGGCCGGGGGATCCTGCGAGGCCCCGATGAGCGCAATCTCGACTTCGCGGCAATCCGGAAGTTCTCCGTCAAGCAGCTTGGGGAACAGGGCAACGTTCAATTTCGCGCTGAAGCCTTCAACCTGACGAATACTCCAAACTTTAGCTTGCCCGGTACTAACCGCGCTGCACCCTCATCGTTTGGGGTCATCTCGAGTACCACAATCAACCCCAGGATCCTACAGTTCGCACTGAAGGTGAATTTCTAATGAAGCACCAAGTATTGAGTCACCATGTGGAATCATGGACATTTCATCTCCTGCCGGGAGGTCATTGGATTCGCCCGGCGGTCTTGATCGCGCTTCTGGTCGCTACTATTTCCATGTTCGGGCCGCTTCACCTCGCGACGGGTGGAGCGCCGGTGCCACCTAAGAAGTTACTCGCAGTTTTTGCGCACCCCGACGACGACATCACGATCGGTCCTCTGCTCGCCCATTATGCGGCGCAAGGAGTGAAAGTCTATCTCGTCGTCATGACTTCAGGACAGGAGGGCGTGACGGAACATGCCAAAATTCCTGCTGGGGCGCAACTCGGCGTGGCTCGCGAAGCAGAATCTCGCGCCGCCAGCAAGGCTTATGGCATTGAGGAGCCTTTCCTGCTCGGCGAGCAGGATGGCTCGCTCGCTTCTATGCAGCATCACGACCAAATTATCCAGCGGCTAGGTGAAATCATCCAAAAAGTGCAGCCGTCCGTTCTCATTACCTTCGGCCCTGACGGCGTTACCGGGCACTCCGACCATCGAGCTGCGAGCAACATGGTCACAGAGATGTTTCAGATGTTCAGGGTCTACCAGCCAACGGGATTCATGCCCCAGAAACTCTACTATGTCACGTTTCCGGAAAGCCTGTTCAGCAAGCCCGTCCCTCCCTTTCCAGGAATGGTGGCTAGTGTCGACGACAACTTCATAACTACGATAATTCCAGCAAAAGACGGACTTGCTGCTGCGGCGCTGGCTGTGGACTGCTACAAAAGCCAATACACCCCGGAGGTTATGAAGGGCCTGAACAACATGATGGAAAAGGTGCTGGCGGGGAACATCTATCTCAGGCTTGCGCTTTCCCAGAATCGGCGTTCCACAGAGGTAGAACACGACCTGTTTATGGGTATCCCTTGAGTGCAAACAATCGCAGACCTCGTTGCTAATTTGGGTGAGGTAAATGTGTCGGCTCCCGCCCAAGATAATTAGGAGACCTCCGGAAGATATTCGAGCCATGAAAAGCCACTTGAAATACAGTTCTTTTGTGTCTCTATTGCTGGCCTCCGTCGTCCTCGCGCAAATTCCCGAGGCCCCACCCATCCGCCACCCGACGATCACCACAAGACGGACATCCTTCTGGTCGTGGCCCACCCGGCTGTTCCCGCAGAGGGGACACATATGCTCCCGATAATGCCCTGTCACGCGGGCAGGAGATCGCGGTGGAGGTGGATGAAGAACGGGCCGTGGATATCATTCTACGTCCTGGTGAAATGTCGTTGCACCACATCGGAATAGCCCGCGGATCAAAGATGAATACCTCGGATCGGCCAAGGATTGGACTGGCCGTGCGATATATAACGCCCGAGGTAGTCCAGGACGGGCTCAAGTGCCAGATTGTGCCGTTAGTTCGCGGCAGGGACGACTACGGGCACTTGGAAATTGTTGATCCGCCGAAAGAAGGTGCACTATGGACAGCGATACGGGATGAAGCCGAGAGACGACTCCTCAAAAATATTCTCCCGAAGGAGCCGTGGGCAGGCACTCCAAAATAAATACAGCCACAGCCTGCGTCCTTTTTCGGGGCAAACAACTGCTGCACGCAAAAGTTCTGAAAAAACGAACTGATCATTGAACGATTATGGCCATGCAAGTTTCCATCGAGCCCGAAACGCTGCTTGACCGGCTCAAGGCCCAGCCGCTCGCACGTATCATAGCGGAGCGGCTTCGTCACGCTATCTACACCAGGCAACTCAAGCCGGGCGAACAAATCGTGGGCTGCGTATTTCCAAGTAGGTGGGCGTTGCGCAGTCCTCTGTGCGGGAGGCGTTAAAGGAACTCGAGCACTTGGGAATGGTTGCCAAGTACCTGAACTGCGGTACCTTTGTGGTGAAGTTATCCGAGGAAGAGAACCAGCAGATTTAGCCAGTACGAAGTGAACTGGAAGGATTAGCAGTACAACATGCATTCCAACGCCGAGTGCCAGATGATTCAACCCCTCATCTTCGTGTACTTCTGGACAAATTGAGGCAGACGGCCTGGGTTGGCTACGTCGGATCCTTTATTGGCGCCGATCTTGAATTTCGTTAAGGTATTTCGCGTCTCTCACCACGCATCTGCCGCGCGGTGACTGCGAATCTTGGGAGAACAAATGACCAGAGCGACGCGCGCAATAGCCTTTCCCCGTGTGATCAATATCGAGGACCTGCGGCAATTGGCCCGGCGGCGTCTTCCAAAGGTGGTCTTCGACTACCTTGACGGTGGTGCCGAAGGCGAGGTCACGCTGCAAGAAAACTGCCGTGCCTTTGAGGCTATCACTTTTCGCCCGCGTAACGCTGTGGCCATCGGCAATTGCGACTTGCGCACCCGAGTGCTGGGGCACGATCTTTCTTTCCCGGCGATGCTCGCTCCCATCGGTTATAGCCGGCTTATGCATCCCGGCGGTGAAGTGGCTGCTGCTCGCGGTGCGGGAGAGGCTGGTACTGGCTATATCCTCTCCACCATTTCCGGTCACAGGCTGGAGAACGTCAAGGCAGCTTCCACGGGTCCAGTTTGGTATCAGCTCTATGTGGTCGGTGGACGAGACGCCGCGGAAGCCGGCATAGACCGGGCTCGTCGTGCCGGTTTTTGCGCTTTGGTCATTACCATCGATACGGCTGTCGCAGGGATGCGCGAGCGCGACCTGCGGAACGGCATGACAGAATTGTTGGGCTCCTCAATTGTTGCCAAAATCCCATATCTTCCGCAGATTCTCGCTCACCCTGCATGGCTCACCTCTTTCCTGCTCGATGGCGGTGTTCCAAAACTTGAGAACATCGTGATACCCGGTCAGGGTGCCATGCCACTCCTCGACGTCACCTCTGCTCTCGCCAACGCTGTCGTGACGTGGAATGACTTCCGATGGATACGCGAAGCTTGGCCGCGCCCGATTGTGGTTAAGGGCGTACTTACCGCCGACGATGCCAAGCGCGCGGTTGATGAAGGTGCGGCCGCTGTGGTTGTCTCCAATCACGGCGGGCGCCAACTGGATTGCGTTCCACCTTCACTGCGAGCCCTCCCGGAAGTCGTCACCGCCGTGAACGGTCAAGCCGAGGTGCTGATGGATGGCGGAGTGCGCCGCGGCAGCGACATTGTCAAAGCAATCTGTCTTGGAGCGCGCTCAGTTCTGATTGGGCGTGCCTACGCCTATGGACTTGCCGCCGCTGGGCAGGAGGGTGTCACCAGAGCGCTCGAAATCTTGCGAGATGACGTGGAGCGTACTCTCAGGCTGCTTGGGTGCCCCTCCGTTGCAGGACTGAACCCGTCGTACCTTGAAGTTCCGGGTGCTTGACTAGAAGCTATTGCACAACCCTCCGTAAGACGATCATGAAGCAGGCGATATGAAAGACCGCGTGATGGATCGTAAGCGAACGGTCGTGGCGCACGACCAAGCGGTGGAAGTTGGCCGAGCCAGGCGTTGGTGCGTTCGACGATCCAGCGCCGCTTGTAGCACCGCAATGCCCGGCCATCATGCGTGGGGCGGGCTTCTTACGACTAGAGCGATGCGGCGCGATCAACTCGATCCCTCGCCGTGCCAGCCTCTCGCGCAACACATCGCTGTCATACCCTTTGTCGGCAATCACGCGAACGGGCTTCGCCGAGGTCGCCCCGCGCGATGACGCCAGCTTACGCGGATCGCCGCGAAAAAAAGTTAACCGAGTCGGCGGTCGGTTACAGGCCGCCTGCCCCCACGGCCCGTAACCCACGGGTGCCAATCCAAATTCGCAGCCTATGGTGAATAATGCAGCTGATTCACTGGGCCAGGTGTCGGGTAGGCGCTAATTCGATTACTAGTTGGGATAGCGATCGGGGGAATGAACCAATCTTGTACCGCATAATCGGTTTGGTGTCTTTGGTGTCTGTTTAGGCTCGAAATTTGACTCAAACGGGTGAAATAGGAGAGGCAGTTGAAAAAGGCGAGATCGTAGAAATCGCCAGTATTGATGCGGTTGTCATGCATGTTGCTGAAAAGAGGGTAGGATGGCAAAAGCGGCTAGGTGAGTATGCCACCCTCTCGCCCACGGTCGCATTCCACGCGTTCTGCTTAGGAAAACCGGGTGTCCTCTGTGCCACAATTGTGCCAGAATCCAACGCTTTCATGTCATTGGGGTTAGCTTTGAGCGAAAAGCAGATTCCCCGATTTGTTGGAAACGTTGGCAGTTAGAATTAATGAATGGAGTTGTTGAAGTCGAGATTCGTGCGCCCAAGGCAGGCGCGCCTCTGTCTCTTATATGGGGCAGTGCGTTGAAATCCTTACGAGCCAAGTTCTAGAGAACGTCTGCTTCCAAAGCAGGTGTACTACCCCCATCGGCTACAACGGTCTAGGGAACCGTCACTCATGACGATTACTCTTTTGCTGGCGAGCCTTGCTCAACTGGCGGTCGGCATCTTCGGGCTTTGCCGTTCGAAGAGTCCGAAATAGTGGTTCGTGCGGATACGGTGGAATCTGTGAAGGATTCCACCGTGCCGCTGCTTTCGGCGATCCAAGTCCAAGCTGCTGTCAGGACGCGACCGGCTCGCCATCTTCGGCTTTGATCTTCAACTGGCTGACGCAGCAATCGGCTAGGGCAACGTCATCGCGCACCTTGCCGAAGTATTTCGCTTGGATGAGCTTTCCATCGGGTCCGGGATGGCAATAGAGGTAACGCACTTCCACAATCTGCTTTACCCTGGGGAGTGGATAACGGTCGGGCACTCCCACGGTGCCCATGAAACGCGGCCGATTTTCGTCCAAGAGATACACGGCCATGGAGCGATGCCCATCAGCCGCCTTTTTGTCGGGTTTCGGGCCAACGATGAAGGATGCCGTGGCGACAAACTTACACTTGTAGTGCTGTCCCGCGCGGCCACCCGCATAGGCGGCGTACCTGTTTTTGCAAACGAAGCCTTCGGCATTCGCGTCGTGCATCGCTTTCACGAAGGCGCGTTTGGCTTTTGGAGTCATGGCCGTTTCGCAAACTCGTAATGCGTTGTGGACGCCGCGAAAGAGCCGGGTAAGGTGGACGTAGCGGATTTCGTAGGGTTGGATTCGCAAGTCGGCGTTGTTCACGCTCAGCAAGTCCCAGACGCAGAAATGGGAATCGGTGATTTCGCCATCCACTAGGAAGGTCTGCGCTTGCACCGACTGTAGGGATTGCGTTAGCCGGGAATCGATTGGAACAAGCTGCCCGAGTTTGTTGATTCCCGAATATTTGCCATCCGTTTTTTGTACGGCCAGTCGTCGGCCATCGAACTTCTGTTGGAACCACCAAGACGCATCCTGTGCCAACTGCAACGCTTCGGGTTCCTCGATGGGGGTTAGCAATTCCGGCGCGTGACCGGAATGCTCTTTAACGGAAGGCAGTCCCACGGAAATAGGCGTATTGCCGTTGGTAGTTGCCTGCGCGATTCGATAACCCTTGCCCGTCTTTTCTCGAATGATTCGGTCATAGACGCGCTTGGCCTCCTCATAAGCGACGCCGCTCACCTTCGTGTCGCTTTGCAAAGCAGAACCACGCCGCCCCCATTGCGCATTGACCGACCACTGCTCTTCAACACTTTCCAATTGGAGGTGGTACACTTTGTCTGAACTTCCTTGCTGGAAATACAACTCAACTCTTTCTGTCTGCATTGTTCGCTCCTTTGTGTTTTCGTTTTTTGCTCCTTGGGCAGCGGCACTTTGCTGCACAAAAAACAAATGCTCTTCCTAGCCGTCCCAGGCGCTTCGCCGTCTGCGCTGTCAAGGCCGCGCAGTTTGCGTTCATCGGAGCGAAGCGAAGAGCCTTGACAGAAGAAGCGGGCGGCGAAGCGCAGTCTTTCGGCGGGAAGAGCAGTAAAAGAACTTCAATGCACGAAAGTGTTCGAGTCTGGGGTTTCAGGGTTTTTGAGAAACGTAGATCGAAAGCTATGGGTTTTGTTTAGGGAAGTGATTGAAATAACCTGGCAGTCTTGAACCACGGTTTCGGTAGCACAATGAGATCCGCTAGGCATACCGACTAGTGCGCCTAACGGAGCAATCCGGTGCCTTAAAACGCTTCGGGTGGGTGGGCGGGAGAAGAGAAAAACGGGCCGCACCAAACAGGCGCGGCCCCACCGAATTGTTGTCGTTAGTTCAGTTTGGTTGGTTTCGTCATGCCGGATACCTCCGCTTTAATTCATTGAACGCCCGGCAGTAGTCGCAGATGCGGGACAGAGGAAGCAACGGACGGTCTGAACACCTGGCTATGGTTCTGTTGCACTCGCCTGTGCATTCACCCTTGGCGATGATTTCACCAAGCTGCGCATCGCTGAGATTTTCTATGACAGTGACTGTTTGATCTTTGCGCATGTTCACCCCACGATTGTTTCGTTCGGATTGACCGAAGTTGGCGGGAATATCCATTTCACACCGGGGTATGGTTTTTGGCCCTCGGATGTGCGCAGTGCTACAGGGACATCCGCTCTGCGTCCATTCTCGTACAGGATGGTTGCGACCCAAGAGTTTGGTGGAAGTGGCGGCAGGTTGGAAGTACGCCGCAAGAAACCGGCATCGCCACCGCAGCCGGTATTCTTCACGCGCTTGCCATTCACAATGAATCCGATGGCATCGTGCATTCGAAAAGGGCAACGCCCAAGAAATGTCTGCATTCCCAAGTTGCTCTTGCCCTCTAACTCGGGGAAGTGTTTCCACGCATAGTGACCGCAGCGTTCAAAGTTTTCGCCACACTCGATGTGTGTCCAATTGACTTCATTCACGTTGTTGAGTTCGATGCGGGCAACATCGTTCCAGAAATATTCCTTGGTGTCCTTATGCTTTTCTCGGTTGCACACATGCAGGATGCGTTCCTCTTCGTCGAACACGTAGGCCCACGAAGCGCATGCGTCAGACTTTTCGGTAAGGACCTGAGCTTCCTCATGCCGCTTCCCGTGGCAGTAGCACTGCGGGCGGCGATAATCAGGCAGTGCGTGGAATTGTTCCATCGCCGCGTGATACTCCGCGTCGCTCATGCTTGAGGGAGACGGACGTTTGAGGTTTTCTGCGGTATAACCAGGCTTGAGCGTGAAGTCTTTGTTGATGATGGTGCTCCAGCCTGCCGGGTGTTCATCGATCAGAACTTGCAGCATCCGTGCGAGATCGCTCTTGAATTGCCCTGCCAATATTTCAGTGAGATATTGGCCCAGGCCCTCATTCGGATAGCTGTCCCAGTGATGATAGACACCTTTGAAAGTTCCTTCGCCCGTTGAGCGCGCAATGATCCCGTTCGTGCTCATTTTTCTCGCTCCTTCGAAAGGGTTTTTTATTTTTGCTTTCGAGGCAACGCGGAGCGGTGCATAAAAAGCAAATGCCCTTCTGGCGGTCCCCAGCGCCTAGCCGCCCGCGCTGTCAAGGGCGCGTGGGATTCGCGTTCACGGGAGCGAAGCGGACGCCCTTGACAGAAGAAGCGGGCGGTCTAGGCGCAGTCTTTCCGCAGGAAGGGCAGTGAGGAAAAGAGACAGTTCGGTTGGAAAGTTACAGATGAGGGGTGTGGTTTTGTGAATTCTCGGAGACTGGTTTGGATCGTGTGTCACAAAACGAAGTCAGATTCTCAAGGACGCGGGTGTGCCAAAGCAGCGAACAGAGGGAAACGCTTCAGTTCTTCTTCGGAGAGGCAGTCGTTCAAAAGAAAAATGTCGGCCGTCTTTGTGATGCACAGAACAAACGGTTCAAACGCTTCCCGCAACATTGCGGCATATTTCTTCCGGTTGTAACCGAACCAACCCTCCCATAGCGCGAAAGCGGGAGCGCGATCATTCGGTACGGAGGACTCGCTATGGATTGCCAGGAGCGCGCGGAAAGCAGCTTTCCAAGTATGGTAGGCGTTAGCTTTTTAGTACGCTTCGTAGGAACACAAAGAGGCCGATGGCACATGCCGAACCCACAATTCCTTGCCATCGCGTTCGTTCTGCTTGAATTTCCACCCACGGCGTTCCACCAAGCATTCGAAGCACATCCTGCATGGTTGGGCGAGCATCGGGGTCAAGACGACAACAAGGTGCGATTATTCCCCGAATATTTGGAGCGTTTCTGAATCCTTCTGACAGTGGATCGAGTCGTTGTCCGTGCTGGGGTATCCGTCCCGTAAGTAGTTGATAGAGTGTTGCACCGTACGAGTAAACGTCAGCAGCGCGCGAAATCGAGCCTCCCTCAGCTATTTCGGGTGCCATATATCCTGGTGTGCCGCCTCGGTTCTCTGAAAATAGAATGGTAAAGAGAGTCCCATTTCCCAATGGATCGGCAACCTGAAGTTGGCCCTGTTCTGTCACGAGGATGTTGTCTGGCCTGAAGTCACCGTGCACGTCGTTAGCGGCGTGCAGATTTGCGAGCGTTCGAGCCATCTCTGTGGCCACCGCCTGAGCGATATTTTCAAGGCCTTGCATTGTTAATGAAGAGTGACTTTTTTTATCCGTTCGGCTGGAATTGCATCCAATCTTTTTACTTAGCATTCCAGGCATTCTACAAACAGCAGGGGTTTTGGGACGGGAAGACAAACTTCGAAGACGCCGTCATCTTGCGATTGGATACAGCCGCCCACCCGCAGTTTCGGCGAGTGGTGGCATTGGCAGAAAATGAGATCAAGAGCCCGGCGGTCGCGCAGACCATAACGGGCACCGACGCAGCGATGATGAAAATGTATTTTGACTCCTCGCTAATCAGGTGCGCACGAGATTTTGTGAAGCAAAGGTTCGGGAGCCACTTGCAGCAGAATGCCGAGGGAAATGTGGGTGATGAGAAGAACGACTAATATCTATCGAGCGCCAACATGCCTGTTCATATGGGAAATGGAGAAGACATCGCGCTTCTGGAGCAGATCGAACGTGTGGAAGCCGTTCTTGAGCAGCTAGGAACTGTTCACGACAGGTCCTTTGTCAGACGTGAAAAACAGATTCTACAGGGCCTGGCATCAAAGGATGAGTTTGAGGAGGCACATAAGCTGTTAGGTGAAACCGTTGGGTTTCAAGCTGGCAAGGTTGAGGCAGAAGGATCGCCGGATCCGTGGTGGATCGCAGGGGATGTGTGTTTCGTCTTTGAAGATCACGCGGGCGGGGGGGAGGACCCAATTATCGACGTTACAAAGGCTCGACAAGTTTCGTCTCATCCGAAATGGATGCACGCGAACGTCGAGGCGAGCTCAAAAGCCCGAATCTTGCCAGTTCTCGTAACATCTGCACAAAAGGTGAGATCGGCTGGCGTCCCCCATCTCGATGGCGTCGGGCTCTGGTCGATCAAAGATTTGCGAAAATGGGCGGAAACTGCGCTAGCAGCTATACGCGAACTTCGTAAGACCTTTGCGGAACCAGGCGACCTTGAGTGGCGAGCAAAAGCAGCGGAAGTTTTCAAGCAGAACGGACTCGCGGCACAGCAGCTCCTGTCGGAGCTCGAATCCAGATTGGTTACTGAGCATCTCCAGCAAATTAGATGAGGGGCTTAGGGAGCAAACTGCTTTTCGAGTAGGACAAAATACAATGTCTTCAGCACGGTCGAAGGATATTTTTTTGCGTAATCGACTAAACGGGAGCGACTTACTTTTTCGAATCGCAGTTCATCGAGCGGCACCGGTAATCCATCGTTATGGCTGAAGTAGATCCAGTCGAGGAGGGCTTTCTCCGGCTCCGCGATCTTGTAAGTGCTGTAGCGGGTCTTCTTCTCTTGAAAACCCCAGAATAATGTCTCTTTGATTTTGCGGTAAGAAATGTTCAGCGATTTGGTCTTGATGGTCCGTGCGTCCAATGTGCTCACACAGGTCAATGCGACTGGATGTTGGGTGGAAATTCCCCACTCGGCCAATGCGGTTTCTAGGGATATGTAGGACTTTGGTCGCACGACGTTGACCACGTCTCGCGCGCTGAATCCGCTTGCAAGGGTATTCAAGTAGAGGCCTTTTGAGACTTCCTCTAAGATTCCTTTTGTTGCATGACGCCGCAGTGCTTTCTTAACGGCTGATTCCGAAACATGGCTCCTCGACGCAAATTCCTTAACGCGGATAATTGCACTGCGTTTTGCTTCCGAAGCTATGGTCGCCACCCAATCCATCAGAGTCAATCCTTGAGCCACTGCTCAAAAACGGTTTTTAAGGCTTCCCTTAAAGGTTGAAATTCGGCGCCCTCCAAAGGTTCGTACACCTCTGAGGGCAGTACGCCCTTGAGCTCTGCCCGGCACAGTTTGGCGGTGACCCGTTCGATGCGATCGGCTATGTCAGCGTCGTTGAGCTCGTTCATCAAAAGGCCGTCAGAGAGATGGTTTCGCAACTCGCCGGCCAATGTGGCGCCACTGTCGAGCAGGATTTTTATGTCGTAGGCGTCTCTGGTCTTTACGGCTTTTCGAAGCACGAAAGCCTCGGCTTTTTGGAGCAGTTGATGGTTTCGGGAAACTGACTTGATGGTTGTCTTTGAGTTCTGTGAAACCGCCTCAAGAGCGTGCTCTTCGATGCCGGATGCGAGGACAGATCCCAGGCCGCCGAGGTCAACGGTGAAAAGAGACTGGCCGCTTGGGCCCAGCACAGAGAGCTTCATGAACATTGGCTCATCGATATCGATTCGTATAGTGAGTGGGGTAATGCTTAGTAGCTCCCCTAATTTTTCCAGTCCAACGGAAAGGACATCTGCAATTTTTTCAGCACTTGGCAACGGGACACCGTGCGAAAGCAAATCCAGGTCCCTGGATGTGCGAACGCTGTTGTGGAAGAGAATCAAGTTGGCGCCACCATAGAGCAAAAAGGAATCAGGAAAGGCCTGGAAGAGCAGAATGGCTGCCTCGCGAATGAGGACGACCGTCTGGGCTCTTTCCTGGTCAAAACCCCTTGCTTTCAGAGATTCGAGTTGTTCAGCGAGGTTCATAATGTTGTTTTACTGAACGAACCCTCTCTCAGCATTGATTTTAACCTTCCAAAGAGACATATATGTCTCTTTTATATGGTATACCACAATCCTAACGCCTCAATGGGACATTTATGTCCCTCTAGATAGCCTAGCTGATGGACTTGGCCAAGCCTAAGTCCCATACACCGCCTAGGTATATATACTAGGCGGTGTATGGGACCAATTCGGCAAAATATGAACCCTCGGAGGGTACGAACCAGGAGAATACTGCGAGTAACTGCGAACGCGATTCAGGCATATTTCAGCCAGTGCCAGGAGTCGGTCTTCAGTCAGCATGAGCTGTTTGCCCTTCTGGCGGGGAAAAGAGGGGAATGGCAACTTGGCAAATCGATTACTCGGAAGGATTTTCTAACTGTTCTGCAGCAACGCGTTCCGTTAAAGCAGCTGGAGTTGAAATCGGCCAAATACCCGTCAATCATTCGCATGGTCAGAGGAAACCCCTCTTCTTTCGAAATCGGACTATCGCTCCGCAAAGACGCTTACATCTCTCATGCCAGTGCGGGCTTCGTGCACGGTCTGTCGGATAGCCTCGCCGTGCTCTATATAAACAAAGAGCAGACTCCCAAGGAGCAGTCTCTCGAATTGACCCAAGCTGGGATCGATGCGGCCTTTTCCCGTTCACCGCGTGAATCCAACCTCCGATATCGAAGCTCCGATCCTCGTGATGCAATGGAGTACGTGCTGGTCAACGGAAAGAGCACAGACTGTCTTGGAGTTGTTTGGGTAAACAAGCCTGATATCGGCCGAATCCAGGTAACGAACGTCGCGAGGACTTTGGTCGACTTAACGGTGCGCCCCCAATATGGCGGCGGGGTAAGAACAGTACTGAAAGCTTTTAAGAAAGCGCGTGAAAGAGGAATGGTCAAGACTGAGGAGATCGCCCAGATTTTGCGAGGAGTCGAGCACAGCTACCCGTACCATCAGGCCGTCGGCTTTCTCATGGACCGCGCAGGATTTTCGAAGAACGACACGAAGATCTTCAAAACAGCCGGAATGAACTTCGATTTCTATCTTGAACAAAAAATGGAAAAGGCGCACTACGATGCCGAGTGGAGAGTCTACTACCCATTTGATCTTGACCGCCCGGTGCAGGATTGACGGCAAGTCTCCTCAGTTACGGAGTCGCTGCCGTGATGGGATTTCGCGTAATAGTGGATTTCTAGAGTTTGTGGTTAGCGGGGTGCGACGTGCGGTAAAGTGGTCGGGATGGGAAACTCGTATATCCCGACGAACATCGACGAATACCTGCGCAAGCGCCTGATGCCGGTAGAGGGCGCAATTCCTCAATTGCCCGGGATCGAGATGTATGGCAATTCGATTCCCGCCGGAGCGGTGGGGGGTGACCTGTTTGAATACATCAATTTTCAGCAACGGTATGACATCGACGGTCGCATCCAGCTCGCGCTGAAGCGCTCGCAGGAGTATCTGGAGAAGCTAGCCGTCGGTGCATCGCCCCGCAATTCCGTTGACGACCATGTCAACTGGCTGAAATCGCGCCCAGGCTTCAGTCCGGAAAAGGAAACCGCGTACCGGGAAGCGCGAAGCTCGGAGCAGGTGCGTGTTGCCGAAGACTTGCGCGAGCTACGCAGCACCGCCGGAGTCCTCCTGGTCGATGCCGAAGGCCACGGAATAATTGCCGCGAAAATCGCCTCGACAGTCCATGACACGTTTCAAGCGCTGATGCTTTCGGAGTTCGATCACCGCGGGAAGACTACCCCGGAATTGTTCGAGAGAATGAATCTACGACTGGCTCAATCATCCACGGCGCGCAATGCACTCGGGCGGAGTTTGACGGATGGGGTACAAGAAATCGCTACGATGCTGTATGGCGAGATTCGGCCATCCGGCAATTTTCGATTTGTGAATTTCGGACATCCGCCACCACTTGTCTACTCCGCGGAGTTTGGCAGGTTCGTAGAATTGGACAAGAGTCGGATGGTGCAGTTTCTCCCTCTCGGCTTGCAAATTCCGGAAGACCATCCTGACCGGAACCGATATCTCTCTTTGGACTACCGGAAGCGACGAGTGAAATCTTCGGACATTGCCGAACTCACACTCATGAGTACAGGGGACATCTTCTTTCTTTACACCGACGGCGTGTATAGCGGCGGCGATAAAGAGGAACGCAGCCGTCTTGAAAAAGTGATGCGTGAACACCATCAGCTTTCGGCGAAGGAAATCTGCAATACCTTACTCGACTACGCCCTAAAGAGGGACGACGAATTGCGCCAGAGTGGCGAGCAAGACCGCATTGACGATAAGACCGTCGTCATCATCAAGCGCCACTAGCAGAACACTTCACGCGAACTGATACCAACGTATCGCCGATACTTTCGTATGAATCGATCGTAGGGTTGCTCGCGACCGAGCGTCATTTGGCCAGGACAAAAAAAGGGAGTGACAACCGGCTGTAGCTTTTGCCCCCTAAAATGCTGCCGGAGCAAAGCAGGGTTAAACCTACTTTAGATGCCGCGAGTTCCGGGTCTTTGGTCAGGGGGGTCGCAGGACTTCCCCAGTACTTCAAAGTTGCTTTGATCCGCCTACATGAGCCGAGAAACTTGGCCTAACTCAAAGCGGTGGTTTGCTTGGTTCCGGTGCACTCTCGGTGCACTCTAGGCTGCAAATGAGCGCATCCGATGCAAATGATAGGGTCGTAAGTTGTTGAATACAAATGAAACGGTGTGAGCACGAACAGGGCAGAATGAATTAGCAAACCGCCGCCTTCAGCCTCTCGGCCACTCCTACCGTTGCGTTCGGTTTGGGTTGTCACAGTTCCTCTGGGCTACAACGGTCTTGGAAACCGTTGCACACCTCGTTTGAACGCTACCTTGGAAGAGGTATCTTGAGTTCGACCCGGACGGACTGATCAGTGTTTACTCGCCGATGACTATGAACGGGGCCCAAAAGAAGGGGTTTGTCGAGCCACTCGTAAACACGGCGTAGCGTGCCTCTGCCAATGCCACGCTCTTCTTCTTATTTTCCAAGATGCCCTTGTAATATCTTTCCATCAGCAAGGCGGTCGAGTCGTCAGAGACTTGCCACAAACTGACGGTTACACTCTCGGCGCCTGCAGCCAGGAACGCTCGCCCCAGGCTCATAACGCCTTCCGCTCGGCTAATCTTCCCGGATCCGGTGTTGCAGGCCGACAACACGACCGACTCGGGTTGCAGTTTTAGGCCAAGAATCTCGGACATGGACAAAAACATATGGGAGGAATCCCCGCCATCCGAGGAAAGAACCAAGGAAGGTTCCTGAACACCGGTGTCCACGGCAAGGACTCCGTGAGTCGCAAAATGCAAGAACCTGAACTTGGAAAGATCGGTATCGAGGAGCTTACTTTTGGTCGCGTCGACACCAATGCGCACGTCCACCGTCTCTTTTCTTTCTTTCAGCAGCGAAGCGATGCTCTGAACTTCCAGGGCAGTGCCAGGCAGCCTTTCAAAGGAATACCCTCTCGACTGTAATTTTTCTGAATCCGGTGCTATTACCTGTGCTTTCTCGTTTGAACCTTGGTCTCCGGCGGAAGCTTTCTTTTCCGGTGTATTTTGCAGCTTCACCAATTCGAATCTCTCATCTCGCGCCGAGGTGATGGGGTCAGCGACACCCAGGAAAGACTCTTGCCAGTTGGACGGAAGTTTGGCGTTTCGAGCAAGGCGCAGAGAGACGGCAGAGGGGTAGTACGTCGTGGCTTTCTTCAGGAGTGGAAATTCTCCTCTCGACGCCTCCGGCGAATACAGTTCAAAAGGCAGGACGAACAGTGCATCGTCTGGTATCAGGACAAGGTCGTCGGAATCCTGAATTATCTTTGCCGTGTCGTTTGGGAAAAGTGCTGCGAACAAATCTTCGCAGATCTTCAAGTCCACGGCTTCCGGATGAGCGGAATTAAGCTGGCTTCGGACCAAGGACACTTTATCGACGAACCAAGCTCGGTTTTTCACGACTTCGTAAAATGCCTTGAGCTTGTTCTCCTTGCCATCCGGATTCTGAACTATCCAGACGAACGTAGAGTCTTCTGCCATCTTGAATTCGACAAGGGTCTCTCCGGGCCGGAGAGGGAGATTGGCTATTGCGATGTCCTCCGGGTAAGCAATGGCGGCATACTTAGGCGACACGCTTCGCAGGTCCTTGAGAAAGACTTGGATCTGGCTCTGCACGCCAAGAAGCTCAGAATTTAGGCTTGCCACGCGAGCGTGTTGCGATGGATCGGCGGAATCGGATGCTTCTGCGAGCTTTGCCGCGATACGATCGTGCTGCGAGTAGAGGGACTGCTCGCGTTCTCGAACCGAAGCCGGAAGAGAAAGCGCCATCTGACTCTTAAACACCCGCCCCCAACTTTCAGCGAACTGTCTTGCCTTGTTCTTCTCGGCGTATTCGAGCGCCGTGGATGCGAAGCCAAGCTGGTCCTTGGGGGAATTCTTGCTCATGGAATATAACAGCGCCACGAGCTCGTCATAAATGAAGCTATAGTTTTCCGCGAGTCCCTTCTGCTCCCGTGCGCCAAGCCGTCCCTTGATCGTTTCGATCAGGGCGATAAGTTGTTGGTAGGAGCTCAGGGCCTCGTTCAGCTTGCCTTCCGAGGCGAGTAGCCGGGATCCTTGGTATTGCAGCCGTCCTTTTAAGTAGAGATCTGGGGACTTGGCGACCAGCGGACGCGCTTCGTTTAGCGCAGATCGGGATGCCTTTAGGTTTCCGCCTAACCGCTCCGCTTCGGACAAACTGATCAACCCGTGCGCCTGACAACTCGTGTCCTTTTCCTTCACACAGTCTTGAATGTCCTCTCTCGCTATCCTTGCAGCCTCGCGATATTTCCCGGTTTGCAGGTATATCTCCAGGAGGTCGAGCCCGAGGGTCTTTCCGTACCCTAATTCCAAAGCCTTTCGATAGCACTCTTGGGCCTTGTCGAAATCTTTGAGGGACGAAGTTCGATCGGAATAGATTGACGTGAGGTGGGCCCAGCAGTCCGCCTGCCCTTCTCTATTTCCGAGCGTTTCGAAGAGTTTCAGAGCAATTTCCGTTTCGGTTACAGAATCCTCCCAAGCCCCAAGAAAGCCAACTACCCCAGCAAGCGCAAGATGGGAGTATGCAGAATGCTCCGTATCGCCGGCTTTGGTCGTAATCTCTACCGCGTCTCGAAAGGACGCGAGTCCCTTCTCATATTCACCCTGGGAATCGTAGTAGTCGCCCAGGAAATACGCGGCAAAGTACGCGTAGATAAGACCCGCGCTATTTGCCACCTTCCGGGCCTCCAACAAAGCGGGTAGCGCTTTTCCTGGATCGTTCAGCAGATAGTAGTCCCGTCCTAAATTGCGGAGTGCGTTCGTTTCGCCCACGCTGTTGCTCAATTCATGAAAAAGAGTTACGGCAGCCGCGTGAGATTCACTCGCTTTGGCAAAGTCTTTTTGGGCTTGGTAGGCATTACCCAGCCCCAACAGCGACTGCGCGAGAATATTCTTTTGGCCTGCATTCTGCGCAAGCTCTTTGGCCTTCGCATATTCATCCACGGCGGACTTGTTCTCGGAAACTCTTAAGAAATAGTCCCCTAGTCCGACGAGAATGCTGCCTTCATCGGCCGGTGCTTTAAGCTCGCGAAAGAGATTCAAGGCGGCGTTCAAATACTCCAATTGCAATTTCTTGGCGGCATCAGATGAATCTGAATTTAGAACGATCGACACCCGCACATAGGCCCCTGCGGCCGTTCGTTTATCCCCCGCCGACAGAAGTTTGCGGACGGCAGACCTCAACTGCGAATTTGCCTCGTCGTAAAGCTTTGCACTGGCAAACGACATTGCTAGTTGAACGAGTAAGTCGGGACTGTCGGGACTCTTTGCGATCAGTTTCTGAAGCGAACTCTTGGCTGCCGCAATGTTGCCGGTTTGCGCCTGTACCATGGAGTTCGCTGCGTCCGCATAGACGATCAGCTGTTCATTCTGCGTTTTGGCAGCAAGGTTGACACATTCGGCGCCTTTCGTTTGTGCGAGTACATTCCTACCCTGCCGGGCATAAGACACGGCGAGCTGACACGTGCATTCCGCCTTAAGCCCGGTCCAGTCACCCTGGAGGCCGCTCACCAGATTCTCTGCTGCAAGGGCATATTTTTCGGTCAAACCAGGATCCGCCCCAGCCGCCATGTAGTACCTTGCTAGGGCATTCAGTAACGGAAGCTTTTCGAAGTTCAGCAGGGGCCCCAGGTCTTTCAATATCTCTGTGAGGTCACCGGCTCCTCCTGGCTTCTGCATGATCTGGAGCGGCAGACTCAGAATGCGCTGCCAGTTTGCATCTTCGGCGGGTTTGGCAGGCATTCCGTCGCGCAAATACAGAATGTAGGAATAGATCAGGGATTCGGAGAGTTGACCTTCCTTTTGGCGCTGTTCCACAAGCTCCCGAATGCGCAGTTCTTTCAGACGCTGGTCAAGATAGTTGACCTCGCTTTTTTGCGCGGCGTCGTCTTTCAGGTGAAAAGAAACGAAAAACGCCTGATCGATGGAAATGAGTTCTTTTGTGGGTATCTCGAGCTTCCGGTAAACGTCGCTGAGGGAGACGTATGCGAGGTGAACCGTTTTACTGTCAAGCTCCTCATCAAAGGGACCGGGATGAACCAAGGAGGTCGCCCTTTCGAGGGCGGTGCGGGCCTTGGCCATCTCACCTGCTGGCTGATAGATCCCGGCGAGCGTGATCTTTGCTCTAAATTCGAGTTCACGGAGATTGAGTCGTCTGGCATAGGACGCGATCTCCTCCACCAAGGGGACGGCTTCATTTCCTCGACCGACATTCACGAGCAAGACGGATTCGGATATCTCGACGCGATCGAGGAAGACTTCGTTCCCCAGCTTCCGATAAAGGTCCGCTGCCAGCGCATAATCTTTGAGTGCCTCATCCGTTTTCTTCAACTGACTCTCGAGATTTGCGGCTTTTTCCTTGGCCTCGGCCTCTCCAGCGGTCAAGCCCAATCCTTGGCTTGTCGAAAATATTTCCTCCCAAACGCTAATTTGTCTTTCCTTTTGGTTGGCGGCCTCAAGAACATTGGCGAAGCCCTCGAGCCAAATTAAGCGCACGAAAGGGAGCTGAAGGTATGATTCCAAACAGGTTCGAAGGGCGGCATCCGGAACGAATTCCCGCATGTCGGCTCGATTGACCAAATCCATCTGCCGGAGGGCCTCGTCGACTTTGCCTTTCTTCACCAATCCAAAGGCATACGCATTGTCGGCCTGAATGAAAGTCAAGGTGTCCTTGGCGCTGATGGCCTTTACCCTGGCGTCGGCTAAGGTCTGGAGCGCTTCCTGCGCTTTCCCAATGAAACCTTGGTACGAACCTTTGTAGAAAAGGTGCAGGGCCTCGAACTTGTATCCGTTCAGCTTGTCGATGTCGAGCGCCTGATCGATCAGACTTGCCACTTCGTCATTTTTCCCGCTCTGGAGTTCGAGCTTTCCTAACTCGCCAAGAGCCCTAGCCTTTCCATAGAGGTTTCCACTCCTCTCAGACAAGGAGAGCGCCTGATGGATAAGATCCATCGCTCCCTGGGTATTCCCTTTCATCTGTGCTTCGGAGGAAAGCGAAATGAGAATGTCGGCCTGCAGGACCTGCCTTTTGGCATCGATCGAGTCTTGTAGCGCTTTTTGAAAGAGCAGAAAGGCTTGTTCGGTATTGCCTTGGACGAAGACCGCGGAAGCGAGCGAGGCTTCAAGAAGAGCCCGGTCACCGACGAGTCCCCGACTGTTTGCCATTTCCAGCGCCTTCTCGAGCTTTTCTGTCCAGGCAGCGCCGTTCGGCTTGCAGGATTCAAATGCCAGCAGCGCTTGGATCTCAGGGTCTGCTGGCGTTAACTCCGCGGGGATTGTCGGATCCGCACTCGCCCGATCTTGTGCCAAGGCAGGCGCGGAGTGACAGAGAAACGAGGACACGAAAAGACACAGACAGAAAATCGCCCGGAATTGGGTTTCTTTGCCCATTCTGAATCCGCAGAGCATCCTCACCGCGTTACAAACAGGCTTATCGATTTCTATTCTGGAACATTTATGAACCCGTTACGTAAAATCGGAGCGATTACTTTCCTATGCTTCACCCCTAAGTCATTCGAGCGAACGAGAGCAGAAACAGCCACGCAAAGTCCGTCGGGAGGCTCACGAGTGGGACACCCCTTTGATGTCATGGTATACGTTCGGGATGGTGCTCCTCCGGAAATGTTCGTACACCTCGAAGACGAGCAGCCCCAGCAGAACGAATACGAACTGCACAAAATGGCTTCGATTTCGATAGGCAAGGAAACTGCAGAACATGGCCATCACGGGGATGAGAAGAATGCTCCACACGAGGGCGAGCCGAAATCTCAGCGCGTGGAACAGTAGGATCAGGACAAACGCCTCAAACAGTTCGAGGAGGAGTAGGACCGCGCTGCTCGGGGGTTGTTCACCGCCGCCCGCCAGTTCCGTTTCCACGACATTGGCCATCACTTCCAGTCCGGTCAGTTGTCCTATGGGGGTCTCGTGCCGGTCTTGTCCCAGATAGGAGCCGCCCAGGAGGACGATCTTGCCCCGAATCGGACTCGCCTCAGGCCAGTCTTTCGAAAGATCGGTTATCTTTCTCGCGGAAAAATGGAGCCGGTGGGAACCCTCTGGATTTCCGGAATAGCGGATGAGGAGATCTTGCTGTGAGTCTTCGAGCTTCTCCAGCTTCTCAGGGTCGTTTCGGAGATATGCCTTTGCAATGGCAAACGAAAGGGAAGGCAGCAGGCCTCTTTGTGTGGATATCGACCGACGGTACCTCCGGGTCACTTTATCTTCGGAGTCGTCAATGAGAAGGGGGAGACCCGAGGAATTCGTCGCAGGATTGATGTCTTTCTGACCGCCGAGTATGTCAAGAGGGTGTAGTTGTTGCCCTTCTGTACCTTCTTGCGGGACGTCACGAAGCTCCCGCTCCCACACCAATTGAGGACTCCAGTTCCCAAGCGTAAATTGTGTTGCGAATCGCGCATCGGACGTATCGATATCGATTGCGATCACGGACGGTTGGCCTTTCGCAATGTCGGAGACGAGTTTCTCCAGTTGCTTTGGATCCAGCGGGCTGGTGCTTCCAAAAAGCTCTCGATAATCCTCGTCGTCGATGTCAACGACGACTACGGGGCTGTCGGTCGGGGCGCGGTTCAGGCGCACCTGTGCGTCCGAAACCACTCTTTCGACTCTATGAAGTACACCGGAGTGACCGAATATCCAGGTCAGAAGCACCAGGGCCGCAACTACGGGGAGTGCCCTCAAAAGGCGTCTCGCAAAGCGGGGTCGCGGAACGGTATCCGTTCTCTTCACCTCACCTGCGGCAGGGGCACCGTGTTCTTCGACGGTCACTGGTCTGACCCCGATCTGTGCAGATCGAGATACTCGAGAAAAGCACGTTGATAGGCTTGCTTAGTCGCCGGCGTGACGTTTTTGCCCCAGCTCTTCGTCTGACGCACAAACTCCCCGAAGGAGTCCGCCGAATGTTGGTACCCGGCGCCGCCGCACAAAAGGATCCAAGCGGTCGTCGTTGACGAGCCGCGGAACAGATGAACCTCGTAAAGGCCTTGCACAAGGCCGTGCAAAGCTAAGGCTGCCTTCTCGCCTGGATTCCAGTTGATGCTGCCCTCGAAGGATTTTTCGCCACGATTGGTCTTCTCCGAGATCGGGACAAACTGTACTTCGTAGCGACCCTTCTCCTTGCCTTCGAACAACGAAGCAAGCTCGACTGTGTTAGCGTCCAGCCGGACAACCTCACTTTTTATGACTTCTGGGGCCGCTCCGCGCACTCTGTGAACAGAGTAACGTTCCGGCTTTTCCACAAAGAGGTCGAGCACCGCATTGAGCAATGTTGTGACGCTTCCTGCCGAGTCCCCGGCCTTTGGCAGCGGATGGATGGGATTGTAACAGGCTCCTGATTCAGTGCACTCTCGGCAAACTCCATCTTTGCAGCGAACTGTCTTGATAATCTCGCCATGGAGATTCGCGATAACGATGCGGTCCTCGTCCACTGGAGCGGCGTTCGCCAACACCGCTTCTGACGGTAGCAGTTGCCCCAATTTCAAGAACCCCTGGGCGTGACCGTCAGTCCACTTTCCATGCATTTCGAGCACGAAGCCTACGTTTTGTTGTGCGAAGACGGACGCGCCGGAAAGGGCCATGACACTCCAGAAAATGATGGCAGAACACGCCAAGCGTCTCCCGCTTCCCATGCAAAGATGTTCTCGGTCTAGATGCAATGCCACTTTAGTTCTCTACCTCCTGCACCGAGGTCCAATGACTTTGTGGTGCCCGCTCCCTTAGTTTGCGTCAGCGTGAGTGACCACATCGGGTTCGACTCCGGAAGACTTTATGGAGACGGGTCTTCCTGAAGATGGTTTGAAAACCCATTCCGAAAATCCGCCGAATTCATTGCGCTTCGAACCGGTCAAGAGGTCTCCGTCGGTGCTCTCGGCGATTTGCTCGATCGGGACGCCTTTTGGATCGCGGATTGTGTAGGAAACCAGATTTGCGTAGACAATTTTCACTACGGACAGGCCATCCCCGGTATTCGCGACAAATGGCTCTCCGCTCTCGGCGGAGGACGGCGCATCTGCTCCTCTGGTTTTGTTCGCGAGCGCTTTGCTCACAAAATCCTTAATGACGTCCACGGCCACGGCGTAGTTCAGGTTTTGTCCCTCTTCGCTCATCGCGACGAGGCCTAGCATCTTCGCATTGTTGTCGAGCACCGGGCCCCCGGAATTGCCCGGATTAATCGCCGTTTGCAGTTGCAGCACTCTGGCGACGTGTTTCGATCCATCCGCATACTCCCAGTCGAAATTGTTGCGGACCTGGCTGACGACTCCCGTGCTGTAGGACCACAATTGACCGTGCGGATGGCCAATGATGTGGATATCCTCGGCCACCTGAATGGAGGAAAGATCACCGAAGTTCACGGGAAGCAAACCGGCGGGAGGCTTAACAATCTTTAGCATGGCTAAATCTGCCTGTTCACTTTCCAAAATAAGCTTCACTCCGTACGCGTCGTTCTTATCCGGTTCCGTACCAAAGGCAGGCTTCAGAAAGATGATTCCTGTTTCAAATCCATGGATGACGTGCCAATTGGTCAGGACGTCGCCCGCAGGATTGATGATGACTCCCGTTCCGAGACCCGAATCGGTAACCTTGTCGTCTTTGAAATTCGCGGTGACCACCATCACGACGCTAGGGGAGACTTTCTTAAATACGGAAATGCCCGTTTCACCCCTCGTCAGAATAGGTTCGTGAAATCGTGGGAGTATCTCGACGCCCTTCGCATAGGCTTTGCAGGCATTCATCAAGTCCCACAATTCAGAATATCCGAGCGCCCCACTCGCCTTACCGTCTGTCGCTTTGGTGTATTCCAGCGACTTAAGAACCTGCAATGACGGCCGGGAATCGCTTCGAGGCAGAGCTCCCGCCGCCAACACGAGAGCCGTCAAAAAAGCCAGCAACGAGGTAAGCACCACATGCAGAAATCTTATTTCGCGGGACATAGCCTCCCCACTTCCTCATTCCAAACTCTGCCCATGGTTACAAAGAACGCGAAAAGCTCAAGATGTACACATGCTAACCCTTTTCCCGAGGGAGCGTGAGCTTCGGCGAGCGTCCGCGCACCACCTAGCGAGGCGATTCAACGAGGGCGCCAGCAGTCCTGGCTTCATGGTTAGAACGACGATAAAGACAATTCTTGCGCAGAAACTCATGCGCTTTGGATTTAAGACTTGGTGCATCGCGGAAAGATCAATAGGAATGTCTTCTGGCAATAAGACCGGGTTCGTTCCCAGCGGGCGCGGAATACGGGTTACCAGTTGTCAATGCCGCACCTTACTCATGAAGCTGCGCTGGAGGTGGAAGTCGCTACTGGAGACTAGTCGCGTGCCCGTGCACAGGCAAACCGCCATCCCAAACGTGAATGTTATTTGCGTATCGGGGTCCAGCTGGATCAGAGGTGGGCCTGGTGACAGGACGAATGCAATCTACCCGATTTTCAGAAACGTGTTAGCGCTACAACGGTCTAGGAAACCGTCGTTTCGGATTAGGAAGCCATTTTCCGGCTTGTAGGAAGGAATGTGATTGAGCTCGCGGGTCACCCGCCATTGCTCGCCCGACCAGTGTTCCGATGGATGGACATACCAAGCTTCTGCAATTGTCTCGGTCGGATACCCGAGATCCCCCATTGGTGAGTAAGAAGAACGGTGCAGGCCAAAACCTTGTAGGTCGTGGTTCTTTGCCAGGAAAAGCAAAATCCTTTTGTTCAGTTGGTGCCTGGGGAAGTATCGGTAGAGCCAGGCGCCAAGGAGTTTTATGTACTTGTAAAGCTCCGACAGTTCGACATTGCCAGTTCTCGGTGTCCACTAAGGGCCTGAAGGCAAAGAAGAAGAGTCTTTGGGAGGACAAACGAGGGAAAGTCTCACTGGCCGCTAGTGGGACGAGTGGTGGCGAAAACGGACAGTGAAACGAGGCTATGCTGCGGAGCCCGAGGATTGAGGCGATCTCTCGCGAGCTGTGGCCTTGTGTCTTCGACGCCAGAATCCGCTCGCCGACTACTGCACTCTTCCCGCACACCTGCACAGGGCGGCGGAAAGCCTTTCACGAGCGCGGCGCACAGCGCATCTTTCCGGAGATATGGTGGGAATGGGATTTGCTCTTTGCCGTCTGGATCGCGGAACAGCCCAGCCTCAAGCGACACGCTATTTCTCCGCCACCCGCCTGCTAGGCAACTGACACCACGTGGATTTCTTCAGTCAAGGCCTTGTGACCCGCCGCGTCGACAGTAGCAATTTGATAAGTGTGAGCAGTCTTGTCGCTGACGGCATCGGCAAACTCAAACGGCTTCTTGCTGGTCTGTGGCTGGTAGGCTACCTGGTCCACCATCTGGTGATCCCGCCAGATCTCATAGTGTGAAATCGGTTCGTCGCCGGCATAGGCCATTTGCCAGTTCAGGCTGACTACGCGTTTCCCCGCACGCATTTCCTGCTTGGCCAAGGCATCCCGGGGAGGCGTCATTTCCTGCTTAGGAAGTTGGAAATAGTTCGTCTTGCCATCCTTCGGCACGCTAGCCAATTTTTCGATGGCAACCCGGTCGGTAGCGCTAAGCCCCTTGGGCGCGATTTGCGCCGCTGAGAGATTTTGTTGCAGTTGGCAACTCTCGGGATCCTCGGAGATTTGCCCCGTACCGATGATGACCGTGCCAATGCCCGGTGTCGACAACGCGTATTCCACTAACCGCCGGCTCGGTAGCGAGTCACTGCCTACGGTTCGGACGATGTGTTGGGCCGTGTGCGGTTCTAGGTCGGGTTCCTTCCTGTACATGGCGCCATCCGCAAACACCTTCATGCCGATCACCCCCATACCTTTTGCCACCGCGATCGGATTGATGTTGTACTGCATGTTGAAGCTCTGCCGGTCGTTGGCGTTGATGGACACTAGCATGCCATCGAAAACGTTGCCCTCGTCCCGTTGAATCATTTCGATCATCACCGGCGGTGAATGATGGCCGGAAAATCCCAAGTGGCGAATCAGCTTCTCCTCTTTGGGGTTGAGACCTGTGCGATTAGTGCCGTCGCGATAATCCAGCAGGGCCGCCATCGTCCCGATGTTTTCGGCGCGAGGGTCCGGCTTGTCGAAACCTTCCCAGACCGCCTCGACTTCTGCCATGGAGCTCAGATTATGGATAAGAACCATATCCAGATATGCACCGGAAGGATAGGCCCCCCTTCCATCGCCGAAGACTTGCGTCAGGGTGCGTTTCAGGTCATCGATGGCGTGAAAACTTTGCTCGCCGTCGCTGAAGCTTCGCAAGTTCTCTTTCGCATATCCACCCTTTCCCCAACGCAGCATGGTCTTGCTGGTCAGGAAGATCTCGCGACGACGCCGTTCGTCATATCCCGTCTGACCGGGCGTCAAATGGAGTTTCCGAAAGGCTTTACCGAAATTCATCTGGCTTGGGCCGTACGCGTTAGAGGTATCAAAATAGTTGATGCCCAAATCGAACGCCTTCAAAATGATCTTGACCGGATCGACGTCCGCTGGCGTCCATTGCAGCGACGCTTGTCCACCCAGGCCGAGCGTGGTCGCCTCAAAATGCATCCGGCCCATGTCGCGCCGCAGGGGCTTAATGACGGTGGCCTTGCCGAACCCCCAGTAGGGGCCCAGAGCCAGGCCCGCTGAAGCCGCACCGGCAGCCTGCATAAACCGGCGGCGAGAGATATTAGGATTAGGAGTCATGGTCAAAATCCTCCGCAGTAGGGTGGGGCTCCTTTCAAGCGAAAGAAGTCTCGTCGGGGAGAAGAGCCTCCGCAGCCCATATCCTAAGCATAATTTGAGTGTGAAAACAAGGCAGATGGAAAGCGCGGAAAGAGTGCCTGTCCTTTGCCAAAATGACATCCGCACCGAAAACGGGGCGGTACTTCTCGCTATAGCGTGAGCGAGTACCTTCTGCCTTCATATGTTCCAAGAGGGCTTTGTTATTGCGAGTGGAAAGCCAGTCCCGGCAGAGGAGCACGAGTTCGAACTGCCTCTGGAGATATTTCTTTGTGACCCTCTTGCGGTAATGATCCTTCAAATAGCGCGCCGGGTGCGCGAGATTTCTAACCATACGAACCAGCTCGGCACAGTCACCGATGCGTGCCTTTCTGCTATCCCAGTCGTCGTCCGGGTTCAAGGCCGCAGGCAGCCACTTTGCGGCTCTCGCTACTCTCAACAATTCCACGAGCTGCCAATCCAATGGGGGCTTTGGCACCCCCTTTTTCAGCGTAAGCCTTCCGGTCAGCTCCGCCTCGTCCGAGAAACAATTAATCATGAGGATCAGAAGGGTTTCGAGCGCGGAGCCGAGAATGACGCATCCTGGGCGATGCGCCTTCGCTCGTCGCATCGCAGGGCTTCCTTCCAGTAGAGACGCGACAGCCGTCACATTTCTTTTTCTTCTTCATCGGTCAGCGTGGTGAAAGGCATTGTGGCATTCCTGTGTCAGGCGTCCGAATCATCAAGAGTTTCTACCGTCATGAGGCGCTAGCCCAGCTCTTCTACCTCAACAAGAACCCTGTGGCGCAGCTCTAGGGCAAAGCGCGTCATTATCGCCCATCGGGACCACTAGAAGTTTACGCACGGCGTCATAGTACATTCGGCAAAGGCCGATTTTGCAGGAAAGGAACTCTTCGCCTGAGAACGAGCCCATCGAAAAAAAATCTTTCGACTAAACTCTGGCTCTGCGATCGAACTCGGAGAAGAACATTCCCGAGCAGTGCACGATAGCCGTCTCGCCGGTATTCAAACACTGCTGCGCTACCCGGGGCGAGCTTCTCCATTTTACGGACCTGTCTGAGGACTTCGTGTTCTGGTCGTACGTGATTCTTCTTTGCCTGGAAGAGCAAACCCTTATAGATTCTTTCGCCGTCACTTCTCAGAAAAGCGGATCACGTGTTTCAGACCGACTGGCAGGCGAACGAGCAACCGGTCGCTCCCTACCATTTGCCATCCCGGTGGAAGCGAAATCTTCTGTTCCGCGTCAAACTCCGGCACGCTCTGGCCGTCAACGGTAACGCTCTTGGTGGCGGTTCGCAGTCCCGATACGAGCACATATTGGAGCTCGCGCCAGTTCTCGGCCGTAACGGTAAAGCCGTCGGCCTCGGCGGCCAAATGAAGCTGTGTGACCTCCGAATGAGCCGGAAGTTTCCAGTTATGCGTGGTCGGTTCCGTATCCGGCGGAGTCACCATCAAGGCGGACACCTTGCCCTCAGACATCGATTCACCGAGCGCAAGGTTGGGCGCTAATTCCACCGGAACCAGCGCGCCAGCGCGCAGGAAAACCGAAATGTCGTCGACGGGAACGTTACATTCATGTTTACCGTCGGCGACGGGCGCTCCCGTCCAAAGATCGGTCCAATGCCCCGGGGGAAGAATGATCGTACGATGCTCTCCCTGGGAGTGAACCGGAGCTACGAGCATGTCATCCCCGAACATGTATTCGTCCCAGGCAACCGTTGGGATCGAGCGCATCAGCGGAACACCGGTGGCATGCGTGTCTTGGGCCGAGCCATAGACGTAGGGGACGATATTCTCCCGCACCCACATCAGTTTCTTGTAGACGCCAACTGCGGCTTCGCTGTAGTACCACGGCTCTCTCGGTTCCGTTCCGTGGAAACGCATCAGAGGAGAGAATGTGCCGAACTCAACCCAGCGCAGATACACTTCTTCGTCGGCCTTGCCCCAATAGCCACCAACATCCGAACCCCAATTGGAAAATCCCGATGTGCTGACACTCAGGCCACCGATGATCGATTCGTCGAAACCCCGAAAATCCGTGGCGTGATCTCCGGCCATCTGTCCGGCATCCACCTGGCTTCCTGGCGCACCACCGCGCGCGAACAGGATGAAATCATCTCCCCGGCGCTCCTGAAATACTTGATGCACCGCATGGTTGTATGAACGGACGTACCAATTGTGCATCTCTTCTCCGGTTGAACCGTCGTAGAACAGCGCATCGCGCGGAACCAGGTCCCCGAAATCAGCCATCGTCCCGGCGACTCCTAGATCCAGGCGCTCCTTCCAAAACGCACGCAACAGATCGATGCTGCGTGGTGCCGTGAAATCAATATAAGGATACTGCGGGGCTAACACGTGAGGCGGCTGTAATAGATATATCTTTCCGGTCGCCAGCCTCATCAGCGGGAGCTTATCTTCGGAAACATCCGGAAGAGCTGCTTTGATTCTGTCCATGGTCCAGTCGACGGGCTGACTTCGGCCCCATGTCAGGACGTGAATATCCATTGGCGCGAGCTTGCGATGCAAGAGAGGATCAAAGCTTGCCGGACCTTCGGCGTAAATAGCGGAGTGAGGAATGTCGAGCCGGCGGAAATGGTCAATGACATTCAAGATGTTCTGCGTGGGGCTCTCCCACCGTTCCTCCGCCCATCGTTCGCCTCCTCCTCCCGCCCACGGCTCAAACGCCCATGCCGGCGGCAATAACGGCCTTCCGGTCAGAGCCGTGTACCTTTGCAGGAGCTCTTTGGGCTCACCTTGCCAGATATAGAGATCAAACGTGGGGCCGTTTGCCGTCACGCGATAACGATTCTCCTGGTCATTACCGAAATCGGCGCGGATTTCATAGCTGGTATTCCAAAACACTCCATATCCGGATGTGTTCTGCCAGTACGAGACCGGCTTATATGCCTGGTTGCTGAGACCGCCCAATGTGGTGGAGTCCCATGCATCAAGCTGCCACAGGGTCAAAGTCTTGCCGCGCTGATCGAGAGAATCAAACCGTTCGCCGAGGCCAACGATTTTGTCAGCGGGCTTCAGGTCACCTCTCAGGTCCACGCCCGCAATCTTGCCACTGTCGTCCTGACGAATTGACAGGTCCCCCTGACGCAGCGCCCAAACAGGTTGCGAGTTCCCCGAGGCGCGGAGATCAATATGCCAGAACGCTCCAAAAGCTACGTCCACGGTGAGATTGTTCGAAGCCGCATGAACTCCGTTCGCGGCCTTGGCGAGTTGGATGGTCGACAGCTGGGCGGGTGCAAAATGGCCTACGGACGGTCCATGAAGCCGGACACCACCGGTCGAGGGAAACGAAACGAACAGGTCGAAAGGTTTCTGGCCGGCGCGTGCTTGCAGGACAACTTCGTCGTTCGCCATAGCGGCAGACTCGATCACGCTGATCGGAGTCCACGCATCCTCTCGCACATCGCCCGGCGTCCCATCGGCGAACCATGCTTGGGATAAACGGCTGAAATGCTTCAGGAGCGAATCGATGATTTGGCATGCCGCCTGCTCATCGCCTTGCCTGAGCGCATCATTAAACTTGTGCCGGGCTGTCCAGGGATTGAGTTCTCCGGGCTGCAGCAGCCAAACGCCACTATCCCAATGGAAGCTGACGCCTTCCTGGTCCAGCAGGTCATACCAAATTTCCGCAAGATGGACACGCTCGGCCAAGTTGGGGCCTGTCGTAGGCTGGGAGCCGAGTTCCTGCTGGAGACGCGCAAGCTGCTTGCGTTCCTCGATGCTGGCGTGATGCAACAGGGCTCTGCGTTCCCAGCGTCGAGTGCCCGATGGAAGCGTTATCAGTCCAGAACCGGCGGTCTTGATCCCCTTTGCGCCTCCGAGGCTGACCTCGATGAATTGATCTGTTGCCGCAGGGGCACGAACGGTATCTGCCGGACCATCGTGAAAATCCGCGGCTGACGGGCTTAGCACTTCACCGGTGAGTCCGCGAGTGCGCGACAACTGCAGCAGGAAAGGTTTTGATGGCAGCCCTCCGATTTCCTTCCAGGGAATGGTTATTTCCGCGCTCCAGCCAGCCGCGCCAATCTCAGTTTTCGCGTCGTGCTGTTCCGGACGTCCGGCGTGCCGTACCAATGCCTGCCCACTCTGATCGGCATCAAATTGCCAAAGATCCTACTATTGCGCACCAGGAGCCAAGTAGCCCACTTCGACACGATCGGTTCGGCGCAGCCGCACACCGTTCCGATAGATCGGCTCCGGATCTGCGCAAACAAAGCGCACGTAGAGAGCCGCGGAATCCCACACAACAGAGACGGGAGGTGGGCGTAACAGGAATGTTCTGGCCATTCGCCCGAAAGAATCGATCGAAGGTGACTCCCGCCTGCCAATCGGACTCAGTTATAGGCACTCGACTTGAGGCGGGACCAAGATCCATGGCGACCAACGCCTCTTGCGCATGTGCAGTCCAGACAGAAGTGAGAAGGACGACGAGGAGGAGGAACAGACTGTTTCTACGCATCTGACCTCACTTTCTGTGTCGTTTCTTACACCGGCTATCGGTGCTGAACTCCACTCAGCCGGAATTTCGATTTTGCTTGCCCGGCCACCAGAGAATATACGCCCGAGCGCCCGGCTCGCCACCTTTTTCGCATTCGTTCCAACGGCAAAGACTCTGTCGTCCCCGCAGGTTCTCTGCCCAGGCCGAAAAGCCGTGACTTGCCTGATTTCGAATCCATTTCACGGACACCTCCCCCGTCAACTCCCCTCCGTCGTCCAGATTGGTTTCGCCTTGCTGCCGCGCCTACCCGGCTGGCAGGGGCAAACCCTCCATCCGCCGCAGCATGCTTCCGAACAAGCGCCGCGTGAGATGGCTCTCCGCCAGCAATAGCCAGTAGTAACGGGCATGCTTTACCAGCCGCCCGGCGGTCTTCACCAACCGTTGCTGCAAGCTGGTCAACGACCACGTTCCGATTCCCTTCGGCAGCACCAGCTGCCGCCACAGGTTGCCCAGGTTGTAGGCGAGAATGCTGAGCCACAACCGAACTTTGTTGGAACGGAACCGATGGCAGCTCAACCGCGTCATCTTCACCGCTTGCTTCCCCTCTTTGATCCACTGCTCAGCCGTGCCCCGCTTGTTATAGAACCGCACCTCCGCCCGGCTCGGCGTCTCCAGATTGGTCATGATGAACCCGATGCGCGGGAACAACTCCCCGGCATGATGCTCAACCTTTGCCACCACTCGCCGTGCCGTCGTCCAACTGGCGGCCTTGTAGAGAAAACTTTTGTACCACACGATTGGTTTGTGACTGGGACGCCCCACCGGGCGCGGCAGCAGTTCCCCCACATCCCGATCCAGGTTCTCGTTGGCCGGGATGCGGATGGCATACTTCACGCCCCGCTCTTCCAGCGCTTCATAAATCTCCGGCTTGGCAAAGGCGGCGTCGGCGCGAAACACCACTTCCTTGCCCAGTTTCTGTTGTCCCTCGATCTCGGGCAGCGGAAGTTCTTCCCAGCCCTCGGCGCTGTGAACATTGCCGGGACGGAGCTTGGCCGCCAGACAATCTCCGTCCCGGTTGAACAGCAACAGAGGGTGGTAACAGGTCGATTCGAAATGCCCATTGTAGGCGCTCTGCTCTTGCTCTCCGTACACCGGAATCTCCGTCGAATCCATGTCCAGGACTGTGCGGTACCCTGAATCCAGCGCCTCCGCCTTCGCGATCAATGCTCGGCTGAGGCCCGCCAGCCCGGCGAAGTTCGCGTCCTCAGCCAGCATCTCGGTCTCGAAACTCTGCAACCGCGAAGTGAGAGCGGCGCCTCGATCCCAAATCTTTTCCAAACCGATCAGCCGAAAGGCTGGGTCCTGGGAGAGCCTCTTGGCGTCGTTGAGATCTTCGTAGCCAGCCAGGCGACTATAGACTGATTGCCGCAGCAGGTCGGCGAATCCAAGTTGCGCATTCTTTCCACGGAAGTCCGTCAGATGCTGCGCGATCAGTTCGCCGAACCCGAGCCGCTCGTCGAGTTCACGCACCAGGATCAGGCCGCCGTCGGAAGTGACGCGAGAACCTTGGAAGCCGACCTTGAGAGACGCATTGAAGGAAAGCTGAAAGGGCCGGTTCTGTATCTCACCCATTAGGTATTCACCTCCTGAACATCTTCATCGCGTTCGCACCCTTATAAACATTGACGATTGCGACGATCGGAGGATTCAGAATTACGACTCAAAATGGAAATGTGGGTTAGGACGCCTTGGCAGCGCTCGTATTCTGTTGAGCTGCCTGTTTCGTCCATTCAAGCAAATTCCGCTGCCAGTCAGGGAGACTGTCTGTGACGTCGATTGTGAGGCGCACGCGCGGCGCGGATTGCCACGGAGATATGGAGCGCACACAGAACTCCGCAGTCGGGAGCGGTTGAAACTATGCGTGTCCCTCACACGAACAGCTAATTTGATGTGCTGCACGCGGCGGGTGATTAGCACTTTCATGCCACGGAGCGGATGCCCGTGAGTTTGGATCGACGCAGGCGCAGGTGATCTGTGCACTTCCGGAACAGTCTGCCCGAACCGAGTGTAAAACTGTGCGGATGTCCCTTCGGCTGGCAGCACGGCCTCGTTGCGCCAAGTGATAAGGTACAATGGCGAGCACGAGGGAATACCCATCTTGTTGACACAGCGGGGTCGACTATTATGACGAAGAACCTTTGTGTGCAAACGCTGGTGTTGGTTGTTGTTGTTGGTCTGAGTGTGTCCGGAAACATTCCAGAGGGGTATAAAGGGACCGCTTTTCACGATGCGAATCACATTGGCGGTCCGCAGACAATCCCGGGGCGCCTGCAAGCAACGTTGTATGACCTGGGCGGCGAAGGAGTCGCCTATCACGATACAGACACCGTGAATCACGGAAGCGGAGAACTGAATTACAAGCCGGGACACTGCGAGGAGGGGGTGCCTGCGGAAATATGTCACTTTCGAGAAGGCGAGGGTGTGGACATTTCTTACGTGAAAAAGCAGGCGGACCTGAACCATCCGAACATGGTCACGCCGGAATGGCAGCAACTGTACATAGGGTGGACGGAAGACGGAGAGTGGACGAAGTACACGGTGGAAGTGAAGAAGGCAGGAAGATACAAAATTGTGGCCATGTATTCGAACCTTGGGCAAACGATTCAATTTTCACTGAACGATAAGCCCGCTGCGGACTGCAAACTGCCGGTGGACACGTGGAAAGGATTTCCGGTTCAAGAACATCCGGAGTGGATGACAGTGCACATGTGGAATAAGGCCGAATGCGGAGAAATCGATTTGCCGCAGGCGGGGCCGCAGGTGCTGACGTTGCACTACAGGAAAGGGAACAATCTAGCGTACTTTGATTTTGTGTCGGTCGAGTAGAACGAGGTTACGGTCCACAAGCCGTAGAAAAGCCGGGCTCAGCTGCCGATCAAGTGCTGAAAGCTGGTCACCCAAGAGGGCGAAGATGAGGCTCGCCAGGTCGCCGCAGACCTGGCTTGCCGGCCTTCCGGGGGAGCTCATGAGTTTGTTAGTAACCTTGGAAGCGAAAATCACGAGTTATCCTCCGCTGAGCTACAAGCCGGATTACTCTGTGGGCTTCGCGCGCTCGGCCGGCGTAGCCGCGTGGGACGGAAAGCAGTACGGAACATTATCGAGCGACGATATTGAATGGCTCGACCGGGTGCCAGAGGAGCTGGTGCAAGCGAAATGCGAGCGGCGGGCGGTGCGGGACTCTTACGGTGACTTGTATCACCGGTGTGCGTGACGCATCTCACTGCCGTCCTGACAGAGCTGGGGAATCGTTTGTGAGGTGCCGACAAGTATGCGCGCGGGCTCCCACTCGCAGTCTACGAGGGCGCGTGCCGCGCCCCTGCGGAGGCAAAAGCCACGGGTGGTCTTTCATCCGTTTCAGGAGAAGATGCCATGAACCGCAATAGATTATTGACTCGCAGGGATTTTCTGGAGACCTCGACACGCGCTGTGGCCACCGGGCTTCTGGTTAATGCCCTGCCGCCTTCACGCCTGTTCGGTCCCGTGAGTTCATGGGAAGCCGATGGCTACAGGCACAAAGTGGTAGTCCGAGTACACGATCCCGCCGTAGCTGCCGCGTATACTTTCGGCACACCATACTATTGGCGAAAGTTCGACAGCGCCAGGATCCAGCACATGCTCGAAAACGGCATCATGGAACTTTCCGGCACCGCCACGCCACAGGACGCCTGGGCGCGAATCCTCCCCGGGGTTTCCACGGCGTCCAAGATCGTGGTTAAAATCAATTTAAATAACACCAGAAGAGATTGGAAAGCGGCGGCGTTGAACACCTCGCCCGCGATGATGGCCGCGCTAACCAAAAGCCTGAACAGCATAGGTGTACGGAACAGCAACATAACTTTCCTGGACTGCTCCCGGCCATTCCCGGACGAAATGAAAAACGACCTGCTAGCGTGCTCCCCGGGCGTCCTATGTGCAGGAGAAGAACAGGCTGGGTCCTCTATGACGCTGGATATGCCTTACGGCGGCCCCTATGTCATCCCCAAGTTGGTGATGGATGCGGACTTCCTCCTCGATTGCCATCTGATGAAAAAGCATGATGCGGGGCACACGGGTGCCATCAAGAACTTCTTTGGTATGACCGCGGATGGCAAGGTGTCGTTTGCGCATCGTGATCCCGGCTGGATGGATGGCAACCAATGCAATACCATCATCATTCACCCGGAGATTAAGAAGCGATTGAAACTTTGCATCAACGAAGCAATCTTGGCCGCCAAGACGCCAGACACCCTCGATCCCTACGAGTTTTCGGACTTGTTTCCGGGGGGTAAGCCGTCAAGCCTCTTTCTCTCCCGCAATCCGTTCCTACAGGACGTGGTGGAGTGGGACTTTGTCCGGGCGGAGTGCTCCCGCTTTCCCGGCAGACCGGGCAACAACATCACGTGGCTGAAGAAGTGTGCTGGATTCTTGCCCAGCTGGACCGTCGCCGCGGTAGAGAGCGGGTCGCTGGTGAACGGCGCTGCCCAGCTGCCCTCAAAAGACATGAGCTACGATCCCGCCTTGCTGGAGTATATTTCGCGGACCGTAGGAAGCGCCCGTGCCTACCGTCCTACCGAAGGTCGAGAGACAGAGTCGTAGTCCGAGCAACGAATCCGGACGAAGCAACGCCAGGCCGGTCTCCCCTAATACTGCCGCTGATAGCGGGAGAACGCGCGAGAGCGACGCTGTTTCGCGTCATCTTAACAGCGCCGAAGCACACCAAAGCAGCGGAGCTTGACCATGAAGGTCGCCGGTGTTACGCGCGCGGTTCAGGTAGTAAGCGAGGTCGTTTTTCTTGTTCGTACCCTCGCACACGTTTTTCAGATCACCGTTCGGATCCAAATAGCCCACCAGAGCCAGCCATCCTTTCCGCGCCGCCTTGCCATAAAATCTGTGGTTAAGCCAGCCAGCTTTTACTCCGGTGATCATTGCGAATGTAAACATGGCCGTGCATGAAGACTCCGGCCAAGCCTCCGGATGATCGAGTAACTGGCGCCACATGCCGTCCTTCCCTTGGAATCGCAGCAGGGACGCCATCATTTCCCGGTAGCTTTCTATGATCCGCGGACGCAAAGGATGATTCGCGGGCAGCGACCGCAACAGCTCCGTCATGCCCGCAGCGACCCACCCATTGCCGCGACCCCAGAAAAAGGGAGCATCAGGAGCATGGTAAAAAAGTCCATTGGGCTGCTGGAGTTTGTCCAGATATGTAGCCATTTCCAGGGCGGCGCGGTCGATGTATTTAAATTCTCCCGTGGCGCGATAAGCCTGCACCTGCGCCACGGTGATCATATACATGTCATCAATCCAGAAGCGGCTCTGCGATGTCAATCCTTCGGGCGTTGGCTCCTCCCATTGTTTGTCGGCAAGTTGCCGGCCCAAGTCGAGATATTTTTGCTGTTGGGTTTCGACGTAAATCTCCAGCGGCACAGCAGCAAACACGGTTTTGTCCACATGATCCGGTAAGGGCACGAGTGCGGATTCTTCCGCAAGCAGGGGATCGAAACGGCGGATTAAGCGAGAAGTAAGATCCTTGTCGCCACTCAACTGAGCAAAGGTCAAAGCCCCGTACCAGCTCACAGATTCCGGGTAGGTGATATACGCAGGCGCGATGTTTTTTCCAAAATTTGCGTGCGGACTTGCCACGAAACGCTCTGCCACGCGCTTGCCAATCTCTTTCGGCGAGCTTCCCGCCGGCCAGTTACTGAATTCCTTCTGCTGTCCCGCACAGACAGGACTCACGGCCGTCATGTACGCAAGAAGCGCGGCCAATATCCGGCTATTCACGGTCATTCTGCACATGGTGTTCGCGATACCCCCGGCTCTTTATGCCTTCTTCTTCCAATCCTTCCGTGCTCCTCAGCGCGGCTTATCAATGGCCACCCCAGTTTCGCTCCGAAAATCGCCTTTTTCCGGAATGAATAAAATCACCACACCGTCGGGATCGGTGATAGCGATGGAGTCCTCATTTGCTTGGCTTGGAATTCCCGAGGCACGCAAATAATCCGCCGCTTGGGCGAGGTGGGCAACCGCAAAACCGAGGCGCGGCTTTGCTGACGGAGTTACTGCTTCCAGTTGCACTTCATCGCCGGAATTTCCAGGGAGGAGTAAGCGAGTCGTATCGCTCGCGTCGACTCGTTGAAATCCAAGCCTGGAAGTATAGAACAGTTCCGCAGCCCTCAAATTCTCCACCGGAACGGCGACCCGTTTCAGATGTTGCGAGATGCGATGCACACCCAGATGCTTCCCGAAAGCCTCGGAGTGCAGCGATTCCGGAAGGTACTGCGTATATTCGAGCAATTGTCCTCCAGGATCACGCAAGGTAAATAACAAATTGCCGGCTCGGGCCTTGTGGCTGGACGTCGGGTTTAACCCGAGTTTCGAGTACTCATCCCACAGCTTGTCTATCTCAGCTACTTCATAGCAAACGTGAAGAAGGCCAGTTTGCTGATCATTCCCGGAGCGAGGATAAAGCTCGATAAACTGGCGATCATTGATCTTGATATAGAAAACCGAAGGCTTACCAGGCTCAGAGAATTCGAAAGCCTGCTCGAAACCGAGCGAGCGATAGAAGTCCCTGGACTGCTGGGTGTCGCGCACGCGAAAGGCTACATGAGCGATTCCCGCCAGATCAAGCGATTGCGCCAGCGATGATGAGGTGCAAAGAAAAACAAGAACTAGTGTGAGGCAGCTTAATCGCACCAGCAACGCTTGCCTCCAAGGAGTTTCCTAAGCATGAGAATCACGCGGCTGCTATCTGTCACAGCGTACAGCGTAAAATACGCGAGGCGACTTCGTCCAGGAACTTGCATTCCCAAGGTGCGCTTGCGCTATCTGGAATTTCGGGGTATTTGACAATCACAGTATGACAAGGAGATGCGACAATGTCCTCACATTTTTCACGCCGAAAGTTTATCGACGGTGCCGGCGTCGTGGCAGCCTCTTCCATTCTCCCAACTCCAGCGTTTCATGGCTTCACTTCCGCCCGCGCGAGTGAACAAATGAAGCCCGAAGAACTGCGAAGCAAACTTCGCGGTGTGATTGCGTTCCCGATCACACCGTTAAAGCCGGACTTGTCTTTGGATGTTTCCGGTCTTAGAAAAAATCTTCAACGCCTCCTGGAAACGCTGATTGCCGCGATTGTCGCCGCGGGAGGCACAGGTGAAATGTATTCGTTGACGCCGGCCGAGCATTTGGAAGTCGTAAGGGCAACGGTAGAAGAAGTACACGGCCGCATTCCGGTCATCGCCGGGACAGGATTCAATGGCCCTATAGGTATCGAGTTAGCTCAGGAATCGGCGCGGGCTGGTGCAGATGGCATCCTGGCTTTGCCTCCCTATTATCCGAATGCCGACGAGGAAGGACTCGCCAATTATTATGCCGAGATGGGTGACGCCACTTCGCTGGGGCTGCTTGTGTACAGCCGCGATTGGGTCAACCCGGGGCCGGTATGGGTTGAACAACTGGCTGCACGTGTCCCCATGCTCGTTTGTTGGAAAGATGGCCAGGGTGATTTGCGGCGATGCCAACAGATTATGAACCGCGTTGGCGATCGACTGTATTGGATCGGTGGCGCGGGCGACGACTGTGTGCCGGGTTACTACAGCATTGGCATTCGCACGTACACGTCGAGCATTGCAACGGTTGCGCCGAAGCTTTCTCTGAAACTTCATGAGGTCGCTTCCGCGGGCGATTCTGCAACCCTCATGCGCCTGATGAACACGTACGTGATCCCTCTGTACGGGCTTCGCGCTCGCCGAAAGGGATATGAAGTTGCCGTCATGAAGGAAATGATGAGCGTGCTTGGCTTCGCTGCGGGTCCAGTGCGTCCCCCGCTTCCAACACTTCACCCTGAGGACGTCAATGAGCTACGAGTGATTCTGGAACGCTGGAAGCCCTTTCTCTCATAATGCGAACCGCCATGTGAGGGCCTGCGCTTTCAAAATGAGACTTTAGATTGCCTGGCCGTTGAATGGAAAGCCACCGGAGCGTATATTCTTCCCATCGAACGTCAGCATTGAAATCTCGACCGCGTGATTTTTCCCGAGCCCGTTCTTGTTTGGGATTTTTCATGCTCTTGTTCCACGCTGCACGCAGAAAGGGAGCTTCCATGACTGCTACACTCCGCCGTTTGTGCACTTCAGTGGTTCTAGCGTGTTCTATCTTCGTTTTGTTCAACCCGAATGCTGCCGCGCAAAAGTCGAGCGCGCATCCAGCGGCGAGAAACAGCGTAATCGAAGCCGCAATGAATCCTGACGGTTCGTACGATCTGAAATTTTTGGCCGCGGGCTGGATCATCGAAGGCAAACTCCCCGAACCGGTTTCTTCGGTCCGCAGTTCCAGGGGCGCCGACAAACTTGGTGACTTCGCTGCGTTGAGCGCTACGTACCGCAACAGCGCGAGAACTGCCGAGATTCTGGTGTACAAGCGCTTGCCCGCCGTTCTTTTTCGCGACACCTGGAATTCTCCGGGGCCTAATGACGCACCGTTTCCATCGTTTCTACGCCTGCCCGATGGTTTATTTCGCTTTTCCTACCAGCACAGGCCTTTTGGCAAGTATGAGTTCGGCTCCGTCGGTCCTGAGGGGCCTTCTGCGATATTCGATAAGCAAGGGAACGTGCTCGTGATTTCCCCTGCCGATCATTTTCTCGTGTCGCGGATGAACGAGCTGCCGGATCATAGCGTCAACAGCCGGATCGTGGAGACAATCCAGACCCTTCCCGCGGGCTTCAGTCATTCCACTCTTATCGTCTTCGGAAAGGGCATGAATGAGACGTTCGCGAGTTGGGGTAATGCGCTGCTCGCTTTATCTGGCAAGCAACCTCCCACAAATCAGCAGAGCATAATTCTCTCGAAGCTTGGCTATTGGACCGACAATGGCGCCTATTACTATTACAAGTTCGAACCGCTATTCGGTTACGCCGGAACGCTGCTGGCCATCCGAGACGAATTCAAAAAACTGGGCATTCCGCTCGGCTACATGCAACTCGATAGCTGGTGGTATCCAAAGGGTGAGGATGGCCGTTGGGACGCCAAAGGTAACACCGTACCTTTTGGCGAATACGTTTATAGGGCCGATAAAACGCTCTTCCCGGATGGCCTAGCGGCTTTCCAAAAGTCGCTTGGTCTCCCAATCGTTACTCACGCCCGATGGATTTCCTCGGCGAGCCCGTATCGCAAGGAATTCAAGCTATCCAACAATGTCATCACCGATCCCGCGTTCTGGAAAGCCACTGCCGCTTATCTTCACGACTCAGGTGTGGTGACTTACGAACAAGACTGGTTGGATCATAACGCCTTGCCGGAACTCAACCTCGAAGATCCGGAAGCCTTCCTCGGCAACATGTCTTCGTCCATGCAATCCTCCGGAATGGATATTCAATATTGCATGCCGCTCCCTGCGCATTACATGGCGAGCACGCTGTATCCCAACCTGGACACCATTCGCACCAGCAGCGACCAGCTCACTCCGGACAAATGGGACGAGTTCCTTTATGACTCCCGTCTGGCCAGGTCCATGGGCCTTTGGCCATGGACAGACGTCTTCTTCAGTGCGGAATTGCCGAATCTGATCATCTCCACACTTTCCGCCGGGCCGGTGGGCGTCGGCGACGCCCTAGGCTCCATCAACGCGCAAAATCTTATGGCCGTGGTTCGCCTCGATGGCCTTCTTATCAAGCCGGATTCTTCGCTGCTCCCGCTTAATGCGATCTACGCGAGCGACGCGTCTAACCAGCAAATGCCCATGGTTGCGGTGGCCGAAACAAAGTTCGCGGACTTGCCCGTGCGTTACGTCTTCTCCTATCCGCGCCGCGCCACGGATACCGAATTTTCCGTGGCGCTCGCCGAGCTTGGCTTCTCCGGTCCGGTCTATGCGTACGATTGGAGGGCTCACACGGGTACCGTTGTGTCCGCAGGAGGAACCCTATCCGCTCACTTCAATGACGGATTTGCCTACTTGATTCTTGTTCCCGTGAACCGACAAGGATTGGCATTGCTGGGTGACACCGAAAAAATTGTCCCTTTGGGGAAGCAGCGCATCGCCGCTCTTAGCGATCGCGGGACACTTACCGCAACATTCAAATTCGCCCAAGGTGAACACGTGCGCACAATATCGGGCTATTCCGCAGATCAGCCAAAAATAAAGGCGCTCAAAGGCGAGCTGAAGAATGTGACCTACGATTCAGAGACCAAGATCTTCCGAGCCCAAGTCGCGCCAGCCAGCTCAGGTGAAGCCGTTCTAAAAATCAGGGCGCACTAAAGAAATAGTCGTCCGGGCTTGCGTCTGCGTCGGAAAGCCCTTTCAAAAGCTGTTTCGAAGCCAAGAGTTTCGTTCGCACTAGAAAGACGCGAGGACAACAGACACTTATGACAGATTTCCGACGCACGCTTTGGGTAGGCCTGTTGGCGACAGGACTGGGAGCCTTGCTAGTCTCCCATTTCGCCAGCGCCGCCACGAACGTCCAGGGCCGTTATGATCCGGTGGCCGATCCCCGTGCCGTCGCGATTGTCGGGCACGCACGGTTCACCGTTTTGACTCCGCAGCTCATACGAATGGAGTGGGCGGCTGATGGTAAATTCGAAGATCACGCATCTCTAGTCTTCCTGAACCGGAAGCTGCCCGTCCCGCAATTCACGCACGAGACAGCGCCAGGTGGAGCACGCGCGGTAATCAAAACGAGCGCGCTGATGCTCGTCTACGCACCCGGAAACTCGGACGGCAAGTTTAGCGCAGGCAACCTCAGCATAACTTTCAGGCTCAATGGGAAAGAAGTGGTGTGGAGACCGGGGATGGAGGATACCGGCAACCTTTTGGGCACTACACGCACGCTCGACCGTGTGCGGGGCTCCGACGTCAAGCTTGAACCCGGACTGATCTCGCGTGACGGCTGGACCGTTGTGGACGATAGTGCCCGGCAGCTCTTCGACTCGGCCGATTTTTCGTTCCTGCACGGGGAGCGGAGTCCTTGGCCTTGGGTTATGCTGCGCCCTTCGGGGGATCGGCAGGATTGGTACTTCTTCGGATACGGCCACGAGTATAAACGCGCTCTTTACGACTTCACGCGCGTGGCTGGAAAGATTCCGCTGCCGCCGCGGTTTGCCTTTGGAGCCTGGTGGTCGCGGTACTGGTCATACACAGACCAGGAATTCAATCAATTGATTCGAGGATTCCATCAGCACGACACTCCGCTCGATGTACTCGTGATCGACATGGACTGGCATCCCACATTCCACGAGGTCGCAGGAAACAACAAACTGGATGCCTCCGGCCATAGGCTTGGCTGGACAGGCTACTCCTGGAACAAACTACTATTCCCCGATCCGAACCAATTTCTCAAAGGCGTGCACGAACAGGGTCTCAAAGCCACAGTCAATATTCATCCGGCGTCCGGCGTGCAGCCCTGGGAGGATCGCTACCCAGAAATGGCTCGTGCGATGGGCATCGAACCAGCTACGAGACAATACGTTCCCTTTGACATCACGGACAAGAAGTTTGCAACGAACTACATGAAGATCATGCTTCACCCACTGGAACGCCAGGGAATCGATTTCTTCTGGCTCGACTGGCAGCAGGAAGACACCACCAAAATCGCCGGACTAAATCCAACCTGGTGGTTGAACCATGTTTTCTTCACCGACCAAGAGCGCGAAGGTAAACGTGCGCTGCTGTTTCACCGCTGGGGCGGCCTGGGAAATCATCGATACCAAATTGGCTTCTCGGGCGATACCATTTCCGTCTGGGACTCACTCGCGTTCCAACCCTATTTTACAGCGACCGCAGCGAACGTCGGCTATGCCTATTGGAGCCACGACATCGGCGGCCATATGCCCGGCGCCATCGAACCTGAGCTTTACTTGCGATGGATCCAGTGGGGGATTTTCAGTCCGATTTTGCGGACCCACACGACCAAGAACCCAGACGCGGAACGCCGCATCTGGGCATACCCCGAGCCATATTCTGACCTGATGCAGCAAAGTTTCACACGTCGTTATGCCATGCAGCCATACATCTACACCGAGGCCAGAAAAACATATGATACCGGCTTGGCGTTTCTTCGCCCGCTCTACTATGACTGGCCTGAAGCACCGCAAGCTTATGATGCGAAGGACGAATATATGTTCGGGGACAGCCTCCTCGCGGCTCCGGTCACCCACCCGGTGGACATGGGGTCGCGACTTGCGAAAATCTCAGTATGGCTGCCACCCGGGAACTGGATCGAATGGGACAGTGGGGCCAGTTTTCAAGGTTCCGTCGCATTGGACCGCAGCTTCTCGATCAACGAGATCCCTATATACGTGAAAAGCGGCAGTATTATTCCCATGCAGCCGGACAGGAACCATGCCAATGCAAAACCTGCGGACCTTCTGATTCTCACCGTCTTGCCGCTCAAAGACGGCCAGGTTTCCGATTATCGGCTCTATGAAGATGAGGGTGACACGCCCGGTTACCTCCATGGCGAAAACGCCTGGACACCCATTCGCGCGTCGCTGAATCAGGACGGCACTCTCCTCACCGTCACCGTCGCGCGTGCACAGGGGCACTACAATGGCATGCGAAGGGAGCGGGCTTACGAAGTGCGCCTCCCGGGGAGTTGGCCACCCTCCTTGGTGAGCGTCAACGGGGAGTCCGTAGCGTACGCGAAAAACAAGGATGCGCCCGGCTGGTATTTCGAAGGCAACACCCTAACGACTGTGATTAGAACGCATGGCTTCCGCTTAGCCGATGCAGTGACGCTCACGATACAAATCGATCCCCAGATGGCGCGCAATCGCGCGATGCTTGATGGTTTTGCAGGCAAGATCACGCGACTCCGCGAGACTTATGACATTTTGAACGCTACCTGGCCAGCGAGCTGGTCGCCCGATTCCTTGATCGATGCAATGCAGACGGGAAACCGCCTCAGCTATCATCCAGGAACTGCATTTACGGAAGTGAGCGGCCTGCCAACGAAACTCGCCGGGTTGGCCAAGGAAATCAAAGCCATGCACGCCACGGAAGCGTCGCCCGCATTTGTCAGGAAAAATCCCGACAATGCTCATCCGAGCCGCGCACTGGATGAGTACAACCGACTGATCGACACTGCTCTTGCGCACATTGCGGAGGTAAATGGGCCATAGCGGGGGAAAAGGGAAGTAACCAAATACAGAGTTGACCCTGCCAGGGATAGACAACTAGCTTTTGTTAGCAGTAGGCGTACAAAGGATTTTTTTGACGGAGACTACTGACCGATGAAAGCATCGGCACTGCTCTTGGCTGGTTTTCTGACTGCGAGTGCGACGTTTCTCCTCCACTCATTCGATACGCGGCCGGGACCGAAGTTCTGGTCGATAGCTATGGCCGACACCATAATGAAGCGCAACCCGGGCACTCCGCAGGATAGCCTTACCCGTTGGTCGTATTGGAAAGGGTACACCCTAAACGGTTTTGAAATGCTCTGGCGTTTCACGGGAGAGCAGAAGTATTTCGATTTCATCAAACGAGAGATCGACCCCTTCATCGATAAGCGCGGAAACCTGGTGAACGTCAATCTGGACAGCCTTGACAACGTTATGGCCGGAAACATCGTTGTGGGATTGTACGAACACACTCACGATCCTCGGTACCGCACTGCTGCAGCTTCCATTCGCAGGGCTTTCGACAGCTTCCCCCGAAATGCTGATGGTGGCTTTTGGCACAACCCGAACTTGCCGGGAGAGATGTGGGTAGACGGCGTGTTCATGGGGGAGATATTCCTGATCCGCTACGGCATAAGTATCGGCGATCGGGAATACTGCTTCGATGAGGCGACCCGTCAAATCACGATTTTTGCGAAACATGCCCTGAAAGCAGACAGCGGCTTGTACTATCATGCCTGGGCCGCAAATCCGAAACTCGCCACGGTGATTCCAGAGCGTAAGATGCTCTGGGCGGATCCCGGGACAGGCCTCTCTGGTGAGGTCTGGAGCGAAGGCCTCGGCTGGTACGCTCTCATCCTCGTCGAAACTCTTGCCGACCTGCCTGTCGATCATCCGCGCCGCCATGAGGTGCTGGACATCTACACGCGTCTTGCGGCCGCCCTGAAACGTGTTCAGGATCCGAAGACCGGTGGATGGTTCCAGGTAGTCGACAAGGGCGACCGGCCCGATAATTGGATCGACACATCTGGGAGCGCCATGTTCACCTATGCCCTTCAACGCGGGATAGAGCTTGGTCTCCTGAATCGTCAGGAATACCAGCCTACTGTTGCTGCCGGTTACCGAGCCATTACGGCGAATGCCACAGTCCATGAAAACGGGTTAGTCGATATCAACAGTGCTTGCGACGGTGTGTGCGTACAGGCCAACTATGCCGATTATGTCGGCTACCCAAGGACCCTCAATGCAAAGGAAGCTGTCGCCGGATTTCTGTGGGCCACTACCATCGTTGAAAGGTCGGAGCTCGCGAAGGACCAGAATCAGCCTTGAATTACTGGGATGTCTGGACGATACAGTCCAACTGGCCATATCCTGAAGCTGAGCGTCTTTTTGGCGACGGCTGAAAACATGTCCTTTCCTCAGCGAGCCAGCCAGCCCCCGTCCACCGCGAGCACGTGTCCGTGCACATAATCGCTCGCGGACGAACACAGGAACAACGCAGCACCCGCCACATCCTTCGGTTCTCCCCATCTTCCCGCGGGGATTCTCTCAAGTATCTGGCGGTTGCGGACAGGGTCGTTTCGTAGGGCGGTAGTATTGTCTGTAGCCATGTACCGAGGGGCAATTGCGTTCACGTTGATTCCTTTGCAGGCCCATTCGTTGGCGAGGGCCTTCGTTAACTGCGCAAGCCCGCCCTTTGCGGCCGCGTAGGCAGGCACGAAGATACCTCCTTGAAAGGAGAGCAGCGAGGCAATATTGACAATCTTGCCGCCGGCTCTCCTTTGCAGCATGTGCCGTCCAGCAAGTTGCGATAGTCGGAAAACCGCTGTCAGATCAACAGCAATCAATTCGTCCCAGAATTCCATGGGATATTCCGCTGCGGGGGCTCTCCGGATGGTGCCGGCATTGTTCACCAAGATGTCGATGGAACCAAACTCGGCGATCGCTTTTTCGAACAGGCCGGTGCACGCCCTCGGATTTGCCAAATCTCCGGAGAAGTAAAAGGTCTTACGACCAGCGGCCCGAATTTCGTTGCAGCCCGGTCCGGGATTCGGGTCGCGCCCGTGGCACCCCACATTGGCGCCAGCGTCTGCTAAGGCCACGGCAATGGCTACGCCAAGCCCTCGACGCGATCCGGTAACCAGTGCATTCTTACCATTCAGTTGAAACGCTTCCAGGCTCATACTTTCGCTCTCATCTGACTCGTGCAGGCGTGAGTTGCGGCCTTAGCATGTGGCCCACCGTGTTTGCGAAGACGAAGCCACCCAGCCCGCCCGCCACTCCTCTAATCCCCACGACCGATCCGACCGCACGGCCGGGGAACATGTCCGAGGGTAACGTGAATAGATTCGCGGAAGAAACTAGGTGCGCAGCGGCGGCCAAGTTGATGAGCGCAACCGCAACCTGCGCTTCTCCGCAAGACTCGCTCTCGGCGATCGAGTTTTGGTGCGCCATCACTTCCTCTTGGCTCGACCGGGCGCTTTACCTGCGGCCAGCCTCAAGACCGGAAGGGCCTTGCTGAAATCCCGGCTGAACGTTCACGACACCAAACTGCCGGTCCTCCAATTCCTTGTGGGCGGCCATGGCCCATAGAAAAGCGATTCGATGCCCCGGCACGGAAACATTCGGGTGATAGCCGCTGGGCATCAACACGGCATCTCCATCCCGCACAGCTACCACCAATTCCGGATATTGCGTGTCGTTGTACACGAGTTGAATGCCATAGGCCGGTTCCGGCATATTAAAGTAGACGTACATCTCTTCTAACATCTTGCCGTGCTCATGCGGCGGCCAGCTGGTCCAGTTTCCCTGGTCGGAAGAGGTGAATCCCGCAATTAGACGGCCCGCTTCGACATTCTTGGCAATCAGCATGTTCAACTCGCGTTTGTAACCCGGCCCCCCGGCAACAAATTTCATGCCGGGGTCCCTGGCCACGTCAGCGTACCGGATGACCTTCAAAGGGTACTTGCCCTTTACGTCGGCGGAAAATTCTGCAAAATCCACGGAACTCTTCGTGAACACTTCAATTGCTGAATCGTGGGGAATGTAGATAGCGTCGAATTGTCCCAATTCAAATTCACTTCCCGCAACCTTCACCACACCCATCCCGGCCAAGCAAATCAGGCCCGTTTCCCGACATCCATTGGAAAAGACAACTCGCGATTGGGAAGAGTCTAAGATGATACGTCCGTAGGACAGATGGCGCATCGTGCTGTTTTTCGGCGTCACGGCAAGATGGCGCCCGCTCTTCGCATTGGTCTTTCGAAAAACCATTTTCTCGATGGCTACTGCAGGTTTCTTACTCATAGATAACTCCTTCTTGATTGCTGGCAATTTTGTCTAATTCCTCGACACCCCATAGGCACGATCGCTGTAGACGGTCGCAATATTGGGCCCGGTCACGCCGTTGTGCTGGAACATCTTGTAGAAGGGTTTGACGCCCATGGCTCGCACACGCTCAGCCACGAGATCCCCAATGGGATATTTGATCATGGCGCTAACGATTCCAGTTTGCAGACCGAAGCAGTCAGCTAGGTTGGCGGCAACGTTGAATTCGCCGCCGCTGACGTGGATCTCGCATTCCCGTGCTTTACGAAAGGGGATGATGACTGGATCTAGCCGATGAACGAGCCCACCGAGCGGTACGAAATCCAACGCTGCTGATTCCTTGATTGCTAAACCATAGCTCATGGCACCGCCTCACAATTGGCTGAACCAAAGAGAATGCGACAGCCTAATGGACTACGGAGCTGCCGAAGCAGCTTTCCTGTTCAGCAGAGATTTGGTTTCAATAATGTGGTCCAGCATGCGGCGCCGGGCCTCTTCTGCGTCATGCCGCTGGATTGCCGCATAAAGGCGCAAAGTCGAGCGATTTCCGTTGAACTCCCTGGCGAGTTCACGTTCCGGCGGGAATTTTGCTCCCGGGACAATTACGCCGGTGGAGACCAAGCGCTTGATCTTTTCGATCAATTTCGCGGTGATTCGGGTATCCGTCATTGGTTTGCGGCGAGCACGGGTCTCAGTGGTAGCGCTATGAGCTTCTCGAATCACGCTCTAAACGGTATCACAATTGGACGGACCATCCCCACACTGCCCGAATGCATCGTCACAACGCGACAGCATGTGTGGCCCGTTTCGCTGGCCTTCCTGGTCGCCACGGTATTGGGCGGAGAATGTAGTACAAAAGGCCTGCCACTGGAGCAAGCATCAGTGTGGATTCTCTCTCACTCCTGCTGGTATAAACAATCCCGTCGACCAAACGGAATTGAACACAAGCTTTGACCGTTGTATATCCCAGATACTCGGAATTTCCATTATTGACGTTAGAAAAGCTTCGCGCAGATGCTGACCAAGAAACCAGAAGTCTTATCGGTCACAGTTTCTTTGAGAACCTACAAAATGTCGCACGTGGCAACCCTAGGGCAACAATGCATACAGGGCCTTTTATTCCCCCGGAGTAGGTGGGATGGACTACCAGATGTAAACCGCACTGATGCGCGGCGGGCCCGAGCGGCCTTGAATCACCTGGGTTTCGAGAACAATCTCGAGGTTCTTTCGTTTCCAATCCCGGGGAACTTGTGTCAGCATTTCTTCCATGTGATGTTCGTCCACCAAAAATTCTCCGGCGGCCACTGTCCCCCCTCGTCCAATGCCGGCAGCCACAACCACATACTGCTCGCTGTTGGGATCCAAAAAGCGCGTCACGATCGCGTAGTCTTTGTAGACACCCGTTTCTTGCTGAGACCGGTCCAGCACCCACTCCCGTTTACCGGGCTTGGTGCGATCCTCGATCCACAATTGTGTCATCTGTGGGTCGTTCGCAAAATGGAAACGCAAAGGAGAGGTCAAGCGCAGCGTCCAGCTATTGTCAAACGCACCGATTAGGACCGAAGGAGCTCGGCGGAGATCGGTCAGAGTAGTGGTCGACTCACCAAGCACGCGATAGGTTTTCCCGTAGGCTCGTAGCACGCCCGCAACATTCGCCAGCGGGCTGACGTCGTCGATGATGATGGCGATCATGGAGTCGGACAGAGTCGTTTCGCGCTGCGGGTCAGCGGCGTCCCTCAAACGAATTGTGGAATATTGGATCTGGTCGGCCATGCAGAATAGCACCGGTTCGGGCGATTTCACGAACGGTTCCCAAAACTGTTTCAGGATCGGCGGCCGGGTGAAGTACCAAATAGCCGTCAACGCCATAATCACGGCGAGCACAGCAAGCGAAAATGCGCCTCTCCACCCCTGCCAGACACTTCGTTGCGCCGGGACCACATCGGGAACAACTGCAGCCCACGGCGCATGGAGCACAGCCGCTTCCGTCACGGGTCCGTGCAATTCCGGCGGCGGGGAGACCGCGCCTCCAGGATGACCAGGCCAGGAAAACTGCGGGGCGTAGGAGCCGGACGGCAAATAGATCCGTATCTCCTGGCTATGCACGGGATCTTGATAATATTGTTCGATGCGCTTGCGAATTTCCGCTGCCGTGACTCGAACGATGGGGTCCGTGTTCGTGTCATAGGCCGGTGGCCGCCCGAAAATCTCGATGCCTAGAATTCGCTCTTTGAGCTGGGCGGTCTGGCCCGCGAGCACTCTTGCGACGACATACCTCAGAAAGCTCGGGTATCTCCGGCTCGAACTGAATAGATAGGTAGCTAGCAGCTTTTCCAGTTGCTCTTGAACGGCACCTTTTTCGAGCTCGCTACAAGGTGTCCAACTTTCCGTTGCTTGCTCTGGTAGCAAGGTTACCCCACCCTTTACCCGAGTAATGAGTGTCGCTACACCGCGAAACAGAGCACGGGTATCACTGACTTTGTCGACGGAGAACTTGGTTTACGGGCATAATACCGTGCGGCAGGCGCGGGCGCAAGATAAAAGGCTACTCCAGACAGCTCTTTTCTGGGGCCCCTCTCCCCCATAACTCTTTGCAGTTCATCGAGATAACCGGCTCTTCGGCCTCTTATCTCTTTTATCCTGCTTCTTTTTCGGGCAAATCCTTGCATGCTTCGAAGCGACTTGCTATAGGCGTCATTGTCTGCTCGGATTCAGCCTGCTGGCTCCGCCGCGATCAGAGACAACTCAAAAGCGCGGCGGGTTTTCGGGGCTATCCGAGCCTACGGGGTGGGTTTCCGTCTTTAGCCGAACCTGAGGAGGTGTGTTTCTATGAGGTATGTCTCTATGTTGGGGAAATTACGTTTCTGGAGATTTCGCTTTTTATTATTTCTATTCGTCCTTGTCGCCTTGGATAGCACCCAGCTCTATGGTCAGTCGTCCACCGCATTCACAGCCACGCTGAGCGGAAGTATCGTTGATCCGGCAGGCGGGACTGTCAGCGGCGCAAAGGTAACTCTCACAAGTCCCGCAATCGGGTTTTCACGGACGTATTTGACCAAAGAAACGGGGCTGTACACTTTTACGTTCCTGCCTCCCGCTGTCTACATTCTGGAAGTGGAGGCCAAGGGATTCAAGCACTACAAGCAAGAGGGAATCACTCTGGCGGCCGGGCAAGCACCTGAACAGAATGTCAGCCTGGTGGTCGGAGCGGTGACCGAAACAGTCGAGATCACTTCTCAGGCGCCACTTGTCAATGTGGAAAATGCCAACGTTTCGGAAGACCTATCCGCTAGATTCACGGAAGACCTTCCTTTGAACTTCCGGAGCGTAATCAGCTTGACGCTGATAAATTCATCGGTCAACAACGCGGCTGAAGAGCAGGTGGTGGGGTCCCCAGGTCTCGCGCAAACTGCGGATCAAGACATTTCGTTTCTGAATTTCGGCGGCACCTTCTTTGACACCGCGGAATACCTGGTGGACGGAACTTGGGACACGCGCGCCGACTGGGGTGGCGTGATTTATGTTCCATCAGTGGATGACGTCCAGGAGCTCAAGATTCAGACCAACGCGTTCACAGCGCAGTACGGCTGGAGCAGCGGCAATGTCGTCAACATGATAACCAAGTCGGGCTCCAACGAGCTTCACGGCGACGCCTATGAGTTTTACGCCAACAGTAATTTCGATGCGAAATACTTTTTCAACAACGGAGTTCAACCCGCTTTCCACCGCAACCAGTACGGCGGCACGATCGGCGGCCCCATCATCAAGAACAAGCTGTTCTTCTTTGCCTACTATGAAGGCTTGAGGCAGGCTACACCGGACACAACCGTAGATACGTTGCCCACCACCGCCGAAAAGGGTGGGGATTTCTCTGCACTGCTGGGTGCCCAGGTGGGGACTGACTATGAGGGACGGTCAATTTACGCCGGTGAGCTCTACAATCCGTTCAGCTCGCGCCTGGTTACCTGTGGAACGCTGGATACCGTCTCTAACGCTATGGTCAGCAATTGCCCTGCTGGCGCCACCACGGAATACATTCGAGATCCTCTCACGGGGAATATCACAACTGGGCTGGGTGTCACCAACGTTATTCCAGCGATGTATATAGACTCAATTGCCGGCAAGATCGCAACTGCCAATTATTGGCCCACGCCTGGGAATGGCCTGGTCAACAATTTTATACCGACGGCAGCCGCCCCGGAACATTCCGACGAGTATTCGGGGCGCATTGACTACAATCTGGACGACAATAACAGGATCTACGGACGCTGGTCGCAGAAATACCAGACGAAGACAAACACGCCAGACTTCTTTGGATCTTCCGATCCAGGAGGCCCGGGGCTGCTGAATCCCAACAACCGCTACAGCAGCAACCTCGGACTCAACCACATTTTTAACCCAACGTTTACCATGAACTTCAACTTCGGGGTGAACCGCCACGTCGAGGGAGGGATTGGACAAGGTTTTGGATTCAAAGCCTCTACTCTGGGGCTCCCGTCTTTCATCGATGGGATTGCCCCCGATTTTCCCCAGATTACCGAGCAGGGTTACGCCGGAATCGGTGCAGTTGGCGGGAATAACAATTACATCACCCCGCAAACACTCTGGACCACGTCGGTTGATTTCACGAAAATGAGGGGCAAACACGAATTGGCTTTTGGCTTTACGGATGTTTGGCTTCGCATTGACGGCGGGCACTACGGCGAAACGAACCTGAATTTCGACACCTCGTCCACGGCCGGCCCCGATCCAAATAACGAAATATCAGGAACCGGAAACGGGTTCGCCTCATTCCTGCTTGGGGTGGGAACTGGTTCACAGACCGCGTTTCAGGCCTTCCCCGCCACCGATAAGCACTTCCTCGGCTGGTATATCCAGGATGGCTGGAAGGCGACTTCCAAGATCACTTTCAACCTGGGCATGCGCTACGAAATCCAAACCGCGCCCACGGAACGCAACAATGCGCAAAACTATTTTAACTTCACCGCGGTGAACCCCGTAAACGCCCTGGTTGGCGGCGGGGCTTCCTATCCGGGTGAATTGATTTTCAACTCGCCCGGCAACAGTGGCCTCTACAAGACCCTCCATAATAACTTTGCTCCACGCGTCTCTGTCGCCATTCAAGCGGCCAACAAGGTTGTGGTCCGTGCCGGCTACGGCATCTTTTATGTGCCGAATTACTACGGCCAGGGACCTAACGACGGATTTTCGCAAGCGACACCATGGAATACGAGCCTCAACAATGGTATAAACCCCGCCTCGACTCTGAGCGGAAACGCCAATGTTGATTGTGTAAATGGTAGTGTACCAGCGCCCTGTGGCACCGCATTCCCCAATGGCGAGCGGCTGCCCAGCGGCAATTCTGCGGGAGGACTGCAGGACGTAGGCTATGGAGTCAGCGCAGTCAACTACAGCCGGAACACTCCTTACGTGCAGCAATGGATGGCCGGTGTTCAATACTCGTTCACCCCCAATGATCTGCTGGACATCAGCTACGTCGGCAATCACGGCACAAGCGTGCTTGCGACTGGCGAGCAGTGGAATGAGACACCAGCGGGAGATCTTGCGTTGGGCAATGCGCTCTACAATCAAGTACCCAACCCGTTTTATAAGAACGGCGTAAGCCTCATACCGCAAAGTAGCTGCGGTCTCAACAACCCCACAGTCAGCTTGGAACAAACGCTGCTCCCGTTCCCCGAATACTGCAGCGTGTACGAGGGTGAGCCTGCTGTCGGCACTTCGTCCTACAACGCACTCGAAGTCACCTTCACGCACCGCTGGCACTCCGGCTTGGACCTCAACCTTTCCTACACCTACTCGAGGTTCATGGATGACGTGCAAGGAAATTCCGGGTGGGCGTTCCCAGGTTCTGGGACCAATAACCTGAATTCGTACAACCTCGCTTCGGACTATTCGGTCGACGTAAGCAATGTCCCGCACAGGTTCGTTGCCACTTATGATTACGAATTGCCTTTTGGCAAGGGCAAACAATTTGGCTCGGGATGGAGCCGAGCCGTTGATGAGGTTCTAGGCGGCTGGCAGTGGACCGGAATCCTCACGGCGGAATCCGGATTGCCCATTTCCATCCAACCATCATCGAACAACGTCGGTTTCGGTTTCAATCAGCGCCCCAATATTGTTCCGGGAGTGAACCCGATACCGGCAAACCAATCGATCAGCGACTGGATTAATCCAGCGGCGTTCTCGCAGCCTGCTGCATTCACCTTCGGAGACGCTCCAAGGTTCTTCTCCAATATCCATGGGCCCAAATATTTCAATTGGGACATGGGCATACAAAAAAGGTGGAATATCCGGGAGCATAAACAGTTTCAATTCCGCTTTGAAATGTTTAACGCCCTCAACCATCCGGATTTCTTCCTGCCAAACACAAACCTGGCCAACGTGAGCAACGGTACTTTCGGCCAGATAACCTCAGCCTACCAGGCGCGAACTGCGCAACTCGCCGGCAAGTTCTACTGGTAGCAGCATTGCAATAAGCAGAGGCTCCCCCGACACTCCTGGGGAGCGAGTGCCTGGCAGGTGAGGACAGAATCCTAGTCGAGGATCGGTGCACAGCCTGCCAGGCATTCCGCCCACTGTCTCCCGGACATGAATTCCGACGGAGAGCAGGGATAGTCTGGCTCACCGGCCTCACAGTTTGGAACGCGTAAACACTCAGTCTCTCAGATGGATTGTCCAGCAGAGAAGTGTTTGCCGGTGCTCTGAGCGATGCAGCCGGAGTGCCGGATCAGTCGTGCTGTGGTGGTGCACCAGGACACGAAAATGAACACTCGGAAATCGATCCATGCGGAGTTTTATCGTAGCGCGCTCCTTCTGCTCGCGCTCAGCTTGGCCCAGCAGGTGAGCCCCATCGGGCGCTCCTGCGGCGTGGAAAAAGCCAACGGTGCGAGCAGATCGTCCGCGCCGGAAAATGCCGGCGCCGTTAAGGCCTTACCCAACGGAATGGAGGTTCGTAGCGGCAAGATGGTCCTGCAAGTCGTAGCCCTGCGCGATGACGTGCTCCGCGTGCGCCAGTCCGTGAACGGAGAGTTACCCGAGGATGCCTCTTGGGCCGTCCCCCAAGCTATCCGTCAGCAGGCCAGCAACGTTATACCGGAAAGCATCGGCGGCTCATTTGGTTTTCGCACCAGGCTTCTCCGTGTTCGCATCGATCCTGTGTCCCTGCGTCTTTCCATCTTGGATTTACAGGGAAACATCTTGCAAGAGGACGCCGCCGGCTGGCCCCTGGAATCTCATGGCACGGCATTTCGCATTTACAAAAAGATGCCGCCCGACGAGCACTATTTCGGCTTGGGTGATAAGATCGGTCCACTCGATCGCCGCGGCCAATCCTTCCGCCTCTGGAATACCGATGCTTTCCGATTTCAGGAATCCACCGATCCTCTTTACAAAAGCATTCCCTTCTTTATCACCATGCGCGCCGGCCGCTCCATCGGATTCCTTCTGGACAATACCTGGTCCACCAGCTTTGATTTTGGCCGTGGCGAACGTAACCTCTATTCCTTTGGGGCGGAAGGCGGCCCCATCGATTACTACATCTTCTACGGCCCCGACCCCACGCAAGTCCTTCGTACCTACGCCTGGCTCACCGGTTTGCCACCGCTTCCTCCACTATGGTCACTGGGCTTTCAACAGTCCCGTTTCAGTTATGAGCCGGAATTCCGGGTGCGGGAAATCGCCTCGCGTTTACGATCCGATAAGATTCCTGCCGACGTTCTCTATCTCGATATCGATTTCCAAAAGAACAATCGTCCGTTCACGGTGAACACGGATCGATTCCCAAATTTTGCGCAATTTCTCTCCGATCTGAAACACGAAAAGTTCCATGTCGTCGTTATCACCGATCTTCATATCGCCCGCGTACCCGATGCTGGTTACGCCCCCTATGACTCCGGAGTAGCCGGAGACCACTTTCTAAAAAACCTAGACGGCTCGACGTACGTTGGAACAGTTTGGCCCGGCCCCTCGGTATTTCCCGATTTCACGCAGCAAAAAACACGCATCTGGTGGGGTTCGCTTTATAAGGATTTTCTTTCCGACGGCGTCGCTGGCTTCTGGAATGACATGAACGAGCCCTCCGTTTTTCTCACTCCGAATCTCACCATGCCGGATGACGTCCAACACCGCATTGATGAACCTGGATTCCGGCCACGGACCGCCACTCATCTGGAAATTCATAATGTCTACGGCATGGAGAACTCCCGCGCCACCTACGAGGGTTTACTTAAGCTGAATCCCGATCTCCGGCCTTTCGTGCTAACGCGAGCCACTTACGCGGGCGGCCAGCGTTATGCCGTCACCTGGACCGGCGACAATACCAGCTCTTGGAATCATCTCCGCTTGACCACTCCCATGCTCTTGAATCTCAGCCTGAGCGGCTTTGGACTTTGTGGCGCTGATGTCGGTGGTTTTATCGGCACTCCCCGGCCCGAACTGCTCACCGAGTGGACCGAACTCGCCACCTTCCAGCCCATCGACCGCAACCATACCAACAAAGGCTCTGGCGACAAGGAAGTCTGGGTTCATGGTCCAGAACAAGAATCCATTCGTAGACGTTATATCGAAGAACGCTATCGGCTGTTGCCCTACATTTACAGCGCCGTCGAAGAGCTTTCCCGGACCGGTGTACCCGTTGTTCGCCCGCTCTTCCTCGAATTCCCCAATGCCACTGTGGATTCTCACCCACTCGATCTCGATGCTGGCAATGAATTTCTTTTTGGCCCTGATTTACTCGTAGCCCCTCCTCCGTTTCCCGAGCAGCCGGACAGCTACGAACTCAAGTTGCCGCCGGGCCTCTGGTACGACTACTGGACGGGCGGTAAAATCCAGCCCCCGGCCACGGACAAGAGGACCAGCTCAAACAGCCTCCTCATTCAGCCTAAACTCGATACTCTTCCCGTCTTCGTCCGGGAAGGTTCCATCCTGCCGATGCAGCCACTGACGCAAAGCACCGAAGAGACACCCCAAGGTCCATTAACTCTGCGCGTCTACCCCGGCAAAGACTGTCACGGTTCTCTTTATCTCGATGATGGCAAAACTCTCGCTTATTCCCGCGGCGACTTCCTGCGCGTCAATTTCTCCTGCGCCGTCACACCACAGGGCCTTTCTCTTCATATCGGAGAACACCAGGGTCCTTTCCAACCTTGGTGGAGCCTGATCCATGTGGTGGTTTACGGGTGGGACTCGGCCGCTGCCACGGTCAGTTTGAAAGGAAAACCGGGTGGCCTCGCCGTTTCGCTGGACAGCTCCAAACACACTCTGACCCTCGACCTCCCCGACGAGATTCATGGCAGCGACCTGGAAATTCGTAACTCAAACTGAGAAAATGCGAAGTTAGATTGCGATTCTCGTTGTACGTATAAACGTTGCGCCGTCCCTCGCCCGTCGCGCAAGGAAAGGATTTTGCTTTGCCGGGAGCGCTTAAGGCCAAGGCGGGTTTGCTTTCCCTGCTCTGCACGTTTGCCGTGCTCGCGCAAGAGACAAAGACCAATTCTGACGCTGTGTTCCGCGTGAGCTTCATGACCGGCGTCGATTTCGTCCTGCGCAACTCTCCCACGTCTCGGAAATATCTCATTGAGACCATGCCCGGCGGTGTCGCCCTCCTCGATTACAACAATGACGGCTTGATGGACGTCTTTGTCGTGAACGGTGGTCTTGTGTGTGACCCCATGCTTAGTCCTTACAGTTTTGATCGCCACGACCCCGCCTACTGGAATCGTCTCTATCGCCAGAATAAAGACGGCACGTTCACGGATGTCACGGAGCAGGCCGGCCTGGCAAACGCCGGCGACACCAACTACGGTATGGGCGTGGCCGTCGGCGATTACGACAACGACGGTTATCCCGACATTTACGTCACCAACTATGGAAAAACATCCTCTATCACAACAATGGTGATGGAACATTTACCGACGTCACCGAAAAGGCTGGTGTCGCTGCCGGCGGCTGGTCCGTCTCTGCCGGCTTCTTCGACTACGACAACGATGGCAAGCTGGATCTATTTGTCACCCGCTACCTTGACTGGAGCGTCGAGAAAAACAAAACCTGTGGCTCCGAAAGGCCTACCTACTGCCCTCCGGGCGAGTTTCCTCCCGTCTCCAACATCCTGTACCACAACCGCGGCGACGGCACGTTTGAAGACGTCAGTGTTCCCTCCGGTATCGCCGCTCATAAGGGCCACGGTTTGGGAGTCGCTTTCGCCGACTACGACGGCGATGGCTACACCGATATCTTCGTCACCAACGATGTCACCAACCAATTCCTCTTTCACAACAACGGTAACGGCACTTTTACCGAAATAGCCTTGGATTCCGGCGCGGCCCTTACCGACGACGGCAAAATGCTTTCGGGCATGGGCGTTGCCTTTCAGGACTATGACAACGACGGCCTTCCCGACCTGATCGTCACACAACTTCCCCACCAGCCCTACGTCGTTTTCCATAACGACGGCAATGGTGCCTTCAGCCCTCAGGACATGGAGAGCGGTATCGCCGCCCTCTCCGGAAAATCCGGCGGTTGGGGTGTAGGGTTCGAGGATTTCGATAATGACGGCTGGAAGGATGTTTTCATTATGCAGGCTCATGTCTTCGATAACGTGGAGACGTATGATACTTCTCTGCGATATCGGGATACCCCATTGCTTGCGCTGAATCACAAAGGCCATTTTGTCCGAGCCAACTCTGGTTCCGATGTCCCCGTCGCGGGGCGCGGGGCCGCCTTCGGCGATATAAACAACGATGGCTGGATGGACGTGGTCACTACCTCGCTTGGCGACCGTCCTCGGTTGTTTCTGAATCGCGGCGGCAAATTGCACTGGCTGACCATCACCCTGCGTGGAAAGCGCAGCAATCGCGACGGCTTCGGCGCTCGCGTTCAAGTGAACGGCCAGGTCCGCTTCGCCACGGCTGCGGGAAGCTACCTCTCTTCCAACGACAAGCGCCTTCACTTTGGCTTGGGTTCCGCCCAAACTGCGGACATCGACATCAAGTGGCCATCCGGCATTCACCAGGTTTTGAAGGCTGTGAAAGCGGATCAGTTCATCCTCATCGAGGAATCGGTGCAGCCATGACTCAATGTTTACTCTGGGTGTGTTTGTTGCTTCAGCCTCAATCGACAGCGCCTGCCCTGCCACCGGAAGCCATCACTCTGTTGCAGTCTGGCATCCAGGCAGAAAATCTTCACGATCTTGACGGCGCTATCGATGCATTTCGCAAGGCCGCGGACTTGGCCCCTTCCTCCGACATCGTCTTTTTCCGATTGGGTGATGCCTACATGAAGAAGGGAGACTATGCCTCAGCAATTCCCCCTTTGAAGCATGCCGCCGAACTCAATCCGACTGCTCTTCCCGTTCATCAACTGCTCGGAATTGCGCTCCTGGCGACTGGCTATGCCGCCGAAGCGATTCCTCACCTGGATATGGTTCATGAATATGGCGCACTCGGCATCGCGCAACTCCAAACGGGTCAACCTGCCGAGGCAGTGGCCAATCTGCAAACCGCCCTTTCCAAAAGGCCGGACGATCCCGACCTTCTTTTCTATCTCAGCCGTGCCGGAAGTTCACTTGCCTCACAATCTCTGGACAAATTGTTCTCCACCTCTCCCGATTCTCCGCGCGGACATCAGGCCAAAGGTCAAACCTATTTCGCGATGAAGATGTACCCCGAAGCCGCGAAAGAGTACCAGCAAGCCCTGGCTCTGCGGCCTGACTTGCCCGGCCTGCGCCTCGAGCTTGGCCAGGTTTATGCCGCTAACTCCGATTGGCCAACAGCGGAAGAGCAATTTCAGTTAGAGGCCAAAGAGCAGCCGGGGAATGCTGAAGCCGCTTATCGCCTTGGGGAAGCGTTGTTGCAACAAGGCAAAATGAAAGAGGCCGCCGAGGAACTGCGACGCTCCGACATTTTGCGCCCGGATATGCCGGAAACGCTTTACTCGCTCGGCAAAGCACTCACGTCCAGCGATCCGAATGCTGCCGAGCACGCCTTCGCACGCGTTATTGAGTTGGAAAAGGAAACTCCTCTTGCCGCGCAGGCCTATCTCGCTCTGGCTGGAGTTCACCGGAAATTAGGGAAGCCCCAACAAGCTGCTCACGATATGCAGGAGTTCCGCCGCATCCAGGCTCTGACCTCTCCTCCTTCCCCAACCGCCCAGTAGTTCCTGATTAGCCCGGTTGATCAGGAGGAACTTACAGTGGGGCTAAAGCCCCAGCCTCCTAAAGAAAATTGCAAGGAGCTTCCATGACAGCACACTGGGTTCGTGTCATGACTAGATGGGTGGCAGTAGAGAGGTGTACTACTTCTTTTCGATCTCAATGAGACCCCACTTGCCTCTATTGGACAGTGCAGTCAGAATCGCAGGGGTGCTCCGGCGGCCGCGGACTGAAGCTGACAATCCAGAAAGTCGTACGATCTAAACCTGAATTACGAAATTAGGGTGCACTGTTTTGCCACAACTCGGTTAAGTTTCAGTTGGTTAGAAGAAACGCCGAGGGGGACAAGACAGTGCATAGGCAAATTACCGCGCTTTGGGGCGGAAGGAAAGTGGAACTGCGAGAGACGCCGCGAGCGGTCACCCCGTTTGGCGGGCTGGTGGTATTCATCGAGTTTTTGCGGCAGGTGGGCTACGTCGAGGTGGTGAACCGATGCCTGCCGTTCCGTCTTACTTCTCCCAACGCGCTGGATCCGGCGCAGACCTTCACGGCGTTTTTGCTGGCGGTGTTGGCGGGAGCGCGGCGATTTGCGCACGCCAGTCTGCTGCGTGCTGACACCGCTCTGCAGCAAGTGCTGGGCATGGCGCGCTTCCCCAGCGACGACACCATGCGCAACCTGTTCAAACGCTTTGGGCAGGGGCAGTGCCAGCGATTTTTCTCCGGCTTGTGGGCTTGGCAGCTGGCCCGGCTTCCGGAATGTGCCGCGGGATACAGTTTGGATCTGGACTCCACGGTGTTTGAACGCTACGGCCAGCAACAGGGTGCGTTGCGCGGACCGAATCCGCGCAAGCATGGACGGCCCTCGCACCATCCGCTGGTGGCGGTGCTGGCCGAGGCGCACTTTCTGTTGCATGGTTGGCTGCGCAGCGGGAACTGCGGCACGGCTCGCGGGGCGGTGGAATTTCTCAAAGAAGCACTGGCGTTGCTGCCCGAACGGCATGTGCTTCGCGTGTTGCGCGCGGATTCTGGCTTTTTTGACCAGGAATTATTGGGCTTTTTGGAGCAACGCGGGCTGCGCTACATCGTGGTCGCGCGGCTGACGCGCTGGCTGAAGCGCGAGGCCGCACGGATCGAGCAGTGGCGCGCGCTGGATGCGCACTACGCCGTGGGGGAATTCCACTTACAACTTTTCGGCTGGGATCGCCCGCGCCGCTTCGTGGTGATTCGCGAACAACTGCGCGCCGAGCGGCCCTCGCTGGGCCGCAAACTGCTGGACGTGCCCGGCTACACCTTTCGCCTGTTTGTCACCAATCTTGCCGCGCCGCCCGAGGACATCTGGCGCGACTACAACCGCCGGGCCGACATGGAGAACCGCATCGCGGAATTGAAACACGATCTGGCGGCGGATGATTTTTGCTTGCAGGAGTTCTTCGCCACCGAAGCCGCCTTCCGCAGCATCCTGTGGCTGTTCAATCTGCTCGGAGAATTTCAGCGCGCCAGCCGCCTGACACCGTATCGGCAACCCGCCACGCTGCGCGCTCAGGTTTTTCTTTGCGGCGCTCTGCTGGGACGCGCCGGACACCGTTTGGTGCTGCACCTGTCTTCCGCTTGGGGCGGCTTGCACAAACGCAACCCGCTGCTCGAAAACATCTTACGCTACATGAATCCAACTTCGCCGAAGTTGCAACCTGCACCCACCCCCTGAACCCAAAATCGATCAAAGAATCCCTATGAAACCGCCTTCAACTTCGGAATTCAGGCTAAATAATAGTACGCTGCGCTCGACTACGCGTCGGATGGTGGGGAGTTGATCTAGCAGTTCCAGAACTTGCTCCGCTGAATTCTCTGCTCCTCCAACCATGCCAACTTTGGGTCAAGCGGTGTCTACGATACCGTACGACTGGACGACTTTGCCGCAGCTCGTGTCACTGCACACCACCGATTGGATCGACGCCCTCACCCAGAATCTTATCCATTCGCCGTTGTTCGTCTGCCAGCCATTCAAAAGCCTCGTCGGTAAGCAGACCAGCAATGAACGAATCACCGACCTGTTGCAGCGCAAGAACGAATAGACCGCGTGACGGGTTGTGGATTTCGTCAGCATTAGAGAGGGCGTTCTGGATTATTTTGGCAGCAGCGAGTATGTCGTCCGGGACCTGTTCAGTGCACGAAGGAGGCGACTTGCGGCAGATCTCATCGAACATGCGGTTGAGTAGGGCGGTGCGATACTCGTGAATCAAACGGATCTAATCTTCGTGGCTGAACATAGGCTTGGTGATCCGATCAGGCAGCAAGGGGGAGGCTTGGGTCGAGCACTATGTTCACAATCGGAATTCGGGGGAGGATGTATTGCTGAGCAGTTCCATCTAGGGAGTTGCACAATAGTTGCACAACAGGCTCCAAACAGGGGTGTTTTGCACCAAAATAGGGCAATTCACCCGAACATAAGTCTTTTGTTCCGAACACCAGGCTGTGAAACGGGGAATTTGCTAAGCCGTTTTCTGTGGAAAACTCGGGCGAACATTTTGAGTTGTTGCGGTTCGAGAAGTTCCCTCTAATCATCTGTATTCTGTGTACTTACGGATCGGCAGTTCGCAGGCACGAGCGTCTCGCCGAATTTGGGCAGTTGCACATTGGTTGCACAGCTTGCGGGTTTTTGGGGACAACGGTCTTGGAAACCGTCGTCTTCGCGGTTGCTTGCTCAACTCCGGGAAAGAAAGCGAAAGCTCTAAGCTAGGTTAGGAGTAAGCGTACGGTCTGTGACGTCTTGACTGGGGAGCGCGGTTAGGAAGTCATTCTCTAGACTCAAAAGGGTGGTTCGAAGAGGGGGAATTCTGCTGGCCAATAGGCTGCAATTGAGAGGAATCCAGCGCGGGCTCTTGTGCAAGAGGATCTCAACTTCAGATTAGGGAGAAGCGGGCATACAGCCAAATCGACTTTACAGATGCATTATGGTTGGGCCTGTCAACTCTGAGCACGACGGGTGTGGTTGGATTTACAACCACAACGGGCCGATGGAAGTTGTCCCGTTGGCGCGAGAAGACCTGATGGGAGATGCAAGCAAAGGCGGGTATCGTGGGTCAGCGGTGCAACTGGCTCCCCAGATCCGATCAAGTGTGGAAGTCTTCCAACTTAGAAGAAAATCAACGACCGATTCGATTTACTATGACTCATCCGTGAATGTCTCCTCTGCTTTGGCCCCCTGGGCTCTTTGCAATGCAATGGCCGGGCGTCAATTTGTCCTAGACCGCACCGCATAAAACTCTCGAGTAGAGCTGTATCGACCTGGTTGGCTTTCCAACCAATTTCGAGATTTCGGGTGAGGCATCACATCGCAAAGTGATACTCAAAGAAACGATGATGATCAGGGACAGAGTCTCTAGCGGCGATGCTGCAAAGATGTCTCTCCACGTAGCGGATCAGAGCACGTTTCCTACCACAACCGATCCCTTGATATCAATTCGAGCCAAGCTGAGGGACTTGCCGTATTTTTGCATGACAGAAAGTCCCCATCTATTGCTGATAGATGCGATGGCTGCTTTCAGCGCTCGAATATCAATCTGTCTGGGGGTGACGGGGAGCGAGGAATGATGGCTGAAGTGGTGAGAATCTCGAAAAGAGGGAGGCAACCTGATGTATAGAGGCGAAAAATGGCGATGCGGCAATCCTGAGTGTCGCGCGGAAGTGGTCGTCACAGACTCGTCGCAGTCCGGAGCCACCGACAAGCTGCGGTGTGGTTGCGGCACTGTGATGAAGAGGGTGTATGAAAAGCCGACCGCGCGAAGAGTCGTGCTGGGTACCGATAAAGCGCACGGGGCTGCAGCCGGAAAGGAATCGGCCAGGGGTTGACGCACACGAGAACACAAGCAGCCATTGTATCCACCTGCCAGTCGTTACTTCTCATGGTTGGCAAATACCTGCTAACGCTGCTGATTTTCATTGTTCACTGCAAAACTTACGTTTCCATCGAACTGGGAATTGCGTCTGCATTCAAGTGGCACTCGCAGCGTATTGCCGTATCTTGCTTGTTCCCTTCGCCAGAATCGTTGGCTTGTACCCTTGAAAAAATGATGGTCTTGCGACGACAGATTGCACTGCTCAGAAACAACTGAAGGCGTGGTCTAGGGAATTGATCGCGCCAGGATACGGTAAGAGGAACCAAAGCTTCGAGCGACTGAGCTATAGCCTATGAAGCAGACTGACTTGCCGAACATCAGAGATTTCAGCGAGCCGGAGAGTGAGACCCACGAAATTGGGTCACGTCATATTGAGCGGCGCGAATGGTGGTTGTCGTCGACAGCTATAGCGATCACTCTGCTACTCACATTTGGGATTATTTCTTTTCTGCCCGTCCTCCTGCATTCCCACTATGATTGGGAGGCCATCCTCGCCTTGCGCCAGGCTGTGTGGGGACTCCTGGGCATGGTGCTGCTGTTCGACCTATACACCATATACCAGCAGCTGCAAATCCATCGAATACGTCGGCAGTTAGAAGCGAGGGAAAAGCTTTTCCGTCTGATTACCGAAAATGCTGCCGACATGATCGCAGTGGTGGACACGGAAGGGAAGCGAATCTACAACAGTCTCTCCTATCAGAAAGTCCTGGGGTATTCACCTGCCGAGCTTCAGCGATCATCATCGTTTGATCAAATCCATCCTGACGACCGCGAGCGGGTGGCAGCCGCTGGGGAGGAGGCCCGGCGCACTGGCAAGGGCAAAGCTCTCGAATACCGAATGCGGCACAAGGACGGCACGTGGCGGATGCTGGAATCCACGTCCAGTGTGATCCGCTCTGGTAAGGGCGAGCCCGACTTGCTAGTCATCGTCAATCGCGACGTCACAGGGCGCAAGCAAGCAGAGGATGCACTCCGGGCGGAGCACGATCTGTTGCGCACGTTGATCGATAACATGCCCGACCTCATTTACTTGAAGGATGCTGGGAGCCGAATCGTTTTGGCAAACCGCGCACTTGCAGAGCTTATGGGAGCGAAAAACCCCGATGATTTGGTCGGGAAAACGGATTTCGACTATTTCCCGAAAGAACTTGCAACGGCCTACTATTCCGATGAACAGGCCATCCTCCAAACCGGACAGCCGCTGGTTAATCAGGAGGAGCAAGCGGTGGATGCCGAAGGAAACGTGAAGTGGCTCTCGACATCGAAGGTTCCTTTGCGCAACCGGCAAGGCGAAACGATCGGGATTATCGGAATCGGCCGCGACATCACTGTGCGAAGGCAAGCGGAACAAGCATTACGGCAGTCAGAAACGAGTTTCCGTTCCGTGGTCGAGGGCGCGCCCTATGGGATTTTTCGCGCCAGTGTGGACGGCCGCTTCCTGCGAGTCAATTCGGCGCTGCAAGAAATGTTGGGTTATCGGACCTTGGCGGAGCTGCTGGATGCCAACCTTGGAGAACATGTTTTCCGGAATCGCGCTGATTTTCATCGTTTGTTTGAGTTATTGGGCAACGCGGACGAATTTAAGGACGTGGAGATGGAGTGGAAACGCAAGGATGACACCCCCATCACGGTGCGATGCAGCGGCCGGAGAGTGAAAGGTGGGGATGAGAATACTACCTATAACGAGGTCTTTGTCGAAGACATCACGGAGAGACGAGTTCTCGAGCGGCAACTGCGGATGGCAGCAAAGATGGAGGCTGTGGGGCGTCTCTCGGGTGGGATTGCGCACGATTTCAATAATCTACTGGGAGTGATCATCGGTTACAGCCAGATTCTCGGACGGAAAATGGAACGCGATAACCCACTGCACGAATACATTGAGGAGGTCGAGAAAGCGGGGCAGCGCGCGACGTCGCTGACGCGTCAATTGCTCGCGTTCAGCCGGCAACAGATTTTAACCCCGAAAGTCCTGAACTTGAATGAACTGGTTTCCGACATGGTGAAAATGCTTCCTCGATTGATTGGTGAGGACATCGCCATAAGCACAAAACTTGAACCCGCGATTGGGAGTGTGAAGGCCGACCAAGGGCAGATAGAACAGGTGGTGATGAACCTGGCGGTCAACGCCCGGGATGCAATGCCCAGCGGCGGCAGGCTGACCATCGGGACAGCGGATGTCGAATTGGATGAAATGTATGCACGGCAGCACCCGGGAGCAAAACCGGGGAAGTACGTAGTGCTGTCGGTCGCGGATTCGGGCGTTGGAATGAACAGCGAGACTCTGCTGCATATCTTCGAGCCATTTTTCACAACCAAGGAAGTCGGCAAGGGGACGGGATTAGGGCTTGCGACAGTTTACGGCATCATGAAGCAAAGCGGTGGTTATATCTGGGTGGACAGCGAACTGGGCCAGGGTTCTTGTTTCCAAATCTTTCTTCCCCGCGTGGAGGAGGCAGTTACGCACGTGGCGGAGAAGACCTCGCCCTCACCCAGCTCGCAGGGAAACGAGACGATACTCGTGGTCGAGGATGCGGAGCCCTTGAGAAAGCTGGCACAAACCTTTTTGGAAGAGCGTGGTTTTCAAGTTCTTACGGCTTCCAGCGGAGAAGAAGCTCTCCAGGTTACGGCGGAGTTTTCTGGAAAGATTCATTTGCTCCTGACAGACGTCGTGATGCCCGGGATGAACGGAAGGGTCCTGACCGAACAATTACTTCCGAAGCGGCCTGGAATGAAAGTTCTTTACATGTCGGGCTATACGGACAGTTTTATTGCTGGTCATGGAGTTCTTGAAGAAGGAACCCATTTACTCCATAAGCCGTTCACAGAAGAGGTTCTGATCGCAAAAGTTTGTGAAGTTCTGAAATCGGTTCATGAAATTGCAGAAAAGAAAGCGCCGCTGGTGGCGGAATTGCCGCGGCAGAAAGTTTGAGTAAAACTCAGTATGGCGAAACTTTTGGTTATCGATGACGAAGAATCAGTACGACGCCTGATCCGGCTCAATCTGATGGACTCCTACGAAGTTGTTGACACAGGAGAGCCGGAACAAGCTCTGGCCCTGGCACTGGAGCACAAACCAGACGCAATCCTGCTGGATCTGCGAATGCCGAGGTACTCCGGGTTTGAACTGTGCCAAACCTTCACGTCGTTCAGCGCCACACAGTTGATTCCTGTATTCGTGATTAGTGGCGAAGCCGGGTCCAAGACCAAGGAGTTTTGTCGCGATCTGGGCGTTGTTGGCTATTTTGAGAAGCCAGTGGACTTTGCCGCTTTGCGCCAATCACTGGAAACATTTTTAAAGGATGGCCGGAAGGAGCGTAGGGGTGAAGTCCGGGTCCGTCTTCGAGTGCCGCTGAGGCTGTCGGGAAACGATGAGAAAGGAGAGCCGTTTACGCTCCTGACAACGACCGAAAATATTAGTCGCAGCAGTTTCTTGTGCTCTTGTGGTGTCGCACTTCTTGCAAATACCACGGTCGGTATTCAACTTGTCGGTGCAGCCAAAGAATTGGCCGGCAAGGCATGGGTCGTCCGCTCGGAATGGCATGAAACGCCGTACCCTCGGTACGCATTCCACTTTATTGAAAAGCCGGATCATTGGGTACTGGATTGAGCGCGTCCGTGATGGAATGGAATCGCATCCCTCTCAGGGCCTCGCAATGGCAACAAGGGGTGTTCGGAGCAGGGTAAAGCTGAGGACGCTATGGTTTGATACCCAGCGATTGATGCCATGGAGATGCAATCTTGACTACTACAGCTCCGAGGGGCAACCGTTCGGAAGTGGACCGCCGACGTACTCCTAGGTATCCCTTTGTCGCCACGGCAGAGATCGTGGAGAGGATCTCCGGTACGCCAATGCATGCGCGAGTCAGCGATCTCAGCCTATATGGTTGTTACCTGGACATGTCCAATCCTCTTCCCAGTGGCACTCATGTTTTTGTGAAGATATTCACGGACACGGACTTTTTTGAGGCTGACGCGACTGTTCTGTATTCCCAAGCGAATCTTGGGATGGGCTTGGCATTTCGTGATGTAAGGCCACATTTTCTACCCACGTTGCAAAAGTGGCTGCTTCAGGCAATGCAGGAAATGCACAAAGCGGAGCATTGAGGCTTGAATCGTCCGCATCCCTCAAAAACCTCGCAAGTAACTTAATCTCGGAATTATTTGTCAACTTGGCTTGAATGCTTACTTTCGATCATGAACAGCCGGATTGCGTCTCGCGCAGCTTACAACTGCGTGGCTGGTCTCTGCGGGATGAAGGGCCGGACCTGTCCCTTCTTTCAAAGAGCGAGACGGCTGAGCGAAAGTTTCGAGAGTGTGACAGACCTCAAGCGGAAATGAAAACCCAGATTGAAATTGACTGCGATTACCTTAAGGTGTGAGTATAGAGCACAGGTTTAAGACATGGATTTATTCAATTAGATTATGACCACATTTATTGTGGGACTCTCGTGTAGTGTTTGCCAAATCGATGATAGGCGAGACATTCGACGACGAAAGATAATTGAGGGATGAACAAGCTTTCGCCCAATGAACATTTAAAAGATTTGCGGTCCCGGCTTGGGATCACCACACGTGATGTTGCGGAACTAAGCCAACAGATTGCGGAAGCCGAAGGCGATCCGGAATTTCAAATATCGAATGCATGGCTGACGCAGGTCGAGAACTCAGATTCGGTACCCAGCATTTTCAAGCTCTACAGCCTGAGCGCAGTTTATCGCATAAAGTTCACCGATCTCCTTCGCTTGTACGGTGTTGACCTGGAGAAGATGGGACAGCATCAACTCGCGAGTCCTTTACCCCACACTCATCTCACAACGCTGGAAGTGTACGATCCAGATCGAACCGTCTCCTTCCCGGTCCGGTTTGATAGGTCATTTGATATTGATAACACGAATTTGGTGTCCAGGATGGTGGAGGTTTGGGGTGAGGTGCCGATCGCGCTCATCCAGCACTTGGATATCAGGCATAATCTTTATGGTTACATCGGACTGAGCGACAACACGCTTTACCCGCTTCTTCGTCCAGGGTCTTTTGTTCTGGTGGACCCACGGATCCGCAAGATTCGTACACTGCAGTGGCGCACGGAGTTCGACCGGCCAATCTACTTCATTGAGCTGCGCGACGGCTATGCTTGCTCCTGGTGTGATCTCCAAGACGGCCGCCTCTTGCTCTTACCACATCCCTTATCCCCCTGTAGGGTGCGCAGCCTGAACTATGGGTCGGAAGCGGAAATCATTGGTCAGGTAACTGCGGTTGCGATGAGGTTGACGGATCCGCCAGTTCCGGATTCTGCCGATGTCTCAAGATTGCCAGGGCGAGCCTGATATTTGACACAAAAAGCTGGCCGATTGTCGGATTCAGTCGCAGGGGAACGGTGACGCGATACGGCTCCAATATTTGCCAGGTGCGGACAATGGTTGCGGCGCTCTGTCGCGAAGCGCATGCATAGATTTCGATTTCCTCTACCAATGCCTCAAGCGAGTAAGCCGCCAGCTGCTTGAAAATCTCGGTGTGGGCCAACTCCAAGGCCTCACTGGCCTTCTCAGGGCTAAATTGCGAAGCTAATCCCTCGTGGTGATAGGTTCCTGTGTTGTAGTCTCGTGTTGAAGCGATGAAAATCAGGCGAGCTAAATCGCTCGAGATCTTCGAAAGTGTGCGCCGGAGCAAATCCTCGTAGACATCACGAACGGGTACGAGTTCAAGCCCGGCATACGCTTCGTGTGAGTTTCTGGTGTTCAAGGAAACCTTCTTTTAGGGAGATGTGGGAATTTCAGTTGCTGCTCCAGCGGAGGATCTTGCAAAAGCCTCGTGAGCGTAACTGATTTGCCGAGATAGCTCGTGCACATACGAAGCGATTCTCTCCAACCTCGGCGGACCAACGGTTGTAATGAGGAGCGAAAGAGTTTCACACATCAGCAGGAGTTCGATATACATAAGAAAGAGCGAGAGTTCTGTTCTGAAGCGAATATCAGCAGCCTGTTTTGCAGCTTCCGTGTGGTTTCGCAAGACCTGTCGGATGTCACGGGACGTTTGCCGCACCCAAAAAAGCGCGATCCTCTTACGCTCCTGGAGAAAAAGCCGTTCAAGACAGGGGGAGTGTGTCTGCAAGATGAGTTCCCAGTCTTCACGAGAAAATATCCTGGCGACTAATTCTGGCGGGCACACCTCGAACTCTCTGGAGTGCCGCGGGCCCCACGGGAACTCCGAAATTGAGTGATTACCCCGAGCTGTTGATCCCTGGCTTAGAGCAAACACTACCAGGGCAATGAGGAGAAGAAGACCAACGGTCAACGCGCTTATCAGTCCAATCATCGGTCAAGAGCCTTATCGAGATATGAACGGGTTTCCTGCAGGCGCCTCTTTGTGGCGGCCGCGATTCTTTCATATTGTCGTTCGAATTGAGCGGACTCCTTTGTCTGAGGATTGGGACAATATCCCCACAAATGTCCGATCCAAACAAGCAAACTGATATCATAAAGGAATGGATAAAGATAGAACCAGAAATTGCGGAAGCGACCGCTGCCGGTGTATGCAAACGTCAACCAAATAACACTGCCGGCGACAAACACACCATAACCGAACAAGATACCCCGAAGGTTCCTTCCAAAGGGTATCGAATAGTGGAGAAACAATAAAACAAGTGCAAAAAGAGAAAGAGCCTGGACCATCCTCATTGTCCGTTGAATTTCAGTGACGGTAGCCTGGGCCCACCATCGTGGATCGTTCGCCGCATTGGCAACTCCTACTACAAGTGCAACGAGAAAAAGCAGAATGAGTGAATTGCGAGCCATGCGGGATGCTCCAGGATAGGCTCTCAAACCTACTCTAAAAATCTCAAAGACGACACCACATCCCACCAGAATGCTAACGAACTCAGTGGACCAGTAAGTGTAACGATAGAAGGACGGTTTCCAGTGATAGACATAAAGGCGAAGGAAAGACTGGGATAGGACAAAGAAGATATAGAAATAAAAAGCAGGATATCGTGATACGAGTCTTGACTGCTGACCTCGCACGAGAAGAAGAGTCTCGATTGCTATACTGCCCCACCAAATGAACTGGTCGAGCATTCCTCTGCACACCTAATCCCACGGAAAACTGTGTGTCGGAATGCTAGCAAAGGGATGGGAAAGATGCCACGGCATCTTTCCCAAGTGTCTGGAGTTTTCAGGCGGTGAATGCACTTGGCTTTTTTGGGGGTTGCGGCAACCTCGGCACCGGGTCACCCCCGTCTGCGGTCATGATCGGATGGCCACTGGCTCCGGGTGCGGTTCGATTGAGTTTTCCTTGGGTCTTTCCAGCGTAGGGCAATAGAACCACAACTGTAAATAGAACCAGTGCACAAAGCTGTAAAGGGGCTTTCATTGAGCGCATACAATTCTCCTTGAGTAATTGAAGGCGAAGGGAGCAAGGCTCCGGACGCCTGAGTTTAGGAACCGCGCAAGAGTAAGTTGGTGAGCTGCAAGTACCGCAAGAAATCGATGGTTGGTTGGTATTACAACCAAGACGTGCTCAGGGGTAGATAGGTGCGATTGGACTTTGAGACTACGGCGTCTTCATTGGGCCTTAAACTGAGGCCAAGTGACACTGCCTGCTTTCCCTCAGATTGGATTCTGCGGACAGACTGCTGTTGAGCGCGTGCAATGGGGGAAGAGATGGACGTTAGAGGAGTTCATTTCTGAGCTGCTACAGGTTGTGTTTTTTGTGTAGGCTTGCTCCACGGCCAACTTCTTTCCGAGCTTCTCGTTCAAACACTGTGGCCGCCATATCCAGATGGTTTGTCCATCGTTTTTTTGGCGCATGGATATTCAGGGACACTCCTTGTGATTTTGGTCTGCGAAAGGAGCATTGATTGTGATCCCAATCAAATACTGACCGGACGGGTCGAACTCACTCTTGCTGCTGGTACAGCAATGCGCTGTGATTCATGATTAAGAAATAGCTGTTCGATGGATAAGGGGTGTTCGTTAGGAACTCAGAAGGATTCTGGACCAGAAGAAAAGGCGGCCCTTTCGGGAAGGAGATCGGAGTGAATAAGGAGACCCGATTAGGTAGTGCAATGGATGTAATTCTTTCGACTCCGTCTGGTGTCCCCCGAGTGCTGATCGTGGACGACGAACTCACCACACGGAAGCTGCTGGCTGCAATGTTGGGAGAAGCTGGAGTTTCCTGCAAGACAGCTGCGTATGCGGAGGAGGGCCTGGGGATCCTCGAAACAGAATCGGTGGACGCAGTGCTCTCTGACCTTCAAATGCCTGGAATCTCAGGTATGGTGTTCCTAGCGGAGGTTCGACGACGATACCGCCGTTTGGCCTTCTTGATGATTACGGGGGTGGACGACATTCGAGTGGGCATAGAAGCAATGAAAAAAGGCGCGGACGACTATCTCGTCAAGCCCTTGCAGATTGAAATTGTCATGGCCAGTCTCGAGCGCGCCTTGGAAAAGAAGCGCTTGGAGCAGGAGGTGGAGAACTACCGCGAGCACCTCGAGGAGATGGTCAAAGAGCGGACGGGTCAACTTGAAACGGCGCTTTTCCAGGTCGAGGGCAGTTATGAGGACACGCTCCGGGCCCTGGGTGCAGCCATCGATCTTCGCGACAGTGAAACGGCTGGACACTCGCACCGCGTGACTCTATATTCGGCCAAGATCGCGAAAGAATTTGGAGCCACAGAACATGAATTGAAAACCATCGCCATGGGAGCTTGGCTGCATGATATCGGCAAATTGGGAATACCCGATGCGATCCTGCTGAAGCCCGGGGCGCTCACCGAGCAAGAGTGGGTCATCATGCGGAGCCACGCACAGGTCGGGTTTAATCTAATCAAACGCATACCTTTCCTTGCAGATGCCGCGGAAATCATCCTGACACACCATGAACGTTGCGATGGCAGCGGATATCCCCGAGGCCTGAAAACGGCGAACATTCCGATTGGGGCGCGAATATTTGCCGTTGCAGACACCGTGGACGCAATGACGTCTGACCGTCCCTATCGTTCGGCTCTCTCATTCGAAGAGGCACACGATGAAATTCAGCGCGGGTCGGGCAGTCGCTATGATACTAGGGTGGCGAACGTCTTCCTGAGCATTACGGTCGAGAGCTGGAAAGCACTCCGCCATTCGATCGAGATTCCTGGCAGCGAGTCCTGACGCATGGAGGGAAGCTATTCTAGAAACCCGATTTGTGGGAGCAGAGGAAATTGAATTCATTCGATTTCTAAGCTGGAAACCGGGGAAGGCTCACGACTCACAAACAGGACGGCCTGGGTTTTTAGCTCGGCTAACGCCACTAAACACGTCGTGCGCCTCCGTGTAACAGGTGGGTCGTTCCGAATCTCCTTCGAAATGCTGCGTCTCTTGCGCCATCCTTCCAGGCTCGCGGTCCCGCCCGCTTGCTGCACCCAGGCGTTGTAGCGACTGCGCACAGCTGCCTATTAATCTTAAGTTGCCGCCTTCATTCTGAGATCTCCAGTGGCTTGACCTTGTTATTTTGTTGCTCCTTGCGATGCCTCTGCCGGTCGTTCCCCTCCAGCAGAAGAAAGCCACTGTTCGAGAATGGGAAGCTGGTTGGTAGGGACGTTGAGGAATGAAAGGCCCATTCCATTTGACTCGAGGGTGTAAGCAACCATGGCATCCGTCAGAAAATACACTCCATGGTGTCTGATTTCTATTGCGAGGAGCGTGCCCTGGGAGAATGGTTCACGAGTGCGCACGTAACACCCGCCCTTGCTGAGATTCGCTGTCTCGGCCCAAATCTCCCTGCCGGAATGCAACTCGGTAGCTCGGACTTCGGCAGCGAATGCCAGTCTATCTGAGCCTATCTGTTGGGCACGAGCGTGTTCCACAAAACCTCCGCCCTTCGAAAGTGTCGTTGCGGGTTCTTCCACCGGTCGAATTATCCCGCTCGCCATATGGGCTTTCATGCTTCAACCGATTCTGGTTCGGATGCAAATCAAGACAGGTTGCCAAAGAAGCCGCTCTGCGCAACGAATCGTTTGAACGGTGGCTTCTAGTCAGATCTTCAGATCGTTTTTTCCTTCAATAAAAGGGAGGCAGCTGCGAGATGCAGTGATATTCGCATGGACGGGTTGTTGAAGAGCCTAGGCAACTTTTTCACAGCAAACTGACTCCTGCCTCCCCCTCCAGCAAGTGCTTAGGCCTTGATTCCCTTGCCTGGCAGACAATGCAAACCGGCATCTTGGTGGCAAACTGGCTGGGATTGCTCGGTATTGCGACCAGAACCAGGCGTCGATAAATGGACGGGCCGGTTTTGCCCAAGCTCTCTGCGAGAAAAGTTATCCTCTAGGACTCTGGAGGCTGGCGATGCCAGGGTGATGTGCATTGAAACGTTCGGACGCTAGAGCGGTAGAACGTTAAAAAGTAGCGAGGACGGCCGGCTAGCAGCGAGGTTCTTTCGTCAAGTGCAGGTACTGAACGCCATAACGAAACATTTTTTCTAGCGGGAGTTCCTGCACGTAGACGATTTGGGCTGGAACAGGAATTCGGGGCAACCCGGGGGAGTAAGGAGCGGCAACTTCAATGCCCGCGGTTTCGTAATAGCGCCGGCTCGGGCGGAGGAGCGGCCTCGAGCGAAACAGTCAGGGCTTCTGGCACGGCGGATTCGTCAGGAACTTCCCCGGCAGATTCTTTGCAGAGGGTTGAACCACTACATCGTTCACATGATCGGAGAATGCCGTCGTAGATGGCATAAATGTCCGATTCAAGAACGCCGAGGTCGGCGACTTCACGGAGGCCGCGAACGCTGCACTGAAGTACCTTTCGGCAAGCTAAGATTTCAACCTGCGACGCGGAAGGGAACTCGACAGCCCAGAAGTCGACCGCAGGGTTGAGAAAAACGACACCGTAGGTGTAGGAATCGCCTTCACAACCGATTTGGCCAACGACGCGAATCTCGGTCTCTTTATTGCTCTCTTGGTGAACGATGATCAACTCTTGCTCGGCCGCGAGTTTATGGGTTGAGACGATGCCCGCGCCGTGACGGCTGAGGACGACGGTCTTTGTTTGCTCCATGAATTCTACGCCCTGATCATCCCAGCCGATGAGAATAATGCCGATTTCCTTCGGAATGCGGTCACTTGGACGCGACTCCTGCGTCGTTAGTGTGTTTACCGGTTGCAAAGCAAAATCCTCCTGGAAGTTCACGGCCAATCCTTGCGCCCTACCAAGAGGGTTGTTTTCAAAACGCTACCGCGCCGGCGAGCTCAACCCGATTGCGTCCTGCGCGTTTTGCCGCATAGAGTGCTTCATCTGCCAGTGTCTGCAGTTTGCTGAAAATAGACGGGTTCTGGTGTCCTTCAAAGCCGGCGAGCCCGAAACTTGCGGTCACTCTGACCGTATACCCCCCGAAAGTGAACGGCGTCCTTTCGAGTTCGCTGCGGATACGTTCGATGACCGCCAGCGCGTCCTCCTTAGCCGCGTGTGTTAGGACTATCAGAAATTCCTCCCCACCAAAGCGGCCACAAAGGTCGCTGCCCCTCGTGTTGGCCTTGAGGATTTTGGAGAATTTCTGAAGAACCGCGTCGCCGGCATCGTGCCCAAAAGTATCATTCACTTGTTTGAAGTGATCCAAGTCGGCCAGCACGACCCAGAAGGAAAACCCATACCTGGCGGCGCCACTCTGTTGGCCCGCAGCCCAATTTTCTATAGCCCGGCGGTTGGGCAATCCCGTCAGAGCATCGGTGAGCGCAAGCTTTTCTAAGAATATATTTTTCGTTCTTATCTGCTGATGGAGTTCGATGGTCCTGATGCCCACAGCCACTCGCGCCATGAGTTCTCCGCGATGGAAAGGCTTGGTCAGATGGTCGTCGGCCCCGGCATCTAGCGCTTTGACCAGACAATCCTTGTCCGTGCTTCCGGTCAGTACGATGATGTAGCTGTAAGAGTCTTGTGAACTCGATCGAATGCGCTGGCAGAGCTCTTCTCCTGTTAGGTCGGGCATCATCCAGTCCAAAATTACCAGATCAGGTCTGTGTTCCTCGAAGAGTCTCATTGCTTCTTGGCCAGTTTTCGCGAAGAGAAGCCTGTACTGCTTCTGGGCAAGAGGTAACTCAACCAGCTTGCGAGAAACCGGCGAATCATCGACAATCAGTATTTTGAAATTGTTCTTTGCTACATGCATGCAGTCCTCAGTTCGCCGAGGCGCTCGGAAATGATGCGAGCCCCGGCAGGGTGCGGATCAGATAGTCAGGAACTGTCTCCCTCATCAAATGACTTCCCTCTGCTCCTTGTTTTGACCTCACCATGCATATCGAGTTGGAGAATTCGAATGCTCATCGTCAGGAGCAACGTTGAGGTTAAACGCAGTCACTGGGCCATCCTTGGAGTTCGTGTATCTGATGTGTTTATAAGGAGATGGAGGGGATTGAGCTTTGGAGCGATATTCCTCAGGCGAGCCCAATTGTATGTGAAACAGACAGATGTCTGCATTCGATACAGATCGTCAGGTGAACACATGGCGGGCCGGCGCTTGCCAAGGCAAGCGGCGAATTGAAACTCCTGAACCAAATGAACGCGGTGTCAAGCTATGGTCTACTCGCGAAGGCAAGGAAACGTGCGGGCCAAGACATGGCGATCAGGCAGGTAGTGTCCGGCTCCCCCAATTCTCAAGTTGATCCTCGGCTTACGCTGGCAAGACGGCGAAAAAGACCCCACCAAAGCCAAAAACGCGGTCTTGCGAGGCAGTTGGCACGGCACAGGCGCATCCTTATCCTTCGGTGTCAAACGGACGCACTCGCAAGCTTGTTGGCCGAGCGACGCTGCCCTCCGGTGAATCATTGTCTTCGAGAATCCGGTAGAGCTTTGCCCGGCTGACTCCGAGTAGTTCGGCGGCGCGCACTTTGTTCCCGCTAACGCTTTCTAGCACACGCAGCGCATGAGTTCTTTCTACCTGTTCGAGCGTGGCAAGAGAATCTTCCGGCTGAGCTTCGCTCGACTGTGTTTCGCGAATGTATTCCGGGAGGTCCCTGACGTCGATTGTTTCGCCCTCGGTCATCATGCAGGCGCTTCCAAGTACATTTTCAAGCTCTCTGACGTTTCCGGGCCAAGAATGCCTTGCCAGCAAAGCCTGCGCACGCCTTGCGATTCCGGCCACGGGTTTGTCGTATTGCTGGGCGAATCGCTTCACAAAATATCGCTCCAGCAGAGGTAGATCCTCTTTTCTCTGGGCGAGAGCTGGAAGTTTAATCTGCACCATGGAGAGCCGGTAGAACAGATCTTCACGAAATCTTTGATCCTTCACCATCGACGGGAGATCCCTGTGCGTTGCGGCTATCACTCTTATGTCCACGCGCCGCGTCGCGGGGGAGCCCACGCGCTGGATCTCCTGATTTTGCAGCACGCGAAGGAGCCTCGCTTGAGAAGGAGGAGAAAGCTCGCCCACTTCGTCCAATAAGACGGTCCCTCCGTTGGCTGCTTCGAATACGCCGATGCGATCCTGAACAGCTCCGGTGAAAGCGCCCTTCACGTGCCCGAAAAGCTCGCTCTCCGCGAGAGTTTCGACCACTGCGGAACAATTGCAAGTCACGAACGGCCCGGAAGCCGCCGGACTCAGCCTGTGCAAGGCTTGAGCGGCTAGCTCCTTGCCGGTCCCCGTCTCACCGGTTAAGAGCACAGTTCGGAAATGGGGCGCAACGCGCCGGATACGGTGAAACACTTCGAGCATCGCTGGGCTGTGCCCCACCATGGTTGCAAACTGGGAGTTCTCGACAAGTTCGTTCTCCAACTCGACACGACGCTGTCCCCTGCGGACTTCCGAGATGAGGGATTCCACTCGCTGATGGAGTCTTTCCACATCGACGGGCTTGGTCAGGTAGTCGGCTGCACCTTTTTGGATAGCTTCCACGGCGGATTCTGTGCTGTATTGTCCGGTGAGCAAAACGACTTCGGTCGCGGGATCGAACTCCAGAATCCTTTCGAGAACTTCCATTCCGCTCATTCCCGGCATGACCAGATCCACTAAGACAAGATGGGGGCGCTCCTTTCGAATCAGACCGAGACCCTCTCTCGGATCTGTGGCCGTAGAGACCACCACATTTTCTTGGGAGAGGACGGTCGCGATGAATTTGAGATGCTGCGGGTCGTCGTCGATCGCGATAACTCGAAGCGCAGAGTCGGAAGAAGCAGTCATTTAAGAACCTGGGAGATGCGTGAACGAAGTTTCCGATGTCGTGCAACAAACAGTGTAGAACCTCGCTTGTTATCAAGATAGGACCTTGTCACCTGAATGTTCCACAATGGAACAACAATTGCGTCTTGGCTAGTTTGGTTGATACGTCGCCACGTGAACCGCGAATCGATTTTGTCAGCCCACCATGGCCGTCATTGCCTGTACTTTTTCGCCTCCTGGCGCCACTGCCCGCCCTAGAAGTCCTTGCACGAGAACTAGTCGCTTACAGCAGACGATTTTGCGCCCAGGCGGGTATCAACAGCTATCAAGCCGCAACATCTTGGCTCATCAGCATTGCGTAGTTTCCGACTACGAGACTTATGGGGGGTAGCCTGCCAGTTGAGTATTCCTCTTAACCCGGGTAGTTCCGTTTAGCGGTGTGCCTTTCGACTCGCACTTGCCATCTTTGTAGCCAAGCGAAGCAGGAGGCTCCTACCTCTCTCGCGGTTCTAACTTATATTGGATTCGACGGCATTTCGACGTTATCGGAAGAGGTTGAGAATCCCAAACGCAACATTCTGTACGCGACCGTTCTCGTATGCCTGATTATCGGTATCGTGGCGTCGGTCGAGCTCTATGCTGCGCAGCTTGTCTGGCCTGGTTTTCACTTCCCGGATGTGGACACCGCCTACGTTTACATCGCTGGCCGCGCTGCTGGCCCTTGGTTATTTGCCCTGGTTAATCTGACGCTGTTAGTGGCCACGATCGGCTCCGGCATGGCCTCACAGCTGGGAGCTGCCCGGCTGCTTTACGGCATGGGCAGGGGCAATGCCATGCCGAAGGCTTTCTTTGCCTCCATTGAGCCCAAGCGGCAAATTCCACGGAACAACGTCCTGTTCCTCGGGGCTGTTGCACTCGGCGGCGCCTGTGTCCTGAGTTTCGATCACTCGGAGGAATTGCTGAACTTCGGTGCCTTGCTTGCCTTCATGGGCGTCAACGCTGCGGCCTTCACTCGATACTACTGGCGGGAGGAGCGGAAGCTGTGGACCAACATGGTTACGCCGGTACTCGGATTCCTCGTCTGTTTCCTGCTCTGGTTGAGTTTAAGCCGGCCGGCGAAGATTGTCGGCGTTTGCTGGATGATTGTTGGCATTACGTACGGTGCAATCAGGACCCACGGCTTCAAAGCTGACCTGGTCACCTTCGACGTTCCTAAAGAAGTTACTCAGGTACCAAGCCCGTAGTTTCTACTGTTCTACTTTCGGTCGATCAGCGCGCCCCATCTGTCATAAAAACGTAATACTAATTGTGACAAGTCGGAGCAAAAAGCCTGCTTAAATGTGATGCAGAAGGAGCAAGTAGTTGACCAGAAGTTGTCACATCCTCCTGATTTTCCCTTGCTCTGCTCTCACTCCGGCAAGTTTTAATAAAGGTACTCAAGCGACTTCTAACCGAGAGGTCGCAAGTTCGAATCTAGTTGGGGAATCATCTCTTCCTTCCTTTCAGGCATCGAAGGGCATCACACGGACTGTTTGGGCGCGTCCCTGCGTCAATCTCGCGATCGTGCTACTTCATCCTGATCCTGTTGAAGCACAGTTGGGGCACAGTTGTTGCCAAACAAGGCTATTCCGGCCCGAATACGGGCTCCGTATCCGCCGTAAGTTATTGAATCCAAACAACAGGACCCAGGACGATTCCTCTTGCTAAGCCGTTTTCTGTGGAAAACTCACACGTGCGTTTCGACCTGACATCTTTAGGGAATCGCGTCTATTCGTCTGTAATCTCTAGGCTTAGGATCTGTGAGCTGGAAGTCACAGACGTTTGTGAAATCTCGCGGGTTGCACATTAGTTGCACAGCTTGCGGATTTGTCAGGGCAACGGTTCTACGAACCGTCGTTTTCTAAGTCGGCTGACAGATAAAGTTGATCCATCGTTTTTGAAGCAGAATGCTGGTGATCTGCGGCAGGACAGTTACTCAAGAACCAAAGCAAAGTTCGACTAGGTTTCAACATGTCCCAGAACGGGACTTCTGGCTCTGAGTAGTTTCCGGATAGTCATCAGGATCTAACTGCTTTCTGATCGAGTATATTAAGCTAAATCAGTCATATGCCGCTTACCGTGGGCGACAAACTCGGACCCTACGAGATCCGCTCGCGTATCGTCGCGGGCGGCTTGGGTGAGGTGTTAGTACCAAGTTGACAGCTCTCTTTTCCGCCGGCTTAGGCAAGGTCGTAGCGATCAAGGTTCATCACCTTGTTCCACGCAGCCACGAAGTCCTTCACAAACGCCTCCTTCGAGTCGTCACATGCATAGACTTCAGCAATCGCCCGGAGCTGCGAGTTCGAACCGAACACAAGGTCGACACGCGTGCCGGTCCACTTGATTTTGCCCGTCGCGCGATCGCGCCCCTCATACACGCCTTCGGATGTAGAGGAAGGGTCCCACTTCGTATTCATGTCCAGCAGGTTGACGAAGAAATCATTCGTCAGCGTCTCGGGCCGCTTGGTGAAGACGCCGTGTTTGGAATGCCCAAAGTTCGCATTCAGGACACGCAGGCCACCGATGAGTACTGTCATCTCGGGGGCAGTCAGCGTCAGCAACTGCGCCCGATCCACCAGCAGCTCCTCCGCCGGCGTATGGTGTCCGTTCCGGAGGTAGTTGCGGAACCCGTCCGCGATCCGCTCCATTACGGCGAATGAGTGCACGTCGGTCTGCTCCTGCGAAGCATCCGTGCGCCCCGGCGAGAAAGGAATCTTCACCTTGTGCCCGGCCCTTTTCGCAGCTTCCTCGACGGCTGCGCAGCCGCCCAGAACGATCAGGTCAGCAAGCGAGACCTTCTTCCCGCGCGACTTCGAGCTGTTGAAATCCTTTTGGATCGCCTCCAGCGTCCGCAGAACCTTCGCCAGTTCGGCCGGCTGGTTCACTTCCCAATCCTTTTGTGGCGCGAGTCGAATGCGCGCCCCGTTCGCCCCACCGCGCTTGTCGGAGCCGCGGAACGACGCCGCCGATGCCCAGGCAGTCGTGACCAGTTGGGAGATCGACAGTCCGGATTTGAGGATCTTCGCCTTCAGAGCAGCAATGTCCTTCTCCCCGATCAATTTATGCTCCACGGCGGGAACAGGGTCCTGCCATAGCTGGGGCTCCTTCGGAACCAGCGGGCCAAGGTACCGCGAGATCGGCCCCATGTCGCGGTGCGTCAGCTTGAACCACGCCCGCGCAAAAGCGTCTGCGAACTGATCTGGATGCTCGTAGAAGCGCCGTGAAATCTTTTCGTAAGCAGGGTCTAACCGCAAGGCGAGGTCAGTGGTCAGCATGGATGGCGCGTGACGCTTTGACGGATCGTGCGCATCCGGCACCGTACCGGCGCCTGCGCCATTCTTCGGTCTCCACTGATGCGCACCGGCCGGGCTCTTGGTCAGTTCCCATTCGTAGCCGAACAGGTTCGCGAAGAAGTTGTTGCTCCACTTCGTCGGCGTCGTGGTCCAAATGACTTCCAGGCCGCTGCCGATCGCGTCATCCCCTTTGCCCGTGCCAAATTTGCTCTTCCAGCCGAGGCCCTGCTCCTCGATGCTGGCGGATTCCGGCACTGGGCCCACCAGTGCCACATCGCCAGCGCCGTGGGTTTTGCCGAAGGTGTGACCGCCGGCAATGAGCGCAACGGTCTCCTCGTCATTCATCGCCATGCGGGCGAAAGTCTCTCGGATATCCCGTGCCGCGGCAATCGGATCCGGCTTTCCATTCGGTCCTTCCGGATTCACATAGATCAGACCCATTTGCACGGCAGCGAGCGGATTCTGAAGATCACGGTCGCCGCTGTAGCGCTCGTCCGCCAGCCACTTGCCTTCAGGGCCCCAGTAGATGTCCTCTTCGGGCTCCCAGACGTCCTCGCGCCCGCCGCCAAAACCGAACGTCTTGAAGCCCATCGACTCGAGGGCGACGTTGCCGGCGAGAATCATGAGGTCGGCCCAGGAGATTTTCCGCCCATACTTCTGCTTGATCGGCCACAGCAGCCGGCGCGCCTTGTCGAGGTTCACGTTGTCCGGCCAGCTATTGAGCGGCGCGAAGCGCTGCTGACCGGCTCCGGCCCCGCCGCGGCCGTCGCCGATGCGGTACGTGCCCGCGCTGTGCCACGCCATACGAATGAAAAGTGGCCCATAGTGGCCAAAGTCGGCCGGCCACCAATCCTGCGAGTCCGTCATCAAGGCATGCAGGTCCTTGATCACGGCATTCAGGTCGAGGCTCTTGAATTCTTCTGCGTAGTTGAACCCCTTGTCCATAGGATCGGACAGGGGGGAGTGCTGGTGCAGGATCTTCAGGTTCAGCTGATTCGGCCACCAGTCCGCATTCGTCGCGGCCCCAGCTGCGGTGTGTGTGAACGGGCACTTTGCTTCGGTTGACATGATTGCTCCTTCCTTTAAGAAAACTTTGACGAACTACCAACCATCCTGACTTTACAGGATGTTTTGCTTAGGTTTTTGCACGGCAGCGGCGACAGAGGCCAAAGACCTCGATCAACGGCTGCGTCAGATCAAAGCCGTCCGGCAGTTGCCGGGATAGCCGATGGAAATCGATGAACTCTCCTTCGATGTCCTGCACCAATTTGCAGCGGGAGCAGACCAGGTGGTGATGAGGTTTGAGATTGCCGTCCACGCGCAACGTGGACGCATGAGGAGTGACCTCTCGCAGCAGCCCCCACTCGATGAAAAGCCGCAGATTGCTGTAGACCGTGGCCAGAGAAATGGATGGAATGCGACGTCGGACCGCGGCGTAAATGTTTTCTGGGGAATAGTGTCCGGGGGAAGCGATGACGGCCTCATAGACCACCTGACGCTGGTGCGTGACCGCCAAACCGTGCTTCGCGGCCAGCTCACGGAACTGTTCATGGGTGAGGCGCATGATTATCGAATAAGAATCAGTGTAAAACGACCGCGAGCAGTGTCAACCGAAATCTTTCCTTTGACCTCGAAGGCGGCGGCCTGCCGCAAGACCAGGCTATGGCTCAGCTACCACGACCGGCATCGGGATCCCCGACTTCTTCTGCTGCCGACGCGTTGCCTTTTGCCAAGAATCTGCGTTTTCAAGCAGCTAGGGGAAGTGATGGGTTGAGGATGACACCTGCGAGCGAAATCGAGGCACCGATGTGACGCTCGGCAATTCCCTCCACTACCAACAGCTCGTCGTCCTTGGTCCAAAGGCCGCGACTGAGTAAAATAGCGGAAAGCGGCCTTGGCAAAGGCGCACAGGAGACTCAATGGCTTCCGGCGAAACGGCAACCGCGGTCACCAGCACGATTCCGCAGCTTCCTAACCACAAAGTCAAGATCAAGAAGACGGGCCAGCGTGCCTGCAACGAGAAAAACGACAAGGGCAAGTTCTGCGGTGGACATCTGAAGCGCTGGTTCTACACCGTCGACGTGCTCGAACAGGAGTGCGGCTGCGTGGAGAAAGCCTGGGGGCCGGACGCCGAAGTGTATCGCTGCGAAAATTGTCAGACGCTCTACCTGCCCAGTCCCAAAGATCCGCGTGGGGTGAACGTTGCGGGTCGAGGCCAGCTCTCGGTGTTCGGGCTAACGATTCCGCCCAAGGAAGAGAAAAAGGCGTAGCGTCATTTGGAGCTTAGTGGGGTGTGACAGCCGGAGGGGTGCCGGCGCTGCCTGTGAACATTTCTGAACTCATTTACGACTGGAATGCTCTGTATCCCAAGTCGCTGCATCCGCCGGGACCGGTGCGCCTGACCGATGAAACGCTGCGCGACGGCCTGCAATCGCCTTCCGTCCGCGATCCTTCCATCGAGCAGAAGATCGAAATCCTGCACCTGATGGAAGCGCTTGGAATTAACTCGCTCGACCTCGGGCTTCCGGGAGCCGGTCCGCGCGCGGTCGAGCACGTGACGGCGCTGGCGCGCGAAATCGTCGCCCACAAAATGAAGATCACGGCGTATTGCGCGGCGCGCACCCACGTGAACGACATTCGCCCCATCGCCGAGATTGTTCAGAAAACCGGCCTCCCCATCGAGGTGGCTGCGTTTCTTGGAACCAGCCCCATCCGGCGCTACACCGAGGGCTGGAACGGCGACTTCCTGCTCCAAACCACCGAAAAGGCCGTCCGATACGCGGTTTCGCTTGGCCTCGAAGTCATGTATGTCACCGAAGACACCACGCGCTGCGATCCGGAAACGGTGAAGCAGCTCAACTCGGCGGCTATCAACTGCGGCGCGCACGCCCTGGTGCTCTGCGACACCGCCGGACACGCCACGCCCATGGGCACGGTTGCGCTGGTCAAGTTCGTGCTTGAACAAGTGGTCAAGCCCTCGGGTGGAAAAATTCGCGTTGACTGGCACGGGCACTGCGACCGGGGATTGGCAACCGCCAACGCCATAGGGGCTCTAGTGGCGGGCGCGGATTGCGTGCATGCGACCGCGCTCGGCCTCGGAGAGCGCGTCGGCAACACGCAGATGGACCAGATGCTGGTCAACCTGAAGCTCATGGGCATTGCGCCGTGGGATGAGCAGGATTTGACCAAACTCAAGCGCTACTGCGACGCCGTCTCCGCCGCCACCGGCGTTCCGATACCGGCGAACTATCCAGTGGTTGGAGAGGACGCGTTCCGCACCGCCACCGGCGTTCACGCCGCTGCCGTCATCAAGGCCTACAAGAAAAAAGACGTCGAACTCGCGAATACCGTGTACTCCGGGGTGCCCTCGCACTACTTCGGCCTGGAACAGATCATCGACATCGGCCCGATGAGCGGGAAATCAAATGTTCTTTTCTGGCTGGAACACCGCGGCCTTCCAGTGAGCGATGAGGTGGTCGAGCGCATCTTCAAGTGCGCCAAGTCGAGCGACCACACGCTCAGCGAAGGTGAAATTCTGGAGTGCGTGCAAGCAGCACGTTGATTGTGCGGAAGCGGGGCTTTGCCCCGCTTGGACGGGGCAGAGCCCCGTCCCCACACGACTAGTTTAATCCGCCACTACCGCCTCTTTCCGCGCGCGGTTCAACACCGCCAGGCCCTTCTCCAGATCGGCGATCAGGTCCTCGACGTGCTCCAGGCCTACGGACAGGCGGATCATCTGCTCGGTCACGCCCATCTTTTTCCGCAGTTCCGGAGCGATCATGGTGTGCGAGGTCAGCACCGGAATGGTCACCAGCGAATCCACTCCGCCGAGGCTCGGCGCCAGGGTAAATAGATTCAGCGCCTCGGCCACGCGGCACGCGTCGGCGCCGCTGCCTTCCACCTCGAAGCTCAGGACCCCGCCCGCGCCCGCCATTTGCTTCTTCGCGCGGGCGTGGTCCGGATGCCCCTTCAGCAGCGGATAGTGCACCCGCGTCACCTTGGGATGCTGGCTCAGGAACTCGGCAATCCGCAGCGCGCTTTCGTTCTGGCGCTCGACCCGGACAGCCAGCGTCCTGATCCCCCTGAGCAGCAGAAAGGCCGCGTGCGGATCCATGCAGCAGCCAAGCGTGGTGCGCGTGTGATGGATTTGCTCGATCAAATCGCGTCTTCCGGTTGCGATGCCAGCGATCAGGTCGGAATGTCCGCCAAAATATTTCGTCCCCGAATGCAGCACCAGGTCGATGCCCCACTCCGCCGGACGGCAATTAATCGGCGTGGCAAAGGTCGAATCGATGGTCGAGATCAGGCCGTGCTTGCGCGCCAGCGCCGCAATCTTTTCCAGATCGACGACCCGCACGTTTGGATTCGTCGGCGATTCGATGTGCAGGATCTTTGTGTTTGGGCGGATGGCGCGCTCGTGCTGTTCCATATCGTTGGTATCGACGAACGTCGTTTCGACCCCCAATTTCGGCAGCCACTGCGACAAGAACTTGATCACGCCGCCGTAGATATCGCGCTGCGCCACGATATGGTCGCCCGCCTTCACCAGCGCCAGAATCGACGTGGTGATCGCGGCCATGCCGGAGGAGAACAGTAGCGCCGCATCCGTGCCTTCCAATTCAGCGACGGCCTTCTCGGCGACCGTATGCGTGGGATTGCCGTAGCGCGTGTAGAAGCTGTCGGTAGGAATGGCGCGCACCTGCTCCTGCAGGTCTGTGACCTCGAAGGTCGAAGTCTGATAGATCGGCGGGGAGAGCGGACCGTTCTTTTTGGCGAGGCTGGTGCCGCCGCGTACCGCCTCGGTTTCCCGACGGAACTGATGCTTTTTCATATGAGGGCCCCCGTTCATAAACCTGGAATCTCTCAAGATTACCCGCGCCATTGAGCCGCGGCAAGGCGCAAGACAGCGGTTGGCGTTTGTTATATCTTTTATTTGGCCACTCCTATGAAAAAGAAAAAGCTGAAAACGACTGCCCGAAAAACATCCGCCGCCAGAAAAGCGACGAGCGCCGCGCGCCCGGCGAGTAAAGTTGCCCTCAAAGGCACTGTCCTGAGAAGCAAGCCACTCCCGGCCGAGCTGCGCCACATCCCGTGGAGTTCGGTCGAAGTCGAAGCTTTGAACCCCTTGCTTGGCCGCCACTTCGTGGTCGGGCAGAATGTCATGCTGGCTCGCATCCTGCTCAAGAAGGGATGCGTCGTGCCCGAGCACAGCCATCACAACGAGCAGATTACTTACGTCCTGGAAGGCGCGCTGAAATTCTGGATCGATGGCAAAGAGATTGTGGTGAATGCGGGCGAGGTTCTGACCATTCCGCCCAACATGCCGCACCGGGCCAAGGCGCTCGCGGATACCGTCGATCTCGACATCTTTAACCCGCCCCGCGCCGACTGGATCAATAAAACCGACGCCTACTTGCGGTGAGAGGGGATTTAGACCGCAGAGTGCGCAGAGATCGCGGAGGAATTCGAAAAGCATCTGCGATCTCTGCGGTCAGCCCGTATGATGTATTTATCTTTCTGCGCTGGTCTGGTGATAAGGCAAAGTGTCGATCGCTCAAAATACGGAAACCATTGCGAAGCTCCGGTGCATCGCTTGCGGCGTCACCCCTGATTCCGCCGGGCAGAACTTCCGCTGCGCTGCTTGCGGCGATTTGCTGGAGTTCTTTTTCCCCGGATGGACCCCCGACTCACCGGTTTTCGAACCGGCAGCGCTGAAGGCTCTTTGGCTGAAGCGCCGCACCTCACGCGATGCGCTCGACCAAAGTGGAGTCTGGCGCTTCCGCGAACTTCTTCCGCACATTCCCAATCCCGAAGAGCATGCCATCACGCTGCGCGAAGGCAACACGCCGCTGTACCGCCTGCCACGGTGCGCGCGAGCCGCGGGTGTCGAGAATCTTCACGCCAAGCATCAGGGCATGAACCCGACCGCATCGTTCAAAGACACGGGCATGACGTTTGCCGCCTCGTCCGCGCACCAGGGCAGATTTGGCTGGGTTGCCTGCGCCTCCACCGGCAACACTTCAGCCTCCATGGCCGCCTATGCCGCGCGCGGCAACATGCACAGCCTGGTGCTGATTCCGGAAGGCAAAATTTCCTGGGGCAAGCTCTCGCAAGCGCTCGACTACGGAGCCCTCACCTGCCAACTCCGAACCGATTTCGACGGATGCGTCCGCATCCTCAACGAGCTCGTCCGCCAGAAACCGGTCTGTCTTTTGAATTCAGTGAATCCTTATCGCATCGAAGGCCAAAAAACCGCCGCTATCGAACTTCTCGAGCAACTCGCGTGGGAGCCGCCGGACCACATCGTCGTCCCGGGAGGCAATCTGGGAAACAGTTCCGCGATCGGCAAGGCGCTCGTCGAAATGCGTGAGCTCAAACTGATTTCGCGTCTGCCGAAGCTTTCCATCATCCAGGCGCAGGGCGCGAATCCGTTCTACCGCAGCGTGCGCGAGTTTGGCGGGAAGAAGCTTGATCCCATGACTGCCGACACGCTCGCCACCGCCATACGCATCGGCAATCCGGCATCATGGAAGAAAGCCCTGCGCGTGCTCCAGGCAACTGGCGGTGAGGTCGAACAGGTCACGGAAGTCGAAATCGCCGCTGCCAAAGCCGAAATCGGCGCCGATGGGATCGGTTGCGAACCTGCCTCCGCGGTTACGCTGGCTGGACTGAAGAAGCTGCGCCGCAGCGGGTTCGTCAAGCCGGGCGAGTCCGTTGTCCTGATCCTGACCGGCCATGCTCTCAAAGATCCCGACTTCACCATCAAGTTTCATCGCGGCGAACTTTTCTCTCGCACCCCAGTCACTGGAACGCCCGGTGCCGGAACGCCAGACGAGGCCGAGGCTGCCCAGGCAAAATATTTGCAGCGTGCCCCGGTTGTGCTCGAAGCCGATCTGGGGGCCGTCATTGCCGCCCTCGATGCGGCCGAGAGAAATTCGTAGCAGTTCGCCGCGAACTCGTGTATAAAACACAGTTCAGTGTCAGTGCCGATTGCAAGGCATTCTGCTTAGGCCGGACCGGGCTAAAGCCTTCCATTTCTATCGTTTCGTCCAGTTTAGGCCGCCGAGGAGTTTACTCTCTAATCTATGCCTTCACGTCCCACATCTGCAGACCGCTCGCTGCGCCTGGCGCTGCCGGCGACCTCCGCCAATCTGGGGCCGGCTTTTGACGCCGCTGCCCTCGCCCTCGATTTTCATCTCCGCCTGCGCGCCGAGCGCGCGCCCGACTTCTTCGTCACCGCCGAAGGCCGCGACGCAGCGATCTGCGCCCGGATGGAGAATCACCTCATTGTGACCACCTATTGCGAGGTGCTCGAATCAGAGAACCGCAAGATCGCGCCCTTGCGCATCCACATCGCAAATGAGATTCCCATCGGCAGAGGATGCGGATCGTCCGCCGCCGCCCGCCTGGCTGGGATCGCGCTGGCGGTGCATTTCGGACATCTGCGCTGGAAAAATGACCGCATCGTCGGCGAAGCTTCGATGCGCGAGCACCATCCCGACAATGCCGCTGCCTGCTGGATGGGCGCGCTCACGGTGGCTCGCATGGCCAATCAGGTTCAAGCGCAGGTGGTCGAAGTGAAGCCGAAAGGGAAGTGGCCGCTGCTGCTGGCTGTCCCGGACGCGCCGCTCTCGACCGAGCAAGCCCGCCGGGTGCTGCCATTCCAGTACTCACCCGCCGACGCGGTCACCAACATTCAAAACTCGATGCTGCTGCTGGCGGCGTTCACGCAAGACCGTCCTGACCTGCTCTCCTCGGCTCTCGAAGACCGCATCCACCAGCCTTATCGCGCGCCGCTGTGTCCGCTGCTGCCCGCGCTCAAAGAACTTACTGGAGATTCCGGCATACTCGGCGCCGCCCTCAGCGGAGCAGGCCCGTCGGTGCTGGTGTTCCTCGACCCGAAAGTTTCGCCGAAGAAAGCGAAGCAGAGAATCGCCGCCCACCTCACCAAGCGCCGGCTTACCGCCGAACTCCTCCTCACCCAGATCGCGCTCCACGGTGGACGCGATGGAGCCGACTGGCGCAAGCATCACGGCCCTGCCAAAAAATAAAAATAAAGCGGTTAATTCACGGTGACTTAGAAAGCGCGTGTTGCATCATCCCAAAATGTAAAACCAACCACCTGAACACCTCTTCATTTCCTTCAGCTGCGTGTCGCATCATGCCTGGAATTGTTGCAGCTAGCAAGTTGATATATTCTTCGAATTTCATATCGAACGCTTTCAAGCTCTTTGCCTTTTCCAATTCCCGGCTTCCGATTCGCTCCAAAATCGAATCAACGCCTGGAGCGACTATCTCCAACTCAATCTCATGACCCCGCTTACGAAGAAGGTCCTTTAGAAGGGCGAGGGGTTTGACATCGGTCTTTGGAAACGAATAGCCAATAATGACAATGCGATTCGCCGTCATCAGCGTCTTCTCAGCCTGATCCCATACACGAGTAATGGCGGACCTGTAGATATCGTATTTCTTCTGCCGCACCGGAGTAATCAGAAGCGGGGACGATGGCACGCCGACGTCGGCGCCTTCGTTGAACGGAGAAAATATCCGGGGTGTCATGCTCGCTAAGATTCTCCCCTTTCGTGCGCGAAGTTGGCCTTTGGGGAAGTAGTCTCCTGGAAGGTTCGGCGGGTAGTAGCCATAACATGTCGGGCTGTAGCCTCCTCTCCACCGCGAATGGTGAGTGGCGTATGGCATTGACGAGTACCAGTAGAGAAACACGTCGCTGGCTTCTTTGATAATGGATGCATATTTCAATGTCTGGAAATCGATCGCCATATACGGAATCAGCCAGTTCGTGGACCCGTGAAGTTTAAGGAGCTTCCACTTTGTCTCGAATTGCGGAGAGCCCTCGATTGCATCTCTCCAGCCGCCATCAAGCACCGCCTTGAAATTGATTTCATAGCCTGTACTCGGGCTCCATCCGCCGGAATCTGCAAGAGCCCTGTCGAGCAGGGTGTCCCAATTAAATGTGATAAAAGAGTCATTGGGGCCGCAGATGTCCAGAAGGTGACGATATAGAGAGACGGGCGCGCCATTCTGTGCTTCGTTAAGCACATTTGCAAATATGAAGTTCATGTTCGAAAACACCGAAGCGAGCGAGAACCTGGCAGAGACCTCATCTTCCGTCAACCGTCCTCTCGTGAGTCGCTTCCTCAGCTCTTCAATATCCAACTCAATCGAGGTCATGAATTCTTCAATATTCTCGTCGAATTCCGAAACCCGGTCGGCGCGAACACCCCTATAGTGCTCCAGGAATGAAATCAATGGACCTACATGGGCGTTAAAACCTTGCGATGTAGGAAGATCGTTAAACGCCTTAAAGAATCCATTTGCCAGCGGCACTCGAACCCCGAACTGATTTAGGTCGAAATGGTGTGAGGCGCCAGCGCCGAAGATCCAGGCCGTCTGTGGTCTTTCTTTGCCAACCAAGGCTCGGGCACTAGCTGGCATGTTGTACCAATAAAACCTCAGGAAGTTATCGTCGAGTGCGTTTAAATCAAACTTAAGCGTTCGCTTTGCGGACGTCTTTGAACGTCGAGAATTCTTCTTCAGAGCCATCATTTAAGCCCCCGTTGCTTACACCTATAGATTTCGGTTGTAGTTGTCGAGCACGGCGTCGAAGATGGCCCGCAACCGTATGTAATCTTTCTTCTTGAACTTAGCCGGGTTGAAGTTCTTTCTCAGGGCTACACCGGCGTGAACATTGTTCCGCCTGTGGCGAATCTCGATAATCACATCTTCAACCGCGTGCTCTCCGAACTTGTCTTTGAACTTGACCGAACTCAATAGATCAAGCTGTTTTGCCGCCTCAACTAGATCGAACAGCACTAAGTCGTCAGGAATCTTCTCATCCTTTGACGGGTCGTCACCGTCGTCTCCGCTCCAGATGATGAAGTAGGCGTACATCATCGCTTCGAGCGCACTTCCGAGCGCCAAAGCTGCCATGAACCACGACCTCGCCTTAACTTCGCGCTCGGTCTGTCTGCGCCAGTAAAGGACAAGGTCGTTTGCTTGATCGCCGTGTTTTGTGCAGGTGAACTGTTCCATTTTTCAATTTTAGCTTCCCATATGCCAACCTCAACCTCACCGCGTCCGGGCATGAGTGGGGATGTTCACGTGTCACAGAGTTGGGCCAACGAACAAAACTAGATTGTCCTCATGCCATGGGACTAACGCGTTTACACCACAGCGGGCACAGTCATTTCGTCACTTTTCGCCTGTTACCATCGCCGTCGGCTGTTTACCACGGACGCAATCTCGATTTTGGCAAATCATGTCAAGCCCCCGTTTCTCAGATTTTCCGCGTAAGTCATTGAATTGGCGAGGAAAATAAAGTCGGAAAAGTTGGCGGGCCGGTGGGTCAGAATTGATATAATAGATCTATAGATAAGAAAAGGGCGCGGCATCCCTCCGCGCCCTTTCTCATTGCTGTGCCCGTGGTACCAAGACGGCCAGGGCCTAAGCTAAGTTGAGGCGCGTAGCGGGCGTCTGAGCCCGCTGCCGAAATCCTGAGCGAAGCGAAGGATCTGGTAAGTCCTTATTCCGGAATATTTTACGAATAAGTCCTTTAAACCCAAAGATTTGAAAGGAATTGTTCGCCAAATCTATGATTCTAAAGGGCCGGTATATTAATTTTTTCTTGCGATACTCCTCGAGAAGAGTGGGAAAGTAAAGCTAAACCCTTATTCCTGAATACTTTACTAAAAATAGGGGGGGGAGGGGGGTACCCCAACGGACAGGCTGGACTAGCGCCCAGCGTCCAACGCCCCACCCCCAAACGGCCACTCCCGCCGCCGCCAAGCCCGCACACAATAAACCACAATCCCCACCACCAGAATCACCGCCGCATACCGGATCTCTCGCAAAAATCCCGCGCGCGAAACCAGAATGAAAACAAAGCTCCCCGCAGCCACCAGCGCCGGCACCGGATAAAGCCACATGCGAAACGGACGCGGCATGTCCGGCCTCCGTATGCGCAGCACGATGACTCCCACGGCCTGCACCAGGTACTGCAGAACAATGCGAATCACCACCAACGCCGCAATCAAGTCCGCCAGCCGCAGGAAGCAGAACAGCGCCGCCACTCCCGCCAGCGCCAGCACAGAAACATAGGGGAACCGGTGAACGGGATGGACGCGCGCAAAGGCCCGAAAATAATTCCCGTCCAACGCCGCCGCGTACGGCACACGGGAATACCCCAACGTCAGCGAAAACACAGAGGCGAATGCCGTCCACATCACCAGAACTGAGATGACCGACCCAGCGCCATGTCCGTAAACTCTTTCCATCAGCGTTGAGACCACGTACAGCTTGCTGTTCGCCGCGCCCGAGTTCGCCATCTCCCGCCACGGGATGACGCCGAGAATGCTCACATTCATCGCGATATAGAGACACACGACTGCCAGAATGGATAGGAACAGCGCCCGCGGAATATTTTTCGCCGGTTCCTTAACCTCGTCGCCGAGGAAACAGACGTTGTAGTATCCACCGATGTCGTAGGCGGCGATCAGCATTGCCCCGCCGAGTCCATGAAAGAAGTCGCGCGAAAGCGAGAACGCGCCCGGAGGTAAATCGAATGCCCGATGCGCGTTGAAATGAGTGAGGCCCGCCAAAATAATCCATCCGATTGTCCCCATCACTCCTGCCCACAGCACCTTGCTAAGCCGCGAGATGGCAGTGATCCGGCGGTAAAGCAAGAAAGCGGTGAGCATGCAAACGCCGATCGCGACTAGCGTCGCCGGCATCGCGACCCAGGTCAGTTGCAGGGTTCCAGCCCAGGGCAGACGCGCGCTCCAGGTGTGCGTCGACCACACGCGCTCCAGACCCGGCCAGAAAAAAGCGGCATACTGCGACAGTCCCACGGCCCCCGACGCAATCGACAACGGTGCGCTGAACGAAAGTTGCCAAATAAAAAGGAAGGAAACCAGCCGTCCTAATTTTTGCGGACCGTAAATCTCCTGGAGATACCGGTAAGACCCGCCCGACCCCGGCATCGCCGCGCCCAGTTCCGCCCAAACCAGTCCATCGCAGACGGCAAGAACTGCGCCCAGCACCCAGCCTAGCATGGCCTGCGGACCGCCCATCACCGTCACGATCAGCGGAATCGTAATAAATGGTCCCACTCCGATCATGTCAATCATGTTCAGCGCAGTCGCCGAGCCGAGGCCAATGCCGCGGACGAGTTGCGGCTTGGTGCCGGATTCGCCTTCGAGTGGAATTGTCATGAAATAAGTCGTTGGTCGTTGGCGAACCTGATCTTCTTAGTCTGTCGTGGTGGACTCCCCGAACGACCGACGACTAGCGACCAACGACTGCACTAGCGACTGCCGATCAGATTTACAAACAGCCGCACCGCTCCCGGCACGCCCGCCGGCAGTTGCCGGAAGAATGCATATCCGGTGTAGATGTACGTCCCCTTGCCGTAATGGGCCACGAGCAACCCGCCCTTTTGCTCGCCTTCACCCGGATCATGCGATTCGAGCAGCGGTGTAAAATTGCTGTCCCACTGCGACATGAAGTACAGGCCGCGCTCCTGCACCCAGCCCTCGAAATCTTTCTGAGTAATTTCGTTGGGAGAATGAAAGATCGGGTTCGCTACATCGAGAATCGCGACCGGCGCCTCTTCCACTGAAACCCTCGCCCGGCTCAGCGTTGCGGGGTACGGAGCGAACTTTCCCGAGTTAAAATCGCCCACCGTCGTGTTGTATTGCACCACCAGCCGTCCGCCCGCCTGCACAAAATCGAGCAGCCGCTGGTTGTTCGCCTTCACATCTTTCTGCGTATCGTAAGCGCGAATTCCCAGCGCGATGGTTTGATAGCGGCTCAAATCTTCCGTGCTCAACTTCTCCGCCGGAATCAACGTCACATTCATCCCGATCTGTCCGAGGACAGTCGGAATCTCATCTCCCGCACCCATGACGTAGCCGACCTTCAGGTCTTTCGGAATCTTCACATCCACGACGCTGACGTGCTGCACGGCAGGTTGGTAGTAGTAAAACGTGCCCAGATCTTCGCGCGTGACGACCGAATAGCCCTCCTCGTAATTCCGGTGTCCGCTCTGCAACGCGGCCCGAATCTCCTTTCGTCGTTCCTTCCGATTTCCCGGAAGCACCTTGAAGTCCGCACTCTGCCGCTCGCCGCGCTCATGAAACTCAAGCTGCTTTTCCGCCGGTTCCACGCGCCAGCCCTCTGGAACATCAGCTCGCAACACTCCTTCATCCTTCTCTGGATCTCCCGCCCAGTGCGTTTGCTGCAGCGTCTTCGAATCCAGATTGCTTGACACATCGACCTTCACCGTCAACTGCGGGCCGTCCTCGGTAGGAATCACTTGCTCGCCCGGATCCAGCATGACGGAAAAAGCCGGCGCCACGGCCAACGGGCGTTCCGCAATCGCGCCCGAAGCATCCTTATATCTGACCGTGCAAACCGCCGACATCACGCCCGCCCCCGGGATCGCGGCGAGCGCTTTAACGGGAGGTGGCGGAAAAGGAAGTCCCTGGTATTGCGCATCGTCAATCGTATTGAGCGCCTCAGTTTCCGGATCGTTTCGGTGCCAATAAGGCCGTGTGGGCTGGGCCGTAGGAGGAACGTAAATCTTGAACCGCTCAATCTCCTCATTTCCAGACTTTTCTCGGCTGAGAAGTTTCGAGTTCCACTCCGGCGGCAGCCGAAAGGTGATGGAGACACTCTTCGTCGCCGGGTTCGCCGTCGAAAACTTCGCGGTAACTTCAAACGTACGTCCCGGCACCGCCATAAATGCATCGTCAGGGTCTGACCCCACTGGCGCATCGACCGTGACGTGCAATTCCGCGCCCCGTGCCAGCGCGATTGCCTTGCCGATGTCACTCGACTTCAGCTGCAACGGAGGCAGGAGATCATTCTTGGACTGCGATGAAAGTTCCGACTCCTTGATCTGCTGGATACATTTCAAAATCCTTGCGTCGCTCGCACTCAGGGGAGCCACAGCCAAAAGCACGTCCGTGCCAGATGCCGCGGTTGCCTTGTCGATTTCTGTTTTGATCTCAGCTAACTCTGCTCGCAGCCAAGGCACCTTCTTCTCTTCCTCACCCAGCCGCGCGGCCAAGCCCGGCAGCGTCGTATCGATCCCGTCAAAGAAACTTTGCTCGTGCCCATCCTTATCTTTCGGCGACTCGATCACCGAATCGACGAGCTTGTAATAAGTGAACCGGTCTCCCGGCTCGACCGTCCAACTCCCCGATCCTTGCGAAAGCTGATGGCGCAGTCCTTTCATGGCAAACTGTACGTACGACGTTCCCAGCACCGGATCGACGACTCCCGTGTTCAGCCGCAGCGTGTAGTTGGCTGCGTCGCAAGTCGTCGCCATGAAGCCGCACACATTGCCGATATACAACTTCTTTGGCTGCCAGGGTTCCAGTCCCTCTTTGATTTGCTCCGGAAAGCGATTCGGATCGGCCGCCGCGCGGAACGCCTCTCTTGTCAATATCGCCGACGCCTGATGATGTCCATGCCCATCGCGATCCGTCCCCGAAAACCGCGCCACCAGCACATCCGGACGAAAGGTTCGAACCACCCGCACTATATCCGCCAGCGCAATGTCATGCCCTTGCCACTTCTGCAATGTTTCTTCGGCGGTCTTCGAGTATCCAAAGTCGGCCACGCGTGAGAAGCGCTGCTCTACGCCGTAATACCGATCCGAAGCCAGCACTTCCAGCGTTCGCAGCACGCCCAGCACGTCGAACAGATTGCTGCCCAGCTTGTTCTGTCCGCCTTCGCCGCGCGTCAGCGTCATCAGCAGCGTCGCAACGCCTTTCCCGCGCGCCTCTAGCGTCAACATGCCGCCGTCCTCGTCATCGGGATGCGCCGTGGTTTGCATCAGCCCCGCCGTCGTCTGCAAGCGTCGCAGCATCAGCTTCAGCCCCGCTGCACCGATTTCCTGAGGGAGGGGTTCGTAGTAATGATCAACGTTGTAATGATCAGCGCTATGCTCGATGCCGTGATCGACGTTATGATCGGGCTGGATCTTTTCCGGCGTCTGCGCGGCGGCGGATATCGCGGTCGAAGCTGCCAGGGCAACCAGGAGCATCGCAGTCGCAAGCCTGCCGCACACCAATCCAAGCCCGAACTTCTTCCGCAACGCCAATATGACCATCTGATGGATCTTCCCCAAAGAACGGAGCAAATATATTCGTTTGGCGCGGGCACTTCTGCCCGCGAACTGTCGCGGCCCTATCTGCCCGACTCCTGCGCCGCCGCGAACTTCTTCTGACAATCCGCCGCCGCTTGCACAATCTGATGGAACTCCGCATCCCCGCGCACCCCCGCGAGCAGCGGATCCGATTGCAACGCCTGGTACGCGCAATAATTGCCGGCCACGGCCTGGCGCAGAAACGCGAATGCAATCTGCTTTTCGCCGCAAGCCGCCAGCAAGGTACCCTGGTGATACTTCATTTCGGGATTCTGTTTCGCCAATAATTCGTTTTCTGCCTGCTCTGCCATCCGGTGGATATCCGTTGCTGGCGCCTTGGCCAGGCATGCCTCTACCAGTCCACGCATCCACATGGGATTTTCCGTCATTTGCGGCGCGGCTTGCTGCGCTTCCATCATCTTCCCCTGCCGCATCAGCACTGAAACTCGCACCCCATTCGACCATTCCGAGCCCGTATCCTGTTCAAGAAACTGCATGGCACGCACGGCTTTCCCGGCCTCGGCAAAAGCAAGCGCGCACGTTCGCCAGTTATAATTCGCATCGATCGCCAAAGCTTTGTCGCATTCGCTCTGCGCCTCATCAAGCCGCCCCGCATAGCGCAGTACATACGCCAGCGAAAAATGCGCGTACGCGGCATCCGGACGCCTCTGCACCAGTGCCCGGGCGTCAAGATAAGCCCGGTCGAGGTTTCCGCCCTCGGCTTCCTGCGCCGCCAGTAGTCCCGCTGCGGTGACCCGTCCCGGTTCCAGCAAAAGGGCCCGATGATACGCCTCATTGGAGCGCTGATACGCCGCATCGCCTCCGTCCGAGTAAATCGCATCGAAGTAATACCGCCGTCCTAGCACCTCCCACGCCGGCGCGTAATTCGAATCGAGGCTCACCACGTGCTCCAGTATCGCGATGGCATCCTTATTCGATTTGACCTCGCGCGGAATGGCCAGGGTTCGCAGATACGCGTCATACGCTTCGCGATTCGCCGGAGTACTGCCCGCTTCCACCGCCTCGCGGGCGATCCCCAAAGCCGGCAACAGTTCCTGCCGCACTTCTTTCGCCATCTGGTTACGCAGAGCGATCAAGTTATCGACCGGCGCGGTCAGCGTGCCGGTCCAGATGACCCTGTTCTCTTTCACCCCCACCGCTTCCAGCGTCACCATCACCATCTTGTCTTGACGCAGAAAGTGTCCCGACACCACCGTGCCCACACCCAACTCGCGCCCGGCCTTTGTCGGGTCTGCTTCGGCGGCGTATTTCTGCGTTGACATCAAGGGCCGGATTTCCAGCGAATGCGCATAAGTCAGCGCGTTCGCAATCTCATCCGCCAGCGCAAACCGCAGAAACTCGCTCTCCGCATCGTTATTAATATTCTGCAAGGGCAACACCGCGATCGTCCGGATTCCCGCCTCCACCGTCGCTACTCTATGTTGAAGCCACCATGCCCCCACCGCTGCCACCAGCGCGATCAGCATCGCCGCCAGTCCAGCGATGATCCAGGTCCGCATCGAACTCGACTTCTGGAACGTGTTCGTGGCCACCTGCCGTCCACTCGCCCGACGAAGCCCGCTCCGCAAGGTCGGATCCGTTTCTTTCTTCAACTTCACCAAGTCGGCCTTCATCTCCGCCGCGTTCTTGTAGCGCTGGTTGCGGTTCTTCTCCATCGCTTTTCCGATGATGGCTTCGAGTTCCGCCGGCACCGCGGGATTGATCGACCGCGGCGATGCCGGCTTCGAATTGATCACCGCATGCAGCGTCATCACCACGTTCGTTCCGGTGAACGGCTTCTTGCCGGTGGCCATCTCGAAGAGCACCACGCCCAATGAAAATATGTCGCTGCGCACGTCCAGGTCTTCCGAGCGCGCCTGCTCCGGCGACATATAGACCGCCGTCCCCGGAATCACTCCCACCTGGGTCAGCGATTCCTCGAGCGACGTGTCCGTGGTCGTGCCTACACCCTGGTCGTTGGAGTTGGACTTGGCCAGCTTCGCCAGCCCAAAGTCAAGAATCTTCACCTGCCCAATCGGAGTCAGAAAAATGTTCGCCGGTTTGATGTCGCGGTGCACAATGCCCTTGGCATGGGAGGCCGCCAGCGCGTCCGCCACTTGCACCGCGATGTCCAGCAGGTCGTCAAGGTCCAGAGCCTGACCATGGATTCGCTGCTTCAGGCTCTCGCCTTCGAGCTTTTCCATGACGATGAAGGGGTGCCCGTTGTTGTCCTCAATGTCGTGGATGGTGCAGATGTTGGAATGGTTGAGCTGCGATGCGGCGCGCGCCTCTCGCATAAATCGTTCCAGCGAGCGCGGATCCTTGGCCAGGTGCTCGGGGATGAATTTCAGCGCGACATGCCGGCCCAGGCGGATATCCTCCGCCTCGTAAACAATTCCCATTCCGCCGCCGCCCAGCTTCGACAGCACGCGGTAATGGGACACTGTTTGCCCGACAATTTCCATGGTCGTGTGGGGCGGACACTCCTGTCCGCCGCCTTTGCCTTTGATTCTACGGGGAGGGCTGAAAGCTGGCCCGTGCCGTGAAGGCGTAATGGTAGGCTGTCATCCCGGTCGGGTCAACCGAGATTGGGAAGAGCGTCGGTGGAGAGCCGGGCGTCCCCGCCCGGCTGAACCGGCGAGACGCCCGTTCCTCCACCGTCTGAACGATCACGTGGTCGAATTGTTAATCACTAACCTGCGCCGCCGATGATCCTACCCAGGCCATATTCTTGTTCTGATCCACGCCCATCATCAGACCGCGGCCCATGCGCACGATCGTCAACACCGGCACTAACTTGTCGAGCCACACATACATGAACCGCAGCTCGACCTTGGTCGTGCCGTGCGGAGTCTCCACCACCGGCGTGAAATTTAATCGCTCCTGCAGAATGTATTCGCTGCGCTTCGCCGCAGGAATCGCGTCAACGTCTGCCCGCGACGGGGCAATCACCACGCCCAGTCCGGCAAACGAATACAGCGGCTTGAGCACGAGATTCTCCAGATCCGCCGGTACTTCCGGCAGTTGATCCAGAAACCACGTCCGCGGCACCGACGGATGCTTTAGATAAGGAATCGAATACTTGCTTATCCGGAAGTACCAGTTCGGATGCCCCGCCCACTCCACATCGAGGTCATCGCGAAAATCAAACGGCAAAGTCACGCCCTTGCGTTCCAATTCATCCACGATGGTGCGGTTATAAATTCGCTCAATCGGAACCTGCTTGCCCTGCTCCTCATAAAACAGCCGTCGCCCCTGTTTGCGAATCTTCGTGACGCACACTGTCCGTATGCCGAGCAGCTTCTCCGTCAGCAGAAAATCCGGACGCGTCTTCTGCTCCTCGGGATGCACCTCCATCAACACCACATTCGCCGGATCGTGCCCCGCCACAATCGCATCCTGCAGAAGCCGCTTGTAAGAAGCCGAGTCGAGGCCACTCAAAAAGTAGCGAAGCTTCGCGTCGAGCGAGAACACATCTATATAAGCCTGCGCCAAAACCGGCTGGTACGCGTAAAGGGAAGGGAAGGCCTGTAACTCGACAAGTTTCGGCTGTAACTCGCCCGCCGCATCCCGCACCAGCCCGAAGTCCACCTGAATGAACATCGGATGCGACGATTCATTCGGCACGCGAAACTTCGCCGGAATCGAAGCCTCCGAGCGCGCCCGATACTCCGGATTCTCCGCCAACTGCCGGATCAGCGCCTTCCCATCCTCTCCCATGCGCTTGACCAGTTCCGCCGGGAAAAAGCAAGGCGTCTCGCAAAGGGCGAATGGAACTTCCATCCCGCACCGAGAGGTCATTTCGCGGCGTAGCCGGTCGTATTTTTCGGGAGTGAAGTTCGCGTTGAAGGCTTGGCGATAAGAAACGATCATATCTGTCGTGTGGGGACGGCCAAATCCCTCCGGGACGCTCACGATCTGGCAAGCGCTTCAGGGGGCGACTTCCTAAGCCTCCACCTCCAAAGGAGAACAGTTGCCCAGAGGACAGGAGGTGGCACAACCGCGGTTAGAAGAAGCGCTACGAAAGCGGCTTCCAGCAGTTTTGGTACCTGTGCTATGCGACCAGTCGCGGGGTCCACGCGCACGGCAATGCAATAACCCTTGGTTGTTAACGCTAGGCCGTTCCCCAACCGAGAGGAAAGAAGTACGGCAGAAAAAGAGTGGTAGCGAGAGAAATGTCGCGATCCAGGCGGCCCGTCGTAAAAGCTTCATGGGAGTTACTCCCGTACTTTCTCGCCGCTCTCCGCGTCTCGGCTGTGAAAAGCCCTACGGCTCAATCAAGAAATGCCCGTCGCGCATAATCTGCTCACCGTCAACCCAGATATCAAAATTTCGCCCGACCACATCGAGGTGCGTCGACGAATACCACTCCGCTCCTGTGTGCACCCCATACGGATTTCCAAACGCGATGTGTACGCCCGGGTATTTTTCGTCCTGCAGGATCTCACCGATCACATCTTTCAGTTCGATGTTCGTCCCAATCGCAAACTCGCCCACCCGATTGCTGTTCTCATCTTTGTGGGTGTAAGCCCAGAAATCGTCTTTCAATTCCTTGTTCGCCGAGTGCGCCTCGACCACGCGATTCCCCTTCACCTGAATGGTCAGCGGACTCGACTTTAAATCGCCAAACTTCGCGCACAAATAATCGCCCACCACTCCATCAATAACAAACGTGCCGTTCACTTCGCCCGGTGTCGTGAACACTTCACCACCCGGCAGATTCCCCCACTTTTCCGTACTGATAATTCCGCTGGTCTTCACCCAGCGGTAATTGGGGTTCAAATCCGCTACCAGGTCCGTCCCGGCGGGCGTCTTCGCCCGAATCTGTTTTGCCCGGCGCACCGTTTCCATTACCTTCACGCTTAGCCGGTCGACCTTCTGGAAGTCCGCGCGCATGCCTTCCAGCATGATCCGCTTGTTGATGTTGACCATGTGCGCGTGCCGGATCTTGCGCCGATTCACCACATCCGTCACCTGCATGCGCGATTTCAATTCGTTGGTCTGTGCTTGCACCGCAAAAATGCTGACCTGGCTCGACTCCAGATCCTCCGCGATGGCCAGCGGAAAATCCGTCAGCGGGCGGGTCGCCACGTCCTCCAGCACCCACGTCTGGTAGCGGCAGCCGATCTCTTCCAGTTCGCGCACCAGCGCCGCCGCAATCTCCAGGCTCACTTCATCGGTGATGACGGTGACTTTTTCCGAAGGCTGCACACGCAGGCACACGCGCACGGCATTCCGCGCCCCCGGCGTCAGTTGCGGATCAAAAGCCAGCTTGTTCAGTTGTCGATTGGGTTGTTCCGTCGTATTCGTAAAAGTCTTCATCAAGCTCATCAGACGGCCTTGGCGGTGGGCAAACTATCCACGTCGTCCACACCCACCTCAGTCTCCTCAATGATGTAGTCCACCACGGCTTTCATGTCGCCGGATTTGCGGTACACGTCCAACTGCCGGTCTGCGCCGGTGCCCATCTGCATAATCTCGCGGATGTACTCGACTTCTTCCCGGCAATCCAGTTCATCCAGCACGTCATCGACGAATTCCAGATACTCTTCGATCAGCTCGCGCTCCGGAACTTCCATCGACTTGCCGAAGTCGATCAGTTTTCCGTTGATCCCATAGCGCGCCGCTCGCCACTTGTTCTCCATCAGCAGCGACCTGCGGTAGAGCCGGAATCCCTGGTTCTGCGAGTACAGCTTGTACAGTTTTGCCACTGTCGCCTGGATCAGCGCCGCCAGCGCAATCGTCTCGTCGAGCCGCATCGGAAGATCGCACACGCGGAACTCGAGCGTGTCAAAGAACGGATGCGGCCGGATGTCCCACCAGATCTTCTTGGCGTTGTCGATCGAGTTCGTTTTCACCAGCAGCTTGACGTAATTCTCGTACTCGCCCCAGCTGGGGAAAAAATCCGGCAGGTTCGTCCGCGGAAACTTGTCGAACACCTTGCAGCGATACGATTTCAAGCCAGTATCCATCCCCAGCCAGAAAGGCGAATTCGAGGAGAGCGCCAACAGGTGCGGCACAAAATACCGCGCATGATTCATCATGTGGATCAGCGTCTCGCGATCCTCGATGCCCACGTGCACGTGCAGTCCGAAGATCAGGTTGGCCCGGGCCACCAGTTGCATATCCTCTACAATGTTTTTGTAGCGCTCGCCCGGCGTCACTTCCTGCACGCGCCAGTCGGCAAACGGATGCGTCGCCGCCGAAGCCAGCCGCAACCCATTCTCCCGTGCCAGTCGGATGATTTGCCGCCGCAGATTCTTCAGTTCTTCCCGGGCTTCCTTGATATTGGCGCAAACCTTCGTCCCCACCTCCACCACCGATTGGTGCATCTCCGTCTTGACCCGTTCCTGCAGGATCAATCTGCCCTTCTCGATGAGCTCGGTTTGAATATGTGACCGAAGGTCCCGAGTCTCGGGATCGACGGTCTGATACTCCTCTTCGATTCCAAGCGTGAATGTAGGCCTCATCGCGGCATCCAGAGCTGCCAGGCAGGAGGATGCCCTGGCAGAAAGCTAAGTCAGTATATCAATGTCGGGCTATGGCGCGGATAAGATTGCGCGGGGACAACACAAAGTCGGTGCGGACATCTAGCCCCATAGTAAATCTGGACTATTCTTGACTTTGCCGCTAGGAGCGTGAAGATTAAATGATTACACGGCGAAATTTGCTCCCGCAATCGAGCACCTCTCGAGGAGAAGGCCAGGTAGTGTGGGATGCAGACAAAGCTAGAAAGGGGTGCACGCAGATAATGAGAACGTGTGGCAGAGAGTGCTGCCAAATCGCTTTTGCATTTTTCCTGTTCGTCGGCTTATCGGCAAACCTAAGGGCTCAGACGAACCAAGTGGTTCCGGGCTGCAAGGATGTGGCACCCCTTCCTCCGGTGCTCACCTTCGTTGGTCCCGGCACGACTCCTGCGAGGGCCAACGAAGTCGCTTTTGCCGCGGGCGCTTGGGGCAATCTGTTCCCAGCACCATGCGCTCACGAAACCGGAGTAAATTGGTTTGGCCGATGGGACCTCGGTCTGACGCATCGCTTGGACTGGGGGTTCGATTTCCAAGGCACCGAACATTCCAGTTTTCAGTCGTTCTCCGCGACCATGACGGCAAGATACGAACTCCTGAAGAACTTGCGGATCGAGACTGGGATCGGATTAGGAGACGATACGGAGGGCAAGAGTTTAACTGGCGAAGTAGGTGCGACCATGGGCATCCCCGGCGGGAAACGAAACGGCTGGGCCCCCTACGCTTCTGTCCGGCTGGCCGCCGCGCACGGACGTTCTGGGAGGCCCTTCGCGGGTTCGAACGTCCCTCCTGGGGCGGTCGTTCCCATGGCGAGCATTGGCGCAAGCGCCCGCGTCTCGGAGAACATGCGATGGGTTGTGGAAGGTGGTAGTGGGGGCATTCTTTCCCGCGAACATCCGGAGGCCGGAGCGTTTGTCTACGTCGCCGTCGGGTTGGATTTTGTGCTACGCAGAAAAGAGTAGCCAGACCCGAAACTTTGCCTCTCACCGGGTAGGTCTGAAATCGGGATTTACAGTTTTTCAGACACGCTCAAAGCCCTCCAGGCACTTCGTGGATGCGGCTTTGGCACAAATCCTCGACTGGATCAATGCCACGTGAAACCCGTGATGTGGAACCTACGCTTTCTTCTGTACTTACTGTGCCCGGATCTTCGGCCCATTCAACAACGCCGCCCAGCGCAATTCCTCCACCGGATTTTTCCCGCTGAGCGCTTTCTTCACCGCCATCTGGGCGACCGCGTCCACCACCCACTCGAAATTCTGCTGCCCCACCGACGTAACCTCAGCATCCGGCGCTGGATTCATGAAGTCAATCGCATACGGGACGCCATCTTCCACCGCAAACTCCACTGTGTTCAGGTCGTAGCCGAGGGCGCGGCACAATGCCAGCGCATCTTTCTCCATCCGCCCCTTTAACTTCGTGCCCGGCTGCGGATTTCCCTTCACATAGCGCTCATGATGCGGAGCCTTCGGATCGTACTTCATGATGTGCACTTTCTCCTGCCCCACTACATAACAGCGGTAGTAATCCTCAAACTCCACGCCATGCTGCAGTGTCATGCAAAGGTCGCCTGTCTGGTTGTAGTTGTGGAAGAACTCCTCCGGAGAATGCACCTTATACACGTGCTTCCAGCCGCCGCCCGCGTAAGGTTTTAAAAACGCCGGAAACCCGACATAGGCAAACACCTCTTCCCAATTCAGCGGGTAGATCAAATTTCGCATGGATTTGCCGGTCGTATCCGGCGGATGCGTATGATGCGGCAAAATCACGGTAGGCGGAATCGCCACGCCCATCTTGTGCGCCAGAGCGTAATTAAAAAACTTGTCGTCCGCCGTCCACCAGAACGGATTGTTAATCACCGTCGTCCCTTGCAGGACCGCGTTCTTCAAATACGCCCGGTAGAAAGGAATGTCCTGCGAAATGCGGTCAATGATCACGTCGTACTTCTTGGACTCATCCATCCTGATGCCGCCAATCTTCACAAATTCGGCGGTAACACCCTCAGTCTTCATCGAGTTAATCTTCTCGACCAAAGCCGGCGGAAACGTATCTTCCATACCAAAAAGAAGTCCGATTTTCTTGTTTGCCATAATCAGTGTCCTCAATCTCACGGGTGGAGCGACGGGCGTCCTCGACCCGTCCCTTGGCCGCGTGGCAGGCGGGCGAGGACACCCGTCGCTCCACTAGAGATACTTTCCCGCCATCCGCTGCCACAGCGGCCAATCATGCTTGCTATTGTCCCCGTAGATATCCAGCCAATGCGGAATCCCCCGGGCATGCAGAATCGCCGCCATCTTCACGTTCGCGTCCAGGCACATATCCCAGTCCGACGATCCCAGCACAATCCTCATCTGCCGGCACCGGCTTAGGAACCACTCGTCGCTCATGTTCGGTAAGTAGTCCGGCGGATTATTGAAGTAGACATTGTCATCGTAGTAGCCGTCGAGGAAGCTCCTGATGTCGAACGATCCGCTCATGGTCACGCAAGCCGAAACCACATCCGGATGCCGCAGGGAAAAATTCAGCGCGTGATAGCCGCCGAAACTGCATCCCGTCACCGCGATCTGGGGAGCCCAGTTCTTCCACTTCAAATACGGCAGAAACTCGTTGATCACGTAGCGCTCGTACTGCACATGCCGCCAGATCCGCGCGCCCGGATGCACACCCTTGTTGTACCAGCTCTCGCCGTCCACGCTGTCCACGCAGAATACCTGGATCGCGCCCGCTTCCAGTTTTCCCGCCAGCGCATGGATCATCCCCGCATCTTCATACTCATAGAAACGTCCCATCGATGTCGGAAACACGAGGATAGGCTGCCCGGCGTGCCCGTAGACCAGCGACTCCATGTCGCGCCCTAATTCGTGACTATATTGTTTGTTATATTCGCGGTTCATGTGCGCGAGGATTGTAACCGAACCGCCCGATCTTCGGCATCGTTAGCTGTGATCGGCGGCTGGTCGGGCCGGATGCCCCGCCGTTCGTGCCGGCGCCGTCTTTCTCGTCCATCGGCGATGAACTACTGGTCCGGAAATCCTGACCGCGGATTGATTCCAAAATGCTTCAGTTTCGATTGCAGCGTTGTCCGCTTCAATCCCAACCGCATGGCTGCGCCTTTCAGCCCGCCAATCTGCCCGTGGCTTTCCCGCAAAGCCCGCAGAATGTGCTCGCGTTCGGTCGCTTCCAGAGTTTCATCCACGCGTTTCTTCTCTGCGGTTGTGCTAATCGGCTCCAGTTCGCTTAACGGCGACACCAGCACCGAACCTCGCGTCAGAATCACCGAGCGCTCGATAAAATTCTCCAACTCCCGTACATTCCCCGGCCACTCCCACCCCATAAGCGTATCCATGGTTTTCTTGGGAATGCTCGTGATCGACTTGTTCATCCGCCGGGCGAACTTCTGGACAAAATATTCCACCAGCAGCCGGATGTCGTCTCGCCGATCCCGTAACGGTGGTACGCGGATCGGAAACACGTTCAGCCGGTAATACAAATCGCTGCGAAACTCATTATGGAGCACGGCATCCGCCAAATCGCGGTTGGTCGCCGCAACCAAGCGAAAGTCCACCTTCAACGTATGCGTTCCGCCCAGCCGCTCGAACTCCTGATCCTGCAAAACCCGCAGCAGCTTCGGCTGCAGCGCCATCGAAATCTCCCCGATCTCGTCCAGAAACAGCGTGCCCTTGTCCGCCAGTTCGAGTCGTCCAATTTTCCTGCTCACCGCTCCGGTGAAAGCGCCCTTCTCGTGACCGAATAACTCGCTTTCCAACAGCCCTGACGGAATCGCCGCGCAGTTCAATTTGATGAAACTATTGCCGGTGCGCAGGCTCAACCAGTGGACCGCCCGCGCCACCAGTTCCTTTCCTGTTCCCGTTTCACCCAGCAGCAGCACGGTGGCGTTGCTGGTCGCCACTTTCTTCACCTTCTCCATGACGGCTTCCAAGGCCTTGCTCTTCCCGATGATGTCTCCAAACCCCAGTTCCGTATTGATTTCCTGCTCGAGATAAAGCTTTTCTTCGGTAAGCTTTTTCTTGGCTTCGCGTAATGCTTCGCTCGCCTCGCGCAGTTCGGTGACGTCCATGCTGGCGCCGGTGAGTCCAATCACCGCGCCCGTCGAGTCCAAAACCGGCTCGATCGTCGTATCGAGGTACTGCTTCCTGCCACCGAAAGTGGCCTGCATTTCATGACGCACACCCACCCCGGTTTCCAGCACCCTCCGCCGGACTTCCGTAATGCGCGCAGCCTCCTCGGGGTCGAAGATCTCGTCCGCCGTCTTTCCCACCTGTTCGCTCACCGGCCGCGGAAGCTGCGGATTATACATCCAGGTGTAGCGCAAATCCCGGTCCAGGTTGTACACCGCAATTGGAGAATGCTTGAGTGCTACCCGGAACCGTTCCTCGCTTTCCCGCAGCGCTTTCTCCGCCTGTTTCTGTTCTGTCAGATCGACCGATGACCCGACCACTGTCCGCGTCTGGCCTTTTTCATCCAGCAGCGGAACCGCATTCACCACCGTTTCCCGCTTGCTCCCATCCTCAAGTACCATCGTCAGCGCGCGCCCATAGACCGGTTTTCCGGTGGCCGCCGCTTGCTGCATGGGCAGCCTATCTGTTGGAATCTCCACCCCATCTTCCATCAGCCGGTAGGTGGGCCGCTCCCCGGGCGGTGCGCTCTTCGAAAGGTTCTTGCCCGGTGGCACACGCCTCTGTTCGTATGCCGCGCGGTTGCCTGTCATCCGCAGGCACTCGGCATCATGCGCGATAAGAACCGGTACCGGCACCACATCCAGCACCGTTTCCAGTTCCTTCGCTCGTGCCCGCTCCCGCGCTTCACTCGCCCGCAACGCCTCCTGGGTCTGCTTCCGTGCCGTGATGTTGCGCGAAACGGCCACGCCATACTCCCGGTCGAGTCGCACTCGGCGCATATTCACTTCCACCGGAAATGTCGTTCCATCTTTCCGCCGGTGCTCTCTTTCCACAGTTACGAATCCCGACTCCTGCAACTGCTTCCGCGCCCGTTCCCGCGACCTTTGGTCGTAGTCTGGGTCGATGTCAAGAACCGTCATCGACAAAAGCTCTTTCCGGCTGTACCCCAGCTCTTCGCACGCCCTCTCATTCACATCGAGGAAGCGCAGGGTCTCCGTGTCGATGACCTCAATGGCGTCGTTCGATTGGTCCAGCAACGTCCGGAACAGTGTCAGTTCCTGAAGCATCCGCTCCTGTTCGCGCGCCGTCTTCAGCAACTTTTCGTTGGTCGCCCGTAAAGCCTCCTCGGCCCGCTTTCGTACCGTGATGTCGCGCGCCACGGCCACGCCATACTCCCGGTCCAGTTGCACCCTTCGAAAATTGACTTCCACCGGAAACGTCGTTCCATCCTTCCGCCGGTGCACTCTTTCCATGATTGCGAAGCCCGACTCCCGCAGCTGCTGCCGCACCCACGCCCGCCAACCTTCGTCGAGTTCCGTGTCGATGTCAAAAACCGTCATCGCCAAAAGTTCTTCCCGGCTGTACCCCAGCTCTACGCACGCGCGCTCGTTCACATCGAGAAAACGCAGCGTTTCCGGATCGACTACCTGAATGGCATCGTTCGATTGGTCCAGCAGCGTCCGAAACAGCGTCAGCGCGTGGAGCGTCTGCTCCCGCTCCCGAGCCGCCTTCATTAGCTGTTCGTTGGTCGCGCGCAGCGCCTTCTCCGCCCGCACCCGTTCGGTAACGTCATGCGCGATCCCCCGCACAATCGGCGTCACCACTCCTTCGGTGCGCAGCGTGTTGTGATACTCCCAGATCCGCTGCTCTCCCGATCGCGTCACCACCGCCAATAGTCCGCGAGACTCCCCCGAGCGCTCGATCTCGCGCAAATAGACATCGAACTGAGCTCGGAATTGCGGATCAACCAAATCCCGCATGGGCTTGTGCAGCATTTCTTCTACGCTGTAACCCAGCAGACGCGCTGGAACGGGATTGATCGACAGAAGTCAACCTTGAAGGTCGTGGACGCACAGCAGGTCTTGGCTGTGCTCGACCAAGTCGCGATACCAGTCTTCGTTTTCTTCCAGGTCCCGCCGGATCGGGTCCCATGCGACTGGCGCTTGTTCCGGAAAGTGGCGCTTCTGTTTCCCAGGGTGCAATGTCATAGTGTCACCCCTACGAAAGGCGCCGCAACTACCCATTAACTATCGCCGAAATTAACGGCATAGCCAATCAGGGAAAACCCCTACTTGCGGCACCTGGATACGGTAGACTAAATGGTTAGCCAGAGCAATTCCAGCGGCCCGCCTGGTCGCTGGCCGGCGGGCATATCGTTTTCTACTCCTGGTGACACAGCGCAGAGCGGGCATTACACTGTAAACGATGGCGAAGCCAGTTCCCATCGGGGTGCGCGGAGGGTCCAGGGCCAGTACACCCCCACATGGTGAGAGGAACTTCCTCCGCGGTCGTCTAGTTTGCTGTCACACTTGGGCGTGACATTGCTCACTGACTCAGCGAACAGTTGGGGCCAACTTGGGTACTGAACGTGCAATCCCGGGCGATGGACCGGTGGAGGCCAGCCCACATTCCGCTGCGAAAGGCTGCGGAATTGGCTTGCCCAAAAGGTGTGCGATGCTGCTGGCTCCTGCGGGCAATCTCGAGGCGGCCAAGCAGGCGCTTCAGGCGGGCGCGGACGCGGTGTACGTTGGATTAAAGGGTTGGAGCCGCGGCGGCGCGCGGGGCGAATTTGACCGTAAGCAGTTGCGATTGTGCATCGAACGGGCTCACGCCCTCGGGAAAAGGGTCCAGCTTGCGGCAAACATCATACCCAAGCCGCAGGAGCGCCAAAAGCTGCTGCGCCAACTGGCCGAACTGGCGGACTGGGGACTGCATGCGGTGATCCTGAACGACGTCGGGTTTTTGCGCGAAGTCAGGCGGAAGCTGCCGGGATTGGCCATCACCGCCAGCATTGGCTGCGGTGCGCTGAACATAAGCGACGCCCTCTTCTACCAGGACTTGGGCGCGAGTGCGGTGGTGCTGCCGGGGTACGTTGAGCCGCAGGAAATCGCGGCGGTGAAGGCGAAGGCCTCGATACAGATCGAAGTCATGCTGCACATGGTGCAGGAGTTCATTCAGCTCGGAAAGTGCTGGATGCCCAGCTACCTGAACTTCGCCGCGGCGGAGCGGGGCGACGGGTCGCAACGTTTAGGTGGCAGCGTCAAACGCGGCGGAGTGGGCAGTTGCTTCCGTATCTGCCAGCAGCCATGGAGTTTGTTGAAAGATGGCGTGGAGGCTGACCGGCGGTTGTTTCCCAGTTGGCAAATTAGCCAGGTGGCGGAACTCGGGGCGTTCCTCGATGCGGGCGTGGACGTGATCAAGATCCAGGGCCGCAGCCTTCCGGCGGAGATGGTGCGTGCTATCATCGGGGCGTACCGTGCGGCTGCGGATGCCTGGAAATGCGGGCAGAAGAGCGATCAGAAGGCCGATCAGAAGGCCGATCAGACGATCAATGGGAACCGGGCTGCGCTGCCGGTAATGTGGACTGTGCAAGGACGTTGAATGGGCCCCTTCGAACTTAATACGACGATCTCCAACCTGCGAAACCTCCGCGAATCGGACCTAAGCCCTTATGATGCGGTTTACCTGGGCAACATCTACTGCCGCATCTACGAGGACAACTTCCTGGAACGCCTGGACGACCTCGAGGAAGGCATCGCGCTGGTAAAGGGCCAGGGCCTGCGTGCCTACGTGACATCGTACGCGGCGCCGCGCAATGACGTGCTGCCCAAGGTGCAGAAGGCGTTGGAGACCGCAGTCGCGGCCGGCGCCGATGCGGTCGAGGTCCATAACCTCGGCGTGCTGCGCATGGTGCATGAGCAGTTTCCCGGCATGCCGGCGCACATCGGCGGATTTGCCAACGTGTACACCGATGCGGGAGCCGAGGTTTTGAAGGAATACGGTGCGGTCCGCTTTACGCCGAACTACGAGATCAGCCTCGACGAAGTGGGAGCTATCACGAGCAGCGTAGGTATTCCGGCAGAGCTGGTGGTTCACGGCAAAATGCCACTGGGCGTTTCCGATTACTGTTTCTTACTGGAATATGAGCAGAAGTGGCCGGAGAAATGCCCGGCCCTATGCCAGAAAAACTTGTTCCTCAAGCAGGGCGACTGGGCCATGCGGTCGGTGGGAAAGGGCGTGCTGAGCGGCAAGGACGTTTGCATGATTGAGCATTTGCCAACCCTCCTTGCGGCCGGACACAATGTGTTCCGGATCGAGGCAGCCTATGAGACGCCTGCGTACCGTCTGAATATTGCCAAGATCTATCGCGTAGCGCTGGAACGGGCCGCTGCCGGCGATGGCGCGGAGGACGAGTCCGCGTGGAATACGATTCGCGAGCATACGGCTGTAGGTTTGTGCAACGGTTTTTATTTCGGACGCACCGGCGCCGAGTATGTCGGCAAGCGCACCCAACCGGCTGTGGCCTGCTGAGTGATTTGTTTTTGCCTTTTTGAAGGGTTCGAGGTGAGCGATGGTTGAGCTACTAGCGCCTGCGGGAAATTTGGAAATGGCAAAGGCGGCCGTGGAAAACGGCGCCAATGCGATCTACGTCGGAGCGCGCGGCTGGAGCCGGCGGCGTGACGCCTACGAACTTTCCGACGAGAAAGTGCATGAAGCCACAGAGATCGTCCACTCCGGCGGAGCCAAAATACGCGTTGCTATCAACACGAACATGCAGTCGTGCGAAATCCCCTCGCTGCTAAAAAAGATGGAGAAGTTCGTCGGTTGGGGTGTCGACGGAGCGATCATGACCGATGCGGGCGCGATCGCGCAGGTGCACCGCCGTTTCCCCGATCTCGTTCTGCACGCCAGCATCGGCGCCAACATCCTGAACAACGAAGATGTGAAGTTTTATCGCTCGATCGGAGTCTCGCAAGTGGTGGCCGACACCAAGCTCACGCTGCGGGAACTGGCTTCGCGCGAGTCGGATATCGATGTCGGCATCGAAGTCCTGATTCATGCCAACCATTGCTACACCTATCTGGGCAAGTGCTGGATGTCGCCGTATATGCGGTTGGAGCGGACCCCCGACGATTTCGGCAAGGACGTGTTCCGCGGCAGTCCCAACCGCGGCGGCTTGGATTACAGGGTCTGCCTGGAAAAGTGGGAACTGCTCGATGACAAGGCTCTGCTGGAGCCGGTGATCACGCTCAAGAATGCCGCCTTCTTTTACCTGGACGATATTCCGGCGCTCATTGATCTGGGCGTTCACTGCCTGAAGATCCAGGGGCGGGAGTATCCCGTGCCCTTAGTGGCAGGCATCGTGCGCTTCTACCGCGAGTTGATTGACACATACGTCGCGAAACCCGCCGAGCAGCCTTTCGATCTTACGCCGTGGCGCATGCGTCTGGAAGCCATCCAAGCGGAGCGCGACAGCAAGCGCAGCAACATGACTTTGGTGCTGTTGAACGAAGCGCGCCAGCCGGTGCCGCCCAGAGTCTAGCCAATCCGCGAGATTGAGAGTCCCTTCGCATCGCAGACCTCACCTGGACTCGAACGCCCAGGGTTACCGAATCTCATTGAGTAGATTCGGTAGGGGAAAGTTCTGTAACTCACTTCCCGGCTGTTGAAGGCCGTTATGTCCGTACGGTTAGATTAGAAATTCCATCTCATTTCGAATCACTTAAGGAGGGTCTTTGTGCGTAAGACATTTGTGGTAGGTCTTCTTCTGTTATTCGTTCTGTTGCTCGCGACTCCGTCGCTCGCTGACCAGGTCGTCTTGAAGAACGGCGATCGGCTGACCGGTTCGATTACGAAGTCCGACGGTAAGCAACTCGTGATCAAGACCGACTACGCCGGCGACGTAACCGTGAAGTTCGACGCAATTCAAAGCTTACGTCCGCAGGCGACCTTAACGTCACGCTGGGCGGCAAGACCGTGGTTGGTCCGGTGACCACTAGCGGCGAAGATGTAGTCGTTGCCACCAGGACCGCAGGTCCGGTGGAGGCGCCGAAGGCTTCTGTCACTTTGGTGCGTAGCCCAGCCGAGCAGGCGGCGTTTGAAAAGAGCCTGCACCCGGGCTGGAGTGAGGGCTGGGCGGGTGGTCTGAATCTGGGCTTTGCCGTGACCCGTGGCAACAGCGAGACCAAGAACCCGGATATCGCTTTCAATGCCGCACGCGCGGGATTCCACGACAAGCTCATCCTCTACACCAACTCGGTCTACGCGACCGACGATCTGCCGACGGCATCGCCCCACACCACCGCTAACTCGACGGGTGGAGGAGCACGCTACGACCACGATTTCTCCCCGCGTACGTTCGGCTTTGGGAATGGCGATTTCCTTTCCAATTCGCTGCAAGACCTGAGTCTACGGTCCACGCTCGGCGGTGGTATTGGCGTGCACGCGATCAAGAGTGCTGCGACTACCCTTGATCTGCTGGTCGGAGCAAACTACACCATGAAAGCGACTCGTCTTTCACGATTCCGCCGCCGCCGACCGGCGGCACGTTCGTCGCCGCCAGGTCCGACAGCCTGGCGGGCTTGACGCTGGGTGATGCCTACACGCTCAAGGTCGGGAAGGGCACAGTCATCACGCAAAGCTTGTTCTTCTACCCCGACCTCAGCGATACCTCACAATACCGCGGCACGTTCAACTTCGGTACGGTCACCAAGCTCAATAAGTGGCTGAGCTGGCAAAACTCGTTCGGGGATATTTACGTCAGCAACCCGCCGCCGACGACGAAAAAGAACGACCTGCAGTTGGCTACGGGTCTGAATATTTCTTTCAAGCACTAGCAGTTTGCTGAATCTTGGTCGCCCGCGGAGAGTGCGATCTCAGCGGCTAAAGGATTAACAACAATGCAGTTATCGCAGCGCTGAACCGCTGTGCCACCCCACAACCTGGTGCAAGAGATCGACTTTATCGGCAGCCTGCTGGCCTGTTAGCTGAGCATCGAGAATCACCCTATTCTGATGGCCCGCAACCAGTCGGGCTTTTCACAAGACGAGTCTTGCTAGCCGCCGGTTAGGGCAGCCGTAAGGTGTAGCGCATAAGTGTGATTGACCGGCAACCGGCTTCGAGATAAAGTTTCAAGGTCAAGGGCCCGTTTATTCCCTCCCCCCTGGTTTTTGTTCGATGGTTTATATGCGCTCCGCCAAACTCACGGTGTTGTTGTGTGCGCTGGCCAGCCTGGCTTGGGCGGCGGCGCCGCAATTTTCCGGGCAGAGGCGGGTCGGCCTGACGAGCGGCGACCAGTGGGAACCGGCCGTGGCGGCCGATGGTTCGGGACGGATCTACGTTCTTTATCCGCACTATGGAAGCGTGCCAGATTGCAAGCGCTGCCGCGTGCCCGCCATGCTGTTGGTGGCGAGCAATGACAACGGCAAGTCTTGGCAGACTCCGCAGGCGATACTGGAAACGAATTCGGGGCAGTTTGACGCCCAGATTGCCGTAGACCCGGCCGACCGGCGCACCCTTTGTGCAGCATGGCTGCAGAACGGGAAGCGCGTGGTCATTCTCGCGAAGTCAGTGGACTTCGGCGCCACGTGGGCTTTTACGATAGCGGTTCGCAGCGAAGTGGAACTGGATAAACCGGCCCTCGCGGTGCGCGGACAGAGCGTTTACGTGGCGTTCAATCATGAAGAAGAGGTGTGGGTGGCGGCCTCACAAGATGGCGGACGCAGCTTTACGCCGACGCGCGTGAATACTGAAACCCGTCCGGGATGGTCTCTGCTGGGTGCGGCCACGGTCGATCCCGCAGGCAACGCGTATCTGGCCTGGGCTTCCTATTCAAAAGCGGGAGGAGCGCGCGGTTCGGTGAACCTGTACGTGGCGAAGTCGGCGGATGCGGGCAAGGCGTGGAGTGCCAGCCGGCTTGACGTTTCCGCAGCAGCACCCGGTTGCGAGGATGAGGAATGCGGCGAGGGCTATCTGGGTGCGCAGGTGGCGCTGGCTTCTGACACCGACGGAACTCTTTACGCGCTCTGGAGCGCGGGCAGTTCGTCCCTGGGGCCGCAGCGCATTTACTTTTCTTCGTCGACCAACGGCGGCGAAAACTGGCTGCAGCGGGTCAGCGTTTCCTCTGCCGAGCCGGGTGTGGAACATGCTTTCCCGGCGATCGTGGCCGGGAACGGCGGCGACGTCCGCATAGCGTGGATGGATAAGCGCAACTCTTCCGGCAACTCTCCGTATTGGAACACTTACTATCGAAGTTCGAGCAACGGCGGAGCGACCTGGGGAGAAGAGATACGGATCTCGGGCTACGTGCCGGGCTATCGTTATATAGGTAAGAAAGGTTTCCGTTTTCCCTTCGGCGATTATTTCGGGATGGCGATCGACAACCACGGAGACACGCATGTGGTGTGGGGCGAAGGGATGAACTATCAGTCGCCGGGATCGATCTGGCATTCTAGCGGACGATAGCAGCCTGGGGAAATCCCAATCCAGCGATCTATTGGCTCTCATGGTTCCTGCGAGTCTTCTCTCTCGGGGCAGACAACTTTCTGGAGTATAAACGCAATGGGCGGTTGTTATGCGGGTGAAGACAAGAGCAGTTTGGATGGCAGGAGCGATGGGGCTCATCGGAGTCGTCTTTCTGTGGCTTGTCTCAGCGGGTGCGCAAACCATCACCATCGGGTTTACCGTTTCACACACTGGGAAGCTAAAGGTGGATTCGGAGGAGCAGCTCAAGGGTTTCGAACTCTGGCGTGACCAGGTGAACGCGGTCGGTGGCATAAAGGCTGGCGAACGTAGGCACCAAGTCCGGTTCATCACCTACGATGACGAATCAAACCCTGAGCGGGTACAACAGTCTTACACCCGTCTGATCCAGAATGACGCGGTGGAGTTCCTCTTCAGCCCGTACTCTTCCGGCTTAACCGCAAAAGCCGCAGCCGTGACTGAGCAACTTGGCAAGATCATGATCACGACGGGCGCGGCGGATGACAATACGTACAAGCAGGGCAACAAGTATCTCTACCAGATGTTTACTCCGGCCACGGAATACCTGAGCAGCACCCTGGGCGCCTTCAAAGCCAAAGGAGTGAACAACGTGGCATTTGTCTACTCCGACGACCCCTTCTCCACTCTGGTTGCCAAGGACGGCAGATCCCGCGCTGAATTGCTCGGGATCAAAATAGTATTGGATCAGTCTTATTCTGCTGGCGCCAAGGATTTTGGAGCCGTCATCAAGGCTCTTCGCTCTAGCGGGGCTACAGCTTTGATCGGGGGCGGGCATTACGAGGATGGAGAGGCCCTAGCCCGGCAATTACACGATGACAAAGCAAACCTGAGGTCCGTTGTGCTGCTGGTCGCTCCCGACAGCCCCGAGTTTTCCAAATTAGGGGAGGTGGCCTATGGTGTGATGGTGCCGTCCCAATGGGAACCACAATCATCTTTCAAACAACAGATTGGGCCAACGGGCGCGGCTTTTGTCAAGGCCTTTCAGGCGCGGTACAGCGCTATTCCAAGCTATGAATCGGCGGGCGGATACGCCGCCGGGCTGGTGTTGCAGCAGGCGATCGAGCATTGCAAGTCAACCGACACGGCCAAGGTAGCAAGCGCATTGGATGCCGTCGATATCACTACGTTTTTCGGCCATACCCGGTTTGCCACTTCGGCGGGCCAGCACGGCCTTCAAGTAATGCACAACATGGTGTTGGCGCAGTGGCAGAAGGACAAATCCGGCAAACTGGCGAAACAGGTGGTTTGGCCAGAAGCGGCCAAGACTGCCAATCTCGTGTTAATCTCAGGGCGCTGAAGCGGAGCGCAGTCTCAGTCCGTCAGCAGACCGCCGGTGAGGTCGCGGAGGCGCTCGATGCGATGTTCGCGGCAGTAAGTGGTCAGTGCCTCCACTAGTTTTTCGGTTGCCACCGGATCGAAGAAACTCGCCGTTCCCACCTCGACTGCGCTCGCTCCCGCCAGCATGAATTCCACTACGTCCACCGGGCTGGTGATTCCGCCCATGCCGATCACCGGAATTTTCACGGCGCGAGCTGCATCAAACACCATGCGCAGCGCGATGGGCTTGATGGCCGGGCCGGAGAGGCCGGCGGTTACATTGGCAATTCTCGGGCGGCGCGTTTCCGCATCGATCGCCATGGCTAGAAACGTGTTCACCAGAGAGATGGCGTCGGCGCCCGCTTCCTGGGCAACATATGCCATTTGCGCGATCGAGGTGACGTTGGGCGAGAGTTTCACGATAATCGGCCGCGCCGCCACCCGCTTCGCAGTCCGCACGACTTCGTCGAGCAAGAGAGGATCGCTGCCGAACTGAATGCCGCCGTGCGCCGTGTTCGGGCAAGATACGTTGATTTCGTAGGCTGCAATGCCCTCGCCCTGATTCAGGATCTCAATCGTGTGCTCGTAATCGGCGCGGGTGTAGCCGAAGACGTTGGCGAACACGACGACATTCTTCTTCTCGCGCAGCGCCGGGAGTTTTTCGGTGAGAAACGCGGGCGCGCCGATGTTCTGCAGGCCGATGGCATTCAGCATTCCGGCAGCGGTCTCAAACAGGCGCGGCGGCGGATTTCCGGTCATCGGTTCTTTGGAGAGGCCTTTGACGACTAATCCGCCGAGCCGGTCGAGATGCATGATGTCTTCGAATTCGATGCCGTAGCCGAATGTGCCGGCAGCGGCGATGATCGGATTCTTCAGCTCGATGCCGGCGAAGTTGACGCTCAAGTCAGGACTGCCGATAGGCGTCATTGGGTTCCCCCGGACGGTGTGGCGGCCGGCATGGCGGAGGGTGTCGCGGAGTGATGCGGCGGCAGCGCTTCGGTCAGTACTCTTCCCGTGGCTTGCGCGGGCGCGTTGATTCCGAGCAAAGAGGCTAGCGTCACTGCGAGATCGACCGGCTCGGCGTGCGTCCGGTAGATTCCGGGCTGGAAGGCGAGGCCATAGAAGGCGAGCGGCACGTGGGTATCGTACGAAAAAGGCGTCGCGTGATCGGTGCCCTTCGTGACTCCGACTTGGAATGGACGGGGGATTC
>CAWJHO010000002.1:0-1602649 GCA_963842745.1 uncultured Acidobacteriota bacterium | reverse complement strand
CAAGACCTTGGCTCAGGAGCTCCACCCGCTCGCTGACGGCCGTCGAAGTCAACGGCGAGAAGACGCTGCATCCCGGGATTTTGTAAGCATGTGGGCCACACAGGGAGCGTTCTATGGCCTGGGCCAGCATCAGGCAGGCGTGTGGAATTATCGCGGCGAGGCTGTCGATCTCTCCCAGGACAACACGAATATTTCCGTGCCGCTCTTGCTCTCCAGCAACGGCTACGGCATTTTCTGGAACAACGGCTCGCGCAGCCGCTTCAACATCGCTTCGTTCACGCGTTCTACCTCAGCTCCGAAGTTGCGGACGCCATGGACTATTACTTTTTCTACGGCCCGGAATTCGACTCCATCATCGCCGCCTATCGCGAATTGACGGCCGCGCCCATGTTCGGGAACGGGCCTACGGCTACCTTGGCATGTAAGAATCGCTATGCCGCGCAGCAGGAACTTCTGGGCATTGCGGAAAAATACCGCGTCATGCACATCCCCTTGGACAACATCGTCCAGGATTGGTTCTGGTGGAACATCATGGGCGAGCCCGTGTGGAACAAGAATTACCCCGACCCCGCGGGCATGGTTAAGGAACTCCACAACGAGAACGTGCACCTAATGGTTTCCGTCTGGCCCTTCTTCCGGCCGGGCTCCCCCGTCTACGACGACATGAACAAGCGCGGCTACTTCATTGACCGTACCATTGCCCAAAGCTTTCACCCCGCGGGCCAGGCGCTTTACGATGCATTCAATCCCGACGCGCGCAAATACTATTCGGAAGCTGATGAACGACGCGCTCTTCAAGATTGGCGTGGATGCCTGGTGGCTCGATACGACCGAACCGGAAACCGAGGCGCGCGAAACCAATATCCTGGCGACCAACAAAGTGGCCATCGGCAATGGTGCGCGCTATGCCAATGAGTTTCCGCTGCTCACCACAACAGCTGTTTACCAGGGCCAGCGCAGCGCTTCCGATCAGAAGCGCGTGTACATTCTCACGCGTTCCGGCTATGCGGGTTCTCAGCGCAACGCGGCTGCAGTGTGGTCCGGCGATATCGACCCCAATTGGGAAACGTTCCGCAGACAGATACCCGCCGGATTGAATCTGGCGCTCTCCGGCATTCCCTATTGGACGACCGACATCGGCGGCTTCGTGGGACGCGAACCCCGATGATCCCGCTTATCGCGAGCTTTATGTGCGCTGGTTTGAGTTCGGCGCGTTTTGCCCCATATTCCGCGCGCACGGCACGCGCGTGCCGACGAAAACGAAATCTGGTCGTACGGCCCGGCGGCGCAGAAAATTCTCACGGACTATGACCGCTTGCGCTATCGCTTGATGCCCTACATTTATTCGCAGGCCTGGAAAGTAACCAGCGAGGGCGCCACCATCATGCGGCCTCTGGTGATGGACTTCCGCACGGATGTTCGCGCGCAGAATACCGGCGACGAATTTTTGTTTGGCCCTTCACTACTCGTGAGTCCCGTCACCGAACCAGGCACAACGGTTCGCCACCTGTATCTGCCCGCTGCAACCTGGTACGACTTCTGGAGCGGCGCTTCGATCAAAGGTGAAGGGGCCATCGATACTCCTGCTCCGCTGGAACGCCTGCCCCTTTTTGTCCGCGCCGGCGCGATTCTGCCGTTAGGCCCGGAGGTGCAATTCGCTGCGGAGAAGCCTGCCGATCCGCTGGAAATTCGCATTTATCGCGGGGCCGATGGGGATTTCACGCTCTATGAAGATGAGAATGACAATTACAACTACGAGAAAGGCGCATACGCAACGATCGGCTTCCACTGGGATGACGCCAAACAAGCGCTCACGATCGGCGAGCGCAAGGGAACTTTCCCTGGGATGCTTAAGGATTGGACCTTCCGCATCGTTTTCGTTCGTGACGGTCACGGAGCGGGCGGAGCGATTACTGATACGGCCGATAAGAACGTGCCCTATTCCGGCAAGGCGATTAGTGTCACTCCGTGAGGGACTTCGGGCGAGCACTTGTCACACAAATATTTTGAAGCGCCAGCGTGCGCACCTCAGGGGTTAAAACCCCTGAATGCGCGAGGCTTTTCGGCACGGCTGAAGCCGTGCCCTCCCAAAAACCGTCTGCAGAATGGCCTTTAGGCCCCTGAACCCGTAGTTTGCTTGAAGAGAACTTCTGCGCCTGTAGGCCGGCGCTTCAATGATAAAGAGGCGCGACAGCAATCGCACCAAGTCCAATCAGGAAGAAAAGGAACATCAGCGGGATAAAGCGGCGCGACTCCGCGGGGGCATTGACGAACTCCCGCCAGATGAACACGCCCCAGATGGCGGAGACCATCGTCGCGCCCTGCCCCAACGCGTAGGAAATGGCCGGGCCGACCAATTGCGCGTGCGATGCCACGAAGTTGAACGTTGTCCCGATGCACCAGATCAGCCCGCCGACGACTCCCCACAAATGATAGGCAGGCTTCGTGGCGAAAAACTGTTGCAGCGTGACGGGGGCGGCTCCGGTCAACGGCTTGCGCATGAAGTAGTAATTCAAGGGCAGAGCGCACAGCACCGCGCCGATGCAAAAGAGAAAGGATACGGCGTAAGGCCCCAGCGCCGCTTTACCCGTAGTGGCTTTCACGATCAGCGGATAGAACGTCCCCATCAGGATGCCGCAAGCAATGCTAATCTTGATGCCCCGCGCGCTGACGGCTTTTTTATCCACTTCCCTTTTCTTGTAAGCCATGGCGTCAAAGATGATCGCCAGGACCACCAGGACGATTCCGCTGAACAACAGGAACGGATTCCCTCGTGGCGAGATCAGGTAGTTCATCAGCGCGCCCACCACCAGTGCCAGTCCGATGCCGATCGGAAAGGCCACCGCCAAGCCCGCGATTTCGATGGCCGCCACCAGGAGCAGGTTTGCTACGTTGAAAATGATCCCCGCCAGCAGCGCGTAGAGGATGTGTCCGATATCCGCGGCGCGTAAATCCGCAAGGAACGGCGATCCGGCGCCTCCATGACTTCCCAGTGTGAAACCCAATACGAGCGCGCCCAGGACCATGCCCACCAGATAGTCCCAGTAGAACAGGGGAAACGCGTACCCCGGGGTGAGTTTCATGGTGTTCGCCCAGGAGCCCCAACAGACCATGCTAATGATCATGAAAAAGAGTGCTGCCGCGTACGCTTCGGGTTGGTACATGAGTTCTCCTGAACGACTGTTGCGGGGGAATTCCCCCTGGCATTATTCGTGACGACGTGCGAGCCGCAAACAGGGTTTCTCCGTGCGCTTCGATGGGAAGCATACTCGCGATTGTGCATCGCAGAAACGATTTTTCTATTGCACTGATTGCCAGGCGGTTTCTGGCAGGCCTATTCCGCGGAAAAGTTCACAGCAATTTGGCAAGAAGTTCCACGGGATGCAGCACGGCACGGCCCGTTGCACCTTGCAGTTGCTCGATGCAGGAGACGCCGCTGGCAAGCAGCGTGTGCGGGCCCGCGACGCTTTCGGCGGCCTTCCATTGTTCGACGAGCTCTTCGGACACGGCCTGGCTGACATCGTAGAAGTCTTTTTTGTATCCAAAGCTTCCGGCCATCCCGCAGCATTCCACCTGCGAACAGGTCACTTCAAAGCCGAGACGCCGCAGGAATTCGACCGTAATAACTGGGTCGCTGACAGCGCGCTGCTGGCAATGCGCGTGGTAGAAGACTTTGGGGCCCGGTGCGAACTTGCGAATGTCAAAAATCGCCCGCGGATCACTTCCCTGCTCCGCAAAATGCTTCGCCAGGAATTGCAGCGCATCCATAGTGGAATTCTGCAACTCTGTGAATGGCTCCGTCGGCAATAATTTGCGATATTCGAGCAGGATCATCGCCAGAACGCTGGGCTCGACAACAAGCAATGGCCGCGCCGCTGCATTCTCGGACGCGAGGTACGTGGAAAGAGCCGCCGCTTGCGCGCGGGCTGTTTCGATCATCCCTTGCGAGAGCGCCGCGCGCCCGTCCGGAAGAGATTTCGTCAGATGCACGCCCAGACCGGCAGCGCGCAGACACCGGATTGCATCCCTTCCCCGCTCTGGCGCTCCGTAATTTGTGAACACATCCGCCAGAACCAAAACCTCCGGGCCTGGCCGCGTATCCGGCATGGGCGTCACTTCATCAGCGCAAAGATCCACCCAAGTTTTCCCCGGAAATGGCGCAAGATGACGCCGCCGGTCGATTCCGAAGGATTTCTCGAGGAACCAGCGCGCGCCGGGCACCTTCAAAAAGAGATTCGATAACGGAGCAAAGAGCGTTCCCCAACGAGCCAGGCGATCATAGTGCGCAAAGAAGATTTGCTGTGGGGAGCCATGTTCCACCGGCGAGGTGCCCAATAACAGATGCAACGCTCGCGCTGTCAATGACAGCGGAGCCAACCGATTGAGCCGCGAGCGCAGCTCCACATTCAAACCGGGAATGTCGATGCGCACGGGACATTGCGGCACGCACCGCGAGCAACCCGTGCAGAGATCGCTGAACCGCGCCAGCTTCAACTGGCTCGTCGTGGCCGCTTCCCATGTTGCGCCGATTCCGCCGGAATAGGTCGCTCCTCCGAATCCGTGTCCCCCCAGCACCTGAAAATTCGCGCAAGAATTCAGGCACGCACCGCAGCGCATGCAATAGAGCGCTTCTTTCAGTTGTGCATCCCGCGCCAGAGCTTCGCGCCCGTTATCCAGAATCACCAGGTGGAACTCGCGTGTGGCTGGCCCCGCAGCGCGAAAATCAACGACCGGTACCGCGAGCGGAGGCTGGATCACGGAGGTGTAGCTGGTCAGCGGTTGGCCCGTGGCGCTAGCCGCGAGAAGCTCGATGAAGGGGGCAAATTCGCGGCGCGAGGGCACGATTTTTTCGAGGCCCGACAAGGCGATGTGCAAGGGCGGTGCGATGCACGTCAAACGGATGTTGGCTTCGCTCTCCACCAGCAGAAGGCTTCCGCAGCCCGCGGAAACCAGATTGGCTCCGGTGATTCCCGCGTCGGCCGCCAGAAAGTCTTCGCGCAAACGTTCGCGCGCGAATCGCGTCAGATCCTCGCCGGTATCCAGCGGCAAATCGGTTTGAAATTTCCTGCGAAAGAGCGCGGTGATGCGCTCGCGCGAATAGTGAATGGCGGGAGCGATGATGTGCGACGGCTGCTCGTCTGCGGCCTGCAGAATGAACTCCGCCAAATCCGTTTCCACCACGCGGATTCCGTCGCGCTCCAGCGCGCCGTTCAGGTGAATCTCTTCCGAGGTCATGCTTTTGCCCTTGACCAGGGAACGCACGTGATGCCGCTTGCAGACTTCCTGAATGTATTGGCGGGCCTCCTGAGCATCGCGCGCAAAAAAGAAATGTCCGCCGTTCCGCGTGACACTCTCTGAAAGCCGCTGAACAAGCGTCGTGCGATTGACCAGCGCATGTTCCTTGATGCGGCGCGCTTCGTCTTTCAGCGCGTCGTAATCGGGCAGGGCGGCGGTGGCGCGATAGCGATTGAGGTTGAAACTCCGCGTGTTGTGGCGCACCGCGGCGGATTCCGTATCGAGGGCGAGGTGAATGGCACGCCGCAGGATCGCCCGCGACTCCTTCGCGGCAATCTCCCTTGGCGATGTCACATGCTTCGGCATGGTTCAGCAAAGCACCATGATGTGAAGTTCATGCGGCCCATGGACCCCGCGGACCAGCGGACCCATGTCCGCCGTGGCGCTTGGCCCGCTGATGAAGACGAAATTCCTGTGATAGGCGGGGCGAGCGAATTGCTCGAGGCGAAAAAGATCCGAAGGCCGGGAGACCAGCCGGTCAACATCCACCACAACGATGTGCAGGCGCGGCAGCAGACTGACATAACCCGCGATATCCGCGTCAATGTCCACGCATACCGACCCCGTGCGCTCCACCGCGGCGAAGGCCTCTGTCACGCCCACGGGCGCCGAGCGATAGTCCGCGGCGACTGGGTTCGTGAGGACTCCCTCTTCCGCCCGGAGTGGCCGAAAATAATCCGGGGAAAGATAGCGCGGCTCGGCAATAAGAATGGGACGTTTGGCGGACGCTCTGGCCAGCACCGCATCGCGCACCGCTTCCGGCGAGCGAGCCACCAGTTCCATGGTGCCGCCTGTAACCGACACTTGCTCGCGAAACTGATCAAGGTGGGATTGCAGCGCTGGAGAAACGATATTCACAGGTTTACACTGCCCATCGGTATTATGCATCAACCACACTCTTCAGACACAACCGCCAAGCGTGGCAGAGCAGCTTAGTCGAAGTTCTGGCTTTCTTTTAATTAGTTTCTCTATCGAAATTTAGATTGGGAGCGGCTTTTCGGAACTGATACACTCTCCCTGGTTTAAGAGGTGCGCTCTCCTGGAACATTGCTGTGACGCGAGCTACTAAAGCGATCTATCTCATTCCCATTCTCTCCAAGAGCCTGGATGTTCTGGAACTATTGGAACAACACAAGGTTCCACTGACGCTTGAGGAGATCCATCAACGCACGCGAATCTCGAAGACTACCGTCTTTCGGATCCTGAGGACGCTGGTGCACCGGGGTTATGTCTCGCGCCCGGAGGACGGACGCTATCGCCTGGTCAGCCGTCCGCGCAAGATGCGCTTCGGCTTCGGCGGACAGTCAGGCGCGCTTCCCTTCTCCAATGCGGTTACCGAGAGCCTGAGAGCTGCCGCCATTGCCACCGGCATCGAACTCATCGTTCTTGATAATCAGTACAACGGGGAAATCGCGCGGCAAAACGCCGAAGAGTTCATCAAGCAGCATGTGGATTTGGTGATCGAATTCCAGACCGATCGTTACTTCGCGCCGATTATCGCGGACCGTCTTGCCGCCGGCGGAATCCCGCTGATCGCCGTGGATATCCCTCATCCCAACGCGGTTTTCTTTGGCCTGGACAATTACCGCGCGGGACTGGAAGCCGGTGAACTCCTGGGCGCCTATGCCCAGAAGTTCTGGGGCGGGCAGGTGGATCTTGTTGTGGGGCTGGACCTCGCCAAGGCCGGCACGCTGGTGCAGAGCCGCATCACGGGAGCATTTGAAGGCATTCGTTCGAGGATCCGCAACCTTCAGGATGGTCAACTCATTCGTGTCGATGGCACCGGATTGCAAGAAGAAAGCCACAAGGCCATGCATGCAGTGCTGACAAAATACAGAAAGGCGAAACACATCCTGGTGGCGCCGAGCAACGATACCAGCGCCCTTGGCGCACTGCACGCCGCCCGAGAATTGCGCCGCGATCATCATCTGGCGATCCTCAGCCACGACTGCATTCCCGCGGTCATGGAAGAGATGAAACGCAAGAATAGCCCGCTCATCGGCTCCATCTCGCATGAGGTGGCCAGCTACGGGCCGCGGCTCATCCAGTTGGGCCTGGCACTTTTGAACGGTGAGAGCGTCCCGCCCTACAATTACGTCGAGCATCGCCTGGTCAGCCGTTATAGCCAACTGGTCGCCGACGGCGGCACCCGGTCTTCTTGAGATCACCGGGAGCGGAGGCACTGCCACGGCGGGCGGAGCCTCCCCCAGTTGCGTTTCACAAGTCCGTGTTTTGCATTTGAAATTATTTCTGATTGGAGTATCGTTGGGGTCGCAACCGGAGATATTGCCATGCCTCTTAACTCGCAGAATGTTCTTGCCGCCCTGGATTCATTTCGCATCGAGGTACCTTCCTGGGGATTTGCCGACACAGGAACGCGCTTCGGAAAGTTCGTGCAGGACAGCGCCGCCTCCACCCTGGAGGAGAAGTTCTCCGATGCCGGCCAGGTGCATTACTTCACGGGGGTGTGCCCCAGCATCGCACTGCACGTCCTCTGGGATCTCCCCGCAGGGACAGACCTGCGCGAAGTGGTCAAGCTCAGCGACAAATACGGCGTCCGCGCGGGCTCCATCAATCCCAATGTGTTTCAGGACCAGGAGTACAAGCATGGATCACTTGCCAATGAGCGCCCGGAGGTTCGCCAGCGCGCCCTGGATCACATTTTGGAGTCGGTCTCGCTGGCCAAACAGTTAGGCTGCCGCGATCTGGCTCCCTGGCTGGCCGACGGCTCGAATTATCCCGGCACGGCGAACATTCGTCATCGCAAGCAGTGGATCGCCGAAGCCTTCCGCAAGGTGCACGAAGCGCTCGGCCCTAGCCAGCGTCTCCTGGTGGAGTACAAGCCCTTTGAGCCGGCCTTTTATCATTCGGATATAGGCGACTGGGGGATGGCGCTCTTGCTGGCGCGCGCTGCAGGACCGAAGGCGTTCGTCCTGGTGGACACCGGGCATCATTACCAGGCGCAAAACATCGAGCAGATCGTGGCCTGGCTCCTTAGCGAAAACATGCTGGGCGGTTTCCATTTCAATGACCGGCGCTATGCCGATGATGACCTGACTCTCGGCTCGATCGATCCGTATCAGATATTTCGCGTGTTCGCCGAAATTCGGCACTGGGAATGGGAGGCCCGCCAGCGGGCGGATATCGCCTACATGGTTGATCAGAGCCACAACTTGAAGAATAAAGTTGAGGCCATGATCCAGACGGTGATGACCGCTCAATTGCTCTATGCCAAGGCCGTTCTAATTGATCACGAAGCATTGCAGAAAGCCCGCACGGAGCAACGCCTGATTGATGCGGAGAATTGCTACAAGGACGCCTACGAAACCGATTGCCGTCCGATTCTGCGGGATTGGCGCAAGAGCCACGGCCTGGCGGAGGACCCGTTGCAAGCGTTTCGCGCCAGCAGATACACGGATCGCACGTCGCGCGAGCGGGGTGTTCGCAAGAAAGGGGCTTCCAGCTACGCTTGAGCTGCCCTGCCTCCTCTCGGAGGCGCCCGCGGCGCACATCGAGGAACTATGAAACGTCTGCGTTATCTCCAGGACACGTGGGATACACGCGTCGCGTCGGGCTTGGATGAACCTGAACTGCTTCGTTACCGCTCGAATCTGTTGGGTTCGGACCTGCGCATAACCAACTTTGGCGGGGGAAATACCAGTTCCAAGGTGAAGCAAAAGGATCCTCTGACCGGCGACACCGTCGAAGTTCTTTGGGTCAAGGGGAGCGGCGGCGATCTTGGCAGCATTCAGCGCGCGGGTTTCGCCACTCTCTACCAGGAAAAGCTGCTCGGGCTCGAGAAGCTCTATCGCGGCATACAGCACGAAGACGAGATGGTCGGCTACTACCCTCTCTGCACTTTTGGCCTGAACCCCACGGCCGCTTCCATTGACACGCCGCTGCACGGCCTGCTTCAGTATGCACACATCGACCACCTGCATCCGGATTGGGGCATCGCGCTGGCCGCTTCCGCGAACGGCAAAGAGCGCTTGGCGGAGTTCAACCAGAAGTATGGCCATAAACTCGTATGGATTCCGTGGCTGCGGCCGGGATTTGAACTTGGCCGACTAATTCGCGACGCCGTTCGCGGGAATCCCAAAGCCGATGGGATCGTGCTCGGGGGCCACGGACTCTTCACCTGGGGTGAAACGCAGCGCGCTTGCTATGAGAACACGCTTACCGTGATTGACGATCTGGGCGAGTTCGTTCTCGGCCACGTCGAAAAGGCCGGCGATTCCCTCTTTGGTGGAGCGCAATTCACGCCGCGCGCCGACCGGCAGCAGCTCGCCGTTGAGCTGCTTCCCGCCCTTCGTGGCCGCCTCTCCGCCAAAAAGAAATTGATTGCGCACTATTCCGATTTGCCGGAGGTGCTGCGCTTCGTCAATTCGCGCGATGCGGCGGCGCTGGCGCACCTGGGCACCAGTTGCCCCGACCATTTCATCCGCACGAAAATCCGCCCACTGATGATTCCCTGGCAGCCCGGCGGCAATGTGCCTGCCCTGTCCGCGGCGCTGGATGAGAGCTTGGCGGTCTATCGCAAGGACTACGAAGCGTACTACCACAAATTCGCCGCTGCTGATTCGCCGGCCTTGCGCGATGCCAACCCCACGGTCGTGCTCGTGCCCGGCGTCGGCATGTTCAGCTTCGGCAAAAGCAAGACCGAAGCACGCATCACCGGCGAGTTCTATACCAACGCGATTCACGTGATGGAAGGCGCCACGTCTCTTGGCGATGGCCGTGTGCCTTCCACTCTGCCGCAAGCCGGCGTGGCTGCGCCTTCGGAAGCGTTCGCGGTGCACAACAATTACGTCGCGCTGCCGCAATCCGAGGCCTTCCGCATTGAATATTGGCAACTGGAAGAGGCCAAGCTGCGCCGCCAGCCTCCGGAAAAGGAATTTGCGCGGCAGGTGGTGATCGTTGTGGGCGGGGCCAACGGAATCGGGCGTGCCACCGCCGAAGCCGCCGCGCAACGTGGAGCACATGTAGTGATCGCGGATCGTGACGCGAAAGCGGCGGCAGAGGCAGCCGCGGAGGTGGCGCGTTCCGCCGGAAAAGAAGTAAGTCACGCCGCAACGGTGGACATTCGCGATCGCGCATCGATTCGGCGCCTTCTGGAAGAAGTCGTGGCGCACTTTGGCGGCTTCGATGTATTGGTCAACACCGCCGCGATGTTCGCGTCGTCTCCCGATGGCACGGTGAGCGATGAGCAGTGGCGCACGACGCTGGACCTGAACGTGGTCGCTAATCATTTGCTGGTGGACGAAGCGCGGCCCATACTCGCCAGGCAGAACCTTCCGGCGTCGATTGTCCTGACGAGTTCCGCGAATGCCGTGGTCCCCAAGCACGGCAGTGAAGCTTATGATGTAAGCAAAGCCGCGTTGAGCCATCTTGTGCGCGAGTTGGCCATTTCCCTGTCGCCGAACGTCCGCATCAACGGCATCAGCCCCGCTACCGTGGTGAAGGGCTCCACGATGTTTCCCCGCGATCGCGTCATCGCCTCACTGACTAAGTACAAGATTGCGTTTGATCCTGCGCAGAGCACTGAGGAGTTGCGCGATTTGCTGAGCCAGTTCTACGCCAAGCGCACGTTGACGCACGCCGCGATTGACCCGGACGATTGCGCCAAGGCGATTCTGTTTCTCGCGAGTTCCGGCGCCCGCTGCACGACGGGCCACTTGTTTCCCGTGGACGGCGGCCTGAGCGAAGCTTTCCTCCGATGAGAGATTCTTCCGATTCCGGCCCAAAGCCACGCCGCGTAATCGCGATTGACCTCGGCGCAGAAAGCTGTCGCGTCTCCCTGCTCGACTGGCAGCCCCAGGGCGCGACTCTGCAGATCGTTCACCGCTTCCACAATGGCCCGCACGAGCGCGATGGACATCTCTACTGGAGCATCTCCGGCCTGCGCCAGGGTCTTCTCGAAGGTCTGCGTCTTGCCGCTGGTGAAGCCTCTGGTCCCATCGATTCCATCGGCGTGGATGGCTGGGCCGTTGACTATGTGCGCGTGGATAGCGACTGCAAGCCCCTGCAGGATCCGTTCTGCTATCGCGATCCGCGCACAGAAAAAATCCCTGCGCGGTTTTGGGAAACTCTTCCTGCAGAGCGCCTTTACGCCATTACCGGCGTTCAAATGCTGCGCTTCAACACGCTGTACCAGCTCATCGCGGATCACATTGCCGGTCTGCCCGATGGCACGTGCTGGCTGAATTTGCCGGAATATATTCTCTGCAGTCTCGGCGGGCGTCCGGTCTCGGAGTTCACGCTGGCGACGCACACGCAACTCGTCAGTGCCACCGATTGCGCCTGGTCGGCGGAGATTTTTCGGGCGGCAGGCCTTGACCAAAGCAAGGCGCCGGAACTTGTGGCCCCCGGCACGGTCGTCGGCCAACTCAAGGGAGAACTCGCGCAACTCCCCGCATTCCGAAACACTCAACTGATCGCACCCTCCTGTCATGATACGGGCTCGGCTGTCGCCGGAATTCCGCATACCGGTGACGATTGTGCCTTCATCAGTTCCGGAACATGGTCGCTCGTGGGCACCGTCCTCGATCGCCCCTGCCTCAGCGAAGCGGCCTTCAAGCAGAACATCAGCAACGAAGGCGGCCTCGAGGGCAGCTCGCGTTTCCTGAAAAACGTCAACGGCATGTGGCTGATTGAAGAATCCATGCGCCACTGGCATTCTCAGGGCAAGGACTGGAGCATTGCTTCGCTCATCGAGGCTTGCCGCTCGCTTTCCGCGCCAAAGACATTTCTCGACGTAGATCATTCCGAACTGCATCTCAGCGGACACATGCCGCAGCGCATTAACTCTGTGCTGAAACTTTCGGGGTACGCGCCGCTGCCGGAAGACCCCGAGGCAGCTCCGCAGTTTGCCAACTTGATTTTTCACAGCCTGGCTGCGCGCTACACCGAGGTTCTGCGCATGATCAGCGAAGCGGCAGGCAAGAGATTTCGCAGGGTCTATGTCGTCGGCGGTGGGAACCGCAATACATATCTCAACCAGCTTTTACAGGAGCGCTCGGCGCTGGAGGTAATCCGGGGTCCCGTGGAGTGCTCCACGATCGGCAATGCCGCCATTCAGCTTGCGGCGCTCGAAGGGAGAACGGGCTCGAACTTTGGCGTTTCGCGCGATGCGGTCGCCGAATGGAGCCACCGCTTGGCCGTGCTTGAAGGCTGACGCCGCTGCAATGAGTTTTGCAGATCCCAAGGATCCCACCTTTCGTGCTCGCGGCTTGCGCAACGATTTGCTTGCAGGGTTATTGCTTCACGCCACTCTTGGCGGCCTCGGACCTCTTGAACCAGTCCGGCTTGCGAAACATGTCCAGCCCCGGATCGGCGATCACACCGTCGCCGGATTTCGCCGATTTTTCGCGAATATAGTCGAAGTCCAGCTCCACTCCCCAGCCCGGCCCCTGCGGCAAATCGAACTGGCCGTCCTTGACCTCTGGATACGGCCGTCCGGCTTGCTTAATTTCCGCATCGGAGAAATCGTTGAAGTGCTCCAGGATTTTGCCGTTCCGCAATCCGGCCATCAAGTGCAGCGCCGCTGTGGTACTGATAATCCCTCCTACATTGTGCGGCGCCACCATCACGGAATAAGTTTCCGCGGTAGAGCAGATTTTCTTTGTTTCCAGGAATCCGCCGCATTGCGTCATGTCTGGCTGCAGAATATGAATCACGCGCTTCGGAAAAAGGTCCCTAAATTGCGCCGCGGTGTAATAGCGCTCTCCCGTTGCGATAGGCACGCTGGTATGGCGCGCCACCATTTCCAGGGCGCCGGGATCGTCGGGCCTGCATGGCTCTTCGATCCAGCCCGGCTGATATTTCTCGATGGCGCGGGCGATCTCCACCGCTTGATGCGGCGCAAACCGCCCGTGCATCTCCACGAAGACCTGCGCGTCGCGCCCGGCCACGCTGAACACGGCTTCTAGAATTTCCAGGCTGCGGTGATATTCCTCACGCGTAAGCTCCAGGCTGCCGTTTCCAAAGGGATCGAGCTTCATTCCGCGATAGCCCCGCGCTACAACTTTTTTCGCGGCGCCGGCGAACGATTCGGGCGTGCGATCCACGGTATACCAGCCGTTGGCGTAGGCGGGAATCTTGTCTCGCACTTTTCCGCCCAGCAATTGATAGACGGGCAGCTTGGCCTTTTTGCCGATGCAGTCCCAGCAGGCCATTTCCACCAGCGCGAGCCCCGTCATCACGACTTCGCCCGGAAGGCCAAAATCAAAAAGGGTGAATCTGCTGTACAACTCTTCGATGTCGGTAGCGTCGAAACCCACGATGTGCCGGCGCACATCCTTCAGAAATTCGCGGACCGTGTGCGTCTTCGATACGACGCGCGCTTCGCCGTACCCGCGGATTCCTTCGTCGGTCTCCAACACCAGGTACGTCAAGTTGCGCCAGGGGGTGCGAATGACAAAAGTTGTGTAATCGGTGATTTTCATGTTCGCTCAGCTATGCCTGACGGCAGGTTTGCCGCTGTTTTCCAAGCCCATCAATCTCCAACTCCACGACGTCGCCCGCTTTCAAATAGGTGGGCGGTTTCATGCCGAGCCCCACACCCGGAGGCGTGCCCGTGGAAATCAGATCGCCCGGCTCCATGGTCATGAACTGCGAAATGTAACGCACCAACTCCGCGGGCGCGTGGATCATCGTTCCGGTGTTGCCCCGCTGCCGGATCTGCCCGTTCACGCTGAGCCGCATCTTCAGGTTGTTGACATGCGGCACTTCTTCACGCGTGGCCAGCCAGGGCCCCAGCGGATTAAATGTATCGCAGCTTTTTCCTTTGCTCCACTGTCCGCCGCGCTCCAACTGAAATTCCCGCTCGGATACGTCGTGCGAAATACAGTAACCCGCAATATGCGATTCCGCCTGTTCGCGCGATTCCAAATAGCGCGCCTCTGTGCTGATTACGACTCCCAGCTCGATCTCCCAATCCGTTTTCGTGCTGCGCCGCGGAATCAGCACATCGTCATTCGGGCCTACCATTGTGTTCGCAGCCTTCATAAAGAGAACAGGCTCCTTCGGCACTGCTGCCCCGGTTTCCTTGGCGTGATCGGAATAGTTCAGCCCCACGCAGATGATTTTCCCCGGCCGTGCCACGGGCGCCGCCCAGCGCACTCCTTCCGCCACTTTCGGCAACTCGGCAGGGCTTGCCGAGGAAAGCTTGGCCGCCAGTTTCTTCAGTCCATCGGCCGCGAAAAACGCCGCATCCCAATCGCGAAACCACGCTGAGGCATCTCGCCTCTTCCCTTCAATCAATACGCCGGGCCTCTCCTGCCCCTTGGCTCCAAACCGGATCAGTCTCATCGCGCACTCCGTAGGGTGATTCCATCGCTCCTACTCTAACAGCACCGGCAAATGGTTCAGCTTTTTCTTAACGCAAACGGCGACCCATGGCGAAGCACCAAAAACGATGTATGCGAGCTCGCGCCACACACTGATTTTCCTGGAGACGCGGCGTGCGTGTTGTCACCAGGTTCCACCCGCATCACCGGCTTGGCGCAACTTCCAGCAACATTTTTAGCGTCGCGCCCGGCCGGTGAGCGATGCGTTCCATCGCTTCCTGGCCCCGCTCGAGGGGCAATTGTTCCGTCCAGCGTGTTAAATCCACTTCGCCGGCAATCAGCAAATCCAACGCGCGCCGGAAATCGGCCGGAGTGTATGCGAACGACATCACTACGCGGTGCTCTTTGCGTATGCTGGTGACGAAGTCCAGTTCGCTCCGCTGCGCACTCATACCTAGCAGTGCGACGCATCCCCCCGGCCGGCACAAATCGAATGCCGATTGCCGCGCCGGTCCGGTCCCGCTAGCATCCACCACCAGATCGTATCCGCGGCCCGCCACGCGCTGCGCTTCCACAAGGCCTTTCGGGGAAGCGGTGTTCGCGGCCGCCGCGGCGCCCAGCTTCATTGCCGTTTCCAGTCGCTGAGCGCTTACGTCCACCACCAAAACATCTCTTGCGCCAATGCGATGGCTCGCCAGCAAGGTCAGCGCTCCCATTGTGCCGCCGCCCACGATGCCCAACCGGAAAAAAGGCGCCGGCGCGGAGATGCGGAAGAGGTGCACGATGTTCGCCAACGGCTCGCACAGGACCGCCCGCACGGACGGGAGTTCCTCTGGAATTTCGTGAATCTGCCCTGCCGGCAGCGTCACGTATTCCGCGAACGTACCCGGCGTTTGATCCATTCCCAGAAGCCGCCAGCTTTCGCAAAGATTCTGCGCTCCCGCAAGGCAATAGACGCAATGCCCGCAAGTGATCAACGGATTCGCCACCACTCTGCGGCCGTCATTCAACCGCCCGATTGATTCGTGACCTAGCACCAGCGGCGGCTTTCTGCGCGCGCTGTGCCCCAGGAACCCCGAAATGTCCGACCCGCAAACTCCGGCCAGTTCGATGGCAACTTCCACTTCCCCACTCTCCGGTTTCAGGCGGGGTCTCTCTTCCAGCCTGACGCGGCCCGGCTCCGTATAGACGAGCGCTTTCATATTGGCAGCTAGAAATCCTTTCTCCGCTTCATCGATCGAGTGAAACTCTCCTCGAGCTTGACTCTCGCGGAGATTCTACTTCACGAACTGATTCCCGGCCATAGCTGCAAGCACGCTAATCACGCCAGCCGCATGCTGCAACCGTTGTATATTTGTACGTCCGATACTCAAAGTGGACCTTGCTTTTCATCTGGAGGCGCACCGCATGCTCACACCGTGGTTCGGCGAGTTCATGGGCACCCTTGTTCTGGTTCTTCTCGGTGACGGCGTCGTCGCCGGGGTCCTCCTTCGCAAGACCAAATCCGAAAATGCCGGCTGGATGGTCATCACCACCGGTTGGGCGCTCGCGGTCATGTGCGGCGTCTTCACCGCCATCGCCTGCGGCAGCCCCGGTGCGCATCTCAATCCTGCGGTGACTCTTGGCTTCGCGCTGCGAAGCCACGACTTCTCGCAAGTCTTGCCCTTCATGGCGGCGCAAGTTTTAGGCGCAATCGTCGGGGCGACAATTGTCTGGCTGCACTATCTTCCGCATTGGCGGGAAACGCCCGACGCCCCCGCGAAACTTGCCGTGTTCTCCACGTCCCCGGCCATTCGTGCACTCCCCGCCAATTTCCTCTGTGAGGTCATCGGCACCTTCGTGCTCGTGTTCGTAGTCAGCGCCATCTTCTCGAAGAACGTAGCTGCCACCGGACCAGCCGCGGGCCTGGGCCCGTATCTTGTCGCGAGTCTCGTGTGGGGCATCGGTCTCTCCCTCGGCGGTACGACTGGCTACGCGATTAATCCTGCGCGCGACCTCGGTCCGCGCATCGCTCACGCCGTGCTACCGATCGCGGGGAAAGGCGGCTCCGACTGGGGTTACGCCCCCATCCCTATTTTTGGCCCTCTGGTCGGCGGCGCTCTGGCGGGCCTGCTGGCACGATTACTGGCGATGTAGCACTATCAAATTGTCAGCCAGTGGGCACGATTGGCCCGAATTGCGGGGGGATTCGAGGGGAGCGCAACGAGGGACCCGCTCTTCACAATGGGAAACAGACGGCACGCGGTTCTTCGCCTGGTTCGACTAAACTCCCTGGGCTAATCACAACGTGACTTTGTGCCCTCCGTCATTTGGCCTTCTGCTGTTTTTGTGATAATCAGAAGAGCAGGGTCATGCCTCCTAAAGTCAAATGGGGAATTCTGGGCGCCGCAAACATCGCCACGCGCCAGGTCATTCCCGCGATGCAACAGTGCGAATGGGCCGAAATCACCGCCATCGCTTCGCGCTCCATTGAAAAAGCGAAAAACGTCGCCGCACAATTTTCCATTCCCAAAGCCTACGGCTCCTACGAAGAACTCCTCGACGATCGAGAGGTCGAGGCCATCTACAATCCGCTCCCCAATCATCTCCACGTCGAGTGGTCCATTCGCGCCGCCAGCCGCATCAAGCATGTCCTCTGCGAAAAACCCATCGGTTGCAATGCCGCGGAGGCTCGCCGCCTGCGCGAAGCCCGTGATGAATACGGCGTAAAGATTGGCGAAGCCTTCATGGTGCGCACGCATCCCCAGTGGCTGCGCACGCGCGAGCTTGTCCGCGCTGGCCGCATCGGCAAGCTCCGCTCGGCGTCCGGCTTTTTCAGCTACCTCAATACAGATCCGGCGGACCCGCGCAATATCGCCGAGTACGGCGGCGGTGCGCTGCTCGACATCGGCTGTTACCCGGTGAAGACCTCGCGTTTCGTGTTTGGCGATGAGCCAGAGCGCGTCTTCGCCTGCATCGAACGCGATCCCAGCTTCAAAACCGATCGCCTCACATCTGCGATTCTGGAATTCCCCACCGGGCAGTGCATCTTCACTTCCAGCACACAGCTCGTTGCCTACCAGAAGATGCAGTTCTTTGGTACCGAAGGCCGCATCGACATTGAAATTCCGTTCAACGCCCCCACGGACAAGCCTGCGCGCATTTTCATTGATAATGGCAAGGAACTCTACGCCGGAGGCAGCGCGATTACCGAATCCTTTCCCGTTTGCAATCAATACACGATGCAGGGCGATCTTTTCTCGCAGGCCATTCGCGAAAACAAGGAAGTCCCCAATCCCCTGGAAGATGCCATCTGCAACATGGCAGTTATTGACGCCCTCTTCCGCTCCGCCGAATCCGGCCGCTGGGAAGTTCCCGAGCCTCTCTAATCCCAATCCCATGTCGCCGCGCGCCTTCCCTCCCGTAGGGGCGCAGCATTGCCGCGCCCCTTTTCGGCAAGGTGCAAACGCTATTGGTCGTCCCGATCCCGCAAAGCGAAAGAGGGATCTGCTATTCGCACAAGAAAAGCTAAAAAACAGATTTCGAGTCCGCTCAAGAAACGAACGGGACTCGGAATGACATTTTGTCGGGACTTTTCAGCAGGTCGCTAAAGGGAGCGCGATTTACAACTCCACGCGATAGCGCGCAATCGCCTCACTGGGGAATCGTTGCTTTTCTAATCGTAATATTCCTGCCCCAGGTGGGTGATCAAATCCTCTCCCATCATCCAGCGCAGGGTGTTCTTCAATTTCATGAGCTGGATAAACAGGTCATGCTCCGGATACAGCTCCGGGGCGGTCATCGGCGATTTGAAGTAGAAACTGAGCCATTCCTGAATTCCCCGCATGCCTGCGCGCTGCGCCAGATCCAGGAACAACACCAGATCCAGCACGATGGGCGCGGCCAAAATGGAATCGCGGCACAGGAAATCCACCTTAATCTGCATCGGATAACCCAGCCAGCCGAAGATATCAATATTGTCCCAGCCCTCTTTGTTGTCGCCGCGCGGCGGGTAGTAGTTGATGCGCACCTTGTGGTAAATCTTCTTGTAGAGATCGGGATACAAGTGCGGCTGCAAAATGAACTCCAGCGCGCCCAGCTTCGATTCTTCCTTCGTCTTGAAGGAGCCCGGGTCCTCCAACACTTCGCCGTCGCGGTTTCCCAGAATATTTGTCGAAAACCACCCGTTCAGCCCCAGCATGCGCGCTTTGAAGGCGGGCGCTAGAACCGTCTTGAGCAGCGTCTGCCCGGTCTTGAAGTCCTTTCCTGCGATCGGCACCTTGTGCTCCTGCGCCAACTGCCGCAACGCAGGCACGTCCACGGTCAGGTTCGGAGCGCCATTTCCATACGCGATGCCGCTGGTAATCGCCGCCCACGCGTACAGCATCGAGGGCGCAATCGCCGGATGATTCTCTTTCATCGCCGCTTCAAACGTTTCCGGCGTGGCGTGGACTTCGTGCGTCTTCATGAACACTTCCGTTGAGCCGCACCACAGCATCACCATGCGCGAACAGCCGTGCTTTTTCTTGAACCTCGCGATGTCGTCCTTTACCTGCAGCGCGATGTCGTACTTCGTCTTCCCCTTCTTCACGTTCTTGCCGTTCAGCATCTTCACGTATTCTTGATCAAACGCCGCGGACATCGGCTTGATTTTCGAGAGGAAAGTCTTCACCAGCGCCAGATGATGCGCATCCAGCACGCCCGCCTTCGCCGCCGCTTCGTAGGAACTGTCCGGAAAAATATCCCATCCGCCGAACACCATGTCTTCCAGCCGCGCCAGCTTTACAAAATCCTTAATTTTAGGCGATCGGCCCTCCGTGCGCTTTCCCAGGCGAATCGTAGCCATCTGCGTCAGTGACCCGACCGGCAGCGCCTTCTTCGTGCGCACCAGTTCTACGCCGGCCATGAACGTCGTGGCCACCGCGCCCATTCCCGGCAACAGCACCCCGAGTTTTCCCCTCGGCGCAGTAATCTTCGTTGGCTTTTCCATGAAATTCCTCGGTTGAATTGTAGGTGGAACTGCACTGGGCCCGCCTGTCCAGATTCCAGGCTGTAGCCCAAACGTTTTATTTTGTAGGAAGTGCCACGGATATGCAAATAAAAAGGCGGGCGGGTGCTGTCCTAATTCGAATTTTTGGACTTCTTTTTCTTGCGGGCTTTGGCGATGGCCACGTTAGATTCAGCTAAACGGCGCAAAACTGCCACGGCATTCGGCTTAATCCCTTCGGTTTCAAACTTGTCTGCTGCAATAGCCGCTTTTTTTGCAAAGCGTCGCAATCGCTTGCGCTCCTTTTTGTTGTAACGAAAAGGGCCGCCCATAATTCAATGATAGCCCACACACAGAAAAGCTAGGCGGATAATTCCAAAATAGGACACTAGCGGCGGGCGGGTAACGCGCCGGTTTGGGAAACAGAGACTTAGTGGAAAGAGATTTGTTTCCAAGTTCGTCGTTACGCGGAAGCGATCCAAGATTGACGTTTTCGACTGACCAACGGGCAGATTGCGCGGAAGACACTTCCTTGCTATGGGGTCGCTGGTTCTGCTATCGACTCAACTTAGCGAGTGAACGAATTCTAGTTGATGCCGCCTCATTCCCCGAGTTTCCATGTCCCGGCCAGCTCCAGGTCCACTTGCACCGCGGGCTTCACCTTCAGCAGCCAATTGCTCGGGTCCTTCAGGCCCCACCGGATGTACGGCACCTCGAACTTCGCCGTGCCCTTCCATTTTCCGCTGCTCATCACCGCGTGCACGGGCACAGTCAGTTCGTGCTCGCTTCCATGCAGCAGGAAGACTCCGTGCAATTGCACATCCGAGTTCCCCGAAGCCGCGAGCTTGCCTTCCACCTGCGTGGGCCGAAACGCCGCATCCGGAAACTTCGCGCTCTCCAGCACGACTTTGTGCATCTTTTCGTCGCGCGAACTGTTGCCGCTCTCACCGCTCGTCGCAAACACTACAATCTCTCCGCTCGCTTTTCCCGTCTCCGGATCAAAGTGCAGCGCCCCGTTCTTCACCGCAAACGTGCCGTGCACCGTGTGCAGCGTGCTATCCACCGTCCAGTGCACTTTTGATTGGCCCGGGTCCACGATCAGGGAAAGCTCCGAAGACGCCGTGGTCGCCGCCTGCTCGACATGCATTCTGGGTGGCGCCGCGCTCGCGGACAAAAGCACCGCCAGTCCCGCTATCGCGGCGGCTCCAATCCCGAATGACTTCCAGTCTTTTGCTCGCATGGGACCCCTTTCCCTTTTGGTCATGCGCTCAGAAGTTGCCAGCCTAGTTCTAGCCCGGTACCTACTATCTGCGCGCGGGATGTGCGGCCCATGTGCATCGCCAGCAAGTCCTCAAACAACTGCGGCTTCGACGCCAGCGCCGCGAACGAGCGGCGGCGCAATACCTCATTCCGCCCCAGCAGGAGCATCAGCTTCCCCATCCTCACGGGACGCCGCGCCAATTCCCGGTGCGCGCGTTCATAGCACGAAAGGTCGTTGCACTCCATAGCCCCCGCCAGCGCCAGCGACTGCCGGAACGCCAGCCGAAGCCCCTCACCGGTGATGGCATCCACTCCGCCGGAGGCATCGCCCACCAGCGCCACATTTCCGCGCGTCACCCTCTGGAGTCTGTGCATGGCCGTGATTGCCCCGCGCTCCCGGCTCGCCAGCTCCGCTCCGGACAACCGCTCCCGCAACTCCGGCAACTCCCCTAGTACCTTCGCGAAGTCCGCATCTGCAAGCCTTTCGGCCATCACCACGACGCAAACTTCCTCCTTCCCAATCGGCGTAACGTACGCCTGCGCCCCTCGTCCCCAATGAATCTCCATGTATTCCGACCACGGGCGCACGCGATAGTGTCGCCGCGTGGCAAAGCGCTGCGTGCGCTGGGCCGTGGCCTCCAGTCCGCTCCACCGCCGCACGCGCGAGCCTCCGCCGTCGGCGCCCACAATCCAGCGCGTCTGTACCAAGCCGTTTTTCAGTTGCACGCCCTCGGGAGAAATTGCCGATACTGGCGTCTTCCACAGCAACCGCGCGCCGCTGTGTTCCGCCTGGGCAACAAGCATGGCGTGCAAGAGAGGCCGCCGAAGGCCCATTCCCTTTCCCTCGGGAAAATCCGCCGCGACCTGTTTACCCATGTGGATAAATTGAATCCCGCGAAACTCATAACCTTCACTGCCATCTGCTGTGATGCCCAATTCTCGCAGCGCTGCCTGCGTCTCCGGCATCAGCCCTTCGCCGCATGGCTTATCAATGGGAGGCTCAGCGCCGTCTGCCAGCGTCACTGCAAAGCCTTTCTTGCGCGCCGCCACTGCTGCCACCAGGCCCGCCGGCCCGCCGCCCACTACAAAAACATCCGTCTTGCCGTTCTGTGTCAAATTTTCAGCGCCCTCTGCGCCTACAGTATCGGGCCTACAATCGCCCTGGACTTATCAAGAATGTGTCAACAATGTGTCAGATTCTGACGGCGCGCCTTGCCAGTCCCAGCGCTTCGCTCCAAAACCCCGCCGAAGAGTGCGCCAGCGCCACTACGTCCCGAATCGCCGCCACAAATTCGTCCAAATGTTGCTCTTCCACCATCAGCGGCGGCGCTGCCTTCAACACCAGGAAGTTGTTCCCGCAGATCTGCGTCAAAATGTTCTTTTCGCGGAACATTCGCATCACTACAATCTGCCCGAACATCGCCGGATGAATTCTCCGGAACGCCTCAAACGGCGCCCGCAGCGATAACTTCTTGGGCGCGGTAAACTCGATCCCTGAAAGCAGCCCCATCCCGCGGACTTCCTTCACCATTTCGTAAGGTGCCAGCGCCGAGCGCAACTTCGCTCGGAACTCCTCCCCCAAGTGCAACGCCCGCGGCCCCAGTTTTTCCTTTTCCAGCACGTCCAGGGTTGCGAGTCCCGCGCGCATGGACAGGCTGTTCTCGCTGAATGTGGAAGTGTGCACGATCGCGCGCCGCAAAGACGAGTACACGCCGTCGTACACTTTGTCGGTCATCAGAACGGCACTCACCGGCATCAATCCGCCACTCAGAGCCTTTGCCAGCACCACCATGTCCGGCCGTACGTCAAATTGATGCGCCGCCAGAAAACTTCCCGTCCGGTACATCCCCGTTTGCACTTCGTCCAAAACAAACAGGCTCCCATAGCGATGGCAGAGCTCCTGCGCCGCTTGCAGGTAAGCTCGCGACGGGACACGGATTCCCGCCTCCGCCTGAACTGGTTCCACGATGAAAGCCGCATGCCGCCAGGTGGCCAGGGTCTTCTCCAGCGCGCTGATGTCTCCGTAAGGCACGCCCGTCGTATCCGCCAGCAGCGGCCCGAACCCTTCGCGCCAGAAGGCATCGTCCATCAAGGACAGCGCCCCAGCGGTCAGTCCGTGGAAGCTGCTTTTTGCGAAAACAATCCCCGCCCGTGCGGTGTTGGCGCGCGCAAACTTGATCGCCGCCTCTACGCCTTCGCTGCCGCTGCTCCCAAAATAAACTTTCCTTAATCCGCCCCCCGCCAGCTTGCACAACCGCTGTGCCAGCTCACCGGCAATCTCCGGCACGTGGCTTTGCAGCATCGCCGGCCCGCTCTTGTCTAATTCGTCCTTCAGCGCCTGCACGATGTACGGGTGATTGTGGCCCGTATTGTGGACGCAATAGCCCGATAGGAAGTCCAGGATTCGCCGGCCGTCCCGGGTGAACAGTTCCGCTCCGGCACACCGCTCGTACTCCACATTCATGTCCAACAGGTTCAGCAGTGCGACCCACTGCGGGTTTACGTATTCTTCGTAGGCTGAAGTAGATACCGCGGATGAAACACTTGTTGCGCGCACCATCGTCATATTTGTCTATGGATGCCTGCCTCTTGCAACTGGATGTATCGCTAGTGCTATTTTCCTCGCATTCCAAGAACACAATGCCGGTCGGCGACGCCCGGCAACAGCTCCCGACAGGCACGCATCCCACCCACCGCAGGGGCAGACTTCCCTATAATCTGTGCTTATTTTCTATAGCATTTCTATTAATTTGACTCATCCTGCCTCTTTCCTTCAATCTAGAGACTGTCTGGGGGCGTACGCGTCGTCGCGTACCACCTCGCCGATTTTTGTGTCATCCACATCTGCGGATTACCGGATGACGCGCCTTATGTCAGGAAGCAGCTTTGCGCTCTCGTCCACAGGCGCATAGGGATGATGTTAGCTTTTTTGTTGCGCAACTCTGGAGTTTTGGGGCCATCCTCCAGACGGGATGATGGCCCCGATTTGTTTTTCGCTTCTTGCGCGCAGTTTGGAGGGACGCCGCTGTGACCGAACGTTCGCTGAAGTCCCGCAGTTCCGCTCTCGTGGATGGCAATAACCGCGCCCCCGCTCGCGCCATGCTGCGCGCCTCCGGACTCAAGGACGACGATTTCACCAAGCCACTTATCGGCATCGCCAACACCTGGATCGAAATCGGGCCCTGCAACTACCACCTTCGTGAACTCGCCGAGCACGTGCGCGCCGGCATCCGCGCCGCGGGCGGCACGCCCCTGGAATTCAACACGGTTTCCATCTCCGACGGCATCACCATGGGCACCGACGGCATGCGCGCATCGCTGATCAGCCGCGAAGTCATCGCCGACTCGATCGAACTCGTCTCTCGCGGCAATCTCTTCGACGGCCTCGTCGTCCTGGTTGGCTGCGACAAAACGATTCCCGGCGGCATTATGGCCCTGGTCCGCTTGAATATTCCCGGACTGGTCCTTTATGGCGGCTCCATCGCCCCCGGCAAATTTGAGGGCCATTCGGTGACGATTCAGGATGTTTACGAAGCCGTCGGGGCACACGCGCGCGGCAAAATTACCGATAAGCAACTGAAAGAACTCGAATGTTCCGCTTGTCCCGGCGTGGGCGCCTGCGGCGGGCAGTTTACGGCCAACACCATGGCGCTGGTCTGCGAATTCCTGGGAATCGCTCCCATGGGCGCATCCAGCATTCCCGCAACGGACAAGGGCAAAGCGAAAGCAGGCGAACTCGCCGGCAAGCTGGCCATGGATCTGCTCCGCAAAGACATCACGCCGCTGAAGATTATCACCAAGAGGGCCATTGAAAATGCCATCGCGGGAGTCGCCGCTACCGGGGGGTCCACCAACTCCGTGCTTCATCTCCTCGCCATCGCCCGGGAGGCAGGAATTTCTCTATCTATCGACGATTTTGATCGCATCAGTTCGCGCACGCCCATCCTCGCTGACTTAAAACCTGGAGGACGATTTGTCGCAACCGATCTATATGCAGCAGGCGGCACTCCGCTTGTCGCAAAGCGTATGCTTGAGGCTGGCCTCCTCCAAGGAGACGCGATCACCGTCACCGGCCGCAGCCTCGCCCAAGAAGCGTCCGCCGCAAAAGAAACCCCAGGCCAGGAAGTCGTCCGCGCCAAAAACAACCCGCTCAAATCGACGGGCGGTTTAGTCATTCTTCACGGCAATCTTTCGCCGGAAGGCTGCGTCATCAAGGTCGCCGGGAGCAACACGCAAACCTTCCGCGGCCCCGCGCGTGTTTTCGATGGCGAAGAAGCCGCGTTTGCCGCCGTCAACAAGAGCCAAATCAAAGCCGGCGATGTTGTGGTGATTCGTTATGAAGGCCCGCGCGGCGGACCCGGCATGCGCGAAATGCTCGCCGTGACCGCGGCCCTGGTCGGCGCAGGTCTCGGCGATTCCGTCGCCTTGCTCACTGACGGCCGTTTCTCCGGCGCCACGCACGGCCTCATGGCCGGCCACATCGCGCCCGAAGCGGTAGTAGGCGGCCCCATCGCCGCACTTCGTGATGGCGACACCATCGTGTTCGACATTCCCAAGCGCAATCTTTCCGTCGAACTCACTGACGGCGAAATCCGGCAGCGCCTCGCTACCTGGAAAGCGCCCAAGCCCCGCTTCACCAGCGGCGTCATGGCCAAATACGCCTATCTCGTTTCTTCTGCCTCGCTTGGCGCGGTCACTTCCCTGCCCGATTCTTTTTCATCCGGTTCCCTGCCGGGATCCTCGGGGAGAACTCTATGAAAATGACTGGTGCGGAAATTCTTTGTGAAACATTGACGCGCCTCGGCGTGCGTCACATCTTCGGCTATCCCGGTGGCGCGATTCTTCCGGTCTACGATGCACTTGGCAAATCCAAGCTCCATCACATTCTCGTGCGCCACGAACAGGGCGCCACGCACATGGCCGATGGCTATGCGCGCGCCACAGGCGGCATTGGCGTCGCCATGGCCACTTCCGGCCCCGGCGCCACCAACATGGTCACCGGCATTGCCACGGCCATGCTGGATTCTTCCCCGGTGGTCTGCATCACCGGGCAGGTCAGCAGCAAGGTGCTCGGCTCCGATGCGTTTCAGGAAGTGGACATCACCGGCATCACCATGCCGATCACCAAATACAACGTGGTGGTTTCTAGGGCGGAAGATATCGCGCGCACGCTCCGCGAAGTTTTCATCATCGCCCAGTCCGGGCGTCCCGGCCCGGTGCTCGTGGACTTCACCAAGGACGCGCAACAGGCTTCCGCCGAATTCGATTGGGATGCGTGCGCTCCGAACTTGCCCGTCAAGCGCATCCGCAACAACCATAAACAAGACGAATTTGACCGCGCCGTCGAACTGCTTAACACGGCCAAGCGCCCCGTGATTCTCGCCGGCCGCGGCATCATGCTCTCCGGCGCCATGCGCAAGTTTGAGGAATTCGTTCGCACCAGCAACATCCCCGTGGCCATGACGCTTCTCGGCATTGGCTGCTTCCCGGCCAGCGATCCGATGAACCTGGGCATGATGGGCATGCACGGCGAAGCCTGGGTCAACACCGCGATTCAGGAAGCCGACTTGCTGATCGCCGTGGGCATGCGCTTCGACGATCGCGTTACCGGCGACCTGCGCACGTATGCGCGCAACGCCCGCAAAATTCACATCGAAGTGGATCGCGCCGAGATCAACAAAAACGTACAGGTGGACGCGGCTTTGGTGGGCGATGCCGGTGAAACTCTAACCAGACTTTTGCCGCACATCCACGAGCGCGATCACGCTTCCTGGCTGGCGCATATCAAGGAGTTGAAAGGTGATTCCGCGGTTCGCGATATTCAGAGCCTTCCGGACAGCGGCCATCTCTACGCCGCGCACGTTATCAACGATTTGTGGAAGGTCACCAGGGGCGAGGCCATCGTGGTCACCGACGTGGGCCAGCACCAAATGTGGGAAGCGCAGTATTACCACCACGATCGCCCGCGTTCGCTGATCACTTCCGGCGGGCTCGGCACCATGGGATTTGCGCTGCCTGCTGCGATTGGCGCAAAATTCGCGCGGCCCGACGCCGAAGTCTGGGCGGTTGTCGGCGATGGCGGTTTCCAGATGACTTCCTGCGAACTGGCCACGATCGTCCAGGAAAAGATCAACATCAAGATTGCTATCATCAACAACGGCTATCTCGGCATGGTCCGCCAGTGGCAGGAGTTTTTCTACGACAAGCGGTACGTGGCCACGCCGCTGGTCGCGCCCGATTTTGTTTCGCTGGCAAACGCCTTCGGCATCCGCGGGGAGCGCATCACGTCGCGCGCGGAAGTCGTTTCAACCATCGAGTCGGCGCGTCACACCGAGCAACCCGTTCTGCTCGACTTCCGCGTCGAGCAGGAAGATTCCGTGTATCCGATGGTGCCAGCGGGCGCGGCGCTTCACGATATGATTCGCCGGCCCAACAGCCCGTTGGTGGAATCCGCCACCCAGCCTTAGGATTTAGCATTAGGAAAGTCGTGCCCCGCTGGACCCGCTCTCGGTAAAATGAAATCATATCCGGGGATATTGCACGGCTCCCGGTCTGATGGGGAGCACTTGCAGGATTGAGAAAATCGAGGATCGCATGCAGACCATCGTTGCTTATGTCGAAAACAAGCCTGGGGTGCTGAACCGGGTCGCTTCCCTCACCCGGCGCCTGGCCATTAACATTGATTCGCTCACCGTCGGCCCCACCGAGAACGAAGCGATCGCCCGCATGACTCTTTGCGCGCACACGGATGCGCGCGGCGCCCACCGGCTGGAAGCCAGCCTGGAAAAGCTCGTGGATGTCCTGCTGGCCGAAAATATTACCGACCGTTCCATGCTGGAGCGCGACCTGGCGCTCATCAAAGTTTCCGCCGACCAGCAGAACCGTCCCCACTTGATGGAACTCATCAAGGTGTTTCGCGCGCGCGTGGTGGACGTGGCCCCCGAATCCTTGATCGTGGAAGTTTCCGGCACGGTGGACAAGATCGACGGCTTGCTGGAGGTTCTGCGTCCATTCGGCGTGCTGGAAATGGCGCGCACCGGACGCATCGCTATGACGCGCGGCAACGATCTGCTGCGTCCCCCGGGCGCGGCTGAGGCTGCCCCCGCGCAGCCCGCTCCCTCCGCCAAATAATTCCGCAGGGTTGCGGTAAAGCCGACCCCGCGGTTGGCACGATCTCAACAAATTCAAAAGCTTTCGGCCGCCACGCGGCCCACGAAAGGAACATCAAACGCAATGGCAAACCTCTACTACGACAAGGACGCTGACCTATCCCTGATCCAGAAGAAGAAGGTCGCGATTATCGGCTATGGCTCGCAAGGCCACGCGCACGCTCTGAATCTGCGCGATTCCGGAGTCTCCGTGGTCGTCGGGCTCCCTGCGGGCAGCGCTTCGTGCGCCAAGGCACAAAACGATGGCCTCACCGTGAAAACTCCCGCGGAAGCCGCCGCGTGGGCCGATGTCATCATGATTCTTGCGCCCGATACGCGCCAACCGAAGCTCTACAAAGAGGCCATCGAACCGAACCTTACACCGGGCAAGACACTGATGTTCGCGCACGGCTTCAATATCCGTTTCGGCGCGATCACGCCGCCGAAGACCGTGGATGTTTCCATGATCGCGCCGAAGGCACCCGGCCATCGCGTGCGCGAAGTTTTCGTCGAAGGTGCCGGGACGCCCGCGTTGCTTGCGGTCGAACAGGACGCCTCGGGACACGCCAAGGCGCTGGCGCTCTCCTACGCCAAGGGACTCGGCGCGACGCGCGCCGGGGTGCTCGAAACTACTTTTACCGAAGAAACCGAGACGGATCTCTTCGGCGAGCAGGCCGTTCTCTGCGGCGGTGTAAGCGAGCTCATCAAGGCGGGCTTTGAGACTCTGGTGAACGCCGGCTACCAGCCGGAGGTGGCGTACTTCGAGTGCCTCCACGAATTGAAGCTCATCGTGGATCTGATTTATCGCGGCGGCCTCAGCTATATGCGCTATTCCGTCAGCGACACGGCCGAGCAAGGCGACTATCACGCTGGCCCGCGCATCGTCACGGCGCAAACACGGGAAGCCATGAAAAAGCTGCTGGCGGAAATCCGCGACGGCAGTTTTGCAAAGGCCTGGATCGAGGAAAACGAAAAGGGCTGCCCCAATTTCCTGGCCAAGCGCAAAGCCGAACAGCAAAGCCACCTCGAGCAACTCGGACCGAAGCTGCGCTCGATGATGCCGTTCCTTCATCCCATTCTCGCGCCGGGCGTTTCCGAAGCCGCCGCCTCCGCCAAGAAGTAGCCGCATCCATACGATTGCGCAATTGGGGTCCAGCCCTTTGCAGATCAGGGTAAACGGTGCGACCCCTACACAGAAGAGCAGCGCAAAGGCTTGCTGCCCCTACGCGGGTGCCCCCGATTTCCGGTATCATTTCGGCCATGAACGAATCACGCCCGCGTCTGTCCCGACTTCTTCTCTTCTGCATTTGTGCCCTTCTCGCCGCAACGCCGCTTCTCTCTCAAACGACGGCCGCGACTGCAACCTCGCTCGTTCCCGGGCCTAAACCTCCCGATGGCCCCCTCGAATGGAAGCAACTTGTCGGCATTTACGGTCAGGTCAAAGAACCGAGTTTCGTGATTCTGGAGCGCAACGGATCTCTGATTTGGCATCAGGCCGACGGGAAAGAATCGCCCATCACGCCTATGGGCGAATCTCGGTACGATTTTGCTCCGCCGAGCATGAGCGCTCGACTGGAAGCTACTACCCACCAAGACAGTGCTGGTCGCATCGCCGCTCTCACGTTAGCAGGAGAGGAATACATCCGTACGGATGCGGGCGCCGATCCCGCGCACTTTTTTTATGTCACGCCCGCCAAATCTGTCGAAGAACTCCGGGCCTCCGCGCTTGCCGCGAAGCCATCCGAGGAACCGGGCCCATTCCGCAAACCCGATCTCGTCGAGCTCACCACGCTCGATCCGGCCTTCCACCTGGATATTCGCTACGCGCAATCCAACAATTTTTTGAGCACGCCGCTCTACACCCAGGCGCGCGCGTTTCTGCAGCGCCCAGCGGCTGAAGCGCTGCTGCGCGTGATGCGGAAATTGCAGCCGCTCGGGTACGGCTTGCTGATCCACGACGCCTACCGCCCGTGGTACATCACCAAGGTGTTTTGGGACGCCACGCCACCAAAAGACCACAATTTCGTCGCCGATCCGCAGAAAGGCTCCAAGCACAATCGGGGATGCGCTGTGGACCTTACGCTCTACGATCTGGCGACAGGAAAAGCGATCGAAATGCCCGGCTTGTACGACGAAATGTCACCACGATCCTTCCCGACATTCCCCGGGGGCACTTCCCTGCAGCGCTGGCATCGCGATCTCTTGCGCCGCGCGATGGAATCGGAAGGCTTTGCTGTGGATCAAAGCGAGTGGTGGCACTTCGACTACAAGGAATGGAAGCTCTATCCAATTCTGAATGTGCCGTTTGAAAAGCTGGACAGGCTAGCAAACTGATCTGCCGACATCCCAGATCAGAATCCCAAGTGGGTCGCTTCGGGACGCCTTTCTGCTCTATGATTTCCCGCATGCCGGACGAGGCCAGCTCCAAAGAGAGTTCCGCGTACCTGCGGCTAGGCACGTCTTCGTTCACCGCCGAGGGCTGGGAAAAAACTTTTTATCCGAAAGGCATGCAGGCCCGCGATTATCTTTCTTACTATGCGACGCAGTTTGACACGCTGGAGATTGACGCGACGTTTTACCGCATCCCCGCCGAATCCACGGTGAAAGGCTGGTATGCGAAGACGCCGGCGAATTTCCTGTTTGCGCTGAAAGCGCCGCAGGAAATCACGCACGAACGCGTCCTGGTGGACGCCGGACCGGTTCTCAAGGAATTCCTTCAGGTAACGGATCATCTGGGCGATAAGCGCGGACCGATCCTGTTCCAGTTTCAATACTTCAACAAAAAGGCGTTTGCGACGCCCGCGGATTTTCTGGCGCGGCTGAAGCCATTTCTGGAGAAGCTACCCTTGGAGCCCCGTTTTGCCCTGGAAATCCGCAACAAGACCTGGCTGGGTCCGGCGCTTTACGATCTTTTGCGGAAACACAACATCGCGCTAACGTTGATTGACCATCCGTGGATGCCGCGCCCGCGCGAGTGGTTCACCAAAGGCGACGCCATCACCACCGATTTCACGTACATTCGCTGGCTGGGCGATCGCAAGGCCATCGAGGAGCTGACGAAAACCTGGGACGCCACGATCGTGGACCGCACGCGCGACCTGCAGGACTGGGTGGAAGCCTGCCGCAACTTCCTGAAGCGCAAAATCCGTGTGTTCGCCTTTGCCAACAATCACTACGCGGGCCACGCCCCGGCCACGCTGCATCTGTTTACGGAGTTAATGGAAAAGTAAGGCGGGGGAGAATCAACCCAGGTTGGTTTTGCCGAGCTCGGCGACGCGCCGTTCGTAAATCATCTCGCAGAGGCCCTTTTTGTTGTAGAAGCGAAACACGATCTTGTGGCCAGCTTCGATCTTCGCGCGCGACTTCAGCACCGTGCCGTTCAGGACTACCCAACTCCCGTTCACGAGGTACTCGCCTTCGCGGCCCTGCAACTCGAAATGCCCGTCCGTTTTCAAGGAAAGTGGCGCGGCCTTGCAGGGCACGGCCTTGCCTGCCACAAGCGCCTGGGTGCATTCATACTCTCCCGCAACCTGAGCGCTTTGAGAGCGAGCCACGCGGCCCGCCAGGAGCGTTGCGACGGCCAGGGTACCCGCCAGCGCTAGAATTTTCCCGATTCGGGACTGCATGTCTGCCTCCCAGCAACGGATACAAGTCGAGCAGGATGTTTGGGACCACTTAATAGGTTGCAACTCTCTTTCCACCGGGGCGGCACGCCATAGCAATGAAAACAAAGGCCTTAGCTTCAGCCCGAGAGTGCTGAAAAAGGGGCCTTGGGAACGTCTGTTCACATTCCGCACGTTGGAGGGAACTCTTTTGCGTACTCCGCCGCAGGTACCTGCTGCGACAGGTATCTTTCTATTTCATAAAGGTTATTTTAATCAGAAGGTAACTCGGGGATGGCGGCGCCATCCTTGCGCGGGTCGGAAGCGCCGAAGTTGACGCCCTTGGCAAAGTCGCGCAGGACCGCCTGGCCGCCGCCCACGTCCGCGGAAAAGGGGCCAAGAAGGGTGATCTTGTGCCCCCTGGCGGTGAGCTCGTCGCGGGTCTTTTGGGAGAAGCGGTTCTCCATCTTGACGTCGCAGCCTTCAAAAGTATGTTTCGTGAACCGAGGAGCCTCCAGCGCCGCCTGAATGTTCATCTTGAAATCGGCCAGATTGGCAATGAACTGGGCGTGAGCCTGCGACTGGTTCCAACCGCCCATGATGCCGAAGGCCATGCGGAGATCACCCTTCTGCGCAAACCCTGGGATGATGGTGTGGCGCGGACGCTTGCGGCTGGCTAGCGCGTTCGGCGAGCTGGCGTCCAGCGTGAAGAGTGCGCCGCGATTGTGCAGCGCAAAGCCCGTTTCCGGCGCGACGATGCCGGAGCCAAACTCGCTGTAGTTGCTTTGTATCAACGAAACCATGTTGCCTTCGCGGTCCACAACGCTCAGGTACGTCGTGTCGTTGCCTATGGGCAAGTTTCCGGCGGGCACCGCGCAGTTCGCATGGTCCGAATCGATTTGTTCTGCGCGCTGTGCCGCCCACTCTTTTGAGAGCAGCGTCTGCACGGGCAATTTCTGGCCGCGCGCATCGCCAATGTAGCGGGCCATGTCCGCGTAGGCGATTTTTTTGGCCTCGATCATGGCGTGGAGCGCATTGGGGGAGCCAAAGCCGTAATCCTTCTGGCCGAGGGGAAAGTTCTCCATGATGTTGAGCATTTCCAGAGCGGCAATTCCCGTCCCGTTAGGAGGCATTTCGTACACGGTCCAGTCGCGATAGCTGGTGGAGATAGGCTCGACCCACTCGCTGGAAAATTCGGCCAGGTCGGCGGCGGTCATGGTGCCGCCATGACGCTTCATCGTTTCCAGGATGCGGCGGGCGATCTCGCCTTTATAGAAAGCGTCGCGGCCGCGCTCGGCAATCTGCTGGAGAGACCAGGCGAGTTCCGGGTTGCGGAAAACTTCGCCGGTCTTTGGCGGGCGATCCTGCGGCAAGTAGAGCTTGGAGGCAGTTTCATCGCCGCGCAGGTAATCCACGGCACTTGCCCAGTACATCGCTACCCACTCTGTGACCGGGCAACCATTTTGCCCGGTGCTGATCGCGGCTGCCAAATCTTCGCTGAGCTTCTTGCGCCCGAATTTGTCGGCGAGTTTCTGCCAACCATCCACGGCGCCGGGGACGGTGATGGTATGGACGCCGGACTCCGGCATTTCGCGCAAGCCGAGTGTGTGGAGCGCTTCGATGGTGAGGCCTTTCGGCGCCCAACCGCTGGCGTTCAGGCCGTAGAGCTTGTTGGCTTTCGCGTCGTAAACGATGGCGAACAAATCCCCGCCAATGCCGTTCATCATCGGGGACACGACGCCCATCATGGCATTGGTGGCGATCGCGGCATCCACCGCATTGCCGCCGCGCTCCAGGATGCGCGTGCCAGCCTGCGCGGCCAGCGGAGATTCCGCGGCCACAATGCCGTTGCGCGAAATGACCATAGAGCGGGCTTGCGAGCGGTCCTGTGCGGTGGTTGTGCCGGGGAGCATGCTGCAGGCAAGATACAGCAAAGCGGCAGGCGTTGCGAAGTAGCGTTTCAAGCGGCCATCACTCATTTCAGAATATGCAAGAGCTGAAGACTCGACGAATTTCGTCAGGGTGCCAGCACTTTATCGCGGGATGAGCGGCCCCGCAAGGGGGCGGAAGCGAGGGAGGTGGCTCAGTTTCCGGTAATGGCGTTTGAACGTAGCTGCCCGGCGGCGGACGCTTCGCGTGAGGTAGGAGAACGTTGGTTGCTCGATGGCTTGAGATAAGTTTTGGGTCACCAGGAGGTCCCTGTGACCCATCTCAGAAAAATAATGCTGGAAGAACTCCAGCGTCGTAATTACGCTCAACATACCACACGTTCCTACATCCGCACAGTCGAGGATTTTGCTCGACACTTCAACTGCTCCCCGGATCGCTTAGGCCCTCGACACATTCGCGAATACCAAGCGGAGCTATTTGAGAAGCGCAAGTTGTCAGCGAGTAGCGTCGCGGTCCGTCTGGCAGCCTTGAGGTTCTTTTACTGTAAGACGCTCAAGAGAGCCTGGAGCATCGCCGACACTCCCTATCCGAAAGGGAGCCATCGCCTGCCAGCGATCCTCAGCCAGGAAGAAGTTGCTCAACTCATTCAGGCGGCCGGCACTTCCTTCCATTGCACTCTGCTGATGACCCTCTACGCCACCGGCGCCAGGAACGCCGAATTGACGCGCCTCAAGTTCAGCGACATCGACAAGCAACGAATGGTCATTCACATCCCAGGCGGTAAGGGGCGCAAAGACCGCGACGTGATGCTCAGCTCCAAATTGCTCGCAGAGCTCCGTGAGCACTGGCATCGCTTACGCCGAAAACCCAGGGTCTGGCTCTTTCCGGGCGATCACGACCATTGCGCCGATCAGCCGATCAATACGAAAACCGTTTGGCTCGCCTGCCAGCAAGCCGCCCAGCGTGCAGGCCTCCGGCAAGCGGTTCATCCGCACACTCTGCGGCACTGCTTTGCCACGCATCTACTCGAGGCTGGCGCCGATCTGCGCACCATTCAGATCCTGTTGGGTCATAACCATCTGAAAGAGACGGCCCGCTACCTGCATCTCTCCCAACGTCACCTGCATATGGCCTCGAGTCCGTTGGATTCACTGCCGCTCAAGGGCCGTCCGCCACAGGAGGAGTAGATGGCCCGGCCACCGCTCGAGGTGGCCGATCTGATCCGCGCCGCGGGAGATGCCTTCATCGAACGAAATCGCCACTGGCTCCGTTGGAAGCACAGCAAAGTGTTGCTGGCCATTCGGCGCTGTCGTACCGCCGCTCTCGGTGGTCATCTCGATGAGTGTATGCGCTGCGGACATCGTGCCCCCATCTCCTATAACAGCTGCCGCGACCGCCATTGCCCGAAGTGTCAGACCGCTGCTCGGGACCGCTGGATCGCTGTGCGTCGACGAGAGCTTCTCCCGACCCGCTATCTGCACGTGGTCTTCACACTGCCCCATCGGTTGGCTCCACTGGTGCTGCAGAACAAGAAGGTCCTCTACGGTCTCCTGTTCCGCACCAGTGCGGAAACCCTTCTCGAAGTGGCACGCCATCCGAGACACCTCGGCGCGGAAATCGGCTTCTTCAGCGTGTTACACACTTGGAGTCAGCAACTCAAAATTCATCCCCATGTCCATTGTGTCGTTCCTGCCGGTGGCCTCTCACTCGATCACACCCGCTGGGTTCGTTCACGAGGCAACTACTTTCTTCCCAGGGAAGTGTTGCGGGAAATCTTTCGCAGCAAGTTCGTTGCTGGGCTCGAGCAGGCTTTTCAGAATGGCCAGCTCCGCTTCGAGGGAGATCTGAAACTCCTCGCTCAACCCAAGATCTTTGCCGCCTGGCTGCGGCCGCTGTTTCGACAAGACTGGGTGGTGTACTTGAAACGTCCCTTCGGTGGCCCCGAATATGTGCTGCACTATCTGGGCCGCTACACTCATCGCGTGGCCATCTCCAACCATCGCCTGGTCTCCCTCACCGATGGCCCAGTCACTTTTCGCTGGCGTGATTCTGCTCACCACAACGAACAGAAGTTGCTGCCCCTATCGCTCGAGGAATTTTTGTGCCGCTTCCTACTGCACATCCTTCCGAAAAGCTTTGTGCGCATCCGTAACTTCGGCTTCCTGGCCAACCGCAAACGCGCCACGCTCCTACCCCTTTGTTTGCAGTTCTCGGGATCAGCACAACAGCCGCAAGCCGAACAACACGGTTCCGGCACCGAAGACTTCCCCGATTCTTGGCGCTGCCCTAAGTGCGGTGGACCGATGAAGGTCATCGAGCGACTCACCGCTGCCGAAATCCAACTTCGTTCTCCACCACGCATCTGCTCTGCGGCATGAAACCACGCTCTCCAACTCGAAAACTCCGCGTTCTTCGGGGCGCTCCGTACCGCTGTGCCTTGTCGCCCAATCAATCCCTTCTTCCAGCTTCTTCAACCACAGTCTTTGCGACACTTTTTCCCCGTGGTCAATTTCGGCGCGCACCGCGTCATGTGTCGTGCCCTGCGGCACAGTCTCGGCACGCCTCGATACCGCTCCTTCCCACAATTGAATTTGCATAGGGCCCGCGTCCACCGCAAACACGGGCGGCCACGTCCAAACGGCTTTACCGGACGCGCGCAGAACTCCCGACCCCCGTTCGATCCCTCAACGACAACGCGCATCCGGTAAAGCACTAGCGTTTATCAGATGGGATGAGAAGGCCGGTCTCCGCGGGATGCGATAAGCTCCCGATGAATGACGTGCTCGAGGCACAAGAAAAGGAGACCGGCTATGAAGAAGATTAGCACTGTGCAGACATGCAAGAGGGAAATTTTCAAGGAGCAAAAGCTGACGCTTGGCTTGGATCTGGGAGATCGCTGGTCGTTCTACTGCGTTAGGGATGAAGCAGGCCAAGTCATTTTGGAACAGAAACTGCCGACGACCCCGGAAGCGATGCAGCAGACATTGGGAAAGATACCGCGGAGTCTCATCGCCCTGGAGACAGGAACACATTCCCCCTGGGTTAGCCGGCTGTTGACCCAACTGGGACACGAAGTGCTCGTGGCGCACGCACAAAAGGTGCAATTGATCACCATGAGTAGCCGGAAAGATGATCGGCACGATGCGCAGACCCTGGCACGGCTGGCGCGAGTCGATCCCGAGTTGTTGGGGCCAGTGCGGCATCGCAGTGGGCAAGCGCAAATCCACCTGACGGTGATCCGGGCGCGGGCCGAACTGGTAAGTGCACGAACGGCCTTAGTGAACGCAGCACGGGGGTTGGTGAAGTCTTATGGCGAACGACTGCCCAAGTGTGGCACGTATCAGGTGAGCGAGAAGCTGGCCGCGGGATTGAGCACGGAGTTGCGCGAGGTTCTGGTGCCGCTGTTTACAGAAATCGCATCGCTGAACGAGCGCATCAAGGAATATGACGAACGGATGGAGAAAATCGCCAAGGAAGTGTACCCGCAAGTGTCCTTGCTCAAGCAGGTGAAAGGGGTGGGAACACAGATCGCTCTGACGTATGTCCTGACGATAGAGGACCCGTATCGGTTCCCGAAGAGTCGCGAGGTAGGCTGTTTTCTGGGGTTACGACCTGGCCGCAGGAACTCCGGGAAGAGCGAACCACAGAAGCGCATCAGCAAAGAAGGAGACCGGTATCTGAGAACGATGATGGTGCAGGGAGCACACTACATTCTGGGGCCTTTTGGAGAAGACAGTGATCTGCGGAGATGGGGACTGAAGCTTGCGGAGCGAGGAGGAAGAAATGCCAAGAAGCGAGCCGTCGTGGCAGTGGCTCGAAAGCTGGCGATACTGCTCCATCGGTTGTGGGTAAGCGGAGAGGTGTACGAACCACTGCGCCATAGCCAGAAAGCGATGCGGGCAGTGGCCTAGAGAGTTGCGATCCGGACAGCCGAGCTCAACCGCCGAGTCCAGGTGACTGCGACTAAGTCCTGGCGCCCAACTCTCACCGAAAGGGTGGGAAGAGAGGACGATAATCAGGTAGCAGCACCTACTGAAACGAGAACACCCACCTGGCACCGAGCGAATATCGCTCACAAAAGAGGGCGGATGGAAGGATGGCGACAGAGGCGGCTTGGCTGAATGGGAACAGACTCATGGAAGGAAGAAAGCGAAAGTGTGCCTTGACATCAACCGGCCTTCTCATGGAAGGAGTCCCTCCGTGCCAACATCCGTGAGACAAGTCTAGTACCCTTAATTAATGAGCAGGGCGAGAAGGAATAGGGACGAGATGAACGGGAATTCTCTTGGTGTTGTTCTTTCTCCTGGGGGTTTGGCTGGCGCGGAACGGAGCGAAGGCTCGCCTTTTGAGCCGCAGCGGAGTGCAGCGGCAGCCAAAGCGGGCGCTACGCTGGGCTCCTGGTCGCGACCTGATTCGGAGGTCGTGGCCAAGCCCAAGCGTCGTACTTTTTCCACCGAGTACAAGATCCGTATTCTTGGAGAGGCTGATTCTGCTTCCGCCGTTGCCGGTGGAATTGGTGCACTCCTTCGCCGGGAGGGTTTGTATTCCTCGCATCTGACGAGCTGGCGGCGAGAACGCGCCAACGGCATTTTCCAGGCCCTGAAGCCGCGCCAACGCGGGCGCAAATCCGAGCGTGATCCACTGGCGGACGAAAACGAAAAGCTGCGCCGCCAGGTAGGCCAATTGACGGAAAAACTCCGCAAAGCGGAGATGATCATCGACGTGCAAAAAAAAGTGGCGGCGCTGTTGGGCCGTCCGATTCCGGACCCAGACCCGGAGGAGAACTCCTGATGGCCGCCGTCACCGAACTGGCCACCACCGCGGGCATCCTGGCGGCCTGTCAGGCGCTGGCTCTGCCGCGGGCTTCCTTCTACCGCAAACTTCATCCCTGTTCTTCGGCTTCGCCGGTTTCCCGGCGGCGGTCGGCCCGGGCGTTGGGTGCGCAAGAAAAAGAAACCGTGCTGGCCTGCTTGCACGAAGAACGTTTTCAGGATCGCTCGCCAGCCGCTGTTTATGCGACGTTGCTCGATGAAGGCCAATATCACTGCTCGATCCGCAGCATGGATCGCGTGCTCGACGAGCACGGCGAATCGCGCGAGCGCCGCGACCAGTTGACCCATCCGCCTTATAAGAAACCGGAACTTTTGGCCACCGCTCCCAATCAGCTCTGGAGCTGGGACATCAGCAAGCTGCTCGGACCCGTCAAGTGGACCTACTTCTACCTCTACGTGATCCTCGATATCTTCAGCCGTTACGTTACCGGGTGGATGGGCGCTTATCGCGAAAACGCGGAGTTGGCCAAGCGACTGATCGAGGAAAGTTGCGCGAAGCAAAACATCCGGCCCGGCCAACTCACGCTGCATGCCGATCGCGGCACGTCGATGAGTTCCAAGCCGGTAGCTTTTCTACTCGCCGATCTAGGCGTCACCAAGCCGCATAGCCGGCCGCACGTCTCTGACGACAATCCGTATTCCGAGAGTCAGTTCCCTACCCTGAAGTATCGGCCGGAGTTCCCGGACCGCTTTGGGTGCATTCAGGACAGCCGCGCTTTTTCGCAGGGATTTTTCCGCTGGTACAACGAAGAGCACCGCCACTCCGGCGTGGGCTTGCTGACGCCAGCGATGGTTCACTATGGTCAGTCCGAAAACATCCTGCGGCAACGTCAAGAAGTGCTCGCTGTGGCCTACCAGCGTCACCCGGAGCGCTTGGTACGAAGCGCTCCCCAACCACCGGCCCTTCCCAGCGAGGTCTGGATCAACAAGCCGGTTCTAATCACATGAAAAAACTCACTAAATTCCGTGAGTACCTGTCTCAAAGTCGTTGACACGCGCCGTTCGGCCCGATGCGAAAAAGGAAGGAGCGAAGGCTGTCTGTAACTAATTGAAGGAGAAGGAGAATTTGGCTCCCCGGGCTAGATTCGAACTAGCAACCCTTCGGTTAACAGCCGAATGCTCTACCATTGAGCTACCGGGGAACCGCGATGGAAGGAATTCTTTTCTACTTTAGCAGTCTAACGAACACAGAAGAGCAGTGCGTATCGCGCCATCTAAAATGTAACCCAACCAAAACGAGTTTTCGAGGAGGTCCGGTTGGGGAACAAAGGGCGATGGGAGTATCTTCGGGCGATCTATGACCGTTACCGTGCGGCGGGACGAGAGGTCAAGCAGGTCATCTTGAACGAGTTTTGCGCCAACACCGGCTATCACCGGAAGTATGCCATCCGCTTGCTGAACGGGCCGTGGCCCGAGAAGCAGCACGTACGGCGGCGGCGCGGGCTGAGCTACAGCCAGGAAACTCTGCGCGTGCTGACGGCAGTGTGGGAGGCGGCTGGGTATCCCTGGTCGGTGCGGCTGAAAGCGCTGTTGCCGCAATGGCTGCCGTGGATCCGCAAACGCTTTCGCTTGCGGCCGGAGATGGAGCAGCAGCTTTTGCGGATCAGCGCTCGGCAGATGGACCGCCGACTGAAAGCGCAGAAGACGCGGCGGCGGCGGAGCATCTATGGGCGCACCAAGCCGGGCTATCTGCTCAAGCACCACATTCCGGTGAAGACCGACCACGGGGATGTGCACCAGCCGGGCTTCACGGAAGTCGATCTGGTTTCGCACTCCGGCAATTCCGCCAGCGGAGAGTTCGCGCACACCCTCAACGTCACCGACATCCACACCACTTGGACGGAATCGCGGGCGGTGCTGGGGCGCGGCGAAGAGGCCGTACAACGGGCCTTAAATGAGATCGCCGGGGTGCTGCCCTTTGCGCTGCTGGGCGTGGATTCGGACAACGGCAGCGAGTTCCTCAACTGGCATCTGAAGCGCTGGTGCGAGCAACGGCAGATCCAGCTCACGCGCGGACGGCCGTACAAGAAAGACGACAACGCGCACGTCGAGCAGAAGAACTGGACGCATGTGCGCAAGCTGCTGGGCTGGGATCGCTACGACACGCACGAAGCGGTTGCCGCTATCAACGAGCTTTACGGCCACGAGCTGCGCTTGTGGCTGAATCTGTTTCTGCCTTCGGTGAAGCTGGTGAAGAAAGTGCGCGTGGGCAGCAAGGTGCGCCGGGTGTACGACGCGGCGCGCACCCCATTCGAGCGGGTGTGGGAGTGCGCGCAAACGGATGCGCAGAAGGTGGCGCAGCTCGAGCAGTTGCGAAAACGTCTGGACCCGTTTCAAATGAGTCGGAGCATCGAGCGCAAGCTGGAGCGCATCTCTCGCCTGGCGAATCGCCGCCTGAGTCCGCAGGCGCTGCAGGAAACGGCGCCCGAGCGAACGCCAGGCCAGCAGACCAACGGCAGTGGAAAAGCCGCGGCGCTTGGGAATCCCGCACCCCCCGCGGGATTCCCACTTTCCCACAGCCGCAACAACAAACTTTCGGTTACATTTCCAATGTCTCGACAACCTCAGCTACGGTTACATTCTTAAATGGCTCGACAGGCAGTGTCAATGCAACCCGCAACACCGCAATTCTCACGCGATTTTCTAAGCGGCTGACAAAATCCGCTCAGAAGTGGAAGACGACGCCGGCGACGGCCTGGAAGTTGTTCTGGTGCTCGCTGAAGAAGTTGTTGAACACGTAATCGCCTTCGGCTCGCAATGACAACCGCGCATTCACCCGGAAGTCCACCCCGCCGCCCGCCTGCACCATCAACGCGGTCCTGCTGCTGTCCGCCGTCTGCGGTTGCAGGTGCCCGCCACCGAACAGCGCGTGTCCCCAAGGCTCCCAACGCTCCCGCCGCGAGCCAATCCGTATGCCCCCGCCGCCCCCAAAATACTTCACGTGCTCGCGGTCGTAGATCTGCGGCGCAAAGCCCGTCACCAGGTTCCCCTCCACGGCAAACCAGTCGTTCGTGAAGTACGTCACCGTCGTGTTCAGCCCCACCAGGCTCGCGTAGATGCGCGACGACTGGAAGCGGAAAAACTCCAAGCCCACTCCCAGTTGCCACCGATAGTCATCCCGGGCGCCAAACACAAACTTCGGCTGGGGTGTCGCCGCCGCGGGCTCCGCAGCCGCCGCACTCGCCGCTGGAATCGCCGGCGTTGCCAGCGCAAACCCCCGCGCCTCTTCGCTCGGCGCATACCAATTCATTTGCGCCACCGAACTCTCAGTAAAGTCCGCCGCAACATTTGTGGTGTCCTTGGCCACAGCTACCCCCAGGCTCGCTTCCTGCGCCCCAGCGGCCCACGCCACCATCAGCAGCACCAACCCTCCCAGCAATCCCTTTGTCATACACATTCCCCTCTGCCTCTTCGGCCAGTGCACCCACGGCAAATCAGCGCGAACGTTTTGAGCGTCCCAAGCTCCGCTCAGTTTACCGTGAGCACGCAACGAAAGGGTTGCAAATAATTCACGCCGTCGAGCCATCAGAAGGAATCCATGATAGACAGTGTCTGTAAGATTTTCTGCTGAAAGTGGGGGTAGAAAGAGGAAGGGTGTCTCCAGGTTCCGGGACCTTTAGCGGAGGTCACAGAGAGGAGACACCCGATGACTATATCTCTAAGCGGGAGAGTAACACTGCGGGAGTTGATGGAACAAGCCTGGCAGCAGGTGGCAGGACAGGCACGAACAATGCTGAAGGGGGCGGTGGAAGGACTGCTGGTAGCCGAGGCCACGCGCCGTGGCGAGAAGGTGTACCGCTGGGGTTACACCGTGCGCAAGTGCTGGACCACGCTGTGGGGCAGCTTAGAGCAGGTGCATGTACCACGACTGCGGGGGTGCAAAGAGATCGGGCTGCTGGAGCGTTACGAGCGGCACGGTTTGGACGAGGTGCTGTTCGCTCTCACCGTCGGCGGGCTCAGTCAACGCAAGGTGGTGGGCTGGGTGCGGCGCTTTTTAGGGGGGACGCTTTCGCCGGCGACCATTGGGGCGGTCTTAGAGCAAGCCCAACAGCAGGTGGCGCAGCGGCGCAGCGAGGCGATCCCGCCAGGGAGGTATCGTGCGGTGGTGGTGGATGGCATTTATTTGCGCTATCGGCGGTGCCTTTCGCAGGCCGCACGCAAAGGCGTGCTGCTGGTAGCGGTGGGGGTGCGCGAAGGAGGCGGCTTCGATGTGCTGGACTGGCGGGGAGCATTCGCGGAAACCAGCGAAGACTACGAAGAGTTGCTTACGCAGCTGTGGCGGCGTGGTCTGGAGTCCGTGGAGTTGATCGTGAGCGACGGACTGTCGGCGGTGGTCAGCGCGGCGCAGACGGTGTATCCCGCGGCGCGGCATCAGCTGTGCCTGGCGCACTGGTTCCGTAATCTGGAGGCTCTGACACCGCGCTTTCCGTGGTTCCAACGGCGCAAGTTCCGCCGGGAGTTCTGGTGGATCTGGGATGCGGAAGACGAAGCCCAAGCGCGCGAAGGGGCCAGGAGATTTTGTGCCCGCTGGCGCTGCGCGGCCCCGGAGATGGTCCAGAAGTTTCAGGCGGAGCTGCATCAGGTGTTGGCCTTCTTCGCTTTCCCCGCACCGTGGCGACACCGCTTGCGCACCACCAATCTGGGCGAGGGCTGGTTCAAACACTTACGCCGCTACTTGAGCCGCTTCCCCGGTTGTCGCAATGCCGAGCACAGCGAACAGGTCCTCGGTTGTTTCCTGCTCGCCGCCGAACAGATGCACCGCTAAGGAGTTCCCATGACCTGCAACACCCCACAACTCGCTTTCAACAGAAATGCTGGACAGTGCCAGTGTGAATCAGCCCTTGACAGTAGTGACTATTATGTGATAGACGCATACAAAAGTGTGACGCTTCTCCAAAATTCAAAAGGTGCGAAGGAAGGTGACGCATGGACCGTCTGGGTCGCCAGAAGCTCCTTTTCCCCGTTGTTATCCTGACTTTCCTATTGACTGGCACCGTAGCCCGGGCCCAAGGCGTCGGCGCGTCCGGAGAGATAACCGGAACTGTAACGGACTCGACCGGAGCGGTCCTACCGAAGGCGACAGTAACTGTGGTGAACCCAGAGACTGGCCTGCGACGCGAGGCAATAAGCAATGGCTCGGGCCAATACCTTGTCCCGGGGCTGTCTCCCGCCACCTACGAGGTGAGCGCCCAATTTTCGGGATTTGGGACCATAGTCCGAAAGGGTGTCGCGGTCACAATCGGAGAGACGGCCGTCTGCGATTTCAGCCTGAGGCCACAGTCCGAAACTGTGATTGAAGTGAAGGGCGAGGCAATACAGATCGAGACCCAGCGGGTGAGCCAGGCAAACACAATCACCCAAAGCTACATAATCAACTTGCCGATCGACCGCCGCGACTTCCTGACGTTTACCTTGCTGGCGCCAGGCGTCTCCAGTTCCGACAGGACCACGGGTGACCAAGATTTCCGCGTCAAGCAGACGCCTCAAAGCGGACTCTCCTTCTACGGGAGCAACGGCAGAGGAAACAGCATCACTGTGGATGGCGGGGAGACCAGCGGTGACAGCGGGGGTGTGCGCCCGACCGTCAGCCAGGATGCGGTGCAGGAGTTTCAAGTCAAACGCAGCAATTTCGGCCCGGAGTTGGGGTCCGCCACGGGCGCTTCCATCAACATTGTCACGAAATCCGGCACCAACAAGGTGCACGGCAGCCTCTTCGGCTTCTTCCGCAATGACGTCATGGATGCCGCGAACCCGTTTTCCTATAGCCAAGCTTTGCAGCCGGGCCAGACCTTCAATCCACTCGAACCCGATTTGGCGGGGTCGCATATTAAGGACACCCTGAGCCGCCAGCAATTCGGCGGGAGCATGGGATTCCCTCTTCAGAAAGACAAGACCTTCGCGTTCGTGGCATTTGAAGGCCTGCTGGGGAACGCCCAGAACGCCGTTCCCCTATTGACCGATACCAGCATCTTTCGCCCCACGGCGGACCAAGACGCCATTATTGGACAGTTGGCGAGCCAATCCGGAGACGTAACCTGTTTCCCTGGCGTAACGCTGCCTGCCAGCACCTGCGCCTTCGCTCTCAACAGCATCCTAACCGTGAATCCAAACCCCGGTGCTAATCCCTTCATAAGCCCATTCCAAGGTGCAATGAATGGTTTTCTCGTAAACCAATTCGAAACGCAGGGCGGCGTCTTCCCCTTCACCACACGGGAATACCTGGCATCCGGCCGGGTAGACCATAGCTTTAGCGAAAGCAATCAGGTTTCGCTGACTTACCGGTTTGCTCACGATGTAGAGCAGTCTCCCGACGTGCACTCTTTGACAGCCTTTTCCGCAGGAAGTTCGTCGTATACCCAAGACCACAATCTCCAGGGCGCCTGGTTCCATCTGTTCGGCACGAGGGCACAAAACGAACTGCGCATCCAGTGGAACCACGAGGATTTCAACGTTCTTCCCAACGTGCCGGGCGAAGTGGGACTCCAAATCCCGGGTTTCATTAACAACCTTGGCTCGAGCATCTTCTTGCCAAACTTCACGACCCTGCGCCGAACCGAATACGCGGACAACTTCACCCTGTTTCATGGCCACCACATGCTCCAGTTTGGCGGTGCCGTGGTGCTTCGCGGAAATGACACAGCGTCGCATACCTTTCTTCCCGGCCGCTTTGTGTTCGGCTCACTACCCGGAGGCTTTATCAGCCCTGAACTCGCAAGTACCACCATTAACCCGCTGCAAGCGGCTTCCTTTGGATTGCCGCAGGTTTACCAGCAGGGCTTTGGGAATCCCCAATATCCCTACTATTCCCGGCCATTGACAGGCTTGTACTTCAGAGATTCCTGGACCATAACGCCAGGTTTCGTTGTTAAGTATGGCCTGCGCTACGAACTGGATTCGCAGTTCGAGCCGCTGGGCACATATACGAAGGATTTCGCTCCACGCATATCCTTTTCCTGGGACCCTTTCAAGAACCAGAAGACAGTGATCCGAGGCGGGTACGGAATCTTCTATTCCCCCATTGATGTGCAAATCCCCGACGTCGACATGAGCTTGGGCGCTCTGAACAGCAACAGAACTTCAGTCGAGAACAGTGCGGGAGCTGGTCAGGTTGCGAATCTCCTCTCTTGCGGCGTGACCATCGCCGGCGGCTACCCCCTTATTCCGGCCACCAGCAGTAGCCCCTGCAACCGCGAGATCTCGATTTACGTGGATCCCATCACGTCAACGGGTATCCCTGGTTTGCAGACGGCGCCGGTGGTTTTCCAGACCCTTTTTGCCCAGGGATTGATTCAGTGCACTACACCCACTGCCGGGAACCAGGCTTGCATTACCCCCGCGTCCGTGCTTCCCTTGGGCATCCGGGTCGCCAATAACGGTCCAATCTCCCCGCTTCAAGTGGTTTTCACCAGCCAGCCTGGCTATCGGCCCCCCATCGCACAACAGGTTTCGCTTGGGATCGAGCGTGAGATCACGACGGGATTCTCGATCGCCCTAAGCGGTATCTACACTCACACTCAGAGACTTCCGATTGCTATTGATACCAATCTGCTGCCGGCCGGGTTCAGCACCTTAACTTTGGCCAATGGGAATAAGGTGTCCTACAGGAACTGGAACACAAATCCAGCTGCCGACCCGGCGGTCCTCCTCAACCAGCCGGGTTACACGGAGCCCTGCGCCGCCTCTCCGCAAAGTTGTTTTGTGAACCCCCTCGTTATCCAGAACAACCAATACAGCTCCGTGGCCAGTGCCCTCTACGAGGGCGTCATCCTGGAAGTGAAGCAGCGATTCAGTAACCATTTTACTTTGTTCGGGAATTACACATATAGCAAAGCCTATGACAACTCCACCGACTACAACACCGATTACGGGCCTCAGGATCCGACCAACATCGGCCTCGATCGCAGCCTCTCCGAATTCGACGAGCGCCACAAGGTGGTGGTCGCGGGGGTATTCCAGAGCCCGTGGAAATCGCCCTTCCTTTCAGGCTTCGAGCTGGCCCCCATCTTTAGCTACCACAGCGGACATCCCTTTAATTTGCTGGCGAGCGGCGTCAGCGTCAACGGCAACAATCACACCACCAACGAACGTCCGATAGGAGCCCCGCGGGACACGGGTCTTGGCCCCGACTATATGGATTTTGATATGCGCTTGGGCTGGAAGCACAAGACGGGCGAGTGGGGTGAGCTGCAGATCACGGCGGAGGGCTTCAACATCGCGAACCGCGTAAACTACGCCGGCGTGAACAACGAGGTAAGTCCTCTTTTCGGTTTCCTACCCGGGTTTACGACTTTCAGAGTGCACGGGCTTGTGCCTGGCAGCCCTCTTCCGGGAGGGGGGACAGTCACGCCCAGCACGCCGTTGGCGTTCACCTCGGCCCAACCGATGCGTCAGGTGCAGCTTGGAATACGCTTCACCTTCTAGGCATGGCAGCCCGCATGTGAAGGCGGCTTTTCTCAGCTCTTGGCCGCCTGCTGGAAGTGGAGCCGGAGCGTAGGAGCTGTTCATGGCGTTCGCAGAAAACCGGGGAGCCAGGATTTATTGGGACGAAGAGGGCCAGGGTGAGCCCGTGTTGTTGATCATGGGACTTGGGTATACCGCCCACATGTGGTATCGCCTGCGTCCCCGCTTTGCGGCACGGTACCGGACCTTGGCGTTCGATAACCGGGGCGTGGGACGCAGCGATGTGCCGCCGGGCCCTTACTCGATCGAACTGATGGCCTCGGACGCCGCAGCAGTGCTGGATGCAGCTGGCCTTAAAAGTGTGCACCTCCTGGGCGTGTCCATGGGTGGAATGATCGCCCAGGAGTTTGCCCTGCTCTATCCCCAGCGGGTCCGCTCCTTGATACTGGGCTGTACAACGGCGGGTGGGCCGGCTGCGGCCCGGGCTGAACCGGCGGCGATCGAGGTGCTGAAGGCCCGCGGCATGACGCCGGATCAGCGGGCGGCGGCCACAGTGCCGTTCATCTATGACCCGGCAACCCCGCGCGAGCTCATTGACGAGGACCTGGCCGTCCGCCAGCCATGGTTTCCCAGCCCCGAGGGCTACGCAGCACAACTCCAGGCCATATTCTCCTGGGAGGCATACAGCCGCCTATCCCAGATCACTGCGCCTACACTGGTAATCCACGGCCAGTCTGACCGGCTGGTACCGCCGGAAAACGCCAAACTCATCGCGGACCGCATCCCCGGGGCCAAACGGCTGATGATTCCGCACGCCAGCCATCTCTTCATCACTGATCAGCCGGAAGCGGCGCATCAAGCCATATTGGATTTCCTCGGAGCGCCCCCCGAATCCAGTGTGACAAACGCAGCTTGCATTCCCCGAAATCGTGCGCGCCAGGGGGCTGCCTCATGTTGAAAGAAGCTCCCGCGGCGAAGCATGCCACCAGGAACGTGAAGCAGCTTTTCGATCTCACCGGACGCGTCGCCATTGTGACGGGCGGCTCCAGCGGACTTGGTTACCAGATGGCCGAAGGCCTGGCGGAAATGGGCGCTGACCTGGTGCTATGCGCGCGCAAGAAGCAGCGGTGCGAGGAGGCCGCCGGAGAATTCCGGCAATTCGGCGTTAAGGCTCTGCCCCTCGTCTGCGACGTCAGGAATCCGGCACAAATTCAGGAAGTCGTTGAAGCGGCCTTCTTCCAATTGGGCCGGATCGATGTGCTGGTCAACAACGCAGGAAGCTCCTGGGGCGCTCCTGCAGAAGAAATGCGCCTCGAGGATTGGAATAAGGTAATCGAGACCAACCTGACCGGCACTTTCCTCTTTGCGCAAGCCGTGGGCAAGAAAATGATTCAGCAGGGGCGGGGAAAGATTATCAATATCGCCTCGGTTGCCGGACTACGTGGGGCTTCATCACAACTTGAGGCTATTGGCTATCACGCCAGCAAGGGGGGAGTTGTCAGTTTCACCAAAGACCTGGCCTGCAAATGGGCCAAGCACAACATTCAGGTAAATGCGATTGCTCCTGGTTGGTTTCCCACGCACATGTCGAATGTGGTCCTGGAGCATCATCGGGAATTCTTTCTGGAAAGGATTCCGCTCCGGCGTTTCGGCAGCGAGCATGACCTCAAGGGGGCCGTCGTGTTTCTCGCCTCCGATGCCTCCGACTACGTCACGGGTCACGTTCTCGTAGTGGATGGCGGTCAATCGGCCTGGTAGGGAAGAAAAGATCATGAATATTCCGCTAACACCATTGCGTTTCCTGCGCTACGCGGAGCAGCAGTATCCCAACGAAACGGCCGTGGTCTGCGGGGACCTGCGCCTCACATACGCGCAATTTGCTGACCGCGCCAACCGGCTCGCCGGCGCCGTTCGCAATGCAGGCGTGGCACCGGGGGAACGCGTTGCCTTCCTGAGCACGAATTGCCACCGGCTTCTTGAGGCTTACTACGGGGTAGTGGCTGCCGGCACAGTGCTGCTTCCGCTGAACTATCGCCTGTCGGCCAATGAGCTGGAGTACATCCTGAAGGATTCCGAAGCCAGCCTGCTTTTTTTGGAACAGGAATTTCTGCCGCTGGTCGAATCGTTTCACGAGCGAGTTAGCTCGATCCGCGCCTTTTTCCTGCTCGATGGTCAGCCTGGCGCCGGCTGGCTGTCGCCTCGCAATTACGATGACACTCTTTTGCACGCCACGCCTTATGTGCCCGACATCATGGGAATCGAGGAGGACTCCCTCGCGGAGTTGTTCTACACCAGCGGCACGAGCGCCATCCCCAAGGGCGTGATGCTTTCGCACAGGAATGTTTATCTGCATGCTCTCAATACCAGGGTTGCGCTGCATACCTCAGAACACAGGTCCCTGTTGCATACCATCCCGTTGTTCCATGCCAACGGCTGGGGCGCCGTTCACGCGAACACCCTCACCGGCGGCAAGCACGTTATGCTGCGCCGCTTCATTCCCAGCGATGTGTTCCGTTTGGTCGAACGCGAGGGCATTGAAACCCTGCATCTCATACCCCTCATGGCCAGTGCTCTGGGGAACTCTCCAGACTTAGGGAAACATGATCTGAGCTCTCTGGAGTGGATTTCGATCGGCGGCGCCGCTTCTTCGCCGACTCTCCTTCGTCTGGTCGAGAAAAAACTCGGCTGCGCCTGTTTCGCCGGTTATGGCTTGACGGAAACTGCGCCCGTGCTGTCTACGGCCAGGCTGAAGCCGGGAAGAGCATTACCTGAAGAAGAGCGCTATAAAACCCAGGCCATGACGGGATACGCCATACCCGGAGTCGAAATCCGGGTGGTGGACGCAGAAGATCGCGACGTGCCCCCAGACGGCGTGACCATGGGAGAGGTGATCGCTCGGAGCGACGGAGTGATGTTGGGGTATTGGCGTCAGCCACAAGCGACCCGCGAAGTCATGCGCGGGGGCTGGTTCCACACCGGAGATATGGCGACGATGAACGAGGAGGGGAGCTTCCTCATTGTGGATCGCAAGAAGGACATCATCATCAGCGGCGGCGAGAACATCTCGTCGCTTGAGGTCGAAAAGGCGCTCGAAGCGCACCCTGCCGTGCGAGAGGCTGCGGTCATACCTGTTCCCCACGATACATGGGGAGAAGTGCCCAAAGCGCTGGTGGTGCTGAAGCCCAGCTCCAATCTGACGGAGGTCGAACTCATCGAGTTTTGCCGCTCGAACTTGTCCCATTACAAGTGCCCTCGTTCCGTGGAATTTGTTGAGAGCTTGCCCAAGACGGCTACGGGCAAGGTTCTTAAGAAGAGTTTGCGCCGGAAATATCGCGGAGAATCCTTCGGCTCGGAATTTGCTTAGCACAACAGCGACCGATTACCGGCCGTGGATTCACTTGGCAGCAAATGGCGCTGAGTAGCATGCGGCTGCCTGCGGACGTGCTCCGCTAGCGGTGAGTATGCGGCTGGCGCCCCGCAGGCAAGATTCCGAGAAATGGACATTCAAACTATGAGCGAACTAGTTCGGCTTTCTTTCATGGACGGTGTTGGAGTAATCACCATCGAGAATCCGCCGGTGAATGCACTGAGCCCGGGCGTTCCGGAAGGGATTGCGCAGGCGGTAGAGAAAATCGATCAAGGTGACGCCACGGTAGCTGCCGTCCTGATCGGTGGCGGCCGGAGCTTCGTCGCTGGCGCGGACATCAAGGAATTCGGCAAGATGACATCCGGTGAGCGGCCCCGTGGAGAGGGAATGCTTCCGCTGTTGCGCCGCCTGGAAGACAGCCGCAAGCCCATCGTTGCAGCAATTCACGGGAGTGCTTTGGGTGGCGGCCTGGAGTTGGCGATGGCCGCCCATTACCGGGTGGCGGCGCCGGACGCGCAACTCGGTCAACCGGAAGTGAAACTTGGGCTCATTCCAGGCGCGGGCGGGACCCAGCGCCTGCCGCGACTGGCCGGGCCGGCAAAGGCGGCCGCCATGTGCGCGGAAGGCGCTCCGATCGGCGCCCAGGAAGCCCTGAGACTTGGGATCGTCGACCAACTCATTGACGGAGATCTGTTGGCCGGTGCTGTCGCTTTTGCGCACAAAGTTGCCGGAAAGCCCGCACCGCGGACCCGTGAACGCACCGACAAACTGGGAACACCAGCAGAGAACGCGGCCATATTCACTGCTGCCCGGGAGAACGCCCGCAAGAAGCAGCGCGGGATGGGAGCTCCTCTCGCTGCCATTGACGCGGTGGAGGCGGGGACCAAGCTCCCCTTCGACGAAGGCTGCCAGATCGAGCAGAAGCTGTTCCACGATTGCCTTTTCTCTGATCAGTCCAAAGCGCTCATTCACGTGTTCTTTGGCGAGCGCGAGGTTGGCAAAATCCCCGGCATACCCAAAGACACGCCCACGATCCCTGTGAACTCGGTCGCAGTCCTCGGCGCGGGCACCATGGGCGGTGGTATTGCCATGGTATTCGCCAACGCCGGCATTCCCGTGTTACTTAAGGAAGCCGACCAACCGTCGCTGGACCGCGGCATGGCCAACATTAAGAAGAACTACGCAAATTCGGTCACGCGCGGGCGCTTCACCCAGCAGTTTGTCGATGAGCGCCTAAAGATGATTAAGACGATCCTCGACTACGACGGAGTTGGTGAAGTGGACATGGTCGTCGAGGCCGTATTCGAAGGCATGGCCCTCAAGAAGGAGGTTTTCGCCAAGCTCGACCAAATATGCAAGCTCGACGCCATTCTGGCCACCAACACCTCCACCCTCAGCATCGACGAAATTGCCTCTGCAACTTCGCGCGCCGGATCGGTAATCGGGACCCATTTCTTCAGCCCGGCGAACGTTATGCGTCTTCTGGAAATCGTGCGCGGAAAGGCCACCAGCAAGGAGCTGATCGCCACATGCGTGCAGCTTTCCAAGCGGCTTGGAAAAGTCGGCGTGGTGGTGGGCAACTGCCGCGGCTTCGTTGGCAACCGGATGTTCCATCCCTACCGGCGTGAGGCGCAGTTTCTTGTAGAAGAGGGCGCCAGCGTCGAGGAAGTGGACCGTGCGCTCTACAACTTCGGTATGGCCATGGGGCCGCTAGCCACCGGCGATCTCGCGGGCCTCGATGTCGGATGGCGCATTCGCAAGGAGTACCGTCACCTCGAAACGCCTGGGGTGCGCCAGCCGCTGGCCGAAGATCGCCTCTGTGAGATGGGCCGCTATGGGCAGAAGACTGGGGCCGGATGGTACAAGTACGACGAGAACCGGCGCGCCATTGCAGATCCGGAAGTGTGTGATCTCGTGCATAAGTTTGCAATGGAAGCGGGCATCCCTCAGCGGAAAATCTCAACCGCGGAAATTGTGGATCGGTGTATCTATGCCCTCATCAACACTGGCGCGCAAATCCTTGATGAACGAATTGCCCTGCGCTCCCTGGATATCGACATTGTCTACATGAATGGCTACGGCTTTCCCGCCTATCGCGGCGGACCCATGTGGTACGCCGACAGCGTAGGGTTGAAGAAAGTGTACGAGCGCATTTGTGCATTCCACGCCGAGCACGGCCAACTGTGGGAGCCCGCCCCTCTGCTGAAGCGCTTAGCCGAAGCAGGGAGAGGCTTCTCGGAATTCAGTGGAGAAACCTCTGGGGGTCAGCACACATGAGAGAAGCAGTGGTAGTGACGAGTTGGAGGACAGCGCTGGCGAAGTCGTATCGCGGGTCCTTCAACTTGACGCGTCCGGACGAGCTTGCGGCGCATTGCATAGCCGAGGTCATGCACAGAACGCCGCAACTCGATCCCTGTGAAATCGAGGACGTGGTGCTGGGATGCGGGCAACCACACGGCCCGGCAGGCCAGAATGTTGGCCGTCTTGCCGCGATGTTGGCCGGGCTGCCCACCTCCGTCCCCGGCACGACCGTAAGCCGCCACTGTTCGTCTGGCCTGCAGGCAATCGCGCTTGCTGCGCACCAGATTGTCGCGGAGGGCGCGGAGGCGATCATCGCCGGAGGAGTGGAAAGCATTACCATGATCCAACGCGACTCCCACCCGCACCCGATCCTCTTGGAGAAGCTGCCCGGCCTCTACATGGTCATGGGTGTGACCGCGGAGGTCGTCGCCAAGCGATACAAAATCAGCCGTCAAACCCAGGACGAGTATGCGCTGCTTAGCCAGCAGCGTATCGCGCGCGCCCAGAAGGAAGGTGTTTTTGAGAACGAGATCGCTCCCATGCGCGTTACGCGCGCCATCCTCGACAAAAAGACCGGCGAGACGGTGGGCAAAGAGGAGGTGTGCGCCGCAAGAGACGAGTGCAATCGCCCGGACACAACGCTCGAGGGCTTGTTGGCTTTGCCACCGCATTTCGACAAGGAGAGCGGGCAAGGAACGGTCACGGCGGGTAACTCGTCACAGCTTTCCGACGGCGCCTCGGCGACGCTTATGATGTCGCGGCAACGAGCCGAACAGCTTGGCATCCCCTACAAAGCGGTCTTTCGCGGGTTCCAGGTGTGCGGCTGCGATCCCGATGAAATGGGCATCGGCCCTGTTTTCGCCGTGCCCAAGCTTTTGCGGCGTACCGGCCTGAAGACGGACGATATCGATTTATGGGAACTGAACGAAGCCTTCGCGGTGCAAGTCGTGTATTGCCGCGACCGTCTCGACCTTGATCCCGACAAACTGAATGTCAATGGAGGCTCGATCTCCATCGGGCATCCCTTTGGCATGACCGGTTCCCGCCTTGCCGGAACTCTCATCAACGAAATGCAGCGGCGCAAGTCCCGCTATGGAGTAGTTACCATGTGTGTCGGCGGTGGTCAGGGCGCCGCCGGATTGTTTGAATCAGTGCACTAAACCAGATTGGAGGATCACTGCGGGCAAGGCAAGGAATCGTCATTCAAAAGAGTGAAGTATATCGCAGCTCTGCCCGTAGCGATAAAAACGGATGAGAACCAAGCAGCAATACATTGAAGGGCTGCGCAGGATGCGGCCTAACATCTACGTGAACGGCGAAAAAATCCCTCGCGACCACGAGTTGCAGATGGACACCATCAACACCATTGGGCTCACGTTCGACCTTGCTCTAAAGCCCGAGTTCCAGGACCTGTGCACGGCCACCTCCCATTTGACCGGCGAGAAGATCAATCGCTTCTGTCACATCCACCAGAGCAAGGAGGACCTGCACAAGAAGCAGGATATGACGCGTATGCTCTGCCGCGTGGCCGGGGGATGCATTCAGCGTTGCATGGGCTGCGACGCCGCCAACGCGCTTTTCAGCGTCTCCTTTGAGGCCGATAAGCAGAACAAGGGCGCGACCGAGTATCACAAGAATTTCATCAAGTGGTTAGCCCGTTTCCAGGCGGAGGACCTGGTCGGTTGCTGCGCGCAGACGGACGTGAAAGGCGATCGCATGAAGCGTCCCAGCCAGCAAAAGGACCTGGACCTCTATGTGCGCGTCGTCGAACGGCGCAGCGACGGCATTGTCGTCCGCGGCTCTAAAGTCCACAACTCGGAAGCCTCGGTGGCCGATGAAATTCTGGTCGTGCCTACGCGTGCGCTGACCCCGGAAGAGAAGGATTGGGCTGTGGCTTTCGCCGTTCCCGCGGATTGGGAAGGCGTCAAGCAGGTCGTCACTGTTCACAACCTGCGCACACGCGAGCATCTGCAGCGTGGATTTGTCCCGGGCTCGACCGACTCCTACACCATCTTCGACAATTGCTTTGTCCCCTGGGAGCGTGTCTTTCTCTGCGGCGAAACCGTGCACGGCGGCATCTGCGCGCTGCTGTTCGCGCTCTTCCACCGTCACAGCTATTCTGGGTGTAAGCCCGCACTCGGCGACCTGATGCTGGGCACGGCCGCGTTGGCTGCGGAATACAACGGGATCGGCAAGGCCCCGCACGTGCGCGACAAATTGGCGGAAATTATCCGCGTCGCCGAACTGGGCTACGCCGCCGGTTTCACTGCTTCCGAATTGGCCAAACCGGAGGTCTACATCCCCGGAATGGGATTCCGGCCTTACGGTCCTGGAGCCTACATTCCCCATTCTATTTATGCGAATGTCGGCCGCTGCCTCACGGGCGAAGCGGTCTTCCGCGAGGCTGAAATCCTTACCGACATTTCCGGTGGCATGCCAGCCACTTTCCCCTACGAAGGCGACCTCCTAAATCCGGAGACCAAGGACCTGCTCTACAAGTACATCATGCGCAATCCGGACATTCATCCCGAGGACGCGGCCAAGCTCTGGATGTACATCGGCGACGTGCTTTGTTCCGCCACCGGCGGCGTGCATTTGTTCGGGGCGTACCACGGAGGCGGCTCGCCTATTATGGAGAGCATTGCCATCACTACTCAGTACGACATCGACTCAAGGAAGGAAATGGTCAAAAAGCTGGCCGGCATCCAAGACCTGGAGGTGCCGGAAACGCCCGCCACCGGCGACGATGGCCCGCGCGCCCAGGCGGTCAAGAGTTCCTCCTAGACTGTATCGAGCGTGCCTTGGGAGGGAAAGTAGTAGCGAACGATCCACTCCGCGACACAGCAGGGCTTCACTACGCCCTGGACCTCGACCTTCACGAAGAATACAGCTTCAACGGCGTTGCTCACATCTTTCACCGATTGCACAGTAAAGTGTGCGCGGATCTTCGACCCTGCGGAAACAGGCGAAGGGAAGCGGACGCGGTTCAGGCCGTAGTTGATCGCCATGCTCGCGCCGCCGGTGATTTGCAGCGCCTCCTTTTTGAGATGACTCAGCAGCGACAGTGTCAAGAAGCCGTGCGCAATGGTGGTCCGATAGGGCGACTCCCGCCTGGCCCGCTCGCCGTCGACGTGGATCCACTGACGGTCTTCCGTGGCGTCCGCAAACTGCTGGATGCGGTCTTGGGAGAGTTCGAACCAATCGGTGACGGCAAGTTCCCTCCCAACTAAATTGAATAACGCCTGTGGTGCCGACAATACGAGTGGGTCAGACATTTGCGCTTCGTGCTACGCACTTGGCATCGAGAAGCAAGCTAACGGCCTTGCTTGGCGTCCGGCTCGCGTTGCGCTCTACCGCTTGCTATCAAACGGTATAGCGCTCAGCGTCAAGAACCCGCCGCGCGATACTGCGACGCGCGGCAATTGCGTTCACTGGTTCATATGAGGAGAGTTTACGCAGCGCGGCCATGTTGTCCCTCAGCGCCGCGCCCTCCGAACAGGCAGCGATCACGTTGCGCGAGGCGATGGCCAACTGATCCATGGCATCCCTCAGGAATACGGAGCAGATCTCGCCGGCGTTCGCCTTCCCAGCGACGCGGGCAAGTTTGCGATGCCGGAGCAGGCTGGATTCCATGGCGAAGACTTGCATCACCACGTCGGAGACGCTCATGACGACTTCCTGCTCTTTTGCCAGCGCGGTTAGGTACTTGCGCGAGGCGATCCCAATCGTCAGCAAGGCGAGGTTCTTCGCATTGCGCACCAGCCGCGTTTCTTCGTCGACCTCACCGTCGCCCTGCAGTGCAGGACCTTCCCTCAGTACTTCTTCCACCCGCTCAAGGAGCGGTATTTGCCCCTGGGCGGCGCGCTTGAGCAGCATAGTCGAGATGATCAGGCGGTTGATTTCGCTTGTGCCTTCGAAAATGCGATTGATGCGCGCGTCGCGATAGTAGCGCTCCACGTCATAATCCTGATGGTATCCATAGCCGCCGTGGATCTGCACCCCCTCATCCACGACGTAGTCGAGCATCTCAGAAGCGTAGACCTTAATGATGGAGCACTCCGCCGCGTACTCTTCAATCGCCTTCACCTCCTCCTGCGAGGTGTCCGATTGAGTGTGCGAGCAAGCTTGCAGCCGGCTCTGGATGAGTCCCACAACGCGCCACACCATGGACTCGGTCGCGTAAATGCGAATCGCCATTTCCGCAAGCTTGTGCTGGATGGCGCCAAATTCAGCGATCACGGATCCAAAAGCTTTGCGTTGCTTGGCATACTTCGCGCTGATGGCAAGCACATTCTTGGCTGCGCCCGACAAACCGGGGCCGATCTTGAGGCGCCCGATGTTGAGGATGTTGAAGGCAATGACGTGGCCGCGCCCGACTTCTCCCAGTACGTTTTCTACCGGTACGGGGACGTTATCGAAGAAGACCGCGGTCGTCGAACTCCCCTTGATGCCCATTTTGTGTTCTTCCGCTCCGCTGCTTACCCCAGGGAAGCTCCGCTCCACCAGGAAGGCGGTAAACTTCTCGCCTCCCACTTTGGCGAACACGGTGAAAAGGTCGGCGCCGCCTCCGTTGGTGATCCACATTTTCTGGCCATTCAAAATGTAGTGCTTGCCATCAGGGGCCAGATCGGCGCGCGTGCGGACGGACAGCGCGTCGGAGCCGGATAGAGGCTCAGTCAGCGCATAGGCAGCCAGCAACTCTACTTTGGCGAGTTTCGGCAAGTACCTTTGTTTTTGCGCCTCAGTTCCAAACAAAAGCACAGGAAGAGTACCGATACCTGTGTGAGCGGAGTACCAACCTGCGAAGGACCCATCGCGCCCGAGGCGCTCGCCCACGGCCATGACCGAGGGTAAGTCCATTTCCATCCCGTCGAACCTCTCCGGAATGACGATCGCCGTGAGCCCCAGGTCAGCCATTTTTCGCAATACGCTCAAGGCGACACCCGGCTCCTGACGCCGGATGGCATCGAGATTGGGTTCGACCTCCTGTTTCCAGAACTCGTCGACCGTGCGCACCACGGCAAGGTGCTCCTCGCTGAGGTCTTCGACGGTGAATATTTCTTCGGGCAGGACGTCTTCAACGAGGAAGGCCCCACCCTTAGGAAGGCTGGAACCGATTGCGGGTTTTGTCATGGGAAACCTCGAGGAGGAAGTTATGCTATACTATGTCAGTTGTTAGAGGCTATCATTTATTATTGACTTCAGCAAGAGGAAATTCGCCCCCTGGCACTGGAGTGGGTGCCGGTATGGTGCTATGGATATCCAGGTATTTACTGCCCATTCGCCCTCGTTTGTTGGAAATCACAACGGATACGATTCAGAATCACAGCGGATGCGAATCGGAAAGTGGAGAATATTTTTATGTCATTCACTCTCAAGAGTGGGTTTCTATCGGATATGTTATAGTGGCTGGCTTTAAATTTCAGCCAGCGAGAGAGAGTCCATTATGATCGAGGTTGTGAATACCGTCAGGGGAGGTCCGCGTACCGCCTCCACGCCTGCCAGGAATGTGCCCGGGAAGTCCCGGCGAGAAGCCGATGCGCGCACTGCAAACGCTGGCGGCAATAATCCCGGATTGCGCGAGCGCAAAAAGGCGCGCCTGCGCCAGCAGATCATCGATACAGCCATCCGCTTGTTTCGGGAGCGCGGGTACGAGAACACCCGCGTGGACGATATCGTTCAGGTTCTGGAAATCAGTCAGCCTACTTTTTTTCGCTATTTTCCCAGCAAAGACGCGGTTTTGCGCGGTGTCGCGCTGCGCGGCACCGAATGCGTAGCGGAGCAACTCCGCGCCGGTCTTTCCGCGGATACCACAACGGCGGAACGTTTACGCAAGTCGTACGGCACCATGGCCCGGTACGCAGAAGCCGACCGCGCACTGTGGCAAGCGGTGGTGCTGAGCGGAGCCATGGATCCGGTGCGCTCCCCGGAGATGCGCCAATACGATGAAAACGCTGTTGCTTTGCTTCGCGAAGTTCTTGCTCAGGGTCAGAAGTGCGGCGAGATCACCCGCGAGTTCCCTGTGGCTCATCTGGCGGAATTCATGGGGGCACTGTACCGCACAGTGGTTCGGCACTGGGCCGTGGATATCACCGGCCCACACAAATTGACCGACCGCGTACGCAGCGCCGTCGACTTCTTCCTGCGTGGAGCCAAGGCGTAGCGCAATCCTGGGCGGAGGGGGAGAAATGAAGGCCGCCGTCCTGCACGAATTCAAGAGACCCCTGGCAACCGAGGAAGTGGAACGCCCCGCCCCTGGACCCGAAGAGGTGCTCGTCGAGGTTGAGGCCTGCGGCGTGTGCCATTCCGACTTGCACGTGATCGATGGCGACTGGCCCCAGTTCGCCAAAATCGTAAAGAAACCTCTGATCCCAGGTCACGAAGTTGTCGGCCGGGTCGTCGAAAAGGGTGCAGCCGTCCGCGGTATAGAACTCGGCGATCGGGTGGGAGTGGGATGGATTCACTGGACTTGCGGTGAGTGCGAATTTTGCCGGGGTGGAAACGAGAATCTTTGCCCTTCCCAGAAGATTACCGGCGTGACCGTCGATGGCGGATACGCGCAGTTTATCAAGGCACCCGCAAGTCACGTACTTGCTGTTCCTGCCGGTGTTTCCCCCACTGAGGTCGCCCCGCTCTTCTGCGCGGGAGTGACCGTGTACCGCGCTCTTCACAAAGGCAATATAGCAGCGAACCAGCGCGTGGCCGTCTTTGGCGTTGGAGGCTTGGGACATTTGGCAGTTCAGATTGCCCGCTGTCTGGGTGCCGAGGTGATAGCTGTCGACGTTTCCGAGGAAAAGCTCGCGCTGGCCAAGTCGCTCGGTGCAGCGAGCACCGTGAGCGCGACGGCCAAGGACGCAGTGCGGCAGCTCCGGGCGAAGGGCGGTGCGCATGTGGTGCTCGTGACCTCCGCCTCCAAGGCCGCCTACGACCTGGCCTTCTTCGCCGTTCGGCCGACTGGAACGTTACTCGTGGTTGGCTTGCCCGCCGAAAATATCTGCTTTCCGCCGATCCTTATGGCTGGAGGCGAGATTCACATCCACGCCTCAGCGGTTGGCACGCGCGAAGATATGCGGAACGTCCTGGCCATGGCCGCCGCAGCGCAGGTTCGCTGTCACGTGACTACCCGGCCCCTCGCCGAAGCGAACGAAGTGCTCGAGCAACTGCGCTGTGGGCAGGTCGCTGGACGAATCGTGCTCGTCCCTTAACTCGTGGTCCCTTCCATGCCGGTCCTTGACAACGGTATACACTATTATATGATAGCTACTATCAATCGTATGAGTCTCCCATTAACTCCGGGCCAGTCTCCCTGCTGAGCGCCCCACTGCCACGGCCCAGGCCGCCGGTTGTGGCCGGGTCTTGCCCTGAGCCGGCAAGCGACTGTTACCAACAGAGCCTGAGGGGTGAACACGCGAGGTGAGAATTGAAGATCCTGGTCTGCATGAAGCAAGTTCCACAGAAGGATGTGCCTTTGCAATTGAACGAGAGCGGCACCTGGATCCGCGAGGACACTTCCTACGAATCCAACGAGCCGGACGTATACGCGCTTGAAGAGGCGCTGCAGCTAAAAGAGAAGCATGGCGGCGAAGTTGTGGTGATCAGTGCCGGGCCGGCGCGCGCACTTCAAGTATTGCGCGAGGCGCTGGCCAAGGGCGCCAGCAGGGCCATCCATCTGGAAGACGCAGACCTTGTTGGCCTGGACGCGGTGAGCACGGCCAAGGCGCTGGCCGCAGCCATCAGGGACGAACGGTTTGATTTGATCCTTACCGGACTGCAATCCGATGATTGCGGCTACGCGCAAACGGGGGTAATTCTCGCGGAGTTGTTGGGTTGGCCGCATGCCACCATCGTCATGCAGGTTGAGAAACAGGATGGCGGAATCCGCGTGAAGCGCGAGTTGGAAGCTGGCTACTTCCAGTTTGTCGATATGCCAATGCCGGCGGTGCTGACGGTCCAGTCTGGTATCAAAAAGCTACGCTACGCGACCTTAATGGGCATCAAGCAGGCCAAGAACAAGCCTCTGCGGAAGTTAGCGGCTGCCGACCTGGGCCCCCTGGGCCCGAACCTCCTGCACATCCAGCGCCTCTACATCCCCCAGAAAACGAAGAAAACCGAAGTGCTGAACGGCACTCCCGCGGAAATGGCGAAAAAATTGGTCGAGATGCTGCGCAACGATGCGCATGTGATCTGACGCGAGGGCAAGCAAATGGCAGACACGATCCTTGCTGTGCTGGAGCAACGCGAAGGAAAACTGAACCGGGTTTCGTGGGAGACAGTCACCGCCGCACAGGCAATCAGCGGGCAGACCGGATGGCCGGTGGAAGCGGTGGTGATGGGCAGCGGCGTGAACAACGTGGCGCGGGAGATCGCCGGCAAGAAGCTAGAGAAGGTGTACAACCTGGAATCGCCGCGGTTGGAGCCGTACACGCCCGATGCCTTTTCATTCGCGCTGAAGAAGTTCATTGGGGAACGCCGTCCGAAGTTGGTCGTAATGTCCAATACTTACCAGGCACGCGATTTTGCGCCCAAGCTCGCCGCCCAGCTTGGGTGCGGCCTCGTGAGCGATGCGGTCGCATGCCGCTACCAAGGCGGCCGGCTGGTGTTCGTGCGGAAGATGTTCCAAGGCAAGTTTGCGGCAGACGTGACGTTCACGGGAGAGCCACCGTTCTTGACAACTTTTCAGGCGGGTTCTTTCCGCGGCGACCAGGCTCAGGACGCGGAGGCTGCGGCAGTGGTGGAAACGGTGAACCTCGACATTCCCGATGCTGTGGTACGAACTCGGCCACACGAGGTGTTCAAGGAGGCCAAGCAGGCTGTTGACCTCACGCAGGCCGAGTTTATTGTGGCTGTTGGCCGCGGAATCAGAGAGCAGAAAAATATTGAACTGGCAAAACAACTGGCGGACGCACTCGGGGCAGAAATCGCAGCTTCTCGCCCTGTTTGCGATTCCGGCTGGCTTCCCCTGGACCGTCAGGTAGGTTCCTCGGGGCAGACGGTGGCGCCGAAAGTATACTTGGCGCTAGGAATCAGCGGAGCGATTCAGCACGTGGTCGGCATGAAAGGCTCGAAAACAATCGTGGCCGTCAACAAGGATGCCGATGCCCCGATCTTCGAAGTGGCCGACATCGCGCTGGTCGCGAACCTGTTTGATGTACTCCCCCCGCTCATCGAGGAAGTGCGAAAAGCGAAAGCGGTGGCCTAGACCGGTGGCCTTTTGCCGCACCCTGCGTGACGCATGCCGTGGGGTCGCTATGGCCTCGCCTCGAGACTAAGGCAAAAATCCGCAACATCATGAACGCCGTTTGCAGTCACGCTGTACGCTATGGTTGGATGATGACGAATCCGATCCGTGCGGTTCGGCAAAGTGCAAAGAGAGAGCGCGTGGTGGTGCCGCTGACGGCAGAAGAGCTACAAAAATTCTTTGCGTAGTTAGGCTCACGGGAACGCACCCTTGTTCTTCTCGATGTCCCGACTGGCATGCGAAGAGGAGAAGTCCTAGCTACCCAGTGGTGCGACGTTGACTTCGGTAAGCGGACGTTGAACATGCGAGCATCTACGCCTACGACGGTGATAACCTCATTGAAGAAACGAACGCCTCGGGCGCAGTGGTTGCGCGTTACACGCAAACGCAGAATATCGACGAACCGCTGGCGATGCTGCGCAGCGGGACAACAAGGCAACGAGTGGAGCCGAGGGAGAGAGTTGAACTCTCGACCTGCCGATTACGAATCGGCTGCTCTACCACTGAGCTACCTCGGCTTTGACTGATAAGAAACGATTTGTTGACTGCTGTGCTGCTGATTTTCCTCAACTGCCATCAAATTGCCATCAAAGTACTTCTCGACTTTCGCCATCGCCTCGTGCAAATCCGTCGAGTCCACAATATTGTACCTTTCAAACGTAGACTCAGTCACATGCCCCGAAATCTTCATGGCGATTCTCCGCGGAACCCCGGATCGGATCAGATTCCTGACGCCACTTCGGCGGAAGTCGTGAAGGAGTAGGCCCTTGTACTGCCAAACCTCAGGGCCCGTCTCCACTCCCAATCCTACCTTAACGCATGCAGCTTGAAAAGACTTCCGCAGGTTTCTTGCATCAAACAGTTTTCCCTTGCGCGGCAATTTCTTGAGAATTTCGTTGAGTTCAAGCGGCAGGGGCAACAGAATAGGCTCCTCATTCTTGGTTTGGTTCCCCTCAATCCGAAGCTGGAATCTTCCTTTTTCGGACTCTATCTGGGACCACGTGATGGCTAGCGCGGCCCCTATTCTGCAACCGGTAAAATACAGGAAGGTCACCAACGGACGCAGATGTTCGGGCATGGCCTGCCGCAGCTTGATGAATTGCGACGGTGTCAAAAATCCCTTACGGACGTTGTCCTCCTTCAGCATCGGAAAATAGGGAGCCTGTACCAATTTGCCCTCTCTCCGCGCCAGACTTATCATCCTTCGCAACAAACTGAGATTCCGGTTTATCGTCGCATTCTTCGCCCCATCGTTCTGACGCCTCTCAATGAACTCGTAAAGCAGGTCCGTTGTGATCGTCCTCACCGGGCGGTTCTTGAAAAACGGATCGAGATGTTCAAACCCCCAAACGTAGGGATTCCCGTCCTTGTCTTCTTCCAGCATTTTGACGCCGCGAGTCCGGTAATCCAGGATGAGCGTCTTGCGGATGTCCTCGTACTTCAACTTCTTCATTTCCGCGACTGGCAGTCCTTGTTCCACCTTAACGAGGCGGTCGCGCAGAAGATTCTCGGCGACCATCAGCGACTCGGACTTCGTGCTCTCCTGGCGAAGCTTACCGTTCATGTCGCGATAACTTATGTACAGAAACCTGCTCCCCTTCTTTTCAAAGATGCCACCGGTACCGAAGACTCTGCGCTTTGAAGGCCGGCTACCTGCATTTTCAATGACAATCGACTGCCTAGACTCCACGCTTGGCGTGTTGCTTTTTGCCCTTACGCTGGCTTGTCTCATCGTCATGCTCCTCGTTCATACCGACGGTTTGCGCCGCGATTGGTGCGAGCCTATGACACTCCACTTGCGCTGTGCGCAACCTATCGACTGCCAGGGCCCATCCCTTCACTCCTCTTCTCTCGATCAACCAATTCATCCAAGTCCCGGCGATCGACTTGGAACCGTTTACCGAACCTAGTGTAAGGAAGTTGCCCTTTCCAAATCAGTTCCCGAATAGACCACAGGGTGCACCCAAGATAGTGTGCAGCTTCGGGTAGAGTTAGTAATCGCGGCGAAACGATTGGGGCCTCGTCGATCGTTCGTCTTTTTTCAGGCATAGGGTCTCCTGCGCCACGCTCAGCTCTTGCGATTCAACCTGAGAGTTTGCACTGTCTTTACGTCTTCATCGTTTTCCGCGAGCAGCGCCGAAAACCTGTGACAACATACGTGCCGGGTGACACAAGCGTTGACAGCGCCATGGTAATGTAATATTCTACGTCTGTATCGATACGTAGTCAAGAGCGTACACTACCGCAAGGAAGTGGGGTAACCTAGTGCCCGAAAAACCACAACAGCAACAGACCCTCTCGGTTCGAATCAGCGAAGCACTGCGAACGCGCCTGGAGCAAGCCAGAAAACTCGTATCCACGAGAACTGGGGAGAGCGTCTCGACATCAGAGATTGCCAAGCAACTCCTCGAATCGGCCCGCGAAGATCGTCTCGAAGTTGTCGACATGCTGGTGAACCCAACGGAAGCCCTTATCCAAATCCGCCGCAAGGGAGAAGCACAACATGTTTTGACGCGTGCAGAGTGGACCGCTGTTGCTCACTTCGTCCAGCAAGGTCTCGAAGCGTTTTCCGGCAGAACACCAAATCCTGTCTCCCGCGAGTCACTAGGTGATGTCCTTGACGCCTTCCTTGCCGTCTACGAATTGCGTTCCGATCAGCGTCCGTCGAAGCGCGACGAATATTACTTGGGCAACCTTCCCCGCGAGTGCCGCCCCGGAAGGGCGAAGACTTCTGACGACGGAGTAACTTCTGACATAGTGCGCCGGACAGTCACGGAGACTCGCAAGCGGCTCAGTGAAGCAGAAACTAAATTGGAACCGCTGCTCGCTGGTCGGAATCTCCTTGTGTTGCTGGAGGACGAAAAGCTCTCCGGGGCAGATGCCGTGGACCGCGCACTTCGCCCCTTCTGGCCGGGCTTGTGGCAACTGGCCGCGCGGGGCCACTACCACTTCACTCAACAACCAGTCCGAATCAAACCCTCGCAACGGGAATCCTTCTTCCAAACGCCAATTGCCCCAATTAGAGAGGGGGGGTACACACTCTCGTTTGCCCGTGGGGAGGGCCATGACTTCTCCATGCTCCTCAGCTTCCCTGGACCCCGAGGCCCCATGTATCCGTTTAGTGGGTATCCGAGAATCGGGGAATTTCGGAGCATGCTCGGAGCACTCACGCCTGAAAGTCCCACTCCCCGTTGGGATGGTGAGCACTTCTTTGGCTACGCCGCGAAGCCGGAAGACGAGAGAGAGAAGGGCAAGAATTTTTGGTTTCGTGCTCACGACAACGGCATTACGTTCGGTTTCTCGGAGAAGGAGTGGAAGTCGGTCCAGGCGCTGTTTCGCCGCGCGTGGGAGGTTCCAGAGGTACGCCTCGCGTGGGATGCGCTGATTCTCGAATACGGTGAGCTATGAAGAGCGCTGCTTCGCAGCGGGAGTGGATTGACACGTCACCCCGTTTCGGGTGCTGTACGGCAACCAAGGGTGCTATACGGGAACTTGCTGCAAACGCGGCAGCTAGCGTTTTTTTTGCTCACCGTGGTTCCTGTCCTCCAACGTGTGGTTCCCGTATGGGAACTTGTTGATTTTGTTGGGCGTCCGACCGCGCCCATTTTCCTGCCTTTGAATTAGAACCAGGAGTGCCCAATGCCTACACCACGCACCAAATCCATCAGCACCAAAGTCACCGAAGAGGAGTACACGCAGTTTGAAACCCTCGCGGGCGATCAAACCATCAGTGAGTGGGTGCGCGATGCCTTGTTGAAGGCAGCAAAGCCAAGTCCCGCCGAACAAACCATTGTGGCGGAATTGCTGGCCCTACGAATGATCCTGATGAATATCCTGTTCACCATTGCCAACCGGGAGCCGCTCACAAGCATGGCCATGGACGACATTATTAAACGGGCCGATGCGAGCAAGTCGACGAAGGCCTTGGAACGGCTGACAAGGGCAACTACGGAGCCACAGCGAGGCTGAGGGACAACCCAGTCGGAGCAAAGCAATGCGCATGAAATGGAGCCGAGCAAAGGGCATGAGAGGGCCGAGCATTCAGCCGTTCTACACCTATGCCCTGGCGCTCATCTCCTTCATGGCAACTGTAGGAACCCAGGGCTTCCGCTACATGCGGGTCTGGACGCCCCTTGAACGACATTATTTGCTCGCCTATCTGGGCTCGCAGGTGGTCGGGGTAGTGCGGGATAACGGCTCGTACGCGCTGCTCCAAGTGGCCACACGAAAGGGGAGCCGATTGGCACTGGACAGCGATGTGCTTCCCACAGTCACGGAAAGTGGGAAGAACTCTTTTGCCCTCTCCGAGGAAGCCCTGAAGCATGGCGCGCTGCGTCTTGAATTCCATCGCGGCCATTACAACAACGCCGAGATGCATGCCTACATCGGCAACTTGATTTATCAGAACCAAACCCTCATGGATCTTGTCCGGCCAGCTTTGTGGATTGGGCTGGTTCTGTTCTTCGCGGGCATGTTGCCAGCGACCTATCTGGACCGCAAACGTTTTTCTGCGCCGCGCTACGGGAGGAAACTTAGAGGCCCAGAGTTGATGACTGTGGCGCAGTTCAACCGCAAGCACCGCTCCCGTGGCATAGGTTTCGTGAACAAGCTTCGCGCGATGCTGGACCAGATGTTGGGTCTTAATAAGAAACTCCACGTTCCGCTCAGCAAAGACAATTCCCACGTCTCGATTATGGCAAAGGCACTGGCCCAGGAGCCGCCCAAGATGGCAGCAGCGGCGGGAACGGAGGGCACGCCCCAGCCAAGCGACACGCGGCAGGAACCAGCGCCATTGGAGCAGAAGCCGATTCAGGGCCCAGAGTTCGAACACGCTGTGAAGCCCACAGCGAGATGTTTTTTTGAGTAGAGGCACATGCTTACCATTTCCAAGCCGCTCAGTGCAGGTCAAGCTCGTGCTTATCACCAGGAGGAGTTCAGCAACGCACAAGAGAACTACTACAGCGAAGGCGAACGGATATGCGGCGAGTGGCACGGAAAACTGGCCGAGAAGTGGGGGTTGCGTGGCGGAGTGCAGGAGGAACAATTTCGACGGCTCAGCGACGGCCAGGATCCGATTACCGGAGAGCAGCTGGTTCGCTATCAAACGGCGCGGGAATATGTGAACGAGCAGGGCAAAACGGTCAAGGCCATGGAGCACCGCGCTGGGTGGGATGCGACATTCTCGGCACCGAAAAGCGTATCGCTGACGGCGCTTGTGGGCGGCGATGAACGCGTGCAAGAGGCCCATCGAGCCAGTGTCGGACTCGCGCTGGACGAGATGGAGCGATACGTCCAGGCCCGGCTTGGAGGGAATCTCCCGGCGGAGACAACGGGCAAGTGGGTTGCCGCGAAATTCGAGCACGACAGCGCGAGGCCGGTAAACGGTTATGCAGCGCCGCAGCTTCACACGCATGTCGTCCTCTTTAATCTGACAGAGACTGAGAACGGCGAAATACGCCCACTGCAACCACAGGAACTCTACCGCACGCAGCAGTACGCCACCGCTGTGTATCGCTCGGAACTCGCACACCGTCTGCAAGACTTGGGCTACGAGATCGAACACGGCAAAAGCGGTCAACCGGAAATCAAGGGTTACAGCCGCGAGTATCTCGATGCTTCGAGTCCGCGTCGGAAACAGATCGAAGAGCATCTGGCGAAGGAGAATCAACGAGGAGCAGGGGCGGCGCAAATCGCGGCGCACCAAACGCGTGAGGCAAAACTCGAACTCTCACACGAAGAAATGCAGCGGCGGCACAAGGACATGGCATCTGAGTTCGGGGATCAGCCTGAGCATGTGAAGGCGGAAGCAAAGGAAAGAGCATCTGGCGTTAGCCGGGATTCAGGCGAGAAGACTGCACACTCCGGTGTGACCTTCGCAAAGGAACGAAACTTTGAACGCACCGCTGTGGCCGATGAGCGCGCACTGCTGGCAGATGCGCTCAGGCGCTCCATGGGAGGCGCGACACTGACTCAGGTGAAGGCCGACTTCGAAGAGCGCGTCAAATCCGGTGAGTTCGTGGAAGCACAAAAGAAAGGCTGCTCGCCTGATCGGGCGTTTACAACCGCGGAGATGATCGGCTATGAGCAGGACACAATCAATACCATGCGAGCGGGGCAGGACAAATATCCCGCGCTGGCGACCTTTGGCACGCGCATAGCAATCCGAGAAGCCCATGGGCATGTGAGCGACACCCAACGCCGGGCTGTCGAGCAAATCCTGTCGAGTCGAGATCAGTTTATGGCGCTCGAAGGCGTCGCCGGAGCAGGCAAGACTACCTCTCTGGTAGCAATCCGCGAAGCCGCCGAGCGAGAAGAGTATGTCGTCAGGGGCTTAGCGCCCACCTCTCGCGCGGCACAGAAACTGGAAGAAGTCGGAATCAGATCGAGTACGTTGCAGCGGCATCTTGCCCAGTCCGCTGAAAGGCAGGATCAACGGAAACACTTCTACATCCTGGACGAATCGAGTCTGGCGAGCACCAGGCAGATGAACGAATTCCTTCATCGGCTCGGAAGAAATGACCGTGTATTGCTGGTTGGCGACACACGCCAACACCAAGCCGTCGAAGCAGGCCGGCCCTATCAACAGTTACAAGAAACGGGAATCCAGACGGCTCGACTGGACGAGATCGTGCGGCAGAAGGACCCGGCCCTCAAAGACGTTGTGGAAAAGCTCTCGCGGGGGCAAGTGTCAGAGGCGATGAAGAAACTCGATGCCGATGGCCGCGTGCATGAGATCTCCGACCGGGACGACCGCATCGCTGTAATCGCGCACGAATATGCGAAGCAGCCGAGAGGCACGCTCGTCGTGTCTCCCGACAACCAGTCGCGGATGGCAATCAACCAAGCCATTCACTTTGCCATGCAGGATACGGACCAGATGCCGTACGTCGAACACCACATGAGGGTGTTGGTCGCCCGGCAGGAGATTACTGGTGCAGACCGCCAGTGGGCTGCCCAATACGAACCCGGCAATGTCGTGCGGTATGCCAAGGGCAGCAAAACACTTGGCATTGCACCGGGAGAGTACGCGCGCGTCGAAAGCGTTGATGAAAAACAGAACCACGTTACGGTGGACCGGGGAAATGGCCAGCGTCTGAGCTACGACCCACGCCGTTTACAAGGCGTGACGCTGTACCGAGAGGCAGAGCGGGCGTTCAGTGAGGGCGACCGCATACAGTTCACCGCCCCGAATCGTGACCAACGTGCCGCCAACCGTGAGCTGGGCACCATCGAGAAGCTCGACGACAGTGGCAACCTCCGAATCCGTCTCGACTCGGGCCGCTCGATCGCGTTCAACATTCGAGAGAATCCGCATCTGGACTACGGCTATGCCGTGACGAGCCATAGCAGTCAGGGTCAGACTGCTGATCGAGTGCTTATCCATGTGGACACCGAACAGGGGGGAGAGAAACTCATCAATCGTCGCTTCGCATACGTCGCGGTGTCGCGCGCCCGTTACGACGCGCAAATCTACACCAACGACAAGACGGCACTTGCCGAGGGGCTTGGCCGCGACGTTTCACATCGATCCGCGTTGGAGTCGACACTCGTATCAGAACCACCAATTGAACAAAAGAGTGAGTCGCCATCTTCTCTGACACGGGAAAGACAGCGAACAATCGAACGAGACTTCAGCCCTGGCCGCTAGGCACGCAAGTCGCTCCTACAGTCTCATTCCTCGGTCTGTTCTGCCCCTTTAGGGGTGACGTGTCATACCCCTCCCCATGCCGAAGGCATGGCTCTGCCCGCGCTTCTGCGGCGCTCGGCGGTAACCGGCCATGACAGGCCCTCAGCTCGCCCCAGTGCGCTGACCGGGCAGTCGATGAATGAATCGCACGATGGCTTCAGCAGCCTTCCTTGGTTCCCTCTGTAAGACAAGATGGGGGCCGGGGATGGAGGCCAAGACGGTATCCGGGCGAAGGCGTTGAACCTCACTAAAGCATCCGGCTCGCACCAAGCGGTCGCTTTCCGCTTGGATGTACATCATCGGGATCTCAGTTCGAGCTAGGTCTTCTCTCGCATCGCAGTCCAGAACCGCCCGGACCCGCCCGGCCAGAACGCCAGGATTCACGAGTCGTAGAGCTTCCCTAACACCGTCCTCAAGAGCGTTGGGCGGACTGGTTCCGACAAGGAAGTGCTTGAGCGCGAACCCCGGTGGTGAAAGCTCGAACAGCCAAGGTCTTGCTAGCACCCTGACCAGCAGCGCCCAGCTTCCTATTGGGTTTGTAATGAAACCAGCACACAGGATCAGTCCTGCGAGATTCAGCGGGCGTGTAGCCGCAAGTTTTGCGGCCAACGGAGTCGAGAAGGACTCAGCCACGAGAAGGAATGGACTGCTGTTTGGGACTAACTCCTGCACGCAAGGAATAAGTTCAGAGTAGGAAAGGAATCGCTGTGTCGGGTATCTGGCGACCTTAACGCTCAGCGTTGGCGGAAGCTCAGAAATTAAATCTGTGAAGAGCGTCCCGGTGCCATCAAGACCGGGAAGAAGCACCAGCGTGACCAGGGTCAAGTCTTCGCCATGCGTCGCTTTTTACTCGCACGGAGAATGGCGACGACCACCGATACGAACGCTGCGAAAAGCACAATGGCCAAGACGGAGAAAATATTTCCTCGTGAAGCATAGGCGTGACGATATTCATTGTGGGGAAAGCCCGCCGCCCACCAGTTGTACATCGCGATGTTCAAAAACCACCCTGAAACAAAAAGGAGGGCTATCGCGATCAACCAATACGCCACTCTAGTGGCTCTTGCATTCATGTCGTCCCTTCACTCCTTCAACAACAACCTCAATGCGTAGCAAAACCATACGTGAGCGGGTCGAAACCACTTGAATTCTTGGTGCATGTACTGCACTTTTCAAGGATTCCGTTCACCAAGCTGTTGCACTGGTTAGAAACAGTCCATTTCCCTGTTGGCGTCCCAATGTGGAGCGCATTGTTCACACAGGTTTCGTCTACACCAGGAACGTCTTTGCAGTCTCCCGGGGACACAGCATCGGCAGACTGATCTGTAATTTTGGTTGGAGTGTTATACGGACACGCTGGCAACGCACCGCCGTTGGCTGGTCCCATCCCAGCCGTCACTTTGTCGGTCTTGATGAAGCAGTGCTTTAGGCCGGCGAGCATTGAGATAAAATCTGCCCACCAATTTATCTGCGTAGTGCGGCAGCATTTCTGAACTTTGAGTCCAAATGGGTCTGCGAGATTCGTCGCGTTGTTCTTGACATACCGGTAGAAATTAATTCCAGCGTCGAATCTCATTGGGTCTTCGGAAATGAAACGGCCTGCTTGCGGATCGTAGTATCGTGCCCTCGAAAATTGAAGGCCTGTCTCAGAGTCAAAATCGCGGGCCGTGTACCGGAAGGGATTCGTGAGCGAGCCCGTGGACGCGGTCAGATTCCCGAACGAATCGAACATGTAAGTTTGCGCCAGCGCGCCAGCGCCGTTGCTCAACGAGGTGGTGGAGCTGAGGCCGTCCACTTCGTAGTAGCTGGTCACTCCAGAGCGCAACATTGCGAGTGGCTCATCGATGTTCAGCCCCTGGCTGTAGCGCGCCACTGCGCTACCGGCGGAGTTCGTTTCCTCGATGAGATTGTCGTTGTCGTAGGTGAAGATGCTCGTGCCGGAACTGGAGGACTTGTAGATTCTTCTGCCGAAGGGATCGTACTTGAAGGTCACGGTTCCACCGGAGCCGGGCAACGTAACGCTAGCGAGCCGGTTCTCGAAGTCCCAGGTGTAGTTTGTCGTACCGGTGGAGTCGGTTTTGGTGGTGGTGTTGCCGTTCGCGTCAAAGGCGTAGGAAACGCCTGGCCGCGAATTCAGCTCGTTCGAGGTGTTGTAGCTCCACGCCGCGCTGCCCAGCGCTGTGAGCCGGTTGCCCACGAAATCGTAGGTGTAGCTCTCCGTGGTGCTGCCGCCCTGCGTGGCGTTCAGCAGTTCGTAGATGTTGTCGTAGCCGTAGTTGGTGGTCACACCGGCGTACAGATCGCTCTTCGCCGTGCGGTTGCCCGCGTTGTCCACCGTGTAGGTCGCGCCGTCCAGCGTCGCTCCGCCCTTGGCGTGGGTTACGCTCAAGAGCCGCGACAAAGTGTCGTAGCCGTATTTAGTTCGAGTGCGGGGCTCGTCGGCAGTGCCATTCTTGTCGCTTACAGAAGTGCAACAGTCTCTGTGAGAGAGTGCGAACAAGGCTGACACCGAGATTGATACTACTCTCAGAGCGTTTCAGAGCCAAGAACTAACTCGATTTACGTTTCAAGACTGTTTCGAGGCGTAGTTCACTATCACCGTGCCGTCGGTGTGTGAAAAGGGATGGGCTGGGACTGTTTCCTGCAGCGGATAGCGCGCTATCCGCTGCAGGAAAACGCGCGGGACTTCTGGAATGGCAATGGTCCGGGAGCAAGCAAATGCTTGACGGTGTTGAGCAGTGTACTGATGGGGTGACGCGCTGCGGCAGCGCGAAGATCATCAGCAGTGACATGCAAGTAGATCTGGGTGCTGGTGATCAGCCGATGGCCGAGCAGATCACGAATGGTCACCAAGCCAACACCGGCGCGTACCAAGTGGGTTGCGCATGTGTGCCGCAGCCGATGTGGTGAGAGCGGGAAACCGACGCGGCTACGCTGACCCCATGTGCGTACGCGTTCGTAGACGCTGCCACGCGACAGCGTCCGCCCGAAGCGCGAGCGAAAGAATGGCGCAACGGGGATCGCAGGACCACGGACTTGCGCATAGTTACGCAGCACTGCAGCGAGTTCCGGACTGATCGCGATGGCGCGCTCGTGGCCACCCTTGCCTTGCACGGTGATAGTCAACTGCGTCAGATCGACTCCGCCGTTGCGTAGCGAAGCACACTCGGAAGCGCGGATGCCGGTACCATAAAGCAGAGCCAGCATCGCGCGATCTCGCAGACCAATCACTGTGTCAGGTTTGGGTCCGTCCAACAAACGGCGAATTTCGTCTGTGGAGAGCGTGACAGGTAGCTTGCGTGGTGCGGCCTTGATCGATGGGAAGCCGACCAGCGGATTCGCCGCATGATCGAGATAGCTCATGGCCACCATGGCACGATAAAAACGCCGCAGCACCACCACGGCACGGTTCACGGCGGAATCTCCGTTCCCACGCACCTCACGCAGATACTGCAGATAAGCGAGCACATCGCGCGCCGTAATCTGATCCGGTGCGCGATCCGACAGCGCGACACGCCCCCATTCGCGGAACTGCTGCAGGGCATCTTCATAAGCGACGAGGGTCAGCGGACGCAAGCCCCTCGCGACGCAGTGGGTGCGAATGTAAAGCTCGATCCAGAACGACCATTTCATGAGCAGCCTCCGATTCCACTGTTTCGATAAAAAATCTCGCATTGGCATGGCCTGGAAACGACGATCGCCAACCTCACAGACTTGTGGTATGTCCTTATTTACTGATTTCCGATCTCTAGCTTGCGCACTGCAGCCTGTGCTCGCCCCGGCAAAACATGGAGGTAAACGCCGGTTTCCTGCGGACTGCGATGTCCCATCAACGAGGCGATGATGGCCAGATCGACGCCACGATCCATCAAGTGCGTGGCAAAACTGTGCCGCAGGGTGCGTGGGGTAACGTCGTCTCGCAATCCCGCACGCGCTGCAGCGGCCGTGACAATCTCGCAAACATCGTGGCTCCGCAGGCGTCGCTTATGAATGCAGGTGCGAAACAGCGGCCCGCGTTTTCCGTGCTCCAGCAGATAAGCCAGCAACTCGGTGTACAGCGCTTGGGGGATGGGAACGGCTCGCGGGCGATCCCCTTTGGCCCTGAGGATCAGCAGTTCCTGGCGTTCGCGGTTCACATGTGCGACATCGAGCGCACACAGTTCGCTCGTGCGCAACCCGCAACCATACAGCAGCAATATGACCAGGCGATCGCGTCGGGCGGTGGGCCCAGGAGCGGTGGTGGCTTCGACCAACCTCTCGGCTTCTTCCAGGTTGAGTGACTTCGGCGCCGTGCGTGGCAGCGAATGCTGCAGACTGAATCCATCGAGCACGTTGCGCTCGGTGCGGCCGCTGCGCCAGGCGTACTCGAGTAATCCGCGCACGTGGCTGAGGTATTTCGCCAAGGTGCTTTCGGTACACCCGCCCTGACGCTCGGCTTCCAGCCAATGCAAATAATCTTCCAGCTGCAGATGCCACAGCGCGACACCGGGACGCACGGTCTCAAATCGGCGGATGGCACGGCGCAGCGTGCAACGCACATCGATGACCGTGCGCGGCGTCTTGCGTCCCACTTTATCGAGGTAACTCAAATAGCCTTCGATCCACGGATCCATCGCTACGGGGTTCGTGTTTTTCATGCGCTTACCCTCTGTTGGGCCGGTACCAGCCAATCGTTGAGCGGATGAAGCGTCATCGCCGCACGGCGCTGCGGATCGGCAATATGCACATAGCGCACGGTGGTGGCGATGCCGCAATGCCCGAGGATGCGCTGCACTTCGGCCAGGTGCACGCCGGCCTGTAGCAGATCGGACGCGCAACTATGCCGAAACTGATGCACGCTGTGAATGGGCACTTGCGCACGGCGCGCGATGGCGTGAATCCCGTTGCTGATCGCTTGGCCGCTGAGACGTTGGCCGGTGCGGCTCACCAACAGAGCGCACTCGCCGCAGCATCTGGTCTGCTCCAGTTGGTTGTGGCGAAGCGGCAGATACGCATCCAGGCACCGCAGCACCATCTCCGGCAACGGCACACAGCGCTCGCGTCCGGTCTTGCGGCCATCGATGCGCAAGGTTCCTTCGCCGCGATCCAAGGCATCGAGGTTCAGCCGCTCCAACTCGCCGCGACGCAGGCCTGTGCCGTAGAGCAACGCCAGCACCGTAATCCACAAATACGAACTGTAGCTACCGTGACGGTTCGCCGCTTCGCGCCACATCGCTTCCATGTGCGCGTGGTCAATCCGTTTCGGCAAGCGGCTGTAGGGCGTGACTTTCGGCCCCTTCATCCAGCGCAACGGGTTGATCTTCCACAGTCCCAGGCGCACCAGGTAGTCACCAAAGCCCCGCATGGAGCTCAGCGTTCCCGAAACGGTCGCTTTGGCGCGGAAGCTCGAACAACTCGCCACGTAGCGCGTGATCAGCTCGGCATCGATACGCTCGATGCCAATGCGTGGGCGACGCCCCTTCAGCCATCGTCCCCAGCGGTCTAGCCGCGCCTGCGTATACGTCACTGACTCCCGACTCACTCCCCTGGCGCGGTACTCCTCCACATACGCTTCCAACAACCGATCCCATCTCCTCATCGCCGTCCTCCCAAACGTCACCGCGGGCGAACTCACGTTCGACCGCCTGAACGTTATAGAAATAAACAATATGACCTCCAATATGACTTCCTTGGAGGCCGCGATGAGCCCTGAACTGAACTAAAAAGAAAATATGAGTCGGAGACGCTGCGCAGAATTCAAAGCACTGTGCCTGCGGTTGGAGTCGAACCCCATCTCCCAAGCTTGGGGAGGTTGCGATCCAAAGTCACTCCGTGTCATTCATGGGCTTCTGCCGCTCCGCTGCAGAGTTCGTTCCTTGGTCCATTCATGGTCCACTAGTTGTTCTTCAGGGTTCCCAAACGCGACTTTGGTTGCCATCCGTGCCGCGTAATTTCAAGCTACCAAATGAAAGTGCTCTGTCACGGCACTGGCCCACGAATTGAAGTCTCTTCATGGAAGCAGTTGCGAACGGTCACAAGGTTTCTGACTTCCATCAAACTTCCATCAACGGACCCAAATTCATGCAAAAAAAGGGAAACACAATCAGCACACGCGACAACTTAGCGAATTGATTCGGTTAGAGATAGTTAGGATTCGTTTTGCTGCGTTGGGCGGGGCCTGGATTACGAATCGGCTGCTCTACCACTGAGCTACCTCGGCCTTACCATTGACGATAGCATCCGCTGAAAATGCGTGTCAATTCGCCGCGCGCGATGTTGCCAGAAGATGCCTCAGCGCGAAAATGGGTACATGGCCCAGGCGATGCCAATTCCCACGGCCAGGAACAGGAAAAACGACCAGAGGATGTACTTGATGCGGTCCTTCGGGCGGCGGCGTCCCAGAAAGCCGAAAGCAATCGAAATCACCGCCGCGAACAGCAGGAAGGCCTGGAAATGCGTCAACGCAAAGCCATTCGTGGCAATCACGCTTTGCGTCCTCGCGCCGCTTCGTAGGCATGCAAAGCGGCCAATAAATTCAGCATGCCGGCGGTAGCCAGAAAACGCGTGCCGTAATCTCCATCGGCATGGGAGACATCGGCGCCATCACGCTCCAGGGCACGCGCCGCCATATAGAAACTGCCAGTGCCCAGATCGGCGACATAGCCGAGTGTGTCAAAAGCGTCGCCCCCGTTCGAACTAAACACATTGCCGCGCATGGTCGCTCCCGCGACAACCAGCAAACCAACGGCGAGAAATACGACCACGGCGCGAGCCCACATGCGCTGCAGTGCATGGCCTAACCCGGGCAAAAGCCAACCGGCAATGCCAATCGCCCAAGCCAGGCGCTCGCGCTGCATACCGGTATCCGGAGGCTGCGCTGGCGTTTCTTGCGGCGTTTGCTGTGTAACTTCGTTGGCCATATGCCTGCCTTGTGCTGGCCTCACGCGAGGAGGGCCAGAATCTCCGTTTGCACCGCTCCGGTTACGCGGGCTTCCTTCTCGTCCACGTATACATCCACTTCGGTGCGAATTCCAAACTCGGGGAGATAGATGCCCGGCTCGACCGAGTTGCAGGTGCGCGGAATCAGGTGGCGCTCATCGCGCGTTTCCAAGCCGTCCATATTCACGCCGTTGCCGTGCACCGACTGGCCGATGCTGTGGCCGGTGCGATGAAAGAAGTACTTGCCGTAGCCGGCCTTCTCAATCACATTCCGGGCCGCCTGATCCACCTGCCAGCCCTGCAATGGCTTCCCGGCCTTCACGCTGGAGCGAATCAACTCCACGGCGCGATCCCGCGCCTCGCGAACCAGCTCGAAGATTTTCGCATACCTTGCCGGAACCTTTGCACCAAGATAGCCGACCCAGGTGACGTCGTAGTAGACACTCCCCGCGGCTTTCTGCTTGCCCCAAACGTCGAGCAACAGGAGGTCGCCTTCGCGAATGGGGGCGGCCTTCTCGCGCGTCGCCGCATAGTGCGGATCGCTGGCGTTGGCATTGACGGCCACGTCCGGGCCTTCTTCGGTCGCAATACCTGCCTGGTCGAATTTCTGGAGCATCCATTCCTTCAGGTCGTACTCGGTCAGAGACTTTTTCTCGCGCACGGATTGCGCCGCGTGCAAAAAGGCTTCGCGGACGATACGGTCAATCGCGATGCCCGCGGCCATGTGGGAATCCAGTTGTTCCTGGCTCCAGCACGCTTCGTATTTCTGTACCAGATCGGCGGAAGTGACCACCTTCGCACCGGCGCTGCGCACCATTTCAATGGTACCGCCATCCACCATGGAGACGTAGGGAATGGCGTTCTTCGGCGAATACTGCATGGCAATGGTCTTCGCGCGCCCCAGCAGCTTTTTCAGGCCGCCTTGCAGTTCCTCCAGGCCGGCGTAATAAAGCGTTTCGCCCGGCAAAGCGGCCAGGGATTCCGATTCGATCTTGTGCACGAGTTTTCGCGGTGAACCTTTGGCCGGGATGAAATAGAACCAACGGCGCGTGCGCATGGCCTCCGGAAGGCCGAGTACGCGGTGAGCGATGGGATCGCGCCCGCGGAAATCGTAGAAGAGCCAGCCGTGGAGCCTGGCGGCGCGCAAATCATTTTGAATTTCGGCAATTTTCACGCTCATTTGTATCCTCGCCCCAGAGGATCGTGCGTCCGCAGGTCACTTCAACAGCAGCCCGCATCAACCATCTTTAAGCCAGTTGGTCAGGCTTCCTCGTAGAGAAGTTCCAGCACCTGCTGGCGCGTGACCCCATGAATCTCGACGCGCTTCGTGCGGCTGTGTTCGCCGCTTTGAATTCTAACAGCCGACTTTGGCCTTTTCAAAAGCTCCGCCAGGAAAACGACAAGAGCCTCATTGGCGCGATTTTCGATGGCCGGGGCGCGGAGGCGGATTTTCAGAGCGCCCTCCAAGGTGCCGGCGATTTCATCTTTACTGGCGCGTGGCTGCACGCGCACGGTGAAGTTGACCGTGCCCCTTGCTGCATCATCTGAAAGTTCCAGATAGATCATCGCTTACCAGGCCCTTTCATACTGCACGGGCGGCTTGATTTTGGTCTGCAGTGCGGCGGCGGCGCGCCTCGGCCAATAGGGATCGCGTAGCATCTCGCGCGCCAGAAACACCATGTCCGCCTGGCCGGTGGCAATGATGGATTGCGCTTGTGAGGGATCCGTGATCATCCCGACGGCGGCGGTTGCCACGCCAGCCTGCCGACGAATGGCCTCGGCGAATCCCACCTGATAGCCCGGCCCGGCGGGGATCTTTATGCCCGGCAAAATTCCGCCGCAGGACACGTCCACCAGGTCAACTCCAAGTGCCTTTAACTTGCGGCACAATTCAATGCTTTGCTCCAAATTCCATCCGTCCTCTTTCCAATCGGTCGCCGAAATTCGCACAAGGAGCGGGAGAGCTTGCGGCAGGGTTTCGCGGACCCCCCGCGTCACGCGCAGCAGCAGGAGAATGCGATTCTCATAACTGCCGCCATAGTCGTCCTTACGGTCGTTGCAGAGCGGAGAATAGAACTGGTGCAACAGATAGCCATGGGCCGCATGGATCTCCACGAACTTAAAACCAGCCGCGAGGGCGCGCCGCGTGGCCTGCTGGAAATTGACCACGACCTGATCGAGTTCGGCGTGGGTCAACACGCGGGCCATCGGATGGCCGGCACCAAATGGAACGCTGGTGGATGAAACAGGCGTCCAGCCGCCCTGCTCGTGCGTGAGAGGTCCGCCGCCGAGCCATGGTGCGGCCGTACTTGCCTTGCGTCCCGCGTGGGCCAATTGCATGCCGGGGACGGCTCCTTGTTCCTTTAGGAACTCCACAACCGGGCGCCAGGAATCCACGTGGGCGTCGAGATACATTCCGGCGTCGGTCGGCGAAATGCGCCCCACCTCTTGCACGGCAGACGCTTCGGTCATTACCAGCGCCGCACCGCCCACGGCCCGACTGCCGAGATGCACGAGATGCCATGTTCCCGGATGGCCGTCCCTCGCCGAGTATTGGCACATTGGAGAAACTCCAATGCGGTTCCTGAACTCAATTTCCCGCAGACGCAAAGGCGTAAAAAGCGTCATGGACTCTCCTCATTGAAGTGCTGCAGCCATTGGATTCATTGCGGTGACGACCGGGTACCAAAGAGCGCGGTGCCGACGCGAATTTCGGTTGCGCCTTCCTGAATGGCGGCCTCAAAGTCGTGCGACATCCCCATCGAAAGCACGGGCAAGCGCCGGCCCAAGCGCGTTTCGAGGGCATCGCGCAATTGCCGAAGCCGCGCAAAATACGGACGCACTTCCTCCGGGTCTTCCAGGAACGGAGGGATGCACATCAGTCCGGCAAGGTGTAATTTTTCGAGTTGTAAAGTTTTTTCCGCGAGGGCGGGGAGTTCGCCTTCGGCCACGCCGCTCTTCGTTTCTTCACCGCCGAGATGCACCTCAATTAGCACACGCTTTGGCTCGGCGGGCAATTTTTCCGCTGCGGCGCGGTCAATGCGCTGCGCCAGCGCCCACTGGTGCAGCGAATCGATGGAAGTGAACGCGTTGGCGGCCCGCGCGGCCTTGTTGCTCTGGAGGTGGCCGATCAGGTGCCATGTTGCGGGAAGGTCGGCCAATGCCGCGCGCTTCCCTTCCCACTCCTGCACGCGATTTTCACCAAAGTGGCGCAGCCCTGCCCCGAACGCTTCGCGAATCTTATCGGCCGGGTGCATCTTGGAGACGCCAATCAACGTGATTTCCTCCGCGGGGCGTCCCGCGCGCTGGGCGGCAGCGGCAATCCGCTCGTGCAGCCGCATCAGATTGTCTGCGATCGTGGTCAAGATGATTCTCGAAGAGGCCCGGAAGAAATCGTAACACGCACTGCGGCGAATCGCCGACCCCGGCAAACTGGTTACCTCACCGGCCCCCGAGGCGTTGCACGAGTTTCGCGATGCAGTTAAACTGGCTGCCACAGGTAGCCTCCCCCTGCCACTGATAGGTGCCATGACCACGCACGGATTGTTGATTGCCATCGAAGGAATTGACGGAAGCGGAAAACAAACGCAAGCAAGACTTTTGGAACTCTCCCTGAAAGCCGAGGGAATCTCGGTGTATTCCACGGGATTCCCACAGTATGACTCTTGGTTTGGGAACATGGTTGGGAAATTCTTGAACGGTGATTTTGGGCCGCTCGAAAGCGTCGATCCGCGTTTTACCGCGCTGCTCTACGCCGGTGATCGCTTTGAAGCGAAGCCGCTGATTGAAGCCGCCTTGGATAAAGGTAAGGTCGTGCTCGTGGACCGCTACGTCGGCTCGAACCTGGCTCATCAGGTCGCACGGGCCAAGCCGGAGAAGCGTGCGGAGTTTCTGCGCTGGATCGAGCACCTGGAATATACGATTTACGGTCTTCCGCGGGAGAATCTCATCCTCTACATGCGCATCCCGCCCTCGCAGGCTCAGCAACTCGTGGCGCGCAAGTCCGGCCGCGCGTATACCAGCGCAAAGCGTGACCTGCAGGAGAACAATCTGCGCCACCTGGAAGACGCCGCGGAGATGTACGATATGCTCTCCCGCAGCCGCCCCTGGGCCACGATTCAGTGCTTCGATGCGCAAAATAATTGTGTGAGACTTCCCGAAGACATTGCGGCGGAGACCATGCAGGCGGTCAGACCCCTCCTCGCCAACCTCGGTAAAGGCTGAACCATGGGTTTTTCCGATTTTCTGGGCAATGAGAAGATCGTGGCGGCGCTGCGCGGAGCATTTCGTGCCGATCGGGTGCCGCACGCGCTGCTCTTCACTGGTCCGCGCGGCGTGGGCAAATACACCCTGGCACGCATGTTTGCGGAAGCGGCCAATTGCGAGCGGCTTACCGACGATTTCTGCGGCGAATGCGCCACCTGCCAGCGTATTGCGCTACTTGCCGAGCCCCAGAAACTTGTCGAGCAAGGCCTGGCGGAGCGCGGCGAAAGCGCGGACGCGGCCGCCGTTGAGCGCATTCCCTTAATCTTGCAGACTCATCCGGACGTCTGGGCGCTGGTGCCCGATCCCGTTCGCCTGAAAAGTCCCGTGGCTCGGCCGGTGCTGCGCATCGGTCAACTACGCGCGGTGCAAAGGGCTGCGTATTTTCAACCGATAGGCCGCCGCCGTGTGTTCATACTGGACGCTGCGGAAACCATGCGCTGGGATGTGGCTAGTGTTTTCCTGAAGATTCTGGAAGAGCCACCGGGCTCGGCGACGCTGATCCTGACCGCGACTTCGCCGTTTAACCTGCTGCCGACGATCGTTTCGCGCTGCATGCAATTTCATTTTGCGCCACTGCCTCAGGCGGAAGTCGAAAGCATCCTGAAAACGCACAGTGAACGCAGTCCATCGCAAGTCAAGCTGGCGGCACAACTCTCCGAAGGAAGTCCGGGCCTGGCCCTGGAAATGAATGTGGAAGAGACGGCGGAGAAACGCAAAATCGCATTGCGCATTCTGGAGCGCGCGGCGCGAGGGCAAGGTTACGCGCAGCTCTTCGCAGACACCAACACTCTGGCGAAGGATCGCGAGTCCTCCTTTGAAGAACTATCCGGTGTATTTTATGGGCTCTTGTCCGACCTTCTGGAACTCACCTCCGGCGTGAAATTGCCTGTGCTGAGGAACCCGCACCTTGCCAAAGAGTTAGACGCAGTGGCTGGGAATATCTCTTCTGCGTGGGTCGTGCGCGCGATTACCGGTCTGGATGAGCTCACTGCCGGCGCGCGCCGCAATCTGAATCGCCAGCTTGGATTGGACGCTTTGGCCGCCTCTCTGGCCCCGCCCGCCGCGGGCGACACCCCGGCTCGAAACTGAAAAATAGATTTTCGGGCGCCACCCAAAAAAGAGATAATGAGCGAAACCAGAGTGGCAGGCCTTGCATCTTATATACTGAAATACCCTTTTCACTCCAAGGAGCAACCATGGTGAATCGCCGCTTGTATCGTCCCAACTTTGCGGACGCCAAGGAACAGCCCGCCCCACGCCCCCAGCACCTCGGGCCCCTGCCCAGCAAGAAACCGGCGCCTCCTGAGCTCACGCACGCCGAGAACTTCTACTGGGTTAAGCAGATGCAGAGCCGCACGCCGATGATCGTGGTTCTGGAATCTGGTGAAGAGCTTCGCGGCTTTATCGAATGGTACGACCGCGACTGCATCAAACTGACCCGCGAGGGCGCGCCGAATCTGATGTTATTCAAGCGCTTCATTAAGTATGTTTATAAGGACGGCGAAGAATCCTCGCAGGGCGGCGAAGAGTAATCGCTATTTCTTCAGGATGTGACCCGAGGCGGCGGAAAAAGTGAGCAGAGCCTTGGCCGCCAGCGACCCCGTTTCATTGAAAATTTCGCATTCCGTGACGATGAAGTTCCTACCCGACCGCAATACCCGTGCGTCCGCTTTCACTCTTCCACCCGGCACCGGTTCCAGGTAATTGATATTCAACTCCAGTGTGGCGATTTCCGTTCCGCGCGGGATCACCGTGTACGCCGCAATCGCCGCGGCGGTGTCCGCAAGAGCGGCAAGGATTCCCCCGTGGACGACGCCGTGGATCTGCTTGTGCTTCGGCCGCACGTCAAGGCGGAAAATCGCGCGGCCATCGTGAACGCTCTCCACGTCGAATCCAAAGAGCTCGGTGGCTTTGCTCTCGCGCATGCGGCGGCGGACCAGTTTGGTAGCCATCTTCTCTTCCCTGCTCAGTTTGCGTGACATTTCCGCCTCTGGTCTTTCAGTACGCCGAGAGCCCGCCGTCCAAGGGTATCGCCGTTCCGGTCATCCAGGAAGACTCCTCGGACGCGAGAAACACGGCCAATTCCCGTGCCGCCACCGGTGACAACTGCCACTTTGCCCGTCAAACGTGTCACCTTCTCCCCCGCTCTTGCGTCTAATCGTTGTACTATTCCGCTGGCAGGCATTTCCGCCGGCGGTCCGCGCAACTCTAGTATCTGGGCTTGCTACCCCGCACGCAAGCTGGTCCGTTTCGGTTGCCGCGCGAATTTTTGATTGAGGCCTTCTATGCGTATCGGAATTACCGGCTATCCCACCTACGGTGGCTCGGGTGTAGTTGCCACCGAGTTGGGTCAAGAACTGGCGGCCCGCGGGCACGACGTGCACTTCATCACGTACGCTCCGCCCATCCGCATGAACCCGAACGATCCGCGCGTCCATTTCCATGAGGCTGCAGTCGTCTCCTATCCCCTTTTTGACCATTCCCCGTACACGCTTTCCCTCGCCGTAAAGATGCTGGAAGTTTTTGAAGCTGAATCCTTGGACATTCTCCACGTCCATTACGCTATCCCCCACTCCGTCAGCGCCTTGCTTGCCCGCCAAATGGCCGCGCCGCGCCGCCTGCCGTTCATCACGACGCTGCATGGTACGGACATTACCCTGGTGGGGAATAATCCGAATTTTCTGCCGATCACCCGCTATTCCATTGAACAGAGTGATGGCGTTACTTCCATTTCGCATTATCTGTACCGGCGCACCGTGGAGGAATTTGGCATCAAGCGTCCCATCGAAGTCATTCCCAATTTTGTCAATTGTGACCTGTACTGCCGCCATCCGAATCCCAAGCTGCGCGCGGAGTGGGCCCCCGATGGCGAACCCATCCTCATGCACCTCTCGAATTTCCGGCCCGTTAAGCGCATCCTCGACGCCATTGAGATTTTCGCTCTGGTGCGCGAAAAGATGCCCGCCAAACTCGTTATGATCGGCGACGGCCCGGACCGTGTTCCGGCTGAGGAACTTGCGCGCACCCGCGGCGTAGACAAGGATGTCCTGTTTCTTGGGAAACAAAATGGTGTCCGGGAAAAGCTGGGCCAGGCGGATTTGTTCCTGCTACCCTCGCGGCTGGAGTCCTTCGGCTTGGCAGCGTTGGAAGCGATGGCATGCGAGGTGCCGGTGATTGCCACCAATGCCGGAGGCATTCCGGAAGTGATTGAACACGGCGTGGATGGCTACCTGGTGGAACCCGGCGATGTGCAACAGGCGGGGCGCTATGCGATTGAGTTGCTGTCGCGCGCCGATCGCGGCCGCGAAATAGGGACACTCGCGCGCATTCATGCGAGGAAAAACTACTGCGCGAACGATGTCATCCCCATGTACGAGCGCTACTACGAGCAGGTCCTCGAAGGCTCGCTAGTCGCCCGTGTCTGAATCAGCAGCATGAGCTGAGCCGAGTTTCTCGGCGCGATTGCAGCGAATCACCCAAGCTTTTGTAGCGGCCGCCTTCTGAGGCGGGCGCCTTTTCTATGCAGGGACTGCGTAGTGGCGCGCCACCTCTGAAGCGTAGTGGCGGCCGACCCGTTCTCGGTTTTCTGAGAGCCATTGACTAAGGCGAGTCTCCCCCGTCGGTGGTCCTTGAGGGGCGAGTAAGTCGCTCATGAGCCCCTTGTACTCTTCCCGTGTCAGGACAACATCCCGCAACATCAGGCCCGTCAAGCGCGTGCAGAGATACGCCACAAGGGCTGGCACACGAACGATACGGACCGGCCTGCTCACTTCGGCTGCAATCAGCCTGACAAGCTCCTCAAATGTGAACGTTTCCGGTCCGACGGCATCGAACACGGCGCTCTCTTCCTGCCCGGTAGCTTCGACCATAAGTCGTGCGATATCTTCTACATAAATTGGCCGGACGCCGTAGCGGCCATCGCCAGGAACAGCGAACACAGGAAAATGGCGGACGAACCAGGCAATGTTGTTGATGAGAATATCTTCGAGGCCAAAAATGACCGTGGGACGCACGATGGCGTACGAGAGGCCCGACTCCATCACAGCTTGCTCCAATTGAGCTTTCCCGCGGTAGTAGCCGAGAGGCGACTCAAGGGATGGGTTGGCGATGCTGACGTGCACAATGCGCCTGACCCCGGCGTTCTTTGCTGCATTAATCAAAAGACACGTGTTGTGGACTGCGGTTTCAAAAGTAGTCTTGCCGCGAGGGAACCGCACCCAATACGTATTGATCAGCGTCGAAGCGCCACGGAACGCCTCTATCAATCGTTCGGGACGATCGAAAGCGTAAGGAAAAACTTCCACCCGGTCGCCAAACGGATTCTCGCGTCCAGGATGATTTGTGAATGTGCGGACTTTGTATCCACAGCTCAGCAGCAGCTTGGTGGCGTATTTGCCTGTGTAGCTGAAAGCGCCCGTGATTACGACCGTCTCATCTCGCGTATTCTTTTCCTGCATGGGCACTCCCTGACCTGCCTGTCATCTCAGCGCAGCATGGAGAAGCCAAGGGTGCTAGGTATGGCCGTTGCACTCGGTGGTCACCGCGGCGCAACTCCGTTGGGAGGCCACCCAGCGATAGCCGGCATGCAGGAGCGGCATAATGCCAGGAATTCCGGCCAGCCAGACCAGAGGATGCGCCCACCAGATTTCGCGTGCAACGGCGATTACTGCATCCGCGCCGCCGTAATAGCCGCCATCCGAGTGCAAGAATCGCAACTCGCGCAATAATTCCTGGCGCGGCATTCCTAGCAAAGGGCCAACGCGGGGGTCCTGCAAAGGCGCAACCGCAAACCCAAGCCGCGCCAAAATGGGCTCCAGCCAGCGGGCCAGGCGGGTGCAGAACCCGCACTCGGCATCAAAGAACAGCCAGCCTTTGGCATGCCGTCCTTTGCCGTCCGTGTATTCGCTCGCCAGTGAAATCATGTTTTCGCCCATCTCTCGATCTGCACTTATTAGCGACGAATCACTCGCTCAGCCGGCCTTCTGCTTCTCGCTGCCCAGCAGTGTGATCACCCTGCCTCGCAGCTTGCCGACACCCTTCAGCGCGCCCACCGGCATCCGCAGAATCTCCTCGAATAGTCCGGTCATGATAGTCAGAAAATCCAGCATGCTCTCCAGGCGTTCGCGCGTATACGCCTCGGCCTGCGGGCCAGCCTTCAATTCCTGGACGCACTCCGCCAACACACGGAGAGTCGGGTCAATTTCGCGGCGTTTGCGCTCTTCCGAGACAGTACGGAATATCTCCCAGACGTCCTTGGTGGTCTCGAAGTGGTCGCGGCGCTCGCCCAGGACATGCACCACACGCACGATGCCCCAACCCTGCAATTCGCGCAGGCTGGTGCTGACGTTCGAGCGTGCCACGGAAAGTGTGGTGGAAATTTCATCCGCCGGGACCGGGTGGGGCGAGAGGAAGAGCAAGGCATGCACCTGGGCCACGGTGCGGTTGATGCCCCACTTGGTGCCCATTTCGCCCCAGTGAAGGATGAACTTCTGAGCTACGGGAGTGAGAGAAGTTTTAGTAGTGTCGCTCATTTCAGTATGTACAGAATACACTGTACACACGGGACCCTGTCAAGCTCTTTCTTGCCTCTCCTTTTGCGGGCTTCCCGGCTAAATTACGCTCACTTCGGGGATGACCGGCACAAGCTCGGGCACGTCAATGTGGATGATCGTTCCCTGCCCCTCATGGCTTTCGATGTCGAGGCGGAAGTCGTCGCCATAAAGCACGTGAAGCCGTTCGCGGACGTTGCTCAAGCCAATGCCTTCGACATAGACATGGGGCATCTTTTCTTCCGAGATGCCGACACCGTTGTCCTGGATATCGATGTGCAGGCGCCCGTCGCGGTTGGAGGTGCGCAAATGGATTTTGCCGCCTTCCAGCTTAGGCGCCAGCCCATGCTTGAGGCTGTTCTCCACGACCGGCTGCAGCAGCATGCTGGGAATGAAGATTTCCAGGGTCTCGGCGCCGATCTCTTTCACGATATCGAGGTTGTCGCGGCCAAAGCGCGCCACTTCGATGTCCAGATAATCGTCAATGAAGGAGAGCTCCTCGCGGAGCGGCACAAAGGTTTCGTGCTTGCGCAGCAGCCGCCGGAGAATGTTGCTCAGCTTCAGCACTACGCCGCGCGCGGAGTCCGGGTCGATGCGGATCAGCGCAGAGACCGTGTTGAGCGTATTAAAAAGAAAATGCGGATTGATCTGGCTGGAGAGCGCATCCATCCTTGCGCGCAGCAGGAGTTGCTGGTGGCGCTCCAGGTTCATCTCGATGCGGGTGTTGTTCCAGATTTTGAGGGGCGCCGCCACACTCATCAGCGTGCCCAGTACCACCATGCACAGCACCCAATTCCAGTGCGGATCGATGGCAAAGAGCCACTTGGGTTTTGTAGCCATCACCAGCGCCACACGGCCGAGTTCCAGGCCCACGCACGTGAGTAGCGGCAACATCTCCCACATAATTTCGGCTTCGCGCACCATGCGCATGATGGCTTTCGGAATGTTCAGGAAGGTGAACGGCCCGAAGCTCCACAAGTCCTCTTTGTCTGGGATGAGCTGGCGAATCAGCCCGCCGAGCAAGCCCGCCGCGGAGGCCGCTGGCATCGCCAGCCATTCGTGGCCCATCAGGGCGGGAATAGTGATAATGGCGCCGCCGATGGGGCCGACCACGCGGCCACCAAGGAGCCCCATCAGGAATGCGCCTTCGAGAGAAAGATCGGCAAAGCGGTAGGCAGGGCTGACAAGGCGCAGCGTGACGCCAACGATAAGCGCCGGCGTCATAAAGAGCATCAGCTTCAGTTTCTGGTCGGAATCACGTTGTTCGGTGAAAAGGACGCGGCGGAAAGTATTCCAGCGCGCCAGCAATGCAGCGATTGATGAAGCTACGCCCACCTTCAATAACAAGGTGAAAAGAAGTTCGCGGATTGGGGGAATCGTGTCCATCGCTCGCCTGCAGCCTTGGGCCTACGCTAGCCAATTGCCACTCTACTGCAAAGGAGTTGCCGGGGACAACGGCGACTCGCGCGGAGGAAGCGCGGCTCCCTGTTATACTGGAGCATTCCTATGGCTACAAAATCGCCTTCCAAGAAGAGCAAGCGAATCGCCAGGAAATCGCCACGCCTGGTGGCGCACGCCGAACTGCCGACGCGCTTCGGCCGCTTCACCATTTATGGATTTACAGGACGCGGGCCGCACGAGGAAGCCGTAGCGCTGGTTCGCGGCAACCCGCGCGGGCGAACTGCGCCGCTGGTGCGCGTGCACTCGCAGTGCCTGACCGGCGATGTGCTCACTTCGCTGCGGTGCGATTGCCGGGCTCAATTGGAGCTTTCGCTGAAAAAGATCGGCCAGGCTCCCTCGGGAATCCTGCTGTACCTTCCGCAAGAAGGCCGCGGCATCGGGTTGATGAACAAACTGCGGGCTTACCAGTTGCAGGATGGGGGGATGGATACGGTCGAGGCCAACGTCTCGCTGGGATTCGCGGCGGATGTGCGCGAGTACGATTTCCCAGCAAAGATCCTAAGGAAGCTGGGCGCCACACGAATCCGGCTCCTCTCCAACAACCCCGACAAGGTGCGGCAATTGGAATCGGCGGGTGTCCGCGTGGTGGAACGCGTGCCCTGCCAGCCGCGCATCTCCAGGATTTCGCGCAAGTATTTGCATACCAAAAAGCATAAAATGGGCCACCTCCTCCGGGGTCTCTAGGACAAGCCTTGTGGGGCGAGTGAGGTTGTATGACGCCTACCATTCAGCAGAGCGTGCGCTTTCGTACCTCTCCCCAGACACTCTTCAACCTGTATCTGGATTCCCGCAAACACACGGAGTCCACGGGAGCGCCCGCCACAATCAGCAAAAAAGCCGGTGGAAAATTCACTGCTTTTGGCGGCCAGTTGGAGGGCAAGAATCTTCTGATTGTGCCGGGCAAGCGGCTGGTGCAGCTTTGGCGGGCGCATCATTGGAAAAAGGAAGATTGGTCGGTGCTTATTTTGACTTTCAGCCGCGTTGCGGGCGGCGCGCAGGTTGACCTCGTCCACGTGGGTGTCCCCGCTTACGATCAGAAGGGGGTGCGCGAAGGATGGCCCAAGTATTACTGGCGCTCGTGGAAAAAGTACCTCGCGGAGCGATAACGATAAGCAGCTTGTACTTGTTTCGTTAGGGTGGGAACGGCAGGCGGGGAGTTTGGTCAGGCTCGCAGTTAAACCACGGGCACTTTCGACTTGGCGCGCAAGGTAAAACGTAACTGCCCGATTCCATCCGGAGTTTCCGCACGCAGCACAAGCGCCGGTTCGGCACCCGTGATACGGGGCATTTCAAACTGCACCTCGGTGGTTCCCGCTTCTCCCGTTACGCTGTCGGGGAGGCTGTGCTCGCCGGCGCCCTCTATCTGCACAATGACGCGCGCGCCAGATATAGGGCTCCCGTCTTCTGCCTTCACGCCCACATGCAAATGGGCATGTTTCCCGGAGAGCCAGGACTTTGCATTGAGCAACTCCAGCAAGAATTTTCGCGGCTCGCGCGCATCAGCAGGAGTTTCGGCAACCACTGCAACCGGCAGTTCCGCCTCCGAAGGTTGCGCCTGATTCGCGATTGGCTCCGGCGCTGGTTCTTGCCCAGGTAGCGGTGCATCGGCTTGAGTCAGCGCAGCCGGCGGGAGACTCAAATCCAAAGTTCCCTTGCGCATCTCTTCCAGGACGGTGCGGTGCTGCTCGTCCAGGCGCAATTTCAGGGCCTGTTCGCTATCGTCATTGAGAGGCAGCAAGTCGTAATAATTATTCGTGCGGCGGTGCAGCACGCGTCCGCAGAAGTAGACAGTGGTGTCAATCAGAGCGAGGGTTGCGCCCCGGTTCTCGGTCTGGACGTGGTACGTCACGGATCCCAACTTGATGTTGGTATTGTGACCAAAGACCATAATCCGCCATGGCTCCCGCGGGCGTTGCCCGCCAGTTTCGACCGCGCGGCCGTTCGGAGGGGGATCAGAACAATTTGACCCGGCGGCGTCTCAATCGCTATTATAACGCTTTGACCATGACCTCCTCCGGCCTTCATGCTTACGTTCCTCTTCTAATACACCTGCTTGTCGCCATGGTACTCGCAGGGGCCCTGCTGGCCATTTCCACGTTGATCGGATGGCGCCGCCCAAACAAGGTCAAGCTGCAGCCGTATGAATGTGGCGTGACGCCCACGGGGGATGCCCGCGAGCCCTTTTCCGTGAAGTTTTACCTGGTAGCGATGGTCTTCATCCTGTTCGACGTTGAGGCCATATTTCTCTATCCCTGGGCGTACATTTTCAAGGATTTGGCTCGCGACGCAGCAACAAAGTGGTTCGGCTTCGTGGAAATGATGTTCTACGTCGCCATTCTGTTGGTCGGATACATCTATCTCTGGAAGAAGGGCGCACTCGACTGGCATAAATCGCGGAAATAACGCCAGCACAAGCCCTTAAGGACCTTGTTCAAGTGACGCAGCTCGCCAACGCAGGCGCTCAACTTGTAGTCGAACACCTTCGCTCCTGGAACGCGCAGGCGGTGTCGCAGGTGATCGAATACCGCGGGGAGACGACCATCGTCGTCCCCAAAGAACTGCTGCGCGGCACGGCTCAGAAATGCAAAGAGGACCCCGCTCTGCAGTTCAATCTGCTGAGCGACGCCACATGCGTTGACCATTATCCCGTCGAGCCCCGCTTCGAACTGAACTATCACCTGGTTTCCATCCCGCGGCGCGACCGCATCCGCTTGTGCACCAGCGTGAGCGTCCAGCATCCCGTGGTGGATTCGCTGGAACCCGTCTGGCCCGGTGCCAACTGGCTGGAACGCGAGATTTTTGACCTCTTTGGCATCCAGTTTACCGGCCATACGGACCTGCGCCGCATCCTCCTGCCCGATGGCTTTGAAGGTTTTCCTCTCCGCCGTGATTTTCCGACGGAGGGCAAACGCTAGTGCCGTTCCAACTCGATGCAGTGAATGTCCTTTGGGACCGTTGCTGGCAACTTGCACTAGATAAGCGTTAGCGTTTCTTGGTCGGTCTGGTTGGAACGGTACTAGATTCCGCTGAGCGGACTGGGATCCCATGACCACGGTGGAAACAGCAGTCGGCGCCACGAAAACGATGGTCCTCAACATGGGGCCGCAGCATCCCTCCACGCACGGCGTGCTGCGCGTGCTCCTCGAGCTGGATGGCGAAAACGTGGTCAGCGCGGTGCCGGACATCGGCTATCTGCACACCGGCATCGAGAAAAGCTGCGAGGACAAAACCTACTCCCAGGCCATTACCCTCACGGACCGCATAGATTATCTCAATCCCCTGGGCAACAACCTGGTGTATTGCCTGGCGGTAGAGAAGCTTCTGGGGTTGGAAGTGCCCAAGCGCGCGCAATATGTACGCGTGATGCTCGTCGAGTTGCAACGCATCTCTTCGCACCTGGTTTGGCTCGGGACGCACGCCATCGACATGGGCGCCATGTCCGTGCTCCTCTATTGTTTCCGTGAACGCGAGGAGATTCTAAAGATTTTCGAGCGCTTCTCCGGCCAGCGCATGATGACCAGCTACATTCGCATTGGCGGGCTGGCGCTGGAGCCGCCCGCGGGCTGGCGCGAACCCGTGAAGCGCTTCCTCGAAATGATGCCGGCGCGTGTGGATGAGTATGAAGCGCTGCTGACCGATAACCCTATCTGGAAGGGCCGCCTGCAGGGCGTCGGCTACCTTTCGCCGGATGCTCTGATCGCCATGAGTACAACGGGACCTGGGCTGCGCGCCGCGGGCGTGGCATACGATAACCGCAAGCTCTTTCCGTACTCCTCCTATGAGGAATTCGATTTCAAGGTGCCCACGCGTACAGAATCCGACTGTTACGCGCGGTACATGGTGCGCGTGGCGGAAATCCGCGAGAGCCTGAAAATCGTCAAACAGGCGATGGACAAGATCACCGATCAGGGTCCGATCAAGGCGGACGCGCCGGGAATCGTGCCACCGCAGCGCGAAAAGATGAAGACGGAGATGGAAGCGCTCATTTACCATTTCAAAATTTTCACGGAAGGCTTTTCGCCGGCCCCCGGCGAAGCGTTCGTGGCCGTCGAGTCGCCCCGCGGTGAGCTGGGGTGTTTCGTCGCCAGCGACGGCTCGCCGAAGCCACTGCGCGTACATTTTCGCGCGCCGTCCTTCATCAATCTGCAGGCCCTGCCGCTCATGGTAAAGGGCCAATTGATTGCCGACACGGTTGCCTGCATCGGCACCATCGATATCGTTCTTGGGGAAGTCGACAGGTAGTCATGGAACTCTCGCCAAAACTCGCCGCGAAATTCGAGCTTCTGCAGAACCGCTACCCGGTGAAGCGCAGCGCGCTTGTCCCCATGATGCTGTACGCGCAGGATGAATACGGCTACATCAGCGACGACATGGTGAACGAACTCGCTAACCGGCTGGATTTGCGGCCCGTGGAAGTGGAAGAAACGTTGGCCTACTACTCGATGCTGCACCGCAAGCCTGTGGGCAAACATCACGTGCAGGTCTGCACCAATGTGGCTTGCATGCTGCGCGGCGGCGCGCAACTTCTGCAGCACGCCAAGAAGCGCCTGGAAATCGGCCACAAGGAAGTCACGCAGGACGGCGTATTCTCGCTGGAAGAAGTGGAATGTATCGGCGCCTGCACTGGTGCGCCGGCCATCCAGGTGAATTACGATTACTATGAGAACCTCACGCCGCTGAAGTTCGACCGTATTATCGAGGAGCTCGACAACGGCAGCCACCCCGCCCCCGTGCCGGTCATTACTGGCGCCCTGCGCGAACGCAACGCCCTGGAAATCCCGCTCATCAGCAAGCGATGGGGCATCAAGGACTCCCACAAGATTGATGTGTATCTGCAGAACGGTGGGTACCAGGCGCTCGAAAAGGCGCTCAAGCAGATGACGCCGCAGTCCATCATTGATGAAGTCAAGAAATCGAGTTTGCGCGGGCGCGGCGGCGCGGGCTTCCCCACGGGGATGAAGTGGTCCTTCGTGCCAAAAGATTCGCCGAAGCCGAAATATGTCATCTGCAACGCCGATGAGTCCGAGCCGGGCAGTTGCAAGGACCGCCCGCTGATGGAGATGGATCCCCACCAACTGATCGAGGGGATCATCATTGCCGGGCGCGCCATCGACGCGCATCGCGGGTTCATCTACATTCGCGGCGAGTACCGCTACGTTTTGGACATTGTGGATGCCGCCATCGCCGAAGCCTACGCGCGCGGCTATCTTGGGAATAACATTCTTGGTTCAGGCTTCGACTTCGATCTGCTCATTCATACCGGCGCGGGCGCCTACGAGTGCGGCGAAGAATCGGCGCTGATGGAATCACTTGAAGGCAAGCGCGGCTATCCCCGCATCAAGCCTCCCTTCCCCGCCATCGTGGGGCTTTATGGCTGCCCCACCATCATCAACAACGTGGAATCGCTGAGTTCCGTGCCCTCGATCATCCTGGAGGGCGGCGAAGCTTACGCCAACCGGGGCACGCCGAAAAATGGCGGCACGCGCCTGCTGTGCGTTTCCGGGCACGTCAATAAACCCGGCATCTACGAAATTCCACTGGGCATGAACATGAAGAAGTTCATCTATGAAGTGGCGGGCGGAATACGCGGCGGAAAGAAAATCAAAGCGGTTATCCCAGGTGGGAGTTCCTGTCCGTTGTTGAAGGCTGACGAGATCGATATCCCGATGGACTACGACTCGCTGGCAAAAGCCGGCTCGATGCTTGGCTCCGGCGGCATGGTGGTCATGGATGAAGACACCTGCATGGTGGACATGGCCCGGCGCATCATGCACTTCTACGCGCATGAATCCTGCGGCTGGTGCATTCCCTGCCGCGAAGGCACCTCTTGGCTGCGCAAAATGCTGGAGCGCTTCCACGCGGGATTTGGGCGGCCGGAAGACATTGACATGGTCGGCGATCTCGCGAAAAACATGCTCGGGCGGACCCTCTGCCCGCTCGGCGATGCCGCGGCCATGCCGACCATCAGCATCGTGACGAAATTCCGCAGTGAATTTGAAGACCACCTGCATGGCAAGTGCGCGTACAAATCCGCTGAAGCTCTCGTTGGATCGCGGTAAGGACCCATGGCTGAAACGAAGCTCATCAATCTGAAGATTAACGACCGCGAGGTCCAGGTGCCCCAGGGCACGCTGGTGATCGAAGCGACGCGGCGGCTCGGGATTGAAGTGCCGTCGTTCTGCTATTACCCGGGATTGTCGCTGCAGGCGGCTTGCCGCATGTGCCTTGTGGAAGTGGAGAAGATGCCCAAGCTGCAGACGGCGTGCACGCTAGTCGCTTCGGAGGGCATGGTCGTCCGCACTAACACGGATCAGGTGCGCAATGCGCGCAAGTACATGCTGGAATTTCTGCTCTCCAACCACCCGCTCGATTGCCCGGTCTGCGACAAGGGCGGCGAGTGCGAGCTGCAGGACATGGTCTTCCGCTACGGCGCCGATTCCAGCCGCTTCGTCGAGGAGAAGATCCACCGTCCCGAGGAGAAGTGGTCCGACCTCGTCTATTACGACGCGCCCCGCTGCATCCTGTGCTTCCGCTGCGTGCGCGTGTGCGATGAAGGCATGGATGTGAAAGCCCTGGGCGTGGGAATGCGCGGTGCCAACTCCATCATCATTCCCAATGGCGGCGATCACCTGGACTGCGAAGAGTGCGGCATGTGCATTGACATCTGCCCCGTCGGCGCGCTGACCAGCGGAACGTACCGCTACAAAACCCGGCCCTGGGAAATGCAGTATGTTTCCACCATCTGCACGCATTGCTCCAATGGCTGCAAGACCACGCTTAGCGTCCGCAATCAAGAAATTCTCCGCGCCAATAATCGCGACCTTTCCGGCATCAACGGGGACTTCCTCTGCGTGAAGGGACGCTTCGGCTTTGATTTTACGCGGCATCCGGAGCGCATCAAGCAGCCCCTTCTGCGCAAGGGCGAAAAGCTCTATCCCGTTTCCTGGGAAGAGGCTGCGCAAGCCGCTGCCAAGCAATTGAACGAGTTGCACGCTGCCAATGGTCCCGATTCCGTCGGCTTCATCGGCTCCAACCGCACCTCGAACGAGGAAAATTACGTGCTTCAGCGGTTGGCGCGCGCGACCTTTGGCACCAACAACATCGATCACCATCGCACCGCGGATTACACCGGACTCGTCACCGCGCTCGGAGATCGCGCCGCCGATTCTTCCCTGACGATGCAGCAGCTCTACCAATCCAGAGCGGTTCTGCTGATCGGAAACGATCCGACGAATCAGAATCCCCTCGTCGGCTGGCAAATCCGCGCGGGCATTCGGCATCACAGTACGAAGTTATTCCTGCTGAATTCACGCGAGATCAAGCTGGCTCGCAAGGCGACGAAATCGATCCAACTCCCCGCCGGCCAGGAAGCCGCCGCAGTTCGCTGGCTGGCCACGGGCGAAGGCGAGTTGCCACCGGAATTGACGGAACAACTCTACTCGCTTCGCGCCGCGCTCGAGGCCGAACAGGATGTGGCGATTGTCTTCGGTTCGGAACTCACTGGCGCTGCTATCGGCCATCTTATTGCTTTCGGCTCCAAGCTTCAGGGCACGACGCGCTACATGGCCCTGGGCGATTACGCCAACTCGCGTGGAGCAGCCGATATGGGCGTGCTGCCGGATCGTCTCCCGGGGTACGCTTACCTTGACAACAGGACGGTCGCGGGGGCGCTCGAAAATCTGTGGGACGCCAAGCTGTCCGCCAAGCCGGGACTCACGGCGCCACAAATGGTAGAAGCGGCCCAGTCCGGAAACCTCAAGGCCCTTTATGTTGTCGGCGCCAATCCGCTTGCACATTTCGGCACGCTCGGCTTTGGCCGCGGTAAGCTCCAGCTACTAATCGTCCATGAAATGTTTCTCACGGAGACCGCCAAGCAGGCCGACATCGTTTTCCCCGCTGTTTCCGCCTACGAAAAGGACGGCAGCGTCACGAATACCTCCGGCGAAATCCAGTTGCTGTACAAGGCAGGAGAAGTGATGGGTACGCGGTCGGACTTCGACCTTCTCCGCATCCTGTCGCACCAGTTGGAAAAGCTGGGCCTCGGCAAGGCTTTCCATTACAAGACGCCAGCCGCGGTCTTTGAGGAAATCCGCAAAGCCGTGCCCGGCTACAACGTGCATCAGGCGGGCCTGCTGACCGGCGGCGCCGAGCCCACGAAGATCCAATTCTCCAGGAATGGCCATGAGCCTTACGACGTCCCCGTTCAGCTCATTCGCCCCGCCAACGACAACCTTTTCACCAGCGGCTCCCTTGGCCGCTTCTGCACCATGATGCAATCCCTGCCGGAGGCGGAAGCCAAACCGTGAACGAATTTCTGACCCAATACGCGTTTCTCATCGTGCCGATCATCAAGATCGCGATCCTCGTGATCCTGGTACTCACCGTGGACGCCTATCTGACCTGGCTGGAGCGCAAGGTCATCGCGCACATCCAGTCGCGCTGGGGGCCCTACCGCGTCGGCCCGCACGGTCTGCTGCAGCCGCTCGCTGACGGCGTGAAATTCATTTTCAAGGAAGACCCCATGCCCGCGGGCGTGGATAAGATCGCCTATTTCCTTGCGCCGTTTCTCACGCTGATGCTGGCGCTGACGTCGCTGGCGGTGATTCCGTTCGGCCCGCAGCGCTTCACTATCTGGGGCTACCAAACGCACGTCGGCATCGCGGATGTAAACATCAGCCTGCTTGTACTTTTCGCGATTACGGCGCTGGCCGTTTATGGCGTGGCGCTGGCTGGGTGGGCCTCCAACAACAAGTATTCGTTGCTGGGCGGCTTGCGCAGCTCGGCGCAGATGATCAGCTATGAACTGGCGCTCACTCTTTCGGTGGTCGGCGTGCTTTTGATTGCCGGAGACTTCAGCTTGCGCGGTATTGTCGAACAGCAAGCGCAATCTGGTAAGGGCCTTGTGAGCTGGAACATCTTCCCCCAGATCATCGGCTTCCTTTGCTTCTTCACCGCGGCCATCGCGGAAACAAATCGCGTGCCTTTCGACCTGCCCGAAGCGGAGTCCGAACTCGTCGCTGGTTTCCACACGGAATACGCGAGCATGAAGTTCGCCATGTTCTTCATCGCCGAATACACCAGTATGATCACGGTTTCCTGCCTGTGCACGATTCTGTTTTTTGGCGGCTGGCTCTCTCCCTTCCCCGTTTCCTGGACCTTCACGCAATTTCTGCCGTCGGTGCTTCTGATTCCCTTCGGCCTCTGGATAATTTACGACGGCATCCGTTACGAAACGATTTTCGGCCGCGTGTTGCTCCCCGGCATCGGCATGGCCCTGCTCGCCCTCGGCGGCGCGCTGTTGGCGTTCCCGGTGATTAATGGCTACATCCAGGGACCGTTCTGGTTCCTCGCCAAGGTTTTTGTGTTCCTGTTTGTGTACATCTGGATGCGCGGCACGCTCCCGCGCTTCCGTTATGACCAGTTGATGAGTTTCGGCTGGAAGTTTCTTCTCCCCGTGTCCATTGCGAACGTGGTTCTGACCGCCGTCGCCATTCTAATTTGGGGAAAGCACTGATGACTGCGCCCTTGATCATTTTCTTCGTGCTTGCCGCCCTTGCTGTGTTCGGTGCAGTAAGCCTGATTTTGCAGCGGCACCCAATTCACAGCGCGCTCTCGCTGATCGTGGTGATGGTGGCGCTCGCGGGACTCTACCTGCTCATGGGCGCGGAATTTGTCGCGGCCGTGCAGATCATTGTGTACGGCGGCGCGATCATGGTGCTGTTCATCTTCGTGATTATGCTTCTGAACGCTGGCCTGGAAGAGCGCACTAATTTTTCCAGGCTGGCCACCTATGCAGGCATTCCGCTGGCTTTGGCGGTGGCCGGATTCATTGCCGCGGCCATCGCCCGCTCCGGCGGCTACCTGCCCGCCGCGGCTCCGAATGGTGCGCTGACCTCCACCAAGACGCTTTCGATGTTGCTCTTCACCGAATTCGTTTACCCGTTCGAGCTGACATCCTTCCTGATCCTCGTGGCCATCCTGGGCGCAATCGTGCTCGCCCAGCGGGAGAACTGACCATGGTGCCGACGAACTATTACCTCATCCTCAGCGCCATCTTGTTTGGACTTGGCATCGTTGGCTTTGTGTTCAAGCGCAACATCATCACGCTCTTTATGGCCATCGAGCTGATGCTCAACGCCGTCAATCTGGCGTTTGTCGCCTTCAGCCAGGCCCTGGGCAAGCCGGACGGAGAAGTCTTTGTGCTGTTCGTGATCGTTGTTGCGGCCGCGGAAGCGGCTGTCGGCCTCGGCATCATTATTCTGACCGCACGTAACCGGCATTCGCTCAACGTCGAGCGCGTCGATCTCTTGAAACTCTAATGCCCACACACGAACATCTTCGGCCGATACTCGAATATCTCTGGATCATTCCGCTGCTGCCGCTGCTCGGTTCGGCCATCAACGGCCTGCTTGGCGCGAAGTGGCCCAACAAGTTCGTCACCGGCGTTGCGCTGGGGTCCACAGGCCTCTCTTTCGCCTGCGCGCTGGAAGCCGTACGCGAGTTTTTCGCCGGAGGCCAGGCGCCGTTCCGCAAGGAGTTCTTCGATTGGATCATCGCCGGAAATTTCCGCGCGGGATTCGATCTGCAGTTCGACCAGCTCACCGTCGTGATGGTGCTGGTCGTCACCGGTGTCGGATTTTTGATCCACATCTACGCCACGGGCTACATGGCGCATGAAGGCGGCTACTACCGCTTCTTCTCCTACCTGAATCTGTTCATGTTCTTCATGCTGATTCTCGTTCTCGCCGCCAATTTTGTGCTGTTGTTTGTCGGATGGGAGGGCGTGGGCCTGTGCAGTTACCTGCTGATCGGTTTCTACTTCCTGAAGAAGTCTGCGGCGGATGCGGGCAAGAAGGCGTTCATCGTTAACCGCATCGGCGATTTTGGTTTCATGTTGGGCATGTTTTTATTGTTCCGCGCCTTTCACTCTTTGGATTTCAAGACTGTTTTCGATGCGGCCGCCACGTGGCAGCGGGACGCCGTGGGGCAGTTCGGTACGCTCACCATTGCTTGCCTGCTGCTCTTCATGGGCGCCACGGGCAAGTCCGCGCAACTCCCTTTGTACGTATGGCTGCCCGATGCCATGGAAGGCCCCACGCCGGTCAGCGCGTTGATTCACGCGGCCACGATGGTCACCGCGGGTGTCTACGTGGTAGCGCGCTCGCACATTCTCTTCACGCACGCGCCCACGGCGATGTACGTCGTTGCGATTGTCGGCTGCGCGACGGCCATCTTCGCGGCCACCATCGGCCTGGTGCAGCCGGACATCAAGAAAGTGCTGGCCTATTCGACAGTCAGCCAGTTGGGCTACATGTTCCTCGCCTGCGGCGTCGGCGCGTTTGGCGCAGGCATCTTCCACCTGATGACGCACTCCTTCTTCAAGGCGCTGCTGTTTCTTTCCGCCGGGAGTGTGATCCACGCCATGGGTGGCGAGCAGGATATGTGGCACATGGGCGGCCTGGCGTCCAAGATCAAAGTGACCTTTGTGTGCATGCTTTTTGGCACCATCGCCATTACCGGTTTCGCTCCCTTCGCTGGATTTTTCTCGAAGGATGCCATTCTCTTCGCGGCCTACCAGCCGGAAAACAGCGGCAAGGCGCTATATGGCATCGGGCTGCTCGCGGCGATCTTCACTTCGTTCTACATGTTCCGGCTGGTCTGGCTGACGTTCGGCGGTGAAAAGCGCTACGACGAGCACCACGTGCACGTCCACGAATCGCCCGGCAGCATGACCGTGCCGCTGATGATTCTTGCGCTTCTCTCTCTGGTCGGCGGATGGTTCGCCGCGCCGGCGCTCTGGGGTGGACCAAACTACTTCGCTGATTTCCTTTCGCCGGTATTTGGAAATGCCGAAGCCGCAGGCGGCGAAGCAGCGCATTCGTTGGAACTGCGCCTCTCCATCGTTGCCGTGCTTGCGGCGACCCTCGGCCTGATCGTCGCGTGGCGCATGTACTCCGGGAAAGTCTCACGCGGCACTTCCACCGGGCTTCACAGGATTCTCTACAACAAATACTACGTGGATGAGCTGTACCAGGCCACGATTGTCGGCCCGCTGGTCTGGCTGTCGCGTAACCTCTTTTGGAAGGTCGTTGACGTGGGCATGATCGACGGCAGCGTCGACGGGATTGCCCATGGCACCGAGGCGGTGGGCGACACCGTGCGGCACACGCAATCCGGTAATGTGCGCAGCTACGCCGTCTGGGTGATCATCGGGGCCATCGTGATTCTGGCCATCATCTTCTGGCCGTTGTGGCGGCCCGACTTTTTTGTGGCCAGGTCGGGAGGGGTGCGCTAATGGTACTCAGCGGCCATCTCCTTTCCGTGCTGATCTTCTTCCCTGCTTTTGGGGCTGTCGCGCTTCTTTTTCTGCGCGGCGACGACCAGCTCTGGATTCGCCGCCTCACGTTTGTCGTGTCGGTGGTCGAATTCGTTTTCTCGCTCTTCCTGCTGTACGCCGTTCCCATCAAGGCCCCGGGCTACTCGCTGGTGGAGTTTGGCCACTGGATCTCTGCGCCGCCCATCAATTATCACGTCGGCGTGGACGGCATCAGCATGTTCCTGGTCATCCTCACCACATTCCTCACGCCCATTTGTGTGCTAGCCTCCTGGCACGGCGTGCATCACCGCATCAAGGAATTTCACTTCACGCTGTTGCTTCTGGAAGTCGGCGTGGTCGGCGTTTTCCTCTCGCTCGACCTCTTCCTCTTCTTCCTCTTTTGGGAGATCATGCTGATCCCCATGGCCTTCCTGATCGGCATCTGGGGCCACGAACGCCGCCTTTACGCCGCCATGAAGTTTGTGTTGTACACCATGGCTGGTTCGATCCTGATGCTCGTGGGAATCATCTGGCTGTACAACGCCACCGGCTCGTTCGACCTGCCAGTCATCCAGCAGATGCTGCACGATGGAGTGCTCACCCTATCGGCGCGCACCGAGATGCTCCTCTTCCTGGCGTTTTTCCTGGCCTTTGCCATCAAGGTGCCGCTCTTCCCGCTGCACACCTGGCTGCCGGATGCGCACGTCGAAGCGCCCACGGCAGGCTCCGTGATCCTCGCGGGCGTGCTGCTGAAGATGGGCACCTACGGCATGATCCGCTTCTGCCTGCCGCTGTTTCCAGAGGCGTCGCACCGCGCGGCACCCTATGTTGCCGTCCTGGCGATCATCGGCATCATCTATGGCGCGCTGGTGGCGATGGTGCAGCCCAATCTCAAGAAGCTCGTCGCCTATTCCTCCGTCAGCCACCTGGGCTTCGTCGTTCTGGGCATCTTCGCGTTCCAGAATATCTCCATGCAGGGTGCTGTGTTCCAGATGCTGGCGCACGGCGTTTCCACCGGCGCGCTCTTTTTGCTGGTGGGCATGCTGTACGATCGGCGGCATACTTTTGAAATTGCCGAATACGGCGGACTGTCCACTCCAATGCCACGGCTGGCAGCATTTTTCTTGTTCGTCGTGCTGTCTTCGATGGGCCTGCCGATGTTGAACGGCTTCGTTGGCGAGTACCTCATCCTGCTGGGCACCTATCAAGTGCACTGGAAGTGGGTCGCGTGGGCTGCGACGGGCGTAATTCTTTCCGCCTGCTATCTGTTGTGGTCCTACCAGCGCGTGTTCTTCGGCGATGTGACGCACCAGAAGAACCGCGAACTACCAGACATCGATATGCGCGAAAAGTGGATCCTGGCGACGATGGCTGTCGTGACCTTGTGGATGGGTATTGGCTCGCCGTTTTTCACGCGCCGCTTCGACGTCCCTTGCCAGACCGTTCTCGAGCAGATGAACCGCTCTTTCGCGCAAGAGGCGACGTTGCCGGGATCTATTCCGAAAGCAGCAAAGACCGATTCTTCCGGACGCATCCTGGCCTCCACAACAACGCCAACCTCTTCGGAAAGGTCTGGAACCCGCTAAATGACACCTCCAGGCGCACAAGACATTCTTCGCGTACTCCCGGAGCTCGCCTGGTGCGGCGCGGGTGTGCTGCTGATGCTGCTGCAGCCTTTCGTCAAGAATCGCCAAGCCCTCACCTTCATCAGCATGCTTGGCGCAGCGGCGGGAACGCTGGTCACCTTCAAAGCCGCCTTCGGCGAAGGCTTCGGTGGCCTCGTGCAGTTCGACATTTTCAGCCTCTTCTTTCACTGGCTGATCGGCCTAGTGGCCTTCCTGGTGATTCTCGCGTCGGACTCCTACCTCGAGCGGGAGCATCTTGATGCCGCGGAATTCTACGCCCTCATCCTTTTTGCCACTGTCGGGATGGGCGTGCTCGCCTCCGCGCAGGAACTTCTGACCGCCTTCATCGGCCTGGAAATGTCGTCCATCTCCAGTTACATCCTCGCGGCGTACCGCCGCGATTCGATCAAGTCCAGTGAATCCGCCCTGAAGTATTTCCTTCTAGGCTCGTTCGCGACGGCCTTTTTTCTCTACGGCATTGCGCTGGTTTACGGCGCCACCGGCTCCACGAATCTCAGAACTCTGGCCACCGCCGATCCCTCAAGCAATCTCGTCCGGCTGGGCCTGTCGTTGATCCTCGTGGGGCTGGGCTTCAAGGTGGCTGCCGCGCCCTTCCAGGTCTGGACGCCGGATGTTTATGAAGGCGCACCCACTCCAGTCACGGCTCTATTCTCCGCGGGCCCAAAAGCGGCCACCTTTGCGTTGCTGCTGCGCATCTTCGCAACGGTCCACGCGGCCACCGACTTCTGGTTCTGGGCGTTCTGGATTCTTGCGGTCTTGACCATGTTCGCCGGCAACCTGGGCGCGCTGGTGCAGTCCAACATCAAGCGCCTGCTGGCATACAGCTCCATCGCGCACGCCGGGTACATTCTTGTGGCGATGGCCGCGGTCACCACGGCAAAGAGCGCCGATTCCGGGCTGGACCCCGGCACAGCCTATGCCGCCGTGCTCTTCTACCTGCTGAGTTATTCGCTGGTTTCCGTGGGCGCCTTTACGATCGTTTCCGATCTCGGCGGGCAGGGCGAGCGCTACATCAACACCGATGATTTCGCGGGCCTCGGCGCGCGCCAGCCCTTTGCCGCGGCTGCGCTAAGCGTATTCCTGCTTTCCCTGCTCGGCTTGCCCATCACCGCCGGGTTCTTCGGCAAGCTGTACATCTTCACCGCAGCCATCAAGTCCAAGCTCATCTGGCTGGCCATCCTGATGGCCATCAACAGCATCATCGGCGCCTACTACTACCTGCGCGTCATCATCGTGATGTACATGCACGAATACAAGGGCAACGTGCCTGCCGACGCCCCCGCCAGCCTGAGCCCCACGGCCGCCATGGTGGTCATCGTCACGGTGCTCGCCACGATTTATCTAGGCCTCGCGCCCAATCACATCCTAGGCATCGTCCTCGACCCCAACTTAATCCTGTCCGCCCGCTAGCCCCGTCCTGAGCGAATCTCGAAATCTACCTTTCCGGCCGCTCGTGTTTTTGTAGGGGTCCAGCACGCTGGACCCCATCTCGGCAACCCACTAAACTTCCAACGCCCTCCCGCAATCCTGTTCTGGCGGATTGCAAGAATTGGGTATAGCATGGCCGCGACCGCAAAAGGAGAAACCCTCATGGCCAAAAAAGACAGACTCAAGGAAGTCAGCGTGAAAATCGGCACCGCGATGGGCAAGGCGGACAAGCAAGCCCGCAAGTTCAAGAAAGCAGGCGCGGTAGCCAAGGAAGAACTTCAGGCCATTTCCAAGCAGATTGACGAGATGAAGAAGCAGCTATCGAAGACCACCAAGCGCCTGAAAAACGCCTTGAGCTGAACCTGTTCCCCTGGCAGGGCTTCGGCAGAAACAAAAAATGCCCGCCCGGGTTTTCCCGAGCGGGCTCCATTCCCTGTTCTCTCTTCGCGCTTAGACCTTCGTGAAGATGATTGCCAGCGTGAACAACGCCAGTGTTTCGATAAAGACCAATCCCAGAATCATGGCCGTCCGGATCGCGCCTGAAGCTCCCGGATTCCGCGCCATGCCTTCGCAAGCCGACGCCGCCACCCTGCTCTGCCCCAAAGCGCCGCCAAATGCCGCCAGCGCCATGCCGAACGCGGCCGCAATCGCCAGCGTTCCCTTGCCGCTTACTGCTCCTGCTTCCTGCGCAAACGCGGCCGGCGCGAACAGCGCGACCCACGCGAGCGCTCCCATCAACATCGCTGCTTTCTTCATTACTGCCTCCTTGAAATTACCGCCAGTTGGTGGTTCCCGGCCCTGCGCCCTGCAACCGGTCTCACGCTGGAGCGGCAAACTCGAATGTGCCTCAGTGCTCTTCCGCCACGGCTAGCCCGAGATAGATCGAAGGCAGCACGGTGAAGACATAAGCCTGGATGATCGACACGAATATGTGAAGGCCGACAAAAAGAATGGGGATCAGCACCGGCAAAATGCCCAAGGCCACGCCCAGCACCGGGCTCTTCGACCAGCCCCACTCCGTCGGCCCGATCAACATTCCAAGAAAAATCACATAAATCAGATCACTGGCGAAGATGTTGGCCCAAAGACGAACGGTGAGCGAGAGGACGCGCGCCGTGGCGCTGATCATCTCCACGGGGGCAATCAGCCATGATAACCACCACACCGGCCCGGCAAACGTCTTCAAATAGCCAAATGGCCCGTGATGCCGCAATCCCTGCCAGTTGAAATAGAGGAAGGTGAGCAGCGCGCAGCCCAGCGGCACGATGGGAAGACTGCCGCCGGTCGGCGAGCTGAATGCCGGGATCACGCCGAGTAGGTTGGCCAGAAGAATGAAAATGGAGACCGAGCCGATGAAGGCAATGAACTTGTGGCCCTCGTGCCCAACGTTCTCTTCCAGAAGGTCCTTAATCCCGAATCCTAGGGGATTCGTCAGAAGCATTTCAGCAGCCTGCTGCAGGCCACCGGGGCGTTCCACGGAGAGGCGCGACCTCACAAGCAGCGCCAGCACCGTCCCCACAATTAGAACGACCACCGACATCACCAGATACTCGGGAATGGGATGGTCATAGTCCGTGGGTTGCACATGGAGCGCGTGCAGGATGCCCAGGGCGACGGGTCCGAGCAGATGATTCACCCACTCTGTCAGCCGGCTTAGATGTTCTTCCATTTATCGGTCCGCGGGATGCAGGATTTCGTGCACACTTACCCCCATCGTGGCCGCTCCCAAAGAGCACAGTCCAAAAATCATGCTCAATACGGGAACATGCAGATACTTAAAAATAACATACACGGCCAGGGCTATCAACACGTAGCGAAACACCGCGCGAAAATAGGTGCCGACGGGTACCTTCGCTTTGGGGCGCTCAGCTTGCGCCGTGGCCGCTTCCGTCAGCGCGTCCAGGCCCTGCTTCAGCCAGCGAAAGTTGAGCCACGCAAGCGCTGCGCCGATCAAGATTCCCGAGCCCCATCGCCAACCGTGGAAATAGCCGACGGGCAAAGCCGCCAGCGCGCCCAGCAGCAAAGTCAGCCAGGAGATCCGGCGCTCTGATGCGAGGTATCTCGAGATGTCAATGCTTGGACTTTCCATCGTCCTCCGCAGGGAGATGCCGCAGCACATCGCGCAAGCCGCCGAAGAACCCCAGAAAGCCCAGGACCAACATCAGAATGGGCTTGGTATGCAACCAGCGATCCAGAAAGTAGCCGATCAGTCCGCCAATCGCCACCGCCGCCACGAGCACAAACGGCAGCTCCATGGCCATGGCAAACTGCTGCGAAAAACCCTTGGCTTGCTTCTCCTCGGGAGTCAACTGCTCGTCGCGATTTTCGTTATGGTCCGAAGGCATAGCGCGCCAGACGTGCGAACGGCTCAGGATAAATTCCCGCCGCCAGAGTTACAAACAGGGTCGCGCCGAGCGCCACGGCTTGCGCGCTGCTCATGTGCGGCGCCGGCGCTTCGCCCGGCTTCTTCATCCAGGCATGCACGACCACGCGGAAATAGTAGTACAGCGCGGGCACGATATAGAGCGCCGCGACGATCGCCAGCACGGGATGATGCGATTCGATCAGCGCCTGGAAAATGAAATACTTTGCCATGAAGCCTGCGGTGGGCGGTATGCCTGCAAGCGACAGCATGAAAATCAGAAGCAGCAAGGCCGCGGCGGGACTCCGCTGGTACAACCCGTCGAGGTCGTCCAGCTCATCTCCGATCAGTCCGCGCTCGCGCATGACGATCACCACGGCGAACGCGCCGATGGTCATGAAAGCGTAGGCGATCAGGTAATACATGATCCCGATGAGCCCCGTCTCATTCCACGCCACCAAGCCCAGCAGGACATAGCCGACATGCGAAATCGAGGAATACGCAAGCAGCCGCTTCATATTGGTTTGGGTCAGCGCCGCCAGGTTGCCCCACGTCAGCGAAGCGATCGCCACGCCAGAGATGATGTACACCCAGGTGGTTTGCGAATCTCCAAACACGTTGATCATCAGCCGCAACAGCATCGCAAAACTCGCCGTCGTCGAGGCCACGCTGACGTACGCGGAAATGGGCGTGGGCGCGCCTTCGTACACATCGGGAGCCCACTGGTGGAATGGCACCGCCGCCACCTTGAAGAACATGCCCGCGGCCACGGTGACAAACGCCATGATCGTCAGCCAATCGGTGATGCCGTGCGCGGAGGTGTACGCAAACCGCCGGCCCAAGATGTTGCCAATCTCCGCGATATTCGTCGAACTGCTTACGCCATACAGCAAAGAGAAACCATAAGCGAGAATCCCGGTGCTGAACGCGCCCAGCAGCAGGTATTTCATCGCCGCTTCGTTGGAGCGCTTCTCGCGGCGCAGGAAACCCACCATGGCGTAGAAGCTCAGCGCCATCGTCTCTAGCCCCAGGAACAGAACAATCAAGTCAATCCCGGAGGCCATGAACATCATGCCGATGCAGGAGAACAGCAGCAGCGCGTAATACTCGCCTTCCTGCTCCCTCTCGATGTTCAAGTACTGTACGGAAAGCAGTATCACCAGAGCGGTGGCGGCAAGAAAAATCAGCGCGAAAACCAGGAAGAAGCCGTCCACGATCGCCGTGTTGTGGAAACCGATCAGGAGGGGCGGTCCCATCTGGCTAACGCGGACCTCCCGGTACTTCTGATATTGCATGAATAAGCCGAGACCGCTGGCCGCAACGCCCAGGAGAGCGAGGAACGCGTTCAGGTACTTCTCTCGCTTCTCCAGCAGGAAATCAAAAATCGGGATGCCCAAAGCGAACAGGAGCAGCTCCATCTGCGGCAAGACCACCAGGCCGTCGCCGTGGATGTAATTCAAGAGCGGGTCGAGGAAGGAAAAGTGCATCGGGGTTCCTTACTTGACCTCCAGGCTTGCCGGAGCGGATGGCGGAGTGAGGGGTGCGACAGGTGGTAGCGGGCGATTGGCCTGCTCGTAAAACTTCGGATTCACCTGCTGGACGATTTTCTCCACCGGCTTGTCAATGTAGGCGAAGAAAGGCTTCGGGTAGATGCCGATCCAGAACGCCAGCACAACCAGCGGCAGCAACACCGCATATTCGCGCGCGTTCAGGTCCGGCAGCGTCTTGTTCACCTCGTGCGTCACGTTTCCAAACATCACCCGCTGGTACAGCCACAACAGATAGGCGGCGCCCAGCACGATGCCCAGCGTGCCCCAGGCAGCCCAAGCCTTGTTCACCACGAACACGCCCTGCAAAATCGTGAATTCTCCGATGAACCCGTTGAGGATGGGCATGCCCAGGGAACTCAGGGTAATAATCAGGTAGATTGCCGCGAAATTTGGCATCGGCGTGGCCAACCCTCCGAATTCGGAGATCAGGCGCGTGTGGCGGCGTTCATAGATGATCCCGACAAGGAGAAAGAGCGCGCCCGTGGAAATGCCGTGATTGATCTGCTGTAGCACGCTCCCGGAAAGTCCCAGCGGTGTCAGCGCGAAAATTCCCAGCGTGCAGAAGCCCAGGTGGCTCACGGAACTGTACGCGATCAGGCGTTTCATGTCTTTCTGCATCAGGCAGACAATCGCGCCATAGATGATGCCGATCAGCGAGAGCACGATGAGGATATGAATGATCTTTGCGCGTAGGACAGCATCCGCCGGCAGCAACGGCAGCGAAAAACGCAGAAAGCCGTACGTGCCCATTTTCAGCAAAACGCCGGCCAGGATAACGGAACCCGCCGTGGGCGCTTCCGTGTGCGCATCCGGCAGCCAGGTGTGAAAGGGAAACATCGGCACCTTGATGGCAAACGCGAAGAAGAAGCCCCAGAAGAGCCACACCTTCAGCGAATCCGGAAAATGCTGCGCGGCAGCCAGTAGCGCGGGCACATCGAACGTCGGCATGCTCCCCGGTGCCTTTGCGGCATTGAAGTACAGCGCCAGGATGCCCAGCAGCATGATGACGGAGCCCGCCAGCGTGTACAGAAAGAACTTGATCGCGGCATAGAGTCGCCGCTCGCTGCCCCAAACCCCGATCAGGAAGTACATGGGCACCAGCATCACTTCCCAGAACACATAGAACAGGAAGAAATCGAGCGACATGAAGACGCCCAGCATGCCCGTTTGCAGCAGGAGCAGCAGAATGTAGTACTCCTTGGTGCGCGTGTGGATGGCGGTCCACGAGGAAGTAATCGCGATCATCCCCAGGAGGGTAGTGAGCATCACCAGCAGTAGGCTTATGCCATCGATGCCCAGCGCGTATTTCGCGCCGATGGAAGGAATCCAGTTCGCGGTCTCGCGGAAGGCGTAGTCATTGCTGCCCACCGGGAAGTGAATCACCAGCGGCACCGAAACTAGAAAGCCGAGCACGCCAAAGAGGTTGCCGACGACGCGGTGGAGCATCGGCGCGTCGCGTGGAATGAATAGCAGGAGCACCGCGCCCACCAGCGGGGTGAACAGCACCACGCTCAGGAGATGATCATGAAAAAGCCCCATGCGGTTCGCCTTTCAGCGCAAATTGCGCACAATCATATGCATGTGGTGGCCGTAATAGCCCAATAAAATCGCCAGGCCCAGCAGGATCAGCACGGCGTAACTGGAAAAAACGCCGGTCTGGAACATGCGCACCGGCACGCTCAGCCCATTGGTGATCTTGCCGGCCAGGTTTACCATGCCGTCAATTACCCACTTGTCGCACCACATCGAAATCTGGGAAATCACGCGCGCCAGCCACCCCGCGCCGTCCACGCCAACACCATCGATCAGCTTGGCATCCACGACACCGAACGCCGTGCTCAAATCCTTCACGCGATTCACAAACAGCGCGTCGTAAATTTCGTCCACGTAGTACTTGTTGACCAGCAAATTGTGCAGACGCGGCCACGCCGCGGCGACTTTGGAATGGAGCTTCGGGTACTGCAGATAGAGCCGATACGCAAGCCATATGCCCAGCACGGCGATCCCAACGGAGGCCATCATCAGCAAATACTCTTTGAACAAAGTGTGATGGCCAAGTTCAACGCCGCCGGTTTCACCCTTTACTCCGCTCAACACCGGCTCCAGAAAAGTACCAAACGCATTCTTCTCTCCCCAAAGCACGGGCAGAGCAAACCAGCCGCCACAGATCGAAAGAAACGCCAAGATCGTCAGCGGCACGGTCATGGACTTGGGGGACTCGTGGATGTGCTCTTCCAACTCCGTCGCCACGCGCGATCTGCCGTAAAACGCCAGAAACAGCAGTCGGAACATGTAGAACGCGGTAATCCCCGCGGTGATCAGCCCAATCGCCCAGAGGAACAGATACCGATCCACAATCAACGCTTCGTTGTGGCGATTAAACGCGTGGCCCAGAATTTCGTCTTTGCTGAAAAAGCCCGCCAGCGGCGGGATGCCTGCGATGGCTAACGTGGCAATCAGAAAAGGCACCGAAGTTGCCGGAATGGCGTTCCTCAGGCCGCCCATCTTGCGCAAATCCTGCTCACCGGAAAGCGCGTGAATTACGCTGCCGGCTCCCAGGAAAAGCAGCGCTTTGAAAAAAGCGTGGGTCATCAAATGGAATATGCCGGCTGAGAATGCGCCAACGCCCAGCGCCAGAAACATGTAGCCGAGCTGGCTGATGGTCGAATACGCCAGAACCTTTTTGATGTCGTTCTGGGCCACGGCCATAGAAGCGGCGAAAATGGCCGTCGTGGCGCCGACGATTGCGACCACATCCATCGCCACTGGCGCCAATTGGTAGATCGCGCTCATGCGGGCCACCATGTACACGCCCGCGGTGACCATCGTCGCCGCGTGAATCAAAGCGCTGACCGGCGTGGGGCCTTCCATCGCGTCGGGCAGCCAGACGTACAGCGGCAATTGTGCGGATTTTCCGATCGCACCGACGAAAAGAAGCAAAGCAATGCCGGTAAGAATCGGCGCGCCATAGACCAGGCGTCCCTGATCCACCATCGCCCGCAGTGTTTCCAGGATTCCCGCATACGCGACTGGATCGCTCAGCGTTTGGGAAGTGAACCGCACCGTCCCGAACGTAGTGGCAATCAGGAAAATTCCCAGCAAGAATCCCGTATCGCCAATGCGATTGACGATGAACGCTTTCTTTCCTGCGTCGCAAGCGGACTTCTTCAAAATGTAGAAACCAATCAGCAGGTAGCTGCAGAGCCCCACGCCTTCCCAGCCCACAAACAAAAGCAGAAGATTATTCGCCAGCACCAGCGTCAGCATCGAAAACATGAACAGGTTCATGTAGCCAAAGAACCGGTAGTAGCCGCCCTCGTGACCCATGTAGCCGATCGAGTAAACGTGGATCAGAAAGCCCACGCCGGTCACCACCAATATCATCACGCAAGAAAGCGGATCGAGCAGGTAGCCCCAATCGGCCACGAAGTTGACCAAGCCGCCGGGCCCTGGCATGGCACCCGGTGTAATCCACTCAAAAAGGATCTGCTGATATACGCGATTTTCCGGCGCGACAGCAAGCAGTTGGTAAACCGCGCCCGCCGCGTGCACAAACGAAAGGAAGACGCTGCCCACGCAGAAAAAGCTCACCGCTGACTTCGGCAGGGTGCGGCCAATCAACAGCATCAGCGCAGCCGTCACCAGCGGAAAGAGCGGGATAAGCCAAAGGTTGTCGAGGAAGTAGCCGGAGGGAGTCATGGCCGCCGTCTCCCACAGAAGCGGGTCCCGCGCTTCACTCGCGATGATGGCGTGCGCTTCACCATTTCAAGAGATCCATTTCATCCTCAAGCACCGTTTCGCGGTTGCGGAAGAAGGCGATGATGATGCCGAGCCCCACCGCGGCTTCCGCGGCGGCGTCAGCGATAATGAACAGCGCAAAAACCTGCCCGGCCACGTCCCCAAAAACCCGCGAAAACGCCACCAGGTTGATGTTCACGGCATTCAGAATCAGCTCGATCGACATCAGCACCACGATCACATTGCGCCGCGTAATCACGCCGATGGCGCCGATCAGAAAGAGCGCCATGCTCAAGAACAGGTAGTAACCAATGGGCATCATCGCGTTCTAGGTCCTTTTCTTGGCCATGACTACGGCCCCGACCATGGCCACCAGCAGCAAAACGCTGGCAATCTCAAACGGCAACAAGTACGAATCGAACAAGCGGCCCGCCAGCGCTTCGGTATTCGGTGGCAACTTGCCCGCGGGCACGGCATCGGGCAGCAGAAATCCCTGGCCGGGAACCTTGCGCGACGACCACAGCATTACGCCCACTTCCGCGGCGAGCGCCAGCGTCACGAAAAGCGCCACCCATTTCTGCCGCGAGAACTGAATCTGGTGCAAGGCTACATCCAGCCGCACCAGCATGATCACGAAAATAAACAGCACCATGATCCCGCCGACATACAAAATGATCTGCGCAATAAAAATGAATTCCGCGCGCAGTTGCAGGAAGATGCCCGCTGTAGCCATTAGCGTGGTAATCAGGAACACGGCACTGTGAATGGCGTTGCGCCGCGTCACCATCAGCCCGGCGCCAAGGATCGCCACACCCGCGAAGAAAAAGAAAATGACCTTATCCAGCATGAGAATCCTCAGTCGAAGGCTCTTCCGCTGGCGGCGCCGCCGAAGAAGCCGCTGCTTCCCGCTTGTCGTTCAACCGCATCAGGAAGAGTGCTGCGGCCAGCGTGATCACCGTAGTCAGCAGCATCGCCAGCCAGCGGTTCCAGCCATATTCCATTTCGAGAATCATGGCGACGCCCACGGCCAGCACGTTCACTATCGCCAGCGGAATCAGAATGTACCAGCCCAGGTGCATCAACTGGTCGAAGCGGTAACGTGGCAGCGTGAAGCGCAGCCACATAAACAGGTAAATGTAAGCGCTGATCTTCAACAAAAACCAGAACGCGCCGTGCAGCCCGGGCACCAGGAACTTCAACGGCGCCACCAGTAGCGGCACGCCCAGGATCAGCGCCGCTGCAAAGCACGCTAGCGCCACTCCCCACATGAACCATATCTGAACACGAGCAGGCTGCTTCCCTGCCCGCCACACGCAATACACGCCCACCGCCGCGGTGGACAACGCAGGCAGAGCATCCAGCCAGTTCATCCAGCGCACATTCGGGAATGGCCGCAGCCAGCCGCCGAGAAACAGCGTTGTCGCTACGGCGCCAACCACGATCATGTTGGCGTATTCGCCAAGGAAATAGAGCGCCCAGCGGAAGCCGCTGTACTCCGTCATGTAACCGGCCACAAGTTCCGATTCCGCTTCCGGCAAATCAAACGGCGCGCGGTTCGTTTCCGCGATGGAAGCCACTACATAAATAAAGAAAGCCACCGGCACAAGAAACACGAACCACACGCCAGATTGTTCCTGCGCGTACACGATGGCGCGAATCTTCAGCGTTCCGGCAAGCAGAAGACCACTGATCAGCGCCAGCCCCGCTGCGGTTTCATAGCTGACCAACTGCGCCGTGCTGCGCAGCGCGCCCATGATCGAATAGTGGCTGTTCGACGCCCAACCGCCCAGCACAATTCCAAAGAGCCCCAGCGAACTGACGCCGACCACAAAGAGCAGGCCCACGTTAATATCTCGCGCCACCAGAAACGACGGCCCAAACGCAATCGCTCCCATCGAAGTGAGCGCCGCCGTCATGGACACCACGGGTGCCAGCCAGAACACCATTTTGTCCGCGTCGTCAGGGATGATGTCTTCCTTGATCAGCAACTTCACCGCATCGGCAATGGGCTGCAGCAAGCCATGCGGCCCGACGCGCATCGGCCCAAGCCGCGCCTGCATGTCGGCCATCAGTTTGCGCTCCATCAGAACTAGGTAGCCGGCAATAAGTGGCACCACGGCGACAATCACGACGCCGGAGACGAGTTCGACCCACCACGTCTGAAGGAAGGCGAACACGGCATGAAGGGCAGGACTCATGGTGTCAGCGGTCCACCTCGCCAAGAACGATATCCAGCGTGCCGATGATCGCGACCACATCGGCCACCAAATGCCCGCGCGCCATTTTGTCCAGCGCCTGCAAGTTGATGAACGACGGCGGGCGAATGCGCACGCGATACGGCTGCGTCGTGCCATCGCTCACAATGTAATAGCCCAGGATGCCTTTGGGCGCTTCGATGGAGTGATAGACCTCGCCCGCGGGCGGCTTCAGCACTTTGCCCACCTTGCCCAGAATCGGCCCCGCGGGAATATTCTCGATCGCCTGCAGGCAGATCAGCCGCGATTGCCGCATCTCTTCCATGCGCACCATGTAACGGTCGTAGGTGTCCCCGTTGGTGCCCACGGGAATTTCAAATTTGTATTGGTCGTAAGCGGCATAGGGCTGCGCTTTGCGGAGGTCCCATTTCACGCCGCTGGCGCGCAGCACGGGTCCCGAAGCGCCTAGCGCTATGCAATCCTCGGCGCTGAGCACACCCACGTTTCGCGTGCGCCCGATCCAGATGCTGTTGCCGGTAAGCAGATCGACGTACTCCTGGATGCGGCGCTCGAAATCCTTGCAGAAGCGCTCCACATCTTTTTCAAACGAATCGTACGCTTCGTACTGCAGCCCGCCGATGCGGAAGGCGTGCGTCGTCAAGCGCGCTCCGCAATACTTCTCGAAAATCTTCAGGATCTCTTCGCGTTCGCGCAGGCAATAAAAAAGTGGCGTCAGGGCCCCGATGTCCAGCGCGTGCGTGCCCAGCCAGATCAGGTGGCTGGCGATGCGCTGCAATTCCGTCATGATCGTGCGGATAACTTTCGCGCGCGGCGGCGCTTCCACGTTGAGCAGTTTTTCCACCGCTTCGCAGTAGCCCAGGCCGTTGCTCACCGCCGCGACGTAATCCATGCGGTCCACATACGGCGCAAATTGCTGGTACGAGCGGTTTTCCGCGATCTTCTCAACGCCGCGGTGCAGATACCCGATGACGCACTCCGTACCGCGCACGCGTTCGCCATCCAGCTTCAGCTTCACGCGCAGCACGCCATGCGTGGAAGGATGCTGCGGCCCCATGTTGAGGACGAGTTCGTCGGCGCCCAGTAGCGTCTGTTTTTGCGCTGCGTCGTCTTGCAATGTGCCTTCCAGGTTCGTGCTGCCGAATCGCTCTCGCGTTCGCCTTCTCTACGGCTACTGCCCGCTTTCGATCCCCAGATTCTCCCGGACCCAGGCGGTGTCCTGCTGCAAAATGTCGTAGTCCTTACGCAGCGGATGCCCCTGCCACTCCTCGGGCAGAAGGATGCGCTTCATATCCGGGTGTCCTTTGAAGGAAATGCCGAACATGTCGAAGATTTCGCGTTCCAGCCAGTTCGCAGTTGGCCAAATCTCCACCAGGCTCGTCGCTGTTTCGTCCGCCGCCAGCGGAATCTTCAGCCGCAGCCGCGTGTTGTGCGGAAACGAATAGAGAATGGCGATCAGATCGAAACGCTTCTCGCGGCGCGGCCAATCCACGGCCGTGTAGTCTTCCAGAAGATCGAATTTCTCGACGTCGCGCGAGTAGCGCGCAATTTCCGCCAATTGTGCCGCGGCAATTACCAGGTATGGCTGCTTGCGGTCTTCGATGGCGTCCAAAATCGCAGCGCCAAATTGCTCCCGGTAACGCTTCGTCAAATCGTTTTCCAGCGGAATCTGCATCAATACGGGTGGCTTCGGAGGCGGCGGTGCGGGTCTGGCGGGAGCGGCGGGCTTTGCGGTTGGAGACGGGGTAGCTTCGGCGCCCGCAGGCGCAGCAGGTAGCGCCGGTGTGGCGCCAGCGACGTCTGGCTTTGGACTTTCAGGCGACTGGGGCGGCTTAGGCTCGTCTGCCATGGACCCTGGGACCATTGGGCTGCAAAGTGGGGCTCATCAAAACTCAAAGAAGCCCCGACTTATTCTCGAGAGGATGACCGCAATCAAGGCCGCGCGCAAAAGGAAGAAGCGAGAGCGCACGAACCAGTCTGCAGGCGGACACACTCATCCGCGATCTAGCAACCAACAGGATCGCTCCCAGCGTTTCTAACATACGCAGTGAGAGCAGTCAATGCGCGCCGCCACAGCCACCGAAAAATTTCCAAACTTCTCCGCTGCCCAATGGTTTTCGTGGGGGTCGAGCATTGCTCGACCCCATCTTGGCACGATGCTAACACTGGCAAGGCACAATTGCCTTTGTCATCCCGAGCAAAGCGAGGGATCTGCTTTTCGCAAGAGTTATTGAATGAGGCAGGTTCTATGCCCAGTCGAGTGCGCCCTTCTTATACAACCACGCATACCCAACCAGCAGGATGCCCAGAAAGACGAACATGGAAACCAGCGCGAACGCACCCATGTGTTTCACTACCCAGGAGCGATACAAAATCGCCCACGGAAACAGGAACATCGTTTCCACATCGAAGATTACGAAAAGCATCGCCACCACATAGAACCGCGCCGAATAGCGGCCGCGCGCGTTGCTTTCCGGCGGAATGCCGCACTCATAAGGCTGCAATTTGGCCGGGCCCCCGCGTGACGCTGGACGAATCAATTTGAAGATCAGTAGCGCGAGAACCGGAAACGACAGAACCAGCAACGCAAAAATCAGAACCGGGATGTACGCCTCAGGCATGGCATGTCTCTCGAGGCATCGTACCACAACTCCACGCAAATCGAATTCCACGCGCGCGGGTCACGCTAATCTTGCGCTTGGCTTCTTGCGCTGCGACCTGCGATGCGCCTATTTCTCGAACAGCAACTCGCCGGCGCGCTGTGTGGCTTTCACCACCGCCTTGATCAGCGTTACGCGCAGCTTCCCTTCCTCAAGTTCGAGTATGCCGTCGATCGTGCAGCCGGCCGGAGTCGTCACCGCGTCTTTCAACAAGGCGGGATGATCGCCCGTTTCCAGCACGACGCTGGCCGCGCCCTTCATCGTCTGCGATGCCAGCAGCGTAGCGATGTCGCGCGGCAAGCCCACCTTCACGCCGGCTTCGGCGAGCGATTCCAGAATAATGTACGCAAACGCGGGGCCGCTGGCGGAAAGGCCAGTGACCGCATCCATGTTTTTCTCGTCCACCACCACCGTGCGGCCCACGGCATTGAACATGGCTTTCGCGATTTCCAGGTGCTCGGCGGAGGCGTGCGCGCCGCTGCAGATACCGGTCATGCCGCAACCCACGGCGGAGCAGGTATTGGGCATGGCACGCACTACGGCAGTCTTGGCGCCCGCGCGCTGTTCGATGTACGTCGTGGGCACGGAAGCCGCCACCGAAATGATCAGCGTGTCCTTGCCCAGGCCCGGCGCAATTTCCTTTAATACGTCACCCACCACCTGCGGCTTCAAGGCCAGGAGCACGATGTCCGCTCCGTGGACCGCCTTGCGATTGTGCGTCGTGCCGCTGACGCCCAATTCCTTGCTGAGCGCCGCGGCCTTTTCTTCGTGGCGCACCGTCGCGGTTACGCGCTTCGGTGTGAACAGCCCTTGCTTAAGATAGGCACGCAACAGGATGCTGCCGAGCTTACCGGTGCCGAGTACGGCCAGATTCTTCTCTGAGAGTTTTGTAGGCATGATGCAAACATTGTTATGGACTCAACGAAAACCGTCAACAAGTGAATCGCAAGGCCTGGCCTACAGGAGTGAGCCGCTCCGCCCAGTTGGGGTGGTTCCAATTCCTGCTCAGGCAATCGTCTGCTAATCGTGGCGCGCACCGTGGAGCACTTCCAGCGCGTGGGGCAGCAGGTGCGCGATCGCATCCAGCGCTTCGACTGCGCCTTTCGGGCTGCCGGGCAAATTCAGAATGAGGGTGCGGTGCCGCGCTACTACCACGCCCCGCGACAATAGCGCCGTCGGCGTTTTCTCCACGCCCCTGCGCCGCATCTCTTCGGCCAAGCCGGGGATGTTGCGTTCCGCAACGTCGAGCGTTGCTTCCGGGGTATTGTCTCGCGGCCCCAGCCCCGTGCCGCCGGTGGTCAACAGCAGATCGACGCGCTTCGAATCCGCCAGCTGGCGCAATTGGCTGCGCACATTACCAGGGTCATCCGAGCACCGCAACGTCGCATTCACTTCCCAGCCCAGTTCACGGCAGCGCTGCACCAGCGCCGGCCCAGAGAGGTCCATGCGTTCGCCGCGCGCAACGGAATCGCTGATCGTCAGGATGGCAACACGCATGGCTGGATTAGCTACTCTCGACGGCGTCGTGATTGGCTTCGTCCAACAGGCGCATGGCTTCCATGAGCAGGCCCGTCGTGCTGCGTGTGGTCGTCGTGGACGTCGAAGCGTTGGCGGCGTTAAAGTCGATCTCGAACTCGCCCTCGGTCCACAATACCACCTTGAACACCGCGTCATCGCCCTGGATTGCGCCGATCTTCGCGTCGCGGCACTGCCCGCTGGCAAAATACAGCTCCGCCTGTTCCTCGCCCTTCCGCACCACCAGGCGGCAGGATTTCTGCCCTATTTCCAGCGATTGCATTAGGTCGGTCATGTTCATTTCTTCCAGGCGGCCCTGAATTACGCCGGGACGCGAAGCAAGCTTCTGGAGTTTTTCGAGGTGCAGCCGGTCCACTACTTTCTTGGCGGAACGCACCAGGTCTTTCACCAGAAACGGCTTGGCGATGAAGTCTTCCACCCCATCCACGAGTGGCCTCAAACGCTCTTCGATGTCTGCGCGGCTGGCCATGAAGAGAAACGGAATGTGGCGGGTGGCTTCCCGTCCGCGTAACTTCTCGAATAGTTGCCGGCCATCCAGACCAGCCATCTTGTAGTCGCACAGAATCACGTCGGGCAGTTCATCCACCACCTTGAGCAAGGCATCGGCCCCATCAGCCGCGATCATGACCTCGCAAAAAGGATCAAGCGCCTTGGAAACGAGGGCCCGCACCAGCGGATTGTCCTCTGCCAGCAGCAGCTTAACGGTCTTGCCCGGGGCCGCTGTCATTTGTGTGCTCTCCGCGTTTTCTTCCCTTGCGTGCGCCGGTAATCCCCGCTTTTTCCACCCGTCTTTTCCAGTAGGTACACGTCAGCGATTTCTATCCCTTTATCGAGAGCCTTGCACATATCGTAGACCGTGAGCGCCGCACAAGTGGCGGCGACCAGCGCTTCCATTTCCACGCCTGTTTGCGCCGTGGCTGTAACCCGGGAATGAATTTCCACTCCATCTTTGCATAGCCGTGGGGTCACAGCAATGTGCGTCAGCGACAGCGGGTGACAAAGAGGTATCCACTCTGCGGTGCGTTTGGCCGCCGCGATGCCCGCTATCCGCGCCACTTCCAGCGGATTGCCCTTGGGATTTTTCAATCGCCGGACCGCCCGCACCACGATCGGCGCCATGCGCACAAACGCGCGTGCCACCGCTGACCGCGTGGTGACCGATTTCGCGGAGACGTCCACCATGCGCACTTCGCCGCTCTTGCCGTAATGGGAGAGCTTTGCCATTCACTCCAGTCGTTCAGCCGATTTTCTTTCCGGGCCTTGCGGGCTCCAGAGAAAGCATCTTTCCTTAGGAGGCCGGGGCTTCAGCCCCGGCGTAAAACTGCTAGAGCGAATGGGTTTTAGCCCCTGAAGAAAGTCTTTCCGGCGTTCTTCAGCAACGTTTTAGAGTACGTCGCTTCTTGGCAGAACGGAAACTCTCTCTCCCGCGGCAATGTCTTGACGGTCAGCCGGGACCACCAGGAAACAGTTCGCGCGGCTGAGCGCCGCAATGTCGCCAGAACCCTGCCACCGCAGCGGCCGCACCTCAGCCGATTCGCCTCTCCATTCGAGCCGGGCGGGCAGGAAATGCGTCAGCCCGGGCTTTTCCTTCAAGGGTTCCGCCAGCGTGACTTCGAGCAGCGGGAGAGGCCGGGCCGGCGCACCGCTCAAAAGATCGAGCGCAGGCACCACAAACAAGCGAAATGTCACCATTGTCGACACCGGATTGCCCGGCAGCCCAAACACTATAGCGTCTCGGCAGCGCGCAAACACCGTTGGCTTCCCCGGGCGTATGGCCACCGCGTCAAAGAAAAATTCCGCGCCCATGGCCTGCAGCACGGATTCGACCAGGTCATACTTGCCCATCGAAACGCCGCCAGAAAGCACCAACACATCTTCGCGCAGACCTTGCTCGATTTTTGCGCCAAGGTCGTCGCTGCGGTCCAAAGCATTGCCAAACAGCACCGGCTCGCCTCCGGCAAGACGCACCTGCGCAGCCAGCGAAATGCTATTACTGTTGCGAATGTGGAACGGACCGGGCGACTCACTGATCGGCACAATCTCGTCACCCGTGGAAAGAATCGCCACGCGTGGCTTGCGGGCGCACAGGAGTTGGGCCGCGCCGACCTGCGCGGCAATTGCCAATTCCGCAAATCCCAGGCGCAGCCCCGGGTGCAAAGCCACATCGCCTGCACGCGCTTCGCTGCCACGCGGCACCCTGTTCTGTCCAGGCAGAGTGGCTCGTTGAAAAGTGACGGCTTCGCCATCGCGGGAGGTGAATTCGATCATGACCACGGCGTCTGCACCAGGCGGCACCGCCGCGCCAGTCATGATTTGCACGCAACTCCCCGGAGCCAGCGGCAAGTTGACGCCGTCCCCTGCTTTCACTTCGCCGACGCAGCGCAACTTCGCGCCTGCCGCAGCTTCGCTGGCGCGCACCGCAAAACCGTCGCGCGTCGAGCGGTCGAACGGCGGGTATTCGCGGTCGGTCCGGATCTCCTCTGCCAGGACGTAGCCCAGCGCCTCACCAATGCTCAGCTTGGAGGTGGCTACTGACCGCGGCCGGATGCCCGCCTGCTTAATCACAATTTGCCGGGCTTCGTCGTAGCGCAGCATGAAGAGTCCTCACCCCACTCAGACTACCCATCGCATCGCTTTTTGGGAAATGGTTTATAGCCAGCGTGCCAGCAGCGTGCCGGGCTGGATAATCGTGGCGTCGCGCTCCGGCCCCGTGGAAATCATGCCGATCTCCACCTGCAGAAAATCGGACACAAAGCGCAAGTATTCCAGCGAGGCCTTCGGAAGCTTCGCCCCGTCCTGCACACCGTAGGTTTTCTCGCACCAGCCAGGCAGCGTCTTGTACACCGGCGTAACGCGTTCATACTCTTCCGCGGAGGCGGGCATTTCCTTCAGCTCCGAGCCCTTATACTGGTAGCCCACGCCGACTCTGATTTCGCGCTGGGTATCGAACACATCCAGCTTGGTGATCGCCAGCGAATCTATGCCGTTGATCATCTTCGCGTAGCGCAATTCCGCCAGGTCCAGCCAGCCGCAGCGCCGCGGACGCCCGGTCACCGCGCCAAATTCCTTGCCGCGCTCGCGCACTTCCTTCGCTTCCAGGTCCGGCATTTCCGTGGGAAACGGCCCGCCGCCAACGCGCGTCGTGTACGCCTTGGAAACGCCGAGGACATGGCGGATTTTCGTGGGTGGCACGCCCATGCCTGTGGTCGCGCCGCCGGACGTCGCGCTGGAAGAAGTCACGAAGGGATAGGTGCCATGGTCAATGTCCAGCATGGTGCCTTGCGCGCCCTCGAAGAGCACGGACTTGCCCTCATCCAGCGCGCGGTTGGTCAATTCCGCGGTGTCGCAGATGTAGCTTTTGATCTTCTCGCCCAGCCTCAGCGTTTCTTCCACATCCGCAGAAAAATCGATGTTCGCGCCGTAAGCTCCCTGCGCGATGCGGTTCTTCTCCGCCACCACGCGTGCCGCCTTTTCCCGGAAGAGTTCCGGGTTCAGCAGATCCACCATGCGCAGCCCGCGCCGCGCCATTTTGTCTTCATAGGCCGGCCCAATGCCGCGCGAGGTCGTGCCGATTTTGTTGGCTCCGCGCGCGGATTCCGCAGCTTTATCCAGCTCGCGGTGATAGGGAAAAATCAGGTGCGCGCGGTTGCTGATGTGCAGCCGCCCGGTGACGCTGATTCCCCCTTTGGCCAGGGCTTCGATTTCACCGACAAGCGCCGACGGATCAACCACGACGCCCGGGCCGATAATGAGGTGCTGCTTCGGCCGCAGGATTCCGCAAGGAATAAGTTGCAGCACGTGGCGCTCTTTGCCGATGATTACCGTGTGTCCCGCGTTGTGGCCGCCGCCGACCCGCGCGATATAATCGAACGACCCCGCCAGGTAATCGACGACCTTTCCCTTGCCTTCATCGCCCCACTGCGCGCCAACCACTACGACCGATTTCATGGAAACCTTCTCCTGACCAAGGACCCTGCCGCGCCACACCATTCGCGCAAGCCGCCACAAGACAGTAGTCAATGTTACAAATTACGCGTGAAGCACCGATCTGAAATCGTACGATGCCCCCACGCTGAACGCAAGCAACACCGCGGCATCGCTGGGCGTTCTATATTCCCGATGGTCTTCGACGGTCGCGTCGATTTCTCGAGTAGCGGTCGCTCCCACCCCGCAGGAGCGACCCCATCTCGGAAAGGCGTGGACAATCTTGGCTGCCCGCACCGCCCAAAACCCGCCATTGGCGCTTTTGCAGCGTTTCCCGCCTGATTCCTTGCATCCCAGCGCGCCCTCCGTTAGCGTCAGAGTGCTAGGGTGCCTCCCCGCTCCACAACGCGATAGGCAACTCAAAGTCTCCAAAGGGAGAAAGTCTTGACGAACCCGATCATCACCCTGACGACCGACTATGGCACCAACGACCATCTTGTGGGCGTGCTCAAAGGCGTCATTCTAAAAATCAATCCGGACGCACAGATCGTCGATATCACCCATCAGGTCACCCCATTCGACCTGCTCGACGCCGCGCTGTCCATCGCCGCCGCGTATTCCTACTTTCCGCCGCGCAGCATCCACGTGGTCATCGTGGATCCCGGCGTGGGCACGGAGCGCCGCCCCATACTCGTCACTGGGCAGAATCATTATTTCATTGCGCCGGATAATGGCGTGCTCTCCGGCATCTACGAAAAGGAGCATCCTGTCGTGGTTCGGCAAATCACTTCCGAACATTATTTTCTGCAGCCGGTGAGCAAGACCTTTCATGGCCGCGATGTTTTCGCTCCCGTCGCCGCGTGGCTCTCTAAAAACTGGCAGCCCGCCAGCATGGGCGAGGAGATTACGGACTTCAAGCGATTTGCCATGCCGAAACCCAAGGAAGCCGACGGCCTGCTGAAGGGCGTCGTGCTCAAGGTGGATGCTTTCGGCAATCTGATTACGAATTTTCGCGCGGAAGATTTGCCCGCCAATGCAGCGGAAAAAGGCGAAGTGCGTCTGCAAATCGGCAGCCACCCCGTAACCAAGTTCGTGCCCACCTTTGCGCACGGCGCGGCTGGCGAAGCGGTCGCCTATATCGGCTCCAGCGGATTCCTGGAAGTCGCCATGAACAAAGGCAGCGCCGCCCGCACACTGGGCCTCGGCCGCGGCACACCCGTCCTGCTCACCAAAAGCTAGCCCGAATTTCTCCTGAGAATTCCGTTCCCGTAGGGGTCCAGCATGCTGGACCCCATCTCGGCAACACGTAAGCACCTGCGGGGTTTCTTTCGCCAGCGCCGGCGAAAATCCACTCTACCGGCTCTGTTCCACCGCACTCATCTGCGAACGCGTCCGCGGGTCCAGCCAATCCCTCCAGGCATCGCCAAGCAAGTTGAACGCGAGCACTGCCAAAACAACCGCGAGCGCCGGAAAGACCACCATGTGGGGCGCATCAAATAAATGGTTGCGCGCGTCGTTCAGCATCGCGCCCCAACTGGGAATCGGCGCGAGCACTCCCAAACCCAGAAAGCTGAGCGTCGCTTCTGCCAGAATCGCTCCGGCCATCCCGATGGTGGCCTGCACCAGCACCGGCTGGATCATATTCGGCAAAAGATGCCGAATCATAATGCGCAGCGGAGAAGCGCCCAGCGACCTCGCCGCCAGCACGAATTCAAGTTCCTTCGTCTTCAGGACCTGCGCGCGCGCCAGCCTGGCGTAGCCCGCCCAGCCGGTAATGATCAGCGCCAGAATCACTTTGCCAATGCCCGGGCCAAAAAAAGCTGCGAAGGCAATGGCCAGAAGCACGCCGGGAAACGAAAGAAACGCATTGATCAGCAGCAGGTTTACGATACGGTCAAAAACGCCGCCGCTGTAACCGGCAAGCATTCCCAGTGTCAAGCCAATCGAGCCGCAGCCCAGCACCACGCAGATGGAAACGAACAACGACACGCGCGCGCCATACAGAATGCGCGTAAGGATGTCGCGGCCCAGTTCGTCCGTGCCCATCCAGTGCGAGAACGACGGCCCTTGCAGCCACACGGCCAGATTTTGCGCGGCCGACTTCGCTGGCGAAATCCAGGGAGCCAGCAACGCCAATAGCACCAGCAGGCACACAATCGCGAAACCGATGCGCGCCAGCACGCTCTGACGCAGGAATGTACGCAATGGCTCGCCGGATTTCATGACAGCCGCACCCGCGGATCAATCAGGGAATAGAGAAAATCGGTCAACAGGTTGACCAGCACATAGGAAAGTGCGATGACCAGAATGCAGCCCTGCAGCAGCGGATAGTCGCGGGCGGAAATGGCTTGCACGGTCAGACGCCCGATGCCCGGCCAGGAAAAAATGGTTTCCGTGACAATCGCTCCCGCCAGCAGCGTCCCGAACTGCAATCCAATGATAGTGGTAATGGGAATCAGCGCGTTGCGCAGCGCGTGCCGCACGAGCACCACCGATGTGCGCAGGCCCTTCGCGCGCGCGGTTCGCACCTAATCGCTGGAGAGTTCCTCCAGCATTGCCCCGCGAACCATGCGCGTCAGGATCGCCGCCAGCGCCGCGCCCAGCGTCACCGCTGGCAGAATGTAGTTCAATGCCCCGCCCCGCCCGGAAACGGGCAGCCATCCCAATTCAATCGAAAACAGCGCGATCAGCAGCGGCCCCAGCGCCAGATTCGGCACCGCCAGCCCAAACAATGTCAGCACACCCACGGCGCGATCCGTCGCTGTCCCCCTGCGGTGTGCCGCCAGCACGCCCGCGGGAATCGCAATCGCCATGCACACCAGCAACGCCAGCAGCGCAAGCTGCAGCGTGGCCGGATAACGCTCGAAAATCACCCGGCGCACCGGCGCCTGGAATTTGAACGATTGCCCGAAATCGCCGCGTGTCACCTGCCAGAGATATTTTCCGTACTGGACGATCAGTGGCCGGTCAAGGCCAAGTGTGTGCCGCAATTCCGCCGCTTGCCCCGGCGCCGCGCTCTCCCCCAGCATCTGCTCCACGGGGTCGCCCGGCACGATGTGGATCAGCAGGAAAACCATCGTCAGCACCAGCCAGAGCGCCGGCAAGGTCAACAGGAAGCGGCGTAGGAAGTAGCGCGCCATTCGCCCGGAAACTCAGTGCTCCTTTTTTGCGGCTTTTGCTCTTGGGGACTCCACAGCCGCTCCCGTTTCCCTCTCCGGCTCTTTCTCCGCCGGGCGCAGCCGCTGTATTTTCACACGGGCCACGCGCCGCCCATCCATCTCAACCACGGAGAAGCGGTAGCCGCCGGACTCAAAGCTCTCGCCGCCGCGCGGGATGAACCCCAGTTGGTCCATCACAAAACCTCCCACCGTCGCATATGCCGGATCTTCCGGCAATGAGATGTTGTACTGCGTATCGAGGTCGCGCACATTCAGCGCCGCGTCAAACACCACCGCGCCATCGGCAAGCGTCAAAGGCCGCTCCACCACATCGAACTCATCGTGAATTTCGCCCACGAGTTGTTCCAGCAGATCTTCCTTCGTGACCAGGCCCAGGATGCTGCCAAACTCATCCACCACCATCGCGATGCCCACGCGCCGCGCGCGCAATTCCAGCAGCAATTCGCTGGCCGGCTTCGTTTCCGGCACAATCAGCACTTCTCTCAGCACCCGCCGCAGATCGAACGGCGGGGCCGGGGGCAGGTTTTCCTCCAGGCGGCGTTCGCGGTCCAGCAACACCCACATCATGTCCTTGATGTGCACGAACCCGAGCACGTGATCTTCCGTGCCGCGATAAACCGGAATCCGCGAGCGCTGCGTCGTGGCGAACACGCGCATCACTTCGTCCAGCGAGGCTTCCACCGGAAGCGTGTGCATATCCGGCCGCGACACCATGATTTCCCGCACCTGCAGTTGGCTCAAATCAATCGCGCTGAGTATGAATTTCTCTTGCCCGGGCGCCAGCAATCCGCGTTCGCGCGCCTGCTGAATCTGAATCTGCAGTTCCTCGGTGGAATGCGCAACGCCGTGGCCCGTCGGCGTGGCCACACCCAGCGCTTTTACTACCGCGCCTGAAATGCCATCCAGAAGATCGATCGCCCAGCGAAATGTATTCAGGAACCACTGGAAGGGCCGCGCCACCATTAACGCAACGCGCCCGGCACGCGCCAGGCTGATGCTCTTCGGCACCAGCTCGCCAAACACCACATGGATTGCGCTAAGGAAAAGGAAGGCGATGGTCAGCGCGACGCCGTGCACCAGCAGGAGTATGCGCACGCTGCCTTCCGTCGGCATCACCTGCTGCACCAGCTTCGCCAGCGTCATTTCGCCCAGCGCGCCAATCGCCAGGCTGCTGAGGGTGATGCCCACTTGCACGCCGGAAACCACGCGGTGCAAATCGCTTAGCAAGTGTTCGACGATGCGCGCCTGCGCATTGCCCTTGGCCACCAGTTGCCGCACGCGCGACACCCGGACGGTCACCAGCGAAAATTCCACCGCGGCGAAAAAGCCGTTCAACGCCACCAGCACGAACACGCCGATCAGCCGCACCAGGAACATTCGCTCGTGTGCTCCCCAGCCGCATTGTAGCAGCAGCTATCCTGCTCGGGGGGCCGGCGTCATAAGGAGTTGCCTCGTTTACGGTCCTACCGGCGAAGCATCCTCAATCGTCACGCTCAGGCGTGCATCAGCATGCGATTCGTCTTTTCGCCAGGTTGCGCGCGTTTCCCGGCTCCACTAAACTTAATCCCTCAGCTTTGAGGTGGAATTCGACTTGCGCATCATCCTGCGTCTTTTCCTTTGGCTTTTCGCCGTGGTGGTCCTCGCCTTCGCCGCTACAATTTGGTGGTTCGTCTATCGCCCGCTTCCTCAATTGGACGGCACCGCGCCGCTCCCCGGCCTGCGGGCCAGCGTCACCGTGGAACGCGATAATTGGGGCGTGCCGCACATCCGTGCCGCTTCCATCGAAGACCTGGCCGAAGCTCAAGGGTACATCATGGCCCAGGACCGCCTGTGGCAGATGGATCTGCTTCGGCGCGCGGCCCGCGGGCAGCTCTCTGAAATTCTTGGCTCCGCCACGCTTAAGATTGACAAGGAATTCCGCGTTCTGAACTTCGGCCGCACCGCGCAACGCGAAGTGGAACAGATGGACCCCGACCACCGCCGCATCCTCGAAGCCTACGCCCAAGGCGTCAATCGATTCATCGAACAGCATCCCTCCAGACTGCCGATGGAGTTCTCCCTGCTCAAGTACAGGCCGCAACCCTGGCAAGCCTCGGACTCCCTGGTTATCGGCGGTTACATGTATCGCACACTCACCTACACCTGGCCGGATAAGCTGCATCGCGCCATAGTCACCGGGAAGGTCGGCCCGGAACTCGCCAAGGATCTTTACCGCGATGATGCTGCCCCGGACCATTTCGTCGTAGGCGACCCGAACGCCAAGGAAAATGGCCGTGACGCCTCGCAAGCCGATGCCGACGACGATGATGATGACGATGAGATGGATAGCGACGACGTGCTGAAAGCCGGGCGCGAACTCTATGTCCCTCCCAATCTCGCCAACCAGCCGGATCTCACTTCCGCGCTCGCCGCCAGCGTGCAGGACTGGCTGCTCGATTCGCAGCGCGATATCCGGCGTTCCCTCGGCAGCAACAATTGGGTGGTCAGCGGCGCGCACACCGCCACGGGCAAGCCGCTCTTGGCCAACGATATGCACCTGGAGCTGACTCTGCCGCCGATCTGGTACGAAGTGCACATCACCGCGCCCGGCTGGAACGTCAAAGGCTTTGCCCTGCCCGGCTCGCCGCTCGTCATCGTGGGCCACAACGACCGCATCGCCTGGGGCTTCACCAACAATGGCGCCAGCGTGCAGGACCTCTACATTGAAACGATCAATCCCGCGAATCCCGAGGAATATCGCGTCAACGGCCAATGGAAAAAGGCGGAGGTCTTCGACGAAGTCATTCACGTGAAGGGCGCTCCCGACGAGCACCTGAAGCTGATCGTCACGCGCCATGGGCCCGTGATCCACCCGGACGACGGCAAGAGCTACGCCATCCGCTGGACCGCGCTCGAACCCGGCGGCCTTTCCAACACCTATTTGTGGCTTGGTAAAGCCCAGAACTGGCACGAGTTCCTGGAGGTTATGAAGCGCGTGTGGGGCCCCGCCCAGAACGCCGTTTACGCCGACGTGAACGGCAACATCGGCTACGTCATGGCCGCGCGCGTTCCCATTCGCAAGAAGGGCCACGGCGAAGTGCCCGTGCCCGGCGATACCGATGATTACGAGTGGGCAGGCTACATTCCCTTCGATCAGTTGCCACGCAGCTACAATCCTGAAAGCGGCCTCATCGTAACCGCGAATGCGCGCGTTGTTGGCCCCGGCTACAAGCCGTATCTCACCGATGATTGGGAAGAGCCCTACCGCACCGCGCGCATCTATGACCTGTTGCACGACAAGCACGACCTGCGGCCAGAGGACATGCTCAAGGTCCAAACCGACGCGTACAGCTATCCGCACGCCTTTCTAGCGGAGCAGCTTGTGGCTGCCGCACAAGTGGCGCCCCCGAAGGATCCCCGCGCGAAGAAGCTTATCGAGCAGGCCAAGGATTGGAATGGTATCGCCGACCCCAACTCCGTGGTCGTCTCTTTCCTGAACACTGCGCTGTACTGCGCGCTCGATCTCATCCTCGAACCCCATCTTGGCCAAGACACGGAGCTCTACCATTGGCGCAAATTGGCTTTCCTCCAGCGCATCCTCACCGAGCGTCCCGCGCGGTGGCTCCCCTCACAGTTTAAGAACTACGACGAACTTCTGAGTGCCGCCGCCGATCGCGCCGTCAAGCGCTTGGAAAAACGCACCAATAAATCTGACCCCGAAGACTGGCAGTGGAAGCGCTTCAACTATCTGGATATGTTGCATCCCCTCGGCCGCGAAGGCTTCCTGAAGAAGCTCTTTAGCCTTTCCGATCAGCCGCAGGCCGGAACCGCATTCAGTCCACGTGCCGCCAGCCGTAACGATGGCCCCTCCGAACGCTTTGTGGCCAATCTTGCGGATTGGGATCGTTCCATCCTTCTGATCCCTGCGGGACAATCCGGCCAGCCCGGCAGCGAACACTACACCGATCAGTTTCATTATTGGCTCGAGGGCAAACCAATTTATGCGCCCTTCAGTAACGCTGCCGAAGCCAAAACCAAAAAACACACGTTAACTCTGAAGCCTTGAGTTTCCAGCGGGTTGACGATGTAGCCTTTTTCTTTAGGAGGCCGGGGCTTCAGCCCCAGCGTAGAGTTCCTCAGAGGGAGGGGCTTTAGCCCCTGAAGAAAGTATATTCTGGTGATCTTGAGCAACCTTTAATCACACATGCCCGAACTTCCCGAAATCGAAGCCTTAGCGCGGAGCTTGCGTCCGCTGGTCCGCGGACGCCGCATTCGTTGCGTGCACATCTTTCACCCCATCGCCACCAAGCCGCAATCCCCCACGCGCCTCGCGCAGTTCGCCGAGGGACGCCGCATCCTCGATGCTTCGCGCCATGGCAAATATCTCCTGCTCCCACTCGACCGCGGCCTTATCGAAATGCACTTTCGCTTCGACGGCCAGCTAATCTGGTTTCGAAGCGCCAGTGAGCTTCTTCGCCGCGCCAATCAATCGCCCGATGGCGTCCATGTGGACATTGCGCTCGAACTCGACAAGGGCGCACTGGGATTCGCCGATCGGCGGCATTTTGGGCGTATGCACCACTGGGAGTCGTTTGAAGCCTGCCCTTCCCTCCGTGCCCTCGGACTCGATGCCCGTTCGCGCGAATTTACACCTTCTTTTCTGCACGCGCGTCTCGCCGCTTCACGCCGCCCTTTGAAGGAATTCCTTCTCGATCAATCGAAAATCGCCGGAATCGGCAACATCTATTCCGCGGAAGCCCTATGGCACGCCCGCCTGGATCCGCGTCGCCTGGCGAATTCCCTCAGCCAGAAGGATTCTGCGAAACTCCATAAAGCGATTGTGTCCGTTCTCCGCCGTGCTTTAGAATGCTGTCTGGACCCGGCGCCCGACTTTCGTGATCCGCGGTGGTGGTTCCAGGGACTCGAAAAAATCCTGCGCGCCTACCAGCGCGAAGGATTGCCGTGCCGCCGTTGTGGGCGGGCCATCCGGCGCATCGCACAGGGTGGACGTTCCACGTACTGCTGCTTGCATTGCCAGAAGTAGGATTTCGCTGAGGAAATGCCGTGAATCAAACTGCTCTGAAAAAGCCGGACCCTCCCAAAAAGCCTGATTTTGAGCGCTCCCTGGTGCGCCTCGAAGAAGTCGTGCGCAAGCTCGAAAGTCCGCAGCTTTCTCTCGACGATGCCATGAAGCTGTTTGAGGAAGGCGTTGGTCTTTCCCGCGAGTGCCAGAAGCAATTAGAAGAGGCCGAGGCCCGCGTGGAAATTCTGCTGAAGAAAGCCGACGGCAAGCTCGCCGCCGAACCCTTCGAACCCGAAGGAGAGAGCAACGCGTAGCGATCCCGCAACTCCGCCGACAGGAACCTTTTCATCCCGATGAAACTTCCCGCCTTTTTTGAAGAAAACCGCATCGCCGTTGACGCCTATCTCGACCGCCTGATGCCCGTGGAGACCATGCAGCCGCCCTCGATCCATCAGGCCATGCGCTATTCGGTTTTTGCCGGCGGCAAGCGCATCCGCCCCATCCTGTGCCTGGAAACGGCACGCATCTTTGACGCCGATGTTTTGCCTGCCTTCTATCCGGGCTGCGCCATCGAATTCATCCACACCTATTCCCTGATTCACGACGATCTGCCGGCGCTCGATAACGACGATCTGCGCCGCGGTAAGCCCACCTGCCACAAAAAATTTGGCGAAGCCACCGCGATTCTCGCCGGCGATGCTTTGCTGACACTGGCCTTTGAAACCATTACCGCTTCCCCGGCCCCAGCGGATCGCCGCGTCGCCATGATCAAGGAAATCTCCTCTGCCGCGGGCACCATAAGTGGCATGGTCGGCGGACAGGTCGCCGACCTCGAAGCCGAAGGCCGCCACGTCGGCCCCGAAACACTGGAATACATTCATCGCTCAAAAACTGCTGCGCTGATTCGCGCTTCGATCGCTTCCGGCGCGCTCTCCGCGGGTGCGACCGCCAACGATGTGGCGCGCCTGCGCCGCTTCGGCGAAACCATCGGCTGGGCCTTTCAGGTCACAGACGACATCCTCGACGTCGAAGAATCCTCTGCCGCGCTCGGCAAAACCGCCGGCAAGGATATTGCCCAACAGAAGGCCACCTATCCCGCGGTCTTTGGCCTGCCCCGCTCCCACGAAATTGCCAATGAACTGGCCAACAAAGCCATCGCGGAATTGCAGCCCTACGGCGACCGTGCCGAACGCCTCCGCGCCATCGCCGAATTCCTGGTCCTTCGCCGCACCTGAGAATTTCAGTTTCCGGCGGTGCGCCCGCACCCCAAAAGAAACGCTATGCCACCCAAATTCCCACGCAAGCGCCTCGACCTGCTTCTCGTCGAGCGTGGCCTTGCCGAATCGCGTCAAAAAGCGCAAGCCATGATCCTGGCGGGCGAGGTAACCATCGACGCCAAGCGCGCCGAAAAAGCTGGGCAACCTGTCGCGGAAGACGCGCCAATCGAAGTTCACAGCCGCCTGCAGAAATACGCCAGCCGCGGCGGCTTCAAGCTCGAAGGCGCGCTGGAAGATTTCCACATCAACCCGCAAGGGAAAGTCTGCCTCGACGTGGGTTCCTCCACAGGCGGTTTCACTGATTGCCTGCTGCAGCAGGGCGCAGCGCGCGTCTACGCGGTAGACGTCAACACCGATCAGCTCGCCTGGAAGTTGCGCGAAGAGCCGCGCGTGATTCCCCTAAAGAAGAACGCTCGCGAACTTGTCCCCGGCGATCTTCCCGAGCCCGTTGACCTCGCCGTCATCGATGTTTCTTTCATTTCCGTCATAAAAACTCTTCCCGGCGCCGTCGCCTGCTGCAAACCTGGCGGCAAGCTTCTCATCCTCATCAAGCCGCAATTCGAACTGGAGCGCGCCGACGTCGGCAAAGGCGGCATCGTGCGCGACGCCAAGCTGCACCAAAAAGCCATCGCCAGCGTTCGCCGCGCCGCCGAATGCCTCGGCCTCACCGCCTTGCAGGTCTCTCCCAGCCGCCTCCCTGGCGCGGAGGGCAACCAGGAGTATTTCCTTCACGCGGTGAAACCCCCTACGGTAGAATCGCTCTAATCCATGCAGCCTACTTCTCTCTTCAAGACGATCGGCATCATCTCGCGGCCCCGGCGTTCCAACCTGGCTGAGGTCATCCCCGGGTTGTTGCGCTGGCTCGAAGAGCGCGGCGTAACGCCGCTCTACGATCCCGAAACCGCCAGTTGCCTGAAGGATGGTGCGCTTGGCACCACGCGCCACAAAATCGCCGAAGAATCTGACCTGCTGCTCGTTCTGGGTGGCGACGGCACGTTGCTCGCTGCAGCCCGCGAAGCCGCCGAGCGCGCCGTCCCCGTGCTCCCCATCAACATGGGCAGTCTTGGTTTTCTCACCAGCTTCACAGTTGATGAGCTATATCCGGCGCTGGAAAATGTTTTGGCGGGGCGCGCGACAATCAATGAACGCGTGCTGCTCCTCGTCCAGCGGGTAAACGCCGGCCAGATCGTCACGCAGCAGCGCGTCTTAAACGACGCCATCGTTCACAAGGGCACACTCGCGCGAATGATTGAGCTTGAGCTTTTCATCGATGAAGGCTTCGTCTGCCGCTATCGCGCCGACGGCTTGATTGTCGCCACGCCCACGGGCTCCACGGCCTATTCCATGTCCGCCGGCGGACCCATCGTCCACCCCGCCGTGGAATCCATCCTCATTACGCCCATCTGCCCGCATACGTTGAGCGATCGGCCCGTCGTTGTGCGCGACACTTCAAAAATTGAGTTGCGCCCCTCGGAAACCGCGGATTCCGTGTTTCTCACCCTCGATGGCCAAACCGGCGTGCCCATGCAGCGCGGCGATCGTGTGCGCATCACCCGCGCCGCCGAACGACTCAAGCTCATCCAGCCGCCCAACAAAACTTACTTCCAGATTCTCCGCAACAAGCTCAAATGGGGTGAAGCCTGAGGCACGTCCCTGCGCGTCTTTCTGGGATTTGTCCTTGTAGGGCCCGCCTTCTGAGGCGGGCCGCAACTCGTTCCACGCTTGCTAAAACAGCACGTCTGTCCGCAAAACATCGTCCTCCGTTTCCCGCCGCCGGATCAGGCGCGCGCGCTTCCCTTCCACCAGCACCTCCGCGGGACGCCCGCGCCCGTTATAATTCGAGGCTTGCACCATGCCGTACGCTCCAGTGGCCCACAGCGCCACCACATCCCCGGGCGCGACCTCGCCTAATGGCCAGCCTTGCAGGAAACAATCGCCCGTCTCGCATACCGGGCCAACCACATCCACTCGTTCTCTCCCGCCGCGGTGCTCTTTCTTCCCGCTGACCCGCGTGACCGGGTGTGGCGCATCATAAAGCACCGGCCGGATCAGGTCATTCATGGCCGCATCAATCACCACAAACGACTTGCGCGAATTCTTCTTGGTATAGACCACGCGCGAAAGCAGAATCCCCGCCTGCGCGATAATCGCGCGTCCCGGCTCCAGCAGCAGTTCCACTCCGAGCGGCCGCACCACCTTTGCAATCATCCGCGCATAGTCTCTTCGCGTTGTGGGCTGCTCCTTCGTGTACTGCACTCCCAGCCCGCCGCCAAAATCCAGGTACTGCAGCGCGATCCCCTGCTTCCGCAAGTCCACCAGATAACCCGCGAGCCGCTCCAATGCTTGCCGGAACGGCCCTAGCCCCACGATCTGTGACCCAATGTGCGCGCTGATTCCCTGCCACCGGATGTGCCTCGCATACCGGCGCTCCAGATACATTGCGCGCGCTTCCTGCCAGCTCACCCCAAATTTATGTTCGTGGAGGCCCGTCGAGATGTGCGGGTGTCCCCCCGCCTTCACATCGGGATTCACGCGCACCGAAACTCCGGGCACAATGCGCAGCCGCGCCGCCTCTTCGGCAAGCACTTCCAGTTCCGCCGCCGACTCGACGTTGAACTGCAGGATTCCCGCCGCGCTCTTCCGGCCGCCCTTGTACTTCAGTGCCGCGCGAATTTCTTCGCGCGTTTTTCCCACACCCGAAAAGACGATGCGCTCGCCGCGCACCCCGATGCGCCCCAGATGCTCAAGCTCGCCGCCCGAAACAATGTCGAACCCGCTGCCTCGTTGCGCGAGCAGCTTTAGAATCGACAAATTGCCGTTCGCCTTCACTGCAAAGCACAGCAGGTGTGGTATACGACCCAACCCGCTATCCAGCTCGTCAAACGCCTCCTCGATTGCACGGCGGCTGTATACGTACGTTGGCGTCCCGAAATGCTTGGCAATCTCTGCCAGAGCCACGCCCTCGCAATACACCTCTTTCGCCTCGCCGCGCGCCTTCCACGCAAAATAGGGCGTGAACCGCGCCGGGTCCACGTACTCCAGATTCTTCCGCGCCTGACCAGGATTGCTCATTTCACTTTTGCGATGACCAGCGTGCGGTCGTCGGAAAGCGGCGCGCCCTGCGTGAACCAGTCCACTTCCTGCAGGATTTGGTCGGCCATCTCCGCCGCGGTCATTTCGTGATGTTGTTCGATGAAACGCAACATCCGCGTGGTGCCGAAGAACTGGCCTTCGTTGTTCGTCGTTTCCGCGATTCCGTCCGAGTGAAACACCAGGATGTCGCCGCCCTGCAGCGTCACGCCCCATTCGTCGTACTGCGTCTCCTCGAAGATTCCCAGCGGGAACCCTGTCAGTTCGATGCGTTTGCAGCGCCCGTCCTTATACAAGAGCGGCTGCGACTGTCCTGCATTCGCCACGCGCAGCTTCTGCCGGCCCTTCTGCCACGTGGCAAAACATGCCGTCATGAACCGCCCTTCAATCCGTCGCTCGCCCACCAGATGATTCATTTGCCGCAGCATTTCCGCGGGCTGCAACTTCTGCGGCGCCAGGCTGCGCATGATGCCGATGGCCACCGCGCCGTATAGCGCCGCCGCTGTGCCCTTCCCGCTCACGTCGCCCAGCGCAAATCCCAATTGCTGCGGCCCGTAGCGCAAAAACTCGTATAAATCACCGCATACTTCCCGCGCGGACAGATATCGCGCCGCAACATCCAACCCGTAGTCATCCGTCGGCACCGGCCGCAACAGCGCGCCTTGAATCCTCTTCGCCGCCTGCACTTCGCGGTCCAGCCGCGCTTCGTCTTTCGCCACTTGCTCATACAGCCGCGCGTTTTCCAGCGACACCGCCAGATTGGACGCCAGGATCGACAGCGTCTGCACGTGGTCGGCGTTGAAATAATTCAGTTGCGGACTTTCCAGATCGAGCACGCCAATCACCTTGCCCTTGTGCATCATGGGGATGGCAAGTTCCGACCGCGTCTCCGGATTGACCATCAGGTAGCGCTCGTCCTTGGTTACATCGGGCACCAGCACCGGCTCCCGCAGCGTCGCCGCCGCACCCACAAGTCCTTCGGTCGCTGCCACGCGCAGCTTGCCTTGCACCCACTGCCCGTGTTTCACGTCCACGCGGTGGCGGAAGATGTGCTGCTCTTCGTCGTAGAGCATGATGCTCAGTATCTGGTAATCGATCACCCGCTTCACGAGTTCCGCCGCGTGGCGCAACAACTCTTCCACATCCAGAATCGAGCTGATCTCCCTGCTCACCTCATTTAGCACTAGCAGCGTTTCCGCTTGCGCGCGCACCTTCTGAAACAGCCGCGCGTTTTCGATGGCCACCGCCAGGCGGCTCGCCAGCAGCGCCAGTATGCGTTGCTGATCTTTCGTGAAGTAGTCCAGGTGCCGGCTCTGAATATCCAGCACGCCTACGCACTTCCCGCGGAACATCAGCGGCACCGCCAATTCGGAGCGCACGCTGTCTATCGCATTGATGTAGCGTGGATCCTGCGAAACGTCGCTCACCCGCACCGGGTGGCCCGTCGCCGCCGCCGTTCCGGTAATTCCCTGCCCGATCGGCACGCGCAAATTCTCCGCCAACCCCGGCGGGTAGCCGATTGCAAACCGGTGCTTCAGGTATGCGCCCTCTTCATCGGCCATCAGCACGCCGAACATTTCATAGTCGATGTGCCGCTTGATCAGCACCGCCGTGTGCGCGAGCACCTCGTCCAGGTCCAGCGACGCGTTCACCTCTTCTCCGATTTCCGCAAACGTCGCCAGCACTTCGGCGGAAGTCTCCGGGCTCTCTGCAGGTGGAGTGGTTTGTAATATGGGATCCGTGGCTTCCATGTATCCCTTAATTATAGCAGGCGTTCCTCGCGAACTCCGGTGGCGGAGCGCTCGTCCTGTGAAAATCGATTGCGCGGCCGCGTCTTGCAGCGCACGCCAATCAGAATGTTACTCGTTCTTTGCTTTTCCGCGCGACCCGAGCTGCAACACGCACACATCCGGCAGATTCCGGTAGCGTTCGTCAAAATCCAACCCGTAGCCCACCACAAATTCGTTCGGGATGGTGAACCCAGCGTAATCGGCCCGCACATCCGTAATGCGGCGCTCCGCCTTGTCCAGCAGCACCGCCACGCGCAAGTGCTTCGGCTTCCGCTCTTCAAATAATTTCAAGAGGTATTTGAGCGTCAGTCCGGTGTCCAGGATGTCCTCCACCATAAGTACCGTGCGCCCTTCAATACTGACGTCCAGGTCCTTGGTCAACCTCACTTCGCCCGTCGAATCCGTGCCCTTCCCGTAACTCGATACCCCGAGAAAATCGAAAGACACCTCGCCACCCAGCTTCCTCGCCAGATCCGCGAGAAAAAAGATCGACCCTTTCAGCACGCCGATCAGATGCAACGTGTCATTCGGAAAGTCCCGCCGGATTTCCTGCGCCATCTCGGAGACTCGCTTTTGGATACGGGCGTGGGAAATCAGCACGTGCAGCGCCTCGCCGGGGCGGTGGCCGTCCCGCTCCCTCGCGGCCGTCTTGTTACGGATTTTGCTCATAGCCCGCCGCTCCCTAAAGCTGATGCTACTCGACCCAATCCGCAAGGAACAGATTAGTCTCATGCGGCATTTTGCCGTTGCGGTTCGAAATTCTCGCTGCTCCAAATTTCCATCAATCGTATGTTCTGCCCATGATGCTGTCAATTCAGCGGTTTTCTTGGTAGTGGTACAGTTTGAATCAGCGGGCGTCTCCCCGTGATATTCTGGCACGAGTATGAGCCAATTCAGATTTCAAGTTCTGCAGATGAGGTACAGCACACCGCAAGAATGGTTGCGCGTGTGGGCTGGCCTGTATCAGGGATATGACGAGACAGAGTACAGGGATCTGATTGAGAAACACAAGTCGTTTTCAGCCGAGGACTTTAGACGTATCGGTAAATGGAAGGATGGCGCGACGACACGGGGCTACTGGAAGCCCAACGTAGCATCGGTGGCCTATCTAATCTGGGAGCAGGCGGCTGATGAATTGCCAAATTGCCCAGAGGAGAGCGAGGTGGTAGCTTTCTTGGAGGATTGGTCCGACAGAGCGTACACGGACATATTTAAAAACGGACCGAGGAAGAAACACTTTGGGCTGTCCCGCGCGACCACCCTACTCCATTTCGTCAGCGGAGGGCACTACCCTATCTTCGACTCGCGGGTAAAGACAGCGATTGCTCGACTGCTCGACCACCCAGAACTGCCGGGCACTGTTAGCTCGTACTTGGATTCATATCTCCCACTCTTCAAGGAGCTGGCTGATCGCTGCGAAACAGATGATTTTCGCACGTTGGACAAGGCGCTCTTCAGCTACGGTGCGTTGGAAGAGCGTACATTCTCAAACTAACCCACTTCCGTTTTCTTGCCGCCGGCTATCTCGCGCAGTTCGCGCTTCGTCGGCTCTACTTCCTCTCTGTCAAGTCATGTCCCCCATCGCCAAATCCAGCATCCTGGTCGTTTCCGCGCTCTTGAGCTCCCTGCCCGCAATCGCCCGCTGACTTCCGTGAACCGTCTTTTCATTACTTCCAGTTCGGCAGCGCTTTTCTTCCCAAAATCGCCTCAGCCGCCCAGCATCCCAAATATACCGATTGGGCCACGCCATGCCCCGAGTACGCCCCCAGCACAATCGCGTTTTCGCTTGCCGGATGCCGCTCAAACACGGGTTTCCATTCCCAGGTCATGCAGATCGGTCCGCCCCAGCGGTGCGTGATGTCCACGTCTTTCAACGCCGGATGCAGCCGATGCACGCGCCTCTCAAGCAGCTCGAAAAGTTCCGCTGCCTCGCCCCGCTCAATATCCAACGTGCTCAATTCACGCCAATCTTGCAGGAACACCAGTCCGCTCCCGAAAACCACCTCATTTCCGGCCAGCAGCCGTCCCCACAGGTATGGCAGGTCCACCGTGTAAAACGGTTTCCTCTCCGCCAGCCCAATCTCTCGTAACTGCGCGTCCGGCAGGGGCGCTGTCGCCACCGCGAGCGTAAATGCCGATCCCGCTCTCTCCTGCAGTCCGCTCATTTCTAGCGCAAATGCATTCGTTGCGAACAGGATTTTTCCTGCCTGCACCGCGCCGTTTTTCGTTCGTAGCTCCACCTGGCCGGCAAACACCGCGTCCTCCACGCCGCAGTCCTCGAACAACATCACCTCGGCGCGCTCCGCGGCGCGCGCCAACCCGCTCAACACTTTTCCCGGATTGATCATGCCGCCGGGCACTTCCTTCACCGCGCAGAGGTCCCCCGAATCCTTCCACCGTATCAGCGTGTTCGCCAGCGGCGCGCTTCTCCTCAATTCGTAAGCGCCCGGCAACGATATTTCTCCATCCACTTCCAACTCGCGCAGAATTTTCTGATATCCCCCCAGCACATCTCCCAATCCCGGCAACTCCCCGGCTGCACTTTCCGCGAGCGCCACGCCTCCCGTGTACCCGCTCGATCCCGAGCCAAACTGCCCCGCCTCGAACAGCGCCACGCTTTTCTCGGGCGCCAGGCGCTTCAACCATACCGCCGCCGCCAATCCCGTGAATCCGCCGCCCACTACCGCAAAATCCACCGCCGCCGGCAGCCCCCGCGGCGTTGCGCGAAACTCCACCGTCCACGGCCGCTTTCCCCAATTCTTGTTTCCGCTCATGCTGCCCTCTCTCGCTCTTCTCCACTCTATACCCGCCACTCTCCGCGCTCTCTCCTTTTGCAGCGGCCGATCTTTAGATCGGCTCGACTCCTTCCCCTCTTCTTCGCGCAGGTCTATAATTCGCCTGTAGGTCTTGGGCGAAAGGAGTACGCCCATGGGTGTTTCCTCTCGTTTGAAGTCTTTTCTGGATAGCAAGCAGATCCCCTACGAATCGCTCTCTCACTCGACTTCGTACACCGCTCAGGGTGTGGCTGCGGTCATGCAAATCTCAGGCAAAGAGATGGCCAAGACCGTCGTGTTGCGCGCTGGCGAGCGAGGCGATGAAACGATTCTGGCGGTTCTGCCGGGCCCTCGGCATGTGAAACTCGACAAACTGTCCGCGGCTATCGGCAAGCCGGTGCGCCTGGCCACTGAGTTAGAGTTCAGCACTCTCTTCCCCGATTGCGAACTCGGTGCCATGCCGCCATTCGGCTCGTTGTACGATTTGCCCGTCTACGTGGATGAGTCGTTGGCCCAGGACGTCGAAATCGTCTTTAACGCTGGTACGCACCACGATGCCGTGCGCCTGCGCTACGACGACTTCCTGCGTCTCGCGAATCCGACCGTCTGCTCCTTCGCATGACGCTCGCTCGCCGCTCCGTGCCTCCGCCTGTGCGACGCTCATTGTGTGTCCGCTCCCTTGATCCCATTCGTTCCTAACAGGCTGCTGAATAAGTATGTTTCTTTAGGAGGCCGGGGCTTCAGTCCCCGAAGAGATCCTTTCCGGTGATTTTCGGCAATCTTCTACACTTCCTTCCGCATTCCCGGCCACAAGAAAGCCGCGGAATCCGGCCCCATGTCCCCAAATAGAAAAGGAGAGGGCTGCCCTCCCCTTATGCCCTATCAATTTTTCTTACGTCCTAAATGTGGCAGCTTTCCTGCCCTCTCTTCTCCAAATACCGCTGGTGATACTCTTCCGCCCGCCAGAAAGTTCCCGCCGGCGTAATTTCCGTCGCCACCGGCCGGTGTAATTTCCCGCTCGCGCCCAGCGCCTGCTTGGATCTCAGCGCCATTGCCTGCTGCTCCGGGGTGTGAAAAAAAATCGCCGTGCGGTACTGCTGTCCGAAGTCAGGCCCCTGCCGGTTCACTTGTGTGGGATCGTGCACCCTCCAGAACACCTCAAGCAGTTGCTCGTAGCTGACCTTCGCCGGATCGAACACCACCTGCACAACCTCGGCATGGCCCGTCTGATCGGTACACACTTCCTTGTACGTGGGGTTCTCCGTCCGCCCGCCGCTGTAGCCCGACACCGCATCCACCACTCCCGGCACGCGCCGGAAGGCCGCCTCCACTCCCCAGAAACATCCCGCTCCAAATGTTGCGATCTCAGTCATGCTCCTCCCCCCGAATCGTCGTCGCACACCGCTATCCCCTCGCTTGGATGCGCCATCCGTGTTTTTCGATTCGCTGCGTAGTTACTGAGGCTTCCGCTTTGGCGCGGGCTTTAAGGCACTTAGTTCCTTCGCCTTTTCCGCGGCTGTTTCCTTGTACGGGGAATCCACGGAAGCGGCATCCGTGAACGCCTGAATCGCTTCCGGCTTTTTCTTCAGGTTCACGTAGGCATACCCCAGCCGGTACTGATTCCTCGCGTAGCTCGTGGCATCGGCCTTCAGCAGGGGCGCCGCACTCAACAGATTCTTCACCGCCGCGGCGCTGTCCTTTTTCTGCAGGCTCACTTGCCCAAGCGCGCTTAGCGCCAGCCCTTTCTGCAGGTCATTTTGCTTCTTCCAATCTTCCGCGCTCATATTTTCCGGCTTCTTCGCCGCATCGCAGAGCGCTCCTACTTTCTTCGCGTACTCCTCCGCTTTGTCTAATTGCGTGCCGGCCTCGCTGTAGATATCCGCCAGGGCCAGCACCATCCCAATGTTGTTCGGATCTTTAGCCAGAACGCCATTCGCCAGCTCCTGCATCTTCTGCGGGTCCTGTGCCTGCTGGTAGGCATAGGCGGCGCCAATCATCGCGCGTTGGGCATTCGGCGAATCGGGAAATATTTTCGCAAAGCGTGCCAGAAAATCCGCCCTCTTCGCCGGCTCCTTCACCTGGTACGCCGCGTTCAGCAGCGACTGCTCGACGTAATCCTGGTTCTCTTTCGCCTGCTCCAGATTCCGCGCCTTCCGCTCTTCCCATTCCTTCGCCGGCGTTCCCACCGGTGCCGGCGCTGCTTTGTATCGCTGCAGGATCCCGGCTGTCTTTTCGCCGTAGACGAGCAAGCGTTCCGGGTCTCCCTGCTCATTCGCCGCGCGCACCATGTTCACCCCGTTGGCATAGTTCTCCGGGTCGCGTGCCCACAACTTGTCGCCATACTCGAACGCTTTGTCGTACTGCTTGGCGTTGATGTAGTAATTCACGTACTGCTCATCCGCAATGATCTGAAAATCATCGTCGGGATGCGCATTGGAAAATTCGTCGATCAGCTTCAGCTTCTCTACGGGGTCGGTCGCCGCGCTGATCGCGGTGAGGTCGTGATCCACGTCGGAACCACGGGGAATCGGGATAACTTTACCGAGCTGTGCCATGCTGGCGGGAGCGAAAATCGCCAGGAGCAATAACAGGCCAGTAAGAAATCTTGCTCGCACCATACTTACCTCCTGTGTCTTTGGAATGCTTTCATCCGCGTCCTGTGGTACTTCGCATCTTAGTTCCCTGCGGCCCCCCGCGCAAACCCTTTCGCCTTCCTCCCCATCTGCGCCCGTATGGTCACGGTTCTTCCCCCCGTGCTTCAAGACTTGAGTAGCGGCGTCCAAACGACCATTGGAGTGGGCGCGCGGTTCGCCCATGCGTAATACGGGATGAAGGTGAGTGGCACTTTGGTAGTGCTGCCTGCAGCGGCAGATGAAGGGAAATAAAGCGCGCGGCGGGCCTCGGAAGCGTTCACGGCGGCTCCCTCGTGATGCAGTACGACAACTCCGTCGAGCAGGCCCTTCTCATACGAATCAGAAAAGCCCTTCTCCGGTTTGGCATCGTCCGCTAACAGGGCCACGTCGGCAAGAGCCACGCCCGCCGGCTGATCCAGTTGCTCCAGGCAATAAACCAAAGGACCGCGCTGGATGGCCACGCGCCCGCTGTCTTCAACCACGCGCGCGTTTGCTTCCAGAATTTGCGGCGTCATTTCGAGGTCGAGATGAATCACATCGCCCGAGGCCCAGCGCCGGCGCAGGGGAAGATAGCGGCCGGGCTCGCCTCCTGGAACTGTCTTACCGTTGACGGTAATCGAACTCCGCCCGCCCCAACCGGGGATCCGAAGATAAATCGTGAATTCGACGGGCAAGGAGGGACTCACCTCGATCTCTACCGCGCCCTGCCACGGATAGTTCGTCTTCTGAACAACGTTCAGCGATGTCCCGTTTTCCAGGTGCCAGTTCAGCTCGGAACTGTGGAAGAGGTGAACGTAGAGGCCGTCCCGGCTCGTGCTGTAGAAATAACCGGGCAGCGAAGCGAAGGTGCGCTCGAGGTTTGGCGGACAGCATGTGGTGTCGTACCACTCGTTGCGGATTTTATCGCCGTTTTCCGGATCGAACGCCAGCGGATTCCGGTAACAATACAGCGTCCCGTCCAGAGACATCCCGGAATTGATGCCGTTGTAGAGCGCGCGCTCGATCACGTCGGCGTAACGCGCATCGCCGGCGGCCGCAAGCATGCGCCAATTCCACATCATATTGCCGATGGCAGCGCAGCTCTCGCCGTAGGCCTGAGCATTCGGGAGTTCGTAATGTTCGCCGAAGGCCTCGGCGTCGCTGCGCGCGCCGACGCCTCCGGTGATGTACATCTGCCTGGAAACGAGATCGTTCCAGAGCGTATTCAGCGTTTTCCAGTAGGAGTCATCGCCGGTTTCCAGGTAGTAGTCCGCAGCGCCGCAACACGCGTACATCGCGCGGACGGCGTGGCCTTCCAAATGGGTTCGCGAGGTGAAGGGCTTGCCACAGAAGTGATAGACATAATCTCGCTTCTCGAGGGCGATGCGGTCGTCTCCGTTAAGCACGTACTCCGCGAGGCGGAGCTGGCGCTTATCGCCAGTCATGCGATAGAGCTCCACAAGGGCGAGCTCGATCTCCGGGTGGCCGGAAAAAATCGGCTTCTTATCCGGGCCGGGGCCGTATGCGGGCAGAAGAAAATCGTTCACAAAGCGAATCCCGGTGTCCAGCAATGTGCGCTCCCCCGTAGCGCGGTAGTACGCCGTCGCTCCCTGGAGCAGATGCCCGATGTCGTAGAGTTCGTGGCCCCATTGCTGCGTCTTCGGTTCCATGCGCTGGGAAGCGAGCTTGCCGGCAAAGTAGGTGTTGAGATAGCCGCCGTGCTCTTGCGCTGCAACCACATCTTTGATCATCGATTCGGCAACGGCGCGAAGCTCCGGGCGATCGCCAGACTGCAACGCGAAGCCAACCGCCTCCAGCCATTTGTAAACATCCGAATCGGAATAGACCGGGCCGCGCTGGGGGGCGTTGCTTTTGCCCGTAAGCCGGCGGAAGTTGTCCATGCGGCCGTTGACTTCCAGCAATTTCCCCATGGAAGGAATGCTGTTTTCGACGTTGGCCGCGCGGCGCGATGCCCAGAAACCCGTGTCAATTCTCACCGCGTCAACAGGGATATTTTTCAATTTAGCGTAGGGCGAATTTGCCAGATTCAAGATGCCCTGTTCGTTCCACGGAGGATTGGCCATCAGTGCAACGCCCGTCGTTTGGCCCGTGAAAACTGAGGATAGGGGCTGGGGCAGATTTGAAAGGACAGCAACGGAAGCGGCGGCCGACACAAATTGCCGGCGGGTTACTCTTGCGGACATGGCTATGCGCTCCTTCGACCTGGAACTGGGGTCGATACTAACGTGAGGAGACTCCCCATACAACTGAATCGACCATTCTCTGGCAGATCGCCCAAGCCGATATCCCTGGAACCGCCCGCTCCCAGCGCATTTGACGCAACTCTCCCTTTCGCGAGAAAATTGAGAGTTTGAAAAGCATCCCCAATCAAGACTGTGGGCCACTGAGCAGCGGCAGCAGCCGTAGCCCTCATCCAATTGATCTGAGCGTTTTCATGAATCAAGGAGACTGTGGAATGATAAACCAAATCATCGGCGGGACATCCAAGCGCGCTGGTTTCATCCCTTTGCTGGGCCTTTTTCTCGCATCATTGGGCGCAACACCTCTTCTGCATGCCGATGAGCCTTTCGCGCGGAGCAAAGATTACCACCTGGAGCACTCCCGCATCGCTCTGCGCTTTGACCTGGAACAGAAAATGGTCATCGGGGATGTCACCCACACGCTCACAATTCTGCGCGACACCCAACGCATTACTTTCGATTCCGCCGGCCTCCACGTCCAGAGCGTCACCCTGAATAAAGCCCCCACTACGTTCGAGACCTCCGAAGACAAGCTCCGCATCGCGCTTCCCAAACCCGCCAAACCAGGCGACAAATTCTCCGTCGAGATCAAGTACGAAGCCAAACCCACCAAGGGCCTTTACTTCATTCTTCCCGACAAAGACTATCCCAATCGCCCCAGACAGGTTTGGACGCAAGGCGAATCGGAAGACACGCGCTACTACTTGCCTACTTACGACTACCCGAATGATCGTCTGACCACGGAAACGATTCTCACCGTCCCGGCCGAGTGGCTCACCGTCTCCAATGGAAAACTCATCAGCGTTACCGATGCGGGCAGCGGTCTGAAGACCTGGACGTGGCGCGAATCGCAGCCCAGTTCCACCTATCTCATCACTGTCGTTGCCGGCGAGTTCGCCGAAGCCAAAGATACCTGGCGGAACATCCCCGTTAACTACTATGCCCCCCAGGATCGCGGCGACCGCCTGACCGTCAACTATGGCCGCACCCCCGCGATGATTGACCTCTTCAGCAAAAAACTTGGCGTGGATTATCCGTGGGAAAAATACGCGCAATCGATGGTTGATGACTTCGTCGCTGGCGGCATGGAAAACTCCAGCGCTACCACCAACACTTCCAATTCGCTCCGTCATCCGAAACTGGTTCCAGAATATCCCGAAGACGAAGATCCCCTCATCTCGCACGAACTGGCCCACCAGTGGTTCGGCGACCTGGTCACTTGCAAGGATTGGGGCAACATCTGGTTGAACGAAGGCTTCGCCACGTTCATGGAATCTGTTTGGACCGAAGCGCATTTCGGAAAGGATGCCGCGGACTACGATCGCTGGGAAACTTCGCGCCGATGGTTTTCCTTGCAGGGGCTCTACGCCAAGCCCGTCGTGCGCCACGACTTTGACGATTCCAGCGAATTTGACGGCAACGCCTACGCCAAAGGGAGCTGGGTCCTGTACATGCTTCGCCACCAGCTCGGCGAGGACTCGTTCTATGTCGGCCTGAAGCATTATCTGGAGGTCAACCGCGGCAAAAATGTTGTCACCGCGGACTTGACCAAGGCCATCGAAGAGGCCACGCACACAAACGTCGACCAGTTCTTCAGCCAGTGGATTTACGGAGCTGGCGCTCCGAAGCTCGACGTCAGCTACACCTACGATGAACCCAAGAAGCAGGTCGTGCTTACCGTCAAGCAAACTCAGAAGCGCGAGGGGTACGTGGGCCTCTTCCGCTTTCCCGTGGACCTCGAAATCACCAACGCCGCAGGCCCCAAGCTCTACAACATCCTCGTGTCCAAGGAGTCGGAGAGCTTCTCTCTGCCCTCGGATACAGCCCCGCGCCTGGTGCTCTTTGACAAGGGCACGCAAATCTTGAAGTCCGTCGACTTCAAAAAAGACAAGAAGGAATGGCTCTACCAATTGAAGAACGCCCCGGAGCTGGCCGATCGCGCGGATGCCGTCGTGGCGCTTGGCAAGATCAAGAACGATGACGAAGCTGCCGCCGCCCTCGGCGAGGCTCTGCGCGCGGACAAAACTGACGGCGTGCGCATCACCGCGGCCAAGGCACTTGGTGAACTCAGCAATTCTGCCGCTTCCAAGCAGCTTCTCGATTCACTTTCCTCCGTCACCAAGCCATGGGTCCGCAATCACATCGTCGAGGCTCTCGGTAGTTTCAAGGACGACGCCGCAATCAAGACCAGGCTGGAAACCATCGCCCGTGAGGATAGCTCCTATCGCTCACGCGCTGCCGCGTTGCAGGCCATCGGCCGCATGAAAACTCCCAATGCCTATGACACCCTCACTGCCGCGGTGATCGCCGATTCCCCCGACGGCTTCCTTCGCGACGCCGCTCTGCGTGCCTTCGGCTCGCTGGGCGACGACAAAGCCGTGCGGCTTCTGCGCGATTGGGCTGCCCCAGGCAAAAACATGGAATCCCGCCAAGCCGCCATCAGCAGCCTGGCACGCCTGCAGAAAGACAACAAGGAAATCACCAATCAGATTGCCGGATATCTCTTGGAGGCGCACTTCCCCATCCGTATTTCGGCGATCTTCGCTCTCGGCTCCCGCGGCGATGCTTCTGCAATCCCAGCGCTCGAAGCGCTCCTGAAGAGCAACGACCTGAGCATCGAGATGGCCCCGATGATCAAAGGCCAGATCGAGCGCCTGAAGAATCCCAAGGCCAAAGGCAGGGTTCCCAGCCCGTTCGAAGAGGAGGAAGCCGACGCGGAGGGAGAAGAAGCAAGCGCAAAGCCCACGGAAGATCAGCGGCTGAGCCATCTCGAACAACTAGTCCAGGAAATGAACGAGCGCCTGAAGTCCATGGAAAGCCGCTTGCCTCCGCCCCCACCAAACAAATAACCCGTCGCAGCCCGCGGCGCAGTCCCTCCTCTGTAGGGGTCGAGCACCGCTCGACCCCATTTCGGCAAGGCGTAAACGCCCTTGTTCTCTGAGACCAATAGAACCCTCGGTCCCGGGCTATTCCTCCGCCAACAAAATCCGCAAATCGCGCAAATTATTCCCCGTCAGGCCCGTGATGATGGCATCGTCCAGCTTCGCGAAAAACGTGTACGCATCGCTCTCGCGAAACGCCACCGCGGCATCCAGTCCCGCCGCTCTGCCCCGCTTCACCGTCTCCCCGTCGGCCACCGCTCCCGCCGCCGGGCTATTGCCGTCAATCCCATCTGTGCCCGCGCTCAACACCGTGATCCGGCGTCCCGCAATTTTCCCCGCGACGTCCAGCACAAACGCGGAATTCCTTCCGCCCACACCGTTGCCGGTCACCGGTGAACTCAATTCCCCATCCGCAATAATCGCCACGCGCTTCCCGGCATTGATTCGCTGCAATTCTTCAAGTTGCAGGAGAAGCGCATCCGCCGCCTTGGCCACTGGCCAGTCGTCTGTGGAATTGTCGCAGCGCGTCGCATAGCCGCAAGCCTCCGCGGCGTGATGGGCCGCGTGAAACAAATCGTCCATCCCCAGCAACAGATGAAAGTGCGCATTGGCAAACGCGGGATCGCCGGCCTTGGGCGTCTCCGGCATTTTCCCCGCATCCAGCCAGCGCACCAGCCGCTCCGGAAATCTCTTTCTCAAATCGTATTGCGCCACGATGCGCTTCATATCCGCAATCGTGCTCGGATCGGGCAGCGTTGGCCCGGACGCCAGCGCCGATTCTTTGCCTGCGGGCACATCCGTAACCGCCAGCGTAATTTTCCTCGTAGCTCCCGCAGCAGCCGCCAGCCTCCCTCCCTTCACCGCCGAAAGATGTTTCCGCACCGTGTTCATCGCTTCAATCGGCGCGCCACAGGTCACCAGCGCGCGATGCACCGCCTGCACATCCTCCAAGTGCAGTTCGCGGTGCAGCGGCAGTTCCACCAACGCGGACCCGCCTCCGGACAACAGGAAAATCACCACCGTCCCCTCGTCGCAACTCTCCAGCAGCCGCAAAATGGCTTCCGCCGACTTCCAGCTTTCTGCATTGGGAACGGGGTGCCCGCCAACGAAATACTCCATGCCCGGCACGCGGCGCTCTGGCGCTACGGGCGCGACAACAATTCCCGAAAGTCGCGTTCCAGGGGGCAGGATACATTCCAGCCCAGTCGCCATCGCATGGGCAGCCTTGCCGATGGCCACCACATACACTTTTGCGATATGGGCGAGGTCAATGGCCGCGTCCGGCAGGATCAGCCGCGATCCCTCGCGCAGCAACTTTCTTTCCATCACTCGCGGGATATCGATGGACGCCAGTGTCTGCAGGAAAATCCGGCGCGCGATCTCTTTCCCCGTTGCCATCAATGCGCCACCCGCCGTTTCAAGACTTCTTCAGCACCGAGGGATTCACCATGTTCGGCGGCATCTGCCCATGGAAGAGTGAGACCACATTGTTCGCCGCCATCACCGCCATCTTCGTCCGCGTCTCCAGCGACGCCGAAGCCAGGTGCGGCGCCAGCACCACATTCGGCCGTTTCAATCCGGGATGGATGAACGGCTCGTTCTCGTACACGTCCAACGCAGCCCCTGCAATTTTCTTGCTTTCGAGTGCCGCCACCAGCGCTGCCTCATCCACCACCGGGCCCCGCGAAGTGTTGATCAAAAACGCCGTAGGTTTCATGCGGAAAAACTTCGGCGCGTCAAACAGCCCCCGCGTTTCCTCGAGCAGCGGCACATGCAGGCTGATGAAGTCCGCTTCCGCCAGTAGCGTGTTCATATCCCGAAACGTGGCGTTCACCGCCCTCTCCGCGTCCTCCGGCGCGCGCACCGCCTCCGTGTAGATCACCTTCATGTTGAAGCCCAGCGCCCGCCGCGCCACCGCCCGGCCAATCCGCCCAAACCCAACAATCCCCAGCGTCTTGCCCCAAATGTCCGCGCCGCAAAGTTGGTCCAGGTTCCAGCCTTTCCAGTTGCCGGATCGCGCCAGTTGTTCGCCCTCGCCGAGCCGCCGCGCCACTGCCATCAACAACGTCCACGCAAAATCCGCGGTCGTCTCGTCCAGTACGCCGGGCGTATTCGTCGCCACTACGCCGCGCTTGGTGCAAGCCTCCACGTCAATGTTGTCGAATCCCACCGCCACGTTTGCGGCGATGCGCAGCTTCGGCGCCGCGCGCAGCAATCCTTCATCCACTTTTTCCGTCAGCAGGCAAACCAGCCCTTCTTTGTCCTTCACGCGCCGCAACACCTCTTCCCGCGGCGGACGCTCCGCTTGCATCCAGTATTCGACCTCGCATGTGGCATCCAGTATCTTGCGCGCTTCCTCAAACAGTTCGTGCGAACAATATACTCTCGGCTTCGGCATCTCTCCCTCTTGATTTTCTGAAGCACTACACTAGCACAGCCATGGGAGAGCCAGAGTATCCCGTTGCCAGAATGCTGCAAGTCTCACTATAGTGGAAGCCGACACTACGGAATCGCTCTATGCCCGCCTCATTACTTCGCGAATTGAACTCCTTGCTCGGCTCGTCAAACGTTCTCTACAACATCGAGGACCTGGTGCTTTACGAATACGACGGCTCGGTCGAAAAAGCGCGTCCGGACCTTGTCGTTTTCCCTCACACCACGGAAGACGTCTCGCAAATCGTCAAGCTCGCCGCGAAACACAACGTGCCCATTGTTGGCCGCGGCTCGGGAACAGGCCTCTCTGGCGGCGCACTCGCGCGCGGCGGCGGAGTCATGATCGTGTTCGCGCGCATGAATCGCATCCTGGAGCTCGATCTCGAAAATGCCCGCGCCGTTGTCCAGCCCGGCGTGGTGAACCTCGATATCACCCGCGCCGTCGAACACGCAGGTCTCTATTTTGCCCCCGATCCCTCCAGCCAGAAATCCTGCACCATCGGCGGCAACGTCGCCGAAAATGCCGGTGGCCCGCACACTCTGGCCTATGGCGTCACCGTCAACCATGTGACCGCACTCGAACTGGTGCTTCCCGATGGAGAAGTCGTGCGCGTCGGCAGCAAGCACGGTGGCGCCCCGGGCTACGATCTCTGCGGGCTCTTTGTTGGCAGCGAAGGCACCCTGGCCCTCGTCACGGAAATCACCGTGAAGCTCACCCGCAAGGCCGAAGCCGTCAAAACCCTGCTGGCCATCTTCGACGCCGTTGATGATGCCTCTCGCACCGTCGCTGAAATCACCGCGCGCGGCATCACTCCCGCTGCTTGCGAAATGGTGGACGGCTGGACGCTTTGCGCTATCGAGGACTATGTCCACGCCGGTTTCCCGCGCGATTGTGCCGCGATTCTGCTCATTGAAGTCGAAGGCTTGCGCGAAGCCGTCGAAGTTCAGGCCGCGGCCGTCGAAGACGTCTGCTACACGCACCACGCCCGCGAAGTGCGCATTGCCAAGGACGACCGCGAACGCGACCTCCTCTGGAAAGGCCGCAAGAACGCCTTTGGCGCGCTGGGACGCCTCGCTCCCAGCAATTACGTCCTCGACGGCGTTATCCCTCGCTCCAAGCTCCCCCAGGCCCTGCAGCAAATTCAGCAGATCGGAAAGAAATACAATTTCTCCATCGGCAATATCTTCCATGCTGGCGACGGCAACCTCCATCCCATCGTCCTCTACGACCCGCGCGATCCGCGGCAATTAGAAAACGCCATCGCCGCTTCCCATGAAATCCTCAGCTATTGCGTCGAGCTGGGTGGCGCGCTCACCGGCGAACACGGCGTGGGCATGGAAAAAAATGAACTCATGCCGCTGCTCTTCAGCGATGCCGATTTTGACTTGATGCGCCGCGTGCATGACGCTTTCAACCCCTTTTCCTCGCTCAATCCCGGCAAGATTTTCCCCTTGAGCAAGGGCTGCGGCGAGATTCGTGTCCGCAAGCAGGCAGAGGCGCTGCCGGCAAACATATGACCGCTACGGCCAATCTCGCAACGCGGCTCGAAAGTGCTCTCGGTGCGCATCGCGTCATCACCGCGGAAACAGAACTGCGCGAGTACGCCATCGATGACATGGTTCCCAGCGCAATCGTTCACCCCGCCTCCGCGCAGGAAGCAGCGGAAGTCATACGCTTCGCCATCGCCGAAAAACTCGCCATCGTCGCCACCGGCTCCCGCAGCAAATTGGATTTGGGCATGCCGCCCGCGCGCTATGACCTCGCCTTGGACATGACCGCGTTGCACGATATTGCCCATTTCGATCCCGGTGATCTGACGCTCAGTGTTGATGCGGGCATGCCCCTGCGACAACTTGCGAAGGCGCTTGCCGAAAAGGGCCAATTCCTGCCCCTCGCGGTTCCTTGCTATGAAACATCAACGGTGGCCGGTGCGCTCGCCTCCGGCATCGATTCCATTTTGCGCAAACAATACGGCACCGCGCGTGATTTCCTCATCGGCGCGGAGTTTATTGACGGCAAGGGCGCGCTCTGCAAAAGCGGCGGCCGCGTCGTGAAGAATGTCACCGGCTACGACCTGCACAAACTGCTCATCGGTTCGCTGGGTACGCTCGCTGTCATCACGCGCCTCAATTTCCGCACCTTCACTCTGCCGCAAGCTCATGGCGGCCATCTCGCCTGCTTCTCAAGTTTGGAGGGCGCTTCTGCCTATCGTCACGCCATTGAAAACTCCGGCCTGCCGCTCTCCAATCTGGAAACACTCAGCCTAGAGATGGTTTCCCTGACTGCCGCAGTTCTGCGCGAAACGAACGCGGAGTTCGCCGCTCCCCTGGATCCCGGCAAATGGTGCGTCCTCACCTCCTTTGAAGGGAATGAAGCCGTCGTTCCCCGCATCGCCCGCGACCTCCAGAAACTCGCACACGAGGCCGGAGCAGCCGGCAGCGAAATCCTCGACGCGGCCTCTGATGCTACTCTGAGCGGGGTTCTCCGCGAAGCCTTCGACTGGCTCCGTTGGGCTTCCCCCAGCGTCGCTCTGTTCCGCATTGTCTCGCCACACAGCAAGCCCGGCGATCTCGCTGACCTTCTGTGCCTCGCTCAAGAGTCTTCTCTGCGTGGAGCTCTGCTCGTGCGCGCCGCCGGAATTTTCTATTTCGTTTTGCTTGCCGAAAGCGAAGACGAATCCTCCCTTCGCGCGCTGGAAATCGCTGCCACGCGCGTTTTCGCCCTTGCCGATGCAGGTCAGGGCCATGCGACGCTCTTGCACGCACCCCTTGAACTCAAATCACGCATGAACGTCTGGGGCCCGAACCGCGCCTATCTCGGCATGATGCAGCGCGTGAAACACTCCTTTGATCCCCAAAATATTTTCGCGCCGGGCCGTTTTGTGGGAGGAATTTGAGAAGTGGGGACGCAGCAAACCATACCCGGCGCGGTTCCTGTTTACGAGGATTTTGCGCGCTGCGTCCATTGCGGCCTGTGCTTGAACAACTGTCCGACCTATCGCCTCTGGCATCTCGAAGGCGATTCGCCCCGCGGCCGCATTCGCCAAATGATTTTGGTAGGCAACGGCGAATTGCCGTTCTCCGAAGGTTTCGTCGGCCACATTGATAAATGCCTTGATTGCCGCGCTTGCGAAACCGCCTGCCCCTCCGGCGTGGAATACGGCAAACTCGTCGAACACGCCCGCGCCCGCATTGAAAACGAGTACAAGCGCCAGCTCTTCACACGATTCACACGCGACCTCGTCTATAAGCGCCTTCTTCCCTTCCCCAACCGTATCGCCTTCGCTGCCAGATTGCTCCGCTTCTATCAGCGCTCCGGCCTGCAATCGCTCGCCCGTGCCACAGGCATCCTCAAATTGCTCGGCCTCGCCGATCGCGAGCGCCTCCTTCCCCTTATCGACGATCATTTCTTTTTCGGCGAACTTGGCAAGACCATTCCCGCGCAAGGCACCCGCCGCGCGCGCGTGGCTTTCTTTGCCGGATGCATCGCGAACGTCACCTTCACCAAGCTCAATGAAGCGACCATACGCGTCCTCACAGCCAACGGCTGCGAAGTTGTCGTTCCCAGCGCGCAAATCTGCTGCGGCGCACTTGCCGCGCACGCCGGTTTTCGCGAAACGGCCCGCCAACTTGCCCGCAAAAACATCGCCGCGTTTGGCGGCGGCCAATTCGATGCCATCCTCACCAACGCCGCGGGCTGCGGCTCCACGCTCAAGGAGTACGATCACCTCTTCTCCGCCAACGAGCCGGAGCACGCCGCCGCCGTCGCCTTCAGCCACACTGTGCGCGACGTCACCGAATTCCTCGCCACTCTCGGCCTCGTCGCCACGCTCAAGGAAACCAGGTTGCGCGTCACCTATCAGGACTCTTGCCACCTCTTGCACGGCCAAAAAGTCCGCGAGGCTCCGCGCCAGTTGTTGCGCGCCATCCCGGGTATTGAATTCGTGGAATTGCCATACTCGGACATCTGCTGCGGTTCCGCGGGCGTCTACAACGTCACGCAAACCGAAGCCTCGCTCGATTTGTTGAAGGAAAAGATGGACTACGCGAAGGCCACCCGCGCCGCGATGATTGTCACCGCCAATCCCGGCTGTCTGTTGCAGCTACGCGCCGGCGCCGAAATCCACAAAACCGGCCAGAACGTCGTGCACGTCGTGGAACTTCTCGACAGCGCCCTCAAACAATCCTGATTGCCGCGGGTGACTTATCTTTCGCCAACCAGGTAGCGGCACCCTCCCGGCCCCATCTTCGCCAAATCCCACCGGTCCTCTCGCCGCAACCTTCCGCGTAGGGGTCGAGCACCGCTCGACCCCATCTCGCCAAAACTTTTGGATCCGGTCATTCCGAACGGAGCCTTCGGAGAGAGGAATCCCTCTGCCGTTCTTCTCTTCTCTCAGCACCCCCCAAACACGGCAACGCCCTCTCTGCCGGGAAGGGGGCCACAGCAGAAAGGGCGTACCGTCTTCAGGAGAGAAGATCGTCAGCTAAAAGCCAAAGGTTCACTCGCCCGGCGGAGGCGGCATGTCGGCCGGGGCCGCACCAGTTCCGCCCGTACGATTCATCCTGCCCCGTCCGCGGACACTGCCCTGCTTCACCGTGTAATCCGAAGGCACGGCAAACAACGCAGCGGCAGGCTCCTGTTTCTGGATGTTGGTGACCGTGTAAGTCGTTTCACCAAAGCGCGGATCGTTCCGCACTGTCTTGATCACAATTTGCAGGTCCGGCGAATACCAGCGCTCGTTGGTAATGATGATCGGCTTCACGTTCCCGTCCTGGCCTGCGGGAATCGTCTCCGTGAATCGTGTTCCTTGTGCGCTGACTCCATTTATCGTCTGCACGCCCAGGTCTTCCTTCTTCAGGGCTCCGTTGGCAATTTCTGCCTGCATCCGCGCATCGAACTTGCCCTGCAGGTCAGCGGGATGCTTACGTCCGCCCGGCGGTACCCGCAGCCTTTCCGCCACCTTCGTATCCTGATGGAGCACGAATGCCGTCCCCGCTACCGGATCGTAAATCCTCACAAACGTGCGCCACGCTCCCGTCGCGGCCAGCGGCCCCACGCCTGTCAACGTCGTTTCCCGCCGTGTGCGTCCCTGGCCGTCGCGGAACACGTTGGCCTGCACCTTGCGGCTGATGGTGTTGCCATCGGCCAGGGTCTGCCGCGTTTCCGTAATCGCCACCGCGCTGTACGGCGCGCCCGTCACCACTTTGCCAGGGCGCATTTCGCCGAAGCCCAGAATCTCCATCCGAGGCCCGAGAGGCCCTCCCGGCCCGCCTTCCTGCCCCATGGCATCGGGCGGAGGTGCGCCAGCCGGTGGCTCTTGCGCGCGCAACGCTCCAACACTCACCAGGAGCGCTCCGCTTAGCAAAGCAAACACCCACTTACGCTTCATTCTTTCTTCTCCTCTTTTCTCCCAAGCTGCGGCAATCCTGCCGCAAAAATTCAGTCCGTGGTTTGCGCCAATCGCAACGCCTGCGGCTGCCCATCATCACCCACCAGCAAGTCCACTTGTATCAAGTCCGCCGCGCGTTCCTCGTTTACCGTCAGCCCCAGTGCGCCCAAGGCCCCACGCTGCATCTGGACGCGCACCACCGTGGCGTCCCCCAGCATGCCGGGCAAACTTCCCGGCAACAGCGTGAACTCGCCGGCATCATTCGAAGCGACAATCGTCTCTCCCAGCTCCGGTCCTGCCGGCGTTGTCTTATTCATGTTTCCGCCCTGCTCGAAATTGACAGCGGACGGCGGGCTTCCCTTCCCATTCTCATGCCGCCAGTTGACCCAACTGACCGCCGCCAAAACTACTGCGGCTGCAGCCAGCGTCCAGCCCGCATACACAGCAGCCCGCCGCGCCTTCACGGTCCTGTGCCGCGTCCGGAACTCCTGCCGCAGCCGCATCTCTACACGCGCTGGAGCCTCAGCCTCTTGCGTTTCTGCGCCCACCGCATGCAAATCCGCCCGCAATGTCTGCCAGTTCTCCTGCAACGCCGCACAGCGCGGGCACGAACGCAGGTGTTCCCGCGCGGCGCTATGCGCCGGATCGTCTCCCTGTATCGTTTCCAGGTCCAATCCCGCCAGTTCAAATTCTTCGCACGTCATGGCCGCTTCTCCTGCCAATCTCTCATCGGCTTGCGCCCGCGCGCTTCGGTGTGTCCCGCAACATCTCCAGCTTCACCAGCAGGAGCGCCCGCCCGCGGTGCAGCCGCGAACGAATCGTGCCCACCGGACAATCCAACAGCCGCGCCGCATCCTCGTAACTCAATTCTTCCAGCCCGCACAGCACTACCGCTTCACGAAACTCCACGGGCAACTTCAGTACCGCTGCGCGAACCTGTTCCCGCCGCTCGCGAACTTCCGCCCATTCGGCCGGCGTCATCGCCTCAAATCCCAACCCTCGCTGTCCCACGGTATCTTCGTCTAGCTCTTCGTGCAGCAATTCCCGCGGCGCCCGCTCCAGATGTTTCATCACACGGTTTCGCGTTATGCCATACAGAAACGACCGCAATGCGCCCCGTTCCGGATCGAACTTTTTTGGCTCTCGAATCAGGGTCATGAAAACGTCCTGCACAATCTCCTCGGCAGCCCAAACATTCCCCGACATCCGCAGAGCAAAGCGATAGAGCGGCGCCTGGTGCCGGCGATACAACTCCGTAAAGGCCCCTTCATCGCCCTTGGCCGAGCGGCGCAGCAGTACATCGTCCCGTTCCTGTGCCTCGATGTGCATCTCTCCTGGTACGACGCCCGGCTTACACTACATACTTCCCGCGCCACACAAAAAAGTTCCCCAAGCCTAGGCCGCCGCACAACTCCTTTGCCTTCAATGTCTTAGTAGGGGTCGAGCACCGCTCGACCCCATCTCGGCAAAACGCAAACTTTCGGGTCATCCCGCCTGCCCTGAGCGAAGTCGAAGGGACCGGAGGCCCGCGCCGTTTGCGGGCCGGAGCGGAGGGATCGCGGCTGGCTTGCAGCTTGTCACTAACCCTCCGGCCGCAACGGACGGACAAGATTGTCATTCAGAGCGTAGCGATGAATCTGCTTTTCTCAAAATACAGAATACGCGGATCTTACCTTGCTCTGGCCTTCTCCGGCCGGAACATCTTGGCGGCAATCCGCGTAACCGCGCGCCGCGGCACCAATCGTTGCGTTTGTGCGCCCAAATAATTGCCCATGCCGGAAATGACATAGCTCTTGCCCTCGGCCAGCGCTTGCAACCCCGTGCGCGCCACCTTCTCTGCCGTTTCTTGCGCGTGCCTCCCAGTGAACTTCTCCTGTCCTGCGACGACGTGAAATTCCGATTCCGTCGAACCCGGGCACAACGCGCAAACTCGAATGCCGTAAGGCTTCATCTCTTCGGCCAGCCCCTCGGCAAACAGAAGATCGAACGCCTTTGTCGCCGCATACGTCGAAATGTACGGTACCGCCTGAAACGATGCCGTCGACGCCAGGATCAGCACATCACCCCTTCGTCGCGCCACCATCTCCGCAAGATACAGCCGCGTCAAGTGCACCACCGCCGCGCAATTCACCTGCACCATGTCCAGCAGCCGCTGCGCTTCCACCGCTGTGAGTTCCCCATATTGACCAAAGCCGGCGTTATTGATCAGCAGGTCGATCTCGATGCCTTTTTGCTTCGTGAATTCGTAAATCTCTTGCGGCGCCTCCGGGCGCGCCAGGTCGGCGGCAAAGATTTCCGTCCGAATGCCGTGGCTCTGTTGCAAAGTTAGCGCGAGTTCCTCCAACCGCTCGCGGCGCCGCGCCGTCAGCACCACATGCGTGCCTCCCGCGGCCAACTGCTTCGCCAGCGCCACACCGATTCCCGAACTCCCTCCGGTTACTAGCGCCCACTTCCGTTTCCATTCATGGTTCATGGGTTCCCTTCGGATGGATTCCCTTTCGGCGCTTCATTCCTGTTGAATCTCCAGACGGAATCCTTCAGGCGATTGCCTTCGTGTTTCATGCGGTCCATCAACCGCCGCGCCCACACAAATTCCGCCGCCAGCAGCGTGAGCCCCAGGAGAATCACCAGCCACCCCGGACCCGGCGTGAAAAACATGATGACGCCAATCAAAAGGAGGGTGAAACCTGCAAGGATGCGAGAAAACCGGCGAACTTGCTCGATGGTGCGAAAGATCATGGGTCCTCTTCGGCGGAGGGACGCGAGCACCTATTGTGTGGTCTATTCCCCCACCAGACAAGGCCCCTCAGAATCGTTAAGACGCCCGCAGCACGGAATTGGCTGCCCCGCACACTTATCCCTTGTCCCGACCTATGTCAGAGAAGCGGTTTGTCCGTGTAGGGGTCGAGCATTGCTCGACCCCATCTCGGCAAGTTGTAAGTTTTATTGTCATTCCGATCCCGCAAAGCGGGAGAGGAATCTGCTTTTCCCGGTGGTCTCTGGTTTTGCAGTGGCTGGTTTTCAGGTCGGCTCGCGCTATTTCTTTTGCACGCCGCGCCTCATTACGCTGAACCTTTTGGGGCGGGAATTCTGGCGGAGAGGGTGGGATTCGAACTTGAGGCGCCTTGCGGGCGTCCGAGCCCGCAGCCGAAATCCCGGCCCGGCCGGGACCACGGACACCGGCTGAGCGATGAAGGAGAGAGTCATGCAAGTAGAAAGAAGGGGAGTTGCTATTCCGCCTTTTCCCTAAGGATTGGCGGAGACATCTGACGGCGAAGAGTTGGTTTCGCCTGGAGGAGTGAAGCGCGCCGTTTCCGATGGTTGGACGTTGAGCGAAGATGGAAAGACTCTGTTTCCACCTGCAAAGTTGGTTTGAAAATAGGCGCGACTTTCGCGCCCTGATGTGATCTGGAGAGAACTGACCGGGCAGAATGCTTGCCGGGCGGCGCAGATCGAGTGGCAAAGGAGATCGGCGCAGGAGTAGGCAACGGGTTCCAATCGGCTTGCAACCGATGGAGTCCACAGGCAGCGGTGAGTGCCCGAATCATTCACCGCTTCGTTGTGGGACCTGATTCGGGAAGGGATGAAATGATGGAAAATACAAAACAGAAGGCAAGGCCGAAAGCAAGGGCGGTTCTAAGTCGCAGTATCAAACTCGACGCCGTTCGGTTGAAGGCCGGGGAACCGTGCTCGCACAAACGTCATTTTCGCGGCGTGCTTCGTGAAGTCATCTCTTATCTTGAGCTGCTCGCACAGAATGACCCAGAGTACTTCGTGTGGGCGACGGTTGAAGACATCGTAGAACACTGCCAGCGATATCACGGCAAGCGGTATCAGCGTCGAGAAGTGGAATTCGCTCTCGACATCTTTCGTCGGCTGTGGATTGTTTCCGGAATCGTCAAGCGCGTTCGTGGCGGTGTTGAGCGCGAAGGGCGCGTGGTTACTCCGCACTTCGCGGTATTCCATCGCAGCGCGAAGAACCGTTGCTCGTATGCACAGCACAGCATCCCCGGTCAGCGCACACTATGGACTTTCAAGAAGACCTTGCGCGGCGCGAAGCGTTCGTATGCTTGCTGGAAAAAGACCTTTTTTGCCGTCAAGAGTGCGGGTTCGATTGCGGGTTCAAACGATCAAAGAGTGCGGGTTCAAGTGCCGGATGGAGTGCGGGTTCGGATTCCCACAAACCAATCATAGTGGATGAGTTGTGGTTGTGCGGTCGCACATTTTCCACAAGATTCGCGCAGAGACCGCGCACGCCTAACCTTATTAACCTTGTGAACCTTAAAACCCTACTACAAGATTTAGAGGGAAAGGTTGGCTGCTCTAGTGGTAGGTTGGTTGTGTCCAAGGCAGGAGAAGCATACGATGTGCGCGAGTCAGAAATTCAAATGGGAAATTCCTACTATGGAAGACGGTGAGGGACATTTTGACTCAAGGGCTTTTGCGCGATGCTGAATATTAGGAAAATTCTTTTGCCGGCTGATTTCCCGGTTGTTTCACTGGGGGTGATTCATCAGGCTGCGACATTGGCGCGCCATTTCAATTCTGAGATCGCGGTGCTGCACGTAGTGACAGCGCTGAGCCATGCCGCCGGTGTCCCGGAGGACAGCCGCGAGATGGCTGACTGGGACTTGCTCGCGGCGATCATTAGACAGGCCGAGAAACAGCAGGACCAGTCTCTCGGACCGGAGCTTGATGGCCTTACCATTCAGCGCAAGTTGGTCAAAGGCGACGCGGCCGTGGCAATTGTGCAGACGGCTGAGGAGGAGAAAGCCGACCTGATCATGATGCCGTCACACAGCTTCACGTTCTACCAGTTTCTTATGGGCTCTGTGACAGCAAAAGTGCTACACAGGACCGCGTGCCCGGTTTGGACCGGTGCACACGTGGCAGCATCACCAGCCCAGAAGTTTGCGATCCGCAACGTCCTGTGCGCAATTGATTTCGGTCCCCGTACTCACATAAGTGTGTCGTGGGCCGCCCAAATGGCTGCCGAATTTGGTGCTCGTCTTACGCTTGCTAACGTCACTGCCGGAGTGGAGTTGTGGGGGCCCGGCGGCAGTTACGTCGATCAAAGATGGAAAGAGGAGCTCGTCGGCAACGCTTCCCAGCAAATGGCAAACCTTCAGCAAGACACGGGCATCAAGGCAGATGTATTCATTGGCAGTGGTGACGTACCCAAGGTCCTGAGCCAAGCTGCGAAGCAGGCGAAGGCTGATTTGCTGGTTACCGGGTGCTACCCTTATGGCGGTCACCGGCGGACCCACGGCTACGGTATCATTTGCGCGGTGGCGATTCCGGTTCTGAGTGTGTGAGGGTGGAACGTCCCTGGATAAGCGCGAACCCTGGCTCAGGCAATCCCAATGGCAGGTCACCTGTCGATTGCTTGCTGAGACAGTTGTGGCGATGAGCCGATGCGTTTGAGCTCTCGGAGATCACGGTTTAATCTGCTTCCGAAAGCGCGCCAACGACTTCGAACCGCCATGGTTTATTAGTCTTCTGTGTGTTTGCCAAACTACACCAGCAAAGCATGCCGTCCAGCATGAGAACGAGCACAGTTGAGTAAGTATGTGCAACGAACTATAGTCACCACGCTCGTAGCAGGATAAACAGTCGGCGTCGGGCACACCGGCGAATCGCAAAAGCTCTGCCGCCGTTCTTCAGCAAGGCGGCGTTTTCGACTTTACTCCACAACCCAGATCGTGAATCCTTTGCCTTGGCGGACAAGTTCCTCTGCGGGGTCCCCGTCAATGAGTTCCCCTAGCCACGAGAGCGACTTTCTTCCAATGACCACGGTGTCGCATTTCCGCGTCCGCGCCAGTTTCAGAATTTCCTGGGTCGCCCGTGTTCCGTCCACCAGATAGCAAAAATGGGCCTCGATCGCTCTACGGGCTATTCCACCCTGACGCAGCACTGCATTGGCGCGGTCCAAGGCGCTCTGTTCTGTCATGTCGCCTGCGGAAATCCATCGGGACTTATATGCCCGCAGGCGTCCTTTTTCCGCGCCTCTGTACTCAACCAGCTGACGCGGAGGTGCCAGGAGACTATGCGCCAGGCAGATCCGGAAATGGGTTCGCCCCGCGGCCATCTGAGCCACATACTGTAATGCCTTTCTGGTCGCCGGCGATTCATCTACAACAATAAGAAGTTTTGTGCTCTTCATTTCGATTCGCTTGCCTCCTCGAAATTGCACTTAGATTGCCCCTTCACGTGGCAGCCATGCCTTAGATCGCCTCAGATCCCCTGGGGTAAGATTCCTGAATTGTCGAACCCCTATTGCGCCGGCCCGGTCAGCAAGCGCTTAAGCCCTTCCATCGCTTTGCCGAATTTTCCCCAATCCCCCTGCTGCATTGCCCTCTGGGCCTCGTCGAACTGCGCTCTCGCACGGCCCAATTCCGGTTGCTGGCGCGACGCCTGCGCAGGATTCTGTGGCTGCTGCGTGCCGAAGACGGATTGGATTGCCTCATCAAGTGAAGGCTCCATCGCCACTTTGTCCCCCGAAATCACGATGACGCGCTTGAGTTGGGGGAAGTCTGTGCCTTCCGCCGTGAGGTAAACCGGCACCACATAGAGAAAGGAGTTCTCGATCGGTACCGCGATCAGATTTCCGCGAATGACTCGCGATCCCTTTTGGTTCCAGAGGGTCAGTTGCTGGGAGATCGTGGTGTTCTGATCGATCATCGCCTCAATTTGCATCGGGCCATAGATCAGCTTCTCCTTAGGAAGTTGGTAAAAAAGCATCTTCCCGTATTCGGGGAAATCGCACCTGGCGGCCATCCAGGAGATCATATTGTCGCGCTTCTGAGGCGTGAAAGGAGTCATGAGGAGGTATTCGAGCTGGTCGCTTCCGGGAAGCTTCATCAGGATGTAATAGGGCTGCATGGGCGCGACCTCGCCAGCATACTGCTCCCGGGGGAGCACCCAGAGGTCCTCCCGGTTATAGTAGACCTGCGGAACCGTCATGTGGAACGTTCTGTACAAGTCGGCCTGAATGGAAAAGAGATCCTCGGGATAACGCAGATGCGTTTTCAGATCCGCCGAGAGCTGATTCAGGTCCTTGAAAACGTCCGGAAACGCACGCCGGTATACTCCCAGGACGGGATCGTTCGGATCCATGACATAAAACCGAACGGTTCCGTCATACATGTCCACAACAACCTTGACGGAGTTCCGAATGTAGTTCAGCCCTTCCCCAAAGGCCGCCGTGTGAGGAGTGGAGTAGGGAAAGTGATCCGAGACGGTGTAGGCATCCTGGATCCAGTACAGTTTGCCCTCGCTCACGACGGCGTAGGGATCCTGGTCGAGGCGTAAGAACGGAGCGATCTGCTCCACGCGCTCGGAAACACTCCTCCAGATCTGAATCCTGCTCTCTGGCCGAAGATACGACGTAAACAGTATGTTGACATCGGTCTGAGTCCAGGCGAACAAGAGCCGCTTCCACAAGCTGTCCAGCGGGACGCCTCCCGTTCCGCCATAACTGGTGTAGACATTCTGGTTGCCCTTTGGGTAGTCAAATTCTTTAACGCCGGTCGCGACGATTCGATATCCAGGCATCGATTCGCCGTAGTAGATGGAAGGCTGGTTTATGGGCAGGCCATAGGTGGATTCGGGCGGTATATTCTCAAGAACGTACTGCGGAAAGCCGCCCCCGATAGTTTTCGAGACGAAGCTCATGACCAAGCCATAGCCATGCGTGAACTGCAACTTCTGGTTGACCCAGGTTTGGGCTTCAACGGGGAGTTCCGCAGAGAGCTCGCGGGCCGAAAGCATCACCTGGTGATAACCGTCCGACAGATGATAGCGGTCCACATCAGCCGCGTAGAACTGATAATAGAGGCGTATCTCCTGGGCCTGTTTGTACATCTGAAGCAGGGGCCGCGAGTCCCAGAGACGGACGTTCTGGATCGTGTCTTCATTTCTCGCAATCACCTCGGACGTCAGATCGGCCAGCGCCGGGTAGGAGGTTTCCTGGATCGTGTCGAGCCTGTAGGCTTTTCGGGTGAACTCAATGTTGTTCTTGAGATACGGAGTTTCGAGGGCGAGTTCGCTCGGCTGTACCCGGAACGTCTGAAAGAGAGCCGGTACCAGCAAAACGGCGATAAGGTACAAGACCACGTAAGTTCCGGCTCCGATAACGATCGCTCTGAATCGTGGCCGGAAGACATTGAGCACGAGGAGCGCGCAGAGCGCCGCGGAGGCGGCGACCATGATCCAGTAGGCGATCCGGGTCACATGATCCGCCGTATAGCCGGCCCCGTAAACCACTCCCTGAGTGGAGTACAGAAGTTCGTAGTGATCCAGGTAAAACCCCCATCCCCAACTGGCGACCAGCACGAAGAACAGGATGGACAGATGAGGAACGGCCTTCGCGCTACGGGCCTCCATCCGTTCGCCGCCGCTGAACCGCAGTAGCCCGAAGGACGCGTAGATGACCAGGACTGCCAGGATCGTGATCAGCGTCAATGCCGCCAGACTGCTCTGCAACAGCTCATAGAAGGGCAGACGGAACAGATAAAACCCGACATCGACCCCGAAGAGAGGATCGGACAACCCAAACGATCCACCATAACGAAAACGGAGATACGTATCCCACTGGGCATAGAAGATGACCGCAAAGAGTAGGGCGACGGCAGCAGCGATCGCGGCCACGGCCAGCTTCAAAACCGTGGGAGAGATCGGGATGCCGTTTATAAAAGTAACGCTAGACTCCCTTCTCAAGCTACCCCCGCGAAAAGCGGCGCCGTTTCTCGACGCAAGGCGAAGATTGACCCAGAGGTACAGAAGCGCGGCAACGAATGCCGCGCAAAATAGCCCACAACGCACGGACAGGAGTGTCCAGAACACGCCGATGTAGCCGATCTGACGCATCCACAGTTCCTTCTGTATCCAGCCGGAGATGATCGCGAGGAGAACGATGAGTACGACCGCTGCAACAATGATGAGTTTCAGCGGACGGCCCCACCGTAATGCTCTACCCCTTTCGCCCGCAAACAACCTTGGCTGCTCGTCATGTGTTAGTTTCTCGCTCATTGTTCTACCCCCTGCGGTCCCCTTCCCGGTATATAGTCAAGCGAAGATGTGATCTGGAAATGAGCTGTTTTTTCCATTTCAATTACCTCTCTTCGATTTCTTGGAGTTGCCATTTACCCAGGATTTCCATTTTGAGTTCCCGCGCAATTGCACACTAAGCCTTTCAACGCTCCAACTGGTTTCGGCGGCCGATGTTATTTCTTCGACGATGCCGCGTGCGCCTTGGCGATAGGCTTGTTGGCTCCAGTAACAACCGCCGGGCTGCCGGCGGCTTCGATCCCGCCTGCTTCGTGAACAGTAGTCTCACCTTCTCCGGACAACCCTGGCTTCGTCTCCACGCGAACGCTCTTCGCGGGAGCCGCTCTGGGCATCACTATCTCGAGTCTTCCATCGTTGAATGACGCCTTGGCCTTCGAGAGATCAACCTCACAAGGCAAATCTATGACGCGGAACATGAGTTGCGCGTGCCTATGCGAATGGGGGTGCTTTTCCGATTTTTGGTTTTCCAGGGGCTCTGTTCTTCCGCTGATGCTCAGTCGGCGCGGCTCGAGACTCACCTTAATCTCCTGTCTGTGGAATCCAGGAACTTCGGCGCGTGCGGTAAGCCGTTCTCCAGATTCCGAGAGGTGGAACTTCACGGGGGTGAGTAGCTCGGATTCCGCGAGAAACCAATCCTCCCGGTCATTTCCGTGCACGTGCCCGCGGCTCTCGAAAATCTCAAAGGCGCGCCGGGCAATCAGATTGAATACGTCCTGTGTATGTTCGAAAAGTTCATGAACGGATACGAGATTCAAATCAATGCTGCTTCTTATAGATGATTCAAGTGAAGAACGGTGTGTCATGACTTCCTCCCTTTCTTTCTGTCGAATAGAGTGTTTCTGCGCGCGAAAGGACAGGGGCATCTTTCGGTTGGCCCCCCTTCTCCGGGAAGATCACGCAACCCCGGCCTTAGGAACCGGCTAGTTAACCGACGGCGCGGCAGCTAAAGACTGGGCCATTTCTTCGAGTGCGCTCGCAAACTCCGCAGGCCGGAGAGCTGGCAATCCCAAGCAATCTCTTCCACCATCAATGGCGGGCAGCCAAAAGCAGCTGTCTTCGACCGGCAAGCAAAGGAACACGGTAACCGGAAGGCCGGCCAAAGCTGCCAGCAGGCCGAAGCCAGTTCCGTCGGACAGATGCGTGTTGCTGAGCACTAAGTCAACCGGGTGCGAACTCAACAGATCGGAGGCCGCGCGCATATTGCTGGCAAGATGGCATCGGAATCCCCATCGGTACAGCCGTTCCGACAAGGCTTGCGCACTATGCCAATTCTCTCCGACCAAGAGCACGTCCCTGCCGGAGAGCGTCATTTAGCACCTCCCTAATGCTGAGGTTTCATTCGTGGTTGCTCGCAGGCAACCCAGGACATGCTGGTCAACGAGATCGGAGCAATTTAGAGCTCCGTCCCTTGGAGTTCACGATTTGACTTTGGCTTCGTGGACATATTCGCCAATTTCGTGGAGCAGCGGTCGCGCCGATTCAGGAACAGCAACTTTGCCGCTTAGGATTTCATGGCGGTCCACATGCTCGCCATACATGGCTTCGTCTCCACTTTTGTCGGCTTGCACCACGGCGCCGTCCAGGCTTACCCCAGCGAAAACCCCTTTGGCGCGCGAATACGACAGAATCTCTGCTTTCATTTTAGCGTCCGTGTCTGCAGCGGCATGTCGGCCCACCGGCCCGGCTGCTACAGAGGCGTCGGCTCCGATCTTGAATTTGTCACTGAGCAGGCTTTGCAAGGCGTGATCGTTCATAAAGAGCATAACCAGGTCGGTGGACGAGCCCCCGATCTGATAACCCACGCTTCCACCTTCAATAGCCACAAACATGGGGGCGCTCCAGCCATGCCCGGTACGACAGGTTGCCAGCCCCCTGCCGTAGTTGCCGCCAAATATGAATGCGAACTTCACGTCCCCTGGAATGATGGCGATACATTTCACCGATTCTAGTAGTTCCTGAGGAATGCCCTGATCCGGGGTGTTCATGATCTCCTTGAACACCTGGGCAGCTTTGTTGGTGCGCTTAACATCATCCTCGCGGTCCGAGGCCACGGCATTTAGAGTTACAAGCAGACCTAGCGTTGTGACAATCAGAAAACGTTTCAACATTTATTTGTCTCCCTCCAAGTTTAAACTCACTAACGGAAACATGCTGCCAATCTATTGAGTTCGAGTACTCTGCTCAGCTCGCCCAGGTGTGAATCAGCAGCGCAGATCAATGCGAAGTTTGTGGTCGAACTGGTTTTTGGTGTTTAACCTGTGGCTCGTTCACAAACTGCCTAACACATTTCTTATTCGGACGTTCTGCCCTTGCAGCTGGCGTGTCCACACGCACAATCGACGTCCGGCGTCTTTTCCATGGCCGCGCACTCTGTGCTGCAATACCTGCCCGATGTGACCACGCACGAACAAACGGGGTGTGCACACTTCTGGCCTTTTGCAGTCGTCATTTCTTTTTCTCGATTCGCAGGCTGCATCTCATTTCTCCTGGCTACGAGTCAACAGAGGGTACTCCACGCCGATATCGTAGACATTGGGAAAAAGCACTTCTGTTCAAAAAGGAACACATTTCAATCCTGATCGCAACATGGCTGAAGCACCTGTGGATACTGGTACTGCGGCTTTCATAATAGGTCCTGGCACTTCTCTCCGAATGGTAGTGACGGAATTCAAGTAGCTCAAAAGAGTCTTGAAACCCTGGTTTCTGAGTGTGTTGGCTTGGTGCTGTATGCGGCCGTGCCCCGGAGCCGCCACGCCCGCGGCAGTTCTCTCCTTGAGCCAGCCCGAAGTGCGTCATGCAGAGATAAAGGACACTTTTCACAGAAAGCCGCAGGGAACGCGCGTGGATTCTCCCCGCATACTGTCCAATACCGAACAGTTTACCCGTTAGCGCGGTGTCATAGTTCGGGTCGGGACTTAGCTTGGTGGCCTGGGAACGATGGCAAGTACCTGAGGAGATTCTGAAATGCCTACAACCAATTCAGTTGTCGCAATCTATCCCACGCATACGGAAGCGGATCAAGCAGTGAAGGAGCTTCAACGTGGAGGGGTCGACCTTCACAAGTTGTCGATCGTTGGGAAGGGGTACCACACGGATGAGCACGCGGTAGGCTACTACAACACCGGCGACCGCATGATGTATTGGGGCAAGATTGGCGCGTTCTGGGGAGGCTTCTGGGGGCTTTTGTTCGGCTCTGCTTTTTTCATGATCCCGGGTCTCGGACCAATCTTGGCGGCGGGACCGGTGGTTGCATGGATCGTGGCAGCGTTGGAAGGTGCAGCAGTGGTAGGAGGAGTGAGCGCACTGGGAGCAGGGCTGTACAGCATGGGAATTCCCAAGGACAGCATTGTGAAGTACGAAGCAGCGCTCAAAACGGATCAGTTCCTGCTGATCGTGCATGGGACGGCCTCAGAGGTCGCGAAGGCGAAGGACATCATCGAAACTACGCATCCCGCCCAATTCTCGCTGCACTCCGGCGAAGCGGCAGCAGTGGCAAAAGTTTAGCTTTCCTGCGAGTTGTATGGGCAAGGCTGTCTCCCTGGGCTTTGCCCACTGGCGTGTTTCTTGGCCGACAGTCCATCTGGCTGGATTACTTCTGACGCGATCTGATCGCCTGCAGCGTGCCCAGGCGTCCGAACGAGAGGATGGATTGCGGAGGATGACCTCGCATCTCTCTATCCTCCAGAAGGCGATTGCCAGAAACCATGAGCAAACAAACTCGCGTCAGCCACCCGATCTACAGCCTCCTACCCACAGAAGTCGAGGGGTTCGATTCCCTGGCAGAGCTTGCCCTGGACATGCGTTGGTCGTGGAACCATGCCACGGACGAAGTGTGGCGCACGCTTGATCCCATACTGTGGGAACTCACGCAAAACCCTTGGGTTGTCCTGCAGACGGTCTCCCGGAACCAACTCGAGCGTGTACTGGCCGATCCTGCCTTCCGTAAGAGCGTTGATGATCTGCTGCGAGCCAAACATCAAGCGGCTGAGGGCCCTGCATGGTTTCAGCAAAAGCATCCGCATGCTCCCCTGACCTGCGTCGCGTATTTCAGCATGGAATTCATGTTGAGCGAGGCTCTCCCGATCTATTCGGGCGGACTTGGCAATGTGGCCGGTGATCAGCTCAAAGCTGCCAGCGATTTGGGAGTGCCGGTGGTCGGAGTGGGGTTGCTCTACCAGCAAGGCTATTTTCGCCAGGAGATCGACAAGGACGGGGCGCAACAGGCTCTTTACCCGTACAACGACCCCGGACAGTTGCCGATCACGCCGTTGCGCCACCCGAACGGGGAATGGTTGCGGTTGGAGATTGCGTTACCCGGATACTCGGTCTGGCTGCGCGCTTGGCAGGTCCAAGTCGGTCGCGTCAAGCTTTACCTGCTCGACAGCAATGACGCGGCGAACATTCCTGTTCATCGAGGCATCACCAGCGAGCTGTATGGGGGCGGCCCGGAGCTGCGCCTCAAGCAAGAACTGCTTCTCGGAATTGGCGGATGGCGCTTGCTCCGCGCGCTCGGGATCCATCCAGAGGTCTGTCACCTGAATGAAGGGCATGCGGCTTTCGCCGTGTTGGATCGCGCCCGGAGCTTCATGGAAGAGACGGACCAGCCCTTCGAAGTGGCACTGGCCGCAACTCGAGTCGGCAATCTCTTCACTACCCATACGGCGGTAACCGCGGGCTTTGACCGTTTCACTCCAACCCTCATCGAGCAATTCCTCGGTGGATACGCCCAGCAGAGGCTCGGCATTAAGCTCCATGACTTGCTGGCTCTCGGCCGCCAGAATCCGAACGATTCTTCGGAGAATTTCAACATGGCCTATCTGGCGATCCGGGGCAGCGGGTCGGTGAATGGTGTCAGTCGCTTGCATGGGAAAGTTAGCCGGCAGCTCTTTGAGCCTCTTTTCCCGCACTGGCCAGCGGACGAAGTGCCCGTCGGATACGTAACCAACGGAGTCCATATGCCGACCTGGGACTCGGCCCCAGCCGATGATTTGTGGACGGGAACCTGTGGCAAGGGGCGATGGCTGGGGACAACGGAGAACTTGGAGCAAGACATTCGCCGCGTTTCCGACGCCACCCTTTGGCAGTTTCGCATCGCTGCCAGCAAGTCTCTTGTTGAATACGCACGCCAGCGATTGTCCCGGCAGCTAGCCGCTTCGGGCGCGTCACCCGAAGCGGTCGACGGTGCCAAGCATCTCTTTAATCCCAACACCCTGACTTTAGGATTTGCGCGCCGCTTCGCGACCTACAAGAGACCGAACTTGCTGCTGCATGACCAGCAACGACTGCTTCGCCTATTGAGCAATTCACAGCGTCCGGTGCAACTCATCATCGCCGGAAAAGCGCATCCGGCGGACCAGGCGGGTCAGGCCCTGATCCGGGAATGGATTCATTTCATTCGGCGGCCTGAGACACGTTCCCATGTCATCTTCCTCAGTGACTACGATATGCATTTGACCGAGCGTTTGGTGCAGGGCGTGGACGTCTGGATCAACACACCACGGCGGCCCTGGGAAGCTTGCGGGACGAGCGGGATGAAAGTGCTCGTCAATGGAGGCATCAATCTGTCGGAGTTGGACGGCTGGTGGGCGGAAGCCTATACGCCGGAGGTTGGTTGGGCGTTGGGGGACGGCCAGGAGCATGGCGACGATCCGGCCTGGGACGCGGCCGAAGCGGAAGTCTTGTACGACCTGCTTGAGCGGGAGGTGATCCCGGAGTTTTATACCCGAGACGCGAGCGGTATTCCCACCGCATGGGTCAAGCGCATGCGGGAAAGCATGGCCCGGTTGACGCCTCGCTTCTCCGCCGAGCGCACGGTGCGCGAATACACCGAGCAACACTACCTCCCGGCTGCTAACGACTACCATTTGCGCATTGCCAATAAAGGCGCCGTCGGCAAACAAATGGTCGATTGGCAGCATACAGTTGATCGGAATTGGCGCTCATTGCGCTTCGGAGACGTGCGGGTCGAAACCAATGCGGATCACTACGTGTTTGAAGTCGAAATCTTTATGGACGGTCTTGACCCGAATGCGGTTCGAGTTGAGCTTTACGCGGACGGGATGAACGGGAGTGGTCCTCTGCGACAGGAAATGAAGTGCGCGCGACCGCTTACTGACGCATCCCACCCCCGCGTCTATCACGCAACGGTACCCATCGCACGTCCAGCGAGAGACTACACGGCGCGAGTGATCCCTCAGCGCTCAGGGGTGGCGGTTCCGTTGGAATGCGCGCAAATTCTATGGCAACGATGATGCGATCGGCGCAAGAAAGAACGATGAAGAAAGCGGCTGCAATCACCTGCCTGTTCCTGGATATCGGCGGTGTCCTACTGACCGACGGCTGGGATCATCATGCCCGCAAGCGGGCGGCGACGAACTTCAAGCTGGATTTGGCCGAGATGGAAGATCGGCATCACCTGACCTTTGACACCTACGAGGAGGGAAAGCTCACGCTGCAGGAATATTTAGGCCGGGTGGTCTTCTACCAAAAGCGGCCGTTCACGCGAGCCCAGTTTCGGCGCTTCATGTTCGCGCAATCGAAACCTTACCCCATGATGATTGAGCTGGTCACTCGGCTCAAGGTCCGCCATGGGTTGAAGATCGCTGTGGTTAGCAACGAAGCGCGGGAATTGAATGTTCACCGCATTCACAAGTTCAAGCTGGAGCGCTTCGTGGATTCTTTTATTTCCTCCTGCTTCGTCCACGTCCGCAAGCCGGACGCGGAAATCTTTCGGCTTGCGCTAGACGTCGCTCAGGCCTCAGCACGGCAGGTCGTCTACATCGAAAACACTCCCATGTTCGTCCAGATCGCGGAAGGTTTGGGGATTCGAAGCATTCTTCACACGGATTACAGGTCCACGTGCGCGAAGCTGGCTTCGTTCGGATTGCAGAATGACGACGGAGTCATCCATGAAATCCGCTAACCCACGCATCCTGACGATCAATGGCGGCTCGTCGAGCATTAAGTTCGCGCTGTTCGAGGCCGGTGACTCGCTCCGGCAGATTCTGGAAGGCGGCATTGAGCGGATTGGACTGCCGGAGGCCACCTTGCAGGTGAAGGGGGTTGAACAGGCAGACAACTTTTCGCGGTTAGTGAAGGCGCCGGATCACACCGCGGCGGTGGGCGCTCTGATGGATTGGATCGAGGAACGCAGCGGGCGTGATGCGTTGACCGCAGTGGGACATCGCGTGGTGCATGGCGGGCCGAAATATTACAAGCCGCAGCGAATCACTGCGGAAATGGTTGAGGAATTGCGCCGCCTGAGTCCGTTCGATCCTGACCACATGCCGGAGGAGATTCTGTTGACCGCGGCATTTCATCGCCGATTTCCTGATCTGCCCCAAGTAGCGTGTTTCGACACGGCTTTTCACCATGATCTACCGCGCGTGGCGCAGTTGTTGCCGATCCCGCGCCGGTACGAGGCGCAAGGCGTGCGGCGGTACGGGTTTCACGGGTTGTCGTATGCGTTCTTAATGGAAGAACTCGCGCGTTTAGGCGACCCTGCGGCAACGACGGGCCGTGTCATCCTCGGCCACCTCGGCAATGGCGCGAGCCTTGCGGCGGTGCGCGACGGCAAACCCTTGGACACAAGTATGAGCTTCACTCCGACCGCTGGGGTGCCGATGAGCACGCGGTCAGGCGATCTCGATCCCGGACTGGTTTGGTATCTGGCGCGAACTGAAAAAATGAGCGCGAAGCAATTCAACGAAATGGTCAATTTCCAGTCCGGGCTGCTCGGGGTATCCGAGACCAGCTCCGACATGCGTGACTTGCTCGACCGTGAGACGCAAGACGTGCGGGCGGCTGAGGCGGTCGCGCTGTTTTGTTACCAGGTCAAGAAGTGGATTGGCGCATTCGCGGCGGCGTTGGGTGGACTGGACACGCTGGTCTTCGCCGGTGGGATCGGAGAGAACGCGCCCGCAGTCCGCGCCCGGATTTGCGATGGGCTGGGATTCCTCGGAATCGGAATCGATGAAAAACGAAATGCAGCAAATGAGGGCGTGATTTCCGTGGCGGCCAGCCGGGTCGCGGTTCGCGTCATTCGCACGGATGAAGAACGCATGATGGCCAAGACGGTTTGCCGCGTTCTTGGCCTTTGCTGAAAAAGGAGAATCGAACCATGAAAATGAACGCACTCACTCCGGAACAACTGCACAAGAAACCGGGTGCGGTGAACAAAGATGAACTGACTTTGAACCTCGACGGACCCACTCCGGAACTGCTCCACAAGATGGATGCTTACTGGCGCGCCGCCAACTATCTCTCGGTCGGCCAGATTTATCTCTACGACAATCCGTTGCTGAAGGAGCCGCTGAAACTGTCGCACGTGAAGCCGCTGGTGGTCGGGCACTGGGGCACCACGCCGGGCCAGAACTTCATCTACGTGCACTTGAACCGGGTCATCAAGAAGTATGACCTGGATATGTTCTACATCGCCGGCCCCGGGCATGGTGGCCCGGCGCTGGTGGGCAATACGTACCTTGAAGGCACCTACAGTGAGATTTATCCGAACATCAGCCAGGATGAAGCCGGACTCAAGAAGCTGTTCATGCAGTTCTCGTTCCCGGGCGGGATTTCCAGCCATGTTGCGCCGACAACGCCAGGGTCGATTCACGAAGGTGGAGAGCTCGGGTATTCGCTCAGCCATGCTTTCGGGGCGGCGTTCGATAACCCTGATCTGATCGTGGCCTGCGTCATCGGCGATGGTGAAGCGGAAACGGGCCCTCTGGCGACTGCATGGCAGTCCAACAAGTTTCTCAACCCAATTTCCGACGGAGCCGTGCTGCCGATCCTGCACCTCAATGGCTACAAGATCAGCAATCCGACCGTGCTGGCCCGCATCGAGCACGAGGAATTGGAGCAATTTTTGCGAGGCTGCGGCTGGACGCCGTACTTTGTGGAAGGCGATGAGCCGGAAGCGATGCATCAACTCATGGCCACCACCTTGGATAAGGCCATCGAGGGCATCCGGCAAATCCAAAGCAACGCACGGACCAAGAACGACACCACTCGGCCGCGTTGGCCAATGATCGTCCTGAAGTCACCCAAGGGCTGGACGGGACCCAAAGTGGTCGATGGCCTGCAAGTCGAGGGCACCTTCCGCGCGCATCAGGTGCCGCTCCTGGTGGATCCCGAGCATCCCGATCATGTCAAGCAACTGGAAAGCTGGATGAAAAGCTACAAGGCCGAGGAACTGTTCGATGGAAACGGGCGGCTCATGCCGGAATTGGCCGAGCTTGCGCCGAAGGGCGAACGCCGCATGGGCGCCAATCCGCACGCTAACGGCGGAATTCTGCTGCGCGACCTGCGCATGCCGGACTTCCATGTCCACGCACTCAACGTGCCTTCGCCCGGCGCCGTTGACGGCCAGGATACGCTCGTGCTGGGTAATTTCCTGCGGGATGTGGCCAAACTCAATCAGGACCAGCGGAATTTCCGTATTTTCGGTCCTGATGAGACTGTCTCGAATCTCCTGGGCGCGGTTTTTGAAGTCACCAACCGTCAATGGGATGCCCGGAAAGTAGAAAATGACGAGTTCCTTGCGCCCGCCGGCCGCGTGCTGGACTCGATGCTCAGCGAGAACCAGTGCGAGGGTTGGCTCGAAGGATATCTGCTGACCGGGCGGCACGGGCTGTTTAACAGTTATGAAGCTTTCATTCGCATCGTCGACTCGATGTTCAGCCAGCACGCCAAGTGGCTGAAAGTATGCCTGGAACTGCCCTGGCGTCGGAAGATTTCGTCGCTGAACTATCTGCTTGCTTCCCACGTCTGGCAGCAGGATCATAACGGCTTCACGCACCAGGATCCCGGCTTCCTCGACCACGTCATCAACAAGAAGGCCGATATCGTGCGAGTGTATCTGCCGCCCGATGCCAATTGTCTGCTGTCGGTATTTGATCACTGCCTGCGCAGCCGGCATTATGTCAACGTCGTTGTTGCAGGTAAGCACGCCCTCCCACAGTGGCTGACCATGGACGCTGCGGTCGTCCATTGCACGGAAGGAATTGGCATCTGGCAATGGGCGAGCAACGACCAAGGCGCCGAACCGGACGTGGTCATGGCCTGTTGCGGAGACACGCCCACGCTGGAGATTCTGGCCGCCGTTTCCATCCTTCGCCAGCATCTGCCCGATCTGAAAATCCGGGTGATCAATGTCGTCGATCTGATGAAGCTGCAATCTGCGAGCGAGCACCCGCACGGGCTGAGCGAAACGGATTACGATTCGCTCTTCACCAAAGATAAACACATCATCTTTGGCTTCCACGGATATCCCCAGCTAGTCCACCGTCTCACCTACCGCCGCACCAACAGCAACCTTCACGTCCGGGGATACAAGGAAGAGGGCACCATCACGACGGCCTTTGACATCAGGGTGCAGAACGACCTGGACCGGTTCCACCTGGTGCAAGACGTAGTGGATCGGCTGCCGCACTTGGGTACTAAGGGGGCCTACCTGAAGCAGATGATGCAGGACAAGCTCATCGAGCACAAACACTACATCGACAAGCACGGCCAAGACCTACCGGAAATCCGAAACTGGAAGTGGAGCAATCCCAAATGAATACGCAAGAACTTATAACCACTGCGAGGACGCTGGTCGCCGACGACAAGGGGCTGCTGGCGATGGATGAAAGCACGCCAACCTGCAACAAACGATTTGCCAGATTAGGGATTCCCCAGACCGAGGAAGCCCGGCGCGCCTATCGCGAGTTGATTGTGACTACGCCCGGTCTCGCCGAGTGTATTAGTGGCGTGATCCTGTACGACGAAACGATCCGCCAGAAGAAAAAAGATGGCACTCCCTTTCTCCAGGTCATCACCGATGCGGGAATCATTCCCGGAATCAAGGTTGACATCGGTGCGAAGGACCTGGCCAGCCATCCCGGAGAAAAAATAACCGACGGGCTGGACGGATTGCGCGGTCGCCTGGCCGAATACTCTCAAATGGGCGCGCGTTTCGCCAAATGGCGCGCGGTGATCGCCGTGGGTGATGGCATTCCCAGCCGGAGCTGCATCGAGGCCAACGCAAACGCGTTGGCTCGCTATGCCGCGTTGTGTCAGGAAGCCGGAGTGGTTCCAGTCGTCGAGCCGGAGGTCCTCATGGACGGCGCGCATACCCTGGAACGGTCCCGCGAGGTGACGGAGGAAGTCCTGCGAACGGTTTTCAACCAGCTCTACTCACAACGCGTGACGCTGGAAGGCATGATCCTGAAACCCAACATGGTGCTTCCGGGATTGACCTGCCCCAAGCAAGAAGATGTGAACGAAGTGGCCGACGCTACGGTGAGGTGTCTGCTACGAGCGGTGCCCGCCGCCGTTCCGGGAATTGCATTCCTGTCGGGAGGCCAATCCGGTGAACTGGCCTCGGCCCGCTTGAATGCCATGAACCTTAGATTTAAGTCGCGAGTGCCTTGGGCGTTGGCGTTTTCGTTTGCCCGCGCCATCCAGCAACCGGCTTTGGAGCGGTGGCAAGGTCAGCAGGCCAATGTGTCGGCGGCACAGCAAGCTTTGTGTCATCGAACCAGATGCAACCGGGCTGCGCGCCGTGGCGAATACACTCCCGCGATGGAAGTAGACGTTGGTCGGGAACAGCACCATGCGGCACAAGCATCACATGGATAAACGCGGCCAAGACTTGCCGGGCGTTCGTAAGTGGAAAGATATAGAGCCGAGCAGCAACAACGCCGGCCCGAGATCATTCGGTATGGGATCGAGAAAGCAGGCAGCCAGTGCATGAAAGTCACCACGGTCACCACCAAGATGTCGTGCCGGACGGCGAACATGTTCATCAGGAGATTCCTCCGTACTGGAGGCGCGCTCACCGTGATTGGCGGTTCTGGCTCGGCTTGCTTCTTATGTGTGTGGCCATCACTACCTATTTTATGAGCGATGACCTGTCGTTGGTGCCTAGCGGCAAACCGCGCCATGCGATATCAGGTGACGCCCGCAGATAGCGTAGCCCCATAGGACTTAAAAAGGCAGCCCGGGCTATTGGCCGGCGACAAGATCCTGCTGGCGATGGATGAGGGTAGAGAAAGTTCCAATGAGCCAAATCGTTCTGTATCCCCTGCGATTCGAACCGATCTATCAGTATCGGCTCTGGGGCGGCCGGCGTTTGGCCGGCCTGCTCACCGCACCCCTGCCGGGCGACGGCCCTATCGGCGAAGCCTGGATACTCAGTGACCGCGATGACCATGCCAGTCGCGTTGCCGATGGACCCCTCAAAGGGCAGACCATCACTCAATTGCTGGAGCAGTCTCGGGAGCAATTGCTGGGAAAATTGGCCCTACGTTTCCGCCGATTCCCGCTCCTGCTGAAGTTCCTCGATGCACATGAAATGCTTTCGGTCCAGGTCCATCCCGCGGACTCGCAAACCAGCCTGCTGCCAGCAGGCGAGACCGGGAAGACCGAAGCATGGGTTGTGCTGGAGGCGGGGAAGAAAAGCCGCATCTACGCGGGCCTGAAGCCAGGTACCACTGGAGACGATCTTCGGCGGGCGCTCGCGAATGGGACGGTAGCGGGCGATCTCGCATACTTCACTCCGAAGCCCGGCGATGGCGTTTTCCTGCCCGCCGGTACGGTTCACGCTCTGGGCGGCGACGTCGTGGTATTCGAGATCCAGGAGGACAGCGACGTAACGTTTCGCCTGTACGACTGGGACCATGTTGACGCCAAGACTGGTCACCTGCGTGCACTCCAAGTCGATCAGGCGCTTGCTTGCATTGATTTTGTAGACGGGGCAGCTGGTTTGGTGGTGCCCGTGGTGGAGTCGACGACGCCGGTGCGGCGCGAGAGACTCTTTCATTGCAAGCAATTCCGCTTGTGGCGTCTGCACGGACAATCACCGTTTACCGTCGGCGCCCCGGGTGTGGCGCGCGTGCTGGTATGCATCGAGGGCGCGGGGCAAGTCGAGCACGGCGGTGCCACTTATGCCGTCGGAAAAGGCGATGTATTGCTCTTGCCTGCGGTGGTCGGAGCGTGTGCTTTTCGGCCAAGCGGAGTAGTGAGTTTGTTGGAAATTGCGCTGCCGGAATAGTTTACAACCGAGCAAAAGAAGGATGGTTGGCGAGGCCGGAAACTCAAATTGAGATGTCAAGAATTCAGAGGTGGAAGAACAGTGAAAAAGTTAATTGTTTTTGATCTGGACGGGACACTAGCCGAAAGTAAGTCAGCCCTCGACGCCGAAATGGGGGCACGACTGCATGACCTTCTCGGTGTCGTCAAAGTGGCCGTGATTTCCGGAGGAGATTGGCCTCAGTTTGAAAAACAACTGCTCTCCCATCTTCCCCATGACCATCGCCTGGTCAATCTATCCCTCCTTCCTACGTGTGGAACAAAGTTCTTCCAATACACAGGGGAATGGAAAAAGCTCTATTCGGAAGATTTCACCGCGGGTGAAAAACAGAAAATCATCACTTCTCTAAAGAAAGCCGTCGGAGTAGCGGGCTTCAAGGTCGAAAAGTTCTGGGGAGAAGTAATTGAGGACCGGGGAAGCCAGATAACATTTTCCGCATTAGGCCAGCAAGCCCCTTTAGAAGAAAAAGACAAATGGGATCCCGATTTCGCCAAGCGAAAAAAGATCAAAGCGATTCTAGACCCTTTGATTCCCGGGTTTTCCGTGCGACTGGGAGGCGCGACATCCATTGATGTCACTAAACCCGGTATTGACAAAGCCTACGGCATCAGAAAGCTACGAGACCTGCTAAACATTTCATTGAAAGAAATGATTTACGTTGGCGATGCCTTGTTCGTCGGAGGGAACGACTATCCGGCTGAAGAAGCAGGTGTCGTTTCTATCTCAGTGCGAGGCCCCAATGAAACGAAATGCGTCACCGAAGCAATTATTGCCTGCTTAGATGGCGATCAACCATAGTGACCTGAAGAGGAGAGCTGATGAGTGGATTTAAGTTGCGACGCCTCGGAATTGTGATGGAGCCGGCGCCAGGTAATCCCCAGGAGATCGAAGGCGTCCTGAATCCGGCTGCCGTTCGTGGCCCTGATGGCGCGCTCTATCTCTTTCCGCGGCTGGTCGCACTTGGGAATTACTCGCGAATTGGAATTGCACGAGTGCAGTTCAATGAAGCTGGCGATCCCGTAGGAGTCGAGCGACTTGGCATCGCATTGGAACCGGAAGCCGATTATGAGCGGCGGCCCAACGGAGGCGGTGGCTGCGAAGATCCTCGCATCGCGCTCGTGGAGCCGCTTCGACGCTACATCATGACGTACACCGCGTTTTCGCCTCAGGGGCCAAGGATAGCTTTGGCCTTGTCGGCAGACCTCTTCCACTGGAAGCGTTTGGGGCTCGCGACCTTTGGTCCGTATCAAGGCATCGAGTTCGGCGACGAAGATGACAAAGATGCCAGCCTCTTTCCTGTCGCTATCCCTAATCCATCCGGACATCCGGAACTGGCCATCCTCCACCGGCCGCTTTTCCCCGGCACTCGCCCGGAGGAAACCGCGTGCCAAGCCGCTTCTCGTGAGCTGGATCTTGATCGGGAAAGCATCTGGATTTCCTACTGCCCGATGGACTTCGAAGGACGTGAACCAAATCGCTTCGGCCAGTTTAGCTCTCATCACCGTCTGGCGACTCCGGTGTCGTCTTGGGAGCGGCTCAAAATCGGCGGCGGCACTCCGCCCACCCTCACCCGGCACGGCTGGCTGATCATTTACCACGGCGTGAGCGAACTGGCGGAACCGAGCAACGACCAACATCCGTTGTGCTACTCGGCCGGGGTGATGGTGCTCTCAAAGGAGCACCCGCAACTGATCCGCTATCGTTCGGCGGAGCCCGTATTGACACCGGTGTTGCCGCAAGAACGCAGCGGGACCATCGCCAACGTCGTGTTCCCCACCGGTATTGACCGCCGTGACGATCTTGGCTCGCCGGACCGCTTCGACGTCTATTACGGGATGGCCGACAACCGGATTGGTGTGGCGCGCCTTGACCTGCCGGAGTTCTTGCCGCCGGGAAGAGTCGTCGATCCGCCAGGAGCAACGGTGTAACGCGCCCGATTTCAGGAATTCAAAGCCGTGAAGGAGACTTCTTCGGCCGTACCTATCCACCGATTTTCTCAGACCCCTCGGACCGAGACTCTGTGGAGGTAAGAAGAATAGAAAGGATACCCACTATGAAGACCAATGCCGACCAGCCCGTGGCTCCCGAATCGAAGCTGGAATCGAAGCACAAGGATCCTGAATCGAAGCAGGGGTTGAAGCCTGATGCGAAGGACGACCTGAAATCCCTGCCCATGCCGGAAGTGGAGAAGAAATTGGGGTCCTCGCCGGACGGCCTCAGTCAAGCCGAGGCTCAGAAACGGCTGACGCAATACGGCCCTAACGAGATTGAAGAAAGGAAGACCAATCCCTTCCTGAAATTCCTCACCTATTTCTGGGGCCCCATCCCTTGGATGATTGAAGCGGCGGTAATTCTGTCGGCGCTTGTCCGGCACTGGCTGGATTTTTTTATCATTCTACTTCTGCTTTGTTCCAACGCCGTGGTCGGATTCTGGGAAGAACACCAAGCGGGCAACGCCATCGCCGCCCTGAAGGCCAAGCTGGCGATCAAGGCCAAGGTGAAACGTGATGGGAAGTGGATCACCCCATCGGCGCGTGAGTTGGTGCCTGGCGATGTCATCCGTGTGCGCCTCGGCGACATAGTGCCGGCGGATGCGCGCTTGTTGGAGGGCGATTCGATTGAGGTGGATCAGTCCGCGCTGACAGGCGAATCCTTGCCCGCCACGCGCAAACCTGGCGAGGCGGTGTTTTCTGGGTCCATTATCCGCCAAGGCGAAATCGACGCGATGGTCTACGCCACGGGTGAGAACACCTACTTCGGCAAGACCGCGCAACTGGTGCAGGAGGCGCACACCGTCAGCCATTTCCAGCGTGCCGTGCTGAAGATTGGCGATTACCTGATCATCCTCGCCGTGGCTCTGGTGGTGGTGATCGTTATGGTCGCGCTCTTCCGCGGCGACCCGATCCTCAGCACATTGGAGTTTGCCTTGGTGCTTCTGGTGGCCGCGATCCCCGTGGCGATGCCCACGGTGCTCTCTGTGACGATGGCGGTTGGGGCACGTCTGCTGGCGAAAAAAGAAGCAATCGTGACGCGGTTGTCGACTATCGAGGAACTAGCCGGTGTGGACGTGCTGTGCTCGGACAAGACCGGCACCCTGACTCAAAACAAGCTGACCTTGGGCGATCCCTTTACCGTGAACGGAATTCCCCCGGACCAAGCCATCCTTTACGGCGCGCTCGCCTCGCGTGCGGAAGACAAGGACACCATCGATCTGGCGGTGATTGGAGGCGTGAAGGACGATAAAGCGCTGAGGAGCTATCAGGTACTTCATTTCAAGCCCTTTGACCCGGTTCATAAGCGCACGGAAGCTACGGTGAAAGCTACGGATGGAAAAGAGTTTTTTGTGGCCAAGGGAGCCCCGCAGGTGATTCTGCAGATGTCGATGAACGCCGGTGAGGTGAAACCCGCCGTTGAGAAAGCTGTCAATGAATTTGCGGCTCGCGGCTTCCGTTCCTTGGGTGTAGCCCGGGCAGATCAGGAAAATAAATGGCAGTTTGTTGGGGTGTTGCCTTTGTTCGATCCGCCCCGCGAGCAGGCCAAAGCAACCATCGCCAGCGCCCGGCAGATGGGCGTGAGCGTCAAGATGGTTACGGGCGATCAAATGGCCATCGCCCGAGAAACTGCCCGACAGTTGGGGATGGGCACGAACATCCTTGATGCCAGCGGATTGGGCGACACAAAGCGTCACGAGACGGCGCAGTCGGCGGAGGCCATCGAAAAAGCGGACGGTTTCGCCCAGGTATTCCCCGAACATAAGTTCCACATTGTGGATGTCCTGCAAAAACGCGGCCACATCGTCGGCATGACCGGCGACGGCGTGAACGACGCTCCCGCGCTGAAGAAAGCGGACTGCGGCATCGCCGTTTCCGGAGCGACAGACGCGGCCCGCGCGGCGGCGTCCATCGTGCTCCTGGCGTCCGGTTTATCGGTGATCATCGACGCGATCAAGGAGAGCCGCCGCATCTTTCAGCGGATGAACAGCTACGCGATCTACCGCATCGCCGAAACCTTGCGCGTGCTCTTCTTCATGACCCTGGCGATCCTGGTGTTTAACTTCTATCCGGTGACCGCCGTGATGATCGTGATGCTGGCGTTGCTCAACGACGGCGCCATTCTGTCCATCGCCTATGACAACGTTCATTACAAGGATAAGCCCGAGGCCTGGAACATGCGCCTGGTGCTGGGGATCGCCACGGTGCTGGGCGTCATCGGGGTCGTGGCCGCGTTTGGCCTCTTTTATCTTGGTGAGCGTGTTTTTCACTTCGACCACGCGCACATCCAGACGCTCATGTACCTGAAACTGTCCGTGGCCGGACATCTGACGATTTTCCTGACGCGTACGCGCGGCCCGTTCTGGTCCATCCGACCCGCGCGGATACTATGGATAGCGGTGCTCGGCACGCAAATCGTGGCGACGTTGATAGCGGTTTATGGGCTCTTTATGACGCCCCTCGGCTGGCGTTGGGCAGGGTTCGTTTGGGCCTACGCTCTAGCTTGGGCCCTGGTGAACGACCGAGTGAAGCTGCTCGCCTATCGGATTTTCGACCCTACGAAAGCCCCATTGTTGGCCAAGAAGAAGACGCTCGATCTTACTCCGCGGATCGCTGCACGGGCCTATGAACTCTACCAGCAGCGAGTCCGGGGCGAGAGCCAGGCGGATCAAGACTGGCTGGAGGCGGAGCGCGAGATTCGGAACGATCAGGCGGGAAAGACGAAGGCTGCGCCAACCTCCTCCTGAGCCGCATGAGTGCTAAGCACCATTCACGCAGTTCATGACACCGAAGGGAGGAATATGAAGATCAATTCAAAGGATTTCCGTGTGCGGCCCGGAGAAAAGGTCAAACTCAGAAAGTGGCCGACGGTTATGAAGCCCTTTTGCGAGTCGAAGAAGCGGTATCAAAAATTACTGGAAGAACACGTAAAGGAGCTGAGCTCGCTGCAACAACTCCACTACGCGTCCAACCGCTATGCCTTGCTGCTGATTTTTCAGGCCTTGGACGCTGCCGGCAAGGACGGCGCCATCCGGCACGTCATGTCCGGGGTCAATCCGGAAGGCTGCGACGTCTTCAGTTTCAAACAGCCAAGCGCCGAAGAACTGGAACATGATTTTCTCTGGCGCACGACATGCAGGCTTCCGGAACGCGGGCGAATCGGCATCTTCAATCGTTCCTACTATGAGGAGGTGCTTGTCGTTCGCGTGCATCCGGAGATTCTCCGCGCCCAAGGGCTTCCGGATGAATTGCTCGACGAGAAGACTATTTGGAAGGGAAGGTATCGTTCCATCGTGGACCTGGAAGAGCATCTCCACCGTAACGGCACCCGAATCGTCAAAGTCTTTCTCCATCTGTCGAAGAACGAGCAGCGAAAGCGATTTCTCGAGCGTCTTGATGAGCCGGACAAGAATTGGAAATTCAGCCTCTCAGACATTCACGAGAGGAAATACTGGAAGCATTACGTGAAGGCTTATGAGGCTTGCCTGCACGCGACAAGCACCCACCACGCACCCTGGTACGTCGTTCCCGCCGATGATAAGGAGAATGCCCGGTTGATTGTCTCCCAAATTGTCCTTGATGCGTTCAAGGCACTTAAGATGGCATATCCCAAGACCACCCCGACACGTCGGCGGGAATTGAAATCTATCGGCAAGCTGCTCGCGAAGTAACGCTCGAATTATCGCCTCTTATTCGACAAGTGCGGCCAAGAAAGTGGGTGCCTGATGACAACCTCCCGTTCGGACGCGCTGGTGGTCTTCGGCGTGACGGGCGATCTCGCCCACAAGATGATCTTCCCGGCACTCTATGCGATGACGAAACGAGGTACCCTCAAGGTCCCGGTAATCGGCGTCGCCTTCCCGAAGTGGAGTCTTGCACGTCTTTGCAACCGCGTGACGGACAGCATCAAGCGGTCAGGCGGGATCGATGACAAGCGGGCCCTCCATCATCTTCTGTCCCAGCTCCGCTACGTGAGTGGGGATTATAAGGAACCGGCCACGTTCACCGCGTTAAAAAAAGCGCTGGGCAGCGCTTGCCGCCCGGCGCACTATCTGGCCATCCCGCCGTCACTTTTCGAGACCGTGATCAAATGGCTGGGTGCCGCGAAGTTGGCCGAGCATGCACGCGTGATTGTCGAAAAGCCGTTCGGACGCGACCTGGCCTCCGCAAGGGAGCTCAATCGCCTCGCGCACACGGTGTTCCCGGAAGACTCGATCTTCCGCATCGACCACTTCCTCGGGAAGGAGGCGATCATGAATATCCTCTATTTCCGCTTCGCCAATTCGTTCCTGGAACCAATCTGGAACCGCAACTACGTGGCGAGCGTCCAGGTAACTCTATCCGAGGATTTCGGCGTGGAGGACCGCGGCGCGTTTTACGAAACCGCCGGCTGTCTGCGCGACGTGATCCAGAACCACCTTTTTCAAATCGTCGCGCTCCTTGCCATGGAGCCGCCGGCCGGCAGGGATTTTGGAGCCGTGCACAACGAGAAAGCCAAGGTCTTTCAAGCCATGCGTCCTCTGAAGCCCGACGACCTGGTGCGTGGCCAGTACGCTGGCTACCGGAAGGAGCCAAACGTGGCGAAGAACTCCGATGTCGAGACTTTCTGCGCGCTGCGGCTTTTCATCGACTCGTGGCGCTGGGAGGGCGTGCCGTGGTACCTGCGCTCCGGCAAATACTTAGCCGAAACTGCAACCGAGGTTTTGGTGGAGCTGAAGCCGCCCCCGCAGAGACTCTTTGCCGACTCAGCGCCAACGAACGGCCCGGCAAACTACCTGCGCTTCCGTCTCTCCCCCGGCTCGGCCGTCGCCCTCGCCGCTCGCGTCAAGCTCGCTGGAAAGAAGTTCGTTGGGGACCAGCGAGAACTCTATCTGTTCGAAGAGCAGCCGGGACAGGAAACACCCTACGAGCGGCTTTTGGGTGATGCTATGGCCGGCGGTGGAACTCTCTTCACCCGTGAAAACGCGATTGAGGCGGCCTGGGTAGTGGTTGATCCAGTTCTTAAGAACCACCACCGGGTTCACCCTTACAAACGCCGCAGCTGGGGGCCGACAGAGGCTGACGCGCTCATCGCTTCAGACAGATGTTGGCACAACCCCAGCTGCGGCGTTCGGCTGGATCACAATCGCGGTGCCGACTAGAATATGTTAATACGTGATACAAACGTAATATGAATTGTAACAAATGGCAGCAAAAAACCTGCTCAAAGGTGATGAAGAAGGAGCAAATGGTTGATCAGAAGTTGCCACAACTTGCTGATTTCCCCCTGCTTTGCGCTCACTCCGGCAAGTTTTGGCAAAAGTACTCAAGCTACTTGGGCACCGGAGGTCCCTCTGCCCAAACTTCCACCAATCGCGAATCGGTCTCCAGACCGAGCACTCGTTTTATTCATCCTGCAACAATCGCAGTCCAGAATGTGCTTTCCGCCGTTAAGCCGGTGCAACCAGAGGACGAACCGAATGACAGACAATCAGCTCAAAAGGCAAATTGACGGGCTATTGCAGACATACCTCGATCTTGGAGACAACGCGGCGATTATAGTTCGGGAGCTGAAAAAAACGGCCAACGCTGAAGTTCGCGGCAAACTGGTCGACGAATTACGAAATACTGATAAGGAACGAATCGAACTCCTGAACCAGACAGACGATCTGTCAGACTAAAATAGCGTTCAAGCTGTTCGAGCGAAAAGTACAAATAATTCCAGGCGCGAAACAAACTCACGCGACTATCAGGTGGTGGGCGTGAAGTGCCGCGAGTGCCTGATTCAACTGACCCGATCCCTGGCCAAATCCGAAATGGTCCCAGCCGGCGAAGATCCGCCGCAACGCAGCGACTTCATTCCCTGGTCCGAATTGATCGCGAACGCGATCACCGGCGGGGCGAGCGCGGAGCGCGTCCGTGGGCACCTGAACACTAATCTTGAAGTGGGGTTCAACCCTGAATTACCCCGGCCCTACGTCTCGGAATGCGAAGAGTGCGGTTGGCAGAGTCCCGAGGTGGATTAGGAGATGATGGCGATCATTGATAGGGCTTCGTGGCGGAGCCCTGTTGCGCGTCTTCGGCACCGCTAGCCCGTATACTGCGAACGGTTGTTTCACCGTACGGTGAAATAGCCATTTTCGGTGAGTGTCTAACGGCGGCGTCCCTTCCGTTTGACTCACTAGGCGGGTCTCTTTGCGGCGATCATCAATGCATTTGTTATCAACAGACCCAGATAGAGGGCTCGTTTGAATGGGAGATACAAAATGGTGACTTCCGTTTCTTCCATCCTTGGGTGCGCCGCAAAGAGCCTTGGCCAGTGCGCGAATGCAGTTAAGGCGAAAGCAGGTCCCTCGGGGCTTACACTTCTTGAGTATGAGCAGGTCACCGGCTTCGGTGTCGCATCCGACTGGGCACGCTGGGCGCAACTTCTTCTAACTATAAAATATTCAGTGATAAGATACTCCCGCGAAACGCCTCCGAGTTGGAGTTCCCTGTCGGAGTCAGTTTTGATCCTCGGCACTGACGCCGTAGGAATCTAAGATGTCTCTCAGCAGGAGGATCCCTTCCAACTTGTTGATATCCGCACGGCTCACGACCGGAAGGAGATCTACACCAGCGCTTCCCATGCGTTCGAGTGCCAAGTGAATGGATTGGTCAGCATGAAGATGAGGGAACGTTCGCGCATCCACCAGTTCCGCAAGCCGCTTCTCCCTTCCATGCTGCTCCGCGGCTCGCTGAAGCCCACTCGTGTTGAGGACCCCAATCACGCCGTGTTCATCGCACACGGGCCAGCAGCGGAAGTGACTAGTGAGGGCTAGATTCAATGCGTCGCCGACACTCATAGCGGCTGGCAATGTTTCTCCCACAGGACGCATCAGGTTTGCGACTTGACGTCCCCCTCTTTGATGACGCGTTGCCGCGCTTGGTAAGTGAATGCCGTCTTGATATGCGAGTGCGTCGTAAATCGGTTCCGGCTGCAAACGCGAGGAAATGAAGAAACTGACAAGATTCGAGATCATAAGGGGGACGATGACGGCATAGTCTTGCGTCGTTTCAAAGATCATCAGAACCGAAGTCATCGGCGCTCGGACGATACCGGCAAAGAGCGTGCCCATGCCCACCAAAGCGTAAGCTCCCGCCGAGGCCGTGTATGCAGGTAAAAAGTGGTGTGCGATGCCTCCGACCGTACCTCCAAGCATCGCTCCGATAAAAAGGCTAGGACCGAAAATACCTCCCGCATTGCCGGATCCGTAGCTCGTCGTGACCGCAAAGAGCTTCAATACCACCAATATCGCCATGATCCCGAGAGCCATTCTTCCGTTCAGTGCTTCTCCTACATAGCCATAGCCGACCCCCAAAACTTGCGGCACAAAGAGGGCCATCACGCCAACAAGCACGCCGCCAGCAACCGGCTGGAACCAGACTGTTTTTTTCGGCAGGCTCATGAACCATTCCCGTGTTTTCAAGAGAAGCTTCGTAAAGGCCACGGATACCAAGCCGCCGGCAACCCCCAATACGGCGTAAATCCCGAACTCCAGGGGATTAGTTAGTCGATATTGCGGCACGTGAAACAAAGGATGGTTCCCGAGGAGCAGCCGCAGAACGAACCACGAGGCCGCGGAAGCCAATACCACGGAACCAAGAATCGGTGCGTGCAGATCGCCCGTAATCTCTTCGAGCGAGAAGACAACCGCAGCCAGCGGGGTGTTGAACGCGGCGGCGATCGCCGCGGAGGCTCCGACGGGGATGAGCGCCTTCACTCGTTCGGCGCTCAATCCGAGATACCGGCCGAGCACCGAGGCGATCCCGCCTCCGACCTGCACGGAAGGCCCTTCGCGGCCCAGGGGGATGCCGCTTGCCAAAGTCGCTGCCGTGCAAAAGAATTTTCCAAGAACCGTACCGAGGGTGATTACGCCGCCCCGCGCAAACAAGGCGGCCTTGGTTTGCGGAACGCCACTACCGCGGGCATCGGGGAAATATCGGTAAAGCAGGTACCCCATGCCGACAGAGCCAAGAACGGGTATCAGGATGCGTCGCCAAGCCGCACTGCCAACCGGATAAAGCCGCATCCCCAAATGTTCCGTCAGCACGATGAATGCGACGACGGCCAAGCCGGTGAGCACGCCAATCACGAGCGTCAGCAGAAGAAAAACTTGCTCTTCCCGCTCGCGAATGCGAGAAAGCAAACGAGCAGAAGGCTTTCTCCACCATTGTGGTTTGCCCTCGTTCGGTACTTCGTTCACCTTGTCACCTCGTAGCTGGCCGAGAAGACTCCCGGTCCCCGCGACGTTCTCCAAATCCCGCGTCTCTTCCTCTGTGAATATCCCTCGCCAGTCATCGCCAGGAACAACGCAAGATCAGGTTCTCTTCGTCGCCGTACGGGCGCTCGATGGCACCACCGCAATGACGCGCGCATAGCATATTTCGTGATCATCGCGCCGGCCTGCTCGGTATTGAGCACGGCCACGATGTTGTTGGGGAGAGCAGGTATGCGCGTTGACCCCCAACCGATTTCCATAACAAAGCCTTTGTCGTCCCTGTCCAGCTTTCTATAGTCGCCGAGACAAGCGGGGCTGTCGAGGCGAATGTGAACGCCCGTCATGCGAGGCCCGCAGTCTTGCTTTAAGCGACAAATCCCAATATATCGTATAGCGATATATTGGGAAAAGCCACTACAATCGGAACGCGCTCTTTCAGTTGGGCCCTATCTCGCGCTCAAAGATTTTCAATTAGCTAGAGGCGGAAGTAGCGAACTAGGATGGTGCGGGGGAAGGCAGCGAAACTTTTGACTTGCATTTATATCGTATTGCGATATAATTAAAAAACATGAGAAGAGAAATCCACGATTCTGAATACGCTGCATTGGCCGAATTGCGCTATCGCATCCGCCAGTTTCTTCGCGGCAGCGATCACGCTGCGGAAGCCGCCGGACTTGAACCGCAACAGTACCAGATGCTTCTTGCCATTCGGGCGCTCGCTAACCCAAACGGAACCAGCATCCGACGACTGGCGGAACGCCTGGCTCTCCGTCACCACAGCGCCGTTGGCTTGCTCGATCGCATGGAAGCGCATGGCTATGTGCGCCGCATCCGTAGCGATCGCGACCAGCGGGAGGTCTGTGTATTCCTGCTTCCTCCCGGGCAGCGCGCCTTGGAGCAAGTTGTTTGCCAACGGTTGGGTGAGCTGCGCGGCAGCGGTCACGCACTCGTCGCGGCCATAAACGCAATTCTGAAGCACACACAAGCCGCACATGCGCGACGTAAAAAGTTGCGCGCGCCTGGCCCAAGGCAGAGACACCGGCCAAAGCCTGATCGTCGCTCTAGGCGTGCGCAAGCAACCAAAGCCTAATCGCGGCAGGTCCAACAACGCGCGTCCGGGAGCGGCCGCACTCTGTCTTGAGAGCGTGATTCCGACGTCAGATTGTCAGCCAAACCGGTTCAATACGGCGGAAAGTCGTGGCCTAGCAGCGGGGCCAATCCAAATGAAGAAAAGCGTGAACTCTGCGGTCCACGCTTCGATGACTTATGGAATTCGCAGTTGCATCTTGCGTTATTTCGCAGCAGGCAGAAACGCTTGCGGCGCGGCAAGGAACTCAACGCCGGGAAGTTCAGTGGCCACGCGGACGCGCTCGAAACGGCCTTGCGGCCCGCCACTGCCTGCGAAGCTCAACAGGTACTGGTTGTTCAGATGCGTTTGGATTTCGTCGAAGTACGGCTTGAGCGTGACGGGCGGGCCAAAGTCGAGATAATAGGATTCCGTACCCGTCTCTTCCGATACGCGGCTCAAAAAGGATTGAGAAATGAAAAGGACGTAGCTCCGCCAGCGCCAGTGGCCTGCGTCCGGTGCATAAATGGTCCAGATATTGATGTTTTTCTTTTGGGCCTGCTCGATCGTAGTGTCGACATCGGGATTCACGGGATCGAAGCTGCCACGGAAATAATCGATTCCTGAAGAGAACAGGATGATCGATTTGCGTGCATTCGAGTCGGGCCAGCGCGTGATCCAGTCCTGGAGCGCGAGGTAGGGACTCGTGAAGGCCCCAGCGCTGCCCAAGGGCAAGCGCAGTGCTTTTGCCGCAAGCGTATGGTCTTTGGTGAAATCCTGCGCCACCATGGCGGCGCCGTTTCGCGCGTAGGCCACGGCGATGTAGGTGGTGTCCGGCTGGGCCAATAGGAAGGCCTTCAAATCATTCCACTGATTGGCGATGGAGCTATCGAGCGAGTCGTCAATGAGAACGGCAAGGTAGAGCGTTCCGCCCCCCTTCCAATCCGCGACTTGCGTGCGCTCTCTTCCCTGATAAAGTTGCACATCCTCTTTCTTCACTTCGGGCGGCGGATTCACTTTTTTGCCTACGGCAGTGACCGTCATTGTGATAGTTTCCGAATCCGCCGCAGCTAACTTTGCCGCGAGAAGATTTGCGGCCGCGAGGAACAACGCGGACAGTAGAAGGGCCCTGCCCAACTGAAATTTCTTGTTCAGGAGGTCTAATTCCTTTCTCTCCTCCTGACTAGGTTCAGGCGCCGTTGCCGCTGGAACTCGTCTGCACGGGCTTCTCCCTTGCTGCTAATGCTTTTTTCAGATCCAACTCGAGGATTCCCCTCTTGAGCCGCGCAGTCGCTTGACGCGTGTCGATCTCAACCTGCAGGTGCAGGCTCCGGAGCAATCGAGTCGTGCGCTTTTGGGATGAGACATTCGTAACTGTTTTTCTCTCCGTTTTGCGTGGGCGCTTACCGATAATCGTCACCCGCTGCGGTTCCAGATCGACCTCCAATTCCTTGGGCGCAAAGCCGCGCACATCGGCAAGTACGGTCACCCCGTCTGGAGATTGCGTAACCTTGAGTGGCGTTCGCTTGAACAACTCCGCCTCCGCCTGTAGCCAGTTGTCCAGATCTTGTCCTCTCACTCTGCCTTTTGATTCAAATATCTCGAAGGCGCGCCTGGCGATCGAGTCAAACATTGCCTTAGCCTCGACACTCAGGCCTGTGGTCTTGATCACGACCGGCGACTCCGCCGTCTTGTGTCTGACCAAGTTTTGTTCCTGCATCGCTGTCTCCTTTGCCCCTGAAACTGGCGGGGCACCTTGGAATTTCCTCGTTAGCCCACTCGTTAAGTTCCCCTCACGGGTCCTTGCTTGACGTTGGCTCGGGTGGGGTTGAATGTCGGAAGGACCCGCTGGCCAGTGCAAAGCTCCACGGTGACGAACCGTAACAGCGGGTCCTGAAGCACACTTGTTGCCATGTCCATCAATTGTGGGTCGCACTTGCGCTGGTGTGTTCGGTGGGCGTTGGAATGCGAGTAACAATGTTGTACAACCAGGCAAAAATCAGTCCAGCGATCGCACCATCAATTAGCCCATCGACGGTTCCGATGACGACATTTCCTACTGTCCGTGATGCGTGAAACCAAGGATAGACAGAACTGGTCACTTGAATGAAGTTGACGCCGTAATTGGGGTCTAGCAAATTGATCAAACCAACGCAGAGTATGGCCCCACCCCACAGGAGCCCTGCCGCAATTGCCATAGCTTTTAGGGAGAGCCGCATCATTTATTCCTCCTTACTCTCCGGGATGTACCCAGGAGTCTTCAACCCATGGTCTCCCCGGGCGGCTGGCGTTCCTTCGGCGCTCCGGATTTCGCCTGCCGGTGCGCCGGGTCCAGCTAACGCTGCGCTGCCCGGGGAGAGAGTTAGAGAATCTGCTTCAAGTTCCCCAAACTGCCGGCGCGCGCCTGCTGGACGCCGGCCGTAGAAGCTTTTGAGAGCATCTCGACTTTCTTCAGCGACGGCGCGGGCCGCTGCCAGATGATTCGTGCATCGGCAGAGTCCGCCGGATAGGCCTGGGCCGATTGTTGACCGGTCGGCTCCAGGACAAGGTCGGCGCGGCGATTGTAGGCAAGCCATGTTGTTTTTTCGCTTTTGCTCATCCACTTGGCCGGTTTCGAATCGTTTTTTGCAAGCAGGACCGCAACTTTCTTTTCACCCAGTTGCTTGTCTTTCCCTTCCGCGCGGATCTTGATCTCGTCGGCCGGGATCCCCTTGGAGATTAGATAGTCTCGAACAACATTGGCGCGGCGCTCGCTGAGCGCCCTGTTATATTTGCGCGAACCGCGCACGTCGGCGTATCCGACGACCACCAGGCTGGCGTTGTGTTCATAGAGCCCGAAGGTTTTGAATTGCACGGCAATATTGTCGAGAGCTATTTTTTCGCTCTCCACGAGTCCAATCTTCGGGCGGTGCCTCGTCGGATAGGCCGTCGGAAAGAAGAGGCTTGCCAGCGTCGCCGCGGGCGGCGGATCGATGGAACCGACAACATGCAGCGTTGCGGCCTTCGTCGTCGTGCCGCCGCAAGCATTTGTCGCCGTAATCGTATAGGTCACTTCTTCGTTGATCGGGCCGGTGCTCGTTTGCTTGGGATCGGCGGTCACCGTTCGGCTCCCGCTCATGGCATTACTGTCGAAAGGCTCGACCCTTGTGGAGTTCGCGTTGGAAGCGGACCAATTCAGGGTGGTGGAATCTTGCTCTACCACCTTGTCGCCAATCTTGTGGAACCGGATTTCCGGCTGGCTGAGAGCAAGTGTGGCCATCGGCATCGCGTCAACATGCACCGTCACACTCTGTGTGGCTTCGCCTCCCGGGCCTTTCGCGGTCAACACGTACGTTGTGTCATGGGTTGGTGTTACGCTGCGGTCCCCATGATCCGGCACCTGTCCAATCCCGGAGACGGAAGTGTCCGCGGCGTCGGCAGATTTCCACGTAAGTTCCGTCCCCTGCCCGCAACTGAGATTGCCAGACTGTGCGGCCAGCTGCGCTGTGACCGGAGCAACCGGTACGGTCGCGCTGGCAATTCCGGCGTGGAATCGAGGCTGCGGCGGCATGGTCAACCCTTCCTTCCACTCCTTGGTTTTCATCTCTCCATTACGGTCAAGATAGACCGTGACCTGTTGGCCGTCTTTCGCGGTGACCGCGCCCGACCAGATCGTATTTCCTTCGCGCGTTATCGTGACTTGATAGGTTCCCGGCTTCACAAGAAGCCGCTGGTGCCATATCCAGTTCCAATCGAATTCGTCGACATGGCCGACGAAATACGCCGGCGTATTTCCGTTCAAGAGAACCGCGGCACGGGGATGGCCCTTGAATTCGATATCGGCGAATGGCCCGGCGACCAGGTCTCCGGACGACTGCAAGGCGACTTGCAGGTCGGTTGTTTCCCCAGTGCCTACGTGTACGTCCTTCGTCTGGGGCAGATATCCATAGTTGTACACGCCCACTTTGTGTTCCCCGGCGGGGAGTTCGATCGTCTGGCTGCCGTCGCGAATTGCCTTGCCGTCCACAAAGACATAGGCCTGTTTCGGATCAACGTGGATTTTCAATTTGCCCGTCTCTTGGGAGGACTGGGCAAAGACGGGAACGACACATAAATAGCTGAGGGCCGAAAACAAAGTCGCAACTACGACAAATTTTGTTCGCATTTAGGAATTTCTCCTTCTGGAAAATGATTCTGGCTGAGGTTCGATGCACATATTGGGAAGTCCACGAGCGGGGCAAATGAAAACCAGTGTTCCCGAGTCCCGCTTTGGGCCGCTCTCCGGCCCAGGACACTCATCCCGGTCCGGCGGGGGGCCCGACCTGCTTCAATATATCGTGATGCGATATATCTGTCAAGGGTTGTTTTGTTAATTGTATCGCACCACGATATATATATGTCCGCGGGGGCCAACCATTGCGCGAAGCCATGCGTCTATATAGGTGTAGAGGCGGGCGGCGCATGGTTGCCCGGCCCCCCGAACAACGATTGGGACGGCGCACGGGGCCGGTCTTCACGGTAACCCTGGAGGCACTATATGAGATTTCCCCGATGGATCATCTTAGGTCTGCTGGCAGTGGGCGCTGTGCCCTTGCAGACGGCAGCGCAAACTCGGCAGTTCTCGAATTCGCAAAACTTTCAGGACTGTCTGAACGGGTTCTCGGAATGCGATCAGACGGCACTGAATGCGCAAGAGCGGCAAACGGTTCGACGTGTCGCCCAGGACCGCAATTTGCTGGATTGTTTCTACGGATCCTTCAACTGTGACGCAAAGCAGTTGAATGCCGAACAGCAGCACGAGGTTGTGCGCGCAGACCACGATCGAAACCTGCAGAATTGCATCGAAGGGATCGGCGAATGTGACTTGGGCCGGCTGAACGCTGACGAGCGGAAACAAATTGCCCAGGCGGCGCGTCTCCGCAATCTTCAGACCTGCCTCGAAGGAGCGGGCGATTGCAACCAGATGCAGCTGAGCGCCGACGAGAAACAACAGGTCGCCGATGCCAGCCACAACCGCAACCTGGAGAATTGTCTCGAAGGCCTGGGTGCATGCGACCACACTCAGTTGAGTAACCAAGAGCAACAGGACGTGGCGCGGGCAACCCGCGACCGGAGCCTTCAGGGGTGTCTCGACGGGTCCGAGATCTGCGACCCGGCTCACCTGTCTGCCGCGGAACAGCGCGAGGCGGCGGATGCAGCGAGACAGCGCAAGTTTCCGAATTGAACCCTTCTCTGAAATGGCTGCGACCGGAGAAGCGGGAACGCGCGCCCAGCAGGGGAGAGCCTGTCGACCAAGGCTCTCCGGCTCCCTAATCTGCCTGCGCGCGCACCCTTGCGCAGGATCCCTCTTGGCCGGGCCGTGCCCCAATTTGTATATCGTCTTGCGATATATTGTGCAACGACAAGAACAACCATATCGTAACACGATACATCTCACTGAGCGGACTTACGAGACGACGGGCTTCCGCCGTCGTGCGATACGACATTCCTCAGACAATTCGAGGAAGTCCATTTCGTCGCACCCTCTGAACTCTTGGATATGTGGTGGGACGCCCAAGTATCGGCAATGATTGCGGAAAGGAGGCGTATGGATGCTCGCGGAGTAGCAGTTCTTCTTGTGGGAAAAGGTGCGCGGAACACACCAATCCTCGAAGACCACCTGCGCAAACGAGGATGCGATATCTGCTTCGCAACCACCTGCAAACAAGCGATGGAGATCCTTCAGCGCCGCCGATTTGACCTCGTCCTGAGCGAGTTCAGGCTTCCCGATGGAAGTGCCTACCAACTCATGGCCCCGCTCCGTGATACCGAGACGACGATGTTTTTCTCCAATTCCGTGGAAGAAGGTTGCTGGTGGATGACAGCCCTTTTCAGGGGCCAGGATCGCTCGGAAGAGCCAGGCATGCGCCCCGGTGAGTTCCGAACCCGGCTGGACGAAATCCTTTGTGGGAAGCTTTCCCGGAAGATGAGCAAGCCTCAGGGGAGCGTCACGGATCGGGTCAAGGATGTCCCGCCGGGATTCGGTAATCAGGCCGCCGGCTCGGCCCAAAGCCATGAACCAGCGTCTCGGCCGAGTCGTGCATCGGCCGCGAACGGTCATGCGAACTCATGATCGCAAGGGAATCCTTCTGCTGGTCGTATTCTGCGTGGCAACCATGGCGCTCTTCCTGCTGGGAGTGTTCGCGCGGGCTCAAACCAACACTGAAGCGAGTTTGCCCCCTACCGCGCAGGCAGCGCGAGTCACGACCGAGGCTACCGCGACGTATAGCTGTGCCTCGTGTCTTTCGTACAAGCATCGATTCTCAATGTGAGGTGGGTGACTCGCCGCGCCGAAAAGCATCCCTTCCCTGCGGCCGCAAGACATAGAACATGAACAGGCCGGCGAGGGCCACGCCTGCACTCCCTCGGGCAAACTCACCCATCAAGATGCTGACCAGATCACCGGCGATTTGGGTTCCGATGAGGAACACGGCCAATCGCCATCCCCAAACACGTCGCCGAAACCAACCGTTGGCGGCAACTCCCAGGGTGATGCTGAGCAGGAGAAAAAGAAAGCCGACCTTTCCGCCAAGCGGTTCAAGCTGACGGTAGGCTGCCCGGTTGAGTGTCCATATAGGATCCAAGAACGTGCCGCGCCAGAGCAAGGTGGCTCTGGCAAGCGCAGCCATGGCGGCAGCGAACACCAGGAAAATGCCCATGGCGGTCAGCCCGAAAGAGGAATCCCTTTTCTCGATCAATCTGATCTGTTGCTCGACCATGCGCGGGGTTCCTTTCCTACTCTATGCTCATGGGAGGACTTCCATCGGGCCGATTCTTCCGTGCTTATGCCTTTTGTCGCACTGCCGCAAACAAATGTCGCAAACTCTCCACCAGATCGACGATCTCACCCTTCCCTTGGACGTCAAAATCGATTTCATAATCCCCCGCGGCCGCATGATCAACCGCCTCCTTCAGTTTCAGCAAAGGCTTAATTACCTGGTGCGGTAGGACGTAGCTGACCCACACACTGAAGAGAAGGGTCAAGAAAGACACGCTCCCCAGCGCCCATTCCGCCTGGTGGATGAGATGGCGAGCTTCCGCATGATCCTCTTGGACCCGGCTCCAATTTAAAACCTCCAACTCGGAGGTCAACTGCAAGATATCCTGGCTCGATGTCTGCAGATCTTCTATGAGGCGCCGCAATTCCGGATTCCCTTCTTGGACCGTCTCCGAGATCTGTGTATCGAACGAGCCAACTCGTTTGCGCAGTTCTTCAATAAGCTGCTTGCGTTTGCCGTACCCTGCTCTCTTCAGTAGACGGTCCAAATCCTGTTCATAGGCCTTGACGACAGCCTGGATGCGATCCTTAGGTCTCTCCCCAGGCCGCTCCAAGGCCGATACCGCTGCCGTGAATCGCTGCCCGTAGAGCGTCAGCGCCTCCGACGCTTTTTGGAGTGCGCCCTGTTCGTCAGGCTCAAGGTTTCGGATGTGATCCAACGTCAGCCGCGTTTTGTCGATGGATTCGCGGTTCGTCTCCAAATAATTTGCGTCGTGAAGCAGGAGGTAGTTTCTTTCCGCGCGGCGCGCCTCCAACATCGCAATGGAAGCTTCCTGCGCCAGAGCCGATGCTGGCGCGTCCACATTCACGATGCGATCGACAATCCAGCCCATCCGAAAAAGGTAGTAGACCGACAGGAAGATCACTGGCACCAGAATGAGCCTAACAAGAGCGAGGCTGTAGGCAACCCTCCTGCGCAAGGAGTTACCGGGCGCAAGAATCTTGAAGGACTTGCGAATTCCTAACTTCATGACCTACCTCCGCTCCAGCCCCTAGGGCCCGGTTTCCACATCGATCAGGCTAGACTTGGGTCGATGAGCTGATGTTCTCGATCGGTGCAGCCACCGGGCACGAAAGGCATATAGGCGGCACCTGTCTACGCCTCTTGAGTTAGTATACGTTCGTCCTTCGGCGCTCCCCGGGGCGCAATATCTTCGCTCTCAGCGGATGGTGACCCATGCCTCTCTCTGACGCGCGCTACTGCATCGTTCTTCTCCGCACACTGTTGGTTGCTCTCGTTTGGCTGCTATTCGCTTCTCCTTCTTGGGCCGACCTTCACAAGCATCCCGTTCTTCTCCCAGCCAACATCGATGCTTCCAAATGCGTCGAGTGCCACAACGACAAGGCGACCGGGAAGTACGTCCACGCCGCCATCTCCATGGGCTGCACGACTTGCCACACGGTCGCCAACGTCAAGGTTGCGACCTACATCACTCTTTCTTCTCCCTCCAATCAACTCTGCTTTACGTGCCACCCCCTTTCCACTGACCCTATCCAGCACCTTCCCTACAAGGAAGGCAACTGCGTGTTCTGCCACTCTCCACACGCAAGTAACTTCCCCGCCCATCTGTACGCCTCTCCGCAGGATGTCTGTATGGCTTGCCATGTCCGCGGTCTCATGAAGGTGAATCGCAAGGCAGACACGCTCTCTCTCCCCTGGGGCACGACAATCCCGTTCAAAGAAATGGACTCCTGGCTCTACCTGAACCTCGACAAAACTCACAAGCTCAATCACCCGGTCGAAGGACATCCGGTCTCTGGCCCCAACGTCGACCTGGGCAAAGATGCGCCTCTCATCAGTTGCGTCACGTGCCACGAGCCCCATCACTCGACCGTTTCCAACCTCATCCTGCCGAAGTACAGAAGCAGTACGTCGCTCTGCCTGTCCTGCCACCGTTTTCCCGGCTGACTTCTGTTTTGTCGACGCGGGAGCAGAACTTTGCCCGAGCCTGGCTCAGGGAGTTCTGCAGACCATCTGCACGCAATTGCATAGCGGCAGCTAGCCCGGACAATCAGTGCAAAAAGAGGGGTGCGGTTTCGGGCTTGTAGGGTGCGCCTTCGGTTCTAGGTGTCCGCTGCGGCCATTCGACTTTCAGGTGAACTGTAGAGGCGCCATCCTTTATATATTCTTACCTGCGGGACACGATGTTTCTCCTGTCGGAAGCGTCGTGGCCGTCGTTACGGCCCAACCCCGCCGGTGTGGCAATCGCTGCAGGTCACCTGGGTCAGATCTCCGATATCCACAGGATGCTTGAACGGAACTCCTTCTTCGTGGCGGATCAGTGGAACTCCACTCTCAAGTTGCGCCAGCACCGTGTGGCAGGTATTGCAGTCTTTCGGGATCACCTTGCCATCGGAGCTGACGTGCTGTCCGTCGTGACATCGGAAACAGCCCGGCGCGTAGAAGTGGCCGATGTTGTTGGGGTGCGTGCGCCAGTCCACTTTCATGTAAGGAAAAAACGTGGACTGATAGATGTGTTGAAGATCGACAACCGCAGCTTGGATCGAGTTTCCCCGGTTGGCGTACACACCGGGGTACTTAGTGCTATAGAACTGCCGTATGTCGGCAGCGATGTCGCGCAATGCCTCGTTGGTGCTGTTGTAAGTCTTGGTAAGGGCCGATACGCCTTGATGCTTGATAAAAGGGAGTGAGCTATCGATCCGTCCTGCGAGCAGGGAGTCGTCCACGGAGCGATCCGGGGGCGTGAAGATGTGGCTCGGGCGATCGTGGCAATCAATGCAGTCCATCAGATATTTGGCGGCATTTTCGATCTCGCCCGGTTTCAGGCTCGCGTCTTTCGTTACATAGACCGTGCTGTTGCCTTGCAAGTCCGTGGCTTGAATCCACGGAATCACCAGACGCTGTGCATCGGTTGCGATGTAGGTGATTCGGTTTTCAATGTTCATGTGCCAGTGGATGCCAGACGGCAGACCAGTATTCGCCTGGGCTCCGCCGGTGTTGATCAGGAGGCGGATCTGGCGCGGCGTGTTCTTTTCGTCCTCTCCGTAGTGATAGAAGACCTTGAGTTGGGCTCCATAGAACTTCCTTGGCCAGTGGCATTGCTCGCAGGTCTGCTGGGCCGGGCGCAGATTGGCGACTGGCGTCGGAATCGGCCGCGGATATTTGTGAAAGATGGCCGCGTAGACCTGATAGGAACCGGAAAGCTTTGAGCGCACATACCATCCGGCGCCGGGACCGACGTGGCACTGAACACACTCAACCCTGGCATGCGGGGACTGCAAGTACGTGGTGTACTCGGGTTGCATGACGGTGTGGCAAAGTTGCCCGCAGAACTGCACGGAGTCCGTGAACTCGTAGGCACGGTAGCTGCCCGCCGCGCTCATCAGGACGAAGATAAAAGCGAAGCTAACGAAAAAAGCAAATGCGTTGCGTTGAGCCGGGACGTTGAGGTCAAGCCTGGGGAATCGCGGAATCATGCCCGGCTTTTGCTTGCGCCGCCTGCGCCGTTCCAGCAGCATGCCGAGGGGGATGAGCAGAAGACCCAGAATCAAGAAGGCCGGCGCCACCATGAAGCCAAGCACACCGATGTAAGGACTGGGTCGAACGGAAATGAAGTTTACGAAGAGGAGGAAGGCAATCGTCGCGAGGCTGGTTGCCGCAATGGCCGCCCCAATCAGGCTGACAGGATTGCGGAGGAGACTGATTTTGGGTTCTTCTGGTCTTCTTGGTTGAGGCCGATCAGTGCTCATTCAGTTTGCTCCCGTCATTGCCCGGGCGACAAGAATGACGGATGGATTTCCAGACTTGCGCCCGGTGATTCCTTCCAGAGTTGCAGTTGCGCCAAATCTGTCTCTGACCAGCCCGAGTTTCTGCACCTGGTTCACTGAGAGAGTCTATATCACTCATGATGTTTGTACACTCCATGGAATCATCAAACATGACGAAGAGTGGAAACACTGATTCACTACTTTCAAAGCTGACTGCCACGCGGCCCCTGGAGGAAAAAAGTGGCGGACAGTCATAGTGTGACCGTCCGCCAACCAAGGACCGAACTAGAGTTCTCGCTTTCGATCGGACCTCAGCGAGGCGCGATCGCGACGTAGAACCCCGTGCCGTCGCGCACAACGCGAAGCAAAATCGCCTGACCGCTGGCACTCTGCATCGCTTGTTCAAATTCACTGACGCGGGTGATCGGTTGATGATTTACTTCCTCGACGACATCGCCTTCGCGAATTCCTGCGGCGGCGGCGGCGCTGTTAGGATCTACTTGCGAAATGACGACGCCATGACTTTCCTGCCCGAGATGCAGTTGCTGTCGAACCGCCGGGGTAAGAGGCTCCACCTGGAGGCCTTGTAACGACTGGAGGTTCGAACCGCCTTCTGCCGTCTTCTCGTGGTCTGCCGGCAATTCTCCGAGTTTCACATTCAGGTCGAGGGTGCTATTTCCGCGCCGGACTGTGAGCGGTACGGTCGTGCCTGGATCGGTTTGGGATACTTGCAGGCGCAACGCTGCTGAATCGGCCACCGATTGTCCGTTCATCTTGATGACCACATCGCCCGGTTTCAGACCAGCCTGTGCCGCTGGTCCCTTAGCGGTGACGTCACCGATGAGGACGCCCTCGGCGTCGTTCACCCCTAAAGCCTTCGCCATGGTGGGTGTTACGTCTTGAATGGTAGCGCCCAGAAAGCCACGGATGACGTGGCCATGGTCCACAATCTGATCCATCACGCGCTTGGCGAGATTGACGGGAATTGCAAAGCCCACGCCCTGATTCCCGCCGCTGTGAGAAAGAATCGCGGTGTTAATTCCAATCAGCTCACCTTTTCCATCGATGAGCGCTCCTCCCGAATTTCCCGGATTGATAGCCGCGTCGGTCTGAATGAAATCTTCGTAATCTTCAATGCCGAGATTGGCTCGGCCGGTCGCGCTGACGATTCCCATGGTGACGGTCTGGCCCACACCAAACGGGTCTCCAATCGCGAAGGCCAGGTCGCCAACCTGAACCTTAGAGGAATCCCCTAGAGGTATAGCGGCCAGATGATCCGCGTCGACCTTCAAGACGGCGATATCCGTTTTGGGGTCTCGTCCAACGATCGTTGCTGTGAATTCGCGCTTGTCTCGAAGCGAAACCTTTATATCCGTCGCTCCGTCAACGACATGATTATTTGTGAGGATGTAGCCGTTTGTGGCGACGATCACGCCCGAGCCCAAGCCTTGCTCTTTCTCCTGTTGCGGCTCTCGTGAGCGAGGCCCCTTGTCACCGAAAAACTGGCGGAAGAGCGGGTCGTCAAACATGGGGTTTGATTCTTCATCGGAACGGCGAACCATTCGCGAGGAAGCAATGTTCACAACTTCAGGCAAGGCTTCCTTGATGAGCGGAGCATAACTGCCCGCCAGTGGTACGGCCATTGCTGCATTCTTCACAGCTGGGGCAAAGATGGGTGCCTCCAGCTTCGCACTCGTGTGCGAGGTCTTCGCAATGACTACGCCACCAATAAACGTCGCGCAAAGAAGTACTACAGCCGAAGTCCAAATTTGGATCTTCCTAGTTGTATTCATCACTACTTGTCTCCTTCTATTCGAAAGTCTTTCGAAAATGCCAAGTCCCTGCCCAGCTTGGTTCTTGCAGCCGTCTCCTCGTCTTGGTCACTTCTGCCAGTGCGAATGTATCTCGGAAGTCGGCAGGCTGCCTTGGACGCCCTGAAAGCATACGGGGCAAGCGTAGAGGGGTAAGCTGAAGCGAAGATGAACTGAAACTAATTTCTGCTTAATGAATGGAATAAACTCACAAACCATTTAAGGTCTGTCACTTGGAGGGATGTGCGTGGGAATCCGTTGGATACAGAGGCAGGAACACCGTGAAACGGGTCCCCTGCCCGGGCTGGCTTTCGACGGTGATGCGCCCGCGATGCTTTTCTACGATCCAGCGTGTGAGCGCCAAACCGAGGCCGACACCTGGGACGCCCTTCGAGCGAGAAGGCTCCGCGCGGTAGAATCGGTCAAAAATGTGTGGGACAGCCTCGGGCGGAATCCCCATCCCCGTGTCTTCTACCCGCAACGCTGCATACCCATTTTCAGATGCCACGCTCATCTGAATATGCCCGCCTTTCGGCGTGAACTTGATCGCGTTGTCCAATAAATTGAGGACTACCCGCTCGAGCCAGCTAGCATCACCGCAGACATGAATGTCCGGTTCAGCGGCCGTCTTGAGTTCGATCTCCTTTGAAGCCGCTACCGGCTCCAATTGCTCGGCCAGAGAAACCGCAAGCACCGACAGGTCGACCTTCTGCTCCGCCCACCGAATCTCGCCCGCTTCCGCATTCGCCAGGACCAAGAGGTCATTGATCATATGGGTCAGCTTGTCGAATTCTTCCAATTGGCTGGAGAGCAGACGCTGGTAGTCTTCGACAGAATGGGCTTCCAGAAGAGCGACTTCGGTTTCTCCACGCAACGCGGTGAGCGGGGTCCGAAGCTCATGCGAGATACTGGCAGTGAACTGCTTCATCTGGCCAACGGAATTTTCCAGCCGGCTGAGTGTTTCGTTGAAAGATTGTGCCAATTCATCCACCTCATCTCCAGCACCACGCAAGGGCAATCGTTGCTGGAGTTGTTCGATGTCGATCTTTCGCGCCGCAGCCGCTAATTCCTTCATGGGGCGTAACGCTCTGCGTGCCATTTGCCAGCCCATAAGTGCCGCGACGAGAACCCCAAGCGGTGCCAAGAATAACAGGGAGTGCAGAAATCCCTTGCGCGCATTATCCGCAGGTGCGAGAGGAATCCCCACGCGGACCAAAAAGGTGGTAGGGTCATTTCCTGCGATCACCAAATTGTGGAAACGGAACCGTTCCCGGCCGAGTTGCAGATCCGTGAACTCCTCGGCTTTAGCGAGGCCTCGCACTTGGTCGGGCGTGAGGTGCACACCTAACAATTCCAAATCCTGAGACTGGACCACTAACTCGCCGCCGGGAAGCCGGAAGACCTGGTAATACCGCGCTGCGGAGTGAACGAGATACGCTTCTTCACGGTTAGCGGGATCCACAACGAGTTGCAGACTGCCGTCCTGGACCCGCAGGTAATTCCTGAGAAAGACAACGCGCTCCCGCAGCTCTTCCGTCAGACTCCTTTCTAGGACGAGGTTTAGCGCGTGATAAAAGAGCAACCCGAAAACTGAGAGCATAGCCGCGAGCATCACGGAGTAGAAAAGCGTCAGCCGGGCGCGAAGGCCAAGGGCTTTCATGACGGTTCATCGGTGAGCATATAGCCCACGCCTCGAATGGTGTGGATCAGAGGGGGTGAGAATTCCCGATCAATCTTGTTTCTCAGCGAATTGATGTGTACGTCCACGACATTGCTTACCGAATCGAAATGAATGTCCCAGACGTGTTCGATGATCATCGTGCGCGTGACTGTGCGTCGTGCATTTCGCAGCAGAAACTCCAGCAGTGAGTATTCCTTCAACTTCAGATCGATCTTTCGTCCAGCGCGTGTCACTGTGCGGGTCGCCGCGTTCATTTCCAAGTCCGCCAACCGCAAGGTTGTAGTTTCCTGAGCGCCACGACGCAAGAGTGCCCTGATTCGCGCCGAGAGTTCGGCAAAGGCGAAGGGTTTAACGAGGTAATCACTGGCACCGCTGTCGAGACCTGTTACCTTGTCTTCTACGGCTCCTTTTGCCGTCAAGATCAATACAGGCAAACTTAGGTTGCGAGCGCGAATCCTCTTCAATACCTCTAGTCCTGGCAATTTCGGGAGCATGAGGTCGAGAATCATGGCATCGTAGTCAAAGTTTTCCGCTTGGTAGACGCCTTCTTCGCCATCATACGCGACATCAACGGCATACCCCTCCTGCTCGAGTCCCTTTTGGATAAAAGCCGCGACTTTTTGTTCGTCTTCGATGATGAGAATGCGCATCAGAATAAAATCTCAATTTCCCAAAACGCACTGTCGGTCGACACGCACTCGAGAATACACCCTCTAGAAATCAAAAGCGCAAAAATGCGACGTGCTTCAAAAGAAGTCTCACCGTTCGAGGGTAGCCAAAAGGGATCAGCAGGAAGATTCAGGTTGCAGAAGGCTGTTAGCGGACCTAATGTTTAGGGCTGTTCGCCCCGGAATTACGTTGAGAGTCGTGGGAGCGCCTGAAGTATCATTTGCGACGCGGCTGGTCAGCGGAGTCGTCTCGTCTTCCTTCACGTCCGACGCGCTGCTACTGAGTCGCACCTTGACCTTCGACGCGAAGGTTGTTGTACACCGGTGAAAAGGAACTAACTAGACGCGCATCGTGCTCGCCCTCGATCTATCCACTTCGGAAGTGACGCAATGGGAAGGCTCACTCGGGGCTGGACACGAGTCCAGAGCTGAACTGGAATAAACATGAAATCTTGGTTTTCACGTCATTCCAGTCGAATGATGACGCAAGAACGGAAACTCTGCCAAAGGAGGCACATCCATGGGAGCTATCCCACGCGCGGTTCTGTTGGCTTTTATTTTGGTACTTGCCTGGTTGACCCTCTCCAAGAGTGTTTCACTGGGCAAGGTGGCCGCCGACAAAAGCGAGATTGAACGGGGACGATATTTGGTCGAAGAAGTGGCAAAATGTACGGAATGTCATACCCCTCGGAAAGCCAACGGTGATTTGGACGAGAACGCGTGGCTTCAAGGGGCTCCGATCTGGATTATGCCTGTACGGCCGATCCCCAACTGGGCAGAACGCGCCCCGGCGCTCGTTGGATTTCCCTATAGGCAGGAGGAGGGCGAACGAATCCTCGAAAAAGGAACGGGTGCGCGGGGCGACGCTTTGAGGCCTCCCATGCACATCTATCACATGAGGCATGAGGACGCGAGGGCGATCATCGCGTACTTGAACTCCTTGCCACGGAGGATGCATTAGCTAGTCGCAGAAATGAGACTAACGTCGGTGTGGCGCGAAGCGAAGGACCGGAGGCTAATTACCATCGGCGTGCAAGACGCGTATACTATGCGAATCAGAGCGGGAGATCAGCCATGAGAATTCTTCTTGCAGTCGACGGTTCTAAGTTTTCAGAGGCGGCAACGCAGACCGTTATCGTACAAGCCAAGCCAAAGGGCACCGAAGTGCGCGTATTGCATGTCATCGACATACTAACCAATCAGCTCCCCGAAATGATGGCTTATTACCCCGGAATTGAACACGCCCGGGACGCGCGGCGCAAGCTGGCGGAAGCTTTAGTCGCGAAGACTGCAGAATTATTGCGTGCCAAAAACCTGAACGTGACTACAGTCGTGGAGTTGGGCAGCCCGAAATCTAAAATCATCGACACCGCCGCAGAATGGCATGCCGACTTGATCGTGCTCGGCTCGCACGGACGGACGGGCTTAGACCGGTTCTTGTTGGGAAGCTTGCCGGATTCTGTCCTGCGTCACGCGTACTGCTCCGTTGAGCTTGTCAGGATTCCTCGCCCTGCTAAGGGCTCGAAGACCATAGACGGAGCAACGAAAGGCAAACTCAGGAGGATACTGCTCGCAATCGATGATTCCAAATTTTCAGAAGCAGCGTCGCGATTGTTGATCGAACAGGTTCGGCCCGACGAGACGGAAGTTCGGGTTTTGCATGTGGTGGAGGCACTGCCATTCTTGGTCGCTCGGGGAACCGGCGGCTACGACGCTGCCCTGGATGAGGTCAAGGATGCTCGAACTAAACAGGCAGAGGATTTGGTTGCCAAGATCGCTGTAACGCTCCGTGCCAAGGGCCTAAAGGTTTCCACAGCCGTTGCAAAAGGGGACCCTAAATCGAAGATCCTCGACACGGCAGAGCAGTGGAAAGCTGACCTGATTGTTCTGGGCTCGCTTGGAGGGACTGGGCTGGAACGGTTCTTGATGGGCAGCGTGTCGGATGCCGTGGTGCGCCACGCCCGCTGTTCGGTTGAGATTGCGAGGAGTGGTCCTGCATCCTGAAAACGAGAGTGGCCGAACACATCGTAACTCAGCGGATTCATGACGCGAGGCCACGACCGCTGAACATGAAGCCACATATTCGTGAGACGTGACTGGCCTGCTCATAGGCTATTGACGTGATAGTCTTGGTAATCGATCGTCATTGTCTCGGTGCCGATTAGCCTGACGGCTGAAACCACTTCTTCTCTCGAGAGGAGCCAGAAGCCGCTGACCTTCTGATAGTCCCGCACAAAATCCACCTGCTTGATCCAAAACGATGGACTCTTGGCAAGATGACCGGTGATCTTTGCGATCGCAAAGTCCTGGTTATCGATCCAGATCTTCCCTTCGAAGAGGTCCGTTTGCTCGCGTCTCGGAACGGCGTGAACAACTAGGCAGTCAGAATTGCCGATTTTATCCCTCCCAACTACTTCAAGGGTGTAGTTTTCCGGAGTGATCAAGCTGTCCGGGTTCTTGTTGGCTCGTACCCTCTTCTCTTCATACCTCATAAGCCGCTGGAATACATGGCGGCAGATGAATTGCGAGCCTTTTTCAGACGTGATTCTAAAAATTTCTGTCCGGGGCGCCGTGTATTCCATGACCACCGCTTCTTCAGCGAGTATCTTACCTTTGCCATTCTTCATCCTGTAGGTACGAACCACAGAGAGTCGAACTAGCCGGGCTTCTTGCCAATGGTGGCGCGCGGTCAATCTGGAAAAGAGTTCTGCTGTGCTGTATTGCTCCCGGTCGGAGGAACGAGCCGCAATTGCAACAACCGCCAGATTGCCGATTCCTTTGCCTGTATATATCGGAGTGCCGATTGAAATCGCTCCCAACACGGATACGCCCAGGCACTGTCTTACGAACGCAACTACAGATCTCCTATTGAGCGGACTTCTCCTTTTTTTGCTGGTCGATGCTGCCTTCTCGGAGGTGGTATGGCTTCGCATTCAAGCACTCTGCATCTCGCTGGGTGAGGTCAAAGACGGGCCCACGTTGGCCTGTTTCAACACCCTTATGCCTGCAGTTCTTACCATGCCCTGAAATAAGACAAAAGCACTTTTCACAGGGATAGCAGAGATACACGGCGAACGAGTCTGGCGCTGTTTGGCAGATCCTTAGCCGAGGGCATGAGGGGGGTACGCACGTACGAGTCGAGTTTTTCGGTATTGCGGGTGTCAAGGTTGGCAGGTTGAGGATTGCGCGTTCGAATCTGCGTATCACCAAGGTCATGCGAGGTGGTAGGCACTGCGGGGAATTGATCATCACAGAACCTCTCAATTATCTATCTGATTGGTCACGGAATGGCGACGAAGTCGCGAAGGCCTAGGACATTCTTCAAACGACGCGGCCATCGGAACTCGCGGTGCCGCCGGTCGAACCAATTGAAAAGGCCACAGGCGGCTCGTTAGAAGTAAAAGGTAGTGAAGCGCAAGGTGGCAGGTTGACCGACCGTGAGCTGGTTTTTTCCACCATACTCAGATAATGTGGGATTCTTGCCTGCACCGATGGACGAACCGCTCGGCGAACACGCCGGGTCACTCTCTAGCGAATAGGAGGTGAGTTGTGTTTCGCCATACAATTCCGATTGGACGCATCTTTGGAATACCTATCGATTTGGACTACTCCTGGTTCTTGATCGCTGTCCTGCTTACTTGGCTCTTGGCCGTCAATTATTATCCAGTTGAATTCAAGGGTGGCACGAGCATCGAATACTGGTTGATGGGCGCTGTAACAGCAGTACTGTTTTTCGGCAGCATCGTTGTGCACGAACTGGCCCATTCGTTGGTGGCCATCCGCTACAAAATACCGGTCCATCGGATCACTCTGTTCATCTTTGGCGGCGTGTCCCAGATTGCGGCCGAACCCCCGAACGCCCGCGCCGAATTCCAAATTGCCATTGTCGGGCCACTCACCAGTTTTGCACTGGCGGCTCTCTTTTACTTTCTCGAGCCCTTGTTTGCGAATTTCACTCCTGGCCTGGCGGTAGCCAAGTATCTCGCGCTCATTAACGGCATCCTGGGACTGTTCAACCTCGTTCCAGGATTCCCCCTCGATGGAGGCCGCGTGTTTCGGGCCATCGTTTGGGGAGTGAACAAGAATTTCCGCCGGGCCACTCTGATTGCCGCCACCAGCGGCCGATTCTTTGGCTTTCTTTTTATTTTCATGGGCGTGTGGCAAGCACTGAGCGGAAACGTTGTGAATGGATTATGGATTGCCTTCATTGGCTGGTTCCTCGAGAGCGCAGCTGGGGCTCAGATGCAGCAGCAAATGGTGCAAGGCCTAATGGTCGGCCACAAGGTATCAGAGGTGATGGGAGATGCATGCATTCATGTACCGGGAGACATTTCATTACAAAAACTAGTCGATCAGGAGGTTCTGGCACACGGTCGACGGTGCTTTCTAGTGGACCGGGGAGACCGCGTGGTTGGATTGCTGACCCTGCATAACCTGAAGGAGATACCTCGACCATCATGGACGACGACCTCTGCGGCCCAAGCAATGGTCCCCATCGAAAAGTTAAGCAGCATCGATCCCAGCGCAGAATTGTGGACAGCGATGGAAAAGATGGGCCGGGACGGGATCAACCAAATGCCTGTGATGCGGGGAAACAACCTCGTCGGAATGCTCTCGAGGGGCGACATCGTTAAATATCTTCAAACTCTCCAGCAAGTGGGCACGTGACGAAGGATCGCGGTTCGGGGTTAGTGTGCATGCTTAACACGGACAATTGAGCTTGCCAAACAGATAAAAGTGGCGCTCGCGACATGTACGGAGAGAATGTGAACCGCCAAGAAATCCTCAGTGGCAAAGTTCCCGTCCCGGAATCAGCGCGACCTCTCCTGCAGGAAATTGGTCGGTATGTGAAGAAAGCGAAAGCTCCGTAGTCCTCTTCATCACTAGCGTAAGGCCCAAGGCTTTCGGCGGTGGATACTCCACCGCCAGCCTTCACAAATTAGGAGCTGGGCCTCTTGGTTTTACGGGCGTGCGTCTGAAAATGAGGGGATCAGGCCAGAGAACTGCTTACCAAGACGGCAGAGCAATTTCATTCTGCTGGGTTCAAGGCCATAATACTCTCGCCAGCATAGTTTTCGAGTGTTTGGGTGTCTTTCGGGGAGGTAAGTTCAATGGTCAAGACGCAGAAGGTTCCATCTCAAACGCCTCAGACTGAATCAGGATCGCCACGCAACTTGCCGACGGCCTCACTCCAATCCGTCGAGGCGGAGTTGGGAGTTTCCGCCGAAGGTCTCACCAACTCCGAAGTGCAAGCGAGACTGGCCAAGTATGGGTACAACGAGCTCCCTGAAGAGAAGACAAATCCTTTCCTGAAATTCCTGTCTTATTTCTGGGGCCCGATCCCATGGATGATCGAGGTGGCTGCAATCCTGTCCGCCGTCGTGCACCACTGGGAAGATTTCGGCATCATTCTGGCACTGCTGCTGATGAATGCCGGTGTTGGTTTTTGGGAAGAATACCAAGCGGGAAACGCTATTGCCGCGCTCAAGGCGACGCTGGCGTTACACGCCCGCGTCAAACGCGACGGAACATGGACAACAATTCCCGCGCGCGAGCTGGTGCCTGGCGATTTGATGCGAGTGTGCATCGGTGAAATCGTTCCCGCAGACGCCCGGTTGCTGGAAGGCGACCCGATCGAGGTGGACCAATCCGCTCTGACTGGGGAATCCCTGCCAGTCGAACGCAAATCGGGGGATGCGGTCTATTCAGGGTCCATCATCAAGCAGGGAGAGGGCGACGCTCTGGTCTACGGCACAGGGCGGAACACCTACTTTGGCGAGACGGCGCATTTGGTCGAGACCGCGCACACCGTAAGCCATTTTCAGCGTGCCGTGCTGAAGATTGGTGACTTTCTGATTGTCATCGCTATTGCTCTCGTCGTTCTGATTCTGGCAGTGGCCTTGTTCCGCGGCGACAAAATTCTCACAACCTTACAGTTCGCACTGGTTCTGACCATCGCCGCAGTCCCTGTGGCCATGCCCGCTGTTCTTTCCGTGACCATGGCCGTCGGTGCTCGAAAACTGGCAGAAAAAAAAGCCATCGTTACCCACTTGGCTGCCATGGAGGAGCTGGCGGGGATCGATGTGCTCTGCTCCGATAAGACCGGCACACTGACCCAAAATAAACTGACCTTGGGTGACCCATTCTGTGCGGGCGGTGTAAAGCCCACAGAGGTCATCCTTGCCGCCGCGCTCGCATCTCGTGCGGAAAGTCAAGACGCCATTGACCTCGCTGTCCTGGGCGGACTGAAAGACCCGCATGAGTTGGACCAATACAAGATGGTTCACTTCCAGCCGTTCGACCCGGTACACAAGCGGACGGAAGCCCTAGTCACAGGACCGGAAAAGGTCGAATTCCGAGTCTCAAAGGGCGCTGTGCAAGTAATTCTCGAACTGGCAGCCGACGCCGGTCAGGTTCGAGGCGCAGTCGATGCGGCGGTAAAGGAATTTGCCTCTCGCGGCTTCCGTTCCCTAGGAGTAGCTCGAACCAAAGAAGGCGGGCAATGGCAATTCCTGGGTGTCCTGCCGCTGTTCGATCCTCCACGGGAAGATTCAAAGCAGACAATTGCGACCGCTTCACAGATGGGTGTGAAGGTGAAGATGGTTACGGGCGACCAGATCGCTATCGCCAAAGAAATGGCGCGGCAACTTGGATTGGGTCAAAACATCTTGGACGCTGCCGTTCTCGCTGAGTCGAAACATTATGAGGTGGGTCAGCTAGCCAAGGCGATTGACGAGGCGGACGGGTTCGCTCAAGTATTTCCGGAGCACAAATTTCACATTGTCGGTGTGCTTCAGAAGGATAAACACATCGTAGGTATGACCGGCGACGGCGTAAACGACGCTCCGGCGCTCAAGCTGGCTGACGCTGGAATTGCGGTTTCCGGAGCCACCGATGCCGCCAGAGCTGCTGCGGATATTGCTCTGCTGAACCCAGGCCTTTCCGTGATCATCGATTCGATCAAGGAAAGCCGAAAGATGTTTCAGCGCATGAACAGCTATGCCACCTATCGCATCGCAGAGACCATTCGTGTCTTGCTGTTCATGACGCTTTCGATCTTAGTTTTCAATTTTTATCCAGTGACCGCCGTAATGATCGTGCTTCTAGCAATTCTCAACGATGGAGCGATTCTGTCCATCGCGTACGATCGCGTTCGGTATTCAAACCTTCCGGAGACCTGGAACATGCCTGTTGTCCTTGGCGTCGCGAGCACTCTGGGCATTGCGGGCGTTTTCGCTTCTTTTGGACTTTTCTACCTGGGCGAACGCGTTTTCCATCTCAGTCGCGAAATGATCCAATCCTTCATGTACCTGAAACTCTCGGTCGCCGGACACCTCACGATCTTCGTTACGCGAACGCGCGGTCCTTTCTGGAGCATTCGGCCAGCAGCAATCCTCTTCTGGGCAGTTGTGGGTACGCAAGTGGTGGCCACGCTGCTCGCTGTCTACGGTGTGTTTATGGCCCCGATCGGTTGGCGGTGGGGGCTTTTCGTGTGGGGTTACGCGCTCGCCTGGTTTCTTGTGAATGATCGCGTCAAGCTGGGCGCATATAAGATCTTTGATCCACAGGAGGGTGGTTTGATGGCCCATTTTTGGGGAAAGCACAAGCAACTTGCCTCCGCGAAATAGGTATGCAAAGGAGCTGTCATGCGACTTTCGTTAAAGGCTTTGACGATTGCTTCCGGACTGCTTTGGGGAGGAGGAGTTCTGTGCGTGGGGCTGTGGTTCATCTCGCAAGCCCTTCATACGGTGCAAGCTTCCTCGATGTGGTCAGTTCCATCTACCCAGGCTTCCATGGAGCCCGCAGCATAGGCGACACTTTGGTTGGGGCTTCCTATGGATTAATCGACGGTGGGTTGGGCGGGTTCTTTTTCGGCTGGCTGTATAATCTGTTCGCCGGGCGAGCATCCTAATCAGAACATCCGTTGGGCGGACGAACGAGAGCGGATCTAACACCGAGCCCCGGAGGGGCAGTTCGTGGCCACTGAACATCGGCGTTATACCGCAGGCGAGGGGACGCTGTTTCGGCGCACTAAACTTCGCATCTCTGCTGAGCAGCAGAACGTCATCTACGAATCCGTCCTGGACTCGATCCAAATCGACATCGAATACGTGGCTCTCCTCACTCTCGCTGGACTCATCGCCCTGTTCGGACTCCTCGAAAACAGCGCCGCCGTCATCATCGGGGCGATGCTGATTTCTCCGCTGATGAACCCCATTCTCTCGGCCGCGTTGGCACTGCTTTTAGGCGATGGAAAGTTGGGAAAGCGATCGGCAGCAGTGCTGGCATTCAGTGTGACAGGGGTCATTGGCATCACATGGCTCGTCGCGTCTCTCACTCCGCTGAAGCAACCGACACCCGAAATCCTGGCACGGACAGCCCCGAACCTGCTGGATTTGTTCATTGCATTCCTGTCCGGCCTTGCCGGCACGTTGGCTCTCCGCGGTGGTTCCGTAGCCCTGACGATATTGCCGGGCGTGGCCATTGCCGTGGCGGTGGTTCCTCCCCTGTCCGTCGTCGGCTACGGTTTGAGCACTCATCAAGGATCAATTGCCGGAGGAGCTTTTCTCCTTTTTGTGACAAACCTAGTCTCGATCATCATAAGCGCTGCGGCGGTGTTCCGAGTCATGGGGTTTCAGCCCCAGCAAGAAGCAGAACAGGGCCGGTTGAAATTGAAATACCGAGTAGGAATCAGCGCGCTCGTGTTGATCCTGCTCTCGATACCCCTCTTCTTAACCCTCCGGAAAGTGGCCATTGAGGTGGCGATACGCTCCGAAGTGCGACGAGAATTGAAAATGGCTTTTGAAGCGGATAAAGCTTCCGTGTCTGATCTCAGTTTCTCCCGATTGCGCAATGGGCTGTTGATCCAAGCCACGCTTCGGACCACCCGGTACGTTGAGAGCGGTGCGCTCCACGCTCTCGAAGATACCCTCCGCAAGAAGTTCGGTGCTGAAACCAAGCTCTTGATCGACCAGATTCTGGTTACGCAAGGCGGGGTTACAGCAGCGCAAGCGTCTCAGGCACAGAACCCGATTTCCGGCGGCATTGTGAAGCCGGCTGAACGGAATGCTCCGTTTGATTTGAAAGAATCCAGCGTGAAGACTCTGGAATTCGTTCAGAGAGACCTGGATGCACTTCTAGCGGGGACCGCCATTCAACGAGAGGCTGCGCCTGAGATCACTCTTGCATCAACTACGACCCTGGTCTTGAGGTTGCAGTTGGTTTCCCCCGAGCCTCTCAATAGCCAGACGATTTCTGTTTTGGCTTCACAGCTCGCGTCCAAACTCGGCCTCGCAATCCAATTACACGGTCAGATCGAACTACAGGGACCATCTTTTCATCTGACTCTCACACCAGCAATGCCAAATCTGGGCCTCAACGCGGACGACCGCATAGCGTTGCGCAAAGTGATTAAACGAGTTCAGGAAGATAATCTTCGCTTGCAGGTTACCTGTACATCTGAACGGGGGGCCGGAAGTTCTGAGGCAATTCCACGCGTGGTTTCCGAAGTTCGACGGCTTCTTTCAAAGAGCGGCTTGAAGAATTCGCAGTGGACCATTGGCAAGGAACCTCCGAATGAGTCAGATTCAAGGGTACGCGGGGAGAGTGCGACCGTGCCAACCGTCGCCGACATAAAGGACCATCTCGCGATTGCTGCAGGCCAATTTCGCTGCGTTCTGAAAAGTTTTCAGGATTTCTGAGACTGCCCAGTAAATTGGATTAGGATATCTGGGTTGTTGCCGGAGGCGGGTGTGCATACACCGCGCATCCAGGCGCCACTGAAACTCATGACTGCTAGCTCCACCGTCGAGTTCCTGATGTGGTTGTTGATCGCCGCGTCGGTCATCGCGGTGGTAGCAATCCGCTCCCGAATCCCCTACACGGTTGCGCTCGTCTTGGGCGGATTGGCACTAGGTTCGCTCCGGCTGCCTATCCTAGAAAGCATTTACCAGGCTCATCGGCCCGATTGGCTGACGCCCGAGGTCATTCTGATCTTCTTTCTCCCCACCCTGCTCTTTGAGGGCAGCCTCAAGATCAATCTCCGGCAACTCATCGATAACTTGTTTCCCATCCTGGTCCTTGCCACCCTTGGCGTGGTTATTGCGACATTGATTGCGGGCTTTTTGGTGTATTGGCTGGTTGGACTGCCTTTGCTGATGGCTCTCCTATTTGGAGCGATCATCTCCGCCACGGATCCGATCGCGGTCTTGTCAATTACGAAGGAAATGGGGGTTTCGAAACGGCTGTCTCTCCTTCTCGAAGGAGAAAGCCTTTTCAATGACGGGACAGCCGTGGTCTTGTTTCAGATTCTCCTCGCGGGGGTAATCACAGGCAATTTCAGTTTGGCAACGGGAGTGGGGCGATTCCTGCAATCCGTACTGGGTGGGGCAATGATCGGGTTGGTGCTCGGTTATTTGGTAAGCAAGGTTACCAGCCGAATCGACGAGCCCCAGATCGAGATTACGCTGACGACCATACTCGCCTACAGCTCCTATCTTCTCGCACATCATTTCCATGTGTCCGGGGTAATCGCAACCGTTGTAGCCGGACTCATCGTCGGCAACTTAGGGACTAAGGGCATGAGTCCGCGTACCCGCGTGGCACTCTGGTCATTCTGGGAGTACGCGTCATTCGTGATTAATTCGATTCTCTTCCTCCTGATCGGAATGGAGGTCCGCGTAGCCGACTTGCTCCGCGAATGGCATGCAATGGCGCTGGCCATTGGCGCCGTGCTGCTCGGTCGAGTCATTGTCGTCTACGGCTTCACAGGATTGACCAACCTCTTCTCAGAAAAAATAAGCCTCCGGTGGCAACACGTGTTGGTTTGGGGAGGATTGCATGGCGCTTTGTCGTTAGCTCTGGCTTTGAGTCTTGGTCCCGGTCTTGGAGATCGTGAGAGAGTTCTGACATTCACCTTCGGGGTTGTGGCTTTTTCGATGATCGTGCAAGGCTTGTCGATCAAGTCCTTTATTCGATGGCTTGGTATATCGACAACGAGAGAGGATGAAGTCGATCGAATCCGGGCGCAGCAGATCGCCGTTTCATCCGCACGCTCAGAACTGGATGACATGTTAAGAACACACATTCTTTCCGCGCCAATCTATGAAAAACTGTCCCGCGAACTCGACGGAAAGCTTGTGAGGCTCAGCGAACAGATTTCGGAAATTTACAGCAGAGATTCCGTTAGGGCCGCGTCCGAAATGCAGACGGCCAAGATACGGTTAATAGCCGCGCAAAAGAGTTCACTGGAAGAAGCAGTCCGTGACGGATTGATTTCACAGCAAACCGGGGCAGAAATGGTCGACGCAACGGATTCGCAATTGGATGAGCTCATCGCTAAGGTCATAAAGAGCTGCAAATAAGTCGATCGGTCGCATTCCCATTGCCAGAGCCGCGCGGCGTCGATAGCATTCGTTTCCGGCGGGAAGGGCTGGCCAAATGAGTCTTCGAACCCCGGGGGCGAAATATCGGTTCGATAGGAAACCAGGAACCAGTCCTTGGTGCACAAAGCCGATGATATTGGCAGGACGGAAGGTAGCAAAAATTCTCGTATGCGTTTTTCTTTACCAAACACTGCCGCCACGGATCTGGGGCGTCCGCACATCATAAGCCTGAAACTGCGCGAAATGAGCCAACTCTTCAATTCGATGGACCCTTCTCCGTTCATTGAAAAGGATCTCGACGACGACGCGGAAGAATTCATCATAAGCTGGGCCCAAGAATTCTCCCCTGGCGCTTCGCTCAAACTGCGAATCTACTTAGACCAGTTGCCGGCTGAAGACCCCAAAGAACTGATCAGGACGGCCGTCCACAACCACTTTGCCCACCGTGCCCAGATTACCAACTTGGAGTTCAAGCGCCTCCTCAAACAGGGCCGCACCAGTCTTTTCATCGGTGTGCTGTTCTTATCTGGATGTCTACTTCTCAGCAAGATGTTGCTAGGTCATGAGGCGGGTACTTGGGCTGCCGTCGTGCGGGAGAGCCTTACGATTGCCGGATGGGTCGCCATGTGGCGACCGATGCAGATCTATCTTTACGATTGGTGGCCTCTGCTGCGTCGAAGTCGGGTCTATGCGAAATTGAGCCATATGCCCCTGGAAGTTCTGCAAAAAGGCAAACCCTAACCGATACCCGAACGACTTGGAGTCTTGATTCGAGCACAAGATTTAGAACGAAGAGGGTCGCGTGGACCCCTTGGAAGCTTAACTTCATTCGATGGAGGAATTGAGAATTGCCAACTACATCCCGCAGCAGTTAGCTGGTGAGAACTAGCCAAAAGCGTCCACGCCGTCTGAGCAACAGAATCACTCTGGCACGAACAGCTTGCGAGCGCCCAAACTCTCTCGCACATGTTCTGCTTAATTAAAGGTTCGCGGGAATTTTCACGATCTGACCCAGAGTAAAGGAATAAGACCGACAGCCGCAAGAACCGTCATGAGCAAGAGGCTCTGCACACCTGTTTTCCGGTCGGCTAAGGTATAGGCGTAAATGCCTTTGATGAGGTTGTTGCTGGCCGCGGCAATTAGAATCGCGACCGCCGCAACCTTCAGAGGTGTAACTGCACCTGCGACCTGAGTCATCCCCATGATGAACGGATCCACGTCGCTTACACCCATGATGGCGGCTAGAGTATTGACTCCTGCCCGCCCAAGATGGGTAACGGCCAACTGCGTAGCTACCAACATTGCCAGAAAAAACAAGGCGAAGAGAAACGCCGCGAGCAACTCGAGTGGATTCCTGGGTTCGAACTCCGGCTTTACCGCCTGAGCGCCTTCTTCCGCGCGGCGCGTCCAGAGCCAACCGATGCCGAGCGCCAGACCAGCCAGTACCAGAAAGGGGAGCACGAGCAAGGACATTAGTTGCCGGTTGAACAGGGCCAGAAGCGCGACCAAACGCAAATACATCACCCCGGAGGCGATTAAGATGCCCCCCGCGAAAAGGTGGGGATGCCGTTCACGACCGGCTCGGCGCGCCACCACGAGGGTGGTGACTGTTGATGAATACGCCCCGCCCAGCAACGCTGCCAGCACGACCCCTCCCCGTTCCTTCGTTAACTTTTGCAGAACGTAACTTCCGTACGAGATGGTGCTGACCGCAACCACGACGAGCCAGGTCTTGAACGGGTTGATGTGGAATCGGCTAAATTCCTGACTCGGCAGTACGGGCAGGATGACGCCCGTCAAAAGCAGAAACTTGGCGAACGTAAGAATCTCGGACGGCGCGATGCGAACGGCAAGCTTTTCAAGAGCCACCTTGAGATCGAGTAGCAGCAGGCTGACAACGCTTAGCGCGGTAGCAATCCACAAATGTCCGTGACAGACGAGTGCTCCCACCAGGAATGTCGTGAGACCGGACATTTCTGAGGTGACACCGGCGGCCTTCGCAGAGGAAAGCTTGTGCCAGTAAGACAAAAGCAGGAATCCGGCAATTACCAGAAAGCCGACCGTCAGCGGCAGCAGTTGTGTGCCTGAGATGAGAGCAATGGAATAACCAATCAGGCCAATAAGAGGGAATGTACGCACCCCTCCGAAGGAGTAAGAGCCCATCGCTACCTTGTGCTCCTCCCGCTCCAGCCCGATGAGGAATGATAAAAACAAAACTACGACTATTTTCACAGCCTCGGGGGGCAACCACCGGTAGAATTCCACTAGAGTTGCCCTTCCGAGTGGATTCTTACCGGGAGGGTCTTGGTGAGCAGTTGGACTCCAGTGCGACGAGCAGAACCAAGGTCATCCATCATTGGGTCTCCGAGTACCCTGGTGACTGCCCACATTCTGTCACGCTCCGCAGACATCAGAAAGCAGAATAGTATGATCTGAGGGCTTGGTTAGGTGATCGGGAATATCCCATGGAACGCCCCGCACAACAGAGGGCTCCCCTGAGCAGTGATGTTGGTCACCCTGCTCTGGCAAGGAAGCGTTGAGCTGAATCCGCTAAATCAGCAGACTTCTCCGCTGATGGTCGGAGTGCCCCACATGCAATTGCTTTATCGAAGAAGCATACATTTTCATGCGCCCCGGGCAACTTAGGGGCAACTTTCGCTCCGCACGTTGCGACCGGACCGCAATTCAAGAAATGTTTCCAATCGAGCAAAGCCATGAGAAAAACGCCACCCCAGAACGAGCTGGGCACTGGCACTCTGATTTGATCACGCTCAGCTCGCATGGCCGACAAGCCCGCCACCGTTTTCTCATAGGTAGCGTCCTGGAGGTAGTCGAAGTGCGGAAGGCTCACTCGCAAAGTGCTATGCTGCGCAGATGACGACGTTGCTTTTTGTAACTCTCCTGTGGATTGGGTCGCTCGTGGCTGGGCTGATCGGTGCGCTGACGGGACTTGGGGGCGGCGTTGTAATCGTGCCTCTTCTTGTCTTTGGTTTTGGTGTAGACATCCGGTACGCCATGGGAGCATCTCTGATATCTGTGATTGCGACATCCTCTGGCGCTGCCGCAGCCTATGTCAGAGAAGGATATTCCAATCTGCGCATTGGCATGTTCCTGGAAATAGCCACCACCGCAGGCGCTGTGTGTGGAGCCTACTTGGCCGTAAGATTGGCGACCAACCTCATTGGCATGATCTTCGGCGCGGTATTGATCCTCTCTGCATTTTTGTCTTTCCGCGAAAGACCGGAGCAGGCGTACGAAGGCAAAGCAGATCGTCTTGCAAGCCAGCTGAAGATGGATTCGAACTATCCGACGCCTGACGGCCTGAAATCCTATCATGTGCGAAATGTGCCGGGCGGGCTTGGGCTGATGTTTGGGGCTGGTACTCTTTCCGGGCTTCTGGGCATTGGCTCCGGTGCATTCAAAGTGCTTGCCATGGACCAGGCGATGAAAATCCCATTCAAGGTTTCCACGACGACCAGTAACTTCATGATCGGCGTAACAGCGGCAGCGAGCGCCGGAATTTATTTGAAAAAAGGATTGATCGACCCGGGACTGGCGATGCCCGTCGTCCTCGGCGTGTTGGTTGGTTCGGTTGTAGGTACTCGTGTTCTCGTTAGGGCAAAGGCAGGTTGGCTGCGCATTGTCTTCAGCGTCGTGATCATAGCCTTCGGAATTGAAATGATCTACGGTGCTTTGACCGGGAGACTCTAGGTGAAACCGACGACTTGGAATGACGAAAAGGTGGAACAAATTGTGGGCGAACTGCTCCAGTTCGGCGTTTTCCTTGCCGCGTTTGTCGTTTTTGTTGGCGGCCTTCTCTACTTGTATAGTTTTGCGCGCACGCCCGTGAATTATCGCTTGTTTCACGTCGAACCTGCAGAGCTGCGAAGTTTCCTTCCCATCATCCATTCTGCCTGGCATCTGGAAAGTCGCGCAGTGATCCAGTTCGGCCTTCTGCTGCTTATAGCAACGCCGGTTGCACGCGTCCTGTTTTCCGTCATTGCCTTTGCTTTGGAGCGCGATCGCACATACATCGTCGTCACGCTCGTTGTCCTGGGGATTCTCCTTTACAGTCTTTTGTAACAACGAACCTTTTCCGTATCGGAGACTAAGGGTTGAGAATCCATACCACTGCCTCCAGTGCGTGACTCCAAAACATGATTGACTCGTTTCAGTCTCGCTCAAAGCCGCGGAGGAACATGGCGATGATCCCACTTGGGGCACGGCCGAGGCTGTCACGCTTCGCGACGGCACGCTAGAATGCTCTTGGGAATTGTGATCACCTCAAACTCGATGGTAAAACCAGACATCAAGTCTGCGAGGGAAATATCGCCCGAAGGAAGCCCGGAACCAACCCTCGTTTCACGGAGCCGATATCGGCGGGACCGAAGTTAGCAAAGATTTTCTTATGCGTCTTGCACTACGACACACCGCCACTACGGATGGGGGCCATCCGCACACCATAAGACTGAAGCTGCGCGAGATGAGCCAGCTCTTCAATTCCATGGATCCTTCTCCGTTCATTGAAAAGGATCTCGACGACGACGCGGAAGAATTCATCGTAAGCTGGGCGCAAGAATTCTCCCCTGACGATCCAATCAAATTGCGTATCTATTTGGACCAGTGGCCGGTCGAAGACCCCAATGAGCTGATCAGGACGGCCGTCCACAACCACTTTGCTCACCGTGCCAAAATTACAAACTTGGAGTTCAAACGCCTCCTAAAGCAGGGCCGCACCAGCCTTTTCATCGGGTTGCTGTTCTTGGCTGGATGTCTGCTTCTAAGCAAGATTTTGTTAGGCCAGGAGGCGGGCACCTGGGCTGCCGTCGTGCGGGAGAGCCTAACCATTGCCGGATGGGTCGCCATGTGGCGACCGATGCAGATCTACCTTTACGATTGGTGGCCTCTGCTGCGACGGAGCCGGACCTATGCCAAGCTGAGCCGCATGCCGGTGGAACTTGTCCAAAAGGAACACAAATGATGAGACCCCGTAGCTCCCTGAATGGATTGGGCGTGAAACTGACCTTGTTGCTGATTGTCTTTGGGTCGACGCAAGGTTGCGCGCAGGCCCAAACGCCTGTTCAAGGCGCAAACTGGTCGGACAAAAACGTGATTGCAAACGATACGCAGCGCGCCAGCGCCTGGAAGCTGCTGGAGGAAGGGGCGCGAGAGAGAAATGGGGAGATACGGGCAAAGATGATTCGCGCGCTGGGATTGCTCGGAGCCGAGCCCGAAGCGGTCGAGTTGGCGGAAGCAGGACTCACAGATAAGGAACCGGAGGTGCGTGCTGCAGCTGCCAGGGTTCTGGGTGAGATGGGTTCGATCAAATCGGTGCCAAAGCTCATGGCGGCGACAAGCGATAAGAAGTTCTCTGTTGCGTTCGCGGCAGCGCGCTCGTTTCTCGCTCTGAAGAGCGACGCTGGGTACGAGGTGTATTATGCGGTGATGACGGGGGAACGAAAGAGCGGCGGCATGATCGAGCAGCAATGGGACGAGTTGAAGGAACCGAAAAAGGCGGCGGAATTTGCCTTCGAGCAAGGAATTGGATTTGTTCCCTACGCCGGTGCTGCGCTTGAGGCATTTCAGATGTTGACAAAGAAAGACCCCTCGCCCGTGCGGGCTGCTGCCGCCACCGCACTGGCCAGCGATCCCGACCCGCGCAGCGGCGCGGCACTGGTACAGGCATTAAAGGACAAGAATTGGATTGTGCGCGTCGCCGCGTTGCGAGCCATTGCAGTGCGGGGAGAACAAGCAGCGTTGGAGGTAGTTGAGGCGGCAACACAGGACAAGAGAGACGAGGTACGCTTCGCCGCTGCAGCCGCCGTGCTTAAGCTAACGGAAGGAAGCAAGTAAGGCCACCAATTCAATAAATCCCAAAGAGGACAGCAAGAAAGGCGACCTTAGGGTCCCGCGGAAAGCTGGTCCTCAACGAGTGGGTTCGCCACCGTACCATCGGAAGTGGTCAGAGCGTGAGGTAACCTCGCGCCACGTCGGACGCGCTGCTACGGAGTGGTGCCTTGACCTGCTACTCGAAGGTTGTCTTGCACTGGGAAGAACGCACTAACAAGGCGCGCATCCTGTTCTGCTCGCGATCTATCCAATGCGGAATTGACCACGCCAACCAGCATCACACTGCCAGCGCTCACAATAATGTGAATCGACGGATTCGCTGCCTCGGCGTAGCTCACTAAGTAGGGATCATCATAGATGGCGCGTGCAATGCGTATTCGCAGATCCTCATCATCCACTGACAATGACAGAACCTCGACCTTGTTCTCGAGCGCAGATACTCCCTTGATGTGAGCTAGAAAGTATCCGGCAGCCTCTTTTTTGTACGGCTGCGTGACTTTGCCGAGAACGACCAGAGTGTTGCCCTGAACTTCGATCTCGATATCATCGAAGATGGTGTTGGCGTAGTGAGTGAGTATCTTCCGACGGGCCTCATTCAGAATTTGTGTCGAATCCGTACCGGCTGAGCCCACGGCAATCTGATTAACCACTCGACGCACGTCCTCATCCTTCCAGACTGCTTCCTCGGCGTCTGCTTTGACGCCGATGCTGTCCACCGTGCCCGTCAACGTAGCTACGCCCTCGGTAAACGTAACTTGCACGTTTCCGTGTTTCAGCACGTTTGCGTGATAGAGATGATCCTCGATTTCGGCGATCACCTGGGAGTTCGGTACATGGGTCTGCGCCCGGACCGCTCCCACACAAAGGAGCGCTGAGATGGAAAAACCAATCAAGAGCTTCAAGTGCATTTGGAACCTCCAACTGTCTCCACAAAGGCGACGGCAAATTGGGCCGCGGTCCCCTCACCTTTCCGAGAAAGGGGCCACGTATTATATATATCGAAGCAGGCCAACGCAGACGACCAAACGCAAACTGGCGGTGTACAATGCCGCTTGCCTGCAAATTCCCAAAGAACTTTCGTGGGCGCATACCGAACCGAGAAAGCGAACGATTAGATCCAGAGGGGGGAGCATGAAACCATCCCCACGGGACCCTACAGCGTATCGGGGCGCGCAAGTCACGGGCGGGGAAAGTGTCGGTATCTTCATGGGTAGGGAGGTGTTCATTGCGTTATCGGAATGCGATATGGGTCAGCGCAGCTATGTTGGCCGGTGCCGTTGCAGGTTCACTAATCGGCCCTCAGCCAGCGCAGGGCGTGGCCAAGGAAATCGTTGAAATCCAAAACGATGTCACTTTGCTCTTGCAGGGACAACGTGACATGCAAAACTCAATGAGTCAAAACCAGGGCGTTGTGAAAACGATGCTTCAACAATCCATCGATTCTGCAACTGGGCTGAATACATCGATGACCGACTCTGTAAATAAGCTAAGCACATCGATGGGCGCGCTACAAAAGTCGGTCCAGGATGTTCAAGCCAACTCCGGCGCGCGCTTGGACACCCTCTCCACCTCCGTCCAAGGGCTTTCGGACAATCTCGACGAGGTCAGGGCTCGCATCGGCAAAGTGAATCAACAGCTCGTAGACCTCCAGAACTCCGTCCAAAGTCTCGATGCAAAGCTCGCTGCAGCCGCACCCGCCACATCAGCTAGTGTGGCGGGCGCAACGGATGCGAACTCTACCAGGCCCGCGCCGCCTCCTTCTGCCGATGTGCTGTATTCGAATGGGCTTCGCGATATCACCAGCGGACACTACGATCTCGCAAGCCAGGAATTCCAAGACTATCTGAAATACTACTCTGGCACTGAGCTTGCCTCCAATGCGCAGTTCTATCTCGGTGAAATCGCCTTCATGCAGAAGAACTATCGGCAGGCCGCCGGTGAATATGACAAAGTGCTGCAGAACTACCCGAATAGCTTCAAGGTTACTTCGGCACACCTGGGAAAGGGTCTGGCCCTCCTCGCACTGGGCCAAAAGGACGCTGGGATTCGTGAGCTCCGGGAGGTCATTCGAAATTACCCTGGAACCGATGAGGCAAAACTCGCTCGCGCGAGGCTTCGTCAAATCGGCGCTTCCAATTCGTCGGCACCTCATTGATTGCTAAGGTGTCGATGAGCCTTATGTGTCAGGGCAGCAACGGGTTTCGCGACAACATACAAACTCGAGTCGCCCGAGGAGACTCCTCGCTATGGGGCTGTGCCATGCACCCTCAACAAGGTTATCGCCATCAATTTTTTTCGACCTCAGATGGCCGGAAAGAGTCGGCATTCCAATGGGGAAAGGCTTTGCTGATGGGCTTCTTGCACTGAAAAAAGCAACGAGGTCTCCTTCATTCAGCAATCTGAGGCGGAAAAAACACCGGGCATGAAGTAGAATTGCCGCCGACACTCGTCCGACTACTTTGGAAGGGAGACACAGCGACCGTGAAAGATGTGTTCCTCCTGTTACGTTATATTCCTTTTGCCTTCAGCGCGCTGCTCCCCGTTATCAATCCTATCGGTTCGGCAGTACTGTTCCTCAGTTTTGTCCAGGATTCAGATCACGCAACACGCAAAGTTCTGGCTCGGCGAATCGCGGTCAATACTTTCCTGTTTCTTGCAATTGTTCTAGTTGCTGGGACCCAGGTGCTGCATTTTTTCGGGATTTCCTTGCCCATCGTTCAAATTGCTGGCGGATTCGTCCTTGCGACGATGGGGTGGAGGGTGCTCAATCGGGAGGACACCGATACAACGGCCCCGCCTCGTTCCTCAATCACAGCGGCAAATGTAGATGACAAAGTATTCTACCCCTTCACATTTCCCCTCACTGCGGGGCCGGGATGCATCGTTGTCGTGCTCACATTAAGCGCCCATTCATTGAAGCTGACCATTGCCGAGACAGTTCTCGCCCATCTCGGAATGCTTATTGGAATGGCCCTGGTTGGCTTGGTGATTTATTTGAGCTACGCGTACGCAGATAAAACGGCTTCTAAGCTTCCCGCTGCCATTTCGCAGGGCATCCTGCGAGTCATGTCGTTTATTTTGGTTTGCATTGGAGCAGAAATCGCCTGGCATGGGGCGGAGAACCTCATCAGATCAGTGCGCTGAGTTTCGTTTGTGGAACTGGCAAGCACGGACAGGAGTTCCGGAGGAGTTCCTCGTCACATTTGCAATGAACCGATCCAAGTGACGCTCTCTCGAGTCATGATCACTGAAGCGGTTGGAGGCGTGATCGACCCCTCACGGCCCGGTCTTTCGCCAAAATCCGATCAGCACCAGAATGACGCAGAATCATCCAACAAAAAGCGCGGGATTGGGATCGTGCAGACACCCTGCCCGGAGTATCTCTGAACGGCGGAAGAACGACTCCAACGGAGGGCTTCTGGAGATACAATGAACACCGACGAACGATCCAGAACGGAGTATGTCATCTCCGTTCTAGAGGAGGTGCCATGAAGAGTACTCTTTGCATCTGTATTCTTGCGACGGTCGGCGGCGCTATGCTTGCGGCCGGAGCAAAGCCGGACTTCAGTGGGACCTGGCAGTTGGATCCGGTGAGAAGCCGCTTCAACAAAGATTTCCCCGCTCCGAAGAGTATGACCCTGACAATCGAGCATCACGAGCCGAAACTGCACATCGAGATCAAAGCTGAAACTAGAGAAGGCAATCAAGACCAGGTGTTCGATTTAACCACCGATGGCACAGAGGCCAAGCCAACCACCTCGGGAGAAACCTGTACCGCCAGCGCTAGTTGGGGCACTATAGACGGGACTCGATTGGTGTTGACCATCAAACAACAGTCTGCGAACGGCACAGTGGTAACGAGCCGTGTGATGAAGCGTGGCACAAAGGGGAAAATGCTCACCACCGTGTTGACAGTACAGAATCCAGGCGGTAAGCATAAGGCCTACGAATTCTTCGTACCAGAAAAGTGAAGCGGGAACCTCGCGACTCGGCAGAGCGTTACACTCCGGGTGAGAGATCCCAAGTTTTTCTTGGTTTGGTGTTGTAGTCTGCGAAAATTCTGGCCGACCGTGAAATCAATGGGAGAACCGATGTAAGCCGACGAATCTAGGCGACTTGCAATCCGACATACTGTTGCATTTTGAATCCCTGCAGCTACCCGACTCAGTATCAGATCACGCTCAAGCTGTGTAACGGCTGATGCGAAGGCATCGCAACTTTCTGACAAGCTCCGCGCCAGCCGAACCGCATCTGAAAAAATGAGATTTACGGCGAAGCGCTTCTCTTGCTAAAGTTCTCTTGCCGAGACCTGAGAGAATCCGGCCCGGCCGCTCTAACCTTCGCAGGCAGGAGACCTCCAAATGTCACAGCCTGAATCACCCGGTGAAAAACAGGTAAAATCCCGTGTCTTGGCAATCATAGTCGTCGCCGTTGCGTTAGGTGTGATCGTCGCGCTTTGGTTTACGTTCCGCTACTACCCCGAAAAGAAAGCGGTCGGTCAATTTTTTGTCGCGCTGACCGCCGGCGATACCGCCAAGGCCTATGCGCTTTGGAAGCCTTCGTCGAGTTACACGATGAATAGTTTTCTTGCCGACTGGGGGCCCAGTGGATATTACGGGCCGGTGAAGAGCTACAAGATCATGGGCGCCAAGGGGGTAAGAAACAGCGCGTCCATCGCCGTGAATGTGGCCATCAGTCCATATGCACCAATGCCCCGGTCTGCCGATAGCGAAAAAAGTATCAAGACTAAGGTCGTCACGATTTGGGTGCTTCCCGCGGATAAGTCCTTTAGCTTTCCTGTGCCCTAGTAACTTTTCAGGCGGCTAGCCCAAAAACTGTAAACGATTCTTGAATTTCGCCAATCGCGATAGCCAGCCCGGCGAAGGGCGGCTCTCTATCTCTCAAGCGGACTGCGTGGGAAGAGATGGAGTCGGGCATCCGAGCGCATCTGCATTCTGGCCTGGCCTGGCTGGATGCTAAGCAGATGCAGGGCCTCCTCACATCAATGAAGGTAAGCAACCTGAGGACCATTCAAAATGCCATGACGGACTTACAGAGTATCCCAGTTGCTGCAAAACGGTGGGGACACGCGGGGCCGACGGTGAAATTTAGGACTTATATTCGCATCTAGATCGGCCTCGGGATCGGGTGTTCTTTTCGCTCGTGGAGATCGTTGCCACCTTCAATGAAGTTGCTTAAAGGGAACCTTGGGATATGTTCTTCACTCTCGCCGGAATTTGGACAACCTTGGCATACCGCGCCGATTTCGACACGTCTGCTTACACGCCTTTCCGCATAACCTCGCGTCGATCTAAATACAAGCCACCGGTGCCGCCGTCACGAAACGACCGCTGCTTCACAGTGACGCACGGATAAACTTGCCAATTTGCGGCTATGCGCTGGAGAATAATCATCTAAACGCAATGGCGCGCGTTCAATCGGCACTTTCCGGAACTCTGCCAGAATTGGCCACTGTTAAGTTGATTAGATTGAGTCCTTCTGGGGCGGAAGATGGCAATCGAACCCACCTGCCAAGCAGGGGAGGGTCGATTTCCAATTCCCGATTGTTCATCCGTCGGCTTCTGCCGTTCTACGGCAGAGTCCATTTCATGGTCCATTCATGGTCCAAAAACTGTTCCTCAGGGTTCCCAAGCGCGACTTTGGTAGCCATCCATGCCGCGTGGTTTCAAGCAGTTAATCGGCTGCTTCGATTCGTCAAGAATCAGTAGGACCGGACTTGGACCACTGATTTGACGATCACCCGTCCAAATTCCCCCCAAATTGATCCTAGCAATTCTGGTGTCACTTCTGGTGCCAGTTGGTTTGGCAACTCTGGGCGTAGACCGTCGCATCCCGACACAAAGTACTTTCTTCTATCTTATTGTATTGGCTTTAGTTGACGCCCCTAGGCATTTGCTGACGTGTCGCGGCATGAACCGCAACATGGCTTAAAAGTTTGCAGAGCATGGTTGAACCTCCGCTTGCAATTGTCACGAGGCCCGAGTTCCTGTAAGCCGGAAGTGTATGGAGAAGTCCTCAAACTTCATCGGCTCTCAAGTTAATTTCCAAAGCATCTTGAAACTGATATGTGCGGGGGGTGGCTATCGAGTCCAGCGATGGCTAGCGCGGCCGCTCGACAGTGTCAGCAACGCGCGCTGCTTTAGCCATATCATCTGGTGCCGCGGAGAACGCGCGGGGGATTATGACTTGCGCTGTTTCGCTCTTGTCGTCGACTGAAAATTGAACAGCGGAATACGATGCTGCAGTATCCACTCGGACCAACATTTTCCTAGAGACTCGTAGTTCTCCCTGCTGCGACCGGGATTTTTAAATACCGAGCGGGTGACCCACAGGTCGAGCTCTGGAACGACTTCGCGCGCTTCACCCTTGTGGTTGAAGTGGATACCCGGCCGCCGCTACTTGGATCACTTGTGGAACATTTGAAGAAAATAGCGTTGCCTGGAAGCGACAGCAAAGGCGCGACTTAGAATTTGCTCCCGACTTCTTCTAAGCAGAGGGTCGGCAGTTCAATACTGCTCCGGCAGGACTCAAGCACGGACCGTCACCAAGCGTCAGAGGATTCCCAGTGGTGTTGTCAATGGCGGCGCGAATCAGATCAGTCGCGGTCTGTGGGGCACTCTGCTATTTGTGTGTTTCGAGATGTTGAATTCTTGCAGGAAGATGGCATACAGCAAACAAACCCCCGATGCATCGACGTTCGGGAGAGTTGCGGGGGTCTTTCCACTCACGCTTGGCGGCTTCAAGCGCGGCGCGGAGTTGTGCGAGTTGTTGTGCGGTGTTCATTTTGCTTGCAGCCTTCCGTCGTCGTTGCTGAAGTAGCTGAAGGCACCGTAACCGTCGCTTTCGTCAATGAATGCACCCGGCCCGGCGAGCGTGCGCGGCAAGTCGAGCGCGGCATCGATGGTCGGCTTCACGGACATCACCAGGTGGCCGACGCGGACTTCTCACGTGCCCGCTCGAGTTCGATGATTGTCGCGTTCAAACGGCGCTTTCCTTTCCCTGCATCACAACTCAGGATACCAAAGACGGCGGACCAAGAGGATGGTACGAAAGTTCCCGGCGGTATGATCAGTCTCCGAACGCCTTGTCAATTTGCGGGCGTAACTTCTTGCTGTCGGTAACGCCCAGATAGCTTTGCGTTGTCTCAAGGTTCTTGTGTCCCAGCCACGCTTGAACGGTGCGCAGGGGGATTCCGTGCTCCTGCCATCGCGTCGCGCACGTCTCGCGGAAGCGGTGCAAGTAGAAGTGCTCGCAGACCGGATGCGTCGCGCACGAGACTTCGACTTCCTTCTTGTGGTCGTACTTGCCTACCGTCACCTTGGTCCGACACTGTCCGCAGTTCAGACCCGCACGCAGAGCAATCTTTTTCAACTTGCGCAGTAAGTGGTTGTCCGGCTTGCCCTCCTTGCTCAAGAAGATCCAACGCGTGCTGGGGTACTTCTTCCGGCGCGCCTTGAGCGCTTCGACCAAACTCGCGGGAAGCGGGATGGTACGGCTCTCGTGTGACTTCGGCGTGAATCCCACATCTTCCGTACGGCGAACGTGGTATTCGGCTTTTGTGAAGTCGATGTCGTTCCATGCGGCGAAGGTGACTTCTTGGTCGCGGCATCCGGTGCCAAGGAAGAACTTGTACCGGATGCGCTGCTCGTCGTCCATCGCGGCGAACAACTTGTCCAGTTCTTCATCCGAGTACGGTACGGCGGTCTCTTCCTCAACGGTCGGCATCTCGTCGCGTGGGAGTCGGGCGATCACGCCGTTCTGCTTAAGCAGAAAGTAAGTGATGTTCAAGCGCGTGTCGATGGTCTTCCCCGCGAGTCCTTTGCCCTCCATGTGTGCTTTGTACTTCCTCAGAACGCCTTCTGTGATTTCGTCAAGGAACTTCACCCGGCACATTGCGAGTGCTTCTAAGAACTCCGTCAGTGTGTGCTTGTACTGCAACACGGTCTTGAGTGCTTTGGTTGTCGTCTGCGCGAGATAGGTTTCGACAGCGGACTTGGCGGTCGTTCGGTTCAGGTTCGAGATGTTCTCGGCTTCGGCGACAGTGAGACCCCTCGACGCGGCGACGAGCACGGCGTCAACTTGCCCGGCTTCCTGCTTGGCGTCGGCGAAGTTCTCGGCGAGCAGTCGTTTCCAGTTCTGCTTGCCCGTCGCCGTGAAGCGGACGTAGAACGGCGGCTGAAGGCCTCCCGTCTTCCTTCCACGACCTTCCTCAACGGTCTCATACCGCCAACCCCTCGCGCTCTTGATTCGCTGGTAGATGGTTTGCACGGCGTGCTTCTGTAATCCCATGAAAACAGTAGCACAAAAGTAGCAAGGCGTCAATAAGTTGTATTTTACAGGTTAATTAGGGTATGGCGGAGAGGGTGGGATTCGAACCCACGGTAGGGGTTAACCTACACACGCTTTCCAAGCGTGCGCCTTAAACCGCTCGGCCACCTCTCCACTCATCAGGCCAATCTTTTTACTTTAGCAGAAATAGCGGCGAGGGCAAAAAGCCGCGTGCGCGTCCTTCCTGTCGCCTGCCCCAATTCGGTGCAACCCCCAATCTGCCGTCGCTGCACAAAAATCATTTCCCTTCCCGCGGGCTTTTTCCTTCGCGCCCTCTCAAGTACACTAGTAAAGATGTGCCCCTGTTCCGGGGTCGTCTAATTGGTAGGACACCAGCCTTTGGAGCTGGTTATTCTGGTTCGAGTCCAGGCCCCGGAGCCATCTTTTCTCCTCGAGCAGTTCTGCCCCCACACAAGTCATCTCATAACTGGTTTCCCTTTGGAGTGCGGCGGCTCGCCGCCGCACTGGTGAATGCGCGGCTCTCCTTGGCAATTTGTACTGGGCTGTGGATCTTCTGGGCCACCACCATCACCAAAAACACCGCGGCCTGACGGACCAATAAAATGCTTCGCAGGTTAGTGGCTCGGAGTTTTCTTTACGAGGCCGGGGCTTCAGCCCCGGCGTAGAACCGCTAAAATGAATGGACTTTAGCCCCTGAAGAAAGTCTTTCCTGAATTCTCCGTCAGCCTGTTGTCTAAGCGGGCTTACTTGTACGTCGCCACCAGTTCGCCGTTTTCGATGTGCAGGTCCGAAATATCCGCCGGCAGTCGCAGCTTTTCGCGGTTCTCGGGAGACTCCATCAATCGCTGCACTGCCGTTTCCAGCGTGGATTGCGGAATTGGCAGCGAACCGATGTGCCCGCTCACCGGCACAAATTGCAAGTAGCCATTCGTCGCGCCCAACTTGCCCTCAAGCTCAAGCGTCATGTCCTTGCCGTGAACATCGAACACCACGTAGGCCTTCACGCGATCGTCCGCCATCGTTACTTTGACATCGCGCACCGACGAACGCATCTTCTCCACATCTTCGGGTGTGGGAGCGCCCGGCCCTCCCGGTGTCGTCGCTGCCGGCGTGGCGACCGCCGTAGGCTGATCCCCCTTCAGGTCAAGATGCGAAGCCAAGTACGAATTCAGCTCCGTCTCATCCAGGCGCACGGTGGCCTGCTGGCCTTGCGCTACGCTCTGCTCCACTTGTGCGAATTTCTCTTCCGCCCTCGCCGCAGCCTGTGGCGTGGCCTCCACCAGCGGTGGCGGCGATTTGTGCAGCAGCAGAATCAGTGTGATCAGGGCCGCCAGATAGGTCGTCCACCGAAAAATCCGAAACGCCCAGCGCAACACGCTGGTCTTCGGTTTGGCATTCCCCGCGGGACTGGGTTGGTTCGCGGTGCTCATGACTCTTGCCTCACTTCCAATGGCCACACTTCTTCCTCTGCCCCTCTTTCTCTTAAACCTAGCGCCATGCGGAAGTTGCGGCAATCCGCCGGACCTCCGAAGCAGCCAATGCGGCACCTGTCCTTACGGCCCGCCTATGGGATACTTCCCAAATCCCGCTGCGGGAGTTCCCATGGCCACCCACGCGCCCCTTACTGCCTGCACCCCTACCGGCCCACGCCGCCTGCCCGCTTATCTGGCGCTCGCCGCCGGCGTCATTTGCATTTCCTGGTCAGCCATCTTCGTCCGCTGGACGGACATCCCCGGCCCCGCTTCCGCCTTCTACCGCTTGCTGATTCCCGCGCTCGTCTTGTTGCCCACGTTCTTCTTCGATCGCGGCCAGCCTCGCCTTAGCGGCCGCAACCTGGGCATCATCGCTCTCGGCGGACTCTTCTTCGCCCTCGATCTCGCCCTCTACAACACCTCCGTCTTGCGTACCACCGCCGCCAATGCCACCGTTCTCGGCAACTGCTCTCCCGTCGTCGTTGGACTCCTCACCTGGTTGCTCTTTCGCCGCCGCGCCCGCGCCGTCTTCTGGCTGGGCTTGCTCCTCGCCATGGGCGGCTCCGTTCTCATCGTCTGGGCGGACCTCGCGCGTCACCGGCAATTCGGCATTGGCGATCTCATGGCCCTCGGCGCGGGGGCCTGTTTTGCCGTCTACCTCATGGCCACCGAAGAGGTACGCGCGCACACCTCCACGTTAGTGTTCCTGCGCCTGGCCATCTTTTCCAGCACGCTGGCACTGCTTCTAATCAATCTCGCTTTGGGGATCTCTCTACGCGTGCACAATGCCCGGACTTGGGCGGCGCTCTTCGGCCTGGGCCTGTTCACGCAACTCGGCGGCTATCTTGCGCTCACCTACGCTCTCGGCCATCTCCCCGCCACGATTACCTCGGTCAGCTTGCTCACCCAAGTGCCCCTCACGGCCCTGCTCGCCGCGCTCCTATTCCACGAAACCCTCACCCTTCCCCAAATCACCGGCGCGCTTTTAGTCCTTTCTGGCGTGGCTCTCGCTCATCGCCCCCAGCATCCCGAAGACGAAGCCAACCTCTAGCTTTGGCTTCTCCGCGATCGGTCAACCTCTCACCGCATCTTTCAACCGCCTCAAGATAAGTCCCTTGCCACTCCCCGGAAGCTGCGACACACTAGGTGCGACTCTCGGATTCTCGCCGCCGAACCCACAACGGGGTACTTTCATGCGAATCTTTTCTTTTGCTGGGTTTTTTCCTTCGCTGCTGCTTGCCTGCTCAATTTGCCTCGCGCAGCAGAATCCCTCTGCCTCCCAGCCGCCCGCGCAAACCGCATCAGTCGCGCAGCCCGCTCCCAAAACGCGCCCGCGCATCGGCGTTGCTTTCGAAGGGGGCGGTGCGCTCGGCCTGGCCCACATCGGCGTCCTGAAATGGTTTGAAGAGCACCACATCCCCGTGGATTACATCGCGGGCACCAGCATGGGTGGCTTGGTGGGCGGCCTCTATGCCACCGGCAAGTCTGCCGACGACCTGAAAAGTATTGTCCAAAATGCCGATTGGCCCCTGCTCCTCGCCGGCGGCACGCCGTATCAGGACTTGAGCTTCCGCCGCAAGGAAGACGCGCGCGATGTTCCCAACACCCTGCGAATCGGGCTAAAAAATGGTCTCACTCTTCCGCCGGGTCTCAACACCGGCCACCAGATCAATCTTTTGATTGACCGCGAAACGCTTCCCTACTCTGAGGTCCTCTCCTTCAGCGATCTGCCCATTCCCTTTCGCTGTGTTTCCACCGAACTGGTCTCCGGCAAACCGTACATCTTTCAGGATGGTTCCCTCTCCGATGCTCTGCGTGCCACCATTTCCATCCCCGGAGTCTTCGCTCCGGTGCGCCGCGGCGATCAGATCTTCGTTGACGGCGGCCTGGTCAACAATCTTCCCACCGATGTTGCCCGCGATATGGGAGCGGATGTGGTCATCGCCATCCATCTCCAGATTTCCAAGACCGCTGCGAAGGAAATTCAGTCCGCCTTCAGCGTGCTCGGGCGTTCCGTGGAACTCGTCATCGCCGAAACGGAAATCCGCGGCATGGCCGGGGCGGATCTGATCGTGCGCGCCAATGTCGAAGATTTCGACTCCATGGAATACGAAAAGGCCGCAGCCCTGATCCAGCGCGGCTACGAGGCCGCCGCCGAAAAAGCCCAGATTCTCAAAACCTACGCGCTGAACGATTCGGACTGGGTCGAATACCAGCGGCAGATACAGTCGCGCCGCCGCACCACCATTGGCACGCCTCAGTTTGTGCGCGTCGAGGGCGTCAACCCCGAAATCGACAAGAACATCCAGAATTTTCTCCGCCCCTTCGCCGGCAAACCCATCAACACCCCGCAACTCGATGAAGCCCTCACTCGCCTGACGGGGCTGGGGCGCTACGACAGCGTCACCTACGGGATGATTCGCGAAAATGGCCAGGATGGTCTGCTGGTTCGCGTGCACGAAAAAACCTACGCGCCGCCGCTGCTTCAGCCTTCCTTTGCAGTCGATGGTTCCGAGCCCGATGACGTCACCTACACCCTAGGCTCTCGCTTCACCTTCATGGACGTCGCCGGAGAGCGCTCCGAATGGCGCACCGATCTGCAGTTTGGCGGCACCTATGGCATCGCCACGGAACTCTACCGGCCGATCCTGCCGCTTAGCCGCTGGTTCTTCGCCCCCTCCCTGGACGCCAGCCAGAACACCTTCCTGATCTATCGGAAGCACGATCCGCTCGCCGATTACCGCGTCGATCAGGTCGCGTCAGGAATTGATCTGGGCTACAGCTTTAACCGCTTCAGCGAACTCCGCGTCGGCTATAACATCGGCTACTACGACGCCTACCTGCGTCTCGGTACCCCGGAATTCGCTCCGACCAGCGGTGGCGTCGCCGCGCTCCGTGTCCGCTATGTCCTCGATCACACCAATGACCCGGTGATTCCCACCAAGGGCTACTACATCCAGTCCCTCTTCCATTTTTATAATGATTATCCTGGCGCCACGGAAAACTTCCCCACCCTGCAAGTTAGCCTGAATGGCTTCCAGCCGGTATCTTCCCAGGGTTCCCTCTTTCTCACCACCAGCGGCGGCACGACCTTTGGCTTTCGCCACGTTGGTGCACCTCCGCCCTTTTTCCTCGGCGGCCCCAACCAGCTGAGCGCGTACGGCTCGCACGAATTATTTGGCAACCAGTATTTCTTCGCGCGGGGCGGCTATCTCCACAAGGTCTTCACCCTCCCGACGTTCGTCGGCAAGCAGGTTTATTTCACGGGCGGGGGCGAATTTGGCAAAATCTATGGCGATCCCAATCCGGTGCCCAAGTTCTCCGCCGACATCGTCGGGGGATTCATCGGCGAAACAGCGCTCGGCCCCGTCTTCATTGGCGGCAGCATTGGCGATTCGGGCCACTACAAATGGTTCTTCCAACTCGGCCGCATCTTCTAGCCGGTCGCTGAAAGACGGGAACTCCCAGTCATTCCAGCGTTGATTCCTTGTCATCCCTGAATGCGCGTTTGTCATCCCGAGCGAAGCAGAGGGATCCCTCTCTCCCCAAGCGGCAGAGGCGCGACAGAAGTTAGCCCAGGGCGCAAGCCCTGGGTGCATCCTGCATAGCGATCCTCCAGCGCCGAAGGCGCGACACGCTCTTTCTGCATACGCGAATGTCGGCGCGCCGACAATTGTACTTAACTGAGTAGTTAACGCTCCCGAAGAAAACAAAGGAGTTATAGACGAACACATTCGCTTCTGGACGCCCCGTCTCCCCTTCCTGCGAGCAGTCTGCGTACTTGGGTTCTCCTCGTCGGGGCACTGCACTGCTGTGCCCCTTGTCCGCAAGATCCCAGCGTCTTGAACTCCCCCGGTCTTCCCTCTTGCTTGTGTCGGGGCCGCCATCTGAGGCGTTCCGCCAATGTCACCACACCCCAACCCTATAGGCGGACTACTCAGCATCGCAAAAGAGGCAGCCCTTCGCGTGCAGGCTGAGGGCAAGCGAGCTGGCGCACTCCAAAGAGTTTTGACTTTTTCGGGGCGGACGCCGAAAATGCAAGGCACGTATGACTTACCAGGTGATTGCACGAAAATGGCGGCCGCAGACCTTCGCGGACCTCGTCGGGCAGGGACATGTAACGGAAACGCTGGCCAATGCGATCAAGATGAATCGCGTGGCTCACGCGTACATCTTCTCGGGGGCGCGCGGCGTGGGGAAAACCACGGCCGCGCGCATCCTGGCCAAGGCGCTCAACTGCGTGAATGGCCCGACGGCGGAGCCTTGCGGCGAATGCGATTCGTGCAAGGAGATTGCCGCGGGGTCGTCGCTAGACGTCATTGAGATTGACGCGGCATCGAATCGCGGCATTGACCAGATTCGCGAGTTGCGGGAGATGGTGCGTTATGCGCCGGCCGCGGCGCGCAGCAAGGTGGTCATCCTCGACGAAGCGCACATGCTCACGGGCGAGGCCTCCAACGCACTGCTGAAAACGCTCGAGGAGCCGCCGGAACGCGTCATTTTCGTGATGGCCACGACGCAGCCCGAAGACTTGGAAGACACCATCCGCTCGCGCGCGCAGCATTTTCATTTTCGCGCGCTGACGTTCAACGAAATCACCAGCCGGTTGCAGTACATTGCGGAAAGGGAAAATCTGAAGGTTGACGACGGTGCGCTCTCGGTGATGGCGCGCATGGCGGAAGGCAGCATGCGCGACGCACTCTCGCTGCTGGAGCAGGCACGCGCGTATTGTGGCGACGACATTCACGATGAACCGGTGCGCAATCTCCTGGGCGTGGTGCCCGAAGATGCCCTGCACGAACTTGTCGAAGCCATCGCCGGGCAGTCGGCGGAGCGCGCCCTGGGCCTGGTGCATGCGTTCCAGAAAGAGGGGCGCAACCTCCAGCACTTCTGCCGTGAAGCCATTCGCCACGTGCGGAACCTGCTGATTGCGCGCGTGTGTGGCGCGGATTCCGATTTGATCGCCGCCACGCCCGAGCAGCGGCCCGGTTTGGCAAAGGCCGCGGCGCTTTTCAGCGAGGAAGATCTAACGCGCTACTTCCAAATTCTTTTGCAGACGGAAAATGATCTGCGGCATAAGCCGGACCCGCGCGTGCATCTGGAAATGGGATTGTTGCGGATGGTGAACGCGGCGCGGCTGGCTCCGCTGGAGGAATTGCTGGCACAGACACGCGGCGGCGCAGGTGGCAACAGTGGAGGAGGCGCGGCGCCGAGAAGCGCGGGATCAGGATCCGCAACGCCGTCGTTCCCTTCGCGTTCCGCGCCGGCAAGCGCGTTTGCTCCTCAAGCGGAAACGAAAGCGATGGCCACAAACGCGTGGGGCGCGAGCGGTTCAGCAGTCGCAGCGGCACCTGCGCGCATTGCGGAACCAGCGAGACCAGCGAGTGCGGTCGCGATGGCGAACGAAAAAGCATTTATTCCCGAGCCCGCCAAAATTGCGTCGCCCGAAGTCACCACGGCAGGCCTCACGGTTGCGCAAGTGGCCGAAATCAAAACAACAATTCTGGCGCAACAGAAATTCATCGCCGAATTGCTGGAGCACGCGTCGCGCTGGGAGCTGGAAGGCGGCGAATTGCGCATTTGTTTTCCATCGGAGAAGAGCACGTTCGCGGGATTAATTGAAGGGCGCGACACGCTGGAAAAGATTCGTGCCGCATCGAGCAAGGTACTAGCGCGCACTGTTCGCGTATGTGCTAGACTCGAAACAGGTGCGGCGAACGGCCCGAATTTGGCGGGAACGGCACCGGCGACGCAGGAAATGCGCGCGCAGTTTGAAAATGACCCGGTGGTGAAGTCCATGCTGCAGCGCTTCGGCGGGAGAATTTCCGAAGTGCGGCGGCGTGAAGAGGAGTGAAGTCGCACTGAAAGGTGAGGCTTTGAAAATTATGGAAGTCAACGCTCTCCAACAGATGCTTTCGCGGCTGCGGCAGGTGCAGGAAGACCTGCAGCGGCAAGTGAACTCCGTCGCGGTGGAGGCTTCGGCCGGCGGCGGCATGGTCACAGTGAAGATGAATGGCCAGAAGCAGGTGCTGGACGTCAAGATCGAAGCGGAAGTGTATGCGAGCAAGGATCAGGAGATGCTGCAGGATTTGCTGCGGGCAGCGGTGAATGAAGCTTCACGGCGGGTGGATGAAGAGTTGGCCAACCAGATGAGGAACCTTGCGGGCGGCATACCCGGTATGGCGGGATTGAAGATTCCCGGATTGTTCTAGCCACTCCTACCGGAATCAGTAATCGAATTCCCTTCCAACAGAATAGAACCTCACGAGGACGCTCGGTGCTCAACTATGAGTTGTGTCCATTAGTGCAGCACGGGAAGCACGAGCGCGGAGGCGTTGGACCTGGAGTGATAGACGCGCTCGGTGGCTTTCTGGAAATCGGCTTCGGTGGCTTCCGGAATATTCACGAACTTTTGCGGGTTGCGGTCCACCAGCGGAAACCAGGTGCTCTGGATCTGCACCATGATGCGATGGCCGCGGCGAAACGTGTGGTTGATGTCCGGCAAAGCAAAACTGAGCGCGGTGGGCTGGCCGGGTACGAAGGGTTCGGGCCGCTCAAATGTGTTGCGGAATTTTCCGCGAAAGGGTTCGCCGCGCACGAGCTGTTCGTAACCGCCCATTTTCACTTCCTTGGGATTGGGATCAGGATTCGGAAAATCGTTCGGGTAAACATCGATGAGTTTCACGACGTAGTCGGAGTCGGTGCTCGAGGTAGAAACCCACAAGTGCGGCGAGACAGCTCCCGAGACGGTTATGTCCTCGTCCAGCGGCGCGGTCTGGTATACGAGCACGTCCGGACGCTTGGCGGCGAAGCGCTGGTCGGCGTCCATGTAGGTTTGCGGGACGCCAAGCGCGGGGAAATTCACGAAGGGCACGGGGTGGGCTGGATCGCTGACGTACTCATCAAAGCTGCCGGTTGATGCCGTGGGCGGGTCGAAGGAAAGCTGGCCGCCCGCGTGCAGATAGAGAGAGCGCGGCTCCGTATTTTTCGGCGGCCAGGAATCGTAGCGTCGCCAAACGTTCGTGCCAGTCTCAAACATGAGCGCGCGCGGCAGATTGGCGTTGCCCTCGCCCTTCAGATACTGGCGGAAAAAAGGCAGCAGCACGCTGTCGTTGAAGTACAGCGAATTCTTGCCGGCAAAATTGACGTCGCCAAGATGATCGCCCTCGCCATGCGCCCAGCCGCCGTGAACCCACGGGCCCATGACCAGCGTGTCCGGTGTATCCGGATTGAATTTCGCCACGGATTGAAAAACTTTTCCTGGGCCGACCAGATCTTCGGCGTCAAACCAGCCGCCCACGGCGAGCACGGCGCAGTGCACATTCTTCATGAAGGCGGAGATGTTGCGCGCCTTCCACCAATCGTCGTAATTGGAATGATTGACCTGGTCATCCCAATAGACGCTGTAGTCTTTCAGATAGCGGCTCCTGAGGTTAGAGAGCGTACCCGCTTGAAGATAGAAGTCATAGCCGTCGGTGGTGCCGTAATCGAAGCGCGGCCAATTCTCCGGCGGCGGCGTAATTTCCGTGCGCGGCTTAAAAAGCACGTAGAAACCGAAATTGGCCTCCAGCATGAACGCCCCGTTGTGGTAGGCGTCATCGCCCATATAGAGGTCGGTGACCGGTGCCTGGGGTGACGCCGCTTTCAGCGCGGGATGCGAATTGATGATGCTCGCGGCAGTGTAAAAACCATCGTAGGAAATCCCGAAGATGCCGGCTTTGCCGTTGTTGTTGGGAACATTGTGCAAGAGCCAATCAATGGTGTCGTAGCAATCGGTGCTTTCGTCCACGTCTTTTGCCGACTTCTTGTTTTCCTTGTGCGGGGTGACTTCCACGAAATCGCCTTCGGAGAGAAAGCGCCCGCGGGCATCCTGGTACACGAAGATAAATCCATCGCGCTCGAAGCTTTCGCTGGGCCCCAGCGATTTGCGGTAGCGATCCGGGCCGTAGGGAGCAACGCTGTAGGGCGTGCGATTGATGAGGAAGGGATACGCATGCGAGGCGTCCTTGGGCACGTAGACGGCAGTGAAGAGCTTCACCCCATCGCGCATGGCGATGCGGAATTCGTACTTGGTGTAGTGGGCTTTGACATCGTAGGAGGGTGGATTTTCGGGCTTCGCTTGAGCCTGGAGAAACGCGGGCAGGAGCAACAGCACGGCGCAAAAAAGCAGGAATAGGCGGCGTGATCGGGCAGCGGACTGGCGGAAGGAAGTCATGCGGTTGCTCCTTGAAAATGGGCAGGCGAAATATCCTGGTGAACCTTACTTCGCGAGGAGCGGGGTGTCAACCGTCACTCGAAATGCGTTGCAACGGGTTGCCAGCGGGGTACAAGTGTTGTCCTTGGAAAAACGTACGAATACTTTCAGACTCTTCAGGGGCTAAAGCCCAATTCAACTTGCAGGCTTAATGTCAGGGCTGAAGCCCTGACCCCCTAAAACCTAAAAAGAGATGTAACGAACTTGAGGGACAGCACGCTAGCGGGAGACCGCGCGAAACGGAATCGGAGCGCGCCGAGGCTCCCGGAGTTGCAGATGCGGAAGCAGCTTCTGCAGAGCCGCGGCAGCCGTAAGGTTGTATTTCGTGCGGAGCTGTTCTGGTTTGCCATGTTCGATGAACTGGTCGGGCCAGCCTATCCGCTCAACTGGCTTTTGAATGCCAAGGTTGCTGAGTTCTTCAAGGACCGCGCTGCCAAAGCCGCCCATGAGCACGTGATCTTCGAGCGTGAGAATGACGTCCACACTCCGGGCAAAAAACTCCACCGTCTGCGAGTCCAAGGGCTTGCTGAAGCGCGCGTTGATGACCGCCGCGCTGACATCCTGCTTTTCGAGTTGCGCGGCGATCTCTTCGGCCAGCGGCACCATGGCGCCCAAAGCGAAAATCGCGACCCGGTCGTTTTCGGAGTGGCGCAGGATTTCCGCCTTGCCGATGGGAATGACTTTGGGAAACGGCTTCATTTCCACGCCCATACCGGCGCCGCGAGGATACCGGATCGCGATCGGGCCCTCGTGGAGCGTCGCGGTATAGAGCATGTCCGCAAGCTCGTCTTCGTCCTTGGGCACCATGTGCACGATATTGGGTATCCCGCGCAGATAGCTGATGTCGAAGAGGCCGTGGTGCGTCGGGCCATCGTCCCCGGAAAGGCTGCCGCGATCCATGCAGAAAACCACGGGAAGATTCTGCAGGCAGACGTCGTGGACGATGGGATCGAAAGCGCGCTGCAGAAAGGTGGAGTAGATGGCCACAACGGGCTTCAGTCCCTTGGCGGCCAGGCCCGCGGCAAAGAGCACGGCGTGTTCTTCGGCGATGCCCACATCGAAATACTTCCCAGGATGCTTTGCCTGAAAGCGGTCGAGCATGGTGCCATTCGGCATTGCCGCGGTGATGGCCACAATGTTGGGATCGCGGTCCGCGAGTTTGTTCAGCGTTTCGGCGAAGACTTCCGAGTAAGTCGGTTTGCCGGATGGTTGTGTTTCGCCCGTTTCCGGATCGTAAGGCCCGAGGCCATGGAATTTCTTCTGCTTGCGCATGGCCGGCTCGAAGCCCTTCCCTTTCGTAGTGAGCACGTGGAGCAACGCAGGCCGCTTCTGCCGCTTCAGCGATTCGAGCGTGTGAATCAACGTCGGAATGTCGTGGCCATCGATGGGCCCGTAATACTTGAGGCCGAGTTCCTCGAAAATGACGCTGGGCCACAGCATGCTTTTGGCGGCTTCTTCGGCTTTCTTGGCGAGACGAAAGGCGCTCTGCCCGCCGATAAGTTTTACGAATTTCCCGGCGTGGCCGTGCAACGCGTCGAATTTCGGATGAGTGACGATCCTATTGAGGTAGGCGGCAATCGCCCCGACGTTTTTGTCGATGGACCACTCGTTGTCATTCAGGATGACCAGCAGTTTCTCCGTGTGATGCGCGATATTGTTCAGCGCTTCAAAGGTGATGCCACAGGTAAACGCGGCATCACCGGCGAGAGCAACCACGTGTTCGGACCCGCCCTGCCGGTCCCGCGCCACGGCCATGCCCAATGCCGCGGAGAGTGCCGTGCCGGCATGGCCCGCGCCGTAACAATCATGTTCGCTTTCCGTGCGCAACATGAAGCCGTTCAAGCCGCCGGGCTTACGAATGCTGTGGAAAAGGTCGCGCCGCCCGGTGAGCAATTTGTGCACGTAGGCCTGATGGCTAACGTCGAAAACGAAGTGGTCCTTGGGCGTGTCAAAAACGTAGTGCATGGCGATGGTGAGTTCCACGACGCCCAGATTCGGGCCCAGGTGCCCGCCATTCTTCGCGAGGACGGTGATGAGTTCCTCGCGGATTTCCGCCGCGAGCTGCTCGAGCTGCGAAAAGTTGAGTTGCTTTACGTCCGCGGGGGAACGGATTCCGTCAAGTAGTTGAGCCATATCCTCTGAACACGACCTTGCTTGCCAGTTAGATGAGAGGTTCTCCCTAAAGGATACCCTGAAATCGGCGGCGTGTTTGCTTCGAGAAGCACGCCTGTGCTACACAAGGGGCATGCCTGATTTTGCCGCTCCCGTGGAAAGACTCATTGACGAACTGAAGCACCTGCCCGGCATCGGGCAGAAAACCGCGCAGCGCCTGGCCTTCCATTTATTACGGGCCAGGCCCGAAGAAGCCCTCTCGCTGGCCGAGGCCATCCGCGATGCCAAGGAAAAGATCCGCACGTGCACGGTCTGCTGCAACCTGACCGATACCGATCCGTGCATCTATTGCGCCGGCCCCACCCGGAACAAGCGCACGATCTGCGTAGTGGAGGAAGCGCATAACATTCTGGCCATCGAGAAGACCCGCACTTATACCGGGATGTACCACGTGCTGGGCGGTTCGCTTTCGCCTTTGCAGGGACGCGGGCCGGAACAACTGCACATCAAGAGCCTGATCGAACGCCTGAAAGGCGGCACGGTCGAGGAAATCATCATTGCCACGAATCCCACCGCCGAAGGTGAAGCGACCGCCATTTACCTGTCGAAATTGCTGAAGCCGCTGGGCGTACGCGTTACACGCATTGGCGTAGGCATTCCCGTGGGCGCGGATCTGGAATATGCCGACGAAGTCACCATGCTGAAGGCCATGGAAGGGCGGCGCGAGCTGTGACGCCGACAAGGGTTAGGCATAGCGGTGACTCGTGTCCTGGAAATTTTGCGGTTGATGGTCAGGGTCTGGAATAGAGAAAAACGGCGAAGTACGATCTTGCGTTGCGAGGGTGAGACCCCGGCCTGCGAGAGAGCTTCGATCCATGCCTATTTCTCCGCGATTCTCGGCGATCCGCGAGGCGCAAGAACTTCTGTTGGAGCATTTCGGGCCAACGCCGCTGATCAAGTCGAAATCCCTGGGCAGTGCGGGCGCTCAGGTTTACCTTAAAAACGAAACGGTGCTTCCAACGGGCTCGTTCAAGCCGCGCGGCGCGCTCTTTGCCCTCGCCAGCAACCTGAAACGCCGCCACATCGAAGAAGTGATCGCATGCAGCACCGGCAATCATGGCGCGGGGGTCGCGTTTGCCGCGAGTTCCCTGGGCGTGCCAGCCACCATTTTCCTGCCGGAGCATCCGGTTCCCGTGAAACGCAAGAAAATTGAGCAACTGGGCGCGCGGATCGTGGACACGGGCAGCCCAGACCTTGCCGGCGCATTTCAGCATGCGAACGAGTATGCGCAGCGTCCCGGCGTCTATTTCTTGAATGATGCCACCGATCCCGATCTTCCTGCGGGCACGGCTACCATCGCCATGGAGCTCCTCGAGCAGTTGCCGGCGATGACCACGGTGATTGTGCCGATGGGAGACACGGCGCTGATCCGCGGCATCGGCGCGGCATTGAAACAGCGCGCGGCTTCCGTGAGAGTCGTCGGCGTGCAAGCCGAACGCGCGCCTTCCTATTATTTGTCCTGGCAACAGGGCAAGGCCGTGCAAACCGACACGTGCAACACGTGCGCCGACGGATTGGCGACACGCACGCCCGACGAAGCCAATGTGTCGAGCATCCGCGAGGTAGTGGACGAGGTGCTTCTGGTAAAAGAGGATGAAATGCTCGAGGCCATCCGGCGACTTCGCCGGGAAGAGGGAATTTTGGCGGAGCCTGCGGGCGCCGCCGCCGTGGCAGCGTATCTAAGCAGTGGACCACGCACGGGGCACACAGCGTTGCTTGTAACCGGGCGCAACATTTCCGAGGCCGTGCGACAGCAGGCGGGAATTGCCGCGGGTTGAGCGCAAATGCAAGAAGAAAAAGCAAAAAACTCGTGAACCGGCAGCGCTAGTACGTCTAGGATGTTTCTCCCTCTAGGCAAGCAGAGCAATTCAGGATAAAGTTTGATTCCCGCGGTGGAAGTCCCCACCATATCGCGACTGGTTCGACACGAACCGGTGCAGGAGGTGCGCAATGCCCAGATTGGCGCACTACATGGCTCGGTACGATCACGAACATGGTTCGTCATGGAATAAGCTGCTCCATGGCATTGGGATCCCGCTGATTTTTTCCGGGATTATCCTTCTAGTGCTGCTGAAGTGGCGCTGGGGAGTATCGTGTTTCGTGGGTGGCTGGGTTCTCCTGTTCGTGGGACACCGGGTCGAGGGCAATCACCCGGCGTTTTTTCAGGGACCAATCTATTTGCTGGTAGGGCCGATCTGGGTGGCCAAGGAAATATGGACGTTTCTGAGCGGGGCCGAGCGAGGACAGGAGCACGATGTCCTGCCCCCGAAGCAGCCCTAAGTCATTGTAAGGGTGGATGTTACAAACGGAACGGCGACGATGCAAAATGAAGAAAACGGGCCCGAACTGGCACCGGAAGAAGCGCCTCATCCTCACGACGAGGCAAGCGATATGGTGACCGAAGGCGCAGTGAACACGAGCTCTGAATTGAGGAAGCGGCGCAGCACGCGGATCGTGCAGGCCGTGCCGCTCACGGTGACCGGCGTGGATGCCCTCGGACGTCCCTTCGCCGAGCGCACGTCCACACTCATCATCAATTGCCACGGTTGCCGCTACCAGTCCAAGCATTACGTCCTGAAAAACATGTGGGTGAACCTGGAAGTGCCCCACCCGGATTCCGGCCATTCGCCGCGGCGCGTGCGGGGGAAGGTGGCGTGGATCCAGCGGCCGCGGACGGTGCGGCAACTCTTCCAAGTGGCCCTGGAGTTAGAACAGCCCGGCAACACCTGGGGAATTGCGTTCCCGCCCGACGATTGGTTTGCCTTCCCGGAAGAACCAAGCATTTCCGCGGGCAGCGGGATTCCCGCCGAATTACCGACCAGTGCGACGATGCCGCTCGCGGGTGAAGTGACCCTGCCGCCGGTGGAAGCGGAATCGGGCGGACCATCGCCGGACAACTTGCGGGTCTTCCCTGCCCCGGCGAGCGCCACGGACGCGTCGCTGCAACTGGCCCGGCAGGTCGCGCGCCTGCTGGCGGAAGCGAAGCAGCAGATTCATGCGGCCGCGCGCGAAGCGGCGGTGCAAGCGGTGAGCAGCGAGCACCGGCAAGCCTTTGAGCAGTGGGAACAGAAGTACGTAGCGTTTCGAGAAGAAATAGCGCGTGAAACGGCCCAAGCCATCGGCACAATCCAGCAGGAAACGGAAACGCGAACACGCTCCGCGCAGGCTGCCGCCGCGGAATCGTTGAAAACGGAATTGCCGCGCTGGCTGGCGCCGCAATTGGAGCAACTGACGCACGAATTGACGGCGCAACTCGCGCGCGAAGGCGCTTTGCAGCGCGACCAGCACGAAAAGCAACTCTCCGCTGCGCACGACACCCTGCAAACACTCTGCGGACAAGCCGAGGAAGCCGCGGCAAAACTGCGCACGCAAGCGGAAGCGGTCGATACCCAAGTGACTTCGCGGCTGGACGCGGCGGCGCAGCAGGCCGAAGAAGAGGCGCGGCGGCGCGAGGAGTCCACAGGGGCGGAGCGGGAAGCGTTGACGACGGCGGTGAACGAACTGCACGAACGCGTTTCCGGCACACTGACGGAGGCGCAGAATTCCCTGCGCGAACAGCTGGCCCGCGAACTTGAGTCCGCCCAGACCCGCTGGCAGGCTACCCTGGAATCGGCGATTCAGGCGGCCCAGGAGCAGGCTTCGGGAGCGTTGCACGAGCAGACCAAGGGGCTGCGCGCGGAATTGCAGGAAGAAGGGACCAGGCAGAGCGCTAGCGTGCGCGAAGCGATAGAAGCGCATACGCGGCAACTGGAAGATATCCTGGGTCGCGCCAACAGCGTGTCTGAACGGCTGGAACAGCACGCTGCCCGGATCGAAACGGTGCAGCAGCAGGCCGTGGACGGCTTCCAATCGCAACTCAACGATGTCCTCAGCCTGCACCGCAATGAACTGCAGCGCCGCTCGGAAGATCTGTTTGAGGAAATTCACGCGCGCATCCGCAGCAGCTTTGAAGCGGCCAACAGCGCGGCGCTGGAGAAATTCGACGAGCAGGTAGAGGCCCTGGTGCAGCCGCACCTGGCGCACACGGAAGAGGCGATTCACCGGCTGGCGGGAGGCCGCTCGCTGCTGGATGCCGCCATGACCATGCAGCAGGATCGCGTTCGCGCCACCGCCGACGAAGCCTTCGCCGATTCTCTGGCGCGCTTTCGCGAAAATCTGGGCACCGTGGAACAGATCTTGAACGAGTCCTCACAGACCATTACCGGGCGCAACCTGGAGGAACTGGAAAGCAAGGCCGCGGACCTGAAGCACCACACGCTGGAAGAAATGTTCAAGTCCGCGGAATGGTACGAGAAAAAAACGCAAACCCAGTTGCAGAGTCTGACGGAAAAGCTGGCGGAACAGTCCAACGCGCAGCTCCGGGAAAAGGCCGGCGAAGTTTCCGGCGTGTTCAGCAGCGAATTGAGCCAGGCGAGCCGGGGCTTCGTGGCCCAGACCCAGCAGCAATTGGAAGAATCGGTGCGCGACGCGTTCGAGCGCGTGCGAATCCTGTTTTCCGAGGCGGCCGATACCACCTCCGCGGCTTTCACCGACGAAATTCAGCGCAATGCGCGGCAGGAGCTGGATGGGTTCAACGAATTGGTGCAGAAGGGCGTCGAAGAATCGCACGAACGCCTGGATGCAGCGCGCGTGGAATATGGCAACCAGTTGAATTCCGGACAGGAAGAGTTTCTGCGGCGCTTCCAAACCTCGATGCATGGCGCGGTGGAAAGGGGCCTGGCGGAGGCGCAGGAAAAAGTGCAGTCCAGCTTCAACAGCGTGCTGGATGCGTGGAGAGCGATGGGCGACGCCAAGCAATCGGAAATGCGCAGCGAAGTGGCGCAGATCAGCGAAGAGGCGGCGGCGCAATACCGCGGGCGCCTGGAAAACATTACTAACTCCTGGATGGTGGCAACCGTGGCTACACTCGATCATCAATCCCGCGACGTCATCGCGAAAATCGCCGCGACCGCCGAAGCGCGCTTGAAGGAAGCTACCAGCGAAGTCTTCTCGCGCTTCGGGGAGACCCTGCGGGAGCGCCTGCAGCAGATCGCCGCGGGTTTCGACAAGCCCGCGCCGCCGAAGCCCTGAGCGGGCTGCACGGCGCGCCGTTGGCCAGTTGTGAAGCGATTCCACTGGCTATGGCCGGCAAGTTGTGGCAACCTACCTCTCATGGGAAACAGAGACAAAGGAAGACGAGAAGCGAAGAAGCCCAAGAAGAAGGAGCCCAAGGTGGCTCCGCCCCGGCGTGACGCGGGTCAGTTTACCGTGCAGAACGTGAAGCCGGTCACTGACGCAAAGTGACGTCTGGCAATCGCCGCTCGGAGCATACATCGCACAGGCATTGCCTCTCTCGGCGCTCCGTTCGCGAGCGCGGCCCAAGCCCTGTATAATTCTTAGGCTTTCCCATGGCCAACCGGGCGTATCTGCGCGTGTGGACGCGTGACTTTTCCGAAGAAACGATGATCGCGGAGTTTGCGCGATTCCTCGCCAGCGTTCCCCTGTCCGAATCGCACGCGGGGTTTGATCAGCTTACTGTGCAGGCCGTGGATGCCAGGGAAACACCCATCGTGGAGTGGGACTTCCGCGAGCAGAACTACGGCCCGGCAGAGGTCGCGGCGCTCGCCGCGCAGCAGCTCTTTTCGGATGTTGCTTACATTGTCGATGCGAGGTGGGACTTGTGGGCCTTCGACATTGAGACGTTGAAGTGGCAGCAAGGGCCGCAGCCGCTGGTGATTCTGTGCCAGGGGAAAGACTACGACGACGGCGCGGCCGCAAGCGAGGGCCAGTTTTCCGCTGACCTGGGCTTCGAGCACTTTTTTACCGGGCATGCCGGGCTGCTCGCACCCGGCGCGGCCTCGGACCCGTTTGCCGGTTCGGATCATCTCATCGAGAAAACCTTCCGAAGGTGGATGACCAGTGGGGAGAATCTGAAGCAGTATCACCAGAAGACCCGGGAAAACATCCAAAAGTTATTCGCCTGGGCGGAAGCGGTGGAGCACGCCTTGCCGGTGGAGCGAAGCGAATTGTGGAGCGAAGGGGAAGAGAATTTTGAGGCGCGCCTCGATGCGATTTTGGGACAGGGATAATAAGTTGTAAGTTTTCAGTTGTCAGTTTTCAGTTTAAGTGGAGACAAGGACAGAATCATGCCAGCCGGCTTGCGGAGTGGTCGCCCTGTAAGGAGAGTGCTGCTGGCAGTATTGTTAACGAGCACACTCGTAATCGCGCAGACGCCGCCAAAAAAGGCAACGCACCGGGCGAATGAGTTGACGCTGGCGGGGTTGCGGCCCGGGCGGGACAGACTGAGTCGAGCTGTGCGCCTCTATCGCAACATTGATCCAAAGAGTTCGACGAACGACTCACAGACCATTTGGCTGGACCCGTGTCGCAAGCAATTGCTGGCCATTGACTTCGACACGGGAAAGAAGATCGAAGTGATCCGGGCAGGCGCTGTAAACCTGACTGCGGATTGTCTTGCAGTACCACCGAGCCCGTGGAAGACGGGTCGCGGGCTGAGATTGGGAGATGCGACGACCAAAGTGACTCAATTGTATGGTGAGCCGGACTCGCGGAGTCCTAGCACGAGGGACGGGCAACCGTTAGAATTGTGGTATTACGCGTTCGACTGGGCGGGGCCGGATGTGCCGCAAGTGATGGAAGTGCTTTGCACGAAGGAAAAGGACGGGCAGGCGGGACACGTGGTGGAGATTACGCTGGCGGCGCCCAGTTTGTGATGGGACCAACGGGAGCGCGGTGGGGCGGTTACTTGGCGGTGATTGGTGCGTCTATGAAGGAAAGGACTTGAATGCTTCGTTCCCCTGAGCAACAGACAGAGCCCCACAAGAAGGCGACGCGTTCCCCGAGCGACCGCCGTTTTCCTTTACCGCTTTATGCCGCGTGTCTTGGCCTGCTGGTGATCGCCGCATCTTTGCAGGGCTGTAGTACCGATACGCCAAAACCCGCCGCAGACGCCGCGCAGAAGCCCGCCATTCCCGAGGAAATCCAGGAGGCCACAAAATCGCTTTTGGGGAGCGAGGCGCAGGTCTTGCTTTTTGGCGACCTGGCAAAGACGGGCAAGCAGCAATTTCTGGCGGCAAACGTTGTGCCCAACACGCCCAAAAGCACGGTCGCGGGTACCGTGGTCACGCGCGCCGTGATCGCCGAAAACGAAGATGGCAAGTGGGTGGAATTGGTGCGCTGCGACGAACACCTGAAGAACGCGAACGGTTACCTGGCGCTCACGCCGCTGCAAGCCGTGAGCGGCTGGAAACTGCAGTACGAAAACAGCGCGGAGCAAGGATTGTCACTTTATCTCACTCCGGTGCAGGCGGGCGCGAGCGGGCGCACGTTGCCGATCGCGGTTCGCTGGAACCCGGCGACGAAACGCTACCAGTCCATGGACTACTCGTACACGCATTTCTTGGGTGAAGCCCCCACGCTGGATAATCCGAGGTCCAAATTGCGATGAGCACGGCGGCCGCAGCGCTGCGCGCAGGGGAGCCCGCGAAGAAGGGCGCCAAGGTCTCCTCGTGGGAGAACCTGCAAGGGCTGCTGCCCTACCTGGGACGCTACAAAGGCGCGATTGCGCTGGGCATGCTCACGCTGTTGCTGATGGGGCTGATCGGAAACGTGGTGCCGCTGACGACGGGAATCATCACGGACACGCTGGCGGGGAGCCCGCGGCCGTTCGAACTGGCAATGCACGGAGCGCATGACGTGCCGCCGCTGAGTTGGCTAAGCGATCTGGTGCCGTACTACCAACCGCACAGCCGGCGCACGCTGTGGATTTATTGCCTGATTCTGATCGGGTGCATCGGGCTGAAGGGCTTGATGTCGTTCGCGACGCGCTGGGTCCTGATCGGCATATCGCGCGACATCGAATTCGATATTCGCAACGACCTTTTGGACCGGCTGCTGGTGATGGAGCCGGAGTTTTACGTGCGCAACCGCACGGGCGAACTGATGTCCCGCGCGACAAACGATTTGAACGCCGTGCGCATGGTGCTGGGCCCGGGAATCATGTACAGCGGCACGACCATCGTGACCATGGTTTTGTCGATTTCAGTGATGGTGGTTTTGTCGAAATCGCTGACTTTATGGGTGCTGTTGCCGGTTCCGGTGGTGGTGCTCACGGTGCGGCATTTCGGCAAAGTAATCCACGAACTGTACGAAAAGATTCAAGCGTCACTGGCAACGCTTTCCGCGAAAGTGCAGGAGAATCTCTCCGGAGTGCGGGTGATTCGAGCGTACGCACAGGAAGAGGCGGAGATTCGCGTATTTGACGAGCCGAACCGCGAGTACGTGGCGAAAAACGTGCAATTGATCCGGATGTGGAGCATGTTCATGCCGTCGTTGACGGCAATGATCGGGACTACCTTTCTGATCGTGCTGTGGCAGGGCGGTTACCGGTTCCTGTACGGACAGATGTCGCTGGGCGCGCTGATTACGTTCAACACCTATTTGAATTTTCTGGCATGGCCGATGATCGCTCTCGGATGGGTGACGAATATTTTCCAGCGCGGCGCGGCGTCCATGGGGCGGTTGAACTACATCCTGCGCGCCAAGACGCAGATTGACGATCGCGACGCCAAACTCCCCGCGGGAAGACAGCCTGAGGGCAGCATCGAGTTCCGTAATTTAAACTTCACTTATCCCACGACGCTTTCCGGGAACGGCGCGCCCGCTTCCAACGGGCATGAACCTAAGCCGGTTCTGCGCAATATCAATCTCACGATTCCTGCCGGCTCAACCCTCGCCGTTGTCGGACCCACAGGTAGCGGAAAGACGACCCTGGCGGCGCTGGTGGCGCGGCTCTGGGAAGTGCCGCCGGGCCAGTTGCTGATCGACGGGCACGCCATCCGCGAATGGCCGCTGGAATCGCTGCGACGCGCGATCGGCTACGTGCCGCAGGATACTTTTCTGTTCAGCGAGACGGTGGGCGAGAACATTGCGTTTGGCGTGCCGGCGCACGATCCTCTCGAGGTGCAGGAAGCCGCGGAAATCGCCAGCTTGCATGGCGACGTGGAGGGCTTCGCGAAGAAATACGAAACGATGGTAGGCGAGCGCGGCATCACTCTTTCCGGCGGGCAGAAACAGCGTACGGCTATCGCTCGCGCGATTGTCCGCGATCCCCGGATACTGATTCTGGACGATTCCCTTTCCGCGGTGGATACGCAGACCGAAGAAAAAATCCTGGGGCAGTTGCGTGGCGTGATGCGCGGCCGCACCACGATTTTGATCGCCCACCGCACTTCCACGGTGCGCGACGCCGACCAGATCGTCGTGCTGAAGGACGGCCAGATCATCGAGCGCGGCACGCACGATGAATTGCTGGCGCGGCAGGGCTATTACGCGGATCTGTACCAAAAGCAGTTGCTGGAAGAAGAGCTCGAACGGGCATGAGCAATATTCAAGAAGAAGAAGCGCTAGGAAAATCGTACGACTCGCAGCTCATGAAGCGGCTGCTGGACTACATGCGGCCATACAAGTGGCGCGTGGTGTTCGCAATGGCCCTGGTGTCCGTGGTGACGCCGCTGGAGCTGGCGCCGCCGGCGCTTTTCTGGAAGGCTATCGACAAATACCTGATACCGGGCACAACGGGTGTCATCAACGTGGTCCAGGCAAAGCATGGCTTGCTGCTGATCAGCGGGATTTACATACTCGTGCTGCTGTTCGATTTTCTGGCGCAATACATTCAGATCCGGATCATGCAGCGCGTCGGGCAACAGACGATGTACGACATGCGCAAGGAGATCTTCGGGCACCTGCAGCGGCTGCCCATGACTTATTTCGACAGGAACCCGGTGGGACGGCTGATGACGCGGGTGACCACGGACGTGGACGCGCTGAACGACCTCTTTGCGGCCGGCGTCGTGACCATGATCAATGATTTCTTCCTGCTGGTAGTGATGGCTGGCTGGCTGTTTTCCATCGACCGCAGGCTGGCGCTGGACGCGCTGGCGGTGCTGCCCTTCATTTTTGTGGTGACGCTGGTGTTTCGCAAATACGTGCGCGACGCGAACCGTAAGATCCGGACGGCCATCGCGCGGATTAACGCGTTTTTGCAGGAATACATTTCCGGAATGAGCGTGGTGCAGCTTTTCAACCGCGAGCGCAAAGCACGAGAGGAGTTTGCGCGGCGGAACAAGGACAACATGCTGGCGTGGCGGGATGCCATCCTCGCCTATGCGCTGTTTTATCCCGCGGTGGAGTTCTTGAGCTTCGCGACCATCGCCCTGATCTACTATTCGGGGGGCAACCGGATACTGGGCGGGACACTGAGCCTGGGTATTCTGACCGCGTTCACGATGTACGCGCAGAGATTCTTCCGGCCGATTCAGGACTTGAGCGAAAAATTTAACATTTTGCAGTCCGCGATGGCGGCTTCCGAACGCATCTTCAAGCTACTAGATGAGCCGATTACCATCGATACCCATGCCGATGCGCAAGCGATCGTGAAGCCGCGCGGCGAAGTGGAGTTCCGCAATGTATGGTTCAGCTATCGGAATGTGGCCGAACCCGCCGACGAGGACTGGGTGTTGCGGGATGTTTCCTTCCGCATGCTGCCGGGACAATCGTTTGCCATCGTGGGCCACACGGGCGCGGGCAAGACCACGCTGATTTCGCTGCTGCTGCGCTTCTACGATATTCAGCGCGGCCAGATTCTGCTGGATGGCGTGGATATACGCCTACTGAATTTGCAGGAGCTGCGCAAGCAGTTCGGCATTGTGCTACAGGATCCGTTTCTCTTCACCGGCACCATCGAATCTAATGTCCGGCTGGGAACGAAGGGAATCACGCGGCAGGACGTGGAGCATGCGCTGCGGGAAATCGGCCTGGGTGAGTTTATTCGATCGCTGCCGCAAGGCGTGGCCACGGATGTGAACGAGCGCGGCTCCACGCTTTCCGTGGGCCAGCGGCAATTGATCAGCTTCGCGCGGGCGCTGGCGCACAATCCGCGATTCCTGATTTTGGACGAGGCCACCTCCAGCGTAGACACAAAAACGGAATTGCTGATTGGCGAAGCCCTCAACCGGTTGCTGACCGGCCGCACGGCGCTGGTGATCGCACACCGCTTGAGCACCATTCAGGACGCCGACCACATTCTCGTCTTCCACAAGGGCCGGTTACGCGAGCAGGGCGCGCACCAGGAACTGCTGGCGCAGCGCGGCATTTACTATCGCCTGTACCAGTTGCAGTATAAGGAGCAGGAGCTCCACGAACCGCTGGCCAACGACCGCCTGGCAGGCTCTTCTCCGCTGCCGGCTTCGCTTCCCACCAGCGATTGAGCATCATCTCTCTCATGCCACCGATTCCTTTATTGCTTTCCGCCGGTGAAGCATCCGGGGATATGTACGCGGCACGGCTTGCAAAGGCGCTGCAAGCGCGGCTGGACGTGAAAATCTTCGGCATGGGCGGACCGCAGATGCGCGCGGCCGGCGTTGAGATCATCACGGACTCTTCCGAAGTGGCGGTCGTGGGCATCACGGAAATCCTTGGCCGTCTGCCGTCGCTGCTGAGGGCCATGGATCGCCTGGTGAGCGAAGCGGACCATCGGAAACCCGCGCTGGCCATACTGACGGACTTCCCCGGATTTCACCTGCGGCTGGCGCGCAAGCTTCTTCCGCGCGGCATTCGCAATGTTTATTTCATCTGCCCGCAATTCTGGGCGTGGCGTCCGTGGCGTGTGCGGCTGATCCGCGAGCGATTTGTAAAAGCGCTGTGCATTTTTCCGTTTGAAGAAAAGTTTTTCCGCAATGCCGGCGTCCCCACGGAGTTTATCGGGCACCCGCTGGTGGGCGCGGTGAGCGCGACACAGGGCCGGGCGCAATTATGCGCCGCGCAGGGCCTGGATCCCGCCGGCAAGATTGTGACGGTTTTGCCAGGCAGCCGCGCGGGGGAGTTGGCGCATCATTTACCCATCTTGCAGCAGGCCTGCGCCATCATTCACGGGAAGGTACCGGCGCAGTTCGTGGTCGCAGCCGCGCATGCGCAAAACGTGGAGCGTTTGAAAGAGGGCTGGCCCGCGGCACTGACGGTGCGCGTGGTCGAGGGGGAAACGTACAACGCGTTAGCTGCCGCCGATGCCGCGATCGTCTCCAGCGGCACCGCTACCGTGGAGGCCGCGTTGCTCGATGTGCCCATGGTGGTGATTTACAAAGTTTCGGCGCTGACGGCCACTTTGGCGGGGCCCCTCGTGCGTACACCCTTCTTCGCCATGGTGAATCTAATAGCGGAGCGCAAGGTGGTGCCGGAATTGGTGCAGGACCGCTTTATCCCGAAGCGCGTGGCGGCCGAGACCCTGCGCCTGCTGGAAGACGCCAGCGCGCGAGAAGAATTGCGCAGCGGGCTGGCCGAGGTGCGGCGGAAATTGGGGCCGCCGGGGGCCATTGAACGCGCCGCCGATCAGATTGCCGCTTTACTGGGCCCTGGCACTGGCAACGCTTCCTAAGCCGTTGCTATCCTATGTACATGGGCCGGATGGGATTTCTCCGGAAAGGTAAACGATGACGCGACGCCAATTGGGCTGCCCCGCGGTGTGGCCGGCCCTGCTCCTGATTCTGATGGCTTTCTGCTCGCCCCTGCGCGCCCAGACGGCGCGTCCACCGAGCTTTCTGGCGGAAAACTACCAGCTGGCCGCCTATCTGGACACCACCGGCCAATCCATTAACGCGGTTGTGAAGATCGATTTCCGCGCCATGGACGTTTCCACGAATCTGCGCGTCGAATTACACCAAAATCTCGATGTGAGGGACGTCAAGACCGCCGACGGAAAATCGCTCACGTTTCAGCGCGAGAACGATAATCCCCTCTTCGTCAACGTAAATCTTCCCGAGCCGGTGGCGGTCGGCAAAACCGTGACGCTGACCTTCAGCTACGCTGGGCTTCTGGTGAATGAAGAGAACAGCCCGGTGCCGAATATTCGCGTGGCATCCATTGGGAAGGATTGGGTGTACCTGCTGCTGCCGTCGCGGTGGTTTCCGCTGACGAATTATCCGGCGAACCGCTACACGGGGACGTTCCGGCTGAATGTGCCGGATACGATGGCGATGGCGGGGACGGGCAAAGCCGATTCGCCGCAGCCAATCGCGCCGCGCGCACCTGCCGAGGGCAAGCGCTTGATATACACGTTTCACTGCGACCGCCCGGAACCCAACGGCTCCTTCGTGGCAGGCCCGCTGCAATTGAATCCCAAGCAGGCCGAGGGGATCAGCGTGGCCGTGTATGCGCCGCACGCCGATTCCGGCAAGGCGCAGGAGTTCGCGAATATCGTCGCCCACCAGGAAATTATTTTTTCGGATTTATTCGGGCCGCTGCCGGACCCGGATATCAGCGTCGTGGAATTGCCCGACGGAACGCTACGGGAGTTTTCCGCGCCAGGTGTGGTGATGCTGGGCCATCGCGTGTGGGACCCCAAGTACAGCGATCGCACGCTGAGCCGCCTGGTGGCGGGCCAGTGGTGGGGGAGCGAGGTGCTGCCGGCCTCCACCGCGGATGCCTGGATCAGCGATGGACTGGCGCGCTATTCCGAAGAGCTTTACGCCGAGCAGAATTTCGGCAAGGAAGCCGGTTTGAAGGCCATTGACGAATTTGCGGTGGGCGCGCTGATGTTTGAGGATTCGGCGCCGGTGGCGCAGTCGGCGCGGCTGGTGCCATACACCGCGGAGTACCGCTCCGTGGTGATGAACAAGGGCGCGATGCTCTTTCACATGCTGCGCGTGCAGATGGGTGACGTCGCGTTCAAGACGCTGCTGCACACCTTCTACACCACGTTCCAGGGCAAAACCGCAACCATGGCGGCTTTCGAGAGCATGGCCACCGCTGCCGCGGACACAGCGACAAAGCGCGGTGAAACGCCGCTGAATTTGCAGGGCTACTTCTCGCAATGGCTGAACTCCACGGGCATACCGGAATTTACGCTGGAGTATGTGACCTACCGGACGCGCAAGGGTTTTCGCATCGTCGGCAAGCTCAAGCAGCCGCTGGACACGTTCGCCATGCCCATTCAGATACGCATTGATACCGAGGGGAATCCGGAGCTGAAGACCATTGACGTCGTGGGCACGGAGTCCGATTTCACGGTGGAGACTTTTGGGCGGCCGAAACCCGGCGGTATTCGCATTGATCCCAACAACTTGATCCTGAAGAGTTCGCCGAGCCTGCGGGCTCGGGCCGCGATTGCGCGCGGAGAAGAACTGGCGGAACTTGGGAAATACTACGATGCGGTGCAGCAGTACCAGAGGGCGCTAAGCATTCAGCCCAACCGCTCGCTGGCGAATTTCCGCATGGGCGAGGCGTTTTTCTACCAGAAGAATTATCAGGCCGCGGCCAACGCCTTTCGCGAAGCCCTGGCCACGGTTCCGGAGCCATCCGAGAAGTGGACGGAGGTGTGGGGCCACATCTACCTAGGGAAGATTTTCGATTTGCTGGGGCAACGCGAGCGCGCCCTGAACGAATACAGCAAGGCGCGGCAAACCAACGACAATACCGGGGGCGCGCAGGACAACGTCGAAGCGCTGGTGAAGAAGGCGTACACGGAAAATGGCATGCCTGCGGTCACGCCGACGGATGCCAGTGCCACGCCAGCAAAGGCGAAAACTGCCGATATGCCCGAGCCAGCCTCGGGCGAACGGCCTACTTTGAAGAGGCCGAATCCGTAAGAATCACGCGCGGAAAAGTGCACTGACCCTCCCCCCTGTTTTTTGTAAGTGTTGATTCTAGAGGGGATAAGTTTGTTTGTTTTCATACACTTTTGGAAGTGATGATTCCAAAGGGGGTTAGAAAGTGCTTGCCGGGGGTTAATTTTCAAAGAGCCTGGGGCCTCTGTTGTAAGGACAGCCCCTAGCCGCGCGGAGGCAGCTATACTACTCAGATATATTATACTATAGGATTAATAGACAGTCAAGGAAAATCTTGGGCACTCTTGAGAAACTTGCGTCGAGTCAGGTGCGAAGGGAGTGGAAGGGAAAGAAGAGGGTGGCAGCCGTGGAAAAGTCAAAACCCGCACCCTTTGTGAACCAAACCCAAAGAGTGCGGCACCCAGGATTGCTCTGCCCATCGATCTGTGCGCCACCCTCTATGACGGCGTTGGCGTTGTCAAGAGACACTTCCAGTGCACGAGCCGCGAGCGGCTCGTTTTCTTCTTACCTAGAAGGGACGCTTTCCTCATTTCGACCAAGGCTCGCTTCGTGAATCATGGGTGGACTCTGGTTCCACCAGCCATCTATTCGATCTGCCTACTTCCGATCAGGATTCATTCTTCAGATCCCCCGATCCCTCGGGGGAGCAAGGTGCTCAATCAGCCTAGCGATGAACTTGCGTCCATCAGGGTGGCCCCCGAGCCGCCTTGCATGCGAACCAGCCGTGCGTACTCTGCTCCACTACGCAGCATCCAGTACATACGCACAGCTAACTTGCGCGCGATGGCCACTTTCGCCACCGCGTGTCCTCGACGGAACTTCAACCGCAGATAGTCCTGCCGCAGTGCGGGATCGAACCGAACCGCGGGATACACGGCTTCGATCAACAACCACCGCACCATGGTGTTGCCCTGTTTGCTGATGGCCCCGAGCCGCCGCCGGCCGCCACTGGATTCCTCCGTCGGATTCAGTCCCAGATAGCTCACCAGCTTCCGGCTGCGGCGAAAACGCGTTACCGGACCGATGGTCAGAACAAACGCCAGGGACGTAACCGGGCCAACTCCGGGATGGGTCATCAAGAGAACCGCATCTGCACGGCGATGGGCTTCTTCCAGAACCGCGCGATCCAGTTCCGCGATCGGAGCCTCGACTTGATCGAGCAGTTTCAGAAGTTCTTCGCGCCGCCGGCTAGCCCACGGAGCAAGGCTCAAGCGGAGCAACTCGGCGCGGCCCTTCTTGGTGAACAGCTTTTTCTTGCGACAGAGCCCCTGGCTCAGGGCCAGCGCGTGCAGTTGGTTGCCCAACATGGTGCGCAGGCAGACCAGCTTGTGGCGATGCCAGAGCAACTGCCGCAGATCCCGCTCCGCCGGTGTGGGCACCCAGATTCTCGGAAAGCGTTTCGCGAGCAGCAACTCGAGAATCAGCGCGGCATCGCGTTCGTCGGTCTTTTGCTTGCGGACTTCACTGGCGCGAATCTTCGCGGCGTCCCCGATCCACAATTCGTGACCGAGTTCCGCGAGCAATCGCTCGAACCAGTGAATGGGGCCAGTGGCTTCGATGCCTACGCGCACCGGTCCTTGCAAGCTGCGGTAGAACGCGTGAGCTTCACCGCTCTGGTGATCCAAGCGCCGCTCGAGAAGCAACTCTCCGGTCTCGTCGTTGGCCATGGCAATCTGCTGATAGCGTGTGTGAAAATCGCATCCTATAATTAACATCGCTCGGCTCCTTCCTTCCGAGCCTTGGTCGTTAGCGCTACCAAGTCTACTCGGTCGAGGGAGCCGACGCCGTCATCTAATCAGCCACTTCATTATAGGAGATTATGTACAGCCCAGTTGCCTGAATTGAACGACTTCTGTGGTACTATCGCAGAAAATGGCCCCCAAAAAGCACGAGAAAATATGCTCCGCTCTCGACTGGCTGATTGGTGTACTTGGGCGTGCGCTTATTTTGGTAATGCTTGGACTGACCTTTTATTTTTCGTATCTCTTGGTTCGTGGAAAACTAGATACTACGGACAAGGAGATTCTTCACGGTCTCACCTTAAATTGGAAAGCAGTTCTGCTGGTGATGATTCCGCTGTTTTATGTTCCGGTGAGAATTTTTCTGGAGGAGGCATACGAGATTTTAGGAGTGAAGCGTCAGCCACAGTCCGCAGTATCGGCGGAAACTGCGCCAGCGCCCCCAACTACGGACATGGAAGGGAAATAAGTCTCGTGCCCACAGAAATTATTGCAAAAGGGGAACTTCGCAAGGTTCGGTATCGACCTCCGACTAGGGGACAAATAAATCTTTATGTGGAGTCCAGCGGAGCCGTCTCCATATATCTTGTGGATGTTGCGGACATTAAAACGTTGTTTGTAAAGCCGTTGCCCGGTGTTCGATTTTACGACAAGACCTCCATAGACAAGAAAATAGAAGTAAACTTTGATGACGATTGGTATTTGGTTATTAGAAACAAAACGGACGAGTCGGTAGCGGTGCATTGGGAAGTTTACTTTTAGAGGCGGGTGGAGCAGAGAATTTTCTTGGTTCATGTGAGCAGGGTTTTCCCGGTGCACACCGCCGCGCCGCAATTTGCCCCCCCGACGCCATAGTTAAAGGGTCGCGGTGTTATCTAATTTAGTTTGACGCAAATTCCGGAATAATCGACGAAAAAGGTCTTTCCTTTTTCGTCTTTCCCCGAGAGGTTTTCAGTGTACCGACCGGTAGACCACCGAATGTTTAAAGTGTATTCGGTGGTAGTGTTCATCTTGTTTGTAAACTTGTCTTCAAAGGTCAAAGACGAGGCGTCCACCGACCCAACCGTCTCGGGTTTCTGCTGCCCCCGCTTGGTTTTCCTGATCTGGCCGAAGCTTCCCATAGACCAATCTATACCTCCATAGTCGAAGTTGCTCGATTGTCCGTTCTTAAAAACGCTTCGGTGAAACCATCCAGATTTTAAAGACGGGAAATGAGTATACGAGATAATGAAAAATTCTCTTTCAGCATCGTTAAAGCACGCGTAGGTGGGGGAGTTCTCATCATTTGTGTAAAAGCTTTCGACTATGTCCGGATCATTGTGGTCAAGAAGCTCTTTGAAATCAAGACAACCCGTCGGATTGTCGCTTGGGCACTTGAAAGGCTTGCGAACACGCCATGCATCTCCGATCAGCTCCAAGGATGCTTGCCGCCCAACGTAATCCGCCGTGGCCTTCGCTTCCAACTCAGTAGAAAGAAGGATCACCATAGAATTACCGTCAGAGCCTCGGATAGACACAACTCGCTTTACCGCATTTGGGCCGAGGGAATCATTCTGCACTTGGACAAAATTGATTTTCTCATATTCAACAGAAAATGAAGTTTGGGAGCTCTTGGATTTTTCATCCTCGATCAGTTTTCCTTCTTCATCATGGAGGTGGACTGTGATCTGGCCGAGGTACGGGTCCTTGACGACATAGGTAGCGTCAATCCCGGCTGGTCTAGACGGCACGTCGGGCTTGGAAGGGGGGATTTGCCCGACCGTCACCGGACTCACGAGGAGAAGCCCCAGGAGAGCCAAAGGCGCCCGCTTCTCGAATTCATCCTTCATATAATTGTGAGTTTATACTACACGTGCAAAGGCTGGTGCAGTTTTTCTTTGAGCGGATTTGGCGAGGGATTATTTCGTGGATCGAGTCATCGGCGAAGCGGGGCGGGTGGCCTTGGTTAAGGGTGGTGGGATGGGTTGACATGGGGCACGGGGAGAGGATATCACTTCAACAAATCTCACGGAGGTACATAGAGACGGAGGGTGCCCCACACGTCGGTTTCAGGTGTGGGAGTTTTGGTGCGGTTTTATGCCGAAGGGCCTGAACCGGCACTGCGGTCGCGGGGAGGGGGAGGAGGAAAAGGAAGAGCGGACCCACCCTTGCGCAAACCGCAAGGGTAGGCCACCCGAGGTTGACTCACCGCGTTGAGGCTGCGCCAGCCCCAGACCGTTCAATGACTCGGCTCGCCTTCGGTTGTACCCCGCTGAACGTGTGCTGGCCCGGTGCGGTTGCCCAGCACCACCATCGCGCCAACCGATTTCCTATCGACCTCGATTACTTGTTGCCCTTCTTTCGGAGATACGACTACTAGTGAATTCTCGCCTTCGACAAGGAGTTCATAAGAGATAGTGTATGGTTTGGCGCCGTCTCGTTCTAAGAACGAATCCGCTGTTCCAGCACTGTCGCCCAACCAGAAGATGACCTGGCGTGTCTGTCCCCCACCGAGCGAAAACGGAATGTTTGGATATACATAACGCGCAAAACTCACAATGTAGGCGACAGACCCAACAGTAAGGCCGCATACACAAAATATTATGAAGAGCCATTTTCGGATTCTGAACTTTCTGGGCGGCTCAGCTCCCTCATTGCGCGAACGGTAAACTCGCAGGGTGATATCAAAGAAAGCCAACGGGATTACGATTGGCCCAACGGATTGGAGCCAAGAGAACCTAGCAAACATCCTTCCTATTATGGGGGGTGATATCCACCAAATCTTGGGCAGGATATATAAAGATGCGGCGCTCCCACCAATGACAACTAGGACTGTTGCGAGGGAGGCCATAATTGCTGCCAAGAGTCTCCCCCGATTAACAAACGGCAGTTCAAAGGAAATCAACTCCGAGTAGAGAGAACGAAAAAGGGTCGTTAGTCCATAATAAGTAAGAACTACCAAACCACACCAAAATCCAGCAGCGAGATATTGGATTTTGACTAACTCTAGCGGGGACGTACCATAGCCAGCCAGTTCAAGAGCAACAACCAGAAATCCAACAATATAAATCGTGCCTAACCCAAGGGGGAAGAGCTTCAAGTAGCGTTCCGGCTCGGATGCGAAATTCTGGAATACGCTGTGTGACTCTTCCGCCATTTAGCGATCTCCCTGTCCCATCGCGTTCCGCCATTCATAACGGATGATATACCAGGCGGGTGGCCCGGCCTCAGTCGATTAGATGAATTTGGGTGCCCCATCCTCGGTTCGTGAGGGTGGGTCTTGGGGTCTCTTTTTTCTCCCATTCTTCCTCGTACCAGTTTCGAAACTAGTACCTCATAAATATCTATTGACAGTTAGTAAATAATGTGCTATCCTGTGTTGTGAACATTCGGCGCAAACCCGCGCGTGCTTCCCGGAACATCCTCCCCGGTCTAAATCCCAGACGACTTTTCCCTCATCCTTTTGTTTTTTCTTCGCTTTTTGGGCCGCAAACCACCCCTAACTCCAATCATTCCCGCACATCGGTGGCATTCGCCCGTAAGTCCAATCATTCCCGCACTTACGCAAAACATGGGTGGTGGGTGTCTTATCTACATAGTAACGTGTCCAAAATATGTCGGCGCGCCGACATCTTGGAGTGCGGCGGCTCGCCGCCGCTTTTAGGGGTGACACAGGGGCGCCAATTGAATTGTATCGGAGGAATGGATGGCATCGCAAAGGCGGGAGCAAGCTCCCGCACTCCAAAGCCGGCTTTCGCCAGCACGACAGGAGGACAAAAGCAGATCCCTCGCCTTGCTCGGGATGACAAATCACGAGCCACAAGTCACGGGTCACAAATCACGAAGCACGGGCCACGAGTCACGCCTCTCTCCCGCGGGCAGGCAGGAGGACACGCCCTGCACAAGAAGGAGGAACCGGAGGGCGGCTCGAAGACTCGCCGCGGGCACGATATATCGTGCCCCTACAAGAAGAAAGAGACCCAAGAGAAAGGCGCCCGCCTCAGAAGGCGGCCGCTACACGGAGGAGAGGGCGGTGAGTTTGGCGCGGGGAACGGATTTTTGCTGGACGAGGACCTGGAAGCGTTCGCCCATGCCTTCGGGATAGATAAGCGTTTTGAGTTGCAGGCGCGCGCGGACGCGGCCGGTTTCATCCATGCGATCATCGTAGAGGTCGGCGAACTCGTTCCCCTGTCCTAATGCGAGCAAGAAAGCGGTTTGGGAAATGAGGCCCAGGGTCTCCAGGCCGCGGCGCTGGCCCCAGAGGCGCAACGCGGTGAAATTGACATGCGCGGTCAGATCCTGTTCGCCCGGCGCGGCATAAAAACTTTCGCTAGTCTGATGCTTTGCGTAAGCGAGCAGGGTGCCGGCCATGTGGTGGGAATCGAAAAGATCGGCGGCTTCGTGGCCGTAGTCAATCGTGAGAACAAAGCCGCGATCCAGGCGCCGCGCGATTTCGCCGATCCAGTCGCAAGCCTCGAGGCCCGCCTCGGCTTGCTGGCCTTCTTCGAGGGTAATCTGTTGCGCGGCGAAGTATTCACTGATGGCGCAGGTGGAAAGCGGCACCAGGAGTTCCACGAAGGAATTGCCGTCGTTGCCGACGAAGATTTCCTGAAGGCGGCGCTCCTGTTGGCGCACGCGATGCACGGGGAGCGCGTCGAGAAGCTCATTGGAAAAAACGCAGCCGGCGGGGATGTGGGCTGGAATTTCGATGGATGGCTGGCACTTCCCTTCCTGGAGATGAGGCGCGAGATGCACGGTCATCTGATCGCAACGCGCGGGAGAACGCTCGACGGCCACATAGCGCAGCGCGGAGTAGAATTCCGGCAATTTGGTTTGCGCGAATTCCAGGATGTGTTTGGCCAAGCGGCCCACCCCCGCGGCGGCTTCCACCAGCAAAAACTCAGACGGGCGATCGAGTTGCTGCCACATTTCCGCGAATTGGCGCGCCAGCAAGCGGCCAAAAATGGGATGCACCTCGGGACTGGTGTAGTAATCGGCGAATCGCGCGGATTCCGGCTGGCTGTAGTAACCATGAACCGGATGGTAGAGGCACTCGCGCATGTATTCGGCAAACGTGATTGGGCCAAAGCGGCGGATGCGTTCGGCGAGAAGTGCGGCGAGCGGGGTCATGCGGAAGCGGCTCCCGTGGAGAGTCGCTTGCGGAGATCGTCCCACGTGGACTGGAAGACGTCGCGGGCGCGGGCATCAAATAGAACGAAGTAAACGGATTCGAGTGAGGTTTCGCCCTGCAGATGCTCGATGGCTTCGCTGAGCATGATTTGCGCGCATTCGTCCAGCGGAAAGCCGGAAACCCCGGTGCCTATGGCGGGAAAGGCGATGGACTGGAGCTTGCGTTCAGCGGCGATTCGCAGCGAATGCGCGATGGAAGTGCGCAGCGATTTGGCAGTGGTGCGCACGCCGCCGAGACCCATGCTCGCGGCGTGGATGACGTAGCGCGCCTTGAGTTTGCCCGCGCCAGTGATGGCCGCGTAGCCGACGGGGATGCTGCCGATTTCGTTGCACTCCTGCTGGATGGTTTCGCCGCCCGTGCGGTAGATGGCGCCCGCCACACCCGCGCCGAGGATGAGATCGTTGTTGGCGGCGTTCACGATGGCATCCACATCCATATCAGTGATGTCGCCTTGCTGGATGAGGATGCGCTCGGTGAGGGGTTTCATCGTGAGTATTGTAGAACAGATTGAGCGAGAGGGAGGCGCGATGGAGAGTGGGTGGCGGTATCGGATAACTGTTATCAGATATCAGAGATCAGAGATCAGATATCAGGAAGCGGGGAGAAAGGCAAAACCCTTCGGCGGAAGGGAAGAGAAAGTGCGCTGGTGATGATTTAGCTGCGAGGGTGTCAACCATAAAAGCGGCGGCGAGCCGCCGCACTCCAAATGGGCGATCACCGGATCGCGCCTTTGGGAGAGATCCAGTGCTTTTCGACGGACTGAATGTCTTCGACCGTGGCTAGGTCGGCGGGTTGCGGGAGCATTTCCTGCATATAAGCCACGAAGTCGCGCTCATCGAGGAGTTCGCCATGGACGTCGTAGGGTTTGTGGGCGTGTTCGCCGATGTGGCGATTGAACTTGACGTCGGGCACATAGAGCAACGGCTGGCCTACGGGCACGTTCTTGTTGATCATGTCCACGAGCTTGACGCATTCCTGGTGATAGAGTTCGCGGCTGTGCTCGTTCATATGTCCGAGATTGGCCGCGGCCCTGGCGGTGGGCTCGTCGTAGCGGCCTTTGAGGCCCCACACGTAAAACCAGTGCGCGGAGCTGGAGCGGTCCACGCCGAAGAGATCGAGGCTGACTGGAATCCACTTGTTGATGTACTTCTGGATGATGGAGAGCGGGACGACGCCGGCTTTGACGATGCGCTTGATGCCGTCCTGGCCGGTGCCCAGGTGGAAGGACTCTTCCTTGAGCATGGGAATCATGGATTGCGCGAGGGGCGCGAAACCGGAATAGCTGAGCATGGTGAGCTGGTATTTGCCGTCGCGATCCACGAAATCGGTGTAAACGAAAAAGTCCAGCCAGTTGTTGACATCCTGATTGAAGGCGCCGAGGAGACGCTTTTGATCGAAGGCACGGCGCTCCAGCATTTTTTGCGCTTCGACGCGGCCGCTGTAGCCGAAATGATTCATCAGCAGGTGGCACATCTGCCAGCCGTGGCGCATCTCTTCGGTGACGACGCGGCATAGTGATTGGCGATCGTGTTCGCTGGGAGCGGTTTCAAAGAGGCGGCGCTGCTGTTCGACGGAGGCAAATTCGGTGTCGCCCTGGTAGACGATGAGATTGAGCAGGGCGTCGCGCATACGCTGGTCGGGAATGCTGACGACCTTTTCCCATTTGGGGCGGCCCCTGTAGGCGCCGAATTCGACTTCGTTGGAGCGCGTGGGGCCGAATTTAGCTTCAAATTGGTAGTTGGTGATTTCGGGATAGTCCACACCGATGTCTTTTTGCCAGACGCGGAAAAGATCAACCCAATCATCGAACGTGGCCAAGCGAGTTGCAGGCATGAGCGTTTGCCTCCTTGCGAATCGGACAACAACAAGTCAAGAAACCCAAGAGCACAGACCCTTCGTGGAAGTCACTCAGGGTAAACAAGAGTGTCTGTACCACAAAGCGTACAAACCCAAGAACCGACCTAAAGGTCGGCCACTACAAACCCAAGAGAAATGCGCCCGCCCCGCAACCTCATCCGAGACGCAATCAACGCGCCTCAGAAGGCGGCCGCTACAAACCCGGTAGGCCGGGCTAAAGCTCGGCACCTACAAAAACAAAACCTCAGCGGCCCTGAAAATTGGGGGCGCGCTTTTCCAGGAAGGCGCGAATGCCTTCCTGGCAATCGTGCGAATGAAAACACTTGAGCTGGTGCTCGACCTCCCTCTCCAAAGCCTCGACGAGAGCATGCTGATCGCGAGCGAATAGCGTGTGTTTCACGGCACGAATAGCGACTTGCGGCCCGGCGGCGATCTTGTCGGCCAAGGCGCGGGCTTCCGCTTCAAGTTTGTCGCCGGGTACAACGTGGTTGACGATGCCGAGGCGCAGGGCAGTTTTCGCGTCGATCATGTCGCCGAGGTAGAACATCTCCGCGGCAATGGACGGGCCGACGAGCTGGGGGAGGAAGTAGGTGCCGCCATAATCGGGAAACAAACCGACCTTGGCAAAGTTCTGGCCGAAGACCGCGTCTTCGGAGGCGATGCGGATATCCGTGGCAAGAGCAAGGTTCATGCCCGCACCGGCCGCGGGACCGTTGACGGCAGCGATGACGGGTTGCGGCATGGTGCGCATCTTCAATACGGATTGCATGCCGGCGCGCAGGGTAGGAGCGAGTTCGGTGGCGTCGCCACGTTCGCGGCCCTTGCCGATCGCACTGAGATCGCCGCCAGCACAGAAGGCGCGCCCCGCACCGGTCAGGATAACCACGTGCGTGGAAGAATCATTGGCAATGCGCGTCAAGGCGTCATTGATGGCGGTGGAGAGATCGTTGTTGAGGGCATTGAGGCGGTCGGGGCGATTCAGTGTCAGCGTGGTGACGGGGCCGTGCTTCGCTTCCAGCACCAGCGGAGAGGCGATCTGCGGGACATGGCTCATCGAACGTGTCCTTTCTCCTGGCCAGGCATTAGCCAGGATGCGAGTCGTATACTTTCTGAGTTCGTTCGACGAGCTGGGCGAGTTTGCGAAAGTGCTTCAGGCGGTCGCTCTTGCCGCGAGCATTCTGACCGCTGGTGGAGGGGAGAACGTAGACCTGCGCGCCGTAGAGATTCACCTTTTGCAAGCCGTAGTTGCATTTGCGCTGGGCAAACTGTTCGTAGACGATCTTGCCGTTAAAGGCCACCACGTGCGGCGTGAATTCGCCGAGCTTTTGGGAGAGAACAATGCGGCCTTCGGCGAAATCCTCGCGCGTGAGTTCCTCGACGCCCTTGGTAGGTTTCTTGACGAGATCGGTGAGACCAATCCCGAATTCAATGATGCGGCGGTCGTCGGGATAGTCGAAAGGTTCCGGGACAACGCCTGCTTCGTAGAGCATGGGCCAGAACAGATTGCCGCGGCCGGCGTAGTAGTGGCCAGCACGGACGGAGGATTCGCTGGGATTGCAGCCAACGATTACGAGCTTCATGCCTTTGCGGAGATAGTCTGGAAGTGTCTTCATTCAGCGTTCACTCGATCAGGAGAACAGATTACTCGCGGCGCTGCAATGGTTAGCCCTTCGTGCTGCGCGAGCCGGTGCATAGATTCTACTTGCCTTTGAAATTCGCGGCACGCTTTTCCACATAGGCCGCGAGACCTTCCTTGGCATCCTCGCTGGTAAAGAGCAATTGCTGCAATTCGCGTTCGAGGCCCAAGGCCTCGGCGAAAGGGATTTCAGCGCCGGTAACGACGGAGCGCTTGATGCGGCCGACGGCGCGGGAAGCCTTGTTGGGGGGACAGAACTGCCGCGCGTAGGCGAGAACGTCCTCCCAGAAAGCTTCTTTTTCGTAGAGATAGTGGATGAGGCCCATTTCGAGGGCTTCCTCAAAACTGAAGGTGCGGCCGGTGGCCATGAGTTCAATGGCACGGGCGCGGCCAACGGCGCGGGCGAAGCGTTGCGTGCCGCCGGTGCCGGGAAGAACGCCAAGATTCACTTCGGGGAGACCGATCTTGCCGCCTTCCTTTTTGGCAATGCGGATATCGCAGGAAAGAGCAATTTCCAGGCCGCCGCCGACGGTGTGGCCATTGAGGGCCGCGATGACCAGCTTGGGAGTTTGTTCGAGGCGACAAAGAGTTTCGTTGGCGTGCAGGCAGAAGTAGTACTTGAACTGCGGGTCGGCCTTGGTGAGCATGGGGATGCTGGCACCGGCGGAGAAGAATTTTTCGCCCGCACCGCGAATCACGAGGACGTGGACGGAATCGTCCATGCGCGCGTTGAGGATGGCGGTGTCGAGCTGCTGCATCATTTCGTAGGTGTAGGTATTCGCGGGCGGATCGTCCAACTCGAAAATAGCGATGCCGTCCTCGACGCGGTATTTGACGAGTTCCTTCAGTGGAGCGCTTGTGGTTGTCGCCATGTTTTCTTTTCCTATCTCTCCGTCTTGAAAATATTCCAACCCTCCCGACTAACTTTCCTCCGATTCGGTGGCGGGAACAGTTGCCAGGTGCAATTCCGTGTGTTCAGTGGCGCTGGGCAAGACGCCGTGAAGGAAGATGCCGACGATGGAGTCGGTGAGCTCCTCGGCGCCCGGATCGATCTCCGGGTTATGCCATTTGTAGACCCAGTTCATCATGCCGAAGAGGCTAAGAACGGCAATGCGTGGATTGAGGGCTGAGGCGGAGGTGTCCGCTACCACATTTTGGAAGATATCCCGGGCGAGGTTGTAGTAGTGGCGCTTGATGGCGGCGACTTCCCTGCGAAAAGGCTCGGCGAGGGCCTCTTCCTCGTGGGAGAGGACTTTCATTTCGTGGGGGTGGGAGAGGAAGTATTCAAGGTGGTTCTGGACCAGGAGGCGGAGACGGGCTTGGGGATCGCGGACGCCCTCCAAACGAGCGTGGAGGCGATCTAGAATTCTTGTAAAAATATTCTTTTGAATTAGATAGAGGAGGTTTTGCTTGCTCTCAAAGTAGTAGTAGAGGCCGGAAAGGGAGACGCCTGTGGCGCGGCTAATGTCCCTGACGGAAGCACCTTCAAAGCCACGCTCCGCGAAGATCTGGGCGGAAAGGCAAAGGATGTGGACGAGCTTGGCTTGCGAGTCGCGAGGAATGGGGAGCGAAGTAGCCATAGACTCTCGAACGTTCGTTCGACAACTGTAGTAAGGTACGGTTTTGCTGTCAAGTAAAATCGGGCGGAAAGGGGTGAGTGCCATGCGCGGTGGGGCGTTGGGAGGTTTGCATTCAGTCGTAAAAGCGGCGCCAAGGCGCCGCACTCCATGGGCCACGGACTGGTGTGGTGCAGCTACAAGCGAAAGAAGAAAGTGAAACGGGGGAGATCAGGAGAGGGAGGAATAGAAAGACAATTCCCTGCCAAGACTGTGTTGTATGGCCAGGGCGTAGACCTTAACGGCGACGGCGAGATCCCAGGCGGCAATGCCGTTGGATTTGAATAGGGTGATCTGGGAGTCGGACGTGCGCCCGGGGACCTGGGCGGCAACGAGTTGCGCGAGTTCGTGAACGTCGTTCCAGCGCTGGGGTTGCTGCTGGAACGGGATGATGAGGTCGCCCGCCTCCTGCTTGGACTGCTCGATGGAATCCACGAAGATGAGATTGGCTTTGGCGATGGCGGCGGCGTCGAGTTCCTGTTTGTGCGCGTGATTGGCGCCGATGGCGTTGATGTGAATGCCAGCGGGCAAATCCCCGCCGGTCAATACGGGATGCGAAGAAGTGGTGGCAGTAGAAACAATTTTGGCGCCGCGCACGGCAGCGGCCGCGGACTCCATGGGATACACGTTGATACTCAAGCGCTCTGACATTTCCTCGCAAAACTGAGTGCGGCGCCGCGGGTCTCGGCCGTACACATAGACGGAATCGAGCAGGCGAACAGAGTTGATCGCTTCCAACTGGGTTTTTGCCTGGCCACCGGTGCCGATGATGGCGGCGGAGCGAGCGTCTTTCTGGGCAAGATATTTGGTGGCTACGCCGGAAGCAGCGCCGGTGCGTAGGCGGCCGAGGTAATCGGCCTCGATGAGAGCGAGAAGTTCGCCGGTTGCCGCGCTGAAGAGGGTGACGAGGAAGCAGAGCTTGCCTTTGACGTAGGTGTATTGCTTGGTGGCAACGAAGCCGGCTTCTTTATCGAGCGCGGCCATGTGATGGAAGAAACCGCCGTCGCCAAGCTCGAAACGGCGGCGGGGATGGACGGATACATTGCCATGGGCCTGCTTGCGGGAGATGTCTTCGACAGCGTCGATGGCCATGGGCATGGTAAGGAGTTGGCGAACTTCGGATTCGTTGATGTGGAGGGTCATGGGAGTTCTCGGAAAGGTAATTTAGCACAGGGGATGGAGCGCGCGGGGGGTGGAGAAATTATGTTTTTTTGGCGGGGCAGGCAACCGTAAAAGCGGCGGCCCTTCGAAGCTCAGGGTAAACGAGCCGCCGCACTCCAAATTGGGCGAAGGCGCACAGATCGTGCGCGCATGGGGCGACGTCAAAAGCGGCCGCTCGCCACGGCGAGCGGCCGCTACAAAGGCAAAAGCGGTCAGTGGTGAGAGGCGTGAGGCTTCTTGGAGGGAGATTCTTCACGGATGCGGCGGACTACGGTTTGGTTAAGGTGATAGGCGCGGTCTTCCTTGGCGCCACCCATAAGGTGGAAGCGGAATTCGGGTTCGCCCTTCGGGCCTTTGCCGACCTGGATGGGGAAGGCGCCGCAGAGGTTGTTTTCAATATAAGCGGTTTCATAGCGGGATTTCCTGGCGTTCCAGGTGAAAACGCGAAGCGTGGTGAAATCGCACGGCTGTCCTTCCGGGCTGCGGGTGCCGGCAACCAAATATTGCGGGTGATCACCATCGGGATCGGTGACGCGATTCAGCTCAAACCAGGCCAGAGGACGCACGTTCGCGGAATTCGTGCCTTCCCGGACAGCATCCGGTACATCAAGTGATACGAAGCGCGCGATGACCCAGCCCGCTATGGGAATAGTCTGGTCGCCGGGCTGCGTTGTGGTGGTGATGGCGGAATTGCGCACGACGCCTTCGCCAGGAGGGCGCGTGGCGACACCGCGAACGAGAAACCAGTCTTCCTGCTTGGTTTCTTCGGCATCGCCGGAAGTATCCTTTTCGTCGGAGACTTGCACCCAATCGGCAACCGCGCGGCCCAAGATTTCGAGTTCGGCACCGCGGCCGAACTGATAGAGTCGCGGCTCTGTGCGGCCCGGCGCGACGCGAAGATTGGTGGTGGTCTTGGTGCGGCCGCGAGCCTGGACGGGCAAGAATTTGGCTTGCTCGAAGATTTTGGCGCTGCGCTGCCAGAGTTCCGGCTCCATCAGATAGCGGCCATCGACCCATCCGGTGACGCCAGCGGCGGTGTGCACTTTGACGTTATCGTTGCGGCGGGCGAGGACTTCGACGCGGTCCCCATAGAGAAGGACGCCAAGCTGTTCGCGCACCTGAGCGACGCCACTCCAGAGAGTGACACTGCGTTCGCTGACATAGGCAGCACCGAGGGACTCGTGTTTTGGCCGGAAGAACCACGCCAGCAGGGCCACGAGACACAAAATCGGCACGGCAACGAGAAGCTTTCGCTTCATTCACTATCTCCGAAGGTGGCTCCGACGGCGCGCGCCGCGTGAACGACTTCGCAATCGGGATCGATGAACTTCATTTTTCCCCGAGCTTCGTCGAGAGACACAGAAGCCATTTTACCGGCTTTGAGGCAAACCATGCGACCGAATTGACCTTTGGCGACGAGGTCCGCGGCGGCTACACCAAAGCGTGTCCCGAGGATGCGGTCGAAGGGGGTGGGCGAGCCGCCGCCGTTGACAATCGCTAAGGTGCGAACGGAAGATTTCATGGAGCCTCACAAAGAACACTTAGCTACTTGACAAATTGTACCAGATCCGGAGGCGTAGCCGACGTGACACAGCGCACCAGTGTGAGTCTGGAAAGGCGGCAGGAACGAAAGTAAGGTGGGAGACACAGGGGGATCAAAATGAGGTTCTTGAATGGAGCGCAGCCGTTGGCGTTACTGGTGTTGCGCGTATGCCTGGCAATCATCTTCGTGTATCACGGGTATCCCAAACTGGTACACGCGAACGCGGGAATGCGGGAATTTTTCGTGATGCATGGGCTACCGGGCTACCTGGTGCCGGTGGCGGGAATCCTGGAGGGTTTCGGCGCGCTGTTGCTGGTGCTGGGATTATTCACAAGGCCGGTGGCGTTGCTGCTGGCGATTGAAATGGGCGTGGCAATCTGGAAAGTGCATAGCGGCCACGGGTACATGGCGGTGAAGGAGTATGAATTCCCGCTGGCGGTGGGGGCGGCGTGTTTTGCGCTGGCTACGGTGGGAGCGGGAGCTGTGTCGATGGATTATTTAATTTTTGGAGATGGCGGGAAAAAGAGACGGGTAGCGAAGAGCGCCAAGGACTAAAGAGAAAGCTCATCGCCGTCTCAGCGAAATGAAATGGAGGGTGGCGGCGCCGGGCCGTCAGACTTGCGCGGCAGTCGGGGGCACACTCGAGGGCACAGCCGTTGGGCCGAGCGGCAGGACAATCCACAGGATAATGTAGGCAATGATATTGGGGCCGGGAACTAGGGTGGCCAGCAACCAGAGGGCTCGGACCAGTGTCGGATCAATATCGAAATAGTCTGCCACCCCGGCGCAGACTCCAGCTATTTTGTGATTATTGCTCGAACGCACCAACTTTTTCGGCGGAATGTAGCCGGGAGAGGCGGCGGGAGCATCCGTGTCAGCTTGTTTTGCGCCACAGTTGTAGCAGAACTTGGAACCCGGGGCGATTTCCTTCTGACAAGATGAGCAGAGCATAAGGTACCCCCCACAGAGCGGTATCGAATGGATTCTAAACGTATATACGAAAAAGGGGAGGAAAATGTTTCCAGGAAGAGGGAGAGGAGAAAAGGCGAACCCAAGAGTAGAGTGAGAAGCGCATTTGGCTTAGGGAGGGGGGTGGCAGAATTGTGGGTTGGTGGCGGGGCATGCAGCCGTAAAAGCGGCGGCGAGCCGCCGCACTCCAAAGTAGGCCAGGCAAAGGCGATTAGTATTCAAGGAGGCGGTGGACGGCGGCGGTGAGGTCGCCGGTTTGGGGGAGGATGGCGTCTTCGAGCTTGGGGTGGTAGGCGCAGAAGGTGTCCATAGCGGCGACACGCTTGACGGGGGCGTCCAGCTCGGCGAAGAGTTCTTCGGCGATGCGAGCGGCGATTTCGGCGCCGTAGCCCCAGCTCATCATGTCTTCATAGGCAACAATGACGCGGTGCGTTTTGCGCACAGTGGCGGCGATGGCTTCCCAATCGAACGGGGAGAGGGAGCGCAGATCAAGTATTTCGACGGAAATGCCTTCGCGCTGCAGGGCCGCGGCGGCCACTTCGGCGCGACGGACGACGGCGCCATAAGTGATGATGCTGACCTGTTCGCCTTCCTTGACGAGGCGCGCTTTGCCAAAAGGAATGGTGAAATCCGGGCCGGGATATTCGGAGCGATTGTAAGGCTGGCGGTACAGGTGTTTGTGTTCGAGGAACATTACAGGATCGTCGCAGCGAATGGCGGTGCGCAAGAGACCCGCAACATCCAGCGCGGTGGAAGGCATGACAACGCGCAAGCCGGGGCAATGCGTAAAAATCGATTCGCCGCTCTGGCTATGATAGACGGCGCCGCCGGTGAGGTAGCCGCCAATGGCCACGCGAATGACGGCCGGGCACTTGAAGGCGCCGTTGGAACGCCAGCGAAGAACGCAGAGTTCATCGCGAATCTGCATCATGGCCGGCCAGATGTAATCGAAGAACTGGATTTCCGCGACAGGCTTCAGGCCGCGGGTGGCCATGCCGATAGCGCGGCCAACGATGCTGGCTTCTGCGATGGGCGTATTGAAGACGCGATCGGAGCCGTATTTGCGCTGTAAACCGGCAGTGGCTTTGAAAACGCCGCCCTTCCCTTTCACTTCACGGAGAGTATCCTCGCGGCTGGCATCGGCGACATCTTCACCGAAGACGACGATGCGCTCATCGCGAGCCATCTCATCCTGGAGCGTGACGGCAACCATTTCGACCATAGTCTTGGGAGTGGCCTGGAATTTCGGCTCGGCGGCGAAGCTCGCCGAAGTCGGGTCGATGTCCTGCGAATAAACGTGCAGCGGGATGGAGGAGGGTTCGGGATGCTCGGCGGCGAGGGCCTGATCGGCGGCTTCGCGGACTTCGCGATCCGCCTGGGCTTCGAGGGATTCGATCTCCTTCTGATCGAGAAGGCCTTCGCGAATAAGGAAGAGCGAAAACTTGGAGAGGGGATCGCGGCGGGCCTCGGTTTCGCGCTCTTCGGGAGTCTTATAAAGCTTTTCGTCGTCGGAGAGCGAGTGAGAGTAGGGACGCGTGACGCGGGCGTGAACAAGGGCGGGGCCGCGGCGTTCGCGAGCGTAGGCGATGGCTTCCTTGCAGACGGCGTAGCTCTCCAGCGGGTCGGTGCCGTCGCATTCGGCGATGTGCAGGCCGGGAAAGCCTTTGACCAAGCGGGAGATGCTGCCACCGGCGGTTTGCACTTCGACGGGAACGGAGATGGCGTAACCGTTGTCCTCGATCAGATAGAAAAGGGGAAGCTTTTTGGCGCAAGCGACGTTGAGCGATTCCCAGAATTCGCCTTCGCTGGTGGCGCCGTCGCCGGAGGAGACGTAGACGATCTCTTCGGGCTGGTAATTGACGTGTTCCCCCAGCGGGGCCTGCTGCGCTTGCGCGAGGGCTTTGTGGCGATGCTCGTAGTAGAGCGTCGCTTCCGCGGCGCCGGCGGCGTGGAGAAACTGCGTGCCGGTGCAGGAGGATTTGCTCACGAGATTCCATCTCGGATGGCCCCAATGGGAGGGCATCTGGCGCCCACCAGAGCTGGGATCGTCCTTCGCGCCGACGGCCTGGAGGAGGGTATCGAGAGGGGTGACGCCGAGCATGAGGCAGAGCGCGCGGTCGCGATAGTAGGGGTAGAGCCAGTCCACACCGGGACGCAAGAGAAGTCCGGCGGCGGCGGTGACAGCTTCATGACCGGCGCTGGAGATCTGGAAATAGATTTTGCTCTGGCGCTTAAGCTGGATTTCGCGGTCGTCGAGGCGCCGCGAGAGATACATGGTGCGGTAGAGGCGGACGAGGGTGTCGCGGTCAAGGCCGTGGTACTTGGACGATTCCAGCTTGGCTATCTTCACGCGAGTTTGCACGGACATTCGGTTCGCCCTCGTGATGGAGAGGAGTAATTTACGCGCGAATCCTAAGTATACCGGATGAGGGCAGCGAATCGATAGGAAAGCAGAGTGGGTTCACCGCAAACGGCAGTACTATACCAGGTCGTCAAAGTGCTTTTCGGTATCGGCAAAAGGCGCGTCGGTGGGTTTGACGATGAGCGGGGAGGCACCCTGAAATGGTTCCTCGGACGGAATTCGTTGCAGCCAGCGCTGACCGGAGAGTTTTTCGTGATTGGAAAAGTCGAGACGCACGAGGAGCTTGACGGATTCGGAGGGTGCGGCCGCGGTTGGATCGGGCTTGTCTTTGCTCTTCCCTTTAGACTTGTCAGGCTTTTCGGTTTTGCCGGGCTTGGCGCTGTCTTCCGCTGGAGCAGCGGCAGGGATGCGTTCAAATTTGAAGAGGAGTTTTTTGTCAAGGCGGTAGGCCTGCTTCCAACCCTCGAGTTTGTGGCGCGCCTGTTGGACCTTATCCTCGTCTTTTGCGAAGTCAAATTGAATATAGATGTGGGGCATAAAATAAGTTTGCGGCTCGCGGGGGGAGTAAGTCAAGAAATGCCAGTGGATTGCGGGGCTGGCAGGGCTTCCTCCCTATTTGGTTTGGAGAGAGCGCTGAGTTGAGGTATCCTGCCAACTCCAACTATGAAGAGGTCGCGGGACATTCCTATCGCTTCGGGAAAAATGGGGGCATGGGTGTGCCTGCTGGCGGTGGTGCTGCTATGGACGCCGCTGTGGGCGACGGCTTGGCAGACGGATGGAATGGACTGTTGTAAGGGCGGCATGTGCATGGCGCACAGACACTCGAAACCAGAGCCCGCCTGGCCGCAGCAGACTGGCACAAAGGAAATGCCAATGGACTGCCAGCACCATGGCGGAAGCGGCATGAGCAGTTGCTCGATGGCCTGCTGTCAGGAGAGCAGTCACGTCCTGGCGACGCCAGCGGTTTTTGTGATGCCGGAGCCGGTAAGTATTTGCCTCCCTTCCCTAGCCGCGACTGTGCCCAGTAACTTCGCAGCGACGGAATCCATTCAATCGTTTGCGCCACCCTTTCCCCCTCCTCGCACGCCTCTCCTCTTCCTGTAATTCGCCGCTCATTTTTGTGAAGTGGAACGTGTGCCGGGTCCAAGCGACTCGCCGCGGATGTTTCCGCCATTGAACGGAAAAGGATTTAAGATGCAGCGAATTTTGCCTGGGGTGGCGGTCGTATTTCTTTATGCGAGCGGAGTGTTTGCCACCATATTTGGAACGGTGCGAGGCGTGGTGCACGATCCGCAGCACCGGCCAGTGGCCGACGCAGAGGTGAAGCTGAAGTCGGCGACCTCCGACTGGACGCAGACGGCGCAAACAGACCAAGATGGGGCGTTTTTGTTTACAGCGGTGGCGGTGGGCGATTACCAGGTGACGGTGACGAGGAGCGGCTTTGCGGACCAGCAGGAAACGGTCACCGTGGTTTCGGCTTCCTCGCCGATGCTGCATATTCAACTCAAGATCGCTTCGGTGAATCAGACTACAACCGTTCTGGCAGAAGGACAGGAGGAAGTGGCGAACGTGGATTCCGTAACGCCGACGACGCTGGTGGCGCGCGCGGACATCGCGCAGACGCCCGGCGCCGACCGCACCAACGCCATGCAAATGATCACCGATTACGTGCCGGCCGCCTATGTGTCGCACGACATGTTGCATATGCGAGGAGGCCACCAGGTCGACTGGCTGATTGACGGCGTCCCCATACCCAACACGAATATCGCCACGAATGTGGGCCCGCAGATTGACCCGAAGGACATTGACTATCTGGAGGTTCAGAGAGGCAGCTACGAAGCCGGGTATGGAGACCGCACGTACGGAATGTTCAACATCGTGCCGCGAACCGGGTTTGAGCGGAATAACGAGGCGGAGCTCGTGCTGAGTTTGGGGAATTGGTACCAATCGAACGACCAAATCAATTTCGGGGGGCACTCCGAGCGCTTCGCCTATTATGCAAGCTTAAACGGAAATCGGAGCAATTACGGACTGCAGACGCCGATTGGGCAGGTTTTTCACGATGCGGAGAACGGCTATGGTGGATTCGCGTCCTTCATCTACAACCCCAATTCCGGGAACCAATTTCGGATGGTCACGTCATTGCGGCAGGATTACTACCAGATTCCCTACGACCCGGATCCCAATTCATCCGGAAACCAGGCATACCGCAGCTACGGCCTTCGTGATGGCGAGCACGAAACTGATGGCTATGTAGCCTTCTCCTGGGTGCATACATTCAATTCCAACCTGCTGCTGACGGTTTCGCCCTTTTATCACTACAGCAAAGCCAACTACCAAGCCTCACCCAACGACACGCCAGTGGCCACGAGCGCGGATCAGACTTCCAATTATGGGGGGTTACAGGCGGCCGTGAACGCAAGTGCATGGAGAAATGACATGCAGGCCGGCGTGTACGGGTTCGCGCAGCGCCAGAGCAACTACTTCGACAACCTGTTCACGGACGGCAGCCAAAATTTCCCGCCTTCCTCGGTTTCCATCACGGGGGGACTTGAGGAAATATTTGTAAGCGACAAATTCAAGGTGACTCCGTGGCTGACCTTAATCGCCGGCTTTCGCCAATCGCACTTTGCGGCGGATATTGTGGAAAATGAGGTGGACCCAAGGTTTGGCATGGCCGTAAAGGTCCCGCGCCTGAATTGGGTCTTGCACGCCTTCTATGGGCACTTTTACCAACCCCCGCCGCTATTGACGGCCACCGGCCCGCTGCTGGATTTAGCAAACAGCCAGAATCTGGCTTTCGCTCCGCTGCACGGTGAGCGGGATGAAGAGTACCAGTTTGGCGTCACGATCCCTTTTCGCGGTTGGGCTCTTGACGCGGATCATTTTCAGACGAAGGCACAGAATTGGCTGGATCACAGCAATATCGGCGAATCAAACCTCTTCTGGCCACTCACGTGGTATCAGGCATTGATTCAAACCTGGGAACTCACGCTGCGGTCCCCCCGCCTCTGGCATCGCGGCCAGTTTCACCTGGCCTACGCGAATCAAATCGCGCAGGCAGAGGGGCCCTTCACGGGAGGCTTGATCTGCCCCAACCCCGCGCCGGTAGGATGCGAGCCGCCGCCAGGATATGCAGCGGTGGACCATGATCAGAGAAACACACTCAACTTGGGTTTTAACGCAACCCTTCCCTGGCACGCGTTCGCCTCGGCGAATGTGTACTATGGATCGGGGTTCACGAACGGGATGCAGGACGCGCAATATCCCGGGAACTATCTGCCACAGCACACGACATTCGATCTTTCGCTCGGGAAAAGCTTCCTTGAGAAATACAGCGTTTCCGTGACCGCGCTGAATGTGGGGAACCGGCGCGTGCTGCTGGACAACAGTTTGACGTTCGGAGGATTTCACTACAACGACCCGCGGGAAATCTACGCGGAATTCCGCTATCGTTTCCATTATTGAGGAGCAGCGATGAGGCAATTCATTTTTCTTTTGTTGTGGATGATTGTGATGGCAAGCGTAGGCTGCCAGACGGCGCCGGTGAAACATTATGCGATTCAGGCGGAGGTGATCTCGGTGGACGTCCCGCGGAAGATGGTGACGGTGAAGCACGGCGAGATACCGGGATTGATGCCTGCCATGACGATGGATTACCTGGTGGCGGATGAAAAGCAGATCGAGCCGCTGAAGCCGGGGGACAAGATCAGCGCGGACCTGGTGTTGGGGGAAAACGTGGGGCACCTGGAAAAGATTGTGCTGGTGGAAAAGGCCGTTGCGGCGCCTGCAGCGGGCGATGTGAACCAGCATGCGCATTGAACACTTGCGCTCATGCCTGGAAAAGAGCCTTGCCTCGAGAAAAGCGCGCGGATAAGCTTTCCAGTGAGAATTCACATGGCGATGGAGTTCGCCAAAACCGCCGCGGCTGGAATTGCCGGGGCTGATGACTCCTGGCTGCCGGAGGGCACCAGGAGTTTTTTGTTAGCGGGAGCCAGAGCAGCCGGACGGGAGAAACGTTGCGTTTATTGCTGATTGCAGTGTTTGGAGCCATGGGGACGCTGGCGCGCTATGGCCTGCAGGGGCTGGTGCAGGTGAAGATGGGGAGCACGTTTCCCTACGGCACGCTGGCGATCAACCTGACGGGCTGTTTTTTCCTGGGACTCATCGGACAATTCACGTTGAATCGCATGGTGATTTCCCCCGAATTGCGTATGCCGATTGCGGTGGGATTTTTTGGCGGGTACACCACGTTTTCGAGTTTTGGCTGGGAAACGGCAAAAATGCTGGAAGCGGGTGAGTGGCTTTGGGCGACGACGTACGTGGCAACGAGCGTGGTGTTTGGGCTGTTTCTTTCGGTGGCAGGGATACGGCTGGCCAGCCGGTTCTAGCTGAGCATGCAGGCAGCCAGGGCGAAAGGCCGGCGGGAGTGCGCCATGACACATCAGAAATTTGAAGGCGAACGGACGTTGATGCGCGTGCATATCGGCGAATCGGACAAATGGCACGGGAAGCCGTTGCACGATGCGATTGTGCAACTGTTGCGCAAGGAGAGCTTTTCTGGCGTGACTGTGCTGCGCGGCGTGGGCGGCTTCGGCGGCTCGAGCATCTATCACACGGACAAACTTTTGCGGATGTCGCAGGACCTGCCCATCGTTTTGGAAGTGGTGGAGACACAGGAACGCATCGAGCAGATTCTGCCGCGGCTGGATGAGATGGTGGACGGCGGGCTGATCACGCTGGAGAAGGTGCACGTGATATTGTACCGTCCGGCGTCGCGGCAGGCATGACAGGCGGCACCGAAAAAAAGCATAACTGGGAATTTTTGTGGATGGGCAAACCATTCGATTTGACAAAAACTAGTTCGGCAAGGATGGAGTTAAGGGACGCAGCGTAAACAGGATGCGATTGATTTCGGCCTGACTAAGGCGGTTCCCGCCAGGAGCAACCCCGATCAGCAACTCAATTTTATTGTCCTGGGAGTCGAAGGCGTCAATTACTACCGCCGAGTCTCGATCTGGACTCCCCTCCTGGAATCCGCGAGTCCACTTCGTTTGAAAGGAATAAAGGCCACCCTTTATACGGGACAACTCTGCACCTTTCAGGACAAGGAGGACGGAATTGCCCACCATTTCTTGTCTGGAGGAGAACAGGTTAAGGTCTTTCGGTGTCAAGTTAAGAATCTTGCTTCGCAATGCGTATCTTGAACGTGTGGCTTCTTCTCCAAAGACGCTTTCGATGGTGCGCCCCCGCTTGGAAGCCTCATCTTTCATTACTTGGAGTTCATTAGCGCCCGTGGCTGGATCATAGATCGTAATAGAAGCCCCATTTGAGAAATTCAGTGTAACCAGCGATTTGAATTTCCTTTCATTGACCACCTCGGTCCAGGGTGACTCAAATTCATAGCCAAAATAGAAGAATTTCCTTCCGCCAATTTGTTCCTCGGAGCTACCGTCCAGCGGTCGCGGAACAATCCACATTTGGGGGCTAGTTCGGGCATGCCACCTGACAAAGCAAAGCGCGGTAATTGCTCGAACATATGGAAGAGCCAGGAGACATGCGACTGCGATTGCACACGCGATGATCCCGAGAGTGCGGCGGATATTCATGTGTTTGAATTCGATTTGCCTAAGTTCTCGAACTATTGCGTCCAGTATATATTGGTTCCTGCGCACCTGGCATGGTGATCTGCATCCCACTTCATGCAGTAGCCGTGCCGAGATTTCAAATTTGCGAGTGAAGGTGGAAAGCTTTAGAGCAGCTTTTTGTTTGAATCTTCCTGAGCTGTTAAGTGCGGGCTGGTCACTGTAAACTCTCCCACGATGGCCGAACATTACCATGGCAATTCCTGGCTGAACAGGACGGTGCTGGGCGTTGGACTGACGAGCCTGTTCAGCGATTGGAGCCACGAGATCGCCACGGCCATTCTGCCGGCGTTCTTGGCGGCGATTGGCGCGGGCCCGGCGTGGCTGGGAGCGATTGAAGGCATTTCGGACGGATTGTCCAGCTTCACCAAGTTGGCGGCGGGCTACTACACCGACCGCTTGAAACATCGCAAGCCGCTGGTGGTTATTGGGTATGCGGTGACGGCCGTGGCAACGGCATCGTTTGGTCTGGCAACGCATGCGATCCATGTTTTGTTTGGGCGGGCAGCGTCGCGGCTCGCGCGCGGAGTAAGGTCACCGGCGAAGAAGGCGCTGCTGGCGGCGGACGTGCTGCCTTCCGCGTACGGGCGCGCGTTTGGCTTCGAGCGGTTGATGGACACGGTGGGAGCGATTGCGGGGCCGCTGACGGCGCTGTGGCTGCTTCGCGTAACGAATCACGCGTATCGCACGGTGTTTTTTTGGACGCTGTTGCCGGGGTTGCTGGCGGTACTTTGCTTCTGGCTGCTGGTGCGGGAGCGGCCGATTGGGACGCGCAAGCAAGTGTCGTTTGTGACGGGGCTGCGCGCGCTGCCGGGTTCCTTTCGCCGGTTTTTGCTGGGAGTGGGGATTTTCGGGGCGGGCGATTTTTCACACACGCTGCTGATTCTGTACGCGACGCGCATGCTGGCACCGGCGCATGGAATGGCCTGGGCGGCGAGCATTGCGGTGGGGCTGTACACGCTGCACAACGTGTTTTACGCGGGCTCGGCTTACCTGAGTGGCTGGATCAGCGACCACGTGCCGCACCGAAAGGCGATTCTCGCCGGAGGCTATGCGCTTGGAGGTGTGACAGCGATTTTTCTGACGGCGGCGCCGCATTCGCTTTGGTTATTGGGTGCGATCTTCGTGCTCGCGGGCGTCTATGTGGGGACGGAGGAGGCGCTGGAGGATTCGCTGGCGGCGGAGCTTTTGCCGAAGGAGCAGCATGGAATGGCGTTCGGGACACTGGCGGCGGTGAACGCGGTGGGGGATTTTGTTTCGAGCATCGTGGTGGGGTTGTTGTGGTCGCAGATTTCGGTGAAAGCGGCGTTTTCGTTTTCGGCGGTGCTGTTTTTTGCGGGGGCGATTTTGATCGCGAGGTTGCGGAAATAGAGGGGCTATCGCGCACGAGGTGCGCGGCTCCCCGACAAACTCAACGTAAACGACACGCGGCCGCAGCCTTGCGAGAAAGACACTCTCGCAGAGTTATTTACAGCGTAAAAGCGGCGGCAAGCCGCCGCACTCCAAGATGTTCGGCCGCAGCTACCAATAGGCGTTACCTGTGCAAGCCCGGCTAACACCACTCATAAGGATTTAGTGGCCGGGAATCAGGGCTGTGAATGTTTGTCGGCCAGGGATTTGGAGGCGCGCATGCGGCGCTGGACTTCGGCCTGAAGATAACGGCGCAGATTTTCCGGGACGATGCCGGGATCCGCGAGTACGCGAAGATCCGAGACGGTGAGGTGGGGCAAGAAGGCCAGCACCGTGGCGAGAGGCGCGGAGGGATTGCGCACAAGGGCCAGGCGCACATTGTAAGTCTGCGACCATTTGCGGTGACTGGCGATGGCTTGCACGACGCGAAGGGAAGTTTTCTCGCGCGCCAGGGCCTTGAGAACCTGCGATTCCGTGAGGAAGGGATTATCGAGGGCGACGGGCAGGACATTGGGGTGGCCTTCCGCGACGAGTGCGCCGGCGACGTGCGTGGGTCCGCGGCGCGCGAGAGTAATCTTCTGGCCCAGCGGCAATTGCGGGAGGCGCGCAACGATTTGGGCTTCGGCGAGGCGCCTGAGCTCCATGGAGGAGGCGGGCGAAAGGGCGAACTGGACGAGATCCATGAGGTAGATGTCGCGCAGCAAGCGCAGGGCGACGAGCCGCGGGGCACGCGGATGAAAAAGCAGCGCGCGCTTGACGGAGTAGCTTTTCAGGAGATTCTTGCGGGCGCCGATGTTTTCGAGAATTTCCGTGGGAAGATCTTTGCGGGAAAGCAGCAGGCAAAGCTTCGTATCATCCAAGGCAGGATTATCGAGGAGCGCGGCGAGCACTTGGGGCGCAGGGTGATAAAGCAGGGCGCTCAGGTCATCACCTGTAGCGGTACGCGCGAGCTGGAGTTCTGCCTCGTACTCGGGCACGTTACTTCCTTTCCTCCGCGGGCACCAGGAAACGGAGAGCGAGGCGCGCGGCGGATTCGGCGGGCGTGATGGCCATATCGCCAAATTCTGCCTGAGGGGCAACGCCGTGGAGGCGCTGGTCGATCTGCTGATCAAAGAACAAGGAGCAGCCCACCATGCCGCCCGTCTTGGCCAGCAGGAATTTCTGATCCTTGAGTTGCAGGCGCTCGACGAGGGCGGCGACGAGCGTGGCGAGGTCGTCGGCGGCGGCCTGGAGGAGGGCGCGCGCGGCGGAATCGCCTTGATCCGCAGCGCGCAGAATCACCGGAAAAATCTTGGGGAAAACCTCATCGGGGACATCGTGGGCGAGGGATTGGACTTCGTGCCAAGAGGTGGCGTTGAGTTCCTGGAGAATCAGGCGGCCCATCGTAGTGTTGGCGCCAGTACGATCGAACTCGTGCAAAGCGGCAATGGCAGCGCGCCGGCCGACATCGAAAGCGCTGCCTTCGTCTCCGAGGAGCGGACCGTGGCCGCCAATGCGGGCGATCTGCCCCTGCGCATCGCGCCCAACGGCGGCGGAACCCGTGCCGGCAATCAGGACAATCGCCGGACCTGCGCCGGTGGCCTCCAGAGTAAGTTCAAGATCGGTGCACACGACGACGGTTTTGCCGGGAAATTCTTCCTCGAGGAGGCGCTTCATTTTTCGTTCGGCATCCGGCTGGCCCGCGCCGGCAAGACCCGCGCAAAGAGCGATGACTTCCGCCGGTGGAATATTGGCGGACTGCAAGGCCCAGCGCGCGGCTTCACAGACGGCCGCCAGCGCGCCGCCAAATCCGACGCGCATGGGGTTGGAAGGGCCGCTGCGGCTGCGCGCGAGAATGTGGCGCGATTCGTCCATGAGGACGCATTCCGTTTTCGTGCCGCCGCCGTCAAAGCCGAGAACGTAGCGCATAACCAAAGCATACGCGAGGCGGGGCATAGGTGCGCAAGGGCCGCCGGTGGAGTGCTGAAAGGGTTGCGGGTAACCAGAGAGTGGCCAGACCGGAATTCGGCGGAACCAAGAGAAAGGCGGCTAGATTGATGGCGGCCGACACCTCTTTTTGAGAAAGACACTTTTGCGGAATGGCTTACTTTGTAAAAGCGGCGGCCCTTCGAAGCTCAGGGTAAACAAGCCGCCGCACTCCAAAGTGGAATTGTGCGGAGTGTTGGCTTGACGGTGATATCGGCAGCCACTATTCTCGACTCGCTCCACGGAACTTCCTTGTAGTTTTGCGCGGCATGGTGCTCATGCACATTCATCCGCTAGATTTGGCGATTGTTATTGCGTACTTGTTGGGAGTGACGGCGCTGGGATTGCATTTCCGGCGAGGGCAACAGGACGCGCGCGACTATTTTCTGGGAGGGCGCAGCGCGCCGTGGTGGGCGCTGGCGTTTTCGATTGTTGCGACGGAAACTTCCACACTCACGATCATCGGGACACCGGCAATTGCGTATTCGGGGAACATCACATTTTTGCAGTTAGTCTTCGGGTACATCGTCGGGCGGATTCTGATCACGATCATATTTTTGCCTGGATATTTTCGCGGGGAATATCTGACGGCGTACGCGTTGATCGAGAAGCGCTTTGGCAGCCGGATGCGCTCCGTTGCGGGCGTGACGTTTCTGGCGACACGGACACTGGCGGAGGGCGTGCGCGTTTCTGCGATTGCGCTGGTGGTGAGCGTGGCGCTGGGTACATCGGAGCGGCTGGCGGTGTTCATCGTGATTGCGCTGACGGTACTGTACACATTTGAAGGCGGAATGAAGGCGGTGATCTGGACGGATGTGGCGCAGTTCCTGCTTTACTTGACAGGGAGTTTGCTCACACTGGGCTTGCTTCTGCATCGCATTCCGGGAGGATGGACGGAAGTAAGCCAGGTGGCGGCAGCGAGCGGGAATAAGCTGCAGGCGCTGGATTTTTCCTGGAATTTGGCGACGAAGTACACGTTCTGGTCGGGAGTGATTGGGGGCACGTTCCTGACCATGGCGAGCCACGGAACGGACCAGACCATCGTGCAAAGGTTGCTGGCAGCGCGAAATCAGAAGGACAGCCGGCGCGCGTTGCTGGCGAGCGGCTTCATTGTTTTGTTTCAGTTCGCGATTTTTCTGCTGGTTGGCGTGGCGCTTTTTGTATTTGCGCAGCACACGCCGCTGCTGGCCGCGGGAGAGCGGACGGACCGCATCCTGCCGTTGTTCCTGATACGCGAGATGCCGACGGGACTGGCGGGGCTGCTGCTGGCTTCGATTCTGGCGGTGGCGATGTCCAATGCGAGCGGGTCGCTGAATTCGCTTGCCGCCTCGAGTGTGATGGATTTGGCGGCGCTGCGCGGTGTTTCTACGAATCCTGGGAATTTTCTGAAGCTTTCGCGGAGAATGACGCTGGTATGGGGCGCGGTGTTGATCGTTCTTGGGCTGGTGAAATGGGGACCAGTGTTGGAGGCTGGGTTGACGGTCGCTTCCCTGCCGTTTGGAAGTTTGTTGGGGCTTTTTTTGCTGGGGACTTTCGATGTGCGGGCGAATTCGAGGGGGTCGCTGGCAGGGATGTTTGCAGGGTTGGCAACGGTGCTGGCCGTGTTTCGGTTCACGAAGATCGCGTTTACGTGGTACGTGCTGATTGGGTCGTGCGTGACGTTTGTTGTTGGGGCGGTAGTGAGCCGGGTGATTGCGGAGCGGCGGGTGGGTGGGTGAGGAATTGCGGGGAGAAAGTTGGGATGGAGTGGGTGAGCATGGAAAAGCGCCCGCCTCAGAAGGCGGCCGCTACAAAGGCGAACCCAAGAGCAGAGTCAGGAGTGACTGTGCCACGGTGGCGGCGGGCGGAGAAATTGTGGCTAGGTGGAAGGGGTTGCGGCCGTAAAAGCGGCGCCAAGGCGCCGCACTCCAAATTGGGCGGAGGGGTATGAGCGAAAAGCGGCTGGAGCTCGTGCGAGGACTTGGGCCGTGGGCCTCGGCGGCGATTGTGGTCGGCACGATGATCGGGACGGGCATTTTCCTGAAGCCGGCAGAAATGGCGCGGGAAGGCCACTCGCTTTCGATCGTGTTTGCGGCGTGGATCGTCGGCGCGGTGCTTTCGATTTTTGGCGCGTTGTCCTATGCGGAGCTGGGCGCGGCAATTCCGGAGGCTGGCGGCGAGTACGCGTATTTGCGGCGTGGCTTCGGGCCGGTGTGGGGATTTCTGTTCGGATGGATGCATTCGATTGTGGGGCGGCCGGCCTCGGCGGCTTCGATTGCCGCGGGGATGATGCGCTTCCTCAGTTTTTTCCTTCCGGCCGTGGCGGCGCCGATCTTCACCGTGCACCTTGCGATTCCGGGGCTGACGGCGTGGATCAAACCGTACGATTTTGCTTTTACGTGGGCGCAGCCGCTGGCGGTGTTCTGGCTGGTGCTGATGACCGGCGTGAATTATCTGGGCGTGCGGCTGGGCGGAGGCGTGCAGGTTTTCCTGACGGCGATCAAGCTGGTGAGCATCGCGATGGTGATTGGCGTGGCGTTTGTTCTTCCGTCGGGCGGGGCGCATGCGGGAGACCCGGTGTGGCCGGCGGCAGCGAGTGCGGGATTGTTCGGCGCGTTTCTGGCGGCGCTGGCGGCGGCGCTGTGGGCGTACGACGGGTGGGAGGATCTGAACCTGGTGGGGTCGGAGGTGAGAGATCCGCAGCGGAATTTTCCACGGGCGCTGGTGGGCGGGGTGTCGTGCGTGGCGCTGGTGTATCTGCTGTTCAACGCGGCTTGCTTCAAGGTGCTGCCGTTTGCGAGCGTGGCGAATTCGGCGCACGTGGCATCGGACGTGGTCGCGCGAGTTGTGGGGCATGGCGCAGCAACGTGGGTAACTTTGGCGATGCTGATTTCCGCGCTGGGGTCGATGAATTCCTCGATTCTGAGCGGCGCGCGCGTGCCCTACGCGATGGCGCGCGATGGAATCTTCTTCAAGATTGCCGATGGCATACATCCGAAATACCGCACGCCGGCGCGGGCGCTGGTTTTTCAGGGAGCGCTGGCAAGCGTGCTGGCGCTGAGCGGAACGTTTGAGGAGCTGACCAACCTGTTCATTTTCGCGGGCTGGATTTTTTACGGACTGGCGGTGGTGGCGCTGTTCCGGTTGCGCCGGACGGAGCCGGAAATGGAGCGGCCGTACCGCTGCTGGGGGTATCCGTGGATTCCCGGGGCTTTCGTGCTAGGAGCGTTGGCGCTTACTTTCAACATTTGGCTGCAGAGGCCCGGGCGCTCGACGATTGGATTGTTGCTGATCCTGGCGGGGTTGCCGTTTTACCGGTGGTGGACGCGCAAATCGGCGGCTCAGGGATACAGCAGGTACTTGCGGCGCACCTGATCAAAGGCCGCGAGCGACGCAGTCCAGCCACGGACGATCTGCTCCGGGGACACGCCGGCCTGGAGATCACGGACGGCCTGGTCGTTGCCGATGAGTTCCACCATTTTGGAAGAATCGAATTGCTGCGGATATTTCTTTTGCAGGATGGCGGCAATTTCCAGGCCCATGCGCATGGAGCGCACCGCCGCGCGGTCCGTGACCTTGATGCCGACGCCGCCACAACGCTGCCCGGCGTAGAGACCGCTGACGGGAATGAAGGGCTTGTTGAAAAAATGCAGCCCGGGAAGATTCTTCGCGTTCAATGCCGCAGAAATGTCGTCACCATTCATCCAGGGCGCGCCAAACTCCTCGAAAGGCGCTTCCGTGCCCCGGCCCACGGAAACACCGGCGCTCTGCAGAATTTCCAGGCCGGGATAGAGGATTGCGCCTTTCAGCGTGCGGAGATTGGGCGAGGGGGGGATCCAGCGGCTGCCCGTGCTTTCAAAGAAATAGTTGCGGTGCCAGTTCTTCATTTTGATGACCTGGAGATCGGCATTGATGTAATTTTCGGAGTTGTAGAACTCGGCGAGTTCGCCGATGGTGAGCGCGTAGCGCACGGGCACGGGATAGTAAGCGACGAAACTGGTCTTGTCCGCATCGAGCATGGGCCCTTCGACGATGTCGCCGTTCAGGGGATTGGGGCGGTCGAGCACATAGAAGGCGATGCCGTGTTTCGCGGCTTCTTCCATGCAATAGGCCATCGTGGTGGTGTAGGTGTAGAAACGGACTCCGGCATCCTGCACATCGAAAACGAGAGCATCAATATCCTTCAACATGTCGTCGGTGGGACGAAGTTGCTCGCCATAGAGGCTGTAGATGGGTAGCCCGGTCGAGGGATCTTTGGAGGAATAGACCTTGTCAAGGGCGTGGCCGGCGATGCCGTGCTCAGGGCTGAACAGCGCGATCAATTGGACTCCAGGGGCCTTTGCGAGGGCTTCCACGGTGGAGCGCCCCTGAAAATCCACACCAGTGTGATTGGTGATGAGGCCGACGTGTTTGCCGCGGAGGGAGGCGAATTTCTCGGATTCGAGGACGTCGAGGCCCGTCTGAACCCGGCCAACGTGGCTCCGCTGGGGTTTCGCGTGTTTCTGCGCTGCAACTGCGAAGGACGCTGCGAAAACGCAGGCCAGGAACGAACAGACCAGCGCGAGAAGGAGTTGGCGGAGGGAACGGTTCAAACGGCCGATGGGTTCCATAGCTTCCAATGATATTCTGGAACGCGGCGTCCGCACCTTGATTGTGAGCAGGGAGTGCGCGTGCTATATACAGTCGAGGCGGCGGGCAGGCGGCCGGGGGATCATCGAAATATGAACAGGCGTGCTGCCGGATTGATGTTTCTGCCATTTTTGCTTCTATTGCTTATGACACTGAACGCTCGCAGCGACTTACGAATTGCGGAAGCCGCGAAAGCCACGGCAGGCGAAAAGCGCGCTGCGCAGAGCGCCATCGCAGGCAAAGCCACGGCCGAGCAGGAGAAATGGGCCGAAACAACGCTCCTGCAGATGAGCCTGGAAGAAAAAGTCGGCCAGGTTCTCTTCACGACGTATCACGGCAGCTTCACACCCACGGATTCCGAAGCCTACGCGCAGATGATGCACGACGTGAACGAGCTGCACGTCGGCGGATTCATCAACATCACGCACGGATCACCGCTGGGCATTGTGAAGAGCCAGGCGTACCCGACAGCCGTGCTGACGAACCAACTGCAATCCAGATCGAAGCTGCCGCTGCTGATTGGCGCGGATTTTGAGCGCGGCACGGCGGTGCGCCTGGACGAAGGAACATCGTTTCCGACGGCGATGGCGCTGGCGGCCGCCGGAAATCCCAAGGATGCGTACACCATGGGGAAAATCACGGCGCTGGAGGCGCGGGCCGTGGGCATCCAGTGGATCTACGCGCCGGACGCGGATGTAAACAATAACCCGGGGAATCCAATCATCAATACGCGGTCGTTTGGAGAAGACCCCGCGCGGGTATCGGAATTTGTGAGCGAATTCATTCGCGGAGTGCAAGAGAACGGCGGGCTGGCAACTGCAAAACATTTCCCCGGGCATGGCGACACGGCGGGGGATTCGCACATTGATTTGCCGGTGATCAAGGCGGACCGGGAGCGCCTGGAACATCTGGAATTTGTGCCGTTTCGTGCGGCGATTGCGGCGGGCGTTGGGAGCATCATGACCGGGCATCTCGCGGTGCCCGCGCTGGAACCCGATGCGAATACGCCGGCGACGCTTTCTTCGCGAATTCTTACGGATGTTCTGCGCAAACAATTGGGATTTGAAGGGTTGGTCGTGACGGACGCCATGGACATGGGCGGGATCACGGTTCGCTTTGCGCCGGGAGATGCGGCGGTGCGCGCGTTTCTTGCGGGCGCGGACGCGTTGCTGATGCCGCCGGTGCCAGATGCGGCCTACGATGCGCTGCTGGCCGCGGCGCAGTCCGGGCAGATTACGCAGGAGCGGCTGGACGCTTCGGTGCGGCGCATTCTGCTGGCCAAGGCAAAGCTGGGGTTGAGCAGTAATCGGCTGGTGGATTTGGATGCGCTGAATGCGAAGTTTGGCAGCGCCGCGTATCAAGCGGAGGCGCAGGAAATTTCGGACCGCGGAATCACGTTGCTGAGGGACACACCGCACCGGTTGCCGCTCGACGGAACGAAACCGATGCGCGCGCTGCTGGTTTCACTTTACGCGGATCCAGAGCCTTATCCGGGGGAGGACCTGGAACGGGAGCTGCGAGCGCGCTTCGATTCGCTGATTGCGCTGCGCGCGGACACGAAATTTGTGAAGGCGGACACGTTGAAATTGCCTTCAGCGGATCAGTATGACGTGGCCATCCTCGCGTTGTTTGTGCGCGTAAGCGATCGCAAGGGCGATGTGGACGTGCCGGCGGACCAATTGCCACTGATCAACCAGATTTACAAGGCGGGCAAGCCGGTGATCACGGTCGGAATGGGCAGCCCTTATCTAATCGAGCGATTCCCGCAGGCGGAGACTTGGCTTTCCGCGTTCGGGATCAGCGACGTGGCGCAAATTTCGATTGCGCGCGCGCTCTTTGGGCAAATCCCGGTGCAAGGACATTTGCCGGTGACGATTCCCGGCGTGGAATTGAAGGCCGGCTTCGGGATCGAAGTTGCGGCCAATCCGATGACGCTGCAGGCGATGGACGTGCGCGGAGAAGCGCAACTGCGGCCGGCGTTTGCCGTGGTGGAAAAGGCCATCGCGGACAAGGCGTTCCCGGGAGCGACGATGGCGGTGGGCTATCGCGGAAAGGTATCGCTGCACGCGTTTGGGAAGTTGAGCTATGACACGAACTCGCCGGCCACGAAGATCGATACGATGTACGACATCGCGTCGCTGACTAAGGTTGTGGTGACGACCACGCTTGTCGAGATGCTGGTGGAGGGCGACTTCCCTTCCCCTCTTGATCTCGACGCTCCCATCGAGCGTTATCTGCCGGAATGGATCGGCGGACCGCAGGCGGAGGGCCCCCACAAAATTGTTGTGCGGGATTTGCGCGAACTTGCCAATTGGTCGGGCGAGCGGCAAACTGCGTGGCGCCACAAAGTGACGGTGCGGCACCTGATGACGCACACTTCGGGGCTGCCGCCGTTCAAGGAGTACTGGCGCACATCAGCGGGGAAAGCCGAGACGCTGCGCATGATTTTCGCGGAGCCGCTGGAATACGAGCCCGGAACGAAGGTGGAGTATTCGGACCTGGGCATCATCTTGATGGCGGAGATCATCCAGCGGCTGACGGGAAAGCCGCTCGACGAATTGGCGCGCTCGTTGATTTTTGGACCCTTGGGAATGAAGAACACGATGTACCTGCCGCCGAAGAATTTGTGGCCAGCGATTGCGCCGACGGAGGTGGACAATGAGTTGCGCCACCGCTTGGTGCAGGGCGAAGTCCACGACGAAAATGCTTTCGTGATCGGGGGAGTTTCGGGGCACGCTGGCGTGTTCAGCACTGCGCCGAATTTGGCGGCATTTTGCCAGATGCTGCTGAACGGCGGGGTTTATGGGCACATTCGGCTGTTGAAACGCGCGACGATCGCGGGATTCACGGTGCCGCAAGCGCTGGCGAAGAATTCGCGCACGCTGGGCTGGGTGGTGCCGACCGAAGGCAGCTCCAGCGGGCATTACTTTTCGGCGCACAGTTACGGCCACACGGGATTTACGGGTACGACGATCTGGATCGATCCGGACCGGCAATTGTTTGTGGTGTTGCTGACGAACCGCGTCAATCCCACGCGCGAGAATCACAAGATTGCCGAGGTGCGGCCGGCGGTGCATGACGCGGTGATGAAGGCGCTGGGGTTTGCAGGGGAGAGTGCGCCGGTTAGGTGACGGTGCTCAACGTTATCAGTAATCAGTTATCAGGAATCAAAGGCCTTTCGGTCAAAGGGCCTCGCCCTTGGCAGCCTGGTTGCGAAGCAGGAAAGTCTTGGGGTACGAGCTGGAACCGCATATTTTGAATGACCCGAAGTCTTTGTACCAATCCCCTTCCGGCACTTCCGGCTGAGAGTCAATCCAGAGGCGAAGTTGATTGAGGTCGGCGACACTGATGGCCCGGTCGCACATCCGGTCAATCAAGTGGTCACGGACGTTTTCAGGCAGATTGTTCCAGCGCGCTATTCTTGGCATCAGGTGCCAAACACCATCCGGCCCAACTCATCGCCCAGGCGTTTGGCTTCCGCCGGGTCCGCAGCGTTGCGGAATTTCTCGGCCAATTCGAAAAACTCCTGCTGTTTGCGCTGCTCGGCTTCGATGCCGTTCTCGATAAGTTCGACCAGCATACGGTTGGAACTAAGCCTGCGGGTCTTGGCCAAACTGCGAACCCGCGCGGCGACCTTCGCTGGGAGGGTGATGCTTTGGCGCACGCTCTTGCTAGCGCTGCTCATAGCACCAGTATGCACCAGAATGGTGCTGTATTACAAGGATCCATTTTGGTTCAAATCTTTTTCGGCCTCTTTCAAATCGTGGGGTCTGCCGAGGTCGCGCCAGTAATATTCATCCGCGCAGAACCCGATGATGTCTTCGCCTTGGGCTGCGAGACCGAGATAGGTATCGATGATGGAGAAGACGCTTTCTTCTTCCATCCTGCGAAGGAGGCGCGGAGAGGTGATGTGGATGCCGGTGAAGGCGAAAGACTGAGGTTCCGGTAAAGCGCACACGATTTCGGGTTTTTGATCCTGGCCCAATTTCCTGCCGCGTAGCTTCAGATCCTCGTCAAACAATAACTGACGGGAACTTTCTCGGTGCTGAACCGCCAGCGTGGCTAGAGCCCGCTTTTCGTTGTGGAATTCGAGCATGCGGCGGAGATCGATGGTGCTGATGACGTCCACGTTGTGCAGAATGAAGGGCTCTTCCGAGTGCTTGGAATCCTGGAGGAAAAACCAGGAGGCCATTTTCAGGCCGCCGCCGGTATCGAGCAAGCGCTCCTCGCGGGAGATTTCGATGTGCAGGCCGAAATTGTTGTGGGCCTTCAGGTAATCGAGAATCATGTCCGGGAAGTGATGGACGTTAATGATGATGTCGCGAACGCCGAAGGAACTCAGGCGGGAAAGAGTGATTTCGAGGAGGGTGCGGCCGGCGACTTTCACGAGGGCCTTGGGACGAGTGTCGGTGAGCGGGCGGAGGCGCGTGCCCAGCCCCGCCGCAAGAATCATCGCTTTCATTTGGGGCCTGCATCTAAAGGCACGGCATGGCTGAAGAGGCTGCGGGAAAACGGCGACAAGCATTTCTTCAGGGGCTGAAGCCCCTGGGTTCCGGGAGGCTTACGCCGGGACCGAAGTCCCGACCTCCTAAAGAGAACTAGGAAGGTTTCCTCGGGCGCGATTGCACTGGCTTTCATTGGCCCAACTTTTCCAATTCAAGATGGCGGACGACGACTTCCAGCCCGTTCCGGATGCGCAGTCGCTTGGCCAACTGCTCGGCCAGAAATACCGAACGATGCTGGCCGCCCGTGCAGCCGAAGGAAACCATCAGATTCTTGAAGCCGCGCTGCTGATAATTGCTGATGCTGGCATCGACCAGCGAAAGCACACCCGCGAGGAACTGGTGCACGCTTTCCTGCTGGTTGAGGTATTCGATCACGGGCACGTCTTTGCCCGTGAGAGTTTTGAAGCGCTCCTCGCGGCCGGGGTTCGGCAAGCTGCGTCCATCAAATACGAAGCCCCCGCCATTTCCCGTGTCATCCTGCGGCAAACCGCGATGGAAGGAAAAACTGAAGACGCGCACGACAAGATTTTGCGCTTCGGAAGCGAGGGCGTTGAGCTTCTCCGAGGCCAGCATGCCCTGAAACGCTTTCATGAGCGTGGGCAGCTCGATGGGTAATTTGGTGTTGTGAAGCAGCCAGCGCAGGTTTTTCAGCGCATAAGGCACGCTCTGCAGGAAATGCGTTTTGCGCTCGTAAAAACCGCGAAAACCGTAAGCGCCCAAAGCCTGCAGCAGGCGGACGTAGACGTAGGCGTAGTAAAAGTGCAGGAAGGCATCGCGGTCCAGATCGAGAAATTCGCTCAGCCGGTCAAGATAAGCGTCCAGGAGTTGCTGGCGAAGTTCCGGCGGCAGATCGGCCTTGGCATCGAACAACAGAGAGGCGATGTCATATTGCAGGGCACCTTTGCGGCCGCCCTGATAATCAACGAAGAATGGCTGGCCATTGCGCAGCATAATGTTGCGGGACTGGAAATCGCGATAGAGGAAATAATCGCGGGGCGCGCTCAGGAGGAAATCGGTCAGGCGGCTGAAATCGTTTTCCAGGCCCTGTTCGCTGAAAGGAATAGCGGCCAGTCGAAGAAAATAGTATTTGAAATAGTTCAAATCCCAGGCGATGGATTGGCGATCGAAGCTGGCGCAAGGATAACTGGCGGAATAATTCAAGTCGCGGCCGGCTTCGACCTGGAAACGCGGCAGAACGGCGACGACTTGGCGGTATATCTCAACCGCCGGGGCGGAGATGTTTGCGCCATCGCGATTTTTTGAGAGAAACTCGAACAGCGTGGTATCTCCCAGGTCTTCTTCGAGGTACGCGCCGCGGTCCAGATCCTCGGCATAAATCTCCGGCACAGGCAGGCCGTGTTTGCGGAAGTGCCGGGAGAATTCGAGAAAGGCGACGTTTTCCTCGCGAACGCCGTAGAGAACACCCATGGCGCTGACATCATCATTAGAAAGGCGAATGATCATGCGCCCGGAACCGCCGAGTTCGCCCTGAACCGGCTGAATGCGCGCGGAGGGCGCATGAAAATGCTGCTCGAAGAGTTTCTTGAGAACGTCCATAGACACGAGTTCCGGTAATTCCGTATTGCGAGCCGGCCAGGTGCGTGCTTTTCCATCATAGATGATTCCGGAGACGCGGATAGGGAGGAACGTGGGAAGATGTCGTTGGCGTTAATTCGGAGTAAGCCCGGCTATAATTTAGGAATGCCCATCCCAGACAAAAAACGCAGGCTGACGGAAGGCCGGCGCACAGAGCAGAGGAATCCAGGCTCCAGGAATCTCGACCGCATGACGGCAATACAGATTGTGCGGCTGATGAGCCGCGAGGACCGCAAAGTGGCTACGGCGGTGGCGCGGGAGTTACCTGCGATCGCGCGGGCTGTAGAGGCAATCGTACAAAGGATTGAAAACGGTGGCAGGCTGATTTATGTGGGAGCAGGATCGAGCGGACGCATCGCGGTGCTGGATGCTTCGGAGTGTCCACCAACGTTTGGGACGCCGCCGGAATTAGTGCAGGCGCTGATCGCCGGGGGAAAGAGGGCGATGACGCAGGCTGTGGAGGGCGCGGAAGACCGCAGAGGCGAGGCAGTGCGCGATTTGAAGCGGATACGGTTGACGGGGGCAGACGCCGTCGTGGGAATCACAGCGAGTGGAACCACACCGTACGTGCTGGCGACGCTGGCCTTCGCAAAGAAGCGCAAGGCGCTGACGATTGCGATAACGTCGAGCCGAAGATCTCCGCTTGCGCGTGCGGCAAGAATTGCCATTGCGCCGGAGGTGGGACCCGAAGTGATTGCGGGCTCGACGAGGCTAAAGGCGGGGACAGCGCAGAAACTGGTCCTGAACATGCTCTCAACCGCAACGATGGTGCGCTTGGGCCATCTGTATGACAACCTGATGATTGATGTTGCGCGGACAAATGAGAAGCTTCGGGACCGGGAGAAGCGAATCCTGATGGAAGCGAGCGGGAGGGATGTGTCTGCCGTGGAACACGCTCTGCGTCAGAGCAAACACAACCTGCGCCTCGCACTTATCATGCTGAAGCGAAAAATTTCGGCCGAACAAGCAAAGAAGCGGCTGGCGGCAGCCAGGGGCCGCTTGCGCCGGGCATTGGGCGAATAAGCAGGAATATAGGGCATGGACAAATTTCAAATTCACGGCGGGAAGCCGCTGCACGGAACGGTAAGGATCAGCGGCGCGAAGAACTCCGCGCTGCCGGCGATGGCTGCGGCGTTGCTGACCCCGGAGCCGGTGATGCTGCATAACATTCCGATGGTGCGCGACATCGTCACCATGGCAAAGCTGCTGGCGTTCATGTCCGCCAGGGTGACGACGACGGAATTCCCCGCGGCGGATTACACCATCGAAGCAACAACGTTGAACGGTGCGGTGGCGCCGTACGAACTGGTGAAGACGATGCGGGCGTCCATCCTGACGCTGGGTCCGGCCGTGGCGCGTGCCGGAATCGCGCACGTTTCATTGCCCGGGGGTTGTTCGATCGGCGCACGACCCGTGGACCTGCACGTGGCCGCGCTGGCCAAGTTGGGTGCGGAGATCAGCACGGAGCACGGGTACATCCACGCAAATGCGCCGAGGAACGGCCGGTTGAAGGGCGCGCACATCGTCTTTGAGAAAATCACGGTGACGGGAACGGAAAATCTTCTGATGGCGGCAACGCTGGCCGAGGGCGAAACGAACCTGGAGAACTGCGCGCGCGAGCCGGAAGTGACGGACCTGATTCACCTGCTGCGGAAAATGGGAGCAGAAATTCACGGGGACGATACTTCGACGCTGCGCATTTGCGGCGTGGAGAGGCTGCACGGTGCAAACCATGCGGTTATTCCGGACCGCATCGAGGCGGGTACTTTTCTGGTGGCTGGAGCCATAACTGGCGGCGATCTTATGATTTCGAACTGCGCGCCGGCGCATCTGGGCGCGGTGATGGCCAAGCTGGAGAAGGCGGGCGCGCCCATTGAAACGCCGAATGCGACAACATTGCGGGTGCGGGGTGCAAAGACGCTGGCCGCGGCGGATGTGACCACGGAAGAATATCCCGGCTTCGCCACCGACATGCAGGCGCAATACATGGCACTGGCGACGCAGGCGGAAGGCACTTCGGTCATCACGGAAACAATTTTCGAGAATCGCTTCCTGCATGCCAGCGAAATGATGCGCATGGGCGCGAACATTTCGATTGATGGGCGGCGCGCGGTGGTGCGCGGGCCTGCCAAGCTGACGGGGACAACAGTGCAGGCTTCCGACTTGCGGGCAAGCGCGGGATTAGTGCTAGCTGGGCTGGTGGCGGCGGGAGAGACGATCATCGACCGCGTGTATCACATTGACCGCGGCTACGAGAGGATTGTGGAGAAGCTCCAGGGCGTGGGAGCAGATATCGAGCGGCTGCACAGCAAGGAAACGTAGAACTGGCGCACGAGGAACAGACGGCGGGTCAAGGCGCCTGCTTCCCTCCTACGGCGGTCAAGTAGAAGCGACCGCTACATCCTGCGGAGGAAGTCACTTTCGCGTTGCTGCTTACGGCGTAAAAGCGGCGGCGCTTCAAAGCTCAGGGTAAACAAGCCGCCGCACTCCAAGATGCGGGCAGAGGGATTTGCACCTGTAAGGTTCCAAACCACACGGCAAATTTTCTCAAACTCTGGTACAATCCGCGGATTGCGTTGCACCCAGTAGCAAGGCAATTGGGGAGTGTCGCGGGAGACCAACTGGAGGGGCCAACCATGCGGAACACCGAACTGTTGGAGAAAATCGATGCCGCAATCGCCGAGAAAAGCCTTCTGAAGCATCCGTTCTACCAGGATTGGCAGGCGGGCAAGTTGAGCCGCGAGGACCTGCAACTGTATGCCGCGCAGTACTACCGGCACGTCGAAGCGTTTCCGAAGCACCTGCGCGTGCTGGCGGCGCGCACGGAAGGAACACTTCGCGACATCGTGGTGGAAAACCTGGCGGAAGAGGAAAACCCTTCGCGGCCGCACCCGAAACTCTGGCGCGATTTTGCGGCGACGCTGGGCGTAAATGAGGAGGACATCACGTGCTGCCCGGCGCTGCCTGGAACCCAGACGGTGGTGGAGACCTTCCGCGAGATTGTGGGGGACCGGCCGGTGGCGGAAGCGGTTGCGGCACTCTATGCCTACGAAGCGCAGGTGCCGGAGATCGCGACGACCAAGATTGAAGGCTTGAAGAAGTTTTACGGTGTGGATTCGGCGAAGGGTCTGGCTTATTTTACGGTGCACGAAGAAGCCGACAAGTTACATCGTGCGGCGTGGCGTGGTTGGCTCGAAGAGCACGCTCACGGGGACGAAGCAGAGATCCTGGCGACAACGAATGAGGCGCTGGATGCGCTTTGGGGTGCGTTGGACGCGGTGCATTGCGCGCACGCGTAGGAATGCTCGGATGAAGAAAAAGAAGAACGGAGTGGAGTCGAAGTAGAGATATTGCCGAGTAGGGGCGCAGCATGCTGCGCCCCTACAAGTTAAGATACGGCGCCCGCCTCAGAAGGCGGCCGCTACAGGAACAAACCCAAGAGCACAGTCAGGAGTGACTGTGCCACCTCCCGCAAACGAAAAATGCCGCACCAAAGAGAAAGGCCCCCTGGCGGGGGCCTTTTGGTTTTTGGATTGAATTCGGTTAGTTGCCTTCGGTGGTGGGGGCGGGTGTGGGTGCGCCGCCGCCGGGCACGACACTCTTGTGGGCCTGCTTCTCGCGGGCTTCCTTGATGAGAGCCTTGCGGGAGAGGCGGATTTTGTTGCCCTCGATGGCCAGCACCTTGACGAGGACCTGATCACCCAGCTTGAGTTCGTCGCGAACGTCGCGGATGCGATGCTCGGAGATTTCGCTGATGTGCAGGAGGCCATCGGTGCCGGGGAAAAGTTCGACGAAGGCGCCAAATTCCGCGAGGCGGACGACTTTGCCGAGGTAGGTCTTGCCGATTTCGGCGCTGGCGGTGACATCGCGAACCATTTGCAGAGCCTGGTCGCCGCTGGCTCCGCTGGTGGAGAAGATGTGCACGGTGCCGTCTTCCATCACATCGATCTTGACGCCGGTCTGTTCGATGATGGACTTGATCTTCTTGCCGCCCGGACCGATGAGGTCGCGAATCTTGTCCGTGGGGATGCTCAACTTGAAGAGGCGCGGGGCGTAAGCCGAAATGGCTTCACGGTGTGCGCCGAGAGTACTCTCCATGGTGTCGAGAATCTGCAGACGGGCCTTCTTGGCCTGAGCCAGAGCTTCGCGCATCATTTGGATGCTGATGCTGGTGACCTTGATGTCCATTTGCAGGGCGGTGATGCCTTCGCGAGTGCCGGCAACCTTGAAGTCCATATCGCCGTAGTGATCTTCTGCACCAGCAATGTCCGTAAGGATGGAGTAGGTGCCGCTATCGCCGACAACGAGACCCATGGCGATACCAGCGCACGCGGCTTTCATAGGCACGCCTGCGTCCATCAAGGCTAGTGAGCCGCCGCAAACGGTGGCCATGGAAGAAGAGCCGTTGGACTCCAGAATGTCGCTGACGACGCGCATGGCGTAGGGAAAATCGATTTCCGGTGGCAGCAGGTTAGCTAGCGCGCGTTCCGCCAGCGCACCGTGGCCGATTTCACGGCGGCCCGCGCCGCGCAGCATTTTCACTTCACCAACGCTAAAGGGCGGGAAATTGTAGTGCAGCATGAAGCGCTTGAAGGTGTCCTGCTCAAAGAGCAAGTCGAGGCGTTGCATATCTTCCTTGGTGCCAAGAGTCAATGTGGCGAGCGCCTGGGTTTCACCGCGGGTGAAGAGCGCGGAGCCGTGCACGCGAGGCAGGAGGCCGACTTCGCAAGTGATCTGGCGAATTTGGTCGAACGCGCGGCCATCGGGACGCCGCCTCGCTTTGAGCACTTCCTCGCGGAAGTACTCTTCACGCAGCCGCTCGAAGGCCCGCTTGGTTAGCGTCAGCTTCTCTTCGTCGTCTTCCGCAATGGGCTTCAGGATCTCTTCGAGAAGAGCGTCAACGAGGTGATAGCTTTCCTTCTTGGGATGTTTCTGAGTGTTGAGCGCATCGAGGAGCTTCGCACCATAGGTTTTCTTCAGGGTGTCGTAGATGGCCTTATCAAAGGGCAGCGGCTCGACCACGACCTTGGTGGGCTTGAGCTGGGCGTGGAGTTCCTTGATGCCGCGCACGATTTTCTTGACCTGCTCGTGGCCGAATTCGAGGGCTTCGACAACTTTTTCTTCGGAGACTTCAAACGCGCCCGATTCGACCATGACGATGCCGTTTTCGGTGCCGGCGACGATAATGTTGAACTTGCTGGTCTTCTGCTCGGCAACGGTGGGATTGGCGACGAGCTGGCCATCGAGCAGCCCGACGCGAACAGCAGCGATGGGATCGGCGAAGGGCAGGTCGGAGCAATAGGCAGCCGCGGAAGCAGCGGTCACCGCAATGACGTCGGGATCGTTGTCGCTATCGGCAGAGAGCACCAAGGCGATGACCTGGGTCTCTGTCCGCCAGGAATCCGGGAACAGCGGGCGCATGGGCCGGTCAATCAGGCGGGAAACCAGAATTTCCTTTTCGGTGGGGCGCCCTTCGCGCTTGAAGAAGCCGCCGGGGATTTTCCCAGCAGAGTAGGTATTTTCGCGATAGTCGACAGTGAGAGGCAGAAAGTCGCGGTCACTCGGCTTGGAAGCCATGCAAGCGGTAACGAGGACGACGGTATCACCATAGCGAGCGGTCACCGCGCCGTTGGCCTGCTTGGCGATTTTCCCCATTTCGAGAGTCAGGGGGCGTCCGCCAACTTCGATCGAGACCTGATGAGGTGCGGGTACGTGATTATTGTCAGCCATTTATGTTCTTCCTTTGACTCCGTTCGAGGAGTTCTGAGGCAGGCGGTGCCTGCGTATCACTTTGCTTGCAACTGGAAGAAAAAAGGAAGGATAGGCGCGGACGGAACATTCCGCGAGCAACGACACCAGGAAAAACGCCTAAAAGCCTGCCGAGACAGGCCTGAGCGATTCACGTGTGGCAGAAGCACTGCCGACGAACAGACTCCGACTGGAATTTGTACGATCGTGATGCCGCAAGTTGCGCCGGCCAGGTCTTGGGAAGGCGTTACTTGCGCAGGCTAAGGCGTTCAACAATCTGGTGATACCGATCCGGGTCTCGCCGGTTGAGATAGTCCAGCAGGCGCCGCCGCTTGTTCACCATCATAATCAGCCCACGGCGTGATGCGTGGTCCTTGACGTGCGACTTGAGATGCGTTGTCAAATAGTTGATGCGCTCGCTTAGGAGTGCGATCTGCACTTCCGGCGATCCCGTGTCCTTCACATGGCTTCGGAATTGCTCAATCAACATAGCTTTCGCGTCGCTCAAGTGCCCCCCAACCATCGTCCCTTTAAATTTCCTCTTTTCTTCGACCTTTCTAAATTAGCACAGGAGTGTTCTAAGTGTAAAGAGCTTGCAACACCGTCCGTGGGTCATCAGTTTGCGGTGAGTGCGTCCGCGCAGCGGAGCCAACTGAGTTTCGTGAACGCCACTGGGCGGGCAAACCTCTGAGAACGCTAGGCGCCGGAAACTGACGTACCGCCCAACGATGCCAGAGCGCTTGCAACGCGGGGGCAAATCCGGTTGAATGCTAATGGTAAGGTCTCAGCCCTACCTGTAAGACCACGTTGACCACGGAATGGAAACTCAAGAGGAGAAACAATGAGCAAAATTTTAGTAAGGACAGCCGTGATGTGTCTCGGACTGGCGTTGTGCGCCACCGTTTTTCTGGCACAGCAGGATAAATCGAAGCGCCCCAGCCCCCCGGCGACGGCTACGTTTGACCTGGGCGGCGGCAAGAGCGTAACGATTGACTACTCCAGCCCGCGCGCCAAGGGCCGCAAGATTTATGGCGGACTCGTGCCGTTCGGCCAGGTATGGAGGACGGGCGCAAATGAAGCGACGACGTTTGTGACGAATGCCGACCTAGTGGTTGGCGGCACCGCCGTGCCGGCGGGAAGTTACACGCTGTTCACGATTCCCGACAAGGATAAGTGGACGCTCATTTTGAGCAAGAAAACCGGCGAGTGGGGCACACAATATCCCGGCGCGACGAATGACCTCGCGCGGATTGATATGAAGGCTTCGGCCCTGCCTGCAGCGGTGGAAAACCTCACCATCGCGTTCGAGAAGGCGGGGATGGGCGCGACGTTGAATATTGATTGGGAGACGACGCGGGCTTCAGTGGCCATCGCCAAGAAGTAAAGTCGTTTCGCTAAAACGTAATCGGGGCGCGGCCCGCTAGTGCCGTTCCAACTTGTTCCAGCAAATTCCTTCGAGAATACTCTCTCCGTATTCGCGTCAGATGCTTGGACCGTCATCTGGCCCAACCAGTTGGAACGGCACTAGGATGGCAACAGCCTGGGGTCCGCGCCTTTTCCTATGTGGGCTAGTTTTTCATCTTCGGGACGAAGGCCGGCGCCCGCAGCATAAATGAGGGATTCCCGGATGCCGTCGATTCTGAGTAGTTTTTCCCACTTCGTGTCCGCGAGGGCAATGGTACAAAAGGGTGCCAGGCCCAGCCAGGTGGCAGTCAGACAAAATGTCTGGCAGAGATGCCCCGCTTCCAGCAGGACGGCGCGATACACGCGCGGATAATCGTACTTCCATTGCGGGCGGCCAAAGACGGCGGTCATCAGTACCAGGAACGGTGCCTCCGCGAACCACCACTGGTGGCCGACCATTTTCTCCAGGCTACTTCGGGAGATGCCTTGGCGCAGCCAGACGAGATCGTTTCGCTTGGCGTCGTAATAGTAGATTCCGGTTCGCAAGCCTTTCACATTGCGGGCGAGAACGTAGGCTTCGATGGGATGCAAGCTGCCGCCTGAGGGAGAAGTCTTCATCGGCACGCGGCCGAGCCCCGGGATCTCCGCCCAACCCTGCACGCCGAACGTGAGCTGGAGCAATCTGGCAAGATGGGCGAGTAGCACTGGTTTGGCGGAGAACTTGCGCCACGTGCGGCGCTGTTTCAGGATGCGCGGAAACTCTCCGAATGGAGCATCGGCAGGCAAGGGCACACGGCGCGCGCCGGGGTACGATTTTCCGATGCGGGGCATGGGCTGCGTTTTCGCGCGCTGCTGCAAATCACGGAAGGCGGCCACGGGGTCCCTGGCAAACTCCACATCCCGGGTCGAGAAGTGGAAAAAGCCAGCGGCGGGGAGCCAACCCTTCCAACCTGCCAGAGCAGCTTCTCGTTTATCGGCGGGGTGATCGGAACGCCGCAGCATGGCGTGGCGAGAAAGGGATTCGAGGGTCCGGCGAACACTGGCTTCCTGGAAATTCCCGAGATAAGCAGAAACTTCGGGCACACTGCGCCTGACGGTGCAAAAGCTCAGGATGCGGCAGACCACCGGATCGGCGTTGATCTTCGATCCGGCGAGGTAATTGTCAAAGACGAGGTTTCCTGCATGCCAATACACGACAACGGTGGAGGCGCGGCGATAGCGCAGGTGGGTCCGCGCTCGGATGCGAGATTTCACGATTTTGGTGTCGCGAGTGAAACGGCTACTTCTTCGACTTCTTGGGAGCCTTCAATAACGGATTCGCGTTCAATGACGAATGGTGGCAAAGAACTGCGACGTTTGACTTGACCGCGCCCAATTTCTTGATTCTTGCATCGAGGAGCTTGCGCTGCGGCGGGGTGGCGCCTTTTTTGAGTGATCTGAGGGCCTTGGTGACTCGATCGATATCCTTGACGACGCCGCTGAGAGATGTTTTGGCGATGGCCATGGCTGCCTCCCTTTTCAATTAACTGCGCTCTGGGGCCCGGCCCGCACATGGTGCGCAAGCCATCCAAAGTGTGCGAAGTCTAGTGCACACGGCAGCGCACGTCAAGAACTCCTTGAGAAATTGGACTGGCCGGCCAGAGCACCGCGAATTTTCACGAGGCGGCTACTCTTTCAGTGCGGCGATGAGCTTCTCGAATCGCGGATCGCCCCGCAGGAAGGCGAATTGCGGGTGGACACGAAGATTGACCAAGCGGCCGTTGCGCTCCTTGTAGGCTTTCTCGAGCCAATCGAGGGTCTTGTCATTTTCACCCAGGCCGGCGTAGATCATGGCCCAATCGTAAGGCGAAATGTACCTGGCGTTTTTCATTTGGTGGAACACCTGGATGATTTCTAGCGCTTCCTGTTTTCGGCCCGCGCGGGCGTAGACGCTGGCAAGCTCCGCCTGCCTTGAGGGGTTGCCCGGCTCCAGCGAAACATTTTTCTGCGAAGCTTCGACGGCTTCGTGAAATTGCCCTTTTTCCAGGTAGGCCTGGGCGAGATAGCCGTAGGCAATGCCAAAGCTGGGATCGAGCCGCAACGTTTCCTTCTCGGCTTCGATGGCCTTGTCATAGTCACCGGCGAGGTAGTAGCACCAGCCGGCATTCGCATTGATGATCAGGGATTTCGGATCAAGCTCGCGCGCCAGCTTGATTTCCGTAAGGGATTCCTGCGTTCGCCCCATGGCCGCGAGATACAGAGCGTAGGCATGCAAGCCCTGGGCAAAGCCGGGATTCAGGGCGATGGCCCTCTGGAACTCGGCTTCGACTCCCCCGGTCTCCAGGTTGTAAAAGCGGATCGATGCCAGGGAGGCGTGGGCCTCCGCCAAGTGCTCATCCAATTCCAGAGCCTTGGCGATGGCGTCTTTGGCCTTCGGAATGACCTGCGCCGGGGGCCGCACCTCGTAGGTCGCCATGTGGAGATAAGTCGCTCCCAAAGCGGCATAGGCGGCGGCAAAACTCGCGTCGGTGTCGACGGCCTTCTGGAAATATTCCGCCGCGGCAAGGAAGGCTTCCTGGGTACGTTTGTCCAGTTCGAATTTTCCCTTCAGGTAGGCTTCATAGGCTTCCGGAATGACGGTACGGCTGCGGGCGAGTTCGGTGGCCTCCGCAGTGGAGAGTTCCACCTGAATGCCACGCGCAATGGCGGTGGCGACATCGCTCTGTAGGGTAAGCACGTCCGTGAAGTCGCGTTCAAAATTATCGGCCCACAGGGCGCCTTCGACATGGGTCTGGAAAAGCTTGGCGGAAATGCGCACGCGGTCGCCCGCGCGGACGACGGAGCCCTCCACGATTGCGTCCACGTTCAATTCCTGGGCGATCTCCTGCAGGGGCTTCTGGGCGTGCTTGTAGGGCATGACAGAGGTCCGGGAGATGACGCGGAGTTTCTTGATTTGCGAGAGCTCGGTGATCAGGGCGTCGGTCATGCCATCGGCAAAATAATCCTGAGAGGCATCGCCGGACAGATTAGCGAGGGGCAAAACCGCGATGGATTGGATCGCGCCCGGCACCACGTGTTTGGGCTTTTCGCTATTGCGAGCGCGCAGCCAATAGCCCAACCCCACGGCGATGGCGGCAATCGCACAGAGTAGCAAAAGGTTGCGCCGGGTGAACACGCCGGGCGCTTCCTGCTTTTGGCCCGCGGTGATCAGGTACTCGTCGGTGCGCGAAGAGGTACCGACGGTTTCCAGGGCGGCGCGCACCTCTCCGGCGCTTTGGTACCGCTGCCCGGGATCTTTGTTCAGGCAGCGGTCGATCACACTTTGCAGGACAGACGGAAGCGCGGGCGCGATCGCCGGCGCCTTTTCCTTGAGGATCTGTGCGCTCAGGTCATAGGCCGTGGCGCCACGAAACGGCCGGCGGCCCGCGGCCATTTCGTACAACAAGACTCCCAGAGACCAGATGTCACTGCGTTCGTCGGCCTGTTCCCCTTTCAGGACTTCCGGGGCGACGTAAGGGAGAGTGCCGGTGAAAGTGTGCTGTGATTCCCAAGACTGATCGAACCGCGTGGTCTCTTCGCCAGCTTTCGCTTCGGTGCGGCGGGAGATGCCGAAATCGAGCACTTTCAAGCGCCCGCCGGGTGTCACGATCACGTTGGCGGATTTCAGGTCGCGGTGAATTACGCCTCGGCTGTGGGCATGCGACAGCGCGTCAGCCAACTGCAGGCCGTACCGCTCCACCTGTTCGAGCGGCATCCCTGCGGTGGAAATTTCCATGCTGAGCGGGCGGCCCTCCACGAATTCCATGGCGATGTAGGGCCGGCCATCGGTTTCGCCGACTTCATAGACGGTGCAGATGTTGGGGTGATTCAGAGCGGAAATCGCGCGGGCTTCCTGGAGAATGCGCTCGTGGCTGGCGGAACTTCCGGTTGGCAGCGTACCAAGGAATTTCAGAGCGACGTCGCGCTGGAGCTTTTCGTCGCGGGCACGATACACCACGCCCATGCCACCTTCGCCGAGCTTGTCTTCAATTACATAGTGGCTGAATCGCTGCCCAAGCATACTTTTGCTTCCCCGAGAGTTGACCACACCCGTGGCTTGGGGGCAAGTAAAAGTCTCGCTCTTTGCCCGATTTGCAGGGGTTTCAGGAGAGGCGCGGAAGCTTGTTGGTGCCGCGATCCAGGGGCCCGAGGGCCGCGCGCTCACTCAATTCTGTTTCGCGCGCACCAAGGAGAGGAATTCGTCGCGGGTCTGCTTGTTGTGGCGGAAGGAGCCGAGCATGGCGCTGGTGACGGCCTGGCCGTGCTGCTTCTCCACCCCGCGCATTTGCATGCAGAGGTGGCGCGCTTCAATGATTACGCCCACGCCCTCCGGGCTGATTTTCTCGGAGATGGCGTCGGCGATTTGGCTGGTCATGCGCTCCTGAATCTGCAAGCGGCGGGCGTACATGTTCACCAGGCGGGCGATTTTACTCAAGCCGAGCACTTTCTGGCTGGGAAGGTAGGCGACGTGGGCCTTGCCGAAGAACGGCAGCAAGTGGTGCTCGCACAGGCTGAAGAATTCGATGTCCTTCACGACCACCATTTCGTCGTAATGGACGCTGAACGTGGCCCCATTCAGGACGTTGTCGAGGTTCAGGTGGTAGCCGCTGGTGAGGAATTTCAGGGCTTTTTCATAGCGTTCCGGCGTCTTGCGCAGGCCCTCGCGATTGGGATCTTCGCCGAGGACGAGGAGCATCTTGCGCACCAGGTCGGCAATGCTCTCCTGCGGCGTTTCGAGTTTTGCTTCGTGCAGCATGATTTCCGTTGGTTTGTTCACTGGCCCATTCCCCCTCGATCGGACCGCAGGGCGATCCTAATTTTCTTCCCCGGCGTACTCGAACGCGTTATTCGACGTCTCTTCGACGCGCACGCGCTCCAGCCTGGCCTTCGGGAAGTGCTTCAGGCGCTCGTAAATCTCCTTGCAAACGTTCTCCGTCGTCGGCACTTTCGCGCGAAATGCGGGCACGTCTTCGTTGAGCGATTTGTGATCGAAGGCCTCGATCACTTCGCGCTCGACGAAACCGTCCAGGTCCGCAAGATTCACGATCATGCCTGTGGCGGGATCGGGCGACCCTGACACGCTGATTTCCACCACATAGTTGTGCCCGTGGCCGTACTGGTTATTGCATTTCCCGTAGACCCGGGCATTCTCTTCGGCGCTCAGCGCGTCGCTGTGCAAGCGGTGCGACGCCGCGAAACGATAGCGCCGCCCCAGCTCGATCTTCAGCGCCTCGCTCACGCCGGTTTTGCCCCATTCCGGTAGCAGTCGGCGAACAGATCGGGCGTCTCGTACAGACGCACGCGATGCAGCTTGCCTTGATGAATCCGCGGCTCCAGGAGATTCCAGATCACCCGGGCGATGTTCTCGCACGTGGGAATCTGCCCCTTAAGCTCGGGGACTTCATAGTTCAGGAAGCGGTGATCCATACGCTGCGTGATCTCGCACTCCAGAATCTCTTTGAGTTCCTTCAAATCCAGAACCATGCCCGTTACCGGATCCGGCTCCCCCGCCACGGTGACTTCCAGGGAGTAATTGTGGCCATGGCCGTGGGGATTATTGCATTTGCCAAAAATGCGCTTGTTCTCCTCCGCGCTGAACGCGGGATTGTGGTAGAGATGCGAAGCCGAGAACTCGATTTTGCGCGTCAAGTACACCATCGTTTTGATTCGCTACCCTTTCGATGCATGAGGGGTACCCACTGGGTACTCTCTTCCTTTCCACTCCAGCTTACCCCGGGTGTGGCTGCGATAGGAGGCATATAGGACAGCGGTATAAAGGAGGGAGCCGGGAATCAGGTATCCGGTGAGGGCAGGAGAGAAATGGCTGCGGCGGAGGGCCTGGAAATGCATGGCATGGCCGATGAGAAGAAAGAAAAGGCCGAGGATAACGGCGAACTCCAGGCGATGCCACTTGTAGACGGCCAAGACAATGAGGGCAAGCGGGCCGAGCAGAAAGGCAGCCTCCGCCAAAAGCTGTTTGTAGACTTCCGTAGGGCTCCCGCCCTCGAGCTGATAGAGATTCTTTCTCCAGCCAGCCCACATGGCTGAGAAGGAACGGTACATCCGGACACGGACGAAGCCTTTGCCGCTGCCGAACCAGATGCGGTAACCGGCGCGTTTGATGATTTTGGCGAGAGCCACATCTTCGAGGAGTTCCCCGGCGATGCTGGCGTGGCCACCAACGTCGTTGTAGGCATCGCGGCGAATCAGGATGAACTGTCCGTTGGCAGCGGCGGCCTCGCTTTGTGGATCGTTGATTTCATCGAAAGAGAAGTTTCTGCTGAGTCTCCCGAAGACGAAAGGGATGAGCGCCTTCTCGTACCATTTGTGCATCAACTGCTCGGGAGAAAAGGAAACCAGTGCGGCGTCCGATTGCGCCGCGATCTGAAGGGCCTTCGCGGCCGATTCTTTTTCGTGCACGGCATCCGCATCGGTGAAGAGCAGCCAATCGCCGGTTGCCTGTTGGGCGCCAAGCCATACGGCATGGTTTTTTCCGACCCAGCCCGCGGGGAGCCCGGTTGTTTCGAGCAAGCGCACCTGGGGAAATTTCGGGATGAGTGCACGCACGATTTCGGCGGTGCGATCGGTGGATTGATCGTTGACCACGAGAATCTCCGCGATCTCGATTTGCTGGGCCAACGACTCGACGCAGGCTGCGATGACCGCTTCTTCATCGCGCGCCGGAACGATGGCGGAGATGCGCGGCGAATTTGTTTGGGCAGAAGTCATAGAAGTTGGAAGCGGCCAGACTTTCCGCTGGGGATTCTCTACGTTATTATAGCCATATATGAATTCCTTCCTCCGGAAATTGTTTGCCTGGGGCAGCATGGGTTTTGCCTTCTTTGTGCTGGCGTTTTTCACCTTGCCCCACTACCGGCAAGGCGAATCGTCGATTGCCGGAAAGAGGGCGTACGATTTCCCGATAGAACTGAATGGCAAGAGCGCGCATCTATCCGATCTCCGCGGCAAGGTGGTGGTGCTGAACTTCTGGGCCACCTGGTGCCCGCCGTGCGTGGAAGAGACGCCCGCGCTGATCCAGTTGAACCAGCGGATAGCCAGCCGGAATGGAATGGTTCTTGGTGTAAGCGTGGATGAGGATCAGGCCGCCTACCTTAAATTCATTCAGGACCACGGCATCAATTATCTGACCTATCGCGACCCCTCCAAGAGATCGGCGCAAGATTATGGGACGGTGATGTATCCGGAAACGTACATCATCGACCGCAAGGGCAAGATCGCGCGCAAGATCGTCGGGCCGCAGGACTGGAATTCCCCCGAAATGCTGGCGTATTTCGATTTCCTGCTGGGGCAGAATTAATTCGGAAAAGCGGCCGCTGATTGAAGCTCACCTCCTTATTTCCGTATTTATCCCATTATTTCTTGAGGAGCAGCAGCCAGCGCGGCGATGGCATGAGCTGAACGCCAGCACGGCCGAGTTCCGTCAGGACCTTCGGAGCGGTGATTTCCTCGACCGGGCGAATGAGATCTGTGAGCAAAATGGTTTCGAGACCCGCGCGGTTTGCGTCCAAGGCCGTGGCGCGGACACAGTATTCGGTGGCGATTCCCCCAACACTCACGCGGCCGACTTTCAATTCGCGGAGGAGCGCTTCGAGGCCGGTGGAATCGAAGCCCGAGTAGCCTTCGCCGTCCACGGCAGTGCCCTTGTGGATGAGGATGTCGCCGGCGGCGGCACAAAGCGGCGGCATGAGTTCCGCGCCAGGAGTGTTTTCGACGCAATGGACGGGCCATTTTCCGCCATTCGTCTTGAATGACTTGTGATTTGCAGGGTGCCAGTCCTGGGTAAAGATGATGGTCACACCGTTACGACGGGCCGCATCGATGCATTCCTGGAGCGGCGCCAACAGGGACGGCGTGTCCCAGGCAGCCAGCGCGCCGCCGGCGCAAAAATCGCGCTGCACATCGACAACAATCATTGCTGTCTTGACCATCGGTTTCCTCTTCCAGAGGCTCGTGCTGCCGGGGGCAGCCACAAATATAGCAGGATGAAGCTCGCAAGCGAGAATGTAGGCGGGGGGCTAAATCACTCGTAGCGGAGAGCTTCGACGGGATCGAGTTTGGCGGCTTGCATGGCCGGCACCCAGCCGCTGATCACCCCGACAACGATGAGTATAAGGCTGGACATAAACATGGTCGTGACGGAGAGATTCAAATGGATGTCCACTTTCCCCGAGTCATCTTCATACGCGGGCCCGAGGAACGGCAGCGTGCCAATTGATGACGTCAGCACCCAGGAGAAAAACATTCCGATGGCCCCGGCCGCCAGCGTAAGCACCAGCGCTTCCAGCAGAAACTGCCAGCGAATGTGGGCTTTCCTTGCGCCCAGGGCGCGTCGCAAACCGATCTCGCGGACGCGTTCATCCACGGAAACCAGCATAATGTTCATCACGCCTACGCCGCCGATGCCCAGCGTCATCGCGCCGATCAGGAAGAGCAGCCCTTCGATGCCCAGCGTGATGCCGTCATAAATTGGCTTGAACTCCTGCCGTCCAAACATGGTGATGGCCCGCTTGTCGTTCGGGGAAAAATGCTGGCGGTTGGCCACCGCTGTGCGGAACTGCGTCATGGCCAGCGCTTCAAATTGCGGGGCCACCGGCTCGAAAACCATGACACTGGCGTAGCGGGCATCCCAGATGTCCGCGGCAGTGGTGTACGGAATGAAAGCGGACTCGTCGTCGCAATTGAAATAGCAACTGTCTGAGAATTTCATGTCCATGGTGCCGATGACGGTGAAACGCACGCCATTGATGCGCACCGTCTCGTCGACGGCCGGGGTCCCGCTGAAGAGTTTCTTTTTCAGCCGCGCTCCCAGAAACACCACCCGCCGGCGTTCGGCAGTGTCCTCCGCGGAAATCCAGCGGCCCTCGGAGGGCACCTCGTTGCGCATTTCGCCGTATTCCGGGTAGACGCCGCGGGTGGCCGAGTCCGAGAGCCGCTCTTCATGCGAAATGCCCTTCCACCGTACGGTTTCCAGCGTCACGCGCTTGATGAGCGGCGACTGCGCCTTCACCCAGTCGGCATCCTCCTGCTCGAAATGCACTTCCTTACCGGCGCGTTCCCCGCCGGCTTGTTCGCTGGTCGTCCCCGGCCAGCAGATGACTGCGGCCTTGCCGAAGACTTCGAATGTGTATAGCAGCACGCTGCGGAAACCGGAGCCATAGCTCAAAAGCAGCGTCACCGCCACGATTCCCCAGGAGATGCCGGTCATCGTAAGCAGGCTGCGGACGCGGTTGCGTCCCAGCGCGATCCAGGCTTCCTTGAAGACTTCAAAAAGCATCACCCACCAGCCTCGAAGCGGAGCGCTTCTATCGGATCGACGGATGCGGCTTGATTCGCCGGATACAGCGCGGAAACCACGGCGATGAAGCCGAGCAAGCTCACGGTCAGCGCCGCAAGCTTCCAGCTGGCGTCCAAGCCATCAAAAAACGGAAGCTTCGGCAGCAGATTCACCAAAGCGCAGAAACCGTAGGAAATAATAAGCCCCGCTGCGCCGCTGATCACCACGACAAATGTAGTCTCCAGAAAAAATTGTTGAAGGATGGATTCGCGCGTGGCTCCGAGAGCTTTGCGCACGCCGATTTCGCGTGTGCGCTCGCGCACGCTCACTAGCATGACGTTCATCACACCCAGCCCGCCGAGAAAAATCGTGGCCACGCCGACGGCGCCCATGAAAACCTCCATGCCCACAAAAATCATGCGCATGGCCTGGGCGCCCTTGACGGTGTCCCAGATGCTGGCCGCTTCCTCGTCGCGCGGATCGAAGTTATGCATGCGGCCGAGGGTGCGACGAATCTGGCGCACGCAATTCGGATGCGTTTCAAGCGACCAAGGCGCCGCGAGAATGCGGTCGACGGAATGCTCCACCGCGGGCGGCTTGTTTGGAAAATCCCGCTTCATGGAATTGAACGGGATGAAAATCTTTCGAATATCCACGCCGTCGTAGCTGGAGTTTTGATCCTTCGTCTTCATGACGCCGATAATTGTGTACGGTGTGCCATTTAGTTCGATGCTCTGCCCCAAGGCTTCGCGCTCGGCAAAGAGCTGCTTCTTTGTATCGCTACCCAGGAACGCCACGCGCCGGCCTTCTTCATTGTCTTCGTCGTTATAGAAACGCCCCTGCGCCACGGTGATGCTCCGGATTACAGCGAAGGGCGGGAGGGAGCCGACCGTATCGATGTCCCCGCTGTTGAAAGGGCTGTGCACTTTCACGTTGCTGCCCAATTCCGGCATCACGTACTTGCAGGCCGGCGCTTCTTTGGCCACTTCCTTATAGTCGTCTTCCATCCAGTGGACGACGCGGCCAGACCGCGTGCCTCCGGCTTGCATGCTGGTGCGGCCGGCGAAAACGATCATTACGTCTTTGCCGAAATTTTCGTGTTGTTTCTGAATGCCGCGGCTTAGGCCCTCGCCCGCCGCTACCATCAGGGTGATGGAGATGATCCCCCAGGCGATCCCGAACATGGTCAGCAGCGTGCGTCGTTTGTGCGCCCAGAGCGTCGCGATGGTGTCGCGCAATAGATCCCGAAAGGTCATACGGACCCTCGCTACTGAAGAACGACTTGCTGTTTTTCGGTGAGGCCGGAGATGATTTCCGTTTTCACGCCGTTGGAGATGCCCAGCTTCACAGAGACTTTCTTGCGCCCGTTCTCGGCCTTGGGATCCGGCAGCTCGACCGAAGCGCTGCGGTCCTTGTCATAGATAAGGGAAGCTTCCGGCACCATCAGGACGTTTTTCTTTTCCTCGAGAAGGATTTCGGCGTTGGCGCTCATGTTGGCCTTGAGTTCGAGGGTCGGGTTGGAGATGGAGACGCGCACTTCAAACGTGGTGACGTTGTCCTTCTCTTTGCCCATCGGGGAAATCTTGGTCACCTTGCCCGTGAACTTCTTGTCCTTGAAGGATTCCACGACGATGCGCGCGGGCTGATTCAGATAAACCTTGCCGATGTCGGCTTCATCCACCTTGCCCTGAACGTAAACCTCGCTGATGTCACCCATGGTCATGATCAGGGTGGCCTGGGAACCGAGGACGAGGATGGAACTGACGGCATCGCCGACATTGACGTCGCGCGACAGCACCAGGCCATCAATCGGGCTGACGATCGTGGAGTTGCGCAAATCCTCTTCGGCGTTTTCGAGGGCTGCCTTGGCCTGAGCCACCTGCGCCTCGGCCTTGGCAATCTCCGCGCGCGAAACGGCCAGGTTGCGTTGCGCGCTGACTTGCTTGTTCAGGGCCAACTGATAGTTCTTCTCGGAGTCCTCGACGAGGCTCTTGGACATCACGCCGTCTTTGAACATCTGCTGCGCGCGTTCCATGCTGAGCTTGAGGTAGGGCACGTCCGGCCCCTCCGCATCGACTTTGTTGCGCTCGAGGGCGGCGGTGGCGGAGTCGCGGGCGGCTTGCGCAGCTTGAAAGTTGGCCTGGGATGCGCGCACGCTGGCTTCGAGTTGCACCTTGTCGAGTTCGGCGAGGATGTCGCCCTGCTTGACGCGGTCGCCATAGTCCACATATAGCTTCTTCACGATGCCGCTAGCCTTGGATTTAACTTCAATCTTCGAGAGCGGCTGAATCTTCCCGGTGGCTACCACAACGCGCGCCAAGTCGCCACGTTCTACCGCCGCGAGCTTGGAAGGATCAATTTCATGGTTGGGGCGCAGCGCGGCATAGACGCCATACCCGCCTCCGACCAGGATCAATGCCGCGATGGAGCCGATGATGATCCTGCGGCGGCGCTTCTTGGCCGCTTTTCCATTGCCTATCCCATTGCCATTACTGGACATAACCGACCCCTTGGGTAGCGCTCTCGAGGCTGCTGCTTAGTGATACGCAGGCCCCAACAAAAAGTTCCTGTCACTTAATCATTACAGACGCTGGAAACGTTAAACGGTCAGGAAGAAAAAGGAGGGGTCACAGGGCGGTACGTCGTAGGCGAAGGGCGTTGGTGATGACGGACAACGAGCTGAAGCTCATGGCGGCGCTGGCGATCATAGGGCTTAACAGCCAGTGACGGACGGGGTAAAAAACTCCCCCTGCTAATGGGATTCCCAGTGCGTTATAGAGAAACGCGAAAGCGAGGTTCTGTTTTATATTGCGCAGTGTGGCCCAGGAAAGGCGCCGGGCGCGCACGATCCCGCGGAGATCTCCCTTCACTAGGGTGATGCCCGCACTTTCCATGGCTACGTCGGTACCCGTACCCATGGCGATTCCGACGTGGGCGGCGGCAAGGGCGGGAGCATCGTTGATACCGTCACCCGCCATGGCCACGATGCGGCCCTTCGCCCGCAGTTCGTGGATCAGTTGCTCTTTTCTCTGCGGCAGCACCTCGGCTTCAAACTCGTCAATGCCCAATTCCTGGGCGATGCGCTGCGCCGATTCTTTTCGATCTCCCGTCAGCATCACGATGCGCAGGCCATCCTGGCGAAGCAGTTGCAGGGCTTCGGCTGTGGTGGACTTGACCTGATCGGTTAACATAAACATTCCCGCTGCGCGTCCCTCCACCGCAATGAGCACCGGCGTCACTGCGGCAAGTCCCGCGACCTGCACGGGAGACTTCCGTGATTCGGGCAGACTCACGCCACGCGCTTTGAGGAACGTCGCCGTGCCCGCCAAAACCTTTTTGCCGAGGATCACGCCTTCGACGCCGCCGCCCGCCGTAGCTTGGAAATCGGTAACCGGGGCGATGGGCAGCTTCTTCTCTTCCGCTGCGCGAACGATGGCGCGTGCCAGAGGATGCTCGCTGGCGCGTTCCGCGCTGGCCGCCAACGAGAGCAGCGCGTCGCTGTTAAGCGGGCTGCCCTCGAAAATCTCGATTTTGGCTACACTTGGCCGGCCTTCCGTGAGTGTGCCGGTCTTGTCCAGCACCAGCGTGTCCACGCGGGCGAGGGTTTCCAGTGCTTGGGCATCCCTAACGAGCACGCCAGCAGAAGCGCCGCGGCCCACGGCAACCATGATGGACATAGGCGTGGCCAGCCCCAACGCGCAAGGACACGCGATGATCAAGACGGAGACGGCGGCGATCAGCGCGTGAGCAAAGCGCGGCTCCGGGCCGAACAAGCCCCAGCCGAAGAAGGCGATCACCGCCGCAGCCACAACGGCGGGAACGAAGTACCCGGCGACCTTATCCGCAAGACGCTGCATGGGAGCGCGGCTGCGCTGGGCTTCGCTTACAAGCTTTACGATTTGCGCCAGCAGGGTTTCGCTGCCGACTCGTTCGGCAACCATGACGAGGCTCCCGCTGGCATTCAGCGTGCCACCCGTTACTTTATCGTTTGCAACTTTTTCAACGGGAAGTGGCTCGCCGGTTATCATCGATTCGTCCACGGCGCTGGCGCCCTCGCGAATCGTGCCGTCAACGGGGATGCGTTCACCGGGCTTCACGCGGAGCAAGTCGCCGCGCTTGACCTGCTCCAAGGGCACATCCCGCTCGGCTCCTCCTGATACGAGGTGCGCGGTTCGCGGCGCAAGATGCAGGAGCGCGCGGATCGCGTCCCCGGTGCTCCGGCGTGCGCGCAGTTCGAGCACCTGACCGAGCAAGACCAGCGTGGTGATAACGGCAGCGGCCTCGAAATAGACGGCCACGCCGCCATGCATGTCTCGAAAAGACGCCGGGAAGAGTTGCGGAAAGAGCGTTGCAACAAGGCTGTAGAGATAGGCGGCACCGGTGCCAAGGCCAATCAAGGTGAACATGTTGGGGCTGTAGTTAACGAGCGATGCCCAGAAGCGCTGGAAGAAGGGCCAGCCGCACCAAAGCACCACCGGCGAGGCTAGGAGCAGTTCCACTGCATTTTTGGTGGCCGGATCGAGATGGAGACCCAAGGCTTCGCCGAACATGGAGAGAAGGAGCAGCGGGAGCGAGAGCGCCGCGCTGATCCACAAGCGCCTGCGCATGGAGTCGTACTCGGGATCGCGCTGCTCTTCACCAGGGCCAGGGGCGGCGAAATCCATCGGCTCGAGCGCCATGCCGCACTTAGGGCAGGTTCCCGGCCCGATCTGCACGATTTCCGGATGCATCGGGCAGGTGTAGCGGACCGGCGCGGCGGCAGGCGCGACAGGTTTGCTTTCCATGCCCGCGGCACCCGGAGCCGCCAGAAATCGCTCTGGTTCTTTTTGGAAGCGTTCCACGCATCTTGTGGAGCAGAAATAGTAGGTCTTGCCTTTGTACTCCTGCCTGGCGGCAGGCTTCTGCGGATCGACCATCATTCCGCACACGGGATCTTTCTCCTTGGGCGAAGAAGGCAGGATGGGCAAGGCCGGGATGCGTGGGGTCGACATGAAACCTCGCAGCAATAGCTTACTATGTTCGATGTTTTGAGGTCACAGGCGTTGCTGGGTCCTGGCGGTGGGGGCTGGTATAATCCGGCCATGACACTCGTGGAAATCACCTACGAATTACAGGCGCCCGTGAGCCTAGAGCAATTGAGCCGCTTGGGAGAGTTCGCCAACACCTATGGATTGCGGCGATTCCGCGTGGACGACCAGAATAACCAAGTGTCGTTCGAATATGACGCTTCGCGGTTGCGGGAAACGCAGGTGGCGCACGTGCTCGGCCAAGCCGGAATCGCGGTCACACGCAAAGTAAATTAGGCTGCAAAGAGCCAAACGCCGAAAATCCCCTGCCGTTCCTATCAGAACAGCGGCATAGGCCTGAGCATTTAACTTTGGGGATTGCTGAACACCTCGGACGAGTAGCACTCTGGCTTGGTAGGCAAAAAAATGGGGCCCCCGCTTGGGACCGGGAGCCCCGAAGTCGCGTTTCAGATGCCGATGTCGTTTTCACACCGGCGCGTGGGGTCATCCATCCTAGACTTCTCGAACGAAGAATCAATAGCTTACAGCGATTACCAGAATTTGCTCCGAATTGCTGCTAATTACTTCTAAATGAATATGTAACACAGTTCGTATCGCACTTGCTGGTAGCTCGTCGGGTTTGCGGGTAGGCACAAAATTGGGCACAGTGCGCTGCTAGGTTCGTTCCATGTCTGAAGGAGGGAACCGTACCATTACCTACTTGATTGCATAACAATGTCGGCTCCTCGACCCGGGTAGACTGTGGTTTATCGACGACCGCAGGCTCGGGAGAAAGGAGCCGAACATGATGATTATAGGCGTAGATTACCACCCGAGCTTTCAGACGATTGCATTTTTTATGGAAGAGACTGGTGAGTGTGGTGAACAGGAACTAAACCACAGTGATGGACAAGCAGAGAAATTCTATCGAGACCTGAAGCAGCGAGGAATCTGCGTGCGGGTAGGAATGGAGGCTACCGGATATTCACGCTGGTTCGAGCGGCTACTCGCTGAATTAGGTTTCGAGCTGTGGATCGGCGATCCAGCACAGATCAAGGCCAAGCGAGTCAAGAAGCAGAAGTTCGACCGCGAGGATGCCCGACTCTTACTCAGGCTGATGCGGGAGGATAACTTTCCGCAAATCTGGGTACCCAGTCCGGAGAATCGGGATCTACGGCAACTCCTCTGGCACCGGCATCGGCTGGTGCAGATGCGCACGCGGATCATGAATCAGCTTCAGGCGTTGGCCATGAACGAGGGCTATCGCTGGAAGAAAAAACTATTCAGCGAACAAGGACGAGCGCAGTTAGAAAAACTCTCGTTAGCTCCTTGGGCGAGTCGACGTCGGCAAGAGTTGTTGGAGTTGCTGGACCGGTTGAATCCGACGATCGAGGAGTTAACCGCAGCCGCCGAGCGGGAAACCAGGAAGCGACCCGAGGTGCTGCGGCTGATGACTCATCCTGGCGTGGGCCCGCTTACGGCACTCGCCTATGTGTTGATCATCGGAACTCCGGCTCGGTTTCAATGCGGCAAGCAGATCGGCACGTACGTGGGCATGATTCCGTGTGAGGAGTCTAGTGCTGGCAAACAACGATTGGGGCACATCAGCAAGCAAGGCAATTCCTTGTTGCGATTCTTGCTGGTAGAGGCAGCCCAGGCGGCAGCACGAATCAATCCGGAGTGGCGACGTCGCTACATTCACTTGGCGATGCGTCGACACAAAAGCATTGCCAAGGTAGCGATGGGACGCCGGCTGGCGGTTCGGTTGTACTGGATGTGGCGGAATGGATGTGAGTATTCGCCGTCGTTAGAGTTCGGTTCGTACGCGGGACAGCTCGGAATCGGACATGGCGTGAAGTAGAGCGTCGTCCACTTGATTGGGCATCCCGCTCCCTGCAAAGGGAGTTTGAAGAAGTAATCATGGTCGAAGTTTTGATCGAAGAGATGTTTGGGTCGGACTGAACCCGACTCAAAGATTACGAGCGAGCCGTGGTCGTCGATGCGCAGAGGTCAAAAGACAGCAAGGAAGACCACTCTTCGGAGTGAACGGCGAAGTGCGCTCAAAAAGTATTTGACAGGGCCGACATTGTTAGAGATGTACGATTACCGCGTTAATCAGAAGTTGAGTCAATCTAACTGGCGCGAAGCACTGCATGGAATGAAGCAAGTGCTCTGATCAAGACAACTTCCTGCGTGGCCAGGGTGTGAGCATGGAGACGCTTTTCTGGTAACTACGGTATTGCTCTCCATGGAATGTCATGAGGTCGCGCTCCTCGAATTGAATCGCCAAGAGTATGTAGCACGTGGTCATGATTGCGAAGAAGAGGTGCCCGGCGGTCATGGTGGGCGTACTCCAGAAAGCGATGAGGAAGCCGAGATAGATCGGATGCCTTACAAACTTGTACGGTCCGGGAGTAACAAATCCCAAAGGCTTAAACTCCTTGCCAGCAAAGAAGCACCACGCCTGTTTGAGACCAAATAGCTCGAAGTGGTCGATCAGGAAAGTGCTGATCAGCACGATTCCCCATCCAATGAAGAATAGGACACGCAAGGCCATAATTCCCACGGGATTCTCAACTCTCCAGACTGGGCCCAGCAACGGCTGCCAAAAGCGGATTAGCAGGACAAGCGCGAGGCTCGCGAAGAGCACATAGGTACTGCGTTCGGCGGCGGCGGGAATGATGGCGGTCCAGGCGCGCTTAAAGAACTGGCGAGCCATGATGCTGTGCTGTAGGGCGAAGAGGGACAACAATCCGGCGTCGATTAAGAGCCTCTCCCATAATGGGGGCGTGGCGTAGCCCGGGGTCGCATCCATGTTGAAGACGAACCAGATGGCATAGAGAAATGTGGCGAAGAAGATCGCGTAACAAACTAGCCCATAGACCAGGATCGCGTAACGTTTCATTTGTATGTCTCCGATTGCTCCTGCGAGCAGGATAATTTCGCAGGTATATAGCACTGAAAGCTTTGGATATCTATAGAAATGTCGTCGCGGCTCATCCCATCCGCACGCAAGTCGGTGGTTAGTTTGAATGTATAGGTCGAGGGAGGAGCGCTTGGTGTACAAAAGCTGAACTCAGCGGACGCTGATTCAGAGACACCAAGGAGGCTCCCCCATGCAACCTATGTATTACATCGGACTGGATGTTCACAAGAGGTCGATCAGCTACTGCGTGAAGGACAGCAGTGGCACGATGCACTCCGAAGGATCGCTTCCCGCCACACGCCTTGACCTGGACCGGTGGATCAAAACACTGCCGCAGCCGTGGAGCGCGGCGATGGAAGCCACCATGTTCACGGGCTGGATCTACGACCACCTGCTGCCACATGCGGTTGCCTTGAAAGTGGCGCATCCGCTGATGCTGCGGGCCATTGCGGCGGCGAAGAAGAAGAACGATCGCATCGATGCCAGCAAGATTTGCGACTGCCTGCGCTGCGATTTTCTGCCGGAGTGCTACATGGCCCCCACGGCCATTCGCGAACGGCGGCGCACGCTGCGCTATCGCAACCTGCTGGTGCGGCAGATGGTGCAGATGAAGAACAAAACCGGCATGCTGCTGATGGAAGCCGGCGTGAGCTACAACAAGCAGCGGCTGCACAAGGCCGGCTACTTCCGTGAACTGCTGGCGACCAACCAGGATATCAATGAAGGACTAGCTTCGCTGCTGCGCCTGTGCCGTGAAACAGTGGTGCGGTTGCAGAGAACCGAGATCGCACTGGTGCGCTCACTGGAGTGTGATCCGCTGCTCCTGGAACGCGTGGAGCGGCTCATGACCATCCCCGCCGTGGGGCCGATCACGGCGCTGACCTGGGCATCGAGGTGGGTGACGTGCAGCGTTTTTCCTCGATCAAAAGGGCGATCAGTTACTGCGGGCTGTGCGGGGCCGAGAAGAGTTCGGGGAACACGGTGCAGCGCACGCCACTGTCCAAGCAACGCAACAAGCATCTGCAGACCACGCTGATCGAAGCGGCCAAGATGGCGCCACGCCACAGCCCGGCGCTGGCGATGCTCTATGACAAGGAGAAACAGAAAGGCAACGCCAATCGCGCGACCTTGGCCGTGGCGCGGAAGTTGGTGGCGTATCTCATGGCGGTCGACCGTGGCCAGCGGAACTTTCAGGTAGTAGAAACGAGCCGCTGCATCGCTGCGTAGAACGCGGCAGTACACAAGGAGGATTTCTTCGACGCGGTGCCTGCCAGGTCTTGCCGTTAAGCCGACTGGGCGAACGAGCGCAAGCTCGGAATGCCCCCGCTGATAAGTTTCGAGACTGGCAGGAAAACACAAACTCAATCTTCTGGGCAGCCGATGCTGCGCCAGCAAATGGAAGTCTGGTTCTCTCCGAATGAGGAACCACGGCCGTGAGGCCAACACACGCGGCGAAGAATCAGAAAGAACTTACACCCGCGCTCCTCCGCAGCGCGTCGGGAGAGCTTTTGCCCTCTTGACAAAGACCTATCATGGAAGTCTGGTTCTCTCCGAATGAGGAACCACGGCCGTGAGGCCAACACACGCGGCGAAGAATCAGAAAGAACTTACACCCGCGCTCCTCCGCAGCGCGTCGGGAGAGCTTTTGCCCTCTTGACAAAGACCTATCATGGAAGTCGGCTTATGCTTATCCGGTTGCTTCAGCAAGACCCAATATGTTGTGGTCAGTCTTGGCTGGGTGGCTTGGAACGGTCTGTCTAGTTCGCATCTCCTTGTAGGTCGTGGACTTGTGCTTGGTTCCGAGTCCCAGCAGGGTTTGGAAAGCCGCCATAGGTTGCTTGCGCCGATTATGGCGAAAGACGAATTCATCAAGATAAGCCTGGAGTTCGTGCATTAGGCAGGCTGGAATGACCCCCTGCAGTTGTACCAGCTGATATGAGAGTCTGATTGCCCCAGAGGGCAGGAGGACTCGATGAAAAGGAAGCGACACACGCCGCAGGAGATCATCGCGAAGCTGCGCGAGGCGGAAGTGGACCTCAACCAGGGCGCAACGATCGAAGCGGTATGCCGGAAGCAAGAGATCAGCGAGCAGACGTATCATCGCTGGCGGCATCTTTACGGTGGGATGAAGGGGCCGGAGATGGCGCGGCTGAAAGAACTGGAAAAAGAAAATGCGCGGTTGAAGAAGATCGTGGCGCAACAGGCCATGGACATCGACGCGCTGAAGGATCTCAGCCGAAAAAACTGGTAAGCCCGGCGGGCAGGCGACGGGCGGTGGAGCATTTGCTTGCGGAGTGGCGCTACACGGAGCGGCATGCCTGTCGATTAGTGAAGCAGCCACGGTCGACGCAGCGATACGAAGCGCGCATCGATTACGAGGAGCGGAGGATTCGCAAGCGGTTGCACGAGTTGGCGAAGAAGCATCCGGGCTCGGGCTACCGGCGGATGACCAGGCTGCTGCGGAGAGAAGGGATGAAGATCAACAAGAAACGGGTGCAGCGGCTGTGGCGGGAGGAAGGCTTGCGGAACCCGCTGCGGAAGCGGCGAAAACGCGCACGCGGCCACAGCGAGAACAGTTGCGCGGTGAAGCGAGCAGAGTACAAGAACCACGTGTGGTGCTGGGATTTCACGATGGATGAAACGGCGGACGGAAGAAGGCTGAAGTGGTTTTCGGTGCTGGACGAGTTCACGCGGGAATGTCTGGCGCTGGAAGTGGAGCGGCGGATGACGGCGCGAGACGTGGTGGCGACTCTGACGTGGTTGGAGGCGAAGCATGGCGCGCCCGGAGCGGTTCGTTCGGACAACGGGCCGGAGTTCATCGCGCGAGCGGTGCAACGATGGCTGGCTGCGCGGAAAGTCGGGCCGTTGTATATTGCCCCGGGCAGTCCGTGGGAGAACGGCTACAGCGAATCGTTCAACAGCCGGATGAAGGCGGAGTTTGCGGACCGGGAGCTGTTCGGATCGCTGATGGAGGCGAAGGTTTTGGGAGCGGAATACAAGCGGTACTGGAATCAGGAGCGGTTACACAGCGGAATCGGGTACAAGACGCCAGCGGAATTCGCCGCCGAACTTGGGCCGGACTCCGCAACGCTCCGTCCGCCCCAAGTTCAATCACAACACCAACCGACTCTCATAAGCACTGGTACATAAAACGGGGGCAGGCCAGGAGCACCGGACGGGTCGAGGACAATGCCTTCGACTCTCTGAGCAAGTTGGGGCTCTTCGATAACTACGAGTTCTCGAACCGCCTTTGCAGAAGCGACGAAGAATGCGCACGTGAGCGCGATTACTATCACCCGACGCATAAAACGATTATTAGTCAGCGCACTTCTTGAAGCAAGAAAGTGATGGGGCCACAAGGACAAGTCCCGATTAACGCGGTGGATTCTATAGGTCGATGCAACACCATCTAATGGACCTGCTGTTTAAGGATGGTGTTTATGAGCGAAGGGAAACGATCGAGACTTTCTCCCACGCAGAGAACTGCTATCTGGGGCCGTTGGAAGGCCGGGCAGTCGTTGCATGAGATCGGGCGTGCCTATGGCAAGCCACATAATTCCATTCGCTGTTTGTTGTTGCCTCGCGGAGGGATTCCTCCAGCAGCCCGCCGGCGTTCCCGGCTAGCCCTCACACGGGCTGAGCGAGAGGACATCTCTCGCGGGATCGCTTCCGGTACCTCGATTCGTGAGATAGCCAGACACCTGGATCGAGCCGCCTCGACGGTGAGCCGGGAGAGGTCACACGCCATGGTGGCCGTCCTGTCTATCGAGCTCATGAGGCGGATGAGCAAGCCGGGGAGTTGGCCTGGCGGCCCAAGAAGTGCCTTCTGGCCCTGCACCAGAGGTTGCGGGAGGTCGTTGCGAGTAAACTGATCCTGGACTGGTCGCCGGAGCAGATTTCCGGATGGCTGAAGATCCCGTATCCCGATGACGAGAGCATGAGAGTGTCCCACGAGACCATTTACCGTAGCCTCTTCATTCAAGCGCGTGGAGTGCTGAAAAAAGAGCTAATGGACCACCTTCGGTCGAAGCGGCGCATGCGCCGCTCGCGACATGCTAGCGTCAGCGGACAGTCCCGGGGTCAAATCGTCGATGCCATCTCGATCCGCGAAAGGCCCCCGGAAGTGGAAGACCGAGCTATTCCTGGGCATTGGGAAGGCGATCTGCTGAGCGGCGCCAAGAACAGTCACATTGCGACCTTAGTAGAGCGTCATTCGCGCTTTGCCGTGCTGATCAAGGTGCCCAGCAAAGACACGGCGGTAGTCGTCGCCGCCTTGAGTCGGCACGTTCGTAAGCTCCCCGCTACACTGCGGCGCTCGCTGACGTGGGACCGAGGACTAGAGATGGCCAAGCACAAGACCTTCACTGTAGCCACGGACGTGAAAGTCTACTTCTGCGATCCCCACAGCCCCTGGCAGCGCGGCACCAACGAAAACACCAATCTGCTGTTACGGCAATACTTCCCCCGAGGCACTGACCTGTCTGCCTATTCTCAAGCGCAGCTCGACCGAGTCGCGCTGCGCTTGAATCAACGCCCGAGAAAGACCTTAGGTTTTGAGACGCCTGCGAGTAGACTTCAAGCAAGTGTTGCCTCGACCGTCTGAGCTGGCACGACTTACCAGGCACTTGACCCAAATCGTGATAGATTCGGCTTTTGGAAAAAGGGCAAAGCAACATGAGACCCGACCAGCGAATAGTCACGAAGTTGCCGCTCACTGAACTCTGGGACGAGAGGGGCACATTGGAGGGCGAACGCGTCCGGCACCTTGACCAGAACCTCATCCGAGAACTTATGCGAACAGGCACGGTACAATTTATCGTGGCCGACTGCGGGATGAAGTTAAATTGGATAGCTGTGAATGACCGGTTTGAGTTCTGGAAAACTGTTCGCCCACAAATCGCCGACCCATCGCAACCCATCCATCTCAAGCAGTTTCCGAATGAGACCGCATACATTGCCTCGGAGTGGCGCGGCAACCTAGGGGAATGTCTGATTTTGCTGGAGGCACACCACTGAATATTCGGCGAACACGTCCCAGTAGCCAAGTTACCGGTTTGCCTACTTGCCGGGAGTTAGGAATCGGACGCGATGCGCAATAGGGTGGTATTTCGCTTCTTACCCAAAGATTATCTGCCTCAGGGCTGCAACCGCAGAGAGCCAAAGCAAACCTCAGCAACTGGGGGTCAGAGCATTCGTGGCATCTCACGGCTGCGGCTTAACAAACTGCGTACGACGCCGCAACAAAAGGATTACCAAAAATCCAACGACAACATAGCCCAAGAAGTTGCCGCTCTCTGGAACACTTACGGACTCAACCGTGACTGCTGCCGGGAAATTGTTGCCATTGCCAAACGAGCCGAAGATCAACTGGTAGCTGCCAGCGGCCGGAGTGTAGGAACTGGTGAACTGGCCTTGGCACGGGCTATTGTTACAGTATCCGTTTTGGTTGTTAGTGGCCTCTCCGAACTCCGTACTACCAAGCTGAAAGGTACCAGGATAGCCTGAATTGTAGTATTGGGTCGTCACCTGCACTCCTGAACTTACTGGCGTGAGTATCGTTCCGGGCTCCTTCTCGTCTGATGTGGACCCTGGAACTACCGGGGCTACTAGTCCCAGAATGGCTACCGTCTGAGAGTTCTGAAGCAGAACCGCAAACTCGAAATTGCCATAGTCGAAGCCCGCCGCCGTCACTTCACCCCAGGTAAGTGTCAGCCCTTGAGCGCCATTGACCGTGAAGGGTGTGGACAACAGCAGTGACCCGGTGTAGAGGCCATTTTCAGAGTAGGGAGCAGGCGTAAATCCACTAGCAGACGTGCCCGACAGAGGATCAAAGCCATAAGTCGTCAGCACCGAACCTGACACGGTAGAGCTAGAAGTGTTTGATGCCGCCCACCAAAAAGCATTCTGACTCACTTGAGTCACGGCGGGTGACAAGCCGCCGTAGCCCGTGACGATATAGTTTAAGTTGTCGGCTGAAGCGACGCCCGCGAATGCGAGTACAAAAATCACCCCGAGCAAGGAGAAGGTCTTACGCATATTAAATCGCCTCCAGAAACTATGTGGGAAACGGAACTCGCCGTAAAACGCCCCTACCGGACATCTGGAGGTAAAGGCTATCACCGTGGATGTCGCCGTCGCCACTTAATGATTTCAGTGGTTCTCGAAATCACGAATTTTCTCTGCGAAATATCCACCAACCATCGTGGGCGAACCGCTGCGGCTAAAGCCCTATCAGCAGCACCGCGGCAGTGTTCACCGTCTGCCTCCAATGACACTCAGATCCCCCTTTTACCCCTTTGTATAAGTGACTTGCTTGCAACTGAACTACCACTCAAACGAGCTTAATAATGAAGAGGTTAGCCGCTTCATGGCGCAAGACTTTACCGTTTATCGTAAGGAAATAACCGCGATGCGCTCTATGACAAAGTCCCGATTAACGCGCTAGCCGCCGAATTGGGTACTAGCCTCCACACATTATAAAAGGGCGCTCCTTTCAGGGTAGGTTTTGAGCGTTTACCTCATCCCCTACAGAAAGGAACACCCTCTATGATCAGCACCAAATATATCGGCATGGACGTGCACAAGGAAAGCATTTCGATCGCGGTGATGAACTCCGTCGGCAAGGTAGTGATGGAATGCGTCATCGAAACCAAGGCCAGCACCATTCTGCAGTTTATCCAAGGGCTGCGCGGAGATTTGCACGTCACTTTTGAAGAAGGAACCTGGGCGGCCTGGCTGTACGACCTGCTGAAGCCACACGTCACGGAAGTCGTGGTGTGTAACCCGCGAAAGATTGCCTTACTGAAGGATGGCAGCAAGAGTGATCGAATCGATGCACGGAAGCTGGCCGAACAGTTGTACATGAAGAAGATCCAGTCGGTCTATCACGGAGAGCACGGGTTGCGAACGTTGAAGGAGCTGGCGCGCAGTTATCTGACCATCACCAAAGACCTCACGCGGGTCATGAATCGGCTCAAGGCGCTGTATCGCAGTTGGGCTATTCCCTGTGCCAGCAACGAAGTGTATGCACCACGTCACCGTGCGGAATGGCTCGGTAAGATCAGTGAAGCCGGCGTCCGGCGACGCGCCGAACACTACTACCAACAGCTCGATGTCTTGCAACTCTTGCGCCAGGAGGTGCGGCGGGATCTATTGCTTGAAGCCAAAAAACAGAAGGCGTGGAAACTGTTGCGCCAGATTCCGGGGATCGGACCGATCCGGGCAGCCCTTTTGATGGCCCTGATGCAGACGCCGCACCGTTTCCGCACCAAGCGACAACTGTGGACCTACAGCGGTCTGGGGTTGGAAACGCATGACAGCGCACAATACCGCGTTGTGGAAGGGCAGCTGCAACGTTCCAAGAAACCCGCGACGGTTCGTGGTCTAAATAAGGACCACAACCACGACCTCAAAGATATTTTCAAGGGTGCGGCGATGAGAGCCAGCAACGCAGCTGGGCCGCTAAAGGTTTTCTACGAGGCTTTGTTAGCTAAGGGGAGGAAGCCCACGATGGCGCGCTTGACCTTAGCGAGGAAGATTGCCGCGATCACCCTGATCGTGTGGAAGAAGGAGGTACGTTTCGACGCCAACGAGTTGAAACCACAAGCAGCTTGAGCGTCTCTGGCTAAGAGTCCGTTCCATCCCTGAGAACCATTTGCTGGCGGTGGCCATCGGCTTCTTGGGACGCTCGATTCGAGGGGAAGTATCAATCGGACAAGTCAGGCCCGTGTGACCAACACGCGAGTCTCCGGACCCACCCTATGCCCTCTCGGACAATCGAAGAAAGCCATAGGCCACGAGTCTCCAATAGGACCATGCATTGCCACCTATCCGGTGGACAACCATCAGGCTTGTTGTTTCAGAAAATGAATGGCGCCGTCACGAAAGTGAAATGGAACCACAGGGAAGAGGAAAGTTTCTCTCCGCTTCGTGCGCGGAGACGAACCATGACTCTGGGCCTGAGGAAGACCACTCTCAGATCGAGAGTGCATGTTCAAGCAGTTGGGCTGAATGCCGGGATAAAAAAGAATCGGCATTGAGCCGACGGGGAGGTTTTTCTCTTGACATTCCCTTTTATAGGACTTGTCCGGTAAGCGTTAATCAGGACTTGTGGCTGCTTGGACCAATCTGCATTGCGCGCTAGTCTTCGCTTTTTCCGTTGAGGAATTCAGGCGGCTCTTGGATCAGAACAACCACAGCCTAGACCTGCTGACGGAGGTTGGGGCGCAGTGTGAGCGAGCCGTCATCGTTCAGCTTCTGGTGACAAGCCCACCGCACGGGATAGCGCATACCCTTTACCTCAATCTCAGCTCTAAGTTTCAATCCTTTCCAATCTGTGACGTTCGGAAGCACGAACTGTGCCTGCCGAATCTTGCCCGGTAACGGGTAACCGGCGTCCAGGCAACCGCTCTTGAGCACCCTTCCGTCCTGGCTCTCCACGGTCACCCTCAATATGCCCGGCACACCCGCGATGCCGTCATTTGCGAAGCCAACAATTAGCCCCAGGTAACCATCGTCCTTGTAGCTCCAGATGAAAGACGGCCTCACCCGATAGCCAATTCGGCGACTGATCCGGTCGAACGCTGCCGGATAAGACTGGCAGTAGCTCATCAGATTCTTTGCGCTGATCTGGTGAAAGTTCCAGAGCGACCAGTAATTCGCCCCGACATCAATCACATGAGCAATCATGTTCTCTGCCGGCGATATCCCTTCATATGCGACGCGTGGATCGGGAGGTTTACCCGGAAGCCCCTGCTCGAGCAATGCCGCGATCCAGGGCGGGCGATTGCTGAGCGCTTCAATCTGCTCGTTCTCAATAAAGATGGTATCGCTCCGAATCCAATTGTTGCTGCGGACCGTGCGGTCTACTAGTTCTGAATTACCAACCCGGCTAAAGTCCGGTTGCGTATTGGTCAGTAGAGGAGTCTTCGAAAAGTACTCGAGCTGGACTTCGAGCATGCTGGTCCAGGTGCGCTCTGCTGTCTGGTAATCAGGGAAAGGATTGTTGCCAAATGGCCATGTGTGCCCTTCACCCCAAAAGCCGTACATGAAGGTATCGATAAACTCGATGAGGGGATTGCCATTGAATTCCGCTGCCAGTAGGCCAACTAGTTCTTTGAATGCCTGCTGAAAAAAAGGATGGTCAAACCGGGGCTGATAACGCGAATGCGGGTTCTGTAAGTATCTTTGCGCCGAGGCCCTGTTTTGCTGATCGCTAAGCACCAGATCAACCTTCGGCACTTTGTCGAGGACAAAATCCGGGAGGGCCGCTGCATGTGTATAGTCTGGAGCGCACATCTGAACTCGCAATCCCACCCGCTTGTTGTTCTTCTTCGCCAATTCAAAGACAAGCTTCAGATAGTCGGGCATCTCCAGGCGTCCAGGCCGCGGCTGTACTTCCCTCCAGGTCGGACGGACATAAAGCTGCTGGCCCAAAGGGAATCGAACCAGGTCTTCGATCGCCTGAGGAATATTGTCTGACTTGATTTCCTCCGTGCCACTGTCTGCCGTGATATAGGTGACCAGTCCCATGCCATAGTTCGGCACGGTGACTTCCGAAGAAGTAGTGGTCATCACCACATCGTCAGTGGGAATGACGGCATCAGGTGGGTATTGAGGGAACGGACCCTGATTGAGGTGATCGCTCACATGCGGACCGGAGCCGAAGTCGTAGTTTCCCCAGTTGTGGGCGGGAACCTTCGCCTGCACTTTACCCATTCCAAGTTCTGTGGCTACGGCAACGGCAGCAGTACTTTTTATAAAATCTCTACGCTGCATCGGAATTATCTCCTCCTTACCACTCAGGACAATATCATTCTCGACCCAGTAAGCCACATTTGAGAAATCGACAACCCGTTCCGCTGTCCAACTCCTGGTTACTCAGTTTTACTGGACATCTTCGTACTGGGACCAACTTCAACGAACTATGCGTATCGTTAAAAGGCGGTCAGGGGTAAACTCGCGAAATGATGAAAAAGCTCAGATTTCTGGTATCGCTGCACACCCGCGAGAATGATTTCCAAGTGGCACAAGGCCAATCCGCAAAAGACGCGGCGCGCAAACTGGGGAGCGATGCGGAAATCGTCTTTGCTGATAACGACGCGGTGAATCAGGGCGCACAGCTTCTGAAGGCAATCCAAGGCCCGGCAGAGTCTCGACCCGATGCGATTGTGGTGGAACCCGTTGGGAGCACGGCCATGCCGCAGGTGGCCCGGGCCGCCTGCGCCGCCGGAATAGGCTGGGCCGTCCTGAACAAGAAGCCGGATTACTTGTCGGACCTCCGCAGGACCGCAACCGCACCTATTTTTGCTGTCAGTTCCGATCACTTCGAGATTGGACGGATTCAAGGAAGACAATTCGCAGCGTTGCTGCCCGCAGGCGGTTCGGTTCTTTACATCAAAGGGCCTTCGCAGAGTCTCTCGGCGCGGGAGCGTGAACTAGGGATGCTGGAGACGAAGCCGCCCAACATTCAATTGGCGATGCTGAAGGCCGAGTGGACAGAGGAAAGTGCCGGGCGGGCGGTGCGGTCCTGGTTGAAACTGGCTACTTCGCAGAGCGCGTCAATCAAGCTCGTCGGCGCGCAGGATGACTCGATGGCCATGGGCGCGCGCAGAGCTTTTCAGGAGATCACCAACGAAGCGGAGCGTTCGCGATGGCTGAGCTTGCCTTTCACCGGATGTGATGGTCAGCAGGCCACGGGTCAAGTCTGGGTGCGCGAAAAATCGCTCGCGGCGACGATTCACATTCCGCCGCTTGCGGGACAGGCGATGGAGATTCTCGCCAAGGCAATTCAGGATGGATCCCAGCCCCCTGAACATTTCCTGACTGCGTCATTCTCAATTCCTTCCCTCGAATCATTGGCTCTGAAGATTCGCGAAGGTGAGGAACACCGTTGGGAGTGACGAATGGTCGGCAAACCGGCAACTTGGGTACCGGGACCCACTTGTACGGTAACGGCGTTAATCAGGCACTGACAATCTCCTGAGACAGGCTTCGCTCTCAGATCCCCGTGAAGACGCTGGAGCTATCAGAAAGAACATTCCTGCGTGCGCGGCGAACCGATGATAAATGCTTTCTGTGCCATGATTACTCCAAGTGTGGACTCGGCCTTCGGAAGAGGGCGCGACCTCCAGGAGGCCGTAGATGCCAGGAGAAACCCGCCAATCCATAATTGATGAAGAACATCTCAGAATGTTGTCTGTCGGTAACGTAGTTTCGGCAGGCGTCTGTGCTTTCTTTTCACTGTTCGGTCTCTTATACGTGTTCATGGGCATCATGATGAGCGCAACCCTTTCTCACTTACCTGCAACTGCTGCCAAGCCAGGCCAGGAGTCTCCTCCAGCGTTTATTGGTTGGATTTTAGCCTGCACTGGGCTGGCAATCTTCCTTCTTGCGAGAAAGACCTTAGGTTTTGAGACGCCTGCGAGTAGACTTCAAGCAAGTGTTGCGTCGACCGTCTGAGCTGGCAGCGTTTACCAGGTACGGCAAAGCTAAACTCAGCCCCACCGCAGCGTGGTGATCGAATCCGCGGTCAGCGCTATTTTAGCAGTTTGGCCGCCGCACGCGACCGTCATCTCCCTCGCGTCGCCCGGATTCGTCAGCACCAGCACCATCGAGCCGTCGGAATTTTTCGCCGCGGTGTGAAACAGGCGCGAAGTCGCAGCGCTATTCGGGGTCGCCGTTCCAGTTGATGATGATCCTGGCTGACCGGTCAGTGCGCCGGTTGCCGCCGGAGCGCCGCCGTTCGCGTCGTGCGAAGCGACAATCACAGCTCCGCGCCGAAACGCCCGAGCATAGTGCGCCAACGCCCAATACAAGCCCGTCAGCGTGATTTCTTTGGTCACCGAATGAATCTGCACCAGCCCGCCGCAATCGAACGGACCGATGTTCGGCCGCCCGCGCTCATCGAGAGCCAGATTCCATGTAGTGATGCTCTGCGGCCCGTTCGCCAGAATGCCGCTGAACGTCACGCCCCACTTGCTCCAGTTCGTCAAATAATCAGCGGACTTGTAGTTGTCTCCGCCTTCGGTCCAGTGCATCTCGGCGTCCGGAAATCTCTGCTTCACGTTACCCATCATCTCCGGGGTTCCCACGTACCCGTGCCAAGCCACGGTGTTCACATATTTCTTGAACCGGGGCTTCGAGAGTTGATCCAGCACGCGGCCCCACAAATTGTAATTGTGGTCGAGCGTCCAGATTTTCGTGCCGCTCGCTTCGAGCAGTGGGCCGAGCGCTGCCACCAGCTGCTCCTCGTCCTCTTCCGGCCACGGACACGCCGGCATTCGCCCGCCCTGGTCCGCGTCGACCTCGTTTTGGGTCGTCACGGCGCGCACGTTCACGCCGGCTGTCGCGTACGCCTCCACGAATTTCTGAAAGTATCGCGCGTATGTGGGAATATTTTCCGGCCGGATGTTTCCGCCCAACATCGAGTTGCTGTACTTCATCCATCCAGGAGGGCTCCACGGTGAGCCGAACAAAAACAGCTCCCGATTCGCGCTGAGCGCCGCCTGCAATGTCGGCAAAATGTAATCGCGGTCGTGGTCGATGCTGAAGCGCTTCAACTCCGGATCGGCCGCACCGTCGTCATAGCTGTATGCCGCGGTGCTGTAATCGCTCGCGCCAATCGGAATGCGCCCCATGCTCAAGGCATGTCGATCTTGCCCGAACATCGTTTGCAGGAGGTTCGCGCGATCGGTATCGCTCAGGCGCGAGAGCGTGAAGCACGAAGCATCGGTAAACGCCGCGCCGAATCCCAAGATCGTCTGCGCTGGTTTCGCTGGGTCCACCGTCATGTCCGCTGCCGCGGCCTTTTTCGCAACCTTCGTCCACGCAATCTCCGCCCCCGCTGCCAGCCGCTTCCCGCTCTTATCGGTGACTTCTGTCTGCGCGGGCTTCGTCGGCGCCTGCGCCGCATTCGCTTCGACTTCAGCGTTTACCGTCACTCCTAGCACTGAAGCCGCCGCCGCACCCATTCCCAGCCCCGCATACTTCAAAACTTCTCGCCGTGTTGTCACGCTCGTCTCCCGGTTATCCCTGAATCATTCACGCGGCCTCCAACCAAGACGATTTGCTTCGTCAGACAGCATACTGCAAAACTTATGATCTGGGCACCCCGCTAAATCCTGATGAGTTCTATAAAGGGAGAAGTCAAGAAAAAACACCCCTGCGCTGGCTGGAACTTTTCTTGCTTCTCAGCCCCCTGGATGGAGCAGGATCTGTTCTGACCGCCCGCACCAGGTGCTCGGTTGCTGGGCACGGTGGCCCGGCGGTTGGGGTTTTCTCTACCAGCGGTTTTCATTGCCTGTTCGCAACGAAGCCTGTCAGTTCCGAAACCAGCAAAGCAGAACGGCGGTCAAGTGGTGACCATAGTTCTATCCGGGACTCGTGGCCCATGGCTTTTTCTGGTTATCCGAGAGGGCCTAGGGTCGGCTGTGAGACTCGGTGCCCGAGGCACGCAGCGCCTAACTAATCAGCTGAGACTCGCTCTCGAACCAGAGTGTCTCGAGAACCCCACGGCCACCGCCAGAGAAGATCCCCGGGATGGAGCGGACTCGGTCAGAGACACTCAAGCTGTTTGTGGTTTCAGATGTTGGGCGTCGAAGCACACTCCTCTCTTCCACACGATCAGAACGATCGTGGCAATCTTCCTGGCCAGGGTCAGCCGCGCCATTTCCGGCCGCATGCCCCTGGCCAACAATTCCGCATAGAACTCCGCGAAGGGACCGGGCTTGGTCGCGGCGACGATGGCCGCTCCCTTGAAAAGATTTTTCAGATCGTGATTGTAATTTCTGTTCAGCCCGCGAATCTCGACCGGCTTCTTCTTCCGTTCGAGTGGCCCGTCAACAACACGGTGATCGACGCTGCTGCTCGTTTCGATGCCGACACCGCCATAGGTCCATAGCTGCCGCTTGGTGCGGAAACGATGCGGAGTCTGCAGGATGCCCAGCAACACCGCCGCCCGGATCGGGCCAATCGAAGGAATCTGGCAAAGCAGCTTCCACGCCTTGTGTTTTTTGCTCTCCGCCAACAGATCCCGCCGCACCTCCTGGCGCAGGCATCGCAGCGCATCGAGCTGCTGGTAGTAAAACTCCGCCCGCCGACGCACCCCCGGTTCGCTGATCTTCCCAAGCCACGCGGCACGATGGCGCGGTGCATAGACCTGCTTGCCGGTACAAGGGATGGCCCAACCGCGATAGATAGCCTTCACCCGGGTCATCACCCGGCTGAGATCTTGGGTGATGGTCAGATAACTGCGCACCAGTTCCTTCAAGGTTCGCAGGCCGTGGTCTCCGTGATAGACCGAGCGCAGTTGGTTGTTGTGCAGCAGTTCGGCCAGCTTCCGGGCGTCCACGCGGTCATTCTGGTTGCCTTCCTGCAACAAGGCATTCCGACGCGGATCGCACACCACCACTTTCCTGACCTGGGGCTTCAGGAGGTCGTACAACCAGGCGGCCCAGGTTCCTTCCTCCAACGTGACGTGCACGTCTCCGCGTAGCCCATCGAAAAACTGCAGGATCGTGCGCGCTTTCGTTTCGATGACACATTCCATCACCATCTTGCCGGCGGAGTTCCTCACGGCAATCGAAATACTTTCCTTGTGCACATCCATGCCGATATATTTAGTGCTGGTCATAAGGGCGTTCCTCCTCTGGAGCGGTTGAGCCAAGCACTCAAAACCTACTCCACAAAGGGCGCCCTTTTATATTGCGTCGCCAAACCGGACAAGTTCGTTCCAGTACCGACATGGACGGTTTGCGCGTTAACCAGGCATGTGGCCGCCGCGCATTCCAAGTCAATGCAATGAATGAGTGCACCTGTGACAGAATGGGGTCATGAGTTGGCCCATGCGGCAATCTAATCCAGTGCCAGTCACAGAGCGCAAACTCAAGCCATCCCCGGCCGCGAGAACGCCCCACCGCGTCAGGCCGCTTCCCGGGCTCTCTCTATGCGTGCTGGCAATGCTCTGCCTCGCCTTCGCCACCCCTCTGCGGGCAGACACGATTTCCGGCACGGTGAACGATCCGTCCGGCGCAGTCGTCGTTGGAGCACGCATCGAAATCACTGGCGGCAACCTAACGCAAGCTATTACTCTTACATCCGATGCATCCGGCAAGTTTACCGCGCCAAATCTAGCTCCCGGGAAATATTCCGTGCGCGTCAGCAAGGATGGCTTCGAGGAACTCGTTACGGCGGTGGACCTTCACGGCTCCGCTGATCTCTCGTTCACTCTGACCATCACCAAGCAACAGACCCAGGTTACCGTTTCCGAAAAAAACCTGGCGTATGCGAACAGCGACCCCATCTACCGCCAGCTTCGAGATGCTGGCCTGGGCGACTCGTTCCACTGTGAAAATTTCAAGCTAACCATGGACGTGGGAACCTTCGAGTTCAAATCCGGAACGTTTACGCTCTTGAACCCGGTCAACAACCTTGAAACCGGCATGATCTTCACCGGCGCGGGACATTTCTCGTTGAACCCAATCACCGAGATCGACACCCGGGAGATGACCCGGCGCTCTGGAGGCCCGGCCGCCGAGGAGGATTTCACGGAAGTGATCTTTCGCTTTACGCCTGACCAGTACACGCAATTCGCCGGCGGGCTGGGCCCGAAAGCGGAAACTCCTGGCGAAGCCGCCACTGCCCTTGCGCAATGGAAAGAGAGAGTGCGCCACCGCCACGAGGTTCCCGAGGGATTTACTCAGGCAATCCTGGAGAACGAAACGATCGATAATGTGGACGCCGACGTTCTGGCCGCCGTTTACAATCCACAGCATCCACCGTTCGTGAACGCTTACATGCACGGTTCGCCGCACAAAGACCTGCGTTTCTTCGTGCGCGCGCGCGTGGGCGCTATTCCGCAACTCGATTCACCCGAAGAAGTGGCGCTGATTAATTGCAATGGCGAGGGAATGAATGACGGCATATGGTATTCCTCGCACTTAGTGGCCGAGCTTCAAGCGCACACCGCAAACTCGCGCGAGGACCGGCGGCTGTTCGCCACGCGGCGCTACAACATCGAAACCGCCATCGGCAAGAACGATCACCTGACCGGTCGCGCCACCATCACCCTTGAACCCCTGGTCCCCGGCGAACGCGTGCTGAAATTCGGACTGCTGCCCTCTCTGCGCGTCACGCGGGTCACTAACCAGAAAGGGCAGGACATTCATTTTATCCAGGAAAATAGAAAGCATGACGGCTCGTTCTATGCGGTGCTCGATGAAGCCCTGGCGATGGGCAAGGAACATTCCATCACCGTGGAATATGCCGGCGACAAAGTCTTGTTCGATGCGGGCGATGGAAGTTATTACGTAGGCGCGCGCGACTCGTGGTATCCCAACCTCAACGGCTTCGGCGAAAAAGCCCTCTACGATCTCACCTTTAAAGTGCCTCACTCGAACGTGGTGATCAGTGTAGGCAAACTCGAGAAGGAATACAGCGAAGGCGGATTCGCCGCGTTCCACTGGGCAACGCCGGTGCCCGTGGCCGTGGCCGGATTCAACTACGGCCGCTACAAAAGGATCGATTTCCCCGACACCATCACGCACTACGAACTCGCCGGATACTATTTGGAAGAGTTGCCCAACACCCTGAGGCGATTTCGAAGCGGCGCGCTGGCAGGTATGGCGCCCATGTCGATGACCAAATACGCCCTCGACCAGACGCGCGCGCAAATGCAGCTTTGCACCTTCTATTTCGGCAAGGGCCCCTACGAGAACGTGTACATCACGGAGCAACCGAATTTCAATTTTGGCCAATCGTGGCCTAATCTGGTGTACCTGCCGATTTCGGCGTACATCGATTCCACCCAGCGGTGGATGCTGTTTGGCGGAATCAACACGAGGTTCAGCGGCTTCGTGCAGGAAGTCACGCCGCATGAAGTGGCGCACCAGTGGTTCGGTCATGGCGTCGGTTGGGCTTCCTATCACGACCAGTGGCTTTCCGAAGGCTTTGCGGAATTTGCCGCGGCATTGTTTCTGCAGGAGGCAACGGGACCGAAGTGGGAGAAGGACTATATCGAGTTCTGGCAACGCCAGCATGACCGCGTCCTGGAGAAAAATAGTTTCGGCGTTTCGCCAAATGATGCTGGGCCGCTATGGCTGGGACTCCGGCTCGTTTCCCCGCGCACGCGAGAAGCCTATCAAGGCGTCACGTATTCCAAGGGCGCTTTTGTGCTCTCGATGCTTCGTTCCATAATGCGGGCCGACCAGGCCCCCGAGGGCAATCGCGATCAGGCCTTCATCGACATGATGCACGACTTCGTGGATAGCCATCGCGACAAGCCCGCCACCACCGAATCGTTCAAGGCCATCGTCGAAAAGCACATGACCAAGCAGATGGACCTGCAGCAAAACGGGCGGCTCGATTGGTTTTTCCGAGAGTGGGTGTATGACACTCAGGTGCCACGCTACACCTTCAAGTATGAAGTTCAACCCGCCGAGGGCGGCAAGGTCAGAGTCCACATGGAAATCACGCAAAGTGAAGTGGGTGAAAACTTCGCGATGATCGTTCCGGTTTATGCCAATTTTGGAAACGGCATGGTGCGGCTTGGCCAGGTGCCCATCGCCGGAAATTCCACGCGCAAGATCGACTTCATCCTCGATCAGCAGCCCAAGAAAGTCGCCCTCAACGCTTACAAAGACATCCTGGAGCGCTGAAGTTTTGCCGCACCGCCGATCGCGGAGATGGATTGTAGCGGGCGACTCTGGGGCGGGCGCTTTCCCCGCGCGAGTCTCGCACCGTCATTTTCCGATGAATCGAGGAAAGATTGGTTTGTGAATTCTCGCTGCTACTTTTGGATCTTGGCCAGTGGCGCTTGTTGGATTTAGAGACTTAAAAGCGCGTCCTAAAATTGTTGCCCGCTCACCGCTTTGAAAATCACCATTCAGAAGTGCAATTGCACTTCTAAATCGGATGAATCGTATTCCACTTGATCTTGTCAGATTCACTCCGCGATCCCCGAATGAGGCAGGCCTTTCAGGTTGGTCAGGGAGTGCTTTTCCATCGTATGGTCAAGTCCTGGTAAGTCGGGTGGATTCTATAGGTCGATGCAACACCATCTAATGGACCTGCTGTTTAAGGATGGTGTTTATGAGCGAAGGGAAACGATCGAGACTTTCTCCCACGCAGAGAACTGCTATCTGGGGCCGTTGGAAGGCCGGGCAGTCGTTGCATGAGATCGGGCGTGCCTATGGCAAGCCACATAATTCCATTCGCTGTTTGTTGTTGCCTCGCGGAGGGATTCCTCCAGCAATCCGCCGGCGTTCCCGGCTAGCCCTCACACGGGCTGAGCGAGAGGACATCTCTCGCGGGATCGCTTCCGGTACCTCGATTCGTGAGATAGCCAGACACCTGGATCGAGCCGCCTCGACGGTGAGCCGGGAGGTCACACGCCATGGTGGCCGTCCTGTCTATCGAGCTCATGAGGCGGATGAGCAAGCCGGGGAGTTGGCCTGGCGGCCCAAGAAGTGCCTTCTGGCCCTGCACCAGAGGTTGCGGGAGGTCGTTGCGAGTAAACTGATCCTGGACTGGTCGCCGGAGCAGATTTCCGGATGGCTGAAGATCCCGTATCCCGATGACGAGAGCATGAGAGTGTCCCACGAGACCATTTACCGTAGCCTCTTCATTCAAGCGCGTGGAGTGCTGAAAAAAGAGCTAATGGACCACCTTCGGTCGAAGCGGCGCATGCGCCGCTCGCGACATGCTAGCGTCAGCGGACAGTCCCGGGGTCAAATCGTCGATGCCATCTCGATCCGCGAAAGGCCCCCGGAAGTGGAAGACCGAGCTATTCCTGGGCATTGGGAAGGCGATCTGCTGAGCGGCGCCAAGAACAGTCACATTGCGACCTTAGTAGAGCGTCATTCGCGCTTTGCCGTGCTGATCAAGGTGCCCAGCAAAGACACGGCGGTAGTCGTCGCCGCCTTGAGTCGGCACGTTCGTAAGCTCCCCGCTACACTGCGGCGCTCGCTGACGTGGGACCGAGGACTAGAGATGGCCAAGCACAAGACCTTCACTGTAGCCACGGACGTGAAAGTCTACTTCTGCGATCCCCACAGCCCCTGGCAGCGCGGCACCAACGAAAACACCAATCTGCTGTTACGGCAATACTTCCCCCGAGGCACTGACCTGTCTGCCTATTCTCAAGCGCAGCTCGACCGAGTCGCGCTGCGCTTGAATCAACGCCCGAGAAAGACCTTAGGTTTTGAGACGCCTGCGAGTAGACTTCAAGCAAGTATTGCCTCGACCGTCTGAGCTGGCAGCGCTTTGCGGCAGAGCGCGATGGCCCGGACGCGACTCGCGGGCTCGCGCTTGTCACACCAACAGTTGAAGTTTCCCCATATTCGAGGTGGGACCCGCCACCCTGTCCAATCGGCCCACGTACAGGTATCTAAATAGTGAGGGTGGGAACGTGCCGCCGACTAGCGATGGGAAAGGGGCCTAAGGCCAGGCTCTAACTGACAGATAATACAAATCTTAGTGAATTAGAAGGCGCTTAGGACAGTATCGATCTAGTCTTAGTACCAAATCTAAGGTACGCCGAAAAGGCGCTCTTGCCATAGGACAGGGGTAACTCCCAAATTGAAGCCGATGCTCCATGGGGTTTTCTCCGGCCTCCCGCCACAATGGAGTCACGCTGAAGAGCAATTCACAGCGACGAATTTACAAAAGAAGAAAAGACGGAGGAGAACACGAAGATGCGTAAGAGCCAAAAGGGATTCTCGCTGATTGAACTCCTGATCGTGGTCGCCATCATCCTGATTATCTCGGCCATCGCCATTCCGAACCTCATTCGCTCGAGGATGTCGGCCAACGAGGCTTCCGCAGTGGCTTCTCTCCGTACGATCAACACGGGCGAAGTGACCTATAACAATACGTATCCTGACACGTTCGCCGCGCTGTCGTCTCTGGGCCCTGACGGCGCCACCTGCACGACTCCTGCCGCAGCGAATGCCTGCTTGGTCGACAACCTCTTGGCGAACGCGACATCCGCCGCTACGGCGAAGAGCGGGTACATGTTCAACGTCGTCGCGACCACCGCGACCTATACTGCCGAGGCAGAACCGGCCAGTCAGAGTTCCACCGGCACACGCGGCTTCTGTACCGACCAGGACTTGGCGCTGTTCTACGTGGCGGTTGGCGGTGGCTTTAGTACCTGCACGACAGCCACCGGCACGCCTCTCTAATAGCAAAAGTAACCCTCGCGGATTCAGTTCCCACAAGAATTTGCAAGGAGCGGGTCGCACGATCCGCTCCTTTTCTTTTTGCCAACCCACCTGGCGTGGCGGCCATTGTTGGGAAGTTAGTCTTCCGGCTTCTGATGCAATTGAAGAGGTGGCCCGGCGCCACCCGCGGCGAAACATCTCCACACACAAATCAAGGACAATCAGAGACCCTTCCAACCCCGATCTCTGCCTGCAGATGAAGCACCCTTTGCGAGCCAGGCAGTTCCCATATCGCCAACTCCACTTTGAAATCCACGTGCATTCGGTGCCACCGCCGTTCCATAATTTCATGCAATTGGCAGCGGTTTCGCCTTCAGGGCGGCAATTTTGATCTCCGTCGGTGCCGGAAACTCAGTTTCTTTGTAACTCATCGACCCCTGGGGGAATTGAGAGCGGAGAACAGCTTGCCTCTTTGGATTTTTCACTTGAGCGGCCCGCCGGAGGCCATCGAAGCTGCGTTCCCGGCGCTTGACGAGCGGTCCCGAAAGGTTTTGCGCTGAATGACTGAACGAATGCGTGTTGCCCTGTTGTTGGCCGTGGCGATGCTCGTCTTTGGCAACACTTTGCTCAACGGCTTCACTTTTGATGATGATCCGTACATCCTCCACAACCCGATAGTAACCAATCTTTCCGTAAGCGGATTATTCCATCCGACCAGAGCCAGTAACATTTTTCGTCCGGTCACGTTCGCCACCTTTGCTTTCAATTTGGCGGCAGGGGGTACGCATCCGTTTGGCTACCACCTCCTCAATCTGCTGCTGCACGCAGTGGTTACTTTGCTCCTCTACCTCGTCTTACGGAAACTTCTCGAATCCGTGCAGCAAGGAGCGACAATTGCCTGGGTCACTGCCTTGCTCTTCGCTGTGCACCCCATTCATACCGAAGCAGTGGCCTCCATCGTGGGACGCTTCGAGTTGCTTGCCGTGGGATTCCTGTTGGCGGCGTGGCTTCTTCACCTGCGCGACCTGCCTGTGCTCGCTCTGGTCTGTTTTGTCCTGGCGCTGATGTCGAAGGAATCGGCCGTGGCCTTCGTTCCCCTGGCGCTGGCGGGCGATTATGCATGCGGCAAGCTGAAGCCGCTCGCTCGCTACGGATGGCTGGCCAGTGTGGCCGCGGCGTACCTTGCCTTGCTTTGGAAGATCCAGGGAGGCCGTTTCGGACCAAGGATCATCAGTTTTCTCGACAATCCGCTTGCCCGGATCCCCGCCAGTTTGCGAATTCTCAACGCCGTGCGCATCGCGTGGAAGTACGTCGGCCTCCACGTCTACCCCGCCACGCTTTCCTGCGACTATTCCTACAATGCGATTCTTCTCTATGCGGGTGGGTGGCACACAGTGATCCCGATGGTCGCGACCCTGCTTGTCCTGGCCCTCTGGATCTGGACCCTGTGGACCAAGCGCAACGCCTGGTTCTTGGCAGGAGCAATCTATCTCCTAGGCTTTGCGGCCACGGCCAATCTTATTGTCCCGACAGGGACGATCATGGGTGAACGGCTGGCCTACCTCCCTTCCGCCGGTTTTTGCCTGCTCGCCGCCCTCCTCTGGCTGCGGCTGGAGAATTATAAGCGGCGACTTGCATGGGCGATGCTCGCCGTTGTTGTCGTGGCACTGGCCACCCGCGCCGTGGTCCGTAACCGGGATTGGCGGGACAATTTCAGTCTCTTCTCGGCCGGTGTGCGGGCCGTTCCTGGAAGCGCAAAAATGCACTTTGCTCTGGGAGGAGAATACGCGAATCGCGGCCAGTTAAAAGCGGCCCTCCCCGAATTGCAGACCGCCCTCCTCATCTTTCCGGACTATCCCGAGGCCATGGAGATTAGCGGAATTGTGCAATCCCAGCTGGGTCATGATCAGGACGCTCGCCGCTTTTTTGAGCAGGGGCTCTCCATGACCCCGCGGGACAACCCCGACTACGATTTCCGCGCCGTGAACCTGGCCGCACAACTCATGAAGCTCGGAGAGAACGACGCTGCCCTGAAGCTTTTGGACGAGGAGATCGCGACTTCTCCCGAGTACTCACGCGCTTGGTCCAACCGCGCGGTCATTCGCTACCAGAGTGGCGATTCCGCATCAGCACGCGAAGACGCCCAGAACGCCATACGTTTGGATGCGAACAACGCCCAAGCGCAAAACCTGCTAAACTTGCTCCGTGCACCCGCCCCCTTAGCTCCTCATCGCTAGCCTGTTCATCTGCGCCGCCGCCTGAAGCAGCTGCCCCGTCCATTTCAGACATCTGCGCCCGATTGACTGGGGCCCGGGCTGATTGATGCTTGCGAATCGGCCCGCAAAATGATGATCCACGACAAGTGCGGGAAGGGCAAGAAGCGATCAATCGGCCGAACGAAAAGAACCAGGAAATTCAGCAGTTTGATTTGCCAAAATCCAAAGGTTTCTTTCTTCAAAATCCGCCCGTTCAACCACCAGCCCGGTGTGCCGATGCGATTGAACTTCAACACTTTCTCAACCGTAAAACCCGCGTCCTGGCAAGCCTGGACCAATTGTTCTTGCGTGTAACGGCGATAATGGCCAAGGACCTTATCGAGTGAACCGAAGAGTCGCGGCCCATTCGGCACCAGAACAATGGCGCGGCCATTTTTATCCAGACTCATGCGAATGTTGCTCAGCGCCTCGACGTCGTTTTCGATGTGCTCCACCACGTTCATGCAGATCACCGTATCGAACTGCTCCCCGGGGTACGTTTCCGCGGCGCTGGCGTCCGTGTAATGTACCTGCAGATACGGACGCGCCTGCTTTAGTGTCTCTAATCGGCCGAGATAATGCGGATTGATATCGCTGGCATAATATGTGGTGCGCGGAACAAGATTCGTGGTCAGATTTCCGATTCCCGCGCCAATTTCCAGCACGCGGTCTCCCACGTACGGCCGGATCGTATCTGCCATCCACTTGGTGAATCGCGGCGCGCGATTGAGCCGTGCCAGTATTTCGCTGCCGTAAGCATCGGCGACATACACTTTGTCGGAGATGCCGTACTTCACCAAAGCTCCCAACGCTCGTACGCCGTCCTTCCACGTGATTTTCTTTCCTTCGGCGTAGGTGCGGCCGGAATAGCGAATCGGTATTTCAAAGATGCGCGCCTTGCGCTTGGCCAGCTTTACGGTAATTTCCGGTTCGATGCCGAAACGGTCGCTTTCCCATGGAATTCCCTTGAAGATGTCGGCCCGCACCATCTTGTAGCAAGTCTCGATATCCGAAAGGTTCAGGTCGGTCACGATATTCGCCAGCAGCGTGATTAGATGGTTTCCCAGGCTGTGCCTGAATAACAGCACCCGGCGGAAATCACTCGAAAGAAATCTCGATCCAAACACCGCGTCCGCATCTTCATTCACAAATAGCGGCACCATCTTGGCGATGTCCCCCGGGTGATATTCCAGGTCCGCATCGTGGATCACCACCAGGTCCGTATCAATGTGAGCGATCGCCGTCCGGATTGCCGCGCCCTTGCCTTGATTCTTCGCGTGCTCCAGGAAAATCCACTCGAAATTCCTCAAGCCGGACTGGTCCAAATAGTTCCGAAACCGCTCGAGCGCCGCGGCCGTGCCGTCCTTCGACGCATCGTTCACCACGATCACACGCACCCGCCCCAAATCGGGGCAGTTCTCCAGCACAGCCAGACGCTTCAGGCTGCTTTCCACCAGGTATTGTTCGTCATACACCGGCACGATGATCGAGAGGCTTAATTTGCCTTGCATGGCTGCCTTCGCTTATTCCGTGGAATCGTAGTCGCTCCTTGGCAATATGCTTTAGGTTTCACCCGCCAGCAGCGCAGCCTGGGCGGGCCGCAAGCAAGTGGTCGCTTCTTCTAGAAGTCTGCCGCAAATCCTGCTCGCAGCGGTGGAAATCTGCTGCACCTATGCCCATTTGTATCGCATGTGCAGAATTCCGCCCGCATCCCAGCGCGAACCATCATAAGCCGAGTTACTGGAAAACCATCTTTTTGGGGACTCCACTTCTCCGATTACCGTGTCAACCAAGCAGTGACCCATCTAGCTTAGTGCAAATCCTATTCCCGACATGCATCCATTGCTCGATATTGCAGATAAGGCATAAACTCTTCTTCCAGCAAGGCTATGTTCGAACGATACACAGAGAAAGCCCGCCGCGTCATTTTTTATGCGCGCTACGAGGCCAGCAATTATGGAAGCCCGTATATCGAGACGGAGCATCTGCTTCTTGGGCTTCTGCGCGAAGACCGCGCGTTGGCGAAGTGGTTTCCTGGAGAGAGCAACGTGGAGCCACAAATTCGTTCCGAAATCGAGAAACAGATAACGCGGGGCGAACGTATTTCAACTTCTGTGGAAGTACCACTCTCTGCCGAATGCAAGAAGGTTTTGACCCTTGCTGCGGAGACGTCTGAGAGACTTGGCCACCCCATGGTCGAAACAGAACACTTACTAATTGGCATCCTACGAGTGGAAGCGTCGCTGGCTGCTCAAATCCTGATTGCGCGGGGCGTCAAGCCGGGGCCGATTCAAGAACAACTCGCAAAAGCGCCCGGTCCGAAATATCAGGCTAAGGCCAGGGCTAGTGCATTACTGACACTTGATAGCTTCCTGGCCGGACTCAAGTGGCTTAACTCGGAGGAACTGATTTCATTCTTCACGAAGAATGCGGAGTTCATCGATGCTTCTGGGAAAAAATGGAACCGCGAAGAAATTTGGAAGGGATTTGAAACGCTTTTCGCTCCTTACGCTAAGAAAAACGCAAGTTACGTTATCGAAGCAACGCTGGCCGAAACAAGCGAGCTGTTCGTCGCCACTGTTTTATGGAAGAATGCCCTTCTCGCCAGCGAACAACGCACCTGGATGCACCGAATGAGTGTTGTTCTCTTCCCCGAAGGGGATGACTGGAAGATCCTCTTGGCGCAGGTGACCCCGGTACAGTTTTTTAGCCTTCCGCCTGGTACTGAGACTTGATAGCGCCCGACAATTCGCATAATCAGAAACTGACCCGGTATCTAATCCTACGAGGGCGTCGCTCTGCCGGCTTGCGCTCGCTCCTTCCACTGCCCTCCGCCGCCCATCCAATGGCCGCTCTAATCCTGCCGCCGCCGCTCGTGGGCTTCTTTGGAATGGCCATGCGCATCCAGCCAGGTCAACAGCGTGCGGATGCTGCCGTGTGCCAGGGCGATACTCGAATCCGCGGCGCCATAGTAAAGATTGATCGTGTCTCCATCCTTCGCCACGGTATAGCCGCAAGGGAAGACCACGTCTTGAACATCTCCATGTCGTTCGTAGTCCGCCTCTGGAGCGAACATCCAGGAATCGCCACGCATCAAACATTTTTCGGGCTGTGCCAAATCAAACAGCGCCAGGCCAAGCCGATAGATCGAGCTGGATGGAGTCTTTCGGACGCCGTGATAAATCATCAGCCACCCTCTCGGCGTTTCGATGGGCGGCGGTGACATCCCAATTTTGTTTGCATCCCACCACGCGCCTCGTCGCGCTTCCAGCATGAGCTTGTGGCCTCCCCAGTGCCGCAAGTCGGGCGAGTACGAAATCCAAATATGAGCTCCGAGAGGTGTCATCGGCCGGTGAATCAAGGCCCAGCGTCCGTTGATTCTTCTCGGCAGCAGGGCCGCATCTTTATCGTCGGGCGGCATGATGACGCCAAGTTTTTCGAAGGCATGAAAGTCTTTCGTCAGCGCGAGAGATACGCCCGGACCGCCGCGGGAATAAGAGGTGTAGGCGACAGCATATTGCTCGAGCTCCGGCATGTACGTGATGCGGGGATCCTCGATGCCCCACAATTCTTCGGGGAACTTCTCCGGTTCGGGCAAGAGCGTGGGCTTGTCATCGATGTGCCACTGATCGACGCCGTTTACCGAGCGCGCTGCGCACAAATGCGAGAGGCCGCGGCGATCTTCCACGCGGCAGAGGAGAAGCGTGGACCCATCGGACAAAAGTGTCGCGCCAGAATTGAAAACACTATTCATGGAATAGGGCCAGTCTTTTGCCGTCAGGATCGGATTCGCAGGGTGCCGGGTAAACAAGGGGTGGTGTTGGTTCATTATCTCTCTCAAGAACAATTTGACAGCGAATGCTAGGCGGTTTTGGCGGCGCACGCCCGGCAAAAAAGGATTGCCCGTTGGTCAGGGCTTACAATCGGTTGTATCCGCTTCCTCCAGCTTGCGCATTTCCAGAAGTGCCATCAGGAAGGACAGCGTCGATTCCCCGCCCTGGTTCTCATTGGCGCGGTCGGGATGCAGGCCGTCGCGGCACCCGCCGGTGCTGGGATCGTAGAGGGCCACCTGCAAATCGTTGTCCCCGAGAAACCAATTGAATGCGGTCCACGCGTCTTTGCGCCAGCGGCTCTTCCCTGTTGTGCGATAGGCTTGCAGGAAAGCGGAAACGGCGGCGCAGGCTTCCACGGGTTGCTGGTCGAAGCGAGCCTTTTCCGTTGTCTTCGAGTAGAAGCCGTGGGACCCGATGGGCACGAAGTGGCCCTTTATTTCGCAACGCTGAACCGTCGCCAGCCATTCCAGGGCTTCCAGTCCGGCAGAAACCATCGCATCGTTTGCACTACGCGTTCCCGCACGTATGAGCGCCTGCGGTAAACGAGCATTTGAATACGCAAGTACGTTCTCAAACCATCTCCAATCGGCAGAAGAGTGCGCGCGGTAGGAATCCAGCAGGCGATTGGCTAGCGCGTCCGCAGCATTCAGCGCAGCGCGATCCCCGGGGAACGATTCGAGATATTCCAGGAGGCCGAGCAAAGCGAAGGCGCAAGCGCGGGGACTCTTAAACTCGACGGCGGCGGGTACGGCCAGTTCAAACAAACGCCCCGCGGCGCCGCGCAGGCCGGCATCCTTGGTACGGCCAAGCACGGTGCCCAATCCCCACAAGGCTCGCCCATGGCTATCTTCGGAGCCCTCCGCCTCTTGCCACTGGCGTTCGTAGCTGAGGCAATTTCGGAATCTCTTGGTTGCGGGATCGAATGCCAGCCACAAAAAAGCAAGATAGCGGGAGGCAAGATCGAGCGTGGCGGTCGGAGTGATGCCGGCAAATTCTTCCAGGAGAATGGCGACGATCAGCGCGCGCGCGTTGTCATCGGTTGTGTAACCTTCCGGATAATTCGGAACGACGAAAACGGCGTGCTCGATGATTCCCGTGTGGTCTGTCATGCGATGCAAGTGATCGAGTTTCACGGCGGGAAGCCGGTCGAGGGCCTTTTCGGTATTCTGCGCCGAAAAGGTGGCACGCGGATTGCGCAGGCGCTCGTTGTACACGCGCTCGAAGCTGCCCATGTACTGCTGCGCGACGCGATTCCATACCATGTCTCGTGTATACAGATAGGCGCGTTTCCGCATGGCGTGGCGCGCGGTGCCATTGTCCAGCAGTTCGATCGTTTTCGCGGCCAGGGCCTGCGGATCATCGAACGGAACAAGCACGCCGCGTCCATCATCCAGCAATTCCGTGGCATGCAGATACGGGGTGGAGATGATCGCTTTTCCCGCGCTCAAGGCGTACGCCAGCGTCCCGGAAACAACTTGCCCCTTGTGTTTATAAGGCGTGATGTAAATGTCCGCAGCGCCGATCACCTCGACCAATTCTTGCGGACTTACGAAACGATTGCGAAAGATCACGTTGGCTTCCACGCCGAGATCTTTCGCGAGCTGTTGCAGGTACAGCCTGTATTTCTCGCCCTCGTGCCGGAGGACATGCGGATGGGTGACACCGGAAATCATGTACACCACATTGCTGTGCTTCGACAGGATAGCCGGCAGCGCCTTGATGACGTTTTCGATGCCCTTGTTCGGCGAGAGCAATCCAAACGTGAGCAAGACATCTTTTCCCTCAGTTCCAAAGCCTTCCTTGTAGAACTGCGGGTCCGTGAAGGCCAAATCCGGAATGCCATGCGGGATCAAATCAATCTTGGAAATTGGCACCTGGAATACTTCCTGCAAGATTTCCGCGGCCTGTCGGCTCATCACGATCAGGCGGTCCGATAGCGCGGCAATTTCCTCCATGACGATGCGCTGATCGAAATCGGGCTCGCGCAGCACTGTATGAAGGGTAGTAACGATCGGCATCTGCAGGCGGCGCAGGAGCTCCAGGATGTGCGCGCCCGCTGGTCCGCCGAAAATTCCATATTCGTGCTGCAGGCAGACCAGATCAATGTTGCTGAAATTGAGGAAATCCGCAGCCTGGCGATACGATGCCAGTTCATCCTGGGAAAGCTCGAAGCGAATCCGCGCGGGGTAGCTGTAGCCTTCTTCCGTATCGTTGACCGGGAGCGCCAGCAACTCCGTGGCTTCGTATTCCGCATGGATGGCGTCGCACAAATCCGTTGTGAACGTGGCGATGCCGCAGCGCCGCGGAAGGTAGTTGCCGATGACGGCGATTCTGCTTGGCAGCATGGGCCGTGGATGGATCGGCCACAAAGGAACAACCCTTTCTGCGACAATCGGCTGGGCGGGTGCCGGATTGAGGCTCACCACTTCTTCGGGGGTGGAAAACGCAATCTCCGTGTGCGCGTAGAGCACGTCGACAACTTCCGGTTCTTTTGCTTGTGAAATTGTTTTGGGCAGCTTCATGCGGTTCCTCATGCTCTCCTTTTCTCGTGGTCTAGCGGGAATGGGCCACGGCTAGGTGCGTTGACGCGCGTAAATCCTGCGGCCGTTCGCGACGCCAAAAAGGACGGTCAGAAGCGCAGCGCAAATTACCGCAACAAAGGTTGTAACAATCGTCCCGCCGACGCCGCCGAACCCTGCGGCGCGCATCAATAGCCCCCCGGCGACGGCGCCCCCGATTCCCATGGCCACGTCCATGAACGGGCCATTGCCATTACCCTGGAGGACTCTTCCTGCTCCCCAGCCGACCAGCACCCCGATGAAAATCCATGCCAGTAAATACATATATTCCTCTTTGCCCCATCGATTTCTGAATGCTCAGGCAGACTGGGCTTGCCCCTCCTACAAAGCAGAAATCAGCGCTTAAGCGGCGACGGCGGCGGCGATCTTGTGATAGGTGGAATTGAGAACTTCGTAGGTGTCGACCTTGGGAGTTCCTTCGATGAGCCCTTCGAGCATTTTCAAAACAGTTGGAAAAGTTCTCTGGTTGTAGGATTCGGCGTTCGATGCCTTGTCCCACAGGCTAATGGAGGTGACCGCGTCCTGGCTGGGGGCAAAGAACGTGAGTTCGTCCTGGAATCCGTCTTGTTTGCGGAGCATGGGTATGACTTCTTGCTCCATCAAGAGGCTGAATTTGGAAATGCTGTCGGGCTTCAGAAGTGTGGTTACTTGGCGGACAAACATGGGGCTCACCCTGGTTTCTTGGCCAAGGGCGTGATTCAGGGCACCGCTCGCGGTCTCCGAGACCTGAAGGCACCCTTGATCCACTTCTATTCTGCCTCAATTAACCGATTTTGTCAAGTTCTGTTTACTTGTCCTCACTGCACTTTACTCTTATGGTAAATCGACGAAGGCCACCCCGTCATTCCCCTTCGTGACTTCTAATCAACCTGGAAGTCCACTTCGACCGGCTCGATGAGTGGCATCAACCAGCTCAGCAGTTTCTGATGCGCCGGATGAGCGCCGTAGGTGTCGAGCGAAGCCTTGTCGGCGAATTTCATCACGCCCCCAAACTCATAGCCTTGTCCGCGCGGAGAAATATTCGCCCCAACGGCTGTTTCCAGCAGGCCGGGTATCTGCCCTTGCAGCCCGCGAATCTCCTCTATAACGCGGTTCTTCTGCTCTTGCGTCACGCCCGGTTTCCAACGAAAAGCGAACATGTGGACGTACATAGATGCTCCAAAACTTCCAGCCACATCGAAAAAACTTGCCTCGATAACGGGTCTCGATCGCGCCCGCTATTTTCTCATAGCCGTCGTTGCGCAGCGAATGGATTTCCCTCTTTCCTTGCGGCGCATTTGAATTCCATCTAAGCACATAGTAAATTCCGTGTTGCCCCATTATTGACAGCCCTGAACCACCCACAATATAAAGTATTGCGCTCGGCGTGCTTCCTCCGTGCGTTTCCAGGGACGCGCTCAAACGGCGCGCCACACGCCTACTGGAGGCCCGCTTCCTTCAGCAATTCCAGAAACTGTCGCCGCGTTCTCATGTCCATTGCCTGAGCCACAAGCTTCCCTTCCCGGTCGTACACAAAACTCTTGGGAATCCCCTCCACAATGAACTCTTTATTCGCCGCCCGATCCGGGTCCAGCAGGATCGGATAGTGGAATCCTCCCTGCTCGATGAACGGGCGCACCTTGCTCTCCGCTTCATCCGAAATCGCCAGCACCGCGAATCCCTGCTTCTGGAATTTCTGGTATAGCGCATCCAGGTCCGGCATCTCGCTCCGGCACGGCGGGCACCACGTCGCCCAGAAATTCACCAGCACCACCTGGCCTTTCAATTCCTTCAGGGTCCAGCTCTTCCCCGCCAGATCCTTCAGCGTGAAGTTGGCTTCCTTGCGCTTCGCGTCTTCCTGATCCACGCGCGCCACGGCCGCCGCGTATCGCGGATCATCCAGGCTCGCGCTCACGTGCTCATACTTCACCAGACTCGCCAATTCCACGTACGCAAACGCCGCCTCCTCATCTTTCCCGGTCGGCGGCTGCTCCTTCAACGCGCTTGCGAGCGTCGTGGCTACTTCCTGCAGCGTGTCACGGCCCGGATCGCCCTCGGTCGAGAGCCCCGCCAGCCCCAACGCCAGCCGCGCCTTGTGCGGATTGCTCGCCGCCGGCAGCGCCCGGATCTCCAGCGCCAGTTCTTTCGTCCTCTTAGCCCGCGCATCTTCCGGCAATTTCCGCAGCATCCCCAACGCCGCCACAACCGGCTTCTCTTGGTCCGTCCATGAAGGCTTCTGCTCCTGCGCCCGCACACTCGCCGCTCCAATCAGCAGCGCCGCCGCCGCAGCGCACACAGCCATTTGCCAAGCGATCCATTGCCGCCCGTTCCCTATCTTTTTCTCCATGATTCCCTCGCATTCCCCTGCGCTGCCCTGATCATATCGCCTTTCTCCCATCCCGCTTGCCCACGCGCCCCTCCCCATTTGTCATCCCGCCTGCCCGCCGCAGGAGGGAGCAGCGCGAGGGACCTGCTTTCCTCTTTCCTTTCTACCTGGCGCCTTTCCCCCGCCCTCATCCCGACTCCGCGGAGGGATCTCTCTTCCTCCTCAGGGGGTCGGACATTCATGTCCGACATGTGGACATCCTCAAAAACCAAACCTCCCCAAACTCCGTTCTTCCTCTCTAGTAGGCCGGGAGTTCGCTCCCGGTGTAACGCCACCCTCCAAAACCAAAACTCTCCAAACTCTCTGTACCACATCGTGGTACTTTCCTATTGAGACTGGCCATGGCAAAGAAAATCAAGGTGCATATCTTTGACGACATGAGGGAGGCGCTTCAGGATGCCGCGGCCTATGAGCGTGGCCAGGCTGTCAATCTGCGCATCACGCGCATTCCCGCGCGCCCCAGGCAAATTTCGCCCAAAGAAGTTCGCCGCATCCGCCTCACCCTCAATGCCAGCCAGGCGCTTTTCGCCACCTTCCTGAACGTCAGCCCCAACGCTGTGCGCAGTTGGGAGCAAGGCACCCGCCGCCCCCGACAAGCCGCGCTCAAACTCCTGGTGATCGCCAAGAAGAACCCCAAAGCCCTGCTCACGGCCTGATGCGAAACGATGATTCCGCCTCGGGAGGCCATGACCTCACTGGCTGCGGAAAAGATAGAACCCCACACGTAAAACCGACGTGTGGTGCACCCGAATTCGTTTTTACTGTTACGCCCGGGCCACCCGCCGTTGTTGACTTCCCACAAAACTGCGTATGTGTTAAGAAGAATCGGGGGATGACATGACAGACCCAAAACCACTTACTACTTGCGTATGTGGGAGCACGCAGTTTCAAGAAAACCTGACCACCCTACCGCTTAGAGCAGTGAGCGGTGGAACTACGGTCACTTTCAAAAAGGATGTCTGGGTACGAGTGTGCCAGCAGTGCTCGCAGATAACACTGTGGTCGAAGAAATCAGGAACCTGGACAAACCAATAGGCGCTGCTCGCCACCTTCCTGAACGTCAGCCCCAACGCCGTGCGCAGTTGGGAGCAAGGCACCCGCCGCCCGCGGCAGGCCGCGCTCAATCTCCTGGTGATCGCCAAGAAGAACCCCAAAGGCTGATTAGATGACGGCGTCGGCTCCCTCGACCGAGTAGACTTGGTAGCGCTAACGACCAAGGCTCGGAAGGAAGGAGCCGAGCAATGTTAATTATAGGATGCGATTTTCACACACGCTATCAGCAGATTGCCATGGCCAACGACGAGACCGGAGAGTTGCTTCTCGAGCGGCGCTTGGATCACCAGAGCGGTGAAGCTCACGCGTTCTACCGCAGCTTGCAAGGACCGGTGCGCGTAGGCATCGAAGCCACTGGCCCCATTCACTGGTTCGAGCAATTGCTCGCGGAACTCGGTCACGAATTGTGGATCGGGGACGCCGCCAAGATTCGCGCCAGTGAAGTCCGCAAGCAAAAGACCGACGAACGCGATGCCGCGCTGATTCTCGAGTTGCTGCTCGCGAAACGCTTTCCGAGAATCTGGGTGCCCACACCGGCGGAGCGGGACCTGCGGCAGTTGCTTTGGCATCGCCACAAGCTGGTCTGCCTGCGCACCATGTTGGGCAACCAACTGCACGCGCTGGCCCTGAGCCAGGGGCTCTGTCGCAAGAAAAAGCTGTTCACCAAGAAGGGCCGCGCCGAGTTGCTCCGCTTGAGCCTTGCTCCGTGGGCTAGCCGGCGGCGCGAAGAACTTCTGAAACTGCTCGATCAAGTCGAGGCTCCGATCGCGGAACTGGATCGCGCGGTTCTGGAAGAAGCCCATCGCCGTGCAGATGCGGTTCTCTTGATGACCCATCCCGGAGTTGGCCCGGTTACGTCCCTGGCGTTTGTTCTGACCATCGGTCCGGTAACGCGTTTTCGCCGCAGCCGGAAGCTGGTGAGCTATCTGGGACTGAATCCGACCGAGGAATCCAGTGGCGGCCGGCGGCGGCTCGGGGCCATCAGCAAACAGGGCAACACCATGGTGCGGTGGTTGTTGATCGAAGCCGTGTCTCCCGCGGTTCGGTTCGATCCCGCACTGCGGCAGGACTATCTGCGGTTGAAGTTCCGTCGAGGACACGCGGTGGCGAAAGTGGCCATCGCGCGCAAGTTAGCTGTGCGTATGTACTGGATGCTGCGTAGTGGAGCAGCGTACGCACGGCTGGTTCGCATGCAAGGCGGCTCGGGCGCCACCCTGATGGACGCAAGTTCATCGCTAGGCTGATTGAGCACCTTGCTCCCCCGAGGGATCGGGGGATCTGAAGAATGAATCCTGATCGGAAGTAGGCAGATCGAATAGATGGCTGGTGGAACCAGAGTCCACCCATGATTCACGAAGCGAGCCTTGGTCGAAATGAAGAAAGAGTCCCTTCTAGGTAAGAAGAAAACGAGCCGCTCGCGGCTCGTGCACTGGAAGCGTCTCTTGACAACGCCGACGCCGTCATAGAGGGTGGCCAAGAGGTAGGAATCGGGTGCCGCACCCATAAGCGTTAACTTAATTATAAGGGTAGCGGCGTCGGCGCCGAGAGGGTTCCGCTAACCGGAAAACGATCTGCTCCCAGTCCCGGAGGGTTGTAGCTAAGCTGTGGGGCGGAGAGATGGCCGAGCACATCTCTCGCAACATGAATTCAGTCTCGCGCCAGCGGCTCCGCCGTAACCTCCGGTCCATAGCCCCAGGGGGAAAATGAATTAGCCGCTTCCACCATGCGCTCCACCAGTAGACTGACAAAGAGTTTTCCGTGTAGCCAAGCGCGTGCGCTGGCGGGATCTTTTTTGGGCAGGTGGCCCAAGCCCAGAATGGATTTCATGCGCTTGATGGCCAGTTCGATTTGCCAGCGCAGACGGTACAACTCCAGAATCGCGGGGGCCGAAAATGTATCCGGCAGAGTGGTCCAGGCGGCAAAATACGCGGCGGCTTTCCAACTGTCTGGGCTGATGGTCTTGCGATGCTTTTTGGCATAGCGTTCCATGCGTGCACGGACGATACGGGTCGACTGCACGCTGCGCCGCACGGCCACCAGTCTCCCGGAAATCCAATTTCCATCGGCACAGGGCACCCGCGTGTTCCACTGCTGCACTTTGCCGACTTCCAAGGAAGCGAAGCGTCGCAGCAGGTTGACCCGCTTGCCCGCCGCATCAAATAAGGGCAGCGCTCTCCGGTGGAGCCGCACCACAATATCCGCACCGGCTTTGGCTACATGGGCCACCCCCACGGAAGTCGCGTAGATGCGGTCGCCGAGCAAGATGTCCCCAGCGCGCACCGGAACGCGTCGCAGGGTTTCTCCGCCAGCCACGCTGGTGATAGCAAAGAAGTCGCACTGCAAGTCCGCAAGGTTGATGGCGTAATGCACGCGCCAGTCGGTTCCGGTGCTGCCCGGTTCCGACACCGAAGTGCCATCCACCGCCCGCACGCGCCGTCCATGAGTTGCCATCGCCAGCCGCTGCTGCCCACGCAGGTGTTCCGCTAACCAGCGCAGCCACTCCTCGGAAGCCCGCAAGCGTTTGAACACCGCCACCGGACTGACGTGGATCCCCAGGTAGCGCGCGCGGACCGCAGTCTCCGCGAGCGAGCATCCGTTTCCGATGTGCAGCAGCAGCACACGCAATAAACTTTCCGCATCCGGAAAGTCCCGTGCCCGGCACAACGCCCCGCTCCGACGCGCCATCTCTTCCCATCCCGCCGGCAAAAACGTACGCAACACAGCCCAGTTCTCGATGGTAAGGTCTTCCGTGTTTAGTGCCATGCCTGAGCATAGGCGCGGAACACCACAACAGTCAATCATTAAGTTAACGCTTATGGGTGCCGCACCCTTTGCGTTTGATTCATAAAGGGTGCGGTTTTTGACTTTTCCTTTTCTGGAGCTTGCGCCTCGTACCAGTTTCGAAACTAGTACCCTATAAATAAGAGTAGACAAACGGTAAATAATGTGCTATGCTTCCTCTGTTATGCTGAGGGGACGTCGCTCTCGTGTCATTTCGGAACGCTCCACACCCTCGCCTTTTGCCCCTTCTTCGCCGTTGCGGCCCCTAACTCCTTTGTTTCCCCTTGATGCAAGCCATTCTCCCGTAAGTTCTTTGTTTCCCCTTGATACACAAAAACAGGGGGTATACCCCCCCTCTAACATGATTAACCGTTCCATTTCGGAATTCTCCCTGGCGCTATCCTCTGCTTCCCCTCTCTTCTCCGCTTTTTCTCTGCGCTCCTCTGCGCACTCTGCGCCTCTGCGTTATCTTTTCTTCCGTCACCGCCTTCCTGTACTCCATGGCGCATCAACATTCCTCTCCGGGAATTCTGCTCCAAATTGCCAGTTCTCTGCCATAAACGACAAAAGCGCCAATATAACTTTACGGTTATTTATAATATTAAATAATATTGTCGGCGCGCCGACATTTTTGATCCTTCACCCAAACAGAGAATCGCAAAAACCGCCCGCCTCAGAAGGAAGGCGCTTGCTCGCCACTAACCACTCGTCACTCGCCACTAAGTCTAATCATTCCCGCACATCCGCGAGGGTCGCCCGTAAGTCCAATTATTCCCGCACATACGCAAAAACACGGGGGGTGGGGGTCTTCAAACCATATGCGCTCGCCCATAACTCTTTTGTTTTCTTCCGACATGTTAACTAGTAAGTTAAGGCCAATTGTCGGCGCGCCGACATTCCCATTCTGGTCGGCGACAAAAGACAAACCCAAGAACCGGTCTGAAGACCGACCACTACATGAGAAAGAGAGCGGCCCGCCTCAGAAGGCGGCCTTTACAAAAGAGCGGAAGAGGCCCTGTTCGGAGGGTCAACGTGGCGGATTGGGGGAGTACCGTCCTTCGGAGCGCTCGACGCCTGCTGCGCGGGAAGGCGTACTAGAGCCTGAGGCCAAAGGCGTGTCCTCCACAAAACGGCGGACGCAAGCTACGCGCCTCGGGGGAGCAAATAATGAAAAAAGCATGGATGGTTGTGGTCGTTGTGGCGATGAGCGTGTCTGCCGGTGCGGGGCGAGCGGCGGCGCAAGGACCTGCAGGCGCGGGTGCAACGACCGCGGCGGAGTCGTCATCGCACGAACCGCATTCCTATAATCCAATCAAGTGGGTGAAGAAAAGCCCGAAGACGGGCAGCGATTGGCAGGATGCGAACAGCGAACAGGACAAGAAGTTGACGGCGAAGCTGCAAGGAGCGGGCGTGCTGGCGGCCAACACGAACATTGCGGAGGCATGCGCCACGTTCAAAGTGCTGAGCGATTGCCTGGCGGCGCTTCACGCCAGCCACAGCCTGGCGCTGGATTTTAACTGCGTAAAATCCGACATGACAGGTGTGCAGACCGGCGCGGATATGTCCGCCTGCAAAGAGCCGAAAGGCGACAAAGGAGTGAGCCTGAGCAAAACGATCCAGTTGCTGAAGCCGGGCGCGGATGCCAAGGCCGAAGCCAAGAATGCGGAGAGGCAAGCGAACGAGGATTTGAAGGAGGCAGGATCCTAGGCAACGGAGGGGACGGTTAGCAGTTATCAGTTATCAGCGATCAGATATCAGCGATCAGGAGGCAAGAGAGACACAAGAGCGGCCCGCCTCAGAAGGCGGGCCCTACACGAGAAAGAGACAGGCGCGAGCGAAGGCTACTTTTTGGGCAGGGAGCGGTCTTTGAGGAGGTTCTTTAGCTCGGACATGAATTCCTGGACGTCCTTGAAATCCATGTACACGCTGGCGAAACGCACGTAGGCCACTTTGTCCAGCTTCTTGAGGCGGTGCATGATCATTTCGCCGATTTCCGTGGTGGTCAGTTCCCTCTCGGTGGCTTCGTGGACCACGCCTTCGATTTCATCCACGATGGCTTCGAGTTTGGGAGTGGGCACGGGGCGCTTTTCGCAAGCCTTCAGCAGCCCCTGCAGAATTTTCTGGCGCTCGAAGCGTTCGCGGCGGCCGTCCTTCTTGATCACCATGTAGGGAATTTCGTCGATGCGCTCGTAGGTGGTGAAGCGGCGGGAACATTTCAAACATTCGCGGCGGCGCCGGATGGTGTCGCCGGTGCGTCCTTCGCGGGAATCGATCACCTTGTCGTCAATGTTTGCGCAGAAAGGACATTTCACTCGGGAGATTCTCCTGATGTTAGGAAGGATATCAGAAATCAGATATCAGAAATCAGATATCAGAGGTCAGAGATTAGGGGAAAAAGCGGCGGCAACAGCGGCCGCTACAAATTTAAACCTAAGAACAGGTAACCCCAAGAGCAGACCGCCTCGGAAGGCGGTCCCTACAAGGAGTAACCCAAGAACCGATCTAAAGATCGGCAAATACAAAATCAGCGAACTGCGATTTCGGCGTCGATCTGCTCGTCCTCGTGCTGGCTCATGCGGCGCAAATCACCGAGCGACCATCCTTCGCGGAACAGGATGGGCACACCGGCAAGCGTGCACGAAGCAAACGTGACCAGCCACAGCACCATCGCACAAGCAACTGCTGCTTCCTGTTCTACTCCATACAATCGCGTGAATGCAACGATGGAGAGCGCTTGCGCGCCGCCGCCCACGCCGGGAAGTTGTACCGCGGAACCCACCATAGTGAACACAAGCACCAGCATGGCATCAGCAAATGTGAGCGTGCCGAGCTTTCCACCGAAGCTCTTGATGACCAGGAAATAGACGACCACGACGAGACACCAGTGCAGCGCGGACAGAAATACCGCCGCCGCGAGGTCGCCCCAGGTTCGAACGGTCTGCACGCCGCGAGAGAAACCGAGAACGATGCGCGCGAAGCCGGAGCGCCAACCGTGTGCCGCAAGCCAGCCTTGCATGCGGCGCTCTAGGACAGCAGTGCCATGGAGGCGAAGATAGACGAGCGCGGAAATGGCGAAAAGGGCGAAGAGGGAAAACACCGTGCCCGCCGTGCGGGCGGCTTTCTCAAAGGCCTGGGCGGTGCCGTCGGCGGATGAGTGGCCGGAGGACTCGAAAACGAGCAGGCCAATGGCAGCGAGGACAGCGGTGCTGGCAGCGTCCAGAATGCGCTCCAAGGCGTAGATGCCAAAGGTATCGGCGAGGGGAACCTTATCCTTACGGGAAATGAGCAGCGGGCGGAGAGGCTCGGCGGCACGGCCCAGCAGGAACAGGGCGCTGAAGCCCGCGAGGTTCATGGCGTAAATATTCCGGAAGCGAGCCTGGCCGACGTGGGCCTGGAATTTCTGCCAACGCCAGGCGCGGACGGCATAGCAGAGATAGATGGCCACGACCGAGACTAGAAGGTAGGTGTAGTCTGCCCCGCGGATGGCATGCCAGAGCTTTACGCCGCTGAACTGGCTGATGTTTAGAAGGTGGCGAGAATAGTAGAGGAGGTACCCGAGCAGGAGTCCCCCCAGGCCCAGCAGCCACCATTTCCTCGACGCAGCACCCATGAGGCTGAAGAGTACTGGGGGCAGGAGGGTGGCGTCAAGGGCGCATAACCAGTTGAATTGGAACGTCTTGTAACGGGTAGCGGGAGTGATAAGATGCACGTATCCGGTAGCTTTCACGCCCTGTCAGCAGGGGAACATTCCAAGGGCAATTTGCGTTCCACTATATGGCAGGCCGAGTGAAGTCACCTGCGGTTTTCGTGAGTGCAGGAATCGGGAAAATGGGGCTAAGGAAAGCTTGGAGCAGGATGCCCAACTGGTCCAGCAATGCCTCCAGGGCGATGGCTCGGCCTGGGAGGAACTTGTGCGTCGGCACACGCGGCGCATCTACAACATCTGCTACCGATTTGTAGGGAACCGCACGGAAGCCGAGGATCTGTCGCAAGAGGTTTTCCTTCGAGTGTATCGGACGTTGGTGAGTTACCGGTCAGCACACGGAGGCTTCGCAACCTGGATGACAAGCGTGACGCGCAATCTGCTGATTGACCATTACCGGCGCACGAAGCGCGACCGGATCACGGATTCGCTGGACGACGCCATGCCGGTGGTGGAGAACAAGGAATCGTCAGCACGCCGACCGGACCAGCAGGCGCTTCTGGGGGAGCTGAGAAACCAGGTGCAGAGTGCGCTGACGCGGCTTTCGCCGGAATTGCGGGAGGCAGTGATCTTGCGGGACCTGCAGCAATTGGAGTATGCAGAGATTCAGCACGTGCTGGCGGTGCCCGAGGGCACGGTGAAGTCGCGGATTAACCGCGGAAGAATTGAACTGGCCAGAGTATTGCAGCAGATGGGAGTACGGCCGGCATGAAACGGGAATTCACACAAGGATTTGCAGTGGATGTAGCGGTGGAGGCAACTCCGTCGCCGGGGGTCAAGCTATGACCTGGACATGTGAACAGATTGAAGCGCGGTTGAGCGATTATCTCGAAGGGCTGCTGGCGGGCCCGGAACGAGCTGCGTTTGACGCGCACGCGGCGACTTGCCCGGAGTGCGCGCCGCTGCTGGCGAGCGTGCGCGGCCTGGTCGGCGAAATGCATGCGATGGAAGAAGTGGAAGTGCCGCCGCGGCTGGTGTACGAGATTCTGGACAAGACACTGGGTCCGCGCGAAACAGTTTCCATGTGGCAGGCATTGCGCAATTTCCTGCGCGGATTGGCATCGCCGAAGTTTGCGTATGGAGTAGCCAGCGTGTTTGCCTCGTGCATCGTTCTGGTGTACGCAACGGGATTCTCCTTCCGGAAGCCGAGACTGGCGGAGCTCCGTCCGGCAACGGTGTATCGCAATGTGGACAGGGGTTTGCATCTAGGGTACGCCAGGGGCGTGAAGTATGTGAGCGATTTGCGCGTGGTGTACGAGATACAGTCGCGCCTCCGCGAGGGGCAGAACGACTTGCAAGCCACGCCGGATGAGTCGTTGCCGAAGTCGAACCCGGAGAAAGAACCCGGGCAGACAGACGATCAGAAACCGGCGCAACCGCGGCAGCAGAATCGCGCGAATGAGCTGGCCCGCCAAGTGGAACTGCTGGCGGCAGAGTGTCCCGTGCTGTTTGAGAGGAGCTTTCGATGAAATGTGCCGTGCATCCGGAAGTGGATGCTGCAGGCTATTGCCGGAATTGCGGCAAGCCCATGTGCCCTGCATGCGTGCGGCCCGTGCGTGATGTGCTGTATTGCGAAGAGTGCCTGGCGCAAGTGATGGGCATCCCGGCGCCGCAGGCTGCGGATCCGGGTGTGGTCCAAGGAGCGCCGGAGGCTCAGGGGGCAGCCCCACCGGCTCCCATTGCGGGGAGGCCCGGGTCTGCGAGTCCCGTGCTTGCGTTCATACTCGGCTTTATTCCGGGTCTCGGCGCAGTTTACAACGGCGAGTACAACAAGGCGATTGTTCACATCGTGGTTTTCGGCGCCTTGATTCTTGGCATCACGGGAGCCTTTGGCGAAGGAATGGCGGGCTTCTGGGTATTCGGGCTGGTGGCGTTCATCTTCTACATGGCCATCGATGCGTTGCGAACGGCGAAGGTCCGCCAGACCGGAGAGGCCCTAAAGGATCCAATCGAGGCGTGGAGCGCGCGCCAACCCATGGGCCCAATGATTCTGATTGGCGTCGGTCTCCTGATTTTGTTGAAAAATTTTGGGTTTTTTGAGCGCTTCCGGATTGGTGAGATCTTTTGGCCGCTGGTACTGATCGGAGTAGGTTTCCTGATGCTGCGAAAGCGCATAGGCGGGCAGCAGTGAGGGTCAGGAACAGAGAGGAGTAAGACGATGGGCAACCAGGTCCGATGCCATTGCCAAAGCTGCGAGATCCGCAGCCTGACGGGGCCTGCGGTTCTGATAACGCTTGGCGTGCTGTTCCTGCTGCACCAGTTGCACGGCGGTTACTTCGACTTTGGCAATACCTGGCCGCTGATCCTCGTGGTGATCGGATTGTTGCACCTGGGTTCGGCGTTCGCGCCGCGTGATGGCCACGTTGAAGCGCAAGCGAATACAGCGGTGCCCGGTGTACCACCATCGCCGCCGGCAAGCGCTCCCCCGCCGGTGTCCCCTTCGGAGAGGCAATAATCACTTATGGCACGCACCCAGACGCGTAGCAGCGGTTTATTTTCGGGGCTGGTTCTGATCTTCGCGGGAGTGATTCTGCTGCTGCACACCTACGGACATCTGGAACTGCGGCATTTCTTTGGGCACTGGTGGGCGCTGATCATAATTTTCTGGGGAGCGGTGAAGCTATACGAGCGCACGATCGGGCCGCGGATGGGTGGCACAGTGGGTGGCTCGACAATCACAGGGGGCGAAGTCCTGCTGGTAGTGGGAATGCTGGCGCTGCTGGGGATCGTCGCGGGCGTGGAGTACGGAAAGCAGAAGATCGGTGAAGGGATAATGGAAGACGTAGGAGACAACTTCAGCTACGACGTCGAGGTAGCTCCGAAAACGATTCCCGCGAATACGCGCGTCTTCGTGCACAACGGCCGCGGCGATATCAGCGTGCGGTCTTCGGATGATGCGCAGATTCGCGTGTCGGCAAAAAAGGGTGTCAAAACGTGGAGCGAGCAAGAAGCCGACAAAATCGCCAAACCAGTAACCGTTGAGATCGTGAAGAATGGCGACACCTACGAAGTGCGGCCTAGCGGGTATGACTTGTCCGATTCGCGAATCGATGTGGATTTAGAAGTGTCGGTGCCGAAGAAATCGCCGCTGACGGTGAAAACGGATAAGGGCGACGTCCAGGTTTCGGATATGACCGCGGATATTGGAGTGACGGACCAGAACGGCGATGTGGAGATCCGCAACATTGGGGGCGACATCTTGATCGAGATGCACAAGGGCGACGTCAAGGTAAACGACGCCAAAGGCGACGTGAAGGTGTCCGGCAAGGGCGGCGAAATTGACGTGACCAATGCGGCGGGGAGCCTGACGGTTGACGGCGATTTCTACGGGCCGGTGCGCGCAGACAAAGTGACCAAGGGCGTGCGGATGATTTCCGCGAAGACGGACTTGACGCTGTCCGCGTTGGCCGGGCATCTGGAGGCGGGATCGGGCAATCTGGATGTGGTGGACGCGCCGGGTAACCTCAGTCTGCGCACGCGTGACACTGAGATCAGCGTGGAAAACCCCGGCGGCAAGGTGAACATCGACAACCGCAATGCCGCGATCAGCGTGCGATTCACGTCGATCCCCAAGGAAGACGTGAGCATTACCAATTCGTCGGGAGAGATCTCGCTATCGCTGCCGGGCAGCTCGAGCTTTGAAGTCGTGGCAGATTGCCGGAACTGCGACATCAGCGCGGAGTTTACAGGGTTGACACCGACGAAATCGGAGTCGGGCGACTCTCATTTGGCCGGAAAGTACGGCAGCGGGCGCGCGCCGAAAATTACGTTGAAGACGAGCTACGGAAATATCGCGTTGCGGCGGACGGCTGTGGCTATTGCTCCACCAGCGAAGCCCGCGCTGCCGGCGACGCCCATACCGCCGGCCACTGAACAATAGGTGGCATAGAGTAACAGGCGATCAGCGACCGGCGATCAAGAGGTTACGGATATCAGATATCAGTGATCAGATATCAGGAAGCAAGAATAGCCCCCATATTTGATTTCTCTTCACTTGAGGAATATATAATTCTCATATAATATACACGGTCCGTTAACGGGCGGGCGTTTCTATGCAATCCGTGCGCGAGTTGAAGATTTGGCAGAAGTCCATGGACTTGGTGGAGGCGTGCTACAAGCTATCAGCCACGCTACCGGTTGATGAACGGTTCGGACTCACTTCGCAGATTCGGCGGGCGGCGACTTCCATACCAGCCAACATTGCTGAGGGATTCGGGAGATGGAACACCCGAGAGTTCGGGCGATTTCTGGCAATTGCGTGTGGTTCCGTGCGCGAATTGGAGACTCACATCGTCATCGCACAGCGCTTAGGATTTACTTCCGCTGCGTCCGCGGAGCAGGTCCTACGCGCAACCGATGAGTTGGCCAGGATGCTCTTTCGGATGCGCGAGAGAGTACTGAACAACGTCGGGACTTCTGAGAACGCAAAGCGGACTGGCCGTGCCAACGAACCTCGCTAAATCCAGCTAGTAGCAATTCTTGGTTCCTGATCGCTGATATCTGATCACTGATATCGCGATGCGTCTTGCTGGGACTGAGGATTAGGCTCCCGCCAAGCGGCGCAATTCATCAAAAAAACGAGGATAGGAGACTGCGGCGCAATCGGCATCGCGGATCACGGTTTCGCCTTCGGCGACGAGACCGGCGACGGCAAAGGCCAAGGCGATGCGATGATCGCTGTGCGGGTCGATTTCCGCGCCATGCACTTTGCCGGAATGGCGGCCTTCCACGCGCAGGCCATCGGGGAGTTCTTCCACCTTCGCGCCCATTTTGCGAAGATTTTCGGCGAGAGCGGCGATGCGGTCGCTTTCTTTCACGCGCAATTCGGAGGCATCGCGAATCTCGATGCCTTCCTCGGTAAATGGCCCGAGAGCGGCGAGCATGGGCAGTTCGTCGATCAACAGAGGCACGAGTTCGCCGGAGATCTGGCCGCCTTTCAGGGGGGCGCCTTTGACGCTCAAATCGCCGACTAGCTCACCCTGAGCGCTTTGCAGATTGAGGACGGCGAGCGAAGCGCCCATGGACTGGAAGAAGTCGAGAATCGCGGAGCGCGTCGGATTCAAGCCCACATTGGCGATGAACAGATTCGATTCGGGCAGCAACGATGCGGCGGCGATGAAGAACACGGCCGAGGAGATATCCCCCGGCACATCGAGGGACTTGGGTTGCAACGCGCCTTTGCCGGGACCATCCGCCATGCCATGGACTGCAATGGTGCGGCCGCGTTTTTCGACGCGCGCGCCGAAGAGTTCCAGAGCGAGTTCGGTGTGATCGCGCGTCTTGGCGGGCTCCGTGACCAGCGTTTCGCCGCTGGCGTAGAGGCCGGCGAGCAGCACCGCGGACTTCACCTGGGCGCTGGCCATGGGCATGCCGTAGTGAATGCCGTGCAGATGGCCGCCGCGAATTTCGAGCGGGGGGAAATTGCCTTCGCGCGCTTGAATTTCCGCGCCCATCTGGAGGAGCGGGGTAACGACGCGCTTCATGGGGCGCTTTTGGAGCGAGGCATCGCCGGTAATCCTGGTGGTGAAGTCCTGCCCGCTGAGGATTCCTGAGAGCAAGCGGATGGTGGTGCCGGAATTTTCCGCGTCCAGGGTGCGCCAAGAGCTTTTCAAGCCACGGAGGCCGCGACCGGTTATCTTGACGGTGGTGCCGTCCACCTTTACATCCGCCCCAAGCGACTTCATGCAGCCAAGCGTGCTGTGGCAATCGCGTGCGGCGGCAAAGTGGCGGAGCTCGCTGGCGCCTTCGGCGAGGGCGGCGAGCATGGCGTAACGGTGGGAGATGGATTTGTCGCCGGGAAGTTCGAGGGTGCCGGTGAGGGCCTTGGCGGGATGAATGGTGACGTTTTTCACGATGGAATGTCCTGGATTGAGTTTAGCACGGGGAGATTTGTGGCCGTGGGGGCGCGGAGGTTGCGCGGCAAGAGAAAAGCCGCAGGGATCGCAGGAGAAGAGCTGCGGAGGGATCCCTCGGCTACGCGACCCGACGCGCCACAATTCGGCGCGGAAGAAAAAGTCGGGTCGCTTCGCTCGGGATGACAGTTTGGGAAAGGCGGGCTGCGTTCGGGACGACAAATGTGATCACACCTTGCCGAGATGGGGTCCAGCATGCTGGACCCCTACAAAAAAAGGGCCGAGATTGCCTGTACGGGGGGACAGTTTTTGATGGGGAACGCGGAGGCAAATGGGGCGAAAGATTTCGTGGGGAGCATTCGTATCATGGAATAGAACAAATTACGCGTCGTGCTATCTTTTGGAGAATCCATGATTGCCCGCCGTACTCTAATGCAATTGGCCAGCAAACTCGCCATTGGCCTGGGCGCGCTGTTTCTAGTGGGGGTATTGCTGGCCGCGATTCCGAATCACCGCGCGCCCGCGGTGGCCGGCGTTTCCGCCGAGCCGGCACAGGAAGCGCAAGGGATGGATCATCCGTCCAAGCCAGGCATGGACGTAGACAAGGCGAGCTCGAACGAAAAGGATGCCGGGCGGGACATGAGGCACAAGCGCCACGGAGATTCCGTGCATAGGCACGTGACGGCGGTGAAGGCGGGCGTTTCCGCGCAATAATTCTCGGTCGAAAGCTGTTTCCTACTGATCCTTGAGCTTGAGGCGGTGCTTGTTTTCCTCGAGGAAGGCGCGCAGGTCCTTGGAGGCATCGAGGAGGCGCACCCACTGTTCGTAGTAGAGCGTGACCGGGAAGCGGCCGAGGCCGTAGACGCTCACGCCGCCCTTTTCGCCGACGCGGAATTCGAGTGTGCCCCTTTTGCGACCTTGGGTCTGTTTCTCAAGTTCAGCGATGCGCGCCAGCAATTCTTCCTTGGTAGGTTCTGCCATGTTTCCTCCTCAGGTTGGTGTGTTCACAATATCGCTTTGGGGTGAGAGACCGCAAGAAGAGCGAGATCCTTCGGCGCGCAAAGAGCGCGCCTCAGGATGAAGGCGAGTCCTAGGACGCCTAAGCCTTCGCGGCTAGCCCGGCCACTCTGGCGGTTCAATTGCGTACCCCCCTCCCCAGCCAGTATCATGCATCCTTCACATCGGGGGTCACGTCTATCTTCACTATGGCACGCTTTTTCCAGCGGTTAGCAAAGTTGGTTGTGTCTGCTCTGTTCGTAGGCGGCTTCGCGGTATGGGCTGCTCCTCAGGACTCCACCGAAATCATGCCGGTATCTCAAGTGCGCGCAGGGATGCAGGGTTATGCTTACACGATTTTCGCGGGCGACGCGATCGAGAAGTTTGATCTGGAAGTGCTGGGTGTGCTGCCGAATTTTCTGGGGCCGAAACAGTCCATCATCCTGGTGCAATTGAAGGGGCCCAAAGTGGAGCATACCGGGGTGGTGGCCGGGATGAGCGGGAGCCCGGTGTATCTGGAGGGGAAGCTGGCGGGGGCGCTCTCACTGAAGCTTGGGATTTTCACCAAGGAAGCGATTGCGGGTGTGACGCCGATTGAAGATGTGCTGCGGCCACCGACGGAAAGCGCCACAGCGCAAGCCAACCCGCAGCAATTCTCGTTGCCAAATAACGCGCTGGCGCGGAACACACTGCCGAGCGGATCGTCGCTGGAGCCCATCGAGACGCCGCTGGTGTTTTCTGGATTTCAGCCGGCGGCGCTGCAGCAGTTTGCGCCGCAACTGCAGAGTTACGGATTTGTGGCGGCACAGGGGGGCACGGCCGAAGCACGGCCGGAGGATGCGCACCTGGCGCCGGGAGACATGGCAGGCATGGTGCTGGTGCAGGGCGACGCGTCCATCAATTCGGCGTGCACGGTGACGGCGGTGCAGGCAGACAAGGTGTTTCTGTGCGGGCACCCGTTCATGAATCTTGGCGACATCCAGATGCCGATGGCGCGGAGCCGCGTGGTGACAACGCTGTCGTCGGAACTTGCGTCTACGAAGATTGTGAATGTGGGCGGGCCGATTGGGACGATTACGGGGGATCACCTGACGGCGGTGACGGGAAAACTGGGCGCGCCGCCGGCCATGATTCCACTGGATTTGACGTTTGTGACGGGGAGCGCGGAGAAGAAACTGCACTTTGAGCTGGTGAATCATCCGAAGCTGACGCCGCTGCTGGTGGCGATTACGACGTTCAACGGGATCAGCCAGAATTCGCTATATGGCGAGGGCACCACGCTGCGGCTGACGGGGGAAATCCGGCTGCAGGGGCACGTGCCGGTGCAGGTGGAAAACACGTTCGCGCCGGGCGATGCGCTGATGCCGGACAGCATGCCGATCGCGCTGGTGGTGCAGAACATGTTCGGACGGCTCTTCAACAATAATTATGAGATTCCTGCGGTGGAGCACATTGCGCTGCGCGTGGAAAGCCAGCCGGGGCGGAAGTCGTACACGATCGACAGCGCGTGGCTGGAAAAAGGCGAAGCGGCCCCGGGGGACAACCTGAAAGTTCGCGTGCTTCTGCAGCCGTATCGCGGGCCGGCACGCATCGAAGAAGCGACGGTGCATGTGCCGGACCAGATCGCGCGGGGCGCGACGCTGCGGGTGCTGGTGAGCGATGCGGACTGGATGAATCGGGCGTCGCGCGGGTTCAATTTTCCCGGCATGCCCGGCGCGGCGGGGCCGGAAGGGCTCGATCAACTGATCACGCTGATGAATCGCGAACGGCGCAATGACCGGTTGTATGTGGGGCTATTTGTGCCGGCGCCGACGCTGGTGTGGGACGACAAGGAATTGCCAAACGTGCCGCTGTCGCAGATCAACATGATTGACGGGCGTCCCGCGCCGGGCACGGTGCAGGTGCTCCGCGAGTCCTTGTCCAGCGAATCTTCGATAGCGCTTGGCGGCCCCGTTTCCGGGCTAATCTCTTTGAATCTACAAATCCGGTGAAACTGTCCATGTCGAAACTTACGCAACGCTTGATCTTGCTGGCCTCGCTGGTTTGTTTGGTAGCTGCGTCCGCCGTGGCGGACCACACGCGCCGTTGGCACCAATCCACGTATGAAGAATTTCTGAAGGGCACGGCGAAGGGCGTGGCAGTGCGGAGCGATGGACACTTGGAGCTTGCACCGAAATTCACGCTGATTTCCGATGCGGACGCTTCGTATCTGTGGTCGCTGCGGACGGATGCCGCGGGTGTTTTGTATGCGGGCGGTGGATCTCCCGCGAAGGTATTCCGATTTGAGGGAAACGGGAAGCCGAAGACGGTGTTCGAGTCCACGGACCTGCTGGTGCAAGCGATTACCTTTGACGCGAAGGGCAACTTGTATGTGGCGACGTCTCCGGACGGGAAAGTTTATCGGGTTACGCCGGGGGGTGAAAAGTCGGTCTTTTTCGACCCGAAGACGAAATACATTTGGGACCTGGCGTTCGGAGCGGATGGAACGCTGTACGTGGCGACGGGCGATAAGGGGCAGATTTTCGCGGTAACGGCCGAGGGCAAGGGAGAACTTTTCTACGCGAGCGACGAGGCGCACATCAAGGTGCTCGCCTTTGACGCGAAGAACTACCTGCTAGCCGGGACGGAGCCGAACGGGCGAGTGCTGCGGATATCGCGGAGTGTGGAAAAGTCCACGAAGAAAAAACCGGCAGATGAGGCCACGGCGGAAGGGTTCGTGATTTACGAGACCTCGAAGCGCGAGGTGACTTCGCTGACGGTGGCGCCCGACGGAATTGTTTACGTGGCGGCGATTGGGGAGAAACAGAAGCCGGGCACCCAAGCTCCCTCGGCAGTGATTACGATGCCTCAAGGAACGACGACCATCACCACTTCGGTTTCCCCGATGGGTGGCCAAGCCGGAGTTCCCTTTCTGGCGTACCCCCAAGCCATTTCGAGCAGCATTTACAGGATCGCAGCCGATGGAGCGCCGGAAGAGATCTGGAGTTCGCGGGACGACGTGGTTTACGCGCTGGGGCTGAATACGGACGGGCGATTGCTTGCGGGAACGGGAAACACCGGATCGCTACTGGTGATTGACGGGCGCGGGGTGTATGCGCAACTGGCGAAATCTGGCTCGGCGCAGATTACGGGGATTTCGCGCTCCTCCGGCGGGAAGGTGTTTCTGTGCACTGCGAATCCCGGCAAGGTGTATTCGCTGGGACCCGAGTACGAGCCGGAAGGCACGTTTGAGTCGCAGTCGTTCGATGCGAAACTCTTTTCGCAGTGGGGCCGGATTGAGTGGTGGGGGCCACCGGCTAGCACCGGCACGGCGACAAGCAAGGGTGGGAAGAATGCGGGCGAGCCGCGGCTGGAATTTTTCGTGCGCAGCGGAAACACGGAAGACCCCGGCAAGGAATGGTCGCGTTGGTTTGGGCCATACACGGCATCCACGACACCCGTGGAAGCGCCCGCGGCGCGATTCCTGCAGTGGAGAGCCGTGATTCACGACGGCCGCCCCGGCGACGGGATCGATTGGGTGAGCGTGGCGTACCAGCCGAAAAACGTTGCGCCGGTGATTGATGGCATTGCGCTGCAGGATCCGGGCGTGCGCGTGCAAGCGCAGCAGATCATTATGGGGCAACCCGGCAGCGTTGTTCTGAAGCAACCGCCGGCACCTAACCCCAGCGGCGTGGTGATGACGACAACGAGCGTGGCCAAGTTTGACCAGCCGCCACAAGGGACGCAGCAGAAAGGTTACCAGTCTGTAGTTTGGAGCGCCCACGACGACAACGACGACGACCTGCGCTATGCCGTTTATTTCCGGGGCGAAAGTGAGCACGACTGGAAGCTTCTGAAAGACAATTTGGACCAGAAATTCTATTCCTGGGATACGACGACGATGCCCGATGGGGCGTATTACCTAAAAATAGCGGGGAGCGATGCGCCGTCCAATCCGCCGGCCGCGGCACTGAAGACCGAGCGGGAGAGCGAACGATTTGAAGTGGACAACACGCCGCCCAACATTGAGAAGCTGCAGGCGAGTCCCGCTGGAATGAACACGGACCGTACGCCGGGCGTTGCGTATGATTTCCGGTTCACGGCCAGCGATGCGACGAGCAGCGTCGAAAAAGCACAATACAGCGTGGACGGCGGCGATTGGGTGTTGCTAGCGCCAGCAGCGGGCATCAGCGACAGCAAGACGGAATCGTACGAATTCACCGTGCGAGGGCTCTCGCCGGGTGAACACACGATCGCGGTGCGCGCTTACGACAAATTTGAGAATGTGGGAGCGGCGAAAACGACGATCACGGTCGCGAAGTAGGAATCAGGCCTAAGTCTTGGGCTTGGATTGATCGGGGTTCGCGGGCCGCGGCTTATCGGCATCCAGAAACATCTCAATCTCCGCGCCAAAGCCCATGCGGCCATCGCTGTAGGCATCGGGACGCGCGTGCACCAGGCGAGCCCGGCAGTGGGTTTCATCGGGTTGGTTGCCCGTAACTTCAGCAGGCATTTTCAGTGTCGCTTCAATCGGCATGCCGACTTGCAGTGGCGCGGAAGTGACGAAGAAAAAACCTCCGCGCGAGAGATTGATGGCCTCGGTAAAATGTTCGGTCTTGTCCGCAGCCAAGCCCAGGGAGCGGAAGCGCAAGGGGACACGAAGAGAAAAGCGCTCGAGTTGGCGGCGTTCCGAAGGGGCCATGATCACTCCGCGCCGGGCGAGGGTAGGCGGTTCGCGGCGGCGCACTAACTCTAATGGTAAGGTTAACAGAGAGGTAGGGGAGGTCAAGGGGAAGAGGGGTCCATTCGGGGGAAACTCTCGCGCTAGGAGTACCGGCTAGACTAGTGCCGTTCCAACTTGTTCCAGCAAATCCCTTGGAGAATACTCTCTCCGTGTTAGCGTCAGATACTTGGACCGTCATGTGGCCAAATAGTTGGAACGGCACTAGACTGAGACTATGGCCACTTCTAACATCAGTGCACGGAATGAGATGACCGCCATCACCTGGGAGGCGATCGTCGAGGCCCACGAGCGCATCCGGCCGCTGATCCATCGCACACCGGTCTTGACAAGCACCTCGCTGAACGAGTTGGCAGGAGCTTCGCTATTCTTCAAGTGCGAGAATCTGCAAAAAACAGGGTCGTTCAAGATTCGCGGCGCCAGCAACGCCATCTTTTCGCTAAGTGAGGGTGAAGCAAAGCGGGGAGTGGTGACGCATTCCAGCGGCAACCACGCGGCGGCAGTGGCGCGGGCAGCGGGATGGCGCGGCGTGCCGGCGTGGATCGTCATGCCAAAGAATGCACCGGCGGTGAAGTGCCGCGCCGTGGAAGCGTACGGTGGGAAGATCACCTATTGCGAGCCAAAAGTTTCGGCGCGAGCGGAAACGGCGGCGAAGATTCAGGCAGAAACGGGAGCGGTGCTGATCCATCCCTACGATGACGACCGGATCATCGCCGGGCAGGCCACGGCCGCAAAGGAATTGTTGGAAGAGGTGGCGGAGTTGGATGCCGTGTTGGCACCGGTCAGCGGCGGTGGGCTTCTGAGCGGAACATGTTTGGGAGCAAAAGGAGTACGCGCCACGGCGCGGGTTTTCGGATGCGAGCCGGAACGCGCGGATGATGCGTACCGTTCGCTGAAGACCGGCGTTCTGCAGACGCAGGAAGCGAGCGACACGATTGCGGACGGTTTGCGAGCTTCGCTGGCGCCACGTACGTTTGCGATTCTGGGAAAGTATGTAGATGGGATTTTGTTGGTGAGCGAAGAGGAGATTCGCGCAGCGATGCGGATGGTGTGGCAACGCATGAAGATTGTGATCGAACCATCCAGCGCGGTGGCGCTCGCTCCCCTGCTGCGCGAAGGCGGGGTGGCGGCGCTGGGCTTGCCGAGTGGCACCCCTGGCAAGTTGCCGCGAGTCGGGGTGATACTGTCCGGCGGGAATGTGGAGATGAGTTGAGGGTCCTTTAAACCACTGGGGGACGGTTCCAAGGTTTCCTTACAAGAGCAAGAGGTTTATAGGGAATCCTGCGGGAAGTGGCCTGAGGATTGTCAGGTTTGAGCGCACTGTGTAGACTTGTGGGGTAAATTTCTCTCAGAGGAACAATTCTCGGGATTGCAGCGCGATGATACCGCAGGGGTCGCCCCCGCCGCCCCGGCGGAAGCGCGCTAGACAGGTCCGTTAGGGTGGGTCAAATTGTTCTCGCTCAGGCAGGGTCTTGCTCTGTCCGTTCTGATCATCGGGATCAACCTATTGGACTCGCCGGCGAACGCGCAGATTCGCGAACAGCTCTCACACGCCATTGATGACGCGGACTACGTTCGGATCGAGCACACCAAGCCGCTGCTGGCGACGCCGGCGAACGATGTGGGGCGGGTTGAGTCCAGCAGAGCGATGCAGCGAATGCTGCTCGTATTGTCGCCGTCGCCGGAACAACAAAACCAACTGAAGCAGTTGCTTGACGAACAGCAGAATCGCAAGTCGCCGCAATATCACCATTGGCTGAGCGCGAACGAGTTTGCCGCGGAGTTTGGCGTGGGCGACGCGGACGTGGAGAAAGTGAAGCAATGGCTGCAGGGGCATGGGTTCACAGTTGCGCAAACCGCGAATAGCAAGAGATGGGTGGAGTTCAGCGGCACATCGCAGCAGGTGGAACAAGCGTTTCACACGGAGTTGCACTACTACAAGGTCGGCGATCGGCAGTATGTGGCGAATGCCACGGACATTGCGATTCCCAATGCGCTGGCGGAGATTTCCGGCGGAGTGGTGTCGCTGAATAGCTTTGGGAAACGGCCGCCGCGGCGGGTTGTTGCCGGTACGACGGGCAACGGTCCGGCCACTCTGCATGGAGGGTTGCGGCCACAACTCACTTACGCCGGGACGACGAATGCGTACTACGTTGCGCCGGGAGATTTTGCGGCGATTTACAACACGAAACCTCTGCTGAGCAGCGGGATTGACGGCACGAGCGTGGCGATTGCGGTAACCGCACAATCGCAATTCGAATTGACGGACGTGCAGACGTTCCGGCAGATTTTCAAGCTGAGCGCAAACGATCCAAACATCGTGGTGGTGGGGCCGGACCCGGGTTTCAGCAATCCGACGGACGCGGAAGAAGCGCTGTTGGACACAGAATGGGCCGGCGCTGTTGCACCGGGCGCAACGATCAATGTGGTGATCGCGGGGAGCACGGACACAACCAGCGGCGTGGATTTGGCCGCAGCCTACGCGGTTGACAATGAAGTTGCGCCGATCCTGACGTACACGTATGGAGGCTGCGAAGCGGCGCTGGGCCCGACCGGGAACGCATTTTACAACGCGCTGTGGCAGCAAGCCGCCGCCGAAGGAATCACCGTGCTGGTGGCCACGGGCGATAATGGCGCCGCGGGCTGCGACAATCCAAACTCTGGGTTGCCGGCGAGCCATGGGTTCGGGGTAAATGGAGCAGCTTCGACGCCGTACAACGTCGCGGTGGGCGGCACGCAATTCGCGGATCAGGGCAACGAAGCAACCTATTGGAACACGACTGACGCCAGCGATTTTTCCTCCGCGATAGGATACATCCCGGAAACGGCGTGGAACGACAGTTGCGATCCCGGGCAGGCGGCCAGCGCAACGAACTGCTTATATGGGAACGGCAATTTCAGCCTGCTGGCGGGAGGCGGCGGGGCGAGCTCTGTCTATGCAAAACCGCCGTGGCAAACGGGCGCGGGCGTTCCCGCGGATGGCGCGCGCGATGTGCCCGATGTGGCGCTGGCGGCCGGGTCAGGACACGACAACATTGTGTATTGCACCAGCCACGTTGGGGCGGGGCCCGCGTGCCAAATCGATGCGCAAAATAATCTGGTGGGATTGACGTTGGTGGGCGGCACATCGGCCGCGACTCCGGCGATGGCGGGGATCCTGGCGCTGGTGGAACAGCAGAATGGAGTTTTGCAGGGGCAGGTGAACTACGTTCTGTACCAGTTGGCGCAGAACCAGAGTTGCGACGCTTCGCAGCAAACCAATCCTACGGCGCAGAATTCCTGCGTATTTTATGACGTGACCACCGGGAGCAACTCCGTGCCCTGTGCGGGCGGTTCACCGAACTGTTCATCGGCACAAAATGGAGTGAATGGTTTCCTGAACGGGCAGTCCGCGGGGACCGGTTATGACCTGGCGACGGGGCTGGGTTCAGTCAATGTGGCAAATCTGGTGAGCAATTGGAAGAATGCGTCGTTCGCGGGATCGCAAACGAGCATGCAGGCGTCCAGCACGAGCTTCGTGCACGGCACAGGCGTGAATGTGAGCGGAACGGTGGCGCCTGCGAACGGAAGTGGCACGCCGACGGGAACGGTTTCCCTGAAGACGGACCTGTTCGGCGACGCTGACAGCTTGCCGCTGACGAATGGCGCATTCACGGCTGCGGTTAGCGATTTGCCGGGAGGTCAGTACAAGCTCTTCGCGCATTACGCTGGTGATGCGACGTATGCGGCAAGCGATTCGCCAGTGCTGCTGTTGAATGTGCAGCCGGAGCCCAGTTCGACGACGATCAGCTTGAACGGTCTGCAGGGAGGAAGTGCGGATTACGGCGCGGCGGTTACGGTGCGCGTAATGGTGGCGGGCGTCTCGGGCTTTGGGAAGGCAACGAGCACGGTTACTTTGCAGGATGGAGCGACGCTCATTGGCACATATGCGCTCACACCCGATGGCAGCGCCTTCATTCCCACGGGAAATGGCGGCGGATATTCGTTTGGAGTGGGAACGCACACGCTGACGGCAACGTATGCGGGAGACAACAGCTTCGCGGGAAGCGCGTCTGCCCCGGCGAACTTCTCGATTGGGAAAGGGACGCCGTTTGTGGTGGTGGGTGCGAATTCCGCGAGCGTGGCCGTGGGGCAGTCCGTGGGAATCCACGCGGTTGTGGCGGGATCTGGGACGCAAGCGGCCACGGGGACGATCCAGTTCACGGACAATGGCGCGCCGATTGGTACTACCGTGCCGCTGCAAACGGGGGGATTTTTTGGGACGCAGGCGCAAGCTTCGATGATTGTGAGCAACCTGGCGGTGGGAACACACGTTTTAGGCGCCAGCTACGATGGAAGCAACGACGCCAACTATTCCAGCGTGCCGAGCGGCGACCAGAACGAAGCGCGGTTTGCCGTCAGTGTGAGCGCAAATGGGGGAACGAAGGCGAGCACGACGACGCTGACGCCTAATACCTTGCCCACAACTTTGGGAAGCACGGGGATCTTTCAAGCGGTGGTTACGCCTGCGGGCGCGAGTGGAGTGACGGGTTCCGTAACGCTGTGGGATGCAGTGGGGCCGCGAAGCACATCAGTGGGGCTGGGGACGGATGGTACAGCACGGATCACGATACCGTGGACGCAGGCGGGCAACGCGACACTCTACGCGCAGTATTCGGGGGACGCAAACTATGGGGCCTCGGCGAGCGCGTCACTGGCGTTTAGCGTGAGCAAAGGCACGCCAACGGTAACCTTGAGCGCACCAAGTGCGGTGAGTGCCAATCAGGAAGTCAGCGTCAACGTCAGCGTGGCTGGAATTCCCGGTAATGTGGCGCTGGCTTATCCCACGGGAGTGGTGGAGTTTTGGGATTCGGTGAATGGCGGGGCGGCGCAGCTCGTCACCGCGCAAAACCTGACGGTAGGCGCGGGGAATATCAGTGTATTTGCAATACGAAAGACATTCGCGCCTGGGGTGCACAGCCTGAAAGTGCACTATCGCGGAGACAACAACTGGCAGGCGGCGGACTCCGCGAGCCAGCCCATGACGTCGGGAGACTTCAGCGTGAGTGTATCGCCCAACCCGGTTGCGTTTGTGGCGGGCAGCGCGGGTGCGGCGACGGTAACGATCACGGCGTCGGGCGGTTTTACGGGCACGATCAATTTGACGTGCCCCACGGGGACGACAGTTTTGCCCGCGGGATATGCCTGCTCGTTTACTGCGTCGAGCGTCACGATTGCTGCAGGGCAAACCACGGCGACAACGCAACTGCAACTGACTCCCACCACGACGACGGCTGGAGCGGCTGTGCGGACCGTGACGAGCGCAGGAACGGCGAACGGGAACAGGTGGATGGCGTTTGGGCTGTTGGTGGGGATGGGCATGCTAGGGCTGGCGGTGTGGGGCACAGGTGGAAACAAGGGCGCCCGGCGGCTGGCCTTTGCCGGCGGCTGGACGGCTTGCTTGGTGAGCTTGGCGCTGGGCTGCGGAGGCGGGAGTGGCGGCGGGGGCGGCAGCGCGAAGGCAGCGACCACAACCACGCTTTCGAGTTCGAACTTGCGGGTCGTGTATCAACAGCCGTTGACCCTGATCGTGCACGTCACTGCCAGCGCAAACCCCTTGGGCCAGGTGCAGATCTACGATAACGGCCAACCCTATAGCGGCCTGGTGGGCGTGATTGGGGGGAACGCCACGTTTACTTCGGATACGCTGCCGGTTGGGTCTCATCCCATGGCGGCGCACTATTTCGGCGACCCCAACACGCTGCCGTCGGTTTCGCCGACAATCAACCAGGAAGTGCTGGGAGTGGTCAATCTGGAGATTACGGCGGCCTCGACCAGCGGAATTTCGCACCCAGCCGATTTTCAGGTGCAACTAAATTAGCCCGCAAGTGTTACAAAAAAGGGACATAGGGCGCACAAGGGGAGCAAACCGTTTCCTGCCCTGGGGCATCTTAAACGGACAGCATGAAGAGTGTCTGCGTAAGGGGCGGAGGCACGCCATTCCTGCCAAAAGAGCCCGGGTAGATCGCGATAAAGACGCTGGGGAGCTTAAGAAAATCATGAAGATTCTAAAGATGAAGAGCTGGATGATTTTGTGCGCCGTGACCCTTCTGCTGGCAGGGCAGGCGGCGCGGGCGCAGCAGGTGACAGTGCCGGCGCGCGTGGTGGAAGCCGTGGATGACACGCGAACCGTGCAGCTAAAGGGAAATGTGCACCCGCTGGTGCGGGTGGGATTTGACCAGGGGGCGCTGCCGGATTCGCAGCCTTTGACACGCATGCTGCTCTTGCTGCAACGCAGCGACGCGCAGGAAGCCTTGCTGCGCCAGTTGATGGACGCGCAGCAGACCAAGGGGTCGAGCAGTTATCACGCCTGGCTGACGCCGGAGCAATTTGGGAAGCAGTATGGTCCCGCGGACGCGGATGTGCAGGCGGTGACGGACTGGCTGACGCGGCAAGGGTTTCAGGTGGCGAACGTGGCCGCGGGGCGCACGGTGATCGAGTTCAGCGGAAACGTGGGGCAGGTGCGCAACGCGTTTCACACCCAGATTCATAAGTACCTGGTGAACGGCGAAGAGCACTTCGCCAACGCGAGCGATCCGGCAATCCCCGAGGCGTTGGCTCCGGTGGTCAAGGGAGTGGTCGCGCTGCACAATTTTCCGAAGAAGTCCTATGCTCACAGCGCAGGTTTGTACCGGAGGATCAAGGCGACGGGAGAATTGAAGCCGCTTTTCAGCTTCGGAAATCCGCTGAATTACGCCTTGGGGCCGGCGGACTTCGCCACGATCTACAATGTTCCTGCGACGGTGAACGGAGCGCCGGCCGGGACCGGCCAGACGATTGCGGTAGTCGGGCAATCGAACATCAATGTTGCGGACATACAAGCGTTTCGCGCGATGTTTGGGCTCCCTGCGAATTTCACTCAGAGCAACGTAATTGTGAATGGGACCGACCCAGGGATACTTGCTCCAACGGCACCGGGTATCCTTACAGACGAGAGCGAATCCGATCTGGATGTGGAATGGTCGGGTGCAATCGCGCCGAACGCCCAAATTCTGTTTGTGACGTCCGAGTCCACTATGTCGAATCCGAATCAAGTTTCCGCCGGGATCGACCTATCGGCCCTGCATATCGTGGATAACAACCTGGCTCCCGTGATGAGCGAAAGCTACGGGGAATGCGAAGCGCAGCTTCTTGCAGCAGGCAATGCATTCTATAACCAGCTTTGGGAGCAAGCCGCCGCGCAGGGAATCACGGTGGCAATCGCCGCGGGGGACACAGGGCCAGCCGGTTGCGATCCCTACCCCAACGACCCCGATCCGGATGCGGCGAATCAGGGCCTTAACGTGAGCGGAACTGCCTCGACGCCCTATAACGTAGCGGTGGGCGGGACGGATTTCGATCCATTACAAATACAAAATCCGACGACCTATTGGAACAGCACAAACACGGCCAATACGCAAGAATCCGCCATCGGATACATTCCGGAAGTTCCGTGGGATGATTCGAAGTGCGCATTGAATTATCCTGGTACTCCTTGCAGCGTGGTTGACAGCACAGGAGCGGACCTTGCAGCGGCAGCCGGTGGCCCGAGCAATTGTGTCCTCTCGGTCGTGAGCGGCAGTAATATCAATTGCAATACGAGCGGCGCGTTTCCAAATGGAGGCTATGTAAAGCCCTCGTGGCAAACTCCTCCGTTGACCCCTAATGATAGCCTCCGCGATCTACCGGACGTTTCGTTTTTCTCCAGTGATGGCTTCTTCAGCGGCGTGGCCTATGTAGTGTGCGAGTCCGATCAGAACACCGGCGGAGCCTCGTGTAACCTGAACAGTCCATTTGCAGATTTTATGGGCGTAGGCGGGACTTCGACGGCGACGCCGGCATTTGCGGCGGTGATGGCGCTGGTGAATCAGCAGACCGGGCAAAGGCAGGGTAACGCCAATTACGTGCTGTACGGGCTGGCGAAAAATGAGACCTACACGAGCTGCAACTCGAGCAGCTTCACAAGCCCAGGGACAAAAGCGTCCGGGACCTGCACTTTTTACGACATCACCAAAGGGAACAACTCGGTAGCCTGCGATGCCGGATCTCCGAATTGCAGCAATACTGGCGGCGGCAGTACTTCATACGGAGTAATGGTGTCCGCCGTACCCACTGAGAATGGGAACCCCGCATTCCAGGCGGTGCCAGGTTATGACCTAGCGACAGGATTGGGCACGATTAATGTCGGAAACCTGCTCACCAACTGGGGCAACTTCAGCCGGACGGTGCCGACAGTTACGCTGGGGAGCATTTCGCAGTCGGGTCAGACGCTTACGACGACCGCGTCGGTATCGCCGACTCCCACGGGAACAGCCGGTACAGAGGGCGTTTCGCTTGTTGCGCTGGCGAGTGCTACGGGGCCGGTGCTGGGAACGATCGGGCCGTTCACGCTGACGGGCGGGTCGGCGAGCATAAGCACGACGCTATTGCCGGCCGGTACCGCCTACGTAGAGGCGAGCTATGGAGGTGACGCAACGCTCGCAGCGAGCACATCCGCGCCGCCGACGAAATTGGCCACAGCCGTCGCTGGGGCGGGATACACCTCGAAGGTGACAGTGTCCTTTGTCGGATTCAACTCAACCACTAACGCTCCAAATACGCCGACGCAGTCCGCGCAGAATTTCCCATACGGCACGCCGTACATTGTAACCATACTGGTGACCGACAGCGGGACAGGCTGTGCGTTTGGATACCCGAACACAAAGCCGACCGCCCCGAACGCGATTCCCTGCCCCAGTGGCACAGTTACGCTTTACGCCAACGGCACTCCGCAAACTGATTTCCTGAATAACGGGTCCGCCACAGGTGCAACAAAACTGAATAACGTGGGGCTCGTTGAGGATCAGCCCATCAATTTGTCGGCAACGTTGAATGGGGCGACACCGGGAGTCTATAGCCTGACGGCAACCTATTCGGGCGACAGTAACTACTCCGCGCTGGGAGCGGGCGGGAGTAATTCCTTGCAGATAACGGTTTCCAAGGCAACTCCGACGGGCATTGCGGTGACCAGTAACCTTTCCTCGATCACCTCCGGGGCGAGCGTGGTGTTGACGGCGCAGGTGCAGACTAACAGCAACGCTGCCGGGCCGACAGGCATGGTGTCCTTCACGAACGGGAGCACAAGCCTGGGTTCAGCTACGTGCCAGCCGACACCTGGATCGCAGAACACTACGAATGGTACGGCGTTCTGCACGGCGACCTTGACGACGGCGATTTCGGGGCTTTATCCCCCGCCGGTGGGCGAGCCGAAAGGGCCGGGTCTGCCGGTGATACCTGCGATTCTGGCGCTGCTGAGCCTGCTGCTGTTTGCGTTGGGCTGGCGCTGGATGCCGGAGGGGCAGCGACGCGCGTATGCCTATGCCGGGCTGGTGGCGTTTGTGCTGCTGGTTGTGGGCATTGCCGGCTGCGGCGGAGGGAGCACCAGCACGGGCGGTGGCGGTACCACTAGGACGATCAACGCGAGTTATCCGGGCGACACAAACTATTCGTCGTCGAGCGGAAGCGTACAGATTACAGTGAATTAACCCGCTTTTCAGACTAGAACCGTCCAGATCATCGGAGATTAGAGGGGCGCGCCGGGCAGACGGCGCGCCTTTTTTTGCGTAGGGGGCGTGGTCGGGTGGCCCTAGGGGCGTGACGCGCGGGATGGTGGAGGGGTGACGCCGGGTCTATGTCATTATCTCGACAGCAACTTTGCGAAGTGCTAAGCTCCGCACCAATGTGGCACAGCGGGCCTGTGGATGTGGATTCCAGGCACGTGGAGACGGAGTATGAGCCCTCGTCTGCGTTTCCTCTCGAGTGGTCTTCTGTTTGTTAGTTCCCTTTTGATACTGAATCCAGTGAGTGCGAAGGGACAGGCGCTGCCGCGCGTGGTGGAGGCCGTGGACAACGCGAAGCGCGTGACCCTGCCCGGAAACGTCCATCCCCTGGCGCGCGCGGAGTTTGACCGCGGGGCAGCGTCGGACGCCCTGGCGATGACGAGGATGTTGTTGCTGCTGAAGCGCAGCGATGACCAGGAATCGGCGCTGCAGGACTATCTGGAAAAGCAGCAGGACAAGAGTTCACCGAATTACCACCAATGGCTGACACCGCAGGAATTTGGGGCGCAGTACGGGCCGGCGGATGCGGACATCCAGTCGGTGACGCAATGGTTGTCTGGCCAGGGCTTCACGGTCGAAAAAGTGTACAGCGGGAAGACGGTGATTGAGTTTTCGGGGACGGCGGCGCAGGTGCGCGCGGCGTTTGGCACGGAGATCCGCCAATACCAGGTGGAAGGGAAAACGTACACGGCAAACGCGAGTGATCCGCAAATTCCCGCGGCGCTGGCGCCGGTGGAAGCGGGAATCGTTTCGTTGAACAGTTTTCCCCGGCAGTCGCACGTGCGCGTGGCGGGAATAGCACGAAAGGTTGCGGGCAAGGTTGGGCTGGAGCCATTGTTCACGTTTCCCAACCCATTCGGAGGGAGTGGGAATTTTTACGCTTTGGCGCCAGGGGACTTTGCGACGATTTACAACTCGAAGGGCTTGATCAGCGCGGGAAATGACGGGACCGGGCAGACAATTGCAATCGTGGGCGAGACGAACATTAAAGTGTCCGACGTACAGGCATTTCGGCAGATGTTCGGATTGCCCGCAAACTTTACTTCCACAAACATCATTTTGAACGGCGAGGACCCAGGAATCACGTCCACAGGAGAAGAGGGCGAAGCGGATCTGGATGTGGAGTGGTCGGGGGCCGTGGCCCCAGGAGCAACGGTGGATTTCGTGGTGTCGGCATCGACTCCGGCATCCGCCGGGGTCGATCTCTCGGCGCTGTACATCATCGAGCACAACCTGGCTGGTGTCATGAGCGAGAGCTACGGGAGCTGCGAATCCAGTCTGGGAAGCGCGGGGAATGCTTTTTACAACGCGCTATGGGAGCAGGCTGCGGCACAGGGGATCACGGCAATGGTGTCGGCGGGGGATGGCGGATCAGCGGGCTGCGACGATTTTAATACGGCAAGCGTAGCCACACTCGGTCTGGCGGTGAGCGGATTGACGTCTACGCCATATAACGTGGCCGTGGGCGGAACGGATTTTGATGAAATAAACAACTGGAGCACGTACTGGAGTTTGACAAACACGACAAGCGGAACCGATGTGATTGGTACGTCAGCGTTGGGTTACATCCCGGAAATCCCGTGGAACGAGAATTGCGCACAGCTTGGATTGGGCGGATGCGGTACGAGTGCGCCGAATGGATCGCTGAATATCGTCGCCGGGAGCGGCGGGCCTAGCAGCACGTACGGCAAGCCCAAATGGCAGCTTGGCGTAACGGGGATGCCGAACGACAACCACCGCGATTTGCCAGACGTGTCGCTGTTTGCGAGCCCGGGATTCGATGGGACGGGCTACGTTTATTGCCAGAGCGACAACATGCTCTCCTACGGACAGATGTGCGACATCACCAACGCTACCGGAGGCACTTTCACTTTTGGAATTGTGGGAGGAACGTCCGCATCGTCACCGGCATTTGCGGGTGTCATGGCGCTGGTGAATCAGTACCAGGCAGGGCACAGCGGAACGAACCGGCAGGGAAATGCCAACTACGTGTTGTATGCGCTGGCGAAGAAAGCGGGTGCGAGCTGCACTTCGAAGGTGGGCGAAGCGGCGGGATGCGTATTCAACGATGTGACGAAGGGCAACAGCTATATTGCTACCAGATACGGCAGCAGCGTGGGGACTAACAGCGTTCCCTGCCAGGGTGGAACTCCGAATTGCAGCGTGCTGACGGGGAGCAACAACGGAGTGCTGGTGGAACCGACCAGTTCGACGACCGAAGCGTGGACGGTGACGGCGGGGTACGACATGGTGACGGGCCTGGGGTCGGTGAACGTAAATAATTTGGCGACGAAATGGGGAACGGTCTCGACGGTGGCGACAACCACGACCCTTACACTTTCACCGACGACGGGAATCACGCACGGCACGGGCGAGAATGTGACCGTGAATATTGCGGTGACGCCAACGAGCGCTACGGGGGATGTATCACTGATCGCCAAGTTTGCGGATGGGACGACGCAGGGGTTGGACCAGTTCACGTTGGGCGCAAATGGAAGCGTCAGCGGAACGACGAAGAGCCTTCCAGGTGGAACAAACTACACGGTAACGGCACACTACGCCGGAGACGGCACGAATGCGCCAAGCGATTCGGCAGGGGTGGCGGTAACGGTGGCACCAGAGACAACCCAGACGTTTATCGTGATTCCCACGTTTGACTCGAGCGGGAATCAACTGAGCGGGAATGCGACGTCCGTGGAGTACGGGACAAACTACATCATTCGCGTGTACGTGACGGACAAAAACGCTTTTGCCAGCACAACAGGGCCGCCCAGCCCTGCGTGCTATCAGGAGAACGCGCTGACTTGCCCGAGTGGAACGGTGTCACTGACCGCGAACGGAAATGCGCTCGACGGCGGGACCTTTACACTCAACAATGGCGGGTATACGCGAGACCTTACACCGTCCTTAACAGGGGGGACCTATTCGCTAGTCGCCCAGTACAACGGCGACAACAGCTACCAGGGTAGTAAGTCGGGGACAGCTGCGTTTGCCGTGACACCCGCGCCGACGCAGATGACGTCGCCAAGCGTACCGTATGGACCGCAATTGGTGGGCACGCCCTTAACCATGACGACGAATGTAGTGCCGTACGTTGTGAACGGTGTTGCGCCAACGGGAACAATCACATTTTATGACGGCGGGGTTGTGATTCCCGGGAGCGTAACGCTCACGTCCACTCCGGGAAGGCCTGGGATCCCCGCCAACATAAGCGGAATGCTCATTTGGACGTTTTCGACGAGCGGTATCCATGCGATTACAGCGCAGTACAGCGGAGATGCAAGTTACGGCGGGGTTACATCCCAGTCAACGAATCTGCAGATCGTTTATCCGACGACGATGGTGCAGAATGCATCAGCCCAGACTATCAACTACCCCCAGAGCATTACGGTGACAGCCACAGTATCAAGCAACAGCAAGAGCCCGGTAATGACCGGACAAGTTCAATTTGGTGGCACTTACGCTACGTTTACGGGAGTCACTACGACTTCCGGAACAGATGCGAGCGGGAACCAGATGCTTACCGCAACGGGAACCACTACTCCGCAGTCCTCTGGATACATCGGCGCAAGCTACCCTGGGGACACGAACTATGCGGCGGCGGCGGCAAACACGACGCTTATTACTGTGAATATTCCAGATTTCGGCCTGCCCAACAATACGACTGTGACCGTGACGGCGGGACAGTCGCAGACGGCCACAGTGCTTGTAACGCCGGCTTCAAACACACCAAGCACCGTGACACTCAGCACCATCAGCACACTGCCATCCGGAATGAACCTCACCTTCAGTCCGTCGCCTGTAGACCTAAACGGCTCCGCCGTGCCGGTGACAGTGACCGTGGCTACCACGGGACCGAGCAGCGGGGCCGCTGCGGCGGTGCGGAGAAAGGCTGCGGCAATGGGCTTGAGGCCACTTCAGCAGTGGACCTGGTGGCCGCTGAGTGTTATTAGCGGCATCATCTTAGTGTGCCTGCTTGGATTTCCGGGCAGCAAGAGGAGATTCCCAGCAGTGTTATGGACGGGAGCCGTTTTCGCGCTGACATTTGCGCTCGGGTGTGGAGGAGGTGGAGGTGGTGGCGGTGGCGGTGGTGGCGGCGGAGGTGGGGCGGTTCCGACATCCATTACGCTTGCAACCTCAGCCGCGAAGATCCCCTCGGGAGGAGGGTCGTTCACGCTGACTGCGACCGTGAGTTCGACAAAACCAGTTACGGGCACAGTGAACATCTTTCAAGGTTCGGTTGGAGTGGGCGGATCCGGAGTTGCTCCGCCAATCACCGTCGTGAACGGACAGGCAAGTGCCACGGTGCAGGCGATCCTTCCGCCCGGGACATATTCATTCTTTGCACAGTACAGCGGAGATTCAAACAACCTCCCCTCGCAAACAGCAACTAATTTGCAGGAGGTCTACACTGGAACATCCGCGGTCACATATGTCGGGCAGACTGGCGGCTTGAGTCACCAAGGAATGATCACCATAAATCTGCAGTGAGCCAGTTCCTAACGATACCATCTGGTTTAAATGTGGACTTGTGCCTGCTCAATTGTTGGGGTTTGGCGGGAAGCAGATATTCCAGAACTGCGGGGAAGGCGCGGTGAACTCGATGGGGACGAGGGAGCCTTCGGCGTTCATCACCGGCGGGCGCACCACGTGAGCCTCGACCTTTTTCTGGGTCTTGGGATTCTCAACGGAAATTTTCGTGCCGGTTGGCAGGCCTTGGGGCAGAATGATCATCGCCCCGCTGGCGCTGACAGTGTGCGTGGTGCCGTGAATGGGATTGGCTTTGCCCTCGAGATACACGACGACGGGCATCCTGAGGAACACACGTTGAGCGCGGCGGCGCTCTTCATTGGTCAGCGGGCGAACCGTGGTGGCGCTGCGCTTGACGTTTGGGGCGGCGGCTGCGGGTGGCGTCGCTTTATGCATAGGCGTCACAGTTCCAACCCCCAGAAATCCATGTCCGGCGCAACCAGCTCAATACCGTATTCCCAGCCTTCGGGTTGTTGATTCCCTTTCCAGACAATCACAGCGGCGTTGCTGGCGCCGGTAGCGAGGTTGGTAAGGGCCAGGCGATGATCCAGCTCCAGCGACTCCGAAACCATGACCATGCAGCCGTAAGGATTCACAACCCGCGTAAAGGCCTCGACGCGCTGGCGAGTGCTGGTGGAAGCATCCCATTCCAGGCGGATGGGGACGCGGGAGTTCATGCGGCGTCCGCGGCGCTTTTCGCGGTAGCGTATTCCTACCTGCTTCAATTCCTGCAACTTGACATGCATCATGGCCTCGAGAGCCAGCTGAGAAACAGAGCGTGCTGGCCTGCTGCAGTAAAAGCCACATGGAACACGCGCAGGTCGCGGCCGAGGAAAAGCCGCAACGCGACCGAGAGCAGCGCTGTTCCACAAACTGTCTTGTTGATCATGCTAGAGTTACAACAAAGAAGGGTCAATGGTACGGAAGCCTAAGAGTAGCTGTCCGAAAGGACAGGGGTTTTGACGCTTAGGACAGGCCCTTCGAGGTTCCCCTCGCGACTCCCCGCGAAGCTCGGGGCAAGCAGGGCAAGTGAAAGGCAAAAGTGCGGAATCTGATCGTCAATGCGGATGACCTGGGATGGACGGAAGGGGTGAACCGGGGGATCGTGGAGGTCCACCGCAAGGGCCTGGTGACCAGCGCAACGCTGCTGGCCAACGGGCGGGCGTTCGATTCGGGGATTGACGCGGCACGGAAGAATCCGGAGCTGGGAATTGGCGTGCACCTGAACCTGAGCGATGGGCGGCCGACCGCTCCTGCCGATCAGGTACCGGGTCTTTTGAATGCGGCAGACGAATTGGATGGCGGGCCGGAAAGCCTGCTGCTGCGTATCGCGAGCCGCAGCTTGCCACTGCATGAAGTGGAGCGGGAGTGGGACGCGCAGATCCGCAAGATTCGCGAGGCCGGGATTTCGCCCACCCACCTGGACGGGCACAAGCACGTGCATATGCTGCCGGGGCTATTTGAACTGGCGTTGCGCCTGGCAAAGAAGCATGGGATCAGGGCAATTCGCGTGGCGCATGAGGAATCAAGCTTGCGCTCGGCGTTATCGGCAGGGGCGTCACACAGCGCGAGCGTGGTTTTGAAACAGGGGGTGCAGGCGCGCGGGCTGAAGTTGCTGGCGCGGGATGCCCGGGAATTGACGGACCGCGAAGGGGTCGCCACAAGCGACTATTTCTGCGGGATCGCACAGACCGGCCAATTGACCCGCGAAGGGATCGAGGAGTTATTGGAGAATTTGCCGGAGGGCACGACGGAACTGATGTGCCACCCGGGCTATGTGGACGAGGAGTTGCGCTTAACAGCCACCCGGTTGCAGTATTCGAGGAAGGCCGAGATGGACATTCTGACCGACCCAGGGGTCAGAAAAATTGTCGCCAAGCGAGGGATACGCCTGATAAACTACGGTTTTAGCGGCGCGCTGGGATGAAGTTGCACCTGACAGAAGGCCGGGTCCCAGCCAACCGGCGTGAGGGGCGCGGGCAAGTCATTCGAGAGAGGTTCAAGAGCAGCCTTATGGGAATTGAGTCGCCGATGCGCTACTCGATTGTGGTTCCGTTCTACAACGAACAGGAAAACATTCCGGATTTGTACATGAAGCTGACGGAAGTGATGGATTCGCTCGGCGAGCCGTACGAGATGGTGTTTGTGGATGATGGAAGCAAGGATAGCTCGTACAAGGTGCTATCGGAGATTTACGAGCACGACAGGCGCGTGAACGTGGTCCGGCTGCGGCGCAACTTTGGACAAACGCCCGCGCTGAAGGCGGGGTTCGACTTTGCGCGGGGCGACATCGTGATCTCCATGGACGGAGACCAGCAACACGATCCCGCGGAGATTCCGCGATTCCTGGAAAAAATTGAGGAAGGCTACGACCTGGTCAGCGGCTGGAGGCGCACGCGAAACGACCACTGGCTGATGCGCCAAGTGCCGAGCCGCATCGCGAACTGGTTGATGGCCAGGCTATCCGGGATCGAGCTGCACGATTTCGGCACGACATTCAAGGCCTACCGCCGCGAGATTTTGCAGGAAATCCAGCTCTACGGGGAACTCCACCGGTTCATACCTGCGCTGGCAAGTTCGTCGGGCGCGCGCATCACGGAAGTGCCGATTTCCAATCCGCAGCGCACTAGCGGGCGCTCGAACTACGGGATCGGGCGGAGCATTCGCGTCTTTTTTGATTTGATCATGGTGAAATTCCTGCTGGATTATTCCACGCGGCCGCTGCAGTTTTTCGGGATGCTGGGGTTGGCGGGGACGGGCTCGGGATTCATCCTCGGATCCGTCCTGGTCGCGAAGAAAATCTTCCTAAACGAGAACATTATGACGCAGCACGGGCCGCTGCTGCTGCTGGCGATTGCCCTGTTTGTCAGCGGGATTCAGTTTATTTCCATGGGCCTGCTGGGAGAGATCAGTTCCCGCACCTATTACGAATCACAGAACAAAGCGATCTACGCACTGCGCGAAGTGAAGAGCCACCGGAAAGAGCAGGGCGATTCGGCGGAATCCGCACAGCCGTTTGGAAGCTCGGAACGCTAAGCGCACTCCATCCCACAAGCAGGTTGCACGCTGTCATCCCGAGCGAAGCGAGGGATCTGCTTTTGATATGAAACCAGGAGAAAAGCAGATTCATCGCGTAGAAGGCACGCGATGGGGCAAAGTTCCTCCCCCCGTTCAAAAAGCGAACGGATCTCGGAATGACATTTGTTGAGATTTGCCGGAAGCCTGTTGGACAGACACGCGGTCAAAGGTCGGCTGCAAATCACCAACATTAGAACAATCGGAATGTTCGAGCTGATCCTGCGTCACTGCTGAAGAGCGCGGTATTGGCCACGGTAGAAGAGCAGCGGCTGGCCTTCGCCCAAATCCACGCTCTCGACTTCACCCAGGAAGATGGTGTGGTCTCCCGCCGAATATTCCGCAACGACATTGCAGGCGAGATGCGCCAAAGCATCCTCAAGAACAGGGATGCGCGAATCGGTCCAACGATAGCGGATGCCGAGTCGCGCGTCGGCGTCCGGTCCTTGTTCGCCCGTGGCAAAATGCTCAGAGAGCGCCTGCTGGGTATCGTTCAGAATGCTTACGCCGAAGCGCCGCTGCGTCTTGAGGAAGGAGAGCAGGCGGCTCTCCTCGTCCACGCAGATGGAGACCAACAGCGGCTGGAGAGACACGGAAGCAAAAGAATTGGCGGTCATGCCATGGACTTTGCCGGGCTCGCGTTCGACGGTGACCACGGTGATCCCGGTCGCAAAGTGCCCCATGACACGGCGGAAGAGTTGGGATGTAACCGAAGCGGAACGCATAGCGGGCTCTTTTGAAGATATCACAGGGGCTGGGAGAATCAGCAAGTGCGGAGAGAGCTAGCCGGAAGCGGCGATTTGAGGAATGGGATATCAGATATCAGCGATCAGGAAGCGGGAAGACGATCATAGCGAAAGGCTGTGGCGTCGCGAGGGGAAGAAAAGAGAGATTCCTCACTCCGCAGACTCCGTTCGGAATGATGGAGCTAGGTCAGGCGCGAAAGAAAAACGCTTCGCTCCGTTCGGAATGAAGATGAGTTCTACCGCTTGCCGAGATGGGGTCCAGCGGTGCTGGACCCCTACGCGGATCGTAGAACTGGACGAATGGGGAAGAGAAGCGTCAGTGATGCGGCTTATCTTCGTTTTTGGACTTCGATGACGAGGCGGCCTTGGCGTGCTCGGCCTGCTGCTTCTGGTTTAGTTGCTGCTTCTCCTGATTGTGCTTCTGCGCCTGCTGTTCAAGCTGCTGCTGGTGTTGTTGGTTCAGCTCCTGCTGTTTGCTGGCGTCGGCTTTCTGCTGCTGGAGCTGCTGCTGCTGTTGGTACTGCTGCTGTTCGAGTTGCTGGCGTTCCTGGTCCTGCTTCTGATGAAGCTGCTCGAGTTGCTGCTGATGCTTTTGCTCGAGTTGATCATTGTCGATGATAACAGGCCGAGCAGAGGGTGGGCGATCGTTGAGCGTGCGCACGTTGGCTGGCTTCCCGGGTTGATTGGTTTGCGCGCCTGTGGCATTGGACGGGCGAGTGGGATTGTTCTGGCCAGGCTGCTGCGTGGTTTGTACCGGCCGGGTCCCCTGTCCCTGAACTGCGTTCACGCGAGGTGTGGCCGGAGTGGACGGCGGAGCAATCTTGACGGGCGCCACGGTTGCGGTGGCACGCGCCGGCTGAATCTGCCGCGTTTGTGCCATCGAGATCGGCTGGCCGTGATTCGCTTGGATGGCCGCCTGCTGCTTTTCAAAAGACGGCGGAGGCGGCGGAGGAGTGGTCTTAGCTACAACTGAGCGGTTCGCGAGAGCGGCTGGCGGACGCACGTTGGTCGCTGCACCCGAACCCATCACGGCTTGCTTGGGCGGCGCGATAGAGGGAGCGGAGACGCCCACGGGGGCGGAAGCCACTTCCCTTTGGTTAACGGCAACGAGATTGCGCGAAACGGGCTGGGCCGATGTGAACGCGTGTGGCGATGTGGCCGTGACGGCCCCGGGAACGCCCTGGTTCACGTATCTGACATTGTTGACGTTCACGTTTCTGTTGACGATGGCCGTGTTGTAGTAGTTGCTGACCACGGTCTCATTCACGGTTGTGTTTGAGACATTCACTCTGTTCACGTACGCGCGGCTTACCGCATAGGAGGGCACGAAGACTTCACGGGGGCCCAGCGGAAACCAGCCTACGTCCACACCGGCGGCAAAGCCGCCGACACCGATACCAACACCGACACCAAAGTGGGGTCCCCCGACCCAGGCAACAAGAGCGGGAGCATACACCGGGCGGACATAAGCAATACCGGCGACACGCGGTGGCGCAGGTACCCAACCCCAAGCGCCTGCCACATAGATCCATCGGCCATAGTGGAACGGAGCAAAGCCCCAGGGCGCATCATCAACCCAAGTCCAGCCCCAGGGAGCTATGAAGGCCCAGTGGCCGTAGCGATAGGGAGCCCAGCCAACGATGGTCACGTGCGGAAACCAAACGGTGCCATAGTCGGGAACCGGGCGCCAGCCGCCGTTGTCGTCCAGATCTTCATAGCCGATGACATCGTCGGAGACGTAGCGGCGGGCAACGGCGTGATCTTCGTGGAGATCGCGCTCATCGCACCAGTTATCGAAATCATCCGTATCGGCAACGCCCTCGATGTCTGCATCGAGAGTGTCCGTACCGGAAAAGGAGCCTTGCTCGCCCGGGTGGACGGTGTAAGAGGAACCGCCGCCGGTGACTTCGCCTTGCCCATCGCGGACGCTGACGATGGTAGTGTCGCCGGCTTCGTTGACATTGATGCGGTAGCGGCCAGGACGAAGAATGGAGAAGGCAAGATTGGGCGTGTCGACTTCGATATTTTCAGCGTTCCCCAAGCGCCGGACGCGGATGCTGACGGTGCCCTCGGTGACGCGAACCTGGATGGTCTGGTCATTCAGATTGAGGAAAGAGAAGCCGGTTTCGCCGGCAAGACGAAAGGCAGCGGAAGCGACGTGCAACTCGGCGCGAGCGTCCTTATCGGTCCAGAGCTTGTCGCCTGTGGTGATGGGGCGATTCGTGACGGCGGAAACCCAGTCGTCGGTTCCCGCAGGACTAAAGGAGACCTGACCGTTTGTAACGCTAAGACGCGCGACGCGGCCCGGCGGATCGTCATCATCGGCTGCCGCACGCATCGGAACAGCTAGGGCTACTGCGAGAATCAAAGTGAACAATGTGAGCCAATAGAGTGAACGTGTTTTCATGGTGCTTTCTTCTCTCCTGGAGCGCTTGCCATCCTCAATAACTTAATGCCAGAACCATCCGCGTGAGGATGGACCGCGGACGAACAACGGGCTGGTGCCGGTTCGTGATTGGATGCGTCGCGGCGTTCCTCACTGCGAACTTCGTCACGCCCCGGACTTCCTGACGCTACAATGTGTAACACGGTCAGCGCTAAGAGAGTTGCAGGAGCGCACGGTGGGGGGCGAAAAGTGCAAGTGGGGGGAGCGGAAAGAAAGAAGGCCCGTGCGGGGATACCGGACGGGCCTTCTGTTGAGAACAACTAAAGCAGCTTCGACAGAAAAAGCAAGTCTACTCAGCGATGACTGCCACCGCCGTGGGACCCGCCCCCGCCACCGCCGCCACGTGAGCTGCCACCACTACTATGAGAGCTACCGCCACCGGAAGAATGAGGAGCAGAGTAGCTACGCGGCGCCGATGAGCCGTGTGGAGGCGCGTAGCTTCGCGGAGATGAATAGCCGCGCGGAGCAGAATTGTTGCGTGGCGCAGAGTAGCCACGGTTGCCGTTGTAAGACCGTGGCGTGTAGGAGCGATTCCCGTTCATCCCGCTAGGCGGACGATTCGTGGAATTCCGGGACACGGAATTGGGGGTCGAGCCAGACCCAGCCCAGGGCGGACGGTTGCTGGAGTTCGTGCGAGCCGCCGCCGTGGAATTCGAGGGCCGATTCGTATTGCCGAACCCTTGTGGGGCCCGGCCAGAGTCTGTTGAGTTGCCTTGCGCATTCCAAGCGCGCGAGGAAGTGTTTGAACGGGCCGATGAATTCACCGAGCCGGACGGCCTGGAACCCTGCTGCATGGCCGAGGGCGGGCGATTGGCGGAGAGCTGCGACTGGCGGTTGCCGCTCATTCCTGACGGAGTGCCTGCAGACCGCCCCGTGCCGGCAGCCCTGGAGTTGCCCGGCCTGAGAGTCGAATTATTCATGGTGCGCACCGGCAGATGAGAAGCTGATGCCGCAGGAGCAGTGCGAGCCATCACGCTGCGATTCTGCACACTGGCAGAAGGTGTGGCGACACGGCCATGGGAATTGGATGCGCCAAGGTAACTTGCGCGCGTGGGGGACGCATTGACGCCGTTGGTCACTCTGGCACCACGCAGAGCAGATGCCGAGAGATGCGTTGCGCCGCGATTAATGCGCTGCCCATTCACAAAGGCGCTGTGCGAGGCGGCTGTGACCGCGTTGGCGTTGTGAGCATAGCGGTAATTGAAGTTGCCGTTGCCCCTGCCGCCGATGATGTTGGTGTTGCGGATGAACGTGTTGTGCACGTTGACGTTGCGCCAGTAGTTGCCGCCAGCGCGATACCAGGGACGGAACGGCTCACCCCAGCCCAGGGGGAACCACCCATAACCGCCGCCAAAACCAAAGCCAAAACCGAAGCCGCCGCCTAGGAATCCGACGAAGGCCGGACCATAAAAGGGCCGTCCATAGATCGGGCCGGGGCACCAACCCCAGTAGGAACCGAACCAGTTCCAGCGGCCGTAGTGGAACGGAGCAAAACCCCAAGGCTCGTAGCCGACCCAAGTCCAGCCCCAGGGGCCAACATAGTTCCAGTAGCCATTGCTGTACGGTGCCCAATCGGGACCGACATTGTTGGGTGTCCAGACCGAGCCGTAGTCAGGCTGTTCGCTCCAAGTGCCGTTATCGTCCAGGTCGCTGTAGCCGACCATGTCGCGGGATACATGCTGGGCGGAAGGGGAGTTGTCTTCCTTCAGGTCACGATCCTGCGCCCAGCGGTCCAGATCATCAGGAGCCGGCGCAGCGGCAGTCGAGAATTTGACGTTGTTGTCTGCACCGGTGACGTCGGCGCGCTCACCAGCGTGGAGGGGATAAGTTTGCCCGCCGGCAACGATTTCACCTTGACCGCGGATCGCGGTAACGCTGGTATAGTCGCCGTTCTCGTTGACGTCTATGCGGAAATCACCAGCCTCACGAACGGTAAAAGCGAGATTGGGCGTGTCCACTTCGTAGTTATCGCCCTGGAGGATTTCACGGACGCGGAAGTTGAGCTTGCCTTCGGCGAGGCGTATTTGGGTGATGTTCTGGTCGAGATTCAGGAAAGAGAGAGCAGTCATGCTGCCGAGATGGAGGGCAGCTTGTCCGGCCTGCAATTCCGCGCGGGAGTTTTGATCCACCCAGAGTTTATCGCCGATGGTCATGGGACGATTCTTAACGGCACTGCCCCAATCACCGGTACCGCCGGGCTGCAGGGAAACGGAACCATCGATGAAGCTGATGCGGGCGACGCGCGATGGAGGATCGTGGGCGTCATCGGCACTTGGGCCGACATCGCCCGAGGTGAGAGTGGCGTCGTTCTCCGGGCCTTGCGCCTTGACGGCGGGCGACAACAAAAACATAGCAGCGGCCAGACACAGCAGCAATGCAATGGTGCTCTTGGCGGTAAGGTTGGCCTTCATAACTTTTTCCCCTGATATGGAACCCAAATTTGGCAGATGGGTCCCGGAAACCCATACCTATTATTGCGCTCAGTGGGTTTCCATGGGGTAGAACCCCAGAAGTAGAAATAAGTTGCCACTAGGGATGTGGAGAGGAGCTAGTAGGTCCAGTCGGGTCACATAGTCCTAGTACTATAAACATCTTGCTCGGAATCTGTCCCTTAGGCCAGCAGGCCTTTCCGTACTCCTTCCCTACACTAACGACTTGTGGGCGCACCGGCGCTCTGGGAGAATCGCATGCAAATGAAACGCGTGCTTTTGGGGTTAGCCACGCTTATGGTGATTTTCGCCGTTTCTGCCAAGGCGCAGACTTGGAGGCAAGTGGGACCTCCCGGCGGAACGGTCATTTCTCTGGCTGCGGATCCGAATAACACCGAAAGCCTTTATCTGGGAACGGCGGATGGTCACGTTTTCGCGTCGAACGACGAAGGCACGCACTGGCAACTGCTGAGCCGCATCGGCACCGGGCAAGATGACGTAATTACGCACGTCATCGTGGACTCGCGGGATGCGAAGCGACTCTACGCGAGCACCTGGACGCTGTATTCGGGCGGCGGCGGGGTCTACCGCAGCGACGACGGCGGGCACACCTGGAACATTATTGGACTGGCGCACGAGACCGTGAGAGCGCTGGCGCAAGCGCCGACGGATCCGAAACTGTTGCTGGCCGGCACGCTCAGCGGCGTGTACCGCTCGAGAGACGAAGGCGCTACATGGGAACGCATCACTCCTGCCAATCATTCGGACCTGCGGAATTTTGACTCGGTGGCCTTCGACCCGAAGGATACCAACGTCATCTATGCCGGAACTTATCACCTGCCCTGGAAGACCACGAACGGCGGCAAAGACTGGTTCCCGGTGGTGAAGGGCATGATCGATGATTCCGATGTGATGAGCATCATCGTCGATCCCGCGAATGTGGAAAGCGTGCACGCCACGGCGTGCTCCGGGATCTATCACAGCATGAATGGCGGGCAGCAGTGGGTGAAATATCAGGGCATTCCTTCGGTGTTCCGCCGCACGCAGTTGATCCGCGTGGACCCCACGAATGCAAGCATCCTGTACGCGGGGACGACCAGCGGCCTTTGGAAGACGGTGAACGAGAAGGATTTCAAACGTGTGACACCGGGCGACTGGATCATCAACGCGCTGATCATTGACCAGAAGAACCCGCAGAAGATAATCATTGGAACGGAGCGCGAAGGCGTCCAGATCAGCACGGATGGCGGCGCGTCATTCACTTCGGCGAACAACGGCTTCCAGCACCAGCACATTTCGGATGTGGCGTTGGACCGCGAGCATCCGGAACGCGCCTTGGTGGTGCTGACATTTGACAATAATGCTTTCCTGGCGACCAAGGATGGCGGCAACTCCTGGACCACGCTTGGGCCTGGGCTAAAGCGCACGGAACTGCGCCACGTCTATGCTGCGCCGACGGGGTGGTGGGCGGCACTAACCAACGGCGGATGGATGAAGTATGACGACGCGGCTCACAAGTGGGCGCGTGCAGGACTGTACGTACCGGATACGACTTCTGCTCCGGCCGTAAAAACGACCAAGGGCAAGAAGGGCGTGACTCCCAAGGCAGCAGCGCCAAAGCAGGCGGGTCCCCAGTTGACGGCTTTTCTGGTGAATGGCATGGCGTTCGGCAACGATGTGTGGTACGCGGCGACGGCCGGCGGCGTGCTCGTCTCCAAGGACCATGGCGCAACGTGGAAGCCGGCCAGCAAGGATCCGCTGGTGCGCCAGCCGGCCCAATCGGTGGAAGTTGCCGCCGATGGCAATCAGGTCTGGGCGATCGTTGAGCGGAACCTGCTGTACTCAAGCGACAAGGGCACGACTTGGGACGCCAAGGAACTCGCGTTTGCCGCGGCAGGGAACCTGAGACTACACCGCGTGGATGACAGCACGCTCTTCGTCACGTCGAACATGGGCTTGTATGGCTCGCGCGATGCCGGGCGCACTTGGAACCGCTCAGACGTCCGTGAATTGTCGTTCCAGTCGGTGGCCGGGACGGAAAAAGCGTTGGTGGTGTCACTGCAGAAGCAGGGCCTGCTGGCGTCGTTCGACGGCGGAAAATCCTGGCAACACATGGACGATCCGCTGTCGCAAGGTTTCTTTCCCGTGATTTGGACGCGGCGTGACGGCTCGTTGGTGGCGGTTTCGGCCACCGAGGGTATGCTGAGTCTGGATCCGAATGCGCGGTCCACGAGCGCTGGGAACGGCCCGGGGATGCGCTAAGAAAACCGAGTTCCCTTCTGCTTCATTGGGCGTCCCGGCCAAGCCGGGGCGCCCATTTTCTTTGGGTGAGACCTGCGGGGAACGAGACTATTTGGGCAGGTGATTTCCACCAATTTGATAGCCAACACCGCGAATGGTGCGAATGAGCGGGCGATCGTAGCCCGCGTCAATTTTCTTGCGCAGGTAATTGATGTAGACATCGACGACGTTCGTAATGGAACCGGAGTGCAAGCACCAGACTTCTTCGATGATGGAAGTGCGCGAAACGGGGCGGTCGGAATGGCGGAGAAGATATTCCAGGAGTGCATATTCCTTGGGACTCAGCTCAATGGCACGTCCACTGCGGCTGACTTTGTGAGAGACACGATTCACCTCGAGATCCTCGAAGCGGAAAGTGTCCGTGGCCGGACGATTGCGGCGCCGGAGCACGGCGTGCACGCGGGCGACAAGTTCCGCAACCGCGAACGGCTTAACGACGAAGTCGTCGGCACCGGCATTGAGGCCGCGAACACGCTCTTCCACGGCGGTGGCCTGGGAAACGAGAATCACGGGCGTTTCCGGCCAGCGGCGGTGAATGGTGTGAAGAAACTCCAGCCCCGGAATTCCGGGAAGATTGAGGTCCAGGATCACGAGATCAAGGGGAGTTTTCTCCGGTAATTCGGAAATCTGGTTGCCGGCGGACGCGATTTGCACAGTGAAGTGTTCCTGCTGAAACTGGGATTGAAGAAACTCCGCCAGAGACAAATCGGCCTCAGCGACAAGAAGGCGCATGATGGTTCACACAAACTAACTTTCTGGAAGGGGATACATCGAGTTTGGGCGCTGGGAGCAAGGCTGTCAAGAAAGGCTCCGTGGTCGGCGCTCGAAAGATTACGGGCCAGGCGGCTGCTGAGCCGAACCGGGAGAGGGTGAGACCACGGGGGAGTTCGCAGAGGGGCTGAGGACCGGCCCGGGCGTAATGAAAGTCATTCTCTCTCCAAACGATGGGTTGAGAATGACGACATCAATGCGCCGGTTGCTTGCGCGCCCGTCAACTCCCGGGTCAACGCCACGCTCCACGAATCGCCCATGCTGGAAAGCCAGGTTAGCCAGCAGCTTGGGTTGACGCGGGATTTTTTGAACTAGCGGGAGCGAAACAGAAAGCAAAGCCTTGGTTACAATCTTGGCAACGCCTCAAAGGCGATCGACGCGCGAAATAGGCCGCTTGGTGCCGCAGCGATGGACATCGAGGGACCAAACCACAAAAAGCATTAAACAGGTAAAACCAAATCCTTGGCGCGGTCTGAGGACCGGCTCCAGTCATTCTCAGGGTATGGAGGAAAGAAATGAAATCGTCCCAGACGCGAGCGCAAGTGACGCAATGCCACCGCGTGAATTTGCGACACGCGTGATTCGTCAATTCCCAGAATCTCCCCGATTCTCTTCATCGTAAGTTCTTCGAGATAGTACAAGCCCAAGACGGTTCCTTCCCTTCCGTCCAGTTCCGATAGGGCCTCCCGTAGAAGATGGCGGAGCTCCAGGCGAAAGGTCATCTGAAAGGGATCCTCCTCCGGTCGAATCGCTACTGGCACATGTTGCGCTCCAGTCTCTCCCTCAACCCAAAGATGCAAACTTTCGAGTCGGAGACCGTCCAGATCGCCAATCAGCCGCTGGAAGTCTTCAATGGGTAAACCCAGCTTGGAGGCTATCTCCGACCCCGAAGGAACATGGCCGAGCTCGCCAGTGAGTTCGCGGTTCGCTTGTTCAAGTCTGCGTGCCTTCTGCCTCAGGTTTCGTGGACCCCAATCCAGCTGGCGCAAATTATCCAAAATAGCACCGCGAATGCGATATCGCGCATAGGAAAGAAACTCCACGTTTTTCTGCGGATCAAATTTATCGACAGCATCGATCAACCCGAGCATCCCGGCTTGGATCAGGTCGTCAAATGACACGTGCGGCGGTAAACGCTCATGGATCCGTCGGGCAATGTACCGTACTTCAGCCAGGTTTTCCAGCACCAACCGCTGGCGTTCAATCGTATCCACGTTGTTCCCTTGCGGCGCAGGCTTTGACGAGACGTTCAGCATTTCTCGAATCCCATTACGATTGTTTCGCTGCAGCCGTTTGCAAGGCGTGACTCAATACCAGGTCCTGTGCAACGCTAGAAACAATGAGATTCAACACCATTCGTCTCATCCCTCGTCATGGGGGATGAGCAATTCGAGCGCCGAAGTGTAAAATGTGCCGTCGTTGGCAGGATCGACCGCGGACTTATGGCCACTGTGCCAGACCGCTTACGATGAGAAGAATTTCGTGGGAGCATTTTAATCTCCGCGGAACTTATATTCACTGGATATACTTAGCAGCCACCACGGCGGTAATACTTGTGGTTTTGTTTTGCCCAGAAGGCTCCCAGGCATGTCTTCAGGAATCTCCACAGTCGTCAACTGGCCTGGATACAGCTTGTAGCGACACGTCTGACTGCTTGCACGGTTTTGAAACACTCGCAATCGCTGGCGCGGTGGAATTCTAGGAACGGGTAGCCTCTCGTTCTGCTTCCCCCCGAATGACGATGCCCCCAGCCGACAGCTTCCTGAACATCACAAACCGGGTCTCCCTCCTGGCTCAAATGCGTGTTCTCCGGCGGTGAAATCGATATTCCCCGCTGTCGATGGGCTGTGACTCCGCACCGAGTTTGCGCTTACAAATGCGTCCGCCCGAATAGTCCGCTCATACGACGAGCCGCCGCCGGGGAACTACAGAAACTTGGAGACGGGTTCCTCTTGCGGCCTGTTCCGAAATACCAGTACCGCTTCACGCTGGCACAGGACCGTTCTGGTCCCCGGTGGCCGCATCATTTGCGAAGACGCTTTCATCTGATATTTCAATACGTTGCGCCGAATCGGTCGAGCAAGAATGGAGGCGGCCTTGGCATGTCTAGTGCAGGAACAGATGGGAAGGATCGGCGACCCGCGGAGAGCCGCAGGCTCTGTCTCAAAGGCATGGTGGCTTGCGCAAAAACGTGGATGCCCGTGGAGAATTTGTGCGAGTGCATCGAACAAAAAGTACGGCCGGGCCAGACGTCGCAGAGACGATAGTTCTGCGCGCGAATTTCCGACACGTCGAACGGCGGGAATGGTGGCTGTGGGCAGCAGCTTTTGTCATCACCTTACTCCTGACGGTCGGGCTTGCCTCCTTCCTCCTTCCTATCTCAACCGTCAATCAGGATTTCAATTCGCTATTTATTTTGCCGCAAGCCATTCGAGGGCTCGTGGCCCTGGTTTTCCTCTTCGATCTTTACACCATCTACCAACATCTTCTGATCTATCGAATCCGCAGGGAGCTGGTGAAACGGGAAGAGCTATTTCATCTGATCAGTGAGAACGCCGCAGACATGATCGCAGTCGTGGATATGGAAGGGAAACGGCTTTTCAACAGTCTTTCCTATAAAAAAGTGCTGGGATATTCGCCAGAGGAATTGCAGGCCTCCTCAGCATTCGAGCAGATTCATCCCGATGATCGTGAGTGCGTCAAGAAAGCGGCGGAGGAGGCACGGCGCTCGGGAATAGGGAAGACGCTGGAGTACCGTATACGCCACAAGAACGGGACGTGGTTGGTGTTGGAATCAACTTCGAGCGTCATACGCAATGCCGACGGGGAGCCGGAAAAGCTAGTGATTGTGAACCGCGACATCACGGAGCGCAAGAGAGCGGAGGAGGCTCTGCGGCGCTCGGAGGCAGATTTTCGCTCGGTGGTAGAAGGCGCACCCTACGGGATTTTTCGCGCAAGCATGACCGGCCGGTTTTTACAAGTGAATCCGGCGCTCCAGAATATGCTGGGTTACAACTTAACGGAGGAGCTTCTCCGGAAAGATCTGGCAACAGACATCTTCCAGCACAGCGGCGAATATCAGCGCTTGACGGAACTCCTCACCCGCACGGAAGAAATCAAGGACATCGAGATGGAGTGGAAGCGACAAGAAGGCGCACCGATCATCGTGCGGTGTTCGGGACGCCGGATCAACGATGAAAACCGCCTCCCGGCGTACTTTGAAGTGTTTGCGGAGGATGTGACAGAAAAACGAGTGCTCGAACGACAACTGAGAATGGCGCAAAAGATGGAAGCCATTGGACGTATCTCGGGAGGGATCGCGCACGACTTCAACAATCTGCTGGGGGTCATCATCGGGTACAGCAGAGTGCTGAAGAAAGCGTTGGGCGCGAACAATGCTCTGTGCGAGCATGCCCTGGAAATCGAGAAGGCAGGAGAGCGGGCCGCCTCTTTAACCAAGCAACTGCTGGCCTTCAGCCGGCAGCAGGTCTTGACGCCCGCGGTCCTAAACATCAACACACTCGCATCCGACATGCAAAAAATGCTTCTGCGGCTGCTGGGCGAGGACATTGAAGTTTCGCTGGAGCTGGATCCCGCGCTTGGCAGCGTGATGGCGGACCAGAGCCAGATCGAACAGGTCATCATGAACCTGGCGGTCAACGCGCGTGACGCCATGCCCACAGGTGGCAAACTGAAGATCCAGACCGGCAACGTGGAGCTCGACCAAACCTACACGCGGAACCATCCGGGTTCCAAGGCCGGGAGTTACGTGCTTTTGGCCGTGACCGACACAGGAACGGGAATGGACGCCGGAACGCTCACACATATCTTTGAGCCATTCTTCACCACCAAGGAACGCGGCAAAGGCACGGGATTGGGTCTCGCGACTGTGTACGGCATCGTAAAACAGAGTAATGGATATATTGGGGTGGATAGCGCGCCAGGAAGAGGCGCCTCCTTTCAAATCTATCTCCCGCGACACACGGGTGAGGCGGCGGTGGCGGAGCAAAAAATCGATTCGGGAGAGAAACTGTGTGGTTCGGAAAGCATCCTTCTGGTGGAAGACGCCGAGCCGTTGAGAAAGCTTGAGCAAACCATTCTTGAAGCAAGCGGATTTCACGTGTTGCCGGCGGGGAGCGGTGAAGAAGCTCTGGAAGTCGCGGCGCGCTTCGCCAGCACTTTTGACCTCCTGCTGACCGATGTCGTGATGCCTGGCATGAACGGCCGCGCTTTGGCGGAACAATTGTCGCCGCGCCAGCCAGGAATGAAGGTGCTCTACATTTCGGGTTATGCCGACAGCTTCATTGCAGGACACAGAGTTCTGGATCCTGAAATGCACCTCCTGCACAAGCCGTTCACGGAAGAGGTTCTTATCCGGAAGGTCCGCGAGGTGCTGGATGGCGGGAAAAAGCCAGCGTCCGCCATGAACCAAATGGCCCAACTTGTGGGGAGCAATATCCCGTCCGGCCGATAGGAGGAACAAGGCCATGGGAAAGGTGTTGATTGTTGATGACGATGAAGCATTGCGGCGCCTGATGCGCCTTGAGCTGAGCGACACCTATGAAGTAATTGATTCAGGGGAGCCGGAACAGGGTCTGGCACTCGCCCTCGAGAACGAGCCCGATGCCATCCTGCTGGATCTGCAAATGCCAAAATACTCCGGCTATGAGCTGCTTGAGATGTTTACCTCCTTCAGCCGCACGCAAAAGATTCCGGTCATTATCGTGAGCGGCGAATCAGGGGGGCAAACCAAAGAACATTGCCAGCAGCTCGGCGCTGCCGGCTATTTCGAGAAGCCGATTGACTTCGAGGCACTGCGCGCGAGCCTCAGCCAATTCGCCAAGACGCGCCGGCTGGTGCCTCGAACCGAGGTGCGCGTGCGATTGCGTGTTCCGTTGAAGTTGCGCGGTTCAGACAGTCATGGGAAGAAGTTTGAAGAGGCCGCGACGACGGAGAACGTGAGTCTGAGCGGGTTTCTGTGTGTCTGCGCGGCCGAACTCGCGACCAATTCCGTTGTGGAAGTCTACATGACGAGCTCCGGACAGGACTACGTGGGGAAGGCGAGAATTGTTCATTCGGACTCGAAGGCGCCGCCCCTTCGGCACTACGGATGCCGGTTCATCGAGAAGACCGGTCCCTGGGTGCTGCAATAAAGAATGGGTGGAATGCTCTTAATGACCAATGCTGACCAAGTCCTTGCCGCAGAACCTGAAGGCAGTCTTTCCGGGGTTTCATCGGATCATCAACCTGTTGCACGCGTTCTTGCCGTCGACGACGAATCTTCCGCTTGCAAGCTTCTCTCCCTCATCCTAAGCCCGCCTGCTTTCCACTGCACCACCGCCTGCAATGGTGAAGAAGCCCTTGTGACTTTACAACGCGAGCGATTCGACGCGATCATTTCCGACCTGAACATGCCCGGCATCAGCGGTATGGAACTTCTCACTCAAGTTCGCCGCCGCAATCCGCATATGGCGTTTTTGGTGACCACCGGCGTGGATGACGTGGACGTAGGTGTGCAGGCGATGCGTTGCGGTGCGGACGACTATCTTGTGAAACCGCTTCGGGAAAATGCCGTTTTGGCGAGTCTCGAGCGCGCACTGCACAAGCGGCAGCTCGAACAAGAGGTTGAAAACTACCGCCGACACCTCGAAGAAATGGTCGCGGAACGCACCGTGCAACTGCAAACCGCTCTCCAGCAGATCGAGCGCAGCTATGAAGACACGCTACAAGCACTCGGGGCGGCGATTGATCTCCGCGACCACGAAACCGCGGGCCACTCACAGCGTGTCTGCCATTACTCGCTCGAGATTGCCCGAGCGATGGGCTGGTCGGACAAACAGTTGGGCAGTCTTACCAGAGGAGCCTATCTGCACGATATCGGGAAACTCGGGGTCCGCGACGGCATTCTACTTAAGCCGGGGCCCCTCACCGAGGAAGAACGGAAACTTATGCAGCAGCACGTGCAGATCGGGTTCGACCTCGTGAAGGAGATCCCCTTTCTTGCTGACGCAGCCGAAATCATTCTTTCGCACCACGAGCGCTACGACGGCGGGGGATATCCGCGCGGCCTCAAGGGAGAGGAGATTCTTCAGAGTGCGCGGATCTTCGCCGTGGTGGATACCCTCGATGCCATCACATCCGACAGGCCCTACCGGCGTGCCGCTTCGTTCGAGGTGGCGAGCGAGACGATCCACCACCTTTCAGGGACTCAGTTCGATCCCAGAGTGGTAAGCGTGTTCCTGGACATTCCCAAAGAAACCTGGCTGGCAATAGCAAAGAATCAGCCGTAGGGTGATGCGCAACTCGAGGAGTTCCAGATGGCGTGAGGTTTCGTTCAACTCGGCAGCAACTCTCCAATTCGGCACAGCTCACCTCTCCCCTTTCATTAAGACTTCCTCACACGGAACTATTCTTTTTGGCGGCCTCCGTCTTGTCTTTCCTTCCTGCTGGCGCTCTACTGGCAGATCCGCGCGGCCGTTCTTCTTGTTACCCCCACGAAACGGTCCCTTCCTCCCACCTTTCGTCAGTCAAGCCACTCGCTCCCGTCGGACGTTGCTTTCTCCTCCTGCCCGATCCCATTAGGTATAATCGCTTCAAATGACAACGCCCTATCGCAGCAACAAATGCTCTATTGGTTTGCCCATCTTTTTCGGTCTACTTGCCCTCGCTCTCCTCTCCGGCTTTGGGCGTGCCGACGAATCCAGTCCTCCGCCGCTCGCCATTGGCGCTGTCGCACCGGATTTTTGCCTTCCCGGCATTGACGGACAGACGCACTGCCTGGCCGAATACGCCCCCAGCATAGTTCTGGTCATCGCCTTCACGTGTAATCACTGCCCCACGGCGCAGCTTTACGAAACCCGTCTCAAGCAACTTGCGGCCGACTACCGCGAGCGCGGCGTCGCACTCATCGCCATCCAGCCCAATAGTCCCAACGCCGTCCGCCTCGACGAATTGGGCTATACGGATCTCGGCGATTCTTTCGACGACATGAAGGTCCGCGCGGCGTACCGTCATTTCAATTTCCACTATCTCTATGACGGCGAGACGCAGAAGGTTGCGCGTGCTTACGGCCCCGCGGCGACTCCCCACCTTTTTATTTTTGATGCCCGGCGCAAACTTCGCTACCAGGGCCGCGTGGATAACAACCCGCGTGAATCGCTCGTCACCCGCCGCGATGCCCGCCTTGCCATCGACGCTATCCTTGCGGGCCAGGCTGTGGAGATCGAGAAAACTCCTTCGGTCGGTTGCTCCACCAAATGGCTCTACAAAGAGGAAGGGCGCAAGAAGGAACTGGCGGAAATCGAAAGCAAGCCAGTGCAAATTTCCCCCGCCAGCGTGGAAGACCTGAAAGCCCTGCGCAAGAATCCCACTGGGAAACTCCTGCTCGTGAATTTCTGGGCCACCTGGTGCGCTCCCTGCGTTCAGGAAATGCCGGAGATCCAGACGATGTACCGCATGTATGGTCATCGCGCGTTCGATGTGGTTACCGTCAGCATCAATTACCCGGATGAACAGAAAGGCGCGCTTGCCTCTCTGGTTACGCTCCATGCCACAACGCGCAATCTCATTCTCGGCTCGACCGATTTGTACGCTCTGCTCGCCGCTTTTGATCCGGACTGGAACGCGGCGGTGCCCTACTCCATGCTCATCCGCCCCAACGGCGATGTCGTCTACAAACTGCAGGGCGCCATCAACCCGCTAGAGATGCGGCGCATGATTATCGCCAATTTACCCGACGATGATTACCTCGGCCACCAGGCCTATTGGCAGACGCCCATCAAACCATAGGCATTCGGCGTCTCAGCGTCTCGATTACACGTGTCACCCTGCATTCTTCGTTCAGAACCAGGCCGGAATCCCCACGAGTGACCGAAAGTTATATGGATACGCGGAGAGTGCCTGCAAAAGATTGCGTTGGTGCCAGGTAGGGGCGCAGCATGCTGCGCCCCTACGCGCAGTTGGCAACCTTCTGTTGAATTGGGATAACTCAGGGCACAAATATGCGCTCCGATTGAAGCTTGCGAGAAATGCGGACTAGAACAGCCCCGGCGTATCGAACGGCAGGCCAACATAGTTTTCGGCCAGTGCGGTGGAAGCAGCCCGCGAAGTCGTCACGTAATCAAGTTCGGCGAGGTGGATGTTGTGCGAAAAGGCGTCCTCATTCTCAAACCGGTGCAGCATCGCCGTCATCCACCCCGAGAATCGTTGCGCTTTCCAGACGCGCTTTAGGCAACGCTCCGTGTAGTTCGCCAATCCGTCTCGCTTTCCATGTTTGTAGATATCCACGAGCCCGCGCGTCATCACGCGCACATCCGCCACGGCCAAATTGAGCCCTTTGGCTCCAGTTGGCGGAACGATGTGCGCGGCATCGCCCAGTAGAAATAGCTTTCCGTACTGCATCGGTTCCGCCACGAAGCCCCGCATCGGTGTAATGCTCTTCTGAAAGATCGGCCCGTCCCGCAGCGCAAAACCCTCACGCGTCGCCATCCGCGTCCGCAATTCCTCCCAGATACGGTTATCCGGCCAATTCTGGATGTCCTCTTCCGGCGCGCACTGTAAATACAGTCGCGACACCTCGGGAGACCGCATACTCATCAGCGCAAAGCCGCGCTCGTGATATGTATAAATCAGTTCGTCGGAGGCGGGCGGCACTCTCGCCAATATCCCCAACCACGCGAAAGGATATTGCCGCTCTTGAACATGCAAACGGCCCGCAGGGATTGCTGGCCGGCAAATTCCATGGAAACCATCGCATCCCGCGATGAAATCGCAAGCCACCACGCGTTCGACGCCGTCTTGCCGGTAAACGATCCTCGGCTGCGCCTGCATGTCCACAACGCGCAGCGCTTCCGCTTCAAAACAAATCGGCGCGCCATAACCAAGCCGCGCAGCGATCAGGTCCTTGATCACTTCCTGCTGCGCATAAATCGTGATGGATTTCCCGGTGAGTTCCTTGAAATCGATGCGATGTCCCGCGCCGTCAAAGCGCAGTTCAATCCCGTTGTGCTGCAGCCCCTCGCGGTCCAACCGCTCGCCCACGCCGGATTCGCGCAATATCTCCACGGTCCCTTGTTCGAGCACGCCAGCCCGCACACGGTTTTCAATGTACTCGCGCGTGTGGCTTTCCAGGACAACGGACTCGATCCCCTGCAGGTGCAGCAGATGTGCCAGCGTCAAACCCGCCGGGCCCGCGCCGATGATCCCGACTTGCGTGCGAATTGTGGCCATGAACGGAACAGCCTCTCGTCAATCTACGAGAATTTCGCGATGACTTCCGGGGGAATGGCTTGGCTCACTGCCTTGGATGGATCGTTCCCCGGCCGCACTGTCCACACGCGCTTTTCAAACCCTTCCACCGCCAGGGTCTGTCCGCGCAAGAGCCGGTGTTGCACGGAAAAGCTGCTCTTTCCCCACTGCGTCACGCAGGATTCCACGCTGACAACATCTCCGAACGAGGACGGCGCGAAAAAATTCGCGCTCGCCTGGACCAGTGGAATCCCCGCAATCTGGAACCGCTTTAGCATCTCTGCCTTTGGGAAGCCTAGCGCGCGATGGAAGAGCGCATTGGTGCAGGCGTCGAAATACTCAAAGTAGCGCGGGAAAAACACAATCCCGAAAGGGTCGCAATCGCCCCATTCGATCTGGATCTCTTTGCGATTTATGAGCATGGTGTGCTTCCGCCCTCAGCGGCTGACGTGGTCCAAGCGAGTCTAACGCACGCCCCGGGAAGAAGCACCGGATTTGGTCAACCGGTGTGTGTTTACGGTAGACTAGGAACGCGGAAAGGCCGCAAAAACCATGAGCTTCGCTTACATTTGTGACGCCATTCGTACGCCCATCGGAAGATACGGGGGCGCCCTCGCCACCGTCAGAGCCGATGACCTTGCCGCCATTCCCATCAAATCCCTGCTCGAACGCAATCCCCAAGTGGACTGGAACGCGCTGGATGACGTCGTCTGCGGCTGCGCCAATCAAGCGGGGGAAGACAATCGCAACGTTGCGCGCATGGCTCTTCTTCTCGCCGGCCTTCCCAAGGAAATTTCCGGAACCACCGTGAATCGGCTTTGCGGCTCCAGCATGGACGCCGTCGCCGTTGCTTCGCGCGGCATCAAGAGCGGTGAAGTCGATCTTATTCTCGCGGGCGGCGTGGAGAGCATGTCCCGCGCCCCGTTTGTGATGGGCAAAGCCGATGCTGCTTTTTCCCGCAATATGAAAATCGAAGACACCACGATCGGCTGGCGCTTCGTGAATCCCGCCATGAAAGCCAAGTTTGGCACCGACACTATGCCGGAAACCGCCGAGATCGTCGCCGAGGAATATCATGTTGCGCGCGCCGATCAGGATGCTTTTGCGTTTCGCAGCCAGCAGCGCACCAGTGAAGCCGTGAAAGCTGGCCGCCTCGCGGAAGAGATCGTCGCCGTCCCCATTCCGCAGAAAAAGGGTGACCCGGTGCTCGTCAGCGCGGACGAGCATCCCCGCCCAGACACAACGCTCGAAGCCCTCGCGAAACTGAAAGGTATAGTGAAGCCCGACGGCACCATCACCGCTGGAAACGCTTCCGGCGTGAACGATGGTGCCTGCGCTCTTCTCTTGGCTTCCGAGGACGCGATCAAGCGCCACGGCTTGACGCCCAAAGCCCGCGTGATCGCCGCAGCGTCCTGCGGAGTTGCCCCGCGCATCATGGGTATGGGGCCCGTTCCTGCGACGCGCAAGGTCCTTGCCAAGGCGGATCTCAATCTTTCACAGATGGACGTCATCGAATTAAACGAAGCCTTCGCCGCCCAAGCCTTGGCGGTGCTTCGCGAACTGGGCCTCCCTGACGATGTTGCGCACGTCAACCCCAATGGCGGAGCCATCGCCATCGGCCATCCGCTCGGCGCCAGCGGTGGGCGCCTGGTGACCACTGCACTTTATCAATTGCTGCGAACCAAGGGCCGTTACGCCCTCTGCACCATGTGTATCGGCGTTGGCCAGGGCATCGCCGTGATTCTGGAACGCGTCTGAAGAAATTGGAGCGTGATGCCGATGCTGCGATATCGCAGGTCCTCCCCCGGTACTCAGCCGGAACTTTTGCATCCGCCCTACGTTTCCTCGATCAAACGCGCTCCCGCGCAACCTTTGATCCAGCTCCCTCACACGCTTTCGGAAACTACCGGCCCCTCCTTTTCCAAAGAAGTCGTTCCGCCCAAAGGCTTCGATCTCACCCGCCAGCACAAAGGCGAGCCTCTCGGCGAGCGCATCGTCGTCAGCGGCCGCCTCATGGATGAAGATGGCCGCCCGGTCGCTCATTCGCTGGTGGAAATTTGGCAAGCCAATGCTGCCGGACGTTATCTGCACAAAGCGGATCAGCACGATGCTCCTCTCGATCCCAATTTCACCGGCATGGGGCAAACCCTTACCGACGAAGAGGGCCGCTACCGTTTCGTGACCATTCGCCCCGGCGCTTATCCCTGGCGCAATCATTACAACGCCTGGCGCCCTAGGCACATTCACTTCTCCGTTTTTGGTCCCGCGTTCACCACACGCCTCGTTACGCAAATGTACTTTCCCGGCGATCCCCTTCTCGAATTCGACCCGATTTACAACAGTGTGTCGGTGGAATCCGCGCGCAAGCGCCTCATCTCGAACTTCGACTGGGCGACAACTGCACCGGAGATCGCACTCGGCTTCCGCTTCGATATTGTGCTGCGTGGCCGCAACGCCACTCCCATGGAGCGATGAGATGAGCGGAGAAACCACTCCTTCGCAAACTGTCGGCCCGTATTTCAGTATCGGTCTCGCCTGGCTGAATCGCTGCGATCTCGCGCCTGGCGCATCGAGCGGCGAGCGTATCACTATTCGTGGACGCATCCTCGATGGCGAAGGCCAATCCGTTCCTGACGCTTGCCTGGAAATTTGGCAAGCCGATGCTCAGGGCAAATATGCTCAGCCGGTCAATTCTGGGGATAAATCACCCGCTCATGGATTTTTCGGTTTCGGCCGCGTTCCCACCAACGATCGAGGCGAATTCTCCTTCACCACCATCAAGCCCGGCAGCGTTCCCGGCCTCGATGGCCGTCCTCAGGCGCCACATCTCGAAATCTCCGTGTTCATGCGTGGATTGCTCCGCCGCCTGGTTACGCGGCTCTATTTTCCGAATAATCCGGCGAACCCGGCAGATCACGTCTTGAATCTCGTCCCCGGTGGCCGCCGCGCCACCCTGATCGCACGGCCGCTCGCGGAAGACCCGCACATTCTGGAGTGGGATATTCGCTTGCAAGGCGAACACGAAACCGTATTCTTTGAGTGCTGACCTGGGGAGACACCGCCGCCGATGAACCTTCTCGACGCCCTATTTCGCTACGACGCGCTGGATAGACTCTTCTCTGACGAAGCCCGCATTCAGGGCATGCTCGATTTTGAAGCCGCTCTTGCCCGCGCCGAAGCCACATCCGGAATTGTTGCGGCACCCCAAGCACAAATCATCGCCGGCAAGTGCCGCGCGGAACAGTTTGACTTTTCTGTCATTGCCAAGGACGCCGCCCTCTCCGGCAATTTGGCCATCCCCCTTGTCAAGAAACTCACCGAAATTGTCGCTCACGTGGACAAGGATGCGGCGCGCTTCGTTCATTGGGGCGCCACCAGCCAGGACGTCATCGACACCGGCTGTATTTTGCAAATGCGCGGCGCGTTCAATCTCATCGATCAGGACCTGGCTCGTCTTAGCGGCAGTCTCGTCACGCTCGCCGAAACACACCGTGCCACTCCCATTGTCGCTCGTACGTGGATGCAGCAAGCCCTGCCCACCACCTTCGGCTTCATCGTCGCCGGCTGGCTCGACGCAGTCTCTCGCCACCGCAACCGCCTCGCCGAGATCAAGCCGCGCGTGTTAACGCTGCAATTCGGCGGCGCCGTTGGCACTCTTGCTGCTCTCGGCGGCCGCGGCCCGGAAGTCACCAAAGCCCTGGCCGATGACCTGCGCCTCTCCCTGCCATCCATTCCCTGGCACACGCATCGCGATCGCATCGCCGAAATCGCCACTACTCTGGGCTTGTGCACCGGCACCCTGGGCAAAATTGCGCGCGACATCTCTCTTCACGCGCAAACTGAAATCGCCGAACTCGCCGAACCCATCTTCGAGGGGCGTGGGGGCTCCTCGACCATGCCGCACAAGCGTAACCCCGTAACCTGCGCCGTGGTTCTCGCGGCCGCGGCGCGAATTCCCGGCCTGGTCACCACGCTTCTCTCCGCCATGCCTCAAGAAGAGCAGCGCGGACTCGGCGGCTGGCACGCCGAATGGGAAACGCTGCCGGACATCGTCCGCCTCTCCGGCGGCGCGCTTCACCATCTGGCGGAGATGTTGCCGGGCCTGGAAGTCGACACCGCACGCATGCGCCACAATCTCGAACTCACCACTGGCCTCATTTTTGCCGAAGCCGTCACCATGGCTCTCGGAGACCGTATGGGCAAAATGCCCGCTCACCTTGTTGTCGAAGCCGCCTGCAAAAAAGCCCGTGAACAGAATCGCCACTTGAAAGATGTTCTCCGCGAGGAATCGGGGCTGCACGGGCATTTGACGCCTGCCGACCTCGAAAGTCTTTTCGACGCGCGAAACTATCTCGGCAGCGCCGATGAATTCATCCGTCGCGTTGTCGCGGAAGCTCGCGAGATTTCTGCAACGCGCTGACCAAGGAGCACCGCCCCCATGCCCATCGCCAAACTTCCCGATGCTCAGATCTTTTACGAGTGGTCCGGCCCTGAGCACGCTCCCGTTCTTGTCCTTTCCAATTCTCTGGGCACCACGCATCGCATGTGGGACCCGCAAGTCGCCGCCTTCACCAGGCATTTCCGCTTGCTGCGCTACGACACGCGCGGCCACGGCCAATCCAGCGTTACTCCTGGCCCCTACAGCATCGAGAAATTAAGCTGGGACGTCGTGTGCCTCCTCGATTTCCTCCATCTGGATCGCGTCCATTTCTGTGGCCTCTCCATGGGCGGGATGACTGGCATGTTTCTGGGCGCGAATGCCGCGAACTGGTTTCACAAAATCGTCCTCTGCAATACCGCGGCAAAAATCGGCACACCTGAAACCTGGAATGCGCGCATCGACGCCATCCGGAAGGGTGGAATGCATGCGGTGGCCGCGGGAGTCGTGGAGCGCTGGCTGACCCGGGCCTACCGCGTTTCGCACCCCGCGGAAACCGCGGCGGTCTTGCGCATGCTTGAAGAAGCGAATCCCGAAGGTTACGTCGCGTGTTGCGCCGCGGTCCGCGATATGGACCAGCGCCAGAACCTGCAAAATGTCAAAGTCCCCGCACTCGTCCTTGCCGGGACTCACGACGCCGCGACACTTCCAGCCGATGGCCAACTCCTGGCAAAACACATTCCCGGCGCCAGCTACGTCGAACTAAACGCCGCACATTTATCCAACATCGAAGCGCAGGACGATTTCAATTCTCGGGTGGTCAATTTTCTTGCAAAGTGAGGGAGCTCTACATGGATGAGCGCGATCGCCACAAAGAGGGCCTGAAAGTCCGCCGCGCACTGCTGGGTGAAGCCCACCTCGAGCGCGCCCAGGTAGCGGAGAATGAATTCAACTCCGCTTTTCAAGATTTGATCACGCGCTATGCCTGGGGTGAGATTTGGACGCGCCCCGGCCTCCCGCGAAAAACGCGCAGCCTGATTACCATCGCCATGCTGGTCGCCCTGAACCGTGGCGATGAGCTGAAGATGCACATCCGCGCCGCGCTGCACAACGGCGTGACACACGAGGAGCTACGCGAAGTTCTGCTGCAGACCGCGATTTATTGCGGTGTACCCGCCGCGAACGCTGCTTTCCACCTCGCCGAGGAAGTCCTCTCCGAAGCTGAGGAATAGCGGAGTGCCCAAGGCCCAACTCAGTTGGGCTTCCTATTAACGGCTACTTCCGGCCACCCCCAGTCCTAATTCTTCCGCTAGTGGATACTGCTTAGGCGGGCCGGGTATGGGCCAAGGTGTTTGCTCAGAGGCATTCCCGCGCTTTGCATGGCACCCAGACGGCGGAATACAGAGCATGGAAAGTTCGCAAGAGTGAATCGCAAGAGGGATGATTGTTCGGGTTTGGAACACCCCCGCTTCCTTAAATTGCCCGCCTGCGCCACTTACGTTGGAAGGCTGCTTGCTATATAAGAGCCGCGGGGGGAGATGGTGCCTTGCTCGCTGGCTTCCTGCTTGCGCACCCCCTGTATCCGGGAACTGAGGTAACGAGTGAATCCAGTCACCTACGATATCCTGACGCAACGCGTGAAGTGGATGAGCAATCTGCCGGCTATGCCCACTATCCTGACCACCCTTTGCGCAGCCTTAAGCGCTCGCGCCAGCAAAATCGACGTCAATCGCATCGCCCAAACCATCTCTTATGACGAATCCCTCACCGCGCAGTGCCTGCGCATCGCCAACTCTGCGCTGTTCCGGCAGCGTGGCGATGTTGCGACCGTCCGCGAAGCGGTCGGCGCCCTGGGCCTTTGGCGCATTCGCGATCTGGCTTTCTCCTGCAGTCTTCCGCTGATGTTTGCCAAACTGAACAGCGGCGTGCGAAAGGAGGTCTTCTGGCGTCACGGGCTGGGCACCGCGCTGGTCTCGCAAAATCTCGCTCAGATGCTCGGCGCTGCCGACCACGAGCGAGCGCACCTTTGCGGTTTGCTCCATGACATCGGCATCCTCGTCAACGCCATCCTCTTCCCCGAGGATTTCCGTGACGTCCTCAAGGAAGCTACCAGGGGAAAAGACTCCCTTGATCAAGTGGAACAGCGCATCCTGGGATTCACTCACGCGGAAAGCGGCCGCATTCTGGCGGAGATTTGGCGGCTTCCTGTCGAAGTTGCCGAGGTCATCGAATACCACGTTTGCCCCGAGAAACAGAAATCCCCGAACGATGTCACGGTTATCGTCAGCGTTGCAGATCAACTTTGCAGGAAATATGGCTTGGACTACGGCTACGAAATTGCCGGTGACGAATCCATCTTGCTCGCGGAGTGCTGGCAGACGCTCAGCAAGAAATTCCCCGCCGCGGAATCCTATTCACAAGAGGATGCTTTGGTTCTGATGGAAGATTACGTGAAAAAAGCGCACGCGCTCACAGATCAGGTCATGTCTCCTAGCCCGGCCACCTAAACAGCTACTCCAGGCTGCAATCCCCTGGGCCATCCCGCCTGAAACTTCTTCTAATCATTAAATACGTTTGCCCGCAGCGTGTACGAGCTCAGCACCTTCATATAGTTCCCGCGCTCAAACGCCGTCGGATCTGGCACAGAGCCATGGCTCATGCTCCCGCACATCTGTTGAATCGAGCTGTACTCGTGTTCATCGAGCCACCGGTTCGCTTCGGACAGCACGTGCGCGGCATGCTGCACGCCGTTCCGCAGTAGCGCCGACGTCATGAACACCACCTTGGCTCCCGCCAAAATGCACTTCAGCAGGTCTCGCGAACTGTGCACTCCGCCGGTGATTCCCAAGTCTGCCCGCACATGTCCAAACAGAATGGCCGTCCAATGCAAACGCAACAGCAATTCCTCCGGGCGGCTGAGGTTCAGCGAGGGTGTCACTTCCAGTTGATCGATGTCGAAATCTGGCTGATAGAAGCGGTTGAACAGGACGATCCCGTCCGCGCGCGATTCATCCAGCCGGACTCCCATATTCGCGGGCGCGCTGAAAAACGGCGAGAGTTTCACCGCCAGCGGAATGCGTAGGGTGCGTTTCAGTTGCCGCACGAGATCGACGTAGCCCTGCTCCACCTCAGCCCCGCTCACCGCCGGGTCCGTGGCAATCGAATAGATGTTCAGCTCGATCGCATCGGCGCCCGCTTCCTCCATCAATCGCGCGTATTCCAGCCATCCTCCGCTGGATACGCCATTGAGGCTGGCGATCACCGGGATTTTCACAGCCTCCTTGGCATGCCGGATCAGCTCCAGATACCCATCCGGCCCGAGGTTGTAGGTCTGCAAATCCGGAAAGAAATTCGCGGATTCCGGAAAACTCTCCGTCCCCCGCGACAGATCGGAATCCACCGCCAGGCTCTCCAGCGCCAACTGCTCCTCAAACAACGAAGGCAAGACCACGCCCGCCAGGCCGTGGTCCTCCAGTCGCTTGATGTTATCCACCGATTCCGATAACGGCGAAGCCGAGGCCAGTAAGGGTGATTTCAGGTTGAGTCCCAGATATTTCGTGGAGAGATCGCTCATTCCTCCTCCCCTCCCTTCTTCACGGTTTCGGGCGTGGATTCAGGCTCTACAGGCGCGATATGCGGCGTTTCCGAGCGGCCCGCCATAGCTGCGCGGTTCGCATACACCCGCCACTGGCGTTCCACGTCGTCCTGGGCGAGCTTCAGCAATTCACGCGCCGCTTCCGGATCGCTCCGCACCAGCATGGTGTACCGCGCCTCCTGGTAGGCATACTGCTTCAGCGGAATGCTCGGCGCCTTGGAATCCAATTGGAAGGGATTCTTCCCCTGCAAGCGCAGCGCCGGGTTGTAGCGCATCAGCGGCCAGTAACCCGAAAGCACCGCCTTCTTCTGCTGATCCAATCCAAAGGACATGTCGTAACCGTGCGCAATGCAGGCGCTGTACGCGATGATGAGCGAAGGCCCATCGTGCGCTTCTGCTTCCAGAAAAGCCTTCACCGTGTGCGTGTCGCTCGATCCCAGCGCCACGCGCGCCACATAAACGTAACCGTAACTGATCGCTTCCATCGCCAGATCTTTCTTCGCGGTATGTTTTCCGCCCATCGCGAACTTCGCCACCGCTCCGCGCGGCGTGGCCTTGGACATCTGCCCGCCGGTATTGGAATACACCTCCGTGTCCAGGACCAGCACATTGACGTTGCGCCCCGATCCCAGCACGTGATCCAGTCCGCCAAATCCAATGTCGTAGGCCCAACCGTCTCCACCCAGCAGCCACACGCTCTTCCGCACCAGAGAATCGGCCACCGGCAGAAGCGCCTGCGCCTCCGGCGTATTCAGCGCCTGCAGTTTTTTCTTCAGTTCCGCCACACGTTTGCGCTGCTCCTGGATCCCCAGTTCCTTCGATTGGTCGGCTTCCAGCAGGCCCTTGACGAGCACTTCGCCAATCGAACCGCTCAAACGCCTGAGCAATTCGCGCGCATACACGTTTTGCTGGTCCACCGCCAGGCGCATCCCCAGACCGAACTCCGCGTTATCTTCAAACAGTGAGTTCGACCACGTCGGTCCGCGTCCCTCCTTGTTCAACGTGTAAGGCGTCGTCGGCAGGTTTCCGCCATAAATCGAGGAGCAGCCGGTGGCATTCGCGATCAGTAGCCGGTCTCCGAAAAGCTGAGTCAGCAGCTTGATGTACGGCGTTTCTCCGCAGCCCGCGCAAGCGCCCGAAAACTCGAACAGCGGCTCGAGCAACTGCGAGTCTTTCACCTGCGTGTGTGACAGCTTGTTGCGGTCGAATTCCGGCAGCGACAGGAAGAACTCCCAGTTCAGGCTTTCCGGTTTCCGCAAGGGGGCCTGCTCTTCCATGTTGATCGCTTTGTGTTTCACTTCACTCTTGCTCTTGGCGGGGCAGACCTCCACGCACAGCTTGCAGCCCGTGCAATCCTCCGGAGCTACTTGCAGCGTGTACTTTAGCGTCTCAAATTCCCGCCAACGCGGTTTCGAGGACTTGAAGGTCTGCGGCGCATTCTTCAACAGCGAGGAGTCATACACCTTCGCGCGAATCACCGCGTGCGGGCATACCAGAACGCACTTGCCGCACTGAATGCACAAGGGCTCGTCCCAAACGGGAATTTCCTTGGCGATGTTGCGCTTCTCCCACATCGCCGTGCCCGTCGGAAAGGTCCCGTCGATGGGCATCGCGCTGACCGGCAGCGAATCGCCATTCCCGGTGACGATTGTTCCCAAAACGTCGCGCACGAACTTCGGCGCTTGTGGCGATACTGCCGGAAGCATGTCGAATAGCGCGGTCACCTTGGCCGGCACCTTCACCTCGTGCATGTGCGCCAGCGCCGCGTCCACCGCCGCGTAGTTTTTCTGCACCACCGCTTCGCCGCGCTTGCCATACGTATCCAGAATTGCTTTCTTGATCGCGGCAATCGCTTCTTCTCTCGGCAGCACGCCGCTGATCGCAAAGAAGCACGTCTGCATGATCGTGTTGATCCGGCTACCCATCCCGGCTGCCCGCGCCACGGTATAGCCGTCAATCACAAAGAACCGCAACTTCTTCTTGATGATCGTCTCCTGCACCTGCCGCGGGATGTGATCCCAGATTTCGTCCGGTCCAAACGGCGCATTCAGCAGGAACACCGCGCCGGGTTCCGCTGCCGCCAGCACGTCAATGCGGTCCAGGAACTGGAACTGGTGGCAGGCCACAAAACTCGCTTTTGTGATCTGGTACGTTGACCGGATCGGATCCGGCCCGAACCGCACGTGCGAGACCGTCACCGTGCCTGCTTTCTTCGAGTCATACACGAAGTAGCCCTGCGCGTAATTGTTGGTGCCCTTCCCGATGATCTTGATGGAGTTTTTGTTGGCCCCCACCGTTCCATCCGATCCCAACCCATAAAAGAGCCCGCGCACCGTCCGCGGGTCTTCCGCCGAATAATCCGGGTCATAGTTCAAGCTGGTGTGCGTCACATCATCCTGAATGCCTACGGTGAAGTGGTTCTTCGGCTCGGCCTTCTTCAACTCGTCAAACACCGCCTTCACCATCGAGGGTGTGAACTCCTTCGACGACAATCCGTACCGCCCGCCGATGATTCGCGGGATTCCTTCGCCTGGCTTCGTCGCGTATCTCTCCGCGTACGTCGTCAGGACATCCTGGTAGAGCGGCTCGCCAAGGCCGCCCGGCTCCTTCGTGCGATCCAGCACCGCGATCGCTTTCGTGCTGGCGGGAATTGTGCTGAGGAACGCCGATGCCGCAAACGGCCGGTACAGCCGCACTTTCAACAGCCCAACCTTTTCTCCCGACTTCCGCAGCGCGTCCACGGCCTCTTCTGCCGCGCCCACGCCTGAACCCATCAGAATCACCACGCGCTCCGCGTCTGCCGGTCCGTAATAGTCGAAAAGGTTGTATTTCCGCCCCGTGCGCTTCCCGAAGCGCTCCATCACATCCTGCACAATCGTGGGGCACGCCCGGTAGTAAGGGTTGCACGCTTCCCGCGCCTGGAAGAACACGTCCGGGTTCTGCGCCGTCCCGCGCAGTACCGGACGATCCGGCGACATGGCCCGTTCGCGATGCTGCCGCACGAATTTGTCATCGATCAGCGCCCGAAGATCGTCATCGCTCAAGGGTTCGATCATGTTCACTTCGTGCGAGGTCCGGAATCCGTCGAAAAAGTGAACGAAGGGAACGCGCGACTCCAGCGCAGCGGCCTGCGCGATACACGCAAAATCACTTGCTTCCTGCACCGAATTCGACGCCAGCAAAGCGAAACCTGTGGTGCGCGTGGCCATCACGTCGCTGTGGTCTCCAAAAATGGACAGGGCATGCGTCGCCACCGTCCTCGCTGCCACGTGGATCACAGCCGCGGTCAACTCCCCTGCAATCTTGAACATATTGGGGATCATCAGCAGCAAGCCCTGCGACGCTGTGAACGTGGTCCCTAGTGCGCCAGCCTGCAGTGCACCATGTAACGCACCCGCCGCGCCGCCTTCACTTTGCATTTCAATCACATCCGGGATGGCTCCCCAAATGTTGGGCTTCTTTTCAGAGTTCCACTGGTCGGACCATTCCCCCATGGGGGACGACGGCGTGATCGGGTAGATCGCGATCACCTCATTGATTCGGTAGGCGACGGCGGCGGCGGCCTCGTTGCCGTCGACGATAGACATTTTGCGGGTCATTGGTTTCTCCGGAGCAATCAAAAAAGGTCTCAAGAAAATGGTAGGCTGCGCGGCAGGCGAAATCAATGGAAACTACGATGAAATAAGGGCAATGGCGACTTGCGCAGTCGGACATCGCATTTTGTGACGCACGTCACTGCAAGCCGTTCAGTTTCTCAGGCCGGTTCTTCCCATTCCGTGTCACTCAGCGGCAGCATGTCCGTGTCTCGCGCCACCCAAACGTACATCGTCGGCAACAAGTCGATGCTGATGAACAATGCAACAAACAATCCGCCCACGATCACAATCGCAAACGGCCTCTGCGAGTCCGAGCCAATCCCGCGTGAAAGTGGGACACCCCTCCCATTTTGCCGCTCAGGGCCTCGTACTTTGATCGAACTGTTATTATTCCTGGCTTGATTCGCGACACTCCAAACGGGGCGCTACGACGCACTCTCCTCAAAGTCCATCTCTTGCTCAGGGAGCTTGTCGCCATCTCTTGAGGCCCAGACATACAGCGTCGGCAAGAGAAAGATGCTCATCACCAGATCGGAGATGAGCCCCCCAACGATAACAATGGCGAAGGGCCGCTGCGAGTCGGAACCGATAGCGTGCGACAGCGCGGCGGGCAACAATCCAAAAGTAGCAACTAGCATCGTCATCATGATGGGCCGAAGCCGGAGAACGGCGCCCTCGATTGCCGATTCCTCGATCGAGTTTCCCTTCACGCGCAACTGATTGATGTACTCCAGCATGATCACCCCGGTTTGCACGGAAACTCCAAAAAGCGCCAAGAAGCCTACGCCGGAGGACACGCTGAAGTGCGTGCCACTGATCAACAGGGCGAGCGTGCCGCCGATGGGCGCCAGCGCCACGTTGCCGAGAATAAGCAAAGCCCATTTGAACGAGCGGAACATCGAGTAGAGAATGATAAAAATCAGCAGGATGGTGAGTGGCACGATGATAAACAGCCGCTCCTCGGCGCGCTTCTCGCTCTCGTATTCGCCTTCCCAATCAATGTGGTACCCGCGTGGTAATTCAATCTGTGCGCCCACCTTTTTAATCGCTTCCTCGACGGTGCCGCCGAGGTCCCGCCCCCGCACGCTGTACTTGATGGCGATAAAGCGCTGGTTGCCCTCACGGTAGATTTCCGAAGCGCCGTCCCGCTCTTCGATTTTGCAGAGCTGTGCGAGAGATACTCGCTCACCAGATGGAGAAACCAAGCGAATGTTCTCAATGGCTTCCTTGGTGTCACGGTACCGGGGTAGGTAGCGCAGTACTAAGTCGTATCGCGCCTCACCTTGCAGGACTTGCGTCAGCGCGTTACCCCCCACTGCGGTTTGGATGGCATCCTGAACGTCGGCCACGTTGACCTGGTAGCGGGCCGCCTGTTGACGATCCACGGTTATGTTCAGGTTGGGTTGGCCAAGAACTTGAAAGGCTCCCAGGTCTTCGATTCCCTTGACCCCGCGCATGATACTGACGATCTGATTCGCCTTTTCCTCGAGAACTTTCAGGTCATCGCCATAGACCTTTGTGGCGAGCTCACCTTTAACGCCACTGACCGCCTCTTCCATGTTGTCTTCGATGGGCTGAGAAAAACCCCAGATTACGCCCGGGATTTTCTCCAGTTCCCGGTTCATGGCCGCGATCACTTCTTCCTTGTCCTCGTGAAACACGGGGCGCCATTGTTCCTTCGGCTTCAGGCCGACGTAGTACTCGGTGTTGAAAAAGCCGGTTGTATCCGTGCCGTCGTCCGGACGCCCCGTTTGACTAGTGCATTCGGTAACTTCGGGAAAAGCGCAAAGCACGATTCGCGCCTGGTTCGACAACCGGATACCTTCGCTCGGTCCGGTGCTCGGAGCGAGAGTGCCGCGCACCCAGAGCGCGCCTTCATCCAAGTGCGGAAGAAACTCGGAACCGATGACACCGCCCACCGCGAGATATACAGCGACAAGCAAACCGAACACCGCGACGCCCACGGTGATGAGGCGATGCTTGATGGCCCACTTGACCGCTTCGCGATAGCGTCTCTTTAGAAACTCCATCACAGGGTTGTGCCACTCGCGTGCTCCTTTGGGGAAGAAGAAGCTTGAAAGCACCGGCGTGACGAGCATCGAGAAAAGCAAGGCGCCCAGCAGAGCAAATGCCACCGTCCAGGCCATGGGCTTGAACAAGCGCCCTTCGACGCGTTCCAACGTGAAAATCGGCAGATATGCAGTAATAATAATGGCGATGGCATAGAATACAGGCCGCTGCACCTCATGCGCCGCATCACGGATGCGCTCCGTCGGTGTCTTGAGGGAGTTCTCCTGGTGGCCCAGATGACGGACGATGTTTTCCACCATCACCACGGCGCCATCCACGACCATCCCAAAATCCAATGCGCCGAGCGACAATAAGTTTGCGGGAATGCCCTTCAACTTGAGGCACGTGGCGGCGAACAACAACGAAAAGGGAATCGTCAGGGCGACGATGATTGCCCCGCGAGCATTCCCCAGAAATAGGAAGAGGATGATGACGACCAGGACGATGCCCTCCGTAAGGTTGTGCAGCACCGTATGGGTCGTGAAGTGCAGCAAATCGCTGCGGTCAATGAATGGAACGATCTTCACGCCGGGTGGCAGAATGTGATCGTTCAGTTCTTGCACTTTTTTGTGCAGGCCTTCGAGGGCCTTCTCCGCATCGGCGCCCTTTCGCATGGGGACCCAGGCCGAAACCACATCGTCGTTGTCGATGATCTTTCCATCTTCACGGTGAATCGCCCTGGCAAACTGGCCGAGGCGGATCTTCGGGCCTTGCGAAACTACCGCGATGTCCTTCACGCGGATCGGCGTGCCGCTCTTGGTCAGGATCACCGTGTTCTCGATATCCTGCACGTTTCTGACGAGTCCCACTTCGCGAACGTTGATTTGCTGCAATCCGGCTTCCACGAAGCTGCCGCCGGCATTCACGTTGTTGTTCGTGAGCTGCTGCTCAACTTGCGTCAGGTTCAAGCCGTAAGCGATCAATTTATTCGGGTCTATCCGAACCTGGTATTCGCGAGTCGGTCCGCCGAAACTGGCAACGTCGACGATATCCGGTACTGCCTTTAGATTCTTCTCGACCACCCAGTCTTCGATGGACTTCAACTCCATCACGTCGTATTGCGGATTGCTGCTGTGCAACGTGAAAAAGTAAATTTGGCCCACCGGGCTCCAGTCCGTGCCCATCGTTGGCACGACGCCCGTCGGCAAACTGACTTGGGAAAGGCGCTCCAGAACTCTCTCACGGTTCTTGAAGTTATCTTCCTCGTCGTCAAAGACGAGCTTCAGGTCGGAGAGCCCGAACAGCGAGAACGACCGCAAGTGCGTTACGTGCGGGATCCCGTTCATCACGATTTCAAGTGGGATCGTGACCTGCTGCTCGATTTGTTCCGCGGAGATTCCAGGCCACTGGGTGATGATTTCAACGTAGTTGTCCGCAACGTCCGGGTAGGCTTCGACGGGGAGTAAATGGAATGATATCGCGCCCCACACAAACAGCAAAATGGCGAGCGCGACAACTAGGAACCGGTTCTCCAGGGCGAAATCGACGAGTTTGCGAATCATTATTGTTCTACCGTGCTCTGGAACACCAGGGCATTCGCGATGACTTGATCTCCGGGTTTGATACCTGAAACAACTTCTTGCTGGTTGCCGGGAAGCATGTTTCCTGTAACCACTTCAAGGCGTTTGAAGTGTCCGGCACTCACGGGCGTGTAAACCCACGCGCGATCATGCAAGTGCAGGATGGCGGTTGCGGGAACGGCAACCCGCGTTTCCGGCTGCTTCCCGTAGAAGGTCGCGGTGACGAACATCCCCACGCGCATCAGTCCGGGGTTGGCGACTTCGAGCCGAACCTTCGCCGTACGGATAGTGGGGTCGAGAACCGGCAGGATGTTATCGATCCGGCCTTTCAAGACCCTGTTGGGGTAAGCATTCAGGCGGATATCCGCGTACTCACCGACGTGCACGGCGTCGAGATCATTTTCATAAACGTCACAGATGATCCAGACATAAGAAAGATCAGAGATGGTAAAGGGATTGGGGCCAGACAGACCCTGGACGCCCGCTGCGTTGGTAACCTGTTGGTCCGTGATCACACCCGATATGGGGGCGACAACGTCCACAATCCCCGACGGATGGTCCTTGTCCACGCCGAGAAGGCGCAACTGCTCGGTTGCGGTATCCAGATCGACCTTGGCATCTTGCTCAGTGGCCTCGGCTTGCTCAAGAGCGCTCTTTGCGATAGCGCCCTTGTCGTAAAGAATCTGCTCTCGTTGGAGTTGTTGACGGGCCAGTCGCTCATCGTTCACGGCCTTCAAATAAAATTGGTACGCCCCGGACACGTCGTTGCTTCGAACCCTCAGCAACAACTGACCCTTCTTCACGACGTCGCCCAGGCGGGCCTTGATTTCCACAACCCGGCCCGAAGCCAGCGAGATGACCGGCACGGCACGTGCTATGTCGGGCTGCACCACTCCCGTGACATTAAGCGCTGGCACCGTCTTATGCTCAACCGCCGTCGCCAACGGAAACTGCTCGGGGTGGTCCACTTTAAAGTTGTTGGTATCCATGTCAGGTTCGACGGTTGCTGGAGGCGGCGTCTCGGCCTTTGCGTCCGGTCTACCTTCGCCGCAGCCGGCCAGAAAAAAACTCAACGCAAAACACGAGATAACCCCTATGAAAAACGCCCTGCGGACCGCCGTGCACCGCCGAACGAGTACCGTAGTCATTGGATTGCCTCCCGCCCCACCGCAAGATTCAATTGGGCCGCAGCCGTTAAGTAAGAACCAACCAGGTTCACGTAGCTGAGTTCAACCGTGCGGTAGTCGCTTTGCGCATTCAAGAAATCGAGCAGCGATGCCCCGCCATGCTGATAGGCAAAGAACACCGTGTCGCGGACATGCACCGCTTGCTGCAAATACTTCCTTTTGTACGGCTGTAGCAGGATCACATTGCTATTCACCACGGCGTAGGCAGAATCGACATCGCTGAAGACTAGAGCCCGCGCCGCCTCCGTAAGCTTCTCGTTGCGGTCGATGTCCAACTGCGTGCGTAACTTTTCCCCCTGGTTGCGATCAAAAATGCGCAGCGGGATAGCGACACTGACTCCGAGCGTATTTATGCCAAAGGGGTTATTGTTGGATGAGTTGTGCGTGTACCAAGCGCTCAAGGTCGGATCGGTTGAGCCGTTGGCAACCGCGAGTTTGTGATCAGTTTGCGCTTTGTCCACCGCTTCCATCGCGGCTTTCAAGTCCGGCCGCGTGTCCAGCGCAATCTTCCTGAACTCGTCCCGGGTCATGAGCTGGTCGGTGAAATCGAACAGACCGGCTACATCGAATTGTTCAATCGGAGTTCGGTCGTTCAACAGCATGAGCAACTGAATTTTCGCGGTGCGCAAATTGACGTCTGCGGATTGCACGTCCGATTCATACTGCACGCGCTGAAGTTCCAATCGGTCGAGATCAATTTGCGCGATGTCGCCGGCCTCGAGGCGATTTCTACTGATTTCGAGCACGTGGTCGTAGTAGGCAAGGTTGTCTTTTGCCAGCTGGAGCCACGCTTTCGCCTGCAACGTTGCCACAAAGGCGCTGCGCAAGTTGAACAGCAGAGTCCTATCCAGATCGGCATGACTCGACTCGGCAATGAGCGTCCCCTTTTGCGCGCTTTCGAGCCGCAATTCCCGCTTGTGCTGCCGCTCGTGCAGATAGCTGATGCTGGGCGTTTCGTATGTGCCTGCGAACGGCCGCCACACTCCATTGTGAGGAGAGATTTGAGTCCCATCCGCCGCCAGAGCGACACCCGGATTGGGCCGCAGAAACGCCGTTATCTCCTGCGCTTTCGATTCGTCGATATTCAGCTTGTCCGCCAGCAGTGTCGGATTGTCACTCTCAAAACGCGCCCTCACTTCGTTCCATGTCAGCGCGTGCTGCGCCTTTGCGACACCGCCGCTTCCCGCCGCCAATACCAGCATCAGGCAGATACACCGAACAATACGCTGCATCGTTCTACCCTCACATCCTCAAACTGCACGGAATACTTCGACACCAGAATTCCAGTTTTTTCTGTGAATCTGCCAAACCTTTCGCCGAGGGTTCTTCCTTTATGGCGAAGGATTACCGGAACGATAGGGCCACACTCATTCCGAATTTGTTGCAACTGTGTGAAGAAAGTATTTAGGGATGAAAAACAGCGAAAGGTGGCGAGCGCCCGGACTTCCCGCGCCATACGTGCGGCAAATTCCCATTGCAATCGCCAACCAGCGGGATTTTTGAGTTCCTCGCCAGCTCTGTTCCTGCGTCGTGGAAGGCTTCGATTCCAAATGTGCCCCGGGTGAGTTGCAACGCCGCACATTCTTCGGCCGGACCATGCGCCGCAACCAGGCGTACTCCTTCATCACTTTCGATGCTCGGAAATGCCCCCGCTTTGGCCAGCGTGAATTTCCCGTGTCCGTCGTTGAGCAGCACGGCAACAAAATGGGAGTCCATTGCCGTGGTCACGACCAAGTCGATCGCATCATCGCCATTGACGTCCCGCGCCACTAACTCCAGCCCGCCCTGCGGTCCAGCGATATCGATCGCCGATTCTTCACCTGCGCTCAGTTGCAGTCGAATGGAATAGAACGAGCCCAACGCTGCTTCCCGCACTAGCTGCACCGTTGCCACATCCGGCTTGCGATCACCGTCAAAATCCGCAACGGCAAACCGCGGTGCGAATCCGCTCGCTGCGCCAGAAGTTCTCTGCGCCGCCTCCGCTGCATTTGCGCCAAGCGCCATTGCGAACACACAGAGGCAAAGCAGGCTCAGGCTCGCCCGCGCCACGCCGGGAATCTTCCATCTTGTGCGAAAGCTTCGACTCATGAGTGAGCCTATTGTATCGTAAAGTCCGCCGACTCTTGCGTAGAGACTATTCATGTCGTCCTGTCACCGTAAACATTCCGCGGTGTGATAGATATATGTCACAATTGGATGTGATGAAGAATACGGCACTCCGTGCGCTCTACACCCTAGCCTTTTCTTCCGGCGCTCATCGGCTTGGCCCTCTCCATGCTGCTCCGGGGCCGATTCCGGTGCGGCCTTTAATTACGCAGACAAGCTATTGAAAACATTATTGATAACCGGTAGCTTGGAGCGGAATGCCGCGCTCGGCCTGCGCTGGTCTCTCGTCTCCGCCCGGTCCGTTGCCAGTCTCCTGGGGGAAAATCGCGAAGCCCCGTGGGCGGTCGGCCGGAATGAAGGAGTAACCAAATTATGGCAAGCAACTCGGAATCCCCGGCAGCCTCTGCCGCGCCGGGCTGGACCCCGGGGCAAGTAAGTCTCCTCGCCGCTGTCTGCCTGGTCCTGGGGCTGGTTGGGGGTTACTTTCTACCGGCTGGCAAGGCGGCGAATTCCCCACGCCCCCCCACCGTAGCCAGTGCTCCGAACGCTCCCCATCCCATGCCAACTATGGAGCAAATGAAAGCATTGGCCAACGCCAAAGCAGCTCCACTACTTGAGAAGCTGAAGACCACTCCCAACGACCCTGGCTTGCTCGCCCAAGTCGGCTCCATCTACAACTCCATGCATCAGTTCAAGGAAGCCGCTCAGTACTACGACAAATCGCTCAAGCTTGATCCCAAGAACGTTCCCATTCGCACCGAACTTGCCTCGAGTCTCTACTACAGCGGCGACGTCGATAGCGCACTCGCACAATTGGATCAAGCCCTCAAGTACGATCCTAAAGACACCAATTCCCTTTTCAACATCGGTGTGATCCGCTGGAAGGGAAAGAAAGATGCGCCGGGAGCCATCGCGGCCTGGCAAGAGCTGCTCAAGGTCCATCCCGACCTCGATCGCCGCCCCATTGTTGAAAAAATGATTGCCGAAGCCAGGACCGGCGGCGCGGTAAAGAACTAGCTCGTACCAGCATTCTCAGCAGAAGGAGCCGCACATCGTGCCCGAGATCAAAACAACAAATGTGAGCGTGAACTGGACCACCACTCAGGCCTTCGCCGTCGCATTGATCTCCCTGTTGCTCGGCTTGGCCGGCGGCTGGTTCATCCGCAAATCCTTCATTCCGGCTCCCGCAGCACCCGCAGTGACATCTCCCACGGCTCCGGCCGGCAATCCGCCTCCCGCTCCGCTGGGCCCCTTGGCCGCCATGCCCACTCCCGATCAATTGAAGAAGATGGCCGACACGCAAGCCGCTCCTCTTCTTGACAGCCTGAAATCTGACCCCAACAATCCCGAATTGCTCGCACGCATCGGCAATATTTATTACGACGTCAAGCAGTACCCGGCGGCCATCGATTACTACGAGCGCTCCTTGAAGCTCCAACCTGCCAATGCCGCCGTCCGCACGGACATGGGCACCGCTTACTGGTACAGCGGAAACGCGGACACGGCCCTCGCCGAGTTCAACAAGGCTCTCACGTATGAGCCCAACAAGGCCAACACCCTGTTCAACATCGGGATCGTCAAATGGCAGAGCAAAAATGACGCGGCTGGCGCCATCGCTGTCTGGCAGAAATTGCTCGACACCAACCCGAACTACGAAGCTCGCGACAAAGTTCAGCAACTGATCGATCAGGCTAAATCCGGCTCCCACGCTCCCACTTCCAAATAGCTTTGCAAGGTGGCAATGACAATCCAAAGACTCCTCGCCGGCGCATTTCTTTCCCTTTGCTTATCCCCTTGCTCAGTTCATGCTCAGACTCTCCCAAAAGCGCAATTCATCTCTCTCGAGGAAGCTCGGCCCGTTCTCTCCGCGATGTCCGGCTCGCTTCCTGCCGAATTGAAGAGTTCTGCAGCAAGCGATCCGGCCCAGTGGTCCGCGTGGGTTCTAAAACAAGACCGTCAAATCCGTGAACGTCTCGATCGCGGTGAGGAAGACACCCTCAGCAATCTTCTGCGCTTCGGCGTGACCTTCACCAAGGAATACCGCATTGACGATGAATATCTGCCAAAGTACGGCAGCAGTTCCCTCGTCAATGCCTTCGCCGAAAATCGCGCCAATGACCTGATCCGCGCGATGGCTTCCCCCAATGCCAAGGAAGGCATCGCCCATATGCGCGCGTTTCTCGAAAAGAAGGGTTATTCCTTCAAGACGCCCGGGGACCGCAAGAGAATTAAGGAATACCTGCTCGCTAATTTGGCCCGCCTCCGCGATGAGTACCTCCACTATCTTGCGCAGCCCAAAGACGATTCACGCTTCCAACTCTTCCAGGAGCGCGGCATCTCTCTCGACACCAATCTCTGGCCCGATTTCCTGATTGACGAGCACCTTCGCCATATGGCGGAAAGAGGTCTGCTCAAGCCCGGCAGTATTCATCGCGTCGCAGTCGTCGGCCCGGGCTTGGATTTCGCCAACAAAGAAAAGGGCAACGATTTTTATCCCCTGCAGACCGTCCAGCCCTTTGCCGTGCTGGATTCTCTCTTCCGCCTGGGCCTTGCCGATCCGGCTACCGTTGAGCTCTATACTCTCGACATCAGTTCCGACGTGAATTTTCATATTAGCCGCGCCAGGAAAAATGCTGCCGCGGGGCGGTCATACACGGTCCAGCTTCCCTGGGACACTTCGGCCCGCCACACTCCCGAATACCGCAAGAATTTCGTCAGTTATTGGCAAAAACTTGGCGATCGCATTGGCGAGCCCGTCGCACCCATCGCCGTCCCCTCGGGGGCAGCCGCCGAAACACAAACGCGCGCCGTCAAAATCCGTCCTGAAATTGTCCGCCGCGTCACTCCCCTGGACCTGAACATCGTCTTCCAGCACCTTCCGCCGGCACCCCAGCAGGGTTTCGATCTCATCATTGGCACCAACATCTTTGTCTACTTCAATTCCTTCGAGCAGTCCCTCGCCCGCGTCAACATGTCGCTGATGCTGAATCCCGGTGGCTTCGCCCTCTCCAACGACAAGCTCCCGGCCAGCGCCCCTGAGGGTCTCTCTGATTCGCTAATCACCACGCAAATCGTCGCGCGCGATCCGGACATGACCGAAATGATGTTTACTTATGAAAAGAAGCAGTAGCCGAACTCGCCGTCCCAGCGGCGCGTTCCTTGCGCCTAAAATCCAATTCAGCTGAGCCGGAATTTCACGGGCCTTAGTCTTGCGCGTCACACTCAGACACAACAACACACTGTCATCCTGAAGGGCGCGTAGTTTGCGCCCCGAAGGATCTCAAGCTGTGCACCGCGCACAATTTAAATATTAGGGATGCGGCTTTGCGGCCGCTGCAGGGCCCGCGCCTAACGCCGTGTGTGGGTGTTGATGGCATGTCAGGTTGCAGGAGTTTGTCGCCCGGCTATACATAATCGGCGTTGCGCCGTTTGGGGCCACCACGTTCACGTCAAAATTCACCAGCCGCTCGCCGGAGATGCTTCCGCTCACGGAGCCCATTCCATGCGCCGTATGGCACGCCGAGCAGGAGAACCCATCGTTGATATGCCGCGCGTGCTCGCTGAAGCTCGTATTCGCTAGGATCACGGTCAAGTTGTGGCACTTGCCGCAGAGCGCATAAGGCCCGTTAATCGACAGGTCCGGTGTCGGCATCAGGTTCGTGATCAACTGTCCCGGCGCCGTCGTCTGCGAAAACTCATAGCGCCGTTCCAGGATATGCGTCCATTTCGAACCGTGTGGGCCATTCGGTCCCAATCCCCCGAATTCGCGATTGTCGTCGCTATTATGGCAATCCGTGCATAGAATCTGCACGCCCACGCTCCGCCCCTGCGTGGCCCCATCCAGGTTCAGCATATTCGCCAGCAAACTGGGCTGTGGCAGTGCGCTCATTCGCACGTGGGTGACCGGATGGCTTGAGCTGCTCGCCATCGCGAATTGCGGTATCACGTTGAACATGTCTCCGGAAGTAACCGCGCGCAGCGGCAAGTATCCGAATATCGGATTGGCCACTTTCCCCACGCTCGTTCCGTGGCAGCGCAAACAATTCTCATACTGGTTGACGGTTGGGGTCACCGCCGTGATTCCGTCCGTCGCGCTTACACCCGCAACTCCGTTCTGGGAAGCTCGCGTAATCGGCGGCACGGGAAACGCCGCCACTTGGCCCGACGCATGTCCATTGTGGCAATCGGCACAAGTGGCATGGCGATTGTTGTTCAAGATGTTGCTCTCCGCCGCGTCATGCGCGCTCGTTCCCGTCATAAACGGGTGGCCAACCTTCGGATTCGCATATTCCGCGAACACATTCAGCGCAGCTGGCGCCATGTTTGTGCCTCCGCCGTGGCACGCTACGCAATCCGTTTCATTTGGCTGGCGCAACAGCCGGGTACCGCCAAGCGCATTGTGCGGCGCATGGCAGGAAATGCACGCATTCTGCCCTACCGAAGGATAGCTCCCCGCATTTGCCTGCGAAGCAATCTTGTTCGTTGCTGTAGCATGGATGCTCACCGTCCAGCCCGCCAAGGGGTTCTGTTTCCCCGTCACCACGCGATTCGGATCATGGCACGCCAGGCACAGATGACCGTTCGAGCTGTCTATGAGCAAGAAATTCGGTGACAACAGATCCGTTGATTGCACATGCGGATTGTGGCAAGTGGTGCACTCGATGTTTCCTTTGATCAACTTGATCGTGCCCGTTGGATCGGCCGTCTTGCCCTGCGAAACCAGCGACGCCGCAAGGTCCGGCGAATCCACGAGCGGCAACACCAGGCTGAACGGATGCGATCCCTGCAAATTTGTCGAGAATTGGTCGATCGCTTTCATCTGCCCGGTCATTGGGATTGTCTTGTACGCCACCGTCTGACCCGGCGCGACGGTTCCGTCGTGGCAGCTCAAGCACAAGCTGCTCGACCCTCCCAGCAGGGGCTGCGTTTCTTTCTCTGCGGCTGTCGTGCTCGTATACGTTGTATACACGCTGGTCGAGAGCTGCTGGTTCCACAGCGGCGTGTTTCCTCCAACGCCCGAGTGCGGCGCATGGCAATACAGGCAGGAAGCAGACAGGCCGCCCTTGATCGGCGAAATGCCGCTTGGCGTCAAATCATGCGCGCCCAGCACGTCGCCGGTGACCTGCTGGCCTCGTGCCACCGCACCGGCCAGCAGCATGGCGGCGCAGATCCACAATGTCTTTCTCACTGCGCTCCCCCTGTGCCTTATTTAGGCACTCCCCAATAGTGATAAACCTGCACGCGCCGGTTCAGCGAGTCCGCCACATAAATCCGGTCGTTCCGGTCAATGAATAGTCCTGCTGGCAATTGAAATTGTCCGGCAGCGGTCCCCCGCCTCCCGAAGTAATAAAGCAGCTCACCCTTGCGATCAAAAACCTGTATTGCGCCCCATAGCCCGTCCACCACGTACAGGTCGCCTTCCGAATCCACGGCAATTCCTTTCGGGCGGAACATCGCCCCGGACGAGTCGCCGATTTTTCCAATCGCGTACTGGAATGTCCCCGACTTGTCCAGCACTTGCACCCGGAAATTCATCGCGTCGACAACAATCAAATCATTGCCTTCCAGCCGCAATTCTGTCGGAAAGTTAAACTCGCCCTCGCCGCCTCCGGGCTTGCCGATCGTCTGCACCACGCTGCCCATCATGTCCATCACGTAAATCTTGTTGCGCAGGGTATCCGACACATAGATGCGCCCGGCCGCCGAATCGATTGCAATGCCCGTTGGCCGCTTGAAAATTCCTTCTCCATACTTCAGGGCGCCGATCATGCGCTCATATTTGCCATTTGCGTCGAACACAAAAATCTTGCCCGACTCCGAATCCGTCACATAAATACTGTCCTTCGCGTCCACCGCCACGCATTGCGGCGCAAACAGCGAGTTCTTTCCCTTATCGTGCCGCGAAATAAACTTGTACTTCTGCTGCGCAAAATCAAAAATGTGGATCCCGAACGCATCCGGGTCCGTCACAATAATCCGTCCGCGCGAGTCGGTCACCACGCTGTACGGCCTCACCATCGAGTGGTACTCCGGCGGCCCCGCCACCACGTCCACCACCCGCGCCCAGAAACCTTTCTTCGGCCTCACGTCGCGTTCCCAGCCGAAGTTCCTCTCGTACACAAGCTTGCGCCCGCCCTCCAGCAACAAATCTGGAACGCTCGCCTGCACCGACGCCTTCTTATCCGCTTTTTTGCTTTTCTGTCCGGCCCAAGCCGGGGTGACCAAGAGGAGAATAGCCGTGGCCACTTCCAGAATCGGGCATCGCCTTTTCTTTGATGCCCGGTCTAGAAGAAGTTGAACCATCGTTGCACACCAACGTAAAACGAGTTTAGCTGAGCAGGGGCAGTACCGGAAGCGCTGAATCCCTGAACGAACCTGCTGTATCCCCCCGTGAAGAACATCTGCCGGTACTGATATTGTATGCGGCCAAACACATTCTCCGAATTGTTCTGCGAACCCACGCTGTTGCTAACGGTATCGCTGAATGCTCTGGCGTAGCTGGCCGTAATTGTCAGCCGCTTATATGGGTTGATTCCGATTCCTCCCCCGTACGCATGGCCTCCGTACAGGATCAGGTCGGTCGGCAGAGGCGTCGTCCCGCCCGAGAGCGGCGGCGTGATCACTCCATTCACCCCAAGAAGCCCGGTTCCGCTGGATTTCGAGTACGTGCCGCTGAATCCAAACCACCTCACGTTAATTCCCGTTCCATAATTCTGCGAATTGTAGCCATACGCGGAGGATACATTCAATAAACTTCGTGATCCGCCGGCGTTGGCACTCCAATGCAAGGCCCCAAATTTACGGCCTAGCTGTCCGGAATAGCCCCATCCGGAAGTGGTATACCCCACCAACAACGTCTGCGTGTTCTGATAGTAATTCCCGGAAGCACTCACGTCCCAAAGCTCTATCTTGCGGGCGTAGTTCACCACGGAAAGTAATCCCACCGTGCTCAGGTTGGATGAGTCCTCAGTTGTTCGCGTGACGCTCAGTACCGTGCTGAACGACCCGCCAAGCAGCCGGTTCCAATAATTCACGGAGCCGGTCAGCGAATTCGACCCGAACGCGCTTCCGAAATAGCTCTGATCGCGGTGCTCAAACGTCCCATAGAAGATCCAATGTTTTGTCAGGTTGTAACTCGTCAGTGCACTCGCATCCCAGGAATTGGAGGATTGACCCGGCGTGCTCTGCTGCAGGATGCCGCCGGCCGAAACTATGTTTTGATACAGCGTCCCCAGCAAATTGTCCGTGTAGTTGAAATCGGCTCCCAGCGTCCATTGCGCTTCGGGATGGAAATTCACACTCGAACTAACCGTGTCCACGGTGCCGCGATAGCGGCCATCAAAAAAATCGGAGGTGAAATCCGACCGGTTGAAGTTCGCGCTGAAACTTCCGTGCAATGGTAGATCGCGGCTCGCTCCGAAGGAATATGAGTTCCCATCGTTGTTCAAATTCTCTAGTTGTTGAGTTTGCAGGATCAGTGGATATTGCGCGTGGGTCTGATTGTAGACATATCCGCCGTTTAGGTTGAAGCCGCCAAGCTGATACATGGCGTGGGCATTGAAGTTATGGTAGTCCGACGACCCATTCGCATCGGTCCCGTAGATCGAATAATCATTCGTGCCTTGCGCGTAGTTAAGCGAAACATGCGGCATATCCGGTACATTCACTCCCCAGCCGACGTTAAATCCATTCGAGTTTCCATGGGTCGTGTAATTCGGCAAGCCAGGGACGCCAAACGTGCCCAAACTATCGTAGGTTCTCGAGTAGCTTATTGAGCCTGGGTAATTGCTCCCGCTGAAAAGCGATGCGCTCGCCAGTACTCCGCTGCTATCGGAAATCGACGATGACGTCGAATTGTCTCGCGATTGATTGAAATAAGGGCTTACCTGGAACGATAGAAAATTCGGATCGTAATAGGATCCGTTCAGCGTGGCGTTTCCCCCGGCCGTTATCCCATGGTCTGAGGGAATCTGGTTTCCATAGTCCCCTGTATACCCGGCGGAAATCTGCCCGTTCATATTCATGCTCACATCGTTTCCGACCGTAACCTGCGCCGGCACGCGCGCTGCCGCCCCCAGCACGATGAAGCATCCGATCCACGTTGCGCGCCACTTCACAACCCCGCCGCCCTTTCTCCTACAACACTTCCACCTTCGCCGTCGCCCGAAGCTTCTTATCCAGCCCAGACCGCAGTTGCTCGGTCTTCAGCTTCTGCAATTGCTTGCTCAGCGATTCTTTTACGTCCTCGAATTTCTGCATGCCGGTTGGGTTGTGGGCGATGAGCCGCACTATCGTTAAGGCTTGATCCACCTGGATCAATTCGCTCACCTGCCCGGGTTGCAGGGCCAGGGCCGCGCTCACCACCTGCGGCGGCAATTTGTCGCGATCCACGGACTTGTGCTCGCCCATCATCACCCGGTAGTCGTCTTCCGAAATCTTTTCCGCCAGCAAGCCGAACTCTTCGTAATTCCTGGTTGCCTTGGCCTGCTTTAGTGCGTCCTCCGCCCGTTTGCGGGCGTCCTTTAATTGCTCCCCCGTGGCTTTTTCAGGGGGCAGGATCGAAATCGTCTGGAAGGAAAAAGATTCCGGCAACCGGAACGTCGCGGCGTTCTTTTCGTAGTAAGCCTTCGCTTCGGCCAGCGAAACGCCGGACTTGTCTTTCACTTCGACGGCCAGCAGTTGGTCAATCAGCAGCGAACGCCGGACTTTCTGCCGCAGCACTTGCTCCGAGCCTTGGCACTCCCAGGTCACAAACCCTTTGTAGTCGTCGGGACTCTTGAATTGCTTCCGGAACTCCATCACGGCGTGATCTAATTTCGCCGGCGTCACCGTCATCCCCCGCCGCTTGGCTTCCTGGTACACCAACTCCTCAAACACAATCATTTGCAGCGCGCCCTTGCGAATGTCCTCTTCCATCGCCTTGGGAAATCCGCCGTTGTGCTGCCGCGCATAGGGAAAAATCGTGAACATCTCGCGCAGCAAATCGCGGTCCGTCAGCACTGTTCCGTTTACCCGAGCCACCGGCTTCTCTGGAGTGACCGTCGCCGTGTCTGCATCCGGCGCTGCCGGAGTGGCCGTCGGATCATGAGAAACCGCCATCTGCCCCTTCGCCGATGACCCCATGCCCGCCAGCACCGCCAGCACCATCGCTATCAGCGCCTTCTTCATATTCCCCTCTGCCCACTTCGCTTCTTTGCTTCTACTTTGCTAACCATAGATCTCTGATCACTCGAAAAGGGGGGAGAAACTTCCTCCCCCCATTTCATGAACATCCCGTCTTAGGTCGTCGGGAGGTTCGTGTTGTGCATTTCGTTCGATTCGCCGCCATGGCACTGACGGCAGAACTGCGCCACCGAGTTGCTGGTCGCGCTGCTGGGGTTGTAGTAGCCGCGGACGAAGAACATCGTCTGGAACACGCCCTTGACGTTGCCGATCGTGCCGGCATAGGCCGTCATGCTGTGCTGGTCGTGGCAGGTGGTGCAGTTCACCGCGGGGTTGACGCCGTCAAAGGACACGGTGCTCACGGTGAAGCCATAGTCGAGTTGGAACTGCGCGAAGTGGCTGCCCGCTGGGGCTACCAGCTTCCCGCCCGCAATCGTGCAATCCCAGTTGTACGATCCGCCGCAGCCGATCAGGGCTAACGGTCCCACCGGGTGATCGTTCTTGTAGTCGCCTGGGGTACCGCCCGGCTCGTTGCCGAGCCACGTCGGAGCGTGACCCCCGATCGCATTCGGGATCACTTCGACGGTCTGGCCCGTCATCATTCCGTTCTTTGCTATATTGCCGTCATGGCAGCTTAGGCAGAGCATGATGCCGACCGTCGGGTCATGTACGCCAGCAGCCATATTCGCCGGGGTCGTAACTGGGTAAGCGCCTGCATCGCCAAACGCAAACGTCTGGCTGTAATACGGCACAACATTCGCACCCCACAACGCCGCATCACCGCTGGTGGTGTCCGTTGTCGCGATGCCGTTGCCCCGTGCGCCGCTGTGCGGTGCGTGGCAGGCTACACAACCCCGTCCATAAACGAGGTGCGCACCCAACACGTCCGTCGGCGACGACCAAGTCGAGTTCACCTGGGCGGAAGCAAACGTCGCCGCCGCCAGAACTCCTACTAGTAACAACATGACTCTTTTCATTGAAAGAACCTCCTGATTTGTGTTGCAACACTCCACCGCTACTTCGTTCGAACGATCACTTCTCCGAATCGAAAAGGGACAAGTCGGCCGGACCCGCCCCTCCCCGTTTTGGTTTTCCGGAGACAGCCAGAGCTCTGGGCGCCTCATGGAGTCACCAATCCTTGCGCCTTCGCGGCCGCGTCACTCTTCGGTGGCGTGCCTTCTGGCGACTTTTGTGCCGGCTCCGCTGCCGGCTTCGTTGTTGTGCTATCGGGCTGCGCTTCGCGGCTGGCCTTTTCTGACGCTGCTTCCGCGTCGGTCACGTAGCGAAACACCTGCACGCGCCCCGGAAACTGCTCCGACGTCACCACTCGATTGCTCTTCGGATCGATCGCAATGTCATACGGGGCCGAGAACTGTCCCGGCCAGTTCCCCGGCTGGCCGAAGTAGATCAGCAGCCGTCCTTCGGTATCAAAAACCTGCACCCGCTGTTGCACCGCGTCGACCACCCAAATGTGCCCGTCCCTGTCGATCGCAATTCCTTTGGGCCGCGCGAAGTGTCCGGGGCCATCGCCGCTCCTGCCAAACGCGCTAACGAATTTTCCGTCCGCATCGAAGATCTCCACGCGATTGTTTAGCGTGTCCGTCACATAGACGTTGCCCTCCTTATCCACAGCTACATTCGTCGGCAGCGAAAAATTCCCCGCGTCCGTCAACACGTGTTTCTTCCCCGCTGTCCCGATCTTCCGCAGCAGTTTGTAACTGTCCGCATCGAACACATCCACAACGTCGCTGCCCGTGTCCACCACATACAGGAAGCGGTTCTCCTCATCGATGGCCATGCCGCCGGGACGCACCAGCACGTCCGAGCCAAAAGCGGCTTCCTGCTGGTGCTGCGGGTTGATGACAATCACATTGTGGTGTTGGTCGTCGCTTACGAAAAGCCGGTCGGTGTCGTCGATCGCCAGCCCGTTGATTAGCCCGAAATGCGCTTCCTTGCCGTTGCGGATCAACTTCACGTCGAATTTCTTGTCCGCGTCCGGGTTGAACACGAAGATAGCTCCCACCGCCTGATCCGCCGCGTAGATATTCCCCTTCGAATCAAAAGCCAGGCCGTACGTTCGAACCAGTTGGAAGGGGAGATCCTGCACCGTATCCACCTGCGGCTTCGTGCCTGCCAACCGGTCCATCCAGCCCTGCTTGGCCTTTTGAGGTTTGTTGATCGGTCTGTTGAAATCGATCTTTTCGCCCGTGAGCTGTTCCACAAACTTGACCCGCGCGATCTCTGGCGGCGAGGGCCACACGATCTTGCTGATATCAAAATTCACGCGCTTCGGAAGGTTCGCGTTTGGGTCTGCCGCATTCTTCTTCTTTTTCTGGGCCGCACTCGCAACGCCGGGGAGGGTCAATGCAAGCGCCAGCAGGGCAGCCAGGGCTGCCATGCCTCTCAAGCCGCGAGTCGTATTTGCGCGATGAGCGAACATACTTACGCCTCTCCCGTTCCTAGTTCAGCCTGCCCTTATGACAGGTGTTGCAGAAATCCATCCCTGGCTTCTGATCCTTCACCAACATCCCCACCTGATTGCCGGCGTGCGCCTGGTGGCAGGTCAGGCAGTTCATCTGTCCGGCCGCCGGATTCTTGGCATCAACCGGCCCCGCGATCGGATGGAATTCCACCGGGTGCCCTGCGTTGTACTTCAGCGAAAGGATCGGCACGTGATACTTCTCCGGCAGCTTCACTTTCCCGTCGAAAATCGCGATCAAATGCTGGCTTTCCAGCCTCTCCGGCACCGTGTCCGGCCCATGGCATTCCAGGCAAAGCGTGTTAACGTCCTTCACTCGCAGCAAATGCGCGTTATCGTTGCCATGCGCGTCATGGCACGTTCCGCAGCTATCCCGAAATGCCGGACGGTGCAAAATCTTTTTTGTCTTCAGCATGTCCGCCTGTTCCGTATGGCAGGTCAGGCAAATCTCCACGCCGTTTGTCTTCGGCAGCCCGGGCGTCTTGCTCGCATGCGGCGAATGACAATCGGTACAATCACCCGCTGCTCCCGGATGCTGCACCTTGGCCGTTTCGATTTGTTTGGTCTGCTCACCGTGGCACATCACGCACAATGATTTCGCGTCCGCCTGCGTTAGCACCACTTTCCCGTCCTTTGCCGGGGCGTGGCACACCTCGCACTGTTTGTCGGCAAACGGCGGGTGCATGAACTTCGCCATCAGCTTTGGCGCCGCCGATTGGTGCGGATCGTGGCACTCCAGGCAATTCGCACTGCCGAACGGTTGGTTCTGGTGCGCCTTTTGCAGGCTGGCGTCCTTCGGATCGTGGCAATCTACGCAGAGCGCCGGCGCCGATTTCGTCAGGTGGTACATATTTTCGGGCGTCGGCTCCGCGCCAACTTTGTGCGTCAGGTGGCACGTCTCACACCCCATATCCAGCGCCGCGTGCCGGCTTCCCTTCTCCGGCACATTCAAGCCGGTCGTGTGGCAGCTCAGGCAAAGGTTTTCCTTCACCCCGCCCGCCATTGGCTTCAACAATTCATATTTATTGTCCGAACTGTGCGGGTCGTGGCACTTCAGGCAATCCCGCACCGCCGGTTTGTGTACCAAGCCCTTGATCTCCGCCGCGTTCTTGTCCGCGTGGCAGGTGAAGCACAGCGCTTGCGGTGTCGTGGTGGTCAGCTTGACCCGCGTTACATCCTTGTTCACTCGAATTTCGTGACACGTGGTGCACCCCATCGAGATCGCCGTGTGCACCGCCTTACCCTTCGCCTTCTCCGCATGACACTCCAGGCATTTCGCCGAATCCGCGTTCTTCTCCAGCGGTACTGGATGGATGTCTGCCTTCGCCGGTGCGACTCCCACAGACAGAAGCACAACCGCACTCCCCAGCAGCATCGCCAGGTGCTGTGCGGCCGTGGCTAGGCGCATCGCCATCCCGTCAACTCCGCCTTCACGTTTATGGTTTGTGCGCTCGCAGGAATCCGCTCGGAAACTTCCTTTTCTTCGCTTCCCCAGCTCTGCTCCCCCGCCAGAACCAGTGCCGAGGTCAAGGCCACGGCCACCAACAACAGCAGCACCATGTACACGACGCGGTGGGAGCGATTTGTCGTTGTCACCGTCATGCTCTTCTCCCTGTCAACCACTACAGGGATCAACAAGTTTCATCCAATCCTCGTCCCCCGGGAATTGCACTTGTCTTTTCTCTTGAAGGCTTGTGGAGCGAGTTAGAAGAACTGCACTCTGCGGATGCCCCAGCTGCATCAAGAAAGCCTGAACGAGGGAAGCGCTCATCCATTGACCCCAATCTCGGTGTTCCTATGTGCACCCCCTGTGCCGAACCGTCCCAGTACGACAAATTGGGCCTAACCCATTCTGTTACTTCTACTTACCCACTTCGGCCTGGGGATGAGAAGGAGCCTTGGCCATCGTCTTTGAGCGTTTTCCCCCATATTGTGATGCAAAATCACACAGAGGGCCGTTGAAAAATTAAGCAGTTAGTCTAAGGCCTAATATATTCGCTACTTACCTTAGACCCGCCTCCCACTCGCACCTCCCGTACCTCATCCTTGCCTCCCTTGTTTAGCGCCGGATTTTTTGGACAGTGAATTGAGTGTATTCATGCGGCGGCTCCGAGTGCAAGGTGTTGCTGGCGAGCTTGGGCGGGCGTGAGGTAGCCCAGGCGCTGGACGATCCAGCGTTGGTTGTAACGCTCACGAAATTCCGCCAGCGCGCACCGCAGTTCCTCGACGTTCTGGAACACCCTGACCCACAGCAACTGCTCCTTCAGCGTGCGAATGAAGCGTTCGACGCAGCCGTTGCATTCCGGCTGGCGCACGAACGACGGCGAAGACTCCATGCCCAGGAAAGCGATTTCCACCTGATAGTCGTCGCTCATGTACTGGCTGCCGTGGTCGTGCCGGTTACGGATGCCCGCCGCCGCGCCGGCACGGAAACCGCCGCAGTAATCGCGCACTCCTTGCCGCAGCGGTTCCAGCGCCTCGAAGCGCGTGGCTCTTTTCGCCGCGTGCAGGCCCACGCATTCCGTGGTGCAGTGATCCACGGCCACGAACACGGTCACATGGCCTTCCTCGACGGTGGTTGTCATGGTGTGGTCGCTGGCCCAGATTTCGTTCGGCCGCGCAGTGATGATCGTGCCCGTATGCGGATTCTCGGCCTTCGGAAACATGCGTGACGGCGCGAGCAGCTGTGCTTCGCGCATTAGCCGCAGCACCCGCGCCTTCGACGTGCGCACTCCCGCGAAGCGCAGCCGCGCCCACACTTTGCGATGGCCCTCGCCGTAAAACGGCGAGGCCGCCAGCACTTCGCGGATTTTCTCGAGGAACGCCGCATCGCTCCAAGCCGTCTTCGGTCCGCGCCGTTGCAGAACCCGGTCGGGTTGTGCGGCGACGGCGCGCTGATGATAGAAACTGGAACGCGCCATCTCCCATTCGCGCGTCACACGCACCACGCCGTAGGTTTTCTTCGTCAAGGGCGAAGCGGCGCGGCTCATGGCTTCGGCCTCCGCCAGACCAAAGGGCGTCCGGCCTCCATGCGGTGGATTTTTTCGCGCAGCAGTTCGTTGCTCATGCTCAGATCGGCGACCAGCGATTTCAGCCGCTGCGTCTCTTCGTTGTCGACATCGACTTCCCGCGCTTTCAGGTTTGCCGCGCCGCCCTCCTGGAACTGATCGCGCCAGCCGGACAGCGTCGCTGCGGTCACCCCCAGTTCGCGCGAAACTGTTTCAAGATCCTCTCCGCGCAGCAGCCGGAGAACCGCTGCAAACTTGCGTTTCGCCGACCACCGGCCCCGGCCGTCACGCCGCTCTTCGGGAGCCCCTCCGCTCGCCCTGCGGGCTCCCTCCGTGGCTCCCGAAGCTGATTCTCTCTCCTTGCTCATACACACCTCCTCGTGATCTCTGATTCATTTTCATCACAATTCGGTGTCCAAGAAAATCCTAGAGCGCTGGAATCCTTGCCTCCCTCCACTGCACGCTCCCGGATCTCCCGTGTCAGCCGAAGGCGTCGTCCACAACCCGCGCAAATTCCCGAATGCCTCAATTGTGAAATGGATCTTCCGAAGAAACTGCTGGTAGGAATTCCTCTCTATTTGCTCCTGCAACACGCCTGCGAAAACAACATCGCCACTTGCTAATCGTCTCCGTAGTGGCGGCCTAAGCGCCCACCCATAAAACGGCCGCACCTGGTATCGCGTCATTTTTCAGCGCATTCAGCGCGCGGTTCGCCTCCGGCAACGCAAACACCTGCACGTGCGTCCGCACCGGAATCTCCGCCGCTAGTCGCAAGAAATCTTCGCCGTCTTTCCTTGTATTGTTCGCCACACTGCGGATCACCCGCTCCTGGTACAGCAATTCATACGCAAATGAGGGTATCGCGCTCATATGAATGCCGCCCAGGATTAAACGCCCGCCCTTCCGCAAGGCTCGCAATGCCGCCGGTACGATCTCTCCAGCCGGCGCGAACACGATCGCCGCATCCAGCTTCATCGGCGGCTGCTCCAGCGTTCCTCCCGTCCACCTCGCACCCAACTCCCGTGCCAGCGCCTGGTGCCGCGTATCACGCGTCGCTGCGTAGACCTCGACTCCCCAGTGACGCGCCACCTGAATCGCCACGTGCGCGGCCGCGCCAAACCCGTAAAATCCCAGCCGCTCTCCGCTATGGATCTCGCTCAATTTCAGGCAACGGTAGCCGATGATGCCCGCGCACAGAAGCGGCGCGGCTCGCTCGTCTGGAAATCCTTCCGGGATCGCATAAACGAAATCCTCCGGCGCCACGATGTATTCCGCATACCCGCCGTTCACGCTGTACCCGGTGAAGAGCGGCGTATCGCACAAATTCTCTTCTCCGCGCCGGCAGTATTCACACGTACCGTCCGTCTTGTGCAGCCACGCGATTCCCACCCGCGTCCCCGCCGCGAACCGCTCCGCCCCTGCGCCCCTCGCCGCAATCCGCCCCACCACTTGGCGCCCAGGAATCACCGGCGACCTTTTCGGAGGCAGCTCCCCCTCGATGACGTGCAGGTCCGTGCGGCACACGCCGCACACCTGCACCCGCACCAGCACCTCGCCGGCTGCCGGTTCGGGCTTTGCGAATTCACCGTACTGTAAGGGATTACTCTCAACTGCCGCGGGTGTGCTAAGGAAACACGCCTTCATCGTGAAGCCTCAACCTGTTTTTCCTCAGCACACCGGAAATAGGCGGCCAACACACTTATTGGTTTCACCATACCGCAAACTATTGTCCGTGCATAGCCCCTTGCCTCGCTCGCCCTGCAGGTCCGCATGAAGCTACCCCTCCGTCTCCCGTACATCCATCCTCGTTTCCTGACTCCTCCTTTCTTGCATTCGGCCACCTGAAACTTTAACCTAACTTTCTATGCCGGATCTCTCTCCCGAAACACTCGCGCTCGGCTTTATCTGGTACGTTGCGTTTCTTTTCTCCACCACCTGTCACGAAGCGGCCCATGCCTTCGTCGCCAAACTCGGAGGAGACACCACCGCGGCCCTCGGTGGCCAAGTCTCCCTCAATCCTATCCCTCACATCCGCCGGGCGCCCTTTGGCATGGTTGTTATCCCTATCCTCAGCTTTTTTTTCTCCGGCGGCATGATCGGTTGGGCCAGCGCTCCTTACGATCCGCTCTGGGAACGCCGTCATCCTCACCGCTCTGCCTGGATGGCCCTCGCCGGCCCCGCCGCCAACTTCACACTCATGATCATGGCCGCGCTGGCCATCCGCATCGGGCGTTCCCAGCATCTTCTTTCGATCGATCCGCTCACTGGCATACCCGGTATTGTATTCCTGACCCTTTTCATCGTCTTTTCCCTGAATCTTCTCCTCGGCACGTTTAATCTCCTTCCTGTCCCGCCACTTGATGGAAGCACTGGCATAATGGTCTTCATGGCCGAGGACCGCGCCCAGCGCTATCTCGACTGGATTCGCGGTAACAGTTTTGCCATGGCCGGTTTGCTCGTTGGCTTGGTCATATTCCAGCGGATTTTCCCCTTCGTGCAAAGGGCGGCGTTTCGCATCTGCTTCTGAGCCGCGCCGGACTCCCTCAGCGTTCTGCTTCACTCTGAACCATCGGCGTGCCGTTCTGTTTCTCGCCTGCACATTTGTTCTCCCTAATCCCGCCTAACTGCTTTCCCTGCTTTCTTTTGCATTCTCTTCCCCTGGCAGAAAAACTGCTCTCTCCTCTTCGGGAGGAACGCTCGTGCTTTCGGAAGCGCTTCCTATTGCCAGCAGTTGCCGCGTTGAAGTCTCCGGCTGGGACGAGGATGAAATCTTCTTCGTCGAAAAGTCCGAGCTCTCCTGGGACGACTTCGCCGGCAACCACATCTCCCTGAAGCACATGCTCGCCGAGGGCGCCCTCGTTTTCATTCGCACGCTCCAGCCGGCTTCTCTTCAGCGTTCCTTTCCCATCGCCTATGAAGCGGAGTTCATCGGCTGCGACGTTGACGGTTCTCACGAATTTCGCCTGAATCCCGCGCAGCCTCGCCACAGCCGCAATCGCTTCCCCGTAAATTAGTTTCTTATTCCCTTCCGTTTCGGAACAATGGCCCGAATTGGGAGACTCTCCTCGACCTCTTCTAATCCTCTCTCCTGCTTCCGCACATCCGTTTTCTGATTTTTGACGCGCCATGCCTCATTAGTTCATTCATTGCACACTACTTACAGTTGCCGACCCACCGCCTCTCCTTCGCGAAACACTCCCGTCCCCTTTGGCACACTTGTTGCCTCTTCCTTGGCCATGGCTTACGCAACTTATAAATCTGTTGAAGTCGCAACTCTTCACACCTCGCTCACGCCGTGCATTTTTGACAACGAACCCCTCGAACGCGATTCGCTCTCCGCACTGATTTCTGACATGGGCTATGAGCCCATCCCCACCGGCGACCCTGAGGAAGCTCTGCGCCTGGTCCGCTCTGGGCGCTCTCGCCTCGTCCTGGCCAGCATTCATATGCGTAATACGGATCCCTTTGAGTTTCTGGACCGCGCGCTCCGCTGCGATCCCGGCGTCCACCTCATTGTCATGACCGCCGATTACACCCTCGACAACGCTCTCGAGGCCATTCGCCGCGGCGCCACCGATTTCCTCCCCAAACCTGTCGATCATGCCCGCCTGAAGCGCACCCTCGACGAGGTTGCCGCCCTTTACGATCAGCGGCGCCGCGTCCGCGCGTTGGAGGAGCAACTCCTCAAAGATCTCGAATTCCACGGTATTGTCGGCAAAGGCCCCGCCATGCTCGAAGTCTTCGACTTTGCTCGCAAGGTCGCCCGCCACTACACCAATGTTCTCCTCGTAGGCGCCACTGGCACGGGCAAGGAACTCGTGGCCCGCGCCATCCATCAGATCAGCCCGGTCAGCCAGCAGCGCTTGGCGGTCTGCAACTGTTCCGCTCTGGTCGACACCCTCCTGGAGAGCCAATTGTTCGGCCATGTCCGCGGCGCCTTCACCGGCGCCACGGATACTCGCCCGGGCCTGTTCGAGTACGCCAATGGCGGCACGGTGTTCCTGGATGAAGTTGGTGAGACTTCCCTGCCCATGCAGGCCAAACTGCTGCGCGTCATCCAGAACCGCGAAATCCAGCGCGTTGGCTCTCCCGAAATCAAGCAGGTCAATGTCCGCCTCATCGCTGCCACCAACCGCGATCTTCGCGCCGAAGTCCTCACCGGCCGTTTCCGCGAAGATCTCTTCTATCGCTTGAGTTCCATCCAGATTCGCATCCCTTCGCTCTCGGAACGCCTGGAAGACATTCCGCTGCTGGTCCAGTTTTTCCTGAAAAAGTACAACGATGCCTATGGCAAGAGCATCGCCGGTCTCACCCGCCGCGCGCAAACTCTTCTCCTCCAGCATCCCTGGCCCGGCAACGTCCGCGAACTGGAAAACGTCATCTCCACCGCGTGTATCACCGCCACCGGCGATTTCATTGACATCAGCGATCTGCCCGAGCACCTCCAGCATCGCAACCCCCGGATCGCCAACGACGAAGACTGGCATCCGCTTTCGCTCGATGAAGTCCGCAAGCACCATATCCAGAAAGTCCTCCAGATGTGCAATGGCAACCGCCTCCGCGCGGCGCAAATTCTCGGCATCGGCCGCACCAGCTTGTACCGCTATCTCAAGCGCGACGGCCTGGACATCCGCCCGCATGCGCATTCCACCGGTGCCGCCGCTTAAGCGCCACCCGGAAATTCCGCACGCCTGTGCCGCGCCTTCCCCCGCGGCTCGCGCGCCGCTCACTTTTCCTCTACCGTTCTTCACGTCTCCCCTGAGCACGTTCCAGCGGGCTTGCACTCTGATTCACTCCGTCGGGACGCGCATTCTCTCTTCGTTCCCTTCCCTGCTTACTTTCTCCGCACCGGCTCCCTGCGCTCCTTGCCTACCTCGCTATACTGGTTCAAGAGACCGGTCCGCCCGGCAATTGTGTGGTTTCTTCGCAAATTACTGCAGACCGGTTCATTGAGGTCTCTCCGAATGAAAACGCTTCTCCCGCTGACATTGCTCGGCTCATTTCTGTTGTTGTCCAATTCACCCGCCCGCGCCCAATGCGGCCCCGCCGCGCGCAGGCAATTGGCTGCGGTTGCGGAGTTGCGCGGCGACGAACTCGAAAACCTCGTGCGGGATACTGCGCGGGCCGTGCAGTTGAAAAACCCCTCATTCTTCAATCGTGTCTATAGTGAGGACTTTTTCGGCATCGCTCCCAATGGGATGGTATTGGACAAGAACGCGATGATCGCTTACGTGGGAAATTCCCCGGCCACGTACACCACCCTGATCGCGACCAACGTGCGCGTCCGTGTTTACGAGGACACTGCGGTTGTCACCTCGGTCTGGTCTGCACGTGGAACGCAGGATGGCCGTAGCTTCAGCCGCCAGTCGCGTGTAATTCAAATTTATGTCTACGCATTGCGCGGCTGGCAAGTCGTCGCCAGCCAGGAAACGCTGCTCCCCGGCTAAAGTCGAACGGCGCTGCTCTGTTGTTTCTACTCCGTTGCCCCTCTGAGCAAACGGGGCTTTTCCACCCGATTCGCCGCATTGGCCTGCGCTTTGGCCATTCTTGCGGTACTTTTCTCGCAACACGCGCTCGAATTCCCCCCGAGCCTCTTTCGCCGTCGGTTATCATGGAAGCGGTAAAACTCTTGGCCCCTTCCCCAGGTTGCCAAGATGACCTACAAGAAGGGCCGCCGCAGTGGGCGTATCTCCAAGCAAGTTCCCATCCTTTTAATCGGCAGCGATGCCGATGGCCGCGTCTTCTCCGAAGTCACCAAGACCGTGGTTCTCAGCTTTCATGGCGCCGGAATCGTCTCCGCAAACAAGCTCATTGCCGAGCAGGAGCTCCATATCCGTTCCATGGTCACCAATCGGGAAGTCGAAGCCCGCGTCGTTGGCGAAATCGCCGAGAACGAAGGTGTTTACACCTATGGCGTCGCCTTCCTGGATGAGTCGCGCGATTTCTGGCAACTCGAATTTCCGCCTCCCCCGCCGCCCGAGGAGCGCCCGCTGGTCCTCGCTCTTGAATGCAGCAGTTGCCGCGCGCCCATCACCGTCGAGAACGGCGACTTTGAATTTGATGTCTGCGCCATTCACGGAGGACTGGTGCGCTATTGCGATAATTGCGGCATGGCCACGATCTGGAAACAGACCACGCACCTGCCGTCGCTGCGCCCGTTTGTGTCCGCGCGCGCGCCCGCGGCAAAGCCGCAGCCTGCCGCGGCTGCCGTGGCCCTTCTCGATACGCCGCCGGCACGCTCCGTCCCGCATCCACTTCCGGCGCCCCGCCCTGTCGTACCGCCTGCTCCCGCGCCACTCCTCGAGCGCCGCCAGCGGGTGCGCGCCAAGGTCAATTACTTCGCGTGCGTTCGCAGCGACGCTTTTGGTGATGACATCGTCGTGTGTATTGATATGTCGCGCGGAGGCCTCTGCTTCAAGACCAAAAACCTCTATCTCGTGACCACCACCGTGAGCATTGCCGTCCCCTTTTCGCCCGAATCACCCAAGGCTCCAGCCATCTTCGTTCCCGCGCGCATCGCCAACGTGTCCAGCTTCCCCAACGGCAAGCTTTACCGCTGCGGGGCCGAATTCCTTCCCGCGCATTCCTCCACATCAGACATATAGCGCCGCCCGCGTTCTCGGCAAAGCCGCTGGAATTCGCATACACGCAAAACGCCCGCCATCCGAAGTTGGCGAGCGTTTCTGGGACCTGGCGAACGCCAGGGGTCTGCACAAATTGGGAATACGCCGGAGTCTAGAACATGTTCCAGAGGAACTGGTTGTAGACCTCGTGATGATATTGGACCTCGGGCGATTTGACGATGGTGCCGAGCGAACGCGCGCAGCGATCCGCGGAAGCCCGCTTCAAGTCGGCATAGCGGCCTTTGACGTCGCCGCCGAATAGTTTTGTGGTCCACTCGGCTTTCTCGAAGTTTTCAATGGCCGTATAAATGTTGTCCGGAAGGTAACGCTCGGCCGAGCGCAGGTTCTTGATTTTCGCGGTTTCGCCTTCCAGCCCGGTCTTGAAGATCGAGTACATCACCAGATAGGGATTGGCGTCGGGCGCCACGGCGCGAAATTCCACGCGCATGCTGCGTTCGTTGCCGATCGGCACGCGGATCATTGCGCCACGGTCCACGGGCGAAGCTTTCAGCTGATTGGGCGCTTCGAAGTGCGGGTCGAGCCGGCGGTAGGCGTTCACGCTGGAGTTCATCAGCAAGCACAGATCGTTGCCGTGGGTGAGCACACGATCGATAAAAGCCCAGCCGAACTTGCTGAGCTTTTCCTCGCCCTTGGGATCCCAGAAAAGATTCTTGCCGTCCTTGCTGACGGAAACGTTCGTATGCATGCCGCTGCCGTTGACGCCCACGACGGGCTTCGGCAGGAAGCTGGCGGTCAGGCCCATCTTGTTGGCCACCTGGCGGCAGACCAATTTATATAGCTGGATCTGGTCGGCCGCGCCAACCACGTCCGTGTAGCTATAGTTGATCTCGAACTGCGAGGGCGCCACTTCAGGGTGGTCCTTTTCGTTTTGGAAGCCCATGGCGCGCTGCACTTCCGCAGTCGTGTCAATGAACGTGCGCAGGGGATCCCCGGGCAACGAGTGGTAGTAGCCGCCCGTGTTCACATACTCGAACTTCTGCGTGTCGTGGTACTGGCGCTCCGCCTCGGCACCTCTAAACAGGAAGCCTTCGATTTCGTTCGCGGCGTTGAGCGTGTAGTCTTCCTTCTTATACAGCGAGTCAGCGTAACCCTTCAAAACTCCCCGGATGTCTGCGCTGTAAGGCGTCCCATCCTTGTCGATGACATCGCCGAACACCAGCACTTTGCCGCCGCCGAATATGTCCGCTGGCCCCCAATAGAACGAGGCCCAATCCATGCCGAGCCTGAGATCGCTCTCGCGCTGCGCCGTGAAGCCGCGAATCGAGGAGCCGTCGAAGGTAAGGTTGTCGTAGCTCTTGATGAGGAATTTCTTGTCATAGTCGAGCATGTGCAGGCGGCCTTCCAAGTCCGAGAAGAGGACCGTGACGGCTTTAATGCGCTTTTCGTCGGTAAGGTACTTCAGGCGTTCTTCCTGGATTTTGCCGAAGGGAGTGCGTTTCTTGCGATGCTCTTTCGCTTTCAAATTCAGTTCTTCCAGCTCATCGTAACTGAGGGCTAGAAAATTACGCAGTTCGTTGGACATGAATCTCCTTGAGATAGAGCGATTTGGAATTTTTTGAATCGCTTTGTACTGACCATGTGGTCCCTTGATGGATAAAAGGTATCGCGGCGTTCCACGGAGCGTCAATTGGAAAAAGGCGGGGACAGAAAAGGAAAAAACAAATCGCGTGCATCAAAAAAAGTGAATCGAGGAGCGGGAAGGAGTTTTGGGAGGAGTCGTGACTCGGCTGAGCGCCCGTTAGAATTTCCACAGGGCATGGCCCGTAATGGAACGCCTTCCCACGCTGATGCAACTTCGTTCCTCGGGCTTCAGCGTAAACGCATAGTTTCCAGCAAGTTGGGAATTTCCCACAATGGCCACTCTCCTGCACTTTGCCGGCTTAGCTGTATTGTTCGACGACCGGAAGGCAACGTGGATTGGCTCCGGCCAAACTGCGGTGTTTTTCCGCGTCACTCATCACCCCAAGGAAAGTCCACGAATTGTCCAGCCAGAACCCCCACGGGCGCCGTGATTCTACCCTGATGGAATCACGGCGCCCGATCCTTCCCGGAACCTGCCGTAGCTTCGCCGCGAGTTTTCGCGTCCCGCACAAAAACGCCCGCCCGTGTTGCCACGAGCGGGCACGTGAGAGGAGGTTTCTTTCTTGTTCTATCGGGAATTCGACGTGCCGCCGACGGTCTCGTTGCTCGCCGCGATGTACGGCACGGTGACCGTGCTGTCCAACCGCGCCAGCATGCCGGTCTGCGCGGGCATTTCCACTTCCTTACCCTTTCGCGCCACCACGTAGATTGCCCCGGCCGCAAAGCCAATCCCAAAGCCGCGGGCCACGTTGCTGAACACCAGTCCCACCGCGGAACCTCCGCCGCCGCCAATGGCCATGCCCAACGCGTCGCCCTTGTAGTCGTGCTTCTGCTCGACGACTTCGCCTTCCACGATCTTGACGTCGCGCCGACGCTTGCTGTCTGAATTGACGCGCGGCTCCCCGATGGCCAGCAAACTCATCTGTACCGGAATGAGCCGGCTATCAATCTCGATGCTCTTGAAGGTGAGGTTCATGTACGCCTGGCCGCGAAACATCGCAAACTGCTTGGACCGCTGGATGGTGCCGATGACGCCGTGCACGCGCGTGCCCGCGGGAAGAAGGATGCGGCTGTCGAGCGTGACTGGCTGCGCCAGAACTGCGATCAAGGGATCACCTTCCCTGGCGCTGGCCGTGTTGATGCCATTGATCAGCGTGAGATGGATTTCGGTGCCCTGCAGGACCTGGCGCGGCTCGGCGTAGGTGGGTGGCGCCGCGGAGCACACAAGGGCTAATACCAATAGAAGAGATACCACTACTTTCATGCAATTCCTCCTGCCTGCACGGTGCGTGCAGGTGTGATGTCCCCGTAACGTGGGGAGGTCCCGCGAACGGGACGCTGCGCTGGCGCGCGGACCCTGCGACCCCAACCCGGTCGGGGGCACAAGGCGGTTGAGGAGGAACTCCAACCGAGAAGTAGTGTAAATCATACGATGCGGCGTGCGAGAGGATGTTTGGGGGATGTGTTGTGTACGGCAACCAACGGCTTCCGGATCGCCGGTCGCTGATATCTGATCGCTGATCGCTGCCTTTCAAATCGAGGAACTTCGGGATCTCCGCGGCACACTTGGCTTACCCGGTACCGTTGCTCCCTTCCGGGCCTGGCGGGGTTCGCGGGACCTCGTTGCACAGAGCCCGAAGTTCCACGTTTCAACAGTCGCGCACTTCGCGTCTGCAACCCAAAGCTTAGCACACCCCTCAAACCTCCTCCAGTTTCCCCGCCGCCGCGTGCTCCACCTTCACATTCTCATCCCCCCTGCTCTGCTTGCCCCTGGCTTCGAAGGAAGCGCAATCGAAGGGGCTGGAGCGCTGCGCCTTCTGCGTTACCGAGCGGAGGGATCTGCATCGCGCCACCTTCCGGTCTGCTCCGGGTAGGGGCCGCCATCTGAAGTGGTCCGCTCTACTTCTTCCCCTCGCTGTAATCGTAAAACCCTCTTCCGCTCTTCCGGCCTAGCCAGCCAGCCGCGACGTACTTCTTTAGAAGCGGGCACGCTCGGTATTTCGGATCGCCCAGCCCTTCCAGAAGCACATTCAGAATATCTACGCATACATCCAAGCCGATGAAATCGGCGAGTTCCAGCGGCCCCATCGGATGATTCATCCCCAGCTTCATCACCGCGTCGACCGCATCCGGCGTGGCCACGCCTTCCATCACGGCGTAGGCCGCCTCATTGATCAGCGGCATCAACACGCGGTTGGAAACGAATCCGGGCGCATCGTTCACCGCCACGGGAGTCTTGCCCAGTTTCCTGGCCAGTTCCATGGTTGTGGCAAAGGCCGCGTCGTTGGTCTGCAGCGCGCGAATCACCTCCACCAGCACCATCACGGGCACGGGATTCATGAAGTGCATGCCCACAAAGCGCTCCGGCCGCTTGGTCATCGCCGCCAATGCGGTCACCGAAATCGAAGAAGTGTTGCTCGTCAGAATCACTTCGGGGCGAAGCACTTTGTCGGCTTCGGCCAGCACCGCCCTCTTGATCTCGATTTTCTCCGGCACGGCCTCAACCACAAAGTCCGCTGCCGCAATGGCTGCGAGATCGGTCACCGGTTTCAAGCGCGCCAACACAGCCGGCTTATCCGCCTCGGCGAGTTTCCCCTTCTTCACTTCTCGATCGAGGTTCTTGCCAATCGTCTCCATGCCGCGCTGCAAAAAGCGTTCTTCCACATCGCGCAAAATCACGCCGTAGCCCGCGCGCGCAAACACGTGCGCAATGCCATTCCCCATGGTGCCCGCGCCCAGCACCGCCACCGTCTTGATGGAATCAATGGACACGAATCAACCCCCCGCATTTTTCGAGGCCTGCCCCGTCGAGAAACCCAAGCATGCCTGCCAGCTAAAGTAAGGTCAAGCAGGCTCCCCGGTGCTCATTTTGGTACTGGATTTCCCGGAAGCGAGCGCCGCAAGCCACGCAGCCAGCGTCGCATACTTTTCGTCTTGCGACCACGGTGCGCCAAACGGGCGCCCAAGCTCCGTGACTCGCCGCAAGAGGCTGGGCCGCGGCGCGCGAAACGTTTTCGCCGCCTGTTCCAATAGCTCGCGTTCTCGTAGGGACACTACGGCTAGCCCGCAACGCCCGCTCGCATGGAGCAGACATTCGCGGAAAAGCTCGCCGTCGGCGGTGTGAATCAGCGCATGCGACGCAAGAATCTTCTCGAGTTCCGGGAGAGGCTTCCCTGAAGCCAGCAGAAGCGCGCCGCGGCTGAGTTGGTAGCCGCGCACCTCCAACTCCACTTGCAGGTCGTGAATTGCGCGATACGCAAGATCCCGCCCCTGCTCCCGCACGCCCGCGATGAATTCGCGTGCGGCCGCGAGCTCCATTTTCTCCCCCGTGTGATACGGCTGCCGAAATCTGTAGGTGAACGTCTCCACCAGTTGCACGCGCTGACGCTGCAGCACCACCGGCGCGCCCTTCTCCAGACACACGGCCGCCACCGCGCTCCATCCCGAGTGCACCCGAAATCCCACCGTCGCTTGTTTCATGAGAGCCTCCGCGGTAGAGGAAACGGAGGAACCTAAGAATGCCTGCCGGAAGGAGCGGGGTCAAGAAAAAACCTCAATAAATATGGGCTTTTCTGGCTTCGCGCTGAGCCATTCTGAGTGTCTCAACCCTCACTCCGGCGGCTGCCCTTCCACAACTTCGCGGACAAGTTCGCGCGCGCGGCTTTCGTCTTCGGGAAGAACGTATACTGCTGCTTTGCTGCCTTCGCGGTCCACCCGGCAACGGATTCCATTCTCGTGAAGAGCCGCGACGAGAAAATCGCTTGGCTCGCCTTTCGCCGTCTCCCATACCTTAATGGTGGCATCTTCTTCGAACCACCCGGTCTCATCTCCAGCCGCGGGAGGACCGGGAATGTCTTGGCTCTCCGTCGGAGTGAGCACTTCCGGAAGCTGAGGCGTGCTCTTTGACCGATCAACTAGAAGCTTCTGCAGTTCCCGGCTTCCTATCTCTTCGATGTCATCCGTCCCATAGGCTTCCTTGACGGCCGTTTCAGCTTTTTCAAACAACGAAAATGGCACGCCAATCTCATAAGCGGGAAAATTCGTCAAGTTGAAAAGGCGATCGCGCCGAAAAACTGTATTGTGGGGAACGCCTGCTTCGTCCAGAACCTCGCACAACTCCGCATGCACGCGGGCATCCTCACCCTTCCAGAAAGAGCAGAACGGATCCTCATTGGGATCACCGGGTTCTGCCGGAGCGCCCATGGGCCCCGGCGCGTGTTGCGCTTCCCACACCAGGGGTACATCGCAATCGGCGCAACGCGTGAACCCGGGCCGATACTCCGCTTTGCATTGAGGACAAATCATTCCGGTCCCCCGTTCGACGCTGGCGAACAACCCCTGGCATTTCGCCGTGACTCCAGATTGTAGAACACGAAGGAGTAGATGTGCGCCGTAAGTTCGACCGCCTTGCCCGTACTACTGACGCTGCGCCCCGATTTCTTCTCTACGCCAATCTGCGCGAGGTTGTCACGCGCGCCGGGCGCCAGGCTTTCGAGGCCTACTTGACGAAGATGCGCTTCGTCACCGGCCAGCCCTGTTTCCTCCAAGCCATAGCGAACAATTGTCATTCCGAGGAGCCGGGCGACGAGGAATCTGCTTCTTCTTGATTGTCACGCCAAAGCAGATTCCTCGCTTCGCTCGGAATGACAAGCTCTCTTGTTCCTGTATCTATCTGCAAACACAAGGGTTTTCTCCTTTCTTCCTGGCCACCATTCCCACCTGACGGCTGCGTCTTTTTCACTCCCTGCTGCGTATTCAAGGTAGTATGAGCGCACAAGCATTCACGCTGACGTTTTCGAGGTCCCCGGTACTCTTCGCGGGTCTCATGACTGACGATAAGCAAACCATTGCGCTCGGCCTGCGCCGTCGCGACCCGGACGTGCTCGACCAGCTCATCGAGCAGTACCAGCAGCGCCTCTATCGCTATCTCCTTTTCCTCACCGGCAACCCCGCGCTGGCCGAAGACTTCTTCCAGGAAACCTGGATTCGCATCCTGGAACGCGGCGACCAGTACAACGCCAAATCCAAGTTCGAGTCCTGGCTGTTCGCGATTGCGCGCAACCTGGTGATTGACGCTTCGCGCCGCAAGAAATTCGCCAGCCTCGAGGATTTCGCCGATCCGGAAACGCATCAGCCGTTCGAGCCGCCCGACCTGCACGCCACCTCTGCCCTGCAAATGCTTTTGGCGCGCGAAAACCAGCAAGCCGTGCAAATCTCGCTGCTTAAGATCCCCGCCTACTATCGCGAAGTGCTGGTGCTGCGCTTTCACGAAGAGCTTGGCCTGGAAGAAATTGCCACCGTGCTCGCGGCTCCCATTTCGACGGTAAAGTCCCGGCTATACCGCGGCCTGGCCGCGCTCAAATCCGCTCTGACGGAAGGTGCCGCATGAACGAAAACCTTCACCAGCGTGCCCAAAGACTTCTGGCGGAATCTCTTGTGGAAGGAATCGCAGCGTCTGATCAGGCCTGGCTCGAGCAGCACCTGCGCGAGTGCGCTGATTGTGCGCGAGAGGCCGCTGCAACTCAGGAGCTACTGCAGGCTCTGCGCGGTGTGCCGGTTGCGGTGCCCCGGGACCTGGTGGCGCGCACGCAAATGCGCGTTCGCCTGCGCGCCCAGGAAGCCGACGAATCTTCGCGGAGCGGGCTGCTGCTTTGGATCATCACCGCCGCAAGCTGGCTGCTCGGTGTGTTCAGCGCACCGCTGGTCTGGCGCGCCTTCGCCTGGTTCGGCGGCCACTTCGGCGTGCCGCGTCTGGCCCTGGAAATGGGCTTCGTGCTCTGGTGGACGGTGCCAGCGTTGCTCGCCGCTGCTGCAGTGCTATACCAGCGCGGTGTCGCGCAGGGTTTCGCAGGTCAACGCTTGCCGCGCGAATCGAAGACGCCGCGTTGAGTTTGCCGTCGGCGCCTGAGGGATTGCTTTTGGTGGTCTAGAAAACGAGGAAACTATGTCTGACATGTGGAACGACCGTCTGCGGCTCATCCGCTTCCGCCGGAAGCACGAGCGCACCAAATTCCGCGAGGAGCTGCGCATCATCCCCCGCTGGCTGGTGCGGACATGCATAATCGTCTGGCTCATCGCGATCGCCATCGCATGCTCCGTCAACTACTACAACGTGCAGCACAATGGCGACTATTTCCCCGCCCCCAACTTGGCTGGTCAGCCCGTTCTCGCATGCCTGGCTCTGGCTGGAGCGATCACTGCGGGGGCTTTTGTGCTCTCTTGCTTGCTGTTTATCCTGGGCTATGTCTATCGCGACGCCAAGCGTCGTGGCATGAATCCTGCCCTGTGGACGCTGCTGGTTCTCCTTATGTCTGGGCCTTATGTGTTCATCGGGCTGATCGTCTATTTGTTGATCCGCGATCCGCTGCCTTACACGTGCCCGCAATGCTCGGCCACCGTTTCCGCGCGCTTCAATTTCTGCCCTAACTGCAAATACAACTTGCGCCGCGCGTGCGCGCACTGTCAGCGCGAGGTGAGTGACATGGACAAGTTCTGCCCCTTCTGCGCCGCGGAGCTCACGCCGACAAAATCGCAAAGCGCACCCACGGCGGGCGATTCACTGAGTTGAGGTCTTTCCCCAGAGCCCGGCGAACGCGCCGGGCTTAAGCCTTCTCTTCGTGATACTCCATCTCCGTGTTCACGGCCCAGATGTTGCTCTTCTCTGTGCGGCCCGCGACGATATTGTCCACCGCGACCATGGCCGTGAGCATCGAGTGGTCCTGGTTGTTGTACTTGTGCATGCCATTGCGGCCGACGAGAAACAGGTTCTCGCAGCCATCCAGGAATTCCTGAACTTCCCCAAAGCGTTCGTACGCGCCGAAATATGCGGGATAAGCCTTCGGCACCCGCTCGACGTGCCGGTCCACCACCTCCCGCGCATCGATGATGCCAATTTTCTCCAGTTCCGTCACGGCCAGGCGCGCCATTTCCTCCTCTGGGAGCTTCCAGAGGTTGTCGGACTCGTAACAGAAATATTCCACTCCGATCCAGACCTTCGACGGGTCCTTCACAAGGTAAGGGCTCCAGTTGTTAAAGATCAGCAGGCGCCCCGCTAGAACATCTGGATCCTGGAGATAGATCCACGTGTCGGCAACGAGCGGGCCGGGGGATTTCGCGTCGTCCTTTATGCGCAAGGAATTGAGCAGCAAGCCCACGGCGATGAAGTCGCGATACTGAAGGCCCGCGGCCACCTCCCGCACGTTTTCGGGGACGGGACAATCGAGAAGGCCCACAAGTTCCTTCACTGGCATCGTCGAGAAGACAAAATCACACGCGATGCGGCGCTGTTGCCTCGCGCCGTCGGCCACCTCCACGGCCTGCACTCGCCCCCCAACCATTTCCAGGCGGAGTGGCCGCATCCCGCGGAGAATCTCGCCGCCCAGCCCTTCCACCTTGCGCGCCACCTCCCGCCACATTTGCCCGGGACCGTATTTCGGATACAGAAACTTCTCAATCAGGGAGGTTTCGGTTTGCTTCTGGAAGATGTCCCGCGTCGCGCGGCCAAGACTCTGCCTCAAGAAGTGCTTCAGGCTTTTGCGGACGGACAAACTCTTTACTCGCTGCTCACCCCAGGCGGCACTGATCTGCTGGCACGGCACTCCCCAAACTTTTTCAGTATAGGATTTGAAAAAAGTCAGATACAGTTCCTTGCCGAACCGGCGAATGAAGAAGTCCTCCAGGTTCTTGACCGGGCGCGGAGGGAAGAGAGCAACCCGCAGGTAGCTAAACAGGATGCGCACGGTTCGCTTCAGCCCAAGCTTGGAGAGCGTATCCCTGCTCATCTGGACGGGATAAGCGAAAAACTTCCCCAGAAAATAGATTCGGCTCTGCCGGCGCCGCAACAGCATGACCGCTTCTGGATTTGGAGTAAGCCCCGCCGCCTGTTCGGCTGCTGCAGCAGCGTTCAGTTGTGCCAGAGCTCCCCTCGAATCACGGCTCCCGATGTTTCGCGTCTTTTGCTGGTAGGTGATCTCGGCTCCGCCCGCGGCTGACGATTCCAGCGGCAGGTGCATCAGCCACCAATTCATAACGCGATCCGACTTGGAGAAAAAGCGATGGCCACCGATATCCATCAGGTTTCCGTGGTGTTGGATCGTCCGGGCGAGCCCGCCGACCTCGGGGTTCCTCTCCAGTACGATTGGCAGCACATCTGTGCGCGTCAACAATTCGTACGCCGCCGTCAGCCCTGCCGGCCCCGCGCCAACGATCACCGCCGTTCTTTTTCGTTCTCCGCCCATTCCCTGCCCATCCATCCAGTTTGCGCCGGCCACAAACTACCGCTCACGAATTGTACAAGGTAATTCGATGGAAGATTCAGGTTGGGCGTACTAACTCACAGCAACAAGCGACCGGGCGAGAGTTAGAGCAATTAAGGCCGGTTTGATTCTCTACTGCCGCGCTGCGATTTCCACGGCGAGGGCCACGGCATTTCCTCCACCCAGGCAGAGCGCCGCGATTCCGCGCCGCAGGTTCCGCCGCTGCAGCTCATACAGAAGCGTCACCAGAATCCGCGCGCCCGAAGCGCCAATTGGGTGGCCGAGAGCCACCGCGCCGCCATTCACATTGACCTTATCGGGATTGAGTTTCAGTTGCCGCGTCACCGCAATCGCCGCGACGGCGAACGCCTCATTCAACTCCACCAGGTCCACGTCTTTGTCGCGGTCCCATCCCGTCTTTGCCAGGAGTTTTTCGACCGCCTCCACCGGCGCCATCATCACCCACTTGGGCTCGACGCCGCTCACGGCTTGCGCGACAATGCGCGCCATCGGCTGCTTCCCCAGTCGCGCCGCGTTCCGCTCGCTGGTCACAACCACAGCCGCCGCCCCGTCGTTGGTTCCCGGCGCATTCCCTGCGGTCACCGTGCCGTCTTTCTTGAACGCCGGCTTCAGCCGCGTCAGCGCCTCCAATGTCGTGTCCTCCCGTGGCGATTCATCGTACTTGATGAGGGTGGGGTCCCCTTTTTTCTGCGAAACTTCGACGGGCAGAATTTGCGACTCGAAGAAACACAACTTGCGCGCGCGCACAGCCTTCTGGTGGCTTTCTACCGCAAAGCGGTCCTGCTCTTCGCGCGAAATCCCGTACTTCTCTGCCACCAACTCGCCGGTGAGACCCATATGAAAGTTTTCGTAAGCATCCCACAAGCCGTCCCAGATCATCGCGTCCACCAGCTTGCCATCGCCCAGCCGGTAGCCCGTGCGCGCCTGCGGCAGCAGGTACGGGCAATTGGACATCGACTCCATGCCGCCCGCCACGACGATTTCGCTTTCGCCGAGCTGCACGGCTTGCGCGGCCAGGCCAACGGCCTTCAATCCTGAACCGCACACTTTGTTGATCGTGATGGCCGCGACGCGCGGATCGCAGCCGCCTTTCAGGGCGGCTTGCCGCGCGGGATTCTGCCCAATTCCGGCTTGCACCACATTGCCAAGAATCACTTCGTCAACCTGCGTCCCGTCGAGACCCGCGCGGCGAACCGCCTCCGCCACCACTTTCCCGCCCAACTCAGGTGCGGAAAATCCCGCCAAGCCACCCTGGAATTTTCCAATAGGCGTCCGCACAGCGGAGAGGATCACTGGAGTTTCCATGACGCTACCTCCAATAGATGAGCCGATTCATTATACAGCGGCGGGATGGCGTCACCCGAAGGCGGAATAGTGGGGCGAAGTGAGCTTCGCCCCCAGCGTGAACGAACAGAATTAACTAGCCGCACCAGCAGAGCTTGCCTGAGTTTCGTCTGCACTGGGTCCATAGAGACCCGGAACGGGAATGCCCAGCAGGCGAAAGTATATCGTCAATTGGGCGCGATGATGAATCATGTGATTCATACACATGCTGCGAATGCAGGCAATTCGCGGCAAGGTGAAGACTTCCTTGCCTCCTGCCAGGAGCTTCCAGCCCTTGCCCAATTCCGCGTCGCTGACGTTAGCCAGAGCGGCGCGAGCTTCCGCGGCGGCCTTGTCGAAGGCAGCGAGTAGCTGAGCACGATTCTCTATCTTGGGCGGCTGGTAGGCTGGCCCGCCCACGGGTGCGTAGTCGAGCTCCTCCGTCTTGATGGTCATCGCGATCCATTCAGGGACCGTGCCGACGTGTCCTGCAAGCCAGCCAAGGGTGCCGGACTTCTCGTGAGGCTTCCAGTTCCACTGCTGGTCGGGCGCGCGTTCAAGCGTCTTGCGGGTGTTGGCCATCTCCTGATCGAATTCGGGAAGCATCGCTTGTCCCAGGGTCATAAAAGTCTCCTTTGTGTGAAGTGCATTCGAGGCGGGGTTATCTTAGGCGAACAAAAAGCGAATGTCAAGCGCCCCTCTCTCATTCGCTTCTCCCCCCAGGGTCTCCCCAGCACTCTTAGTTGCGCGGTTTCGCTCGCAGGTTACCTCAATTCTCCGTGCGGCCCAAGGCCCGGCCGGCCGGGCCTCGCAGAGGTAAGCCGTTGCGGGCAATACACTCAAATGCCAGGGTTTTGTTGGGGACTCCTTGATGAATCCTGTTCATATGAGCGAGTTAGTCTTTGAGGTCACCGAGGAAGCTGAGGGAGGTTACTCAGCGGAATGCCTCACGGAAAATATTTTCACTCAGGGCGAGACCTGGGAAGAACTTCGCGCAAACGTGGGAGAAGCTACCGAAGCATACTTTTACGATGGACCAAAGCCGAAATACCTCCGACTGCATCTGGTTCGCGATGAACTCCTGACAAGGGGATAAACACCCCCAGATTTCTGTAGTGGGTCAATTTCCGTTTGGGCCACGCTCTAATCGAACATATGGATCCCAGTACGAAGATGTCCGGTTTGGCGACTCACCAATCGCAAACAGAATTGGGTTTGTATGTGAGTGAATTTAAAGCTCATCGGGCAGTAACCTATTTTACATCAATAGCGTAAATCGCCCGGCCCCAATCGCCCTGCCCATTATAAGATCCAAGCATCGAAATGAAATTCTCCGCCCCATCCATACTCCTCACGATTCCGATGCTCTTCTGCAACACATCTTGTGCGACCCGAGCGCAAGACGAGAACGTGCCCTCAAAGCAGAATGTCGCGGTCGAGCGGACTGTTCATCTCAGAGCGATTCAAATGGAAACATGGCCCTATCCCGAAGAAGCACGAAAGAAGGGCATAAAGGGGAAGGTAACGTTGGTCATCCTTGTGGGTGTACAAGGCACAGTGGCGGAAGCCGAAGTAATGAGCGGGCCTAACGAATTGCGCCAAGCGGCACTGGCATCCGTAAGAATGTGGCAATTTGAACCACCCATTGACACGGTACGAAAGACGGCGGAGATTTCGTATGGCTTGCCAGAGGAGTGCCCCGGCCCCGTCGCTGGGGGTAGGGAAGTAGCGGGATGTGTGCGTTTACTCGATGACTATCCTGCGGCCTCTGGTGACATTCGCGCACCTGAGCTTCCAGTGATTGACCATAAGGCCTGCCCGGGTGATGGCCGCATCGTGTCCGGCTGGAAAATCGAACGGGATGACAGAATGTATTCCTCCTTTGAAGATAAGCGCACGGTCGTCGGCAAGTTGAAGGCCGGAGAGGAAGTGACAGTATTGGGAGGAGCCAACGTAGTGCGCGAACCCGACACAGCCATAATCAAGTATGTAGGCCCATCTGAGTACACTGCGTCGCTTAAGGTCGGAGACGTTGCGCTTGGCTACGGTGTCGAAGCCGACGCAAACGTTTTGTTCTGGGCGAAGGGAACGTGGTTCAGGGAGTGGATCGAAACGGTGGCCTATAAGGGGGAGTGCGGATTCACTTCAGGCTTTGGTCGCGGTGGATGCGTTATCAATATTGTCAGACATGGAATAAGCGAATGGTGGGTACAGGTCAAAACCAGCAGTGGTCTCACGGGTTGGGTTCTTGCTGAGAAATTTAATGGCGACGAGGGTTGGTCTGGTAATTTCTCCGATCTATGTCACTACGGGGAGGACTGAAAGCTTCGCCTCAGAGCCTTCCGCGCTTCATGGCAAGTGTTGAAATATCACCATACCAGTCGCATTGCCGGGTCAGCTCCCGACGTGGAGTCGGTCGGTCGCTTCATCCGCCGAAAGTCCAGATTAACGCTAACCGGAAACTGACCCAGCGCCCAGATTTCTTTCGCTTTGTCTTCTCCCCTGAGGTGCGCTACGCTTCTTGAATCATGCCCACTCTCTTCGACATGGAGCCTCGCCCTGAAGGTAGTGGGCTAACGCCCAACGATGCGCAGTGGCGCGCGATTACCCATGGCGAAGGTCCGCTGCTAGTGATCGCGGGCGCGGGCACCGGGAAGACCCGCGTCATCACGGAGCGCATCCGCCACCTGCTCGAATCGGATGCTACCCTGCTCGGCGAAAACATCCTTGGGCTGACGTTCACGAAAAAAGCCGCGGGCGAGATGAAAACGCGCGTGGTGAAGGTCGTCGGCGAGCGCGGCAAGGACGTGGTGCTGGCGACGTTTCACTCTTTTTGCGAGACGCTGCTCAAGGAAGTCGATCCCGACCGTGTGCCGCTGGAATCGGTGGATCACTGGATCCTGCTGCGGCGGAATCTGGCGCGCCTGAAACTGGAAAAGTACCGGCGGCTGGCTGAGCCCGGGCAATTCCTCAGCAATTTCATCCAGTTTTTCTCGCGTTGCCAGGACGAACTGGTGTCCAGCGAAGAATACCAGGCCTACGCCGATCAACTTGCCGCGGAATTGCAGGCGGAGCAGAGCACCCTCGACGAAGACACCTACAAGGAGCGCGCCGAACAGGTAGCGCTGCAGCAGGAGATCGCCCGCGCCTACCGAGCCAGCGAGGAAATCCTGAAAGAAAGGCGCGCCGTCGCGCTCAACGGGCTCATCACCGAAGCCGTCGCGCTGCTCAAACGCGACACCAAGCGGCGGCGACAGCTTCAAGAGCGCTTCAAGCACATCCTGGTGGATGAATTTCAGGACACCAATATCGCGCAGCTCGAATTGCTGCATCTGCTGAGCGCGGAATCGCGCAACATCGTCGTCGTGGGCGACAACGATCAGGCCATCTACCGCTTCCGCGGCGCTTCCTTCGGCAGCTTCAAGCTGTTCCTGCAGCGGTTCACCGGCTGGAAGGAAGGCCAGGACTCGACGCCGTATCGCGTTGCCTTGATGGACAACTACCGTTCCACGCCCAACATCCTGCGCGTGGCCACACAAGTGATCGGCCAAAACGAGGTCAGCCCCGAATTCCCAAAGAAAGTCCTGCAAGCAAACAAGTCAGAAGGGGAAAAGATTCGCATTGTGGAGATGGAAACGCCCGAGGACGAAGCTTCATGGGTGGCGGATGAACTCGAGCGGCTACATGGCGCTGGCCGTCGCTGGAAAGATTTTGCGGTGCTCTACCGGCAGCACGCGCACCGCGACCACTTGGTGGAAGAGTTGTCGCGGCGCAAGATTCCCTTCGTTATCAGCAAGCTCTCGATTCTGGAGCACCCGCTGGTGCGCGACGTCCTCGCCTATCTTCACCTCATTGCATTTCCCTATGACGACATTGCCTGCGCGCGCGTTCTTTCCGCGCCGGCATGGCATCTGACGGCGGAGGACCTGGTGCGTCTGGCGGAACGCGCCGCCAAGAAACGCGGCACGGCTCTTTACGATGTGCTGCAAGCCCCGCAATCGGAGCTGCCCTTCGACGCATCGCACACTGCCCTGCCGGTGCTGCTGGAGTTTTTGGGCGCGCAACGAAAGACGCTAAGGCGGCGCACGGCTCGCGAAATCCTCGGCGAGCTCGTGGAATGGCTGGAAGTGCCGCAGCGCGCCGCCACGCAGGACCGCAAATACGTCAACCAGCTCGGGCAATTCGTAAAAGAGTGGGAAGCGAAAAGCGAAACGCGGGGCTTGCCGGAATTTCTCGAGTACCTGGATTATTTTCAGCAAGCCGGTGGAACTTTGAGCCTGGAAGATGATGCGCCCGGCGATGCCGTGCAGCTCATGACGGTGCATGGCGCCAAGGGCCTGGAGTTTTCGCACGTATTTCTGCTGCGCGTGAATTCCAACGCCTTTCCGCCGCGCAACAGGTCGCCGCTTTTCGAGTTTCCCGATCGCTTGATGAAAGAGGAGTTGCCGCAGGGCGATTTCCACATTCAGGAGGAGCGCCGGCTCTTCTACGTGGCCCTGACGCGCGCGATGGAGCGGCTGACCATCACCACGCTGACCGAGAAGAAGGGAAAAGTGCCGGTCTTCGTCGAGGATATCGTGATGGAACCGGCCATCAAGCGGCGCGACGTCCTGCAGCTTGCCCCGAAAAAAAAGGCCAAAGAAGCGGCCGCCACAATCGAACAGGCAGAAACCCGCGCGGGCGAATTGTTCGGGACAAAGGAAGGGCCACCCAAAATCTTTTCCCGCATCGCCAAGTGGGCGGAGGAATTTTATCCGCCGACGCCGGAGCCGTTGAAGCTCAGCAGCTCCGCGGTGGACAACTACCGGAAATGCCCGCAGCAGTATGCCTTCAGCTATCTCTGGTCCCTGAAGGAGGGGCCGCGGGCAACGCTGAGTTTCGGCAGCGTGATGCACACGACCATTAAACGATTTCTGGATCAGATGAAGAAAGGCACGAAGCTTCCCTTCGAGGAAGTGCGGCGCATCTACGAAACGGAATGGAGCAGTGCCGGCTACGAGGATGAATACCAGGAAGCCGAATACAAGAAAGATGGACTGGAACAACTGAAAGTTTTTCATGCTGCGATGCTGCAGGCCCCGCCGCAGATCCTGGAGCAGGAAAAAGGATTCGAGCTGCCGCTAGCCAACGATGTGATCCTCACCGGACGCATGGATCAGGTAAACAGCCTGGGGCGCAAAGACGTGGAGATCGTGGACTACAAAACCGGGAAGCCCAAAAAAGAGGCGGATGCGCGAAAAGACTTGCAACTCAGCATCTATGCCCTGGCGGCGAAAGAGATTTTCGAGTGGAACCCCGTGCGGCTGGCGTTCCACTACCTGCAGAACAACCAGGTGCAACTCACGACTCGCGACGCCAAACAGCTAGACGACGCCGAAAAGATCATCCAGGAGACCGCGGCCGACATTCGCGCCGGTGAATTCCCCGCCAAAATCGTTTTCGCTTGCCGGAGCTGTGCCTACAAACCGATTTGCCCGGCGCACGAAGAGGCCCTCAATGGATCCGGCGGGTAGTCGACCCGCGGCGTACAGGCCAAATAGCGGCGGCGGTTATTTCGGGGCGTCGGCGGCGAACGTTCCGTCGTAGTAGCCCTTGCGGGTAAGGATGGTCATGCCCTCGCGGCGCACACGAACCTCCAGGGTATGGTAATCGGCCTTGCGCTCGCCATGGGGCTCAAAGGACAAAACGTATTGGTTGCGGGCCTGCTCGGCGATGCGGGAATAAAAATCCTCGAAAGCCTCGCTCGACGTGCCAAAAAACACCTCGCCGCCAGTATCGTGGGCATATTCCTCGAGGCGGCTGAATTTCCGCTCAAAGAAAGCGCTTCCAACGGCCACGCTGTAAACCGTGATCCCCTGGCGCAGCAGTTCGTCGCGGGTCTCGTCATATTTGTGGGTATTGAACTTGGCGCCATTTCGTCCGTCCGAAATCAGAAGGATTACTTTGCGGCGCTGCCGCCAAGGGCGGTCCTGGAGAAGCATGGCTGCGGAGTAGACGGCGTCGTCCAAAGCCTTGGTGGGCTGCCCCTTGATTGCGATCAGGGAGGGATCGTTCATCGGAGCGCCGGGAGCCGGAGCGCCGTTGATCGTAGGGCCCTCAAACGGGCCGCCGGCGGGCGCGACGGAAGGCGCGGACTTGGACGAGACGTCCTTGCGGCGCAATTCGGTAATGAGCTTATCCTGGTCCCGGGTAAAGCCGTGGCCCTCATGAAAATACTGATCAAAAGTGCAGACAAAAGCTTCGTCGCTGGTGCTCATTCCCCCCACAATGGCGCGCAGGCTGGGCTCGACCTCGTCGGCGTCCTTGCGTTTCAGGTCATTGTCAATCAGGACGACCATGGAGATGGGGTAAGCTTCGGCAGCAAAAGAGGTGATCCTCTGCTCGACATCGTCATCAAAGACGCGGAATTCGTCCTTGTGCAGGTCGGGTACCAGGTTGCCGCTGCGGTCCTTCACTGTCACCGGGACGACCACCGTGGTGGTGGTGACGACGATCTTGGTCGGAGTCTGATTCGGGGCCGCAGCCTTCGGGGCCTGCGCCGCCGGAGGCTTGGCCGGGGTGTTGGCTGTGGGTTCCTGCGCGAGAGCTATGGGCGTCAGCAGCAATAGGGATTGTGCAAGTACAAGGAGCCGCGTTTTTCGTGGACAATTCATGGTCATCAGGCCAAACTTCCCTGGGCTTGGATATAGCTTAGCACCCTCTTGGTATTGTACGACGCATCCCTTGGGCGGCCCGGTTGCATCTAACTCTAGTATTGATGCTTCGCGGCGATGGATGCGCTGCCCGGACGGTGCCCCGCCGCCATGCCAGACGAAGACACTGACTAGGATACCGGGAAATCTTGAAAAGCGAGATAAAGAAGATGTCATTGTGGAAGAAAACAGGGATGCAATGGCTGGCTTTTTGCGCGGCGGTGGCGCTGGCTGCGCCGGCGCTGCCCCAGGCTCAGACGCAAAGCCAGGGCCAGACGCCGGTCATCAAGACGGAGGTGACGCTGGTCAACCTGTTCGCCACCGTCCGCGACAAAAACAAGCACATCGTGACGGACATGAAGAAGGACGATTTCAAGATCTTCGAGGACAACCACGAGGAGAAGATTGCCTTTTTCTCGAAAGAGATGGCCCTGCCCATTACCCTGGGATTGATGCTGGATACCTCGGGAAGCGAACAGAACAATTTGGGAGCGATCCAGGACGCCGGAAGCCGTTTCCTGCACCGTGTTCTGCGCAAGGGCGACGAGGCAATGGTTCTCTCCTTCGATTCCGACGTGGATTTGCTCGCCGATTTTACGGATGACCGCAGCATCTTGGACCGCGCCATCTCCAAGGCGCGCATCAATATACCGGACATGGGGATGATCGCCGGAAACCCGGGGCCTGTCGGCGGGCAGCAAATTACCGGCACAGCGCTCTATGATGCGATCTACCTGGCGTGTGGAGAGAAACTGAACGGCGAAGCGGGACGCAAGGCGGTCATCATCGTGACCGACGCAGAGGATGAAGGCAGTAAGGTGAAGCTTGAGGAAGCCATCGAGGCGGCCCAGCGGACAGATACGGTGATTCACATTTTACTGGTGGTGGATCCCCGGTATGGAGGAAACGTAGGCGTGGCGCACAAGCTGGCGGATGAAACCGGCGGACGGATGATTTCGGTGCGCTCGGAAAAAAATCTGGAAGAAGCATTCGACCAGATTTCCGAAGAGTTGCGCAGCCAGTATACGCTGGGCTACTACCCCACAAACAATGCCAAGGACGGAAAATTCCGCAAGATCAAGGTTGAGCTGAACAACAACGAGCTGAAGGTGCTGGCGCGCAAAGGCTATTACGCGCCCAGAAGCTGAAGCGGGTTTACCAACTCTCCCGGACCTCGAAAAGATTCATTCCGCAGCCACTCTTGCTAAAGATAAGATAAATCATAAGCGCGGAGACGCATTGACCGTCGTGTAAGCCTTGGCTAGTGCCGTTCCAACTATTTGGGCCAATTGACGGTCCAAGCATCTGACGCGAACACGGAGAGAGTATTCTCGAAGTGATTTGCTGGAACAAGTTGGAACGGCACTAGTATCGCAAGGCGACGGAGCGGGACTCCGGAACGACCCCCATGATCAACGAAACTATCGGGCACTATCGCATCCTGCGGCAGTTGGGAAGCGGCGGGATGGGTGTGGTCTATGAAGCCGAGGACACCAGGCTGGGACGCCGCGTGGCGCTGAAGTTTCTTCAGGACACCGGCAAGCCGGATCCCGCGGCCATGGAGCGCTTTTTGCGCGAAGCCCGCTCGGCTTCGGCGCTCAATCATCCCGGGATTTGCACCATTTATGCCATTGAAGAGCATGACGGGCAGACTTACATCGCGATGGAATTTCTGGAAGGAGAATCGCTGGACAGAGCGCTCACCCGCGGGCTGCCGCCGATTGCGAAGACTGTGGAAATTGGCATCCAGGTTGCCGACGCTCTCGATGCCGCGCACAAAAAGGGCATCGTCCACAGGGATATCAAGCCGGCCAACATTTTCTTGAGCGAACGTGGCGCTGCGAAGCTCCTGGATTTCGGCCTGGCTAAACTCATGGAGACGGAAGCGGGAATGGAGGGTGAAACCGTCGCCCCATCCAAGGACGCCTTTCTGACCAGCCCGGGAACCACCGTCGGCACCATCGCCTATATGTCGCCCGAGCAGGCGCGCGGCGAAGTCCTGGACGCCCGTAGCGATCTGTTCTCTTTGGGCTCGGTGCTCTACCAGATGGTGACGGGAACACTGCCATTTCCGGGCGCGACCACTGCCGTTATCTTTGGAAACATCCTGCACAGCGCCCCGGTTTCCCCCATCACTCTCAATAGTGCGGTTCCTCAGGAACTGGAACGCATCATCAATAAATTGCTGGAGAAGGATCGTGACCTGCGGTGCCAGGTGGCAGCCGAAGTGCGCGCCGACCTGAAGCGCTTGCAACGGGAGATGGATCCCGGACGCACAAGTTCCGCTCCCACCGTGGCCGCCAGCCAGACACCGAGCGGCACGGTACGCGCAGTCGGGAGCGGCTCCAGTTTTGCTGCGGCATCGGGAGGCACTGCGCGCCCGGCAAGCGGCGCGATGCTGACAGAGGCGGCGCAGCAGCACAAAATCGGCGCAGGTGTCATTCTGCTGGGACTTCTGGCGGTGGTTGGCGCGGCGGGCTACGGGTTGTACACGTTCGTGCACAAGGGGCAAAGCGAGCCAAACGCGCAAAGGCCGAAACTCGCTCCGTTTGAGAAATTCACCATCGAAAATGTTTCCAATAACGGCCACATCACGCAAACCGCCATTTCGCCTGACGGAAAATACCTGCTGCAAGCGCTGGAGGAAGGTGGCTCGCAATCTCTCTGGCTGCGGCACATCCCGACCTCGACCAACAAGGAAGTGGTGACACCGGCGCGCACCCGCTATGAGGGGCTGACGTTTTCGCCGGACGGCAACTATATCTATTTCGTTCGCCGCGATGAAGAGAACGAAGCGGAATCGCTGCTCTACAGCGCCACTGTCCTGGGCGGCGAACCGCACGTCGTGGTCAAGGATGTGGACAGTCCGATCTCGTTTTCGCCGGACGGCCGGTACTTCGTGTTTCTGCGCGAACTGCACGATTCCCCAAATTGGGATTTGCTGCTGGCCAGGAGCGATGGAACCATCGAGAAGCCCATCTTCAGCGGTCGTCCTCTGCCGAGCGATAGCCACGTGCCTGCCTGGTCGCCGGATGGAAAAACCATTGTGATTCCCATTGTGCAACCTACGCAGGACGCCATTGGCGGTTTCCTGGCAGTTGATGTGGCGACAGGTCAGGATCACGTCGTCGCAGTGTCGCCCGACCGCATTTACTATGGCCCCGCGTGGATGCCCGATGGCAGCGCGCTGATTACCAGCGCGATGAAAGTGGACGCGGGTAGTTTGCTGCGGCAAATCGGCTACGTGAACTATCCCGACGGTCAATATCGCGCCTTGACTACAGACACGAACAACTATGGGAATTTGGGAATCGCGAATGACGGCAAGACCCTGGTGGCCATCCAGAGCAAATTGCGTTTCTCGCTATCCACCGCTCCGGCGAATGATCCAGACCAGTTGCGCCCGGTACCTCTCTCCACGCAGTTGGATCTGGGCCTCTGGAATTGGATGCCGGATGGCCGGCTGATTGTGCCGCAGTCTGGCAGCCTGAAAGCCGTCGCCGCCAACGGAGAGGAAACCTCGTTGTACTCCGATCCCAAGCATATTACCGATCAGGCGGCCGTTTGCGGCGAGGGGCGCTACGTCGTGTACCGCCAAGTGGGCACCAGCGGTGGAACCTCGGTCAATTTGTGGCGCATGGATCTGAACGACACCAATCAGAAGCACCTCACCATCGGCAGGAACGACCGGGAGCCGACCTGCGCCAAGGATGGGAACTGGGTGTATTACGTGGACAACGCGGACAGCCGCTATGTGAAGCGCGTGCCGGTGGAAGGCGGTTCGCCGGAAACCGTGGTGAAGTATGGAGTGGGATCGTACGGGCTCTCACCGGATGGGAAAGAGATCGTGTCCTTCGAGGTGCGCGAACTGGACCACAAGTTGATGTTGCGGATTGACAACGTCGAGACGCACCAGATGACTTACAGCGATATCGACCAGCGTGCCTTGCCGAATGAGCTAGCCTTTACGCCAGATGGCAAAGGAGTTGTCTACCTGGTGCGGGAGAAAGGCGTGGACAACCTGTGGTCGCAGCCGCTCGATGGTGCGCCGCACCGCCAGCTTACCCACTTCAAGAAGGACAAGATCTTCCGGTTCGTGTTTGCTCCGGATGGCTCGAAGATCGCCATGGAGTGCGGCGAACAGGAATCCGACGCGGTGCTGCTGCACGATTCTCGTCCGTAATTTCGAAAGCCGGCCGACCGCCCCCGCGGATTTGAGCTATTTCATTCGAACAAGCACGCGGCAACTATCTGATTCCTAAGGCCATTCCCACTCTGGAATAAAATCCCTCTTATTCGAATACTGGTTGGTTATTTTTAATTTTAATACTGTCGGCGCGCCGACAATTCCGCCTGGCCTTCAGCCGGGAGCCCCGCAGCCCTTTTCTTGTGTTTGCTTTTCTCTTGGGCTTGTAGTGGCCGACCTTCAGGTCGGTTCCTGGGTTTCTCTTGCTTGTGCAGAGGCCGCCTGACGTTTACCCCGATCCGGTCGGGGAGGCGGTCCGCTCATCGGTTCGCCAGCGTTACTTTACGGAACCCGGAGGCTTGATGGCCGTGTCCTGGTTGGCCCGGGCGTAATACCCGCGGCGCGCGCGCACCTGGAAACCCCTGTGTTCCGGCGTTTCCACGTGGATTTTGTGATAGCGGCCGTCGAAGGTGTGATTTGTCGGGTCGTACGCGATGGAGTACTGGTTGCGCAGTTCCTCGCTGATGTCCTGGAACGACTGATCGAGATCGTCCACGTGGTAAGGAAAGAAGGCGCGGCCGCCGGTTTCCTCGGCCAGGCTCTTCAGGATCTGGTCGCCCTCGGTCAGATGGTATTTGCGGTTGCCGGATTGTTCCCTATTGGGATCGTCGAGCGAGACCCACTGCGTGCTGGTGCTGATGGAATAGATGACCACGCTGGTGCGCTGCGCCATCTCAATGGCTTCGGCGCGCGTGTGCGTCGAGAGATTGTCATCGCCGTCGCTGATGAGAATCATCACGCGGCGCACAACGTCGGGTTGGTCTCCGGGCGGCCGCGGTGGATGGCTTAGCTGGTTTTCGCAAGCATCGTAAATGGCATCGTAAACAGCGGTGCCGCCACCCGCCCGGGTGCGCAAAATATGGTCGCGGAGCGCTCCGGTGTCATTCGTGAATCCCTGGATAACTTGCGGCTCGTCATCGAAGGTCATCACGAAGGCTTCGTCCTTCCTGGGCCGCAGCACGCTGAACAGGAAGTTGTTGGCGGCGTCCTGCTCGAATTTGAGGCGATCGCGAATGCTGTTGGAGGTGTCCAGCAGCATGCCGATGCGCAGCGGGAGATCGCTCTGTTTGCTGAAATAGCGGATCTCCTGGGGAATGTTGTCGTCAAGGACCTTGAAATCCTGTTTTTCGAGCGAGGGCACGAGCTTGTTGCGGCGGTCCAGCACGGTGAACAGGACGTCCACCAGGTAAACCCTCGCGCGGAAAGTCGGGCCGCTCTGCGGTGGCGGCTCCTGGCCCTGCGCTGCGGCAGGCGGCGGAGGAGGGGGAGCTGCGGGGTTCTGCTGCTGCGCGAAAACAATGATGCTGCCGAACAGCACGGCAACGAGAAGTAGTCCAACGGATAGGTGTCGCATTTGAATTGATTATAGAAAGCCTTTCAGCGCAGCGTCAATCCGTTCCGGAGGCTCGCCGGCGGCCTCGCACAATTTCTGCAAGTACGCGCGCAGCTCAGCCGGGAGCGGCGCCGTAAGATGGATCGGCTGGCCCGTGCGCGGCTGGGCAAATGCAATTTTCGCGGCGTGCAAAAAATTGCGGCCAAGAGACGGCAGCGTAGTGCGGCCGATGTGCAATTGGCCCGCCGCGCCGTAGAGCGTATCTCCCACCACAGGGTGGCGCAGCGCGGAAAAATGCACGCGGATTTGGTGCGTGCGTCCGGTGTGCAGTTGGACTTCGAGGAGCGTCGTGGAATCGACGCGGGCAAGGACTTGCCAATCGGTGCGCGCCTCGCGCGCATTGTGCAGGAGTGCGGCGCGTTTCGCGGTCATGCGCGTGCGGCGATTTGGATCGCGCGCAATAGACAGTTCAATGCGGCCGCGCTCCTCCTTCAAGACACCCTGTACCAGCGCAACGTAGATCTTCTGGATGGAGCGCTCGCGAAACGCCTCCGCAAGCCTGGCGTGCGCAAAATCATTTTTGGCCACCAGGAGAATGCCCGAGGTTTCCTTGTCCAGGCGATGCACGATTCCGGGCCGCAGCAGATCGCTGGACTGAGAGAGGGATTGCCCGCGGCCCAGCAGCGCGTTGACTAGCGTTCCGTGGGAATTCCCTGTCCCGGCGTGCACGGTCATCCCCGAGGGCTTGTTAACGGCGATGACGTCCTCGTCCTCGTAAAGAATATCAAGTGGGATCGACTCGGCTTCCGCGCGCAACGCCGGGCGCGGCTGAGGAACGACTCCGATGGTGTCGCCCGCGTGGACCTTGTGCGAATCCTTCGCCGTCTTTCCGTTCAGCAGGACCAGTCCGCCTGCAATGAGTTCCTGCACGCGGGTGCGGGAGAGCTCCGGGCAGCGCAGTGCCACGATGCGATCCAGACGCCCGCCCGCGTCCGCATCCGCCACCGTGATTTCCAGATGCCGAGGTTCGCTCACAAGGAGAGTCTATCGCAGGATGCCGCCGGAACACCCGTCCGAGCGTACGCGTTAGCGGCGCTGTTTTTCTGGCGATGAACGAGTGTGCAGCTGGCCGAAGAGTACTTCAACAATGATCAACACCGCACCCACGGTCACCGCTGAATCCGCTACGTTGAATGCCGGCCAGGGATGAAAAATGCGCCAGGGAATGAATCGTAACCACACTTCCAGGAAATCGGTGACGGGGCCATGGAGAATGCGGTCCGTGACGTTCCCGGTGGCGCCGCCAAGGAGCAGCGCGAGCCCTGCAGCTTGCAGTGCGCCGGCGCTCCGGCTGGCCACCAGCAACCACGCGATGAAAACGATGATGATCAGTGAACCCGCAATCAGCAGAACTCGGACTACCGATGACGGGTACCCTGCCAAAAAGCTGAAAGCGATACCAGGATTCCGTGAGTACACCAGGTTCACAAAATTCGTAAAGACCGGGTGCGGAAAGTAATCCTCCGGCCGGGATTCGATCCACGCTTTGCTGGCGCGATCCAGGAACACCACGCCCAGCGTAAGCCACAGCCAGCGAAGGCGGCGGGGAATCATCATGAGGTTATAGTCCCTGAGGCAGGCAAGGAAGCGGAAGTAAAGGAGGCAAATGAGGTAAAAGAAATAAAGGAGAGAAAGGCATGATCATGCGATTGTTTTCCTTTGCCTCGTTTACTTCCTTCACCTCCTTTACTTCCTTTCATCAGCCTGCCTCAATTTCGGCGATGGCTTCGCTGCAGCGCTCGCAGATGGTGGGATAACGCGGGTTCTCTCCCACGCGCGTGGAATAGTTCCAGCAGCGTTCGCACTTTTTGCCATCGGCGCGCTGCACGGTCACCTCGAGGCCGAGCACGGCTTCCGAACGGAAGTCTCCGGTTCCCGCGCTGATGAAATCCACCTGAGAAACAATGAAGAGGGCGGGCAGCACCGGCAAGTAGTGCTTGAGCTTCGCCTTAAGCTCAAGGTCGGCGTTGAGAAGGACCTTCGCTTCAAGCCCCGAGTTGATCAGCTTCTTCTCGTTGCGCGCGCTTTCCAGCGCCTTCAGCGCTTCCCCGCGGACATTTCCGAGCAATTCCCACGTGCTGGCCTTGTCGGCGGGAAGGCCGCTGCGCAGATCCACTTCCTGCGGAAACAGCGTCATGTGGACGCTGCCGGGTTCGCCGGCGGCTTTTGGCAAATACTTCCAGAGCTCCTCCGCGGTGAAAACGAGGATAGGGGCCGCAAGGCGCACCAGGGCGCTGGTGATCTTCCAGACCGCCGTTTGCGCGGAGCGGCGCGACCTGCTGTTGGGCGACTTGGTGTACAGGCGGTCCTTCAGCACGTCGTAATAAAAGGCGCTGAGATCCACCACGCAAAAGTCGTGTATGGCGTGGTACACGCGGTGAAATTCGTAGGCCGCGTACCACTCGCGGCAACGCTTGACGAGTTCGGCAGTACGCTCGAGCATCCAGCGATCTATCTCCTCGAGTTGTTCGTTGGCCAGAGCGGTGCGCGAGGGATCGAAATCGCTCAAATTGCCGAGGGCGAAGCGGAAGGTGTTGCGGATCTTGCGATACGCTTCGCTGAGCTGTGTCATCACCCGCTCGCTCATCTTCACGTCCGCCTGATATTCCTGCGAAGCCACCCACAAGCGCAGCAAATCCGCGCCCCACTTGTCGCAAATCTCGGTTGGCAGCACGACGTTGCCCAGGGACTTCGACATCGGCCGGCCCTGCTCGTCCAATGTCCATCCGTGGGTGACCACGCAGCGATAAGGCGCCTTGTCCCGGATGCCTACCGCGATGAGCAGCGAACTGTGGAACCACCCGCGATACTGGTCCGGACCTTCCGCGTAAACATCCGCGGGCCACTCTTTGCCATGCAGAACGGCCAGGTGCGACGATCCGGAATCGAACCACACGTCCAGGATGTCATGCTCCTTGCGCCATTTGGAAGCGCCGCACGAGCATTTTGTGCCGGGTGGCAACAACTCTTCCGGGGAATGCGTGTACCAGGCGTCCGCGCCTTCCTTCTCAAACCACTTCACCACATTGCGCAACGCCTTGAAATCGCTGAGCTGTTTTCCGCAAGCATCGCAGAAGAACACGATGATCGGAACGCCCCAGAAACGCTGGCGGGAAACGCACCAGTCCGGGCGGCTCTCGATCATTTCGTAGATGCGGTCCTCGCCCCACCCGGGAATCCACTTCACATTGTGAATCTCCTGAAGAGCTTCCCGGCGCAACGATTTCTGCGCGCCATGAGCAACCTGATCCATCCTGACGAACCACTGCTCGGTCGCCCGGAATATCACCGGATTGTGGCAGCGCCAGCAGTGCGGATAGCTGTGCTTGTAGTCCGTCACCGAGAGTAGCGCGCGGTGCGAGCGCAGCAGCTCCACGATGATGGGATTCGCCGTGAAGACGTCTTTGCCTTTGTACTCTTGCAAACCCTCCAGATAGACGCCATTGTCGTCAATCGGCGCGTAGGTTTCCAGGCCGTATTTCTGCCCGGTGAGAAAGTCTTCGGCTCCGTGACCGGGCGCGGTGTGCACGATTCCCGTGCCCTGGTCGAGCTCCACGTAATCCGCCAGCACCGCTGGCTCGATTCTGTCGAGAAATGGATGCTGGAAACGCAAACCGGCTTCCTTCGCAAGATATTGGCCGGAGTACGTCCTGAGAGTTGTCCCCAGCCCCTTGCGGCCTATCGCCGTCCAAACGCTGTGTTGAAGTTGGTGCGCAACGATTTCCACCTCACCGTCTGTTTCGACAGCCGCATATTCAAAAGCCCGATTAAACGCCAGCGCCATACTAGCGGGAATCGTCCATGGCGTCGTGGTCCAGATGATGGCGTAAACATTCTTGCCTTTAAGTTCAGGGGGGATATTGTCCGCGTTCGCGCCATCCTGCACAAGTTTGTATCGGACGTAAATCGAAGGACTGGTGTGGTCTTCGTACTCCACTTCCGCTTCTGCCAGCGCCGTATTGTCGTGGATGCACCAGTAAACCGGCTTGCGTCCGCGGTAGACGTACCCCTTTTCCATGAAATCCAGGAAAGCACCGGCGATGGTGGCTTCGTACGGATGGCTCATGGTGAGGTAGGGATCGTTCCACCGGCCGAAAACACCCAGGCGTTTGAAATCGCGCTTGTGCTGCTCGACGTAGCGGGTGGCGTAGTCCCGACACCGCTGGCGAAACTCCGCCGGGGAAACCTTGCCTTTCCCGCCAAGCTCCTTCTCCACCTGCGTCTCAATCGGCAAACCATGGCAATCCCAGCCCGGCACATAGGGCGCGTAGTGGCCGGCCATGCTCTTGGATTTGACGATCAAATCCTTCAGCGTTTTATTGAGGCCGGTGCCGAGATGAATGGTTCCCGTGGGATACGGCGGCCCGTCATGGAGAACAAACAGAGGCTTGCCCTGGCGGGCTTCCAAAATGCGCTCGTAAAGGTGGGACTCTTCCCAGGCGGCGAGCTGCTTGGGCTCGTTCTGTGGAAGGCTTGCCTTCATGGGAAAATCCGTCTTGGGCAGGTTGAGGGTCTTCTTGAGTTCCAATGGTTCAGCCATGTATGCGGTGTGCCGGTGTCCCTTCTACGCCGCCCGTTTGCGGGTGACCTGAAACGGTCAACAGCCCTCGTTGCACGGCGGGAAACTACGGAAGGCAGTGTAACAACGTATGTTACAATGAAACGGAGCAGGTGTCAGCCGTGGGGGCCGCGCAACCTTTCCTGGCCCGCGCGAATCATAACGGCTGGGTGAACAATTTACGGTAGGCCTACGTCTATCCAAGTTGAGGGAATAAAAGGTGCCAGGTTTTATCAACCTCCTTCCAGATGAGCTGAGCAAGCCAAAGCGCACCGGGCCGGAAGAAGTCATCCCTGTGCCCCGCTCCGCGTTGCCGGAATTTGGCATACCCGCGCATTTGATGCCGGACAATTTTTGGTCCAACCTCAAGCAATTTCTATTGGAACCTCCCGTGAAGGTGATCGAGCGCAAGGACGTGCCCTTCACGCAGACCACGTTTGGTTCCGGACTCGCTGAGAATCTGAAGTTCTTCGTGTCTGCACCCGCCGCCCCGAAGAGGGTCGTCAACAAGCGCCTGGAAGTGGATTGGGGCGGGAGCTTCGGCAGCTTCAAGGATCGCGTGAAGGAACTCTTCTTCCCCACGAAATTGCCGCCGTTGCGGGTGACCAGCAAGCCGATAAAGGTGAAGGATATCTGGTCGAAGGATGAGAATTGGAGCTGGACCCAGGCCACCGCGTTTGCCCTGCACATCGGTATTGTGGTGCTTCTGGTGGTTCCGTTTGGCTGGAATTTCTTGAGCAAGAAGATTGAGGCTAAGAACAAGCCGGGAATCGATGTGACCGCACTCGATATCTCCCCCTATGTCGCCAAGCTTCCTGCCGGGAACAACAAAGCGGGTGGCGGAGGCGGCGGCGGCGATCGTTCGCCGCAACCGCCAACAAAAGGCAAAGCTCCGCGATTTACGATGACGCAGTTCACCCCTCCCACGGCGGTCATCAAGAACCCGAACCCTAAACTCCCGATGGAGCCCACGCTTTTGGGTCCGCCGGAATTGAAGATTGCCAATCCCGCTCTTTCCAATTTTGGCGATCCGCTGGCTGCCTCGGTCACCATGTCGAATGGACCGGGTGGCGGCGGTGGTATTGGCACGGGAGAAGGCGGAGGCATAGGCAGCGGCAGTGGCGGAGGCCTGGGTCCCGGTGAAGGCGGCGGAACTGGCGGCGGCGTATTCCGCGCCGGTGTGAATGGCGTTGGTTCACCTACCTGTTTCTACATGCCGAATCCGCCCTATTCGGAAGAAGCGCGCAAGGCCAAGTATTCTGGTGTGGTGCTCGTGGAGGCGGTAATCACGGTTGATGGGCTGGTGACGCATCCAAGGGTAATTCGCAGCCCCGGCTTGGGCTTGGATGACTCCACAGTACAAACTATGCGCACCTGGCGGTGCAAAGCCGCGACCGGGCCGGCCGGTAAGCCGGTGCCCACGTTGGTCTCGTTTGAAGTCAACTTCCGGCTGTACTAAGGCACTGACAACTGATTCTGGGTGGAAAAGAGGGCCAGCCGCCCTCTTCTCTTTTTCAATTGGATTTCTTCCGTCCAATCAATCCGCACCAGGCAACCTAAACTGACAATGTGAATTCACAATAAGTGATTCTTCCTCCGCATTCGGTTGATCCTTCCGGAGGAGTTGAGGTGCGGGGGATGGCGGAGGTCCCTGTGCTCAGCCCACTGCACAATCCATCCAGGCCGGAATCGTGGTTTCGCCGGGTTGCGGGAAATCTGCAGGAACTTGGGACGCGAAAAGCAGTCGTTGCTGCTCCGTTGACTTCCGGCCCTCTTCATTTCTGTTCGATTGACCTCTCCGCACGCACAGGGAACGCACAAGTATTATCCGCGGTTTTCCATGTGGCCTTGTGCTGTCTGGCGTTGACACTTCTGACCTCGACTCCCGGCGGGAAGCACCTCCTGCACCAAATCGACATTGGTGCGCCGCGAGCGCTCCTGCCCTATCTGCGCCCACCCGACACCAGTGCCACCGGCCAGCCGGGTTTGGGCCGCGAGGGAGGCGGGGGCGAGAACGACCTGAGGCCGACGCGCCTCGGGAATTTAGCGCCGGGGTCATCCATGCCGCTTGCGCCGCCACGTCTCGTAGAGAATCGCGACTCGCAATTGCCCGCTCCTCCCGCGGTATTCGACCCGAACGCCCCTACAGATGTTCCGACAGTGACGAATTTAGGTTTGCCCTGGATGGACTCTGACACGCATTCCGCTGGACCCGGCTCCCGCCATGGATTCGGTTCAGGCAAGAATGGAGGTATGGGCGATGGAGACGGAGATGGCGCCGGCGAAGGAGAGGATGGAGGTCCCTACGCCAACGTCGTTTCCCAAGCCATGTGCAGCTATTGCCCTAACCCTGAGTACACCGAGGAAGCGCGGAAGGAAAAACTACAAGGTGGTGTCACGGTGCAGGTGTTGATCGGAGCCGACGGCACCGCCCAGAGAATTCGCATTGTGAAGGGATTGGGGATGGGGCTCGACGAGCGCACCATCGAGACTGTCCGCCACTGGCGATTTGTTCCGGCGCGCGACGCGCACCACCGCGGCGTCCCGGTTTGGGTGACGATTGAGACTGTCTTCCGGCTGTTTTAGACTGGACATCCTCTGCAACGGCAGCCCGCCCAAAAAGGTGGCACTTAGGTATTGCCGGAAGAGTTTGGCGTTCGCCGGATATCTCCCTCTGTTAGGATGAAGCCCATGCGAACGAAATTGCCTATTCTGCTCCTGGTTTGCTTGCTGTTTTTCTTTGCCCAACTTTGCACCGCGCAGACTTCCACTGGCACACTTGATGTAACCGTCCACATTACGCCCACGGGAGCGCGTCCCGAGCCTGTGCGTCAATTTACCTTATATTTCTTGACGAAAAGCTACGCCGACATCATCAAGGAAGTCGAAGGGAACGATGTTCTGCCGACGCGCGAGGAATTCATCGACAATTTGAAATGCACACCGCAACTCAAAAAATGGCTTAAGGCGCACGACGAGATGGACCTGACCATGCCCGATTTCGACAAACTGGTCACCCCCATCGAGATCATGGAAGTGCCGGAGTTCCTGGCGGCGTATCAAAGGTCCAACAGTGGTGGCGTCACCACGGGGATGCCCATTCCAAGATTCCGGGAGGCGGACCGCGAAGCCAATCCAGAGAAATACGAGAAACTGAAGCAGGAGTACGTGAAAGCGCTGAAGAAGTTCGTGGAGACGCATCCCGCTACGGTTTCGGGCATGGAGCTGGAGTTAGCGGGGGTAAATCCCAAATATCAGTGGGACAAGCTCCATGCGGACCACAAAAAGAAGATTGCGCAGCTTGCTCCGGACACTGCGCAGACAAAATACCTTGCGGCCAAGGCAGATACGGACATGGACGGGCGGGTCACGGTCTCCGGGCTTGCCCCGGGGGCGTACTGGGTGAGTTCACTGAGCATGGACGCCGCCTCTGGGGACCGCCGCCTGAACTGGGACGTGGCCGCAAAGGTGCAAGCAGGGCAGACCACGCGGCTCGATTTGACCAACGTCAACGGCATTGATGCGTTTGGTTCCCAGCGCCAATAGGGTGCAAAGCCGAATTACGCTATCCTCTTCCCATGGGCACGCCGCTCCTGTGGTTTGCGTTCAACCTCTTCGTCCTCATCGCCATCGCCCTCGATCTGGGAGTCTTTCACCGCAAAGCGCATAAAGTCGGATTCCGCGAAGCGGCCCTCTGGAGTTTCGTGTGGGTCGGGCTGGCTGTGGGATTTGGCTATTTTGTGTGGCACTGGTACGGCGCGCAGCGCGGACTGGAATACTTCACCGGCTACGTGATCGAGAAAGCCCTGAGCGTGGATAACCTGTTCGTGTTCCTGGTGATTTTCCGCGCGTTCCAGGTGGATGAGCGCGTGCAACACCGCGTGCTGGAGTGGGGCATCATCGGCGCGCTGGTGATGCGCGGAATCATGATCGCTGTGGGAGCGGCGCTGGTATCGCGGTTCAGTTGGATCTTGCAACTCTTCGGCGTTTTCCTGGTCTATACCGGGCTGCACATGCTGCTGATGCGGGACAGGGCCGTGCACTATGAACGTAACCTCATTTTCCGCTTCGCCAGCACGCACCTGCGCGTAACGAAAGACTATCGCGGCAGCAATTTCTTCGTGCGCGAAAACGCCAAGCTCTTCGCCACCCCGCTGGTTCTCGTACTCCTGATCGTGGAGATCACCGACGTCACCTTCGCCGTTGACTCCATCCCTGCCATCTTCGGCATCACGCGCGATGCCTTCATTATCTATTCGTCGAATGTGTTTGCTATTCTGGGGCTGCGCGCGCTGTATTTCCTGCTCGCGGACGTTCTGGACTATTTCCGCTACCTGGGAATTGGACTGGCGTTTGTGCTGCTGTTTATTGGCGCGAAGATGGTGCTGGACCCCTGGTGGCACATTTCCGTGAAGTTCTCGCTAGCCGTGGTGGCGGGAGTTCTGCTGGCAACGATGCTGATTTCGCTTCTGGCAGGTCCCAAAAAATTGGGCACGCCAGCGCAACCTTGAGCGGGGCGGCGCGCTCAGGTGAGGTAAAATACAGGAATGATGAACGAAGCGTTTTTGCGGGCCATTGCTGGAATGATCTCGGCGGAATCCGAGGTGCGCGTCGCGTCTGCCACGGAGATTTACCGCACGGGGCGCGCGCTGGCCGACCATGCGGCGTTTCCCTGGTGGGACAATGAGGAACTTTACAAACTGCTCGAGGGAGCCAATCCCCACGTGACCGTGGGCCTGGCGGTGCAACCCGATCGCTTTGAGAAGATTCGCGAAGCCAGTGGCTCGCCGCGGCTCGCGGAAATTCCCCCGGATCAGGATGCCCAGGAATTTGAAATACATCTTCCGGGCGGACTCACAATGGACATACTAACTACCCGCGATGCCGCGGGCAGCGGCGCAATCGCCAAGTACCTGCGGAAATTCGGCGAAGGCATTCAGCAGATCGAGTATCGCTGCGCGAACGTGGATCGCGCCACGCAAGTCCTTCGCGATAAATTCGGCATTGCCCCGGTTTTTCCTGCGACGCGCACGGGAGCGGATGGCACGCGTATCAATTTCTTCCTGGTGAGCGCTCCCAGCGCCAGCAAGGTCTTGATCGAGCTCTACGAACCCGCCCCGCGGATCGACTAACCCGTCTTTCTCGCTAGATATAATCTTGATGCTATTCAAACGGCGCAGCACCCTGTCATCTTGAGGGGCGCGCCGTTTGCGCCCCGAAAGATCTCACCTCACACGCCGTGCACCATTTTGATGTTGAGATCCTTCGGCGATCTCCGGTTTTGGGAGTCCGGTGGACCCTACCGGAGTCCTGACACCGGACCTCAGCGGATCGCCTCATGATGACTATGTATTGCTGAAATGGAGCAGGCGTGAAGTCCAAATCTGCCTTACTCATTTCTAAATTGCAGCATAAGTTCCGTGTTCGCGACGCCGGTTATCAGTTGCCAGATCGCGAATTCTCGCGGCCTTCAACCAGCGCGATCTGGTTATCTGCCAGTCCATAGAGTTTGTAAACGATCTGGTCGATTTCTTGGTCGACTGTTTGTATCTGTCGCTGGATCATGGTGTTTTCATGTTCGGTCTTTGCGTCTGATAACTCGCGGTGCAATCGAAGCATTCGCTCGACTTCTTGCACTAGCTTCTCGTAGCGCTCCTCGCTTCCAGCGCTAGACAAATTGATCTCATGGATTGGAAAACTACCAAGCTCACGGACCTTAAATTGCGGAAAGATCCTTCGTTGCAATTTGTCAAAGGTGTTTGAAAACCAAAAAGACATCAGCTTTGAATTTATTAATCCTAAGAGGTATTTCAATGAGATGCCATCGCCGGGATCAAATAACACCATGCTGTTTATGTCGTTGTAGAACGGCTTATCCGTTAGGACTGCATGAACGAGGTAGGGAGGCTTGGCAGGGATTTGTCGCACCAGTATCCTTTCCCCCGAAAAAGGAACAGATTTCCTCGGCTCTGCGAGCCAGTCTCCATAATTCAAATACTCACCGGACCAAGCAAGTTCATACCTGCGGACGTCAACCCCATCCAAGTATTTTCCATATGTCCGGCTTATCCTTGAGTTGGCATGAAACACGCGGTTCCGCTTTTGGTAATCAGTTTGCCTTGGGTGGCCCTTTCCCGTCTGGTACGCCTTTAGGCCAGTCGAAACAGTACAAAACTTGCTCAGGGGAAGAGACCTCGACGCAATCTCGGTCAAAACTCCTCGGATGTCATCATTCTTTAGGAGCCCAATCTGAATAATAAAAGAGGGTGCCTTGATCACGTCCCTCGGGACTTCCCGCAAGAATGTCTCGCCCCCGTTCTTCATTTCCGCAACCGATAGCAGTCCTGGGGTTCCCTTTTTCAAGACAGTTATCGCGGTGTCCACGTTGGCCGCTGCAAAGACCCGGTCAAGGATGTTAACGAACCTGAGTTCCGCTGTGTTACCCAGGACAAATTTCCGTAGGGGCCAAAAACTATCGATCGTGAGCCAATTATTGGGCGTTATGAAGCCGAGCCACCCATATTTGCTTATGAGGGCGTGGGACCGCTCAACGAAGATCCCAAAAGTATTGAGCTGCCCGCTCTGGTGTTTGTAGCGCGCATAGAAGTAGTCTTTCTGTTGCTCATCTAAGCCTTTAGAACGGGTAAAAATATATGGCGGGTTTCCGATAACCGCATCAAATCCGCCTGACCCTATGATGGACGCAAACTCATCTTCCCAATCGAATGCGTTCACGCGGTAACGCTGTTCCTCATCAATCAACGGTAGCTGCTGATCCTTGTAGAAGTCACTCCCGATTAGGGCATTGCCGCACTTAATGTTGTTTCCGAGGTCAGGCAGGGCACGTTCATGGAAAAGGCGGAGGTTTGTGCCCAGAGTCTGCTCGCTTTCTCCCTCAAGCACTTTCAGTAAGAGTGAGAGCTTTGTCACTTCGACGGCCTGAGAATCGATATCAACGCCGTAGATGCTGTTAAGAAGTATCCGCTTCTTCTCCGCCGTCGTGAGTCGCCAGTCCGCACCCGGAGCTTGATAAAGCTCCTTCTGATGTCTTTCTGCCCCATCCTTTAAGTACTCGTCGCGATGCCAATTCATCAGGAACTGAAAAGCGATGAGCAGGAATGACCCAGAACCACAGGCGGGGTCGAGGACTCGGAGCTTTGAAACTTGCTTCGGAGATTTGCCTTCGAGCAGTTTCCCGATCGTGTTTCGGACGATATATTCAACTACATAAGTTGGCGTGTAATAGACACCGTGAGCCTTTAGGACTTCAGGCTTCGGTTCGACCTTGGCTTGGTGTCCGGGGGTAAGCCGGATTACCTGCCCGAGGAATTGCTCATACACTTGACCAAGAATGTCGGCGGGAAAGTGAGAGAACTGGTAGGGACTGTCAGGATAGTATAGGCGCTTTAAGATAGGTCTCAGCCGCGTATCGTCAATTTTGAGCAATGGCGTGAGCTTGTCCGGAGCCTCGGCCCTGTCCTTCTCGTCCGTGAAGTGGAATAGACCTGAATTATATTTCTCGTCTGCGCGTTCGTAGATGGTGCATAGGCGCCGATAAATGTGTTCATTCTGCTGGATTTCCTGCAACTGGCCGTACTTCTCGATACCTCTGTCCTCACAAATCCGCAGGAAAATTAGGCGGTCAATCGTCCGTTGAACAGCGAAGTTGACTTCGCGCTGAGTGAGGGACGGATTTCGTAATGCGATGTTGGAAGCGAGCTCCTTCCGCCACGATTCGATTTCCGCGAGAAAAGCGTCGTCGACCTCTGCGGTCCCTTTTCTTAACTTTGAAGACTCGGTGTAGCGATCAAATGATCCTTGGTATACAGCTTCCCTGGAAAAACGAGAGGCAATATCCTCCCACTTCGACGGATACTGATCGAAGGTAATTAGGTCGATTCGCGCGACAGATGCTTTGTCCTTCGGACGTGGAAGAATACGACAATCGTACACTGCGAACTCAGCAAAATTACTTAGAAGCGAAAGAGGAAGTTTCGAAGTCCACGCGTAGCTGCGGAGTTGATAGGCCGCCGCTGGATCGGCACTAATGTGCACGGCTGGCCGCTTCGCTTCAACGTAAAACTTACGGGTACCTCCAACCTGAAAGCAGTAGTCCGGTGCTTCGGTGTGAGCAGCAGAGCGAAGGCTGTACTCGTGGATGACGTCTTTGTAGGTTTCTCCGTAATGTTTTTTGTTGTGAATGTCCCAACCCAAAGCCTCAAAGAAGGGATCTATGAATTGGACCCGAACTTCAGCTTCATTCAGATTGGTGCGGTACACGTCAGCATTGCGAGCGAAATGCTCAACGAGTTCTACGATCACGCGAGGTGTGTCCATTTGCCGACAATTGTAACTGGTATTTCCGCGATTAAAGTACCAACTTCTAAATGCGTGTTGCCAAGATTAGGACACCACTGAAACAACGGATGAACTGAAGTGCATGAAAGATTCGGCCTAGGGCTTCGGCGGCTCTGAAGCGGCGCTGAGGGTCTGCCAGGCGCGGAAGAGTTCGCCGACGCTCCAGGCTTGCGCGATGCACCCCGCGGCGGGGAAGGGCGGATCGCCGCCGAAGATCTCTGAAATCGTGCCCAGGCCGGAGGAATAAATGGTTTGGCCCAAAGGCTCGAGGAAGCTCTGGGCTGCGGCGCGGTCCCCGTACACACGATAGTGTGCCAGCGCAAACGGCCCGAGCAGCCAAGCCCATACCGTTCCCTGATGATAGGCGGCATCGCGCTCCCGGGGACCGCCCGTATATTTCCCCTTGTAGGCTGGCTCGGAGGGCGCCAGGCTGCGCAAGCCGTGCGAGGTGAGCAAATGCTTGGCCACGGCGTCAACCACCGATTTCTGCTGCCGTTCGGAAAGCGGGCTGACAGGCAGCGAGACACCGAAAATCTGGTTGGGCCGCAACGAGGCGTCGTTTCCCCTGCCCGGCTCATCAATGACATCGAAGCAGCAATCGCGCTCGGAATTCCAAAATTTCCGGAAATTCCGCGTGGCCTTCTCTGCTAGTTTTTCGTAGCCCTCGCCCGGCCGCACCAGCAAACGAGCGAAGTCCGCCATCGTATGCAGCGCGTTGATCCACAGCGCATTGATTTCCACGGGCTTGCCAATGCGCGGCGTCACCACCCAGTCTCCAATCTTCGCATCCATCCAGGTAAGCTGCACTTCCGCACTGCCTGCGAAAATCAGCGCGTCGGCGGGATCGACCTTGATGTTGTAGCGTGTGCCGCGCACGTGCGCGTCCACAATTTCGACGAGCGCGGGGAAGAGCTGTTGCACCAGCTCCAGATCCTGCGTTGCGGCATAATACTGGCGCACCGCCTCGAAATACCACAAGGCGGCATCAACGGTGTTGTACTGCGGCGGGCCGCTGAAATCCGGAAAATTATTTGGCAGCATTCCTGCATTGACATACCACGAAAAGGACAGCAGGATTTTTCGCGCAATATCCGGACGCCCGAGCGGGAGGGTCAGTCCCGGCAGCGCGATCATGGTGTCGCGCCCCCAATCGCCAAACCAGTGGTAGCCGGCGATGAGGCTCATGCCCTCCGGGTCCTCCGGCAGAGCGCGGCGCACCACAAATTGATCCGCGGCGAGAACCAGTTGCCAAAGCCACCCAGGTTCCTCTTCGGCGGGCGAGGAGCACGCCTTATTGTGCTGCTCCTGCCAGGCCTTGAACAATTTCCATTCGTGATTGGACTGTTCGGTGCGCGCTTCCATCCCGTCGAGCGAAGTTGTCTCCTCCGTTGTGAAAACAAGGGTGACACTTTCCTCTACGCCCAGCCGGAAATGAAATTGCCCTGCGAATAAACGATCTTCGCGATCACCGAGTCCGCGCTCTTGTTCGGTGGGCAGGAAATAGTCGCGGTACCATTCATGGCGCGGCTGAACGGACGCGCCGGCGCTTTTCAAGTAAAACGGGGCGGCCCCATCGAAGGCCTGGATTTTGAGGCCATTCTCGACTGGTTCGACGCGCATGCGCCAATCCCCGGCCTGCGTCGTGACGTGAAAATCGCGGTAGTTCACCAGCACCTTGGCGTCAATTTCCACGGGTCCGTTGCCGCGCACCAAGGTGTACTCCACGCAGGTGGTGTTCTCTCCCTGCTTCATCCACACGCGTTTTTCGAGCAGAGCGTCCGTGAAGGCGTAGCGCCACACGGGCTTGGTGCCTTCCAGAAAAAAACTTTCGATCTGGAGGTAGCCATTCGGGGAAACAAACCCGCTGCTCCAGCGGTTGGTAGCGAGGGGAAAGCTGCTTTCGAGGTAGCGCACGCTTTCGTCAAGTCCGGCGACCAGTAGCTTGCGCCCGACAGGCGGCTGCAGCGCCGCGATCAAAAGGCCGTGGTATCGGCGGGTTGTCGTGCCCGCCACCGTTCCCGAAGCGAATCCGCCCAGGCCGTTGGTGACCAGCCACTCGCGTGCTTCCGCGGCATCCAGTTCACCGCACACTTCCCTGCCGAACTGCACTTCCGCGAGGAGCGACACGCCTTATTCTCCGCTTTGTTCGAGGAGCTTGGCGACCAGGCCGGTCCAGCCCGTCTGGTGGCTGGCGCCAATGCCTGCGCCATTGTCTCCATGAAAATATTCGTAGAAGAGAACCAAATCGCGCCAGTGCGGATCCTTGTTAAACAAATCGACCGCACCGGCGAAGGGCCGCCGCCCGTCCTTGCCGCGGAGGAAAATGCGCGTCAAGCGGCGGGAAATCTCCGCGGCCACCTGCCAAAGATCCTTTTCCCGGCGGGAATGCGTGGGACACTCGATCTTGAAATCCTCACCGTAGTAATGGTGGTACTTCTGCAGCGACTCGATTAGCAGATAGTTCATCGGAAACCACACCGGTCCCCGCCAGTTGGAATTGCCCCCGAAAATACCGGTGGTCGATTCCGCGGGCTCGTAATCAACGCGGCTGATGTGACCATTCACCTGCACCTCATAGGGATGTTCCAGGTGATAGCGGGACAATGCCCGCACGCCATACGGCGAAAGAAACTCCGTTTCATCAAGCATGCGCCAAAGCACACGCTTGAGTTGCTTGCGGTTCACCAGGGAAAGCAGCCGGCGCACCCCGCGCGCCGAGCGCTGCGTCATCTCGATGTGTTCCGGCACATCGGGATGATGGTCGATGAACCATTGCATCCGCCGCTTGAAGCCCGGGAGGCGATCGACGATCTCCGGCTCGAGGGTTTCCACGGCGAACAACGGGATGAGCCCAACCATGGACCTGATTTTCAGGAAATGCTCGTCGCCATTCGGCAGGTGGAGTAGATCGTAGTAAAAGCCGTCCTCCGCGTCCCACAGCGAGCGCCCGGCGGTGCCGATATCGTTCATCGCGTGGGCGATGTGCACGAAATGCTCGAAGAACTTGCTGGCCACGTCCTCGTAAGCCTGGTCATCCTTCGCCAGCTCCAGCGCGATCGCCAGCATGTTCAGGCAATACATCCCCATCCAACTGGTGCCGTCGGACTGTTCCAAATGCCCGCCGGTAGGAAGCGGGGCCGAACGGTCGAAGACTCCGATGTTATCCAGGCCCAGGAAACCGCCCTGAAAGATGTTGCGCCCGTCAGGATCTTTGCGGTTCACCCACCAAGTGAAATTCAGCAGGAGCTTGTGGAAGATTCTTTCCAGGAAGCCGCGGTCAGCCACGCCGCGGACGCGCCGCTCGATTTTGTAAACGCGCCAGGCTGCCCAAGCATGTACAGGAGGATTCACGTCGCCAAAAGCCCACTCATAGGCAGGCAATTGACCATTCGGGTGCATGTACCACTCGCGAAGCAGCAGGATCAGTTGTTCTTTGGCGTAGTCCGGGTCAACCAACGCCAGGGGGATGGTATGGAATGCCAAATCCCAGGCGGCGTACCAGGGATACTCCCACTTGTCCGGCATGGAGATGACGTCATCGTTGTACAGGTGGGTCCACTCTTTATTGCGGCCTTCCCAGCGTTCTTCCGGCGGAGCAGGCCCGGCGGGATCGCCATCCAGCCAGCTGTGTACGTCATAGTGATAAAACTGCTTGGACCACAGCATGCCCGCGTACGCCTGCCTCATCACCTGGTGGGCATCGCTGGAGAGTTCCTTTCCCAGGCGGGAACTGTAAAACTCATCGGCCTCTTTCTGGCGCAGCACAAGAAGAGCGTCGAAGCCTTTGGCAAAATCATTCGTGCCAGGAACGCCCTCCGCGCGTTCCTGATGGGCAGGCGAGGTGATGGCTCCTACCATGGGCGAATCGGCATCCATGCAGCCAAGTGGATCGAGGTCGGTCAGGCGGAGTTTGAGCGTCGCTGAATCTCCCGGTCCCAATTGCAGGGAGTAATGGGCCGCCATCTTGGTGCCGGCGCGTTCCAGGTTTACCGCTGCCTTGTTTCCATGAATCAGCCATTCATGAAAAGCATCCTTTACATAGGGAGTGCGGCTTCGATAATTGAAAATCCTGGCGTAATTCGTTTCGTTGTCGGTGAACAGGAGCTCCGGCTGCCCCGCGCACAGCAGCCAGCGCTTGCCATACTCCCAATGCTGCAATTCCGCGCAGACGGCTCCCGGTGTGTCCGGGGCCTTCCGGACAATGGGACGCCGCAAATCCTTGCCCCAGGACCAGGTATTTCGGAACCACAGCGTTGGCAGGAGATGCAGAACCGCCAATTCCGGCCCGCGATTGATCGCCGTTATTTTTATTAGGATATCTTCGACATCACACTTCGCGTATTCCACGAAGATGTCAAAATAGCGGTTTCCCTCAAAAATGCCGGTGTCCAGCAATTCAAACTCTGGTGCGCTGCGTCCCCGCCGCTGATTCTCCTCCAGCAACTGAGCATAGGGAAACTCTGCCTGGGGATATTTGTAGAGCATGCGCATGTAACTGTGCGTGGGGGTGGAATCGAGGTAGAAGTAGTACTCCTTCACATCTTCGCCGTGGTTTCCCTGGTTCCCGGTCAACCCGAACAGGCGTTCTTTCAGGATGGGGTCGCGTCCATTCCAGAGCGCCAAAGCGAAACAGATCATCTGGTGGCGGTCGGAGAGTCCACCGATGCCATCTTCTCCCCAGCGATAGGCCCGGGCGTGGGTGTGTTCAAAGGGAAAGGACTCCCAGGCGCTGCCGTCTTTGCTGTAGTCCTCTCGGACCGTGCCCCATTGACGCTCCGCGAGGTAAGGCCCCCAGCGCTTCCAATGTTTCTTGCGAAGCCGGGCTTCCTCCAGGCGGTGATCCTCGACAGTCAGAATTCTGGGCATAGTAGCGGGTCCCTCGGGAACAAGCCGGCCCCCATGGTCGCATCTTTCGCAATAATTCGGGGAGACGGGTGGCGGGGAGTTGTCGGTTCAAGCAAGCCCTTCCCCGCCAGGCCAGAGATTATCGTTACAACGAACGCGTAAGTCTACCCTGCCCACCTTGTTGCAAGGCCTACATCATTCAGCAAGGAACAAAAGGTTTGGATGCGACTCAACTCGATTCCTGGCAGAAATGCACTGGCCTCCCATCACTCGCCGTAGGGGACCCAGACATTCTTCACCTGATAGGCATGTTCAAGGTACCAGCGGCCTTCTCCCTGCCCGCGGCTGAAAAAGTTCAACTCGCGGCCTTCGTTGGTCCAGACCTGCTTCAGGTTTCCGACGGAAAGCGCCTTCGCGGCCGCACACATCTCCGCGTCTCCATAACACCAGATGGCGTCCAGGTCATCGTGTTCCGCCATGACCTTTAGCAACTCCGTGGTGCGTCCGCTCACGAGATTCACAGCGCCGGCTGGCAGATCGCTGGTTTCAAAAACCTGATACAAATCTCCCGCGATCAGTGGGTAGGATTCCGACGGCACGGCCACCACGGCGTTTCCTGCGCTGAGTAGCGGCAGCACCAGCGAGAAAAATCCGAGTAGGGGCACATTGGCCGGACAAATCACGCCGACAGTGCCGACCGGCTCGTTCATGGCAATAGCAATGTTGCGAAACGGAGGGTTGTGCACCGCGCCCTCGAATTTGTCCGTCCACGCCGCGTAAGCGAACAGCCGCTCGACGCTGATGCGCACTTCATCCGCGGCCTGCTGCTTGCCCACGGCTGCGGCAAGCCGGCTGGTGACCTCTTTCCCACGCTGCGAAAGATTTTCCGCCAAGTAGTAAAGCACCTGCGCGCGATTGTGGGCCGTCGTTTTTGCCCAGCTTTCTGCTTTGCGCGCCGCCTCGACGGCGTTGCGAATGTCCTTGCGATTGCCCAGCGGCGATTCCCCTAGCAACTGGCCGCTCTTGCCGCGAACCTCCACCACGTAGCCCGAATCCGACCGCACCTGCTTGCCGCCAATAAACAGCTTCACCGTGCGGTCGATGGCCGGATTGGCCACCTCGGTCTTGCTGCCCTTTGCCGCTGCTTTCGCGCGAATCGGCGGCGCCTTGCGGAACCACTCCGGCTCGATGTACTCCAGCATTCCTTCCCTGCCACCTTCGCGGCCAAAGCCGCTTTCCCGGTAGCCACCGAATCCGCAAGCTGCGTCGAACAAATTCGTGCTGTTCACCCACACCACGCCGGCCTTGAGTTGCGCGGCAACCTGCAGGGCCACGTTAACGCTTTCACTCCACACACTCGCGGCAAGTCCATAGACCGTGTTGTTGGCCAATTCCACGGCTTCCCGCGGCGTGCGAAACGTCATCGCCGCCAGCACCGGCCCGAAGATCTCCTGCTGCGCCACGATGGATGTGGGATGAACGTTGCTCAGGAGTGTCGGTTTGTAATAGAGGCCACGCGAAGGCATAACCACTTCCGGCTGCCAGCACGTGGCGCCCTCCGCCACCCCTTGCTTCACCAGACGATCAATCCGCTCCCATTGCACACGCGCCACGATTGCGCCAATGTCAATCGCCTTGTCCAAGGGTGCGCCGACGCGCAGCGTGCTCATCCGCGCCTGCAATTTCCGTGTGAGCTTTTCCGCGATGCTTTCCTGCACCAGCAGCCGCGAGCCCGCGCAGCACACCTGCCCTTGGTTGAGCCAGATACCGTCCACCAGGCCTTCCACGGCGCTGTCCAGATCGGCGTCTTCAAAAATGATGAAGGGCGACTTCCCTCCCAGCTCCAACGACAAGCGTTTGTGCGAATTGGCTGTCGCCCTGCGGATCGCCCGGCCCACTTCCGTCGATCCCGTGAAGGCAATCTTGTTTACGTCGGGATGATTCACCAGCGCTTCGCCCGTCTGGCCATCTCCGGTGACGATATTCACGACTCCGGGAGGCAGGCCAATTTCCGTGCAGATCTCCGCGAACGCCAGCGCTGTCAGCGGCGTGTACTCGGCCGGCTTCAATACCACGGTGTTTCCGGTCGCCAATGCAGGTGCGATTTTCCACGCCAGCATCAGCAGCGGGAAATTCCAGGGAATAATTTGGCCGATCACGCCACAGGGTTTGTAACCTGGAAACTCCTCTTCCCAAAGCTGCGCCCAGCCGGCGTGGTAATAGAAATGCCGCGCCACCAAGGGAATATCGATATCGCGGCTCTCGCGGATGGGTTTGCCGTTGTCGATGGTTTCCAGCACTGCCAGACGGCGTGCGTGTTTTTGCACTTGACGCGCCATCGCGTAGAGATAGCGCGCCCGCTCGTGTCCGGAAAGCCTTTGCCAGCCCGGCAAGGCCTTGCGCGCGGCCTTCACTGCCGCATCGATGTCCGCAGCGCTGCCCTGGGCAACATCGGCGATCTTTTCTCCCGTGGAAGGGTCGCCGGTCTCGAAATAGCTCTCTTCTACCGGAACCTTCCAGATACCGCCGATGAAATGGCCGAAACGCCGGTGATGCCGGTCGAGCCATTGCAGCGATTCCTTGGGATCTTCCGGAGCCGGCCCATATTCCATCGTCTTGAATTTTTCAATCACGCTCATTTCTTCGCTGTGTCCTCCGTAGCCGAGTTTTCACACGAGCGTTCTGGCGCGGCTCAGGCCTTTTTCGCCAGCCTCTCACGCATTGTTTCCAGCCGCTTCAGTATGAATTTCAGCCGCTCCCGGCCCCACTTCGTATTCGTAATCACCTTCTCGATATCCAGGAACGCTTCCGGATCGCCAAGCTTTTCCCGCAGCTCCTTCAGGAACGGATGCACCTTACCAAACAGCACAAACATCTCCCCGCTGAGCGCGGGCCGCAGGAACAATTCTTCACTCACCGCTCCTTGCAGCACCAGCGAAGAGGCAATTCCCCAGTAACCTCCCACCTGGCGCAGCCAGTTGTTTTCCTGCGTGCCCATGGCCATGCCCACCTTCAGGAAATCGTCGGCGCTGGCCGGCCAGAACTCTGTCAACCACCAGTTGCGCGCCTTTCGCAATTCGGGCTCGCGCCGCAGGTCGTAAAGCTGGAGTATCACTTGCGCATCTCTAGCACTCGGTTTGTTTGGCATCGCTCCTCCATTTTCCAGGAAATTGTGTTTAGTCTGATTTCTTCCCTTGTCACGCCATCGGGTGGCGATATTCCGCCGAATATCTCCCGGTGGCATGAAATTCCAGTTGCCGCTCAATATCCCCCAGCATCCCGCTGGCGCCCATACGGAACAGGTGCGAGTCCAGCCAGGAATTGCCCAACTCCTCTTTCATCAGTGACAGCCACTCCACCGATTGTTTCGCCGTGCGAATTCCGCCGGCGGGTTTGAATCCCACCGCCATGCCCGTTTCTTCCGCGTATTCGCGAATCGCTCGAGTCATCACCAATCCGACGGGCAGCGTGGCATTCACGCTTTCCTTGCCTGTCGAGGTTTTGATGAAGTCCGCGCCCGCCATCATCGCCACCAGGCTGGCGCGAGCGACATTTCGCAAAGTCATCAGATCGCCCGTTCCGAGAATCACCTTGAGATGCGCCGGCCCGCACGCATCCTTGAACGCGACAATTTCGTCGTACAGCTTCTGCCATTCACCGCCGAAAACGTGCGCGCGCGTAATGACCACATCAATTTCATCGGCTCCGGACTCGACCGATCGGCGAATTTCGTTGATGCGCTCCTCCAACGGGGACAGCCCTGCCGGAAATCCCGCTGATACCGCTGCCACGGGAATTTTCGATCCTTGCAGCGCGTGCTTCGCCGTCTCGACGAAATAGTGATACACGCAGACGGCGCCGACCTGAATGTTAAGTGATTCGATCCCCAGCTTCTCCACGATTTCCCATTGGATCGGTTGCCGCGCCTTCGCGCAAAGACGCCGGACGCGCTCCTCGGTGTCGTCGCCGCGCAGCGTGGTAAGGTCCATGCAGGTGATGGCGCGGAGCATCCAGGCGATTTGCCAGTCTTTTTTCACGGTGCGGCGCGCCACCAGGGTAGCGGCGCGGCGCTCGACCGCGCTGGTGTTCACGCGCACCTGTTCCAGCCAATCCAGATTTAGCGAAGTCCCGCGGTTCGGCGCAAGCGGGCGTCCGTTCAACACAGCGATTGCGGGCGAACTTCCGCCGCGCGCGGGCACAATGCGATGGCCTTGCCGGTCCGTAATTTCAAGCCGCGGCCTGTCTCGGGCGTTCATACTCTTTCTCCGAATCGGGAGGCGTCCCTCTGCCCGACAGTGGCTGAGCATATCACCGCACCCGCCTTGATTCATCATGCCACGGCCACGTACCTGCATTTCAGAGCTTACTGCTCACGGATTCCCGGCGGGATGCGTTGCTCCTGGGGTCGGCCGCGACAGCAGCTCGACATATTCCTTGTAGAATTTCTGCTTGTCCAGGTCGTCCTGCACTTCCACGAGGGCTTCGCCCATCCCCGGCTGGAATCCCGGAGCCCATGCCAGCGTGTTACCGTAACCTGCGCCGTGATCCACATCCACATCGATGTAGAGTTTCTTCCACTTCGTGATGATGGAAGGGTCGAGCCAGGCGACCGCCGCCAGCTCATCCCACAGATAATTGGCCTGGGCGTATTTGGCCACGTATTGCGCGGCGGGCGTCGCGCTCTTGCGCACCTGCTCAATCAGGTCTTTTTCCATACGTGTCTTCACGGAAATGTCCACGGTCGTGAGCGCGATGCGCGGCCAATGCGTGTGCAGCACGGCATGTGAAGCTTCCGGGTCCATCCAGAAATTAAACTCGCGGGTCGGCGTTACGGAAAACTCAGGATCGTCGGTTTGCGGATTGATGCTTCCAGCCATAAGGATCAGCTCTTTGCTCAACTCGGGGAATTTCGGGTCGAGCGCAATCGCTGTGGCCAAATCGGTCATGGGACCCGCCGCGTAGATCGTCACTTCGTGCGGATATTGCTTCACCATGCGGACCAGGAAATGAGCGGCATCTTCCTTGGCCGCCTGAATCGAGGGCTTTCCTTCGGGCATCGCCGGAATGTCGTACGGTCCGTGCACCGGATAACCTTTGGCGAAATTCCAGGCGCCTTGATACACGACCTTTCCGTGGAGCGTTTCCCACGCGGTGATGTACTCCTTGCTGTTCACCAGGGGGAAGACGGCGCCCGGCACAACCGGGATGTCCGTGCGGCCGATGATCTCCATCAGGCGCAAAGTGTGGAGCACTTCTTCATCGCGCCAGGCGTCCCCGGTGAGCACGGTGATTCCCAGCACATCCGTTTCGGGCGAGTTGATCAGGGACAGGATTGCCTGCATGTCCGTGCCGCCTGGGCCGGCGGCGTCCTGATCGATGATGACCTTGCGGCGAGTCTGCGCAGATGTGCAGAGCGCCGAAACGGCGAACAAGAGAAGCAAGTTGAGGAACCATCGGAAATACGAGCGATTTGCAGTCATCGAAGTTATCCCAGCCGCGCCTATGCGCTTCGTCAGAAAGTGGCCGGCACAAGAACAAAGCGATGGGCCGGCTCTGCGCAGCGATTGAAATCAGCAGCGCGCAGAAAATTGAACCCAACAACGCGCGGAAAAAGAATAATACATTATCCACCAATACTTACATTGTTCACCCGGACTTGCATTGTCATCCCGAGCGGAGCGAGGGATCTGCTTTTCGCAATTGCCCGAAAGATATGCTCGGTTCGTCATTCCGAGCGAAGCGAGGAATCTCTCTTTGGTGGAAGGCCAAGAGAAGAGGGATTCATCGCACAAAAAACGTGCGATGGAAAACCGTACCTCGCTCCGCAGACTCCGTTCGGAATGACGACGTGGAGCTTTTTAGACAAGCTGTCTAGCCGAGAAGAAGGTTAGAAGGTCAGCTTGAGCCCGAATTGCAGGACGCGCGGGTTGTTGACGCTGGACGAGATCGCGCCAAAACCCGAGCCGGAAGCGATGTCAGCATACCCCGACCCCGGAACCGGGAGAGCGAATTGCGGATGATTGAACAGGTTGAAGAACTCCGCCCGGAAGTTCAGACCCACGCGCTCCCAGGGCAAGTTGAACTGCTTGATGACGGAGAAGTCTGAGTTGACGAAGCCCGGACCGTTAACCGGGGTTCGCGAGGCGTTGCCGAGTTCGCCGTCGACCGGGAAGGCAAAGGCGCAAGGATTGAACCAATTCGCAACCGTATGCACCTGCGCGGGGGCGGTACAACCCGGATTGGCAGCCACAGCCCCTGCCTTGTTGGGATCGCCAACCAGGTCCGGCCGGTTAAAGCTGTTTCCATTATTTTGGAAGTTCACGCCGGTGGCGTTATCGCTGTTGACGACGAACACGGGGAATCCAGAGGTGACCTTTTCAATGAGAGTGACCTGCCAGTTCCCGAGGATAGCATTGGCGGGACCGCTCCAGTCGTGGCCAAAATGCTTCCCTTTGCCGAAGGGCAGATCGTAGATGATGCTGGCGGAAAAGTTGTTGTTCAGGTTGATCTGGGAAAGAGCCCAATCGAGCTTTTGCCAGCCGGGCAGCGGATAGTAGGTAGCTCCAATGGAACTCCCCAAGCCGTCGGTGAGGCCGTTATCGTAAGTGCGAGAGTAGGTGTAGCTGACGAGAGCGTAGATGCCGTAGCGCGAGCCTTTCGTCTCCGCCTTAATCTGCAAACCGTTGTAGTGAGCGTTGCCCTGATCGGTGGCATTGGCAATGGTCGAAAATGGGAATGCCGTATAGGGTATGCCGATAGCCGCTCCGCCCGGCCCGCATCCCAGTGTATATCCGGGGGTTCCACAAGCCGCTGGAGTGGTGACGTTCAAGTTATTTCCATAGAACAGGATGTGGTCGCTCCGCGAGCCTGCATAACCAGCGGTGAGAACAATCTGGCCGGGCAACTGGCGCTCGACGTTAATGTTGAACTGCTGTACGGTGCCGAGCTTGAAATTGGTGTTCTGAGCAATAATCGTACCCGTGAAATCAGCCGGATTTGGCGGTGCGCTAAACGTCTGGAAGCCATCGGACAGGCTGAACGCCGATGGTGTCAGGCCATAGGGCGCCTGTGCGCATAGGGCCGTGGCGAAAGTGCACGTGCCTCCGAAAGCGAACGCGTCGGATTCCGCATAATAGGGCGGGTTCTGCCACAAGCCTTGCGAACCCTGGTTCCAGGAAGAGTCATGATAGATGGCGTACCCCGCGCGGATCGCGGTGTTGTCTTTGCCAAATGGCTTCCAGGCCAGCCCGATGCGCGGATCGAGCGCCGTTTTGTCGAATTGAATGCCCGCCCACTTGCCCGCGTTTTGGCCGGGGATCAGGAACTGTCCCGTGGCCGGATTGAAATCGGTTTGGCGGTTGTCCACTTCAGATGTCGGGGTTGTCAAATTCCAGGCAAACCCCAGATTCAGAGTGAGGCTGCGGGTGATCCGCCAATCGTCCTGAACAAACGGGCGGAAGAGCTTCCAGCGTCGGCCGGTCGTAGTGCCGCCGAAAGTTTGATCGTGAATCGCGAGACTCGGCAGGCCGAGCAGGAAGTCCGCCACAGCATCGTTGGTCCAAAGGCCGGTTATGATCCAGTAGCCATCCTGGAAACCTTCCGTTTGTGTGTTCATCTGGTTGGCGCGGATGCCCATGCCCACCTTGATGTCGTGCTTGCCGCGAATCAGGTCCAGCGTGTCGTTGATGGAAAAGACGTTGGTGCCGCCGATGAATGGCGCGAATCCGCGGTCGCCCAAGGACCAATAGCCCCCGTCAAACTGGGTGGAAGCTAATCCGCAACTGATAAAAGGCGCGACACAATCGTTGCTGGAGTTGCAGTTGAGATTCGCGCCGGGAATTTGGAATATTTGGGACTGGCAACTCCTGTAACCCTGCGACGTGATGTAATCGAAAATGCGATTGTATCCGCCACTGACCTGGTTCACGGTCGTGGGGGAAAAAATGTGCGTCTCAGAAAGTGCGATGTTCCTGCCGTGGTTGATGATGCCCTGAGAGCTGCCGAAAGGATTGGCCTCCGCGAAACTGGGCGGGTTGGAGCCTCCGGGAACGGCAGAGAAGGCCTGATCGTAACTGAAGCGGGCAAACACAGTGTCCGAGACGGAAAAGTTGTGATCCAGGCGGATGTCAAACTTGGTTTCGTTCAGATCCCGCACGGGTTCATTCACGAAGTTGTAGGAATCGTTGCCCGTGACGTTGGGAGCCGGGTAAAGAGGGAGCATTTGCATCGCGATCGGATTGAACAGCCCGTTCGGGAGCTGGTTTCCAGCGATGCCAGGCCCCGGGATCTTATTACAAGGTGTTCCGGCAGCCTGGCTGCCATTGGAGTTCACAGGCAAGGGATTGCCGTTGGCATCGCACTGAAAGTAGATACTGGGTCCCCCCTCAACGTTGGGAATGTTGGGATTGACGAGAGCCCTGAGACCAGTAACAGGGTCAGGCGTCGAGGTGCCGACGGGGCGCAGATTGCCCAGAGCGTCCTTGGAGAAGTCACCGCCAATCATCGCGGCGCTGGGAACCAAACCCGTAAACGTAATACCCTTGCGCTGATATTTTTGTTCGCCGTCGATGAAGAAGAAGGTCTTGTTCTTGCGAATGGGCCCACCAAGGGAGCCGCCGAACTGATTCAGGTTGAACTTTTCCGGCAAAATGGCGAAATAGCTCTTGGCGTCCAGCGAGGTATTGCGCAGAAATTCAAACAGGGAGCCGTGAAAATCGTTGGAGCCCGATTTCGTGGTGACCAGAACCGTGGGCCCGCCACGGGTTCCGTATTCAGCCGAGTAGTTGTACGTGAGAACCTTGAACTCCTGGATGGAGTCGATGGAAGAGAGAATCGCGATCCCGCCGGCCGTCAGTTCATTATTGTCATTGCCGTCCAAAAGCCAATCCGTGCTATTGGGGCGGGAACCGCCGACGGAGAGAGAAAACGATCCGCGTGCGGAAACCTCGCTGCTCGGAGCGCCGTTGAAAAAGCTGAGATTGTTGGTTTCCTGGGTGGTGCCGGGCGTAAGCGTGGCGAGTTGCACGAAATCGCGCCCGTTCAGGGGGAGCTGTGTCACTTGCTCTGAGGTGATAACTTGCCCGAGCGAGGGGTTGGTCGTCTCAACAGCGACGGCGGCGGCGGAAACTTCGATTTGGGAAGAGAGCGTGGAGGGTGAGAGGGTGAAATCCACTTCCCGGGCCTCGTCAACTTGAAGCCGTAGGTCTTTTGTTTCGCCTGGGCGGAAGCCCTGGAATTCCACGCGCACAGTGTAGATTCCTATCGGGAGCAAGGGGAAAAGGTAGTGGCCGGCGTCATCGGTTTTTGTCTGGCGAGCAACACCGGTGCCCTGCGAAGTGGCCGTGACCGTGGCGCCGGAGATTGCGCCACCCGAAGTATCCAGGACGGCCCCGGAAAAATTGCCCGTTGCCTGCCCTCGTGAAGCCGGAGAAAAACACAGAGCTGCGAAACACGCGATCAACGAAAAAAACAATCTACCCCTCATAAGCAAGACTCCTTTCGGCACCCCTTTTGCCACTAACGTCCAAACCCAAAACAGGACCACTCCCCTTGATTCGCGACACAAACAGCTTCAAGAACTTATCCGCGTACACGTTCCTGCAAACCCGGGCATTCGGCTCGACCCCGATCACTTTGCGCGGAGCGGCCGTCGTGCTCCCGGCCGCATCGAGACACGAACAAGCGACCCACGCCGGCTTGGGAACGCTCGGCTGGAGGTAGGCTTGAACGCTTCCAGCTAGGTGCTTGAAGGTAAACCTGGAGGTACACGCGACACGATCGGAAAAAGCTGCATGATCCCCCGCTTTGTTGAGTGGAGGATTTTTGGACCAAACGCAGTTCAGAATGTTCACCCCAATAGATGAAGAAGAGTCGTAGGTTAGTGGTCCGTTCAGGAAAGTGTCAAGCTAAAAGTGATGTTTACAAAATGCTACTTGTGGAAGAAATTGCAAAACACTCTGAGGAATAAAGTGACTATGAAAAACGGAAGACTGCCGCGAACAGCCGGGCGAACTGCTGCTATCGAAAAACAAAATGAGAGGGATTTAACACTCGAATGCGCGAGACGACCGCTTCGCACGCAGGCGCATTCTTTTCTTTCTTGCCAGCTTGCATTACTCTTGACTGAGTTCACGCCGAAACGACACCCGGCGTGTGGGCTGTCCGCAAAACACTACGGTTTTCCGTTGCGACGTTCCCATTTTGCTTCGAACTCCGCGCGGGTGTGGAATGATGTCTGCGTGCCCACGCGCGTGGTGGAAAGAGCGGCATAGAGACTGGCCCTTGTCAGTGCGTCTTTTTCCGGCAGACCCTCTGCGAGAAAGACAGCAAAGCTGCCGATGAAGGCGTCGCCCGCCCCGGTTGTGTCCGTCGGAGTCACTGGAAAAGGCGGCAGAAGTTCGCTCGCCTCCGCAGTGGCCAGCAGCGATCCGCGCGCGCCTAGCGTCAGAATAACGCGGCGGAAGCCCAGTTGAAGAAGCGCGGCGGCGCATTTTTTCGCGTCACCAATGGAATGTACCGGCATACCGGTGATGAGTTCGGCTTCGCTTTCATTGGGCATGAAATAATCCGCGCCGCCCAGGCTCACCGCGTTGATCGGTTGTGCGGGAGCGGGATTGACGATGCAGCGGATGCCATGCTTGCGCGCAAATTGCACGGTGTACGCGACGGTGTCGAGCGGGATTTCAAATTGCAGCACAATCGTGTCCACGCCGCGCAGGATGGCCGCGGCTGCTTCCACGTCGGCCGGCTTCAGCGTGTCGTTCGCGCCTTTCACGACAATGATGCGGTTCTGGCCGTTGGGTTCGACAAAAATTGGCGCAACGCCGCTGGAGACTCCGTCAACAATGCGCACACGAGAAGCATCGATGCCGATCTTCGCGAAATTGTCCACGGTGGCCTGGCCAAACAGGTCGTTGCCCACGTTGGCGACCATCACCACGTCCGCGCCGCAAAGACGCGCAGCCACGGCTTGGTTCGCGCCCTTGCCGCCAAAGCCCAGATGAAAACTCTTCCCGAACAGGGTTTCGCCCGGACGCGGAAACGTATCACTGAACGTGGTCAGATCTACATTGGCACTGCCGACGACGGCAATCCGCGGCTTTCGCGACATTCGTTCTCCTGCTGCAGCGACACGCCGAAAAATATACCAGCAGCCAGAAATGAGCAAGTCCACCGGCACACGGGGTGATGCGCAAATTGACGGTACCAGCGTTGTTGGCACCTGTTGGCCGGCTCGTTGACGCCCATTTCCGCGGATGTTAGGCTCGCACTTCCTTTACATCAGCATGCGCGCCGTCGATCTCATTCGAAAAAAACGCGATTCCGGGGAACATTCCCTCGAGGAAATCCAGTTCCTCATTTCCGGCTACACCAAAGGCGACATCCCCGACTATCAGATGGCCGCGTGGCTGATGGCCGCATGGATTCGCGGCTTGAACCGGGCGGAGCTCGCCGCGCTGACGGAGGTGATGCTGCATTCCGGTGAAGTGGTCAGCCACGCCGACATCCCCGGCAAAAAGGTGGACAAGCATTCCACCGGCGGCGTGGGTGACAAGACCTCCTTGATTCTGGCGCCGATTGTCGCGGCCGGCGGCCTCACTGTCCCAATGATCAGCGGCCGCGGGCTCGGCCACACCGGCGGGACGCTGGACAAACTGGAAGCGATCCCGGGATTCAACACGGCGCTCACTTTGGAGGAATTTCGGCGCGTGCTGCGCGAGTGCGGCATGGCGCTTATCGGCCAAACGGCGGAAATAGCTCCGGCGGATAAGAAAATTTACGCTCTGCGCGACGTCACCTCCACCGTCGAAAACATCGGCCTCATCTGCGCTTCCATCATGAGCAAGAAACTCGCCGAGGGCATTGACGCGCTTGTTCTGGATGTGAAGACCGGCTCCGGCGCCTTCATGCCCAGGGAAGAGGACGCGGTGCATCTCGCCGAAGTGATGGTGGAAACCGCACAACGCATGTGCAAGAAAGCAGTGGCGCTGATCACCGACATGCAGCAACCGCTTGGGCGCATGGCAGGCCATTCTCACGAAGTGATCGAATCGATTGATGTATTGAAGGGAAAAGGCCCGAGCGATTTGCGCGAACTCAGCCTGGAGCTCTCTGCCTGGATGTTTTATCTCGGCGAGCGCACGGCCTCTGTCGATGATGGGCGGGCTCTTGCGGAGAAGATGATCGCGACCGGGCAAGCCCTGGAGAAATTCCGCCAGGGAATCAAGCTGCAAGGGGGCGATGCTCGCGTTGTGGATGACACTTCCCTGCTTCCTTTGGCGCGAAATCGCGCGGAGATCAAGAGCCAGAAGGCCGGATATATTCGCGACACGGATTGCCTGCAATTCGGGATCGCCCTGGCCATGCTGGGTGGCGGCCGCGAGAAAAAGGAAGATGCCATCGACCATGGCGTCGGGCTGGAATTCCACAAGCGCATTGGCGATCGCGTGCAAGCCGGCGAAAAGTTGGTCACAATCCATTACAATTCGCAGACGAAACTTGCGGAAGCCACGGAAATGATTGCCTCCAGCTTCGAGATTGGGGACAGCGCTCCAGCTCCCCGCCCGCTGATCCGCAGAATTCTCGGCGGAGCGTAGGTTTGCGGTTTAAGCTTCTGGAATTCAGCGCATAAGGAGACAGAATGGAAAGATTCGCGGGAGTGCTCGGGATGATATTCCTACTTGGCTTGGCCTATCTTTTCAGCACGGCGCGTAAGGCCATCCGGGTAAAAACAGTGCTATGGGGCCTGGGCCTTCAGCTTGTCTTTGGCGTGTTCGTGCTGAAATTTGAAGTGGGCCGCGCCATCTTTCAGTATTTGGGTGACGCCGTAAACAAACTCCTGAGTTTCGCCTTCGCCGGATCTACCTTCGTTTTCGGCGGCCTGGGAATGAAAACTTCCTCGTTCGGTTTCATCTTCGCGTTTCAGGTGCTGCCCGCAATTATTTTCATTGCGGCCGTTTTTGCGTTTCTGTATCACATTGGCGTGATGCAGGTTTTCATTCGCGCCTTTGCCTGGGTGATGACCCGGGTGATGGGGGCCAGCGGCGCGGAATCGCTGGATATCGCCGCCAGTATCTTTATGGGGCAGACGGAGGCGCCGTTGACCATACGCCCCTTCCTGAACAAGCTGACAAAATCCGAACTAATGTGCGTGATGACCTGCGGCATGGCCCATGTGTCTGGCGGAATCATGGCGGCGTACATCGCTTCCGGCGTGGAGGCAAAGCATTTGCTGACCGCGGTGATCATGACCGCACCGGGCACGCTCTTGATTGCAAAAATGCTGGTGCCGGAAACCGAGCAGCCGCTCACCGCCGGGCACGTGCAGATGCCCGAGATGGAGAAGGAAGCCAATTTCCTCGGCGCGATCTCTCGCGGCACGTCGGACGGCCTGCAATTGGCGATCAACGTTGGCGCCATGCTGATTTCGTTCATCGCGTTGCTGGCGCTGGTGGATTTCTTGATCGGAGGCGCGCACGGTTGGCTGGCGGTCCATCATTTTCCGTGGTTCCCCTCCAGCCTGGGGCAGTTCTTCGGATGGATTTTTGCGCCGGTCGCATGGCTCGTCGGGGTGCCCTGGAAAGATGCGCCGCAGATCGGCTACCTCCTGGGAACGCGCATGACCATCAATGAGGTGGTGGCGTTCGCAAAGCTTGGCCAACTGAAAGGCTCGCTCGATCCGCGCTCCTTTACCATTGCAACCTTCGCGCTTTGCGGCTTTGCCAACTTCAGCTCCATCGGCATCCAGATCGGCGGAATTGGCGCGCTTGCGCCGGAACAGCGCGGGCACTTGGCGAAGTTCGGGATTCGCGCCATGCTCGCCGGAACCATGGCCAACCTCATGTCTGCCTGCATCGTGGGAATCCTCACATGAGTCTTCTGAGCAAGGGGAAAACCGCCAAGCCCGGAGAGGAATTTATTCGCGCGGAAGCGGCGGCGCGTTTCCTGCTGAAGCAAACAAAGCTGCGGCCGAAGATCGCATTGGTGCTGGGCTCCGGATTAGGCGCGTTTGCAGACGAGTTCGCCGGCGCAATACGCATTCCTTACGCGAAAATTCCCCATTTTCCGCGCTCGACGGCCATCGGCCACGCTGGCCAGTTAGTGATTGGCAAGGTGGATGGAGTCGAGGTCGCCGCAATGCAGGGCCGCGTACACCTCTATGAAGGCTATTCCGTGAAAGATGTCGCGTTCCCCATCCGGGTTTTTGCCAGAATGGGCGTGAAAGCGGTAATCCTTACAAATGCCGCGGGTGGAATCAAGAAGGACTTCACGCAGGGGCGGCTCGTGGTCCTTTCCGATCACATCAATCTGCAGGGCGTGAATCCGCTCTCCGGCCCCAACGACGAGAATTTCGGCGCACGCTTCCCGGACATGAGCGTGGCCTATGACAAGCGATTCCGTGAACTGGCGCTGGCCGAGGGCCGCCTGCTCGGCATCGAACTGGGCGAGGGCGTGTACGCCGCGCTGGCCGGCCCAAGCTACGAAACCCCGGCGGAAATTCGCTATCTGAAGACCATCGGGGCCGATCTTGTAGGAATGTCCACGGTCCCGGAAGTTATCGCGGCGCGTCATTCCGGTATGCGCGTGCTGGGAATTTCCTGCGTAACGAATGCGGCGGCGGGAATTCTCGATCAACCGCTCGATCACCACGAGGTTCTGCAAACAGCGGAACGCGTGAAAGGCCAGTTCATCGCGCTGCTGCGCGCCGTGATTCCGGACGTCGCCTCCGCGCTATGATTCTGGCTAACGGTAAGTCATTCTGGAGGGAACCGTGCCCGACTACGACGCCCTGATCTCCGCCGCCAAACAAGCGCGGGAAAATGCTCACGCAAAATTCTCCAACTTCAAGGTTGGTGCGGCGCTCCGCACTGCCTCTGGAAAGATCTTCGGCGGGTGTAACGTGGAAAATGCCACCTATGGATTGACCATCTGCGCGGAACGCGTGGCCATTTTCAAGGCCATCAGCGAAGGTGAGCGGCGCTTCGACGCCATCGCCGTCGTGACGGACACAGATGTGCTAACGCCTCCGTGCGGGGCGTGCCGCCAACTGATCTGGGAATTTTGCGGCGATGTGCCGGTAATCCTCTCTAACTTGAAGGGCAAAACAGAAACCATCCCCATGCACGATCTCTTTCCCAAACCTTTCGATTCATCGAATCTATGGTTGGCCTAACAATTGTGGCGGACGGATGGGTTGCGATCCTTTGACGATGCTCGCCGGAGGCTACCGCAAGGAGGCAAGTACCGAAGAAATTCCACGCAATGCGGAGGAAGCGGTGAGAAGCAAAACTATTAGCGTATGTCTGATGCTGCTTGTTGTCTGTTGTGGCGCGGCTGGGCAGTTAGAAAAGAGCTCCGGACAGAAACTGCGCAGGACAGTGACTGTGGGGGACACAGTTTGGGATTTGGTTGTGGCGGGCGGCACTGTCGTCACGATGGACGGTGCACGTCATGTCATCGAAAACGGAATCGTGGCGGTGCAAGGCGACACCATTGTCGCGGTTGAGCCAATGACTCCTGCGGCTAAAGACAAATACATGTACACCGCTAGGCAGATCGTTCACGCGGAGGGAAAACTCATCCTGCCCGGCCTGATCAACGGCCACACGCATGTGCCGATGGTGCTGATGCGCGGCCTGATTGACGATGTCACTCTGGATGACTGGCTGCGCAAGTACATCTTTCCCGCGGAAGCGCGCAACGTCACCGAAGACTACGTCCGCTGGGGCACGCGCCTGGCGATGGCGGAGATGATTCGCAGCGGCACCACCACGTTTGCGGACATGTATTACTTTGAAGACGCTGTCGCCGAAGAAACGAAAGCAGCCGGGCTCCGCGGATTCCTTGGCGAAACCTGGATCGACTTCCCCGCCCCGGACAACAAAAGCGAAGCCGAGATGGCCGCGTACAGCGAAAAGTTCATCAAGAAATGGCAGGGTGATCCCCTCATTCATGCCGCCGTCGCGCCTCACTCCATTTACACCTGCTCTGAAAAGACGTTGCGGGATGCCGCGGCGCTGGCCCGGAAATACCACGCTCCGATCCTGATTCACGTGGCGGAAATGAGAAAGGAATTGATGGACAGCCTGGCGAACCACGGCGCTACGCCCGTGCAGTACCTGGAGCGCATCAGCTTCCTGGGACCGGACGTTGTGGCGGCGCATTGCATCTGGGTGGACTACACGGATATGAAGATTTTGGCCGATCATCAGGTCGGCTGCGTCCACAATCCCTCGAGCAACATGATGCTTGCCAGTGGCGTGGCTCCGGTCGTGGACGAACGCGCCGCCGGCATGCGCGTCGGGCTTGGAACGGACGGCCCGGCAGGCAGCAACAACGACCTGAACATGATGGAAGAGATGGACCTTGCCGCTAAGTTGCAGAAGACGGCGCGTGTGGATCCCCGCGCTCTCGGAGCAATGGGCGCATTGGAAATGGCCACAATTGAAGGAGCGCGCGCGCTGCACATGGAGAAGGAAATTGGCTCGCTCGAAACAGGCAAGAAGGCGGATCTGGTGGTGCTCAATTTGAACGTGCCCAATGCCGTGCCCATGTACGACGTTTATTCACAAGTGGTCTACGCGCTGAAGGCCAGCGAGGTGGAAACCGTGGTGGTGGGCGGGAAGATACTTCTGAAGGACGGAAAACTGCTCACCGTGGATGAGGCTGCGGCGATGGCCAAGGCAAAGGAATATGCGGCGAAGGTGCAGGCGTCCCTGAAGCAGTAACCGCATGGCCCGAGTGAGATGGCTCAGTCAATCAATGCCTGTCTTACGACGGATGTAGCTGATTCTCAAAGATTGGCTGGGAGGCCTGGACTCGAACCAGGATAGCCAGATCCAGAGTCTGGAGTCCTACCAATTGGACGACCTCCCAGCCGGAGGAAGGAACACAGACAGTCCAGGAGGCAAGAACGGCTTCCACAACTGTTGTCCAACCTTCCTAGAGTAAAACGGGACTCCGCAGTCCGTCAACACAGGGATTCCGCCGCGAATTTGCTCCGAAAAATCCAGGTCCGCGATTCCACCAACATCTCAGGATAATAGGTTGCGCGTCCCCGGCAAGCGTGATACTTTCCCCGAACGCTTTGCGCCTCCTGCCTGCACCCCTGAACCCTGTTAGTCGAGAGGCGACTCCTCGGCGGGGTTGTTTGCCGGCAATCCGTGACCGGGAGTGCAGGCATCACGGAATTCCGCCAAAGTGGGGAGTGGCGGCTGGGCCTGTTTCGCACTCGCCATCCGGAGAGATCGCATCATGTTGAAACGTCAACGCGCCGTTCCTTCCCATTTTCCAGGCTGCGCATGGCTGGCGTTGGCGGCATTCATCTCGATGGCCGGAAATGCTGCCGCCCAACAACCGGCTGGCGCGGGAGCCGGTTCGCAATCCCTTCCGGACTCGCCCCAGGCAAAACAGCAGCCTGCTACAACTGCCCCCGAGCAAGGAGCGGAAAAGTTTGTCGGCTACATGACCAAGCGCTCGTTCTTCTTTCCTGATATCGCCGCGTCGCCCTACCCGCTTTCGACTGGACACAAATTCGAGCTGTTCGTCAACGAAAGTATTTCTCCGGAAACCATTCTGATCTCTGCCTTTGGCTCCGGCTTCGGGCAGTGGCGGGATACGCCGCCCGGCTATGGACAAGGGGCCGAGGGCTACGGCAAACGATTCGGCGCTCACATGGCATCCGGCGCATCGAGCAGCTTCTTTGGAACCTTCCTGGGCGCCTCTGTGCTTCGTCAGGATCCGCGGTTCTTCCCGCAAGGTCACCCGACGTTCTTGGGTTCCCTCAAGTACTCCGCGCGCCGCCTCCTCGTTACGCGCAGCGATTCCGGCAACGATGTGTTCAACGCATCTGGTTTAATCGGGCTGCTGGCCGGCGAAACTTTGGCCAACACTTACCTGCCCAAAACAGAGCAGACCGGCGCGAAGACCGGGGAGCGTTTCGGTGTTGATTTGGCCTGGAAATTCGCGGCGAATATGTTCAAGAACTATTGGCCGACAATATTCCATGACATGGGACTGCATCATTTGGGCGTGATTCCCACTCCGACGCAGCCCGGGCCGAGCGCCGAGCAAATGAAGAATCCGCAGTAGCCCGCTGCTGTTCCGGCCACCTCCTACACGCGCGGCTCATTCCTTTTCCAATTGCTTGCGCGCCACTTTCAGGGCTGCATACTGGGCATCGTCCAGCTTGGGGAATTTCAGGTCCATGTTCTTCAGCGCATCCACGATGGTTGCCACCACCAGCAATCGGCTGAACCACTTGTTGTCCGCGGGTACGACGATCCACGGCGCATATTCCGTCGCGGTGTTGCGGATCATTTTTTCGTAGACGTCCTGGTAGTCATCCCAGAATTTCCGCTCCTGGACGTCGGACTCGGAAAATTTCCAGTTTTTGTCGGCGTCGTCCAGGCGCTCCATGAAACGCTTCTTCTGCTCTTTCTTGCTGACGTTCAGGAAGAATTTGCGGATGGCGATGCCGTTGCGCGTCAGGTAGCGCTCAAACGCATTGATGTCTTCGTAACGGTCGCGCCAAAGGTGCTTGCCGCGCAGGGATTCGGGGATGCGCTGGCGATCCAGAAACTCCGGATGGACACGCACCACGAGGACCTCTTCATAGTAGGAGCGATTAAAGATGGCAATCTTTCCCCGCGGAGGAATGGCGCCCATGCTCCGCCACATGAACGTGTGCGCCAGTTCCTCGGCGGAGGGCGCCTTGAACGAATAAACATTCACGCCCTGCGGGTTCACGCCGCTCATCACGTGTTTGATGGTGCCGTCTTTTCCCGCCGCGTCCATGGCCTGAAAGATCAGCAAGAGTCCCCAGTTACCCTGCGCAAACAGGATGTCCTGTAATGCGCTGAGCTGCACCACTCCCTGCTCCAGCCACTTGGTGGCTTCGGGCTTGTCCTGCGACTTCAGCCCGTGCGTGTCGCCGGGGTCGTGGTCCTTCAGCCGAAAGCCTTCGCCCGTAGCAACCACATAGGGCTTGATGAATTTGTGGAACTTCACTTCTTTGGGCATTTTGCTCCTGCCGTCGAGCGTAATGATTCCAGATTTTCCACGATGATCCAAGCGGGCGAACGGACCCCTGGAGCACCTGCATCATGGCACCAATCCTCAGCACGATTCAAGTTGCCGCACATTCCCGTGTTTTGTAGAGGCCGCCTTCTGAGGCGGGCCGCCCTTCTCCGCTGCTGTCATTCCGAGCGGAGCGACCCGATTTTTTCTTCCGCGCCGAATTATGGCGCGTCGGGTCGCGCAGTCGAGGAATCCCTCTTCACTCTTTAGGGGGTCGGAGCTTCAGCTCCGACATACAACCGCCCAAGACAAAAACTCCCCAAACTCCCTTTTCCTCTTTCGCCGGGACACCCTGGGATCGCCAGTCTCCCGAATGGCGCTTTTGCCTATTCTCTTCCTCTCTTGCCTTTGTCATTCCGGCCTCCCCGTTGCTTGACGTTCGCGCGCATCCAATCAGCGAAGCCGGTTTCGACGAGGGTACCCGCAGCAAGGCCTAGCACGGCCTGCGTGGCATCTTCTTCGCTGGCGGTGAAACGATAGCCGTTCATTTCCAGAAACAGCACGCCGATAACAAAGCCGGTGCGCTTGTTTCCGTCGATGAAGGGATGGTTGCGGACGATACCGGCTGTATAGGCGGTGGCCAGCTCTACTGTGTCGGGCCGCTCGCCATACGCGTGAAGTTGTTGCGGCCGGGCGAGGGCGGATTGCAGCAGTCCTTCGTCGCGCACGCCCGCCGCGCCGCCGTCGAGAGCCAGTAGACGATCGTGAATCGCCAGCACGTCGCGCTCCTCGATCCAGAGAAGCTTTCTCACTTGGCCAGCGTGTGCAGCGTGTTGCGGTAGCGGCCAATAATGTCATCGGCCATCTCCATTTTCTTCTCGAAGGCGGGGTCGTAGGGCGTGAGCTGATAAGCGCCGTTGGGTCCTTCGATCAGGAAAAGGCGGTCGCCGTCCCCTGCGTGCAGGCGGTTGACGGCCTCCTTAGGCAAAACGACGCCCAGGGAGTTACCGATTTTGCGCACCTTGAGTTCAATCATGTTGCTCCTTTCGATGTTATAACAATTGTAGCAACTTCTGAATGACGCTGCAAGGGAACGCCATTCTCCGGAATGGCGCTGTCTGAATTGTCAGGTTCAAAAGAGTCCTCCGGCCGTTGTGGTTCCTCGGCGAGAGGCGGAGAATGGGCAAAGAAGCTGGCATCTAATCTCGCAGGGAAAATTTGAAGCGTGAAAGTTAAAGCGAGGGAGTCCCAAGTTAGTGAAAGGAGACCTTACAAAAAAAATCCATCTCGGCCCGCATACGATCCTCCATCCTCATCCCGTCATGCTCGTCGGCACTTATGGTGCTGACGGAAAGCCGAATCTTATGAACGCCGCTTGGGGCGGGATCTGCTGCAGCGATCCACCCTGCGTGGCGGTTTCGCTCCGCGAAGCGACATTGACCTATCACAATATCTTGCACAGTCAGGCGTTCACCGTGGGTATCCCCTCACGGAAACACGTTGAGGCTGCCGACTATGTTGGCATCGTCTCGGGTCGCGATCACGATAAGTTCCGGGACACCGGCCTCACGCCGCTCAAAAGCGAGCGCGTAAACGCCCCGCTTGCCGGCGAATTGCCCTTTTCCCTGGAATGCCGTCTTTTGCAGCATCATAAGCTCGGGTTGCACACCATGTTCATCGGGGAAATCTTGGGTATTCTCGCCGACGAGGACGTCCTGGGCCCGAACAGGCTGCCGGATATCGAGAAAACCCAGGCAATTCTTTACGGTGGCTTCGGCAGCAACTACTACTTCGCGGTTGGCGAAAAACTGGGGGAAGCTTTCTCCGTCGGGAAGAACCTCAAAAAGCCGTAACCCGGAACAGGGCCGGGTGCCCCAGGCACGGCACGTGTGCCTGGGTCTTGGGTTGCTCCCATCTGTGGCACAGACACTCTTGCTTGCCCTGAGATCCGAAGGGTCCGTGCTCCTGGGTTTCCCTCGCCCTTGTAGAGGCCGCCTTCCGAGGCGGGCCGCCCTTCTCGCTAGCCCTCATCCCGCCCTACCCCCATTGTCATCCCGAGCGGAGCGACCCGATTTTTTCTTCCGCGCCGAATTTTGGCGCGTCGGGTCGCGCAGTCGAGGGATCCCTCCGTTTCCCCGCTGGACTCTAGCACCTGAATCGTCGTTCTGGCGTGCAAGAATAATTTCGGCGCGCCTTTTGCGTCCGCCGTCTTCTGGAGGGCGCGCCGAAGGTTGAGCACCGCGGCCGCATGAGACGTTGGATTTAGTGAGCACGAGACTGAGGCGCCCGGCCACTCAACTTCGTCTCGGCGATTAGACCTGGACCACCTGCCCTTTACCTTCTGCGCAAGTATTCTACTTCTATTATAGCGAGTAGTTTGTTTTGCCTTATGCTCATACCATGAGTGATGCGGGACAATGGGACAAAAATCAGAGCAGTCGCAAGGGATCGTAAAGGCCCCCTTGCCAGCAGCGTTTTGTGGCGTCATCTGGATGGGGGGAGGAAGGATAGCGGCTTGATTTTTGCAATTGCATGAATCCTTCAGACGACGTAGACTGCAGGTTATATGTTCGCTTTTTATTCGCCTATGAATACTGAATCCTTTTTTGAGGAATCCACAGCACAGTCGCGGATCAAGGCAACGATCGTGCGGGATTACTTCTGGGCATGGGCAAAGGTTATTTTGCCAACAGCCAAGCAACATGTGACAGAGATCGCGTATATCGACCTTTTCGCTGGAAAAGGGCGCTATAAGGACGGCACCAAGTCCACTCCACTGCTCGTTCTGGAAAGAGCGATAGCGGACCCGGGGCTGAGCGAACACCTAGTCACGCTGTTCAACGACGCTGACAAGGAGAATGCCGCGGCGCTCCAAACGGAGATTAACGGAATACCTGGTATCGGGAGTCTGAAATTTAAGCCCCAGGTCGCAGCTGAGGAGGTAGGTGAAAGAATTGTCGGCATGTTTGCCAGCAAGAGGCTCATTCCGACTTTTTTCTTCGTGGACCCCTGGGGATACAAGGGACTTTCACTTGGATTGATCAACTCGGTTCTGAGGAACTGGGGGTGTGACTGCGTTTTCTTTTTCAATTACAACCGCATCAATATGGGTCTAGGCAACGATATGGTGGAAGAGCATATTAATGTTCTTTTCGGTCAAGAACGGGCGGACAGATTGCGTGGGAACTTGGCAGGGTTGCCGCCCAATGAGCGAGAGGCGGCTATTGTGGAGGCGCTTATCGAGGCCCTTCGAGAATTGGGCGCTGGCTATGTGCTCCCTTTCTGTTTCAAAGATGAAAACGGATCTCGCACCAGCCATCATCTAGTGTTTGCGAGCAAGCATCCATTGGGCTATCGAATAATGAAAGAAATCATGGCCAGATATAGTTCTGAGCAACATCAAGGTGTTCCCTCCTTTGGATATTGTCCTGCCTCACAAATTCATCCCTTGCTGTTTGAACTCAATCGTCCCCTTGATGACTTGGAAGATATGCTCTTACAGGAGTTTGCTGGACAAACGCTCACGGCCGAGGAAATCTATTTCCTGCACAACGTGGGCCGCCCGTACATCATGAAGAACTACAAGGCCGTCTTACTAAAGTTGGAGGCCAAAAAGGCTATTTTCGCAGAGCCGCCATCGTCCAAAAGGCGAAAGGACACGTTTGGTGATAATGTTCGCGTGACGTTTCTTCCGAAGGGACAACCGCTGAAGGAGCCCATATGAGTGCTAACAGCGCAATCGAATGGACCGACGCGACATGGAATCCGGTTCGCGGCTGCACCAAGGTGAGCCCCGGATGCAAGCACTGCTATGCCGAAGTTTTCGCGGAACGGTTCCGTGAAGTTAAGGGGCATCCTTACGAGCAGGGATTCGACCTTCGCCTCGTGCCCGAGAAGCTAGGGGAGCCACTGCGGTGGCGAACGCCAAGGATGATTTTTGTGAACTCGATGAGTGATCTATTCCAAGAAGGCGTGTCAGACGATTACATTGAAGCAGTAACCAAGGTAATGGTAAAAGCGAATTGGCACACGTATCAGGTGCTCACTAAACGTTCTGAGCGTATGAAACATCTGCTTTCTACCAAGCTAAAAACTGCTGCCATGGCACCAAATATTTGGTGGGGCGTGAGCGTTGAGGATCAGAGATTCGGTGTACCGCGGATCTCTGATTTACAGTCGGCTCCCGCAGCCGTGAGATTTCTATCAATTGAACCTCTATTGGAAGAGTTAGGACGCTTGAACTTGAGTGGGATTCACTGGGCTATTGTCGGTGGGGAGAGCGGCGCAGGAGCGCGCTGTATAAAACGTGAGTGGGTGCTTTCAATACGTGACCAATGCGCCGAAGCTAGGATACCGTTCTTCTTCAAACAATGGGGAGGTCCGCACAAAAAGCGGGCCGGAAGAATCTTGGATGGTCGGACGTACGACGAATTCCCAACGCGAATTTGTTCCTCTCGCCCGCATGATGACAGGATTCGCTGGGCTGCTGAGATTGAGAGTACTTTCCTCGGCTCAGGCCTGACGCAACTGAGTATTCAACCGACCGCCGCGGATTGAGTAGCTCGGCGGGCGGCCGGGCGAGAAATGCAAAGGCAACTTAGAGTGGCGGGTGGCCAAAAGATCGACTTTGGGTGCCGCACCCATAAGCGTTAACTTAATTATAAGGGTAGCGGCGTCGGCGCCGAGAGGGTTCCGCTAACCGGAAAACGATCTGCTCCCAGTCCCGGAGGGTTGTAGCTAAGCTGTGGGGCGGAGAGATGGCCGAGCACATCTCTCGCAACATGAATTCAGTCTCGCGCCAGCGGCTCCGCCGTAACCTCCGGTCCATAGCCCCAGGGGGAAAATGAATTAGCCGCTTCCACCATGCGCTCCACCAGTAGACTGACAAAGAGTTTTCCGTGTAGCCAAGCGCGTGCGCTGGCGCCTCAGTGATCACCCAAAACCGGCCAATGAGGGTCACCTGAAAACCGGCCAACGATAAAGCCCGGGACATTGACTCTGGCGAGAGGGCCTATAGCCTTCGTCAGCATGAGCAATGTCTTGAGCGAAGAGAAGAAACAACAAGTCGTCGCACTGGGGAAGCTCGGATGGCCTCTACGGCGCATCGAGCAAGCCACCGGTGTGCGTCGAGAAACAGCAGGCGCTTACCTGAAGGCGGCCGGGATCGCGGTACGACCGCCCGGTGCCTGGGGACGGCGAGCGCCGGCAAAACCGGCCAATGAGGTGACCACCGACCCTCCTGAGGCAAAACCGGCCAACGAGGTGACCACCGACTTTAGCCCTCCGATTTCACCTCCCATGGGCAACCAGGATCGGGTCACCAGCGCCTGCGAGCCCTACCGCGAACTCATTCAGCAGGGGCTGAGTCGCGGCCGGAATGCTATGGCCATCTGGCAGGACCTGGTTTCCGATCACGGATTTCCCCATGGATACCAGACCGTGAAGCGTTTTGTTCACAAGCTTCGCGGATCCGAGCTGCCACAAGCCGTGGGGATCATCCTCACCGCCGCCGGAGAAGAGGCCCAGGTCGATTACGGATCGGGTCCCATGGTGCGCGACCCGCAAAGCGGAAAATACCGACGAACGCGACTGTTCGTGCTGACCCTGGGCTACAGCCGCAAGTCCGTACGCTTGCTGTTATTCCGTTCGAGTTCACGTGTCTGGGCCGAGCTACATGAGAAAGCCTTCCGTCGACTCGGTGGGTGTCCTCGCATCGTGGTACTCGATAATCTCCGCGAGGGCGTAATCGTCGCTGACATCTACGACCCTACTCTCAATCCACTCTTTCGGGATGTGCTGGCACACTACGGCGTCGTGGCCATGCCCTGCCGGATTAAAGATCCCGATCGCAAAGGAAAAGTGGAAGCAGGTGTCGGACACGCGCAGAAGACTCCGCTCAAAGGTCTGCGCTTCGAGAGTCTGGAGGAAGCGCAAGCTTATCTGGATCGTTGGGAAGAACGCTGGGCCGATACGCGCATTCATGGCACCACGAAACGGCAAGTGGCGGCCATGTTCGCCGAGGAAAAACCGTCCCTGCTTCCTCTTCCGCTCGAACCCTTCCGCTACTACCAGTATGGAGAACGCGTCGTTCATCTCGATGGCTGTGTAGAAGTCGAAGCTGCTTATTACGGATTACCACCGGGATGGATCGGGCGAAGCGTCAAAGTGCAATGGGATGCGCTGCACGTGCGCATCCTGCATCCCGGTACGAATCAACTTCTCCGCGAGCATATTCGCCAAAAACGTGGCTGGTATCGCATCAAAAGCGAGGACTATCCAAAGAAAATGCCGTTCAGTACCGCTCAGCTATTGCATCGAGCGGGCCGCGCCGGAACCCAGATCGGCATACTGTCTGTGACCATCTATCAGCGACAAGGCGAGGCGGGCATTCGCCGCATCCTGGGAATCCTCTCTTTAGCCAAGAAATACGGCACCGCAGCTCTCGAAGATGCCTGCGCTGCGGCCATCGAGATCGGTGTGCCGGAGTATCGCTTCGTGCGCCGTTATCTGGAGCGCCACCCACAACTGAGTCTCCGGCAAGTCGATCCGCTGATCCGGGAACTCACCGAGTACCGCGACTTCATCAATCTCAAACTTAAGGAGCAACCAGAATGAATCTGATCGAAATAAACCGTGCCTTACGACAGTTGCGCCTCGGCGGCATCGCTGCCGTTCTCGAGACGCGTCTGCAGCAGGCCCAGGCGGAACCGATGGCGCCCATCGACTTCCTCTCCTGTCTGGTATCGGACGAACTCACGCGCCGAACCGACCGGCTGCTGGAGCGACGAAGAAAACAAGCACAGTTTCGCGATCCGCAGAAAACCCTCGACAACTTCGATTTCAACTTCAACAAAAAGATGAATCGAAGCCTGGTTTTCGATCTGGCGACAGCGGCGTTTATCGCTCGTCGCGAAGACTCACTTTTCCTGGGGCCACCCGGAACTGGCAAGAGTCACTTGGCCCAGGCCATCGGACAAGCGGTGATCGGACAGGGCTATCGCGTGCTCTACCGCGAGGCCCACAAGCTGCTTGAGGAAATCACGGAAGCCACCATCGACGGAACCCGCAAAGAGCATATGGAACTCCTGGCCACCGTGCCGCTGCTGATCATCGATGATCTGGGAATGCGCAAGCTAGCGCCCACAGGGGCAGAAGAACTGCTGGAAATCGTGATGCGCCGTCACGAGCGCGCCAGCACCATGGTCACCTCGAACCGCCCTGTGGAAGACTGGGGCAAACTGCTCGGAGACAGCGCGGCCGTCACCGCCATGCTCGACCGACTGCTACACCACGGGCACATCCTGAAATGCGGACCAAGAAGCTGGAGAACGAAAACGGACTTGCCTGATCAGGAGAAGATGGGATAAAAGAACCATGTTCCGGGCCACATCCGTTGGCCGGTTTTGACCTGACCACCGTTGGCCGCTTTTGACCCGACCACTGAGGGGCGGGATCTTTTTTGGGCAGGTGGCCCAAGCCCAGAATGGATTTCATGCGCTTGATGGCCAGTTCGATTTGCCAGCGCAGACGGTACAACTCCAGAATCGCGGGGGCCGAAAATGTATCCGGCAGAGTGGTCCAGGCGGCAAAATACGCGGCGGCTTTCCAACTGTCTGGGCTGATGGTCTTGCGATGCTTTTTGGCATAGCGTTCCATGCGTGCACGGACGATACGGGTCGACTGCACGCTGCGCCGCACGGCCACCAGTCTCCCGGAAATCCAATTTCCATCGGCACAGGGCACCCGCGTGTTCCACTGCTGCACTTTGCCGACTTCCAAGGAAGCGAAGCGTCGCAGCAGGTTGACCCGCTTGCCCGCCGCATCAAATAAGGGCAGCGCTCTCCGGTGGAGCCGCACCACAATATCCGCACCGGCTTTGGCTACATGGGCCACCCCCACGGAAGTCGCGTAGATGCGGTCGCCGAGCAAGATGTCCCCAGCGCGCACCGGAACGCGTCGCAGGGTTTCTCCGCCAGCCACGCTGGTGATAGCAAAGAAGTCGCACTGCAAGTCCGCAAGGTTGATGGCGTAATGCACGCGCCAGTCGGTTCCGGTGCTGCCCGGTTCCGACACCGAAGTGCCATCCACCGCCCGCACGCGCCGTCCATGAGTTGCCATCGCCAGCCGCTGCTGCCCACGCAGGTGTTCCGCTAACCAGCGCAGCCACTCCTCGGAAGCCCGCAAGCGTTTGAACACCGCCACCGGACTGACGTGGATCCCCAGGTAGCGCGCGCGGACCGCAGTCTCCGCGAGCGAGCATCCGTTTCCGATGTGCAGCAGCAGCACACGCAATAAACTTTCCGCATCCGGAAAGTCCCGTGCCCGGCACAACGCCCCGCTCCGACGCGCCATCTCTTCCCATCCCGCCGGCAAAAACGTACGCAACACAGCCCAGTTCTCGATGGTAAGGTCTTCCGTGTTTAGTGCCATGCCTGAGCATAGGCGCGGAACACCACAACAGTCAATCATTAAGTTAACGCTTATGGGTGCCGCACCCTTTGCCTTTGGTTCATATAGGGTGCGGTTTCTGACTTTTCCTTTTCTGGAGCTTGCGCCTCGTACCAGTTTCGAAACTAGTACCCTATAAATAAGAGTAGACAAGCGGTAAATAATGTGCTATGCTTCTTCTGTTATGCTGAGGGTCCCGCAACATCATCCGGGACACAAACAACGTGGACGCGGCTGTTGTGCCATTTCGGAACGCTCCACCCCCTTGTTTTTCGCCACTTCTTCGCTCTTGCTCCCACTAACTCTTTTGTTTCCGCTTGATGCAAGCCATTCTCCTGTAAGTCCCTTGTTTCCCCTACTTACGCAAAAACAGGGGGGTACCCCCCTCCCCTGGTATGACCAATCGTTCCATTTCGGAATTTTCCTTCGGGGGCGGATTCTTCGCCTCGAGTTCCCACATTCTGAGAACAGCCACGAGTCACCAGCCACGAGTCACGAATCACGCTCTGCTAAGTCCAACTATTCCCGCACATACGCGAGGGTCGCCCCTAAGTCCAATTATTCACGCACATACGCAAGAACAGGGGGGTGGGGGTGGGGTATCAGCATGGTAACGTATCTAGAATAAGTCGGCGCGCCGACATTTTTGTTCCTCTACGCAACAATGCCGTTGCAAGCGCAAGGGTTCCGTTCAAAAACGCCATTCGGGAGAATGGCGTTCCTAGGCGGCTATTTTCTTGGGGGCGGGTCGGCCGGGATCATTTGGCCGTTGCGCAACTCGAACTCCAGGCCGCCCCACTTGATGCGATGCGATGCGAAGGCGGCGAGCCACACCGCGAAATGGAGCAGATCGCGGAGCGGCACCAGCCAAAGTTTGCGGCGCAGCACGGCGTCTTGCAGGCCCCACACGCCCACGAACCACGCCATCACCAGCCGCAAAACAAGATACGCGAGCAGGTACGCGGCGCTGATCCAAGCGGCCGGTGCCACGGCGGCGGCGAGCAGGGCGAGCGGCAAACCATGCGTGAAGAGCAAGCCGAGAAACGACGCCGGACGCACCAGACGAATCGTGCGCGCCCAGCGGACCTGGTGCTCCCAAAAGCCGCGCGCGGTTTGCGCCGGGTACATTGTCCAGACGGGCTCGCGAGAAAGCAGAACTTTTGCGCCGGCTTTGTGCGCGCGATTCCCGATCTCGTAATCATCCGCGAGGAGATTCGCCAGCGCTTCGTAGCCGCCGATTTTCGCGAGCCAACTTTTCGTGGTGGTAACCGAAGCACCCAGCGCGAAGGTGACGCCTTCCTTCCAGTCTGCCACCATCGCGCCGGCCATGAAATCGCTGGCTGCGCCAACAGCTTCGAGCTGCGCCCAGAGATTCTTTTGCGCGATGCCGCGATACAGACAACTGACGACGCCAACGGAAGGATCGCGAAATGGCGCCACCACTTCGCGCAAGTAGTTTGGACCGACGCGCACGTCGCCGTCGCTCTGCACCAGAATTTCGTGGCGTGCTTCGTGCGCGAGCAAGACCAGGTTGTTGATCTTGCGGTTGGAGCCAATCTGCGCGGCACCGGAAAGGATTCGGATGGGCCGCTCCGGAAAGTCCGCCATCACTTTTTGGACGATGGCCACGGCGGGATCGGAGAGTTCGTTGACGCAAAACAGGATTTCATAGGCGGGATAGTCCTGCTGGCAAAAGCTTGCGAAATTCTCATAGGTGGCGAAATCGACGCCGTGCACCGGCTTCAGCACACTGACGGGTGGCGTAAAATCCGGCAATTGCTTCGCGCGCTCTCGCTTGAAAAAACGGACGGCGGCGATGGCCGCCGCGAAGTAATACGCCAACGGCCCCAGGGCAAGCAGGAGAATCAGCAAGCGCCAAAGGGAAATGGGAAGATTCATACGCTGATAGGAGTGTATCGCTTTCCCCTCTCGCTGCGACAACGCTGGCAATTTTCCGGGGCGATGGCGTGGCGCACTGCCGTGTAAATCCAAACGCGCATGATACAATTTCAGGAGAACCATAACCTGTTTTCAGCGCTTTCGCCGTATTTTGAGGGGCTTTTTCGCGCATGCTCAATTCGATGGGACAACGGGTGTTGCCGGCCCTGGCGATTCTGACGCTGCTGTGGCTGGCTGTTTTTGGCCCCGGCCTGTTTCATCCAGCGCTGTTTGACGATGCCGATGCGGCTCACGCGGAAGCGGGCCGCGAAATTCTGGTGCGGCACGACTGGGTTACCCTCCACGAGAACGGGATCCGCTATCTGGAAAAAGCGCCGCTGCCCTACTGGGGAATGGCGCTGGGATTTAAGCTCTTCGGCGTTGCAGCATGGTCTGCGCGGCTCTTTCTGCATCTGAGCGTGTTGTTGCTGGCCTTTCTGGTGTATCAGTCTGGACGGCGATTCCTCACTCCGCAGGCGGGCTTCTGGGCCGGGGTCGCACTGCTGAGCTCATGTGGTCCGTACGAGTTCACGCGCATCCTGATTCCCGATATGACGGTAGGGTTGTGGATCGGGGTGAGCCTGTACTTTTTCATGGATGGCTGGCGATCCGGCAAACCTTCGCTGGTGTCGTGTTGGGGATTGGCCGCCGCCGTAGCGCTCAATGTGCTCACCAAAGGCCTGATTGGGATCGTTTTCCCCTGCGCGATTATTTTCGTATTCCTGGTGATGGCTGGCGACCTGCGGCATCTGCTTAAGATGAGGCTATTCTCGAGCAGCATCGTTTTTCTGGTGATTGCGGCGCCCTGGCACATTCTTGCAGCCATCGCCAATCCGCCGGCGGGAGAGACCAAGGGATTTCTCTGGTTCTACTTTATCAACGAACAATTCCTGAGGTATCTCGGCAAGCGCTATCCGGCCGACTACGGTACGGTTCCTTTTTGGTTGTTTCAAGGATTGCTGCTTCTTTGGTTGCTGCCATGGAGCGTTTTCCTGCCGCAGGCGTTGGCTAAAATCCGGCTGCGACTTGCGCGGGTCGAAGGCGCGCGGCGCTCGCCGGAAGCGGTTTTGCTTCTTTTGTTTTGCTGGGCCGTTTTCATCCTGCTGTTTTTCAGTTTTTCCACCCGCCAGGAATACTACCTTGCTCCGGCGTTGCCGGCGTTGGCGCTGCTCCTGGGACACTGGCTATCGCTGGAATCGCGAGCACAGATCGGCTCTTCCATTGCGCGCGCAGGGCGCATCTCTTCGGTTGTGCTGATGGTTGTGGGCGTGATCATCGCAGCAATCACGGGAGCGCTAGCCATCATTTTCCACACGCCGGCGAAAGGCGTTGAGCTTAGCGACCTGCTGAACAAGAATCCCGAAGCCTATGTGCTGTCGCTGGGACACTTTCTGGACCTCACGGGGAAAGCGATGAGCTTGTTCCGAGGGCCCCTCATCGGGACGTGCGTGGCATTTCTGTTCGGCACAGGACTGAACTGGTACTTTCGCCGGCGCGGCAAGCCACGGGTAGCCAACTGGGCGCTGGTAGTGATGATGGTGCTATTCCTCGAGTGCGTCCATGCCGCGTTGTCCGTGTTTTACCCTTTGCTTGGTTCACAACCGCTAGCCGCCGCCATTTTGCGCGAGTATAAACCGGGAGAAGTAATCGTTTCCGATGGCGAATATTCGCTGACTTCTTCGATCAATTTTTATACCGGCGTGCAGGAATCGATCCTGAATGGCCGAATCAACGGGCTGTGGTACGGTTCGCTGTTTCCCGATGCGCCGCAGATTTTTCTGGACGACGCGCAGTTTGCCACGCTATGGGCAAGCGCGAAGCGAGTTTACCTTGTCAGTCCATCCGATGAGCGCGGGACCTATCTTGCGAAGCTGGGCTCCGTTTTTGAGTTTGCGCATGCAGGTGGAAAATTTGTTTTCAGCAACCGCCCGCCTTGCTGCAAACAAATCAGCGCTAATGCAACTGTGTTTGCGGCCGGAGCAACCAGGGCAGCAGAGTTGACGGAGCACCGGCGGGCGGCACCGCGCGTTTTTCATTTGAGAGGGGAGCGGTCTTCCGCGGAGCGGCGGTAATGCCGCACCGCTCGATCGCGAGCCGCCTTCACAAACCGCAGCCGGAAGAGGTTCACTACAAATTCCCACTGGTCGAGAAAAGAGAGTTTGGATTCCCCGTGGGCGCGGCCGGAGAACACGATGGGAGTCTCGACAAGACGCGCGCCGTTGCGCAGGAGTTCGCAAAGAAGCGACGACTGAAAGGAATACCCGCGCGTCGAAAGATGCTCGAGATCGCAATGGGGAATCAAATCGGCGCGGATCACGCGATACCCGGAGGTGCAATCACGGATGGGAGGGATGCCTCCGAACCAGCGCACCAGGCGAGTCCCCGCCAGGCTGATGAGCCTGCGATGCCCCGGGAGGCCCGGGATCGCTCCACCAGGAGCGAAGCGCGAGCCGACGACGACGTCGTAACCATCGTTGGCGAGGCTGATCATCCGCGGCAGAACGGCCGGGTCGTGCTGGAGGTCGGCGTCCATTTGGAGAATCAGATGGGGTTGCAGGGTCTTGATTGCGTGAGTGATACCTCTCTTGTATGCTTCGCCCAGCCCATTTTTTTCGCCTGTAATGAGATGAAGATGAGGAAAGCGTTGCATGGCTTCGCGCACACGCTCTGCCGTGCCGTCCGGAGAATTGTCGTCCACAACCAGAACATGCAATTCGTGAGACGTGATGGCGTCCGCTTGAGAGAAGATCCCGGAAAGAACGGCCGGAATGTTCTCGGCCTCATTGAAAGTTGGAAGGACGATGCAGGCGATAGGTTTTGCCATCTGTGTAATTGTGAGCCGGAAAGCTTATCCGGTGCAACTCGCACTGAGCCGCTTTGTTTGATGAGTGAAGGAGTCTACGAGTGAAGGAGACCCACCGGCTGCGGGATTTCTTCCTTCTGCTTGGGATGACGGGCACTGCTGTGGCCGTCCATGGCTATCACCGGGGTATTGAGGACATGGCGGTGTATTTGCCGGCGATCAAGAAACTCCTCACGCCCGCATTGTATCCCTATGACGCAGCCTTCTTTCTGCTGTACATACGCATGACGGTGTTTCATTCGTTCGTGGCTGCTGCAACGCGCGTTACCCACATCCCTCTCGACTGGATGATTTTCCTGCTACACCTGATCAGTATTTTCCTGTTTTTGCTTGGGTGCCTGGCAGTCATTCGCAAATGTGTTGCGGAAGAAGTTGCGCAGTGGGCCGGCGTGGCATTGGTTGCAGCGCTGCTGACGTTGCCGGTGACTGGTACGGCGTTGTTTCTGGTGGATCAGCACCTTGCCCCGCGTACGCTGGCCAGCGCTTTTCTTCTATTCGCAACGGTAGCGGTCCTGAATGGTCAGCCACGAGCGTTGTTGTGGGTGGTTGTGGCGGGATTGTTCCATCCCACCATAACTGCCTACGGAATTGTTCACTTGGTTGTGCTGGGCATGCCACCGATTGACGCGCGGCCGGCGGTGTTTCTCCCGGCGTTGCCAATGAGCGAGCCCGCGAACCCGATTTGGCGGGAGATGATGTCCCACCGGCATTTCCAGTACCCGCTGTGGTGGACTTGGTATGAGTGGCTCGGGGTCGGTGGGCCGCTGGTGCTATTGCTGACCTACGCGCGAGTGGGGCAGCGCAACAACATGCCGGTGCTCGAGCGTGTGTGCACACGGTTCGTACTCTCGACCAGCGTGGGAGTGCTGGCGGCGGTCATCGCCACATCGTGCTTTCCCAGCCAGACGTGGGAGCGTCTGGAGCCGATGCGAATCCTTCACCTGACGTACGTGGTGTTTGTCCTGATTTCCGGAGCGCTCCTTGGAAAGTACGTCTTAGGCAAGCAATGGATACGCTGGCTCGCGCTCTTTCTTCCCATTTCGCTCGGAATGTTCTATGCGCAGCGGCAGGAGTTCCCCGGCGACCGGCACATCGAATTGCCGGGAATCGCGTCACGTAACGCCTGGGTCGAAGCGTTCGAGTGGGTCCGGGAGAATACGCCGCAAAATGCCTTCTTTGCGCTTGACCCGGAATACTTGGAGAAGTCCGGAGACGACTATCACGGGTTCCGCGGAATCGCCGAGCGCAGCATGCTGGCCGACAATGTAAAAGACCCCTCCGTGGTGGAAGTATTCCCCGATTTGGCTTACCAGTGGAAACTCGAGTTGGCCGGCCGTGAAAAGTGGTCGAGCTTCGGCATGGATGACTTCGAGCGGATGAAGAAGAAGTTCGGCGTTGGGTGGGTGATACTTGAACAGCCCGGAGTCGCGGGAATGCCGTGCCCCTACGCTAATCGCGTCGTGATGGTGTGCCGTATTCCGTAGAATGGCCCGAGCGCGAGCGGCAGCCTGCGTGGAAGGGATTTGGGCGCGTTCAACAAGCGCAACTGTCGGAAGCCACTTCTGCGATTCAGCCGGTGGCAACGACGAGCAGCACGCCCAAAAAGACCAACGCTACACCCAGCCACCTCTTTGGGGTCACGTTCTCTTTTAGCAGGTATTTCGCGCCAATCGTCCCCGCGACATAGTTGAATGCCGAAGCAGGAATGACCAGGCTGATGGGCGCCCAGGACAACAAGATCAAGAGCGAGTAAAACGACACCGCCAGCAAGGGCAAGGCCAGCCAAACCCAGCCGCACTTTACGGCGCGGCCCAGGAATCGCAGCACCGACCGCGGATGGAAGCCTTCCAGTTCGCCGGTGCGCTTCATGCCATAGGTCATGGCGATTTCGCCGCCCGCGCTGGTGCAGATCAATACTGCCAGCATCAAGACCACTTTGATCATGACGCCACCTGCTGCGAGCTCGTGGTGTTGGGCTTCGTCTGTCCGACCAGAAACACGCCGATGCAAATCACGAAGACGCCAATCCAGCGTTTGACACTGACAGCTTCATGAAGTACCAGGATGGCCAGAAGCGTCTGTGTGGCATAGCCGAAAGCGCCCGCCGGCATGACGTAGCTGTAGTCCGCCCAACTGACCGCGCTCATGTAGCAAAGTGTGAACCCAAGCAGAAAAAGGATGGCGAGCCAAATCGTGCCGTTCTGTACGGTGGAGAGAAGGGCTTGCTTCAACCCATCAAGAGAGATGTGGACTGCACCGATCTGGGTCATCCCACGCTTTAGCAGGAGATCGCCGACGTTGGCGCACACGACCATCAATAAGACCATGAACAGGGTCTTAAACCTTAACCTGTGCTCGTGCGACATTCTTAGCGGTCTAGTGCCGTTCCAACTTGTTGCTACGAATTTCGGCCAGCCAAGAAGCGAGACGTTGTTTGAGATAGCGCCCTCCTCGTCCCGTTTTCAGGTAACGCTCTCGTCGGCGGGCGTCGTCAATGCTCAAACATCCCTCATAGTAGATCGGACGCAAGGACCGGCGATGAGCGGTGGAATGCACTAAGCCTGAGCTGTGTTTCTGCAACCGCGCTCGCAAGTCGCCTGTGCTTCCGATGTAGAATCTTCCATCCTGCTCGCTCAACAAAACGTAAGAATAGTTCATATTTGGTCAAAATAGTTGGAACGGCACTAGTCGTTTCCGCCGGCGGCTGGGGCTCCGGGCGCCGGCACCATCGTCTCGGGAGAATCGCCCCCGTGACGTGCCCACTGCACGCGCTCCGCGCGCAGCTTCAGGAAATCCACGGCTTCGTGGTACAGACGCTTGCGCTCGTTGCTATCCCAAAGCGCTTCGCGGACGATGCGCCAGGCGACGCGCGGGCGGAAATAATACTCGTCATAGAAACGGCTCACTCCCGCCATCATCTCCGCCTTCGATAAGTGCGGATACTCGATATGAGGAAGCTGGTGGCCACCGTGATCGGCGAGAGCCTCGATGCGCAGGAAACCTTGCGCGGCCATGGTGTCGTGAAGTTCCGTGCCGGGCATTGCATGGGCGAGGGAAACCTGGATGGTCTCGCAATCGAGTTCCTTGGCAAACTCGATGGTGTTTCGGATGGTTTCCTTGGTTTCGCCGGGAAGACCGATGATGAAGTCGCCGTGGACGCGAATGCCAACCTTGCGGCAATTCTTCATGAAGTTGCGGCCCATTTCGACGGTCGCGCCCTTCTTGATGTTCTTCAGAATCTGAGCATCGCCGGATTCGAAGCCAACGATGAAGAGGCGAGCTCCGCCATCCGCCATGGCCTTCAACGTTTCATAATCGCTGTGAACGCGCGCGGTGGAGGACCACTGAAACTTCAGCGGCTTGAACTTGGCGCTGAGTTCCATGACGCGGTCCTTGCGAATGTTAAAGGTGTCGTCGTCGAAGAAAATCTCTTTCATCTGCGGGAAGTATTCCAGGGCCTGCTTGACTTCCCGGACAACATTGTCGGTCGAGCGCGTCCGCCAGGCGTGCCCGGAGATGGTCTGCGGCCACATGCAGAACGTGCACAAGGCCGGGCAACCGCGTGTGGTGTAAAACGATACGTAGGGGTGCAAGAGGAACGGCACGTTGTAGCGCTCGATCTGCAAATCGCGCTTATAAGCATCCGTGGCAAAGGGCAGGGCATCAAGCTCCGCGGTGTGCAGTTGGGGCTGCGGGGCATTGTGAAAAATTTGCCCGTCCTTGCGGTAACTCGCCCCAAGAATCTGGCCCAGGGGCTTTCCGTGAGCGTAATCCGCCACGGCGTGATCAAATTCGCCGCGCACCACGAAGTCGATGTCTTCGCTGGCATTCAGCGTTTCGTCGGGCTTGATATGACCGTGAGGCCCGACGAACGCCACCTTTAGAGAAGGATTGCCTTCCTTGATCTTGCGCAAAAGCTTGATGTCGCTGGCAAACCCGACCGTGGAAGTAAACAGGACGAGGAATTCGTAGTCCTTGCAGATCTCGATAGTCTGCCGCCAGTCAATGCCATGCGGCGAGGCATCTACCAGCCGGCTACCGGGGATTAATCCGGCAGGATAACTTAGCCAAACGGGGTACCAGTAGGACTCAATCTCGCGCGTCGCGGGCCACCGCGAACCTGCCCCACCGTCGAAGTTCTCAAAACTCGGCGGGTTCAACAGCACTGTTTTCATGACATCTGGCATTCTTTACCCTCAGCTTCACGAAGGATTCTACAAATAGACTTGCGAACGCTAGCTACAGAGGCTGCGGAGAAATACTGGAAAGACTTTCTTTAGGGGCTAAAGCCCATTGGTTATAAGGGCTTTACGCCGGGGCTGAAGCCCCGGCCTCCTAAAGAAAAGAGTTTTCCCGCAAGCCGTACACGCGTGCGAATGACCCCAGCGCTTACTCTAGTGTAGATAGTAGTTTAACCGAGTTGGTTGCATCCTCCCAAGGCTTTCTCGCAAAAGGGCGAAAGAGGCATCCAATTGCTAAATACTGCATTAAGTGGGGGTTGCAGGGGCTGCGACGGTCTGGCGGGACCATCCGAAGCAGCAGGCTGCGGACCGGAGCGCGCAGTCTATCGCCCCATGCACTCTTGCGTGGCCTGGTCCAAAATCGCCCAGATGCGGTCGAGCCAGTCGAGGTGCTCGGGCTTCATGAGCACGGATCTCAGGCAAGTCAGACTGAATCGGTCTTGCTTCGCGCCCTCCCACTGTCCGCCGAAAAAAGCGCTTGGAATCTCCGCGACCGCCAGATGCAGATTTCTGCGGGCAGCCGCTTGGAAGATTTCTCGGGTAAGGGCGGATGCTTCGTCCAAGCTCGCTGCGCGCGGGGCAAAAACGACGATATCGAGTTCCGGTAGAAAGGGCGTAAGGAACCGGCCATCTTGCGCGAGCCGTTGATGGAACTGCAAAGCCGCTTCCCGGCAGCGCTCGAGGGAGTTCGCGAATTCGCCGTGCTTCCGCAGAGGGAGCAAGCGTTGCGTGGCCCAAAGCGCGACAGCGGCAGCCCCCGGCCGCGAGCACTCGAGGCTGATTTCACCCAGATGGAGCTCCGTGGAACTGAAGTAGGTATAGGGTGAATCGTGCTTGTAGAGGCGCCCAACTACTGGATCGCGAAACAACACGCAACCGCAACCGTAGGGCTGCAATCCATGCTTGTGGGGGTCAATCACGATGGAATCGACGTGCTGAATCTGGTCGAAGTCTCCGCGCGTTTCGTCCGCGAGGTTTCCTGCCAAATGGAAGTAGCCTCCATAAGCGGCGTCGGCGTGGATCCGGAAACCGTACTTCTGGCGAAGCGCAAGAATTTCCGCCAATGGATCTACCGAGCCGGTAGCCGTCGTCCCCATAGTTGCGACCACGGTGCCTACGTCGCCGCGCGCGAGCCGGGCACGCAAGGCTTCCACATCCATCCGCCCGCGAGCGTCGCATTGCACCGTTTCGCAGGGTAACTGCAACACGCGGGAGATGCGCTGATGCGTGTAGTGCGCCTGCTCGCTCGCGAGAATCGTCTTGTCGGGAGCAAGCCGTCCGGCCACCCAGAGAGCTTCCAGATTGGCCATGGTGCCGCCGCCGCACAGGTGTCCAAGGTGGGTATCCCAGCCAAACATTGCCGCGATTTCCGCGACGGCCTCTTTCTCCATGGCGGAAGAGGCGCGCCCGCCATCCAGCGCGTGATTATTGGGGTTGATCCACTGCGCGAGCGCGTAAGCCAGCCGGGCGACAGGATGTGGCGGCTTGAGCATCTGGCCGGCGTACAACGGATGAAAATAGGGGTAATTGTCGTGCAGCCGCTCCGCGGTTGAGGTGAGGACTTCGCTGATCTTTTGCGAATCCGTTGCTGCGGCGTCGATTGCAGGCAGAGAAGCGAAACCCGCGTCCAGCTTCTGCAAAGCCTCCTGAAGGAACTTCAGTGTGTCTCTTTCCAGCATGGGGCGGTCTGTTTGCCTTCCAGTTCGGAGTTCAAGTGTTGGGCATTATTGCAGGACCTTATCGAGTTGTCCCGCGGTGCGCAAGAGTTCCAGTTGCGCCTGTTGCCGCTGGAAATTGGCATCCAGGTAAGCCATCCACTTCTCGTTTTCATCGAGCCGTGCGCGCTCCACATCGCGAAGATTCGCCTTGCCCTCGCCAAATTGCGACTGCAGGACGCTGAGATTCTGCTGCACCAGTTGGAGTTCCAGGCGCGCCACCTCTTTCGCAGCATCCGTTTCCTGCACTTTGCGCGATTTCTGGCGAACCTCGGCGCTGACCTGATTCTTTGTGCTCACGAGATTTATTTTCGCCGCGTCGAGATTGGCCTGCGCCAGGGCGATGCTGGCGCGCGTTTTCGGGCTGAATATCGGGAATTGCACGTTCACACCGGCATTGAAGTTGTTGTACTGAAATTTATTGAAATAAACCTGGTAGTTGTTGTATTTCGCCAAAAGACTGTAGACGGACACCAACTCAAGCGTTGGCAATTTCCCGCGCTTCTCACCGATGAGCCGGAACTCCTTCGCGCGAACGTCCGACTGGGCGAAAGCCAGGCTGGGATTGTTTTCCGAGGCCATGGCGATCAAGTTGGCACCCTGTTGCTCCGCTGCTCCGGGCAATTCTTCGGGAGTAACTTCGATGGGCTGTTCCGGCGCCAGCCCCAGTTGATTTCGCAGGAAGACTTCCAGTTCATCCTGGCGGCCTTCGAGCTGCAGGATGCGCTGCACCACCTGGGCGTGGGTCAACTGGGCTTTCGTCACTTCCACAGGCAGCTCAAAACCTTCACCCTGGCGCTGCTGGGTAACCTCCACGATCTTCTCTGCACTGTCCTTTTCTTTGCGCAGCAGATCCAGCGCATGGTGCACCTTCACCAGTTCCAGATAAGCCGTGGCCACGCGCAACATCACGGTGCTGCGCGTCTCCTCCAGCAGGACACGTTGCGCCTTGGCTTGTTCCTGGTGCTCTCTGGCCTGGCCACGCAGCGGTTCATTAAAAACCTGCTCCGTATAGGTCACATCGAAGACCGACGGCGCGCGGCCCCCGGGCGTTTCGGGAATACCATAGGTGTAGCCCGCCCCCGAGCCGGCGTAGAGATTGGGCAGGAACTCGGACTTGGTCAAATCGGCGGCCTGGTCGGCAAGGCGGGTTTGAATCCTGGCAAGCTGGATGTCCTTGCTATTCTGCAGTGCGAGCTCCAGGGTACGCCGGAGGGTCAGCACGATCGGCGTGCCGGACGAGTCACGTGGTTGCGCGGACTCCTGGGCCAGCAAGGCAGGCATACCCGCTAGTGTCCCTGCGATTCCGCACAGCAAGCATCGCTTCCAGGTCGTCATTTTCTCCCCCCTGTTGCAAAAGACATTTTCGCGCTCCAGCATTGTGCAAACTATTCGTAACGCAGCGACTCAACCGGCTCCATATTCGCGGCCTGCTTTGCGGGCAGCCAACCAAAAAAGAGCCCGGTTGAGCAAGACACCAGAAAGGCCACCACCACGCTCGTTTCTGAAACAGGGGCGCGCAAATTGCCGGGCAAGAGTTCCTGCACCACGACGGGAATGGCGAGACCGAGTAGGATTCCGATGACCGCCCCGCCCCCGCTGATCAGAAAAGCTTCCACCAGGAATTGAGAGAGAATCTGACTCGGCGCCGCACCAACGGCCTTGCGAAGCCCGATCTCCCGCGTGCGCTCCTTCACCGTAACCAACATGATGTTCATGATGCCGACCCCGCTGATTAGGAGAGCGATGAAGGCGATCACGACCAGGACGACGGTCAACGCCAGTGAAATGGTGCGCGCGGCGGTCAGGATGGAAGCCAGCGTACGCACAAAATACTCCGCCTCGGCGGGATGGCGGTTCTTCAGAAACATCAGGAGCATCCTTTGCACTACCGGCACCATCTCCGGCGCCGACGCTTGCGCATAGAGTGTGCGGATCACCTCCTTTCCGGTGTAGTACTTGATCAACGGAAATGGAATGATGACGGAGTCTTCTTCAATCTCGGACAATCCAAAGGTGGACACGCGTTCCCGGAACACCCCGATCACCGTAAACGTCAGTTCTTCCATGCGGAGATCTCTGCCGACAGGGTTTTCCTGGCCGAACACGCGTTGCGCGAGTTCCTTGGTGATGAGGCAGACTTTGCTTCGCGTTTCCATGTCTCCGGAATCGAAGTACCTGCCGCGCAGGATCACCAGTCGGCGAATGGCCTGGTATCCCTCGGTAACTCCAATCAGCGTCGCCGGCCGGGTTTTGCCGCTTACGACGACGGACATCGGCATGTCGTTAATCCCGGCCACTTCCACAACGCCGGGAATGGCCTCCTTCACCTCCGCCATATCATCCAGAGTGATTTCATAGCTGAAGGGTTGGGCCTTATCCGGGGTGCCGAGCAATTCAGCCCAAACCAGGTTTGAGCCCACGGCTTCAATCTGGGAGATGACGAATTTCCGGCTGGTGAGGGCCACGGTGACCACCAGAACGATGGAGGCGCTGCCGATGATGACGCCGAGGGAAGTCAGGATCGCGCGCACTTTGTTTGCGCGCAAGGCGTCGACGGCCAGGGTTATGGTTTCGCGCATCTGCATAAGATCGTTTAGGCGTTCACCTTTTGGCCCGCAGCCGGGCCGTGTGGCTCCAGCCAGGGCCGTTTGGGTCGCCGCGCTTCATGACTTCCCCAGTTGTTTCAGCGCATCCTGGGCCTTCTTGTATTTTGCGTTCAGTTTCAATGCGGCGCCATATTCTCCGCGGGCCGCCGCCAGATTCTTCTGTTTTTCATAAAGCTGGCCCAGCCAATAATGAGCGGCCCACGGGCCCGGATACATAGGGTGCCTGGGCACCGCCTGGATGTAGTTTAGTAGAATCTTTTCCGCATCCGGTAGTTTCTCCCCCTGCAGGATCCAGCCCATGGCGCGGAAAAACCGCACGCGGGGGTCTGCCGGCGCCGCTGCCTCGGCGGCATCGGCCGCCGACAGCACGCGTTCGGCTGAGCCGCGATTTGCAAAATACCCGGCAATTTCTTCGATGATGTCCAGCGAACTCGGGTGGCTCTCGAGCGCCTTCATAAACTCAGCGTCCGCCGCCGCGAAGTCTTTTTTCAGGCGCCGGCAATTTCCGGCCGCATAATACCCCTGAGAAGCGTCGAGCCTCAGCAATATCTGAATGAGCGGGTGAGCCTTTTCTTCCCCTCCTCCAACAAAAGAGGGAGCAGTACAGTCGTATTCAACGAGATGTTGCGCCGCATCGAAATTGTGGTCGTCGAGCTGCACCGCGGTTTCAAATTCCTTGCGAGTTTTCCTGGCCAGCGAGTACGCGGTGAATACCGAAGAGTGATCGGCCTTCCCGCCATAGGCTTGCCCCAGCCAATTGTGGTATTCGGAGTTTTTCGGATCGATCGCCACGGCCCGCTCGCCGCTCTTTTCAGCCGCATTAAACTGTTCGACACCTATGTGGGCCTTGGTCAGGAGAAGTTGGATCTCCCCGTTGTCGGGTTCTTTTGCCGCGGCTGCGTCCAGAATGGCGATGGCCTCGGCGTAATTCGTTCTCTCGTAAGCCTTTCTTCCGGCTTCCAACGAGGCTTCTTGCGCCCGCGCACCTTGCGCTCTCGTAACCAGACACAATACCAACGTGGCGAGAAGCGTCCTACAGACTCGCATCCTTCGCTTCCTTCAGATTCGACGAGGCCATGTTCACAACTTTTACGGCCATCCCGTCGTGCAATTCCACATCGCCGGGGATCGCGACCACTTCACCTTCGCGCAGTCCGCTGACAACCTCGTAATTTGCGGCATCGGCAATACCCACCTGAACCAGCCGCTTTTCAAGGCGGGATTGCCCCACGCTATCCTGCACCACAAAAACGTAGCGCTGTGAATTGTCCGTCTCCACCGCACCGCGCGTCACGCTCAATACATTCAAACGTTCCTTTAGATTGATGCGCACGTTCACATTGGTATTGGGGAGAAGTTCCAGTTTATCGTTCTGCACGGAGCACAAAAGTTCACCGACGTTTCGCAACCCCCGGGCCACCACTTGCTTGGGGATGATTTCCGTCTTTCCTTCCCAGACACGGTTTGGCAGAGCGTCCCAGGTAATTTTCACGGGCTCATCGGGCTCGAGCGCTCCCATTTCCGGCTCGTCGATGAAAGCGCGGACGCGAACCTTGTGGAGATCGGCCATTTCGGCGAGCAGGTCACCCACCTTTACGAAATCACCTTCATGGACCGGCATGGCGTAGAGGGTTCCGTCAATGGAGGCACGGATGCGCCCTTGCTGTACTTTGTCTTCCAGGGCGGCGACATCACTCTGCGCCTGTTGCACGGCAAGGGATGAGCGGGATTGGTCGAGATTGGCTTGCCGGTCAAATTCCTTTTTGGCTGCCGCCAACTTGTTCACTTCAGCCTGCATTTTTTCCAGGGCCAAGTCATTGGCGGTGAGCTCGTCCTTTGTCGCCGCGCCCTGTGCCAGCAGCCGGGCCAAGGAATCGTGGTTTCGTTGCAAACGGTCGCGCTCGGCTTGCGCTTTCGCCAAGTCCCCGTTGATTCGCGCAGCTTCATCGGTGCGCCCGCCGGTATTAGCCACACGCAAGTCGTCTTGCGCGCGCAGGAGTCTCGCCTTGGCGGCGGCCAGTTGCGAGGTTGCATCCTTTACGTTCAATTCGAGCAGGAGTTGACCTTTTTTGACGTTCTGCCCCGCCAATAAGTGGACCTTGGTCACAAAGGTGTCCAACTGCGCCCGCACAGTAGCGGGTGCGATGGGTTCGACCTTGCCATTGCTGCTGATGGAGGCAACAATGTTGCGCCGCACCGGCGTGGTGGCTGATATTTTTGCCACCGGCTGCCGCCCGCTAATCCGCACCAGCAGAAAGGCCACGATTCCCGCCAGCAGCAGGAACACGAAAACCCTGTTTCGCAGCTTCTTATCCATAAGTACCTGAAATCGAGCCGCCACCAGCCATTAGCGCTCGCGCAAGCCACACCCGCGAGCACTCCTCGCTGGGCTCAATCGATTCTTTTGCGGGGCTTTCTGGCCGATTGCCTGGGCGGTCTATCCCTGCGGTAAAGTCTATCAGGACGGTTGGCCATTTCTCCACACACTTCCGTTCCTGCCCCGTCAATTGCCATGAGATGCCGGGGGCCAAATTCAAGATGTCGGGACCTGTCATCCGCTCCCGCCGTGTTAGAATCCAACCATGAGCAACAGCCAAGCGCCGACCGCCCATCTGGCCGACAAATCGGGCACTCCTGCCCCTCCCAAGGTACTCCACCGGGTGTGCATTCAGTGCAACAATGTCTTCCGCGTGCCCCCAGAAAAGTTTGATGCAAAACAGTGCCCCAACTGCCACAAAGGGTAGCCATAATTTGCTGGCAGCCATCGCTTTGCGATTTACCTCCGTTGTTTCACCGGTCTTTGGTAATCTTTTTTGCTTCCCCTGCGTAGTAGCCAATCGACGCAGTGCGCCCCGCACCCGGCCGAATTCTGTGAGGTGACTGCCATGATCGAGACTCGTGGTCTGACCAAAACCTTCAAGGACAAGAAGCGCGGCGAAATTCGCGCGGTTGATAACGTCAGCTTCGTTTGCAAGCCCGGTGAGATCTACGGCCTGTTGGGCGCGAACGGCGCCGGCAAAACCACCACGCTGCGTATGCTGGCCACAATTCTAGAGCCGACTGACGGTACGGCCATTGTCTGCGGCCACGACGTCGTGGAGGCCCCCGAAAAGGTCCGCGCCAATGTCGGCTTCCTCTCCACCTCGACGGCACTCTACCCCCGCCTGTCTTCCCAGGAGTTTGTTGAATACTTCGGGCGCTTGAACGGTTTGGATGAAGCCACGCTGAAAAAACGGGTCGACGAAATCTTCACCCGGCTGGACATGAACTCCTTTCGCGACCGCCGCTGCGACAAGCTCTCCACGGGAATGAAGCAAAAAACCTCCATCGCCCGCACGCTCATCCACGATCCCCAAGTCATGATTTTTGATGAGCCGACCGCGGGTCTCGACGTCATGACCGCCCGGACCATCATCGAGTTCATCCGCGAGTGCCGCCAGCGGGGCAAAACCGTCATTTTCTCGACCCATGTGATGAGCGAGGTCGAGAAACTCTGCGATGTCATCGGCATCATTCAGTCCGGCAAGCTCCTCGAGGAGGGTTCCCTCGGCGAACTGCGTTCACGGCACAACGAAGAGGACCTGGAAGAAATCTTCGTCAAGGTCGTGAGCCCGTACCTAAACAGCGTGGAGGCCTAGATCCATGAACATTTCCGCCATTTCTGTGGTTTATCGCAAAGAGCTGAGGGAGTGGCTGCGGGATCGCCGCACGCTGATTTCCACTGTTCTGGTTCCGCTGCTGGCCTTTCCCATTTTGATGGTTGGCATCACTGCACTGGCCACGATCATGATCGGTAATGCGGAAAAGGAAGTCCCCAAGATCATGATCCTCGGAGGTGAGGACTCGCCCGAACTCCTGGAGCGCTTGCACAAACTCGATAAGTTTGTGATCGTTCCCTTCGCCGATAATTGGAAGGATCAGATTTCCAGCAAAGAAATTCGCGCGGCCGTAGAAATCCCCAAGGGCTTTCAGGCGGCCCTTGCCGAGGGAACAGCGCCCACGGTCAGCGTCTATTTTTATGAGGGGGAGCTCAAGTCCTCCTTTGGAGCAAACCACCTGCAGGATGCCATCAAGGAGTATCGCGATGCCGTCGTCAAGGAGCGTCTCGCCGCCAAGAATCTTCCCGCGAGCGTCCTGTCACCGTTTGATATCAGGCAGGAAAACGTCGCGCCGCCTGAAAAAGTCGGCGGGGCAAGTATCGGCGGGTTCATCGGTTACGCGGTCATCCTGCTTTGCCTGACGGGCGCGATGTATCCCGCCATCGACTTGACGGCCGGCGAAAAAGAGCGCGGGACGATTGAAACCGTCCTCTCCAGCCCAGTTTCGCGGTTCGACCTGGTCATGGGCAAGTTTCTTCTGGTCTTTTCCGCCTCCCTCGTTTCCGCCCTTCTCTCCGTCACTTCCATGGGATTTTCCTTCGCGATTCTCGGCCACTCGCACATGATGCAATCCACCGGGGGAGAAAGCCTGCATCTTAGCTTGGGACCTCTCTCTGTCGTTGCAGTTTTCTTCATGGCGCTTCCTCTCGCGGTGTTGTTTTCGGCCGTGCTGATGACCGTCGCGCTCTTTGCCAAAACTTATAAAGAGGCGCAGAGCTACCTGACGCCGTTGACCTTTCTTGTGGTGATCCCCGCCGTTGCCTCCGTGATGCCGGGCGTGGAACTCACTACGAAGCTCGCCTTGATTCCCGTGCTAAACACCAGCCTGGTTTGCAAGGAAATCATTACCGGCACTTACCACTGGAATTCCATCCTCCTGATTTTCATCTCCACCTGTGTGTATGCGGGTGCAGCGATCTTCCTCACGGTCAAAATGTTTCAGCGCGAAGATGTGCTGTTCCGATCCTGAGATTGATTTTGCGGACACGGGGTCCAGCAATGCTGGACCCCTACTTGGCAATCCGGTGCGCCGGTAAATCAGGATGAAGTCATGGCCCCGCTGGCGCGAACTTTCTGGGCGTCTATAGCGTCTACCTTACTATGCGACTTCGCCGGAAACTTCTCCGCATCTTTCTAATCCTGCTCTTGTTTCCGCCGGCTTTTGCGGGCGTGGCCGGCTGGCTGGCGGCACCGGCATTTCTGCACCCGATTCGCCGCCCGCTGACCCCGGATCTCGTGGTGGAAGCCGACGTTTCTTTTGCCGGGATTGGTGCCCAACGCGAAGAGTTCGACGTGCGCGCACCCGACGGCGCGCTGCTGCGCGGGTGGAAGGTGTTTCCCGCAAACCCCAATGGCGCCTGGGTGCTGGCGTTTCACGGCGTTGCGGATAACCGCATGGGCGTCCTGGAACAGGCGCTGATTCTGCTCCGCGCGGGTTATGGCGTCACGATGATGGATGCGCGTGCCCACGGCGAAAGCGCAGGCCCCGCGGCCACCTACGGTTGGCTGGAGCGCAAAGATACGCGCGCGATCGTAGACGCACTTGAGACAACGGAGCATCCGTTGCACATTTATGCATTGGGAGAGTCGATGGGAGCGGGCATCGCGCTGCAATCAGCCGGGGCCGATGCGCGCATCGAAGCTGTGGTGGCGGAGGCGCCCTTCGCCAGTTTGCGCGAAGCTTCCTACGACTATGCCGGGCTGCAAGAATATCCGCTGCTGGGAAAAACGATTTTTGCGCCAGGCGCGTGGATGATGCTGCACCGCGGGCAATCGCTGGCGGGCCTCCCAGCCGCGAATGTTTCTCCGGAACTCGCGGTGGCCCTGCGCCCCTTTCCTGTTCTCCTGATTTGCGACACAGCGGACACGACGCTGCCCTGCCGCCACGCCGAAAGGATTTTCAGGGCTGCGCGAGGGCCAAAATCGCTTTGGGAGGTTCCGCGCGCGTTTCACACGGCGGCGCTGGGGTACCAGCCTGAGGAATTCCGCCGCCGGGTGTTGCAATTCTTCGTGGACCCAGCGACGGCGCCGTGATTCGCGCAAACCCTTAGTTCGGGGGTAGGACCACTTCGCGGGTCATGGCTTCGGACTGCGCTTCCCATTCGTCGCTCAGGCGCCGTACGGTTTCCCGCATGCGTACGGCGAGTGCGGCGATGGTTTCCAGACGGTGCTCCGCCTGCGGTGGCAGCGGCACCTTTTTCCTGCGGAGTTCCACCAGCAAGAGTTCGGCATTGCCCAGTATCCCGGTAAGAGGGTTGTTCAATTCGTGGCGCAGAATTCCTCCGAAATCTGTGACTTCCAAATCTCCGGAAGGATCTTCAGTTTCCAAGGGTCGCGCCATCCTCGCGTTTCGCCATCCTTCGTAGCGGCGCAGACGGCGCTCCACTAACCCCATTGCCACCGGCAGGCAACCCGTGGCGCGGGTCACAAAATCCACTGTTGCGCCTGCCAGGAGTGTCTGCAGACCCGCCTGCTGCTCCGCGCTTCCCACCACCACCGTCGGCGCGTAGCCCGCAAACAGAGTGACTACCGCGTTCAACGGCGGAGTTTTCTCCCGGCCCGCTGCGGCGCCCGGCTCTTCCGTTCGCTGTTCGATCAGAATCACCGCCGGGATGCATGCTTCCAGGAGTTTGCGCGCCGACTGCCAGCCGCTTACACACTCCAGACGGACCGGATTGTGGCGCTGCTCCCATTCGCCCTGCACTTCTTCGCGGAATTCCCGCTCTCCGCACACCATCACGAACTCTTCCCGTGCGCTATGATCTTGTCTCCCCATGGTGTTACCCAACTCTCTAGGCTTCCTTTGCCTTGACGCTTGCCCGGACGGCAGCCAGCTCCTTTTTCTTTCCCAACATCTCGTGAACCGCGCCGCTCAATTCTTCCATGCGGAATGGTTTGGCCACATGAGGCAGGTGATGGCGATCCAGAAACTCCTGCGTGCGCAGCGCGACCATGTCGCCGGTGACAAACAAAATATGCTCGTGAAGCGGATTGTGCCGCTGCACCAGCGCCTGATAGAACATCTGGCCATCCATGCCGGGCATCTTGAGATCGCAGACGGCCAGGTCATAGGATTCCCGCTGCGCCTGTCGCAGGGCCTCGCGACTGTCCAGCAGGACGTCCACGCGCATGCCCTCGTCGCCCAAAACATCGGCAATCAGATTCGCGACCGTTGGTTCGTCCTCCACAACCAGGATTCGCGGGACTTTTCCTGCCGACATACTTTCGAGCATGACGTGCTCTGCCGGTGGCGGGAGTTCGCCTGCCGCCAATGCAGCACATTTCTGTTCGTCGTGTACGCCGGCCGCTGTAGGCACCGGAAATTCCATGACGAAACGCGCGCCTCCGTGCGGCGGACTCAACAGCGCGACCGTGCCGCCGTGCTGGCGCACAAAGCCCAGCACAATCGCCAGTCCTAAACCGGTGCCCACACCGGGCGGCTTGGTCGTAAAGAAGGGATCGAAAATGCGCGCCTGGATCCCTCCGGGAATTCCCGGGCCGTCGTCCCAGACTTCCAGGGTGACGCGGCTGCCGCCGTCGAATTCCGTGCGTACGCCGATGGTGCTGCCCGTTCCGCTGTATTCAAGGGCTTGCTGGGCATTCTGGAGCAAATTCATCAGTACCTGCTGCAGTTGGCCGTAGTCCCCTTCAATGAGAGGCAGGCCCTCCTGCTTTTCGACGATCAGGCGAAGTTGGCTCCCGAAAAGTGCCAGCTTCTGGAGTTCCACTGTGCGATCCACCAAATCATTCAGGGAAACACGGCGCCGCTCCGGCAGCGATTCCCGCGACAATACGAGCAACTGCCGGAGTATGGCCGTGGCGCGTTCGGATTCTTCCAGGATGTTCCGTGACAGCGTGGCGCTCTTCCCATCGCCACTTTGTAACACCAGGCGTTGCGCGTTCACCAGTATGGTTGTCAGCGGGTTGCTCAATTCATGGACGATCCCGGTGACGCGCTGCCCGATGGCCGCCAGCTTCTCCGTCTGCATCATGCGGGATTGGAACATTCGCTGTGCGCTCATCTCCCGGTACACTTCCACACGCCCGAGTTTTCGTCCGTTTTCCCCGACAATCGCGCGTGTGGACCGCTCAATCACCTGCGGAAGCGGGCTTTCCATGGCCAATTCCTCGCGCATCCTCTCCCCGGCGCCTTCCGCAAACGCTTTCCAGCGTGCCGCAAACTTTTCGGGCTCCCTGGCATTCTTCGCCGTGCGGCGTATCAGGTCCTCGAGGCTCTGCAAGGAGGCGCCGTCGTCCGTGCTGAGACCCAGGATCTGAAGGAATCGCGCATTCTTCGCGCGAATGCGATCGTTTTCGTCGAAGACAACAACCCCTTCATCCAGCCACTCCAGCACCTGCTGGAGTTCCGCCTGCACTTCATCGACGTCCCGCGCGCGCCCCAATCCGGCCACCCTCTCCAGGGATATAGAGCAATGCTTCCCATCGGAAATCGCCGCGCGCTGCAATCGCAATTCGGTCCCGTTTTTCAGACACGCCACAAGCGAGTCTTCCGGTCCCTGGGTTCCCTCGACGACAGCAGATTCCACCCAACCATGGACTTCCTCCCATTCCCGTGGCCGGAAGACCTCCGCAAAACGCAAGAGCTGATGGGTATCTTCCCGCGGCTCTGCGGCACCTCCGATCAGTTGCCTGGCCCCGCGGCTCATGCCGGTGATGAATCCCTGGCGGTCCACGATGACCAGGGGATCTTCATTCGCTTCCAGCAAGACTCGTTGTTGCGACTTTTCGCTCAGCTCTCGCGCGATCCGGTTCTTGCGCTCAAGGACCTGAGCCGCCAGAAGGGCGCGCAGCTCCAATCGCTCCAGCACGCCGAGAGAACTCCTGGGCCAGGGAAGCCCAGCCACCAGCACCGCGTTCACCGCTCCATCGAATTCCATGGGAATGGCCACAACCCTGGAAATCTTCCGCGCCGAGGGAAGGCGTTCGGCCTCCGCGCCACAAACGCGGCCTGTTTCCAGCGCCTGGCGCCAGAGATTCTCGAGCGGCCCTTGATCGAGACAATGCGCCCACTCAGGATCTCCGCTCTGTCCGCAGAGCACCAGGCGATTCACTTCGCCCGCGGCCGCTGGGGTGTTCACGGGGAAAGCGTTGCTGCGCTCGCCAATCAAGGCAAAGACGGCGCCGGCCCCACCCTTTCCCCCAGTGCAGCTTTCCGCCAACTCGTGCAGCAGATTCCCTGGATGGTCCGGTTCCTGCAGCAGATCCTGTATGCGACGCCAGAGCGTCAAATCCTCCTGGCGCTCGCGGGCCAGCCGGCGTTCTTCCTCGATTTCCAGGAGAAGGCCGAGCTCTTCCGCGATGCGTTCTACCTTCGCGCGGGGCAGGAGTGCCTGTTTTTCCCTGGTTCCGGCAAGGATCAAGCCGCCGAGAATGCGGTGGCCAATGATGGGCACCCAGAGGACGCGCTGGAGTTCCACGAGCGGGCCAAGCATGAGCGCACTCGTGGTGCTCTCCAATTCGTGCTCCACGCTGCTTGTGCCGCTGAGAACTTCGCGGGGCAGAGGCGCTTCCGCTGAGATCTTTCGCCACGCCGGCGGCAAGTTGCCAGCGTTCCGTTCCCAAACTGTGCCGCTGAAGACAACCGTAGCTCTGTCTCCCTCCTGGGCAGCCGGCTCGAGCCAGATCCCGATGCGTTCGATGGATGGTTCCACCGCCAATTCATCAATGGCGATGCGGATCCACGTTTCACGGCCGACTCCCGCCCTGGCCGCACGCAAAACGCCGCCAGCGACGACTTCCTGCGGCGTCTTTTTTGCGCGGCTTTGCGAGAACATGCCGGGCCCCCTTTGGCCTACTCAGGGCTCAGCTATGCATTGGCTGGTCCAAACCAGTAAGGACGGGAACTTATTGAAAAAGCAAGGGACTTGAATGGCAGGCAGTTGCCAACTCGAAACTCGCGGGAATCCATTCCCGAAGTGGACCGGAGCGCGCTGTAGCACCCGGCTAAGCGTCAGTGCGCTCGATCTGGTACTGCTTCAGTTTTCGATACAGGGTGGTCTTGCCGATTCCCAGCATGCGAGCTGCCGCTTGTTTGTCGCCGCCGGTCTGCCGCAAAGTACTCAGAATCGCACGGCGTTCCAGTTCGTCCAGGGGCAACAGCTCCTCTTTATCCGGGGCGCGATCCGTGGTCGGATATTGCAGATTCGTCGGCAGGTCATGGACACTCACAAGAGGGCCAGAACTTAGAGCCACCGCGCGTTCGATGGCATTCTCCAACTCGCGCACGTTGCCCGGCCAGTCGTAGGCCATCAATCGCCGCATGGCGTCTTCGGTGAGTTCACGGTGGGCGTCATCCGGGTCGGCGAATTTTTCCAGAAACGCGGTCACGAGCAAAGGGATGTCGCCTTTCCGGTCGCGCAAAGGCGGCAGCTTGATCTGCACCACATTCAGGCGGAAATAGAGGTCCTGGCGGAAGTTCCCGTTTTTGATGGCCAATTCCAAGTCGCGGTTGGTGGCGGCAACGATGCGGACATCAATCGTTCTGCGCTCGGTGGAGCCCACCGGCTTGATCTCTCGCTGTTGCAGCGCGCGCAGGAGTTTCGCCTGCATTTCCAACGACATCTCTCCAATCTCGTCCAGGAACAAGGTGCCGCCATTGGCCGATTCCATCAGGCCTTGCTTGGCTTGCATGGCCCCGGTGAATGCTCCCTTGGTGTATCCGAACAACTCGGATTCCACCAAGGTTGGCACCAGCGCGGAACACTCCACGGGCACAAAGGGCCGGTCTTTGCGAGGTCCCAGAAAATGAACGCTTCGCGCCACCAGTTCTTTTCCCGTTCCGCTCTCACCGAGAATCAGCACGGGATGCGTGCGTAGGCTCACCTTCTCGATCAGCTTGTAGACCCTATCCATGCGCGGCGACATCCCGATGAGCCCGCCGAACCCCGGCCGCGTGCGCACCTGTTCCCGGAGCAGGCGGTTTTCCCGCTTTAGCTCCAGGGCATGGACCACCTGCTCGAGCCGGGCGCGCAGTTCCTCCACGCGAAACGGCTTGGTAACATAATCGGCCGCGCCCATGCGCGTGGCCTCGACCGCGGAATCGATCGTGCCGTACTGCGTGAGCATCACCACGGCAATGTCCGGGTGGATTTGCGTCACGCGCCGCAACAGCTCCAGGCCGCTGGTTCCCGGCAAGCGCAGGTCGGTCAGCAGGATATCCACCGAGGCCATCTCCATCACTTCGAGCGCCTCTTCCGCGGTGCTGACGTCCGTCACCTTCATGCCGCAGTCTTCCGCGACGCTGCGGCAGACTTCCCGGATATGATCGTCATCGTCAACCATCAGCAGGTGCATCGGCGGCGCGGCACGGCCATTGCGTGCTATGCCCTCGAAGGGCACTTTTTCAATGCCTCCGCCGTAGGCCGAATTCTCTGGCTGGAATCCATGTAGGTTCGCCATAGTCACTCCACCTCACTTGCGATCTTCGAGAGGGTCCAGGGGGTAGTTATTGAACGGGGAAGGGGGCGCATTCCATTCCGGGAAAGCTTTTGCACACCTCTCTTCTATGACAGATTTGTAGTATTGTCAATGTGTTAATTACCAAAACAGGACTAACGGCGATAGTGTACTGAAATGGAACAGTTTGTGTTTGATTTAGGCGTTCTGGGCTGTGTTTGCTCCGTTTTGTCAACGGTGCGTTCGCCGATGGCCGCGGCAAGGGACATCACCATGCCACCTTCGGGCCCGAGTCGCTGCCAAGTCTGCGCACCTGCGCCCGCGGCTGCGCTTAGCGCGATGAGGACCGCAATCCAGATCCTCAGCAGCAATCGCTCCGTGTTTTCCCAGAGTCGCGCCATGCGCCTCGCCCCAAAACAAACCGGGCTCTCCAGAGTCGAGTTCGGAGAGCCCGGGTTCGCGTCCTGTTTTCGGGTCTCGACACGAGTGGAGGCCACTCAAGCCGGACATGGGTATTTAGTACGTCGCGCCTTCGGGTACGAAAACGAAGTCCACGCGACGGTTGTCCTTCTCCATACCCTTTTCGGTAGACGCCGTGCCGACACGCGTGCTGATGCGCGAGGCATCAATGCCCTTCTCCCCCAGGTACTTCTTGGCGAGTTCCGCACGGGTTTCGGCCAGCTTCGCGGCCTTGGGTTCCTTGGGATCCGCAAAGCCGACGATCACCAGCTTGGAGTTCGGTTCATTCTTCAAGCGCAAGGCCACATCATCGCCCACGCGCTTGCAAGCGTTGTCAAAGCGCGACGCGGCGACCTTGGTGTAACCGCAATCACCCACCTTGCTAGCCTGCGGCGGGGGAGCGGGAGATTGCACATCGACGTTGGTTGGGGCGCTGGTGCGGCCGCCGCGGCCATCATCCGCGGTGCAGGTAATGCCGTAGCTGCCCGCTGCCAACCCGGTGGAATCAAACTGCGCGATCGCAGTGGTGCCGGAAATCTGGCCGCCCGTTGCGGAATAGCTGTAGGTCAAGGGATCGCCATCCGGATCGGATGCGCGCGAATTGATGGCCACGCGTTCGCCGGAGATAATGGGATTGCGTTCCGGGGCACAAGAAATGATCGGTGGAGAATTCGGCCGCTTGGCAACCACAACGTCCGCAGCGCAAGTCGCCGTTCCCCCGCGGCCATCGTCGACCTTGACATTGATGGTGTAAGAGCCCAAGGCCAAGCCCGAGGGATTCCAACGCACATCGGGGCCCGTGCCGTCGACCGTGCCGCCTGTCGCCATATAACTGTAGGTGAGCGGATCATTATCAGGATCGCTGGCGTTCACGTGGATCGCCACGGGATCCGTCGAGCCCTGATAAACCGAAGGCGCGGCCGCCGAGCAAGCCGCCACCGGCGGATGATTGGGCTTCGGCGGAGAGGGCGGGTAGTCCCAGCGGAACACGATACCGCTGCCAATGCGGAAATTGTTCTGCCTGGCGCTGGCGGCCAAATCTGGACCGGAATAGTTCGTCATAAAATAGTCGGCTTCGACGAAGCGCCAGGCGACGTTCTTCGACAAAACCACATCCACACCACCGCCGGCAGCCATGCCAAAGGAACTCTGCTCCACGTCGCCGGTGAGGTTAGCGTGGCCACGCGCGTCGCCGAACAAGACTTCAACGAAGGGAACGAAATGATCGAAGTGCCGGAAATTCAAGCGTGGCCCGAACAGGTAGGTCCACTGATCGCCCTTAATGGTGGCCAGCACCTCCTGGGTTGCCCCTGAGGGGAGCACATAGATGTCCCGCGAGAAGGTGTAACCGCCGATTTCCACAACCAGCCCGAGCCACTTGTTGGCATTGTAAGCAAACGAACCCGTCGCTCCAAAGTTATTGAAGTTGGGCTCTGAACCAGGGTCGAAGTTGATGTAGCTGAAGAGCCCCGCGACCTCAAACTTTGGCGTCAGGCGACCCCAAGCCCCACGGTTCCACGGGTTGTTGTCCCAGTCCGAGAAAATGTCCGCCGGCTTGCCTGCCGCGGCTGCTGGCATGGCAAACAGGCGCGGCGATGCCGGGGCGATGCCAAAATCACGCCCCGCGCTTGTTGCCGCTACGCTATTTTCCGGCGTTGCGTTCCAGTTGTATGCGGTGATTGCATTCTTCTCTTGCGCACAGAGTGGCATGGCGAGAAGCGCGCCCACGGCCACCGTTCCAGCCCATTTCAACATTGTATTCCTCCCAAAATTTGTACATGAGAATCCCGTGTGGTCCATGCGTTTCCCTTTAAGAGCGTCGAATGCGCCGGGCGCAGGACAATATGCAGCTCAGCGCTTGTCTTTTCACATTGGGGCGGGAACACTGCAATCTCACTCGTCATCGCAAGGGGTAAAAAAAAGTAAGCTGCTGGCTGAAGAGAATAATCCACAACTAAATGGTTCTGCAAGTACTTCCTCATTTCTCAAAGCATCCCTAAGCCCTTCGCGAAATGATCAGATGCAGCAGGCACCGCAACGGTTTTGCCGCGCCCTTTTGCGCTAAACTATTTGCCTAATGACTCCCACAATCCCTCTCGATTTGCACTGGGCCGGCCATCCCCGCTCCATCGCCTCGGCCTTGCTTCGTTCTGGCGGCAGTGTCGCGCTGATTGATCCCGGGCCATCGTCCACGATTCCCCGTCTCCGCGAACAACTGGCCGGTCACGGCCTGCGCATCAGCGATCTCGATGCCCTTTTCCTGACCCACATCCACCTGGATCACGCCGGCTCCTCCGGCTCACTCGTCCGTGAAAATCCGCGGCTGCGAGTTTATGTGCACTCACGGGGCGCCCCGCACATGGCTGCTCCTTCCAAACTGCTCGATAGCGCCAGGCGACTCTATGGCGACACGATGCAACGACTTTACGGTGATTTCCTTCCTGTGCCCCAGTCCAATCTGAACATCCTGGAAGGTGGAGAAACGCTTTCCTTTGGTGCCCGACAACTAGCTGTACTTTATACTCCGGGCCACGCTTCGCATCACGTCACCTATTTCGATAACTTGGAGGGGGTTGCTTTTGTCGGCGATACCGCAGGCATCGCCATCGAAGGGCATCCCTTCATCTTGCCTGCGACACCTCCTCCGGACATCAACCTCGAGCTGTGGAACACATCTTTGGACGCCATCGCCGCGCTTGAGCCCAAACGTCTTTTGCTCACGCACTTCGGCTTTTCCGATCATCCCGCGCGGCATATCGCCAGCTACCGCGAGCGCCTCCTCCACTGGAGCGAGCTTGTGGCCAAGATTCTTTCCGAGGGAGCGGAGGAGTCGCAGGCCAGCGAGACTTTCATCAATGCGATTGCCGCCGAGGCCAGCAAGTCTCTTTCCCGGGAGGAAGTGGATCACTACCTGTTCAACGGCGCTCTGAATCTTTCCTGGCTAGGCCTGGCGCGCTACCACCGCAAGCGTGCCGCCGCACAAGCCTGACATTTCCCCGAGCCGCGCGGTGCGACCCGGCGAGCCATAGCCGGACTCTTTCGCGATTTTAAGTATTTCTCTCGAGTGCCACGCGGGCGAGGAAGGCCTTACGGCATCGTCTGCTGAGGCGACGCCACGACGCCCGATTGCGCAAAGTCGAAGCGGATCAGCCACTCGCTCGGCACACTCTTGCCTTCCAATTCCGGCGAGCCAAAAACCCACTTGCCAGCGGCTTTCAATGCCAGATCCGCAAAATACCGGCTGGGACCGGGCGCTTCGAGTTCGGCCTGCGAAACATTCCCGGCAGCATCCACATGCACGCGGACACTCACGCGCACAACGCCATGGATTGTGTTGAGCGCCTTGCCGGGAGCCTCGGGTAAGACTTGTTCCAAAACTTCCCCTCGCGCCGGCGAATCACTGGCAAGCCTTTCTGCATTCGTCGCGGGAGCGATCTCAGTCCGCAATTTCGCGGGTGCCACGGATGCAGGAGGGGCCTTCACGACCGCTGCCTTTGCCGAATCCCTCACTGTTGGCTGCGGCGCGGGCAGTGCCTGATTGCGAGCGTGGTCTGCGCTTTTTGTTTCAGGGCGCGCTTGGACCGATGAAGCGGCTGCGGGAGGAGGAGTCTCTTGCTGATGGCGCAGGAATTTTGGCAACACAACAATGGCCGCGACAACGAAGATTGCCGCGAGCAGCGGAATCGCGTAATTGGGGAAGAGCAGCGTTTTTTTTGCAGAGGCGCCTGGCTTTTGCTGCGGCGGCATCACTCTGGGCGGCACTGCGGGTAGTTTGGCCACCGGAACCCCGCGCTCCGGAGAGAGCGGAACGTCTAGCGGAGAGAGCTTCGCAGCCGTGGCCTTCGCGGGTGTGGCGCTCACCGCCGGGACGGATGGCGCTTCCTCTTTCATAACGTGTCCGGGTTTCAGATGTGCCGCGATGTCGGCAGGTGTCCATCGCAGCGCTGGATCGCATCGCAATGCATGCCGCGCAATATCCAGAAACGGTTGAGGAAGGGTGGGCGGAACTTTGGGATCAGCGTGGCGCGCTGCTGGCACGTCCGGTGCGTGCTGCGTCAACGCCTCCACCAGCGTGATTCCGAACGACCAGACGTCGCTCGCCCCTGTGACTGGGGATGAGAGCAACTCCGGAGCGCCGTAGGAATCCGCGCCCCGCCCCCCGAGATGCAATTCGCCCAGCCGCGTCACCGAATCGACCGAAAGTTTGATCTGTTCGCCGATCGCGTGCACATTCGAGGGCTTGAGGTGCCCATGCGCCAGACCTTGTCCGTGCAGGTAGATCAAAGCCTCCGCGACGGGAACCACCATCTCGCGGGTTTCTTCCGGCGTCAGCGCCCGCTCCGGCAGGATTTGCGAGAGATTCTCTTCCGCGTATTCGAGCACGACATAGAGGAGGTCGCGTCCATCCAGCCCGCAGCGCCCGGAGTCCCAGAGCTGCAGCAAATTGGGGTGAGCAAGCCGCGCGGCGCGCGCCCATTGCGAGAGGTACAACTTCGCCGTCCCCGGATGCGCCAGAATAAACTTGATCACGGCTTTTCCCGCTGGCGCAGTGCTGTGGGCTGTTAAGAAAACCCCGCTACTCGGTGTCCCGCCCAGAAATTGATGTAGCGGATACTTCTGCTCGATCACGCGCCCTTCGCAGCGCTTCCAGAAATCGGCCATCACACACCTCCGACCAGGAAATCCCATTGCCTGGGGAACCCTTGATTCTCTTCCCGCGGCGTCCCGCAGGCAATCAAATCATTTGGCGACTACATCTGGGCTGGGAGAGTAAGGCAGACGCCCGGGGCTGGGCGCTGATTTACTTCATTGTGGCACGAAACGCGAACCAACGGAGGAGGAGGGTTCCTATCGATTACGTCTGAAATCCGAAGTCGAAGAGGGATTTCATCGCACAAAAAACGTGCGATGGAGAACCGTATCTCCGCTCCGGGACGGCAACCCTTCGGGGCTCAGGACAAGGAAGCGCCGTCCCTCCGGTCGGAATGACAGATTTTGGGCGGTGGATGGTATGGGAGAAGGCAACTTCGGCGAAGTTTGGTCTTCCCACGATAATCGTTTGAAACAAAAGGCGATGCACCCGCCTGTAATTGGTCAACTTCGGATTTCAGATTCAGTCCCAGTTCTGCGCCCATGGCAGGCGAGGCTCGCGGCCCGCAACTCCTCGTGCGCAGAGCGCAACGTTCTCTTCTCTTTGCAATCCAATTTTTCTGGCACTCAAGCCGTCGCTGAAGGCGTTTCTTCGGCTGCTATGGGCGCAACCGGCGTCAACGCGGCCAGCCGCGCGGAGAGCACAGTGGCAAGCATGTCCACAAGCTTTCGCGCTCCGGCGCCATCCGGGTCGCGGTCGGGATTGTACTGCGCTACATCCAGGCCAAGCAGGTTCTTGTGCTTGGCAAATTCCTCCAGCGAGGTTTGCACTTCGCCGAAAGTCAGCCCGCCGCTGCCTGGCACATTTGTCGCGGGAAACTCTTCTTGGGAGATCACGTCCAAATCAAGGTGCAGCATAAACTCACGAGTATCGGCGTGCAACTGGCTGAGCGCATCAGCTGCCGCTTTCGGGAGGCCCTTCGCCTGAATATCGGCGGCGAACACGTGGCGCATGGGCGAACGCGCCAGAAATTCCTGCTCGGCGGGATCAAGTCGCACCAATCCGAAAATCACCGTGTCCGGCTCACGCACCAGCGGCGGTTCGCCCCAGAAACGCACCAACTCCGGCGAGCCTTTGCCGATAATTCCGGCCAGGGCCATGCCGTCGAGACGGCCAGAGGGTGTGGAGGCGGGCGTGTTGAGATCAGCGTCGCGGTCGAACCATAGGAGGTTGAGATGCTTATAGTAGCGGCGCGCGCCGGCGAGCAGTGCGACGCTCTGGACGCAGTCGCCTCCGAGGACAAGAATCAAGCCGCCGGACTTGGCGGCCAGCTCGGCGCGAGGCTTGAGGTCGTTGAGAGCAGCGACGATTTCGGGGATGTTGCGGGCACGCTTGTGATCGTCGTCATCGGCGAAGAGACGCGGCGCACAATCGCCGAAGTCGGTAACTTCATAGCCGATGGATTGGAGTCTTTCGATGAGGCCGGCGGCGCGAAGTGCGGCGGGCGCTTTCTCGGAGCCGGGAGCGAAGCCGGCGGCGCTGGAGGGCGCGCTAATCAAGGCAATCTTGCTGGGTTGACGGACGATTTTGACCGCCAAGGTACGCTCCTTTTCTTTTTTTCTGCTAGCTCCTGTGGTTGCCCCGGGCGCCGGAAAAGCATCCCGGCAACTGCCCCTGCCCGGCAATGCAAAAAGCCGTGTGCGCAAAAAGCGCGCCAACTAGCGGCGTGGCGCGGGCGCGATGGTGGCAAGTTCCGCAGGGAGCGTGAAGCGCACGTCTTCGCGGATCAGGTCCAAGTCGCGCTGGTCGGTGAATCCGAACTGCGCCAACCGCTCGCTCACCTGCTCGACCAATACTTCGGGCGCGGAAGCTCCTGCCGTCAAGCCCACCCGGCGAATGCCTTCCAGCCACTTCGGATCGATGTCCGCGGCCGCATCAATAAGTTGCGCCTTAATGTCTAGGCGCTGCGCCAGTTCCACCAAACGATTGGAATTCGAGCTGTTCTGCGAACCCACCACCAGAATTAGGTCCACGTCCTTGGCCACTTGCTCGACCGCTTCCTGGCGGTTCTGCGTGGCGTAGCAGATGTCGTCGCTCGCCGGCCCAATAATGTTCGGGAAGCGCTGGCGAAGCCGGGCCACAATTTCCTGGGTGTCATAGAGGCTGAGAGTGGTCTGCGTGAGGAACGCCAGTTTATCGGGATCATCCACCTTGAGCGCGTCCACTTCCGCCACCGAGTCCACCACCAGCGTGCGATCCGGGGCTTCTCCGGAGGTGCCCACAATTTCCTGGTGATCCCTGTGACCAATCAAGATGATGGTGCGCTTTTCCCGGGCGAACTTGAGGGCTTCCAGATGCACCTTGGTCACCAGCGGACACGTGGCATCAATCACCCGCAAACTTCGTTCCTTCGCTTCATCGCGCACCGTGGGCGGCACGCCGTGCGCGCTAAAAACCAGCACGGCCCCATGGGGCACTTCGCTAATGGCTTCGACAAAGATCGCGCCGCGCCGCCTTAACTGCTCCACCACGTAAGTGTTATGGACGATTTCATGGTGCACGTAAACGGGGGCGCCATAGGCTTCCAGCGCCAGTTCCACGATATCCACCGCTCGCACCACGCCCGCGCAGAATCCGCGAGGGCGGACACGCAGCAGTACCTTGGCCTCAGATAGTGTTTCCATTTTCTCCCTGTGCCGCTGAATTGCCAAAATACTATCATACCAAAGACATTACCTGGGTGCATGCTGTCCCGTGCTCAGGCGCTTTACCCCCAAAATCTGTTCCTGTCTTCAGGTACAGTCCAATACCCCTTCTTTTCCGGTAGAATGCCAACCTGAGGGTTTCCTCATATGCCAGCCCCAGAGGATCGAAGGAGAAGCGAACGGGTCATGCTCAACATGACCGTCGTCGTCTTGGCCGAGGACGTCGAGCGCCGCCAGTTGCGGGAAGAGGCGAAAACCCAGGTTGTCAATGCCCATGGCGGCCTGCTGAAAATGCAGTCGGAACTCCATGTGGGCCAGTCCTTCTTGCTGAACAATCCCAAAACTGGTATGGAGGAGAGTTGCCGGGTGGTGCGTGTTGACGATGCCGGGCTGGAATACTACAACGTCGCGTTTGAATTTGCCCGCCCCGCCCCCAAGTTCTGGCCGATTGTTTTCCCCCCTGCCGATTGGGGCCCTCCCCGGAGCAACTGAGAGCATTTGGGGAGCCCGGCCAACTTTTTGCCGGGTTCGGTGTTTCATATCTATGTGGAGGTACATCCAGTGGAATTGGGGAAGAAAGTACAAACTGCAGTTCTTATGGCCGCCGTGCTTTTCGGGGGCATGGTTCTTGCCGGGTGCAACGACGACGTAGAGGTGCTGCGCGATCCGGATGTCAAGGTCACCAAAGGGATGACCTGGGCCTGGCGTCCCATGACGCCGCCCGCAGCCGCTGCTACGCGGAGTCCCGAGGGAAGGCCGGTGGTTTCGCGCGATGTGATTGCGCCGCCGCCCGAACAACAGCAACACCTGGAGAGCAATCGCGACTGGAACACGGAAGCGAACCGCAAGCAATTACAGAACGCGATTGAGCGGGGGCTGAAAGCGCGGGGACTGGTGCAGACGACCGATCCGGGGACCGCTGATTTCCTGGTGGACTATCATGTGGCGGTGAAGACGCAGACCGCGACTGTGGCGTACCCCGGCTATCCGGGCATGGCTTGCGGCCCCTTTGGCTGCTACGCCGGATGGGGGTGGGGACCTCCAGGATTCGGATACGAAAACATCAGATTCCATGAAGGCACTTTTGTGTTCGATCTGGCGCTGCGCAACCCGAAGAAGCTGGCGTATCGCGCCATCAGCCACAAGGAACTGAACAAGCGCAGCATTTCGCCGTACCTGGCCGAACATGCCGTTGATCATCTGTTGAAGGACCTGAAACCCCGATAGGAACTTCCCGGCCCGGAAATGCGCGGGGAATGGCGGGGTTTATGGGAATGCAATTTGCTCGAAACCCAAACCCTTGAGGATGCTCTGCACAGAGTTGCGCGCGTTCTCGTCCGCTGACTTCAGAATGCCGTCCTGCAATGCGGCCTGCTGCAACTGGCGTTCGGCCTCCTGGCGCACCTGGGTTTCGAGATTCGGATCCGGCGACGAAAACAATCCCGTATCGCGCGAGTAGACACGGGTCCTCTCATTATCGAGGCGCGTCACCAGAATCTCCGCTTTCGGCAAGTGCACGAAAATTTTCCGGTTGGCCAGGGCCACATCGCTGGGCTGCAGCTTGCCCAGGTCCACTCCGGCAATGACTTCGCCATGTACCATCAACAGCAAGCGGTCGCTCACCAGAAACTTGGGCAGCAAGGGATTGTCATGTCCCCCGGAAATGATTTTGTCCATCGTGTAGCTGACGGTTTCCAATCGCTGCAATTTCTGAATCTGGCGAACCACCGTGGGCTGGTCCACATTAACTAATACGCGGCCGTCTTTCACCACGCCCATCAGACGCAGAAGCCCAATTCCGGTGGTGAGCCACACCGCGATCCCCACCAGGGTGAGCGTGATCAGGGCACCACCCAGAATCCCCGAAAAGAGAGTTAGCGTTGTTTTTCCTGGCGGTGAATTCGATTCTTCGGTGGACATATCGGCTCCGGCGGGCATCCGCCTTCCTGGGCCAAATGGTACCCCTATTTGGCGTCCGATTCTGCCGCTGAGTCATTTTTTTGCTGAATATATAAAGGATTGATCCGCAAGGGTTACCACATATCGGAACTCCTTGCCCCAGCGCAGAACGGTCCTACCCTGCCTTGCGTTGCGCGGTGAGCTGAAATTCCTCGTAGGTGCCCTTGAAGTCCTCGATCTTTCCGTCGTGGAAGTCCCAGATGCGCGTGGCCACTTCGTCCAGAACGTCTTCGTCGTGGGTCACCAACAGCAGTGTTCCCTCATATTTCTGCAGCGCGATATTCAGGGCATTGATCGCTTCCAGGTCCAGGTTGTTTGTGGGCTCGTCCAGGACCAGGAAATTGGGTTTTTGAATCATCAGGCGGCAGAAAATAAGTCGCGCGCACTCGCCGCCGGACAGGGCGGAGGTGGGCTTCAGCGCATCCTCGCCGCTGAACAGCATTTGTCCCAGAGGTCCGCGAATCTCTTCCTGCGGCGCTTGCGGGTTGAATTGCCAGAGCCACTCCATCGCCGTCATGCCCTTGCTTTTGTCGATGGTGTAGCTGAAATCCTGCGGGAAATAGCCAATCGTGACTTCGTGGCCCCAGACAACATTCCCGGAATCGATGCGAAACTCGCGCTCTGCCGGGGCGATGAACTCACCGGCATTGCGGATCAGCGATTTCAGCATGGTGGTCTTGCCGGCACCGTTGCGCCCCGTGAGCGCGATTTTTTCGCCCCGCGTGATGCTGGCCGAAAAGTGCTGGATGACTTTCAGCCCATCGTAGGACTTCGTGAGCTTCTTCACTTCCAGGGGAACCCGCCCAGAAGAGCGCACGGTGTCAAAGCGGATATACGGCCGTTGAATGTTGGATTTTGCCAGCTCGGAGGTCTGCAGGCGCTCGACCTCTTTCTTGCGGGAAGTTGCTTGCGCCGAGCGCGTTCCGGCCGAAAAGCGCGCGATGAATTCGTTGAGTTGGGCGATCTTCTTTTCGCGCACGGCGTTGTCCGATTCCATGCGCTGGCGGATTTGCGTCTTCGCGAGCACCATGTCGTCATAGCCGCCGGGGTACATGATGATGGTCTGGTAGTCGATGTCCGCCGTGTGCGTGCAGACGCTGTTCAGGAAATGGCGATCGTGCGAGATGACGATCAGCACGCCGTGATACTCGGAGAGATACTCCTTCAGCCAGTGCACGGAGTCGAGATCCAGGTTGTTGGTGGGCTCGTCCAGCAGCAGCGCCGAAGGATTGCCGAACAGCGCTTGCGCGAGAAGTACGCGCACCTTCTGGCCGCCTTGCAGCTCGCCCATCTTGCGCTCGTGGAGTTCCGCCTCGATGCCTAGCCCGTCGAGCAGCACGCCGGCGTCCGCTTCCGCAGAGTAGCCGCCTTCTTCGCCGACGATGCCCTCGAGTTCGCCCAGACGCATGCCATCGTCATGGGTCAAGTCGTCGTGGGGCTTGGCGTAGAGCAGTTCACGTTCTTCGAGTGCCTTCCAGAGCGTGGCGTTGCCCATAATCACGGTGTCGATCACGCGGAATTTGTCAAAAGCAAACTGGTCCTGGCGCAGGACCCCCATTCTCTTGGGCCGCGTGATCGTGCCCATCGTGGGGTCCTGTTCGCCCGTGAGGATCTTCATGAACGTGGACTTGCCCGCCCCGTTCGGGCCGGAGATGGCATAGCGGCGCCCGGCCATGAATGTTGTGGTCACATCCTCGAAGAGGATGCGCGGGCCGAAGCGCATGGTGATGTTTTCAACAGCGATCATAACCCTGCAATTTTAGCGTACCTCGCCTGCTCTCCCAAATCTTGCGCAACGCTTGGCAGTGGGTCAGTTTGAATTTCTCGCGCCGCCTTTGATTCATGCGATGATGGCAGAGGTATGAGTTATGTCTGTTTAGGTGTTGGCGCATGGTTGTTATATGTGACATGGTGGGGAATTGTCCCTGACGGGCGGACCGTGTGGGGCGAGAGCGAAGCTGGCCGAAGAATGCGCCCCAGCCAACGCATCCTTTTTGGAGCGGGTGGGATACTTTTGCTCGGGCTTGGGGTTCTCTTCCGCTTAGTCCGTTGAAACTGACCCACTACTCATCGCTTAAAGGCGAGTTTCGGGTAAAGTGGCAGGGGCTTTTAGGCTTTCAAGAAACAGCAGTCGTTGTCATCCCGAGGCCGCAGAGCGGGAGAGGGATTACGGCTTGTCGGCTGCGTTTCGGCTGTAAAAGCGGCGGCAAGCTGCCGCACTCCAATTGTATGATAGAACGTTGAACGCTATGGTACTGGAAAACAAAGTGGCTCTGATCACGGGTTCCGGACGCGGCATTGGCCGGGCGATGGCGCAACTTTTTGCAAAGGAGGGTGCATCGGTCTTTTTGACTGCACGCACTGAGGCAGAACTCGCAGCCGCCACGAAAGAAATCGCGGCCGCTGGAGGCAGAGCAGGTTTCATTACTTCCGATCTGACGCGGGCCGCCGATGCCGAGAAAGTTGTCATCGCCGCGCGCGAGAAATTCGGCCGCGTGGATATTTTAGTGAACAACGCGGGGCACTATGGCCCTGTTGTTCCCGTGGAGGACTATCCGCTGGAGGAATTCGACAAAGTGATCGCGGTGCACCTACGCGCCGCTTTCGTGTTGAGCAAGCTGGTGCTGCCGGAAATGTACGCGCGCAAATCCGGCGTCATTCTGCATATTTCGAGCATTTCGGCAAAAAACGCGTATGGCTGGGGATCGGCCTACGCCGCCGCAAAGGCCGGCATTCTCGGATTGACACGCGTGATGGCTGCGGAAGCTTCGCGGAAGGGCGTGCGCGTGAATGCCATCTGCCCCGGCCCGGTAATGGAAACGGTCATGTCCAAAGAATTGGGCAATACACTGGCGCAGAAACTTGGCGTCAGCCCGGAAGAGCAGTTGAAAGGCTTCTTGGGTTCGCTGCTGCAAGGCCGCGGCCAGACGACCATGGAAATTGCCCAGGCCGCGCTCTTTCTCTGCTCGGACTTGTCCAGCGCCATCGTCGGCCAATCAATCAACGTGGATGGCGGCGCGGTATTTTTCTAAGTAGCACCACTCAACGGAGGTCGTTTTTGAAGACCGCGCCGCCCTTCATCACAAATTTCACGCGCTCCAACTCCGTAATATCCTTCAGCGGATCGCCGGAGACCGCGACAATATCCGCCCATTTGCCTGCTTCAATGGTGCCCATTTTGTCGGTCCAGCCGAGGAGTTCGGCGGCGCTGGTTGTGGCCGTGCGAATGGCCTGCATCGGCGTCATGCCGTAGTTGACGTAGTATTCGAACTCCTTCGCCTCGTTCAAATCGCGCCAATCGAAGCCGCCGACGTCCGTGCCAAGAACGATCTTCACGCCCTTCTTCAACGCCAGTTGGAATGCGGCCTTTTCCGTTTCCACCATTTTGGGCCAGTTCCCCGCACGCCCCGGTGCCACGTACGCTCCCACTGCGATGGTGGGCACCCAATACACTCCCTTGCGCACCATTTCGTCCATCAGTGGTTCCGTCAGGCCGTCCCCATGCTCGATGCTGTCCACTCCCGCTTTTAATGCGGCCGCAATGCCATCGCTGCCAATCGCGTGCGCTGCCACTTTGTGCCCCAAACGGTGCGTCTCGTCGACAATTTCCTTGGCCTCTTCGTCCGTGAAATTCACGTGGCTGTGCAGGATTCCATCAGCGCCATAAAAGTATCCATGGTCGGAGTAATACTTGATCCAGTCAGCGCCGTGCATGACCTGTTCGCGAACGGCTTTGCGTGCTTCTTCGACGCCGTCGACATACTGCACGCCCGTGGGCACTTTGAGCTCCCAGGAATAACCCAGCAGAGGGTACATTCCCGTGGGCGTCATCGCCCGCGTGGAGACTTGCATGCGCGGGCCGGGAATTTCGCCGTTGGCAATGGCGTTCTTCACGTCCACGTCGGCGTACATCGCGCCTTCCGTTTCCACGTCGCGCAGCACCGTGAATCCGTGCGAGAGCGCGATCTGCGCATTCCGCGCGGCAAGAATCGCGCGATAAGGAATCGATTGCTTCAGGAGTTGCTTGTCGTAGTCCTCTGCGGTGATGTCCCCTTGCAGCAGCACATGCGTGTGCGCATCCACAAAACCGGGGAGCACGGTGGCCCGCGAAAGGTCAAGCACCTCGATGCCCGTGGGGGCCGTCCCACCCGGCGTCACGCTTGCAATCTTGTCGCCCTCGATCAGGATCAGCGCATTGGTAACAACCGAGTCGCTCTTCCCGTCAATCAGGCGGCCGGCGCGGATAGCGATTCTCTTGGGAACGGCGGCGGGCTTCTCCTGCGCAAAAGTGAAAACGGGGAAAATGAGAAAAGCCAGACAGACCAGCAGCTTGCGGATGTGAATCATGATTTCCTCCCGGATGCTCCGAAGGGTAGCAAAACCGGGAGGCAGAGAAAAGGCCAGCCGCTCTCTCAGGACGGCTGGCCTGGACTTTCCATTCTCAGAGGGGACTCACCCTACGCCGACTGTGACTCCCGCCTCTGTGCTCTGGCTAACACGAAAAAGACTAAACAAAATCAGTGAGCAGGCTCCGAATCCGGACGCCGAATCGGACGCCGGCCCCACTCTTCCACGGTCGCCACCCCGCGCCGCGCCGCCAGAATCCACGCATTCTGGCTGGCCGCCACCCGGCCGACTCCCGCTTCCCAACCCTTTTGTACAAAGTAGAGGGTCGCCAGGCACAGGCCGATGACAACAAAGCCCAAGGCGAACAAGGCGAAGGCCGCCAAGAGTTCGCGGACAAAGTAAAACTGCAGCGCAGCGATACCCCCTAGAAACCACCAGATCCACTTGCGAAGGCTATCTTTGGCGTTCACGGATTTTGGATCCCCCTATGCGGCCAGCTCGTGGCGACGGCTGGATTCCCTGCTCTTCCGATTAGATGCCTCTCACCTGACCTTTGGGACGAAGCATCGTACCTGTCCCATTAGACAGGGGAGGAGGGAGGAAATCCATAGTACGAAGGTCACAAATTGGCAGGCAAACTGGGCGTCTAGTACGAGCTTTGCCGAAATGGACTTTAGTCTATGCTGTTGTAAATATAGGACTTATTTGAGTAGTGCCAAAAGGGGAAACTTGCGCCTTTTGTTCGCGGTACTACCCTGTGGAAAACCTGACCTTCCGTACAGGTTTTGCGCGACGCTCCCGGGGTTCCTCACGCAGACCGGTCTTTCTCTAAGTATGGTCTCTATGTCGGAAGAATTTTAGACCGAGAGAGTCTAATTGCCCCTGAAAGCATACCCCATCGAAGAAACACCAACTCCCCAATAAACCCAAACTGAACTATTACTGCATCTTCGGCGCGCTCGCCTAATTCAGCCCCCTTCCTCTATACTGGTGACGTTCTTTTGGAGCGGGGTCCTGGGGGAATCAGGGGTTGCGTGCAAATTGCTTCACGATTTCGGTGAAGCTGTAGTTCCCTTCTCCAATCGACCGTGCAAGTCGCGCTGCGATCTTTCGCAACGCGCAAATAAAAACAAATCATTCGGGGGGACGTGTGGAAAGGCTGCGCTGGCTGGGTGTTTCCGGGGCGGTCCTTATCTTGGCTCTTGGCCTGGTAGGGTGTGGCCGGCAGGGGCCCTCGCAGAAGGCTGGGGAAACTCCGGCGGGCAACGCTCGCCCAGCCATCGTCTTCATGACGGACTTCGGCACGGCCAATGATGCCGTGGCCATCTGCAAAGCCGTTATGCTCGGCATCGCTCCGGACGCGCGCATCCTGGATATCACGCATCAGGTCACCCCATATTCGATCGAGGAAGGCGCTCGCTTCCTCGAGGGCGCTTCGCCGTACTATCCCGCGGGCACGGTCTTCGTCGTGGTCATTGATCCGGGCGTGGGCACCTCGCGCAAGGCTGTGGTCGTCAAGACGAAGAAGGGACAATATTTCGTGCTGCCGGACAATGGCTTGATCTCCCCGGTGATTGAACGCGACGGCTTGGACTCCGCGCGCGAAATCACCAATGCCGGGTGGATGATTGGCCAGACCGTTTCCTCGACCTTTCATGGCCGCGACATTTTCTCGCCGGTCGGCGCGCATCTCGCCGCTGGTTGGGACTTCACTTTGGTCGGACCTGAGGTGCAGCAACTTGTGCGCCTGACCCCGAAAGTTTCGACCACGACCGACCAAGGCATTGAAGGAGACATCATCGGCCTGGATGACCCTTTCGGCTCGCTTATCAGCGATATTTCCGGCGAAGAATTCAAGAAGCTCGGCTACAACCTCGGCGATAAAATTGGAGTCCAGTTGAACAAAAAGCCATTTGTCCTGCCTTACGTCAAAACCTTCATGGACGTACCCGTGGGTGAACCACTCCTCTACGTGGATTCCCGCGGGCGCATTGGGCTGGCATTGAATGAGCGCAATTTTTCGGTGATTTATAAGGTCACACCGCCCGCAGCGCTGTTCATCCCCAAGAAGGGGGCGCCGATCAAGGGCAAGTGATGCGAACAGGGCGCCCTTTTTCTTGGCGATTTGCTTTTTTACGGAAGGCGACTGACAATCGGAAAGAATTCGCTGAAAGAGGTCTGCCATGCCCGAAGCCATCATCGTATCTTCCGTGCGCACACCCGTGGGGCGCGGCTACAAAGGTTCGCTGCGCACCACCCGCCCTGATGACCTTGCCGCGCTTGTCATTAAAGAAGCGCTCGCGCGCGTGCCGGGGCTCGATCCGAAGGAAATTGACGATGTGATTCTGGGCTGCGCTATGCCCGAAGGCGAGCAGGGCATGAATGTGGCGCGCATTGCGGCGTTGCGGGCCGGCCTTCCCGTCGAAACGTCCGCCATGACCGTGAACCGCTTTTGTTCCAGCGGTCTTCAGGCCATCGCGCTTGCCGCGGAGCGCATCCGCAGCGGCGCGGCCCAGGTCATCGTCGCCGGCGGCACCGAATCGATGTCTCTTGTGCCCATGGGTGGCAACAAGATTTCGCCGAATCCCTGGCTCGTGGATCATTATCCGGACGCCTACATCAACATGGGCCTCGGCGCGGAACTTATCGCGCGCAAATTCGGCATCTCCCGCGAACAAGCGGACCAGTTCGCCGTGGACTCGCACAAGAAAGCCGTTGCGGCGCTGGCAGCGGAAAAATTCAAGGATGAGACCGTTCCCGTCGAGGTGAAGATCACTTCTCTGCCCAGGGGCAACGGCGCAAAGCCCAAGACTTCGCCCAAGCCGGCCACAAATTCTTTCGTTTTCGATAAGGACGAATTACCCCGGCCCGATACTTCGATGGAAGTGCTGAGCGGATTGAAGCCCGCATTTCACGTGAAGGGCACGGTGACCGCCGGCAATAGCTCGCCCATGAGCGATGGCGCGGCGGCGGTAGTGGTCATGTCCGATGCCAAGGCCGCGCAGCTCGGATTGAAACCGCAAGCGCGCTTTATTGCTTTCGCCACGGCCGGTTGCCCGCCGGAAGAATTCGGCATTGGCCCCGTTTACGCCATTCCCAAGGCGTTGACTCTGGCGGGACTATCTCTTAATGACGTTGCGGTGATTGAACTGAACGAAGCGTTTGCGGCTCAGTCGCTGGCCGTCATTCAACAGGCCAATCTCGATCCGGCGCGCGTCAATCCGAATGGCGGGGCGATAGCACTGGGCCACCCGCTGGGGTGCACCGGCGCGAAACTCACGGCTACTTTAATTCGTGAATTGCAACGCCGCAATGCGCGCTACGGCATGGTGACGATGTGCATCGGCGGCGGCATGGGCGCGGCCGGAATTTTCGAGCGTCTATAACTTTCTTTACAGGTAGAGCTGGCAGTCGCATTCTACCTATCTTGGGCTTTTGTGAAAAATCTGCGGCACTCCGCTTCTAATGCTTCTGGCATTCCGGGCGGTTGGTCAGTCTCCGATAACGCGACTCTACATCCAAGTGAAAATGGTCAGGCTCATAGCGACTTCCTAAGGCCATCGCCAGGGCTGCTTTTATCCTGGGGGGCAATCACCTAGTGTAGACTGTGTCTCTATGAAGACTTTCTACAGCGTAACGTCCTTTGCTTTCTTGATTGGTTTGGCCATTCTCTGTTGTTTTGCTCCCTGGACGACTACCCCGGCCGGGAGCCCTGCGGCCCACGACTCCTTGGGTTATGCAGCCATTTGGTCGCAGCGGTTTGCAGCGGTCGCCGGAGCCAGGGTGGACCCAGGAGCCTTCGCAATCCTAGCTGGAGTGGTGGCCTTTTTCGCTATTGTAGTTGGCGCTGCCGCGTACTTTTTCCGCACCAAGCGCGGATCGGAAAGAGAAGATGTTTGAGGCCGCGCATTCGCTTCGGTACAGTCGCGCTTGGGAAGTTGTCGTCCCCGTGCTATTGCGCAAATATGCCGCTCAGGCGTAGAATCCCGAAATTGGTTTTTTTTCAAACGGTTGTTTGAATTTTACCCCCGGCTTTCGGCCGGCAAGGAGCAGCACCATGGCAAGCTCGGTTCTTTCCAAACCCGCAGCAAAGGGTGGCAGTTTTCTGCTGGAGATCCCGGCCCCGCAGGATGTATTCACGCCGGCGGATCTTACCGATGACCAGAAGCTGATCGGTCAGACTGCCGAAGAGTTCGTCGTCAAGGAAGTTTTTCCTCACATCAAGGATTTGGAGGAGAAGAAGCCTGGCCTGATGGCCGAACTCACCCGCAAAGCCGCGGAACTCGGGTTGATGAGCGGCGCAACGCCCGAAGAGTACGGCGGCGCGGGCCTCGACAAAATTGCCACCACGGTCCTAACCGAGAAAATTTCCATCGACGGCGGCTTCGCCACCACGCACGGCGCTCATGCAGGCATCGGCACGCTCCCCATCGTTTATTTTGGCACCGAAGCGCAAAAGAAGAAGTACCTGCCGAAACTTGCCAGCGGCGAGTACATCGGCGCCTACTGTCTCTCCGAGCCGCAAGCCGGAAGCGACGCGCAGAATTTGCTGACCCGCGCCGAACTCAACGCCGATGGAACCCATTACATTCTGAACGGCCAGAAGATGTGGATCACCAACGGCGGCTTCGCCGACCTCTTCATCGTCTTCGCGAAGGTGGATGGCGAGAAGCTGAGCGCCTTCATCGTCGAAAAGAATTTCCCCGGCTGCAAGCCCGGCAATGAAGAGCACAAGATGGGCATCCGCGGCAGCTCCACCACGCCGGTGTTCCTGGAAAACTGCAAAGTGCCGAAGGAAAACCTGCTGCACGAAGTGGGCCGCGGCCATATTGTCGCCTTCAACGTGCTCAATGCCGGGCGCTTCACTCTCGGCGCATCTTGCCTCGGCGGCGCCAAACATGTGCTGATGGCCGCCTCGAAATACACGAAAGAGCGCAAGGCCTTTGGCAAGCAGATCGGCGAATTTGGTTTGATGAAGGAAAAGCTTGCCGAAATGGCCGTTCGGATTTTCGCCGTCGATTCCATGATTTACCGCACGGCCGGCACTATCGAGGCGGCCATGAGCGCCGCTTCCGGCAGCGGCGACAAGACCCAGAACACCATGAAGGTCCTGGAGGAATATGCCATCGAAAGCTCCATCGCCAAGATCTACGGCAGCGAAATGCTCGATTTCGTGGTGGACGAGGCGGTGCAGATCTTCGGCGGCTATGGTTACCACGAGGATTATCCCGTCTGCCGCGCCTACCGCGATTCGCGCATCAACCGCATCTTCGAAGGCACCAACGAAATCAACCGCATGCTCATCATCCAGATGCTGATGAAGCGCGCCATGGGCGGCCAATTGCCTCTGATTCAGGCGGCCATGAAACTCGCCGATGAAATCCTTGCCGGCCCGTCGCTTGAAGAAACGCCGGAAGGCGTGCTAGCGGAAGAAGCGCGCGTCATCGCCAACGCCAAGAAAATGTTTCTGCAGGCGGCGGGCGGCGCGCTCCAGAAGTTCCGCGAAAAGCTGGCTGACGAACAGGAACTGATCGGCGCCCTCGCCAACATGGTCATGGAGATTTATGCGATGGAGTCCTGCCTCCTGCGTGCTCAGAAGGCTGCCGCCGCCAAAGGTGAAGCTGCCTCGTCCGCAATGATCGATGCCGCCCGCGTTTTCATCGCGGACGCCGCCGAACGCGTGGACCACGAAGCCAAGCGCGCCATTGCCGGCGTTAACGAGGGCGACATGCTCATCACCCAGATGGCCGTGCTAAAGCGCTTCGGCAAGCGCCCCGCGGTGGATACCATCGCGCTCCGCCGCCGCATCGCCGCCGCCGTTCAAGCCCAGGACCGCTACCCCTTCGAGGGCCGCTGAACCTCAGCGGAATCGAAGGATGTTAATCTTGTGCAACCCGAAAGAGCTGCGCTCCATCAGGGTTTTGAGGCGTTCTCGAGCGTCTCATTCGGCTTGTTGATCGTGCTGAGCGTCTCCACATTGAATCGCTTGTAGTCGGAATAGCGGTTTACCACGTTTACCTTAATGCCCTTCACCAGCAAAACCCGCACTCCTATGTGCGCCTCCAGATAAGTGGGCAGCCAGACTTCGTTGTTCAGGTAGGCCTGCTCAAAGGAAAAGCTCGTACCCTTTTGCAGGTTGGCCAGGAGCCCGCCGCCAATTTTCACGTCACCCACGAAATAAGCCTCCAACCTCGCCACATCGTGCGCCTTCTCATCCACCCACACGACACCGGCGAGTTCCTTTACGACCCGTTCTGCCATGTTTTTGGGCTTGTACTCGGGATTCGGCTCAAAATCGAACACCAGGACGTCCTGGCCGCGGAAGCGTTCCCGGCGCGGGTTCACGAACTGGGAGACGCGCAAGAAAACTTCTATCCCGGGGTCATCATCTTTCTTCGCCTCTTTCCCTTCCTCCTTGGCTTTCTCTTCCTTCGCTTCTTTCTTCTTCTCGTTCTTTTGAATCTCTTCAATACGTTTTCGCGTCTTATCGTTTTCCTTCTTTTGCTCATCCTCGTTGAGCGGTTTGCCGTCTTTCTTCACCAGGGTCGAAACCTCTTCACCATTCAGGTAGAAAAAGGTGCACTCCTTTACTTCCGTTTTCGTCACCTTTCCAGTTTTGTCGAAATCTGTCTCTTCCTCGACGTTCGTTCCCGCGTATTTCTCCCTGATCTTGTCGATCTGCTTCTGATTCGCATCAATCTCCTCGAACAGCTTTTTTAAATCCGGGAGCTGCACCTGCGACTTCTTCGGGAAATCGAAGACGCGCTCGCCCACAGTCTCGTTCACCGCCGCGCGTGTCACGTTCACGGCATACACATCGTTCCCCCGATGCACTTCCAGCTTGTACGGAAGCTTCACTCCATCCACAATCCGGTAATCGTCATATAAGATGTCCCGCGGAATTCCCGCGATCGTGGCATTTTCTTCCACGATTAGATGGCTTTGCGGATCGAAATAGACTTCCCACCGCACTCCCGTGGGATAGGTCAGCTCCACCTGCAGCGCATCGCGGCCGCGCACCTGCGCCTGCCCCTTGAACGCGGCGCCGATTTTCCTCTTCCCCAGCGCTTGCAGCCGCGCGTTGTAATACTGCGCCGCCGCTTCCATTTCCAACGCCTGCGGCCCCAAGAGTGTGCCGATCTCGCCATTTTCGGACTGGTGCCAGGCGGACTTGCCGTTGTAAGACTCAATCAGGGTTTTGCCTTCGCTCTGAATCTCGGTGTAATAGCGGTTGGGCTGCTTGGCCCGGAAAGTAAACGTCCCGGGTTTCGCTTCTGACCCGTTGCTGAACGCTCCATCGATTGAGACGGTCTGAATCCGCGAAATGGACTTGTTCCCGCCGGCCGCTTTCAGGTACTGCTCGATGATCTTGTTGGCATCCTGCGCGAGGCCGATCCCGGCCCCGGCGAGGCAAAAAGTGAATACGAACACAATACGAGTGAGTCGGCGCATAATATCCTTAGTAGATACGCAACTCCCCACAAAAAGTTGCTCGGGACTTGGGATGTAGGTTGGCCTTAGCTGGAGACACACTCCAACGAGCAGCGAGTTTCGGCTGGCCGCCACTCTTACCTGGTCGCTACGGGCCGGTTGAGGTATTTCTCGTATAAATCCTTTTGCCGGTTATCCGTTGAAGTGAGCTGGCCCTTGATGAACAAGTAGCGCACCTCGGTGGTCAGCTCCAGCGGGTCGCCGTTGGTCACGATCAGATTGGCGATCTTACCCGTTTCCAGCGTCCCCAGCTCGCCGTCCAACCCCAGGATTTGCGCGGGGTAGAGCGTTACGGCCTTCAACCCATCCTCATACGCCAAGCCGTGGGCGACCGCATTGGCGGCCTGCTGCCCCAAGCGTCTCGCAAAACTGTTGTCGAAGCTCCCAAAGGCAATCTTCACGCCCGCCGCCAGGAGTTCCGCGGGCTGGGTCATCAGCCGGTCGTAGGCATCGTCATCTTCTCGCGGATATTCCAGCGTTGGCCGCAGGATCACCGGCACGCTCTTCGAGCGCAGCAGGTCTTTCACCTTCCACGCTTCGCCGCCGCCCGCCAGAATCATCTTCAGATTCTGTTTCTGGCAAAACTCCACGGCGTTGCGGATATCCCGCGCCTTGTCCGCGAAAACCAGCACGGGCATCTCTCCGCGCACCACCGGAATCATGGCCTCCAGCTTGACGTCGCGATCGTACGCGGCCCCGCTCGTCGCCGCCACCTGCGCATAATGCCGCGACTCTTCGATCCAGTTCGCTAGCTGGTCCACAGACTTGTCGTATTCCTTCTTCGCGTCGCTGAAGGGCTTCTCCTTCCTGGAAAATGTCGAATAATCGAATGATTGCGTCTCGATCTCCGGCCAATCCATCACCATCGCCGCGTTCTTGCGGATCAACATCTCCGCGACTGCCCAACCCGCCAGGTGTATGGCCGAGGCCTGACCGCCAATCAGGTTGGTGGCTCTGGCGGAATCAAACCCGCCGCTCGCTGGAACCGCGAGCACCTCTGTAATGCCCGCCGCGCGAGTCACCGGAATGTGCGCGCTGGACGGCAGCACCGCCGTCGCCGCAACCACATCCGGATTGAACGAGCCCGTTTCCGTGGTGTCAACCGTTGCGCGCACCGCACCGATCTCGCTCAATCCCATCTGTGTAATTGGATCGAACAGCCCCGGGTAAACCTGCAGCCCCTTCGCATCAATCACTTTCGCCCCGGCGGGAATGCTTACGCTTGCACCCACAGCCGCGATTTTTCCGTCGTGAATGATGACAGTGCCGTCTTCGATCGGCGCTCCTGCTAACGTGAAAATCTTTGCGTGCGTAATTGCTGTGTCCGTTGTAGGTACGGTTTGGCCAGGCGCGATTCCCGCCATGAGCAAGGAGCCCAGAGCGAGGCTCGGCGCACGCAACTCCATCCAACCCGGTCTCATCGCGCACCTCCCTCATCAATTTGCTCTTGTGGTGGCTTGGGCTTTTCTTCCGGCTTCTTCTCCTCCGTCTTTTTCCCTTCGGCTTTCTTTTCGTCCGCCTTCTTCACCGCGGCCTTCCTGGCCTTCTCCAGAAGCTCCTTCTTTTCCTGCTCCAGCGCCGCGCGCCCCGCCAGGTCTTTTTCGCGGTCAAAGTAGACCCGCCCGTCAATCAGCGTTTTTTGCACCACCGCGTACGCGCTCAAGGGATCGCGGTTGTAGATCGCCAGGTCCGCGTCCTTTCCCACCTCGATGGACCCCACGCGCTTCTCGATGCCCAATTGGATCGCCGGATTCAGCGTCACCAGTTTCAACGCTTCGTCGTGCGTCAATCCTCCGTAGCGTATGGATTTCGCCGCTTCCTGGTTCAGGTGCGTCGCTTCCGCCGCGTCATCCGAATTCACGGAAACCACCACGCCGCGCCGCGTCATCAGCGCGGCATTGTACGGGATGGCGTCGTACGCTTCCACCTTGTAGGCCCACCAATCCGAAAATGTCGAAGCTCCGGTCCCGGCCGCGGCGATTTCATCCGCCACCTTGTACCCCTCCAGGACGTGCTGCAGCGTCTGCACGCGGAACCCAAACTCCTTCGCCACTCGCAGGAGCATCAGGATTTCGTCTTCGCGGTAGCAGTGCGCGTGGACGTAGCGCTTCCCCTCGAGCACCTCCACCAACGGGTCCAGTTTCAGGTCGCGCCGTGGCGGGATCACGTTTTTTTCTCCTGCCGCAACTCGTTTGTTGTAGTCGTCCCAGCTTTTCTTGTAGTCGCGCGCTTCGGTGAACGCCCCGCGAATCGTCTCTTCCACGCCCATGCGCGTAGCCGGGTATCGGTCGGTCATGCCGGAAACCCGGAAATTCGAGCGCTTCGGATTTTCTCCCAACGCAAACTTGATTCCCGGAAGCGCGCCTTCAAACGGGAGTCTTGCCGCAGGTTGTCCCCAGCGTAGCTTGATCACCACCGTCTGCCCGCCGATGGAATTCGCCGAACCGTGCAGAACATTCGCCACCGTTACGCCACCAGCCAGATCGCGGTAAATTGCGGGATCATCCGAATTCAGAACGTCGGCAATGTTCACCATCGAAGAGACCGACACGCTTCCCTCGTTCACATCGCCGTCAATGGCAATGTGCGAGTGGCAATCGATGATTCCAGGCATGACAAACTGCCCGCTGGCATCAATCACCTGCGCGTCCGCTGGCGCCTTCAATCCGCTTCCCACAGCCGCGATCTTTCCATCCTTAATAAGGAGGTCGCCCTTTTCGAGCGTCCCGTGCGTCACGGTGAGGATCGTGGCATTGCGAATCAGCAGCGCCGGCGCTGGGTTCGCCGCTGCGCTGGCCTTCGCCTCTTTCTCTCGGGCCACTCCACTTGCGCTAGCCAGCAAACAAAGCAGCGCGACGCCCGCGACTCCGAAACTCCATCTGCGCCGGTTCATCGCGCACCTCCCGCCGCCGCGCCCGGTTTCGTGCCGGTGAACTCCAAGGTGTAACCCAACACGTTGATTGAACCCTTCATCGAATTGCCCTCAAACGTTCCTGTGAACTGTACATCCGACGGATTCCCTTCAATCGGCAGATTGATGGTGAAGCTGAATTTGTCCTCGCTTACATATCCGCTGAAAACGCTTCCCGTGCCCCGCTGAGCACTACTCACCGTCCCGGTCAACGTCCCATCCGCCGCCATCGACAGGTCCGCCGTCAATTCCTCTGCTCCTTCCGGCGTGGTGGTGGACAATTTCCACTTGCCCGTCAAGTCGCCCTTCGGCGGCTCGCTGGGCCGCAGCGGCTCGCGCACTTCAAACTTCCGCCCGTCCACAAACACCATTTTCACTTTTGTTTTCTTGTCGAACAGGTCGCCGTCCGTCACCACCAGGTTTGCGATCTTGCCCTTCTCGATCGAACCCAGTACATCCGCCACGCCAAATATCTCCGCGGGCGATAGCGTCAGTGCGCGCAGGGCCGCGTCGGGGCTCAATCCCGCATCGATCGACTTCTTGACCGCGGGCAAAATGTCTTTGGCCGATGTAATCCCGCCGGAATAAAATGCGAATTTCACTCCTGCCTTTTCAAGGGCCGCGGGCGACGACGGCGCGCGGTCCCGGAACCTCAGCGTCCGCAATGACGGCACGTCCTCAGGATCGCCATCCTTCACCGCTTCCGGCCATTTCAAATCTACAAGCACCGGCACCCTTTTTGCCGCAATCTCCGCCGCGACTTCGTAGCCCATCTGCCCGCCGTAAATCACGCTGTTGAGTCTCCATTCTTCTCCGAGCACCAGCGCCCGCCGAATCTCCAGTGAACTATTCCCCTGAATCAGCACCACGGCATGCTTCTGGAGCGCCTCGTTCAACGCCTCCGTACTCTGGTCGTATCTCGGGCGTTCCCCACCGCGCGGATTTTTTTCGTAGATCGCATTCGCCTGCGTGCTCCAGTTCGCGTCCAGCCAAACCTGCCGCACGTACGCAATTGCGCCCATCAGCGAACCCGGATAGTTCCGGAAGCCTCCCGGCGCCTGCAAGGAAACCGGCACGGCCACCGGCGCCTTCACCACCAGATTTCCCGCTCGTTCGCCCGCCAGATTCAGCACCGCGGCTTGGCCCGGAAACACCCCGCTCTTGGGAGCGGAGACGGTGGTTGTAAATCCAGCGCTGCGCCAGCTTTCGATCCGCGCATCTTCCAGGTTGATTTCATCCGCAGCACTGCGCCACGGAGTTGTCGCTGGACGGTCTTCGGGCCCCTTCGAAATCGGAGGTTTGGCGTTGCCCTCGCCGCCTGCACCGCTCGCTGGCGCTGCCGCCACGCCCACGTCCGTGAACGCATCCACCAGCCCCGGATACACCGTCAAACCTTTTCCTTCGATCACCCAGGCGTCCGCGGGAATGGTCACATTCGTTCCCACCGCCGTGATCACCCCGCGCGACACCAGCACGGTGGCATTCTCCAGCGGCGCGCCCGAGACCGGTACCACTCTCGCGCCGCGAATCGCAAAACTGCGCGGCTCTCCGCCCTGGGCCGCCACCCGCCCGGCACCGGACATGCTCAGACAGAGAGCAGCAAACACAACGATTCCCGGGCGCTTGCGAACGCTTTTCAAACTCATGCTTCACTCCTTGTATTTCGTGCGAAGTCCGCGATCGAATCCTATCCCGCGCAGACTCCTGAGGCTAGTGCCGTTCCAACTAATCTTGGGCAATACCCAGCCAGATAGTCAAACGTTGCCGGACGCGTGGTTTCCCTCTTTGTTGCTTTGCGATTCGTATCTGTAATCATAAGCTCATCAAGTTGGAACGGCACTAGTGGGAACTCGCCCTAACGTCAAGCGCATCAGCATAAGAATGGGACAGGCTTCGCAACCTGTCCCATGATTTGACACTTTCGAGAGGAAACCGCGTTACGGCTTCTTCTTTTTCCCGCCAAACAGCCCGCCCAGTTGGTTCACGACGTCAGACGTGCCTTTGCCACCGGCAGAGCCTCCCAAACCCGCCAGGCTTTCTATCGATCCGCCTGCGCAAGTGAGTTCCGATTTCATGAGGCTGGCCGTGGCACCGCCAATGTCCGGCGTAAATTGTGGGTTTGCGGTCGTGCCGTGAATCTGCAGCGGCACCTTGATTCCGCCGTTCTTGCAGCTCGCGCCGCCGCCCAGCAGTTTTCCTGCGGCGCCGCCAAGTACACCACCTGCCGATCCTCCCGCTGCGCTCAGGACGGAGCTGTTCACCGTCGCCACCAGCTTGAAGTCCATGTTGTTCTTCGCATCCAGCGTCCCGCCACCCACAACGGTCCCCAGCGCCGGCACCACCAGATCCAAGTTGTCCGCGCGCAGACCCGTGGTGGCCATGTGCACGTTGGTCGTCATCTTCTCGATGTCCAGGTCTTGCCCGGTCTTGATTCCCGCGAGCGCCGCGACACCCGACATCTTTTGTCCGAGGTCGAAGCCCGAGAGTTTCCCGCTGAACAACCCGATGTTTCCGTCGGTCACCAGCTTGTTCGTCGGCCCGGTGATGTGCAGATTCGTGCTCAACGTGCCCGCGGTAAGCCTGGATCTGTCGGGCAGGTTAATCGCCAGCGCGGGGAGAAACGATTCCAGATCCGTTGCCGGCAGTCCTTCTCCTGCCAGCTTCAGGTCCACGACAAACTCGTCGCCCTCCGACTTGTACGTCCCGCTCAAATGGGATTTGGCGTTTCCAATATTTACCGTCGAGGGATTCAGCACGCCCGTGCCTTTAGCCATATCGTACTTGGTGTCGAAATTCAAACCGAGCGGCACGCCCGACGGCTTCCCGCCGGCGATCAGCAGCGCCTTCGACAGTTTCAGGTTGCCCTTTGTCGCCATCTGTCCGCCCTGGCTAACCAGGTTTGCGTCCATGTCCACCGTGCCGCCCAGGCCCAGGGAAGGATCGAGGAATCCCGTCTGCCCGAGGTCCAGTGCGCTGATCGTCAGCTTCACGTCCTGGGGTGTAAACGCCGCATCCTGCGCGTCTACCGGCCCCACTTTACCGTCAATCTTCATGGTGCCGCCGCCGGGGAGCCCCATCGAGAAGACCAGTGGAAACTGGCTCTTCATCGAAACATCGCTGGCTGTCAGATTCACCGGTGTGTACACGGTGCGCTTCTGCGAATTCGTGTTGCCCAGCGTGATCTGGCCGTCCTTCAGTTCCAGTTTCTTGATAGACAAGGATTGCGCGGCATTGCTGCCCGATCCGCGCGGTTCCGCGGGCGCATTTCCACCGATGGAGGAAAAATTCCAGTTCCCTGTGGGATCCTTCAGCATCATCACTTGCGGCTGTTCGATGACGATCTCGGTGACGTTCACCTGTTTGGAAAAGATCAACGGCAGCAATTCCACGCCGACCCTGACCGAACTCGCTGTCAGGAACAGCCCCGAATTGAACTTGGGATCATCGCTGATAGAGAGGTTGTCAATCCCCAGCGAGCCTCGAATAATCGACAAGCTCAGATTCCCCAACTCCACTTTTCTTCCCAGCGCCGCCGAGGCCCTTTCTTCGATCGTGGGACGGAAGCTATTGACTGGGATCAAAAATGGCAGAACGAACAGAATTACAATCAGCACCAGGACCGCAATCGCGACCCACTTCAACTTGCTGCTCATGGTTTCCTCCGGAAGGGCAGGCGCGGGCGTTTGCTTCCATGCGTCTTGGGCCGCATATTACCACACTGTTTTACCGTTGCAGTGCCGCTCCTTTTTTCTACCAGCCGCCAGCCAAAACTCCACTGTATTCCTTCGGATTCCTGTTGGGTTTTGCGGTCAATTGTGCGGGGCTATCTCCAAATGCGCGCAAAATCCGGCCAGGAAAATCGTGCTAAAATCATTTTGCGGGGCCGTTGCTTAAATGGATAAAGCACAGGTTTCCTAAACCTGCAATCCCGGTTCAAGTCCGGGCGGTCCCACCACTTATTTCTTTTCTCCGCAAGCCGACTTGTACTCTCCCACTGAGAACTCCTGCTTTACTGTTTTTGCCCGCATCCGAATTTGCCACTGGTGATAAGCTTCGTCCAACACCGAGTCGCTCGCGGTGCTCTGATCGGACCTCGGGCCTTGTCGGCGCTCTACTTTCAGGTGGTCCGTCACAATTTTGGAGGACCAACTTGCCTAGTTCAGGAGAACTCAATTGGTCTCGGCTCCTATTCTTTCTTCTATTTCTCGCCATTCCCACTCGAAAGCAGTTTCAGCGCTGCGACTGGGCAACTTTCTTGTGGCGTCTCCGAAGATTTCCTATTGACGCCGTAAACCGGGCAGAGTTAGATTCTTTTCATATTCAACCGTTTTAATTCTACGTGTTCTGCTCGGGCCGCATCCCTACGTTCGATGTCTTTTTGCAAGAAAGCTGAGGACAATCTCATGACGAATTCCGCCCCGCGATTCTTTCTCTCGCTGCGTTTCCTGTTCGTTGCCGCCATCACAGCCGTGTTCCTTTCTTTTGCCGGCGCTCGCTCCTTCGCGCAAACCATTGTCGTGGACTCCGCTCCCAGCCATTCCACCAACTCCATTCGTCCCACGGAAGCGCTCGGCGCCGGCATCGACCGCCTCCCTTATGGCGCCGCGGATAAACTGTACATCGAGCCCACCATTTCCCAGGTCCTTTCCGCAGGCTGGCAGACGGTAACTTACCGCCAAAACACCGAACTCCATATGGAAGCATGGCATTGGAATCCGCAAGGCGCTTGGAGCGATCCTTCCGGCAAAGGCTACTTTGTCGGCAACGCCACTCCCGGCGCAGAACCCATTCGCCACTCTTACGGTTATGCGCTCCCACATCGCGGCGTCACCCGCGATGATGGCACGGACACCGACGGCTACTCCCGGCTCACTGATGACGATCCCGATTCCTACTGGAAGAGCAATCCATATCTCTCCCAGGCCTTCACCGGTGAGAGCGACGCCTTGCATCCGCAATGGGTCATCGTCGATCTCGCTGCCAAACGTGACATCAGCGCCATCCGCATTCACTGGGGCGAACCGTACGCCACGCACTATCTGGTGCAGTACTTCACCGGCGAAGACCCCATCAGAAAGCCCACTGCCGGCGTGTGGCAAACGTTTCCGAACGGCACCATCACAGACGGCAAAGGCGGCAGCGCGGTTCTGCAACTCGTCTCTGCTCCCATCTCCGTGCAGCACATTCGCATTCTGATGACCGCCTCCTCCAACACTTGCGACACGCATGGCTCCGCTGACAAACGCAACTGTATGGGCTATGCCATTCGCGAACTTTATATCGGCACGACCTCGCCTGACGGCCAATTCCACGATCTCGTCCGCCACACGCCGGATCAGGATCAGACCATGACCTTCTGCTCCTCCGTCGATCCCTGGCACGAACCGGCGAATCTCGACGAGAAGGCCGGTGATCAGGTTGGCTTCGACCTCTTCTTTACCGGCGGCTACACGCGCGGCCTGCCCGCGATGATTCCCATCGCCGTGCTCTACTCGACCCCAGAGGACGCTGTCGCCCAACTAAGCTACCTCGAAAGGCGCGGCTATCCGATCTCTTATGTTGAAATGGGCGAAGAGGCGGATGGGCACTACACGCCGCCGGAGGATTACGCCGAGCTCTATCTACAGTTCGCTGCCGCGCTTCACCACTTCGATCCCAAACTCAAGCTCGGCGGTCCCATCTTTACCGGCGTGAATCGCGACATCGAAACCTGGCCCGACGCCAACGGACAAACATCGTGGACGCGGCGCTTTGTCGACTACCTGAAATCGCGCAGCAAGCTTGGCGAATTGGCATTCTTCTCCTTCGAGCACTACCCGATGGATCCCGGGAAGATTCAGTGGAGCAACCTCTATGACGAAGCCAATCTCGTCACCGGGATCATGAAAGTCTGGCGGGAAGACGGCGTTCCCGCGAACGTGCCGCTAATGATCACGGAGTCCAACATTTCCTGGCAATCCTCCGAAGCTTATGTGGACACCTGGGGCGCTCTCTGGCTTGCCGATTACATCGCTGCGTTCCTGAATGGCGGCGGCGCAGCCGTCTACTATTTCCACTATCTTCCGCTCGGCGTGCATCGCGGCACCAATGGCTCGCTCGGCACCTTCGGAATGTTTTCGACGGATGCCGATCTGAAGGTTAAGCAACCGTTGTCGCAGTTTTTCTCGAGCCAGCTCATCAACCTCGAGTGGATGCAACCCGGCAGTGGCGTACACAAACTGTTTTCGGCGGAAAGCGACATTCGCGATGGAGCTAACAACGTTCTTGTCACGGCTTATGCCGCCGCGCGTCCCGATGGCGCGTGGTCCCTGCTGATCATCAATAAGGACCAGGAAAATGCGCACCAGGTGCACATCTCTTTCGCCAACGCCACTTCTTCTGGCGCCAGTTCCTTCTCCGGCCCCGTCACGGTGAAAACATTCGGCAAAGCACAATACCAGTGGCATCCCAGGCCCGACGGCGGCATTGCTGATCCGGACGGCCCCATCGCCTCTTCTATGATAAATGCGGATTCCGCGACGTCCTTTACGCTGCCCGCGGCTTCGGTGACCGTCCTTCGCGGCAATATCAAGCCCGCCGATCAAGCGCGCTGACTTCCGTATCCTCTGGTCTAGCTCTCCAGCCCCATCAGTGGTCTTGTTTGGGGCAGGCCGTTGCTTACCGCACGCGCCTGTTTTCTCCAGGCTCTTCCATCCCCTATAATGCCAGCCCACTGGAGTGGCCTATACATTTGCCCGAATCGGAATGCGGCGAGCCGCCTGCCACCGGGGAGACGCAACGTTGGATATCGAAACGAAAACGCAGGACGGTGTGAAAATCGTCAAGCTAAAGGGGCGCCTCAGCATGGGTCCCGCGCTCGAGCGCTTCAATGCCACCATGACCGAGCTTCTCGGCGAAGGGCACAACCGGATTATTCTCGATTTGGAAGAGGTCCCGACAATCGATTCCAGCGGCATTGGCATGCTGGTTCGATTTCTAACTACCACGAAGCAAAGTGGTGGGGCAATCGGGCTGCTGAAGCCCTCCAAATTCACGGTCCAGACGCTCAATATGGTGGGGCTGCTAAACCTCTTCGCAACGTTCGAGGAACTCCCGCAAGCCGTGGCCTCTTTTCAATGAGAACGACGCCACGCCTCCGGTATTGAATCCGCTCTTCCTCGCAAACACACTTCCCGTCGGCCCCACAACTGCGCGCTCCTCCCTTGCCTGCGCGGATCCGCCCCTCATGCGGGTCCAAAGTTCTTGCTCGCTTCTTCGGCCGTCGGAAAGAATCTCACAATCCTGTCCACGTGCGTCATATGCAGGATTTCCTGGATGATCCCCTTGGCGCCCGCGATGCGCAGGCTGCCTCCGGCCTTCTCCAGCCTGGCATGACACATCACAATGATCCCCACGCCGGTGCTGTCAATCATCCCCAGGCCGCCCAGGTCGAGAATCACGCTCTTCACCTCATCCTTGATCCATTCCACGACAGCCCACTCGACTTGCCGGCTGTCATTTCCCATCAAGAGCTTTCCGCGAAGTTCCAGGATGCCCACCGCTGCGGCCGGGGATTTTTTCTGCACCTCTAAGATCATGAGAAGCTCCTAAGTCAAAAAAATGCGATCTTGCCCAGGCCTCCTGCCAGCTACCCGTTCCCTCGCAGGCCACGTTGTTCGGCAGATACCCCCCTTTTGAGCGTTTGATAGTAGGTCCGCAGCGCGAGGGAGTCAACGCTAAAGGGACCGGGGCAATCTTCGGTTGCCACCGTTGCAAAAAAGTCAGAGAATAGCGGCGTAACCTCCACACCTTTCGCTCCCTTGCGGTCCATATGGATCGTTCGGATGAATCCCGCACCGAGGTGATCGCATGGGATCAGCTCTGGATGTGCACCGCCTGCACTTCGCATTTACTGTTACCTATCATTACCTATTCCCACAACTCACCATGGGCCTAGCGCTCTTGCTGGTGATTCTGAAGACGCTCGCACTCCGCACGGGCGATGAACATTACAACCGCGCCGCGCGTTTTTGGGCCAAAATCTTCGGCATCAACTTTGCCCTCGGGGTGGTGACCGGCATCCCCCTGGAATTTCAGTTCGGCACGAATTGGGCGGAATTCTCCAAGGCCGCCGGCGGGGTCATCGGGCAGACCCTGGCCATGGAGGGTGTCTTCTCCTTCTTCCTGGAGTCCAGTTTCCTGGGGCTATTTCTCTATGGCGAGAAACGTCTTGGCCGAATCGGCCACTGGTGGGCCGCGTTTTTAGTTTTCCTCGGCTCGTGGATGTCCGGATATCTCATTGTCGCCACCGACGCCTGGATGCAGCATCCTACCGGCTACCGGATCAACGCCAGTGGCGGCATCGAACTGGCCAGCTATTGGCACCTGATTTTGAACCCCTGGGCGCTTTGGCAATACGCGCACAACATGTTGGGTGCGGTACAGACCGCTTGCTTCGTCATGGCCGCTGTAGGTGCGTTCTATCTTTTGACCAAGCGCGACCTGCCCTATGGCCGCACCTTCGTGCGGCTCGGCGTCATCGTCGGCGTTGTCGCCGCGATTCTGCAACTCGTACCTACCGGCGACTTCCAGGGAAAAATGGTTGCGGAAAATCAGCCCGCCACTCTGGCCGCGATGGAAGGGCTTTTCGTCTCGCAGGAAGGCGCGCCGCTGGCCATTCTGGGCCAGCCGGACGTGGAGAAGCGCCAGCTCGATAATCCCCTGGAACTTCCGCGCATGCTCAGTTTCCTCACCTACAAGCACTGGAGCGCGAATGTCCGCGGGCTCGACGCATTTCCCGAAGACCAGTGGCCCGACAAAATCGAGCTGTTGTATTACAGCTACCACGTCATGGTGGGACTCGGAACCATCTTCATCGCCGTCATGGCACTCTCCGTCTTTCTGCTCTGGCGCAACAAGCTCTTTGAGTCGCGATGGATGCTCTGGATCCTCATGCTGAGCGTGCCCCTCCCCTACATCGCCAACACCGCGGGATGGATGACCGCGGAGCTCGGACGCCAGCCCTGGCTCATTTATGGATTGCTTCGCACCATCCACGGCGCGTCGCCCCGCGTCGGTGCCGGCAGTGTCTGGTTTACGCTCTTGGGCTTCATGGGCATGTACACCGTGCTCTCGATTCTCTGGCTGTTCCTGGTTTATCGTGAGATCGAACGCGGGCCCGAACCGGAAAATGCGCAGCACGCTGGCGTAACCGCGCCGGCGGCGGACTGAGGAGGCGCGATGGAAACGATCTGGTATTGCCTCGTCGCAGTGATGGTGGCAATGTACGTGCTCCTGGATGGCTTCGACCTGGGCGCGGGCGCGATTCATTTTCTCGTCGCACGGACGAGCGAAGAGCGCCGCCAGGTGATCGCGACCATCGGCCCCGTTTGGGACGGCAACGAAGTCTGGCTGCTGGCCGCGGGCGGTACCCTCTATTTCGCTTTTCCCGCCCTTTATGCCAGCGGCTTCAGCGGGTTTTATCTGCCGCTGATGATCGTGTTGTGGCTGCTGATTCTGCGCGGCAGCGCCGTGGAATTTCGCAACCACATCCAGAGCCCCATCTGGATTCCCTTCTGGGATTTTGTCTTTTGCCTGTCCAGCTTGCTGCTGGCGGTTTTCTTCGGCGCCGCACTTGGCAATGTCGTGCGCGGCGTGCCACTGGATGCGACCGGTTACTTTTTTGAACCGCTCTGGACCAATTTCCGCCTCGGCAAGCACACTGGCATTCTCGATTGGTTCACGATTCTTGTCGGCGTTCAGGCGCTGCTGGCGCTGATGATGCACGGCGGGCTGTGGGTGCAACTGAAAACTCACGGCGCCGTCAGCGAACGCGCAGGAAAAGTTGCTGGCATGGTGTGGTGGGGCGTGCTGGTGATGACCGCAGTGGTCACGGGGGCAACGTTTGTCCTGCAACCGCAAGTGATTGCGAATTTCCATACCTGGCCCGCCGGCTACGTTTTGCCCCTCCTCGCCGTTGCCGGCTTCGCCACTGTCAAATTTGAATTGCACCGCAAAAATGAACGCAACGCTTTCCTGGCCTCCTGCACCTATTTCCTGGGCATGCTCACCAGCGTGGTCTTCGGTCTCTATCCGATGGTCCTGCCCGCGCGGAATCCGGCCTTCCAGCTCACCGTGCAAAATGCCAAGGCGGCGGATTACGGCTTAAAAATTGGCCTGATCTGGTGGGTCATCGGCATGGCGCTGGCAACCGTCTACTTTGTTTACGTCTATCGCTCGTTCGCCGGCAAAGTCTCCGAAACCCCCGATGCGCCCGGCCGCGGCGATTAGTCACCCAACCGTGACACCGCACCCCGGCGAAGTCGATCGCCCCGTCCGTGAAACCAACATGCCTTCGCCCGACCGCTTACGGCGCCAGCCGAATCTATGCCGCCTCCCTAGGCCTGTCCGAACGGACATATCGAGTGCGTCACACTAGTACTGCCGTAGCGTTGACCCTTTGAAAAGGCCCTCGTTACTGTCTTTATTGGCGAGTGGTGTGCGCGGAAGAGGCCTGAACACAACGAGGTAACGATTAGGGTCCAGACAAAGGCAGCCTTTCCCGCTTGTCCGCGTCGAGGAAACCGGGCGGAACACTGCGCCGCGCACGGTGCTTAAGGGGATAGGCCACGGGCACGTGGTGGCGACAGCATGGCAACGATGGTCAAAGCGGGGCGTTACGAAATCCTCGGCGAACTCGGCCGCGGCGCCATGGGCGTGGTCTATCGCGCCATGGACCCCGTTATCGGGCGTACCGTCGCCGTCAAGACGATTCGCCTGAGCGAAGAAGGCACCGGACTGACCCGGCCCGAGCTACTCGCGCGGTTCCAGACCGAAGCGCGCGCCGCAGGGCTCCTCACGCATCCCAACATTGTTGTGGTCTACGACGCGGGCGAAGAGAACGGCCTCTATTTCATCACCATGGAACTGGTCGAAGGCAAAAGCCTGCAAGCGCTACTCGATGGCGGCCACGCCTTTCCCGTACCGCGTGTAATTCGCATCCTAGAGCAGACGTGTAGCGCGCTGCAATTCGCCCACGAACGCAACATCGTCCACCGCGATGTCAAGCCCGCCAACCTGATGTTGACCGCCGACGACACCGTCAAAGTGACCGACTTCGGCACCGCCAAGATCCTGCAGTTCGGCACCGTCCAGCAGACTGCACATGTGATGGGCACGCCCAGTTATATGTCCCCCGAGCAAGTTAAAGGGCGCCCCGTTGATGGCCGCAGCGATATCTTTTCCATCGGCGTCATTCTCTACGAAATGCTGACCGGCGAAAAGCCGTTCCCCGGCCAAAGCATCACCACGGTGATCTACAAAATCGTCAACGAGGAACCCGTACCGCCGAGGCAGATCAATCCTTCTATCCACCCGGGCCTAAACGACATCGTCCTCCGCGCACTCGCCAAGGAACCCGAGGCCCGCTACCAGAGCTGCCGTGAACTTCTGGAAGATTTGCGGAACTACCGCGCCATCGGCGGCAACGAACGAAACCCCGATGCCACTATGATTTCGCCGCGCCCTGGCTCCATCTTGCCACTGAATGCCGAACCAGGCGGTCTGCGCGGCGCGCATATCGAAGATTCGATGACTGCGGCAACGGTGCGTTCTCTTCAGAATCGAGCTGGCGGTCCAGGGCAGACTCCCGCGGTGCGGCGCACCGGCCCCGTTCGACCCATCGAACCGCCGAAAAAGAAAAATACCTTTGCAACAGTGCTGGCTGCTTTGTTTCTGGTTGGTGTGATTATCTTTGGGGTCAATAGGTTGCGCCCGGAGTTTCAGGCTGCGCGCGTACGCAACAATTCACCGCGACAAGACGTTATGCCCGATGGTACCTCGGCCCAGTCACCCGTCGTGAGAGATACGTCCGCTGACTCACCCGCAGCTGGAGCCACGGTGACCGGACCAACCACCATTCCCGTGCCTGCACAAACCGTTTCTCAGCCGGCTCCGTTGAACCAGGTGCCCGTCGAGCAGCCAAAACCTGCAGCCGTTGCGCCTGCCGAAACTCCGTTGAAAAAAGCGGATCCTCGGGTCACAACAATCGTTGCAGTCAAGAAGCCGGAAACCGCCTTAAACGCCGCCGCACTTGAATATAAGGGCCGCATCGAGGAAGCGATTGCGGATCGCGGCTTGAACGGCCGCGTCACCATCGCGGGTATCGGAAACACGCTTACCCTGAGCGGCAAACTGCGTCCCGTTGAGCACGCCTCGCTGCTTCGGTTCATGCGCGACGCGCCCGTCGCCGTTCACATCGTTGACGACATTCTTTACGATGACACTCCCCTTCCGGGCTCGGGCGCGGGAGAAGCAGAAGGTCACCCAGTCCCTGCAAAGGGCCTGAGCGCGGTTCACGTGTTAACAGACGTGATCGGCGCAAAGGCCACGCTTTTCGGTCCTGGTGGCCGCTTTCTGGCCGACTGCCAGACACCTTGCAGCTTCAACAACCTCTTCCCGGAACGTTACAGTCTTCAGGTGCAGAAGGATGGCTACCTTCAAGTGCAAACCGCACTGGCGTTGAAGGCGGGTGAATCCCAGGATCAGAAGATTCATCTGGAAGCCCAGGCGAAAGGTGTTTACATCAGCAGTAAGCCACCTGGCGCGGATATTTTCATTAACGGCGCCAAGCAATCCGGGCAAACCCCTACGACCCTCCCCCTCGCCCCTGGCCACTACGACCTGGTGCTCCGACTCCAGGGCTACGCACCTTACGTCGGTGAGGTTCAGGTCAAGGACAATATCCAGACGACGCTGGGCGCCGAACTCAAGGAGCGCAGTCAGACTCACGTGGCTTGGGCACAGGTCACAACCACTCCGGCAGGTGCTGAGATTATCATCGACGGCGTTTCGACCGGTCAGTTCTCTCCTTCACGCGTGCAGATTCCCGCCGGAACCCATGTTATCGCACTGAAATTGAACGGCTTCCAGGTAGTGAGGCGTGGCGTTGAGGTCAGTGAAGGCAGCACCGTGCCGGTCACTGAAAAACTGAAGCCCAAATAGAGACTGCGGAGTACAGCGAAGAAAAGAGAAAAGTGGGCTTGTAGCAGGCTAGGATTTCCCTGTGAACTCGTAACATTTCTATCCCACAATGGACTGTTAGTACTATATCCATACACACCCTCTTATCCTACCCTATTGTTGCGGAATCCGCTCCCTCCGGGGCGCGGATTTCCCGCTCAACGGTTCCCTTTGCACCCTGGGCGGGCCTGGTTCCGGAATGGTGACGCGGTCCCGACAGAGTGCATCGGGCCAAGGATGGCCTTTTGGTATTGCGTGCCTCACTTCTGCTCGACGAGAAGAGGTCGGCCAAGCCTGCCTCTCCTCGTGGCGTGAAGCACGAACCCGCTGCTGCACCTCGCGAGCGCGCCCGCCAAGGCGATCCGCAGTTGGCCGACCTGACCCGGGCCCTGCGCGAGTTGCATCTGCTGTTGCGCGCCCATCGTCTGTACGATTCCGCCCACCCTCGCGTGCTGGACAGCCTGGACGCCGCCTACGATTCCCTGAAGCGCGCCGCCACCGATTTTGACGGCTTGGAAGTGCGCACCGAACGGGGTGGCATCGTTGTAGCGAAATTTGCCGAAGGCCATTTGCCCGATGCGCGCGGCGAATTCTATGCCCTGGCGAACGACCTGCAACGCGCCGGCATCCAGACCCTTTACTTCGCCGCAAAGTTCCATGTGGGCGAATTGGACACCCTCGCACAACTCATCAAAGCCACCTTGCTAAGATCAGATGAGCCGGTAAGCCGCCCGAGAGCGATGGGCTGGCCAGCGCAACTTCGGGAGCAGCGCGTGGAAGGAATCCAGATCAATACGTTGACTGAGCGCAAGGTGGATACAGTCCTGGCCAGTCTCATCGCCGCGCTGGTGGCCTATGGCGGCAATGCCCCGCAGGATAACGGCGACACGCCCATCCGCGCGCCGCAGGCCGAAGCGACTTTCGACACACTCCGCCTTATCGGCTGCCTAACGCCGCCGATGGAAGTGGCCAGCGGTCTTTCCGCGGAAGATGCGGCGCGCGCCATTCACTCCTCCATGGAACTCGCCAGCCGGAGCACGGTGCGAATGCTCATGGCCACCGTAACGCATTACACTCCGCAGGAAGGCGAAGCACCTCAGGCCTATTTGCAGCGGCTTTCCCAGAGCCTGGTCCTCGAGCATCTCACCACGGAATTTGCCGCTGGCAACCTTGCTCCCGTCGCCGTGCGAGAGGTCCTGAATCACCTCGCCGATGTCCTGGTCAGTGCCGGCGGCTATCGCGGGCCTCATTCCTCGCAGCATCTTTCCGTGCTGGCCTCCGCCTGGGCCGACGAAACCTACCGGGAACAGCTGCTTGAGCGTTTCTGGCTGGAGCTGCCGCCACGTGAGAAGTCCGCAGTCCTTCGCGGCACGGAGATTTGGTGTGTGCCCATCACGGCTATCCGCCAGACTCTTGGCCAACTCGTCGAAGCCGGTGCGGACGCTCCCCGTCGTGAAGCCCGCAATATTCTTTTGAACTACGCCAGACGCCTCGAACACGAAGTTCCTGCGGCGCGGCGCATTGTCGCCGCAGGTCTTAGCGAACTTACGCCGCTCCTCGAATCGCTGTGGCCCAACCAGCTTCCAGAAGAGTTGAGCCGCGGCACGATGAAGGCCCTCTCCAAGGAACACGCCCCGGAAACCAGCGCTCTGCTCGCGGCCTTCCTCGAAACCCTCGGCCGCATTGCGGTCACCCGCGGCGATTTTGCAAGCTTCGAGACCATTCTGATCAGCTTGGAAAAAGTGCCGCGCGATGCCGAGCACGAGCACATGAACGCGCTCGGCCATCGCCTCGTCGCCAACGATCGCTGGATGGTGCTCGTAGACGCCTCGCTGGCCAATCGCCCTCTCGACCCCGCTCTGCCTCGGCTCCTGCAGCGCGATCCGGAGCGTTTGCTGGATCGCCTGACCCTTCTGCTGACCGATTCCCGCGGCTCGGAGATGTTGCCGGCGATGGCTCGAATCTTGCGCGCTATTGGTGTTCCCGCACTCACTCTCCTGGAAACGCGCCTCTTTGAAGCGCGGCGGCAACGCGTCAGTGCCGCCATCAAACTCCTGGCGGCCGCCGATCCTGACCGGCTGCTCCGCGGCCTGACGCGCGCGATGGCCAGTTGGGAATGGAATCTGCAGGATCTGGCCGTCAGCGAACTGGCGCGACCCTCCAACACGCCCTCCGCGCAAAGCACTGCGTTTGTTTTCTCCGCCATTCTTGCGGACGCGCACCCCCTAGTCGTGCCCATGATGATCGATCAGATCGGCATCGGCCAGGAAGCCACCGCCGTCCCCATGCTCATGGAGATCGCCGCCGGTGAGCACGAAATCCTGCGCGACCAGTTCGTTCGCATCAAGTCCATCGAAGCTCTCGGCCGCCTTCGCGCCACCGAAGCCGCTGAACTGCTCCGCCATCTCGCCAGTAGACGCGAAGGCCTGACGTACGTCGAGCCCGCCGGCCTGCGTGCGGTTGCCGAAGATGCCTTGGCGTTCATGGAAGAGAGTCCTGCGTCCGCGCGAGCACGTGCCGCCTTCGAGCCGGCGTCTGCGCCGCTTGCGAATTTCGTGGTGCCGCGCCGTTATGCGCGCATCCCGCTGGAATCTCCCCTGCGCGCGCAAATGGGCAGCCAGCAGATGATGAGCCCGGCGCGCGTCCGCACCATCAGCCTGGGCGGTGCTTACCTGGAATCCCCCGGCCGTCTGAGCGTCGGCGAGTCCATCCAGCTCGAGGTGCGCGCTGGCCTCCGCAAGATTCACTTCACCGCCGTGGTTCGCAATATCGGCCCGGATGGCGGCGGCGTCGAATTCGTGCACATGAAGGACGAAGACCGCGAGCGCCTGCGCAAGCTGGTTCAGCGGCATCTGCATCTCTGATTCCCTACTGCCTCCTCGATCTGGCCGTAAACCCTTTGGTTCCCTTGCGGTACACCATAGGCAACCTCATCCCTTTATTTGCATTACCCTCACGAATGCGTCACATCCAAAACGTTAGTTTAGAAGTAGTCCAGGCGTGTTGCTAAAATTGAGGATGGCTTTGAGCCGTCGCGAGCCGCCGCCCTCTGGGTCCCGATAATCGCCATTGGGCCAGAAAAAACCTAGGAGTAACCGAATGATGACTGCCCCCGGTTGGATTGAAGTTTTAGGAGCTGTGGCCGGCTTCTGCACTACCTTTGCCTTCGTCCCCCAGCTCGTGAAGATCTACAGGCAGGGCGGTCGCGACCTCTCCTACGGGATGCTGAGCCTCTACTTGGGTGGTGTGCTTATGTGGCTGGCCTATGGCCTGGTGATCCACGCGCAAGCCGTCGTGATCACCAACGTGGCCACCGCCATTCTGATCGCCGCCACCACCCTCCTGAAGGCTTGGAAAGAACGCCGCGAGCCCGGCAAGCCCCTCGTCCCCGAACAACTCACTGAAGGCTGAAGCATCTCGTTAAGCCCGAAGCGCATCCTCAGGCGTTAAAAGGTACGGGTGCGCCGCGCCATAACGGGTTGGGCACGTGGACTGCCCGGAGCATTTCGCGCCAGGTGCCTCTGCAGATTACAGTTGCAAAGATTCGCGGTTTGCTGTACAAGGCCTCCTATCCATTTCATTGCGTCTTAGGCCATCAACTGACGGGCCAGGGCCGTCGCCGCTAGGGGTAGCGGGGGTTCATGCAGGTTCCATAAGGAGGAAGGGTATGCAACGCAGGCAGTCGCTGTTTGCGTGTGTGATTCTGTGCATGGCGGTTGTGCTGGGGGTAACAACGGCGGTGGCGCAAGTAAACACCGCGACATTGACCGGCCTGGTCACCGATCCGCAAGGATTGGCGGTCCGCGGCGCAAAGGTCACGGCCACGAGTCTAGCCACCGGTGCGGAACGCACCGCTACGGTAGACGAGGGCGGGCACTACATCATCTTGGGTTTGGTGCCGGGCGAATACAAACTCCGCGTGGAAAGCGGCACGAGTTTCGCGCCCTACGAGAACCCTTCGGTCCAGGTCACTGTCGGCCAGGAAGCCATCTTGAATGTGAGGCTGGAACTCGGCACGCAGACCCAGGTCGTCACTGTCACCACGGAATCCCTGCCGATTGAGACCACCCGCTCGGAAAGCGCACAGACCGTCGAGGAACGCCAGATCGATAACCTGCCCATCAACGGCCGCAACTATATCAATTTCACTCTCACAAACTCCCAAACCACCCGCGACGTTTCTCCCACCATTGGCCCCGCACCCAACAGCGGCCTGAACCTGAGTGGCGCACGCGCGCGTTCGAACATGGTCAGTGTGGATGGCGCCGACGCCGGAGACAACTCCGTCAATGGCATTCGCGCCACCGTCTCTCAGGAAGCGGTGCAGGAATTCCAGATGATTCTCAGCAATTACAACGCGGAGTACGGCCGCGCCACGGGCGGTGTCGTCAACATTGTCACGAAGAGCGGCGGCAACGATTTCCACGGCGATGTCTTCGGTTATCTCCGCAACAAAGCCTTCCAGGCGCGCAACGCCTTCTCCGGCGACATTGACGCCGAGGGCAACCTCGTCCCCGTCAAGCAGGCCTACACCCGCACGCAATCTGGGTTGACCTTCGGCGGCGCCCTCAAGAAAGACAAGACCTTCTACTTCTTCAGCTATGAATACACGCAGCGCGAAGAAACCGGATTTTCCAGCATTGGGATAGGTAATTACGGTTTGGAGAGTGTGAATTTGCCGGTTCCCGGGGTTCCGGGGGGAGTTTTGCCGGTGCAATTAACAGCGAGCCAGGCTAGCGCGGTGAACTCGCTGCTGACTTCGGGCGTGCCTGCTCTGGAAGCCCTGGGAGTCAATTACGGAGTTCTGATGGGATCGGCGTCGAGCGTGGCAACCAACCGCTTGGATTACGGTGTCTTAGCCGCCGGCTTAACCCACGGTGCACTGAACCCGGGTCCTGGCCCGCAATTCCCGGTTCCGGTGGCGTGTCCAGCAAGTCAAACAGTCAATCTTGTGACCTGCGCAGCCTTTGGAGAAGGAATTGCCCCCTTGCCCGCATCCTTCGTGGGACTCAACAGCATCCGCGGGAATTTTCCTGCGACGGAAAAAACCAGCTTGTGGTCCGCTCGTCTCGATCAGCGCTGGGACAATCACAACACATCATTCCTCCGCGTTGGCGTTTCTCCTTCGCTGGTCACCGGCATTCAGTCCACCTCGCAGAACCAGGTCTTCGGCCAAAACGCGGGCTCGCGTACCGGCGTCAATCAATCGCGCGACTTCAATGTGACTTTCCAGCACGACACCATCCTCAGTGACAGCGCCTTCAACGAGTTCCGCATGCAGGTCGCCCGCCGCGGTATTCATTTCGGCTACTCCGACCTTTCGGGCGGCAGCGACATTGGTGTGAATATTCCCGGTTACGCCTACTTCGGCCGCGAGCCCTACTCCACCGTCGACCGCATCGAACGCCGCTTCGAATTCACCGACAACGCCACACTGACGCGCGGCCGCCATACTTTCAAATTCGGCGCCGACACCAACATCATCCAATTGCGCTCGAAAAAACAGCAGATCTTCCAATTGGATTTTGGCGGTGACGTCAACTTTGGCGCGATCGCTGCCGATTCCCTGGGCTTCCCGGATTGCGTGAATCCCGCTACGTCCTCCAGCCACACCGGCGCGTGCCTGCCCAACGAAATCGCGCTCAATTTGCCCAGCGCTACGGGGCTGCAGGCCTACGGCTTGGGCATTCCCACCACCTACATCCAGGGCATTGGCACTTCCAACGAGCCTTTTGACAATCTCCCCTTTGGTTTCTTTGCCCAGGATACCTGGCGCCTCACCCGGAATCTCACGCTGAACTACGGGCTGCGTTATGACTTCGAGATTACCCCGTTGTTTGCCCCTGCCACCGCTGTGAATGCGGCCGCGGAGAAATCTCTTGGCGTCGTCGAAGGCATCCCGCGCGACTATAAAAACGTTGCGCCGCGCATCGGCCTCGCTTGGGATCCCCGGGGAGACGGCAAGACCGTAGTCCGCGCAGGCTATGGTCTCTTCTACGATCATCCATTGCTTGCGATCGCGTTCGATTCCGTCACCGCTGACGGTGGGCGCTCGGTACAATTGCTCTCCGCTGGAGGGACCGCTTCGGCTTGCGGGCTGCTCACGCTCCCTACGGGCTCTCCCACGCCTTCGGGCTACTGCGGCGGTGGCGCGGACGGTCCGCAGAACCTTAACGGCTCCTCGATCTTCCAGGGCGTTCTAAACGCGTTGCCCAACATGTTCTATCTGCCGAACCAGCAGCGCTTCGATCCTTTCCAAACCAGTTCGATCTTCGCCAATCAGAACTACCTGACCGCCGGTTTTCCGCTGCCCATTCTTCCCTTCACTCTGCCCGTGGAGAAGAATTTCACTTATGGCTATGCGCAGCAGGCTAACCTTACGATCGAGCACGTGATCGCCGGTAACTGGAAGCTTAGCGCCGGCTACCAGTGGACGCGTGGATTGCACCTCAACCGGCCTCAGGATATCAACTCCACCGATCCGCAACTCCTCACCAACAACTTACTTTATGCGGATGCGGCGGGCCTCGGCGTTACAAATCCAGTGCTCGTACAGGTGCAGGATGTTGGCCCCACAGCGAGCACTTGCGGCCTCACCACCACTCTGGCTCCAGGGCTAGTCCCCGGCATTCTTGGCGCTCTCTACGGCTGTCCGTCTACCGGTCCTTTTGCTGGCCTGAGCGGAAAACTCGTCGGCACGCCCGCGTTCTTCAACTTCTTCCGGCCCTCCGGCCCGAATCCTTCGTTCGCCACCGCTACCGCTCTCGGGGCGCCGCAATGTCAAGGTGCTCCTGCGTCGGCTCTATTGTCCTGCGGCTTTGCTCTTCAGCAAGCTCTCGCTGCCGCTGCGGGATTTCCCGTTGGCGTGCCGGGCGTCCCCGTCCCTTTTAACAGCGTGGATACGCAGGTGTCCAATGGAAACTCCTGGTACAGCGCCCTGACCATCAATTTGGAAAAGCGCTTCTCGAGACACTTCGAATTGCTCTCGAGCTTTACGTGGTCGCACTCGATGGACGATTCCACCGACCTGCAATCCACGCTGGAGCCGCAAGACAGCCGCTTTCCTGGTCTGGAGCGCTCCAACTCCGTCAACGACCAGCGCCTTCGCTGGGTCACCAGCGCCGTCTTCCAGTCCTCTCCCCATAAATCCGGGGAGTCCTTCTGGAACAGCTTCTTGAGCAACTTCACCCTCGCCCCCCTCGTGGAATTGGGTTCGGGGCGCCCCTACAACGTGATCACGGGCGAGGACACACGTCTCGACCTCGGTGCGTCGGGGGATCGCCCTTCGGTTGTTGCGGCGGGAACGCCCGGCGCTACGACGTCACCCTACATTCCTGGCCTGGCCTTCGTGGAGGCAAATACTTGCTTGCTGGCCAACGGCTCGACGTTCACGGTTCCTGGCATCACGCCGCCTTATGGCTGCATCGGCGACCTCGGCCGCAATGCCTTCCGGATGCCGGGTTTCTTCCAGTTCGACATGCGCGTTTCCAAGGGCATCAACTTTGGCGAGCGCTTTCGCCTGGACCTGATCGCCGACGGTTTCAACCTTTTCAACCATACGAACATTCTTGCCGTGAACCAGTTGTGCGACCCTTCGGCAGGCGCGGTTTGCACCGCGGGCCAGCCCTCGGCTGCCTACGACGCCCGGCAGTTCCAATTCGCCATCAAGCTGAACTGGTAGCCTCTTCCGCGTTCTCGCTTCACAGAGAGGCCCCGCGTCATCGGGGCCTCCGTTCTTTTGTGCCGGTGCTCTTTTTGCGTAACGGCCTTCTTTCGTAACCCAGCCTCTCCTTTCGCTCGTTGCGCTCTACCCATTCCGCGGTCTTCCGAGTAAAGTAGTTTTGCCGTTTCCCGTTAACGCATCGGAGCACGCATGAACGTCATTTGGATCGCCGTCGCCGTGTTCGGGCTCGTCTTGATCGGCCTGCTCGTCTGGGTCCTTCTCCAGAACACCCAGGACCAAAAGAAGAACGAACAACTGGAATCGCAGATGAACGAGCTGCGCCGGGATTTTCAGGGGATGTCCACGGCGCATACGCAGAGCACCACCAAAATCGAGACCCTGGCCGGAACCGTCGCGTCCCGCCTCGAAGCGGTCACCAAGGCGCTTCAGGATGGCGTCAAGGATTCCGCGCAAGTGACTTCCAAAATCACTTCTGACGCCCAGGCCGCCATGTCCACGGAGCTGAAAAATACCCGCGAGCAGATCAACCAGATCCAGCGCCAATTGGGCGAAGTGCAGCAAGCCGGCAAGCAGATGTTCCAGACCGCCCAGACGCTGGAAAGCATACTCGGAGGCACCAAATCGCGCGGTTCGCTCGGAGAGGTCACGCTCGAACGCCTCCTGGAAGACTCCCTGCCGCCCTCTCAGTTCTCCACGCAATACCGCTTTCGTAGCGGTGAAATTGCCGACGCCGTGATTTTCTTGCGTGACAAAAAAATGATGGCTGTGGATTCCAAGTTTCCTCTCGACGCGTACCGCCGCATCAGCGCCGAAGGCGACGAAGCTCGCAAGGCCTTCGTCACCGCCATCAAGGGCCACGCCGATTCCATTGCGCGCAAGTACATCGTCCCGGATGAAGGCACGCTGGATCTTGCGCTGATGTTTGTTCCCAGCGAAACGGTTTATTACGAACTGCTCATGAGCGTGGATTCCAAGGGGCAGGCCGTTGATGCCTACTGCCGCAGCCGCAATATCATCGCTGTCTCGCCCAATACTCTCTACGCGCATCTTTGCGTCATCGGCATGGGCTTGCGCGGCATGCAGATCGAAGAAAACGCCAAGCGCCTCTCGGAAAATCTATCCGGCATGCGCAAGCAACTCGATACCTTTGGCGAGTACTTTGAAAAGATTGGCACGCACCTGAAGAACGCCCAGCAGAGCTACACCGAAGCCGACAAGCGCTTTGACAAAGCTTCCAACACCCTCGATAACCTGCTTAGCAGTGGCGACGTCGCGCAGCCCCCACTCGAAGACACCCAGGACACCCTGGAGCTGCCTCCCGCCGCGGCCAAAAAATCCGCCTGAATTTTCTGGAGTGCGGCAGCTTGTTTACCCTGCTTGCCCCGACCTTAGAGGGGAGTTTCCAAGGGCTGCCGCCTTTACGGTCTTGGCGTCACAAGCGGCGCGACCAGCCGGATGGAAATCAGGAAACTCCCGTGCTGTTTCCCGAGCAACGTAAACCGCGCCACATTCTCCGCGCCGCCCGAAGAAGCTGCGCGCACCGTTGTTCCGCTCTGCAAATCCGCCACGTCAGGCGCAAGGTTCCGCGCCTCCAGGTTAATCTTCGCCGTGCTCCCACGCACGCGCACTGTCAATTCGCGATGCTCTCCCGGCGCCAGCGCTGCACCGCTGGCATCCAGTTCCAGGCTGACAAACAACACGGTGAACGCCTCCGCCTTACGCGCACCGCAACTTACCTCCACGCGCGCGGGACCCGGATCCATGTCCGCCGGCGGCAGCACCGTGAGGTACGCCGGCGAAGCCGCAAGAACCAATCCGGGCACGCCGCCGATGCTCACCTTGTTAGCATCCGCATCGCCGCAAAAGCCGTGCCCCGAAATCTCGAAGCGATCGCTCACCGTGGCCACACGCGGCGCCAGGATCACTTCCAGCGAGCTGGAAGGCACCTCCGCGGGCGAAAGGATAATGGACGTCACGCGCCCGACGCGCCCTTCAAGCGAAGCAAAAATCACGCCGGGATTTAACGGGGCCACAAACAAGGCGCGTCCCGTCGCGTCTGTGGTGACTTTATCTCCATTCGAGAAAACGACGGTCGCGCCCGGCGTCAATCGCCCATACACGTCCAGCACCGCCAGCGTCGCGCGCTCCCCCGTAACAATTTTCCGCGGCAGCAGCAAAATCCGCGCCCCCGACGCCGCAGGAGCCTGTTGCGCCCGGCACACCCCACCCACAGCGCAAAACACTGCCAACCCTATCATTCCCTTGCGCATCTGCCGCGACGTTGTTTCCCGCACACCGCGATTGTAGTGGAGTTTTCCCCTCCATAGAAGTGTCCCGACCATCTCGGGATTACTCCCTCGCCCCTTCCTTCACATCTTGCTGTCTCCCCCGCTCCGATTCGGCTATTCTTCCCAACTGGCCCTTCGGCCAGTGTTGCCAATCGGCGAGTAATCACTTGGGTGCAAAGCCTTTCCTAGCGCCCAAGCCTCTGCTAGCGTGGACCATACGGTACTTGCAGGTGTGTCCGCGCAGGGGGTGCCACGCGTGTTCACGGAAAGCTTGGAAGGAGCGGCTGTGCAGATCGCTAGTGACGGCTTGACGGACGTAGGACGTGTGCGCACCAACAACGAGGACTCCTTCCGGATTCTTGAAGCGCTCCACCTCTTCGTCCTTTCCGATGGTATGGGCGGCCAAGCTCATGGAGAAGTTGCCAGTTCCATGGCCGTTGAAACCATCGTTAATTGCTGCGCCGAAGCAAGGGACGATTCCGGCATTACTCTTTCCGGGGCTCCCGGTGACCACTGGGCGGAGAAAACCAAGCGTCTGCAAAACGCCGTGTACCTGGCAAATAGCAGGATTTATCAATCCGCGCAAGAAAATCCGGAGCAGTACGGTATGGGCGCCACTCTTACCGCCGCGTGGTTCGATAACGGCCGCCTGAGCATCGCTCACGTCGGTGATAGCCGCGCCTATCTGTTGCGCGGGGGCACGCTCCAGCAGCTCACCGACGACCATTCCCTCGTCGCGGAACAGGTGCGCCGCGGTATCATCACGCCCCAGCAAGCGGAAGACAGTGAGATACAGAGTGTGCTTCTGCGCGCACTCGGCGCTCACTCCCAAGTCGAAGTGGATGTCGATGAAGTCGGCATCTATCCTCGCGACGTTCTGCTCCTGTGTTCCGACGGCCTTACTCGCATGGTTACGGAACCCGAAATTGCCGGCTCCTTGCAAGCGGAGACCGACCCCACTGCCGCGGCCCGCAAGCTCATCGAATTAGCCAACGAACGCGGCGGCATTGATAACATTACTGTCATCGTCGTGCGCTTCCAGGAAGAGCCCAGAAGTTGGCTTTCCTGGCTGCGTCGCGGCTCGGCCAAAAAAGAATAGCCCTCCGCAGGAGGATTTGCATGGCGAAGCTCAGCCTCATGTTTGAAGACAAATTGGTTAAGGAGGTCCCCATCGGCAGCCGCCCGGTCAGCATTGGCCGCTCTCCGGACAACGACCTTCCCATCGACAACCTCGCCATCTCCAACTATCACGCTCGCGTCTATTTCGAGGGTGGCCGCCTCGTCGTTGAAGACCTCGACAGCCTCAACGGAACTTTCGTCAATGACCTCCGTGTGGAGCGGGCCACTTTACATGATGGCGATTCCATCTGGATTGGCAAGCATCACATCAAAGTTGACGCCACCGCCGATGCCGCTATTCCCTGGGACACCGGCCGCAAAGCCGCCGCTCCCAAAATTAACGAAACCATGGTCCTCGATACCAAGGCCCGCCGCGACATGCTTTCGCAAGCCGCTGCCATGGGCGAACGCTCGCAATTTTCCCCCGGCCGCGCCAAAATGCCCACGCTCGTCGTTCTCAGCGGCAAGGTGAACCAGAAGGAATACGTGCTCACCAACAAGCTCACTGTCATCGGCAAGTCACCCATGGCCACCGTGCGCCTTCGTGGCTGGTTCAAACCACCGATGGCTGCCCAGATCAATCAGCGCGATGACGGCTACTACCTCGGCCCCGGCGACAAAGTTCCCACCGTCAACGGCACGCCGATTCCCGGGCCCACGCGTCTGAACGACGGCGACCTCATCGAAATTTGCGGCGTCCGCCTGAATTTCATTTTCCGGGAGTAGCCCGCCTCAACGATGCCCACTCCTCTCGAAGGAGCTCGCTCCGCGCGGAACGCCTTCCGTTTCCGCGAACTGCTCTCCTCCTGGTGGGAGCACCGCGCCTCCTTCTTCATCAGCGTGGCCATCACCCTGGCCGCTTTGGGGGTGTACTTCTTTTCCTTCCTCGGTGACCGCAACACGCCGCTCTTTGATTTCCTGAAACGGTTTGAATACAGCACCCTCGATACGCGCTTCCGCTATCGTCCCACACGCTATACGCCGCCAGATCCTCGCATCGTCGTGGTCGCGATTGACCAGCGCTCTCAGGAGGTCCTCGGCAAGTGGCCCTTCTCGCGAAAATATTTCGGGGAAATGCTGGATGCGCTGCGCGAGGACGGCGCCAAGGTGGTCTCCTTCAACATCACCTTCGACAAACCCGATCAAACCGTGGCACCGATTCGCGCCCTCTGGGCCAGACTCGAAACTGACAAAAAAACCGGCAAGCCGCCCGATCCAAAACTCGAAGCGCAGGTCTTTGAGCTCGCCAGGGAATTTGACGCCGACGCCCAGTTCGCCGCGGCCCTCCGCCGCTTCGGGCCCGTGGTCCTTGGCAATTTCTATCTCATGCCCCAGGAAATTCAGGGCATAGACAACGCCACCTTGGACAAATATGCGGCCATGGTCCAGTGGTACTCCCTGAATCGCAACGCCATCAACCCCGCCACTGGCAAAGCCGATTTTGCTTCCCTTCTGAACAACTATCACTTTGAGGGGACTCTCTACTCCGCCACGATTGCCAACATTCCGGAACTCGCTCCGCCGGATAACAACGAGAAGACCGCCATCGGCTTCTTCAATATCTCCTCCGACGCCGACGGTGTCTTGCGCCGAGCTTTGCTCGTTCTGCCCTTCGGCCGCACCGGCAATCCCGATGACTTCGACCTCTATGGCTCTCTCGAAGTGCAGACGCTACGCCTCTATTTAGGACTGAAAACCGAGCAAGTCACCGTCAATTACGGTCCCGCTGGCATTTCCACTCTGCAATTCGGCAACAGGCTTACCGTGCACCCTGATTGGCTCGGCCGCATCATCGTCAACTACCGCGGCCCTGCGGGCACCTATCCCTACCATTCGATTGCGGACGTGGTGCATCGCAAATTCGCGCCCGGCACCTTCAAAGACAAAATTGTCCTCGTCGGAGCTTCCGCCACCGGCATCGGCGATCTTCGCACTCCACCCTACGGCGGCATCAGTTACCCGGGGCTCGAAGTTCACGCCAACGTCATCGACAACATGCTGAACAACGACTTCCTCATCCGCGGCGTACACCAGCAACTCCTCGATCTTTTCCTTATTTTTGTGTTCGGCATTCCCCTCGGCATCGCACTTGCTCTCGTCTCCCCGCGCTGGATGTGGTTTGGCCTCGCCCTGCTCATCCCGTTCGCCGCGCTCATCTACCTCGCCTTTCTGCACGGCTGGTGGCTCAACTTCACGCTTCCCGCCGGCACGCTCACGGCGAATGTCATGCTCGTTTCCCTGTACCGCGCTCTCGTCGAGGAAAAAGAGAAGCGCAAGGTGCGCTCCGCTTTTGGCCAGTATCTGAGTCCCGAAGTGATCCGCCGGCTGCTTCTAAACCCGCAACTCGTCGAACCGCGCAAAACCGAGATCACCGTGATGTTCAGCGATATCCGCGGCTTCACCAGCATCTCCGAAAAACTCGACGCGCAGGAACTCGCTCTCTTCCTGAATGGCTATCTCTCGGACATGACGCGCATAGTTTTCGATACCCAGGGCACGCTGGACAAATATATCGGCGACGCTGTCATGGCTTTCTGGGGGGCGCCCTACGAGGATCCCGGCCACGCCACCCGGGCTTGCGCCGCCGCGCTCTCCATGATGCGGCGTGTCCACGAACTGCAGTTACAGTGGGAAAAGGAAGGCAAGCCCAGGCTCGACATCGGCATCGGCCTGAATTCCGGTGTCGCCAGCGTTGGCAATATGGGCTCGGCCCTGCGCTACGGCTATACCGCGCTGGGTGATGCGGTGAACCTTTCCTCTCGCCTTGAAGGCCTCAACAAAGATTACGGTACGCACATCCTCGCCAACGAATCCACTTACGCTGCCGCCAAGGAGGCCGGCTTTCTCTTCCGCGAACTCGATATCATCCGCGTGAAAGGCAAACTTCAGCCCGTCACCATCTACGAATTAGTGGGTAAACTTTCAGAACTGTGGCAGGATCCCGCCTTCGAGGAATTGCAGCAGCGTTTTGCGCGTTTCGCCGAAGCCCGCCTGCTCTATCACCAGTGCCAGTGGGCCCCGGCCCAACAGGCCTTTCAATCCATCCTCGATCGTTGGCCAGACGATGGCCCCTCGCGCATGTACTGGAAGCGCTGCCAGGAGTATCTCTTCGACGAACCGCCCGCCTCCTGGGATGGCGTTTTCACTATGACCCACAAGTAGGCCGGTTCTCGGGCCTGTTCCGTGAACCTCTTTCCCGACTCCAGGCCTGGCCCCGGCGTCACTGCAGTTGGCGGCCCAGACGCCTGCCTCTGTCATCAAAATTCTCGATGCTTGCCCTGCCTTTTTTCGCCCCCGCCTGCCTCGAACGCGCCGTACCCAAATGTGGTCCACTCGTAGTCTAATAAGAGTACGCAGAGTTACTCTGCAAGGCGGCGAGTTTGTGTGTGGCGTGTTGCTCCGGCCGGCCTAGAGGTCACTTTCTCTTTCTATGTGGATTGTCCGATTAGCTCTTGCCAGGCCCTACACCTTCATCGTGCTGGCCATGGTCATCATCCTGCTGACGTTTGTCGTGGTACCACGCACGCCCACGGATATCTTCCCGGATATCAATATCCCGGTGATCGCTCTGGTGTGGAACTACTACGGCCTCCAGCCGCAGGAGATGGAGCAGCGCATTACCTCCGGCGTCGAGCGCGGCATCACCACGCTGGTCAACGACGTGGAGCACATCGAATCGCAGTCGCTGAACGGCATTGCGATTATTAAAGTCTTCTTCCAGCCGAACGCCAATATTCAGACCGCTCTCGCGCAAACCACCGCCATCTCACAAACTTTCCTGCGCTCCCTTCCTCCCGGTACCACGCCTCCTCTGGTCATCATCTATTCCGCCTCCACCGTTCCCGTTCTTCAGATTGGCCTGACCAGCGACCGCCTCAGTGAGCAGCAACTCTTCGACTACGGCAACAATTTCATACGCGTGCAACTCGCTACCGTTCAGGGCGCCGCATCACCCTATCCCTATGGCGGCAAGCAGCGCCTGATTTCCGTCGATATTGACGCTCCCTCTCTGCAAGCCAAGGGGCTCTCCGCAGTTGATATCGTCAATGCCGTCAATGCGCAGAACCTCATCCTGCCGACAGGCACGGCAAAACTCGGTTCACTGGAATTCAACGTCGAGATGAATGGCAGTCCGCGCACCATTGCCGAACTGAACGACCTTCCCGTGAAGACTGCCAACGGCTCCACCATCTACCTGCGCGACGTGGCCCACGTTCGCGATGGTTTCTCCCCGCAGACCAATGTCGTTCTGGCCAACGGCCAGCGCGGCGTGCTCATGAGCGTTTACAAGACCGGCAATGCTTCCACGCTTTCCATTGTCGATCGCGTCAAGCAAACGCTTCACGACTACCAGCCTTCCCTTCCCAGAGACCTCAACCTCACCACTTTCTTCGATCAGTCCCTTTTCGTGCGCGCCGCCATCCAGGGAGTTCTCCGCGAGGCCATCATCGCCGCGTGTCTCACGGCCATCATGATTCTTCTCTTCCTCGGCAATTGGAAGAGCACCTTCATCATCGCCACTTCCATTCCTCTATCCATCCTGGTCAGCCTGCTCTGCCTTAGTGCCCTCGGAGAAACCATCAACATCATGACCCTTGGCGGCCTCGCTCTCGCGGTCGGCATCCTCGTTGACGACGCCACCGTGGAAGTCGAGAACATCAATCGCAATCTCGCGCTCGGCAAGGAAACCGTCCAGGCCATCCTCGACGGCGCTCAACAGATCGCCGTTCCCGCCTTCGTCTCCACGCTATGTATCTGTATCGTATTCATCCCCATGTTCTTTCTTTCCGGCGTCGCCAAATATCTCTTCGTACCGCTCGCCGAAGCCGTCATCTTCGCCATGCTGGCTTCCTACTTCTGGTCGCGCACCATCGTGCCCACGATGGCCATGTATCTCCTGTCGTCCGAGGACGAGTACCACGCCGATTTACATGCCGGCGAAGAAATGGGTTTTTTCCGGCGCTATCAGCAGGGATTCGAGCGCGGCTTCGAGCGTTTCCGCTCCGCCTATCGCCGCTCCCTCTCCGCCGCCCTGCACCACGGTCCGCTTTTCTCCGCGTGCTTCCTGGCCTTTTGTATCCTCTCCGCGGGACTCATTTTCTTCCTCGGCCGCGACTTCTTCCCCAGCGTTGACGCCGGCCAGATTCGCCTGCACATGCGCGCCCGCACCGGCCTCCGCATTGAAGAGACCGCCCGACTCGCCGATCAAATCAACACGGTAATCCGCCGTACCATCCCCGACCGCGACCTCATCACGGTTCTCGATAACGTTGGCGTGCCCTATTCCGGCATCAATCTCACCTACAGCAACTCCGGCACGATCGGCACCTCCGACGCCGAAATCCTCGTCCAGCTCAAGCCCGAGCGCAGCCGCTCCACCCGCGAGTACATCAACGAACTCCGCAAACGCCTCCCTGCTGAATTCCCCGGCGTCCAGTTTTTCTTCCAGCCCGCGGACATCGTCACCCAGATCCTCAATTTCGGCACGCCTGCTCCCGTCGATATCCAGATCACCGGGATGAATCAGCCCGCCGATTATGCCCTGGGGCTGAAACTCGCCAACGAAATCCGCCACATTCCGGGCGCCGTGGATGTCCACGTCCAGCAGGCCTTTGACGCCCCAACGCTGTACATGGACATCAATCGCACGCGCGCCCAATACGTGGGCTTGCAGGCCCGCGACGTCGCACAGAACGTCCTGGTCTCGCTCTCCTCCAGCTTTCAGACCTCGCCAAACTTCTGGCTCGACCCCAAAAATGGCGTCAGCTACACCGTAGCCGTGCAAACCCCTCAGTACCGCGTGGATAATTACCAGGCTCTCCAGAACACTCCCGTCAACAGCGGACTTTCCGGCGCTCCCGCGCAAATCCTCGGCAATCTGGTGGACACCTCCACCGTCGCGCGCCCCGCTTCCATCTCGCATTACAATGTCCAGCCAATGATCAATGTGTATGCCGCGGTCGATGGACGCGATCTCGGTTCTGTGGCTACCGATGTCACGAAGCTCGTGGACAATATTCAGAAGGAACTCCCCCGCGGCAGCCGCATCTTTATTCGCGGCCAGATTCAGACCATGAACTCTTCTTTTCTGGGCCTTGGCGTTGGATTGGCAGGCGCCATCGTTCTGGCCTATCTCCTCATCGTCGTCAACTTCCAATCCTGGCTCGATCCCTTCATCATCATCACCGCTCTCCCCGGCGCCCTCGCGGGCATCTGCTGGATGCTTCTGTTCACCCATACAACCTTGAACGTTCCGTCGCTGACCGGCGCTATCATGTGTATGGGTGTGGCTACCGCGAACAGCATCTTGATGATTTCCTTCGCGCGCGAGCAGTTAAATGAAGGCCGGAGCGCCGCTGACGCCGCTCTCGAAGCCGGCTTCGTCCGCATTCGTCCCGTGATCATGACCGCACTCGCCATGATTATCGGCATGGTGCCCATGGCTATCGGCCTCGGCGAAGGCGGCGAACAGAACGCGCCTCTGGGCCGCGCTGTCATTGGCGGCCTGCTCTTCGCCACCCTTGCTACTCTTTTCTTCGTGCCCTGCGTTTTTGCCATTATTCACGGCGGTCTGGAGCGCCGCCGTCACCGTGCCGTCGCTCTCAGGGCTGCTCAATCGTGAAGCCTGCACATCGATCTGGAACTCGGAGTTACTGAATATGACTGACCACTCAACGCATCTCGAAAACGATCCTGGCGCTTCTCCCCCACGGAAGAGCTCCTTTTTTCTAATTCTCCTCCTCATCGTCGTTGTTCTTGTGGTCGTTGGCGCCCTCCTGATGTTCCAGCGCCGCACGGAGTACAAAGCCCTCGCCGACAACACCGAAGTCCTCGCCGTTCCCACCGTCGCCGTGTTCCACGCCGCCGCACAGACGGGCGATGAAAATCTGGTTCTCCCTGGCACGCTGATGGCCTACATCGAATCTCCCATCTACGCGCGCACCAATGGCTACCTGAAAAAGTGGTACCGCGACATTGGCAGCCGCGTGAGCAAGGGCGAGCTCCTCGCGGAAATCGATACCCCCGAAGTTGACCAGCAACTTTCCCAGGCCCGCGCCGATCTGGCCACCTCTCAGGCCAATGTGCACCTCTCCGAAACTACCGCTGTCCGCTACACCGAACTCCTCAAATCCGACGGCGTCTCCAAACAGGAGGTCGACAATGCCAATGGCGATCTGGCCGCCAAGCGCGCGATTGTCCAGTCCGCCGAAGCCAACGTCCGCCGCCTTGAAGAGCTGAAATCCTTCCAGCGCGTCGACGCCCCGTTTAGTGGCGTCATCACCCGCCGCAATACTGATATCGGCATGCTCATCAACGCCGGCAATGGCGGCTCCTCTCAGCAGCTCTTCTTCCTTGCACAAACCGATCCCATGCGCGTTTACATCAATGTGCCCGAAGCCTACGCCTCTTCCATTCGCCCGGGCATCGGCGCCTATCTGGAACTCACGCAGTTCCCCGGCCAGAGATTTGAGGGCAAGGTCGTGCGTACCGCGGAGGCCATTGATCTATCCACCCGTACACTTCTCACCGAAGTCGATGTGCCCAACAAATCCGCGCAACTTTTGCCCGGCGGCTACGCCCAGGTTCATCTTCAGGTCAAAGTCACGGCCCAGCGCCTCCAGGTTCCCGTGAACGCGCTGCTGTTCCGCTCCGAAGGACTCCGCGCCGTCGTGATTGACGCCAATCACCACACGCGCTTGCAGTCTCTCACCATCGGCCGCGATTACGGCACCAGCCTCGAAGTTCTTAACGGCCTCAAGCCCGATGATTGGATCGTTCTCAACCCTCCGGACTCTCTCGAAGACGGCCAAGAGGTGCACGTCAAGGAAGTCAACAACCCGCTCGTGCCAGCCCCCGCGGCAGCGCCCTCCGCGCAACCCGCGCCCGCGAAACCTCCGGCTACTAGCTCTCCTGCGGAGAAAAAGCCCTGATGACTTCTTGCGTTAGTGCGCTGCACCGCTTGCACCGCCCTTGGCGCGCACGCGCGGTTTTTCTCTTCGCCGGAGTGTTTCTTCTCGCGGGCTGCACCGTCGGGCCAAACTACAAACGTCCCGCCGCTGCCGTGCCCGCCAAGTGGGAGACTGTCGAGCCCTGGCGCGAGGCCGTCCCCAAGGACGCTATTCCTAAAACATCGTGGTGGACCGTCTTCCACGACGACGACCTCGACACTCTCGAAAGCGAACTTCTCGTTGCCAACCAGACGCTCAAAGTTGCATTTGCCCATTACGACCAAGCGCGTGCTTCCGCCGCCGTCCAGAATGCTCAGCTCTTCCCGACGCTCTCGGTCGATCCCGCCGCCGAACGCCAGCGTTACTCTGGTACTCGTCCCTCAGGCTCCTACGCTCCGCTCACGGGTCCCGTGACGCAGAACAACTACGTTCTCCCCTTCATGGTGAGCTATGAAGTCGATCTCGTCGGCAAGCGCCGCCGCACCATCGAAGCCGCACAAGCCTCCTATCAAGCCAGCGCCGCCGACCTCGAAAGCGTTCGTCTCATTCTCACCGCGGAACTCGCTGGCGATTATTTCACCCTGCGCCAGCTTGATACGCAGATCGCTCTTCTGCGGCGCACGGTGGAGACACTCCAGAAGGGGCTCGATCTCGTCAACTCGCGCCACAACGGCGGCGTCGCTTCCGGCCTCGACGTTACTCAGGAAGAGACGCTCCTCAACACCACGCGCACCCAAACGATACTTCTCCGCCAGGAGCGCAAACAGTTTGAGGATGCCATCGCCGTTCTTACCGGCAAGCCCGCTCCCGATTTCCGCGTCGCGGAGCGCCCTCTCGCCGCCGAGCCGCCCAACCTAGAAACTTCTCTCCCCTCTGATCTCCTCGAGCGGCGCCCCGATATCGCGGAATCCGAGCGTCAAATGGCCATCGCCAACGCGCAAATCGGCATTGCCAAAGCGGCTTACTATCCTTCACTCGTTCTTTATGGCCAAGGTGGTTGGAACTCCACTGAGATTTCCCAGTTGCTCAATGCCGCCAGCGCTTTTTGGGCTGTGGGCGCCAATCTTGCGCAGGACATTTTCACCGGCGGCGCCCGCCGCGCGCAGATGCAGTTCTCCCAGGCTGGCTATGACGCTTCCGTCGCCACCTATCGCGGCACCGTCCTCAACGCTTTCCGCGAGGTGCAGGACAACATCACCGGGCTGCAGGTGCTCGACGCCGCGCGCCAAACGCAAGCGGACGCGGTCGACTCCTCGCGCCGCCAGCTTGACATCGCCACTTCGCGTTACACCGGTGGCCTCGTCAGTTATCTCGACGTCGTCAGCGCCCAGCAAAACCTTCTCAATAACGAGCAGGAAGCCGCCATCATCCAGGGCCAGCGCCTGGTCACCTCCGTGCTCCTCGTGAAAGCGCTTGGCGGGGGTTGGGACGCCGCCAGCCTCGCCGCCGTCCAGCTCAAGCCGCAAACCCGCGACGCCTTGGCCCCCTGAGCGTGAACATCAAGTCCCGGCCTCTTCAACTCCTTCTTACGCACTTCTCCTGTCCTTCACCTCGTGTTGCCTTCCCCGCGAATTAAGTTGCAAATCCGCTTCCTGACGGAGAAGATGTTGCCCGCCTTTCATGCCAACTTCCAGGTCGCCACAACCTAAGGGCCTTTCGGGCACTCTCTCGCTCGTTCTCGTTTTATTGGCAATTTCTGTCTTCATCAACTACGTGGATCGCGGCAATCTCTCCATCGCTGCTCCCATGCTCAAAGACGAGCTCGGCATTTCCGCGGCGCAACTCGGCCTTCTACTCTCCGCGTTTTTCTGGACCTATGCGTGCCTGCAACCCTTCTCCGGCTGGCTGGTGGACCGCTTGAACGTTAACTGGGTCTTCGCAGGTGGATTTTTTCTCTGGTCTGCCGCCACCGCCGCCACCGGCATCGTGCACACCTTCGCTGTGCTCTTCGTATTGCGCTTGCTACTAGGCATGGGCGAATCCGTCGCGTATCCCTCCTACTCCAAAATCATTGCGCTGAACTTCCCGGAAGAGCGTCGTGGCACTGCCAACTCCCTGATCTCTGCGGCACTCTTGTTGGGACCCGGCACTGGCATGCTCTTTGGCGGACTGCTAATGGCCCGATTCGGCTGGCGCCCCTTCTTCGTCGTTCTCGGCCTCGCCAGCCTGCTTTGGCTGCTCCCCTGGCTGAAGTGGATGCCAACGAACCACGAACTGGGCCTCACAGACGTGTCAGGTGCACCGAGTCTTCCCGAATTTCTTCGCTTGCGATCAGCTTGGGGGACTTGCATCGGCCTGTTCAGTTGCAATTACATCAGCTATTTCCTCATTACCTGGCTTCCCTTTTATCTCGTGCGCGACCGCCACTTTTCCATGAACAGCATGGCCAAGATCGGAGGGATCGCCTATCTGCTGGGCGCGTGTTTCGCCACGCTGTCCGGTTGGCTTTCCGATCGCTGGATCATGGCGGGAGCGACCCCCACGCGCGTCCGCAAAACCTTCACGGGTGGTGGAACTGCACTTGCCGGAATTTTCCTGGGGCTCGCTGTCCTCAGCGGGCCCGTCTATTGCGTTGCCGCGCTCACCCTGGGCGTGATCCTTTTCGGTGTTCTCTCTTCCAATGTCTGGGCGATTACACAAACACTCGCGGGACCTCAAGCCGCCGGGCGCTGGACCGGCTTCCAGAACTTCGCCGGAAACTTCGCCGGTGTTGTCGCTCCGGCACTCACAGGATATGTTCTGCAGCGCACCGGCCACTTTCACTGGGCCTTCGCCATCCTCGTAGCCGTCGCCTTCACCGGCTCACTTTCCTGGGTTTTCCTTGTCGGCCCCGTCGAGCAGGTAACCTGGCATAAAATGCGTCGCGTTGCGGCAGCCTCCTTATAGCTTTGGACAATTACTCAGCGTTGCCTCCTCTGGAACTCGAATCATTCTCGAGGGGAGACTTTGCTCCCCCAGCCGCCGCGGTCGGACGCTCTCCTCCTAATCCCCGGCGTTGATGCTTTCTTCCCCGGACGGTAACTTCTTATCCATGGGCGTTTCCTCAGCGAAACTCTGCTGTTGTCCCTCCAGCTTTTTCCCGGTTGCGCGGGACGCTTTCGCATGCGCCTGAGTTTCTAGCACTGAGAGCGTCACACTTTCGTGAAGCCCGCGAGCCATTACCCCTGGTTGGCGGGCAAATTTTTTGGTAATTTTTCGATTTGCACTCGAAGGGAGCGTTCCATGAAGTTTCATCGTCTGCGTCGCGGCCTCGGCCTGCTTCTCGTCTTCCTTCTCTTCGCTTGCGTTGTCAGCGCGGAAGTCTCTGCTTATCGCCAGTCCGTCGAAAAGTGGCGCCATGATTACGAAGCCCAGCTCACTTCCGATTCCGGATGGCTCAGCGTTTCGGGCCTCTTCTGGCTCCACGAAGGCGAGAATCGCTTCGGCTCCGATCCTCTCAATGACATCGTTCTACCCGCCGCTGCGCCAGCACAAGCCGGTACTTTCGATTTCCACGCTGGCAAGACCACCGTCCACATTCATCCGGGCGTCACCGCGACCATCAACGGCAAGCCCGTCGAATCGGCCGAACTTGGCGCGGACAATCCCCAAGATCGTCTCGTCCTCGGCGGTCTCACGCTCTATGTCCACGCCAGCGGCGATCGTTTCGCTCTCCGCCTAAAGGATAAGCACAGCCCCTTGCTCAAGAGCTTTACAGGTCTGCGTTGGTTCCCTGTGGACGAATCCTACGCCCTCACCGCGCGCTTCATTCCCCATGACTCGCCCAAACAATTCGACTCGCAAAATGTTCTCGGCGATCCCATCAAGCTGGACATCGTCGGCTACGTCCTCTTTTCGCTGCATGGCCAGGAGTACCGCCTGGAAGCCGAAGCCAATCCCGACGGCACGCTTTTCATCGTCTTCCGCGATCTCACGAGCGGCGAGGAGACCTACCCGGCCTCCCGCTTCCTCGACACCGATCTTCCCAAGGACGGCCCCAGCGGCAAAACGGTCCAACTCGATTTCAACAAGGCCTACAATCCTCCCTGCGCCTACAATCCCTTCACAACTTGCCCCATCCCCTTGCCGGCCAATCGCCTACGCGTGGAAATCCCCGCCGGGGAGAAGCTCTACAAGCACACCCATGCCTCCTAGCCTTCGCATACTTCCATCAGCGCGGAGTACCTGGCGGAGTTTGAACAGCAACAGCAGGAGTGAGAAACGATCGCGCTGCAATCAGGTCTTGCCCATCCTCTTCGCGGATCGCCCATCGGAGCAGCCTTCCAACACGCGGCGATGCCGTTAGCGCATGGGCAGTGCGTACATCAGCCCGCCCTGCGTCCACAGGTTGTTTGGGCCGCGTGGCAGCTTCATCACCGACCCCGATCCAAGGTCCCGCTCGAACATCTCGCCATAGTTGCCCACGGCTTCGATAACGCGCGCAGCCCAAGCGTCGTCCAGCCCGATAAATTGCCCGTAGCCGCGCTGGACGCCCAGCAAGCGCCGGATCACCGGATCGTCGCTTTTCTTCATCTCCTCGAGATTCGCCTGCGTCACGCCGCTCTCCTCAGCTTGGAGCAGTGCTTCGACAGTCCAGTTGACGATCGTGGCCCATTGCGGGTCGTCCAATCTGTAGGTGGGAGCCAAAGGGTCCTTGGCGATGACGTCCGGCCAGATTGCGAAATTAATTGCACGGTTCTTAAACGCGATTCGCTCGTAGGCGAGTTGCGAAACGTCTGCACTTACGGCGGTGCAGTTGCCCGTGACGAATGCCGCTTCCATTTCGCCTTCTTCCTGAAAAAGGAAGGGCAGCCACTTGATATTCTCGCGCTGCATGTACCCTTGCAGCTGAATCTCGAGCTCGGTGCCACCCAGGAAACAGACTTTCTTGCCAGCCAGGTCCTTGGGAGAAGCGATTCCCATCGCCTTATTCACAAGGAAGCCCTGGTAGTCATAAAAGACGGGCCGCGCAAAGCCCAAGCCCGTGTTGGCTGTATTGATGAAATTCGGAGAACCCGTGGCCAGCAGCGCGATTTCGCCAGACTTGAGAGCTTTCAGGGCATCCTGTTCGTCGCGGAAGGGCACAATCGTGAACTTGGCATTTGCCCCGAGCACAGCCACGGCCACGGCCTTACATATGTCCTGGTCGAAGGCGGCATGATTTCCGTGGGCGTCCTGCGTGGAGTACTCGGGCAGTTCAGTGTTGATTCCGCACGCCAGTGACCCGGCAGCTTTGATTTTGTCAAGCGTGGGGCCAGCAAGTGCCGCCGGAGACGTTGCTGTGATCAGCCAGACGATGCAACTCAAAAGTGCGGAAGTTCGGGTCATGCAGGTTACGTTCCTTTCGAGTACCTGTGGCAAGGCCTGCTCACAATAATACGGCGACCGGAGAGAATATCCGGCCGCCGCAGTTAAGTGGTTGATGGGGGCTTCAGTTCTATTTCCAGCTACCCGACGTCGGCACACCCGGTTCGCTGCCGGGCCGCGGATTGAAGTCGGCTGGGGCCGGATCGATCACTTTCCCGTGGACGATATCGGTCGGCGTGATGTGCAGGACGCGGCAGCCTTCCGCGCCATAGTGGGGAAGAGATACTACGTCGCTTTGCGGAATCTTGGCGTAATCGGCCGGCAACGGCGGCACGAAGCCGATCAAACGCGCATTGTCAAAGGCGGAGAAGAGGTTGCCAACACCAGGAGTATGGGCATCAGCCGGCCCCAAGTATTTCTGGTTGAAGGGCGGTAGTTCGCCCAGCGCGCGTGCATTGGCTTCATCGGGAAGATCTGCAAGCGGAGTCAGGTTGAAGAGCTCGTCAATAAATTTGATGATCGAGCTATGCTCGGTGGCTTCATGGGTGATTGCGTGCGCGACGCTGTACGGCGAAATGACGATTGCTGGGATGCGTGGACCCTGATCCAGTGCATTCCCCACGGGATCGAAGGAGCGGATCTGCGGCACAGTGTGGTCGTAGAGGCCGTCCGTCTCATCGTAGGTGATGATGATGGCGCTCTCTGGCCAATACTTGCTGCTGGCGATCGCGTTGATGGAGTCCGCCAGTAGCGCCTCGCTGATTTGGGCGTCAGAGTAGCCAGGATGGTCGTCATTCCCTGGGAAATCAGCTTGGACCGCTTTGCTGGGCGACCGCGGAAGCAGGTTATCCAGGTTGCCATAGCCGCCGCGGACGTAGAAGACACCGCCTTCTTTCGGCAGCGCGTTCGTGCTGATCGCGGTGAAGAAATCGCCGAGGCCCTTCAAGTGCGCCAGGGTTTCGGCCGGGTTATTAGCCTCGTAGCCGAAGTATTGCGGGCCGTTGTGATGAGCGATGTAGGTGGCATACGTTGGGGCACTGGTAGGATCCGTAGACTCGTGATCATACCCTTCCTGGAACCAACCCCAATTCACCGGCTTGTTGTGATCGCCGAGGATCTTCTGGATGTCATTTTGAACATCTGGAAGATCGAAGGAGGGCAAATTGTCCTGAGCCGTGATGGTTTGAATCTCCTTCCCCATAAAGGAGAGGGGCAAACTGGCAAAGGTAAGATTCGAGGCCGGGGTCTTGGTCTCAGGCGCCCCGCTCTCGGTGGGCTGGAATAGACCCGGCGGGTTCAAAAGCGCTGCGAGAGCATTGCCAAAGTAGGGCTGCGGATCGCCGGTAACGGGGAGTTGCCCGTTTGCGTACGTGCCTGTGCCCCCTAGCGCCAGTTCGGGATGCTTGACCCACTGCGTCTTGCCCGATTGGCCGGCGATCATGGCGATGGCGTTTGGCGTGGACGGCCCGATCACGGTGTCAAAGAAGTTATCGAAAAGAGTGAAGCGATCCGCGTACTGCCACAAAAATGGTGCGGTATCGCAATCCACATGGCTCACCACAAGCTCGCCCTTTTGCACTTGCGCCTGTGTCGGGGCTGGGCCGGTATAGGTGGTTCCATCGGCGCTCAACGTCCCGCCGGTTATGCCCTCTTCGGTAAAGGCATAGCGGTCATTGTGGGCCACGTTGCTCGCATCCAGATGAAGCTTGGCGTCGATGGCGGTGTGGCCGTGATTCACGGAGTCCGTGTCCTCAGGGTAAAGCAGGACTGTATTGCCATTAACGTCCTTGACGGACTGGGGAATTAAGAATGGGGAGATGGTTTCAACCTGGCCAGCGGTATTGATGATCGGCTGGTAGAAGCCGGGAGTTTCGCTAGTGTGTTGCGAGAACAAGCCCCGGGCCCCGGGGTAGGTGCCGAAGTAGAAATCAAAGGAACGGTTCTCCTGGAATAGTACAAAGACGTATTTGATCCTCTTCTGGAGCAGGTCGAGTTTCTGCTCGTGGCTCAGATAGGGGAAGTCTTCGACGCGATGCGTGTACCGAGCGACATCATCGCTTGACCTCGGTGCAATTTCTACGAGTTGCTTTTGATCGGCAACCTCATCATTCTTTTGGTCTTGGGCCATTACCGTGGCTGGCTGCAGCAGCAACGCGGCAGCCGCCAGGTAAGCGCAACCGGCCTTCGCCCATTCTTTTATGTGCATACGTGCTCCTCTCAGATTGAAAGCTTTCTACCCCTGCGGTTTCCATCGCTGTTCCCCGGACACCACCTGAGAGCTGAGGGACTGGGCGAGGAAATACTTCGCGCAACAAGGCTTAACAAAGAAGGGTGAACCGGGATTTTAACTTTGGTGAATAGCTGATGAAGACCCTCGGAAGCACAAAAGCCCTGAAGAACTCGACATCACCCTCATGCTGCGAGGTCTGTGCATGCGTCAGCGTGCAGGCGGCACCGGGCGGATGGTGTAGCTACTCGTCGCTGTCATTGTCGGCCCTCGTCAGTCAAATAGCTCTCAAGGCGTGTTTTCACCTTTAGCTCTTTTCGCTTGAATGCGCGGCGCTCTGGGCGAGGCTCGTCCTTTCGACGGCTGACCCAAGGCGAGCTCTAGCTCTCCGAAGCAGGTCTCAGGATTCGCACCCCTCCACCGCCGTAATATCTCACCCTGCGACCCGGGCTGAGAAACCCCCTGTCCATAACTGCCCGTCTTCTTTTCAGCGCGGGCTTTGCAGACGTAATGGAAACTAATAAACCTTTTTGTATTAATAAGATACAGAGAACGTTTGCTCCGTTATCGTTCCGGCCCGTGCGCTCCAAGATTCATTCGACTCTGGCCGAACCCGTGCAAGTTTATCCATCACATTTAGGGGAGAGGCTCGCGTCTGCTCCGCGGGTCGCAGAAATGGCCGTCATCCGATGAACACAACTGGCTACAAGCAACTAGCCCTCTTGTTCGCGTTTGGATGCGCTTTGCTTTCTTGTCCGGCGTCCGCCCGGGCGCAGGAAGCCACCCGCAACGTCCTGAAACGCGTCGAGGCGCAATACCCTAGCATCCTCAAAAAACGCGGTATCGGCGGCACAGTCCGCCTCCGCGTCGTTGTGAGAGCCGACGGCACCGTCCGCGATACGGAAGTGCTTGGCGGCAGCGCCATCCTCGCCGATTCCGCTCAGAAGGCTGTGAAACAGTGGGTGTTTACTCCCGGCGCCGCCGAATCGACGGTGGAAGTTTCCGTCGTCTTTGATCCCATGCGTTCCCCGGACAACTAAGTCCCGGGGCGCCTCCGCCCCACCAGGGCTGGCATCACCGCAAACACCAGCAGCATCACCAGGTACAGTGTCCCTGCGACCGCATCGCGCCGCGCGATGTCTTCACGCAGCGTCAAACCCTGCGCCCTCAGCAGCGCATATTCCGCCGTTAGCAGCAATCCCAATCCGATAGTGCCCGCGCCCAGCCGCTCCCTCAACAATTCCAGAGTGAACCGTCGCACCAGCCATCGCGCCGCCAGCAAGACCACCATAAACATGATCGGCTCTTCGATGAGTTCCGCCGTGCGCACTCCAACTTGCGGCACCACCAGGAATACCCGGATCATGCCCAGCACAAACCCCGCACCAAAAATGATCGCGAAGTAGGTCAGCCCTGCCCTGGCCGTTTTCACCACCGCCTACTCTCTCGCAAACGAAAGCCATGACGCAAGCACGTGCAGACTACGGGCAACACGCTGGCCCATCCGCCATCTCTTCTGCCACAATCATTTCATCGCCATGACTGCTGATCCCGACATCCAAAAAGCCGCTGAAATTCTCCGCTCGGGCGGCCTGGTCGCCTTCCCGACGGAAACCGTCTATGGCCTCGGCGCCAACGCGCTCGACGCCTCGGCGGTTCGCAAAATCTATGCGCTCAAGGGCCGACCGGTCAACAGCCCGCTCATTGTGCATGTAGCCAGCATCGAGCAGGCCCGCGAACTCGCCGCCGAGTGGCCACAAGAGGCTGAGCGCCTTGCCCGCGAATACTGGCCCGGCCCGCTCACACTCGTCGTTCCGAAAAAGCCCATCATTCCCGATGAGGCCACCGCAGGCCTGCCCACTGTAGGCCTGCGCATGCCCCGGCATCCCCTGGCGCTGGCGCTTCTCCGCGAAGTGGGCTTCCCCATCGCTGCCCCCAGCGCCAACCGCTTCACCCAGCTTTCGCCCACCACCGCGCAGCACGTTCGCGAAGCTTTTGGCAACGACACGCCATTTCTCCTCGATGGCGGTCCCTGCGAGGTCGGCCTCGAATCCACGGTCATTGCCGTAACGCCCGATGGCTTGGAAGTCTTGCGCCCCGGCATGGCGTTTGTAGAAGACGCACAAGAGGACAAGTCGGACGCGGCGGCGACGCAACCTCTCGAAGACGCCCATCGTTCCCCCGGTCAGCACAAAAAGCACTACAGCCCGCGCACTCGCGTCCTCCTCGTCAGCCGCGGCCATCTTCCGCGCGAAGGACGCGGCGCCTATCTCTGGCTCGCCTACAACGCCCGCGCCGCCTTCAAGCAACGCATGCCGCAAAGCGCCGACGAATACGCCGCGCAACTCTACGCCACGCTGCACGAGCTGGATCGCCAGTCCTTCGACTGGATCGCCGTTGAACTACCCCCCGACACGCCGGAGTGGGCCCCCATCCGCGACCGCCTCACCCGCGCCGCCTACGAATAGGAAGCTTCCGGAGTAAGAGAGAACGGAAACGGCTCGCCTTCCGGTTTGTGCGTCCATCGGCCACAAGTGTCAACATTAGGCGCAACGTAGTGACCTCACAGTCATCTAGTTGTCAACGTTATTGATCTCTTCCATTCTTCGGAGTACTTTCACTGCAACGAACAATCTGCAAAACCGAGGTGCGCCCTTGCCAATTTCCGCCGTGGATGCCATAAGTCCGGCTTTTCAGCACGCCAAGCAACAGCTCCTACAACCCTTCCGCTTCACCCAATGGGTGCGCCTGGCCCTGGTCGGATTTCTGGCGGGAGAACTGGGTTCCGGTGGAGGATGCAATTCTAATTTCAATTTGCCCTCGGCGCATCACCAGCGTGGATCCGAGCAGTTGCTTGGTGCCGTCTGGCCTTCGCAACTGGCGGACCACCCCGTGATGCTCGCCGGAATGATCGCCTCTCTAATTGTGGTTGGACTTGGCTTGTTTGTGCTCTTCATTTACATCAACAGCGTGATGCGGTTCATTCTGTTTGACAGCATCGTGGCCAAGGAATGCCACATCCGCCAGGGATGGGTGCGGCGCCGGCGCCACGGCCGCCGTTTCTTTGTTTGGCAGATTTTGTTGATGCTGGTGAGCTTCGCCGCTTTCATCCTCCTGATCGGCATTCCGCTGGCGTTTGCCTGGGCTGTCGGTTGGTTCGACCATCCCGGCAAACACTTGTTGCCGCTCATCCTGGGCGGCCTCCTGCTGTTCTTGCTCTTTCTTGCCCTCGTGTTGGTGCTGGCCGTGGTCCACGTAATGACCAAGGACTTTGTCGTTCCGCAAATGGCGTTGGAAGACATCAGCGCCATCGAGGGATGGCGCAGATTATGGACGTGGCTCAAGGCGGAGAAGGGCGGCTATGCCGGCTACATCGCGATGAAAATTGGGCTGGCCATCGCGGTGGGTATCGCCCTTGCCATCATCACAGTGATCGTGTTTCTGGTGCTGCTCATTCCTGTCGGCGGCGTGGGAGTGATTGCCGTGCTGGCCGGGAAAGCGGCCGGGTTGACATGGGACGTCTACACCATCACCCTGGCCGTGGTAGTTGGCTGCATCGTGTTGGCGGCTCTTATCTTCGTATTTTCGCTGATCTCCGTGCCTGCCATCGTGTTTTTTCCAGCGTATGCCATTTATTTCCTCGCGGCGCGATATCCGGCTTTGGCAGCGCTGCTCTCGCCCCGACCGCCCGACTCGGTTGCTCCTGCCTCGCCACCGACCGAAGCGCCGCCCTTGCCACCCACACCGGCGCCCCTCGGATAACGAATTTCAGAGTCGGGTTGGGCCGGCTGGTGCAGGTGGACTAAGCAAACTGGAGCAAATCGCGCAATCCACGCTACAATGCCTGCACCGTTTTTACTCGAGGAGATTCCCATGCGCAAACTTTTCTCAACGCGTTTTCTGTTGGCTTCCGTCATTTTGATCGCTGCAACCTTCGTGGCCGTTGGCCATTTTGCACGAGCCAGCGCTCAATCCACCGCTAGCGACAAGCCCTTCGTCATCGAGTACTACTACAAAACCAAGTGGGGCCACGCCGACGAATTCATCGCCCTCTTCCGCAAGAACCACTATCCCGTGCTGAAAAAGCAGGTCGAGATGGGCCGCCTCTTGCGCGTCTCCGCGGTCGCTCCCGTCTATCACACCACTGAAGACGGCCGCTGGGACTATCGCGTCACCATCGTCTACAAAAATGCCGCCATCGCCAACGATGGCTACGACTCCGCGCCCCTTCTCAAGCAGCTCTTCCCCGATCAGGAAACCTTCAAGAAGGAAGAACAGCGCCGCTTTGAAATCCTCGATGCCCACTGGGATCTGCCCATCAAGGACGTCGACCTCGACGCGAAGTAGGATTTGGCGCAGCGCGAGATGCGGCGCCATGCCTGACACTGGCCCCTAAAGCGGCGCTCCATGCAGCGACACTAAGAACTGGATTCCCTCGACATGCTTTGTGTGCAAGCGTTCATCATTGGTGATGAACAAATCAACTCTCGCGGCGGAAGCACAGGCAAGTTGAATGGCGTCGGGAGGGCGGATGCTTCGATCGCATCGCAGCCGCGCATATTGGATGGCCGCTTTGGCGTCGAACGGAATCAAGACAGCCGACGTGGAAAGAGCGTGCTCGTAGCGTTGGCACAAGTCCGTGGCCCCGTTCTCCATGGGTTTGACAAGAAGTTCGCCCAAGGTGAGCGTGGAAGTCAGTAACTGATCGCCTCGCTCCAACATTCTCTTACGAAGAGCTTGCACCTTCCCGGATAGTTCTCCATAGCCCTCAAACAGGTAGATAAAGAGATTGGTGTCCCAAAAAATGCGGCTCATTTCCAGCTCGCGCGAAGCCGGTCAACGTACCCATCCGCGTGTTCCTCAGCCCAGATGTGCCTCCCGGAACCCACCAGGGAAATGAGTGGATCGCTCTCGATGGCTCGACTTGCTTCCAGTGCACACCAGTCCTCATACCACGTCAGCAGACCGGTGTAGGTATCGGGCAAATCCTTTCCAGCAGGTGTACTCTTGGCGTCCCTTCGGTCCGAGTGCTCGGGATCCCCCTTGCGGAAGAGGCGTCGGCGGCCCTCTGTCGTTTCGTAAAGTATGCGGTATCTGCCAGGATTTGGAGGACGGTTGGCGACACAGTGTTGCACCACGTGAGTGTAAACACCGGGCCGGAGAGAACCGTAGAGATTCTCCTGCTGAACACGGCCCACAATTTCTTCAATGGAGAAATCCGCGGAGTCGGGGCGTTCACGATGCAGGAGCGCTGTGGCGATCCAAACTTCATCAGCGACTTTCAGGTCGGAGCGGAGAGAAACTGCCATATAGACCCCCTTTGTCCTATGGTACAATTATACCAAGTAATTGTGAATTGTCAATAGGAATCTAACTCCCAATACTTCGTACCAAAAACTATGCTAACTCATTCAATTTTCATAGGTTATCCAAGAAGAATTTCGTCACGCGGTTCCACAACACCCGCTCCGCCGGAAGATCGCTCACCCCGTGCCCACGCCCGGGGAACGCCATCACCTCGACGTACTTCCCCGCTTTGATCAGATCGTCAACCAGCGCCAGCGTGTTGGAGTAATGCACATTGTCGTCGCCGGTGCCATGCGCGATCAGGAGCTTCCCCTTCAGCTTCCCCGCATTCTTGATCGGTGAAGATTCCTGGTAGTTTTCCTCGTGCTCCGGTAGTAGCCCCATGTACCGCTCGGTATAAATCGTGTCGTAGAAATGCCAGTCCGTCACCGGGCCGCCCGCGAATCCCACCTTAAAAATATCCGGCGCCTCGAACATCGCGTGCAGCGTCATGTGCCCGCCGTAGCTCCAGCCGTGCATGCCAATGCGTTGCGCGTCCACGTAAGGCTGCATCTTCAGCCATTCGCCGCCGTCCCGCTGATCGGAAAGCTCCTGCGCGCCGAAGCGATAGTGGATAGGCTCCTCGAACACGTGTCCGCGGCCTGCGGAGCCGCGATTATCCAGCGAAAAAATGATGTAACCCTTCTGCGCCATCATCTGGTGCCACAGGAATCCGCCGCCCATCCACATGTTCACGACCACTTGAGCGTGCGGCCCGCCGTAGGTGTACACAATCACCGGATATTTCTTCGCCGGGTCGAAGTTGGGCGGCTTGATCATCGAGCAATTCAGCATCACACCGTCGTGCGCTTTGATGGTAAAGAATTCCGCCGGCGACAGGTGGTAATCGGCCAGCTCCGCCACCTTGTTTTCGTTCAACGTGGCCAGCTTCGTGCCGTCCGCGCGATAGAGATCCTGCCGCGGAGGCGTGCTCGCATTGGAGTACGTGTCCACATACATCGCCGCATTCGGCGCGAAATTCACGCGGTGCGTGCCCTCTTCTTTGGTAATTCGCGCAAACCCGCTGCCATCCAGTCCGACGCGATAGAGATGCCGCTCCAGCGGCGATTTTTCCGTGGCCGTGAAGTACACCACGCCCTTCCCCTCATCCACGCTGTCCACATGGTCCACTTCCCAATCACCCTTCGTCAGTTGCACCGGCTGCTTTCCCGAAAAATCGTACAAATAAAGGTGGCGGTAGCCGCTGCGCTCGCTTGACCAGAGGAATCGCTTGCCATCCTTCAGGAAATGTAGGTCATCGCTGACGTTGATCCAGTAGGCATCCTGGTCCGAAAGAATCGTGGACAATTTTCCCGTGGCCGCGTCGGAAAGCAGCACGTCCACAATCGTTTGCGTGCGATTCAGCCGTTGAATCGCCAGGCGCTTCGAGTCCGGCAGCCAGTTCACCCGCGCGATGTACATGTCGGTTTCCGTGCCCAGGTCCATCGCGCGCGCCTCGCCGCCCGCTACCGGAGCAACAAGGACGCGCACAACCGGATTCGTCCCTCCCGGCACCGGGTACCTTTGCAGCTCCGCCTCACCCGTAAATGACTCGAAATTCAGCAGCGAAAACTGCGTCACCCTCCGCTCATCCATCTCCAGATACGCGATCGCCGAAGAATCCGGCGCCCACCAGTAGCCGGTGAAGATGTCCAGCTCTTCGGGGTACACCCAATCCAGTTCGCCCCTTCGCACTGCCTCAGTCCCGCCGGTTGTTAGCGCGCGCTCTTTTCCATCCGCCGTGCTTACCAGCCACACGTTGTGCTCGCGCACAAAGCTCACGTACTTCCCATCCGGCGAAATCTTCGTGTCGCTTAAATCCTCTTTCCCGCTCACCAGCACGCGCGAAGTCTCGCTCTTCAGATCGAACCACGCCAGCGCGTGAGGCCCTTCAAACAGCAGAGCGTCGCCTCCCGGCGCCCACTGATACTGCGCCGGGGGACGCCGTCCCGCGCCGGTCGCTTGCGTCTCCTTACTCGGCGCCGCAGGCAGTGCGTTCTCCAGCTTCTCTGCGGAAACGAGCAGCGCACGTTCTCCCGACGTGGTGTCCATGGTCCAAAGCTCCGGCTTCGCGTCCTTGCCGCTGCCTTTAATCTCGAAAAAACTGAGCCGCTTGTTGTCCGGCGCCCAGGCAATGCCTCGCGTCAAGCGCCCGCTCAAACTCGGCTGCGCAAAGATGCGATCAACCGTCAGTTCGCCGGGCTTGGCCGCTGTCGCTGTTTTTTGCTGCGCAAAAACGCTGCACTGCCCGCCAATTAAAAAACCCAGTAGCATCCCGGACACAACCGCGGCGCGCACCACTACGCGAAAACGCATACTACCTCCTTGGAAATCGAATGCTGATGCTTACTCGCCCCTGCACCTATCCGGGGGGCCAGCGAAAATTCCGTCCTCCCAGCAAATGCAGGTGCAAATGAAACACAGACTGCCCCGCGCCGCTCCCGTTGTTGAACACCGTGCGGTACCCCGCCAGCAAACCGCGTTCTTTCGCAATCTTCCCCGCCGCCATCTGCAGCTTGCCCAGCAGCGCGGCATCCTCTTCGCTGGCCTCATGCAACGACGCGAAATGCTTGCGCGGGCACAACAGTATGTGCGTGGGCGCCTGTGGATTGATGTCCTCAAATGCAAAAATCTCTTCCTCGTCCAGCACCAGCTTCGCCGGAATTTTCTTCGCGCCAATTTTGCAGAACAGGCAATTCGCGTCCATCAGTTCCCTCCAGTAGGCGGCAGCTCATCCAGTCGCAGCACCATGGGCGTGAATCCTTCCTTGGCCCGTAGTTGCTCCGCAAAATCCTGCGCCGCGCGTTCGCCGGAAATTTTCCCCACGCGCACGCGGTAAAACGTTCCGTCGGCTGCATCATACTGCTGAATGAAGATCGGCGTGTACGAAGCATTCAGACGGTCGCGAAGCCTCTCGGCGTTCCCGCGATCCCGGAAAGCCCCCACCTGCACGGTGAAAAATCCCTCCGTGGGATCCACGTTCCCCAGCACTTCCAGACGCACAGGCACCACGCCCGGCCCGATCGATTCAATCTCCCGCGCCGCTGCCATCGAAAGATCAATCACGCGGTTCTCCACAAACGGCCCGCGGTCCGTGATGCGGACCACCGTGGATTTGTTGTTGCTGAGATTCGTCACGCGCACCATGGTCTCAAACGGCAGCGTGCGGTGCGCCGCTGTCAGCTTGTGCATGTCGTAGGTTTCGCCGTTCGACGCGCGGCGTCCGTGAAACGGATTCCCATACCAGGAAGCGTTGCCTTCTTCGGTGTAACCCACCGGCGCAGGCATCACCGGAGTCTTGCCGCGTTTCGCTGCCGGCCCAACGGGAGCGGGCGCAGGGGAAACTTCCGTGTCGCGCTTGGCCTTCGCGCTGGTTTCTTCCGGCGTCGCCGTGGGTTGTGTCGGTGCAGGCGGATGCGTACCGGCCACGGGGCGTCTCCCGGCACACCCGATGCTGCAAGCACTCACCACCAACAGCACTGCACGCGACGTGAGCCGGCTAGCCTTCACGGTCTTGGTTCTTGCGGTGTGCGCGCCGCCACCCGCTCTTCCAGTTTCTTTGCCGCTTCGGCCAGCTTGTCGGAAACTTCCCGCAGAAACTGCGCCGTGCGCTTCTCCGTTGTGGGCGCTACCTCTTCATCCAGATATTTCCGCAAACGTGTAATTTCGTCGTCCAGCTTCCGCCCGAATTCTTCGAATTTGTCCATAGGTCCTCTTCGCCGGATTGCGCGGCGCGTTTCCGGTATTATAGGAATGCATTCTGAAGCCCGCAAGGAGGACGGTTGCCCCTTCCCTACCATTGGCAATTGCGCTTCGCACGCTGGAAGCAAATCTTTGGCAATATGTTTGGCGGTTCCGGCGAAAAGCGCCCGCAACTCTGTCCCGCGTGCGGCGCGCTCGTCGGCATACACGCCAATCGCTGCCACGAATGTGGCACGAGCCTGCGTTTTTCTCTCGCTGCATGGAGCAAAGGCCTCTCCGAATTCTTCGGCGGCCATGCTCCGGTCACCGTGGTCATCCTCATCGTCAATGTGCTCATGTTCGGCGTCAGCATGCTCCGCTCGCTCCATTCGGGCGGCAGCCTCGGTCTGTTCGGTGGCATGAGCGGCGTCGAACTTTACCGCCTCGGGGAGAATCTGCCTTTTCATAGCGGCCTGTGGGCTTGGTGGCGGTTGATCCTCGCTACCTTCCTGCATGGTGGGTTGCTGCACATCGGGTTCAACATGATGGTCCTCATGGATATCGCGCCCGTCGTCGAAGAGTTGTTCGGCTCCGCTCGTTTTCTCTTTCTGTATGTTGCCTGCGGGATTGGCGGCTCACTTTGTAGCACTATGCTGGGGAAATACCCTTCCGTCGGTGCCAGCGGCGCCATTCTCGGGCTCATCGGATTGCTCCTTGCCGTCACCACGCGGCGTGCCGGCGCCAGCATGCAGGCGATGCGCTCACGCTTGATTTCGTGGGTGGTTGCGATTTTCGCGTTTGGCTTTCTCGTCCCGGGAATTGACAATTGGGGACATTTCGGTGGCCTGGCCACTGGCTTCCTTTTGGGTCGGGTCTTCGCCGATCGCCAGCCGGCTCCAGGTCCAGAGCGCACGCGCGCCTATCTTCTCGGCTGGCTCGCGGGCGCTGTGGTGATTGCGGCGTTTGTCTTTATGTTCCTGCAATTGAATAACCCGCTGCCCGAATGAGCAGCAGTCGAGCAGCATATAGGTGGACAAACTCTCTCCATGAACGACATACCGCGTCTTTTCCAAGCCTTCGTCGGCCCGGCCATTTTCGTATCCGCCTCCGCCCTCTTCGTGCTCTCTCTCAATGTTCGCCTGATGGGCATGGTCAGCCGCCTTCGCCAGTACCTGCACCTCAAATACACGGCCGCAAAGCAGGGACGCCCCGCGGAAGCCGAAGCCTACGCCGCGCAGATCGCCCACATCCAAAATCGCGCCGAACTGATTCGCATCGCCTTCCTGCTCACTTTGGTTTCTCTCGCGGGAACCGTCACGACTTGCCTGTTGCTCGGCCTGGGTTTGTATTGGCGCATCGCCGAGCTTCTGGCCGCCATCGTCTTTGTGCTCTCACTCCTCAGCCTTCTGGCCGGCACGATCTACTATCTCCGCGAAGTGAATCTCGCCCTCAGCTCTGTCCGCGATGAAGCCGCCGACTCGCGGTTCATGGACTTGACCGAGGACTCCGCCTCCGTCGGCGAACGCCGCGCCCCTTCCCCGCTCTAGCCACCTCTGCTCTTGTGGCACAGTCACTCTTGTTTGCCCTGCTTGCCCCGAGCTTCGAGGGGAGCTGCGAAGGGACTGTGTTCTTGGGTTTTCTCTGGTGCAGGTCGATCGCACAGAACGGGAACGACCCCATTTCGGGAATGGCTTCGGCTTTACACTCGCGTCAGCGTCGCGTTGCGTGCAGCTTCCAGAAGTTTGGCGGCATTCCCGCGTATATCGCCGTGACCAAACACGCCGGTGCCGATGACCAGCAATTCCGCCCCGGCCTTCACCACATCGGCCACCGTGGTGAGATCAACTCCACCATCCACCTCGATGCGGAAGTCCAGCTTGCGCTCGGCACGCATGCGCGCCAGCGCCGCGATCTTGTTCAACGAATTCGGGATGAACTTCTGCCCGCCAAAGCCGGGATTCACGCTCATCACCAGGACGTGGTGCACCAGGTCCAGAACTTCCGTCAGGAGTTCCACGGGCGTGGCCGGATTGACCACCACCCCCGGTTTGCAGCCATGTTGCGCGATCAGGTGCAAGGTGCGGTCCAGGTTGGCGCACGCTTCCTGATGCACGGAAATCCAGTTTGCGCCGGCATCCGCGAACGCGGGTATTAAGAGATCCGGGGCCTCGACCATCAGGTGACAATCCAGCGGAACGCTCACCACCCTGCGCAAAGACGCCACCAGCGGCGGACCAACCGTGAGATTCGGCACGAAGTGCCCGTCCATCACGTCCACATGCAAAGCCGTGCCGCCGCCTTCAATCGCCGCATGTGCATCGCTGCCAAGTTGCGCAAAGTTGCAGGCCAGAATCGACGGCAACAGTTCGATTTTCGTCATGAATGGATTTGCGCTCCTTCCGCCCGAACTTTGATTATACGACGTACGGCTCGCCTCGGGCCCAGCATCACAAAGTTAGAGTGCAACATTTCGCCAGGGGATGACGCAACGCAGGGCCTGGCTTTCCTGCGCCAGCTCCAGCGCCATCATCACATCAATCACCTGTCTAGGCGTAACCTGCAACGCGGCCTGGCCGAGCAACACATCGCGGACATTCGCGTAGAATTCACGCCAATCCCCACGCGAGGCAACTTTTCGTTTTCGCGTTTGGCCGTCCGCGACCGCCGTCAGTACGCCCCAATTTTCCTCCGGATCGAGGACCCACGATTCGCCTTTCGGAATATCTTCGCGGCGCAGCGCCGGCTCCAGCGCATCAAATTCATTTTTGATGAAAGTGCCCTTTTCGCCGAAAAGCACAAAGCGCGGGCGCGGGGTGGCGCACAGCATGGTCGCGTGCAGATGAGCACGCAGGTTACCGGGATAGAAGAAGCAGATGTCGAAGGCATCGTCGGTAAGAAATCCTGGGCGCTCGATGCGGATGTCGGCGGCAACCGCTTCCGGCGGGCCGAAGAGCATCATCGCGTGGTCCATTAAGTGGGGCGCCAAATCGAAAAGTATGCCGCTCCCGGGGCCGGGCACTTCCCGCCAGGCATTCGCGCGCGAGGTGGGCCGGTAGCGGTCGTAGTGCGTCTCAAATCGCAGGATATGCCCCAATTCGCCGCCGGCGACGACCTGACGCACGGCTTGAAAATCCGCGTCGAAACGCCGGCTGTGGAATGCGGTCAGGAAGCGGCCGCATTTTTTGGCGATGCGAAACAGCTCGATAGCTTCCGGCAGTGCGGGGGTGATGGGCTTGTCTACCACGACATCGCGCCCGGCCTCCAGGCACTGCACTGCAAACGGGAAATGCGTCTGGTTGGGCGAGGCAATCACCACCAACCGGATGGAATCGATGGCCAGTAGTTTCTCAACACTGCGCACAATGCGCGCCCCGGGATAGCGCTTGGCGGCTTCGTCGCCACTGCGTTGCAGCACGGCCGCCAGCCGCAGCCCGGGAACGGCATGAATCAGCGGCGCGTGAAAGTAACGCCCTGCCAAGCCAAACCCGATGAGTCCCACGTCGATCATGCGCCGCGCTCCAGGAATTGGGTGAAATCGTCAGCAGTGTATCACCGACGCGCCAGCCGCCGCCCTGGAGATCGCGCTGCCGGCATTTGTTCCTGCCGCGGCAACGTTATATCCTTTGCGCGTGGAAAAAAGTCCGCCGCAACGTGGCCCGACCCTGGGCCTGTATCTCGGCCTGATCGTCACGATCCTGGCGGTGCTGGCCTATGCCGGCTACATCACGCGGCAGTTTTCGGGGGTTCGCAAGCTGCAGGGCGAAATGGTGGATCGCAACCGCAAGGATTCGTTGCAGCTCCTGCGCATCCAGAACGATTTGAACTCGCTGGGGCTGGCGATGCGGGACATGCTCGATGCCAGCGAGCCTTACCCCCTGATTGCCTGGACCGCGCAATTTGATCGCACTCGTAACGATTTGAGCGCGGCGCTCAAGCAGGAAGAAAGCCTGGCGGAGGCCACGCGCACCAGCGACCAACGCCGCTACCTGAGCCAGTCGTTGACGCAATTCTGGGACGCCTGCGACCGCATGTTCTCGCAGGCGCAGAATGGCCAGGAGAAACCTGCGCGCGAGCAGATTCGCGACACTCTGCAGCCGAGGCAGGCGGCTCTGAGTTCCGCGGTTTCCCGTCTGCTGGTGCAAAACAATGAAGGCGAAGAGCAGGCCGCCGCGCGCATCGCGGAGATCTACGATCGTGTGCAGCGCCAGCTCTACTATTTCCTGGCCGCGATTCTGCTGGCAATTGTGGTCACCAGCCTGTATTTGATCCGCTACAACCGGCAGATTTTTGCCCACGTTGCAGAGTTGTCGCTGCAGCGCAGCGAGCTGGCGCAGAAGCTGATCGCCACGCAGGAATCGACGCTGCGGCACATCTCGCGCGAGTTGCACGACGAATTCGGCCAGGTGCTCACGGCGATTGGCTCGCTGTTGCGCCGCGCCGACAAAGACATGCCGGAAAATTCCGCCCTGCGCGGAGACTTGCAGGAAGTAAGGGAAGTTGCCCAGTCCACACTGAACAATATCCGCAGTCTGTCGCAGGCGCTGCATCCTGTTTTGCTCGAAGAGGCCGGACTGGAAAGCACGCTCGACTGGTACATCCCCACCGTGGAACGCCAGACGGGACTCGCGCTGCATTACGAGAAATCGGGCCAGGCGTTTCCGCTGGAAACAAGCGCGAGCGTACAACTGTACCGCGTGGTTCAGGAGGCGCTGAATAATGTGACGCGGCATTCCACCGCAAAAGAAGCCTGGGTCCGCTTGCGCTTTCAGCCCGCCAGCCTCGAATTGGAAGTGGAAGATCGCGGAAAGGGATTTGCACCTCCGGCGGGTCATACAGGAATTGGGTTGGTGGCCATGCGGGAACGCGCGGAAATTCTTGGCGGCACGCTGAAAATTACGCCGATTTCGGGCGGAGGCACGCTGGTTCATTTTCACATCCCTCGGGAAAGGGCGGAAGCGCATGGCGAATAAATTGCGAGTTCTGTTGGTGGACGACCACGCACTGGTGCGCCGCGGATTTCGCCGCATGCTGGAGGACGAGCCAACGTTTGACGTTGCGGGTGAAGCAAGCGATGGCCTGGAAGCGGTGGAGCTGGCGGAGCAGTTGCGTCCCGATGTCATCGTGATGGATTGTGCCCTGCCGCAGATGAATGGCATTGAAGCGTCGCGGCGCATTCTGGCGATGCTGCCGGAAACCGCTATCCTGATGCTGAGCATGCATTCGGAAGACACGCTGGTGAGGCAGGCGCTGGAAGCGGGCGCGCGGGGCTACATCCTGAAGAACGCGATGGACCTCGACCTCGTCAGCGCGATCAAGAAAGTGGCCGAGGGCCAGACCGTGCTCGATCCACAGATTACGCGAGGCGGGGCGCTGAAGGGCGAGCGCGACACCGGTCTGACACCGCGCGAGCTGGAAATCCTGCAGCACATCGTCGCGGGCAAGTCGAACAGGGAAATCGCCACGGAATTGAATCTGAGTGTAAACACGGTGTCTGTCCACCGCGCGAATATCATGGACGCTCTCGGCATTCACAAGACGGCCGAGCTGGTGGTCTATGCGATCCGCAACGGGCTGGTGAATCTTCCGTGAAGCGCCGCGATTTCATCCGGCAGGCCGTTGCGGCGGGATTGATCCACGCGGCATTTCCCCGCGCCCTGCCCGCCGCTCCGGCAGGATTTCGTTTTGTGGATGTCACTGGCAGCGCGGGCCTGCGCTTCCGACACAACAGCGGCGCGTATGGCGGCAAGCTGCTTCCCGAAACCCTGGGATCGGGCTGCGCATTTCTGGATTACGACGCGGACGGCTGGCAGGACATTCTTCTGGTGAACTCCATGGACTGGCCGGGGCACAAACGCCAGCGGACAACCATGAAGTTGTATCGTAACAACCGCAACAGCACGTTCACCGATGTCACTCAGGCGGCGGGCCTGGACGTGGAAATGTACGGCATGGGCGTTGCAGTGGGCGACTACAACAACGACGGCTATCCTGACATTTTCATTTCCTGTGTGGGACAGAGCCGGTTGTTCCGAAATACGGGCAAGGGCAAATTTCTCGACGTCACTAAAGCCAGCGGCCTGCTTGGTAAGCAAGGGCTGAGCAGTTCGGCGATCTGGTTCGATTACGATCGCGATGGTTTCCTCGACCTGTTCGTCTGCAATTACGTGCATTGGACGGCGGAGACCGACGTCTTCTGCAGCCTCGATGGCAAAAACAAATCCTATTGCACGCCGGAAGCGTATCGCGGCGACACCTGCTGGCTCTACCACAACCGGGGCAATGGCACGTTTGAGGATGTAACCGCGACCAGCGGCATCTTCGACAGCAGTTCCAAATCCCTCGGGGTGGCCATGCTGGACTACGATCAGGACGGCTGGCCGGACCTGCTGGTCGCGAACGACACGCAGCCCAACAAGCTTTACCGCAATCTGCACAACGGCAAATTCAAGGATGCCGCCGTAGAGGCGGGCCTGGCGTTCAGCGTGGATGGCAAGGCTCGTGCCGGCATGGGCGTGGACGTCGCCGACTACGACAACTCCGGCAAGCCGGGCATCATCATTACTAATTTTGATAACGAGATGATCGGACTCTACCGTGAAACGGGACAGGCTTACGACGACGTGGCCATGCAAACGGGACTTGGCGCGGCTTCGCGGAACACCTTGGGTTTTGGCTGCGTTTTTTTTGACGCGGACCTGGACGGGCTCCTGGATATCGCCGTCGCCAACGGCCACATCGATGATACGGTGCGCCACATTCGCGGCAACGTCGGCTACGCGCAGCCCGCGCAGCTTTTCCTGAACCTCGGCCGCGGCAAATTCCGCGACATTGCCGGTGATGTCGGCGGCGGATATGATTCGCCCAAAGTCGGGCGCGGCTTGGTCGTCGGCGATTTCGATCATGACGGCGATCAGGATCTTCTGCTCACCACCAACAATGGGCCGGCGTTTCTCTATCGCAATGATCAGCTCTCCGGCAATCGCAGCATTCGCTTCCACTTGATTGGCACCAAATCGAATCGCGACGCCATCGGTGCGAACGTGCGGATTTTCTTCAATGGCCAGACGGAGTTGCGCGTTGTTCGCAGCGGCTCCAGCTATCTGTCGCAATCGGAATTGCCGGTAACGTTTGGCGTGGGTAAGCAGGACGTCATTGACCGCGTGGTCGTGGAATGGCCCAGCGGGCAGAACCAGGAGCACCTTATGCTCAAGACCGGCAGGGCCTACCAAATCATTGAAAATAAGGGCATTAAGGAGATTTTCCAGTTCTAATGCTTTCACAGTATTGTCAACTCTCACTTGCTGCTCTATAAAAGATGCAACTTTGACATCGCTTCCGAATCAGGCTTTGCCTTCGCCTAACCAGGAAGCACCCCAACAAAGATTGCGGCCGGGCACACGACCACCCGGCCGCATTTTTAATTGTGGGGGACAGGACCGCTGAACCAGTTGATCTGGGGGGGAAATGGAACGCTGGCGCTCGCTTGGCGTGTTGGTCCTCGTTGTAACCGCGATTTATCTCTACGCCTTTCCATCCGCGACTCTCATTTATGCCGGCGCCGTTCTTCTGCACACGGGATTGGGCGTGCTGGTTTCGCTGGCGCTGGTGGTATTTCTATTTCGAGGAATCGGCAAGGAGCGGTTGCTGGCGCGCTTCGGTTGGATTCTGTTTGCAGCGGGCGCGGCTGTGGGTCTGGCGTTGATTCGCCTGGGAACGCCGCATCGTTTGAAAGCTTGGTTGTATGCACATATTGCCCTGTGCACCCTGGGCGTGATTTTGCTGGCGGCTTCATGGCTCTCTGCGCGAGGCTGGCTTGGCGCGAGCTTTGGCAGACAAGTAGCAGGATTCGCCGCCCTGGTTGTGGCGGCCGCGGGTATCGCCGCAGGCTCCCGGTATGCGCGAGAATTCGCCTGGAAAAATAGGTACGTCGTGCAGAATCCCCAGATTTCACCGGCTTCTATGCTGCAGGAGGGCGACGGCGCACATGGAAAATTCTTTCCGAGTTCCGCGCAAACAACGGACGGAAAGTACATCCCCTCCGATTATTTCCTGAAGTCGCAGGCCTGCGAACGCTGCCACGCGGACATTTACAAACAGTGGGAAAGCTCGATGCACCATTTTTCCTCGTTCAACAACCAGTGGTACCGCAAGAGCATCGAGTACATGCAGGACGTCGCCGGAGTGCAGCCGTCCAAGTGGTGCGCGGGTTGTCACGATCCGGCGTTGCTCTTCAGCGGCATGATGGACACGCCGATCAAGCAGAATATCCACAAGCCCGAAGCGCAGGCCGGCCTGAGCTGCATGATGTGCCACAGCATCGTACAAGTGAAAAGCACGATGGGGCAGGGCGATTTCGTGCTGGAATACCCGAAGCTGCACGAATTGGCCGCGAGCGACAATCCCATCATCCGCGGGCTTCATGACTTCATGGTGCGCCTGAATCCGGAGCCCCACCGCCGCGTGTTTCTGAAGCCATTCATGAGGAATCAGGTGCCGGAGTTCTGCTCCGGCTGCCACAAGGTGCATCTCGATGTGCCGCTGAACAGCTATCGCTGGGTTCGGGGTTTCAACGAGTACGACAATTGGCAGGCCAGCGGCGTTTCCGGGCAGGGCGCACGGTCATTTTATTATCCCGCAACCCCGATGATGTGCGCGGACTGCCACATGCCATTAGTGCCATCGAAGGACGATGGCAATATTGACGGCTATGTGCACTCGCACCGCTTCCCCGGAGCCAACACCGCGGTGCCCGTTGCGAATGAGGATGCCGCGCAATTGGAAGCGAGCCGGAAGTTTTTGCAGGACAGGCAATTGAGCGTGGATATTTTTGCGATTGCGCCAGCAGGCAGAAAAGGAGAGCAAAGATCCACAGAAGCGCCGAAGCAGGAACTCTCGACAACCTTCGCGGTGGGTGAAGAGGCGGATATTCCTCTGCCGAAAGGCCCGGCTGGAGAAGCGCGGGAGATCACCGCGCCGCTGGGGCGCGTGGATGCTGCAGTGCGACGCGGGGATGATGTGCTGGTGGAAGTTGTGGTGCGTACGCGCAAGGTCGGGCATTTCTTCCCGGGCGGCACGGTGGACGCTTTCGACGTCTGGGTGGAATTGCAGGCCACGGATGACAAAGGGCAGACGATTTTCTGGAGCGGCAAGGTGGCGGACGATGGCAAAGGCCCGGTCGATCCTGGGGCACACTTTTACAAATCGCTGCAGATAGATGCGCACGGCAATCCCATCAACAAACGCAATGCGTGGGCCAGCCGCGCCACCGTCTATGTCCGCTTGATTCCCCCCGGCGCCGCGGACACGGTGCACTACCGCCTGCACGTGCCGGAAAGCGCGGACGAACACATCAACCTCCACGCCAAGTTGAACTACAGGAAATTCCAATGGTGGAACACGCAATTCGCTTTTGGTGGCGTGCTTGACCCGCACTCCGCCGGCGACGTTACGCCGGACCACGACGACCGCAAATGGGACTTCAACGGCGATCTCTCGCATGTTTCCAGCAGGACTCCCGCGATTCCGGATTTGCCAATCATCACCGTAGCGGAGGACACGAAGAGCCTGCGTGTTTTGCCGAAATCGGCTGCGGCCCCGAAGCCCCGGGTGGCGTGGGTAAACGAGGACTGGACGCGATGGAACGATTACGGCATCGGACTGTTTCTCCAAGGTGACCTGAGAGGCGCGGAGCAGGCGTTCGAAAAAATCACGGAGATGGATCCGCAAAATCCCGACGGCTGGACAAACGTCGGGCGCGTGCGCGTGCAGGAAGGAGACACGGAGGGCGCGCGCGCGATGCTGCTGAAAGCCCTGGCGCTGAAGCCGGGCCTGGCGCGGGCGAATTTCTTTTATGCGCGCGTTTTGAAGGAAGAGGGCAAGTACGACGAAGCGGCGCAAGCGTTGCAAGCCGTGCTGGCGCAATACCCGCGCGACCGCGTCGTCCACGACGAATTGGGGCGCGTGCTCTTCCTGCAAAAGCGCTACGCCGATGCGGTGAAGGAACTCCGGCAAACTCTGGCGATCGACCCGGAAGATCTCCAGGCAAATTACAATCTGATGCTTTGCTATACGGGCCTAGGCGACGAGGCACGCGCCAACGAACATAAGGAACGATACCTGCGCTTCAAAGCTGATGAAGCCTCGCAGGCGCTGACCGGGGCGTACCGCCAAGCGCATCCGGACGACAACAATGAGCGCCAGGCGATCCACGAGCATGTTTCGGTCGCGCTCGGCTCCGTGACTGGGGCAAAACCAGCAAAGGCCGCTGCCATGGCACGGAACGCACTGGTCAAGAAGGCTGTGGCGAGCGCGGGCCGCTGAACAATTACATTTTTCCACAGGCAAAGGAAACCGCCGATGACCTGGATCAAGACAGTAAAGATGGAAGACGACGAGCCGGTGCGCAAAGCCATCATGGAACAGCGCACGATGTATCCCATGGAGTACGCGACGCCCGTGCCGATTGTGGATCACGGCATCGAGAACAGCATCGTCGGTTCGCACAGCCTGCTTCCCCAAGTGCTGTTTCATGCCTTCAGCACGTTTGGGGCGCTGATGTCGCCGCAGCTGCCTTTGCGGCGCGAGCAGCACGAAATGATCGCCACGATGGTCTCGGTGACGAACCGCTGCTTCTATTGAATCGAATCCCACGCAGAGTTTCTGCGTCGTGTCAGCTTGAACGAAAAGATGGTGGAGGCGCTTCGCAAGGATTTTCGCTTCGCCCCCATCAGCGAGCAGGACAAAACCATGTTGGAGTATGTCGTGAAATTGACGAGAGATGCGACGCAGTGCAGCCCTGCTGATCACCAGAAGCTGCGCGCCGCGGGCTTTGATGACCGCGGGATTCTGCAGATCACACTGATTGCGTCGTGGTTCAACTACATCAACCGCGTGGCGGATGCTTTGGGCGTGGGCCGCGAGGCAACGGCGGAGGGCCAGTGAGGAGATTTTGGGGAGCGCTCTTTCTGCTATCGTGCGCAATGGGAGCGAGCGCGCAAACGCAGCAGAGTTCTTCGGCTAACACCATTACGTTTCGCGACATCACCCAGAAGGCCGGCATCCATTTTGTTCACAACAATGCGGCCTTCGGCAAGAAATACCTGCCTGAAACCATGGGGCCGGGCGTGGCCTTCATCGACTACGACAACGATGGCTGGCCCGACATTTTCATCGTAAATGGCATGGACTGGCCGGGCCATGCCTCCAAACGCAGCACGCCGAAGCTGTACCACAACAATCACGACGGCACATTCACCGATGTAACGCACAAGGCCGGCCTGGATGTCGAAATGTTCGGCATGGGCGTGGCCGTGGGCGATTACGACAACGACGGCTACGACGATCTTTTCGTAACCGCGCTGGGGCAGAGCCGACTCTTTCACAACAATGGCAACGGCACGTTCACGGACGTAACGCAAAAAGCGGGATTGCTGGGGCCGAAGGAATTCAGCACCAGCGCGGCATGGGTGGATTACGACCGGGACGGCAAGCTGGACCTGGTGGTGGCGAATTACGTGCAATGGTCGCTCGAAGGCGATCTCTACTGCACGCTCGATGGCAAGAGTAAATCGTACTGCACGCCCGAGTCTTACAAGGGCGCGTCCGTGCGACTCTGGCACAATCGCGGCGACGGTACATTTGAAGATGTGACCAAGAAGGCGGGCCTCTGGGAGCCCACGTCAAAGACACTGGGAATCGCGATTCTGGACTATGACAACGATGGCTGGCCCGACCTGTTGTTTTCCAACGACACGCAGCCGAACAAACTCTATCGCAATAACGGCAACGGCACGTTTACGGAGAAGGCCGTCGTAGCGGGCGTGGCCTTCAGCGAGGATGGCGTGGCGCGCGCGGGAATGGGCGTGGATGCGGCGGATTACGATCGCTCCGGCATGGCTAGCATCTTGATCACGAATTTTTCCAACCAGATGCTTTCGCTGTATCACAACGAGGGGAAAGGATTGTTCGTGGATGAGGCGCCGCGTTCGGAAATCGGGCGCAATTCCCTGCTCACTCTTGGGTTCGGCTGCTTTTTCTTCGATTACGACCTGGATGGGTGGCCGGACATTCTGATCGCCAATGGCCACATTGATGGAGATATCCAGCGCGTGCAGCCCAATGTGAAGTACGCCATGCCTCCGCACATATTCCGCAACCTCGGAAAGGGGAATTTTCAGGAAGTAACGAAGAGCCTGGGCGCGGGTTTCGCCACGCCGCGCGTGGGACGTGGCGCGGCTTATGGCGATATCAACAACGATGGCCGGCTGGACCTCCTGCTCTCGACCAACGGCGGGCCGGTCTTTCTTTTTGAGAACGAATTCACCGGTAACCCGGCCGCCGCGAATAAAAGTCTGCGTATAAAACTGATCGGAACCAAATCCAATCGCGATGGCATCGGCACGGTGGTGAAGTTGACCGCCGGCGGCGAATCCCAATCAGAGATGCTGCGGAGCGGCTCCAGTTACCTTTCGGCAAGCGAACTCGTGTTGACCTTTGGCCTTGCCATGCACGAGCAAGCGGATAGCATCGAAATTCGTTGGCTCAGCGGGCAAGTGGACAAATTGGCGAATGTGGCGGCGGGCCAGACGATCACCGTGACGGAAGGAAAGGGCATCACCGGCAGCAGGAAATTCGGCACGCGCTAGGAGCTTGCCTCAGTAATGCGCAGGCGGTGCGCGGCGACGAGCGCCTGCCCCAGGCTGATCCCGCCGTCCCCGGCAGGCACCTCGGTGTGAAAATAGGCCTCAAAATTCTGTTTGCGAAGCGCCGCAATCAGCAACCGGAACAGCAGAACATTCTGAAAACAGCCGCCGCTGAGGCACACGCGATTCAACCCATGCGATTCGCGAAGTTTCTCCGCAAGTCCGAGGAATAAGGAAGCCAGGCCATTGTGAAACCTGCGGCTGATGTCCGCGGCCCGCACTCCCCGGCGAATATCGCGCAGCAGCCAATCGAAGAGCGAGTGCGTACCGATTTGCCACGTTTCCCCTGTGCGCTGCAAGTCAAACGGATAAGCGCTCTCGTCAGTAGATTCATGGGCCGCCATTTCGAGTTCAATGGCGGCCTGCGCTTCGTAGTTCACCGTGTTGCGCAAGCCGATCAGAGCGGCCACCGCATCGAAAAGACGCCCACAGCTCGAGGTGGGTGGAGAATTCACGCCGCGGTCGATCATTTGCAGAAGGATATCCAGATTGCGCCGGTCCAACGCCTTGGTGAAAGGAATCTCAAGGGCAGGCAGCGACTTGCCGAAGTGTTTCGCGAGGTAGCCCACAGCGATGCGCCAGGGTTCGCGAATCGCTGCCTCGCCACCCGGCAGCGCCACGTATTCCAGGTGGGCGGCACGCTGAAAATTCGTGTAGTCCGCAAGGAGCACTTCCCCGCCCCAGATTGCGCCATCGGTGCCATAACCAGTGCCGTCAAGAGCGATGCCGATCACTTTGCCGTCGAGATGGTTTTCCGCCATGCACGCGGCGACATGCGCATGATGATGTTGCACGCCGATCAGCCGAACGCCTTCCCGGCCCAGCGCCCACTTGGTCGAGAAATAGTCCGGATGCAGATCGTAGGCGATCACTTTGGGTTGCACTTCCAGGATGCGCTGCAGGTGCTCGATGGCCTCTTCAAAAAAGCGGTAGCTTTCCAGGTTTTCTAAATCGCCCACATGCTGGCTGAGGAACGCTTCGCTGCCGCGCACAATGCACACCGTGTTTTTCAGCTCTCCGCCAACCGCCAGGATAGGCGGCGATTCGCTCTCTAGCGCCACGGGCACGGGCACAAACCCGCGGGAGCGGCGCAGCTTTTGCGATTGGCCCGCCGCCTGGCGCACAACGGAATCGTCGCAACGCCGCAGGATGTCGCGATTGTGCACGAGGAACGCGTCGGCAATGCCGCGCAAGCGCTGCACGGCTTCGTCATTGTCAATGGCGATGGGCTCCTCGCTGAGGTTGCCGCTGGTCATCACGAGAGCATCGCTTCTGCCACTCGCAAAGAGAAGATGATGAAGAGGCGTATAGGGCATAAATATGCCGAGAAAGCGATTGCGCGGCGCGACGCCGGCAGCCACATGCACTTCGGGCTGGCGCGGCAACAGCACAATTGGGCGCTCGCGTGAAAGAAGCGACTTGCGCGCAGCCTCTTCAACTATACAGAAGCGCTCGGCGTCCCCGATGTGACCCACCATGACGGCAAACGGCTTTTCCACCCGGCGTTTACGTTCACGCAAACGATCTACGGCCGCGTCGTTTATTGCGTCGCAGGCCAGATGGAATCCGCCGAGTCCCTTGATGGCAACGATGGCGCCGCTTTCCAGTAAGTGCGCGGCTTCCCGAATGGGTTCGGCGACATCCACGCGGGCGCCGTTGTCGTCAAGGAACTGCACCTGCGGGCCGCAATCCCAGCAAGCGTTGGGCTGCGCGTGGAAGCGGCGGTTTGCAGGATCGTCGTATTCCGCCTGGCAGGCCGCGCACATCTTAAACGCAGCCATGGACGTGCGCGCGCGGTCGTAAGGAATATCGTGAATGATGGTGAAGCGCGGCCCGCAATTCGTGCAGTTGATGAACGGGTAGCGGAAGCGGCGGTCGCGTGGATCGGCCATTTCGCGCAAGCAATCCTCGCAGACGGCCACGTCCGGCGAGATCAGCGCCTTGGGGGGTTGGTCGCGGCGGCTGGAAAGAATGCGAAACGTTGTGTCCGGCTGCAATTCAACATCGCGCGGCACCAGCGAAGTGATTTTCGCCAGCGGCGGAATTTCTTTCGGCAATCTGGCGAGAAACGACGCGACGGAATCCGCCAGCCCCTGCACTTCGATGCTCACACCCGCCGGCGTATTGGCGATGAAGCCCGCGAGATTGCATTCATTGGCCAACCGGTAGATGAACGGGCGGAAGCCGACGCCCTGGACAATGCCGGTGACCTCGATAGCTTTGCGAAGTACTCCCGTTGGGGACGCTGGCGTCATGGTGAATGATAGGGCCCGTCAGGAAATCGCCGCAGGGGCTTCCTGCCGGGCTTTCTGCTGGAGTGCGGCGAGCCAGGCGAGCCACTTGTCGAAACCCTCGCCAGTCTTGGAAGAAAGCGCCAGGTAGTCGATCTCCGGATGAATCTTGCGTGCGTTTTCCAGGGCGAGCTTGGGGTCGAATTCGACGTGGGGAAGAAGATCCGTTTTGGTCAAGATCATCAGCGAAGCGCGGTGAAAAATGCCAGGATACTTCAGCGGCTTGTCCTCGCCTTCGGTAACGCTCAACAGAACAATTTTCGCCGCCTCGCCCAGGTCGTAGCTGGATGGACAGACCAAGTTGCCCACATTTTCCACCAGCAACAAGCCGGGGCCGTGGAAGCCCAGTTCGTTCAGATGACGTTCCACCATTCTCGCGTCCAGATGGCAGGTTCCTCCCGTAACGATTTGCCGCACCGGAAAGCCGTACCGCATGAGGCGCCGCGCGTCGTTGTCCGTTTGTAAATCCCCGGTGAGAACCGCCACCGGTGTGCCCGGCGCAAAGCTTCCCAGCGTTTTTTCCAGCAGCGCCGTTTTCCCGGAGCCCGGCGAGCTGATGAAATTGACGCAGAGAATGTGCTGCTCGCGGTAGCGCTGACGCAACTCCGCCGCCAGCCGGTCATTCTCGCTGAGGACTTTTTTCTCTACGACTTCTCGCATGGTTCCTCCAACTCCACATACGCAATATCGAGTTCCGTGCCGCCGATGCAGGCGCTTCGCGTCTCGCCGCATTTGGGGCAGGTCAGTTCCCAGCCTTTCACCACAAACTCCTCGCCGCACGCGAGGCACTTCTGGCGCAGTGGACACCACTCAATTTCAAGCCGCAGGTGCTCCAGCGGCGTTCTTAGCGTCAACGCCTCAAACGCAAAAGCCAGGGCATCACGATCCACATTGGAAAGTTCCCCGATGCGCACGCCTACGGCGGTGAACTGCGCGTCCGGGCGTCGGCGCACCTCGGCTTCGATCGATTTGATGATGGAAGAAGCGATACCGACCTCGTGCAATGGGCCCCCTTAACAAATGCGCGGCAGTTGATCGCCAGCCAGCATGTCAACGATGCGCGTGGTGCCGAACGGCGTCCGCATCACCACCATGCGCGCATGCTCGGAGGTCACGCGGCCGATGATGCGAGCGTCTTTGCCAAGCGGATGGTTCTGCAGCGCCCGCAAAGCCGCTTTGGCGGAGTCCGGCGCAACAATCGCCACCAGCTTCCCCTCGTTCGCAACATAGAGCGGATCGAGACCCAGCATCTCGCATGCGCCGCGCACCTCCTCTCGGACCGGGATGGAAGTTTCTTCCAGCTCCATGCCCACGCCGGAGCTGGCGGCAATTTCATTCAGCGTGCTGGAAAGCCCACCGCGCGTAGGATCACGCAGGCAGCGCACCTCGCGCGTCGCTTCCAGCAAGCTCGCCACCAGGGTATGCAGCGGCGCGGAATCGCTTTGCACCGCGGTTTCAAATTGCAGTCCTTCACGTTCGGCCAAAATCGCGATGCCATGATCGCCGAGCATCCCGCTCACCAGAATCGCGTCGCCCGGCCGCGCCTGCGCTGCGGAAAGGGTTATGCCCTCGCGCACCAGGCCGATGCCGGTGGTATTGACGAAGATCCCGTCGGCGCTGCCCTTCTCCACAACCTTGGTGTCACCAGTGACAATTTCCACTCCGGCGTTTGCGGCTGCCTCGTGCATGGAACCGACGACGCGGCGCAGCGTCTCCATCGGCAGACCCTCCTCCAAAATAAATGCGGCGCTCAGCCACAACGGTGCGGCACCGCCCATGGCCAGGTCGTTGATGGTGCCGTGCACGGCCAGCGAACCGATGTCGCCGCCGCGAAAAATCAGGGGTTTCACGACAAACGAATCCGTGGTGATGGCCAGCCGCGCGCCGTTCAACGAAACGATGGCTTGATCTTCCAGGCGATTCAGGACGGGATTTCCGAGCGCGGGGAGGAAAACATTTTGCAGTAACTCCGCGCTGAGTTTGCCGCCGCTGCCATGGCCCAGAAGAATGCGCGCGCCCGCCGGAAGCGGCACAGGGCAGGAAAATGCGGCCAGGTCCTTGGTCTCGTCTTTGGACACGGAATCAGAGTGTAACGAGGTGGCGCCGGTATTGGTAGTAGGCGGCACACGCACCTTCCGAAGAAACCATCGGCGCGCCCAGCGGCTTTTCGGGCGTGCAGCGCGTTCCAAACGCAGAACAGTCCGTGGGTTTCTTGAGGCCAAGCAGGACTTCCGCGCTGATGCACTCGCTCGGCTCCTCCGCGCAAACGTCCGCGAGATCGAACAACCTTTCGGCATCGAAGGCAGCGTATTTCTCCTTGAGCCGCAGGCCGCTTTCCGGAATCGGGCCGATGCCGCGCCATTTCCGGTCGGATACTTCAAACACGCGCGCGACAGCATCCTGCGCTGGCCGGTTCCCCTCATACTGCACCGATCGCGAGTACTGATTCTCGACCTCGGCGCGGCCCTCCTCGAGTTGCTCCACGAGCATATGAATCGCTTCCAGCAAATCGATGGGCTCAAACCCGCCAACGACAATCGGTACGTGGAATTCGCGCACCAGGTCGTCGTAGTCGCGCATCCCCACCACGGTGCAAACGTGCCCGGGCGCGATGAATCCCTGCACGCGATTTTTCGGCGAGCTCAGCAGCGTGCGGATCGCCGGAGGCACCAACACGTGGGAAACGAGCAAGCTGAAATTACGCAGCCCCAGGCGCTCGGCTTGCAGCACGGCCATGGCATGCGCCGGCGCTGTCGTCTCAAACCCAATCGCAAAGAAAACGACCTGGCGCCCCGGTTGGCTGCGCGCCAACTCTACCGCATCGGTCGGCGAGTACACGACGCGCACATCGCCGCCTTCCGCCTTCACGTGGAATAAATCCGTTTCCGAGCCCGGCACGCGCAGCATGTCCCCATAAGAGACCAGCGTCACATCGGGGAGGCGCGCCAGCGCTATGGCTCGGTCGATCATTTCCAGGGGCGTCACGCACACCGGGCATCCGGGTCCGTGCACGAGTTGCACGCTTTCGCCGAGCAAGTCGTCGATGCCATAGCGCATCAGCGTATGCGTCTGCCCGCCGCAAATCTCCATCAGCACCCACGGCCGCGTGGAGCGCCTCCGGATCTCCGCAGCCAAGGCGTGCGCGATCTTGACGTCGCGGTATTCGTCCAGGTATTTCATGATGGCGTGGGATCCCCGCCACCCGGAGCAAGCTCTTCGGCCAGGACACCCATGCTTTCCAGCAGGGCGTAGGTGCGCTCGGCTTCGTCTTTGTCCACCACGCTGATGGCGAACCCCACATGCACCATCACGTAGTCGCCGACGTTCGCTTCCGGCACGAAGTCGAGGCAGGCTTGCCGGGTGATGCCGCCAAACTCTATGCGTCCGGATCGCACGCCGTCCAGCACATCAATTTGCGAGACTTTACCGGGAATCGCCAGGCACATGCAGGTACTCCCCCCTGAATTCGAGGATACTGTTTCTCCCCGCGGAAAGATAGGCGCGCCAAGATGCTCTGCAACTTAGGGGTGGCCTGGCTTGCCGGACCTCCCGGTTGAAACATGTGCAGGCCAAATCCAAGCAGGGCATCCAAGGGTCCGTTTGCGCCTGACTGGGTCCAAATTCTCCCCAAGGAAATGCGCAATACCGCACCAGGCTCCCGCCAGTGCACTCCTGCATGAGCTTATGCCCCCGCAGGCAGCCGGGCAAGACCTCTACGGGCAAACCCAGGCTTTTCGCAAATGAAACTAGGCACACGAATGACTGATTCGATCCTCATTCTTGGAAGCCCAACCTGATTGACAAGAAAAATAGCTAGCTCACATCGAAAAAATGAGGGGGCAAATTCAGCTGCGCAAATGCACTCATCGGCTGTTGAATTTTTCAACACCCAGGAGTCATTCCATGGAGGTGCCTTTTTTTCAATAGCATGCGGCCATCATCGATTCCATGTTCGAGCGATGTCGCCATCCGACCACGAGGTGTATGATGCTCGCGTGTGAGCTACGTCATAGTTTGGCGTGATTGGGCATGTAAGCATGGCAGGTGCCCCCCTTTGGGCCCTTTACAGGAAAATTAGACTATGCCTCTTACCTCGAAGAAACCCCCTCTGCCCTCAGAGGACAAACGCTGGAGAATTGTCAACGGCACGATGCGCCGCCATGGCTACGCGCGCGACGCCCTGATCGAGACGCTGCACACCGTTCAGGAATCGTTCGGCTTCCTGGACAAGGTTTCGCTGCGCTTCGTGGCCGATTCGCTCCGCGTGCCGCTCAGCCAGGCTTACGGCGTGGCCACCTTCTATCACTTCTTCACCATGAAGCCGCCCGGCGAGCACGTTTGTCTCATCTGTATGGGCACTGCCTGCTACATCAAGGGCGCCGGCGCGCTCCTGAATGAGGCGCAAGCGGCCCTCGGCATCCAAGCGGGGGAAACCACGCCTGACGCCAAGGCTTCCCTGATGACCGCGCGATGCATCGGCTCTTGCAGCGTCGCTCCCGCTGTGGTGTTTGACGGGGAAACGATGGGCAACGTGGCGGGCAAAAACCTCCGCGAAAAGCTGGCAGGATGGAGGCCCGCATGACCTTCGAGGAACTCGAACAGATTGCCGCTGAAACGCGCGAGAATCGGGAAAAATCGCCCCGCGAGTTGAATGTCTGCGTGGCGGCGGGCTGTCTTTCACTGCACAGCGACGCGGTGAAGAAATCGCTCGAAGAAGAAGTGAAGCGAACGGGCGCCACGTGTGGCGTGCGCGGAACCGGCTGCATGGGATTGTGTTCCCTGGGCCCGCTGGTCTCTTCCGAACCTTCCGGCCAGCTCTACAAAAGTGTTGCCGCTGCCGACGCCGCCGAAATCGTGGAGCACCTGGAAGGCGCACCGGTGCCGCGGCTTTTGTGTTCGCGGGAGCAGCCCTTTTTTCAACGCCAAAACCTGATCGTCTTGGAGAATTCCGGCCGCATCGATCCGGAAAAAATCGAAGAGTATATCGCGGTAGAGGGCTACCGGGCGCTGGTCCACGCCCTCACAGAAATGAACCCGAACGAAATCGTCCAGGAAGTCTCCAAGAGCGGCTTGCGGGGACGCGGCGGCGCCGGATATCCCACGGGCCTCAAGTGGGGCACGGTGGCCAAAACGGCCGGCACCACCAAGTACGTGATTTGCAACGCCGACGAAGGCGACCCCGGCGCGTTCATGGATCGCAGCGTTCTGGAAAGCGACCCGCATCGCGTTCTGGAAGGCATGGCCATTGCCGCGTATGCGGTGGGCGCGTCGCGCGGCTACATCTATGTTCGTGCCGAGTATCCGCTCGCCGTGAAGCGCTTTGGCACGGCCATCCGCGAAGCGCGGAGGCTGGGCTTGCTGGGCAGCCAGATCTGCAACACCAAATTCAACTTCGATATGGAAGTGCGCATCGGTGGCGGCGCCTTTGTGTGCGGAGAAGAAACCGCGCTGATCGCCTCCATCGAAGGACGCCGCGGCTCGCCGCGCCCGCGTCCGCCCTATCCGGCGCAAGCCGGGCTTTGGGACATGCCCACCCTCATCAATAACGTGGAGACCTTCGCCAACATTCCCAGCATCGTGCGCCGCGGCGGCGATTGGTACGCCTCCATCGGCACGAAGAAAAGCAAGGGCACCAAGGTCTTCGCTCTCACCGGCAAGGTGCACAATGTCGGTTTGATCGAGGTGCCGATGGGAACGACCCTCCGCCAGATCATCTATGAGATTGGCGGCGGCGTCCCCGAAGGCCACAAATTCAAAGCCGTGCAGACCGGCGGGCCTTCCGGCGGCTGCATCCCGGAACAATTCCTCGATCTCTCCGTGGATTACGAATCGCTCCGGGAACTCGGCTCGATCATGGGCTCCGGCGGCATGATCGTCATGGACGACAGCGCCTGCATGGTGAACGTGGCGCGTTACTTCATGGAGTTCTGCATGTCCGAATCCTGCGGCAAGTGCATTCCCTGCCGCTCCGGGACGGCCCAGATGTACGAGCTTCTGACGCGCATGACCTTGGGCACCGCCACCGCTCGTGACTTGGAGCTCCTCGAAGAACTTTGCGACATGGTCAGCAGCACCAGCCTCTGCGGCCTGGGGCAGAGCGCGCCCAACCCGGTCCTCAGCACGCTGCGCTACTTCCGGGATGAGTACATCGAACACATCAACGAAAAACGCTGCCGCGCCGGGGTTTGTGAGTGCGGTTCCGCTGTGGGGGTGACCGCATGAATCCTGCGCCGGCCGTTAAGACACTAATCATCGATGGCAAGGACGTCAGCGCGCGCGCCGACCAATCCATCCTGGACGCCGCGCGCGAAAACGCCATTTCAATCCCTACACTTTGCCACCTCGACGGCCTTTCCGAAGCGGGCGCTTGCCGCCTCTGCCTCGTGGAACTCAAAGGCTCGCCGCGGCTCCATCCGGCTTGTGTCACGCTGGTCGAGGAGGGCATGGAGGTCACCACGCAATCGCCGCGCCTCGAGAAATACCGGCGCATGGTACTGGAGCTGCTCTTTGCCGAGCGCAATCATGTCTGCTCCATCTGCGTTTCCAACAACATGTGCGAGTTGCAGGACATGGCCAAGCAGTTGGGCGTCACCCATGTTCGCTTCCCCTACCGTTACCCGCGCCTGCCCGTGGACACCAGTCACGAGCGCTTCACCATGGATCACAATCGCTGCATCCTGTGCACACGTTGTGTTCGCGTGTGCATGGAGATCGAAGGCGCGCACACCTGGGGCGTTTTCGGGCGCGGTGTGGACGCCCATCTGATCACCGACCTGGATATAGCCTGGGGCACGTCGGATACCTGCACGAGTTGCGGCAAGTGCGTTCAGGTCTGCCCCACCGGCGCTCTCTTTGAAAAGAGCAAGGTGGGCATGCAAACCCAAAAGAACCCTGACTTCCTCAATTACATCAACGAAATGCGGGAGATTGAACGATGAGCAAGGCGACCCTGGCGACGATCTGGCTGGACGGCTGCTCCGGATGCCACATGTCGTTACTGGACATGGACGAGCGGCTGATCGATCTTAGCCCGCAATTTGAACTCGTATACTCACCGCTGGTGGACGCCAAGGTCTTTCCGCGGAATGTGGACGTTGCGCTGGTGGAAGGCTCGGTGAGCACCGATGAAGACGAACACAAGATCCGGCTGGTACGGTCGCGAGCGCGGATTCTGGTCTCGCTGGGCGACTGCGCGGTGACGGGCAATGTGCCGGCGATGCGCAACTCCTTTCCCGTGGACGCGGTGCTCCACCGCGCCTACATTGAAAATGCCACCCTGCAGCAGCAGGTGCCCACCGAGCGCCTGCCCGTGCTTTTGAAGCGCGTGCGTCCGGTGCACGAGGTCGTGACCGTGGACGTGTTCGTGCCCGGCTGCCCGCCGTCCGCAGACACCATCTATTCGGTTCTTAAAGAACTTCTGGCCGGCCGTGTCCCCGACATCGCCGCACTTTCACGTTTCGGAATCTAGGGAAAACTAATGGGAAGAACCATCACCATTGATCCTATCACCAGAATCGAAGGCCACGCCAAGATCACCCTCCAAGTGGACGATCACGGAGACGTGAGCGAGGCGTACTTCCATACCACGCAGTTGCGCGGATTTGAGAAGTTCGTCGAGGGCCGCCCATACTACGAAATGCCCTATCTGATGGAGCGCATCTGCGGCATCTGTCCGGTGAGCCATCTGCTGGCCTCGGCAAAGGCGTGCGATGCCCTTCTGGCTATGAAAGTGCCGCCGGCGGCCGGGAAACTCCGGCGCATCCTGGAACTGGCGCAACTCATTCAGTCTCACGCGCTGAGTTTCTTCTATCTCTCGTCGCCAGACTTTCTTATGGGCATGGATGCTGACCCCAAAGATCGCAATATCTTCGGCGTGATAGCCAAGCATCCGGAACTCGGTCACGGGGGAATCCGTCTGCGGCAATTCGGCCAGCAGGTGATTGAAACGCTGGCGGGAAAGCGCGTGCACCCGGGTTGGGTGGTTCCGGGCGGCGTGAATGAGCCGCTGAGTATCGAGAAGCGCGACAAGTTGCTGGCGGATATACCCGAAGTCATTGAGATCGCGCAGAAAGCGCTGACCTGGTTCAAAAGAGAGCTCGAGAGTTTTCGCGAGGAGATTCGCACCTTTGCCAATTTCCCGAGCCTCTTCATGGGGCTGGTTACGGTCGATGAGCGTGCGGGCTTCTACGAGGGCAAGATTCGCTTCACCGATTCGCTGGGGAACATCGTGGCGGATAAACTCGAGCCCGTGCAATACCAGGAATATCTGGGGGAAGCGGTCGAGCCGTTCACCTTCATGAAGTTTCCTTACTACAAGCCGCTGGGCTATCCCGACGGCATCTACCGTGTGGGCCCACTCGCGCGGCTGAACCTGGTGGACAACTGCGGCACGCCGCTCGCTCAACAGGAATGGGTGGAATTCCGTTCGCTGGAACGGAATGCGGTGTTGAGCTCATTCCATTACCATTACGCGCGGCTGGTTGAGATTCTTTTTGCCATCGAGCATATCCAGGAGTACCTGCTCGATCCCATCATCACAAAGAAGCAGGCCCGCTACACGGCTTCCCTGAACAACCTGGAAGGCGTCGGTTGTTGCGAAGCGCCGCGGGGCACTCTGATCCACCACTATCGCGTCGATGAGCAGGGCCTGATCACCTGGGCCAATCTGATCATCGCCACCGGCCACAACAATCTGGCCATGAACCGCGGCATCCTCCAGGCCGCGCGCCATTTTGTGCGCAGTGATAAGCTCACGGAAGGCATGCTGAATCGTGTGGAAGCCGTTATCCGCGCGTTCGATCCCTGCCTGAGCTGCTCGACACACGCCGACGGGCACATGCCGCTGCACCTCCGCCTGGTTTCGCCGGACGGCAGGCTGCTCGATGAATTACGCAACACGCCATGATTCGTGCGCTCATCCTCGCCTGCGGTAACTCTCTTCGCGGGGATGACGCGGCGGCCTTGCATGTTGCGCGTGAGCTGCGTTCCGGACTATGGGAACCGGAAACCAAAATCCATTCTTCGACGCAGTGGACCCCTGAGCTGGCCGAATCCATCAGCGAAGCCGATGTGGTCATTTTCGTGGACGCTTCGGCCGTTCTTCCTCCCGGCGCGGTGCAAACCCGGAACGTCTCACCCATTCCCGATGCGCCAGGCAGCTTTTCCCACCGATCCAGCCCTGCCGGCCTGCTCGCCCTCGCCAAGCGTCTCTACGCGGCGATTCCCTCACGCGCCTTCCTGATCACCATTGGCGCGCAATCGTTCGAGTTATCCGAGAAGCTCTCAGAGCCCGTGCAGCTCGCTATTCCAGAAGTCATCGACCGGATCAAGGCGATTCTCTCCGGTATTTCCCTCCCATCGGGTGGACCGCGCGACCAAACTTCTCCCTCCTGATTCCTAAGCCGCGTGGGTTGCTGCAAGACTCGAAGAGGTTGTGCATCACTCTTTCCACGGACCCGCGTCATTCCGCCTTCGCGGTTCGCTGTGCTATGGTCTCTCTACTCCCCATGTTCTCTCAGCGCACCAACTGGAAGCTCACGCCCAACCGTCACGCACAGGCTCTCGAGGAACTTCGCGCCGCGGGCACGCCAATCCTCGATCTCACCGCTTCCAATCCGACACATTGCGGTTTCCACTACGACACCGCTGCCATTCTTGATGCCTTCCGCAAACCCGAAGCGCTCACCTACGACCCGCAGCCACAGGGCCTGCTGCCCGCCCGGGAGGAGGTTTCGCGCTACTACTTCCAGGACCATCGCGCGGTCGTGAACCCTGAGTCCATCGTTCTCACCACCAGCACCAGCGAAGCCTACTCCTATGTTTTCCGCTTACTATGCAATCCTCACGACGAAATTCTAGTGCCCAAGCCCAGCTATCCGCTGTTCGACTATCTTGCGGACTTGCAGGACGTAACCCTGATCCCTTACACCTTGGAATACGCCCACGGCTGGTTCATCGATTTCCATAGCGTGATTCGCGCGCTCACTCCCCGCACGCGCGCGATTTTGCTTGTCCATCCCAACAATCCGACGGGTTCGTATCTTCAAGCCGAAGAAGTTCATCGCCTCAACAAACTCTGCCGCGAGCGCAACCTGGCCATGATCGTTGACGAAGTTTTCCTCGACTACTCCTTTGTGGCCGCGCCTCGCGCGACGTTCGCCGGTAATCACGAATCGCTGACTTTCACCCTCAGCGGCCTCTCCAAGATCGCCGCGCTCCCGCAAATGAAAGTCGCCTGGGTCGTCACCACCGGCCCTGATTCGCTCGTGCATTCCGCGCTGGAACGCCTCGAGGTCATCGCGGATACCTACCTCTCCCTCAATGCCCCCACGCAATGGGCCTTCCCGGCTTTGTTTGAGCAGCGCCACTCGCTGCAGCCGCAAATTTTAGAACGCCTGCGCGAAAATCGTGCGCACCTGCGAGCGCTTGTGTCGCAGCACGCTTCCTGCGAACTGCTCGACGCGGATGGCGGCTGGTATGCGGTCCTGCGCCTCCCCGCCGGCCTCTCCGATGAAGACTTCGCCATCACCCTCCTGCAGACACACCACATCCTCGTTCATCCAGGCCATTTCTACGATTTCAGCGGCGAGGACTATATTGTGATTAGCCTGCTCGCACTGCCCGACCTCTTCCGAGAAGGAATCTCGCGCCTTGTCCAGTTCTAGCGGCCCTCCAGACGGAAAAAGGTGAACAGACTCACAAAAGTGTGATGCGCATCACTCTGCCCAGTGACGCCAGTCATTATTGCCACGTGAGTTTTGCGGTTAAATCATTGTCGGTCGTCACGCTTTCCCCTCGCTCCTTTATAGGCCCAATTGATGCGTAGTCAGTTCCTCACAAGGATTCCTACCATCGAAGCGTGTCCAGACATGACGCCACATCCCGTGCGAACAGAATTCCACTCGTTATTTGGCAGCCCCTCAGCGGAGCGGTTGCATGGGTGAATTCAAAGATGTTGCCCATCTCATCAGGCTGGCTGGGGTCTTCCTGCTCGGGTTGATCCTCTTTCTCGTTTTCCGGTCGGTGACCATTCCGAAGAGTTTTGGACGGTACGGCCCATTTCGCGGTGCGGCCCTGGTGGAGCTCAGTTCGCGGCCCCTGGCCTTTGCAGGGCACGAGGCCTGCGAGAATTGCCACCCCGATGTTGCCGAGCTGAAAACGAAGGGTGTCCACAAGTCCATCAACTGCGAGTCGTGTCACGGACCGCTCGCGAAGCACGCCGATGATCCAGGTAACATCAAGCCAGTTTTGCCGGATGTCGCGCAGCTTTGCATCCGTTGCCACTCGGAAAATACCGCCAAGCCGGCAGGTTTCCCGCAGGTGAACGTAAAAGAGCACTCCGGTGGGCAGGCCTGCAACACATGCCACAAACCGCACAGTCCGGGTTTTGACACGGGGGGCAAGAAATGATCTTGAACCGCCGCCAAATCCTACTTTTGCTTCCTGCCGCAGCGGTCGCCTGGGACTTTGTTCTCGCCGGCAATCCGGAAGAATCGCCCAACTATAAAATGAGCGACCACTGGTGGGGCATGCTCATTGACATCACCAAGTGTATAGGGTGCGGGAGTTGTGTGCGCGCCTGCGCGATGGAAAACGATGTCCCGGAAGGCTACTTCCGGACCTGGGTCGAACGCTACCACGTCTCTGACTGGCACATCGAGAGCCCCGAAGTGGACTCGCCGAACGGAGGAAAGGATGGCTTCCCTCCGGGCAAGGCGGAAGATGGAAAGAATTTCTTCGTGCCCAAGATGTGCAACCACTGCAGCGAATCGCCTTGCACCCAGGTATGTCCCGTCGGCGCCACCTTCCATACACCCGATGGTGTGGTGCTCGTCGACTACGATTATTGCCTGGGCTGCCGCTATTGCATCCAGGCCTGCCCTTACGGATGCCGTTTCTTCCATCCCAAAAAACATACCGCCGATAAATGCACGCTCTGTTATCACCGGATCACGAAGGGTCTGACCACCGCGTGTTGTGAAGCTTGCCCCACGGGCGCGCGGCAATTGGCCGACTTGAAGAATCCCAAGGATCCGATTCACGCGTTTCTTAAGACGCATGCAGTGCAGGTCCTGAAGCCGCATCTCGCGACTGGCTCGAAGCTGTTCTACAACAGCCTCGACGGTTCGGTCCGGTAAGGAAGAAGCAGTCATGGAAGGATTCATGTATCCCAATGAGGTAGAGCTCCAGTGGAGCATCCTCATTGTTCTTTACCCCTTTCTTACCGGGCTGGTGGCCGGAGCCTTCATCCTGGCGTCTCTCGAGCGCGTGTTTCGCGTGGAGGAAGTGAAGCCGACGTACAGACTTGCCTTACTTACAGCGCTGGCTTTCCTGATCGTTGCCCCGCTTCCGTTACAGCTTCATCTTGGCCATCCTGAACGTTCGCTGGAGATGTACCTGACGCCGCATCGCGCATCGGCCATGGCGATGTTCGGATTCGTTTACCTTTGGTATCTGATGGTCGTGCTGGTGGTGGAAATCTGGCTGGATTACCGCCGCGACATCGTGCGCCTCGCCGAATCAAGCCGCGGCGTGAAAGGCCTTCTCTACCGCGCACTCACGCTTGGTTCGCATAACGTCAGTCCGGCGGCGCTGCGAATCGATGATCGTGTGGGATGGATTATCACCCTCATTGGCATACCGTCCGCATTTCTTCTGCACGGTTACGTTGGTTTTATCTTCGGGTCGGTGAAAGCGAATCCCTGGTGGTCCACTCCCCTGATGCCGGTCGTGTTTCTCTTCTCCGCGATGGTTTCCGGCATTGCCCTGGTCCTCTTGATGTACATGGCCACCTGTGCGATGCGCCGTGTCGCCATTGATATGCGTTGCCTGGACACCATTGCCAAATATCTTTTCTATACGTTTGTCATTGATTTCGCGCTGGAGATGCTGGACCTCATTCATCGCATCTACGAATCCGATGAGTCGTTCCGGAGCCTTGATTTCATGGTGCACACCCGGCTCTTCTATTCGCAGATCCTGATTCAGATTTTTCTGGGCACCTTGGCGCCTCTGGTGCTCCTCAGCTTCACCCAAATGATCAACTTTTCCGTGGCGGCTCGCCGCCGCATCTACGCGATTTCCGGTGTTATGACGCTTGTGGGGATCTTTGCCATGCGGTGGAACGTCGTGATCGGCGGACAGCTCTTTTCGAAAAGCTTTCTCGGCTACACAACCTACAAGATGGATTTTGTCACCCGCGAGGGGCTACTGCCGGCGGTGGCCCTGATGATACTTCCTTTTGCCATCCTTTACGTGCTGATCAAAATTCTTCCACCCTGGCAGGAGGAACGCGCTGTTGTCGCCAAGGCGCACGGTGACGATTGAGACGCTACATCCTTTAACGAGCCGGAATCCCGCTGTCTAACACGCCTTCTGTCCATAAGTCGCACACGTCGCGTTTGACTTCCCTCGACGGTCAGACTAATGCTACTTCCGTGAATAGGACGAGCACTTCCCAAGCCGATTTGCGCGGCATCCCGCAAGCTCCACGGATAGTGCTGGCCGTTCTGATGCTGATCGGCTTTACCGCCGTGATTGCGCAGATCGTTTTGATGCGCGAGCTGATGGTGGTTTTCTGCGGGAACGAGATGTCCCTCGGACTCATGCTTGCGAGCTGGCTCCTGTGGACGGCAATCGGGAGCAGCGGGCTGGGCCGCTTGGCCGCGCGAACACCCCAGCCTCGCCGGCTCATGGCTCTTCTCGAAGTTCTCGTCGCCCTCACCTTTCCCCTGGCGATTTACTTGGCGCGCGCGAGCAAGGGAGCCTTCCAGCCTGTTCCCGGAGAAATCCTGGGGCCAGGGCCGATGATCCTCACTTCCTTGGTGGTCTTGAGTGCGTTCTGCTTGCTCTCTGGGGGTCTGTTCGCCGTGGGCAGCCGGCTCTTTTCCCAGGAAGCGGACACCTCCACGATGGCAGGCACAAGCAACGTCTACCTTCTGGAAGCGCTTGGTTCGGGCCTGGGCGGAATTCTCGCCAGTCTGCTGCTGATCCGTTATTTCACGAGCTTCCAAATCGCCGCTCTGCTGTGCCTGCTGAATTTCTTGGGCGCCGCAAGCCTGGCAATTCGCTCCGTGCGGCGCCGCAGAGCGGCCGGGCTGGCGCTCGTTGGAGTTTTCGCGTTTCTGGTATTCCCCTTCGGTTGCCCCTGGCTCGAAAAGACGTCACTCAAGCGCTTGTGGAGCGGCTTCGAGCTGGTCGCCGCGCGCAATTCCGTCTACGGCAACCTGGCCGTCGTGCAAACCGAAGGCACCCGCAGCCTCTTTGAGAATGGCTTGGTTGCATTCAACGTTCCCGACCCAGCGGCCGCCGAAGAAGCGGTGCACTTTGCTTTGCTCCAGCACCCCGCGCCGCAGAGCCTCCTCCTCATTGGCGGCGGCGTGAACGGGAGTCTCTCCCAGGCGCTACAACACCCCAGCCTGGAGCGGATCGATTACGTGGAGTTGGATCCGGCGGTGCTGGATTTGGCGCAGGAATACTTCCCCGCAGCGTGGGCGCCGCTGCGCGCGGACCCGCGCGTCCATGTCCACAATACTGACGGCCGCCTCTTCCTGAGAACGACGAATCTTAAATTTGACGTTCTCATCGTCAATCTGCCTGACCCGCAGACGGCCCAGCTCAACCGCTTCTACACGCTCGAGTTTTTCCAGGAGGCGGCCAGCAAGCTCACCCCCTCAGGCATTTTTTCTTTTCAATTGAAAGCCTCGGAGGATTACATCAGCCCGGACCTAGCCGAATTCCTGCGCTGCATTGACAATACCCTGCGGCAGGTCTTCCCGGAAATCGCTACCATTCCCGGCGATACGGTTCATTTTTTTGCTGCGGCTCGCGCGGGAAGCCTCACGAATGATTCCCAGGAACTCATCGCCCGGCTTCGTGCCCGGCACATCCGCACCAGCTACGTGCGCGAGTACTATCTTCCCTACCGCATGATGCCGGACCGTGTCCTCGATCTCGAGTCGCAGATTCGCCCTGACGCGGATACGCGCACCAACCGTGACTTCGCGCCCATCGCCTACTACTTCGACGTGGCCCTCTGGAGCACACGGTTCAACACCGCTTATCGACGCGTGTTCCAGACCATGGCCGCGGTACGTTTCGTCTCCGTCACACTGACGCTCGCATTGGTTCTATTCGGCCTCGTTGCTCTTCTACGCTGGCTGCCCGCCGCGGAGAATCGCTCGCGCGCCAGCGCCGGTTTTTGCGTTGCTGCGATGGGGTTTACTCTAATCGGCCTGGAAATGCTGCTTCTACTGGCATTTCAGGCCATTTATGGCTACGTCTACCAACAACTCGCGATCATCATTGCAGGCTTCATGCTGGGCATGACCTTGGGGAGCCGCTGGGGACTGCGTGCCGCGGCCCCTGCCACCGGTCAGCGAGACGTCCGCCGACTCTTCAGCCTGCAATTGCTCGCCGCTCTCTCTCCCGTGTTGCTATACGCGCTTTTCGACGCACTAGCCGCGATCAAAAACCCTGCCACCGTTTTCCTGGCGAGCCAAATATTGTTCCCAGTGCTGGCGGTGTTGTGCGGCTTGTTTGGGGGCTATCAATTTCCAGTGGCAACGCGAATCTTCTTTTCAAACTCGAATCGCAAAGCAAGCGGTCCCGGAACGCTCTATGCCCTGGATTTAGCGGGCGCCTGTGTGGGAGCGGTTGTTCTCAGCTCGTATCTGGTTCCTGTTTTTGGCTTCCGGGAAACGGCCTGGCTTATGGCTGTGGTGAACTTGGCGCCGGCGGTCCTTGCCGGTTTGTCGACTTTGGGAAAACGGGCTGTTCCGGCGTAAAGGGTTCCGGGGCTTTGCGTTCATTAAACACGATTGCAGAAAACGCGTAGATGTCGGTCGCTTCATCCTGCCAAGCCTGGCGAGGGAGCCCGGCTTTCCGCCCCAATTCCTCAAGGTAGGTTTTCCGGTCCCAGCCCTGCTCGGTCGGCACTTGCGGAAGAAAAATTCCCTCGCTACGCCCCTGGACCATCAGCAGGCCGTCCCGGCCGATGCGAATATCTTTTACGTCCAAAATGCGGCGGAACGGCGTGAGGACCGAAATTTCATATTCCAATCCCGGAAGTTCCCCGGCGTTCACCGGGGGAAAGCGCGGATCACGCAGCGCCGCGTAAGTGGCCGCATCCCTCACGCCGAGATAAAGCGGCTTCTCCGCCGTAATCAAGCCAATGCACCCGCGCAGCTCTCCTTTTTCTTTGAGCGTCACGAACACGCCGCGCTCCTGCTGGAACGCCGCAAAATCGCTGGCCGCCGGCTCGTACAGTTTCTCTTCCCGGACGGCCGTCTCCACCGACTTCTTTGCCAACTGGATCAGGGCGTCTTTTTCTTTTGAACCGAGAGAAAACGAGTCCGCCTGGGCAGCTCGGGTCTGTGTCTGCAGCAATGCCACCGCACCATAGCCCACCACGCGGCTCCGGTCGCCGGTCACATCGCCGGTATTCGCATACTTCAGGATCTTGGCCTGGTTGGCCCCCAGTCTCTCGGCCGCAATCATGGTGGCCACAATGGGACCTCCGCCACACGCCTCCCAAATGCGCGACTCGAGGTTGTGGGACAAACTGAGGTAGTCCCACTCCTCGATGGCCTTCAATACTTTGTGATCGAGCTTCGTGGCTTCGTCGTAGGTATGGTAATGAGAGAGATCGGAGCTGGCCACGATGAGCGTGCTTGTCCCCGTCCCTTTGAGCATTTTTGCGAGCGCAAGCCCGAGAGCTCTCTCCGTTTCATAGTTTTGCTCGCCCATCACTATGGGAACCAGCTTGAATTCACCCAGCACGCGCTGCAAAAACGGGAGCTGCACTTCAAGGGCATGTTCTCCCTGCTCCTTTGTTGGCGCGTGGCCGCGGCTGGAAAGCTGGATGAGCGGGTTCAACTTGGCCAGCTTGGCCGCGAACTCCTTGTCCACCGCGACATTTCCCAGCGGCGTGGCATAGGCATCGCCGTCGTAAACCGAAACGAACGGGAAGCCCTCGAAATGCGAGGGCGCAATCACCACCACCCGCTCGAACTTTCGGCCTTTGAGCAGCGCATAGCTGTACGCCGCCACTTTTCCGGAATAAATGTAGCCCGCGTGCGGCGCGATTAGAGCCACCACTTTCCCCGTAACTGGCGGCACGGCGGCCTGCGCCAGATAGTCATCCAGCATGTGCCGGAGTTCGTCGGGCTGCGCGGGGTAAAATTGGCCGGCAACGGCCGGCTGCCGGACCGATGTTTTCTCATCGGCAAGACTGCCATTGCCCAAAAGTGTCGCGCCGAAGACCGCGAACAAAATGAAAATCGCCCAACAGAATCTTTTTCTCATGATCTTTCTCTCACAGCGCGCCAAGTGCGCGTCATCTTCCATCATTGCCACACGCCCGCGATGGGTTGCTGGCAGTATTCGCATTTGCCTTTCCGAAGGTGCATCTCTTTCACCGTAAATCCAATCCGTTCAATCACGATGCGGCGGCACTTGGGGCAATATGTGTTTTCCGCCGGGTTTCCGGGAGTGTTGCCCAAATACACGTAGTGGAGGCCCTCGGCATCCGCAATGGCTTTCGCGCGTTCCAGCGTTTCCAACGGCGTGGGCGGAAGATTCTTCAGCAGGTACTGCGGGTAGAAGCGCGAAAAGTGCAGCGGCACCTCCGCTCCCAGGTTGGCTTTCACCCATTGCGCCAGCGCGCGAAATTCCGCATCGCTGTCATTCAACGTGGGCACCACCAGGTACACGAGCTCGGTCCACATTCCCAGCTTGCGCATCGTCACAATCGCTTCGAGCACCGGCTTGAGTTCTCCGTTCACGACCTCCTTGTAGTACTTCTCCGAAAACGCCTTCAGGTCCACCTTGATCGCATCCACGCCTGGACACAGCTTCTTGAGCGGATCCTGCTGGATGAACCCGCCGCTAATGACCACGCTCTTGATGCCCAAAGCATGGCCTGCTTCGGCGGCGTCGCGCATGTACTCGTAGAAAACAACCGGTTCGCTGTAGGTGTAAGCGATGGCCGGGCAGCGATTTTGTCGCGCCAGGTTGGCTAGTTCCTTGGGAGGCAAATAGGTGTTGCGAACCTGCTCCGGCCGGGATTGCGAGATATCCCAGTTCTGACAGAATTTGCAGTTGACGTTGCAGCCAGCGGTGGCCACTGAAAACGCAAGGGACCCGGGGAAGAAATGGAACAACGGTTTCTTCTCGATGGGATCGATGTGCGCGGCGCACACGCGGGAATGCACCAGAGAGTAGTAGCTGCCTCCGCGATTCTCCCGGACTCCGCAGTAACCCCGCTCGCGATCGTCGATCACACATTCGCGAGGGCACAGCTTGCAGCGGGTTTTCTTGAAAGGCAGCTTTTCGTAAAACTGAGCCTCGACGATGAACCGCGAATCTTCGTCGGGAGTCGAGCCGGCGCCCAGTGCAAGGCCGGGCCATCCCCCGATACAAGAACTCACGCAAGCTGTAAGGCAAGGGACGCCAGCCAGCTTCAGGAACGTTCTGCGATCGTGCTCTGTTGCTCCAAGGCTGCTCAGAGAGGCGAGCACGGAGTCAGAAGGCAGTGCGTCGTTGGCGTCTTGTGCGCGGCAAAGCGCCTCAGGCGAAAAACTCGCCTCGCCTTTGCGCTTATGGTGTGTTTTCGACATAGAACGTGTCTCGCAGAGGTTCAGACCTCCACCTGTTCAATCTGGCCTGGGTCATTCGTGCCCAACCGGTGATTCGCATCGGCAGCCGTCCCGATGTAATCGGGCGCTCGTCCGAGTGCCCGCAGTGATTTCATGCCATTCTCGGCCCTTTTTTGCTCTAGGATTTGCCATCCGGTGTGGTCCAAAGCAACCGGGTCTCGCGACATCAGAAGTCCGTTGTATGGCCAAGTCCATTGCGGCATGTACGATGGCCCGCCCTCGTATTGCGCCGTGGTCGCATCGCAAATGTGCAGCCGGACTTTTTGCCGTATGGGCGGCAGCATATTGACATCGGCGACGTACGGATCGCCTATGTTGAGGTGATACTTATTGGGGTTGTGGATGGCGCCGAACATATTCTTGAGCGCCATGGTCACGCCGGCAATTCCATGGTCCTTGAGCACGGGTAGGTTGATGACGGCATCGCACACCTGGGTCAGGGTCTTCGATAGGCAACTGCCCACGCTGCCATAGATCGCGAGTTCCTCTTCGTAGCCAAGCGTGTCGTTGCCGAAACATCGTGTGTGATCCTGGCGCGTGGCGACGCGAAATCCCGAGCGTTCCAGGTCCGCATTCAGCCGGTCCCAGATGATGATGTCTTTCTGCGGGATGCCGGCGTCCTGCAATCGCGAGCACACGACCTCGACCAGAAGCACGCTTGTTGATATGCCCCGGCCGGCAAGGCCGTTGACCTTCAGCCCCACCACTTCGCCAGGCCGCACCACTTTCTTCCACGCTTCCAGGGGAGAATCCGTCGCGTAAAGAGCCTGCATGGCGCGATCCAGCATTTTTAGAAGCCGGCCGGAGTCCAGGCTCGAGCCCGTTCCGCGAAGCTGTGGATCGCGCGCGTTCACTACCTTGGTTTTGTCATGTGCGATGAAAAAGGCAGGGAGCCTATGCGTTCCTCCCGCGAGCACCGCACCCGCGGCACACGTCTTGAGGAACTCCCGGCGGTTCGGTTCCAGCCTCTGCCACATGGGGGTCTCGGAGGGTCCGGCCTGCGAACCGGGCACTTCTAAAGTACTTTTACCACTTTGCGATGCACGTAGCAAAACAAACGTCGAAAAAGCGGGCCAAAATCCGCAAATTCGATAACCCTGATGTACTTTTCATCGCCTTTTGGCGGAACTGAAAACTGGACCCGCTCGGCCATTTCAGAAGGTAAGTTTCAGTGCCAACTGAATCTGGCGCGCCCCAGTCGTGAAATCTGGGCGAATCAGTTCCGATGTAGATTGTCCGAAACCCGGGCCGTCAGCGATCGAGTTGTCGGGCTGATTGAATTGTACGCGGTTGAAGAGATTGTAGAACTCGAAACGCAAATCGAGCCGAGTCCGTTCGCTTACACTGATGCGTTTGGTGATGACGAAATCCGTGTTGTTGATTCCCGGCCCGCGGAATACATTCCTCCCAATATTCCCTGCAGACCCAAACGCCGGAACGGAGAAGAAGCCCACCAGCGGACCCGTCTGCGTGCGTGGATTGCTGCTGGGCGCCACCGTTGCCGACGGGTTGTAGTCAGGGCGCGCCGCGAAACCCGTGTGCTGGGTATCCACATTCGTGAAGATGTCGTAGGGCAATCCACTCGAGAAGGTGGAGATGCCCGAAACGTCCCAGCCTTCCAGCACTTTGCCTACGACGCCGTCCGACCAGTGCTTGGCGCCACGCCCGAAAGGAAGCTGCCAGGAGTAGTTCATCACCAGGCGGTGGCGCACGTCAAAATCGGAATTGCCTTGTTCGGGCCCCAAATCGAGGGAGTCTCGCGGGAAGGATTGATTCCCTTGGCCAGGAACCAACGGGTCGGAGGCGTTGTCGATCGCGTGCGAATACGTGTATGCCCCTTGGATCGCAAACCCATGTGAAAAACGCTTTGTGACGTTCATTTGCAGCGCATGATACGTGGAACTGGCAATGCTCTTGTAAAGCTCGGCCTGCAGAAACGCGCTATTGTTCGCGGCAATAAAGGGCAGGGAGCCGTTGTTCGCTCCCAGCCAGAGATTGCTGAACTGCAACGCCGCCGGCGGAACGCCGAGTGCCTCCAGAGCCGACACCAGTCCGGGTTGCGGCGGATTCCCATCGACCAGTCGAAGCAAATGCGTCCCCTTCGATCCTATATAATTCACCTCGATAAGGAGGTTTGGATATGGTTGGTGTTGAATGCCTATATTCCACGTCTGCGTATAAGGCGTGCGCAGATTTGGGTCCACCAGGAAAGGAAGTATCGGGGAGCAAAGGCCCTGGCCGTACGCCGGGCAATTGTTCGCTACTGGCGAAGACTGGAAAGTCGACAAAGGCGCTTGTGCGCTCAGAGCGCATTGCTGAAGATACTGGGGATCCGGCGCTCCCGATTCCAGCGATCCCAGGAACGCCAATAGGCCCAGGCACGGCTGCGTTTCCAGCATCTGGTATGGCGGGTCGCCTCGCAGCATGCTGATCAGCTGCCCGAAAATGCGGTCATGATAAATTCCATATCCGGCCCGCACGGAGCTCTTGCCATTCCGAAATGGGTCCCAGGCCGCTGCTACACGCGGCTCGATGTTCTTCCACTCGTTGTGATAGAGCGGAGCCTGGCCGCTGCCTTCGCCCACTTGCGTAAACGTGAACGGCGCAGGCCCGTCTGGCGGAACCGTGAGTGTGGACAACAAATTGTTCACTTCCGTCGGCACCCCAAAAAACTCGTAGCGAAATCCATACGTGAACGTGACATTGGAAAACAGCTTGTAGGAATCCTGCCCGAACCCGGCGACTTCATGTTGGCGGAATTGGCGCAGGTCGGTGGGCGTTCGCGTCCCGGCGCTATTGAAGAACTGCGCTTGCGTCTGCAGATCCACGCCTCCCAGCAGCATCCAAGTCAGATTTTGCAGTGTGGGGTCTTGGTCCGCTGCGGTTCCTGTAACGGCCGCTGGCAAGTTGAAGTTTGAAAACACGCTAAAATCCATCATCGTGCGCGAAGCGTAGTTGTTTGAGCTATTGGAGTAGACGTCGTGGAATTCGCCGCCGATCTTGATCGTGTGGCGGCTGAGCACCCAGGAGAAACTGTCGCCGGCCGTAAACGTCCCGCTGTTGCGTGTCGAGCCGCTGCTGTCGCCCAACAAAATGCACCCAAAACCACCGAGGCTCGCGGGCAATGGAAGGTCCATGCCGTTCCCCACCGCGTCGAGGCCACTGCTTAATGCGTTGAACTGACTCACGCCGGTACACGTAAGGGGAAATTCCAGGCGGTTGAAGCCCAGGCGGAGTTCATTGGTCATGGTTTGCCGGAAATTGGAGGTCAGCCCTAGTGAAATATTATCGTTGTGCTGATCAGTGGAAACGCCTCCCAGCCCCGGGAGAAAGTCCTGATGGCGATAGTTGTTATCGGAATACTCGTTGTAGGTATAGCGAACGGCGAGGATGCCGCCTCCCCGAAAGTCGTGATCGATCCTTGCGGTAACAGTGTTGCTATCTGCCAAGGAATGGCTGGGGAAATGCAAAATGCCGCGGGCGCCGTCCAGGATCGGCCCATTAGGATTCGGATAAAGGGCCAGGATTTGCTGCATGGTGGGGTCAGGAAAGAGGGGGGTGGCATTGTTTCCCGTGCCGTTGTATGCGGATCCCGGAGTGGTAACGTCAATCGGTATCTGCTGCCCATTAAGGATATAGGTGAACTTCCCGGTTTTGAACGCTTGCGTCGGCACGATACTGGCATTCAGAATCGAGGTGCTGAATCGCTGCAACTCGCCATTTACGAAGAAGAAGGTCCGGTTTTTCTTAATCGGCCCGCCAAGGGAGAAACCAAACTGATTGCGCACGAAAGGGTCCTGGCTGCGGTCAGCGGCGAAGTAGTCCTTCGCCGATAGCGCGGTATAGCGGCCAAACCAGTACGCGTCCGCATGGAAATCGTTGCTGCCGTGTTTTGTGACGATGTCAATGATGGCCCCGCTGTTGCGCCCGAACTCCGGCAAGTAGCTGTTGTTGATGACGCGAAATTCCTGCGTGGTCTCCGGATTCAGAGAGCTTAGCCCTCTCGGGAATCCGCCAAAATCAGGGTCGTTGTTGTCCGTGCCGTCGAGCAGAAAATTGTTGCTGCGTTCGCGCGAGCCGTTCACGGAGAAGCCGCCAAAGAGCGTGTTGCTCTGGACCACCCCGGGCGACAATAGAATCAGCGCATAGGGGTCGCGCAGAATCAGCGGCAAGTCTGTCATCTGCCGGGAGTCCACGAGATTCCCCACTTGGGCATCGTTTATGTCCACCGGCGCCACGGCCTCGCTGGTCACCGTCACCGTCTCTTTGGCCGCGCTTATAACCAGGTGGGCGTCGAGCGTCAGAACCTCATCCACACTTAGCGGGATTTGGGAAAACAATATGCTCTTGAATCCCTGGTGCTCGATGCGAACGTCGTAAATGCCCGGGTTGAGATTGGTGATTCGATACGTTCCCGATTCATCGGTTTCCGCCGTTCGGGAAATTCCCGTGGCCACGTTCACCGCGGTGATCTTCGCGTTTGGGACCTCTGCTCCGGTACTATCCATCACCGAGCCCGCGAACGATCCTGATTGCGCCAACCCACTTGGTGCAAAACACGCAAATGCGATTACCACCAGCCAAACCGCGCTCCAATTCTTCATTGGACGCCCCCTGAATTCTGTATACGTTTGGATGCAACGGATGGACGGGCGTTTGCCCCACCCCGGAGCTACCTAGCCCGCATCATCCCCACAGGAAATTGCCACAGCCCCGTGAGCTCTCGCGGGCCGAGCTGAATGCCTCCCTTGCAAGTATTCAGCCGCAGTTTCCCTTTTGCTCTCGAAAACAGCACCATTGTACGCCCATCTTGCTTGTTTGCCACATTTTGACGCGATTTTTCATCGCAGCACTCCCGGCGCTCTGCCATCCCCGCCAGCCCAACCTGAAATGGCCCCAGATTCCCGCCCGCTCCTGCAACACCTCAACGAACTGCGCGCAAGATTGCCGCACACTCGGCAGTTGAGCGCTTTGAAAACAACTTGTTCATGGGTTTATGCGAAGGGTTGGTAGCGATACCGGGATTCGAACCCGGGTTTCCGCCGTGAGAGGGCGGCGTCCTGGACCCCTAGACGATATCGCCATTGCGGCCAACCGCCGTTTAGATCGGCGAAGCCACAGCGTTTTATTTTCGCATGCCCCTTAACCCATCGCAAGCAAACCTCGCGCGGCGGCACTGTCCAGCCCCTCTGTTGAACTAAGATGGAGAACAGCACAGCCAGATTCAAGCAACTCACGGGGGAATCACTGGAACAGCCGAGGTGTGCAAAACAGAATACTCCCTCTCACACCATCATGTTCATCCGTCACAAAGGGCTTCTGCCGCCCCGTGTTATTCTGGTATTCCAATCTATGCATCCGCAGAATTCAAGCTGTAGCAGCACCCATCCGAAGGGTACGCGTGCGCGTGTCCTTCTTAGCTCTGTTTTCGGCCCGTACGCCCAGGACGACGAGTACGGTAGCCGTGCCATCAATCCCATGGAGCTGTACCACAATCAGGTGACCCGCGCGCAAGGCGCCTTCTCTCTCCGGATGTTCCACCGCTCCTGGGGCATCATGATGATCCAGGCCAACATCTCCGCGCCCTGCACGGTCCTCGATTTTCCCACGCGCGAAGCCTTCGCGCGCGAATTGAGCTCGCACGAATACGAGGTCGTGGGCATCTCCTCGATCATCGTCAACGTCGGCAAGGTCCGCGAAATGTGCCGCATGGTGCGGGAACTCTCGCCGCACTCCACGATCATCGTTGGCGGCCACGTCACCGCGACTCCCGACATCGAGCAGTTCGTGGACGCCGATCATTACGTCCGCGGCGAAGGCATCTCCTGGATGCGCCGCTACCTAGGCGAGAACGTGACAGCGCCCATCAAGCATCCCGCCATCGTTTCCGGGATCCAGACGCGTGCCATGGGCATGCGCCTTCCCGAGCGCCGGGGTTCCACCGCCGCCACCATCATTCCCTCGGTCGGTTGCCCCATGGGTTGCAGCTTCTGCACTACCTCCTCCTTCTTCGGCGGCAAGGGCAATTTCTACAATTTCTACGAAACCGGCGACGAGCTCTTTGACATCATGGACGGCTTTGAAACTACCCTCGGCGTGCAGACCTTTTTCATCATGGACGAAAATTTCCTGCTGCACCGCAAGCGCGCCCTGCAACTTCTTGAACGCATGAAAGCCGGGGGCAAGAGTTGGGGCATGGCGGTGTTCGCCTCCGCGAATGCCATCAAAGCCTACTCGATGGAAGAACTCGTGGAGCTCGGCGTCTCCTGGGTGTGGATGGGCCTGGAGTCCCCGCACTCGGTGTACACCAAGCTGAAGGGCACGGACACGCGCGAATTGACGCACGAAATGCGCAGCCACGGCATCCGTGTGCAGGGCTCCACGATTATTGGCCTGGAGCACCACACGCCCGCGAATATCACCGGCGAGATCGAGCACGCCTGCAGCCATGAGACCGATTTCCATCAGTTCATGCTCTACACGCCCGTGCCGGGCACGCCGCTCTACAGTGAAATGAAGGAACAGGGCCGCATGCTGGACTTCGTGGACCTCGCCGACATCCACGGCCAGTTCAAATTCAACTTCCAGCACGCCGCCATTTCCCGTGAAGACTCCAAACGTTTTCTCGATTGGGCCTTCCTCCACGATTTTGAGTGCAACGGCCCCAGCCTGTACCGCATGTGCCAGACCATGCTGCAAGGCTGGCGGCGCTACCGCGATTATCCCGATCCGCGCGTTCGCGAGCGCTTTGCCCGTGAAATGCAGAAGCTCCGCACCGGCTATAGCGCCGCGCTTTGGGCAATGGAACACCAATTCCGGTCGGTGAATCGCAGCGTTAGCGAAAAAATGAAGGCCTTACGCAAGGATGTTGAGAGCGAATCCGGCATCGTCGCCCGGCTCACTGCGCACGCGCTTGGCCCGCTTCTTTTGTGGACCACCCGCCGCGAAGAGCGCCGCCTGGCCAAGGGCAAGACCTACGAACCGCCCACGTTCCTCGAACGCACCAACTGGGCCTCCACCTGACATGTTGTTATTTGCGGAGTGACCCCGCTTCTTTCCACGCTGCTTGCTGAAAATCTGCGTAAGAAAACATTCCTCAGCGTTGAAGAGTCTGTGTGAGCACTGGAAAAAGCGCCAAACGGACAGCGGGTGGACGCGGAACTACGCCATCTCTTGCGGGGGCGGGCCAAGGCGTTTGGGATTATTGCTAGTTGGCCGCGAGGTCTTCCAAAGCTGCCAGATCGCGCACCACGAGTGTCGCGCCATTCACTTCAACCAGGCGCTGCCGTTTGAATTCGCTCAGCGTGCGGCTTACGGTTTCGCGCGAACAGCCGATCAATTGCGCCATTTCTTCATGCGTCAAGGTAAGTTTCACGCGCACCACACCGCCGCTGGGACGCCCATCGCCGGCCCACTCCACCAGGAACCTCGCCAGCCTTTCCGCGGCCGAATTGCTCAACCCGATCGAGCGTATGACGTCATAGGCCATCTGGCAGTCGCGCCCCAGGTGTTGCGCCACCTGAAATGACGCGTCGCTGTGCTCCTTGATGAACTTCAAAAACTCGTCGCGCGGAATGAACGCCAGTTGGCACGGCTGCAGCGTTTCCACCGTGATGTCGTACGGCATTCCCGTGAGGATTGGGTTCAGGCCGATCACTTCCCCGGCATTCGCAATCTTCAGGATGAAGGTCTTGCCCTCGCTGTTTGTAGTCAGCAGCTTCGCGCGGCCCTGGCAAAGCAGGTGTATGCCCCGCGCCGCTTCCCCCTCCATTACGATCAATGCGCCTTCCGGATACGTGCTCACATGCATGATCAGGCGCAAGGCAGCTCGCGAAGGCTCTGAGAAGCCGCAGAAGAACTGCGCGTTGCGGACCTTGCAACTCCTGCAATCATCCTCGATCGGCAGGCCGTATGGCGTACGCGGCCTGCCCCGGAGCTCTGCGCCTTGCCGCAAGCTGGAGACTTCCGGTCTTTCCGCAACCATTGAATTTGACATATGGCCCTTCCCTCTACTCCGCTTTCCGTCTCGCTTCGTCTTAGGAGAGAGGCAACTCGAAGGCCTTACTGGAGTAATCCGGTCATTTTGGTCGAATCCCTGCAATCCCCACTAAATGAATCGTTTATTGCGGATGACAAAAATCGGGAGGACGCTCGTGACATTCGGAATGAAGCCCGAACTGGGTCATTTCCCACAAAAGTGTGTGATCTTAATCACTCTTCATTGTGACATTTGACCAGTCCTTTCCAGGCCACTCCACGCCCCACCCGGAGGGACGCTCTGACAGTTCTGCCCCTCGGGAAAAGCTCCTCTTGACAAATAATTACTTTGATGTATAATTCTCGATGAGTTAATTTGCGTCTCATCCTTTTCCGGAGCACTTCCGCTGCAAGGTGCCCTTTTCATTGATTCGGCTTGGAGTCGCTCTTTAGCATGAGCCTCGTGGAGGTTTTTCCTGATTCCGTGGGCACACGTAAGTCCTTAGTTTTGATATTCTTGCGGACACTTCAGGGATAGCAATGCCAATAACACTTTTCCGCTCAGTAACTTCCGAACTCTTGCACAAAGACAGGGTGGGGTAGTTGATGCGCCTCCCTCTCTCCAGCCCGCAACGACACGGACCCACTCGCGCACGAATGGAGAAATTTAGCGGGGCCCTACAGTGGCGGCGTCGGGCGCTTGGCGATCTCGGCAGCCACTTGCCTCATTTCGGTGTGGATCAGCCCATTTGACGCCAGGATGGACCTGCCGCCCAGGGCGTATGGCCGACCCTCAAGGTCGCTGATCGTTCCGCCTGCTTCTTCGACCAGCACGACGCCTGCAGCAGAGTCCCAAGGCTTAAGCCCGAATTCCCAGAAGCCGTCGAACCTTCCGGCTGCGACATAGGCCAGGTCCAGCGCCGCTGAGCCGTCGCGGCGCACACCGTGCGATTTCAGCGTGAAATCCCAGTAGTAATAAATATTCGGGTGTGCGTGGCGCTTGTGATTCGGAAAGCCGGTGCACAAAAGGCTGTTCTTCAGCGCAGCGATCCTGGAGCAGCGAATCCTTTTCCCGTTAAAGTATGCGCCTTCGCCGCGTTGCGCCGTGAACAACTCGTCGAACACGGGGCTGTAGACGACTCCAAGAACGAGTACATTGTCGCGGGCCAGCCCCATCGAGACGCAAAAACAAGGATAGCCGTGCGCGAAATTCGTTGTGCCGTCAAGCGGATCCACGTGCCAGCGGTATTCCGATTCCTTGTCCTTCGCCGTACCTTCTTCCGCGGCGATGGCGTGCTCCGGGAATAACTCCTGCAAGCGACCAACAATCCATTGTTCGGAGCGCCGGTCGGCCTGAGTCACCAGGTCAAACTCGCCTTTGTAGGCGATGTCCGGCGGGCGTTCCAGTTCTTCGCGCAAGATGGCGCCGGCTCCTGTGGCGATTTCCACGGCGGCCTGCAGAAATGTCTTGGTCATGGGGTTAGTGGTCAGTTCTGAGTTTTCGTTTCAAGTTTCGACTTCTGCGTCCTGAGCGCGAACACAGACGCGTACAGATATACGTTAGCAGCTTGCCGTTCAGAATGGGAGATCGCCAAGAGCGGTCCTACTACGGGCCGGTCAGGTAGGTCGTGCGATGCCGCGCCGAATAACCCGGCAGCACTTTCACGTCGATGGTGCGATAGGTGTTCGCTGGGCCCCGCGGATTGGGGTAATAAGCCAGACGATACTGCGTCCGCAACTCCTGGTCGATGCGGTCGAAGATCACCGGGAGCTCCTGCGCGGAATCGGGAAAGAACATCGCTCCGCCGGTGGTCTCCGTGATGGTTTGCAGCGCGTGCTCGCCGGCGGTGTTGCGGCCGTTCTCATTCTTCACCGGGCGAATCACAATGGTGTACAGCAAGACTTCCGCGCGCAGAGCGGCCTTGCGAGCCGTATCGAAATCGGCGCGGCTGGTAGTCTCGCCGGCGTCGGTCAGCAATACGAGCACGCGGCGCCGTTCGTTGGGACGCTTCTCCATGGCGCGCGAGCCGAGCAGAATGGCATCATAAATCGAGGTCCCTCCGCCAGCGGGAACCTTGCGAACTGCCTCCTCGAGCGTCGCCACGTTGTCCGAAAAGCCAGCCAACTGGGTCACGGTTTCATCGAAGTAAAAGACGCTCATGCGGTCTTCGGAGCGCAGTATTTGCTTGATGAAATGCGAGGCGGCCTCGCGCTCAAACGGCATTTCCTTGTGCTCGCTCAGGCTGGCATCGATCATCAGCGCGAGGTCCAGGGGCTGCTTGGTCTCCGATTCAAAGATGTCAATCTTCTGCTGTACGCCTTCCTCGAAGACCTGAAATGCTTCCACCGGCAGGTCCGGCGCGGGGCGGTTGTGCTCGTCCAGGACGCTGACCAGCACGTTCACAAGGTTGACGTGTACTTTAATCGTGCCGCGCGGCGACGCCGGCTCCTGGCTCTTTTCCTTGGCCTGCGCGTCGCTCGGCTTTCCCTGCCCGCTGTTGGTAGGCTGCGCCCATGGCGGCCGGTCGGGCTTCTCTTGGGCCGCAAGCCCGTATGTAGAAATGAGCAGGACTAATCCTGCGACTAGCGCGTGGAGCCAGCTCTTGGCCTGGAAAATCATCTGTCTCTTAGGATGCCGGTTTTGCCTTTGGTGCCGCCGGGGGGATTTCTCCGTCCGCCCAAACGGCTCCATCCTGAAAATACTCCTTTTTCCAGATAGGAACGGTGCGCTTCAGCACATCAATGGCAAACCGGCAGGCATCGAATGCCGCTGCCCGGTGAGGTGCGCTGACCGCAATAAAGACGCTCGTTTCGCCAATTTCCAGCCGCCCGAGGCGGTGCACCATGGCGACGCGGTGAATGGCAAACTTTTCGTGGATCTGCGCGCCAATCTCGCGCATTTTGGCCAGCGCCATGGGTTCGTAGGCTTCGTACTCCAGGTATCTCGTGGCCCGGCCATGAGATTCGTCGCGGACGAAACCATCGAACGTGACGATAGCGCCGTCCTGCCCCGCACGCACGTGCCGCACCAACGTTGCAGGATCAATGGCTGGTAGCACCAGTTCGTAAAGATCGCTTTCGGGCGTCGTGGGCATTGGTGCTGGGGCTCAGCCTCCGCTCACCGGTGGCAGGAAGGCAATCTCATCGCCGCTTGCAATCCGCGAGTCCCAGGCGGCGAATTCCTGATTGCGCGAGGCAACCAGTGAGGCGCGAAATCCCGCGAGTTGCGGGTAGCGTTGGATGTAACGCTCCAAGAGGTCACCGAGTGTCGCCCCTTCGCTGATTTCTCCATTTTCTTCCGAAAGGCCGGTAAGTTCACGGATGCGGCCGAAGAAGAGGACTTTCATGCGGACATTGGGCGAGACGGATGGCATGGGAAAATTGTAACCTGAGCAGGTGCGGCCTTCCAGCGGAAGACACCCCGGAGATGCCCGGGGTTTGCAGCGAGATGCGGCGATGAAAATTCTGATGACAGGTGCGACGGGATTCGTTGGCACGGCTCTATGTCAGGACTTGCAGAGCGCCGGACACACGGTTTGCCGCTTGGTGCGGCCAGGGAGGCCCGCGGAAAAGCCGCGAGGCGCCGAAGGTTTCGATGTGAACTGGAATCCCGCGACCGGAGAACTTGGCGGCGCCGCAGTGGGCGCGGATGCGGTTGTGAATCTTGCCGGGGCCTCGATTGCGGATGGCCGTTGGACAGTCGAGCGCAAGCAGTTGCTGCTTGCCAGTCGCGTGGATACCACGCGCGCGCTCGTGCAGGCACTCTCCAGGATGGCGGCGCGGCCGCGCGTGCTCGTCTCCGCGTCTGCGATCGGCTACTACGGGAGCTGTGGCGATCAAGTGCTCACGGAAGAGAGTCCACTCGGCCATGATTTTCTGAGCCGCCTGGGCCAGGAATGGGAGGCCGAAGCAGCGAAGGCAGAGGCGTTAGGTATTCGTGTCGTTCGAGCGCGATTCGGAATTATTCTGGCAAAACACGGAGGGGCCTTGCCGCGTATGGCTCGCCCGTTTTTGTGGGGCGCCGGCGGGAAAATCGGTTCCGGCGAACAGTGGATGAGTTGGGTGACGCTCCAGGATGTTGTCGCCATACTTCGATTTGCTCTAGAAAATGGCGCGGCGCGCGGGCCGTTAAACGTGGTTTCACCGCAATCGGTGCGCAACGCCGAGTTCACCAAGGTGCTGGCGAGAACTTTGCACCGCCCAGCGCTCTTCCCCGCCCCGGCGTTTGCGCTGCGCATGCTGCTCGGCGAGATGGCGGATGAACTGCTTCTCTCAAGCCAGCGAGCCATGCCCACGCAACTCGAAAAGCTTGGCTATCGCTTCTTGCATCCGGATCTGCCCGGCGCGCTTGCTTGGGTTTTGGGGACGGCCTCGCACGGATAGGATTGAAAGTAGCGGTGAATGGGGCGCAGGAGTCCTGCGCCCCTACAACGGAAACTCCTGAGAGTTCGCGCTCAGCAGGAATCAGCCACTTCACTGCAACATGAACTAGACGCCGCGCTCCGCCTTTCGGTTCATCTGGAGCAAAGGCCAGCAATCAGATATTGAGCATCCGGAGCAGTTCTTCCAGCCTGGATTCGTCCACCAGGAGGCGCAGCTCTTCCGCAGCCAGGGCTGTGACCGGTACCTCGCCTTCGTCGAATGCCTGGAACAACCGCATTTTGGCCACGGCGTATTCTTCGCTGCTGGTCAGCGCGCGGCCGTTCGCCTGCGCCCAAGCCACCAGCGCCGTTTGCACCACCACGATGCGCAGCGGAAACGTCGCCTTGCGATCGGCGGAAATGGCGTAAATGAATTCGCCCGCGGGCCCGCCTTCATGGGTGATGCGGTTCACTTCATAGAAGCAATACTGGTAGACGTAGCCGTTGGAAGCCGAGTAGCTCTTCACTCGCCGCACCGCGTCGGGTCGCGCCATGGGCGAATTATTGAAGCAGCTTGCAGGAATGTCAATGAAGGCCAAGCCCGCATTCCCACTTCGGGATTTTGCCTGGGTTGAGGATTTCAGTTCGGCACGCGGAAGTCCTCCGTGGCCTGACACTGGATTCGCTCCATGCGCCGCAGCCAAATTCCATTAGAAATTCCAAATACATCGATACAAAGGCGTTAGCAGGCGTTTCGCGGCCCGCTTCCGGACTGCGCGAGAAACCTGGTGCAGCGCAATTTCGCTGGTCCTTCGCCTGCAATCGCAGAAAGCATGCGGCCCCTTCCGCAAACCCGAGATGCAAGAACATCCGTGAAGAACATGGCCCAGAAGAAAAGTACGCCAGAAATGCAGCGATTTGCCTTGGCCTGTGTTCTCCTCGCGATGGGTGCGTGGACTCTGAGCTGCGGCGGGGGAGGCGCAGGCTCCGTAACGCCCCCGCCGCCCCCACCTCCCTCCATTCAGGTCGTTGTCACTCCCAATCCGGGAACAGTGTTGCTCGGTGAAACACTCGCGTTCTCGGCAAGCGTCTCCAATTCCACGGACACCACGGTGATCTGGAGTGTCAACGGCATCACCGGTGGTTCTCCTCAAGCCGGCACGATTTCCGCCGATGGAGTCTATACGGCACCTGCGGATCTTCCCCAGGCCGGGATGGTGCAAGTGACAGCCACGAGCCACGCCGATTCCTCGAAGTCTGCTTCCGTCAGTGTCACCGTTTCCAGCGACATCACCGTCGCGATTTCGCCGGGAGCGGTGAGCGTGGAACTGGGCGCCGCGCAAGCCTTTCGCGCCTCCATTTCCAGCAGCGGCAAGCCGGATCCCGCGATCCGCTGGAACCTCTCCGGCTCTTCGTGCCCCGGGTCATGCGGCAGTGTGGATGCCAACGGAAATTACACCGCGCCGCAGATTCTGCCGGGAAATGCCAGCGTCACCTTGACGGCGACGAGCGCCGCCGATCCTTCCAAGCAAAACTCGGCAAACGTCCTGATCACCAGCGATTTCTCCATGCAGCTCAGCGCCCCGGCAACCGTGCAACCCGGCGTGACGGCGGCGTTGGTAGCCACCATGACTCCGGTCCCCGGATCGAATCCCAGCAGCTCTTTATCGTGGTCCCTCTCCGGCACGGGCTGCAGCGGCAGCGCCTGCGGAATCTTGACGGTCACAACCACGCAATCCGCCGGCGGGAATGCGATCGCCGATACGGCGAACTACACCGCGCCTGTCACCGCCCCACAACCGGACACCGTGACCGTAAGCGTTACCCCGCAAGCCGATCCCACGAAAAAAGCGCAGGCCAACATCACCATCGCGCAAGGCGCCGGCTTTAGCATCTCTCCGTCGACGGCGACGCTGGCCGGCAATCATCGCATCACGCTCACCGCATCCCTGAATGGCGCCGCCAACAATGGCTTGGCTTGGAGCGTCAACGGTGTTTCCGGCGGCAACGCCACTCTGGGACAAATTTGCGTTGTGGGCTCGATTCCCTGCCAGATTCTCGCGAGCGGCAATGCCACGCAAGCGGATTACGTTGCACCTGGCGCGACCCCGGCGACGAATCCGGTGTCCGTAACCGTTACCGCCGTTGGCAATCCCAGCCTTTCCGCTTCGGCGCAAATCACGGTGATCAACCATGTGCTGGTCAGCGTGCAGCCGAACAACGTGACGCTGCCACCGTTGGGCCTGCAAGGATTCACCGCTTCGGTCCTGGGCACTGATAATCAGAACGTCGTCTGGCAAATCCAGGGGACTGGCTGCACGTCGAGCGGCTTGTGCGGCTCGATCACACCGGCAGGCGTCTACACGGCCCCCGCCGTCGCGCCCACGCCCGATGCTTTGACTGTCGTGGCCATCAGCCAGGACGATACCTCGCAGTCGGGCAGCGCCAGCGTCACCATTTCCACCGGCCCAAACATCCTGTCGCTGCATCCTGCAAGCGTCTATGCCGGCGGCGCTGACGGCTTCACCGTACGCGTGGACGGCAGCGGCTTCGCCCCCTCCCAACCGGGCCCTGGCTCCGCACTGGAGATTGGCAGCACCGCGCGCGTCACGACGTGTGACACCGCTAATTCCTGTTCTGCCCCGGTCAGCAGCACGGATGTGGCCTTGGCCGGAAATCTCAATGTGCAGATTGTAAATCCCGCTACCAGTAAGTCGAACGTCGTGGATCTCGTGATCGTGACGCCCGGCAGCGGCGAGGACGTTGTCACACTGACCACAAGCTCCCCCGCGGCGACCGGCAAGGACATTGTCGTCGTCGAACCCACCTCCGCCGGACTGGATACCAGCGATGCCAATCTGGATCTCGAAGTGGCCGCGATCGGTCTGTTTACCACTTCCACAAATACCTGCACGCTCGCTGGAAATCCGATTCCGCTGGTGCGGCCTTCCTCGGGCACCGTCGCCGCGGACATCTGCCTTTTCTCGGAAGCGGGTTTCGACACCAGCATGAGCTACACGGTCTCCGGCTCCGGTGACGTCACGGTAATCGCGCAGCAGCCTGCCGGCCTCGGCATCATTCACCTCACCTTGCAGGTTCCGGCGAGCGCAACGGCGGGTGCCCGAACTCTTTTTATTCAGAACGCCAACCTGGATCGCACCGCCGCCTCCGGCGCCTTGGAGATTCGATGAGCTTCGGGAGAACACGATGAGTTACGCACAACGCCGCCGCTTTCAGTGGCTCTTGTTCTTCGCGGGCATTCTCTTGATTGCCGTGACGGCGCGCGCCACGACGCTCGTGAGGCTGCGCTTCCCGGATCTCGTGCATTACGCTTCGGCCATCGCGCGGGTGCGCTGTGTTGGCGCTGACACCCGGGTCGAGAATGGCGAAATCTTCACCGACACGCGGTTCCACGTGCTGGAAAGCGAAAAAGGAAGTTTGCCGTCTTCGATCGTGGTGCGCCAGCCGGGAGGGAAATTCCAGCACCTGGTTTCGCACGTGGAAGGGGCGCCGGAATTCCGCATCGGAGAGGAAGTCTACCTCTTTCTCTGGGGACGCCCGGGCAGGCAATTTTATGTGTTGGGCTGGGCGCAAGGAACATTCCGCGTGCACCGCGACGCCCTCTCCGGCAAGGAAACTGTCACGCAGGATTCCGCTGAAATCCCCATCTTTGATCCTGAAGCGAATGCCTTCACGAAGATGGGTGTCAAAGACCTTCGGCTCGCTGTGTTCCAGGAACGTGTTCGCCGCGAGGTTTTGCGCGCGCTGCCCTAGATAGTTTTCTTGGCGGTCAAAGAGTTTTATACATCAGTTGGGTCACGGATCGGAATTCGATGAAAGAGCCGGGCGAAAGGCAAGGCAGAAGCACACCATGAGAGTGAAGTTCCGGAAACTCGGTGCCATAGGCGTCGCCGCTCTCTTCGCGCTCTGGTCCGTGGTCGCCGCCCACGGGTATGCCCTCAACGAGATTGTGCCCGATGTCCGCCAGCCGTCCAGCGTTTCGGGAGGCTCGGCCTGCCCTGTGCACGCGCATCAATTGGCCGGTACCGGAAGCCTTTCCTTTCGCTGGAGCACGGTGCTCGGCAATAATCCCGCGACCATTCTGACGCAGGACCAGACTCCCACTGGCAGCCTGAATGAAATCGAGCAGACCATCCAGCAGTCGCTCTCCGTGTGGACAAATGTGAGCGGCACAACACTGACACCGGCTTCACTGGCTCCGCTGACGCGCGTCTCCTCCGCGAATGTATGTAGCGTCGACGGGATCAACTCCATCTGCTTTGACCAGCCGGACATGGCCTTCACTCCCGGCGTGCTGGCGTTTACCCGCGTCGTCACCGCGGACACCATCGGCATTCAGGTCGGCAGCGGCCCTGTTTCCACGGAAGTTGGCCAGATCCTCGACGCTGATATCTATTTCAATCCCAGCGATTCGCTAATATCGTTCGCCACTCCCCAGGCGCTGAGCGCAAGTCCGAAGTCCTACGACCTGGAATCGATCCTCACCCACGAACTGGGCCACACGCTGGGATTCAGTCATTCCGCGGTTTGGAGCGCCATGATGTTCCCATTCGCGCCAGCGCCCGGCACCTTTGCCGGGCAGCGGCCGACGACGCAGCAGCCGGACGCGCCGCTGGCAGACGATGATCGCACCGGCCTACGCGTCCTCTATCACGATCCGAATGATGCGCTCTATGTGGGCTCGATCCAGGGGCACATCATTCCCGCGAATCCCCTCTCGCTGCCATCGGCGCCGCCGGGAGTCACCGGAGTATTTGGCGCACACGTCGTGGCCGTTGATGCGTCGAGTGGCGCGGTCATCGCAGGCACGCTGGGGGGCTGGAGCTGCACGGCGCCCGGCCCGGTGCAGTTCGACGGCAATTATGAGATCGATCAGTTGCCCGTGGGCCAGAGCTACAAAATTTACGCGGAACCTCTGGATGGCGCGGTCGCACCAAGCGATGTAAGCAATGCGCTTGTTTCCATCTGCCGCAATTCCACCACGGATCCGGGCTGGCCGCCGCTGCAGGGCTGCGTGGTGCCGCCGGCAAATACCACCTTCACCGCGCGCACGCGTCCTTCACCATAAAATAGCCTGGGAAAATTCACTGCCGGAATTCTTGGGCCTGACGCGGCCCGTCTAGCTCTTTGACCGCCGCCTAGTACCGTTCCAACTTGTTCCAACAAATCCCTTCGAGAATACTTTCTCCGTGTTCGCGTCAGATGTTTGGACCGTCATTTGGCCAAAATAGTTGGAACGGCACTAGCTGTGCGCCGGTACCATCCAGCCCCCGCCAAACAGCAGCCCCGGCCCCAGAGATGCCAGGAAGATCGGTTTGCGTTGAGCGGCGGGCTGCTGGGAAGCGCGTTGCAGCGCAGCATGCAGAGCGGCGCCGCAGGTCGAAGCCCCCAAATTCCCGCGCGTGGCTGCGATCGGTGGAAATGAGCTTGCCGGCACCTTCAACTGCTTCGCCAGCAGTGTGACCAGCCGCGGATTGGGCTGGTGTGTGGCAAACGCGCCGGCTTCCTTGCGCGAAAGTCCGCTCCGGCGCTCCACTTCATGCACCACTTTCACCATGCGGTACACCGCGGCGCGAGAGAGTGCTTCCCCGTTGAATTGCACGGTCAGGCGTCCGCCGCCGGCTTCGCTTACCGAAATCGCTTCGGCATACTGTGCGGCGCACCCGAAAAAGAATTCTCCCAGCCGGTACGCTGGACGGTTCCCTTTGGGCTTTATGCTCGACAGCAGGAATGCGCTGGCGCCATCACCGAACAGGCCGCCGAACTCCCCGGCGGCGCGCCCGGGACGCAGGGATCTGCTGTGTACATCCGCGCTCGCCACCAGGATTCTCGTGCCACGGCCAGACGCCAGCAACGCCTGGGCCACAGCCAGTGCCTGCACGATGGCCAGGCAGCCGCTGCCGACATCCAGCGCGCTGCAACTCTCCGGCAAACCGAGCCGCGCGTGCAGAATCGCGGAAAGCGAGGGATAAGCGTGGTGCGTCTCGCTGGCCGCCACGATCCAATCAATGCCGTGCCCTTTTTCCTTGCCGCCCGGCATCAGGGGCGCTGCCGCTTGCGCGCCCAGCGTGCCCTCATTTTCCTCTTTCGCCGCATAGGCAAGCGACACAATCCCGGCGCGGAGGCGCAATTTGCCGGAAGGCATTCCGAAGGCGCGATCAACCTGTTCCGATGGAACCACCCGCGAGCCAAATGCGCTGTTGGATCCGATTACGAAAACTTTCGATGATGGCAACCCGGGCCCCTTACGTTTCTCAGCGGATGCAAGACTCTGCAGTAACGGCTGAGGTTTATCGTGGAGCGATGAGAACTCTATCATCCGGCAGACGCGCCTCTATTTCCAGTGCAGATCGCAACCCCCCTGCGGCTTCTCTTGCTCAGAAATACTCGATGGCCTCCGGGGAAGTCCGGAAGGCGTATTGCTCGGCCTGGAGCCTGAGCGCATCTTCGAGCGCAGCCTCGCGGCCGTGGGCGAACAGCGAATCGCTGGTGACGTCGGCAAACCCGTGCAATTGAAGGAGCCGGTCCTCGGCATCACGTTGCGACTCGATCACTCCGCTGCGCCTCAGGTGCAGCGGCACAGCGCCTTTCTCTACCAGCGCCGGGCAAATGAGCAGAAATCGGTGGCACTGCAGCGGGTCTTCTTCAGCACAGAGGATTGCTGTAGGCGCTTCGCGGGCACGGGTGATGGCCCGGTCCACTGCCTCCAGAAAATCTCGAGCTTTGCGCCGGCCGGCATAATCCACCAGGCCGTTCGGCAGGTAATAGCGCGGATCCAGAGGCCGCCCGCCAAGCTGCTCGCCAAAAACCTCGTAACGTATTTTCGCCGCGGTTAGCCGCGCTTCCAGCGGTTCGCGGTTGAATTGGGGATACCGAAAGCTCCCGGGCCGGCTGCGCACATCGCAAAGCATCTTAATCTCGTGGCGCAGGAGCGTGCCGAGCAGATCGGACATCTCCAGATTGGAGTGCCCCAGGGTGAACAGCTTTGGTTGCTTGGCGGCCGGTGCAGTCATGAGCGAATTCTGTTCCTTGAAAGTGTAACGCGTTCCGCCCCGCTGGGCGTTTGTCTCCCCGGCCCCACCTTGCGTTCTAACAGCTTGCGGGAAAACTCCGCAGTTTTGGGGGTCGGAGCTTTAGCTCCGACATTAAGTGCCTAGCTATCATCGGGCTCTGCAGACCCTGGGCTTCAGCCCAGGGCGCGAAGCGCCCCTGAAGAAATGGTTTTAAGCTTTTTTTGCACCCTGCTAAAGGTTCGAGCCGCTTAACACGAATGCAGGGTTTCGTTTTTTTCCTAATGTCCCGAGTTACAACTTCATTGAATAATTAAACGTGTCATTCCGAGCAAAGCGAGGAATCTGCTTTTTCTGCCGCGTTGAAACAAAAGCAGATTCCTCGGGACCCACGCAGCGCGGGACCCTCGGAATGACAAGGATAGTGCCGTGCCATGTGCAAACTGTTTCCGACCAAGGATACTAGGATGACGCTTTGCTGGAAATGGCTTCGAGTTCACTGACCACGCGATCGAGTTCGTCGATCAATGGATTATTGCCCGCCCCGCGAAAGGCCGTGATCAGCGCGCGGTAGTACCACAGCGTCCCCTCTTTTTTCCCCGTGAATCGTTCAAACATGCCTTCGCCATGAACGCGCAAATCATTGAGTGTCTCTCGTGCGTTGGAAAGCTTGTCTGCGGCGGATACCAGGCGCACGTCGGCGGATTCTTCGCCGACGCGGGCGATGTACGCTCGTTTGCGCTCCAGCCACGGCGGTTTGGGCTCGCTATACGCGTCCGTGCAGCCGTCCACGATCTCCGCCACGCGCTTGCCGAATTTCCGGCGAATTTCGCGCAGGCGCGGCAGGCCGCCCTGATCCTCTACCGCGTCGTGCAATAGCGCGGCGATGGCCATCTCCTCATCACCGCCGTATTCAATGACGATGGAAGCGACTCCCAGCAGGTGCCCGATGTACGGCCGCTCGGTGCGCTTGCGGATTTGTTTGGCGTGCAGCCGCCCCGCATAGCTCAAAGCGGAAATAAACTTGCGCGAGAGGGCAGCCTTCGACCCAGTTTTACGGGCACTCTTGGTTTTCTTAAGTTTCACCGGCGTCGCGTCTTGGCGCAATTTTCATGGTCTAAAAAGTGGAAAAAGCTTGGTAGCGCTAACGGGAATCGAACCCGTATTTCGGCCTTGAAAGGGCCGCGTGCTAACCGTTGCACCATAGCGCCACAATTGTGGGAACTACAACCTTTTAAGTATACGAGAAAGCCTTTCGGTGTGCCACGCGCGGGACCGTTATGCGTGAGTGGTAGAATGCGCACACGGAGGATTCAGGTGAGACCAAGCACACTGCATAAGCACATCCGGAATTCCGTTCACAGGGTCGTCTCAAACCGCTATGGCAGGGGAATGCGTTTCGTGTTGGAGTCCGGTGGTGGCGAAGGGTTCTTGCGAGACCTGTTGGCAATGGAGATGCATACGCACGGCTATGGCCTAAGCAGGGAGTTGCGGAAAGGACATCACATAGTGGACCTTGTGCTGTACCAACACGGCCGCATTTACATCGAAGCAAAGCAACTTCGCCTTAAGGACCGTGCTCGGTATGCTAAGAATCTCGTAAACGACCTTAAGCGTCATCCCAAACGCCACTGTCTCGGGGTCGTCTACCTTCTTGACGAGAGGCACTCGTTGTTTGAGATCAAGCGCCAACTCGCTCATGGTGCCAACCGGAAAGCAACCTGTGAAGTGTCGGATTTCATCTCGGAACTGGGAGAGTTCTTTCCACGCATATATCCGACCAACGAGAAGCAAGCCCTTGTTCGTGGATTCAAATGGGCAGGGCAGTTAGACCTCTACGCGTTTGTGGTCGAGCGCGCATAACAGGGCATCGGGAGACGATGACAAGTTGTTATCAAGCGTGTGGAACTTGGTCGAACGTTCTCCGCTACGCCGGCGGCAGTCATAAGTTCTAAGTGGTAAGTTTTAAGTTTCGGAAAGGCGGCCCCTCAGGTCACGCAACGCTCGCCGAGTTCGGCAGGTGTTTTTACTTAAAACTTAAAACTGAGAACTAAAAACTTCTCTCACTTCCTGTCCTGCCACTCTTCGTGCCAGGCCATCTGAATGGCTTCGAGCTTGCTCTCGTTGGACTTCAGCGGATCACCTGCAAACCCCGGCAATTCCGTGATCCATTTGTGCAGGTCCGTAAAGCGGACCTTCAGCGGATCGACTTCGGGATACTTGTCCGTCAAGCCGATGGCAATATCATCGAGGCTGTCCCAATCAAAAGTCCGCGGCATGCCTCTGACTCCTTCAATGCGCCCGCCTCAGAAGGCGGCCGCTACAAAACCAGGTATGCGCTCCGTTCCCAATTTACTGATTACTGATTACTAATCACTGATTACTTTCCACACTCAGTGGTCCAGTTCCTTGGCGTAATTCTTGTTCCAATCGGGGATTTCCACCACGATGTCCGTGGTGCCGTCCGGCACGGTCTGGCAACCCAGGCGCGACTTTGGCGTGATGCCCGGCGCTTCATCGAGTTCGTCGAACTCCGCATCGGTAGCTTCGTTGCAGGATTCCAGGCCTTCCTTCACGACCACGTGGCAAGTGGAGCAGGCGCAAACACCGCCGCAGGCATGGTCCAGGCCCATCTTGAAGCCTTCAGAAATGTCCAGGATGCTGCCCGGCAGTCCGTTGTGGCCATAGGGAAACTTTTCCGGGTCAACCTCAACGGTTTTGCCGCTCGGAAGAAAAGTGACCTTGAACTTCTTGGTCGCCTTCTTGTATTTCACTTCCTCGATGTACGGATTGCTGCCACCCATAGTTTTTCTCCAGCCAAGTCAGGAACTTTGGTTGCTTGTAGGGGCGCAGCATGCTGCGCCCCTACACCAAAAACTTCAAACGCTAGACCTCCGCCAACTTTTTGCCTTCGAGCGCCGTTTGCACCGCCGAAGTCATCAGCAATTCGGCCAAATGCTCTGTGGTGCGATTCAATTCATCGATCTGCCCCCGGATCAGCTTGTAGTCGCTGCCCTTCACCGCTTCTTGCAGCCCGGTAACACTGGCATCCACCTTCTGCCGCTCTGCGGCGGGCAATTGCGCCGCCAGCGGATTCGCCAAAGCCTTCACCGTGGCAGAGAGGATTGATTCCGCCTCGGTGCGCGCTTCGATCACCTGGCGCTCCGCGAAATCCTGCTCTGCATACTCGATGGATTCCTCGAGCATGCGTTCGATGTCCGCGTCGTTCAGGCCGTAGCTGGGCTGCACCTCAATCGTGTGCTGCTCACTGGTTCGCAAATCTTTCGCAGCCACCTGCAGAATGCCGTTGGCATCAATAAGAAACTTCACTTCAATGCGGGGAAGTCCCGCCGGCGCCGGGGGAACGCGCAAAGTAAAACGTGCCAGCGAACGGCAGTCCTTCGCCAATTCGCGCTCGCCCTGCAGAACATGAATGTCAATTCCGGTCTGATTGTCCACGCCGGTGGTGTAAAGCTCCTGGGCGCTCGCGGGTATCGTGGAATTGCGCGGAATCACCTTGGCCACGGCGCCGCCATAGGTCTCGATGCCGAGGGAAAGCGGCGTGACGTCCAGCAGCAACATGTTCTTCACGCCTTTGTCCAGGATATTGGCCTGCACCGCCGCGCCCAACGCCACTACTTCGTCAGGATTCAGTTCCGTGTGCGGCTTGCGGTCGAAAAATTCCTGCACCGTGCGGCGAATCAAAGGCGTGCGCGTGGTGCCGCCGACCAGGACGACTTCATCCAAATCACTCGGCTTCAATTGCGCGTCGGCCAGCGCCTGCTTCACCGGCGCCATCGTGCGATCCACCACGGGACGAATCAGGGCTTCCAGCGCGCCACGTGTGAATTCGCGCGCGAAAACTTTGCCGTTGGGCAGCGGAAAACGCAGCGTGGCCACGGTTGTTTCGGAGAGCTGGTGCTTGATCTCAATCAACGCCTTGCGGAGTTCCTGAGCCAGCTCGCCATGGGGCGAAAAATCAATCTCGTCGTGCTGCAGAATCTGCTCGTGGACAAAGGCTTGCAGCAGGTTATCAATGTCGTCGCCGCCCAGGTGCGTATCACCGTTCGTGGAAAGCACCTGATAAATGTCGCCTTCGCCGGTGGAAATCAGTTTGAGCACGGAAATATCAAACGTGCCGCCACCCAGATCGTAAACGGCAACCTTGCCCCGCTGCTTCTCGTGCAACCCATACGCCAGGGCCGCGGCCGTTGGCTCGTTCACCAGGCGCAGCACTTCCAGCCCGGCGAGCTTGCCGGCATCCTTGGTGGCCTGGCGTTGCGCATCGTTGAAATAAGCGGGCACCGTGATGACAGCGCGATTTACAGTTTCGCCGAAGTAGGATTCCGCCCAATTTTTTAGCTCGCGCAGAATGAATGAGGAAATTTCCGGCGGCGTAAAAACCTTATCCCCAAGCTGCACGCGGATCACATTCCTGCTTGCGGGATCGATGCGGAACGGGAAGAGCTTCAGTTCGCTTTGCACATCCGAAGGCCCGCGGCCCATCAGGCGCTTCACGGAATAAATGGAACGCTCCGGCTGGATCAGCAATCGGCGGCGCGCCGGTTCCCCAACAATGACGCTGCCGTCCGGATCAATGCTGACGACGGACGGGCACAGCGTGCTTCCGGACGGCCCCGGAATACACTTCGGCTCTCCGGTCTGTGTATCTACGCACGCGACCAGGCTGTTCGTTGTGCCAAGATCGATGCCGACAATGCGTCCCATCAGCTGCCAACTCCGGGAGAAGTCCTCGTGGCCCGTGGCCCGTGTTCCGTGTTCCGTGGTGACGAAACCTCCGTCGAATGGTTGCAACGGTTCTTCAACGACCGTGCCAGGGCCGCGATCATTTGCGCAATTCCGGTAATTTCATGTTCCAATTTCGCCTGATCTTGGGGCGAAACATATTCCAGGTCCTTGCTCAAGATCAGAAAATAGCGCAGCTCTTCTGCCGAGCCATTCGCAATGGCGAGGAATTGCAGCAACTCTTTCGTGGACCGCCGGCCATATCCTTCGGCCAGGTTTGCGGGAATCGAGTACGCAGCCCGGCGAAGTTGCGAAACAATTCCGAATTGCTCGCTTCTCGGAAATGGATTGGTCACCTTGTAGATTTCAAGCATGAGTTTATGCGCTTTCCGCCAGACTTCGAGGTCTTGAAATCCCATTATCATAAACGACCGGCTCTCCCTTGGTTTTCCGGGACACGGGTCACGGGTCACGAATTAAGCAATTCCTTCTGAACGTTGACCACCAGGTTGCGAATGTACGAGCGGCGGTTCAACAGCTCATTGAGTTGCGCCATGATCTTCCCTCGCTCTGGCACACCCGCGCCCGCGTCGATCGCTCCGTCCCATTCCCGCGCTTTGGACTGCAGCGCGCCATCAACATCCTTCAGCTTCTCTTCAAAGCTCTTTCCCGCGGCTTCCAGACGGTGCCGCAGTGAAGCAGTGTCGCTTCCTTCGGCCTTGGCTTCGCGGAGTTCGTCGAGTGATTCGTTCAGCTCGAATACTTCCTCGAGCAACTCCGGAGGCGCCTGCTGCTTGTTCTCGCCATTCTTACGCGTGCCTTCGATCGCCAGCAGATATTCCACCCGCGCGATGGGGTCGCGCAACGTGCGATAGGCGTCATTCAGTTCCGAGCTGCGCTTGAGTGAAATTTCGCGCTCCTGCTCCGTCGCGCTGACAAAATTGTCCGGGTGCAGCTTCCAGCTAAGTTGCAGGAACTTCTCCTCGAGCGCGCCCATTTCGATCCACAGCTTGCGTGGCAGCTCGAACATCGCGAAGTAGTCGCTTCCCTGCGGAAGTTGCAGCAATTTGCCGCACCCCGGGCAGAAGTGGGTGCCGATGGTGCGCTCGTGGCAATTCCAACAGACCAGAGGAGGATTCGTTACGGGAAGTTGCGTGGACATGGAATTTTTCCTTACCGCTCCACAAACATAAAAAAAGTGGCTGGCGTTTGCGGTGGCCAACCACTGGTCAGACCGAGTCAGTAACCGCCCGGGCACAGACTGAAATCCGTGCTGCCGCTAAGCTGTAAACGAACTGCCGCAGCCGCAACTCCGCGCGGCATTCGGATTCTGGAATACAAATCCCTGCCGCATGAGTGTCTCCTCATACTCCAGGGTGGTGCCATTGAGATACAGCAGGCTCTTGGGATCGACAAAAATCCGCGCGCCAAATTCCTCGAAGACTTTGTCGCGGTCACGCGCCTGCGTATCCAGCCGCATGGCATAAGACAGCCCGGAGCAGCCGCCGCCCTGCACGCCAACGCGCAGCCCGCCAGTTTCCGGAGATACGCCTTCCTTGGCAAGCAGCGCGAGGATCTTCTTCGCGGCGTGCTCGGTCATGTGAATCACCGGACCGATTTTCGGAGCAGCCTCTGTCTTAACTTCCGTCGCCATAACTCCAACCCTTAAAAATCACTCAAAAAACAAAACTGGACAGCATCCTCCGACGGCCAACCCTCACCGCCGGAAGACGCCACTAACGCCGAGCCGAGAATTAGTGAGATGCCTTCTCGTGCTCGGGAACTTCAACCACGTGCTTCTTCTTCCAGTTGCCGATGGCGGCCTTGATGGCATCCTCGGCGAGCACGGAGCAGTGAATCTTGACCGGAGGCAGAGAAAGCTCGCGGACGATGTCCGTATTCTTGATGGTGAGCGCTTCCTCCACCGTCTTGCCCTTCACCCATTCCGTGGCGAGTGAAGAGCTGGCGATGGCCGAGCCGCAGCCGAAGGTCTTGAACCTGGCTTCTTCAATGACCTGCGTCTCCGGATTGATGCGCATCTGCAGCTTCATCACGTCGCCGCACTCCGGCGCGCCCACCAGGCCGGTCCCGACGTTGGGATCTTCCTTGGGCAGGCTGCCGACGTTGCGCGGGTTGTTGTAATGATCGACTACTTTTTCGCTGTATGCCATGGGCCGCTTTCTCCTTCTGGTTTTTCCTTGTTCAAACTTCAGCTCTTCGCCACGGTGACGAGCGAGCCAAAACCTGCATTCTTGATCGCCTTTTCGGTCAAGGCGATGTTGGTCAGAAACGCGGAACGCCCCGCGGTGAGTTCCCGCAACGCCTCGCGGATGTATTCCGCGGTCAGTCCCAGCACATGCAGGAATTGCCGTACTTCCTGGAGGTGATGAAACGCCCGCTCCGCCGCTGGCGCCGGCTCGTCGCCATCCTGATAAGCCTGGAACGTCACGCGAAACGGTGCCGACGTCCCAGCGATGGACCGGTGAATCCTAAGTGTGCCTTCACTTGCAATTGCGCTTGCCATTTTGCTTCCCTTCTATCTTTCCTTGAATTACGCGGTCTGCCACTTGACCTTGGAGATGTCGATCCCTTCCTTGGCCATTTCATAGAGCGGCGATAGCTCGCGCAGCTTGGTCACAACCTGCACCATCTTGTCGATCACGTAATCGACTTCTTCCTCGGTATTAAAGCGCCCCAGGCCGAAGCGGATCGACGTATGAGCCAGGTCCTCGCCCACGCCTAGTGCTTTGAGTACGTAACTCGGTTCCAGGGTTGCCGAGGTGCACGCGGAACCGCTGGAAACCGCAACGTCGTTGATCCCCATCAGGAGCGACTCGCCTTCGACATAGGCGAAGCTCATGTTGAGGTTGTTCGGGAGGCGGTGCTCCAGCGAACCGTTGATGAAAGTCTCGTCGAGCTTGGCCTCCAGCCCGGCCTTCAGCCGCTCGCGCAACGCGAGCATCCGCTTGGTCTCTTCCGGCATTTCCTGCTGACAAATTTCGCAAGCTTTGCCGAGGCCGACGATGCCAGTTACGTTGAGCGTCCCCGAGCGCATGCCACGCTCGTGACCGCCGCCATCAATAATGGCTGCGAGCTGCACGCGAGGATTGCGCCGGCGGACATACAGCGCACCAACGCCCTTCGGCCCGTAGATCTTGTGCCCGCTAATCGCCAGCAGGTCGATATTGTCCTTTTGGACGTCCACGGGAATCTTGCCGACGGCTTGCACGCCATCCACCGCCAGGAAGATGCCGTGCTCCTTGGCAATCTTGCCGATTTCAGCAATCGGGTTAATTACGCCAATTTCATTGTTGGCGTACATGATGCTGATGAGAATGGTGGGCGGCCTGATGGCCTTGCGCACATCCTCCGGATCCACGCGGCCGTCCCTCTGCACCGGCAGATAAGTGACCTCGAACCCGTGCTTTTCCAGGTTCTTGCAGGTGTCCAGCACGGCCTTATGCTCGATCGCCTGAGTAATGATGTGATTGCCCTTTTCGCGGTACATTTCCGCGACGCCCTTCAACATCAGGTTGTCGGATTCCGTCGCGCCGCTGGTGAAGATGATCTCCTTCGGCGTCGCGTTGATCAGGGAAGCTATCTGCTGCCGGGCGGTTTCCACCGCTTCCTCGCCAGCCCAGCCGAACGAGTGGTTGCGGCTCGCGGCGTTCCCAAACTTCTCCGTGAAATAGGGCAACATCGCCTGCAACACGCGCGGATCCATCGGCGTGGTGGCGTGATTGTCCATGTAAATCGGCAGCTTGACGGCCATTTCCGTGTTCTCCTATCCAGACCGGGATTCCGCTCAGCCGGTTACAGCCAGGCGCTCCATCCCTTTCAATTCCACGAGCGCGGGCTCCGGAGTCTCCTCGGTCAACTGGGCGATGGTCACCGTGCCCAACACGCTCAAGATGCTCTCATTCACGCGGCGCAATGGTTCTTTGATGGAGCAGCGCTCCGTTGCGTCACAATTTCCATGTGTCGTCACACAGGAGGTGATCAGCACCGGCCCATCAATCGCCGTGATCACTTCCAGAGCAGACACTTTCTCTGGCGCCTTCGCCAGTTGGTATCCGCCGGTCGAACCGTGCTTCGCTGTAACCAAACTCTGCCGGGCCAGTTTCTGCAGCACCTTGGCCATCAACGTGGCGGAAATCCCATACTCCTCGGCGATTTCGCTCGCACTGCACGCGTGCTGCTGGCGGTGTTTGGCCAAATGCTTCATGGCAATCAAGCCATAGTCCGCCTTCTTGGAGAGTTTGAACATTCCGCTTGCCTGGTGCCCCCAGAACGCCTCAGCAAATATGCGACTGTTCTAGTCGCAATTTAAATTATATCCTCTGACGGGCGCTCTTGTCAACTCTCCAAGTTATCCAAGTTTCTCAGCAAACTATTAATTTGCTTAAGCTTAGAGTAAGACCAATTCAGTCGGATATGGAGGACTTTTCGCTAAATGGATGATTCTGAGGGGTGAATGGCAACCAGGGTCCTCCCAACGGCAACCGCCAGCTATACGTTCTGTAGGGCTTCTCAAAGTACGGAACAATACAACCCATTCCCTGGCGAACCGGACGCAATCCGGCCGATACAAGCCGGACATTACTTGGCGATTGTGCACGACCCTCCAGCGGTAGCCGCCTCGATCAACTTCTGAAACGCGGGCAGCGCCGGAATTGTCAGATGAGCCTTATGGGCCTGCACTTCAAGCAATTTCAGACCATCTAGCTGTTGCGTCTTGAGTTCTGGGGAGAGGGGGGCACCCAGGGTGATGCGGTCAATCGCGGCAAGCGCGAGTTCCGCAGCCTGGGAAAGCGCCGACGAAGCGGGACTGGCTTCCTTCACAAGGAATGACCGTTCCGCAAGAGCCCGGAGGCGCGCGTCGTTCCCCGCCCATTGCACAAGTTGCGCGCGCAGATCGGACGCCTCGGCAAAGTCCTTGCAAGAGCTGGCGAGGTACTCATCCACTTTGCCGGAAAACAGGCGAGATGCTTCGCTTTCCGGATTCACAGCATCCACGACGTAGTCCAACGGCGTCTGGCTGGTAGGCTCCGTTCCAATTCCCTCTCGAGTGTAGTCCTTCACGGGCTCGAGGGCTTCGACAAGTGTCTGCACAGCCGCGATTTCTTCGGGCGAGGAGGTTCCGGCCATTCGCTCGATCATTCCCCGCTGGTACGTGCGATGGTTCAGGCCCACCCACTCCAGGTGCTGGCTGATCACGGGCAGCCGTGAGTACATCGAAGCTGGATCACGGATATCCGCGGGCGACCAAAGCCTTTCGGCAATCGCCGCGGTGCGCGGCCAGATGCGTGAATCGATGTTTTCCGGGTCCACGTATTCCGACCACATGCAGGCCTCTCCGCCAAGCACCAGCTTCTGCTCTTCGGGTGCGAGGTTTGCCGCGGCGCCTCCCAGCGGATCGACGGCATAGTGCCGTGCCGCGCTCCAACCCAGATCCACGTAATAGCCGTTTGAAAGAATCCCGCGATAACCTTGCTTTGCCGCGGCCGCCAGCGAGTCCGCGCCGCGCCAGGACTGGATGACGATGCTCTTCGGCACGCCCGGCACCAGGATTTCATCCCAGCCGATGGGCGTTTTCCCGTGTTTCACCACAAGCTCTTGCACGCGCTGGCTGAAATACGCTTGCAGGGCATTATTGTCCTTGATCCCGTGGGCTTTCTTGTACGCCTGAATGCCCGGATTGGCGTCCCATTCTTTTCCATTCACCTCATCGCCGCCGATATGAAAGAACGCGTCCGGAAAGATTTTCGCCATTTCCGCGATGAATTCGTTGAGAAACTTGTACGTTTTCTCGTTGGTAGGATCCATCGCCGGATCGAAAACGCCCCATTTGCGCTCGATCTGGTAGGGCCCGGCGCCGCTGGCCAGTTCCGGGTGGCCCACGAACCAGGCTGTGCTGTGGCCGGGCATATCGAATTCCGGCACGACGCGAATGCCGCGGTCGCGGGCAAAGGCAATCAAGCCGCGAATTTCTTCCTGCGTGTAGTAGAGCCCGTCGGAACCAAGTTCGTGCAGTTTGGGATACTTTTGGCTTTCCACGCGGAAGCCCTGATTTTCAGACAAGTGCCAATGGAACACGTTCAGCTTGACGGCTTCCATGCCGTCCAGATTGCGCTCCAGTACCGCGATCGGCATGAAGTGGCGTCCGGAATCAATCATCAAGCCGCGCCAGGAAAATCTCGGTTGATCCTGAATACTGACAACCGGCGCCCCGAAACCGTCCGGCGTAATGGTGACCAGCTGCAGAAATGTCTGTAGCCCGCGCAACACTCCCAAGGGATTCGCCGCATTCAGCTTCGCGCCAGACGGGGTTAGGTCCAGCGTGTAGGACTCATCTTCGCCCAGCTCTTGAACCGTCTTGCTTTCGTGATCCGTGGTGACCAGCAGCGTCGCTTTTGCTGGATCAACTGTTTCTCGGTTCGCAAACACCAGGGCCGTCTGGCGATGGAGTTGTTCCAGGAACCGCTGTCCTGCACGCTCCAGCCGCGCTTCCCGGTAACCCGCAAAAGAAAGGCGGAAAGTCTCGTCCACTCTCAGGAAGCCGCTACCCGTTTGCAGCTTGGCGGGCGTGGGCATCAGATTGATAGCCGAGGGAGATTGCGCCCGCATCGAAAGTGCCCCAAAGGCCAGCGACAATAGGGGAAGGAAAACAGCTATTTTAGCGGGAAAAAGACTCCGCATGGTGCGGACCTCCAGAAAATCCATCCACTGCGACCAGAGAACACATCCGTGGCATTGCGAAACGTATGAGATTGGCATAATTCTCTCCCCAAGGGAAATGCTTTTACTTCGCCAAGTCCGTGATTCTGCAAGTTCCCTCGCGCTTGGCGGAATGTTTAGGATAGAATGTGCGTCGGACGCACACGAAATGAAGACTTCTGTCGCCATCTACCCCGGTTCGTTCGATCCCGTAACGAACGGTCACCTGGATCTGATCGAACGCGGCGAAAAGATGTTTGACCGCTTGATCGTCGCGGTTTTGAAGAACCTGGAAAAGGAACCGATGTTTTCCGTCGCCGAGCGCGTGGATATGCTCCGCGAGGTCACAAAGAAATGGGATTGCGTGGAGGTGGACGTCTTCGAGGGGCTGCTGGTGGATTATGCCCGGCATCGCGGAGCCGGCGTAATCCTCCGCGGGATTCGCGCCATTTCCGATTACGAGTACGAGCTGCAGATGGCGCTTATGAACCGCAAGCTGGAGCCGCGCCTGGAAACCGTTTTCATGCTTCCCAGCGAAACCTACAGCTACCTCAGCGCCAAGCTGGTCCGGGAGCTCGCGCAGCTCGGCGGACCGCTGAACGGATTGGTTCCCGCGGTAGTGGAACAGCGGCTGCGCGCAAAAATCTCCTGAATCAGGGGCGTTCAAAGGCTGGGACGGTGGTGCGCTATGACCTCGGGTTGCGCGTCACACGAGCTTCCCCGCCGCAACGTTCTTCTTGATTGAATTTCTCCCCGTTTTCCTGAAAACTGTTCAGTTACGTCTGCTACTTCGCTCCAAGGAGAGCTTGTGCAACTTACCAACCGCATCAACCGCATTCAGATCTCACCGACCGCGGCGGTTATCAATGCCGCGGAACAGCTCAAGGCCAAGGGCGTGGACATCGCCGATTTCGGCCCGGGGGAACCCGACTTTCCTACGCCCGATCACATCAAGAAGGCCGCCATCAAGGCCATCGAGGAGAATCGCTCCAAGTACACGCCCACCGGCGGAATCATGCCGTTGCGTGAAGCGATTGTGGCATGGCACAAGCGCGAGCTTGGCTCCGACTACACGGCGAAAGAATGTGTGGTCAACGTTGGCGGGAAGCACGCCATTTTCAACACTGTCAGCGTGTTGATCCAGCACGGCGATGAAGTCATCCTGCCCGCTCCGTATTGGGTCAGCTTCCCGGACATCATCAAGTATGCTGGTGGAACCCCGGTGATTGTGCAAACGCGCGCGGAAAACGGATTCGGGGCCAAAGCGGCCGACATTGAAGAAGCCATCACGCCAAAAACGAAGATGGTCATTATCAATTCCCCGTGCAATCCGACGGGCGGCGTCGTTACTCCCGAGGAATACCAGCGCATCCTGGCGCTCTGCAGGAAACATAACATCTGGCTGATGGACGATGAGTGCTATTCGCATTTTGTGTACGAGCCGCACAAGCCGTTTTCGATCGCCAGCGCCAAGGACTCGAAAAGCAACGTCATCGTGATTGGTTCGGTGTCCAAAACATTTGCGATGACCGGCTGGCGCATCGGTTATACGCTGGGGCCGGAACCACTGATTCAGGCCATCATCAAGGTGCAGAGCCAGTCCACGTCAAACCCCACCTCCATCGCGCAATATGCGGCGCTGGAAGCCATGCGCGGCACGATGGACACGGTGCCGGTCATGCTCGCCGAATATGCCGCGCGGCGCAAACGCATCGTCGAAGGGCTTCGCGCCATTCCCGGCGTGACGTGCGAATGGCCGGGCGGCGCGTTCTACGCATTCCCCAATGTTTCCGCGCACCTTGGGGAAGGCAAGGACGCTATTGCAAGGGACTGCACCGATCTGGCGAAGTTGCTGTTGGAGCAAGCGCACGTTGCGCTGGTCCCTGGCGCGGCCTTTGGCGCACCCGGCTTCTTGCGGCTTTCCTACGCAACTTCGTTGGAGCGTATTGAGGAAGGGCTTCGCCGGTTGCGGAAAGCATTCATACGCGCCGAGGCTGCTTCCTGAACCGTGATCGAGCCAGTTCCAGCGCGCGTCGAACCGTTCTTTAGCCCGCGCCCGTGGGGTGCGCGCTCGCTGGCTCCCTTTTTCCCTGAGAAAACCGACCTGAAGGAGCTCTTGGGCGAGGCGTGGCTCACCAGCATGGACAGCCCCGTCGCCAACGGTCCCTTTGCCGGAAAATCCTTGGGGGATAGCTGGCGAGCCATGCCCGAGGAATGGCGTGGTACCCGCCTTGGCCACTATTGCGGCTTCCCATTGCTCGTGAAGTTCATCTTCCCGTGCGACATGCTCTCAATCCAGGTGCATCCCGATGACGCCTATGCGGCAACGCACGAGCAGGAGGCCGGGGGACGCGGCAAAACCGAGATGTGGCACATCCTATCCGCGCAACCTGGCGCGGAATTGCTGATCGGGCTAAAGGCCGGGGTCACGAAAGAAGTGTTTCGGGAGAGCATCGCCAAAGGCAATGTCGAAGCCCTCTTCCTACGCCACCCGGTGCGCCCTGAAGAGACTTATTTTCTGCCTGCCGGCACGCAACACGCCATCGGGCCCGGCATGGTTCTCTGTGAAGTGCAGGAGTACTCGGATTTGACCTACCGGGTGTACGATTTTGGCCGTGCCGACCCTTCGGGCAAACCGCGCGAACTGCACATTGAGAAGGCGCTGGAAGTGACGAATTTCGCGGGAACGCGGGGCGGCAAGATTCCTCCGCTCGCTCTGCATTCGCCCGATGCCAAAAAGCAATTGCTGGCGGCGTGCGAATTCTTCGCCACGGAGCGCTGGGACTGCCACAAGACAACCTTGATCGAAAGCGACCCGGAGCGATTCCAGTTGCTGGTCATTCTGCAGGGCCACGGCAAAATTTACGACGCGGACAGAGCGCTGGACTACCGGACCGGTGAGGCATGGTTTCTTCCGGCTTCCCTACCGGTGCTTTCTTTGCAGCCCGCAAGCGCGACCGCACTTTTGCGCATCACGGTGCCGGATCTTGCGGCGCTGCATCGCCAACTGCGGAGAATGGGTTTCGAGGAGGCGGCGATTGCCCGCGTCCTGATTGAGTAGCCTCGCATGACCAAGCAAGAACTGAGTACCCACGCCATCATCCTCGCCGGGGGACGCGGCACGCGCTTCTGGCCGCGCAGCCGCACACGCACGCCCAAGCAGTTGCTCAACATTGTGGGCAAAACCACCATGCTGGAGCAGACCGTAGCGCGGCTCCGGCCACTTTTTCCCGCGGATCGCATCTGGTCCGTCACAAACGCCGAGCAGGCTGTGTCTTTGCGCAGGCAACTGCCGGCGGTGGCCCGCCGGCGCGTCTTGACGGAGCCCGCTAGCAGAAACACGGCGGCGGCCATCGCGCTGGCGGCCATTCACGTGCGCCATGCGGCAAAGGGCGATGCGTTGCTCGCGGTTCTGCCCGCGGATCATTACGTCGCGCGGCCGGAAAGTTACGGGGAAATTGTGCGCGCTGCGCTGAAGCTTGCGCGCGAGCCGGAACGCATGGTGGTATTGGGAATTCCGCCCACGCGCCCGGATACGGGTTTTGGCTATGTCGAGAAGATGGGTGAGCCGCTGGATGTGGACGGTCACCCCGTATACACCGTCCGGCGCTTCACAGAAAAGCCACAGCTTGAAATGGTCAAGGAATATGTCGCCTCGGGAAATTACCAGTGGAATGCCGGAATGTTTTTCTGGCGTGTGTCCACGTTCCTGGCAGCGCTGAAGAAATATCTTCCCAAGACCCATGACGCACTGGAAGCGCTGGCTTTGCACATCGGGAAACGCAGCTATGCCGCAGCGTTGAAGAGAATTTACCGCAACCTCGAGAACATTTCGGTGGACTACGCCATCTTGGAACACGCCACGCGCGAGGATGGCGCCAGCCGGGTCTTCGTGATCCCCGCAGACATCGGCTGGAGCGACATTGGTTCCTGGGCCGCGGTCTATGAACTCGTTGCAAAGCATCCGGGCGAAAATGTCCTTGCGGGCGACGGCCATGCCATAGACGCCGAGGGCAATTTCCTGTGGAGCCCAGATAAATTCGTCGCCGCCATCGGCGTGCGCGACCTTGTGGTTGTTGATACGCCGGATGCGCTGCTCATTTGCCCCCGTGAGCGCGCCCAGGACGTCGGCAAAATCGTCAAGGTCCTGGAAGACAAGAAACGAAAGAAGCTCCTTTAGCTGCCTCATCCCGAAGCAGTCCATTGTGGTATTTGGCCCCTCCGGCGCTTCGCGTATACTCACAAGCAATGACCAACATCAAGTTTGGAACCGATGGCTGGCGCGGTGTGATCGGCGAGGATTTCACGCCGGAGAATGTGCGCTTGGTCTCTTATGCCATTGCGCGCTATGTGGTTCGCGGCGAAGACGCGCGAAAGGGCGTGCTGATCGGCTACGATCACCGCCAATTTGCGGATCGCACAGCGGCCGAAATCGCCGAGGTCATCAGCGCGACGGGGACACCCATCTGGCTGGCAGACAAACCCTGTCCGACGCCCGCCATTTCCCTGCTGGTGCGGCAACGCGGCGCAGCCGGGGGCATCGTCGTCACTGCCAGCCACAATCCATCTCAGTGGAACGGGATCAAATACAAGGCAAGTTATGGCAGCAGCGCGCTGCCATCCATCGTGTCCCAAATCGAGAAGGAACTGGACGGCGTGCTGCGTACCGGCGTGCCACCGTTGCCGCCGCGAAGGGATTTGATCTACTCGTTTGATCCGCGGGGGCCGTATCTCGATACCGTGGAAAAACTGGTGGATTGGGAGAAGTTGCGCGGCGCGAAATTTCGATTTGTTTCGGACCCCATGCATGGCTCCGCCGCAGGGCTACTGCCCGAATTGTTCACCCGGAATGGCGTGAAATGCGATGAAATTCGCGGCACGCGCGATCCGCTTTTCGGGGGTGTGCATCCGGAGCCGATCGAGCCGCATATCGAAGCGTTGCGCAAAGCGGTTCTTGCCGGCAAATATGACGCGGGCTTCGCTGCGGACGGCGATGGCGACCGCATCGGCGCCATCGATCGCGACGGCAGCTTCATCAACCCCCACCAAATCTTCGCGCTGATGGTTTGGCACCTCATCGGCACGCGAAATCTTCCCGGCGATATCGCCAAAACCTTTTCGGTGACCAAGCTGATCGATAAGCTCGCCGCCAAATACGGCCGCAAGCTCCACGAAGTTCCCGTGGGTTTCAAGTACATCTGCGAACTCATGCTGGAACAAAATATCCTGATCGGCGGAGAAGAAAGCGGCGGCATCGGCACCAGCCTGTATTTGCCCGAACGCGATGCCACGGTCTCTGCACTTCTGCTTGCCGAACTCATGGCCTGGCACGGCAAGTCGCTGGGAGAGTTGCTTGACGCGCTGCACGCGGAATTTGGCGAACACCGCTACGGCCGCATCGATCTCGAAGTGACCCGCCGGCAAAAGGAAAAGGCCATTGTTTATTTTTCCAATGGCCAGTTGCAGCGGTTACTCAACTGGCCTGTGGTGCGGCGGGAATCCCTGGATGGAATAAAGGTCTATCTGGGCGATATTGGATGGGTAATGGTGCGCGCTTCCGGTACCGAGAATCTGTTGCGAATCTATTCCGAAACAACCAGCGCGGAAACCACTCAGAAAGTCTTGCAGGCTACAGTTGCGGCGATTCAAGACCTCTAGGGGATGAAGATGCAAACCGTGAATCTGGCCGATAAGTTCAGCAAGTTTCAGGATTACTGCAAGCCCCGCCTCATCGGCGAAGTGAATGACTTCCATGTAAAAGCCGTGAAGCTGAAGGGCGAATTCCTATGGCACCACCATGAAACGGAAGACGAACTCTTTCTCGTGGTTAAGGGAACTTTGCGCATGAAGTTTCGCGGCCATGAAGCGGTTGTTCGCGAAGGGGAGTTTGTCATCGTGCCTCATGGCGTGGAGCATCTGCCCGTTGCGGACGAGGAAGTGCACATTGTCATGTTTGAACCGAAAAGCACGCTGAACACCGGGAACATCAGCAACGAAAGGACCGTCAGCCAACTCGAGCGGATTTGAAGCGGCCCGTCGCCCCATCGACGGCAGATACGGAGCACATATGGATCATCGCTTCTACACCATGGACGTTTTCACGACCACGCGCTTTCAAGGCAATCCCCTCGCGGTCATCACCGATGGAGACGGTTTCTCGCACGATCAAATGCTGGCTATTGCCCGCGAGATGAACCTCTCGGAAACGGTTTTCGTGCAAAAGCCCACCGACGATCGCGCGCTGGCGCGTCTGCGCATCTTCACCACGAAAGAAGAACTCAAGCTGGCCGGCCATCCGGTAATCGGGACGTGGTTTCTGCTCGCGGAGCTGGGCGTCGTTCCCGCGCAAGAAGGCGGTGTGCACGTGCTGCAGCAAACGGGCGCGGGCATTCTTCCCGTGGAAATCCGGTTCAAGGACGGGCGGCCGCAGCGCGTGACGATGACGCAAAAAGAAGCCATTTTCAAACCCTCGAAAGTGGATCAGAAAAAACTTGCCGCCGCTCTTGGCCTAAAACCTCAAGACTTCGATCCCAAGCTCCCGGCGGAGTTCGTCTCCACCGGAATTTTCAACCTGATGGTGCCGCTGCGGAACCGCGCGGCACTGGCGAAAATGGAAATGAATATGGTGGAATTGGCGCGGCTGATCGGCAAGCAGGGCGCGCTCGCGTATTGCTTCGCGCTCGGCAATGGCACGGCCGCTTTTGCCCGCGGGATGATGCCCTGGGAACTCTACGAAGATGCCGCCACAGGATCGGCGGCGGGCTCGCTCGGAGCGTATCTCGTGAAGTGCGGGAAGCTGGGCGCGGGGCACACGTTGCATGTCTCACAAGGAGTGGAGATGGGACGCCCCAGCGAAATTGAAGTGGAAGTCTCGCAAACCGGAAAAAAACTCACCCCAAGAGTCAGCGGCGCGGCTGTGAAAGTCTTTGAAGGCGTGATCCGCACTTGATGCACCGTTTCGCCGACTGAGAATGAAAAAGGCTCGGGTTCCACCGAGACCAGAAATTCCCGCAACTACGATTCCTGCATTGTCTTACGAAAAGTATCCAAAATCCCGTTCACGAAGCCGCCCGCTTCTTCCGAGGAGAACTTCTTGGCCAGATCCACCGCTTCATTGATCACCACCTTCGGCGGCGTGTCCGTGGCGCGCAGTTCGTGCAGTGCCAGCCGAAGAATAGCGCGGTCGATGACGGAAAGGCGTTCCAGGCGCCAGTTTGCGGCATGCTTTGAAATCAATTCGTCCAGCGCTTTGGAATCGTGTACGGCGCCTTCAAACAATTGATTGGCAAACGTGCGCGTTTGCTCCGCGGCTTTGGCGCCCTTCCAGAATTTTGCTTCGAGTTTGGCGGCTTCCTGCTGGCTCATCTCCCACTGAAAGAGCATCTGCATGGCAAACTCGCGGGATTTGGTTCGCAGGGACACGTTAGGTTCGCCGGCCTTTGCGCGCTGCCACCGGCTTTGCGGCGCCGCGGAGCTTCCGCGAAAGCCGCGCCATTTCAATGGCCCCGAGCCCCGCTTCAAAGCCTTTGTTGCCGCCCTTCAGGCCCGCGCGGTCGACGGCTTGCTCGAGCGTATCGCAGGTCAACACACAAAACATGATGGGAATCCCGGTATCCATTTGCGCGAGCTGCAAGCCCCGTGCTGTTTCCGAGCAGACATAATCGTAATGCGCGGTTTCGCCGCGGATAATGCACCCGATGGCGATCAGCGCATCATATTTTCCGGTCATCGCGAGTTTCTTGGCCGTCAAAGGCAGCTCAAACGAACCTGGCACGTGTGCTACATCAATGTTCTTGCTGCTCGCGCCCGCGCGCTCCAACGCATCCACCGCACCCTGCAACAGTCTTTCAGTAATGAAGCTGTTGAACCGGCTGACAGTGATCCCGAAGCGCAAGCCGTCGGCGCTCAAGCCCCCATCGATTTTCCCGAATTTGTGATCTTCCGCCATTCTCGATCCGCCCGCGTAAAACTTCGCGCACTAAATCATGCGCTTCATCTGCTACTTCCCTTTGAAGGTGGCTGCCCGCTTCTCCAAAAATGCTTTGGTTCCTTCCCGCATGTCTTCCGTAGCACAGCATAGCCCAAAAAGAGTGGCTTCAAGGAACAGACCTTCCTCCTGCGGCATTTCCACGCCGCGCTCGATGGCCTCCATGCAGTATTTCACGGCCAGCGGCGCTTTCTCGACAATCTTTTTAGCCAAGGCTTCGGCGGCAGGCAACAACTCCGCGGGCTCGTAGACGTGATTCACCAGCCCGACACGCTGCGCTTCCTCCGCCGTGATCATTTCGCCGGTCAAGCAGAGTTCGTGGGCCGCTCCTTTGCCGCAAAGCCGCGCCAGGCGTTGCGAGCCGCCGTAACCCGGAATGATGCCGAGCTTCACTTCGGGCTGCCCGAGCTTCGCGGTTTTGCTGGCCAATCGAATCGAACAGGCCAGCGCCAGTTCGCACCCGCCGCCAAGCGCAAACCCGTTAATGGCGCAGATGGACGGCTTGCCGATGGTCTCCAGCAGGTGGAACACACCCTGGCCGAAAATGGAAAACTCCTTGCCGTCCACCGGCGTTTGTTGTGCCAATTCATGGATATCGGCGCCGGCAACAAAAGCCTTTTCGCCGGAGCCGGTGAGGACCAGCACGCGCACTTCGGAATCCTCGCGCGCGTCCAGCAACACCTGTTGCAATTCTTCGACGGTCTTGCGGTTCAGCGCGTTCAACACCTTCGGCCGGTTGAACGTGATGTAGGCGATTCCTTCCTTTTTCTCGTAAAGCAGGTTTTCGTAGGCCATCATTTCTTCCTTAAAGCTGCATCGGTTTCGGGTTGCCGGGATCGGTGTAGTCGTAGAATCCGCGGCCGCTCTTTTTGCCGTGCCAGCCCGCCAGCACCATACGCTTCAAGAGCGGCGGCGCGGCGAAACGCTTTTCCTTGAACTCGTCGAACATGATCTGAGAAATGTAATACGTCGTGTCGAGGCCGACAAAATCAAGCAGAGTGAACGGCCCCATGGGGTAGCCGCAGCCCAACTTCATCGAGTTGTCGATATCGAGTACGGAGCCGACGCCTTCCTCCAGCGCGCGAATCGCGTCCAACAGGTACGGCACCAAAAGCCGGTTCACGATGAACCCGCCGCCGTCCTGAGCCCGCACCGGGGTCTTGCCAAGCTTCGCTCCGAAGCCGACCATTTCCTCATAGACGCTCGGGTCGGTCGCTATCGTCCTGACCACTTCCACCAGTTTCATCACCGGCACCGGGTTGAAGAAATGTAGGCCCACGAAGCGCTGCGGCCGCTTCGTGGCGGCGGCAATCTCTGTAATCGTCAGGGAAGAAGTATTGCTTGCGAAAATGGTGTTTGGCCCGCACATACCATCCAATGCGGAGAATAGCTCCCTCTTTGCCGGCAATTGCTCAATGATCGCTTCCACGATCACATCGCAATCCTTCAAGTCCTCAAGGGAAGTCGTGCCCTTCAGTCGCCCGCGGATTTCGCTCTTCGTCGCCTCTGTTAGTGCGCCCTTTTCCACCAACCGCGCCAAATTCTTTTCGATGCCCTTGAGACCCTTTTCAACTAGATCCCCGCTCACTTCCCGCACCACGGTCTGAAATCCGGCTTGCGCCGACACTTGCGCAATACCCGAGCCCATCAGCCCACACCCAACGACGCCGACTTTTTGAATCGCCATTCTTTATCCTCACGTCTGCGAATTCCGATGCCTGCGGCGGGAACAACTACCCCGGAAAAGTGTACCAGAGGTTTCCGCAGAACTCCCGGCCCGTCAATTTCCCAGAGCTTCCACGATCATGGCAATCCCCTGGCCGCCGCCGATGCACGCCGTGGCCAGGCCGTAGCGCAAACCCCTGCGGCGCAGTTCGTTCAACAAAGTGATCACCAGGCGCGTGCCGGACGCGCCCAACGGATGACCAAGAGCGATCGCGCCTCCATTCACATTCGTTTTATCGCGCGGCAGCCCGAGTTCCTTCTCGACCGCCAGATACTGCGCGGCAAACGCTTCGTTCACTTCGATGCGATCGATCTGTTCCAGCTTCAGCCCCGCGAGTTGCAGCGCCTTGCGCGTGGACGGCACCGGCCCAATCCCCATGATGCTGGGATCGACCCCCGCCACGGCCCAGGATGCAATTCTGCCGATCGGCTTAAGCCCGCGTTCCTTCGCTGTTTTTCCCCGCGTCACGATCACGGCTGCCGCTCCATCCACAATCCCGCTGGCGTTTCCCGCGGTGACGATGCCGTCTTTCTTGAACGAAGGTGGCAGCTTTTCCAGCGTCTCCATGGTTGTTTCCGGACGGCGATGATCATCCTCGCTCACCAGCGTCACCTTTTTCCCCTGCCTGACTTCCACCGGCGCGATTTCTTCCCGGAAATATCCCGCCTTCGCCGCAGCATCCGCCGCCTGCTGGCTCCGCAACGCGTAGGCGTCCGCGTCCTTTCGGGTGATCCCGGTCTGCTCCGCGAGTTTTTCCGCCGTGAGCGCCATCGGCAGTCCGCAATAGGTGTCCGTCAATCCGACAAAGAGAGAATCCTCCAGAACGCCGCCGCCGAGTTTCAAGCCAGTGCGTGCCCCGCGAATCACAAATGGCGCCTGGGTCATGTTCTCCATGCCGCCTGCAAGCACCATATTCGCTTCGCCCAGCAACAGCCGCTGCCCCGCCTGGACAATCGCTTCAATGCCTGAACCACACAGACGATTCACCGTCACCGCCGGCGTTTCCATCTTCAAGCCGGCCTTCAAACCCACATGCCGCGCGCCATAGATAGCGTCCGCGCTCGTCTGCATAACGTTCCCGAAAATGACGTGATCGATTTCGTTCGGATCAACGCCCGACCGTTGAATCGCAGCTTTGGCCCCATGTGCGCCAAGGTCGATTGCGGATACTTCCGAAAACGCTCCGGTATAACGCGCCATAGGCGTGCGCGCGCCCGCAACGATTACCACATCGGTTGGAAACATGTTTGCCTCGCTTGCAATGATTTCAATGCTGGAAGCCCGCGTTCGACCGGGCTTTGCTTTAAGGCTGCTGGATTTCGGCGACGACCACGGTGTCTCCCCCGCGCTTCCGCGCTTCATCAATGCTTGATTCCGCGCGGTTGATCAGGTCGGTGACAATATCTTCACTGTCATACTCCTGCTTCGCCACTGCTTCCACAATTCCCGCGCTCAGGGTGATCTGCGTTGAATCCCACGGCGGGCGAACTCCCGCGGCGGCGCGGCGCAGCTTCTCCACCAGGTTCTGCGCGCCGGAAAGCGATGTGTCGGGCAGGATGAATGCCAGCGCCCACGACGTGTACTTCACGGCCATATCGTTCTGCCGGACCATGGGCTGCAACGAGCGCGCCAACTGCTCCAGGAATTTCTCGAGCGGTATTTCCCCCTGCTGGCGCAGCATTTCTGCTCCGCGGTCGATCTGCAGAACGGCCAGCGAAAGTGGCGTGCCCTGCGTGCGCGCGCGGTCCGCTTCATTCAGGAGGCATCCAACGTAGGAACTGCGGCTGAGTAATCCAGTGCGTTCATCCGAAACGCCCATGCGGCGCACCAGCGAGCGCAACCGCGTGTGGCTAACGCTCATCATCATCTGGTCGCCAATGGCCTGCAGGAAGTAAGTCTCATTCGGCTTCCAGCGGTGCTCCCCTTGATGGCCGACAATCACCATCCCCGCCGGGCTTTGCGTCTCTTTGTCCGTGATGGTTACACCCAGTGCCGTCTGCAGTCCCAGTTCGTTCAGGATGGATCCCTCGCTGGCGTCCACCACCAGTCCGCCCAGTTCGTCCGGCACGGCTTTTTCCATTTGTGCGAGCACGAACACGACTTGCGCGCCCGGTGCGGGCTTCAATCCCGACGTACAATATTCCGCGGCCATCTCCGGCGGCCTGCCGGGAACGCCAATGACCGCGAGTGTCCGCGCGGCCTTCAGATAATTGCCCACCTCGTTGACCGTGGTGTTCAGCATGGCCCGCGGCGTCTGCTGCCGGAAAATCTTCTGGTTGATCTCCGAAATCTTCGTAAGGTCGCGCAAAGTTTCCGCGGAGTAGCTTCCCGTGCGTCCGGTCGGCGGCGTGGGTTGCGCTTCCACAACCGGCGCGGCTGCTATTCTTGCGGAACCCCCGGGCCTTCCTTGCGGCTTCGGCCACCAGTTTGCCAGTTGATACAAGTTGTGCAACCGTTCGTTGCGGTCTTCTTCTCCTGGAAACATCGCCGCGATTTTCTGCAGCCGCTCCACCGCCTTGCTTTGCAGCGAGTACTGCAAAAAGATCTCCGTCTGCACGATCAGATCTTCCAATGCCTGCAGCTTGCGGCCTTCTTCGGTTACTGGCGCGGTTTCCGCAACCTCCTGGCTCGCCACTGCCTTTGGATGAGAAGTGGGGGACGGGGCCATGGACGCGGTTTTCGCCATCCGCCCCGCGACGCGGCGTAGAAAAGTTTCATCGACGTGCCCGCTAAGCTGCTCCAGCCGCTGCTGGCAGCGATAATCGTACGAATCAATATCCACCAGGCGCTCGAGGATTTCGCTGGCCTTCTGAAAACTCCCGGAATTGAAATTGGCGTCGAACAATCTGATGAGTACTTCAAAGTATTGCGACTCGCGATTCAATTCGTTGTAGACTCCCGCCCAAAACTCGAGGATGGGGAGTGACTCCGGATGTTTGGCGCCCAACTCTTCGATTTGCGCCATGAATTCGCCAAGTTTCTTGTCCGCGAACATCCGCTTCTTTAGCGTCTGCAGGATTTCCACCGACTTGTTGTCCTGCCCGGTATCGGAAAAGGCGTCGGCGAGATCGAATAGCCGCGTAACGCCTTCATTTTTTTCGCGCAGCAGGCGTTCCAGGATGGACCGGGCGCGATCGAGTTGCCCCGCCTGGCGCAGCGCATCGGCAAACGTGTTCAGGAAGGCCACGTCACTTTCGCTCGCGGCGAAGGGTTCAAGCAGCGCCGCGGCCTCCGCCGACTCTCCATTGCGCAATTTCGCTCCGGCGTACAACAGTGCCACGCTGCGTTCCTGCGGCGCCAGCCCGTACGCGCGGCCGAGGAAGTTCAGCGCCTCTTTCTGGTCGCCGCTCGCCGCGGCAAGTTGTCCGGCACGCAGGAACGACCGCGCCGCCAGCGTGTGCATTCCCAATTGCGCCGCGGCTTCCGCCACCTTTAATTGGCGTCCCAAATTATCTGGATCGAGCTGCGCGGTGCGCTCCCAGCAAAACAACGCATCCTCCCCCCGCCCCACCTCGCTGAAGAGTTCCGCGGCTTTGCTGTATTGCTCGATGGCTTCTTCCGGCCGGTTTTGCTTCTGCTGCAGGAAGGCGTAACGCGCAATACGTTCGGGCGACTGCGGCACGGGAGAATGGCGCAGAAAACGACTGTAGATGGCCAGCGCCTTGGTTTCGTCCTTGGGTTCGACCAGCAGGTCAAACAAGTGGCCATAATAAACGGCCGCGCGGTCTGGCAGGTCCACGCGGGTATAGAGATCGCCCAGCGCCTGTGATGCCTCCGCGTGCAGCGGCGCCTCGTCCAGAACCGCCAGGTACGCCTCGATGGCGTCCTCCACGCGATTCTTTTCCAGAAACTTCTTCGCGCGTTCCAGATGCTTGTTGACGTCTGAGGCCATCTGTCCGATTTGCCCTTGAATGCTGCTTTGGCGTTGGATAGGGCAGGTTCGCGGCTGGCACGAACCCCTCTTTCACTATATACCCGCCCCCAAACCCGGCAAAACCAGACTCGCGGCCTGATGGGGAATCCGGCAAGAGGCACTCAGGAGATGGGCTGTCGCTGCCTGGCTGGATGACCTGTAACAAGGCGATTTATTCGCATCTTTACTAAGCCATTCCAAACTCGCAATTGTTGAGCGTGGACTAATAAAGTCAAACTTCCAGGTTTTTGTGTTATCGTCCGGCCATGAAAAGAGCCTCCGTATTGTTTGCTGCATTGTGCATGGCCTTGCCCCTTGCCGCCCAGCAGACGGCCACACCAAAGCCTGAAGTGCACGAGCGGCCGACGAGCGTCGATGAGGCGGCGGTCTGGCAGATCTCGGAAGACTGGGTCAGATTCTATAACGCCGGGGACGCGGCAAAGGTCGCGGCGCTGTACACCGAAGACGGCTACTATCTTTCGGCGCACATTCTGGCGCACGGGAGGCAGGCTATCGAGGCTTATTGGGAACGAGGCATCAAGGCGGGCGGACACATCGACTTCGTAAAGCCGCTCACGGTGTATTACTCCAGAGACCTCGCCTATTGTGCGGGCACCTACCAGGCGACCAATGCCGGTGTGACGGTCGATGGCCGCATTCTAATAGTGCTGAGGAAAGTGAATGGCAAGTGGCTCATGGCCGCGCATGAGACGGTAGTGCGCGACCAAGCGCTATGAGTCGGGATTCCCTTGCGTGTTCGCTAGTGGGGTGCCCTAAAACTACTAGTCCTCAGCAGTTGTAAATCCAGCTGGTGGGCTCAGCGTGCCCGGTAATCTCATCCACTGCCTCGCGGCCACGCGGGCTGACGTCCCCATGCGTTTGTGGCAAACTAGTACCGTTCCAACTCGTCTCGGGAATTTATCGCCAAGCTGGGTGAAGGCCATTGCGTGGGAGTCAGCCACTCGCGCGATTGGTCCATTGAGTTGGAACGGCACTAGGAGTCTACACGGCAAGCTTCGAGCAGGGTGAGAGGTGCTCGCCCCAGCCACTGGGCCCGCCGTCTATCTCACGGGAACACCATCAGGCACAACCCTGGCGGTAACGGAACCGAATGGACCCAAAGTTCATACGAAATTTCTGCATCATCGCGCACATTGATCACGGCAAATCGACGCTCGCCGATCGCCTGCTCGAGCTGACCGGCGCCCTCACCCAGCGCGAAATGCACGAGCAAGTGCTCGACTCCATGGACCTGGAGCGCGAGCGCGGCATCACCATCAAGGCGAAGAGTATCCGCCTCCACTACCAGGCCAAGGATGGCAACACGTATCGCCTGAATTTGATTGATACGCCGGGCCACGTAGATTTCTCCTACGAAGTTTCCCGCGCGCTTTCCGCTTGCGAGGGCGCTCTGTTGGTGGTGGACGCCAGCCAGGGCGTTGAAGCGCAGACCGTGGCGAACACCTTTCTTGCTGCCGGCCACAACCTCACCATCATTCCTGTGATCAACAAGATCGACCTGCCCGCCGCGCAGCCCGACGTCGTCAAGGAACAGATCGAAACCGTGTTGGCCATTCCCGCCGAAGATGCTTTGCTGATCAGCGCGAAGAGCGGAATCGGAGTGGACAATGTGCTTGAGGCCATCGTGCAGCGTGTTCCGTCGCCCAAAGGGAGCGTTGATAACCCGCTGCAGGCGCTGATTTTCGATTCCTGGTTTGACCCTTATCGCGGCGCGGTCGTCCTCGTGTGCGTGAAGCAGGGCCGCATCGCGCGGCGCATGAACATCAGGTTGTGCGCCGGGGATGAAACCTACGAAGTCGAACAGCTCGGCACGCTAACGCCCAAGCCCATCGCGCTTCAGGAACTCGAGGCCGGCGATGTCGGCTTCGTCATCGCCAATATCAAGCAGGTGGCCGACGCGCGCATGGGCGACACCATCGTCGAAGCGGGCAGCAGCGCGCCGCCTCTCCCCGGCTTTGAAGCCATCCAGCCTATGGTCTTCGCCGGGCTCTTTCCGGTGCTAGCCGATGACTACGAACCGCTGCGCGATGCCCTCGGCAAATTGAAATTGAATGACGCCTCGTTTTTCTACGAGCCGGAAAACTCTGTCGCTCTTGGTTTTGGTTACCGCTGCGGCTTTCTCGGTCTTCTGCACATGGAGATTGTGCAGGAGCGGCTGGAACGAGAATTTGGCCTGAACCTGATCACCACCGCGCCCAGCGTGCGGTACCGCATCACCCGCGTCGGCGAAGCAGTCATTGAAGTTGATAGCCCCGCGAAATTTCCCAATCCGAGCGACATCAGCAAAATCGAAGAGCCGATCATCAAGGCCATGATCATCACCAGCGACGAATCCGTTGGCAGCATCCTGCGGCTCTGTCAGGAAAAGCGCGGCATACAGAAGAACTTCGAGTATCTCTCACCGACGCGCGTGATGTTCACCTACGAACTTCCCCTGAACGAGATCGTGATGGATTTCTATGACCGCCTGAAAAGCGTCTCCCGCGGCTACGCTTCGCTGGATTACCACCTGGCCGGCTACAAGGAAGCCGACCTCGTGAAGCTGGATGTGCTTGTCGGCGGCGAGCCAGTGGATGCCCTCGCTCTGATCTGTCATCGTGATCAGTCTTACGAGCGCGGCCGCGAACTCGCTACGCGCCTTCGCAAGCTGATTCCGCGCCAGATGTTTGAGGTGCCCATCCAGGCGGCCATCGGCAGCCGCATCATCGCCCGCGAGACCGTCGCGGCCATGCGCAAGAACGTTCTGGCCAAGTGCTACGGCGGAGACATCACGCGCAAACGCAAACTGCTCGAAAAACAGAAAGAAGGCAAGAAGCGCATGAAGCGCGTCGGCCAGGTGGACATCCCGCAAGAAGCCTTCCTCGCCGTCCTCAAGGTTTCCTCCGACGAAGAAGACTAGCCCTACAATAACCTACGCACTGGCGATTGTCCTTGCCTGCCACTGGCTGTAGACTATCCGCAGGAGTGACCGATGGCCAAGCCTCCTCAATTTGTTACTGATAAGAATGGCGTGCGCATCGCCGTGGTTCTGGATATTGAAGAGTACGAAAAGTTGCTTGAGGAGTTGGAAGATCGCGAAGCCATTCGGGAATATGAAGTGGCCAAGGCTGCCGGTGAACTCCCGATTCCCCTGGAGCAAGCCCTGGCCGAGATTCGCCGTACTCGCAAGTGAGCTATAGCGTCACCATCCTTCGCAAAGCTCAAAAAGAGCTGGCAGAACTCCCCGTCCCTGTATTCCAGACTATCGAACAAAAACTGCTGGGACTGCGGGATAATTCCCACCTCTTTGGGTGCAAAAGTTAAAGGGGCCCACCGATATCTGGCGTGTCAGATCGGGTGACTATCGAATCCTCTACGAAATTGACGACTCCGCCAAGGCAGTAACCATCATTAAAATCGGTCATCGTGGAAGTGTCTTCCGTTAATGGTGACGCGCTACGGCTATTCCTTTTTCTTAACCTCGGAAGTTAGCCGGCCGCGGTGGAGTTGGATTGTGAGCATCTCGCCGATCTGTACCTGCGCGCTGTCGGTCAGGACGGTTCCTCCGGTGTCGGTAGCGATGGCGTAGCCGCGTTCCAGGACTTTCAAGGGACTGCGCTCCTGCAATTGCAACGCCAGCCGCTCCCAGCGCTCGCGTTTTCTGCGTAGCAGGCGTTCCGCGCGCACTCCCAATTCCTGGCTGCGCTTCTGCAGCCGCAAACGCAGCACCCCGACTTTCGCCCGAAAATCGAACGAAGCCACGCGCAGATGGGCCTTCGTGAAGCGCTTCCGTGAAAACTCCAGCCGCGCGCGCAGGCCCAGCGCCAGCCGCGAAGTCAATTCATCGGCACGCTGCCGCCGCTGCCGCAGCAGATCCAGCGGCCGCCGGAACGCGCGCCTGCCTGCCAACTCGTGCACGCGCCGCGAAAGCTCCACCAAGCGGTAGCGAATCAGGCTTGCCAACGTTTCCAGCAAATCGGCAACATGCTTGTCGAATTCGCGCCGCGTCTGCACCACCAGTTCCGCAGCCGCCGATGGCGTGGACGCCCGCACGTCCGCCACAAAATCCGCAATCGTGAAATCGGTCTCGTGCCCGATGCCGGATATAATCGGGATGCTTGAAGCGGCAATCGCCCGTGCCACCGGCTCCTCGTTGAACGCCCAGAGGTCTTCCATCGAGCCGCCGCCCCGCACCAGCAGGATTACGTCAGCCGCGTGTTTCTTGTTGAAATGGCGCAGCGCTTCGACAATTTCCTCTGCGGCTCCCTCCCCCTGCACACGCACCGGATACACCGTCAGATGCACATTGGGAAACCGCCGCGTCAGGATGCGCACCACATCGCGCACGGCCGCGCCCTTCGGCGAGGTAATCACGCCAATGCGGTTTGGGAGCAGCGGCAAAGGTTTCTTGCGCTCCGCGGCGAACAGCCCCTCTTCCTCCAGCCGCTTCTTCAGCTGCTCGAACGCCAATTGCAGGGCCCCGCGCCCCACTGGCTCCAGCGTTTCCACGTATATCTGATACTCGCCGCGCGCTTCGTACACGCTGAGCGAGCCCTGAACCGTAACCTGAATCCCGTCCTCGGGCCGGAATTTCACGCCGCGCCTCTGCTGCTTGAACAACACGCAACGGATCTGGGCGCGTTCGTCCTTCAGTGTGAAATAACAATGGCCCGATTGCGCCTCGCGGCAGTTGGAAATCTCCCCTTGCACCGAAATGTCCGTGAAGTTCTTGGCCAGCAGGTCGCGAATGCGCGCCGTCAGGTCGCTGACCGTGAACACGCGCCGCTCCGGTTGCAGGTTGAGTTGCAGTTGATCCATAGGTCTGCGGAAACAGTCCAGCGATCCGCGGCAAGAGCAGTATGGCTTCAATCGCCGGGTTATTCCTCTTCTTCGTCCTCGCCCATCTGCATGGTGAGGTAGCGCTCGTAGCCCAGCTCCTTGATCAGGTGCATCTGCGCTTCGAGCCAGTCCACATGGCCCTCCTCATCTTTCAACAGTCGCACGAACAGGTCGCGCGACCCGTTGTCTTTCTCCGCCACGGCAATCTGGATCGCCGCGTTGTAATCCTTCACCGCGCCAAGCTCAAGGTCCAGGTCGCTCTGCAGCATCTCCTGAACATTTTTCCCAACGGTCAGCTCCAGTGGCTTCATCGTTGGCGACCCATCCAGAAAAAGAATCCGCTCCATAAGCGCCTCGGCGTGTTTCATTTCGCCGATCGACTGCATCTTGATGTACTCCGACAGCTTTTCGTACCCCCAGTTCTCGAACATTTCGGAATGGAGAAAGTACTGGTTGATCGCGGTCAGTTCTTCGCACAGCGCCTTGTTCAGTTGTTCGATAACTTTTGCCGAGCCTTTCATCGTTGACCTCCCTTAGTGGCCCAAGTCTAGCGCAGGATGCGGGATTGCGCCTAGTGCCGTTCCAACTTGTTTCAGCAAATCCTTCGAGAATACTCTCTCCGTGTTCGCGTCAGATGCTTGGACCGTCATTTGGCCCAAATAGTTGGAACGGCACTAGCTCGCTTCAGCGGCGCAACCGTGAGACCAGCCAGAACAGCAGCGACAACCCCACACTCAGCACAATACAGGTCACGATGGGAAAATAAAACGTGCTGTGTTCGCCCTTATGTACAATGTCGCCGGGCAAGTGCCCCAGACGAAACGGCAATCTGCCGCCAAAAAAGAAGATCGCCCCCACGACGACCAGCACCGCTCCCAGAATCAGCAGCGTGCGCCCTAGTTCGCGTGTGGGATCCATGCCTTACGCCACGGCGGCGATGCGGCGAACAACGTCATTTTGCTCTGCGATTGACTCCGCGCCCACGGTAAAAGCATCCAGCACGCCCAGGCCGAGAGCGTACTTGAATGCTTCATCCTGCTTGTTGCGCAAACTCCCCTGCCCGAGGATCTTCATGCCGATAATGCCCTTGCCCGCCGCGCGCATTTCGCGGAGCACGCTCACCACCGTATCGGGGTCGGCGTCCATGTAAGCCCCAATGGGATTGATGCGCGCCAGGTCCACTTCTACCCACGGTGATTTTGCCGCATCGCGCAATGCCTCAATCGTGTGGCAAGAGCAACCGTGCGCGTGGATGATTCCCTTTTGTTTCGCTTCGGAGAGCACGTCCATCACCGGGCGGTACCTCGTGCTCCAATCGGCCTCCGTGACGCAATGCATCAGCACGATGTCCAGGTAGTCCGTGCCAAGTTCGCGCCGGAAACGGTCGAGGTCCGCCTTCACCCCGGCGGCATCGCGCGAAAAGCTCTTCGTCAGGACCGTCACCTTGCTGCGGTCAACGTGCTTCAGCGCTTCGGCAACGTGCGGATGGCTGCCGTAGGAATCCGCCGCGTCAAAAAAGCGCAGCCCTTGATCGTAGCCGTTCAGGAGCACGGCCGCGAGGCCCTGCACCCCAAGCGCGGTCTGGTGCGAGTGGTGGCCAGAGCCGACCGTGCCTGTGCCCATCGCCAGCCGTGATGTTTGAATTCCCGTGCGGCCCAGCGTCACCGTGTCGTTCGCGCGGAACTTGCTGGCAATCGGAGGCAGCGCCAGCAACCTCCGCGCAAGCGGGTGCAAACTGAAAACAGCGCCGGATGCTGCTCTGGCGCTGCGGCTAAGGAATTCGCGGCGATGCATGAGGGACATACGAACCTCTCGGGAAGAATGATTCGGGGCAGGCCCGCCTATTATGCAAGTAAGACCAGGCGAAGGGAAGAGGCAAACCGGCCTACGCGTTTGGTTTCGACGGTATCAACAACCCTTTTTCCACGCGGTACTCCAGCCCGCGCCAGGTGATTTTGTTCGCAATAAATCCGGCAACCCACACCCCAAAATTCAGCAAATCGCGCAATGGCACCAGCCACCAGCTTTTGCGCGTGACTGGATCATGCAAGCCCCATATTCCCATCGTCCAGACCAACGCCAGACGCAGCACCAAGTACGAAGCCAAATAAGCGCAGGCAAGTCCGCGCGAGGGCGCTACGATAGCGGCCAAAATCGCCCAGGGGAATCCAAACGTCAGTAACAACCCGGCATACCCGCTCGGCCGCACATTTCTCAGGCCGATCGCCCATCGCAATTCGTGCTGAAAAAAATCGCGCATCGTACTCCGTGGATACATCATCTGGACGGGCTGGTTCATCAGTTCGATTCTAAATCCGCGCGCCGCCATCCGGTTTCCCAGCTCAAAATCGTCGGAGTGGAAGTTCACTATCGCCTCGAAGCCATGGATCGAGGCCAGGTGAAATTTGGTTGTGGCCATCGTCCAGCCGAAAAGAAACTGCATCCGGCCCTCGATTTTTCGCGCGACCAGAGCGTTCGGCACCGTTTCCGTCGCCAGCACCAGCGCCTCCAGATCGGCTGCCAGGGTGCCTCCTGGCGCTGCACGGAAAAACGCTGTCACCGCGCCGACCTCCGGGTTTGCAAACGGCGCCGCAACCTCACGCAAATAATCGCGTTCGACACGGACGTCGCTGTCGCTTATTGCCAGAAGTTCGTAACGCGCCTCCTGGACTAGCTTGCAGAGATTGTTTACCTTATGGTTCGCGCCGGGCTGGGGTACGCCCGTAAACAGCCGGATAGCCCGTTCCGGGAAATCCCGCCGCAACTGCTCGATCACGGCGACAATCGGATCGTTCGCCTCTTCGACCGCGAACAGAATCTCGTATTCCGGATAATCCAGGTTGCAAAAACTGGCAAAGTTCGCATAAGCGTCACGATCCAGGCCACGAACCGGTTTCAGAATGCTGGCTGCCGGCGCAAAAGCGGTCCTCTTCGGGGCTTTCGTCCGTATCTTTCGAAAATAGTCCCAACCACAGTAAATCGCGAGCAAATAGTAGCCAAAGGGCGCCAGCGCGGCGAGCAGTACCGCCGAACGTAAGAAGAAATACGCGGACATAGCCGCCTTCCTGGACTTGAACCCCTGCGCCAAGTTTCAGCTTACGTGAATTCGGCTGTCCTGGACAATTGTCCGAAGCAGTGCAATTGGAGTTTAAGATGGGAATGCGCTTTCAGATCAGTTCCAGCCCAGAGAAGAAATAGCCGATTTCGAACGCCGCGGTTTCCGGCGCATCGGAGCCATGCACACAATTGTTGCCTATGCTTGTGCCCAGGTCGCGCCGAATCGTGCCGGGAGCAGCCTTCTTTGGATCCGTTGCGCCCATCGTGTCGCGCCACTTGGCAATGGCCCCGTCCGTTTCGAGAACCATCGCAAAGATTTTCCCCGAACTCATGAATTCCACAAGCTCGCCGAAAAACGGACGCTCCCGGTGAACATAGTAAAACCCGCCAGCCTCTTCCCTTGTCAGCCGCATTGACTTGATGGCGACGATTTTGAAGCCCGCCTTGTGGACGCGCGCCAGTATTTCTCCTTGCTGGCCGCGGCCAACGGCGTCCGGCTTGATGATTGCGAGCGTGCGTTCAATCGCCACAGGATTCTCCTCATTGAACTAATGACGCAACGATGTAAGGAAGCAATGAAAAACTCTACCTCATAAAATCTATATGGACATCCGCAACTTTCGCGTGCAACAACACGGTCTTTACTTCTTTATTTCTTTACTTCTTTGCTTCCTTGCTTCATTTTAGCGCCGCGGCAACCTTCGATCCCAAATCCGCCGGCGTCTCCACCGTGTGAATCCCTGCCGCATTCATCGCGGCGTACTTGTCCTTCGCCGTGCCTTGGCCGCCGCTGATGATCGCGCCCGCGTGCCCCATTCTTCGTCCAGGAGGCGCCGTCTGCCCGGCAATGAAGCCCACCACGGGCTTCTTTACATTCGCCTTAATCCACTCGGAAGCGCGCTCTTCCGCGTTCCCGCCGATTTCGCCGATCAGCACGATGGCGTGCGTGTCCGGATCGTCATTGAACATCTTTATCGCATCCAGAAACGTCGTGCCGATGATCGGATCGCCGCCAATCCCAATGCACGTGGACTGGCCAATCCCCAGTCGCGTCAGTTGGTATACGGCCTCATAAGTCAAGGTGCCGCTGCGGCTCACCACACCGACATTCCCCTGCTTGTGAATGCGCCCCGGCATGATCCCGATCTTGCATTTGCCGGGCGAAATAATCCCCGGGCAGTTCGGCCCGATGAGGCGCGTCTTGAACTTGTCCACAACGTTGGAAACTCGCACCATGTCCAGCGTGGGAATCCCCTCCGTGATGCAAACCACCATGGCTACCTTCGCGTCGGCGGCTTCCAGAATCGCGTCCGCTGAATACGCCGGCGGCACAAGAATCACGGTGACATCCGCGCCTGTCGCCTTCACGCCTTCGGCAACGGTGTTGAATACGGGACGCTCCAGATGCTTCGTGCCGCCCTTGCCCGGCGTCACGCCGCCCACGACATTCGTTCCATACTCAATCATCTGCTGCGAGTGAAACGTACCTTCCCGCCCGGTAAATCCCTGCACAAGAAGCCGCGTTTTTTCGTTAACCAAGATGCTCATCGCGCACCTCCCGCCAACGCCACAACCTTTTGTGCTCCATCCTTCATGCCCTCTGCGATTGTGAAGTTCAGTCCGCTATCCCGCAGGATCTGTTGTCCTGCCTCCACATTCGTTCCTTCCATTCGCACGACAATCGGTATTTTCACGCGCAGATCCTTTGCCGCTGCCACAACGCCCGTCGCCAGCACGTCGCAGCGCAGAATGCCGCCAAAAATGTTGATGAAAACCGCTTTGACCTCGGGATCGCTCAGGAGAATGCGGAAGGCATTCTTAACCTGATCGGCGGAAGCGCCGCCGCCCACATCCAGGAAGTTGGCCGGTGACCCGCCCGCATACTTGATGATGTCCATGGTGGCCATGGCGAGCCCCGCGCCGTTCACCATGCAAGCCACGGTGCCGTCAAGCTTGATGTAGTTCAGCCCGTACTTTGACGCTTCCACCTCGAGCGGGTCTTCCTCATCCAGGTCGCGCAACTCGCGAAGCTCTTTATGGCGGAAGAGCCCGTTATCGTCAAACGTCATCTTCGCGTCGAGCGCCACGATCTTGCCGTCGCCCGTCACAACGCACGGGTTGATCTCCACCAGCGACGCATCTGTATCAATAAACGCACGATACAGCACCAGCAAGAACGGAACCGCCGCCGTCACTTGCTCTCCCGTCAGCCCCAGCCCAAACGCTATCTTGCGCGCCTGATAGGCCTGCAAGCCTATGGCCGGATGGATCGGCTCGCGCAGAATCGCGCCGGGATTTTCCTTCGCCACTTGCTCAATCTCCATCCCGCCGGCGGAGCTGGCCATAAACACGGGCCGCTCCGTCTCTCGATCGATCAGCAGCCCCAGATAGAGTTCCCGCTTGATGTCCAGCCCTTCTTCGATCAGCAACCGCCGCACGACGCGTCCCTGCGGACCTGTTTGCGGTGTCACCAAAGTCATGCCCAGGATATGCGAAGCCGTTTCCGCGGCCTCGTCGGCGGAGCGTGTGAGCTTCACCCCTCCACCCTTGCCGCGGCCTCCCGCATGGATCTGCGCCTTCACCACAACCACGTGGGATTTCAGGCGCTGGGCCGCTTCGCGCGCTTCCTCCTTCGTGAATGCCACTTCGCCGCGGGGGGTGGTGACACCGTAACGCGCAAGGATCGCTTTTGCTTGGTATTCGTGGATCTTCATTTGAGGTTCTGCCTTTTACGCGGCCGTGACGCGGTCGCCATGCTGTGCGACGATGGTGCAGTGCACAGGTGTTAGTATTTGAGGTCTCGCAAAACATTCAAGTTTACTTGAGACACGAGGTTCGGGCAAGGCAGCGATTTTGCCCCTCGCACAGGACATGACCAAAAGCATCGCATTGATCGAGAAAGCAGAAGCCGGCGCCACTTTCACGCGCGCCGAAGCGGAATCCATTATGGAGGAATTGCTCTCCGGTCACTTGGAAACCCCGGAGATTGTTCGCCTTCTGACTGCTTTGAACCTGCGCCCAGTCAGCGTCGCCGAACTCGCTGGCTTTGCCAGCACCATGCGCCGCCACGCCGCGCCTGTCTTTGCTCCTGGAGAGTCACGCCCGGAAAATCTGGTGGACACTTGCGGCACGGGTGGCGATGCCAGTGGCACTTTCAATATCTCCACGGCAGCGGCATTCGTGGCCGCGGCCGCCGGCGCGCGCGTCGCCAAACATGGCAACCGCTCGACCAGTTCGCGCAGCGGCTCCGCCGATGTCTTGGAAGCGCTTGGCATTCGTATTGACGTGCCTATGCAGCGCGCAGGTCAGGCGATTCGCGAGGTGGGAATCGGTTTCCTGTTCGCCCCGGTGGCTCATGCGGCCACTCGCCATGCAGTGCCTGCGCGCAAGCAGATCGGCAAGCGAACCGTTTTCAATTTATTGGGGCCACTTACGAATCCGGCCGGAGCAGAAAGGCAGGTGCTGGGGGTTTTTGCCCAGGAAGCCCTCGATCTGGTTGCCGCGACTCTCTTGGAACTCGGCGCGCAACGTGCCTTCGTAGTTCATTGCAGCGGGCTGGATGAAATTTCGCTTGCCGGGGAGACATCAATCACAGAAGTGCGCGATGGCCGCATCCGAAACTTCATCGTCACTCCCGAGGAGTTTGGCGTTGCGCCGGCGCCCCTTGAAGCGCTCCGTGGCGGAACTCCCCACGAGAATGCCGCGCTCATCCGTCGAATTTTCGAGGGACACCTCGGCGCCCCGCGCGACGTCGTTGTTGTGAACGCGGCAGCCGCTCTCGTCGTCGCGGGCATCGCCGAAGATTTCCGCTCCGGCGCGCAATTGGCTGCACAAGTCATCGATTCAGGCGCGGCTCTCTCCAAGTTGCAACAGCTCAAAACCTTTGTGAACACCAGTAGCGACGCTTGAAGCCAAGCAACAGAACGACGCCTGGTGGGCGTCTGCTCTTAACCTGAACTCCAGCGTTGACCAATTGCGGGGGTGCGCATCTTATTTTCTTTCTATCCCATGTCGTAGGAGAATCTAGCTTCGCCGAAGTTGGATTGTGCCACATCACTCCCGACCCCAAAATTTGTCATTCCGACCGGAGGGACGGCGCTTTTGGCCGTCCCGGAGCGGAGGAATCCCTCCGCAACTTTGGATATCTGGCTCAAGGTTTGGAAGGGCTTTCCATGCTACTGCCAGAGTGTGCGGCCTCGTAGATTCCCCATGCTGTCAGCCCCGCACCCGCGCTTCCCACCACGAAATATGATACCTTTCGCAACCGGGTGGATTTTTGCGCGCCGGAATCCGCAGGGTCTTTTGGCTCTGCCGGAGAATCGAGATAAATCCGGTACGTTGCACCTTCCGGCAGTACCTGAAATTCCTCGCGGTAGCGGAAGGCGAGATCCCCCCGCCGGGCGCGAATCTGCAGCACGCCCGGAGCGAGGATCGTGACTTCCGCCTGCGTCAGTTGGTTTTTTTCCGGGCGCAGGAACGCTTCCTCGGCGTGAATCTCCACGATTCCGTTTTCCGGCGAACTGAAGGAGACCGTCCCGGCGGTCAGATCCACATGGGCGCCGCTATCTATCCCATGCAGCGTTGCGCTGCTGGACCCTGCCAGCAAGACCATTGTTCGGCCCACACGCACTCCCAGCCGGCCTTCTGCTTCCGTCGAAAGATCCTCGCCTTCAAACACGGATAGTCCGGGAAAGGCGGCTGCCTCGTTCAGGTGCGCGTCATATGCCTGCGTCAATATTCCCAAGGGAGCTTTGGAACCCGCGCCACACAACGAGGGGTACAAACAGAGAGAAGCGCCTAGAATAAGGGCCAGGGCACTGCGAAGGGAAAACATGAAGCACCTCCGAAGCCGGGTGAACCGGAGGGACATCCCGCTGGAGGCCACCATACACTATTTTAACTAATCATTCAACATAGTATATGCCATAATATCTGTATTCTATTTTCATTCGTGAGTTACCTAAGAGATACGCGTCTTGCAGCCAAGGCGATCTGCTCCTATGGCAAGGCGGACGCCACCTCATCGTTCCGGGTGCTCCGGTCTTCCCTAGAGCGCGAGGAAATTTTGCAGGAGTTGCTTTCCCGCTTGCGTGAGCACGGATTCCGGGTGGAACTGCACGCCCGCCACCTTGTACCGCCGGTGGCTGAGACCCATGATGATCCCGTCGCTCGTTTCGGCCGTCACCCTCAATTCCCCGGGCAGCGACTTGCGTTCCACGATCAGCGAATGGTACCGCGTGGCCGTGAACGGATTCGGCAGTTTATGAAAAATACCCTTGCCGTCGTGCTGGATCTCACTTGTTTTGCCATGAAACAGTTTTGGCGCGCGGATGACCTTGCCCCCATAGGCCGCCCCGATCGCCTGGTGCCCCAGGCAAACGCCCAGGATCGGAATCTTCCCGCCCAGCTTCTGAATTAATTCGACGGAAATGCCGGCCTCCTGCGGTGTGCACGGGCCCGGTGAGATCACGATCCGCTCCGGCTTTCGTTGCGCAATTTGTTCCACGGAAATCCGGTCGTTGCGGTGGACTTCCACCTGGCATCCCAGCTCGCCCAGGTATTGCGCCAGGTTGTAGGTAAACGAATCGTAGTTGTCGAGCAGCAGAATCACGGTTTGTGTCTCACTCCCGGAGAATCGCCGCCGCCATGGGCGCATTCCAGCGCGCGCAGCAGCGCCTTGGATTTATTCACAGACTCGCGAAACTCTCCTTCCGGCGTCGAGTCGGCAACAATGCCTCCGCCGGCCTGCACGTGCGCTACGCCATTCTTGATGACCATCGTTCGCAGCGCGATACAGGAATCCAGGTTCCCCGCAAAATCCAAATACAAGATCCCACCACCGTAAATGCCCCGGCGCGTCTTCTCAAACTCCTCAATGATCTCCATGGCGCGAACCTTCGGCGCTCCGGAAACGGTCCCTGCCGGGAAACACGACATCAGCGCGTCAAAGCAGTCCACGTCCTCGCGCAGTTTCCCGCGCAAGCTGGACACCAGGTGCATCACGTGCGAGTAGCGCTCCACGCTCATCAGCTTTTCCACCTGCACCGAGCCGTATTCGCAGACCCGCCCGAGATCGTTCCTTCCCAGGTCCACCAGCATGATGTGTTCGGCGCGTTCTTTCTCGCTGGCCAGCATCTCGCGTTCCAGCCTCACATCCTCCGCCTCATCCTTGCCTCGCCACCGTGTGCCGGCAATTGGCCGGTAAAACACCTCCCGGCCCTGCACTTTCACCAGCATTTCCGGCGAACTGCCCACCACGTGCACGTCGTTCAGTTGCAGGTAAAAAAGATAGGGCGAGGGATTCAGCGCCCGCAGTTCGCGGTAAATATCGAACGGCGCGGCCTTGGTCTTCGCCGAAAATCGCTGGCTCAACACCACCTGGAAGATATCGCCCTCGCGAATGTACTTCTTCGCTCTCCTCACCGCCTCCAGGTACTCCCTCGGCTTGAAATTTGAACTGACCTGAGGCGCGTGTGATTTCGCGGCTTTCTTTTTTGCGGGCCGCTCCCCGGCCACCGGCTCTTCCAGCATCTGCCGGGTCCGCCGGATCTCCTTCACCGCTTTGTTGTACTTCGCCCGGAGAGTTCCCGGCCCCTCGGTGTAAACATTGCGCACGATCCACAGGCGGTGCTGTACATGATCGAACGCGATGATCCCGCGATAGAACATCAGCATGGCGTCGTACAAGCCGATATCGTCGCGCAATCGTTTGGGGAGCCGCTCGATCAGTCTCACCATGTCGTAGCTGAAGTACCCGATCGCGCCGGCCACCAGCGGCGGCAAACCCGGCAAACGCACGGGCCGGAACCGCGCCATGTGCTCCCGCAAGAACGAGATGGGATCGCGCTCTTCCCAGATAATGCGGTCGCGGCTCTCCAGCACGCACGCCCCTCCGGCGTATCGAAACACCTCTTCCGGATTGGCGCCCGCAAAGGTATACCGCGCGATTTTCTCGCCGCCCTCCACGCTCTCCAGCAAAAAGGAATACCTCGCCCCCTTCGCCACGCGCAAATAGGCGCTCACGGGCGTCAGCAGGTCCGCGGAGAAAACGTCATACACCGGGATAAGGTTCCCGTGTTTGGCGAGCCGTTGAAATTCCTGAAAGGATGGCTGAATCATCGCTTTGCGATCACTATTCCAGTTTTAGGGTTGCAAGTCGAAGGCAAAGAATCACTTGCGCAAGGCTGGCTTTTCTTCGGACCGGGTCACCAGCGTTTTTGCTTTCCCCCCTGCAGCGCACGCATCACCGCGCGGCGCATGGCCGCTTCCGGCGCGCGGCTTCCCATCCACAATTCCCACTGGGCGATTCCTTGTGCCAGAAACATTTCCATGCCGGACACCGTGCGAATCCCTTTCGCCGCCGCGATCTGAAGCAACTTCGTCTGCGCTGGGCGGTAGATAAAGTCCATCACGACAGAACAGTGTAACTCGCCGGCCCTCAGAGGCGAAATCCCAACCTGCTGGTGCATCCCCACGGGCGTCGCATTCAAAATGGCGTCATAGCGCCCCTTCGCCAACCCGCCGCGCCGCACCGCTTCGCCGCCAACTGCCCGCGCCAACGCCCGTGCCGCCTCTTCCCGCCGCGCACAAACAAAAACCTCTGCCCCAGCCTGCGCAAGGGCGAAAGCCGCGGCCCGCGCGGAGCCGCCAGCCCCAAAAATAAGCACCCGGCTGCCCCGCAATTGCACTTTCCCTTCCAGCGCGCGAAGCACTCCCAGATAATCGGTGTTGCTTCCATAGAGCGAGCCGTCACTCCGTATCGTGACGGTGTTCACCGCGCCAATCCGTTGCGCCAGCGGATCGCAGTCATCCAATCGCCGGAAAATCGCCTCTTTGTGCGGCAGCGTCACGCCGAAGCCTGCCACCCCGAGCTCCGGCGCTGCCTTCAGGAAATCGTCCAGGCGTTCCACCAGAAACGGGAGGAACACCGCGTCCTTCTTCGCTGCGATGTAACCCGTGTTGTGCAGCAAGGGCGACATCGAGTGCCCGATGGGATTCCCGATTACGCCAAACACGCGCGTCTTGCGTGTAATCTTGTGCGCGCGGTACATCTCCTTGAAATCACGCACGTGCACTTGTCCCGGCGCTGTCCCCGTCGCCACCGGTGCATAAGCCAAAGCACTTCCCTCGCGCAGGGCCAGCAACCTGGCGGGCATTCCGATCTCTCCCATCGGCACGGCAATCAGTTGTCGCGAATGACGCAGCACTTTCAGAAGCCGCACGCTGTCCCCAATGGTTCGGGACATCGCTGCCATTTTGATCGCGTCCACTCCTTCATGAGGCGCCACGCTCAGCTTCTTTGGAAGTTTTGGCGTCCTCCGAAAATCGTGCATCGAGAGCATTACCTTCGGTGGTATCGCGTATCCTTCCACGGATTTTCCTGGCAGTTCCCGCAGCGTTTCCATTTCTAGATCGCACCATTGGCAGCCCGCTTGCCGTGCCTTGATGAGCCAGTACAATTCCGCGCCGGCATCGCCGGCGAACTCACCCCCGCCAATGCGCCGGCGGCAGGTTGCTACGAAAACGGCGCCCTTCGGGCGAGATCCCTTCAGCCAAGTTAAGAACTTTTGGCGCTCCTGATCGGTCCGCAGCCAGTCCAAACGAAGTTCCACGGTCCGGGTGTAGCGGAGCGCCTGCCGGAACAGCACCCTCAATTCGCTCGCGGTTGCAGCGGCGGCCACTCCGCAAATGCGCCCCACCCCGGTTCCGAACGGTTTCATGGACGTAAACTACCCCCAATCCCTTGAAAATAGGGCTTGTAGCATGCCTTTGCAAATGTGTAAAGCGTCCTCACCCATTTTGTTGACGTGGCCTGAGGCGCTTGCTAGCTTCAAAGGTGCAAGTCCCCGCACGGCCCTTTCTGGCGTGAGTTGAAGGAGTACGATGATGATGCGCGCAAACGCAACAACGATGTGTCTCGGAATTCTCTTGGCCGCCGTCGGCGCTTCGGCGCAGGGCAACGCGCCCAGCCAGGTCGTATCTTCCACGCAAGCTGTCGGCGCACAGACCTCGCCTGATTTCTCCGCGGTTTACTGTGCCGGTTTTGTCTCCGATGAGAAAATGCAGGATGACACTCGCTTGATTTCCGGAGAGCAGTCCAACATCAAGATCATTTTCGCCCGCGGTGATTACGTTTACATCAACAAAGGTTCCAATCAGGGCGTGCGCGTCGGCGACCGCTTCTTTGCCGTTCGGCCGGATCCCGATCCCGTGCAGGTGAAATGGTTCAAGTGGCAGGACAAGCTCTTGAAGGCCATGGGCACGGTTTACAAGGATACCGGACAACTTGTTGTCACTGGCGTTCAGCCCAACGTTTCTACCGCACAGGTTACCTTCACCTGCAGTTACATGCAGCGTGGCGACATCCTCAGGCCCATGCAGGAACGCCCCTCACCGGCATACAAGCCCGTCGGCCAGTTCGATCATTTTGCGCCTGTCAGCGGCAAATCCGTCGGCATGCTTGTCATAGGTCCGAATTATTCACAGACCTACGGGCAGAATTCCATCGTTTATGTCAATCTCGGCACCAATCAGGGTGTGCAGGTTGGGGACTATTTCCGCATCTTCCGCTATCAGGGCTCGCGCGCGGAAACGGCTCCGAGTACGCCGGACTCTCAATACAAGCTGTATGGCTTCGGCAGTACCCCGCAAAAATACGCGTGGAACGATCTGCCCCGGGAAGTGCTCGGCGAGGGCATCGTGATCAGGGTGGACCACAACTCGTCCACCATGTTCGTTACTCACACCAGCTTCGATACCTACGCCGGCGATTACGTCGAAATCGAGTAATCCGTCTACCCTGGCTCCGTTATCGGGAAGCCCGCGCCGCCTCTTCGCCGCGGGCTTCTTCCTTTGAACCTGAAATCCGAAGTTGGACGCCCCACGTGATCCGCCGCCCAAGACCCGTCATCTCGACCGGAGGGACTGCGTCTTTTGCCGTCCCGGAGAGGAGATACGGTTCTCCATCGCACGTTTTTTTGTGCGATGAAATCCCTCGTCGATTTAGGACTTCAGGTTGAAAATGGCTTACTTTTTTTCCGAAACGATCTCGCAGCGGAAACCATAGATCTTCGTGTCCGGGTTCTTCCAGGCCTCCCGCGCCAGACCGGCCTTCCAGCAGGTTTCTTCCAGAAAACGCTCGCGGTCCAGATGCTGCTCCAGAGCCACTTGCGGCAGCAGCAAACCGCGGCGCCCGCCCTGCTCCACCATCAGGCCGTGAGTTCCGATCTCAATTTCTTCGGGCCGGACCAACTCCAGGGGAGTCATCAGCGATACCTCGATCTCAACATCTCCAACTTCCTCTGGCTTCATCCGCGTGAAGCGCGGATCTTCCAGGGCCGCTCCCGCCGCACAGCGCACAATGCTTTCGCCAAGTTGCTCGCGGCCGTCAATTACCCCGATGCAACCCCTCAGCTTCCCCTTCACATGCAGAGAAACGAACACACCGCACCGGCGTTCCAACACATCGGCAATGGGGATGGGATGAATTAGGCGCCCGTGGCAGACAGCTTCCGTGATCGCCTGGCGCGCCAGATCCAGGATGGTCTTTCTGTCGGCATCAGAGAGGCACGGCATCCTGCGAATTCTTCCGTGTTTCCGTCAGGCTGAGCTTCCGCCGCTGCTTGATGCGGTCGTCCAGTTGACTCCAGAACTTCAAGAAATACTGCCCGGCGGAAACCAGCGCACTGATCACAACCAGCCAGAGCAGCATCAGCCCCAGCGGCTTTAACGAGGGATGGCGGACTCCCGCTATCAAAACCGCCGCCGCACACACCTGCAATACCATCTTGGTCTTGCCCAAGGTGGAAGCCGCGATATTGAATCCTTCCGCCGTGGCGATATTCCGCAAACCCATGATGGTGAATTCCCGCCCGATGATGATCACCACCATCCACGCTTTCGCCAGGTGCATATCCACCAGGGCGATAAACGCCGCGGTGATCAGCAACTTGTCCGCGATGGGATCCAGCAGAATCCCGAGTGTCGTCACTTGTGAACGGCGCCGCGCAAAAAATCCATCGGCCCAGTCGGTGGCCGCCGCAAACAGCAGGATCAGAACCCCCCAGAACTCAAAGTGCATGGGGAATCCCCACAGCTCCACGTTGGGAGTTCGCGTCAGCAGCACCACAATCAGCAGCGGCACGAAAAATATCCGCAGGACGGTCAGCGAGTTCGGGAGGTTCATAGGGCCACGATAGCGGGCGCTCTCTAAGCGGCAACGCACCACCACTCGGCCACTATAGACTTCGCTCTGGAAGGCGTCAACGCTGGAGGGTTGCTACTGTGACCCCGCCGGGGCTGTACTTTGGGGTTACTACGCGGTGAGCGCGGCCCACGGGCAGCCGGATACTCTTTCGTAACACCTCTGCTGCAAACCTGTGCAAAAGTCTGCTGGCACTCTGTGCCGGAAAAACATCCGCACAGTTCTCGCCGACCCCAATAAAATTATATAAAGCATTAAGAATCAATAACTTACATGGCAAGGCGGAACAGCCTCTTTCCTTGACGAAGTTTTGTGCTCCGGCTGCCTGGTTGGACCGCCTGCAAGTTTCCACAAGCTTTTCCACAATGGGGCACGGCCCCTGGTGACCTTGCTGCGCTCCCGCTAATTGTCACATTTTGTTCATATTTCACGGAATTTGAGGTAGTTACCCGGAAGTAACGCAGCTCTCTTTTGGTTCTCCTCAAATCGCTCGCGGACCGCGCAGCACGCGCGCAGGCAGGAAGAGAATGGCGCGCAATAGTTCAAACACTCCGCTCACCGCAATTCCCACCATCCGGAATGGCAGCAACAATAGCCAAATCAACGGATACAACACGAGTGCCAACAGCGCGAGCGGCCAGCATACCACCAGCAGGAGACACCACAAAATGAAAGTGGCCATGATTCTCACCTTCCATTTAAAGATACGCGGGGAAACTTCGCGAAGTTCCCTTCACCACAAAATCGTTGAGTTTCAGCCGCCGCGCAATCGCCTCGGGAATCTCCGCTTCCAGATCCATGTGCGACTCGCTGACCTGAGAATGAAGCACGCGCCCCAGCGCGTGAATCAGCGCCAGCGACCGCCCTTCGCTCAGCGGCATGTGCAGGGAGAGCTTCACGACGGGATCCACGGGCAAGACCACATCCATCCGCCTCAGCAGTTCTTCCAGCCCTTCTCCCGTGAGCGCCGAAACGAACACCGGCGGCGCTCCCCCGCCATTGCCTCGCCAAGCTGCTTCGAGTTCCTGGCGCTGCGCTTCCGTCAGCCGGTCCACTTTGTTGAACACGCGCAGTCGTGGCCTTCCCATCACGCCCAGCTCATCCAGGATTTTCTCGACTTCCACGTCCAATTCCTCGTGCCGCGGATTCGATATATCGCTCACCTGCAGCAGCAGCGCCGCTTCCTGCACTTCTTCGAGCGTGGCGCGAAACGCTGTGATCAGTCCTTTCGGCAAGTCGCGGATGAACCCTACCGTGTCCGATACCAGGATGCGTCGATTCGAGGGCAGACGGATCGCCCTCACCGTCGGGTCCAGCGTCGCAAACATCCTCGAGGACACCGGCACCTCCGCCCGGCTCAAGGCATTGAACAGCGTCGATTTCCCCGCGTTCGTGTATCCCACCAGCGCGACTGTTCCCAGCGGCACGGCGTTGCGCGCTTCCCGCCGCAGCGCCCGCTGTCTGCGCACTTCGCTGATGCTGCCCTGAATCTTCCCTACCCGGTCGCGAATGCGCCGCCGGTCCGTTTCCAGTTTCTTTTCGCCAGGCCCGCGTACGCCGATGCGGCCGGCGCCTCCACCCGTCCCTCCGGATCCCCCGCCACCGCTCTTGCCGCCCAGCCTCGACATCTGCGTGCCGCGCCCCGTCAGCCGCGGCAACATGTAGTTCAACTGCGCCAGCTCCACTTGCAACTGCCCTTCGCGGCTCCGCGCGTGCTTCGCAAAAATATCCAGGATGAGTTGCGTGCGATCGATCACCCGATGCTCGGTGGCCTCCTCGATGTTGCGTTGTTGCATCGGCGTGAGTTCGCTGTCGAAAATGATCAGTGGCGCCCCTCGGGCGTTGGCTTCCGCGCGAATCTCATCCAATTTGCCGCGGCCGACCAGTGTCGCGGGGTCCGCCGCTTCCCGCAACTGAAACACTGTGCCTGCTATCTCCGCCCCGGCGCTACGCGCCAGTTCCTCCAGCTCCAGCAGCGATTCGCGGCCCTGCTCTCCCGTCGGCATGCCAGGAAAGCGTGGCGCCCGCTTCCATCCCACGCCCACCAGGAGGACACGTTCAGTCGCGGAAGTAGCGTGTTGTGTTTTCACAGGTAAATACAACCAGGAGTCATCGTGCCTTCACTGCACCGCGTCGCGCCAACCTGCCTCATCACCTCAATTATACGTCTATTCTCCCCGGAATCGCGCCTCGCAACTCCTCGCCAAGAATTCTCAATGCCTGCTGCTGGATCTCTGGATCATCTCCGAACCCGCTCAGCCAATGCACGCCAGCTTCTCGCCGGAACCACGTCATTTGCCGCTTGGCATAGCGTCTCGTGGCCTGCTGAATCGCCGCCCGCGCCTCCTCCAATTTCATCTCCCCGCGCAAGACCGCCCGCAATTCGCGGTAGCCGATGAAATTAAATGGCTTCGCGTCGTCCGGCAAGCCGCCCGCGACAAGTCCCCGCACTTCCTCCATCCACCCGCAGGCCAGCATCGCTTCCGTCCTCGCGTGCACGCGCTTGTACAGCTCCTCGCGTTCTGGCTGCAACCCGATTCTCACAGCTCGCCAGCCTGGCAAGGGTATCCTTCCGCTCCGTTGCACTTCCGACATCGGCCTGTTCGCCAGCAGGCACACTTCGATCGCACGTATCAGCTTCTGCTCATCCGCGGCCGCAATCTTTCCTGCGGAAATGGGATCCAGCCGCCGCAAGATCCGGTGCAAATGCCCCGCCCCGTGTTCCGCCGCACTAGTTCGCAATCGCTCCCTCAGGCTTTCCGAGCGCTGTGGCACGTCTGCCAACCCCTCGAGTAGAGCGCGCAAGTACAGCCCTGTCCCCGCAGTGAATATTGGCAGGCGTTGCCGGACGCGAAGGTCTTCCAGCACGCCGATCGCTCGCTCGCGGTACCCTCCTGCCGTAGCCTCTTCGCTGGGATCCAGCAAATCCATCATGTGATGCGGAACGCCCAGGCGCTCTTCCGCGCTGGGCTTCGCGGTGCCGATGTCAAAGCCGCGGTACATCTGCGTGGAATCGCACGCCATCACTTCGCCGCCCAGTTGCAGGGCCAGCCACACAGCCAATTTCGATTTTCCGGAAGCCGTGGGTCCTACGACGACTACGAGAGGCAATTCGCGGGGTTCGCTCATTTGTGGAACAGCAGTGGCCAGGCTCGGATTAGCAGCACCGCCAGCACGATCAGCGCGATCAACACACTCCCCAACACCTGTTGCCGGGCCAGTTTCATGCCTCTGCCTCAGCAGCATGGTAACAGATCAGCAGGAAGTGGTCGGCGCCGTGGTTCGTGCAGCACGCGCTTGGATGCCCTTCGTCATCCGCCGAACAAACCTGTCATTCCGACCGGAGGGACGGCGGTTTTGGCCGTCCCGGAGTGGAGGAATCCCTCTTCACCTTCGGATTTAAGCCTAATTGTTTGGCGGCATCAAGTTGTAGTAGTAAGTGAAACGCAGCACGATGTATTCCGCCTTGAATCCGGATGGGAGCGGCTCGAACGGATTGGAACCGCGAATAGAAGAGTACGCGGCACGATCCAGCGGCTCTTTCCCCGAACTGAACACCTGCACAGGCTCCCCGTCCGGCACCCCCCCATTCTTCAGGATTCGGAATTGCAGCGACACAACTCCCTGGTCGCCCAACGATACAGACGCAGGCATCACAGCAAACCAGTTCTGCTTCACCTTAATGTACACGCGGTGCAGGTAGTCGTTGAAATCGATGCCCTCATTGTCCGTGAGCATCTGGATGCCCGCGTAGGCGCTTCCGTGCCCACCGCCGCCTCCTTGTCCACCCCCGCCCGGGAGTCGCCCTCCGCCGCCAATCGGCGCCGGCGCATTTATTTTCCCGGACTGCCTCGCGGCATCGCGAATGGTGTCGCCAGGGGAGGACTGTTTCGGCAGGACTAATCCCCTCTGCGGCACCGGCATATCCGGAGTTTCCAGTTTCAGCGGCGTCTTGGGAAGATCGCCTCTGGCGCCTTGCGGCGGCATCGTCGGCGCAACCGCGCTGGGCTTCGGTATCGGCGCGCTGGGCAGCTCTTTCTTCGGCGGCTCAGGTTGCGGCGGAGGAGCAGGCGGCTCGATGGGCGGCGCAACCCTCCGCAAAATGTTGGGATCGACCCTCATGGATTCATGGGGCACGGGCGCTGTCCTTGGCGTGGGCCTCAACGATTCCAACGCACCGGGCGGCAAAAGAACGGTGATTTGTCGCCGCGCGATATCCTCTTCCTCCCTCGTACGCACGTGCGGCCCGAAGATCTTCGGCTCGAATACCAGGAACAGTGCCAGCAAGATGTGCAGAGCGATGGAAACGATGCGCGTCGCCGCATCGCCGAACGACCCTTGGCTTGGCCGCGCCGGCGTCAGGAACGCCACTTCTCCAGTTTGCAGGATGTCCGGCTCAACTAGTTCTTCCGAAACGACCGGCAGCGGCGTAAACTCCTCCGGTGCCGCGGCGCCCTGCGGCACGGTTATGCGCTCGTCCATGTCCGTGGGCTGGAGCGGCAGGTTGGACTCCTCCGGCCGCTGCACCGCTTCCACGTTGACGTCCCGCGGCACCACTACGCGGGTAGCGATGGATTCCAGCGGCAGGTTGGTCGGAATGGTCGATTGTCCGTCCAACTTCACAAGTGGCAAGTTCGACGGCACCAAAGTCCGTTCGTCCAGCGTGGACGGCCGCCGCCGCGTCGTCGCCACATCGGTGGCTGGCAGGCGCGCGCCAATCGGTACCAGAATTCGCGGAATCATCGTTTTGTTTTATCCACCCCGGATGGCGCTACAGATTGGACGCGCGCAGCGTGCTCCCGGATGCTCGTCATCACCGCGCTCGCTAACTCCAACGCGGCTCGCCCCGAAGTCCCATCCGTCTTCGGCGCGACTCGTGTTCGCACCGCTTCCACAAACGCTTCGAGTTCCCCGCGCAGTGGCTCGACCGATGGCGCCGCTAGCTTTTCAAACGCAAATTCCGGTTGCGGCCCGGGCCGCTTCACGCCAATCCGCAGCGCATCGCGCCGCGCGTAATCCAGGGAAATGTACTCGTGCCGCTGGAAGAACCGCATTTTCCGCACGCGCTCCGTGGACACGCGGCTCGCGGTCACGTTGGCCACCGCGCCGCCCGCAAACTCCAGCCGCGCATGCGCAATATCCACTTTGTCCGTCAGCACGGGAATTCCCACCGCTTTCACTTCCGTCACCCGCTCCTTCACCAACGCCAGCAGAATATCCAGGTCGTGGATCATCAAATCGTAGATCACGTCTACATCCAGGCTTCGCGGTGTGAATACTCCCAGCCGGTGCACCTCAAAAAACAATGGCCGGTCCACGATGGGTTCCACGGCCAGCACCGCCGGGTTAAATCGCTCCACGTGCCCTATCTGCAGAATTCGCGCATGGCGGCTGGCCGCGTCCAGCAGGGCATCCGCTTCGGCCAAGGTGCTGGCCATGGGCTTTTCGACCAACACATCAATGCCCATCTCCATCAGCCGGCAGCCTACTTCCGCGTGCGCCGCCGTTGGCACGGACACGGTGGCCGCGTCCACAGCCCCTCGCAAGTCCTCCAAACGGTTGAACGCGTAAGTCGCAAATTCTTGCGCTATCGCCGCCGCGCGCGCCGCATCCCGGTCGAATACTCCGGCGAGCTCTATGCCCTCCATTTCGCGATACACCCGCACGTGGTTCCGGCCAAATTCTCCCGTTCCCACTACCGCTACCCGAATTTTCCGCGGGTCTCCCGCCTGGCCGCTGTTCCCACTCATTCTTTATTCATTCCCCCGGAACCCCGTTTGGGTTCCGCAACCTGTTCGGGAGAAAAGGCTTGTATGGCAATTCCGGCGTTGTCCGCGAGGTCGATCAGCTTGAGACGGTCAAAGAGCAGCGTGCGCGTAGCGTCAATGGCCAGCGCCGTCGCCCCTGTGCGCTTCATGGTTTCGACGGTCGGGAGTCCCACGACGGGTACATCGAAGCGCATATCCTGCCCGGGTTTGCTTACTTTCACGACCACCAGCGGCCGTCCATGCGCAAACCGCGCCGCGCGCTCCATTGTCTCATCCGTTCCTTCCATCGCTTCCACTGCCACGCAGGCGCGGTCCGCGATCACCACGGTCTGCCCGATATCCATCGCGGCGATCTGCCGCGCCACGCCCAGCCCGTAGGCGAGGTCGCTGGCTTCGTGCTCATTGGGCGCGCGGCGCGTCAGCACACCTGCGTCCGGCAACAGCGGCTTCAGAAACAGCGTGGAGTCCACCAGTTGAATTCCTTCTTCTTCAAGCACTTTGGCCACCGCGCCGATCAACGAATCCGTGTTTTTCCTGGGCAACGATAGCAGCAGTTTCGCCAGTTTCCAGTCCGGCCGGATCGCGCTGAAAATTTTGTTGTGCTTCACCTGTCCGGCCATCACCGCTCGCGTAACACCTTCGCTCTGCAACAACTCGATGGCCTTGCTCAGTTCTCCCAGGCTCACCCAGTGGACGCGCTTCGCAGCTTGCGCCAATTCCGGCGCGGCCTCTTCCTTCAGCGCCAGCACCGCCATCTCAATTCCCTGGCTCCGTGCGCCTTCCAGCACGAGAAACGGAAATCGCCCGTTCCCCGCGATCAGTCCCCACCCTTCCCTTTTTGCAGTCATTTCAAGAACCCAGCCCGCGTACCAGCCCTTGCCACCCCTGCACCTATTTCACGATGCCGCGCTCCGCCTTCTCCACGAACTCCATCAGCTCTCTTACGTCCGCGGAATCTCCCCATGTCTTCCGCATCTCTGCCAGTGCCTGCGAAGTATTCTTCTTGGATCGCAACAGCACACGGAACGCCCGCTGCAGCGTCTTGATCCGCTCCGCCGAAAATCCCTTGCGCTCCAGCCCGATTGTGTTGGGGCCGAAGCATTTCGTCTCTCGCTCCGTCACCACCAGGGAAAACGGCAGCACATCCTGCGTGATTACGGTGGACGCGCCGATGTAGGCGTAACGCCCCAACCGGCAGAACTGGTGCACCGGGCAAAACGCTCCTATCGTCACATAATCCTGCACGGTTACGTGACCCGCGAGTGTCGCGCCATTTACGAACAGCGTGTTGTTTCCCACCTGGCAATCGTGTCCCACATGCGAATACGCCAGAAAAAAATTCTCACTCCCAATGCGGGTCGTGCCGCCGCCCTTAATTGTTCCCCTGCTGATGGTCACATACTCGCGAAAAATGTTCCCATCCCCTGCGACCAACTCAACGCGCTCCCCGCGATACGTATAATCCTGCGGATCGCCCCCAATCACCGTGAACGAATGAAACACGTTTCGTGCCCCGAATTTCGCCGGGCCTCGCACCACCGCGTGTTCGTGCAGCACGCACCCTGCACCCAACTCAACGCCGCAACCCACCACCGCGAATGCGCCGACTTGCACACCTTCCCCTAACCTCGCTTCCGGCGAAACAATCGCTTGCGCGTGGATTTGGACCTCGCCCATGTTCAGGATTTAATTGGCTCTTCGCGGTCGGCCATCACGCACAACATCGTCGCTTCCGCCGCCAGCTTCCCATCAACGAACGCTTTGGCCTTGATCTTGCACAGATCGCCCTTCCACGTCAGGATGTCCACTTCAATCCGCAATTGGTCACCGGGCACCACCGGCCGGCGGAACTTCACGTCCGTCATCGAAGCCAAATACAGCAACTTCCGGTCGCGGTCTGGGATCTCCAGCAGCAGCAGCAATCCGCCGGCCTGTGCCATCGACTCCAGTATCAGCACGCCCGGCATCACCGGCTTCCCGGGAAAATGGCCTTGGAAGTAGGCCTCGTTGATCGTGACGCTCTTCGCCGCCACGATCCGTTTGAACCGCACCATTTCCAGCACCTTGTCGATCATCAGAAACGGGTAACGGTGCGGAAGGTATTTTTGTATTTCGTTGATGTCAAGTTGCATGCGTGCTCCGGTGCCGCCACTCCCCTGCTCTACAGCGCATCTCCTGATTCCTGCAAACCTATTATTATAAGCAATCTGGACAGCCAGCAAAGATTATCTTCTAAGCACCGCACCTCACCGCCTCGCCTGCCTTCTCCACACTCTCTCCGGTGTTGCCCTGCGTTGCTTGCATTGTTACCATGATTCCTTCATGGCTACCCGTTCACTTCCGCACACTCTTCTCGCCCTGCTCCGCCGCCGGCTGCCCAACATGTTGGAGGTTCTCCAGCAACTCACGCTCCTGGAGTCTCCCAGCCTGGATAAAGAACGCGCTGACCGCTGCTGTGGCTATCTAGCGGACGAATGGCTGCTGCGCGGCACGCTCGTCCAGGTGCTTCGCCAGAAGCATCGCGGCGATCATCTTCGCATCGTCTGGTCTCCCACCATTGCACCGCCCAGAGCGCAGCTCCTCGTCCTGGGCCACTACGATACGGTCTACCCCGCCGGCACTATCACCAAAATGCCCTATCGCCTCTCGGGTGACAAAGCCTATGGCCCCGGCACTTTTGACATGAAGGCTGGCATTGTGCAGGCGCTTTTTGCTCTTCAAGCCTTGCAGGAGGCGCAAGCTACGGTTTCCAAGCGCATTGTTTTCCTGTGGACTTCCGACGAGGAGATCGGCAGCGAATCCTCCCGCGTCCTTATCGAATCGGAAGCCCACCGCAGCGACGCTGTTTTTGTCCTCGAGCCGTCGCTCGGTCCGCGCGGCCTCGTCAAAACTTCTCGCAAGGGCGTCGGTGAGGCCGAAATCATTGTTCACGGTCGCTCCTCGCATGCCGGCCTTGCCCCGGAAGAAGGCGTCAACGCCGTTCATGAGCTCGCCGCGCAAATCGCCCGCATCGAAAAATGGAACGATCGCCGCCGCGGCGTCACCATAAATGCCGATGTTATCGAGGGCGGAACACTCGTCAACGTCATCCCCGAACTGGCCAATGCCAAATTCGATCTGCGTGCCTGGCGTACGGCCGATATACGCGCCCTCGAAAAGCGCTTGCATGGATTGAAACCCATCCATCGCGGTGCCAAGCTCGAAATCCATGGCGGCTTTGACCGCCCGCCGCTCGAACGCAAGCACAGCGCCGTTCTCTTCGGACGCGCCGCTTCCCTCGCCAATCAACTGGGCCTCTCCTTGGGCGAAGCCGCAGCCGGTGGCAGCTCCGACGGGAACTTCACCGCGGCGCTTGGTATCCCGACGCTCGATGGCTTCGGCGCCGTCGGCGATGGCGCGCACTCCGCTCACGAACACGTGCTTACCAAGACCATGCCCGTCCGCGCCGCACTCCTCGCCGCTCTCCTCGCCACTTCGTAAGGCGCCACTCGGGTTGGTTTAGGCGCGCAATGGGCGTCTTACCGCCCGTAGCTCTTCTTCAAATACTCCGCTGTCCCCTGCATCAAATCCCCGTAATCACTGTGCAGCACCTCGTGCAGCGCCTCCTCGCTCGACCGCCCCGCCGCGATTCGATCGAGGATCTTCTCGATATCTTCCATCCCGTCTGTCTGCACGATGAATTCAACGTTTGCCAGCGCCCAGGCATACGAATACCGCACCACATCTTCCGATAGTCCCAGCCACGATCCTTCCAGCTTCGACAGCGCCGCCGCATGTCCTTGTTCGTAAACCTGCACCAGCACGGCCGCGCTTTCATCGCTGCGTTTTCCTTCCATCCATTGCGCTACGCCCTCCTGCAGCCATGTTGGCGCCCGCCCGTGAGTTTTCTGTTGAATGAAGCTGTGCGTTAATTCATGCCGCAGAACCCGCGACAACTCCGGGGTCACTCCCGTCAAACCCTGCACCGGCACGCGGATGCGCCCGTCATTCAGCGCCCCCACCCACTCCGGCGCTTTAGTGATGTCCGCAAATCCCTGTTCCGTGTACAGCACGACTCCAATGGGCTCGGGCGGCGAGTAGTTCAGCGCCGATTCGATCTGCTGGTAATGCCCCTCCAGCGTGTGCAGAATGTCGCGCGCCAGCCCCGGTTCCGCCGCGCCGTTATATCGCAACTGAAAGTGCGCGCTCTCGTTTTCCCGGTAGTTCTCCTCTTCCCGGATGTCGCGCTCCGCCTTTTCCAGCGCTATCTGTACGTCTGCATCATGATGAATGGACTGCGCCTTCTTCCAATCCTTCACCGCCAGATCCGGCCGGTTCATCCCGTAATAGGCCCATCCGGACAGCTTGTACACATCGGCATTGCCCGGCACCAGCCGCCTGGCATGCTCGAGATACTCCAGCGATTGCCGGAACTCGCTCCGCTGTAGCTGTATATACGCGACGTTCATGAGCAGTACTGCTTGCTCCGGCGTGTAGGAAACCGCTTCCCGCGCATCGCTCAATGCGTGGTCCAGGTCCCCGTGCGAGAGTTCAAACTGAGATGCCGCGTGATGCGCCAGCGCGGCTCGTTCATTGGCGCTCGCGCTGTCTCCGTGCGCCTCTGCCTCCAACTGCGCGATATAATTCCGGTCAATCGATCCGTCGTGAACCGTGCCGTGATCTATCTCCGTTCCGTTCGCCGTGGTCTCCATCGCGGGTGGCGCGATGTTCAAATTTGCTGCGGCCGCCGCGGGTGACTCCGTCACCGGCAGCAGCCCCCCTTTTTCGATGTGATCCACGATGGATTTCGGCAACGCCAATTGCCCCGCGGACGTCTCGCAGCGGACTTTGTCACCATCTTCCACCACGTTGTACGCCAGGATTTTCTGGCCGTTCTTCAGGACGATTTTGTCCGCGCGCGCGGCTGTCGCTGCCAGCAGTATGCCGGCAATCAGGCATATGATTCTTGCTGTGCTCCACCTTCGCTGCATCTTTCTATATTAAGCCGCCAGGACGCCCCATTCGCCGTAGCCTTGTTCCTTCATGCCGAATATGACTACACTCTTTCTGTGAAGTTCCTCTCCGCCTGCCTGCTTCTTCTCGTGCCGTGGCCAGTAACTTGCCACCCCGCCGATCTCTCGCCCCGCGACATCCTCGCTTCTCTCAACGCTCTCTCCCTCGATTCACAAAACGTCTACACCGTTTCTGCTCCAGACCACATCGAAATTCATCATGGCGATGCCGTCCTCACCTTTCAGGCGGGACGCTTCGCCTTCTACGCCCCGTTTGAAGGCCGCATCACCGGCTTTGTCTTCTCCGGTCTGGGCCACGCCCTTTCTCTTCCGCGCGATCCCGCGGAAAAGCAGCAGATGGCGCGGTTCCTGGGGGTTCCCGTGCTGGACCAGCAATTCGTCTCCGCCTTCGTGCGCTTCACCGATGACACCGCCAAGGACCTCCTGGCTCAATTCCAGCGCGCCGGCCTCCAGCCCTCTCCCGATGCTTCATTTGCGGCCCTCTGGGAACCCAATGTTGCGCGTCTCAACTCTTCCCACTCCCTGCGAATCCTGTTCGAGGAATTTTCCTCCTCGCCCCGGCATTTTTTCCATGCGGGAATTGATGGCGTCGTCACCGGTCCGTTTGACGTCCTGGCCGATGAAATGCGCACGGAGAATTTCATGATCGGGCAACCCCGCTTCGTCGGCATTCTCACGCATTACGACGTCTGGACTTCCTATTCTTCGCCCGGATATTCTTCTCCGCAGGTTCCCTTCGCTGCTCTGCGATACCACATCAACACCACTATCCTCCCGGACAACTCCCTCGAAGGTAATACCTCCGTCGATTTTCGTTCTGTCACAGGCGGAGAACAACTCCTCTTCATCCAACTCGCGCGCTCCCTGAAGGTCGAATCCATTTCCTTCGAGTCCGGCGCGCCTCTCACCTTTTTCCAGAATGAGGGCCTCACCGGGCAGGAGTTGCGTTACCGCGGTGAAGATTCGCTCTGTGTCTTCCTCCCCAAGCCTCTTCCCGCGGGCGAAACCTTTACCCTGATTTTTCGCTATCGCGGCAACGTTATCGAAAACGCCGGTAACGCTGTCCTCTTCGTCGGCGAGCGTGAAAGCTGGTTCCCCCACCACGGTGACACCGCCGAATTCTCCTTCTACGACATGACCCTCCGCTGGCCCAAGCGTCTTCGCCTTGTCGCCACCGGCGAAAAATCCGACGAGCGCGAAGAGGGCGACTTCCGCGTCGCGCACTGGAAGACCGAACAGCCGGTCACCCAAGCCGGTTTCAACCTCGGCGAATACGCAATGGCTTCCGTGGCCTCGGAAAACCATGTCATTGATCTTTACGCAAACAAACAACTCGAAGAGGCCATCCGGGCCCGCTTGGGCCGTGTCGTCGTAGACCTCAGTCCGGCCATCAAGGTTCCCAGTGGTGATTTCCCTAACGCCCGCATAGCGGTCGAGCCCTCGCCTCCGAGTCCTGCGGATACCCTGAAGCAGCTTGCCCGTGAAGTCGATTCCTCCATCCATTTCTGCGAACAGTATTCCGGCCCCTTTCCGTTTCATCATCTCGGCGTCTCGCAAATACCGGGCGCCTTTGGCCAGGGCTGGCCGGGACTTCTCTACATCTCCACTTACTCCTTCCTGTCTCCCGAAACCCAGCAGCGTGCCGGCCTCAACTCGACCGCCCAGGAACTCTTCACGCAAATTGTTCCTTTTCACGAAGTCGCTCACCAGTGGTGGGGGAATGTCGTTGGCTGGTCCAGCTACCGCGATCAGTGGATCAACGAAGCCATCGCCAATTATCTCGCGCTGCTTTTTGCCGACTCACAGAAAAACCCGGATCAGACCCTCCACGCCTGGCTCGTTCGTTACCGCAAGGGTCTTCTCACCAAAGGCCCCAACGATGACCGCCCGCCTGCGGAGACCGGCGCGCCCATCATGGGCATGCGCCTGTCTTCCTCCAAGTCAGATTCCGCGTATGATCAAGTGATTTACGGCAAAGGTGCTTGGATCATGCATATGCTTCGGGAAATGCTGCGCCAGCCCAATACCTCGAATCCCGACGCACGCTTCATCGCCTTGCTGAAGTCGCTGATCTCCAAGTACGCCCAGAAAAGCCTCACCACAAATCAATTCCAGCGCGAAGTGGAAGCCGCCATGACCCCGAAAATGGATCTGGAGGGCGGCCACTCCATGGAGTGGTTCTTCGCCGAATATGTCCGGGGAACCTCCATTCCTCGCTACAAGGTGAGCTTCTCCTCGCGCCGCACCGACAAGGGCTTTCAAGTGCGCGGCAAGTTGTTGGCCTCCGGCGTGCCCCACTCGTTCATTGCGCCTGTTCCTCTTTTCGTCAGCAGTGGCTCCGGCCGCGGTGTTTTCCTCGGCACGGTCATCGCCGACGGCGAAGAGACACCTTTTTCCTTCATCACGCAGACCGATCCCCGCAAGCTCCTGATCGATCCTCGCATGACCCTGCTTTGTGTTCCGGAATAATCACGCGTGATTTGCTGCTGTTTTCGGTACGTGCTGACTTCGCTCGGCCCGGTCTTTTCGCGGATGATGACGCGCGCCTGCAACCCCCGCTATTTATTCATCAACTTCTCTTCCAACATCGGGCTATTCAAATTCAATTCGGCCTTGCCGTCTTCTCCCAATACATACGGATACCCGTCCGGATCGCCGGGCAATTGTGACAATAATCCCGCCTGCACCAGTTCGCTCATCTTCGTCGCCCTCCGTCCGGTCCGACGCTCGTACTCATCCGCGAGCCGGTTTAACTCTCGCAGGTCCAGATCCACCTTGACCAGCCGCAAGTGCAACCCCGCATTCTTCTTGATCTGCGGCTCTTTGGCCGTCTGGTAGATGTCTTGCCACAGGAAATAAGACGTCTCCAGCGACTCGCCATCGGCAGCGATCTTTGCGGCCATCACCTTCATCCAGATGGCCGCCTGCGGGTTCTTGGCGCCTTCCGCGAAGGCCTCTGCTGCCCTGGCATAGTCCTTCTTGTCAAAGTAATAGACATTGCCCAAATCCTGGTAAAAGCGCCAGTAATCCGGGTTGGCTAGCACCCCTCGCCGCAGCAGTTCCACCGCGTGCTCCGGATCGCCCGCTCCTCGCGGCGGGGCATCGCTCAAAAACGTCGAGCCGAACCGGTACGCGACGATCAGATTCGGGTCCAGCGTCGTCGTGATGTCCAGCAGCGGCCAGAGCAGTTCCAGATTCCTCTGGTGCAGCCGGTGTTTTTCTCCGTAGTACTGCACCGCCCGCGTCCAGTACATCGCTCCCGCCAGTGGTGCGAATTCCAGGCTCATCCGCTTGATCAGTTTTGGCGAGCGCAGCACTAGCTCATCGCGTTCTTCTTGCAGCGCCTGCCGCTGCCCATCAATCTTCTTCTGTAGTTGCCACACGCCGGCAAGACCCAGCGCCAGCAGGAGGCCCAACGTCGCTTCAATGATTCCACTTCGCTTCATTTCAGGTTCCGGCGCGAGAAAATCGTCGCCGCCGCGGTCAGCACCACAGCCCCATACACCACCGCGTACAGCGTCGTCTGCGCTGCGAGCGCCCCCGGCACTGCCCGGCCGTGCGCCACCGCTCCCATCACGTTGAAATTCTCAAAATTCGGCAGTAGATAGGAAATCCCTTTCATCAAGCTCATTGCTCCTGCGCTTATATCTACCCCTTGCACCCTGCGCAGATCACCCGCAAACACACCCGCCACGTAGATTGCCGACGTGAACAGAATTGCCAGAAACGGCGTGGTGAAGCACGAGAACAGTAGCGCCAGTGCCACGATCAGCGCCAGCTTCAGCAGAATCAAATACACCGCCACCAGTATCCAGGCGTCACTCTTTTCCAGCGTGTGTTTCACCGTCCATAGCGCCAGGTACAATCCCGCGGCCATCGCCGCCGTATTCACCGTCAGCGTCATCACCAGCCCGCAGTACTTTCCCAGCAGGAATTCCCACCGCTGGACCGGTTTCGCCAGCAACGCATACAGCGTGCGCTTGTCCATCTCCTTGGACACCAGCCCGACGCCGATAAACACCGCAATGAACAACCCAATCACGGAGATCGCCGTCAATCCCAGGCTGACGATCACGCTTTCTTCAATCCCGATGGAAATCTGTCCCACGAGGATCGCCGCACCCATCATCAGCAACGCGAAAAACACCAGATTGTAGAGCACGCGGTCCCGCACCGCTTCCCGGAACGTATTCGCGGCCACTGTCCACACGTTCTTCATTTTCCACTCACCTCGACGGCATTCGCCTGCGCCCGGTCCGCTTCCACAAGATTCATGAAAAATTCTTCCAGCGTCGGCTTGATTTGCGCCACCGAAAGAATCCGCGCTCCCGCCGCCCGCAATTGCTCGATCGCTCCGTACAACTCTTCTTCGGGCATTTGCACCCGGTAGCGCTCGCCCGTCCGTGTCGCCTTGGCCAGCAGCGGCAGGTTCTTTCCCTCTGCCACCTCGAATAGAACTTCCATCCCTTGCGTCTGGATCCCCACCATTTCTCCCGGCGTGCCCACGCCGCGCAGTATCCCGCCTACAATCACACCTACCCGGTCGCACAGCATCTCGGCGTCGGAAAGAATGTGCGTGGAGAAAAGCACCGTCCGCCCATCTTTCTTCAGTTCGAGGATGATGTCCCGCACTTCCCGGCGTCCCAAAGGGTCGAGTCCCGACATCGGCTCGTCCAGGATCACCACCTGCGGGCCGTGCAGGATCGCTTGCGCCAGTCCCACGCGTTGCAGCATGCCCTTCGAGTATTTCCGCAACTGGATCTTCTTCGCGGTTTCCAGCCCGACCTTCTTCAGCATGTTTTGCACGCGCATCTGGCGGTCCGTTGCGGTCAATCCGTGAAATCGCGCGAAGTAATCCAGCAATTCCGCTGCGGTCAGGTAATCGTAGAAATAGGGCTGCTCCGGCAGGTACCCAGTCTCCCGGTGCATGGACACATCGTCGATCGATTTCCCCAGGATTCGCGCGGTTCCCCTGTCCGGGAAAATCAAGCGCATCAGCAGCTTGATGGTCGTGGATTTTCCGGCCCCGTTGGGTCCCAGGAAACCGAATACTTCGCCGGTATCGACCCGCATGCTCAGGTCTTCTAAGGATGTTTTCTTTTTCAGGTTCAAAAATCCGTACGGATATTCTTTCGACAGGTGTTCTATTTCAATTGCTGGAGTGGACATGCCTCTATCTTTTTAAACCTCGCGCCGAACGTCAACGCCAGGCGCAGTTCCATGTGCGAGGATAGCAACGCTGGCTGTTTCGTCTCGCAATTTCCGCTGTTTTCTTGCTTTTCCTCTCGCTGTGTTCACTGCAGTTTGCGGCGAACTCTTCACTTCGCAATTTGTACCAGGTCCGCGCTGCCACTCGGTTCCGGCTGCAGCGTCTGCGCTCCCCGCCAATTGTCTAGGATTCCCACCTGCTGCACGCAGCTCACCGTGCACCTCGGCGCGCATCCCTTATGCGTGTAGTATTCCCGGTGCCGCCGTTCGTCCGTATATTCCCGGAGCGGGATTCCCGGATAACCCCGCTGCTGCGAACACCAGTGCACCAGCCCATTCTCGCAAATGTACAGGTAGCGCGAGCCCGCCCGGCACTTCCAATCGTGCTCTTTCGCCCTGGCCACGTTGTGTTGAAACTCGTTGAACCGCGAAAATGAGCGCTTCCCTAGCTCCATGATCTCTTCAAAGATTTCCTGTTCGCGCTTCTCCAGCGGCTTCAATTGCCCGTCGTGGTCGTGAATGATCCCTACCGTGCTGGTGAACCCCAACTCCACCGCTCGGTGCGCGATCGCCAGCGCATCCTCCGGGTTCTTCACCCCGCCGCCCAGCACCGAATTGATGTTCACCTGAAACACGGCAAACTCCGAAAGCGTCTCCAGCCGCCCGTCCAGCGATTTCAGACTCTTCTTGGACACTTCGTCCGGCGCCGCGTTATCAATGCTGATTTGCAGGTGTTCCAGCCCGGCATCGTTCAGCCGCTCGATCCGCTCCTTGTTCAGGAAAAACCCGTTGGTGATCAGCCCCGCCATCATTCCGCGTTTGCGAGTGTGCCGGATGATTTCGTCCAGGTCCGGATGCAGCAGGGGTTCACCGCCGCTGATGGTGATGACCGTCGTGCCCATGTCCGCCAGGATATTCAGCCGCTCCTTCATCTCCTGCAGCGGCACGGGATTGGACACATCATCGTATTCATTGCAGTACGTGCAATCCAGGTTGCAGCGCCGCATCGGGATGATGTGCACCAGGATCGGGTGGTTGGTGTCCGCGAGCGCCTTCGTGATCATCCATAGCTCGTGCAGACGCGTCTTCACAAAACGCAAACGCTTCCGCATGCGCGTCTTCGCCGGCGCTTTCCCCTTATTTCTGTTTTGCGTCATCTTCGGCTACAACTTCCCCAAGCGCCCATTATACCTCACCGCCACTTTTCGTCTTCCCAGACGACGTGTCGTTACCCCCTTTCACGTCCTAACGGACGAGGGGGTGAGAGGCCAAGCCGCTCGTGAACACGCCGCCCAACTCCCAAAATTTGTCATTCCGGCCGGAGGGACGGCGGTTTTGGCCGTCCCGGAGCGGAGGTACGGTTTTCCATCGCACGTTTTTTGTGCGATGAATCCCTCTGCAAATTCAGATTTAAGGATGCAACATCCTTTTGAATTGGGCTTTCGCGCCTTTTGCGTCCGCCGGTTTCTGGCGGAAGCCCCTGAGGACTCCGCACATCTTCTTTGCATTTCCGGAACACAACACTAGCGCCGCAACACCAAACACCCTGCAATCATGTCGTGCAGCGCCTGCTTCCTCTCCGTGAATCCTGCCATGATGTAGCCGATGCCCAGGGGAATCAGCCCGGAAATGATCTTCGCGAAAAATCGCCCGGAAGCCCGCCCAAACGAAATGCGCTCTGCCGCGCCGTCTGTCACGTACAACCCCAGTGCCTGTTTGCCCCAGGTCGCCTGCTTCTCCCCGCTCTCGAAATACGCATAGTAAAGCCACTGCAGCAGAACACCGACCATCACAAACATAAAGACGAGCGAAAGGATTGCGCCAATGACCGCCGGATTCGGTTGTCCCTCCATTCCCTCCATACGACGCGGCAAACTCTCAAGCGTCGCCGCCAACCCCGTCAGGAATAGCAGCGGAATGACCAGCGCAAATACACCAACTCCCAAAATCAAGCCGTCAATCAGATGAGCCACGAAGCGTAACCAGAATCCCGCATAAGTCACGCTGCGCGTTGTGCTGAACCCCGCCACTCCTACGTTCGCGGGTACGGGAACCCCCGCCCCGCTCGCAACCGCCCCACGCACCACTGGATTTCCACAGGACACGCAAAACGCGCCGTCCGCAGCGAGAACCGCACCACACTTGGAACAGTACACTGTGATCCTCCTCGACCTCGTCTACTCCAATTGCTAGCGGCCCCTTCGAGGGCGCGCATAAAAAACTGGCTCTGACCGTAATTACTGACAGCCTCCCCGCACAAGCTCCTCCAGATGCTTCTGCGCTTCAGCGCTTCCCTTCCGCGCAGCAGCGGACAGGAGAACACGCGCCTGGTCGCAGTTCCTCGCGACGCCTTTGCCTTGTGAGTAGAGTTCCGCGAGGGCTACTTCGGCGTCCGCATTTCCCTTCTCCACGGCCACCCAAAGCAGGCGCACGCCCACTGCCAGTTTCTCCTCGCTGCTCCTGTTGCGCAGGATCTGCTCCGCTTGCTGGTATTCTTGCTGGCCGTCATCGGTGGCCGTTCCGGAGGAATTGCTCGGCGCGGGAACGCGCTTCTGTTGTGAGGTCGGCTGAAGCACAGGCGCGCTCCGTGCCTTCGTCGAAGCAGTAGGTTCGGCGGGCAAGACCGGCGGCACTTCCATGACTCTGTTCGTAGCCGCAGACCGTGTTTCTGAAGGAGCCGCGCGATCCCCCTCCGGCGAGGAGCCCGGCGAACTGACAGGCCCTGTGGTTTTCGGCACGAAAGTGGCTTGTGCGGGAGGCTCGGCAACTGAAGATTGCGGAACGCGCGCTTCATCTTTACCGGCAATAATTTGGCCCAGCCAAATGAGCGCATGGCCAACTTCACGGTGGAAAACCACTGCTCCTGCAATCAACGTCAGAACAAGCATCATGCCGATTACGCGCATCAGCAGCGAACGGCTCGCCCGGCGCTCGTCAAGCGTTCCACTGAACTCGATTTCCAGACCTAGTGCGAGCAGCGGGTCAATTGCCGCTTCCGTCACAAGCGGTTCGAGCGCGGCAACCGGGGCGGTCTCCGGCGAGATGTCACGCAGTTCGGTTTGCACTTCCGGACTTGGCGCAGTGGCGCTCTCCATTGGAACTTCTGCGAAGTCAACCAGCTCCGCGGGCTGAAGTAGGGCACTCGGCGCAATCTCCGGTTCAGGCAAAGGCGCAGTCTCAGCGCTTTCAACCGAGGGCAGCACGAGGCGTGGAAGTGCACGACCCCCTTCCTCGCGCGGCTCTTCAAGCCGGGGTGGCGCGGGAATGACTATGGCTGCGATCTCCGGCTCAGGAGAAGGCGCGGTCTTAGCGGCTTCAACGGATGGCTGCGCGGCGCGCGAAAGAGTGGAACGCGCTTCCTCGCGCAGTTCTTTCTCGCGTGGCTGTTCAAGCCTGGGCTGCTCGGGAATGACCACCGGCGCAATCTCTGGCTCAGGGGCGCGCGCGGTCTTAGCGGCTTCAACGGATGGCTGCGCGGCGCGCGAAAGAGTGGAACGCGCTTCCTCGCGCAGTTCTTCCCGCGTGGGCGGCTCGGCAACCGCAATGGCCGGGACTTTAGGCCCGCGTCCAGCCGGCTGATCGGCCCGGTTGAGCCATCTGCGAATCTGTACGCGAGCGCTATGGGAAATTCCGCAGAATTCGATACCCGCGACGCGGCCATCTTCTTTGATCCAGACGATCCGCCCTTCCCCGCTGATGCGCGTGCCTTCATCGAGCGAAAATGCAAACTGCGTCTTTCCCCCGGCGCGCAAAGGCATCATCGCCCGCAGCGCAAATCCTTCTTCTGACAGATCGCGCATCATCCCGCCGTTGGCGGATTCAAGCTCGACGTAGACGAGGCTGCGGGGGCGGTTGCGGAGTTTCTTGCGGCGCTCGGTGTCCACGGTCATACAGGGGGCAAATGCCTGCATTCTAACCTTTCCTCGGGGCCGCGTATCAGAAGTTTTTTGAAGTGTGCAACTATGCCCGCGCGGATACCCCCATTTTGAACGAAGCGAACGCCGAAGCAGCGAGACTCCACTCAAGCCTCCCCCAAGAATTCCCAGATCATCCACACGGATCAGGACCAAGGATGGCTAGGCGGTGGCCGGAAGTATCTGCGCTCAGCGGCACGCACCAGGCCGGCAGCATCAGGAGAAAAGCAGGACGACATCGCTTCGAGCAGCCATTGTTCTCACTCCACAAGACCAGCTCACTCCAACTGCTGAGCGCGCCCGGCTGAAGGCCGGGCGCTGACGGAAGAGCCTACGTGCTCACGATGCTGGCGGAGAAGGAACTGATCGGTCATGCCGGCAATGTAGTCGCACACCACGATATGCCGGGCCGTTGTGCGCGACATTTCTTCGTACAGTTCGGGCATCGAACCCGCCTGCTGCTCGTACAACGCGAAGAGTTCCTCGAGGCACTGAACGGAGCGATTGCTATCCTCGGTGATCAGCGGGTGATTGTAGATATGCGAGAAGAGGAACCCCTTCAGTTGGGCGTTTTGCCCTCGAGCGGGTTCGCTGAAACGCGCCAGCCGCACCGGCGCGTGGCGTATGTCCTCCAGCGACTGCGCGCGCGAATCACGTACCATCCGTTCGGTATTGGCGATCAGGTCGCTGGCCAGGTGGTCTAAAACATGCCGCAACGCCTCGTTGAACTTCAACTTGGGACGCGCTTCGCCATGTTCGGACTCGACCTGGCCATAGAACTCGCCGAAAAATGGCACTTCCTGGCAAAGTGCCTCGACATCCAGAAGTTTCGCTTCGAGCGCGTCGTCCAGGTCCGCCGTGTTGTACGCAATTTCATCCACCCAGTCGATGAGCTGGGATTCCAGCGGCGGGCGAAGTTCCAGCAGGTATTCCGATAGCTCGGGAAACTCCGCCGCGCTGTAATCGCGGGAGTGTTTCACGATGCCCTCACGCACCTCGAAGGTCAGGTTCAGGCCCTCGAAGCCGATATAGCGCTGCTCGAAATGCTCCACGATGCGCAACGCGTGCAGGTTGTGATTGAACCGCCCGCCGTTGGCCCCCATCAGCTCATTCAGCTTGCGCTCCCCGGCGTGTCCAAACGGTGGGTGGCCGATGTCATGAACCAGGGCCAGGGATTCCACAAGATCGGCGTTGAGACCAAGCGCGGACGCCACCGTGCGCGCGATTTGTGACACTTCCAGCGTGTGTGTTAAGCGGTTGCGGAAATGGTCGGAGAACCGCATCGTGAAAACCTGTGTTTTCGCTTCCAGGCGGCGGAAGGCTCGCGAGTGCACGATGCGGTCGCGGTCGCGCGCGTATTCGTTCCGGTAGGGATGCGGCGGCTCCGGAAAACGCCGGCCGCGCGTCGAAGCGGGTTGCATGGCCCAGGGCGCGGTTGCACGGGGTGTTTCGATGGCCGAGACCTCCCGGAAAAATTGCGGCCCGCCCAGCCTCAGGACTTCGGCGGGACTGTTCCGAGGCCGCGGTCCGCTTCGTCCGCCATTGTGGTGTTTGGGTAATCCTTCTTGATCTGTTCGTAGATGGCTGTGGCTTGCTTCGGGTCACTCTGACGAAGAATGCCCGCAAGCTCCAGCAGCACGAGAGGTTTCGGCACAAGGACGGAGCCGGCATTGGAGAGCGCTCGCAAATCTTTCACGGCCTCCTCATTCTTCCCCGTGCGCTCGGCGATGAGGGCTTTCTGGTATTGCGCGAGCGCCGCAAGTTCCTTGTCCGAGCCGGCATCCAGTTTCTTGAGTTCCTCGGACGCCTGATTCAGGCGATCCAGATCCATCAGGCACAACGCGGAGTAGTAGCGAGCAAGCTTGCCGGCATTCGTGTGTGGGTATTTCTCGGCAACCACTGCGAGCTTGACTTCCGCATCCTGGGAACGCCGCGCCTCATCTGCATAAGTAACTTCGCCCGGAAGTGTAGGCTGGCCGGGAATGGAGAGCGGCGCGTTGTATATCTTCATGGCGTCGTCGAACACGGCTTGCGCCTGGGCGTTCTGGCGATCGGAGTAGAACCTCCAAACCAGATAGCCGGAGGCAATCACGATTACGGCCAGAAGGGCGATCGAGGCCAGGCGAGTATGGGAGAGGACGGCTTCCGCGCCATGCTCGAAAGTTTCCCGGACTTTGTCCTGCTTCAGCTCTTTACGCGAAATGTGCTCGGGCATGTACGCTCTCCTGCATGATCTCGAAACGTATATCGTAGCACAACTAAACCGGCGCTCGGCGGTAGCCCGCGGAGTAACGCTTGCCGCAAGAGCGCGCGCCGCGGACGAATCGTCGCCTGCCGGGCGTGGTAGATTGTTAGAATGCAGACGGGTTGCGTTCACTGTGGACAGCAGCACTTGCTGAAAGACGAGGTTGTGGCCAGTCACGATAAGGTGCAGTTCCGCTGCACCCGCTGCGGCCAGATCACCATCGTGGAGGTCCAGCGCCGCGCCGACGAAACCGTGGTCATCTCACCGATGCCTTCCTTCGCCCGGGCCGACGCTTCCACCGCAAAACTTCGTTTGCCTCCCGCCGACGACGGGTTACTTCTGCCGCCGGACGCGGACATCCTTTTGACCATCTCCACCGGCCCCTCTAAGGGCAAGTCTTTCGAACTGAGAAACCCGCGCACCGTGATCGGCCGCAAAGGCGCCGACCTTCCCCTCGATGATCCGGAAATTTCCCGCCACCATTGTGTCCTCGAGGTTCGGGAACATTCCGTGAACCTCAAGGATCTCGACTCCACTAACGGCACCTTTTTCGAGGACCAGCGCGTGCGTGCGGCGTTCTTGCAGGACGGCGCGGAGTTCCGTGTCGGCAGCAGCACTATCCGGGTGACCTTTCAATACAAGTAATGTGCAAAACCTGCGCGCCCTCGTATGAGATACTGGCACGGGTGTGACACCGTGGCGCAGAGATGAACCCCCTAAGTGTGTGTCTCGTCGTGCAAAATGAGCAGGAAAATTTGCCGCGCGTGCTGCAATCCGTGCGGGAGATTGCCGATGAAATCGTCGTGGTGGACGGCGGCAGCACGGATCGCACGCAGGAAATCGCCCGGGAATTTGGCGCCAGGGTGTTCCAACGGCCGTACACCGACCAGTCCGGCCAGAAGAATTACGCCGTCTCGCTGGCCGCCTACGACTGGGTCTTCGTGCTGGACGCCGACGAGGAACTCTCCGGCGAACTGAAGAACTCCGTGCAGCAATGGAAGCAGAGCACGCCGCGATTCGACGTTTATGAGATGGCGCGCCTGACTTGGTATCTGGGCGCGTGGATCCGCCACGGACGCTGGTATCCCGACTGGCAGCCGCGAATTTACCGCCGCGACAAAGCAAACTATTCCGGCGCTATGCATTCGGGGCTGCGCTTCGCGGGCCAGGCAGGCCGCCTCAAGGGCGACCTGCTGCACCACACCACCCGCAACTTTTCAGAGCACGAGGCCAAGGTGGACAAGTACACCACCGTTGTTGCCCACGAGATGTTCCAACAGGGCCGTCGCCACTGGCGTGCCGCCCTCTGGATTGCCACGCCCTGGGCATGGTTCCGCCATTTTTTCCTTGCAGCCGGGTTTCTGGACGGGTACCGCGGGGCGGTGATCGCGCAAATGGCCGCCCGCGGCGTAAGGCTTAAGTTTCAGAAGCTCGGGAAATTGATCAAAGCCGATAAGCAGGCCAAGAGTAGCGGTGCGCCGTGATCCCTCTCATTGTGGACTTGGAGACCGAGTGGCGCGGGGGACAGAGCCAGGCCTTGCTGCTCCTGAAGGGATTGTACGAACGCGGCCATGCGGCGGAGCTGCTCACCGCAAGGGGATCTCCTCTTGGCCGTCGCGCCAGGAGAGCGGGAATCTATGTGCACGAAGCGTCTCGCACGATGCTTCGCTTGGCGGCGGCGCGCAAGATTCGCTGGCTTTTGCGCGACACTAGGTTCGATTTGCTCCATGCCAACGAAGCCCATGCCTTGACCGCGGCCTGGTTGGCGGGGGCGCACAGGCAGTTACCGTTTCTGTCCTCCCGGCGGATTGCTTTTCCCTTGCAGCGCAACTGGGTATCAAGCGCAAGATTCCGGGCACTGGATCGCTTTGTGGCCAATAGCAGGGACGTTGCCCGCAGTCTTGTCGAAAGCGGATTTCCTGCGGACCGCATCGCCATTGTCAATGAAGGCGTGGAAATCCCGGAGCGCGTTTCCAAAGAACAACGAAGCGCTGCACGAAAACGGTGGGACGTCGCGCAAGGCGAGTTCCTCTTCGGTTGCGCCAGTGCATTTGTGCCGGAGAAGGGCCAGCGCCACGTCGTTGAGGCCCTCCGTATCCTAAGGGAAAAATTCCCGAACTCGCGCGCCTTGCTCGCCGGTGAAGGTAGTTGCCTCGCCGAAGTCAAACATCTTGCGGCACGCCTGGATTTACAGCAGGCAGTTCTCTTGCCGGGATTTGTCACGGACATGCCAGAGTTCTATGCAGCCCTGGACGCTTTCGTATTTCCATCGGAGTTCGAGGGCTTGGGAACGGCGCTGCAATCAGCAATGGCCTATGGTTTGCCGGTGATTTCCACGACCAGAGGTGCCCTCGGTGAAGTGGTGGAGGACGGTCGGACGGCGATCGTTGCGGAGCCAAACGCATCGAGCTTTGCCGCGGCTATGGCAGGCCTCATGGCTGACTCCGGCCTGCAAAAACGCCTCGGCGAGGCGGGACGCATCGAGGTCATTGAGCGTTTTTCGGCCGACCGCATGGTTGCGAACACGCTCGCTGTTTACGAGGAGCTCTCCGGTACCGGCACTAGTTCACTCAATTTTAAATAATTAAACGTGTCATTCCGAGCGAAGCGAGGAATCTGCTTTTTCTGCTGCGTTGAAGCAACAGCAGATTCCTCCGGACCCACGTAGCGCGGGACCTTTGTCTGCAAATGGCCCGCGCATTATTCCGGATACCCTTTGGGAAACTTCCGGCGCCAGTCCCACGCCGATTGCACGATCTCTTCCAGCGAAGAGTGCTTGGCTTCCCAGCCCAGCGCGCGCTTCAGCTTTTCATTGCTCGCAACAAGCACCGCCGGATCGCCCGGGCGCCGCGGAGACATCTTGTGCGGAATCTTGCGCCCGGTGATGCGCTCCGCGGTTTTCACCACTTCCAGGTTGGAGAAGCCTCTGCTATTGCCTACGTTGAACGCTTCTCCCGGAACTCGCTCGATCTCTTCCAGCGCGCGCAAGTGTGAATCCGCAATGTCGATCACGTGGACGTAATCGCGCACGCAGCTTCCGTCCGGCGTGGGGTAGTCGAAGCCGAAAATTTCGAGCTGCGCGATGGCTCCCAGGGCCGTGTCCAGCACTCTGGGAATCAGGTGCGATTCCACGCGGTGGGCTTCGCCGCGCTCGACGCTTGCTCCCGCGGCATTGAAATAGCGCAACGTCACATACTTCAGCCCGGTATAGGCGCGGTAATCGCCCAGAATTTGTTCGAAGGTCAGCTTCGATTTCCCGTAGGGATTGATGGGCGCTTGGCGGTGATCTTCGGGGATGGGAACGATTTCGGGCTCGCCATACGTCGCGGCGCTCGAGGAAAAAATAAACTTGTTGACGCCGTGGCGCACCATGGCGTCCAGCAAATTCACCCCACAGCCGACATTCGCCGCATAAAATGTGCTCGGCTCGCGCACCGACTTGGCCACCAGCGCTTCCCCGGCAAAATGCATCACCGCATCAATTTTGTGCGAGGAAAAAACCGTTTCGATTTGGGATCGAATCGCAAGATCGCTTTGGCAGAAGGTCGCGGCAGGCGGAACAGCCGCGCGGTGGCCCTCCTGGAGATTGTCCAGCGCGATCACCTGATGGCCGCGCGACAACAGCACTTCCGAGCAGATACTCCCGATATAGCCCGCCGCGCCGGTCACAAGTATGTTCAACGGAAACGCCTCCCTCATTTGAATGAAAACGTGCAGAAAGCTCGGGAAACCAGCATCGAGTATACAACCATTCCACTACGGCGAAACGCGACGCATGGAACCTCCAAAAATCACCGCGGAATACTCGGAACCTGTTTCACAAATGCTTGGGGTGGACACGGGTTCCCAGCCGCTGAGGACCGCATTCCCCCGTCTTCACACAGACTCTCAAGCCCCGGATGCCCCGGGGTCCTCTTTGCTTCCTTGCTTCGTTGCTTCTGTACTTGGTGAGATGAGTTTTAGTCGTCCACAAAAAAGGGAAAGCGCCGAACGGCTCCTTCTCGACCCGTTCGGCGCTCTCTTGCGCTAATAACTTTCTTCCTTCAAGAATTTTCCAGCAGTTCCCTCCCATCCGCTCGCCAAAATTCGTCAAGCTAATTTGCAGATTCAACTACCCATCGCCCGCGCGGTTCGAGGAACTCCACGCCAATCGCATAGCCTTCGCCACGGATTGGCTGGCAGTAAGCCACCCGAGCAGCGGAGCGAAACTCACCTGTGCGCGAGGCAAACACCAGCCGCGCATTCCTGTCCCAGCGCCGGACGCTGACCACGCGTGCACCCTTCGCGCTGACATTTTCCGTAAATGTGGCCTCCGCGCCGGGAAGCTGGCGATGACCTTCCAAAACCACCGGGATTTCCATCTGGATCCGGGTTTCCCGGCGGGGATGGGGATGGATGTGTCTATGTGCCATAGGTCATCCATCTCAGAGGCACGCAGCGATGCGTGCAAAGGAATTCATGGCGCTGCTGCGGTGTTTCATGCGATAAAGCGCGCGGTCCGCAGCGCCCAATAGCTTTTCCGGGCTGTCCCCGTCCTCGGGATAAGCGGCGATGCCGGCGCTGACTGACAGAGTAGGGTTTTCGGCTTCCGTCGCCAGCCGCTCGCGAATTCGGGAAGACACACGGGAAGCAATGTCCCGCGGAGCTTCCGGAAGAACCAGCGCGAATTCGTCGCCGCCGTACCGCGCTGCCGTATCAATCGCTCGTGAGTGATTCCGCAATATCTTGGCCAGCCGGACCAGGGAACGGCTGCCCACCAGATGCCCGTAGCGGTCGTTGATGTTTTTCAGCCCATCCATGTCCATCAGGACAATGCTGAACGGCCGCTGCGTCCGCCGGGAGCGGTCCAATTCCGATTCGATCACCGCGATCAGCCGCCGGTAATTCGCCAGCCCGGTGAGCGGGTCGCTTACCGCCAGCGTGCGAACCTGATCGAAGAGCCGCGCCTGATCGATCAACGCGCCGCACAGCATGATCGAGTAGCTGGCCACCTTGCTGAGTTCCGCGAGAAAAAACGGTCCGTCAAAAAGGCGCCGGGAGAACAGCGCGGCGATATGGCAGCAGACGTTCAGCAGCGCCACGAGGAACAGCGAATAATCGTACAGTGACGCGTCACTGCCGCTTTTCTTGCCTTGCTGAAACCTGCGATAGAAGAAGATCGCCGCAAGAACAAACAAGATGCCGGGTAGCGATTCCCAGGGCCGCGAGAAGAGCGCGCCCGCCTTCGCAACCGGAGTCGCCGGCGCGGCGATGAACGCGGCACTTGTCACATAAGCAGCCGCCGCCACCACGAACAAGGCGCCCGCAGTCTCCCGGCTCGGTTGGCGCGCTGTCGGAATGAATCGTTCGACGGCCAGTGCCGCCAGCAGCAGCACGGCCAGCAATGTGCGCCCCACCATCCAGCCCATGGGCACATGCGACAGCGCCACCGGACCAAGGCGCAAGAGATCGTTCAATCCAAAATAGCCCAGAGTCTCGATCATCCCGGACAGCACAAAACCGAAGGCGAGTATCAGCGCGATGCGATCGTGGGTCCCGCGGAAGCGCACCAGTGCATTCGCGGCGTAGCAGAAGCACAACAGCGAGCCGCCCACTTCGAGATACAGATAGGTGTTGGGCGAACCGGAGACGTGGGAGTGCCGCGCGTACAGCACGACGCCAACGAAAAAAGTCGCCAGGAAGCTATACGCAATCGCAGGCAGATGCCCGCGGTCCTTGCGGAAAAACCCCGTGATTTTGGCCCAATCTCCCAAAACATCCCCCAAATGCCAAAGAAAACCGGCAATACCGTGGAATGCACGTCCAGGCCCTTTTGGAGTGGTCAGGGAGTGTTTGTAACTAATTCAAAATAGATGAGTTATTATGAACTATAGGAGAGACCGTCCCGCTTGAGACAGGGCCCGAGACAGCAAATTGCACCCCGCAGTGCCGAATCCGCTCACTATCCTGAATGTATCCATAGAGTTAGCAGAGGTTTGGACAAAACAAGCCCAAAAGTGTGCAAAGTCTCAACCTGAGACTGTCTCAACTTGGGATGAGGCACCTTTTTACGGCTTTGGCGGCGCAGGCAGGTCTCTTGCGGTGACCGCGCTCGTAAAGTTCTGGCGCTTGTGAGTGCCGTCGCAAAAGGGCGAATTGCTGGAGTGGCCGCAGCGGCAGATGGCAACAGCCGTTCGCCCGCCCAGCCCGAATGCCTTTCCTTCCTGATCCACCATCTCGAAATCCCCTTCGATGCGCAGCGGGCCGTTATTGAAGATAGTCACTTTCGTTCCTGGCAAGGTGTCCTCCCGTTCGACAAACTGCGAATAACGACCTGGAACCGCTCTCACGATATCCGCCAGCCACTGGGAATACAAGCTGCCCCAGGGACGCGGCACTGTCAGTCTGAAGCACGGAGTTCGAAATCGTCAGTAGCGTGGCACGCTGGGATCCACTTCCGTGGACCAGGACAATATGCCGCCGCGCAGATTCTGCACCTTGCGGAATCCCGCTTTGCGCAGAAAATCCACCGCTTCAGCCGAGCGCTTCCCGCTCCGGCAATGCGCTACGATCTCATGCGAAGAGTCCAGTTCGTGAACGCGCCGCGGCAATTCGCCCAGCGGAATCAGATGCCCCTTCAAGTTGCAGATCTGGTATTCGTGAGGTTCGCGAACATCCAGAATGAAGATCTCGTCACCCCGATCGAGCCGCTCTTTCAGCTCGCGCGCCGTAATCTCCGGAACGTGCAAATTCATTTCCGGCTCTTCTTCCCCGCGCACCCCGCAAAACTCGTTGTAGTCAATCAACTTGTGTATCTTGCGATGCGTACCACACATCGGGCAATTCGAGTTCTTGCGCAACTTCAGTTCCCGGAACTTCAGCGTCAACGCATCGAACAGCAGCAATCGCCCCACCAGCGAATCCCCGCGCCCCAGAATCAGCTTGATCGTCTCCAGCGCCTGCAAAGAGCCGATGATGCCTGGCAGCACGCCCAGCACGCCGCCTTCGGCGCACGAGGGCACTAGCCCGGGAGGAGGCGGCTCAGGATAGAGGCACCGGTAGCACGGGCCGTCGGGCATGCCGAAGACGGTAGCTTGGCCCTCGAATCGGAAAATCGAGCCGTAAACATTCGGCTTGCCGAGAAGAATACACGCGTCGTTCACCAGATACCGCGTGGGGAAATTGTCGGTGCCGTCGACGATCACATCGTAGTCTTTGAAAAGCTCCAGGGCGTTCTCGCTGGTGAGCTTCGTTTCGTACGACGTGATTTCGACGTCGGGATTCAGGTTGGTCAGGCGTGCCTTGGCCGCTTCGGTTTTGGGCTTACCCACATCGCTGGTGCCAAAAGTCACCTGGCGTTGCAGGTTGGTGAAATCCACCACATCGAAATCCACCAGCCCGATATTGCCGATGCCCGCAGCCGTAAGGTAAAGCCCGAGCGGCGCGCCCAGGCCGCCGGTCCCGATCAGCAGGACCCTCGCGCCTTTCAGCTTGAGCTGACCCTCCATGCCAACTTCCGGCATGATCAGGTGGCGGCTATATCGCAGGATCTCTTCATTGGTCAGGCCCGCTGCCGGCGGGTGGCCGATCAACGGCTGCGCTCTGGTGGACATAGTACTCCTCACATAACCATTCTACCTGTGCCCCGCGCTTCCGAGAAGCCATTCATCGCGAAGTCACTCCGGCCTGAAGCGCCTGGACTCCGCATTCGTTTTACTGCGCAAGTCTCTTTGGTTTGACGATCGATTAGTAAGTGGCGGCTCAGCGGAGCCCCACCGCGGCCAACTAACATCTCTCAGCTTGCTGCATGGCGCCGCGCGGCATTGGATCACCTTCCGATTACGCGATACATTTTCCGGAGAAATGGGGTACTGGGAGCAACTTGTCCCGTTTGGCGACTTACCGGGAGTCAGTTGCTCAGTCATTGGTTTGCATCCAATCGCCCAGGAGTCTCGGAGGATCGGGCAAATACTCTGGCGGAATAGGCAAGCGCCCGAAGCGTAAGCAGATTACACTCCTCATCGTTGATCCTGGCAGTTTGTAATGATCGCTGAGAACCGGCACGAAGCGATTCGACCTTTAGCGTTTAACACCTTTCAAGGAGAAACAATGCAGAAGCGCAAACTTGGTAAAAGCAACTTGGAAGTCTCCGCTCTCGGCCTCGGCTGCATGGGCATGAGCTTTTCCTACGGCCCGCCCAAAGACAAGCAGGAGATGACATCTCTTCTCCCTGCCGCCGTGGAACGCGGCATCACATTCTTCGATACGGCAGAGGTATATGGCCCGTATACAAACGAAGAACTCGTGGGCGAAGCTCTCTCTCCGTTCCGTGGAAAAGTGGTGATCGCCACGAAGTTCGGGTTCAAACTTGATCCGGACACCGGCAAACAGGCCGGGCTGGACAGTCGGCCAGAGCACATCAAGCAGGTCGCTGAAGCCTCGCTCAAGCGACTCAAGACTGATGTCATCGACCTGTTCTATCAACACCGTGTCGATCCGAACGTTCCGATCGAAGACGTTGCGGGAGCGGTGAAGGAGCTGATTAAGGAAGGTAAGGTGAAGCACTTCGGCCTTTCGGAGGCGGGAGCAAAGACGATTCGTCGTGCACACGCAGTTCAGCCCGTCACCGCACTCCAAAGTGAATATTCGCTCTGGTGGAGAGAGCCTGAAGCGGAGGTGATCCCGACGCTGGAGGAACTCGGGATCGGGTTCGTTCCATTCAGTCCTCTTGGCAAAGGCTTCCTTACGGGACAGATCAGCGAAGATACCAAGTTCGACAAAAGCGATTTCCGCAACATTGTTCCTCGCTTTACGCCAGAGAACCGGAAAGCGAATCAGGCGTTGGTGGATCTGCTTGGCAGATTTGCACAACAGAAGAAAGCGACACCTGCTCAGATCGCACTCGCCTGGCTGCTTGCGCAGAAACCGTGGATTGTGCCGATCCCGGGGACGACCAAGCTGCATCGGCTCGAAGAAAACATCGGAGCCGCTAACGTCGAACTTTCGTCCGACGATCTACGCGAACTGGAGACCGCAGCCTCAAAGATCGCGGTGCAAGGTGCTCGGTACCCCGAAGAGCTGCTAAAAATGGTGGGCCGCTGAGCAAACAAAAACTCACCGAGCACCAGAAGGAACGAGCATGAGTAGAGAACCTTCAGCAGCCGAGAAGATGATTGGTGACTTCGCGCCCAAGCTGGTTGATTTGACGGACCGGGTGCTTTTTGGCGATGTCTGGGAACGCCCGGAGCTATCAAAGCGTGACCGGAGTCTCGCAACCGTGGCGGCGCTGGTTGCTTTGAACCGTCCGGATCAGCTGCGATTTCATCTGAGTAAAGCCGTGGAAAATGGAGTTAGGAAGGAAGAATTGATTGAAGTCATCACGCACCTGGCGTTTTATTCAGGCTGGCCCAACGCAATGACTGCCATCATGATTGCAAAGGAGGTATTCTCGAAGGCGTGAGTACCAACGGCAAAACTGCGTCTCCGCGGCGGGCAGACATATTTGCGGGCTCAAAGGAACCCGACACGACTGAATTGGCCCGTTTGATTGCCGCCTATGCCCCTCACGATGGTAGTTTTGAGCTGCGCATCCCTGGTTTGACCGTCAGTCGCGCTTCACGAACCAACACCGAATGTGCACATGCCCTCCGGTTGCCGTCCTTGTGCTTCATCGCACAAGGAGCCAAGACCGTTATTATTGGAGAAGAGGTATACGAGTACGATCCGTCGCGAATGCTGGTGTTTTCCGTTGCCCTGCCCGTTGCAGCCCAAGTCACGCAAGCCAGCTATTCCGAGCCTTACCTTGCTCTAAGGCTGGACCTCGACCCGCACAAGATTGCCGAACTCGTTTTGAAGGTGTATCCCCGCGGTGTGCCTCCCGCTCAAGAGCGGAGCGGCGTTTACGTCACTCCGGTCGACGTGAGTATCGTCAACGCCGCAACGAGATTAATGGAATGTCTGGCGCAGCCTGGTGATGTGGAACTACTCGCCCCACTTATGGTGGATGAGATTTTGATCCGGTTACTACGCAGCCCTATTGGTGTTCGCGTAGCTCAAATGGGCTTTGCCGAGTCCAGCCTGCACCGAGTTGCGAAGGCGATTTCTTGGCTGCGCGCCAATTTCTCCCAACCCATGAAGGTCGAAGAGCTGGCTGGGCTGGTGCACATGAGTGTCTCCTCGTTCCACGAGCACTTTAAGTCCGTCACTTCGATGAGCCCGCTGCACTATCAAAAGGTGCTGCGTCTTCAAGAGGCGAGGCGTCTCATGTTGTCCGCGATGATGGATGCGGGTACTGCAGGTCAGCGCGTGGGCTATTTGAGCGCTTCGCAGTTCAGTAGAGAATACAGCCGCTTCTTCGGGAGTGCGCCGACCAAGGACATCGCAACATTGCGTAGCGATTCTCGACCCTGGGTCTAACGTCTCGCGTGGCGAATTGTCGGCCCCTTCAACTCCTGGTTAACGCACAAACCCGAAACTGACTAATTCTCTGCCTCGTCCGCTCTTTACACCCAACACCAGGAATCGTACTCTGGAATCACCATGTGGAATGTCGACGAACGCTTTGAAAAGAAAACCATGGACAGCCTGGCGGCTCTGGGCTTTTCCGTCGGCAGTACGCGCGGCGTCGTGCGCGTGGAAAAATACGGCTCCGGCGCGGAGTTCCGCCAGGTTCCCGACGGCCACTTCCAGATGACCATCATGCCCACCATCATGTTGCACGGGCAATTCACCAGGCTTTGGGACGCCGGCTATCAGAAATTCCTGCTCACCACCGAGGGTGTCAAAGTTCCGGCGCTGGCGGAGCAATTGGCCAATTTGCGCAAGTTCAACGAAGAGATGCGCACCGCTCTGGGCGTGCCCACTTTTTATAACGAAGCGCTGGGCTCGGTCAGCCAGCTCAGTGTGTACGACCGCGTGAAGGGCCGCCCCGGAGATGACCCGGACGAAACGGTCGGCGTGCACGCCCCGGGAAGTGGGCACTAACAGATTCGACGGAAAATTCTGCCTTCGGTTGCCGCTTCACCCTTTTCCTCTCGCAGGCTGATTGTGTGCCGGTGACCCAGGCAGGAAAAGTCCCGGCGGGAACTGCCGGACACGGAGGACACACGGATGGGACGTGCGGTTGCCCTAATGGACGATCTCTTCTTCCAAATGAAAGTCGCGGAGACCGCCAAACAATTAGGCGTGGAATTCAAGGTGGCAACCACCGGTGAAGCGCTGCTGAGCATGCTCGATCCGCCCACCAAACTCGTCATCATTGATCTCAATGCGCGCGGCAGCCCGGTGGCAACCATCGAGCATCTCCGCGCGACTCAAAAAGAGTTGCGCGTGGTGGCTTTCCTGTCCCATGTGCAGACGGAACTCGCCGCGACGGCCCGGGCCGCTGGCTGTACGGACATTCTGCCGCGTTCGCTGTTCACCCGGAATCTTGCTGCCATCCTGGAAACCGCCAAGGATTGAGAGGAACGTTTTGCGCGATTGGAAAGCTTGCCGTTGCTGCGTTTATTTCTCCCTCCTCTTTTTCTTTCACTGTGCAACTTCTTTGCAGGGCCTCGCCCAGTCGCCTTCCCCGCCCGACCCTGCGTCCACTTTGCGCGACATCCTCTTTGCCGCCTGTTCGCAGAATTCCACCGAATTTGCCCGCGCCCTCACCTTTCGCAATGCTGAAGCGTTCTCCCGCATGACGTCCGCAACGCGCGCCACACTCTTAAAGCGCTTCGTTCTGCTGGACAAACCCGGTCAGTCTCGCGCCGAAATCGATGCCTCCGGGAATCTGAATGTCTATTGCACCACTTCAGACGTCACCACCCAAATGCAAATCGGCAAACCCGAACTCCGCGACAACCTCGCCTACATCTCCCTGGCCGTCAAGAACGCCGCCGCTTCTAATGAAGACGACTCTCATCACGTGCTCATGGGCCTCGTTCGCGAGGCCGGACAATGGAAGCTTCTCTCCCTCGGTCTGCTCCTGCTTGATCTGCCCTCGCTCGCCGAGGAGTGGGATCGCGCGGAGATCAACAACAACGAACAATCGGCCATCAACTCCATGAAGAACCTTGCGGAGGCCATCGAAGCCTACCGCAAAACCTACACGCGTCTTCCGGATAACTTGGCGGTTCTCGGACCTCCTCCGCAGGGCCCCGCGAAAAGCGAAAAGGCCGACCTGATCGCCGCGGAACTCGCCGAAGGACGCAAGGATGGCTATTCCTTCCGCTACGTTATTGTGGGTGCGAATGCCTCCGGCGCGCCCGCCAAATATGAGCTGGCAGCGATTCCCATCGAATACGGGCGCACCGGTTCACGCTCGTTCTTTCGGGACACTTTGGGAGTCCTCCACGGCGCAGACCGTCGCGGTGCGGTGGGCAGCGTTACCGATCCGAAAATCGACTGAATCACCGCCCCACTTTGAAACAACACCGTTGACCGATACGCGTAACTTCTTTCCCTTCACTTGCGGGCCTACCTCCTCGGCGGGAGAATGAACTGGGATCATCCGGCTTCCGGCGAGACACTTCTACGTGTGCCTCGCCACTCTCCAGGCAGACAAACCAGCACCGGCTGGTTTGACAGGAGAAGCGAGATGCCGGATGTAACGGTAGAGCGGCGAAGTGCGCCGCGAAGCCAACTCGTGCTGGCGGCGGATGTTGTGGAACTCCCGCGCGGCGCCAAGCTGAGCGCGCGCACTGCCGACATCAGCCGCACCGGCTGCTACATCGACACCCTCAATCCTGTGCCGCAAGGTTTCAGGGTCCGCCTGCGGATTACCCATCATGACGAAATCTTTGAAGCCATTGGCTGCATTGTCTACGTTAGCCCCGGTCTGGGCATGGGTGTGGCGTTCGTAGAGGTGGCTGCGGAACAGCAGGCGCGCCTCGACCTCTGGCTGGCGGAATAAGGATCAGGAATACTGACGCGAGTTTCTTTCTTCGCGAGCCAGAAGTACGCTAACATTTCGGTTTCGCCTATGCCTCTGGCCTCTTTTCGCGTTGCACTTCTTCTTAGCCTCGGCCTCCTCTCTGCCGCTGCTGCTCCCCGGACCCTCGGACAACAGGTCGAAGATTCTATTTATGGCCCCTTGCCGGTCTTTGAGTTTCACAGCGGCTTTTGGGTGAATCTCCATCATTTTCTCTACCACGAAGCCAGGGCGCGCGCCGCCGCCAGAGATTCGCGGGAAACCGCCACCCGGTCTGCCGGGCCGGTGTTGAAACAATCACCCGGTTCTCAGCCCTCTCTCACCCCCGCGGAACAGCGCATCTGGGAGCAAGCCCTCGCCTACTATGTTTCCAGCTACGCGGGCAAAGATCTGCTCGTCAACATCGACCTGATTCTCTTGAAGAACCAGCTCGGCGATTTTGAGGATTGCAACGAACTTACTGGTCGAAAGAAATCCGCTTGCGACGCCGGCCTCCCCGGCAATGTCGGAATTATCTTGGAGGCCGCCGCTCCCATCTATCGCGCGCACTGGTGGGCAGATCACGACCGCGCCAACCGCCGCTGGGTCACGCGCGTTGCTCCGCTCGTCCGCGAACAGGGCGTCGGCCTCTCCGAGCGCCTCGCGGACATCTACCAATCAAAGTGGCCGAAAGAGAAGATTCGCGTGGAAGTCTGCGCCTTTGCGAACTCCGCGGGGGCTTACACCACGCTCGATCCCCTGCGCGTCACCATTGCCAGCACCGATCCTCGCAACCAGGGCCCCGAAGCCCTCGAGGTGCTCTTCCACGAGGCCTCCCACGATATCGCGCGGCCCGTTGAAGCCGCCATCACCCGCGAGTGCCGCCAGCGCGACAAGCCCATCCCCCGCGACCTCTGGCACGCCTTGATCTTCTTCACCACCGGCGAAGTGCTCCGCCCCATCATGCTGGAAGCTGAGCAGCAAAATGCGCCGGACGATGATGTTCCTCCGCAGCGGTACACCACCACTACCGTGCCTCCGGGCCTTCGCGAGAAACTCTCCCAGCGCGGCTGGGAAGAGTATTCACGCCTGCTCTCCGTCTACTGGCAGCCCTACCTGGACGGCAAAGTCACTTTCGAGGATGCCATCGCGCATCTCGTCTCCGCCGTTTAGTAGCCACTCCTAATTGGCCCCCCCGAGGGCGCAGCTTCCCGGCTGCGAACCGAAAAATCCACTGCTTCCGAGCATAGTCCGCGCAGCAAATCATAAGAGCCCTTGTCATTTCGAACGGAGTCTGCGCATCGCAGGTTTTGCGCCCCGTAGGCTTCGTCGGGGCGAGGCACGCTTTTCCATCGCGCGCCTTTTGTGCGATGTACGGTTCTCCATCGCACGCTTTTTGTGCGATGAATCCCCCTTCTCCTTTATATCCTTCACGTCCTTTACTTCATTTGCCTCCTTCAATCCGCACCTTGGAACTCTTGGCTGGGTGTTTGTCCCCCGCACACGTCTTATGTTAGTCTCTCTTCGGCAACAGTAAGCCCGGCCGAAAGCCACGCACGTCCCAACGTCGCTCGACCCACCTTTCTTCCTCACTGGAGCGCCGAACGGGTGTCGAGCCAACTCCGCGGGCCTTCTTCCGGGGCACAGGAAACTTTACCCCTATGACTGGAAGACAAACGGCATCGAAAGCCGAAAAGGAACCCCGCGAGATCAAGCTGGCCCACTCTCCGGATTCGGACGACGCCTTTATGTTTTATGCCCTGGCCACCCACAAACTGACCACGCCCGGGTACAAGTACATCCACGTTCTTTCCGATATCCAGGCGCTGAATGAAGCCGCGCTCACGGAAACCTACGACGTCACTGCCCTAAGCTTCGCCGCCTATCCTTCTCTGCGCGACACCTACATCCTCCTCGACACGGGCGCCAGCTTCGGCGAAGGCTACGGCCCCATCGTTGTCTCCACAAAAGCTCTGAAGCCGCAGGAACTCAAGGGCCTGCGCATTGCCGTGCCCGGTCTGAAAACTTCCGCTTATCTCACGCTTAAACTCTTTGAGCCGGATTTTGAAGCCGTAGTCATGCCCTTCGACAAAATTATCGAAGCGGTGAAAAACGACGTTGTCGAAGCCGGCCTGCTCATTCATGAAGGACAACTTTTCTTCCCGCAACTTGGCCTGCATCGCGTCGTTGACTTGGGTATCTGGTGGCAGGAACTCACCGGCCTCCCCCTCCCCCTCGGTGGAAACGCCGTGCGCCGGGCGCTTGGCCCCGAATTGGGACGCTTGATCGCCAAGACCATCCGCGACAGCGTGACCTATGGCCTCGAGCATCGCGAGGAAGCGCTGAACTACGCCATGCAATTTGCTCGCGATATGGATCCTGAGCTCGCCGACAAGTTTGTCGGCATGTACGTCAACAAGTGGACCCTCGGCTACGGCGAAAAAGGCAAAAAAGCCGTGCGCGCCTTGATCGAGCGCGGCACTGCCGCCGGCCTCCTCCCGGGCCCTCCCCATATCGAATTCCTCGCCGAGTAGCCGCTCCGCCGTAATCTTCTGTAGCGGCCACCTTCAGGTGGCCATCTTGGGTTCCCCGCGAACGCCATTCTCCAGAATGGCGTCTTTGCAACCCGTCCACTCTCTAATTGAGAGATTGCCGTTCCCCGCATACCCTCTTCGGCTCGATCGTTACAACCTTTGTTTCACTCCCGTTTTTCTCTTCTCTGTGCTCTCTGTGTTCCGTTCTCTGTGACCTCTGTGTTAGCGTCCCTCTTTTCCGGATCGGGTCCCCCGCCGTGCCAGCCCCCGCGCCTTGACGCTCCCCCACAGAATCCCTTAGTGTTCTCCTTCATCATGCGACGCCTCCTCTTCTTGCTGCCCAGCGCACTTCTTTCGATCACCTTCGCCACAACGCGTTCCCCCGCGCAATCTCCCGCTGAATTTCGCGATCAATTCGATATCCCCACAGACTGGCCGCGCGAAGCCGTCCGCAGTTCACACGGCATGGTAGCCACGGATGAGCCGCTCGCTTCGCAAGCCGGCGTGGATATCCTGAAACGTGGCGGCAACGCCGTGGATGCCGCTGTCGCTACGGCGTTCGTTCTCGCCGTGGTCGAGCCCGCTGCTGGAAACATCGGTGGCGGCGGATTCATGCTCGTGCGCCTGGCCAATGGCAAAACCTCCTTCTTCGATTACCGCGAAACCGCACCCGCCAAAGCCACCCGCGATATGTATCTCAAGCCTGATGGCAAGTTGGAGGAGGAGGCTTCCACCATCGGCTACCGCTCTGTCGCCGTACCCGGCACGGTCGCGGGGCTCGCGCTCGCGCTGAAAACACATGGCACCATGAAACTCGCCGACGTGATGCAGCCAGCCATCCGTTTGGCTGAACAAGGCTTTCCCGTCAGCGAGAAACTTGCCCGGGAATTGGACGAGGAGCGCCCCGGCCTGCAGCGCTTTTCCATGAGCAACCGAATTTTCCTGAATGGCGGCAAGCTCTTTCACGCCGGAGATACGTTGCGCCAGCCGGAACTCGCGGCCACCCTCAAGCGCATCGCCGGGAACGGCCCCGCCGAGTTCTATCAAGGCGAGACCGCTCAGATGCTGGTTCGCGACATGGCCGCGCTTGGTGGGCTCATCACCCTCGATGATCTCGCCCACTACCAGCCGAAAATTCGCGAAGCCCTTCACGCCAGTTACACCATTGACGCTCATCGTTGGGAAGTCTTCTCCGCCCCGCCGCCCAGCTCCGGTGGCGTCGCCGTGATCGAAGCCCTCAACATGCTCCAGGATGTTCCGTTGAAAGGCTGGGGCGACCCGCAAAGCGTTCACCTCGTTGTCGAAGTGATGCGCCGCATTTTCGCTGACCGTGCCGCCTACCTCGCCGATCCCGATTTCTCGAGTATTCCGGTCGCGGGCCTCACCGATCCCTGCTATGCCAAGGAACTTTTCGCTACCATCGACCCGCGCCGCGCCTCCTCCAGCAAATCCGTCCACGCGGGCAATCCGCACGTCTGCAATCAGGGCCTCAAAGCGAGCGCAGCGCCCCAAACCATCGTCAGCCTCGGCGAAGGGCCCCACACCACGCATTTTTCCGTGGTGGATGCCGCAGGCAACGCCGTCGCCAGCACCACCACCCTCAACGGCAGCTACGGCTCGCACGTCACCTCTTCAGCCGGATTCTTGCTCAACGACGAGATGGACGATTTCACCACCCAGCCCGGCGTGCCCAACGCCCTCTTTGGCCTGATTCAGTCGGAAGCGAATGCGATTGGCCCAGGCAAGCGCCCCCTCAGTTCCATGACTCCCACCATTCTGGTGCGCGACGGCCAGCTCAGTTTTGTCACCGGTTCACCCGGAGGCCCTAAAATCATTTCCGCCACGCTGCTCACCGTTTTGAACTGGATGCGCCTCGGCATGGATGCGCAATCTGCCGTCAACGCGCCCCGCTTCCACCACCAATGGCTCCCCGACGAACTCCAGATGGAAATGCTCTTTTCGCCGGAGATGGAAGAGCAGATGAAATCCCGTGGCCACACTGTTAAGCGCCGCGGCCATATCGGCCTCGTCAACGCCATCGGCATCGACGCCAAAACCGGCGAACGCTGTGGCGCCGCCGACCCCCGCGACGCCGGCTCCGCAATCGGCTACTAATGGCTCACACGATTTGTGGCACAGTCATTCCTGACTGTGCTCTTGGCTTGGCTTTTGTAGCGGCCGCTTTTTTACCCTGAGCGGCGAAGGGCTGAAGCGGGCGCTTCTGCCCCTGGTGACAGCGGAATTCAAGTAGCTAGACCTTGCTCTTGCCTCCGTAGGGGCGCAGCACTGCTGCGCCCCATGTCCGCACAATCACCCGGTCTTGCCTCGCGTACCGCCTCTCTTACCTCTCTCTTTTGCCGTCATTCCGAACGGAGTCTGCGAAGTGAAGCACGGATTTCCATCGCACGTCTTTTGTGCGATGAATCTCTCTTACTCTTCGCATTTCACGCTAGAATGTTTCCGAACACCCATGCTCAGAATCCTCTCCACCTACCTCTTCGTTTCCAAGAAACTCACGCCCGAAATCCTCAAACAAATCGCCGCTGCCGGCTTTCAGGCCGTCGAAATCTTCGCCGCCCGCAGCCACTTTGACTACGTCACCCGGCAGGAAGTGCGCAACATCGCCCAGTCCCTCGCCGATCACCGCCTGCAACTCGTTTCGCTGCATGCTCCCACAAGCCGCGACCTCAGCCTCAATCGCGAAGGCGGCATCCCTCTCTCCATTTGTGAAGTGGAACGCGTCCGCCGCATTGAAGCCATGGATGAACTGAAGCGCGTTCTGGACACCGCCGACGATCTCCCCTTCCCCCGCATGGTGCTGCACATGGGCGGCTCTCGCGAGACCGCCGACCCGCGCAAACGCGACGCCGCTTTCAGCTCCCTCGAACATCTCACGCTCCATGCGCACCACGCCGGCGTCACCATCTGCGTCGAAAACACCACCAACGAAATGGGCGATCCCGACTACCTCCACTCCTTTGTGGAAGAAACCCGCCTCACCACTTTGCGCTTCAATTTCGATATTGGCCACGCCCATCTGGCCGAAGGCCCAGCGGACGCCCGCATCGCCAAAGGCTTCGAGCCCCTGCGCGATCTCATCGCCAGCGCCCACGTCCACGACAACCACGGCGAAAAGGACGAGCATCTCCCGCCCTACGACGGCACCATCGCCTGGCCCCCCGCCCTCGCCATTCTAAAATCCGCCCCCGCCGCCGCCGACCTACCCCTAACCCTCGAACTCAAGGAAAAAACCGGCCCCGACTCACCCTCCCTCTCCGACCAACTCTCCGCCGCCGCCAAATCCCTCGCCCGCCTCGAAGAGGACTGGAACGATGTCGCCGTTCCCGCTATCTAGGAAGTAGTCTCTTCTCTGCTAAACTATTCGTTTGAACTATCAACAGAGCACCTCACCATGACCATCATCTCCATCGAACACGCAGGTCAATACGACGCCCAGGAAGTCACCATCCGCGGTTGGCTCTACAATCTCCGCGAGTCCGGCAAACTCCTCTTCCCCATCTTTCGCGACGGTACCGGCATCATCCAGGGCGTCTGCTCGCTGAAAGAAAATCCCGAAGCCTTTGAAGCCCTCAAAGGCCTCACCCAGGAATCCAGCGTCATCGTCACCGGCAAAATCCGCGCCGAGCAGCGCGCCCCCGGCGGCTACGAAATCGGCGTCAGCAAAATCCAGATCGTCCAGAAAGTTCCCGAGTCCACGCCTTTCCCCATCCAACTCAAGGAGCACGGTGTAGATTTCCTTCTCGACCAGCGCCATCTTTGGATCCGCACCCCGCGCCAGGCCGCCATCCTCCGCATCCGTGCCGAAGCCGTCCGCGCCGCCCGCGGATTCATGGATTCCCAGGGCTATACGCTGACCGACGCCCCCATGTTCACCCCGGCCGCTTGCGAAGGCACCAGCACGCTCTTTGAAGTCAATTACATTGATGACCAGAAGGCCTACCTCACGCAAAGTGGCCAGCTCTATATCGAAGCCACCGCCATGGCTCTCGGCAAGGTTTACACTTTTGGTCCCACCTTCCGCGCCGAAAAATCCAAAACCCGCCGCCACCTCACCGAATTCTGGATGCTCGAGCCCGAAGCCGCCTACACCGAACTCCCCGATATGATGGACCTCGGCGAAGGCCTCGTCAGCGCCATCGTCCAAGGCGTGGTGAAGAACAAATCCCGCGAACTCGAAACTCTCAAGCGCGACATCAAGAAACTCGAAAACATCAAGCCACCCTTCCCTCGCATCACCTACGAAGAAGCCGTCGTTGTCCTCCAAAAGCACGGCAACCCCGCCAAATTCGGCGATGACTTCGGCGGCGACGAGGAAACCATCATCTCCAGTGCGTACGATCGCCCGGTCATGGTCCATCACTACCCGGCGGCCATCAAAGCCTTCTACATGCAGCCGGACGCCCAGCGTCCCGATTTGGCGCTCTCCTTCGACATGCTCGCTCCCGAAGGCTACGGCGAAATCATCGGTGGCAGCCAGCGCATCCACGACTACGATCTCCTCCTTAAGCGCCTGAAAGAAAACAACTTACCGGAAGAACCCTTCCAGTGGTACCTGGATCTCCGCCGCTACGGCAGTGTCCCCCACTCCGGTTTCGGCCTGGGTCTCGAGCGCACCGTCGCCTGGATCACCGGCACCGAGCATATCCGCGAAGTCATCCCCTTCCCCCGGATGATTTACCGGGTATATCCTTAATACGGGGTAGTTGCTACGCCACTCCGGCTTTCCGGCACGTCTTTCGTCTAACAGCTTGCGGAAAACTCCGCGCGTTAGGGGGTCGGAGCTTTAGCTCCGACAAAAGAGCTCTTTTCTTTAGGAGGCCGAGGCTTCAGTTTACCCTGAGCTTCGAAGGGCCCCGGCGTAAAGTTCCCACCACCAATGGGCTTTAGCCCCTGAAGAAAGGCTTTCTGGCATTTTGGCGCCCGGGGCCACGGAACTTGGATCACGGGACACACTCATATGTCTCAAAAAATTCGCATCATCGGCGTTCCCATGGACCTCGGCGCCAGCCGTCGCGGCGTGGATATGGGCCCCTCCGCCCTGCGCGCTGCCGGGCTGCAGGCTCGCATCAAGCATCTCGGCCTCCACGTCGAGGACATCGGCAACATCATTGTGAAACAACCCGAAGAGATGCCCGTCGGCGAAAAACGCTCCAAATACGTTGATGAAATCGCCGATGCTTGCAAAACCCTGGGCCACGCCGTACAAAAGTCCCTCGAAGAGGGTTACCTGCCCCTGGTCCTTGGTGGAGATCACTCCATCGCCGCGGGCTCCACCAGCGGCGTCGCCGCGCATTTCCGCAAGGAAAAAAAGCAGATCGGCTGCATCTGGCTCGATGCCCACAGCGACATGAACACCCCCGAATCTTCGCCATCGGGCAACGTCCACGGCATGCCCCTGGCCGCCATTTTGGGTTATGGCGTTCCCGAACTCCATGATCTCTACGGTTACAAACCCAAGATTGAGCCGCAGAATGTAGTGCTGGTGGGCGTGCGCGATTTGGATTCCCACGAAAAGAAACTCATCAAGAAGCTCGGCGTGAGAACCTTCACCATGCGCGACATTGACGAACGCGGCATGCGCGAAGTCATGGCCGACGCCCTAAAATTCGCTATGGACGATACCGAAGGCGTCAGCGTCAGCCTGGACATGGACTTCCTCGATCCCAGCGATGCGCCCGGCGTCGGCACGCCCGTGCGCGGCGGCGTCACCTACCGCGAAGCGCACCTCGCCCTGGAAATGATCGCGGACAGTGAAGCCATGGTCTCCATGGAAATCGTCGAGATCAATCCCATCATCGACGAGCACAACCGCACCGCGCTCCTCGGCGTAGAACTCGCTCTCTCCGCCCTCGGCAAAAAAATCCTGTGATCCTGCAGTCCGAAGTCGACTAACTACCCGAGCGTTAAGCCTGTGCCACCCGGTGATTTGCCCTAACGGTAGATTTCTCTTCGATGTCCGAGACGAAGGACGAGAACGAGCAGGCGATCATCCTCGATCCTGCAGATCAGCCGGTAATCGCCCACGCGGTATTTCCAGAACTCGCCGAGCCGCGAACCGCGCAGAGCCTGCCCGACGCTGCGCGGATCGTCCAACTTGGCTACCCGTTCATTGAGGAACTTCAAGATGCGCTTGCGGTGCTGGGCGTCGAGTTTGTCGAGTTCCCGATCGACCCCCTCGGACAGCTCAACGCTGTAGGCCATGACGTTTCACGGCATCTTTCAGGGGGATGGTGCGCTCTTCGCCGCTACGGATTCGTTCCAGCGCGCCCTCGGCCAGATACAGGTCCTCGAGATCTTCCAGGTGCTGCAGGATGGCTTCCCGGACATAAAAGGTCTTGGTCCGTCCGGTGCGCCGTGCGAGCTTCTCCAGGCGCTTTTCGATGGTTTGTGGAAGGCGAATGGCCAGCATAAGTGCCTCGCTATACAAGTATAGCATGGTAGGGCATGCAGGAAGTACAACGTTTGGAACCGGGTGGTCAAGATCCTGCGCTTGACTCACGGGGTCACGACGACTCGGCGAGTGGCCCCAGGCGCAACGCCCAAAAGGATTGGGTACCCCAGGTGACGGTCTTTCACCTGGGGATTTTGACTTTTCTGGTCCATGTCAACGAACTGCTCCACCATCGCCTCTTCCCCAGCTTCCACCGCCTTCTCCTGTGCTACACTCTCACCTGCCAATCGCACGATATTGCTCCCGACTGCCGAGTTTCCTGGCCACCCGATGCGCGGTGATCGACGAGCGCTACAACGGCGGCGGTTGGCTTGCCGATTACATCGTGGATTGGCTCAAGCGCCCGCTGCTGGCCGCGGCCATGACTCGCGAGGGCAAGGACAACTTCTTTCCGCAAACGATTCTTGGTCCCAAGGTCATGCTCATCAATGAGTACGCGGGCTCCGGCGGCGATGCCTTGCCCTGGATGTTCAAGCGCCTCGGCACCGGCCCTCTCATCGGCACGCGCACCTGGGGCGGCTTGATCGGCATTGGCGGTTATCCTTCGCTGATCGATGGCGGCGGAATCACTGCGCCGCGCTTCGGCCTCTTCAATCCCGATACCGGTGAATTTGACGTGGAAAATCGCGGCATCTCGCCGGACATCGAGGTCGGGTTCAACCCCGCCGCCTGGCGTCAGGGCCACGATCCGCAACTCGAGAAGGCCGTCGCCGTCGCGCTGCAGGATCTGAAGGATCATCCGGCGCCGCCCATCAAGCGCCCGAAGTATCCGGTCTACAATTGGTCGGCGGTGCGTTCCGCGGCCAGCGCGCCAAACAAAGCCGCCGGACAAAACTAGCATGGCATCTGTGCATCAAGTCTGTGTAGCAGCCGATCTTTAGATCGGTTCTCTTTGCCGTGGTAGGGGCGCAGGACTCCTGCGCCCCATGTCCGCGCGATCACTGCGACTTGCGCTATTTGGAGTGCGGCGGCTTGCCGCCGCTTTTACGGCCGAACGTGCGCCGACAAACTGTAATCCTGAAATCCAGAGTTAAAAAGGGATTCCCGGGAGGGCAAGAAACGCCGTCCCGCAGCTGAGATACGGTTCTCCCTCGCACGTTTTTAGTGCGATGAAATCCCTCGTCGACTTCGGATTTCAGATTTACGGAATAATGGCGCTGGCTGGGCTGGAGTAGCTGCTCTCCGCCCCGGTGGTGTCCACCTCGGTCGCGACGTAGTAGTAGGTTCCTGCCGTGCCACAGTTGGCGTCGGTGTAGGAGGGCGTGGCAATCAAGCCGGAGTTTATCTTGCTGTACGGCCCGCCGGACTGCGCTCCACGGTAAACATTGAAGCCCGAGTACGACGAAGAACTCGGTGTCCAGCTCAGATTCACCGAGTAGCTCGCGGCGGCGGTGCCTGTTCCTGTAAGCGCTATGGCTTGGGGAGAATTGGCGGCGTTGCTGGTGACCGTGACGCTGCCCGAGAGGTTTCCGGCGCTGGCCGGATCAAATGTCACGTTGAACGAGGTGGCCTGCCCGGCAGCAAGTGTGAGCGGTACCGTAATTCCCGCCACGCTGAATCCCGCCCCGCTCTCACTGATCTGCGAAAGGGTCACGCTGCCGTTGCCGCTGTTGGTCACCGTCACACTCTGCGTTGTGCTTGTTCCCGTGGTGATGCTCCCGAAGCTGAGCGAGGCCGGAGTCACCGTGAGTTGGAGAACCGGCGCAATGCCCGTGCCCGTCAAGGCAACCACCAGCGGCGAATTGGCTGTGTTATTCACCAGCGTGAGGCTTCCGGTAAAACTGCTCGCGGAGGCAGGCGTGAACCCAATGGTGAAGACTGAAGATCCTCCGGGCGCAACAGCAAGCGGCACTGTCAGGCCGCTCAAGGTAAAGCCGGTCCCAGCCAGCACCGCCTGAGTAACGCTGAGGTTCGCCGTCCCCGCATTTCGTATGGTGATCGACTGCGTGTTGCTCACACCCACGGTGACGTTGCCAAAGCTCACGTTGGCAGGCGTCACGGAAATCTGCGACTGAATGCCGGTGCCGCTCAACGCAATCGTTGCTGGCGAATTCGTCGCCGTGCTGGTAATGGTGACGCTGCCCGAAAGGCTGGCGGCGGTGGCTGGCGCAAACGTTACGCTGAACGTCGTGGACTTCCCGGCCGCAAGAGTGAGCGGTACCGTAAATCCCGCCACGCTGAATCCCGTCCCGCTTTCGCTGATCTGCGAAACCGTCACGCTCGAATTGCCCGTGTTGGTCACCGTCACACTCTGCGCTGTGCTTGTCCCCGTCGCGATGCTTCCGAAACTCAGCGAAACCGGGCTCGCCGTCAGTTGCAGCGCCGACGCTACTCCCGTGCCCGCCAGTGCAACAACCAGCGGTGAACTGGGTGCGTTACTCACTAGCGTGACGCTGCCCGTAAAACTGCTCGCGGTGGCTGGCGCGAACCCAAGGGTGAACGTCGAAGTACCTCCGGGCGCAACCGTCAGCGGCAATGTTAGGCCGCTCAAAGTGAAGCCGCTCCCGGCCAGTGCTGCCTGTGTGACGCTGAGGTTCGCCGTCCCGGTATTCTTGATCGTGAGCGCCTGGCTGCTGCTCGCACCCACGACGACGGTGCCAAAGCTGGCGCTGGCTGGGCTCACGGAGATTTGCGGCTGCACGCCTGTGCCGCTCAACGCAATCGTTGCAGGTGAATTCGTCGCGCTGCTGGCCACGCTGATACTTCCCGCCGCGCTCCCTGCAGTGGCCGGCGCAAATCCCACAGTAAGGGTTAAGCTCTGCCCCGCCGTAAGGGTCACCGTCCCGGAACACCCGCTGACGCTGAATCCCGCGCCGCTGATGGCAGCCTGCGAAATGGTCACGCTGCCTGTCCCGCTATTCGTCAGCGCCATCGTTTGCGCAGCGCTACTCCCCACCAGCGCATTGCCAAAGCTCAGGCTGCTCGTGCTGGCCGAGAGCAGATACGTTTGCGCAGGAGGAGCGGGCGACACACCTGTTCCTGTTACAGGCGTGGAATGTGTTGAAGTCATGCCATCTTGATGGCTCAAGGTGACCACGATTTTGCCGCTGAAAGTCTGCGCGGCGTTCGGCAGGAACACCACCTGAAAGGATGCGCTGCCGCCAGCTCTCAGTGTGAAGGGCAGCGCCGGACTGCTGACAATAAACTCCGAAAGACTGCTCAACACTTTGGTGACCGCAATGCTACGCCGGTTAGTGTTTGTCACCACAACGGTATCCGCAGCGCTTGTCGTGTTTACGGGGAGCGATCCGAAGCTCAGCGAACTGGGAGCGAATTTGACCTGAGCTTGCAGCGGCATGGGAGACAACACGAAACCTGCAAGAATCAATCCGACAGATAGGCACACCAATAGCGTTTTGTTCATGGACAGGAATTCCTTCGTGTTTTTTTCTCTGGAGCGAGAGTTGAGCGGTGGGAGGGGGGTGGGGGCCTGACGATCGCCGCTCGAGATTCTTATACCCAGCGTAAGAATAGGAGCCGCAGTTGTCTCAATCAACTGGTAGTGAGGTCAGAATTGGAGCAGGTACGCCGGTTTCCCTTATGGGCAAAAATCAACTGTACCGATTATGTGAGAATGCAAACTCTCCGGGTGCCCCATCCTTCGCGCTTTATGCGAAGGGTGGGTCTTGGGTTTCTCTTCTCCATGGACTTTGTGGCACAGGCATCCTTGCCTGTGCTCTTGGGTTTCTCTTGCCGTTGTAGGGGCGCAGGACTCCTGCGACCCTTGTCCGCACAATCCCCTGATCTTGGCACCCTCTTGCATTTGCTCTTGGGTTTGCCCTTTGTCGCGTGCAGGAATGAAAATGTCGGCCACCCCTTAACGCGATTTTGCCCTGAACCCCCCATAGGTAAGGTAGGCGCCGACGATAAGTGCTATCGCGGCGTACAGGTAGAAAAGTTGTTCGTAGTGAAGCCCCCCAAGGAAAACTACCCCTGCAGCGTGTGGCGTCAGGAACAAAAGGAGCAGGCCTTTGATCAGCGATATCCAACCGACGACGGTGACGACCACCGGCAGTACGCCGCCGGACCACACATTGTGGCCCAGAACCATCGCCAGGCCAGCGGCCAGCGCCATCACACCTGCAACGAACAGCACCGGCGGGTTGTGCACCAGCGCCCTGATCGTCTCCACCGTCGCCTGTCTGTGCGCAACCATAGCCAGCCCGACCAGAACGCAGTAGAGCCCCAGCAACCTGCTTAGAAATATCGTACGTGGCAACATTGTGTCCTCCCAACCAACTTAACCGGAATTTCCGTTTACGGTTCCGGCTCCGCCACCAATGTATCTCTGCCCGCCCCACCATACAATGCCGGGTGCCCCATCCTTTGCGCTTTATGCGAAGGGTGGGTCTTGGGTTCCTCCTTCTGGTGTAGGGCCCGTCCTTCTGGGCGGGCCGCATTCTTTCCCGTGTGGTTGCCGATCTTCAGATCGGTTCTTGGTTTGTCCTTTGTCGTGTACAGGAACGAGAATGTCGGCGGGCCGCTCTTGTTACCCGTAATCCACGCCCTCCCTATTTTTGCGTAAATAGGCGGCTCGGGCGCCCCCGTTCGATGAGTGACATGTGTGTTAGACTTTTCTTCGCTGCTGCCGATTCCAGCGCTCAAACGCATCGTGCAGAGATCGAGTTCTGCGCTCTGAAAACAGTGAAACCACGTGCCGTCTTCCGGTTTAAGCTGCATCCTCAATCGCAATTCGGGTTGCCACCCGGGTCCGGAGCTGTGCGAAAAGCTCTCCCGCATATTTGCTGAAACTGGCACGCCGGCGCGCATCCACCTGGCGTCCAGCGGCGCTGAAATCTCCGAACTGGCTCGCCGCGCCGTGAAAGAAAATAGCCCAATCGTCGTGGCCGGTGGCGGGGACGGCACCGTAAATGCCGTGGCGAACACGCTCATGGGAACTTCCGTTACGCTCGGCGTTCTTCCGCTCGGCACTTTGAATCATTTCTCAAAGGATATGCAAATTCCACAGAATCTCGAAGACGCAGCTCGCACTCTCATCACCGGCCGCGCCGTACCCGTGGATGTCGGCGAAGTCAACGGCCGCTTTTTCCTCAACAATTCCAGCCTGGGCATTTATCCGCACATCGTGCACCTGCGCGAGGAGCAGCAGAATAAGACCGGCCGCAAGAAGTGGGTAGCTTTCGTCCAAGCCCTCTTTTCGGTTCTGAAGCACTACTCGTTTCTTCGCGTTGAATTGCGCGTGAATGGAAAGCAGCTTTCGTGCCAGACGCCCTTGGTCTTCGTTGGTAATAATAAATATGAAATGGAAGGATTGAATATCGGCAAGCGCAGAAGGCTCGACGCGGGCGAACTCTGCCTCTTTGTGGCCAATGGCGTTCGCCGGATTGACCTGGTGCGATTTGCCTTTCTGGCGCTCTTCGGGCGTTTACACGACGCCCGCGATTTCGATGTTCTGATTGCACACCAATTCTCGATCGAGACGCGGCGACCCCGGGCGAACGTTTCCACGGACGGCGAAGTAATTCAAATGAATACTCCATTTCATTACCTCAGCCATCCCGGCGCCCTGCGCGTCATCGTGCCCGCAAAAACGCCCCGGGAAGCCCCGCCTGACTCACTCTGAGTAATATGCGCACCCTCGCTCATCTATCGGACCCTCATTTCGGCCGCATCGAACGCGCCACGGTGAACGCCTTGATTGCCGCCGTCACCCAAGCCAGGCCTGACATCGTCATCGTTTCCGGCGATCTTACGCAGCGCGCGAAAGAGCGCGAGTTTCAGGAAGCCCGCCAGTTTCTGGACGCGCTCCCTTCTCCGCAAATTGTCGTCCCGGGGAATCACGATGTGCCTTTTTACAACGTTCTGGCCCGCGCCCTAAGACCCCTTCGGAATTACCAGCGCTACATCAGCAAGGACCTCGAGCCCTTCTACTCCGATGAGGAAATCGCCATCGTGGGTGTCAATACCGCCCGCTCGCTCACCTTTACGAGTGGCCGCATCAACCGCCAGCAGGTCGCCCGGAGTTGCGCGCGGCTGGAGGCAGGCGGCGAGAATCGCACGCGCGTCATCGTCTCCCATCATCCCTGCGATTTGCCTGAAACCGACGAGCTGCACGGTTTGGTCGGACGCGCGGACATGGCCATGGCTGGCTTTGCGTGCTGCCATGTGGATCTGATCCTCTCCGGGCATTTGCATACCAGCCACAGCAGCGAAAGCGCGCCGCGTCCCAATCTTCCAGGCCACTCCGCCCTCGTCATCCACGCTGGGACCGCCACCTCGACGCGCACTCGCGGCGAACTGAACTCATTTAATATCATCCAGGTGGATGGCTCATCCGTTTCCATCCAATGCCGCACTTGGAATCGGGAGCGTGGTTCCTTCTTCCTCTCCGAGACCGCCCAATTCCAGCGCACGCCCGCCGGATGGTCCCGCATCCTGCCCCCTGATGCGGCGGGCCAACCGCGATACTAAATCCTCGGTCTTTATTGGCCGCCTCTCTTCCTCTCTAGGGGGTCGGACATTCATGTCCGACATAACCGGCTGCCCCAAAAACAAATTCTCCCAAAACTCCTTCTTCCCCCGGTTTGCCACATTTCCGCGTGACCTCCATCACCGAACATCCGTTCCCACTACGTTAGCCTCATCTAGGTCACTCCATGACGAAGAAAAAGAAGTTACTCCTTGCCCTTCTCGCCGTGTCTTTCCTCTTTGCGGTGCTTGCGGCTTACGCCAGCTTCCAGGTCCGCGCCACTCCCGCGGAGCGCGTCCGCACACTTGCTGGAGACGATCTGATTCCCCAGCCCATCGGCTCGGTCCATCACGCCATCACCATTCGCCGCCCTCCTCGTGATGTCTGGCCCTGGCTGGCGCAGATGGGCTCCGGCCGCGCCGGATGGTATTCCTACGACTTCATTGATAACGGCGGCCACCACAGCTCCGAACGCATCCTGCCCGCCCTGCAAAACATCAGTGTTGGCAGCGTGTTCCCCGCACTTCCCCGTGCGAAAGATGTCTTTGTCGTTGCGCAGTGTGAGCCCGAACACAGCTTGGTGCTTTCCTGGCGCTTGCCCAACGGTAAATATCAGACCACTTGGGCCTTTGTCCTCGAACAGCCGCAGCCTGGCCAAACTCGCTTGATCGTGCGTGGCCGCGTGGCTGCAGGCTATCATCCCTTCGGCCTTCCGCAGTGGCTCGCGGTGCCCCTGGGTCGCGTGGCGCATTTCATCATGCAGCGCAAGCAACTTCTCGGCATCGCCCGCCGCGCCGAAGCCTTTCCCAGCGCGCAAAGCAGATAGCGCGCTGCCATCCTGCCGTCGGTGGCACAGGCATTCTTGCCTGTGCTCTTGCGTTGTTTTTCGTCGAGTGCAGAAATGGGAATGTCGGCGCGCCGACATGGATACTTAATGTAGTGGTAAATATTGGAGCGGGTACGACTCGTAGGGCAGCAGTTGCCGATGGTGCGGGAATGATTGGAATTAGTGGTGAGTGACGAGTGGCTAGTGGCGAGAAAGATAAGGCGGCACAAGAAGGACGCAGAACAGAGGATACGTGGTAATGGCGAACAGAAAGCGAACAAAGATACCCCTTCACCCCCCTGTTTTTGCGTAAGTAGGGGAAACAAAGGACTTAGCGGGAGAATTTCTTGGAAGTAGGGGAAACAAAGGACTTAGCGGGAATTTAAAGGAGGGTGAGGGAATGGGGCGGGCTGAAATGGCACAAGAGCAGCGTCCCCGCAGCATAACAAATGGAGCTTAGCACATCATTTACCATTTGTCAATTATTATTTAGTGGGTACTAGTGCCGTTCCAACTTGTTCCAGCAAATCCCTTCGAGAATAGTTTCTCCGTGTTCGCGTCAGATGCTTGGACCGCCGCTTGGCCTAAATAGTTGGAACGGTACTGGTTTCGAAACTGGTACGAGGAGGGAAAAGGTGGAATGTTAGGTCGTTTCAAACCTCAAGCCATTTGCCACGCGCTCTACTCGTAGAAATTATGGCCTCCCACATGCTTCAAGTAATGATTGTAGAATGTTTGGGGAGTCGACGATGGGCAGATACCAAGCGGGCGATCACGTCAAGTTCGAGGTCAAGGATGAAAGATCAGGGGAGGTCGAATGGATTTGGCTGTCAGTCGATCATAGCGACGACGAGCAACAACTCGTTTTCGGTCAGTTAGATTCAGAACCTGTTGTTGCCACCGACATGAAGAGGGGGCAAGCCCTCGCAGTGAGTTACCACCAAGTCCGGGACCACAAGAAGCCCTCGGAGTTTTAGCCGCAACGGAGTACCATTTCCCGCTTCGGGAAATGACTGGGACCAAAACGAAAAAAACAACAGTACTTGCACCACTGCAAAAGGTCGGACCGTCAAGGTATCCTTTCTTTCCAGGTTAAGCGGTCCGACTCTTTCGATGCGTGGGTATTCTGCCCTCGCCTCGCCACCCTTCAACCTACGATTGAACTAATAATCCGGGTAGACTAAACTCCGATTAGTATGGACACCTTCTCCGCAACGAAACGCAGTGACATCATGCGGAAAGTCAAATCTCGGAACACGACTCCCGAAAAAATAGTCGGTCGCCTTGTTCGGTCCTTGGGATTAAGACATCAACGGAATTGCAGGAATCTCCCCGGTTGCCCGGATATTGTTCTTCGTGGCAGGAGAATTGCAATTTTCGTCCACGGTTGCTTCTGGCATAAACACAGCTGCGAAGCCGCAAAGCTTCCAAAATCGAACAGAAACTACTGGAAGTTGAAGCAGGAACGGAACATGCAGCGTGACAAGAAAAATGCCAGGGCCCTTCGCAAGATGAACTGGAGGGTTCTAAAACTGTGGGAATGCCAAATTGGGAAGAACGGGATGCTAAAACAGAAATTGGCGAGGCTTCTGAGCTTATAAGTATGGCGAGAAATAGATTCACATGGTACGAGTTCTTTGCCGGCGGCGGCATGGCACGCCTTGGCCTAGGACCTCAATGGGAGTGCATTTTCGCGAACGAGTGGTGTGAGAAGAAGGCCAAGGCCTATAGGTCCTTTTACGGCGATTCTTCGGAGCTGTTGGTGAGAGATGTCCGGAAACTTGCCGTCAAGGATCTCCCAGGAGTTCCGGACCTAGTGTGGGCCTCGTTTCCTTGCCAGGATCTGTCCCTTGCTGGATCTGGCGCGGGCCTGCAAGGTGCAAGAAGTGGCACGTTTACCCCCTTTTGGAACCTGGTCAATGGCCTAATAGCTCAAGATCGCAAGCCGAAAATCGTTGTGTTGGAGAATGTTGTTGGAGCGATCACTTCGCATGGCGGCAAGGATTTTGCCACCCTAGTCAAGACAATTTCGGAAAGCGGTTACTTCGTCGGCGCAGCCGTAATAAATGCAGTACATTTTCTGCCTCAATCACGACCAAGGCTCTTTCTGATCGCGATGGATGCCGACGAAAAGATCCCCTCAGGTTTAGCTTCGCCGGTCCATAACAAGATGTGGCATCCGCAGTCACTTCTGGGAGCCTACTTGAACTTGCCGAGGGATCTCAAAGACAAGTGGATTTGGTGGACCCTTCCACGCCCGCACCTCTCAGGCACCCCCAGCCTTTCGGCGATTATTGAGGAGGATCCCGCAGGCGTTTCTTGGCATACCCCCGAGGAGACTCGCCGATTGATTTCTTTAATGTCAAAGGTGAATAGAGAGAAGCTCGAACGCGTGCAGCACGAAGGAAAGAAAAAAGTGGGGACGATTTACAAGCGAACGAGACCGATCGGCCCCAGTTCCAAGGCAAAAAGGGTCCAACGAGCAGAAATCCGATTTGACGATATCTCTGGTTGTCTGCGAACCCCAGTTGGCGGTTCCAGCAGGCAGATCATCATGGTAGTTGAAGGCAAGAGAATCCGCTCACGGTTGCTTTCACCGCGCGAAGCGGCGCGATTGATGGGAGTCCCTGAGAACTACCCAATCCCAGAAAGGTACAATGACGCGTATCATCTTTTTGGTGACGGAGTGGCTGTTCCAGTTGTCGCATGGATCGAGAGGCATATATTGCGCCATCTCCCGCAGAGAAAGAGCATTGAAAGAGTCGCATAACTAATGGTCCCCAAGCCCCAAGCTGGTAGAAAAATTAGAGAAGGTGTCCCCGGAGATGTCAAGGCGATAAGAGAAAGGATCAAGGAATTTCTTGACAGCGATTCTGATGGGGGGAAAATCGGGAATTGCAGATTCGGAGTCTACGTTTTCTACGACTACGACGGAGAGCCTATCTATGTCGGTCAAACCTACGAGACGCTGAGGCAACGAATAGGCCGTCATCTCACTAATCAGAGGACCGATGCGGTGGCAATGAACGTTCTGGATCCGTTCGAGGTCGCAGAGATTGAGGTCTGGCCCTGCTGGGATCTAAAGGGAACCGGGAAAAAACTGGCATCGGTAAAGTCATATTTAAATTCCGTCGAGTTCACTGTTTTCGAGAAAGTACTTCACTCCTCGAGCTTCAAAGCTGTTCTGAACGAGAAAGATGTCCCCTCCACGGCCAAGGTAAAACTGCCTCCCTCCCACAGAAAACGGATTATCCCAGATGAATTGTATGAGAGCAGAAAACATCCTGACGTAAGAATCGCCCGGCGGGCATCGACGATCGCAAGCCTTGCGAGAGTCATTAGCGAGAGAAAGGTGTCAGCGGGGCTTCGCAGGACGCTTGTTACACAGGCGCGCCGTCTCGAAAAACTGGCGGCAGAACGGCTCGACGACTTCTCAGGTGAGATCCCACAGCGGGTTGATGCAGAAGAGGAATAGACCGGATTCGTGAGCGAATTCCGAGATGAAGGAGGGTTGCCAACAGGCCAACGTAGGCGACGACTCTGGGTGCCGCGCCCCTACGCCTTTCTACAGTTCGGAATTCCATCCTTTTTGGTTCACGGGTTCGCTGCCGTCCCCCACATTGCCCCATTTTGCAGCACATCTTTTCGAACACCTTTCCATAGTTCCGGTACCAGGAATTGGCATAGTAGTTACTTGTAGGTACTTATACTTTGCGATATTATTTCGCCATGAGCAATCAACGAATCGATCCGAACTACGACCTTTGCCAATACCAATTTGCGAACGGGAAATGCTGCGGGATGCCCGCGCACCCGAAATACAACGGTTTGTGCCTGAATCACGGCACGATTCACAAGCGCGCGACGATGCGCGAAGACGATCTGTACAACGAACTCGCCAGCCCCTCCGGCGCATTCCTCTCCCCGGCGGAGATTAACCAGGCGTTGGGGAAACTCTTTGAGGCGCTGGCCGCGAATCGCATCTCCACGCGGCGCGCGGCCACGCTTGCCTATATCGGCCATCTCCTCTTGCAAGCGTATTCGGGCCTGAAGGCGGAAGCTCATATGACGGCAATGCAGGGCGCCAGGGACCTGCACATGTTGCTGAAGATGAAGTATGGTCTGGCGTTGCGGAAAGAGGCGGAGAAGCGTGTGGCGGAAGGAGTAAGCCAAGAGAAAAGATAACGCGCCGGATAGATATCAGCGACCACGAAGCCAGGAGAAGAGTGATCCAGGACCCACCCTCTCAAAGCGAGGATGGGGCACCCGCGGAGAGGAAAAGAGGACGAGGGCGTTTCACACGGAGTTCACAGAGATAGGAGCGCAGAGTTCACAGAGAAGAGCAACCCAGGAACCACCCGGAACAGATATCAGCGACCAGCGACCAGGAAGCCAGGAGAAGAGTGATCCAGGACCCACCCTCTCAAAGCGAGGATGGGGCACCCGCGGAGAGGAAAAGGGGACGAGGGCGTTTCACACAGAGTTCACAGAGAAGAGCAACCCAGGACGCACCCGGAACAGAGATCAGCGACCGGCGATCAGGAAACCGGGAGAAGAGAAGACCAAGCTTCCTTTTCTTATTCTTAAACTCAAAACTTAAAACTGATGACTTAAAACAGAAACCGGGCAAGTGGTTTTTCAGGCGACCGCGTTCACGGGTGGGGCAACTTTAGGGCGTTGAATCAGCGGACTTCTATCACGTTTTTGTCACACCCAGCCGTTTTGGGGCTTACAGAGCCGCCCACGCAAAACTGCTAAACCGTTTATAATCAAAAATTGAGCGGCCTGAGACATAGGTAACACATTGTACCGGACACATGGGTGACACTCTCTCCCTCGTGGGAGGGAGTGAATATGCCTTGGAAGGAGTGTTCGGTGATGGACGAGAGGATGCAGTTTGTGGCTCGCCGGCTAGCCGGCGAGGCGATGGCGGAACTTTGCAGGGAGTTTGGCATCTCCCGCAAGACCGGCTACAAGATTTTCGATCGTTATCAGGAATGCGGCATGCAGGGGCTCACGGACAGAAGCCGGCGTCCGTATCGCTACGCCAACCAACTTCCGTTCCAGGTCGAAAACTTCATCTTGAACGTAAAGCACGAGCACTCCAGCTGGGGTGCTCGCAAAATCCGTGAGCGCTTGCTGCGCCGGTTCTCCGATATTCCCATCCCGGCCAAAAGTACCATCCATGCCGTGCTCGATCGCCACGGCCTGGTCGAGCGCCGCGGTCGTGCGCGTCGTCGCGCCCAAGGGACGCCGCTCTCGTTAGGCCAGCGACCCAATGAGCTGTGGTGCACCGATTACAAAGGCGAGTTCTTGCTGGGAAATCACCAATACTGCTATCCGCTGACGGTCACTGACCACGCCAGCCGGTTTCTGCTCACCTGTGAAGCCCTTTCTTCTACCCGGGAAGAGTACGCTTTCACCGTGTTTGAGCGGCTTTTTAAGGAGCGTGGCCTGCCCGCCAACATCCGCAGCGATAACGGTGTGCCGTTCGCTTCCGCACACGCCCTATTCAACCTGAGCAAGTTGGCGGTGTGGTGGCTGCGCCTGGGGATTGGCATCGAACGCATCCAGCCCGCCCATCCGCAGCAGAACGGGCGTCACGAACGCATGCATCTGACCTTGAAGAAAGAGGCCACCAAGCCGGCCGCCGCCAATTTTCTTCAGCAGCAGGCGCGCTTCGACAAGTTCATGGATGTCTTCAACAACGAACGCCCGCACGAAGCGCTGGACATGAAGTGTCCCGCGGAGGTCTACCAACCCTCCCCGCGCCTCTACACCGGCTTGCCGGACATCGACTATCCCTTCCACGATAAAACCATCGTGGTCACCCGTTGCGGGCGCATCTGCCTGGGCAAGAAGAAAATCAATTTCAGCCAGGTTTTTGCCGGCCAAGCAGTCGGCATCAAAGAAGTCCACGACGATATCTGGCTGGTGAGCTTTATGGATTATGATCTGGGATACTTCGATTTGGAGACGCGAGTGCTCGAACCGCTCGAAAATCCGTTCGGCCCAAAAGTGTTACCTATGTCTTAGGTACGTTGTGTCACCCATGTGTCCGGGCCGGACCAATTTTTAATGGCGCGCCCAGGGAGATTCGAACTCCCGACCTCTTGCTCCGGAGGCAAGCGCTCTATCCAGCTGAGCTACGGGCGCGCCGACGAATTACTTTCCCAAGTCTAGCGCGTCCTCATGCTGTGCGCCAGTGGACCCGTCCATTGGCCTCATCCCACGGCCCGCCGGCGCAATTTCCTGCTGCTCTATCCTTTCGATCGGTTCTTAATATCGTGGGCCAGCTTTTCAATCTCTTCCGCTTTCTTGACCAGATTCAACGAAAGCACTTTCGCGGAATCCGTCTTGTCAACTTCCTCCTTCAATTGCGCGGCCAGTTGATAGAGCCGCTCGACCTTTTTGCGAATATCCTTATTGTTCGCTTCCAACATCTGCTTTTCGGGCGAAGGCAGGTTGGAATCCTCTGGGGGCGGTTCTTGTACCGGTTGTGGTTTGCGGGGGAATTCCTGCGGCTGGCTCAGGGTCAAGCTTCCGGCCAAGCCTGTCGCCGCCCCAGCAAAGAGCATGCCACCTAGAAACGTGCGTCGCGTTTTCATACGAGTCCCTCCTCCCTTGGCCATCGCCTGAACATCGGCCCCCACTGCATCACTTTCCCACCAATGCTATACTCGCCCTCCGGCAATCCTTATGTCCAGTCTCCTGACGCATCTTCCCGAATTCACGCTTGCTCATCTGGTCCACCTTATACTCATCTTTGCCGTCGCCCTCATCGTGAACCATCTGTTGCGTGTGGCCACCAATCTGATCATCAAGCCAGCCGCGACGCAAACCCGCGCTGCGCAAGCAAGAGAGCAGCAAACGCGCACGCTCTCCGGGGTTCTTTACAGCGCGGCGAGCAAGGTTGTCTGGGCGGTGGCGCTGTTGACAGCCGCGCAGGAAATCGGCATTAACGTCTTCCCCGTGGCCGCGCTCGCAGGCCTCGCCACTCTCGCCATTGGTCTTGGCGCGCAGAATTTCATCCGGGACATCATCGCCGGCTTTCAGATCATCCTCGAGGACCAGTTCGTCGTTGGCGATACCATCGAAGCCGCCGGCACGCAAGGCCGCGTCGAACATCTTTCCCTGCGCCGGACCGTCGTCCGCGATTCCCGTGGTGCCCTGGTGACTCTTTCCAACGGCGAAATTCGCACCCTCGCCAACCTCAGCCGCGATTGGTCACAAGTCTTCGTGGATGTTGCCGTCTCTCCCAACCTCCCTCAGGAAAAAACGCTGCAACTTCTCGATGCCGCCGCCGCCGAGTTGCGCAACGATCCCTCATGGTCTCAAGCCCTGGTGGACGGCCCGCGCATCCTCGGCCTGCAGTCCTACGATCAGACGGCCTCCACCGTGCGCCTGCAAGTCCGCACCGCGCCCTCTCGCCACGAAGATGTAGCCCGGGAGCTGCGCCGCCGCATCCAATTGGAGTTCCAGCGGCAGGGTGTCCCCCTGTACAATGTCCAACGCGTCGAGTTGGTGAATCCTGCTGCTTCGCAGGAGTCTCCGCCGCCCGCTCGCTCCGCTTGAAGCAAAGGAGAATCTCACATGGCTCAGATCACTTATGACGAAGTGAACCTCATGCTCCAGCTCTACGATCTCCGCCGCGAGCCTCGGCTCCGCGAAGCACGCGCCTGGTTCGTGGAGCACTACCGCGCTGCTACTCCGGAAGAGTTGATGCAGAAATATCCTCAGGGCAGCCAGGAGAATACCTATATCCGCATGGTCGTAAGCTACTGGGATATGGTCGCCAGCATCGTCAATCGCGGGCTGATCAACGACGAGCTCTTTTTTGAAAGCAATGGGGAACTTTGGGTGGTGTGGGACCGCATGCGCTCCATCGTCCCTACGTGGCGTGCCGCGTTCAAGAACCCTCATCTCTTCTCCGCGATTGAAGAGGCTTGCACAAGGCTGGAGGCCTGGCGTGAAAGGCGCGCCCCGGGCTCCACCGCCGCCATGCGCCAGATGATGGAGCAGAGCCGCGGCAAGGCCAAGTGACGCCCCTCCCGACGCCGCCCTTCGTGCCGGCTACTTCTGGGAAGTGAGTACCGGGCTTTCCGTACGAGACGCTTCGGGAGCCGGGGGCAGGGTTCCGGGTTGCGCCAAACGTATGCAATTCCGCCCCGCCTCTTTCGCGGCGTAAAGCGCCATGTCCGCGGCTTGCAGGATTTCGTCGACATCGCGGTTGGGAAAATCCGTTGTCAGCGCCACCCCGACGCTGATCGTAACCGCCAGTGATTTTGTGGCCACGAGGATCGGCTTTGCGGCCACGATATTGCGCAAATTCTCAGCCCTCGCCACTGCGCTTGATGGATCGCACTTGTTGAGCACCACCAGAAATTCTTCTCCCCCATAACGCCCTACCATGTCGTAAGAGCGCACCGACGTTTGCAACCGCCGCGCCACCTCGCGCAGTACGTCATCCCCGGCCGCATGCCCGATCTGGTCGTTCACATTCTTGAAATGATCGATATCGCACATCATCACGGCATTGCACCACTTTTCACGTCGCGCGCGCACTACCTCTCGCGACACCAGTTCCATAATCACGCCGCGGTTCCACAGCGACGTCAGCAGGTCATGGGTCGCCTGAAATCTCATGCTCTCGCGCGCTTCCACCAGGCGATCCTCCAGCTCCAGGATGCGCTCCCCGGCGCGCAGCCGGGCCTTCAATTCTTCCGCATCATAGGGCTTCGTCAGGTAATCGTCCGCGCCGGATTCCAGCCCTTGCACGATGTCCTGCTTCGTTTCGCGAGAGGACAGTAGAATCAGGTACGTGTACGCATGATCTTTCCGCCGGCGTACTTCGCGGCACACTTCGATGCCGTCTCTTCCCGGCATGATCCAATCCAGTAGCGCCAGCCGCGGTGGGTCCTCTTTGCTTAATTCCGCCAGCGCCCGGCAGCCGTCTTCCACTTCCGTCACCTCATAGCCAACCCGCTGCAGCGTTCTCTGCAACAGCATCCGTGAAAGAGCATCATCCTCCGCTACCAGAATTTTCATGCGCGTACCTCCGCCAGATGTGTTTCCACCTCCGGCATGATTCCGGCAAGCGAGCGGTCCAGCCGCTCAAGAAGCGCTGCTGACTCGACCCGTGCGCCATTCCGCGCAGCCGTCTCCAAAGCTGCGGCTATTTCGGCAGCGGCGTTCATCGAGAGGTTTCTCAGCATGCCCTTCAGCGTATGGGCGGCACGCGACACCTCCGCCAGGTCCTCCTGGGCCAGGGCATCCCGCGCTTTCAGCAGTGTCGTCTGACTGTCGGCATGGAATATCTGCAGGAGTTCGCGGAGAAAGTCCTGGTCGCCCTCGAGCCGTTCCAGCAGCTCGCGGACATTCCATTCGGCTTCCGAAAGCTCGCTACGCGGCGCTGCCTCATTACCGTTCTCGGCCGAGCCACTCTGCGTGACGGCTCGCTCGATCTCTTTGCGCAAAACTTCCCGCCGGATCGGTTTTGTCAGATATCCATCCATGCCAGCCTCCAAACACCGCTTTTCATCCTGCTCCGCCGCGTGTGCTGTCATGGCCAGGATGGGCACGTGCTGCCCTGAATGTTGTTCGCCTTCACGGATTTTGCATGTTGCTTCCAGGCCGCCCATCACTGGCATCTGCAGGTCCATCAGGACGAGGTCATAAGCCGCAGTGCGCAATGCCTCGCAAGCCTCCGCGCCGTTATTCGCAAGGGCTACCTGATGCCCCATGTTTTCCAGCAGCCGCACGGCCAGTTTCTGGTTCACCGCGTTGTCTTCCACCAGCAGAATCCGGAAATGTCCGCCCGATGCCTTCACCTGTGGTTCGATGATCGGCGCGGGTTCGGGCTCTCCCTGGGTCAAGGCAGCCCGCAGGCTCTCCCATAGCACTCGGCGGCGCAGCGGCTTTCTCAGCCGTCGGAATATCCCGCATTCAGCGGCGCGGGCATCCTCCAGGATCGAAGCTGCGGAAGACACCATCAGAATCGCGGTGGTTTCTCGTGGAGCGTCGGCGCGGATTTCTCTGGCCACTTCGTATCCATCGGCGCCATGCAGGTCTTGGTTAACCAGAACGATGCGGTACTGCTCGTTCTCTTCTTTCCGCCGTGCCAGGCTGGCCCGCGCTTCCTCGACGCTTCCAGCCACTTCCACTTCCAGCCCCCAGCGCGTCATCAGCCAGACCGCTAAATCCTGGCTGCTTTTCCTTTCTTCCACTACAAGGGCCTTCACCCGCGGCAGCTTACCTTCTTCCTCATCTGCTTTCTCCGCGCTTTTGGCCGTTTTCAGTTTTATCGTGAAGAAAAAACGGCTCCCTTTACCCGCGGTGCTTTCCACCTGAATTTCTCCGCCCATCATGCGCACGATCCGGGCGGAGATGGACAATCCAAGCCCCGTTCCCCCATATTGCCGGGTGACGGAGGTATCGCACTGCTGGAAAGCATCGAAGATCTTGGAATGGAGATCCGCTGGAATCCCCACCCCGGTATCGCGGACTTCGAGCCGTATCTCGGCTTCTTCTTCACTGCGCTTCAGGCACTCGATGCCCAGCGACACTTCCCCCGCTTCGGTGAACTTCACGGCATTCCCGAGCAGATTGATCAGTACCTGCCGCAACCTGGTGGGATCGCCCTGCAACCTTTCCGGCAAATCGCCGCGCACCGACCATTCCAATTCCAAGCCCTTCTCCTGGGCGCGCATGGTCACCGGCTGCAGCGCGTTCTCCACACAGTCCAGTATCGAGAAGGGAACATCGTCGAGTTCCGCCTTGCCATTCTCGATCTTGGAAAAATCCAGTATGTCTTCGATGATCTCCAGCAAAGACTCGGCGCACCCTTTTACCATCTCAAGGTATTCGCGCTGCTGCCCGCTGAGCGGAGTTTCCAGTGTGAGTTCCGTCATTCCCAGAATGCCGTTCATGGGGGTTCGAATTTCATGGCTCATGTTGGCCAGGAATTGGCTTTTGGCCTCGTTGGCCGATTCCGCGGCCAGTTTGGCTTCCAGCAAGCGCTGTTCGGCGGCCTTTCGTTTGCTGATGTCTTCAATCACGCCGACATAGCCGATCAAGCTGCCATCGGGCCCGCGCAAGGCCCGCGACCCCCAGTAAACCCAGTTGGTATTTCCGTCGGGGGTTAGGAATCGCGTTTCATCTTGCAGTTCCATTCCCATTTCCGTTGCGGATTTCCAGAGCCGTTCCGTCTGCGCTCGATCGTCCGGATGAACGGCCTCCAGCCAACCATAGCCGAGCGCGGCCTCTGCTGGCCGTCCGGTCATCTCGCTCCATCTCTGGTTGACGTACACCCAGCGCCCTTCCCGGTCCGCGCGGAAGATGCCGATGGGGGCCGCTGAACTCAGCGACCGGAACAGCTGTGCACTTTCACGGATGGTCTTCTCCGCCTCCACGCGCGCCGAAATATCCACATAAATCGCCTGAAATCCTTGGATTCTTCCGTCCAGCTGCAGCGCCGCACCAAACACCTCGACATCGAGCTCCCTCCCGTCCCTCCTCTTGCGTTTCACGGTATGGTGCAGAGCACGTCCAGCCTCAATGAGTTTGCTCAGGGAAACTCCGCTCTCGCGCATCGCCTGCGTGAGCAGAAGATCATCCAGGAACTTCCCAGCGACTTCCTCTTCCGTGTAGCCAAACATCTTTCGGAAGGCCGGGTTGCTCAGGCGGATGATGCCGTCTTTGGTCCCGGAAATAATCCCCACCGGCGCAGCTTCGTTCAATGCGCGGAAAAGTTCTTCGCTTTCTTGCAAGTGCAACTGGGCCCGTTGGCGCTCCGCGATCTCCTGTTCCAGGGCCATGGTGCGCTCGCTTACGCGTGATTCCAGCAGGTCTCGCGCTTCGCGGAGTTCCTGATCGCGGCTTTCGATCACTTCCAGCATGTGATCAAAAGCGCCGCCCAATTGCTTAAGTTCCGGCCCCTCCAGAGCCGGTGCCCGCAGCGCATAGTTTTTTTCTTCCGCGACGCGCCCCGCGACTTCCGAAAGCTGGCGAATCGGCTGCACGATCGATTTCTGCTGAATTAGCGTCAGGAAATACACCAGCACAAGCGTTGCGCCGAGCACTGGGATCGCCAGCAGCACGGTGTGCCATCTTTCTTCTCTGAGGTCGGTCAGTCCCGCCTCTAGATACAGTGTCCCGATCTCGCGGCCCTCCAGACGGATGGGCTGCACTAATGCCAAACAAGCCGCGTCCCAGTAAACACCTTCCCTTCTGCCTGCCAGTTCAGCGCTTGCCCCAGTTCCACAATCCGCGCGCTTGTACTCCGCGAAGACACTTCCATCCGGCGCGAACAAGACGCCCCTGCGGATGTGCTTTCTGGTTTGGAGGGCCAGCAGCAAGCGCGCCCCTACGACACTGTCGTCAAAGACCAGCGCCGCCGCGCTGTTCGTTCCAATGAGGTCGGCCGCGGATTGCAATTCTTCCACCTTATGTTGGCGGGCAAGATGTTCGTTATAAGTCACGCCCATGAACAGCGCGAGCACCAGCCCAACGCTGCTGCTGACCATCGTCAACAGCACCAACCGACTCTTTAACGAAATATTCCGCCACGCTTTCATGCTTAACCGCCCGGCGCAATGTGCTCCGTGACAACTTTTTTCGCCATCGCCAGCAGCCGCGCATCCACCTTCAAGTTCGCATTGCGGGCCGCCGCTAGGTTCACTTCTATTTGCAGCCTGTCCTTTTCAAAACTGAGTTTCACCATGCCACCGGCTTCCAGAAAATCCTCGCTCTCACCTATGGTCAGCACGCTTTTCCCTTTCAATCCCTGCAGAATCTTCCCGCAGCGTTTCTCTTCTGACCGGCTGAAAAAAATTACCTGGCATCCTTCCAATTCCTGCTCTTTGTGAACCCAGCGCAGTTCGATCCTTCGCCCGCCAACCGTGACGCCCCCGACCTCCTGCGCGAGTCTGACACCGAACGGGTAGTCGCCCAACGTGCACATCTGAAACGCTGTCTTGCGTGCGTCCGCGGCGCTCGGGGGCCACTCCACGAAGCTCGGAATCTTCCTCAGATACATCGCTTTCATTTGATATTCGTGCGAAAGAACCTGGCTGAACAGATCGCCGGGGAAGACCCCGGCCATGCACACTGCCAGCACTATTCTGGTCAGCAGCTTCACTCGGCCCCCACTTGGGCCTCTGCTCACTTCTTCTCTCGCCCCCATGGCCCTCTCTCACATCCGTCCGCTTCGCGTCTAGAAACGGACTACACCCCTCCCCCAGCAACTTGCCCAATGTGCAAGGGACACACCAATTCATCAGCCAAAAAGGCTTTTCATTGAGAGAAACACACGACTTGTGAGGTTAGATATTTCTAGGAAAAGAGAAACGTCTCGTTCCGGAACACTTCCGCCGTTTTCGATTCACTTCCGCTCAACTTCCACCACTGCGCGGTTCTCGCCGCCACGGCTTTTCTTTGCATTGGATAGCAAAACGCTCAGGGCGCCACCTGCCTCACGCTCGAAAGACCGGCTCAAGGGAAGCCGTCTTGGTTTTCAGCCCCGTCAGCTCGGCCGCGCTCAACTCGGGCAACGGTGCTGACGCCAACTCCAGCGCCAGGTCAAAGATTCTCTCGTCACCCGGCGGCACGGCCGCAGTCACCTCCTGGTTTAGAGTGAATCGCAGCGCCAGCCGAGCCATCTCGCGATCGTCGATCGGTTCATACCAGCACTTCGGATACTTGCGCTCGCTCTCTTTCATGCCCGCGGGCCATTTGCCGAACGCCAGGGCCTTCAACGCCATTCGGGCCATGCCCTTCGCTTTCGCTTTCGCCAGAATCTGCGGGCCGAACCCGCCGTTCTCCCATGCGTTGACATTCACCGGGAACAGCACGCTGTCCAATTCCAGCGCGTCCATCAGGCGCAGCGCGGCCGGCGCATTATGTGCGGAGAAACCCACATGCCGCACTTTGCCCTCTTTCTTGGCTGCAAAAAATGTCTCCGCCGCTCCGCCTGCCGCAAGAATTTTATCCACATCATCCATCGAGCTGACAGCGTGAAACTGGTAGAGATTCACGTGATCGGTGTGGAACCGCTGTAGGCTGCGCTCCAACTCCTCGCGGGCGCCCTTCGCGTCGCGGCTCATCGTCTTTTCGGCAAGGAACACCTTGCTACGATACGGCCTCAACGCTTCCCCGAGTTTCGTTTCCGCTTCACCATTGAAGTATGACGGGGCGCAGTCGAAATAATTCACTCCCCGGTCGAAGGCCGCGGCGACACGGCGCGAGGCCTCCTCCTGCGAAAGTCCGCAAACCACGATGCCACCTAGGGCGATGATCGAAAGGTCAATTCCATCCTTGTAGCGGCGGCGCGGCAGAGGTGCCTCCCAACCGTAGGCGGCCGTGGCTGTCAAGGCTGCTGCAGCGCCAATAAACTTGCGGCGATTCATAAGTTGGTTCCTCCCCTGGCGCATTGTAATGCCCGGTCTTGCGCTGCGCAACAATCTGTAGTTCCACAATCTGCCGCCGTGGGGGCTGCGCACGAGCGAAAGACTATAATGCCGCAAGCGGACGTGTTCGCCGCTGGAGCTTGCCATTATGAGCAAAACATCACTTCCCTTGTCGCAGGTCTACCGCCTGTTGGAGCCTGGACCGGTTGTGTTGGTCACGTCCGCGCGCGGCGGAAGAGCCAACGTGATGACCATGTCCTGGCACATGATGGTTGATTTTGAACCGCCCACCGTGGCATGCGTGATCAGCAATCGCGACTTCACGTATGACATCTTGAGAGAAACGCGGGAATGCGTCATCAACATCCCCACCGTGGAGCTGGCAAAGAAAGTTGTCGGCTGCGGAAATACTTCGGGCCGCGTGCTCGACAAATTCAAGAAGTTTCGCCTTACTCCGCTGCCCGCCGCACGCGTCGCCGCGCCGTTGATTTCCGAATGCTACGCCAGTCTCGAATGCAAGGTAATCGATGCGAGCATGGTGGACAAATATTGTCTGTTTATCCTCGAAGTCATGAAAGCCTGGATCGACCGCGCAAAGAAAAAGCCTCGCACGATTCATCATTGCGGCTGCGGCGTTTTCATGGTCGCGGGACGTTTCATCAAATTGCCTTCAAAAATGAAATAGACTCGAAAGGGCCACCTGCCCTGGGGATTGATTTTTCGCCAAGACTGTCTGCGGATCGGGGGTTCGACGATGTTAATACGTTGCTCGCGTAATCATGCGGAACTCAGGCTGCTTTCCGTTGCATTACTGGGCTTATTTTTCTCTTCCTTTGCTTGCCGCCCAATATCGGCTCAAGCCACGAACATCATCTATATCGACGCGCGCCAGCCGGCGCCTCCGCCTTCCCCCGCGGCTTTCCATGGCGGCACAGCAAAGTCACCCTCCGGTCAGGTTCTTGGTCTGAACAGTACTTATCTGACGCGCAACGCCGAACCCTGGCTTCCGGTGATGGGCGAGTTCCACTTCGCCCGCTATCCGCGCGCCCAATGGGAAGAGGAAATCCTAAAGATGAAAGCGGCGGGTGTGCAGATCGTTGCCTTGTACATCTTCTGGATTCACCACGAGGAGATTCAGGGCCAATTCGATTGGTCTGGTGACCGCGACTTGCATCAATTCGTGGAACTTTGCGGAAAGCATGGGATGTATGTCTACCTTCGCATCGGCCCCTGGGCGCATGGTGAGGCCAGAAATGGCGGACTCCCCGACTGGCTCCTCGAGAAAGGTCCTACACGCACGAACGATCCCCGATTCATGTCCTTTGTGACCGGGTATTTTCAGCAGATCTCTCAGCAAGTAAAGGGTCTGCTCTGGAAAGATGGCGGGCCGATCATCGGCATACAGCTCGAGAATGAGTACGCCGACAGAAGCGAGCATGGCGGCGAGGAGTACCTCCTGGCGCTGAAAAAACTGGCCATCGAGAGCGGCCTTGATGTCCCCTATTACAGCGTGACGGGATGGGATAATGCCGTGGTCCCAAAGGGAGAAGTGCTGCCTGTTTTCGGCGGCTATCCGGATGCCCCTTGGGATTCCTCTCTTCAGGCTCTTCCCGCTCCGGAAGTCTATCTGTTTCGGTTTCAAGGCCGCGTGTCAGGCGACATGAGCGTCATCGGTGCTGGTCCAGCGGATGACGCGACCAGTGTAACGCGTGCGGCCACGCCCTTTATCACCGCGGAGATGGGCGGAGGTATCCAGGATACCTATCATCGGCGGCCAGTTTTGACTGCCGACGATGTGGCCGCAATGGTTCCCGTGATGCTCGGCTCCGGAGTCAATCTGTACGGAACCTACATGTTTCAAGGCGGCGAGAATCCGGATGGCAAGCGGACCACGCTACAGGAATCTCAAGCGACGCACTATCCCACCGACGTGCCCGTGAAGTCCTACGATTTTCAAGCACCCCTCGGCGAATTTGGCATCGAGAGACAATCCTTCCGAAAGCTTAAGATCTTTAACTACTTTCTGAATGAGTTCGGCGCAGACCTTGCTGGCATGAAGGTGTACGCTCCTGCGCAGCTTCCCAAGGGGCCGGAAGATTTTTCCGTCGCCCGTGTATCGGTCCGCGCGGACAGCGATTGTGGTTTCGTCTTTCTCAATAACTATGTTCGCGGAGGAGTGATGCCCGCTCGCAAGGCGCTGCAATTGAACATTCAGTTGCCGGCAGGGTCGCTGCAGCTCCCGAAAGAACCAGTGGATATTCCTTCCGGGGCCTATTTTGTCTGGCCCTTCAGACTGCGTATGGGTGGCGTAACTCTCGCCTACAGCACAGCGCAGTTATTCACCAGACTGCAGGACGCCAACCAGGTTACTTATTACTTCCTTCGTGTGCCTGGCGTGCGCGCCGACTTTGCCTTCGATAACCCGCCTCCCCTGGAGATTCAAAAAGGTGCGGCAGCCATTCAAGAACTAGGAATTCTGCGCTTGCGGGATGTAACGGATGGCGTGACTCCTTTTCTTCAGTGGAAAGACGCCAACGGCAAGACGTTTCGTCTGATGCTCCTTTCGGAAACGGATGCCGAGAACGCGTGGAAGGTGCAACTCGGCGCTAGGCCTTACCTGTTACTGACCGGCCAGCAATTCTTTGCCAACGCGCAGCAAATCTTTTTGCGATCCGACGGCGTGGCGGATTTTCATTTCCGGCTGCTGCCCGCGCCCGACGGCAGGCTGGTCGCAAATCATCCGTTGCAGGCAGAGGAAAAACTTGCCAATGTCGGCGAGTTTTCCTCATCGTTTGCATCACGCAATCCGCAAATCGTTTACGAGCAAATTAGGGACGCGCACCCGGCGCCTCCCATCAAGTTGGGTCCGCCTCTATCCTGGAGGCCAACCGGGGTCGCGCAAGCTCCCGATGACGCGGCCTTCGACCAAGCCGCGAAATGGCGCTTGCGCTTACCGCAGGAGCCGCTCCAGGGTCTCAGCGATCTTTTCCTCAAGATCGAATATGTAGGAGACGTTGCTCGATTGCAGAACGCCTCGCACTTGCTGACGGATGATTTCTTCAATGGACTGCCATGGACCATCGGTCTGCGCCGTTTTCTGGAAGCGCACGCGGTTGGCGATCTGACGCTGGAAATTCTTCCCCTAAGGAAAGACGCTCCGATTTTTCTGGAGCAGAACTACAGGCCAGATTTCGCCGCGCGCGATCAACTGCTTCGCCTGGACAAGATTTCGCTCATTCCCCAATATGAATTGGTCATCGAGAGCAAACTGGCTCGCTGATCATTTGGGGCGCTCCTACGCCACCTACTGCTTTCGGTGAAAGCATTAAGGTGATCTCCTCGCCGAGCCCATCACCCGCTTCTCTGCCTCACTATGCCTTCCCCTATAGATACTGAACTGATATCCTCTTCTCGTCCGCGATCACTACAATCTCCGCTCCCTTCGGACTTGGCCACCTGCCAACAAAATTCCTTGCAAATCCTCCAGGAGGAACTCATCCATGAATCAACCAAATCTGCCGCTGCTCGAATCGACAAGCAAACCCATCTCCCGCCGCAGCCTTTTACACGGCGCCTCCGCCGCCGCACTGGTGGGGATCATCGGAAACACGTCCCTCGCAAGCACGGCCAACGCGGCGCCACCCCCAAACGCCGCCCCTCGCCCCACGGAGAAGTCCAAATCCTTCCCCGACAAATTCCTCTGGGGCTGCGCCACCGCAGGTCATCAAGTCGAGGGCAACAATACCAACAGCGATCTCTGGACCCTGGAACATTTGCCCCAGAGTATTTTCAAGGAACCTTCCGGCGACGCCTGCGATCACTATCATCTCTACCCGCAGGACATCAGCATGCTGGCCGATCTGGGCTTCAACACCTATCGCTTTTCCCTCGAGTGGGCGCGCATCGAACCCGACGAGGGCTTTTTCTCCAACGCCGAACTCGAACATTACCGCCGCACGCTGGCCACCTGCCGCGAGCATAACCTGACTACGCTGCTTACCTACTCGCACTTCTCCATCCCGCGCTGGTTTGCCTACAAGGGTGCCTGGCAAAATCCCTCCGCGCCCGATCTCTACGCCCGCTTCTGTGAAAAGTCCACCAAGCACCTGGGAGATCTGGTGGATTACGCCTCCACATTCAATGAGCCGGACGTTCCACAATTGCTCAATTGGATCAACCTGCCCGAGATGCAGGGAAAGAATATGACCGACGTCTTCCAGCAGAGTCTCGCTAACGTCCGCCAGCAACTCCATGCTCCTGAGTTCGCAGGCTTCTTTGCGGGAGATCCCAAGAAGACCCGCGATGGTCTGTTGGCCTCCCACCACAAGGGTAAGGCCGCGATGAAATCGGTCCGCAGCGCCATGCCCGTCGGTTTCAATCTCGCCATGTCGGACGATCAGCCGGCTCCTTCGGACAGTCATCTAGCCGAAAAACGCGCGGACGTCTACGGCCCCTGGCTCGAGGTTGCGAAACAATGCGACTATCTCGGCGTGCAAACCTATTCGCGCTCCATTGTCGGAAAAACGGACTTGCCTGCCCCGCCAGGCGCGGAGCTCACTCAGGTTGGCTGGGAGTTTTACCCCGAATGCGTCGAGCATGTGGTGCGCTACGCCAGCAAGGAAACCGGTGTGCCGCTCATCGTCACGGAAAACGGCATCGCCACAACCGATGACACGCGCCGCGTCGAATATTTCGGGCGCGCCCTCGCCGGCCTCAAACGCGCCATTGACGATGGCGTGGATGTCCGCGGCTATGTGGCCTGGTCGCTCCTTGACAACTTCGAGTGGATGTCCGGCTTCACGCCCAAGTTCGGCATCGTCGCCGTTGATTTGGCCACACAACGCCGGACCATCAAGCCCAGCGGCGCCATGCTCGGCAACATCGCCCGCAGAAATTCTCTTTGATCCGCAGGCGTGTAGCGCAAGCGCTCTTGAGTCTGCTTGGGTTTCGCTTCTATGCGCCCGGCGTTTACCCCGACCCGGTCGGCGCGACGCTCTATTAACTCTGTGCTGAATTCTTCCTTGCCGGTCATGGGTTCCTCGCAACTTACGGCGCGGGGGTCCCCGTGTGAACGGTCTTCAAAGAATAGTTGTGCGCCGCGCCAGCGGTCGCCGCGCTGATATGTATGATGGAGACCCAGCGCTCCAGTTTGTGGTGGCCATAGCGGTGAAAAAGGTAAGACACGCCGATCGAGAGTCCCGTAGCGCCGGCTTCGACGGCCGCAAACGCCGCATGATTGTCCACCAAATCATTCGATAGCAACACCTCATGGTCGCCGCGGCAACGGAAGTTCAGCGTCGAAAAGTAATCCAGCGTGCGGGACGCGCCGACGCCCGCGAATAACCAGCCGTTCTCCTTGTCCCAGAAGCGGTGCGTTTTGCGTGGCGCTTCGCTCGCCGGGCGTTTCGCGGGTTCCGGGGCGGATGGCGGGTTGCTCTGGTCCTGGGCCAGCACGGATGGCGAACCAATCAAACATGCCAAAGCAATCAGCACAGCGATCCAGAAATCGCGCACGTGGAAGGTCTCCTCCGCCGTTTGTCGGCCCATCGAAAATCCGCTTCAAGTATAACCACGCACGGCGCGCGCCGCTCTTGCCTAAGCGCGTCAAGCCTGCTCCACCCACCGGGCCACCGGCTCGATGTTTTTTTCTGGAACTGCGAACGGGAGGGGAAGAAGGATTACTCGCGCGGAACGCCTAGACGGAAACAGCGGCGATGCTCTTGGGGATGGTCGAATTAAGGACGTCGTAGGTCCGTACCACAGGGGCACCTTCAATCACCGACGCCAGCATTCTTACCACTTCCCGGTACGTTCCCCGGTTATACGCCTCGGCATGCTCGGCGGTCTCCCACAGACTGAAGGCGTGAACCTCTCTTCCGTTCAGGTAGAGAAAGGTAATTTCCTCGAGGAATCCGTTCTGCTTGCGCAGCAAGGGGATAATGTCCGCCTCGATCTTGTGCTTGAATGCCAGAGCGCCGTCGTTCTTCAAGTACATCGACAGTTTATGTGCAAACATGGCGCCCTCCTTGTTTTCCAGGCCAAGGAAGCGATTCAGGGCACCGCTCCCGGTCTTGTGGCCTGAAGACACCCTCGACCTACTATCACACTGCTCTAATTAACCTATATTGTCAAGTGTTGTTTATAGCTACCGAGAACGCTTTACTATTTTTGTTAATCCGGGCCCCCAACACCCTTGCCCCGCTTGTCCCGCTTGCCCCACCTGCTCGCTTAGCTTTCCCTCCTTAGGGGGTCGGACATTCATGTCCGACATACAGGCACCCATAACATAAAATTCCTCAAATTCTTTCTTCCGCCCTTATTCCCCCGAGCGCCACGGGCGCGCCTTGTGCGTACGCCGTCTTCTGGAACGCGCGGCAGAATTTAGCCAAAGGCGTGAGCCTTGGGTACTAGTTTCAAAACGGGTACTCGCTCGGATTCGGAAACCCCAAGACCCAGGCACACACACTGTGCCTCGGGTACCCAGCGTTCAGCTCCCATTTATCGCCCAGGCCACCCGCCTCCCGTCGCCCGGCCGTACCTTTCTCGACTCCAGGCGAGTGATTGGTTCAAATATTTGCGAGAGAGCCCCTCGCCGATTCCAGAATTGGCATTCAAGCTGCTAGTGACCCTATGGTTGCGCCCTCTCGGGGAGAAGACCTTTCTCCCCTAACGACCCTCGCCAGTCAACCTTCCCTCTGACGGCTCCGAAAGATTAGGCACTCGGAGTGTGCAATGAGAATTCAGTACCAGATCCTGCTTCTAACCTTTTTGGTGATGAGCACAAGCATCGGGACCAAAGCCCAGAAATTGACCGAGGACGCCGCGCCAGTAAAGAAGAAAGCGGCGTTGCAGGTTCCAAAGGGATTGTGGCTGTCCTTGAGCGCAGCCACTTACACTGCGGCTGCGCTTGACATGCACGCGACCGCTGACGCTGAGGAGTGGTTTAAGAAACATCCTCATGTTTATTTGGGACCTACGGAGACGGATCCACTTGCGCGGCCCTTCGTCAGATTGCCGCGGCCAGCCTATTATGCCTGCGGCTTTGTCTTAGCAACAGGGGTCAATTGGCTTGGTTATCGAATGTCTCACTCTCATAAAGTGCGGGAGGTTTGGTGGCTGCCTCAGTCCGTCTCTATCAGCGCAAATAGCTGGGGGTACAAGACTCGACGGTCTAACTGAGGATTGATGGCGGGTGCCCCGTCCTCGAAGTGGGTCTGGGGTTTTCTTCCCTCTACCCTCTCCTTCCTCGTCCCAGTTTCACGCCTGGAGTTCCTTCCCGAAATGGGAAGGGAAGCGCTGCCAGCATCAGAACGGAAGAGAGAGTCTGGGGTGTTTTTGCTTTTGGGGGTGCTTGTACGTCGGACCCTTCGAGGCTTCCCCCGATACTCGGGACAAGCAGGGCAAGCATGAATGTCCGACCCCCTAAGGAGGCGGAGGGATCCCTCGCGTTGCTCCCCTCGCAGCTCGGGGCAGGCGGGATGACGGCGAGGAGGAGAGCGGCCCGTCCCGCAACTCGGTCCGGGACGCAAACTACGCGCCTCGGTAGGCGGCCACTACACGGGCGTAGAGCGGCGCCCGTCATTGCGGCGGCTGCGATGGCTCGGCTACAATCATTCGTTTGCCATACTCCGGAAAGGCTTATCCGAAGCGTCATGCACGAAATCCGCGTCCACAACACGCTCTCCGGCAAGGTTGAGCCGTTCGTGCCCTTGAAGCCGGGGGAAATCCGCATGTACACCTGCGGCCCCACGGTGTACGACTACGCGCACATCGGCAATTTCCGCACCTTCGTCTTCCAGGACATCCTGCGGCGCTTCCTGAAACTTCGCGGCTTCAAGCTGACCCACGTCATGAACCTGACCGACGTGGACGACCGCATCATCGCCAATGCCGCGGCCGCGGGCATCTCCCTACGCGATTACACGGAAAAGTTCATTCAAGCTTTCTACACCGATTGCCGCACGCTCAGCGTGGAATCGCCGGAGCACTGGATCCGCGCCACGGACCACATTGACGACATGGTGGCGCTGATCCAGCGGCTGCAGAAAAATACCTACACATATCCGAGCGAAGGCTCGCTCTACTACCGCATCGCCAAATTCAAGGATTACGGCAAGCTCTCCAAGATCGACCTGACGGGCATTCAGGCGGGAGCGCGCGTGGACAACGACCGCTACGACAAGGAAAGCGCGCGCGATTTTGCCTTGTGGAAAGCGCCCAAGCCCGGCGAGCATTTCTGGGAAACGCCCATCGGCGCAGGGCGTCCCGGCTGGCACATCGAGTGCTCCGCGATGGCCATGAAATACCTGGGCGAAACGCTGGACATTCACACCGGCGGCGTTGATCTGGCCTTCCCGCACCACGAAAACGAAATTGCGCAAAGTGAAGCGGCCACGGGAAAGCCGTTTGTGCGCTACTGGCTGCACGCGGAGCACCTGCTGGTGGAGGGCGAGAAGATGTCCAAGTCGCTGGGCAACTTCTTCACGCTGCGCGATTTGTTCGCCAAAGGGTACAAGCCCTCCGCGCTGCGTTTTGCGCTGGCCAGCGTGCCGTATCGCCGCCAGCTCAATTTCACCTTCGATGGCTTGCAGCAGGCCACGAGTTCCGTCGAGCGCTTGCGCAACTTCGCCTCGCGCCTGAAACAGGAAAAGTTTCCGGCAGGCTCGCAGCCCGCCATCGCCGAACGCATCGCCAAGGCCGCGGATGATTTCGACGCCGGGCTTTCCGACGATCTGAACACCGCGCAGGCGCTCGCCGCGGTCTATGATTTGGTGCGCGAAGCCAACATCGCCATGGACAAAGGCGAATTCCGCCAGGGCGAACTCGCCGCTGTACAAGCGTTACTCGCAAATTTTGATCGCGTGTTCGCCGTGCTCGAAGACAACGACGCGGAAAAGCTTCAGGCTCTTGGCTATGCTGCGCCTTCCGGCGGACTGGACGGCGCAGCAATCGAAAAACTTGTCGCCGAGCGCCAAGCCGCGCGCCAGCGCCGCGATTTTGCCGCCAGCGATAGCATCCGCAACGAACTCGCCGAGCGTGGTATACTTTTGGAAGATGCCAAGGACGGCAGCGTCCGCTGGAAACGCAAATGAAGTACTTCCACTTTCTGAAGCATGATCGAGTTGCGGTGGGCCCGCGTGTGCCGCGGAAATTTCGCCCGGCGAATCTGCGTCCCAGCCTCTTTAGCGTAGATTAAGTCCCTCATCTTCAGCAGGTTGCGGCAAATTTCCACTTGCGCAAACCTGCCCTCTCTCCCGCACCTCGGCAACAACTCTAACCAGTGCGCACAGAATTTGGAGGCATCATGATTACGGCCACGGAAACAAAACTCCCCAGAATCAATATGCCTTTGCCAGGCCCCAAGGCAAAGGAAGTGATCGAGTACGACAAGAGATTTATTTCGCCATCGCTATTTCGTGAATATCCGCTGGTTGCGCATCGCGGCTACGGCGCGATTATTGAGGATCCCGACGGCAACACCTTCCTGGATTTTGCTGCGGGCATCGCGGTCTGCTCGACGGGCCACTGCCACCCGCACGTGGTGCAAGCCATCCAGAAGCAGGCGGCGGAACTTATCCACATTGCGGGCACGGATTTCTATCACCGTCACATGCCGCAACTCGCGGAGCGCCTCGTTGCCACCATGCCGAAGTCGCATCACTACAAAGTGTTTTTCGGCAATAGCGGCACAGAGGCGGTGGAAGGCGCGATTAAGCTGGCGCGCTACGCCACGCGGCGCGACAAACTGATTGCGTTTTACGGCTGCTTCCACGGCCGCACCCTCGGCTCGCTTTCGCTTACGGCCTCGAAGAGTACGCAGCGCAAGTACTTCGGCACATTGCTGGGCGGCGTGGAGCACATTCCATTCCCCTACGCCTACCGCTGCGCGCTCGGCCACACCAAGGAAACCTGCGGCGGAGAAATTATCGAACTGCTCGAGGAGCAGATCTTGAAGCGGCTGTTCGCGCCGGAAGAGGTTGCGGCGATCATTGTGGAGCCGATTCAGGGCGAAGGCGGTTTCATTCCCGCGCCAGCGTTTTTCCTGCAGGAGCTTCAGCGCATCTGCAACAAGCACGGCATCATGCTGATCCTCGACGAGGTGCAATCCGGTGTGGGGCGTACCGGAAAGATGTGGGCTTACGATCACGCCGGGATCACGCCCGACATTGTGCTGACGGCGAAGGGTCTTGGCAGCGGCATGCCCATCAGCGCGTTCATCGCCAAAGAAAGCGTGATGCAGTGGAAACCGGGGTCACACGGGACAACCTATGGAGGCAATCCCGTGTGTGTCGCCTCGGCCATGGCCACGCTGGATCTGATCCAGGGCGGCTTGATGGCCAACGCGCAGAAAATGGGCGAGTACATCTTTGGCAAGATCAATGACTGGCCCAGCCGCTTCAAGATTGTCGGCGACGTTCGCGGCAAAGGCCTGATGATCGGCGTGGAGATCGTCCGCGACCAGCGCACCAAGGAGAAAGCCCCGGACCTGCGCGACAAAGTGATTGTCGGCGCGTTCCACCGTGGTTTGTTGACCCTGGAGTCCGGCGAGAATTCCATCCGCGTATCGCCGCCGCTTATCATTGACGAGGAACAGGCCGATTGCGCCATCCAGATCATGGAAGAGAGCATTCGGGAAGCGGAGAAGTCGCTGTAAAGAAAGCGATCAGCGACCAGAAATCAGCGATCAGGAACCGGGAAACGGCTACAAAATCCCGTGGGGGCAGAAATTCCAGTCCGCCACGGGATTTTTGTTTATACTGGAGATTGTCGTGTCGATAGAGTAACGAAGGTCAAGTATGCTGGCGCGCGTTGCCTTTGCGATAGTGCAGTGGAAGGCGCGGCACGGCCTCCAGGATTCCTTAACGGCTCCCGATGGCACAACGGGTGCCGCAGAGGAGAGGCTTGCGGCACTGCGCACCGGTGTGCGTGGCGAAACCTATGCCTATTGGTACTTGCGGCGGCTCGGATACATCTTCATCGCGCGCAACTACGCGCCCTCCCGCGCTAAGGGCGAGATTGATCTGATCGGCTTTGATGGCGAGACCTTGGCTTTTGTGGAAGTGCGCACGCGCCTCGCCGTGAAAGGCAAGCCTGCCCTGCCGGAATTGAGCATCACGAAGGAAAAACACGCCGTGCTTGTTCGCACCGCCCACTTCTTCCTGCGCGAACGCCATTTGAAAGAATGTCCGCTGCGGTTTGACGTGGTGGCCATTGACAACACTCCCGGCCAGCCGCCAACCGTGCGACTCCACAAGGCAGCCCTGAGCCCACAAGCGTGATCCGGGTCCGGACAGTGCCAGTACCTGCCGCCACCACGGTAAGATTTACACAGAAGCGGCGCAATGTGACGGTCCGTACTTCCTTCAGGGCCAAGTCGAGGTACAATATCGAGTTTGTAGTGGGTGCTTCTTCGAGTTAGGGTGCAACCAGGTTCGGAGGGCGAATTGCCGGAGTTACGTAAGGATCCAATTACAGGACGCTGGGTGATTATTTCAACCGACCGCGGAAAGCGGCCGATGGATTTTCTGCGCGAAAGCGTTTTCCCGGGCGCGCCGCGAAACTGTCCATTCTGTCCGGGGAATGAGGGGAAGACACCGCCAGAGATTCTTGCTTACGGCCGCAACGGGGGAAGCGCCAATTCCTCGGGCTGGAACATCCGTGTGGTGCCGAATCGCTTTCCGGCGCTGGGCATTGAGGGCGAGCTAGATCGCGAAGGCGAAGGGCTGTTCGACAAAATGAACGGGATCGGGGCGCACGAGGTGATTATCGAAACGCCCCAGCACCAGACGACCCTGGCGCAGCTGCCGCAGAAGGCCGTGGAGGACGTGCTGTGGGCCTATCGCGACCGCATGCTGGACCTGAAGAATGACAAACGCTTTCGCTACGTGCTGATTTTCAAGAACCACGGGGAGGCCGCGGGGGCTTCGGTGGAGCACCCGCACTCGCAACTGATTGCGCTGCCGATTGTGCCGCGGCGCGTGCGCGAGGAAGTGGACAATTGCTGGCATTACTACGACGAAAAAGAGCGCTGCATTTTCTGCGACATTATCCGGCAGGAGCGGGATACGGGGGAGCGCGTCGTCGGGGAAAACGATCATTTCATTACCCTGGCGCCCTACGCGTCGCGCTTCCCGTTCGAAATGTGGCTTCTGCCCAAGGCCCACGGATCGGCCTACGAGAACAATCAAAGCTCCATGTACGCCAGCTTGGCGAACATGTTGAAGGACACACTAATGCGGATGGACGCGGTGCTGGACCGGCCGGCGTTCAACTTCATGATTCATACATCACCGATCGGCGAAGAGATCAACGACCATTATCACTGGCACCTCGAACTCATCCCCAAACTGACCAAAGTAGCGGGCTTTGAATGGGGGACCGGCTTCTACATCAATCCGACGCCACCGGAAGAAGCAGCAAGGTTCCTGCGCGAAGCGCAGATTGAAGAGCCCGCGAAGAAGTAAGAGTGCGGCCTGGGAATCCGAAACAACAATCTGGCCAGCCCTCACACGTGTCCAAGATTTTCGATATACTAAAAGGAAAGGCGCGGTACCCAAGTGGTAAGGGAGAGGTCTGCAAAACCTTTATGCGTGGGTTCGATTCCCACCCGCGCCTCCAACGTTTTAGCCAATGTTTATGGGGGTTCTTCGAGGTCCTAAAACGATAGGTGTTAAAACCGGACCTTCTGTCAAGGGAAATGCGCCCTCGAAACTCCTTTATCAAGCACTTCCTGCCTAGTTTTGACCCCTGGGGAGTGGTGCTTCTGTGCGATTTGTGGGCTCTGATGGCCCAGCACGGTTGACATGGCTTGGAACGTTACGCCCTTCTCCAGCAGGCTGACCGCGAAGGTGTCGCGGAACCGGTGAGTGTGTCCGTCTTCGACCTTCGCGTCGTCAGAGCCCTCGGATTTGCGCTTGCGTCATGAGGAGCAGCAACAGCAATTGTTAGGTGGATCTTTGATTGGTAGAAGCTAGCCGAGCGAACATGCCCGCAAACTTGGCAAACCTGGCACACGTGTGTTAAAAAGCAGCTATGATTTTTGCTAACCCGCCGATTGTCGAACTAGTTGCCGAACTGCGATGGGTACCGGGAGTTTCGGGGGCAAGTGCGCCCGAAGGCGGCATGGTTAAACTACAATTCCCGCTAACCTTTATTGAGGAAAGTTTTGAGAGTTTTCGGCGCGCGATTGCTGACAAAGGGTTTGCTGCTTCCGAAAGACTTGTCCCAGTAGGATTTCCGATACTCCCTTTTACTGTGGCTCAGAGATTTCGAAAACCATCAAACCAAGAAAATTATGCGTATCAGATAGGCTTGGGAGTGTTTAGCGCAAATGCGTTGCCGCCATATAGAGACTGGGAAAGCTTTAGGCCAATCGTGAGGGTTGGAGTTGAAACGCTGTTATCGTCTCGACATTCGTCCGATAGAGGGAATGTTTCCGTCATCTTACGCTATTTGGATGTCTTCTCAGATGAAATGACAGAGGGCCGCAAGAGCTTTGATTTCTTGAATGATGTTTTGGGAATTACGCTGAGGCTACCAACTGCACTGGCTGAACAAGCAGCAAATCTCGGCGATTTACGCGCTGGCCTCCAACTTGCTTTACCTCTCGGAGACGGACTCGCGATGAACCTTGGCATTCAAGATGGGGCAGTGGCGGGAAGAACGGGCATACTGATGACAACGGAAGTCTTTACCGTTCAACCGGTCACTCCCGAGGCACATTCGATAATGCAAAACTTCGAGAAGGCTCATGATAACGTCAGAGTTACTTTCTTAGGATTGACAAAGAAAATCCATGATAAAATGAAACCTGTCGAGGCAAAATGACCGCGTTTTTGACCCACTGTCAGTCCGCTGCTGCTATTTCTGCGCCAATGCTGGGTATAGAAAGCTTTGGTCAGTTCCTAGCTAAGAGCTATTTGGCCGAGATGGATGGGCAGTCCGTCCTCTCTTCAAAGCCGACGGTTGCCAGACCGTATCTGAATACGGCTCAGTCAACTATCGAAGTTATCGGAAATCTTGAGGCAGACTGGGATGGATATGGTGCCAGACCGATTTCGTCCACTGTCTGCACAAACGCGCAGCGTTTCCTTGCTGTCAGCCCTGTCGAGATGTCGAGCCCTGAAATCACCCCTACGTCAAACGGCACCTTGAACCTTGAGTGGGCATCAAATGATGCCGAGGCGTATCTAGAAATAGGACGGACTCGCTACAGCGGGCATATTGAATGTAAGCACGGTACCACAGTTTATCTGAGCGGTAAGTTGGACGAGCCGTCTACCCAAGATTCCGGAATTCAACAGGTCTTAGCTTTGATTTCAGGATTGCTTCATGGCACCAGCGCGCCCTCTCTCGCTCAAGGCATCCAAGTTACTGATCCAGCTTTTTAGGCTTTGCTGGCTCGCGCCGGTAAAGGTTGCCGAAGATGAACGAATCGTTCGGGCAATCTATAGTCCATTCCATGTTGATAAGCATGACAGGCTAAAACATCAGGCTTACCACCCGACGCCAAAAACTGATGAAATCTCCGTGATGCGGTTGGAGTACATGGGTGCCACCCTTTGCAGACGGAAGGCACGGTCTTTCGAGAATCCGGCGAAGAAGAAAGAATATAGCGGCTTCGCGGTTCTCAGAGCTGCAACTGTTTGTTCACACGGAATGCAAATAGTCGATTCCCGAAGATACTTCTGCGGACATGCAGATATACGACTCATGATGGAAGAACTTGCCAATCGCGAGAGTGACGAACCGTTGTCTCCGGAAGTTGGAAAACGGTTGAAGGATTTGAAGGAACGTCTAGTGAAAGCCTCAACTTTCATTAGCGACCCGCACCCCCGCGCCTGCAACCTAAAGAGTCACCAGTTTCTCTCAAAGATTGAAGGTCAGGTGAACTTAGTTGGAGATGAGCGGCCAGTTGGCACTGAATTGCCGTCGTGAAGGCAAGTGGGTGCCCTGGGGGAACAAAAATGCGGGCAACTTATGACGCTCACCCCGCGGTGTGGCACTCCGCTCAGGTCTTGGAAATGGGGTGCGGATCAGGAGAGAATTCGCCCTCCTGGTCTTCCACTGCGGGTGTTGCAGGCTTCTGGCGAATCTCAAAGCCAGCGGGCGGCAGGAAAATGGTCTGCGATTGCACCTGGGAATTATCCGGCAAGATCACAAAGATGAACCTCAGCATCGCCACGCGCTTGTCCACGGAGCTTTCCACGAATTTCCATTGCTGCGCGGCATCCACCGCGGCCTCTCGGAGCATGGGATGCCCTTCGGTGACTTTGGTACCCTTCACGGCACCCGCGCGGTCAATAGTCACGCGGACGATGACCTCGCCATAGACTCTTCCTGCAAGCGTGAGGGTGGGATACTTCGGCGCTACGGCGTACTTGACGGCCGGCGAGGATTCACCAGCGAAGAGGTGGGGGACTAGCAGAAGGAAGGCCAGGGTCGAAGCGACAATTTTCATTCTCATCGCTTTCCCACTCCGTTGTCCGGACATAATTTGTGAGTAGCGCTGTGATTCTTGCGGCCGTGCCGATCAGCCGGAGTATCCTCATGCGATCTGGGGATAGCCGGCAGGAAGGATTCCATTAAGTCTCCATTCCATGCGGCGCCCGGGGAGCGAAGCGTTTGCGTGATGTCCTGTGACGTCATCTGGCTGGGACTTGCCAGCCCAGGTGGCGCCGCTAGAACGACGCGCGGGGCGATTACACACCGAGTTTATTAACTGCAAAGCGCCAAAATGTACAATGCAGATTTTTTATGGAATGAATTAGTTTTCTGAGAGATACCCGGATGGCGCCGGCGCGGGCGAGTTCCCGGCTCCCGGCAGCGCAGGTGAGAACTTGTGGAAGCGGCCCTCGGTGGCTGAGGCCTGGCTGACCTGGCGCCCTTAATGGTATGGCTGCTTTTTAGTTTGTTCGGGGTAAAAGCCGCGCCCTCCCAAGCCGGAGCACAGTGGATAGATCCCGGGTTCGATTGGGCTGCTGGTATTCTGGAAGAGCCATAAATCTAAGGATAGAAGAACAGGGGAAGAGCGGGACACTTGCCACCGATCATCAGCGCACAGGGATTATCGAAGCGGTATGGGGCCACGCCGCTGTTTGAAAATATTTCGTTTACAGTGGGCGAGGGAAGCCGCATCGGTATTATTGGGCCGAATGGCTCCGGGAAATCCACGCTACTGGCGATGTTACACGGCCAGGTAGCGCCGGACAGCGGGGACGTGGCCATCCGGAAGGGCATGCGGGTGAGCGCGGTGCTGCAAATTTCCGAATTTGCGCGCGGCGAGACGATTCGCGCGATGATCGGGAAAGCGCTGGACCGCGCGAAAGTGGCGGAGGACGAGCGGTTATCGCGCATCGCGGAGATTCTGGGGCGCGCAGGCTTCACCGACCTGGACGCGGAAGCCGCCGCGCTCTCCGGCGGCTGGCGAAAGCGGCTGGCGATTGTGGAGGCACTGGTGCAGCGGCCAGACATTCTGCTGCTCGATGAGCCGACGAACCATCTGGATCTAGCAGGGATCGAATGGCTGGAAGAGACATTGCAGAATGCCCCGTTTGCGTGTGTGGTGGTAAGCCACGACCGTTATTTCCTGGAGAATGTTGCGAACGAGATGGTGGAACTCAACGCCACGTATGACGATGGGGCGCTGCGGGTTTCCGGGAATTACAGCAAATTTCTGGAGGCGAAGGAGGAGTACCTGCACGCGCAGAGGAACCGCCAGGCGGCGCTGGAAAATCGCGTGCACACCGAAATCGAGTGGCTGCGGCGCGGGCCCAAGGCGCGGACCACAAAATCTAAGGCGCGCATTGACAAAGCGCACGAAATGATCGGCGAGCTCTCGGAACTGAACGCGCGCACGCGAAGCACCAGCGCGCAGATCGATTTCGCGTCATCCGGGCGGCAGACGAAACAGTTGATCACGCTGGACGGCGTGAGCTGTGCAATGGGCGGACGGACGCTGTTTAGCGATATGCACTTCATCATTACGTCGGGGATGCGCGTGGGGCTGGTGGGCCCGAACGGCAGCGGCAAGACAACACTGCTGCGGCTGTTGAAAGGCGAATTGCAGCCGGCGCGGGGGAATATGCGCGAGGCGCAAGCGTTGCGCATCGTGTACTTCGACCAGAACCGCGAGCTTGATCCAGAAATGATGCTGCGGCGCGCGCTGGCACCGGACAGTGATGCGGTGATTTATCAGGATCGCGTGATTCACGTGGCGGCGTGGGCGGCGCGATTTCTGTTTACAGGGGAGCAGCTCAATCAAAAGGCGGGCCGGCTGTCCGGCGGTGAGCGCGCGCGCGTGCTGATTGCGCAATTGATGCTGCAACCGGCGGATGTGCTGCTGCTGGATGAGCCGACCAACGATCTGGACATCCCCACACTGGAGATTTTGGAGGAGAGTTTGCTGGAATATCGCGGGGCGCTGGTGTTGGTGACGCACGACCGCTACATGCTGGACCGCGTGTCCACCGTCGTGCTCGGGTTGGACGGACTGGGCAACGCGGAACGCTTTGCGGACTACCAGCAATGGGAGGCGTGGCAGCGGGCGCAACAGGCCGCGGGGAAGAGCAACGCTTCCGTGGAAACGCAGAGCCCGAGCGCGACGACGGGCGCGGCGAAAGTTTCGCTGACGAAGAAAAAACTGTCGTACAAGGAAGCGCGCGAATTCGAGAACATTGAGGCGCGCATCGCCGCGGCCGAAAAAGAATTGCAGGCGAAACACGATGCGCTGTTGGACCCGGCGATCATGAGCGATGGAGTGCGTCTGCACGCGGCATCGCTGGAACTGGATGCATCGCAAAAAGCGATTGATGCGTTGTACGCGCGATGGGTGGAACTCGAGCAGAAGCAGAAGTGAGCCCGAGCCCACACGCAAGACCAGCGTGTGGGGCGACCGGCTCGATTGACAGGATTTGGTGGGGACGCATAGAGTCAGGGATTTGAGCAAGAGGGCGTTTGGGAAGGAGAGCGTGATGCGCAAACTGAAACTGGCTTTAGCCTGTGGGGCGTTGGCATTTGCAGGGAGCGCGGGATGGGGCCAGGAAAATGGCGCGACGCCGGCGAAGAAGCCGCTCACGCCAGAGAGTTTTCTGGAATGGCGCGATGTGCAGGATCCGCAGTTCTCCCCTGACGGTGCAAGGGTTGCGTTCGTGGTGAGCGATCCGCTCAAGGGCGAAAAACGCACGCGGCACATCTGGCTCTACGACAGGAGCAGCAACACGTCCCGGCAATTTACCTACTCGGGAAAATCGGAGTCTTCCCCGCGGTGGTCGCCGGACGGAAAGGAGCTGGCGTTCCTCTCTGACCGCGGAGGAGACGAAGAGCAGATTTTCCTCCTGCGAAGTGAATTCGGCGAAGCCGCGGCGGTGACAAAGGACAAGGCCGGCGTGACGGCATTTGAATGGTCGCCGGACGGACAGGCGATTGCGTATCTGGCGCCGGATCCCAAGAGCGAAGCGCAGGAAAAGAAAGAAAAAGAGAAAGATGACGCGCGAGTGGTGGACAAGGACGAAAGGCACGCGCGCCTGCGGCTGCTGCATCTCGCCGATCATGAATCGCACGCGCTGACCGATCCCAACTGGGAAGTGAAGGAACTTGCCTGGCTTCCCGACGGGCAGAGCATCGCGGTGATTGCGACGAATCGTCCGGCTGCCGACGAGTTCACGGACCGCATCTACCTGGTCAACGCCAACGACAGAAGGATCAAAGAACTGCTGGCGCCACGAGGGCCGGTGGGAGATTTGCGTGTTTCTTCGAATGGAACAACACTCAGCTTCGTGGGTTGCCGCGAGGATGGGCCAGACCCGCATGACGTTTTTCTGCTTCCCGTAATCGCCGGGGCGGCGCGCAATTTGACCGGGGCGAGTCTCGATCGGCAGATCATGGACCACCACTGGGCCAAGGGCGGCTGGCTGATTGCCGTCTACGCGGACGGATTCACCAGCAAGTTTGTGGGCTACAACAGCGAGGGAGAGAAAAAGGAGTCGGGGCGATTGCCGACGAATCCGAATCAATTTTCAGTGGCAGCAACGGGAGAAATTGCATTTGTGGGCACGAGTGCAACGGCGTTGCCGGAACTTTGGCTGCGGGACATCAAGGGCGAAGCGCATGCTGTCAGTCACGTAAATGGCGGCTGGAAGGACTTTGCCGTGGCCGCCCCGGAACTCTACAAATACAAATCGTTCGATGGGCTGGAAATTGAAGCAGCCTTGTTGAAGCCGGCGGGCTACGACGGAAAAACGAAATTGCCGCTTGTGGCTCTGGTGCATGGCGGCCCGACCGGCCGGTGGAGAGACAGCATTGATTCCTGGGGCCAACTGCTGGCGGCGCGCGGCTATGCCGTGCTTTCTCCCAATGTGCGTGGCTCCATCGGGTACGGCCAGAAGTTCACCGAAATGAATCGCGCGGATTGGGGCGGCGGCGACTTCAAGGACGTGATGGCGGGCGTGGATGATCTGATCGCCAAAGGGATCGCCGACCCGGAGCGCCTGGGAATTGGCGGATGGTCCTATGGCGGATATATGGCGGCGTGGGCCGTGACGCAAACGACGCGTTTCAAAGCGGCGGTCTCCGGCGCGGCAATGTCCGATCTGATTTCGGAATTTGGCACGGAAAAAGAATCTGCCGGCGACGAATGGTTCTGGGGCACGCCGTACGAGAAGCCCGAAGGATTCCTGAACGGTTCGCCTGTCCTTTATGTGAAGAACGCGAAGACGCCGACACTGATCCTTCAGGGCGAGGCGGACACCACCGATCCACCGGGCCAGAGCCTGGAACTTTATCGCGGCCTGAAGCGCTATGGAGTGGCCACGGAACTGGTGATGTACCCGCGAGAACCGCACGGTTTCCGCGAGGCCAAGCATCGCGTGGACATGCAGACGCGGATGGTGGATTGGTTTGGCCGGTATTTGCAGCCTGGGAAGTGATCGGCTTCCTCCTGGGTCGTGATCGCTGGTCGCTGATATCTGATCGCTGATATCAGTCATCAGATGTCAGAGAGGAACCGGGGAACAACATGGGGAGTACGGCCAAGTGGGATGCGGGTTTATACGACGACAAGCACTCGTTTGTGTGGAAGATGGCCGCGGGCCTGGTGGAACTGCTGGAACCCAAGGCGGGTGAACGCATCCTGGATGTTGGATGCGGAACTGGCCACCTGACGGCGCAAATCGCCGCGTGCGGGGCCGTCACCTACGGGATAGACCAGTCTCCGGAAATGATCCGGCAAGCGCGCGAGAAATTCCCGGAGTTGCGGTTCGAGGTGATGGATGCGCGCGAGATTTCGCTGGGGGAGTCCTACGACGCCGTCTTTTCCAACGCGACTCTTCATTGGATCAAGGAACCGGAGCGCGTCATCCGCGGAATCGTAAAGGTCCTGAAACCGGGTGGGCGCTTCGTGGCCGAGTTGGGCGGCAAAGGCAATGTCGCAGGATTGCTGGAAGCAGCCGAATACGCCTGGAAAAAGCTGCGGCCCGGAATACCAATGGAGAGCCCGTGGTTCTATCCGGGCGTGGCCGAATACGCGGGCCTGCTGGAACGGCACGGCCTGGAAGTCACCTATGCGTTTTTGTTCGATCGGCCAACACCGCTGGAGGATGGCGAGCGCGGCCTGCGCACCTGGCTGGAAATGTTCGGCAGCAGCATGACAGGAAAGCTGCCGGTGGCGGAGCACGAGCGGCTGGTGGAAGAGATCGAGGGCCAGGCACGCGGCAAATTGTTCAAGGATGGCCAGTGGGTGATGGACTACCGGCGGTTGCGGATCGTGGCCCGGACTGCCGGATGCTGCGAGTGAATTGCGACGGAATACCGTATCCGTGTTCCAGCGCCCAGGGACGAACCGGAACGACGGCGCGAATGGCTCCTGCCTTATGGGGTGGCATTTTCCAGTTGCCGTCAAGTGGTGACAGTATTATGGAACCAAGACACGCTTTCCATTGTGTCAATCGGAACTTGACGCGCGAGGACGGCGGGCGTATGGTTCTCGCGGAGAGATAGAGTTGAAATCGGAAATTCTGGCATGATGCAGCCAGCCGATAGGAAGGAAGCTCGACAGAGAGCTCAGTCCCCGCGAAAGCGTCGTTTTTGTTGACGACCAAGGCACGAGCGAACTCTGTTAAACTTGAGACACTTGCCCCAGTCGCGCCGATACGCTGCAAGCGTTGCCCGCTCCTTCCTCTTTCTTCCCTCCCCATGTGCGCCGCTTCGAACACGAATAGAGCGCCACGAATGCAGTGAACTATCAAGGCATCTCACTGGGTTACAGGGAGGTCTCGCATGAAAAGACTCAACCTCGCCCTTCTGGTTGTTGAGAATAATGATTATCAAGCCGAGCAAACCATCTCGGCGAGACAAGCGGCGCACGAGTGCGAGGCCGACCTTCAAGTCATACAGACCGAACACGACGCGGTCGTGCAGAGCCAGCAAGTCCTTAAACTCCTCTATAGCCCTGAGGGGACTCGCCCAAACGGGATTTTCTTCGAACCGGTGGGAACGCCGCTGGCGCAACCCGCAAAAATCGCAGCGTCATCTGGAGTGGGGTGGGTGGTGTTGAACCGGGAGGTCGACTACCTCAGCGAACTTCGCCACCAGTACCCGACCACCCCGCTTTTCTGCGTCACGACCAATCACGAAGAGGTCGGCCGCATCCAGGGCGAACAGATCGCACAATTACTCCCACATGGAGGCGCAGTTCTGTACATCCATGGACCCTCCGACAACAAAGCCGCTGTCCGTCGAGCTACCGCCATGCAGGCGGCCAAGCCTGCCAACGTCGATGTGCGCGTGCTGAAAGGGCTTTGGACGGAGGAAAGTGCCTACAACGCCGTGGGTTCCTGGCTCAAGCTGAATGTCGTTAAAGACGTGGCATTCGGACTTGTGGCTGGCCAGAACGACGCCATGGCTCTTGGCGCGCGCCGGGCATTTCAGGAACTCACCGCGGGAACTGAGCAGGATCGCTGGTTAAGCTTGCCTTACATCGGTTGCGACGGCCTCCGTAACACCGGGCAGGCTTATGTTCAACGTGGTCTACTCGAAGCCACGATCGTGATTCCTGCCAACGCCGGCCAAGCGATAAAGGCGCTGGTTACCTCGCTGAGGACAGGGCAACAACCACCAGAATGCATCTTCACGAAGGCAAGTTCATTCCCGCAGGTCGCGTCGCTTAAGCCCAGGAACTAGCAAGGTTTCTCTTGCCTTGCCTCGCGAATCCTTTCCCACGCGAATAGTGCCAGCCCCGAATGCCGCCCGAGACGCGGCGCGGCCGTCGACGCAGACCTGACGGCAAAGTGTCTGCGGCGTGGGATACCTCTCCAGCAATGATTGGTGTGGACCCGGCAGAAGCATGTCAGTAGATAAACCCTTGCGGCATAGGCGAAAACGCCACAATAGGTAGAGTTGGGCTTTACAGGGGCAGGGGGCCATGCTAGCTTAGTTCGCGTACCGCCATCTTAGCGCCAGGCGGCTGGGCCTCTGAACGAGAACCTGCCAAGCGTGTGTGCTTTCTGTCTGTTACGGACGAAAGCGTCGCTGGAACCCCCCTCCCATCGAGGAAAGGAAAGTAGTCTCTCTTCGCGCGGAAGAACTGTGACTTTTCAACAGGATCGCGCCGGGGTGCGCATCGTGCGGGGTTGCGCGCCGGTGCTGGGCGCTGGATTCAAGTAAGCCGCGAAGTGGAAGTGCACGACAAAAGGGGACACCTTGCTTAAGCTCCGAAAAGTGGAAATTGTAGGTTTCAAGTCCTTCTGCGAGCGGACCGTGGTCACGTTCAGCGGAATGGGCAGCACCTGCATCGTCGGGCCGAACGGCTGCGGGAAATCCAACGTCGTGGACGCCATTAGCTGGGTGTTGGGGGAACAGAGCCACAAGACCCTGCGCGCGGAACGCATGGCTGACTGCATTTTCAACGGTACAACCAAGCGCCCGCCCATGGGCATGGCCGAAGTCATCATCACCATGGAAGATCCGGAACTCGCCGAAGCAGCGCGATTCGTCCTGGAGGCGGAAGAAGAGGCTGAGAAGGAGAACCTCGCAGCGGGGAGCACGGATAGCGCAATCGCCGGGGAAATCCAAATGCCAGCCGGCGAAGATGCTTTTGCCGCGCAACAGTTGAGTCAGGAAACGACCCTCCCAGCCGAGCCCTCACAGGAAGAAGGAGAAACCGGCTTCAGGGGCAAGCGCAAGAAAAAGGCGGAAAAGCCCACGCTGGTGAGCAAACCCGGGGAAGTCGTCGTCAGCCGCAGGCTCTATCGCAGCGGCCAAAGCGAATACCTTATCAACGGCCGCGTGGCCCGCTTGCGCGACATTCAGGAAATGTTCATGGGCGTGGGCCTGGGACCGGACTCCTACGCCATCATCGAACAGGGGCGCATCGGCCTGATTCTCGCCACGAAGCCCATGGAGCGCCGCGCCATCATCGAGGAAGCCGCGGGCGTAACCAAATTCAAGACCAAGAAGCGGCTGAGCGAGGCCAAGCTGGAATCCTCCAAGCTGAACCTCTCGCGCGTCAACGACATTGTTGTGGAAGTCGAGAAGCAGTTGGGCTCCCTGAAGCGGCAAGCCTCCAAAGCCCGCCGCTATTCGGAGATTCGCGAGCAGATGCGCGGGATTGTCCGTCAGATGCTGGCGGGAAAAGCGCGCGAACTCGATGCCGAAGCGGAACGCCTGGGCGGGCGGCTGGCGGAATTGACCGCGGCGGAAACGCAGCAGGCGCAATCCATTCACGAACAGGAAGCGGAGCAGGATCGCCTGAACCAGCGGATTTACTCGCTGGACGCGGAAATCCGCCAGAATCAGAATGTGCTGAATCAAACGGCCCTGGAAGTGGACCGCAACGAAAACCGCATTGCGTTCAACCAGACACGCAGCGCGGAATTGGCAGGCCGCAACGAACAGATTGCCGCGGAGCGTCACGCCGTCACCGCGCAGACCTCCGAGTGGGAGGCACGTGATACGGCGCAGCAGCAGGTCGTGGAAAATGTCCGCACGGACTCTGTCGCCTTATGCGCTCGCGTGGAAGACCTGGCGGCGCGGGCTTCATTCCGTGCCACGCAAATTGCCGAATCGGAAGCGCGTGTGGAGGCGCTGCGCCGGGCCGCGACGCAGGCGAGTGACAGCTTGCTTTGGCTGCACGGCGAGCAGAAGCAGGCCGAAGAAGCGCTGGTCCATCAGAGCGAGTCGCTGCGCAAGCTGGAAGAGCGCGAAGGCTCGTTGCTCGAATCATCCATCCATGTGCGCGATGACGCGGAACACGCCGCCCAGGACTGGCAGAATGCCATGAACCAATTGGGTGGGCTGCAGCGCAATGCCGTGGAACTCCAGGCGCGCATGACCGAATTGCGCAAGAACCGCGAGGAGACCAGCAAACAAGCGAATTCTCTGCGCGATTCCCTGGCCGGCGTGCGCGCGCGCCACTCCACCCTGACGCAGATTCTGAACGACCACTCCTACACTGGCGAGGCCGTGCAGAAACTCTTTGCGGCGAACGAGCGCCACGGCGGCGGGAATTTCCGCGCCGTCGGCGTGCTGGCGGATTACGCGGAGGTGCAGGAACAACACGAATCCGCCCTCGAACAGTACATGCGCGATGAGCTGGAATACGTCGTCGTGGAAACCTACGATCACGCGCGCGCCGGCGTTTCGCTGTTGCGCGATGAAGTAGGCGGCCGCGCCACCTTCTTTGTCGATTCCTTGCGCAACCTGAAACTCGACGAGTACGAACCCATCGTGCACTTCCGGGCGGAGGACGGCGTGATCTCCCGGATGGACAAATTGGTGGAGTTCCGCGATCCGCTAGGACCTGCGGCGAAGCAGTTTCTGCCGCGATTGCGTTCGGGTTATCTGACAGACGGCGCGGTTGCCGCGGAGAAACTGGCGCGCGAACACCCGCAATATGCTTTCGTCACGCCAGAGGGCACCTGCTACCAGGGGCGGATGGTCACGGGCGGCAAGCCGGACGACGCCGGGCCGCTGGGAATGAAACGCGAACTGCGCGCCATGGATGCGGAAGTAATGCATCTGGAGCATCAGACGGGCTTGATGCAGGCGGCCCTTGAAACTATCACCGTGGAATTGCACAACTCCGAACAGGCTAACGACGAGCTTTCGGCGCAACAACGCGAGGCAGAGCGCAACCTTTTCGCCACCCAGCACCGCCACGAGCAGATGCAAAGCGACCTAGCCCGGCTGGGATTGGACCTGACGGTCTGCCAAAGCGAACTGGCGCGCGTGCGCAAGGAAATCAATGCCGTGCAGCAGCGCGCGGAACGCGCCAAGCTCCAGCATGAAACCGCGGCAACCTCGCGGTCCGAGGCGGAAGCCGAAAGCGCGCGGCTGGCGGAAGAGGTCGTGCAGCTTCGCGCCTTGGTGCAGACCGAACAGGAAGAGTTGGCCACGGCCAGGGCGGAACTTGCCGCCATGAACGAGCGCATGGCCTCCGTGGAAGCAATTGCCCGTCGCCTGCAAGAGGAGAGGGCCGATCTGGAACGCCGCGAGGCGGCCCTGCGGCTGCAGGAAGCCTCCATCAGCGAAGAGACTGCGGCTATGGCCCGGCAGACGGAAGAGCTAACCCGGCAACTGGAGGTGCTGCGTAGCGAAAAGACGCGCCTGGAAGAAAACCAGAAACAGCTTGAGCAGGAATGGGAGGAAGGCCGCACGCGCGTGACGCAGGCCGAAGATCATCTGCGGCTGGCGCGGCAAACGTTGCAGGAGATGCGCGAGGAGCGCGGGCGTTTTGAAGTGGACAAGGCGCGCAACGATTCCGACCGCCAGCACTTGCGCGAAACTTGCCTCGCCGAAGTGAACGCGCAACCCGAAGACCTGATCGCCTCGGAAACCGCCTTCATGTCCGGCGAAGAGCTGGCTTTGGCCGAAGCGAACTATCGCGAAATGAAGCAGCGCATCGAGAACATGGGCGCCGTGAACATGATGGCCCTGGAAGAATTCAACGAGTGCGAGCAGCGGTTCACCTTCCTGACCCGCGAACGCGACGACCTCCTGCAGTCCATCGCCGATACCCAGCAGGCCATCAAGGAACTCGATGTCATCACAAAGGAAAAATTCGAGCTGGCCTTCGCGGCCATCAACGCCAACTTCTCCACCGCCTTTCACACCATTTTTGGCGGCGGGATGGCGGAGATGCGCCTGACCGAACCGGACAGCTCCGGGGATGCGGGCATTGACATTGTGGCCTCGCCGCCGGGCAAGCGCTTGCAGAACGTTTTGCTGCTTTCGGGCGGCGAGAAAGCCATGACCGCGCTGGCGCTGCTGATCGCCATTTTCCGTTACCAGCCGAGCCCTTTCTGCATCCTGGACGAAGTGGATGCGCCACTCGACGAAGCGAATATCGGGCGGTTCACGAACTTGATCGGCGACATGAGCGCGCAGACACAATTCATCATTGTTACCCACAACCGCAAGACGATGGAGACCGGCAGCGTCCTCTACGGTGTCACCATGCAGGAGCCCGGCGTCTCGAAGCTCGTCAGTGTGCGCTGGGAAGGTGAGGAAGCGGCGCCCACGCGAAGGCAGCGCGCCGCCGCCGCGACCGCAGCTTAAGAAAACTCGCATCTCCAGATTGGCGCTCCGGGGCGGACGTGATTCCGCCCCATTTGTTTTTCGGCGGCCACTCCGGCCAGCATGGTCGCCTGCAGCAGGGAAACGTGACGGCTAACATTGACATCGGCGCAGGCTGAGATAAAATGCAGGACACTTCTCAGGGGAACTGTTCCGTGAATACAACTTCTGCAGCGAAAGTAATTCGTGAAACGAATTTTCCCGGCCTCACACCTGCCTCGCGCGGCAAGGTACGGGACATTTATGACCTCGGCGACCGCCTCTTGATCGTCGCCACTGACCGCCTGTCCGCCTTCGATGTGGTGATGCCGACCCCGATTCCGGATAAGGGACGCGTCCTTACACAACTCTCGCTATTCTGGTTCAATCTTCTCAGAGACGTCATCCCGCATCACCTGCTCACCTTTACGGAACTCCCGGCCCCGTTCGACAAATACAAGGACGATCTGGCGGGGCGCACCATGCTCGTGCGAAAGACCAAGCCCTTGCCGGTCGAGTGCGTTGCGCGGGGATATTTGTCCGGCTCCGGCTGGAAAGAGTACCGCGCCTCCGGCAAAATTTGCGGCATTCCCTTGCCGGACGGTTTGCGGGAGTCCGGCAAGCTCCCCGAGCCGATATTTACGCCGGCGACAAAGGCGGTCACCGGCCACGATGAGAATATCCCGTTCGAGCAAGCGGCGGGAATCCTCGGCGAGGAACTTGCCGAGCAGGTGCGTGGCATCACGCTGGAACTTTACCGCCGCGCCGCCGCCTATGCCGAACCGCGGGGAATCCTGCTGGCGGACACCAAATTCGAATTTGGGTTGCTCAACGGGCAACTCCTGTGGATCGACGAAGCACTGACACCGGATTCCTCGCGATTCTGGCCTGCCGCGCAATACAAGCCCGGCGGCGCCCAGCCCTCCTTTGACAAACAGTTTGTGCGCGACTACCTCGAAAGGATCCAGTGGCCAAAAACGCCGCCCGGACCCGTCCTGCCCCCCGACGTCGTCGCCGCGACCCGTGCCAAATACCGGGAAGCCTACCGGATCCTGGTGGGGCACGAATTGGAGTAGCAAGCCGGCCCCGTCAGAATACGCAAGTCAGCGGAGAGTGCGCACGTGAGAGATCAACTGGAAGGGCTTGTCACGCAAATGGTGGAGCGCGGAATCCTGTTTGACGAGGCTGTAGGTGAATTTGAGAAGCGTTTCATCAAACGGGTGCTCGAGCGCACCAACGGCAACCAGTCCCGTGCCGCCGAAGTCCTGGGGATTCACCGCAACACCCTGAGCCGCAAGATGACGGAATACAAGCTGGATCACCGCCGCAGGCGCAGCCGCTAGAGCGGGGCCGGGCCAAACGGCGAGAGTCCCGCGCGAGACTCCCAAAAAAAGGGCCCCGAGTCGAACTCGGGGCCCTTCGGTCTATTTCTCTAAAACATGAATTACTGTGGCTTCGCAGCAGGCTTCCGGACCGGCTTCCTCACGGGCGCTTTTTCCTTCGGCAGATCGTCGGCACTCACTTTGGCCTTTTCCAAATGGATCATGAACGCCGGATCGGGATCATAGGAGGTCAAGGTTCCGGTCGTGTGCACGAAGGCATCCTTTGCGAGTTTGCCGGCTTCGGGCTGGCCCGGAATCTTAAACTCCATGTTGGCGATGGCCGCTGCTTCAAATTCCGCATCGGTGGTGACGAAAGCCGTCTTGATCACCACGGGGTCCGTACCGCCGGCCACTTCAATCACCTTGCCGGGAACGTCTGGGAACTCCAGGCCGCACGCCGCCGTCCAAGTGAGCTTGGCCTTGTCGCCGCCGGCCTTCAGATCGGTGAAAACGGAGGCGATGGTCATATCCTTGCGCGCCGCGTCAAGATCTGCGCTGCTGGGGAGCTTGTAGCTGGCCGGGCGATCCACGGAACTCGAGGCGAGCTGCAACAGTTCATTCATTTCTGCGTCGGTCAGCGACTCGCAAACCGTGCCGCCCTGGAAGTTCACAATCAGCTTACGCAAGTATGACTTAACCAGCTTGGATTGCTGCTCGGTGGCATTTTTGGAGGTCGCCGCGCGCGCATAGGCCCACAACGCCTCGGCTTGCTGCGGCGGAGTCGTGCAGGAGTAGGCTTTGCCGAGGTTATAGTTCTCAGTCAGATCGTCCGGCGTTATTGCCAGTGCGGCCTTGTAGGATTCCACCGCGGCCGCGCAGTCTTTGGCCGCCAGAGCGGAATTCGCCGCCGTCGCGTAGAAAATAATCCTAGACTGCTTCTTCTGTTCGGCGAATTTAGCCTCGTCCAGACCATCGGGCTTGGGAACCGCGTCAACGAGCTTGAGCGCAGCAAGAGCCGCGTCATGAGCGGCCTTGGCGGTCTGGGGGTCGGGGTTGGGAATGTTGTTGTAGGCGAAGGCCCGGATGTAATAAGCCTCGTACTTCTCCGTGACGCTGGCCTTGTCGCCGAGAGCGACCAGCTTGTCGCAAAACTCAATGGCCTTCGGGAAATTCTTTTGCCCGCCATAATTCTTGTAATACAGGGCATAGATGTAGTTCAAAAGCGCCGAATTGGGATACTTCGCCACGAAGTCGTCCAGCATCTTGATCTGCGCCGCAGGGTTCTTTTCCGCATCAGCCGCCTGCCAGGCGTTGTACTCCGCCATGGTGTACTTCTGAGGGCCGGCAGCGCCGCCTCCGGTGCCCTGCCCCATCGCCGGAGCCACCGTGATACAGAAGAGGCAAAGCGCCGCAAGTACTGCAAGGCTTGCCATCCTATGTGTAGCGTTCATTCCCTTATCTCCTCGCTGCAACCAATGAAATGAAATCACACCATCCGGCGGCAACCAACGGCGCTCACCGGAAACCCTGAATTTCCCTGCGAACCGGCAATGCTCTTTCGGAAACTGTTGAATTATAGGTGCAGCCGCCTCTCATTCGCAAGTCGCTTCCGGCAGAAAACCGGAAGGGTCCGTGGGCGAAGGAAAGCGTTCGCCAACCTTGCGATTCAACCCCGGTGCACCTCCGAGGCATCCGATGCAGAGCGGCATCCTTGGGAATAAGATGAGTGTCGCATAAAATGCGTGGCTTGGGCAGGGAGAAATCATATGGCGAACATAAGCACGGCAAATGGCGGGGCCAGCGCGGAAATACCGCTGGCGGGGGGAGTGGCGCTCATCACGGGAGGCGGCCGCGGCATCGGCAAGGCCATCGCGCAGCGGCTGGCAAAACTGGGCGCGGCGGTGAGCATCTGCGGTCGCAGCAGAGAATCGCTCATGAGCACCGCGCAAGACTTGCGGGCGTTGGGGGTCCGCGTGCACGCGCAGACCGCCGACGTGACCAGGACCGGCGATATTGCCTCGCTGGTCGAAGCCACGGAGAAGGAGCTGGGGCCCATCACTATCCTGGTGAACAACGCAGGCATCGGCGGCTTCGGCCCCGTCCACGAAAAGAGCGAAGAGGAGTGGGACCGCGTCCTCGACACGAACCTGAAGAGCGTCTTCCTTGTGTCGCGGGCCGTGGTGCCTGCGATGATCCGGCGCGGCGGCGGGGACATCATCAATATCAGTTCCCTGGCTGGAAAAAACACCTTTGCGGGCGGCGGAATTTACTGCGCATCAAAGTGGGGCTTGCAAGGCTTGATCGGCTGCATGGCGGAAGACTTGCGCGGCTATGGGATCCGCGTGAGCGTCATTTGTCCCGGAAGCGTGGCGACGGAATTCTCCGGGGGCGGGCCGAAGGATCCGAAAAAAGTTTTGACCGCGGAGGATGTGGCCCACGCCGTGGGCATGGTGGCGGTGCAGGGGCCGCAGAGTTTCATCAGCGAGGTGCACCTGCGGCCGGTAAGGAAGCCCTAGCGGCGCATAGGCGGGGGACATTTTTGTCTTGACAATAGTCGTAACAACGACTATGCTCTGGACATGAATCCCCGCCACTATACCTCCGGCCCCGGCGCCGCTCTCGAGGACCGCATCTTCGTCGCCCTCCTCAAGACCGCCGATGCCCTTTCCCAGCAAGCCGAGCAACTGATTAAATCCGCCGGCCTGACCATGGCCCAGTACAACGTCCTGCGCATTCTGCGCGGCGCGGAGCCCGAAGGGTTGCTTTGCCGCGGCATAAGCGAGCGCATGATTTCGCGCGACCCGGACATCACCCGGCTCCTGGACCGCATGGAAAACCACGGCTGGATCACGCGCCACCGCGAGAAAGAGGACCGGCGCGTGGTGAAAACCCGCATCACGGAAGACGGCCTGGCGGCACTGAAGAAACTGGACCAGCCCGTCCGGGATTTGCACAAAGGCCAGTTTCGCCACATGAGCGCCCCCCAACTCAAGACTCTGGCCAAGTTGCTGGCGGAAGTGGAAAAGCGTGAACCCGCCTAGTGCCGTTCCAACTATTTGAGCCAAATGACGGTCCAAACATCCGACGCGAACACGGAGAGAATATTCTCGAAGGGATTTGTTGGAACAAGTTGGAACGGCACTAGCGGGCTGACGCATCCAAAAGACAATTTTCGCGGCCAAAAAGTGAAGGAGAAAGCACAATGAAGTTGAATCTTCCCGGTTGATGATGACGGCAGGTCTGGCGGCAGTGCTGACGTTGCCCGCGAGCGCGGGTACGACCACCTGGCAGATCGATCCGCAGCACTCTTCGGCGCAATTTGGCGTGACCCACTTGATGATCTCGACGGTGCGCGGCGAGTTTCACGGTGTGAAGGGCACCGTCGTCCTGGATGATCAGGACATCACCAAGTCCACGGTGAATGTCACCATCGACGCCACTTCCGTGGACACCGCCCGCTGCAATCTCGGCTTTAGAAATCCTTAGGAGAAAATAGATGCACAAGCCAGCAGCCACACAGTATCCCGTCCATGAATTGATCCGCGAACGCTGGAGTCCGCGCGCTTTCTCGGAAGAGGCAGTTTCACCGGAGATTCTCCGGAGTTTGTTTGAAGCCGCGCGTTGGGCGCCCTCCTGCAACAACGAGCAGCCGTGGGCGTTTCTGGTGGGAACCCGGGGAGAAGGAGACGCCTTCAAGAAAATTCTCGGCACACTCATGGAAGCCAACCAAACCTGGGCTAGGCACGCGCCGGTGCTGGCCATCGCCGTATCGGAACTTGCGTTCGCGAAAAATGGGCATTCCAACCGCAACGCCTTCTACGATACGGGCACGGCGGTCTCGCAACTGACCACGGAAGCCACTTCGCGGGGGCTAGTCGTCCACCAAATGGCCGGCTTCGATCCCCAAAAGGCCACGGAAATTTTCGCAATTCCGAATGGTTGGGAGCCAATTGCGACGTTCGCCGTCGGCTATGCGGGCGACCCACAAACACTTCCCGAAGTGTTGCGCGAGCGCGAGTTGGCGCCCCGGACGCGCAAGCCTTTGCACGAATTTGTCATGAGCGGGCAATGGGGCCTCGCCGCGCCCTTTGTGCAGAAATAATCAAGACGGAGAATTCACGCCACCATGCAGGGCACGCCCCGCCAGTGGCCAGGACGTGACGTCGCCTACAAAGCATGCGGAAAAACTCGTTTCTTTAGGAGGCCGGGGCTTCAGCCCCGGCGTAACACGCTTTTGATCAACGGGCTTTAGCCCCTAAAGAAAGTCTTCCGATGTTTTTCCGCAACTTCTACAGCCGCGGCAGGACGATGCCGCCTTGCGCCTGGTACTTCCCCTTCTTGTCCTTGTAGCTGACTTCGCAATCTTCGTCGCTCTCGAAAAAGATCACCTGGCACAGGCCTTCGTTGGCGTAAATTTTCGCCGGCAGCGGTGTGGTATTGCTGATTTCCAGCGTCACAAAGCCTTCCCATTCCGGCTCAAACGGCGTGACGTTCACGATGATGCCGCAGCGCGCGTAGGTGGATTTGCCCAGGCAAATCGTCAGCACATTCCGCGGGATGCGGAAATACTCCACGGACCGCGCCAACGCGAACGAGTTCGGCGGAATGAGGCACGCGTCGCCCTTGTACTCCACCAGCGAGCGCGAGTCGAAGTGCTTCGGATCGACGATCGTCGAATTCACATTGGTGAAAATCCGGAATTCGTCCGCTACCCGGATGTCGTACCCATACGAGGAGACGCCGTAGCTGATGACGCCTTCCCGCATCTGCCGGTCGGTAAACGGCTCGATCATCCTGTGCTCCAGCGCCATCTTGCGAATCCAACGGTCGGGCTTAACGGACATCCATTCCTCCTCACACGGATATGAAGAAATTGTGCTCTTGAAGGGTAAGAGTCTATTCGAGGGAACACGTCTTGACAACCTGCGCGGCACCCAATAGCATCGGGCAACGTAGCGCCGGAGGCCGGTGTGATCAAGCTCGATATCGTAAACGCAGTGGTAGGCAAGACCAACATCAGTCGGACCAAAGCGGAACAAGCCGTGGAACAGGTATTTGAATCGCTGAAGGGCGCCCTGGGCCGGGGTCAACGCATCGAATTGCGCAAGTTCGGCGTCTTCAGTGTGAAGCCGCGCAAGACCGGCATTGGGCGAAATCCTCGCACGGGAGAAGAGGTCAGCATTCCTCCCGGCAAAGCGGTGCGCTTCAAGCCCGGCAAAGAACTGCAGGGCCTGGAAGGTACCGTTGCAGGGGCGGCCAAGTAAAATTTCGTGACCCCACCGGAAACAGAGCAGCGCGCTCCCTCTCTTCTGGGTGCCGATACCTGGCGGGATTTGGCCGCGTACGGGCCTTATTACGCAGCAACACCTCCGCATCCTCCAACTCGTTCGCTCGTCCTTGCGGCGATTCTGTTTTTCCTGACGCTGATCACGTGTCTCCTGGCGGGCGCGCATTTCGCCGCGGCCTATGCCCACAACCAGGCTGCCTCGATTGATACTTTCTTCCAGACGTTCGTTCTCGCCTATCGCCGTCCCGCCACGCTTCTGAGCGGACTTCCCTTCGCGGCCACGCTGATGGCGATTCTGTTGGCGCACGAATTGGGGCATTATTTCGCCTGCCGGTACCACCACATCCGCTCCAGCTACCCGATGTTTATTCCCGCGCCCACGCTGATCGGGACGTTCGGCGCGTTCATCCTGATTCGTTCGCCGATACGTTCCGCGCGTGCGCTTTTTGACGTTGGCGCTTCCGGGCCGATCGTGGGCTTCCTTCTGGCGATTCCGGCTATAGCGTATGGAGTGCTCCACGCGAAAATGGTTCCAGCGCTCGCGAGCAATGGCGACGGCGATCTGGTCTTCGGCGTGCCTGGAGCGATGCGGTTCATCGCAGCGGTGATTCAACCGAATGCCCATGCGGCAGATTTGCTTTTGCATCCCGTGGGCCGCGCCGCGTGGGTCGGACTTTTTGCCACGGCGTTGAATTTGCTGCCGGTGGGGCAACTCGATGGCGGGCACATCCTGCGCTCCGTCAGCCCGCGGCTGCACCGCATGGTTTCTCTGATCTTGCCTCTCATCTTGTTACCAATGGGATTTTTCTTGTGGAGGGGCTGGCTAATCTGGGCCGCGCTTCTGTTTGGCGTGCGCTACTTCCGCTCAGCCCCGATTTACGATCCCACGCCGCTCGACCCCAACCGCCGATTCGGTGCGCTCCTCGCGCTGCTGGTCTTTCTCCTGTGCTTCATGGCGAATCCGCTGTAGCTGAAGCCGCTACCTGATTCACCCGGTTGTCACTCCTGGAGCAGCCGCGTCTCCGTCCGTTCCTAGCTTCCCCGAGAGGCGGTGGACCGGGCACAATCCTGAGAGGTGACAAAGAATAGATCTCGGATAAGTCCTATAAAAGGGAATGTCAAGAGAAAAACCTCCCCGTCGGCTCAATGCCGATTCTTTTTTATCCCGGCATTCAGCCCAACTGCTTGAACATGCACTCTCGATCTGAGAGTGGTCTTCCTCAGGCCCAGAGTCATGGTTCGTCTCCGCGCACGAAGCGGAGAGAAACTTTCCTCTTCCCTGTGGTTCCATTTCACTTTCGTGACGGCGCCATTCATTTTCTGAAACAACAAGCCTGATGGTTGTCCACCGGATAGGTGGCAATGCATGGTCCTATTGGAGACTCGTGGCCTATGGCTTTCTTCGATTGTCCGAGAGGGCATAGGGTGGGTCCGGAGACTCGCGTGTTGGTCACACGGGCCTGACTTGTCCGATTGATACTTCCCCTCGAATCGAGCGTCCCAAGAAGCCGATGGCCACCGCCAGCAAATGGTTCTCAGGGATGGAACGGACTCTTAGCCAGAGACGCTCAAGCTGCTTGTGGTTTCAACTCGTTGGCGTCGAAACGTACCTCCTTCTTCCACACGATCAGGGTGATCGCGGCAATCTTCCTCGCTAAGGTCAAGCGCGCCATCGTGGGCTTCCTCCCCTTAGCTAACAAAGCCTCGTAGAAAACCTTTAGCGGCCCAGCTGCGTTGCTGGCTCTCATCGCCGCACCCTTGAAAATATCTTTGAGGTCGTGGTTGTGGTCCTTATTTAGACCACGAACCGTCGCGGGTTTCTTGGAACGTTGCAGCTGCCCTTCCACAACGCGGTATTGTGCGCTGTCATGCGTTTCCAACCCCAGACCGCTGTAGGTCCACAGTTGTCGCTTGGTGCGGAAACGGTGCGGCGTCTGCATCAGGGCCATCAAAAGGGCTGCCCGGATCGGTCCGATCCCCGGAATCTGGCGCAACAGTTTCCACGCCTTCTGTTTTTTGGCTTCAAGCAATAGATCCCGCCGCACCTCCTGGCGCAAGAGTTGCAAGACATCGAGCTGTTGGTAGTAGTGTTCGGCGCGTCGCCGGACGCCGGCTTCACTGATCTTACCGAGCCATTCCGCACGGTGACGTGGTGCATACACTTCGTTGCTGGCACAGGGAATAGCCCAACTGCGATACAGCGCCTTGAGCCGATTCATGACCCGCGTGAGGTCTTTGGTGATGGTCAGATAACTGCGCGCCAGCTCCTTCAACGTTCGCAACCCGTGCTCTCCGTGATAGACCGACTGGATCTTCTTCATGTACAACTGTTCGGCCAGCTTCCGTGCATCGATTCGATCACTCTTGCTGCCATCCTTCAGTAAGGCAATCTTTCGCGGGTTACACACCACGACTTCCGTGACGTGTGGCTTCAGCAGGTCGTACAGCCAGGCCGCCCAGGTTCCTTCTTCAAAAGTGACGTGCAAATCTCCGCGCAGCCCTTGGATAAACTGCAGAATGGTGCTGGCCTTGGTTTCGATGACGCATTCCATCACTACCTTGCCGACGGAGTTCATCACCGCGATCGAAATGCTTTCCTTGTGCACGTCCATGCCGATATATTTGGTGCTGATCATAGAGGGTGTTCCTTTCTGTAGGGGATGAGGTAAACGCTCAAAACCTACCCTGAAAGGAGCGCCCTTTTATAATGTGTGGGTCACGCGGAGAGTGGCGTGCAGCCGGGGCGCAGCCCAAGTTCGGATCCAATTACCGCATCGCAGTAGATCCTTTAATGGGGCAGGCCTATTTCCCGCAGAAGGTCTTTGAACCTCTGGTCGTCGCGTATTTTGTCCAAGGAAGGGCTGATTCCGATTTCGCAAAGGAGCGAAGCGCGTTCCCCGTATGCCTTGTCCAACCAGGCAAAGGCTTCTTTTTTATTGCCGAGTTCAGCATAGAGTTCAGCGAAATCCAGGGCGGAAACATATCCAAGCTTGCTTTTCTCTCGCAACTGACGCAGACGCAATTGGATGACCCCATTGTAGCCAGTTGTTTCGTAAGCCTTCTTAATGGTGTCAGCACCCTTCACGTCTCCGGAGAGCAGTAAGGCCTTTTGGATCTCCGCCACGGCCTCTCTGTCCATGCGCTTGCCCAGATAGGCAGTGGCCAATCCAAAGTGGGCTTTCGTTGAGCTGTCGTTGGACCGCAAGATTTCCTTGAACTCCGCGATGGCATTATCGTACTGGCGCAAACTGAGAAACGCGACCGCCTTGGTACCTTGGAACGACACGGGATCTAATTGCTCTGCAATTTCCGCCTGAGCGAGACTCTCCTCTGGACGGCTCAAGATCGGCAGCAGGGTGGTCCCATACAGGCGGTGCGCTTCGGGATAGCTCGGGTTCAGTTCGATGGCCCGGCGCAACTCTTGTTCCGCCCCAACGAAGTCCCAGTCATAAAAAAGCTTCGCTGCTCCCATCGTGGCATGTGCTTCCGCCAGAGAACTGTCCAGTTCCAAGGCCTTTCGCGCTGCAGCCTCTGCTTTTGGCCACCCCTCCTTAGGTGGAATCAAGCCGTAAACTGCCGACGCGCCGTAGTAACTCGTCAAGCCGGTATAGGCCAGTGCCGAGGCCGGGTCCTTCTCGACCGCCTGCTCGAAATATCTTCCGCTCTTCTCGAAATCTTCATCATTTCGCATCCTGACAGTAGTGCGGAAGCCACTGCTGTGCACACGTTCATACCAATAGTAGTGGCCGCGCAAGTAGTCATCATAGGCTTCCGGATCCATGGGGTGCGTACTCGCGAAGCGGGTTTGCTCGTCCGGTGTCAACTTTGCCTGAATTTCTTTGGCAATGGCCTGGGCCACTTGACTTTGGAGGGAGAGGACATCGCGCATATCCGCTTCGTAGTCTTGAGCCCACAAATGGCGGTCCGTGGATGCTTCGATCAACTGCACGGTAATGCGCACTCGATTGCCCGAACGTAGCACTGCCCCTTCCACGATCGCGTCAACGTGCATTTCCCGGGCAAGCTCCGAGAGTGGGGACTTTTTTTGTGTATAGGCCGCCGCCGAAGTTGTGGAAACCACGCGCAAGGCACTGATCTTACCGAGTTGCGTGGTTAGTTCCTCGGTCATTCCCTCGGCAAAGTAATCTTGCTGCGGGTCGTTTGAAAGGTTAGCAAGTGGCAAAACAGCAAGCGAATGAATGGGAGAGGAAGGCACGCGCTGCTCGGAAGTTTCATGCCAGCGAACAAGGAATAGGACTATTAGTAGCGCTGCTATCGCACCCGTAGCCGTCAAAGCCATAAATTTTCGGGATCTTCTGGAAGTCCGGGAATCCGAGACCGCAACCATGGCAGAATCCGTGCTGCTCGAGTCGATACTCACGCCAGGTTGTTGACTGGCCGCCGCTGTGGACGAGGCGGGTTTCGTCGGGCGGGCGAATTCAACAGCACCGATGAAACGGTATCCCTTGCGGGCCAGAGTTTCTATGTATCTGGGTTCCTCGTGCGAATCAGAAAGTGCCGCCCGAAGCCGCTTAACCGCGGCGTTCAGACTGTTCTCGAAATCGACAAAGGTGTTATCCGGCCACAGTTTCCGCTGTAATTCCTCACGGGTCACGACCGTTCCCGGCCGCGACAGCAGAAGCGTAAGGATCTCTGACGGTTGCCCACGAAGCTTGATTTTGGCGCCGTGTTTCCGTAGTTCGCCTGTCGACGAGTCGAACTCGAAGGGGCCAAAACGGACGAGCGTTCCGGATGAGTCCCGAGACAGCAAAAAACACCTCGTGCGGCCGATTGTATCACCCTAACGTGATGCTCCGGAAGCAACCAGCATCTCCCGCAAGTTCTTTACCTTCCGTGACTTGCCGTGTCACCCGAATGTCTGTCAGGTGTCATCGCGATTCCATTGCCAATGAAGGGTACCAAGTGGATCATGCCCGCCACGCAAAGCTGGCCGTTGGCTTCGCCAAAGATTCACAAGGCTAGGTTCCAATTGGAGAGGCGGGCCAGCATGCGACTAAGAAGGAGACAAGACGATGAGAAAGCTTTTGCTGATCGGCGGTTTGCTATCGGGGATAGCTCTTACTGGGCCGTTCTTTCTTGCCCCGGGGCATGCACAAAATGGCAACAACGAATACGGTGAAAGAGACGAGAGCAGGATCAAACAGGGCTTTGCGATTGCTCCGGTGCATCTGAACCTGGAAGGCAAGGATCGCGAGCTCGTCGGGTTGGGGAGCTATCTGGTGAACGCCACGGGCGGCTGCAATGATTGCCACACGAATCCGTCGTATACGGCCACAGGCAATCCTTTCAACGGCCAGCCCACGCAAATTAATGTTGCCGGCTACTTAGCGGGAGGTGCGTCATTCGGCCCCTTCTTTTCACGCGATATTACTCCCTATAAGAATGGCCTGCCCGCAGGTCGAACTTGGGAAGAGTTCCTGGAGGTAATGAGGACCGGCAAGGATTTCGATTATCAGCCGGGCCAGCCCGGGCCTCCCCTCCTCCAGGTGATGCCCTGGCCTGACTATCGCTATATGAACGATCAAGAACTCCACGCTATTTATGAGTATCTACGCGCTATCCCACCGGTTGCGCCGAACTGCCCGGCGGGCACGGTCATCACAAGCGCCGGGGAGTGTGCATTGAATTGAGCAAACTCGATCTTTGAGCCGCTGCGGCCGTTGAACTGAGAGAAATATGCATGTAACGGTTCGCAGCGGCTACATCTCTCTAAGGGGATATACCTTAGGCATGCCACAGTGGCGGAACTTCCCAGTCGGAAGCCGGACATCTGCCGACCATTACTATACATATCCGATCAATGCGTTCATCCAGTGGTCCGGATGAGTGGTTGGAAGTTCAAGGCCAGGAGGAAAACATGCTTACGATAGCCCCCCTTTGCCTTTTGTTATGCCTATTCACAATGTCCTACCAGGCCGGAGCAGAGCATGATGAGAAAGCGATTCGGGGGCTGATAGACAGCTTCATAGATGCGTGGAACAGGCATGATGCTCATGCGTTTGGGACGTTGTTCGCAGAGGATGCAGATTTTACCAACTGGCGTGGCATGGGTGCGAAAGGGCGATCCAAGATCGAAGAGTTTCATGCTCCGATCTTCGCGACGATCTTTAGAAACAGCCATCTGGGGTATACCGACAGCGAGATCCGTTTCATCCGCGCCGACGTTGCGGCGGTAGATGTGCGTTGGGAGATGACAGGTGCGCTGGATGTGCAGGGGAATCCGATGCCTGATCGTCGAGGTCTGTTGAATTTCGTGATGAGTAAAGATGCGGGCCAATGGCGGATCATCGTGATGCACAATCTGGATTTGACGACGCTGCCGCCGCCTTCAAAGTGAAAACAGGAAGTGTCTAGCCGAGATGGACGTATAGTCGGGTAATCGGAAACTGACCCGCTAAACCCTGAGTGGATGCTTGGCCTGAGCGATCACAGCAGCGTCAGCGGATCCATATCCACGAGCACGGCGGTTTGCGGGATTTCGTGCGCGTCGCAAAAGGCGAGCGCGCCCGTCAGAACTTTTGTCAGCAGCGTACGCTTTGGTGACTTCAGCAGAAACTGGAAGCGATGCTCTTTTTTCAGTCGTGCCAGAGGGGCTGAAGCCGGACCGAGGATGCGCAGGCCTTTCCCATCCTGCGGCGAAAAATATTCCGAGAGCTGGTGCGACCACCGTATCACATTCTCGAGTTTAGTATCCCGCACAATCACATTCGCCAGCGACGTAAACGGCGGATAGGCCATCATGCGGCGGAAATGCAACTCGCGCTCGAAGAACGACGCATAATCCTGGCGCACGGCATCCTGAATCGCGTAATGCTCCGGGTAGTACGTCTGAATGAGCACGCGGCCGGGCAGATCGCCGCGCCCCGCGCGTCCCGCCACCTGCGTAAGCAGTTGGAACGTGCGCTCGGCGGCGCGAAAGTCCGGCAGACTCAACCCGGAATCCGCGGAGATCACGCCAACCAGCGTGACGCGCTGGAAGTCGTGTCCCTTGGCGAGCATTTGCGTGCCCACCAGAATATCCAGCGCGCCGCCGGCGAACGCGCCCAGGGTTTCCTGGTATTGCTGCTTGGTGCGCGCGGTGTCGCGATCCAGCCGCGCGATGCGCGCTCCGGGAAATTCCTTGCGCAGGCGCTCTTCCAGGTGCTCGGAGCCTTCGCCGAAAAAATAGACGTACTTCGAGTCGCACTTTGGGCACACCTTCGGCACGGCCTGCGTCGAGCCGCAATAATGGCATTCCAGGCGGTTGCGGCTCTTGTGGTAGGTCATCGAGATGCTGCAATTGGCGCACTGCACGGTAGCGCCGCAACTACGGCAGAGCACCGACCAGGAGTAGCCGCGGCGGTTGATCAGAATGAGAACCTGCGTCTGAAACGACAGACACTCCGCAATTCCCGCGTGCAGCACTTGCGAAATCGGGCCGGCCTGATGGGTCTGCTGAAATTCCTGGCGCAGATCCACAATCTCCACGGCGGCCAGCGAGCGATTCTCCACGCGCTCGGCCAGGGTGAGCAGTTCGTATTTCCCGTTGACGGCGTGGTGGTACGTCTCAAGCGATGGCGTTGCGGATCCCAGCAGCGCCGCGGCATGTTCGAGCTTGGCGCGCACAATGGCGACGTCCCGCCCGTGATACCTCGGCGTTTCTTCCTGCTTGTAGCTGTTCTCCTGCTCCTCATCCACAATCAGCAAGCCAAGATTTTCGAGCGGAGCAAACACCGCCGACCGCGTGCCCACGACGACGCGCGCCTGTCCATTGCGCACGCGCCACCATTCGCGCGCGCGCTCCACGTCGCCGAGCGCCGAATGCAGCACCGCGACGCCCTCGAAGCTCGCTCCAAACCACGCGCGGCACTGCCGCCCGATCCACAACGTCAGCGCAATTTCCGGCACGAGAATAAGCGCTGTTTTCCCGCGCGCCAGCGTGTCCTGCACGGCGCGCAGGTACACTTCTGTCTTGCCGCTGCCCGTGACGCCGTGCAGGAGTTGCACGCCAAATTCGCCCAGTTCAAAACGCGCGCGGATGGCGCCGAACGCGCGCTCCTGGGCTTCGTTCAACGAATGCGCCGGCGGCAGGTAGCCAGCATCGAACGGATCTTCGGCGGGATCGATGGGCTCCTCCCAGCTTTCGAGCAGACCCTCGCGCAGCAGCCTCTCGATCACCGCGCGGGACACTTGCGCAAGTTTCAGGAGTTGCGGCAGCGGCAACGGGCCGCGTTCGGTTTGCAGCAGCGCGCGCAGCCGCTCCTGCTTCTCACCCAGCGGCTTTGCTTCCGTTTGCTCGCCCGCGCCTTTCCACGCGACAACGCGTTGCGTCTTCCGCTTGCGTCCCTGCAGCGTCTCTTGAATTTGCAGGTAGCCGCGCCGCTGCAGCCGCTGCAATCCTCCGGGCGAAATTCCCAGCTTGGCCGCCGGACCAACCTGCCATGTTCCCTTTTTCTCGAGGAGTTTTTGCAGGAACGCGGCCTCGTCATCGCCAAGGTCGGTTAGAGTTGCGCCCTGCTGAAGTTTCTCCGCGAGCGCGCGGCCCGCTTCCGTAAGGACGATTTCGCGCCGCGCCGTCAACTCCGTGACCGGCGGCATCATCGCTCGGAAAACTTCGCCAATCGGCGCAAGGTAGTAGCCCGCGATCCACCGGCCCAACTCCAGGAGCTTTGGCGTCAGCGCCGGCACAAGATCGATCAGCTTGCTCACTTCGCGGATGGTTGTACCTTCTGGCGGCGCGTCTTTCAGTTCGAGGACCACGCCAACCATGGATTTCTTGCGGAATGGCACCAGCACGCGCGAGCCGGGTTGCAACTGCGCGCGAAGCGCCTCCGGCACGCCATAGGTGAATGTCGTGCGCAGGGGGACAGGCAAGGCTACGTTGCAGTAAGAAGCAGACATCCCGCGTGTAGTTTAGCAGGTTGCTGAAAAACGGTAATTCGTTGTCATCCCTGGCGGTAATTCCTTGTCATCTCGAGTGGTACTTCGTTGTCATCCCGAGCGAAGCGAGGGATCTGCTTTTCGCAAACGACCAAGGAAAAAACAGATGGATTCTCAGCGGCTGATCAGGATGATCCCTACAAAAATAGAAAAAATGCCGAGCCACTGCAGACGCGACACCGGCTCTCGTAGAATGAGCGCGGCGAGTCCCACCGTCACCGCTCCGTAGAGCGAAGCGAGCACACTCACCACGGAAACCTGTTCGAGCTGCATGCCCAGATTGTTGAACACGTACGCGCTGGTATCGAGGATTCCCACGCCCAGAATCCAAGGCGCGTCTTTCCGCTTCGGTGGTGCCAAAGAACTTCCCGCGATCAATATCACAACCGCGGCGAAAGAAAAACTCGTCAATCGGATGATCCACACGGTCGGCGCTCCCCCGAGCAGCGGCACCACTCGGATCCCCAACAACCAAAACATCACACCAAAGGCCACAGCCGCCAGCAGCGCCCAGCCCACGCCCAGCCGCTTCTTTGCCGGCTGCGTGGCGCCATCAATTACGTTCGCGTCGTCCGGTTGAGTTTCGCCGTGCGCCACCAGAATTACGCCAAGAATCGCCAGCGCCATGCCCACGAGTCGCGCCAGAGTCAGCCGCTCCCCGGTCAACATGGAAAGCAGCAATGTCAGCACGGGATAGCTGGCCGAAAGCGGCGCCACGATGGACATCTTGCCAATCTCAAAGGAACGGTAAAGCGCCATAGTGCCCGAAGCATTGAGCACGCCCGCCAGAATTCCCCAGGCCCACGGCCGCCAGCCGGAACCGTCCGCGAGATGCCCCCACCCGCCGAGCCAGCGCATCGCCAGCGTCAACAGGATGAATCCCGTCAACTGCATGTACAGCATCGTGCGCAGCGTGCCGATCTTCCGCGTAGCGAAACGCGCAAACAGGTCGGCACTTCCCCAGGTGAGCGCGGTCAAGAGGCCGTAGAGAATTCCCATGATGGATTAAGCGTACGTATCCAGGAGGAGTTTGCCTGCGTCCGGCGGAAAATGCAGGGAATTTTCTTGCATCATGCTATGACGATTTTGATTTCTTCGGCGGCTGCAGGCCCAATTCCGCCATCACCTTCTGCAGGTCTTTCCAGACTTCGCCCTTCGCGTTGGGATTCCGCAGAAGATACGCGGGATGATAGGTGGCCATAAGCTTGTGGCCGCGCCATTCCAGCCATTGGCCGCGAAACTGCGAAATGCCGCGCGTGGTTTCGAGAAGCGTTTTCGCGGCGACGGCGCCCAGGCACACGATCACCTTTGGCCGGATCACGTCGATCTGCCGCAGCAGGTACGGCGAGCACGTGGTCACTTCATCCGGTTCCGGCGCGCGATTTTCCGGCGGCCGGCATTTCACCACGTTGCAGATGTAAACGTCCTTGCGCCGAAGGCCCATCGCTTCGATCATCTGTGTCAGCAATTTGCCGGCGCGGCCGACAAACGGGATTCCCTGCTGATCTTCGTCGGCGCCCGGCCCCTCGCCGATAAACACGAGCTCGGCCTTGGGACTGCCATCCCCAAACACAATTTTGTTGCGGCCCTTGTGCAGCTTGCAGCGCGTGCAATCGCCGATGTCTTCGCGAATCTTCAGCAGCGTGTCGTCCTTAATCTTATCGACGCTCTCGAAAAGCGTGGGACCCGAAGGCGCGACGACGGGCACGACGCGCGGCGCCGCAGCAACCGTAGCCGCTTTTGGCGGCAACGGCTCGACGATGGGCTTGGGCAAAAAATTCTCCTCAAGGGCGGAAGTGGATGCTGGTGTCGAAACGGCTGGGGCGAAACTCTCGGCGGTCGCTGCTGTGCCCCGATCCCGATAGAACAAGCGGATGCCCAGATCCTCGTAATACCGCAGGCGGTCTTCAATTTTCTGTTGCAGGGATTTCGAAGCGCGTTCGGCCATGATCGCTCAGTCGCCGGCCCGATGCGTGGCAGGCTTGCTGCGCAGAATGCTGCGGAGCCGCATCGCCTCGTCCAGAATGCGCTCGGCCACGTCGGCTTTGCTCATCCGAGGCAGCGGGAGATCGCGGCCATCACGGGGAAAAAGGGTGACGATATTGGTGTCATGGTCAAAGCCTGCGCCCTCTGCCGTCACGTCATTCGCGACGATCAGGTCCGCATTCTTCTGCGCAAGTTTCTTTCGCGCGTTCTCGGCGAGATGGTCTGTCTCCGCCGCGAATCCCACAACAATCCGTTCGCCCTTTTCCTTCGCCAAGGTGGCAAGAATGTCGGTATTGGGTTCCAAGCGAATTGTCAGCGCTTCCTTGCTGCGCTTGATTTTAGAGCTTGCCGGTTCGGCCGGCCGGTAATCCGCCACCGCCGCCGCGAAAACCGCCAGCGAGCAGCCTGGAAAATGTTTCCGCGCGGCAACAAGCATTTCCTCCGCCGTGCGCACATCCACGCGCTCAACTCCCTCGGGAGTCGCCAACGCCGTCGGGCCGGTGATCAATATGACCTTGGCCCCGCGCCGTGCCCCCGCCTCCGCCACCGCATAGCCCATCTTTCCCGAAGAACGATTGGTGATGTAGCGGACGGGATCGATGTCCTCGCAGGTGGGGCCAGCGGTAACGAGCAGAGTCTCGCCCGCCAAATCGCGCTTCATCTGCGCGATTCCCTGCACCGCTTTCAAAATTTCGCCTAGCTCCGCCAGGCGCCCCGGCCCGGTCATGCCGCAGGCAAGATACCCGGCATCGGGCTCAACAATGTGTACGCCCCGCGCCTTCAGCACCGCCAGATTTTCCTGTGTTGCCGCATGCTGCCACATGTTGACGTTCATCGCCGGGGCCACAATCACCGGCGCGGTGGAGGCGAGATACAAAGTGGAGAGAAAGTCGTCGGCCAGGCCGCGCGCAAATTTCGCGAGCATGTCCGCAGTGGCCGGCGCCACAACCAGCAGATCGGTGCGCTGCGCAACGGCGATGTGTTCGATGGCGGATTCGAGATTGGCTTCGCCGGTGGAAGACTTGGCGAAAAGATCGGTGATGACTTTCTGGCCGCTCAGGGCTGCAAACGTCAGGGGCGTAACAAACTCACAGGCCGCGCGCGTCATCACCACCTGGACGCTGTGGCCCTCTTGCTGCAGACGGCGGACGAGTTCCGCGGACTTGTAAGCCGCGACTCCACCGGTGACCCCAAGGGTAATGCGCATGGAATCCTCGCGGGCGCGCTACCTGCGCCGCTTGACGCTTTCCTTTTCCTCGTCGCTCCCGGGCTCGGTGAAGTCGTATTCAATCAAGCCATTGGTAACCTCTTCGCAGGCAATACGCGTCGCCTTCAGCGTTCGCAGGTTTTCCATCAGCGGCGGTGCGCCCGCCATAATCTGCCGGGCGCGTCGAGCGGCCAGCACGACATAGGCAAACTGGCTCTCCGGAGCTTTGGTCTGCACGGTCATGAGTGTCTTACCCTCCAAACGATGCCAGGACTTGATTCACGCGGTCTCGGCGGCGGGCACTGCCGCAGCGCAACGCCAGGAGAATCGCCTGGGTTTCGCGGCCGGCACGTTCCACGTCGTCGTTCACCACACAAAAATCGTAAAAAGCTTCGCTGGCGGCAATTTCATCGCGCGCCATAGCCAGCCGCCGGGCAATTTCCTCGTCGAGATCCTGGCCGCGGCTGCGCAAGCGGCGTTCCAGTTCCTGCCGCGAGGGCGGCAAAATAAAAATCGCCACGGCTTCCGGCAATTTCTTCTTTACCTGCGCCGCACCCTGCACGTCAATCTCGAGCACCAGATCCAGGCCCCGCGCCCGCGACTCGCCCAGCCATTTCTTGGGCGTGCCGTAGGAATGCTTCCCAAAGACACGCGCATATTCCAGAAACTCACCCCGGGCGACCATGCCGTCGAACTCCGCCTCGGTGACGAAATCATAGCATTTTCCAGAGGCCTCGGTCGCCCGCCGCGGCCTGGTGGTGCAGGATATCGAAGGCATCGTGCCCGGCAGCTCCAATACTTTCTGCACCAGCGTCGATTTCCCGGAGCCCGACGGCCCGGACACGATCAGCACCAGCGGCGCAACCCCGTTTCCCTCGCTCATTCGATGTTCTGCACCTGTTCCCGCAATTTCTCGATTTCCGCCTTGATCTCCAGCGCGATTCCCGTGATTGCCAGGGCTTCGTTTTCCACGCCAGGCGTTTTGGAAAGCATGGTGTTGGCCTCGCGCTGCATCTCCTGAAGCAGAAAATCGAGTTTTTTGCCGAGTTCGCCGGCGCCGTCCAGCAGTTGCGCAAATTGCTGCAGGTGGCTGCGCAGGCGGTCTAATTCTTCACTGATATCGCTGCGTTCCGCAAGTAAAGCGGCCTCCTGCGCCAGGCGCGCGGGATCGATGCTGTTGCCGCTGAGCAGTTCCTTGAGCCGGGAGTCCAGCCGCCGCGCGAATGCGGGCCGCAGAGTTACCACCAGGCCGCGCACCCGCTCCACCAGCGTAGCGATGACCGATATGCGCGCGCGGAGCTCCTCGCTCAAATGACGCCCTTCGGCGCGCCGCATCTCGTCCATCTTTCCGAGAGCTTCGCGGAGCTGCGTCTCCAGGACTTTGCCAAATTCCTCCTGTTCCTGTTCCGAATCTGACAATTCCGGCGCCAGCCCGCCAATTACACCAGGAAGGCGCAACAACGAAACCAGGTCGAGTTCCGCTTTCGCTTCCGTCTGCTGGCGCAACTCATCCGCGGCCCGCAGATAGGCCTGCAGGAGTTCCTGGTTCACGTGGACGGGCGCGGCTTTCCCGGGCTCCACACTGACATGAATCTCCACATGCCCGCGATGAATGCGATCCCGCACGGCCTGCCGCAGGCGAATCTCGTACGGCTCCAGCGATTCCGGCAAACGCAGCTTCACATCCAGAAACCGGTGGTTCACGCTTTTCACGCTGACGCGGATAGACCATCCCTGGTGCTCGCAGCGCACCGTGGCGTACCCGGTCATGGAAAGGCACTCGGGTTTCCGCGTCGAAGTAGCCGTTGTGTGGGCGGTGCTTTGTGCGGTCATTCGTTGTTTCCCGAATTCAGCGGATTTTGGTTGGGCGCGGCCGCAGGGGCCAGCACTACCTCCTCCGCAAATTGCAGATCGTGCAAGCGCGCGTAGCTGCCGCCTCGCTCCAAAAGTTCCGCGTGCGTGCCGCTCTCGCGAATGTAGCCGTCCTCCAACACCAAAATCTTATCGGCTTTGCGGATGGTTCCCAAGCGATGCGCAATCACAAACGTGGTGCGCCCCACCATCAGGTTGCTCAGGGCCTTTTGTACGTACATTTCCGATTCCGAATCAAGCTCGGAAGTGGCTTCATCCAGAATCAGGATCGGAGAATCCTTCAAGATGGCCCGCGCGATGGCAATCCGCTGGCGCTGCCCGCCGCTCAAGCGGGTGCCGCGTTCGCCGATCAGCGTGTCATAGCCCTGCGGCAACTCCTGAATGAAATCGTGGGCCAGGGCTGTCTGGGCCGCCTGAATCACGCGCTCTTTAGGAATGTTTGTTAATCCGTAGCAGATGTTGTTCCATACGGTGTCGTGAAAAAGAATGTTTTCCTGGGTGACCATGGCGATCTGTTCGCGCAACGACCGGATGGTCACTTTCCGAATGTCCCTGCCGTCGATCCGGATCACTCCGGATTGCACTTCGTAAAACCTCGGGATCAGATTCACCAGGGTGGTCTTTCCCGCACCGCTCGAACCCACCACCGCGACCACTTCGCCCCTGTTTGCCGTGAAAGAGATCTTTTCCAGGACCAGGGCGCTGCCTCCGTCATATGCAAACGTCACCTCGTCAAACACGATTTCCCGGGAGAAGGGTGCCAACAGATTCCCGCTGGGCTCATCCAGCTTCTCTTCGACTCGGTCGAGGTAGGCGAACACCTGTGTGCTTGCCCCCTGCGCCGCCTCGAATTGCTGGTACACGTATCCCATGCGCTTCAATGGCATGTAGGCGTTGAACATCGCAAAGATAAAGGTGAAAAAAGCTCCTGTCGTCATCTGGCCGTGTTGGATTTGGTTGCGCGCATAAAGCAGCAACAGCGGAATCACCAGGCCGCCCAGCAGATCCATCAGTGGAGAAGTCAGCACAAACGCCCGCACCCAGCGCATGTTATCCCGCAGCATGCGCCGGGCCACTTCGCGGAATTTGTGGCTCTCGAAGTCCTCCATTCCGAAGGCCTTCACCACGCGGTTCCCGCTGACCGTTTCTTCCAGAATCTGGCTCAGGTCTCCCAGCCGCGTTTGGCTCTTCTCCACGGACGTGCGGATCTTTTTCCCCAGTTTGCCCACCGGGTACACCACCAGGGGAAGAAGCAGTGCCGTGCCCAGCGCCAGCTTCCAATTGACCACTAACATCACGGCCACAAGCACCACAAAGGTGAAACTCTTCTGAAACAGGTCCGCCAGATAATCGCTTAATGCCAGCCGCGCCTTCTCCACATCATTGATTACCGTGGAAAGAATCCGGCCCGTGGGATTGTGCTGGAAGAAATCGATCGGCTGCCGCAGCACCCGTTCATACACCTTATTCCGAAGATCCCGCGTCGCGGCCTGTCCGACGTACTGAATCAGCGTCAGTCCGCCATACTCGGCAATGGCGCGCGCCGTAAATAGAATCACGATGGTAATGGCGAAGATCGTCCAGACGTTGTGAATGCTGGGCGGGAAGAGCTTGTTCAGATAGACGTAGTTGCCCGTCCAGGGAATCTTGAACAGCGGCACGCTCGAACCAAACACCGCGGGGGTCAGTACCTGGTCCACAGCCGGCTTCACCATCAACGCCGTCATGCCCTCCGCTAATCCCACGAAGGCGAGCAGTATGACGCCCGCAACCAGGCGCACGCTGTACGGCCGCACATACCCCAAAAGCCGCTTCAATTGTGGTGAAAGCAATGACGCCACGCCCCGGGCTCCCGCACCGCGCTTCACAACCCCACATTGCTACGCTATTCGGCTGCAGCGCACCGTGTCAAGTTTTCGCGGGCAGGGTTGTGCGTCAGTTTCCGGTGACCGTTTATCAGGAGTTGTCCGTCATTTGTTCTGAGACTGAGCGCCAAACCAAGCTTTTTCAAATTCGAGGACATTTCGTAAACACGATGAGGAAACGTTGAGAAACTTAGAATCCTGTTTCAGAAGGATTATGGCGCGAATGCCGTTAGCCTTCTCCGTCGAATCAAGCACTAGGGCTCTCTCACCCACAATTTCACCGCTTTTGCCTATCCAGTTTCCTCGCTCAAGAATTTGACCGGCTTGGTTTAATTCGTCTTTGAACTCGCGTTCCGCCCGTCCTGGTGAATGGAAGAAATACGCGGACCGTATTACCGGGGGCCCTTGTGAAGCGTTGAAGGTGTAAATGGAGAGGTTCAACTCTTTGCTATCCGGGGTCTTTCCGTCACCCATTATCGAAAGCTGAAAGCGCAGGCCTGTTAAGGGTGACTTGAGGGTGCCACCAAAGCGGTCACTCGGTGCCTCCGCGGTTCGATAGTGCATGTGTTCTGGCGTAACGACCTCCTCCTGTACGCTAGCAATCTGCGAATCCAGAATCCTGATTGTCCAATGGCGAAGTAGAACGAAGGCCGCGTCCACATCTTGCGTCACCATGTCCACTGTGTACGCATTCCCATCTTTCTTCACGTAAGGAGAATGGATGGCACTTTCTATCTCCGTCATGTTCTGTCCGGGGAATTTCACCTGTTCTGGCGAGAGTTGCTGAAAGCTCGACACGACATAGTGGGCCGCTTCGTCGAAACGATATTGCGCAAGTTGCAAGTACAAATTCGCGACTTGCAGGGCCTTTTCTTCGTTATCAGCGTGGACCTCCAGCAACTGCAAGAGTTTATTAATTACAGCCCGGTTCTCATCAAAGAAGAGCTCATTGACCACATATAGGCTGTCACCGTACACGACAGCGGTTATTTTTATTGGCGAACCTCGTCGGTCCTTACCCCGTACTCTGGATGTGCTTTCCGAGGAATAGTCGCTGGCAGTCACGAGTTCCATCTCTCTGAGCAACTCCGCATTTGCGGCCGACAGGTTGACCCTCGCGTCCTTCATTTCGAGCAACACTCTCGAACTAGGAAAAAGTACCCTAGAGGATTCGGGGAACAAATTCATCGTCTTGGTGGAACCAGTAGGCAAATGAACGTCAATCTTGGTCTGCCCCGAAATTCGTGTGGGAGCGGCAACTGCCAATAGGCCGAGTGCCAAAACTATTTTGTGTGCATGGTCTGCAAACATTGAATGAATTCTATTCCAGTAAACGGCCCGAAGGAATGTCCTGCAAAAATGAGTCAAGTCCCGATTAGTCGCCAAACCGGAGAAGTTCCTCCTAGACTTACTTGCGCGAGTTAATCGTTGATCTAGCCCATGTGTGAATTGGACAGGAACGACCGTAGGCTTCGAGATTTCCACATCCAATCGCTCACACATTCTTGCCAGAGCATAGGCAAGACAGAACCCCCTGTTTGACTCTACTTTACTTGTCGATGTCGCGGTGTACCACCCGCGTCGCAAAGCCCCGCCGCTTTAGCGCCTTCTTCATCCACTCCGCCATCATCACCGAGCGGTGCCTTCCCCCGGTGCAGCCGAACGCGATCGTCAGGTAGCTCTTGCCCTCTTCGATGTAGTGGGGGATCAGGTACGTCAACAAGCCTTGCATCCGGCGGAGAAATTGCCCGGTCTGCGGAAAGGACTGGATGTAACGCCGCACCTTGAGGTCCCGCCCCGTATACCGCCGTAATCTCGGCACAAAGTGCGGATTGGGCAGGAAGCGCACGTCAAACATCAGGTCCGCGTCGGTCGGGACTCCAAACTTGTAGCCAAAGCTCACCAGCGAAACGAGCAGCGACCGCTGGCTTTCCGACCGGAACCGCTGATTCACGAATTGCCGCAGCTCGTGCACGTTGAACTGCGAGGTATCAATCACCACGTCCGCGAGTTTGCGGATCGGCTCCATCAGCGCGCGCTCGTGTTCCAGGTTTTCGCGCACCGAAAAATCTTTGCCCAGCGGGTGAGGCCGGCGCGTCTCGCTATAGCGCCGCAGCAGCGCATCCTCGTGCGCCTCGATGTACACCAGCGTGATTGGATGTTCACGCCGCAGATGTTTAAGGAGCCCCGGCAGCTTTTCCAGTTGCAATCCTTCGCGCGCGTCCACGAGCAAAGCCGCGCGCCGGTAATCGCCCTCTCCCGCCGCGTGCAGCTCCGCGAAAATCGGGATCAGTTCCACCGGCAGATTGTCCACGCAGTTGTAGCCCATGTCCTCGAACGCCTTGAGGACGGTGCTCTTCCCCGACCCGGACAAACCCGTCAGGATGACCAGGTGGCGTCCGGAGGCTCGCGAGTTGCGTGTTGTCGGTGAGGTGCGTTTCACGGCAGGCAGAGAGTCAGCTTTTCACCCGGCGCTGGTGCGTGCTGGGAATCCTCATATCTTCGCGGTACTTCGCCACCGTGCGCCGCGTCACGTGGATGCCATTGTCTTCCAGTTTCTTGGCAATTTGTTCGTCGGTCAGCGGCTTGGTGGCGTCTTCTTCGTCAATCATCTTCTTGACCAGGCGCTTCAGCGTCAGCAGCGACATCCCGCCGCCCTCCGGCCCATTCACCGCCTCGCTGAAAAACGACCGCAGCTCGATCACTCCCTGCGGCGTGTGCGCGTACTTGCTGGCCACCGCGCGGCTCACCGTCGAGGGGTGCACGCCGACCTCTTCCGCCACTTCCTTAATCATCATCGGCTTCAGCGTATCGGGGCCTTTGTCCAGGAATTCGCCCTGGCGCGCGATGATGGATTGGCACACCCGCAGAATGGTGTGCTTTCTCTGCTCGATGTTCTTCATCAACTGGATCGCCGCCGTGAACCGCTCCTTCACGTAATTGCGCACTTCCTTGTCCGCGGCGTCGCGCACCAGCAGTCTGCGGTACGTCGGGCTGAGCCGGAGTTGCGGCATGTCATCCTCATTCAAGAAGGCCTGCCACTGGTCATCCACTTTGCGGAAATACACATCCGGCTCGACCAGCCGGGGTTCCGTCTTGTTGTAGCGCAGGCCCGGACGCGGGTCGAGTTTCTTGATGGTATCAATGGCGTGCTTGACGATATCCATCGGCCGGTTCAAGGCGCGCGCAATTTCCTTCAGTTGGTTGGACTGCACCTGTTTCAGGTGCTCGGAGACAATTTGCTGCGCCAGCGTGTTCTGTGGATCAAAAGCCTTCAACTGCAGCAGCAGGCACTCGCGCAGGTCCCGCGACCCCACACCGATGGGGTCAAAGTCCTGCACCACCGCCAGCCCGTCTTCCAGATCGTCCTGCGAGTACTTGCCATTCTGCGCAAGCTCTTCCACGGAAGCCGTCAGGTAGCCGTTCTCATCCAGATTGCCGATGATATTCTCGGCGATTTCCCGCACCGCGTCGGAGCAGATCGTCACGCTCAATTGCCAGGCCAGGTGGTCGGTCAGCCCTGCGGGCGAGGAAAGGAACTTCTCAAACGAGGGGCGCTCTGATATCTCGCGCTCCTGCGACCGGCCGCCGTCTCCCCCAGTATCCAGGTACTGGTTGAAAAAGGCGCCAACGTCGAACTCGTCGAAGGGATTGGTGGCTTCCTTCTCGGGCACTTTTTCGGTTTCCGCCTTCAGGAAGGTCTCGTCGCTGTAGTTGTCGCTGACGGTGGGTTCCTCGGAGAGCTCTTCCAGAACGGGGTTCGCGATCATCTCCTGGTTGATCATCTCGCGAAGTTCCAGCCGGTTCAGCGCCAGCACGCTGACCATCTGCACAAGCCCGGGCGTCAGAATCTGCTTCTGCTGTACTCTGAGGTTAAGTTTGAGTCCCTGCCAGGCCATGGGTTCCGTTCTTAATCCCGGTTCGCAATCCCTAGGATAAACCTAATTCAGCCGGAAATTGTCGCCGAGGTAGACCCGCCGGACTTCCGGGTCATTGCTCAGAGCCTCAGGAGTACCCTTCTTCATGATTCTCCCATGATTCACGATGTAGGCGCGGTCCGTAACGCTCAGAGTTTCCCGCACATTATGGTCGGTGATGAGCGCGCCAATTCCCGACCGGCTCAATTCCCGGATCAGGTCCTGCAAATCCTTGACGGTCAAGGGATCGATCCCAGAGAACGGTTCATCCAGCAAGATGAAGCTCGGTTGCAACGTCAACGACCTGGCAATCTCCAGCCGCCGGCGTTCCCCCCCGGAAAGCATGTAGGCCTTGCTCTGGCGTACCGTCTCCAGCCCCATCTGGGCCAGCAGTTCTTCCAGGCGGTCGCGCTGCTGCTCGGGCGTTAACGGCAAGGTCTCCAACACTGCCAGAAGGTTTTCTTCGCTCGTAAGTTGCCGGAAAACCGAGGGTTCTTGCGGGAGGTAGCTGATGCCGCTGCGCGCCCTCTGGTACATCGGCAGGTCCGTAATATCCTGGCCATTCAGCAGCACCCGCCCCGCATCCGGCCGGGTCAGCCCCACAATCATGTAAAAGGTAGTCGTCTTGCCGGCGCCATTGGGCCCCAACAAACCCACTACTTCCCCTGGTCCGATTTCCAATTCGACGTTATCGACTACCTTGCGTCCCCGGTAGGACTTGCTGAGATCGACGCCTTGGAGTGTGGGCATTCCGCTTCACGCGGGATCGCTTGGCGGTCCCCTTATCTCTGGACCCGGTGTTTGGTCAGCGTGCGCGAACCATTTCCCGAGTCGACCATGATCGTATCATCCGCTAAAAAGAAGGTCAATTCACGCCCGCTAGTGGTGCCTTGCTCAGGGTCAAAAAGCGTGGGTTTTCCCCCGCTCAGGACGAATTTTTGGTCCGCAGCGGTGTACACGCCCTTCTCCGCCGTGCCCCGCCGGTCCCCTTGCTCCACGATCACGCCACCGGTACCGACCGCCCGGCTGATCTGTGACGCTCCCCCGTTGCCGTCCCCGCGAGTGAAGAAGAGATCCAGGACCGGCCCTCGCATGCGCTGGTCTTCCGATTGCACCACCACATTTTTCTCCAGGTGCGCGCGGCTGTCCGCGTCCCAATAGGTGAGCGTCCCGCTGCTGACATGCCACAGCCCGGGTTTCTTGTTCGGCGCGGGTGCCGTCACCGCTTGTTGAAAGACGCCGCGAACGTTGCCCACCGCGTTCATGACTCGCGTCCCACGCAACAACTCGATGGAATCCGCCTCCAGTACTGACGGCCCCTGCCATAGCCGCGCATGTCCCGCATACAGGGCGCGCCCCGTCTTCGAATTGCCCTGCAAATGATCAGCGGTAATGCTCGCGGGCAGCGAGCTGAGGTGCATCGTGCCGCTCTGCCCTGAGAATTCCGTCGAGCGCACGCCGCCCTCCGCCTCGACATCCCCCGTTGCCTGCCAAAACGTGATCTTTGGCGCCCGCGTCTCGCTGCCGGCGTCCCGCGCCACGGCCTGGCCGGTCAACACCGCGGTCTGCACTGCCCTGGCGAACTCCCCTTGCTGCGCCTCGGCCGTGCGGTCACCCTCCCTCAGGTGTACGCTTCCCTGCAAATTCATCTGCGACCATTCCCCAGTCGGCTCCAACTTTACAGTTCCTCGCGAGGCAGTGGCCGTTTGTGTGGGCCGCCCCTTCAACTCGCGCTCCGTCTGAACCGATCCCGTGGCCGTCAGTAGCTGCGCTTTCCCCGAAGCGCCATAGTCCATCGCCAGCTTGTCCGCTTCCAGTTTCAAATGCGCCCCCGCCGCATCGACCCATTCAAACGTACCTTGTTCGAGTGTTTCGGCACGCTGCAGGTGGCCCGTTTGCCCCTCTTGTCCGCCTTGAAAGGCCATTTGCAGGCCATTCGTCTTTAGGTTCCGCGATGTCCTCGCCTTGGCATCCTGCGTTTGCAGCAGCACGTTGCCTCGCAAGGTCAACAACTTCGCGCGATTCACCCGTGGCCACATTTCCAGTTCACCGCGGTCGGCCCGAAGCGTTTCCGTTGGTGAACTTCCCTGGACGTTCCCTTCCGCCTCGATTGACTGGATCCAGCGCTCCGGCGTCAGATTGCACGTTAGCTTCTCTGCCTTCAGGCTGTTCTTCCCCTGAGCGCTCTGCGAGGTCACCTCCGGTAGTTCGCCGTATTCTCCGGGCGTCGCCACCAGCCTCTGCGCGCGGTTCTGCGCGTCCAGTATAAGTACCAGCTCCCCGGCGGTAAGTTGCTGCGCCTCCGTCGTGGCCGTTACTGGCCCCTGCATCACCACGGTCCGGGAGTTTTTCCCAAACTCCAGACTGTTTCCGCGCACGGCAACCTCGCGGGGCGTTGCGCCCTGCGCCTTCGCTCCGGCCACCGGGGCCGTGGTCTGCAAGTTCAAACGTGCATCCTTCACCAGCCGCAGCACGCCTTCTTCGGAGAAGTACACAGCGCCCAGCCCCTCGCCGCTCCCATCCGGGAATGAAAACTTTACGGGAGCCACGGTCTGCGCCCGTCCCGTGGCCCGTTCAAAGGTCACCCCGCTGGTTTCCACTCTCACCATGCTTGGGGCGCTGGAAGTTTCCCGCCGGGCACGCTCGGCGGCCGCGGCGCTCTGCAGCTCCATCAACACTTCGCCGCTGCATTGAATGGCCCCGTCGCCTTTGGAGTAATTGCAGCTATGCGTGTGAATCACGTCGTTACGGTTGCCTGCTTTCCCGAACATGGTAATCTTCACGTCTTCCAGCAGGCTGATGTTCTGGCCTTTGAAGTCCGTCGACTTGGAGGCTTGCAGCGTAAAAATGGTGCGATCCCCATCCATCTTTGAGAATGTCAGCCCAATCGATTGACGCTCCTTGTCCTCCGGCAAGGATGGCGGAGCATTCTTCTTCTCTACGTGGGCTACCCACTGCCGCTGGAGGTAGATTCCAAAGGTGATTCCCGCCAGTCCGAGCGCCACCACGGCGGACCACCGCGCATAGCGCGCCGCTTCGCTTCTCTTCATGTTTTCAGTTAATCAGAATTTCCAGGGTGTGTATAGCCACGCGCTTCCAAACCGGTGGCTCTCCGGAACGCCTTTATCTTCTGGTCATGGGGGGCAACACGTCATCCCGAGCGGAATCTGCGAAGCGCTGGTTTTGCGCCCCGCACGCTTCGTCGGGGCGAGAAATCTCTCCTCTCTTCCTCTTATCCCGCGGCCTCGCTCGACGTCGGCAAAATGCCCACGTTTGCCGCGGCCACATTGTCGCGGTTGGTGTTCTTTACCAGGTACATCGCCTCATCGGCCAGGTGCAACAATCCTTCTTTGGTTTTCGCATCGATCGGGTAAGCCGCCACGCCCACGCTCGGCGTGATGTGCGTATTCAACGCGTCTTTCGTCAGCCACACCGTCTCGCGAATCAATTTGTGCAGCCTGCGCGCCACGTTGATGGCATTCTCCTTCGACGTTTGTGGCAGCAGGATCACGAATTCGTCCCCGCCGTAGCGGAACGCGAAATCGATCAGCCGGCAGTTGGTCTTCAGCGCTTCCCCAATTTCCGCCAGCAGCCGCGATCCCACCAGGTGGCCGTGCGTGTCGTTCACCAGCTTGAAGTGGTCCAGGTCAATGAACACGATGGAAAACTCGTAGTTGTAGCGCTGCGACCGGTAAATCTCTGTATCCAGGATGAAGCCCATGTGCCGCGCGTTGTACAGCGACGTGCAATCGTCTTTGATCGTCAGCTCGTGAATGCGCTTCACGTGACGCGCATTTTCCAGCGCGATGGCCGCAAAATCCGACAGTGCTTCCAGCAGCTTCAGATCCTTGGGGTCAAATCCATCGGGTCCCACGCAATTGATCAGTTCGATCACGCCCAGGCAGGTCTCGCGGAACTTTACCGGCACGGCCACGATCGACCGCGTCTCCATCTTCGTCTTTTCATCCACTTTCCCGAAGAACCTTGTATCCTTGGCGGTGTCCGGCACAATCACCACTTCACCGTGCTGCGCCACCCAGCCCGCAATCCCCTGCCCCAGCTTGATGCGCACATCCTTCAGCGCCTGCGAGGCCTTGCCGACAGCTAGCTCAAAGTAGAGTTCCTGCTTCGCTTCATCCAGGAGCAGCAGCGACCAGTTGTCCGGCCTCAGGAATTCGTCGATCTTCTCCATGATCGTCCGCAGCACTTGATCGAGCTGCAGTGAAGACGTCAGCGCTTTTCCCAATTCCTGGAACACGGCCACTTCGCCCGCTTCGCGCTGTTCTGCGGGCAACCCGGCATTCCGGCGCCGTTCGACCGTCGGGAACTGCTTGATTTCCTCGAGGCTCACTGGGGCACGTCTCTCCAGTTTAATTCCCTGTTCGCAGGCATTATAATTTCCTGAATCCCTGCGAGTTTAGACACCTATTCCCAAGCTTATCCCTGAATCAGCCAATCTGCGCCAGTATAGGCGCGTCTGAAAAACTCGCGCAACACACTCGTGGTACAGGCGTTGCCATCTTGCCATCCCAGGCGCACCGGGGAATTCTGCCACCCCGGCCGCGCTTCGACAAGCGACTCGCAATTCGTCCGACCGCCGTTACCTCGTGCCTGTCTACCCCTGTCTTGTATCGTCCGGAATGTAATCCTATACTCAGTTTTCTTGAATCGAGGTTTTATCGTATGCGCATCCGCTCCGTGGTTGGGCTGTTCCTTCTTCTCATTCTCACATCCGCCTGTTCTGCTCAGGAAGCCACAGACGCGTCCAGCCAGCGGGCGATTCTTCAGCAGATTCTGACCCAAACCTACCCGCCTTCCGAAGTCGGCAAACGCTTGATGGGCGTGGGCAAAGAGACGGAGGTTCGCAGGACGGGCGGAATCATCGTCATTCAGCGTGCGGGCTTGTTCGGCTCCTTCGAGCGCAACGAAATCGCCTCTTCCGCCATTCACGGTCTGGACGCCAGCCTCTTTCGCGGCCACCAGGATTACGCTGTTCCTGCCGGCGAACGATTTTACGTCACCAGCATCTTCGTGGGAAAGTCCACGGTCATGATTGGCCTCCTTTCCGCGCGCAATGTTCCCTCGCCAAAGGGCGCTGCCCGTGTTTGGACCGCGGCCAGCTTTTATTTCCCTGATAAGACTTTGGCCGACGCCGATAAGGACGCCGTCCTTGGCGAAATTGATGCCTGGTTTATGTTGGAGGGTCGCGCCGCCGCAACCGTCGTTCCGGCTGCTCCCCCCGCAGCACCTGTTGCAGTCGCTCCGGCGGCAGTCGCCCCAGCGGCCCCCTCTCCTGTACCTGCCACTGCTCCCGCCAGCCTCAACCCAGGAATGTCCCGCGAGGAAATCGTCGCCGCACTCGGCAAGCCGCAACGCGAGGTGACGTTTCAGGGGCAAACCTGGCTCTACTATCCGGGCATGATCGCCCTGTTGAAGGATGGCAAGCTCGCTTCCATGGAGCAATCCGGCCCCGCTTCGGCCACACTGGCCGTTGGTTCTGAGCCTGCCGGCGCGGAAATCTACGTCGACGGCCAACTCCTCAGTTCGACACCCGCGACTTTCGAAGTCACTGCCGGCAACCATCAACTGGTGCTCAAACTGGCCGGCTACCAGGATTGGACGCGCAACATCCACGTCCTTCCCGCAAGCGCCGTCCACTTCGAACCCACCCTCGAGAAGAAATAGGCGCCCCCGGCTCAGCGGCGTTGCTAATGCCCTCACCTTCCAGGTGGCTGCACAATTCCTGATGGACGCGCTCATTCGACAATCGGATTACAGATGTCCGGTCATTCGCCTGTTCAGGAGCTGACACCATGCTACCAGGCCGAATAACAGCTCGATTTCGTTGGTCTACACTTTGCTCGAGGCAGAAGAAGAATCCAAGGTCCCACGACGCAGCGCGCGTTCTTTCATGAAAGCAAAGAAGACGGGCACGAGGATGAGGACGTGGATGGTGGAGGTAACCATGCCGCCGACGATTGGCGCGGCAATCGGCTTCATCACATCCGAACCGATACCGCTCTCCCACAGGATGGGCATGAGACTGGCGAGAACCGCCGTGACGGTCATCAGTTTTGGCCGCAATCGTTGGACTGCTCCCTCAATGACTGCAGCTTCGATGTCTTCATGCTTGAGCGGAGCCCCGGAAGCGAGTCGCTTGTCGAGCGATTCGTGGAGGTACACCACCATGACGACGCCGGTTTCCACGGCAATTCCAAACAGCGCAATGTAGCCGACCCAAACGGCGACGCTGAAGTTGTATCCCAGCCAGTACTGAAGAATGAGTCCTCCGGTCATGGCATAAAAGGTCGGAAAGATGAGGACGGCAGCTTCGGTTGCCGAATGAAAGACCATGTAGAGGAGCAGGAAGATTACAAAGAACACGATGGGCACGATGATTTTCAGGCGCGATTTCGCGCGCAGTTCGAATTCGTATTCGCCGGACCATTTGTACGTATAGCCGGGCGGCAGCTTGAGTTTCTCGCGCAGCAGGCGGTCTGCTTTCGCAACGAATCCGCCGTAGTCCTTGGTCGCCAGGTCCAGGTATACATAGCCCGTGAGCAGTCCATCCTCATCGCGAATCATGCCGGGGCCACGGCTGAAATAGACTTTGGCAACTTCCGCGATCGGAATCTGCGCACCGGTAGGCGTGGATATCACAACGCGCTTGAGTTCTTCCACATCGTCGCGGAAGTCGCGGCTGTATCGGACGTTGATGGGATACCGTTGCCGCCCCTCTACATTTTCGGCGATGTTTTCTCCGCCGATGCCGAAGGTCACGGCGCGGTGGACATCTCCCACGGTCAGCCCGTAGCGCGCCGCTTCGAGGCGATTCACTTCCACATTGATGTAGAAGCCCTCCGCAACACGCTCGGCAAATACAGAACGGAGTTCTGGAATGCTGCCCAATATCTGCTGTAATTGCGTCCCCGCTTGTTGAATCTCTTCCACATTCGGCCCTTGAATCTTGAGTCCCACCGGGGTCTTGATGCCCGTCAACTCCATGTCCAGCCGGTTCTGAACGGGCATGGTCCATGTGTTTGTCAGCCCTGGAAACTGGAGCTTTTCGTCCATCTCGTGGATCAATTTTTCGTAGGTCATTCCTGGACGCCACTGTTCGCGCGGCTTGAGCATGACCGTGGTGTCGTACATGTCCAGGGGAGCGTTGTCCGTGGGGCTGTCGGAGCGGCCCACGGCGCCAAAGACAGTCTCCACTTCTGGAAAAGATTTGATGATGCGGTCCTGCTCCTGGAGAAGCGTCGAGGCCTGCGTAATGGAGATGCCGGGGAGCGCGGTCGGCATATACAGAGAAGAGCCCTCATACAACGGCGGCATGAACTGGCTGCCAATGCGCCAGGCAAGAGGAAAGGTGACCGCCAGAAAGAGGAGATTGAGGACCAGCGTCGTTTTGCGGTAGCGCAAGCAGAAGCGGAGTACGGGCAGATACAAAGCCTGTGTCCACCGTGAGAAGGGATTCTCTGATTCAGGGCGAAGATGGCCACGAATAAAAATGACCATCAGGACGGGAACAAGGGTGATGGCAAGAATGGATGAAAAGGCCACCGAGAGTGTTTTTGTCCAAGCCAGCGGGCGAAACATTCTCCCTTCTTGCGCTTCAAGCAGAAAAACAGGCAAGAAAGACACAAGAATGACCAAAAGGGAAAAAAAGATCGCTGGGCCCACCTGTTTCGCGGCACCAATAAGAATGATTTTTCTCTCCTTGCCCGAAACTTCCTTTCCCGAATGCGCCGCGGACGCCATGCGTTCCGACAAGTGTCGATAGCCGTTTTCCACCATGACAATGGCAGCATCGATCAGGACGCCGATGGCAAGCGCCAAACCACCCAAGGACATGATGTTCGAGCTGACGTGCAGGAAATACATGGGGATGAAGGAAGCGACGACAGCAATCGGTAGAGTGAGGATGGGAATGAGCGCAGAGCGGAAATGAAATAGGAAAGCAATGGTCACAAAGCTAACGATGGCCACTTCCAAAAGGAGATCTCGCTGGAGCGTTTCGATGGAGGCATGAATCAGCCCGGAGCGGTCGTATCCGGAAACGATCTCGACACCAGCCGGAAGTGCAGGCTTGATCTCGGCAAGCCTTTTCTTAACACCATCAATGACCTTGAGGGCGTTCATGCCATCGCGCATCACGATGATGCCGCCGACTACCTCGCCCTCCCCGTTCCAATCGACAACTCCTTCCCGAATGTCGGGGCCGAAGGCCACGGTGCCGAGGTCACGAACAAGGACCGGTGTGTCGTTCTTCGTTGCGACCGGAACGTTTTCGAGATCCTGGAGTGAACGCAAGTAGCCCAAACCGCGAATCATGTAGCGAGCGCCGGCCATTTCAAGCACGCGGCCGCCAACCTCATTGGTGGAGTCGCGAACCCGGTCAATCACCGTGGAAAGCGGAATGTTGTAGGCGCGAAGTTTGTTGGGGTCGAGATTGACCTGATACTGACGGACGAATCCGCCCATGGAAGCGACTTCCGCTACGCCAGGAACGGTTTCCAGTTGAAAGCGGAGATACCAGTCCTGCAGGCTGCGCAATTCGGCAAGACTGTGACGGTGAGAACGGTCGATGACAGCATATTCATAGACCCAGCCTGCCCCGGTGGCATCAGGTCCAATCATGGGAGAGACATTCTTCGGCAAGACTCCCTGAAGCTGCTGGATGTATTCGAGCACCCGGGAACGTGCCCAGTAGAGGTCTGTTCCATCCTCAAAAACCACGAAGATGTAGGAATCACCAAACATGGTTTGCGCACGCACGGCCTTCACGTGAGGAGCAGCGAGAAGGGTGGAGACGATGGGATAGGTCACCTGGTCTTCAATAATGTCTGGAGGCTGACCTTCCCAGGGAATGTGAACGATTACCTGAATGTCGGAGATGTCTGGCAGCGCGTCTAGGGGAATATTTTTGAGCGACCAGATTCCGGCGAGCAATAACAGGAGAGTTCCTGTGAAAACCAGGAAGCGATTGTTCGCGCACCAGTCAATGACGCGGGAGATCATGGCTACATGCCTCCTTGCGCCTGGAGGCTGAGCTGCTTCGTTGCAAGGGCAGCGCCGTTCTTGAGCGCTGTGATGGTGACCTTCCATGTTCCACCGCTATCAAGAATCACCTGTCCTTCGTAGACGCCTTTCCCTTTTTCAGAGAGCGGCGTGACGACATTCATCGCGGCCATGCCCATTTCCGGCATCGCGGGCATGTAACTGCGCACACTTATCTGCGCACCAGTGATAGGAGAGCCATTGGACGCGGTAACTCTCACGCGATAGAGGTTCATTCCCTTATGTGGCGTGGCGGGTTCCGTTGAGAATTCAATTTGCGCCGCCGATTGGACTGTGGAGGGATTCATTGCCGCTGCTGCGCCAGCACCGGGCGGTGGTGGAACATAAGACCCGATAGCGGCCTGGAGTTGGCTCTCCGAATCAATCAGAAAGTTCGCGGACGTCACGATGCGTTCTCCGGCTTGCAACCCCTTTAGAACGACGTACTCGTCATTTGCCTGAGGGCCGAGTTGTACTTCACGAGGCTCAAGGTACCCGCTGCCGCGATCCACGAACACAATCTGGCGCGTTCCCGACTGCAATACCCCACTCACTGGGATTGTCAGTTGCTTTCCCAAATTCACTTCCAGGCTGACATTGACAAACATGCCGGGGGAAAGAGTCATGCGCGAATTGGAAAACACCAGGCGGGCGCGTGCCGTGCGCGTGGTCAGGTCCACATCCGGGTAAATGAATTCCACTCTTCCCCGGAACACGCGGCCGGGATAGGAATCGACGGTGAGCGAGGCGGGGGCGCCTACCTTGATGCGGCCCAGGTCATTCTGGAAAACCTGAGCAAGGACCCAAACCGTTGAGAGATCAGCAACCGTATAGAGCCGCGTATCCGGCTGAACCGTCAAGTTGGGAAGAGCGTTGCGCTCGGTGATGTAGCCTGAAACGGGGGAGTCCACTTCCAGGCTCTCTCCGGCCTGGCCCGTGGTTTCCAAGCGGACAATCTCCTGCGGCGGAATGTCCCATTGCGCCAGTCGTTCACGAGAGGATTCGAGCAAAGACACTACGCCAGAGGCGACGCCGGGAACCGTGCTTTGCGAAAGGTTCTGCGCATTCTGTTTGGCAAGAACGTATTCGCATTCGGCGGTAACAAGTTCCGGGCTGTGAATGGTAAATAACGGCTGGCCTTTCTTCACGTATTGGTACGTGGCATCCGCAAAGACTTTCTCGATGTGGCCGGAAATGCGCGTCTGCACATAGGAAAGGCGCCGTTCGTCAATCGCGACCGTCCCTGTCGTGCGAACGGTGTCCTTGAGATCCTTCCGTTCGACGACTCCGAACTTCACGCCAATGGATTGCAGGCGTTCGGGTGAGAGTTGGATGGCAGAGAGCGGCGTCTCCGCCGACGCTTGCGGCGGCGCGGGAGGATTGTTCATTTCCTGCTGTGGTGCAGGATTGGAAGCGGGTGGGGCGGCGCTATTCTGCGCCGCGCGATGCTGCGAGCGCCACCAGAAACCCGCGAGCGCTGCGGCCAGAATCAGGTTCGCGACGAGCACGATGATGAATGCAATCCGATAGTTTTTCATGGAACGATTCCTTTGCGCCGCTGTTCAGCGCAGCGTCACTCCAGTCACTTCTTCCATCTGTGCCAAGGCGGTTTCGTGTTCAGAGAGCGTCTGCCAGTATTCTTCGTCAAGCTTCAGGACATCGAGGAAAGACGCCAGCAAGGCTTGGAAGTCCTGACGATTGGATTGATACGCGGCCATGCCCGCCTGTAGTTCGGCCCGCGCTTGGGGTATCAAGCCTTCGCGATAAATCTTCAGCAGCTCGGCAGATTCCTCCGCACTGAGAAATTGCTGGCGAAGCTGGAAGGCGGTCTGCTGCGATTGCACTTCATATTCACTCTTTGCGCGATCCCGGTCGGACTCGGCCTGCGCCACTTCGGGCCGTTGGCGGCGGCTGCGATAAATCGGAATGCGCATGCCGACGGTAAATTGGTAGTAGGCGCGGTATTGAGAAGGGTCTGTTCGCTGCCACATGCCTTGCACATTGAAATCGGGGTAAAAGTCCTTCTTCGCGAGGTCTACTTGTAATCCCTGGCGCTCCACCATCTTCTGCATTCCGGCGAGGTCAGGATTGTTGGCTTTCGCCTCGGTCAGCAATTGATCGAAGTTATAGGCAGGCGTGCTTTCGGATAGTTCAGCCGTTTCAATGTCTGAGGAAGATTGTGAGCGATTGAGGAGATTCTTCAGCTCTGCCTGAACTTTTCCGAACTCCGATTGATTCATGGTAATTTCCCGCAGCAGCTTGGTGCGTTCCAGTTGTGCCTGGAGAACATCCTGTTGATTCCCCATGCCGTTCCGGTAGCGGGCCTCCGCAGCCTGTTCCACCTGCTGCAAGAGTTGCCCATCTTGACCGAGAATCTTCTGCCGCTCGGCCAGGTAGCCCAGTTGGAAATAGGTCATCTTCACGGCCGCCAGAACCGCGCGCCGGATCGATTCCACTTTCTGTTGGGTGGCGTCCGCGTCCTTCTCTGCGATTTCACCGCGAAGCCGCAGCTTGCCCGGGTAGGGAAGGTCCTGCGAAAAGCCCACCCCGAAATAAGCGAAGTCGCTGTTGGTGTATCCCGCAAATGGGCGTGGACTACCCACGTTCATCTGTTGCAGGACAACTTGGGGATCCGGCAGAGTTGCAGCCTGCGTCGGAACCTGCTTCGCCGATTCCCAGGCGTGCCGCGCCGCCCGGATTTGAGGATTATTTTTTTCGGCCTCCGTCAAGAGGTCCGCGAGGTTCGCGGGTTCTCCGGCGGGGGCGTTCTGAGCGCGCACATTCGATGCTGCAAATACAAGTAGAAAAACTCCTAGAACCCGGGAAAAAATAAACTTCATAAACAGTCCTTTCGCGGTATTTGGCCAGGGCCGGCTTCGCTCAATGCCTGTAATCAGAGCTTTTGGAGCGGGACGCACAAAGACACTTGTGCATGCAGTGAGCCGCGATCAGGACTGACTCAGATCAGGTAGGTACAGAAAAGGGACTGCAAGGAGGGTGGTGAAGGCTCTTCGACGACGGCCAGGAGTGTGCTCGACGGCCTGATGGGCGGAACTGCAAGCATCTTGACAGTCACCGCGATCGTGGTGGTCGCCGGGCTAGCCTCAGCCGCCTTGTACTGCATCTCCGGGAGCGGAGCTTGCGAGATGGCGCAGCAGGAGTTATCCGAACCGCCGGAGATTTGCGCCACTCCCTTGTGGGGCTGCATATGGTTGCACGGCGATTGGGTCATCGCCTGCGCGCACTCGGCTCCGCCGGAGGAAAGCATGGCACACGCCGAAAGCGGCACCAGACCGGCGGCAAAGACCATCAACGCGATTCCGAGAATAAGCAGCCTTCGCATCAACCACCATTCTAGCATGCAGTGTTCTTGTGCGCTCTCCAAACAGGTTCGCCTGTTCCGTCCCCAGATGCTGTGACCTCCGTCAGGCAGCGAGGAATCTTACATCAGGGGGGTCGCCGGAGACTCTCAACTATGGAATACGCGATAAGTGCGTTTCTTCGCGCAAGTAAACTTGGCCCTAGCTCGAAACCCGATTCCCCGCATCATGCGATACAGCGCCCCGTATCTCTTGCCCCGCGTTCCGTGTTTGACTCTTCCTCCCACGCCACCTATAGTGAGCCCAAGGGACGCCGCGTCACGACTGTGCTTCTTTTGGCCGCGTCTGCCTTCGCTTCCGCCTTCCCGGAATCGAGGTTGGGTTGCGCTCCCCGCGGATAGGTCCAGTCCTCCGTCGCTGTTACACTCTCCTCTACAGGGACACAGCATGGCCAGGGGAAATTTCGGAGAACGTCTGAAGCGTGAGCGCGAGCTTCGCGAAGTCACGATGGAGGAGATTACCGCGGCCACGCGCATTGGCTCTCGCTTCCTGGAAGCCCTGGAAAACGAAGATTGGAGCAAACTCCCGGGCGGAGTGTTCAATCGCGGCTTTGTTCGTTCCATCGCGCGCTACCTCGGCCTCGATGAAGAGGCTCTCCTCGGCGAATACGATTTGGCGCACGGCACCCAGGTTGCTCCCCTCCCCCCTCAACCCGAACATCGCATGTCGTCCTCAAAGTGGATTCCCTTCCTCCTCTTCATCGGTCTGCTCGTTCTCCTTTTCTGTGCCGTCGCCGGCGGCGTCTACTTCTGGCGGCATTACGGTGCGCGCCGCGCCCAGATCCAATCCATGATTTCCGTCTCGCCCGCCGCAAACAGCCCGGTCACATCCGTTTCTAGTCCACCAGCCTCCCAACAGCAGTCAGACACTCCGTCGCCCGCGCAGGAGCCGCCGCTCGATCTGCTCGTCTCCGCCAGCGCCGCCACCCGCGTGCGCATTCTTGCCGATGGCAGACTGCAATTCGAAGGCGAGTTCCTATCCGGTGAAAGCCGGCACTTCCACGCGACTGGCGAGTTTGAGGTCGCCGCGGCGGACTCCAGCGCGGTGTTGCTGGAATTGAACGGCCAGGCCATGCCGCCGCTCGGTGCCCCGGGAGCGTCGGGTACAATGACCTTAGGTCGCAAAGACCTCAGGCAGGCATCCGGTGGAAACTCTCAGCCCTGAAGTACTCGAAGATTTGCGCCACGGTCGAGCCCCGCGCGAACGCAAGCTGGCCGTCTGCAGCACAGGCGCACACATTCCTCCCGTGGACCGCGCCGAAATCCTCACTGTCCTCGCGCAGGATTCCGATGAACTGGTCTCCTCCCGCGCGCAGGACGCGCTGCTCTCCGATCCCCTGGAAATTTTCGTCGAAGCCATGAACCGCGAGCACCCGCTGCCGGCGCTCTTTGCCTATGTCGCCCGAAATTTCGCGGCCAAGCCCGGCATCGTGGATGGGCTCGTGGCCAACCAGAAATGCCCCGGCGAGCAGCTTGCCATTGTTGTGCCGCACTTGACGCCGGCCCATGTCGAAGCGCTTTTTGATGAACTCGATCGCATCACGCTTTCCAGCACGCTCGCCGTCGCTCTGGAGCACCATCCCGGCATCACCGACGACCAGAAAAGCATGCTGCAGGAACTTCGCAGCACCGCCGTTGACGAGGGCCGCCTCGCCGATGCCGCTGCCGAAGCCGAGCCCGACCCTGTCAGGCGCCAGACTTTGCTCCAGCAGATTACCCACATGACCGTTTCCCAGCGCGTGCAATTCGCCATGAAGGGCGGCTCGGAGGCCCGCCGCACCTTGATTCGCGATTCCAACAAAGTCGTTCAGCGCGCCGTGCTGCAATCCCCGCGCCTCACCGATCAGGAGGTCGAAGCCTTCGCCTCCATGCCCAATCTCACCGATGAAATTCTTCGTTTGATCGCCACCAACCGGAATTTCCGCAAGGACTACGTCGTCGTGCGCAACCTCATGAACAATCCCAAGACGCCGCTCGACGTCTCCCTGCACATGCTTCCCATATTGAATGCCTTGGACCTCAAGCGCCTTTCCATGAACAAGAATATTCCGGAAACCCTGCGCTCCACGGCCAACAAGCTCATGCGCACCCGCTCCGACCAGAGGAGATAGCCCGCACGCGTCTCGCCCCCCGGCCTGCACCGTCTCAGGAACTCAAAGCGGTGCTTCTCTTTTCTCCAACTCGCCCACCCGCATCGCGCTACACTAAACGCATCTCCTTTCACTGGAGGGTTTCCAAATGACCCGTCGCCCATTATTGCGCTTAACTTCCCTCGCTGTTCTCGTTGCCATCGCGGTGGCTCTGCTGTTGGTCTCGCACGTTTCGCTGCGCGCCGCCACCGACCCTTGGACCTCCTCGCAGACCGTCCAGCCGGCGGATTTGCTGAAAGAACTCGGCGATTCCAAATCCGCTCCTACAATTGTCTTCGTCGGCTTCAATCGCCTCTACACTTCGGGCCACATCAAGGGCGCGCAGAACCACGGCATGGCGGGAAATGAAGTGGGCCTGCAGGAACTTAAAACTTGGGCCTCGTCGCTGCCCCGCTCCACCAAGCTGGTCATCTATTGTGGTTGCTGTCCGATGGGAACCTGTCCCAACGTCCGTCCTGCTTTCGCCGCGCTCCACGAACTCGGCTTCACCAAGCTGCGCGTCCTTATCCTGCCCACGGATTTTGCCGTGGACTGGGCCGACAAGGGCTATCCCTACGACAAGGGCCAGTAACGCCCATCATCCCTCTTCGCCAATCGCTCAAACGGCATTTCCCCATCATGAAAATCTATTTACACCTCTTTCCACCCGCCCCTGTAAACTCTTCCCGGTATTCCCAATCTGTGTGAAGTCAACTTCTCTGTGTTGAAACACTGACTGAGGTTCCCATGAAAATCCTGACCAGACTGTTTTTCTCGTTGATTGCCAGTGGAATCGCCATTGTGTCCGCATACGCGCAAACTCAACCTGCCGCCCTCGATCTTAAAACCTCCATCCCCTTCCATTTCGTGGCCTTTGGCGACACGCGCTTCCACGATCCCGCGGACACCAAGCCCGCCAATCCCGAAATTCGTCACGCACTGGTTGCCGCGATTGCCCAGGAAAACCCCGTCTTCATCTCCATCGGCGGCGACATCGTTTTCGATGGTGATAACGCCAAGGACTGGCACGTGTGGGACGCGGAAACCTCGCTCTGGCGGGAGCGCAAAATCCCTGTGTATCCCGCGATCGGCAATCACGATCTGCACGGCGACCTGAATACCGCCCTGGCCAACTATTTCCAGCGCTTTCCGGAACTCCAGAATAGTCGCTTCTATTCCGCGCGTGTCGCCAATTCGCTCATGCTGGTTCTAGACAGCAATCTCGGCGAACTCTCCGGCCCGCAGGGTGCCTGGCTCGCGGCCCAACTCGATCATCTTCCCGACGACGTGGATTTCGTGTTCTTTGTTTTCCACCATCCGCCGTATACCAGCTCTTCCGACCTGAAAATCTATGGCGGTGGCCATTCCGCGCGCCCTACAGAGCAAGCACTCGCCAAAATGCTCGAACAACGCCAGCAAGGCACACGCGCACGCTTCATCGTTTTCAGCGGTCACGTTCACAACTATGAGCGCCACGAACACCGTGGCGTCACGTATTTCGTCACGGGCGGCGGCGGCGCGCGTCCCTACCTCATCGCGCGCGCGCCCGGCGACCTCTACAAAGACATGGGCGTCAACTACCACTACCTTCTCGTCGAGGTGGATCACACCGCCGCGAAAATCACCATGCACAAGGTCGAGATCAAGGACGGCTCACCGGTCTGGTCCACGCCGGACGGCGTGACGATAAGCGTACCGGCCGCCGCAGCGGCAGCCGCCGGGAAAGCTCCATAGTCGCTTCGCCGATCTCAGCTACCGGCCCGGCCCGCGATCGGCGCCACCACCCAAACGTACTCCAGCACTTCGCTTCCCGTGTTCGTGACGTTGTGTTTCGTCCCCGGCGGAATGTACGCCATCCGGTGCGCGCTCACAGGCACATCCGCGTGACCTTCTATATTCGCTACGCCGCTCCCCCGCAAAATCACCAGCGCCTCTTCGTTCTGACCGGTCGAGTGCCAGCGCACGCTCTCTCCGGGTTTTAACCGCACCGACCCACCACGCATCCCCGCCGTCTGTGGCGCGCCCTTCAGCAACGGACAATCCCCTCCGGCACACTCCAGCGAAAACGTCATTGGTTCCTTTTTCCCCGTTGGCTCCTGCGCCCATATCCCCATCCCCACAAACGCCAGTACTCCCAGAGCGCTCCATACAAGTCGTCTCGTCATGCTTTCTCCTTTTCCTGGTTAGTTTCCTCCATCTCCTTCACCTCAAACTCGCAAGCCTTTACCTGTTCTCCCTCCTTTCCTCCCTGGATTTTCCAAGCTAAACTACCGCCTCCCACCTCTCCGCTGAATTCATTTCGCTGGAGGTTTGCCATGCCGCGCCAGTCTAACCCAAGGTAGGATTCACCCATGAACATCGATCAACTCCGCAAACTCTGCCTCTCCTTCCCCTCTGCCACCGAGCAGATCCAATGGGGTGACGATCTTCTCTTCAAGGTCGCCGGCAAAATGTTTGCCGTCACGCCGCTGGAGCCCGCCCGCGTCTGGCTCTCCCTTAAAGTGACGCCAGAAAACTTCGCGGAACTCACGGAACGCCCTGGAATCATCCCCGCCCCGTACCTCGCGCGTGCCAAGTGGATTGCCCTCGAATCCCGCGACGCCCTTTCCACCGCGGAACTCGCGCCTCTTCTTCGCTCCTCCTATGATCTGGTCGTTGCCAAGCTCCCCCGCAAGACGCGCGACGCCATCTCGCGCGGCAACTCGCGCGCCCCTGTCAACCGCCGCGTGCCTCGCGAACCGAATCGCCGCAAGTCACCGGCCAGCAGAAAACGCGCCAATTAAACCCGCGCTTCTGAGCTAGCACCAGCGCAGACGCATCTCGCCCTGGGCGCTACTCAATTCACTCTTGTTAGGGGTCTTCCTGCAGGAGGATTCTGCGAATTCGCCGATTCCGTGCCGCTCCCTACGCCATCGCCTTTGAGCCTGTCGCCCGCCGCAGGGGGCGTGCGCCGGGCACCGGAAATGTCATCTTCCAAAAATTCGTTTCCGCATTCACAAATTCCAGCCCCACGCTCAGTTTGCCGTCGCGCTCTCTCTTCACGTACACGACGCGCGTCTCCACCGACCGGCTGGTATTTTCATTCACCAGCAGCAGCTCCTGGCCCGCCAGCACCGGCTCGTCCATCGCCAGCAACGCGCCCTGTTTGTTGACCGAGCGTGTCATGGCCCGTACGCAGAACTTCTCGCCCATCTCATTCTGCCCGTGCACCACAACCGGCAGCGACATGGCCACGCGCAGAGTCCGTCTGCGCTCGCGGTAACGAAAATGAAGTACGCCCATGGGGACCTTCCTGCTCCTCAGTTCTTCCGGTCCGCCTCCAACCGACACCTATGCCCTTCCTCAAAAGCTCTCAGCGACAGTTCTTTGAACGCTCTGGGCTTTTTCGGAAGAACCTCTCGTGCGGCTGATTCTGCGGATATTCTGCCTTGCGGCACGCCTCCGGGACAATAGCTGGGCGGTACTAAAATACTCTGTTCCATTTCAGTACGCTAGTACTTCTCAAAAGTTTTTTGGTCCTCAGAGCATAAGCGTCGTGCATTATCCACAGCAAAACATCAGGGACCACGAGTCGGACTTCTTTGAACTCCACCAAACTCATTGATTGTACAGACCTTATCCTCCGGCTTGGGGTCAAAAAAGCCATGGCACACGATGAACTGCTGCCCGGGAAGCGATTCCGTAAAGCGTAGTCCTACAGGTTAAACTTTTGCCGCCCGTGTAAACTCCAGTTGTCCGATAAATGCGCGGCCCTGTTGTCGATCCACAGGTCCCTTGCAACGAGGCGCCCCAGGGTCCAAACGCCGAAACGATTACTTGCCGTAGATGAGTAGGGTAAATGTGTCGGGAAGAATGGCTGGGCGCGGGCGGGGATTATCCTTGGTCGCCTCGGGAGCGGGGCCGAATTCCGCGGTGATGAGATAGACGGTGTGTGTGGCGTAGTCGAGCGCCATGGTGCGGGCGCCGCGCTGTGTCTGGATCATTTCCACAAGGGAGAAACTCGTAGGGGAGTCTTCGTGGGCGATCGTGAGGGTGCCGTCACCACAGGAAGCGAAGGCGTAGCCGGTGACGGGATCGAAGCGGTTTGCATCCACGCCCTGGCCGATGGGAACGGTGCCGAGGACCTTGCCGGAGTTGCCGTCGACGAAGGCCATGAGCTTGTTGTGGCAGCCGACAACAAGAATTTCGTGAGCGGCGTCAATGGCGAGGCCGGACGGAGATTCGCAGGGCGCGAGCGGCCAGGTGTTTTCGATCTTGAGAGTCTTCGCGTCGAACTTGACGAGGGAACTCTTGTCCTCGAGGTTGACGAAGATTTTGCCTTTGCCATCGGACGCGCCGAACTCCGGGCCACCGCCGAGAGGGAAGGTGCTGACGACTTTTCCGGAGGCAGCGTCGATGGCCGATGCGGTGTTGGCGTCGCCATTGAAGGTGAAAACGCGCTTCGAGAATGGATCGTAGATGACGGCGTCTGAGTCTTTGTCTGTCTTGACTTTATCGAGGACTTTGAGGGAGGTGAGATCGAAAATGGTGGAATCGCCGTTGTGGCCGTCCGTAGTGAAGCCTTTGTTGAATTCATTGGCGAAGGCGATGCCGTGGGCTCTCTGGGAACCTGGAATGTCGCCGATGATTTTGCCCTGATCGGGATCCACGACGATGTAGTGCGTGCCGCGGGAGATGAACAGGCGATGGGTGGCGGGGTCAATTTCGAGATAGTCCCAGCCGCCGCTTCCACCGAGTTTTACTTTTTTGATGAGATGGTAGCCGGAGCCGCCGGCAGATTGCGGAGCTGCAGGAAGGTTTGAAGCGGCGAATAGCGAGAAGAGGAGAAGCGCGAGAGAAGCGCGAACGCAAACCTTTTTATTCGGCATAGAAAACCTCCAGGAACGTCAAGGAGAGTGTAGAGGACCGCAAGGGACGATGTCACATGAAAGATAAATGCAAGATAAATGAGGGCCGGAAAAAATGCTGTGCCGGGCAAGAGAACCACTTGTCTGCCGACTACGTCAATCGGGAGTTGAGGGCTGCTTTCTGGAGCGACGGCGGTTGGCAATTTCGATTAGTAGAAAAACGAGAAAACAGTTTCGACGGTAGTGTCTACCTCGGCAGGCTGGCCATTTTCCTTTGTCGGTTTATGTTTATTCTGCCGCACAGCATCGATCGTAGCTTTGACAAATATTTCGCGTTGCCGGAAAGGCAGTTTCAGTATGTCGGGGCGATCACCTCTCCCACGTTTGCGCCAGCACGGTGCGCAAAGGGCACTGACTGAGCTGCGTGGGGGCTCCTGGCACTTTCTTGCGGTTGCACCAAAAGACCAAGGGCCATGGGAAGGACTCCCATGGCCCTTGGACGCTGACACGCATTGCAAACCGCGTGTAATACCACTCGCGGAATCAAGCCCCGGAATACCACCAAAAACCACCCGGTTGCACCCGAATTTCCGCTTATTCTGAACTTAACTGTTGCAAGCGACTAGCCACCCGCGTCCAATTTCATCTCTCAATTAAAGAATGACTTACACTGAGCCAAGCACCGGTCGCTTCCGCGGTTGCGCCAAATGCCGCATCGCACCCGCCTCCTGCCCCAGCTACTGCCTCGCCCCTCGTCGCTCCTGGTCCGCTGTCAGCTCCCAAGTAGCTCCACAATCTCCACTTTCCACGGCGCACTTCCAACATCCACCAGCGCCAGTGTTACCGGAAGATGAAACCGCCGAGGTCCCGCGCTCCCCGGATTCAAATACAGTACGCCCTCGCGCTCCCACTGTTCAGCCTGGTGCGTGTGCCCGCTGATCACCGCATCGAACCCCGCCGCGTCCGGCCGCAAATCCAACTCTCTCAAGTTGTGCAGCACATACAGGCTGGCGCTATCCGCATCCACGATGGCCGTCGCCGGCAATTCCGCCGCCCAAGCCTCCGTATCCACGTTTCCTCGCACCGCAAACACCGGCGCGATCGTCTTCAACTGCGTCAGCACTTCGCGTTTCCCCACGTCCCCCGCGTGCACGATCAGATCTACTCCGCTTAGCGCCCGCGCCGCCTCCGGCCGCAGCAATCCGTGTGTATCGGAGATAATTCCCAGCCTCATTCAGGCGTCAGTCCTTCCCTCGATACTCCTCCGGCACATCATCCTCCGGCACTTCCCGCGTCTTCACCTCCGATTTGTCGGCATCCCGCGCGTTCTCCACCCCGTCCAAGACCTCTGCTTCAAACGTCTGCCCTTCCTCCAGCAGTTCTTCCACACTTTCGGAATCGCCCACAGGGGTCTCCGGGAGCCCCTGTGTATCGCCCGATTGTCCACCCGAGTTGGCCCCCAGCCCGCGCGTTTTGTAGGCCACCGCTTCTGCCGAGATCCCGCTCCCCGCAGTAAGCTTCTTCCGGCTTTTCCGCTTACGAGCCGGGCGCGTCTTCCGCCCCTTTATCTTCGCGCTGGCTTTGCTTTTGGCTTTGCGCCTACTCACCGCTTTTGCTCTGCTCTTCTTGGTCTTTTTTCGTGGCATGGCTCTCTCCGTCCTTCGCTGAGTCTACCACTCTGCCGCCCACCACGCGCCGCCGCCGTCTGACTGGAAATTCTCCCCGCTCCCACTATAATGCTGTAGGAAAAGTTGGCTTCGCCGGCACCCGGTCCATCGCCGGCGAAGGGCCCCCGGAGGTCTTTCCACCCATGGAAAAGCAGGAGTTGCGTGCCCGCGTTGAAGAAGTAGGTCTCGTACCCGTGATCCGCACCTCTTCTGAGGAAGATGCGCGCTTTGCCGTGGAAGAGGTCTCCCACGCTGGCATCCCGATCATTGAACTCACCATGACCGTCCCAGGCGCCCTCGACGTCATCCGCGATCTGGTGAAAGAAGTTCCTGGCGTTATTCTTGGCGCGGGCACGGTCCTTGACGTGGACACGGCGCGCCGGTGCATTGACGCTGGCGCCCAGTTCATCAGCAGCCCCGCGCTCGATGTCCCCACGGTCCACTATGTCGCGGGACTTCCCAACATCATCATGATGGCCGGTGCCATGACTCCCACCGAAGTTCTCGCCGCCTGGAAAGCCGGATCCGATTTCGTCAAGATTTTCCCCGCTTCTTTGGTTGGCGGCGATAACTACATCCGCGCGCTGCGCCGGTCTTTCCCCGATATCCCTTTGATTGCCGGCGGCGGCGTCACGCAGCAAAACGCCGCCTACTACCTCCTCGCCGGGGCTTCCGCTCTCAGCGTCGGCAAGGAGCTGATCCCGCGCGAATCGATGCTCCTGCACAAGCCCGATCGCATCCGGGAACTCACCCGCCGTTTCGCCACCATCGTGCGCAGCACACGCGCCCGCATGGCCGAATCCCAGGCGCAAGCCGTGCAGCTCCACTGAACCCGTTCGCCTGCGCCAGCCGTTCCCTGGTGGATGGCCGCAAAGACCTTTTCCCTTAGGAGGCCGGGGCTTCAGCACCGGCATAGAGTCTCTCCGGATGATCGGGCTTTAGCCCACATGTCCATTTAAACTATGAGTAAGCCGTTGTATGATCGCGGCAATGCCGGCATTCATGCGCGTTTGAAAGAAAGGGAGATTCTGGCGGGGATGAGCGGGCTTGGCTTCATTAGATTGTTTCTTTTTCTCTGGTGGGTTGCGGCGTTGTTCGCCTCCATCTTTCTCTTCTTATTCAGGAAACGCAGAAGCGCGGCGATTGCGGGGTTCATGGTGGCGTTCGGCTTCATCGGCTTTGTTCTGATGGGCTCAACAAAGGTGGGAACAACAGAGGAAGCGTTCGTGCAAAAGGCTAGTGAAAAGATCGGCGAGTGTAGGGCTCTCGGTGACAGGCCTATCATCCGATCTGAAAAGATTCTCGTCTGGGACCTCGGGACAGGGCACGTCCACACTGCGCAGGCACTTGCAGAGAGTTGGCTTGATTTTTTTCAGGACTTGGACCCCCGGCCCCTAGACGTTCCGGTGACGGTATTTCTGGTTTCCCCCAAGGAGAGCCGTCTGGTCGGAACTTATTCAATTTCAAGACAGCCAGCTTACCGGGAACGCTTCAGTGTCTACGTCGTGCAATTTCGCAACGTGAATGACAGCGGTACGGCTGTGGCCATGCACGAGTTTTGGAGCTTCGATCCAGCCTCGAAACGTGCAATGACGAATAGTCCGGGATACGGCTCCTTTGAAGGGCCAAGAGATGAAGATGGGCGGCGCGTCTTGGTTGCTCCTACAACCCAGGACAGCGCGCAATTTCCCGCATCGAGCCAACCGATTGAGGATTGGATACGCTCCCTACCGACTCAATAACAGAACGGCTCTCCGCATCAACGGCCACAAAGAATACTGCATCTTAGAGCTGTTGACATCGGACAATCAGGAGCAGTACTCCGCTGATCAGAGTCTCGCCCCTGAACTAATCCTCTTCCGCTGTTACAGTAATCCCCTAAAAATCCACGTGCAGCCGCAGCGTCGGCACGATCACCGGCCCGCGATCCCTGTTGTATCCCGGATTCACCATGTACTGCAGCCCTACCGACGGAAAAATTCCCCGCCACGCATGCAGCGTGTAATAGCTCTCTAGGACGTTCTCCCGCCCATAGTTCAGCTTTCCATCGCCCAGAATAAATCCGTCCCCGCCATACGCCAGGTACTGTGCGTGGTCGCGGCTGATCCCGTTGCTGACGAACGCGAGTCCCAGATGGTCATTCCGCCGGCCCCAGCGCCCGCCATTTCCGCCGACACCGATCTGCCACGTTTGATCCACCTCCGTGAACGCAAACGATTCGTGCTGCCCTTCGTTCCATCCCCATCGCCCGAACACGCCCAGCCAGTCGGTGAAGGGTTGCTCGAAGTTCAATCCAAACCCGTACTTGATCGTGGTTTGCAACGGGTGCGCGGTAATCTCCGGCGTTGGCGTCACCGGATTCGCCAGCCAACTGTTCACCGCATCCGCGTAGTCACCCATATTCGCGTGGTTGGCGTAGCTCAAGGCCCGCACGATGGCCGTCTGCTTCCCGATCACGTGCCCTCGCAGCTCCAGCTCAACATTCTCCGAGTGCGCCCGGCTCACGTCGGCGTCCAGGTGGATCCCGTTTGCTACCTTCGGCATCAGCCCTTCCGCGAACCGCAACGCCCAGTGCCGGTCGTAGTATTCCAGCAACGCTCCGAACGTGTACCCGCGCGTATCCGCCACATAGTCGTAGGCCCCGTTGTTGTCCACCGCCCAGTTCATGAACTGCAGACTCGAATCCGTGCCGTAGGAGTTCAGGTCGAAGAAATCCACCACGCTGAATTTGCCGAATCTCAGTTCCAGGCGTCTCTCCGGCAATTCCCGGAACAGCGAATAAGGACCCCGCTCCGCCACCACCTTTTTCCCGCTCAACGCAATCACATGGTGCCACATCAACCGCGCCACGTACGGCGCTTTGCTCAGCAGCGGATTGCGCACCACATCCAGGTTGAAGAAGCCCGCCGCGCCCAAGGCTTCGCTGAGCCCGTGCCCGCCCGTCTCCTGCACGTCGCACAAAAACTCGGTTGTGTTCGTCGCGCGCCATCCGGTGTACAGCGTCAGCACGCGCGAGGTTGCGTCCTGCGCTTCCGGTGTGAGGCTGTTTTTCCCTTGATAGGGAGAATTAAATGCCGGGTGCCACTGCGATATGAAATTCGCCTGTCCTGATATCCATAGCCGGTCCCATTCCGGGTGGTGAAACATCGTGGTTAGCGGATCGTCCGGAGGCAGTACCGACGGGTCCGCAGCGGGCGCCGCGTTGTCGGGAGCGGCAGGATTCTCCTGCGCGCACAATCGCGGCCCGCAATTCATCCACAGAAGACAAGCAGCCAGCAGTTGTGGCGCGAACCACATCCGCCGCCCGATGTTCATCTTCCGCATGCTTCTACCACTCATGTCTGCCGAGCTTCCTCAGTTGTGGATTTCTCCGGCCTCGTCATGCCAGACATACAGCGGCGGATCGCCGGTCACTTCTTCGACGGTTGCAACCTGTGCATCGATTCTGGCCTCGTGCTAGAATTCTCCTTCAAAAGCCCGCATCTCCCGATCCATCCAAATGGCCACGAGCCTCCCGCCTTCTCCCTGCCTCGTGCTGATCCACTGGCAGTACAAAGAGGATGCCCTAGGAGCACTGTCTCTTTTGTGAATGAACTGTAACTTCATTGCGCCTTCTTTCGACTCCCGGATCCGGAGCACCCAGTTCACTGGACAGCGCTCGCGGCCGGCCGAAAGCGGGTAGATCCCGTCAGCGGATCAGTTCGCGGACCATTGCCCGGAGGCGTTTTCGGGCGGGCTCCGGCTCTTGTTTCGGTGTCTCCATTTGGTTTACCTTCTCTTCGTGCGCCCCGCCGCGTTGCTTGCGGGCGGCCACGGTTTCTTGATACCATACCCCCCTAGGGTAGTCAACCAAAATGTCACACTTATCCCACGAAAAAATCGATCTCGTTTCCCGCACCAAAAAATTGATTGGCCAGTTGGAGTCCGCCCTGCATGCCATCGAGGACGACTCGCATTGCGCCGAAATCCTGCAGCGCCTGGCCGCGGCCCGCGGCTCCCTCAATGCCCTCATGGCCGAGCTGATGGAGGACCACATCCTCAATCACATGCCGCGCAAAAACAAGTCTTCCGCCGAAGCGGCTCAGGACCTCATCGAAATTGTCCGCACGTATTTGAAATAGGCGGCGCCGCGCTACGGCTCGCGCTGCACAATCTGCAGCGCATTCACGCGCGCCCGCTCCACCGTCAATCCCCAGTGCAAGTGCGGCCCGGTGACTCTTCCCGTCGCGCCTACCTTCCCGATCTCTTCCCCCGCCCGCACCATCTGCCCCGGCTTGGCTTCCATCTCCGAAAGATGCGCATACAGCGTGTAAATCCCGTAGCCGTGGTCAATCACGATGGTGTTCCCGGAATAATACAGCTCCTCCGCGAGAGCCACTTTTCCACTCTGCGTGGAGAAAACCGGCGTCCCCGCGAGTGCCGGAAAATCCACTCCGGCATGCGGCGATCGCGCCTCACCGTTCAAAATCCTGCGCCGTCCGAAATTTCCCCCGGTCGTCACTCCCTTCAATGGCACCTGAAATTTCCCATCCCAATAGCGCTCCGGCGTCACCGTTTCAAAAATCGCGCGCATCTTTTTCTGATCTTCTTCCGCGCGTTTCTCTTGCTCCGGGTCCGGCTGGACGAACTGTTTCTCCACGGTCAATCGTTCCGTGGGAAATTTCCCCGCCCGCACGGTCACGAACGCGCTGCACGACTTCGCCTCTCCCGCCGCGTTCTTCCACGACACCTTCCACGCGTAGCGCCCCGGCGCCTTTTCCAGGTCCACGCCGATTAGTCCGTGCAGGGTCCCCGGCTTCTCCGCTTCCCTCCACAAGGGAATCGCCCGCCCGTCCCAGTCTGCCGCAAATTCAGCGAGCGGCTTTGCCCCCGCTACCTCCACAATCAAAAGACTTCCCTGCGATGTCACCGAGGCATTCATTTTCAGGGTGACTCCGCCCTCGCAAGTTTTCCGCACTTGCCCCGGCACGGGACCCGGTGCCAGCGTCAGAACTCCCGCAACCAAGGCTACGATTCCGAGGATCTTCTTTCGCTCCCGCCGCCTAAAATGAGATGTCAGAGACAATCCGGCTCCTTTTCCACAATCACAATTTCGTGTGACGCAGGTCACAGCCGCCCCTTCTTTCTTCCCCCACAATCCTATCCCGTAATAGCCAGGCGATCTCTTGGAGTGGTCCTGATCGCAACGCTCCTAGGCTGGACAGTTTCCGTCAACCAGCCGCTTCTTGCGTGCACTGGCATGTACTCTCGGGCAGCAGTTGGGGTGCCGGCAGGAGCTTCACCTGCCCATAAGCCTGAACCTTCCCCTTCGCGCCACAGCTGCTGCCCTCCCGAGGGTACGCATTCCGCGGTAGCCCAGCCCCCAGCCCTCATTCTATTCCACCTGCTTGTTCCGTTAGCCTCCGGAGCGCATTTGACCACAACCTGAACACGCCGTCTCCAGAAAACAAAAACGGCCCTGTCCCACGACAGGGCCTTCTTCATTCGGTCAATCCAATTCTCCGCGCCCAATCGCTCCTACAATTTCAATCCCAGCACGCGCACCAGTTTTTCTTCCAGCCATTGCAATTCCACGTGGTGGGTCCGTTTCCGATTAGCGGGAGTTGACCACCAGTTCCGAGAGAACTCTCTATCTATCGTGATATAAATGCACCCATTGCGTGACAACGTGCTCGATGGAGTAACCGATAGAGGTCAATATGAGAGCGGTAACCAATTTCTTTTTGCGTGCTAAGCATTGGCACATCTTCTTCTTACTCTTTGGGATTGGTTACATTGGAGGCGCCGCTGCCTTGTTGCTTCGATTGGCTCATGCACGGTCGCCGGAAGACCTCTTGAGAGTTAATCTCCCATTCGGCGTTGTCATGGTGTTGTCCATGTTTTGCCTTGTCGCCTGGCTCTGGTCCATGGGGTCGTTCCTCAATTCAATCGGGCAACCTGCCTTGAGGTTGAGGCTAGGATTCTTTCGCTTTGCCCTCCTCTATCCAGCGGTCTATATCATTGTATTCCTTGTACTCTTTGGGATCACCAAGCCAGCGTTGATTGCAGTCATATTCCCCTTGCACTTTTTTGCCATGTTCTGCTTGTTCTACGATTTATATTTGGTCTCCAAAAGCCTAGCGCTCATAGAGACAGGCAAGCCGGTGTCATTCCCCGATTATGCGGGGTCATTCTTTCTCCTTTGGTTTTTCCCTATCGGCGTTTGGTTTATCCAGCCAAGGATTAATCGGCTCTACGCGCAGCCCTTGTCACGGCAGGAAGGCATCACGCCTACGGACATGTGTCTTCCGGTGGCCGCACCCACTCCGAGGACTGTCGGTAATAGCATTGAGAATCCAACAGGAACTCCTCCTGCGTACGCGGGGTTCTGGCTCCGCTGTGCAGCATCTCTGATTGACGGTTTCTTGATCTCTTTTCCACTGTTCATCCTCGTCTTCATCGCGATCACGGTCGTTAGGATTGTTAACGCAACGAGAGGACGTGACCCATCGATTGGAATCCTGGCAGCCCTGCTTGCCATCACATTCCTCGTTCCATGGCTCTACTTTTCACTCCTGGAGAGTTCTCCGTGGCAGGCAACAATCGGGAAAATCGTTCTGCGTCTATACGTGACAGACCTTGAAGGCAATCGCTTGACTCGGGGCCGCGCCATGGGAAGAAACCTGGCAAAATTCCTCTCCAACCTGACCATAGGAGTCGGACATCTCATGTGTGGTTTCACGGCGAAAAAGCAGACGCTACATGACGTCCTTGCGAAGTGTCTGGTGCTACGGCGTCCCAAATCTTGAACCTGCCTCCTGGTTAGCGCGCTTTTACCGGAAACTGACCCAGTACCCAATTCCAGTTTCTGCGCGGGTTCTTCCCGGGTCTGGCCGTTCAGCGCATCCTTCAGTAATTTTGGATTTTGCCGTAACTCCTTCTGTCCGAGCGCCAGCCAGCTCAGCGACTTCAACGCTTCATCCGGCGCCATCCGAATCCCTTGGAGATTCGCGCGCTTCAATGTCATCCTCTTATGGTTCTTAGATGGCTTCAGGACTTAATGAGATGCATCTTCGGAGGGATTCATGAAGCGTTTGCCGATCGTCGCCGGTATCGCCTTGATTGCTATTGGCTTGGCCCTGGGAGCCACCGCCTGGCCTCAGAAGCCGTCGCCCGGCATCGGCGACCGCGAAAGGGAACGCCGCAGCTTTGCCATCAATTTGGTCCGCGCCATCCAGAAGGCCCAGCTCGATTTCAAATCCAAGCACGCGATTTACGCCAATTGGGACTCCCTCATCGGCAATGGTTACTTCACCTCAATCGGCACCAAATGGGCCTCGTCGGACTTCCCCACGGTTGCCCAGGCGCTCTACGGCAGCGGCCCGGAAATCGTCCCCGGTTGGAGGTTGCGCCTGAATGTCTCCCATAGTGGCAGCGCCTACGATTTGTTGCTCGAGGACGTCACCGATCCCAAGTGCGGCTACGCGGCCCTGAGCGATGAGCGCGGCACAATCCGCCAGGCCAAGTCCCTCGAGTGCCCGATCCAGTAGAAGCAGACTCGCCACGTGCGCACTACTCTTGTGTAGCTACATTTTTGGAGTTATACTGTTCATCCATGGTCCGGTTCGAATGGGACGAAGCGAAGGCCAAGTCGAACGAACGGAAGCATGGCGTGCGTTTTGAGGATGCCATGCTGGTTTTTGCTGACCCGTACGCCCTGGTCGAGCAGGATCGCCTAGAGGGAGGCGAACTCCGGTGGCAAACCCTCGGTTTGGTCGGCGGTATCGTGCTGCTCCTCGTTGCCCACACGGTTCGGAACGAGCAAGAGGACGAAATCATTCGCATCATCTCGGCTCGAAAAGCAGCTCGGAAGGAGCGCCAACGGTATGACGAAAATCGTAAAGAAGAATCTCTCGGATAGCCGCCTTACGGCTGGGCGCAAACGCCGTCTGGAAAAGCTCGCGCGGCGGCCTGACAACGAGACCGATACTTCCGACATCCCGGAATTGACGGAGAAGTTCTGGCAAAACGCGGTCCGCAATCCCTTCTATCGGCCTTTGAAGCAGCAGCTCACCCTTCGCCTTGACGCCGATATTATCGCTTGGCTGCGTCGGCAAGGGAGGGGTTATCAGACCCGCGCAAATGCCCTGCTGCGAGATGCCATGCTGGGCGATTTGAACCCCAAAAAAAAGAAGGAGCGTGGCTGGCCCCATACTAACAACCCGCGCCATGACGGTATTGCTCAAACCCGGCGGACTGGGTGACACGTGAAGCGTTCCTCGATGCGATTAAAAGCCATGCTGGCGTGTGCGGCGGGTCTGTACCTGTTTGCAGCCAATCAGGTGGTCGTTGCTGCACCACCACAGGACCGATGCGCTTTTCCGCCTGGGCTGCCTGAAGAACTCTCAAAGAAGTATTCCGGTGGACGCGTTGTCACCTTGGCCGATCTCGACGAGTACAACCGAAAGCTGTTTCAAAAAGATCACGGCAGTCGATGCCCTGGTCTTGTGAGAGTTAATTTCTATGGTGACGGAAAACCGACCTGGGCTCTCGTCCTGATCACAGGAGAGAACCCGAAACGGAAGGCGGACCTCGTGGTAGCGCGCCAAGTCGTCCGCGGCTGGGAGATTCGCTTGTTGGAGACGACAGACGGGACGCCGGTGGTCTGGCGCGAAGGCCCTGGAAGATATGCGGACCTTGACGGCAAGAACACGATCCGAGCTACGAGCCCGGTCATCGTTTTTGTGGGGTATGGGGGGTGGGGGATTCTCTACGCTTGGACAGGCAAAGAAGTGGAAAAGGTCCAGATTTCAGATTAAAGATTCTCAGATCTATGGTAATGACCCCGTGCTGAATGATTCCGAATGAACCTACTACCGCGCCAGATACTACGATCCGGCTGCCGAGTGGCAACCTTACAGCGACTGAGCGTGCAAAACTTGAAGGGAACGGCCAATCAATCCGTGGAAGCAGCGCGCACCGGCTCTTCCTCCGGCTGCATCTCGCGCAGGGGCAGAATCGAGAAGTATTTGTACCGGCAGGGTTCGCAGCGCAACGCCGGCACGCCGAGTAGCCGCCAGACCAGGCTCAGAGCGCCATGCACATGCTCCGGCGAGATGTGCTGCAATTCGAGGTTGCCGCAAACCGGGCAGTGTGCGTGAAACGTATCTCTCAGCGCCATCAACCGCGCGTGAAATCTCGTGTGGCAGGCGCGGCACCGCCACGGGTAGACGTCAAATACGCTCAACGCGTAGTCCGCAGCCGACCGGCGCCGCGAACGTCGAGCACCGTGCTCTTTGCAGATGGGGCAGGTCATCGAGGGTCTGGGCTGTCCTCCGCCTTTGCGCTCAGAATAGGGCAATGTCCCCCACCAGGCAAGCTAAACAACGTACTGTTTTCAAAGGTACAATAGGCCAGAGGCTCACGATGGCTAATTACACCGAGGCTCATGCCAAGGCGGGTATCGCCGCCGCTCTGCCCAAGCTGGAAGTCTGGCCCAACCAGTATCCGGGCTACGTCATCACCACGCGCTTCCCCGAATACTCTTCCGTGTGCCCGAAGACCGGCCTGCCTGACTATGGCGCCATCACCATTCAGTACAAGCCGCGCAAATCCTGCGTCGAGCTGAAGTCCCTGAAAATGTACCTGCTCGCTTACCGCAACCTCGGCATCTTTTACGAAAACGCCGTCAACAAAATGCTTCACGATTTGGTGGATGCCATGCACCCCGAATGGTGTGTCGTCAAAGGCGAGTTCACGCCGCGCGGCGGCCTCAGCACCTCCGTCTTTGCCCGCTGGCCCCGGCGCCCGGCCTCCCGCTCGCCCCGGCGTAAGCCACCCGGCCATTCACGCTGAGCCCGATGGACTTGTCACAAAACAAATTGCATAATCCCTATGTCTTCGCTCCATGTCCATGACTTTCATTTCTGAGGAGGGAGAATGAGTATTTCTCCAAACGTGCCGGATCCGCAGGAGTCTTATCACTACGAAAACTTGGGTACGCCCCGCTGGATTATGGTGCTGTTCGCCGTGCTGTTCGTTGCACTGGGTGCCCTTGCCTACGCCGGTTATTCCGCGCAGACGCGGCTGCAGCAACAGCTCGCCAAATCCGAAGAGCAGAATAAAATTCTCACCGCGCAACTCGACCAGGCCAATGCGCGCCTCGCTGATCTCAAGGGACAGATGGATGTCACCTCGCAGAAGATTGGCATGACCCAGGCGGAGCTCGCCGACGCCAGGAGCCGCGCCGAAGCCATCCGCAAGCAGCAGACTGCCTCCGATCAGCGCTTGTCCCAGGAGATCTCCACGGCGCAAAAGGAAAGTGAAGCCAAGATCGGCGCCGTCGCCACCGATGTCACCGGCGCCAAGAAAGACATCGAAGCCACCAAAAGCGATCTCGAAGCCACCAAGTCCAAGCTCGAACGCTCCATGGGCGACATGAACGTGATGAGCGGCCTCATCGCCCACAATCACGACGACCTGGAAGAACTGCGGCGCCGCGGCGACCGCAACTATTACGAATTCACATTGCAGAAAGCCAAGACGCCGCAGCGCGTTGGCCCCGTCCAGATGGCCCTGAATAAGACCGACCCGAAAAAATCCAAGTACACCATGACCGTCCTCGCCGATGACAAGTCCATCGAGAAGAAGGACAAGACCGCCGGCGAGCCCGTGCAGTTCTACGTCAAGGGCACTGCGCATATGTCTCCTTACGAGATCGTCGTGTTCGACGTCAGCAAGAATAAGATCACGGGCTACTTGTCTACACCAAAGGACACCGGCGCTGGCGCCCCGGCGGCTTCCGCTCCCGCTGCCGCGAAGCCCTGATCCTTCTCCCTTGGGGGCGCAGCACTGCGCTGCGCCCCCTTAGTTCAGTCCGCAAACGTACTCTCCTCTTCTCATCACCGGCATCCCGGCAAATCTTGGCCCCCGCCTTCTGCTTTGTTCTTCCCCTGTCCCCTCTTCTGGAAACTCTTCCGGGAACAGGGCTTTCGTCTTTTCCGGCCTGACGCTACGATTTCCTTAGCCGCGATCTTTCCGCTGTGGAGGACCTATTCCCATGCGCACTCATTACGCACGCCCGCTCTTTTTCTCTTTGCTCGTTTCCTCGCTCTTTTGCGCCGCTTGTTGTTTCGCGCAGGCTCCGCTTGAGCCCGCTCAGCTCCCCGCGCGAACCACTTTTTATCTCATCTGGCGCGGCACACCCTCCGGGGATGTTCGCAAGAGCAATGCTCTGCTGAGCCTCTGGGATGATCCCGATTCCGCTCCCATGCGCTCCGCCCTCGTCGAGTCCCTCCTGAGCGAGTCCCAAAAACAGAAGGACAATTCCAAACTTTCCCCCGCGGAGCTCGCTCAGTATGCTTCCCTGCTCGACAATCCCTTCGTCGTGGGCTACCTCCCGCATCCGGACTCCGCCGCGCCAGCCAAGCCTGTCAAGTCCGATTCCTCGAAACTCGCTCCCGCCTGGAATGGCCTGTTTTTTGTATATGATCGTTCCGGCAAGGAAGAATTGCTCACAAAGACCATTCTTCGCCTGCGCGCCGCCGACGCCCAGATTCCCAAGCTTACGCCGCTGACCGTCGCCGGTGTCTCCGCGCTGAAAATTGAACGCAAATCTGGCGTGAACTACTGGGCCGAAACCGGCAAATTCGCCGTCAGCGCCAGTGAACTCCCCGTGTTCGAGGAAATTCTGAACCGCCTTGCCGGCAAGGGCGACTCCTCTTCCCTCGCGCAATCCGCGGCCTACCAGGAAGCCAAACCTCTTCTCGCCACCGGCCTCCTTGAATTCTTTCTCCGCGTCCCGGAGCTCAAGACTTTCGCACCCAGCACAGACACCTCCGCGCCGCAAGTGCGCGCCCTGTTCAATGCCCTCAAGCTCGATTCCGTCCACGTCCTCGCCGGCCATCTCTCCTTCGAAGGCACCAGAACCCGCTTGCAGGGTGCCGTTCTTGGCGACACAACGGCCGGCTCGCTATTTGACATCTGGCCCGAAGGACAAGCCAATCCCGCTTCTCTCTCCTTCTTAACGCCGGACACTGTTACTCTCAACGATACCCAAATCAATTTTCTCGGAATCTACGAAGCACTGAAGCGCGCGCTTTCCCAGGCCGGCCCGGACGCCGCGAAAACCGTGGCTCCCATGGAAACAATGATCCAGACGCGCCTCGGCATGCCCCTGATCGACGCCCTGGCCCTGACCACCGGCGAAATTGCCTCATTCCAGAGCAGCCCTACCCTCGATGACACCAAGCAGATCTTTCTTCTCGGCATCCGTAACAAACCCGAAGCCCTGAAATTACTCCGCACGATTTTCAGCGATCAGATTACTTCCGAGCGCAACGAGGGCTCCGCCACATATCTGAAGATTTCCTTGCGCGGGGGGCAAAGCTCCGCTGGTTTGGCTCAATGGAGTTTCTACTACCTCGCGATGACGCCCGACTTTTTGCTGGGCGCCACCAAGAGTGACACCCTGCGCGCTGCCCTCGCGCAACAGTCCGCTCATACTCCGTCTTCTATCCCCCAGAATTTCCTCGCCGCCCGCAAACAGTTCCCCGAAAAGCTCAACGGATTCTCCTATTACGATATGCAGAAGCTGGATTGGCCTGCGCTGAAGGAAAAATGGATCGCCGAAGCCAACAAATCCTCGAAAACGAAGACCGCGGGCAATTCCCAAGCCCTCCCCAAACAATCCGATTGGCTCGACTCGGTCAATCCCGCCGTCTTTTCGCGCCATCTTCATTCCGTGATCGGCGCATCCTGGAAAGACGCCAAGGGAGTTCATTTTGACGAGTGGCTGGACTAATCAATCTTCCGTAGGGGCGCAGCACTTTTACCCTGAGCTTCGAAGGGGCTGCGCCTCAGTTACCCTAGTTTCAAAGGTGGCGATTGTTTCTTCGCAACACCAACCACACAAATCTCGTTCCATGCAAAGTTTATTGCTCTGCTCCTTCTCCCTGATTCTCTGAAGACTTCATTCACATCTTGGCGGGTCTTGCTTCCTACAGAAACTCCTCACTCGAATTCCTTCATCGTGTTGGCCATCTCGCGCAGGCGTTCATCCACCTTCGCAAACACTGTGCCCTTCTCAAATCCGCCATCCCCATTGCGTTGTCCGGCGCGGGTTCCGGTCAGCAGCTCCACTCCCTGCTCCACGCGCCCTATCGGCCAGATATGGAATTTCCCGCTTTTGACTGCTTCCAGCACGTCTTCCCGCAGCATCAGGTCCTCGACGTTTGCCGCCGGAATCATCACTCCCTGCGTCCCGGTCAGGCCCTCGATCCGGCACGTATCGAAAAATCCCTCGATCTTCTCGTTGACCCCGCCGATCGCCTGTATATCTCCTCGTTGGTTCATCGAACCCGTCACGGCAATGTCCTGCCGCAACGGAAGCTCCGACAGCGCCGAAAGCAGCGCGTAAATCTCCGTCGAACTCGCGCTATCCCCGTCCACGCCTGAATACGATTGCTCGAAGCAGATGCTTGCCGCCAGCGACAGCGGCTTGTCCTTCGCAAAGCAACTGCGCAAATACCCCGCGATGATGTGTACGCCCTTGTCGTGGAATCTGCCGCTGAGATTCGCCTCGCGCTCGATATTGATGAGCCCCGCCTTGCCCAGCGCCGCGCTCGCCGTGATGCGCACCGGCTTTCCGAATGCGTACCCCCCGATCTCCATCACACTGAGCCCATTCACCTGGCCGATGCATGCCCCCGTCAAGTCCACCAGCAGCGTGCCCTCTTCGATCATTTCCCGTATGCGCGTCTCGACCAGGTTGTGGCGTTCCATCTTCGAGGCAATCGCCGAGCGCACATGCGCCGCGCGCACCACATTTTCCCCCGCCGCTGCCGCTGTATAGTGCGCCTCCCGCGCCAGGTCGGCAATATCCACGAACCGCGCCGTCACTTTGTTCCGGCGCCCCGCCCTTCGCACGCCATACTCGAGAATCGCCGCAAACGCCCCGCGATCGTAGGGGAACAGGTTTTCCTTTTCGCTCAACGCCCGCAATCGCCCGGCGTACTCTTCCATCACGCCATCGCTCAGCGGCATTTCCTCGTCAAACTCCACGCGCACCTTGAAAATTTTGCGAAAGTCCTCTTCGTACTCGTACAGCAGTTCATAAAGATCGCGATCCCCAATCAGGATCACCTTCACGTTGAGTTCCACGGGCTCCGGCTTCAGCGCCGTGGTTGCAAACGGATAGAACACTTCCAAGGGCTGAATCTCCAGGCGCGTGTGGTTCAACGTGCGCTTCAGCGCCCGCCACACGCCTGGCTCGGACAGCGCTTCAATCGAATACATGATCAGGAATCCGCCATCGGCGCGCAGCAGCGACCCGCCGCGCAGGTCCATGAAATCGCTGGTCCAGCCGCCGCGCGCATCGTAGGCCCGCTGGATCGTGCCAAACAGATTCGCGTAGGTCGGCGTGGTCTCGAAAATCACCGGAGAATCGCTCTCGCTGTTGTGTGACAGAATTACGTTTACGCCATACACCCGGAACGGATCCCGCTCCGGCCCCGGCATCTTTTGCAGCACTTCCGGCTGCTCTCCACTCTGCTCCTCTTCTCCCTCACGCTCTTTGAACGGCCCCAGATTATCCAGCAGGTGATGCCGCACCTCTTCGAGGTACTCGGAAACTCCCGCGCCGGGATACTTCTCCTTCAACTCCTCGATCACCCCGTCCACCAGCACCGAAGCCGCTTCCTGCTCCAGGTAACTCAGCTCGCTCGCTAGTTCCCGCGAAAGCGTCAGCGTCTTCCGGTACACCACCGTGAATTCCTGCCGGAATTGCTCATACTTCCGCTCAATCTCTTCCGCCACTCCGGTTTCCAGTTTTCCCTCGTGCACCAGCTTGGAGACATCCTCGATCGGCACCATCTGCCCTTCCAGCACCGGAAAAATCTCCGGCAGCGCCACGGCGCCCACCTGCATGTGCCCCAGCGCAAATTGATCGCGGGCGATCCGCCGCGTGAAGTCGTCCATCAAGTCCTTTTCACGCACGGAAAAGCGTTCGACGATTCGCCCCTTCTGCCTCTGGAACGGCTCGCCTTCAAACACTTGCGGAATCCGCCGCCGCAGGAAGTCCACGCCCGCCTGCATGTCTTTCTTAAACACGTTGGCCGAGCCTCGCGGCAGGGATAGCAGCCGCGGCCGGTCGGGTATCTTGAAGTTATTGACGTAACACTTGTCCAGCGAAGGTTTGGTGGCCGGGTGCAAATCCTCGATCATCTGGGCGATTGTGCCGCCGCGGCTGGTGCCCGCCAATCCGCAAACGAACACGTTGTAGCCCGGCGCGGAAAGCTCCACGCCCATCTTCAGCGCTCGCAGCGCGCGCTCCTGCCCCACGAATCCTTCGCGCTTCTGCGCCTGCGCCGTGGTTTCAAAGGGCACGCGCGAAAGCTCGCAACGCCACCGCAATTTGTCGGGCGTCAGTTCTGCCGGCATGGTTATCGTCTTTTCGGTCGTCACACTCATTCGAGGGCGTACTCTAGCACAGAGCGTACCACCACGCCCGGAATTTACCCCGGGCGTTACGCTTTGAGTTACGCAGCCTCCTTCTCCATTTGCTCCCGGTGTTCCATGTACACGCGGAATACCCCCATCGCCGCCGCCAAAATGGTTGGTCCGGCCACCAAACCCAGCAGTCCGAAAGCATCCAAACCACCGAGAATGCTGATGAACAGCAGCAGATCGTTCAATCGCGTGCGATTCCTCATCATCAGCGGCCTCACGAAATTATCCGCTACTCCCGCAACGCCGCCGCAAATCGCGACCAAAAGCAGCGCCTTGCCCCAGTGCCCGTTGATTCCCAGCCACAGCGCCGCCGGCACCCAAATCAGCGCCGAACCCACCACCGGCACAATCGAAAAAAACGCGATCAGCACGCCCATGAACACCGGTGTGCCCAGCCCCGTCAGCGCAAACGCCGTTCCCCCCAGAACTCCCTGGATCACCGCGATCAACAGCGCTACGGCCACGCTTGCAAAGATCAGGTCGCGCGATTCTTCCAACATATCTTTTTGAATATCGGCGTCGAAAGGCATCAGGTGTCGCAGCGCGCGTACGATCTGTTCGCCGTCGCGGAACATGAAAAACAAGGCGAATAGCAAAATGAAAAGGTCCAGAAAGAATGAAAACAGATTCCTCAACCACGAACCTACGCTGGTTGCCAGATACGACCCGAACCTCTCTGCCCCCTGCCGGAGCAGCCCGATCATGTCCACACCACGCCATGGCTCCGGCAGCCGGGCGCTGACCCAATTCGTCAAATGCGCCGGCAGCCCCACGGAACCCGTGCTGATCACTTCCTGCACTCGCACTGATGCGACCACCGCCTCCCGTGCCGCATACAGCATCACCAGCAAAACCGGCACAATCAAGAGTGCCGTCACGCCAAGGGTGCAAAACACCGCCGCCCATGTTGGCGAGCTCTTGCGCAATAGCTTCTCGTACACGGGATAAAAGAAGATCGCCAGCACCGCCGACCACACCAGCGGCTTCAAAAATGGCGCCACGATCTGGAACACCAGGTAACCCAGCAACAGCAGCGCCCCATAGGAGAGCACCGTGGCCAACCGGTCACTGGTTGTTGTGTTTCGCTTGGCTTGTGTCATTCGCGTTATATAATCCACCCGGTTCGCATGGAGACGGCCCCCACAGGGCCCTCAGCTTTCCAGGTCGTCTGCGCGAGGATTTCAAGACGGTATGCCATTTCGCAAAATCCCATTCACGCTCGCGCAGGCTCGCCTCCTTGCTGTACTTGCTTTAATCAATTTTGTCAACTTCGCCGACCGCCAGGTGCTGAATCCCTTGCTTCCCCTGCTTCGCCGGCATTTCGGCGTGAGCGACACGTGGCTCGGTTCTCTTCCGATGGTGCTGCTTGTCATTCTGGCGCTCGCCAGTATTCCCTCCGGCTACCTCGCCGATCGCTTCAATGAGCCGAAAATTATTGCTGCGGGCGTGCTCTTCTGGAGTCTCGCCGCTATCAGCAGCGGCCTCGCTCCCACTTTCTTCTTCCTCTTCGTCGCCCGCGGACTTGTTGGTATCGGCGAAGCTGCCTATGCCCCTGCCGCGCAATCCCTGATTTCCGATTCCTTCTCGAAGGATAACCGCGCCATGGCGCAAGCCGTTTTTGCCTCCGGCATGATTCTGGGCGGCGTCTCCGGCCTGGCGCTCGGCGGCATCATGGGAGCCCGCCATGGCTGGCAGCACGCCTTCATCATCATTGGCGTCCTGGGCATACTCCCTGGGTTGTCCGCTCTCACGCTCAAGGAACCTCCCCGGCGGCCCCGCTCGGAGGTTGTCAGCGTCTGGGACCTTCTTCGCGTGCCCGCGTTTGTGGCCATGATCGCCGCGGGCATTTGCATCACCTTCTCCAGCGTTTCTTTCGTCGTCTGGGGCATTGATTACGCCATGAACTACAAGAACTTCAGCCTCAAGGAAGCTGCTCTTTCGCTGGCCATCATTGCCCTGCTTTCTTCTGTGCTGGGAGCGCTCTCCGGAGGATACTTTGCGGACCGTCTCCAGAGGCGGCTGAAGTACGGCCGAATCCTGGTCATCGCCGGCGCCTTCCTCGTGGCCACGCCGTTCCTGCTTCTCGCTATCCAGTCAGACGAAAAATTGACGGTCCTTTCGGGCTTCTTCGTGGCCATGTTTTTCATGTCGTGGTATCACGGACCCACAACGGCGGTGCTCCACGATCTTACCCCGCAACGCGCCCACGCTACCGCCATTGGCGTCTACATGTTCGCCACGCAACTCTTGGGCGCGCTCGGCCCATTGTTGATCGGGCGCATCTCGGACATCAGCGACCTGCAGATCGGATTGCAAGCTGCCACGGGCGTCCTGGTCTTTGGCGCCTTGCTGCTCTTGCTGGTGATCCATTTCGTGCGTCGCGATGGCCTGCACCATCCGCGCCTGGCCGCCTTCCGCGCCGAAGATGAAGCCGCACTCTAACCCGCCAATGTGGAGTGCGGCGGCTCGCCGCCGCTTTTACAACTGCGCGCCCCTCGACAAACCGCAGCAAACCCCGAACAGAACCGTGATTCCGAACGGAGTCCGTGGAGCGCTGGTTTTGCGCCCCGTACGCTTCGTTGGGGCGAGGCATCTCTCTTCTCTTCCTACTCCAAGGATGTGATGTGTTTAACGACTGCAGCGCGGATCGCTTCTCCGTCGCGCACTTATTTCGTGCCGCGCCGGCTTTTCGCGGCGGCCTCTGCTCTTGCAATTATGGCGTGAATTTCCCTACTTGATCCCAGCCAGCTCGATCAGCCGCTTCACTTCTTCGTGCGGAACATCATACAGCGGCCGCTCGTCTTCCTCTACCAGCCGCTCGAAAAGAAATTCCGCGGCCACAAAACTGGCCTCGCGGTCGCTCAGGTCGCGCCCCGCTTTCGCGTGGAATTCCACAAACGCGGTGTGCGCCAGTCCCACGATGCGCCCTTCGCCATCCACAACAAATTTCGCGTCAATGGTGTCGCTGTGGCGTGTGGCAATGGCGTTCCAGATGTGCGAAAAGCTGCAGTGATACACGTGGCCGCTCAAACTCGAGGTCACTTCAAATGCGCCGATGAACTGATTCATGGCCCCGCTGTTGGCAAGCACCGGTACGCTAGGCACGTTTGCTCCTCTTTCCGCTACTTCCGCGCGAACAACTAGTGTTAAACACCACTCCCCAACTGTCAATCGCGCCCCGATCAACCCGAAACACCACTCTCCGCGGGATTCTACGACTTCCTTCGGCCTACTGAGGAAAGTTGATTCCACGTAGCAGCGCCTGAAAACGCGGCTCGTTCCGCAGGTTCTGCCAGTCCCACGCCACATTAAGATGGACCATAGGCGATTCCCTTGCTGCTAAGGCTTTTTCCAGCCAGGTCAGGCACTCCGGGTTCTCTCCGGCATGCGCGTAAAGCCGTGCAATCCGCACTCCCGGCACATGGGTGTGCGCGCTGCGGGCTGCCAGGACGTCCGCGGCGCGTTTCATCGCCAGCCGGTAATTGCCTTCGCCGGAGCCCCGTTTTAAACTCGCTACGACTTCTTGGTCCCCCAACACTCCAAAAAACTTTTCTGCTTCTTCCAGCGCCTCGTTGTCCATCCCCTTCTTGAAGTACGCGCCCCAGAGTCCCATATGCGCGTACGACAGTTCCGGTTGCGTCGCCAGGATTTTCTGGAGAAGCGCAATGGCCTCATCGTTGCGCCCAAGATAAATCAAGTGCCACCCGTAGAAGGACCTGTGAAAGGTGCTCATGGGGTCGAGTTCCAGAGTTCGCTGCATCTCCCTCTGCCATTCCTGGTTGCGTTTCAGTGAAATCAGGAAATCGGCGTACATGAAGTGCGCGTCCGCATTGCTGGGGTTTAGCTGAATCGCCCGAAGGAAATCCTTTTCTGCCGCCGGCCAGTTCCACTCGAAGGCGGTCTCGATGTTCGCCAGGCTCACATGGGCTTCCGATAGCGTATCGTCCAATTCCAACGCCTTTTCCGCGGCAGCCTTGGCCTTTTTCATCACATCCCGCGGCGTCCATAATCCGGTATCACTTCGTTCCAGCCATACGTCAGCCAGGCCCGTATAGGCCAGCGCATAATTCGGGTCTTTTTCCAGCGCCAGTTGGTAGTAGTGTTCGGCGTTGTCCAATCCTTCTTTCGAGAGCTTGTACCACTCGAAGCGCCCCTTGAGGCATGCCTCGTACGCATCGGGATTCACGGGACGCGCTTTCGTCAGGTTTGCCTGCTCCTGCGGTGTCAATTTCACCCGGATTTCCTGAGCAATCGCGCGTGTGACTTCGCCCTGTAACGACAACACATCGCGCAAGTCGCGATCGTACTCTTCGCTCCACAGCGGTTTCTCGGTAGCCGCGTCCACCAACCGCGCTGTCACGCGCACTCGCCCACCCGACTGCACCACAGACCCTTCCACGATTCCGTCAACGCCCAGTTTCCGCCCAATCTCTCCCGGTGACAGAGTGCTGCCCTTGAATTGCATTACGGATTGCCGCGATATTACCCGCAGAGGCATCGCTTTTCCCAGTTGCGTGATCAATTCTTCCGTCATCCCATCCGCCAGATACTCACGCTCAGGATCGCCGGAAAGATTCGCCAAAGGCAGCACGGCCAGCGACTCGATCCGGCCAGCCCCGCTCCAGCGGCCGGCTATCCAGCGTTTCGCGCTCGGAAAACCCAGCGCGCCTGCAATGACAACTGTCATGGCCGCGACTACTCCTGCCGTCGCCCACTTCTTCGCGCTGGGGAACGGTTCCCTGCCCTTGGCCGGTACCTGTTCTGTAGAGTGATCCGAGTGCATCTCTCTCTCAATCCGGCGCAAATCCACGCCCATTTCCTTGGCGGACTGGTAGCGATTCTCGGGATCCTTCTCGACGCATTTCGTGATGATGTGATCCAACTCCACAGAAAGTTTGGGATTGAGAGTCCTCGCTGGAATTGGTGAACACTTCAGGATCGCCGCAATCAGTTGCCCGCTGGGCAGATCGGCAAACGGCCGTTGGCCCGTCGCCATTTCGTACAAGACGAGTCCCGCAGCGTAGAGGTCGGTACGCGCATCCACCTCTTCACCTAGCAACTGTTCCGGCGCCATATACGGCAAGGTTCCGGAGATGGAGTGGGTTTGCTCCAAGCTTTCGGTCACCGACGTTTCGGGCACTGGCCGCCGCAGTTTGGCCAATCCAAAATCCAGAATCTTCAGGCGTCCCTCATTGCACAAGAGATTCCCGGGCTTCAGGTCGCGGTGCACAACTCCGTGTTCGTGGGCCGCTGCCAGGCCCTCGGCAAGCTGGATTCCCAGCCGCACGATCTCCTTTTCCGGCAGTGGCCCGCCCGCCAGTTTGTGGCTGAGCGTCTCGCCGGGAAGATACTCCATCACCAGGAAGTCGGTGCCGCGCTGCGTATCGAAATCGTGAATCGTGGCGATGTTGGGATGATTCAGCTTGGATAGGGCTCGCGCCTCATTCTGGAATCGGCGGCGCGCTGCTTCGTCGGTGATCGTTCCGGCGTGGAGGACTTTAATTGCGACTTCGCGGTCGAGATGCTCGTCACGGGCGCGATAGACCACACCCATGCCCCCGCTGCCGATTTTCTCGATGATGCGGTAATGACTGACTTGCAGTCCGAGGAGCAGATCCTGCGCTTGCACCTGGTCTGGCATGGGAAAAACTCCCCCCAATGGCCCGCCGTCTTAGTGGAATCCTAGGTCCGCTATTTGGGCAAGTCAATGTCCGGCCTTGATTTACGCTCGATGCCACATGGCGTCGCGCTTGATTGCGCTGGTCGGCCACAATTCAGTGCACCTCTTTTCTCGATGGCCCCATTTTCCTGCCCATTCATTTTCCAAAGATGATATAGCTTTCCTAATGCAACCCAATCCCAAGTCCCATCCCGCAGTCACCGCGGCCGGCATTGTGGCCATCCTCTTCGGCGCGCTTGGTGCGCTCTTCGCCATCTTCGTCGAAATCTCGATGCACTTCGTGTCCCGCATCGCGCCTGCGGATGATGGCGTTCCGTTCCCCCAAGCCGCGCGGGCCATGGCCAATGTGACCTGGCTGTTCCTCTTTCTTCTCGCCATCTTTGGCATTTTTGTCGGCGTGGGCATTCTTCGCCGGCGCAATTGGGCCCGCATTTCGATTCTTATTTGGGGCGGGCTCATGGCCTTCTTCTCCACCATCACCATGGTGGCCACGTTCTTCATCATGAATAGTTTGCCTTCCACTTTGCCCAACGCCGCCGAAACCGCGTCGTTCCTGGCCGTCTTCAAGTGGGTTCTGGCATTGTTCTATGCGATCCCTCTCGGCGTGGGGATCTGGTGGCTCATCCTTTTTACTCGCAAGGCAGTGGTGGACGACTTCAACCCGCTCCTTGTGCGCCTCCATCCCGGGAAAACGTTGGACGCTTCCGGCCTCCCGCAAGAACCGCCAGCGCCTCCTTCCTATGTTCCTGGCGGGCCGGCTTGCCCCTTGCCGCTGCTCATCATCGCAGGCTTTGACATCTTCTCCGGCGCTTCCATGCTGACGATGACACTCATTCCGCATTCGTTGATCTCGTCGGTACCGCTCTTCCTTTTTGGCCACGCGTTTCATGGCAGGGTTTCCCTGCTGTTCTTCGTCCTGCTCGGAATCGTCGACGTGGTCTGCGGCGTCGGCATCATCAAGCTGAAGCCGTGGGCGCTGGATCCTCTGATCTGGTGCAAAGCGCTGTTCTTCCTCGGCGGGATTGTGACGCTCTTGAATCCGCAATTCGTGCCCACGATGAAGGAAGCCATCGCCAAAATGATGCCCAAGATTCCCGAATTGCCTGCGAATACCGAATCGCCCATGATCTTGTTTCCCTTTTCGGACACCTATCTCAAGTCAATGATGGCTTTTGGGTTCGTGTTCGCCGCGGCGATGTTGGCGGTGCTGATTGTGTACCGCAAGCGGTATCTGGAAGCGGCGCGCGCAAAAAACTCCGCGGCGGGCTGAAGCTCAGCCCGGCAAATCCAAAAAAGTTGTGAGCGTTGCGGCGAATCCGCGCGGCGTTTAGCGCCCTACGAGTGCGGGAACTTCCGCGTGGGTGTAGTGGCGAATGGCGGCGCCCACTCCGGCGCCCGGCTCGTGCCGGTGGCCCTGATCCACCAGGGCCTTGTCCAGCGCGCCCAGCAATTCCAGCACGAATTGCTTCTGGCTGCAGAAACCCATCAATCCCAGCCGCCAGATTTGTCCCTTTGTCGCGCCAATGCCGCCGGCGATTTCGATGTTGAATTCTTCGAGGAGCTGATTGCGCAACTTCAAGTCGTCAACGCCCGCGGGTATCTTGACCGCAGTGACGGTGGGCAGGCGGTCCGCCGGCTTCTCCACAAAAGGCTTCATGCCCATCGCTTCCACACCGGCGATCAGCGCGTGCTGGTTCTGGCGGTGGCGTTCCCAACGCACCTCCAGGCCTTCCTCAATCACGATACGCATCGCTTCACGCAGTGCGTAAATCAGCGAAATCGGCGGTGTGTGGTGATACAGGCGTTCCTTGCCCCAAAAATTCATCGCCGTGGAAAGATCGAAGTACCAGCTCTGCACCTTCGTCTTCCGCGTGCGGAATATCTCTTCGGCGCGCGGGCTCACCGTGATCGGAGACATTCCCGGCGGTGCGCTCAACGCCTTCTGCGACCCGCTGAAGCAGATGTCCACGCGCTGCTTATCAATATTCAGGGGCACCCCGGCCAGGGTAGCCACCGCGTCCACCACCAGCAGCGCGCCGCATTCATCGGCGACCTGCCGGAAGGGATCGATGTTGGTCACCACGCCGGAAGAGGTCTCTCCCTGCGCCAGGCCAATCATCTTGATTTTGCGGCCCTTGGTCACTTTGCGCACGTCTTCCGGGTCCACAGGCTTGCCGTAGGGGGCTTCGACGAGGTGCACGGTAGCGGGGGTGTGCTGGGCGATGACGTACATGCGTTGCGAGAACAAGCCGTTCACGCAACAAATCGCTTCGTCGCCGGGTTCCAGCGAATTCAGCACCGAGGCTTCAATGCCGCCCGATCCAGAGGCGGACAGTGGAAACGTGATGCGGTTTTCCGTTTGGAAAATCTGCCGCAGCAGGATCTGGGTTTCATCCATGCAGCCGCGGAACCATGGGTCCAGATGCCCCACCAGCGGCGTGGCCAGGGCCCGGTACACGCGTGCGTCCATCGAAGACGGCCCGGGCGTCATCATCAAACGTGCGGGAGGCTTGAGTTCACCGATCGGATTGCTCATGAGTGTGCTCCTTTACGGATCCTTATGAATCCACAAGGATGGCCCGCGGGTTCGTACTTCGGGGAATCGCTGGAGTACGGCGGGAACTCCAGTGTCCCGCAGGGGCAAGCCCAGCGCAACGGTCAATTTGGATGGCCCGGGCAGCGCGGGTCAATTCGCCGCCACGCCCTTGGCTGGAGGAGCTTTCTCGCCCCCCGGCGGCACGATCTGCTCAAGTCTCGCTCGCAGCCGCGCGACTTCCTTGCCTTCCTGTAGCAATTCTTCTTGCTCGAATCGGCGTTTCGCCCGAGTCTCTTCCTCCTCGGACTGCCCGCTCGGGTCTTTCAGGAACGCTTCTTCATCGAGAACGAACATGCGCATCAGAAGTTGAATCTTCAGTTGTTTCTCTTTGATCTGCTGTTCCAGCGCCGCGATCTCCGCCTTCCTCTTCTCCGGGTCTTGCGGAGCTTCGGCGGGTGCCCTCGTCGCAGGCTCCGCGGCTGCCTCAGCCTTCGGAGCTTCCGCTGGGTTCGCAGCCGGGCGCGGCGCCAGCAACGCGATATCGTCATCGGTAAGAGCGGGAGTCTTTTTTACCGGCGTTCCGTGGACTTCGCCTGCTATTGGGGATGGTCGGACATCCGGAGGCTTGTTCTTGCTCTGCGCCCGGCAAACGCCCGGCACGCTTAGAGCTGTAAGCAAAATCGTCGTACAGACACGGAGAGAGAGGGCCATGGGTAATCTCCGCAGTAAAGTGGGCCTTGGCGTGTAGGCTACTCCTCCCCTCCGTCGCGTCAAGGTTCAAACTCCAGTACTAGCCACGTCCCCGCAAAGTAGACCTTGTGGAACACCTTGGCGCGCCGTACCCTTGCGCTTTTCAAACCTGCGCTGCCCGCGAACACGCGAGAAAAGCATGTTGAGCAGCTCTTTGTAGTTCCCTCCCCGCTGGTTAAAACGAGACAGTGACTGCGATCCCGATGCCCGGATGCATGCGGTCGTATAAGTAATACCCATCGCCGGTGTAATCAAGATATACGTCGTCGTTTTCGTACCACGCGGGATCCCACGATTCCGGCCACGGGTCCATGAACGTAACCCAATAGCCGTCGTACTGGAAGCGCGGAAAGCCGCCTACGAAAACCATCGGAAGGCCGCCGATGCGGAAGAAGTGGTTACTCCCGAAGTAGAGCCGGAAGCGGTCTTCAGGAATGCGGTAGCCGTTATAGCCGCCGCGTTGCTGCCAGGTGCGATGGTCGTTGTTCCATGAACCAGCGCGAGACTGCGCGAAACCGCTGCGTACCTGCCCTGCGTGTTGTGGCACGCCGCTGTGGTGGACTCCGCCATTCGTGGGGCCGTTGGCCTTGACGCCGCCATGATAGGCGCCGCCGTAAGTTTGTTGCTGCCGTTGCGCAGGTTTATTGGCCGTCTGTTGATGCTGCTGTGCGGGTTTCGCCTGCTGATGCTGTTGCTGTGCGGGTTTCGCCTGCTCCTTTTGCGGCTGCTGATGCTGCTGAGCGGGTTTCGCCTGCTGATGTTGCTGCTCCTGTTGCGGTTTGCCCTCCTCCTTTCCCTGTTGCTCGCGCTGTGCATAGGCCGGAGCAATGGTTCCCGCAAGAAGGAGAAGAACTCCCTTGGTGATAAGTCCAACTGCTTTCATGAGTGTTGCCTCCGTTACCGTGATTTCCTGCGCCCGTCGCTTGGCGCAGGGCGTACCTGCTGTTTCGGGTGGTTGTCTCCGTGAAACGTGTGAGCGTAACAAATCTATCCACAAGTGGACTGTACAAAAAGGGACAGGCCTCTAATGGCCGTGCTTGCCGGGCGCCGCACCCGCCAGTTGGAGGACGCGGCCGAGCATTTTGGAGTGCGGTGGCTTGCCGCCGCTTTTACGCCGTAAGCAATTCCGCGAGTGTATCTTCCTCTGCAGAATGTAGTGGCCGCGCGCGCCTCGCAGGAGTAGGATGCATGGCACCCCTCAATCTTGCGTGGAGTCTCTGCAGGCAGGAGCAAGGAATCGGGATTGTTGCACTCCCTCGGGAAATCCGCATGGGGTGTGGTGTCCCAAGGAGGATCACATGTGGAATGAGAAGAAACCCGAAACGAAGAGCACGGACGCGCCGCATCCCGTGGATGTAACAGCGGAACGCGCGACGGGGTGGCTGGGAGCGAGCCTGCGCGTGAAAGGCGAAATCTCCGGCACCGAGGATTTGCTGATCGACGGCCCAGTGGAAGGTTCGATCCATCTGAATGACCGCAAGCTGACCGTCGGAAAGACGGCCAAGGTAACGGCGGACATCAACGCCCGCGACGTTGTCGTCTACGGCTACGTCAAGGGCAACGTGCACGCGAAGGGTCGCGTCGAGATCAAGAAGGACGGCTACGTCGTCGGGAATCTCACCACGGCGCAAATCATGATCGAAGACGGCGCAGACTTCAAAGGCACCATCGAAATTGACCGCAGCGCAAAGGAAGCCGAAAAGGACGTCCCCGCCCGTGCAGCCGCGGCCGCAGCCGGCGCCGGCGCATCGCCGGTAGCCCCAGGTCCAACCGCGACAGGCGCTAGCGCAACGCCGAAAAGCGTCTGACGATCTCGCATAGCAGCACTTGGCGGCTAGCCCTTTCTCCTCGCCGTCATCCCGAGCTTCGAGGGAGCTCTCTTCCCCCCTAGAGTCCGGAATGTTTTCTGTAAGTGCACGACTTCAGTCGTGCGTTCGGGCGGGGCTAAAGCCCCACACCTACAACTGCAATACCTCCTTTCCGCATATGGGAATGTCGGCGCTTTAGCTCCGACAACAGCCTCCCCCAAAAAATAGAACCTCCTCAAAACTCTCCCTCTTGCCGTTCGTGGCACAGGCATTCTTGCCTGTGCTCTTGGGTTTCTCTTGTCGCCGTACCGTGGTCACAGACAGGCGCCGGCCATTGGCGTACGCTTGCCCACTGTGGGGGTACACACAATGCGAAAGTGGTTCGTACGCGCTGGAATTACGCTTCTGGCGGTTTTCGTGGCGGCCGGGCTGATCTACCACCTTGGGCTGCGTGGCTGGTGTTTGCATTGGGGCACAACCCCTGCGGAAGCTCGCGCCACTCTGCCCGGAGACGATTTGTTCCCGGTTTATGCGGGAGAGGCAACGCATGCGATTACGATTCAGGCATCCCCGCAGCAGGTGTGGCCCTGGCTGATGCAGATCGGGCAGGACCGCAGTGGCTTCTACAGCTACACCTTCCTCGAGAATCTGGCCGGATGCGAAATGCCCCGGGTGGAACATCTCGTGCCGGGATGGAGACCGCGAGCCGCAGGAGAGACTGTATGGTTCGCTACACCCAAGCGGTTTCACGGGCAGGGCCGCATGATCGCTGCGGTGGTGCAGCCACCGCGCTCGTTCGTGATGGTCAGCGCAGACGATTGGGCCAGGCTGCAAGCGGGAAAACCGGCTCAAGAAGGTTTTTGGAGCTTGACGCTGGAACCCTTGGGAGACCGGCAAAGCCGCCTGATTACGCGCGTGCGTGGCGGAACGTCGCCGTCGCTGGTGTCGCGCGCCGTGGGCCGGCTGTTCTGGGAGCCTATGCACTTCATCATGGAGCAGCGGATGCTGCGCACAATCCGCGATCTCTCGCAGCGCAGCTAGCTCATCTCCAATCGGCTCTTGCTCTTCTCTTCGCCTTTGTAGTGGCCGGTCTTTAGACCGGTTCTTTCTCCTGCATTGGTGGCACAGGCACTCTTGCCTGTGCTCCTGGGTTTCTCTTTCACTTGTAGTGGCCGACCTTCAGGTCGGTTCTTGGCTCTGTCTCCCCTCTCGTGCAGCAACGGGAATGTCGGCGCGCCGCTCTTTTCCGCTCTCCCTCCTTGTCATCCCGCCTGCCCGCCGCAGGAGGGAGCGGAGCGACCCGATTTTCTCTTTCGCGCCGAATTGTGGCGCGTCGGGTCGCGCAGTCGAGGGATCTCTCTCGCTCCCCACTCGCCACTCGCCACTTACTTATCAGGGCACCAGTTTCGAAACTGGTACTCGCTTGGAATTGGAAACCCCAAGACCAGCCGCTCACCACGAGGCTGGAGCACCCGGCACGATTCCTGTCCCCGCACTATATTCTTGTGCCTTGTTTGATTACAGATAAGCCGAAGAAGTAATCATTTCCCCGTGAGGCACACTCATCTGCCGTATTCTTTGTACATGGACTGAAGGGGTCCCTTCACGCGACATGCCAGTTCTACTTTTGCATTCACAGCTGAATCTCCATACTCGATGCGAGAACCAGGTGGAGAATGAGATCGACCGTTCGCCCGTGCGCGCAGGAGACGCGATACTGACCGAAGACTACAAGCGGAAATACCCGTCCGGATGCCATAGGCCCATTTCCCCGAGTCGAAAGTACAATTGTCACGGACTCACTTTTGCGAGCAGGCGTACGTGGATTTGGGCTCCGGCAGAGATTGCGAAAATACTACACGACGACGACTATGAGGCTGTAAAACCCCAAGACGTTCTACCGGGCGACGTGGTAGTCTATTTTACCGATGGCGACGCGGAGCATTCTGGTATCGTCGTTGGCTCCGAGGTTGTTCCAATCATTCTCAGCAAATGGGGACCGGCCCATGAGGTGATTCATCGAGTCAATGAGTGTCCTTACGACGCCACGCAGATCTCGTACTATCGAGTCAAAACATGAAGAATCCAAGCGACTGGGAATTGTCTGAGGCGAGTCGAGCATATGGCGTCGCGAATACTCCTCTGTTCTTGGTGAGGAAACTGCAAGCTGACCCCGAGGTCCGAGCGATATGTGACGCGTGCTCTGGAGAACAGATCCTTGACGCCTTGGAGTCAGCGTTACGTGTTGAACCGGCGACCCCGGCTGAACAGGTCCGTCCGTACGCGTTCCTGGTGGCTCTGTGGTTCAAGCCTACTGCTGATCATCTTCGAGAGGCCTTCAGATTTTCCTGCGCCGACACATCCTGGCGCTGGTTCGGCTATATTGCTGCGGCGCTTCTCGAGACCTTTTCCCATGTTGAAAGTCAGACCATCCAGGTTCCTGCGCGCATCGGTACGCCCAGTGCAAGCACTCAGCCCGCGGCGACGATTGCTCGAATGATTATCGCCCCCTGATGAGGAGCTCGGATGCTTCACTCGAAGTTATTTCTCTGTGCCGACTCAGCATCGATTGACAGCAGGAACAACGCTGTGAGCGCATTTCACATTGCTGAGGGCTCCAATGCCGCAGTGTTTCCCGTCGCAGTACCCCGCTTCACAGTCATCGCGCTGCTCAGTAGAGAGGAAGCTGACCCTGTTGAGTTCAACATTCAGTTGCAAGCCTCGCTTGGCGGCCAGCAGCTGTTTAGCGGCCCGTTTCCGGTGAATTTTGCAGGAGGTCTATTAGGAAGGACTATCGTCGAGTTGCAGGGGCTAGTCATCCCTGGGCCGGGCGACCTGACTTTCCTTTTGAGAATCGAAGACCAGGTTCTGGCTTCCTGGGTAATCAAAGTCAGCCAAGTAGGCCAACCTCAAATGCAGCTACTCTTGCCACAGGCTCCCCCCGCGTGATCGGCGGTTGGCACAGGCATAGGCGCAGATACGAAATCGCATACCCCTCGAAAAGGGCGAAGGGCACCCGACTTTGGTTGGGTGTCTGAGCTCGGGTCGCCCCGTCCCACGCTGCTCCCGGGCGAATAAAACACGAAAGTTATTGACACGTCGTTTACCACCCTGCTATGTTCCGATCACCCCCAGAGGTGGAGCATCGATGTTCGCGGATGCCTTGGATTCTGTCAGGCCCTGCACCTTACCACTAGTTATTTGTACTCGTCATTTCGACGGAACCGTAGAGGCCGGTCTGGCCACGTTCGTCGTCCTGAATCGGGAGGGCTGGGTATTGACGGCCGCACACGTATTACAGGCTTTTTTTGATACGCAAAAGCACGCACCGGAAATTCGAGAGTACAGGAGGCAAGAGGCTGAGATTCAGAACAATCCTCTCTTCACGAAGGGCGTGCGTGCAAAGTACCTAAAGAATCTCAAGTCGAATCCCAAGTGGATAACCTCGGGAAGCTTCTGGTGGGGCATGGACGGAGTGAAAATAGAAACTGTAGCCGTAAATCCCGTTCGAGATCTCGCGGTCGGTCAGATGCAGGGATTTAATCCGGACTCTGTTGCACGCTATCCGGTTTTCAAGAACCCGGACTCGCCTCTTCGCATCGGGACTTCCCTTTGCCGTCTTGGCTACCCATTCCACGGGGTACAAGCTACCTTTGACGAAGTGACAGGCCAATTCAAGTTCGCAGAGGGCGTCCTACCAGCGCCGCAGTTTCCAATCGAAGGCATATACACCCGGGATTGCATGATGATTGAACAAAATTCAAAGCGAGGCGCTTTGTTTCTTGAAACGTCGAGTCCCGGCCTACGCGGCCAGAGCGGTGGGCCAATCTTCGATACCCGAGGCAGGGTCTGCGGAATTCAGAGCAGGACCGTAAATTTTCCCCTGGGGTTCAGTCCACAGGTATCGCAAGGAAACGTGCAGACAATTGAACACCAATTCCTAAATGTGGGAATCGGCGCGCACATCAAGGAAATCGCTACGTTTCTTGCCGAGCAAAAAGTTCAGGTCGAGTTTGCACGTGACTAGTTCAGTGACACGGGCTCAACTTCCGGATGCGACTCTGGGTGCCGCACAATTGCGCTTTTCTAGGGTGCGACCTTCCTGCGCCCGCCGTTCTTTAGAGGATGGCTCTTGACTGCTCTCCCACCGAACTTTCAACTGTTAACTGTCAACTGTGGACTTTTCCACACTTACGCCACTTTTCCACAACGTATTCGAACACTCGCTCAAAAATGTCTTGTCGGTACACAATAGTATCTTGACATTATAGTATTTCTTCGCTATACTTTCCCCATGTCTAACGCGAGACCTTCCGACCCCTTCAACCTCTGCAGATTCACCTTCGCCAATGGACGCATGTGCGGCCTCCCCGCCCATCCCAAGCATGACGGCCTCTGCCTCACCCACGGCCGCCGCTCGAATCCAGAGCCCCGCGAGGACGATCTCTCCGCCGAGCTCGCCTCTCCCGCCGGCGATTTCATCACCCAGATTGACATCAACCACGTCCTCGGAAGGCTCTTCACCGCCCTCGCATCCAACCGCATTTCCTCCCGCCGCGCCGGCACGCTCGCCTACATCGGCTGCCTTCTCACGCAAACACAGCAGGCCGCCAAAAGAGAAGCCGCCCGCTGGGAGCTGGACGCGGCCACCTTCAAGAAACTCGTCGAACTTAAATATCCCAAGGCTCCCACTTCTTCTCCCAATCCCGCATCCAAGGCCGCCAAATGAACTCCCCCGCTCTGAACTTCGACCCCTCCGAGTTTCCCGACCCCGGCCAGCGCGATCTCTCCGAAGAACTCGCCACCCCCTCCGGCGATTTCCTCACGCAAATCGACATCAATCACATTCTTGGCAACCTCTTCCAGGCCCTCGCCGCGAATCGCGTCTCCACCAAACGCGCCTCTGCCCTCGCCTACATTTGCTCCAACCTCCTCAAGTCTCAGTCAGGCATGCACGATCAAGTTCGCTTCATGGAATTCACCGCGTTCGATTTCCTCCACAAAGCCCTCCAAAAAAAGTATTTCTCCAAGCCCGCCTCTCCCCCCAAATCCCCCGCGATCCCATCTTCCCAAGACTCCCCCGACGCTGCGTAATCATGCCCTCTCCTCTCTGCTCCTCTCCGCACCTCAGCGCTCTCTGCGTCTCTGCGTTACGATTTCCGTTTCTTTCTTCTCCTCACTTCCTCCAAAGCCCTTCCCATTGTGGAACGCAAGCGCCTCCATATTCGCCACATCTTCGCCCTAAAACGCACCTAACTCCTTTGTTTCCCCTTGATGCAAGCCATTCTCCCGTAAGTCCTTTGTTTCCCCTTGATGCGAGAAATAGGGGGGTATACCCCCCCTCCAGCCGGTCAATTCCGGAGCGGCCCACAATGCCGCACGCACACCAGTTGTCTTGTAAATCCGCCTGGGAACGCCATTCTCCTGAATGGCGGTTTGAAGGAAGGCAATCCCCTGGGTGGCGGATTGGAGGAAGGCATGGACGCCAATCGCGAGATTCATCCCGCCGAACCCGCCGGATGGAGCAGAGTTGGCGCTCCCGGGATGAATCAAGCGGCGGCAGCGGCGGCGCGGCATGGTGGTGCGGCAAGGGAAACGGCGGAGATAGGAACAGGGCGGAGGGATGTGCTATCGTCGCAGGGAAAGAGAAAGAACGCGAAGGAGAAGGCATGGCGGAACGCCCGGTGTTGGTCGGCTTGATTCCTCAGGTGGTGGTGCTGGACCCCGGCGACCACGTGAGCTGGATATCCGACGCGGGGAATTTGCGCGTGGAGTTTGACAACAACCGCTGCCCGTTTTCATCGAACATTTTTCAGGCGCCGATGGGCATGCGCCTGCTGAGCGGCCCGCCGGTGCCGGGCACAAAGGCGGGTAGCTACAAATACAAGCTGTGGCTGAACGAACAGATGGTGGGCCGCGGCGAAGTGATCCTGCGCGATAAATAAACTTAAATTGAAAGCTGAAGAGGGATTCCTCCCTCCGGTCGGAATGACAAATTCGGGCGGTGGACGAGGAGATTTCCCTGCGAAAAAAGAGCGTTGAAAGCGCGCGCTAATTTTTCCCTGCAGCGCGATAGCCGGCCTTGATGGCGTCGGCTTCCGACATGTATTTGCCTTGCTTGGTCTTGCCGTAGTAGCGCGTGCCGGGCTTGTGATAGATGCCGGAATCCGTATTGACCCACACCATGCCAGTGCTGTTCGCGGGACGAGTTTGCTGCGTCGCGGCGGGCTTAGCGGCTGGAGCAGGACTGGCAGAGGCGCCGCTGGCTGCGGCGGCGCCGGAAGGAGTGGCGGGCGTCTGCTTGGACTCGGAAGATTTCTTGGTGGAGCTGGCATCGGTCTGGTCCCCAGACTGTTGAGCGGCCGCAGCAAGGAGGGTGAACGTCCCAGCGAACAGGAACAAGGCCGACAGCAAAGAGAGATACAGGATGTTGCGTGTACGATTCATTTCTGGAAGTCCTTTCGCCCGGAGCGGCTCAGGCCCCTGGCCGGCACACTGACCTGGCGTGCTGGAGACGCGTAACGGCAGTTTGGAACGGACGCATCGCGTATAATCCGCAGTGTAATTGACGCATGATGTAATACAACTAAAAAGAAGTCAAGAAGTTATGATAGCCAGGCAAGGCGTCCAAACGGGCGGGGGTAATGAAGTGCAGGGTCAGTCGCCGGCGGGCTGGACGCGGGCGAATTCGACGGCTTCGGCAAGACCGCGGCGAATCGGCCCAAGGACGAAGGCCGGGACGTCGCGTTCAGGCTCGACGAAGAGGTTGGCGGCTTTGCGGGGGAATTCGTTGCGGCGGTCCAGGTGGAGACTCGCTTCCTTGAGGAACTCTGCGGAGAAGCCCAAGTCCTCGGCGCGGTCCACTCCCCAGAACCAGAGTTTCTCTTCATTGCGCTGAAGGAAATGGAGGGACTCCTCGAGCTTCTTCATGGCGCGGTCGAAGGAGGAAGCCAGGAAGAAGACGGGCAGAGTCCAGGCGTGCCGTGGGTACAGGACACGGATGCGCACGCAGTATTTGCCGGTCTGATTCTTCTCGATGCTGCAACGGTAGTCGTTGCGGATGCTGGACGAGCGAGATAGCGTGGTTTTTTTCATAACGAGGGCGATGAGTTCCTCAACGGAGTCAAAAGAACGGCAGGCAGTCGGAATCCTTCCCTTGGAAGATGGGCTAGCGGGCTAAGGGCCAGACGAAACCGCGACACAGCGCCAAAGCACAGCTTCCGAGTACGCCTGAACCAGATGCAAATAGGGTAGCGGGCGGCGCCCGAGAGAGCAAGAGGGCCCCGGCAATTATTTAAACTGTTTATTTTCTGTTGGTTAGACTATCCCAGGTCGCCGAAGCCGCGCATCTTGTCTGGCATCAACTTCAGCGTGCCTTCCTTCTTCATGCGCTCTTCGAGGGCGGCACGGAAGGCATCAAAAGCCAGAGCGCGCTTGGACTGAAGGAGAGTGTCAGCGATGGTTTTCTTCTGCTTCTCGAGATCAGCGGGATTGGCTTCGGTCTTTTCCATGACCTGGTAGATCGCCCAGTTGGAGCCGATAGCGATGGGGGCTCCGACTTCGCCGGACTTCAGGGAGAAAGCGGCAGAAAGCTGCTTGCCACTACCGAGACTCGGAACCGAGCCACTGCGGGCAAAAGCCTCGGAGGTCTTGGGATCAAGGCCCAGGGCCTTGGCGGCAGGATCGAACTTTTCGCCGGCCTTAACGCGGCGTTCCAAATCCGCGGCCTTGGACTGCGCCAGTTGCGCGGCCTTCTGCTGCTTCAATTCGGAGAGGACTTTCTCGCGGACTTCCTCTAAGGTTCCCTGGTGAGTGGGAAGAATCTGCTGGACGGAGATCACCACATAGCCGCGGTCGGTGCGGATGGGCAGGCTCAGGTCGCCCTGACGGAGCCGGAAGAGCTGGTCCTTGACGTCTTGCGAGTTGCCCAGTTCGAGGAGCGGTTCGTTGGCCGCGACCGGGCGGGTCTCCGCCAGGGTGAGGTGGTACTTCTGGGCGAGCCCGTCGAGAGTGGTCTTGTTAGACTGGCGAATCTCCGCGGACATCTTGTCGGCAATGTTGCCGGCTTCCGCGTCCACCTTCTGCAGGAGCAACGGGGCACGAATGGCGTCCTTAACGGCGTCGAAGGGAGTGGTGTGCGCGGTTTCCTTGTCGAGGACCTTGATGATGTGGAAACCGTATTGGGTGCGAATGAGGCCGGACATCTCGCCCTTGTTGAGACTGAAGGCGGCCTTCTCAAATTCGGGGACGGTTTGGCCCTGCATGATCCAGCCCAGGTCGCCGCCCTTGGTCTTGCTGCCGGGATCTTCGGAGTACTTCTTGGCGAGTTCCTCGAAGTTGGCGCCCTTCTTGCGCGCCTGTGCGAGAACATCATCGGCCTTCTTCTTGATCTCTTCGATTTCCGCGTCGGTTTTGCCTCCCACGGTGAGAAAAAGAATGTGCTCGGCATGGACGCGGTTGGGCACCTCGTATTGCTGGATGTTCTGCTGGTAGAGGGCTTTGAGCTCGTCGTCGGAGACGGGGATGGTCTGGCGAAGCTGCGCGAGATCGAGGAGGGCGTAGCGAGCGGAGCGCTTTTCGGGAATCTGGAAGTTAGATTTGTTCTTGTCGTAGTAGGCCTTGATTTCAGCGTCATCGGCATTGACTTTACCGAGCAGATCATCGGGCTTGATCAAGACGTAATCGAGCTTCACCTTATCGTTCTGGTAGCGGAACTCATCCTGGATTTCCGGGAGGCCGACGCTGACGCCATCGGTGATCAGTTTGCGGAACTTTTCCTCGACGAGACCGGAACGCACGAGATCCTCGAAGACCGGCACGGACATCTGGAAGCGCTGCTGGACCTCGCGGGCGTAGGCATCCATGCCGACGAAGGTGTCGCCGTTGAAGGCGGAAGGCACGTACATGCGGATGCGATCGGCGCGTTCCTTTTCACTGACGGTGATGCCCATGCGCCTGGCTTCGTATTCCACTTCCTTTTGGAAGACGAGTTGATCGAGGATCTGGCGCGCATAGAGGGCCTCGACTTGCTTCGGGATGGGATTGTTGCGGCGAATATCGTCGAGCTTCTGGTGCACTTCCGCGAGGGTGACGGTCTGATCGCCCACGCGAGCCACGACATCCGAGGAAGTTTCCGCGGAATTGGGGCCTTGCGGCACAAGATAGAGGAGCATGCTCACGGCGAGCAAGCCGATGACGACGCCGAAGAGGATTCGGACGCCGGTTTTCTTGTTAGATTCGCCAGCCATACCAGGTATCTCCCTAATGGATCAACAAAGCGGTGAACAAACTTAAGATTATAGTGGAAAGAGAGGGAAAGGCCCAAATGAAGTTGCGGGGCGGTGGTGGGCGGCGATCCGGGGAGCGTGATTATCGAGGTTTACCCGGGCATGTGGCGGCCAAGCGCCCCGATTCACGATATAATTTTTGGCACCCGGCCTCGCACATTTGAGTCTTCATGGAGGCACTTCATGGCAAAGCAACAGGGTCGGGTGGAGCTAAAGGGCAGCGCGCGGACAGCATTACCGGGCGGGCAGGATGCCGGACCGGCTGATCCGAATCAGCAGATCGAAGTGAGCGTGTTCTTGCGGCGCCAAGCAAAGCCCGGCGATTTTCCACCGGTTGCGCAGATGGACGCGCACCTTCTGCACGAGCGAAAATATCTCAGCCGCAAGGAATTTGCGCGTCTGCACGGCGCGTCGGCCGCGGATCTCAAGAAAATTCGCGCGTTTGCGGCGCAATACGGCTTGCAGGTTGTGAACGAGGATCGCGCGAGCCGGACGGTGAAACTCAGCGGCACGGTTCAGGCATTTAACGACGCGTTTGGCGCGGACTTGCGCCGCTACGAACACAGCGCGGGCGCGTACCGCTGCCGCACGGGCAGCCTCACGATTCCCGCCGAGCTGGAATTCGTCGTTGAGGGTGTCTTCGGGCTGGACAACCGCCCGCAAACCAAAGCGCACTTTCGCCTGCGCAAGCAAAAACCAAACGTTCACGCGCAAGCAGCGGCCGTTTCCTACTCTCCTCTGCAAGTCGCGCAAGCCTACGGTTTCCCCTCGGGCGCAACGGGCGCCGGGCAGTGCATCGGAGTGATCGAGTTGGGAGGCGGCTATCACGCCAGCGACCTCCAGTCATTTTTTGGCAATCTCGGGATTGCAACTCCGAAGGTGACGGCAGTTTCCGTGGACGGCGCTACGAATTCTCCGACGGGAGATGCAAGCGGCGCCGATGGCGAGGTCGAGTTGGATATTGAGGTGGCAGGAGCTACTGCGCCCGGGGCACAAATCGGCGTCTATTTCGCACCCAACACGGACCAAGGATTCATCGACGCCGTGACCACGGCCGTGCATGACGCGAAACTTAAGCCGTCGATAATCTCGATCAGTTGGGGCGGGCCGGAGGACTCATGGACCGCGCAGTCACGCGACGCGCTGAACTCCGCGTGCCAGGATGCCGCCACGATGGGCGTCACCGTGCTGGCCGCTTCGGGTGACGACGGCGCGTCGGACGGAAGCGCGAGCGGAGCGCCAACCGTGGATTTTCCCGCGGCGAGTCCCTACGTGGTCGGCTGTGGCGGCACAAAATTGACGATCTCCGGCGCGGCGATCGGCAGCGAGCAGGCATGGAACGAGCTTTCGGCGAATGAGGGGGCGACAGGCGGCGGCGTCAGCAAAATCTTTGCGCTGCCCAGCTACCAGCAGAACGCAAGTGTGCCGATGGCACCGAATGGCTTCGTTGGCCGCGGAGTGCCCGATGTCGCCGGGGATGCCGATCCGGAGACGGGTTACAACGTTTTCGTGGATGGCCAGCAGACGGTGATTGGCGGCACGAGCGCGGTTGCTCCCTTGTGGGCCGGGCTGCTGGCACGCATCAACGAGTCACTGGGGACAAATGTGGGCTATGTCAATGCACTGTTGTATTCGGCTAAGGTCGAACCCACGTTTCACGACATCACTTCGGGAAGCAATGGAGATTATTCCGCGGGTAAAGGCTGGGACGCGTGCACGGGCCTCGGCAGCCCGGATGGAGTCGCCCTCATGACTGCTTTGCGGGGCCAATAGGCGCGCTCATACGAAAACAAGGAACCCTCTAGTGTGCCCCGCTGAGGGTCAGTGTGGCGGGGCAAGCACGGCGACGCCGTAGACCGGTAGATCAAGTGATGATTTGGAGCCGCCTGCGAGGACTTCGGTCATCGGGCCCGGCAGGCTGATGGTTTGCGGCTGCTTGGACAAATTGACGAGGATGTAGACCGGCCCACAGACCGGGAGCATGGGCTGAGTCTAGCAAGAGTGATTGGAGGATCAGTAGAAGAGCCGATAAAATAAAATCATGACTCCCAAAAAAGCGCGACCTAAAAGCATCACCGATTACATCAATGCCACACCCAAAGAGGCTCGGAAGAAACTGCGTGAAATGCGCGCGTGTATTCGCAAAGCTGCGCCCGGGGCCAAGGAAAGCCTGAAGTGGGGGATGCCTGCCTTTTCCTATCGCAGGATACTGGTCACTTTCGCCGCGTTCAAACATCACATCGGCTTCTATCCCACGCCGTTAGCAGTGAGAGCGTTCGCGAACGATCTTCGGAAATTTGCCACGACTACGGGATCGATCCAGTTTCCGCTGGACAAGCCGCTACCTCTACCTCTGATCCGCAAGATCACAGCGTTCCGCGTTCGAGAGAGTGTCGCGCAAGACAAGAAATGGAGAACGTGACGGAAAACTATTCTTCAAACCCCTGGAAGCAAGGCTGATAGAATTCACACCCAGTGATCGGACACACGCCATGAACCAGAACGCAATCCTTCGTACATCACGTTTGAGTGTCACTTCAGTGCTTACCGGCTTGCTCTGCCGGGCGGGGCACTGGAAGGGCGGCCGCACATGCAAGAAGCCGCGCAAAGTCTCAACGATGCCAAGACGCGCACCTGCGGCAGCCTTCGGTGTAGTTCTATTCGCGCTAAGTTCATGCGCATTTCTCGCCTCCGCTCAGGCTCCCGGCCAGCCCTGGACGAACACGCGTCTCTCACCCGATGAACGGGCCGATTTGCTCGTCGAGCAGATGACCCTGGATGAAAAAATTCAGCTTGTCCACGGAAGTATGGCCATGATTGGCCCGAAAATCCCGGGAGCACTTGGGGGAGACGGATTTGTCCCCGGAATTCCCCGCCTGGGAATCCCAGACCTCAATCTGATCGGCGCGGGCGTGGGCGTCACCAACCTCGGCAAACGCGCTCAGGGCATGGCCACAGCGCTGCCTGCATCGCTGGCCGAAACCGCAACCTGGGACCCCAAGCTGGCGTATGAATTCGGAGCGGTCATTGGCCGCGAAACGCGCGCCCAGGGCTTCAACGTCTCCCTCGGCGGCGGCAACGACATCATGCGCGAGCCGCGCAATGGACGCAATTTCGAGTACCACGGCGAAGACCCGGTACTTGCGGGAAAGATCATCGGGCAGGAATTGAAGGCCATTCAAGACCAGGGCGTCATTGCCGATATCAAGCACTATGCGGTCAACTGCCAGGAGACGGATCGCTTCGGAGTCAGCTCAAATCTCGACAAGCGTGCCCTGCGCGAACTCGACCTGCTGGCGTTTGAGATTGGCATCAGAGATTCCGGGGTTGGCACCGTGATGTGCGCCTACAACCGCCTCAATGGGGATTACTCCTGCGAGAACGACTACCTTTTGAACCGGGTGCTCAAGAAGGATTGGGGCTTCAAAGGCTGGGTGATGTCAGACTGGGGCGCCACCCACAGCACCGTCAAGGCTGCGCTAGCAGGTCTGGACCAGGAATTTTACGAAAACAAGTACTTCTCCGCTCCGCTAAAGACCGCGGTAGAGAGCAGCGAAGTTCCTCTTTCACGGCTCGACGACATGGTGCATCGGATTCTGCGCACGATGTTTGCGTTCGGCGTGATTGACCATCCTCCCGTGATCAAACCAATCGACGCCGACGCTGGCGCAGCAGTGGCGCAACGCGTGGAGGAACAAGGCACGGTTCTCTTGAAGAACGCGGCAAATATATTGCCGCTGAGAGCTTCGAGTCTTCATTCGGTCGCGGTCATCGGATCGCACGCCGACGTGGGCGTGCTCTCTGGCGGCGGATCGGCTCAAGTCGAGCCGGTCGGCGGAAATGCGGTTCTTCCCAAGGAAATACCGCCCGGCCCTGACGGTTTCCTGGCGGTGTGGGTATGGGACCCCTCTTCACCTTTGCGCGCCATCCGTGCCAAGGCCCCGAATGCCAAGGTCAGCTACGACGATGGGACGGATTCCACAGCCGCCGCCAGCCTGGCTCGCCGCTCCGACGTCGCCATCGTCTTCGTCCATCAACACACTCATGAAGGCGCCGACTTGCCGAATCTTTCGCTGGCGGACAATCAGGACGAATTGGTCAAGCAAGTTGCCGCCGCGAATTCTCATACCGTCGTCGTGCTGGAGAACGGAGACCCGGTTCTGATGCCCTGGCTGGACAGCGTGAAGGGCGTCTTGGAATCCTGGTATCCCGGCCAGCGGGGCGGCGAAGCCATCGCCAATATTCTTTTTGGCGACGTAAACCCCTCTGGGAAACTGCCGATTTCCTTCCCCAGGAGCGAGGCCGATCTGCCGCATTTGATCATCCCAGCTCCGCTTCCATCGGAGCAGGCGCCGAGGTCCGAGCTGTCGCCAACCCAGGTCTTCATCGACGCCAACTACACCGAGGGGCTGAAGGTTGGTTATCGCTGGTATGATGCCGAGAACAAAGAACCGCTCTTCCCATTCGGATTCGGACTGTCGTACACCACCTTTTCCTATTCCCACCTTAAGGTGACTTCAGGCAAGTCAGTGGAAGTCGGCTTCTCGATCAAGAACACCGGCTCGCGTGCCGGAGCAGAGGTGGCGCAAGTCTATTTCAGCCTGCCGGCAAGCGCGGGTGAACCGCCGAAGCGCCTGGTGGCTTGGGAAAAGGTGCAGCTAAATCCGGGCCAAAGCCGTACGGTCACTTTTTCGCTTGAGCCCCAACTCATGTCCGTGTTCAACGTCGAGAAGGACGCGTGGGAACTCCTCCCGGGTGATTATCGTGTTTATGCGGGCGGATCCTCCCGGGACACACCGCTGACTGCGACGTTGCAGATCCCCGTGCACAGCCGATGAACTTGGTTGGAAAGCCGATGCCGGTTCCCGACGCTAATGAATGAGATTCTCCGCTTTCGATCACCCTCGGAGTTTCGCAAGTGGCTGGCCGCGAATCATCACCAATCAGAGGGGATCTGGCTGCGCATTTTCAAAAGGGACGCGGGAGAACCCTCGGTAAGCTATGCGGAAGCGAAGCAGAAGCGCATGGAAATGATTCTTGCGATGCTGGCCAGAGGCGAGGCGTTTCACTAGTGCCGTTCCAACTCGTTCCAGCAAATCCCTTCGAGAATACTCTCTCCGTGTTCGTGTCAGATGCTTGGACCCTCATTTGGCAGAAATAGTTGGAACGGCACTAGCTGCTTTCGAGATTCCGAGCGCGGAACTTGCTCATCCATTTGGGCCAACCAATCTGTCACTCTATTCGTCCGGCTGGCAATCCTGCCTGGGAGTGGCGGACTAACTCCTGCATAGCCACACAATCGGAAACTGAGCTATTACCTGCGGGACGCGGTGCTGGAGTTGTGGAAAGCGGGCATGAGGAATGAAAGGCCGTGGGCAGCCGAGTGCGTGAGGCGGGCTGATCGAATAAGGGAAGAATGGGAGAAAGGCGCACGCGGGTGGCGCAAAACGGGGCCAAATGGCGCTGCGGGATGAAAAGCGGCGGAAACGCTATTTGTAGATTGAGTACGGGGTAGCGGCGTGACGCCCGCACGTGCAAATGACTGTGCTAAATTGCGAAGTTGGAGCAATCGCGGCACGGACTCCAGTGACAACGCAAACCCCCATCGAGCCACGGCGACCGACGTCGGCCCCCACGCCGCAGCAGGCGCCGAAGATTCATCGCGTAGAGGTGTATTGGCACGCGGTGACGTACAAGACTGTAGCGATCTACCTGCTGCTGTTGTTTGTGATCATCATCGCGGGGATGTACGTGGCCATGCCGGACTGGACCACCATCGCGACAAAGAGAATCAACAAAGCGATAGGCAACGTGGACAACGACCCGCTGACGCTCACACAGACGCAGGCGAAGTTCGTGAACCTGGACGGCCGGGTGCAGGTAAAGAAAGTGAATTCGGTGACCTGGGTGGAAGCGGACTATCACACCGCGCTGGACAAAGGCGATTTGGTCCAGACGGGCTCGGACGGCGCGGCGCGCATCACGTTTGCGGACGGCACGGAATACACGGTGAAGGCGGAAACGCTGGTCACGGTGGAAGAGAACAACGTAACCAAAGACCGCGCGAACACCGCCGTGCGCATCAGCACGGGCGAAGTAAATCTGGCCACGCCGACGTGGACTTCGCGCGACTCGCAGGCGGCCATCAGCGTGGAAGATGCCACGGCGTACGTGCAGCAGAACAGCCGGGCAACGGTAAAGAACGATCCAAGTAAGAACGAGCACGAAATCGTGGTGGCCACGGGCGGGGCGGAAGTGCAGCGCGGAGAACAAAAGATCGAGCTGACGCAGTATGAGAAAGTGAGCTTCGCGAACGGAGGGCCGACGCAGAAATCGAATGTGCTGGCGCCGCCGGGACTGGTAGCGCCGCTGAACCTGGCGCCGATCATTGCGGAGATTCCGAAGACAGCGCAAATCCGGTTTGAGTGGCAGCAGGTGGCGGATGCGGTAGGGTACACGCTGCGCATCAGCCCGACGACGATGTTCACGAAACTGGTGAAAGAAGTGAAAGTGAACGGCACGAGCGCGGAAGTGAGCGGGCTGGAATCCGGCGACTATTTCTGGAACGTGACCGCGTCCGACGCCAAGAAGCAGACCAGCGAATTCAGCGAAACTTTCAAGTTCACGCTGGTGGCCCAGGGCAAGACGCAGGAAATGTTGCTGGACATCGAGAGCACGCAGATTCATGGGCGCGTCGCCGAGCTGATCGGCAAGACGGAGCCGGGCGCGGCGCTGATCATCAACGGCCAAGCGGTAGCGAATATTTCGCCCGACGGAAATTTCCGCCATTTTACGGAGCCGCTGGAACCCGGGCAGCACACCATCGTGGTGATCGGGTCCAACCGGCGCGGCGGAACGGCGAAACAACAGGTTTCGATCGTAGTGCCGAAGTGAATTTGGGGAACGGCGGGTTGCGCTTTTGCGTGCAGCACCGAATCCGGCGACAATGGAAGGTTGCACGGATTGGGGCGGGCACGCAGAGATCCTACCTGGCAGGATCCTCTCCGCAGGGGGAAAGCAGTAATGACTAAGAATGGATACAACCTGAGGTCGGTGTTCAGCCTGTTTTCATCCGACCTGGCGATCGACCTGGGGACGGCGAACACGCTGGTGTTCGCGCACGGCAAAGGGATTGTCGTGAACGAACCGTCGATCGTGGCGATCAACAAAGCGACCGGAGAAGTGGTGGCGGTGGGGCGCGAAGCGAAAGACATGCTGGGACGCACGCCGGGAAACGTTGTGGCCATCAAGCCGATGAAGGACGGAGTGATCGCGGATTTCAAGGTCACGGAAAAGATGCTGACGTACTTCATCCAGAAGGCGCACAACCGGCGCGTGCTGGTGCACCCGCGCATCGTCATTGGTGTGCCGAGCGAAATCACGCCGGTGGAAAAGCGCGCGGTGCAAGACTCCGCCTACCGGGCGCGCGCCAGCGAGGTTTATTTGGTGGAACAGGCCATGGCCGCGGCCATCGGCGCGGGGCTGCCCATCGAGGAGCCCAGCGGAAACATGGTGGTGGATATCGGCGGCGGCACCACGGACATCGCGGTGATTTCCATGAGCGGGATCGTGTACTCGCGGTCGGTGCGCGTGGCGGGCAACGAGATGGACGAAGCCGTGATGCAGTATTTGAAGCGCAAGTACAACCTGCTGGTCGGCGAACGCACGGCGGAACAGATCAAGATGGAGATTGGCTCCGCGTACCCGCTGGAGAAGCCGCTGACGATGGAAGTGAAGGGGCGCAACCTGATTGAGGGCGTGCCGCGCACGGTGACGATTGACGACAGCGAAATTCGCGAAGCGCTGAGCGAATGCGTGGCGACGATTCTGAATGCCGTGCGCGTGGCGCTGGAACGCACGCCGCCGGAACTTTCCGCGGACATCAGCGATCGCGGCATCGTGCTGACGGGCGGGGGGGCGCTGCTGAAGAATCTGGACAAACGCATCCGTGAGGAGACCGGCTTGCCGGTTTCGATTGCGGATGATCCGCTGGCGTCGGTGGTGCTGGGCACGGGCAAGATGCTGAGCGATTTCAAGCTGCTGCGCATGGTGTGCATCGACTGAGGCAGTTTTCAGTTATAAGTTTTAAGTAAAGAGTTTCGGACCTTTTTTCCAGCCTGAAGGTTACGGAAAACGCTCGGACATGGTCGCGATTCCTTCAAGACATCGATCGCTGGCGCTGCTGGCGGGCGTCCTGCTCGCGCAGATCCTTATGCTGGCGGTGCAGATCAAACGCGATTCGCGCGGGCGGCTGATCCGGGTGTGGGTGGTATCCTCGGTGACACCATTCGAGCGCGCGGGAGCCTGGAGCGTCGGGAGAGTGCGCGGCGTTTGGCACCACTATTTCGCGCTGCAAGGCACTTCCCGGGAGAACGAAACGCTGCGGACGGAGAACGACGCGCTGAAGCTGGCCATCTCGCAACTACAAAGCAAGGCGGCGGAAGCGGACCGGCTGGGCGCGCTCCTGCAGTTCAAAACCTCCAATGAAAAAGTGAAAATGGTGGGGGCGCGGGTGATTGGCGCGAGCGCCGGAACGGCCAGCCGCACGATTGAAATCGACCGCGGCGAGCGCGACGGCATTCACCGCAACCAGCCGGTGATCACGCCGGATGGCGCGGTGGGCAAGGTGATCGAGGTGTACCGCGATTCGGCACAGGTGCTGCTGTTGACGGACAAGGACAGCGGCGTCGGCGCGATGCTCGTGGAGTCCCGGATCCAGAGCCCGGTGGGCGGTACGGGCGAGCCCATGCTGACGATGAAGTATGTGCCCGCCGACGAAACCGTGAACGTGGGCGAGAAGATAGTGACCAGCGGTATGGACAGAATTTTTCCGCGCGATGTGCCGGTGGGCACGGTGCTCGAGGTGAAAGCGGGCTATCCCTTCAAGCAGGTTCGCGTGATGCCCGCGGCGAGGCTCGACCGGCTCGAAGAAGTGTTTGTGCTGTTGACGCAGGAGCCGCTGGAATTCCAGAACGAAGCGGATGCGCAGAGCGCGCCGCCACAAAGTGCGCCGGCGGAGACGCCCGCAACGGCGCCGCCGGCGGCGGTGAAACCATGAACGACACGTTTGAACTGCGCAGCGGCGACACGCACATTGAAGTGCACAAGTTCTTTCCGGGCGCGATCGCCGGCGTGACCATCCTGGCGCTGGCGCTGCAAGCGGCGTTTCCGGTGTATGTGCGCAGGCTGGATTTTCTGGACCTGCCGCTGCTGATAACGATTTATTTCGGATTGAGCCGGCGAAATCCTTCCACGGGTTTGCTTCTTGGCACGACGATTGGATTGCTGCAGGACAGCTTGAGCGGGCCGACCGTGCCGCTGGGACTTTACGGCATTGCGAAAACGGTGGTGGGTTATCTGGCGTCGTCGATTGGCGCGCGGCTGGATACCGAGCATCCGCTGGCGCGCTTCGCGTTGACGGCCGGGTTTTTTGTGCTGCACCAGGCCGTGATCGTGCTGACGCGGCGGTTGCTGCTGGCGCAGCCGGAGCCGTGGTTCAACGTGCACCTGGCCATTGCCGCGGCGGTGAATGCGGTGCTCGGCGTACCGCTGTTTTTGCTGCTGGATCGCCTGCGGCGGTCGTCGTGAAGCTCTTAGCAGCAGGTCCGAGCATGTAGAGTCGCGGGACATCAGGCACTTATTGACTGCGCGCGGGGTCTAATAAGTCAAGAAAGCAATAATTACCGCCGTGCTGAACAGACTCGCCAAATCGGTCTTCGTTCGCCTAATCTTATTCGCGTTGATTCTGTTTGTCTCAGTCATCTTCATAACCGCATTAGCGTTTCGGCTGCAATCCTATTTCTTCGCTCGCAATGTCCAATCGGTTTTGAGTCGGATGGGACAGATCCGGCTTGATAAGACATCTCACGCGGAGATCCTAGTTTTTATCCCTGAGCTAAAACCGGGTTCCCGATATTTGTTCAGCAACCAATCGGATGCTCGATGTCTAGCCGAAGCTTGCTACGCCATCCATATCCAAAACTGGCCGGGCGGAATCGTGGCCAGGTCGCAGTCAAAATTGAGCTATTGTTTTCAGTGGATGTTCGAAGCGATTTACTGGCTCGGTCATCGCTATCTACTCTTTGAGGCCTATGTGGAGATCCGGGCAGGAAGGGTCTCGCGGTATGAATACTCGCTGTGGGTAGAGTGCGTAAAACATCCTGCCTGTGATGTCGTGGAGGTCGAAGTTCTTGGAACCGATCGCGCAGGCTTTCCGGGATATTTCGGATTCATGCGTGACTACGACGAGATCGGGAATTTCAGGATAAGGGTACCGAGCAACAAGGCAACAACGATCATGTACGTTGCATTCACGCCGGAGGCTCCGTTTGCAGATGTCAGATATGCTTTCGATGTCCACCTGAATTGTGTGTGGAATGCTCAGGGATGCTCAGCAACGAAGCAATTGTTACCTCTGCTATGGGAACGGAAGATGGAATCGAGAAACCAAAGATAAATTGGTCTCCGCTCGTCAGTGCGCGAGTAGGAACTGCTTGAAGTCGTCGTAGGCGGAGGTCATGGGGAGAGAGAGCTTGGGGCGATTCAAGTATTCGGCGAGGCGGGAGGGGAGCGGCGGGGCAATGCCGATTCCCTTTTGAACGATTTCGGCGAATTTGGCGGGATGCGCGGTGGCCAGCACGAGGCCCTGAGACGGCTCGGGATGTTCCTTGCGGTACGCTTCCCAGGCGTGAATGCCCACGGCGGTGTGCGGGTCGCTGATATAGCGGAAGCGGTCCCAGACGTTGCGCATCTGCTGCAGCGTCTCTTCGTCGGTGGCGCTCTGCCCCCAAATTTCCTTGCGGACATTTTCGATGCGGTTGCGGCATAAGTCCAGGAGCCGGGGAAAATTATTCGGATTGCCCACGTCCATGGCGTTCGAGTACGTCGAAATGGCCGCATTCGGCCGGTATTCCCCGCTTAGCAGATAGCGCGGCACCGCGTCGTTGGTGTTCGTGGCGGCAATGAATCTCGACACCGGCAGCCCCAGGCGCTTCGCGAATAGCCCCGCAGTGAGATTGCCGAAATTGCCGCTGGGCACGGACACAATCAGGGGCACGCTCGCCACCGGCAACTGGCGGTAGGCGGCGACGTGATAGAACATTTGCGGCAATAGTCGCGCGACGTTGATGGAATTGGCGGAGGTGAGAAAGGCGCGGTGGTTCAGCGCCTCGTCGGAGAAGGCCTGCTTCACCAGGCGCTGGCAATCGTCAAAGGTGCCGGAAACTTCCAGCGCGGTGATGTTTTCGCCAAGCGTGGTGAACTGTTTTTCCTGGGCTTCGCTGATGCGCTTCGAGGGATAGAGAATCACTACGCGGATGCCAGGCACGCGGAGAAAGCCGTGAGCGACGGCGCTGCCGGTGTCACCGGAAGTGGCGACGAGCACGGTGAGTTGCCGATCTTCGCCGCGCACGAAATAACCCATGAGGCGGGCCATGAAGCGCGCGCCGAAATCCTTGAAGGCCAGCGTGGGACCGTGAAACAGCTCGAGGATATGCAGGGCCGGCGAAAGCGAGATGAGCTTCACCGGAAAATTGATGGCTTCGGCGACAATCTGCCAAAGCACTTCCTCGGGCACATCCGGCGTGGCGAATGGCCGGACCACGCGGAAGCAAACTTCCGTAAAGGGCAACCGGCGAAACTCTTCGAGTTCCTCGGGAGTGTGGCGCGCGATTTCCACAGGCAAGTACAAGCCGCCATCGGGCGCGAGGCCGCGGAGGGTCGCGCCTCGCAGCGAGGTGAGCGGGGCTTTGCCGGAAGTGCTGCGGTATCTCATGCGTAAACTTCCGAGTGATCCTGGACTAGCCGGTATCGCCAGAAAAAGTGGTGTCGCAACTGCCGGGAATCAGCGATGGCCCGCCACCTGTTGCCGAATCATTTCCAAAAACGCTTCGCCGGAAGACTGGCCGCCGGAAGCAGGACTGGAAGTGGAAACGCGCAAGCTCGCAACCGGCAAAGTAACGTGCGCGAGCGCTTCATAGCTTTGGCGGCGCGCAGCGATCAAAGCGGGATAGCAGCGCGCCACGGTTTCGCGAGGAGCTTCACCCCGCCGCGGCTGGAAAGCGCCGCGCCACAGTACCGGCTTGGGATCCTGGAGGTAGCGTTGGATCAGGAGTTCCTGCTCATTGGCAGAAGCCGCGAGATACACGACGGTGAGCTGGCGGCGCAAGCGGCGAAGAATATTATTGCCGGAATGGATGACGCTGCCGGTGGTGTCAAGGATGAGTTCGCGCCGGGGATCCTTTTCCAGTTCGCCGAGGATTTCATCCAGAGTGGAGATTTCTTCGGCGAGATAATGCGCTTCCCGTTCGGCGTAGGTGGGACTGCCTGGCCAGCCCATCCAGGCGGCGACGCCGTTGATGCCGCTATAGCCGCCGGATTCCAGGGCGGGGGCGAGGCGCGCTTCAATCTGGTCGTCGCAGGAGATGGTGGGTAAACCGAGCGCTGCGAGGTGCTTTGTCCAATGGGTTTTCCCGGAACCGGACATGCCGATTAAAGCGAGACGCAAGGCTTGATCTGAACGCGGCTGCATAGGAGAAACTGAAATTGTAATTGATTCCGCGGGAAGCACGAAATGCCAAAAGTATCCAAGCAAAACAGTTCCTACCCGAAGCCCGTAGAGGAGGGATTGAGCAGGCGACACGAGCGGAATGGGTGCCCGTCACATCAGTTGTGGTTAAGCACCATGGCCCTGGCGAACGGCGCGGGTCATCCCTCAAGCCGCCAGGCCGTTGTATGACCCGCCACCTGCCCTTCGGGACGGGTTGCGCCCCCTGCAGGCAAGTGCTACTTTTGGTTAGACTTCCGAACGAAGGCGGATTCGGAAGCCATGTGGCGCTGGGAGAGATTCGTCGAGTCATCGGAGGCCGTGGTGGCCTCGTCGAACGGACTATACAAGCTTCTTCGCCGCAAATAGAGAGATTGCGCGGGCGGGCACCGCTCAGCCCTGAAGAAAAGAGCGCTCGCGCGCAGGTTCTTCGTGTCGTACTGGTTTCGCAACGACAATCGCTTGCCGCAGGAACGCCTGGCGGCTGCTTCCTACGTGATCGTGGGCATGATCACGTTGCTGCTCCTCGGCTTCTGGAAGCTCCAAGTCATCGATTCCGATAAGTATGGCCAACTGGCGGAGCGCAACCGGGTGCGCTCGATTCCCATTATTGCACCGCGGGGACGCATGCTGGACCGCGATGGGCGCGTGCTGGTGGACAACTATCCTTCGTTCAGCGTGCTGTTGCTGCGCGACGACAGCGCGGCCGTGGACAAGAATCTTCCCGCGATTGCCGACGGGCTGGGGTTGTCTCTGGATGATTTGAAGGAGCAGTTGAACAACACGATAAACCTGCCGAAATTCCAGCCTATTGTGATCAAGCCGGAAGCGACGCCGGCGGACGTGGCATTCATTGAATCGCACCGCGCGGATGTTCCGCTGCTGGAAATGCTGATGGTACACCGGCGGAGGTACCTGCCGGGCGGGTTCATGTCGCATGCCAGCGGGTATGTGGGGGAAGTGAGCGAGCAACAGATCGAAGCGAGCAACGGCAGGCTGCGGCCGGGCGACTTCGCGGGTAAGTCGGGACTGGAGCGGCAATATAACGATCTGTTGATGGGCACGGACGGGATGCGGCGCGTGGTCGTCAACAGCGTGGGCAAAGAGATGAAGGAGATGCGCCTGTCGCAGCAGGAAGCCACTCCGGGCAAGCAGATTCAGTTAACGATCGATTACGATCTGCAGCAAGTGGCGGAAGAAGCGCTGGCGGGCAAGATGGGTGCAATCGTCGCACTCGATCCGTCGACCGGCGAGGTACTGGCCTTTGTGAGCCGCCCGGCGCCCGATCCGAACGACTTTGCCGTGCGAGTTTCCAAGGAAGAGTGGCAGCGCCTGAATGAGGACGAAGACCACCCGCTGATGAACCGCGTGACGCAGGCGCAGTTGGCCCCGGGTTCCGTGTTCAAGATTGTGATGGCCACGGCGATGCTTCAGGAAAAAGTGCCTGCGGAGAATTTCACGGCCTTTTGCCCCGGCTACGCGATGTTCTACGGGCGAATGTTCAAATGCCACATTTACGGCAAGGGCGGCCACGGTGTAATGAATTTGCACCAAGCCATCATCCATTCTTGCGACGTCTTTTTCTATAACGTCGGCCAGCGGATGGGGATTGATCGCATCTCGAAACACGCAAAGCTGCTGGGACTGGGCTCGAAGACGGGAATCGACCTGCCGTCAGAAGAACCGGGGCTGGTACCGTCGGAAGAATGGGTGCAGCGCGTTTATCACCGCAAGTGGTATCCGGGCGAAACGATTTCAGTTTCCATCGGACAGGGAGCGGTCACAGTCACACCCTTGCAACTCGCCTACATGATCGGAGGCATCGCGTCAGGTGGCGACTTCAAGCAACCGCACCTGCTGAAGGATGCGCCGAATGTCGGAGAGAAACACGTGCAGCTCGACGAGGACACCGTCGAGCAAGTCACCCAGGGGATGTACGGGGTGGTGAATGAGGGGGGAACCGCAGGGGCGGTGAAGCTCCAGGGTATTGAATTCTGTGGAAAGACTGGCACAGCACAGGTGATCGGCGGCGAAGCCAAGGGACGTTACACCAAGGGCGAAAAAAAGTTTAAAGACAACGCCTGGTTCGTGGGGTATGCCCCCCGCCGGAATCCCGAAATTGTGGTCAGCGTGTTAGTCGAGGAGGGCGGCCACGGCAATCTGGCTTCGGCACCGGTGGCCCGCGACATCATCAAGGCCTATTACGACAAGAAGGCGAAGAAGGGGCAGGGGCAGTACACCGTGGATTACCAGAAGCATGAGTTCGGCAATGGTTCCCGGCAGGAAGTGGCGGAAAATCCGAAGGCGGTGAGCAAAGCGGAGCAGTCTGCCGCGGTTGTGCCGGGGGATCCGGCCAAGAAGCCGCGCCCCAACTGAAGGCATTGCAGGAAGAAATGGAATGAGAGACGCGCCCGTAACACGAGATTACGATTGGTGGCTGGTGGCCATCCTGGCGGCGATTTGCGCGCTGGGCGTGATCGAGATTTATTCGGCGACACACGGCAGCGCGCTGGCGGGAATGCATATGAAACAGATCCGCTGGCTGGTGGTGGGAGTGGTGCTGATGTTTGCATTGTCCCGAGTGGACTATCACCTGATCATGGACCAGGCACCCTGGTTGTATATCGTGGGACTGGTGGCGCTTGCGGCGGTGCTACTGGTGGGCCACAGGCGCTTTGGGGCACAAAGGTGGATCCCCATCATGGGGGAATTCTTTCAGGTGTCAGAATTGGTCAAATTGATTATAATCATAGTGTTGGCGCGCTTCTTCGCGGAGGTGCGCACGGATGAGCTCTCGCTGCAGGATTTGATCAAAGCAGGGTTAATCGTTGGTTTGCCGTTGGCGTTGATTTTGAAGCAGCCCGATTTGGGCACCGCTCTTGTACTGGTGCCCATGTTGGTCGTCGGCGCATTTCTGGCGGGGCTGCAATGGAAACACGCCGCGGCTATCGTATTAATCGGCGTCTTGATGTTACCCGCCGGGTGGCATTTCTTGAAGCCGTACCAGAAGGAAAGGGTTACATCGTTCTTGCATCCCGAAGAAGACGCCAAAGGCTCCGGCTATCAGGTATTGCAGTCGAAGATAGCGGTGGGCTCGGGCGGTTTCTGGGGGAAAGGTTTCGGCAACGGCAGCCAGAACCAACTTGGGTACATTCCGGTCCGGTACTCCGACTTCATCATGTCGGCCTGGGCGGAAGAACAAGGATTCAAAGGCGTGCTGCTTGCTTTGGGGCTGTACATGGCGTTGTTGTTGCGTTTAGTGCAGAATGCCCAGCGGGCGAAGGACCGCGCGGGAATGTTTCTGGTCATGGGCGTGGCAGCGGCGCTGGGGTTTCACGTTTTGGTGAATGTGGCTATGGTCATCGGGGCAATGCCGGTAACGGGCATCCCTTTGCCGCTGATGTCCTACGGAGGATCCGCCACGCTGTTTGTATTCCTGGCGATTGGCCTGGTAATGAATGTCCGGCTACGCCGATTCGTTAATTAAGTCAAAGCCAGTCCCGAGCGCATCATCTCAGTTCAGGGAGGCTGCGCCGGTCCGGCGGCCCCGATTGAAGCCGGGGTTGCTAATCAAGAAGGAATCTGAAGAGTGAGGACAGCATCGTCCGCCGTTACCCCGGGGAGATCCCGGCAACGGCCTAGCCTCGTTAGCAGAAGGATAAAGAAGTACGAGAGCCGCACCGCGGCCCTTCCCTCCGGCTACGAACGCAATGCCGCAACCGTAAAGTTGTCGCCAGCGTGTTCCGGTCTGAACCGGAACGGCGCCTTGCCTTGGACCCCCGAGCAAGAGGTTCCAGCGGCGGTGCATCCTAAGGAGTTTTCATGTCGAAAGAATTGGTTATATCGGCGGGCTCGCATGAGCGACGCGTCGCCATTTTGGAAGAAGGACAGCTAGTCGAGATCTACATTGAGCGCGAGAAGGAGTTCGCGCTTGTCGGCAGCATCTACAAGGGAAAAGTCACGCGCGTTCTGCCGGGCATGCAATCGGCCTTCGTGGATATCGGCCTGGATGGCGACGCGTTTCTGTATGTCAGCGACGTTTTCGAAAACCTCGAGGACTACGATCACGGTCAGCCTCACGAAGATGCGCCCGCGCCCGCGCTGGCGGCTCACGGAGAACCGGCCATCGAAGTTCTACCCGGGGAAACGCTGGCGGCGGCAGCTGTGCACGAAGAGGTGCACCTGGACGAAGAGACAGCAGACCGCGGAGGCCCCGAGGAGCGGGAAGGCCGCGAAGAGTATCGCGCTCTCGAGCCGGATCACTCCGCAGATCCGGGCAACGCTATTGATGGGCCGCGCGGCGATGAACCCGGCGGGGAATCGGAAGTTGCCGAACAGGAGGAGCGCCAGCCGGATTCCAATGCTTCCGCTCCGCAGAATTTTGCTCCCTCCTACAACCCCACGCGGAATTATCCGCCGCGCATCGGAAACGACCGCGGCCCTGGTCAGGACCGTGGCGGGGATCGCGGAGACCGTGGCGATCACGGGCGCGGACGCGGGCGGGGAGGGCGCTGGGGACGCCGGCGCGGCGGAAGCGGCGATCGCGATCGCGGCGGACGTCACCACGGCCAGGGCGGGCGCAATCTTCCTCCCTCGAAGTACGCTTCGCCACAAGGCGAACGCGATTCGCGGGGCTTTGACAATCGCCGCCCTTCTGGTGATCGCGGCCCGAGCGCTCCGATCGAACGGAAGGAAGACGACATCGTCCTGCCGGGCGAATCGCTCGCCAAGTATCGTGGGCGACCGGTGCCAGCACCGGTCGAGCCGCTGGGGGATCACCAGCCCGAGGAGCGTCAGCCTGATTTTGAAGAGAAGCCCGCGCGCCCAGCAGTCGGCATGCAGCCGAACTCCGGCGTGCCACGGCGTTTCTCCGGAAGCTTGCCGCATTGGGTTCTAGCGGATACCGAAGCGGAAGGCGAAGCGGCCGCCGGCGGTGAAACGCGGCCGGAAGAAACGCCCGCTGCCGCCGAATCCGCCGAGCAGGAGACTGCGCGCGCGGAAGAGCACCACGAGGAACATCACGAGGAAGCTCACGCCGAGGCGCACCACAACGGAACTTCAGGCCTGAGCGAGGAAGAGCTCTCCGCACTCTCTTCGCGGTTGGTCGAGGCCAAGCATGAAGAGACCCAGGCGCGGGCCGATGCGGATTCCCACGTGGGCGGCCCGGTCTTTGAAGAGGAAGCCGAAGGGTCCCGCGAGGAGCACCACGAGGATTTTCACGAGGAAGCGCACGAAGACGCGCGTGACGCCGAGGACCACCTTTCCGAGGAAGAGCTTGCCGAGGAATCCGAGCAGGAGGAGCGGGAGCGCGGCGAAGAAGAATCCGAGGAGGAACAGGACGAGCGAGAAGAGCGAGAAGATCGTCAAGAGCAGGAAGAACATCAGGAAGTGATCGAGACGGCGAAAGCAGCCTTCGATCGCGAGGAAGGCGGGGGGCGCAGCGAGCAAGGACAGTACGAGTCCATTCCGGCACCGGGCGCCACCAGCGAAACGAGCAGTGAGGAAGACATCGTGCTCCTGCCCGGCGAAACGCGCAGCCCGCGCAATGCGAGCGCACCGCGCGAGGAATTTGTGCGCCGTGATTCGGCGCGCATCGGCAACAACCCGCGCTCCCGCTTCCAGCGGCCGCAGCGCGGCGGACGCGGCCGGGATGACCGGGGGCCGCGTGGACGCCACGACGGGCGCCGCGATCGAGGTGATCGGGGCGACCGAGGAGATCGTGGTGACCGGGGAGGTGACCGGGGACGCGGGCGTTTTGAGCGCCGCGGACATGGTCCTCACCGCGGGTATCAAAGCGGGCGCGCACCGCAGCGCCGCCCGCAGCTCATTTCCGAAATGCTGAAATCGGGCCAGGATGTGGTCGTGCAGATTGCCAAGGAACCTCTGGGCAAGAAGGGCGCGCGCATCACCAGCCACGTGGCCTTGCCGGGACGCTTCCTGGTGTATATGCCGACGATCGACCACATCGGAGTTTCCCGCAAGATTGCCAGCGCGGAGAACCGCTCGCGCCTTCGCCGTCTAGTGGGCGAAGCGCGGGGCAGCTATCCGGGCGGCTTCATCGTGCGCACAGCTGCAGGCGGCGCGACGGATGATGAGATTCGCACGGACATCGAATTCCTGGGCAAGACCTGGAATGAGATCAAGAACAAGAACGACGATCGAAAAGCGCCCTCTCTGCTGCACCGCGACCTAAACCTGGTCGAGCGCATCCTGCGCGACTACGTCAGCGATGATTTCACGGGCATCTGGATTGACAACGAAGAGGAATACGGCAAGGTGGTGGAATTCGTCAGCCGCTTCCAGCCAAAACTCGTCACCAAGGTCAAGCTTTACACCAAGGAGCAGCCGATCTTCGAGGAGTTCGGCATCCAGCACGAGTTGGACAAAGCGCTGCGCGCCAAGGTGTGGCTGAAGTCCGGCGGCTACATCGTCATCAACCACACGGAAGCGCTGGTGGCCATCGACGTCAACACCGGGAAATTCGTGGGCAAGGGCTCCACGCGCCTGGAAGACACCATCGTCAAGACCAACCTGGAAGCCGTGAAGGAGATCGTGCGGCAGATTCGTTTGCGCGACCTCGGCGGCATCATCGTGGTGGACTTCATCGACATGGAAGAGCGGCGGAACCGGGAAAAAGTGCTGATGGCGCTGCAATCGGCGCTGGAGCAGGACAAGGCACCCTCGAAAGCGCTTTCGTTCAACGAATTCGGACTGGTCTGCATCACGCGCAAGCGCACCAAACAGGCGCTGGAACGCGTGCTTTGCCAGCCTTGCCCGTATTGCACGGGCTCGGGCATGGTCAAGTCCATCCCCACGCTGTGCTACGAAATTCAGTCGGAAGCGCGCAAGATGGCGGTGGCGGATCACGAAGGGCCGAACCTCACGCTGCGCGTGCATCCGGAAATTGCCAAGGCGCTGAAGACGCGCGAGTCCATCCTGATTGATGAACTCGAACAGAACGCGCACAAGCACATCATCATCCAGTCGGATGCGACGCTGCATTGGGAGCAGTACGACATTTACTAGTGATCAGTTATCAGTAATCAGTTTTCAGTAAGGCAAAACGCCTGGGTTCATCGCCTGGGCGTTTTTTTTTGCGCTTCAGTTTTCGATTGTGCGAGTTATCGGGCGCAAGAGGGAGCTGGTCTAACCAAGAAAGCGAGCGTGTGTCGGTTCTACGCAGGCGAGCCTTCGCCGATGAGATAGCGATCCATCCATTCGAGAATGAGTTTCCTCATCTCCGGCAGCTCCACGTGGGCCGCATCGAACAGTTCAATGCGGCAATCTGTTTCCCTACCATACTGGCGATAGAGGGGAAGCAGGTGATCGCGAATCTTCTCGATGCCGGGAGCGGGGGTCAGAGGGTCGCGCCGCCCATTCACGCTCAGGCGAGGCCGCGGCACGATCAATTCGTTAATCTCTGCCGTCTGGAAATGCTTCAGCAGGGATGGCACATAGTAATAGATACCGTGCGCGCTCAGAGCATGCGTTTTTATGAGTTCTTCGTAATCCGTAAGACAGCAAACGTCCACGCACAAATGAACACGCGGATCAAGGGCCGCAAGCCACCACGCTTTGGTTGCGCCCATGGACATTCCCAGGACACCCATGCGTTGGGGATTCACTTCTGGACGGCTGGCGAGATATTCAAGGGCGCGGAACTCGTCAAACATCATCATTCCAAAGAGCACCTGCCCCTTCCACAGCATGAGCTTGAAGCTGTCTTCCTCGCCGGTCTTTCCGTCACCTGCGGGTTTGCGCTCGCCAAAACACCAGCTATCAATGGCCAGCGTCACCAAGCCTTTTTCAACGCAAACGGGGGCGTAGGCGGGCTGCGCATCAACGCCCCGCAGAAGCTGTTCCTTTCCGAGACCATACATCCCGGCGTGCCAATGCATGTACAGAAGACCGGGCGCGGGTGACGTTCGTTTGTCGGGGATCAACAGTAGCGCGGGAACAGGCTCGATGCCGTTCAGATCGAGGACGAGGCGTTCGAGGGTATAGCCTTCGTGCTTTTCCGTGCTCAGCAACTTTGGCGTTCCGGCCCGGTGCTGCCACGGCAGGTCGCCCAGCAAGCTCCAAAGCTCCTTGCGCCGGCGCTCCTGATACGCAGCGAATGACTCGCCTGATTCGCTAGGATTCGCTGCAGGCAAGAGACCTCGCCCTGTTGTCCTCCAGGCCATTGCGGCTGCGCCACTTTGCACAAACTCCCGTCTGGTTATTCGCGTCATCATTGCTCCCGCTAGACTCTTGACTGAGTCGAGATTTTAGTCCGGGGGAAGTTTAAGAGTTTTATATCACAGCCGTGGGTTGTGAAGATGGATTTGCTCCCCAGGGCTACCGGAAACTAGCCAACTTACAGAAAATGTCGACAACCGCACCAGGTGTGGTAGTGCCGGCTGTTCTTGATACGATAGGGACAATGCTTGGCGGGAAACCCCAATCAAGGTTTGTGTACTTGCGGAGTTGGTCCCTCCAAAAGGAGAATGCCAATCGTGAAATCCATCACTCACCTCCTGCTTTTCTGCCTGCTCGCGACTGCGTGTTTTGCCCAGAACAAGAAAGATGAGACGCCGAAGCCGGCGCAGTCCATTGAAGAACTCAAGCAACAATTGGAGAAGATCCTCAAGGACACGCACACGCCGGGCATGTCCGTGGCGATCGTGCATCGCGAGGGTCCCGAATGGATTGCAGGTCTCGGCAAAGCGGATGTAGCCGCGGACCGCGCCACAACTCCGGAGACACTTTTCCGCATCGGCTCGACCTCCAAGGCTTTTGCGGCGCTCTCCATCCTCAAGCTCGCCAATGAGGGCAAGCTTTCCCTGGAAGACCCCGTGCACAAATTGGCCCCCGAGGTGTGGTTTCAAAATCGCTGGGAAGCGAGTGACCCGGTGCGCGTCGTTGATCTCCTGGAACACACCACCGGCTGGGACGATATGCACTTTCGCGAATACGCAAAGGATGCGCCGGGAATGGGCCTGCGAGAGGCGCTGGATTATGACCACCACTCGCGGATTTCACGGTGGCGGCCGGGCACCCGCATGGCCTACTGCAATTCAGGGCCCGCGGTTGCTGCCTACATCGTGGAGAAGATTACCGGCCAGCGCTTCGAAGATTACGTCGCGCAAAACTTCTTCGAGCCCATCGCAATGAAAACAGCAACGTATTTCCAGCCGACTTCAGGAAAGCTCACGACGCTGTATCACCCTGATGGCAAAACTCCCTATCCCTACTGGAACATTCTTTATCGTCCGGCCGGCTCGATCAACGCCTCCGCCAAGGATATGGCGGCCTATGTCAGGTTCTACCTCAATCGCGGAAGCGTTGACGGCGTGCAAGTGATGCCGGCAAGCTCGATTGATCGCATGGAGGTCCCCACGCGCACATGGGCGGCGAAAGAAGGATTGAAAACCGGATATGGCATGAGCAACTACTGGAGCATCCACGAGGGTTTCGTTTACCACGGGCATAATGGAGGAGTCGAAGGCGGCCTCACAGAAATGGCATATCTGCCCGATTACGGAGTCGGGTACTTCTACAGCATCAACGCAGGGAACGGCGACGCGTTTGAAAAGATCGGCAAGGCCATCCGCGCATACGTCACGCGCAATCTGCAAAAACCTGCGTTGCCCGCGGTGGCGTCGCTGCCCGCAGATGCCAGCGCGTATGCGGGTTGGTACCGACTGGACTCGCCGCGCAATGAGATGACTCGCTTTCTCGAATGGATCCTGGGAGTAGCCCGGGTCCGCTTCCGGGATGGGAAGCTACTTCTCTCTGACCTGGGAGAAAGAAACCAGGTATTCGTCCCCGTCACGGGAACGCAGTTCCGGGAGATTCCCAAGAAAGGGCTGCCCGATCCCGTGGCCACGGTTGAATTGCTCACGCCCAACGCCAGAGGCCAATTCATCCAGGTCGGCGGAGGGACGGTAACGATGAGGCGCATCCCCGCGCGGTCGGCGTTCGCGGAGATCGCGCTCACGGCGTGGTTCGTGCTCGCCGTCGTTTCGGTCCTCCTCTATGCGCCGTTCTGGCTCCTTGGCGGGCTCAGCAAAAAGCGCCGCCGCCCGGCGGAGCGATGGATGAGATTGTGGCCGCTCATTGCGGTGTTGAGCTTGGTCGCAATCGTGGTCATATTTATGCTCTCCAGCGATGACCTGATTTCACGAATGGGGAATCGCACAGGGTGGTCTGTTGCTTTCTTCCTGGCCACCGTGGCGTATGGCGTGGCGTGTGTGGCCAGCGCCATCGCGTTGTGGCGCGCACCCAAACAAGAGGTCCGCAGATGGGTCCGCAGATTCTCGACGGCGGTCATCCTGGCACTGCTGATCGCCGCTGCGTATCTTGCCTATTGGGGCGTTATCGGCCTTCGCACCTGGGCCTAGCGCTTTCTCAGCGAGGACCAGTTTGTTTCAACGTGTGCCAGCGCGCGCATCGGGCGTTTTGTTTGGTGTTATACTCCGGCACGATTTCCAAAGGAGTACTTCATGCTAAGAAAATTCCTTTCGCTATTCCTGCTCTTCGCCCTGCCCGCTGCGGCCCAGACGATCGCGCTTCGGGCTGGCCATGTGATCAACCCTGCCACGGGCGCGGTCGCGAAAGACCAGGTCATCCTGGTGGAAAACGGCAAAATCACCTCGATTGGCACGGGCTCCGCAATTCCCAAAGACGCGCTGGTCGTGGATCTGTCAAACGAATGGGTGATGCCCGGGCTAATCGACGCTCACACGCACGTGACGCTTAGCGAAATCCCCGGAAAGGCTCCATTCGAGGCGTTCTACCTTAAAGAAGGCACGGGGTTGCGCAGCCTGCGTGGATTGCACAATGCGCAGATTATCTTGCAGGCCGGTTTCACCTCGGTTCGCGATGTTGGCAATGAAGCGAACTATGCGTGCGTCGACCTCAAGACGGCGCTTAAGGAAGGCTGGTTCGATGGCCCGACCATACAGTGCGCGGGAAAGATCATCGGTCCGTTCGGCGGGCAATCGATAAGGGTTCCCCCGGAGCAGGGAGAATACTGGAAGTGGGAATATATTGACGCGGACAACCCGGACGAAATCCGCCGCGGCATCCACGAAAACATCTATTATGGCGCGGACGTTATCAAGCTGGTCGCCGACAATAGCGCGTTTCACTATTCGGAAAATGACATTCGCGTTGCCGTGGAAGAAGCCCACGCCGCCGGGCGCCCGGTGGCCGTCCATGTGTACGGGGGAGCCGCCGCCGACAATGTGATCCGCGGAGGCGCCGATTCCCTGGAACACGGATTTGAACTGACCGACGACCAACTGCGCCTGATGAAAGAGAAGGGCACATTCCTGGTCGGCACGGACTTCCCCGCCGCGCATCTTGCAGGACTCAGCCCATCGAATGACGTGCTCGCCAACGCCGATGTCCTGGGGAAGAAAATCATCGATCGCCTTGGCCGCGCCCATCGCATCGGGGTGAAAATGGCGTTTGGGTCGGATACGGTCACCGAAATGCCAGGGCGCACGCGCGCGGACATGATGTTCGATTACCTGGCGGTCTGGCGCGCGGCGGGCGTTCCTCCCGCGGACATTCTGAAGGCCATGACCACCAACGGCGCCGAATTGCTGCGCATCGAAAAAGATCGCGGCTCCATCGCCGCGGGCCAATTTGCGGACATCATTGCCATGCCGGCGGACCCGCTGCAGGACGTGGAATCGCTGCGAAAAATCAATTTCGTAATGAAGAATGGAAAGATTGTGCGCAGCCTGAAGTAGCGCCCGGTGCAATAAGTCCGACGAGCACACTTTTAACGTACCGAAACAACTTCGGGTAGCCATCCATCGTCATCCTTCAGCGAGCGCAGCCCCAGAAATAATGTAACCTCGGGGCTTCCTGGACAGTAAGTGTAGATAGAGGCGGTGCATGGAACTGCTGGAGCGATTCGCGGCGGGCGATGTGGATGCCTTTGAAGCGCTTTTCCGGCAGTACCAGGGCGAGGTCTTTCGCTGGATCATGCACATTGTCCGCAATACCGCCGTTGCCGAGGATTTGACTGTGGAGACTTTCTGGCGCATGCACCGGGCGCACGCCCGTTTCGACCCGGCCAGGGGAAATTGCGGCGCGTGGCTTCGGCGCATCGCCACGAACGCGGCCATCGATTATCTTCGTCATTCGCACCGTGAGGTTCCGCTGCCGGACGATCTGCCCGCCACGGCGCAGCAGCCGCCTGCCGAGCAACTTGAACTTCGCCGCGAAATCCTTCGCGCGATGAACAAGCTCTCGCCGCGGATTCGGGCCGTTGTGTTGCTGGCGCTGGTGGAGGAAGAACCCTATCAGCGCATCGCCGAGGCCCTGGGGATCTCGGAGAACGCCGTGAAGGTTCGCGTCTTTCGCGGTGTGCGCATTTTGCGGAAAACACTTTCACAAGCAGGAGTCCACCCATGAAAGAACCGGAAATTGACGACCTCAAGAAGGTGTTGAAGGATTCCCTGCCCCCCGCTCACGGGGCCGAACTCCAGCGCGACTTGTGGCCGGTAATGCTCCAGCGGCTCGATCAGCGCGCGTTACGCGTGCCCTGGTGGGATTGGGCCTTGCTCGCGACCCTTACTGCGGCGCTTTGCTTTTTCCCGGGAATCATTCCCGCGCTGTTGTACCACCTGTAAGGAAGGAGTAGCCATGAACAAGCATCCGTATTTGCGCGCGTATCTCGCTGGAATTGCCGTGCCAACTGTTTTTCTCCTCTTGGTTATGACCGGCTACACGGTCATTCGTTATGTCTACGCTGTCCCCCTCCCCATCGAGCGGGTGATCGTCTTCCCGATGGCCGCGGTGCCCAATGCCTGGGGGTTGTGGAACGTGCTGTATCGTGCGTTCTTCGCAGGCCGGCGTGTTTCTCTTGGCGTGTTCGGCGGGGCGCTGCCGCTGCTGCTGGCGCCGGGCGGCTACGTCGTCACGCGCCTGCTCGATATTACGGTGCCTCACGTAGTGTTTGTCCTGGCTCCCTTTGGGTTGTCCGTGCTCCTAATTGCCTACTATCTCGTGTGGAAGTATTTCGTGGGCTTCCTCAACGCGGAACTGGGTATCGCTTGATCACCCCCAAGTAACCAAGGGAGCGTCGCAACACGGCGCACGGCCGGACGATAGACACAAAAACGGGTGCCTCCGGACAAAAGCGAGAGGCACCCGAAAGATTTTATTGTGCGGTGAATTGCAGAAGCTCAGTTCCGGCCCGCGAGGCCTACATGGCCTGCAACCATTCTCGTTCCTACCAGGCCGCCCGCCACCCAGTCGTACACCCGCCTCCGACAAAGGGTCGTTCATGAATAAGAGACTCTGCCTGCGTCAGAAACCCGAAATGGGAAGAATTCTCCACCCCATCTGGCTGATCGGTTGAGATAGTATAATCGGGTCGTGTACGGTGAATACGGCAAGTCGCTTGGCCCCAAGCTCGTTCTGACCGTGCTTCACACCATGGCCGTGTGCGCTGCGGCTTGGATCCTTTTTGGCAATGGTTACGAAGTCCTTTTTCGTTGGACAGGCAAAGCTGCCCCACCCGGCCACGCCTTGGCCCACGCGCTCGTGCTCGCGTGTGCCGCGATCTACTTCGCAAGGATCTGCTTCGGCACTCTGCATTTGTACAAGCGCAAATTCGGTTACGGCGAGGCTCTTGGCATAGGCTTGTACGTTGTCTTCATCCACATCCTCTTTGCCTTTTTCGGACGCACAAATACGAAACCATTCGGATGGCCTCAGTTCGCAGGCGTATTTTTGTATCTGTTGGGTTCATACCTGAATACCGGATCAGAGTATCTGCGTTATTGGTGGAAGGAAAAGCCCGGAAACGCAGGCCGATTGTACACAGGGGGACTCTTCCGCTATTCCAGGCACATCAACTACTTCGGCGACGAACTGCTCTTTACGGGATACGCCTTGATCGCGGGCTCGTTCTGGGGACTCATAATTCCTGCCCTCATGGTGTTTGGATTTGCCTTCGTAAATATTCCCATGCTAGATGGCTATTTGAAGAAGAAATACGGCGAACAGATTGACGCCTATGCGCTTCGTACAAAGAAGTTCGTCCCGTACCTGTATTGACCCCTCGGACGGCCAAATTCCTTAATCGGCCTGATTCCACGCTGACCTGTGAGGGTTGGAAGACGCGGGGGGTCTCATGCTGCCGTAGTGTTCAAACAGCTTGTCGGCCGCCAGCTTCGGCCCATCCCACTGCGAGACGACTTTGGCGAGGGCAGCGGCTTTGGCCTTCGCGGAGTCGTCGTGTAGCAACGTTTCAATCGCGGCGCGAACTCCCCCAGTTAATCGCTGGCGCAGATTCCTCTTGAAGACAAAAAAGTACCTTCCTAACCGACGACAGGCAAAATCCCAGCTTTAGGCTTCCTTCCGGCCAACAGCAGAAAGGTTGTAGAGCCACCCGAACAGAAAACCCGCGATGGCTCCGTCAATTAATGCTTCGATCGTCCCAATCACGACATCAACGAACGACCCTGACGCGTGAAACCACGGATACACGGAACTGATCGCTTGGAGAAAGTGAACGCCGTAGGTTGGCCTAACGAGGTTGATGAGTCCGAGGAAAAGGATGGCCCCGCCCCACAGTAATCCACCGGCAATTGTCATTCCTTTGAGGGAAAGTCGCATTATATCTCCTCCAGCGTCACAGTCTAACACCGATCTGTTGCAACGCGGCGCGTACTCCCGAGCAAGTCCGGCTCTTGGCAAACGGCTCGAGACGTTCCAGCCCGGATCCAGTTTAATGAATTTCTACCATCAACGATCGGTAAGTGTTGGAGACGGATTTCGATCAAGCGAGGAGCCGCTTCACCAGCTTGAGGATGAGATCAAAGGCTCTTGATTCCATACCAACGAACTCTACGCCGATGCCCCTGCCCGGCGTGAAGGAGCGGACGACGGCGAGCACGCGAATCTCACCTTCCGGAACCGAAAAAAGTAAATCAAGGCGAGTGCCCACTGGGATGGCTTCTTCGGTCACAAGCAAAGCGCCGGAAACACTGAAGTCCTGAACGCGTAATGTGGTGCGTCGATCATCGAATTTGCAGGATACCCACAGCCCAGTGGGAGTAGGGATGCGCTGGTTTTTCCTTCTCTCGAATTGGGATCTAGGTCTCATACTCAGGAGAATTCACGCCGAGCGGGTTCTCATTTAAACTTTACTCCCAGCGAGGGCTATATTCCCGGGTAAAGGCACGACGAAGCAAGAACGGGTCTGGGGAGCAGCACTCCTACTGGAAGGAGGCGACTATTCGTGACCCCATGGCTCAATTTCAGCGTTCTCATTGTCCCTTCTTTCCTGTTCATTCTCTTCTATGTGAAGAGCGTCAGTCCAGCATCTCTGGAGAAGCAAATTGGCCCTCCGGCATATCAGAAATGCACAAACTATCGCGTGGTCTCGTCAATTTTCATGGTCATCGTCGGAGCGAACTACATCCTATACTACCGGTTCCCGCTCCCCGTGCCGTTGCCCAGGACTTTTTCTTGGCCATGGCCAGTATCAGTGACCATCGCTGCATTCATCGCAGCCCCTTGTTTGTATCTGATGTTTCGAGGCATCAAAGACGCTGGCGAAGAGACCATGCGGCCCAAGCGTGAGCACGCGATGTACGCAGGTATCTACACACGAATGCGGCATCCCCAAGCACTAGGTGAATTCCCTCTATGGTGGGTGTTTGCGTTCCTCGTGGACTCGCCGTTTTTGGTCTTGTTCTCCTTCGCCTTTGTCCCTGTGTGGTACTACCTATGCGTTGCCGAGGAACGAGACTTGCTTGTCCGCTATGGGGCCGCGTACGAAGAGTACCGCAAGAAAACTGGATTCTGGCTGCCGAAGGGCGGGAACCCGGACCATGTCAACTAACAAGGGACTAAAGCGGACTGGAAAGCTGAGTCTGTGGATGTGTCCCCTTTACGGAGATGGGCAGGGGAGAATCACCTGTCTCGGGCGGCTGGACTATTGGCACAAAAACGGGTGCCTCTGGACAAAAGCGAGGGGCACCCGAAACATTTTAGTGGACGGCGAATTGCGCTGGCCGCCGATTGGGTTTGCCTAGTTCTTGGGCTGCGCCTGCGCATTCGGCGTGGGTGCCGGGCCGTGCAGACCCTTGCGTCCTTCTCCGCGTGGGCCGGGACGTCCCGAGCCGCCACCGTGCCGCCAGCGCTCGCTCATCAATTGGTGCAGCTTCTCGCGCTGCGCGGGGGTAATGGCCTCGCGCATGGTCAATCGATAGTGGATTGCGGATTTCTCCAGGGCCAGTCGCGCGGTGCTGATTTCCTGCAGCTTGCTGTCGATCGCGACGCGATCCGGTTTGTCGGCTTCGAGCAGGTCCCTCAAGTCGACCCGCTTTACCTCAAGGTCGGCACGGTCGCGAATCTCTGTCTTGCGGAAGTCCGACTCCTGCTTGCGGATCGCGCCCACTTGTTCGGCGGTGATGCCGAGCTTTTCCCGAATGGCCGGGTCGTTCAGAAGTCGTGCGAGACCAAATTCCCCTCGCCCCCTGCCGAAACCGCGCCTGCCCATGCGGTCGCCTCGACGGAAGCCCCCTTGCCTATGGCCCCACTGGCCTCGCTCCTCACCTGGGCCCCCGGTTCGCATTTGACCGTGTCCCCCGAACCCACCCTGAGGTCCTTGCTGCTCGGGCGGAGGATCTTGCGGGTCGTCTTGTGCCAGGACCGGGGCGGAGCTGAGCGCCACAGCCAGAACAGCAAGAGCCGCTTTCGAGTAAATTTCCATGATGTATTCTCCCGTATAGTGCTTTCCGTGACTCCTGGGTATAATTCCCTTCAACTGACACAAAAGTTCCCAAATCACGCGGCCGCGTTCCCCAAGGCCGGTCGTATCATTTGGAATTCGGTTCAGGCGTCGCGCAGGCCCATTCGGTTTACCTGTTAAGTCCAATTTGTTCAGACAGTTAAGTAGCGAACTTCGGAGGACCCTTTGAGCAGGTCGCGGCCACCGATGGCCTAGCAAGCCTCGCCTTTACCACTCCCGGTGACTTTCCAGAGTGGTATGCTGCCCTCATTCATGTTGAAACCATCCGTCAGGCTGCGCCACGCGGCAATTAGAGAGGAAAAGTATGAAGATCCACCTGTTTACGATAAGCATGCTTCTGCTGGCGATAATCGGCGCCGGCGAGGAACGCTTCGTGAATGCTGCTTTCTACACTTGCGAGATCCGCACGGTCAACGTCTCCGAGCAGGGCAGCGCGAAGACCTTCGACGTGTCGGCGGACGCGGCGCTGCTGGCGATGAAGAAGCACGCGACGGAGCTCAAGATCGGGGGAGTCGCGGTCGTAGCTTACTTCGAGGGCGACACCCTTCAGTCCTGGAGCTCGAAGATGGTGGTGGTGGGCCGGATGAAAGATGCTCCCTCGATGGGTAACAACGGCTCTAATCTGCTGGGGATTGCCTACGCGAAGGCGGCGGAGATGGCGGACACGCTGCAGAATAGCGGCAGCGGCACGCGTCCGCCGATGATTGGCGAATTCGGCTGGCAAGGCGGCGTGATTGCCCGCGCGAAGACCGGCTATGTCATCGCGGCATTCAGCGGAGGCAAGTCCGAGGACGATGTGGAGGTATCGCGGGCTGGGCTCGAGGTGCTGAAGAGTGCTTTGTAGGCGGCTGGTCAGCACGACGGATGCGAAGGCAACGCAGGACACGTTGCACTTTGAGAATAGGCCTAGGGAATCGGCATCAGGTGCCGGAGTAGCGCTGCTCTTTCCAGGGGTCGCCGTAGGCATGGTAGCCGTTGCGTTCCCAGAAGCCCAGGCGCTCGTGGTCCAGAAGCAGGAAGCCGCGCACCCACTTCACACTTTTCCAGGCGTAAAGGTGCGGCACCACCAGGCGCACAGGGCCGCCATGCTCGCCGGAGAGCGGCTCGCCATCGTGTTCAAACGCGAAGAACACTTCCGGGCGCTGCAAATCCTTCAGCGGGATGTTGGAGGTGTAGCCCTCTTCGGCGAGGACGAGGACGAATTCGGCGCCGGGTTTCGGTTGAACCTGCTTCAAAACTTCGGTGAAGAGCACGCCTTTCCAGCGATTGTTTAGGCGGCTCCAGCGCGTGACGCAGTGAAAATCGCTGGTGACCTCGATTTGCGGCAGGGCGCGGAATTCCTGCCACGAAAACCGGCGCGGCTCTTCGACCAGCCCGCTGATGTTGAAGTCCCACATGGCGGGATCGAACAGCGGCACGCTGCCATAATGCAGCACGGGCCACTTGAGGGTCAGCGATTGGCCGGGCGGCAGGCGCCCTTCGGCGCGTGCCTTCTTCTCGAGTTCCTTCCGTTCCGTCGGTTCGCCCAGCCAACTCATCTTTTCTCCCCCCTCGTTTGATGCATCGTTTGGGCGGAAGTTTCCGGTATTTGCGCACAATCAACTCGTCGGTGGGCGATCCGCGCCGACTCGCTTGGCGTGAACGAGCTTCTGGATTTCAGCGACTACGTCGCCGGCTTCGTCTCGGATCTGCACCTCAAAAGTGACTTCGGCCACGTTCCTTGTTTTCAATTGTTCGCGAATCGCGTCCAGACGTGCGTCAGTGAGCTCGAACCGCGCTGTCACTTTTCCTTTGCCTGGCTTGCGGTAGCGAATGCTCGACGACTTATCCCACACGACGTAACCTGGTCCCAATTGCGCGCTCAACATTAGTGCATAAAACGGGTCAGTCATAGAGTAAAGCGATCCACCGTAGTGTGTTCCCAAGACATTGGCGTTCCATTTCCGCAGTTTCATTTCCACAATGACGACCTTCCAATCGGGCCGGATCTCCCGGACCCGAATTCCCGCACCCAAAAACGGAGGCCAGAGGTTCATCAACCAGTTTAGATGTCTCTTCAAGAATGGATTCATATTCCGACAGTGTAACCCGGCCGAGCCTGACTCCACTGCCACGCAGGCAAAGTGAACTGCCTGCCCCGTGCGTGTGCAGGCCGCGTTCTTTTCCGCGCGCGTGCTATCATCACTTTTTAGCCTAATTTTGGAAAGCGAAGACTCGATGACCGCACGCATTCTTGATGGACTTGCCATCCGGGACCAAATTTTCGCGGAACTCAAGGAGGAAGTGGCAAAGCTTGCCGCTCCGGGCATTCGCCCGGGTCTCGCTGCCGTTCTGGTCGGCGAAAATCCCGCCTCGCAACTCTACGTCAAAAGTAAAATCACGGCTTGCGAACAACTGGGCCTGGCGAGCTGGATGCACACGCCGCCCGCTTCCGTTTCCACGGAGCAACTCCTGCAGTTGGTGCGCAACCTCAACGCCGACTATGAAGTGGATGGCATCCTGGTGCAACTGCCCTTGCCCGCGCAGGTTGACGCCAAGCGCATCCTGGAAGCCGTCGATCCCGCGAAGGACGTGGACGGTTTTCATCCGGTGAACCTCGGCAAGCTGGTCAGCAATCGCCCGGGGCTTGTGGCGTGCACACCAGCAGGGTGCATGGAGATTCTGCGGCGCTACCAGATTCCCGTGGAAGGTGCGAACGCCGTGGTGCTGGGCCGCAGCGACATTGTCGGCAAGCCCATGGCGCTTCTGCTGATGCACGCGAATGCGACGGTGACGATCTGCCATTCCAAGACGCGCGATTTGCCGGAGGTGGTCCGCCGCGCGGACATCGTCGTAGCGGCGATGGGCAAGGCGGGTTACGTGCAGCCCGATTGGATTCGCCCGGGCGCCACGGTTATCGACGTCGGCACCAACAAGGTCACCGATCCGGCCGAGGCTGCGCGGCTGCTGCGCAATTTTCCGGAGCGCCTGGAAAAATTCCGCGCGAAGAGAAGTGTGCTGCTTGGCGACGTGCATCCCGACGCGCTGCAGGTAGCCGGCGCGCTGACGCCGGTGCCGGGCGGCGTGGGACCGATGACCATCGCGATGCTGATGAGCAACACGGTGAAAGCCGCGCAGTGGCGGCGTGTACCAAACCCCGCCGTTGCCGGGCACTAGAGGGAATCTATGCTGCGATACGGTCTCACAGGTGGAATTGCCAGTGGAAAGAGCGCGGTGGCGGCGATGCTGCGCGAAATGGGCTTTCCGGTGCTCGACGCGGATCCCATTGGGCACAAGCTGTTGGAGCCGGGGCAGCCAGAGCGCGAAGAAGTTCTGCGGGAGTTTGGCGCGGAACTGGCCGGGGCCGACGGGCGAATAGACCGCGCAAAGCTGGGAGCAATCGTCTTCGCGGATCCCGATAGGCTGGCGAAACTCAACGCGATTCTACATCCGCGCGTCGAGCAGATTTTGCTCAAGCAGTATGAGGAATGGGAACGCAGCGGCGTACGCGATGCGGGCTTTGTAGAGGCGGCGCTGCTGGTCGAATCAGGCTTCGTGAGCCATCTCGATGGCCTAATAGTGGCCTGGTGCGAGCCGGAACAGCAACTTGAGCGGTTGAAGGCACGCGGCATGAGCGAGGTGGATGGCAAACGCCGCATCTTGGCGCAACTTCCGCTCGAGGAAAAGCTGCTCCGGGCCACCTACTCCATCGATTGCTCGGGGACGATGGAATCCACGCGCGTCCAGGTGCGCGCGCTTGCCGCGCAGCTTCGCAAATCCTCCGCACTGTAATGTCCGGGAGGAATTCGCCGGACGCCGCGTATTTTTCTATACTAGAGGTCGGGAATCCGGACTCGCCGGGAAGGCGGAGGCATTACGCAAATGACGCAAGGAACGAAGAACAACCGAGGACGCCTGATTCTGGTGGCCCTGATTCTGGTGCTGGGAGCGTTTTGGGTAGGCGCGCGCTACGGCCCGAAGCAGGCGGAAAAGGTGGAAGCGCGGCGCATCGCCGCCTTGCAACCCAGCCTGCCCGAGAAGCCTGTGGCCGCCAAGAGTGAAGCACTGACCGAGGACGAATCCATCAACGTGCGCATCTACCGCCAGGCCTCGCCGGCGGTGGCCAATATTTTGACGAAGGCCACGGAGTACGATTTCTTCATGGATCCCGTGCCGGTGGAAGGCGCGGGCTCGGGATTTGTAATCGATCCGCGCGGCTTCATTTTGACGAATTATCACGTGGTCGCGGGTGCGCAGACCATCGAAGTGATCCTGGGCGATCAGAGCCGCTATCCTGCGAAGTTCATTGGCGCGGACCAGCGCAATGACGTCGCGCTGGTGAAGATCGACCCCAAAGGCAAGCAACTTAAGGCGCTGCCGCTGGGCGATTCTTCGACGCTGCAGGTGGGACAGAAAGTCCTGGCCATTGGCGACCCCTTCGGCTTCCAGTCAACGCTGACGACGGGCGTGGTGAGCGCGCTGGGCCGCACGGTGCAGACCAGCGAAACAACATTCATTGATGCCGCGATTCAGACCGACGCCTCCATCAATCGCGGCAATTCCGGCGGGCCGCTGATCAACACGCATGGCGACGTGATCGGCATCAACTCCGCGATCTACACGCCCTCGGGAACGACAGCGGGCATCGGCTTTGCCATTCCGATTAACACGGCGAAGCTCATCGCCAACGACTTGATGTCAGAGGGGCGCGTGCGGCGCGCGTATCTCGGCGTGCAGACGGTGCCGGTGGGCGGTTGGCTGGCGGAGGCGCTCGATCTGCCGGTGCAGGATGGCTTGCTGGTGGAGCAGACCACCAAGGGCGGCCCGGCGGCGGCCGCGGGAATCCGCGGTGGCGATCGTGTGGCCGAAGCGGGCATGCGGCGCATCGTGATCGGCGGCGACGTGATCGTGGCGCTGGATGGGCAGAAAGTGGCGAATCAGTTTGACATGAATGTGCTGTTGAACCGCAAGCGCCCGGGCGACACCGTGACGCTCACGGTATATCGCGGAGCCAAGAAAGTGGACGTGCCCGTAAAACTTGGCGAACACGACGGCAACTGAACCGGATTCAGAATAATAGCGGCCACGAAAACGGGCAGGTGCGGGTGGCGGAAGTCTTTGCTTACGGGCCAAACTCGGCGCGGTAGCGGTTGCGCTCGTCTTCGCTCATCGCATACCAGCCTTCTGCGATGTCGCGCACGCGTTCCAGGGCCTTCTGCATCTCTTCATGCTTCGCTTTGATCATCTCTGGATCGGCATCCTGGGGCACATAGATCGGTTTGTGGGCGATAATCACCGCGCGGGTGAACAATCCCGGCAGCAGAAAGTGATCCCAGGTCTTCTGAATGGTTTTGCCGCGTTCGACACCCACATGAAACACTTGAATGGGCACGCCGGTCATGCGCGCAAGCAACACCGGCCCCACTTTGGCCACGTAGCGGGGACCGCGCGGCCCGTCAATGGTGAAGGCGCAGTCGAAACCTTCTTCAATGCGCTTGGCCATCACTTGCAGGCCGCGCAAGCCGCCGCGCGAGGAGCTGCCCTGGGCGGTGCCGAAGCCCAGCCACTCGATTACCTTGCGCGTCCACTGGCCGTCGAACGCGGTCGTGTTCATCACCACAATGCCACGGTTCCGGGCGTACCACGTTATCGGCAGAATCACGCGATGCCAAAATGCCCATATGCTCGGCTTCTTCGCTGCCCAGAAGGCTTGGACCTGGGCGCCGCCCACCACTTCAAAGCGCAGGGTCGGCCCCACGGTCCGGATCACGCTAAAGACCGCCGCGGCGATGATGGGAATCTGAATGCGCCGGTGCCAGGGCAGTTTGGGCAGGCGGATGTCGTAGTGCGGGCTGATCGCCTCGGGCGCGTCTTCCCTGCCGTTTTCGGGGTTTGCCATCTTCCTATAGTATAAGAGGGTTGCAGCGATGTTGCGTGCTTTGGAGTGATTTGCCTTGGTGAACGGCCTCAACCGGAAAGGGATAACGCGGAGAATCGGCAAGATTCTCTGTGCCGCGGTTTTGGTGTGGGTTGGCCTGGCGGTGCCGCTGCTGGTGCAAGGAGACAATCCGCCGCTTGGCGATTCCGTCGGCGCCATTGAGGGCGACTCCATCTCCATCGAAGGACCGATGAGCGTGGATGTGGTACACGGGCAGGTGCGCACCGTTCTGCGCAGCGGCAGCGATGTGCGCGTGAAAGCCGGGCAGGCGCGCATCAAGCTGGTGGAAGGGGGAGAGATTCTCATCTGCGGCCCGGCGCACTTTTCCGTGCTGAAATCGGGCGGCGCGCTCACGGTGGCGCTGGAGGGCGGCATAATTCACGCGCGCCTGGAGAATGATCTGGCACTGACGGTGTACACACCACAGATTCAGGCGCGGCCCATCTCAATCGGCAACGGCCCGGAGGATGTGCTGGTGGGTCTCGATTCCGTGGGCGCCATGTGCATTCGCGCGAACAAAGGGGCGGTGCGCCTCGAGCAGCAGTTGACCGGGCAGAGCGTGCTGGTGCCGCAAAGCGGCGAAGTATTGTTGAGCAACGGACAGATTGAAAGCCTGCGAACGGCGGCGGGGAGTTGCACCTGCGAAGTGGAAATCGCGGCAAAGCCGGCGCCGGAAACCACCGAAGTCAGCGTGCTGGCCTCGCCAGAGGAGATCAAGAAAGCGGCTGAGGAGCGCAAAGCCGATCCGCGGCCGGCGACTGCGCCGCCCCCCGTGGAGAAGCCCGAACCTGTCTACCAGGTGTTTATGCCGCCGCTGCGCTACGACGCGAACGCCAAGGTGCAGCCCGACTACGACCCCAGCCTGATTGTGCTGGTGCGGCGGGTGCGCGTGCGGCCGACGCTGATTTTTCAGGGTAAAGTGGAAGGCAATCCGGTAGTCGCGCAAGCAACGCCGCCACCCCCGCCGCCGGTGCGGAAGCCCGCCTCCGCGCAGAAGCCCGCCGACGATTCGACCTGGAACCGCGTGAAGACTTACTGGCGCAAGTTGTGGTCGCCTAGTTCCTGACACAATTTCACGGGTTTTCTGAGGACCTCTGGCCAAGCACGGAGAAAAAGAACTCTGGTTACCTCTAACAGGTTGCTGAAAAACATCGGAAAGACTTTCTTCAGGGGCCAAAACCCCGGCCTCCTAAAGAAAAGAGCTTTTTCAGCAGCCTGCCAGGGATGAAGTGGATCGGGAAAAGCGCCCGCACAAGCCGAAAGAAAGCCACGCAGTGTACAATGCCATTTGCATCGCAGCACTATGGAATTCCTGGTCAGCCTCGTGACCGGTGGTTCTGAACATCAAACGCAAGGAGGATGAGTGGTTACCTTCATACCCGCTTCGTTCGTGGCGCTTCTTGTCCAGGGCATGTCGCAAGCAGCGGTTCTTGCATGCCTGGGTGTAAGCCTCTGGCTATTTGGGAGAACGCTCAACCGGCGGCACCTTGCGCGAATCCCCAAAGCGGGGGAGCTTCCCGCAGGCGGCATAGGCAAGCGGATTTGGCGAACATTCGTGGAAGTTGTTTTGCAGTACCGCGTGGTGCGCGATCGGCCGATTGCCGGAATACTGCATGCCGCAGTCGTGTGGGGCTTTCTCGCCTTTGCGTGGGTAAGCGCGAAACATTTTTATCTCGGGATCCGCGGTCTGGAAAACGCGAAGGAGGACCAGAGTTGGTATGGAGCGTTTGTGGCCGCCTGGGCGGTTGCAGTGCTGATTGCCATCCTTGGGTTGGCGTTCCGGCGATTCGTATTGAGGCCGGCGGCTCTGGGCGCACTGTCGGCGACGTCGGGGCTGGTCGCCGCGCTGATTGCGGCGCTGATGGTGACGTACCTGTTGGGGTGGAGGATGTTTCCCGTTGCAAGCCCAGCCTGGAAAACAAACTGGTGGATTCATACGCTCGCCTTCCTGGCGTTGCTGGTGGTGATCCCGCAGTCAAAACACCTACACCTGGTTCTTGCGCCCTTCGCGATTTTCTTGCGCCCGGAAACGACCAGCGCCACCCGCGCACTGCGGGAAGATGGCGAGGATCTGGGCTTGGTGCGCTTCAAAGAGTTGCGATGGAAAGATGTGCTGGACATAAACGCTTGCGTGGAATGCGGCCGGTGCACAGAGTTCTGCCCCGCAAACCTTACCGGCGGATCTCTTAGCCCGAAGGAAATCATCCTCAGCATGCAGCATGGGCTGCTCCGAGGCGGCGAGGTGATCGCGGGAACAGCTTCGGAGAAAACAAAAGGCGCGGCCTGGGTTTCAGAAGAAGATCTCTTCCAATGCCTCTCGTGCGGGGCCTGCGAATATGTTTGCCCCGTGGGCATTGAGCACGTGGGAAGCAAAATCCTCGACCTGCGCCGCGGGCTGGTGAGCGAGGGCCGCGTGTCGAGCGACAAGATCGTTCAACTGTTTACAACCATGGAACGCGCGCCGCACAACCCCTGGGGCATCGCGCAGGATACCCGGCAAAAGCTCGTCGAGACAAAGCAGTTCCCCTTATTCGATGGCAGCCAGGAGTGGCTTTTCTGGCTGGGCTGCGGCCTGAGTTTCGATCCTCACGGGCATACGGTCGCCTCGGCCATGAAGGAGATTCTGGATGCCGCCGGTGTTTCCTGGGGGGTGCTCGAGCGCGAAACTTGCTGCGGAGAGCCTGCACGCCGCGCCGGCAACGAATATCTCTATTTGCAACTTAGCGAAAAGCTGATCGAATCCTTCCGCAAGAACCGGGTGAAAAACATTCTTTCCTGTTGCCCTCACTGCACCACGATGCTGGACAGGGACTACCGGCAAATTGCGTCCTACGCGGAGCTCGGCATACGGGTGTTGCACCATTCCGAACTCCTGGCGAATCTCCTGCCAAAACTTCCCCTGCAGCCGGCCAAGGGGACAGTGACCTACCACGACCCGTGTTATCTGGCGAGGGGACGCGGCATCACCAAAGCGCCCCGGCAGATTCTCAGCGCCTGCGGAGTATCGCTGACGGAATCCTCACACCATGGTCAAAACACTTCCTGCTGCGGGGCCGGGGGGGCGCAACTTTTCATCACCGACGACCGGCGCGAGGAAGCCAAAGAACGCGTCAACCAACGGCGATTCGCCGAGCTTGCGGAAACAAAGGCGTCCACGGTTGTGGTGGCGTGCCCCTACTGTCCCATCATGCTTGGCGACGCCGCGGGCCATGCCAAGCGCGAAGACATGGCCATCCTGGATGTCGCGGAAATTGTCGCCATGCGCTTGCGCAAGCCAGGCGGGAATGAAGAATGCAAGAGCGCTCCATAAAGGGGCGCGATATCGCGGCGCTTGCCGGTACAATATCGGCCCATTGCTTTCGATTCCCATGACGCGCTGGGATTCGACGTCAACACCGTGTCTGCGCGGTCTTTAGCTTTTCGCCTTTTGCAGCTCTTCCGTCAGCGCCGGCATGAGCTCAAAAATATCGCCGACAATCCCGTAGTCCGCGATCTCGAAGATGGGGGCGTTCTGGTCCTTGTTTACGGCGACGATGGTGCGCGAACCCTTCATGCCGACGACGTGCTGGATGGCGCCGCTGATGCCCAGCGCCAGATACAATTTCGGCGCCACGGTCTGGCCGGAGCTGCCGATCTGCCGATCCATCGGGAGCCAGCCTTCATCACAGATTGGGCGAGAGGCGGCAATTTCTCCGCCCAGCGCTTTGGCCAACGCTTCCGCCTGCGCGATATTCTCCGGCGCTTTGATGCCGCGGCCGATCGCGACAATCAGCGGCGCTTGCGTGAGGTCCACGGCCGACTTCGCCTCTTTGAACAGCTCCAGCGGCTTGGTGCGAATGTCACCGGCGTTCAATGCCACCTTGACCGCGTTGACGGGCGCCTTTCCGCCGGGATGACCGGCGAGTAAATCGGCGCGAAACGCTCCCGTTTGAAACGAGACAAACCAGGGCGCCGCTCCGGTAAAGGTGACGTCCGCCGCGGTTTTGCCCTGAAACATCTGGCGCACAAAGACCAGCTTGCCGCCTTCGCTGCGGAACCCGACGCAATCCCCGATCATGCCCTTGCTGAGCGAAGCAGCCAGCTGCGGCGCAAAATCGCGCACCTGGTAGGTGTGCGGAAAGAGCACCAGGTCCGGCTTGGCCGCTTCGATCACCTGCTTCAGCGCCACGCAATAGCCGTCGGCCGTGTAGCTCTCTAGCAGGTCGTGCTCAACGAGCAAAACCTCCGCGACATTCTTCGAAGCCAAATCCTCCGCGAACGGCGCTACGCCTTTGCCAATCACGACCGCGCTAACGGCGCCTGACGTGGCCGCGGCAATCTGTTGCGCCGCCACCAGCGTCTCGAAACTGGTGTTGTTCCACTTGCCTTGCCGCTGCTCGGTAATGACGAGTATCTTCATGGTCAGACCACCCGCGCTTCGAACTTCAACTTCTCAACCAATTTGGCGGCCATTTCCTTGGGCGTACCGGTCAGGAATTCCGTCTTCTTGGTTTTTGTGGGCACATAAATTCTTTCGATCTTCTGCGTTGGCTCGATGGCCACGCCAAGCGACTCGCGTGTGACAACCGCAATTTCCTTTTTTTTGGTGGCCATAATGCCCTTCAGCGTGGCGTAGCGCACTTTGTTGATGCCGGACTGAATGGAAAGGACGGCCGGCAGCGGGCATTCCAGCCACTGGAACCAGCCAGCCTCCAATTCGCGTTTCAGCTTCAACCTGCCGTCCAGCATTTCAATCTGCATGATGAGCGTGGCGTGCGGCAGATTCAGGAGGCCCGCGAGCAAAACGCCGGTCTGGCCGAAGCCGTGGTCATCGCTCTGCAGACCGGTCAGCACCAGGTCGCATTTTTGACTGGCGATCGCCGCAGCCAGCAGTTTTGCCGCGCCCAACGGATCGAGTTGCGCGAAATTGTCGTCGGCGATGTGAATGCCGCGATCCGCGCCTTTCGCCAACGCTTCCTTGATGGTCTGCTTCACGCGCTCCGGCCCCAGCGAAAGCGCGATCACTTCCCCGCCGTGCTTCTCTTTCAGCCGCAGCGCTTCTTCCAGCGCATAGGTGTCCGGCTCATTCATCTCGAAGCCGATGTCTGATTCCTTGATCCAGTTCCCGGCGATGGCCAGCGGCGCATCCTTCGCCGGCACCTGCTTGACGCACACGATGATGTTCATGGGATTTTCCTTCCACCCGTGCTACCAGAGAGGGATAAGAATTTTCCAGAGCGGAGCGAAGAACCTGCCCCGTTCGCCCCAGACCGAAAACCCGCATCTGGAGCGAACGAAAAACTATTTTCCGGTCCAGCGCTTGAAAATCAGAGCGGCGTTCGTTCCGCCAAAGCCAAATGAATTGGAGAGCGCGTAATCGACGGTGGCTTTGCGCGCCACGTTGGGCACATAGTCCAGATCGCAGGTGGGATCGGGCCTTTCCTGGTTGATCGTGGGGGGCAGGATCTGATCGCGCAGGGCTAGAACGCTGATGCCTGCTTCCAGGCCTCCGGCACCGCCAAGAAGGTGCCCGGTCATGGATTTTGTGGAGCTCACGGGCAGCTTCTTGCTTGAGGCGCGCTCGCCGAAGAGGCGCTTCATCGCCGTCGTCTCGATGGTGTCGCCAAGCGGCGTGGAAGTGCCGTGGGCATTCACGTAGCCGATATCGTCCGGCGAAAGCTTGGCGTCCTTCAGCGCCGCTTTCATCACGCGATACGCGCCATCGCCATTTTCGGCGGGCTGCGTGATGTGGTAGGCGTCGCCGCTCATGCCGTAACCTACAATTTCGGCAAAGATCGGAGCATTGCGCTTTTGCGCGTGTTCCAGCGATTCCAGAATCAGGATGCCCGTGCCTTCGCCGACGACAAAGCCGTCGCGGTCCGCGTCAAACGGGCGGCTGGCCCTTTGGGGCTCGTCATTGCGCGTGGAAAGCGCGCGCATGGAAGCAAAGCCGCCAATGCCCATCGGGGTGACGGTGGCCTCGGTGCCGCCGCAGATCATCATTTCCGCGGCGCCACGTTCAATGATCTTGAAGGAATCGCCAATCGAGTGCGCCGAAGCCGAGCAGGCCGTGGCGGTCGCCGAGTTCGGACCGCGCGCGCCATAGCGAATGGAAATGTGGCCGGAGGCCAAGTTGATGATTGCCGAGGGAATGAAGAACGGCGAAATCTTGCCCGGGCCGCCTTGCATCAGCTTGATGTGTTCGCGCTCGATGATATCGAACCCGCCGATGCCGGAGGCGATGTACACGCCCACTTCGTCGAGGTCCGATTGTTCCGGCTTCCACTCGGCCATGCGGACGGCAAAATCCGCGCCGGCCAGGGCCAGTTGGATGAAGCGTCCCATCTTTTTCAGTTCTTTTTTCTCAATCCAGATGAACGGGTCGAAGTTCTTTACTTCGCCCGCGATCTTGCAGTCAAATTCCGTGGCATCAAAATGCGTGATGTAGTCAATGCCGCTCTGCCCCGCGACCAGGTTTTTCCAGCTTTCCTCGGTCCCGATGCCCAGTGCACAGACCAAACCTACGCCTGTAACAACGACGCGGCGAGTCAACTCTCTTGCTCCTTCAAGCGGGGATTTGGTTGCGGCTTACTTGCCCTTGCTGTGCTTCTCGATGTACTCGATGGCGTCCTTCACGGTCGTCATCTTTTCGGCGTCCTCGTCTGGCACTTCGATGCCGAAGGCCTCTTCAAACGCCATGACCAATTCCACCTGGTCGAGCGAATCCGCGCCCAGGTCGTCCACGAACGACGCGGTCGGCGTGACCTCCGCTTCATCCACACCAAGCTGCTCGACGATGATCTGCTTTACGCGTTCTTCCACGCTGGCCATGCCCGTTCCTCCGCGACCCGATGTCGCATGTTCGTATTCGTACCGCTCTGCACCGTATTCCGGCCCAAAGGCCGTCCTACCATCTCTTCTCGACTTGCCCAGGTAACCTGCCAAGTCTACTTTCCCAGCCGCACAAGGTCAACTTGGGGTTTCAGTTGTTGGCGAATTTCGCCAGGCCGCAGTTCGCACACCGCTCGACAAAAAAGATGGCTAGTCCGCTGCTCCATTTCGATACGAATCTTCTCCCGCAGCAGGGGCATCTCCAGAGTTCAGCCCTCAACGCCGTCACAATCGCGGTCGAAAGGAGGCCTCCCCCGAGGATTATGAATACCGCCAGCCACGCTGTGCTTCTCGCGGCAAAGTTTACGAAAGTCACTCCAACAACTGGCGCGACTAGAATCAAGCCTGCCACCGCAAGCGCTCGGTTTCTGAGCCTTCGATATTCCCGCCACTGTTTGCTATAGTCCGCCATCACGCCAAGTACATGCCGCCGTTGACGTCGAGGACGTGGCCGGTGACGTAGCAGGCCTCGTCGCTGGCCAGAAACACAATAGCTGCGGCGACATCGCGCGCACTACCCATTCGCCCCAGGGGAATACGCGTCTTCAATTCTTCCTTCACTTTGTCGGACAACACATCCGTCATGGGCGTCTCAATGAAGCCCGGAGCGACGGCATTCACCGTGATATTGCGCGAAGCAATTTCGATAGCGATGGCCTTCGTCAAGCCAATCAGGCCCGCTTTCGCGGCCACATAATTGACTTGCCCGGCGTTGCCCATCCGCGCCACCACCGAAGCGATATTGATGATGCGCCCCGCGCGCGCCTTCATCATTCCCGGCAGGACCTGCTGGATGCAGAGATGCGCGCCGGTCAGATTCGTGCGCAGAACCGCCTCCCAATCGTCGGCTTTCATGCGCACGGCCAAGCCGTCGCGGTTGATGGCAGCGTTGTTCACCAGGACGTCCACCTTGCCGAACTTTTCGAGGATGATTTTGAAGGCCGCCTTGGTCTGCTCCGCATCCGCCACGTCGAGCTTCACGGCAAACGCTTCGCCGCCCTTGCCAGCGATTTCCTGCACCAGCGCCGCCAGCTTTTCTTCGTTGCGCGCGGCCACAACGACTTTGGCGCCGGCTTCGGCCAGGGCCAAGGCGATCTCGCGGCCAATGCCCTGTGAGGCGCCGGTTACGACAGCCACTTTGTCCTTCAGGCTAAACATTCTTCTTCCCCACTGCAGCTCACCCCTTCAGGGGTGAGGCCTTCCCTCACACCGGCAACCAAGCTTCCACAGCGAAAACCCTCAGGCCTGAAGGCCTGAGCTACAACTCCGCGTTACGCCGAATCGGTTTTTGCCCCGGCGATCTTTTCCACCGTGGCCTGCAAGCTTTTCTCGTCTTCCACATTCAGCGAAGCCACGGAACGCTCGATCTGCCGCATCAAGCCGGTCAGCACGCGGCCCGGACCCACCTCGAGAAAGGTGTTCACGCCCTCGTCGAGGAGCAGGCGCATGGACTCTTGCCAGCGCACGGGCATAGTCACCTGTCGCACCAAGGCTTCGCGCGCTTCGTCGCCCTTGCGAATGGTGTCCGCGTCCACATTGGTGACCAGCGGCACTTGCAGGTCGGAGAACAAGGTTGCGCGCAAATCCTTTTCCAGCCTTTCCTGCGCCGGCATCATCAAAGCCGAATGGAACGGCGCCGAAACCGCCAGCATCATGGAGCGCTTCGCGCCCAACTGCGAGGCAATTTCCACGGCGCGCTTCACCGCGCTGGCGTGGCCGGAAATCACGGTCTGCTCGGGCGAATTCAGGTTTGCTGGCGAGCAGATTTCGCCTTCCGCCGCGCGCTTGCAGGCATCCAGCACCACCGCCGGAGAAATACCCATGATCACGGCCATGCCGCCCTGTCCCGCGGGCACGGCTTCCTGCATATACTTTCCGCGCTTGTGCACCAGGCGCACCACATCCGAAAAGTTCAACGCGCCAACTGCCACGAGCGCCGAATACTCGCCCAGGCTGTGCCCGGCGACAAAGTCTGGCGTCAGACCCTTCTCCGCCACCACGCGATACGCCGCCACCGACACGGTCAGGATGGCCGGCTGCGTGTTCGCCGTGAGCTTCAATTCCTCTTCGCTGCCTTCAAAACACATTTTGGAGATGGAGAAGCCCAGCGCCTTATCCGCTTCCTCAAAGACGGCGCGGGCCGCGGGATACTTTTCCGCCAGCTCTTTGCCCATACCCGGGTACTGCGACGCTTGCCCGGGAAACATAAATGCAACTTTTCCCATACTCGACTCCCTCTCCAGACGTTACGCCTTCACCTGCGTCAGGGATAGTTCCTGTTCGATTCGTTCATTGATGCGCGCGCGCGCCAGTCCAGCGGCCACACGGATGGCATTCTTCACCGCATTCGCGTTCGATCTTCCGTGACCGATCACGCACACGCCCCGGACGCCCAACAACGGCGCTCCGCCATACTCCGAATAGTCCATTTTCTGCCGGATGCCCTTCATCGCGCCTTTCGAGAGCAGGTAGCCGACCTGCGAAGCGAACGAGCTTTTGTAGGTCTTGCGGAGAAATTTCACGATCTCCATCGCCAGCCCTTCGCAAATCTTCAAGGCAATATTGCCCACGAACCCGTCACAAACAATCACGTCCACCTTGCCGGAGAACAGGTCGCCGCCCTCCACATTGCCGACAAAATGCACCGGCAGGGCTTTCAAGCGATCGTAGACGGCGCGCGTCAACTCATTCCCCTTGGTCTCTTCCTCGCCCACGGAAAGCAAGCCCACGCGCGGCTTGCGGCTCCCGAAGGTCACCCGGTAATAAATCTCGCCCATCACCCCGAACTGCAGCAGGTGCTCGGGTTTCGAGTCCACGTTCGCACCCACGTCCAGCAGCACCGATATGCCGCCCTTCGCGTTTGGGAAGGGGGCCGCGAGCGCCACACGGTCCACCGAAGGGAGCGTGCCCATGATGAACTTGGCCGTGGTCATCACCGCTCCGGTGTTTCCCGCGCTGACAAACCCATCGGCCACTCGATCCTTCACCAGCCGCGCGCCCACGTGAACCGAGCTGTCTTTCTTCCGGCGAAAAGCCTGGGCCGGGTGATCTTCCATGGTGATCACCTCGCTGGCCGGAAAGATTTCAACGGGCACCGTCGGCCGCGAATGCCGGGCCAATTCCGCGCGGATGACGTTTGGCTGGCCCACCAGGAGAACGCGAACCCCGTACTCCTGCGCCGCCAACACACTCCCCTCCACCTCCGGACGGGGTGCGTGGTCTCCCCCCATGGCATCCACGGCGATTGTGATCATGGGATTCTTCTTCCGCAGATTCCGGGATCGCAGCGGTAGCACGCTGTTGGACGTGCCGACCAGCTCTTACGTGGCCCGAGCGACCGCCCCTGGGGTCAGCACCCTGAAAGCGGCTGACGCCAATCCTCACTTCACGTCGTGAACCGGCCGTCCCCGGTAGTAGCCGCAATGGGAACACGCATGGTGCGGCTGTTTCATTTCGTGGCAGTTCGGGCATTTGGCCAGCGCGGGTGCGAACAGGTGATCGTGCGCCCTCCGCTTGTTCTTGCGCATCTTGGAATGTCGACGCTTTGGGTTAGGCATTACACTGCTCCTCGTTCTCGCCTCGCTCGCAGTGGCACACAACGCCTCACCGAACAAGGTCGGATTCTATGGGCATTCCGCCCGGAAATCTATTGTTTCTTGAGCCAGTCCTGTTTCAGCCGCGCGAGGGGAGCGAGCCGCGGGTCGCTGGTGTGCCGCTCACACCGGCACTGTTCCTGATTGAGGTTCGCCCCGCAGTGTGGGCACAACCCCCGGCAATCGCTCTGGCAGATCACTTTCATCGGCAAAGACAGTAGCACCTGCTCCTTCAGCACGTCGGCCAGGAACAGGCCTTCTCCTTCGAAAAATCCGATCTCCGTGTCGTCATCTTTCAGCCGCTCCACATCGTTCGGCGTTCCCTTGAGGAGCGGTTGATAGAAGAGGTCAAAATCCCGATGCACTTCCTCGATCACGAGTTCCAGACAGCGGGCGCAAACCATTTCAATCCTGGTTTGCAGCTCGCCGGTGACCCGGATCTGGCCTTCCAGCAGTTCCGCCGTGGCATTTACTTCCAGCGGTTCCGACTGTTTCACTTCGCTAAGGCCGAAATCAATGCTTCCCGGAGCGTAACTCTTCCGGATGTGCACTCTGCGGACGGCAAGATCCTTGACATCAAGGAACATTTCTTCTGCGCCTCCCGCGCGTACGCTCATGCCTTTCCATTATTTCGGCACTTCTTGCCTAAGTCAAGAAAGCGAGCCCCCGCCGAGCCCGCGCTGCGCCCTCCCGGTCACTGGGGCCTCCTAGTACCGTCCCAACTTGTTCCAACAAATCCCTTCAAAAATACTCTCCTCGTGTTCGCGTCAGATGTTTGGACCGTCATTTGGCCCAAGCAGTTGGAACGGCACTGGTACTGGTCCCTGCCCCACGTCTAGTGAAGGTAGCCCCCGACGACCTTGGCGAAGTCCGCGAGGGCGATTTCCGGGTCCTCCAGGTCAGGATGCCAGGCCTTTTCCCACTCGAAGCAGAAGTAGCCCTTGTAGCCGATTTTTTGGAGCGCCTGGACCTGCCGCTGGATGGGCACGTCGCCCCGGCCAGTGAGCACATATTTGCGCTCCTTGCCGGCCACCACGGAATCCTTCAAGTGCGTGTGGCGGATCCAGGAGCCCAGTTCGTGAACCGTGTACTCCGGCTGCTCATGTCCATCGGCAAAGGTGTGGTGCGCATCCCAGAGCAGCGCGGCGTGCGGTGAATCGGCGCGCGTCAGGACCTCCTTGAGCGTGGGCGAATCCACGAAATCGCCGTGCGATTCGATAATCACCGTCACGCCCCGCGGCCCGGCGTATTCGCCCAGTTCATGCAAGCCCGCCGCCACGCGCGCCACCACTTCCTCCTTCGGGCCCTTAATCTCGTTGCCGAACACGCGCACATACGGTGAACCCAGCGCGGATGCCAGGTCGACAAAGCGCTTCGCATCCGCCAATTGTTGCGCATGCTTTGCGGGGTCGGCGTCGTGCAGCGCTGAGGAGCTGCCGATGTTGGCGATCTTCAGGCCGTGCGCGGCGACCTCTTTCTTAGTCTGCGCGATGCGTTCCGGCGCAAATTCCGGCCGCGCGGGCAAATCCATGCTGCCCATCAGGCCGCGGAGTTCGATGGCCGCGAATCCATGCGATTCCGCGAACTCCAGAATCTTCGGCCATTCCCAAGCCGGACATCCCAGAGTGGAAAAGGCCAGCGGCAACCGCTCTTTCGTGTCCGCAGCCCACGCAAATCGTCGCAGTGCCAGGCTCGCCGTGCCGCAGGCACTCGCGGCGACAAATTTCCTTCGCGTGATTCTCATCGTCTGGCCCCCTCTCCCTCGTTCGATTTCCCTCAAATGTGGTCCCGCAATCAAGTATGATTTAGCCTCAGCGGGATTCCGCGTCGCGAGTCGCTTCTCCGCCGCGGGACTCTTGGCACTCAAAACGTACCACCATCATCTACGGAAGAACACAGATTCTTGCCGGAGGTGCTTCGTGACCATGCAAAATTCATCCCGCCGCAATTTTCTGAAGACGGCCGCCGCCGCGCTAGCGGCTGTGCCCCTGGCGCGCGCTTCCAGTTATTCGCGCATCTTTGGCGCGAATGATCGCGTGCGCGTGGGCGTAGTCGGCTTCTCCGATCGCTTCCGCTCCGCCTTGCTGCCCTCATTTTTGCAGCACGCGAAAGATCTCAACTTCGAGTTCGCGGCCGTCTCCGACATCTGGAACCAGCGCCGCGAGGAAGGCCGGGCGCACATCGAAAAACTCACCGGCGGCCACATTGATGCCGTGCGCAACAACGACGAGCTGTACGCGCGCAAAGACGTGGACGCCGTTATTGTCGCCACCGCCGATTTTCAGCACGCCCTGCACGGCGTGGAAGCGGTGCGCGCCGGCCGCGACGCTTACGTCGAAAAGCCCATGGCGCACACGATGGAAGACGCGCGCGCGATTCGCGACGCCGTCCGCGAAACCGGACGTATCGTGCAGATCGGCACGCAACGCCGCAGCTCTCCCGTGTACCAGCAGGCCTACGACTTCATCCGCAGCGGCAAATTCGGCGAAATTGTGTCCGTGCTGATGACCTGGAACGTCAACCAGCCGGGCCGCTGGCGCCGCCCGAACCTCGTGGCGGGCTTGCGCGAGGATCAAGTGGATTGGAAGCGCTACCTGATGAAGCTGCCCTACGAACCTTTCGATCCGCGCAAGTACGTCGAGTTCCGCCTCTTCTGGCCGTATTCCTCGGGGATTCCGGACCAGTGGATGGTCCACCAGATCGACACCGTCCACTGGTTTACCGGGTTGCCGCGGCCGCGCAGCGTGGTGGCGAACGGCGGCATCTATTTTTGGAAAGATGGGCGTAAGAATTGGGACACCATGACCGCGGTGTTCGATTACGGCCCGCTGAATGATTCCACCAAGGGTTTCCAGGTGGTTTACAGCTCGCGCATGACGAATGAGGCTGGTGAGGTAAAGGAACTTTACTACTCGAATGGCGGCACGCTGGATCTCGACAAGAGAACTGTGTCACCCGAAGGCGGGCTGACAAAACGCTTCGCAGACGAAATGGATATGCCGCCGAATCTGCTGCCCAAGATTTCGCTGCAGGATTCCGGCGGGCGCATCGTCACTTCCGCCGACACTGGGGGTGACGCGGACACTTCCGCCAACGTTCGCAACTGGATGGAGTGCGTGCGCAGCCGCAAAACGCCTAACGCGCATATCGAAGCGGGCTATTCGCACTCCGTGGCGCTGTGCATGACGATTGCGGCAATTCAGACCGGCCGCCGGATCACCTTCGACGACGCAAAACAGGAAGTGGTCGCGGGCGCGTAGCTTGCGCGAGCCAGCAGGGAGCGTCAAACCTCGCGAATTACCTTCAACAATCCATCCATGGATTCGCGGCTCGACGCTTCTTTGTCCTTCGCCGCATTCAGGTAATGCGTTTCGAGCGACATTGTGCCGGTGAATCCATCCTTCAGGATTGCGCGGAGTTGCCCGACATAGTCAATCTGTCCGCCGCCAATGGGACGCCAGTTGGTTCCGGTGCCTTCCACATCCTTCAGGTGCATGTGCCAGATGCGCTTCTTATCCAGCAGGGCATAGCCGTCTGGGAAGGGTCTCAGTTCGCCTGCGGCATACGCGTTGCCCGGATCCCAATTCAGGCCCAGAGCCGGCGCCTTTACCGCATTCAGCATGGTCGCGCTCTCCGCGCCCGTGGCCACATTGCAGGCGAACTCATTCTCCAGCACCAGGCGTATGCCTTCGCGCTTGGCAATTCCCGCCGTCCTGTCCAATTCTTTGGCAACGCGCTCGAAAACCGTCTCGGGATCGTCCACGCGCCAGAAGGAAAAGATGCGCACCTTGTCAGTTCCGAAATCTTTGGCGCGCGCGAAGGCCCGCTCGAGCAGCGCTTCCTGTTGTTCGTGTTCATTGGCGGCGAAATCGCCCTTGCCTTCGGCAAATGTTGAAGTGGTCCCCGGCAAAGTAGTTTTGAAGTAGGCCGAATCCAGCACGGACACGCGCAGCCCGTATTTCGCGAGCAGGTCTTTGGCGCGTTTCACTTCATCGGGTGTGAATTCCGTGATGTATTTGTCCCAGACGTTGCGAAATTCCACCCATTCCAGCCGGTAGCTCTTCGCCCACGCCAGCGCCTTCTCCAAATCCTGGGTCACTTCATCCGTGATCACGCCGAGATTGAATCGCTTCACGTTCGCCGCCAGCGCCCGCATGGCGCTCATCATTACAAGTGTTGTTGCTCCACCGGCCAGAAATTCGCGTCGTTTTACCATAGTGAGTGCATCTTATTCTGCGGGCCCGGCCTCGTCAATCTTGAGTTCGTCATCAGCAGCGTTCTCGCGATTTTTGTAACCTTATTCCAGGTAAATACCGGCTTCGCCCCGGACAACTTTCAGTTTACTCGCTACGTCTAAGTGGGAGTGCAGTAGCGATCTCGCCCCCAGCTAGCCCCAGCTGAAGTCTCGCAAATCATCTTTTAAGGAGAATACGCATGAAACGTGTCGCATTGCTATTCCTTTTGGCAGGCTTCTTCATACCGCTGGCTTCGGCGCAGGATCATTTCCAGGCCGGGGTTTACGCCGACTATCTTCATTTCTCGCAGACCAACAATAACCTCGTGGGCCTCGGCGGGCGTGTCGGGTTCAAGGCATTTCCCCACGTGATCCTGGAAGGGGAGATGAGCTACGACTTTGCCCAGGCGTTCACGGAGGGTTTCACGGACACGACCAACGGGAGCCTTTCGTTCCAGCAGACGAATCTGCGCGTGCTGCACGGCCTCTTCGGGCCGAAGGTGGAGGGCGGGCATGGGCGCATTCGGCCATTTGTGACCGTGAAGGGCGGCTTCACCAATTTCCGGCTTGATCCACGCCTGGCCAGTTTCGATACTTTCGTCAGTTCGGTGGAGAATTTGCGCGCCAATAACGTGAGCGCCGTTTTGTATCCTGGCGCCGGCGTGGAGGGTCACCTCGGTCCCGTTGGACTGCGGTTGGATGTGGGCGACGAAATTTACTTCAACAGCGGCACGCATAACAACTTCCGCCTGGCGTTCGGCCCGTTTCTGCGTTTCTGACCGGCGCGCCGGCAATTCCGGGCTTTGCCTCTCCAGGGGCGGTTTGCTTCCGCCCCACTTCCCTTATTGGTGCCGCTGATCCCGATTGTGAGGGCCGTTTTCTTAACAAATTCCTCACGAACGCCTCCGGACTTTCTATACCCGGCCAACGTACTCTGCGGGTGTCAACGGAACGCTTGCAAGAACGAGGATTCCCCGTGTCGCCATTTGCCATTCTCGCCTTTTGCGTGCTCAGCATCGATCTCGCGCTTGTTTTATTGTTCCACCTGGTCTATGGCGAAAAACGCCATAAGTTTTCCCGCGAGAAGCTGCTCCAAGGGAATCGCCGGACGGCGCGCTAAGAATCCCTGCATGCCTCCGGCAGCGCCGCCGGGCTGCTGCACTCACCTGGGACCGCCAATCCGCGGCCAGCCTGCTACACTAGTGCCGTTCCAACTATGTGGGCCAAATGACGGTCCAAGCATCTGATGCAAACACGGAGAGAGTATTCTCGACGGGATTTGCTAGAACAAGTTGGAACGGCACTAGGTTGCATCGCTCCGAGGAGTAGCACATGTCTGAACGCACCCCGTTCGCCAAGTCTGTTCCCACCCGCACCGAATCCGACAGCATGGGCAAGATTGAAGTCCCGGCAGACCGCTATTACGGCGCGCAAACCGCCCGCTCGCTGATTCACTTTGCCATCGGCAAGGACACTATGCCGCCGGAACTGATTCGCGCCTTCGGCATCTTGAAAAAGGCCGCCGCGCTGGTCAATCGCGATCTCGGCAAACTCTCCGAAGAGAAGGCCAACTTAATCGTGCAGGCCGCCGATGAAGTCATCGCCGGGAAGCTCCAGGGACATTTTCCCTTGCGCATCTGGCAGACCGGCAGTGGCACGCAGACGAACATGAACGTCAACGAAGTGATCTCCAATCGCGCCATCTCCATTGCCGGCGGCGTGATGGGCAGCAAGAAGCCGATTCACCCGAACGACGACGTGAACATGTCGCAATCCTCGAACGACACTTTTCCCGCGGCCATGCACATTGCCGCAGCCACGGAAACTTCGCGCCATTTGTTGCCCGCGGTGAAACGCCTGCGCGATGCGCTCGATGCCAAGGCGAGAGAATTCATGGGCGTCGTCAAGATCGGCCGCACGCACTTGCAGGACGCTACGCCGTTGACCGTGGGCCAGGAATTTTCTGGCTGGGTCAGCCTGCTCGATCGCGACGGCGCGCGGATCGCCATGGCGCTGGATGGTTTGTTCGATCTCGCCATCGGCGGCACGGCGGTGGGCACGGGCCTGAATGCGCATCCGGAGTTTGCGGAACGCGCCGCAAAGAAAATCGCTGAACTTACCGGGCTGCCCTTCCGTTCGCACCCTAACAAATTCGCCAGCCTTTCCGCGCACGATGAAATTGTTTTTGCCAGCGGCGCATTGAAAACCCTGGCCGCTTCGCTGATGAAAATCGCGAATGATATCCGGTGGCTGGCTTCCGGCCCGCGCTGCGGACTCGGCGAGCTGACGCTGCCGGAAAACGAGCCCGGCTCCTCGATCATGCCTGGCAAGGTGAATCCCACGCAGTGCGAAGCGCTGACGATGGTCGCGGTGCAGGTGATGGGGAATGACACGGCAATTGGCTTCGCTGGCTCGCAAGGCAATTTTGAATTGAATGTGTACAAGCCAGTGATGATCTTCAACTACCTGCACTCGGTGGAACTCCTCGCGGATGCCTGCAACAGTTTTGTGGAGCACTGCGTCGTGGGCATCGAAATCAACCGCGAAACGATTGACCACTACGTGCACAACTCGCTGATGCTCGTCACCGCGCTGGCCCCCAAAATCGGCTATGACAACGCCGCCAAGGTCGCCAAAACCGCCCACCACGAAAACTCCACCCTGCGCGAAACCGCCGTCAAGCTCGGCTTCCTCTCTGCCGAGGAATTCGACCAACTCGTCAAGCCTGAAGACATGACCCATCCATGATCCGCCTGTTGCATCTTCGTAGGGGCGCAGCACGCTGCGCCCCATCTCGGCACTATCTTTGCCATTTGAAACTGTTCGCCCAATTCTTCTTGACCTTCAGCATATTCCATCCCCTCAGTGCCTCTGCTCAGAACAAAGGAAAGCCGACTCTGGAAGTTTGCTATCCGGGCTACACCTACCCAGATACAGTGCCTTCACTTCGTGATGCCAATCTCAAAAACGGCCGCTTAGTGCTTTTCTTCGATGGCTGCAAGCCAGATGACCACGTGCGTCTGAAGAATGGCAAGTATGAACGACCCTACAAGGACGGTTATTGGGAATACATCGAATTACGCTGGGTAAAGCCGCTGGAGAGCAAGGCGGGAGAATCTCAATTCGCCATCGCATATATTGTCTGGGCATCAGGAGCAGGGAGCACGAATGATGAAGATTTCGTCCAGTTGCTAGAGCTGAAGGAGGGTCATCTCAAAGTCGTCCAACAATTCTATTTTAATGTTAGGGGAAGCCGAAGAGCGGGCGCCTTCTTCAATCCCAAAACAAATCTTCTAACGATAAAGGCAATCAATTGCTGGGAGCACAGTTGTGGCACGCGGCTTGACGTAGTGCAGTTTAAATTCGACGGTGGTCTTCTTAAGCAGATGAGATATTGGCATGAGCCTCTCCCTTATTACGACTAGCGCGTGGCGCCAGCACTGGCTAGCCCCGTACGCAGGGCTTCTAGTTCTCGGCGCACTCTGCACTCCTACTGTTGCGCACTCTGGGTCAAGTGGTTCTCCTCCAACGTCCCAACAAACCGAAACACCCGACTGGTGCAAGCCTCTCCCCCGCCCCGAATACAAATCGCTCGATCGCGTAGCGACCAGCGATCCGTGGTTCGAGGTCTACAAGGTTGCGCCCGATACCTTCGCCATCTATGAACCGCACCAAGCCGAAGAAGTCATCTCCTACCTCATCCTCGGCAAGGAGAAGGCTCTACTCTTCGACACCGGCATGGGCATCAGCGATATCCGCAAGCTGGTCTCGGGGCTCACGGCTCTCCCTGTCATCGTGCTGAACTCCCATACCCACAACGACCACGTCGGGGGTAACTGGCAATTCGACATCATTTATTCCATGGACACGGACTTCAGCCGCCAGAATGCCAAGGGTTCCACCGCCGACGCGCAGGACGAACTCGCTCCCGGTCAGATTTGCGGCGAATTGCCCAAGGACTTCGACGCGAAAACGTATCGCACCAAACCCTGGACCATCACCAAGTACGTCCGTGACGGCGACAAACTCGATCTCGGCGGCCGCTTCCTCGAAGTCATCTCCACTCCCGGCCACACCCCTGACGCCATTTGCCTCTTCGATCGCGCCAACCGCCTCCTCTTCACTGGCGATACCTACTATCCCGCGCCCATCTGGCTTTATCGCCCCGAAACCGATCTGGACGCCTACGCAAAATCCATCGCCCGTCTGGCTGCCCTTGCACCGCAGGTAAAAATCGTCATAGGCGCGCACAACATTCCCGTCGCTCCTCCATCGGTTCTGACCAATCTACCCGCGGCCTTCGCCGACCTGCGTGCCGGCAAAGCCACCTGCAAACCCGACAGCCCGGGCAAAAAGCGCTGCCACGTCCGCGAATACACATTCCTTCTCGCCGCGGCCCCCTAGGCGGTAAACTCTTTTGTGTTGGAAACCCCATGTTTCACCGGCCTCCAGCTTTCTTCTCCCTCGCAGCTCTTTTACTGCTCGCGGCCGTCGCGCCTGCCGCCTTCGCGCAATCCAAACAGACGCAATCCAAGCACGAAAAAACAGTCTGGAATTTCGACGGGGGCATCTCGCTCATCACCGACGGCTCGATCCCCGATGGGCCGTGCTTCCGGCTGACGGGCAGGGTGTTCGCGCCGGAGTTCTTCGATAATCTGAAGCGCGTGGACAGCCAGCTCGGCACGATCTATCGCCGCGGCAACGATGTGGTTTCCGTGTTCCCGGAAAAAATGCAACTCCAATTCATGATGTACGACATGCCTTGCAGCTATCAGATGCAGGAGGCGGGCACGCAGGTCTATCTGACGCGCGCGCTGATGGAATCGCTGCGGCTGAGCTTTTTCTGGAAGCATGGCATGTATCTGCGTCCCGCGAAGGGCGTCACGCTCAAGCATTTTGAGGCGCGCCCGGTGCCCGCTTATGGCGCCGAACACGCGACGGATCTGCCCGAAAAATACGAGTGGTGGCTTGAGTTCGAGGTGCCCAGCGAAAATGTGCCGGTAACGGACAGTCTGGTCATCATCGTCCGCACGGCCGGTGGCTATGTCGCCGCGCGGGTCGCCGCGCGCATGTAGGCAACACCGGAAATCAGTTCCCGAGATTTTGAGTGAAGGCTCGGCTTCTTGCCCCCAACGAAAACGAGTAGCAGAGATTGCGATAGAGGCAGAAATGTCATTTCGAACCCCGTTGCTTTTTGAACGGGGTGAGGAATCTGCTTTCTCCTTGCTGTCCGGAAAAAAGCAGATCCCTCGCTTCGCTCGGGATGACATCGTGTTTCAGGATTGCCGCTCAGAGCATTCATCAGATTGGCTCTGACTTCCGCGCACCTGCAGGCTTTCTATTCTTCACAGCCGGGTTGCGGCTCGGGAGGCAGGTTATTAAGGAATGTGAATCCGAAGTCGACCTGCGGTTTGCCCCAATCCGGCGGGATCGCGGGGAACGGAGCGGCCTCGCGCACGGCGCGCAACGCGGTTTCCGTCAGCTTGTTTCCGGCGAACACCTGCGTCAGAAATGTGTCGTCGTCCTCGGTCTTGCCATCGGCTTGAATCTTGATGCGCACGGTGACGACGGCTTGTTCTCCCTCGCCGACCGAAAAGGGCAGGCGCTTGTACCACTGCTTGCGGACTTTGCGATAAACCCGCTGCGCGTAGTCCACGATCACCGGCGTGCTGCCTGAAGGCATGTCCGGACTGGTCTTGTAGCAGAAGGGATGGCGCAGCTCCACCACCAATTCCTCAAAGGGTTGCTTTTCCTGATTGGAGAGCGAAACGAGGCGATTCCGGTGCCACGCGATCGCGCCGGCCTCTTTGTGCTCGATTTCGAATCGCCCGTCGGGCTCAAAAACGCTAATCTGCGCCGATACAAACGGGATTTCCACATGCAGCGGAAACTGCACCTCTTCGGTCGTTTCCCGAGGCTCAAGGTGCATCCAGAAAATACGCGCGTGCTGGTTTTCGAGGACCAGGCGGAAGTGCCGCGTGTCAAAATTGACCGGATCGCGCAAGGAGCCCGGCACTTGAATCTGATCCACGGCGTAAGAGTCCTTGAACTCAATCAGCAGGATGCGGGAAGGCTGGAGGCTGGTGTTATGCACAAAGTTCTCATCGTCCCTGCGTAGCCACAGCAATTCTCCGGACCCCAAGCGAGACGATTGCGCGCGATTGGCAGCGGACCATACGTCCTGGGCGTCGCCATCCAGAATCACCAGTAGGCTGTCGTTTTTCAGGATGGGGAGCGTAACGATGCTCGATGCAAGAATGGCATAGCGCACGGCCCGCACATTTTTGTTTTCCAGGAGCACTTCCCCGCCGGTTGCTTCTGGCGCGCGGATTCCTTGGGAAAAAGCGGGAAGCGAAAGAAAGACAGAGAAAACAACTGAGGCGCAAACGGAGAGCGTCGAAAACGAGGACATCGGAAAGAATCCACCCTGATGAGGGCAGTTTAGCACAATCGAACCGGGCGCCCCCGGCCATTCAGCCCAGGTTGATTTCCGGCACGCGGCCGCGCGCCTGCAGCTTCGCTTCGGTTTTCGCCTGAATTTCCTCAGGGGACCAGCCGGGCGCGGCTTCGCGCAGGACCAGGCCGTCTTTCGTCACGTCAATGACGGCGAGGTCTGTGACGATCGTGTTGACGCACTCGATGCCGGTCAAGGGATAGCTGCACTGCTTCACGATCTTGGGCGCGCCGTCTTTGGTGTTGTGCTCCATGCACACAATCAGGTTTTTCGCGCCCGCGGAAATGTCCATCGCGCCGCCGATGTTGCCGATGCCTTTTGATCCCGGAATTTTCCAGTTGGCCAGATCCCCCTTCTCGGAGACCTGAAAACCGCCGAGGACCGCGACGTCCAGATGCCCGCCGCGGGTCATCAAGTGCGCATCGGCCTGATTGAAAAACGAAGCTCCCGGAATGATCGTTACCGGAACTTTCATCGCGTCCACCAGGTCGTAATCCTCTTCGCCGGGTTTGGCGCGGCGACCCATCCCCAGGATGCCATTTTCGCTGTGGAAATAGACCGTGATGCCCTTCGGCAAATAATCCGCGATGAGATTCGGTATGCCCCAGCCGAGATTCACGTAGGCCCCGTCAGGCAATTCCCGCGCGGCGCGCTGGGCGATCTGTTCACGGCTGAGACGCGGCTTATCCGGCATAACGCAATCCTTTCGCCTGCACGATGCGATGCACGAAGATGGCGGGCGTTATGACATTTTCGGGTTCGATGGAACCCACGGGAACGATTTCGTCCACTTCCACGATGGTGGTGCTGGCGGCCATGGCCATGATGGGATTGAAATTGCGCGCGGCTAGACGATAGGTGAGATTGCCAAGTTCATCGGCTTTCTGCGCTTTGATCAGAGCGAAATCCGCGTGAATGGGTTTTTCCAGGATGCAACGCTTCCCATCGATCACGCGCTCTTCCTTGCCGTTGGCCACTTCCGTGCCCACGCCGACGGTGGTATAGAAGCCGAGCAGGCCCGCCGCTGCCGCGCGCATCCGTTCGCAGAGAATGCCCTGCGGCACAACTTCGCAGGTGACTTCCCCCTTCGCGTAGCGCTCCTGGAAGTAGTTGGCGTGCGGGCCAGGGAAAGCGGCAATAACGTGGCGCACCTGGCCATTCTTGAACATGATGCCGAGCTCGCCTTCGCGCGTGCCGCAATTGTTGCTGATCGCCGTGACATCTTTGATGCCCTTGCGCGACAGCGCGGCAATCAGATTGTTGGGAAACCCGGCGCCGCCGAATCCGCCAAACATGATGCGCGCGCCATCGGGAATATCCGCGACCGCGGCGTCGGGGGAAGAGAAAATTTTCTGCTTCATGAGTCGCTCGCTGAATGAAGTGTGCGTTGCTGTTGCTTATAGATTGTTCACAACCAGCGGCCAATGTGCAACCCCGCGAAGAAGATCAGTCAGGGCTTGCGCAGGCCGTGCAAGATGAGGCGGAGAAAGATTTGTTTGACGTGCTCGGGATCGCTTCCGGCCTGGCTGGATGAGACCGGATCGTTGTCATACCACCGGTAGAGCCAATTGCACATCCCCAGGATGGCGTTGACGATCAGCCAGGGCTCGCCTTCCATGAGCTTGCCCTGTTCCTGGCCTTTGCGAACCAGCTCGACAAATCGCTTGTTGTAGCGCGACATCACGGAGATGAGCTTGTGCTGGCGTTTGCCCGGCAGCGAGTCGAATTCGTGCAGGAATAGTCCGAACGGCACGCGATTCTGGATGATGTAGTCAATCTGCGCGCGGATGGCCCGCTCGAGCTGCTCGACGGGGTCGCCATCGGGATCGATGTGCCGGGCGATGTACGCGTCGCCATCCTCGATGCCGGCGAGGAGCAGCCGGAACAGCAAGTCGTCCTTGGATTTGATGTAGTAGTAGAGCGAGCCCTTCAGGATGCCAACGTCCTTGGCGACATCTTCGATGGTCGTGGCATGAAATCCCTTGGCGAAAAAAATGTTCGCGGCGCTTTGCAGGACTTCCTCGAGGCGTGTGCCGGGTTTGGATTTGGCCAGAAGCTGCGGGGCATTGCGCGGGCGCAGCGGTTTGGGAACGGATTTGCTCTTGGAGATTCTGCCGGGCACGGAAATCCTCTCGGGAATCCTAGAAAGCATAGTAACAGAGGGGCGCGGAGGGCAACGGAGAACACAGAGAAGCGGCGAAGAACTGGCGAGGGATGATACGCCTTATGGTTTGGGCGCTATTCTGTTTTTACGGTAGGACGACGTGGCAGGAATGCGTCTTCAGCACGAGCCACACGCGCAGGCCGGGAACGAGTTGCAGCGAACGAACGGCGCCGGGCGTGAGGTGCACGATGAAGCGAGCGCCAGCGTTCACCTGCGCGACAACGAGCGAGCCGCGCGGCTCCAGCGCTTCCAAAGTGCCCGGCAAGACGTTGCGGGCGCTGAGGGCACGCGGCGCTTCGGTGGCAAGCAGAATGTCACCGGCACGGATGGCCACCTGAACCGCTGCGCCCGGCGGCGCCGTACCGAGCGGGATTTCCAGTTCGCAGTTTGCGGAAGCAAGCGCGACGCGCATGACCCCGTCCGCGGGACGCTGCGCGACCACATGCGCATTCAGAAGATTTTCGAACCCGGCGGCCTGGGCCAGCGCGATCCTCCGCGGTGCATCGAGAACGGCGCGGGGAGCGCCGCTTTCCTGAACCCGGCCATTGATGAGCGCGACGACCCGTTCGCCGACGGCGTCCACTTCTTCGCGATTGTGCGTCACGTACAGTATGGGAATCTGATTAGCGGCGTTCCACGCGCGAAGGTCCTGCAGGATCGCCTGCCGCAGCGCGGCGTCCAGGCCGGTGAGCGGCTCATCGAGCAGCAGCAATTGCGGTTGCGTCACCAGCGAGCGCGCCAGGGCGACCCGCTGCTTTTCTCCGCCGGAAAGTTCCGCGGGCTTGCGGCGGCGCAGAGCTGCGATGTGAAAGGCCAGCAGAATGCGCTCGACGCGCTGTTGGCGCTCAGACGCGGGGAACGCAGAAAGACCATAGGCGACATTCTCTTCAACGGAAAGATGAGGGAAGAGCGCGAGCGATTGAAAAACGTAGGCAGTACGGCGCAGCCGTGGAGGCCGGGAGAAATGGCGCGCGGCGTCGAAGAAACATTCGTCGTTGAATTTGATCACGCCGGCATCCGGGCGGAGCAACCCGGAGATGCAATCAAGCAGCGTGGACTTCCCTGCGCCGGAGGGGCCGAAGAGCACCGTGAAGCCCGGGGCGAATGTTTCGCGGACGTCGAGAAGAAAAGGCGGCGATCCCGCTGTGCGAAATTGTTTGTGAATGTCAACGAAGAGCATGGGCGATGTCACTTCGCGAGCCACGGCGACCACACGCGGCGATTCATGCCGTAAACGACGGCCAGCACAACGAACGAGATGAACAGGAGCAGAAAGGCCGTGTGGTTGGCCGCGGCGAAGTCAAGCGCCTGGACGCGATCGTAAATGTCAATGGAAACGGTGCGCGTGATGCCCGGAAGGTTGCCGCCAACCATCAGCACAACGCCGAATTCGCCAAGCGTGTGCGCAAAGCTGAGGACGACGGCGGTAATGAGGCCGGGCCAGGAGAGCGGAAGAATGATGCGGAAAAAAGTGCGCAGGCGACCGGCGCCCAGGATTGAAGATGCTTCCAGAAGGCGCCGGTCGAGCGATTCGAAGGAAGCGATCAGGGGTTGCACCGCAAAGGGCAGGCTGTAGACGAGAGAAGCAATGACTAGGCCGGCGAAGGTGAATGCCAACGTATGGCCAAACAGAAATTGCCAGAGGCCCCCGAGCGGGCCGCGAGGGCCTAGCGCAATCAGGGCGTAAAAGCCGAGAACGGTGGGAGGAAGAACCAGAGGGAGAGCGACGACGGACTCCAGCAGAAATTTCCCGCGCCAGTGTGTAAAAGCGAGCCAGTAGGCCAGCGGCAGCGCCAGCATAAGGAGGATGGCGGCCACCACGGCGGCCAGACGGAAGGAAAGCAGAAGCGCATCGAAGTTCACGGTCTGGCCTCGCGGGATTCGGAAATGGAGGGCAGAGTGAAGCCATAGCGAGCCAGCGTGTCGCGAGCGGATTCAGTGTGCAGAAACGCGAGGAATGCGCGGGCCGCGGGCTTGTCGGGCGAGGATTTCAGGAGGACGACGGCTTGTTCGAGAGGCGGGTAAAGATCGCGCGGAATTTCCCAGTACTTGCCGGATTTCATGGCGGGAGCGAATGTGAGCGACATTGCCAGAATGCCCGCCTGGGCGCCACCGGATTGCACGAACTGCGCGGCCTGCGAAATATTTTCGCCGTAAACCAGTTTGGATTTGAGCCGCTCGTACAGGCCGGCCTTTTGCAAGGCGGCGACGGCGGCGCGGCCGTAGGGCGCGTGATCGGGATTGGCGATGGCAATTTTGTGAATGCGTGCATCCAGCAGCGTGTTCCATTGGAGATTTGCGGGAATCAGTGGCGATTCGGGCGGAAGCCATAAAACGATGCGGCCGAACGCGTAGGTGTAGCGCGAATCGGATTCCGCGAATCCTGTATCGATTAGCTTCTGCGGATAAGCGATGTCGGCAGAAAAGAAAAGATCGAAAGGAGCGCCACTCTGGATCTGTGCAAAGAAGTTGCCGCTGGAGCCGTAGGTAATGGCGAGTTTGGTGCCGGTTTGCTGTTCGTATTGGGCCGCAAGATCAGGGAGGGCGAACTGGAGATCGGAAGCCGCGGCAATGCGAAGGGTTTGCGCGTGCGAGGAGAGGAAAGGCAGAAGAAGGAAAAAGAAAGAGAAGAGCGCCCGCCGCGGACGGCGGCCGCTACACAAGCGAGTTGAATTGAGATCCACTTCAAGCACCCGGGTCAGACGCGGAGAATCATCACTTCAGTGGATTTGATGAGGGCCGCGGCGCGCTCGCCGGCCTTCAGGCGCATCTCTTTGGCGGCATCCGCAGTGATGATGGAGGTGATGTGCTGCTCGCCGATCGCGAGCGTGACTTGCGCCAGCAGTCCGCTGAATTTGACGGCCACAACGCGCCCGATGAGCTGGTTCCGCCCGCTGATTTTGCGGAAATTGCCGCGGCGCGTGGCGATGTTGCCGCGCTCGAGCTTCTTCGGAATCAGGCGGTCGATTTCCGATTCTGGCACGCGATGATGGCCCCCGGGCGTCTTGGCCGTCGTTATTTTGCCGTGATAGATCCACTGCTTCAGCGTGGGATAGCTGATGCCAAGTATATTTGCGGCTTCGCGCGGCGCAAGGAGTTTTTGCATGGAGGACCTCGGAACCGGAATGATAGACGATTTTATTTGCCAGAGCAATACGTTTTTATACGGTTTTTACGGAACAAGTCACGCGGTGGAAGCGAAATTGACCCGGGCGAACCGCACTCCAGGCCTAATTGCGGAGCGGCTTGCCGGTTTTGAGTGTATGGGCGATGCGTTCCTGGGTTTTCTTCTCCCCGCAAAGAGAGACGAAGGCTTCGCGCTCCAGATCCAGAACGTACTGTTCGCTGACCAATTGCGGCGCGGACAACGCACCCCCCGCAAGAATATTGGCGAGCTGGCGCGCCACATGCGCGTCGTAATCGGATGCGTAGCCGCCCCGCACCATCAAGTGAATGGCCATCTTCGCGGCAGCAAGGAACGATTCTCCCAGCACTTTGATCTGCGTGCTCTGCGCTCCTTCCTGCCAGGAGGAAGCCGCCGGTTTCCATCCGCCGCGGGCAAGAGCGAGCGCCGTCTGCTTGGCGTCAGCAATCAGGCGGTCGCGATTCACCGAGTACGAATCGTTGCGGCGCAGGTAGCCCAGTTCGCGGCATTCTTCCGCGCTGGTGCCCACCTTGGCGGTGGCGATATTCTCAAACACCGGCCTCAGCGTGTGAAACAAATCGAGGTCATCTCCTGATGCCGCATTCTCATTGGCGCGGATGAGCATCTCCTTCGTGCCGCCACCCCCGGGAATCAGGCCGACGCCGACTTCCACCAGGCCGATATAAGCCTCCGCGGCCGCATGAATCTTCGCGGCGTGCAGCCCGATTTCGCAGCCGCCGCCCAGCGCCATGCCCTGCGGCGCGGCGACAACCGGCTTCGGCGCGTATTTGATGGCCAGATTCACGTTCTGGAACTGCTTCACGGCCATGTGCAATTCGTCCCACTCCTGCTCCTGCGCGCCGACAAGCACCAGCATGAGATTAGCGCCAACCGAAAAGTTGCTGGCCTGGTTGGCAATGACCATGGCGTCGAAATCGTTCTCCAGGCGCTTCAGACCTTTATGCATCATGGCGATCAGGTCCGCGCCAATAGCGTTCATTTTGGCGTGAAATTCACAGCAGACCACGCCATCACCGAGATCGATCAGGCTGGCGCCGGAGTTGCGCTCGACCTCGCGGCCCGCTTCCTTGAGGTTTTTCAAAATGAGGATGCCGGTGGGCTCCTCCACTTTTTTCACGGAAGCCGTGGCCAGATCGAAGACGGAGGTGACACCCTTCTCCGAATCGTAGAAGCTCTTGCGCCCGCTGGCCAGCGCCTTTTCAAATACAAGGGGAAGCGCGCGGCCTTCTTTCTTGATCTGCTCCGCGAAATCAGGCAGCCCCAGGGTGTCAACAATCTCGAACGGGCCGAATTCCCAGGCGAAGCCCCAGCGCATGGCGCGGTCCACGTCCACGATGTGGTCGGTGATTTCCGGCATGCGGCGTCCGGCGTAGAGGCACATCTCCGAAAGGCCGCCCCAGATGAACTGCTGCGCTTTATCCGTCTTTTGCCCTTCAAAGAGCGGTGTCACGAGCGCGCGCAGACGCTCGCGAGTATCCTCGATGGTTTTGCCGGCTTCGATGGAAGCGAAGCGCGCTTTCTGCCGTGCGCGATACTCCATGGTGTTAAGGTCCAGCGTCAAAATTTCCTTTTCGCCTTCGCTCTTCACGCGCTTGTAAAAGCCCTGAGCCGTCTTGTCGCCTATCCACCCGCGCCGCGCCATCTCTTCAACAAAGACCGGCACTTTGTACGCTTCACGCGATTCATCATTTGGCGCGGTTTCATAAATGTTCTTCACCACGTGCATCAGAATGTCGAGGCCGACAATATCCGCGGTGCGAAACGTCGCGGACTTCGGCCAGCCCACAGCCGGGCCGGTACAGGCGTCCACCTCTTCCACCGTCAATCCGAGGGTGCTCATCAGGCGCAGCGCATTCAACAGCGAATAGGTGCCGATGCGGTTGGCGATGAAGTTGGGCGTGTCCTTGGCAACAACCACGCCCTTGCCGAGGCGCCGGTCGCAAAAATCGCAGAGCGCCGCCAGCGCGTCCGGAGAAGTCTTGGGGCCGGGAATGACCTCGACGAGTTTCATGTAGCGCGGCGGATTAAAAAAGTGCGTGCCCGCCCAGTGCTGCTGAAATTCTTCGGGCAGACCTTCCGCGATGAGGTGAACGGGAAGGCCGGAGGTATTGGTGGTGACGATGGCGCCGGGCTTGCGGTATTGCGCAACCTTGGCCAGCAGGCCGCGCTTGATCTCCAGATTCTCCGCCACCACTTCGATGATCCAGTCCGCCTCGGCGATGCGCGGCAGATCGTCTTCAAAATTGCCGACAGCGATTTTGGAGGCCAGCGCGGGCGTGAAAAAAGCCGCCGGGCGGGATTTCTTCGCGGCTTCCAATCCGGCAAGCACAATTCTGTTGCGATCGGCGGGAGCGGCGTCCTTCGGAACGATGTCCAGGAGAAGACAGGAGAGGCCGGCGTTGGCAAAATGCGCGGCGATGCGCGCGCCCATGGTGCCGGCGCCGAGAACAGCGGTTTTCTGAATTTGGTGAGTCATACGCAAGCCTTGTGAGACGTGATTGGTACGGCTAGACAGGTTACAAAACCAGCATGCGCTGGTCAAACACCTGTTTGGTAAAGTCCGGGCGACATAGAATGGCAAGGATATGAGTAAAGCAGAACCCGGGAAAACCGTGAGCTTCCGCGAGCTTGCGAAAGAGGTTTTTCGCGCGTTTGCCTACGGAGGCACCCCGCCGGGGACGCGGCGTCCGCGCGTGGGCCTGGCGCTGGCGGGCGGATTTGCACGCGGCATCGCGCACATCGGCGTGCTGCGCGTTTTTCGTGAAGCGGGTATTCCGATCGACGTCGTTTCCGGCACAAGCGTGGGCGCGCTGATCGCCGCGGGCTATTGCGCCGGCACGCCGCTGGAAGCCATGGAAGAACTGGCGCGGGGAACGAAGTTCAGCGATTTCGGCAGGTGGTCGCCTTCCTGGCTGGGCCTGGCGACGAATCACCGCCTGGAACAATATCTTTCGCGATTGACGCCGGTGAAACAATTTGAAGACCTGCAGAAACCCCTGGCCATCGCCGCAACCGACATCAACGAGGGATTGTCGGTGTACTACCACAGCGGGCCGATCGGGCCGGCCTTGCGTGCTTCCTGCGCCTACCCCGGTTTGTTTGTGCCGATCCAATTCGAGGGACGCACGCTGGTGGACGGCTTCCTGACCGCTCTGGTGCCCATCGAAGGGGTGCTGCTTCTGGGCGCAGATTTGGTGATCGCCGTTTACCTGGAATCCAAAACCATCGAAAGCCCTCGCACGTTCACGGACGTGCTCAGCCGGTCGTTCACCATCATTCAGAAACATGCCGACCTGGAGTGGCGGCAGCACGCCGACGTAATCATCGAACCGGACGTCTCGCCTTACGCCTGGGATGACTTCACCAAAACAATGGAATTGGTGCGCGCAGGGGAAGAAGCGGCGCTGCGAGCCCTGCCCGCCATTCGCGCGGCGATTGAGGGCAAGCACATCGCGACCGGGCGCTAGCCAGCGAAAAAACGGCTCGACGATTTCTTTCTCAACGAGTTCCACCAACAAACAAATCTACCCGGAGGTGTTTCGTCGGAAGGCGGCCTCTACATCGCCGCTCACGCGCGAGTGACTTCCACCACAACTGTCTGGCCTTCGCCTTTGCCGCGCTGGTTGAGCCAGGCGCCGAGGCCCTCGGCAAAGCGTTCAGGCGTAAGGCGGAAACTCGCTTCCAGGCGGCCGTCGGCAACCGGCAGAGTATCGTCGAAATCGGGCGAATTGGTGAAATTGCGCATACAGAATTGATCCAGCCACTCGAGCGGGCAGAGCTTGCGTTCCCCGCGAATCAGCACATTCACCTGAAATTTCTGCGCGTACATAACGAAATCATATCACCGCGCACACGGAGTCCTGCGCCGCCGGCAATGCCCGTTGCACCAGCAACTCCAGCCGTGAGTGAAATAGCCGCATAAGTAAAGGCGTAGATGGTCATAAGGCCAGCCTGAACTTGCGCGGGGCTCAGGGCTAACATACACTGTGCGGACACGAGACGGACTTGCACCATCCTGCCTCTCTGGGATGCTCCTCCTGGTATCGGAGACCGGCTGGCTTCGGCGCATCGCATTGCTCTCGGATGCACCGCACTTTAAATTCCGGGGGTTGAACGTGGGAACGCCAATGGAAACCTGGGTTGACCAAGCCACCCGGTTGACCAAGCCGGATAAAGTCGTTTTTTGCGACGGCTCTGAAGCGGAAAACAACGTCATCCTGCACGAAATGTTGAAGCATGCGGATTCCTTCCGGCTCAACGAAAAAACCTATCCCAATTGCTATCTGCACCGCAGCAACCCCAGCGACGTCGCCCGCACGGAGCACCTCACGTTCATTTGCACGCCCGACAAGGACAATGTAGGCCCGACGAACAACTGGATGGAGCCCGGCGCAGCCAAAATCAAGGTAGGAGCGCTTCTGGACGGGGTCATGCGCGGGCGCACCATGTACGTGGTGCCCTACATCCTGGGTCCCGCGAATTCGCCGATCAGCAAGGTGGGCGTGGAAGTGACGGACAGCCCCTACGTTGTGGCGAACATGCGCATCATGGCGCGCATTGGCAAAGTAGCCACCGATCGCTTGGGAAATTCGGCGGATTTTGTGCCGGGACTGCACTCGCTGGGCGATCTGGACCCGCTGCGCCGCTACATCGCGCACTTTCCCGAAGAGCGGCTCATCTGGAGCGTCGGTTCGGGCTATGGCGGAAACGCGCTGCTGGGCAAAAAGTGCTTTGCCCTGCGCATCGCCAGCTACCTGGCGGGCCAACAGGGCTGGATGGCCGAGCACATGCTCATCCTCGGACTCGAATCGCCCGGCGGAAAAGTCACCTACATGGCTGCAGCGTTCCCCAGCGCTTGCGGAAAGACGAACCTGGCGATGATGGTCTCCGCGCTGGAGAGCCAGGGCTACAAGGTCTGGACAATCGGCGACGACATCGCGTGGATGCAGATTGCGCCGGATGGCTATCTGCACGCCATCAATCCCGAAGCGGGATTCTTCGGCGTGGCTCCGGGCACGGGGATGAATACGAATCCCAACGTGATGCAGGCGCTGAACCGCAACACTATTTTCACCAACGTGGGCGTGACTGCGGAAGACGAGCCGTGGTGGGAAGGCATCGGTGGCGGCCCGCCGGAAGGGCTGGTGACGTGGCGCGGCGAGAAGTGGGACCTCTCGAAGGGACCCGCGGCCCATCCCAACGCGCGCTATACCGTGCCCGCGCAGCAATCCCCCTGCATTTCGCCCAACTGGGAGGCGCCCGAGGGCGTGCCCATCTCGGCGATTATTTTTGGCGGGCGGCGCGCTCGCCTGGCTCCCCTGGTGTATGAGTCCTTCGATTGGCAGCATGGCGTCTTCGTTGGCGCGACCATGGCTTCGGAAACAACCGCGGCCGCCACGGGCGATGTGGGCATCTCGCGGCGCGACCCCATGGCGATGCTGCCTTTCTGCGGCTACAACATGGCCGATTATTTCCGCCACTGGCTGGAGATGGGGAAACGCATTCCCAAACCGCCCAAGATTTTCCATGTGAATTGGTTCCGCAGGGGCGCCGACGGCAAATTCCTGTGGCCGGGCTTTGGGGAAAATGTGCGCGTGCTGAAATGGATTCTGGAGCGCGTCGAGGGACGCGGCGACGCGCGCGAAACCGAGATTGGCTATGTCCCGAAAAAATCCGCTCTGACCCTGGACGGATTGCACATCGCGCGGGAAGCGGTGAATGAATTGTTCCGCGTGGATACCGATGATTGGGAGATTGACCTGGCCGATAGCCGCGAATTCTTCGCCCAATTCGGCCCCCGTCTCCCCGCAGAACTCCGCGAAGAGCACCAGAAGCTCGCCCGCCGCCTCGAAGAATCCATCCCCGCCTGAGCGGCTGCCCCAATCCCGGGAATGCCATTCTCCTGAATGGCGCTTTTGATGATCTTTGAACCGCCAATCGGGAGATTGGCGATCCCAGGCCAGTTTGACACAGATGTCGGGTATGGACACCTGAAGCGTTGTTCGTGCTAATGCCAACCACTACAGCATGGACTGGATGCCGGAGTCGACGGAGAGGTGTGTGACGCTGGCGCCGCTGATGACGTAGGACTCGCCCTCGACATGGGAGAAATGCAGGAAACGGCTGAGGTGGTAATCCTCGTCGAGGACGTTGAAGAGCGCCTGGATCTCCGCGGCACTCAACTGGAAGGCGGAGAGGGCTACGGGGTGGCCGAAACTGCCTGCTACGGCCAGGTAACGATCCACAACTTCGCGAAGGCTCAGCATGGGCGCAGGACGAGCGGGATCGCCAATCGGGAATTCATCGCGGCGAAGTGTAGCGCCCCAGGCCAGCCAAGGGAAGCGCGAGTTTGGCGCGCCGCCCCGGGATTCGGTAAGATGCTGGGCGGCAATTCCAACGACGGAAAGGAACACATTATGAGCTTGGCGGTCGGACACACTGCGCCGGATTTCACCTTGAAGGATCAGAACCAGAAGGAAGTGAAGCTTTCGGGCTTTGCCGGAAAGAAGAAAGTGGTACTGGTCTTTTATCCACTGGACTGGAGCCCGGTTTGCACCAACGAGCACGCTTGCTTCGTGAACGAGATGAAGCAGTTTGAAACGCTGGATGCCGAAGTCCTCGGCGTCAGCGTGGACAGTGTGTGGTCGCACAAGGCCTACGCGGAAAAAATGGGCATCAAGTATTCGCTGCTGGCGGATTTCCATCCCAAGGGCGCGACGGGCGAAAAGTACGGCGTGTACCTGGGCGAAAAGGGCATCACCGGCCGCGCCATCTTCATCGTGGACAAGCAGGGCAAAGTGGCCTGGGCGAAGAATTACGACATTCCGGTGGTGCCGGACGTGAAGGAAGTGGCCACGGCATTGGGCGCAGTGAAGTAGAAAGGACGCGGGAAAGGAGCGAACAGCAGATCCCTCGCTGCGCTCGGGATGACAAAAGTATTTACGCCTTGCCGAGATGGGGTCGAGCATGCTCGACCCCTACAAAGGCGAAGGCGCAAGGATTAGTGTTTGGCCGGAGCGCTGGCAAACGAACGCACCAGCAGAACGAGCTGCCAGCGCTGTTCTTCCGTCAGGCGCTTTTTGAACGACGGCATGGGCTTGCGCCCCTCGGTAATCTGGTGGTAGATCTCCCCGTCGGTCAATTTGTTAATGTGGGAGGCATCGGTCAGATCGGCGGGGCCGGGGTCGTACATCATGGCGTCGGAGCCGTCGCCCTTCCCCGAGTCACCGTGGCAATTGGCGCACTGCTCGGCATAGACCTGCTTCGCGGCCTTCAGCGCGGCTTCCGACGGCGCGACGGGATTTTTGCGCTGTTTCTCTTCTTCGGGGATCGTCCAGTTCGGTTTCTGGAACGCGGCAAATCCAATCGAGAGGCAAATCAAACCGAGGGTGCAGGCAAGTAGAAACTTGCGCATAGTGCGGCTCCGTGGCGAGGTGCTAGTCATGGGTACACAAAAAGTTTCGCACAACCGAGGCGTGGCGGGAAGCGCGCAACGATGTGGTAAGAGATTTCAAGTAAAGGCGACGTGAGGCCGCCTGGCGAGGCCGGCCCCATACCGCGCGAATCCATGGGAGCGGTGAAGGCTGTGATACCTTGGAGAGGAACTTCCGGGGGAAAACTTCATGGACGAACAACAGGCACCGCCGCAGGGACAGGTTCAAATCAAGGCCGACGAGAAAGAACTCCAGGGCCAATACAGCAACCTGGTAATGATTCACCACCACGCCGAAGAGTTCACATTGAATTTTGTGTACGTCTTTCCCAATGCGCAGCAGGGCAAGCTGCTGGCCAGCATGATCGTCAGCCCGGGCCACGCGAAACGCATCTGGCGGGCGCTGGGCGAAAACATCGCGCGCTTTGAAGCGCAGTATGGGCCGATCAAGGAAGGCCCGGAAGGCAACATGCCCCCCGCGAACATCGGATTTGTGCAGTAGGGCGGAGAGCCAAGTGCGCTTTCGTGCAGCAAGCGACCAGGCGGTGCTCGTCTACCTCGGCGAGGAAATCGGGCTGGCAAGCCACGAGCGCGTGTGCAAGCTGCTGCGGCTGCTGCAGGATGAACCAATCGCGTGGGTGCGCAATCTTCAGCCAGCTTATTGTTCCCTGCTTGTGAAGTTCGATCTTTCCCAAGTCGATCACCACGAGGTTGAAAGCACGCTGCGCCGCTACGAACAGCGCGCGGGGAAAATGGCGTTGCCCCAGCCGCGCACCGTGGAGATACCAGTTTGTTACGGCGGTGAGTTTGGCCCCGATCTCGATGAATTGGCCGCAACACACGAACTCTCCTCGTCAGGTGTGATCGAATTGCACACTTCGCGAACCTACCACGCCTACTTTCTGGGATTCGCACCGGGCTTTGCCTATCTGGGCGATTTGGCGCCGGAGATCGCCACGCCGCGCCTGGCAACGCCGAGAAAGAAGGTTGCAGCGGGGAGTGTCGGGATTGCGGGCACGCAGACTGCGGTGTACCCCTTCGCGACGCCCGGCGGGTGGCGGTTGATCGGGCGAACACCACTCGAGATGTTTCGCAAAGACCGCGAACCGATGGGATTGATCTCCATGGGCGACGAAGTGCGTTTCCGCGCCATCACGCGCGAAGAGTTTGCCGCGTGGCCGCCGCCGTGAGTTCCCTGGTGGTGGAAAATCCGGGACTGCTGACTACGGTGCAGGATTTGGGCCGGCCCGGCTATGGCCCGCTCGGCGTTTCGCCTTCGGGCGCGGCGGATGCGGTGGCGCTGCGGCTAGGAAATTTGCTGGTTGGAAATGCGGAGAGCACGGCGGCGCTGGAAATGACGCTGGTGGGCGGGCGCTACAAGTTTCCGGAAGGCGGCGTCATCGCTCTTGCGGGCGCGGATTTTGGCGCGATGCTGGATGGTCAGCCGATCGAGTTGTGGATTCCGCATGCGGTGCGTCCCGGGGGTACGCTGGAACTGGGGTTGACGCGGACCGGGGCGCGCTGCTATTTGTGCATCGCGGGCGGGATTCAGGTGGAACGCTTTCTTGGAAGTGCTTCGACGCATCTGCTGAGCGGCCTGGGAGGATTTGCGGGGCGCGGGTTGCGCAAGGGCGACGTGCTGCAATTCGGCGCGCCAACGCAAGAGATTCGCCGCAGGAGAATTTCGGCGAAGGTGCTGGAGACGCTGAAGCCGAGGAAGTCTTTGCGCGTGACGCAGGGCCCGCAAGCGGATTGGTTTTCGGAATCCACGACACGCGCTTTCTTTGAGGGCGCATTTCGCGTGAGCGAAGATTCGGACCGGTTGGGGCTGCGGCTGGAGGGCGCGTCGCTGCTGCCGGAAAACCCACGCGAGATGATCAGCGAAGGCGTTTCCCTCGGAGCGGTGCAAGTGACGCCTTCCGGACAGCCCATCATTTTGTTTGTGGAGCAGCAAACGGCCGGGGGCTATCCGAAAATTGCGAATGTGATCGGAGCGGATCTCTACTGCCTCGGGCAGTTGCGGCCGCGGGATGAAATCACGTTTGCGCGCGCCTCGCTGGACGAGGCGCGGGCGCTGTGGATTGCGCAGCAGCAGCTTTTGAACTCAGGGGAAGAGCTTTTCGCGTGATGCACATGGATCTCAATTGCGACGTGGGCGAACTGCCGGAAGCTCTCGCGGACGGCACGCAGGAAGCCCTCCTGCAGCAGGTGACTTCGGCGAATATCGCCTGTGGCGGACATGCCGGCGACCCGGAGATGATGCGAACGACGATCGAGCAGGCGCAGCGCTGCGGCACGGCCATCGGAGCGCATCCAGGCTATGAGGACCGCGCGAATTTCGGGCGCATCGAGCTTAAGCTGAGCAGCGAAGAGCTTGCAGCGTCTGTTTACGGGCAGATTCTCGCGCTGGCGGAGGTTGCGGAGCGCTGCGGTGCGCGCATCGGCCACGTGAAGCCGCACGGGGCACTGTACAACCAGGCGGCGCGGGATCGCGGGATTGCGCGGGCGATTGCGGACGGCGTGGCACGCTGGCGGCGGGATGTCACGCTGGTGGGACTGGCCGGGTCGGCAATGCTGGAAGAATTTCGCGCGGCGGGCTTTGCCGTGGCGGCGGAGGGGTTCGCCGACCGCAAGTATGAAGCCGATGGCAGCTTGCGCGCGCGCAAGTTCCGGGACGCGCTGCTGCACGACCCCGCGGAAGCTGCAGCACACGCGGTGCGCATAGCCAGGGAGGGAAGCGTCGTGGCGGCAAATGGTGCAGTGATTCCGCTGAAGGTGGAGACCATTTGCATTCACGGCGACACGCCTGGCGCAGCTCAGATTGCGGCGACCGTGCGCCGTGCCTTGGAAGAGGCGGGGATCACTTTGCGGGCGATAGGCGGGTGAGAAGGCTGCTGGCGGGGCGTGGAAACTTCAGAAGAGCGAGTGAATTGCCAGGAATCGGCTGGTACGATAAAGTAGTAGAGTTGTTTGCCACGCGGTATGCGGGCCTGTAGCTCAGGTGGCTAGAGCGCGCCCCTGATAAGGGCGAGGTCGGTGGTTCAAGTCCACCCAGGCCCACCATTTGTTTCAGTAGGTTAGCGGGTGTTGTCCCAAAAACCTCAACCCACAATCCAGCCCACACTTTACTGCACCATCTGCGTACCCACTCCTAGTGCCATCAGATATTCCCCCTGCGCCGCCAGTGTTTCATCGCCGTCGTCCTGCGTATACAGATCGAGCGTCGTCTGAATCTTTGCGTGACGGAGGATTCCCTGAACGGTTTTCGGTTCGACTTTCGCCTTGTTCACCAGCCAGTTGCTGAGTGAATGGCGAAGATTGTGGAGGCCGAACCTCTGACCGTCCCCGATAGGCACTCCGGCCTTCTTCGCTGCCGGTCGCAGATGATCGGCAACGAAAACGGACGCGGAGAGAGGAACGCGACCGCACGCTTTCAAGGAAGGGAACACGAAGTCGCCGTCCTTCGCGTAGGTGCTTTGTTCCCGCCATGAACGCAGATGGGCGGCCAGAATCGGATGGAACGGAACATATCCGTCCGACGCCTCCGTTTTGGTCTCACCATCCTCGCCTTTCGCCCAGCGTTTTGAAACCCGAATCCTTCCCTCGTTCCACAGCAAGTCCCTCCAGCGCAGCGCCAGAATCTCCGAGGCGCGGAGCGCTGTAGCAGCGCAGGTCAGGACCAGCGTGAAGTGAAGAGGCGAGGGGAGGGCCTTCAGGGTCGCAAGCGTTTGCGCAGGCGTGATAACGATAGCCTTGTACTCGGTCTTCGATCGCGTCTCGACGTGGAGCACGGGGTTCCTCGCGACGCGCTCATGCAGGATGCCGACCTTGTAGATGCGGCTCATCACGCCCCGCATCTTCGAGACCGTCGTCCAGGCAAGACCGCCCGACTCGACGAGCGACTTCAGCCACCGCTGAATATCGAGCGGCTTGATGTCTTCCGCGATTTCGTTTCCGAAACGCGGGACGAGATAGGCGCGCACGATTTGCTCGACGTGACCGATGGTATTCACCGATTTCGGGCGCACCGAATCCGCACCGAAATCGGCTTTGAGATACTGCTCCGCAAGAAAATCAAAACGGATGCGACCCGGCAGGGGGCTCTCGTTGATTCTGACGGAGAACCCGAGCCGATCCGCCTCGCGCCATGCTTCCTTATCCTTCGGAAATTCCCGGACAAGTCCGATAGGCATGACGTTCTCGACCCTTCTGCCGTCTGAATTCGTAACCCGATACCGCAGCACCCAGATTTCTCCTTTCCTGCGTTTTACTTTCTTGAGTGATCCTCGCTGATAGGACATAGCTCCTCTTTTCAGCGGGGACTGCCAGATCCGATCGTACACGGTTTTGGCAGATTTGGTATTCGGGTCTCGTTCCGCTCGACGGAAGCTGCGAGTTCCGAGAGTCGGAACACCCAGACTTTGCGTTTGCTTCCGGTGCCAAGTGCATAGGCCCCGGCTATGCCTCTGCGGGCGAGTTCCAGCAGAAAGCGCCGTTTGACACAGAGAAACTGTGCCGCCTCGTCCGCCGACACAAATGGTTCCGGTGTCATGGGTACTGATGCGACAGCGGCGCGTGAGGAGGACATCAGTTACTTCCCTGTTCGTTTAAGCAGTCTGTGTCCGACGTGGACATCACTTTCGGATACGCAATTCCGTTCCCGGTCCAGCGCGATTCCTCGACCGTGTCCGGAGAAATCACCCTCTTCCTCTCCATCGAATCGGTGGGCAAGAGCTTTGCCACAAGCCTTCCCTCCTTGCTAGAGGCGTACAAATATCTGCGCAAAGGCTTCGGCTGAACGTCAGTGGCCGAACCCAATTTCCTTCCCTGGCGTTTCATCACGTTCGGCAGACCTACCGGTAGCGCTCTGTCCTAGAAGCTCGGCTTGAGCCTTCATAACGGTGTGCCGTGCGTAGTAATTCGGATCATCTTTGTCTTCCGAGCGATAGTCGGCGATACGCTGAATTACCGCTTCAGGATCGTCGCCGCGGGCGAGGGCGCGTTTCGCGTAGGCCCAATCGCGTTCGGATTGGCTCATGTGGCCACTGGACATCGTCCGGTGCCGTTGTTGGTACTCGCCAAAGTGTCGGGGTGCTTCGGGGGAGTCTTCGTCAATCGTGAAGTCGCGGAGCGTGTAGACCGCATCGCTTTCCTGGCGTGCTTGGACGATGAATTCTTGGGGAAGTTTGTGATTTGCGAATCCCGGTAAGCGCAGCACGCGCGTCGAGTCGGTTGCCGCCAGATCGCCACCGAACTTAGTTGCCAGGTTGTGAAGGAGAGATTCCGCCCCATCCTGATTGAATCCCGTCACTTTCCATACGACGTGATGCTTGCCAGGAGAGGTATCTAGGACGAAGTTTGGGGCGGGGACTTCTGTTGAATTTCGAATGGCTTCGAGGGAGGCGTCGCCGTTTCTGTCGAGGTCGAGATAGAGGTGGCGGATACGCCTAATACTGTCCTTGGTGCGGCTGAAAGCGCCGTCTTTGATCGGATTCATCCCGACAAAGACATCTGAGGCCGCCGCGTTATGAGATGCGAGCCATTCTTGAAATTGCGGGCTTGCTACGATCTCGGCTTTGGCAATTCTCTGAACCGTCTTGCCGGTCCCGCGATTCCGGACGAGGACCGCGACATTGTCCGCGGGCTCGAACAGCTCCCGGACGTATCTCGAAGAGGTGAGAGGTCGCGGCGTGAATGTGCCATCGGTGCTCATGGGTGATCCTGCTTGGCAAGGAACACCGCACCGTAGTCGAACAAGTCTGCATCGGGGTCGTATCGGTTTATGAGCAGGACTTCGGAAATGTATCTGCGTCCAGGCCGGCGCTCGACATGGACGACAACGTTGAGCGAATCAGCGATGTTGGTCTTGATGGCCCGATAGGGGAGGTCCACGCCGCTCTGCAGGACGCAGCTCGTGAAGCGCGCGAGGCCTTGTTGCGCGGAGTTTGCATGAATCGTGCTTAAAGTTCCTGAATGGCCCGTGTTTAGGAGTTGCAGGAGATCGAAGGCTTCGCCGCCCCGAATTTCGCCCAGCACGATCCGGTCCGGACGATGTCGGAGGGCAGCCTTGAGTAGGTCGCGAATGGCGACTGCCGGAAGGCCGTTCTGTTCGCGGCGGGCTTCAAACCGGACGAGATTTTCCTGCGTCAGTTGAATCTCGGCGGTGTCTTCGATGACGAGCACCCGTTCCTCCTGCGGAATGAATTTTCCGAGGATCGATAAAAGTGTGGTTTTCCCCGTGCCTGTGCCGCCGCTGATAAGTATGTTTTTGCGCGCAAGCACGTAGTCTTCGAGATGGTTCGCAAGGGAGCGGTCGAGAGTGCCCGCCGCAATCAAATCCTCCATCTCGAAGTGACGAGTGTTGAACTTACGGATGGTGAGCGTCACGCCGCCAAGGCTGCATGGCGGGATGATCGCGGCGACGCGGCTGCCATCGGGCAGCCGCGAGTCGAGAATGGGTTTTGATTCGGAGATGTCGTCACCAAGACGTCGGGCGATATTCTTCACGGCAACCATGAGGGATCTCTCGCCGATGGACACGCCCGGCACCTGTTGAAGGAATCCCTGTTTTTCGATGAACACACGGTCAGCGCCATTGACCATTACCTCGCTGATCGAATCGTCGAGAATCAGATGTTCGATGGGTTTTAGGAACGGCAGGATCATTTCGAATCCGTTCATCACAATGCTCCTTCGGCGAGCTGCTTGAAGTAGGACTGGTTCGGATCGTTGTAATGGGGTTTGAGGTAGCAAAACATTGGCGGCGCGGGATTGACTCCGTCGTAGGCAATGGTGACGGACTGGGCGTTGCGCAACTCCATGAAGGTCTTCATGTCGAAGCGGTAGTCGTTCTGCGTGTTGTAACTCTTTGAGGCAATTATGTTGGCCTTGTGGGAGAGAGCTTTGCCGGTGAGCCAACTGACCTTGGTGTCGTGCCCGCTTTCGGACAAGCTGTAGCTAACTTTGAGCTGGTCCTCGCGCCCACACATATCGCTCGCTGTCTTCGCGGAGAAATCATCCGATAACGAGAGGAAGATCTTGGTGCGGAAGGTTTGGAGAAGAGTGCGCCAGCTTTCGCCGGGCAGCGCAGACTTCAGCGAGCTGATGCTCTGCGTGGCGATGATCGGGATGCACTTCGGCTGGCGAGAGAGGCTGAAGAATTTCTCGTCGCCGGTGGGGTCGCTTTCGCCCACGGTTGCAAAGTGCTGGTACTCGTCGCAGAGAAAGAGAACCTGCCTGAAATATTGTTCGGGGTGGGCCTCGATTTTAGGAACGCGATTGAGGATCGCGCGCTCGAAATCGAGCTTCATCAACACGCCCAGGGCTTTCGCGAGTCCTGCATTCATGCCGATGGGGAAATTCAGTGCGGCGACGCATCCTTGCTCCAAGAGCCAGGAGAAGGACGGCAAAGGCTTGCCAAACAGATGGTCAGCGTTCTTCTGGGGTTCGTAGCATTCCTTCTTCGGGCAAAAGACTCTCTTCACTTTCGGATTGTCGTCGAAGAGCGAAAGGAAGACGGAGACACCCTCGACAATAGACGTGCGGAGTTTTGGCTCGATCCTCCTCCAGTCGTCATTGAACCAGCGCTTCACGGCCTCGAGTTGTGCAAGTTTTTCGGGATTGGCCTGGACGGGGTCCAGGACCATGCGAGCCTCGGATTGAATGCCGCGCATCCTCAATAGATCCCGCAACTCGGGGGTAGTGGGTGCGAGAAAGCGGTCTTCCTTCTCGTCGTGGACGAAGCCGAGGCCCGCGAGGTCGGCGGTGCGCTCGCCATAGACGTTCGGCGTGACCGCCACGTAGTGGTGCCCGAGAACGATCTCCTCAGCCTCCGCGATCCGTTCTTCGAGGAGCCGCGGAGAGATCGCGCATTGGTAGACATCGAAGAGCGTTACGTAGTCATAGGCGACCTTGTGAAGCAGGATAATGAACTTGACGAGGTTGGTGTACGCCTGCTGCCAGAACGGCTCCTTGCCTCGGCCAAAGAGATTGTTGAGGAGGGACGCGATGTTGTACGCCAGGGCGTACGCGTCAAGATCACTGTGGAGAGGGTTGTAGCAGTACTCGGAATCGAGACTGATTTCGATGTAATCCTCGGCCCGCCCGTGACGCGCAAGGATGTTTTTTACCTTTCGACAGAAGTCGCCTTTTACTTCCAAGACAAGCCCGCCGATACGCTTCCCTTTGTCGGCCGCTTTGTAGGCCAGAATCTGCTCCGCAAACGGAAGGAGGCAGCAACTCGTCTTGCCACTGCCAATAGCGCCCAAGACGGCGATTCCCGTGAACAATCCTCGCTCAGGAATGGTGAGCCAATAGGGGGCTTCCGCAGGCACCGGCTTGCGAGGGTTGTGCACTTCTCCGACGACGAGAAATAGATCATCTCTCTTGCTCGGATCGGGATAACGAGGGAGGCGTCCGGGGGAGATGCGCCGGCGAGCTTTCAGAGCAAAGATGTAGAGTCCCGAAAGGACGGTCGAGCAGACCAAGTAGGGGGTGGTGAACAGAAGCGCGTAATAAAGGTACTTGAAGCTCAGAAACGCTTGCGGAGCGCGCAAGGCAATGACATGCAGGAAAATCTGTTCGCTGGGGAACGGATGACTGTAAAAGAGGAACATTCCGGTGGCCATGGCGAGGATGGCCGAGATGAAGACGCGCGATTCGAGTGTTCTTTGCATCAGACCCTCGGTCGCGCTTCGGCGGGTTGGGGCTTCACGGGGCCGGCCTGGGCCGTGCGGCGCGCTTCGCGCCACTTCCGGTAGTCCTGATCCCGCCAGAGCACTTTCTTCAGGACCGCGTTGATGACGTGGTCAGCATTGCTCTCGATGAAGCGAGCGTAGTCTTCGAGCAGCTCGTTGACCGGCTCCTCGAGTTTGACTTCCCGAGTCATGATCCCCGGTGCTTTCTTAACGATCGGCATGTTGATTCTCCTTTGGTGATTTGTTCTTCCTCGGAACTCCCTGTCACCGTGGAAAAAACATGCGGCACGAATTACCGTGCCGGAGGGCGGGAGCGACCCCACGAACTTTTTGGGCGGCTGAAAGCCGAAAAAGTGGGGTCGCTCCCGCCCGATTTGGTGTTTTTTCCACGGTGACTTTCCCTTTCACTGCGTTCTCTATCTCCCACTCCTCAAAGAAATTGCTCGCGCCACAGGCTGAAGAACTTGCAGAAGACGAAGCTGAAGTGTGTAGTCCTTACACTCTTCAGCTTTTTCCCTCAGGTTTCTGTTCAGGAACTGCAAACCGGCAAAGCACCTCAGCGGCAAAATGCACGGTCGCGTGGCGATTGCTATCACCAAACTCCTGGCGGATGTCGGAGTCGCCCACTCGCGCGACTTTCCATCCGCGATAAAGATGCTCGAAGCGTTGACCGGCGAATCGGGTTTTGGCCTGATTGCGGAAAATGAGGTCGGCCTCGGACAAGGATGAGTAGCGGCCGAGGTCCCAGAACTTGCGAATTTGGAAGTAGCGGAGCAGGTCTGCTGTTGCGTCCGACCCAAGCGGAATCGCCACGAGGGAATCGAATAGTTCTTTGGCTTTTTCGAAATGGGAATCGAATCGCGCCAGATAGAGAAATCGGAATTCAGAAAGCTGCCGGAAAAGCGGGAGGTACACTTCGAGATGGCGCACAAATTCCGTAAGGCTTGCCTCCTGCCCTTGGAGGTAGGTAAATGTCACCACAGTTGAGGAGGCGTCATTACCGAAAAACATCGGGAATTTATCGACGAAGTAGCGGACGGTGGGCTGGGAAGTTTTCTGGCCGTGATAGATCTTCGAGGGAAGGAAGTGATTGGGGACTTTCAGTTGATTGCAGAAGTAGCTGACTTTTTCTGGTTCGGTTTCGAGGTATCTCCAGTGTGGATGGGAGAGGACATAATCGAGCATTCCGATGCGCCGTTGAATGTATTCGATTTCGTGTTGCCGGCGATTGCGGATGTTCTCGCGGTCGATCTGGCGGTAGAGCCGCCGCGAGAACAGGTGATAGACCGTCCCGCTCTTTGGAAAGCATTCTGTCCGGGCGTGTTTCTTGGTGTGAAGTTTGTTCCAGAAGGTGTTGGTTCGGTAGCCCCAATGGGCGGCGGTGAAGGCGAGGAATTGGCGCGCCAAAAAGTAGCCGGAATGCGTGGCTACGATGTAGAGAAAGCGGGCTTCTGCTTCGGTGTAGCCGAGGGACTGGAGAGCATCGAGATGGGCAGAGGCGATGTTCATAGCGAGAGGATTCCTGCGGTGATTTCGCGTTCGGCGAGAACCCGGCGCAGGCGCGATGCGTCTTCGGGACGGCTGTACAGGGAGAAGCCTGCTTTGGCTTTCTCAGCCAGACCGCGTGGCCTGTAGTCCCGCGTTGCTAGTTCGAGGTCTACCTGGCGGACTTCCAGCTCGGCGGTCTCGTACTCGACGCGCAAATCGGGGAGAGGAATCTTGCCATTTACAACCTGAAGGCCGTGCTTTTCGGCAATCTCGTTTTTGCGCTCTTGGTTGTCTTTTTCGGGGCCGAGTAGTGCTAGGTCGCGATTCAAATTCTTTTTGAGTTCGTAGTCGAGAATGACGCGGAGCGGCTTGCCACCGGCGCGCTCGATGCGTGCGACTTCTTTCTGGTAAAGGCGGTAGAGATCGGCATCGTGTTTCGCTTCGCGGGGCTTTAGCAGACCGTGGTAGATGGCCTGGTCGTCCGGGAGCCGGTTGGCGCTCTTGAGAAGACGATGGCCGGTCTTTGTGAGCGTGAGGATTCGGAGGGTCTTCTTCTGCGGGACTTCAATGGTTTTGTCGGTGAGCAAACCCTGCCGGCCGAGGTGCCGGATGTCGGTCTCCATTCGCTCGCGATCCCCACCGTAGCCGTACTTCGCAAGGTCCGTCGCTGCAATTACCCGGAACTTGCCGACTTCTGCAAGGGAACGCACCTCGGAATCGCGAAGGAGATAGGCTCGGTCGCGCAAATAGTAGGGACGCGGGGATTCACTCCGTTCGTCGCGGGTGGAATGCTGCTCGCGCCCCTTGCTGTTTTCTGAACGCTCAGGGGTGTCCGGCGCTGAAGCTCTGCTGTGTCGTGTATCGGGCGGCGTGGATCTGTGCTGCCGTCCGGCGCGGCGCGGTGACTCATCGCGCGTGTCTTGCGGATCGAAGGAGAAGGCATCGCGCGACATTAGAGCAGGTCCTCTTCGTTGACAGGGACGGGCATATCCGCATGGCCAACGTTAAATTGTTTGTCGAGGTGGGAGAGCTTGCGCCCGGTGTTCTTGAGGAAGAACCTCCGGCCGATGGCGAGGGCTGCACCAAAAAGGTTCACAGAGAGGAGGGCGAGGAAGATCAAAATGGTGTTGCCATAGGCGTGGAAAAGGACGGCTTTGTAGCGGGCCATGAACTTCAACTGATCGAGCAGCCAGAATCCGTAACCGAGCAGGATGACGATGGTAAAAAGCAGAGCGTTGGCGATCATCTCCGTCCCCAATATGTGAGCGGTAGTCCAGAGAGGTTTTTTCGTTGAAACTCAGCTAGGAGCGGGCGGGAAGCCGTAAAGCACCGGAGGCCCTCCAGAAGCGCGCCTGGGGTATTCACGAGCAAGACCGATCGAGTGGGCTGTGGCGTATGCGCGGAGGAAATGTTTCGGGAAAAGAAGGACGTGGCGCGCGGAGGTTGGGCCGAGGATGCGAGGCGACCGCCCGCAACTCCGAATCGTAACGTGTGGACTGAGTTCGTCACTTGAACGCCTCGTCCTCGCGGAAGTAGGTGACGCTCAGCCCCAAGGGATTGATCGGAATGAGTTCGTTGGGTACGTGGGTTTTGAAAACAAAGACAAAGTTCGCGGTGTAAAGATCGCGCTTTAGCTCGCTGTGATCGGCGGGAGAGTAGTAAACCATGTAGAAGTCCACGCGAGCGCGGAAGGGCGGGGTCTGCATCTCTTCGAGCGCGACTTTCTTCACGTCCACATCGATCTCGGGAGCCGAAGTGTTTGTGATGAATTTCTTGATGATGTCGTCTTTGCGGTAGGCGTCGAGAATACCGTCAGCGAGCTTGCCATCGAGAAAGTAGAGAGATTTCGAGAAATCGTTCTGAATCGTGTAGCGGTTGCGGCGGTAATAGAGCGCGCAAAACTGGGATAGGAAATACTTCGCTTCGGCGTCCTGAGGCTTGTATTCGAGGTTGTGGTAATTGATGGCTTCGGCGCGGCCCAGATCGTCAATGCGGATGACCAGGGGACGGAAGTTCTGGAACGTGCGAATGGTTTTCAAGTGCACAAGGGCCAGGCCAACGGCCACAAGGGAAACAAGGACAAGAGCGATCTTGAGATAGGTATTCGTCACCATGGGATCGCCACAGGATTCGAGATACAAACGTTTCGCGTCATAGAAACTCGCATCGCGGTCCATCACATCACCCGATTGAGAACGGCGGCGGGGGCGTCCAGAAGACCTGCGGAAGACCCTCCGGCGGTGCCGCTGAAGATGTGGTTGGTAAGGGTAGGGATTTTCAGAAGGACGTAGATCGAGGCGAGAAAGGTAATGAAGAGCACGGGAAACCAGGCAATGAGTTGCACGGTAGAGAGGGTGCCGGCAGGCGGCAGGCGGAGAGCGCCGAGCATGAGATTTCCGATTACATACACCACGGCGGATGCAATGACTTGGTAGAAGGCGTATTGGAGGAAACAGCGGAACCAACCCCAGAAGAGCCATTCGAGCTTCGGAACGATAAAGAAAGGCACGAAGATTGGCCCGACCAGCACGCAAACCGCGGTGGCAATGAAGCCGTAGGCGATGACCACAATCGCTATGGCCTGGGCCGCCGCGAGCAGGACCGTCACAATGACGTAGATGGCGGTGCCGAAAATATCTCCCCAGCTGGGAGAATCCATGCGGGATTCGAAGTCCGCAACCTGCGTCACGACCGTTTGGAGTTGGGCCTGATCGATCTTGCTCGACAGGAACTGGGCCTCATCGGTAACGAGATTATGGAAGCTGGTCCCGATGCCGGGAATCGGGGTGCTGTAGTAGTTGACCATCGCGAACCCAAAGCTGATGGTCAGGAGCAAGCTCGCGAAGTTGTCGAAGTGGAACGGAGACCTGCCGCTGGCGGCGGAGAGGGCGGATTTCACGCCGTACCAGACCACCAGGATGGTGGCGAACGAGCGGAAGAGATTCTGGCCCATCGCGTCAAAGAAGCCGAGATTCTGGGTGAGCAAATTATTGATTGCCTGAAGGATGTACTGCAGGAAATCGGTTTGCACGGTGATTAGCTCCTTCGACGCTGGGCGTCCATCTCCGCAGGCCTTACGGCATGCGGAAGTTTTGAAGTGAATCGGTGATCGTTGCGGTGACCTCGGCCATATTTCCGGCCATGCTTGCCTGCCGGCCGATATCGGTGTTGATTGCGTTGGTGGTGACGTCTCGCTGCTGTTTCGCCAGGATGGTTTGCTGTTCGAGCAGTGACGCGAGGAGTTTGTTGGAATCCTGAACGGTCCTCAGCGTGAGCACGCCTGCGGCATTGATCTTGTTGAGGACAGAGACTTCGCTGTTGAGATCGGAGCTGTCCGAGAACGAGTCCTGTTCAAGATTTCCGATCTGAGTCTCGAGGCTCTGGGCGTTGCCACGAATCGAGCCAATCGTGGCCATTGCATTCATGTTGGCGCCGTCGACAAGTTGGATGGAGGCGTACTGGGATTGCACGCGTCCGAGTTCACTGGCGTCCATGCCGGACAGGTGGTACGGGCTGTATTGGGACAGTTGGGTTGTGGATCTAAGGTAGCCGGTGTTGATGTTGGGAAGCAGGCCGGAGTTGATCCCGCTAATCCAAGATCCGGTATTCCCGAAAGTGTTCAGCGAGGTCACGTTCCTCCATTGCGAAAACACGGCGCGGTAACGGGCAGGCATGTTCTGCACGAACTTCGCCATGGAGAGGGCCAGGTTGTATTGGGATAGAACCTTTGCGTAGGTCTTCTGAAGTTGCAGCAGGTGTTGCTGCAACTGGGAATAGCGCAACAGCGCGTTCTGGTAGTTGGTGGGATCGTAGACGATGCCGCTTCCGAGCTGGGCGGATGCGGAGCCGACAGCGAGGCCCATTACGAGCAGAAAAATCAGAACCTTTCTTTTCATTTCTTCTCCTTGTATGCCTCAGAGATCCGAGGGCATTTTGTGGTTGGGGTAATCGGGCAACGCGAGATCGCCCGCGAGGTAAACTTTGACGCGGTGGCCTTCCCGGATGGTCACGGTGGGGAGGATGTTGAGAAATTTGTCGAGGATTTGCGACGCGGATTGCGCCGTGCTCACGGCGAAACCCTGGCGCATGAGGTCGCCACTCGTAGCGTTGAGTGCGCCTCCGGTGCCGGCCTCGCTCACGGCTCCAAGCGCTCCAACCGCGAGCGATACTCCGAAGATACGGAGATAGTGGTTGTTGACCTGATCCCGGAGCCCGGTGTCGCCGATCTGGTTGAGCCCCTTGAATTGGTCGAGGGTGACGGAATATCCGTCGGGCATAAGGATGCGGTGGAACGCGACGGCCAGACGTGTCTGGCCAAACGCTTCCACCTTCTTCGTTTCACCGAGCAGCTTCGATCCTGCGGGGATCAAAAGGTGCTGGCGGTCGTTGGAGTAAACGTCGGTTGAGAGCAGGCACTCGACGGGGCCAGAAAACTGGCCTTCGAGCCGGTTGATGAGAACGGTTTCGAGAATGGTTCCTTCAAACAGTACGTAGGTTTTCCCTGCCGCCGCGTTAGCGACACCAGGCGGCACGGCGGCAGGGTTTTTGACTTCCTCCTTTCGGTCATTTGTCGTTTCCGCGGAATTGGTTCGCAGCGGCGCACCCTGAACCGGAGAAATCGGGTTCGGCTGCATCTCTCTGAGCAGTTGGGCTATCTGAGCGGGGTCGGGTCCCGTAGGGAGCGGAGTTGGTGCCGGGAGCGGCGTCTCAGTCGAAGGTGACGCGGGACCCGCCGTGGGCTTGCGGAAACTCAGTGCGACATTCGACGCAAACAGCGACACGTAAGCACGCTTCTTTCGCTCGGCCTGGATTTGGTCTTCAGGCCGCTGCTCGGCTGGGGCACCCGGACCGTTCTGCTGCTGGGATTGCTGCGGCTCTTGCGCGGCGGCACCGAGCAAGTGGGTTTGCTGCGCGAGGGCGCTCTGCGCGACAAGTTGCTGACGCTGCAAATCCTGAATGCGGCTCTGCATCTCGGCGATCTTGGTTTCGTTGACTTCGAGTGGCGCTGGGAGCGAAGTCGCAGGGGAGAGTGGTGTGGTTGGTGTCTGCGGCTTTTTGCCCCCGGTCAGCCACATGATGGCCACCATGAGGAAGGCCAGGCCGATGAGAAGCCACGATTGGACGTTCTTCGGCAGAAGGCCCTGGGGTTTCGGCGCTTTTTCCTGAATCTGGGCGGGTGCGGGTTGGGTCGGCTGGGTCATGTTCGTCTCTCAGTTCCCAGCCGTATGCCGCGCAAACGGCAGCTTCTTCTTGCCGACGGCGAGGTAGCCGGAGTCGATGATCTTTGGTGCGACGTAGACCCCGTTTTCGAACTGGAAGGAGATCAAGTTGGGTTTGCCGTCCTTGAGTTCATACAGAGCGGGCTTTTCACGGGCGGCGCAGCGGATGTAGGTGAACGCTTCGTCGTGATAGATCGCGGAGACGAGGAACGGCTCGTGAGCCGCCTTCGGGTCGAGTGGGTAATCGAATTGGAGCTTGGTCGCGTAGCTGGAGCGGAAGCGGTTGACCTGCTCGGCGGCCTGGGCTTGGGCAGTGTGGACTTGATCCGCTGTCTGCGCGCGCAGCGTCTCCAATTCCTTCTTGTACGCTTGGGCCTCACCGGCGCTGACATAGCCGTGGAGCCCGCTGTTCATCGCGGCGGTCGAGCCTTCCTTGGGTTCAACGAAAATCTTGAGATCGGGCTCGGAATTCGGTTCGTTGCTGATTTCGGTCAGCAAGAAGGAATAGACGTGGCCACTCGCGGTGATGAGGTTCAAATTGCTGCGGATGCCGGCTTGTGCCGGGTGAACGTAGCAGAGGTTATGGGCCCCGTTGATGACCCAGAATTCTTTGTCCCCGGTCGTAAAGTCGAGAATCTCCTCGTCATCGGGAAGGACGATGAGCGTCGAAAAGCGGAGCTTGGCGCGGACGGGGACAATGTCTTCTTTCGAATACTTCACAACCCGAGCCTCCGCGGTTGCGGCGCGCGTGGACGAAGCGTCGAAAGCGACCGCGCCGAGAAGAAGGACAGCGAGGGTGCCAAGGAAAAAACTGCAGGACTTCCTGTAAAACGGTCGTTTCATCGAGATGCTCCTTGTGAGATGGAATGGTCTTGCTGGGAACCTTTGCCGCGGTCGGCAAACACCCTGACAAACCAGTGCACGGCAAGAACGGACGCGGTGAAGAATCCGGCAACGGCAAGAGGCAGGAGCGTATAAAGCGGGTCCTGCGCCGGCACTCCGGGATCGAAGCAGCGAAGAAGAATCACGAGTGCCCTCCAGCCAGGATTTCGAGACCTCTTTCGAAGCCGTAGGTGTCGAATGCCTCTTTGCGTTTTTTGTTGTCGTAGGGGTCGTTCGTGTAGAGCCAATAGCTTTTGGGATCGACGTTGAGATTGGCGACCTTCGCGAGTTCCGGCGTCTTGATGAGGAACTGCTGCTTGGGGATCAGGTTCGAGATGAGTTCGACTTCCGTCTCGTTCAGGTGGAACTGACGCCGGTAGAGATCCCGGTCCATGTCGGGGTTGGCAAGGAAGATTTTGGTGGCGCAGCTTTCGATGATGACGTCCAGGATGTCAGAGCGCTTGAGTTCATCAAGCGATTGGGTAGACAGCACCATCGCGGCGTTGTGTTTCCGCCAGGTTTTGAGGGCTTCGACGACGTATCGCTGAATGCTGGGATTCTTCAGGAACACCCAGGCTTCGTCGATGAAGAAGGCTTTGAACACGGAGGTGATCTGCCGGTCGGCGATGACGGCATTGGCGCGGTGCAGGATGTAGAAGAGCAACGGTTCGAGAAGCTCCGGGTACTGGCTCATGCGCTGGAAGTCGAAGCACTGGAACCGGGAAAACGAAATCGTGTCCTCGGCGTTGTCGAAGAGAAACCCGAACTGGCCGCCTCGGGTCCATTTGGCGAGGCGGCTCGAAATGTCGTGACCGAGAGTGTTCGCCAGTACACCCAGCGTGCGCAGCGCCGGGTCCACGGCATATAGGTTTTCGGTCTGGTGATATAGGTCACGCTCGGTGGCGAGGTCGAGATCACCTGGCCTCTGCCCCTGAATCAAGACTTTCAGGAAGAGGGCGAGGAAATCGAGATTTTCCTTCGTGGGCGGAAGCGAGAACGGGTTGATTTTGAAATCCTCGGATTCCAGACCCACGCGCACATACGAGCCACCGAAAAGATGCGTGAGGCTTTCAAAGCTCCCGCCCAGGTCGAAGATGAACGTGTGCGGCTCGTACTTCTGGAGATTGGTGATAAGGAAATTCAGCAGGAACGATTTTCCGGCGCCGGTGCGCCCCAGAATCATGGTGTGCGCCACGTCGCGGTAATGAAGGTTCAGGAAGTAAGGCGTGTGGTGGTTGGTCTCCAGGACCGCGAGGTACTCCTGCCGGAGATGCGAGTTGCGAGGCTCGCCACAGTGAAGGGTAAAAAGAAACGAGAAATCCGCATAGTTGGTGTTTAGGAGATAGAGAGAACGGAGGTTAAAGACGTGATTGCCGGGGACGGCCGCGAGAAATGCATTCAGGAGGTTGTATTTCTCCTCATAGAGCTGGGCGTCGTGGACACTGAAGACTTTATAGAAGTCGGCGCATGCCCGGTCCACCTTCGCCAAATCCAAGTCGTAAATCACGACGGTCAGAGAAAAGTGGCCGAAGTAGTTCCCGTGCAGCTCGATTTCCTTGATGCCTTCGCCCAATTCCCTGACTTGGGATTCTTTCGAATCGTCGAGCAGCACATCCTGCGGGGCCGCGTCGTTCATGTTGACTTGGCTCATGAACGAGCGCTTGGTATTGTGAAAATGGCGGCGCTTGGCTTGGATCGCCCGGCGCGTCTTGCCGGAGTCTTCTTTCTTCCACTCCGTCACAACGTAATAGTTGGCTTCGACTTCGAGGAGGCGCTTGAAAATAAGCGGGAAGCTCTGGGCGGAAGGCTCTTTGAGCGTCAGAACCTTGACGTAGTAATCGTCCACCCGCAAAAACCCGCGATGACATTCGATGGAGGATTCAGGGAGGTAGTAGTCGAGAAACGTGTCGTATTTCAGTTTGGCGAGTTCCAGTTTGTTGGGATGGAAGTTGAGCGTCCTCTTTAGAACGCGGAAGACTTCCTGTTTGTCGAGGAGCCGGACCGCGAGGAAGTCGCCGACGTGAAGAATGAAGCTGCGCGCTTTCTGGAGCAGTGCTGCCTGGGCTTCCGTGACATGTTGGCCAAGAACGACAGTCTGTTTCTCGGTCGAAAAGTGGGCGTGCAGCTCGGCAATGGCCTTTCTCGGATTCGTCGGCAACTGGGTGAGCGCACTTGCGAGCTTGTGCGAAGTTTGAAAACCCTCATAAAGTACGACGAAATAAACCGACAGTGAAAAGAGGGTGTCGGCCTTGCTGGCGAGATAGGCGATGCGGTTCTTGATGGCGGCGTCCACGATAGGATTGGCGTAGAGTTTGTAGGGAATGGTTTCGTTGTTTCGTTTGAACAGGTATTGGTAGACGCGGCAGTTTTCGTCGAACAGCTTCAGTGCGGACTCCAGGCGCTTCGTGAAGCCGTCAATCGCAGGGGCGTCAAGGCACTCGTAGTCCACGCCGCGAACTTCGAGGATCACGCCGACTTCCCCGGTCTTCGTCAGAAAGACGTGGGGACCGATGAAGCCATAGAGATTGATCTGCTCATTGAGCGAGCCGGTCTCACGGTAGTTTTTGAAGATTGCGCTAAGCCTGAGCATGGCCGTCCCTTCGAACCGAAATTGGGCTGAACTTCATTGGGTCGTATTGGGTTCGGAGCTTTGCCGCCGCCAGCAAGAGCCGGAGGATCTGTGGGTCGGTCTTCGTCGCCCACCGTGCTGCGAAGTACAGCAGGGAGAAGATCAACACTCCCCCGGACAGGCTGTTGAGGAGGTTGAACGTCGCTGCCCCGAGGCACATCGCGAAGAAGAACAGTTTTCGCTCTGCTCCAAGGATGGTCAGTGGTCGGGATAGCGACCGATGAACCAAATTGATGCGCCTGCTGTTTGTCATTTACGTGTGCTCCACGACCCCGCTACAGACCGGCTAGCCAGGAAAGAGCCAAGAGAGGAAGTTCACTGCGGCGATGGCCATGCCAACGCCGAAGAGAACGCCGGCGAGAATGCGTTTCGATCCCCCCTCGCCGAAAGCAAACGTCAGACCCGCCACCACAATCGCGACAAGTGACAGGCCGCGCGCGATGGTGCTGGTGAAAGCCGTTTGAAGGACGTTGACAGCGTTTTCCCAGGGAGAATTGCCCTGCGCGAACACCGGGACGGCAAGAAGCAAGGCGACGGCGATGGTCAAAAACCTAGGTGACAGCCGAAAGGTAGATAAGAACTTGGGATGTATTTGTTTCATCTGTTGACCTCACTCAACTTTGCTGGCGAATTTAGGGAGTTCCCGCAAGGTTCCTCTTCAGCCCGTACCGCTTGCGGAGCCACAGGATCTTCTGCTGAAAAGGTGCTCTCATCGTTCGGAGACACCAGGAGCACTAGCTCCGGGAGCAGAGATGTTGTGGGTCCGGGTGTTGTCCGGGTTAAAGAAAGAATCGACGGCTGAGACTCACAACCGCCGCCGGCCCCTTCTTGGCGGGAACTCCCCCCCTCATATACCTAATCAGCGCGGAAATCGGAAAATGTGTCGCGACAAAACAAAGATTTTTCATTTTTTTCTCAAATCCGGTCTGGGGGAAGGGTAAGGAGTACCACCGGTGATCGCATGGTGTTCTCCCTACTGCTCGGATCGTCGCTTATGGTGGGCGTTATTGGCTGGTGTTTGGGCCAGGTGCCGGAGCTTGGTCATTAGGCGCTTCAATCTTTGGCGGAAGGGATTCGATGTTCGGCCTTGGGGGCCGGAGACTCCAGCATCAATGGTTTCCTCCAGCTTGAGGTCAATCAGCAGATTTATCTCATCGGGGGTGAGGTAGGCTCTTTGCTGACATAGGTTTAAGAAGTGCCGCAAGATGGCATGTTGCTCAAAGGATTCCTCCGCTGTTTGGGTGAAAGGGAAACCCTCGCCAATCTGCTGGGCAGCAAATTGAGACGTGGACTCGAATTCCCTACGCGCCCATTGAAAAAGGCTTCTTCTGAGTTTCCTCGCTACGGCAAAGCCAAAGTGCGAGCGCTGCGCCTGCCAAGCCCTCGACCGAAAGCATTGAATGAGGGTGATCAGGGCGACTTGCGAAAGATCTTCGCGCGCCAGGAATTGGTAATGGCGGGAAACATGCCGCACGGCGGCATGAGCTGTCGGTATGAAAACAAGGATCAAGACCTTTTCGAGATACTCCCAATGGTCAGCGGCAGCAGGGCCGGAGAGAAGTTGGGCGAATATCAGGTCGGAGAAAGTGGCTCCGTCTTTTGCGTCTCTGCACCCATGTACGCTTGCCACCAGATGGAAGACGGTTGGAAAGCCAGCGAACAGAGGTTTCTCGCCAACGATTTGACGATATATCTCGTGGCTCTCGGGGAGCGCGAGTTCCAGACCGATGCACCTTTCTATGTGGCAGATAGTGCATGTGCAATGCAAGCTTTTGCCCATGACGCGATTCCTCCGGTCGAGGGCACAGCACGGCTTTGCCGGGAACGGGACAAGGTCTCGGTTGGTTCCGACGGTGCTGATTCACGCGTGGCGTTGGAACGGGGCTGCCAACGAGGCTCCATGCGAGGGACGTATACTGCGAGGTGTATTGCCGTCTGTGGTACTTTTTTGCGCCGTGACCGCAAATGCGTACAGCACGAAAAAAGGGCTCCCGACTTGGTCGGGAGCCCTTGAGCGAAGCGCCGGTTAGTACGGCGCATTTCCGGTCTCTGCGCCATCGCTGGCGTCGGAGCCGGACGGAGCCGATGGCGGGTCCGCCTCGGCACGGCTGAGCCTACGCACGGAATTCGCGCGCACGCTCCAGAACGTGACCTTCGCGGCCTTGGCCTTCTTGCTCTTGCCGTTCTCGCGCTCGTACTTCGAGCTGACGAGCATTCCATCGACAAGAACGTGGTCGCCCTTGTGGAGAGTGTCGGCGAGTGCCGTTCCGAGACGGTTGAACGCGACTACGCGGTGCCACTCGGTTTTCGACTGCCACTCGTCGTTCGAGTCCTTCCAGGACTGCTGCGTAGCGACCGAGAGAACCGTGAAGGTGTCTCCGTTGCCGCGCACTTGTCGCTTCTCCGGGTCTTTCCCGAGGAAGCCAATTAATTGGACGTGATTGAGATACATAAGAGAAAAATCTCCATTTCTGCCCCATTTTTTTGGGGCACTCAAGAGCGAGTGGATACTGCTCCCAAGGCGAGCGGCTGCATTCTGGGAGGGACCCAAACTGTTCTCTGTAGTTTGAGAAGAGTTTGGCGAGGAACCGGGAAAGCAGAAGACGCGAAGACGCCGGGCGCAGGAATTATCCCGAAGCTGTGCCCGAGAAAATGCGTGGTGGAAATGGAAGCTGGGTCGAATCGTCCAATTTGCGATCGGCAAGACCGGAGTTGTGTACTGCGTAACAAGGGGACATCGCGTGGTGGGAGGCCAGCGTGGAAGAGAGAATGGCAGTCGAACGGAGCCGATGCGTCGTTTTCGCGCCTTCGGCGAAGACTGATGAACACACGGCGGGCCTTTGTTGAGTCAACTGGGAAGCGCAGGATGATCGCAGGCGTGAGACCGTGTAATGCGCCGGAGCACAACAGATCCAGAAAAGCGAGGGCGCTGAGACAAACTTTGTCCAACTTGACTCTTAAGGGTTGAGAGCTTTGTACTTGGGGTAGACACGGTTTCCCCAATAGAGAGAGCTCGCCTTACTAGGCTGACAAGTTGAACTTGAGGCCTAGGTTTTTGTTTAGCACCTTGATTTCAAATCGCTCAAAGATTTGCAGCCATACTCTCAGTGACAGATAGCTCTCCTTGTCTGCTTGTGTCCGGAGCCATTCTGGATTGGATTCCAAGATTTTTCTGCGGGACTCAGTCTGCCTGGAAAAATCCGTGATCTGGATGTAGAACAATCCGTGTACATTTGGGGTCTCTCCTGGGTTGTCGGCCGGAGACTGCTGTTTCCAGAGCATGCAGGAAGGGAGTTCTAGTGCACAGCCGAGATTTGCATCCTGAGTCGTCCAAACAGCGAACACAGGCACTTCCTGATCTTGGATGAGCATTTTGCCCAGAAATCCCCAAGTTTCAGCGAAGTCTGATTTCAAGGTCCAATAAGGCTTGAAGTTCTTGAAGGAATCAGTTGTAAGCCCAAGGATGGATTGGCGGGCGACAAGGATTATATTTGGCTTGATCTTTCTGTTACCAAGTTCGTGGGCTATTGCAGTGATTCTTGCTTCGAGCCCCTGAACCCGGGTCAGGTCATGGTTCGGGAGTTCTTGCAGGATTTGATGAAACACATATTCCGACTCTGAGGTCGCCAATTTCCTCGCGTATTCTTCCGGCCAGTTGAAATAGGTTCTGTGGCCGTCGGCGGTATACGCCTGCTTCATGTCGAGGAGGCTTAGGCCCCACTTGGGCCCCGTTGGAGGAGATGACACAATCAAAGCTTCAGGCTTGTACGCCTTAAGATCCTTGAACAGTTTTCGCAGCACAGCATTTTTGTCAAATTCCTTTGTAAAACGCGCGCGGAATGCCCGTAAGTACTCCTCATCTAGCGGAGCCTGAATAACTTTATCTTCATCGGCAATCTTGCGCTCTGCTGAAATTCGAGTGAAGATCTGTTGGAGTTTGGAAATGGACTTGAGCCAATCATCCGGAACCAGCTTCGCCCATTTTTCACGTTCATCCTGAAAGCTGCGGAATGGAGCCGCGATTGGGCCACCTTCCCGGATGTTTGAGACAAAGTTGGGCTCAGTTGGAAGGCGAACGGCTTCAAACTGCTTGTCATTGAATTGATAGGTGGACTTTAGCAACAAATAACAGAAATAGTCTGTACCTGTGTTGCCTACCCACGCGCCCATTGGCGCGGCTTCATAGAAGATGCGTCCCCATATTTGCTCGGGCTCCGGCCCCTCCATACTGATGTATAAGTTGGTTAGTTCGAGAGGGTTTGTTGAAAGCTGATCGTCTATCTGCGTTAAGCAGGCGTGGACCTTCTGATCATCTGAGGACGTAGCAACGTCAAAGACATAACTCCCGATAGCGAACAGCAATTGCCGTTTCTGGTGCCCAATTTTCTTGAGAATATCGAGGGTTGCCTTGTGGCGGTCCCGTGCTCCATTGAGACTTGCTCGATCCTCGTCTAATAAAGTGACATTGGTTTCCGTGACCACAGTTTTGACAGGGAGGGGATTGAGTCTTGAGGGCACATATTGAAACAGACCGTTCATTTCCCGTTTGAAGTCCTCAAAATGTTCCAAGTCGCGCTTGTCGAAAGAAAGCTTTAAAAGCTCCTCATAGCGGACGAGCAGAATTGTGGCTAATGATCCTATGCGTTCGAGGTCATCTAGGCCATTCTCTGGCCGTTCTAACTCAAGTGCGATCCCCACTTCCCCGATGTCCTTCAGGTACCCGCTGCACGTATTGAAAAGCAATTGCTTAATCTTAGGATCCTTTACATCATCAAGTGCTGAATAAAGGGGCGTAGCGAACGAGGTGAAGAGGTCAAATACCAAATTGTCATGGTAGCTAATCGACGTGTAAGCAATTCGGAAGGGCGCGGCGGCTACAATTTTGGCCACGTAGATGTCTTCGGATCGGCATCCTCTATAGTGAATCTCGGAGAGATGGCGAGACATCCATGTGACTTCGTTCCAGCCGCCGTAAAGCGTCTGACGTTCGCTTAGGGCGGCTTGAAATGTGTGCCCTCCAATGGCCTTCTTCATCTCTTCTAAAAATGTCGTCGTCAATTCGGCAAACACAGTAAGTAGGCTTTCAAGGTAGACCGTTCTCCGGTCTTTGATGGCGGCTATTGCCTCTTCCTTTATCAGTTTCAGATACCTTTCGACTTGCGCAGAGTAGCTGTCGCCGGGCTTGATAAGGAACGCGCCGCGGGCCCGTTCCGCCAAGTGCTGGCGCTTCTGGGGATCTGGGACTAGTGCGCGAGAAAATGAAACAAGGTAGTCCGAGCGGTCAGACACTTGATCTTTGAACAGTTTCAAGATGTATCGGTTTCTATTTGGCTTGAGATCTTTAGCTCTCACCTGTCCTGGTTCTTGGTTCGGTTGCTGTCGCGGTTCGATGTCTTCTGCAACCTGCTTTTCATCGAAGGAAAAGCCTTGCGTGTTTGCGGCGTTCTCCAACTCTTCGGCGAAACTGAACAAGCGATCGAGATAGATGTCTTGCACGATGCCTTTACGGACGGCTGTGACCTCGAAATATTCCCCCCCTGATTGTCGTGGACGAAGGGAATATTCGATTGGCTTACCTTCGAGCTGTTTCAGAAGCAGATTCTTGCCTATCCTTTCGTCGAGGGCCAATTGGATTGTGCGACGAATCTTATCTTGCAGCAGGTGTGTGGCTGAGATATGAAATCGCTGCTCGTCCAGCAGGACGCGGCAAAGTCTATATATCGCCACAAGTGCCATACAGAAGGTTATACAGATCAAAGCCTTCGCCCCTGACGGGCGTTTTATGAAAGCAAATGCTGCGAGCAGGCAGAGCACGAAGACCGTGGTCGGGAAAATGTACGTTTCCCTTAAGAGGACCTCTGCCGCGCTCACACCACTCTCCGTTCGCCGAGCAGAGAGGCCGACGGCAAAGATCGTGAATGGGATGAACACGAGGGCGATACCCGCGTCGAGATTCTGGAGGCGTGTGATAAGTTGAAGTTCCTCGCCGGTGCTAGCATTGCCGGAGCCAAACCATAAGATCGCGCCACCCACGATGATCGCGAGAAAGAGGATAACTGCAAGCGAACCCGGAGAGGGATTGTAAAGGTTGCGAGCAGCAAAAATCAGACGGTCGTAAAATCGAAACTTGAACATTCTTTGCTTCTCGGCCCAAACCATGTACGAAAGTCGTTGTTTTCTCAGTCGAAAAATTCGCAAGGTTTGCAACCAGGTAGCGAGCATGAGCAAGACAACACCCAAGAAGAGCAGCAACCGTCGATAGCGCAGGTTGCGTAGAATCAGCCAAGATGCTCTCAAGACGTAATGAACCCAGTGCATTGACTATCGGTTTCCTTCCATACTCTGCAGTTGTAGCTCTTATTTACTTAAGTGCACAAGAACATTTGCTGTACCTGAAACCCGCTTCGATTGCGGTCGGAGGTTCCAAAAAGGTGGGACTGGAGCCGGAAGATTCTGGGAATTTCCGGAAGAGTCTAGTTTCCGGAGCCTCGAGAGCGGCCCTGAGTTTGTTCCAGCGCTGCTTGGGTTTCTTTCAGGAGTTTCACTTGCAGTTCCAATTCCGAGGCGTAGATTTCGGCGCGTTCGTAGAGACGAGCGTTTTGAATGGCGACAGCGGCCGACAGTGCCAGGGACTTAGCGAGTTTCAAATGGTCACGCGTGAATCGTCCCGACTCCTTGTTGCTGACGGAAAGCAATCCGACTAGCTGTTCGGATACGACTAGTGGAACGCAGATCCAGGACCTTGCGGCTCCAAAGGCAGGACTATCCCGCCAATCAGATTCGTCGCGAGTGTTCTCGACAAGGACACTATCGCGCGTGAAGAGGACCTTCTGCAAAAAATGATAGTCACTGACTTCCAGTGTTACCACGCTCTTTCGGGTCGTCTCTCGCGGTATTTGCCTGGCGACGAGAAATGAACGATCTGTGTCCGTTAGCAGAACGCAGGCCGAATCGTACGGGACGATTGTGAGGAGTGTTTGCAGCAAGGTGTCGAGGAGAGCATCCATCTTCAGGTTCTGGGTCAAGGTCAGCGTAGCTTTGCGGAGCGCGTCCGCTTCCGCTCTCGCGGCTTCGGCCTCGGCCAAATGCTTTGCGATCTCTTGCTCGGCGTGTTTGCGCGAAGTGATATCCTGCGCGATGCCGACAAGCCACAGAGGGGCGCCACCCGCCTCGAAGGCCGGGGCCGGGGAACCCTTACTCCAGATCCAACGAGACATTCCGTCTGACCGCACGATGCGAAACTCTTCGTCGAATGTCCCAGTGATGCCGGCCTCTTCCAACTTCGCGAGAAAGCGGGCGCGGTCCTCAGGGTGGACCAACTCTTTGTAGGAAGAAGGGTTCTCACGGATTTCTGCGAGCGAGTGTCCGGTGATGGTTTCGTATGCGTCGCTGACGTAAACAATTTCCTTTGTGTCCGCTTTTAGCATCCAAAAGACTTCGTGAATGTTGTTGGCCATGAGCTGGAAGCGATTCTGGCTTTCTTTGAGTGAGCGTTGCGCATTCATTCGCTGTGTGACGTCGCACAGGATGACGAGGTGGGAGCCAGGAATGTAATCGGCGGCGGCTGTGTAATCAACGAATAGTTGCGAACCATCCCCGCGAATGAGATCGGCACAGCCATGCTGATACTTCTTGTGCAAGAATACTGCCCATTTTTCGGCGAAGCCTTGAGGTTTGCAGAGGAACTCGGCAATCGAGTGCCCCATCAGGAAGTCTCGGTCCACACCAAGAATGGCAAATGCTGCCGGGTTGGCCTCGATGCAGGTTCCCTGGTTGTCGAGAATCAAAATGCCGTCGAGGGCATTCTGGAAAATGGACTTGAACTCACGCCCAGTAATATCGAGAGTGTTGGCCGTTTTCTGATTGTCCCTGCGCAAGAGGATCAAGTAGCGGGCGTGGAGCGCAATTGCGAAGCAGAGCCCGGCCAACACGGTGATGAGAAAATAGGATGTCAGTCGAGCATGGCTGAAGCGGGCCACAAGAACGGTGGCAAAGAGGATGATCGCAGCGAGAAAAATGAGAAAAGCGCTTCCTTTGAGCCAACTCACCTGAAGGCGCTGCGACCCAAGTTCTCTTGGAGGTTGTTTGTTTGCTCTCACAAGCTTCTTTCCTCAGCCCGAAGGAGAGTGTTAAGAACGCGTACCAGAGCATGCGGGTCCGAAAGGTTGCCTTTTGGTACCTTTACCCTTGAGGGGATGCTACGCGCCGCTGTTTCAGAGAGTCAAGGTGCAATTCCGCCGTCGTGTGAAGGCAAGTGCGTTGGTTGTGCTTAGGGCGTAGAACTTATCGAACAAATTCATGCACGATACATCTGCTTCAGTGTCGGGCGAGTGTTTCGTCCGGGCGGTGCGCAATGAGAGGTGATGCCGTGGCCATTTTGAGAGCTTCGTCGATCTCAATCACATCGGTGTCTATGCGATAGAAACCCGCGCCCCATTTCTCGCTGGCTTCTTCGGGGCGAACGAACAGGATGGCGACCGTAGGTCGGCAACTCCCATTGATCGATCCGCTGGGAAACTCGTCTCCAAGGTGGATCGCCGATCCATAATTGACCACGCGATTGCAGTCTTCCCATGACAATACGGCCCGCAGCATCCCGCAGCTCTGGCTTTGCGAATCGCAAAAATAGACGTTCGGCATAGACTTTAAGTCTGGGGTGGAAACCTGTGCCAACAGAATAGTACGAAGGTTCTAGCTTTCCCCGGGAGTAAACATGCGTCCCATTTGAGTGCTGATAAACCGCGCTGAATAGGTGAAGCCCTAGAGATCACGAGGTAACTAAACGGCTAGGTGACCTCGCGTTGAAGCCTCTTAAGGGACACGGCCAAAGATTGGGAGCGGGTGATGAGTGCGGGCCCTACGGATGCAAAAGTGCGGCGAGCACTCTGGTGAGTCTTGCGACGTCTTTTACGTCTTGTTTTGCAAAGAATTGGTCCAACTGCTTCTTTATGGCCTTGAGATCCGCGCGAGGGGAGTCAAATTCAAAAAGCGTGGACGGGGAAATGCTCAACGCCTGAGCCAAGGCAATGATGAGTTCAAAAGAGGGCTGTTTCTCGCCCCGCTCTATTCTGCCGAGGTGTTTGACTACTGTATCAGCCTTCTCGGCAAGTTGTCCAATCTTCAGCTTCTGCAACTTTCGCAGTGTGCGTAGTCTATTGCCGAATTGTTGGGCCGCGCTCATAGTGCTCTTTCAATGAACGATAACTGGTGAGGGGACACAGCAAAACGCTCTGCTAGATGTCTTACCTATTGACAAAGGGCTCTATAGGGGGTACATCACTTATAGAATGGCGGTTTTTCCATCTGGCGCATGACGTTTGATGGATGAGTTGTGATTGCCTTGCACATCTTCACGATGGTTTCCAGTTTGGCGGTTACCAAGCCTCGTTCTATGAGGCTGACTGTCGTGCGGTCACAGGCCGCTTCTTGGCTCACCTTTTCCTGTGAAATCTTGCGTTTCTTCCTGCACGTTCGAAAAGCCTCTCCGAAGGCCTTTTCAGGTCCCGCCAAGGGCTGAACATGTTTCCCACTGGTCACCATGACAGAGGAAAGGTTCCTACATTGACGAATGAATTCCCACGGAATGCATTCCTCATTTGTAAACAGCCACAGAATGCCGGTTTTCTGGGAGCAGGACCATTGTGAGCTCTCCTGTGACAGCCCGGTTTGCAGCCATTCCATTGGCAAATTATGAAGGTGACTGCAGCTCTGTCGCTAACAAATGTCAGGATCATCGCGAGATCGTCGACGAAGACTTGCTAGCATCTATCGCCCATGGTGACCAGCATGCGTTGACTCTTCTTTTCCAACGCTATTCGCGACTGGTTCGAATTGTTTCTCTTAGGATTCTGAGAGATGAGGCGGAGGCAGATGACCTGATGCAAGATTTGTTTTTGTTCATCTATCGTGAGGCCGGTGTGTACGACACTGCAAAAAGCTCTGCGCGGTCCTGGGTCGTTCAGATGACCTACCGAAAGGCTATTTCTCGCCGGAGATACCTAACTGCGAGGGGCCACTATAAGAATGCAGAACTAGATTGCTGTGTTCCGGGTTTTGCCGGGGCGGCGACTCCCGTCTACGATTCTTCAATTGAAGCACTATTCGGAAGAGAAGGGCTGAAGAAGGTCATGGGGGAGCTGACGGCAGAGCAACATGAAACGCTGAGATTGCATTTTTACGAAGGGTATACGCTCGGGGAAATTGGCAAGAAGCTAGGGCAGTCCCTGGGAAATGTGCGGCATCACTACTACCGGGGGCTGGAAAAGCTGCGTAAGCAGGTGCGTGAAAGTAAATTGCAGAATCGCTAAACAGTATGGTACATAGAGGAGGAAGTCCAGACGAAGAAGTGTGGTCAGCCATGGGACCGCATGAAGAATTTCTCGAATTGTGTGCCGTTTCCACCTCTGGCGAACTAACCGAGGAAGAAAAGACAAAGCTGCGGAAGCATTTAGCGGGTTGCCCCCAGTGCAGGGAAGCCCTGAAGGAGTTTCAGGCAGCTGCTGAGATTAGTGCGCCTCTCTTTGCCGCGGAAGGATCGGGAGAACTCGCATCCAAAACAGAAACGTGGTCCGTTGAGGCGGCACAGGCTGCCTTCAGAAGGCGCCTCGCGCGAGAGAATGACGTTATGAGGACCGAGCCTTCCCACCCGGAAATTTTAAGAGTAACGGAACTATCTGAGCCAAACGGGAAGCCGGTTCTTAGCGAGCATTGGAATACAGTGTGGCTTCCGTTCGCGGCGGCGATTCTGTTTGCCGCAACGCTGGGAATCTATGCCTATCGGGCAGGAATACGGCGCGGGGCTGAGAATGCACCAGTCCCCCAAGCAGCCATCGAAAAGCCGACTGCTGCGGTTCAGCAACAGATAAGCGATGCGGGGCATGATCGTGAGGTGTTGATTGCGCAGATGGCGGAGCGGGACAAAATGATCGCAAGCCTGCGCCACCAAGTGGAAGAACAGTCGGCAGAAATAACCAAATTAAAGGATGCGCAGGCGGCACTCGAAAGTGCCTCGAAGACAAGCGACGAGGAAAAACAACGGTTCGCCGCAAATGAAGCAGCGGCAACGCAGAAGCTGGATGCGGCACAAGCATCGCTTCAAAAGACGCAGAAGGAACTGGAAACCGTGCAAGCCCTGAGGTCTCGGGACGACGCGGGGTCCAAGGCACTGGAAGCTAAGGTCGCGGAACTCACGCAATTGCTCAGAGACCGTGATTCGACAATCGACCAGCAGCAAGAACTTCTCGCCCATGATCGAGACATTCGGGAATTGATGGGAGCGCGAGACCTCTATGTAGCCGAGGTGTTCGATGTCGCGAAAAACGCAGAAACGCAGAAGGCTTATGGACGCGTTTTCTACACGAAGTCGAAATCGCTGATTTTCTATGCCTACGACCTCGACCGCCACCCGGGTTTCAAGAACGCAAGCACGTTTCAGGCTTGGGGTCAGCGCGGGGCCGACAAGGCACAGGCTTTGAACCTAGGTGTATTCTATGAAGACAACGTTTCCAAAAAGCGGTGGGTCTTGAAATTTGACGACCCGCAGAAGCTCGATCAAATCGAAGCGGTTTTCGTGACCGTGGAACCGAACGGCGGGAGCCAAAAGCCAAGCGGCAAGCCCTTCCTCTTTGCTTACCTGAAGGTGGACCCAAACCATCCGTAGCAAACAGGCCCGCCAAGGATTCGTGAATCCTTATATTGCATTCAAAAACAGCCATGGCGGTACATCTGCGGTTGCTCCTGCGAAAACGAGGAGAGTGATTGCATGCACTTTGCTCCGAGGAGATGCCGCGTGCGAGTAAAACTGACTGTTCTGTGTTTCATAACATTCGTTCTATTCATAAACACCGCCCCAGGGCAGTCGGCGAACGGCACCGTAAGCGGCATCGTTCTCGATCCTTCGGGAGCTGTGATTGCTGGCGCCGACGTCTTGATCATCAATGACGCTACAGCGGTTCAATATCCTGGAAAAACGAATAGCGAAGGGTATTACGTAGTGCCGAATATTCCTCCCGGCACATACCGCATCCAGGTCTCAAACAGCGGATTCAAGACGATCATCAAACCGGACATCATCATTCACGTTGAGGATGCGCTCGCGATCAACTTTACTCTGCCGATTGGGGCTGCCTCCGAAATAGTGACAGTGGAAGGTGGCGCGCCGATCATCAACACGGAAAACGCTTCAGTGGGCACGGTGATCGACCGTAATTTTGTGGAAAGCCTGCCGCTCAACGGGCGCAGTTTCAATACGCTGTTGCAGCTGACGCCGGGGGTCGTTATCGCCCAAACCGATAACGGCTTCCAACACGGACAGTTCAGCATTGCCGGACAGAGAACGGACGCAAACAGCTTTTCCGTTGACGGTGTTTCGGCCGATTTTGGTGCTGCTCCAACGGTGGGGATGGGGCAATCAGGAACTGGAACGGCACAAGCATTCACCGCTCTGGGAGGGACAAGCAGTCTTGTCTCCGTGGATGCTCTGCAAGAGTTCAGAATTGAGACTTCCTCGTTTGCTCCTGAGTTTGGCCGGTCTCCGGGTGGACAAGTGATTCTTACCACGCGCTCGGGAACGAACGAATTTCACGGCGCTGCATTCGACTATTTTCGCAACACGGCCATGGATGCGAACAATTGGTTTAGTGACGATGCAATTCCCCAGATTCCAAAGGCGCCCGAACATCATAACGATTTTGGCGGCGTGCTCGGCGGGCCAATCTGGAGGGACAAAACGTTCTTCTTCGCTTCTTATGAGGGCGAACGATTGGACCTCCCGTCTACGATGCAGATTCAGGTGCCATACTTTGGTTCTGCCGTGCCATCTTGTTCGCCATCCCCAGCGATCGCCCCATTTCTGGAAGCTTACCCGAGACCCAATGGCTCTGTTTCGGCAGCCACGTGTACCGGCGAGTTTACGGGGGCATTCGCCGACAGAGCAACGCTCAATGCCGGAAGCCTGCGAATCGATCATACCTTCAACGGGCGTTTTTCGATTTTCGGGCGTTACAACAATGCCCCATCCGAGATGGAAGTGCGGACTGACAGCCTTTCGGAAGTCGATACAACTCTTGTAAACACGCAGACCGTAACCGTGGGTGTGAATATGGCATTGAACAGTCACCTGTTCAATACATTGCGAGGGAACTATTCCACGCAAAAGGCAAGCCTATCTCAGGCTCTCGATTCTTTTGGAGGGGCAATTGCACCGGATCCGAGTGTACTCTGGGGCTCGCTTTTGCCAGCGCAAACTGCTGCTACCTTCACTCCGCTGGATGGCACCCAAGACTATTTCGTGGGACCGAACGGAAACAATAGGACCAAACAACTGAATTTTGTGGATGACCTCAGCTTTAGTCTGGGTGCACATCAATTGAAGTTCGGAGGAGACTATCGAGCCATCTTTCTCGATCACGTTCCTGCCAAGGATACGTTCACGTATATAAGTCTTGGTGTGCAGAATCTTATTTCGACGGGTCAGGTGTTGGTGTTTGGTCCCGAAGCCTCGGTTCCCGCGCGAGTACTCTCACAATCAACGTCGCTTTATGCCCAGGATAGTTGGAAAGCCTCACGACGACTTGTCCTGACATATGGAGTTCGGTGGGACCTCAGCCCCGCTCCTAAGGGCCTTGGTTCGACAATGTTGGCGTCCTGGTTAAATGTCAACAATCCTTCGGCCATCGCGTTGGCACCCGTAGGGACTTCGCCGTGGCACGCGACTTACGGTAACTTTGCGCCGCGCTTTGGAATAGCGCACAACCTGGATCAAGCGGGAAGCATGGTCCTCAGGGCTGGGGCAGGTGTGTTCTATGATCTCGGTCTCGGTGCATCTGCGAATCTTGTTAGCGATTTCCCGAATAACGCGCTTGGAGAATACTTTAATCAACCTGTACCAGTGGCCAATATCGGTTCCTTTGTGCCGACGATTTCCACGATGCCTCCATATCCCCGGTCTGACGTCGCAGGTTTTGACCCGAATTTGAAATTACCTCGTTCCTACCAATGGAACGTTGCCGTAGAAAAGTCATTTGGAGGTCGCCAAGCCATCTCTGCGACCTACGTAGGACAGACGGGGCGTGATTTGCTACGGCAAGAAGCACTCTATCAACCAAACACAAGTTTCTCAGGAAGTTTTGAATTGACGGAAAACAGTGCGAGGTCCAACTACAATGCGCTTCAGTTACAGTATCGCAGGCCCGTTGCCTCCCGGGTTCAAGCAATTTTCAACTACACCTATTCGCATTCCCTGGACAATGCTTCCAATGACGTTATCGCTGGCCTCTCGAACACCGTGATTTCTGCTGGGAATGACTATGCATCCTCGGATTTCGATGTACGACATAGCTTTTCCGGCGCGCTCACGTTTGTCGTTCCTTCCGTTGGAACGCCCGGGGCGCTGGCCCAATTGACGAGAGACTGGTCGCTCAACACGGTGGTCGTTGCGAGAACGGGATTTCCGTTCAACCCGACAGTCTCGGCTCCGTCCACACTGGGTGCTAGTTTCATCCGCCCTGATGTTGTGCCCGGCCAACCTTTTTATCTGTACGGCGCACAATGCGCAAAGGTTTTTGGACCTGTTTCCCAAGGCGGGAATGGAGTCCTTGAGGCGGGGCAAATGTGCCCGGGTGGAATGGGTTTGAACCCGGCCGCGTTCGACGCAGCCACTCCTGTTGTTGAGAATCGCCAAGGGACGCTCGGTCGCAATGCCATCCCCGGTTTCGGCCTAACGCAGGTTGACTTTTCCGTCGGCCGGAAGTTTTCGATCACGGAACGGGTAAACTTGCAGTTCCGAGCTGACGCTTTCAATCTCTTCAACCATCCCAATTTTACGAACCCTGGTGGTTACTTGTCGGGAGGCCCTCCTTACTACCTACTGTCCCGGTCGACACTAAACGTTGGGCTCAGTGAGGAAGGCGGGTTGAATCCTCTGTTTCAGGAAGGTGGTCCCCGCTCGTTGCAACTCTCGTTGAGGTTGGCATTTTGAGGTGCCAGGCGAGAATGGTCCTGCCTATCCGGCGTCTACGATTCTCGATCAACTAAATCCTTGAGAGGTAATTTGGATGAACTACGCCCGTAATGCGAGCGTTCTCTCCTTCCTGCTAGCGAGTGCAGCTTTACCGGCAGGTGCTCAGGAGTTCAATGCCGTCGCTTTTGACCCAACGCCGGTGCGAATCCCATCTATTGGGAAGGGCGAACCACGTCCCGTTACGAGCATGGACCTGCTGGAGATAAGAGACGAAAAAGGGGTGAGCATTTCCCCTGACGGCAAATATGTGGCGTTTGTGGCCGGGCAAGCGGTGTATGAAACGAACAGCTATCGCAGCGGGTTGTACATCGTTGGGACCGCACCAGGCAGCGTTCCCGTCTGCCTCGGGACTGCGGGTGCGCCGCGATGGGATTCTATCAACCAATGGGTGCCCGATCCGCCTCAGTGGTCACCGGACAGTAAGTACATCACCCGCCTGGCAGAAATGGACAAGGCGGCAAGCTGGCAAGTGTGGCGATGGAGTGTGGAGGGTGGGGCTCCGGTACAGCTAACGAATGTGCCCGGTGATGTCCAGAGTTATCACTGGACTCAACAAGGCGACAAGATCGTGATGACGTTCGAGAAACCGAGAGATACGATCCAGATTCAGAGCCTGTCTGAAGATGGCATTGTATATGACGGCAGCTTTGACATTGCGCAGGGTCGGCCAGTGGTCAGCGAGGTACTTGCTTCAAAGCCGAAGGAGTTAGAAACATGGATCCATGACATCACTACAGGTGAGGAGAGGAAACAGACAAAGGCCGAGGCGGACTCCGTTGGTCCATGGGTCAGTGATATCGGTGAAGAGTACTTTAACGGGACAGCTATTGCGGGCCATCACCTTATTGATGCCAAGGTCTCGCCCGATGGCAATAGAGTCGCTTATCGGATTATCGACGATTCCCAAGGCACCAAGGTCTTGTATAAATTGCTTTCTAAGCCTGTTCGTGGAGGAACGCCGGTCGATGTCGCCTCCGGGGTGTACTTTGCGAAGGACTATTGGTGGGCTGCCGACAGCAGTAAGATTTATTTCACACAGAATCCAGGTGATGGCTCCTTCGACAAGCTTATGGTGGTACCTGCGGAAGGGGGGACGCTGAAGCAGGTTTTCAGTAGTCCAGACTCACTTTACCCTTGCGCTCCTGACAAGAGCTTTCAGTATATGGCGTGTGCGAGCGAGAACAGGACTACACCATCTCAAATTGCTCTCATAGACATAGCCGCCGGCACTGTGCGAACGCTCGTCGACCTCAATCCCGAATTTTCGAATCTAGAGTTCGGTTCCATCACCCGACTGGATGGCGTTAACAGATTCGGAGACCGCTGGTGGGCACACCTAGTAAAGCCAGTGAACTATGAACCCGGCAAGAAGTACCCGTTGATTGTCACGACGTACCGGACGCACGAATTCCTGCGGGGCGCTTCGGGGGACGAGAATCCCATTAAGGTCTATGCGGCGGATGGATTCGCGGTCTTGAGCTTCGACTACGGCCGCATGGACTATGATAACAAGCCGGGCGAATTCCAACGCTATCTATTGTGGTATGAATCGGTGAACGAAAGCCTAGAGATGGCCATCCAAAAAGCCTCAGAGATGGGCGTGGTCGATACGACGAGAGTTGGCCTGACGGGATATAGCCGGGGAACGGAGATTGTGGCGTACGAAATCACACACACCAAACTCTTCCGCGCTGTAAGCGGCACTGCCGGGGATGATAGTCCGTACTTTTATTACATGGCACCTAGACGCGTTCAAGACAGCTTCTCGAAAGAGGGCGTGGGAGGATGGCCTGAGGGAAAATCCAAGGGGAATTGGACCCGAGTGGCTGCCTACTTGAACGCGGAGCGTATCGATGCGCCGGTTTTAAACAACGACCCTGATTCCGAGTTTCTGCCGGACCTTGCGCTATATACATCGCTAAGGGAGCTTGGAAAACCCGTGGAGTTGTTCATTTACCCGAACGAACTGCACCATGTAAACCAGCCAAAGCATCGCTACAAAATCTACGAGCGGAACCTGGACTGGTTCCGATTCTGGCTCAAATCTGAAGAGAGCCCCGATCCAGCCAAAAGCGAGCAGTACAAGCGCTGGCGTCAACTCCGCCAACTACAAGAGAAAGCGCAATCGAACGAAATGATTGCTCCAAAACGGCAGAATTAGCAAGTAGTTTCAAGTCGGGGGCACGGGACACGTATCCGATCGTCTATTACTGCACAATCAAAAATCCAAGCAACATGTCGTCGATGAATGGACGTAGGCAACCTGCCATATCGACTCCTCGTCGGCTTCGTACGCTGGGGGGCATCCGGAAAAGAATGTCCTTAGATTCAACACAATTGCAAGGAACCTTTTGTTGTCCGGCATGAATTGCGGTCACGGCCTGATTTGAATCGGCTTGTTGTAGTTCATGAGTGTCGCTGACCATTCTGCGGTTACCACGCAGGCAAATGTGAGTAGATCTTGAAGCCCAAAACGTCGGACGTCGTATTGAAGGCGTGGGTGTAGAAAGCAGGAGGCTCGGCGCCTTGAGCCTCCCGGCTTATGTTCTACTCGTCGGCCTCGTATGCAGCGTTTGTGACCTCAAACTGCGACTTCATGTCACCGGCTCCCCCTTGCTTTTCCTGCGTGCTCTGAATCAGGAAGCTGGCAGATGCAAGCGAAGTGATTTCTGGTTTGGTGTAGTTCATTGATTTTTGCCTCCTTTCAAGGTCAGCATGTTTGCGAACCTAAAGTCCAAGTGGATCTCGAATATTGTGTTGACGCCAGGGGTTTAGAAGCCGGGAGGCTCGGCGCCTTGAGCCTCCCGGCCTATGTTCTACTCGTCGGCCTCGTATGCAGAGTTTGTTATCTCATACACCGACTTGGTGTCACCGGCTCCCCCTTGTTTTTCCTGCGTGCTCTGAATCAGGAAGCTGGCAGATGCACGTGAAGTGATTTCTGGTTTGGTGTAGTTCATTGATTTTCACCTCCTTTCCCTTTTTGAGTTTCTCAGCTGAGATCTCGGCTTGTTTTCGCGACTCAATCGTTTTTCTATTCGTCGGCTTAACGTACTTAGATAGTAACTCAATAGATAAATCCATATGCATTGATTGAGAGAGCGCGAAATTTTCGCTGCGTGGCATTAATAGCCCAGGTCGCATTCCCCACAGAAAGAATCAGCGGTTTGTCGCATATCATGCATCTCACCTCGATCCAGGATTTCTTACGGCTCCTCGTTTTCCTTTACGTGTCAAAATCCTTCACTTATGACCGATTAATATCCTCTGTATTCAAATTTATGCTCCAGCTAGAGATGGGCGGGCCTTTGACATTGGCGTCACAAGATGCAAATCATCCAACACATTCCAGGGATTGAGACCTCTCAACCACATTTCGATGCCAAAGGTGCGCATCAGTTGAATGATCGCGATTTCCTGTCCGTGCCTCGCCTTTTGCAATGCATCTATAAAATGCGATTCATCAACTATCTCCAGGGAACGGATAGCCATACCTTGGGTCATCTGGACTATGGCGCCCCATTCTGTGGAGATGGTCGCTATTAGTGCGCGAGCGACGTATGCTTTTCTCTTTCTATTGAGGAGTTCGTCGGGGACGATGCCGATGAGCGCACGACGCATCAGAGAGCGGCGCTGGCCGGGACGGACGAGTTGTTCGCGCGGGACTGCGGATACGAATTCGAGTAGGCCGCGGTCGAGGTAGGGATAGCGTTGCTCCCACAGCAGATCGGATGACAAGGCAGAGCAGGCAAGCTGCCTTCGGAGCGCATCCACGGTGCCTACATTTGCTTGAAAGCTCGGTAGGGGGCCGAAGATCTTTGTTCGGTTTTCATAACCAGTCAGAGCCGCGCGATTCCGTTTGACGAAGGCAGGATTGAACCATGGTGCAGGGCGTTTGTGTTTTGGGACGCCGACGAGGGCGAGGGGGAAGAATCCCCGAGCGGCATCGAAGAATAGATTGAACCAGGGCCTGCGTTTGTTCAAAGCCCAAACTTTGAGTTGGTGGGAGAGGGCACTGAAATGTCTACGGGCTAGAAGATCTTGAAGTTCGGGCGTGGGAGTTGGGACGCCGCCGGTGAATTCGTCGCCGCCGATGCCGGAGAGGACGACGCGGTTTCTCTGGGAGGCTATGCAGGCTGCGATTTGACGGCTGGCTTCGGAGGGACGACCGTTAATGGAGCCGGGAGTGGCCGCGAAGTGATCGATGTCAAGCTCAAACCTAAGAGGCTCTTGTTTGCCCATATCGATGTGGGTGCCGGTGCGGCCGCGCTTCTCTTCGACCTTGGTGAAGTATGGGCGCTCGTTCCAGTTGGGTTCGGAGTCGTCGTAGTAGGAGATGGTGTCGAGGCGCGGGGTTTCGGCGGCCCCGCGGGCGATGAGGGTGTCGGCCATGCAGACGATGGAGGAGGAGTCCATGCCGCCGCTGAGTTCGGCGAGGATGGGGCTGTCGGAGCGGAGCCTGCGCCGCACGGCTTCGGCGAAAACGGTGCGGAAATGCTCTTCGTATTCTCCGTCGGTGCGATAACGGATTCTCTTGCTCGGATCAAAATCCCAATACTTGCTGACGATGTGTTTTCCCGGTCGTATGAGCACCGATGAGGACGGCGGGACGGAATGAATCCCGACGTAGGGCGTCAGATGAGCGGCGGGGAAGAACGAGAACCACCCGGCGATATACTCTTCGCATAGCGCAAAGGTTTTGCCCGCGAGAAGAACGAGGGGATCAAGGATTGTGCTCCAGGACACCTGCTTGTCGTCGCAGGCGTAATAGAGATGGCGCGTGCCGATGGGATCTTTGGCCAGGGTCAGGGACCGCGTGTGCGGGTTCCAGATCGAGAGAGCCCAGTCGCCAATCAGCATGGACAAGGAGTCTTCCCACCAATATTCAAAAGCAGCGGAGACGATCTCAACGTCGGTGGAATGCACGGTCACAAGATCGCGCAACCGACCGATGAGTTCGGCGCGATTATCCAGGCGGCCGTCCCAGGTGAGGATGAAGCCGGATGAAGTAACGTGCGGCTGCGATTCGCGGCGCGATTCCTCCGTGGTATGAAAGGCGCGGTACAAGATGCTGATGTCTCCCTTGGAATAAGAGCCGGCACCGTCTGGGCCGTGCGGAGAAATAAGCGGGCTGACCTTTTCGAGATAGTGCCGGTCGACCGGCTTGCCATCAAAATTCCATCTTCCAAACTGAATGCTCATGACTGTTTCCCTTCGCCTATGATCTGCAATTGAACTCTGCTAGCACCGATCCAAAACCGCGTACATTTCCGGCGTATATGGCTTGTCGTTAACCACGCGACCATCTACTTCGACCCAGGCGTGGGCCTTCAACGGCATCTGTTGTACGCCAATCACCATCTGTGCAGGCACGCCGTACTTCTTGAGGAGACATGCCGTGGCCGCGGAGCGCTGCAGGCAGAGCGCTTCCTTCCAGTACCAGATACAGGCCATGTCCATGGCAGAGCAGATCTGTTCCACTGCGTTGTTCGCCGGGGCCTCAGCTCCAATGGGACAATTGCGAACCTTGTCGTATAGCGAGGCAAAATTGCCCCGCGCCAGGCACAGATCGAAATGAATCAGTTTCCAATACGCTTTGAGGACAAGAAAGGACACGGCCAAGACCTCCGTTTTCACACCGGCAGTTGGAATTGGTCGCACAGAAAAGCCATGCGATCCGTCAGCGCTTCAATTCGTTCGCTCAGGGGAAGCACAGGAGAGTGGCCGCGAAACTTGCTGTAATCGAGAAAGATCAGGTGATCGGAGGCGTTGGCTGCCTGAAGGCGGGCGGTCATCTTGCGGGCATGGAGGGGATTGCAGTTCCGGTCCGCGTCACCCGAGACGATCATCGTGGCGGGGTAGGCCACGCCGTCCCGAACCTGATGGTACGGAGAGTATTTCGCGAGCACGGCGAAATCGTCTGGATCTTCGACTGTGCCTAATTCCTCTTTCCAGATATGCGCGTTATCGAAGAGGTGATAACGGAGCATGTCAAGCATCGGGACCATGCAAACGACAGCGCCGAACAAATCCGGCCGTTGCGTGAGGGCCGCTCCCACCAGCAGACCGGAATTGGAACCCCCAAAGATGCCTAGTTTTCCAGGAGCGGTTCGCCCCGTTTTGAGGAGCCATTCCGCAGCGCACAGGAAGTCGTCGAAGGCTGTTTGGCGGTTGCAACGCTTCGCTGCCTTGTGCCACTCGACGCCGAACTCCGAGCCGCCTCGGATGTTGGGCAAGGCAAACAGGCAGCCTCGTTCCATGAGGAAGGCGACAAAGATGCTGAACTGCGGCGTCATCGAAACCCCGTATCCGCCGTAGGAAGTCATGATCGTGGGATTGCCGCTTCTCCTGAGAACATCGCGGCGGCCCACGAGATACATGGGAATTCTTGTGCCGTTCTTGGACATGAACCAGATTTGGGAGTAGTCGAAGTCTTCGGAATCGAATGGGATGCTTCTCTTGGCCCACAGCGTGCGCTCGTTTGTCTTCGCGGAGTAACGGAAGATGCCGATAGGTTCGGTGAAGGATTCTGTTTCAATGAGTACCTCGCCATCATCCGGCGAACCACCGATGATGCGAAGCGTTTCGTCGCTTCGAGTAGGCATCACGCCCAGCTTTTTCCCGGAGAGGTCGAAGACGAAGATGCGATGAATCATTTCTTTCACGTAGGAGACGTAGATGGTGTCTCTAGCAACAAGCCAATTGCTTATAGGTGTGTCGGTCTCGGGAACGACATCTATCCAATCGTGTTCCCCATTCTCCCGAAGACGGATTTCGACAATCTTCCGGTTTGGCGCCTCGCGGTCGGTGATTGCCAGAATTCTGTCGTCCAAGAAATACAGGCCAAGCAGATAGTCAATCTTGCTGAAGATGAGTTCTGGTGACATTGCGGCGTCGAATGGTTGCAGGTAGATGTCTGCGAGTGTCTTTTCGAGGAACCGGTAGACGAAGAAGGCGAGGCGCTTCTCGTCAGACGTAAGACTTAGCCGGATCTTCTCGCCCTCGCCGGAGAAGAAAACCTCCCGGTCTTCGCTGGCGGGCGTTCCCAAAATGTGGTGGTAGGCGGCACGGTAGAAGGGCCGCTTCGCTTCCACGGCTTCGTGGACGTAGTAGAAACTCTGGCCGTCCGGTGCGAAGGCGAATCCGCGCAAGTACCCGCGGGGGAGGAGATCGGAGAGGCGCTTCCGAGTTTCGATTTCCAGCAGCTCAAAAGTCCCCGTTCTCTCTCCCCCTTCTTTCACCTCGTACAGGAGCAACCGACCGTCGGAGGAAACCCGAAGTGGTTTCACAGCCATGTAATTGCCAGTTCCCCTTTCCGAGGGATCGATCAGAAGACGATCCTCGCCGTCTGCGCCTTCGCGCATGTAGATGCAAGGCTGCTCTTGGTCCGGCAGGCGCTTTCTGAAGAAATAGCAGCCACCGGCGATTTGCAGGGAGTCATAGGTTTCGACGGCGAGGAATTCTCGAACGCGTTTACGAATGCGCTCGCGTCCTGGGATATTGTCCAGATAGGAGCGAGCATAACGAGTTTGCTCCTCGATCCAAGTGCGCGTGCGCGGAGAATCCTGGTCTTCGAGCCAGCGATACGGGTCGGTGACAGAGACACCGTGGAAAATCTCCGTCACGGGGTCTGCCGTTGAGCAAGGCAGGGAAACGGTCAGTTGAGACATTGGACCCTCCGCCGCTGAATGGAGTCTGCTTCCTGTTTCATCCGTCGGGTCAGGCTTCGCAGATAGCCTTGGAAGCCGGGGACCTTCAGGCGTTCGGGATCTCGCCAGACATTGCTTGACACCGCATAGGCATAGACCGCGACGAGGGGTGAAAACGAATAGGCTTGCGCAATCTGCTCGGGTGATGCGACGGACCTCCAAATGCAAGAGTAGGAGGCTCTCAACTCACTCTCGAGAGGCACAAGTTCCGGATAGCCTTTCCGCAAATGCGCAAGAAAGTATTCAGAGGTCAGGAATGGATGACCGACGTACGCTTCGGACCAGTCAAGGAAAGTGCAACGCTCTGGGCCAACAATGATATTGCCGGGATTGAAATCGCTGTGGCCCAACGCATCGGGGATTCTCAGCGCCCCCAAGCACTGGAGAGCGTCCTTCAGTACTGCCCTCATGTCCAATAGTTGCTGTTGGGAGAGAATTGGCGGCGGCACTTTCGATTGTTGCTTCATCAGATCGGCCATGGCGTCAAGGAAGGAGTCAACCAATTCGAGTAATGCCTCCAAGCGCAAGTCCCGGCACCCGGCCTCCAAGAACTCGTCTTCTAGTCCAATGGATTCGATTTGCAGATTAGCGAACGTGGTTAGGGCAGTTTGCCAGGCGGCAGGATCTTGGACATCGTTGAGAGTTACGCTACCGCCATCGGCCATGAGCCAACCATGCCATTCGGGTTTTGTTGCAAGAACGCTTGGAACATAATTGGGCAACGATCGTGCCAAGGCCTGCGAAATTGCATATTCGTGGAGGTTTGGCGCACCTACAGCCTTGAACCACAGGGCAGCGTCCGTCGTTTCGAAACGGATCAAACTGAACGAAGCGCTCGCATTGAGTTGCCGGAAATTGCCCGTGAGTCTGAATTTCAGGGGTTCAATCTGCTGCGCAATCCAACCGCACAGGTCGCGCAGCCAACCTGGTTTGGCAAATGGACCTTCATTGCCAGTTTCGGTGTCGCGGGAAAGAGGCCTGAGGGCGTTGCAAATCCTGCGTAAATCCTGCGCATCCCTAAAGGAATCAATCATCAGGGAGGAGACGGGGACCCAAAATACTGTTGGTGGGACGGGGCCGTCCGGACGGACGCATTCCATCACCTGAAAAAGGGTGCGGGGTGTCTCGCTTGTTGACGTCTCGCAAGGACACGTAAAAAGAGAATAGGCATCGAGGTCTAAGTGTGTTTTCACTGCGTTCTTGATTGGCTCCGCGACTCTTTGCCACCGTGGGATATCAACGGAGGGCAATGAATGGTACGGACCATCGGGCAGACACAGCAGTTCGGAGCCACTACGGCGAGTGATGATGAGACGGTACGTGTCCCGGTCGTTTTGTTGTTGTGTGTTCAAATCACCCTCTCGTGCGGGTTTATGCGCCGCTGTTTGGTGCGCGAAGCTCGACAAGCCGATGCTTTTCGAGGCACTCCAGGAATTCACGAACGTCGCGTTCGACAATCTCGGGACGAATGCGGAATTTGCGGCTGATTTCCTCGACCATCTGGGTTTCCGGGCAACCGCGCTCCAGCATTTCAAGGATTTTGGAGCCTACAAGGTTGAGGGTGAACATTTGGCCGTGATGGATGTCGAGAATGACTGCGCCGTCGCGGTCGTGAGTGCTCCGCACTCCTTCGGCTACCTTCAGCACGGGTTTTCCCCTTTCCTGCTGATTCCGAGAACGAATGAGGATATGCAGTGGACACTGCCACGAAAGTAGGTTGACATCCACAACCGCGTTCATTTGTTCGTGAATCAGGAAATGGAATTCGCAATTTACTCTGAATAGGGCAGTTAGGGCCGCGCGAAGCGGGAGTTCGCAGGCTGCACGCGTTCAGATTCGGGTCATGTTTTGGCGAATTTTAGTGAAGGCTTGTATTTGCCTGTGGAGGAATCTTTTTTAGGGCAGGTTGTCAAAGCGGCTCGCCTCCGAAGCACGATGCAACTTCGCATAGAAGCTCCCAGAGAGTTCCAGTTCATGGTGGTGCCCGTCTTCGACGATTCTGCCGTGGTGGAAAACAAGTACGCGGTCCATCCATGCAACATTTCCGAGGCGATGCGAGACGAAGATGATTGTGACTCCCGGCAGAAATTCGGGAATCCTGTGGAGGAGCGAAAGCTCCGCTGGAGGGTCCAGGGCGGAAGTCGCTTCGTCAAGAATCAATATGCGGGGCCTTCGCAACAGGGCACGAGCCAGGGCTAGTCTTTGCCGCTGGCCACCGGACAGTTGACACCCGGCAGGGCCCAGAGGATCCGACAATCCGTGTGGGAGCGATGCGACGAAGGAACGGAGCTCAAGAAGATCGATGATTGCTTCCAGTTGCCGAGCACCGACGAGTGGATTCCCCAGTCGAAGATTTTCTGCCAGAGTTTCGTCGAAAAGAACCGGAATGGCGGGTACGTAGCAGACGAGTGAGCGAAACTTCTTCAGCGGGATATTCCTGACTTCCGATTCCCCGATGGTTATGGACCCACGGTCCGGGTCGTAGAGCCGCGCAGCTAGTTTCGCAAACGTGCTTTTGCCTGCGCCATTTTCACCAACGATGGCGACACGCGCTCCGCTCTCGATGGAGAGAATGGGAATCGTCAGAAAGTCTTTCTTCCGCTCGTATCCGAAACACACACCGGTGAAACGCATATGAAACAGCGTAGAGTGCGGCATCTCGGGGCTACGGTTTTGATCCGTCACAGTTGGGCGCAAGGCCAGAATTGCTTGGAGACGACGGATGCTGGAGAAGGTTCGCTGCGCTCGTGCGTACGTTTCGAGGGCACCACTGAGCGGATCAAAGAGTTGGAAAACATAGCTGTAAAACGCGACGAGGCCACCGACGGTCATGAGGCCACGCAGAGCCGACCAAGCACCGAAACCTATGATGACCGCTGCGGCGGCGGCTATCGGGAGATTTGTCCAACTCGTGAATTGCATGCCGCCGCCGGCCAGCTTTACTTGGGATCGGGCCACATCTGCAAAGAAATGAAACGCTCGCCTTTCCTGCCTCTTTTCCTGTTGAAGTTGTTGTATCTGTAGAATCGAGGACATGTGCTCTTCAAGGAAAGCGCTCAGTTCCGCTCTCGTGGCGTGCACTTTGTCGGACCGTTCCGCGAGCAGACCGCGAAAATGGTGACGAGCGAGAACAAACGCCGGAATTGCGGGAAGAACCAGCGCAGTCAATCGAGGGTTCAAGATCAGCATTGCGGAGAGAGTGAACGCGGTCACAAGCGCCGTGCGCAGGATGGCAGGAGCCAGGTCTGATCCGAAATACGCAACCTCCTCGATCGGCTCCCGAAGTGCATAGAGTCTCGCCCCCACGGGAGTGTTCTCGTGGTATTCGGCGGACAGAGAATCTAATCTTTCAAGGATTTCCTTCCGAATAGAAACCACGGTTCTTTGCGAAGCCAAAAGTGTCAAATACCCGCCAAAGCTCGACAGGATGGGCCGCAGCTCTGAACTTAGGAAAATCGCAATAACTGTGCAGATCAGCAGGGCAATGTTGCGATTTGGCAGGACGCGGTCGATTACCCACATGAGTACCAGCGGATTGACCAGGGCGAGCACGCTCGCCGCCGTAAGGCACAAAAAACTGGCCAAATGCCAGGCAAGAAGAGGCCGGATTCTCTGGTACAGCCACAGCAATTCCGAAGGAAACATGTTCCGTATGAATTCCGAACGGCCGGTTGCGATTCAGCCTGATGGAATAACCTAAGCGCGTTGCCAGGTCGAGGGCCAGAATAAAGCCAAAGTGTTCGAGATTCCGACATGGGAGGACGAAAAGCGATGAAAACAAGGGAACAATGGGTTATCGGATGAGAGCCGCGCTGTTCGCTATAGGGTCAACTTCTGCCTGCAATCCGTCTCAAGACGGTCACAATTTGGCCGACTATCTCTGCGTCGCCTCGGCTCTCGTGAAGTTTAGGACTTGAGGGCCTTGCAGAGAGCGGGTGGAGTACGGTTATGTTGTCCGCCAGAGCGAACCGCCCGCAAAAATATGATCCGTCGCGTCGGGCAAGGAGATATACGGGCTGCTTCCACTCCGGTTCCGTTTCCGAAACGACGGCTGTTTTCATGCGTTGGTTGACAACTAAGAATGCCGCACCACGCAGTGGGGCATGAAAGTCGTGCCCCATTTCTCCGGCCCAGAACACATCGCGCAGTGCAAGGCGCGACATGCCGCAGAGTTCCGGAAGTGCGTTACGGAGAAACAACGGGATCTCTTCGAAACGGTCCACGAGAAGATTGATGAAGGAAGTTCCTTTCGTTCCTTGTGCCTCTCGATGTTTACGGCGTGAACTAGCAGCCCGATGTTCGGCTTCTGTTAAGGCTTCTGGAATCGCTTTCTGCCCGAGTTTGTCCATGGCGAGCCCCGAGGCTTCCAGGAAGTGCCAAAACCCGATCGAGTAGAGCGTGCAAAGGGTCACGACCTTGTGGATGTGCCGTGGGGGTGCTTCAGCGGATTCGTAATCGGAGAGAGAGCCAATGGCTGTGAAATATCGTTGATCCCCTAGTTCCTGCGCTATCTTGCGACTCATGGCCGATGCCTGCCGGAAGGACAAGCCGGCGCGCTGCCTGCCTATGCGGAGCAAGTGACGAAAGTCAGTGCCGGGAGCATCGGGTTGAAGGAGTTCCCGGCTCTTCCGTGTTGGGAGCGTTCGGACACCTGAGGCTATGCTCTTTTTTTTGAGGTTCCGGATTTCCATGTCTATTGCCCCTAGGATTTTGAGCTCGGTTCCGACCTGAAACTCCACTCGCGGCGCGGTTAGTTTTGTGGACACGAGGGCGACCCTGCGTGGGGCAACTTGCTGCAGCCGGCAGCAATTCAGACCCCGAGCGTGTTCGACGAGGAAGAGATCATGGGAGACTTTACCGCCCGCTGTCGCGAGTCTCACTTCGGAAGCACGAGGGTCGGCCCGGACAATGCTGCCCGGAAGCAGTTCGGGGAAGCAGAAATCATCCTCGGTCCCGACCTTCGCGTAAATGAAGGACACCTTGTTGATTCGCTGCAGGGCGCCGACTTGTTCCGTGACGTTTTGGGTGAGGATCTGAATGAGCGGAGTTATCTGCAGAGGGGGATCGCCTCTCCCCTCGAACCATTGAACAAGCGCGTGGCTGTCATAGAGGGCTGAGTCGAGAAGCGTTGTCTGCGGGAAGGACAGGCGCATCTGTAAGCGCGAAATGTCGTCCAAATGAAGGCCGAACACAGACAGCCAATGGATGAGACTGTAGCCGGAGACACAACTGAGAGCGATGAGCTGATAGATATTGGGCGTGAATCCCCCGTCGCGCAAATCAAAGTAGAGGTTGTGAGGAATGTGATAGAGCGATTGTCCTGGGAACAATCTCCGAGATTCTTTGGACACTTGCAATAGACTTATGTTTCTTCTGCGCAGGATCTCACGAAGTTTCTCTGCCGGTTTGAGGCCGGGATGGAGCGCCGTTTTTCCGAGCACGGTCGCATAGAGTGTTTTTGATGGTTTCGTTTTGCCAAATTCGGAGTGCGTCTGGTGTCGCATGGGGACAGGACCGGCCTCTCAGCAAAAAACCAGACGTGCATAGGGAAAATCGGGACCAATGTGTGAAAAAAGTGATTGCTGACCGTATTTGTTGCCAGGCTCCAAGTAAATAACAAAGTGGACATCGGGCATGTTGCAGGCATCATTTGTCTGGACAGTTAACGATGTCCTCGTTACTATTGGCCCGAGATGGGGTCACGGAGTCCCAGTTCGCGCCCTGGAGAACGTCTCAAAAAGCTCCGAGAGAGTCTGCGTTTGTCGCAGCGCGAAGTGGAACGGCGGAGCCAGAAACTAGCCCAAGTTAAGGGCAATCCGGATTACCTAATCTCCCACTCCTGGTTGCGGATTATCGAAAATGGCACATATGTTCCTGGGATTCATAAATTTTACTCGCTAAGTGTTGTTTACCATCGCCGCTGCGAGGAGCTCCTGGCGATCTTCGGAGTCAACCTCTCGGACGCAGCTAAGGATCAGGCGATGTTCAAATGGCCTGCGACCCACCTTGTGGGCGACTCGGCGGATACGGACGAGGGCACAATTCCTTTTCCGTTACGAGTGCGTCAGGAATTCCATGCCGAGGGGACACAACTTCTAACGAGACTTGTGCAAGTATGGGGAGAGGTGCCGATAACGCTGATTCGGCAACTCGACCTGCGGAGGTCGCTCTACGGCTACCTGGGCTTGCGCGACTACTCTCTCTACCCGGTAATCCTGCCTGGCTCGTTCCTGCAGATCGACCCTACGGAGACAAAGATTAAGGTAGGTATATGGCGGCAAGAGTTGGAGCGTCCGATCTATTTCATCGAACTTAGAGATGGTTATGCCTGCGGTTGGTGCGAATTGAAAGACGGGCAACTCATCCTGGTTCCCCACATCACCTCACCGCAGCCGATTCGCAGGTTCTCGCATCTTGATGAGGCCGAAATAATCGGTCGAGTCACTGGAGTGGCGATGAGGATTGTCGGGGGTGGGTTGTCGGCACTGGCGGAATTGCCCCGAGGGGGGCACGGCAAGTCATAGAAGTGAGACAGACATCGGCCCGCAAACTTTCCGTTCAATGCTTAGGCTTATCGTCCATCGCTAGCGCAGTCATTCCCGATGCGGAATTGACCCAGAACAGTGCCGTCTCTAAGTCCAGGGAAAATTCGGTCATAATCGTAACGACAGTGTTCCGCATCAGTTCCTTGGTTCGTTCCCAAATTGCGTCCTCTCGCTTCTCACGAGCAATGTTCGCTAGGGCTTGTTCCTCGGTGTCGTAGACGCCTACGGTCTCTTGATCCGAGGCGATAGCGACGAACTTGTCGCCATCACGCTCAATTCGGTATTCGAGCTTAGCTTCAGGAGTCGTCACAGGTTTACCCTCCCGCCACGAGAATACCAAAAGACTAGGCGATTTGCCGAGAGGACTCGCAAGGAATGCGCTCCGACATGGCGCCCAGGCTAAGTGGCGTCCGGCTCGGCTTCCTGAGGTGCAGTGGTTTTGCCTTGGATAAAGTCGGCGGCTTTCTGTGCCTGGGACGCGGCCGAAACAAGAAACCGAGAATCGGACTTGAGCCGTGCAATCCACGTCTTGGGTTTCGACGGTTCCCCTCGGATCCTTGCGGGTAGTTGAGCAGTGTTATTTTGTGGCGTGCAGCGGCGCGGGCGAGGTTTAGGTCCTTCGCAAGTGCCTACCAGCAGGTTCCGAACTACAGCGGGCATTCCCAGGGTGGCGACTGGTGCTTGTAACTCAAAGTGTGAGGACTCCAGGATTCGCTTCCCGCGGCAGAGATCGTGGCATGGCGCACTGCCAAGACGAGCGCCGAGTGCCGCACTAGGCGGCCAAATCTGCATGTTGCCGTTAAGCGTCTCCACGGCGCCGATTCTGTTCCGGAAAGACTGACGGCGAATTGCCGATCATGGGCGTAGGCCAATCGAGTTCTCGCAAACTTGACAAGGAGGGGAAGTTTTTCTGCATGCGCTGGACGGATTATCGCCTGGGATGCGACGACTTGGCCCGTAAGGGCAATCGATGAGTCAAAAACCTGATCGGCTTGTTAGATGTTCCGAAAATAATGCTCGGCGCCGACCCTACGCGCACTTCTCAGCAATTCCCCGAGAAGTTCAGGATTTTTTATTCGTACCTTCAACTGCCAGGCCGGCCAACCGTTCCGCATGAAGGCCGACATTAGCGCTCGCCTCATGCGTTCGCACTTATCCCAGTTCTTGCGCCAACTTAACTCTGGGACCAGCGGCTGCAAAATGAACCATGCGTCATCCCTTAACTGCTCTTTTTCCGCTAATAGGTGAACTCGTTCGAAGGATTCTGAGACGAGGTCCAAAGGCGCAGGAGGAGCGTTAGACAGCGCCAGGGCCAGGATAAATGCACAGAGGTAATTCGCCTCGTCGCTTCGTTGGTTCTCGGGCAAATGATGCAAAGTACGGACCCAAACTGTTGAATCGTATTGTGCAATCTGACTCGCGTACGGCGCAACAACATGTGCGACGGCAGTGAGTATGGGCGTAGATTTCTCGCTCTCCGCAGCAACCCAGCTCGCCACTTCTGACACGTTGAACGTGAGTGCCGCACGGCAATTTTCCGATAAAGCGCCGCCGTGCGCTTCGCTCCAATCAAGAGCCTGGAAAATTGCAGGTCTGCCCCATTGAGTGAACGCTCGACGAAGAAACCCATCGGAATTACTGTCTAACATAGCATTAATGATTCCACGCAAGGTCTCTGGCTCTATGCTGGGCAGTGCAACAAGAGCCTCGAAAAGTTCGCGCTTACGATCTTTGGCAGCTAGCCATAGTTGCGCCGAGGCTGCCAATTCAGGCTTGGCACGGAAGAGGGCAGGAACGAACTGTGGCTGATCGGTTGCGAATAACAGAGCTTCGTCCGCACTCATCGCAAGAATGAGACTCTTCAATATTTCGTCACCGATTGGATTTAGGGAAGCGCGGAACAGCTCTCCAAGTAACGCAGATCCAAGGGCGGGCTGGTTGGCAATCAGGCTAGTTGCTTGCTGTCTGAGGCACAGTTCCTCAGGATCGAAGCTCTCAAAGTGATCCGTCGTAGCCAATGCGAGCAGAGCTTCCTTCGGATCAATGCTTGTAACTAACGGCATTCTGGGTTCGCCGAAGAGTACTTTTTTCAATTGGCGCCCGTCTTTCGGGAGTGGGAAAAGCTCGGCAGTTAGTTTTACGACGTTCGATAAAGGCTCTGATTTATCGAACAGGCTAGAATAAGTCTTCACAAATGACTCGAAGTCAGCTCGGTCGCTGTCATTATCAGCTACTGACCAAAGAAAATGTCTAAGCGACCCACCCTCGCGTTGCAACGCATCGTCTGCGGCTAGGAAGGTCCATCGCGGTAGGTCGAGCGGGGAGACCTCCATCACGGTTGGGTCGCCGAATCCACCTTCGGCGATTTCACGAGACACTTGTCGTGTCGAGGCAGTCGGGACACATTGGACGTCCAGCGGGCGCTTTTCAAATGTACGCGCCGACAACGAGCCCGTGCAGAACGTAAAGCTCATCCGAAGTGCCGGCCATTTCTGGGACCAAGCATCAAAGACCAAGCCTGCATATTCGTCTGCATTAGCCGCACCGATAATCAGAGGACGCATTTCCCTTTCGTAGTGAGCTGCCATGAAAGATTGCAGCTTCAATCGTTCGTCTGCAAGCCGTTCGTAATGTTCACTCGTCAATTTGTATTGCAAACGAACAGGCTTTGAATAAGCCTCACCGATGGATCGACCATTGGGACGTTTAAATAGGGATCGGACGATGGACAGAGAATCAATTTGGGACAAAACTGACGCGGGTATTATGAATGTGTGAGTCCATACACAGCCCGGTCTGGACATTTCGGGCGCATACCAGGTCTTCGCTAACGCGTAGGCATCTAGCGACTGAAGTGGATAACCGGTAAGGTAATCCTGAAATCCGTTCATTACGGATGTGCCAGACAGGTCACTCATGCGAAGCATCAGGCGCGATAGGTCGTCTGGTATGGGGATAGAGCTTTCAAGGAGACGGTGCCCCTCCGAGTAGCCATGAAGTGCTTGATGCAGCAGAAGCCCCTCAGTTCCGAAATCGATCTGCAAGGGTTTCAGCGCATTAACCATTGGATCGGCTCAGTGACATCGTGTGGCAGCTTAACGTCGTCTCCCACAACCGTAACGCGGTCAGCCGGCAGTTTTTGTTGTAGGTCTGATGCCTCTTCGTCATGCTCTCTTTCACGCGACAATTCGTCGGGATAGGCATCCTCTAAGAGCAAGCGAATCAGGTAGAGCTTTTTTTCCTGCTGTTGAAGGACCCCGTTTCTCAGCAATCTTTCTGTTTCGGATCGCAAGTCGACTTCCGCAAAGCGCGCGTTGTCATAAATATCAGGATCAGCCATTAGCCGATTGAAGTCCTCAGCTAAGAGCTTTTTCTGTGACTTGGTTGTATCGCTTCCACTCCGAAGCAGCTCCAAAGTGGTGTGACTTCCTGGCTCCAATTTCACCCATATCCATGCAGAAATTGGGTCCACATGCTCACATATTCGCTTAGCAAAAGCCTGGGAATCGTCGAAATTGTCGGACCAAAAATGCGGGAGGGCGTATCTACCACCCTGGGCGCTGACACCATAGAACGAGACTTCAAACAACTCATCATTGGATTCGAAGAATTGCTTGAGCAGCGGCAACTCTATTGCAATCCAGTCAGAAGGGCGACGGTTACTGGGAGTGACGCGGTCCCACGCCGATACGACCACCGCCAGCCGAAACGGCGGCTGAAAATAGCTACGGCCCACCATGAACTGTAAGACATCAACCAATTGGACTTGCGTTGGGGACTTTTCTCTGTCCCAAGGTTTTTCCTTGATTTTCGCCTTCTCAGAGTCATCGCCACCGATATTGCTAAGCACCACATTAACCGTGTCGATGCGGTGAGGTTTGATGATGTTCCCAGGGTTCAGGAACAGTATGCCGCCGGTAGCCCCACGAAGACTCTTGTCGTAGGCTGAAGCCAACTGTCGCTGAGTCCACTGCAATAGGAAGGCTTCACCGGAAAGATCAGGAAAGCTTAGCCGTCCCACGTGGCCCGTCTCGCGGCTCTTAAGCCACATCGCAACGGGTTTCTCAGAATCTGCTTTGTTTCTGGGCACGGGCCTATATTCGGACCAGGCATCTCGGATTTGATTGAGATATTGGCTCTCGCCGTCAAGTTTTTCGAGCGTCAGAGCGCAGCTAGTGCTCGATTGACCCAGCATGTACCAAAGGGCCGCTAGAAAGCTCGTCTTCCCCGTGCTCAGAAGCCCGATCAGCAAAAAGTGGTTATGCGGTAGATTCTTCATTGGCCCTTCGTTGATGAAAAATGCCGAGCCCCGAACAATTCGCTCTCACGGGCGCCCGCAAACGACTCCGGGAACAAATCGAAAGCTTTCATTGTCAAAGGGGTTTCTGCCCATTGTTTCAACAAGGTCGATACGCCATGGCCAATGTCGAGCGTTGGTACTTCCAAGGGCCTAGCTGCGACCTCGCTGAACATGAGCTTCGGAATCAGTTGACCGAAGGTTTTACGAAGCTCTCTTTCGACTTCGGCACGGAAAAGTCGGTGACGATCCTCTGCCTCTTTTGCAACGAAATAGTCGAATCGTGACCAAACAACATTCACGACGCAATTTGCTTCAATCATCTCACTGTCAACGCAAGACCGCAGTAGCGCTCTACCGTCCTCAAACATCGCCCAACGCTTGTCCTTTTGGACGCCTCTTGCGCTATCCAAGAAGAGAAGGAAATGGTTCGCACGTCTAATGAAGATCATCTCCTTGCATTCAGTGGTGGAATCACGCGCGTGTTCGAACATCTCGCCCGACACATCCGTGAAAAGAAAATCCCTGAATTGGTGCAATCCTTCGGTGGAGCGAATTCTCAAGTGTAAATACTGCGGATCAGGCCCTTTGTACGGAGTTCGCTGCGTGTGCGGCACAGCGTTTCCCGAATCTTGACGTGAGAGGTAGCAACGCTCTTCAAAGGCGGGTAACGTATTTGATCCCGCGAATGCGTATCCCTCAACCTTTCTCCATTGAAAAAGCTCGTACAAGCTCGTCAGAAGTGTTGTCTTTCCAGAATCAGTAGGGCCAGCTAAAACAATCCACTGCACCGGTCTAGATTTGGCCAAATCCAAAGCAGCAACGTCGTTGAGTTCCTTTCCTTGTGGCAAATTGATGAATTCCGGTGTCTCTTCCGTACCGCGCAAGTCAGCAGCAATATCGCCGCTCGCTGGAGTCGCGGCTTGAGTGGCAGTCTGCGCAGCTTCGGGCGGCTGCGGGACCTGCGGCGGTTGCGACGACGGAGTACCCATAAACTATCCAACCTCTCCGGACAGGCGTGCTAGTAAGCGTTCTAGGAACACCTGATAGGCGACGACATTCGGCAGCAATTCTGAATTCGCTTTGAGGCCAGTGCCTTTCTCGAACACCGCAGACCAGTCGCCACCCTCAGAAACCGTAAGCGAGAGTTTTATCGCGTTACTGACTGGCGCAAGGTCTTCAACACCCTCAGCACCCTTAAACGCATATTGTTCGCGCCATTCACGCGGAGTCTTTTCAATGGCCGCCTTGACTCTAACAGGCCTTTGAGATTTGGCTGAATCAGAAAGGCGAATGATGCGATCAAGAAACGCGGCAGCGGCAACGGGACCAGGAATCACGCGCGTCAGATCAGCGAGTTCCTTCCCGGCGATGATCGAGGTGGCTGACAATCCGACTTTCTCCCAAGACCGGTTTCGGTCACGACTGTATTCGGAGATTAGCCACCAGAGCATGTTTGCTTCTTCGCTTACAATCGTCAATTCGCGTTCCAGTTTTCCTATCCTAGAATCTGCCTCCACTTCGACAGTTCCAACCGGGATGGACGCTCTCCTGCCCGTACGACTCTCGATATAACGAGCCGCGATCTTTGGCATTTCAGGGACGGGAACATCGGTGCGCGCACTCTGGGCTCCGCCACATATCAGGCATAAGGCAGCAAGATCTGCCAATCGGGCGTCTTGATCTCGTTCAATCACAGCGATGAGACCAGCCCCAGCAAAAACCGATAGGTGCCGCTTGTGGTCCTGCATCGAGAAGGTCGTATCTACGTCCTGCAACGCGGTTCCGAACTTGTCCAGAGATGTATCCTCTTTGCTGCTGAAACCGTAGAAGAAGCGAGCAAAGGAGATGATTTCGTCGGCTGTCGGGGTGTACTCGCTTATGACCTTCCAATGTTTCGGCGAGGTATCATTGTTTGGCTCAAGACCCGCAGCCCTAAGCCAGGCAGCAAATAGTCTGTGCATTGCAAAGCCTTTCTCAATTCAACGGACGAACGGATTCTTCTCTGGCTCACCCTTGTCATGCCTTTTCTCAACCTCATTCCACAACTCGCGGAGTTTCCCCTCTTTGTTAGCGCGCTGAAACAAAACTCCACACCATTGATCTTCTAGAATGTTACTGTCGCCTTCCCTAAGCAGTCCGAGAGCCTGCGCTATCTCGTTCTGCACTTCGCGAGACAATTCCAGGAAATGGTTAATCAATTGGCGCCTTGGACCGACCATGAAAGTCCTGTTGCCCACCAGAGGCGGATGGGATTCTTCAATATCGTACAGCTGCCTAACTGCCTCCATATTCATTGTATTAACGTCCTTCTCGCTCTGCCAATCCAACTTCCGATTGGCGCACTTCGTGAAATTGGTTCGCGGAATCACAAAAAGGTCCTTAACAGATTCAAGCTTAAGCTCAAAGACATGTTCATAGTATGTGTGTGAGCCATGCGTGGCCTCTCCCCAGATTAGGTCACACGAGTGCGCGATTGCCATTCGACTGAGGAAGCAAAGCAATGCCGTCCCTATACCACGCACTTTGTACCGAGGATCCTCTAAGTGTCTCTGGATTAGCGGATGATTTGACAGATAATCGACAACCATGTTGTTGCACCATGTTCGCCGAAAATGGCACAGCCCAATCACTTTCGAGCCAGGAAACCAATCGCACTCTAAAACCGAAAAACCAGCAATTTCACATTGCGGATCGCCATCGATATAAGCACGCATATCTTCTGCGGCCTCGATGTAAGGTTGGCCCAGTCCCGAGTCCGCGTAATAACGCGCTTTTGCGAGTTGGGCCAATTCGACAGTTTCCCTCTGTTTTGGCTCGGGATTTGTACCCAATGTTTCACGCCACCTGTCCACAAATGCCAAGTCCTTGTGAGCCGCAAATTCCACTACGACCTTGCGAGCGCCCGTGCTGGTTTCGACGATGAATTCGTTCTGAATCGGCTTATCTCCCACGAACTTCATCTGCCAAAGTGTGCTGAGAATTGCACGAAAATGCAAGGTCACGAGCACTAACTAATCTGGGCTTGCCCGATTTGGTAGCAAATGTCGTCTGTGGCCTTGTGTTTTTTCCCCAAATCCTTGCAGATTCTTAGGGTCCCAAAACAGTTTCTCATGCCTGTGGTGATCGCAGATAGTGTTGCGGCAGCGAGAGCGCCAAGTCAACCGGAGTTGCAAAAGGAAGAAGCTGGATGGAAACTCCCGAAACTTACATTTGACGGCCTAGATTCCAACCAGGTGGTCACTTCGTATTCTCGACTTCCTCACGCGGGGGCCGTGCTTAGCCCACGAGAGAGAGTTCAGGCTGGAATTGTCGGCCCGAGAATTGGCGTGTACCATACGCTAGTAGGAAGAGAATCGTAAGACCGTTCCAAGGAGGGCTGTTGCGGCATGATTATCAGCGACCGTTTGCGGGAATTGCGGGAGGAGAAGAGACTCTCGCAGGGAGACATCGAGAAGAGAACCGGCTTGCTACGGTGTTATATTTCGCGCGTCGAGAACGGCCACACGGTGCCGGCGATTGAAACCCTGGAAAAACTGGCGCGTGCTCTTGAAGTTCCCTTGTACCAGTTGTTTTATGACGGCGAGGAACCCCCCAAGCTGCCGAATCTCTTGAAGCGGAAAACCTCGGACGACATCGCGTGGGGCAGCAAAGGGAAACAGGCGTCGTATCTTCACCAGTTGACGAAATGCTTGAGCAAAGCGTCCGAGGCCGATAGGAAACTTCTGATGGCCATGGCCCAGAAAATGACCGCGGGACGGACGCGCCAAGCGGAGGCTTCCGCGTAAAGCGGTGCGGGCTGTACCATGAGTGCAGCCCGCCTTTGCATTATTAGGTCGTTTTTTTCGTTTTTGTGACCTTCGTTCGGCTGGCCTGCCGTTTGTCGTTCTTCTTCGAGAGTTCGGCTTTCACCTCACTTCCGAGTTTGGCGGTGTCCACCCTATAGTGGGCAGCGGCCTGAGCAAGGTTGGAATCCTTGCTCAAGGGCTGTCGAGGATCGTAGCCCGGACAATAGAGGTCCGAGGCCAGCGAGCAGACCACGAGAAAATGCTGCAGGTGCGAGTTGCTCATCTCGCGGACGGCCTTTCGGGCGACACCCTCGTAATCTACGGCCTGTGCGCCCCACGCTGTTTTCGTTTTCTTCTCTTCCCACTGATACACGCGGCAGATGCGGCGGTGGTTGTCATGGCCGAGACGCTGGAAGTAGTCGAGCGCGACCATTTCGAGGTCGGCGCGAGACAGCGTAGCGGGCAGTTTCTTGCGAACGGCGTCGAGGATGCGCAGCCGGGTCTGTTTCTCGACGCGCTCCGCAAGGAGCTCCTTCGCTCGTGCGGCGCGTTCTTCCGGTGTTGGCTGGTACCGCGTCGCCTGGGCGTGAACCGGGCATTTCTCGTCGCGGCACACATGGAGGATGGTTCCCGCGCTCGTTCCGTCAATGACCACGGCGGGTTTCGTCTGCGGGCACTCTGCTTTCTTCGCCGTTCGGTATTGGCCGCTGTAGAGCACATCTGGCTTGGGACCATTTGCTTGCCACGCGGGAACCTGCGACACACGCAGCGGTTTCTCGCCCGACTCTTCCAAGGGTTTCACGCGAAGCTGCACGAGGGCTTCGACTTTGGAGCGATAGCAGGTGCGGTCGGTACAAATGGACTTCTTCTGACCGATGGCCTCGGGAAAGAGAAGCGGATTCGTGCCCGTGCGTTTTAGACAGCGCACACAGTTTCCTGCGGCGGGCAGCAGGTTGTCGTCGTCCGTATCAAACGGCGCATTGGTAAGGTCCAGATGAACTTCGCGTTCAATCCACTCGCGAAGCTGCCGTACGGTCACAGCCTCGGCCTTCTTGTCCTTCAAGAGAGCCGTCGTTGTCCGGTGGTGAGGAAAGCACTCAACCAGAGCCCGGCGTTGGTCCTCCGGCGTCAGCCGCGCAATTTCAAACGCATGCGCGACCGTTAGTTTGCCCGTGTAGAAGGCCTGTTGGACTTCCTCCACAAGCTGCGTGAGACGAAGCCGGGCATAGACGTATTTCTCGGAACGTCCAATTTTCTCGGCGAGTGTTTCGACGGTGTAGGTGTCGGGTTGCAGTTGCATCAACGCAGCGTAGCCGCGCGCTTCGTCGAGTTCGTGCACGTCGGCCCGTTGCAGGTTCTCGATGAGTTGCAGTTCGAGGCATTCGGCGTCTGTGAGTTCGCGCACCGTTGCCGGAATGGTTTCGCGCTTCGCGAGTCTCGAAGCACGGTAGCGCCGCGCCCCAGCCACCAGTTCATAGTGGCCGGAGTCGCCGTTCGGTAGGGGACGGACGAGGACGGGCTGAAGCACGCCGTGCAGCCGGATGTTGGCTGCGAGTTCTGCAAGCTTGCCCTCGTCAAATTGGCGGCGCGGATTGGTTTTGGACTCCTGAATGTGAGCAAGCGGAATGTCCTGCATCGTGCGCAGGGCTGGCGTAATGGTAGGCACTGTTGCTTTTGGTTCGAGTACGGTTGTCATCGCGTTTTTCTCCTTTCCTCTGGATTCCGTTCTCAGTACTCTTCCGGCAAAAGCAGGGTGGTGTGCTGACGATCAGCCTCGGTAATCACCCATAGGCGCGTACCCGCGAGGGTCGTGTAGCTGCTGAGGAGGCGGAAGCCTTTCTCCAGGCTGAGTTGGTTTTCATCCTTATCTTCCTTGGGAAGTTCTCCCCAATCGCCCGTGAGGTGGCGCGACAGGAATTCCATCGCGTTCTGTCCTGTCTTTTCGAGAGCGGCCAGCGCGCCCGGTGTCGCGACGAGTTGGCCGAGGTCAAAGAGTGGTTGCTTGGTTTTCTGCATGACTGTATTTCTCCTTTTGAGGAATTTGGGCTTTGTTCCGCAGAGGCGCGGCCTGAGCCGCGCATACGAAACAAATGCCCTTCCTGGAAGTCCCCGGCGCCTAGCCGTCCGCGCTGTCAAGGCCGCGGGGTTTGCGTTCATGGGAGCGAAGCGAACAGCCTTGACAGAAGAAGCGGGCGGCTAGGCGCAGTCTTTCTGCAGGAAGGGCAAGAAGAAGAAACGACGGTTCTGGCGGAGATCTAGTGAGAGGAATCTTGCTCTGATAAATCTACTGAAGCTGCACTAATCGTGTTCGGTAGGGGTATCGGAGCAGGAAACAGAAGGCATTTTAAGTGTTTTTAGGGAGAGGGGAATTAGGCGGGCCGAAGCTAGTCGGAGTCTGAATGTGAGCTGAACTTCCTGATGACGGCCTCTACTCTAACCCTTGTAATAAGCGTTAGTTAGCATCGGGCATGACGAAGTCCTGAGTTGTTACCCTCTTTATTGCCCCTTCTTGGGTGTATTACCCTTTCTCCGCCATTGGGCTGCGGGGCCACGGCCTAAACAAGTCACACGCCCCTTCTTTTGAAGCTGACGCAGAACGCGACGAACCATATCGCGACTCACACCGGGACACGCGCGTTCCAAGTCTGCAAGGGTGAATTCCCCTGGGAAAGCATCTATCGCGGTTTCGACCAAGGCTGTCTTTGCGCCACGGGGAGATTTCACCGCTCCAGCACGTTGTTCGAACTCGCGATAAGCGCGACGGAGGACCCCAAGAAAGTAATTGAGCCAGGGAATGATGTCGTGCTTGCCTTCGTGCCAGCCATCGGAGCTTTTGCGCAGAGCTTCGTAGTAATCTTCGCGGGATTCTTCGACCAATCGCTCCAAACTAATGAAGCGTCCCACCTCGTATCCGTGTTGGTAGAGCCCGAGGAGTGTCAGCAATCGGGAAATTCGTCCGTTACCGTCGCGAAACGGATGAATGCAGAGAAAGTCGAATACCAACGCCGCGACGCTCACAAGAGGCTGAACTTCTTGCTGGTTCAAAGAGGCTCTGTATGAGACACACAGCTCTTCAATGGCGGCTGGTGTGTCCGCAACGGAAACCGGTCGAAAACGAATCGTCGGTGGCGCGTTCTCTCGGAATTCGATGATCTCGTTCTCCTTCTGCTTCCACTGGCCCGCGTCTGCCGCACCTTCATGCGTTGTTTGGTGTAACTGTCTTAGAAAGTCAGGAGTGACTTCTAGCTTCAGAGGATCGGCGTGAATCACGCTGAGTGCCCGCCGATAGCCGCGAATTTCTTCCTCAGAGCGGTCCCGGGGCTTCGCGTTCCCGACAACGAGAGGCACTAATCTTTCGGGTGCAACGGTCACACCCTCAATTCGGTTCGAGGACTCGACGCTCTGAATGAGGGCCATTTCGCGGAGCGCTTTCAAGAGCTGAGGGGCTTGCTTCGTATAAAGCTGCTGCCTTCCCTTCGCCTCTGCAATGTCGCTAATCAACCAGACAGACCCTGTAGGGAGGGTGATTTCTTTCAGGCGGTTTCCTCGAAAGGACATCATGATACTGGCACCTATCAGCTTTCCACTTCATCGACGAGAGAGGGCATAAGAGCGGCGAGGTCGGCTAGCCGTCCCGGTTGCAGAGATTCAAATTCTTTCTGAGGAACCTTCGCGTACCTCCATTGTTTGTCGGTCAGCCTGCTGGCGTTTTGGCACCAGCGCAAAGCGGCAACATCCTTCCTCAAGACATCGACGTTTTCTTGCCCTTTGGACTCCAGGAGCCAGTGAACTCCTGACTTGTCGATGGCGACAAAGTCTGGCTCGTAGTTTCGGAGATTCATTGCCGTATCCGTGTATTCAATGCTGAAACCAAATGCGCGCGGCAGCTTCGCGAATGCCGCGACATCTTTCGCATTGTCCAAAAATTTGGCGAACTCACGTTCGAAATCGTTGTCACAAGGTACGAGATTAAAAATGCATTTCTGGCCTTCCCAAACGGGCCGCGACCAAGGGAAAGGCTGGCAGGAAGAAAGCAAACGCGCTGGTTCGAGGAGTTGTGGTGTCTGTTCCTCTATCGTCAACGCTTGAAGCGCCTTCTTGAAAACGTCTACGCAGACGTAATGAGCCACAGCAGTGCTCATTGCCTTGACGATGGTCGGATCGTTAAGGTCGGCAGGATGGCCGAAGGCCCGCTGTTCAAAGAACTCTCTTACCTTTGGAGCTAAAGCTGCGAATTGTGCTGGAAGCTTCACGGCTTCCGCGATGCGGCGGGCATAGTAACCAATCACCTCTTGTGCTGTCTGCGGTTCAGGTATGGTGTACTCGCGCTCGAATTCCTTCTTCAAAGTGATGATGTCATAGCCTTCGTAAGTAAATGTTTTTGAGCGTGGGTCATGTTCACTCATGGGGAGGACGATAGATTGAAAGCTCATGACATCGAGTCCAGCGATCTCTTCGGCCAAGCTCTTTTTTCGCACGAGAGATGGTGTGAGTACGGGAAGTCCGATGTCGAATTCATTTCGATCTTCAAGCGGTAGAATCGTGATGATACGCAGCTTGTCTTTGCCAAGCTCGAATGTTTCGAGTTTCAGTTCTTCAAGCTTTTCGAGGTCGTCAACGAAGTCCAAGAATTTCTTGTTCCCGATGATGTCCACGCGTTCGGTGTATCCGCCTGGATCGTCCCGAAACATGAGCCGCAAACCGCGTCCAATTGCCTGTTCCGGCAAAATGTTGGCCTTGGCTGTATATGGACGCAAACCAACAACCACGGTCACGTTCTTGACATCCCAGCCTTCGCGTAACATAAGCACGCTGACGATGGCATTGATGGGGCTGTCGTCCGAATCAACCTCGCGAACCGCTTTCCGGGCCTCTTCAAGGTCGGTTTCTTTGATTTCCCCGTTGTTCTTGGTGTGAATCACCTGAGTGCAATTGCCGCCGAATTCGGTAGGGTACTTTGTCCTTAGCCATTCTGCAACGTCATCTGCCTCGTCCGTACCGTTTAACATGAGAAACAGAATGGGTTTTTTCTTGAGCGGTTTGAGCTGTTCACGATATTCGCGCCATCTTTCGACGCCTGCTGCAAGATATGCCCGATACCGCACACTGGCATGTTCAGATTTTGCCTCTTCAATCTTCGCTAGTCCTTTTACAGGCCTCTTTACAATTCCATCGACGATTGCCTGTTTGAGCGGGTAATCCGAGATCGTCCAAGGGAAAATTGCACCCTTCTGAAAGCGGGGCGTCGCGGAAAAATCCAGCTGGGATGCAATTGGGGTCTTCTCGTGCAATCGGCGAACGACAGTGTTCCATTCGCTCTCTTCATCATGAGTATGGTGCGCTTCATCATTGACAACGAGCAGCTTTCCGGCGCGCAGAGCAATACGGTCTCCAAAATCCGTCAATTCCAGTTTCTTCGTGGGAGGCTTGCTTCCCAAAATAGCGGTCATCTCGTCCGGCTCGTCTTCGTTTGTTCGGTCCGGCCTTTCGTAGAACTGCTGAATGTTTGTGAGAAACAGAGTCCCTTCCGCGTGGGCTCTTTCGGCATCGCCGCGCATGACGCAGTCGAAGTCCCAAAAGATTTCAAGCTCTTTCGGGATCACAGGGTCGGAACGAAAAATTCGCCCGCTTGCGAAGTCCATCTTGAGGCGTTCGAAGACGATTACGTTAGGAGCGAGAACTAGAAAGGTCTTCGCATACTCTCTGGCAGTGTCGTCTTGCTCGCGGGCGGCGTTGAAGAATTGCCACGCCACGGCGAGAGCCATTACCTTGGTCTTGCCGCTGCCGGTGGCCATCTTGACGCAGTACCGGGCAAAGTCATCAAACGGGGGGAGTCGAAGGTCTCGGAGGTCTTGCGCATAACGCTCCAGAAGACCTTTACGGGTGTGGATTTTTTCGAATTCCCAAACGAAAAGGAGCGTTTCAATCGCTTCCTGTTGAGAAGCGTGATACTTAAACGGCAAGCCTGTTGGAAGTCGATGGTCGGTATAGAACCAATGATTGAGCAAAATGCGACTCGTGTCAGTTATGCCTTTGTATCCCCCTGCCTTCCACGCCTTCACCGCTTCGCGAAGAGCGGGTACACAAGGACCTGTGCGTAGCTTGGCGGTTATGTCCAGCAGCTCAGTTTGCGAAGGTGGCGCGGCTTCTCTCTTTTTGCGAGGCATAGCTGGGCTATCTCACTTCACGATGATTTCAAGCGTCTTGGTCGTATCGTTTCCTAGAATGTCGATCACTTTGATGACGACCGCATACTTTCCTGGTGCCGAATACGTGTACTTTGTCTCAATCTCTAACTTAGGCTCTTTGCGTGCGCGGTAGGCCTGCCATTGATTGTGAAATGTGTCGTTTTTGTAGTCCCAATCGACAGCCCAATAGTCAATAAGCTGACTCCAGTGTTTGATGGCTTTCCGCGCTTCTTCAGGAATATCATCCGTAGGGATAACAAAGTCCGTGAGTTGAAGAGTCAGTTCACGCGCTTTTTGTTTGGCGCTAACGGACAGAGCGCCTAGTTCAAAAAACCGTACGTCTCCCTGTTCGACAGCTTTCTTGTCCAAAACTTCACGCGGAATCTTTTTGAACGACACGTCCACCCTTGACTCCGCTGCAACTTGCTTCGCGAGTTCGTTGACCTCCAGGGCAAATTCCCAACCAAGAATATCGGCGCCTAGTTTGGTTGGGGAATCCTTGCCAGACGCAACGGCCTTCCAGGTGTCGCGCGCAATCGCCTTTACGTCGGCCTGAGTCACAGGAGCATCTACTGCGGCTACATGGACCATGCGTCCGGCTTTTGTGCCGTGTAACCAAGCATGCCCGCTGATCGGGGTGGCGCGGTAAAGGTCGAGAATGAACCGTCGATAGGCAGTTTCTCGTTCTCTTTGTTCCTCCAGATGATCTTTTCCGTTCGACGGAAATGCAGCAGCTTGCCAAGCCTGGCGTTCATACTTACCGAGATTTTGGACAACAAATGGTTTAACGCCAGGAATCGCCAATAGTCTCTTTCGAGCTGTGTGGACGGCAAACCGGCCAAGGTCACAAGCGATCCAGCGCCGACTCAACTTTTCCGCAACAACGGCGGTCGTCCCACTTCCAACAAAGCAGTCCAGCACGAGGTCCGACTCGTTCGATGAAGCCTTGACGATTCGATCAAGAAGTGCTTCGGGTTTCTGAGTGTCGTAATTAACGCGCTCTGCGGCCTGCGAGTTCACGGGCGAGACGTCGGTCCAGATCGAGGTTGCTGGTTGGCCAAAGGATTCGTCTAGGTAGCGAATGAGCCGCGGACGCTTGTCCTTTGAATCTGGATACCAGATTCGTCCCTCATCATGGAGACGCTGCATCGTCTCTCTCGAGTATCGCCAACCTAGTGCGGGAGGTTGGTGCCCTCGCCACACATAGGTCATATTTGGCCTTGGGTTCGGACTCGTAATGTTGTCCAGTTGATATCGGCGGCCTCGGCTGTCTACGTGTACGTATTTGCTTTCAAGATATTCCGGGTCGTGTTCAACATAAACGTCGTTGAACAGAAATTCGCCTTGGGCATAAAAATAGATTACGTCGTGGATGTGGTTGTATGTGTGGCTGTCACTCCGTGCAGACGTGCGCTTCCAAATGATCTCGTTCTGACATGCGTCCTGGCCGAAGACTTCATCAAGTACCACCTTCGCGTATTGTCCGATGTGCCAGTCAAGATGGACGTAGATCGAGCCGTCTTCAGCAAGAAGCTCCCGCAACAAAACGACCGTTTCGTAGAACCATTGCAAATACGAATCGAGCCCACGACCCCACGTATCTCGGTAGGCCTTTTGCTCCAAAATTGAGGGCTCCTTGATGAACGTGGCACCTCTCTCGTCTTCATCGCCGGAATGATTAGGGATCGTAGCCGTGAAGGAAAAATCTGAGTCTGTATTAAAAGGAGGGTCGATGTAAATCAGCTTTACCTTGCCCGCGAACTCAGGCAGTAGAGACGGCAAGACGTATTTTCTATCACCCCAGATGAGCCGGTTGCGCCATTCCGTATCGCGCCCGCTGGCAAAAAGCTCAAGATTTCGGCGTCTGTCTTGCGCGCTTTCGTTTACAGTCTCAATTGTCTGAAACGGCAAGGCAATTCGCACCGGCCCCTGCTTCTTCTCGTCCTTGTACTTCCCGTCCCAAATGAGTTCTGTCATCTCTTGAAGTCCGCCCCGTTTTTATAACAGTAACGACCAAGTTCAGCAAACGCCGAAACCTTCAGACCGGCTAGAAAAAGTTCGTCACGTGCTGCGAAGCTGGATCACCTTTCCTGAGGACATGGTTTCCGTCGCTGAGGTTGGAGCCTCCGCATAGCCGTCCATGAGGTCTTTGAGATAGGAAACGGAAAGGCAAGCATCCGAACTGAATCGTCCGTAGTCGATTGGATCACCGTAGACGACTTCTGCCATCTTTCGAAGGGCTCTCGGTCGTTCCTGGACAACTGCGAGGTTACTTGGCTCGTTTGTACGCCAACCTCTAGCAGAGAGCTGTTCAAATAAGTATCTGTATTGGCGATTGGCGATGATGCCCAGATCATGTGATCTACGGACTAGAGCTTGGATGGACACCCCCCAGCGGAGTTTCAATGGCGCGATTCGCGACAGAGTGACGGGCGTTTCTATTTCTTTGCGCATCGCTGCTCCAGGCATAAGCAATTCCGCAGCGAAGCGGTCTGCTTGCTGATGTTCCCCAGGTCGTAGTCGCCTAAGCTCTCCATGCAGAACGAGATGGCCAAGCTCGTGCGCTACGTTGAATCGAAGTCTGTCTCCTGGCTTGTTGCGACATGCAGCGATAATTGGCCTCTTGCTGGTGGCAGTCAGCCACGTTGAGAAGGCATCAATCTTGGCCAAATCAATCGGTAGAGCTAAGGCTGTCACGCCGATCCGCTCCACCAAATCAATTAAGTTGGGAATGGGCTGGTCAGCACCGATTCCAAAGAGGTGTCGGACATGCTGTGCAGCAATTTCGGGTGTCTGGCTCGACTTCTGCAATCTTATCGGGATTTGCGTGACAGATGCTTCCAACAGTTCGGTCAATTCGAGAGAAACCTCGGCATGTCTGCAAGCAGCAACGGTCTCGCGCCGAGTTGCTGAGGCCCTGGCGCGAAACATGAGAGTTTCGGCAGGAAAATGGAATCTTGGTTGATCAGTGAAGAATGTGAGCGGAAAACGCGTTCGATTGGCGATGGACTCAGCAACCTCTGCAGACGGCTCAAGAAGTCCCGCCTCGATGTTAGCTATCGCAGCCTGAGATCTTCCTACGAGTCTTGCAAGGTCTGTTTGTGTGAGACTAAGCAGCTCACGCGCTTGTCTTAGTCTGTCGCCGGAAAACATTAGTCCTTGTTCGATGCTTTCTTCGCCGAATCTTTTCGACCGATCGGGAGATCCTGATGAGTCCTGGGGGCCGGTTCTGCTTTGATGGCCTTGGTCGGTTCAGGCACCGGAACAAACCAGTGAACTTCACTCGCACGAGTCTCGGCGTCGAAGTCTTTTGGGCAGACAAGCCAAAGCGTCACACCCCCTATGTGGTTCAGATTCCAAAGAACTATGAATTTGTTGTAGGGTTCGCGATCCGAGAATTCGAGGTTATATTGGTAAAAAGATTGTCTTGCCTGCGAACGACCTGGGTCCGGGAGAGTGTGGTCGTCTGATTTCCAAATTCTGACGTGCGTGTCTTTGTAGAGAAAATCGAGGCCACACAGAGAGTGATTTTCGAGCGTAACTTCCTTCAGTCCAGCCTTCAGGAGTCGATCCTTAACATGCAGCCGAATGAGCATCGACGCAACCGAGAGATCGGCGGCGATGTGCTCAACCTCAAAGTAGTCACGCGCCTTGAATATTCCGCTCTCGAATCCGGCGTATAGCTCTGGGAATATCGGAGCCAGCTTCTCCAGCGATTCCTCGGGACTTGGAACCTTTGGGAGTTTCATCGTAATTTCATAACATCCTTTCGGTTATAAAATTACCTCCATTTTACCAATTCCGTCAAGCCATTTATTTTCAGGAGTCTGTGCCAATTGAGGCACGCAACGAGGGCGGTGAGGCTGGATCGGGCCCGTCAGGCCCGTGTTGAAGCGACTGCCAGCCCCAGAAATAGCGCGAGGGCGAATGCCAGAGCGAAGCCTTGGAGCTGTGGGCTGGTCGCAATGCCGTCCTGCGCGTAGGTCACGAGGTGGTCACAGTTGAAACTCAAGAGATCGTACTTCCAGCCCAAAAGAGATTGTGCTCGGGAGACGATTGTGTGCTGTTCGTAAGAATTGCGCGCTTTGCGACTCGCTAGGGCCACGGGGAGGCCAGCGGCAAAAGTTTCGAACAACACCCAGCACACAATTCCGCCCATGTCGTTGTGAATGACCCAGGCGCGTCCGCACTCGTCATAACCAACAAGGACTCCTCGGTGCCTCTTTCCGAATGGCCCTGGTCGCTCGATAATGTCACCCATCAGAAACAACATGAAAATATTCTACACCTAAGTCTCAGCATTCGGCTGCCCAAATGACACGCCCGCGCTAGGCAATCGGCGCGGAGGTTCCCTCCGCGCCGATTGCATCGAGAATCTGGGCGGCTGTCTTCTGGATGTGCTCCAGGCTGGCCGTCAATAGCTTCGCGTCACCTTCGTAAAGCTGAATGTAGTCTTGAGAAGCTGAGCCGGTTTGCAAGCCGATGGAATGGCAGACCACGAATGCGACAGCCTCCGCCTCGGTTTCGCGGATACGCGTCGACGTGCTGCTGCGACGGTCACCACGGTGCAACATTTCGTGCGCTAATTCATGTGACAGCGTTGCGAATTCCTCAGCCGGGGACTGGCCAGGTAGCAACGTGATCTTGCCGCCTGACGAAGTGCCACGCGCCGGAGCGATGTCCTGCGAGTATTCAAGGCTGATGCCTTGCCCAGCGACAAACTTTCCGAGCCGCTCGCGGTATACGGATGGATCGCCATTCACGCTGCCAATTGCAGGAAGTTCTTGGCCGTCCGTCTGGCTGAGGTCGAAGACGTAGGCCGGGCGGAAGCCGACAGCAGTTGATGATTCAACACATTCGTCTTGTTCCTGAGAGTCGTTTTTTCGCCGGACGGTGGGAGCAAGAATCAGGATTCCTTTCTCGCCCTTCTTCACGAATCGCCCGAGTTTGTGCCATGCATGAAAGCCAGCGACGTGCGTTGCTGCTGGCTTCTGCGATGCGATGAGCATCACGTTCCGCAGACTGTAGCGATGGAATCGACCAATCGCGGCAAGATACTGTGTCAGCGTCTCACTTCGGCCCTGGTTGAGCGCGGTAATGAGTTGCTCGATGGCTTGATTTGTAACTTTCTTGACGTTTTCTGAATTCATTTTCTTTGTCCTTTCGGTGAGTTGAGAGTTGGTTCCCTCACAGAGGCAGGGGAACCAAATCGCAACGGACTCGCGGAAAGGACAGAGAGCGAAGCGATCTAGTGTTCGCGGCTGAAGCGGATGGCAACGGGCGTGACAGAGGGGCATTTACATGGCGCGACCGTGTGCAAGCGAAGGCCGCGTGGTATCTGAGGGCGGAGGAACGGCGCTACCGAGTTAGAGGTCTCGCCGACCGGTTGTCAGCAGTGGTACAAGACTTCAACCTGTTGCGTATACCTCTTAAGAACCCGATGTTTCTTCTGTGGGGTAGTTCCGTCAGTTCGCAAGAAGAGTACGCGGCTGAGCGAGGGCAGCCAGACTGTCCGTCTTCGTTGCGTTCATCGTTCGATTAAGGGGTTATCTTGAATCGCCGTCGCGCTTCAGACTGATGTTTGAACTGTGCATGAAGGAGCCTCGCGCCCTGGCACGACACAGAGCGGCTCCGCTGGCGGCAGAGCGAGAGCGGTTTATCGCCCATATGCACGCGCGCGGGGTCGGGCTGGTCAACCTGCGTACCGCAGCGGGGCACTTGCTTCGGTTCGTCACGATCCTACCAATGCGCAAGCTCCGAGATGTATCCGAAGAAGAGCTAGAAGGAGCTGCTAGGGGCTGGATTGACGATCGGCATCGGTACAGCAAGCATAACCCTGGACATACCTCGATCCTGTATTTCCGCTGGATTGTCCGTAAATGGCTCAGGTTTCTTGGGCGGCTCTTACCACCGCCTCGACGTGCTCAGCCATTCTCCCAGGAACTGGCGGATTACAAGGCTCGAATGAGCGGCGAACTCGGGTTGGCGGAAACCACAGTCTATGAACGTGGCCTGCGAGCTGCCAATTTCTTGCGATGGCTGGGGCGGAAACACCGGAAATTCGGCAAGGTCTGCCTTCGAGATATAGACGATTACCTTGCCGAGAGTGCTCGCACCTGGAACCTCATCACGCTATCGGGTGAGTGTGGTTTTCTTCGATCCTTTTTCTATCACGCGGCTCACCGCGGTTGGTGCTCAACTAGCATTGTTGGCGGAATCAGAGGGCCCGTGCTTCGTAGGGACATCTTTGAACCTCAAGGACCGAAGTGGCGCGATGTTTTGAAACTTCTTCGGTCCACAAAGGGAAAGAGTGTGATTACCATTCGAGCGAGGGCACTCTTACTGCTGTACGCCGTTTACGGGTTACGAAGCAGTGAAGCCACTCGGATTCGCCTATCGGATATTGACTGGGAGCGGAACTGCTTTACCGTGCGCCGCGCGAAGCGGGGCGGCCTGCAACAGTTTCCAATACAACCAGAGGTCGGGGAAGCGATTCGCCGTTATATCGACCATGCGCGGCCGAAGTGCGAGTGCCCCGAAGTGTTTGTGACCTGGCGCAAGCCATTTCGTCCGATGCGCGCCCACACAATTGCGCGCTTCGTTGCTAGACGAATGATCGCCCTGGGAATCCAGTCGAAGCATTACGGACCCCAAAGTCTCCGTCACTCCTGCGCCACCCACCTGTTGGCAAAAGGCGCGCACCTGCAAGACATCGCTGACTTTCTGGGGCATCGCTCCTGTGAATCGGTTCGTACGTACGCCAAGTTCACAAGGGAATCGCTGATGGAAGTAGTGAGAGTCGACCTGACCGTGGGACTATGAAATTTCCCCAGGCGATTGAGGAGTATGTGAAATGGAAGAATCTGAGGGGAATCAAATTCCGCAATGACAGCGAGCATCTAAGGACATTCTCGAAGCAGGTGGGCGATTGTTCTCTCAACCTGATTTCTGCTGAGCAGACACTTTCTTTCCTGGACGGCAAACGGCTATCACCGGCCACTTGGTGGCGACAGTACAACATGCTCAGGGCATTTTTCGAGTTTTGGATGTTGCGGGGCGAGCTGAAACGGGCCCCGATGCCGCGACCCCGGCTGGCGTGGCCACAACCATTTAAGCCTTACATCTATTCGCGTGAAGAGCTGTCACGATTGCTCGAAGCGACCAGGACATTCCAGTTTGGACACTGGGTCAGAATTGATCCGGTGGTCCTGCGAACGTTGATCTTGTTCATTTATGGCACGGGAGCGTGCATGCGCGAAGTCATCTCCCTGCGAGTGGATCGTCTGGACTTGCGTAACAGGCTAGTGACACTTGGCGACGCTGGCGGGGGTCGAGTACGAACAATTCCGTTTGGTCGGAATTTAAGAAAACATCTTCTTGCCTATTCCAAATTGCGCGCTGCATCGGGAATGACCACGCTGATTTTCTTCGTGGACAAGCAAAATAAACCAATGGTGGAGAGCACCTTGCGTGGAGGTTTCCAAAGACTTAGACGTCATGCGGGAATCCGTCCGCGCACGAGCGATGGAAGACAGCCCGGATTTCGCGATTTACGCCACACTTTTGCCGTACACCGCCTCGCCGTGATGTTAAAAGAAGGGAAGAATCCGCGGAGCTTGTTGCCGGCCCTATCTGCGTACATGGGACATGTAAAGTGGATTTGGGCGGAACGATATCTTTCGCTGACACCCGAGAGATTTTGGGATCAGCTGTCGAGGCTCGGTCCAGTCGAAGGTGGGCCGTCAGGTACGGATAGAGGCAAGGCTAAGGTAGATGCCCCCTACACGGCAGGAGAGGTGCGAGGGAGCTTGCATAAGGAGAAAGACGAGGTCGGCCAGCTGCCATTCGGCGAAATACCTCCCCGAATCCGTTGGTAAAACCAACGGTACGCCGGGGCTTGAGTTTACGGCAGGGCCTCAGCGGTGCCAAACGGCCATACTTTTCGTGATGCCCCGCGTATATGGGAATGCCCTTATCGTAGGGAGGGTACGGTGGGTCGAAGAGACACACGCGGAATTCCTCCGAGTCCTCGGCCGCCCGTGGAAATCCGGGTGCGGATTTGTGCTCCACAATCGGATTGGGGTGGCTGAGCAATTCCGCCGGTTCGTGATCGCCGCCCCAGTGGCCGTTGTAGGCCCATTCATCGTAGTAGAATCTGACGAGAGCGCGAATCAAATAGGAAAGGGATTTGTATGATTCTGGCCGGGAAGCGATGAGGTCCGCCCGATGGCAAATCCCGCAGCGGTACCCGACGGCACCGTGATTTGTGACAAACCGTTTGAGGCTCTCGTGTTCCGAACACTCGACACATATCGATAGCGAGCGCCGGTCCGTCTGCGGTGAGCCGGGCGTGTCGAATTCGGCGGTCTTTTGGTTTCTTTTCAAAACCATAGAATATTCGGGGTTCCGCACGCCGTCGAGTGCAGCGGCCCTCGTCTCGATCAACTCTCACACCAAGGGAGACACTGCTCTATGCTTCTTCGGCCAATGGAGATGGGGCCGTCTGTTCAGCAGTATTTGTAGCCGGGAGCGCACCTGGCATAGCGCCAGGACTTGAGGAAGGCGACATCAAGGAACCAGCGAGCATTTGATTTTTAGCGGTCCGTATGGCTTCCCGGATCTGGGGCAAGATCGGGAGCAGTTCATCGAAAAGGGGAACGAATGCATCTAGGCTGTCAACTTTCCTCCTCCTGTTGGCTTCGGCCCGGCTGATCTCAAGAATTTCCGTAATCATTTCGTCCATGTCGCGCTTGGCGACAACATCCTCTTCTGCCGCAGGGATGGTTCTCAGCTTTTCTGCAAGCTTCGGCCACATGGCGTCGAAGATTTCATCGAGACTTGACTCCGGCACAGGTTGCTCTCCAATTGCCATATTGATGGACTGGATCAGCTTCCGCGTGTCGTCTTTCTCGGCCTTTGTTGCCTGAAACATGCCAAGCGGTGGCTTGACGTCCTGAAACTGCAGTCCTCCAAGGAGATAAGTACAGAGGCGTGTTTGATCGTCCAAGGCCTTGGACAGCGCACCGGCTTCGTACAGAATCCAAGGCGCACCCAGATTTTCAGGAGTTAAGCAGGTGATTCCTACTTTGATCCCTTCGAGTGCCTGTGCGATCTCGTGGAGCCCCCGACTGCCCTTGAGTACCTCCTTTTCCGACATCCAGGGCCGGGCAGCCTGAATCACCAAGGGAAGCCAGCCGCGCAGCGCTTCTGCGATCCAAAGACTTCTCCGGCCTGACCAGCTGATGAAAATGTTGTGCCTGGTGTTCCCAACGAAGGCCATGTTTCACCTCAATGAGCAGTGTAGCGCCTTTCACTCCCAATTTTGGGAAGCCTGAAAGTGGAGCGAGACCGGGCCTGGCTTCTCGGAGGGCAACGTCTTTTCGATAGGGAATCGACTGACTCTCCTGTCCGAAACAACAGATAACAAGCGACTGCCTCTTTTACTTTCCCCTGGCGGAGAGGCATCCCCCATCAAGTGCAAATTCCTTTCCCATTCGATATCGGGTCTCTTGTCGAGAGCACTGCGTTCGGAAGCACCAAGGCGATTTGATCGGCAATCGGCGGGGTAGGCATCTAGAATTTCAGCTGCCGCCAGAGGCTATCCAATTCACGTTTTTTGCGATAATGCCATACGGCTTTGCCGTCGAATTTGATCGTGGTCGAAAGAAAGGCAAAGGCACCTGGGATCAGTGCGACCAGGCTTGCCGCCAGCGCACCGGGGATTTTGCTCAGGCCGCCCACCCCGGCGAAGACGCTAGCCATGACGGCGACGATCATCGCCGTCATCGCTGTCCAATGGTTGGCTCGCGCGCGCCATAGTTCGGTGCTCGCATCGGATCCCAAGGTCACTGCCAATTCGCCGGGCTTTCTCTGAAGCACGGTATCTTCCGTCATGTTTTGTCCCTGGTTGACGCGGAATTTCTCGGATCAAAAGAATTTCGTGAAGTTGTAGCCGAAGTGCGATCCATGCCCCGCGCCGAAACCAAAATAGATTTGCGCGACCACGTTATTCTGCAAGCGTAGTGTCACCCCCACGCCTGCATCCTGGCGGGCGTGCGCAAAAGAAAGAGCGCCTATCGAACTCCCTACGTTACCGGTGTCGTAGAACAGCAGTGCGCCAATTGGATCGACCACCTTAATTCGATAATCGACGCCGACCATTGCTGCATCGGGGCCACGAAAGCGATAGTCAGTGAACCCCCGCAGAGTCAGTGTCGAGTCGATGTCCGATCCTCCAAGCGTCGGTTGAAAATAGAAGGGAACGACGCCGGTACTGGAAGCGGAGAGTACAAGCCGCGGTCGAACGCTGAATTCGCCGAAATCGCATTCGTCATCGACCTTCAGTCCGGATTTGCGGTCGTTACAGAAATGCTTCAGGAATTTCAGCTTCGTCGTCATGGAATTGGGAGAGACAAACCTCCGGATCACGGAATGCAACTTGACCGTTTCCTGGCCGTCGATGACGGTTTGCCGGAAGGAGTACTGGCCTTTATCTTGGTCCAAAAACCAGTTTTGCAGCACCGCGTTGTCGAAAATCCAGACGAGCTTGTGCTTCATCAGCGGAGGTGGAGGAACTCCTGGAGGCGTCACTGCAGGATCATTCGTGACCGGTTCGGAAATCGCCTGCGCGTGGGTTGTGATTTTGGCAGCGTAATGCATGAAATCGGGCTGACTCGTGACGCCGGGGGCCGTGGCCTCGTTAATCGTGCCAGTGGCCAGAGACACGCTGCTGAAGGTGACGGTGGGTTGCCTGTTCTCGATCTGTCCTTCGATCGCCAGCCAATCGAACAAGGGCATCCGAGCATGGGCACCTCCATAGGTCTCACTTTGTCGGTAGGAAAGCTGGGTATTGGGCGACGAGGGCCCGAGTCCGTAGAAATTGATTGTTTGCAGCGTGCGATGAGTGACGGAGAAATCAATTCCCAGCACTTGCTTGGTGCAGAACGCCCAGAGGCGATGACAGGTCTCGCCGGTGGTTCTTTTATCGCCGCGATACGGAACAGGTGGCAACCAAGTGACGGAACCTGTGGCATACCACGAGTCATTTGTGGAGATCACAGCAGCAGCCTTCGCGTCCACAAGGGACTTGTATCCGGGCGCGGGGGGTGTAGATTGATCCGGTTCCGAAAACGTGGAAGAAACATAGTGCGTGCGCTTTTCGTAGACAATGCCGATCGGGAACCCATTGTCGGGAGGAATGCTGGACATGGTCAGATGCGGGAGGTAGTAGGGAATGTCCGTCTGCGTAAACATCGCCTCGATGCAATCGAGGGCCTGATGGGGATTCTCGAAAAAGGCGTGACACGAGTCCTCGACCCGCTGTGCCAGCGTACATTGCGGGCAGCAAAATAAAACAATGATGCAAAGGGCGGCCGCAAAACGGAAGATCGTGAGGAAGCGTCCTGTCATAGATCACCCTTTGGTCTTGAGTTGGGCCGCAGCTTGATGGAGGAAATTGATGGCATCCTGCGCCGAGTAGATATCGGTGACGTGCATTTTGAGCTTTACGCCGAGTGTGTCCGCCGCCAGTTGCATACCTTGCGCCATATACATAGTCAGGTCGCTCGGCGTGCGAAGCTGCGGCGGAGGCGACGCGCCCCCGGACGCAAACGGCGGAGGTAGCCGGACGTTGTCGGTTCTGATGTCGCCCGGACTAAGGTTGAGAATGTTGTCGAAAGTCGCAGCCTGTACTTCTCTCCAGTTGAAGGGAGTTTTGTCCAGACAGAAGAGCTTCCGCACGGTAGCCACGATGGAGCAATGATCAAATCGTTGGTGAATGATTGTTCCGGGTTTGATGAGGGGTGAAACGAGCACTGCGGGGACTCGTACGCCTAGTCGGTCGAACTGAAAATTCGGATTTGTCGATTCAGGCACCGGAGGATAGCGTGGATCGGGCGTTAGCGTCGGCGGAGAGACGTGGTCGAAGATGCCGCCGTGCTCGTCGTAAACGATCAGCAGCAGGGTCGTCGACCAAAGGGGACTGTTTCGAATGGCGGTATAGACATCGGCAATGAGGGCTTCTCCCTCGTCGACCGGAAAGTCCGGATGCTGACTGTTGGCGAAAAGCCCATCTGCCAAGTCGTCGTCATAACGGGGCTCGATGAAGGTGTAGGCGGGGAGATCGCCGTGGGCACAGTCGCTCTGGAACTCTTCATAAGGGTGAAAGCCGTCTTGATGATGAATCAAGTAAAGATTCGTCAGAAGAATCGTTCCGCCCATAGTTCCCGCATAGATTCGATAGCTGTAGGGATTCGCGGGATCATCCATGACCTCGAATATCGTTTTCAATCTCAGCGGCGCAAGAATCGCATCTTGTGTCAAAGAGCCGCCAGAATGAGCAGCGTGGGCGAAGAGTCGATTGGGAATAGTGGACCCGGGAACGGAAGAAAACCAGTGATCGCACACCGCATATTGCTTCGCCAATGTTGAGAGTACCGGCAGAGTTTGTGCGGTGAAACACTTCATGATGTTCGGCCCCTTTGTCGGATCGTTGCTGACGGCGGCATAGTCCTTGACGAAGCCCCGCATCAGCGGTCCGGAGCGGGTGGCGTCCTTGTTCCCGAATATCTGCACGTTCACGTTCAGGAAGTCATGCGCCGGGTCGGGATTCAAGTCATTCACGGTGCGTGCATTCGGGCTTGCGGGAACAGGACCGGTTCCAATGGCTGGATCGTTTGTGGGCAAGTTGGTCGGGTCAAGTCCCTCCACGGGGTAGGCAGGACTTTGCAGGAAGCCGAGCATGTGATCGAACGAGCGGTTTTCCATCATGAGGACGACTAGGTGCTCGAACGGATTTGCCATGGTTCTCCTCTTCGATGGGGGCACAGATCACCCGTCAATGAGTTCGGCATGCAGGGCCGTTTCAACTACAATCGCTACTGCTGCGGCGAGACTCTGATCGAGAACTGGTTTATTTTAAGGAAACTACCAGAGGCATTATTACCTGTCAAATTGCTTAAACGCCGATATACGGATTGCAGAGCGCGCGTCTCTTTGGTGGGGTAGATGTCGTGCTCCGCTAGGATTCAGGGAGCTGTTTTGACTGGCGAACAAAAGGCGAATATAATACCGTGGAAACGTATGTTCCTGTACTGTCGCCCCTTGGGTGCCATATAGACCAGGGGAATGTTTCGTTTAGGTTCGAAAGCAGTATTCTGGGTTGGGTCGATTGACGTTATAGGATGTGAGCCAAGACGTGCAAACGAGAACTTCAAAGAAGCCTTTTTCGGACGTCGCTCTCGATGTGCTGCGGAAGAGGATTCTTCGGCGGGATGAGCGGGGAAACCTCGTAGAATCTCCAGACGAAATGTTCTGGCGAGTCGCACGGGAGATCGCCAAAGTGGAAAGAAGCTATGTTTCCGAGGCGGAGGTTCACAAGACCTCCGAGGGCTTCTATCATCTGATGGCCTCTTTGGACTTCCTACCGAATTCTCCTACACTTGTGAACGCCGGTCTTCCTTCGGGGCAGCTCGCCGGTTGTTTTGTCCTACCGATCGAGGACTCGATGGAGTCCATCTTTGGAACTCTGAAAGACATGGCTCTAATTCAGAAAAGCGGCGGAGGCACAGGTTTCTCGTTTTCTCGTCTTCGACCGCGCAACGACTGGATTGAATCTACAAGAGGACAATCGAGTGGGCCGGTTTCTTTCATGCGACTATATGACTATGCTTGTCAGACGAATCGGATGGGTGGTGTCCGCAGCGGTGCGAACATGGGAGTTATGCGCTTTGACCATCCCGACATCCTAGAGTTCATCGAATCAAAGAACACCCAAAACTCACTCCAAACATTTAATATTTCTGTTGGGGTGAACGACCATTTCATGGATTGCGTGCGCCGGTCGGCAGAGTACCCGCTTATGAATCCGCATACGGCACAAGAATCCGGAAGGCTGAATGCCCGCTATGTCTTTGACCTGATCGTCGAATCGGCATGGAAAACCGGTGATCCCGGTTTAGTGTTTCTCGATGCGATTAATAGGACCAACCCGACACCCCTAGTGGGAGAGATTGAGGCTACGAATCCGTGCGGAGAGCAGCCCCTTCTGCCGTACGAATCTTGCAACTTGGGCTCGATCAATGTCTCCCGTTTCGTGCAAAACGGGAAGATTGAATTTGAGAGGCTCGGTAAGACTGTTCACATGGCCGTTCGATTTCTCGACAACGTGATCGATGTGAATCGCTATCCGATTCCGAGGATCGAGGAACGGACCAAGGCCAATCGGAAAATTGGCTTAGGCGTAATGGGTTTTGCGGATATGCTGATCTTGCTGGGTATACCGTATGATTCGGAGGAAGCGGTTCGGGTCGGTAGAGAGGTTATGAGTTTCGTGTCTACTGAAGCAAAAGCAGAATCCTCTCGGCTCGCTGAGATCAAGGGTGTTTTCCCGAACTTTGCGATGAGTGTCTTCCGAGACACGGACGCGAAAATGCGAAACGCGACCCTAACGACCATCGCACCCACAGGCACCATTAGTTTGATTGCCAACTGCTCGAGTGGAATCGAACCATTATTTGCAATCTGTTATGTGCGGCAGATGCTCGGTGAGAAGAGGGATTTTGCTATTCATCCTCTCTTTGAAGAGCTTGCCGGCAAGCACCTCGATGAGGGTCTGCGCAACCAAGTCTCGGAGAGCGGAAGTGTGCAGTCAGTTGAAGCGATCCCTGAGAGCATCCGAGAGCTCTTTGTTACGGCTCACGACATCGACCCGGTTTGGCACGTCCGAATGCAGGGTGCTTTTCAAGAACATGTCGACAGTGCCGTCAGCAAGACGGTGAATCTCAGACGTAGCGCCTCGCCCGAAGAGGTCGCAAAGGTCTACCTTTTGGCCCACGAGCTGGGCTGCAAGGGTATAACGGTCTTTCGTGATGGTTCGAGAGAAGAACAGGTCCTTCGACCGGGAAAGTCTAAACAACCCATGCCAGCGGGAGCCCAGGTTTGTCCGGAGTGTAATGGTCCTATGGAACATGCCTCTGGGTGTGTTACATGCATGTCCTGTGGCTATACGCTGTGCACGATCTAGCTGGAGCAGAACATGACAAAAACGGTGCAGACAGTGGATATCGATGCGAGAAAGAGGACTTGGCACGAAGAGTCTGAGATGCTGATATCGCTTCTCGACTGTGTCGTGCTCGATAACGACGCCGTCTATGCCAGTTCCGAATTCACAACGGGCAGGAGGTTCTATGACCTCTGCCGAGAGTACCAGGTTAAGACAGGCGAAGAACTGAAGCAGCGCCTGGGCAGCGAATATTTCGATAAGCTACTTTCGCCGAACAAGGAGGAAGGAATTCGTTTTGCGCGAAGGATACGGGAGAGGGGTCATACTATCGTGCTTACCCCCAACCCCTTTCACGCCGCTCCTGTAAACAAACAGCAAAACTGGTCTCAGACCGAATATCTAAAATTCTGGAAGGAAGTAATCTCAAGAAAATGCAGTTCGGCTTTCTTTAATGAAGGCTGGCAATTCAGCAACGGATGTACATTCGAGTATCTTGTGGGTTTCGAATCGCGCAAAAAGCTGTTCGATCATACCGGCCGACGGCTCGAACTCACGATGGCAATAGAATTGATTGAGGGCGCGATTAAGAGTTTGAAGAACGAAGGATTCGAGGTTCCCGTCCTGCAAGAAGTCTTGGGAAAGCTCAGTTCGCTCCCCGTTGAGATTTAGTGTCGGGAAGGGCTGGCGTTTGGCTGGCGCCCTTCGCCTTCTCAATTAGCTTTCGGAGCTCCTCTGTATCTATCGTGACGATTTTCACTTCTGTGGCCTTTTCGCGAAGCATGGGAACGCCCGAAAGACGTGCGGAAACAGCCCGATATACTTGATAAGCCGAGAAGCACGACAAAAGAAGGAACACGGGTAGAACCACGTGGCGAACCCGAAGTCGAAAAGGGGATGCTTTGGACGTTCGCTGTTCAAAGTGTCGGTAATGCCTTAAGTCGACACCGTATCTCCCGTTCAATTGCTCTTCGATGCCGCTGAGACGCGTTCCAATGTCTCGACCGTAGCTATCGAGAGGCACGTAGGTGCTCCAAAACCAATAAATGAGAGGGGTAGATGCAAGGAACCAAAATAAGTTCTCCTGAAAATGGTCGCCGCCAAAGGCAAGGAGAGCTCCACTGATCGCCGTCATATAAGAGAAGATCTGCCACACGGCTTTGTAGATATCCTCATAGCGGATGGCGGCGCGCTCGTATTCGAGCTTATAGAGTTCAAGTGCCAGATCGCGCTGTGTATTTCCACCGGCCCCACTGGGGCTATCCGAGGCTGTGTTCTCTTTACCATTCATAGAATTCACCCGAGGGCCGGACCATTTGCAAGGTGAAAAGCGAAACTAGCGTTCCTGGTTCGGTTGAATGTAATTCTTGTAAATGACTTCGTTAAAGCCACGCAGAAGCTCGCTGAGAACGGCAACAGCTCCGTTTAGAGCGATTCGCACCTCCGCATCGCTGCACCAGTCATCGAGCATAAGCTCGTCTTGCTGGGGATAGGTGTTTGTCGTCGAGGCGGTCACATCGACATCGGGCGCGGACCAAATGCTACGAAAGTTGGCGTCTGTGCGGAAGGAGACGTGAATACCTCCTTTCACGTACCTGGTACCAAAGGCTCGCTGTGGCCACGGAAGCGGGAAAACGATGAATGCCTCGTAATCGTCGTGGCGTTGTTGATAGTAGTCTGTTAACTTCAGGTGGCTTTTCGAAGCGGCAATGATTCCGTCCTGATCATTAAATAGGACAATATCCGGTTTCTTCGCGTAAGCGGCCTCGTACCACCGAATTTCCCCAGTGTATATGGAAACCCACGCGACTGAATTCTTATTGAATGGGACGGGGGAGCTGTCGGGTGTTCGCGATATGTAGAACACTTGTGACCCGTCCGCCGACAGAACGCTGATATTCACGCGCACATGCGAGCGAGAATCCGTTGCTTTCCCCGTAGCTTTCAGTACTTTTGATTCGAGCAGGCTGTTGAGCTTTGTGCGAAGAATATCGGCGACCCGGACGACATTTTGTTGTTGTTCGATGATGGCGTCCTCAAACGCTCGCGTGGTGGTCTGGTTCTTTCCCTGGATCAGGTTGATCAACGTATCCCAAAAGGTAAGAAAGGGAACGCGGAGCGAAAGGAGCCATTGTCCGGTCCGCATCCACCAATAAGAGACCCAATTCTTGAACCCGGCCCATGCGTGAGTCTGGTGTGCCGGACGGACCACGGGATAGTGAATAATGGCTACCCGGGCGCGAAGAGCTTCGACCAACCCCCGCAAGATATTCAAACCTAGTAGAAGTACGAAAAAGAAATAAATAAAGGCTACGATGTAATACCACTTGCTGTCGGCAGATGGCTGCTGATTTCCAAGAGCCTTCGTGACCTCAGCGAAGACCAGTCCCCCTAATCCGGCTAGAACGGTCTTCCCGATTTTGGTCGTAAATGGAGATCCATCCGTCGGAGTCCCGTTCTTGTTCTCGCCCTTGTCTTGGCTTTTGTCGTCGCCACGTTTCCTCGCCATGGGATCATCCGTGGCGGGGATTTGCCAGATCGCGACCACGGTGAGGAAAGCGGTCAAGAGTGCGATCAGCAGGATCGCCATTCGTTGCAGTGGGGTATCCTGCTGGTCGAGTTTCAAAAGCCAGTAGAACGGCGTGATGAAACGCCAGTGGAATTGCCGCCATCCCCTTGCGTGTTCGGCAGAGAATTCGAGACGTGGTTCGGCATTGAAATGGCTGGTTTCGGAGTCGTACCAATAGAATCGTGAACGAATACGGTCCGCGCCGAGCCGTATGAGAGAAAAACCACGCGCTTGAACCGGCGAGGCATCCTGGTTTTTCACCGAAAGCGGGGGCGCAAGGAAGAGCTTGTCGAGCGAGACACGGTGATCGTTGGGCGTAGACCAGGAATAGGGTTGCCGGTAGATCTCCTTATGCGCGTCGTGAAAGTGACCCGCGAAGATGGCCACTACGGATTCTGATGAGACCACATCTTTCCAGTCATCAAGAAGCTTGGGCCTTACGTTCCATGTGGACCAGCGCGCGCGCGGATTTTCCTTTCCTGATTCGGCGCCAATCGATGGGTCCGGAGACGCTCCCGCATAACGCCCCTGCGCCAGATCATACGGGTCGTCGAGTTCCGGGACATGCGTGACGATGAGTGCTTTTCGTCCGGCCTGCCGAGCTTGGTCGAATACCGTGCGGAACGTCTCAAACTGGGAAACCTGAAGATCAAGATTACTCTGGGAGCCTTGTTCCTTGTTCTTAAAGGATTGCGAGGGAAATCCAATCATTCGGTAGGGGGAATTCGTGATGTCCGCAAAGCAAGTGGATGTCGGCGCGCCGTTCCCCACGTAGCATCGCGTCAAATTATGTAGCTGGACGTTGCTCTTGTTTGCGGTGATCTTGTTCTGAACGTCATCGAAGAACTGGTTGAAATACAGAAGTGCGTCGTCACCGGCGGACTCGAGTGGCAGATCATTGTTTCCCGCCACGAAATAGATGTCTTGAATCGGGCTTTCGCCGAGGAGCTTTGCCAGGTTTTGGACTTCGGCGTCGCGTTTAGTTTTGTCTACGTTGTCACTCAAGCAGTCTTTAGAAGTTCTCTTGTTCGCCTCTTTTTTTGAGGACTCTGCGGTTAGTATTTGGCAAGGATCTACACCGAAGTCGCCCGTGAAAAGCAAAAACGTAGGACCGCCAGCCGCTTGGGGAAGTGCACGGATTTGCTGGAATAGGTCGGTGAGCGCTTTTTCATCAAGCTCTTGCTGTTTCTGCTGCACGCGCTTCGCATCTTCGGAGTCGTCCTTGCGAGAGAGATAGATATGGGGATCGGTAGCGTGTACAAGCCAGACAGAATGTTCATCGTGCTCGCCATGGGTTGATGCGCAGGCCGCAGATAACAAACAAGCGAGCAGCGAGGCGCACACAAGTAGGACCTTCGAACGGTTCAGGGAATACATGGCGTGGCCTCCTCTACTCGGCCGTGGATCGACGGCACAAAGAAAACCCGACGAACAAGCAGGCTACCGATGATTCCGCCCTGTCCATAGACAGTCCGTAGCGCCCAGAGTAAGGTGGCGAGCCGGGGAAGAAAGATCTGGCATGGCGGCGTCTACTGTTTGTGAATTATGGCGAAATCTGTGTTAGCTGTAAATGTACTTCAGTCGCTAAATAACGTCAATGGATGTCTATTCGCCTGAGGTGTCGGCATAGTGCCTCGATGTTGAGGGGCCGACTCTGGTTAGGTCCCAGGACGGTACGATATAACAAATAAAATAGTAAAGCTGAAATAGTAATGTATTCATAAAAATCTATTTCTTGCTTTTCGGCCGGTTTACAGGTAAGAGGTAGGCATTTCTCCATTCGGGCTGTCCATAGTTATTGGAACTGTGTAAGGAACGAAGAAATGAAAAACACAAGCCGCGCAACAAAGCATCTGGTGAGCCTCACCGAGGTTGCCAACGGCCATCTGACCATGTCCTTGTTTGGAAAGGTAGTTCAGGGAGTGGACAATATTCCGACGTCGGGGGCGCTCGAGCACCCAACCGATGCGAACAAACCGTTACACCTAGCACAGGTTTTCGGCTATTGCCAAGACCATGGTTGCGTGAAATTGCCGAAGCCCGCTCTTGTACTCCTGCCGGATCCGGAAGGGCCTGCCGACGAGTGCGGCTGGAATCCGGAAGAGTACGTCATGTGGCATGTCCCGCCGGATTGGATGACCTTGCTCCTGCATCCAGTCCCTGGGCCGATCTCCATATCTCTGCGGACGCATGCCTCACTCTCGAGCACGTTTTCGGACGCGGTGCAGGTCCAAGCGCGTCTTGAGGACTGGCAGTGTGACACCATCACTTCGGGTTGCGTACGACAGATAACCAAGAGCAAGCGTCCGTACAACCGCTCTGAAGCCTTGCAGCAATACAACGTGAACTCGGACCAGCAATGCCGTGCGATCGCAGATCTCATCGTCGGTGACAAGGAGCTTGGGGTCGGACAGTATCAGTTCAAGCTTGCAGAGACTGCCATCGGGGACTTGAGTCCTTCCTGGACCATGGGGCAACTTGCAAATCGAATAAAAGATAAAGCTCTGCCAGCTTGAGCTGTGTTTTGGAGTTCTTTCCGAAGTGAGGTCATTCATGAGACACATGGTTGTTTCCGCCGCGTGCGTGTTTTGGATTGCTTCGCCGGTCGCGTCTGCGCAATGCGAGAAAGCAAGCATAGACGACGCTAGCCTGAATCCCTCTACGAAGCGAGTAAGTGTCGCCTTTAGCATGCCACTGGCATCGCCGACGCCATCCGGCGTTCTATGGACCGTGGTCGATGCTAATTCTCGATCCATTGTGGCGATTAGAGAATCGACAATCGAATACCACGTTCCTGATCAATACTCGAAGCCCTCAACCGCCACGTTTACGCTCGAGACTCCCGTCGATGCCGCCCACACCTATTTCGTGACGGTCCTGAACTTGCAATATGACAACTGCCCCGCTGGGACTCCGTCGAGCGCAGCTGCCAAACTTAGCTTGGGCCAGCCTCCAGAGAAAAAGCGGCTATTGCCGTTTACGTTTTCGGCGACAAAGGGGCGTGACGATTCGGATCTGTATTTGTCAGGACTAATCCAGGGAGCTCATGAGGCAAAGGCCTCCTATACGGCCGATGTTAAGGCTCAATTCCAAGTCCCCATCAAGAACGCCTCGACAGGCGCGAACAACAGGTTCAGAGCAGGATGGTGGTTCGTGCCGAGTTACGATTTCAAGGCCAGTACGGACCCGAAGATGGACGGCAATTCCGTCACTGCTGCAGCCGCGATTACACACGGGCTCTCTCTTTCGAACGAGTTAGTTCCTTGGAACGAACTTGCTCCCGCCTTTGCCCTTGAGAGCGACAAGCAGTACAGGGCTATCAATTCCGTTGCGAACTTGCGGACTGATTTTCTGATGCGCGGATTTGGAAGCGGGCAGCTACAACTGTACATGCAGCCATTTTTTGTGTTGGTCGCCGGCGGAAACACGAGAGCACCTTCAGCCGCAGCGTACCCGGGCGCTATCGTCCGTCCCGCGGCGGGGCTTCACGCGTACGTCAACCTCTTCAAGACTTCCAAACCGGGTCGCATGGCTTTCATTGAGAGTGAATATACGCGGCGCTGGCCGTTGCTCAGCGAACCCGTTTTTTCCGAGGACAAATCAGGGGTTCTTCATCTCGTGTCCGTCGGAACCAATCCGCGTGACTATGTGTGGACAAAATGTGAATTCGATTTCACGGATTATCTCGGACTAACCTTAGGCTACGATTACGGCGAACTTCCGCCGGTGTACGTGAAAGTGGACAGCAAATACAGTGTCGGGATCGTAGTGAAGACCGGTTTGAAGTACAAACCAAAGTGAGGAGTCTCCAAGTCATGGTGAGGATACGTTTAAGAGCTAATGATCGTTCTTCCCATGACTCTTCCGTAGGTCAGAAGGGAGGAAGGCCTGCCCACAGTAATTTGACGACCGGGCGAGTTTTCAGCGAAGAGTTGGCTCCCACTCGACTGTGACATAACTGTGCCACAAAACCTGTTTTCACTGCCAAAACTGACGTGATTGACAGAATGTGTTTGTTGATTCTACACAACTTATTGAAAACACAAATGGGCCCGAAGAGTCCGGCTTACAGGCCTCCGTCACAGAGCCTCATGCTATCTACGACCCTGCCAACCAGTTGGAATAGACAGCGCCTGCCCTTTTGGGAATTCCAAGTTTGGCGACGCGACGAACTCCGGCATCTATAAGATGAACTGGTACATGATTCGACAGTGCTCATCGGCGATGACAAGCAGAAGCTGATGAGAGACGATCTCAGCGAGGCAGCGATGGCCTGCTAAGGCACCGCCTGCTTTTGCCTATTTTCCAGCGTATTGCAGCGGACAAGTTGCAGGGCTAATATGAAGGGTACGTATAAAGGGATGTACTGAGAGTCATCTGGGTGATCACAAGTAAGCAGCTAGCTACGCTGATAGTCAACCGCGTGATTTTCCACGATGTTCCCCGGAACGACCATAAGGGGCTCGTTCAACCAACGTTGTCTGAGGTTGAAACGGAAATAGACACGCCGCGAAAGCATCGCCTGAAGACCAGGCTTGCTCGAGTTTTGGGCTCCAAGAGCACCTATGGCATATTCTTTAACCCCAGCAGTACATCCGCAGTTCCAGGCCTAGTGCGCACGTTCACGCAATCACATCATACGCCGGAAAAGTTTGTCGCCATGTCGCAGGCGCTGGCAAAGCATCTGTTTGAAATCCAGCACGGAGCAATATCTCCCGGCCTTTTGTCCGTTCTAGATGTTGCCATCGATGGTCAACGTGGTCTCACGATGATGAAGCTAGAGCGGGAGGAAGGTGCCAGGCTTGAACTTACACAGCGATCAGGAAAGACGACGTTTGATATGTCTGTCCTCGATAATTTGGTCCTAACGGACGGGACCCGCCTGTTTAAAACAGCGCTTTTCATTCGAACAGGAGACGGCGACGATGATTTTGTTGCGGCTGCTTGTGACACGCAGCTGAATGTAGTTTCAAGCGACGACATGGCTAAGTTCTGGCTACGATTCCTGGGGTGCACTTTCGCGATTGAACCTCGAGTAGCAACACAACGCTTCTACGATTCGACATTGAGCTTCATCAACGAGAATGTCACGAACCCGATTCACAAGAACGATCTGTACGAACATCTTCATTCTCAATTGAAGGCGAGCAAGAAAACCTTTTCCCCGCTAGGTTTTATTGAAGATTATGTTCCAACCGAGTACCACACGTCTCTTCGCGAACACCTCACGGCTGCGAGAGTTCCGTTTACAAGCTTCACGAAAGATTTATCCGACATCAGTGCTGGCCTTCGTCGTCTCGCTTACCACACGAAGCGCGGAGCCTTGGTCTCAGTTCCGGCCGAGGCTGAGGAATTAGTGGATATTGCAAAAGACAGGATCACGGTCAAAGACACCCTTTTGAGGGTGGGTACCAAATGAACGATATCGAGCAAGCTCGAAAGAAGTGGCTTGCCGAGAGGCCGAACTACGAAAACTTTGGAAAACTCTTGGAGCAGAGGCTGAGGAACGCTGTTCAAGCTAAAGGCATTTGGTGTGAAACTGAATCGCGAGCAAAAGAACCGCACAGCCTGATAAAGAAACTGCTGAAGGGAACGCATTCTTATGAAAGTCTTCCCGACAAAGTCGGTGTACGTTGCATCGTACGTTTTCTTTCAGAAGTGGAAATGGTTGTATTGGCAGCTCAGGAACTTTTTGCATGCTCTCAAGCTGACCGCAAGATTGAAGAACTCGGAGCTGATCGCGTTGGGTATTTGAGCGTTCACATTGAGGTGCGACTCCGCCCTTCAGATCTGCAGATTGAGAACTATCCGCCCAACCAGTTCTGGGCGGAACTCCAGTTAAGAACACTTGCGCAACATCTCTGGGCCGAGATGGCGCATGATTCGGTTTACAAGTCCGACGAGGCCTTGGCGAGGCTTCCTCCCGACATCCGCCGACGCGTATCCTTGATGGCTGGGGTTATCGAAGTGGCTGATCGAGAGTTCGAGAGACTAAATCAGGAGCTTGCGTTGACGCCTGAAACGCAGCTATACAAGTCGCTGGAACGTCATTACTATAAGTTTGCCACCAAGCGGCCTGACGTAGAGTTGTCGCTTGAAGTGATCGCTCTCCTGGCTCCCCTCTATGGCTCCGACGTTCCAACAATAAAGAGTATTCTCGAGAAATTCGTAAACGACCGCGAGGCCCTCCTGCACGCAGTGTATGCCGAGGCTACTGAGGCTGGGGTTACTGCATTTCTATATCAGCCTGAGGTGCTCATGATCTATGAGCGGCTCGAAACTGACCAACTAGCAACCCGAAGAGCCTGGAACAAGAGATTCCCTGAAACTGAGTTAGAACATGTTGCGAACACGTTCGGCATCTCCTTTGACTGAATCGCTGTGACATGATGAAAATCATGGGTGGACAGATGCGCAGGAAGACGCCTGGGACATTTCTATTGGCTCTTCTCCTCTGGTGTTTCTTTTCTCTACTCGTTCCAACAGCTTCTGCCCAAGATGAACCAAAAAGCTCTTCGTGGAAACCCCCGGAACTAGAAGCTCTTGATCCCGAAATTCGGAGCCTGCTGGACAAAACTCCTGCTAGCTGTGACCAGCTCAGCGTAGATGATGTGATCGAAAGCGTGCAGAAGGCTTTACACATCGCCGATACTCGCGGTTTAACCCGCGACAGGGGGCTCGCAGAGGCGGCCTTGGCGTCTGCCTACATAGGTCAAGCGAAGATTGAACTAGCCTTCACGACATTTCAACGAGCCTTGCAGGACGCCATCGACTCGAAGAACGGCGTTTTGGAAGCTGACATCCTGATATCGCTGGCTTCAGAGGCGCAGCTGAAAGGAAACGCTCTCCGGGCGGCAGATCTCATTTCGAGGGCACTTAACATTTCGGAAACAAATGGGAGCCTTTACGAAAAGTCCAGAGCTCTTGGTGAGTTGGGGAGAATGAAGCTCTTGCTTGGCAAGAGCGATGAAGCGGCACAGTCAATCGATGAGGCATTGAAAATTGACAAACTAAATGGCTATCGATTCGAAGCCCTCCATCTTGTTTACCGAGGCTACTATTTAGGATCGGCGGGCAAGCTCGATCAGGCCGTTGATTCTCTTAATCAGGCTAAAGCCAAAGCTCTGTCCGTGAGAGATAGTTATAGCTTCCTCATGGCCGAGAATTCTTATGCATTCGGCTTGATCCAAAAAGGGAACGCCGATGAGGCGATTGCAGACCTAAGCCTTATTAAGCAGGGTAAATTCCAGAAATTTGTCCAAGACCCCAAAGAACAAGGGTGCCTAGCATTCGCCTTAGAGCTTCCCATCCTGCATCTTACTTTACTCGAAGGATTAACAAACGTACTCGCAGCCGCAAATCAAAAGGAGAAGGAATTAGAAGTTTGGCAGGAAGCTTATTCATACAGCCGAGACCATAGCTTTCTTGCGGGAGAGGCTGAAGCAGCGCAAAAAACAGCCGATTTGGAAAATCAGCTCAAGAAAACTGACGATGCTCTGAGGTACTACGCAGTCGCAGCTGATCTTTATCGGAAACTTCAAAATGAACCTTTGCTCGCCCAAGTCCAGGTTTCCCAGGCCTTGTTACTCATACGGACTGGCCGTGGAACGGAAGCGCTCTCACTTGAGCAAGAGGTTGCTTCCTATGCGAAACGCCACAGCCTCCGCGGACCTGAGTTCATCGCCTATGGCGTACTTGCGGAAATCTATCAGCCGGGTGGTGATCTTGAGGGAGCCCGAGACGCTTTGGAAAAAGCACTTTCTCTCGTTCGGCCGGGCCCGTTCGATGAAGAACTTGACAATCGCTATGTGCTGGAGGATTACCTCAGACTAGCCGACGTTTACAGGGCTCTAAACATACCCACCAAGGAATTGATCGCCGTCCACAAGGCTTTCTTAACCGCTCTCCATCTCAAGGACGAAAAGGCTCAGCAAAATATCGTTGTTTATTTAGATCAAAGAATAAGCGAATTAAAAATTCGAGCCTTGGCCGAACAGAGCGAGCGGGAAGGCAATCTTGCAGAGTCCTTGCTCTACTCCTACGTTTTGTATCTTAGGGATGGCTTTCCATCCAAGCCGACTGACGACCGCTCCAACTGGCAAAGAATTCTTGCACTTCCATTTCAAATGGCTGCGAAGCCCGGCGGGGCTCCGACCCTTGTCGAAATTCTGGCTCAGGTAGGTTCCCTACTAGGGTTTGAAAAGCTACCCATCCTTAATGCCTTGGCACGCTACTACATAGCTGCCGGGACGGATGCAGCACTAGCTCAAAAATACGCGCTCGAAGCGGAAAGCGTACTTAAGGAAATGAAAGGAGATGTGACTGCACTCAAAGTTGAGAGTTCGTGCGTTCTTGCCGTCGCATATTCCCGTCAATCCCAAAAGGCCATCGCTGAGGAGCGAAGTGCCGAATGCCTAAGTCTTGCTAGAAAGACGAATGACGAGCAGACAATCATCTACGCCGAAGCCATGAACGCGATGGTGCAAGCCCAGACCGGAAACCTCGTGGCAGCCAAGGTCTCTTTGGAAAAACTCATCGCCAAAAGTCCCCAGAATCCCGAATTGCATGTAGAGCTCGCGTTGTCGTTGGCAAGTGCCCGACTGTATGATGAGGCACGTTCGGAGTTGAACTCAGCAGTTAGACAATTTATTTCAGCAGGGGACAAAAGAACTGCCGCTGGGGCTTACGTGCGAGCCGCCATCGTGCTGAATTCCGATGACTCGCCGGAAGCGAGAAAGCTGCAGTTGCAATACCTGCGCGAAGGTCAGCAAATCTACCACGACCTTAACGCTCCGAGCGAGGAAGCTGGCACGCTCAACGCGATTGGCGAATACTACCTAAAAGTCTCTGAATTGAATGCGGCAATCCAGAACTTCAACAAAGCATACGACCTTGCTCAAGGGGCGAGCCGCGCTGGCATTGCGGCGGAGGCGGCTGCTGGTTTGGGAAATGCGTACCAGGCGCAAAAGGATTTTCGCAAAGCAAGTGACTTCCACAAAAGGGCAATCGACACATACGCGGCATCGAAATTTACACTCCAGCAAGTAATTGCGCTGGAAAGCCTTTCCGAGGATTACGCAGCACTGCATCAGCCAGACGACGCTTTGGCGGCACTCTTAGACGCGAAAAGAATGGCGTCTGCGATCCCGGTGCCAAACCAATATTTCTTGGACTATTTTTTGAGTGAGTTTTATCGGAAGCAGGGGCAATTTGAAAAAGCCCTCGCAGTGTTGCGCGAAGCTGTTCAAACAACGAATGACGGAGGCGATCTCGAACACTGTGGATATGCGCATTTAGCAACGGCAGAACTGGATGATCTCATTGGAGGCTGGGAGGATGCTGTGCGCGAATCGGAAACAGCGCTCAAGCTCTTTCAGAACCTTGGTGACAAAAGGGGCCAAGCGGCGAGTTGGGCAGACATGACCGGCATTTACAGTGACAGGAACTCCTCCGTGAGGGATTTCGAGAAGGCTCAAAAATGCTATTCCCAAGCCCACGAGTTAGGCTACGGCGAGAGCCTTCAACTCGATCTTGCAGAGTTATACCTTCAGAATGGCAATTACGGTGAACTCAAAAGCGTCGCGAACGCCAGCCTTCAGGCTTGCGTCAAGAGCAGAAATACGGATTGTCAGGCTCACGCTCTGATAAGCGTTTCTGAGGCTAATAGGCTGAGCGGCGACATAAGATCGGCAAGGACCGTGCTGAACGAGGCGAGTCCACTAGCTGAAAAATCCCAAGACGTCTACTTGCGTGGCCGTTTCCTTTATGCTGAAGCGAAGCAACTGACGTCAGAACATAAACTTGACGAGGCGCTGGCCGCATACAAGGAATTGATTCGACTGATTGAGACGGTAAAGGGTGGTCTAGATGCGAAAGATCAAAGGTCCCTGTCCGAGAATTATGGGTACATCTATGACGAGTTGGTCGCACTGTTGTATTCCATAAGCCAGAGAGATTCGCGGCAACAACAGAGATTTGGTTCGGAAGCGCTGGAATATGCAGAAATAAACAAAGCGAAGCAATTTGTCGAAGCCTGGGGGCGAACGTTCGTAGACCAGATGCGACGGTCATTGCCCGCAAGTGTACAGGAGACCGAGCGGTCCTTGTTTTCAAGACGCGAGCGAATTCTTGCTGAATTGAATAGCTCTGCATCAGATGGAAAGTCTCTTGCCAATAAAGAGAAGGAACACATGCAGGCAGAACTTGCGAGTGTACAGGGGGAAATAGCGAGCTTTCTCCAGGAATTAAGAAAGGCAGCGCCTCAATACGCGGCGGTGGCATATCCCGAACCTGCCCAAGTCGGGTCGCTCCCATTGAGAAAAGACGAGACTTTAGTCGAATTCAAATTGACCAATGATTCCACCTTTGCGTGGATCGTACAAAATCGGAATGGGAGCGGTAATGAACTGGTTTTATTTTACAAGGTGCCGCATCCTCGTACCTGGTTTCTGGATCGTGTTTCTCTGCTCAGGAAGGCACTGAACTCAGGGCATCCTGAGACTATTGATTGGAAGGTGTCGGAAGAAATCTGCGAAGCACTTTTCCCGAACGAAACATTAGGGGTCATCACCGAATCTCAAAACCTCATATTCATTCCCGACGACGTCCTATTTGCTCTCCCATTTGAGCTTCTTTCTCCTAACGCCTCGAAAGGGGAGTTTATTTTCTTGAGGAAGCCATCGACCTATTACCCGTCAGCGGTTGCTTTCCGACTCGCAAGAACCGCGACCCATGCCTCAAGCTGGCAAGAAGCATTTCTCGGACTAGCCGACCCGATAACTTCCCCCGAAGACGATAGATTCGACGCTGCAAAGGCGATTTCGACGGGTGTCGCACCGTTGGCGGCCCACATTGATAACGCCGAGGGTTCCTCTGGTGACTCAGCCAAACTTAAGGCTAGGGGGTTCACATTCGAGCGGCTCCCAGGTACTGCAAGGGAAGTCAAGAGTATCGCCGCTTTGTTGCAGGCGGCGAACGGAAAAGTCGAGGTTCGCATCGGGATTGATGCAACGAAGAATGAATTGCTTGATACAGATCTTTCCAAATTTCGGTTTCTGCACTTTGCCACACATGGTGTATTGCCGGTTGACACGAACCTTAGGGAACCCGCCCTTGTCCTCTCTTTCGATGGCTTAGCACCAAGCCACATGTTCTTGGCGATGTCAGAAGTCTTGGGACTGAAGCTTCGCTCTGAGTCTGTCGTGCTCTCTGCCTGCAATACAGGCAGCGGCAACATAAGCAGGGCGGAAGGAGTGATGAGTTTGGGCCGCGCCTTCCTTGCGGCAGGCTCTTCAAGCGTGACAGTGAGTTTGTGGCAGGTATCCGACGAATCTACAGCCGTGCTGATGGAAGAATACTACCGAAATCTCTTGAAAAACGAGAGAAAGAGCATTGCGCTTGCAGAAGCCCGATACGCAGTCTTTTCAAAAGGATTTAAGAGTCCTTTTTTCTGGGCCCCATTCATTTTGATCGGCGAGTAGGACAGCCTCAATTCGCAGCACCTGTTGTTATCAACTCTGGGGCCGTTCCTTCCGATTTCACAGCGAAGGTCTTGCCACTCGGCAGCTTGTACGACCATTCTGCAAAACCACCGAAGGCATTGGGCTTGATCCCCGTCAGAACTGCTCCATCTGAAGTTTCGGTGATCAATTCTATCGGCACTCCTTTGGCGTCACGAATTGTGTAGGCGACGAACTCCGGGTAGACGGTCTTTGTTATGGACAATCCGCCAGTGGTGCTACCGGAATATTGTTCGCCCTTCGGACTGTGAGTATTCGCCTCAGATCCTCTCGACGGGGCCGTCATCGAATGATTGACAAAATCCTTGATTACGTCGATTGCTACCGCATAGTTGAGGTTCTGACCTTCTTCGCTCATCGCCACGAGGCCAAGCATATTTGAGTTGTTGTCGAGGACTGGTCCGCCCGAATTGCCGGGATTGATGGCTGTTTGCATCTGGAGCACTTTCGCAAGATGCTCGGAGCCGTCCTCGTATTTCCAATCGTAGTTGTCGCGGATTTGACTGACCACGCCAGTGCTGTATGACCACAACTGACCGTGCGGGTGACCGATGATGTGTATGTCTTCAGCAACCTGAACTGAAGAGATATCGCCAAGCTTCACTGCCACCAATCCAGCTGGGGGTTTCTCTATTTTTAGCAGTGCCAAGTCAGCCTGCCTGTCGAGTGCAATCAATCTCATCCCGTAGGCGCTGTTCTTGGGAGGCTCTGTCCCAAATGCAGGCTTGAGAAAGATAACACCAGATTCATATCTGGCGACAACGTGCCAGTTAGTTAGAACATAACCTGAGGGGTCTAGGATGACTCCCGTACCGAGCCCCATGTCGGAAACTTTGTCATCCTTGAAGTTTGCCATCACCACCAGAACAACACTCGGAGAGACCTTTCTGAAAACAGCTATCCCCGTCTCACCCCTCGTTAGGATGGGTTCGTGAAACTCCGGCAGAATGCTAAGGCCTTTCGAATAAGCACGACAGCTGTTGATCAGAGCGAGAAGTTCGGAGTAGCTAACTACCTCATTCAGCCCTCCGTTGCTGTGCGTTGTGTATTCAATAGTTTTTAGAACCTCCAACGTTGGAGGTAAGGAGCCTGTTGACTGGCACGTGGACTCAATCCCGCTCGCAAGGAGTATGACCAGCCCCAATCCGAAAGAGCCCTTTAGGTATCCAAATCGTGATGGCATAAGTTTCTTACCTCTAATGGCATGCGTAATGGTCCCAGAACCGAGTTCCAGAAAGTGCTCTTGCGCTCACCGAAATAGTACCTCTTTCGCAAGCAATCGGTAACATCCCGACCTCTGAGCCCTCGGTTCCCGAACTTAGAACGAATGATTCAATCTTTCTTGCATGGCACCCGCTACGACCTTGATGGTGGGTGGTCTGGTCACCGGCCGGTGCGGCCAAATAAATAATGATCCGAATTGAACATTCGCAGGAATTCCCTAGAGGGGTGCTGCCCGTACTCAGCAGCAGAGGGACAAATTCCGACCCACAACCCAACCCACAAATTGCGATGTCTTGTACGACTTCCGCGTGTTTTGGCAGTCCCCGCGGTGTTGTAAGTTGTTGTAAAACCAAATCACGCTAGACTGATAAGGGCGAGGTCGGTGGTTCAAGTCCACCCAGGCCCACCAGTTCTTTCCGGTCCGACCCGGAGACACAGGTAACCTATGTGTCGGGTCGCTCATCCCCCGATTCCCTACCTGCGAGAAGTTGAATCTTCATGCGGTTCTGCCTCGCCTTAGCACCGCTTTCTGAAGCGAGCGCCTTCGCCGGGCCACGGCGTCGTGCGAAAAAATCCATAACACGTATTAGACCTGATAACATGGGAGGCACTACGCTTTGCATTGACGGAGATGCCATGGGTTACCCGCGGAGGCTTCACCTTTTCGCATTATTCTTCTTTCTGTGTTTCTTTGCCAATCCTGCCAGCTCACAATCACTGCACTTGCGTTGGACAAAGGAGTTTCCCAAAGGGGTTGCCTGGTATGTGCGAACCTCTCCGGGGATTCTTCTGGTTAAGTCGGGCAAGAGCCTAACCGCGCTCGACGGCGCGAATGGACAGCAACTCTGGCAGCTTCCGGAGGTGAGAGGGAGCAGACTCCTAAACGGCGATACTGCCGATGAGTTTCCGCGCGGGAAAAACATGATCGAAGTGCCCGGGATGGGAGTGCTGCTTCTGAATCGCGCGATGCTTCCGGGAGATTCCGATGGGCGCTTGATCGCGCTGAACCTGATGACCGGGAAACGCTTGTGGGACCAGTCGCAAGCCGACGATTTGCTGACGGTGCTTCCGCTGCCTGGCACGCGCGAGGTGATTTTGGTTTCCAGACGGCTGCTGCGCAAAGCGTATGCAAAACGAATCACGGTCATGGCAATCGCAGCGGCGGCGACAGCGGTGGTGACGATGTGGTTCGGCCCAGAGGCGATGGTATTGATTCTGCCGTCGCCCTATCCTTTCCATTTTGTGTTCCAGCGCGTGGACCCGGTTACCGGAAAGGCACAATGGAATGAGGAATACCCCCATACTTTCAATTCCGGAGCGCAGAGCTTGAGCGTGCTAGGCGAGCAACTGTTCATAAACTTCAGCAGCCGAGTCTTCGGAGTCGTGGACCTGAAGAGCGGAAAGCGCTCGTGGGAAGATGGCGTCCGAGTACCGGATACCGACAATCTGCCCTTGCCACCAGACCGGCTTGGCGACCTTTTGATCTGCGGCTGGGGGAATGTGGAAGCCATCGATCCGGCCACAAAACAGCTCAGTTGGGAGATCGGCGACCTCGGCCAGGTTACGGGGATTTGCAAGTGCGGGGAATTGGTAGTGGCCGCCGGTCACAAAAACGTGGCGGCGGTGGACGCAAAGACAGGAGTCGAGGGCTGGCGCAAGAAAGCTTACTCGCACACCACAAACATTCTCTGGGATAGACAGTCCGATGCGATCCTATACGCGGACGAAAAGGGTCTGCACAGCATGGAGCGCACCACGGGGAAATCATTGATGGATGCGCAGGTCGATGGTGAGTTCGCTCCCTACTACATTCGCCTGGCAAGCCCCAAAGCCGTGGTGACAGTGGCTACGGGCCAAGTCGGCGCCTACAACTTCAAGACCGGAACGAAACTTTTCACCGCGGGCAAGCTTTCAAGTTTTTTTAGTTCCTATGCATTTCAGGACCACTGGCCGGTGCCCGACGATGGACAGGACTTGATTCCACGGACTGTTAAGGCATCGGGAAAAGGGGCATGGGATAGCTCGGTTGAAGGCACGCTGCTTTCCGCCAACGCTTTGAAACGATTGGAAGGGTACGCAACTGAGCACGAGGGTCTGCTGGATGCCTATGAAACCGAGTCGGAGACGGGAGAGTCCCAGGTTTGGTGGGTTGATCCGGAAACAAACCGGCAAATCGCATTCAAACTCGCGGGAAAGCAACACGATGTCAGCCGGCCCATGGGCATGGTATTTGGAGTGGATCACAAGGTGGTCTGGGGGGCAGCGATCAGCCCAAAGTAGAATGCAATCCGAGAAATGACTGATCTGCGGTTCCGAAGAGGCGCCGCGGGCCTGTTCTTGTGACCACTTCACGGGAGGGTGAGAAGGCCGGGGAAGCCAGCGCTGGCGGCGAGTCGGCCGGGAGGAATCCAAGACCGCTGGCAGCGAGGCACAGCCGAAAAAGTAGGCTTTGCGGGCACCTTTCACCAATCAACCGGCCGAGAGTACTTCCGCTTCGTCACGCCCGCCTAACTCTATTTGTTAGAGATATTTAGGTCAGTATTCTAGGTGCGCAACTTTGTCCCTCCTCCGCACCGTCTAAACATAAGAGTGGTTCGCGTAACGAGGCGGACATGGGAAACTCTACGCGCGTTTCCGGGTTTACCCAAAGGGGCTCCGCTGCGATTTCGGTCTCCCAGCGAACGCGGGATCGCACGAGAAACTTGGCAAGAGAATGCGGCAATAGGATCACTCGCCTGATCCTGCCTTTGCCAGACCGGGCAGCGCCGGCCTGGGGCAATTCAACATCATGCAATCGCATGCAAAAGGAGAAGAGAGACCGATGAAGCACCGGATCGCATGGTTCTTTGCAGTTGCAGCGTTTCTTTTGGCGGCCGTTTCCACGAAGGCTCAAGGGCGATTTGAAGTCACTCCGTTTGTTGGCTATGAGACCTCCGGCACCTACCCCATCGATGTGCTTTCGGGCACGGGCGGATCGTTGGCGCTTGTGGATCACTTGCGCGTCAACGATGCCCTATCCTACGGCTCTTTCCTGGGATACAACCTCAGCGAGAATTTCCAACTCGAATTCATGTGGGACCGCAACAACACCTCCTACAGCGCCCGCGACATTACTACGCTGCAGTATTTCAAAGCCTACAACTCGGACATCGACCAGTACCAGTTTGGCGGACTCTATATGTTTCGCGGTAGCGAGCACAAATTGCGCCCGTACGTCGCGGCCAGCGTGGGATTCACCCATGATTCCAACGGCAGTGTGACCACCAGTGGGAGCGCCCCGGTGGGCACAACCCCGGATCGCACGGCGTTTGCCTACAGCATTGGCGGCGGCGTGAAGTATTACCTCAACCGCCATGTGGGGTTGCGCGGTGATGTTCGATTTATGCCGACTTACGGTAGTTCGTCCATCGGGGAGTATTGCGATCCGTTCTTTGGCTGCTATAACGCAAAGGTCCGGAATTATCTGGACCGCGGCAATTTCGTGGGCGGCCTCATTTTCCGCTTTTGATGAACAGTTTCATGGGCAAATGGAAAGGGCCATGGGGAGAGATCGTGGCCCCTTTTCATTCTTGCCAATCGCAAGAATATCGCGGCACTTCATACAAGCTATCGGCTGGGCTGCTCGCTGGGCATTACGAACAGTTTCTCATCCACCGGAACATTCTGCTGCACTTGGTCGATTTGAATGGTGAAACTTCCGCCGGGCCGCGTCAGGGTCCACTTGTACGGAATCTTCACGCCATCAGCGACGCGAAAATCGGCATAGTCGATTTGCGTGGGATTGCGCCCCAGCGGGGTTTCGGCAAAGCGCATTAATCGCAGCAGGAGTCCGTTCTCTTGGTCAAAATAGAGACTTAGATCTGGTCTGCCCGATGCCTTGGCGCTCACCAGAACCGTTGGCCGGCCGCCCATTTCTACGCCGGGGCGCACGTGAAACTCCTTGTAGAGTTCGCGGAGCCGCACGGGGAAATGAAGCTGCGCATCAATGCGCGCGGCTTCCGCTTCGGCGGCGGTCATGCGGTGGAAACCGTTCGGCATGCTCAGCCAGCCCACCTCGCCGTTGAAAGCGGTGAAGCTGTCTCCCCGAGACGGGTGGGAGATGGAGACGCGCTTTTCCGGCGCCTCCGAATAGACCTCCACCGGATACTGCGTGCCAGAGGCATCAATCTTGCCCCTTTGCACGCGCGTTTTGATCTTGTTCACAGCCTCCGCGCCGCCGACCGCGGCCAGATACTTGTCCAGCACCTGATCGGGGGTCGGCAACCCGGCGTGCGATTCGTCTTCGTCGTCGGGAACATGTTCGGACCGGCTGACGGGCCCGGCAGAGAGAAGCGGCGTGCCGACCGGATGCGGAGCGCCCCGGTGGCAGGTGTAGCACGTCACCTCAAGCTCTCCGTTGAAGTGCGCCTGGTTCAAGGCTAGCACCATGGTGATCATCTTGCGCGCGGCAGGCTTGGTTTTCTTATCATCCTTGTCCATGGCGTGCTCGACGTGACAAAAATCGCATTCCACGCCGAGCGATGCGGTGATGAATTGCATGGAGGGGATTAGTTGCTCGGCGGGAATACCCTTGAGCACCTGAATGTTTTTGAACTGTTGCTCCGCAGTTTTCGGCTGGTCCATCGCGGGTTTCGCGGGAGGCTCCTGGGCGCGTCCGCCGTTCATGCCTCCCGCGAACAAGAGAATTGCTGCCACTAGCGTGAGGAGCATCGATGAGCACTCTCTTAGTTTCTTCATGGCGGCTCCGGGAATTTGCAAACAATCAGAACTGAAGTCAAAACGATGCAGGGGTTTTCCTCGCACGTTCACGCAGCGTGATTGGCTTGACTCGTCAGATCTCCTCGCTTCGCAAGTGCGGTGATGCGCTCGGCCGCACGGTAAGCCAGCGCCTCGATAGTCATGGTAGGCTGGCCGCGGCCCGAAGTGACCAGGCTGCTGCCGTCGCACAGAAAGAGGTTGGGGACATCGTGCGTGCGATGGTCCGGATTGATCACCGAGGATTTGGCATCATTGCCCATGCGGCAGGTGCCCAAGAGGTGTACGGCAAATCGCTGCTCGGTGATGGGAGGGTACCACTTCGTTTTCGCGCCCGCAGCGTCCAGAATCTCCATCGCCCGGTCCGCCATCCACGCGATCATTTTCAGATCGTTGGGATGATCCTTGAAGGTCATGCGGAGGGCGGGAAGTCCCCAGGCATCCTTCACGTCCGGATCGAGAGAAAAATTGTTCGTGGCGACGGGCAGCGAAGTGGCATGACAGAAGATCTCCATCGTGCGTGTGAAATTCTGTTGCAGCGCCTTCTTGAACTCTTTTCCCCGGCTCGGCGTGCCTGGCGGCAGCCCATTCATGGCAAACGCCACGGGGGTGAAATCGAAGCGTGCATCGAGTCCGCCGCCGCCGTAAAAGCCCAGCTTCTTCGCATCCAGTTCGTAGAAGTCATGAAAGACGCGGCTGACCGCGTAGCCCTTGTAATCGTTCAGCGGTTCGTCAAAAACGCCGTAGGCGATTGCGCCCGTGTTCGGCATCAGATACTTACCCACTAGCCCGCTGGAGTTCGCCAGGCCGTTCGGAAAGGCATTGTTGGCGGAGAGCAGCAGAAGCCTGGGAGTTTCCGCCCCATTGGCGCAGACGATCACGGCCTTGGCTTTTTGCAGGTGCGCGTTGCGGTGGGCGTCAAAATACACGGCTCCGCTGGCGCGCCCGTTCTTGCCGGTCTCAATCCGGTGGACGTAGCAATTGGGGCGAATCTCGCACCGGCCGGTGCGCTCTGCCATGCGAATTACGCTGGCAAGAGAGGAGGATTTTGCGCCTACTTCGCAGCCGAATCCCAGACAGAAACCGCAATTGACGCAGGCGCTGCGTCCCCTTCGCGGCTGAGAGAGAATGGCCATCGGCGCGGGAAACGGGTGGTAACCCAATTTGCGCGCCGCGCGCTCGAAGAGAACGCCTGAACTCTTCACCGGCAGCGGCGGCATGGGATAGGGTTTCGACCGCGGCGGATCGAACGGGCTGGCCCCTGCCAGGCCAGATACGCCAATTTCCCATTCCACTTTTGTGTAGTAAGGCTCCAGGTCCGCGTAGGTGATGGGCCAATCGGTGAATCCCGTGCCGGGAATTTCGCCCACCTTGCTGCGCTCGATGAAATCGATTTCGTGGAAGCGCCAGAAGTTCGCGGTGAAGTGGACGCTGCTCCCGCCCACGCACCTGCCATACATTAGGCTGGGTTGTAGCACCGCTTTTTCCGCTTCGGTCTGGCGAAAGGTGACCGGCTGACGCTTCGGGTCATTGGTCAAACGATGCTTGGTGAATATCTCGATTTCATCGTGCGTGAAATCCGCCTCCGTCAGATATGGCCCTTGCTCGAGGACGACGACGCGGAAGCCGTTGGTGGAAAGCTCCTTGGCGAGCACACCGCCCGCGGCGCCCGACCCGATGATGACGAAATCCACTTCGTCCGAGGGCTGGTAGGTGACCTTGGCCTGGGTCATTTGGATTCCGTTTCCGGCGAGGCTGGCTGCCACCCTGGATAGTCTTTGTCATAGAAGCCGAACGGCGGCGAAAAGCTGTGCGCGGGATCCCGCCCAATGACTTTCCAGCCTGCGTAGTCCCGGTTGCCTCCGCCCTCCGGGTCCACCAGGAAACCGGCAATCGTGTGGAACCGGATCGTCTGGGCAAAGTTCATGCCCGACGAACTGAATCTTCTGCGGCTTGTGCCATGCCCGGTCTGTGACTTCTCCTCCAACATTGCGAAGAGTCTTTCTTGCTGGTCGGGCGTCGCGGCGGAGAATCGCTCTACTCCGGGAAACATTTCGCTGGCCAGGTGATTCAGATCGGCAAGTCCGTGTTCGTACACGGGTTTCGCGTCAGCGGCAAAGGTCTTCAGCGCGCGGTCAATGAAATAGACCACGCCGGCTTCGCGCGCCCCCGGCAATTCGTCGGTGGGGATAATGAGGGAAGAAATGGCCTCGATCTCGATCGCCTGGTCAGGCGTCAGCACCTCGAAGGCCGGCGCTGGATTTGCGCCAGCGGCTGCGTGCGCGTGCTGCGCAGCCGCGAGCATCCCGGGCCATTGCGCAGTGATCCAGGCTGCTCCGGCTGCGCCGCCAATTTGCAGAAGAAAATCACGCCGCGTCGAGTTGACGGTTTCCATGGGCTCCTCAGTGATTTGAGCAATCTACGGATTCGCCTCGCCTTCGTCAAGCATTCTCTCAACGTCGTTCTGGCTCGCACCCCTGGATGGCGTCAGAAATGCACGCACACCATTTGGCTACGGCCGCGGCCTGCAGTATTATTCCCCCTTGGCATAGACATGAACACGTTTACAGGGGCAATCGGCACCGGCGGGAAATGGCTCCTTGATCGTATTGTCGGTGCGCTCGCGGCTACCGGCATCAACCCCAACCTGCTCACCTTTCTGGGACTGCTAGTCAACTTCGGCGCTGCGGCGAGTTTTGCGGTCGGCAATTTTCGCGCCGGCGCGATTATCATTTTCATCGCGGGCTTCCTGGACATGCTGGATGGGCAGGTGGCGCGGCGGCAAAATCGCGTCACGGCGTTTGGCGCCTTCTACGATTCCACGCTGGACCGCTACGCGGACATGGCGCTCTATATGGGACTGCTCGTGTATTACAGCGTGAGCGGCCGCACACCGTATGTCGTGCTGGCCGCGGTGGCGACGGCGGGTTCCGTGATGGTGAGCTACTCCCGCGCGCGCGCCGAATCGCTCATTCCTTTGTGTAAGGTCGGCTTCATGGAGCGCCCCGAGCGGATGGTGCTCCTGATCATTGGAGGAGCTTTCAACCGCATGGGGCCGGTGCTGTGGGTGATTGCCGTGGTTTCGACGATTACTGTCATCCACCGCATTGTTTACACTTGGCAAGAGACCAAGGCTGGCCGAATCCTCCCCAGCCTCAAACCCAATTTGTAGTTGCTCTTCACCCTCGTTGTAGCTACAATGAAGTGTAGGTAGCTACATGCGCAAAGTCGGAAGCCGTGAGTTCAAAAATCGCCTGGGCCGCTATCTGTCGGCTGTCCGTAAGGGGCAGTCCCTGCTCATAACCGATCGGGGACACCCCGTTGCAAAGGTCAGTCCGCCCGATCGGAAAGAACGGCCCGAGGAATCCCTACACGATCGACTACGAGAACTCGAGGCGCAGGGCTTGATCCGGCTCGCTAGGCGCCCGATGAGAAGCTTCAAGGCCGTTGCCTCGCGCGGAAAGCCCGCGTCTCAAATGCTGATTGAGGATCGCCGATAGTGTTATACGTGGATTCGTCCGCTCTGGTTAAACACTATGTTCGAGAGCCGGGGAGCGATGCCCTCAATGCGAAGCTCAACGAGGCATCGCTCCAACATCCAGGAGTTTTTATCTCGGCGGTGGGCTATGCGGAGATCCTCGCCACTTTCGCCCGGCGCCTCAGGGAGAACGCGCGATTAAAGAGACAAACCGAGCTGCTCCGGAAGCAGTTCCATGACGATTGGATGTTTGAACTGACTCGCGTTGAACTCGCCGTGGGCGTACTCGAGTTCATTCCCGGACTTGTTGACAAACATCCCCTGAAGGGTTCGGATGCAATTCATTTGGCATCTGCGCTGTGGTTGAGGGACGCCTTGCGGCTCGGCAAGCAGCTTGGACCGGCAAATCGTTCACTAACGTTCGCCTCCGCGGACAAACAGCTTAACAATGCGGCCTCGGCTGAAGGGCTGGAAGTATTTGATCCTCAGGATAAGAGCTAGCCCGGACTGTTTCCGCCATCGTCACTTTGCAGCCACGCCTCGACCGGGCCGGCAATTTCTCGCCGGATGCGTTCCTGCAAGGCAGGCAAATCTTCCTTTTTCAAGCCTGCGGTTTCAATCGTTGCATGGAAATGCACGGTGATGGTCGTTGGCCGCAGGATCCAGTCGCCGGTGCGGAAATGGTGGAATGAGCCGACCAGGCTCACGGGGACGATGGGCACGCCGAGTTGCTGCGCGAGGCGAAATCCGCCCTGTTCAAAGTCACCCAAATGGCCGTCGCGCGTGCGACTCGCTTCCGGAAAAATAATCAGGCTGACGCCGGAGTGGATGGCCTGCTGCGTCAGGCGCCACAACCTCTTGACGTCCTTGGGGTTGCGCACGCCCGGCACGGGCACGTTGCCGAAGCGCTTCATCAGCCAGCCATAAACGGGAATCCGGAAGTGAGATTCCAGCTCCCAGCCACGGACGAGCTGGGGAATGGCGCAGTACAGGATGAACGGGTCGAACAGATTGACGTGGTTCACCATGAAGAAAGAGGTGCGGTGCGCGTCAAAGCCCGGTGAAGTTTCTACCTTTACCTTTGCGCCTGAAAAGAAAGCGATGCGCCGGCACAGTCCACGCTGCAGCCAATCGTGCTTCCGTGGATCCAGAATCAGCGCGAGGCCGATCAATGCGGGCACGACAATCAGAAAATGCAGCCAGCTCATGCCCCAAAGAAAAATGCTGCGCACCACCTCCCAGGTTTTCTTCATACGTAGACGTCCATCGCACCCGGCAGAATGTCCAGCGTTCTGCAATCCAGCGTGACGATCTCACCGTCAATCATGACTTCCACCGGCGCATCCAGCGCAAATTCCACGTGCTTCACCGCGCGCCGCTCCGCCAGCGGGTGCGTGATGTGCGTCCCGTCGTACAGACGCGGCAGCATTTTCAGCAGGCCGAGGCGGCCGATGGGTCCCCAGCGCACGTATTCGATCAAGCCATCGGTTGGATCAGCCTGTGGCGCAATCATCATGGTGCCGCCGGTGTACTTGCTATTGTTGAAGGTGAGGAAGAGGCAGCGGCGCTCGTCCCAACTTTCATCGGCATCGGAACGCATGCGAAATCCACGCCGTTTCAGTTGCACGACGCGCACGAACACGCCGAGGAGGTATCCAAAGTGCCCAAAGGGCTTGAAGATGCGGTTGGTCAGCGCGCCGACGTCCGCGGTAAATCCAACGCTCAATAGGTTGAAGGAATAAATAGTTCCTGTCGCGTGGCGCAGGCGAAGCAAATCCACGCGGCGCTTGCGGCCCGTGAGCAGCGCTTCGATGGAGCTTCTTGCGCCATCCTTCGTAAAGTCGCGGAGAAACGAGTTGCCGGTACCCAGCGGCAAAAATCCCAGTTCAATTTGCTCGGCAAGCGTTTCGCGCCCGAAAATTCCATTGAGGATTTCGTGCGCGGTGCCGTCACCACCCACGGCGAGAAACCGGCGATAGCCCTGTTCGTAGGCCTCGCGCGCGAGTTGGGCGGCATGGCCCGGCCCGGACGAGGCGATCACGTCCACGCGCAGGCCGCCTTCCCGCAGGCGCGCGAGTTGCGCCCCGGCAAGCTTCACCGTACGCCCGCGGCCCGCCGCAGGGTTCACAATGGCAAGAAAGCGTTCTCTCACGGTTCTTCCGGTAAGGGGATTCTACCTTTTCCAGGGTTAAAGCGGCAGAACGGCATTGCTCCGGTCCAGTGCGCCCAGGCGTTGTGCCAGAGCCTTACGGATGATTTTCAGCGACGTGGTCAAAGGAAAATCCTCGGGGTAGACGACGATGCCATGTACGCGCTTGTAGTTGATGAGCCGGTTGTTGCGCGCGGTGATTTCAGCGCGCAATTCCTCGGTGAAAGCCTGGCCGGGCTCCAGATGGATGACCAAGACCAATTGCTCTCCCACCATTGAGCGCTGCGGCCAGATGAAGTTCGCGGCAAACACGCAGAATTCCTTCACCTTCATCCCTTCAAACGCGTTTTCCACGTCCTCGGCGTAGACGTTTTTCCCTTCTTCGGTCACGATCATGTTTTTCTTGCGGCCAAAAAGCTGCAAGTGGCCGCGGGCGTCAAACCGGCCCATATCGCTGGTCATCAGCCAGCCGTCCACAATCGCTTCCGCGGTCATCTGCGGCTCGTTCAGATAGCCAGCCATGACCGTTTTGCTGCGCACGGCCACTTCACCAATGCCATCGGCATCGGGATTGACGATGCGCACTTCCATGCCGGGCAGTGGCTTCCCGACCGTGTCCGCGCGAAAGGGCTTCAGATCGTTGACCGTGACCGCGGTTCCCGCTTCGGTCAGTCCATAGCCGTTCGCCACGGGAATGCCCAAGTCGTAGAAGAATTGCAGCGTCTGCGGCTCCGTAAAAGCTCCGCCAACGATAATCGCTTCAAGGCGCCCGCCGAAGGCCGCATGGACTTGCTGCAGCAGGCGGCGGCTGATTGGCAAGCGTGGGCGGCCCTTCGTCAAGACGATGTTGATTTTTCGCAGCGCCTGGAAGATACGTCTGCGCATCGGCGGCAGTTCGTCGAATCGCGCTTGCAGTCCTTTTTGCAGATTCTTCAGCACCAGAGGGACCAGGCTCACATAGGTGATGTGATACTTCGCGAACGTCTCGCGCACGTATTCCGGCCGCAACGTTCGCAGATGCACCACCGCGGCGCCGCAGGTGAACGGCCCCAAAAATCCCACCATGAAATCAATGGCGTGGTTCGTCGGCAAAATGCTCAGGTAACGCACGCCGGGCCAGAAGGGATACCAGGCCGTCAAAGACATGCACTGTTCCAGGTAATTTTCGTGCGTCATCATGCAGCCCTTGGGACTTCCCCCCGTGCCGGAGGAATAGACGATGCACGCAAGATCAGCGCGCTGGCATGGCACAAAGCCGGGTTCGCCGGTTCCCCTTGCCTCTTCCCAGCGCCGCGCCCCGGCCAGATCGGTGTTGGCCGGCGCTTCCGTCACAAAGATGGTCTTCACGTTTGCGGCTTCCGCGCGCCCCGGCGAGGCGCTCAGTTGCCGCCAGATGCCGTACTCCGTGATCAATACGCTGGCGCCAGAGTGCTTCAGCAACTGCCACTGCTCCTCGGGCTTCAATTTGTAATCGAGCGGCACCAGCGTTCCGCCGTCATGAAATATCGCGTACGCCGAAATGAGCCATTTCGACTGGTTCGTCATGATGATGGAAGCGCGATCGCCGGCAGCGAAGCCCGTGTCCTGCAGCGCTTTCGCGAAGGGCAGCGCGCGCGCTTTGAAATCCCGGTACGTCAGGCGTTCTTTCTCTTCACCGCGGTCGGATTCGAACAGGCACACTTCGGCGGGAAAGGTTTCCAGCGCTTCTCGCAGCGCTGCGCCTATCGACGCGTATTTATTCAAATCCAACATGCAGAATGACCGCACTTCCAAAGTGGCAGAGTTCTCCGCGCAGGGAATGCCAAAGGATATAGCGTTGGGTAGCGTGAGTCAAAAACCGCGACTTGAACTCAATCAGACGCCCCACTGCTGTCGTCGATGCTCCTGCGGCAGAATCATGCGGCTACAGGCGCGCCTGGATGCGCTCCGCGAGCGTCTTGAAGTCGCTCACGCCCTGAACTTCGTAGTCCGGCAATTCAATCTTGAAGTGATCTTCCAGCCGCGAAAGCAGGTCCAGCGTCTGCAGACTGTCAATCCCAAGCTTTTTGTAGAAATCATCCTCGGCGCACAGCGAGCCTGCGGGCACTTTGAACTGCTGCGTCGCCAAGTCCAAGATTTCCCGGGTGGTTTGTTCCAATGTGCGCATACTGCCTCAATTTATCATTCCCCTGGAGAGAAAGAAAACGTGGGGCGCCTATAGCAAAATCTAATCGGGCCGCGAGTTCCCCAAATTGCAGATTCCGAGATTCCTTGCGCTAGCCTTCATACTTGCACCTCGCCAACGATCTGTTGTCAGGAATTTCGGGAGCGCTCCGTTACCGGCAGGTGCTTCATTGGGTCGTCGGTTTCGACGAAGCGCCGCAAGCTTTCCATCACCACGGGCCGGTTGAACAGTTTGCAGAAAAGATCGATTTCTTTGCGCAATTCCTGGTAGGGGATCGGCTTCAGGAATTTTTTGGCCGCCACGCGGGTCTCCGCGTCGAATTTCGTCACCTGCTGGGCCATGGAGCGCGCCACTTGCAGCGCGTAGCCTTCGCCCGCAAGATGCGACACGAGGCCCGCCTGCTGCGCGCTCTCGGCCTTGACGGTCCGGCCGGTGAACAGCAGATCGCGGATAAAGCCGTTGCCCACGTCACGCCGCAAACGCGGAATCCCGCCAAATCCGGGGATCAAGCCGAGGCGCAGCTCCGGAAAGCCAAACCGCGCCATTTTGTCCGCCACGATCAAGTCGCAGACCAGCGCGAGTTCCAGCCCGCCGCCCATGCACAACCCATGCACTGCCGCGATGGTCACGAACGGCGCCGCATCGAGCGCGTTCATCACCGCATGGATGCGTTTCAGGAACGCGCGGATGCCCGCCGCACGCTTTTTCGGAGAAAGCGGCAATGCGTCCTGATGCAGCTCCTTCAAATTTGCGCCCGCGCAAAAACCGCCGGGGCGCGCGCTGGCGATCACGCAAGCGCTGGTGATTGGAGCCAGCCCCTCGAACGCGGCCACGAACTTCTCGAGATCCGCCAGCATCACCGTGCCAATTTCATTGAGCGGTTCGGAGTCCAGCGTCAGTTCCACGACGCCATCGCGCCATTCCCATCGCAGCGCCGCGCCGCGAAACTCTTTCACCGTACTTGCGCCACGACGCCCTTTGCTCATGCGATCCCGCCCGCCGCCGCGGCTTGTTTCCGGTACATTTGCTCAATTTCTTCGCGGTACTTTGCGTTGATGGCATCCCGGCGCAGCTTGCCATTCGCCGTGAGCAGGCCGTTTTCCGGGGTGAACGCGTCGCGCAAAATCGTGAACCCGCGCACCTGCCGGTAATGCGGCAATTTCGAATTCACGATGTCCAGCGCGGACTGCACTGCCTTCGCTTCCGCGGCGCCGGTGACGAGCGCGCACAAGTAACCGCGTCCGTTCCCCACGACCACGATCTGTTGCGCCCCCGCCAGGAGCTGCGCGAGATTCTCTTCGATCGGCTCTGGCGCAATGTTGTGCCCGGAATTCAGAATAATCAGATTCTTGATGCGCCCGCTGATCCGCCAGTTCCCGCGGGAATTCACCTCGCCTTGATCGCCGCTGTGAAACCAGCCGTCTTTCAGGGCTTTCTCCGTCTCCAACACGCGGTTCCAATAGCCCGGGAAGATGTTCGGGCCGCGCACCAGAATTTCTTCGTTCTCGCCGCGGCGCATCTCAATTCCCGGTATGGCTTCGCCCACGCGGCCGGGCTCCGCGGTGATCCGCGGATCGTCCAGAGTGCAAATCGCGGTGGTCTCTGTCAGCCCGTAGACTTGCAGGACGGGAATGCCGAGCATCTGGAAGAATTGCTGCGTTTCCGGGGCCAGCGGCGCGGATCCACAAATCAGTGCGCGCAGATGCGGGCCAAAACGAGCGCGAATATTTCGGAAAATCAGTTTTCGCCCCAGGAACAGCCAAAGGGCGTCTGAGGCGCGCCGCTGGTTTTCCTGCCCGCGCTCCCAGGCTTCCCGCGTTTTCTGGAAAATTTTCTGAGTTACAGCGTCGCGCTGCGCGATGGCATCGAGAACGCTCCGGCGCACGCGCTCCAGCAGCGTGGGCACATTCAGGAAGTAGTGCGGCGAGGCCACGCGGATTTCATTCGCCAGGCGGTTCAGGTCTGTGGAAAGTGTCAGCGCGCTTTCCCGCAACATGCAGGAAAGAAGAATAATCCACGACCCCGCAAAATTGAACGGCAGATAGTGAAAGACGCGATCCGGCTCCCGGGAGGCGCCCATCAACTGATCCAGGCGCTGCGTGGTGCAGGCCAGCATATGGTCCAGATTTCGCACGTTCAGGCAGACGCCTTTGGGTTCGCCCGATGTGCCCGAAGTGTAGATGATCGTGACGAGATCTTCAGAGCGCAACGAGTTGGGCGCGGCTGCGATGCCCTTGCCCGCGGGAATATTTCCGAGCACCTCGTCGAACGTCGCGCGCGCCGGCGCCTGCGGCCACACAGCGGCCACGGCTTCGCCAAGCGCGGCATCACTCACGATGAGGAGCCGCGGGCCGCAATCTTTCATCATGCCTGCAAGCTCGTTGGCAGCTTGCCGCGCATAGAGCGGCACGACGATCGCGCCCTCCGCCATCAACGCCAAATCGAAAGCCACCCAGCGTATCGAATTGGGCCCCAGCAAGGCGCAGCGGTCCCCGGTTTGCACACCCGCTTGCCGCAGATACGAGCGGGCGCGCGCCACCAGGTCAAGCAATTCTCTGCCCGAGACGCTGACGAACTTATCGCCTCGGACCTCGCGCAGCACCACGCGCTCTGCCGCCCTTTGCAGCTCTGCAAAAATGTTTTCAAGAAAATTCGCCATGAGTGTTTATCGGCCCGCCACCAACACCGCGGGCGTGCGGTCGTACGTCTCCACCAGCTTACGCAAATTCTCGTTCAGTGGCGGCAGATTGTCTTCCCAGCTCACCACGCCGCGCCGCAGCGGAAACTCCGGATAGGTGCGGCGCACTTCATCTTCCAGGAAAATGGCCATGCGCGCCATGGTTTTCAGATTGCTCACCACTGTTTTGCCGATGTTTTTGCGGATGGCTTCGGCTTGCGTCACCAGCGATTCCATCACCTGCAGCAACTTGGGCTCGAGATCGGGATCGTCCACGGTAAGGAGCAAGTGCTGGTGGCCGCGTTCGCGCATGAGGTTGCGGATGCGTTCATCCATGGTCACGCCCGCGGAAACAACCTGCGCCGGCATGCAAGTGACGATCCCGTGATAGCGCGAGGAAACCAGGTAGGTGCACGCGCGCAGGATGGACACCAACTGAAACATGTCGTAATCGTCCGAAGTCAGCACCGGCGTGCCCGGAATTTCCTTGGCGATTTCCCGGCAAGCCACCGCGTCGAGCCGTTCCATGGCCACAAGAATCGGGAACACGCGATGCTTCTGCAAAAACGCCTTAGCCGCCTTGGCGTAGCCGGAGACGTAATGCGCGAATTTGCGATCCACCTCAGCGCCCGATTCGAAGAAGTAGACGGTGCGGTACTGGCTGTCCTTGTAGGCGCCGGTGGTCACGCGGGCCAGATATTTTCCAATGGACGCGCGCACCGGCCACACAAAGGGATGGATGGGGCAAAGCGCAAGGATTGGCGTCTTTTCGTCCCAGCCCGCCCGCCGCAAGGCCTGGCGAGCGTATTCCGGCGGATGCGGTTCAAACGTCCACGCCGTGTCCGCGCCCAATTCGTTCGGCACGCCCAGGCCGCTGAGCAATTGCTGCGATTCCAGGCTGCGGGTGATCACCAGGGATTCTCGGGTGTAGCGCGCGCACATCTGTTTGATCAGGTCGTCCATGTGGCCGGCATCACCGCCATAGGCCACGGACAATTTGTTTTCCGCGGAGGCAATCCCCAGGGACCCGATCATCATCGTAGTCAACGCGTTTGCGAACTTGCTCTTGAACATCGAGCCTTCGCACGCCACCACGCCGTGATTCGCGTGCACTTCGCGGAACAGAAAAGGCGGGTACACGTCCGGCAGGTGCACTTGCCGAGCGCCCTCGAAATATCCCTTGGTGCGGTCAAAATTCTGCGTCATCACGCTGAAGTCGACATTCTCCGCGCCCAGCACGTGGCGCACCTGCCGCAGAATCTCCTGGACGCGCACGTCGCTGCCGGTGTTGCGCGTGCCGTTGTAGCCCGCGAACAGGATTTTCAGTTTTTCGCCGGGTGTCCAGCGCTTGCCGAGACCGAACATCCAGCCAAAACGCCGGATTTCGATCAGTGCGCTGACCCATGCCACGAGTAGAAAATCCGTCATTCGCCCGCGCTCCCCGCACTTTTCACTGCCTGGCAGGCGGCATACCCCGGCCAAGGCTTCTGCGGATACTTGAACTTATTTTCCCTGCTGAATTGCAGCAGCGGATAGGCATAGCTGGAAAACTTTGCCGGAGCTTCCCCCATTTCCGAAACCACACGAGTATTATCGAACACCGTATTCCAATCCAGGTACGGCCAAAAAACTTTCATCAGCGAAGCGCGATAGCCCACCGCGCCGCGCTTGAACGCCAGCCAGTTGACCGTCTTCGAGAACGGGCCTCCCAGCCACGGCTGGTAAGTCGGCTTGCTCCAGCCGCCCTGTTGCGCCAGCGCGTCCGTTAATTCCTTGTAAGTCTGCGAGCCCGTGCCCGACGACAAATGATAAATCCCAAAGCCGGGCTTGGCCATCTGATGAATTTTGACGATGGCCCCACCCACATAGTTCGCGGGCACGATGTCAACCTTGTCGCCGGGGCGCAGCGGCAACACCGGCAATCGGGCAAGCATGGCGAAGGCCTGTACCATGTCGAACTGTGTTGTCTCTGGCCGGCGGCTGTCGCCCATCACGATCGCGGGCCGGAAGATCGTGTGCGGCACATCCGGCAAGAGCTGGTGGACCATGTGCTCGCAGAATTTCTTGGTGCGCGCATAGGGGTCGTAGTCGGAGCGGTTCCAGTCAATGGAAGCGTCTTCGGTGACAACTTCGTTCTGCCGCTTTCCGGCTACCGCTACAGTGGAGACATGCGAGTAGCGCCGCAGTCCGTGCCGATTCTGCGCGCGCCGCGCCAGTTGAATCACCTCGAGCGAGCCGCGCAAATTCACGTTCAAGCACTGCTTTTCGGATTTGCGGTTCAGCGAGGCGGCGCAATGCAGTATGGAATCCGTGGAATCCACCAGCGCGTGGTATTCCTCATCGCTCAAGCCGAATCGTTCGCTGGTCAAATCGCCGCGGAAAATGCGCACGCGCGATTCGAGATACTCGAGGAATTCGGGAAACTCAAAGTGCAGTTGCAGCGATTGCCACAGGCGTTCGCGGGCTTTCTGCTCGGACTTCGCGCGCACCAGCAGGTTCAGGCGGTCGGGGTGCCCCGTGAAGAGTCCCGCCACCAGGTAGCCGCCGAGATATCCCGTCGAGCCCGTCAGGAAAATGGCCATATGAGGATCGCGTTGCGGCTTAGCGCGTCGCCGCCGATGCTCCCGTGGAAACCGCGGGCCAATCGAGCAAACGCGGCTCGCGCGCTTCCAGCGGCCGCCCTTCCATCAACGGATAGCACCACCGCCGCAGCGCCGGTATGTGAATGTTAATCCAGTAGTCCCACCAGTCAATCGTTTCCGGTGAAAAGTCGAACATCTCTTTCTCTTCGGGCGGAAGCGCCGCCGAGAGCAGCCGGGCATTCTCGCACTCGAAGACGTGCTCGTTGTGCAGAATGAACGGTTCGTAGAGTTCAATGAGCTTTTCGGCGCGCACCAGGTCGCGCTCGGTCTTGGCCAGCGGCGGCTTGCCCAGGTGCAGGATCTCCGCGACCTTGTTGATCCGAGAGACCACCGCCTTCTGCATGGGGATGGACATGCGCTCGTAGCGCAGCTTGGACACGGGTATGGTTTCCATCTTCACCTTCAGCCAGTGATCGATGCCGGGTTGCGATTTGTAGTGTTTGCGGTGCGCGAGCCCGGTTAATTCTATGGAGCGGCCCATGTTCACGGGATTAATCCCCGAAGTGGCCAGTTGGTAGAGCCGCGCATTTTTCCGCAGCACCAGCGCCGCCGCGATCAGCGTCATCCCGCGCGTCACCATGTCCACGGGAATCACGTCCAGGCATTTTCTTGCGTTCGAGGGGAGCTGCCGGAAGCTCGTGCCCAGCAGGTACGACAGCGGTCCCGAGGTATTGATCCCCTCATTCCATCCGGCAAACGGCGTGCGCGTGGAACTCTCCACGATCGAGGGCCGCACAATGGCAATGGCCAGATCGCGGCCGCGCTTCGACAACAGCGATTCGCCGAGGCTCTTTGTGAAAGTGTAGGTATTCGGCCAGCCCAAGTGTGCTGCGCGCTTCATCGCCGCGCGCACGAGATGGTTGCGCACCCAGCGCGCCCGGTTTCGTTTCAGCACGCCGTCGAGCTCTGCGGCCGCTACTTTGTTGGGGTCGCCGCTGCGGCCCAGCGCCTGCCGGCGCAACGCCTTCTCCAGTTCCGCGCTTTCCGCGCGCTCCTCGACCCTTTTCACCATTTCCCGCAACGAGGCAATCTCCCGCTCGGCATCAAAATCCGGGTGATTCGCCGGGTTGTAATTTTCGCGCAGCTCTTCCCCCACGCGTCCATCTCTCATGCCCACGACGTAGCACGTGGAAAGGTGTATCAGCCCGGCATGCTCGCAATGGCGGAGGAACTCCAGAATGTTATTCGCGGAATCGACGTTGGAGGATAGCGCATCGCGCAAGTCGGGATTGAAATCGGTGAGGCCCGCGCTGTTCGCGATGACGTCCACCGATTGCTGCAGCCGCGCCTGCGTTTCGGCGTCGAGGCCCAGGCCCGGCTGGCTTGCATCACCTTCCACCACTTCCACTTTGTCTTGCAGGAACGCCGCCAGGTCGGCTCCATGCCGGTCCTGCAGGGTGTCAAAGGTGGGCGACTCCTCCACAATCTTTTCGAAGCGGCGCTTCGCGGAGGTCGTGCGGTTGCGGCGGATCAACAGCGTGATTTTACGGATGCTGGGGATTTTTTCCAGCAGGTCCACCAGCCAGACTTTGCCGATGAAGCCGGTCACGCCTATGAGCAGGATGTGTTTCCCGGCCAGCGTCTCGCGCACGTTTAGCCGGTCGACGCGTGGCGTATCGCTGAACAGCTCCACCGGCCGCCCTGCGGGTGGCTGCGGGCGCGCCACGGGCTGCACGGTGGTTTCCAGCAGCTCAGGCGTTTTCTTCCAATCGAGTTGCGAGAGCAGCTTGTCCTTAGTGAGGCGCCCGTCCGTCGAACCGCTGGCCAGCCACGCGAACGGGCCGCGCGGCCGGATCACCGGCTCGCGCAAACGTCCCGTGGCCACGCCGTCGCGGAACTCCAGCCGGTTGGCGATGAAGCCTTGCACACTGAAATACTCCGCCATAGGCCGCAAAATGTGTTCCAGGAGCTGTCCAACCAGCACGACGCGCTCGCTGCTGCGCACGGCATCCACCAGCTTTTGCACGGCTTCCTGCCGCATCGCCGGCTTCAGCACATATTGGAAATATTCCTCGCCAAGAAGATCCAGGCGGTCGCGCGTGATTCCCCGCAGCACACTGTGGAGAAACCGCGTGGAAAGCGTGCGGCTGGCGAGATAAGCCGGCGGCCGCAGTAACGCCACAGCCGCCATGCCGCTGCGGCGAATCCAGCGGTCCAGGTAACTTTGACTGTTCCAGTTGAAGAAGCCGACGCTGCGCAGTGCGCTGACCTCGAAGAGCGAGCCTTCCACGCGCCAGTAGCTCAACTCGCGCACACGCCCGGCTGCATTGCCATTCAGGTTGGGAGAATGATCCGGCATCTTTTTTCTACAAGCCATCTCATAAATGCTGCTTAGAGGGTCGGAGCTTCAGCTCCGACTTCAAGAATCCTCAAAGAATGGGCTTTAGCCCCTGAGGAAATTCTTCACTCCCCCCTGAACCAATTCATGAGACGAATTCTAGAGACTCGAGCGTTTGGGAACTGAGGCGTTCTGCAATTCTGGGCAATTCCGCTCGCCTTTGCTGTCGCGCGAGGTTCTGCTCCGGAATTGTGGCCCGGCCGCCTCCCGATTGCTCAGGGCCCCCAAACACGCGCGTCCAGACCGCTTGGAGTCATCAAAATTAGCATCCCCAGATGCTTCCCGCAACCTGCTTGCGCGGCCCCAGGCGTGCTCCGGAGCACTGCGCGTCAGTCTCTTGTCCGGCGAAAGCAATTGTGGGCAATAGGCTGCTTTCCGTTGACCGGGAAGCAGAGCAGACCAGTTGGGTTTACAACTTCTGAGGACAAGTAGTTTTAGGGGGCCCCACCAGCGAACACGCAAGAAGGGAGTCCCGACTCATAGCGGTTGGTCGCGCACTACCGTCTCATGCGCGGCCATCAGCCACTTGCCATTCACTTTCCTCAGCACGATTAGAATGCGTCCATCAACCGTCACACCGGCATTGGTCGCCTGATAGGTGCCCGCGCAATAGGCGAGGTCTCTGGAGTAATACACCGTGAGCGGCTTTACGAAGTCGATGTGCCCGCCCGCCTTGATGCCTCGCTCCCAATAAGCCTCGATTGCCTGCCTCCCGTGTGCCAGGATGTGCGCCGAAAGATAGTAGCCGTCTTCGGTGTACAGCGCCGCGACCTTCGCCGCGTCCCCGGCGTTATAGAATCTGACCCAGTCTTCCGAAATCTGCCAGACCGCCGCCTCGTCGACGTTCAACGGCCGCTCGTGCACTTCAGGCTTTGGTGTGGCCGTCTGCTGGGCGGCAAGGGGCAAGGCCATGCACAGTGCAGCAAACAGTACGAATGCTCTTTTCATGGCCGGACGATAACACAAAAGCCAGAAGTCTGGCTGTATTAGTCGCGCAATCGAAACCTGGCCTACAACGCAATCGTGCGGCGCAGGGAGTGGGATTGTTTTGAGCCGGGAGGATTCGGACTGAGGAGAAGTTGGCTTAGACGCCCCAGCCGTATTTTTCGGCATGCTCGAAGGTGCGCTGCATTTCCTGATGCAGGATTTCCAGGAACGCCGAAGTGCTCACCGTCGTCGTGCCGGGTTCGGCGATGTCCGTGGTGCGATAGCCTCCGCCCAGGACGCGCACCAGCGATTGTTCCACCCAATCAGCTTCGAGGCCGAGGCCAAATGTATCGCGAAGCATCATCGTGGCGCTCAGAATCGAGCCGATGGGATTGGCCATGTCTTTCCCGGCAAGCGTCGGCGCCGAGCCGTGTATGGGCTCGAAGAGCGGCGCGCTGCTGCCAAAGCTGGCCGAAGGAATCAAGCCGATGGAGCCGACGAGTGCGGCGGCCGCGTCGCTCAGAATATCGCCAAACATGTTGGAGCTGAGGATCACGTCGAACTGCGTGGGCCGCAGCGTGAGTTGCATCGCGGCATTGTCCACGTACATGTGCTCGAGCTTTACGTCAGGGTAGACCGCGCTCATCGCGGTTACCGTGCGGCGCCAGAGTTGCGAACTCGTGAGGACGTTGGCCTTATCCACCGAACAGAGCCGGCGCGAGCGGGCCTCCGCGCGTGTGTAGGCGAATGCCGCGATGCGCTCGATTTCCGGCGTGGAATAGGACTCCGTGTCAAAGGCGCGCTCGACGCCGTTCTCGTTCACGTTGCCGCGCTCGCCGAAATACATTCCGCCGGCCAGCTCGCGCACAATTTCGATGTCCAGATCGCCCAGGCGCTCCGGGCGCAGCGGCGAGATCCCGCGAAGCGGCTCCAGCACTTTCACCGGCCGCAGATTCACGTATAGCCCAAGTCCCTTGCGCAAACCAAGCAACCCCGTTTCGGGCCGCCTGCCCACCGCCAGCGCATCCCACTTCGGACCGCCCACCGCTCCCAAAAACACCGCATCAGCTTTGTGGCAAGCGTCCAGAGTTTCGTTGGGCAGCGGGCTCCCGGTCTTATCGATGGCCGCGCCGCCGATCGGCAGTTCGATCGTTTCAAATTGATGTTGGAATTCCCGCGCGCATTCCTGGAGCACGCTGGCGGCCGCGCGCGTCACTTCCGGGCCGATACCATCGCCCGGCAGAAGCACAATCTTCTTCTTCAACTTCATCGTGTGGTCCCCGTCCTTACAGCTTGTTGAAAATGCCAAAAAACTTTTCTTCAGGGGCGTTTGAACCCTGCAGAAGGAATGTTCAAGTGAGGCAAAGGAAAAGCAGATTCCTCGCTTCGCTCGGAATGACAAGCTAGGACATTACCTCCGGGGCCTGCTAAAGATTGTAGCGCGGGTCAGACCGCGGGCGCGGCTTCGCTGGCCAATGGCACGGCTTTGCGGCGCATCACTTCGTGGGCGATGGTCATGAGGTCGCGCGCGCGCACCTGCTTGGACGCATCGGCCAGCGTGGTCACGCGGCGATAGCACTCGGCGAGTTCGGCGTCATTCGGGTCGTAGCCGAGTTCCGTGAGCGAAATCCGCAGCGCATGGCGTCCGGAGTGCTTGCCGAGCACCAGCGAACGCGCCGGCACGCCCACGGCCTCCGGCGAAATAATCTCGTAGGTCAGGGGGTTCTTGATGATGCCGTCCTGGTGAATGCCGGCTTCATGCGCGAACGCGTTTGCGCCCACCACGGCTTTATTGGGAGCCACCTGCGCCCCGGTAATCTGCGTCAACAGGCGGCTGGACTTGTACAGCTCGTCCAGCTTGAGCTTCGTGGCTATGCCAAAGCTTTCCTTGCGCACTGCAAGCGCGACGGCCACCTCTTCCAGGGCAGCGTTGCCCGCGCGCTCGCCAATGCCATTCACCGTGCACTCAATCTGGCGCACTCCGGCGCGAACGGCCGCCAGCGAATTCGCCACCGCGAGGCCCAGATCATCGTGGCAATGCGCGCTAAAGATAATATGATCCGGATCGCCCAGGTGTGCGCGCACCTTCAGGAACATATCTGCATACTCTTCCGGCACAGCGAAGCCCACGGTGTCCGGCAGATTCAAAATCGTGGCGCCTGCATCCATGGCGACCTGGCAGGCCTGGCAAAGAAAATCAATTTCCGTTCGCCCGGCGTCTTCAGCGGAAAACTCCACTTCAGGAACGAAATTCCGCGCCAGCTTTACCATCGAGCCGATGGCTTCGAGCGCCTGCTCTCTCGTTATGTGCAGCTTGGCCTGCAGGTGCAAGTCGGAGGTCGCCAGGAACACGTGCATGCGCGGATATTTCGCCGGTTTCAACGCTTCCGCGGCGGCAAGGACGTCATCCTTGCGAGCCCGCGCCAGCCCTGCAATCGGCACTTCGCGAACTTCCTTGGCCACGGCCAGCACGGCTTCCATGTCGCCCTTGGAAGCGATCGGAAAGCCGGCCTCGATGATGTCCACGCCCAACGCAGCGAGCTGGTGCGCCATGCGGATTTTCTCTTCCGTGTTCATGGAGAAGCCCGGCGACTGTTCACCGTCGCGGAGGGTGGTATCGAAAATGCGGACGTGGCTCATGGGTACCCCCAAAGCTAGAATTCCAGTAACGCACGGCGGGGGGCTTTAGTCCAATTTATCTTGGTTCTATAATTCATAATTCTACCTTATACTAAGGGAAAGACGGGACCGGGGAAACGGCAGTCTCCACCGCCAGCCCCAGCGCAGCGGAAGACCCCCGTGCGCGCCCGAAGAGAGGCGCTATCGTTATGGATCTAGGCGAATTGCAGGTTTTTCTCACTGTTGCCAAGGAAGGCAGCTTTTCCCGTGCCGCCGAACGGCTTTACCGCACGCAGCCCGCGGTCAGCCTGGCCATACGCAAGTTGGAGGATTCCCTGGGCCAGCCGCTGTTTGTCCGCGGCGCCCGCCCCGTGCGCCTGACCGATGCCGGTACGCTCTTGCGCGAATATGCCGAACGTTTGATCAACCTGCGCGACGAGGTTAAGAAGAGCCTTATGGAGCTGGAGGGGCTCAAGCGCGGCGAGCTTGCCCTGGGCGTCAATGAAAGCTCCATCCACGCCTTGCTGCCGGCGTTGGCGCGATTCCGCGAAGCGCATCCGGGTGTGCAGGTGCGCGTGCATCGCATGTTTTCGCGCGATATTCCGCACGAGGTGGTCAACTACCGTCTGGACCTCGGCGCGGTTTCGTTTGTGCCGCGCGAAACGCAATTGCAGGCCACGGAGATCCTGAAGGATGAGTTGACGCTGGTGGTACCGCCGAAGCACGTTCTGGCCAAAAAGCGCGAAGTGGAGATCGAAGAGCTCAGCAAGGAATCGTTCATTGCGCACATCGTGGATTCGCCTTTCCGCCGCAAAGTGATTGAGCTATTTGCGCGGCATCGCACCCCGCTGAACATGCCCATCGAAATGCCCACCATCGAAAGCATCAAGCGTTTCGTCCAGATGGGCATGGGCGTGGCCATCGTGCCGCGCATGTGCGTAACCTGGGAGGTCGAGCACGGCTGGCTGAAAGAACTGAAACTCCGCCAACTGAATATTCCGCGGCATCTCTATATCATCTCGCGTCGCGGCGCGCGGCTCCCGCACGCGGCCACCGAATTTATGCGCATTCTGAAATCGGAATAGCCGCGCCGCCGGGCGTGATACGAAGGGGATTGTGCGGGGGCGGTTTTCGGCAGGTGCGATTAGCAGGCGCTGAGGCCAGCTCGCTGGGACGATGCCCCTTCTTCAGCATCGGTGGAGGCGCGCTATCTCATTTACCTCTGAGGTCCAAGTGGAGGGAAACACGGTGACTCTGGAAGAGTTAGATGACAATTTGCCCAATGGATTCCATGACGCAGAGATATTTTCGTTTCAACTCGACTACGCGTCGGGAATCGCGAAATTTCAGATGAATCTGTTGGTCGGATGGCCCGACGACCCCGAACCAGAGCGTCAGGCGTACCAAGAAGCAACTCTGGTCGTGAACGGTCTATGTTTCTGCGCCGTTGATCCTCCTGTTTCGACATACCCCTTCCTTCCGGATGGGAAACCTATTTGTGTGAGCGGCGACCCGGCGAAATCCGACCATCTGTCGTCCCTTCCCGATTTAGCAGCAAAACTGCCCAGTGGCACTTGGTGCTATCGATTCTTTGTTCATGATTGGAACGCGTTTATTCACATTGCCGGACGCGATGCCGAGGTGAAATGGGTGGGCGAGAAACCAAAGCATGCAATTTAGGAACGGGCTGCTTCTTTTATGCCCTTGCGAAGGTTAGTTGCTCCTCTGTAATCGCGAAATCACAGACTGACCCAGCGCGGAAACATTCGCTCTTTGGCGGCGTCCTCGACTATTCTATATGCAGCCGCGTTTTCACCGGCGTCCTATGATCAGCGGATTGGCCATTCTCGTCATCGGGTTCTTTCTGGGCATGCGTCATGCCACGGACCCGGACCACGTCATCGCCGTGTCCACCATCGTGACCCGCGAGCGCTCCCTTTCCAAGGCAGCGCTGATCGGCGCGTTGTGGGGTATAGGCCATACGCTGACCATTCTGGTGGTCGGCGCCGCCATCATCCTCTTCAATCTGGCGATTCCGCCCCGCGTCGGCCTGACCATGGAATTGGCCGTCGGCCTGATGCTGATTCTCCTTGGCGTGCTGAACCTCGCGGGCGTCACCAGATGGCTGAGTGAAAAATTTTCGCCCGCGCATCCTCATCTCACTGGCGAGCACGCGCACATTCATGAGCACGGTTCCCACCTGCATTACCACTGGCACGAGCACGCCCCGGCGAAGGAACACCACGGCGACTCGCTCGCGGCGCCTCGCTGGCTGAGCAGCCCGTTCGCAAGACTCGGGCTATTCCATTCGTTGCGGCCTCTGCTGATCGGGATTGTACACGGCCTTGCGGGCTCCGCCGCTGTGGCCCTTCTCGTTCTCACCACGATCCACGACCCGCGCTGGGGCGTCCTCTATCTTTTGATCTTCGGAGTCGGCACGATCGGCGGAATGATCCTGATTACGGCTGCGCTCTCCTTGCCGTTCACTTACGCCGGTTCGCGGTTTGCCTGGATGACTCGTGGACTGGTGACAGCTTCCGGCGTGCTGAGCCTGGGCTTCGGCTTGTTCATTTCCTACCAGATTGGCTTCGTCGATGGCTTGTTCACCAGCCACCCGAACTGGTCGCCGCACTGATGCAACTTCTTTCTGGGCTATTGCGAAAAGCAGATCCCTCGCTGCGCTCGGGATGACATCCAGTAGTAGTGTCGCAGTGACGTGCTAGAGACTCGCGCGTACCTCTTAAATCCCCCGCGATCCTTCCGCTCCCACCTCAGGGGTTAAAACCCCTGAAATCCCTGGGCTTTTCGGCACGGCTGAAGCCGTGCCCTCCCGGAAACCACTCATGAGATGGCCTCTCGAAACGTCCCAATTCTTTCGCCGTGATTTACGGAGAATTACGATCTGCGCGCGGAGGCTTCTTCAAGGGGCGGTGTTCCATTTTGGAACAGGTCTTCCCTTTCTTTCACATTGCTCTTTGCACAATCTATGTTGACGACCTTACTACATCACGCTACCGTCATAGCGGTTCCCTCTCAGGCCCAATCATTATTTTTGTTCAGGAGTAGCACGCCATGAAAGCGTTCTTCTACCACTTCTGGCAATTCCCTTTCCGGAAGTGCGCCCTGCTAATGCCCCTACTCGGCATGGCGAGTCTGGGCATATGCCAAACACCGCAGCAGCACGTTTATGCCACCGGCACAGGCACGGGCAATCCAAATGCGGCGGTCATTTCGGGATTCGACAAAAACTCCACTTCGGGTTCCCTTACTCCAATTCCGTCGCTGAGTCCCTTTCCCGCGCACGCGGCTGCACCCATGGCGGTGGATGGACAAGGAAAGTTTCTTTTTGTCGCCGGCCCCACAAGCATCGCCATGTATGCGATCGATCCGGCCAGTGGCGCGCTGACGGAGGTTCCGCGCTCTCCCATTCCCTATGTTCCCATTCCCGGCTCGGAGCAGGCTCCGTCCAATCCGCTCTCGATCGCTACCGAACCCACGGGACAATTTGTATATGTCGGTTTTCAGACTGGTGATTTCCCGGGGAATCCGAATGGCAACAGTTCCATAACACCCTACGTGATCGATACTTCCAATGCCACTCTGGGTCCGACGCTCGATCTCGGTCCCCAGTGGTCCCTGGATTTCACCGCGCAGCCGACAAACGTCTTCGTGGAACCCAGCGGGCGGCATCTCTACGTCGCGCTGGGTCCGTATGGCGACAATCTCTATGCGGGATTTGATGTCTACGACATCGATGGAAATACCGGCGAACTCTACAATCTGAGCGCGGTGGACACGCCCGGGCCCTCTCTAGTCAGCGCGATGGATCCGAAGGGGCGTTTTTTGTTTCAGGCCTATGGCCAATTCAGTAGCTGGCTGTCGTCCTTTCAGCTATCGCCGGCGGATGGCTCCGTCACGGCAATCACTGCGATTTTTGTCGACTATACGATGGTGCATGCCATCGTCGTGGATCCCAGCGGGAGTTTTCTTTATGTCAATGTAGGTGGAGCGCCTCCGAGCTTCAATACCTACTCCATTGATCAGACAACCGGGGCGCTGACGCAGTTGAGCAGCTCCACGCAAATCGCGTATCCCTTTGGGCTCCTGACTGTGACTGACCCGCAAGGCCCTTATCTCTATTCATTGCTCAATGGTTCCGTGCACGGTTTCCAGGCGGACCCAACCACCGGCGCAGTCACTGAACTTTCGGGCTCACCCTTCACCGACGGTTCATCGAACTATTATGAGTCCGGACTGTACATCACCAACACCAATCCACAAGCTTCTTCCGGCCCCTATTTGGAGATATCGGGTGGGGGAGCCTTTCCGCAGACGCCGGTCGGAACAACCTCGCCTCAGACCATTACGGTAACCTTAAGCAACATTGGCGACGTCACGATGTCCCTCAGCTCTCTGGCGATCGCCGGCGATTCCACGCACAGTTTTTCGGAAACAAACAATTGCCCGAGTGCGCTTGTTCCACAAGCTTCGTGCCAAGCCACGCTCTCTTTCACCCCGGCAGTCACCGGCGTGCTTCAGGCAACGCTGCAGATCACAGATAACGCTCCCGGCAGCCCGCAATCAGTAACCATTTCCGGGGTTGGCACAAGCAGTACGATGCAACCGCAGGTCTCTTTGTCCTCCAGCAGTCTGGGCTTTGGCAGCCAGACGCAGGGTACTTCGGGTACTCCGCAAGTAATCACGCTGACCAACACGGGTAACGCGACCCTCCATATTTCAGCGGTTACTTTAGCCGGTTCTTACCCGAAGGACTGGAGTGAGACGCAGACCTGCACCGCCGCCGCGATTGCTCCGCAAGCCACATGCACGATTTCTGTCACCTTCTCCCCCAGCGACAACGGCGTTCTCAGCGCTATTGTCACTATCGCCGATGACGCGCCAAATTCTCCGCAGACCATTAATCTTTACGGTAACGCGCCTCCTGCTGTGCTGCTGAGCGCCTCCGCAAATGGAGGCTCCACCACCGCGACCGTTTCCGCCGGGCAGACCGCCACTTACAATTTGCAGGCCATGCCTGGCCCTAACTTCACGGGGACAATCACCTTTGCGTGTTCGGGAGTTCCCTTTGGCGCGCTTTGCACAGTCCCCGCCAGCGTGGCTGTGGCCAACGGCGCCGCGACTCCCTTCACGGTATCGATCTCAACACTGTCTCCTGCGCAAGCGGCGGTGTTTCCGGGGCTGGCGCGGCAAACTTCCGGTAGTCTGCGTCCTCAACCGGGCTTTTCGCTGGCGTTTTTCGCCGCGTTGCTGCTGTTCACGCTGACGTTGCGCACAAGAACTCAGTTGCAGGCACCGCCGCGGCGGCTGGCCTCTACCGCCGCCGCTCTGTTGATGACCGCGCTGGTATTTTCAGGGATTGGATGCGGCAGCGCCGGCTCCTCGCAGTCGGTAAGCCCGCCGCCACCGCAGAGCGCCGCAACGCCCGTGATTACGCCCGCGAGTGGAACGTTTACCGCAGCGCAGTCCGTAACTATCACAGACGCCACGGCTGGCGCAGCCATCCACTACACCACGGACGGCTCGACCCCCGCGGTTTCATCTCCGACTTACCAGGCGGCGATTTCCTTGAGTTCGTTAACCACCGTCCAGGCCATGGCGATCGCGCCCAACTATGCGAATAGTGCCGTCGCCAGCGCCACCTTCAAGTTTCAGACACCGTCTGGGACCATCACCATTACGCCGACGGCGACGCCCAGCGGCACCAGCAAGCAGCTCCCGTTGACACCGATTCTGTTGACTCTGAATGTGCAGTGACACGCGCTCGTGGATGCGAGCCGCCGCCGGAATGCAGGTGAGAAACGCTCAGGGCACGTAGGTGACGCGATAGACCACGCCAGCCCCATCGTCGCTGACCAGCAGCGCTCCATCGGGAGCCACGGCCACGCCCACGGGGCGGCCATTCACGTTTCTACCGCCGGGATCCGGTACCAGCCCCGTTAGAAACGGAACGGGATCTGCCGAAGCCTTTCCATCTTTGAACGCCACAAAGGCCACCTGATAGCCCGCGCGCGAAGCGCGATTCCACGAGCCATGCTCCGCCACGAACGCTCCGCCACGGTACGATTCCGGAAACTGCTTGCCGGTATAGAAGGCAAACTGCAATGGCGCCACGTGCGCTCCCAGCAACACATCGGGGATGATGGCCCTGGCGACGAGCTCGGGTTTCTGCGGCTGCACGCGTGGATCGACGTTGCCTCCAATATAGCTGTAGGGCCAGCCGTAGAAGCCGCCGTCCTTTATCGAGGTGAAGTAATCGGGCGGCAGATTATCGCCCAGTTCATCCCGTTCGTTCACGCTGACCCATACCTCGCCGGTCAGCGGTTCGACCGCCAGGCCGACCGCATTGCGCAAGCCGCTCGAGAAAATGCGCGAGTTCTTCCCGTCCGGATCGCACACCAGGACCGCGGCACGTCGCTGGTCCTTCTCGAAGTCGATGTTGGACGAGGAACCCACGCTGACGTAAAGCTTGCTGCCGTCCTTGCTGAACGCCAGCGTGCGCGTGAAGTGGCCTCCACCCGGCGGCAGGTCGAGAACGTGTTCGGCATCCCCCAGCCTTTTGGAGGTCTTTCCGTCGTACCGAAAACGCACCACTTCGCCGTTGTTGCCGACGTAGACGTAGTCCTCGTGAAAGGCGATGCCAAAAGGCCGGTTCAAACCTTCGGCGAAATCTTCCCGCTGCTGTGCCCCGCCTGTGTGCTGGGGATCACGGAGAACGACGACCTTTCCCGCACCCGTATCGGCAAGAAAAATATCGCCATTGGGGGCAACGGTTAGGAACCGGGGCACTTTAAAATCTTTGGCGAAAACATTGATATGGAATCCAGCAGGGACACTTGGCAGGAACCCCGCCGGGGGCTTGCTTTCGGAAGGACCGTTGCCCGCCGATTTTGTCGCAAAGGGCGCAGGCAATTGCGGCTTCTTTCCATAGGTCACTTGAGCGCTGGCGGGGCTCACAGCGAGTACGGCGGTGCAACAAGCGATGGTGAGAAAGATCGGCGTGCGCATCGTTCATTCCTCCAGGTCTGTTGTTTGTCGGGCACCAGGTAAGATGCCACAGGTGGGCCACAGGTTCCATGGAGAATCCCCAGGGAGCATCAAGGAAGAGCGCGGACGTGAATCCCCAAAATGTTTTCCTGCATCCAAGGAATCAGAATGCAGTTTGGACTCACAGACCGCCTCTGGGGTTAGAGAAATGAAGCCTGGCTACGGATTCCGCATCGCCACGATCGCTTTCGCAGGAGTATTGACCTGCCTTTCCGCTGCACCCGACGCAATCGCAGCGCGCACGAACGCGTCTTTTCCAAAACCCGCCCTAGATGAACCAATAGCCGCTACGAGGAGTCAGGAAGTGGCTGTTCTTTCCGGAGGCTGCTTTTGGGGCGTGCAGGCTGTCTATCAGCACACCAGGGGAGTCATCTCCGCGACTTCAGGCTACTCCGGCGGTGAAGCGGAAACCGCGCACTACGAAATGGTGGGCGGTGGAAGCACAGGACACGCGGAGAGCGTCAAGGTGGTTTTCGATCCTTCGCAGATCACCTACGGCCAGGTGCTGATGATTTTCTTTTCCGTGGTGCACAATCCTACGGAGCTGGACAAGCAGGGTCCCGATTGGGGGCCGCAATACCGCTCCGCCGTGTTTTTTTCGAGCGATGAACAGAAGCGGATTGCCCAGGCGTACATCGCGCAGTTGGACGCCGCGAAGGTCTACCCGCAGAAGATCGTGACCCAGGTCGTTGAGTTAAAGGCGTTCTACCCCGCGGAAGGCTATCACCAGGACTACTTGAAGCATCACCTGGATAGCCCCTACATCCGCATCAACGATCTGCCAATAATTGCCGGCCTGAAGAAGCAGTTTCCGCAACTCTACCGGGAATACTGAAAGCCTCTGCTTGACGGCCTTACGATTGAGCCGGGCGGTTTGCGACATTTTCTCTCCAGCGAAGTTCCTGCTTGACTTGCTCGCCGCAGGAGCGTATTCAGGGTTTCCACGCGCAGCGCTCCCTGCCGTTTGTTCACCCGCTGCTTCTGCCTCCTGCGCGTTCATCTCACATTCTCTAAGGAGGAATTATGTGCGCAGTCAAGGCAATTCCAGACGGGTACCATTCCATTACCCCATCCATCGTGTGCAAGGATGCTGCTCGCGCGATCGACTTCTACAAGGAGGTCTTTCAAGCCAAGGAACTGGGCCGCATGACGGGGCCGGGCGGCAGCATTGGACACGCTGAGCTACAGATCGGCGATTCGCGGCTGATGTTGAGTGACGAATTCCCCGGCATGGCCAATGCGCCGGACCCCAGTGGCCCGCAATCGGCCTATCTCTTCATTTACACCGACAACGTGGATGCGCTGTACGACCGTGCGGTGAAGGCCGGGTGCAAAGTGGAGATGCCGCTCCAAAACCAGTTTTGGGGTGACCGCTATGCCAAAGTCCGCGACCCGTTCGGCCACCAGTGGGGATTCGGCCAACATGTGGAAGACGTCACGCCGGAGGAGATGAAGCGGCGTTCGGAAGCCTGGATGGCGCAGATGAGCAAGGCGGCGAGTGGCGACTAATCCGCTTTCCTTGACAGTATCCTGATTCGGATGTGGCCCTGTCTGTCTTCAGGACAGGGCCACATTTTTGGATTGAATGTGCAGTCAACTCCAGCCCTTGAAGGTCGAGCAGACCCCCCGGAGCGAGTCCGTACTGGAACTATAACCATTAGTACTCGTAAGCCTATGTAAAGTGGAGTGTTAGGAACCAGAAGGATGATATTGTGCAAGAAAAGTCACACTTCTCCTTAATAGGCCCATCCTGATCAAAATAACCGTCTTCTTTTCTGTGACTTGAAAAACTTGTTTCTGGCATCTAACATGCACTGCTCCTGACTAGGGTACCGCAGCCCTGTATCAACTCAATGGGAAAGCACGGGAGACATATGCGAAACAACTTCTTCAAGGTATTCGGGCTGATCGGCTTGGCACTCTTCTTGGCGTGCACCGCTCAGGCCGATGGCACGACGGTGAATATGGTGTTCACGGGCGTCAACGGCGTCAATGATGGCCACTACTACGTCAGCCCCTACGTCGGCACAATGAATGGGCAGAGTGTCACGCTGTTCTGCGACGACGTGCTGCACGAGGTAAATTTCGGTCAGACCTGGACAGCCAACGTCACTAACCTAGGCACGGCCATCTCTACCAGCAATTTCTCTAACACGCGGTTTGGGAGTGGGATCTCGGCTGCCAACGCCACCACACTCTACGAAGAAGTGGCTTGGCTCGTGTCCCAGTTTACTCCAGCCGACCAGAACCAGTGGGTCAGCATCCAACACGCACTTTGGGACCTGACGGATCCGAGTGCGGGCTACACCGATATTGGAACTTGGCTTTCCAGCGCGGAGCTCGCTAGCAACTACACCACGGTCAATCCGAGCGACTTCCTTATCGTCACCAACGTGGGCTTGAACTCCAGTGGTTCGACTCAGGTCCAGGAATTCATCGTGCAGACTCCGGAACCCAGCAGCCTGGCGCTGCTCGTTTCTGGCATGCTCGCCCTGATGTTGCTAGTGATTCGCCGCGGCAGAGTCTAGCTGTACAGTTGTCCCGATTCCCTCTTTCCCCAGAAACGCCCTCCGGCATCCCCGGAGGGCGTTTCCTTTTGTGAGTTGCACCGTATCGTCGCATGCTGCCGCTGCCGTAACTGAACGAGCGGAGACATAGCCAATTCTCTGCGCATCCTCCTGCGGGAGCGAAGGGCACGTTGGGGCGCGCGGCCAGTAATGTTTAGCGTGTTTCGAGCGGCCAGAGCCATGCGGCACCGCGAACGCCGCTGGCATCGCCGTGTTTGGCCACCAGCACCGGCGTATCGGCTTCTCTCCCGAACACGTAATTCTTCAGTCTCTGCGGCACATTCCGGTACAGTCGCGGCACCTGCGATACGCCCCCGCCAAGGACAATCACGTCGGGGTCGAGGATGTTCACTATTTGCGAGAGGCTGCGCGTCAGGCGATCCTCGTAGCGCTCCAGGCTGGCCACCGCCGCCGCTTCTCCGACCTCGCAGCGCGCGATGATCTCTTTTCCCTTCAAACGGGTTTTGGTGGCGCGTTCGTAGTCGGCTTCCAGGCCGGTGCCGGAAATCCACGTTTCAATGCAGCCGTGAAGGCCGCAGAAACAGGCAGGACCGGGGAATTCGTCGGGGTGCATCCAGGGCAGGACGGTATGACCCCATTCCCCCGCAACGCCGTTACGCCCATTAAGCACGCGGCCATCGACGGCAATGCCGCCGCCGCAACCTGTCCCCAAAACCACGGCAAACACGACGTGCTGGCCCGCGCCCGCGCCGTCCGTGGCTTCCGAAACGGCCAGGCAATTGGCGTCATTTGCGCAGCGCACCTCGCGATCCAGCGCCTTGCCCACGTCGCGGTCAAATGGTTGGCCGTTCATCCACACGGAATTTGCGTTCTTCACCGCGTGGGTGATCCCGGAAATCGTGCCGGGAATGGCAATGCCGACTGTCGCGCTGCGATGCAGCTTATGCTCGATGAGTTCGACGCCTTCCTTGATCGCGCGCACGGTGCCGTCATAATCATGCCGCGGCGTCGCCACGCGGTGGCGGTGAAGTTCGCGGCCATCGTACGCAAGGGCGATGAATTCGATTTTTGTGCCGCCAAGGTCGATGCCGATACGAAGTTTGCTTTCTGGAGAATTCTTTGAAGAAACAGACATGATGAACATGATTTTACACACAAATACAAGCAGCGGGGCGGCTTCCTTAAGGCATGGACCCACGCACAATCGAAGGCGCGGGGACTGAAAAGAGCGCACAAATGGAGCGCCCCTCAAGACTCGGAAGAGGAGTCTCGTGGGGCGCCGTGAAAGACCAAAGATCGGTCAGAAGTGGAAGCCCAACTCCACCGTTTCTGTTCTCGGGGTCACATAGTGCGTGCCGCTAAACGTGGAGAGGAAGTTGTACAGCGCATACTTATTGGCCAAGTTGATTACGGTGAAGCGCAAACTCCACTTGTGGCGGTCGCCGTTGAACAAATTGTCCTCGCCGACGGCAATGTCGAACAGGTTGCGCGAAGTGACGCGCGGCGGATTCTTGTCGTCGTTTTCGGTGCCTGACTTCGGTATCTGGAGGAGTGTTGATCCATACTGGGATGCGGGGCACAAGCCGTTCGCGCTGATGGGAACTCCCAGCGGATTGCTTGCACTTGGCGGGGCCGCCACCACGCTGCCGCAGAACAGACCTGCCTGGAATTGCTGATCGGGCGTTAGCCCCGAAACGTTCACGAAACCCGGAGTACTTTGATCACCCGCGCAACTCCCTCCAAAGCAGGGAACCGGGCCCGCTACCAGGCCGCTGTCATATCTCCAATTGACGCCCACCCACGGCCCGCGCTTCCACGGCTGATATTGCAAGTGGGTTGTTTGGTTGAAAAGTTCGTCGTGGTCAATGCGGAATACTCCTGTTCCACCTTGCCCCGCCGGCGTTGCCCCTATGCCCGTGACTTGCGGCTGGAAGAAGCGCGCCGCCACGCTGGAAGCCACAAAATACGCCGTGAAGCCGTGGAAGTTCGGCACGCTGGCCCGGAGCATATAGCCGGGTATTTTGGAGTTGTGCCATTCAATCGGGAACGTGATCGGCGTGTTGCCCAGAATGCTGAAGTCGTACGCATTGTGGGTGTACTTCCACATGTACTCCCCTTCGAGCATCAGGTATTTGCCAAAGGCTTGCTGGAATCCGGCATGAAATTCATTCCGGAAGCCCGGAGTCAGGGGCACAGTGAGGCAAGGATAGCCTTGTAGCGACGACATGAGGGCATTGACCACCGGGTCGTTGCATCCTTCGCTGGCCAGAACCAGGTTTTCGTTAAAGGGTGTCTCCAGTATCCGCGCGTAGGAAACCCGCAGCACCGTATTTGTCGGCTTGATGTTGTATGCGACTCCTAGGCGCGGTTCTGCCTGCTTTGTGACCGAGAGTCCGTTGTAGAAATCACCGCGTATTCCCAGGTTGAACGACCAGTTGCCCTTCGTAATGGTGTCCTGCGCATACAGCGCCAGTTCCTTCACGTCGGTGTGTCCACGGAAAAAGTAGTAGTTCCCGCCAGCTGTCAAGTCGTAAGGAGCCAGGGTCGTGCATGGCGCGTCCAGATTGACGCCGAGCGGTGTCTGGCACGGATTGCCATTGGCGTCCACCAAGGACGGCAGGAACGTGGGGTCAACGATTCCAAGCGAGTCGTTTTCCGTGAGAAGGGTTTGTTCGTAGGTGATGCCCGCCTTGATGTTATGAATACCCTTTACGTAGGAAATATCGGACCGCAGGCCAGCGTTGGTCAGCCTGCGAGCTTGGCCGATGCTCTCGGCCTGCAGATCAGGAGTGAAGTCGGCAAATGGATTCGCGCTCGGGTAGTAGTGGTATTGGTCCTGGCGCACGAAGGCGCCGATCGTAAATACGGCCTCCGTGCCGATCAGGTGAACGAAGGTTGGAGCGACGTTGAAGGTTCCGATCTTGGAACGCTGGTCTGCCGGGCCCACCAACTCGCCGTTGGGGCCCAGACCTCCGTTGTCCACTACCAGGCCGTTCCATGCCGTGGCATACTGCGCGTCGAAGGAATTAGGGGTCTGAAACCACGAACGTGTGTAGCCCAGGTTTAATTGGATGGTGTTCGCTTCGGAGAATTTATAGTCCACGCGGTCGAAAAAGTTCTCTTCGTTGCCTTTATCGTGCATGACCGTGTGTTCTGGAGGATCGAGGAAGCGGCCGGATTGCAACCCGCTGAGTGCGATAAAATTCCCCCAGTTCTTGCCGCCATACGCCAGGTCTGCCGAGAAACTCGGCGTGCCGAAGCTGCCGTATGACGTGATTACGCTGCCGTGCGCCTGATTGACGCCCAAACCGGAGCGCGTGGTCACTTTGATGACCAGGCTTGTTTTGTCTCCAAATTCCGCCGGTGGCGCCCCGGAAATCACTTCCAGCGACTGAATCGATTCCGACGGAATCTGGTTGGAAAAGACTTTGCTCTGCTGATCCGTAATCGGCTGCCCGTCCACGGAGAAGGAGTTCTCCGCGTGATCGCCCAGACCGTGGAACAGGCCATTCGAGTCGGCCGCAACCCCCGGGGTCGTCAGCGTCACGAGCGAACTGACTGAAGAGGTCGAACTCTCCAGGGGCACGTTCTCGAACAATTCGCGGCTGAGATCCGTATGAAAGGTCGAGTCGGTTTCCAGCAGGTCCGCGCCATTTGATTCCACGACTACCGTGGTGCTGGCGGTCCCGATTGTCAGTGAGATATCCACCTTCGTGGCCACGAAGGAGCGCACTTCAACGTCCTGCGAAGCTGGCGCAAATCCACTGGCGTTCACGCTCAGGTGGTACGGGTTAAACGGCACGTTGGTAAAATGGAAGGAGCCGTCTTTAGCGGTGTTCGTGGTGCGCTCAAGGCCGCTGACCACATTGGTGATTTCCACCGTGGCGTTGGCCACGGTCTTCCCCGAAGGATCTAGAACTGTCCCTTCTATAGATCCGGAGTTACCCGTCTGCGCGAATACCGCCGCGACAACAAAGATCGCTTGGACTGCAAAAAGAACAGCTACTCGAAAACCGTATCGCATTCTTCCTCCGATTCCTTATGGAAACGTCCGCGTGACGTGCTTGTGTTGATAGAGACCGCTGTAAAAACAGCGGGTGCACGGCTAAATGGAGCCGCGCAACAAGGCACAACCCTGATTGGGATTTAGGAAGCGAAGGAAAAAGGCGGGGCGCGGGAAGAAGAATGCCCGGAAGGCGGCTCCGCGAAGCTGACCTCCGAACAAATTACAAATTCACTAAAGGAAACGATTGGAGTGCTGAAGGAAACAACCGCCACAGCCGGGGTGACGCCCAGATGGGCAACCTGGCAGAGGCGGCAGGCGGCTTCGTCCTGGCCATTGGCATGGGAGTGTGGCGTTACCTGTAGGAGGAACGCGAGCGAGAGCAGCGCCAACGTGAGCGCTACTGGCCGGGCGAGTCGGCGGAAGATGGGATGCGCGTCAAACAACATTTCGTGCCTCCCGCGAATGAGCGTTTTCGGGGCCGGCCCTCCGTCCGCCATGCGAAGAGAGGACCTTACTTGATTTTCAAGCATGCTGCTGTGATTTGCAAGCTGGCTTTCCTGGTAGATGTTGTCAGAGAGGAACCGATTGTATCCGCTTCACCGGCTAGTCGGAGAAGGCCGCCGAATTGACACTGAGAAGAGCCCTTAGGTTTGCCACGATCTGCGCGCAAATCTTGCGGACTTCCTCCTCGGTGGGGTTTTTGCTGACCTCGTATTCATCCATGGGGATGTAGTTGTTCAGGCTGATGACCGGTCCATAATGCGCATCGCAATTCTCCATGGTCATGACGTGGTAAAGCGGCTGATCGGGCCGCGCCAGATTGTAGGCCCCCACATAGAGCGCGAATCTTGGCGACGGGGTCGTACCCCCCAGAACGGCCAGGCAATTGTGATTCTGCGAATCCACCTCCGCGAACACCCCTTTTAGAAGCACGCCTTTTCCCGGGTGGGAGCTCCCTACGGGGGCCGCGTTGAAGCCACTTTTCCGGAGCGCCTGAAGAAGCGCATCGCCGAAAAAGGCCTTGAGCCGCTCCGCCTGTTTGGAGCTGGTATCTGCATCCTGGAGAACGTGGGGTGATTCGCCGGAGGGCCGCCCACCGGGTTGCGACTTCTGAGGAGCGGGTACCTGTCTAATGGCAGCCGGCTCTTTGCCGGGTGCGGCGTTTATGTCGAACAGCGAGACGTAGACGCGAACGGACTTCGGATTGAAGTCGGAGCTTGCGCTGCCCACCGTGGCGGACACACGCCCTCTGCTGCCGAGGAGTAGTGCGGGCACGAGGCCAGCCAACAGAATCACGCTCCAATAGAGGTAGACGCGCGCTGTGGTCATAGGTACCTCCAGGCTGAGGTGGGGCGGAAGACAAACGCTACCCCAATTCGATGAATTCGCGCAGAAAAAGATGGGCGAATCTTGAGCAATGTGGAACAAAACTCCCCCAAATGCGGGGGAGTGCTCCCGCCGCATGGTTGCTTGGTGGCAACACAACAACGCAAGTGATTCACGCTTTTCTTCGGCACACTTTTATGGCACACTCATTATGTATCCATGAAGGCCAAGCGAACAAAGCGCACGCATATACTTCTCCCCGAAGACCTCGTGCGGGAAATTGATGCCCTTGCGGGACGCCGTGGACGCAGCGCTTTCCTCGTGGATACGGCTCGTGAAGCAGTCCGACGTCGAAAACTATTGCGCTTCCTTGAAGGAGCGCCCGCAAGCTGGAAGGAACAAGATCATCCCGAACTCGCGAAGGGTGCTGCATCCTGGGTGCGCAAACTACGGCGGCAGAGTGAATCCCGCAAGACCAAGCGCCGCTGATTGTCGATTGCATGAAGATTCTTCTCGATACCTCGGTTTTGATTGATGTTTTGCGTGGCCGAAACAATCGCCGCAACCTGCTGGCAAATCTGCTTCGCGACGGGCATTCCCTGACCACCTCGGTCCTCAATGTTGCTGAAGTATACGCAGGCATGCGTCCAGGCGAGGAAGCGCAAACTGCCGAGTTCTTAAATGGACTTGATTGCCTGGAGTTGAACGAAAGTGGCGCGCGCATGGCCGGTCACCTGAAGAATTCCTGGGCACAAAAGGGACGCACGCTGACCCTCGCCGACACCATCGTCGCCGCCATCGCCATCGAGCACCGTTGCACTCTCTTCACCGATAACCGCAAGGATTTCCCCATGCCGGAGATCCAGCTCTACCAAGCGTAGCACGCACGTTTCGCTTGGCCCTGGCCGAGCGGGGCCACCGCATGGGTTGTCCACCGCTTGGTTAGCTGCTAACGCGGCCAAAGCCACCCGAAAGTGCCTGCGGTCAAAAGGCCGAAGACAAGTCCATCGATGACTTCCTTCAAAGTCATGCCCCAGGGCTGGCCCTTCCAGATGCCATTGCTCAGGTTTCCCAGGCCGTAGGCCAGGAACGCCGCGGTACCCGCCACGCGGAATACCCCCAGATAGTTGGCGCCGGGCGCCACGGTGCGCCCCGTGAGATACGCGACGAAGAAGCCGATGATGAGCGTATAAGCAAACCACTGTCCCAGGAACTTCGGCATGGCGGGCGGTCCGCTGGGAAACACTGTGATCATCCCCACGGGCCCCTGCTTGTATTTTTCGATCATGGCAGGCGACTTCATCTCTTTGTGCGTGCCATAAGGGAAAATATAAAGACCCCTTTGCAAACCGACAGTTCGCAAGGCGGCAAGAAGCTTGTCTTCTTCAGGGAGCTGACGGTAGTCACCCTGATGATAAGGAAGCAGCATATGCATGATGGAGCTGGCAACGAACACGATGATGGATGACAGGACAATTGGGAGCCAGAGTGCGGTGAGGGGAACCATACCTAGCCTCCTTGGGGCGAAGTGGAAAACAAGAATTGCGGACGCGAGGCTACACTTTTCAGGGGTGGTGGTCAAGCGAGCGGCGTAACTGTAGAGCGCGCGAAAGAGCGAAAGACCCCGTTCACCAATGAGCGAGAATTGCCAAGGTTCACTCTCAAATCCCGAGCGTGAGCACCCGGCAACACGTTTCGTTTCCTGGCCCCCACACGCACGTGGTCCCCGGCGGTGGCTGGACACTGCCCGCCCCTGCGCCAAATCTGTACATCGGGACAGTTCTGCGCCGCCTCGCCTTCCGTTAGCCTGCTAGGGGGAGTTCTACGCCATGCCGTATCGCAACACTGTCCTTTCGACTGCCACTGGGCCCGGGCCGGGAACTCGCGGCGGGAGGCTTCCACGGCGGACTCTGGCATTTGTTTCCCCGATCGTCTTACTTTTGGCTCTTTCTGGATGTGGTGGTTTGACCAGTTCCTCTGGCGGGTCGCCCCCGCAGAATCCTCCATCTTCCTCTGTAAGTGTGGCCATTAACCCAAAGTCCGCTCCCCTCGTTGAAGGGGCGTCGCAGCAATTCTCCGCGACCGTAACCGGCTCCTCCAACACATCCGTAACCTGGAGCGCCACGGGCGGCACGATTTCTTCAACTGGGTTATACATCGCTGGAAACGCGGCGGGGAATTTCACAGTCACGGCCACCAGCCTCGCCGACGCCAACAAGTTCGCACAGGCATCGGTTGCGGTCACGGCACCCGCGCCGCCTCCGGGCACTGCCGCCTCCATCACCAAGGACGGAATCACCTGGACCTTCAGCGAAGCTGTCCCGGTCGGCCAGTTTGTGAATGGGGATTATTACGTGGTAGGACCGGTCACCGTCACCGCCATCAGCCCGCAGCCCACGACCTCCTCGCCCTACATGAACGGCTCGGTGGTGGATTTGCCGGCCGCCAATGGCAAGAGCGGATTCGATTCCCGGTTGAATGATGGCACGGACGAGTCCTGGTGGTTCGACGCAACCCTGCGTTCGTATCCTCCCATCACGCTGAATCCTGGGGATGCGCTCGTCTCGTCCATCAGTCTGGCGACCATCCACTCTGTCCCGGAAGTTATGCGTGCATCGGACATGAGCGCCAGTCCGGTGGCATCGGATTCCGTTCTCACCGTTCTCTCGTCAGCGCCCTCTGCGGATGCGTTCCGGCCGTCTTATTGCGACCGGAACCAGACCATCTACCACGCCAATAACTTGCAGACAAATTTGCTGCCCTCTCTTGCGCCTCCGAATCCGTCCAGTACGCCAACGCTTGCTCAGTACGAAGCTCTCTATCGCCGGCCATGGATTGATACCAATGCTTTTTTGTTCGATGCGCCGGCGGATTACATGCCCAGCTACGGACAGCACATCGCTTTTGCCGATTCCTACGCGGCACTCCTTCTCACGCTGAACTTCCCGGCGGATCAAAAGGTCAGCCTCACCAACTACTTTGTGCAGTACGGTATCGATCTCTACGGCTGTGTGCAGGCGGGCTACGGCTGGCCGGCGTTTGGTGGACACCGCAGCGGCAGGAAATTGCCGATCATCCTGGCGGGCATCCTGCTGAATGACTCGGGAATGAAGAACGTTTCGACGACGTACCCGGACCAATTCGGCGAGGACATGCAAACCCTCTACATCAATCAGTTGCCGCCCGCCGGAACGTATCAGCAAGCCTGGCAGGGGGCCACGGTCATTTATGGCGGCCATTACGGTGTGCATGCCGCCGACTCCTCGCCGGTGAGCGCCGGCCTGTACGGACCCTACGAACAATTGCAACCCGCGAGCTGGCCCATCCTGACTCCGCCCGGCGAACAATTGGGCGAAGCCTATCGCCGCTGCTGCACATCCGTTTCCTGGGTGGGTGAAGCACTCGCGGCCTACCTGGTCAACGGCAAAAGCACCTGGAATCACCCGGCCTTCTTCGATTACGTGGATCGCTGGATGACGGAGGACGACACCCAGGCAGTGGCGGAAATCCTGGCGCAGAGCGGCTACGACTACAGCGCCAACTGGGAACGCCAGGGGCAAACGCAGTACTGGCTCGACGGCGAGGTTTCACAACCGTCCTTTATCGACGACATGTGGAACGCCTACCACTGGTAGCATGCAGCATCGCCCAACAAGAAGAAACCCCAGATCGCATCTTCCGACTCCGAGGCCGACGTACACGTCGAACCGAGACATCAGCCACCTCGGACAAGTGCAATGGATTCTCACAGGAACGAAGTGAGTTCTTCCAGAATCATTCTATGGGGAGATGGACGGCTGTCGCATCCCTGTGCGACATTGCTTTGTCAAAGGTCACCAACTGCAGGCCGGCTGCCTGAGCGAAGGAAATCAGGTAGGAATCTGCCCAGTCTTTCGGGGCTGCCCAGCGAAGCTGAGTCAGTCCTCGAAATGGCTTTTCCAAATTTAGTGGTTCTTGAAGAAACAAGACCCTTTCGTCAGAAAGCCACTCATCATAGACATTCCACGCTTGTACCTGAGTGAGAACTTCATCTGCGCCCATTAGTTGTGCGGTGGTCAGCAACCGCAACACACCCAGTTGTGTGAAACGACAGAAGCACAGCCGCTGCGAACCAGGCAGTACCTCCAGCCATCGGGCTGCCGCGCGGTGATGAATGTGACTCTGGACCGATAAAGCCAACCACACATTCAGATCAGGGAAAAGAAATGAGGTCGTAGATTTTGTCATTGTCGACCTCGAGGCTGCCGGGCCTCTTGGAGGGGACCAATGGTAGTGAGACGCGCTTCCCTTTCTTCACGGACTTTGATCGAAGTTCGACTTCCACACCGCGGAGAATCAGTTCCTTTACAGAACGATTCTCGCGAACCGCCTTGGCCTTTAACTCTCGATACACCACGTCCGGAATGTCGACCGTAGTCCGCATGGACGTAGTCTACCATATTTATGGCTAATTTGAAGAATTGCTCGAGTGACTTTCCCCAAGCTTTTTTGGATCTCATCGAAATTCGCCCTCAATTCACGCAACTTAGAGTATTCCTTTGTTCATCAGCGTGCTGAGCGCCGATGAATCAAGAGCGAAGGAATTTGTTCGGCGATGAAACACTTTGCATGAGAGATTCCAAATGCTCGCACACCTCGCCAGCGCCCCCAAGTACTTACAATCTAGAGACTTAGAGAACATTGAATTTCATTCTCTTCGCTTTTCATTTGCAATATTCAATGTTATGTTAATTACAATATTGGTACACTTTTCTATTTTGGGACTACCATCCTCCCCAATGACCCAACTTCAAACATAGGCGTGGATCTTGGCGACCACGAAGGTCTTATGCTGGCCAGCGAGGGATCAGGACGGCTGCCAAATCGGGCCAACAAGGCTCTGGAACGCCCAGAATGGGACGCCAGGCCACCTGGCCGAAATGTTTTGACAATCGCGGCATGCTTCATTAGAGTCCGCTACAAGCTTGCTGCGTTCCCTTGCTTCCCCTGGAGGAAATTCCGATGACCCTCTCTCTAAAACTGCATTCCCCTATCAAGTGGGCCTCGACCGCGGCGGTTACGCTGCTGTCCGCTGGCGGCGCTTTTGCCCAGGATGATCACCGCGCCGCCGCGATCGCCGCGGCCAGCGGGATGCTTCTCTTCTTTTTGGTGTTCGCAGTGGCGGCGTATGTTTACTTCGCGCTCGCACTACAAACCATCGCGCAAAAGACCCATACGGAAAATCCGTGGCTCGCCTGGATTCCGATCATCCATATTGTTCTGATGCTGAATATCGCCAAGAAGCCCGTCTGGTGGTTCCTGCTCCTCCTGATTCCCCTGGTGAACATCGTCATCGCCATCATCGTGTGGATGGCTATAGCCGAAGCGCGCAATAAGCCCAATTGGTGGGGCATCTTGATGATCGTTCCAGTGGTCGGCCTGATTGTGCCGGGGTATCTGGCCTGGTCGGACTGAATCGCGCCGCAGTTCAACAAACCTTTCATCTTGGCTACGCTCGCCCTTTCCTGTAAGACGTATGGAGGGAGGTCCCCAAGATGAAGGAAACCGTTCAGGAATACGTGCAGCGGATCCAAGGCAAACTCGCGGGCCAGGATCCCCTGAAGGTGCAAGCCACGACAGCGAAGAGACTGGCGCGATTGATCAAGGGCGCCACGCCTGCCAAATTGCGCAAACGGCCGGCGCAGGAGAAGTGGTCGGCCGCGGAAATCCTTGCGCATCTCGCCGATTCGGAAATCGTCGTTAGCTGGAGGGTCCGTTCGATCCTCAACGCGCCGGGCACTCCCATCCAGGCATTCGATCAAGATGCCTGGGTTGTCGCCGGACATTATGGCAAGCGCGACGCACGCAAATCCCTGAAGCAGTTCCGCGTCTTGCGGGAAACGAATTTGGCGCTATACAAAATGCTCACGCCCGAGCAGTGGAAGCATTACGGCATCCATGCCGAGCGCGGCGAGGAATCCATCGAGCGCATCGTGCAGATGATGGCCGGACACGATATCAACCACCTCGAACAAGTTGAGAGCATCCTCACGCGGCGGGATTAACACTCCGCGGCGGCCCTCACGTTTGGCGGCGCCGAAAAAGTAGTCCGCCCGCTCCAATGATGACCAGAACCATGCTGAAGATTGCGAACGCCCATTTTGTGAGCGTAAAAATATTCGCCACGCGCGCGACCCCTTCAAGCCGTTGCGGATAATCTCGCAGCATGGCCAGGAAGCAGACATTCTCCGCATAGTCGAAAAACGTTGTGCCCACGGTCAGGACACTCAGTTTCTGCCACACGGGGCGCCCGGGAAAAACGCGGGCAAACGCATACGTGGTTCCCAAAAGGAAAAACGCCCCATACAGCCCGGGAAAAATGGAGTCAACATAGTCCAGAAAGAGGCGATAGGCGTATCGTCCCTGCTCCCCGTATGCTGCCAACTTTGCATAGGCAGTCTCTGGGGAGTAGTTGATGGTCATATCCAGCAGGCCCACCTGCCTCAGCGCATCGTTGTGGAACGCTCCGGGCAAACCGCGCACATTGATCATCAACAACACAAAAAGGCTCAGCAGGCCCAAAGTCCACACCACCCCAGTGCTGGCGATTCCGAGCAAGAAGCTCTGTAGTCGATTCCACATGCGCGCACCAGTCTCTCTTATCCCCGCTTGATTATACGTTGTTCGGAAGCGTAGACTCGCGATTATGGAAGTCCAACTTACACCCGAACAGGAAGCGGAGCTCAGCAAGCTGGCCACACGCAGAGGCCGCAACGCGAATGAGTTAGCGCAGGAAGTGCTGAGCCTATACCTGGAACATGAAGCTCGATTCATCGAGGCCGTGAAGCGCGGATTGGAGTCCCTCGATCGCGGGGAGTACGTTTCCCATGAAGAGGTCGGCGCGCGCATCGACCGGTTGTTTCCCTCCTAATGGAAGTTCGCTGGTCACCCGAAGCGGCCGATGACCTCGAACGTATAGGCCGGCGAATCCAACAAGATAAACCGAATGCGGCGAGAAACGTGGTCCTTACCCTCTACCACGGAATCGCGGACCTGCGAACTTTCCCCAACCGTGGCCGCAGCGGACGTATCGAAGGCACCCGCGAGTTGGTCTTTCCTTCGCTACCCTACATTGCGGTCTACCGCGTGCATCACCAGGCCGTGGAGATTGTGCGCATCTATCACGCAGCGCAAAACTGGCCGTAGCATTCACATCCCTCCGGCGTTCGGTCGAAGCCGGGAAGCATCAAAGCGAAAACTCCAGGCGAAAAACCGACGTCTGGGGCACCCGGCTATTCTCAAGCCGAATTGGTCATGACCCCACCGAAATCCGCGACGGGCCTTCGCAGACTCGGAATTCGAACTTCTTCTGCTCTTCGCAATTCAAGTGAGCGTTAAGTTCACGGATTCTCGCTTCTGCCTTCGACCGATCAACGGTGCCGAAAAATTGACCCGGAACTTCCATTCCAGTCCCTTTTCGAAACTTTTTTACTTCAAACGCCTTGAAATAGGCTTGGCTCCTCATTTCACACTCCTATGTGCCTCAAGAAATTACTGGTCGACGGCTCATCGAACTGTCGGGCCACCTGCTTCAAGTGTGAACAGAAATTGGGAGGCTCGCAAGGTGAGTGGCGAGAGAAAGCCTGGACCAAATAAGAAAAAGGGCCGCCCGCCAGTGGCGGACGGCCCTTCGTTCAATAAATTTATCTCTTCGCGCAACCGATAGCGATCTGCCAGAACCTGCTCGATAAAGAGTAAACCGAGTCTAGCATCCTACAAGCCCGTGAGAGCCGCAGGATGCGGTTGGAGACCATCCTCCGCACACCATAGCGGAGTAGATCTCGCTGATTTAGAAAGGAGGTGATCCAGCCGCAGGTTCTCCTACGGCTACCTTGTTACGACTTCACCCCAATCATGAGTCATACCTTGGGCGCCTGCCTCCTTGCGGTTAGCGCGGCGACTTCTAGTACAGCTCACTTTCGTGATGTGACGGGCGGTGTGTACAAGGCCCGGGAACGTATTCACGGCGTCGATCTGATACGCCATTACTAGCGATTCCGGCTTCATGCAGTCGAGTTGCAGACTGCAATCCGAACTGAGCAGAGTTTTTTCCGATTAGCTCCCCCTCGCGGGTTGGCAACGGTTTGTGCCCTGCATTGTAACACGTGTGTAGCCCTGGACATAAAGGCCATGCGGACTTGACGTCATCCCCACCTTCCTCTCCGTTATCCGGAGCAGTCCACACAGAGTCCTCTCTTGCGAGTAGTAACTGTGTGCAGGGGTTGCGCTCGTTGCGGGACTTAACCCAACACCTCACGGCACGAGCTGACGACAGCCATGCAGCGCCTATACTCAGGTCCCTTGCGGGAAGGCCGTATTTCTACAGCTGGTCCTAAGCATTTCGAGCCCAGGTAAGGTTCCTCGCGTAGCGTCGAATTGAACCACATGTTCCACCGCTTGTGCGGGCCCCCGTCAATTCCTTTGAGTTTCAGTCTTGCGACCGTACTCCCCAGGTGCAGGACTTAACGCGTTAGCTCCGGGACGACGCCCGAACGGGCGGCACCCCAAGTCCTGATCGTTTAGGGCTAGGACTACCAGGGTATCTAATCCTGTTTGCTCCCCTAGCTTTCGTTCCTCAGCGTCAGTTGTGGTCCAGCGCGCCGCTTTCGCCACGGGTGTTCCTGCAGATATCTACGCATTTCACCGCTACACCTGCAATTCCACGCGCCTCTCCCACACTCGAGCACAGCAGTTTCGGAAGCAGCCTCTGGGTTAAGCCCAGAGATTTCACTCCCGACTTGCCGCACCGCCTACGAACCCTTTACACCCAGTAATTCCGAACAACGCTGGCCCCCTACGTCTTACCGCGGCTGCTGGCACGTAGTTAGCCGGGGCTTCTTCTACTGGTACCGTCACTCCTCTTGCGAGGCATTCGTCCCAGTCGAAAGGGGTTTACACTCCGAGAAGCTTCATCCCCCACGCGGCGTCGCTGCGTCAGGCTTTCGCCCATTGCGCAAGATTCCCCACTGCTGCCTCCCGTAGGAGTCTGGACCGTGTCTCAGTTCCAGTGTGGCTGGCCATCCTCTCAGACCAGCTACCGATCATTGCCTTGGTGAGCCATTACCTCACCAACTAGCTAATCGGGCGCGGGCTCCTCCTCCGACGCCTTACGGCTTTGAATCCCCAAACCGAGGTCCAGGGAATGTTATGCGGAATTAGCCCCGCTTTCGCGGGGTTATTCCCCATCGGAGGGCAGATTGCCCACGTGTTACGCACCCGTGCGCCGTGCACCCATCCCCCTGCCTTGCGGCAGGGAAACTGTGCACTCGACTTGCATGTGTTAAGCACGCCGCCAGCGTTCGTTCTGAGCCAGGATCAAACTCTCGTTTGAAGCCTGTCGCTTGGCGCAAAAAAATAGCCCGGGCCTAAACCCGGACCAGCCTGCCAAGCAAAATTGTTAGTCGCTCGATTTCACTCAACCCATTCGTGCTCGAAAACCCGAATGGGGTCGAACAGATTCTGGCACATCGTATCGGTTGTCAAAGAGCGGTTGGCCTCCCTGTCCAGCAGAGTGGCATCCATCGAACCTATTGAGGATAGCAGATGCGGCGAAATTGTCAACACTCCATTACCCCCAAAATCTCCGTTTTCCACACCTCTCCTCAACCTTCCGTAAGCTGTTGTAGGGGCGGCCTTCTGAGGCCGTCCGCCACTCTTGTCAATACCCCATTCCTTTTCCATGTCTGCTACACATTTCCTCAGCCCGCCTCCCTATGCTGTCATTCCGAACGGAGTCTGCGGAGTGAGGAATCCCTCCTGAATTGATCGAAGAGAGATTCCTCCCTATGCTCGGAATCACGCGCATAGACCTGTAGTGGCCGGTCTTCAAACTAGAAGCCATCTCATAAATGCTCCCACGTTGCGGAAACAACGGGACTTACAATATGAAACCGTCGAAACTCAGCCAAATCATCACTTTCTGCCGGCTTCCACTGTTCAGGTTTTGTGGCATTCCTGCGACGAAACCATTTATGAGATAAGTTCTAGTGGATAGGATAAGACCAAATCCGCACGCTTCAAAACGCGAAGCATCCGGCACCCAATCAAAACCTCCTTAGCTCTCAATCTATGGCCCACGCGCCAACTGGCAGTGGTCATAGTTAGAATCCGCATACTTACAGTACTATACATAGCAGGCCCGCCTTGGGTGTGAGGAGGCGCAGATGCTTATTGATGCAGTAGAGGTCAAAAATTTTCGTTGTATAAGATCTGGAAGATTGAATTGCGGGCAGCTCACGGCACTTGTGGGCGCAAACGGTACCGGCAAATCCACTTTTCTAAGAGCGTTAGACTTATTCTACGACTTGTCACCGAGAATCGAGAAGCGAGACTGGTACAACGAAGATCAGACAGTGCCGATAGAAATTGCCGTGACATTTACAGACCTCGGCGAAGCTGAACGGCAACGTTTCTCAAGCTACCTTGACAGTGACCTACTTACCGTCGAACGAGTTATCACATTGACGGATAACAAAATCCAAACCAAATATCACGGTTCGAGACGGGCAAACCCAGAATTCAAGCCCGTACGCTCCGCGAGCTCGGCAGCAGAAGCGAGGAAGGCCTACAAATTACTTTCTGACTCTGACAAGTACGCGCTGCCCTCTTATTCGAGCAGAGAAGAAGCTCTCGAAGCACTCGAGAAGTGGGAGTCGGACCACTTAGATGACTGCAAAAGAGACCGCGATGACGGACAGTTTTTTGGCTTTAAGGAAGTTGGCCTCGGGTTCCTAGGTGAATTCACGAGGCACATCTATGTGCCAGCCGTAAGGGACGCTGGGGCAGACGCAGATGAGTCGAAGGACTCCGCAGTAAAGGAAATTGTTGACCTTGTCGTGCGAAACGCTCTAGCAGCTCACAAGAACCTCCTAGCACTCAAAGCCGAAACCAAGAAGAAGTATGAAGAGATAGTGAACCCAAAAAACCTCGGAGGTCTGTCAAAGTTGGAGGAAGACCTAACCCGGACCCTGTCAGAGTACGTCGAGGGCTCAAGAGTTAAACTTGACTGGCTTCCTGCCCGAGACGTACAACTCGAATTGCCAAAAACGGACGTGACTTTATACGAAGACGGGTACCCATCTTCAGTAAACAGGAGTGGGCACGGCTTGCAGAGAGCGTTCATTCTTACAATGCTCCAACATTTGGCAATTACTCCAAATGCTCAGGTCCATGATTGGGATTCCCAGAACATTGAGGAAGGGAAGTCCATTCCTCAAGATAGCGGTGCGGCACCCAACCTGGTCCTCTGTATTGAAGAGCCGGAGGTCTATCAGCATCCAAGCCGACAGCGACACTTTGCCGCAGTGCTACACAAACTTGCGAGCGGAGCAATCGAGGGAGTGGCAAGAAAGACCCAGGTCTTGTATTCAACGCACTCCCCAATTTTCGTAGGATTAGACCGCTTCAATGAGGTGCGCGTCCTGCGAAAAGTTATGGAAGAACTTGATAAACCGAAATGCTCCTCAATTTCAGAAACAAATTTGGGCGCTGTCGCGGCAAGACTCTGGCTAAGCAGCAATGCTGAAGGGCCCCCATTTACGGCGGACACTCTCCTGCCACGATTGCAAACCATCATGACACCATGGATGAATGAAGGCTTCTTCGCAGACTTAGTCGTACTAGTTGAGGGAGAGGATGACCTAGCCGCGATCCGTGGAACCGCCCTCTCACGAGACGTAAGCCTAGATAGATTCGATATTGCTGTTATTCCCTGCATGGGCAAAAACAACATCGATCGGCCGGCACTTATCTTCAGTATGTTGGGGATCCCAACTTATCTAATTTGGGATAGTGATAAGAACAAACCAGTAAAGGAGGCACATCCTGAGACCAATCGGCGGCTCCTGCGACTCCTGGGGGAACAGGAAGAGGAATTTCCCGGTAAAGTCACTAAGAAATTCGCCTGCTTCGAAAATAAGCTCGAATCTACTCTTGAACTAGAACTAGGCCCAGAGGTAGTTCAAAGTTGCAAACAAGAGATTGCCCGAGAATTGGACGAGTCGACAATAGAGGATTGTCTGAAAAGACCTGCCCTGTTCAGCAAGCTCCTGGTGAAAGCCCGGTCAAAGGGACGCGAATCCTTGACCTTGACGTCCATCCTCGACAACATTCTAGCTCTAAGGCAGGCGGCCCACCCTTGACACAGGGGGACAGACGGGACATTCCCATTGTGCCCGACACTCGCAGCAAATCCGGACCAACAACAAGCCCTATGCGCCGGGTGCTCACCCTTGGGCGGGTGGCGCGGCCTTAAATTCCGAAAAGGATTTTGGGTGGCCCATCCTTTCGCGCTGTTTGCGAAAGGGTGGGGCCGTTTTCCGCCGGGTGCCCCAGACCTGGGTTGAAGGGGAGGGCCCCAGGTCCCCTCTACTTTTCCGCTCTGCGGCGCCGGCGAAACGATTGCTTCGCCGGATCGGAACTCGACAAGTCGGACAGAACCACCGGCCGCCGGTCCGGAAATTCCGCAACAATCCGCACTTCCCCGCCCATCGCCTTCACCGTTTTCCGCAGCGTCGAGAGCAGCAGATCGCTCCGCTTTTCCAGCCGCGAAACGCTGTCCTGCGTCACCCCTAAAACCTTCGCCACGCGCGCCTGCGTCAGCTTCCGCGCTTTGCGGAGCTGCCGCAAGCTCATTTCTTCCGCAACCAGCTCGGCGGCGCGCGCCGCCACCTTCTTGCGCTGTGCGCTATTCAACTTGGCGATCTTTTCCCGAATATCGACGGTCATGCTCTACTTCCTTTCCTTCCTCAGCCGGCCAAGATGGGCCTCGAAGCGGTCATCGGCTTTGCGGATCAACTCTCGATAAAACCTCTTCTCGCCGCCGCCCGACTTGTCTCCCGCCACCAGCAGGATGGCCTTGCGTTTCGGATCGAACGCAAACGCAACGCGCCATTCCCCATCCGCTGCGCTAAACCGCAACTCCTTCATGTTGGCGTGGCGTGAGCCGTGCAAGGTGTCCACGCGTGGACGCCCCAGTTGCGGCCCGAACTGCTCCAGGAGCAGCGCCAAGGCCAAAATTTCCGTACGCACGCCATCCGGCAATCGATCGAACTCCGGCTCAAATTCGTCGCCGATTTCAACGCCCCAGCGCACATTCATTATATGTCATCCAGTCCATATGATGTCAATACCATATTCCATGAAACGACGGGTGGCCCGGACGGAATCCGAGTTTTTGCATTAGGCGCATCCATCATTCGGTAGGATACCACTGTAGTAAGTCACCGCAACGTATAATGGCAGGGCGCGTCCCTGCGCAGCTCGCGGTTCAACTATTCACTTGCCTTAATACATTTGCTTAAGTATAGTTAATCACTCCAATGGAGCCAGCAAACCAATTACGGTCTGCCCGCATGTTGCGCCCGGCCCTGTCTCTATTTGTCTTTGTCTCGTCGTTTCAGTTTTTCTGGCCCCCAGCCGCTTCCTCCCAGGGCGAAACTACCAGCGCCATCGTTGGACAGGTGAGCGACGCGAGCGGAGCGGGAGTGCCCGGGGCCATGGTGACAATCACAAACAAAGAGACTGGCATGAAACGATCCGCGAGGACCGATGAATCGGGCAGGTTCAACTTCCCACAACTCAAGCCTGGCACTTACGCGGTTAAAGTTGCGGCACAGGGCTTCGCGCCGGAAGAGAATGACTCTGTGGCTTCCGGCCTGGGCCAGAAGCAAACCGTTGATTTCAAGATAAAGGTTGCTCGCGCGATGGAGAGCATCGAGGTGAATAGCGAAGCGGCGATTCTCAACCCCGAAAATGCCAATACCTCAACTACGCTCGACATTCCTGCCTTGGAGGACCTTCCGAATCCCGGCGGGGATTTGACCTACCCCCTGCAGTTTGCGGCAGGGGCCCTCATCAACACGGCAGGCAGTAGCAATGATTTTGTTGGCGGCACGAATGGCTATGGCAACGTCGAGTTCAATGGACTCCCCGCTCTCTCAAACGGCTATATCGTCGATGGCCTGGAAACGAATGATCCGCTGACGAACCTGAACAGCGGGCTCTCGACGAACCTGGTCCTCGGATTGAATTCGATCTCGGAAGTCACCGTCAACACCCTTTCCTATGCCGTCGACCAGGGACGGTACGGCGCATCTCAGGCCAACTACGTGACAAAGTCCGGCACGAACCAGTTTCACGGAAATCTGTACGAGCTGTGGAGTGGCTCGAAGTTCAGCGCGGCCGACTATTTCACGAATGCCACCCCGGGAAATCACAAACCGCGCTCCACCGTGAATCACTTCGGCGGGAGTGTGGGCGGTCCGATTGTCCACGACAAGCTGTTTTTCTTCTTCGATAGCGAATGGGTTCGGATTGCGCTACCCATCGTTACGGCCGCTACCGTTCCAACGCCGGCGTTCCAGAATTATGTTCTACAGCAACTCCCCTTGGGAGGGATCGATTCCGTCACAGGCTCCGTCTACCAACCGTCCCCGCAGTCGGTGCCGTTCTATCAGAAGATGTTTTCGCTCTACGGGAATACCAACGGGACGCCTCTCGCGGTGCTTGGTTGCCCGTTCGATGTGGGTGGAGGTGCGCCCGCAATCGCGAATGATGGAAACGGGTGCGCCAATCGCCAAAGCGTTTCGCATTCGAGCGCCGATCATGAGCAGGTCCAGACGGTTCGAATCGATTACAACATCAATGAAAAGAACACCACCTGGTTTCGCTTTCAGACTGATACCGGCGTGCAAGCTGCCTACACCGATCCGATCAATTCCTTGTTCGACTCGGTCTCTCCTCAACCTCTGTACTCCTTCGCGGCAGGATATACCCGCGTCTTTTCACAGAATCTTGTGAATTACTTCAACCCCGCATTTTCGTGGTACGAGAGCCTGTTCGGGCCGGCGGACTTTCAGAAAACTCTTTCCGCGTTTCCCATCGTTTTGCAAGGCAGCGGTGCGAATGCCCCCTTCACTACGGTGGGCGGCCTGGATAACACCTGGGTTCAGGGGAGACGCGCCTCCCGGTTCTTCATCAATGACAACCTGGCTTGGAGCCATGGCGCACACGAACTACGCTTTGGAACCAATACACGGATTTTTCGCCTGAATGATTATGACTTCGGGCAGGGAACGGTCCCAACCGTGACTTACAGCACCCTGCCGCAGTACATTTATGGAGTCGCATCTACGGCGACAAAGACTTTCCCAACCTCAGCGAACGAACCGTTCAACTTCCTCAATCTGGACCTGTATGCCCAGGATACCTGGAAATTGAGCAAGAAGCTGACGTGGACCTTCGGGATACGAGATACATTGAATTCCAATCCGTTGAACCCGCATCAACAGATTGCCCGTTTGAGGGGCTCTTTCGAATCCATCTCGCATGACGTGAATCAGCCGCTGAACGCCGCCATTCAAACCGGTCTTGGTAACGTGTTTTCCTCGACGCCCCTCGCGATCCTGCAACCGAGAACAGCCATCGCCTGGCAATTTGAGCCGAAATCCGTGCTGCGTGCTGGCTTCGGGCTTTTCAGTGACATCTTGCCCGGCACCATCGCCGATGTGGTTGGCGTCAATCCGCCCTACGTCCAAACTTTCCAGGGCGGACTTCTGGGAACCGCTGGTGGGACAGCCATTGCGCCACGAGTGCCTAACAGCGCGATTGACGCAACGGTGGCTGCCAATCAAGCGTTCAGTTCAGGATTTCCGCAGAGCCAGCTTTCCTGCGCGTCGGCACAATCGACTCCCTCAACATGTCTTTCTCCGGTGGCCATCACGGCGGTACCCGACGGAAAACTCCACGCGCCATACTTCATGGAGTGGAGCCTCGGCCTGGAACACCAGTTGGGAACTACAGGGAACATCCGTGCCCAGTACGTCGGCACCCGTGCAGTGAACCAGCCTTATCTGACGCAAGTCAACGGCTACCAAACCGTCTGCGATGGATGCTTTGCGCCGTTTCCTTATGCGCAATCTACCGATCCCCGATTCGGGGCAGTTACGCAATTTTCTACCGGTGCGAACAGTCACTACAACGGGCTGCAAATCACAGCAATGAAGCGGCTTGGAAACGGCTTCATGGGACAACTGAACTACACCTGGAGCCGTTGCATGGACACTGTCTCCAACGGCGGATTCCTGCAGTTTTCGGCGGGAGGAATCTTGTCCCCTCTCCCCGGAGACTTAGCACGCGACTACGGTCCCTGTGACTACGACATCCGGCACAATCTCAACGCGCAATACGTCTATCAATTGCCAGTCAAAGTTCGCAACCGGGGTCTTGGATACGCGCTGAACGGCTGGCAAGTATCGGGAACTGTGTTTTGGCATAGTGGGATTCCGTTCTCTGTCTTGAGCACACCGTATTCAGCAAACGGAAATGGCATTGTGAACGGCAGTGGGCCGCAATTCGCAAGCGTTGTTCCCGGAGTGCCTCTCTATGAACACAAACCGATTCCCGGTGTCACACAACCGGGCACAGTACAGTGGCTCAATCCCGATGCCTTTGTCTCGACCGTGGACCCGAGTACAGGGGCGTGCATTGGTGGGGACAGCCCCAAGAATTGTCAATTCGGGAACCTCGGGCGCAACGCGTTGCGCGGTCCCAACTTTGCGTGGAGTGACCTTTACCTCACGAAGTGGTTTCCGTTGAGCGAGCGTGTGAAGATGCGCTTCGACGTCCAATTCTTCAATGTATTCAACCATCCGAATTTCGGCGTCCCGAGCATGGTGCTGGCCGGCATTCCGGGAAAACCTTCTACCCAGACTGGGTTTGGAGCGCTTACTTATACGACTTCTCCGCCGACCGGCTTACTCGGCGTCGGCCTGGGCGGTGACAGCACGCCGCGCATGATTGCCTTTCAAGCGCGCCTGGAATTTTAGGAAGGCTGTCATCAAGGGAGATTAGAGTCACGAAGAGCAAGAGGAAAGATTCACCCAACTTGGAGAGAGAGGGGAAGAGGCTGCGGCGCTGGGTGTGCACTTTTGAATATTTACACTCCGCCGGATTCGTGCCGGATTCGTGTTGCGGCATTTCCTAAGATGTGCCACGATTGGTGCGTCTTTCCGGCTTCGCTCCCGCCCGCGAATGTGGTCGCGGTCTGGCCCGGCAAAATGCGCAAAACTCTTCACCTCTATCTCGTCAAGCCTTCCCAATATGATGATGACGGTTATGTGGTGCGCCATTTTCGCGGCGTTCTTCCGAGTAACACGCTTGCGTGTCTTGCCGGGCTCACCGAAGATGTGGTCCGCCAAAAGCGACTGGGCAACTCCTGGAACATCAAGGTTCACCTGTTCGATGAAACGGTCGACAAGATTCCCGTAAAACGCATCTGCCGTTCCCAGCGCTGGGGTTTCGCCAAGACGATCGTCTGCCTTGTGGGCGTGCAAACCAATCAATTCCCACGCGCCTGCGATCTTGCTCATACCTTTCGGCGCGCCGGCCTTACCGTTTTGATCGGCGGCTTCCACGTCAGCGGCTACCTCGCCCTTCTCCCGGATATCCCTTCCGATATTCAGCAGCTTCTGGACGCGGGTGTCACCATCGTCAAAGGGGAAGTCGAAGAAACCTGGGGCGACCTGCTGGACGATGCTGTTCACGGCCGCCTGAAGCCTCTTTACGATTTCCTGAACAACAAGCCCGACCTCTACACCAAGCCCATTCCCGCCATTCGCAGGAAATACCTCCGCAAGTTCGCCGCCTCCAATTTCGGCACCCTTGACTGCGGTCGCGGCTGCCCGTTCGAATGCACGTTCTGCACCATCATCAATGTTCAAGGCCGCAAGATGCGTTTCCGCTCCGCGGAGCACATTGCCGAGTCCATTCGCCGCAACTATCATGAAAACGGCATCACCTTCTATTTCTTCACCGACGACAATTTTGCCCGGAACAAAAATTGGGAAGCTATTTTCGACGTCCTCATTCGCCTGCGCACCGAGGAAAAAATTCCGGTGCGATTCATGATGCAGGTCGACGTCCTCTCCTGGAAAATCAAGAGCTTCGTCAACAAGGCCCGCCAGGCCGGCTGCCTCAATGTCTTCATCGGCATGGAGAGCGTGGATCCCGGCAACCTCGCGGCCGCTGGCAAGAAACAGAATCAGGTCGGCGAATACCGCCAGCTCATTCAGGCTTACCGCGATTCAGAAATTTCCACGCACGTCGGCTATATCATCGGCTTCCCGTTCGATACCGTGGACTCCATCCGCCGCGATCTGAAATTCCTGATGAACGAGGTCTGCCCAGACCACGCCTCTTTTTTCATCCTCATGCCTTTGCCCGGCTCCATGGACCACCTCAATATGTTGCGCCGCGGCGAGTGGATGCACCCGGACTTCAATCTTTACGATTCCCAGCATGAATTGACGCATCATCCTTACCTGAAGGATGGCTCCTGGAAAGCGGCTTATTTCGAGGCTTGGCGCACCTTCTATAGTTTCGAGAACATGAAGGCGATCTTGCACCGCGGCGCGCGCGCCAACTACTGGAACAATTTCCTGCGCTTCATTTGGTACAAGAATTCCATTCAGACTGAAGGCCGCCACCCGATGATGTGCGGCTACCTCCGCCTCAAAGGCCGTACCTCGCGGCGTCCCGGCTTCCCGGTGCTTTCCCGCTGGGACTATTACACGGCTCGCTTCAAGGAGGTTCTCAGCGATCTCCACGGCATGCTCAGCGTCTTGGCGGAGATGGAGGAACTCTGGCTGCAAACGCGCCATCGCTCCGAAGCGGAACGCCGTGTCGCGGAAGAAATCGCCGAGCTGCGCACAAGGTATGGCCAGCTCAAGATCAGGGACTTCCAGGCAGCCTTTCAGCGCGCCAAGGAGCATTTCCCCACGCTCCACGTCCCCTCCAAGGTCACTCTCTTCTGGGCCAAGTGGAGTCCCTTGCTGGTTTCCCATCGCGTCTATACCCGCGCCGACCTCGACGCTTACTGGAATACCGTCCGCCTGCGCTGGAGGAAACGCCACATCCTCCGTATCCCCGTCTTCACGCTGCCCTTGAATTTCTTTCGCGACGTCCAGCTCTCTCTCCTCTTCCTCTTTCACATGGGCCGCGCCCTTTAGCGCCGGCTGCGTGGCCCGGGCGCGCTTCTAGCTTTCGTCTTGCCGCGGCAGGAGTGATGTGCCACCATGACCGCGTCGATCCGGCATTGCTCCGGCCTGCACGCCCCGGATCCTTCTTGCGATCCGCACTCGCATTCACAGGTTGCCGGGGCTGCTGGTGTTTGGGCATCGGTTAAACTTCCCCGAGGAGCAGACCATGGAAAAAGACCTCTCCCGCAGAAAATTCCTGGAACGCCTTGGCTTGGGAACCGCCGCCGGCGTAAGTCTGTCGTTCTTGAATGAGCTGGCCGAGGCGCGCCCCGCTGTCGCAAATCCTCTGCCCAGTCGCATGCTTGGCCGCACAGGCGCGAAAGTTTCGATACTGGCCTTTGGCTGCGGCAGCCGCTTCCTGATGTACGAGGCGGAAGAGCAGGCCTTGGCGGCGCTCAACCGCGCCATCGATCTGGGCATCACCTATCTGGACACGGCTTACGCTTATGGCGACGGCAAGAGCGAGACGCGCGTCGGAAAGGTCATGGCCGCACGCCGCAAGGAAGTCTGGCTGGCCACGAAAATTCCGGACCGCTCCTACGACGACTTCATGCGCCGCCTGGAGGGCAGCCTGAAGCGTCTCCAGGTGGATCAAGTTGATTTGTTGCACATTCACAGCCTGGGCCAGGCGAATGATCTGGAGAAAATCGAAGCGCCCGATGGCACTCTGAAGGCATTGCTGCACGCGCGCGAGCAGAAAATGACGCGCTTCATCGGCATGACCAGCCATACCAACGGCGCCGTAATGGCCCAAGCCATCGAACGCCACGATCTGGACTGCGTGCAGATGGCTCTAAACGCTTCGCGCAACGGCCGCTTCGAGGAATTGGCCCTGCCCGCCGCGAACAGAAAGAATTTCGGCGTCATCGCCATGAAGGTCACCGGGCAGGAGTTTCTTCTCGGCGATGCTGCGGGAAAAGCAAACATCGATTCCCTGCTGCACTATTCCATGAGCTTGCCGGTCACCACCGCCGTAGTCGGCATGCCGCATATCGAAATGCTCGAACACAACATCGCGGTGGCCCGTAATTTCTCCCCGCTGAAAGAAGACGAAATGGAGCGCCTGCGCCACGCGCTTGCACCTTCGCGCGAGGGCCTGGAGCACAATCTCGTCGGCCACCTCGATGGCCCGACGACCACGCCGCACGCCTTCCTCGCCTAGCCGGGGCAAACAAAGAAGGGAAGATAGCTGGAAGCGGCCCCTGAACAGTGGCTGCGCCCCATTGCTCAAACTCATTGTGCGTTCTGCCCTCGACCTGCCTGCTCGGCGTTGTTAGGATACCTGCTGGCACGCGTATACCACGCTATTGCAGTTGCAATCTTGACGGAGGAAGCAACGCAACGCAAAACGATGCTCCGGCGAAATGAACTCGCTCAACGACTCCTGGCTCTCCTCCACAAGGCCAATCTGCTTCGCCCCGGCGAGCGGCTGGGCGTTGCTGTTTCCGGCGGCGCGGATTCGGTCGCCTTGCTGCGCCTCTTGCTGGAATTGCGAGAGGAGTTGGGCTGCGTGCTGTGCGTTGCACACTTCAATCACAAGCTGCGCGGCCGGGCTTCGGACGCCGATGAGAAATTTGTTGCGGGACTCGCGGCGAAGCACGGCTTGGAGTTTTTTGTGGCCAGAGAGAACATCGCCGCAAAGACCAAACGCGAGCGCGGCAATTTAGAAGACATAGCGCGGCGGGCGCGTTACGCTTTTTTTGAGCGCCTCGCGAAAGAAGGCCGCCTGGTGCGCATTGCCGTGGCGCACACTGCCGACGATCAGGCGGAAACCGTGTTGGCGCACATCCTGCGTGGCACGGGGCTCGCCGGGCTTGGCGGGATCCATCCCACAGCCGGCGTTGTTGTGCGCCCGCTTCTCACAATTCGCCGCGCGGATTTGCGCGCGTATTTGCGCGGCAAGCGCCAGCCCTGGCGCGAAGATGCCTCTAACCGAGACACCAAGCGCATGCGCGCCCGCATTCGGCAAGAACTTCTGCCGCTGCTAGAGCGGAATTTTCAGCCCGCAACCGTGGAGCATCTCTGCCAACTCGCTGAATTGGCGCGCGAGGACGAAGCCTATCTCGATGGCCAGACTACCCGGCGCGAGAAAGACCTTACTCTGGCAACGCAAAACGCAACACGGCTTGCTTTGTCTGATTTTCTCGGCGAACCTCGCGCCCTCCAGGCCCGTCTGCTACGCCGCATCGTCGAACATCTCAAGCCACGCACCGGCCAACTAAGCGCTGCTCACGTGGAAACAATCCTCGCGCTTGCGGAACATCCAGACAGCGGAAAATCCCTGCAACTGCCGGGTGGCGTCGAGGTGCGCCGCGAATCGCAAGCGTTGGTTTTTGTGCCCTCGGCGAAGATGGCGCCGTCGGGGCGGCTGATAACTGCGCCTTGCGAGTATGCCTACGAAGTGGATTTGCGCGCCGGCCAAGCCCAGTTGCATGTTTTGGAACTTCACTGCCGCCTGCACCTCAGGGTGATTGACTGGCCCCAAGAAGGGCGAGAAACTAATACTACAGGGGCGGTCTTGGACCGCGAGCGGTTGTGTGTACCCCTGGTGCTGCGCAACTGGTGCCCGGGCGATGCCATGCAGCCACTGGGCCACCGGAAACGCCACAAGCTGGCGCGTTTGCTGAATGAGATTGGCGTCAGCCGTTGGGAAAAAAAGTTGTGGCCGGTGCTTACCACTGGCGGGCAGATCGCGTGGGTCCGCGGATTAGGCGCCTCCCATGAGTTTGCCGCAGGGAAAGAGACACGGGAAGGTGTCGTGATTACCGAGGACCGAGCATCGTGAGCAAGGCGAGCGTTGCCACTTATACTGCCGCGCGAATCGCAAATCGCGTCCAGGCCCTCGGCCGGGAAATTACACGTGGCTGCCATGGCCGCAGGCTGGACGTTGTGGTGACCATGGACCGCGCCTTCGTCTTTGCCGCGGATCTGATTCGCGCCATAGATGTGCCCGTGGTCGTGCATTTTGTCCGCGAAGATGTGCGGGACGTTGACCAAGGCGGCCGCGCGCGTCGCGAAGTATTCTTCGCCAATCGCGAGGCCATGGCCGCCCGCCAGGAACGCCCTGAATTCAAGGGGCGCGACATTCTGCTGGTGGATGCCGTGATCGAAAGCGGCGTCACTCAGGATTTTCTGCTGCGCCGCATCGGTGAGAGCAAGCCGCGGTCGTTGCGCCTGGCCGTGTTGCTGGACAAGCCATCGCGGCGCCATGTGGCGCTGGAGCCCGATTACTTTGGCTTCCAGACTGCATCTAACCAATTGTGGACCGGCTACGGGCTGGCCGCCGCGAACGGCACAGGCCGCAACGCCAAACACCTGGTGGCAGGTGGTGGAGCGAAGCGGGCAGGCAAACCGGGGCGGTCTGCCAAGAAAAAGCGCTAGGGGCGCTTCGAAGATTTCATGGGTTTTCGGGTCACGGGTTCAGGGTTAACAGCGAGGGTAATGTGAATTCCAGCTCCACGGCTAAGACCATTTTATTTTGGATTTCGATCGTATTTCTGGGAGTCATGCTCTGGCGCCTGGTTTCCGCCAACGGGCAGGCCGCGCGCGAAGATACTCCCAGCTATAGCGAATTCGCCGCGAAGGTGGATTCGGGCGACGTCAAGGAAGTCACGCTATATCTCTCGCAGAACAGCTACGAGCTTCAAGGTGAATACGTCCGGCCGGCGAACCGCAAATTCCGTGTCCTGATCCCCAAGGAAAAGGCGCCGCAGATTATGGACATGCTGCACGACAAAGCCGTGCAACTGAACGTCAAGGAAGTCCGCAGCAGCGACTGGGTGCTGATCCTCCTGAATGCCCTGCCCTTGCTCTTATTGGCCGGCTTTGTCTTTTTCCTGATGCGGCAGATGCAGGCGGGCGGCAACAAGGCTCTGAGCTTCGGCAAATCGCGCGCGCGGCTGCTTTCCGCGCAGCAAAAGAAAGCCACCTTCAAGGATGTGGCCGGCAGCGACGAAGCCAAGGAAGAACTCCAGGAAATTATTGATTTCCTCAAGGACCCGCAGAAATTCCAGAAACTCGGCGGGCGCATTCCGAAGGGCGTGCTGCTCGTTGGGCCTCCAGGCACGGGCAAGACCCTGCTGGCGCGCGCGATTGCCGGCGAGGCAAATGTGCCGTTCTTCTCCATTTCCGGCTCGGATTTCGTGGAAATGTTTGTGGGCGTGGGCGCCAGCCGCGTGCGCGACCTCTTTGAACAGGGCAAGAAGAATGCGCCCTGCATCATTTTTATCGACGAAATTGACGCTGTTGGACGCCATCGTGGCGCCGGCCTTGGTGGGGGCCACGACGAGCGCGAGCAAACTTTGAACGCCCTGCTCGTCGAAATGGACGGTTTTGAGTCGAACGAAGGCGTCATCCTGATTGCCGCGACGAATCGGCCCGACGTTCTCGATCCCGCCCTGCTTCGCCCGGGCCGCTTTGACCGCCGCGTGGTTGTGGCGCGCCCCGATGTGAAGGGGCGCGAGGAAATTCTCCGCGTGCACACGCGCAAGGTGCCCCTTTCCGATGACGTGGATCTCTCCATCATCGCCCGCGGTACGCCGGGCTTTTCTGGCGCGGACCTCGCCAACCTGGTGAACGAAGCCGCGCTCTGGGCGGCGCGCCAGAATCGCAAATTTGTCTTGATGGTTGATTTTGAAATGGCCAAAGACAAAGTGTTGATGGGCGTGGAACGCAAGTCCATGATCCTCTCCGATGAGGAGAAGAAGAACACCGCCTACCACGAGGCCGGCCACGCGTTGGTTGCGGCCATGACGCCCGGCGCCGATCCGGTGCACAAAGTCACTATCATCCCGCGCGGTATGGCCCTTGGCCTTACCATGCAACTGCCCGAAGCCGACAAGCACACCTACACCAAGGAGTATCTGGAAGGCATGCTGGCCGTGCTGATGGGCGGGCGCACCGCGGAAGAGATTTTCCTCGGGCACATTACTACCGGCGCAGGCAACGACATCGAACGCGCCACGGACATCGCGCGCGACATGGTCTGCGAATGGGGCATGAGCCAGATGGGACCGCTGGCTTATGGCAAAAAGGAAGAAGCCATCTTCCTCGGCCGCGAAATTGCCCAACACCGCGACTTCAGCGAAGATACCGCGGTGCAGATCGATAAAGAGGTGAAGCGCATTGTCAACGAGGCTTACGAGAAGGCGCACGAGTTGTTGTCAAACCATCGCGACACCTTGGAGCACGTGGCCCTGGCCTTGCTCGAACGCGAAGTGCTCGACGCCAACGAAGTGAAACTCCTGATGGAAGGCAAGCCGCTCCCGGAAAAGCAGCGCACGCCTCCCACAACGCCGCCACAGGGCGCGCCCAGCACCGACCCCAAGGTCGTCCGCCCGGAGTTGCGGCCCGCTCCCGGTTTCACCCGCGGCGATTCGCCAGCCAAGGCCTGACGCACGTTTCGCCTTCGTCTCCGGCACCCGTAGGGGCGCAACACGCTGCGACTCATTTGGCGACCAATTCCAATCAGAAAGTCTTTCCGTGCTCAATCGACCGCGCCCGTCTTGCTGGCTGCACAGGCTTCTGCTGTCTTCCTCATTCGGCGGATGGCGGAGCGCTGGTCCCAGGGTTCCCGCGATTTGAAAAAGGAGTAGAATACCGCCATGGGACGCAAAGACGGCGAAAACCTGAATGTGACTTGCCCGTGCTGCCAGGCCAAGCTGGTGATCGATCCGATCTTCGGCGCGGTGCTCTCCCACGAAGCTCCCGTGAAGCCCGGGCCCGATGTGGATCTCACCCAGGCTGCCAACATCCTCGAAGAACAACATCGCCAGAGAGAAGACAAATTCGCCGATTCCTGGTTTCAGGAATCCAACAAGGAAGACATCCTGGCCAAAAAGTTTGAAGAGGCGATGAAAAAGGCCAAGGACGCGCCAGCGGGAAAGCCCATCCGCGATTTCGATTTGGACTAACCCTGACCTGCCATTCGTACTCCAGACTCACTCAACGCAAAACCGTCATCCCGAGCGGAGTGACGCGGCTTTTTTCTTCGCGCCGTTTTTTGGCGCGCCGCGTCACGGAGCGCGGTTTGTGCGCCCCATGCGCTTCGCCGGGGCCGAGGGATCCCTCTGTGAATTGTAAGCCTGCGAGGTTCTTTGATTCCTGCGTTTGGTTCTTGCTCCCTCTTCTACGCTACACTCTCCCTTACGCATGTTGTCACGCAAACTCTTTCGCCTGAAACTTCGATCCCGGACACTGGTCCTCGGCGAGCGCACGCTGATCATGGGCGTGCTGAACGTCACGCCGGACAGCTTCTCCGATGGCGGAAAATTCTTCAGCCTGAAACGCGCCATAGACGGCGCGCTGGCCATGGAACGCGCCGGCGCGGATATCCTCGACATCGGCGCCGAATCCACGCGTCCCGGGTCGGCGGGCATTTCCGCCGCGGAAGAATTGCAGCGGCTGTTGCCGGTGCTCGAAGCATTGCGCAAGCGCCTGAAAATTCCGATCTCCGTGGATACGCAGAAGGCGGGCGTCGCGGAAATCGCCTTGGGCGCCGGCGCGGCGCTATTGAACGATATTTCCGGTTTGAAAAACGATCCCCGCCTGGCGGAAGTTGCGGCAAAATTCGGCGTGCCGCTGATCCTGATGCACATGCGTGGGACGCCGCGCACGATGCAAAAACAGCCCTTTGCCAAAAATGTCGTCAAAGACGTAATCGCGGGCCTGCGTCATTCCATCGCCATCGCGCGCCGCGCCGGTGTGCGCAATTCTCAGATCATCCTCGACCCCGGCATTGGTTTCGGCAAGAGTTTCAGGCAGAACTACGAATTGCTGGCCAAGCTGCCGGAACTTGCCAAACTCGGCTATCCGCTGCTGGTGGGCGCTTCGCGCAAGGGCTTTCTCGGCGCCACGCTGGCCAGCCACGGCAAACCCGCGACGCCCGATGCGCGCATCTGGGGCACCGCCGCCACGGTTACAGCGAGCATCCTCGGCGGCGCGCACATCGTTCGCGTGCATGACGTCGCGGAAATGGCGCAGGTAGCCAGAGTCGCCGATGCGCTCCGCCACGCATCAGGTCACGGCACAAAACACTTTTAACTCCACGCGAATGCTTCCCTCGTGCCTGCGCTTTCTGACTCCGGCTGCGCTATAATTCGCGCGCAACCTCAACGCGCTTCAAAGGAACTCCTTCATGCGAACTCGCGGTTTATTCTTTGCTCTCCTGCTTCTTTGCCTCCTTGTTTCGTTCTCTTCCGCTCTTGCCCAACTGCCTCCCATTCAAACCGATACCCTGCATCCACTCCAGGACGTTCAGGGCAGCGGCGGCTGTTCGGCAACAGAGGCTTCCGCGTGCGCGCAAGCCGCCGCCAAGATCATGCCCGTGGTCATGGGCGAATCGCCGCTGGAAGAGAATCTTCGCCGCTTAACGGATGAAATCGGCGGGCGCGTCAGCGGTTCGCCGGAAATGGCCAAGGCCGTCGATTGGGCAGTCGGCGCATTCCGCGCCGCGGGCGTCGAGGTGCACACCGAAAAATATCTTCTTCCCACGACGTGGAGCGAAGGCGACACGCGGTTGCAGTTGCTCGGCCCGGTGCAATTCCCGGTTTCGCTCGTTTCCGACGGACTTTCCCCAGCCACGCCACCCGGCGGCCTGGAAGGCACCCTCATTGATGTGGGCGGCGGCACGGAAGCGGAATTCGCGCGCTCCGGCAGCGCCGTGAAAGGCGCGATCTTGATCGTTCACACCGAGGTCAGCTACACCTGGCAGGATCTCTTCCGCGAATACGAGCAGCCTCCCCCAATCATTGAGCGCGCCGTAAAGGCTGGCGCTGCCGCGATCCTCTGGACCAGCCAGCGGGAGCGCAAGTTGCTCTACCGGCACACCGATTCACCCGATGGAAAGATCGAGCCGATCGCGCAGGCGATTGTCGCGCGGGAAGATGCACTGCGCCTGCAACGCACGGTGGCGGCGTATCCCGGCAAGGTGCGCGTGCGGCTCACCATGCCCAACAAAATTGGCGGCCCGGTGGATCAGTTCAACGTGGTCGGCGAAATCCGCGGCTACGAAAAGCCCGACGAAATCGTCGTCCTCGGCGCGCATCTCGATTCCTGGGAACTCGGCACCGGAGCGCTGGACAACGGCTGCAACGCCGCCATGGTCATCGAAGCGGCCCGGGCAATCAAAGCCAGTGGCCTGCTGCCGCGCCGCACCATCCGCTTCATCCTCTTTAGCGGCGAAGAGCAAGGCTTGCTGGGATCCTGGGCTTATGTGCAAGCGCATCGCGCGGAAATGGATAAGTACCGCGCCGCCGTGGTCTTTGACATGGGCATCGGGCGCGTGACCGGCTATTCCCTCGGCGGCCGCCACGACATCGAACCCGCGGTGCGCGAAATCCTGCGGCCCTTTGCCGGTTGGGGCGTGGACAATCTCACCTACGATGCGGAAACCGGCACCGACCATCTCGATTTTCTCCTGGAGGGCGTGCCCACGATGGTGGCCAATCAAGAAGTGGCGAACTACCTGCAAAATTATCACGCCGCTTCGGACACCTTCGACAAAGTGGATATTCGCGAACTGAAATTGAACACCGTGCTCGCCGCAGTCACCGCCTGGGGCATCGCCGATCGCGCCGAACCCATCGGCAAGCGACTCTCCCGTGCGGAAATGGAAACCCTGCTGAAAGAAACGCAACTCGACGAGCAGTTGAAAGAACTGGGCATGTGGGCCGGCTGGCAAAGTGGTGCTCGCGGAAGAAAACCGTAGTGCCGCCCGCGCGCCGTCGCAACGGCGTTCACGCTATACTGAATTGTGAAGCAAACGCTCGCAAAATCAGGGGTGCCGGGGCCCTCAGGGGCGCAAAAACCGGGCAAAATCCTGGCGCTCGACTACGGCCGTGCGCGCATTGGCCTCGCCCTTGCTGACTCCGAAGCGCGCATCGCCGCGCCACACGACACCCTCGAGCGCATCAATCGTAACGAAGATATGCGCCGCCTCCGCGAGTTTGTTCGCGATCACAACGTCCAGCACATCGTGGTGGGTCTACCACTCCGCCTCGACGGCTCGCACGGCGACATGGCCGAAGAAACCACGCGCTTTGCTAATCGCCTCCGCAAACAGATCGGCGTCCCCGTCGCCCTGATGGACGAACGCCTGACCAGTTGGGAGGCCGAACGGATCCTCGAGGAAGAGCTGGGGCGGCGCATCACCCATGAAACCACGCACGACGGCAGGCGGAAGCTCCTACGTAACGCTCAGGGAAAATACACGGTGGATGCCATTGCCGCCACGGTGATTTTGCGGGAATATCTGTCGCGGGAGAGTAGCACGGAGGAGCGCGCCTAGCGTGAAGGTCCTGGCCGTCATCGTTTTACTCGCATTGCTGGCAGCGGGCACCGTGGCCGGCTACCTCTGGTATTGCATCGAAAAGCCCTTCGGAACCATTCCTCCGGAAGGCATCTTCGTGCAGATCCCGCACGGAGCATCCCGGCGCGCCGCCGCTCACTTGCTCGAGAACAACGGAGTGATTCGCAGCGCCATCGCCTTTGAAGTTTACGCCCGGCGCCACCCCAAGCGGACGCCGGTTGCCGGAGAATATTTCTTCGACCATCCGCTCAGCGGCAAGGAAGTTTTCTGGAAGCTGGCCAACGGGGAGATCTATGAGCAGCCCTTCACCGTGCGCGAGGGTCAGACCATCTACGATATCGCCCGCGCGCTGGAAGCCGCAAAACTCATGATGGCCGACGATTTCCAGAAGGCCGCCAGCGACCCCGCTTTGATCAGCGATCTTGCGCCGCAGGCCGCTACCCTTGAAGGATTTCTCTTCCCCGCAACCTACGAACTCTCCCGCCATCCTGCCGCGTCCGACTTAACGCGCATGATGGTGCGGAAATTCCGTGACGCCATCAAACAGGTCGAGCCGGAAGGCCCCGCTAACGGAGTCCCCGCGCGCTTCCATTCGCTGCTTTCCATAGTTACGCTGGCGTCTCTCGTCGAGCGCGAAACGCCCAAGCCCGAGGAACGCCCCATCGTGGCCAGTGTCTATGACAATCGCCTGAAAAAAGGCATGCTGCTCCAGTGTGACCCGACGGTCATCTATGCGCTGGAACAAAACGACAGTTACACTGGCACGCTCACGTTTAAGGATTTGCGGTTCAATTCGCCCTACAACACCTATCTGCACGCGGGCCTGCCCCCCGGACCGATTGGCAATCCCGGTGAAGCCTCACTCCGCGCGGCTCTCAATCCCGAGCCAAGCAACTATCTCTATTTCGTGGCCAACACCCAGGGCGGCCATTTTTTTGCCGCCACGCTGGCGGAACACAACAAAAATGTGGCCAAATACCACCGTCTCCTAAACGGCGAGCCCGCGGATCCCCCGGAAACTCACGTCAGCCATAAGCGCGCCGCAGTCCCGGCTCACAAAGGCAAACGATGATGGACGAGTTGAAAACGAAAAAGAAACTGATCCTGCAAGCCGCCCGCGCGATTGGCGTTCAGAAATGGACTCCCGCGGAGATTGACCAGTTGCGGCGCAAACTCCTTGCCGATCATGGCGAAGCCGGAAAAACGGGCAATGACTATATTGCAGTCGTGCTGAAAACCATGGGCTGGAAGGTGCAACTCAGCGAACGGGAAGAGGCCGAAGAACGTTTCGAGGAGGAGTTCGCGGACATTCTGCATTTCAAGACGCTGCCCGACGCGGAGGTCAGCCTGACGCGCCTGGATGAGCTCATGCGGCGATTCCGCGCGCACGGAGAAGCAGCAGCCGTGCAACGCGTGCTGGAGATTGCCCGGCTCGGGAAGCGCCGCGCGGAGATGATCTCGCACAACCGCAAAGTCGAACCGCGCAAGCGCGAGGAAAAAAAGGAAATCGCGGAGTGGTTCCGCATCTGGCTGGAAACCCCGGATGCCTTTTTTGACTGGCTGGACGTGCGCAAAGCCACGCCCGAGTTTCGCGAAAAGTTTGGGGAGATCGAGGAGGAATAGCGTTGGGACCCGAGACGAGCGTTCCCGACCTGCCTCCCTATTCGCTCGACGTCCAGGCCCTGGAACTCGGTGCCGATACCAAGGCGGTCGGACTGGAGCTGCTGGAAACGCAAAGCCGCGAGCCTTTGCGCGGAAGCGAAGCAGCGCAAATCTGGGCCGCCGCCTTCCCCGCCCTCGCGGCTAAGGAAATGCTCCTTCTGGATTTTTTTAGCCACGTCGAGCGCGTGCGCGAATTCTGCAACACCCACGGTATTGCCTACCGTGAGGCGGCCCCACGCTGCCTGGTGGTTCCGCAACCGTCCACGGAACAGTTGGGCCAATTGTTCGCGCGCTTCGAAGCGGAAACGTTCGGCATGCGCGCCGGGCCTGCCGCACAGAACGCCGACCCAGCGCTCGAAAATGAACTTTCGCTCCGCGGCCTCGACGCTTATCGGACCGCCTATACCCGCTACACGTTCTGCGCCGTGGTCGAGCCCGAGGATGCTTGGGTGACTCTATTGAGCGAAGGTCTCTGGCCCAGCGAGGTGATCCGCCGCGTGCGGCCAGCGCTGCAACCCTTCGACGTCCATATCGCGCGGCCCCAATGAGGCGCGAGTCTGCGCTAAACTAGAGGTGGCCAGCCTTGGCGTTGGTTTGACCGGCCTCCCCGTGGTTGTTAAATTGCTCCTTTTAGGTTGAGGACCAGGGAATTCACTGATGCAGCACGTCTGGAAATGCAGGGTTTTGCTGACACTGTCCGTCGCAGCTTGCGGTTGCGGGGGACATGTCCATCAAATCACCACCGTGCCCGCTGCGCAGCGGCCTGTGGCGAAAGATGCCACCGAGAATGAGCTTCTTGACAGCTACAACGCGCTGGCCCGCGGCGTGCAAACCGTGAATGCAACCGTGGAATTGAAACCCACCGCGGGTTCGAAATACAGCGGCGTGATTGACGAATATCACGAGGTGAAAGCATTCCTGCAGGCATCGCGGCCCTACAACATTCGCATGATCGGGCAAGTTCCGGTTATCGGGAAGACGGTGTTTGACATGGCCAGCGATGGCCGGAATTTTGAGGTTTCCATTCCGCCGAAGAACAAATTCCTGACGGGGGCGGTTTCGCTCGAACGCTCCTCCAGCAAACCGATTGAGAACCTGCGTCCCCAGCATCTGGTGGACGCGTTGCTTTGGCCGGAAATCCATAAGGAAGAGGCTGTCCTGCTTGAAGAGTTCAATGACGAAACCGGGAGATATTACGTGCTGACGGTGCTGCGCGGCGGTTATCGCACGGAGATCCTGAGAAAAGTGTGGTTTGATCGCGCGGACCTTCACATCGCGCGCATCGAGACTTTTGGCCCCAACGGTGTTCTCCTCTCCGACGTGCGCTTCGCGGACTGGCAAGGAGTTGCGGCAAGCAACGTACAATCGGGCGCCGCTCCTGTCAGCGAATTCCCGCGCACGATTCGCCTGGAACGTCCACATGATGAGTATCGCCTGGATATGAGCGTCGAGAAAATCAGTCTGAATGAGCCGCTGGAAGCCGAGCGCTTCAAGCTGGAACCTCCGCCCGGAGTGGAAATCGTGCATCTGGGTGACGCGGCCGAGGACAAGAAACCATGATGGGGCAACTCGTCCTGCGGAATCTGTGTCACCGACCGATGCGCACGCTGATCGGCGTGATGGCGGTTGCCGTGGAGGTGGCTCTGGTCATCCTCATCGTTGGCCTCACCTCCGGCATACTCCAGGAAACCGCCAAGCGTCTCGAAGGTATTGGCGCGGACATCATGGTGCAATCGCCAGCCGCACAGATGCTCATCACCTTCAGCGGCTCTCCCATGCCCATCAAAATCGCGGATAAACTGACGGAACTCAAATACGTTCAGGCTGTCGCCCCGGCTCTTTTGCAGTTTAACTCCACGGGCGGCGTGGAAACCGTCTGGGGCATCGATGCTAAATCGTTCCGTGACGTCTCCAGCGGCTTTGTCTTCTTGCAGGGTCATGATTTGCAGGATCCCGACGACATTCTGGTGGACGATTGGCAAGCCAAAGCCAAGCACATCAAGGTTGGCGACACTTATAATCTCTTCAATCACAAATGGAACGTTGCGGGCGTCGTGGAGCACGGCAAGGGCGCGCGCTTGTTCGTCCCCCTCGCCACGTTGCAGGACCTCGTCGGCGCCCACGATAAAGCCTCGATCTTCCTCGTAAAATGCACGCACCCCGATCACACCGCTGACGTCATCGCCGAAATCAAGGATCTTCTTCCCAATCATCCGGTCCGGCCGCTCAAGGAATTCATGACCTTGATGACCTCAACGAATATTCCCGGCCTGCAAACCTTCATCAACGCCATGATCGCCCTCGCCGTTTCCATCGGCCTTCTCGTTATCTTCCTCACCATGTACACCACCGTGCTTGAACGCACCCGCGACATTGGGGTCCTGAAATCACTTGGCGCCGGCAAAGTCTTGATCGTCCGGGCTCTCCTCACGGAAACCACCCTTCTTTGCGTCCTGGGTATTGTGGCCGGCGTGGGACTCAGTTACCTTGTCCGGGCAGGGTTTCTCGCTCTCTTTCCCACGCTTTCGATTCTGATCACGCCGGAATGGGTCCTGCGCGCCGGGCTCATTGCCCTGGTAGGGGCCGTGCTTGGCGCAAGCTATCCCGCGTGGCTGGCCAGCCGCAAGGATCCCGTGGAAGCGCTCTCCTACGATTGAGGGGCTCTGGAAACTAGGCATAGATGGCAATCACAGTTACAATACGGACGCTGACGGACGGAAAGCTGGACTCAGAGCGAAAACCCTTGGAGCCGATACTCAAGACCGAGAATCTCTGGAAGCTGTATCACGCGGGCAAGGTCGAAGTCCCCGCCCTGCGCGGCGTGAATTTCGACGTGCTGCCCGGCGAATCGGTGGCCGTCATGGGGCCGTCTGGCTGTGGCAAATCCTCTTTGCTCTATGTCATCGGCGGCCTTGCACGCGCCTCGCGCGGCAAGGTGCTGGTTGACGGCAACGACCTCACCGCCATGGGCGATGCCGAGCGCACCAAGCTGCGCCGCAGCAAGATCGGCTTCGTTTTCCAGCGTTTCAACCTCTTGCCCACCTTGACCGCCAGGGGCAACATTGCCATCGCGCAGTATATCCATGGCGACGGTTACGATCCGCACCGCTTCGACGTCGTCACGAAAATGCTCGGACTGGAGGGCCGCCTGCATCACAGGCCCTCGGAGATGTCCGGCGGGGAGCAGCAGCGCGTGGCTATTGCCCGCGCCATCATCAACGAGCCGAAAATCCTGCTCGCCGATGAACCCACGGGCAACCTCGATACAAAAAATTCCGATATCGTGCTGGAAATGCTGCGGCGGCTGAACAAGGACCTGGGGCAGACCATCGTGATGATTACGCACAACCCCGAGGCGACTACCTATTTTGACCGCGTCGTGCACATGCGCGATGGCGTCATTGTTGATGGAGTTCCGGCGGACTGACATGGCGGGCCTCGGTCAAATCCTTTCGCGGACGTTCTTCTGGTCCTACGAACGCGGCTCCTGGCAATACGACATTGCCGTCATCCTGATCCTGGTGTTCGTGCTGCTGACGCCGCGGGGATGGTTCCGCGACCAGCCCCAGGTGGGCTTGCCCGCGAACACCAGCCAGGTCGAATTGCTCTCCAAGGCCGGAGAGAACGAAGTGTATCGCGTGGATGCGCGCGTCCTGGCTCCCCCTGAGCACACCCCGGCTCTGCAAAACGATTTGCACAATGCCCTGCAGAAGGCCAGGCCGGACCTGCACGATGGCCGCTTCTCCATCGGCACGATCGAGCCCCAGCGCGATGAAAAAGGCAATGTCGTGGCCTACGAAGTGACCATACGCCACTGACTTTCGCTCCCCCCACTGCTCGCCGCACCGATTCCCTCTTAGCCCGTTGCTCAGGCTGTGCTTCGACGCGGGCTGTGCTACGATTTGAAGGGAGCTTGAACTACGCAAGTTCCGCTCCAGGGGTTGCTTTGAGACGATTCCGCCTGCTGTTCTTTGTGATGTCCCTGGCTGCGTTCGCCGGCTTCCACATTGCCCGCGCCGGACAGTCCAGTGGGAAGGTCACCCTTAATTTCGTGCTCTCCATGATGGATAAATCGGCCAAGGATTTTCATAGCCTCACCGCCGATCTCGAGCACATTAAATACACCGCCGTGGTGAAGGACACCTCCACGGAGACGGGCCAGATTTTCGTGCGCAAGGACGAAAAGATGCGCATCGATTTCCTAAAGCCCGACCCGCGCACGATCCTGCGTGAGGGAGACAATCTGTACATTTACACGCCAAAAATCAATCGCGTCGAGGGGTACAACATCGGCAAGCACCGCGCCCTTGCAAATCAGTATCTCGCGCTGGGCTTCGGCACAAAGAGTGACAATCTCAGAAAAAACTACCAGATCAGCTTAGTGGGCGAAGAAGAACTCGACGGCCATAAGACTGCCGTGATCGACCTGGTGCCAGACTCCGAGGAGATGCGCAATCAAATCACCAAGATCGAAATGTGGGTGGACGAAGCCTCCTGGTTGCCGATACAGCAAAAATTCTTTGAAGCCGGCACCGGCGATTACCTCATCTCTCACTACAAAAACGTCCTGAAGAACCTGAAGATTGGCGACAGTAAGTTCAAGCCCGATTGGCCCAAGGGCACCAAGGTCGAAAAGCCCCGCGGCTAAGTTGCCACATGCAGCTTTTACGCCGACGCGCGAGCCTTCTCCCGTTCCAATAGTTTTTCCTTACGCTGTAAGCCCCAGCGATACCCCGCCAGCGTACCATCCGTGCGGATCACCCGGTGGCACGGTACAATGATGGAAACCGGATTGGTGGCACACGCGCGCGCCACCGCGCGCACCGATCTCGGCTTGCCCAACGCGCGCGCCACCTGCGTGTATGTCCGCGTCGTACCGCGCGGAATCTGCTGCAATTCCTGCCACACGCGGCGCTGAAATGCCGTGGCTCGCACGTCCAGCGGCAAGTCCACGCTCGGCGCATCCCCTTCGATGCGGTGCAGGATTTCCTGCAGCCATTCCTGATTCGCTTCACGCGTCCGGTGGATCTCCGCGCGCGGATATTCCTTGCGCAGCGCGTCCACCAGTCTTTCCTGATTCTCTCCCAGATAGACGGCAGACACGCCGCGCGGCGTCGCCGCCACCAGCACTTTTCCGAGCGAGGAATTTGCCACGGTGTATCCGATTTGCATGCCAGGCGCTCCTTTTCGATAAGCCGCGGGCGTCATGCCCAGGTGTGTGTTCGTTTTTTCGTAGACCCGGCTCGGCGAGCTGTAACCGCAGGCGTACAGCGCATCCGTAATCTCGCTGCCTTCCCGCAACAGCTTCTTAAACCGCGCCATCCTCGACGCTTCGGCGAAAGCTTTCGGCGTCAGCCCGGTCATGCGGCGAAACGCCCGCCGCAATTTTGCGGGAGTAGCCCCGATCTGAGCCGCCAGCGCCTCGAGCCGCACGCTTTCCTCTTCCGAATTCCCCAAGGCCTCTGCCGCCTTGGCCACCAACGCGGAGAGTTCCGGCCGTTCTTTCGGGCGGCAACGCTGGCAAGGGCGATAGCCTTGGTTCTCCGCTTCCTGCGCGGTGTGGAAGAAAACGGCATTGCGGCGCAGCGGCCTCCGCGCCGGGCAAGAGGGCCGGCAGTAAATGTGCGTGGAACGCACGGCAAACACAAAGGCGCCATCCGCGCGCGCATCGCGGCGCAGCGTGGCCTGCCAACATTTGGCCGCGGCTTGCGCTGAAATACTTCCCTGCTGCTTGTCCAATTGTGCCGTGTTCATGGGCTAAGACTACCGCGGGTCGCCGCCCGCTTCTATCCGCTTTCTGACGCCAAATTTTGCGTTGCCGCCGGCCAAAAGGAAAGGCGCTAAGCCTCTCCGGGAGCGGGAATCGCCTCATCCGCTTCAATCTGATCCTTGTGCGGCATGGTGATCACCAGAATCACCGCCGTCAAGATCACCGCGCTGGCCAGAATCGTTCGCAAGCTGAGCGCTTCGCCGCCCAGCAGCCAGCCCAGAAACAGCGCCACAACAGGATTTACGAACGCGTAGGTAGCCACGCGCGCCGCCGTGCCGTGCTTCAGGATGTAAACGTAAGCGCTGAATCCCAGCGCCGAGCCAAACACCGCCAAATACCCGAGCGCCAGCCACGAGCGCAGCGTCACCTGGGCCAGATGAAGCTCGCGATACTCCCCGCTGATTCCGGCGACGACCAGCAGCGCCATGCCTCCCGCGATGGTCTGCATGGCCACGCCCAGCAGCGCCGAGTTCGGGATCGGGTGGTGTTTGGAATAGATGGACCCGATCGCCCACGCCAGGGAAGCCAGCACCAACGCAAAAGCCCCCAGTGGATTCAATCGCTCGGTACCGCCCAGGTGTTTGGGGCCGACCAGCAGCGCCATCCCCGCAAAGCCCAGCACCAAGCCCGCCAGCACCCGCGGTGCGGGGCGTGAGCCACCAGGCCGGAACCAATCCACCAAGACCATCCACAGCGATACGGTTGCCACCAGCAGCGCTGCAATCCCCGAGGGAATGACCTTCTCGGCCCAGCTTACGGTGCCATTGCCGCACAGAAGCAGCAGGACGCCCGTAACAATCGCCGTGCGCCACTGCCTCAAGGTCGGCTTCTCCCCGCTTACGCGCCGGAATACGGGGTAAAACACCAAACCCACCGAAAGATGCCGAAATCCAGCCAGTATGAGAGGCGGGAAACTCTCAATCCCTATGCGAATGGCAAAGAACGTGGAGCCCCACAGGATATAGACCGCAGCAAAAGACACCAGCAGGAGCGAAGAAGCTCGCGTAGGGTCGGCATTTACCTTGGGTAGGGCTTTGGGCGTGGCTGCTAGGGTTTTTGCCGACATTTAGCGCCTGTCAATCGACGATACGAGGCCATGATTCCATGTCCAGCGCCATATTGGAACGGGGAGCGAGCGGCAAACCATCCGCAAAGCGCCTCGAATAAGGGGGTACTATAACTATCTGTTTGATCTTAGGACACTTCCTCCTTTTTCCACAGGTTGACTTTCACTGCCCCAAAGTGGGATGTTGGCGTCCCAACATCTTTTTGGGGTCAGTGTCTTACCGGGCAATAGAACTACGGCTGTCATCTTCGTCTGTTCATCTCTCTGAGGGGCGAGATGGGTGTCAGGAATCGCGCGTTAACTTGGGATAATTTGCCTTCGTTGCCGGAGACGGCAGCCCGCACGGGCGTCTCTGCCGCATTTCCGGAAACCCTGGAACCTTCGCGGGGACCTGCCCTGCGGGTCATGCCGCTGTTGCGGTCCCCGCAACCTCACCGATTCGTGCGCGTGCCTACCCACGCCGTGGGCGTTTACATCGAGCAGCGCGAATCTCCTCGCGCCTCCCTGAAGTTACCCTTAAAGTTGAGAAGCGTAGCCGGTGCGCTTGAGGAGTTCCCGGTTTCACTCGTGACTCGCGACATTAGCGCGTCCGGCGTTTATTTCCTTTGCCCCAAACCGCTCGAAGCCGGCACGGAAATCGAACTGGACATCGTTCTGGTCAGTCGCCCGCTGGGCTACGGCAACGTTGTCGTCTCCTCCAAGGCCTGCGTGCGGCGCATCGAACCCGCAAATATGCCCGGCTGGTTTGGCATCGCCGCAAGCTTCAGTGATTTTGCCTTTGACCGCGACGATCATATTCCCAATCGCTTCGCTGCGGACTGATCGCCACTACCTTCCTTTCCCCTCCGAGCAAAAATCTGCAAGCAGGGTTCTGCTATTCTTGGGGAGATGACTGTCCCTCGTGCCCTCGCCGCTGTGCTCTTCGATTGGGACGGCACGCTCATCGATTCCTACCACGCCGATTCCCAGGCCTATCTGGCGCTCTTCCGCGAGATGGGCGTGCCGTGGGGTCTGCCGGAACTCGAGCGCCATTATTCACCCGACTGGTATGCGGTCTATCGCGCGGCGGGGATGCCAACTGCCTGTTGGCCGGACGCTGACCGCATCTGGCGCGCCTATTATGCAAAACACCACCCCAAGCTGATGAGCGGTGCGCGCCGCGTCATCGCGCAACTTGCGCGGCGGCACAAACTGGGTCTGGTTACCAGCGGCGACCGTAACCGGGTGATGGGCCAACTGCGCGAATTTGGATTGCTGCGGGTCCTGCGCACGCGCGTCTGCGGCGGCGATCTGCAAGAGAAGAAACCGCATCCCGCGCCTCTGCAGTTGGCTCTGCGGCAGATGGCTATCGAGCCGGCTGAATGCGTCTACGTGGGCGACACGCCGGAAGACGTGGAAATGGCGCGCGCTGCGGGTGTACGCGCGATTGCCGTGCTGGGACCCTTTCCCACGGAAAAGCGCCTCCGGGCGGTGCGCCCCGAGTTTTTGTTGGATAATCTGCAGAAGCTGCCGGGATTGTTGCGCGAATTGTACGGCGAAGCGCGGCGCCCGCGTACTCGCTCCTGACACAACGAGATTGCGGAAGCTACTTCAGGGTTTGGGCGTCTGCGGCGCGCTCGCGGAAGGCGCTGGCGTCTGAGCCGCGGGTACGGCCGACGGCGGAAATGGCTTAAAGTTGGTCCACTTGATCGTGACACGAATCGGGATGTCGCGATCCTTCAACTTGTAAGTTTCTTCGGCGCGCGCGTAGTCGGGAAACCAGTACTTGCCGTCCACATTCTCGCGGTAAATCTCGAACATCCCGAACGGCAAAGTCGGCGGGTGCACGGCGCCCAAATCCGTGACCCACTTGCCGTAGGTCTTCACCACTTCCAGATACTTCTGATCCACCCAAAGGATGCCGTCGAAGAGCGGGTGCTGCCGGTCCAACACTTTCGGGTGCACCTGAAAGATGTAGCAATCCACTTCGTCCACCTTTTCCGTGCTCAGGTATTGCAGGTCGTATTTGGCCATTTGCCCGAGGGTGACCGGATAGGGAGGAATGCGCGTCAGGTATTGCGCATCTTCCGGCTCGAATTGCAGGTACTGCAGCGTGGATTCCGGAGCGGCGATGGCTTTTTCGTAGAGCTTGCCGTCGCCGGAACGCACCGCATCGTACGTGGCGTTGTACTCTCCCGTGGGCTTGCCGTCGGGGCCAAATTCCTGGATGCGGATCGTCTTCCGGTAGGCATACTGCGGCCGCGTGGACTGGTAGAGATCTTCCTTTTGCGCGAAGGCCTTGATGATTAGCGCGGGCGGCAACGAGGGCGGCGCTTCAGCATCCGGCACGCCGACCACCCGGCGGACACTGTGTTCCGGCGGCGGCGTGAGCGGGCCGGGCGCATTCTCCTGCCCGGGAAGACCACGCGCGGTCAGGAAAAAGAAAAATGACAGTACAAGAAGAAACGCCGTGCGCGGTAAGATGATTGTCCGACGGAAGCGATGACTCTTCATGACTAGTTGGATGCGCGGACCTTGCAAATGCGCCGCCCGCGGCCCCTGGCATACTGCCAGTGTAACGCAAATTCCGGGGCAGATTGCCGTCGCGAAGGGAATCGCGGGATTCTCATCAGCGCCGATTTTTCAGGAACCGTGAACCAGGAACTTCATGCGCGGCGCTTTTTTGTGACCGGGCGCGTGCAAGGCGTGGGCTACCGCGGTTTCGTCGAGCACATTGCGGGAAAACTCGGCCTGCAGGGATATGTGCGCAACCGCCGCGACGGCCGCGTGGAAGTTTTCGCCATGGGCACGCCGGAAAGGCTCGGCCAGCTCCGCGCTGCGCTGGAGCACGGCCCGATGATGTCCGATGTGGCCGGGCTGAACGAGGAGCCGGACGTGGTTGACACCCGGTACGCCGGGATTTTCACGATTGAGATGACCATCTAAGGGAGAGCGGCAGCCATGGACGATTTGAAAAAATTGATTCGCGAAATCCCGGATTACCCCAAGCCGGGAATCCTCTTTTACGACATCACCACGCTGTTGAAGAACAAGCAGGGCTTCCGCACATTGATCGACCGGCTCTGCGCGCACTATGCAGGCCACAAGATTGATCTCGTCGTGGGCATCGAAGCGCGTGGCTTCATTCTTGCGCCCGCCCTCGCCTACAGCCTGAATGCGGGATTCATCCCCGTGCGCAAGCCGAACAAGTTGCCCGCCGAGACCACGCGCATTTCCTACGGTCTGGAGTACGGCACGGACACGCTGGAGATCCACGAAGACGCCGTGCAAATGGGCCAGAATGTGCTACTCTGCGACGATTTGCTGGCCACCGGTGGCACCGCCGCTGCCGCAGTTCAGCTCATTCGCTCGCTGGGCGGCAAAGTGGTTGGCGCCGCATTTGCCGTCGAGCTGAATTTCCTGCACGGCCGCGAAAAACTCCCCGGCCTGGACGTCTTCTCGCTGATTCAATATGACAAGTGACAGCGAGGTCGGGCGCTGCTGCAGGTCGCCCCTACTTTTTGTGCGCGCCACGTTGGCGCAGGGCCTCAAACAAGACAACGCCGGTCGCAACGGAAACATTCAGCGACTTCACCGGGCCGCTGGTCGGCAGCGACACCACAAAATCGCAGCGCTTGCGCGTCAATTCGTGCAAGCCTTTTCCTTCGCTGCCCATCACAATCCCCGTCGGTGATGTGTAATCCACTTCCGTGTAGCTCTTCTTCCCTTCTTCATCGAGCCCCACGAGCCAGTAGCCCGCTTCCTTCAATTCTTCCATCGCGCGCACCAGGTTGGTGACTTTGGCGATGGGCAGATGCGCGATGGCTCCCGCGGAAGCGCGCGCCACCGTGTCCGTCAGGCCCGCGGCGCGCCGCTCCGGAATAATCACGCCATGCGCTCCCGCAGCCAGCGCCGTGCGAATCACCGCGCCAAGATTGTGCGGATCTTCCACTCCGTCGAGCAGCACAATGAGCCCCGCCTGATTCTTGGAGTGATTCGCGTTCGCCAGAATATCTTGCAAAGTGGAAGCCTCTCGCGACGCGGCAATGGCGACCACGCCCTGATGGTCGCGCGAGTTGGCCAGGCGGTCGAGTTGCCCGCGGTCCTCGAAGCGCACGGCTACGCCGCGCTCCCGGGCAAGCTGCACAATTTCTTCGATGCGCGAATCCTGCCGGCCCTTGGCGATCACAATGCGGTCGAAAGCGCTCCCCGCTTCCAGTGCTTCCCGCACCGCGTGAATGCCGGTGAATCGGTCCATGGTTTGCAAGTTTACAGTTTTCGGTGATCAGTTCACAGTCTGCGACACGGCTACCGAAACAATCGCAGCGGCAAAGCGGTCCGTCAATCCAGCGCAGCGCAGAATTCCAGGATGCGCGCGCGCACAGATTTGACGGGCACTGCAAACGGCAACGCCGCGGCTTCATCCACCAGGAGAATGACGCGGTCAAGTTCGCCCTCGCCAGCCCGCCCGGCTAGTGCCAGCCGGATCGGATGGAACAAGTCCCGCCCGCGTACTTCAAGCGTTTCCTTCAGGTGCATCACAACTTCCTTGAAGCGGTCCGACGTGAAAGGCTCCGGCTCGAGCAGCAGCAAGGCGAGGTGCCGGATAACGTCGCGGGCCTCATAACGGGCAAGGACGGCGTGAGCTTCCGTGGAGCGCAGGGTTTCCGCGGCGTCGTAGATGAACACCAGTCGAAGCAGCTTTTCGAGCCCGGTACGATCTTCCACAAAATGACCAAGCAGCGCGGCGGCGCGTTCGCAGAATGCAAGTTGTTCGGGCGAGGGCTCCGCCGAGAGCCACTGCTGTTCGCGGAGAATCGCGAGAATGTCCTCAGCGCGAAAAGGATTTTCGCGAAGCGGATGAGGCTGGATGTGATCAGGCGTGGACATTTGAGGATTCTAGCGCAGCTCTCGGTCGCGCGGCCTCGGTCGCGCTTTACGGGCGCAATTCAAAATCAGAGCGTCGAAAGCGTGGCGATGACGTGAGCAGCGATGGCCTCGCCGCGGCCAACGGCATCAACGCCCTCGTTGGTCTTGGCTTTCAGGTGGATCTTCTCGACGGGGACTCTTAAGGATTTTGCCAACGCCTCGCGCATCTTCGGGAAATGCGGGCCAAGCTTGGGGCGTTCCAGAATCACAACAACATCAACGTACTCGATGACGAAACGCTTTTCGTCCAGAAGCTTTCGGGCGTGCTCAAGAAAGAGCAGGCTGTCCGCGCCCTTCCACTGGGGATCGCTATCCGGAAAGTGCGTCCCGATGTCACCGAGCCCCGCGGCCCCGAACAGCGCATCGCAAAGCGCGTGGGCCACCACGTCGCCGTCCGAATGTCCCACGGGGCCTTTCTCGAACGGCACTTCAATTCCCCCGACGATCAGCTTGCGCCCTTCGGCCAGCCTGTGCAGGTCATACCCAATGCCGCAGCGATAGCTCATGCTTTCTTCTGCTCGGCGTGGAGATAGAAGCGCGCCAGGTCCATGTCCGCGGGCTTGGTAATTTTGATGTTGCGTTCGGAGCCTTGCACTACATAAACGTCGTGGCCCATGCGCTCCACCAGCCCGGCTTCGTCGGAGGCACTCAGGCCATCCCCTTCCGCCTGCGCGAAGGCTTCCTTCAGCAAGCGTGTCTCGAAGACCTGCGGCGTCTGCGCCAGCACGATGCGCTCCCGCGGAACCGTCGCGGTGATCAGCGCCACATCTTCCGGCAGGCTGGCGCGTTTCACTTCCTTTACCGTGTCCATTGCCGGGACGCCCAGAATCGCGGCCTTGCAGAGGCGCGCTTCTTCAATCACGCGCGTGATTTGCTCCACGGTCACAAACGGCCGCACGGCATCGTGAATTACGACCAGCTCCGTCTCGTCACCAATCAGCTTCAAGGCTTGCGCGACCGAGTCTTGCCGTAAATCGCCGCCCTTGATTACGCGGACCGGCTGCTTGAATTTCTCTTCGCGAATGCGCGCCTCCAGCCGCTCCACATTGTCCGCGCGCGTGGCCACGATGATCTCCGTGATCAGCGGGCACGCTGCGATGCGTCGCAGGCTGAGGATGACGATGGGCACGCCATCCAACTCAAGAAACTGTTTCGGTGTCTCCGCGCCCATGCGCGTGCCGAGACCTGCAGCGGGAAGAATCGCAGTGATATGAGTCATAGGATGAAAGCAGTCCGGCTAAAGCGGTGTCTTCGCGGCTTGAGCGCGGGTTGCAGAAAGTTGAGTGTACCTCAAGCGGGCACAGGAAGAGAAACTCCGCGAGCCGAATTTGCACCCGGGCGAGCAGGTGCTATCCGCCCGGTCATAGAACTACAAAGTATCGGTCTCGGAGAAATGCTGGCGAGCTGCGCTGGCCGCCGCTTGCTGCTAAGAACTCCGGTTCAAGCCACGTAAAAACGCGGCACGCGCTGGCTCACCCCCGACAGCAAGTCGGAAGTGACCGTGCCGATGCTCCGCGCGATGACGTTCGCTGGATACACTTGCTGGCCCACCGTTCCGTAAACCGTCGCGATGTCCCCCAGTGTGACATCCGGAATGTCCGTCACGTCCGCCATGGTCACATCCATCGAAATGATGCCCCGCATCGGCGCGCTCTGCCCGCGAATGATCACGCTCCCGCGGTTGCCCAGGGATCGATGAATCCCGTCGCCGTACCCCGCCGCCAGTATGGCAATGCGCGAAGGCCGCTGCGCCACCCAACTGGCGTTGTAACCCACGCCATCTCCGGCAGCAATCGAACGCAAATTGATCACTCGCGTGCGCAGGCTCATCACCGGGTACAGCGGCAGGGCCTCTTCAAATTTTGTGCGCAGCTCCGGAGGATCAAATCCCGGATGATACCCGTAGAGCAGGGCGCCCGGCCGCACCATGTCCGCCCAGGTTTCCGGCAATGCCGCGATGGCGGCGCTGTTCGCCAGGTGCAGAATGCCCGGGTCAATGCGCAGCGCTCGCAACCGGTCTATGGCCGCATAGAAGCGCTCCATTTGCTGGCGGGTCTGCAGGCCGGGTCGCAGATCGACCAAGACCTCCGAGGAAGCGAAATGCGTGAACACGCCGCCAAGCGAAAGATGCGGGCACTTCGCCAACTGGCGCGTGAAACAATCCATGTCGCCAGGCAAAATGCCCAGGCGATTCATGCCCGTATCAATCTTCAACTGAATGGGAACGTTCTTCTTGCCCAGCTTGGCCGCTGCCGCTTCAAAACTCAGCAACTGTTCGCAACGATGAATCGCCGGCGTCAGTTTGTGTTCCAGGAGGACTTTTTCTTCGCCGGGCCAGAAGCCGCCGAGCACCAGAATCGGCTTGCGCACCCCGGCTTTGCGAATCTCCACGCCTTCGTCCGAAGAGGCCACGCCAAACCAGTCGGAGCCGTCCTGCTCCAGGGCTTTGGCAGTTTGCGCGCCACCGTGGCCATAGCCATTGCCCTTGACGATGCTCAACACCTTGCGCGGCGTCTTGCGCTTCTCCGAAGCGGGATTTATGTAATCGCGGATGGCCTGAAAGTTCTTGGCGAGGGCGGAAAGCGAAACTTCTGCCCAGACGGGGCGGCCGATAAAATCAGCAGGATTTTTTTTTGCGCGGGGCATGAAATTTCCTGGAGGTTCTAGTTTACGGCATTCACGCGCGGCGTCAAAAACACTGCGTCACACTGCGCGAGAATGACAACAGAGGGAGGAGCACGCGCAAGGCCAAGAGGAGGCGCTCATCGGACGGCTTATCGTCGGGCCTCTGTAATCATTGAGCCGAACCAGAGGTCGTTGAATTCAAGCGGGTTGCCAACTGAAGCGCAGAACGGAAGCGGCCCCGCCGAAAACACGCAGACCACGCAAAGATCCACGGGGCTGTGGGCAACGGGACGCGCTGTGTGTCACCTACATCTCGTCGCCGCCCGCAAACTGCGAAAAAGCGTCCGGCGCAGCTTCCTCGAATCGCGTCAACCGGCTGCGGAACACAAACTTGACCTTGTCGGTGGGGCCATTGCGCTGCTTGGCGATCAGGATGTCGGCCATCTCGCGCTCTTCCGGTGTCGCGTTCATATTGAAGAAATTCGGGCGGTAGATAAACATCACCACGTCGGCGTCCTGTTCGATGGCGCCCGATTCGCGCAGGTCGGAAAGCTGCGGGCCGCGCTCCTCGCGTTCTGGGGCGCGCGTCAACTGGCTGATGACCAGGACCGGGATCTGCAACTCCTTCGCCAGGCCTTTCAGCCCGCGGGAAATGCTGGCCACTTCTTCCTGGCGGGAATTGAAGCGCCCCCGCGCGGTGATGAGTTGCAGATAGTCGACGATGAGGAGCGAGAGACCTTTGTCCCGCTTCAGCCGCCGCGCTTTTGCGCCGATTTCCAGAACGCTGATGGAACCCGCGTCGTCGATCCACAACGGTGCGGAGGAGATTTGTCCGAGGCCTTCCGTCATGCGCCGCCAATCCTCACGGCTCAGATGCCCGGAGCGGAATTTGTGCGCGTCCACCTGCGCCACGGAAGCCACCAGGCGCTGCAGCAGTGCTTCCTTGGACATTTCCAGGCTGAACACGGCCACCGGCAGCCCTCCCCGTATGGCAATGTTCTCTGCCATATTCAGCGCCAGCGCGGTTTTACCCTGCGAAGGCCGCCCCGCAAGAATGATCAGTTCCGACGGCTGCAAGCCGGACAGCAGCTTGTCCAACTCCCCGTAACCCGTGGAGATGCCGGTAACGCTCTTGCCTTCCCGGAAAATCTTCTCCAGGCGCTCGAAATTGTCGCGGACGATATCCTTAATCGGCAGCAGGCCCGCTTTGACGCGATCTTCCGCCAGAGCGAAGATGCTCGATTCCGCGTTGTCCAGAATCGTGTCCGCGCCGTCCTCGCCGTCGAACGCGTGCTGCTGGATATTGTGCGTGGCGTGGATCAGGTTGCGCAGCATCGCCTTTTCCTTGACGATTCGCGCGTAATGCTCCACGTTGGAAACGCGCGGCACCCCGTCCACCAGCGAGGCCAGATAGGGCGCGCCGCCCGAGGACTCCAGCTCCCCGCGCCGGTGCAGTTCCTCCGTGAGCGTCACCAAGTCGATGGCGTGCTGCGCCTCTCCCAGCGCCATCATCTGGTTGAAGATGCTGCGATGCTGCGGAATGAAGAAATCGTCGGGCTTCAGCGCCTCGATGGCGGTGTTCAGCGCGTTGTTGTCCAGCAGGATCGCGCCAAGGATGCAGCGCTCCGCGTCCAGATTGCTGGGCATGGGGCGTTCGAGAGTGGATTCAGCGGGCATGGAGAGGGGACAATGCTCCCATTGTTTCGCTTTTCCTTCGCTATAGGTAGCACGATTCCCCGTCGAAGGCAAGTGCGGATTCTTTCCCCGGCGGGACAACCCCCGTGCGCCGGAGTTCTATGGCGAGTGTGCGCGGATCGCCTGCGCGCGTCAATCCGCGCGCCTGTGAATCGCGAAGGAAATCGTTGCAAAACTCTCTTGCGCCGCGTCCCGTAGGGGTCCAGTACCGCTGGACCCCGGCTTGGCAAGGACCATCGTGCTTGCGGGTGCCTCAAAGCAGATCGTGCATGGCGGGAAAATCGTGCGGACATGTGGCGCAGCACTGCCGCGCCCCTACGCGGACTGACCCAGAAGCCTGCGCTTTACGGAGTATCGCGGAAATATTCACCGCGCAGCAGAAACGAAAAAAAGGGCACGCGAAACGTGCCCCCTGGTAAAAATCGAGTTGGCGCAGAAGAACTATGCTTCCTTTTCGACGAAGACCTTGATCTCGGCCGTGACGTCGCGGAACACCTTGATAGTCACCGGAAATTCCCCCAGCGTCTTAATCGGGTCTACCAGTTGCACCTGGCGCTTATCGATGCCAAAGCCCTGCGCCTTCAGCCCGTCGGAAATATCGCCGGTCGTCACTGAACCGAACATCTGGTCGTTCTCCCCGGTCTTCCGCGCGAACTTCACCGAAACACCCGTGAGCAGCTCCGCCTGCTTCTTCGCGGAGTCCAGTTCCGTCGCGGTCTTCTTGGCCAGCGCGCCGCGAATGCGTTCGAGCGCCTTCATATTGCCGGGCGTGGCCTCAATGGCCATCTTGTGCGGCAAAAGAAAATTGCGCGCGTAACCCGGCTTCACGGTCACCACATCGCCGCGGTTGCCGAGCTTATCCACATCTTCCTGAAGAATGATCTGCATAACGATCTCCTGATTCCTTTGGCGACTCTCTTAGGCGAAAGAGGGATTCATCTCACAAAAAACGTTCGATGGAGAAGCGTTCCTCATTTCGCGGACTTCATTCGGAATGACGAGTTAGCCGCTCGCCGCCAATCCCGTACGCGATCCTGCGCGCTAGGTTTTGGGAGCTTCAACCGCACGCGGTGCTTGCGTGCCTGCCGCGCTCCCGGCAAACGGCAGCAGCGCGATATTGCGCGCGCGCTTGATGGCTTCGCCCAGCCACCGCTGGTGGCGCGAGCAGACGCCGGTCATGCGCCGGGGCAAAATCTTTCCGCGCTCCTGCACGAACTGCGAAAGTATGTCCGCGCGCTTGTAGTCGATGAAGTCCATCTTCTCGACACAGAACTTGCAGACTTTTTTCTTGCGGAAATACTGGCGCTTGCCGCGCCGCGGACCTCCGGGTCCTCCGCCGGGCCCCCCCGGACCTCCCGGGCCTCCTTCACGGCGTCCACCGCCGGGACCACCTTCGCGGCGTCCACCACCTCCGCCATGTCCGCCTTCGCGGGCTTCGCGCGGAGCGGCCGGCGCAGCAGGGGCCGCGGGTGCGGCGGCTGGCGCGGGTGGCGCGGCTTGCGGTTGTTTCTGTTCCTCTGACATACCTTCCTACCTTTCCGAAGTGGCTCCGGGCCTAGGCAGCGGAGCTCCAAACCAAACTCAATCGTTGCCGGCGGCGCGTTGCAGCGTTCACCGGCGTGAACTACCGTGGCCAGCGCTTACTTGCTGGAGGCGGACTGCTCGGCCGGCGCCGCTGCCGTCGAACGGCGGGGACGCCGCGCGGCGCGCTGTTCGCGCTTCTGCGTCAGCTTCTTCTGGCGCTTCAAATCCTCGTCGAGCCGCACGGTCTGATACTTGATGACCGCGTCCTGCACGCCCAGGCGGCGCTCCAGCTCATGCACCAGCTCGCCGTGATTCGTGCGCACCTGCTGGTACAGGTAAATTCCTTCGCGGTGCTTCATCACCTTGTAGGCCAGCTTCCGCGTGCCCCAGTTCTCCGCCTTCTCGATCTTTCCGCCCTTTTCGGCGCAAGCGTGCTCGATCGTGGTGAGCACCTTCTTGATTTCCTCTTCCGGCGTGGCCGGGCGGACAATGAAGATCAGATCGTACAAACGCTCTTCCATGATGACCTCTTTTGCCTTCTTCTCGAATTCACCCGATCGCAAGACCGGTCACTTCTCTTCCGCCGGCGGCACTCGCCGGTTGAACTTGTTCATGGCCGCCGCGATGCCTTGCGTCAGCAGCAGCTCCACCGCATCGCCTGCCTCCGCCACCATCTCCGCAGCCGCTTCCAGATCGGCCTTTTTCATCGGCCGCAAAACATACGCCGCCAGATCGCTCACCGGACGATCGGGGCCGCAACCCAGCCGCAGCCTTGCAAATTCCGGGGTGCCCACGGCGTTGGTCACGCTCTTCGCGCCATTGTGTGTTCCCGGGCTGCCGCGTTCCCCGATGCGAATCATGCCCCACGGCAAATCTCGCTCGTCGAACAGCACCAGCAGGTCCGCGGGCTCCAGTTCGTACTTTCCCAGCAGCTCGCGAATCGAAATGCCGCTCAGGTTCATGTACGTCTGCGGCTTGGCCAGGATCACTTCCTCCCCGGCCACTTTCCCGCGCCCCACCAGGGCCTTGCCTTCCGGCCGCTCCACGCGGATGGACGCGCGATTCGCAATTTCGTCCACCGCCAGAAAACCCAGGTTATGCGGCGTCCACTGATATTCCAGGCCAGGATTGCCAAGGCCGACAATGAGCCGCATGATGTGTCGCGCGAAGCCGTCCAAACAGGGTTACTTCTTCTTTTCCTGTTTTTCGGCGGGCTCGGCGCCTTCCTCGCCTTCCACTTCCTTCTTGCCCTTCTTGATGACTTCCGGCTCGGCCGGGACCGCGGCGACAACCGCCGCCTCCACGGGCTTCTCTTCCTCGACGCGCAGCGCCACCACGTGCGCCAGCACGCTGTTGCCGTCGGTGAGCAGCTTGAGCTTGGTCTTGTCGATCGGCAGCTCGTTGGCGCGCAGACTCTGGTTCAGCATCAGGCCGCTGACGTCCATCCTGAACTCCGTCGGGATGTCCGCGGGCAGGCATTCCACTTCCACTTCGCGCGTCACCACTTCGTACACGCCGCCCTGCACCTTCACGCCCGAGGGCTCGCCGAACGTGTGCACCGGCACCTTCACCTTCATGCGCACGTCCATCGCCACGCGCAGCAGATCCACGTGCAGCAACTTCCCGCTGACGGGATCCACCTGCCAATCCTTCACGATGGCGGGCTCTTTCTTCCCGGCGAGGTCCACCTCAAACAATGTGTTGTGGCCGGATTCCGACCTCAGGATCGCCGTCAACTGTTTGGTGTTCACAGCCAGCGAGAGCGGGCTTCCCTTTCCGCCGTAAAGAGTCGCTGGCACCTGTCCGGTCACGCGCAAGCGGCGCGCTTCATTTTTGCCCCGTTCGGTGCGGGGCGCCCCTTCGACAATAATCTGAGCCATGGCTTCTTTCCCTTCCTGGAATCTCCTCCGGCGCTACTCCCCGCCGGAAAAACTCAAATAAACAGCTCGCTGATGGATGTTTCCTCGTGAATCGAACGAATGCCGCGCGCGAACAAATCCGCGACACTCAGGATGGTTACATTCTTCAGCTTTTTGGCGGCTTCCGTAAGCGGCACGGAATCGGTGGCCACCACTTCGGTGATTCGCGAATTCGCAATGCGTTCGGCGGCCGGGCCGGAAAACACCGCGTGCGTGCAAGCCGCAAAAACCTGTGTGGCTCCTTCGCGCAGCAGCGCGTCGGCGGTCTTCACCAGGGTGCCGGCGGTATCGATGATGTCATCCACGATCAAGGTGCTGCGCCCCTTCACGTCGCCGATCAGGTTCATCACTTCGGTGACATCCAGGTCTACGCGGCGCTTATCCACGATCGCCAGCGGCGCATCGAGCTTTTTCGCAAACGCCCGCGCGCGTTCCACGCCACCCGCGTCGGGCGAGACCACCGTCAAGTTCGGCAGCTTCTTGTGCCGGAAATATTCCACCAGCACGGGCGAGCCGTACAGGTGATCCACCGGCACGTCGAAATAGCCTTGAATCTGCGGTGCGTGCAGGTCCAGGGTGAGCGCGCGGCTCGCTCCCGCCGTCTCCAGCAGGTCGGCCACCAGCTTCGCGGATATCGGAACGCGCGGCTTGTCCTTGCGGTCCTGGCGCGCGTAGCAGTAGTACGGCAGCACCGCGGTGATGCGCCACGCCGAAGCGCGTTTAAATGCATCAATCATCAGCAGCAACTCGAGCAGGTGGTTGTCCACCGGGTAGCAGCACGGCTGCACCACAAACACATCGGCGCCCCGCACATTCTCGAGTATCTGAAAATAAATCTCGCCGTCGCTGAACCGTCCAAGCAGCGACTGGCCCAGCGGCACATCCAAGTGCTTGCAGATCGCCGCAGCCAGCGCCGGATTGGCAGTCCCTGCAAAAATTTTGAATCGCTCGTCGTTCACGCCGCGCACACTCCGGTCACCGCTCTGCGGTGACACGTCTCACGGAAAATGGCCCGGACTGGCAAAGTGCAATCAGGAATGGGAAGTCAGAAAGCGGAGCAACGCTGCGGATCAACCGGCCCAGGCGCCTTTCGTCAAGCGCTGATACCTGGCCCGCGAGAGCGTCTCGCAGACGAAGGCCTGGTCATGCGGAAACCCGACAACGGCTCGGCGCGCCTTTGCTGGGCTCGGGAACACTCCAAACACCGCCGAACCGCTACCAGCCAGCAAGGCTTCTGACGCCCCTCCACGGAGCAATGCCCGCTTGATTTGCGCAAGCCGGGGATGACGCTGGAAGACCGCCGTCTCGAAATCGTTCCAGAGGCTCTCTTCCTGCGCGCTCCAACACAGAGCACAGAACTTAAACAGTTTATGGTTCGCCGCTGATTTTGTCAACGAAGCCAGTTCCGGCGCATGCAGCCAGCGGTAGGCATCCGGCGTCGGCACGTGGATCTCTTTCGGCGAAACGATCAGCAGCGTGCGCTTTGCCAGGTCCGGCAGAGGATAGATTTCATCGCCCTTGCTCACGCCCAGCGCGCGCCCGCCAAACAGAAAAAATGGCACATCGGCGCCAAGTTCCGCGGCGATTTTCAGCAGCCGAACCGGCTCGATTCGCTTGCGCGTGAATTGCAGGTACCCCAGGAGCGCCGCAGCGGCGTCGCTTGACCCACCTCCCAGCCCGCGCCCCGCAGGGATATTTTTCTGCAGTGTAATCTCCACGCCCGGGCGGATCTTCAGTTCCCGCCGCAAGGCATCCGCCGCGCGATACGCCAGATTCTTCTCCGCGCTCTCCCGGGAAAGAACTTCGTTCCCGCGGATCAGCAGCGAAATCCCCGCCTGGCGGGAAGACCGGAAGCGCAGTGTGTCATGGAGGGAAATCGTCTGAAATATGGTGCGCAGTTCGTGGTAGCCGTCGGCGCGTTTGCCGATGATTTCAAGACGCAGATTGATCTTTGCGTACGCCGGAATACGGACTTCGCGCATGCGATTGTCTCAGGGTTTCGAATCGGGCGCGGGCGACTTCTGCGCCACGCGGTGCTTCACCTGGCCCAGTTTCTTTTCGAGTTCCGCTACTTTGTCGCTCTCCAGATCGGCGGGAAGCGAGTGCCGCCATTCGCCCAGCGACTTCTCCCATTCCGCCGCCGCCAGATCCATGCGCCCCTGCTTGGCGTAAACGTCCCCAAGATGCGTGCGGATCGTGGGGTCGTGGGGCTCGCGCTCCGCGGCCTTGCGCAACGCCGCCTCGGCATCCTCGATCTTGTTCTGTTTGAAGTAAGTCCACCCCAGGCTGTCGAGATATGCGCCGTTGAATGGCTGCTGATCCAAGGCCCGCTGGATCATGTCGCGCGCTTCGTCGAGGCGCAGGCCACGATCGGCCAGCATGTAGCCGTAATAGTTGAGCGCCTCCGCATTCTTGGGATCTACCGCCAGCACTTTCTTAAACTGCTCTTCGGCCTTGTCGTACTGCTTCTGGCGTTCATAAATCGCGCCCAGTAGGAACCACGTCATCTCATTCTCGCGCGGCTCACCCGGGAGCGCCTCGGCCTTGTGCGCCATTTCTTCCGCTTCCTGGTAGCGGTGGCTGCGTTCGTAGATCTGCGAGATGTTCAAATACAGTTCGCGATCGCCGGCGGTGCCCTTCAAATTCGCCTGCAGCAGCTTCGCGCCCTCGTCGGCTTGCTGGTTTTCGCCGAGCAGCAAGGCATAGGTGGCCCGCACAGCCGCGTCATTCGGATATTTCGCCAGCGCTTCTTTTCCCGTCTGCAGCGCCTTCGGCAATTCCTTCGCCTGCCGGTAAGTTTCCATGATCAGCATGCGCGCGCGGCGGTCTTCCTCTTCGCCCAGATGGCCCAGCTCCTGAAAGGTGTAGATGGCCGCTTGATAGTTATTGGTGTCGCGGTAGAGTCCGCCGAGTTGCTGGTAAAGTATGGCCAGCTCGCGGCGCCGCGAAGGAAGCACGGTGGATTGCGTCTTGATGCCGGTCACGGCATCGGAAAGCACGCGGATCGCATCCTCAAAGCGACCCTGAGCTTCGTAGATCATCGCCTCGTTGTACATCACCTCGACGGTGCCGGGGGCGTACTGCCGCGCCTTGACGACGCTTTCTTCCGCCTTATCCAGTTGATGTAGTTCGCGGTAAATCTGCGCCATCCGCAGGTACACGTCCGCGTCATCGGGCATCAGATCGGCCAGCTTCTGATACACGGAGAGCGCATCGGCATATTTCTCCTCGGAAAGCAGCGTCTGGCCCAGGCCGCGCAGATGCCCAAGCTCCGAGGGATCGAGATCCACCGCCTTGCGGTAGGCCTTTTCGGCCTTGCCGTATTCATGCGTCTGGGTGTACGCATCGCCAAGTAGATCGTCGAGCGCTGCGGAAGGCGAGCGGGCAATCATGCCCTCCAGTAGCGAGATCGCCTCTTCGGATTTGTTTTCGTCCAGGTAGAGCTGCGTAAGCTGTTCGACGGCCGCTTCATTCTCCGGGTCATCCTTCAACATGCCGAGAAGCACCTTTTCGGCTTTGTCCGGTTCGTTGTGCAAACGATAGAGACGCGCCAGCCACAAGGCGGCTTCCTGGTCCGTCGGGTCCAGGCGGTGGACCTCGCTGTATTCCGCGATGGCTTTGCTCACCATTTCCGTTTGCACGCCGGAGCCGTTGATATCGCCGAGGCTGCGCAGGTAGATGCGCGCCAGCAGGCGGTGCGTGGCCAAATCGTTGGGATCGCGCTTCAGGATTTCGTTGGCTTCCACCATGGCGTCGTGCACGCGTTGCGCCTTCCAGTACATCTCTGCCAGGCGCTCCCCGATGATGGGGGATTGCGGGTCAATGGCGTAGGCCTTCTTGTAGGACTCGATGGCTTTGCTGGCCAATTCGTTTTGGCTGGTCAGCTCAAACTGCTGCTCGTAAATATGCCCGAGCGCGAAATTGTAGTAAGCCTCTGCGCGGGGAGGGAGTTTCTCCTGGGCGGGCGGAGCCGATGGGGAGGGTGACTGCGCCAGCGCCGCCACTCCGCCGAACGCGGCGACCATAATGGTGAACACAATTCGCTTGAGCTTCATAGGTGCCCCGGAGAAGTCAGTATCCCATGCGGGGGAAACGCGGTCAAAAGCGAAAAGGCGGGCGTTTCGATGGCCGGCAGCAGGACCCAGAAGTGAGATGCGGGGCGGCCAAAAAGGGTTGAGGAGGAGTTGCCTTCCTACCGTATTTCTGCAATAATAGAAATATGAGGAAGCCCGATCCCCTGCTCGTCACGCGCTGCGCCGACCGCTTTGCCGCTCTCGGCGCCGAGCCGCGCCTCCAGATTGTGCGCTTGCTCCTCTCCGCTCACCCCACGGGAATGGTCGCCGGCGAGGTGCAGGAGGAATTGGGGATTCCCGCGTCCACGCTGTCGCACCACCTGGAAAAGCTGCGGCAAGTCGGTTTGGTTTCGGTGCGCCGCGCCGGCACTTTCCTCTGGTACACGGCGAACACGGATGCGCTTCGCGAGGTCCTGGGATTTCTGTACGAGGAATGCTGCACGCGCAATCGCGCCGTCCCCGCGGAATCGATTGTGCAAATTTCAAGATAAAAGGAAGGCAATGTCATGAGCAATATTCAGGATGCGGTGAAAGAAAAGTACGGCGCGGCGGCGAAACAGGTGGCTGCAGGAAAAACCGCGTGCTGCGGCGGCGGTGCGCAGCTTAGCGGCTGCGATCCCATCACGCGCAATTTGTACGACGCTGCGGAAAAGGCGGCGCTGCCCGCGGACGCCGTGGCGGCTTCGCTCGGCTGCGGCAATCCAACCGCCCTGGCGCAATTGCAGCCGGGAGAAACGGTGCTGGATCTGGGCTCCGGCGGCGGCATTGATGTGCTGCTCTCGGCCAAGCGCGTCGGGCCCACCGGCAAAGCCTATGGCCTCGATATGACCGACGAGATGCTTGCCCTGGCGCGCGAAAACCAGAAAAAAGCCGGAGCGCAAAACGTGGAATTCCTCAAGGGCACGATCGAAAGCATTCCACTTCCAGACAACACCGTGGACGTCATCATCTCCAACTGCGTGATCAATCTTTCCGGAGACAAGGACCGCGTGCTGCGCGAGGCGTTCCGCGTCTTGAAACCCGGCGGCCGGCTCGCCGTTTCGGATGTGGTCATTCGCGGCGAAGTGCCTCCCGAGATTCGCAAGAGCATGGAATTGTGGGTGGGCTGCATGGCCGGCGCGCTCCAGGAAACGGAGTACCGCGACAAGCTCGCCGCCGCCGGCTTCCAGTCCATCAGTGTGGAACCCACGCGCGTTTATGGGGCTGAGGAAGCGTCAGAGTTTCTGGTTGCCGCGGGCCTGGACCCCGCGGTTGTCGGACCCAAGATCGATGATAAGTTTATGAGCGCCTTCATCCGCGCGAAGAAACCGCTGGCGGCTTCCTGCTGCGGCCCAACCTGTTGCAATTGAGATGGCCGCCATGCGCCCGCCTTACAACGTGCTATTTCTCTGTACGGGAAATTCCGCGCGCTCCATCCTGGCTGAAGCGATTTTGAATCGCCGTGGCAAGCCCAATTTCCACGCCTTCAGCGCAGGCAGCCATCCCACTGGCCGTGTCAATCCGCTTGCGCTGAAGCAACTCGAAGCTGCCGGTTTGTCCGTGGACGGTCTGCGCAGCAAGAGCTGGGACGATTTTGCCAAGCCCGGCGCCCCGCAAATGCATTTTGTTTTCACGGTCTGCGACAATGCCGCGGCGGAAGTTTGTCCCGTGTGGCCGGGCCAGCCGGTCACCGCGCATTGGGGTGTTCCCGACCCGGCTGCGGTGGTGGGTACCGTCGATCAGATGGAGCGAGCGTTTCGCGATGCCTTTGTAACCCTGGACCGCCGTATCGCTCTGTTCCTGAGCCTGCCGCTCGCCAGCCTCAGCGCGCTCGCCATCAAAAAAGAAATTGACCGCATTGGCCATCAGTGATAACGCTGCACGCGGATAATGGCGTGCTTCGACTCGCAGCCACTAGTAGAGAGTGCCTGTTCGCGCAGCTTCGGGCGGGCCATGAAGGGGTTTACAGATGAAGGCGACGGGCCGCCTCAGCTTTCTGGATCGCTATCTAACCGGCTGGATCTTTACGGCGATGGTCGTGGGAGTCGTACTGGGATGGGTTGTCCCCGGAGTCGTGCCGTTCCTGAATCGCTTCAGCATTGGTACAACCTCGATTCCGATTGCCGTGGGACTGATCCTGATGATGTACCCGCCGTTCACAAAGGTGCGGTACGAGGAGTTGCACGAAGTCTTCCGCAATAAGCGCGTGCTCGGTCTATCACTCGTGCAGAACTGGATCATAGGCCCGATCTTGATGTTCATTCTGGCGCTGGTGTTCCTGCGCGCCTACCCCGAATACATGGCGGGACTCATCATGATCGGTCTCGCCCGCTGCATTGCGATGGTCATCGTTTGGAACGAGCTGGCCAAGGGCGATACGCAATATGCTGCTGGCCTGGTGGCCTTTAATTCTCTGTTCCAGGTGTTCTTCTATTCCCTATACGCCTGGGTTTTCATTACGGTCCTTCCCGCCAAACTCGGACTTCACGGTGCCGTTGTCAATGTTTCCATCGCACAGATTGCGAAGAGTGTATTCATCTATCTGGGCATTCCGTTTCTTGCGGGATTCGTGACTCGCACGGTGCTGATTCGCGCTAAAGGCCGCGAGTGGTACGAACGGAATTTCGTCCCCCGCGTAAGCCCGCTGACGCTGATCGCCCTGCTGTTCACGATTGTGGTGATGTTCTCGTTAAAGGGCGAGTATATCGTGCGCCTGCCCCTTGACGTCCTGCGGATCGCAGTGCCGCTATTGATCTACTTCGTGGTGATGTTCCTGGTGTCCTTTTATATGGGCAAGAAACTGGGCGCGGGCTACTCCAAGACGACCACGCTGGCATTCACCGCTGCCTCCAATAACTTTGAACTGGCGATCGCAGTCGCTGTCTCGGTTTTTGGCATTAATTCTGGAGCTGCGTTCGCGGCCGTCATCGGACCCTTGGTCGAAGTGCCCGTGATGATCGCGCTGGTCAACGTGGCACTCTACTTCCGGCGCACTGTCTTTCAAAACACACAGCCAATAGATATTGAGCAAGTTCGCCTGCCGACCTCACACCAGTGACAAGAAAGTGAAAGGATAATCATGAGGGAAAGCGACGATCTCGGTTCCGCCCTCCTCGATTAGCCGATTCTCAGTGCAGGAAATGCCGCATGCTGGTAAACACCATCGCCAATCCGAGCCGGTCCGCCGCGGCAATCACGTCCACATCCTTGATTGAGCCGCCCGCCAGCCTAGGCGCCCTCGCCCTCAATAATGAAGTCACCCGCATCGGCTTGGAATAATGTCAGTCCTCAAGTCCGGGGAGTGGACCCATTATCTGAGGGAGGGCCCTCGGGACGACCCATGACTTGGAAGTTTGCGTCCATTTCCCAATTCCCATTGCGCTTTTTCAAAAAATACCAGCCAAACCAACCACAATCTTTGTGGCAGAACAGCCCCCAGTACAAGAGAGCCTGCTTCTGTTCAGGGTCGAATCCCACTCGCGAGAAATACAAGAGGTCAGCATTCTTCCACTCCTCCGGAATTTCGTTCACAATTTGCTTTCCCACCGCGTCCGGGCCGTCTTCGCCGGTCCAAAGATACTCCTGTCCAATGGGAAAATGATTCTCCAAAAGACTGCAATGCATATTCTGCTTCTCGAATTCGCTCGCGGTAGCTTTTTGCAACTCCTTGAAAGTCTCTCGCAGTGTCTTGAGGACTTCCTGCGGCGCCTGATCTGCAGCCCGCATGCCGCTGCACCCCTCCCCCACATGAAGAGTGTTGCAGCTCTCCTTCCCGCACTCAAAGCTCAGGGTTCGAGGCTGAATGTATAGCTTCAGCTCCGGGTAATCGCGGAGGAGGCCCTTCATCACGGCGCCATAAACCGCATACTCCTCTTCCGCGGGGTGGGCCATCTCTGCAACCGGACAGCTTGCAGGAGATTCGAGACGGAATGACCCCACAAGAAGGAGCAAAGCCGTTAGAAAGATTTTGGCCATTGACGAATACCTTACTGGAGCGAATCCCAAATCCGATCATCCACCGGAGCATTGTATTCCCGTTGGGAGCAGCGCCCGCCTCAGTGCAGGAAGTGCCGCATGCTGGTAAACACCATCGCCAATCCGAGCCGGTCCGCCGCGGCAATCACATCCACATCCTTGATCGAACCGCCCGGCTGAATCACGGCCGTGGCGCCTGCCTTGGCCGCTTCCTCCACGCCATCCGGAAAGGGGAAGAACGCATCGGAAGCCACCACGCTGCCCTGCAACGATTTTTGCGCTTTGGCAACCGCAATTTTCACGGAGTCCACGCGGCTCATTTGGCCGGCGCCCACGCCCAGCGTGGCGCCCTCTTTCGCAAACACAATCGCGTTGGATTTCACGTGCTTGCAAACTATCCAGGCGAACCGCAAATCCGCCAGTTCTTTTTCGGTCGGAGCGCGCTTCGTCGCCACCTTCAATTCTCCTCCCTGCAGACTGCTCAAGTCCGGTTGCTGCGCCAGCACGCCGCCCAGAATACGCTTCAACTGCAGTTCCTTGTCGGGCTCAAACCCGCCTTGCGGCAGAACCAGCAGGCGCAGGTTTTTCTTGGCCGCGAAAATTTCCTGCGCGCCCTCCGCGAACCCCGGCGCAACGATACATTCCACGAACAACTTGGCCACTTGTTCCGCGGTCACGGCGTCCACAATGTGATTGAATGCCAGCACCCCGCCAAACGACGAGACGGGATCGCAGGCGTAGGCTTTCACGTAAGCATCCAGCAGCGATTTCTGTTCCGCCGCGCCGCAGGGATTGTTGTGCTTGATGATCACCGCCGCGGGCCCCTCGAATTCCGCCACCAGGCTGCGCGCCGCTTCCAGGTCAACGTAGTTGTTGTAGGAAAGTTCTTTGCCCTGCAGTTGCTTCGCCGCGGCTAATCCTTCCGGCGGCCGCCCGGCGGGCACATACAATGCCGCCGCCTGATGCGGGTTTTCTCCGTAGCGAAGTTCCTGCTTGCGCCGCAGCGCCAGGTGCACGCGCTCGGGCAGCTTGGGCCTGGGCGCGACTTCCAGTTTGCCGCTGACGTCGGTGAGCCGCTCGAGTTCCGTGGTGATCAGGCCATCGTACCGGGAAGTAGTGGCAAACACCTTCCGCGCCAGCTCGATTCGTGTCGCCAGCGTCGTATCGCCCGAGGTCTCGAGCTCCGTGGCCACGCGGTCGTAATCAGCGGGATCTGCCACCACGGCCACACTTTCAAAATTTTTCGCCGCCGATCGCAGCATCGTCGGCCCGCCAATATCAATGTTCTCGATGAGCTCCTCGGCGGTGATGTACCCGCGCGCCGCCGTGGCCTCAAACGGATAGAGATTCACCACCACGAGATCGATCGGCGCGATGCCGTGTTCCTTCGCCTGCTTCTGATCCTCCGCGTGATGGCGGCGGTAGAGCAGCCCGCCGTGCACCTTCGGATGCAGCGTTTTCACGCGTCCGCCCAGCATTTCGGGCCAGCCCGTGAACTCGGCAACGTCTTTGACGGGAATGCCCTCTTCGCGCAACAGCTTGGCCGTGCCGCCGGTCGAAAGCAGCTCAATCTTCAGCGCCGCCAGCCTGCTGGCAAACTCTATGATGCCGGTTTTGTCGTAAACGCTGAGCAGCGCTCGCTCCACTCCCATGTCATCCTCCGCTGATGAAAAGAACCCATTAGTGTACGCGGAGGAACGGAGTTTCGGAAAGCCGCTGCCTGTGGGAAAAACCGGCGGGAGCGGTGGATTTACGTCGTGGGATTACGACTTCACGAGGGCTTTCAGCTTGACTTGGCCGTCCACCACTTCCACGACATATTCGACGTCGCGGCAGTTCTTCTTTTCCTGAAGGTCCTTGGTCTTCTTGCGCACGAATTCCTTGAACCCGGCTTTGTTGAGCTTGGAGGTCTCTTCGCCGGCATTTTGTTTGGCTTGCAGAAAAGCCGAGTAGAGCTGATCGACCTTCTCGGTTTCCTTCTCCGGCTCCGAACAAACCACGCGAAACGCCCGCGCTTCCGCGGCGCCCGCAACAGGAGCCGCCGCCGTCGGTTTGGGCGGGGTTTTGGTGCGCTCGGCCTCGATGGCCTTCGCGGCGGCGCCAAAGTGGCGCTGAACTTTCCCCTCTTCGCGCTGCGCCAGGCGTTTCCGGAAAATGTCCTTATACTTCGCGTATGTTTGCGCAAGATTATTGAACCGGAAGCGCTGTCCGTACTTCAGATCGCCGCCGCGCTCCGCGTAGCGCTTCACCAGCAAGTCGCAGCGCCATTCGATTTCCGTCGGCGGACGCTTCCGGCCGCCTCCGAAGAAGGCGTCGTACTCGATCTTCAGTTGCCTGATATCGCGCTCAAGTTGCGCCAGATCTTCGTCGATGGTGGCCATGGAGCGAGTTCCCTCGAACCCCCATGCTAGGTGCGTAGCGCGCAAGCGTCAACCGGGAAGCGCTGGGGCGCTGCCGATCAAACACCGGGCGCCAGGGCAACCGGCTGGCCTTCCGGGCAGCAGGCCGATTGCGGGCGCAATCCCCGCTGTGCTCAAATGTCGCCATGACTTCCCGCACCAAGTTGGCGCTTTCTTCCGCGCAAGCGGCGCTCCTACGCCGTGTGCCCTCGGTGGACGAATTGCTCCTGCGTCCCGGCCTCGTTTCCCTGTGCCGCGAGGTGGACCGCAGCTTCGTGGTGGAAACGACCCGCGAGGTGCTGGAAGGATTGCGGCGCGAGATCGCTTCCGGTGAAGAGCATACCGAAGACATTCTGGACCCCGCTGCTGTCGAACAACGCGTCGTGAATGCCGTGCAGAAGGAATTTGCGCCGTCCCTGCAGCCGGTGATCAATGCTTCGGGAGTAATTCTGCACACCAATCTCGGCCGCGCGCCTCTTTTAGCACACGTGCTGGAGGAGATTCACCGCACGGCCACGCAATATTCCAATCTGGAGTACGATCTGGAGGCCGGCGCGCGAGGTAAACGCGATGTGCACACGGCGCGGCTGGTCGAGCGCCTGACCGGGGCGGAATCGGCGATCGTCGTGAACAACTGCGCGGCAGCCGTGCTTCTCGCCCTCGCGGCGCTGGCTCGTGGCGGTGAGGTCATCGTCTCGCGCGGTGAATTGATCGAAATCGGCGATGGCTTTCGCATCCCCGAAATCATGGAGCAAAGCGGCGCGGTCTTGCGCGAGGTGGGCACAACGAACCGCACGCGGCTCGCCGACTACGAAAACGCCATCAACGAAAAAACGCGGCTGCTCCTTCGCGTGCATCCCTCGAATTTCACGGTGACCGGATTCACGGAAAAGCCCGAAGTGGCGGACTTGATCGCGCTCGGCGCGCGCACCGGTTTGCCCGTCGTAGAGGACCTGGGATCGGGATGCCTTGTCGATCTTTCCGTCAGCGGGATTACGGAGCCCATCGTACGCGAAAGTGTTGCCGCAGGCTTTTCGCTGGTGCTCTTCAGTGGAGACAAATTGCTGGGTGGGCCGCAAGCCGGCATCATTGTGGGGAAGAAGGAATTCATAGTGAAGGCGCGGCGCCATCCGTTGTTCCGTGCCTTGCGCGTGGACAAACTGACGATTGCGGCGCTCGAGGTCACGCTGCGCGCGTATCTCCGCGGCGCGTGGAACGATATTCCCGCACAACGCATGATCCGTTTGCCGCTCGATGAAATTGCCGCACGCACCAGGAAACTCCACGGTGCGCTCCAGCCGCACGCCGCCGCATCGGAAGCTGAAATCGAAATCGCGGATGGCAGTTCGCTTGTCGGCGGCGGCTCCACTCCCGCACAATCCTTGCCCACGAAAGTGCTCCGCATCGCCAGCGCTCGTCATTCGTCGGCCCAACTCGAAGCCCGACTGCGGCAAGCACACGTTGGAATTCCCGTGATTGCGCGCATCGAGGACGGTCGCCTGTTGCTCGACCTGCGCACTGTCTTTCCGGAGCAGGAACCGGCGCTGCTGCAATCCCTCCTTTCCGCTTTGTCTTGAACTGACGCCGCTTCCCCGATGTTATGATATAGGAGTGATATAGGAGGCCGTATGGCCACTGCGCTCATCCATCTGGATCCCAAACAGAAGAAACGCCTCGCGCGGCGCGCCAAGCTGCGAGGGAAATCTTTCTCCCAGGAAGTCCGCGATGCCGTGGACCTCTACCTCGATTTGCCCGTGGAGAGCGAAAAGGAATTGAGCGCCCTGGCCCGATCTGCCAATCAATCGGCTGGCCGCATGATCAAGAAACTTGATGAAACCATCACGTACGTTGACCGGATCCTGAAGAGCATGAGGAAAACAAAGTGAGTTGGGCCGGGGAAGTTCTCGCGGGTATTCGCAAAATCGTCCTCATTGAACACCGCATGGATACTTTGACCGAGCAAGTAAAACAGATTGCCCTCAACTGCCAGGATTTGGATCGTCGTTTGGTTCGCATGGAAGCAAAATTCGAACTGCTGGAGCGTATGGCCGCTCCCGCTGCCCGCCGGTCCCTGCTGGAAAAATCCGAGAAGTAGATTGCGATGCTTTGCTTCACGGTCCGCAATTATAAGCTGGTTGCCACTCGAAAACCGCTCCCAAGGTTGAAACGTGGTTGGGCTCTGATCCGCGTGCGCCTCGCGGGCATCTGCAATACCGACGTCGAAATCCTGCGCGGCTATCACCAGTTTCGCGGCACGCCGGGGCATGAATTTGTCGGCGAAGTCGTGAAGGTTGCGGGCGTCTCCGCCGAAACGCAAAAGCGTTGGCTCGGCAAGCGCGTGGCGGGCGAAATCAATGTGGCTTGCTCCGCCTATGGCTACAAGCCGGTGTGCGCATTCTGCCGGCGGGGCTTGAAGACCCATTGCGCCCGGCGCACGGTGCTCGGCATCGTTGCGCACGACGGCGCGTTTGCCGAATATCTCGCCCTGCCGCTGGAAAATCTCCACGTCGTTCCAAAGAACGTGAGTGACGCGAAGGCCGTGTTCATCGAGCCGCTCGCCGCCGCGTGCCAGATCCTCGATCAACTGAACATTCGCGAATTCCCCACCGCCACGGTCCTCGGCGACGGCAAGCTGGCGCAGCTCATCGCCCTCGTATTGCAGGCCGCAGGCACGCGCGTCGTCCTTTATGGCAAACACGCAAACAAGCTCGCTTACGCGCGCAAGGCGGGAATCGCCACAAAGAAAGTTCGCGGCGACGCCGGCGATTTGCGGCGTGTGAACGAAACTTATCGTCTCGTCATCGAAGCCACCGGCTCACCCACCGGATTGACTCTCGCGCAGCACATGACTGAACCGCGCGGCACGCTGCTCCTGAAATCCACCTTCCACGGCGCGGCGCCTGTGGAAACCTGGCCCATCGTGGTAAAGGAAATCACCGTGGTCGGTTCGCGCTGCGGCCCCTTCGCTAAAGCCATCGCGCTGCTGCTTTCCGGCAGGGTAGACCCCACGCCGCTCATCTCGCGCACCTTCGCTCTGAAAGACGCACCCCATGCCATTGCTTATGCGCAAAAGCGCGGCGTCATGAAAGTTCTCCTGGCCGCCGCATCGCCCAGTTAGAGCAACTTGTGTCCGCGCAAGGTTCCGCGACTCCAGGATTTGCCGAAGGAAAATTTACAGACGGTTGATGCATGACGCGACGCAGGCCGCGCCGAATCCGTTATCAATATTCACCACGGTCACGTTGGAAGCGCACGAGTTCAGCATTCCCAACAGTGCGGCCACGCCGCCAAAGCTCGCGCCATAGCCCGCGCTCGTTGGCACGGCGATCACGGGGACGCCGACAAGCCCGCCCACGACGCTCGGTAGCGCGCCTTCCATGCCCGCGATGCAAATGATCACGCGCGCTTTGGTCAGGAGCTCCCGGTGCTCCAGCAGCCGATGAATGCCCGCCACGCCCACATCAAAAAGCTGCTCCACGCGGTTGCCCATCAATTGCGCCGTCAAAACTGCTTCCTCGGCCACGGGAATGTCGCTGGTGCCCGCGGAAACAACCAGGATCGTGCCCTTCCCGGTAATCTCGCGGGTGCGCTCGATGGTGATCACGCCGGATAGACGATGAAATTTCGCACCGCGGTTGACGCGCCTTACTGCGGCAAACATTTTCGCGTCTGCACGCGTCACCAGCACATTGTGCCGCGACGCTTTGTGCTTCAGCATGGTGCGCGCGATTTCCGCCACCTGTGCAGGCGTCTTGCCCTTGCCAAAAATCACTTCGGCGTAGCCTTGCCGCAGCCCTCGATGGTGATCCACCTTGGCAAAACCAATGTCCTCAAACGGCAGATGCTTCAGCCGTTCCAGCGCCGCTTCCGGCGAGAGCTTCCCCGTGCTTACGGTTTGCAGTAATTTGCGAATGTCGGATTCGTTCATAAACGGTTCCCGCGGCCCATACTTATGGATTGGGCCAACCCATAATCTTTCTCGCGGCTTGATTGTCCGCGTACACTTGCCACTCCGCGATCAAGCCATCGCGCACGACAGCTCTCCAAGCCGCCGGCACGTTCCAGTGATTTTCTTTCGGCAGTTTTCCTTCCACAGTGTAAGTTCCCTCTGCGGTACCGAACGACGCCACCACCTCACCGTGCGAAAAAACTTCCGAGTGCGACACGCGGTAATCCGGAAACATGCGGAAGTAACCAGTCCAACCCTTGCGCATCGCCTCGCGTCCCTGGATGCGGGTCCCCAGCCCATCCACGAACAGGTGGTCTTCGGTCATCAGCGCGCAGAGCCCGTCCACATCCGCCGCGTTAATGCGTTCCATGAAGGCGAGCACAACGTCGACGGGGGCGGTGCTTCTCATAAAATGGCCTCGCTTCCTCCGGAAGTCTAGCATAGCCGGCGGAGGCGAAGTTTCACCGGCCTGGCTTGACTTGCCGCGGGGGCGTTGCCAGACTGTTCGTGCCCGCGCAAATCCCATGACTTCAGCCCAAACACAGACCATCACCGTTGGTGTGACCGGCGCAAGCGGTGCTATTTTCGCGCAAAAAACGCTCGCGCTCCTGGAAGACGATCCGCGCGTCACGCGCGTGCATTTGGTCGTGACGGAAACCGGCCTGCGGCTCCTTGCCGAAGAACTGGAAATCACTTCCGGCGATTTGCGCCAGCTTCCCAGCCGCATTCTGGGGCGCGCCTCGCAGAAAATCGAAACTATCTCGAATAAGGATGTCGGCGCCTCCATCGCCTCCGGCAGTTACGATGTCGACGCCATGATTATCGTGCCCTGCACCATGGGCGCGCTGGCGGCCATTGCCAACGGCACCAGCGACGACCTCGTGGCGCGTTCCGCCGATGTAATGCTGAAGGAAGGACGCAAGCTCATTCTCTGCGTGCGCGATACGCCGTTCAACCGCATCCACCTGGAAAACATGTTGCGCGCACAGCAGGCCGGCGCGGTCATCATGCCGGTGGTGCCGGCGTTTTATCACAAACCGAAAACGATTGACGATGTCGTGACGCAATATGTTTGCCGCGTCCTGGGGCACGCCGGGCTGCCGCAGGAACAAATGTATCGCTGGACCGGCAGCGCACCGACAAAAAAGGCGGCGCCGTAGGCACAGATGGCCAGCCGCATCCGCACAATTCTGGACATGATCAAGTTTGAGCACTCGGTGTTTGCCTTGCCGTTTGCCCTTACGGGTGCCTTGCTCGCCGCGCGCGCCAGGCAGCACGGCTGGCCCACACTGCGGCAGATTCTGTGGATCGTGATCGCCATGGTGGCCGCGCGGTCCGCCGCCATGACCCTCAACCGCATCGCCGATCTACGCTACGACAAGGAGAATCCGCGCACGAAAATGCGCGCGTTGGCCACCGGTGCGCTCTCCGTTTCGTTTGCCTGGATGTTCACGCTTGCGGCCATCGCTCTCTTTTTCGTGGCTGCCTGGCAATTGAATCCTCTCGCGCTCAAGCTGGCCCCCGCAGCCATGGCCATCCTTTTTTTCTATTCGTTCACGAAGCGCTTCACCACGTGGTCGCACCTCTTCCTCGGCTTTGCGCTGGGAATTTCGCCCGCCGCAGCCTGGATTGCCATCACCGGAAGCCTAGATTGGCGCATGCTGATTTTGTGCGCCGCGGTCACCTTGTGGGTCGGCGGCTTTGACGTGCTGTACGCGTGCCAGGACATCGAATTCGACAGGCGGGCCGGGCTGTTTTCCGTGCCCCAGCGCTTCGGCATCGCCGCCGCGCTGATGATCGCGCGCGCCATGCATGCGGGCGTGGTGCTCTTATTGAGTTGGCTGGCGGCGAGCTTCGGCCTGCCGTGGCCCGCGTGGGCGGGAATCGTCGTCGTGGCCTCACTGCTCGGTTACGAGCATTCACTGGTGAAAGCGAATGATCTCAGCAAGCTGAACGCTGCGTTTTTCACCGTGAACGGCTATATTAGTATGTTGTTCCTGTTGTTCTGGGGCGCCGCCGCAGCAGTTTGGCGCGTTTGAACTTTTCGCAAATTTCGAAATGCAAAATGGATGTAGCGGCCGCCTCCGGGTGGCCATCTTAATGAGTAGGGAATAAGCAGAGAACATCGTGGCTGAACTGACGCTCACCGATAAAACCCTGCAACCCATCGCCGACAAGGTGCTGGCGGGCAAACGCCTCTCCTTTGACGATGGCGTGGCCCTCTACCACACCCCCGATCTGCTGGCCGTAGGCTGGCTGGCCAATTTCATCCGCGAGAAGCGCCACGGCAACATCACCTATTACAACGTCAATCGCCACATCAATCCCACCAACGTCTGCGTCGCGCATTGCAAGCTGTGCGCGTTTGGACGCGATCCCGGAGCGCCCGGCGCGTACACCTTCACGCTCGAAGAAATGTACGAGCGCGCCGATCAGGGCGTGCGTGAAGGCGCCACCGAATTTCACATCGTTGGCGGCCTGCACCCCGATCTGCCATTCGATTTCTTCCTGGAGTTGATCCGCGGCCTCAAGAAGCGCCACCCTCACGTGCATCTCAAAGCCTTCACCATGGTCGAGGTGCACTATTTCGCGCGCATCGCCAAGCTTTCCGTCGATGAAACGCTTCAGAAGATGAAAGAGGCGGGCGTGGACTCTTGCCCCGGTGGCGGCGCGGAAATTTTCCATCCGCGCGTGCGCCGCATCATCTGCGATCACAAGGTCAGCGGGCGCATGTGGCTGAGCATGGCGAAAAAAGCGCATCGCCTGGGCCTGCCGACGAACGCCACCATGCTCTATGGCCACGTGGAGACTGCCGAGGAGCGCGTGGATCATCTGGTGAAGCTCCGCGAAGCTCAGGATGAAACCCACGGCTTCGTCGCGTTTATTCCGCTGGCGTTTCACCCGGACAACACGCCGCTCGCGCATATTCCGAAGCCCACGGGCTACGACGACCTGCGCAACATCGCGATTTCGCGCCTGCTGCTGGATAATTTCGACCATATCAAGGCCTACTGGGTCATGCTGACGCCGAGCATTGCGCAGATCGCCTTGCGCTTCGGCGCGAACGACATCGACGGCACCGTCGTCGAAGAGAAGATTTACCACGATGCTGGCGCGAAAACCGCTGAGTTCACTTCGCGCAGCGACTTGGAACGCCTGATCCGCGCCGCAGGTCGCATCCCCGTCGAGCGCGACACTCTGTACCGCCCCATCGACCGCTCGAAACTTCCACCCATCGTTCCGGCCACGCCTCCCGGCCTGGTCTCGCTCACCCTCTGATGCCGCAACTTTCGCACGCTTCGGGTGAGGTTATTCCTTACCTGCAGATGTGCCAGGAATGGAGTACGAGCCTGCAGCGGGGAATGAATTTCAGGCTCAGGCCGGACTGTAGCGTGATCCTGATGAGCCGCCGGTCGAACGCACCGTACAAAGATAGAATCGAGGAGGATGGCCGAGTTCTGGTTTATGAGGGCCATGATGTCGCTCGAACTGCGCTTAACCCAAACCCGACATTAGTTGATCAGCCCAGGAAAACTACTGGCGGCAAACTGACACAAAACGGAATGTTTGAAGAATCCGCGCTAAAGGGCAAGCGAGGCAAGGCATCCCCTGAGCTTGTGGCCGTCTATGAAAAGATTCATGCAGGAATCTGGGCGTTCAATGGTTTCTTCAAACTTGCGGATGCTTGGACGGAATCTGACGGTCATCGACAGGTGTTTAAGTTCCGGCTTGAGCTGTTTGAAAATGCCAGTGAATTGCGCACCGAAGCGCAGGATGCCCTTCCCCATTCACGCCTCATTCCCTCAGCAGTAAAACTTGAGGTATGGACTAGAGACAAGGGGATGTGCGTTCTGTGCGGCGCAAAAGAAAATTTGCACTTCGACCATGACCTGCCATATTCCAAAGGAGGCTCTTCCCTTGTTGCCGGGAACATCCGCCTCCTTTGTGCAAAGCACAACCTCTCAAAAGGCGCCAAAATCCAATAGGCCTTTCTGTGAACCGGCTCCACAATCGGCAGGCCTGAATACCCATTTGGGCTTAATGGCCTCGGGCAGTAGGCGCCGCGGGCCTCGAACCCAGGGTCAAAACCATTCAAGAGCAGTGTTGAGCATTTCACAATCCAGAGCTACCCTCTCCTCAGGAGTCACCCTGATGCGCAAACAGTTCGTTCTCGATAAGCGCACCAACAAACTGCTTGAAGAACTCGCCTCACAAAACGGCGGAAACCGCTGCCTGATTGTCCGTCAAGCTATCCGAGTCCACGCGGATGTGGTAGACCGCCTCGAGAAAATCGAAGCCGATCCCGCCTTTCAAGCCATGATGGCCAGATCCGACGCGGACATCAAAGCGGGTCGCGTGACTCCGCACGAGGAAGTAGTGCGGAAATCGCGTGGCCTTTCCGGACGTAAACGGAAGAAACACTGACGGCACACGTATTCTGGGTGGGTCCCTAGCCGTATTCTTTGGTTTTCACCGGTGGTAGGATGCTTCGGGCGCCCCGACGTCCCCCTCCCTTCAATTTGGCATGAACCTTTTTGCTGGATGTTGGAATCCAAGGATTGGGTCAAACGCCGTCAAATCAGAGACAGGAGAATCATTCATGCAACGCAAAGCTTCCGCGGTCTGGCAGGGCGATTTGAAATCGGGCAAGGGCTCCATTTCCACCGATAGCGGCACGCTGAAGAGCACGCAGTATTCCTTCAGCACGCGCTTTGAGAATGGCGTGGGCACAAATCCCGAAGAACTTCTTGCGGCCGCGCACGCCGGCTGCTTCACCATGGCGCTTTCCGCGCAACTCGGCGGCGCCGGAATCACCGCAACGCGGCTGGAGACCACCTGTACGATCACCCTCGAGAAGGTCGGCGAAGGTTTCTCCATCACCAAGAGCCATCTCGATCTCGTCGCGAACATTCCCGGCGCGGACAAAGCCAAGTTCGATGCCGCCGTGAAAGCTGCGGAAACCGGCTGCCCCGTCTCCAAGCTGTACAAGGCGGAAATCTCGGTGAATGCGCGGCTGATCTCCTGATCGCCGCCGTGTATTCCTCCGCAAAACGAGTACAATGCTGCGCATGATTCCCGTCCCGGGTGTGTTTCTGGCAGGTGTAGCTGTTTTTCTGCTCGTGGCGTGGGACGCTTTTGAAGCGATCATCCTGCCGCGTCGCGTGACCCGGAAATTCCGCCTGACACGGTTCTATTACCGGCTGACCTGGTCCGTCTGGAAAGCGGTGGCCCGGCTGCTCTCTTCGCACAAGGCGCGCGAAACCTTCCTCGGATTCTTCGGCCCGATCTCGCTCCTGGCCCTTGTGGGTGTCTGGGCCATCGGCCTGGTCATCGCCTTCGGCATGATGCAATACGGCGCAGGATCGGCTGTCAATCTTACGGGTTCCAGCCCGAGTATATTCACGGACATGTATCTCAGCGGCACGACATTTTTCACCCTGGGGCTGGGGGATGTGGTGCCGCGCTCCGGCTTGGCGCGCCTCCTGGTTGTCGCCGAAGCTGGTTTCGGTTTCGCCTTCCTCGCCGCCGTGATTGGCTACCTCCCGTTTATTTACGGCGCATTCGGCCGCCGCGAAACCAATATCGCCTTGCTCGATGCGCGCGCCGGTACGCCGCCCACTGCTGGGGAACTGCTTCGCCGCCACAGTTACATCACGGGCCATGAAGCGCTGCGCGACCTGCTGAAAGATTGGGAGCACTGGTGCGCGGAATTGTTGGAGAGCCATCTCTCCTATCCGGTGCTCGCCTATTTCCGCTCGCAACACGACAACCAATCCTGGATTGGCTCGCTCACCGCCATCCTGGACACCTGCGCGCTGACCATCGCGGGCATCGAAGATTCCTGCGCGAAACAAGCCGAACTCACCTTCGCCATCGCGCGGCACGCCGTAGTCGATCTTTGCCAGGTTTTCTCGGCGGCGCCACGTCCTTTGCCGCAGGATCGCATGCCCGCGGAAACGCTCCTGTATCTGCGCGACAAGCTGGCCAAGAACGGCACCAGGCTCGTCACCACCCCCGAAGCTGATCGCAAGCTTGCCGAGCTTCGCGCGATGTACGAGCCCTACGTCTACGCTCTCGCAAACCATTTGAGCCTGTCCTTGCCGGCGTGGATTCCCACGAAGAAGCATAAAGACAACTGGCAGACAACGGCTTGGGCGCAAACTTCCGGCACGGTCGAAAAGGAAGAAGCATCACTGCTGCACGACGACCATTTTTGATTTGGAGTGCTGCGGCTTCCAACGCCTCCAGTTGGGCGACTTTCTTCGTATTTTGTTGTCGTGAGATTTGCGCTGGAAGTATCCAATCTAGAGTTTATGATTTGCAGACGGGAGATCACGTATGAAAGCGATTCAGGTTCACCAATTCGGCGGCCCCGAAGTCCTCGCGGTTCATGAAGTGCCCACACCCAAGCCCGGGCCCGGCGAAGTGCTCGTGCGCGTGCGCGCCGCGGGCGTCAATCCGTACGACACCTATATGCGCAATGGCGCGTACCCGGTGAAACCCGCGCTGCCCTATACGCCCGGCTCCGATGCGGCCGGCACGATCGAGGCCGTCGGCGAGGGCGTCGCCAAAGTGAAACCGGGCGACCGCGTCTACACCGCAACCACGCTCACCGGCGCGTACGCCGAGTATGCCCTGGCGCGCGAGAACCAGGTCTACCCGCTGCCGGAAAAAATCTCTTTCTCGCAAGGCGCGGGGCTATGGGTGCCCTACGGAACAGCGTACACGGCATTGCGGCACCATGCCGATGCGCGGGCCAGCGAAACGCTCCTGGTTCACGGCGCGAGTGGTGGCGTGGGCATCGCTGCGGTGCAATGGGCGCGTGCTTTGGGCCTGACCGTGATCGGGACGGCTGGAACTCCGCGCGGACTGGAACTCGCGAAAAAGGAAGGCGCGCATTACGTCTTCAACCACACCAAAGCGGGCTATCCCGAAGAGATTCTGAAAGTCACCGGCGGACGCGGCATCGATCTCGTCCTCGAAATGCTCGCCAACGTGAATCTGGCCACCGATCTGAAGCTGCTGGCAATCCGAGGGCGCGTCATCGTCATCGGCAATCGCGGAGAAATCACCATTAATCCTCGCGAGTTGATGGCGCGGCGCGCTTCCGTTCGTGGCTTCACTTTGTGGGCGGCCACCGAAACGGAGTCCACCGAAATTCACGCCGCCATCGCCGCGGGCCTCGAAAACGGGACTTTGCGCCCGATCGTTGGCAAGGAACTCTCGCTAAAAGATGCGCCGCAAGCCCACATCGACGTCCTGGCCCCCGGCGCCTTCGGCAAGATCGCGCTGATTCCGTAATCTTCGGTTTTAGATGAAGCGGAGGACGTGAAGAACGATTCCCGCACTGGCGCCGCCGAGCACCAGCCACGCAGAGTTTACTTTGTAGCGGAAGACGAGAACCCCGCTCACAATAGCCAAAGCCGCACCCGGCACATTCATCAGCGAGGCGCGGGCAAATTGCCAGCCCACATACGCCATCAACGCAACAGCCGCGGCGTTCACGCCATCCAGAAACGCGCCGGCCACCGGCGATTTGCGCAACTTAGGCAAAAAACCCGCGGTTGCGCCTACATATACGAACGCCGGCAAGAACATTCCCAACGTCGCCAACGCCGCGCCTCTCCATCCCGCCAACAGGTAACCAATGAAAGTCGCCACAGTGAAAAAGGGGCCCGGCGTGGCCTGGCTCACGGCGATCGCGTCCAGCAACTGCGCGTCGCTCAACCAGTGCAACTGGACCACAAGGTCGGAGCGTAGCAGCGCCATCAGCACGTAGCCGCCACCAAACCACACCGCGCCGATTTTCAAGAAATAAAGGAACACGGGCGCTGCCCCAATCGCACTACCCGCGCCAGCCGCGCCCCTCCCAATGATCCCAACAACCGCCGCCCTGGTTCGCGCGAGACTCTTTCCCGTGCCGATGATCATCCACAAAACTCCCGCGCCAATCAGCAACAAAAGCGCGTGGATGCCCCAAGCGGCGAGGGCAACCACGCAGACCGCCAATATCGCTAGCGCCGCAGTCTTCAGCGCCGTGCGCCCGAGGTTCCAGATCGCCTGCGCGATCAATGCCACCACCACCGGCTTGATTCCGAACAGCAAGCCCGCAACCTGTGGCATCGCGCCATACCGTAAATAAGCCCAAGCCAGTGCAACCACCACCACCGCTGCCGGCAGCGTGAAACTAACCCCCGCGGTGATCATCCCGGGCACTCCACCGCGAATTTCTCCCAGATAGATGGTCAGTTCCGTCGAACTGGGCCCCGGCAGAAGATTGACTGCACCAACCAAATCCACAAATCGTTCCCGCGTCACCCACGCGCGCTGGCGCACAAAGCGCTCTTCCATCATGGCGATGTGCGCGGCAGGGCCGCCGTAGGCCACGAAACCCAAGCGCAGAAACTCGCGCGCGATTTCCCGCAATGTTCCTCGTTGTTCCATAAATCATCAGGTAGCGCTGCTTTTTCGTTTCCACCGGCCGTAAAGAAACAAACCGATAAGCAACGCGTAAAAAGGCACGTACACCAACGCTTGCATAAACGGATCGAATTTGAAAACGCCCAGAATGCCGTAGCCAATCAGCACGTTGTAGGAGAGAAATTGCAACACCGTCAGCAGCAGCCACGCCGGATTGGGATAGAAGCACAGCGTCGGCACGATCCAGGTGAAGTACCACGAGTATCCGTTCGCGCTGAAGGCCAGGATTGTCCCGATCAGCAGATAGGCGGCGCGGGCGGGCTCCGCGCGTTTCCACGCCAGCCAGAGTGACAGCCCCCAGCAGGCGCCTATCCCCACGAGCGGCGCGATTCTTGCCTTTCCGCCGGCGAGCCAGTCGATCACCGTGTACAAACTGGCGTGGTAATTCTTCCACGTCGCTTCGTAATAGGTCATGTTGGGGTGAAACATCCCCAGCGCCTCCCAATACGGCGCGAGCAACACAAGCATCGTCCCGCCCGCCACTGCCGCGGCCCACCAACCGGCCCGCTTTTCCGGCCATCCCGCTCTGCGGATCCACACTGGAATAAGCAGCGCCGGGAACGCCTTGGCCATCGCGGCAAAGGCGATCGGCACGTTCGCCAGCACCTTCCAGTTCTTGACCAGCGCCAATGCGCACACGATTCCCAAAATTGCCAGCGCATCGTTGTGGCCGCTTCCGGCAAATTCCACGATCACCAGCGGATTCCACGCGTACACCGCGACGCGAAAATTGCGGTCGGGCTGCTTGCGGAACATCCACGCCAGCAGCAACAGCGCCAGCACATCCGCCGTGGCGAAAGGAACCTTGAACGCCGTGGGGCCCGGAAACAGCTTCCACGTCGCGCGAAACACCCATTGCGAGGCCGGCGGGTAGATCGAAGGCATTTCGCGCGCCGGCATGACTTCGTAGTATTTGTCCCATAGCCAAGCCATGCGCGGATCCTTCGGCACGGTGGAATAAGGATTCAAGCCATGCGCTTGCACTTTGCCGTCCCAGCGGTACCGCTGCAAATCGTCGGAAAGCGTCGGTTGCATCGGCCAGAGCGGCGCGCGAAATGCAATTGCCGCAAAAATCAGTAGAATGGTGGCTGTGCGCGAGGGCCGCGTGCGCTCGATTCCGTACAGCGCAATCAAGTAGACTACTCCCGCGGCTAGCGCCAGTTCGATGAACGCAATCGCATGATTTTTCAGGTAGTAGAGGCTGTGCATCCGCAGGTAGAACGCTTCCAGCAGCACGCCTGCCCCCAACAGCCAGAGCACTTGCCGGCGGTTCGCTTGTTTTTCAGAAGGCATTTGGAGAGGCACGGATCTTGTTGAATTTCGCTCCATTTCTATTCGCCGCGTTGCAGCAGGGTCCGCTGAGCCACTACTGGCACAAGATCACGGACCGGACCTTCACGGGGGTGTACAACGCCAACGCCTTCGATCTGGCGATGATGATCCCCTACTTCATCGTGCTGTTCGTCCTGGCGTTTTACGGCCTGCATCGCTACGCCCTGATCTACGATTACTACGTCTACCGCAAAAACATTCCGGCAATTCCGCCGCGCGTGGAAAACTGGCCCAAGGTTACCATACAGCTTCCCATCTTCAATGAACGCTACGTCATCGAGCGCCTGGTTGACGCCGTTTCTCTGTTCGACTACCCGCGCGAGCTGCTGGACGTCCAGGTGCTCGACGACTCCACCGACGAGACCCGCGAAGTCGCGCGTGCCTGTGTGGATCGCCACGCGGCCGCTGGCCTCCCGATCGTTTGCATTCACCGCACCAACCGCGAAGGTTTCAAAGCCGGAGCCCTGGAGAACGGTCTGAAAACATCGCGAGGCGAATTTGTGGCCATCTTCGATGCGGACTTCATCCCCACGCCCGATTTCCTGCGCCGCACCATCCCGTATTTCCTGGCGCCCGGAGGCGGCGAAAACATCGGCATGGTGCAAACGCGCTGGACCTATCTCAACTCCGACTATTCGCTCCTTACCCGCGTCGAGACGATTCTCCTCGATGGCCACTTCGTCATCGAACACGGCGGGCGTTCGCGCCGCGGCACCTTCTTCAATTTCAACGGCACCGCCGGCGTGTGGCGCCGCGCGGCCATCGAAGCCGCCGGCGGCTGGGAACACGACACGCTGACCGAGGACACCGATCTCTCCTACCGCGCGCAGTTGAAGGGCTGGAAATTTCTTTATCTGCCGGACATCGAATGCGCTTCCGAACTTCCCGTGGACATGAACGGCTTCAAGGCGCAGCAGGCGCGCTGGGCCAAGGGGCTGATGCAAACAGCGAAAAAAATTCTGCCCAGGGTGCTCCGCTCGGATGCGCCCTTCCGCGTGAAATCAGAAGCGTTCTTCCATTTGACCGCGAACATTTCTTACCCGCTGATGGTTCTGCTCTCCACGATGCTTTTGCCCGCCATGATCGTGCGCTTCTATCAGGGCTGGTTCCAAATGCTGGTGATCGATCTGCCGTTGTTTCTTGCCTCCACCTGCTCCATCTCCAGTTTTTATCTTGCGGCGCAGAAGGAATTGCGCCCCAAGGCGTGGCTGAAAACTTTTTTGTACATGCCGTTCGTGATGGCCACTGGCATCGGCATCAGCGTGCGCAACGCCCAAGCCGTGCTCGAGGCCCTTGCCGGGAAGAAATCGGATTTTGCGCGCACGCCGAAATTCAAGATTGAAGGCAGGAGCGGCACCTTTGCCGCGAAAAAGTATAGGAACAAGGCCGGCTGGATGCCCTATTTTGAGGTCGCCCTCGGCCTGTATTTCGCGTTCACCGTGGCCTACGCCATTCGCAACGAGAATTACGCCACCGTGCCGTTTCTCCTGCTGTTTGTCTGGGGCTATCTCTACACCGGCTTCATGTCTCTCAGCCAATCCTGGTTCGCGCATCTGCGCTTCGGCGTCAACGCCCCGGAGATGCGTCCCGCCTCCACCGGCGCCCCGGGCTTCTAGCCCGCGCCCGCTGCGAATTCCCATTTAGCCCTCCACCCACGCTTCGCATGGATATACAATCCGCTTCGGTGCTCGCACCCAAGCGAAACTTTGTCATGGAGGGTTCATGCGCATCCATTTCTTCTCCATCCTGCTGATTTTCCTCGCGGCCTCATTCCTCCACGCGCAAACCCCGCAGATCTCCAAAGCCGGCAAAGCCTGCATTGAGTGCCACGCCTCTTCCACCGCCGGCGTCGTGGAGCAGTGGCAATCGAGCGCGCACGCCAAAAAGGGCGTCGATTGCTATTCCTGCCATCAGGCAGACGCCAAGGACCCCGCGACGTTCGAGCACTACGGCTACAAAATCGCCGTCATCGTGACGCCGAATTATTGCGCGCGCTGCCACCCCGACGAATTCAGGCAGTTTGAAAAGAGCCATCACGCCGCCGCGGCGCAATTCATCGGCTCGCTGGACAACATGCTCGGCGAAATTGTGGAAGGAGGACCCGCGGCGAACAACGGTTGCCGCCAGTGCCATGGCAGCGAAGTGAAGTATCTCGGTGAAGGCCGCTTCGATCCGGTCACCTGGCCCAACAGCGGCATCGGCCGCGTGAATCCCGACGGCAGCAATGGCACCTGCGCCGCGTGTCATGGGCGGCATTCCTTCAGCTCCGCGCTGGCGCGGCAGCCGGAAAACTGCGGCAAATGCCATCTCGGCCCCGATCATCCGCAAATCGAGATTTACAATGAGTCCAAGCACGGCATCCAGTTCCGCGCCAACATCGCCAAGATGAATCTCGACTCGAAATCCTGGATTGTCGGCAAGGACTATTCCGCCGCGCCCACATGCGCCACCTGCCACATGTCCGCTACGCCGAATCAGGGCGTCACGCACGACGTTGGCGACCGCATCAGCATCACGCTGCGCCCAACCATCTCCATCAAGCTCGATAATTGGGAGCGCCGCCGCATTTCCATGCAGGACGTCTGCTCCAATTGCCACGCCACCGGCTGGATCAACAATTTTTACGCGCAGTACGAGGCCACTATCGACCTCTACAACGAAAAATTCGCCAAGCCTGCCAAGTCCATCATGGACAAGTTGTACGCCGCGAAAAAACTTACCCCCACTCCCTTCGACGAAAAGATCGAATGGACCTACTACGAACTGTGGCACCACCAGGGCCGCCGCGCGCGCATGGGCACGGCCATGATGGGCCCGGATTACACGCAGTGGCACGGCTTCTACGAAGTAGCGAAAACCTTTTACACGGAATTCATTCCGGAGGCCGAACAGTTGATGCCGGGCGTAACCGCCGATGTCATGAAGTCCGACTTCCACAAATGGACCGCCGGGCTATCCAAAGAAGAGCTGCAGCAGCAGATCGACTATTACAAGGAGCGCTACAAACAATAGCCGCCCGCCGAAAATCGATCACATCTGTGTGAAGGTCTCTCCGTACGCGTCCGGCCCATCATTGAAAAGAGCGCGCTTGTCACCTGCGTCGCATTCCGCCCTTGTCACGCATCCCGCATTCGCGCACTCTAATAGGTATGGAGCAACTCGTTCGCAGGCTGCGGCGACACATCACCATCGAGGAGCTGGCCAACGCTGTCACGCACGGCCTGGGCCTGGCGCTGAGCATCGTGGGTTTCGTGGTTTTGCTGGTGCTCGCCGCGCTGCGCGGCACGCCCTGGCACATCGTGGCTTGCGCGATTTACGGCAGCACGCTTGTCTGCCTGTACGCCGCTTCGACGCTGTACCATGCCGTTCCTTCGCCGCGCTTCAAGCGCGCTCTTCGCATTTTCGATCACTCGGCGATCTATCTGCTGATTGCGGGCACGTACACACCTTTTCTGCTGGTGAACCTGCGCGGTGCGTGGGGCTGGCCGCTCTTCGGCGTGGTCTGGGGACTTGCGGCCGCCGGCATCGTCTTCAAATTCTGGTTTGTCGAGCGCTTCGGCTTCCTCTCGACTGCTGTTTACGTGGGCATGGGATGGCTGGTGGTGATTGCCGCCAAGCCCGTGTTCGCGCACATCACGGCGACGACGTTAGTTTTGCTACTTGCCGGCGGGTTGCTGTACACCGCGGGGATCATTTTCTACGCTTCCAAGCGCATTCCCTATGCCCACGCCATCTGGCACCTCTTCGTCCTTGGCGGCAGCACCTGCCACTACTTCGCCGTCCTGCGCTCCGTGCTTCCCGCTCATACGTGAAGACAAGTCCCCGGTGAAGTTGTTCCTGGCAGCGCGATCCACTCCTAAAATTTGTCATTCCGACCGGAGGGACGGCGGTTTCGGCCGTCCCGGAGCGGAGGTAGGGTTTTCCATCGCACGTTTTTTGTGCGATGAATCTCTCCTCGACTTCGGAGATCAGGATGAGGTTGAGTTCTCGGAACGGCCGCTACTGCTTTTTGGCGGCGACTTCGAGCCAGTGTTGCAGGGTCGGCAGGTAATCGGGCTGCACCTCGAGGAAGACGACGCCGGCGCCCATGTTGGGCTGGGAGTAAATGATTTTGCCTTTCGTCTGGAAGACATGCTCGTCATTCCAAATCTTCAGGAGCACGAGGGTGTCCTTCGGAAAGGGATTCATCATGTCCAGGTAACAACCGTACAAACTCAATTCGCTGACCCGGGAGGCAACACGCACTTCCGACTTCTCCTCAAAAAGTTCGGCGCTGGCGAAGAACACATACCTCGGCGTGCGACGGCGTTCGCGTTCCACTGTCCCTCCCTGGCCGGAGCCTTTCTATTCTTCTATCCTAGCCCGGTTCCATGGCGCAATGCCGCGCGGTTGCCCAGAGCGCTACTGTCAAATCGTTCAGCCCTCCCAAGCTTGAGACTCATCAACTTCTTCAGACCATTGGCTCCCGGAGTCTTTATGTCCCGGCCCGCGTTTCCCAGCCCGCACTCTTTTCGGCTACAATTTCTTCTTCCCTCCTTTGCCCTGAGGGACCTTGAGGTGGCCGAATGAATGGTGTGTCTCGTCGTTTCCGAATGAATTTGCCTTGCGTGAGTGGCCGAGGCTGGGCCTGGCGCGTCGCCGCAATGCTCCTACTGGCGTTTTGCATGCTGCTTCCCGCCATGGCGCAACAGCGCCGCGAACGCGAGCCCAATTCCGTCTATGCCGAGCGCCGCGCCAAGCTCGCTTCCAACATTGACGGCCCCGTTGTGCTGCTCGGTTACACCGGCCGCGAAGTAGAAGCGCAGACTAATATCTTCGCGCAGGAAGAAAATTTCTATTACCTTACCGGCCACAACGAGGAGCAGGCCGCGCTGATTCTCCTGCCGCGCGCCGATAGCAAGGCCCAAAAAGATGACTGGACAGGGCCGCGCGAAATCTTTTTCCTGCCGGCCAAGAATCCGGACAAGGAGAAATGGAACGGCGTGCGCATGTCGCCGACTGATCCCGGGATCGAGTCGCGCACGGGCTTTGCGCTGGTGAAGCCGATGCCGGACTTGCGCGCCACGGTGGAGCGCCTCGCCAAAATTTATCCTTCGTTCTACACCATTCTTCCCTACCAGCGTGAGTTAGGCGGCTATCCTCACGAACAGGAAACGGTGGACTGGCTGAAGCTGGCCGCGCCCCAGGCAACCCTCAAAGACATTCGCGCCAATATCAACGACCTCCGCGTCGTCAAATCGCCCACCGAACTTTCCCTGCTGCGCCAAGCCATCAATCTCTCGCTCGATGCCCACTTTGCAGCCATGAAAATGATGCGGCCGGGCCTGTTCGAGTATCAGGTCGCGGCAAAAATGGAGTACGTCCACGCGATGGGAGGTGCGGAAGACGAAGCCTACGCCCCTATCGTCGGTACAGGCTTCAACTCCACGGTTCTGCATTACGACAAGCTCTTCCGCAAGATCGAAGACGGCGACATCGTGTTGATGGACGTGGCCGCGCAATACGCCGGCTACGCCGCGGACATCACGCGCACCGTGCCGGCGAACGGTAAGTACACGCCGCGGCAGCGCGAGATTTATGACATCGTGCTGGGCGCGCAGAATGCCGCAATCGACGCGGTCCGGCCGGGCGCCGTCATCGGTTGTCGCGAAAAACGCGATAAGAAAGACGCGCTGTTCGCCATTGCCTACAACTACATCAACACGCACGGCAAGGATCTGCACGGCAAGCCGCTGGGACAATATTTCATTCATGGACTGGGCCACTCGATTGGGCTGAACGTGCACGATCCCGGCCTGGAAGGCTGCAAACCCCTGGCGCCGGGCATGGTCGTCACCATGGAACCCGGCATTTATATCCCCGAGGAAAATCTCGGCGTGCGCATCGAAGACGACGTGCTGGTCACCGAATCCGGCCACGAACTCCTCAGCCAGAAACTGCCGCGCGATCCCGCCGAAATCGAGAAAATCATGGCAGAAGCGGCCAAGACACGCGCGGCCGAATCCGGCCAGTCCAAGCAGTAAAACCCATCAGACGCGAGCGGCGCGGATTGACCGCATCGCTCAGCGCCGTTTATACTGGTTTTCCGCGCAGGGACCGCCAGTCTTCCCTGTGTGCCTCGTGTCATTCCACGCGCCGTTCCTTCGGGGGCCGTTTGGAATTTCCGAAATGTCCCTAATTTGAAGAGGAGTTTCCGGCGCCGGCCGCTCCGGTGCCGCATTCACTTATGAGCAGCGTTAAAGCCACACAGCTTCGCCCCGGCATGGTGATTCAGCATGGGGGCGACCTCTTTACCGTGTTCACCACCGAGCACCGCACGCCGGGCAACAAGCGCGGCTCCATGCAAACGCGCATGAAGAACCTGCGCACCGGCGCGATCATCGAGTACCGCTTCCGCGCGGAAGAATTCGTGGATCGCGCCATCCTGGACGAAATCGAGTTCGAGTATCTCTACAAAGAGGGCGACGATTTCCACTTCATGAACACGAAGACTTACGAGCAGATGCAGATGACCAAGGACGAGCTCGGCGAGACCGTGAACTACCTGATTCCCAACACCATCGTGAAAATCGAGTTCCACGACGAAAGGGCCATCGGTGTGGACCTGCCGGACACCATGGACATGAAAGTGATCCAGACCGAGCCGACGCTGCAGAAAGCCACGGCCAGCGCGGTGATGAAGCCCGCAACGCTGGAAACCGGGCTCATCGTGAACGTGCCCCCTTTTGTCAATGAAGGTGATAGGATTCGCGTGGACACCTCCGAAGCGCGCTACGTGCAGCGCGTCGAATAGTTTCCGCCTCCGCAGCTGCGCCGGCTTTTTGCCGGCTCGGAAGAGGCAAGGACCGAAGAGCTCCCGTGCAACCGGGAGCTCTTTTGTTTTTGCTGAAGCTATTTCACAAACGTCAGGGCACGACTTCACAGGTTGCGAAAATATTCCAACAATTGTCATTCCGAACCTCGTTCGCTTTTTGAACGGGGTGAGGAATCTGCTTTCTCCCCGGCCCTTTGCGAAAAGCAGATCCCTCGCTTCGCTCGGGATGACAAATATTGGCTGTTTTCCGGTAACGGCACCGCTTCAGGCTTTGTTGGCGATGCCCTTCTCGCCGGCGGGATGCGCGCCAAAGACGCGCTCGAAGAGATTGTCCACATACCGCAATTGGCGCTGCAGGTCGAAGGTATGCTCCAACTCTGCCGGGTTCAGGTACTTCGTGATGCGCGCATCCCGCGCCACGCTGTCGCGGAAGCTGCTCTCCGATTCCCACGCGGCCATGGCATTTTCCTGCACGGCTTTGTACGCGTCGTCGCGCGGCATGCCTTTCTCCACCAGGTCCTGCAGCAACTGGCCGGAGAAGACCAGCCCGTGCGTGGATTCCAGATTGCGCAGCATGCGTTGCGGGAAGACGCGCATCTGGCTGACGATCGCGGTCATCTTGGCCAGCATGTAGTCCACCAGAATCGTCGAGTCGGGCAGGATGATGCGCTCGACGCTGCTGTGCGAAATGTCGCGCTCGTGCCACAGCGCCACATTTTCAAACGCCGCCAGCATGTTGCTGCGCACCAGCCGTGCCAAGCCGCACATCTGCTCGCAGGTCACTGGATTGCGCTTGTGCGGCATCGCGGAACTTCCCCGCTGCTCTCCGCCGAAGAATTCTTCCGCCTCCCGAACTTCCGTGCGCTGCAGGTGGCGTATTTCCATAGCGATTTTTTCGAGCGTCGCGGCAATCAGGGCCAGGGAGCTCATGTAATGCGCGTGGCGGTCGCGTTGAATCACCTGCGTGGCGATGCGCGTCACCTCCAGGCCGAGCCGCTTGCAAATCTTCTCTTCGATTTCCGGGCCCAGGTGCGAAGCGTTGCCCACCGCGCCGGAAATCTTGCCGTGCTCCATGCCGCGCGAGGCTTCGCGGAAACGGAAAATGTTGCGTTGGTTTTCCGCAAACCAGTTGGCAATCTTCAAGCCAAAGGTGATGGGCTCCGCGTGTACGCCGTGCGTGCGGCCGATCTGCGGCGTGTGCTGGAATTCGTGGGCGCGCACGTCGAGGACTTCGGCGAACAGGATGAGGTCGCGCTCGATGATGCGTGAAGCGTCGCGAATCAAAAGCGCCTGCGCCGTGTCCACCACATCATTGGAGGTCATGCCGTAATGCAGCCAGCGCGCGGCCACCGGATCGCCAATGGATTCGCCCACGGCCATGGTGAAGGCGATCACGTCATGCTTGACGCGCGCTTCCAGTTCGTTGATGCGCGCCGCGTCCACCTTGGCGCGTGCCCGCAAGGTAGCGGCGGCCTCTTTCGGCACGAGCCCCGCTTCGCCTAGTATGTCGGCGGCGGCCAGCTCGACGTCCAGCCACTTCTGGTAGCGGTTGGCGTCACTCCAAACCCGCCCCATCTCTTCTCGCGTATAACGTGGAATCACAAGCGCATCTCCAAGGCAATCCCAATGTAATCATACGGCATTTCCGACACGCCTGGCGATGTGCGAAGCATGAGGCCCGCGGGCCGGTCAGCTCTTGGGTTCGTCCGTCTCTCGTAGAGGCGCAGGAGTCCCGCGCTCCTAAAAGGGCAGCTGAAACCCCGGAGCGGCCCGACTCCCCGACCGGGCCGGGGTAGACGCCAAGCCGGGACTCACTACTCTAGCCACTGCGTGCAGGGCTCTGGTCCGAACTGTGAACTGTCAACTGTGAACTTCAAACTCTCTCTTACCGGAGGAGGTCTTCGAGCTGGATGCGGGAACCGGTTTTGGCGTCGCGGTATTTGACGATGACAGCGGCTTGCAGGGAGAGTCCCCACTTGGTGGCGGCGGGATGCGTGACGGCGCGGGCGCCGGGCACGACGACGGCGTCTTCGGGAATGACCAGCGGCTGATCGTCCTTCGCGGAATAGATGGCGTCGCGCACCAGATCGTACACGGGAATGGAGCGGTTGAGGATCGTGCCGGTGCCGAGCACGGCGCGGCGCTTTACGATGGCGCCTTCGTACACGCCGCAATTTCCTCCGACAAGAACATCGTCTTCGATGATCACCGGCAGCGCGCCGATGGGCTCGAGCACGCCGCCAATCTGCGCGGCGGCGGAGATGTGGCAATTGCGGCCCACCTGCGCGCAGGAACCCACCAGGGCGTGCGAATCGATCAGTGTGTTCTCGCCGACATACGCGCCCACATTCACGAACATCGGCGGCATGCAGATAACTCCGCGCGCGATGTGCGCGCCATCGCGAATACTGGAGCCTCCGGGAACGATGCGCACGCCGTCCGCGGCGGAAATCGCCTGCACGGGATAGGTGGCCTTATCGAAAAACGGCTGGCGGCGGGCATCAATGGACATGTCCACGATCGCACCCATGCGAAAGCCGAGGAGAATTCCCTTTTTCACCCAGGGATTGACGCGCCAACCGGTCGGGGAGGCGGGGTCGGGTTCGGCGGCGCGAATTTCACCGCGGTTCAGGCCCGCCTTGAAGGCATCGAACAACGCGAAATGCTCCGCCATGTAGGCGGGCGGAGGCGCATCGAAGAGCGCTTCAATTTGTGGCTGCAACATGAATTCGCCCGACGAGGTTCAGAGATTCGAGAACCGCGCGAATGCGCGCGCGATTTTCCGGCTTCGGCGCAACCAGAGGCAAGCGCCACACCGCCTCCAGCAAGCCCATTTCGGCCAGCGCCGCTTTCACGGGAATGGGATTGGACTCGACGAAATTGATATCCATGAGCGGCAAGAAGCGCCGGTGCACCTGGCGCGCGCCCGCGAAATCGCCGGCCAGCGCGAGCCGCGTGAGAGCGGTCATCTCCGCGGGAATTTCGTTGGAGGCTACGGAGATGACGCCACGCCCGCCCAGCGCAATCAGCGGAAGCGTGACGGCATCATCGCCGGAGAGCACCAGGAAATCCTCGGGCACGGCATTCAGGATCGTGGACATCTGTGAAATGTTGCCGGAGGCTTCCTTGATGCCGATGATATTTTCGATTTGCGAAAGACGCTGGACGGTGGGCGGTTCGATGTTGACCCCGGTGCGGCCTTGCACGCTGTAGAGAATGATGGGCAGGTGGACGGCTTCGGCAATAGCCTTGAAATGCTGGTACAGGCCTTCCTGTGTGGGCTTGTTGTAATAGGGCGTGACGGAGAGGATGCCGTTGGCGCCAAGGTCCGCGAGTTCGCGCGCCAGGGTGATCACTTCCGCGGTGTTGTAGCCGCCGGCGCCGGCGAGCACGGGCACCTTGCCCTTCGCGAGTTCCACGGCGATTTCGACGACGCGCAAATGCTCCTGATGGGTAAGCGTCGGGCTTTCCCCCGTGGTGCCGCAGGGCACAAGAAAATTGATGCCCGCGGCAATCTGGCGCTTGACCAGCGCGCGCAGCGTGGATTCGTCCAGCGAACCATCGCGGCGAAAGGGAGTAACGAGCGCGGTGCCAGTTCCGGTAAACATTGTTTCTTCCTCCAGGTCTAAATCAAAAATACGAACTCCGTCAAAAGGCACTTTCACGAAAACGATGGCCGGAATTAACGCCGGTTGATCACTGCGCCGCCGACGCCCCACCCGAACTGCCCAGCTCATTCAGAATTTCGCGAAATTCAAAGACGCCCTTCTTCCCGGTAATCCAGCGCGCCGCAAGGAGCGCACCGTGGGCGAATCCTTCGCGGCTGCGCGCGGTGTGCCGCAGCGTGATGGTGTCCGCCGGCGAATCGAAACCGATTTCGTGCGTGCCGGTGTGCGCGCCCGCGCGATTGGCGCTGAGGGTGAGCGAGCCGGTGTATCCCGCAGCGCGGATCTCTTCGGCAAGTTTCTTGAGCGTACCGGAGGGCGCGTCCTTCTTGGCGGAATGATGAATCTCCCAGCCCCAGGCTTCGTATTCGGGGTACTGCGCGAAGAGAGCCGCAGCTCGCGCGACGGTCTCGATGAATAGATTTACCCCGATAGAGAAATTCGGGGCGTACACCAGCGCAGTATCCAAAGCGGCGACGGCGTTGCGCACTTGCGGGAGATGGTCGTACCAGCCGGTCGTGCCACAAACGGTCCTCACGCCGAACGCGGCGAGGCGGCGAAGGTTTTCGGGCGCGGCGGCCGGAGCGGTGAATTCGATGGCGATCGCGGCGCCGTTCAGCGACTCGCGGGAAAGCGCAGCGATGTTCTCAACGTCAAAGCGCGCGCGCACCTCGAAGCCGTGTTCAGGGGCGAGTTGCTCGACGAGGCTGCCCATTTTGCCGGTGCCTACGATTGCGAGTGGCGTGCTCATGAGGGTGCGGCTCCCGTAGCGAGAAGTTGACGAACCATGCGCGCGTAAATCTCCACCGCGGCGGTCAATTCGGTTTTGGAGATGCACTCCTCGGCAGTGTGCGCCACGTGAATGCTGCCAGGGCCGATGAGAAATGGCTGGCCCCAGGTGCCGTTGAACGAGGGAATGTCCGTGGTGAAGGCCACGACGGTGGTGGGCAAGCCATCGAGCGGGGCCATATGAACCGCGGGGAAATACAATATTTCGCGGGCCTCGATGTTGTGCGCCGAGGCCGCGCTCGCCACGTCCGCACGGATGCCGCTGGGTTCGCCCACCAGACGAAACATGATTTCGGCGCGGGCCTCGTCGGCAACCACATTGGGAGCGCGCCCGCCCGAGAGCGTGCCGACATTGAGAGTGGCCTGGCCAAGAAGCGAATCGCTGGGCAAAGCGATCGCGCGGATGTCGCGCAAAGCATCGAGCAGCGCATGAATTGCGGAGTGGCCCAGCTCCGGATAAGCGGAATGAGCCAGCTTGCCGCGCGCTGCAAGCTTGTAACGAAGAGCGCCTTTGCACCCGAGGGCGAGGCGATTTTCCGTGGGCTCGCCGTTGATCAGGAACCGCGAACCACGCGGAGCGGCAGCGGCGGTTTTGGCGCCGATACTGTTGCGCTCCTCGCCGACCACAAACAGCAACGCAAAGTTGCGCGTGCCGCCGTCCAGCAGCGATTCGGCAGCGGCGACCATCGCGGCGATGATGCCCTTGGCGTCGCACGAGCCGCGGCCGTGGATATGCGTGGCGTCTTCACGGGAGGGAAAGAACGGCGGGACCGTGTCCATGTGCGTGGAGAGGGTGACGACGGGCTCGCCGAATGCAACGAGGAGGTTGTCGCGATCGGGCGCGGCGGCCAGGCGCTCCACCCGGGTGTTGTGGCGGGCGGCCAGCGACGAAAGATGCGCGAAGAGATACTCGGCCACCGCCTTTTCGTAGCCGGTGGTCGAATCGAGATCAACGAGCGCCCGGGTAAATGCGAACAAATCCATGAGTACCTGATTTTATCTGGAAGGAGCGAGAGGAAAGGAAGAAAGCGCGAGGATGTGCTCGGGCTGCTGCCTCTCGATAGCGCTCCATCCAATTTCCGGATGACAGTGACCTGGCCTTAGACCGGGTCCCCAACCGCTGGTGTTTCAGCAACAACAGCGATTTCGGCGGCTACAACTTAAGGCCCCTTTCGCCCGCGTGCCCGAAGCTGATTCGGGGAAACCCACGCGGCTACTCATGGCCGCCGCACCTCTATCAAGTTCTATCAAGGTAGAGGAAATGCCCGTGAGAGTCAATGAATCCCTGCGCGGAACAATCGATGCATGGCATCGGGAATTCGCGGCCGCGCTTGCGGGGGAGAATGGCCGAGGCTATAACTCCAGAGGCTTGAGGGGAACGTCCTGGGAGGCAATCAGGACCTCGCCGGTGAAGGCGGATTCGGCCGGGCGGCGGCGCAAAGCTTCTTCGGCGGAGAGGCGCACGAGATCGGGATTGTTGTTTTCCTGGGAGATGTGCGCGAGGACGAGATAGCGCGCGCGCGAATCGAATCCTTCGGGATCAGCGAGGAACTCACTGACCGCGTGATTGGAAAGATGGCCGGTGCGGGAAAGGACGCGCTGCTTGACGACCCAGGGATAAGGGCCAACCTTAAGCATGTCGAGGTCGTGGTTGGATTCCAGGATCAGGCAGTCGGTTTCGCGCAGATGTACTTTGACGTGATTCGGCATGTAACCAAGATCGGTGCAGATGGCCACCTTGGTGCCGTTGGCACGAAAGGTGAAGGCGATGGGATCGGCGGCATCGTGCGGAATCGCGAAGGCGTGAATTTCGATGTCACCGATGGCAAAGCACTGGCCGGCCTGGATGGACTCGACGCGATTGAGCCGCTTGCCGAAGGTGTCCGGGAGAAGGCGCCGGAGCGCGTCCATGGTGGGCTCCGTGACATAGAGCGGAGCTTTCCAGAGGCCGAGGACTTGCGGGAGGCCACCGCAGTGGTCGGTGTGTTCGTGAGTGATCAGGATGCCATCGAGGCGATCGAGATCTTTTTCGATGGCGGCAAGGCGCGCCAGAGTTTCGCGCTTGCCCAGGCCGGCGTCCACAAGGAGGCAGGTGCGTTCGGTTTCGAGCAGCGTGATGTTGCCCGAACTTCCGGACGCGAGAATGGAAACGCGCAAGCCGATGGAGATTCTCCCCGAGAACGAAAGCCGAAACTCGAAACTTGGAAGATGATGGCAGAGCGGGAGAATCGCGTCAATGCGCAAGAAACAGATTCCTTGATGATAACCGCAGTGTAGGGGGATAAAATCGGCGGTTATGGATGAATCGGACGACAAGCCGGAGAGCCTGGACCGCTTCTGGGACCCGAAACTGGAGGTCCTGGGGGAATTTCTGGACCAACTCTGGGATGACGGCGCGATGGACCTGGAAGAGTTGGACGGGTTCTTTGCGGCGCTGCATTGCTGCCCGGAGCTGGTGCTGCCGAGCGAATATTTGCCTGTGATTCTTGGTTCCGGGGACGCCCTCGACAACCAAGAGCTTTTCCCCAACCTTGAAGCGGCGGAACTCTTTTTTGGCTTGATCATGCATCACTGGAACGCGGTGGGAGAAGCGTTCCGTTCGGGGGATTTCTTCATGCCTTTGCTGCTGGAGGATGAAGAGGGGAAATCGTACGGGAACAACTGGGCCCTAGGATTTCTGCGCGGGGCGGATATGCGCAAGGGATTGTGGAGGGAGATTCTCGACAACGAGAACAAGGTTGGGTGGTTCGTGCCCATCTTTGCATTGGTGCACGAAGAGGATCCCGACCCCGAGCTGCGTACCTATAAAGCTCCGATGACGGATGAACAGAGGGAGAAACTCCTGGCAGGACTTTCGGTAATGGTCACGGAGATGTACCGATATTTCGCGCCGCACCGGGAGCGCAACGCTGCCGCACGTGGGGAGCAGGAGATACTGCGACGACAGAAACAAAAAATTGGACGGAATGACCCGTGCTATTGCGGTTCCGGGAAGAAATACAAGAAATGCTGCGGCGCCATAAAAGTGAATTGATCCCTTCGGGCAAGCGCCGCGCTTAGCAGGCGAGGCGGGCGCGGTCAACGGAGAAGCCGTTGAGGGGGCCGAGGACGGTGAGGGCGACGCGGTCGGGCTGGAAAAAGTCGCGGGCGAGGGACTGCACTTCGTCGCGCGTAACCGCTTCGATGGACATGAGAATTTCGTCGAGCGAATAGAAACGCTGGAAATAGAGCTCCTGGCGCGCCAGGTTGGACATCCGCGAACTGGTGGATTCAAGCGAGAGCATCAGCGAACCTTTGAGATGGTTCTTGGCGCGCAGGAGTTCTTCGGCGGAAACCGGGGATTCCTTCATAGCGCGGAATTCCGCGACAGTGAGGTCGAGAACCTTGTCGACGGTTTCCTTGGCCGTGCCCGCGTACACAGTCAGCATCCCGGCATCAGAATAAGGCGTGATCTCGCTGAAGACGGCGTAAGCGAGGCCCTGCTTTTCGCGGATGTTCTGGAACAGCCGCGAGGACATGCCGCCACCCAGAAGATTATTCAGCACGGCCACGCCAAAGCGGCGCTCGTGCGCAAGCGGCAGAGAAGGCACGCCGATGCACAGATGGACCTGCTCCAGATCGCGCTTGGTTTCGAGATTGATGGGCGCGCTGGTGGAAGGCGCGGGATCTTCCCGCGGCGAACCGATGGCCTGCAAATGGCCAAATTCCTTTTCGACCAGTTCGAGAACCTGCGGATGGGTGATGTTACCGGCGGCGGTGATGATGATGTGGTCTGGCGCAAACCAGTTCTGGAAGCGGCGGCACAGGGCTTCGCGGTCAAAATTGCGCACGGTCTCCGGCGTGCCCAGAATAGGGCGGCCGAGAGAATGCTCCGGCCAGAAGCCGCGGGTAAAGATGTCGTGGAGCAGATATTCAGGATTGTCCAGGTCCATCTTGATCTCTTCGAGAACGACCTGGCGCTCCTTGTTGACATCGTCGGAATCGAGCTTGGGGCGCAGGACCAGGTCGGCGAGAACGTCGAAGGCGATGGGCAGGTGCTCGTCGAGGACCTTGGCGTTGAAGCAGATCTGCTCCTTGGAGGTGAAAGCGTCCAGCATGCCGCCGACGGAATCCATTTCGCGGGCGATATCTTCGGCGGAGCGGCGTTCAGTGCCCTTGAAGACCATGTGCTCCAGGAAATGGGCCAGACCGTTTTCGGCGGGAACTTCGCGGCGAGATCCGTTGCGGACCCAGATGCCGACGGAGACAGAACGCACGTGCTGCATGGTCTCTGTAATGACGATGAGGCCGTTGGGAAGAACGTGGCGCTGGATGTCGCGGACGTTGGAGACCATGAAAGTATTGTGGCACACGGGGGAGAGAGTGGCGAGTGGCGAGTAAGACATGCTGGCCGGAGGCGATAAATATAATATTTGCATGGGGTTACGTTGATTGCGGGCGGGCGGCACGGGAGGGCAGGGGCGGCCGGCGGATTTGCTTCTGATAGTGAGAGAATAAGAGCGGAAGGGCTGGGCGCGGATGGAACTGCTGGGAAAATCGCTAGAGGAATTGCGGGCGTACTGCAAGAGCCTCGGGGAGCCCGAGTATCGCGGCGGACAGATTTATCACGCGCTTTATGCGGAGCGGAAATTCCACGCCGCGGAGATGACGAGTCTGCCGGGGGCGCTGCGGGAAAAGCTGGCGCGCGAGGCCAGCATCACTTTGCCGGAGGTGCGACGGAGGTATATCTCGAAGGATGGGTCGGTGCGGTATCTGTTTGCGATCGGAGAAGAAGGAAAAGGCTTTAGCGCAGAGAACGCGGAGGACGCACAGTTCACGGAGAAGAGCAGACAGACTCGGCAGAAACCGGCAGCGGTGGAAGCGGTGTTCATGCCGAGCGAGGGGCGGCAGACGATTTGCATTTCGACGCAGGCGGGCTGCGCGGTGGATTGCCACTTTTGCCTGACGGCGCAGCTTGGATTGATCCGGAATTTGACGGCGGGAGAAATTGTGGGGCAGGTGCTGGTGCCGTTGCAGGAAATGGGCGAGGCCCCGGAGAAGAAATCACGTACACCAGAAAGCTCTGCGGACGACGATGCGGAAGAAAGCGGATTGGCGGGGCGGACGAATGTGGTGCTGATGGGACAGGGCGAGCCGCTGCTAAATTTTGAGAATGTGATGGCGGCGCTGCGAATTCTACTGAATGAAGACGGTGTGGGATTGTCGCCCAAGCATGTGACGCTCTCGACGAGCGGCATCGTGCCGGGGATGGAGCGGCTGGCGAAGGAAGACGTGCGTCCGAAGCTGGCGATATCGTTGAATGCTTCCAACGATGAGCAGCGCGACGCGCTGATGCCCGTCAACCGCAAGTATCCGTTGAAAGCGCTGATGGAGGCTTGCCGAGAATATCCGTTGCGGAATTGGGAGCATTTGACGTTTGAGTACGTGATGCTGGGCGGCGTGAACGATGCGGCGGAAGATGCGCGGCGCGTGGTGAAGCTACTGGCGCCGTTGAAAAGCGTGAAGGTGAATTTAATCCCGTGGAATCCGGGAGAATTGCCGTACACGGAGTCGAGCGCGGAGAGGATCGAGGAGTTCCGGCGGATTCTCGTGGAGCGCGGAGTGCCGGCGTTTGTGCGCTATTCGCGGGGGCGTGATGTGATGGCGGCGTGCGGGCAGTTGGCGCTGATTGAGGTCAAGAATTCTCAGTTCGCAGTCCTTCCTTGAAGAAAGCTCCTTTTCTTACCCGCGTATTCCAATCACGGACATGAGACGGCCGGAGAGGGCGCCTTCGCGGCGGTGGCTGAAGAAGAGCTCGGGGTGGCAAGCGGTGCAGAGGCCGCTGAGGAAAATGTTTTGCGGGCGCAGGCCGGCGGCGAGGAGTTGCGCGCGGTTGGCTTTGGGAAGATCCAGGTGGACATTGCGCGGCGGGGGCTGGTGGCCCGGGGGCGCCATGCTGAGCCACTGCAGCGGATTGGGCTCATCTCCCGTTCGCGGCTCATCGAAATAGCCGGAGGCATCGGCGAATTGCGCGGTGAATTTGGTGACGAATTCCGCGCCGACTTCGTAACAGCAGGGGCCGATGGCGGGGCCGAGAGCGGCAAGCAGATCGGAAGGCTGGCTGCCAAATTCGAGGCGCAGGCGGCCGACGGCTTTTTCGGTGATGCGGGCGAGCGTGCCCTTCCAACCCGCATGAATGGCGGCGACGGCGCGCTTTTTGGGATCAACGAGAAGGATGGGAACGCAATCGGCGGTTTGCACGGCGAGGAGCAGGCCGGGGCGATTCGTGGCGGAGGCGTCGCCCTTGCATGCGTGACCGGGCGCCGCGGTGAAGAGGTGGATCACGTCGGAGTGGATTTGCTTGAGCGGCGAGAGCGTGAAATCTTCAGCGCCGAGCGCGCCTTGCAGGAGGCGGCGGTTCTCGGCGACGTTTTCGCGCGTATCCCATTCCATGAAGCCGAGATTGAGGACTTGCTGGGCATCGAGTGGGCTGAGGCCCCCGAGCCGCGTGCTGAATCCGTGGACCAGCCAGGGGAGTTTGCGGAAGGGCGCGAGCTGTAGGATTTGCAGGCCGCGAGAACGGTGAATCGCCCATGTTGGCGAGAGGTGCGGAGGGCGCGGGGCGGCTCGCTTGCGATTTGCAGGCTTTTTTGCGGATGATTTCCGTCGCGGCATGGTCCTGACAGTATAATCGGGTCGAGGATGGACTGCGGAATGATCGTTGGACTGGGCATTGACGTGGCGGAAGTGAAGCGCATCCAGGAAGTGATTGAGGCGCAGCGGGAGAGGTTTCTGCGGCGCGTGTACACGCCGGATGAGGTGGCGTACTGCGAGCAGTTCAAGAACAAGTACGAAAGGTATGCGGGACGGTTCGCGGTGAAAGAGGCGGCGATGAAAGCGTTGGGGACGGGCTGGAGCCGCGGGGTCCGCTGGGTGGACGTGGAAGTGGTGCGGCAGAAGGGCCGACGGCCCACATTAGCTTTGAAGGGCGAGGCAAAAAAGATTGCCGAGGCCCTGGGCGTGAAGAACATCGCGGTGAGCATCACGCACACGGCGGAGCAGGCGTTCGCGCAGGTGATCTTCGAGGGATAGTCGGCCACGGAAAGAAATTGCGCCGCCCGGCGCTGGTGAATTCAAGCAAACAATTCAGAGGCGGGTGGGTGGGACTTCACGCCGGGGGGCGGAAGGAGAAAAGCCGCAGGGCTCGCAGACTTGCCCTGCGCTACATGGAGTGCGAGCAGGCAACGATTGGTAGAAAAAAACAGATTCCTCGCTTCGCTCGGAATGACAATTGTTCTTACACCTTGCCAAGATGGGGTCGAGCGGTGCTCGACCCCTACTGGGACGGGCCGCTTGCATGCCGGACGATTATTTCACCAGCAAGAAGGGGCCGAGGGCGAGGGCGTCGATGCCAGCGCAATAAAAGCTGCGGACGGCGCCGCGCGGGTCGGTGACCAGCGGCTCGCCGAAGAGGTTGAACGAGGTGTTGACGAGAATGGGCGCAGGCGCGGATTCGCCGAATTTGTGCAGCAGCTTCCAGAAGATGGGATTGGCGTGCTGTTCGACGGTGTGGACGCGCACGGACTTTCCGTGGAAGGCGAAGCGTTCGAGGCCGCCGATGGGATTGGTGAGCGTGGCCAGCGAGGTCATGAAACGGCAATTCGGCGAAGCATCGAAATACTCGTAGGCGCGCTCGGCGGGAACGGAAAGCGCGAAAGGATGGAATTCCTCGCGGTGCTTGACGTATTCGTTGACGTTTTCGATGACGTATTCGGAAAAAGGCGATGCGAGCAAGCTGCGATTGCCGAGGGCGCGATGGCCGAATTCGGTGCGGCCCTGGCACCAAGCGACGATTTTGTCGCGCAAAAGCAGCCGTGCTGACTCCTCAATGGTTTGTTCTTCCCCGGGAAGATAGCGATAGACGATCTTGCAATTGTCGAGGACGGTTTTCATTTCCTGGGCGCTGGCATGCAATCCAACCGCAAGGCTCGAAAGCGGCGCGCGGCCGGAGTGCCCGGTAATTTTCTTGCGGGAGAGATAAGCGGCGCCGAGGGCCGTGCCGGCGTTGCCGGAGACGGGTTGCACGTAAACGTGCTCGAAGGGACCCCGGGCTTCGAGGGCGTGGACCAGAAGAACATTCAGGAAAATGCCGCCGGCCAGGCAGAGCGAGCGCGCGTTAGTGCGCTCGGCAAAATTACAGGCAAGCTGCAGGACGATTTCCTCGAGAAAATCCTGGGCGCTGCGGGCGAGGTTGGCGCGCACGACGGGGCCCGGCGGATGGCTGCGCGAAGAAAGCCCGAGTTCGCGATAAAACTGCGGCGAAAAAATTCCCCGGTGGTCGGGACCCGAGGCAAAGTAGCGGCGGTTTAGCGTGGGCGCGCCGGTGGGTTTCCAGATAAAGAGCTTGCGAAAGGCCGGGAGAAATTCCGGCTCGCCATCCTTGCTGAGCCATTGCAACTTGTGTTCATCGCGGCGCGAGCGAAGACCCGCAAGTTCCGTGACGCGCGAATAGAACCAGCCAAGGGAATCGGGAAACTTCAGGGAATGCAGCGGCTCAATTTCATCGCCGTCGCCGAGGGCCACGAGGCCCGCTTGCGAATTGGCACCCTGATCGAGAGTGAGGATGAGGGCACGATCAAAACCCGAGGTGTAGTAGGCGCTTGCCGCGTGGCAAAGATGATGATCGAAGCGCGAGAGCCGCGGGCCGCCGCGGAGAAGCGGTTGGAGAAGGTCCTCAAAGGGGGAGCGCGGGGCGCGTTTGCGGCGGGAGCGCAAACGCCCGAGCGGCGCTGTGCGATCGGCGAGAGCGATGGCCCGGCAGTCCGCCAGCTTCAATTGATTTTCGTGCAGGCAGCGTGCCAGGGCGAGCCGCGGGATTTCGAGCGAGTCCTGCAGACGATTGAGCTTTTCTTCCTCGATGGCGAAAAGAATGGATTTTTCGTCAAGAAGCGTTACCGCGGAGCCTCGACCGATGGTGGAAATGCCAAGTATGCGCATGAGATTGCGTCAGCCCGCTGCCGAAGCCGCAAGGACCGGCTCGAGCGGCAAAGCACAAAGATTTTTGCCTTCGGCGTGGGTGACGGAAGCCGTCAAGAGTTGGTTGGGTGGCAATGTGAGCGGAAGTTGGACAGAGAGATAGTTTTCGGAGAGCGCGGGCGTGAAAGAAGGATGGTCTTTGGGGTCGCGGCGCAAAGTAAGGACGCGAAGGGTGCGGCCGATTTGTGAGGCGCGAAACTCTGCGGACTTGTTTTCCGCCAGGGTACGCAATTCGCGCGCGCGGCGCTTGATGACGCTGCCCGGAACCTGATTGGGTAAAGCCGCCGCTTTTGTGCCGGGACGCTGAGAATAAGAGAAGACATGCAAGTAGGTGAACGGCCGCTCTTCAATGAAATGCAGCGTGGCGGCGTGGTCGGCTTCGGTTTCGCAGGGGAAACCGGTGATGACGTCGGCGCCGATGGCAGCGTGAGGCAGGCGTTCGTGAATGAGCTCGACGCGGCGGGCGTAGTGTTCGGCGCGGTACCAGCGATGCATGGCCGCGAGGATGCGGTCTGAAGCGGATTGCAGGGGCATGTGGAAGTGGGTCGCGAGGCGATCGCTGGAGGCAATGAGATCGATGAGGGAGAGGGATACGTCGAGCGGCTCGATGGAGCTGACGCGGAGGCGCTCGACGGGAGTTTCGCCGAGGATGCGGAGCAGGAGATCGAGGAATGCGACGCGCGGCGAGAGATCGCGACCGTACGCGCCGAGATTGATGCCGCTGAGAACGATTTCACGATAGCCGGATACGGCGAGTTGTTGAACTTCCGCGACAACTTTTTCGGGAGGCAAGCTGCGGGATTTCCCACGCACGAAAGGGATCACGCAAAAAGAGCAACGGGCGTTGCAGCCATCCTGTATTTTCAGCGTGGGGCGCGTGTGATTCCCTTCCCCGCCGAGCACGGGGGCGATGAGAACTTCGGAGAGATCGAAGATGTCGCCGGTAAGGATTTTTGCGATGTCGTGCGAACCGTTTAACTGTGGCAGTCGTGCCAAATGGGGCGCAGCGTGCTGCGCCCCTACGGATGGCATAAGAGCGATGGACTGGAGAAGATTGGGAATTTGCGGCTTGTGAGAATTGCCGACGACGAAGGAAACTCCCGGGAGAATCGCCAGTTCTTCGGGAGCGCGCTGGGCGTAGCAGCCGGTGACGATGATGCGCGTGGAGGGATTGGCGGCGTAGAGTTTGCGGATGACGTCGCGCGCCTGGGTATCTGCGGCGGCGGTGACGGTACAGGTGTTTAAAACGACGACGTCGGCCGCATGGGACTGGGAAGCGAGTTGGCAGCCCTGCTCGCGCAATTGGCGTTCGATGGCGGCACCATCAGCTTGCGTTGCGCGGCAGCCAAATTGTTCGATGTAAAACGTGGGCATGGTCGAGAGACTGGTGAATCCTATTTAACCACAGACAGGAGTCGTGGCGAAGGACGCCCTGCGCCGCCAGAGGGCGCGCGATGGGGCAGACTAAACTTTACGAAGGGAGAAGGCACCCTTACAATAGGGACAATTCCATGGCACACCTCCGACGGAATCCCGCAGCAATGGTGGATGCGAAGCTGTCGGTGGTGATTCCCGTTTACAACGAGAAGAATACGATTTGCGAGATCCTGCGCCGCGTTCTGGAAACGGAGATGCGCAAGGAAATCCTGGTAGTGGACGACTGCTCCAAGGACGGCACACGCGAATTCCTGCAGGGCTTGGCGGAGCTACAAGAAGAAGGGGAAAGCCAGGCGGCCTCGACAGACGGAGGCGATCCGATTGAGCTGCAAGACATGCGCTTTTTTTTCCAAGGGACGAATCAGGGGAAGGGTGCGGCATTGCGCCGGGGATTTGCGCTGGCCACGGGCGACATTGTGTTGGTGCAGGATGCCGACCTGGAATACGACCCGCGGGATTATCCAAAGTTGCTGGAGCCGATCCTGGATGGGCGGGCGGACGTAGTGTTTGGTTCGCGGTTCCTGGGCGGGCCGCAGCGCGTGCATTATTTCTGGCACTACCTGGCGAATAAATTCCTAACGCTGCTCTCGGACATCTCCACGAACCTGAAGCTGACGGACATGGAGACGTGCTACAAGGTGTTCCGCCGCGAGGTGCTGAAGGGAATCCAGGTGAAATCCGACCGGTTCGGATTTGAGCCGGAGATCACGGCGAAAGTGGCAAAGGGCAAATGGCGGATTTATGAAGTGCCGATAAGCTACTCGGGGCGCACGTACGAGGAGGGGAAGAAGATTACGTGGAAAGACGGAGTGCAGGCGTTGTGGTGCATCATCCGGTTTAAGGCGGGGGATTGAGGTACGGACAAGCGTTAAGAGCGTTAAGAACGGAAAAGCGGATTAGACCTTGCCAAGATGGGGTCCAGCAGTGCTGGACCCCTGCAAAAACGAAAAAATGAAAGAGGTTCAGGCCTGGGCCATGCGGCGCTGGAAGGTCAGCAGGATCAGGTCCGCGCGGCGGCGCACGCCAAATTTATTCAGAAGATTCGAGACGTGGAACTTGACGGTGCGCTCGGCGATATTGAGCTTGCTGGCGATTTCCTTGTTGGAAAGATTTTCCAGCAAGGAATCGAGGACTTCCTGCTCGCGACGGCTGAGATTGGTTACGGTATCGGTCTTCAGGCGGCGCCCCTGGCTGGTGAGGATGGAATCGACGAAACCGGAAAGCACGGAACGCGGCACCCAGAAGCCGCCGTTGGAAACGAGCGGAAGAGCACGGGAAAGCTGGTCGCGGGCTTCGGCGTAGGTGAGAATGCCCTTCACGCCCAGACGGAGCAAGGAATAAGCGTTGGCCTCGTTGACAGAATCTCCAACAACAATCAGGCGGGCATCGGGGTAGCGCTCGAGGATATTGGTGAGGAGCGCGCCGGTAGCCTGGCGTGCGGCGTGCGCATCAATGACGTAGACCTGAGCCTTAGGAGGTTCGAGGTTGCGCAAGTCGGGAGCCAGTGTGGATTCAAGCTGTTTGGCAATCACCTTGAACTGCGAGGCCTTGCCGAGAAGGCGTTCAAATTCGCTGAGCACTAGTGGGTGCGGCGAGAGCAGACAGACTGTAAGTTTCGGGGACATATATTGGCCACTGTACTTGAGGGTAGAGAAAGCCGGGCCAAGGGGCAAGGGCCTTGGGGCCAGATGTTCACGAGTCGTTACTGACAGATTCGGCGTATTTTCAGGGGTTTAGAGCGAGATACCGGGAGAGGGGAGGCGGGCAGAAAAGGCAGGTCGCGAAGGGCGGGCGAAAAGGGTTCGGTTCTAGGGAGAAGCCCCGTAAAATAGTAAGGAGACAGCCAAGCATCGCGGCGCCGCAGATGGGGCGCCCGGCTGAGTTTTGAGGGACGCAGATCGAATGAGGAATTTGAAGGAATCCGAGAAGGCTTTGCGGGAGCTGCTGGCGGAACGCATCCTGGTGCTGGATGGCGCGATGGGTACGATGCTGCAGCAACGCAACCTGACAGCGACGGATTTTGGCGGCGCGGCTTTGGAGGGGTGTAACGAGAACCTGGTGCGGACGCGGCCGGACGTGGTGCTGGACATTCACCGGAAGTACTTTGAGGCGGGAGCGGACATTGTTGAGACGAACAGCTTCGGCGGGACACCGCTGGTGCTGGCGGAGTATGGACTTCAGGCAGAAGCACACGACTTGAACAAGCGGGCGGCGGTGCTGGCGCGGCAAGCGGCGGAAGAGTTTTCGGAGCCGGGGAAGCCGCGGTTTGTTGCGGGATCGATGGGGCCAACGACCAAGGCGATCACGGTGACGGGCGGCGTGACGTTTGAGGGGCTGCTGGATTCGTACTACGTGCAAGCCAAGGGATTGGTTGAAGGCGGGACGGATTTGCTGCTGGTAGAAACGTGCCAGGACACGCGGAACATCAAGGCGGCGATCCTGGCAATCCAGAAGGTGTCGCTGGAAATTGGGGCGGTAATTCCCTTCATCGTTTCGGTGACGATCGAGCCGATGGGAACGATGCTGGCTGGGCAGACCGTGGAATCGATGTGGGCTTCGCTGCGGCACGCGCACCCTCTCGCATTTGGGATGAATTGCGCGACCGGGCCGGAGTTCATGACCGACCACATCCGAACGCTGAGCGCATTGGCGAGCGAGTTCGTGTCCTGCTATCCGAACGCGGGGCTGCCGGATGAAGAGGGGAAATACGGAGAGACGCCGGCGACGCTGGCGGCCCAACTGGAAAAGTTTGTGGACCATGGCTGGCTGAACCTGGTGGGCGGGTGCTGCGGCACGACGGAGAAGCACATCCGCGCGCTGGCGCAGATGGTGGAGGGGAAGAAGCCGCGGGTGCGGCCAGCCGATTCGCATCGGGCTATCTATTCGGGAATCGAGACGATTGAGGCGGACGAGCAGACGCGGCCGCTGCTGGTGGGCGAGCGGACGAACGTGATCGGGTCGCGGCTGTTCAAAAACCTGGTGGCGGAAGAGAAGTGGGAAGAAGCGACGGAGATCGGGCGGCGTCAGGTGAAGGGCGGCGCGCACATCGTGGATGTGTGCCTGCAAAGCACGGAGCGGGATGAGAAGAAGGATATTCCGCCGTTTTACGAAAAGCTGATTCGCAAGATCAAGACCCCGATCATGATTGACACGACGGACCCGACGGCGGTGCAACTGGCGCTGACATATTGCCAGGGCAAAGCGATCATTAATTCCATCAACCTGGAAGATGGCGAGGAAAAGTTCGAGAAGGTGGTGCCCATCGCGCACGATTTTGGCGCGGCGATTGTGGTGGGCTGCATTGACGAAGACCCGAAGCAGGCGCAGGCGTTCACGCGGGAACGCAAGCTGGCGATTGCGCAGCGGTCGTACGAATTGCTGACGAAGAAGTACGGGATGGCGCCGGAAGATATCGTGTTCGACCCGCTGGTGTTTCCATGCGCGACGGGCGACGAAAACTACATCGGCGGCGCGGTGGAAACGATGGAGGGTATCCGGCTGATCAAGCAGGCGTTGCCGGATGCGCGGACGATCCTGGGAATTTCCAACGTGTCGTTTGGATTGCCGGCAGGCGCGCGCGAGGTGGTGAATTCGGTATTTCTGTATTACTGCACGAAAGCCGGGCTGGATCTGGCGATCGTGAATACGGAGAAGCTGGAGCGGTTCGCGTCGATCCCGGAGAACGAGCGGCGGCTGGCGGAGAATCTGCTGTTCCAGCACGCGGCGAAGGAAGTGCCGACGGGGCATCCGCAGAGTGAAATGTTGCGGAACGCGCCGGCGGACTGGCGGGAGCAAAGCAAGGAGCAGAAGGCGGCGCTGAACCAGTTTCACATTGCGGCGATTACGGAGCATTTCCGTACGACGAAGAAGAAGGAGAAATTGAAGGCGGAGGACGTGCCGCTGGACACGCGGCTGGCGAACTACATTATCGAGGGGACGCGCGATGGATTGGTGGGAGACCTGGAGCGGAAACGCGCGGAGGGCACGGCACCGTTGGAGATTATCAACGGGCCACTAATGGAGGGGATGTCCGAGGTGGGGCGGCTGTTCAACGCGAATGAATTGATTGTAGCGGAGGTGCTGCAGTCCGCGGAAGCGATGAAGGCAGCGGTGAGCCACCTGGAACAGTTCATGGAAAAGGCGGACACCGCGAAGCGCGGGAAGGTGGTGCTGGCAACGGTGAAGGGCGATGTGCACGACATCGGGAAAAATTTGGTGGAGATTATTTTGAAGAACAACGGGTTCGACGTGGTGAACCTGGGGATTAAGGTGCCACCGGAGGAGCTGATCAAGGCGTTTCAGGCGCACAAGCCGGACGCGATCGGATTGTCGGGCTTGCTGGTGAAGAGCGCGCAGCAGATGGTGATCACCGCGAACGATTTGAAAGACGCGGGGATTGGCGTGCCGCTGCTGGTGGGGGGAGCCGCGCTGAGCGCGAAATTCACGCAGCAGAAGATTGCGCCGAGTTATGGCGGCACGGTGTGCTACGCGAAGGACGCGATGACGGGATTGCGGCTGATGAATGACCTGATGGACCCGGCGACGCGAGCGCGGGTGTTGAGCGAGCACGCGATTTCCGGAAATGGCGTGAGCGTGACGACAACGGTGAAGATCGCCGAAAAGCCGCGGGTGACGCGGTCGCCGAAGGTGCGGACGGATTTGCCGATTCCGAAGGTGGGCTATTTGGATCGCAAGGTGCGGCTGGTGCCGGATTTGCGCGAGCTGTGGAGTTACGTGAATCCGTACATGCTGTATGGACGGCACATGGGGTATCGCGGGGATTTCGAGAAGCATTTGGCGGCGCGGGAAGCGAAGGCGGTGGAACTGTTCAACGAGATGGAAGAGGTGAAGCGCGAGGCCGCGACGTTCATGAAGGTGCGCGCGGTGTGGCGATTTTTTGAGGCGGAAGCGGAGGGCGAGGCGCTGCACCTGTTTGCCGCAGGCGGCAAGGAGCCGGTGCATACGTGGAAGTTCCGGCGGCAGAAGGTTGGCGATCAATTGTGCTTGAGCGATTACGTGCTGCCCGCTCGGGATGGCCAGAGAGATCATGTGGCGGTGTTTGTGGTGACGGCGGGCGAAGGCGTGCGGGAGCGCGCGGAGAAGGCCAAGCACGACGGGTATTACTTCAAGTCACATGGATTGCAGGCGCTGGCGATTGAGACAGCGGAAGGCTGCGCGGAGTGGCTGCACCGGCGGATTCGCGAGGATTGGGGATTTCCTGATGCGGCGGAGATGACCATGGCGCAGCGGTTCACGTCGCACTATCGCGGGAAGCGCTACAGCTTTGGCTATCCGGCATGCCCGGAATTGGAATACCAAGCGGGAATCTGGAGTTTGCTGCGGCCGGAAGAGATTGGCGTGGAGTTGACGGAAGGATTCATGATGGACCCGGAAGCGAGCGTGAGCGCGCTGGTGTTTCATCACCCCGACTGCACGTACTTCAGTGTGGGCGAGAGCGAGGAGTAGGCGGCTGACCCAGTTGTCGCGGTAGTTTTGTGTGCGAATAGCAGACTGGTCCTTTGCTCTTTGTTGTCAGTGAACTCGGCGGGCGAGCGGAGCGCCCCTTTCTAAGCTGCTCCAGGTTTCGTAGAGTGGTCACTTGTGGAAACTACCCGATATTCGATCCAATGCCCCGCATGTGGGGGCGACGTGCCAACGTCTGTTCTTCCGTGGGGAGCAAAAGCATTCCAGTGTCCGGCCTGCGCTGAATTCCTGACCTATGAGAGTAACCACTGGGCCGCTGCATGGGTCGGAGGCTTCCTTCTCGGCCTAGTAATTGCCTTTTTCTTGGGTGTTCCATGGTACATTCTATTCCCTGCAGCCGCGGCTGCCACACCAGTCTTTTTCTGCTTGCTTATCTTTATAGTTGGCCTGATCAGACCGCCGCGCGTGATATTACTTAAAGACAAAAAATATGATGGGTACTTTTCATAATCTAGGATGATATGCGCTGGATAGCCCCGTACTTGGGCCTTATCATATTGCCTCTCTCGGTCTTTCTGCCTTTTAATTGGGTTCGCTTTGTTTGGGGTTTTCAGAACGGGCTTGCGCCCATGACGCCAGATGTGTTGCGTAGGGCTGAAAAGGTCGATCTTTTTGTCTGGCCACTGCGGGACGCAACCGTCGTCTGCCTGGTTGTCTTGCTGATGCGTGAGCTCGGGATTGCCGCCGCTCAGGTGGGCATCCATGGAGCGTCATGGCGAGTAGCCGTCACCTGGGGGGTCGCTGCCGGCCTCCTTCACATCACTCTGCAAGGCATAATATGGGTCCTGAATCCATCGCTGAGGAGTTTCAAGGTCTACTCTGAAGCCTCAAAAGGGCCCCTGGTCGTATGGAGTGTCATTTTTCTGGCCGCGGCGTTCTCTCAGGAAATGTGGCTCGTGTTCTGTTTTGTGGCTCTGCGTGGTGCCGGATTCCCCACAGCCACGTCGATCCTTCTGACATCCATTGCATTCGGGGCCGCCCACTTCACCTATCGTACTGGCGCTCTGGCAGTCGCCATTTCGGGGATGGTATCTTGTTTGTTGTTTCTCGTCACTGGTTCCCTCTTGGCCTCCGTCCTCTTCCATTATCTCGGCAACTTGGGCAGTCTCTACTGGATAAGGCAGCGGGCCAAGCAAAGCCTCGAGTGCTGAGGGCTCATTGGAGTGCATGGCCGGGTCTCTTTTGGCATGCATGCGTGGTGCTGCCCCCTCCCTCGTTTTTGAAAGTGACAGTTACAGAGGGCACAGCGATTTGCCTCTGCGAATACGAATCCCACGCCCCTTTTCGTGCTCGGCCGGCCATAATTTCGAAATTGGGCGCATGGCGCGCGCGAAAATGCCTCATTTCATTCGAAAGTGGCCGCGCTAACTCGCTGATTCTGCGCGCCGTTCCCATTTCGCCACAATTTCCCTCATATTCGAATACTTTTTGATTATATATATAATTAATACTGTCGGCGCGCCGACAATTCTCCGCTCCCGCCGACATGGCCTCCAGCAATTTCCGACACATCTCACCCAGGCCCGCAATGTGACGAGAAATATGCGGTTCTTAGACGGAGCCAATAAGATCTACCGCACATACGGCGCTGGCGGCCTGGCGGACCGCCTCGGAAGGCGGTCCCTACAAGTGCAAGAGAAGGCTTGGGGTAGGGGTGGGAGCAGGTAGGGGGGTGAGTGGATTGGCGCAGGGTGGGGAGGGGGTTGGGTCGCTATTCTCAGGAGGGGCGGTTGGGAAGGGCAATTCCTTTCCATTGGTCTCCATAAGTCTTTTATATGCAGACTATTACTGAAACGACATGGCCGATGTAGGTGGCTTTCGGCTTGCAGGCTTCTTGACTGTAATAGACGTGCTTCAGCACCTGGGCCTTCCTTACTAAATGGACCCTCGAGACTCCTCGCCGGAGGTAATTTTATGCAACAACGAATCGTGATTCTAGGAGCAGCAGGCCGCGATTTTCATAATTTCAACGTGTGCTACCGGGAGGACCCCTTGAGCCACGTGGTGGCGTTTACGGCAACACAAATACCAGATATCGCGGGAAGGAACTACCCGAAAGAGCTGGCCGGGCCGCTGTATCCGGATGGAATACCCATTGTGCCGGAGGAAGAGCTGGAGCGGTTGATCCGCGACGAGAAGGTGAACGTGGCGGTGTTTTCGTATAGCGACGTATCGCACGTGAAGGTGATGAACCTGGCGTCGCGAGCGCTGGCCGCAGGAGCGGATTTTCAGATGTTGAGCGCGGAGCGAACGATGCTGACCGCGACCGTGCCGGTGGTGTCGATTTGCGCGACGCGAACGGGTTGCGGGAAGAGCCCGGTATCGAGGCGCGTGGCGGAACTCTTGAAAGAGGCGGGACTGAAGACGGTGGCGATCCGCCATCCGATGCCGTACGGAAATTTGCAGAAGCAGCGAGTGCAGCGGTTCGCGGTTGTTGCCGACCTGGACCGCGAGCAATGCACGATCGAAGAGAGAGAAGAGTACGAGCCGCACGTGCAGAGCGGCACGGTGGTGTACGCGGGGGTGGATTACGCGGCGATTGTGGCGGAAGCGGAGAAGGAAGCGGACGTGATCATCTGGGACGGCGGGAACAACGATACGCCGTTTGTGTTTCCGGACCTGGAGATCGTGGTGACGGACCCGCACCGCGCGGGGCATGAGGTGCTGTACCACCCGGGCGAGGTGAACCTGCTGCGGGCGAACGTGGTGGTGATCAACAAGGTGGATTCGGCGCGACCGGAGCTGGTTGAGATTGTGCGGCAAAACGTGCGGCAGCGGAATCCGAAGGCGGAGATTATCGAGGCGGAATCTCTGGTGAAGGTGGAAGAGGCGGAGAAACTGCGCGGCGCGCGAGTGCTGGTGATTGAGGACGGGCCATCGCTGACACACGGCGAGATGGCGCTGGGCGCAGGCGTAATTGGCGCACAGAGGGCGGGAGCAACGCTGGTGGATCCGCGGCCGTACGCGGTGGGAAGCATTCGTGACACATTCGTGAAATTCCCGCATGTGGGCGCGCTGCTGCCGGCAATGGGGTACAGCGAAAAGCAACTGGCGGACCTGCAGGAGACGATCCGGCGGACACCGTGCGACTTTGTGCTGATCGCGACGCCGATCGATTTGCGGCACGTGGTGGCAATCGGGCAGCCGACGCTGCGGGTGACGTATAAGGTGGTGGAACGCGGAAAGCCGACGCTGGCGGAAGTGATACGGCGATTCGTGCAGAAGGAAGTGGAAGTGAAGGTGGGATAATAGGAGACGCACATGTACCGCAAACGTCTAGGCGCCATGCCGACATTAACGCCGTGGCATCTGAAGCCCGCTCTGGGAGCGCATAAGCGGGATTTCCTGTCGTTGCACGACATCACGATAACGGAGATGGAAGGGCTGCTGAAGCTAGCGGCGGAAGTGAAAGCGCATCCCAAGACGTTTGTCACGATGCTGCAGGGAAAGATGGCGGCGCTGATATTCGAGAAGCCATCGCTGCGGACGCGGGTGACATTTGAAGTGGGATTTGAACAACTGGGCGGCCACGCGGTGTACCTGGCGCCGGGAGACATCGGGCTGGGGAAGCGGGAGAGCGTGGGCGATGTGGCGCGGAATCTTTCACGGTGGGTGGACGTGATGATCGTGCGCACGTTTTCGCATCAGTTGCTGGAGGAGTTGGCCCACGAAGCACGCGTGCCGATCATCAACGCGTTGACGGACCTGCTGCACCCGTGCCAGGCCGTGGCGGACCTGCTGACGATTCGCGAAGCCAAAGGCGAATTGAAGGGGCTGCACCTGGTGTACGTGGGAGACGGAAACAACGTGGCGCTGGCGCTGGCGCACGCGGCGGGGAAAGTGGGCATGAACTTCACGATGGTTTGCCCGCCAGGCTACGAACCGAATCAGGACATACTGATGGAAGCGCGCGCGGACGGCTCGAGCACCGGGGCGGAGATCCGCGTGGTGCAGGACGCGAAGGAAGTGATGGGAACGGCGGACGCGGTGTACACGGATGTGTGGACGAGCATGGGGCAGGAAAAAGAGAGCGAAGAACGGCGGCGAAATTTTGCGGGGTATCAGGTGAACGAAAACCTGATGGACCTGGCGCCGGCGGACGCGCTGTTCATGCACTGCCTGCCGGCGCATCGCGGCGAAGAGGTGACGGACGAAGTGGTGGACGGTTTGCAGTCGGTGGTATTGGAACAGGCGGAGAACCGGTTGCACGCGCATAAAGCGATTTTGCTGGCGTTGATGGCGGGACACGAAGAGGAGAACGGGAAGAAGGGGTAGCTTGCGGCCTGGGCCAATGGGGCGCAGCAATGCTGCGGCCCTACGAAGAACGGCCTAAAGGATGCGAGACGGGCGATGAATCCGATTGCGGTGATAGCGATTGGCGGGAACTCGCTGACGCGGGAAGGCGAGCGCGGCACGTTTGAGGAGCAGCAGGCGCACGCGCGGGAAACGTGTGAAGGAATCAGCGCGGTGCTGCAAAAGGGCTACCGCGTCGTGGTGACGCACGGGAACGGCCCGCAGGTGGGCGAAGCGCTGCTGCGATCGGAGAGGGCACAGGCGGTGGGGACGCCGCAGCACCTGGACGTTTGCGGGGCCGAGACCGAAGGGGCGATGGGCTACCTGCTGCAGCAGACGCTGGACAACTCGCTGTATGAAAAAGGAATGCCGCAGAAGGTGGTGAGCCTGATCACGCAGGTGATTGTGGACGCGGATGATCCGGCGTTCTTGCGGCCGGACAAACCGATCGGCCCGTTCTACCAGAGAGAAGAGGCGGAGCAGAGGCGCGACCAGTTTGGCTGGAAAGTGGTGGAAGATGCGGGGCGAGGCTGGCGGAGGGTGGTGGCTTCGCCGCACCCGCGAAGAATTTATGAGATTGAGGCCATCCGGGCGTGCCTGGATGCGGGGTTTGTGGTGATTGCGGCGGGCGGCGGAGGAATTCCGGTGGTGCGGCGGGCGGGGCGGCTGCGCGGGAGCGAGGCGGTGATCGATAAGGACCGCTGCTCGGCGCTGCTGGCGAGGGATATAGAAGCGGATCTGCTGCTGTTTTCGACGGGCGTGAAACATGTGTTCCTGAACTACGGAAAGGATGACGCGCGGCCGCTGTTTCATGTGAGCTGGGCGAAGGCGCATGAGTACTTGATGCGTGGCGAGTTTCCCGCGGGGAGCATGGGGCCGAAAGTAGAAGCGGCATTGGCGTACCTGGAGGCGGGGGGAAAGCGCGCGCTGATCACGGCGCCGGAGTGCATCGGATTGGCGCTGGGCGGGTCGGAAGGGACGGAGATCTTGCCGCCGCTGGGAGTGATGGACGAGACGGTGGCGGCGCGATGAGTTTGTAGAAGCGGCTCTACGGATGGCAGCGAAGTGAAGGGTGCGGGAAAACTTCAAAAGGGAAAAGGCGGGCATGTACAGAATCTTGGAGGCGGAATTCATTGCACCGGGGATCAAGCGGTTTGTGATCGATGTCCCGAGAATCGCGAAGAAGCACCAGGCGGGCCAGTTTGTGATCTTGCGGCTGCACGAGAGGGGCGAACGAATTCCTATCACGATTGAGAGTTCGGACCGCGAAAAAGGAACGATTCGGATTGTGGTGCAGGCCGTGGGGAAGACGACCTACGAGTTGAATGCGCTGGAAAAGGGCCAGGCGATTCTGGACGTGGTGGGACCACTGGGCAAGCCATCGGAGATTGACAAGTACGGGACAGTGGCGGTGCTGGGCGGCGGAGTGGGAACGGCGTTGGCGTATCCGACGACGGCAGCGTTGAAGAAAGCGGGCAACCGGATCCTGACGATTCTGGGAGGGCGGAGCCAGGACTTGGTGATCCTGGAAAAAGAGATGAGGGAAGTGAGCGACGCGCTGTACGTTACGACGGATGACGGGAGTTACGGGGAAAAGGGATTGGTGACGGACAAGCTGCGGGAACTGATCGAAAAGGGCGAGGCGATTCAACTGGTGCTGGCGGTGGGGCCGGTGCCGATGATGAAAGCGGTGGCGGACCTGACGCGGGAGTACGGGATACGGACGATCGTGAGCCTGAATCCAATCATGATTGACGGAACGGGAATGTGCGGAGGCTGCCGGGTGCTGGTGGGCGGGAAGAGTCAATTTGCGTGCGTGGATGGACCGGAGTTTGACGCGCACCAAGTGGATTTTGGAGTGTTGACGCAGCGGAACCGGATGTACCGGGATGCGGAGCGGGAATCGCTGGAGAGGTTCCAGCACGCGTGCGAAGGCGACGGACAGAGCGGAACGTGCAGCAACGGAGCGGAGAATGCGGCGCCGATGGTGATTGCAGGAGGCAAGTCGTGAGCCCAGTCAAGGAAGCCTCCGCGAATCCGGTGCCGATGAAGGAACGGATGAAAATACCGCGGCAGGGGATGCCGGAGCAGGCCGCGGATCTGCGGGTGCTGAATTTTACGGAAGTAAACCTGGGATATTCGATGGAGCTGGCGCGGCAAGAGGCGTTGCGATGCCTGGAATGCGCGAAGCCGACCTGCGTGACCTATTGCCCGGTAGGCGTAAAGGTGAAGGATTTCGTGAAGCTGATCGTGGCGGGCGATTACCTGGGGGCAGCAGCAAAGATTCGCGAGGACAATGTGCTGCCGGCGATCACGGGGCGCGTCTGTCCGCAGGAAGATCATTGCGAGGGATTTTGCCTGCTGCACAAGAAAGTGGATTCGCTGGGGATCGGGTACCTGGAACGGTTTGTGGCGGACTACGAGCAGAAAGCCGGGGCGCCGCCGGCAGCGAATGCGGCGCCGACGGGCAAGAAAGTGGCGATTGTAGGAAGCGGGCCAGCGGGACTGAGCGCGGCGGGCGATTTGATCCAGAGAGGCCACCAGGTACATGTGTTCGAGGCGCTGCACGAGATTGGCGGCGTGCTGGTGTACGGGATACCGGAGTTCCGCTTGCCGAAGCAGGTGATCCGCGAGCAGATCGACACGATGCGGAAGATGGGCGTGGAGTTCGAGACGAACGTGGTGGTGGGGAAGACGGTGTCGATTGACGAACTGTTTGAAGGGGAAGGCTACGACGCTGTTTTTATCGCCACGGGCGCGGGATTGCCAGTGTTCCTGAATATCCCGGGAGAGCACCTGAACGGAGTATATTCGGCAAATGAATTTTTGACGCGGATCAACCTGATGCACGCATACGAATTCCCGCGGTACGATGAGCCGATGGTGGGACTGCGCGGGAAGCACGTGGCGGTGATTGGCGGGGGCAACACGGCGCTGGACGCGATCCGGTCCGCACGGCGGCTGGGGGCGGAAAGGGCGTACGTGCTGTACCGGCGGAGCGAGACGGAGATGCCGGCGCGCGCGGAAGAGGTGAAGCACGCGAAACAAGAGGGTATCGATTTTCAAGTGCTGACAAATCCGGTGGAATTCCTGGACGACGGGCGGGGCTGGCTGAGAGCAGCGCGCTGCGTGCGAATGGAACTAGGCGAACCGGACGCTTCGGGACGGCGGCGGCCGATTCCGATCGCGGGATCGGAGTTTGAGGTGCCACTCTCGGTGGCCGTCATCGCAACGGGAACATCGGCGAACCCGCTGGTACAATCGACGACGCCAGGGCTGAAAACGAACAAGAGAGGCTACATCGAGGCGGACGGCGAATCGCAGCGAACGTCGCGGAAGGGCGTGTTTGCGGGCGGCGACATCGTGACGGGAAGCGCGACGGTGATCCTGGCAATGGGAGCGGGGAGACGCGCGGCGAAAGCGATCCACGAGTATTTGAACACGGGGGCGTGGTAGCGAGAGAAAGCAAGATAGGAGTTTCGGCTGGAAGCGCTGCCGGTGCGAGACGACTTCACGGGTTGCGGAAAAATGCATAGCAACATTTCCTCAGGGGCTAAAGCCCAAGAAAGTCAAGCACTTAATGTCGGAGCTAAAGCTCCGACCCCCTGACTTGCATAGTTTCTTTGCATGCTGTTTAGTAGTGCGGTGGTTGACAGAATTGGAATCTGGTTGGATGGGTAGAAGTCGGACCGGAAGTTGAACGACGTGCCTTCGAGGTTGAGGAATCCACTCGCCTCCCCACACGCCCGCAGGCTTGGAGTTTGGAGAAAAAACATGACGATACAAAAGTCAGACGCGCTGGCGTATCACTTTGGCGCGCGCCCTGGAAAAATCGAAGTAACCCCGACGAAGCCGTGCCGCACACAGTGGGACTTGAGCCTGGCGTACACGCCGGGCGTGGCGCAGCCCTGCCTGGCGATTCAGGAGGAACCACAAGACGTATTCAAGTACACGGCGAAGGGAAACCTTGTGGCGGTGGTGTCCAACGGCACCGCCGTGCTGGGCCTGGGAAATATCGGACCGCTGGCCGGGAAGCCCGTGATGGAAGGAAAGGCGGTGCTGTTCAAGAGGTTCGCGGACGTTGACGTGTTCGATCTGGAAGTGGATTCGACGAATCCCGACGACGTGATCAAGGTGTGCCAACTGCTGGAGCCGACATTTGGAGGAATCAACCTGGAAGATATCAAGGCCCCGGAATGTTTCTACATCGAAGAGACGCTGAAGAAGACGATGAAGATTCCGGTGTTTCACGACGACCAGCACGGGACAGCGATCATTTCGGGGGCGGCGTTATTGAATGCCCTGGAAATCGTGGGGAAAGCGATCGACAAGGTGCGCGTGGTGTTCAACGGGAGCGGCGCGGCGGGAATTGCGTGCGGGGAACACTATGTCCGGCTGGGAGTAAAACGCGAAAACATTATCCTGGCGGACACGAAAGGCGTGATCTATGAGGGCCGGACCGAGGGGATGAACCCGTACAAGGCGCGGTTCGCGCAGAAGACAGGAATGCGGACGCTGGCGGAAGCGGTGAAGGGCGCAGACGTGTTCATCGGATTATCGGTGAAGGGGGCGTTTACGCCCGAGATGCTGCGCACGATGGCGGCACGGCCGATCGTGTTTGCGATGGCGAACCCCGACCCGGAAATTACGTATGACGAAGCGGTGGCCACGCGCAAGGACGTGATCATAGCCACGGGGCGCTCCGATTATCCGAACCAGGTGAACAACGTGCTGGGATTCCCGTTCATTTTCCGCGGGGCGCTGGACGTTCATGCGACCGCGATCAACGAGGAGATGAAGCTGGCGGCGACGCGGGCGCTGGCAGCGCTGGCCAAGGAAGACGTGCCGGATTCGGTGTGTCAAGCATACGGAGTGACGCGCATACGGTTTGGGCCGGAGTACATCATTCCGAAACCGTTTGATCCACGGGTGCTGGTGTGGACGGCGTCGGCGGTGGCGCGAGCGGCGATGGAAACGGGCGTGGCGAGGGAGCCGGTGAACTTGGAGGAATACCGGGAGCGGCTGGAACGATTGCTGGGGAAGGCACATGAGGTGATGCGGCTGATCATTCACAAGGCGCAGAACAAGCCACAACGCGTGGTGTTTCCGGAAGGAGAGAACGAGAGAATCCTGCGGGCAGCGCACATCCTGGTGGAAGAAAAGATCGCGCAGCCGATGCTGATCGGGAATACGGAGGTGATTCGCGAGAAGGCAGCGGATCTGTCCATGGATATGGAGGAGATCCAGATCGTGGATCCAGCGACATGGCCGAAGCGGGAGTCGTACATCCAAACACTGTACGAATTGCGGCAGCGACGCGGGGTGACACTTACGGAAGCGCGGGAGCTGATCAACAACCGGAACCTGTTTGGGGCGGTGATGGTGCACTTGGGAGACGCGGACGCGCTGGTGGGCGGCGAGACGCAGCACTTTCCGGACACGATCCGGCCGGCGCTGCAGGTAATCAAGCCGCGGCCGGGCCTGCACAAGGTTTCCGGAGTGTATGTGCTGGTGACAAAGCGCGGCGACATGTATTTCCTGGCGGATTGCACGGTGAATATCGAACCGAGCGCCGAGGATCTGGCGGAGATCGCGCTGTGCGCCGCGGAAGCGGCGAGGCGGTTCAACGTAACTCCGCGGGTGGCGATGCTGTCGTTTTCCAACTTTGGCAGCACGCCGCACCCGCTGACAGAAAAGGTGCGGCAGGCAGTGCAACTGGTTCACAAAGCCGATCCAACACTGATGATTGACGGAGAGATGATGTCGGATACGGCGGTGGTGCCGGAAATCATTGCGGAGACGTACCCGTTCTCCAGCCTGCACGGGGGAGCGAATGTGCTGGTTTTCCCGGACCTGACATCGGCGAACACGTGTTACAAGCTGCTGGCACGAATCGGCGGCGAAGAAACGATTGGACCGATCCTGATGGGGATGTCCAAGCCGGTATACGTGCTGCAGCGTGGAGCGGAGGTCGAGGAGATCGTCAACATCGCGGCGATTGCGGTGGTGGATGCGCAAGAGACGGAAGTGCGCGTGAACGGGGGGACAGGAAAGAAGGCAAGCGCCACGGCGGAAATTGGAGCGAAGTCGCACGTGGAAGCACTGCATCCGGCGTGAGGCTTCAAATCCAGCGCGTCTAGTGCGGCTGCGGAAGAATGCTTGACAACATTTCTTCAGGAGCTTCCGCCAGGAATCGGCGGATGCAAAAGGCGCGAAAGCCCGCTGCTTATCAGGCTGAAGGCCCGGCCTCCGAAAGAGAACGGCAACACCATAGAAGGGCGCCCTGAGCAAAATGGGGCATGGGCTGCGGGCAGCCAAATAGGAAGAAAGAAGCACAAGATTCAAGGATCGTGCGGACAAGGGGCGCAGCAGTGCTGCGCCCCTACAAGTGTAGAAACGGCGGCTACGCGCAGGGACATGCGCGTGGTTTTGGAATGCCAGCGGAGGATGAAGCGCGATGAGCGAAACCGAGAAGAAATCGCTGCCGAGTAATGCGTACCGGCGCCTGGAGCCGGGCGAAGTCTACCAGCCGGTTGTAGGAGCGGAGGCAAGAGAGCCGGAGTTGACTTTGCGCTCGGTGGGGTGGGGCGTGTTGCTCTGCGTGATCTTCACGGTGGCGGCGGCGTATTCGGGGCTGAAGGTGGGGCAGGTGATGGAATCGGCCATCCCGATTTCGATCCTGGCGATCGGGCTGGCACGGCTGTACAAGCGGCGATCCAGCTTGCTGGAAAACGTGATCATCACAGGAATCGGGGGAGTGGCAGGCGGGGTGGTGGCGGGAGCGGTGTTCACGGTGCCGGCGCTGTACATCTTGCACTTGAATCCGCATCCGCTGCAGACGATTTTCATTTGCCTGGCGGGCGGCTGCCTGGGAGTGATGTTCTTGATTCCGTTGCGGCGGTATTTCGTGAGAGAGCAGCACGGGCTACTTCTCTACCCCGAGGCCACGGCAATCACGGAAGTGCTGGTGACAGGGGAGAAGGGCGGATCACAGGCAAAGCTGCTGCTGCAGGCGACGGCGATCGCGGGCGTGTACGATTTTTTCGTGACCACATTTCAGGTGTGGAAGGAGTACGTGGATTTTCAATTTGTGCCGGTGATCCGGATGCTGAATGAGCGGGCACGGATGGCGCTTAGCTTCGATGCCGTGGGATTCATTCTGGGGCTAGGGTATGTGATAGGACTGCGCAGCTCGATGATCCTGTGCGCAGGCGGCCTGCTATCGAATCTGGTGCTGGTGCCGCTGATCTGGTTCGTGGGAAGCCACCTGGACAGCGCGGTGTACCCGGCAGCGATACCGATTGCGAAGATGACGGCGGTACAAATCTACCGGAACTACGTGCGGTTCGTGGGCGTGGGGGCGATTGCCACGGCGGGGATTTTCGGGATCGTGAAGTCGCTGCGGGTGGTGGCGGGTTCGTTCGGGATCGCGCTGCGAGTTTTCCGGAAGGGCGAGGTGGCGGCGCCGGAGCGGACGGATCGCGACATTTCGATGACGACGATTCTTGCCGGAGTTGTGATTGGCGCGATTGGCGTGGCGCTATTGCTGGGAAATTTGCGGGCGTCATTTGCGGTGCTGGCTGCGGGTTTGCTGCTGACGTTGGTGTTTTCGTTTTTTTTCACATCGGTGGCGGCGAACGCGATTGCGACAACGGCGCGGAATCCGGTGTCCGGGATGACGATGTTGACGATCATTTTGTCGTCGGCCGTGCTGCTGCGATTCGGACTGAGCGGTACAACGGGAATGTTCTTTGTGATGGCGATTGCGGGAATGGTGTGCACGGCGCTTTCCATCTCGGGACAAACGATCACGGACTTGAAGACAGGATACTGGCTGGGGTCGACGCCGGCGGCACAGGAGAAAGTGAAATTCCTGGGAGTGATCGCGGCGGCGATTTTTGCCGGGTTGACGATCGTATTGCTGGCGCGGGTGTATCAGTTTGGAGAAGCGGCGGCAGGAGATTTGCGGCCGGTGTTGGCATCGCCGCAAGCCTCCATCATGAAAGCGCTGGTGGAAGGATTCATGAGCCACCAGCCGATCGCGTATCTGCTTTTTGGAACGGGGGCGATGATTGCGGTGATCCTGGAGATGCTGGGACAACCATCGCTGATTTTCGCTCTGGGCATGTATTTGCCGCTGGAGCTGAATACGCCGGCACTGGTGGGAGGATTTTTGTCGCACTTGCTGAACAAGCGCGCGGACAAGACGGGCGGTGAGAGCGGAGATCGGGTGAAAGCGCGCGGGGTGATTATTGCGTCGGGGCTGATGGCGGGCGGAGCATTGGGTGGAGTATTGGGAGCAGCGTTGCGGACGGTGCCGGGATTCCGAGAAGAGTTGATCCGTACGCCGTTTTTCAATAACGAGGAGATTTCGCAAATTGTGTCGGCGGTGTTTTTCGTGGGGCTGTGCCTGTATGTGTGGTTTGGCTCCCTGCGAAAGGGGAAGGAGATCTAATGGACCAATTGGGGAAGTATGTAGCGGACGCGATCCTCGGGATCGACACGTTGTGGGGCGGCGATGTGATGTGCGCGAGCGGCACGGGGCGGTTCATTGCAGATTCCTGGTTTTCGGATGAGGCGCTGCCGGCGGCGTACACGATTCCAGCAGCGGCACGCATCCGGGAATCGGGAGGAGTGGCGTCGAAAGACGTGGACCGGAAAGCGATTGAGGAGTATTTGCGGCAGATCGACATCCCCGGCGCGATAAAAGGCATTCGGTCGGAAGGAGGAAAGACGAAGGGCTTGCGTCGTGCGTATCTCGCGGGCCTGGCCACGTCCCTGGAGGCGATGTGGAAGCTGGCGATGGAGACGCTCGGCGAAGGGGAGCCGGTGAGCTACGAGAATTGCGTGAAGGCCTCCACGGGGCGCGCGCCGGAGCCGTCGAAGCCGGAAAGAAAACGAGAACGTGTGGCGGAGTTGTTGCGGCGAGCGAGCTATTTGAAGAATGGACCCGAAGGAGTGCTGAAGGCGGTGGACGAGTGGAGGCAGGAGCGCACCGTGCCGATGGCGTCGGTGCGACGGCTGAGCGCGGGGTTCATCGCGCACTACGACAAGCTGTGCGAGACGAATCTGATGCCACACCTGCCGAAGAAACTGGCGGGAGTGCCGCGGGCCAACATCGAATTTTTGCCGATCAAGGATGCGTGGTTTTCGGGATCGATGAACTACATCGGGCGGGCGCGGAAGGCGGACGGCAAACCGAAATACGAGGCGACATATGAGATCAATGCTTCGCTGAAAATATCGGTGCCGGAGTTTGAGCAATTGGTGAGCCATGAGGTGGTGCCGGGGCATGTGACGACGTTTGCGTATCTGCAAGATCTGTACGTGCGCCGGCTTGCGGGTTTCGAGGCCACGGTGCTGACGATGAATACGCGGGCGGCGACGCTCTTTGAAGGCATCGCGAACAACGCGATCCTGATTGCGCACGGCGTGACGGAAGTAGAGCAACTGCCGGAGGAGGATTTGCAGATCGGGGTGCTTCTGGCGCTGTTGCAGGATGACGCGAAGAACCAGTCGTCATATTTGACGTGGGGCGAAGGCGCGGCGCGAGAAGAAGTGGCGAAGATTTTGAGGCGCGAGTACCTGGTGACAGAAGAACGCGCGGACAAACTTTCCGGTGCGTGGGGGAGACATCCGCTGCTGGGAAGAATGTACCTGCCGGCGTACAGGTCGGGGACGGAGCGGGTTGCGGAATTGCGGAGAAAGCATGAGGCGGGACGCGTGCTTCCGGCGCTGTATGGTTGCTGTGGGCTGGTGGACATCGATACGGTTGAGGAAGCAATTGCGAGAGGGGGGAAAGAGTAGCGGGGAGTTGGCGGGGCCACGGAGAAGAGAGATTCATCGCGCAAGAATCACGCGATGGGGCGGAGTTCCTCACTTCGCCCCCGGCAGGTTTGGAATGACGGAGGGTAACGACTCCGGTGTGATTGATATTGCAGAGATTCTGCCGCGATCCCTCCACTCCGGCCCGCAAACCACGCGGGCCTCCGGTCGGGATGACAAAGATGGTGACATCCTGCCGAGATGGGGTCGAGCAGTGCTCGACCCCTACGCGAAGCGACCCAAAAAAAAACGAACCCAAGAGCACAGTTCCTTCGCGGCTCAGGGTAAACAAGAGTGACTGTGCCACAGCGATGAGAACCTCGCGCGAGCAGTTATTTGCGCAAGTGGCGGGAGGATCGAACCGGTGCGCGGGGGGCGAAGAGTTCCTGCTCGACAATTTCGGAGAGAATGTGTCCGAGCAGGATGTGGCACTCCTGAATGCGCGGAGTATCGTCAGAAGGCACGCGCAGACAGACATCAACAATGGATTTGAGTTTGCCTCCGGAACGCCCGGTGAGGGCGGCGGTGTGCATGCGCATTTTTTTGGCGAGAGCGACAGCTTGAAGCACGTTGGGGGAATTGCCGCTGGTGGAAATGGCAATGGCAACGTCGCCTGGGCGTCCAAAGGCTTCGATTTGCCGGGCGAAGACGCGGCGGAAGCCGTGATCATTGGCGATGGCGGTGACGGCGGAGAGGTTTGTGGCCAGGGAGAGCGCGGGAAGAGCGGGGCGATCAAAGGCAAAGCGGCCAACGAGTTCCGCGGCGATGTGCTGGGCGTCCGTGGCGCTGCCGCCATTGCCGAAGAGGAGAACCTTGTTGCCGCGCTCGAAGGCACGGATCAGGGAAGCGGCGAGTTGGGAGAGGCCGGAAAGGATTTGGGAGTTATGAAGGAGGTAGCGCTTCACGGCGATCGAGGTTTCGATGGAGTGGCGAGCACGACGTTCGAATTGTGAGGGGGGAGCCATGGAGTCTCCACGCGCGAGCACCGAACAAGGAAGAGCGATGAACGCGAAGGGGTAGTCTAGCACGGAGGTTGGGGATGGTTGGGTGTGCAGGGAAAGAGAAAACCAAGAGAAGGCCTCAGGTCTGAAGGCCTGAGCTACAGGGGAGACCCAGGAGAAAAGCTGGAAGGCGTGCATAATCGAAGTGCGCTACAAAAGGCAAACCCGAGGAGCGGCAAGATCTGTGGAGCTTGCGGACATGGGGCGCAGGAGTCCTGCGCCCTTACAAGGGCAGGAGAAATAAGAAAAAGACTCAGACTATTAGGCCGAGGAAGCGGGCGGCGTTGTGATAGCAGATGTTTTCGATCATGGGACCGACAAGGTCTTCGCGGTCGGGCAATTCGCCGCTTTCGATATCGCGGCCCAGGAGATTACAGAGAACGCGGCGGAAATATTCGTGGCGGGGAAAAGACATGAAGGAGCGGGAATCCGTCAACATGCCGACGAAACGAGAGAGCAAGCCAACGTTTGAGAGCGCGTTCAACTGCCACTCAATGCCTTCCTTTTGATCAAGAAACCACCAGCCACCGCCAAACTGAACTTTGCCGGGGATGCTGCCGTCCTGGAAATTGCCGGCCATGGTGGCGAAGACGGAGTTATCGCCGGGATTGACATTGTAGAGGATCATTTTGGGCAAGGCGTTTTCGCGATCGAGTTGATTGAGGTAAGCGCCGAGGGACCCCGCCTGCGGGAAATCGCCAATAGAGTCGTAGCCGGTATCGGGGCCGAGGGATTGCAGGGCGCGGGAGTTGACGCTGCGGAGAGCGCCGAGATGCAATTGCTTGGTCCAGCCGGATTGCGCGTCGAGATGGCCGAAATAGAGCATCAGGTGGGAGGCAAATTCGGCGTGCTCTTCGCGCGTTGCGGCTTGTCCGGAGCGCGCCTTGTCGAAAATGGCGCGGGCGCGGGATTCGCTGCAGAAATTTACATAACAATGGACCAGGCCGTGATCGGAGAGACGGCAACCCGCTTGATGGAAGAAATCGTGGCGTTTGCGCAAGGCGTCCAGGAAATCCGGGAAGGAGCGGATATGGACGTTGGCGGCGGCAGCGAGACGCTCGACCCAGAGATTGAAGACTGCGGGGAGATGAACTTCCAAGGCGCGGTCGGGACGAAAAGTCGGGTAGACGCGCGTGGGCAGATGAGCCGCGGCAATTTGGGAGTGGGATTGCAGATCGTCGGTGGGGTCGTTGGTGGTGCAGAGGGCGCGCACACAGAATTTCGCCAGAATTCCTTGCGCGGACAGTTCTGGAGTTTCGAGAAGCCCATTGGCGTACATCCAAATTTCCGGCGCGGACCCTTCATCCAGCAATTCGTCGACGCCGAAATAGCGCCGCAGTTCGAGATGCGTCCAGTGATAGAGCGGATTGCGGAGGCAATGCGGGACCGTGGAGGCCCAAGCGAGGAATTTGTCGTAGGGTGAAGCTTCGCCGGTACAAAAGGTTTCGGCGATACCGTTGGCGCGCATGGCACGCCATTTGTAGTGATCGCCCTCGAGCCAGATCTCGAAGAGGTTGCGAAACTTCCGATTGGCGGCAATGTCCGCCGCGGAGAGATGGGAGTGGAAATCAAGAATGGGCTGGCCAGCGGCAAATTTGCGGTAGAGATGGCGGGCGGTGCCGTTCTGGAGCAGGAAATCCTCGTGGATGAAGGGCATATGGCTTTGCCGCGACGGGATGGGTGATGAAAAAAGCGCTCGCGACTCTCGCAGAGCAGGAAAACACCTGGCGCGGCGCATTGTCAAGCGAATCGTTGGGGAATTGCATTTCTGGCTTTCGCGGAGGGAGGGCAACAGGCACTCTTGGGCGACGGAGCAGGCCGTTGGAGAACGAGGGAAAAGCAGATTCCTCGCACAAAAGGCGTGCGATGGAGAAGAGTGCCTCGCTGCGCTCGGAATGACAAGCCAGGACATTACATGTGCAGGGAGCAATGAAGCCCTGACCCCCTAAACAGGAATATTCAGCGTGAAAAACGCATTGATAAGCGGGGCGCAAACACGCCGGGTGAGGGCGCGGTTGAACGCCCGCGTCCTACAGATCCGTCACCAGCTCGTACCGCGGCACGAGCGCTTTCATGATCGCCCAAGCGGAAACGTAGGCCAGCGCACAGAACACGAACATGACGAAGTACGCCGTCTGCGGCGCATCCTTAAAGCTGTCCCTCAGTGACCCCACCAAGAGTTGGATGAGGACGCCGCCCACTCCGCCGGCCATCGTTCCAATGCCGGTGATGGACGCCACGGCCTTCTTTGGGAACATGTCAGAGACCGTCGTGAACAGGTTGGCCGACCAGGCCTGGTGTGCCGCAGCGCCGATGCTGATGATTCCCACCGCGAAGTACAAGGCAAGCGTGCCGTATCTCTCTGTGCTGGCAAAGTGCTGCGTGAAAAGCACGATCAGCGGACACAGCGCGATCAGGATCATCGCGGTCATGCGCGCCTTATACACCTCCATTCCACGATTGATAAGGGTCATCGGAATGCTGCCGCCGTAGACGCTGCCGACGATGGCAATGCCGTAGACGATGAAGGTGGGCCAGCGCACGTCCGCCGGCGCCATGTTGAACTGCTTGATTAGATAGTCCGGCAGCCAAAAGAGATAGAACCACCAGATGCCGTCGGTGAGCATTTTACCGGCGAAGAACGACCAGGTCTGCCGATATCTGAAGAGCCTGGCCCACGGTACGCTTTGTTGGGCGTCGTCGCTCTGTGCCGCGACGTCATCCATGTGGATGTAGTCGTACTCGGCCTTAGACAGCCGCCGCTGGTTCTTCGGGGTTTCATAGAACAAGAACCAGAAGATCAGCCAGACGAAACCCGCAGCGCCCGTGAGGACGAACGCCATCTTCCAGCCTCGCTGATCGCCGAAGAAGACCATGCACCATGGCACGAACAGGGCGGCGATCATCGCGCCGAGATTCGAGCCGCTGTTGAAGATGCCGGTGGCCAGTGCGCGCTCCTTCTTCGGAAACCACTCGGCGACGGTCCGGTTCGACGCCGGGAAGTTGCCGGCTTCGCCGACGGCGAATAGGCTGCGGATGGCGACGTGCGCGGCGAGGGACGCGCCGGCCAAGGCATTCAGGATGCCGAAGACAGAAAACACGACGAGGGACCATGCGAGCCCAAGCTTCGTACCGATCTTGTCGATTAGCCGGCCCGCCCCGACCGTCGCTAGGGCGTAGATGCCGGTGAAGAAGGAGGTGAGGTACGAGAACTCCTTGTTGGTCCACCCGAAGCCGCCGAGCTCCGTCGCCCTGCAGAAGAACTCCTTCAAGTACGAGATCACTTGGCGATCGAGGTAATTGATTGTCGTGGCGAAGAGCAGCAGTGTGCAGATCGTCCAGCGATATTTGCCGATCGCCGCTTTCACCGCACTTTTGTCCGCCATCGGTTCTTCCTTCCTTAGGTCGCGATCGGTGGCACCGAGAGGTCTTGGTTCTTAAGCTGCCTCATCCGAGAGCTGAAAGGGCCGGCCTTGTTTCTCACCCACTGGGTCAAAGCCTCCGTAAAGTCGTTTTCACTTGCAAAGCCGTATGAATGGTGGCGTTAGCGTCATCATAAGGCGACTTACACAAGATTCAAAAAGGAAATGTGGGATTCAACGCCGGGACAAACATTGGAGCGCTGGTAACGTCGGTGACGGAGCCATGGATCACGATTCAGTTTGGACGGAAGTGGGCGTTCCTGATCGCGGGCGGGGTAGGACTGCTCTGGGTGATCGCGTGGGATTGGCGCGGCGCGCAGCGGGGAAGAACTGCGGGGCTTGCAGAGTCGCCCTGCGTTGCCGACGGTAGACAGGTGGCCGATCTGAAGATCGGCCACTACAGAGACCGACACACCCAAGAGAAAAGCGCCCGCCGCAGCTCTTCGCGTTGCTCCGGGTAAAAAGGCGGCCGCTCGTTGGAAAGCACTTTTGTGGCGTTGTTGAGTAGGTAAAAGCGGCGGCAAGCCGCCGCACTCCAAGAGGATCGTTCGCGCCGGCGAACTGCCTCACTTGCGCAAATGCGGGTGTCAGCTCAAGGCGCGGTCGAGGTGAACGTAGCCGCCGTCTACGAACAAGAACTGTGCAGTGATATGGGAGGCTTGGGCAGAGAGCAGAAAAAGAGCCATGGCGGCGATTTCTTCGGCCTGCGTCATTCTTCTGCCTAGCGGTATTTTCGAGACAATCTGCTGCAGCTTTTCTTCAGGGTTGGGCAAACTGCTGAGCCACTCTTTGTAGAGCGAGGTCATCACCTCCGCGGGGACGACGGCGTTCACGCGAATTCCGTAGGGGAGTAATTCCACGGCCCACTCGCGCGTCAAGGCGAGGATGGCGCCCTTGGAAGAGGCATAGCCTGATGTGCCGCCCTGGCCGGTGAAGGCCGTCTTGGAGGCGATGTTGACGATACAGCCGTGCGACTTCTTCAGCGCCGGCAACGCGAAGTGCGCCATGTTGTAGTAATGCAAGAGATTGCGTTGCAGAGAGCCCAAATATTTTTCGGGGCTGCCGTGTTCGAGGCCGACACGGTCATTGGTACCGGCGTTGTTGACGAGAACATCGAGCCTGCCAAACTCCCGGAGTGTCTGCTCGACCGCGGAGGAACAATTTTCCGCGGCTTGCAGATCAACGCAGATCTGCCCGCAGGCTTTGCCCGCCGATTGCAGTTCCGACTGCAATTGTTTCCCGGCCTCGGCATCGCGGTCCACGAATACGGGAACCGCGCCCTCGCGCGCGCAAGCCCGAGCGATTGCCGCGCCGATGCCCTTGGCGCCACCGGTGATCAGGACAACTTTTTCTTTAATTTGCAGGTCCATGCGAAGCCGCCTTGAAGCTGGAGAGCGTTTGAGCGATTATGCCGATCTCTCAGAGCGAAACTCCTCTTTTCCATGGGATAAAGTCGTCCTGGCCGAGCAGTTCAGCCTTGGTACGGATTTCACCGCTGGCGACCTGGATGGTGAGGTCCAGAATTATCTCACCCATCTGCTCGATGGTTTTCTCACCGGAGATGATACTGCCTGCGTCGATATCAATAATGTCCGACATGCGCTGTGCGAGATTCGAATTCGTGGATATCTTCAGGACCGGCACAATGGGATTGCCCGTAGGCGTACCCAGCCCGGTTGTAAACAAGACGACATTGGCGCCGGCCGCGACCTGGCCAGTAACAGATTCCACGTCATTGCCCGGCGTGCAGTGGAGGTTCAAACCGGCCTCGCTGGAATATTCCGGGTAATCGAGCACTGCGGTGACGGGCGATGTCCCGCCCTTTTTGGCGGCCCCGGCGGACTTCATGGCATCCGTGAGCAAGCCATCACGGATATTGCCGGGGGAAGGATTCATCTCGAAGCTGGAGCGCACGGCTTTGGCCCGCGCCGCATAATCGCTCATGAGCTGCATGAAGCGTTCCGAGACTTCTTCGCTGACGCAACGATTGATCAGTTCCTGCTCGGCGCCGCAGAGTTCAGGGAATTCGGAAAGTATTCCCTTCCCACCAAGCGCGACGACGAGGTCGGAAGTGTGCCCGATAGCGGGGTTCGCGGATAGGCCTGAAAATCCGTCAGAGCCGCCGCATTGGAGGCCAAGGGTGAGATGAGACAACGGCGCTGGCGCGCGGGTGAATTTGTCCGCCTCGGCAAGTCCCAGAAATGTTTCGCGGATGGCTTGAGAAATCATCGCCGCCTCGGAAGGGCTTTTCTGCTGCTCGAAGATCAGAAGCGGTTTGTTGAAATTTGGATCGCGACGCTTGACCTCCTCAAGGAGAATGGAAACCTGGGCGTTCTGGCAACCGAGGCTGAGGACGGTTGCGCCGGCTACGTTGGGATGGTGAATGTAACCCGCAAGCAGCGCACAGAGATTGTTGGAATCCTCGCGTGTGCCTCCGCAGCCGCCTTCGTGCGCGAGGAATTTGATGCCGTCGACGTTGCGAAAGATCCTGGGAAAGGCCGGCGCTCGCAATGTTTCGCTGAGCGAGAATGTTTTTATCTTGTCGGCGCCGCCTTCGCGGAAGAGCCGGGCGAGTTCCGCAACCTGGCGGCGATGGATTTGAGGGGCGGCGAATCCAAGTTCTTCCTCGAATGCTTGTTTCAAGACATGCAGATTTCTGTTTTCGCAGAAGACCAGGGGAAGAACGAGCCAATAATTCCGGGTGCCGACCTGGCCATTCGCCCTTCGGTATCCAAGGAAGGTTTTCGTCCGCCAGGGAGAAGCGTCCGGCGGGGTCCAGCGGGAGGTTCCTTCCTTCTTGTGAAATGTGGCCGCGGCGTGGCGGATGTTGCGCGTGGAAAGCAATTCTCCGCGTTGCAAGTTCCGGGTCACCTTGCCGACCAGTACGCCATACATGATGACGTCCTCGCCAGCGGCGAGATCCTGGGTGACGAATTTATGTTTGGCAGGCACGTCGGACAGGAGAAGATAGTCATTCCCGGAAAAGCGGACGGTTTCGCCCTTGCGCAGGTCGGCCAGGGCGACGAGGACGTCGTCGCGCGCGTCGAGTTTTAGGATTTTTCCTGGTGTTGAATCGTGAGCTGGCATTTTTGACCTGCCTTTTTGATTCCTAATTGATTTCTCGAGCCTCAAACACCGTCCGTGAAAGCCACGATTGAGTTACGGGTAGCGGTGGACAGGAGAGAGTTTACATCACATGATGGCGGTGTTGATGGCCGGAGAATAGAGAGGCTGTGGTGATGCGGGCTTCCATGAGAAAAGTGAACACAAAGGAGGAGAGGGAATGGGGGAAAACGCGTATCGCGCCATATTAAGGTTTGTGCTCGGCTTTTCGATTGTGTTTATTACGGCCGTTGCGGCGCGGGCCCAAAATCCCACGCAGTATGAGGCGACCATCGAGTCGCTGGACCGGCACCCGCTGCCGGACTGGTATGCCGATGCGAAGCTGGGGATTTTCATCCATTGGGGGCTGTATTCCGTGCCCGGCTGGGCGCCGGTGAGCCATCCGGAACACGATTTCGCCAACCAGGACTACATCAAGAACAATCCTTACGCCGAGTGGTATTACAACTCGATGCGCATCGAGGGATCGCCAACGCAGAAATATCATCGCGAAAGATACGGCGCCGATTACGACTACTACAACTTTGCCGCCGTCTTTAACCGGGAGATTCGGAAGTGGGATCCCGACGCCTGGGCGAAAGTGATTAAGGAGGCGGGAGCAAAATATGTGGTTCTGACGAGCAAGCACCACGACGGTTTCACGCTGTGGCCGAGCGCGACGCCGAATCCCACGCTTCCCGCGGATCGCCAGCATGCTTCCCGAGATTTGGTAGGAGAACTGACGACGGCGGTCCGCAAACAGGGCTTGCGCATGGGGCTCTACTATTCCGGTGGCTACGATTGGACGTTTGTGCCTGGGCCGATCCGGGTTTCCAAGGATTACGAGAAAGTGAAACCCGAGAGCGAGGCGTACGGAAAGTATGCGGACGCTCATGTGCGGGAGTTGATCAATCGCTACAAACCCGCGCTGCTCTGGAATGACATCGACTATCCCAAGTCCGGGCATCCGTTGGAATTGATGGCGGAGTACTATGCGGCTGTTCCGGACGGCGTCATCGACAATCGATTTGGAGTGAAGCATTCCGACTTCACGACACCGGAATACGAGACCCTGGGCAAGATCAACCCGAAGAAATGGGAGGAATGCCGCGGGCTGGGACGTTCGTTCGGTTATAACCGCGCCGAGGGAGAGGCCGAGACGATTGCACCGGCAGAGCTCATCCATCTGCTGGTGGACATTGTCAGCAAGAACGGCAACCTGCTCCTGGACATTGGCCCGGAAGCCGACGGCACGATTCCGGCGGTGCAACTCGAGCGGCTGAAGATACTGGGCAAATGGATGGCGCAAAACGGAGAGGCCATTTACGGGACTCGCCCCTGGAATCGGGCGGAAGGCGAGACGAAGGAAGGGATTCCAGTCCGATTTACCTCAAAGGGGCCGTATGTGTACGCACTGCTCCTGGGCATCCCGAAATCGTCATCGGTTACCCTTAAGTCCGTTCGGGCTAAGAAGGGCTCGGAGATTTACCTGCTCGGGTACAACCGGCCACTTGTTTGGACGCAACAAGGGGAAGACGTGCAGATTGAACTGCCCACTGCACCGACAGGTGAGTACGCGATGGCGTTGCGCTTCACGGGTGGGGGAAGCCATAAGGGTGCGTGAAGCACCCTAGGAGTGGAGCGACTTATGAAATGCAGAACCCAGCGGGCTTCCCCGCTTGATGGTTTTTTGGCTAGTTCGCCGCCGGCGATGTTTCTGGCGCGGCGCTGGCCGGGGCGCTGTACTGGTTGATGTGTTCGAGTTCCTTGAGGTGGTTGTACCAGGTGAACTTCAGGATAATCGAGGTGATGGCGACAATGGCAAAGGCGATAGCCGCGGTGCGCAGGCGCCACGTCACGATGTAGATGGGCAGAGCGACCAGGGAGACCTGCCAGACGATGCCAACGACGACGTTGAAGATGTCACGGAAGAAATCCTGGTTCTTTTGAAAGGACGGATCCTCCTGCCGCACTTTCTTCAGGATGGGTCCCCAGAAACCCCAAGGCCGCACGCGCCGATAGAATTCCTTCAGCACCTCTTCATCTTCAGGGGCAGTTAAGTATGTGCCCAGGAAGCAGCCGATGAGAGAGAGGAGGAACACCAGGCCAAAGCCCACGGAGACTTCCAGGTTGAGGGAATGGGCATGGGCAAAATTCTGTAGGGGCGCGATCTTTGTGACCAGCGTCGGGATGGTCAACGCGGAAGTCATTCCCGCGACCATGCCCCAGAAATAGCCGTAACCGTTGAAGCGCCACCAATACCACTTGAGGACATTGGAAGCGGTGTAGCCGCCCCACAGGGCGGTGACGATCCAGATGACCACGTTGTTCACGCTGGTTACGTACCAACCGATCAACACGCCGAGGAGAACCACAACGAAGGAGCTCAGATAGCTGAGCCGCACGTAAGTCTTCGGGCTGGCATGGGGATTGATGAAGCGCTTGTAAATGTCGTTGACGAAGTAGGGAGGCGCGGCGTTCACGGTCGCGGCGAAGTTGGACATATAGGCAGCCAGCAGACCGGCGATGAGCACCCCGAGCAAGCCAGCCGGGACAAACCGCCCGAGCGCGTATGGAAGAATGCGCTCGAAATCCATGTTGGTGCCCATGGTGCGAATCTGGTCGCTGAAGAAGACCAGGGCCAGCACGGTGAGTCCGGTAATCAGGAAATACCGCGGGAAGGTCAGCACGACGTTCACCCAGCCACTCATCATGGAGGCTTCGCGCGGGTTCTTGCAGGAAAGAACGCGCTGCATGTCGTAGTTTGGCGCGGGGCCCGCGGCACTGATCAGGATGCCTTTAAAGAGGAGCATCATCACAAAGAATCCGAAAAGCCCGTAGCCGTCCTGGGTCACCCGTGCAGTTGCCGAGGGCACCAGATGGGACCAGTCCATATTGAGGTGCCAGCCAAAGAAGATGTTGTCCCAGCCCGCGGGGATGAAGCGTTGCAGCGCGCCGGGGGCGACCTTCATCATGGCGATGATGCCCACCGCGAATGACGCCACAGAAAGGATGCAGAACTGCAGCACTTCCGTGATCACGACGCTGAACATTCCGCCCTTGATGACGTAAAGGGCAGTGATGGCGATGAGCAGGAGAGCGTACTGATTCACGCTGAGGTGCCAGGGCAGGAAGGTTGCGGCGAATTTGCCGATGCCCTTGAAGCCGTAAGTGAAGAATCCGATGATGCTGATGAACGCGTAAACGACCACGATGATGTGGGCAAGCTGCGCGCCGCGGCCCTTGCCGAATCGCGTTTGGATCCATTCCGCACCCGTCATCACATTGGAGCGGCGCAGCCAAGTGGACATATAGACCATGAGGAATACCTGATTGAAGGTTGGCCAGAGCCACGGGATCCAAACGCTCTTGAGGCCGTACACAAACATCCAATAGACCAGCAGCATGGTGCCGCTGATATCGAACATTCCCGAAGCGTTGGAAATTCCGAGGATGTACCAGGGCATGACGTTGCCGCCCAGGAAGTACGCCTTGATGTCGCGCGAGGCGCGATGGGAAACCCAGTAGCCGATCAGGACCGATAACACCAAGTAGGCGATGATGATGACGATGTCAATCAAATGCAGCTGTACGAGTTGCACGGTACACCTCAATTGGAGCGGCCTGCCGCGCCATGCGTATCGTTTGCGCGATCAGATCGTCGTTCGTTTCCGTACGATTCCTGTCCACAAATTACAGCGGGTGCCACTGCTGGAATTCGCGCGGCCATCCTCGTGCTCCGCGCGGGTGTGCGACCTCTCCATCAAGGAAGCGTGCCCGCCAGCAAGAACACCAGCGGCGCTTGCCAATTGATGGCAATTTCATTGCTCGCGTACGAGGCCTGGTCATCCACGTAAACTTTTGCCGGCGGCAGCCCCTGCGGCAGTTTTTTCAGAGCGTCGTCCTGGCGTCCGGCATTGGGACCGCCGGAGAGCAAACCCGGCCACGGTTCGGCGTTCTTGCCCGCTCCGCTCGGCCGGTGGTGCGGGTGATGATACGGATTTGCCCCCACCTGCGTCATCCAGGAGATCGAAAAGGTATTACGTCCCAGGAGGTAATGAAGATTATCCTGCGCCGTTTCCATAAAGCTGGGATCGGGCACCAGCAAATTGGCCACGAGCAATTCCATGCCATAATTGGCGACCACGCCGTTCGAGCCCCACACGTAATCCTTCGGCAGCAGGCTCACGCGATACGGATTCTTCCGGGTGCGCTCGACAATCGCCCGCGCCGCTACGACGGTGCGCCTGCGAATGTCCGCCACCACCGTGGCATCCGCACCCTTTTGCGTACTCATCGCGTACGTCCAAAGCCCCAGCGCCGCAACTTCCCGCCAGCCTTCCGGCGAGGGCGCTTCCAGGCTGGGACGAAAATCCGGATAGTGCTTCACGAAATAGTCGTCGTAGGAGGCTTCGCCGGTCGTGCGCCAGAGTTCCGCGGCGGCCCACAGGCGCTCATCGCCGCAATAGTTGTCACCGTATTCGCCCGTGCTGACTCCCTGCGGGTTCTTGAAGACCACGTTAGGATACTTTTCCGTCCAGAGCCAGGCCTTACGCGCTGCTTCCAGGTTGCGCGCCGCGAATTTTGCATCGAAGGGCTGATATGCGCGCGCGGCGATGGCGGCCACCGCCGCCAGGTCGGCCGTGGCACAGGTGCTTTTGTACGGCGGCTGCCCGGTCCCGATGACCTCGCTTGGCAGAAGGTCGTCTTCCGGCATCACGAAATCGGGAAAGTGGTCGCTGGTCTGCTTGTGCCACGCGCCGCCATCTTCATCCTGCATGTTGAGCATCCACTCGAGGTTCCAACGGGTTTCGTTCAGGATGTCCGGCGTGCCGTTGCCGCTCTCGGGAATATTCAGCTTGATGCTCTTCACCTTCGGCCCGAAAATCTCCCAGGTCCACAGCAGCGTCCCGGTGGTGATTCCGGAATTCACGACGTAGCGGCCATAGTCGCCGGCATCGTGCCACCCTCCGATATTGTCCCGCTCGCCCTGCTTCCCAGAAGAGGGGTGAAACTCTCCCTTCAAGTGGCATGCGGGGTGCGTATAGCCGGGAAACTCCGGCCCAAGGTCCACTGCCGTGCCGCAGCGCTGCCCGTAGAATGCGCGCATAGCGAGATAATAGGTGTGCGAGAAGACGTCGCGTTGGATCGAAAACACCCAGCTTCGCCCCACTCCCGGAACGTCGAGATAGTAAGTGCCCGGTAGGTGCAGCTTCGTGAAGTCCGCAATCTGGACAGAATCGCCCGAATCCGCATCCAGGCTGGGCGGTCCAAGCGTGCCTTTGTACACCGTCACATTGTCGGAGGCGCGCTTCACTTCAAATGTCGTGGCCGCCGCCGTGACCACTGCCACTTTCGTGGCTCCCGGCAGGTAGCCCACCTGGTCCACTTTTATCTTGAGGCTTCCGGCCTCAGATCCGTAAGTCGTTCGCATCGCTCCTGTAAAGGAGATGGCTAGAAGGATGAGCCAGATAGGCAGAGTGGACAGGCGAGTGGTGAGGCGGCAGGTGGGTGTGGTCATGCTGTCCCCTTTCGAACGGGACGAGGGGTTCAAGGGTGCAAGCCTCTCGTTTCGCCGTGGATTCCGGCAGTGATTGTCCTCACGTGAGGGCGTGACGGTGAGCACACTTCCCAGAGCAGAGCGCCCACCTCCCCTCTTACAGGTAGGCTTCATATCTACACCTCAAAGTTGTTCTAGGCCACTAAAATATCGTTATACTAGACGGACTTGCGAGTCCGGAACGTTCCGCTCTGGGAGCCGCCCTCATGAAATACGGTTACTTCGACGATCAGAAGCGTGAGTACGTAATCACGCAGCCGGATACGCCCCTGCCGTGGATCAACTATCTCGGCTGCCAGGCTTATTTCGGGATTATCTCCAATACCGCCGGCGGCTATTCTTTCTACCGCGACGCGCGCCTGCGCCGCATTACGCGCTACCGTTACAATAACGCTCCCTATGATGTTGGCGGACGCTACATTTATCTTCGCGATGACAGCTCCGGCGAATTCTGGTCTCCGTCCTGGCAACCCACGCAAAACAGACTGGAGGAGTATACCTGCCGCCACGGCATGGGCTACACAACGATTGCCTCGAAATACAGCGGCATCGAAGCGAGCACCTGCTACTTCGTGCCACTCGACGAGAATCTGGAAATCTGGCAACTGAGCGTGACGAACCAACGCGCGCAGGCCGCCGAACTTTCGGTTTTCTCCATCGTCGAGTTCTGTTTGTGGGACGCGCAGGATGATTCCACGAATTTCCAGCGCAACTTCAGCATCGGCCAAGTCGAAATCGAGGACGGCGTTATTTACCACAAGACGGAATACCGCGAGCGCCGCGATCACTTCGCGTACTTCGCTTGCTCCGAAAAAATCGCCGGCTACGACACGCAGCGCGACGCCTTTCTCGGCCCCTATCGCGGCTGGGACAATCCCGCGGCCGTGGAGCGGGGACACCTAGGCAATTCCGTCGCGCACGGCTGGGCACCGGTTGGATCCCACCACGTCAAGCTCTCGCTGAAGCCCGGCGAATCCCGGCAAATCCTATTTGTTCTGGGCTATCAGGAGAACCCACGGGAACAGAAATTCGATCCGCCCGATTCGCAAATCATCAACAAGAAAGCGGCGAAGGCCGTGATCGCCAAGTATCGCGTTGCGGCGAATGCCTGCGGCGCGTTCGAAAAGCTTCGCCTTTACTGGGATGAGCTGTTGGGGCTGTGCCAGGTGGACACACCCGACGTGCACACGAATCGCATGGTGAACATCTGGAACGCGTATCAGTGCATGGCGACGTTTAATATGTCGCGCTCGGCGTCGTTCTACGAATCGGGAATCGGGCGTGGACTGGGATTCCGCGATTCGAACCAGGATTTGCTGGGGTTTGTGCACATGGTGCCGGGGCGCGCGCGGGAACGCATACTGGACCTCGCGGCCACGCAACTTCCCACCGGCGGCGCGTATCACCAATACCAACCGTTGACTAAGCGCGGCAATAACGACGTGGGCAGCGGCTTCAACGACGATCCCCACTGGCTGATCATCGGAGTCGGCGCCTATCTGAAGGAAACCGGCGACTGGAGCATCCTGGATGAGCCAGTGCCCTATGACAATGCGCCCGGCTCCGAAACACCGCTCTATGAGCATCTCCAGCGCAGCTTCCGGTACACGATCGAGCGGCTTGGCCCTCATGGCCTGCCGCTTATCGGCCGCGCCGATTGGAACGATTGCCTGAACCTGAACTGCTTTTCCGATTCGCCGGGGCAATCCTTTCAGACCACCACCAACAAAGACGGCAAGGTCGCCGAATCCGTGTTTATCGCGGGCTTGTTTGTGCTGGCCGGGCGCGAGCTTGCGGACATTGCCAGGCATCGCGGCCTCGGCAGCGAGACTTGCTCGTACCTGGCAGAAGTCGCCAAGATGGACAGCACGATTCGCAAGCACGGCTGGGACGGCGAGTGGTTTCTCCGCGCATATGATGATTTCAGCCGGAAGATCGGGTCGGAGGAAAATGCCGAGGGCAAGATTTTCATCGAAACGCAGGGATTCTGCACACTGGCAGGCATCGGCCTTGAGGATGGACTGGCCGCCCGAGCACTGGAATCCACGCGGAAGCTGCTGGCCACGGAGCACGGCATTGTCCTGCAGCAGCCGGCGTACTCGAAGTACTACCTTGAATACGGCGAGATTTCTTCTTACCCGCCGGGCTACAAGGAAAACGCCGGCATCTTCTGCCACAACAACCCCTGGGTCATCATCGGCGAAACGCGCGTCGGAAATGGGGATGCCGCGCACGACTATTACACGCGGATCAATCCTTCCGCGCGCGAGGAAATCAGCGATGTCCACCGCTGCGAGCCTTACGTTTATGCGCAGATGATCGCCGGCCGCGATGCTCCCACGTATGGGGAAGCCAAGAACTCCTGGCTCACGGGAACGGCCGCGTGGAACTACTACGCCATTACCCAATGGATTCTCGGCATCCGCGCGTCCTACGAGGGCCTGCTGATCGCGCCGGTTATCCCGAAAAACTGGCGCGGTTTCAAGACCTGCCGCAAATTCCGCGGGGTGACCTATGAGATCGAAGTGCAGCGCGCCGGAGAAGGCAGCAAGGTGTGTCTGGAAGTGAATGGCGCGCCCATCCAGGGGAACCTGGTGCCCCTGCCCCCGCCGGGCACTAAAAGTGTCGCGGTCAAAGCGACGTTGCATTAATCTCTGCCAAGTGGCGTGCGCGGCAAAACTGCGCGCCACCCGGTTTTCTCAAATGCGCACAAGGAGAGCTTCATGACCTACGCGCCAGCTAACTCGCGTTACGACAGCATGCAATACCGGCGCTGTGGCCGCAGCGGATTGCTTCTCCCGGCCATTTCTCTCGGCCTTTGGCACAATTTCGGGGGCGTGGACTCGTTCGAGAATTGCCGGGCCATGCTCGGGCGGGCTTTCGACCTCGGCATCACGCACTTCGACCTGGCGAACAATTACGGCCCGCCGCCGGGCTCCGCGGAGGAGAATTTCGGGCGCATCCTCCACAGCGATTTCGCCGCCCATCGCGACGAACTCATTATCAGCACCAAGGCCGGCTGGCAGATGTGGGCGGGGCCGTACGGCGATTGGGGCTCGCGCAAGTATCTTCTTGCCAGCCTGGACCAGAGCCTCAAGCGGATGAAGCTCGATTACGTGGATATCTTTTACTCCCACCGGCCCGACCCGCAAACGCCTATCGAGGAGACCATGTCCGCGCTCGAGCACGCCGTGCGCTCTGGCAAGGCGCTTTATGCGGGGATTTCCAGCTACGACGCGGCGCAAACCGAGGCGGCCGCAAATGCGCTCCGCCGACTTGGTACGCCTTGCCTCATCCACCAGCCCAAATATTCGATGCTCGAAAGAAATATCGAGAGCGGCCTGCTTGATGTATTGGAAAAGGAAGGCATTGGCTGCATCGCGTTTTGCCCGCTCGCGCAGGGCTTGCTGACGAATCGCTATCTCAACGGCATCCCGAGCGATTCGCGCGCCAACAAGCCCCACGGATTCCTGAAGAAAAACGATGTTAGCGAGCGGCGCCTGGCGCAGGTGCGCGCGCTCAAAGAACTGGCCGAGTCGCGCGGGCAGTCTGTTGCGCAACTGGCCCTTGCCTGGGTGTTGCGGGATGCGCGTATGACCAGCGCCCTGATTGGCGCAAGCCGCGTCGAGCAGGTGGAGCAAAACGTGGCGGCGCTCGGCAATCTGCGCTTTAGTTCCGGGGAACTCGCCAAGATTGAGGTCATCCTCGGTCGGCACGAGTAATTGACGATTTTTTTCAGACCAGGCGCGTTCTATTGCTTGGGGCCCTTCCCGATCTTCTGCTGCGAGCGCCCGGGAAGTTTGCCGTACGTCTTGAGCACGGCCAGATTCTTCTGGATCAAGGCGTTCCGCTGTTCCACGCACAAAAAGCTACGCAGGGGGTCTGGCGGCGTGTTCATCGTGTAGTCCAGCAACTTTTCCACTGTGGTGGTGACCACGTTCAGGCGCGTGTCCGATGCGCCGTAGTAGATGTACACGTCTCCATTGTTCGTGGCGATCCAGCCGTTGCTGAAGGCCACGTTGGAGACGTCTCCGATGCGCTCCTCGCCCTGCGGCGCCAGGAAATACCCCGCCGGCTTGTGCGTGATCACGTACGGCCTATCCAGTTCGCTCAAGAATGTGTACAGGACGTAGCGCAGCCCCGCCGCGGTGTTGCGCACGCCGTGGGCCAGATGCAGCCAGCCTTCTGCGGTCTTGATGGGCGCCGGACCCAGTCCGTTTTTCACTTCCTTGATGGTGTGGTACTCGCGATTATCTATGATGATTTCATTTTCGACAGTTGCGCCCGCCATCGTCGCGCAGAGTCCCCAGCCAATTCCTCCGCCTTTTCCCGCCTGAATGAATTCATCCTGGGGCCGCGTGTATAACGCGTACTTGCCATCCACAAATTCCGGATGCAGCACGACGTTGCTTTGCTGCGGCGAGTTGGTCCGCAAATCGGGCAGGCGTTCCCAATTTTTCAGGTCCTTTGTCCGGGCGATCCCGCACTGTGCGACCGCGGACGACGTATCCCATAGCGGCACCTTCGAATCCTTACGCTCCGTGCAGAACAATCCGTAGATCCAGCCATCCTCGTGGCGCACCACGCGAATGTCGTACACGTTGGTGTCCGGATCGCTCGTTTCCGGCATCAGGATGGGGTAATCCCAGAAGCGAAAGTTGTCCACACCGTTGGGGCTTTCCGCCGCCGCCAGGAACGATTTGCGATCCGCGCCCTCGACGCGCGCAAATACCAGAAATTTGTCCTCAAATTCCATGGCGCCGGCGTTGAAGGTCGCGTTAATGCCCATGCGTTCCATCAGGTGGTGGTTGCTCTTGAGGTCGAAATCGTAGCGCCAGAACAGGGGAGTGTGCTCCGCCGTCAGCACGGGATTGACGTAGCGGTCGTACACGCCGTTCCCACGCTTGGCTTTCACGTTTTTCCGGGCAATCAGCTTCTCGTATTGCCGGAAAAGTTTTTGCACGTTCTGCTTATGCTCGGCTGCGTTCATTGGTCTTCTCCGGTCGTCGGGTATCGGCCCGCACCCGCCGTACTCAAATTGCGTGTTTCTTGGGCAATTTGTCCAGGCGTTCCATCACTTCAAAGCAGGTCCGGCTGTTGTGATACGGACATTTCCAGGGATCCACTTTGTACTTGTCGTCGCTGGGCGTACCGTCACGCGACACTTTCCAATACCACTCTCCGTGCTGGTGGTCCACGATGAATTTTTCGATGAACTCCCAGCTATTCTGTGACGCCTTGAGGAAATATTCCCGCCCCGAAATTTCGTAGGCGTTCAGGAATCCCACCACGGCTTCCGCCTGGGGCCACCAATGCTTGTCGGTGTCTATGATTTCCTTCCCTCTGCCCTCGTAGAACAAGCCGCCATCGTTGTCCACTGCCTGCTCGTACACCGCCTGCGCCATGCTCACCGCTGCTTTGCGTGTTTCTTCCAGAATGGCGGCGTCGCCCAATACTTCCGCTGCTTCACAGATCAGCCAACTCCCTTCAATATCATGGCCAAAGGAATGCCGGTCCGAGTGGTCGCGCCACACCTCGTCGAAAAACATCCGGAAATGGTGAGTCTCCGGATCAATGATGTGATCCAGAAAAATACGAAGCAGCTCCCGCAGGCGCTTCCGCAATCCGTCTTCGTTCCATAGCCGCAGAAGATTCGCATACGCTTCGAGCAAGTGCAGGTGCGTGTTCATGGACCTCTTTTCATCCATGTCCACTTCGCTCAGCCGCTGCTCCCCTGCGAGTTTCCAGTCGCGCTCATAGGTCTCGAAGTATCCGCCGTTCTTTGAATCGTGGCTTGCGTCTTCAATCATGCGGTGCAGCTCAATGGCTTTTTCGAGCGGTTCCTTTTCCGCGCTCGCCGCCGCGTATTCCGCCAGCGCGTAGACGGTGAAGGCCTGACCGTAAATCCGCTTCTTCGTCTCCACCGGGTTCCCCAGGTGGTCCACCATCCAGTACACGCCGCCAAATTCGGCGTCCCAGAAGAAGTGCTGCAGATATTCGTAGGCCCGCCGCGCTGTTCGCAGGTACACCTCGCCACGGTAAACCTGGTACGCTTTCGCAAAAGTCCACAGGATGCGCGCGTTCAGGATGAGCCCTTTGTGGGCCAGCGGATCAATCGTCAGGTCATTCGCAATCTGTCCGCGAAAGCCGCCAAATTCGTGGTCCACCGCGTAGTTCAGCCAATACGGCAGAATGTCGCCAAGCAATTCCCGCTCGACCTGCTCACGCAACCCTTCCACGATCCTCACCCTTTCTCCCTGCAGCACCCCGCGCCAAAGATCGTACCTTTATTCCTTGTGCATGCTTCATGACTTACTTAATGTATGCCGCCGGCTGCGGCGGGTCCCGCTCGGATGGACCCACGACCGCGTGCATCATTTCGGTGGGAAGACATCGCTTTTTCTGCGTTGAGTCTGGAATATCCGCCGCGCCCATGTCAAGAATAGATAAACGTTACTGTTAAGGGAAATCGCACGCACTGGCCGTTATTCCCTTCCCGCGAAGCGGCCCTCCTCTGGCTCTTCCCAGGTACTTTCCTTCCCCGGATTGCGCTAGAATGCTGGTTACCGGTGGTGCTTCTGTTGGTCGCTCCGCAGGGCCTTGAGCGAGGTCAGGACCCAATGACGAAAGCTGCTAAGGCGCACGGCGCCGTGAAGGCGCCTGCCGTTACTCTCAAGTTGCTGGCTTCGCATCTCGACCTGACGGCGGGAACCGTTTCCAGTGTTCTGAACAATTCACCCGCCTCACGCTCCATCCCGGAACGCACCCGCAATCGCATCAAGGAGGCCGCTCGACGGCTCAACTATCGGCCTAATTTCCTCGCGCGTTCTCTGCGTGTCCGGCGCAGCTACACCGTGGGCGTAATCGCCCAGGAGATCGGCGATCCCTACGGCGCAACGATCATCAGCGGTGTTGAGACTTTCCTGCGCAAGAACAATTTCTTTTTTCTCACCGTCGTTCACCGCCATGACGACAAACTCCTGCGCTCGTATTCCCAGTTGCTGCTCACCCGCGGCGTCGAAGGCATCATTACTATAGACATTTCCATAGACCAGCAGCCCACTCTTCCGACCGTTGCCATCGCCGGCCATCAGCAAGTCCCGAACGTCACCAACATCATCCTCGATCACCATCGCGCCGCGCGGCTTGTCCTGCAGCATTTGTTAGACCTCGGGCACAGACAGATCGCGTTTTTCCGGGGGCCTTTCTCCAGCTCGGACTCCACGCCTCGCTGGAACGCCATCCAGGAAGTCGCCACCGAATTGCATCTCCCCATCCACCCGGAACTTGTGTTCCAGCTCGAAAGAATCCCGAACACTTCCGATCTCGGCTATCTCCCTGCGAAAGAGCTGGTGGCGGCCGAAATGCCCTTCACCGCGCTCTTCGCCTATAACGACACTTCCGCGGTCGGCGCGATGTTCGTGTTGCACGAAGCCGGCTTTCGCGTTCCCGAGGACGTTTCCGTCGTCGGATTCGACGACATCTCCGTCGCCTCCTTCGCCCTCCCACCTCTTACGACGGTCCGCCAGCCTCTCCTGGAAATGGGCACTGTCGCCGCACAAACCCTTCTCGACCGCATCGAGGAGCGCGCTCCCTTCATTCCTGAAATCGCCCTCGCGCCGGAGCTCATCATCCGCAATTCGACCGGCCCCGCCCGCCAGCGGTGAGTATGAGACGAAGCAGGCAGGCTTCGTAACCCTCCGGAAACATAAGCGGGTTACACTACGAGGCTGTTGTAAAGCCTAAATTTCCGCCCTGATGACACCGCGGATGACTAACACTCTTCTGGTTTGTGGCAGGCCAGGCGGAAAGCGAAATACGCGGCAACGAATTGGCTCACGGTTCGCTTCCCCAGCGACTCACCTCGCCAATCGTTGCTGGAACTGAGAGGTTCCCGATGACAACGACGGCTCGGGCAGAGTCCCATACAATTCAAGCGCTGAGTGCGTTTGGCAAAGCGAGATCCACGGTTCAGGGAACACCCCTGAGCGCCGAAGAGTTGCGCAAGACCGATGCGTTTTGGAGAGCGTGCACTTACGTAATCCTGGGCATGCTCTATCTGCAGGAAAATCCACTGTTGCGGCAACCCCTGAAGCCGGAACACATCAAGAACCGCCTCCTGGGGCATTGGGGCTCGAGTCCCGGCCTGGCATTCACCTACATTCACCTGATGCGCCAGATCAAGAAGTACGATCAGGACATGATCTTTCTGGCCGGGCCGGGGCATGGCGCCCCGGGAGTTCTTGCTCCCGTCTATTTGGAAGGCAGCTACTCCGAGGTGTACCCGGACAAGTGCGAAGACGAAGAAGGGTTGCGGGAATTCTTCAAGCAATTCTCGTTTCCCGGAGGCATTGGGAGCCACTGCACGCCGGAAACGCCGGGCTCGATTCACGAGGGAGGAGAGCTTGGGTATGTGCTCTCGCACGCTTGCGGGGCGGCGTTCGATAATCCGGAACTGATCGTGGCGGCAGTGGTCGGCGACGGCGAATCGGAAACGGGACCCTTGGCGACTTCCTGGCACATCAATAAGTTTCTGAGCCCCGTTCGCGATGGCGCCGTCCTGCCGATCCTCCATTTGAATGGCTACAAGATCAACAATCCCACGATGCTGGCGCGCATCAGTCACGAGGAATTGGAGAGCTTGTTGCGAGGATACGGCTGGGCGCCCTACTTTGTGGAGGGCTCGGGGCACGAAGGCATGCATCAAGCCATGGCCGCGACGACGGAGTTCTGCGTGACGGAAATCAGAAGAATTCAGCGGGGAGCGCGCGCCAGCGGCGTGGCCGAGCGCCCGCAGTGGCCCATGATTGTTCTGCGCTCGCCGAAAGGGTGGACGGCCCCGGGCATTGTGGACGGCCACAAGCTGGAAGGCTTCTGGCGCGCGCACCAGGTCCCGATTATGAATGTAAAGAAGAATCCGGAGCACCTGCAGCTACTGGAAAGCTGGATGCGCGGGTACAAGCCGGAGGAACTGTTCGATCAAACTGGGAAGCTGCGCGCCGAGTTCAAGGAGATTGCGCCCGCGGGAACACGCCGCATGGGCTCCAACCCTCATGCCAATGGCGGCCGCCTGAAGAGGGCGCTGCGGTTGCCGGACTTCCGCCAGTACGCGCTGAAATTCGAGAAACCCGGGGTTGTGCAGGCGGAAAACACCCGGCCTCTGGGCGCGTTCCTGCGCGACGTCATGAAGTTGAATATGAAGAATTTCCGGGTTTTCGGGCCGGATGAAACCACCTCCAATAAGCTGGATGACATTTATGAGGTGAGCAAGAAGTTCTGGATTGAGGAGTATTTTCCCGAGGACGCGGACGGCGGAGAATTGGCGCCTGACGGACGCGTAATAGAGATTCTGAGCGAACACACGATTGAGGGAATGTTGGAAGGCTACCTGCTGACCGGCCGCCATGGATTCATCAATTCCTACGAATCCTTTGTCCACGTGATTGATTCGATGTTCAACCAGCATGCCAAGTGGCTATCCATCTGCAATCACCTGTCGTGGCGGGAAAACGTGGCTTCGCTGAATCTGCTGATTACTTCGACCGTCTGGCGGCAAGACCACAACGGGTTCACCCATCAGGACCCCGGCTTTCTGGACGTGGTGGTGAACAAGAGCGCTAGCGTAACGCGCATTTATCTCCCGCCGGACATCAATTGCCTGCTCTCGGTGGCGGACCACTGCCTGCGCAGCGAAAACTACGTGAACGTCATTGTCTGCGACAAACAACTGCATCTCCAGTTCATGGACATGGAATCCGCCATCAAACACTGCACCAAGGGAATCGGCATCTGGGAGTGGGCCTGCAACGACCAGGGCTGCGAACCGGACGTGGTGATGGCTTCGGCAGGAGATATTCCGACGCAGGAAGCGCTGGCGGCGATTGTGCTTTTGCGGGAAGAATTTCCCGATATCAAGCTGCGTTACGTCAATGTGGTGGATCTTTTCAAATTGCAGCCCAACACGGAACATCCGCACGGACTGCCAGACCGGGACTTCGATTCCCTTTTTACCGTCGATAAGCCGATCATCTTCAATTTCCATGGGTATCCCTGGCTGATTCACCGGTTGGCCTATCGCCGCAAGAACCACGACGGCATGCACGTCCGCGGATACAAGGAAAAGGGCAACATCAATACGCCGATGGAGTTGGCCATTGAAAACGAGATCGATCGTTACAGCCTGGCCATTGACGTGATTGACCGCGTGCCGAGACTGCAAAGGGTCGGAGCCCACGCCAAGGAAAAGTTCCGCAATCTGCAAATTGAGTGCCTGAACTACGCGCACCAGTACGGCATCGACGAGCCGACCGTTGCTGCGTGGACCTGGCCCTATTAGACGCACGACGTCTTCGGGGCGTGTGTGAGAATTGCAGAAAATGTCCTTCCTTGCTTCGTTCGCTTTTTGCGTCGGGCAGGGAATCTGCTTTTTCCTGGGCTCTTGCGAAAAGCAGATCCCTCGCTTCGCTCGGGATAACAAATTAGTGGTGAATATTGCGGGATGGCAGAATTGTGGTGAATATTGCGGGCTCAGAAGCGGTGGCACTTCGAAGCTCCCCTCGAAGATAGGGACAAGCACGGTGAACAAGCCACCCTTCGAAGCTCAGGGCAAGCCGCACTCCAAATAGGCGTGACGTGACGAAAGACTCGGGATTCACAGGGCAAAGGCGGAATCGATCATGAACGTTCTCGTACTGAATTCGGGAAGTTCCAGCCTGAAGTTTCAGCTCATCGCGACCGATCGCGAGCGCATCCAGAAAAACGCAGATGAGCGCATCTGCCGGGGAGAGGTGGAACGCATTGGGGGTGAGGCGATTGTCACGGCGGAATCAGAAAAATCGTCCAGGCAGAAGTTCACCGCGCCTCTGGCCGACCTTTCCGCGGCGCTGGAGTACCTGATTCGCTGGATTGCCTCGCAAGAATCCGGCATTTCACAAGTCCAGAGCGCCGCAGATATCCATGCCGTAGGACATCGTGTGGTCCATGGCGGCGAAATGTTTTCAGAGTCGGCCATCATCACCGACGAGGTGTTGAAGGGGATCGAAGATTGCATCGATCTTGCGCCACTTCACAATCCCAACAACATCAAGTGCATTCGGGCTGCGCGGCAAATCCTGGGGCCGAAAGTTCCGCAGGTCGCCGTATTTGACACGGCATTCCACCACTCCCTTCCGGAGCGGGCCTATCTGTATGCCGTGCCCTACCATTTGTACCGCCGGCACCACATTCGGCGCTATGGATTTCACGGGACGTCGCATCGCTATGTGGCTTACCGTTACCGGGTTTTGCGTAACCTGACGCGAGAGCAGACGCACGTCATCACGCTGCACCTCGGCAATGGTTGCTCCGCCGCTGCGATTCGTGGCGGATACCCGGTGGATACTTCCATGGGCATGACGCCGCTGGAAGGACTGGTGATGGGGACGCGCTCCGGGGATATCGACCCTGCGATTGTGAATCTCATTGCGACAAAAGAAGGGCTGTCACCGCATGAAGTGGAAATGCTCCTCAATACGCAGTCGGGACTCCTCGGCATCTCTGGACTGACGAACGACATGCGTGTCCTACAGCAGGAGTTGAAGGAACATGACGACCGCCGCGTGCGCCTGGCCATCGAGATTTTCTGTTATCGCGCGAGAAAATATGTTGGAGCATTTCTTGCGTGTATGGGCGGGGCTGATGCCGTTGTCTTCACCGGGGGAATCGGAGAAAACTCGGCGGATATTCGTGCGCGCATTTGCACGGGCCTCGAATGGGCGGGGTTGAAGCTCGACAAAAGCAGGAACGAGCAGGCCATTGGTAAGGAAGCTCAGATAAGCACCGACGATTCCGACCTAAAGGCGTTCGTGATCCCGACGGACGAGGAACTCCTGATAGCGCGCGACACAGTGCGCTGCATTGCAGGTGAGCCACACCCCTCCTAATCTGAAGTGGAGGGGCGCAGTTCGATACGTATAAGCCCTTTTCAGATGTCAACGTGAACGGCAAGCAGACGATTGCGGAAAATATTGGCGACCTCGCGGGGCTTTCCGCCGCGTACGACGGCTACCGCGCCTCGCTGGCGGGGAAAGCCGCGCCCGCACAAGATGGGTTCAACAGGGATCAGCAATTTTTCATCGCGTTCGGCCAGAACTGGGGATCGAAAACACGGGAAGCCGCCCTCCGGCGGCAGGTCCTGACGGACCCGCACGCCCCCGCACAATTTCGAGCGGCTACGGTGCGCAATCTCGATTCCTGGTACGCCGCGTTCCCGATTCAAGCGGGAGAAAAGCTCTATCTGGCCCCAACGGACCGCGTGCGCATCTGGTAGAAAACGAGGGGCAATTCCAGGCCAGGGTGAGCCCCGGCGCGATATGTGGTCGCGGCATTGCAAGCTGAAGCGGCGAGAAGTAGAGTATCGGTCTGCCGGGAAAGGGATACGGAAGACCCGGTAAGATGCACGGCGTTGCTCTTCCTCCCTAGTCAACCGAGCACGAATTCCGTACGCAGGTGTAGTACACCTTGATGACGTAGTGGAACCCCGACGCGGGGGAGCGGATAGGGTCATCTGGCGGCGTCGCTGGGAATTGGAGGTGAGTTCCATGTTTCTGGATTTCTATGGGTTGCGGGAACAGCCGTTTGGCGTCACGCCCGACCCCGCGTATCTCTACCCGAGCCGCACGCACTGCGAGGCGCTCGACTCCCTCACTGAGGCAATCCTGGGCGACCGGGGATTTCTGGCGCTGATAGCGGAGCCGGGCATGGGCAAGACGACGCTGCTGTATCAATTGCTCGCGGGACTGCGCGATACGGCGCGGGCCGCGTTTTTGTTCCAGACGCAATGCAATTCCCGCGAATTCTTTCAATACCTGCTTAGCGAGCTGGGAGTCGATGTGGAGGACATGGGCCTTGTGGCCATGCACAACAAGTTGAATGAAATCTTGTTTGCCGAGATGCTGGCGGGGAGGCGATTTGTCCTGATCGTGGATGAGGCGCAAAACCTGGATGAGACGGTACTGGAAACGATCCGGCTGCTTTCGAACTTTGAGACGCCGCAAAGCAAACTGCTGCAAATCGTTTTGGCGGGGCAGGCACAACTCGAGGAGAAACTCGGGCAGAAGCAGATGGCGCAACTGCTGCAGCGCATTACGATGGTCAAGCATCTGGAGGCGTTATCGCCGGAGGAAACGGCGGGTTATGTGAGGCACCGGCTGAAAGTGGCGGGGCATTGCGGCGCAGGGCTGTTTGAGCCGGAGGCCTTGGGGCTGGTGGCCGAAAGGAGCGAGGGCGTTCCGAGAAACATCAACAAGATCTGCTTCCGCGCTTTGTTTGAAGGGTATGCCAGGGGGCGGCAGACGGTGTCTGCAGATCTCGTCGAGAAGGCGATGCGAAAGTTGGAGATTGTGGCCGCTGCGCGTCCCGTGACGGCGCCGGCAGCGGCAGCGCTGACGACAGAAGTAGCGGTGTCGATGCCATCGCGAGCATCCACGGGCGCCGGTGCTGCGGAGTGTGTCGAGGTGGCGGTGACGCCGGGGATTACATACAAGCCGATCGCGGGGTGGAACTTGCCGCGCTGGGGAGTGTGGGCGGGCGCGGTGGTTGGCGTTCTTCTGTCGGCGAGCCTGGCCATGCCGCGAAACGTGCTGCCGGAAATGATGCAAGCAATGCGCAAGGAAGTGGCGGCAACGAAGAGTCTGATCCAACGCAAGATGGGGAACGATGGGAGGCAAACGACGGGTGTTCGGGGATCGGCGGAGAGCGGGAAACCCACCGAGCCCCGGGTAAACGAGAGCAGCATACCTTATGTCACTGCGATCCAAACATCGAGTGCAGAGAGCGATGCGCGGGTAGTGGTGATGCTGGAGGATACGGTGCAGTACGAGTCGGCGCGCATTGGTTCGCCGGAGCGAATTTATTTTGATCTTTACAAGGCACAACTGAGCCCGTTGGTCAGCCAGAAGACAGTGCCCAGCGAGGGCGGGCTGCTGAAGTGGGTGCGGGCCGCGCAGAATAAGGATGAGGTGGTCCGGTTGGTGCTGGATGCGGAGGGAGCGAAGGAGTATTCCGCTCAACTGCTAGCGGACCCATATCGCCTGGTGATCGATGTTCACGGGCAAGCCGGGGCCGGGGCAACGGAAGGCGCGGTGGATGCGGGGCTGCACAACGTGGCCGACGCGCCGCCGCTAGGCAGCGGTAGCCAAAAACGTTACGGCTCGCTGACGCGGGAATTGGGGCTGAAGATCAACCGCATCGCGATTGATCCCGGCCACGGGGGGCACGACACGGGAACGAAAGGGCCACGCGGCCTGCTGGAAAAGGACCTTTGCCTGGATGTGGCGTTGCGGCTGGGCCAGCTGATCGAAAAAAACATAGCGGATACGGAAGTGGTGTACACACGCAAGGACGACAGGCAAGTTCCGCTGGAAGAGCGCACGGCGATCGCCAACGACGCCAACGCGGACCTGTTCATCTCGATTCATGCGAACTCAAGCGAGAGCCGTGAAACGCGCGGAGTCGAAACGTATTATTTGAGCCTGGCAGGCTCGCAGGAATCCAGGGAACTCGCAACGCGCGAAAACGCGCTCGCGGAGTCTTCCCTGCACGATCTTCCGGACCTCGTCAAGAAGATCACGCGCAACGAGAAGATCGCGGAATCGAAACTGCTTGCCGCGGACATTCAGAACACGCTCGCGCAGGGGCTACAGCTTGTGAGCCGGCGGGAGACGAATCGCGGCGTGAAGCAGGCACCCTTCATCGTTTTGACCGGCGCCAACATGCCTGCGGTGCTCTCGGAGATTTCCTTCGTGAGCAATGCGAGCGATGAGAGCCTGCTGCTCGAGAGCAGCCAACGCCAGCGGGTTGCCGAGGGGCTGTACCGCGGGATTGCGGCCTATCTCGACAGCTTGCACAGCCTGCAGCACAATCAGCGGAAACTTGTGAGTGACAACCGTCCCAGCACAGCATCGGGGTTCGCACCGTCAACAGCCGCGAGATGAGATGGGCCACGGCTGCGCTTCGAAGCAGGAGCGAAAAGGATTGCGCGAGACACAGTGCGTTGCATTGCTGGTGAACCACATCCCTCCTGGCCTGATGCCGAGAGGCTAACTCGAAAGCCCGGCAAAAATGGATGGCGTGCCTGGAGTCCTTGATATTTTGGTTCGGGACGCGGAACAGCAGCCTGCTCATCCGTCACAGACAGCCAGGGGGCAGAATGCTACTTTTCACGAATGGGCGGACCCTTCCTATTCGGTGAGGCTTTTCTGCTGGGGCTGGCGTCCGGCCCGGCATGCGTGGCGTCCTGCGGCCCCGTGGTGGTTCCTTCCCTGCTTGCGGAGGGCGCGGGCTGGCGCCTGAACGCGCGGTACCTTACCTCCTTTCTAGGCACACGCTTCCTGGGGTATCTGCTTCTTGCCACTGTGGCCTGGGAACTCGGCGTACTGGTGTCGCCTCCGCCCGTGGCGCGCACTCTGATTTACGGCGGGATTCATGTCCTTCTGGGTGTGGCGTTGCTGTGGTACGCGCGGTCGATAGGACGCGGCTGCGCACACGCTTGCGCGGGCTCCGGGCTGGTCAGCATCGACCGGGTAGGAAAACGCGGCGTGCCAGGGGCAGCGGTGTTGGGGTTCCTGACAGGCGTGAGCCTGTGCCCGCCGTTTGTAGCGGCTGGATTGCGCGCGGCGCAATTGGGCAGCATTGCTGCCGCACTGCTCTTTTTCGCGGTGTTTTTCGTCGCCACAACGCTGTGGTTTGTGCCATTTGTGGGACTGGTCTGCGTGCGGCGAAACGCTTCCGTCATCTTCGTGGCGCGAACTGCAATGGTTTTGGTCGCGTTGTATTACTTACTTGCCGGGATTGCCATGCTCGCGGGAAGGAGGATCTATGGCTGACGCGGCGTGTACGGCATTCGCCGGAAAGACGCCACCACGGACCTGGAGCCGGGCGCTGCTGCTGACGCTGCCCATTGCGCTCTGGTCGTTGTTCATGTCCTTGCGCGGGCTGCAGCAACACGATCGTTCCTTGCAGATAGCCAGCGGGCTGACCGCTGCGTTCCTGACCGCGCTGTTTTTCATGATGATGAAGACTTCCAGCACCTATCGCTGGCGAAGATGGTTTTTCGTTGCGTTGGGAGTGCTCTTCCCGATCGGATTCATTCACAACGTCATGGTTTTGCGGGGCAGCATGGGTATCCCGATTGAAGAGATGATTGCCGGCCGCACGCCATTCTGTTTCTTGCCGATTCCCTTGCTGATTCTTCCGGCGGCACTCACGAAAACGCTGGTCTTTCCGGGGTCCCTCTTGCCCGGAGGAGGCATGTCTGGCGCCGGCATGGCGGCCATGGCGGGCCTGTGGCTGGCGATTACGCTGGTCGTCGGCAAAGGTTGGTGCAGTTATGCGTGCTTCTTCGGTGGAATTGAAGAAGGGATGGCCGCACTGCCAAAGAAAGCGCAGTGGAAAAAGCTCGATCCGCGCTTGAGGCTGGTCCCGTGGGCCGTGCTGCTGGCGATGGTGCTGCTCTCGCTGGCGCTGTTTGAGCCCGCTTATTGCATGTGGTTGTGTCCCTTCAAAGCCGTTTCGGAATACGTGGCCGCACGCAATACTGTGGGAATGGTGCAGAACGGGATTTTCGTGGTGCTGTTTGCGGCGCTGGTTGTTGTGCTGCCTCTGCTCACTAAGAAGCGCACGCAATGCACTTTCCTGTGCCCGTTTGGCGCGTTTCAATCCATTTTCAACAAGACCAGCGTTTTCGACATCAAGATTGATCGCACGGTCTGCTCGCCTTGCGTGCTCTGCCAGAAAAGCTGCCCCACGATGTCGCTGAGCGACGAGTCCATCAAGAAGGGCGAAACGCTGATGTCTTGCATGAAATGCGGGGCATGCGTGGATGCCTGCCCGAAAGGCGCCGCGGTCTGGCACATCCGGGGAACGCAGGTGTCGGTTAAACCGGAACGCGCGCGGCTGATGTTTCTCTACGCGGCCTGGGCCGTGGCGGCCATGTTCGGAGGCAGCATCATCACGCAGGGCCTCGCGACGATCTTGCAGCGCGTGATTTAGGAGCTGCGCATGAAATGGCTAACCTCGAAACTCGGCTACACCGCTGCGGGAATGACGGTGCTGGCGGCAGTGCTGGTGCCCTTCCTGTTCATGGGACTCTTCACGAAGGGGTTCACCAAGCTCGGATTGCATGTGGACGAGATGTACAGCGGCGGGCCGGCGGTGCGCACAATCCCGGAGGACGGCTACACGGTTACCATTCACAAAGCGGTCTATCCTCACCTATTGCAGACCGAGAAGCCGTTTGTGCAGCTCGATTGGAAACCGGTGAATGCGTTGCCGCAACACATTTCCGATGCGGTGGACGTGGATGGCGACGGGCGGACGGATGTTCGTGTGAGATTTGACGTGCCCAAGGATCCCAATACGCCGCTGCGCGTGGATGTGGATGTGCTGAACCCGCGCTATCAGGCGATGCGCAACGTGGGCAAGCAGAAATTTTCGGAGTTGATCGTTCGCGTGGACGACGCGATTCTGGTGCGTGTTCCGCTGACGGGGCGGTAGCGGTTGGATAAGTTGTCGCGGATGGTCCAATCAATCTGAAATGCGAAGTCGAAGAGAGATTTCTCCACTCCGGGACGGCAAAAAGCGCCGTCCCTCCGGTCGAAATGACACATTTTTTGTCGTGGATGATGTGGGAGAAATCAAGTTCGGCGAAGCTGTGTCTTCACAGGATAATCATTTGAAATAAAACGAGATGCGCTCGCCTGCAATGGGTCAACTTCGGATTTCAGGGTGAAAAGAATTGTCTGCATGGTCCATCTAGGGCGGCGGGAGTCAGTGGCCCCAGTCGCACAAGGATTCGACGAATGCCGCGGAGCCATCGCGCAGCCAACTATCAAGCTGCGCCGGTTCTTTGAGTTGTTGTCCACGCCTGCGGGGCACGGCCACAAAGCGGCAGGGAAATTCCGGAAGGCTGGTCATGTCGCCCCACAGCTTTTCAAACTGCGCCACCGGCAAAATATCCTCCTGACCTTTCCCCCAGCGTTTCTTGACGTCCTTCAGGGTGATGTAGGTGGGCATGCGAGCGGCCAGCGTTCGCACGGCGTTGTTCACCTTTTCACTGCGCGTAAGATCCTCGCGGGTCAGCCCGAACATGGTGAAGAGTCGGTCGATATCGAGCCAATAGGTCGCACTGTTGTACCAGGAGAGGAGTGATTCGGTCTCTTCGCTGGGCAGCGCGAGACCTTCGACGAGGCGCAGGCGGCCGTCGACGCGGGCCAAGCCGCCGCCGCGGTCTTCCACCTGCCGCGCAATCACCTCGGTGGTAAGCGCGGCCCCCTCCGCGATGTGGTAACCGAGCAACCCCGGGTCAACGTCAGCCCCCGTGGTATCGATGTTATGAATCATCAGGTATTTCAAACGCGGCCTATCCTGGAACAACCGCAGGAACGTGCCGTTGCGAAGCATGTTGGGGACTTCATACCAGTGGCCGACCGGGTGCAGGCATTGCATCGGTACGTTATCGGTATAGCTGGCGCCTTCGCCCATGTGGCGGGCCCAGGCGATAAGCGTGGCGCGCAGTCTGCCGCGGACCTTTTGCGCCTGCTAGTCCTGGCGGTCGCTCTTTTGCTTGCGGACGCGCTTTGTTTTGATCTTCGCGGCATCGCCAAGGGACGTCCTGCCGAGCTGTTCATAAATGTGATTGTTCGCGACAGGCGGTACGAAGTAAGACTTTTGCATATATTGCGCTGCGAAAAGGCAAGAACTTGCACTTACTGGGAGTGGGGAGATCCTGCACTTTACACTAAGTTGTTGATAATTTGGTGGGTAATTGGACCCAGGAAATGTCTTAGGATATGGGCAATGACGTGCTGACACTCTTTGTAGTGGGGGTGTATTGCCATGAGGACACTGCGGCTGTTTCTTCCCGCCTGCCTGCTTTTGGTCGGCGCTAACATAGCTCTCGCGCAGGGATCCACTGACCCGAAAATAGTAATGGGCGGGGGCGGAAGCTGCCAGAGCTTCGACGAGACTTCTTTGACACAAACCTTCACGAATGTAGAGACGGGGTGTGTCGTTGACTTTACGAACCAGATTAAGTCGGGTGAATCGGAAGTACCAAATGTGATTCTCGATCTGCTCGTAGTAAACGTCGATACCCCCTTTACTGGTGCACTCAGCTGCGCTCTTGGTGCAGGAGCGCCCCTCCTTGGTACGCCCACAGTGTCCTCTCCGACTTCGTGCACGTTCCAGGATCCACCACAGGAGATACTCAGCATCGATCCCGGCACGACTTACAGCCTAAGCTTCGTGAACCCGAACGCGATCGGCGGCGGCTTCCCCGCTTTCATAGATATTACGCTCGCTCAAACTGTTATTCCTACTCCTGAACCTGCAACGATACTACTTCTCGGGGTTGGCGTGGCGGTGCTGTTCGCGGGAAGGAAGAGGCTTAAGGTTGCGGGGACAGGCGCCAACTAGTTCGGTTTATTAAATTCTGTTAAGAGCTTCTCAAACTCCGGCCGTTTCCTAAGACTGTCCAATTCGGGGTCGCTTCTTGCCTCTTGGACCGCATATCCGCGTTCGAAAGCCTCGCGCAAGAGCTTCAAGGCGTTATCGGGATGGTTAGCCAACGCCTCCACCACCGCCGCGGTATAAACGAGGTCTACAGCTTCCTTGTTGATTGACCTCGCGTGTTGTATGAAGTTCAGGGCTTGGGCCGGCATGCCTTTTTTCGCGTAATAAAGAGCCAGGCTTCCCATCGTGTCGGAATTGCGTGGGTTCACTGCAAGTTCCCTATAAGCGAGAGCAATCGCTTTGTCATACGTCACATTGGCCTTTTCGCGCTGTCCCGACCAGCGATAGGCATCCGCGAGATTCCCTGTCCACTGTTCCACGTTGGGACTCATTTGCACTGCTTTCTCAAACATGGGGACAGAATCGTTATAGCGTTTCAAGTAGAAGTATGCGGTGCCGAGGTTTGAGTAGGTCTTATCGTCCGGCTGGATCTGAAGCGACTTTTGGAAGAAGGGGAGACACTCTTCGTATTTCCCCTGCTGAAAGTAAACGACTCCAACGTTCAAGTAACCAAAGGAATTCTCGGGCTCAAGTTCAATCACACGGCGGAGGGCAATCAGAGCCTTGTCGTATTCTCCCAACTGAGAATAAGCTTGGCCCATCGAATTATAATTGAACCAGTAGTAAGGATTAATATCTACAGCTTTCTGATACGCCTGAAGCGCTTGCTCTTTTTGTCCCAGGGTGAGGTATGCCTTGCCGAGACCCCGATATCCATCGTCCGAGTTGGGGGCGAGTTGCAGGGCGCGCTTCAGCTCGGCGATCGCTTCGACCGTTTTGCCCGAAGCGTTGTAGACGTTTCCCAATGAAAAATGAACCTCGGGCAAATTGTCGTTCAGTCGCTGAGCCTGCTGAGCGGCCCCCAAGGCCCTTTGCGTCCATAAACTGTCTTTATTCTCGTGGTACATAATGAGGGAGGCATCGGCTATACCGGCGTAGGCTAGCGCGAAGCTCGGGTCTTTTTTCAAGGCTTCTTCGTAGAAGCCGATGGCCTTCTTGATGTTACTAACGGCTTGTTGGCCGCGCATTGCTCCCCGGCCTTTCAGGTAGAGGTCGTAGGCTTCGACGTTTTCGGTGGGATGGGACGTGGCGTGCGCCAGTTCTTCATTGCTCGGCTTGAGGGCGAGTGCCTCCACCAGGCGCGCGTAGATCTGGTCCTCGATGATCAGCAGATCGCCCCTCACCCCCGCAAACTCTTGGCTCCACACCAGCCGGTTTTCAGCCACATTGTCCAGACTGATTGTGACCCGAAGATTGTCACCAGAACCTTGCACCGTTCCATGCACAATCAGGTTCACGCCTAATTCCTTCGCCACTTCCGAAAGAGGAGTCTTCGGGTCAGTCTTAGCAGCAGCCCTCGAAGAGGCTAAGCGTACATCCTTCAATTGGAAAAGCTTCGCTGACATGGCTTCAACCAATCCATCGGCTACGTACCCGAGCGACGACTGGTCCCCCAGCACACGGAACGGCAGGATAGCGACAAACTTTGCCTGCGATATTGATGGAGGTCCGTTTGTACCGGGAGCGAGAGTTCCAGCGTTGGGAGTTGCAAACACCCAGTGTCTTGTCTTGGGAATAGCAAAGAACAGGACCACCAGAAGAAGCATCCCCCCTCCGGCGGCATACCACCAACGTTTTTCGACGACCGGGAGGTGGATCTGCACGGTCCGCGGGGACCTAGAGGTTGTGGAAAGAGAAGGGCTGCGATTCGCGTCGAGGTCCGCAAGGATCTCCTTGGCGGTCTGATAACGGTCGGCCGGCTCTTTTTCAAGACAGTGCATGATCACACGCGCGACATAATCCGGAAGAGAGGGGTTGAGTTCCTTCACATTCCTGGGCGTATTCTGGACACGTTGATACATGAGCTGCCAGGTCGATTCCCCAGTGAAGGGGACCTGTCCGGTGGCCATTTCATAAAACATCAGACCCAGCGAATAAATGTCGCTTCGGCTGTCGACGGGCTTGCCTTCCACCTGTTCGGGGGACATGTAGCGTGGTGTGCCGACCACGGCACCCGTTCGCGTCATGCCCATTTGCGCGGATTCAAGTGAGGTTGCCAATCCAAAGTCAGACACATAGGCGTGGTCGTTTTTTCCGACCAAGACATTGTGTGGTTTGAAGTCGCGATGCACTACTCCCTCGGCGTGAGCCGCATCGAGCGCTTCGCAGAGCTGTCGAATAATCTTGAGAGTTCTCTCAAGAGACAGTGGCCCTTCTTCTTTGAGTAGCTGGTTCAAGTCCCTGCCTTCAATGAAGGCCATGGTGATGTAGTTCGTACCCTCGAACTCGTTGAGGTCGTGAATGCGCAAGATGTTCTTATGGGAAATCTTACTTGCAAGCAGCAATTCTTGTTTAAAACGCTGGGTGACCGTTGGATCAGTGACGAGTTCTGGCTGCAGAGTTTTCAGGGCGACGGTGCGAGAGAGCACCTTGTCGAAGGCCTTGTAGACTTTGCCCATTCCGCCAGCGCCGAGGAGCTTTTCGATACGGAACCTGGGACCAAAGTCCACGCCCGGTCCAAGACTTCCCGGGAGGCTCGCCCGACTGTCCCCCGGACCAGAAGAGGGTGGCCGAGAGCCGGCGGGTAGCAGTGGACTTTTCTCTCCACCGGAGAGGGTGACGAGTTCGGAGCTGTCCGGAGCTTGGTCCGGTGCCGGCAGAGAGCCCGATGGTGTCTTGCTCAAAGTTGAGACGGTAGTAGGACCTTCTTGTGGCCGGGAACGTGCGGAAGGGGCTGGGCTTTCGATTGTTCGGTCCTCGTGATCCGCGAGGGGGGATGAGTGGCCCTCGCCTGCGGATGCCATAGCGCTTCCATTACCCACCTGAGAACCTTGCGAATCTCCGGCGTCCGCAATCTTAGGGGCTCCAGGAGGGGGCAGTGCGGCGCCACAGTGTGCACATCGCAGGGCATGAGGAGGGTTTTCGCGTTTGCAAGAAGGACAAATCATTGGCGGTAATGGTTGGGCACACCCCAACCTTTTGGCGGATTATCCCGTACGCATAGGCTCGCCAGCAAGGGATATCTAGAGCGAGAATGCCATCCCAGAGCCCGCGATTCCAGCCACTGGACGGACCTTATGGTGCTACAAGTGAATGACAAAGGCACAGTCTTACTAGGAGTGACCATGCATCCGTTTGGTAGTCCGGCATCTTAGGATTCTCTTGGGCAACGAATTGTGATGGAGGTCACTGGTGTCCAAATACCTTCATGCGCTGCTTCTGTAACAAAGGTTGCATTCCGTTGTTGGAGCAACCCCTCATGCCCTTCCCAACCCAAAAATGGACCGAATGCCTATTGAATGAGTTTGTCGCGAACCTAACGATGAAAACCATTGAGAGAGGAACTCACGACCGCCACGCGGCAATGTCCTGTCGCCACTGAGGAGCTTCGATAGAACGATGCCCACGCTCAGGAAGTTTCTCTGGAGATGCTGGTGATGAAACAGGCTACGGTCACGGAATCAGGCGGGAGTGAAAAAAGTTGCCTGCGTGGCCCAGCTGTCACGGCGGGAGTCAGTGGCCCCAGTCGCACAAGGATTCGACGAATGCCGCGGAGCCATCGCGCAGCCAACCATCAAGCTGCGCCGGTTCTTTGAGTTGTTGTCCACGCCTGCGGGGCACGGCCACAAAGCGGCAGGGAAATTCCGGAAGGCTGGTCATGTCGCCCCACAGCTTTTCAAACTGCGCCACCGGCAAGATATCTTCCTGACCTTTTCCCCAGCGTTTCTTGACGTCCTTCAGCGTGATGTAGGTGGGCATGCGGGTAGCCAGGGTTCGCACGGCGTTGTTCACCTTTTCGATGTGGGTAAGATCTTCACGGGTCAGCCCGAACATGGAGAGGAGTTGGTCGATATCGAGCCAATAGGTCGCACTGTTGTACCAGGAGAGGAGTGATTCGGTCTCTTCGCTGGGAAGCGCGAGACCTTCGACGAGACGCAAGCGACCGTCGACGCGGGCCAAGCCGCCGCCGCGGTCTTCCACCTGCCGCGCAATCACCTCGGTGGTAAGCGCAGCCCCCTCCGCGATGTGGTAACCAAGCAACCCCGGGTCGACGTCAGCGCCCGTGGTATCGATGTTGTGAATCATCAGGTATTTCAAACGGGGCCTATCCTGGAACAACCGCAGGAACGTGCCGTTGCGAATCATGTTGGGGACTTCATACCAGTGGCCGACCGGGTGCAGGCACTGCATGGGTACGTTATCGGTATAGCTGGCGCCTTCGCCCAAATGGCGGGCCCAGGCGATAAGCGTGGCGCGCAGGCTGTCGCGAAACTTTTGCGCCTGCTCGTCGAGCATCTGCTGCGGCAAATCTTCCCAGGCAAATCGCAAGTCCCTTTCCATGGGCACAAAGCGCAGCCCGATGGAGCGCCCGGATGAAAGCAGTAAGGGGCCGGGGTAGCCGTAGTCGCGCTCGGAGCGGAGGTGCGCCTGGATCGCGTCGTGCGTCAGGTAACTGGTGGTGATGACGTGGGGTAGAGTTGTGCCGCAGAGGCGGCCCGTGCGGCGGTTGCGGGCCAAGTGTACTTCGAGGAAGCTGCGGTGCTTGCCGCCCAGACGGCAAAAGGGGTTAAGAGCCTTGACGACGCCTGCGCCTTTCGTCCAACGGCTGCCGGTGCCACCGGCAAACGAAACCACCGCCACCATTCCTGCCGCCAGGGCCTCCTTGCCGATTTCGTGGTACTTGGGCGCGACACCTTCGGTGGCGTCAAGGAGATCTGCGGCACCAACGTCGGTAATCAGGCTGGTGATGGGAAGACGATTCTGCGCCAGCCCCACGCGGCCGTTGCGCAGGTCCACCTGTATCTGCTCATGCTCCGCGCGATCAAATCCATGGGCTTCGAGCAGCGCGTCGAGGTTTTGGGAGAGGTCGGCTTTTGGGGGACTCTGTGGGATGAGGTGCTCGAAGACATGCTGCACCATGCCTTGGAATTCCGGCACGGTGTGGCAGGCGGCGGTGAAGCGCTCGAGTTCAAGGAGGCGCACGGGAGAGAGCAAACGGGACTCCATGCGAAGAAGCGGGGGCACAGCCAGCTGGTAGTATGCCGCCGGCATCAGCGCAGAGTCGCCTTTGAGAAGCGTGGCTTGAGTACCCTGTTCGTTGACCGCGAAATCGTAGACCACAGGTTCCATGGCGAAGGGCAACGCATGTTCCATCTCCCGCTTGGTGGCGCTCATGATGGCCTGCAAGCGCTCCTGTGCCACGGCTTTCGCATGCGGAGCAAAAAGAAAACCCATGCCTCCGCCCGACATTCCCCCGAGCATCCAGAAACCCCAGAAGTCGTCGCCCATCTCCCGGCGCACGCGGCGAATCAGCGTGTCGGTGTAAAGATTTCCGGCCCAGGGAATAATGGTTTGAATGGGGCCGGTAAAATTCCGCTCCGTTAAGGCGCCAAGAGCGCGAATGTCCCCGCACTTCAAACGTGCGATGAGGTCATCGAGGATGAGAGTGGCTTCGCCCCGGCTGTGCCACTCACTTTCTGAACGAAGCAGGTATTTCTCCGTCACCATCTCCAAGATGGGGCCCACATCCTGCGCCATGCCGCCGTGGGCGAGCACCAGACTTTGCTGAAGTTGCTGGCGCGTTTCCGGCGACACCTCCTGGAGACCGAGGATTTGGTGGCTCGGCAACAACCGGCCGCGGCTGATGCCGAATTCCGGGTCACCTTCCTGGGCTAGGACCCCGTGAATCAGCTTGATTCCCGGCCACACCCCGCCGGAATCCTGCCAGCCACCCCCCGAGCCTCCCAGCCATTCGCCCAGAATGGCGCGCCCGGCCACCAAACGGCGGTCCTCCTCGGAAAGGCCGCCGTTGAGCGTGCGGATCTGGTTCGTGGCGCGCATGCACAAGGAAATGAGGCAAGCCAGGAGGCTGGTGGACACCGCCAGGCGTGAGCCGCGGGGGATATCGTTCACCTTACTGGCGATTTCGATGCCGTGGCCGGGCCGGCCCGCCAAATGGGTAAGAACGTCGGTGAGGGGCTGAGTGGCGCCCTCCATTCCAGGCGGCACAATGCCGGAGGCAATTACAGCGGCCTTGAGCAAGCCCAGGTAGTCGTGCGCGAAATCGAAAACTTCAGCAATCGAGCTGAGTTCAGCGCTGCACTGAAGGTCAACGCTGACCAGGCGGAGTACCGGCTGATCGATAACACGGAACCATGCTGCAACGGGAGGCTTCGGAGCGGCCAGGCTCCGCACGCTCAGGTCGATGGAAATGTTAAGCACGCGGGCGCCTTCGGGGAAATCCATGCCCAGAAAGAAAATGTCGCTCCAGCCGCTATGGCTCAAGTCCATGCGTACCGGCGTGGCCTCGCGAAGGATGGGGAAGAGATGATCGGCAGCTTCGCGCTTCAATAGCTCGGGGCGAATCCGCAGCGGTGTGTCTTCAGGATAAACGGCGCGGAACATCCACTGATTGCCACGGACCGAGCGCACGCTGCGCCTCACTTGGTCAGCGAGAGTCTGGAAACCGAGCGAACGGTAACCAGAGGCGAGCGCGCTGGAAATGGCGGCGCTCGGTCCGGCGGCGGCCTGTGCAGCCAGGAAAACATCAAGAGCTTCTTCGAACCTGCGCTTGAGGAGGTTGGTGTAACCCACGAAAGGGATCAGCGCGTGGGAAGCTGCTAACTTGCGCGTGGAGATGTGAAAGCGATGGATGGCATACAGAAAAAAAAGGGCCCGCACGCGCTCGTAGAGATTGTCGCTGCGGCGGCGGAAACGGTCGAGTGCCTGGCATTCAAGCAGCAGTTCTTCCAGTGTCGCGGCGCGGCAGAACGGGTCCAGCGGGCGATTGCGAGTCTCGGTGTCGCGGGCGGTTATGACATCCGTAAGCAGGCTCACCGCTCGCCCCCCGCAGACGGAGTGGTCATCTCGCGCTCCGCCAGTAGCTCCAGCAAGTGCGTAAGCACCTCGTCGCGGTCGCGACTGTTCAGCGCCAGGGCTAATTGCGCGGTGAGCAATCCGTAGCGAGCGCCTAGATCATAACGGTGCCCCGTGTCTTCCAGCGCCAGGTACTGCTCCTGCCGGGCGAGTTCAGCTAGAGCAGCGGAAAGCGTGATGGCGCCGCTTGGCTCACTCGCCAGCTTCCGTCCCAGGAGCTCCATCACGGTGGGAGTCAAAACGTGAATTCCAAAGAAACAGAGGTAGTGGCCCGCGCGGATTCCCGGCACCATGAGGTGCTGTTCGGCCTCCGTGGGCGTGGGCTTTTCGAGTACCGTCTCCACGCGATATACGCCGGGCCGGCCGGATATGCGGCGTCCCGCCACGGCTCCAAAGCGGGAGAGCAGTCTTTCGTTGGTGGGCTGGACACCGGAGGCGGAGCACGACTCGAGTTCCGCCAATTCCACCAGGCGTTGGACGCCGGGCTTCGTTGCGCTCACATACAGATGATCTCCCACCATGTGCAGGAAGGGCTCATCAGCCACAAATTCGCGCGCGCAGTAAATGGCGTGGCCGTATCCCCGCGGCTGCTGCTGGGGAATGAATCGCACGGCACCGGCGAGGTTGCCGACGGCTTGGGCGTAGCGAGTCTCGTCGCCGGGCCAGACCACGACGCAGATCTCGCCAATATTCGCAGTGAGGGCCTGTTCAACGAGGATGCTCAGAACGGATTTTTCCGCACCATTGTGGACGAGAGTCTGGAGCGGAAGCGCCCGCTGATTCCCTCCCGCTGTTGTGATGACCGCCTTTCTTATCCGCACGGTTGACACTCCCTTTCAAGGCTTGCGCCGCACTCTTATGGTGATTTGTGGCCCACAGCCAATTTGCCGTTTGCGTTATGTGAAGTGACCTTCTATTCCCGCGAGTGCTCCGGGGAGTTTCGGCCTGACGGCCGAGGCTGATTCGATTGTGAGCATTATAACCGACGCCGCAGGACGCCACAGGCTGCAATCAGCGTCACGGACCTAAAGAACCTCCAACAGGCCGACTTTATGTAAGTCCAAGATGGGTCGCGAACCTCAGGATCTGGCCCCCCTGAGCCTGGCACATTGCGGGCAACTGACGGAAGGCCCCCGATCGTCAAGTGCTAGCCCATATTCGCGCGCTTGGTCGTGGTTCTTGTCGCGGGTATCGTTCAGTAGCCACAGCCATTTCCCGCACTGCCAATCGGCTCGATTCGCAACGCCAGGGATCTTAGCTCCCATCCTGTCAACGGCAACGTGAAACCAACCCGTTGATACTCGGCCCATTCGGTCGGACCGGAACCAATCGAGGTAATCCGGAAGGGCGTTCATCTCCGATTCCTCGGACAAGTTGGAAGTTGGCTTCGTTTCGTAATTTCCCGCCGGGAAACCCACAGCAGGCCACTGGCGACCGCGGACCTTCCTTCGCATCAGTGGCAGAGACCATACGGCAGTGTGTGGTATCAGCGGTCTCATTGTGGAGACAGGGGCATGAATGAGCAGTTGATGACTAACGTTCTATCTGGATCAGAAATAAAGGGGCCGATCAACTCGCCTGTACGCCACCCAGCCTGCCAATGCATCTACATCTGGTTCTGCCCTACTGCGTAGTAAAGCTCAAAACCGTGCCCGAGGTCGTGCCCACCGCATTCGATGCGACGACTTGAAAGTAGTAAGTGGTCTTCGTCTTCAAGCCAGTCAATCTAGCGCTCACCGACCTTGCCGATGTTCCCGTCAATCCGCCGGTCTTGGTTGTGGCACTGGTCAAAGAAGTACTGCTGGTTCCAAAGGCAAACCAGTACTGAGTGGTGGCATTGTTCGCGGTCACGGTCCCATTCAGAGTCGCGCCGGATGTACTCAGCCTCGTTGCAGCCTCGGTGGTGACCGATGGCGCGGTGGCTATTGTGTAGGTCGCCGAAGCTACCGCGCTCTGCGAGTAGCCGGTCGCTACTGCAATCGCCTTGATGGTCTCCGTTGACGATACGGTGATCGCGGCTGAGTACTTAGTTGACGAGGTGGTCGGTGTGGACCCGTCTGTGGTGTAGTAAATGGTCGCACCGCTTGTCGTATCCGAAATGGTCACCGTCTGGACCGACGTGTACGTTCCTGATGCGGGGTTTAGCGTGGGCGTGGCGGCGCGGAGATGGATGGTGTACGTCGCCGTCGCTACAGCCGACTGCAAGTAGCCGGTCGCTACTGCAATCGCCTTGATGGTCTCCGTTGACGATACGGTGATCGCGGCCGAGTACTTAGTTGAAGAGGTGGTCGGTGTGGACCCGTCTGTGGTGTAGTAAATGGTCGCACCGCTTGTCGTATCCGAAATGGTCACCGTCTGTATCGAGGTGTAGGTGCCGGCGGCAGGCGAGAAGGTCGGTGTGGCCGTTGTTCCCAGTGAGGTGATGGTCAACGTGCCGTTTTGGAACTGGAAGCTGTAGTTGGTTGCTGTGAGTGTGCCCTGAGTAATGGTGATCGGATAAGTTCCCACCGCCGAACCCTGCGTGGCCGTTGTTGTCTCCACCGGCGCACCACTGAGCACGGAAGAGGTATCCCCGTTCACATAGCCTACAACGCTGTAGGTAAGGCTCGGAATGGCCTGGTTGTAGGCCACGGAAACGCTCGTCGCCGTCACGGTTAGGACAGCCTTGTTCACCGTCAACTGCACCGCGCGAGTGGCTGTGGTGTAGTCGGTCGTATCCGTCGGCGTGAAGGTGACCGAGAGAGTCTGCGAGCCCGCAGTCAGCACCGTGCCCAAGGCAGGTGAATAGACAAACGTTCCGGCCACTGTCGAACTGGCATCGAGCTGGGTCGCGCTCAGTGCTGTCCCGTAGAGGATGGCGGCTGGCGTTGGCCAGGTGATCGCGGGTGTAGCCTGAGTCACCACCAGCGTGACGGAAACCGTGGCGGTGCTGTAGTCAGTCGTATCGGTTGGAGTGAAAGTGACCGACAAAGTTCGTGATCCAGCGCCCAGCACGGTTCCGGCCGCCGGCGTGTAGACAAACGTTCCGGCCACTGTCGAACTGGCATCGAGCTGGGTCGCGCTCAGTGCTGTCCCGTAGAGGATGGCGGCTGGCGTTGGCCAGGTGATCGCGGGTGTAGCCTGAGTCACCACCAGCGTGACCGAAGCCGTGGCGGTGCTGTAGTCAGTCGTATCGGTTGGAGTGAAAGTGACCGACAAAGTTCGTGATCCAGCGCCCAGCACGGTTCCGGCCGCCGGCGTGTAGACAAACGTTCCGGCCACTGTCGAACTGGCATCGAACTGAGTCGCGCTCAGTGCTGTCCCGTAGAGGATGGCGGCTGGCGTTGGCCAGGTGATCGCGGGTGTAGCCTGAGTCACCACCAGCGTGACGGAAACCGTGGCGGTGCTGTAGTCAGTCGTATCGGTTGGAGTGAAAGTGACCGACAAAGTTCGTGATCCAGCGCCCAGCACGGTTCCGGCCGCCGGCGTGTAGACAAACGTTCCGGCCACTGTCGAACTGGCATCGAGCTGAGTCGCGCTCAGTGCCGTCCCGTAGAGGATGGCGGCTGGCGTTGGCCAGGTGATCGCGGGTGTAGCCTGAGTCACCACCAGCGTGACGGAAACCGTGGCGGTGCTGTAGTCAGTCGTATCGGTTGGAGTGAAAGTGACCGACAGAGTTCGTGATCCAGCGCCCAGCACGGTTCCGGCCGCCGGCGTGTAGACAAACGTTCCGGCCACTGTCGAACTGGCATCGAGCTGAGTCGCGCTCAGTGCCGTCCCGTAGGGGATGGCGGCTGGGGTTGGCCAGGTGATCGCGGGTGTAGCCTGAGTCACCACCAGCGTGACGGAAACCGTGGCGGTGCTGTAGTCAGTCGTATCGGTTGGAGTGAAAGTGACCGACAAAGTTCGTGATCCAGCGCCCAGCACGGTTCCGGCCGCCGGCGTATAGACAAACGTTCCGGCCACTGTCGAACTGGCATCGAACTGAGTCGCGCTCAGTGCTGTCCCGTAGGGGATGGCGGCTGGCGTTGGCCAGGTGATCGCGGGTGTAGCCTGAGTCACCACCAGCGTGACGGAAACCGTGGCGGTGGTGTAATCGGTCGTATCCGTCGGCGTGAAGGTGACCGAGAGAGTCTGCGAGCCCGCAGTCAGCACCGTGCCCAAGGCAGGTGAATAGACAAACGTTCCGGCCACTGTCGAACTGGCATCAAGCTGGGTCGCGCTCAGTGCCGTCCCGTAGGGGATGGCGGCTGGTATCGGCCAGGTGATCGCGGGTGTAGCCTGAGTTGTGGTCAGCGTGCCGGTCACCGGGACGTGCTGTGTTGCTCCCGTCTCGTTCAGCGCGTTGTCGGTCAGCGTCACGCTCTCGCTCAGCGGAATGGACGTGCCGGTTTCACTCACCGCGACCGGCGAGAAATCGATGGTCAGAGTGCAGGCGCCGGTGGGCGCCAGATTGGTCGTCGAGGTGCAGTCGGTCGAGGCGCCCGTGGCGCTCTCGGGGAAGTCCGCCGGATAACTGACCGCGGAGAAGTTCAGCGTTGCGTTGCCGATGTTCTGCACCGTTATGGTCTGCGGGCTGTCGCTGCTGGTGGACCCGCCCGCCGTCGAGGCAAAGCCCAACGCGGGAGGCTGTGAGCGCTGTACCTCCACCACGCGGTTGTTTGGGTCATCCGCGATGAACAGATCGCCCGCACCGTCCACCGCCACGCCAGTGGGAGTAGACAACCCAATGCCATTCACCGTCGGGTCGATGGCAATCGGCGTACCGCCGCCGGCCGGTACCTCCACCACGCGGTTGTTGTCCGTATCCGCGATGAACAGATCGCCCGCACCATCCACCGCCAGGCCAGTGGGAGTAGACAACCCAATGCCATTCACCGTCGGGTTGATGGCAGTTGGCGTACCGCCGCCGGCCGGCACCTCCACCACGCGCTTGTTGTCCGTATCCGCGATGAACAGATCGCCCGCACCGTCCACCGCCACGCCGTAGGGACCATTGAGCCCAATGCCATTCACCGTCGGGTCGATGGCAATCGCCGTACCGCTGCCCGCCGGTATCTCCACCACGCGGTTGTTGTCCGTATCCCCGATGAACAGATCGCCCGCACCGTTTACCGCCACGCCGTAGGGACCATTGAGCCCAATGCCATTCACCGTCGGGTCGATGGCAATCGCCGTACCGGTGCCCGCCGGCACCTCCACCACGCGGCTGTTGTGGGTATCCACGATGAACAGATCGCCCGCACCGTCCACCGCCACGCCGGTGGGAGTAGACAACCCAATGCCGTTCACCGTCGGGTCAATGGCAGTCGGCGTACCACCGCCGGTCGGTACTTCGACCACGCGGTTATTGCTCGAATCCGCGACGAACAGGTTGCTCGCCCCGTCCACCGCCACACCGTAGGTATTGGACAACCCTGTGCCGTTCACTGTCGCGTCGATGGCAGTCGCCGTGCCGGGGCCATAGGCGATCTGCGGCCCGGTTCCAACGCCGTAAACCGGCACGCTGGCCAGCACCGTCCCGGTATTGCTGGCGCCGGAAAAGAGCACCACCGCGCCCATGCGCAGGCCGGAGACAGCCGGCGTGAACGTCACGTTCACCACGCAGTTGGTGGCCGAGGTGTAATCCTGAGCTGTGCAGGTGGTTCCGGCCGCATTGGCGAAGTCCAGGTTTGCGGCGCCCAAGGTCAACACCGCAACGCTGCCCATTGTCGTGCCGGATGCAACTGTGAAGTTGAGGGATTGCGCCGCGCTGGCAGAGCCAATCGCCTGCGAGCCAAAGTTCACGCTATTGATTGCGGGTGTGGCCTGAGTCACCACCAGCGTGACCGAAGCCGTGGCGGTGCTGTAGTCAGTCGTATCGGTTGGAGTGAAAGTGACCGACAAAGTTCGTGATCCAGCGCCCAGCACGGTTCCGGCCGCCGGCGTGTAGACAAACGTTCCGGCCACTGTCGAACTGGCATCGAGCTGAGTCGCGCTCAGTGCCGTCCCGTAGAGGATGGCGGCTGGCGTTGGCCAGGTGATCGCGGGTGTAGCCTGAGTCACCACCAGCGTGACGGAAACCGTGGCGGTGCTGTAGTCAGTCGTATCGGTTGGAGTGAAAGTGACCGACAAAGTTCGTGATCCAGCGCCCAGCACGGTTCCGGCCGCCGGCGTATAGACAAACGTTCCGGCCACTGTCGAACTGGCATCGAACTGAGTCGCGCTCAGTGCTGTCCCGTAGGGGATGGCGGCTGGCGTTGGCCAGGTGATCGCGGGTGTAGCCTGAGTCACCACCAGCGTGACGGAAACCGTGGCGGTGCTGTAGTCAGTCGTATCGGTTGGAGTGAAAGTGACCGACAAAGTTCGTGATCCAGCGCCCAGCACGGTTCCGGCCGCCGGCGTGTAGACAAACGTTCCGGCCACTGTCGAACTGGCATCGAGCTGGGTCGCGCTCAGTGCTGTCCCGTAGGGGATGGCGGCTGGCGTTGGCCAGGTGATCGCGGGTGTAGCCTGAGTCACTACCAGCGTGACCGAAGCCGTGGCGGTGGTGTAATCGGTCGTATCCGTCGGCGTGAAGGTGACCGAGAGAGTCTGCGAGCCCGCAGTCAGCACCGTGCCCAAGGCAGGTGAATAGACAAACGTTCCGGCCACTGTCGAACTGGCATCGAGCTGGGTCGCGCTCAGTGCCGTCCCGTAGGGGATGGCGGCTAGTGTCGGCCAGGTGATCGCGGGTGTAGCCTGAGTCACCACCAGCGTGACGGAAACCGTGGCGGTGCTGTAGTCAGTCGTATCGGTTGGAGTGAAAGTGACCGACAAAGTTCGTGATCCAGCGCCCAGCACGGTTCCGGCCGCCGGCGTGTAGACAAACGTTCCGGCCACTGTCGAACTGGCATCGAGCTGGGTCGCGCTCAGTGCCGTCCCGTAGGGGATGGCGGCTGGCGTTGGCCAGGTGATCGCGGGTGTAGCCTGAGTCACCACCAGTGTGACCGAAGCCGTGGCGGTGGTGTAATCGGTCGTATCCGTCGGCGTGAAGGTGACCGACAAAGTTCGTGATCCCGCACCGAGCACGGTTCCGGCCGCCGGCGTGTAGACAAACGTACCTGGCAGTGCTGCACCGCCCACGCCGGCCGCACTCGCATTCAATTGCGCTGAAGATAGCGCCGTTCCGTAGGTGATTGCCGCAGGTATTGCCCAGGTAATCATTGGCTCGGCCTGCGTCACAGCCACCGCAGATGTGCCCGTGGCAGCGTTGTAGGTTGCGGAACTGGACGAATCTGGCGTGTAGCTGACGGTCAGCGTATCCGACCCGATCGCCAGAGAACCCGCCGGGATGCTGATCGTGGCGCTGCCGCTGCTCAGTGTTGTGGTCGCAGAGGTGTAGCCGCCGCCGATCAGCGTCACCGTTCCGGTGGGCGTTGGGTTGCCGCTTCCGCCGTTCACCGCCACGGTCACCGAGAGCTCTTGCACCATTGTGATGCTCGATGTGGACGGCGTCACCGTGACGGTAGGCGTGAGCGTTCCCGATCCCTGCCCCAAATCCGCCGCCAAAATCTCAATGGCAGCTCCGTAATAACTCGTCGCTGCCGTCCCGTTTCCCATCAGGTAATCCATCGACCTCGAACTGGTCGAGTTCGTGTAGAAGAACTCGAATGGGTCACCCGTACTCCAGCTTGATGGATCCGTCATTCCCGTAGCGTAGATCGAATTGAAGACCACTCCCGCTGATTGTCCCGTACAACTGGGAGGCGTCACACCTCCTGAAACGCACATTGCAGTTGGGGGCCCAGTCCCGACATAGGATGTTGCAATAATTACACTATATCCTCCTGAGTTGATTGTAGGTCTAATTACCGGATCGCCCACGATGTTATCGTTTGAAGTCAATCCTTGGGTACCCGCGTAGTGATTAACGGTCGTGCCTATACACCCGGTTTCTGAAGAGTTCTTTGCGCCTGCGATAGTGTAAATTTCAACGTGCGTCTGGTGTACATCTGGAGTGTAACTAAAAATGCGATCACGGGCTGAGACGTTCGAGCCAAGACAAGCCGAGTATTGCTGCGGGTCCACCGTCGCGTCCGAGTAGGAAGTTCTCGTATAGCTGGTACCGTAGTTGTCCGTCAGATTAGTCATTCTCCATCCCGAACTAGGATTGGACGTGGAAAATACGATGGCATTGCCGTTCGATGGAAGCGGATTCCATCCCAATACATCCCAATTGACAAAATGCATATCAGTTACAACCTGGATGCCGCTTGGTTGAGTTCCCGCTCCGCTCGATGCCTTGAATGCCTGCGCCACAATGTTCCAGTACATCCCTCCTGTGTTATTCACGTCCTGCGCATTGGCGTACACGGTCGGATTGATTTCTCCCGCCGACGCCTGCACCCGCACCATCGACATGAACTGATCGAAGTCGTTCTCCGCGATTTTAGCCGATGTATCATCAGGCATCACAACACCTGCCTGATTTCCACTCTCCGTAGAACCGGAAGAGCAGATACCGAAAGTAAAGATCATATCGCCGTTGGATGTTGTCGTAATTGAACCGGGATTGAGAGTGCCTTGGCTTCCGTTGGCGCCGCTATTTCCGTCTCCGCAGGAAGATGTGGCAATTCCGCTCACCTCGTCATAGCTGAACTGCGTTACATCACCATTTACAATGGAATTGCTGAACGCAACGGTGACTACCGATGTGCCGGTTGCCGCTCCGCAGACATATCTAACCTCTGTCGTCTCGGTGTTGCTGGTATCGGTCGTCGATGCGCCAGTCACCCAGGTATTCGAATGGTCGTCGGCAATGGAAGAAATAGTTGTTCCACTGGGATGGCTGATGGTCAGCTTCATCAAGTTGCCAGCCAAGGTCGGGGGCACGGTGATCTTGAATGGGCCTGTTAACGTGTCCGTGCCTGTTCCGAGTGCAACCGTATTTTTCTCGTGAATTACGCATGGATGGCTACTATCGCAATCGGGCCAGATGTAGGTAGTCGGGTAGGTCGTGCGCAGCTCCACACCTACTCCAGACCATGCACCCGATGTTATGGTCACAGTACAGGAAAGGCTTCCCGCGGTCGCCACAGTGTTATCGCATAATGCGCCAGCTATGTTGCTGCTGGTCGTCCCCGTGCGCCCAGCTTTGTGAAGATTGCCGGTGCGCGCAGTGGGTATACCATCATTGCCTAGGCTGGAAGTCGCCACGACCAGCCAATCACTCGCGTCCCCTGTGGTGATGGTTATGCCTGGAGTCGTGCTGGTTCCTGTTGCAGTTCCGGTGATTCCGATAGCCGCGACCCCTGAATATTCCTCAACAGTCAGATTGTAGAGCGTCGTCCCTGTGAAATTCGGTGTGACGGTAGTCAGCGCTGCGCAATTTCGACAGATAAGTATGGCCGAGCAAGAACCCGCGCTATTGCACGTTTGTGCGTAGGGAAAGAAATACGAACCTGTTGCGCTGCCCAGAACATAGTTAATCGACCGCGTGGTAGTCTTCCACGAGAGCCCCGCGATGACCATATTCCCCGCAGTCGTCGCTGCGGTCAGCGTGCAAGCTGTTCCCGAAGATGCAGAAGTTTGGTCACAAATAGTAGACGAAGTGGAGACAAAAGCGATGGCACCCCACGCGGGAGTGGAGCAAAGCAGAGCGAGAACGAGGATCAGACGCTTCATCAGCGTGTATCCTCCACAATCATTGTTGTTATGCTGATCTCGGTCAGTTTTCCAGCCATCGCGGGGTCAATTCCAGTTCCCGTCGTCCAAGTCGCGTTACTGACCGTTCCCGTCGAACTGTAGGCATAACTATTGCCGCAGGTCAGCGTATCACAATGAATAGCCATACCCGGCGGAAATTGTCCATTTAGAGAAAACGCATAGTAACCAGCAGCTGTCCGTCTGTCCGTCTTCAGCGCTATTGAGAGCGACTTCGGTTCGGGCTTAGCTACGGTTTGAGGCATTCGGTTCACCGGTTTTTGTGGTTGCGGTCGCGCTGGGCGCGAAGCTCGTGTTGGTGGTGCCGGGCGCACCAAGCAGCCGGATTGCTTGGCGGCGCTGGGCGCGATTGTACTCGAACCGCTCATAAAGTGTCTGCCGTTTTTGTTCCTCCCTGCGTTTCAGGATTTCTTCCCGCCGCCCGTAGTACACATCGGCCGGCGCAACGTTTCCGATTCCTTCGTGATAGCGCCGTTGGTTGTAGAACTCGATGAATTCCGCGATGGCCGCGCGCAGCTCCTCCGGGCTGGTCCATACCGGCAGATTCACCCGGCCTTTCAGTGTCTCGTGGAACCGTTCCAGTTTCCCGTTGGTCTGCGGGTGATGCGGGGAACAGCGAATGTGCCGCATTCGGTGCATCCGCAAGTAGTCCTCGAACGCGGCGGCGATGTAGGACGGTCCGTTGTCAGTGACCATCCGAGCGCACAGCTTCACCGGCAACCTCTTCATGCCTGTCCACTCGATGGCGCGTTCTACCACCTCGCTGATCGACTCCGCTTTCATGGCACCTTGTAACTCCCACGCCAGGATGTAGCGTGAAAAATCATCCAGCACGGAAATCAGGTAATACCAGCCCCAGCCCATCACAAAGAAATAGCTGGCATCGCTCTGCCATTGTTCATTCACCCGAGTGGTTTTCACCGTGTACTCCGGGCCCGCTGGAAATCCCACCACGGTCACTTCGTGCATCAGTCCGTGAAGTTTCAGCAGCCGATACACGCTCGATTCCGAAACGCTGAATCCCGCATGATCACTGATCCAGCAAGCGATTTCGCGCGGGCTCTTGTCCGGTTCTGCTCGGGCTGCCACCAGGATTCTTTCCGCCGCCTCCGGCCGCAGCCGGTTCCAGATCGTTCCCGGTTGCGGTCGCCGGTCCACCAGCCCCGCGTCGCCTTCGTGTCGATGGCGACGCTGCCAGCGGTAGTACGTAGAGGCCGGCAGACCCAATTCCGCTAGGGTCGCCTTCTTGGGCAACGGTGATCGCCGCACCAGTTCAATCACTTCGCGTTTCCTCTCGGGCTTCATTCGACCGTAAGGCTTCCGGTCCAGTAGCCCTAATACTGGCTTTTTTTCAGCGTTAGATTCTCGAGGCTCAGGTCCGCCACAAGCAGCTTCAGCCGTTCATTTTCCTGCCGCAACTCCTGCACTTCGTTGCTGGTGGCCTCCCGCTTGGCATCGCCGCGCAGCCGCCCCTTTCCCGCCTCCATGAAGTCCTTCAGCCACTTGTAGTAGATCGTCGGATGGATCCCTTCACGGCGGCACAGATCAGATACCGACACCTCCGCGCGAATCCCTTCCATCACAATGCGAATCTTCTCTTCGGCAGGAAATCTTCTGCGGCTCGCTTGCTTGGCCCGGCGGATCAACTGCCGCGCCGTCTCTCCCCGGCGCGCGCCAGCCCTGCCCTCGGGCAGGGCTGCCCCCCGCTCCTCACTCTCGTACTTCCCTTGCTCTTCCTCTGATTCCTGATTCTTCCTCAGTTCCTCTTCCATGGTTCACCCTTCTTTCTGCGCATCCTAGCGCTGGTCGGGTGAACCGAAAAGCTCAGAATCTGTAGCTTAAACTTGCTCTCCACTCACTCCCATTTCCGCTGACGGCGGACAGTCGCTCTCAATAGCGCTGAAGACGGACACCATTGAGACCACCCCGTTAACCAGGCACTAGTCAACCGCTGTCCCGCACGCAATCACGGGCGCGTGAGTTCAGAGAAGTGGAGCCGTTTTCCTAGGGCTTTCTGCTCTTGAGCTCTTCCTTCATCTCTCTCAGCTGTAAGGCGATCACGAAGACTAGGAGAACGACCGCGGCGTCCAGCAAGTGAACGGTAGAGGTCCCCCGGTTTAGGATTGTGTAGCCAGTTGCGTTCGCGACCCTCTCAATCACGGCGAGACCGAGCAACACGAACGCGCCAACAAAGAAAATGCGTGACGTCATCGAAATTAGCTTCTGAAGGTTCATAGTTATCCCTCGACCTTCTGATTGAAGGTTATTGCTGCTATCCCTACTTGCGTGGAATCGTGAGCGCCCTTTCGTAAATCGTTCCTTTGTCGACGTCAACGAAGACGGCGGTGATGTTGCCGTTCGATCTCTGGAACCAGAGCCTGACCAACTGAGGAGTTTGTGGGTTCTGCGTTACGCTGATTAGCGGTCCGTAGTCTTGCGGGATTGCGTCAGAGAACTTGACCGGCTCGTAGGTCAGCGGCCCCGTCGGGTTTGGGGGCTGCCCCATCTTCTTGCACGAAACGATCACCAGAAAGATAGCTAGGATACATAACGCGATGATGCGCTTTTTCGCCATTGTGACCCCCTCTCGCCTGGGAATCCCAAAGCTGAGCCCATCCCGTAAGCCCATGCGTATGCTCGCGCCACGTTTTACCCGGGATTTCCATTTTGAGTCCCCAGGCTCGCCGCATTGTACACCCGATTGTGCTAGCAGTGTGTCGCAATGTGGTTGAGGCGTCACAAGCGTACTCGGGTCGGTCAAAAGGGGTTTGCCGCAAAAAATGGGTTCCGATCGCTGCTGTAAAACATGTGATTACGCCATTTGAGTTATTGGGTCTTTCCCGCGGCCAGGCGGATGTGTAGTCGCCCAACCGTCCAAGTTCCTCCTAGCACTCCAAATCCCCGATTGCATGCCATGGGCCACCAGTTGTCGATCCGCTTCAGAATGAAAACATCCATGCCGACGGCTAAACCTGGCTCCTTCTCCAGTGGCAATATCCGCTTATGCGTGGAGTCCGTCGTAAGCAGGCGTGTGTGTGCGATCACGGCAAAGGCATTCACCACGCGCGCCGCCTCAAGCTTAGGAACAAGGATACGATCCGCAACCTTTGCAACTTCCCCGGCTGCCGGTGCCGAGAGTACGAGTTGGCGAAGAAGTAGCCGCATCCACGTAAGCGGCTGACACCCTCCACGGGCCACTTCTTTTCGATGTGTTCGAGCATGAATTCCACCTCTTGAAGCGCCCTGTCCACAAAATGCTGCTTCGCCAGATTCGGCTTTTCCGACTCGATCGACTCGATCAGTTTCCGCGCGCACAGAAGCGTGGCGGCGAAGAGGATCGCTTGCTTACGCTGTTCTTCTATGAGATCACCTGATTTGAATTTTGATTTCCGACAGAAAAGGAGTTAATTTGCTTTCAGTAATCGGGGCGTCGAGACGTCCGCGGTGCGGATCTGTAGGGAAATCTGCTACTGCATGTGCTACTCGCGCCCAAAAGAATAGTATTCCAATCCAAGCTCGTGCATTTTCTGCGGTGAATAGAGATTCCTGCCGTCGATGACGAGACCCCGAGCCATCAGGGTTTTTGCGCGCTCCCAATTCAGAGTTCGGAAGATGTCCAACTCAGTAAACACCAACGCAGCTTCGGCACCCTTGAGCGCTTCATAGGGATCATCATGACAAATCAACTTGGGGAAGAGAGCCTTTGTTCTCGAAATGGCTTCGGGGTCGCTTGCGTGCACGATGGCTCCCTCGTCCAATAAGTGTTTGACCACTTCGAGCGCGGGTGCCGAACGAATGTCGTCGGTGTTCGCTTTGAACGCAAGTCCCAGAACCGCAACCTGTTTGCCTTTGATGACCCAAAGAGCCTTGCGCACTTTTTCAAGAAAAACGTTGATGCGTTGCTTATTGACCCGCTCGGTGGCTTTCAGAATGTCAAAATCAAGGCCAACCGAAGCGGCTAGCTGGATGAAGGCTTGAACATCCTTTGGGAAACCGAAGCCACCAAACCCGAGCCCGGCACGGAGGAATTGCCTCCCAATCCGGGGATCGAGACCCATAGCATGCGTAACCTCTTCGACGTTCGCGCCAATCTTCTCGCACAGGTCCGCAATGACATTGGCATAACTGATCTTCATAGCAAGGAAGGAGTTCGAAGCATGTTTGATCAGCTCGGCGCTGCTGATGGTGGTGACCAAAAACGCGGCATCATGGCCCGGAGGGCACACTCCCTTATGCAGTGGGCAGTGAAAGCGGCGCTCGAGGATGGGACGGTAGATCTCGCGCAAATCGGTCGCGGCGGATTCGTCTTCAACACCAACAACGATGCGGTCTGGATGAAAGAAGTCTTCGACAGCAGTGCCTTCGCGGAGAAACTCTGGGTTCGAGGCGACACGGAAAGAATCCTTGGTGCCACGGCTGTAAGCCGTGAGCGCACGCTGCAACTGGAGGCCGGTGCCCGCAGGAACAGTGCTCTTCGTGACCACGAGTTTGGGAGAACGGGCCTCCTCGGCGATCTGTCGGACGACGTTCTCAATCGCGGAGAGGTCCGCCTCGCCGCTCTCTTTCGGTGGAGTACCTACGCAGATGAAAATGACGTCGCCGGCCCGGATGGCTTCGCCAGCATCCGCAGTGTAAGAGATGCGGCCGGCCCTTGCAGAAGAAGCGAGGATTTCGTCGAGGTGCGGCTCGAAAATCGGCACGCCGCCAGCTCTTAGGCGCGCAATGCGCTCACTGTCGATGTCTGTGCAAGTCACTTCCTGTCCCGACGCAGCGAGGCATGCGCCTGTCACTAATCCTACGTAACCGCAACCAATCACGGAGAGATGCAAGATCGAATCTCCTTCGTAGCCGTTCCAGAACGCATTCCAATGAATTCCCGGGAGGAATGGGGGCACTCCATTCAGCCCGACTTGTTGCTCTCATCAGAGTATCGCATCGTAAGCTTGGGCGATAAACCCGCAGGTGGGGATTCAGGATACCACCGCCAAACAGCGACGAGTATCGTGAAATCTTCAAAAGTGTGAGGCAGTACTCTCAAGAGAATTCCCCCGATGACCGCATGCCGGAGGAGGATTCATTCTCGAATTCTCCGGCTCTGAGCCCCGACCCAGAGGGGCTAGCCGCACTCAAAAGAAACTACGAACGGGAGAAGCATCTCTTCTTTGCCAAGCCGCCAACAATAGATGAAATCCTGGGAGTGATTCATCTCCTTCTCCCAAAGTTGTAGTTCCATATCGAGCTCTCCGCATACAGGTTTTAGAGAGAGACAGATGGCGTTGTCAATGGTGCAGGTCTCCGAGAAACCTGCAGGTCCATCACAGGAAATTCCGCAGCATGTTGGGAGACGACACGGCACAAAACCTCATCACCCTGTGCGTCGACTGCCATCGAGCTGAGCACAAGTACCACGATCGCCCCTAGACTGAGGCTATAAAACTGTGAATCAGCTGCCTCCCATGGTTGGTCATTGAATTGCCGCCAAGCCCAGGAGGTCATTTCTATCCCCTTCGTCTGCTGCAGTGTCCACATGTTATCGAAGTCGGTCCGGAAGCCTTCGCCACAGGGGCGCAGCGCGCTTGCCGGATATCTGGGTGCTAGCCGCCACTTTTCTGGTCATCCGACTTAGCGGAACCGGGGACATATGTCCAATTAACCCAGACTTCCAATTTGAACTTTCCTTACGAACCTTCGGATGTTCGGCGGCATCTGTATTTATGCGGGTTTGGACGCGGTGAGGACGGCTTGGAGGTGCTCACCCAGTGGGTGAGAAACAAAATCAGCCATTTCAGCTCTCTTTTAATGCTTCTTTGAGGATCGCATGCTGACGGGGTTGGGTGTACGTCATCGGTTGGCCGGGAAGTCAAAATGGAAATTCCGGCTTCTTCAAGTTCCGGCGCTAAGCTACTCGCAGCCCAAGAAGCTGTCCCGCGGCCTTTCTCTCCAGGCAATCCGCGTCAGCTCGGCCAGTTCTTGCTCTGTAGGCACCCACTGGTGTCAAATCGAATTACACTCTACCTCGGGAGCCACGCCCTATGTCGCCAACTGCTCAAAGCAAAGAATCTGCCGTTCCGGCGGCCAGCCCAGCGACGGCCGACCCTTCCAAGCCCGCGTTCGATTTCCTGGACCTCCGGGCGCAGTTTGCCTCCATTCGGGAAGAAGTAATGGCTGCGGTCACGCGCGTCTTTGAAAGCCAATATTTTATTCTTGGTTCAGAGGTGAAACTCCTCGAAGAGGAAGTGGCCGCGAAGCTCGGCGCTAGGTTTGCCGTAGGTTGTGCGTCGGGCACGGACGCTCTCATTCTCTCCCTGATGGCCGCGGGCATTGGTCCCGGCGACGAAGTCATCACTACGCCGTTCAGCTTTATTGCTACGGCAGGTTCCATTGCCCACGTGGGCGCAAAGCCCGTCTTCGTGGACATCGATCCAGTCACCTTCAACATCAATCCCGCCCTGATCGCCGCGGCCATAACCCCTAAAACGCGCGCCATCATGCCCGTGCACCTTTTTGGATTGCCCGCCGATCTCGATCCCATCCTGGAAGTCGCCAAGGCAAAAGGCCTCCTGGTTATTGAAGACGCCGCGCAGGCCATCGGCTCCCATTACAACGATCGCTTCATCGGTACCTTTGGCGATTTCGGATGTTTCAGCTTCTTCCCCTCGAAAAACCTGGGCGGTGCAGGTGACGGTGGCCTGATTATCACCAACGACCCGGCCAGGGCGGAGCGCCTCCGGATGCTTCGCGGCCATGGCAGCAAGAAGAAGTACTACCACGACATCCTCGGTACCAATAGCCGGTTGGATGCCTTGCAAGCCGCCGTTCTGCGTGTAAAACTCCCACACCTTGATTCTTGGGCTGCCGGACGCCAAAATCGCGCCCAGCGCTACCGCAAGCTCTTTGAAGAGAGCGGACTGACTTCCTTTGTCACGTCTCCGCCGCAGCCTCCGGCGAAGTTCCACCATGTCTACAATCAGTTCACCATCCGCGTGCTGTTGCGCGACGATTTGAGAGAGTCTCTCCGTACTGCGGGCATCCCCACTGAAATCTACTATCCGCTCTGCCTTCACCTTCAGCCGGCCTTCCAATACCTCGGCTATAAGCCTGGCGCCCTGCCTGTCGCGGAAAAAGCCAGCAAGGAAGTACTCTCCCTGCCCGTCTTCCCCGAGCTCAAGGATGCCCAGCAGGACCGCGTCGTCCAATCGATCGCGGCTTTCCGAGCGATGCGGGGAGGTGCCTGAGGCTTGCATGATGGCCTTTAGGAACCTTCCAAAACAGCACCTCTCACATCTGTTAGGCCCCTCTTCGTCACGGTTCCACAAACGTGCGTACAATTTTCTTGCTGGCAACTCTTCCATGACGTCCTAAGCGCCAGACCGCGCCGCAAAGTTTATCACCCATTAATGTGTTTCCCGGGCAGTGAGCCAGTTTGCTACGGGAGATTCCTGTACCCAGTCGCCATTTTTCTTTGAATATAAACTCTCTCATTGAACCTGGTACAAGAACTGAGGTTGGTCAGGCGTTCCTGGGGAATCAGGGAATTTTGGCAGAAGCCTGGTTGGAATACTCGCTCTCGACGCCGGCGGAATCGACGGCGGTGGTGACGTAGTAGTAGATCGTGGAACTGGCCACAGAGGAATCGGTGTAGTTCAACGGGTTGACGAGGGTGGTATTGATCCTGACGTACGGGCCGCCGTCGGTGGTGCCGCGATAGATGTTGTAACCGACCACGATGGAGGTGCTGGCTTGCCAGGTGAGTTGCACGGAATGGTTCGATTGCTGGGAGGCGGTGAAGTTGATGCCCGAGACGTCTGACCCATCAATCGAGACGCTCTGGACGCTGGGGGAGAAAATATAGCCGGAGCGGCTGGGTGTAACGGCGTAGGTTCCGTTGGCCAGGCCAGAGAAACCGTAATTGCCGGAGCTGTCGCCGGAGGTCGAAGCGGAGGTGGGACCGCTCAGGGCTACGGTCGTGCCGTTACCGACCGATTGCGGGCTGACGGTGCCAGAGAGGCGAAAGGTCACAGAGGAACCGGAGCCCGGGGAGACGACGCCAGCACAGCCACAAAGAAGCACGAACAACGGGAGCAACGCTAGCGGGAAGGCTAGGCACTTCCGGGGACTGCGCGATTTCGGAAGCATCCGACGCCGCGACCGGCAGATCGAGTGAAGAAAATGCATGGACCCTACCCCTCAGATCTCAACTTGGAAGCCGGGGTGATCACTGAAAACACATTGGAACCTCAGATTAGGTAGAGAGCCTTGCTGGGGGTCTCTTTCTTCAAATTGGCCGGAGTGTATTCTACGCTATAACCAGCAAAAGGCCAGCGCTGAGGGTGGCCAGTGTCGCTGCAAAGTGAGAATGTCCGGTTTCATGGGTGGCCAGGGACCGCCTAGAGACAGAGAGAATCGCATTGGGTCAACCAGAACGAGAGCTATTGAGGGTGTTGCACGAAATAGAGCAAGAGTATTTGACGCAGGTTGCGGCGGCGCCACGGATCAAGATAGCTGACCGTCAGCTGCGCCGTCTGCTGCTGCGCCTCTGGGAGCAAGGTGATCGGGCGGAGAAGTAAAGGCGCGCGACGGCATCGTGATCGCTGTCGTGACCGAAGGCGATCACTTGGTCCGCGAAGTCTCCGATCACATCATCGAGCTGCCTCCAGCCCCGGAATTGCTCGCACTATGTTGGAAATTGCCGCGTTGCAATTGCTCGCCCATCACATCGCTATCCGCCGCGGCTGCGACGTCGATCAACCCCGCAACCTCGCCAAATCCGTCACCGTCGAGTAGCCACCTGGAATTTCCGATTGGAACCTCCATCATTCGCACCATAAGCTTCTCCAGACCTCGACACAGCAGGTTTGTTGGCAGAGCAGATCCCAGCGGCATCGCGGGGTTCCAATGGCTCGTTTTTTGCCCGTCTAACGTCCCCTCTTTTTTTGAATATATAAGCCGATGGAAGAGTAACTGGTGTAGAAGCACTGAACTCGTTGTCGCGCTGATTCAAACACAGTCAAGCCCTCCGTGCCAACATCCGTGAGACAAGTCTAGTACCCTTAATTAATGAGCAGGGCGAGAAGGAATAGGGACGAGATGAACGGGAATTCTCTTGGTGTTGTTCTTTCTCCTGGGGGTTTGGCTGGCGCGGAACGGAGCGAAGGCTCGCCTTTTGAGCCGCAGCGGAGTGCAGCGGCAGCCAAAGCGGGCGCTACGCTGGGCTCCTCGTCGCGACCTGATTCGGAGGTCGTGGCCAAGCCCAAGCGTCGTACTTTTTCCACCGAGTACAAGATCCGTATTCTTGGAGAGGCTGATTCTGCTTCCGCCGTTGCCGGTGGAATTGGTGCATTACTTCGCCGGGAGGGTTTGTATTCCTCGCATCTGACGAGCTGGCGGCGAGAACGCGCCAACGGCATTTTCCAGGCCCTGAAGCCGCGCCAACGCGGGCGCAAATCCGAGCGTGATCCACTGGCGGACGAAAACGAAAAGCTGCGCCGCCAGGTAGGCCAATTGACGGAAAAACTCCGCAAGGCGGAGATCATCATCGACGTGCAAAAAAAAGTGGCGGCGCTGTTGGGCCGTCCGATTCCGGAAGCGGACCCGGAGGAGAACTCCTGATGGCCGCCGTCACCGAACTGGCCACCACCGCGGGCATCCCGGCGGCCTGTCAGGCGCTGGCTCTGCCGCGGGCTTCCTTCTACCGCAAACTTCATCCCTGTTCTTCGGCTTCGCCGGTTTCCCGGCGGCGGTCGGCCCGGGCGTTGGGTGCGCAAGAAAAAGAAACCGTGCTGGCCTGCTTGCACGAAGAACGTTTTCAGGATCGCTCGCCAGCCGCTGTTTATGCGACGTTGCTCGATGAAGGCCAATATCACTGCTCGATCCGCAGCATGTATCGCGTGCTCGACGAGCACGGCGAATCGCGCGAGCGCCGCGACCAGTTGACCCATCCGCCTTATAAGAAACCGGAACTTTTGGCCACCGCTCCCAATCAGCTCTGGAGCTGGGACATCAGCAAGCTGCTCGGACCCGTCAAGTGGACCTACTTCTACCTCTACGTGATCCTCGATGTGTTCAGCCGTTACGTTACCGGGTGGATGGTCGCTTATCGCGAAAGCGCGGAGTTGGCCAAGCGACTGATCGAGGAAAGCTGCAAGAAACAACGCATCCAGCCTGGGCAACTCACGCTGCATGCCGATCGCGGCACGTCGATGAGTTCCAAGCCGGTAGCTTTTCTACTCGCCGATCTAGGCGTCACCAAGCCGCATAGCCGGCCGCACGTCTCTGACGACAATCCGTATTCCGAGAGTCAGTTCCGTACCCTGAAGTATCGGCCGGAGTTCCCGGACCGCTTTGGGTGCATCCAGGACAGCCGTGCTTTCTGTCAGGGATTTTTTCGTTGGTACAACGAAGAGCACCGCCACTCCGGCGTGGGCTTGCAGACGCCAGCGATGGTTCACTATGGTCAGTCCGAAAACATCCTGCGGCAACGTCAAGAAGTGCTCGCTGTGGCCTACCAGCGTCACCCGGAGCGCTTGGTACGAAGCGCTCCCCAACCACCGGCCCTTCCCAGCGAGGTCTGGATCAACAAGCCGGTTCTAATTACATGAAAAAACTCACTAAATTCCGTGAGTACCTGTCTCAAAGTCGTTGACACGCGCCGGACGCCCGGTGGCGGAGCGTTCGACAACAGCAGAGAAGGGATTGAATTGAGAGTGGAGCTACGCTACGGGAATTGAGCTTTGGGTTCACCGGTTTCTGTGACTGCGGTCGCGTTAATCAGACGTTAGATGCTTACACGCATGTGATGTTGCTACCTTGGCTTGATCTGACTATGCTTGCAGCTTTGAACGACAGGGGATTTCAGTGAATGACGGACAATGTAGTCGGTTGCAGGAAAGTCCTACGAGGATGCCCACACCCTCGACTCACAATCTACAATCCCAAAGGTTACGTGACCGCCGCCACTGCACTCGAAATTTGCCCCCAAAATTGGAGCCTGGCTCATAACTTAAAACAATTAATGCTAGTCGTGGTTTTATCTTTGCGATGTAGACTTTCTTTGGGGTGGCGCACTCTATTGAAACAAATTGGGAACAAGGTGAAAGTCAGATGGAACGAAGTTCATCACGAGTAGCGAACCGAGGTTCCAGATTCATTAACATAACCTGGGTCCTTGCGATTGTGGTTGCTTTTTTTGCAGTGGAAAACATCCTGGTCGATCCTTGGCTGAAAAGCCGATGGCATCGATTTCCCTCTCTCGTGCCGGAGCCGCTCAGCCCTGCTTGGTTTGTGGACTTTATCATGATGGGGATTCTCTGTTCGCTTCTAGTCGTCTGTCAGATTCTTGTGATATTGGATCGGAGTCTACCGAGGCTGAAGAAGTGGGGAATAGCCTGTGCCACCCTTTGTGTCTTGCTGCTTTGCACCTGGTGGTTCTTTTTTACAGTGGGGCAATCGTTCCCCTTCTCTGTGCAATATAAAGGGCGAAAACAGGCGGTCACATTGAACTGGAATCCTAGTATATCGGTGGTCGACGGATACAACGTGTACCGCAGGGCTTTGTTAGGCGGACCCTATGTCAAGATCAATAAAGACCATGTCAAGGGCCTAACATATGTCGACCGTGAAGTGGAGAGCGGGGTTAAATATTACTATGTGGTCCGGGCTGTCGGTAAAGATGGAGTCGAAAGCTGGGACTCAAACGAGGCCTCGGCGGCTGTGCCGTAGCGTCCGCAGCTACCGCGGGGCGTCCGCGCCAAAACGGTTTTATCGAAGACTTGCTATAGAATCGCAACCACGCGCACTTCCTCCTCAAAAGATATGCACCTGCGAAAATCACATGCGTTAATTCGGACCTAGCCGTTAGCTAGTTCCCTGTTCACCATTGTTTCCTAACATCTGGTTCACTCCAAATGAAGAATCCCTCACACAAGATTGGTCCGGGATGTCCGACGAACCCGATACACAGTGGGTAGTGGGGTCAACAGAATCGGGTAGAGATGGGAATTCTGAAATCTGCACTGCTTGCTGCTCCGCGTTGTCGCAGATTGTGCAATCGCACTCCTGCTAATGAATTGAAGGTAAAGGAGTTGCGCGCCCGTCAAAACTTGGGGAACTTTTTTGTTTTCTGAGGGAAACAATAAGGTGAGTGTGACACGCTGAGGGTGTATGCGGATCAGGATGGCACGTTCGTGGTCGATGCCTGAGATAGCTAGGTGTATGCTACTTTCGGTCCAGAAAAGCGAGATGGAAATTCGGGTTGAAGATTGGAGCGCTTCAGGCATGACAGAGAATGCCGCGCCTTCCATGCGGGCTCTCGGCAATTCTGACCTCCGCTTGAGCCCCATTGGCTTTGGCACCTGGACCATCGGCGGGAGCGGTTGGAAATACTCCTTGGGCCCCCAAGATGACAACGAATCGATCGCCGCAATCCACTGCGCACTTGATTTGGGCATTAACTGGATCGATACGGCTCCCGTCTACGGACTTGGCCACTCGCTAGAGTTAGTGGCGCGCGCCGTGAGATCCGCTGGCCAGAAGCCGTACATCTTCACCAAGTGTTCCGTTCGCTGGCACGAAGATGGTTCGCTCTACAACTCGCTCAAGGCCGAGTCGGTGGCTGAGGAGGTGGAGGCTACGCTCAGGTGCCTGGGAGTGGAGACCATCGATCTCTGCCAGGTGCACTGGCCAGAACCGGAGAACGAGATCGAAGAGGGTTGGGAGGCGCTGACGCGGCTGCGCGAGCAGGGCAAGATCCGGTGGATCGGCGTCTCGAATTTTTCAGTGAAGCAGATGAAGCGCGTCCAGAAGATCGCACCCATCACCAGCCTGCAGCCGTCCTACTCCATGCTCAGCCGCAAAATCGAAGCGGAGATTCTTCCCTTCGCGCAGGCCAACGGCATCGGCGTTATCGGCTACTCGCCTATGGCCTCGGGCCTGCTGACCGGCAACATGACCGCAGAAACCGTGGCGGCGATGCCGGCCGACGACTGGCGGCGCAAGATTGACCAATTCCGCGAACCGCGGTTGAGCCGCAATCTGCGCCTAGTGCAACTGCTGCGGGAGATCGGCAACGGGCATGGCGTCAGCCCGGGAGTGGTGGCCGTGGCCTGGACGCTCCACCACCCCGCGATTACCGCCGCCATCGTAGGTTGGCGCAGCGCGAAGGAGGTGGAGGAGCTGGCTCCTGCGTTACACTTCCGGCTCAGCCAGGATGAGTACGAACGGATCTTCAGATTTCTCAAGTCGATTCACTGGTATCTCAGTTTGATCTACGGGCGGCTTGCGCCAGCTTCGTAGCTCGCCGCATATTGAGAGCACGGCGCAGCGCCCGCACGATCTGAATCGGCGCGCCAGGCGAAAGTTTAGTCACAGAGCATCCGGCCCTTCCAGTGTTGACAAGCTGACGCATAGGCTGGTTCGAATTACTTTCGTTCGCGAGTAGTGGAGGAAGGGCTAAAACGGAAGCGGGAAAGGGCTTCGCCGAGGTTTTGTAGGAAGGCCTCGGAGTTGTAGACGTCGGAATCAATCTTGGAACCACCATTCGGTGCGGTGGGATCGAGTTCGTCCAATTGAAACTCCCTCGCTACCTCTTCGACAATCTTTGATTGGATCGGACGTTGATGTTCAACAAAAGCATTCACCAGCGAGTGCTCGCAGAGCAAATTGATCACGCGCGGGATACCGAGAGAATAGAGATGAATGGTGTCCACAGTCTGGGTGCTGAAGATGGGTTCGCCTGCGGCGCCTGCGATTTTCAGGCGCTCCGCGACATATTGATGAGTCTGCTCTTGTGAAAGCGGGGCGGTCTTGCATCGGAGCATGATTCGTTGTCGCAGTTGGCGGAGCTGCGGCAGCTTAAGCTTTTCTTCCAGCTCGGGCTGTCCAGAGAGCACGATCTGAACGAGCTTCTCAGTGGAAGTTTCAAGATTGGTGAGGAGACGAATCTCTTCCAAAACGGGATAAGTGAGGTTCTGCGCTTCATCGATGACGAGAACCACGGTTTCACCCAAGCGGTAACGATCCAGGAGCCAATGGTTGAGTTTCATCAACTGTTGACTTTTCGATTTGGAGTCGCAGGGGATATCAAACTCGGCGAGGATGAAATCCAATAGCTGGCTTGAGTTCATTCGCGAATTAAAGAGGAAGGCGGTGCGGGCTTTCCGGTGATGTAGCCAGTCGAGCAGCCGGTTGATCAGCGTGGTCTTGCCGGTGCCGACTTCGCCCGTCAGAGTGATGAAGCCTTTCCGCGTCTGGATGCCGTACATTAATCCGGTCAGAGCTTCCTCGATCTGCTGGGTAAGGAATAAGAAGCGCGGATCCGGATTGACGTTGAAAGGGTTCTCTTTTAGTCCGTAAAAATGCTTGTACATTCGCTGGCTTACCGTGTTCAGAATATTGAATTCTGCTATCTGTGAAACCACTCCCCGATGCTACTTATTTCTCCCGCTTGCAGCGTCTTGGGACTAAGGCAAAACAAACGGGCGCGCATGCCACTGGAAGCTCATCGTAATGTAGTTAAACGTCTGATTTGAACTGCAAGTCGCACCGGAACATCCAGACTGACTAAAGCCGAAGTTGTACGCCTCGTAGGTGATGGCCAAATTCAGATCCCTGCCGATGGGGCGACTAACACCCCCGCCTGCAAACCAACCATTGTAGGTCGGAAGGGCAGCTTGCGTGGCATTCGCCACTGCTGTGTTACGCGCGTAGCCAAAATCAAAGTTCGCGCTCCAGATACGTCCCAGTCTCCGGGAGGCGGCCAAATTCAATTGGTCCGCGGTCGAACCGGTAAAGACACCGCTACCGCCGGCGAAACCATGAAGGTAGCCGACAGAAAAACTGCCATTCTCAAAGCCATAGATGAGGTTGGCGTTGGCATCAACCCCAAGCTTGGATGATAGCGTGCCGATGGGCACACGGAATGTGGTGTATTCCGATCCTCCAGAGAGTTGTAGCGCGAGGCGTCCGGTAATCTTTCGGCCATAGGCTATGTTCACAGCGCTATCGCCATATGCTTGTGGCTCGCCGGGAAATTGGTAGCTGCTGAAGCGATACTCAAGACCCAGACTATTCTTACGATCAAGCTGGTAGTTATAACCAAAGGTATCCATTACAGAATTGCTATCAATATTCCCTGACTGCACAAAATGCAGAATCGCATAGCAACCGGAAGCGGTGATAGATCCGCGAGGTGAAACCGTATAGGTACTTTGGATCGCTCCCGTGTTACTGAGACGTGGGCCGGCGGACGCGTAGGTGCCTTCGTTCGGGACGCAACCGCCGCCAAGATCTGGCACGACAGGTCGAAGAGACCCCGCGATTCCCGGGACGCCGAGATTTGTACCCCCACCAAAGCCGAACTGGGTTTGCGGCAAATAGGAGAACTGATCCAGGATCTGGACGAGCCACCGATTTGACTGAAAAGTCTGCGAGAGGCCCAACTCCTGATAGTTGCCGTTTCCTTGCGTGCTATTCGTTGAGAAATAGCTGCCAGCTGAGTAATTGACCGCGAGTTGCGAGCGGCTCCACGCCTGGAGCAAGCTGACGTTCGCGATGAGGTAGTTCGTTGCAAACCAACCGGAGGAACTTGGCTGATTGTAGCCACTCGATTGGACGGTATTGGCGTATTGAAATCCCGGGACCCAGTAGCTGTGCTGCAATTCTGGAGTACCCAAGGTGGCGGTTTGCAGGCCGGTGAGTGGAGTCACGTCCGGCCGGATCTGAACGCCGTTGTCGTCCTGCGCGTTACCCGTGTCAATGATTGGAATCGGAGTGGTACGGGCAGCGGGTTTCGGCATCGTCTCCACCGGTTCCTGAGGCTCGTCCTGAGCACGGCCGATCCGCGCTCCAAACAAGAGCACTAGTGCAAAGAAAAGTCCGCCGAGAATGATCTTAGGGTATTTCATACTTGAATCCTTATGGAACAACGATCACGTCGCCTGGCTGAAGAAGAATATTCTCTTCTTGATTCTTACCCTTGACGACTTCCCTGTAATTGAAAGGAAGCTTCACCTGTTTTCCAGAGTCGTTCCGGAGAACATAGATGCCCTTAGTTTTTGCAAATTGCGTAAATCCGCCGGCGCTAGAGAGTGCCTGGAGAACAGTCATGTTTGGCAGCAAAGGAAAAGCGCCTGCCCGGGCGACTTCGCCGGTGATGTAGACCCGGCGGCTGTTGATTTCGGTAACTGTCACGGTGACTTCAGGGTTCGTCAGGTATTTCGTGAGGCCGTCACGGATGGACTTGCCAAGCTGGAGGGCGGTCAATCCGGAAGCTTGAATGTCATTCAAGAGAGGCAAGGAAATCTTGCCGTCAGGGCGGACGGGAATGGTCCTGGATATCTCGGCCTCCTTCCAGACATCGATGCGAACCACGTCCTGAGGGCCGATTACGTAATCTGCATCGGTCGCTGCTGAAACCGGATTGATAGTTTTACCGGCGGCGTCGGTCTTCTGGCTTGAAGCAGCGGTAGAAGCCTGCTCAATGGCGCCCTGCGCATGGGCCAGTGGTAAAAAAACCATCGTGGTGAGTAACAGAAATGGTCGGATGTGCATGATTGAGTTTCTCCCCCTCAGCCTTGTTGCTCCTGATTTAGGGCCCCGATCTGCTTGATCTTGTATAGTAACGATTTATAGCTGATCTGCAATTCCTGAGCGGCGCGCTTGCGATTCCATCGCGTTCGTTCAAGAGCCTGCAAGATTAACTCACGCTCAGCTTCTTTGGAAGCGGCGCGAGCCGCCACTTTCAGAGAAGCTCCGCGCCCGTTTTCCATTGGCGTGTGGCTGACGATCCGGGCAGCCTGCAGGTCGTTCAGAGCCATCTGGACATCATCGAAGAGCACGATTTTTCGGGCAGAATGTTCTAGCTCCCGGATATTACCAGGCCAATGGTAGGCGGCCAGAGTTTGGAGGGCTTTCTTGGAGAGCTGGGAGACTTTCTTATTCAAAACGCAGGAATGCTTGTGCAGGAAGAACTCTGTCAGGACAGGGATATCTTCTCTTCGATCACGTAATGGAGGAAGGCGCAGGCTAGCACCGTTGAGGCGAAAATAGAGTTCGCGCCGAAAGCGGCCTGCCTCGACTTCCGACTCGAGGCTTCTCGTGGTTGAGGATATGAGGCGTGGGCTCAACGCTTCCTGAGAGCCAGAGCTTTCCCCATCTGGCAGGTGAGAGAGCAGAACGCGCTGGCAGGCCAGATCCAGCTCTTGAATGTTGTCGAGGTAAATGCTCCCAGAGGCTTCGTGGTTCGAGAGCTTGCCCGTGGCTTCGTACACTTGAGCGACTAGCTCGCCGGGATCGACCGAGGAACAATTGATCTTCCAGAGACGCGAGTCACCCTTTTGAGAAAGACGGTGTATCAGACGGGCATAGGCATCCTTGCCTGTGCCACTCTCCCCAAGAATCAGGACTGGGATATCTGTTCGGGCAATCTCGGCGGCCATGGCATTAAGGGCGACCATGGCTGGGCCAAGGCCATAGACAAAACCGGGCGTCAACGGATCTTCCGAGACGAGTGATGGGATCAAGTCCACGATTAGCTATAGCTCCAAAGGCGTAGGCCAACAAACACAGAAACAAGCACAAGAAATACCACTGGCAAGGGAGGTGCAAGTTCGCTTCCAGAAACGGAAGGAAACGGGCAGTGGAATAATCCATACTATCCACTTTGTATTCTTATAGTTAGGGATAGTTTCGGAGGATGGCTGTGGTCGGGCTAGGAGAGGAAAGGTCCCCGGGAAGTTCCAAGAAGTGGCAAATCTTTACTTCTTTTCGTGCAGGCCACAAGATGGCCCGATGAGACCTACAAATGACAGAAAATGAAGGCGTTGAAGTCGAGGGCCAGCAGAGATGCCCATCCTTGATCTCGCCATCATGGAGGGCGTCGAGAAGCGCGCCGGAAGCGTGCGTGGCAGGTTCACTTCCAACGTAGCTTCCGTGGCAAACCGTGCCTTTTCCGAACTGAAAGTAAGGGCCCACTTCGCTCCGGCAAAACGAGCGAATTGCTCCGGACACCTAAAATACTGAGAAAGACGATTCCGGATTTTTGGCTCAGTCACCACGGGCCTGCTTTCGTCGGCCGCTGATTTAATTGCACGCAGGAAGGCTTATTAGATCGGTCCCGAATCGGTGCAACACCGCGTCAAGACACCGTACGTGGCGCAAATCCGGCGAATTCTCGCGATCAAAGGAGCAATCACGCGGGGCGAAACGGACGTCGCTTGAATTCGGAGCGGAACAGCGAACACTTAGATCGAGGGTGAACTACACGACCAACTTACGAGCATAGAAAGCCTCTGCATAACCGCTGGGAGCGACGCATTCCAACCCACGCAAGCGCATGAGAGCTAGAAAAGTTTCTTCCGTAAACCAATGCTTGGGACGTTGCGTTGCGAATGCATCCATAATGTAGCGGACTTTCTTCTGATAAATCTCCTTCTCGAGCGGGACGAAAAAGTTAGGCTGCCCGAGGTCGCCGTCATATTTTGGGATTTCATACTCCAAAATCAAATGATTTCGGAATGTATTCCACGTTAGCTCCGACAGCAAACGGTGATCCTGGTGTGCATCTCTCCGGTTATGGGTAAAGATAATATCCGGAGAAATTGTCTTCTTCATCTCTTCGAAGACCGCTTTTACATCGGAGCCCACAAATGGCATAAAACCATCGCGAAACTTCTTCAGCAGCAGATGCTCCAACCGTTCGGACCCGACAAACAGTTTCGCTGCGCGCTGCGCCTCGGCCCTGCGTGTACCGATCGCGCTAAATACAGCCCAGTAAAACCTGCAATTCGGTTGCTCCTCGATCAGCCGAAGGATTGTGCCGCCACAGCCAATTTCAATATCATCGGAATGACATCCTAAGCACAGCATGACTAACGGTTTGCCAGCGCTTCCGCTTAGGCTAAGATTTATCATCCTCAACTCTCCGCTTCCTTGGTTTTGGACAGATGAACTGCCCTTTCACTTCATCTTGCAAGATTGGCAAACAAAAGAGAAGTTACATCCCGAGTATCTATATCGAGGCGTTCCAGCGCTTTTCAATAATTCCCAAAGAGAGCATCGTTGAGACACTTACGAGAAAGGGTGGCGAACGAGGTCGAATAGCAGCTTTTCGAGTTCGAGAATTCCGGTTCGAACCCCCGCGCGAGTTTTCCACCACGTGTCGGGGTTAAACTCTGAATAGGGTGAACTGTACACCATTATGCTTAGCTGACGGGCCCGCAAGGAACGCCGGAGGATTCGGGTTAGCCGCCGGGAGTGATCTACTGATGTGACCAATATAACAGAATGGTAACTATTTTTGTCACACCAAGTGGGCAAGATGTCTCCTTCCTGTTCACTTCCAGATGTGCTTCTTGGGATCTGTTCGACGTTCTGGATCCCCAGTGATTGAAGCTGGCGGGTGGAGATAGCCGCACGATCCTCATATGGAAGACCTCGGCGAAGAAACTCACGATCTACTGAGCTTGGGGGGTCATCGAAAACAGCGACTCGGTTCGACACGCCACGGTGGACCAAGTCCGCTGATTCCAGTACCCCCGCGCCATCAGCGTCTATGGCTACGACAATAATGTCAGCCGATTTTACGTGAAGTTCTTGAACGACAAGCAGTCGTCCAACCGATCGCAGAATATAGCTTCTACTACCCGGTATCCATAGCGTAAGAATGCTCAGCAATAAGACTGCACTGATAAGCGAGTACCATCGCCTCGTACGAAACCGCGATAGGCCGCTGCATGCAATTGAACGGTCACCGCTGATTCCAAGAGAACTGGCCATCAAGGGCACGTCGATATGTCGCAATGATTTGCGATTACTTCGCTCTTCTACTTCATGCGTCATCATCGCGATATGCTTCTCGTCCAGTCAAAAGTTGATAGAGGAGCTCTGTGCATTTCCCAATTGACGACCTGAAATGGCGTGCTTCGGTCGGACGGTCGAACCATCTCACGAATGGCTTGGCAGCATCCGCTTCTGCTTCTTCTTGGGAGAGCTCCGGCCCTCGCGATTAGTGTGCTCCCGAACTTTGTTGCTGGACAAAGTCTTCCTCGACTTTGGCGGCAAGGTCTCTCAAGGCCCGTTTTCTGGTCTGCAGCATAGGCAAGGGCTGCATTCCCACCAAGTTAAGCACCGATTCCCAACGGTATACCCAGTCATGGTTCAGCAAGCACTGAGTGATGTTCGTCTGTCGGATCTTCATCTGCCTTTCCGGTTCTTTGTCGAGTTCCCGAATGACAGAGACGATTTCCTCAGAAGTGAAAGGAACTTCGATGACCGCATCTTGCCAATCAAAAATTTTGTCAAATTCTTTATTGTTAAAAGGGCGCATGCCAATCATGATTGTGCCGGGTGCCGCGGCTTCAAAATACCGGTACCCAAATTCGCTTAGCCCGCCCGTCTCCTCAGGTTTGTCGAATTTGCCGGGGCTCACGATGAAATACCGGCTCCTTTTCGCCAGGTTCGCTGTCATCAGACGATGCTCTTCCAAGTCATAAGCCTTGAGAGCATCGATGGTGTCGTAGACATAGAATTTTCCTTCTTCGCTCGCCATCCGCAGCAGCGCCTTGTGCGTCACTGGCGCCCTGCGGCCGATACTTAAGACATCGATACTCCTAGTCGGCGGGTTTGGATACGGACAGAAACGGAGAGTATCAATGCCCCCAGGCAGATATTGGCCCTGACCTTTGATGATGGCTCTGAAGGGCTCATTGGCAACGAACATAAAAATAACGTAATCAAATTGCGACAACACCTCAACGCAGCTCTTGTATACTGGGATGTCTTTGACGTAGAACTCGGGAAGCCAGCACACAGTAGTCTTGCATTTATCACGCAAGCCTTTGAGTGACTTCAAGTGCAGAAGTTCCGACACCCTCTCGCATACCGTAATAAAGACGTCGTACTCCTGCTGCACCTTGATCGTAGGAATGCCAGGATTGATAGGAAAGTTGACGAATTCTCCGAGTCGCATGGCAACTCTTCTTCCATGGCGGTACCAATTCGTTGGTTCGGGCGCCAGCACGTCAACGGAGTCGACTTCCTGCAGGATTCTTTCGAATTCTCGAAAGGCACACCTCCACACAAGCGGGTCATAGATATTCCTGTGTGAAAACAACAGAATGCGAGGCTTACCACATTGTCCTTGTTCATTGTCGGGGTTCATCGTTTCCTCGAAAAACATTAAAGTGGGTATACGCCGCCATTCTCATGTCGAGCGTAGACCAGCCAACCGCTAAGTCACTGGCAAGTTTCTCATCTCCGAAGAACCCGCACGGTTATCTTCACTGCGGAGAGAGCGCCTCATACTCCTTGATTTGTGCTCGGGTAAGCTTCCCCAGATCGGCTCGCTCCTGGAACGATCGATACCAGGTGACAATCCATTCGAGCGCCGAACTCAGAGGCAGCACGGGATGCCAGTTCAAGTAGAACTTCGCCTTGGAGGCATCCAGCTTGAGGGAGTGTGCCTCATGTGGGTGTACCGCTCCGTCGCGCGTCCACTTCGCCTCAGCCCCCCATGCTTGTACGAATTTGTCTGCAATCCACGACACGGGTTTCGCATCGTCATCAGCAGGACCAAAATTCCAGCCAGACGCGAAGGCTTTGGGATCTTCCAGCAAGCGTTCTGCGAGAATCAGATATCCGCGTAAAGGCTCCAGTACGAACTGCCACGGCCGGGTGGCGGAAGGATTCCGGATCAGGCAGGCTTGCTTTGCCAGGAAAGCCCTCATTAGATCAGGAATCAGTTGGTTGGCAGTCCAGTCACCACCGCCGATCACATTTCCGGCCCGAGCGCTGGCAAGAGCCACACCGTGGCTTTCATGCGTGCCTGGAGGGAAGAACGAATCCCTGTAGGCGCTAGTGACAAGCTCCGCACAACCTTTCGAATTCGAATAGGGATCGTGACCCCCCATGACATCGTCCTCACGATAAGCCCAGACCCATTCGCGGTTGTAATAGCACTTATCGCTTGTCACGTTCACTACTGCACACGGGTATTCCAGCTGTCGCAGTGCCTCGAACAGGTTTACCGTCCCCATCACATTCGTAGAATAGGTCTCGATGGGATCCTCATAACCACGACGAACAACAGTCTGGGCCGCCATGTGAATTACAACCTCAGGCCGGCAATCGTCAATGGCTTTCTTAAGCCGGTCGAAATCACGAATGTCAGCAAAAATCGAGCGCAGAGATTTCGCAAGCCCGGCTTGCTCGAATAGGCTGGGTTGCGTCGGAGGTGGCAGCGCATATCCTGTCACCGAGGCTCCGAGTGCCTCGAGCCATAGTGACAGCCAGCTGCCTTTGAAGCCGGTATGTCCCGTGAGGAACACCCGGCGACTCTTCCAGTAATCTCGGTTAGGCATCATGAAGTAGATCCGCTAGGAAATATAAGAAATTTCGCCCGGCGGGTCCAATGCGACCTGTCACCGAGTTCGCCATTCGATTGTGAAGGCAGTGTACGAACCACATCGGGCTTATTTTCCGATAGTTTGCTTCGCGAGCGGCCAGCGAGCCATCTGTTCGCTCCAGAGCTCGTCAACCACGCCGCGGGCTGGTTCTTCCACATCTGTAAAGGAAATCACTTCGTCTCTCGCAACATCGCGACGCACCACGCAATTTTCGGACAGGCTGAGTGGTAGTGCATCAATGGCGCGAGCTGCCGCAGTGTTATCAATGAGGCCATAGGCGCAGAACCCGCCAACGCCATCAAGACGCTCACCCGCTTTCATGTCACGCTTGGCAAGGGTAATCACCTCACATACAGGACCAGCGATTGGTGCGACAGTTGGATCTCCGTGGACGACTGCGCGACCGATGGTCGACGCAATCTGGATGTGAGGCAAATGATATGGCGTATAGAAGACGTAGAACGGCCCATCTCCCATCTTCACGTAGCCCAGTTGGGCCTGCTTGAGTGGCTTATCTTCGTAAACAATGACGAATGCGCCGGTGTGTGGCGCAGCTCCGAGCGCATAGTCGACGAGGCCAGTCTCGAGCATCTGGTCCGCCGGAAGGAGCTTAGCCATTTCCCGAACATGCTCGCAGGCAGGCCCATACATGCCCCGGCGTCCGGCCTGAAATCCAGTTGCATTGGCGAGAATGGTCGTCTCCATCGAGAGCTTCGCAGCATCCGCGAAGGAAGTAACCTTTCTCGGATTCTGGCCGTATTTGAGCGCAAACGTCTGCTGCGTCTCTGGAGTCCGATAGTGATCGACCATACCCTTCAGGTTCCCCGCCGCAACCGGGCGAAGTCCCCCGATGCGGAGATAACGCAGAAGGGTCATGGCCACTCCCGGTTCTTCCCCGTCCGTATGTGTGATGACGACGCCGGCGCGATCCGCCCTTGCCTTTAGAATCGGGGCAAGAAGCGAATCGAGCTCGGCGTTCACCAGCACCACGTGCTTACCCTGATCGAACGCGGCTAGAGCCACACCTGCGGCATATTCGATGGTCCCAGTTGCTTCAATCACGACGTCGACCGCGTCGCAGTTGGTCACCACAGAAGCATCGTCTGTGAGGATGGGAATTCCACGATCTATCACGGCTTCTGCGTCCCGGGTAGACGTCGCACGGCGCCACTCCCTTACGCCAGCTTCCCGGAATGCGCGCTCACCGTGCTCCGCCGTCCGATTCACGATCGCCGCAAGACGGATCCCTGGCGGAGGTGTTGCGAGTTGCAGGGCGATGGCGCGTCCCGCTGCACCCGCTCCAATGATCCCGACGCGGATCGGTTTACCCGATTTTTCACGCTCTTTAAGGGCAGTATCAATATTCATAGTGGGCTCGTTTCGCTTACCAGTGGCCAGTTGCGGTCTTGTTCAGAAATAGAGGTCGGCTCTAAAGGCCATTCAATTCCAAACGCGGGGTCATCGAAGCGCACACCCCGCCCCGCGGTAGGGGTGAAATACTGCGACGTGAGATAGTACACGTATGTAGAGTCTTCCAAGGTCTGGTATCCGTGACCACAGCGCTCAGGGATATATAACATGCGATGATTGTCGGCGCTCAACTCTGTGCCGAACCATTCACCATAGGTCGGGGATTCAGGCCGGAGATCGAGCACCACATCAAAGATAGCTCCTTGAGCGCAATGGATCAGCTTGGCCTCGAGTGCGGGCTCCACCTGCAAGTGCACGCCGCGAACTGTTCCCTTTCGCAAGTTAGAGGATGTATTGGCCTGCACGGGAACGAAGTCAATTCCGTGCTCCGCGAATTCCCTGAAGCACCACGTTCGTGAGAAATGCCCACGATCATCTTCGCGCAAAATCGGATCTATTAAAACTGCACCGACCACGGACGTCGGTTTGAAACGTAATGACGGTCTCATGCTTCACTCTTGTATGGATTTAGTTCCATCGTCATCATCTCAGCAATCAGCCTAAGAATTGACACTAAAACCTGGATACACGGAGCTACGAACCGGCTCGCTTGCGCCGCGAGCAGATGAAAAAGTACTCGACCGCCAGCAATGGACTGAAAATGGGAATGTTGAAATTTACCCGCATTTGGAGCGCTGGAAATGAGCTCTTCCCGGGTTGTTTTTGGCGCCAATGATGAGAAGCAGGAAAACGTCTTTCTACCTGGAACACCTCATTCAAACTCCTTGTCATCTCGGCAATGGGCTGAACATTGTTGTAGTTCGGCCAGACCTTGCGGCCCAAATGCCCAAAATTGATGTAGCTCATCATAAACTTGCCGTCATCCTTGAGGATTGTCCTGATTTCCTCGAATTTGCGGTCCTGCTGATAACCCATGTACTCGAAGAAACCGAGGGCCACCACGAAATCGAAGCGCTTATTATCGAAGGCAATCGGTTCGCGCGCAGTGTCGAGTTCCCGCAAGTGCGCAGCCGGTTCATGAATTGCGATGTCGATACCGTAATAGCTAATGGTCGGTTTAAGCAAAGGCTGCAACGCGGCTGGTCCACAGCCGACATCTAATAGCGTACATTCTTTATTTCCAGCCATCCCATTGATGATTTGAGCGCACTTCCGCAGGCGAAAACTTGCTTCGGCATACTGGGCGTTCTCCACGACCCAGTAATCTCTGCTCCTGAAATTCTCAACGGCTTGCTTCATGTAATCCCCCGCGTCCTTGAGTTGTTGGTTGGCTTGCTATCGAATTCGTGGGCAAACGCTCCAATTCTCTGAAAATCAGGTCGTACTGCTCCTCTAGGAGATTGCGATACTCTTTCGCCTTCTTCTCAATCATAGGCTTGACTTCGTCACCACGCGCTTCAAGCTCAACGAACTGGTCGATCAATTTTTGCAGATCCAACTCGGCTAGCGGTTGACAGTATTTTCCGAGACCAACCCCCTCCAGCAACGAATCGTTCTTGGGATCGTAGGATATGGAGACAGCGGGAATATTCAGCATTAATCCGAGAAGTAGGTTATGGAATCGTGGCGACACTACGATATCGACTTCCGCAATTTGCGCGATCAATTCTTCAACCGTAGCGCTGCCCTCATCGGTGATTCCAGCCTGATCGTAACGAATTCTTCGCTTCTCCAATCTGGCTCTGAGCTCAGCTCTTGTACTCGCGTCATGTTTCGCATCACCTTGAAGAATACGAATTGCGTACTTGCGCTCTACGAGCCACAACACGAAGTCGCACATCTTCTCCAGGTAGGCGGAATATTGCGCCTGATGCTCATTTGAGTTCCAAAGGTGAATATCCCGGTGGTCCATTACTCCAAGGCCCACCTCCCGAATATGGCGTTTATCGTTCAAGCGCCGCGGAAGAATGTCGGGTGCTAAGCTGAAAGCTAAATCCGGGAACACAGGATCATTGTCGCTGTCGAAACCATTCTTCTTGATTCTGTTTTTTGAATTCTGATCTCGAAAACTCCTGTAGTCGGCTAGGGACAGGGCGGTCGTGATGAGCCACCGGCTCAGCCGCCCGTAAATCGGACCTACGCCAACTCCAACAAATCGCACTTTGCACCCCGCGAGCCGTGCAGCGGCGGTCCACCTGAAGACATCATAGGGAAAGCCGGATGCCGTAGTCATATAGTCTGTGAGCATCCCAGTCCCCGTCATGACCACCAAGTCCGTGCCTCGTAGCGTCTTGATCGCTGTGAACCAATCCATCAATTCGCCTGGTACTCTCCGGCATATCCGCAGCAATTTCGCAAGGCCGCCCCAGAAGCCGCCCCGTCGCACAACGCCGGTAAAGTTCTGCTGGGATACGGCAAATGCGGCAACATTATGTCGGCGAGAAGTGTCGTCCGGATTAAAACTTATGACGTAGATGTCTTCACAGGGCAAACGTTTGCGAGCGTTGTGAAGTATCGCCTGAAGGGTGCACTCGTTACCGAGATTCTGAATTCCAAAGATCCCAAAGAACGCAATTCTCGATCTCTTTGTCGCAGTCTGAGAGAGCAGTTCTTTTTTGGCGGCCGGTGCCGCCTCGTACTCAACTGGAATACTCACGATGCCGCCAACCTCGCTTTCAATGCATTTTTGAACTTGCTCCCAGCAAAGAAGGCGCTCTGGCGTGGGCGAGGGAACAGAAGGATCAGGGCCGCCCCCGCTCCTATGCCGACCGGGATGCACACAAGCAATTGCACAATCGGTGCAGCGTGCGCCACCGCTTTATCTGCCAGACTGGTCGTAAGAACGACCGCTCCCCAGCAAGGGAGATGAGACAGGAAGCCCATCCAAAGATCGCGCGTTCTCACCGGCCCACGTCTGCCAGCAATGTAGTACACGATCGGCAATCGAATGAGAAGACTGGTAATTGCAAGTGACGTGACGACGCCAAGAGGGCCCCATCGCAGCCCCAGCAGGTAGGAGATGATCGTCACTACCCCCGCCGCGGTGTGATTAAACAGCTGGTCCTGACCTCTTCCCTGACTCTCATAGATCCAGCTACAAATGCTCGAGAGCGGTCCGGACACGGCCACCAGGGTAAAAACAGCAAACAACGGAATCACGCCGGTCCACTTCGGCCCCAGGATCACCAGGACCAGCGGTCTTGCCAGAGCAAGGCACATCGCGGCAAACGAAAAAACGATGAGTGCCAGCGTGTCATACGCCCGCATATAGCTACGTCGATACCTTTCCGGATCAAATTGCAGGCGTGATAGCACCGGGATCAGGACATTGTTCACAGGCGTGATCAGCTGTTGTATGGGCCGGGCTAGGAGCACATTTGCGCGTGTGTAGAGACCGAGCGGTTCCGCTCCAAAAAACCGCCCCAGCAAGATGCTGTCCGTGTTGGCGGAAAACTGGCCTACAAAGTCAGCCAGGCTGAGGTGAGCTCCAAAGCTCACCAACGGCTTCACGCCGCTGTTCCGCGCGGGCAGGTGGGGACGCCAGCCTGACGTTAGCCACGTCATCACGAGGCTGCAGGTCGCGGTCGCCAGCTGCTGCGCCACCAGAGCCCAATACGCAAACCCGAACCAGGCCAGGCAACATGCGAGCGCGAACCCGACCGCGATAGAAGTTACATCAATCAATGCCAGCGCCTGAAACCGCATCTGTCGAGTCAACAGTGCCTGATGTTGGACGGTGGACCCGACCAGCAGAAAAGTAATTGATAGAGCCAGCATGATACCCGTAACTCGCGGATCGTGGTAAAACCTTGCAGTCAGGGGTGCAAGTCCGACGCTCAGAGCCGCTAAAACTCCGCTGAAGCCAACGTTGATCCAAAACAGATTCGAGACCTGTGGTTGCGTAATCGTGTCTCGCTGGATCGTCGCTATTGAGAGTCCCAGCTGACTGAAGACGCCTACCAGGGCGGTGACGGCGAGGACCATGCCCACTAATCCAAAATCCTTCGGGCTCAGTAGCCGAGCCAGGATTGCTGCCGCAAGGAAGTTCAGGAGAAACTTGGCCGCCTGTGCTCCGACCGTTACGAAACCGCCGGAAACCGCACGGTGCCCGATGTTCTCGAGCAGATGATCCGTCCGGAAATGCTCCGCCTCCGACGATGTCGCGAGATCGTCTCGCCTCGTTTCCACGCTACCCCCCACCCAACCTCCTACGGCACGCAAACACTTGCTTTCCGGTTTGTCATCAGAAACAACTCACCACCCACACTACCTCAGGAATTGACGGCCAACGGTCATGTTAAGATTTGGCCTTCGTTCCCTTACTCTGGTGGCCATTCCGTGACCACACTTGCCACGGAGCGCCGCCTTTCGACCAAAGGTCCTCCAGTTGCTGCCTTTCCTTAAAGGTGTCCATACAGGCCCAGAAGCCTTCATGTTTTATGGTAATGAGTTCCCTTTCCTGGATGAGCCTTGCGAACGGTTCATCGACTAAGTCTTCCCCGGGCCTTATGTAGTCGAAGATTTTCTGTCGAAAGACGAAATAGCCCCCATTGATCCATGTATGAGAAGTTCCCGCATGGCTGATACTTGTAACGTGGCAGTCGCCGTCGGTTTCCACAAGATGGAATGTCTGGGTTGGAGGTACTGACACAAAACACGCAGTCTTGCCCGACTTCAGGAGTCGGTCGATCACCATGTCCAAGTCAATGTCTGTCAGCCCGTCCACGTAGTTCGCCAGGAAAACTTCCTCCCCCCTGACATGGTCGCGAACCGCCAGAAGGCGCTCGCCGATGAGTGACTTGGCCCCCGTATCCGCGAAAGTAATCTTCCAGTCGGTAAAGTCTGTGCGAAGGAGTTGAACCTTTCGCCCGCCGTCGGAAAGAACAAAATCGTTGGAAAGAGCCTCATTGTAGGCAAGGAAAAACCTTTTGATGGCCTCGCCTTTGTGCCCTAAGCACAAAATGAAGTCCTTATGACCATAATGCGCGTAGTACTTCATCAGGTGCCAAATCACCGGGGCATCTCCAATAGGGACAAGCGGCTTGGGAACATTCTCCGAGTATTCCCTCAACCGCAGACCAAGGCCGCCGCAGAAAATCACCACTTTCATAGATTGCTCCTTCCATCAGGCAAAACTCAGAATAACTGACTGCAGCTCAGATTTCTTGCTTAGGATTGCAGACTCCTGGTTCGAACGTACCAGGTGCGAAGCCACAGGCACTCGCGCCAGCCGCTTCCTTCTCAGCCGGGACATTAGCAGGTTCTCGGCTCGATTCAGCCGATACACACGCTGCAGGCTGGTCTGAAGACCACGTCTCTCCAGCATCGCATTCGGGCCCATTGCTGGGACAGGTAATTCGCACCCTGCCGGACAGGTCGTGCTCTTACCCTTTTTCTGGCCCCGCGTCCAGTTGAAGGCGCTTCAGACGATACCTAGACTGTACATGTCGTGCGAACAATGCACGTAAACCGCCCAGGGCCGTCGGGCTACAAAGCGAACGCAGCGGAGGGTTTGGCTTGCTGAAATAGCTGGGGTTTGATAGTACCATAACCATAGGTGTCAGCACGCTGTCGTAAGGAGTCGGGGGAGCGCGCGCGTTATTCCGTGGCCCAAAAGCTGGAACAGAAATCAGGTCCGAACGAGGTCAGCAAACATGTCAAGAAACATCTCCCTATGGGCGCTGGTAATCCTAATGTTCATCGGCATCGCTCTCCTTGGGCAGCCTCTTCTGGCGCAGACGTACAGTCTCCCCAACGACAATACGAGTTGTCCGTCGAATTGCCGCCTAATCACCTGGAAAGCTGGCTCTGACCTGTGGAATAACGGTGTGCTGCCGACCTATGCACCAGTCACTTGCAGCGGATTGGCTGGGAATGGGACGACGAATGACGGACCTGCGATTCAAGCCTGCATCAACAATGCTTCGTCCGGCACCGCGGTTTACATCCCGGTCGGCACGTACTTGGTGAACAGCACCATTAGCCTGAAGAGCAACGTCGTGCTTCGCGGGGCGGGGCCGACTACGCAGATTAATTTGGGTGCGAGTGGAACGCTTACCACTCAGAATTTCTCCACCAGCGCGATAAGCGGCTACAACGGATACGGCGTCATCCCTTCGCCTTACACGCTAACCGGAACACCGCAAAAGGGCGACACGACCGTAACAATCGGTTCCGGTTCGGTGAGCGTGGGTACTTGGATCAAGATATTCGGCAATGACAATCCTTCGCTCATCAGCGCCACGGGGACGGACGGCTTTTGCCCATGGTGCGGAGACAATAGCGGATTTTACGTTCAACAGCAGTTCGTACAAGTCACGGGAATCGTCAGCGGAACGGGGGGAGCCGGGTCGGTCGTCACTATCAGCCGCCCGCTGTATTACACCCCCTACACGACTTCCGTCACGGTTAATGGACAAACGGAACCAGCAGGGGCCAAGTACGACATCATCACGTTTTCTACCCAGAAGGCTGGCTATGAGTACTTTCATGTCACGGCTACAGGCGATATTGGAGCGACTCAGATTATCCTTCTCCAAGGCTGTTTGTATTGCTGGGTCAAAGGAGTGGAAACCCAGGAAACGGGCAGCAATAGCGGGTCGGCGCATGTCGAGATGGACTACTGCTATGGCAATGAGATCCGTGATGGCTACTACCATGACCAACGCTCAGGGGCCAGCGGCTCGGGCTATGGAGTTTATTTTCAGTTCACCAATGGAGATGCGAAGATAGAGAACAACATCATGAGGCATAACCGCCATGGATTTGTTTTCCAAGGCGGAGGGTCGGGGGTCGCCATGCTGTACAACTACATTGACGACCTCTATACGGATGACACAACTTATCTCGGGTCTGCGCGAACGTCGCACGGCGCTCACCCTTTTATGAATTTGTTTGAAGGCAACGTTGCTTCGCACATCACCGCCGATGATTTCTCGGGAACAACGTCGCACGACGTATTTTTCCGCAATTGGCTGTGGGGTGATGAAACGGGGAACTGGTCTGGTGCAGTGGCACCAACCGGCACGCCCGGCAGCGGCTTCGATGCAATCGACCTCTACCAGGGCCAGCAATACTACTCTTATGTCGGAAACGTTCTAGGACGCACTGGATTGCACACTACATGGTCACTTGCAACACTCTCGATAACTTGTACAACAAATAATTGCGGCTACGAGGCTCCAAGTGCGCCGGGAGTTTACAGCTATGGAAGCAGCACGCTGGGCAGCGCGGCTACTTCATCCAGTACGATTCTTCGCCACGGTAACTGGGACTACAAGACGAACGGCGTGGCATACTGGGATGGAGGCTCAAACCACACTCTAGCCACTTCCATGTACTACAGCAGTCAACCCAGCTATCTTTCTGGGTATGCTTGGCCCTTGGAGGGGCCAGAGGGCAATCCGACGATTAATGCCAACGCGGCGGAAAATTGCTATCTCAAGGGGCCGTCCACCGGTGGGTCCTTTAATCCGGCCACATGCTATACGCCCGGGTCGTCACAGGCTCCGGCGGCCCCAACGAAGCTTACGACCACTGTGACTGTGAACTGATCGTCGTCGCCACCGGTAGCCGAGTACAGTCGAGCCGATCCCGGGAATCGCGCTGAACATCACCGAGATCCGAGCGCTGTAGTCGGGAGGGGGCCACCTGTGGCCATCCGCGCGAGCGCAGCCTGAAGGACGCGGGGCACACTAATAGCCCCGCCGGAATCCACGCGCCCGACGCTAACGTCTTCTCCCTTGGGTCGGACTTCAGTTTGGACCATAGGCGATTGTGTCAGATGACCAGGCGATGCTGGCCGACTTGGATACCAGCGACTACATGCCAAGCTGGAGTGGCGTGGTCTTCAGGCCAGCGCGCAGCGCATGCCGTACTGATGCGCCGCATCCGCTGGTACAGAATTTGCCGGGCACTCCAAAGACACTTCCTATGCGGGAGGAAGCTTGTCATTGAGACAATCCAGTTCACCAAGACGAAACAATTGGCGGACCAGAACTCTCGAACCGTCTTCGCTCAAATGGTCCGCATCATTCAATAGCGGAATTCCTTTCTTTTCGTCGGCATATTCAAGGCAACGATCACTTTCACATGTCGCTTGATAGAGAGATACATAGAAAACATGCCACCTGTTCTCGGCCAAGTTCCGCATCTGTGCATCCATGACGGGCGAATAGGCCACGCGATGCTGCTGGGCCAGGTTTGGCTTATTCCAAGCTATTGAATACGCCAGTAGCCTGGGTAACGGTGCATCGTACTCAGCCACCGGGCCAAAGACGATTACCATTACGCCGTGCGCCTTGGCCCAAGTGACAATTTCGCCCACTTCATTCAGGTCTTTCGAGTACCAGCGCGCTTCCAGAAGCAGCCCCTGAATCGCATGGGACGGCAGGTATTTCTGAAATATGAAATCCATCATCTGCTTGCACAGCGGGCTGCCTTCGGGGTGAATCGAAGGCCTGCAGCCCCACACAGCCGCCAGAGGAACATTCGAGCTCGGCAACGACGTCTTCAGACCGTCCCACAGTGATCCCGCATGGCTGTCGCCGAGGAGCAAATAGGTCTCCTTTCCTGGAGTCCTCTGTAGACAATGGCTATTGTCAAAGACTGCGGCCCGATTGCCCTCAGTAATCACACAATCGCCCAATTGCCCGAGATTTGAAGCACCCGGAGGCGCAAGGAAAGATGCAACTTGCACTGCGCGACTCGGGAAGCGCCCTGGGAAACCACTCGCATAAATCACTGCCCCTGAGGACAAAAGTAGCACTATCATGACCGCCGCAGAGAGAGCAAAAAGAGGCCGCCGCTCAATTCGCCGCGGATAGCTTCGGAACGGACGCTCGACAAACCTCCAGGATAGGACTGCCAGCACAAACGAGACCAGAAGCTCCATTACTTTATTGCTTGTTTGCGACATCAGAAGGAATGCCCATCTGTGCGGTACGATAGCGCTGAAATTCACCGACAACCCCAGATCATTCAGAATGATCACAGGCCAATGGTAAAGATAGAGAGAATACGAAATTAGCCCGATAAAGACCATCGGACGCCAGGAAAGTGCCTTGCCAACCAGCGTCGAACCTGATTCACCGGCCCCAATGATCAGTGCTGACCCGACACACGGAACCACCGCTGCTAATCCCGGGAAAGGTGTCTGCGGACTATACCGCAAGACTGAGTAACCGATCATTCCAATCCCCAACAGGGTAACGCCATTCCGCACCACCGCTAGTCGAAGGCGCGGGAAAAGCCCAAGAGATATGACCGTTCCCAGGAGCAGTTCCCACGCTCGAGTGTACGGCATATAGAACGCGGTCGTCACGTTGTAATACACTGTCGCTACGCTTGCTGCGAGCGAAGCAAAAAGCAGAATCACGACGCTTTGTTTTAGCCATTGCGCAAAGAACCGACGTGTGATTAAAAGAAAAATTGGGAACAGAACGTAAAACTGCTCCTCGACCGCAAGCGACCACGTGTGCAGCATCGGGTTTGACGTCGGCGAATCAAAATAGCCGGAATGCTGCCAGAAATAGAAGTTCGAAGAAGAGGTGGTAGCCGCAATTACAGATTTTGCATAACCAATAAACTCATTCGGGAGCAGGAAGAAGCTGATCACTGTGCTTACGACAATCAGCATGCCGAATAGCGCGGGGAAGATTCGCCGCATTCGCCGCTCATAGAACGCAAGAACCGAAAAACGGCAGGTTGCAATCTCCTTGAATATAATTGCACTGATGAGATACCCGGAAAGTACAAAGAAAACATCAACACCTACAAATCCCCCGGACCCCCTCGTAGGTGACAGATGATACGCCAAAACACTCAAAATAGCCACAGCCCTGAGTCCGTCTAGGTCCGGACGGTATTTCAGAACGGAGTTCCGACTGGATGCTTCTTTCATGGAGCTACCTCTAACTCACCAAACGTTCAGTGCAGCTACCCGTTGCGTCGGGCGCAGTCTGAAGTACGTAGCGCGCATGAATTGCCATGCCAGAATCCGCCCGGCGGACGCTGGTGTTTTCTCCATGCTTACGCGCTGGATGTTTCTTGGGTGAAAGTGCGGAACGAGACCTGACGTCCCGAACGAGACGTCTAGCAATGATTCCGAGAAGACTGTCTTGAAGAATTCGTCCCCGACTCCGCTATCGTTGTGAGGAAACGCGAAGGCTTTCGGGTTGGCTCCGAATCGCGTCCCGAGCAGTTCCATGCTCATTCGAGTTTGCGTGAGCTGCTCTGAGAGCGAAAGGTCGGCGTACAGGGGATGATCGTGACTGTGCGCTCCGATGCTAAACCCCTTATTGAGCAGCGTCGCGATTTGCTCGGAGGTGAGGTGCGGCCGAGCTTCGTAGACGTATTGATCGAGATCGAAATCCAGGGCTTCAGCCAGGGAGCGCACAAGCGACTTCTGTGCGTACCCGATCGACAGCACCCGGTCCTGCAGAGTCGTACAGCCGCTTTTTGGCGCGGGCAAAATAGATTCCAGACGAGCGCTGGCACGGGAGGGCTGCGACTGGACCCGATCGAGCAGAACGCTGAGCGCGTTGTAATGTGCGAGACCGCCGCCGTCCAGGAATGCGGTATTGAGGAAGAACGTGGCGGGGACGCCTGCACGCTGCAGGATGGGCGCAACGATATCGTACATTTCCCTGAATCCGTCGTCGAACGTTAGGTGGAAACAGCAGCGGCTCAGGGTTCGCGTTTCGTTCAACGCATCAACAATGTCGTTAAGTGTCACAGGTTCGAAGTGGCGTGCAAAAAATTCCACATCCGACGTGAACTCTGCGATGGTTCTGAAGCGATACAGATTGCTGACGTGCGGGACATGAACGTTGCTTACCATGTGGTAGAAGGGAACCACAAGCGACATGCCGGAGAGCGGGCGTACCCACCCCATGGGTACCCATGCCCCTCCTTTCGACAGTAAATTCGACATCATCACTGTATCGTCTTACCCGACTCTCTTGTCCTGCCCGATTGAACGGTCTTGGAGTCTCCGGTCCGAGCTCAATTTTTCCGGTGACAGGTTGAAGACCAGATGAGCGAGTCCCTTGAACATCGTGGCCTGCCCCCAATGAAGCATGGGTGTTCGGGCCGTGATGCCGAACGGATACTTGCGGTAATAGAAGAAACCGGCGCGATCCTGCATATTGCGAATGGTCCAGTCGGCGACTTTGACGGCAAGGGAGAGTGACTCGGGATCTCCGGGAGCAAAGTAAGCGAGCGTGTCGATTGCCTGTGAAGCACACTGAATATCGATGGGGTATGCTCTATTGTGGTAATACTTTGGGCGCCCGGACGTCTCAAAGAAATGAGTCTTAAAGAATCGAAGGCCTTTCATAAGGTGGTCGGAGAATTCGGTATCACCAGTGTACTCGATATAACATTTTAGACTGTCCAGGTTATAGCCCGTGTGGAAATTGTCGATCCAGTGATACTGGTCATCTTCTGCATACCACCACGCGCCAGCAGGTAGCATGCGCAAGCAGCTGTAACGCATGGCCTTGCGTGCCACGTCTTTGTAGTCCTGGCGAGCTGTGTGCCGTGCCGTGCGGGCGAGCGCCGCTGCACCTAGCATGTTCGCGTTATGAATCGATTCCTGTCCGTGTGCAAAATAGCTCAGGCAGTCACCGCGGTCAGTCCGCTCGCGCGGTAGCGACATGATCCAGTCGCATGCACTCGACGCGATATCGAGGAACCACTGGTCCTGAGACTGCTCGAAGGCCTCAAGGTATGCCTGCGCAATGTGGCTCGTCCAGACAATAATGCTGTCGTTCTTATAGTATGCGCCGCCGCGGCTGGAAAAATCGAAATGGTTCGCCCAGCTATGTTTCTCGAATTTCGGCGACTTGTGAGTATCGAGCCACTTCAGACATGCCACAGCTTTTGTCCAGTAGCCGGCATCTCCTGTGGCACGGTAAAGCAAGAGATAGCCCCAAGCCATCATTCCGCGCCCCTTGGTGGAATCAAGGGGCTTGATGCCGACCAAAGGTCGAATATTAACGGGTGACTGCCGCACCGCCTGCTGCAGGATCCGCTCGGCGAGGAGGTTTCTGAACGTGAGCGCCCGGAGAGGGCTCGACAATCCATCGAATGGCTCGTAGCCTCGATACTCCTTCTCTTCGACCCAGCGCCGAACCGCTTCGGCACTTTTCACCAACTGTGGGAGTGCCGTCAAACCTATGGACTTTTCCGCCGAAAGTTTGGCTTTTTGCGCAGACGTGTTATCAAAGTTGGAACTGGTTTGCGTTGTCATGCTGATTTCTTCTTAGCCTTTTGAAGCGGTGATTAACGCGAGATGTATTCCACACAAGAGAGAAAGCCGTTGAACATTGTCTCAATCGAAGCCTCTTGAAGGATGTCACGACGGGCGTTCGCCGACATTCGCCTGCGCTCCGCGTCGTTGTCGATGAGAAAGAAAAGACGATCTCGAAGCGCTATCCGGTCATTTTCCGGCACAATGAACCCGTTCTCGCCATCGCGGAGGTATTCGATCTCGGGAGGCTGATTTCCCTGCTCGGTAACCATCGGGAGGCCCCAAAAAAATGCCTGGTTGAGGCCCAAGCCGACATGACCGGGAATCGAGCAAACGTCCGCCATTTTAAAAATTCGGCTGATCTGGCGATTTTCAGGATCGTGGATCTCTCCTAAATAAATCGTATTTGCCGGGTTCATACGAGCGCGAAGTTCTTCAGTGAGCCCGGACCCGACAATTACGAGTCCAACATCCTTCCGGTCGAGATCATGGAAGATATCGATGAGATGATCGATCTTCTTGCGGTTCTTTTCTTCCCCAATCCGTCCAGCGAACAACACTACCTTTTTAAATGGGATTCCTAGTTCCTGCTTGATGGCCTCTTTGAACTCGGAGATCGGAGGAAAATCTCCAAAGTTAATCGTGTTATTGGCAACGAATACTTTGCCGTGGAGCCGCTCTGGGACAAACCGCCGTAGCGACGACGTGTACAGGATCAGGCCATCACTGATCTGGTGGAGATAGTCAAAGAACACATTGCGCAGTCGGTTGTCTGGATCGTCCAGATTTCTCGTTTTCGTCCAAAGGGCTACTGGAATTCCTGAGAGCTTCAGCCAATGAATCAATGGCCATTGGATTCGATCCTTGAGATGCAGGAACAGAATGACAGCGTCGGGACTGATTCGGCGGATCTCCTCGCGGTACTTGAAGAAACCAAATGGCCGCTCTACCAGTTCGAAAAGGGGCTGATTCTGGTTCTGCCGCTGCAGCTCGTTCGACAAGACAACAAAATCCCAACCATGTTCCCGGAAGCGTCGCCAGAAATAGTTGTAGACTGACACGCGGTAGTGCATCACCCGGTTCGAGATCAGCAGAATTCGTCTGGCTGCCTTTGTAGCGAGAGCGTCAGACGGCTTCTTGCTCTCCACTTGCGCGCTACCAGCAGATGCCATAGTAATTACCATTGAGCGTGCCCGGCTTTTCGACAATTCGTATCAGATCGACAACAACCTGATCCGGGCGATGACTTTCTGCGAGTACCTCTCGGAAACGTCCGCTAGCCGTGCTGACCACGACCACATCGGATTCGCGCACGAGCTCCTCTGCCGACGATCGCATCAACGAGGACACGTGAGGGATTTCCTTCTGGATGTATTCCTTATTTGCCCCAACCAGGCGGGCGATCGAAACGAATTCATCATAGATGGCTACACGGAATCCCTTTCCGAGCATCGTTTCGATGACTTCCAGAATTGGGCTTTCGCGCAGATCGTCGGTTCCGTGTTTAAAACTCAACCCCAGAAAGCCAAGAGAGCGGCCCTTGTAGCGTTGCAGCAGAGTGGTTACGCGCTCTATCTGTTTTTTGTTGCTCACGAGAATCGCGTCGAGCAGTGGAGTCGGAACGTCCAGGCTCCGGGCATGATAAGTAAGTGCACGCAAGTCCTTCGGTAGACATGAACCGCCAAACGCGAAACCTGGCTTGAGGTAGTACGCCGACAGATTGAGCTTGTGATCCATACAGAAGATGTTCATGACCTCGTGACTGTCGCAATCAGCTGCCTTGCAGATATTCCCGATCTCGTTCGCAAACGTCACCTTAAGGGCGTGAAACGCATTGTCAGCGTATTTCAGGCTCTCCGCCACAGGGATGCTAGTATGGACTAGGGGAGCCTCAATTCCCTCAAACAGTGAGGCCACGGTTTTGCCTGCGCGACAATCCAATTCCCCAATCACGGTGCGGGGCGGGTGAAAGAAATCCTTTACCGAGGTGCCCTCACGCAGGAACTCAGGCACCATACACACGCCAAAATCACGCCCAGCGGTCTTCCCCGACCGCGATTCCAGCAACGGAATCACAATTCGTTCAACGGTCCCTGGCAGAACCGTACTGCGGATCGCAACTACGAAATACGCATCCTTGGTCGCGAGCGCAGTACCTATCTGCTCGCTGACCCGTTTGACGAGGTCCGTAGAAAGGCTTCCGTTTGGATTGCTCGGAGTTCCAACGCAGACTAATGCGACCTCACTAGCAGCAATTGCGTCCTGCCACGCCTCGGTCGCCCTGAATTTCCCACTCTTGGTGACGTCCGCGAGTAGCTCCGAGAGGCCCGTCTCAATCACAGGTGGCGAGCCCTGGTTGATCATGGCAACTTTGGACGGATTCGCGTCAACACCGATTACGTCGTGGCCTCGTTGGGCAAGACACGCCGCGGAAACACACCCGACGTAGCCAAGGCCGAATACTGAAACTTTCATCCTACTCGCTCCTGACAGCTAATCGACCAGACACTACGAACCTAGCGCTAATGTGCACTAGAAATCTAGGGTGATTCATCGCAACGAGGTTTCGAAAGAGGAGGGCACAAGCGCAGTCTCAGGACTCGTTCGTATTTGACTGAAGATTCGATCCATAATGTGAGCGGTCAATATGATTTCTCGATGGGGGATGGGGACTGGAATGTCCGAAATGATTGACCGGTAGAATGACTCAATCAGGTATTTCATGCCCGACTTCATGTGAAAGTCCCTCCTCAGAAATCGCCGCATATTGGTAATCGCATTCGAGATGTCCTGTTTCGCCATACTTACTGGCGGAACAAACTTCTCCACGTAGCTGACATACCTCTGGCCGCGCAGCTTGATGATGGTTTCCTGATCCTGATCAAGGACAAGACCATTTTTAGTTCCGTAGACCCGAAACTGATGCAGGGACGGGCGCATTTGCGATGAGAACGTGAAATACGCTGTAGTCCCCTTTTCTTCGGAAATTATGACTCTCAGCTCGTCTATGAGCTGTGTTTCACCCGTGCTCCGCAAAAAGGGACTGATGAATCCGTGAGCTATAACAGCAGGGGTTTCACTCGCAATATGCTCCGCTATGCGGGCGATGCCGTGGCTGATGATGTTGTGTAGCAGCCCACCCGGCAGCTTACGTACCCAGTAGTTCTTGTCGTTCATCAGGGCACCAGCGAACCCGCTTCGCCCCAGTTCATAGCAGAAGTAACTCTCCATATGGATCGGTGCTCCGCCGAGGTAACCGCTCTGGATGAGCTCCCGCATTAGCCGCGCCGAGTGTCTGAATTGATCGTCGTGACCGGCGGTTACCTTCAAACCCCTGGTATTCGCAAATGCCAGAAGTTCCCGTGTCTCGTGCTCGTAAACGGTGAACGGCTTCTCGACATAGACATGACATCCGGCCTCAAGGCAAGTCTTGGCAATGCTGAAATGGCTTTGCGGCGGCGTTGTTATATGGACTACGTCGGGTTTTGCTTGGTTCAGCAGATCGTTCAAATTGTCGAAGTACTGCTTGATCGGAAATCGCTGGTACAGCTGGCGCGCCATCAACAGCTCGCGGTCACAGACGCCTACAATCTCGCAGTCCTTGATCCGCTGGATTTGCTCAGCGTGATCGTCCGCAATCTTTCCACAGCCCACTATCGCGATTTTAAGCACGTGATGCTCCCGTGCGGCAGCTCTCAAAATGAAGCCGAAGCCCTTCGCTCGTCGGTACCGAAGGCTGCCATCCGACTCGGGACTTCAGCTTGGCATTGCTATAGCGTGTTTTCTTCCAGGACGCGTGCCACAGTTTGCGATTATATGCCGGCGGCAGTTGCCCCTTTGACCATTTCGAGTACCATTCCCATATACGGCAAAGAACATAACTGACACCGTGCGGAACATAGATTGACCTGAACTGCCTGACATTGCGTTTGTAGAGGCGCAGAAACTGCCGGCTTGAAGGCAAGTTATCATCGACGATGTTGAAAACTTCTCCATCAATGTCCTTGGTTAAACCTGCCAGAACTGTAGCCTCCGCGCAGTTGTCGACATATGTGAGTGGCATAGTGTTGCCACCTCCAAGATGCAGGAAAATTCCGAAGGTGCCGATGCCCACGCGGCCATGTATACCCGGATTGCCAGGGCCATAAACCCACCCGGGACGTATGAAGACATAAGGAATTCTAAAACGGCGGGCGTACTCCATCACGAGTTTGTCCTGCTCTGTTTTGGCAAAGCAGTAGGCGTTGCCGCGTGATTCAGGATGCTCCTCGACCGGGGCAGACTCGTCCAGCAACCGCCATTGGGGATTCCCCTCATTTTTGTAGACCGCGAAGGAACTCATGTTGACAAATCGCCGCAGAGTTCCCTGTGTGACACATGCGTCAAGAAGATTTCGTGTAGTCACAACCGAGTTCATGAAGGCGTCAGGAAACGACTTTTCACCTCTGCCCGCAGCCAGGTGAAAAACCACGGTCACGCCTTGGGTCGCACCGGCGCAGTCCTGTGGGGAAAGGAGGTTGCCTGTCATGATTTCGACTTGTGCACTGTCTTGATGGGAGCGGAGTACCTTATGAAGACCGTCCATTTTGCTGAAAGGTCTCGTGAGACAACGTAAGTTGCGAAAACCTAACTCTAAGAGAGAATTTACTACTCTATATCCGATAAAACCGGCCGCGCCGGTCACGAGTATGCGATCCTTGGGGCAGACAATCAAAGAATTCTTTTCCGTAGAATTCATTTCTATCTCACCATTTCTCCTATGTGGTAACGTACGGATCTTTTATCGGATTGATGCCTATAAAACCAAGCAGTCGGCCTAGGTGGTCGAATAACCTGACCAGGATGCTCATGAACTTGCCCTGACCCATCACTAAGGCGAACGGGAGTGCCAAGGCATAAGCTGGAGCAGCCACCGCGGATGTCAAGATGTCGCGCACAGAAAATGTTGGATGGGCCAGCGAAGCGTGTCCCCGCAGAAGTGCTCGCTTCAGCAGGAACGCGCGGTTCCAACGGCTGGCCGGGACGCTTTCATATGCCACAGCCTCGTTGCACCAAATGAAGACATACCCTTTTTCGATCATCCTCCGGAAGAAGTCTTGGTCTTCCCCAGTGCGAAACTCGGGCCTGAATGGCTGGCTAACACCCGCGAAAACCTCTCTCTTCAGCAGTGTGTTTCCTGTGCGTCCTTTCCGCCAATCAATCACGAAACCGGTCGGGTACGTCGGGCGATCATAAAACTTGCCGTCCACAACCCAGTCAGGCGGGGCTTCAACAAAGCGCGGATGTACCGGCCCCAGAGCACCGTGCGCATTGAACTTGTTACAGGCCTCGAACAATGTGAGGAGCCAGCGCTGAATCGGAGATTCGTCGTCGTCAATGAAAACAATAAAGTCCCCGGTTGCGTGTTCGATCGCCATGTTTCGAGCCAGAGCGATGTTCTGTTCAGGCTGGACGTAATAATCGGCGTGAATCTTCTGCCCGGCTGCGAACTCCGAGACAACTGCATTGGCTGACTCTTGATGATCGTTGTCGACAACCAGAATCGAATAGGTGAATAAACCACCCGTCGCCTGTTCCCGAAGATCCTCCAACAAGCTCTTCAGCAGCTCCGGGCGCCGATAAGTACACACACAAACCGTAATGTGCTTCGTGCGGCTTGCCATCAGACCAGGCTATAACTTTCGAAGTAAGGCGACATCTCAGGGAGTGCCAATGAACTATCCGTGCTGCGGTGAAACGGAGATGACACCAAAACATCGCCCTTGAAGGACTGTTCATCACGATCAGCCGAATTGCCCACAGCTATGCTGTTTTTTCTTGAGGGTGCCTCACGAATTGGCCTCGGAAGATTGACGGCCATGAGCAGAAACAGAAACCAGGGACCATGCGTTCCGTCGAGAAAGCTGGTCTCGGTCATATTGCTCATGATGACGCTCAGCAAGAACGTTAGGCGTAAACTTCCGAATTGGAAGTCACTCTCAAGATGGGTGAGCGCACCGGCGAAGGCAACTCCGATGACAATAAGCAGCAACACTACCCCAACCGCGCCGAGCTGAGCGTAGACATCGATAAAGCCATTATGTCCTTCTTCTGGCCGCCATCCAGGCGTCTTCTGGGACCAGTTGGGGAGGGGATACATGTTGTACCCAATCGGCCCGACCCAGAAGGCACCGATCCCGACGCCGAGCACCGGGCTCTTCGCGGCATCGTTGATAACGTCGGTCCAAATGAGGGTGCGATCCGTAAGCGTCATGTCACGTCCTGTAGCCTGGAGCACCATCTGAACCGGCGTTGTGTCAAACGCTTGAAATGCAAGGTATGCCAGCGGCGCCAGGATAGTAAGCGCCATGGACCCCGCCAGAATAATGCTTTTGGCATGGGCGCTTCTTTTTTTAACGTACTGCAACCCGATAAGAACGACGGAACAAATTACAAATCCGATGATGGCTGTGCTGCTATGAACGTTTTTCGATCCGCGTAACAACCAAAGCGTGAGGAGGAGCAGCAGCACACTCAGTACCAGCTTCTTCAGATTCAACTTTCTCTTCGGCCAATCCTGAAGAATCTGCCAAATACAGAACAGACCGCTGCACATCGCAACCTGCCCAAGACTGTTCTTGTCTGTGGCGAGCCCTGTCCACTCCTCCTCGGTGCCGTTCCAGTTGTACAAAACAGCGAAGTTCCTGAAGAACTTGATTGCGATAATCGAGAGGGGGATGTGCACCAGATACAGACGTCGAAGTAGAGCACGCACGGCCCCTAGAGGATTGGGCTCCGTGAGCACAACGAGCACCATCACAAGCGTGCCGATCGACCGAATGCCTCTTCGAAGTGAAATGTCGGGGAAATTCGACCATAGAATGCTCGAGGCGATGAAGATGAAGAGCGCAACCACCCACTTGTTGTTAGCGAGAATCCTTATGGTCTGTTCCGCCCGTGAGCCAAGCACAAACAACCCGAGCACGATCAAAAACGTCATAAGCATGCGGTCCAAAGGGTTGCCGGAGTCAGAGACCTGCAATCCTGTTCTACCCCCTGCGAGCCAACTGGAAAGGGCCCGCGTGCTTGTAAAGAACAACCAAATGTAAGGCACCCACAGCCACAGAGAGGGCTTCTCCGGCCTGGGGACAGCAGCGGTCTCCGCAACTGACAAAGTGGCTAGCAAGGAAGCTGGCTTCGACTGGATCACGCCGGACGCTCAGGAAGGGCATGCGGACTGATGTTGGGCGCGGTTAGCAGATCGAGATAACGATCAGCTTGCGCTTTGATGTTGTATTTCTGATAAAACCTGGAGGCCGCATGCGCCTGGCGTTCGCGTTCGTTCCGGTTGTGGAACAATTCCACAATTGCATCGGCCATTTGCTCCACGTTTTCGGGCTCGTAGAAGCGAACCATGGTTTCGTCGAAGTAATAACTTATCACCTCAAGACGTGGCGCGACCACGGGTACGCCCAGATACACATACTCCAGCAGCTTCACTGGAAGCATGTATTTGTCGCAAGCGAGATTGCGCCGGTTACCGATAATCCCGAGATCCATGCCGCACACCATCTCAGGTATCTTCTCCACCGGAAAAAACGCTCCGCTGAAATGTGCCTTTCCCTCCAGTCCCAACTCTGACGACAGTGCCAGCGCTTCGGGCAGGTAATCACCTGCACCGTAAACCCACAGCTCGGCCGGCACACGAGTGACGACCCTGGCCATGGCCCGCACAATCAGGTCGATTCCCAGACGGTGTGCAATGGTGCCGTGATACACGATACGAAACGCGTCGGTCTTCTTTTGGACGGTCACGGGCCGGAACAATTCCGCATTCGGCAGGTTCAGCAGGACACTAATCTTCTTCTCCGCTACTCCGCAGTATTCCACTAAATAGTCGCGCTGGTTATGGTCCGCGCAGAAGATGTGATCGGCCAGCAATGCCGACAACCTCTGTTCGAGTCTGAGGAGCTTCACCGGAAGGTCGTTTTCGGTGACATCGAATTTCGCCATGTAGTTGACCGTCATGAGATCGTGCACGTCCAGCATGAGCCTGGCGCCGAGCATTTTTGGAACGATGGCCGCGAACACCAATGCGTTGGGCATGTTGTGCACGTGAACGACATCATACCGGTGGCGGAACGAGCGGCGGGCAAGAAGAAACGAGCACTTTAGAAAGAACTTCAGATAGGACCAAAAGTACTTGAGCGTGCTCTCGCCCTGGTACTTGGCCATGATCCGGAAAGTAGTACCGCACCGGCGCTCTTCGATGGCCACCTCGCCATCGCAGCGGAGGGCGATGACATCGACGTGGTGTCCCTGGTCCTCCAGCGTTCGCACGTAATTCTTGATTCGGGCGTCGTTAATATAGTGCGCGTACGCTAGCATGCAAACGTTCATTCGTCCACCCATAATAGTTGCGCTGCGCTCTCAGTTGTAAGCGCGTTTCGCCGGTTCCGATCCAGCCTCGCGACGGGTACCTGGTCCGGTTGGGGATCAGCCGACATGACGATAGAGAATACGTCCCGCCACTTGCAGAGCTGCGTCTGGCATCATAGCGAACAGCAGATTAATCACACCGGACGAACGTCGTCCGGCCACATCGGGAACCTGCTTTCGCGACCAGCGCAGATACGTGAGCTTTGAAGACTTCGCGCCCCAGCGATCTTTGAAGGCAATCAGCCCGGAGTTATCTGCGTCTGAACGGCCGAGATCCAAGCACGTCAGCCCTGCTGCTTTTGCTTCCACAATCGTTTTCCACAAGAGAAACGGAGTGCCTCCAAGATTACTGAACGTCTTATCAGAACAACTGTACTTGTACACGACTACGTCCTTGTGCTGCAGAGTCAAAATGCTGGCAGTCTCTTCCCCGTCCTTAAACGCTACTCGAATCTGCAGCCGCTCCCTCATGCAGGCAGCTAAGTTCCTGAACCACTGGATGGGTGGCGGCGGCAGTTGGTGCCGTCGGCGCGTCTTAATCATGAGACGGTAAAACGCATTCAGCAGAGGTTCCGAGTTTCCGTATTCATATACAAGTCCTTCACGCTCCGCGCGTCTGATCGGGTGTTGAACGCCCGTCTTATGTGTCCGCCGCAGGAGCTCGTCCGTGGCCGGTCGTAGATCGAGCATGTGCAGGTAACAATCGGGGAACTTGACAGCGCCGTCCACAGTGGGCAGTTCAGTCCTAGGCCTGAGCTCAATGTATTTCCATTTCCCGACATCCACTGCCTTCTTTAGCTCTTCCGCGATCGCGGCCGCAGCACTCGGGCCATCCAGCAGCGGTTCGCAATGGTCGGAGAATGGAACAGACACCATGCGGTGGCCGGTCAGCCAGCTATGAATCTGGCACAGCACGATGCCATTCGACAGCGGCGAAGATGGTGGAGAGGTCGTGTAAACGACGGGTGTGTACCCGTACGTACGTTGTATCGCTTCAAGCCATGGCAGACTGTGAAAGACCGACGCGGAGTCATGACGGCTGATAAATTCAGCCCATCGCGTGTCGCGAATCGGGTCAATTTTGTAGACCGTCACAGTGCTTCCTTCGCGAGAGTCTTCGTTCTCTTCGCAGGACCTGCCGTTGCGAACAACGAGTCCTTGACAAATTGTGCCACGTCCTTCGGCAGTGCGCACCAGGCAGCATCTCCGAATTGTGCAGAGACGTGGGTCAAGAACTCTTTGTACAAAGTTACCGGAAACTCCGTGCGACCGACCCGGTTCCCAAACGCAATGTAATCGGGATGCACATTAACGAGCGCCAGTCCGCCGTTCCGCGCGACCCAATCGAGCTTGCGCTTCCAGATGTCATTTGTTTTTTCACCGAGAACCAGAAACAGGGTCGAATCCTGAGGCAGCGAGTAAGGCAGTTCGACGTAGCCGGTTCCGTCTGATCGTCCGACCCAAAAAGGAAAGATTGTGTTGGCGCTATCTGGTTGCGGTTCGAATGGATCCGTATCGAATGTTGATGCGTCATACAGGACGTTCAGCTCTTTCAACCACTCGAGATTGTGGAACATAAACGCGGACCTGAATCCAACCGCCTGCCAGCGCTTCAGGTGCTCGTTAATGCGGGAGGCCCCGGCGATGAAATCAGCCTTTGACCGATACAGCGTGCCATCATGATGCAGATCATGAACGCCGATTTCGAAGCCATGTTCAGCGAGAAAGGATCGGAGCAAGGAGGGCGTATCGTACTCGCCTTCAGGAACAAAGTTGAAGGAGGAACGGAAGCCTAACTCCATCTCCAGTTCAGCCAAAGCTCTACAGTGTTCCATCCCCTTCTGACCCTCGACATCGTGCGTCAATACGAATGCAAATGACTTTCCTCCCGGCCACCCGCGCCACGAGCCGGGCCGCCGCACTGTCGACTCGTCGATCGGCCAAACATTCGCAACATGTCGGCGACGTCTGGACGCGATGATGCTCCTGAGCTTCAAGCGCACGTGGTGCGGGATGGCCGGCTTGACTAAGTAATAGAAGTCGATGAGTCTCATGTGTGTCCGTTTTGGCAGAAGACGCTACGAAATAAGGGTGCTTTCTACCACAGCGTGAGCATCAGTGACTGGAGACTTAAATTCGTTGTGCTGCTGCATCGAAGTCCGGAACACAACATTCAATCGGTCGGTCACCCGCACGACGTAAAGCTGATAGACGCCCTTGGTCCAACCGGCTTCCACGGTTTCGACCCATTCCGTTTCGTCCCGCACCGTGACGCAGGGAACCCGAAGCCCGTAGTCTTCTTTCTGCAGTCCACCGGAGTCGATCAGCACCGACCGGGCCGCACCGGCCAGGGTAACCATATCCAGATACCCTATGGGATCGATCATTCAGATCGATAATCTGACCCCTCATTCCGCCGCGTCCCACCTTACTGAGCTTGATCGCTGCATCAGGGACACATTGTGATAGGCGAACTGATGCGCCCACTGAGGCCAATGCAGCCAGTCATACCCACCTTCAAGTTTCGCCCGCAAGAGCCTTGAATCATCCCAAGAATTGACCGGCAAGCGGGGTAGGAAAAAACGATTCTTCCCGGGTTGGGCACGGCCGATCACCGCCGAAACACCATTTTCAAAGCCAAGGTTTTCCAAGAGGTCGACCAGGAACCGTTTGAATCCGTCATCTTCCTCGGGGAATGCGAAGGGATAGGCGAAAGACGCGATGGAGCTGCCCAGTTTCTGTTCGATGGTCTCTTTCGAGTATCCCAGTTCGTAATCGATCTGTTCCGGTTCGAGCGAACGCAAATCAGGATGCGTCACTGTGTGTGAGCCAAACAGTATTCCTTCGGCATGTAGCTCGCGCACGTCTCGCCAGGTAAGGTAGTTCGCACCTTCGATCCGTACCGAGGTGTCCCGAATGCGATCAGTGGTTAGGAAAACGGTCGCTGTAAAACCGCACTGCTTCATCACCGGGAAAGCGTCCGTATAGAAATCCTGGTACCCATTGTCGAAAGTGAGCACGAATGCCCTGGATACATGATTACCGGCTTCAAGTGCGGCCAGCATTTCTGAAAGATTAACTGTACGGTAGCCGGCTTGCCGCAACCACTTCATTTGCATCGCGAAAACAGAAGGCGAAGTATTGATTTGGTCGATAGGGCGCGACCTTCCAAAAAGACTTTCTGAGACGCTGTGATACATCAAAATGGGTACGCGCAATTCGGATGCCCGGCTGGTGAGCCTTGCGAGCGGATGTCCCAAATAAACTGTCATCAAGCGGTCGATTCGGGGTGCCCGAAATCCGTGTGAGTTCATCGAAATATATTGATTAGCCACAAAATTGAGCGATTTTTTTGTCTAGTACAGTAAGTGTGCTGCCGCACCTGCGGATGATTTTGAGGAATAATGATGGGGAAGATGGGAAACGTACGTAAGTCTTTGAACCCTGCAGGAGGATTCCGCCAGCGGTCAAAGTTCAATTTGGCAGTCGCTGATTCTAACGGAGTGCGCTAAGTTTGGAAGCGAAGAACTCTTTCATTCTACAAACGACTTCTCTCTGTTGGTCGAGCTGAAGTTGCGGAAACATCGGAAGTGAGACGATTTCGGCGGCAACACGTTCCGTTATCGGGAAATCGCCATTCTTATAGCCAAGGTGCTGGTAGGCCTTTTGCAGGTGTAGCGGAATCGGATAGTGAATCCCCGTGCCAATCCCAACCTCCGCAAGCGCACCCTGGAGTGCTTCGCGATCTTGCACGCGCACAACATAAAGGTGGTAAACGCCCTTCGTCCACGGTGCCTCAACCGGCGCTACGATGGCCTCCTTCGCGTCCGCAAACAACTCATGATAGCGGTGTGCGAGGGCACGGCGGGCTTCGTTCCAATTGGCGAGATGGCGGAGTTTCACGGAAAGCCATCCTGCCTGAATCGAATCCAGCCTGCCATTGTAGCCCTCGATGTCGTGGTAGTACTTCTTCGCCTGACCGTGGTCGCGAATCATGCGCATCCGCTGCGCCATTGATTCGTCATTCGTCGTGACTGCGCCGGCTTCACCACAAGCGCCAAGGTTTTTGCCTGGGTAGAAACTGAACGCAGCCGCCCGGCCTATCGAGCCTGCTTTTTTCCACCTGCCCTGGCGCTTGGAGAAATACTCAGCGCCATGAGCCTGACAGGCATCCTCGATCACGGTAACGTTATAGCGTTCGGCGAGCTCCATGATCGGATCCATGTCCGCCGTCTGCCCATAGAGGTGAACGGGGACGACCCCGGTCACTGGCCGCCCTGAAGTTTTCTCGAAGAGTCTCCCGCGCGAGACGTCGAATTGGCATTGCGTTTGGAAATACTCTTCCAGTTTCTCGGGGTCCATCGTATACGTCGCTGCGTCAATATCAACGAAAGCGATTTGTGCGCCAGCTTGGGAGATAGCCTCCGTAGTGGCGATAAATGTGTTCGGAACAGTGATGAGGATATCTCCCTGATCGACACCCGCCGCCATAAATGCAAATCGTAGCGCGTCGGTTCCGCTATTCACACCGACGCAGTATTTCGTACCACAAAAGGCCGCGAACTCACGCTCAAACTCCTCAACCATCGGTCCGCCGATAAAGCCCGCATTGCTAAACGCTTTCTTCACCACTGCCAACAATTCCTCTTCCAACTCTTTGTGAGGTGCTACCAGATCGAGAAAAGGAATCTTCATCGGATTAGCCATGGCCTACTTTTTCTCCTCATTCAAAAATCTCAAGAACTTTGCGGGATTCCCCGCCACTATTGCCTTGGCGGGCACATCCTTGGTCACCACGCTGCCCGCTCCCACAATCGCGCTTTCGCCAACCGTGATATTGCTCAGGATTGTGGACCCGGAACCGATCGACGCCCCTTTGCAAATCCTTGTTTTTTCAACCTTCCAATCGGCCTCCGTCTGCAGGCTGCCGCCGGGAGCGGTTGCGCGGGGGTAGGTGTCATTGATGAACGTCACACTGTGGCCGATAAAAACGTTGTCTTCGATTTCCACACCTTCGCAGATAAACGTGTGGCTGGAAATCTTGCAGCAGCGGCCCACTCGTGCATTCTTCTGGATTTCCACAAAAGCGCCGATCTTTGTTTCATCACCAATCTCGCATCCATAAAGGTTGATGAACTTGGACAGCTTTACGTCTTTCCCCAATTTCACGCTGGGCGCGAGGCAGACGTACTCGTTCACAGAACCACCGCCTCTCCCCGGCTGCGCACCGATCGATCGGCGGCCTCAAGGATTTTGACCACACGCAGGCCCGCTTGCCCGTCATTGAACGGATTCACATTCCCTTCTATGCACTTGAGGAAATAGGCTGTTTCAGCGCGGAGCGCTTCCACCTGCTCTACCTGCGGTGCCCACATGTCGCCGGACCGGTAGCTGACCAGCAGTTGATGCAGGTTGCTTGGATTCGCCGACATGCTTACACCCTTGTCGTAAATTCGGATCTTCTCGTCGGCCTCCAAGTCGTTCCAGACCAGCATTTTCTTTTCGCCGCCAATCAGGGTTGTGCGCACTTTTACAGGTGAGAGCCAGTTCACGTTGACGTGAGCAATGATGCGCTTGGGAAAGTAGACGGTAATGAAGGCGACATCTTCAACGCCGTTTAGGTGTTTCTCTCCGGTGGCCACAACCGCTTCGGGTTTTTCGGATATGACGTAATCCATGATCGACAAATCATGCGGGGCTAAGTCCCAGATCACGTTTACGTCGTGTTGAAAAAGACCCAGATTCACGCGCAAGGCATCGTAGTAATACAGATCCCCAAGTTCTTTCTTCACCACCAGTTCTTTGATCTTCTTGACGGCGCCGGTGAACAAAAACGTGTGGTCCACCATGATCTTCAGATTCTTGCGGTCCGCCAGCTCAATCAATTCTTCAGCCTGGGCGGCGCTGTCGGTAAAGGGCTTCTCGACGAACACGTGTTTGCCATTCTCCAAGGCACGTTTTGCTAGTTCGTAGTGGGTCCAAACCGGGGTGACCACCGCCACAATGTCGATGTTGGGTGATGTCAGGATCTTGTTTTCGTCTGTCGTAAAGGCAACGGACGGAAACATTTTTTTCAGCCGGCCTTCACACTTTGCGTTGCGATCTGCTACCAGAACCACTTCACAGTCCTCTTGGGAATGGAAGTTCCGAACGATGTTCGGCCCCCAGTAACCGTAACCAATCACTCCGGTACGCATAGAGGAACTCCTTGAGACTTCAGTAGGACTGCACGAGGCTTGGGGACGTCAGCGCTGCGTGCAGCAATGACACGGGTATTCGTTGGTTCGCTTCCTTCACTCTGATGGGATATATGGCCTGGCTTGGGCCGAGTTGAGGCGGAAAGAGTTTGCCGTCAAACCGTGCGGCGTTAGTGTGCGCCTTCACCCTGAATCACGGCCGCAGGCGTCTGTGCTAGGATTTTCAGATCCAACCAGATAGACCAAGCGCGCGCATACTTCAGGTCCAAACGCACCATATCGTCAAAACGCGTTCGGCTGCGCCCTTCCACCTGCCACAGACCAGTGAGGCCAGGCTGGATTTCCAGCACGCGGCGACGGTGCCACACTTCGTACGCGCGAAATTCATAAGCGACGGGGGGACGTGGGCCGACAAGCGACATATCTCCGCGCAACACATTCCAAAATTGAGGCAGTTCATCCAGGCTGGTCTTGCGGATAAACCGCCCGATGGAAGTAACCCGCGGATCTTTCTGGATCTTGAAGACAGGCTTTGCTTCCGCTTCTGAATGCCCGTCCACCTGGCCGGCAATGAACTGCTCAACGTACTGCTGGTGAATCTTCGCGTCGCAATCTGTACGCATCGATCTGAACTTCAGAACCGTGAAGGGTTTTCCATACTGGCCCAGCCGTTGCTGCTTGAAGAGCACCGGTCCCTTCGAAGAAAGTTTAATCGCCACGGCGATGGCCGCAAAAACAGGTGAAAGGAACAACAGCGCAGCAGCGCTCCCGGCCAGGTCAATGCAGCGCTTGATTGCCAGTGAAATTCTTTTCGTGTTCTCGCGCTTCTTGAATTCCGGATACAGCTTGATATTCGCCGTATGGTCGTCAACCCCGTCCTCGTATTCCTCGGGGAAGAAATGGAAGGAGACCGAGATGCACGCGCTCGCTTCCATCCCCAGCGTTGATTCGAAATTGGTCCGAAGCTTGTCGAGAAACCTCTCCTGGACAACCTTGTTCGTGGCCTTCCCAAGTTCCGTCCCGACGACTCCAACCAAGTTGTTCTCTAGATACCAGCCGATGATGTCCGTTTCGCGTGTCGCGTCCGTGAGTGAGCTGGTCAGCAACTGGATAGTGCGGTCCTTTTGGCGAGTGCTGTCCAGTGCTTTCTTCACTTCCACCAGAATCAACACAAATCGCTTGCGTGCGCGCTCCGCTCGGCGGCGCTCCAGGTACAACATGGACACGAAGGCGTCTTCATTCAACAAGATGCGCGGAGGCGTATTTCCCATATTCAGCATGGACAGATGGGCGTGAACTTCCAAATTGGGCATGTCTTCCGCTCGCCGCGCTCTTAATTCGGTTGGGCTCATGCTTCTTGCTCCACTTGCGATCCCGTTGAATCTAACTACCCAGTGTCGCTCGAATTGGGTGGAGGATTCCTGGTGTTGCGCTGCGGCGCACAAATTCTTTGACAGGAGTCAGCCACGCTGTATCTACTTCCATTGCCACCGACCTCTGAAGCAATGTCACGGAAAGAACCACTCGATGATTCCCCTTCAGGTTGACAAGAATGCCTTCGAGCCCCGCCAAAGTGCCGTAATTCACGCGGACCCGCTGGCCCACTTCCAGGTAAGGCCAGGGTTGCTTTGGTAACCCCGAGGACACAGCCAGTTGCAGTGCTCGGATCTCATCGTCGGATACAGGGACTGGTGTGCGTCCGGTTCCCACAATCTGGAGAACCCCTGGAGTGAGGATTAACGGCCTTCGTTGCTGGAAGTCGAACCGGCAAAACAAATACCCAGGAAACAGTGGCTGTTCCACTTCCTTCCGCCTGTCCGACCAGTTCCGGATGCACTTGTACGTTGGCAGAAGGCACTCATACCCTTGTCCAGCGATCTGCGAGGCAACGTAGTTCTCCTTGCGGGAGCGGACTTGGATCGCGTACCAAGGCTGCTTCGCTGATGAACCGCCTTCCACGCTTCCCAGGAAAGTGTCCAAGAATTTCGTCCCTCCTCAGGACTTACTGACTTTTGCAGCAGGCTATCGCCGTTAGGGTCACACCCGGCGGTTACTCTTGATAGGGCAATTGCCGTGCCAGTAGGGCCCGCTGCCAGACGGGTGGAGACCGTTAGGGTCCTTTGCTATGTGAATGATTCTACATGAGTTAGAGTTTGGCTCCATTCTCAACTGAGCGCCGAGGTGGCGGAAGGGCGTTTGCATGTGAAAAGCAATGCCCTATAACTGCAATATGCTTCCGCAAAGTGGGACAGAATGGGCTCTTCGCCTCGCAGATAGCTAATACAAAACAAAAGGGTTAATATCCGTTTACACGTAAACTAACAATTCGTGACGGTCTCTCTTTTCTGCCGGCAGATCATCCTTTCCCTCAATGTCACAGCGGGGGAGGCCGTCGTAATGATTCATAACACTAGGTTTGTTGACCGGATCGGTGATGCGATCAAAAGGAAAACGGCAGGAACTCACCCGGACGCTCAAAGACCCTCCGCACTTAGTTTGGAGTTCCAGCGAGGGAGCCGTCCCCTAAATTTTTTCAAGCGGCTTGTCAATCCCCTGTGGGATCTTCAAATCTATGAACCTACGAGTTGCTTTCTCGTAACGGCATCCTATGCAAAGAATGCGAAGCACGGTTGCAAGGGTTTGGGCCTGCCTCAGGGTTTCGTAAGTGGCACAGGTTTCTGTAGGATGGTCGGTGTACGACGATGTCCTGAGGAGAGTTCCGATTGAACGCTGAAGACTACTTCGATCGCAAAAGATTGTTGTTTTACGGTTTGTGGCTCGCCCTTTCGCTCGCCTTCTTCTGGAAGCCGTGCGTCGCGTTGCTGCGTTTCTCGGTCGCGAATGACAACGCTTCCCATGTGATTCTCATCCCCTTCATAAGTGCATGGCTGATTTACATAAGGCAGAGGCAGATTTTTCGACTGGTTTCTTTCGATTATCTCCTGGCTGGTGTCTTTATTACGCTTGCGGCTGTCACCTTCATCTGGACGCGGCACTCGTCCGCTCTCTGGACACAAGCTGACTTGCTCGCTGCTTACGTGTTCGCCTTGGTCCTTGTATGGCTCTCAGGTTTTGCCCTTTTTTTTGGGAGAGAAGCGCTCAAGAATGGACGCTTTCCTTTGCTCTTTCTCTTTCTCACAATCCCGTTTCCGGCCGCGCTGCTGAATCGCTCGATCTATTTCCTGCAAAAGGGATCCGCGGACATCACTGAATTGGTTTTTGACCTCGTGGGAGTTCCCGCTCTTCGAGAGGGATTCGTTTTTCATCTCGCGCATTTCAATATTGAAGTCGCGAAGGAATGCAGCGGTATCCGCTCGAGCCTGGCATTACTTATTCTCGCGCTTGTCGCTGGCCACCTTCTCCTGCGCACCGCGTGGAAACAGGTGGTTTTTGTGGTTGCGGGTTTGTTGATTATGGTGGTCAAGAACGGAGTCCGTATCGCAACCTTAACGATCCTTGCGGAGTACGTGGACCCAAACTTCCTTTTCGGCCGGCTGCATCATGAAGGCGGGATCGTATTTTTTCTGTTGGGCCTGCTTCTGCTCTTACCCATTCTCTGGCTACTTCAGCGCGGCGAGACTCCGGTGGAGTCAATCGAAAACTCGGCTGCAGGCTGAAATGGATCCACGAAAAGACGGTTTATGAGGTGCGGCAATTACCTGGAGATTATCTGAGCAGAGGACACGAGCAACGTAAATCTGAGATCCGGCGGATCTAGTTTTTCTTTTTGGCCGCAGCTGAATAACCGTAGTAATAGCCACCGTAGGAATCGCTCTTCTCAGCACGATTCAAGATTACCCCGAGCAGATTCTTTTCCCGAAATTCAGAGGACGCTTTCTCCGCCACTTCAAAATCAGTTGCTCCTTCTCGCACAATAAAAAGAACGCCGTCGCAAAGATCGGCAATCAGGCTCGCATCGTGAACAGGCAGCGCCGGGGGAGAATCCAGAACCAGCCAGTCGAAAACTGGCGTGACCCGTTCCAGTAGATACTTCATGCGTGCGCCCAGGAGGAGTTCACTGGGATTTGAAACTGGGCTGCCACCGGGAATGAAGCAGAGATTCCCTTCGAGCCCTCTCTGGATCACTGCGCATTCATCCGCTTGACCCCGCAGATAGTCCGTTAAACCAGGTGTGGCCGGAGCGCCTAGCACCTGGTGCATGCGGGATACCCGGAGATCCGCATCAATCAAAAGCACGCGACTTTGGTCCTGACGCGCAAGCGACTGCGCCAAATTGACCGTTACAAATGTCTTTCCTTCTTCAGGGACACTGCTGGTCACGAGAACCCTCTTCAGTTTGCGAGTTCCAGCAATCTGATAAAGACGTGAGCGCAATGTTCGAAAGCTCTCAGCACCGATCTGGTCGCTGTGCGCACCGTCAAAAACGTTGCTCCGCGGATCAAGCTGCCATTTGGGCCGTGCGCACTTCTGAACGAGTTCATCGAAGCTTAGAAACGATGAATCTCGTTTCGGCGGCAAATCGACAAGTAAAGGCGCAGCTCGATCTTCGGCCGGAACCGTCGTCCGGCGAACATCGGCCGAGACGTCAACTAAATCCGGTGAAGTCCCGGACGAAAGCAGCGCGGATCGTTCTTGCGCCGCCTTTTTCAATGCTTCGTGGATCCGGCTCATCGTCTCCTCATGACAACAGGCCGCTCAGGCCTTTGTTGTGACCGCGTCGTAAGTCTTCTCCGCCAGTCTTGCCGGGTGGTTGGCATGGCTCGCGGCTACATCCAACGTCGGGACCGAGACCAGTACCGGAAGTTTTAGGGCAAGCTCAACATCGCGTTCGCTGTGCAGCGATTTGTCGCTGGCCGCGATCAGAAAGAGTATACCCAGGCCGAGAGCAAACCCGCCCCCTAATCCACCGCCCGCAAAAATGGTCTTCTTTGGAAACGAGGGCTTGTCGGGAAGACTTGGCGGATCGTATACGCGAAATTGTTCGCTCTGCTGCTGGCTCTCAAGATCCCCAGCGACCCCGGCACTTTGCCGCTTCTTCAAGAGGTCATTGTAGAATTCCAGCGCTGTTTGGTAGTTGCGAGTCAATTCTTTGAATTGCTGCTCCACCACCGGACTCGCTTGCACGCGTCCCTGCAGCTGACGAATCTGTTCCTGGATTTGGCTCTGCCGGTGCGTCAAATCCGTAATGTTGATTTCGTCCTGGCGCAGTTTCGCGCGAAGCTGCTGAATTTGAGGCGGCTCGCTCGCGGATGCCTGTAAGGCGCCATTTGCCGGCGCATTGCTCTTTGGTGCCGCTGCCAACTGCTTTCTTAGCTCCTCAATCTGACTCTTGAGCTTTATGACGTCAGGATACTCGGGAGTATAGCGCGCCAGCAAATTCGTAAGCTGGTCTTGCAGAGCGCTAAGCTGCTGCTCGGAAGTCTCCGGATTTTGTCCGGTTTGCGACTTCGCCCAATTCGCTTCCTGTTGGCTGAGAAGTGACTCCGTAAACGCCTTATCCTGCTGCGCGCGGCTGAGCGCCTGGGTATTGGCTTCGAGCTGCGTATTCGTCCCCATCAGGATACTCAGGTTGGTTTGCTCTTCTTCTGGCAGGGATCCCAGATACTGCCGCTTGAACTGCGCGAGTTTTGCGTCTTGCGCATCCAGGCTCTTTTTTGCTTCTTCCAGTTGCTGGCTAAGAAAGTCCGTTGTCACTTTTACCTGGTTCTGGCGGTCCCCGGCGTTTTGTGCCAGGATCATGGACGTGATCTCGGTGCAGATTTGCTGCGCCGTCCGGGGGTTTTCATACGTGACGTCCACATAGAAACCCGGCAATTGGTGGGTCTGCGTCCCTGGCGTTGCCTCCATCGGCTTGATCGTCACGGCGGTCCGCAGCCGCTCAACAAGATCATCAATGTGCACACGGTCACGGTCTTTCGGGTAAAGCCCGAATTTCTCGATGATCGGCTGTAAACCTGTTCGGCTGAGGACTTGTTCCTGCATGGACGCGAGGCGATGATTCAGGTCCTCGGTGACGACGGGTTTCACGTAGTCGGGCCCGACCGTGGGCTGCTCCACCAACACCATGGTCTGCGAGGTGTATTTCTTGGGTAGCACCAGTGCGGCACCCAAGCCAATTGCTCCAAGCAAAATCGTTGTGATCGGCAGGATCCACCAGCGCCGCCGCAATACGCGCTTGGCGTCCTCTAAACCAATTTCGCCATTTTGAACCATTTAGACCTCAAAAGCGATATCGCCCATTCTACTACTTCGGGAGTTCTCAGTCCGCCCACAACAATAGGCCTGGAACCCCATACTCCTGCACTTGCACGGCGGTTGCCAGTACCTGAACCGTCTGCATCGCCTTCAATCCCTTCCTAACCCACTTTTTTTGTTGCACATAGACAAATGGCCATGACAGCCGTCAGGCGTTCAACGCAGCGAACTCGGCCTGCTGCTGGTGTAAGTGGAATTTTCCTATCCACTTTAGGCCTTCTCTTCGCTACCTCTGCTTCCCAACGCCACAGGAGCGCATGCCGCAATTCCTTTGCTAACTCCCCAATCCTCACGAAACTCCCCTAGGTTATTGTTATATTGGGAGTTAACTCCGCTGCTGGAACTCGTACTCAACCCCCCAGAGAGGGTATAGAATTGCAACGATCGCGTGTGTTCCTCCATTTTTGCGAAGATGATGTGAGAGAGATGCAAAAAATTAAGAGTGGCCCGACATTCACCTTCAACCGACTCCTCAGCGCCATAGCGGTCGTTCTTCTTCTTTTGAGTTTCACGGGGTGCTCCACTGACCCGGCAGCAAAAAGGCAGAAATTCATTCTGCAAGGCGACCAAGAGTTCGCAAAGGGCAAATACCCCGAAGCGGTGATCTACTACTCGCGCGCGATCCAGATTGACAACACCTCCGCAGAAGCCCACTTCAAGCTTGCGAAGTGTTTCATCAAGCAAAAGACCTGGGGCAACGCCTACCAGGAATTACTGAAGACGGTCGATCTTCAGCCCGGAAACGAGGAAGCACAACTGGAACTCGGCAAGCTTCTGCTTGCCGGCGGCAAAGCAAGGGACGCCAGAGACCGAGCCGTCCAAATGATCACAAGCAATCCGAAGAATGCGGACGCCCAGCTCCTCCTCTCGGAGGCTGACGCTTTCCTAGGAAATCTCAAAGACGCCGCAACGGAAGCGAAGGATGCCATCGCTCTGGCTCCGGATCGTCCCTCTGCGTACATCACCCTGGCATTGATTCAGGAACGCCTGGGGGCGTTCGACGGGGCGGAAAGAAACCTGAAACAGGCTATCTTGCTCGACAAAACCACCAACGCCCCGCTCATGACCCTCGGTGGCTTTTACGAACGGCAACGGCGCTGGCCGGACGCCGAACAACAGTTTCAATCTGCAATGCAGTTGGCTCCCAAGGATCCGCTGCCTCGTGCCGCATTGGCCGGCCTGTACGTGAATCAGGGCCGCGAGGATCTGGCGGAGAAAACGCTCGAGGAAGCTAAGAAGGACCTGGGCGACAATCCCGAAGCCTATCGCATGCTCGGCGATTTTTATCTCACCAGAGGCAACAGTGCAAAAGCTCTCGACGAATTCGCGGCTGTCTCGGCTCAACACCCCAACGACACACAGCTAGGCAAAACGTATATCCAGCTCCTCATCCTCAATGATCGTATTGACGATGCTGCGCGGTTGAATACCGCTATTCTTAAGAACTCTCCCCAAGATCCCGCCGCGCTGATTCTGCAGGGCCAGATTCTCCTGCGTCAGAATAAGGTGGATGACGCCCTCACCTCTTTCCAGCAAGGCCTCAAGAGCGCCCCAGATAACGCCTTCGGACACTACCAGCTTGGCGTTGCTTATCGTGAAAAAGGAAAGTTGGACCAAGCGGAAAGCGAATGGCGGGAGGCCGTGCGTCTCCGGCCCGCTTTGCCGCAGGCTTGGCGCGCTCTCGCGGATGTAGCCCTGCAACGCCAGGATTGGCGCAACCTAGAGGACATCTCCAACCAGTTGAAAAGATATGCTCCGCGTGCTCCCGAGGGCTATCTGGAGCATGCCACAGCGCGCTTCAATCAGGGCGATGCTGCGGGCGCGGAGGCCGATCTCAATGCGCTCCTCACGCTGGCGCCCCAGAGCCCCATCGCCTATATAAAGCTTGGCGAGATGCGCGCGGCGCAGCGCCGCTGGAAAGAGGGAGAAGCGTATTACCATCAAGCCCTTGACCGCGATCCAAAATCCGTCGAAGCCGTTTCAGGTCTCGCCGATATCTATTTCCGGCAGAATCGGACCGCGAACGCTCTCAAAGTGGTAAAAGAACAGATCGACCGCGACCCTAGCAACGCCGCTCTCTACGCTTTGCAGGGGCAGAATTTCCTCAGGGCCAATCAGACCGGGGAAGCAGAAAAGGCACTCCTGCAGGCTGCTGATCTGGACAAGAAAAACCCGTTAATCCTTGCGCTTCTTGCCCAAGCGCAGGTCAACAACAACGAACTCGATCCAGCGATTGCCACCTATCGTCGTGCGCTTGAACTCTCACCGGACGACGTGCGACTCTATTTGCCTCTTGGATCCTTGTATGAACGGCAGGGAAACTGGCAAGAAGCACAGGTTGCTTACCAAAAGGTTCTCTCTCTCAAACCCGATGAACCACACGCTGCAAACAACCTTGCCTATCTCCTCCTTGAACACGGCGGAAGCGTCAACGTGGCCTTGACGTTGGCGCAGACCGCACGGAAAGGTCTGCCAAATCTTCCCAATTCCGCCGACACTCTTGGCTGGGCCTATTACAAAAACGGTGCCTTTTCTGTTGCCGCGCCCCTGTTCGAGGATGCCATCAAAAAGGTGCCAAACAACCAAACCTATCGCTATCACCTGGGCCTGACCTACAAGAAGCTCAACGATACGGCCCGGGCAAAAGCGCAATTCGAGAAGGCCATAAGCCTTGATCCGAAATCGGCAGTGGCGGGCAATGCCCGCCAAGCGTTGAACGAACTGGCGGGAAGTTGAGGGCTGCTCCGGCTTATCAATCATCGATCTTGCGAGCGCTTCTTGTGAGCTGGAGAATTCCTTGAGAGTTAGGAAAGGCACCGTGCGTCAGCAAGGAACAATCACCCAAACATCATGTTACGCCGCCTGAAATACTGGTTACCCGCGATTCTTGTTGCGCTCCTGATTTCACTCTTTTCCACGCATTATTTCAGCGGTGAGGAAACCGCCCGGGTCATCATCCCGTTGCTCCATAGGCTTTTCCCTGCAGCAACACCCCACATGCTACGCGTTATGCATGTGGGAATCCGCAAGCTGGCGCACGTCTCTGAGTTTGGCATATTCAGCATCACCGTCTTCCATGGAATTCGCAGAGGGCGTTCTGGCTGGCGCTTCAGCTGGGCCGTGGCCACCCTGGTGATTGCGGTCGCTTACGCTGGCATGGATGAGTGGCACCAGTCCTTCGTGCCCGTTCGACAGGCCAGCGCCCGTGACGTCGCGATTGACGCTCTCGGTGCCATGCTGGCGCAAGTTCTGGTCTGGGCCTATGCCAATTGGAGGCGGGCCTTCACGTGGCCGCCATCTCTGCCGGTAAGGACACCTGTTCAGAAATGAATCTTCTCTGTCCTAGAACTCAGGGAATTGGCGCTTGCGCTTCGTTGGAATACAAGCTTTCCGTGCCGCTGGAATCCACAGCCGTCGTGACGTAGTAGTAGGTCGTCCCGTTCTGCACGGTCGTGTCGGTGTAGGTCAATCCGGTGGCGGCCGAGGAAGCATTCAGCTTCGCGTATCCGGTCCCGCTCGTCGTGCTGCGATACACGTAGTAGCCCGCCACGGTCGAGGTGCTCGCAGTCCACGTCAGAGCGACGGAATACGTCGTGGGGGTCACGCCGGTCCCCGACAGCGCTATCTGTGCCGGTGACCCAGTCGCGTTACTGGTTATGGTGACCGTTCCAGGCGCACTTCCCGCAGTTGTCGGGCTAAAGATGACGCTAAAGGTGAGCGTTTGCCCCGCCGACAACCCCACAGGCGTTCCCGCCCCAGTGAGGCTGTAACCGCTTCCGCTGATGCTGATCTGCGTGATCTGCACATTCGTGTTGCCCGTGTTTGTGATGGTCTCGGTCTGCGTAGACGAACTGCCGGTGTTTACGTTTCCGAAGCTAAAACTGTTCGAGCTTAGGCTTAGGGTGAGCGTTGCTGCCACCCCGGTTCCAGTCAGTGCCACCGTCGCTGGCGATCCGGGAGCGTTGCTCGTGATGGTCAGGCTCCCGCTCACACTGCCTGCGGACGTCGGGGAAAACTGTGCATTGAAGGTACTTGCTTGTCCTGGGTTCAACGTGAGCGGCAGGGTCAATCCTGTGGTACTGAATACGCTCCCTGTTACGCTGACTTGAGAAACCGTCAACGCAGCCGTGCCCGTATTGCTGAGCTGGATGGTCTGGGAATCGGTCGTCCCCACTGCGACATTGCCAAAGCCGAAACTGGCTGGCGTAATGCTCAACGCCGCCTGCACTCCAGTCCCGGTGACCGGAATAACTGCGCTTGCTCCTTGGGTATTCGAGACGGTCACATTTCCGCTGACGTTCTCGCTGCTCGTTGGACTGAACTTCACGGTCATCGACGTGGCCTGTGAAGGCGTCAAGGTGACGGGCGTGGTGATCCCAGAGACACTGACGTCTTTTGCATTCACCGTTACTTGGGAAATCGTGACGCTGGCGTTCCCAGTGTTCGTGATGCTTACACTCTGCGAACCGGAGCTGCCAGCTGTCACGTTTCCGAAAGCCACACTCGATGGGCTCGGGGTCATCGTTACTGTCGCAGCCACTCCCGTACCGGTCAAGGAGACCGTCGCGGGTGACCCAGGCGCATTGCTCGAAATACTCACCGATCCTGGCAGCGAACCCGCTGTCGTGGGTGAGAATTGTGCTGTCACGGTCGTGCTCTGTCCAACCGCTACCGTCGCCGGTGTGGTCACCCCGCTGACACTGTAGCCGGCACCACTCGCCGTAACACTTGAGATTGTGAGGGTCGCTGTCCCCGTATTCGTCAACGTGAGTGCCTGTGTCTTCGTCTGTCCATCCACGACGCTTCCGAAATTGAAGGTGGATGGCGTAACGCTCAAGCCCGCCTGCACACCAGCGCCGCTCAAGCTAATCGTCAATGGCGACCCACTTGCGTTACTGGTTACCGTCACGGTGCCCGTGGCACTCCCGACTGCCGTGGGCGCGAATTTCGCGGTGAAGCTCAAAGTCTGTGAAGCCGCTACCGTTGCCGGTGTGCTCACGCCGGTCAAGCTGAATCCAGTCCCGCTCACGGCAATGCTCGAAACAGTCGCGGCGGCATTCCCAGTGTTTGTCAGGGTGATCTGCTGGGTTGCGCTGCTGCTGGTCGAGACATTCCCAAAATTCACGCTGGCCGGATTGGCGCTCAACTGGCCTACAGCCGTGGACGAACCTGTTCCGCTCAAGCTAACCACGGCCGAAGGCGTGGTTGGATCGTTGCTGGTGATCGTCAAGCTGCCAGACACCGCGCCGGCCAGCGTCGGCTTGAACGTTAGGGTCACCGGAGCATTTTGCCCAGCACTGATGGTCTTAGGCGTGGTTATGCCGCTGATCCCAAAATCCGCTCCCGAGAGTGTCAGGAGAGAAACCGTCAAATCTGCCGTACCGGCATTTGAAATGGTCAGGATCGAGCTCCCGGTCGACCCGACAGAAACGCTGCCGAAGTTCACTGCACTCGCGCTCAAACTCACCTGCGGTTGCGGAGTCACGCCCGTTGCGGAGAGATTTACCACTACCGGCGAACTCCCTCCATCACCCTGCACTGTCAATGTCCCCGTGATAGCTCCAGCGCTCGTCGGATTGACGGAAACAGAAAAATTGCCGCCCTGCCCCGTGGCAAGTGCCATCGGCGGTGTCATTCCGGAGAGGCTGAACTGGGAATTCGAGAAAGTGGCTTGAGTGATATTGATCGCGACATTGCCGGTATTGGAGACCGAGAGGCTCTGCGAAGTTGCCTTGCCTACTGGTACTTTGCCAAAACTGATGCTCGCTGGTAGGACTTGAAAAGACACTTGGGTTGTCGGTTGTGACTTCGAAGCACTCACTACACCCGCGCATCCGTTTAGCAGCACCAAAGGAAGGATTGCGGCAACAAGCAGGAGGGAAGTTTCTTTTTTCCGATTCTTGCGTGCAGCGCAGTGTTTTCCGATCCGCGCCCCGGCCCCCTCTACCCATATGCTCGCCATAGCGCACCCCTTCATAGCTGTATCCAGCTACGAAGGTATAGGTAACAGTACCTACCATCCTACTGGTGAGAGGACCAATTTCGGGACAGTCGCCTGTACTGTACGCGGGGCCATACTTTATCTGGCCCTGACCTTACACCCTGAGGAAATCCTCATATCGGGCCTCCCAGGTGCTCGTTACAGAAGCCCCGCAAAACAAAAGCAACGTGCTGAAACTAAAGTGGTTACGATGAATGAAGAGTGAAGCCGCGCCACCGCTTTGTGAGTAACTTCAAAGGAGCTGTCCTGACGGTCGTACTGCAAATCGTCCCGCCGCCAACAACACTTGACCGGTTGTCGATTTGAAGATTGCGTCAAGTGATCCCGGCTGCCACCCAGCAGTCGGCGGGGTATGGACTTTGCGGACTCAACTAGGCCAGTATCCTCGAGCGCGGGCCGTTCGTTGTCGCCCAACTAATCTGTCGCGTAGTTCCGCATCGATTCACTCGATAGATTCGTCGCGCGCTCACTGCGTTGCGCGGCTTTTCTGGTCATCAATCCAGCATCGTGGATTTTGTAGATCAGCGCGCGGTAGCTGATTTTCAGCGCCAGCGCTGTTTTTCGGCGGTTCCATTGATTCGCGCGGAGCGTTTCCAGAATGACGTTGCGCTCCATCTCTCGAATGGCGTCTTTCGCCAATCGCTTTAGAGTCACGGGTGTCCCATTGCCTTCGGCGGACCGCACCGCCTTGTGTTTTTTTGGAGCGTGCTCCTGATAAATCGCAGCCTCGGGTCCAATCAGAACGTACCGCGCAACGCCGTTCGACAGTTCTCTCAGGTTCCCCGGCCAATTCAGATTTTGGAGGTACTGGAGCATCTCGGGGGGGAACACGTCCGTCTTTGTCCCAAACTGCTTTTCAAAATGGACCCTGAAGAACTCGGCCAGCGCTGGAATGTCTTCGCGCCTCTCGCGCAGCGTCGGCACCTTCAATCGAAACCCATGTATGCGGTAAAACAAGTCTTGCCGGAATCTTCCGGCTTGCGTTTCTTGATCCAGATCCTTGTGTGTCGCGCAGATAACACGCGCATCGATCCGCCTTTCGGAATGATCCCCGATGCGCGAGAATGTGCCGTCTTGCAGGAATTGCAGGAGTTTGCTCTGAAGATTCAGGTCCAGATCCGCAATCTCATCCAGAAACAGAGTGCCGCGATGCGCCATTTCCACTCGCCCGGGCTTGGCAACGTTTGCCCCGGTAAAGGCTCCCTGCTCATATCCGAATAACTCGCTTTCAAGCAACGTTCCGGGAATCGCTGCACAGCTAACCTTAACGAACTCTCCGGAGGCGTAATCCGAATTCACGTGTATCCATCGTGCCAGCGCTTCCTTGCCCGTGCCGCCCTCACCGCATAGCAAAATCGGTACATTCGTTCGGCAGATCTTTTCCGCCCTCTGACGCAACTCCGCCATCACCACCGAGCGCCCAAACAAAACAGGGTCTGGAGGCACCTGCTCCAGTCTTTCCCAACTGGCGTTGCGGGTTGGACACTCTCCGGCCATATGTTCTGGTACCAAGGCGTTGCACATCGCCAGCCAAAGACCGTGCGTATTTGACATGTGTCCGGGCCCCTGTCCGGGCAATAAGGTTTTCTTTTTCAGTACAATACAAACAGCGCTCCCTGCAAGGTTCTAGTACCGCAGTGTTTCTCGACGTCTCCTTTTTTTGTAACAATGGGAAAACTTCAAGACACTACGGGGAAGGATTGTTCTCCCCAATGGCTAGGAAACCAATCGTGGCCCACAGGGCAAGTTGAGGAAAAGAAATCAGAGGTAGCGCAAGATTGCGAGTTTGCGACCTACCCCATGCGGAGAAATTAGTCCCACTGCGAGGCGTCGGAATCCACGGCATTTGTCAGGCGCGCGCGTGTTCTCCACGAATAATGTCGTAGCGCTCGATCACCGCGGCCACTCCCATCCGTGGCTCTCCATCTTCGACGCGACGTTCCACGCGGACCACTTTGCCCTGCGCGCGAACAAAAACATCCGTGCCGTGCGTGATCTCTGCGGGCAGCGTCAGCGTAATGTCCAACTCGGATCCTGCATCCAAATCCTGCCCGATCACGAAATACAATCCCCGCGTTGAAATATCTCTCGTCTTCCCCTCTTGCCGGTTGACGAGTCTTTCGGCTGCGAACCGGATGCTGATTGGCAACGTCAAGTCATAGCGTCGCGCCGTGCGGCGTTCTTCCATTACTGACATCCTCGACTCCGTCCGTGGCTCCAGAGCACAAGCCACTTCCCCAATTGTTGTTTTTTCGCTGAAAGGTTTCCGCTGGATTCTTGCTTGCCTTCACGGGTGAGAACGAAGATTTCAGCCAGCTCTGACTTGTTTCCGCTGGGAATCTTTCATGCTCCCTCTCGGTCCTCCCGAATCAACATGATTCGGATGCCCAAAAGAAGTGAGCATTCTCTCAAGCGCTCGGGCTTCGGAATTCCTACAGATTCTCGCTCCCCCAGGAAATCCCGACGCGCAACCCCCTCCCCCGTTCTTTGAACTCTCGGCCCAACTTTCACTCAACGGGAGGTTCGCCGCGCTTTTATCCAGCACTGTCTTGCTTTTCGTTGCGCAAGATACCCCGCGCAGGCTTATCCTGCAAGTTCTCTTTTTGCGCAGCGTGCTCAGGACGAACCAGGTCGTACTAGCCCTGCTCCGTCACTCCACCTTGGCCCCGACCGCCGCCGGCGCCGTCTCTTCGGTTTTTGCTGCCGCGGTCCGGCGTGTCCTAGGCGTGTCCAGATTGAATTGCCTCATCTTATAGAGCAGGGCTTTGTAGCTGATGCCCAGCATCTTGGCGGCGTCCTTGCGGCACCACCGCGTCTTTTCCAGCGCGTCGGCGATCGCTTCCATCTCCGCCTCGTCCTTCAACCCGCGCACCAGCGCCTTCAAACCCTGCTCCTTCGGAATGTTCGTTACCTCGCGAGGAGCGATCCTCTGCCGTGTCGCGGACATCTCCACCAGCTCCCGCAGGCTGCCTTCGTCATCTTCCAGAATCACGTAGCGTTTGACGAAGTTTTCCAGTTCGCGCAAATTCCCGGGCCACGGGTAATTCATGGCTGCATCCATTAAGTGTTTCGACGGAGTTTGCAGCGTCTTTCCAAACTTCTCGCTGTACTTCTCCAGGAAATGCCGGAACAACAGGGGAATTTCGGTGGTCCTTTCCCGCAGCGGCGGCACATTGATCGACAGCACGTTCAACCGGTAATACAAATCTTCGCGGAATTTTCCCGTCTTCATGGCTTCCTGCACATCCACGTTTGTCGCCGCAAGCACACGCACATCGGTTTCCACCAGGTGCCGGCCCCCGAGCCGCGAGTATTGGTGATCCTGCAGGACGTGAAGCAATTTCGCCTGCAAATGCGTGCTCATTTCCGCGATTTCATCCAGGAAAATCGTGCCCTTGTTGGCCATCTCGAATTTTCCGGGCTTCGCCCGCACCGCGCCCGTAAACGCTCCTTGTTCATATCCGAATAGCTCCGACTCGAGCAACTCCCCCGGGAGCGCCGCGCAATTCACCTTGACGAACGCTTGATTCCTTCGTTTCGAACGCAGATGGATCATCCGCGCCACCACTTCCTTGCCCACGCCGCTCTCTCCGCAGATGAACACCGGCACGTCTACCGGTGCGATTTGCAGAAGCTGCTGCCGGATGCGCACCATCTGGGGACTTGCCGCCAGGAAGCTCAGATCCTCGGTGATCTTCTCGCAATAGTCCCGCAACGCCTGGTTTTCCTGGGTCAGCTGTTTCTTTTGCCGCGACTTAAGCATCGCCGCGTCGAGTTCCGTCTTTTCAAATGGCTTTGTCAGGTAGTCGTGTGCCCCGAGGCGGATGGCCTCCACCACTGTCCCTACCTCATTCGAGCACGACAGCATGATTACGTTCAGGCTGCGGTCCAGCCGCATCAGTTCCTGCAGCGTATCGAGCCCGTTCATTTCGGGCATCAACACATCCAAAATGATGAAGTCCGGACGTTCGCCGGCGGTCACACGCGCCAGCGCTTCCCTGCCGCTGCTCACCGTCTCCACTTCGAACCCATCCACCTCCAGCAGGGTTTGCAGATATTTTCGAATGCTGGGCTCATCATCGACGACTAGGATCTTCTCTTTCACTTCTTTCACAGCCATTTTTCTTTCTCCTCACCCCAACTCCAGCGCTTAGTTCTGGTCCATCGGCAGCAAAAACGCAAACGTGCTTCCCCGGTTTTGTTCGCTTTCCACCCAGATTTTCCCCCGATGTGCCTGAATCAGCCTTTTCGCGATGGCAAGTCCCAAGCCCATTCCAGAGGTATTCCGGTCCACGCGCACAAAGTCCTCGAAAATTTCCTGATGATGTTCCGGCGCGATTCCTGCTCCGGAGTCTGTCACGCTGACTTCCACACTGTTCGGCCGGGGCAGCCGGAATCTCCTGCGTTCTTCGACCGGAGCTATTTTTGCCACCCGGCGCTCCCAAAAATGGGGGCGTGCTCGCAAGGTCACGGTTCCGCCGGACGGTGTGTGCTTCAACGCGTTGTCCAGGAGATTTGCTGCTGCCTGTTGCACCTTTTGGTAATCGAATCGGAAAGTCGGGATCGACGGGTCCAGCAGCGTCTCCAGCTTCACCCCTTTTCGCTGAAACGCTTCCAACCATCGGGTGGCAGTCTCTTCGAGGCAATCTCGCAGGTCGTTCTCTCTCAACTGCAATACCAACTTCCCGCTCTCCAGGGCGGAGTAGTTGAGAAACATCGACACCAGCCGCACCAGCCTCTCGCAGCTCTCTTTCGACTCCTCCAGAATGTCTTTTTGTTTGTCGCTCAGCCTTCCCAGTGACCCCGCTAGCAGCAAGTCGTAGTAGCCCTTGATCACCGCTAGCGGTGTTTTCAATTCGTGTGCTGCTGACGCCAGGAACACGGTCTTCTGCCGGTTTACTTCCTGCAATTTCAGGTACGCTGCCAGCAAATTCCGGTACGTTATCTCGCGCTCCTGCAGCAGTTCCTGTACCGTCAGTTGGGCAGCGCTCTCTGCACGATTCTCTTCTTCCTCATCGTTCTCAAGCTGGATCGCCAGCCAGTCCGATTCCGGAATCCATCGCACGCGCGCCCGATAGCCTTTGATGCTCGTGCGGCCTTCCAGTTCCAGTTGGTATTCACCATTCTCAATTCTCTGCGAAATCGTCTTTGGATCGATATTCAATACGTCTGCAAATATGTTGAGGGGAGTGGTCTCGTCTTTGCCGTGAGCTTCCAAGCATTTTCTTCCCCGCGCGTTCACCATCAGTACGCGTCCATCGAGGTTCGCCACCACTACACCTTTGTCGACTGTGTCCAGAAGCGCTCGAACATGCTCAATTGTCAGATTCGGGCTCGACGTAGGCACCTTTCTCGCATCTGTTGTGGCCCAACCATCCATGCTTCTGCTACCCCTTTGTACAGTGGAAAATTTTTTCCTATGGCTTGCTGCCCATCCTTACAGAGCCCCACCAGACTGTCAATGGTAAATGCGTTCCATTTGCACAATTTGGGAAATCCCTAGCCAATCCACGCCCACTCTTCTCCTTGCGCCCCACCCATCCATTCTGATGGCTGCTAAGTTATTGATTTATAAAAGCTCTAGTTCGAGATCTTAGCCATGAAACTGGCACTCAAACTGCTCCCTTTGTACTAGTTCCCGAGTACTATCACTATGGATCTCCGCCTCGATCAGTCTAGGGAGGGGCCCCGCGTGGATTCCTCCGAATCGCGCCGATCATCCCGCCTCCGCATCCAAGTCCCCGTATTTCTCCGGGGCTCGGACACCTCCGGTGCGGAATTCATAGAGCTTACGAAAACACTCAATATCAGTGCTACAGGAGCTTGCATCACGTCCGTCCATCTCCTTCGCCCAGACCAGACGGTCCAGTTCACCATCCCAGCCCCCTCCCCCGCCTCCTCCAGCCTTATCCCCAGCGAAACTCCCCCAATTGTGGCCAAGGTACGCCGAGTGGACCAATTAGGTGAACTTCGTCTATTTGGGTTGGAATTCCTGCACCCTCTTGAGTAATTCCCTGTCCCTCGGGAACTCTTCAGCCCCATCGCGGTTTACACCCCTGCCTCCGGCTACTGCGTCGTTGAAAAAGTTCCTTCCGGGATCTCGCTTATCTCTTCGTTTTGTAATAGGATACCGGCGTCCCCTTCGCATCTCCTTTCCGTGGATGCAGGTTGCACACACGGTCTTGATTGGCACTTGATTTGCTCCCTCTTAGGGTCAGTCATCCAAATGTGCTTGCCCCAGCCCCCGCGGGGAGAGGCAGATTGTAGGAAAACCCGGACATGCCCAGTCCCGGAGCCCCAGCGGCCCCGCGTTTGCCCATGGAAGATGCCTACCTCGAGCTTCTCGCGGACACGCTCGACGTCATGGACATCCCCGCGCGCAGTCAGTTCCTGCAGCGCTATTTTCGCACCACCACGCATCTCGATCTGCGCGAGTCTCAGTGCCTTCATCTCTGGGAGGAAATCCTCACGCGCCGCCGCGAACTCACAGTTCAGCTCGGACGTCCCGTGTCTCTCAAAACAGTTTTGATGGATGTCCTCACTTCCGCCGGCCTGATTCGCGTTCCGATTGTGCTCGAATACGAAGAGTACAAAAAACTCCAGGTCAATGCTGTCACCGACCCGCTCACCGGTCTATACAATCGCCGCTTGTTTGCCGAATCCTTCGAAAAGGAACTCAATCGCGCCCGCCGCTACGGTCTTCCGCTCGGCATCGTCATCCTGGACTTGCACCGCTTCAAGGAGGTGAACGATAAGTACGGTCATCCGCGCGGCGACGAGGTCCTCCGTGCCGCCGCCACCACTCTCCAAAAAGCGCTGCGCACCTCGGACTCCGCCTTCCGCATTGGCGGCGATGAATTCGCTCTCCTTCTGCCGCAAACCGACGCCGCTCAAGCCCTGGCTCTTAGCCGCCGTATCGAGACGGTTTTTGCGGAAACCCTGCGCCCCCAGCAACTCGCCTTCCCCGTCACCATGGATCACGGCGTGGCCAATTTCCCTCAGGACGGCGATCAGTCCGATCAGTTGGTGCGCGTCGCCGACGAACGCCTCTATCGTCTGAAGCACGCCAATCACACGCGCACCGCCGATGGCTCTGCGCGTCCCGCGGCTCCTCCCGCGGCCACACCACCTCCTGTGGCGACCTCGCCCATCTCCATCTCCGCTGGCCGCCCATCCGAAAAACCTCCCCCCGACTTCGCAGATGCTTCTTCCGCTGCTGCTCGCTCCCTCACGGAGCAAACCCCACCGGCGCCCGAAACACCAGCTTCGTTTGCGATTCAGCGTAAGGCCGAGCGCGTCTCCATGGTCGGCACGAATGCTTACGCCATCATCGGTGAGCAGGGTGCCCGCCGCGCTCGTGTGTTGGACCTCGGCTTCGGTGGCGTCGCGCTCGAATTTGAGCAACCCGAAGCCCTGCCGGAGAACATCCTCGCCGTTCTTCACGTCCCCATTCTTCCCCCCGTCCGCGTCTATCTGAAGCCGGTGTGGTCCCGTCGTACGGCGGAAGGCGCGTTTCGCTTCGGCTGCCACTTCATTTCCTGATCCTCGCCACTCGGCAGGGCCGCCTCGAGTTCCGTTCCTCCGAGAGCGTTCCCTCGGCAGGCTTTTTCCTCTTCATTCGCATTTCATCTCTTGTTGAATCCGCGAGATGCCGCCGGTCCCGAAATCGCGACACTGTCCAAACGTACAGGTACGCCCAACTCCCACCCTGTCCCTTAACTGTACCGGGGACAGGTTGCCCGGACAGCTGCCCAAAAGTTATTTTCTTGTGTGGTGAACCTGAGGGGGTTCTTTCTCGCAGTGTTCTTCTGCCGTTCATCGGCTTCCGCAGTTCGCGGCTACGTTTCCGTGGCCTGCCTCGTTGGCGTGTCTCTCTTTTTTGCCGGTTGCGCCAGTTACAATTCGCAAACAACTGCCTCTGGGCCGGCTCTGATGGTCTCGGCAAACAGTTTTAATTTCAATACCGTTGTCGTCGGGCAATCCGCCACGCAGACCCTGCACCTGACGAACTCTGGCAACGCGCCTTTGCAGATCTCTGCTTTTTCTCTCTCCAACAAGCAATTCGCCATCAGCGGCCCGTCACTCCCCCGCACTGTGCTGCCGGCCCTAAGTCTCGACTACACGCTGGAGTTCGCTCCCACCGCGGCGGGGAACGCCTCGGCTTCCCTGACCATTACGAGCAACGCCCCGCACTCCCCTGCTGCCCTCTCACTCGCGGGTGTTGCAGAAAAGGTTGTCGTGGCTCTGCAAGTCGCTCCCACTTCCATCAGTTTCGGTAACGAGAATCTGCAGTCGACTGCAACCAAGAACGTCACGCTGCAAAACACCGGCGACGTCAATATCACCATCAACGGCGTCACTGCGTCCGGCTCAGGCTTTGGTTACTCCAGTCTTTCTCCAGGATTTTCGCTGTCTCCCAATCAACAGGTCACCTTTCAGGTTTGGTTTCGCCCGCAGACGATTGGCGCCGCCTCAGGCACCGTGTCCATCCTGAGCGCGAACCTCACCTCGCCTGAAACCGTCTCCCTTACCGGTGATGGAGTCAGCTCTACTCCGGCGCCCCCGCCTCCACCGCCTCCAGCCACCCAGCACACGGTTCATCTTACGTGGAATCCCAGTTCCAGTGTCGTCGCCGGGTATCGTGTTTACCGCAGCACGATCTCCGGCACGTCCTACAGCCCCTTGTTCTCTACGCCGCTCGACGCCTTTTCCTTTGACGACTCCAGCGTCACCAATGGCAACACGTACTACTATGTCGTCACCGCCGTGGACGACAACGGCCTCGAAAGTTTGTACTCGAACCAAGCCACCGCCAACGTTCCCGCCTCGTAGTCCTCCGCCCGTACCTATGAGCTCCTGAAATGCGCCGGTTTTGCGTTCCCGCGAAATTGCCGTATAATTACGGATTGTCTCGTGACCTAGCGACGCGGCTGTAACCCCGCACTTCCCGGTTCCCGCGCAGACCGGCCACGATAGATTGGAGAATTCATGAAGCCCGGGATCCACCCCGATTACCACGCTGTTACCGTCCATTGCGCTTGCGGGCATACCTTCCAGACACGCTCGACCGTCAAAGGCAACATGCTGCGCGTCGAAATCTGCTCCAGTTGCCACCCCTTCTTCACCGGCAAGCAGAAACTTGTGGACACCGCCGGCCGCGTCGAGCGCTTCCAGAAGAAGTACGCCAATGCCGCTGCCAACGCCGCCGCCAAAAAGCAGCCAGCCCAGGCTTAAGTCTCTTTGCTTCCCGCGGACCGGTCCTTGGCCGGTCCGCTTCCTTTTCTGCCCTCGCACCGATTGATCGCCCATACCATTTTTCCCCAACTCGCCATTCTCACTCCGTGTAAAATCAATCCTCAGCGTGGCCACGCAATCTCGCATGTTCGATGGTGTTCCGGCCTCCGACTCCGTGGAGACAGCGCCCCCTCGCATCACCCTCCGCAACGCCTTCTCTCATCCCTTCGATTCCGCCATTGCCGCCGCGCGCACCTGCTACTCTTCCCGCCTCATCACTCCCGAAGAGATCACCGATAAGCAGCGCCTCAACATCGGCGCCGCCACTTTTTATAGCGGCCATCACACCGTGTACCAGCACGCTCACTTCGAGTTCGGCCTCGAAAACGTCAGCCGTCAATTCGTCTGGTCCTTCCTCCACGCCCATCCCTTTTACAATTCCGAACAGCAAAGCCAGCGCTACGTCTGTCTCGATCGCGCCCAGGCCTACGTTCCCGCCGTTTCACTTTTCTTCGATGAGAGCTCCCGCCAGATCTACGAAGCGGCCATCACCCGCGCCTGGGCCTACTATCGCGAGCTGTCCTTGCTCCTGGTTTCCGACGCGCGCACCATTCTGAACGACATCTGGCATATCGGCCCGATGTCTCATCCCAAGCGCCTTCAGAGAATCGAGCGCTCCGCCGAAAAGCGCGCCATTGAAATCGCGCGTTATGTCCTTCCCGTCGCCGCCTTCACCACGATGGTTCATACCCTTTCGGGCATCGTCCTCCATCGTCTCTGGCGCATGTGCTCGGCTTCGGACACTCCCAGCGAAGCCCGCGCCGTCATTGGCGAAATGGTGGCCCAGGTTCGCCAACACGATCCGCAATTCTTCGACCGCTTCGGCACGACCCCTCTCGAAGAACTTCCGGAATGGAAAGATGCCACTCCCACAAAATCGCACTCGGATGACTTTGCCCGCGAATTCGACGCTCGGCTCAACGGCAAGACTTCCCGCCTCCTCGACTACTCCCGTAACGCCACGCGCGTCGTGGCCGAATCCTATCGCGCCGTCGTCGGCCTCACCGAAGGCGCCTGCCCCGATGCGGAAGCCATCGACCGCCTTCTCAATCCCGCTCGCAACCTCTATCGCCTCGAAACCCTCGATATCGGCGTTCACGCACCCATGATGCGCGCGCTCCAGCACGCCATTTACACCTTTGCCAAGAAGATCAGCCACACCGCGGACAGCCAGGATCAGCGTCACCGCATGGTCCCCGGTTCGCGCCCGCTTCTCACTCTTACCGATACCCGCGATCCGGACTACATCACGCCGAAACTCCTGGCGGATAATCCGCGCGCCAGGGAAGTCTATGATCGCGCCATGCACGAAGCCTGGTCCGCCAAGAATCAGCTCCTTGATCGCGGCGTGCCACCCGAAATCGCTCTCTATCTCCTCCCCAACGCCAAGTCCATTCGCCTCGTCGAGACCGGCTCGCTCCTCCACCTGCTCCACAAATGGACCATGCGCACCTGCTTCAACGCCCAAGAAGAGATTTACAATGCCTCCATGGATGAAATCGCGGAGCTTCGCGCGGTGCAGCCCGAACTCGCCCGCTACATTGGCCCGCCCTGCCACCTTCGTGCGGGCATCATCACGCCCATTTGCACCGAAGGCTCCCACTTCTGCGGGATCAAGGTCTGGCTCGATTTCCCCAACACGCCCCGCCGTATCTAGTAGCTTTGGATGATGAGTCGTAGACCCGAGTCAGTTCGAATACCCGGCCATGAGGCTAATGACAGCTATGATTTCGCGGGATGCGCCCAATCTGTAAGACTGCGGTAGGTGCTCGCCAGGGCGCGTAGTTCCTGCCCTGCCCCTTCATCCTAGATCCGCATGCGCAGTTGGGACTACAAGTCTTCAGGACGCAATCCCGTGCGTTTCGCAATCCTGGCCAGCATCCTCGGCCCAATTTCCACCGCATCATGAAACGCCCAAATGTAATCGCCTCGCTCCGGGTGCGTCAGAATGGCGTGCGATCCCCTTTGCGACTTGATCGTGTATCCGTTTCGGAGTAGTGCTCGTAAGACCTTCACAGCCTTACTGCTAGGCCATTGGCTCACGGTCAGGCTGCTTCGATGGAGACGGTAACCGTCTCGGCGGGTTCTTTCTTTTCTTCGATTCGATCGGCGAGGACGCGAAGTGCGAGCGCTTGGGCAGACGCGACAGCTTCTTTCTCTGTCGAGCCATAGGCCATGACCCCGGGTAGATCCAAAACCTCCGCGATCCAGCGCCCATCAGCCTCAAGTTCCGTTTCCACTCTATACACAATGTGAGGCATGCAGGCATTCTAACACGTTGTTCCTTCAAGTGTCCGTGGGTTTGTCCTGCCTCTCTCCTCCCTTGCACCGCCTCCTCGCCGGACGGACGGGTAACGAACCTGCCGGAACCAAAGCATCCTCCCTCTTGTCTTTCCCTCAGTCCTCGAAACCGGGCTACCGTTCCTGTACGTCTAAATACTGGGGAGGAGCCCATGACCTCATCCTTCCGGCCATTCCATGCAATTCTTACATTGTCCCTGCTGATCGCCCCACCGACGTTCTCCTTTGATACCCCACTCTCAGACACCGCCGTCCGGCAAGCCTACTTCATGGGCCAGCGCCACGATGAATCCCTGGCTCGTTTCCTGGATCACTACACGAGACACCTGGCCCCGCCTAAGTCCGGGCCATACATTTCCTCCGTTTCGTTTTTGACCCCGTATGCTTTGCTCACCCAACTCTCTGACCGGCATGCCTAAGGCTACAGTGCCCAGCAGGCTGAACTCAATCACCGCAGCCTCGTGGAAACCGTGAAAATTGTCATTGAGATTCAGCTAACCGACACCTACTCGAATGTGATGCACAATCCCGCCGCTCGCACCACTGGCACTCCAACGGATTATCTGCTGCGGCCTTCCGATTTCTGGCGGGATTTCCAGGTCCAGATCTTCAACGGCGATGATTCTCTCGTGCCATTCCTCTACTCTGGCCATCCCGTCTACTTCTGTGGGGATACCGGTTGCACGCTCGTCGGCGCAACTATTCAACTCGAGTTCCTTGCCGAGTCCTTCACTTCTGACTCCGCCCGGGTGTTGATTGATCCTCCCGAGGGAGATCCCGTCGCAATCGAATTCGATCTCGCGTCTCTGCGCTGAGCGCCGCATGCAATCATCCAGGGCATTGCTGGCCCGCTTTCAGTGCTTTGACGCGTTCTTTTATGGCCGCTGCGATTCACCACGTTCTATACTCCGTGTGAGGCTTTAGCCATGTTTCGCTTCTCGCGTCTGTTGCCGCTACTCCTGCTTGGCTTCGCTCTCGCTCTCCCTCCGCTCCTTGCTTACGACACCGATCTCTCCGACACCGCCGTGCGCGAAGCCTACTTCCTCGGCCAGCGGAATGACGAGAAGACTCGCGCCTTTTTTGAGCCTTACACCAGGCATCTTCCGCTTCCCAAATCCGGCCCCTATATCTCCGAGATCCACTTGCTCACCCCATTGGCGCAAGTCGTCAAGGTTTCCAGCCGTACTTCTGGCGGCTACAGCGCCCAGCAAGCCCACCTCGATTATCGCGATCGTGGTGACTCGCTCCTTCTCGAAGTCCACATCGAATTCACGCCCACCTACAGTCAGATCGATGCCGTCCGGCCTGCCAGCAAAGACGGCGCTGAAAAACGGATCGTTATGCGCACCGAGGATTTTTGGCAGAATTTCCGTTACGGCATCAAGCAGAAGGAAGACTGGATCGACCCCCGCTCCATGAACGGGGAGCCCGAGTACGGCAGTTCCGATAGCTATGGCAGGGCCCTGCTGATCGGTGCCTGGGTCTATCTGGACTACGACGCCCGCAACGTCCCTTCGGACGGCACGGAAGTCCACGTCTTCACGCCCGACGGCCAGGACGTCTCCGTCACCTTCGACCTCTCCAAACTTCATTAGCCTGTCACCGCTCAGGCACACCTGTACCTTTTGAATGCTCCATCCGCTCATAAGATCCGGCATCGGCTTGTGGCGCACCCGGTTGCATGCTCCCTGGCGTTGCGTCCACTGCTGTCCGTGCTGCTTCACTCATGTGTTCCACGCTCAATCACCGCAGCCATCTTCTCCCGCATCCTAGCGTTACGTCAGGTCACTACAGCTCAATACCAGGTCAAGCCAGGTAAATACACGGACGCTAGCGCAAATGTCTACGCAACCATCGCAGGATCAATGTCTTACGAGGGGAGCGATTATTATAGTAAAACAAAAACTGTTTCCAGCCGGAGAGTGCTCCCTGAACCCCTTTGCGCCCAAACGCAAGAACTTCTGCATGCCCCACTATTGAAGGGATTCTGGGAATCGCTCTGCTTGCGCACTACTTCAGCAGACACTCCTGCAGGAACTCCACGTCGGCGTAGAACTCGAAGTCGCGGTTGGTCTTTTTCTGGAAGCCGTGGCCTTCGTCGTTTGCCATGACGCACCACACCGGAGTGCCCTGTTTCTTCAAGCCGGACACGATCTGGTCGCTTTCGCTGACCGGCACGCGTGGATCGTTTTTTTCGCGACGAACGCAAATGCGCCGCTTCTGGCACACCGCCAACGATACGACACGCAAGCCTTCGCAAACCGTTGGCCGCCACGGTCTGCATGCTACACTCGCGCCAGTTGCAGAAGCCGCTATGTTCAAGAAAATCCTCATCGCCAATCGCGGGGAAATTGCCGTGCGCGTTCTGCGCGCGTGCCGCGAGTTGGGCATCAAGAACGTCGCCGTATTCAGCGAAGTCGATCGCACGGCGCCGCACGTGCGTCTTGCCGACGAGGCTTATTGCATCGGACCGGCCGCTTCAAGAGAGAGTTACCTGCGGATCGATAAGCTGATGGACGTAGCGCGCCGAACGGGTTGCGATGCCCTGCACCCGGGCTACGGTTTCCTGGCGGAAAATCCCGCGTTGCCCCGCGCGTGCAGCGACGCGGGGATGACGTTTATCGGGCCGTCCGCGGAAGCGATGGAAATGATGGGCGCGAAGACCTCGGGGAAGCAACTGGCGCGCCGCAGCGAAGTGCCCACTGTACCCGGCACAGACGAAGCCATCGAAAACCCGGAGGAAGCGCAAGCGCTGGCGCGCAGCATGGGCTATCCCATATTGCTGAAGGCAATTGCGGGGGGTGGCGGCAAGGGGATGCGCATGGTGCCGACCGAGGCCGAATTTGCCGTGGCCTGGCGCGATGCAACCTCTGAGGCGCTCAACGCGTTCGGCGATCCGCGAGTATTTCTGGAGAAGTATTTGATCGGGCCGCGGCATATCGAAGTTCAGATCTTCGCGGATGCGCACGGGCGCGTGGTGTCGCTGGGAGAGCGCGAGTGCTCCATCCAGCGGCGTCACCAGAAAGTGATTGAAGAAGCGCCTTCGCCGGTGGTGACGCCGGAATTGCGCAAGAAGATGGGAGAAGCGGCGGTGCGGCTGGCGCGAGCGGGCGGCTATACCAACGCCGGCACGGTGGAATTTCTGGTGGACGCCGACCTGAGCTTCTATTTTCTAGAAGTGAATACGCGCTTGCAGGTGGAGCATCCGGTGACAGAGCAAGTCACGGGCCTGGACCTGGTGAAGCTGCAGATTGCCATTGCCGCAGGCCACCGTTTACCCTTTGCGTGGGAGGCGATCACGCCGCGGGGCAACGCCATGGAAGTCCGCTTGTACGCGGAAGATCCCGACAACAACTTTTTCCCGTCTCCCGGGAAGATATTGTCGCGGCACGCGCCGACGGGCCCCGGTATTCGCCTGGATGAGGGCGTGTACGAAGGCTATACCGTGCCGCTGGAATACGATCCGCTGTTGAGCAAGCTGATCGCCTGGGGCAACAGCCGGGAAGAGACCATTGCGCGGCTGCGGCGCGCGCTGGACGAGTACACCATCACGGGTATCCGCACGAACGTCAGCCTGTTCCGGCGGATCCTGACGGAGCCGGAGTTTCTGCGCGGCGAATTTCATACGAAATGGCTGGATGGATTGCTGGCGCGGCCCAGCCCGCCGGTCACACCTCCCCGCCCGGGAACCGAGGAAGCTTCGGTGATCGCGGCAGCGCTTTGGCACACCGCCAGAGAGAACAGGGCTGCGAATGTCGCGCAAATCCCTTCCGCCGAACCTTCGCGCTGGAAATCGCAAGGGCGCCGCCAGCAACTGGACCGTGCGCCATGAAACTCGAAGTCCATCTCGAGGGTGTATCGGGATCGAAAACGCGCGTGGTGGAGTTGCAGCGCGAGGGCGAGCGTTTCCAGATTGCTCTCGACGGTCAGCCCGTGAACGCCGACGCCATCGAAATCGCTCCCAACACAATTTCCGTGATTCTGGACGGGCAGTCTTTCGTCATCCATGCGACGCCTTCGCTGGATGGCAAACTCAAACTGCAGTGCGGCCCTCACGAATTTTCCGCGGAGATCGTGGATCCGCGCGTCTGGAGAGGGCGAAAGCAAGGTGCGCTGGAAGCCGAAGGGCGGCAGCAGATTGTTGCGCCCATGCCCGGAAAAGTGATCCGGGTGCTGGTGGCGGCGGGGGACAACGTGGAAGCCGGGCAGGGGCTCGTGGTCGTCGAAGCGATGAAGATGCAGAACGAGATCAAGTCGCCGAAGAATGGGAAAGTGGAACGCCTGCTCGCGAATGAAGGGCAGAGCGTGAATGCAGGCGATGTACTCGCGTGGGTCGAGTGATTGAATCTATTTTCCCGATTTAACAGGCTGCAGAGAGAAGCTCAAAACCAGTTCCTCAGGGGCTAAAGCCCAATGACAGCCAAGCACTTAATGTCGGAGCTAAAGCTCCGACCCCCCAGACTCCAGACTTCTTTCGCAAGATGTTAGAACGTGCCTGCTGCGTTGGGGGGACCTAGTGCTTATTGTGTGGACTTGCCAGAAGTCGCTGGAGCAGGAGTCGTGGATTTTGCGGCGTCGGGCAGCTTGCCGGCGGCTTCGACGACTTGCTGGGCGAGGAAGTTGGTGACATGGGCTTGGTCCCGGCCCACGGCAAGATAGGCAGAGCGCAGCAACTGCTCCTTGCGATTGCGCAGGGTGTCGCGGATGGTCTGCTGAACTTGCGGATCATTCACACCGCGGAGCCCAGCGGCCTCGCGCGCGACAAGTTTCAGGATGCGGGTGCTGTCCTTGAGGACGATCGGCTGGCTGACCTGTCCGGGTTTCAACGCGAGCACGGTCCTCTTCAACGTCGGGTCCGACTGATTCAGAGCCGATTCCGGAATGTAGCCCAGGTCACCGCCGTTTGCCGCGGTATTCATATCCTCGGAATAATCCATGGCCAATTGGGCAAAGTCCGCGCCGCTATCCAGCTTGTCCATCAGCATTTTAGTCTTTCGTTGGGCTTCCGCCTCAGTGGTGGCATCGTCGTTCTTGCGGTTGCGGATCTGCGCATCCTTGTGGGGTGTGACGACGATCTGCGAAATGCGGTATTGCGGTTCGGCAACATTAAACTGGTTGCGATTGGCGTTGTAAAAATCCTGGACGTCCTGATCGGTGATCGTGACCTTGGCGGCCACTTCACGGTTCAGGAGTTTCTGGATGGACAGCTGACGGCGGAGGTCGCGCTTCAGGTCGTCCACGCCCATGCCGCGCTGTTTCAGTTGCCGCTGGAACTCTTCTTCGGTGAAAGGGCTCTTCAGCTCGGTGAACTTGTCCTCGACTTCGCCGTCACTCGCTTCGAGGTTCAGTTTCTTGGCGCGCTCGAGGAGAATTTCGTTGTTGATAAGCTGCTCGACGACGTTCAGCTTCAGCGACAGCGCTTCTTCCTGTGAAGGTTCCTGGGCTTCGGGATTGATCTGAGACTTGTAGTATTTCTCGACCTCATCGCGCTTGATCTCGGTGCCATTCACGACCGCCCAAACGTCCGCGGCGTGGTGTTCCGGGGCGTTGCAGCCGGCGAGGAAGCCGAGAAGCATGCCCGCTAGGGGCAACAACGCACCGGCGTGGCGGCGTCCACGGGTTCTCGGTTCGCTGATTGGGTGAGTCGGAGGAAAGCTCAAGATATTAGCTCAGGCTGCTTTTTTCACACGGCCCAGACGGATGCAGCCGGTGCACACGCGCACCTGCTTGCGAACTCCGTCGACCACCGCGCGTACCCGCTTCAAATTTGGGTTCCAGCGGCGCCGCCGCGTGTTATTGGCGTGGCTAACCACGTTTCCAAAGTGCGGCGCCTTGCCGCAGATTGCGCACTTCAATGCCATGACTTCACACTTCCTGCTCTTCAAGGGATAGAAAACACAACGGTTAATGATAGCAGATAAGCCGGGAAACACAAAACCGGCATTTCGGCGTTTCCAGCGTGAATTTTCAGGAGGAGCAGCAATCCTCGACGCTGGGCAATAGGACATCAATTTCGCGGAATTCGAAGGGTTGGAAACATTTTAAGCGGGTGTTACGAGGCTTCTTCCCAGGTCCTTTGCTATACTGGAAAGGTCCCAACAGGATACGTTACGCCGTGAATTCGCTCCGAATCTCCATCGTTCAATATCTGAATACCGCCCCGCTCGTCCGAGGCTTCACGCACGGAGCGTTGCGGGAGAAGTACCAACTTTCGTTCACCGTTCCATCCCAGTGTGCCGATGCTCTCCGGGTGAACGCGGCGGACATCGCCATCATCCCGGCGATCGAGTACCCGCGGATACCCAATTTGGTGGTTCTTCCGGGATTGTCGATCGCTTCGAAGCGCGCGGTGCGCAGCCTGCTGCTGGTTTCCACGAAGCCGGTGCGGGAAGTCACCCGCATCGCGCTGGACCGCAGCTCCCGAAGCACACAGGCCCTTGTGCGCATTCTGTGCCAGAAATGGTGGGGTATCGCGCCTGGATTTATTGAAGCTGAACCCGATCTGCCCGCGATGCTGCGGAAATCCGATGCCGCGCTTTTGATCGGCGACCCTGCGCTGCGCCTGGCGCTCAAAGCCGAACCGCACGCGGAGCGTGATCATGCTGGCGCGCTGCGGTGTTCCGGGGAATCCGTCGGCTTTCCAGGAATCCCGGCGCTGTATTTGTACGACATGGTCGAGGAATGGCGCGGCCTGAGCGGGCTGCCGGCGGTCCTGGCGGTCTGGGCGGCGCGGCCGGAGGTGGCCACGCCGGAGGTGGTCCGCGACTTTCAGGAGTCGCTGGCGCAAGGATTGCTCCAACTCGATGAGATCAGCGCCGAAGCATCGCAAGAGATGGGGCTGCCTGCGGCGGATTTGCGGCGCTACCTCTCCGAAAATATCGACTACGGGCTGGATGAAGAAAACCTGCAGGGCCTCTGCCTGTTTTTCAAGTTCGCGGCAGAGCTCAGCTTGATTCCGGGCGCGCCGGAGATTGTGATGGCTCGGGCAGCTAAAGTATCGGAACGTGACTCTGAACTTGCTGGCGAGCGGCGCCGTTGATCCTGGCACAGGGGGACCTCTGACGTGGCCATCAGCAAACAAGAAGCGCTGGAACTGCTCGGGTCCGATGACCTGGTGGGCATCGGCATGGCCGCGCATCAATTGCGCTTGAAGAAAAATGACCCGCGCGTGGCCACCTACCAGATCGATCGCAACATCAATTACACGAATTTCTGTACGGAATATTGCTCTTTCTGCGCTTTCTATCGCCCTCTCGGCGCCAAGGACGGCTACATCCTTTCGTTTGAAAGCATCTACCAGAAGATCGACGGGATGCTCGAACTCGGCGGCACCGGGATTCTGTTGCAGGGCGGGCTGCACCCGGACCTGCAAATCGGCTACTACGAGAACCTGCTGCGCTCGTTGAAATCGCGTTACCCGCAAGTGCATCTTCATTGCTTTTCGGCGCCGGAGATTCTGTGCATCGCGGAAGTCAGCGAACTCAGCTTGCGTGACACCATCCAGCGGCTGAAGGATGCGGGCCTGGATTCCATTCCTGGCGGGGGCGCGGAAATTCTGGACGACGAAATTCGCGGCAAGATCGCTCGCTTGAAGTGCACGAGCGACGAATGGGAGCAGGTGCACCGCATCGCCCACTCGCTCGGATTGCGCACCACGGCCACGATGATGTTTGGCTGCGGCGAGGAACTCCGCCACCGCGTCAATCATCTGGACCGCATTCGGCACATCCAGGAAGACACCGGCGGCTTCACGGCGTTTATTCCGTGGATTTTCGCGGCTGAGAATACGGCGCTAGGCAAGAGAGTGCAGGAAACCACGGCGGTGGATTACCTGAAGACGCTGGCGGCGAGCCGGCTGTATCTCGACAATATCGATCACATCCAATCCAGTTGGCTGACGCCGGGCATCAAGGTTTGCCAGATTGGCCTGCAATTCGGCGCGGACGACGTAGGCAGCATCCTGATTGAGGAAAATGTGGTTTTTGCGGCGGGGGTGAGACGCCGAACGAATGAAGCCGAATTGCAGCGCATCATCACGGATGCCGGCTTCATTCCCGCGCAGCGCGATACGCTTTACCGCACGCGCACACTGAAGCCTCTGCCCGAACTTCAAGCCACCGCATGAAATAGTTGGTAGCGGGCTGGTTTCCGATTCCCGAGTCAGGGCATGTGGTACGCGCTCACTGGCCGAGTATCAGAAATTTCACGAAGATAGCCTGGCTGCGTGCTCTTTCGGCCCCGGATGATTTAGTCGTTACAATTCATTCGTTCAACACAAAAACCACATCAATTGTAGTTTGTACTTCTATTGGTTGGCCAGTGAGGATGAAAGGATGGTAGCGCCATTGACGAACGGCCTCAACGGCCGCAGGGACGAGAATCTGGTCTCCCTCCACGACGTTCTGAACCGTGACCGAACCGTCTTTTCGAATGATGACATTTAACTTCACAGTGCCCTGAATCCGTTTCTCCCGCGCTTCAGGGGGGTATTCAGGGGCGACCCGTTTAATCAATTTCGCTGGCACCAATCCTCCCCGATTGGATTTCTGTACCCTGAAAAACTCGACCGTGCTGTCCCATCGAAATTTTCCATCGACAAACATAAAGTAGCCAATATGGTCTGGCTTTTGGTTATTGGGGCCAGTTGATTTCTTCCAATCTGCAAGGTAAAGGTCCAGCGGAACCGTCAGTGTGTCGTACATCATTGCCGCATCCAATTTCTGTGCAGAGATTTCACCGTCTTCCAGTGCGACCTCAATGATGAAATCCTGCAATTGTTTCTCATTTCGTTCGAGATTCTTTCCGTAGGGACCAGCCCAGCTCTCACCCTTCTCTTGACCAAAGGTTGCTGTGAACCAAGTTTCGTAGTTTGGGATTTCCGTTTCTCTGATTAGAGCTGAGAGTTTAGCGTTGTCTCGGTTCTTGGCCGCCGTGCGCATGTCCTCGAGGAGCTGGCGAAGGCCGTCGCTAGTGTTGGAATAAGTGGGTAGGGGTTTCGCCTGTGAAGTGGAAGAACTCTTCGATTGCTGTCGTGTGATTGGGTCCGAAAGAAACGTTGAGAAGGTGAGAAGGGTGCAGGCAAGCATGGCTGAAGTGAAGGAAGGCACCTTCCTTACTTATCGAAACATGGCCCAAGTCGCAAGTGCGAAATTGGCAAGGGCGGCTAGGTACCTGCCTAGTAGCGCGATCGGAAACTGATCCACTGCCAATTAGTTAAAGTGCTTGACTTCCAGTACGCTGCCAGCGGCCACAATCGTAGTGCGGCTACTTGCGCAAGCGGAGCATGAGTTCCACGTGGGCGCCATCGGGCAGGTCGAGCGGCTCTTGCGGTCGCAGCACTCCATCCTTGTAGCGGGCGGAGCAGCGGATCGTGGCAGGCTTGGAAGGTGCATTTTCAGTGGTGTTCGTTGCACGGCCAGCGGACTTCGACGTTTCGTCCAACGCTTGATTCGCCAGGGCGTCAGCTTCGCGATTTTGCTCGCGGTAAACGTGATCAATGCGGAAGGATTCGAGGCCCTGCGCCATCTTCCTGGCGCGTTCAAACAGAGGCCGCAGGTCAGCGCTTTTTACTTTGTATTGCCCGTGCATCTGCTTCACCAATAGTTCGGAATCGCTTGCGATGCGGAGCGCGCGAATCCCGTGCGTTTGCGCGTAGTCCAGTGCCGCAATCAGGCCGTAGTACTCCGCGACATTGTTGGTGTTCTGGCCGATGTACTTCTTCAAGCGCGCCACGATTTCGCCGCGGGCGTCGCGCACGACAACGCCATAGGCGGCCGGGCCGGGATTTCCCCGGGAGCCGCCGTCAATGTTGGCTTGATAGGCGGGCGTGGGCTTATGATCCGGCGAATGATCGCCGAACAAGCCTTTTGGGAGTGTGGGACGCTTGCTCATTCGGAGTGAGTCGTCTCGCCGCCAGGCGCAGCAGCCGCATCCGCAGCCGGCGCCGCGTGGGGAATGGGTTCCAGGGTGTAGAGAATGCAGCCACAGGTTTCGCAGCGAAAAACTTCTTCGTTGGTCTCCGTCCGGAGAACCTGAACGACGTGCGGCAGCACGCGCATGCCGCAGCTGCGGCACTGGTCGTCGCGGACCTCCGCCATCACTGCACCCGGGTGCTTGCGAGATATCCGGGTGTACAGTTCCAACAAGTCTTCCGGCACCTTTGTGGCGAGTTGCGAGCGTTCCGCAGTGGCCGTTTCCAGCATCTTTTTCTTTTCGTTGTATTGCAGTTCGATCTGTTTCTTCTCAGCCCCAACGGCGCTTTCCGCTTCCTTCAAATCCGCTTCCGCATGTTTCACACGGTGCTCGACGTCTTCGACAGCCATCATCTGTTCCAGCACCAGGTCTTCCAACTTGGCCGCCGCGTGCTCCGCAGCCGCGATTTCGTGTTGCAGCGCCTTGTAGGCTTCATTCGTTTTGACGGAACTGCTCTGGCCGCGATATTTCTTCGCGCGCTCTTTCCACTGCTCCACATCCAGCTCGAGTTTTTTTCGCTGCGTCAGGGCCTGTGTGTGGGCTTCCTTGGCCGAGGCTACGGCAGACTTCGCGCCATTCAACTGGGCATCCGCTTCGCGAAATCGTTTGGGCAGGCTGTCGAATTCGGCCCGAAGCGCGGCGATCCGCTGATCAAGCTGCTGGAGGTCCACCAGATGGGGAATTGCGGGATGCATGCCGAGCGATTCTAACACACGGACAACGCACTCCCCTCCAACGCTTTGCCCGCGGGAGCGGGGGTGCTCCTCATAGATCAGAAGAGGACGTCCTGAAGTCGGCGGGAATCCTTTTGGGTGAGAAGAAAGCGCGGCTTGCCTCTCGGGCACGGGGTGGTGGGAACCTCGCCGCGCGGAAGGTTCCCGGGAGAATCCTCAGGAGGCTTTCAGGTCGCGGCGAATCATCGCCGCATCCAGGAAGTACCCGATTCCGACGGCCAAGGGCAGGATGCCGAAAGCCGCCGCAGCCAGAGTCTCCGGCTCGCCCACAACACGGGCAATCACCGCAAACATGGTCATGAATCCCAGGCCGCCGGTAACCAGCAAAATCCCGGCACGACGCGACTTGGCGTACTGGGAAAGTTCCGGCTCCATGGGAATCGCCGCGCCGCGAGCCAGCGCCGCCAGTCGCTCTTCGGTCCGCAGTTTACGGACCCGGTAAAATGCATAGATTACTGCCAGGGGAATACCGCAAGTCAAAACCACCGCTACGAGGCCGATCACACTCCCGTCCATAGTCCACTCCTTCTCGCAACCGCCTTCGTTCTTCGCGTGCTGCGCTCTCACCTGAAGTTACGCAAGCGCAGGCGGAATTGTTCCCGCGAAAAAGGGCAGGATTGGGAGGATGAATTCAGAGTTTACTGAATTTCCCGGATTTCCATCGTGGAGTCGATGGCCAGGGTAGGGTAGCGTATCGCCGCACCCGCGGGCGGGGGAGCCGCGTGCCGCGCGACAACGCGGAAATCCGACCCGGAACACTCCACTTCATAGGTGTAGCCGTCGCGCTCGCGCCGGGCCATGTTCATCGTTCCTGACGTAGCCATTTCGTCCAGCGAAGCACACCGGCTGTTCAGGGCGATGTTCCCGCGTTCTGCCTGCGCGATGGACAGCAAGTCGCTGCGAACACCGGTAAGGCTGATGGCCTGGGTGGGCGCGGTGCCCGCATCGCTGCTAGGCATTTGCTTCAAATAAAGATAGTAGATCCCGATGGCCAGGGCAGCGGTCACAAGGAGTCCAGCGAGGGATTTCATAGCTCTATTGTTTGCCCACGTTCCACACGGTTCAAGCATTTCCGTGCCCCCGCGTGCAATTGGTAACACCCCCTGGAGATTTTGGCTGGGCCATACCCGCCGTGTGCTACGCTCGAATTGACGCCGCCCCTCTCCCGGTGAATTCTCCCCTCCGGATAAAACCATGTCCGTTCTCACTCAGCCAGCCGAACCTCATGCGATCGAGAAGTTGCGCGAACAGGAGCTCGAGGAAGCGCGTGCCATCCAAGGCGTCATGCTTCCTGGGCAGCCTTTACGCACCGATTGCGTGACGATTTCCCATGAGTTCCAGCCTGCCGCCGAGGTAGGTGGGGATTTCCTGGACTATTTCCTCCTTCCTGACGGCATGGTCGGCCTGTACCTTGGCGACGTATCCGGGAAAGGACTTCCGGCGGCACTCTATGCCGCGCTGGCGGTTGGCACGCTGCGCGGCGTGCACAAAACCGGCCAGCCTCCCGCCCGGGTCCTCTCCGTCCTGAACGAGAGGCTGCTCCTCCGGGGCATACCGGGACGCCACAGCGCGATCCAGTACGCCATTTTTGACATGTTTCGCGCGCAGATGCGGATTGTGAGCGCCGGGATGCCCGGCCCGCTGCTCATTCGGGGTGGAGAATGCCGCGTCCTGCAACTTGCGGGCATTCCCCCAGGCTTCTTCAGCGGCGTAGTTTACGATGAATTCACGCTGGACCTTGAGCCGGACGATTCCATACTGTTCTGTACCGATGGACTGACCGATGCGCGGAATGTCCACGGGCAGGAATTTGAATTGGAGGGGCTCAAGGATGTCTGCCGCAGACATGCGGGCGAAGCCCCGATTGAATTATTGAGCCACGTCTTCTCGGCGATCCAGGAATTCTCCAAGTACTGCGGCCAGTGGGATGATATGACCGCCGCGGTGCTCCATTACGCTCCCTCCCCGGCAGGCGGAGGCACGCGCCCCATTGCTCAATGAGCAAGCGCGTCGCTCTTTTCATTTGACCCCCACAGTCTTCTCCAGCAAAAACGAGTTTCTTGCTCTCGCTCAGCTCAGCGACCAGCCAAACAGTGTGAGGGTAAGAAACAAGGTGAGCGCACCCAGGCTGACGAGGGCGAGAGTTTTCCCTTTGCCAAGAAGGGAGTCGCGGGTCTCGGCCTTGACACAAAGAACCACTGCAACGATGAGCACGCCGCCCCAGGAAATGGCGCATGGCAAGCCGGGATAGTGGGAGAGCGCGGCAAGTGTCTTGTCCGATGGCTGATTGGCGGGAATCCACCAGGGAAGGACCGGCGCAAAACCTGCGGCAAGCACAAACGCAAGGATCTTGCGGCTGACCCACCCTTTAATCTTGGTTACGGGTTTCGCCTTGCGAATCTTGCGCCAGACAAGAAATTCCCAAAGGAGGAGGGCGACGGCCAAGGGCATCCACCCGTACAGCGAACTTTCCCGGTCGGCCCACAACCAGCCGCGAAAGAAAAGAACCGACGGGTGAATGGCAGCCAATTTCGGCAACAGAAACATGCCGGCCACCGAATTGCCGATCACCGCAAGGAAGAGTACGGCCAGACTGAACAGCTGAATCCACTCGTGCAACGGCGCCCGGCCACAGCGAGTACACACGGGCCGCTCAGGGAAGATCTTTAAACCGCAATGCTCGCAATACACGGCGACCTCGCTTCGTTCCCCAGTGACGACACCCCGCAAACCCAGAAAGCCTATTCCAAAGCAAGCGCGCAGCCTACTGGTCCGAAGTGCAGGACATTGCAGGCAAAAGGTCAATGGACAATGGGAGGGGTACATTTCTCGAATGGACAGGACACTTTGCTACTCCCAAAAGCGTCGTCTATTATCAGAAGCCGGGCATCCACATGCACTATCTCTGGCCAGGAGAAGAAAACCTCATGTCTTCCAAGCACTTCCGTGCAGCCACACTTTTTTTCACGTCCCTGCTTGTGCTCCTCTTTGTAGCCTTCTCAGTGATGGCTCAGGCGCAACGGCCTTCGCTCACTGCGGAATGGATCTTTGGCAAGGAAGGCTCCAGTGTAGCGGAAGTCCCAGAGTTCAAGTGGTTGGCCGACAATTCCGCCATTTTATATGACACCCGCCAACCCGAAGCGCAGCGCGCCTTTGAGCGGCTCGATCCCCTCACTCGCGAACGGCACCCGGCTCTCGACATGGCCAAAGCGGTCGCCTCCCTCACGTCCCTGGATCCTTCCTCGGAAATCAAGCAAGCGCTCCCGTGGCCGGACTCGTTTGACGCCTATGGCCGGCAGGCCCTGTACATCTTTCACGGCGACATTTTTCTGCTCGATCTCTCCTCTTCTTCCTTCGTGCGGATCACCAATACCCCCGCAGAGGAAAAAGACGTCCAGTTCTCGCCTGACGGGCGCCTCATTTCTTTCGTGCGTTCCAACGACCTCTATGTCTATGACATCGCCGCGAAGAAGGAGACGCGACTCACCTCGGACGGCTCGGACACGCTTCTGAATGGCACTCTTACCTGGGTCTACTGGGAAGAGATCTTCGGGCGCCGCGATATCGGTTACTGGTGGTCGCCCGACTCGCGTTCCATTGCCTTTCTACAGACGGACGTAACCGAAGTTCCCGATAGTACCTTCGTCGATTTTCAGCCCGTCGATGAACGCATCATTCATCAGCGTTATCCGAAACCCGGCGAAAAAAATCCCCGTATCCGCGTCGGCGTCACCGAGGTCTCCAACCCGCAAACCCGCTGGGTCAATCTTGGCGAGGAGCCCTTCGAGTGGATTCAGCGCGTAAAGTGGCTGCCGGATTCCGAGCGCCTCAGCATTCAAACCCTGCCGCGCTCACAGAAGGAGAATCGCCTCGACTTTGTCAATGTGAAGACTGGCGAGCGCAAGCACATCCTGACGGAAATCGATCCCGCCTGGGTGAACGTTACCGATGACCTTTACTTCCTTCCCGGCGGCCGTTACTTCCTTTGGGCTTCCGAGCGCGACGGCTTCATGCATCTGTATCGCTTCACCATGGACGGCACCGTCGTCAACCAAATCACCAACGGCAACTGGGCTATGGCTTCCTCGACCCGCGTTTTCTGGGTTCGCCAGGCGGTTGCCGGTATTGATTCTGAAAATGATTGGATTTATTTCACGGCGATAAAGGATTCTTCCATCGAGCGCAACTTCTACCGCGTGAAAATGGACGGCTCCGGTCTCACGCGCCTCTCCGCCGAGGCCGGCGCCCACGCTATTTCGATGTCGCCCAACGCGAAATTCTATGTCGACAGTTTCTCCGACAACCACACTTTGCCTTCGCTGCAGCTTCATGCCGCCGATGGCAAACTGCTGCAAACTCTCGCGGCACCTCGCCCGGAGCTGCTTCCCGAAGGAATCCAGTATTCCGAATTCCTCACCGTTCCTGCCATCGACGGCTTTCCCATGCCCGCGGAAATCTGGAAGCCAGGAAATTTTGATCCTGCCCGCAAATACCCCGTCATCCTGTACGTCTATGGCGGTCCTTCGGCTCCCAATGTCGAGAACGCATGGGGCGCGAAGATGAGCTTCTACAACCAGCTCCTGCTCCAGGACGGTTTTGTCGTCATATATATCGACAACCGCGCTGCAACCGGCATAAGCAAAAAACTCGAGAACACCATCGCGGCCAACCCCTCCGCCTCGGAGAGCGACGACCTTCTTGCCGGGGTGCGTTGGTTCAAATCTCAGCCCTGGGTGGATGCTTCACGCTTCGGTGTTTGGGGCTGGAGCGGCGGCGGCACCATGACCCTCAATCTCATGACGCGTTCCAAGGAATTCAAGGCGGGGATCTCTGTGGCGCCGGTGACCGATTGGCACTACTACGATTCCAAATGGGCCGAATCCCTGATGGGACTTCCTTCCCAGAATGCCGAGGCTTACGACCGTACGTCACTCGTCAAACATGCCGGCGATCTCTCCGGCCACCTCATGATCGCTTTCGGCACCTACGACGACAACGTGCATCCGCAGAATGAGCAGGCCTTCCTCAACGAGCTCATCGCAAAAGACATTCTCTATGAAGTGATGATCTATCCCATGCGCAAACACGGCATCTCCGATCCGCCGGCCACCATTCATCTGTTCCGCACCATGCGCGAGTTCTGGCGCAGAAATCTCTAGCGCGTGGAAACATGCCGCAGTGCTTTTTACCGCGCGCCAATAGCCTGAAATCCGAAGTTGAGGAGGGATTCCTCCACTCCGGGGCGGCCGAAACCGCCGTCCCTCCGGTCGGAATGACAGATTTTGGATTTGGATGATGTGGGAAAACCCAACTTCGGCGAAGTTGGATTCTCCCACGCCAATCGGTTGAAACAAAATAAGATGCGCTCGCCTGCAATTGGTCAACTTCGGATTTCAGGATTAGATTTGCCAAAGCAGAGGCATATCGAAATTGCCGGCGGGCCTGCGAACAGCGCGCCAAAATGTAATACGATACGGGCATGAAAGAAACATGGCGATGGTTCGGCCCTCAGGACTTGATTTCGCTCGATCAAATCAAGCAAGCGGGCGCGACGGGCATCGTCTCCGCCCTGCATCACATCTATCGCGGCGAGGCTTGGCCGCTCGACGAAGTCCTCAAGCGCAAAGCGGAAATCGAGGCCGCGGGCCTTGTGTGGTCCGTCGTCGAAAGCATCCCGGTTCATAATTCCATCAAGCTCCGCTCCGGGCCGTATCGCCAGTACATCGCTGCGTGGAAGGATTCTCTCGCTGCCATCGCCAAGGCAGGCGTGCCGGTCGTCTGCTATAACTTCATGCCGCTGGTGGACTGGACGCGGACGAATTTGAAGTGGCGCCTGCCGAGCACGGGCTATGCGCTACGCTTTGATGCCGTAGATTTCGCGGCCTACGACCTGTTCCTCCTCGAGCGCCCGGGTGCCGAACGCGATTACACACCCGAGCGCGTCACTGCCGCCCACGCCCGCTTCGACTCGATGTCTGAGGCGCAGCAAGACGAACTCGAGCACGTCATCATCGCGGGACTTCCCGGAGCGGAATCGTCGTACGACCGGCAGTTGTTTCGCGAATCGCGCGCGGAGTGGAAAGGAGTCACGCCGGACGATCTGCGTTCCGCCCTCGTCGCTTTCCTGCAGGAAGTTGTGCCCGTGGCGGAAGAACTCGGACTCCGGCTCGCGATTCACCCGGACGACCCGCCGTGGCCGCTCTTCGGCTTGCCTCGCGTCGTTTCGACGGCCGGTGATGCGCGATCAATCCTCGCGGGGGTTCACAGTCCCGCTAACGGCCTCACGTTTTGCGTGGGCTCTTATGGCGCGCGCGCGGACAATGATTTGCTTGCGATGGTGGGCGAATTTGCTCCACGCATTCGTTTCGCGCATCTTCGCCAGGTCGTTCGCGAAACGGATGGCTCATTCTATGAAGCCGAGCATCTTCACGGCAGTTCGGATATGGTAGGCGTGATCCGCGAATTGCTTGTTGAAGAATCGCGCCGGCGGCGCGCCAGCCGAAAGGATCATGAAATTCCCATGCGGCCCGATCATGGACACCTGCTCGCGGACGACATCAACAAGAAAACTAACCCTGGCTATTCCTATGCCGGCCGCTTGAAGGGGCTCGCCGGATTGCGGGGCGTGGTGCAAGGTTTGAAGTACACTACCCCAGAGTTGATTGACTGAACTTTCGCGCGTGTCTATTGCGATTCAAATGCCGCACAAATCAGAGGAAATGGGCCGTTTCCATATTGTAACGGAGGGAGTAGACTCCTCCCGGACTTTCGCCGCCTGCTCGAGGTGAATGATGGGAACAGGATTCTTTCGCAACCGGTTGAAGTTGCATCCAGGAAAACTAAAGAGGGCATTCGCGCATGAAGGAATTTGAAAGTAAGGTTGCTATCGTCACCGGCACGACCGGGATTGGCCGGGCCATTGCGAAGAGGCTTGCATTAGGCGGTGCGAGCGTCATGGCCTGTGGCATAGACGCAGTCGCGAACCGCGAACTTCAACAGGAATCCGATGTGAAGGGTTATGCGGTTCGTGTCGAGCTATGCGACGTTAGCCTGCCGGAGCAGGTGCAAGCGGTCGTCGGCAAGGCCGTTGCGCAGTTTGGGGGGCTCGATTTCATCGCAAATTCCGCCGCCATTCATCCATTTGGAAGTGCCGTGGAAACGGAGCCGGAGACTTGGAATCGTTGCATGGCCGTGAATCTTGGCGGCGTGTATCTCCTCTCGCACTTCGGTATTCCGGAAATGAGGAAACGCGGCGGCGGTTCGATCGTGGTCATCGCGTCCGTGCAAGGGCACGCTTGCCAGCACGGGGTTGCCGCCTACGCCGCTTCAAAGGGCGGACTTCTTAGTTTGACGCGCGCTCTCGCGCTGGACCATGCGGCGGATCGCATTCGCGTCAATTCCATCAGCCCCGGATCTGTTCGTACCCCCATGCTCGAACGCGCAGCCGCCCATTTTTCGCCGGACTTGCCCGTTGATGCGGTCGTCAAGAGGTTCGGGGCGGCGCATCCGCTGGGTCGCGTCGGCACCGTCGAAGAAGTTGCCGAGCTTGCGGCGTTTCTCCTTTCCGATCGATCCGCATTTTGCACGGGCGGAGACTATCTGGTCGATGGCGGATTGCTTGCAGGGATCGGAGTGCAATGATTGGGGAACCAGTTTGTGTTGCGCCCACGGGAGACATATGCGGCGAAGGGGCCGTCTGGCACGCCGCGCACTATGCTGTCTATTGGACCGACATCAATCGCTTCCTGATTCATCGCCTGAATCTCGCGGACTCCGCGGTCCGCACCTGGTTGTTCGATGAACCGGTCACCTCTCTCGCGTTGACCGATCGCGAGGATGTGCTTGTTGTCGTGCTAGGCTCGCGCGTGATTCTCTGGGAGCCGGCCACGGATGCGCGCCACGATCCGTTTTTCTTTCTTGACGGATGGCCGGCGGTGCGCTTGAACGACGCGCGGTGCGACCCGCGCGGATCGCTCTGGATCGGGTCGATGCGCAACAACGTGAATGCGGATGGTTCCACGGGCGAAGCCGGTGGCCAAGATGGCATTCTTGTTCGTGTCGATCCGGATGGCAAAGCGACTACCTGGCGAAAAGGAGTTGGCATCGCCAACACGCTGGCGTGGAGTCCCGATCGTTGCCGCTTCTATTTCGGAGACACGCTCGCCAACGTGATTTGGGTTTATGACTACGATTCTTCGACGGGCGCAATTTCGAATGAACGCCCTTTTCTCCAAGGTTTCGCGCGCGGATTTCCCGACGGCTCGACGGTGGATTCAGAAGGCTATCTCTGGAACTGCCGGTTCTACGGGAATTGCATCGTGCGAGTTGCACCGGACGGAAAAACCGACCGGGTGGTTGAAATGCCGGTGAAAAATATTACGACCTGCGCATTTGGCAGCGCCGATCTCACAACTCTTTTTGTCACCACCGCCTCTGCCGGTGCTCCGCGCGGAGATCGCTTCGCCGGAAGCCTCTTCTCGATTCAAACGGAAATAAGAGGCCAGCCCGAAAATCACTTCCGCTTATACGGCCTCGCGAGGTAGGAACTTAGCGCAAATGTCTGCCGCTATTTAGCCGGACTTTCCCCTTCACGCACGCGTCCTTTTATGAGCATGAAAAGGTGGTCCACCGCCGGGAGTGTGAATTGCTTGCCTTCAACTAACCAAATGATCTGGAGCTTCGATGGCGGGCGATGTACCAACAGCTTGGCAAATTCATTGTGTCCAGGGTGGGAGAAAGATACGATGTGCGCGTCAAAGGTCCGAACCGCAAATTCCGGTTAGGGAGCGTAGGTGATGGGAAAAGAAAGCAGCGATCGACCAGAATCATCGGCCCCAGAGCCAAGCCTGACTCGTTTCACGCGTCGCAGTCTGCTTGGTTCCGCCGCGGCAGTTGCATCTGCGGCTATATTGCCATCTGGATTTGCGGGCGCCGCATTTCCTGGGCTGGGGACGTTTGCAACTGAATCCAGTTTGCTGCAGTCTGAAGTCCCGGCCCACAATCCACACTGGTATGGCTTCAATCTGCTGGAATACTTCTCCACCGATCCTGACTGGATGAAATATTTTCCCTACAAGAACGATGGGATGTTCCTCGAAAGCGACTTCCGCTGGATCCGCGATTGGGGCTTCAACTGGGTGCGCTTGCCGATGGACTACAGGTTTTGGACCGATCCCCAGGATCTGATGAAGATAAACGAGAAAAAGGTCGAGCCCATCGACCGGGCCATCCGCCTGGGTGAGAAGTATGGAGTTCACGTCAACATCAGCCTGCACCGGGCGCCTGGTTTCTGTGTGCTCGATGGCCTGGATCCCGCCGTAACCGGCATTCACGTCACTCCGGAGAAAACAAGCTTCTACAAAGATCGTGCCACGCTTGAAGCCTTCGTCCATCAGTGGACCTTTTTTGCGCAACGCTACAAGGGCATTTCCAATGAACTCGTCAGCTTCAACCTTGTGAACGAACCCTTGCTGCCGCTTACATCAGAGGAGAAGACGCAATTGATGGAGAGGCGAAAGAGCGAGCCCCAGGAGGCCATTGACGACGAGATGAAGGCCCGGGGCGCGAAGGAATATGCGCGGGTGGCTCGCGCCGCGATCGAGGGGATCCGCGCTGTCGACCCACAACGGTTGATCGTCAGCGACGGCTCTTCCGGCGGTGTAACTCCGGTCGCCGACCTTTTCAGCACTGGGGTGCTGCAAAGCCCGCACGACTACTATCCCGCGGATCTGACTCACCACCAGTGTGAGTGGGCCCGCGGATGGGCGACGCGCACCGAGCCTCCGACTTGGCCGCTTAAGGACAGCCAGGGCAAGGTGACTGCCGACCGGAAGACAATTGCAGACTTCGTACGACCCTGGCGAGGACTGGAGCAACATCGCGTTGCGATTCACTTCGGCGAGATGGGTTGTTACAAGCACACTCCTTCCGAGGTGGTGTTGGCGTGGTTTAGCGACACACTCGACACTATCGGTGAGTTGAAATCCGGCTGGGCCTTGTGGAATTTCCGCGGGCCCTTTGGTGTACTCGATACGGAACGCCCAGGAACAAAATTCGAGGATTGGCAGGGACATAAGCTGGATCGGCCGCTACTCACGCTTTTGCAGAAAAAGATGAAGGCCTGACCGGTTGCGGGCTAAGAAGATTAGGGCATCTCCACATCGAGAGCGTAGATCTCCTGGATGCTGGCATCCCGGACAAGCAGCGGAGTTCCGTCCGGCGCGAGGCCGGTCCAGTTTCCAAAGGCTCCCCCGGCCGCCTGAAACCCTTTGAGGCTGAAAAGGCGCTCCAGTTTGCGGTCGGAGACTTGCACGCGGAAGTAGCTTTCCTGGTTGTCGAGAATCCCGTCAAAATACAAATAGCGCGCGTCTCGGGACCAAGTCGGATAGGCCACGAAAATATTAGCGAGTTCGGTCCACTTCTGAGCGGTGCAATCAAAAAGCATAAGCTTGAGAGAATCCAGCGTAATGGCCGCGATGTAACGTCCGTCAGGGGACCAACGGGGAGAATACAGGCCGTCGGACCCTGGCAGCTTCGTGGCTTTTCGCGTTTTCAGATCGAGGACGAAGACCGCTGACCCCTGATTGTTCAGTGAATTTTCTCCGAAGACCAGCGAATTGCCGTCTGGCGACCAGTTGGGATCCGCAGCGTTGGTTCCACTTCGATAGATCATTTCGGGAGAGCCTCCCTCGGCGGGAACAATGTAGATTTGCCAGGGTTCGCCGGGAGGATGACCAAAGAAGGTGATCTGCTTGCCGTCCGGAGACCACCGAGGCAAGTAAGCAAGCATCGGCGGAAAAACAAGCTGCAGCTTTTGTGTACCGTCAACTTTGCTTCGCCACATCGTGCCATCGGAGCCATCATTGTAGGCGACCCACTCGCCATCACGAGAGAAGTCGAGTCCCATGGCCGAAATTCCCGAAAGGTAAGGCGCGAATTGTCCTGATTTGGCATCGTAGCGCACCAATTCCCCCCGGGGCTGCCAGCCCTGGGCGAAGATCTTCTTGCCATCGCGGCTCGGCACAGGATTACCGACATTCATTGGCCCCGTGGTCAACTGAACCGGCCCCCGGGGAGCTAAGCGGAAAAGGCGACTGCTTTCGCTCAGGGCCCAGAGGTTTGCCGTCCCGTCGCGTACAGCCTGAAAGACAAAATATCTTCCGTCGGGCGTCCACTTGCCACAGCACTCGTTGGGTGTGCTGTTCCAACCCGGAAGCAGAGAACGAAGATTGCCGCCGTCCGCGGAAACCTGCCAGATGGAACGGTTGTTGGTCTTGGGATCGTTCAGTGTAAAACGCAAAATCGATCCATGAGGCGACCAGCGGATGTCGTTAGGGGTTCCAGCCGTCAGCAAGAGCCGGCGCGGTTCGCTGCCATCGGTGTTCGCCAGGAATATCTCCTTCCCTTTGCAGTAGGCTATCCTCTGCCCGTCCGGCGACCACGCTCCAGCGTGGCCCTCGAGGCTACCCAACCGACGAGGTGAACCGCCAAGCACCGGGACGCTCCAAAGAGGGCCGTCGAGAGACGTCCCTCGGGCTGTATTCATCAAAAGCGACGAACCGTCTGGCGAGACATCGAAAACGCTAGAAAAACCCGTGTCCTCGAGGGAGGTCGGTATGGAAAATGTCTCGCCGCCATTCACGGAGGTTTGGGAAAGGCCCGATTGGCCCTCGATGAAGTAGAGCCGCGAGCCGTCCGTGACGACGCCTGATTTCGGCCGGTTCGTGTTCGTGAGTTGGACAGTTCGCAGCACGCGGGGCGGCGGCACCGGGCGCGTTAGAACATATCCAAGAATTGCCGTGACGGCTATAAGCGCGCCGGCCACCACTGCCCAAGTGTGCCAGCGACGATGTGCGTGGATTGCGCGAGCTTCTTCGAGCGCACCCGGTAAAGCAGAGGTCGCCACGGAGCGGCCGGAATCCAACTCGCGTTTCAAGCGTTTGAGGTCGTCGCGAAGTTCCGCGGCGGTCTGGTAACGGAGTTCGGGATCTTTTTCCAGCGCTCGGTGGATGATGCGTTCCAGATCGGCCGGCAGGGCAGGATTCAGTTGTCCCGGGGGCAGCGGAGCGCGGTTCAGGATCGCGTCGAAGATTAGTCCGGTACTCTCAGCGCGAAATGGCGTCACGCCCGTCGCCATTTCGTATAGGACAACTCCGAACGAGAACAAATCGGTCCGTGTGTCCAGTTGCTCGGCCCTCACTTGCTCCGGCGACATGTAAGCGATCGTGCCGAGTGTAGATCCCGCACCGGTCAGATGCTCCGACGTCGTGCCCCCGGTCGCTTGGCCCGAACCCGTCGTTGTGTCGGCCGCACGATCTCCGGTGACCGACAGCTTGGCCAACCCGAAGTCGAGAATTTTGGCGTGTTCCCGCTTGGTGACGAAGATATTAGCGGGCTTGATGTCACGGTGGATGATGCCTTCGGAGTGAGCGGCGTCCAAGGCGTCGGCAATCTCAATCGCCAGTGTGAGCAGAACTTCCGTTTCGAGGGGCTTCCCGGCGATGAGATGCTTCAGCGTCATCCCATCCAGAGACTCCATGGCAATGAACGCCTGCCCATCCTGCTCGCCAACGTCGTAAATCGTGCAAATATTGGGGTGATTCAGTGCGGATGCGGCTTGCGCTTCGCGCTGAAAACGAACCAGTGCCTGCGGGTCGGTGGCAACTTCCGGCGGCAAGAATTTCAGCGCGACGAAGCGACGCAGGCGCGTGTCCTCAGCCTTGTAGACCACGCCCATGCCGCCGCCGCCAAGTTTTTCGAGGACGGTGTAGTGGGAGATGATGCGGCCGACAATTGAGGGAGTATCTGCCACTGGCTTTGGAGTTTACCCCAGCACTCCAATGCAGGCAAACGCGCAAAATCTTGCTCGGTCATGCGGACAAGTCCTGGTCATTAGAGACTGACGCGCAACACGCCCGGTCGGCTGCGCTTTGTCCAGAGTGCCCTCTGACGTACACTGAAGACTCACTGTTTTCGTCTAATCCAGAGTGAGGCATCCCTTGAACCTTTCAATCGGCACAGTCTGGCAAAGGCGTCTTTACCGGCGCATCTTTGCGGCTAGCACTCTTTTCGGCGCAGCTCTCCTCGCGCTTCCCGTGAAATCGGCTGATCCACCCGACGGCGCACCCAAAGCCTCGCCCCTTTTCGACGCCATGAAAACGGAGCTTGACCGTTCGCTGAAGACCCTTGGCGCTCAGGATCCTGCAGCCTATTACATCGGTTACACCGTCACAGACTCGCAGCGCGCCACGGTATCGGGTTCCAATGGGGCTCTTCTGAGCAGCGATGAAGCGCGGAACCGGTGGTTGGAAGTTACGGTGCGCACCGGCAGCTACGAACTCGATGACACTCACAAGGTGGATGGCCGAACGCCACCCAACGGCGGCCCCGGCACCAACGCCCCTTTGGACGACGATCCCGAGGTGCTGCGCCGCGCGATCTGGCTGGAAACCGACAAGCAGTACCGTGCCGCCGCCGAAGCGCTCATCAAGATCAAGACCGGCAAGGAAGTGAAGGTGCAAACGGAAGAAGGCCGCGCGCCTGATTTTTCGCGCGAAAAGCCGCAGAGCTACACGGGGCCGTGGGTCTCATTCACACTCGATCGCAAGCCCTGGGAACAAAAAGTGCGCGACTATACGCGATACTTCCGGCAGTCCACCGCGGTCATCAATTCCATCGTCACTTTTACCGCGAATGCGGAAAACATCATGCAGTTGAATACCGAAGGCACGCGCTTGCAGTTTGGCCAGATCCGCTACCGCCTGGAATTATTTATTCAAGGCAAGGCCAGCGATGGCATGGACATTGATCGCTATTACAACTTCGATTGGGTCAATCCTGCGGAAGCGCCCAGTGACAAGGCGGTGTACGCTGCGGCGGCGCAGCTTCGCAAAGAGATGGAGGGCCTGGTCGCCTCGCCCCTGAACGATCCCACGGTGGGACCGGCGCTGCTGACAGGCCGCGCTGCCGCCGTGTTCTTCCACGAAGTCTTTGGACATCGCGCCGAGGGCCATCGCCAGAAGGACGTGAATGAAGGCCAGACCTTCGCGAAGAAAGTGGGCGAGCCCATCCTCCCGGAATTCCTCAGCATCGTTGATGACACGACCATGAAAAAGCTGGGCAACCAGGACCTGCTGGGCTACTACCAGTTTGACGACGAAGGTGTGGCGGCACAGCGCGTGGTTCTGGTGGATCACGGCGTACTGAAAAACTTCGAGATGTCGCGCTCGCCAATCGAGGGTTTCCCGCATTCCAATGGACATGGCCGCCGCCAGATTGGCGCAACGCCCGTTTCGCGGCAGGGCAACCTGATCGTGCAGAGCAGCAAGACGGTGACGAATGCGCAGCTTCGCGCAAAACTCATTGAACTCGTCAAGCAACAGGGCAAGCCCTATGGCCTGCTTATTGATGACATCGCCGGAGGTTTCACCTTCACGGGACGTGGGCAGCCGCAGGCCTTTCAGGTGCAACCCCTGGTGGTCTACAAAGTCTTTGCCGACGGGCGCCCGGACGAGCTGGTCCGCGGCGTGGACATCGTCGGCACGCCGCTGGCCGCGCTGACCAAGATCGTGGCCACCGGGGATACGCCGGAAGTTTTCAACGGCTATTGCGGCGCGGAGTCAGGTTCCGTGCCGGTCTCCGCCGCTTCTCCAGCCATCCTTACCAAGGAATTAGAAGTCCAGAAAAAGGAAACATCCACGGACCGGCCGCCGATTCTGCCGCCGCCCGCGCACGACGATGCGAAATCGGGAGGACTCCGGTAATGCGTACCCTTCGGCTCGCGGCCATTTTCTTGGCACTTTCCACCGCCACTGCTGGCCTGGCCCAGGCTCCCGCAGACAACGATCACACGCTGAGCGCCATGCGTGATGAAATGGCGCGCTCCAAGACGCGCCTGCAACTGCAAATCCCTCAGGCGGATCAACCGGTGCGCCCGTACTACGTGGAATACCGCCTGCTCGATATGGACGTCCGCGAGGTTGTGGCCGAATTTGGCGCGCTGATTTCTTCTGCTCACGACCGGGAACGGCGGATGATCGTTTCCGCGCGGGTCGGGGATTACAAACTGGACAGCTCCAATTTCATCAGCGAAGAGGGCTTTCGCGGATTCATCGGCCCCTCGGGGACCGTGGGCATCGACCGCGACTACGATTCGCTGCGCCAGGATCTTTGGATCGCCACGGATCAGGCCTTCAAGGAAGCCGTCGAAACGTATTCCCGCAAGCAAGCGTATCTCAGCAGCCTGGCGCGGCCTTCCGATATCGACGACTTCGCGAAGGTCGAGCCCGTCCAGCACATTGATCCGCTGGTGCCCTCGGACTGGTCCAACCGCAATTGGGAGCAGGAAGCGCGTGACGCTTCCGCCGCCCTGCGAGCCTTCCCGCAGATCTACGAATCGCGGGTCACGTACTACCTGGTGTACACGACCGAGTACCTCTTGACGAGTGAAGGCACCGAGATTCGCGCCAATCATTGCTTCGCCGCTATCGAAGCGGGAATGAATACGCTGGCCGCCGACGGGATGCAGGTGAGCCACTATTATTCCAGCTACGCGCCGCGGCCCGCCGATCTTCCCAATGTGGATACCGTCCGCAAGGGCCTGGATGTTGCCGGGAGCGAATTGATGGCCATGCGCGCGGCTTCCACGGCGCCGGATTACACGGGCCCGGTTTTGTTCGAGGCGCGCGCGGCTGCGCCACTGCTTGCGGAGGTTCTTAGTCCGTCATTAAGCGGGGCGCGGCCTCCCCTGGCGTTCCAACAGGTTGTGGATCAGTTGATGAACAGCCTGGGCGCGCGCAGCGAATGGAGTGGCAAGGTGGGCGCGCGCGTTCTTCCGCTGACGGTTTCTCTCGTGGATGATCCCTTTGCTAAAGAATACAAAGGCACTCCGCTCATCGGTGGTTATTCGATCGATGAAGAGGGAGTACCCGCGCAGAAGGTGAGCCTCGTCGGGGAAGGAAAACTGGAGAATCTTCTGATGTCGCGCCGCCCCGGCCCCGACTTCAGCAAGTCCAATGGCCACGGCCGCTCTGGCTTCCTCAGCGACCCCAAACCAACCATGAGCAATCTCTTCTTTGCCTCCTCCGAAACCCTTCCCCGCGACGACCTGAAAAAGAAATTTCTGGATGCTTGCCGTTCGGAGAAGCTGAACTACTGCCTGGTCGTGCGGCAGATGGACAATCCTTCGATCAGCCTGATGCACCAGGAGGACTTCACGGAACTCCTGGCCAGCTTTGGGGGCAATGCCGCCACGGATCGTCTGCCGCTGGTGGTGTATAAGATCTTTCCGGGGGACGGCCACGAGGAAATGGTGCGAGGGGCCCGCATTATCGGCTTCAGCCCGCGGACCCTGCGGAATATCAGCGCGATCGGCGACGATAATTTCGTCTACAACTACATGCAGAGCCAGGTCGTGGGAGTGTCTGGCACGGCACTCGGGGCGTTCGGCACGGCGCAGAATGGCCTGCCCGCCTCCGTCGTCGCGCCCTCGCTGCTCTTTGAAGAAGTTGAGGTGCGTGGCGCACGCGGGGAGCCCAAGCGCTTGCCCCTGTTGCCCGAGCCTCCGATGACCCCCATAACGAACAACTAAAAAGAGAATCCGGAGGCGAAAATCACCCTCAGAATCAAAATATTTGTTTCCGATGGAGGCTATCCCGTAGATGGTTCCCGGGAGGCACGTCTTCACAGCTCTGGGTTTTAGCCCACGAGGCGTCGGGAATTTCTCTGCTGCTCTGATTTATGAGACGAATTCAAGTGAATCCCGGCAACTCCTACAGAGTTGAGGTAGTCTTTACGCATGGCCTTTTCCCAAAGGCTGCAGGAAGAAGTCCAGGAAAAGAAGCGCGCCGCCCTGCTCAGCGTGGGTTCCGCGTTGCTGCTGCTCTGCCTGAAGACATTCCTCGTCCTCCGCACGGGAAGCTTGGGCGTTCTGTCAGAAGCGCTCCATTCGGGGCTCGACCTCGTGGCAGCGGTCATCACGTTTCTATCCGTGCGTGTTTCGGACCAGCCCGCGGACGAGCGCCACCCTTACGGCCACGGCAAATTCGAGAATTTCTCAGCTTTTATCGAGACCGGACTCCTCATCCTCACCGCTTGCTACATCATCTACGAAGCCTTTTCGCGGCTCTTCTTCCACCTCGTGCATATCCAACCCAGCCTCACCGCCTTTGTCGTTTTGTTCGTTGCTCTGGCAATCGACATGACCCGCGCGCGCGCGCTGACCGCTGTTGCGCGAAAGTACCGCAGCGAGGCCCTGGAAGCCGATGCGCTGCACTTTTCCACGGATGTCTGGAGCACGCTCGTGGTCATCGCCGGGATCGGCCTCGTCTGGGCGGGTAACACCTGGAATTTGCCGTGGCTGGTTTACGCCGATGCTCTTGCGGCCCTCGCCGTCGCGGGCGTGATTCTCTGGGTCAGTTCGCAACTGGGCCGCCGCACTGTGGATGCTTTGTTGGACGCCGCCCCCGCGGGTCTGCAGAGCCAAATTATCGGCGCGATTGGGCAGATGGATGGGGTTCTGGATGTCGAACGGGTACGCGTCAGGCGCGCCGGCAATCGCCATTTCGTGGACGCCACGGTTTCCGTTCCTCGCACCACCAGCCTGGAGCAGGCTCATCTGCTCACGGATGCGATTGAGAAGCGCATCGCCGACATCGTACCGGCGGATGTGATCGTGCACGCGGAGCCGCGCGCCCCGCAGGGCGAGCATCTTTTTGAATCGATACGCGCCGTGGCGCAGCGCATGGGCCTGGCCATTCACGATGTCTCGGCGTTTCAGCAGGACGGCCGCCTTTACGTCGAACTCCATCTGGAAGTGGATGAAAATCTTAGCCTGCGCGAAGCGCACCGCCGCGCCACCGAACTTGAAGAAGGCATTCAATCCATACGCAATGGCAATGCGGAGGTGAACATCCACATCGAGCCCCTTGGCCGCCACATCGCCACGCCCGATACACGGGTGGGAGAAATGCACCGGCTGGAACTGTCGGTAGAGTCTTTCCTGAACAGCCTGCCTCAAGACTACGACGAACTGATCAATTGCCACGACGTGCGCGTGCGCCAGGTGGAGCACCACACGCTCGTCTCTTGCCACTGCATCATGAAAAGTGATCTGTCCATCACGCGCATCCACGATGTGACTGCCACACTCGAAGATCGCGTGAAGGAACGTTTCCCGCAAATCTTTCGCGTGACTATCCACCCCGAGCCGCCGGAAGAGCGCTAGCGGTCGCCTTTTCTTTCCTAATTTTCGCGCCGCTCTATCTCCTCGCTTGTCGAATTCCCTGCGTGGTTCCCGCAAAAGCCGCTGCTGCCATGGCGATCAGCGCGGGAAAACACTCGAGAACATAACGCGGTTCCGGCGTCTCCAGCGTCGTCAAGAAGCCGGTACGCACCGCCATGTAGAACACCAGGAGCACCACTGCGGCACGTGATCTGCGGTGCTTCCATAATTTCCAGCCGCCCCAGATTCCCAGCCCGACGTACAAAATGTTGAGGAAGAAAATCAGAATCGTCACGCGCTGGTCCACGGGGTCTTCTTCCGACATATTCGCGAGGGGAAAGACGTGCCCAGAGATGGGCAGCAACTCGATCCGCGGTGTAAACCAGATGCGCACGGCGCGCCGCAAAGGAATCCAGAGATAAGTCCGCAGCGGATGGCGCGCGCTCCGCTCCCGCGCCAACTGTGCGAACACGGCATCTTCCTCCTTGGTGAATGTGAGGTCATCGTTGTATTGCTCCAACGCGGCAGCGACGCGATCCCGTTCCTCCGGCGTGTCGAACGCCTCCGGCGGAATATCTTCCAGGCGAATCGCTTCGTCGTTCAGCTTCCATGGCACCAGATAACAATCGCGTACACGGAACAGCCAGGTGCGTTCCCACGCCATGAAACCCTCGGGGATCACTTCGCCGGGCAGCATCGTGTCTTTTGGCGCGAGCGGCTGGAATTCGTGAAGGGTGATGGCATTCCGCACAATCCAGGGCAGCAGGGGCACGGCGCAAGCGCAAGCCATGAGCACGGCCGAGAGCACGAAGCGCTTCGTTTCGCCTCGCCACCACATCCAGAGGCCGAGTAGAACCATGGTTGTTGCGAGCAGCAGCGGAGTCTCCGGACGGAACAATGTGCCTACACCCACGACGAGCCCGCCCAGGGCAACCCACCTCCAATACCCTTTCCCACTGGCCCACTCCATCCGCGGCCACTCCGGTCGTTCTCCGCGCACTTCGGCAGCCACCATCACCAGGATCAGCAGAGCCACGGCAGTGAGAAAGGTAGCCCACACTTCCGTGAGCACTACCGCCACATAATTCGCCGTGAATTGGCACAACGCCGCGAGCCACAAGCCCGCCAGGAATGCTCGTTGCCGGTTCGCCTGCCTGGAGCAAAGGGACACCAGTAACGCCGCCAGCGCTGCGATTACCACGCAGCACGCCAGGTCCACCAGCACCTGGGTCAACATTACGGGCAATCGCGCGCTTTCACTGGTGCGGCCTGTCAATGCGTAAACGAGCGCAAGAAACGCCGGATACCCTGGCATGCGAAGATCCACCGGCACTAGCTGTCCGGCAATATCCATGGCGTATTTCCCGTGCTTCAGCCAGTTCGTCGCTAGCTGCTCATACATGCCAGTGTCACCCGAGCCGCCCGGAAACTTCAGCACGAAGAGCACCCGCAAACAGGCGCCCACCAGCAGCGGGAAAATAGGATTGGAGAAAATTCGCTTCATTCTTGTCTCGCATCTTACAATAGACAGGACGGATTCGACTCGACGGAGTATCGTGCTCCCGGCGCTGCCCTGCTGCGCCGTGTGGCCACCTCGCTGCATGAAAGAACGAAGGCCGATCTTCTATGACGTGGAGAAAGTCCGCTGGCGGCGCACCCGCCGGTTCCTGGAAATCAGCGGTGCGCTGCTCACGTTTCTGCTGATCTATTTCTTCGTGACAATCGCCGGAAGTGTCGAGCTGCCATCGTCACTGCTGCCGGACACGCACCCCGCTTATCACTCCGTCAAACGCAAGCTCCTGAAGCCGGTGGTATTGCGCGAGGGGCGTCACACGCGCGTGGCGCATATCGGACAGGTTCCCGCCGCCTACGATCCACTGCGCGCGGCGTTTTTTGTAAGTTGGGACCCTAATAGCCTCGCTTCTCTCAAGAAACATTACAAAGACATTGACTTGCTCATGCCGGAGCAGCTTCATGCCGTGTCCGCCGACGGCGCAATCACCGTTGTGGATTACGAGCGCAATCAAACCGTAAAGGCCTCGCCGGCGGAGGCCCTTACACGGCTCAGGCAAGACAAGCTCCACCAGTGGATGCGCTCCCTTACTCCGCCCATCGAGCTGCCGATGATGGGGCTGCTCAACAATTACGACGGCACGGTCTGGCGGGTAAAGGAACTTACCGAGCTGCTTGCGACTTCCGCTGCGCGACGCCACCTCGTTTCCGATGTGGTCGAATACGCTGTGCTGGCTCACCAGGCGGGCATTGTGGTGGATTTCGAGGAAGTGCCGCTGAAGAGCCAACCGAATTTTCGCGAATTCGTCAGCGAGCTGGCGCCCGCGCTTCACGCCGTCGGGTTGAAAGTCATGATCGCCCTCCCGGCCCGCGACGACGAATACGACTACGCGTTCTTTGGCCGGGAAACCGATGCCATCATTCTGATGAATTACGACCAACACTGGCTGACTTCGGAGCCCGGTCCGATCGCGGCGCAGGACTGGTTCATGGAGAATCTCCGCCAGGTTCGCCAGGTTGTTCCGGCACAGAAAATTGTGGCCGGCATTGCCAACTACGCCTATGACTGGACGGAAAGCACCCAAAAGGGCCCGCGGCACGCGGAAGAATTCAGCATTCAGGAGGCGCTCCTCCACGCGCACGAATCCGAGGCCGATGTCGAGTTCGATGCGGCTTCCCTGAATCCGCACTATTCCTACGTGGACGAACAAAATCACACGCACCAGGTGTGGATGCTTGACGCGATTACGGCCTATAACGAATTGCGAGCCAGCGAAAGACTCGGTGTGCAAGGGACAGCGCTGTGGCGTTTCGGCTCTGGCGATTCTTCCATCTGGCCGATCTGGGATGCCACGCACCCCGACGATGCCATTCGCAATAAACTCTGCGACATTCCCCCTGGCCCCGACCTGATCCTCGAGGGCGATGGCGATATCTGGCACATCGCGGACGTGCCCAAACGCGGCGTGCGGAGTTTCAACTACAATCCCGCGACGGATCTGTTCACAAGCGAAAAATACGACGCTATCCCACTCTCTTTTGATATTGAGCAGCTTGGCGCTGCCAAGAAGAAACTGGTGCTTTCTTTCGATGACGGCCCCGACCGGCGGTGGACACCGAAGATCCTGGACATCCTTAAAGAGAAAAATGTCCCGGGCGTCTTCTTCGTCGTCGGTGAAGCGGCCAACCAGGCGCCGGATTTGTTGAAGCGCGAATACAACGAAGGCCACGAGATCGGCAATCACACGTTTACACACCCCAATTTTGACGAAATCTCGCACACGCAGATCAAGTGGGAGCTGAATCTGACGCAGCGCCTGATCGAGAGCACGCTCGGCGTGAAATCCATTCTTTTCCGTCCGCCGTACGGCATCGATCACCAGCCTGAATATGAGGAAGAAGTGCAGCAGTTGCCTTACCCGCAAGAACTGGGTTACTTGATCGTGGGTCAACGCGTTGACCCCGACGACTGGCGCATGACCGAAGACAAGCGCCAGCGCCCGGCGGCGGAAATCGCAGCGGAAGTAATGCGCCAGGCCAAGAATGGAAATATTGTGCTGCTCCACGATGGCGGCGGGGAACGCGCGCAGACCGTTGCGGCATTGCCGCTGATCATCGATCAGATGCGCGCCCAGGGCTACGAGTTCGTGTCCGTTTCCGACCTGATCGGAAAAACCCGCGCCGACGTGATGGTGCCGCTGTCGTTCCGGGAGAGGCTTTCGGCGCATGCGGATGGCTTCATCTTCGCGATGTTTCAGTGGCTGCGCTTCGGGATCGCCACGGTTTTCATCCTGGGGATCATTCTCGTAAGCTGCCGAGCCCTCATCATTGGAATTCTGGCCATCATCGAAAAGCTTCGCCCCGATCACCACGTTTTGGCCAATCCCATTCCGGCCGTGACGGTGCTGATTCCAGCGCACAATGAAGAGAGCGTCATTGTTCAGACCGTGCGTTCGGCTCTGGCATCCGACATTCCGGATATTCACGTGGTCGTTGTAGATGACGGCTCGGCGGATCGCACGCTGGAGCTCCTGAAATCCAATTTCTCGTCTGAAAGCCGGGTGCAGATCATTCACCAGGTGAACCGCGGCAAAGCGGCGGCGTTGAATGCTGCACTCACGCATGCGCGGACCGAAATTGTCGTGACCATCGACGCCGACACGGAAGTCGAGCCCGACGCAATCCGCCACTTGTTGCGCCACTTTTCCGATCCGCAGGTCGGGGCTGTGGCAGGAAACGTCAAAGTCGGCAACCGTTCGCGCTGGCTGACGCGCTGGCAGGCGCTGGAATATATCACCAGCCAGAATATGGAAAAGCGCGCCTTCGATCTCTTGAATTGCATCACCGTCGTCCCCGGGGCTCTGGGCGCGTGGCGCCGGCAAGCGATCGAAGCGGCGGGCGGAATCACCGCGGACACTGTGGCGGAAGACGCCGACCTCACCATCGCGATTCGCCGGCTGGGCTGGCGCGTCTCGTACGACGAGTATGCAGTTGCCTGGACAGAGGCTCCGGTAACGCCCGGGGTGCTGATTCGACAGCGTTTTCGCTGGACGTTTGGGACGCTGCAATCCTTCTGGAAGCACAGCAGCACATTGTTCCGGGCGAAATATGGCGCGCTCGGCTGGGTGGCCCTGCCCAACATTTTCGTTTTCCAGATCGCGCTGCCGCTGATTTCGCCGGTCATCGATTTGCTGTTCCTGGGCAGTTTGCTGCTGTGGGGTCTGGCGCAATTGCACATCACGCAGATCCCGCACCTCTGGACCACAGCGGACGTGCAGCGTTCGGTGATCTTCTTCCTGGGATTCCTGATCATCGACGTGTTTACGTGCGTGATCGCTTTTGCGCTGGAACGTCACGAGGATTGGACGCTGCTGGTTCCCGTGCTGCTGCAGCGGTTCTACTACCGGCAACTCATGTACATCGTGCTGTTCCGCTCGGTGAAGGAAGCGGTCAGCGGCCGGGCCGTGGGCTGGCGAGGCGTGGAAACCGAGCCGCCGCATCAAACCCCTGCCGCCGTCGCGCCCTAGCGCGCCCTCCCCCCTCTCTAGGGTTTCTGTTGTCTCTTTAGGAGCCAGCCTCCATGAAAACCGTAGAGGGGGAAGCACCGGCCGAAAAGCGAGAATAAAAGCAAAGCGCGCCGTGACTGAGTCGCGGGCGCGCTTTCTAGTTGGATGAAATATCCAGATCCGTTATCAGGCCATGAGACGCGGGCGGGCCAGCGGCAATACCTTGCGGGAATGCAGGGGCTTGCCGTAGAGGCTCGGGCGAGTGGCATAGTGCGGCAACTGGGGCGCGGGCGCGCTGACGGGCGCGGGCAAAGGCTGCATGGGATTGCGCGAGGTTTCCCGCATAAGTTCCATGCGGCCGCGCACCTTGAATTTGGCGAGCAGGGAAGAAACGTGGAACTTCACCGTGCGTTCGGAGAGGTTCAGTTCGGAAGCGATTTCCTTGTTGGCCAGGCTGCGTAGAATGCCGTCGAGGACTTCTTCTTCGCGGCGGGTGAGCCGCACAGCGCTTTTGACTTTGTGTCCCGCTTGCAGGAGTTCCTCAGCTTTCACTTCCAAGGCGCCCAAGCATTCCTGCGGCGCGGGGACCATAATCATGTAGTCGCTGGGGGATTGTCCTCGGACCAGGCAATGCATGGCGAGGAGTCCGGCGGCATGTTCCACGGGAAGTTCGCCAGCGGGCCCGGCTTCGACATGGAAATGTGCCGTGCCAGAGGATTTTTCGTAAAAGAGGTACAAAAAGGGTGAGGGAGCGGGTTTGGATTGGGTGATAGGATGCGTTGCGACTGATCTGCGGATGAACTTCACGTGCACTCCTCCGAGAGCGTTTCGCGGTGGGGACGATGCGCTCCTTTTAGATTGGACTTGCGTTTACCTCCTGAGGAGGTCGCCCGGAATCACCGGGCAAACGGACAGGGCGCAAGCTAGGTCAGGGTAGCTACCCCGATGACGTGAAAGGCTGACTTCACCACCAAGGGGTACGCGAGAAGGAGTCCCCGTCATAACGCTTACAAGAATCGCACCTGACCGGGGTAATGTTTAGCATCCGGGGTGCCGCTAAGGAGTAATTTTATGATGCAACTTTTCAACGACTTAGGCAGGGAGAAAAATGACGAGTCGACGAAAGCTGGGTAGAAATTGCGTGCGCGGGGCATTTTTTTCGCTTTTCGCGACGCTGCCGGCGATTACGGGGTAAGGACGCGGGTCTGCTCAGGGGAGATCAACTCATAGTCAATGCCCCGCCAGCGAAGATGGCGACCGAACGAGGATAGAAAATTCCACAGGTACAGAAATGGAACAACCATGGTCAAAAGGATGTACATCCAGGATTGGGCCATGATCTGCGATCTGAAGGGCGGAAGGGCTTCTGTAGCACCGATGACCCGGATGGCACCACGAATGGCCGCGAGCAAAAAGGGCAGGACAAGCAAGGACATAACCTGAAAAGCCGGGCGGGAAGCGATGGTAAGGGTGAGAGCAAGGTACAGGCCCACTACAGCAGTCAGGCAATAGAGAAAATGGCTGGCAAAGGCGGAAGCCCACATATTGTGACGATAGACCCGGGTGACGGTGACCTGGCGGTTTGTAAACTCAATTAGACCAGAATAGTCCGATTGGACGTAAGAGACGGTCAAACATTCGGGGAGGAAGACGATGCCGCGCCCGGTGCGTTCCACCATCATGGTCAGGGAATAGTCGTCGCTGAAGGAATACTGCCAGACATCGAGCATGCCGATCTCTTCAAAGAGCTTGCGGCGGATGGCAGTGCCGCCGCCCCAGCAGAAATTCTTCTGGTGATCGCCTAGCATGGTTACAACAGAGGCGTTCCAAGCGGCGAGGAGTGCGGTGGGCAAATCACTGTGATTGGGAATGAACCAGCGCATGGTGGTTGTGGCGCCGATGCGGGAATCTGTGAGCGGGGCGACGAGATGGTGCAGCCAGGTTTTGCCGGGGCGGCCATCGGAATCGGTGAAGACCAACACCTCAAATTCGGGAGGGAGTTGTTCGACGACGGTGCGGAGGTTGTTCACTTTTTCGCTGCAATTTTGCGGTTTGCCCGCAATCACGACAGTGGCTTTGACGCGGGAGGAGGCCGCGACACGTTTCACAATGCTATAGGCGGGATCGGATTCGGAGGCGAGAACAAAGAAGACTTCATAGTTCTGGTGGGCAAATTCGCACAAGGCAACGAGATTGCGTTCGAGGCCGGGTTCTATGCCGCGGCACGGGCAGATGACGGCGGTATGCGGGGCAAAAAACCCCGGGTCGGTTTTCAGGCGGCGGCGCACGTAGGCGAGCCACTGAATTCCCTGCCAAAGCAGGTAGAGGCCCGCGGCGATCTGGACAATCGCCAGGATTTCAAAGAGAGTTTCCACGCAAGCCGAGCATAGCAGAGACAAGGGGTGTAGGAATCGGGATGTCCAGAGGTAGAATCGCAGGGGTAAACATCCACAAGCGGAGGGAGAGAACGCACATGACCGGACGAGTCGATAGTTCGATGGTGACCACGGGAACCGAGCTGCAAGGGTACCGTGTGGTGAGGAACTTCGGAATCGTGAGGGGCATCACGGTGCGATCGAGGAGCGTGCTGGGCAACCTGGCGGCGGGGATTCAGACGATTGTAGGTGGAAACATCACGGTGTTGACGGAACTGTGCGAGAAAGCGCGCGAAGAGGCGTACGAGCTGCTGCTGCAACATGCAGCACAACATGGCGCGAACGCGATCCTGGCGATGCGCTATGACGCTAACGAAGTGATGCAGGGCGTGACGGAAGTGCTGGCGTACGGCACGGCGGTGCAGGTGGAAAAGATCAGCTAGGATTTTCCGGCAGTTCGCCGGAGCATTTCAGATTTTCCGGGCAGACAAACCGGTGTTTGCAACGAATGCGCTGGAGCTCTAGCGCGTTGTCGGAGTTTTTGCGTCCGAGGGAGCCTGAAAAATTTCCTGGGCGACTTCCGTGGTCAGCGTTTCAAGGCCGGTGAGCGAGCGGCTGGCCGCAACGCGCGCTTTTTCCAAAAACGAGGAATCCAGAAGGAAGGCGCAACGGTCGACGAAGGGGTGATTGGCCACCTCGAACGGCTTTCGCGCGCGGCGGGTGGGACCCGTCTTCGCCAAAATCGCCCGATACATCTGCAAGTCCGCCTGGAATTCCAAAGCGTCGCCGGCATTCCAACGCTGCTGGCGTGTGAGTGCGGCCAGGTAATTCTGCTGGAAGGCAGCGGCGAATTTGCGCCTGGTGCGCACGGGGGCCTTCGCGCCCCCGGGAGCGGCAGACGTTTCGGCAATTTCCAAAGCGCGCGCGGACATGGCCAGCAAAGCTTCGCGCTGTAAAAGGGTTAGGAGATCGCGATAGAGCGCTGCGTGCACTTGCAAGCCGAAGCGGCCGTGTTCGACGACATAGGAATCCACGAAGCGCGGAACGATGCGTTCCCGAAGCAGAGCGTCACCCAAGCGCTGCGCCAGGATGGCGGCGAGATTGGCGGAACCGGATTTGGGGTGCGCCTTCAAGACGAACTAATGTTAGCAGGAGTTGGTGGCCGGATTGTCTGGGCAGAGCGGTGCAAGCCCAAGCCGTTAGCGGTGGCGAAGCCAGAGAAGGAAGCCAAGGATTGCTCCTCCGGCGGCAGAAGAGAGGATAAGCCAACGGGTTTCCGGCATGGCAGCGAGGCCCATGGCCATGAAGCCCAAAACAATGAAGAGGCCGATCGGATGGGCAGTCCACTGGCCAGCACCGTAGGGGCCGAAGGGCACAAGATCCTTCGGCTCCGGATCGGCCGCGCGCTTAGCCGCTTTGATCATTAGCACCAATGTAAACCCATACCTGCGGTCAAGCAATAGCACTCGGACAAAAGGAAAGGCCCGGCGGACAGCGTGCCGGGCCTTTGCTGACAAAAGGGGAGTCTCAGTGCACGGCTTGGGTTGAGTCGCCAACACCGGGCGCCGGAGGTTCTGGTTCCGGGACGACGGGGGCGATAGGGTCTTTTTCGAGGGCATGCTCGAGAACTTCATCGAGCGTGCGCACGTAGGCGATCGTCAGGTCGCCCAGGATTTCGGGCGACAGGTCGGCGACAGCGTTGGGTTCGTTGTCCGCTGGCAGAAGCACGTGCTTGATTCCGGCACGCTTCGCACCCAGGACTTTTTCCTTTACGCCGCCGATCGGCAGAATCACTCCGGATAGGGTCATCTCTCCCGTCATGGCCAGACGATTCTTGACCGGGCGGTTGGTCAACAGGCTGACGAGCGACGTAACCATTGCCGCGCCTGCCGATGGACCATCCTTTGGTACCGCGCCGGACGGCACGTGGATGTGAATGTCTGACTTGCGGAAAAAGTCCGGGTCGATGCCGTAGCGTTCGGCGTTGGCACGGGTCCAGGTCAAGGCTGCGGTCATGGATTCCTGCATGACTTCGCCGAGATGACCGGTCATGGTGAACTGCTTGCCGCCACGCATGCGGCTGGCTTCGATGAAAACGATGTCGCCGCCCACAGGAGTCCAGACGAGGCCGACGGCCACGCCGGGCTTCTTGACGCGCTCCTCGACTTCCTTCTCCGTGCGGAACTTCGGCACGCCGAGAAATTCACGAACTACCTGCGGCGTGACCACCATCTTGTCGGGCTTGCCTTCGGCGATACGGCGAGCCTGCTTGCGGACGAGAGTGGCGATTTCACGTTCGAGATTGCGCACGCCCGCTTCGCGCGTGTAGCTGTGGATGATCTCCTGCAGCCCTTCCTCGGAGAATTCGAGCTGTTCGCCTTCCTTGATGCCGTGTTCCTTGGTTTGCTTCGGAATGAGGTACTTGCGCGCGATGTGAATCTTCTCTTCGCCGGTGTAGCCGGGGAGTTCGATGACCTCCATGCGATCGCGCAGAGGATCCGGGATGGGATCCATCCAGTTGGCGGTGGCGATAAAGATGACCTTGGAAAGGTCGAAAGGCACGTCCAGATAGTGATCGCGGAAGGTGTTGTTCTGCTCCGGATCGAGTACCTCCATCAGCGCGGACGATGGATCGCCGCGGAAGTCGCGGCCCAGCTTGTCCACTTCATCGAGCATGCAGACAGGGTCATTCGTTTCGGCGCGCTTCAGGCCCTGAATGATCTGGCCGGGCAACGCGCCGATATAAGTGCGGCGATGGCCGCGAATCTCGGCTTCGTCGTGCATGCCGCCCAGGGCGATGCGGACAAACTTGCGGCCGAGGGAGCGGGCGATGGATTTACCGAGCGAGGTTTTGCCCACGCCCGGAGGCCCGATGAAGCAAAGGATCGGCCCCTTCATGCCGGGCTGGAGTTTCTTGACGGCCAGGTAGTCGAGGATGCGCTCCTTCACCTTTTGCAGGTCGTAGTGATCCTCGTCCAGAATTTCGTGCGCTTTCACGATGTCGATTTCCGTGCTGCCCGAAGACTTGGACCAGGGGAGGGAAGTCATCCATTCGAGATAGGTGCGCGAGACCATGTATTCGGCGGAAGCGGGGGTCATTTTCGACAGGCGCTTAAGCTCACGGTCACACTCCTTCTTGGCTTCCGCGGTCATGCCGGCTTCTTCCACTTTTGTGCGCAGCTCTTCGATTTCGGCTTGCGCATCGTCAATGTCCCCGAGTTCCTTTTGAATGGCCTTCATCTGCTCGCGCAAAAGATACTCGCGCTGGTTCTGGCTGACCTGTTCCTGAACCTGCTCGTTGATCTTGCTGCGGAGTTCGAGGACTTCCATTTCCTTGGAGAGTTCGCGGATCAGCGTTTCCAGCCGCTTGCGCACGTTGGAAGTTTCGATCAGCTCCTGGCGCAGCAGCGTGGAGAGACTGGGCAGCGTTCCGGCGATGAAGTCGGCCAGGCGGCCGGGATCGTCAATGTTCAGGGCCGCGTTCTGCAGATCGTCGGAGAGTTGCGGCGAGCGGCTAACGACATCGCGGAAAAGCTCCTGGGCGTTACGCACCAGGGCTTCGAGCTCGGCGTCCTGTTCGCCAACGAAATCGGGTTCCGATTCAATGGAGGCGCGGAGGAAGGGACGCAGGCCAAGTAGCTCGACGATGCGGATACGCTGAAGTCCTTCCAGAAAGATGACCACATTGCCGTTGGGCATCTTGACGGTCTTGTGAACCTTCGCGAGAGTGCCGACCTTATGCAGATCGGCCGCGGCGGGATCCTCGACCCGCGGGTCGAGTTGGGCGACAACGCCGAGCAACTTTTCATCGCCAGCGAGAGAACTGACGAGGGCCAGCGAGCTCTCGCGGCCTACAGTCAGGGGGAGGACGGCGCCGGGGAACAGCACCGTGTCCCGAACCGGAAGGATGGCAAGCGTTTCCGGTACGAAATACTTTTTATCAGCCATAGTTTCCCTCAAGTCCAGCGGCAGGATGGGCCGCCATGCCGGGTTAGATGCAGGAGCAGGCAAAAGGGTGCCCGACAATGCACTGCTCTTAGGCAGATATCCTTAGTCACCTACGCTCACATATTAGCAGATCCTAAAGCCAGACGCAAATTCCTAGCTAATACATTGAAAATAAATATTTTATTTCACTGTCTGCAAAGCCATATCGGCCCTACTTGCCTTTATCGGCTGTCTTTCGGCCTGGGATAGTTTTTCCTGATAAAAAGAATCGCTTGTTCCTTGGTCTGCAACTGGCCTTCGAGTTGGGCGTCCTCCAAGGCGGTCAACATTCCTTGGAAGCTGGGCCCAGGCACATATCCCATATCCTGCAAATCGACGCCGGTCAATAGGCGAGGCGGGCTAACTTGCTCGGCGGGGGTATCGGCGATGAAGTTCTTCAGTGCCTGGTAGGCTTCGATGCGGCCGTGGCTGGACAGGCAATCGAGACGGTGCAGTTCCAAGTGCTCGGAAAAAGCGGGTAGCCGGACGAAGCGCTTGAGAGTGGATTTGCGCATCTGGGCGACGTCCTTGAATTTCATATGGTTTGCGACGAGAGCGAGAATCTGCTGGGTATCGTCGTTGGAAAAGCGCAAACGGTGGCAGATCGTGGTGGCCATCTTCACGCCGACTTCCGCATGGCCATCGAAGCGGATGCGGTCCCCCGTGGCGGACGCAGGGTGAAACGTGGGTGGCTTGCCGACATCGTGGAGGAGAACACCCCAGGCGAGTGTGGGGGAGACTCCGACGCGCAAGCCTTCGAGCATCAGGCGGGTGTGAATCCAAACGTCGCCTTCAGGATGAAACTCGGGGGGCTGCGGGACACCTTTCATGGCGGAGATTTCAGGCAGGAGTTGCTGGAGCAGGCCGGAATCGTTTAGCAATTCAAAACCAGGGCGCGCAGCGCCTTCGGTGAGCAGCTTGGTCAATTCTTCGCGGATGCGCTCGGGAGAAACGACGTGAATTTCCGGCGCGTGTTCCTGAATGGCGGCGAAGGTGGCGTGCTCGATGGCATAGCCGAAACGCGCGGCAAAGCGGATAGCGCGAAGCATGCGCAATTTGTCCTCGGTGAAACGGCGTTCGGGATCGCCGATGGCGCGGATGAGCCGTGCGCGAAGATCATCCTGGCCGCCGACGTAGTCGAGGACCTCCCCGGTATCGTGGCGCATCAGCAGGCCGTTGATGGTGAAATCGCGGCGGGCGACGTCTTCTTGAGGTGTTTTGGAATAGAGCACGCGATCGGGATGCCGGCCATCGGAATAGCCCAAATCGGAGCGAAAGGTGGCGACTTCGACCTTGGCGGTGTCGCGAAGAACAAGAACAACGCCGAACTGGGCGCCTACCCCGATGCCATCGTGGAAAAGCTGCAAGACGCGCTCCGGAGTAGCGTCGGTGGTTACGTCGAAGTCGGCGGGTTCGCGCTTGAGCAGAAGGTCACGGACACAGCCGCCGACGAACAACGCTTCATGGCCGTGGCGGCGGAGGGCATCGCAAATCGAATTGGCCAGCTCGCGGGAATTCACGGTCTGATTATGCGCCACGAGCGGCGAAGGCCGAACAAAAATTGAGATGGGGGAGGAGCGGCGAGGTTATTTGCAGCGAAGAACAAGGCAGGTGATGTCATCAGACTGACGTGTGGCGCCGACGAATTGCTCTACCTGCTGCATGAGATATTGCATGGTCGCCTGGGCGGGAAGATTGGGGAGATCGCGGATGAGATGGAGCCAACGCGCATCGGTGAACTCCTCGCCAGTAGAATTGAAGGCTTCGACGACCCCATCGGTGAAGAGAACGAGGGTATCGCCGGGCTGCAGATCGACGGAAGCGGCGACAAAAGTGGTTTCGCGAAGAATGCCGAACGGTAGGCCGCCAGACTCGAGGCGTTCGGTGCCACCGTTGGTGCGGCGAACGACAGGTGAATTGTGGCCGGCGTTCACGTAGACCAAGCGGCGTGTGGAAGGATCGTATTCGCCGATTACGGCGGTGGTGAAACGGCGGCCTTCGAGGCTGTGGGCGCAGGCGTAGTGATTCAGGCGCTCGGCAAGTTGCGTGAGGGGGAGGCCTTCAGAGGCGAGGGTGTGCAGGCTGGCCTGGAGGGTGGCCATGAGGAGCGCGGCAGGGACGCTTTTGCCCGCGACGTCCGCCATGACGAGGAGTAACTTGCCGCCGGAGGCCGCGTCATCGGTGGGATAGAAGGCGTCGTAATAATCACCGGCGACGGAATTCTGCGGGCGGGTCCAGAAGGCGATTTCCGCGCCGGAAATGGCGGGGGGCTCTGAAGGCACGAGCCAGGATTGGATTTCGCGGGCAATCTCGAGGTCGCGCTTCATAATGACTTTGTCGGCGAGCTCGAGAGCAAGCAGAAAAAGGAAAAGCAGGGCGGCGAGGAACTCATAGTGGGATTTCTCACTGGAAAAAAGAAGCAGGGCAAAGGCGACGAGGAGGAGAACGCGGCGCGCGGGCGTGAGCTTGTTCACAAGCGCCCAGAAGAACTGGCTGATGACGGGCCAAGGCCGCTTCCAGCGGGGAAGTTTGCGGATTTCGCTCCAGTCGACGTCCTTGCCGTAGAAGCCGTAACTGGAACGGGCGTCGGCGGCAAACTGGGACCAAAGATCTTCGACCGCGCGGCCTTCGCTGACACGCTGCCAGAAGTTTTGCACGCGTTCAATGGGAGTGGGGCGCGGAGGCGGAGAGCCAGGGGTTGTGGAGGCAGGGGCGCTCATGAATTGCCAGTATAGGACATTGGGGGGAAGCGCGCAGCCGGACGCGGGGAATCAGGAGTCGTCGCGGCGCAGAGAGCCGCCGAATTGCACGGAGCCAAAACCGAATTTGTCGCGGAGGCGGTCAGTGGCCTTGGTGAGCTTTTCGAGTTTTTCACGGCGATCGGCTTCGAGGAGGTCGAGCTGTTCGGCGCCGTGGGAAAGGCCGGAAAGAGCGACCCCGAGGAGGCGGACCTTGCGTTTGATGTCACGATGCTCGCGGAAAAGATCGAGGAAGACGGCGAAGATGTCGTTGTCCAGGCGCGCGGGATCTTGAAGCGTTTTGGAGCGGGTGTGGGTTTCAAAGCCCGCGTAACGAATGGTGAGCGTGAGCGTGTGGGAAGAGAGGCCGGCTTCGCGTAGGCGCTTGCAGGCTTTCTGGGAAAGGTGACTGAGCAGGGATTCCAACTCCTGCACGTTGTCCGTGTCTTCACCGAAGGTGTGATTGTGAGAGATGGATTTCGGTTCGGCGTCGATCAGGAATTCGTAGGCATCGCCGCCACGCGCTTTGCGATAGAGCGCGGTGCCCCACTGGCCGAAAACTTCCTCCAATTTTTCCTGGGAGTGAGAAGCGAGCTGCTCGACGGTTTCAATGCCGAGGGCACGGAGGGCACGCTCGGTGACTTCACCGATGCCGGGAATTCTGCGGATGGCGAGCGGAGCGAGGAAACTCGCTTCCATACCGGGCGCGACCCACACAAGGCCGCGAGGCTTGGCTTGTTCGGATGCTACTTTGGCGACGAGGCGTGTGGTGGCGAGTCCGCCGGAACACGGAAGCGCGGTGGTTTGCGTGATGGAGCGGAGGAGTTTGTCCGCCGCGGCGAGGGGCGGGCCATGAAGGCGCTCGGTGCCCGCGAGATCGAGATAGGCCTCGTCAATGGAAACCATTTCCACGATGGGAGAAAACTTGGCGAGGATGGAGGCGACGCGATCGCTCCATTCGGAATATTTTTCGTGATGGCCATCGAGGAAAATGGCATGCGGGCACAAACGTGCGGCGGTGCGCAAAGGCATCGCGGAATGAATGCCGAACTTGCGGGCTTCGTAGCTGGCGGCAGAGACGACACCACGCTGATCGGGCCGGCCGCCAACGACCACGGGTTTGCCGCGGAGTTCGGGGCGCTCGAGGAGCTCCACGGAGACGAAGAAAGCGTCCATGTCCACATGGAGGATGGAAGAGTGCAGGGGAAGATCGCGCACTTCGGTGGGATCGTGCTTGGCGCGGAAGCGAGCGAGGTCCGGCATGGGAGTAGGGTACGACTTCGCAGTGGCGGGAGCAATGACGCGGAGGTTTCATCCGCAACTCTTCGCTATCGCGACGGTGCCTGTGGTGTTGCGGTCACCCTGCGCAGGCATTGCAATGGGCAGGTAAATCAGATACTCTGATAATCAGATTTATGAAGAAGACGAGGATCAGCGTTACGGAAGCCGCGCGCAATTTTGCCGATTGCGTCAACCGGGCCCACTATCAAAATGTTACGTTCGTGCTTCTAAGGAATGGCGAGCCGGTTGCCCGCCTCGTGCCGGGCAACGAGAAGGTTTGTGTGGGCCGCGATTTGGCCGAGGCTCTGGCGGAGACTGACCTGCCGGAGAATGAAGCGAAAGCGTGGCATCGTGATCTGCAAGCGGCACGCAAAACCCTCAAAGCACCTGCGGACAAATGGCGATAGTTCTCGACGCGGACGTCATCATTCAGGGTGAGAAGGGTACCTTCGACCTCAGGAAGTGGGTGGCGTCTCGTCCGAGTGATCAATTTGAGATTGCCGCCATCACGGTGGCTGAACTCTGGCACGGGGTAGAGCGGGCAACCGGAACACATAGGATCACGCGGGAGCGCTACCTGCAGGCTGTTTTGGAATCTGTCCCGATCATTCCCTATACGGAACAGACAGCGTACGAGCATGCGCGCATTTGGGCGGAATTGGAGATTGGCGGCAAAATGATCGGGTTCTATGACTTGATTGTCGGCGCAACGGCCCTGGAGCGCGGCGGTCAGGTCGCGACATTCAACAAACGCCACTTCGCACGGATAAAAGGGCTGAGCATCATCGGACCAAGGTAAGCTCGTGTGCGTCAGTGGCGTTCGGCGGCGAGGACGCGGGGGATGGCGGCGAGGTCGTTTGTGACGCCGACGTTGGTCCAATGGGAAGGATCGAGGAGGGGCTGAACGGCGGGGAGACTGTTGTAGCCAAGCTCAAGGACGAGCAAGCCGCCGGGCTTCAAATGGCGAGCCGCTTGGGGGATGAGAGCGCCGTAGAGTTCGTAGCCTTCTTCACCCGCGAAAAGAGCAGTAGGGGGCTCGTGGTCGCGAACTTCCTGGGACAGAATTTCGGCGTCACGCCGGCCAACGTAGGGCGGATTGCAGACAATGAGATCGAAAGAAAGTGGCGAGTGGCGAGTGGCGAGTGGCGAGAAGGCCTCTAGCAAATTTGATTCGAAAAACTGGATGCGGTCTGCGAAACCGAGACGAGCGGCGTTGCGGCGGGCAACATCGAGGGCGGCGGCGGAGATGTCCGCGGCGTAAACGGTGGCGTCGGGAAGCTCTTTGGCCAAGGCGATGGCGATGCAACCGGAGCCGGTGCCGACATCCACAAGGGTGATGCCGTTGCCGGCAAGACGCGGCGAGCGGCCGACGCGGAGGGCGAGGCGATCGAGGGCGACCTCGATGAGATGCTCGGTTTCCGGGCGAGGGATTAGGACGTCGGGAGTGACCTCGAATTCGAGACCCCAGAACTCCTGCTTGCCGGTAAGGTGTTGCGTGGGCTCGCCGTTGGCGCGGCGTTGAACGAGAGCGAAATACTGAGTTGTGGTTTCGGCGGAGAGAATTTCTTCCGGATGCGCATAGAGCCAGGCGCGATCGCGATTGGCGACATGGAGGAGTAGAAGTTCAGCGGCCAAGGTGAAGGAAGGGACGTTGGCTTCGCGCAACTGGCCGATGCCCTGCTTGAGCAGAGAGCGCACCGAGCGATCTGTGGCGACACCGGTCATGGAAGAGGCTCAACCGATCAGGTGTTCTTTCTGGCGGCCGCTAGCTTCCACGGTGCCGTAGGCTACGCCATTTCCCGCATAGGCATATTTGGCGATGGCGCAGCCACCGAGAGCGGAGTGGCCAACGGCCAAGCCGCCAAAAGCGCGCCAACCCAGAGAAACGCCGGCCAATGCGAAAAGCCCAACGGAAATTCCACCAATGGAGATCACTCCGGCAGTGACGCCACCAATGGCGATGAAACCGAAGGCGAGGCCTCCGAGCGCGATGACGCCGGTGGCGCGTCCTCCAATGGCAATGATGCCGTGAGCGGCGGGGCTGTAGGAGACCAGCGGCAATCCGGCGATGCGGGTGGATGATTCGTAGACGTAGTCCTTCGAAAGAACAACAGCGGTGACGAAGTGAGTCAGACCAATGCAGACAACCATGTAAATGATGAAGAAGGCCCAGAAGGGCATCATGATTTTGAGCGAGCGATCGGGATCGGAAAACGAGTCGCTGATCCGGCGCATCCAAACGGGACCTGGCTTCGAACCGGGACGGGAAAGCATGGGCACCTCCGCTAGAGAGATTATGCCTCGGCTAGCTCCTGTTTGAGGCGTTCCGCTTCGTAGTGGCCCACCAGGCCGTCGACGAGCGGGCCGACCTTGCCATCCATGACTTCGGTGAGCTGGTGGATGGTCAGGCCGATGCGGTGATCGGTGACGCGGTTTTGCGGATAGTTGTAAGTGCGGATTTTCTCGGACCGGTCGCCGGTTTTGATCTGACCGCGGCGCTCCGCGAGGATGGCGGCTTGTTGTTTTTCGAGTTCCATTTCGTAGAGACGCGCGCGGAGTACACGCATGGCCTTGGCGCGATTCTTGATTTGGGATTTTTCGTCCTGCTGGGAGACCACCAAGCCGCTGGGAATATGCGTGATGCGCACGGCGGAATAGGTGGTGTTGACAGACTGGCCGCCGGGGCCGGAGGAGCAGAAGGTGTCAATGCGAAGATCCTTGGCCTCAATCTTGACGTCGATTTCGTCGGCTTCGGGAAGAACTGCGACGGTGGCGGCGGAGGTGTGAATGCGGCCCTGGGTCTCCGTGTCTGGCACGCGCTGCACGCGGTGAACGCCGCTTTCATACTTCAGCTTGGAATAGACTTTGTTGCCCTGGATGGCGGCGACAATTTCTTTCACCCCGCCCTTGGAGGAGGGGGAACTCTCCATGACTTCGACTTTCCAGCCCTGAGACTCGGCGTAGCGTGAATACATGCGGAAAAGATCGCCGGCAAAAATCGCGGCTTCATCGCCGCCGGTGCCGGCGCGGATTTCGAGGATGATGTTTTTGTCGTCGATGGGATCCCTAGGGAGGAGGAGCAGCTTGAGCTCGCGTTCGGCCTGCTCCTTGCGGGCGAGGAGGAGTTTTTCTTCCTCCTGGGCCATGTGGCGCATATCAGCGTCCTCGGATTCGACAACCATCTGATGGGCACCGGCAAGATCCTTTTCGATTTGCTTGAACTCGCGGTGCTTGGAGACAACTGCTTCGAGTTCAGCATGCTGCTTGGCAAGCTTCTGGAAACGCGCGGAATCGCTGACGATCTCGGGAGCGGAGAGCTCGTGGGTCATTTCCTGGTAGCGGGCGTCGAGCTGATCGAGTTTTTCGCTGAGAGTGAGTACAGACATGTGAAAACCTTTCTTCAACAAGATTGCGAGTCACGGGCGAAGCGTGGCGGATGATGGGTGAAGCGTGACTCGGGAACACGAAGAGCGGGCGCCCAGGAAGGGCGCAAGAGGGGTGGCAGCTAATAGAAAGAGGCGTACATTGGAAACTCTGCTCTACAAGAATAACGCGGAAAGAGGAGGGGCGCAATCGGGGTTGCAGGGCGGCGATGGACGTTGCTGGGGAGAAATGAGGTGTACTAGCGGGTCGCTCAGGGGGAATCGGACGTAAAATTGAGGCCTTAAGATCGCGCCGGATGCGCCAAAGCAAAATCCTGCATCCGGAGGCGATATGTATCTACTGCGACGCGAATGTTTCAACGAGATTTTACTGTTGCAGTTCTATAAGTTCTAAGCGAGAGGGAGCGTCCTCGATGGCGAAGACCAATCTGTCCGGAAACGTACGAAATGCCCAACGAAACCTCAAGATCCGAGATCGACTCTTTCCGCAATCGGCTTCTTTTGTGTTCGACACGAAAAAAGGTGGCTTTGCGCCAGCGCCGATCATTTTAAGGAAACTCCTCAATGTCCTGACGCCCACTCAGATGGAGCTTCTCCTATACTTGATGCTGCGAGCTGACCAAAACGGCCTATGTTTTCCAACACATAAAGAAATTGCTCACGAGCTGAAGAGGGAAAAGAATCTTTCACGACTGAGAAAGACCTTCCGTGAGCTTGAGACAATGGGCATTATCGAAATACGTGTGGAAAAGGGGAGAACGTACTTCTTGGTGCGGGATCCCCGCCACGCTGTTCCAAACCTGTACGCCGCAGGCAAATTCACTGAGGAAGATATTGCAGGTGCAAATGATCTTATGAAGATACTTGGCCTGAAAGAGATCCCGGTTCCGAAGGGATCGTCGTGATGCGATAGCTGAACCGCAAATCCCTCACTATCAGTAGTGCCCTTGGAGGGCCTATTCCACTTTAGCGGGTTAGTGTCGGTTCTGCTTTCGAGCACCCTTTTTTGTCTTCTTTCGCCCTTCCTTCAGTTTTTCACGAGCTATCTTATTGGCGCTATCGCGAAGGATGGCCTTCTTTCGCTTTATACGGCGCGCAATTTCGCTTATTTCTGTCTCTACAGTCTTTAGCAGTCTGCGGAAGCCGCGCTCAGTTACTACATCTATCCTAAATTCTCCCTGAACTTTCGCCGACTTATGGCGTCTTATGTAATTGATGCGATGGACCCTCTTGTAGGCGGGCTTCTTGCCGCCCAAGAAACACTCGTAGAGTTCACCTTTCGTAAGCAGTATGGGGTAATAAAACTGAAGATTGATGATCTCCTTTCCGGGCACGTATTTCCAAGAGTTCTCGTGCTCCTCCATTTCAACACGGACTGCCTTTATGAGGGGCAGCACTGCACCGAGAAATAAGTTTCCGGCGCCTTCGATCTCGTGCCCGGCAACCAAATCCCCTTTTTTATTCTTATAAACAGCGCAGAACTGACTGGAAATACGTCCACGCTGATAGTAGTGGTGAAACTTCTAGAGGTTCAAATAATCCGAAAGATCGTGTCTAGCTCCGTTTTCCAACACTTCTTTTGGCAATCCTGAAATATGCGGGTCGCCCATGAGATGTCTGCTTCGGACTTCAGACTGAGTGAAGAAGACCAAGGGAGAAGTGAGATTCTTGCATTCAATTATCAGCACCGGGAATATGAACTCTCGCTGCGCCTTCGCAGAAACTGCTTCAGCGCCCATCGCCCAAATATCTATTTCCCGGGCTTCCTGCGTTTCCGGGTCCTCAAAGCTGTAGTTAGGAATTGTGTAGTACCCAAGCTTTTGGACAACTGGGACGAGTCGCTGCTCTAGAAGATAACCTGATCGTCTAATCGCGGCCTTTTCATTTTTTCCGAGCTTCAGAGCCATCGACGAAACCCCTACAGCGGAATGTTGGAGTGTTTCTTCTTGGGATTGGTGTCGCGCTTGTTATCCAGGGCCCGCAGCGCAATGATGATGCGGGGGCGGGTCTCCGCCGGTTCGATCACAGCGTCCAAGTAGCCGCGCTCCGCCGCAACGAACGGATTGGCAAACCGGCTGCGGAATTCCGCGATCTTTTCCTGGCGCAGTTTGCTGCGCTCACCCTCGGGAGCGTTGCTCAATTCCCGTTTGTAGACGATATCCACCGCGCCTTCCGGCCCCATCACCGCAATTTCCGCGCTGGGCCACGCAAAGTTCGCGTCGGTGCGGATGTGCTTGGACGCCATGACGCAGTAAGCGCCGCCGTAAGCCTTGCGCGCGATCACGGTAATTTTCGGCACCGTCGCCTCCGCAAACGCAAACAGAAGCTTCGCGCCGTGCTTGATGATGCCCCCGAATTCCTGCTGCGTGCCAGGAAGGAATCCGGGAACATCCTCGAAGGTAATCAGAGGAATGTTGAACGCGTCGCAAAAACGCACGAAACGCGCGCCCTTCACCGAAGCATTGATGTCCAGGGTGCCGGCAAGAAACGCGGGCTGATTCGCAACCACCCCAACGGGCCGCCCATCCAGCCGCGCAAATCCCACCACGATGTTTTTCGCGAAGTGCTCATGCACTTCGAAGAAGTAATGATCGTCGACCACCGCGTGGATGACATCCTTGATGTCGTAGGGCTTCTGCGGGTCTTCCGGAACAATCGAATTCAGCGACTCTTCGCGACGGTCCCACGGGTCAGGAGTGTAGCGGCGCGGCGGATCTTCCAAGTTGTTGGAGGGAAGAAAGCCCATCAGCTCGCGCAGCATGGCGCAGCAATCGGCATCGTCCCGCGCGACAAAATGAGCCACGCCGCTGGTGGCATTGTGGGTCATCGCGCCGCCCAGCTCTTGTTTCGTGACCTCCTCGTGTGTCACGATCTTGATCACGTCCGGGCCCGTCACAAACATATAGGAGGTGTCGCGCGTCATGAAAATGAAGTCGGTGATCGCCGGCGAATAAACGGCGCCGCCCGCGCACGGCCCCATGATCGCGCTGAGCTGCGGTATCACGCCGCTGGCCAGCGTATTGCGCAGGAAAATGTCCGCATATCCTGCCAGCGATGCCACGCCTTCCTGAATGCGCGCGCCGCCGGAGTCGTTCAAGCCGATCAGGGGCGCGCCGTTGCGCATGGCCAGGTCCATGATCTTGCAAATTTTCTGCGCGTTGGTTTCGGAGAGCGAACCGCCAAACACCGTAAAATCCTGTGCGAACACGTACACCAAGCGCCCGTCGATGCGGCCAAATCCGGTCACAAATCCGTCGCCCATGGGCCGCGTCCCTGCCGAGCCAAAATCCACGCAGCGGTGGCGCACAAACTTGTCCAGCTCTTCAAACGTGCCATCATCCAGCAAAAGGTGTATGCGCTCCCGAGCCGAGAGTTTGCCCGCTTTGTGTTCGCGTTCGCGGCGTTCCGGGCCAACGCCCGCTTCCGCCTCCACGGACATCTTGCGGAGCTGCTCCAGACGCTCCGCCTTTACAGACGAGTCCCAAGTCACATTATTTTTCTCAGCCAAGCGTTCCTCCCTCGGGCGGATTGTGCTTTGCAGCGAAGATCAGCACGGTCAGATGAGTGGCAAGCCATACGGTACCCAGAAGAAGAACCACTCCCAGGAGGATTTCCGCGGCAATCGCGCCCGCGCGCGGCAAAGGCGAGGCGATCGACGTCACGTAGAGCGTGGCGCGTTCCAGGATCACCATGGCGCTCAGCGTCATGGCCACGATCATCAACGTCGTCAGAATGGAGGCGAGCACCTGTTTCATAAGCGCCGGGCGAGCTCGGCAAAACCGCAGCCAAAGCATAGCGCATTCACCCGAAAATCTGAACGCGCCGCGGGGCAACATGCCCGCGCTGGCCGGTGCTCACGAATCCTGCTGCTGTGGATTAGGTAAGAAGTGCCGGAAGGCGGGCTGTTCAGCGCAAGCCGGACCAATCGTCCGCAACCAGAATCGAATCGCTGGGATTTGATGGGTCGTACTTCACGCTGGCCGGCTGTCCCGCGACCAGCATCTCGAAGCGCACCTGGCTTTCCAGCCCGGTAATGTCCTGCGCGGTGTGATACGTCACGCCCGATATCGAGTAACTATAGGACACCAGGTGGCGTGGTCCATTGTCCGCCAACGGGCGTGGCCGCGAACCGAGCAATCTCCACCGCGCTTCCACGACCGGCGCCGGGTGTTCCGCGAGTTCGACTACCTGGCCCTCGGCGATTCTCCCGATGAGGTTCAAGTGTAGCCGCCGCTTGCGTTCCTCCGCCGCTGGATCCACGGCGGGACGCACGAACGCATACACGATCAACAGAATGGCCGCAAGGCTTCCGCCCACCAGCGCGAGCAGCAATTTCCAATCGGCGAGCAGTTCTTTCAACGCTCTACCCCTTACGGATTAAAGATTCGGGACTTATGTCCAACAAGAAGGCACGCCTTGCAACAACGCACCCTGGAGTACGCAAGGCCTGCTTATTCCCCACGACCCCTTATCTTACAGAAAGGGGCGCGATTAGGCGAAGTTATGCGCGTGGAGGATGCACCGGATTGCGCAACACGCCAACACCCGCCACCGCGACTTCCACAGCATCTCCTGCTATGAGCGGCCCCACTCCCGCCGGCGTCCCGCTGGCAATCAGATCGCCGGGGAACAACGTCATCATCCGAGATATCCAGCGCACCAGGAAGGCCACGGGATACACCATGAGTGATGTGCTGCCAGACTGCCGTCGTGCGCCATTTACATACGTCTCGACCAGGACGTTCCGCGGATCCAGTTGCGTTTCGATATGTGGCCCAACTGGGCAAAAAGTGTCGAATCCCTTGGCGCGCGTGAACTGTACGTCGCTCTTCTGCAGATCCCGCGCGGTCACATCGTTCACGCAGGTGTAGCCCAGCACATAAGCAAGCGGATCGTCGTCATCGCCCAGATGCGCGCATTCCTTGCCGATCACCATGCCCAGCTCGCCTTCATGCTCTATGCGATTCGAGTAGCGCGTCAGGACGATGGGCTCCTCGGGACCAACGATGGAAGAAGGTGGTTTCAAAAAAATGAGGGGCTCTTTGGGAACCTCATTGCCGAACTCAGCAGCGTGCGCCGCGTAATTGCGCCCCACGCAAACAATCTTGGATGGCTCCACAGGCGCCAGCAATCGGCATTCCTTCGCCAGCCAGGTCCGGTTGCCCGCCGTCCACTTTCGCCACGGCATCCCGTGGATTTCGCGGACGGTGTCTCCTTCCAGCAGGCCATATGTAGCCTCGGCATTTCCTTGTGGCTTGGTTTCAGGTAGGAAGCGGCAGAATCTCATTCGCGGCAGGCCCGTTCAGTGATGAAGATGGGAAATATCCGCGGATCGCACTTTCCAGATAATCATGCCAATCCACGAAAGCGTCGCGAAAATCAGGTAAGTCACCGCCCCCAGCACGAAAACGTGGAACGCGCTGTACCTCTCGTTCAGCAAAACGAAAACCATGCACAGCAAGCGGTACGTGATGCTCAACAGCATCCACGCCAGCAGCCCTGATACCATCAAATCTCCCGGGCTACGGTAAAACCTCAGTATCGGAAGGCTTGCAAACAACACCAGCCCAACTACTGCGATGATATTTCGCCCCAAGGCCAGCCGCTCCAGAAGCGGCACGCGATTGGCCAGCACCAGCCACATCGCAAAAACAATTGAGAGGCAGATTCCGGTGTATATCCCCACGCGCACCGGCACATTCCGCAAAAACATCAGCCAACGATAGCCAGGTAGATGAACGGACTCTGGCATGGGTGCTGGACTCCCCTACCAAATACTCTCTCTTATTCTGAACCCGGGGCTACGGAGAAGGTTGTGTCACTTCCACGGCCACCGCGGCGCTCGGGGCACTTTCGTTCCCGGCGCGGTCCACAGCGGTCACCATGTACCAGTAGCGTCTCCCGGACGAAACACTGTTATCACGATAAGCAGGTGTGGGCAAGAGATCCAGCGTGAGAAGCTGGCCCGGCGTGTCTTCCTGTTCACTCCGGTACAGCCGATAACCGGTTAAATCCGCTTCCACGTTGATGGACCAGGACAGATCCACAACCAACGAGCCCGCTGCGCTCCCCAGAATTACAGCGGCAACAACTCCCTGCGGCGCTGCCGGGGGAAAAGTGTCCCGCGGCGTCACCACGGCGACCTGCGAGTCCCCCGATTCCCGCTGGGCTCCCTCGGCAACTACAACACTCCTCACCAGATAGGCGTAGGTCTTGCCGTAGTCAAATCCCGTATCCAGAAACTCCGGTGCCGTGGTTGCTGCCAGTTGTAGCGGCCGCGACACCCACACAGCTTGCGCCATATCCTTGGAGGCCGCCGCCGCGCTTGTCCCGTGCAGTTCGCCGCGATAGACATGGAACTCCTGAATCTGACCCAGCGGCTCGCCCCCGGATGTCTTGTCCGGTGCCATCCATTTCAATTGGATTCCGCCTTCCGTCACGCGCACGTCAAGAGACTCGATCCGCGCCGGCACCGCATATAGGCGCAAGGAGACTTCGTTCGAATCCGCGGACGTTTTTTTGTCGGAGACTCTTGTGCGCACCCGGTACACCACGAGTTCGCCAGCATGCTCCTTGATTTGGACCGCGGAAACGGGGTCACGGAATTCCACCTTGCCTTGTTGCACGTAGTTGCCGATCAGCGAACCCGGAACCGTGTCAACGACGCGGAAGGATTTCGGCTCCGGTGTGCCATCGGCTTTCAAGCTGCCTCGCAAAACTTCCAGCGTCGGGACCTCCTTCAGGCTTTCCCCACGCACGCTCTTTTTGGGCATCGTGAAAGTCAGCAACACCGCGTCTCCCGCTTGTTGCGCTGTCAGGTCGCTAATCGCCGTGGGAATCGGTGGGGAGGGAGGCAGCGGCTCTCCCGGAGCGCCGCACCCGCTTGCAACGAAGAGAACCAGCAATAGAAAGAAAAGAATCGAAAAACACGGCGATGGCTGCATGGGTGCTGCGCGTCTCGCCACCTTTGGAATTGGCATCTGCAATCGTCTGCCGTTACAGGATATACCGGCTCAGATCCTGGTTCTTCACGATGTCCGCCAGTTGCTTGTTCACGTAAGCGGCATCCACCTTCACCGCTTTCTTCTTCAGGTCCGGCGCTTCGAACGACAACTCATCCAGCACCTTTTCAAGAATCGTGTGCAAACGCCGCGCGCCGATGTTTTCCGTCTGTTCATTCACGCTCGTCGCGAATTTTGCGATTGCCTGGACGGCATCCTCGCTGAACTGCAGCTTCACGCCTTCCGTATCCAGCAGCGCGATGTACTGCTTGATGAGCGCATTCTTGGGCTCGGTCAGGATCCGCACGAAATCTTCTTCCTTCAGCGATTGCATCTCCACGCGAATGGGCAGTCGCCCCTGCAATTCCGGAATCAAGTCGGATGGCTTGGTCACGTGAAACGCGCCTGCCGCAATGAACAAGATGTGGTCGGTGCGGATCATCCCGTAGCGCGTGTTCACGGTCGTGCCTTCGATGATCGGCAATATATCCCGCTGCACGCCTTCGCGCGACACATCCGGGCCGTGCCCCGCTTCGCGCCCCGCCACCTTGTCGATTTCATCGATGAAGATGATGCCCATCTGCTCGGCGCGCTCGACGGCCACGCGGGTCAGTTGATCCATGTCCAGCAGCTTGTTTTCTTCTTCTTGAATCAGGTACTCGAACGCGTCCGCCACGGACATCTTGCGTTTCTTTTTCTGCTGTCCAAAAATGCCGCTCAGCATGTCCTTCAGGTTGACGTCCATCTCCTCAATGCCCTGGTTGGAGATAATCTCGAAGGAAGGCATCGCGCGTTCGCGTACTTCCAGGTCCACCATGCGCTGGTCCAGCTTGCCTTCACGGAGTTGCGCCCGCAGCTTTTCCCGCGTGCGTTGCGTTTGCTCCCGCTGCGCCGCAAGCTCGCTCTCGCTAGTTCCCGCCGGCGCGGGAGCCAGTGGAGGCAGCAGCAAATCGAGCACGCGCTCTTCCGCGGACTGTTCCGCGCGATCCGCCACTTCATCCAGCTTTTCCTCGCGGACCATGTCGATGGAGGTTTCCACCAGGTCGCGCACCATCGATTCGACGTCGCGCCCCACGTAGCCCACTTCCGTGTACTTGGAGGCTTCCACCTTCACGAAAGGGCATCCGGCCAGCCGCGCCAGGCGCCGCGCAATTTCCGTTTTGCCAACGCCGGTCGGACCGATCATCAGAATATTCTTGGGCAGAACATCTTCGGCCATTTCCGGCTCCAGCTTTTGTCGCCGCACGCGGTTGCGCAGTGCCACGGCCACGGCCCTCTTCGCCGCTGCCTGCCCCACGATGTATTTGTCCAATTCCGCCACGATTTCCCGCGGCGTCATGTCGTCCAGCGCCGGCAGCAATGCCGGATCTTCCGTCCTGCCCGTGCCATTTCCACCCGGGAGCAGAGTTATTTCTTTTTCTGGCTTCATTGCCATATGCGTTCGGTTCCTTGCATGCTCGGGGCGATGCGAGCCCCAAGCGCCCTTCAAATCTCTGGCTGTATGAAATGTCTTCGCGTTGCCAGAAGCCATCTCATAAATGCTTCTTAGGGGGTCGGAGCTTCAGCTCCGACATCAAATTGCCTGATAGAACGGGCTTCAGCCCCTGAGGAAACTCTTTCCTCCTCACTGAATTCGTTCATGAGACAAGCTCTAGATTTCTTCCACCGTAAAATTCTCATTCGTATAGATGCAGATTTCGCTCGCGATGCGCATGGCTTCCAGCGCCAGCTCTTTCGTCGCGAGTTTCGAGTGCTTCACCATTGCGCGCGCCGCCGCCAGCGCATACGGTCCGCCCGAGCCGATGGCGCATATCCCGTCGTCCGGCTCGATCACGTCGCCATTGCCCGAGAGCACAAACGTGGCTTTCGCATCGGCCACGATTAGCAGCGCTTCCAGATGCCGCAGCGCGCGGTCCTTGCGCCACTCCTTCGCCAGTTCCACCGCCGCCTTCTGCAAATTTCCCGAATGTTCCTGGAGCTTCCCCTCGAAGCGCTCGAAAAGCGAAAGCGCGTCCGCGGTTGATCCGGCAAACCCGGCAACCACCTTGTCATTGAACATCCGCCGCGTCTTCCGCGCCGTGTGCTTCAACACGTGATCGCCCAAGGTCACCTGACCATCGGCAACGAGCACCACCTTGTTATCTTTCCGCACACACAGCACCGTCGTGCCGTGTCTCTGCGGCTCCCCGGAGGCATGTCTCATCCCGTAAGTATACCGCGTTGCCAGATTCCGGTCATGGGATGCACCGCGCAGTTCACGGCAATTCAATTGGTGGGAATTTCGCGGAAGGAAAGCACCTGAAAGGATGGCGGCTGCAGGGCCGCGTTGATCCAACAACTGTTGTAGAAGATGCCGTTGCCCCCGGCGTTTGATGCATCAAAGCTGGCCGTCCCAAAAGCTGATAGAGCACCATATGGCGGGGTTGTGCTCAGGGTCTGCGCGACGAAGATTCCGCCATCATATTCACCATTGCCATTGCCGGGCCCGCCGATGAAGGTAACGTTCCCGGCACCCACGACCAGAACCATCCCCCTCCAGCCTGCATTTGGATTCGATACAAAATTCCCGGTCACGACCAACAGGCCGTACCCCGTGAAATTGTTCAGAGTGAGATTGCCGTTCACCACCACGGTCATGGGGTTTGTCGCGGACATCGCGGCCGGCATGTCGGAATCGGTCGCGAGGCTCTTGTTCAGCACGAGGTCCGCGTTCTGCGAAATGGTTTGCACCATGTCGTTTAAGTTGGCCGGGGTCTGCATGGCGGGGTTGAGAGAAATATCATCCTCTATGCTGAGGCTGGAAGTATGGTGGTGATGTGTCGGGGCCTCTCCCGTATAGTTTCCCTGCAAAGCTGTGGGAATGGCGGTCTTGATGGTGTCGTAGTTGATCGGGGATGATACGGTATCCGTAACGCCGATGGCCCAGGTGGGTGAGGCGGCCGGGGTGCAGCCGGGCGCCGCCGAATTGGGTCCCTGACCGTCGTACCCGTTGATCTGAAAAGGAGGGGTAGAGGCAGTGGTGGGTACTTGGAAGGAAACCCCGGGAGCCGCGGTGCCCGAACCCGACAGGGTCAAAACCCCGGGGAAATTAGGCCCGGGATTATTCAGACCGTAATAGAGCGGCGCTACCAGATACTGAACAAGTTTCTGTGTGTTGTTCGGCAAAACCGCCAACGCGGTAACCTCCAGCGCCTGCCCTGCGGTCCCATAAGGGCTCGGTGCCACAATCAAGCCTGCCTGAAGCGTTCCGTTTGCGGCCTGATGTGCGGGGTCATAATTAAGTGGTGTTATATTGTCGATTTGACCGTTCCAATCCATATCAATCCCTAGAGGAGGCGAGAGAGACTGTTCCGTCGCAGGCGTGATGCGCACCCATTTGTAGAGGGGGCCCGGAAGTGCCGCGACAGGAAAAACGGAGTTGACGAACTGGACATTCGCGCCGCTCAGCGCCCATCCGAATTCCGCTTGATACTCGTTATCGGGGTACTGCGCTGGGTTTGCACTCGTTGGATCCACCGTCTCCCCGTTCGCAGGATTGAGAATATACAGCACCTGCGTCAGCCCAAAATTGGGAGCCCAAGGAGGCGTGAACAAGGAAGGAACACTGTTGCCGAGGTAATTCGCATTCTTCCAAAGTAGCCGGCCGCGGCCTTCCTCGAGGCCGGCGTTTCCCGCGTAATATGCGCTCGTGGAAGTGCGGTAGTTTCCTGTCAACGCGCTGTCTGTTCCCTGGGAAACAACGAGGGCGATCGCCACCACGCCGATCAAGAGCAATGCGAAAATGGCGATCAGCAGGGCTGCCCCGGCTTCCGGGCGTCTCTTCTCGAGTTTGCGTTCTTCGTTCATCGGCTAATCTGCCTGCCGCTTGCTTCTAATACGACGGATTCGAGCGGTGTCCTCTCCCATTCAGTTCCACAAGCTTTAGCGTGTGCGTTTGCATGTCGGGCTGCTGCGTCATAACGATCAAAGTGATGTCCACGTCGCGGACGTTCATAGGCGAATTGCTGGCTCCCGCAATGGGGCAGGGCGTCTGGCTTGCGGACGTGTCGCACGTGTACTGGAAGATAGGGACTGGCAGCCCGTTTGGAAACATGGATGGATAGGTGGCGGTAATTTGCGCGAGCTGGCCTGTGGCGTTGTTCATCACATTCGTGAGAAACGGCACCATCACCCCGGGCGCCGATGTCGGCCCCCACGGGTCGCCACCGGTTTTTGGAACCACTGCTCTGTTCAACGTGGTTCCCTGCAGTTGGTAGCGTATCCAACTGACTGTGCCATTCACAGTAGTTTCCAAAATCAGATCGAAATCACCGGGTGTCAAACAAGTGCCTCCGCCCGCCGTACCCACCTGGCAGGAACTCGTTGGGTAGTTCGGGCTCCAGGCTACCGGGCTGGAGACGTACGCCGCCACATTCGTGGGGATGTTGGAGAACATTCCGAGTGAGGGATATCCGGAATCATTGACGTCCCGCGCGATCTGATCGATGGCCAACCGCGCTTCCTGAAAGGTTCCCGAGAGCTGGTTCTCACTCGCGTACTTCTCCTGGGAGAGCTGTAGCAGCTCGAACATGGCGGCGCAAATAATCAGGAAAATCGCCATCGCCACCATCAGCTCCACCAGCGAAAACCCACGCGCATTTCGGACTGGTGTTACTTCATTCATTTCGACACCAAGACATCCAGCGTCACTGGCAAGGTCACGCTTCTCATGCCTCGCCGCAATACGCCAAGGATGATGCGCCTTCCCGTCGTGGCATTGGTCCCCGTGTTCGTGAACGTAATCACGGCCCAGCGTACATCGTTCGCCGCGCCGAAGGGATCGTTGGGGTCAATATAGGTAAAACTGTAACCGCTCACGGGGGTTGCGGAAAAATCGATCACCGGCGTGTTGTTGGTATCGAGAACTACGGGGCTTCCGACGACCTGCAGCGGCTGCGTGGGATCTCCCAGGTAGCAAGTCGCGCTAGGAGGGCACAAAACCCCCAGCGGGTCCGTGAATGTCGTGCTGTTCATAGGAACTTCCCGCATCGCTTCCAATTGCCGTTGGGCCAGCACCAGTGCCGTGGCGTCATTGCGATTATTCGAGTTCAACATCACTGAGACCGGCACAAGTTGCGCCACCGCTACCAGCCCCACCAGGATTATAGCCGTGGCGATGAGCATCTCTGTCAGCGTGAACCCGCGCTCGGCGTTCCTCGAAATGTGCCGTTCCTTCATGCCAATCAGTTTCACCGCACCTGTGCCCAAGATCCGGACGGATCCGCCGTCCAGATCTGGATGGAACCCGCCGGCATCAGTAATACTGCTCGATAGCCCGCGTCCGGCGCAATAGCGCTGCTCAAATAGAAAGCGTTGACATTCGGCGGAGTCACCGCACCGCGCGCATCAAACGTGATCACCCCGCTCGTCGGCGAAGGCGTGTTCGGTGTCACCCCGCTGACCGCCTGCGAGAGCAGCGTGGCCGTTTGCGGAACAGTTCCCGGATCCACCAAATTCCCCGACTGTCCGAGCAGGATCATCTTGTCCCCGGTGCCCTGCGCGCCATTTCCGGCCCAGACGATCGTTAACGTCGGATCGCTAGCGTAGGGCTGCACCTGGCAGTTCAACTGCTTGTTCAACCGAATGGCCTCGTACCGCGAAAGCCGCAGGATATCCGCCATCTGCGACGCCGAGTTCGTCAGTTGATACGAGTAGTAAGCCCGGAGGAACGCCGGCAGCCCGATGGCCATCAAAATCAGGGCCACGGCCAGCGCCACCACCAGCTCGGTCAAGCTGAACCCGTACTCTCTCCACGACGCGGATTGGGCGTCGAACATACGCGGTCTCATGCAATCCCATACCTTGCATCGCCCTGCGGTGCGAATTCCGGCTCTATATTGGACTGGGACCATCTAAATTAGCAGGATTCTCGCCTCTTAGATAGCCGCTATCCTTTTGGATATTATTTAGCTATTTATAGCCTTTTCCGCACGTGCGGCCCCGCGCAGCGCGGCACTGCTTCCCCGGGCCCGCAACGCCTGTTCACTGGCAGTCTATTTCTTGTCTGTCACTTTCCCTTTGGATTCTTTGTAGCGCCTCTCCAGCCCCTCTTTCGTGAAGAAGTCCGCGGGGAGCCTGGGATTCGCTTTGCAGGAATTATAGAACAACTGGTAGGTTCGCCGGTCGTTGTGCAGCCGGGTTGCTTGCATGGGTATCTGGACGCCGTCATTCGGCTGGTAGTTCGTGAGAATCGTTACGTCCTCATCCATTTGGCCGGTATCCGCATCCTTGCTGGTCACCACGATGCGCGAAGGCAGGTGCGTGGAATGATCCAGGGCCAGGCGGATGGAGCCTTCTTCTCCGCGGTCCGTAATCTCCACCCAATCCACCCGCCATAAATCCACGGTTGTGGTTCCAGTGAAGCGCAGGACCACATCCGGCTGATTCACCGTCGCCAGCAACACGTTGCGGAAATGGTTCTTCGCCGCCGCTTGAAAACTGGAGACAGAGCTGGCCGGCGCTTCGTTGACCCCGCTCTTATCCATCGTCCATCCTTCATTCCCGGAAAATACCTGGATAAATACGCCGCCCTTGACCGGAAGGATTCCGACAAACACTGCCAACAGCCCGCCCTTTGTGCTCTTCACCACATACTCGGTGCGGTTCTTGTCGGGAAAATGCCAGTAATTGTGGTAACCGGCGTCTCCGGCCCGGTCGCCATTATGATCGAACTCCGCCAGGCGCCCCTCGCATTCGAGATCTTCGTAATCCCGGAATGCCGCGCCCCCCAGCGCCTCAATTGCCTGCTGCACAAGCTGCTTCGCCTTCGCTGCGCTCTTCTCCGGATCCCATATCTCCGGGTTCTGTGCCTTCAAGCCCGGTGCGAGCAGCACCAGGGAAAAGGCCAGCCCTACGCAGGCTTTTGCCAACTTCATCCGCACAATACCGAGCCTCCATTCACATTCAAAATCTCGCCGGTCACAAAATTCGCCAGGTCCGAAGCCAGAAACAGGATCGGCCCGGCGACTTCTTCCGAGGTCCCCGGCCGCCCCAGCGGAATCACGCTGGCCACCATTTTTTGTCCCGCCTTCGTGTCCAGCACGGGGTTCGACATGTCTGTGGCCACCCAGCCCGGCGCAACGCAGTTCACCAGAATTCCGTGGCGCGCTAGCTCCGTGGAGAGTCCCTTCGTCAGGCTGATGATCGCGCCCTTCGACGCTCCATAATGCGTGTGGAACGATTCGCCGCGTTGTCCCGCCGTCGAACTGATCGTGATAATCTTCCCCGATTTTTGCTTGATCATCTGCGGCACCGCGAAGTGAATCACCGAATAGACGCTCTTCAGGTTGATGCGAATCATGTCGTCCCACTGCTTCTCAGTGATCTTTTCAATGGGCAAGTCTTCCACATTCCACACGCCCGCGTTGGCCACTAGTATGTCCAGGCGTCCCAGCCTGGTGATCGCGTGCTCCACCAGCTTCTTGTTGTCCGCGTGCTTCCCGGCATCGGCCTTGAATGCCTCCACGCGCGTGCCATGCTTCGCGGTTTCCTGCTCCAACAGCTTGGCGGCTTCTTTGGCGGAGTTGTAACTGAAAATCACATCCGCTCCAGCTTGGGCAAACAGCTTCACTGCTGCCGCCCCGATTCCCCGCGATCCTCCCGTTATCAATGCCGCCTTTCCTGCCAGTGAAATCATGATTCCCCCATTCTCAGATTCATATATTCGGTGCGTGGTTGGCCTTGAGGTACCGTTTGCGACGACTACCGCGCCGGCGCAACGCCGCGCGTTGCCTGTGCCGCCGCCACAAACTCTTCAAAAAGCTTGCTCGCCAGGGCATCTCCCGGCATGCGCTCCGGGTGCCATTGCACCCCGACCACCCAATTCGCCTCGCCGGTCCATTCCACGCTTTCCACGATGCCGTCCTCTGCCCGGCCTGTGACCCGCAGATTGCGCCCGGGCCTCTCGATGGATTGGTGGTGCGAACTGTTCACCACGGCGTGGATCGCGCCCGCCAACCTGGCCAACTGGCTATCTGCGGTAAAGCGGACTTCGTGCTGCGGATCTTGTTGCGGCTCGGGCACAACGTCCTTTTTGCGGTGCGGGATCCTGGTGCCGGTTTCGCTGCGCACGTCCTGGATCAGCGTTCCGCCAAGATACACATTCAAAAGTTGGCACCCGTAACAAATCGCCAGGACCGGTTTCTTCTTCGCAAAGGCGTGTTCGAGAATGGCCCTGTCGGTCTGCTCTCGTGGCCGATTTGGGGATGCACACTTTCCGCGGTTGATGGCACCGTATTCTTCGGGGTCAACGTCCGCAGGGCTCCCTGGCAGAACGAAACCATCTAGCGCGGCCAGCCGGTCCGCAAGCCTGACTGGATCGCTCAGGGGCAGCACTTCCGGCTCGCCTCCCGCGTTGCGCACCGCGTTCTCGTAATCCTGGACCTTGGACCGTTTCTTAAGCCCCTCCTCCAGCGCAGTCCGCCAGGGGATGCCAATCCGCGCTCGGTTGGGGCCGTTGGGTGTCATCGAATCCAGCATCGTAACATCCGGCGGAAAGGCCAGCAACCGGGCCCCCTGGGAGAGGAATGGCGTTATGGTTCCAGCGGAACTGACCTTTGCGGGAAGTGAAGAGACTGGCGATTACCGTCTGGTTTTCACTGCGCCGGGCTGCCGTCGAGTATGGGGTGGTCCCTTCCAAGGAGCGTCCGCCCGGGCTGGCCGTTGAGGTCGAATACGACCACTTCATTTTCTCCGGCGCGCAACCAGGGGCCAGGGACATACAACGTCTTCTGCGGGCCAATGCTCCAGATCCGGCCGAGGGGCTGGCCATTCAGCCAGACCGCGCCCTTCGCAAAAGCGCTGGTGTCCAGAAACGTGTCTGCGGGCGCATCGATGTGGAGGGTAGCGCGATAGAAGCAAGCGCCTTCGCAGGAGGTGCGCGCAAACGGCAGCTTCGAAGTTTCTGCCATAGGCAAAGGGTAGATGTCCCAGCCGAGGAGCGCCTTGCCAGCCAGGGTAACCTGCTTGGTGATGCCCTTGCGTTCTCCGCGCAACACAACGTTAAAGTTGATCCGGCCCGTATTCTCGACCAGGATGTCCAGCCGCGCGCCGGCAGGCGGCACTTTTAGCCGAAGGCGATTCTGGCCCCGCCGGCGATCGAGCACCCCCACGAGCTTGCCATCGAGAAACACCTGCGCATAGTCGTGGAGTTCATCCAAGACGAGTTCGCCCTCCGCAGGCCCATCGAGATGTTTGCGATAGAGAATGTAGCCATACGCTTGGTCCAGGTCTTCCATGCTCAGAACTTGTTCGGAGTGGACCGGAGGCGGAAGCACCTTCCAAAGAGAGACCCCTTCTTCCAACTTGAACTCCGGCATTTTCGTTGCCGGCGGCGAAGTGGGTACCGGAGGCGGCGGGGTTCCTATCGCCTTGGCGATGACATCGCGGAATGTGAAGTATTTCGGCCCGGGGCGGCCACTCTCGTCCAGCGCGGCGTCGTAATCGTAGCTGGTGACGTCCGGCTCGTAGTTTTTGCCGTCGCTGTTGGCGCCATTCATCCAGCCGAAGCTGGTGCCCCCGTGAAACATATACAGGCTGACGGAATAGCCCTGTCGTAACATCCAGTCCAGATTGGCGGCTTCGTTGGCCGCGTTGGTCTTGCCGTGTTTGCCGCCCCAGTGATCGAACCAGCCGTCCCAGAACTCGCTGTTGAAGAACGGCCCGTTCGGGCGGATCTTTTTCTCAATGGCGAAATTTTTCCTCGCGGTGCCGGCATCGGAGCCGCCAAAGTTGATGCCCACGGGCAGATCGGGAAGTGAGCCCGCGGCAATCTCCTCCGCTCCGTCGGCCGTGTACAGCACCGATTGAGTGAACCCTGAATCCACCAACATGCGCCGAATCTGCTCCATGTAGGCGTGATCATTGCCGAAGGAGCCGTACTCATTTTCCACCTGGACCAGGATGATGGGACCGCCACTGCCGATTTGCAGCGGGGCCAGCTCCTGGCCGAGGCGTTTGATCCAGCGAGCCGCGGGTTCCAGAAACTTCGCATCGCGGCTGCGGACGACGATGGAATGATCTTTCAGCAGCCAGGCGGGATAGCCGCCGAACTCCCACTCGGCGCAGGCATAGGGGCCGGGGCGCAAGATGACGTACAGGCCTTCCTGCTGCGCTTCGCGAATGAATTCGGCGACGTCGTTGTTGCCGGAGAAATCGTAAACGCCGGGGCGGGGTTCGTGCGCGTTCCAGAAGACATACGTGGTTACGGTGTTGAGTCCCATGGCTTTGGCCATGCGAAAACGGTCTCGCCAGTAGGCCCGCGGGATGCGCGTGTAGTGCATCTCACCGGAGATAATTTGGAAGGGTTTGCCATTGAGAATGAACTGGCCATCGTGCACCGCGAAGCTTCCCGGCACGGCATGCTGCTGCGCTGGCGCGGTGGAAGAGAAGAATGTCAGGGAAACAAAGATAAAAAGGCACAGCCACCTGGTTTTCATGACTCCCAGTTTGCGCCTGTCATAGCGAGTTGCCAAGTTCTACGGTAGTGGGTCAGTCTCCGAGTAGCCGACCACTCGGGAGTCATCGCGTAGTGTCTCAAGAAGAAGGCCCATCCGTGCGATGCGTGGGTCGGTCTTCGACGAACACCATAACAACGTCTACTTCCGGCTGGCGAGTCCGGCGGCACGCGCAGCGCCCTGCAGGGCTTTGGCACGTCCAGGCGCATTTGCGAGTGCTGTTTCGAACTCCTTGAGTGCGAGACCAGGTTGATTCTGTTCGAGTAGGAGGTCCCCGAGCTGTTCGCGCGCCGGAACAATTGGTCCCGGAGTGACTGGAAGTTTCTCGATTGCGTCTTCGTCGTCAGCTGTCTGGCGCATAGTCGCCACTGCTTCTTTGGACCTGTGATCCGTCTGGGCGGACCATGCCACAACCTCGCGGACAAGAATGCTGGTCTGAGTGGCCCAATAGTCGTTGCCCGAGGCGCGGAGCTGTCCTTCGATCTCCCTCAATTGAGCAAGTTCTTTGCGGGCTTCCGTAGTTCGTCCGCTGCGAGCGAGTCCGAGTCCGCGAGCCCAGACTGCGATTGCGGCAACGTGCGGCGGAGCTCCTGCCGGCGGGACAATCGAGGCAGCATCGGCCCATTGGCGTCGCTCCAGTGCATAGCGAACCGGCATCGCGGTATAGGCGTAGGCGACCATGAAATCGGCTTCGTCCAGCTTCGGCATGTTTTTCAGCTGCTGAATTACCTGAGCGGCATCTGTATCGCGTCCCATCTGCAGATAGGCGTACACGAGATAGTCCATGGCGTGCAACTCTTCTCCTGTATCGCCCTGCTGGTGTGCCGCTTCTCTCGCGGCCAGGTTGGCGCGGATGGAGTCATCCCACAGGCCAAGTCGCGTGAATATATGCGATGGCATGTGCAGTGCGTGCGGCGCAGAGGGTGCAATTTGGGAATAGGCTCTCGCCGCCGGGAGACCTCTCTTCGCGAGTTCCACATTGTCATAAGCGTGGATGAGGTAGTGAGGAATTCCGGGGTGCTGCGGGAAGACGCGACCCAATGGCTCAAGGATGTCGGCCGCCTGCTTCTGCTTCGTGTGGGTCTTGTCGGCAGGGGATGCGTTCGCCAGGAGTGCGAGCGCGTAAAGCACCTGCGCCTCCACATCTTGCCGGTTCTTTGAAGCGAGATCGCTCATCGCGCGCTCGTAGTCTGAGGCTCGCGTGCTGTACGGAACAGTGGCAGCATCCTGATAAATCAAGCCCAGGGCATGGATAAACTCGGCCTCGCGTTCAGTGCCCACCCTGATCTGCTGCGCTCGCTGGATCTCCTTTTGCGCAATCGGGATTGTCGCCGGCACGAGGGGTGGGTCCCACAGTTGGTGAAAGTATGAAAGGGCGATTCCCCAATGCGCCATCGCGCACTGCGGATCATGCTCGGCAACTGCCTGAAACGCGTCTGAAGCGGAGCTGTAAGCGAAGGAATGAAGCAGGGCCACACCTCGGTCGAACTGCTCTTGCACCCCCTGTTTGCAGGAAATCTGGAACGACACTTTGCCCAGCTGCTCAGGTGCGCGGTGGCTGTGTTCTTGCGCTGATGAGAAGGGGACGATGAGTAGCAGGGTGAAAAAGGTTCGCCATAAATCCGGCATCCCCGATCTCCGTACGCGCGTTGGGTGGCGTGTTCGCACTTTTGGAATTCTACATGGAAGCCACGACGATGGGGGGGTTGAACGGTCTCTGGCCGAATGACGCGCCACCCGGAAACTGACCCAGTACGAGTTCTACGCATGCTTCTTCCCCTCCGAACTCTTCGTCGCGGTGGCGGAGGGGCTTCCTTTCGAGGGATCCGGATTCGCCATCACTTTCGCAGCTTGCGCCGCCCGGAATTTCCGCAACGTTTCCCGGTACTCTGGATATTTGACTCCCAAAATCGCCGCCGCGAACAGCGCCGCGTTGATGGCTCCGGGTTTTCCGATCGCCAGCGTTCCCACGGGAATTCCTCCCGGCATCTGCACCGTGGAAAGCAGCGAATCCAGCCCCTTCAACGACTGCGATTCCATCGGCACCCCCAGAACCGGCAGCAGCGTCTTGGCCGCGGTAACCCCCGCCAGGTGTGCCGCGCCTCCCGCGGCCGCGATGATCACCTGCATCCCGCGTTGCTCCGCCGCCGCCGCGTAATCGAACAGCACGTCCGGTGTTCGATGTGCAGAGATGACCCGCGTCTCAAATGGCACGCCCAGTTCTTCCAGTGTTTTTGCGGTGTGCTTCATCGTCTCCCAATCCGACGCGGAGCCCATGATCACGCCCACGAGAACCTTCTGATGTTTTTCTGCTTCACCACTTGCGCTGTTTTTCATGTGTCTCGGTTTCCGTCCTGATGCGTCCCTCTCTCACAAAAGAGAACGCCGGCCCTCTGGCCGGCTCAAGATCGCGATAGGTCCCTATTTTACGGGCTTTTTCAGCCCGATGCGACTTTTCTGCGTTGCTTCCACGCCTGCCGCAACTGCCCTACCAGGTACAGCGATCCGGTGATGAGCACCGCGTCCTCGGGACTTGCTTTTTCCAGCGCGGCTTCCAGTGCTCGTTCCGCTTCCGGATACACCGTGTAACGTTCCGCGTGATGCCCTGCCATGCGGGCAAGCTGCGTCGCACTGATCGCGCGCGGTGTCCGCGCCTCCGTGAACAGCACCTCATACGCATGCGGAAAAAGCGCACCCGTGACCTCATCCACCGCCTTATCGCGCATCGCTCCAAACACCATGTACACCTTGCGGCCGCGGAGATTCTCTTCCAAGAACGCCGCGAGTTCCTTCGCCGCCCCCGGATTGTGCGCTCCATCAAAATACAACTCGGGTCGCGTCCCTAAACGTTCGATGCGCCCCGGCCATTCTGCTGCTGCGATGCCTCTCACGATGTTCTCGTCGCTGATGCAGTAGCCGCGCTCCTGCAACAACCGCGCCGTCGCCACGGCGTTCAGCGCATTCTGCAATTGGAACCGCCCGGGCAGGCGTGGCGCCAGCTCGAACCTCCGGCTGGTCGCAATTTCCTCCACTGTCGCGCGCACACAGCCTTCTTCCACGCGCTCACTTTTCACGCGAAACGCTTCGCGCGTCTCCAATACGGCGCATCGCAACTCCCGCGCCCGCACCAACAGCACCTCTCTCACTTCCGGCTGCTGCGCCGCAATCACAGCAGTCACCTGAGGCTTCAGAATCCCCGCCTTTTCTTCGGCGATTTCCCGCAACGAATGTCCCAGGAAGTTTTCATGATCGAAATCGATGCGCGTGATGATGCAAACCACTGGCGTCACGATATTCGTCGCGTCCAACCGGCCACCCAGGCCCACTTCGATCACGCCAAAATCCACGCGCTCCCGCGCAAAAATCTCAAAGGCCAGCGCCGTCACGCTCTCGAAATATGTCGGATGCGCTCGCAATTTTCCCTCTGCCAGCAGTTCCTCGATTACGGCTTGCATCCGCGTGAACGTTTCCGCGAACAGCTCATCGCTGACCTCTTCGCCGCCCACCCGTATGCGCTCATTGATGCGCTCCAGATGCGGCGAAGTGTTCAGCCCGGTCCGGAAGCCCGCATCCCGCAAGATGGCTTCGAGGAACGCCGCCGTCGAGCCTTTGCCGTTTGTGCCCGCAATGTGTACCACCGGATACGCGCGGTCGGGCCGCCCCAGCCGCTCCGCCAGCACGGTAATGTTTTGCAGGTCGAATTTTGCGGCGGAAGCCTGTGCAGGCGCGGCCAGCTCGCGGCCAAGTGATAGGAGATACCGGACCGCGTTCTCGTAATTCATTTCAGGAGATTAGCAGGTCGAGCGCGTTGGAGACGAAGGCTTTCATGTCCTTGCGGTGAACCACGGCATCCAGGAATCCATGCTCCAACAGGAATTCCGAGCGTTGGAAGCCCTCCGGCAGCTTTTGCCGGATGGTCTGCTCGATCACGCGGGGTCCCGCGAATCCGATCAGCGCTCCGGGTTCCGCGATGTTCAGGTCGCCCAGCATCGCGAAGCTCGCCGTGACCCCGCCGGTCGTCGGGTCAGTCAGCACCGAAATGTACGGCAGCTTTTCCTCGTCCAGGCGCGCCAGCGCCGCGGACACCTTCACCAATTGCATCAGGCTGATCGTGCCTTCCATCATGCGCGCGCCGCCGGAGCACGACACAATGACCAGCGGCTGCCGCGTTTCCATCGCCAGTTCAATCGCGCGCGTCACCTTTTCCCCAACCACCGCGCCCATCGACCCGCCGATAAATCCGAACTCCATAGCGCAGCACACCACCGGCCGGCCGTTCAATTGTCCCTCGGCCGTCCGTATGGCATCGTTCATGCCCAGCTTCTTCTGCGCATCCTTGATGCGTTTCGCGTACGGCTTGGTGTCCACGAACTTCAGCGGATCCGTTGAGACCATCCCCGCATCGTGCTCCGTCCAGTTGCCGTCCAGCAACATTGCCAGCCGTTGCTTGGAGCTCATCCGGAAATGGAATTGGCACTTCGGGCATACGAACAGGTTCTCTTCCAGGTCCTTCCGGAACACGATGGCCCGGCAGGACTCGCACTTCATCCACAATCCCTCTGTACGCACGCGGCGCTCTTCCGGCGGTGTGGCCTGATCGATTGCCTTTTTGTCTCGCTTAAACCATGACATGGGAAAGTTTTCAGTCTTAAGTCTTAAGTTTTAAGTTATCAGTTCTCAGTCAACTTCGCCAATTCTCCCCGAGCCCCCTGAACCAGAGTTCGACTCATCCGGCACTGCTCGATAGCGTATCGACCACCTCCGAGAGAATTCTCTTCCTTTAGGAGGCCGGGGCTTCAGCCCCGGCGTAAAGTTCCTAAGATGAACGGGCTTTAGCCCCTGAAGAAAGTCTCACGCAGTTTTCCCGCAGCCTGTCAAACCGCTTTCCGCTTTCGAGCACTAATTTCAAAATCTTCTGCCCACTTCCGAACCACAAATTCAAAGGAAAACCCACACCCAACTCGGGGCAAGAATTACTTAAAACTGATAACTGAAAACTGACAACTTCAATAATCGATCCCCCGCTGCGCCAGTATACCCTTCGTGTAAGGGTGTTTCACTTCTTTCATCTCCGTCACCAGGTCCGCTTCCTCCACCAGCAGCGGGTGCGCATTGCGTCCCGTACAGATTACGTGGACCTGTTCAGGGCGCATCTTGAGCGCCTCCACGACCTTCTCCGCATCCAGCATCTTATAGCTGATCGTGTAGTTGATCTCGTCCAGGATCACCAGGTCGTAGTTTCCGCTGTAAATCGCTGCGCGCCCCGCCTCCCAGCACTCCTCGGCCAGCCGTATATCTTCCGGGTCGGTCTCCGCGCTTCCGATCTTCACGAACCCCCGCCCCATCGGGCGTATCTCGAATCTGTCATCGCCCAGCAGTTTTGCCGCGTCCAGCTCGCCGTAGTGCCACGAACCCTTGATGAACTGGACCATCAGCACGCGCAATCCCTGCCCCACCGCGCGAAATGCCGCGCCCAGGGCGCACGTCGTCTTCCCCTTGCCCGGCCCCGTGTAAACAATCAACATTCCCTTCTCATTCCCCATTCGTGCTCTTTCTTGCGCCCGCTTGCCGTGGTGAAACTCATCTCAGCCGACAGCCAATGTTTCTCTGCACCGGCAGGAGGAAGTTGCGGCCGCCTTTTTTTCTCGCGCTCGGCCGCCGGAGCGCGCCCCACACCTCGGCGACTCTCAGTCTCTTTCCAGTCTGGGTAGTTGCGCTTTCGCAGTCAAGTTTGCGGGCAGCTTGATCGTGGATCTGGTTCCAGCAACCCGAGTTGACTACTTGCCCGTTGGCAAAAGCGACAGACTCTCGCTAACTGTTTCGTCCTCCGTGCTCAGTTGGCCCGACAGGGTTAAGAATGTATTATATGATTGTTTAGAATCTTTGGTGCCCCATTGGGCTCAGGCCAAAAGCTCTGCTTCGCTGTTCTCCTTTTACTGGTTTTGCCGGCTCGCGCTCCTTCCGCCAATTCCTGGAAAGGCATCGTGCACGACAAACCCGGCCATGCCGCGGCCGAGGCCACAGTTTCACTGCAAGCAACTTCTGGAAGTCGCGTCTACCTCGCCAATACCTCGGCAAGTGGGGAATTCCTTTTTGCGGACATTGCAGCGCAAAGCTACAGGCTCGCCGTCAAGGTTAACGGCAAGACCTGGAACGCCGTCGCGCTGTTAGTGATTAAGGACGGCGACGCGCTCGCCGCGGACCTCCAATTATCTGAGCAGGATCAAACGCTGGTCATCCTGGCGCAAGCAAACCCCGCTTCTCCCCAAGCCAGTGGTGGCGAGCACCTTTCGAGCGGCGAAGTCTCAAGCCTCCCCCTGAACACGCGCGACTTTAGCAAGTTATTGCTTCTGGCCGCCGGCACGATGACCGACACCAACGGCGCCGCTAACTTCACGCAACAATTCACTGCCAATGGACAGCGTGGCGTGACCTCCGTTTTTGCCATGGATGGCGTGGACACCAGCGATCCGGAAATGGGCGGCGCCACCTTCGCCAACTTCAACGTGGATGCCATCCAGGAAGTGCAATCAAGCTCTGGAGTTATGCCTGCAGAGATCGGGCACGGCGCCGCGGGGTTCACCAATGTGATCACCAAATCCGGCGCCAGCCAGATCCACGGAAGTGCTTTTGAATTCGTGCGCAATGCGGCGTTTGACGCCCGGAATTACTTCGATCACGCAAGCGGCGTTGATCCCCGGCGTCTGCCTCCGTTTGCGCGCAACGAGTTTGGCGTTACCAACGGCGGGCCGGTGGTCATCCCCCGCATCTGCGACGGCCGGGACAGCACCTTCTACTTCGTTGAGTATCAGGGTTTCCGGCAAGTCCTCGGCACCACGCAAGTCCTCGCCGTGCCCACAGCCGGGGAACGCAACGGCATCGACACCACCACTTTCCCCGGCGACACTTTGACGGTTCCCGTGAACCCGGCCATTGCGCCGCTCCTGGCTCGCTATCCCCTTCCGAATGAGCCCAATGGCCCCTTCGGTGCGCGAACTTATGCCACCTCTTCGAAGGTTGTCACCAACACCGACCAATTCTCCGTGCGCGTGGATCATCGAATTTCAGACCAGGCCACGCTGTTCACGCGATTCAGCCTCAACCAGGTGGATGGCCCGACCACCAATCCCGATCAAACCGCCATCGATCCGAGCTTCGCGGTGAATTTCTTTGACCACCAGCGCAATGCCGCCGTGCGCTACTCGCGCACAATTTCGCCGCATCTCAGCTTCACAGCCGCCTTTGGCTATATCCGCAGCACCCCTATTTTCCCCGCACAGAACCATAGCGATCCCGCGCTGGCGTATGGCGATGGCCTTTTCGAGGGTTTTGATACGGCCGATGGCTCGATTACCGGATCCTACGGGAATCTCTACCAGATCAAACAGGACACGGCCTACACGCGCGGCTCACACAGTTTTAAATGGGGCCTCGAGATTCGGCTGAATAAGGACGCCACTATTTGGGGTACCAATCCCAATGGCGCTTATGTCTTCGGCGGCGGAACCGCGTATTCACCCGTGCAGATCCTCTCCGCAAGCGGCTTGCACAATATCGCACCAGGCGATCCTCTGCCCGATGCGCTCACCGGCCTGCTGACCGCGACTCCGTATTACTATTCGGTTACTGCTGCGTCCAGCGTGACGCCCCAAGGCGACAAATTTGACGAGGCGGCCGTCCGCCGCGAGGCCTACAATTTTTATTTTCAGGATTCCTGGAAGATTTCATCGCGTTGGTTCCTGAATTACGGTTTGCGGTATGAGGTGAACAGCCGCATCAAGGAAGCCAAGCACCGCACTTCGATTGGCCAGCCGATTGGCCCGGATGGCCAGCCGGTATCGTTTCGCACTCCCGGCGCCACGCAGATTTTTTTGTACAATCCGCAACCGATTTATCCCATGGATTGGCGCGGGCTGGGTCCGCGCGTTTCCCTCGAGTACGCCGTCACCAAGCGCACCACCATCCATGCCGGCGGCGCGATTACCACGATTCTTCCCAATTTGTGGCAGGACAATTTCGTGACCGGAGGAATCCCCTTTGTCTTCCAGCCGCTGGACACGGCCCTGCCCGGAATTCCTGTGCCTTTTCATAACACGGCGGTGCCCCTGGTGCTCCCACCGGCTTACACCACCAGCGGACAACTTCTCTTCCCAAATGGCGACAGTTCCGATGTGGCGGCCAACACCCAGATCGATCTTCAAAGATTTCAGAATGATCTCGAGGATTTGACTCCGGGACACGAGGTTCAACTCTTGTCCACCGGGGTCATTTCACGCACTTTTCGTAACGGCTATATCGGTACCTACACCTTGGGCGTGGATCACGACTTCGGCGGCGTGAAGATGAGTGCCGCTTACGTTGGCACGGCCGGCATACACCTGGCGAGTATGCTGGCGCCAAACGGTTATGCGGGCGCCGATCCGGCGTTCGCTCCCTTCACGCAATTCAATTCCGCAGGCAAGGCCATCGGAGGCTTTGGGCCGGAGTACGTGATGGCTACGGGTTCCCATTCCAGCTATAACGCGCTGCAAACCAGCGTTACGCAGAACGCTTCACGATTCGGCTTGAGCTTTCAGGCCAGTTATACTTTTTCCAAATCCATCGATGACACCAGTTCGGCGATGCAATACGTGCCGCAGAATCCTCAGAATCCCGCGGCAGACAGGGGGCCATCCAGCTTTGATGTGACTCAAAGTTTTTCGGTGAGCCTGATCCAGTCGCTGCCGTTCGATCGCGTGGCTTTCCTCAAGCCACTGGGGAAATATGTCACAGGCGGGTGGCAGTTCCTCAACATCACGTCTCTGTCCAGCGGGCCGCCCTTCTCCATCTACTCTGGAATTCAGCAAACCGGCGCCGGCGCCGGTGGAGCGGATCGCCCCGATCTTGTGTCCATGCCCGATTTTTCCACCAGCCGGGCGATGCGTGAAGACTATTTTGGACGGGGCTCGAACAATAGTTCGTTTTTCTCCATTCCCATCAACGTGCCTGGAGGCACCGGCCCGAATTTCGGCCGCTTCGGCACCCTGGGCCGCGACACCTTTCGCGGACCCGGTTTTCATCAATTCGACGTTTCCTTGATCAAGAATACTCCCCTCGGGCGCAGGGGAAATGGTGAACTCGCCATCCTCCAGTTTCGCGCTGAATTTTTCAACGTGTTCAACATCGTCAATTTCGGGCTGCCTTCCAATATCGTGCGCGGCAGCGGCTTCGGAATTATCAGTCATACCGCCGGACCCTCTCGTCAAATCCAGTTCTCCTTGAAGTTAGTCTATTAATGGGCTTTCCTTCTTATGGCGCTCAACCCATGGACTTGAGGGTGCCCCACTCTTCGCGAAGTCCGCGAAGGGTGGGCTCTTACGATCCAACTTCACAACTCTTCTTCTCTTCGTTCCTCGTCCTCATAACCGGCCATCTCCACAAAAACCTCTTGAACCAAGCCAGCAGAATGCGGTACATTCTGCCTAAGCTTATGGCGAAAGTAAAGCGAACAACGGAAAGGCCTCCCATGTCTTCCAATCGCCGTCTTCAGGATCTCATCTCTATTGGTCCCGCCATGTTGCGCGACTTTGATCAGCTTGGCATTCATTCCGTCTCTCAACTTGCCAAACAAGATCCCAGAAAAATGTACGCACGCCTCGAACGCCTCACTGGCCAACGACAGGACCCCTGCGTCCTCGACGCCTTCCACGCCGCGGTAGCCCAGGCACGCAACCCGCGCCTGCCCGCGGGTAAATGCCAGTGGTGGTATTGGAGCCGCAAAAGAAAAGCCGCCGCCAATTCGTAGGGGTCCAGCACTGCTGGACCCCATGTCCGCAAGCTCACTGTGTCTTGTGATTTCTTCTGAATTACCAGCGTCTACAGATTTAACGCCCCGGAATACACCAGCCGCGCTTTGCCCGTGTCTCCCCGCTCGATGCGCCCGATTCGATAGAACTTCTCCCGCCGCCGCTTCAGATCCGCTTCCACTTCCTTGACGTGCGCCGACGGCACCACAACCACCATGCCCACGCCCATGTTGAACGATTGCAGCAATTCATCCGTCTCGATTTCACCGAGCTTCGCCAGGTATTTGAAGATCGAAGGAACCGGCCACGCATCCAGATCAATGATGGCCTTTACGCCGCTGGGAAGCACGCGCGGAAGGTTGCCCGGCAGCCCTCCGCCGGTGATATGTGCCAGAGCGGACGCCCACCCACGCACCAGAATCGTCTTCAGCGCCGGCGCGTAGCAAACGTGCGGTCTTAGGAGTTCCGCTCCAATCTTGTTGCCCACTTCCGCAACATACGTGTCCGGCTTCTGCTTGGCAATTTCAAATACCAGTTTCCGCGCCAGCGAGTAGCCGTTCGTGTGCAATCCCGTCGACGGCAGCGCCAGCAGTGTGTCCCCCGGCTTCACCGCTTTCCCGGTGAGCACTTTCTCCCGCTCCACCACACCGACGATGAATCCCGCCAGGTCGTACTCCCCCGGTTGATAGAAACCCGGCATCTCCGCTGTCTCTCCGCCAATCAGCGCGCAGCCCGCTTTCCGGCAGCAACGGCTCATGCCATCTACAAGCTGCTCCACCACGCTCGCATCCAGCTTCCCCATCGCCAGGTAATCCAGGAAAAACAGCGGCTCCGCTCCCTGAACTAGGATGTCGTTGATGCAGTGATTGACGAGGTCTCCGCCCACCGTCGAATGCACGCCCATCGCCATCGCGATCTTCAGCTTCGTGCCCACTCCATCGGCGCTGGACACCAGTACCGGGTCCTTCCATTTCTTGGTATCCAGCGCAAACAGCGCGCCGAATCCCCCGATTCCTCCCAGCACCGCGGGCGTAAACGTGCGGCTGGCTAGATGACGTATGCGCTGCTTCGCGTCATTGGCAACAGCTAGATTGACTCCGGCGTCGGCATATTTCATGGTCTGCCGCCTTAACCCTTTGATCGGTGACGCTACCTCTGACGGTGAAGTCTGCCGGCTCATTTCCTGCGGGGCGGGGGGCGGCCACGAGGGAAGAGTCACCCGTCATGAGTCACACTGTGGGAGATCCCGCTTCTACTTCTGGAACTGGTCCGGTCATTGGCGCTGCCGGACCCCTACAGCTTAAAACAGATGGAACAACCTGCGCCACCGCACTGTGCCGGGATGTATCAGCGCGTTGGCATACGCTTCAAATCTCGCCACAATATTTCCGTTCCACGCATCTCGCGGCGCATCCAACGACATGTAAATGATCACCGGCGTGCCCAGGATATCATTCCGCGGCACGCATCCCCAGTAGCGGCTGTCTTCCGAATTCTCGCGGTTGTCGCCCATCACAAAATAACAATTCTCCGGTACCTTGTAGGGCAGCCCGCCGTACGCAACCCTGAGTTGGTCAGGTCGCGGCCGTTCGGAAGGCCCCAGCGTGTAATTCTCCTCGAGCCTTTTTCCGTTGATCCACACCGCACCATCGTGCACATCCACAGTTTCCCCGGGCAGCCCGATCACGCGCTTCACGTAATCCGGCTGCGTCAGATCGAAAGGCGGCTTGAATATCACGATCTGCAGCCGCCGCGGATTCCGCCACAACGGCACGTGCCAATTCGTAAACGGCACCCCGGCATCGTAGCCCAGCCGGCTCATGATCAGGTGATCCCCGATCAGCAATGTGTTTTCCATTGACCCCGATGGGATCACGCGCGCCTGTCCCAGCGTTCCATTGATCAGCATGAACGCCAGGATCACCCAGAACCACGCGATGATCTCGCTCTTCACCTTCGCGCTCATCGGCACTTCCGCTGCCTTCGCGCTTTTCTTCTTGCTCTTCGCTGCGTCAGCTTTCACGTTGCACCGTCACCTCTTCGGCCACTTTCTTCGCGCCCGCTTCTTCGCGCACTTCCAGTTGCACCAAGTCGGTCGGGTAAACGCCTGTGTAACATGCAGTGCAGAAGTCTCCCTCAGTATCATTCACTGCCTGCCTCAGCCCCTGCATCGAAAGGTACCCCAGCGAATCCGCGCCCAGGTACTTGCGGATCTCTTCCGGCGAATTGGCCGAAGCAATCAATTCCTCGCGCGTGGGCGTATCCACGCCGTAATAACACGGCGAAATCGTCGGCGGGCAGCTGATGCGCATGTGTACTTCCGTCGCTCCCGCTTCCCGCACCATGCGCACAAGCTTTCTGCTGGTTGTGCCGCGCACGATCGAATCATCCACCAGCACGACGCGTTTCCCTTTAATCAACTCGCGCACAGGGTTCAGCTTCAGCTTCACCCCAAAATTCCGGATCGCCTGCGATGGCTCGATAAACGTGCGCCCGATGTAATGATTGCGGATCAGCCCCATGCGGAAGGGTATCTTCGATTCCAGCGCAAACCCGATCGCCGCCGGCACTCCCGAATCCGGTATCGGCACGACCATATCGGCTTCCACTGGATGTTCCCGCGCCAGCAATCGCCCCAGCATCTCCCTCGATTCGTTCACTGATCGGCCGAAAATAATGCTGTCCGGCCTGGAAAAATACACGTGCTCGAAAATGCAGAATTGGTGTGGCTTGGGCGGGCTGAAGTGGATGGACTCCAGCCCCGATCGCGATATCCGCAGCATTTCGCCCGGCTGAATTTCCCGCACGTATTGCGCGTTCAACAAATCGAAAGCGCACGTTTCCGAGGCCACCAGCCACGCGTCCCCGTTCTCCGTGGACGGAATCCTTCCCAGCACCAGCGGCCGGAAGCCCCGTGGGTCTCTCACGGCGTACAGCTCGTCCGGCGTCAGCACCAGCAGCGAGTACGCGCCTTCCAGTTGGTTCAGCGCATCGCCCAGCGCCCCGGAAAAATTCCGCGCCTGCGAACGCGCGACCAGATGCACGATCACTTCCGTGTCGCTGTTCGCCTGGAATATCGATCCGCGGTGCTCCAGCTTCCGCCGCCACTCGCCCGCGTTCGTCAGGTTGCCGTTGTGCGCCACCGCGATCTTGCCCTTGCTGCAATCCACCAGGATCGGCTGCGCGTTCAGGAGCGCCTTGTCCCCCGCCGTCGAATACCGCGTGTGCCCGATCGCGCTGGAGCCCGTCAGTTTCGCCAGCACGCGCGGCTGAAAAATCTCTTCCACCTCGCCCATAGCCCTGTGCAAGTTCAGGTCGCCGCCCGAACTGGCCACAATCCCCGCGGATTCCTGGCCGCGATGCTGCAGCGCGTACAGCCCCAGATACGTCAGGTTCGCCGCTTCCGGGTGGCCGAACACGCCAAACACACCGCACTCGTCGTGAAAATGATCGTCTGCGAAGGCGAGCTTCTCTTTCATTAGACCTTTAGCGTTTTCTCGAGCGAATTCGACCAAACTTCCCTCAGAGTGTCCACGGCTCCGGACACCACGGCATGCCCCTTATATTCGATGCGCAAGGCGTTGTCACCCGTCACTTTGCCTATTTCGTGCGCGCCCACCCCATATTGTCTCGCAGTATTCCGCAGAGCGCCAAGTTTTTCCGGCGAAACGGAAACTACTACGCGCGCCCCCCGTTCGCCAAACAGCGCGTACTCCGCCGAGACGTCCTCCGGCAGCCCTACACCAGCCCCGAGCCCCGTGGCTGCGAAGCATGATTCCGCCAGCGTAACCGCCACGCCGCCATCGCTCACGTCATGCGCCGATTGCAGCGTGCCTGCTTCGGCCAGGGTCACCAGGCAATCGATCACCCATTTCTCCGCGGCAAGTTCAATCGCCGGCGGTTCCCCGGCCACGATCCCGCCAATCGCCTTGGAATATTCGCTGGAGGAGAACTCACGCTGTTTCCCAGCCCGCGGCGGAGCCTGGTGCGCCGCGTTGGAAGAAGTGGATCCGTCGAGAAGCACGATCACGTCCCCTTCATCTCGGAACGCCACCTTCAAAACTTTCGACGCATCCTCCAGAATCCCCAACATCCCAACCACCGGCGTCGGATAAATCGATTTCCTCAGCGTCTCGTTATAAAAACTTACGTTCCCGCCGGTTATCGGCGTGCCCAGCGCCACGCACGCCTCGCACAATCCGTCAATGGTCTGCGAAAACTGCCACATCACCTCCGGCTTTTCCGGGCTCCCAAAGTTCAAGCAATTCGTCGCCGCAATCGGCCGCGCACCGCTGGCCGCCACGTTCCGCGCCGCTTCGGCGACCGCGTGCATCGCGCCCAGCTTCGGATTCAGGAAAGTCCAGCGGCCATTGCCATCCGTCGCCAGAGCCAGCGCCCGCTTCGTCTCCTTGATCCGCACTACCGCCGCATCGCTCGCGCCCGGCCCCGCCAGCGTATTCGTCCGCACCATCGTGTCGTACTGCTCGGTGATCCAATGCTTCGACGCAATCGTCGGCGATCCCAGCAGCCTCTTGAAATTCTCAGTGAGTTCCGCCCCCTCAGAGGCAAATCGGAACCAATCCTGTTCGCTCTCCTTCCGTGCCTTCGGCTCCGCGATCGGCCGGTTGTACACCGGCCCTTCTTCCGCCAGCGGATGCGCCGGAATCTGCGCCACCACTTTGCCGTGGTCCTTCACCACCAGCAGCCCGCCATCCTTCACTTCGCCCACCACTGTCGCGTCCAGTCCCCACTTCTTGAATACCGCCAGCACTTCCTGCTCGCGCCCGCGTTCCGCCACCAGCAGCATGCGCTCCTGCGATTCGCTCAGCATGATCTCGTACGGGCTCATCCCCGTCTCGCGTTGCGGCACCTTCGCCAGGTCAATCTCGATTCCCGTGGCGCCGCGCGACGCCATCTCGCACGTCGAGCACGTCAGCCCCGCCGCGCCCATGTCCTGAATCGCCACCACCGCGCCCGTCTTCATCGCCTCCAGGCATGCCTCCAGCAGCAGCTTCTCCATGAACGGGTCGCCCACCTGCACATTGGGCCGCTTCTGTTGCGACTCCTCCGTAAATTCCGCCGACGCCAGCAGCGAAGCGCCGTGAATGCCGTCGCGCCCCGTCTTCGCGCCGACATAAATCACGGGATTACCCGTGCCCTTGGCCTTCGCGAAGAAAAGGTCTTCCTTCCGCGCAATCCCCAACGCCAGCGCATTCACCAGCGGGTTCTGCGAATAGCAAGGCTCGAACGCCACTTCCCCGCCCACCGTCGGCACGCCAAAGCAATTTCCGTAGCTCCCCACTCCGCGGATCACCCCGTCGAGAATCCGCCGGTTCTTTGCCGCCTCTTCCTCGCTGGTTTTGGGGGTCGCGGCTTCAGCCGCGACATTTCCGGTGCCCTTTGTGGTCTGGGCTTTAGCCCCTGAAGCGGGAGACGCCGCGATCTCCCCAAACCGCAGCGAATCCATCACCGCAATCGGCCGCGCTCCCATCGTGAAAATATCGCGCAAAATTCCGCCGACGCCCGTCGTCGCTCCCTGAAACGGTTCCACAAAACTCGGATGATTGTGCGATTCGATCTTGAACGCCGCCACCAGCCCGTCGCCGATATCCACCACGCCGGCGTTCTCTCCCGGTCCCTGCACCACCAGCTTCCCGCGCGTCGGCAACCGCTTCAAATGCACCTTGCTCGATTTGTACGAGCAGTGCTCGCTCCACATCACGCTGAAGATGCCCAGCTCCGTGATGTTCGGGTCGCGCCTCAAAATCTTCTGGATGCGCGCAAACTCCTCGCGCGTTATGCCGTGTTCCGCCACAATTTCCGGCGTCACTCGAATCTCCGTCTGTGCCGTCGCCATTTGTAGCCTTTTTCTTCCGTCGAAAACCATTGAGGCACGATAGCTCGTGCCCCAACTTGCCCCTAATTTTGTTCGCGTTTCACGCCGTGGCCTTTGCCGCGCCTACGAGCGCTTCCACCATCGACCGGAAAACCACGATCCCGTCTTCCGAATCGAGCACGCCCTCCATCGCCCGCTCCGGATGCGGCATCAACCCGGCCACGTTCCTCTCGCGGTTGCAAATCCCCGCGATATTGGCCATCGACCCGTTCGGATTCCCCGCCTTGTCATCCAGCCCGTCCGGCGTCGTGTAGCGAAACAATATCTGCCGGTTCTTCTCCAGTTCCGCCAGCGTCGCCGCGTCACAAGTGTAATTTCCGTCGCTGTGCGCAATCGGAATCTTCAGGATCTGGCCTTTCCTCGCCGCGCACGTGAACGGGCTGTCCGTCTGCTCCACGCGAATGTGTACGTGCCGGCAGATGAACCGCAGCCCCGCATTGCGCATCATCGCCCCCGGCAGCAGCCCCGCCTCGCATAGAATCTGGAAGCCGTTGCAGATGCCCAGCACCAGCCCGCCGCTCTTCGCGAACTTTTCCACCGCATTCATCACCGGCGAAAAACGCGCGATCGCCCCTGTCCTCAGATAATCGCCGTAGGAAAATCCTCCGGGCAAAATGATCGCGTCGCATCCGACCAGGTCTTCGGATTGGTGCCAGATGAATTCCACCGGCTTCTGCAGGACGTGGCCGATGGCGTGAAACGCGTCGTGGTCGCAATTGGACCCCGGAAAGACCACCACTCCAAATTTCACGATGTCCCTCCGGGTAGCATGAATGGAAAACCCAATTTTAGCACATCAGGTGGCTCGCAGAACCGCACTTGTGACCCGCGTCGGGCCCCGCATTCGCGCAGGCGGCAGGACCGCTTTTCGCTTTTCGCTTTTCGGTTTTCGGTTTTCGGTTTTCGCCTCGCCGCTACCGGCGCGAGCGCGCCTTCTTGCGGCCTTTCTTCGAGGACTTCTTCCCACTGTCACCCGCTGCCATCTCGCGTTTCTTCTTGCTTGCCCACCCTGGCTTGTTGACCTGCTTGCCCCGGGCTATCCCCAGCGCATCCGCCGGCACATTGTCCGTAATCGCGGAACTCGCCGCCACATACGCCCCGTCCCCGATCCTCACCGGCGCGATCAACACCGAATCGCTCCCGATGAACACGCGGTTCCCGATCGTAGTCGGGTACTTCGCGAAGCCGTCGTAATTGCACGTAATCGTGCCCGCGCCAATGTTCGTTTTGGTCCCGATCTTCGTATCGCCAATGTAGGAAAGGTGTGGCACCTTGCTGCCTTCGCCGATCACGCTCTTCTTCAACTCCACGAAATTCCCGATTTTCGCGCCCTTCTTCACGTGGCTCTCCGGCCGCATCCGCGCGAACGGGCCTGCCATCACTTCGGAATCGATCCTGCTCTTCGTTATCACGCAGTGCGGCTCAATCGTCACGTCGTCGCCGAGCACGGCATCGAGCAGCACGCTGCCCGTTTTGATCGTGCATCGCGCCCCAATCTTCGTCTTTCCCAGCAATTGCACGCATGGCTCGATCACGCTGTCTTCACCCGCGATCACGTCCGGATCAATCAGCACCGTTTCCGGCAATTGAATCGTTGCGCCATTGTTCATCAGCTCGTCGCGCTTCCACTCGCGGAATGTGCGGTCCGCTCCCGCCAGGTCTGCGCGTGTGTTGCAGCCCAGCGTCTCTCGCGCATCCGGCGCAACTTCCGCCAGCACTGTCTCCCCGTTCGCGTTCAACTCACCAATGGCATCGGTCAGGTAAATTTCGCGGTGTTTGTTGTTGGGCTTCACCTGCGCCAGCGCCGGCCACAGCTTTGCCAACGTAAAGCAATAAATGCTCGAATTGATTTCGTTCAGTTCGCGCTGCTCCGCGGTCAATTGTGACTCTTCAACAATCGCCGCTACCGTGTCCCCGGATTTCCTCAGAATTCGCCCGTAGCCCGAAGGATCGGCCAGCACCGCCGTCAGTATCGTCGCCGCCGCCGCTCCTTTTTTGTGCCTGTGGATCAGGGCGCGCAGCGTCTCCATTCGCACCAGCGGCGCATCTCCCGGCAGCACCAGAACGTATTTCGCGTTGCCGATCGCCCGTTTCGCCACCAATACAGCGTGGCCCGTGCCCTTCTGCGGCTGCTGCACCACGGTTTCCACTTCGTACGGCGCGACTACCTCCGCAACCTTCTCTGCTTCGTAGCCGATCACCGCGATTGTTTTCTTCGCACCCAGCGGCTCGCATGAACGCACCACGTGCTCCACCAGTGCGCGCCCCCCGGCGCGGTGCAGCACTTTCGCCAGGCTGGACTTCAGCCGCGTGCCTTTGCCCGCGGCCAGGATCAGAATTGCAACGTCGTTATTTGGCATGGTCCCAGCATTCTCCCGTGATGACACGCGCTTTGACAATCTTTACTTGATGAATTCCTCTTAATTCACCGTCAACGGAATGCTTACCGTCGCCTCAGGCGTCGCTCCGTTTCCCGTCACCGTGTAGGCGTTCACCGTGACGTTGTAGCTCCCGGGCGTCGTTCCGCCGCCGGGTGTCGGCGTTGGCGTCGAACCGCCGCTGCAACCCAGCAACAGTCCCCCGCAAAGGAGCAGCATCCCTCCCAGGATACTTGCCGGGCGCCACGCACGATCACGCCATTTTGCAGCAAACCCCATCAACACAGCCGTCACCAGCGCCACAACGGCGAACCGCGCCACCTCGAGCATCCTCCACCAAGGGCTCATCGGCGGCAAGAATGAGTTCGCCGTCGTCGCAACGCTGACCGTGACTGTCCCTGTGGCAGTTGCGGAAAAATCCACCGTATTGGCGTTCAGCGAATCGCCCGTGTTCAACTGGCAGGAGGCCTTCGGCGCCGTCGTCGTGCAGGCAAAATACACGCGCCCGCTGCCCAATGTGTCTCCCACGGTGACGCTGCTTGTGTTCCCCGATGTCGCCCCCGCTTTCACCGTAATCGAAGGCGGATTGCCCATGCCGGGTGCCGGCACGGCTGCGGCCTGGTAAATCCGCACATAATCCACGGTCATCACTGCGGGATTTGGTGTCGTGGCATCAAACGCGCCCGGCCACGACCCGTCCCCGCCGATCGCCAGGTTCAACAGCAGGAAAAACTTGTGGTTAAACCCCCACGTCTGGTCGGCGCCAATGTCGCTAGCGGTCTGCACGTAGAACACTTTCGTCGGGTCATCCACGTAGAATTGAATCATGTTCGGCGACCATATGGCGCCGTAGATGTGCATGCCCGTTACATCCCCCGGATTGGAAAACGTGTACGTCGCGCTCCTGTCAATTCTCCCCGAAGTCCCCGCCTGATGCAGACTGGATGCGATCTTCGTGGGTCCCAGGCCCCCAGACGCCGGCACATTCTCCATGTAATCCGCTTCGCCGCAGTTCGGCCAACCTACCGTGTCAATGTTCGCGCCGAGGGCCCAGAATGCCGGCCAGATTCCCGGTGCTACGGTGGGCAGGCTCATCCTCGCCTCCACACGCCCGTACAGGAACGATTCCAGGCCTTGCGTCTTTAAGCGCGCCGAAGTCCAGCTACCGCTGTTCGCTTGCGTACTCGTTCCCACCCGGAGTGCCTGGATGACCAGGTTTCCGTTGCCGTCAATGTAGGCATTCGGATTCGTCGCGACGCACCCGCCTGTCGTCATGCCCGGCGAACAGTAATACTCCACCTCATTGTTGACGTTCAGTATCCCGGTGTCATACGTCCATTTCGCTGGGTCAATCGGCGTTCCTAACACCCCGTTGAATTCATCGGACCAGACCGGAGTTCCCCAATTCTGCCCCCGCGCACCCGACGCGCTCGCTAGCGCAACAATGCTCAGCACCAGCAAACTCACTGCACACCCCAAACCTTTTGCACCACGCTGTCTCATGGGAATCCCCCGCCAAATCTCTGCGCGACCGTGCTTGGGGGGAGCGCACCACACCCTGGTCGCCAGATTTCACCACTTCTTGGCATTATCGTCCAGGAACCTGCTTCGTCAAGGGCGCTTCGCTCTCTTTGCTTACTCCACTGCCGAAAGGACCACCGGCGCGCCCTGCTTCTCTGCCGCCTCGGACTTTGCCTGCAACTCGGTCGTGATTGTCCACGCGCTTGTGTCCGCAAGCAGTCGGCTCACCAGTTGTGTATGCAGTGAATGGCCTGCCTTGCTCGCCTCCACACGCCCCAATAAGGGGAGCCCCACCAACGCCAGGTCGCCAATCAGGTCCAGGGCCTTGTGCCTTCCAAACTCGTCGGGAAACCGTAGCGGCCCGTTCAAAACACTGTCCTTTGTCAGCACGATCGCGTTTTCCAGCGAACCCCCGCGAATTAGCCCCATGGCCCGCAGGGGCTCGATGTCGCTTTCAAAGCAGAACGTTCGCGCCCGCGAGAGCACTCGCCGGAAACTCTCTGCATTCACCACTATGTCCACTTCCTGCTGCCCCACCAGCGGGTGCGGAAAATCCACGTAGCACCGCACCCGGAATTCGTTCGCCGGAGAAATCCCGATTCGCCGCCCGTCTTCAATCACCTCGACCGGCTTCACTACTTTCAAGTACCGCCGCTTCCGCCGCAGCCGCCGTATCCCTGCCTGATCGATCAGCCGCATGAACGGCTCCGCCGACCCGTCCAGAATTGGCACCTCAATCGCATCAATATCAATAAAAACGTTGTCGATTCCGCAGGAATAGATGGCCGCCAGCAGGTGCTCGGTGGTCGAGAGCAGCACGCCCTGTTTCATCAAACTTGTCGCGTAGCTCACGCGCGCTACATTCCGCCCCTGCGCCTCAATCGGGAACTCGTCCAGGTCCACTCGCCGGAAAACTATCCCGGTATCCGCGGGGGCTGGCACCAGCCGCACTCTTCCTTGAACTCCAGTGTGGAGTCCGACGCCATGCGTCTCGGCCGGTCTCTGAATCGTGGTTTGAAACATTCTGCAATCCTCTAACAATAGCACATTGCAGACGAATTCCCTCTCTCTTTGTGCTTTACTATCAACTGTTTAGATGCGTAAAGAGGCAGCACTGTCTATTCCGGCGTGTCAGTAATACAACAATCCCCAGCGTCCGCGTGTCTTTGGCGCATTCCTTGCCCTTCTTTTCACTCGAACTACCGCCTATCCAACTCTCTAGGCCTCGGGTCTCATCACAATGTTATACTTAGAGTTTATCTTCGCCGAAGGTGGTGCTGGATGAATCGTTTCACGCGTTACGCTATTATCGCCGTTTCCGTCCTCATTATCGGTTGGGTGGGGTTCGGGAAGGTGCTCGGCCGCAGCGCCAACGATAATACCTACAAGTCGCTGATCGTCTATAGCGAAGTCCTGCAGAAGATCCAGCAGGATTATGTCGACGAACCCAACATGCACCTCGTCACCGCGGGTTCTCTCCACGGCCTCCTCGAATCGCTCGATTCCGAATCCAGCTACCTCACCCCGCGCGAGTACACGGAATACAACCAGAAGTCCTCCAGTACCGCCATCGGCGAAACCGGCCTCAACCTCAGCAAGCGCTTCGGCTACATCATCGTCACTTCGGTTCTCCCCGATACCTCCACCGAGAAGGCTGGCCTGCATAGTGGGGACATCCTCGAATCCATCGCTGGCTTTACGACTCGCGAAATGTCCGTTGGCCAGGCCAAGAATCTCTTGGCGGGTCAGCCGGGCACTGGGGTGAAAGTCGGCGTCATCCGCCGCGGAAAGACCGATCCTGAAGAGGTCGAGGTGGTCCGGGAGAAGCTCTCCACCCCGAAGCTGATCGTGCAGCGCGTTGACAACGACACCCTGGCCTTGCGTTTCCCTACTTTGGACGCGGGTCGTGCCGACGAAGTTCGTACCCGCTTGCTCGAGGCGCAGAATCAGGGTGTTTCCCGAGTCATCCTGGACTTGCGTGAATGTGGCCGTGGTCCTGTCTCGGAGGCCATCGCCATCGCGCGCTTGTTCGTTCCTTCTGGGCAACTCGTCGCCCTTCGCGGCCAGACCGTTCCCTCACAGGTCTTTTCCGCGGATGCCACCAAGGTTGTCTGGAAAGGGCCCGTTTCCATCCTGATGGACGGCACGACAACCGGCGCTGCCGAAGTCCTCGCCGCCTCTCTCGCCAATACCAAAAGAGGCGATCTGGTGGGCGACCGCACCTTTGGTCTCGCCTCGGAACAAAAACTCATCCCCTTGGATGACGGCGCGGCGCTGTTCCTCACCGTCGCCAATTATTACAACGCCGATGGCAAATCCATTCTCGAGGAAGGTGTCACCCCCACGGAGGTCGTGCGCGCCTCTGCCGTCTCCGCTGACGATTCCGACGATGGCGAAGACGTAACCACTACCCCCGGCACGCCCAAGGACTCCACCATCGGTCCGCGTCCCCTTTCTTCCGATGATCCCGTTCTTCGCAGGGCCCTCGAACTTCTGAAGAGTCCGCTGAAGAAGGCCGCTTAGTCCTCTCGTGTCCTTCTTCCTTGCGGGCGCGCGGAAACACCCTCGGCTCCCCGTCACACTTCTTCTGCTCGCTCTATTTGCATGCCTCGCCGCTTGTGACAATCCCAAGTCGGCTGGGAATCTCCGTTCCAAGGCACGCGATGCAGCTAAGGAACGCGCCACGCCGCATCCTTCGTCCACCGCCCGCGCCGGCGCTCCTCGTCTCGCCATCATCCTCGACGATTTCGGCACCGATCGCTCTGTTGCCGAATCCGTCTTCGCCCTTCCTTACCCTCTCACTCTTTCCTTCCTCCCCTATCACGCGGATTCCCGCGAGATCGCGGAAGAAGCCCACCGCCGCGGCTATCAGGTCATGTTGCATCTGCCCATGCAGTCTCTCGGCAACGAAATGCCCGAATCGCAGCAACTCCATTCCGGAATGTCCTCGTCCCAGATTTCCGAGGTCGTGGGCGCCATGCTGCAAAACGTCCCCTACGCCGTCGGTGTCAACAACCATCAGGGTTCCCTGGCCACCACCGATGGCCCGTTGATGGCCTATCTCATGGTCATTCTGCGTGAGCGTAACCTGTTCTTCATTGACAGCCGCACCACCGCCGCCACGGTCGCCTATGACGCCGCGCAAGACGCCCGCGTTCGCTCCGCTTTCCGCAATGTTCCTTTTCTGGATGATGTGGAGGAGGTCTCGGCCATTCGCAAGCAACTGCAACTCGCCCTGCGCGACGCCCAGGAAAAGGGCGAGGCCATTGCCATCGGCCATCCCCATCCGGAAACGCTTCGCGCTCTAAGCGAGTTCTTGCCCCAGGCGGAAGCCCAAGGCGTCCACCTCGTTCACGCCTCCGACTTAGTCCATTAGATCCAAAACTTGTCATTCCGACCGGAGGGACGGCGCCTTTGGCCGTCCCGGAGCGGAGGTACGGTTTTCCATCGCACGTTTCTTGTGCGATGAATCCCTCTTCAACTTCGGATTTCACATAGAACTAATTCGCGGGAACGACAATCTCCGCGGCCTGCTGCGTCTCTTTCTTCGGAAACAGAAGCATTATCACCAGGAACTGCAGCCCCATCGTCACGAAGCAGAACACGCTTCCTTCGGGCCCCACCGACGCGCCCGTCAACCACTTCGGCCCATGCAGCACCGCATTCGAGAGATGTCCCTGCATCACAACCCCGCTATTCGGCACCGAATACAGAAATGTCTCTCCCCAGTCAAAGCTCGCGTGCAGTCCCACCGCATACCAGAGATTCCCTGTCCGCCGCAGCGTAAAACAAAAGAACACTCCCACCAGCACCACACTCGCTGCGCCGACCCAGCCTTCTCCGGGATTTCCCAGATGCACAGCGCCAAACCCGACCGACAGCAGAATCGCCGCCGGCCAAAATCCAATGCCATCTCCCAGCGTGAATTGCGTGTACCCGCGGAAGAGAAACTCCTCGAAAAATCCCACAAAGGTGAACAGCAGCAGGTGGATAAGTCCCCAGCGCAAAACCTCGTTTCCCTGCAGCGCAAAACTCCCAAACGAATAGCCGCCAAACGCCGCGATCAATCCAATCAGCACCGAGATCTCCGCCAGTCCGAACAAGAACCCCAGCCAGAATTTGCCGCCGAACATTCCCCGCGCCGGCAGCCCGTAATCTCCGAGCGAGCGCCGTTCCACAAACGACATCACGACTGCGGCGCCGAACACCACCGCAAATCCGACCAATTCCTGCAGGATCATGGCGGATATGGGCGGGACGCCGCGGGGCTGCCCAAAAATGCGCACCAACAGGAGCGTAATCGCCCCTGCCAGCACACTCACAATCGCTAGATAAATTAATAACCGCCACCCCGACCGCAGGCCTCCCGCTTCACCGAAAAAAACAACATTCCGCCGCCTGGGTGGTTCACTCAGTGCAGGTATCTCTCCAACAGGTTCTTCGTTCAGCTTTCCGTCATTCATGTGCGCTCCTTGGAAATGCTCCGCCACGTCCCAAATTCTCAATGCCGAATACCGTGTGAAGCTGCCCTATGGTGTAAGCTGTTCCTCTTCTTACGACCAAGCCCCCTGAATTCTTTCTAGGCATCTCGCACAACCAGCCGACTCATGCTATAACCAGTCTGGGACATAACACCAGTTACGCCGGGCCGCTTTCATTCGAGGCTACCTTATGGCTCTTCCACCTTTTCAACCCCACCTCATCGCCGGTCGCCTCGCCCTCGACTTCGCCAATACCACTCCCGCCGCACATAACCTTTCCTGGGACGAGTTCGTCACCTTCCTCGTCAACTCCCGCGTCGTCACCCCCGAACGTGCTACCCGCCTTCATCCCCTGCTGCTCACGGAGCCGCAAGCCGTCGACGCCGTTCTTCTCAAAGTTCTTCGCCTGCGCGAATCCATCCGCGCTATCTTTTCTTCCCTCGTGGAGAAAAAGCCCTTCCCCAAAAGCTGGGTCGAGCCCATCAACGATCTGCTTCGCCTCACCGAAGGCCACGACGAACTCGTGCCCCGCGCCGAAGGCTGGCGCCTGGAATTCATCGCTCGTGAAGGCGGCCTCGAGTGGCTCCTAGCCGCCATTGCGCGTTCTGCCGCCGAACTGATCGTCGAAGGCCCCAACGCACCTGTCCGCATTTGCGCCAATCCCGCGTGCCGCCTCTTCTTCTACGACGACTCGCGCACCCACCGCCGCCGCTGGTGCTCCATGGCCGTTTGCGGCAACCGCCACAAGGTCGCCTCCTTCCTCCGGCGCCACACCGCCCGCCGCCGAGATTCCTGATCCTCCGCCACTGCCTTCGTTCACTTCACGTATTTCGGCCGCTCTCCCTTCGACCACGGATCATACGTGTACGCAAACTCCTGCCTTTCCGCCTGCGGAGGGTGGCTGTATAGCCAGAATACGATAAACCGGGACGGCTTCGGATCCGCCAGATCCGCCTCTCCCAGCACTTGCTCAGCGCGCGCCCCCGCCTCCTGAGAATTCGCCACCAGCCCGTGCACAACCTCCAGCCCGTACACGTCCGCTGCGTGCTCCTGCATCCGGCTGAACCCGTTCCCGATCGGCATGCTCACGAACTCCAGCACATTCATGATCAGCAGCAACACTGCCAGCGCCGCCCAATCCTCTTGCCCGCGCACTCCCCAGACGCTCCCCCATCGCTTCAGCATCCACTGCAGCGCGTGAAACGTTATGTACAATCCCACAAGCAGCCCCACCAGATACGCGGCAAACCCGATTGCCAGATGGCCCAGAACGTAGTGCCCCAGTTCGTGCCCCACAATCACTAGCAACTCGTCAGATTTCGTCTTCGCAATTGTCGTATCCCAGATCACCACGCGCTTTGAAGCCCCGATGCCCGTCACATATGCATTCAGCGCATTCGTCTTCGCGCTCGCTTCCATCAGGAACATCCGCTCCGCCGGAATCGGCACGCCCGCGCGCTGCGTCAGCTTCCCGATCGACTCCACCAATTCCGGATGCTTCTGCTGGAGCGGCACAAACTTGTTGAACAGAGGATCGATGAACCACGGGCTGATGAAAAACAGGAACAGCGCCAGCGGTACCGCCGCCATCCAGAAGTACAGCCACCACGTCCGCGGCTTCCAGCGAATCACCGCAAGCAACAGCCGCGCCACCACGATCCCCAGCCCAATGGTTAAGAACTCGCCCTTCGTCCAATCCCACACCCACGAGCCCCATCCTTGCACGGACAAATCAAACCGCACCGCCAGCGTGTGCCCGTACGCCCGCAGCGGCAAATGCAGCACCGCCAACAATCCCAACAACGCCGGCACAAAAATCACCGCCTGCAGCCAGCGGTTGCCACCGCCACGCGACTCCGCAAAATCCCGCAACCTCGCCACCACCTTCAGCCGCAAAGCCAGCAGCAAGGCTCCAAACCCCCAGGCCACGGAAACGAAATACAACCTGTATTCCGCCCGCGATAACGCCACCGCTTTCTCATACCTATCCCGGCTCAGCCGGTACTCGCCCGTCGGCCGTTGCTGCGTTTTTTCGGCGCTGTCCTCTGCCGCGGGGCCTGATGATTTCGCCTGCCCGGAAACGCTTGCCACACCTGCAGGTTCCGCCGACAATTTGGGCGCGAGCATCGCCGCTGTGCACAGCCCAAGCAGCGCTATTAGCCACACCCGGCCCGCGGCGCAAACCTTCGCCCTCACGCGGATTCCCTGCCTCTCACTTTTCCCCAAAGTTTGCTTCTTCCTTTCCTGACGTTCCAGGTCGCCCCCTGCCCTTGGAGTATGCCATGCCTCACGGTCTCGTCGCCTTCCTCTGGACCGTTGCCTGATTCGCCCCCACCCTCTCTTCCCCATTGAGCCATGAATCCCCCAGTCGTATCCTATCGGGGAAGCGTCCATCTGGAAGCTGGAAGAGGTTCCTATGCGGCACACTACAATCGTGCGGACTCTCGCCCTTATCCTCCCGCTTGCCTGCTCCTTTGCCTTGCCGCTGGCGGCACAGGATTCTCAGAACACTTCTGTCGCCGAAGCCGCGCGCCGCTCTCGCGAACAGAAAAAGGCTTCCGCCAAGCCCGCTCCCATCATCACCGATGACACCCTGACCCCTGCACCAACTCCTGCTCCCGGTGCCGCGACAAACGCGCCAACTGGCCAGGAGTCCGCCGTCACCGCGCCAGGAGTTGCCGCTCCTGCAGGCAGTAATGCTTCTGACGAGAATGCGCCCTCCGCCGCCGATGTTGCGGAAAAAAAGAAGAAGGATGTGGAGGCTTTGAAACAACAGGTCGCCGCATTGCAGGGTGAAGTGGATCTCGCCCAGCGTTCCCTTTCTCTCGATCAGGACGCCTTTTATTCCAAGCCTGATTTTTCCAACGATAAAGACGGCAAAGCCAAACTCGCCGCCGAACAGGCCGACCTCAAGCAGAAGCAGGACGATCTCGCCCAATTGAAAGCCAAGTTCGCCGCACTCGGCGGCGTGGAAGAGCCCAAGACTCCAACTCCTCCCGCCAAACCCTGACCGCCATCGGCGCTCCGCATGGTGTCATCCCGACCGGAGCAGCGGCACCTTCCTTGCCCTGAGCCCCGAAGGGTGCCGTTGCACAGCGCGATTTGTGCGCCCCGTGCCCTTCGCCGGGGCGAGGTACTCTTTTCCATCGCACGCCTTTTGTGCGATGAATCTCTCTTGCCGTTCTTCCTTCCGTTTTTCCGCTTGCCTCGCTTGCTCCGCGCTTCGATCTCCTTGCGTTCCGCTTTGACACCTCCTTTTTGTTTTTCCACAACTTTGTAACACTACCCCTATATCTTGTGGCTCTTTTTCATTGACACCATATTTCTCCCGCGTAACAATCACTCCCGTTCGTACTGTTCGCCCGCGAATTCTTTCGGCCATCCGGGGGAGCTCACTTCCGCTGGTGAGCTGGCTGGCCACTGGGGGAGTGCGTTATGGCATTCATGCCGGGCTCTACCGTGCAGTGCGTCAATCCTCTCTGCCAAAACCGGGGCCACTGGCTGCGCGCCGATCTTGCTTCTTCCGAGCACTGTCCCGCGTGTGGCGAATCCCTCCGCCACGTTCCTCCGCCCCTTATGCCCCGCCCCCGTTTTCGCCCCAGGCCCATCGCGCCCCGTCCGTCTCTCCGCCCGCGCTAGGCTCAACCTGCAATTGGGGTGCAACGTTCGTGGCGGCCCTCAGCACTCGCAACGTCCCGTGCCTTTGTTCATTTTTTGGATACGGGCCGTCATAGTGTGGCACCCCGTCCCAATCGCTATGCTTCTTGCCAGAGGCTTGGCGCGTTTTCCGCTGGCTTTGCCGCCCGCGTTCCTGCTACAACCTCTTCCATGAAAGTCCTATTCATCGGCGGAACAGGGATTATCAGCACAGCTTGTACGAAGCTGGCTGTGCAGCAGGGCATTGAGGTCACACTCCTCACGCGAGGGCGCCACGAAGCAACCGTTCCTCCTGGGGTTACGGTCGTCAACGCGGACGTTCAAGACAAGGCGGCCGCGGCTCGGGCGCTCGCGGGCGCGTCGTTCGACGCCGTGGTGGATTGGATTGCGTTTGTCCCCGCAGACGTGGAGCGCGACTTGGAGCTTTTTTCGGGACACACGAGGCAGTTCATTTTCATCAGCTCGGCTAGCGCGTATCAAAAACCCGGCACTCACTACCTGATTACCGAGTCCACGCCGCTTGCAAATCCTTACTGGGATTACTCGCGCAACAAAATTGCCTGCGAAGAGCGGTTACTCAAGGCCTATCGCGAGACCGGCTTTCCGGTAACGATCATTCGCCCCTCGCTCACCTATGGCGACACGCAAATCCCGCTCGTGCTCAATAGTTGGGAGAAGCCGTACACGATCATTGACCGCATGCTCAAGGATAAGAAAGTTATCGTGCCGGGAGACGGCTCGTCTCTCTGGGTGATCACTCACAACAGTGATTTCGCGAAAGGACTTGTGGGATTGCTGGGAAATCCGCAAGCGATCGGTCACGCGTTTCACATCACCTCCGATGAAGTGATGACCTGGAACCAGTGGTACAGGATTGTGGGCGATGCCATCGGCGTCGAACCGCGCATCGTTCACATCCCGTCTGATTTCCTCATCGCTTGCATGCCGGAACTCCAAGGCACCCTCATCGGCGACAAGTCAGCGAGCGTCGTATTCGACAACACCAAGATCAAGCGCTTCGTCCCCGGCTATTGCGCCACAACGAGTTTCGCGCAGGGCATTCGCCAAACCCTGGCTTGGTTTCACGCGGACCCGTCTCGTAAACAGATTGACTCGGCTCGGAACGCAGCCCTGGACAAGGTAATTGACGTGTACGAGAACGGACTGCGCGACGCCAGCGCCAGCTTCCGCTAGTCTTCTCGGATCCGACTACCGCGCTAGATACTACGATCCGGCGGGTGGCCCGGCTAGAATTTGGGTGCCCCAGGCACGGAGTCTTTGCCTGGGTCCTGGGTCCCTTTCCCTCTGCGAACTTCCGCGTTCTCCGCGCCGGCGTTTACCCCGACCCGCTCGACGTGTTGTCTTTTCTTTCCGTACATAAAACTGAAAACTTAAAACTGATGACTTTTCCTCGTGCCTGGGTCTTGGGATTTCTGACCCGCATGGCCCCAAAAACAAAAACCGGAGCATTTCTGCCCCGGCTCTCGGAAATTGTTTTTCAGTCGCCCTAGGTTTCTACCAACCCGCGTTCCAGCATCTCTTCGTCGCTTAGCCACAAGTCCGGAATATTCGCCGAACCCAGCCGCAGGATATCCTCCAGCGCCCCGCGCACTTCTCGCAACTGGAAATCCACGCCGATTTTCCCCAACAAATCGATCAGGGACTGCGCCCCCTCCGCCAGCATCGCGCGCGGCCGCGTCCCCACCTTGTCTAGCCGGTGATACGTCACGATGTAGAAGGCGTTGAGCCCTCCTCCGTGTCTCACGATGTGCAGGAATCCCCGCGCCTTCGGCTGATTCGACGCCAGTTTTGCGGCTAGTGCGGTTCCGGTTGGGAGTGCGCTCATGGCGTCTTCTCCTTTTCCTGCTACCGTTTCAACTGCAACCGCTCGTGCTGCCGCAGTTCTCGCACTTGTAGCACCCTCCGTTCGGCACCATCAGCATGCCGCACTCCGAGCAGGTTGGCGCACCCTCGCGCGCGTCCCGCAGCGAGTAGCTCATCGGCTCGCTCGTCTGCGGTGCCGCCGTCGTCCCCGCCGTAACGGAATTGTGCATCCCATTAAAACCTACTTTGTCCCCCACCGTCGTTCCGTTGAGTTTCAGATAATCCGGCGAGATGAACTTCCCCCCCAGCCAGCGGGCAATGTAGTCCAGCACCGAGGTGGCGAACCGGATGTTCGGATTCGCGGAGATGCCGCTCGGTTCAAACCGCGTGTTCACCAGCTTGTCCACGAATACCTTCAGCGGCACGCCATACTGCAGGCCCAGCGAAACCGTCAACGCCAGTCCATCCATCACGCCCGAGAGCGTCGAGCCTTCCTTGGCCATCTTGATGAAGAGTTCACCCGGACGCCCATCTTCATACATACCTACAGTGACGTAACCTTCGTGGCCGCCCACGCTGAACTTGTGCGTGACCGAAGCGCGTTCCACGGGCATCTTCTCCCGCTGCGCCCGCGGAAACAGCTCGCGTTGAACTGGCTCTTCCGCCGCCGTCTCTAGTTTCTTCTCTTCCTTCTTCCCTGCGGCGCTGAGCGGCTGCGACCCCTTGGAATTGTCGCGGTAAATCGCCACCGCCTTCAGCCCCAGTTTCCACGATTCAATGTAGGCTTTTGTGATGTCTTCGATCGTCGATTCTTCCGGCATGTTGATCGTCTTGCTGATCGCGCCCGAAAGGAACGGCTGCGCCGCCGCCATCATCTTCACGTGGCCCGTCCACGCAATCGAACGCCCGCCGCCGGCCGGCGCCAGCGAGCAATCGAACACCGGCACGTGCTCTTCCTTCAAATAGGGCGCCCCGTCAATCTTCCCGTTTTTGTCAATGTGGCTCACGATTTCGCTGGTCTGTTCCGGCGTGTACCCCAGCCTCATCAGCGCCTCGGGCACCGTGTTGTTCACGATCTTGATCACGCCACCGCCCACCAGTTTCTTCATCTTCACCAGCGCCAGGTCCGGCTCGATTCCCGTCGTGTCGCAATCCATCATGAACCCGATCGTGCCCGTCGGCGCCAGCACCGTCACCTGCGAGTTCTTGTAGCCATGCTTCTCGCCCAGTTCCAGCGCGTCGTCCCAAGACTCCTGTGCGCCCATAAACAGCTCAGGCAGCACGTGGTCCGGCTTGATCCCGCGCATCGCATCACGGTGCATCCGGATCACTTCCAGCATCGGTTCCCGGTTTTCCGCGTAGCCCGGGAAAGGTCCCATTCTTTCCGCCACGCGTGCCGATTGCGCGTACGCCTCGCCGCACATCAGCGCGGTCACCGCCGCCGCCACGTCGCGTCCCTCATCCGAATCGTACGGCAGCGCCATGGACATCAGCAGCGCGCCCAAATTCGCGTACCCCAGCCCCAGCGGCCGGAAGTTGTGCGAGTTCTCCGCGATCTTCGGCGTTGGGTAGCTGGCGTTGTCCACCAGGATTTCCTGCGCCGTGATGGTCACGTCCACCGCATGCCGGAACGCTTTCACGTCAAACTGCCCGTTCCCCGCCTTGTACTTCATCAGATTCAGCGAAGCCAGGTTGCACGCCGTGTCGTCCAGGAACATGTATTCGCTGCACGGATTGCTGGCATTAATCCGCGCCGTGTTCTTGCATGTGTGCCAGCGGTTCACTGTCGTGTCGTACTGCATCCCCGGATCGCCGCAGTGCCACGTGGAATCCGCAATCTTCGCCAGCAGCTCCCTGGCGTTGTACTTTTCGTTCGGCTGCCCGTCGGTAACGTTTTTCGTCCACCAGTCGCGGTCCTCTTCCGCCGCGCGCATGAACTCATCCGTCACGCGCACCGAGTGATTGGCGTTCTGGAAGAAAACCGAGCTGTACGCTTCGCCGTCGATCGCGCTGTTATACCCTTGCTCGATCAGCACGTGCGCCTTCTTCTCTTCTTTCACCTTGCACTCGATGAATTCCATGATGTCCGGGTGGTCCACGTTCAGGATCACCATCTTCGCCGCGCGCCGCGTCTTCCCGCCGCTCTTGATCACCCCCGCGAACGCGTCAAAGCCCTTCATGAAGCTCACCGGTCCCGACGCAATGCCTCCGCCCGATAGCGCTTCCTTGCTCCCGCGCAACGCCGAAAAATTCGTGCCCGTTCCCGAGCCCCACTTGAACAGCATCCCCTCGGTCCGCGTCAATCCCATGATCGATTCCATGTCGTCGTACACGGAGTTGATGAAGCATGCCGAGCACTGCGGCTTCGCCTGCACGCCCACGTTGAACCACACCGGCGAATTGAAGCTCATCTTCTGCTCGACCAGCAAGTGCGTCAGCTCGTCCCGGAACGCCTCGCGTGACGCCGTGTCCGCAAAATAACCGCCTTGTTCGCCCCACCGCACCACCGTCTTCACCACGCGGCTGATCAGTTGCCGCACCGAGCCTTCCCGCTCCGGGCTCCCAACCTTCCCACTGAAGTATTTGCTGGCCACGATGTTCGTCGCCGTCTGCGACCAGCTCTTCGGCACCTCGACGTCTTCCTGCTTGAAGATCGTCACGCCCTTCTCGTTGCCGATCAGCGCTGTGCGCTTCTCCCATTCCATGTTGTCGAATGGGGCGGTTCTTCCGTCGGTGAAGTAACGTTCAAACCTCAAGCCGCTCTTCGCGCCTGCGCTCTTCGTCGCGTTCGCCGTTTCCACCGTTTTGCCATTCAATGCTGGCTTCACCGTTGCCATCCAAGTTCCTCCCCGCTGCAGGTTCCCGTGTCCCAGCGGGGAACCCTTCTATTTTACTCCCCTGTTCGACAGGGCGTCGCGCGCCACTCTTGTGGTCGCGCCACTCAATTCTAGGTTTCGTGGAAGACGTTGCCTGGGAAAATCGCAAAAAAGCGAATGCGCCGCCCCGTGCCGGTGATTTCCACACGGCCGAACAGCTCACCCCGCGCCTTACCGAAATGCGCGGAGCTTTTCTTCGCGCTCGTTGTTTTACGGTGATCCCGGGCTGGTTTCGTGGGTCAAATGCCGGACCAAGCCATGATCCCCGACTCTGGTCCGTCTGGCGCTTCCACGTCCCCCGAATCTGGAACTGGAGTATTGTCCCGCGCGCGGGTGCTGTCAAGAGAAAATCGCTAAATCTGGATAACTTTTTCTTTACATGCCTATATCTTGTGGTGAGGTTCCCTGCGAGCCCTTCTCATTTTCTTCTTCTGCCGCCACTTTCTTTTTCCTAAACTCTTTCCGTGCAACCCTCTATGCGACTATTTTTGTTGCTGCTCGCCGCTCTCTGTTTCGCTTTGGCTCCAATCCTCGCTCTCCCGCAATCTCCTGAGCTTGTGTCTCCTTTGCCGCCTTTCGCCGAGAAAATCTCTCTCAATGGCATTCACGCCGCCGGAAAAGTCTCCGATCAGCTTTTTCGCGGCGCGCAGCCCACGCTTTCTTCTCTTCCGCAACTCAAGACCCTCGGCATCACCACCATCGTTGACCTCCGCCTCGAAGCACCGCGCACTCGTGAGAACGAGCGCCTTCGCGCGGAATCCCTCGGCTTGCGTTTTGTGCACATCCCCGTCGGCGGTTTCTCCAATCCCACTTCCGCACAGTTAGCCCGTTTTTTCTCGCTCTTCCGCGAAACCCCTCCGCAAAAAATCTTTGTCCATTGCGAATTCGGCGAAGACCGCACCGGCGTCTTCATCGCTTCCTATCGCATCGCCTTCCAGCACTGGTCCGCCGAGCAAGCCCTTTCGGAAATGTACGCCTTTGGCTTCCGCGGCTTTTGGCATCCCGCCATGATCACCTTCGTCCGCGCACTCCCCGCTCGCCTGCAATCCGATCCCGCGCTCCAAGCCGCTCTTGCCGCGCCCTAGCCGTCTGCCTCTCCCGCCAGCCCGCCGAATCTCCCCGCGTCTTACCCCATTTGACCCAGTACTTTCGTACTCTTCTCCTCATGACTCCTGCTTCATATCCTTCTCGGACCCCTTCCTCTACCATTTCTCTGGTGGCATTGGGTCAGAGTTTCCGCAGCATGGAGAGGACTATTTGCAAGTCGGCCGCTATCAGGTTTTGGAGTCCATTGGCACTGGCGCTCACAGCCGCGTCGTTCGCGGCCACGATCCCCTGATCGACCGCCAGGTCGCTATCAAGCTCTTCTCCCCCGAGCTCGCCCGCGGCGATGCCCGCGCACGCTTCCTCCGCGAAGCCCGCGTAGTCGGCAAGCTCTCCCATCCCTTCATCGTCACCCTGCACGACATGGGAATCGAGGAATCCACCGCCACGCCGTATCTGGTTATGGAGCTGGTCGAAGGGCAGCCGTTGGAAAAGCTGCTCAACAAGGGCAGCGTCCCCTTCACCACCGCCTGCGCCTGGGCCGCGGAAGTTGCCGTTGCCCTGCACGTTGCGCATCGTCGCGGCGTCATTCATGGCGACGTCAAGCCCGCCAACATTCTCATCACCGAGGAATCCCACACCAAGCTCACGGACTTCGGCATGGCCCGCCTCGCCAGCCACGACAAAGTGGATACCTCGCTTTTCGGCACGCCCGCTTACTGGTGCCCGGAACAAATCATTGGCCGCGCTCAAGATGCGCGCTCCGACATTTTTTCTCTCGGCGTGGTGCTCTATGAAGCGCTCACCGGCGTTTCCCCGTTTGCCGGCGAATCCCTCCAGGCCGTCTGCAACCATGTGCTTTCGTCCTCGCCGCAGCCGCCCTCGCGCAGCAATCCTTCCATTCCCACCGCCGTGGACGAAGTCCTCGCCATTTGCCTGGCCAAGGATCCCAACCAACGCATCGATTCCGCCGAAGCCCTCGCCGAGCAGCTCTACCCCCTCGCTCGCCGCAAGCTCCAGCCGCAATCCATCGCGCCCCAGTCCACCATCCGCACCCGCGCCGCCCGCTTCCTCCGCTCCGCATAATCTGCTTTTCGTCTGTGTAGGGCCCGTCCTTCTGAGGCGGGCCGAAACAGAAATGTCGGCGCGCCGACAATATAATTATTCATATAGATAACCATAGAGTTACTATGGCGAGAGAAAACAAAGGAGTTAGGGGAGAACACATTTTGCGGGAGACACCCCCACCCCCCTGTTTTTGCGTATGTACGGGAATGATTGGACTTACGGGCGAATGTCTCGGATGTACGGGAATGATTAGACTTAGTGACGAGTGGCGAGTGGCTGGTGGCGAGTAAGAGAACAGAGACAGAAGCCGTTTCGAGTTTTTGTAGCGGCCGCCTTCTGAGGCGGGCAGGTTTTGCGGTTTTGTGATTATGATCAAAAATGTCGGCGCGCCGACATTATTAATTAATATTATAGATAACCGTAGGGTTATATTAGTGCTTTTTGCGTTTTCGGCCGAGATTTGACAGTTTGGAGAAGAAAGCCCGGAGAAGAATGAGAAAGCACCACGGAGTGCAGAGAGGCAGTGAAAGAAGAAAAGATAGCGCACCCCTCGCAGAGTGGGGCAAGGGGGCGCAGAGTGCGCGGAGAAGCGCAGAGGAAACGCGGAGAAGAGAGGAGCAGCAGAAGATCGAGCTGGGGATAATTCCGAAATGGGACGGTGGGTCATGCTAGGAGAGGAAGTGAAGGAAGCGAAGGAGATAAGGGAGGCAAAGGAAGCAACGAAGGACACCCCCCTACCCCCTGTTTTTGCGTATGTAGGGGAAACAAAGGGGTTACGGGCGAATCGCTTGTATCAAGGGGAAACAAAGGACTTAGCGGGTTTTTGGAGTTGGGTGAGGGTGTGGGGCGTTCCGAAATGGTACAAGAGCGGCGTCCCCTCAGCATAGCGGGTGAAGCATAGCACATTATTTACCGTTTGTCCACTATTATTTCGTGGGTACTAGATTCGAAACTGGTACTGGCCCGAGAGAAGGGTTATCAGCGACCAGATATCAGCGATCAGAAGGAAAGGAGAAGAGGTGTAAGAGTGAAAGAATGCAAGAGTTAAAGGAGAGAGTGAAGAAAACGCACCCCTCGAAGCTCGGGGCAAGGAGACGCGGAGTACGCCGAGGGAAGAAGACCCAAGACCCAGGCAAGAAATCGAACCTGGGGCACCCGGCAGACCCACCCTTTGCACAGGGCGCAAAGGGTAGGCCACTCACGAAGAGGACAGTTATCAGTGATCAGATATCAGCGACCAGAAAACAGAAACTTCAAGATAACACGCAGGTGCAGAGTGCGCAGGGGTTTGCAAAGGTGGCGTCTGGGGCGTCCGGGCGGAGTGTTTAGCGCGGGAGGGCGCTAAAATGCACACCTAGGTAGTAACCCCAGAGCAGAATGGCGAGCACGCCTTTCCAAAAACGGAGATGTAGAAAGCCGATGGTGAAGAGCCATGCGGCGCACCATAGGGTCCCCGCGGAAGTATGCTGCACGATTCTCATTCTGTTTCTAGGCATGACCTGTCCTCCGTGACGTAATCTCCGGCTTTGTAGCAGTGCCACCCGAGTGTTTTTCGGCGGTCAATGGTTCGCCACCGGCCAGGCGATATTGACCAGGACGCAGAAACTCCAAGAGACCCATGTTTCTTAGTTCTTGAAGCTGTTGTCTGATTTTTGGCTCGACGTTTCGGTTTGCAGGATGAAGGCGCGCCAATTCGTCTTCAAATTCATAAACCTCTTGAAGAGAGAACTCCCTTTTACCAAGGGAGTGGACAAGGTTTAGGACGTCCAAGGTCCATCCGCGGGCCTCAACGCTTTTTTGCCCAAGCTTGAGAAGTTTTTGAAACTGCGACCTGATTTCGGCCTGAGGCCGAACATTTCCGTCAACAATGACCGGAATCTTGGCTTCGGGAGGGATTTCTCCCAGAACTATGGAGCAGCCGACCCATCCGTGACGCTCTGCGTTGGGACTAAGCGCCTTTCTACACCGTATTACTGAAAGTGTGTACGTGAAGCGCGGGACGAGAACAAGATTTCTTACGCTCCATGCCCCCGCGTCGTAATGCAGGGCGAAGAGATTTGGGGTTCTGTCCTGCCGAATCGCCTCTGCCATCTTGCTGTATGCGCCGTCCGACATTGTCTTTCCGATTGCGTGTTTCTGACTCTTCAACTGGAACCATTCCAAGCATTCAGGGCATTTGAAATCATGCGCAGGTGTGTTTGTAGGAAGGGATTCAATACGCGGGGAATCACAAGCCGGACAGTAGAGATTGGCGAGGCCCCAAGGCTCGGTGGAAACGCGTGCTCGTTGCGAGGGATTCTTGTATCTCTCGAGACCTTCGGTAGGAAGGGCAAGGTTCATACCTTGAATTAGATCATGGGACGCCTGCGTGAAGTTGAGAAACCTAAGAGAGATTCCTCACTTCGCAGACTCCGTTCGGAATGACGGGGGGAGAGTGGCGTGTCAAGTGAGGAAGATTTGGGTTTCGGTTTTGATGATGAAGAGGGCGTCGGAATCGGAATGGCCGTGGGAGCGGAATTGTTGGAGGGCATCGTCGAGGTTGGGAGCGAGGACGGAGAAGATGACTTCGCGCTTCGTGCGGCCGATGAAATAAAAGCGGCGCTCTTGCTGGACGAGTTGTAAAGATGCGGACATTTGCGCGGCGCGATTTTGTGCACGAGAAAGCGCGCATTTGGATCGATCCACAGGATCGGAAACGAGATCAAGGGAAAAGTGAATTGCGGTGAGAGAAAGTGCGACGCGCACTAGCTCGGAGGAGAGGCGTTGCAGGGTGAGAGTGAGGTATTGGTAAGAGAGTTCTAATCCAACAGCGGTGCGGCGAGTGCGCAGAGCGGCCAGAACCGTGGTGCCGGAGCCGGAAAAGGGGTCGAGGACGAGGTCGCCTTCGTTGGAAGAGGCGAGGAGGATGCGTTCGAGGAGTGCGACGGGTTTTTGTGTGGGATGCTTGCCGAACTTTTTCTCCCACGGTTCAGGCGGGGGAATGGTCCATACGGACTTCATTTGCTTTCCGTTGTTTATCTGTTTCATCAGCTTGTAATCAAAGGTGTGGCGGGACTTTTTGTCGCGTGCGGCCCAGATGAGTGTTTCGGTGGCGTGGGTGAAATAGCGGCAAGAGAGATTGGGAGGCGGGTTGGGCTTGACCCAGGAGATGTCGTTGAGGAGCTTGAAGCCGAGCTGTTGCATGGCGAAGCCGACGGAATGGATGACGTGGGCGGTGCCGCTGACCCAGATGGAACCGTTGGGTTTCAGGACGCGCTGGCAGGCAGCGAGCCAGGCGCGGTTGAACTCGTGATTGGCGCCGGGGCCTTTGGATTTGTCCCAATCGCCTTTGTTGACGCTGACCATGCGCCCGGCGTGGCAGGTGATGCCGCCGTTGGAGAGGAAATAGGGCGGGTCGGCGAAGACGAGGTCGACGGAGGATTCGGGGATGAGGGCGAGGAGTTCGAGGCAATCACCCTGGTAGAGGCGGATGTGGTGTTTGGGGTCGTCGAAGACGGGGGCTGGGAGTTTGATGGGGGATTTGGTCATGGGGTGTTGATCAATCAGGATCGTTGATCAGGTGGGAAAGGGTGTCAAGAAGGCAGAAGGCAGAAGTTAGAGGTGAGAGGTAAGAAGGAAGAAGAAAAGAAGGAGGGGAAACCCAAGAGCACAGCCAGGAATGGCTGTGCCACAAAGGGCAGGAGAGGGACCCAAGAGCACAGGCCCTTCAAGGCTCAGGGTAAACAGGAATGACTGTGCCACTCACAGAGAAAGGCGCAAGACACACAGCCACGAATGGCTGTGCAACAAAGGGGAGGAGAAGGGACCCAGGAGCACAGCCCCTTCGAGGCTCAGGGTAAACAGGAATGACTGTGCCACAAAAGCTAGAAGGAGGGTGTGGCTGTTCCCTTGAAGAAGAGGCTGCTTGCGCTGGACCACTTCCAGTCCTCAGGCCGCGCGACGAGCCCGGCGCTCACGGGATTCCATTCGATGTAGTGGCAGATGCGCGCAAATTCAGCGGAATTCCTGATCCAGTGATCGAAAGATTCGTCTTGCCAGAAGGGCTTGCCGGAGCGGCCCAGCGTAGCATTGGCATCCCGGGCCGCCACGCCTTTGATGACGCCGGTGATTTTGGCAAGAGGCAGGCGCGGCTCCAGCAAAATGTGGACGTGGTTGGGCATGATTACATAGGCGTGCAAGAGGTAGCGGCTGAGTTCGGCGCCGCGAACGATGGGGTATTCGGCATAGGCGGCAATCTCTGGGTCAGCCAGCCAGAGAGGGCCCGACTTGGCGGAGTCGAGGGCGGCATCCAGCTGGTGGAATTCCTTTCCTGGAGACTCTTGCGAGTCAGGCTGTGGGGCTTTCGTGGCACAGCCACGAATGGCTGTGCCACAAATTATTCGTAGCGGAGGGCTTCGACGGGATCGAGCTTGGCGGCTTTCATGGCGGGCCACACACCGAAGATCAGGCCGATGCTCACACTGACCACGATTCCTGTGGCGGCCGCCCAGAACGGCACCACGCCGGGCCAGTCCAGGGTCACGCGGATCAGCAGCACCAGCGCAAACACCAGCACCAAGGCGATCAGGCCGCCCATGCCGGTGAGGGTCATGGCCTCCAGGAGGAATTGCCAGGTAATGTCCTTGCTCTTCGCGCCGATGGCCTTGCGCAAGCCGATTTCGCGGGTGCGCTCGGTGACGCTGACGAGCATAATGTTCATCACGCCCACGCCGCCGATCAGCAGTCCAATGGCGCTGAGCACAATCATCGCCAGGTACACCATCATCATGATGTTGTGGAACTCAGCGACTTCCTGCTCCGCGGTGGCAATGGAAAAATTGTCTTTTCCGCCGAAGGGGATGTTTCGGCGCCGCTCCAGGACTTCGCGGATCTGGTCCACGGCGTTGTTCAGCATCTTGGGATACGCCTGCGCGCGCATGTTGATTTCGTCCGCGTCGGGATAAGTCTTCTTGAAGGTGCTGAAGGGGATGAGGACGCGGCGGTCCTCGTCGCCCATGCCGAAGCCGCCCTTGGGCTTTTCGACCACGCCGACGACCTGGAAAGGAGAGCCGTCGATCATCACGTCCTTGCCGATGGGATGTCCCTCGGGGAACAACACGGGCGCGACGTTTTCCCCCAGCATCACCACTTTCTCCTTGTGGAGATCGTCGCCTTCACTGATGAAGCGCCCTTCGAGCGTGGCGGCATTGGCGTAAACTTCGCCGAAGTTGGGTTGCACGCCGCGGAAATCGATGGCGCTGACGTCGCCGGCCTTGGTGCGCACGACGTGGCTGTGGCTCCAATCGGTCTGAATAAAAACGGTCACGTCCTTTACCGCGGAACAGCGCTCCTGAATGGCTATGGCATCCTCGATGGTGAGAGGCTTGCGCTGCTGCTCTTCCAGCGGCGGAGGGCCACCGTGGCGTCCCTGGTCCCATTTGGTGATGAAGGCCGTGTCGGCCCCGAATTGATTGATGTTTTCCTGGATTTTCTGGTCGAAGCCGGTGAGCAGGGCGGCTACCAACATGATCACGCTGACGCCTAAGACGACGCCAAAGACGGTCAGGGCGCTGCGCAACTTATGGGAGCGCAAAGTGTCCAGCGCTTGTTTCAGGTTTTCGCCGTAAGCCTGTGCCATGTGCGTTCCTCAGCCCTCCGAGCGCAACGCTTCGATGGGGTCCAGCTTGGCCGCGCGCATCGCCGGAAAAATTCCAAAGAAAAGACCAACCGCCGTTGACAGACACAAGGACAATATGACGGCGCCAATCGGGGTTTCCATGGGAAACGAGAAAACATTCTTGACGAAAAAGACGATGGCATAGGCGGCAATGATTCCAATGATTCCACCAGCGGCGGCGAGGACCGCGGATTCGGTCATGAATTGCAGCAAAATGTGCTTTTTCCTGGCGCCCAGCGAGCGCCGCAAACCAATCTCTCGCGTGCGTTCGGTCACGCTGGCGAGCATGATGTTCATGATCACGATGCCGCCGACCACCAGGAAAATACTCACCAGGGCCATGGCCACGAAAGCGATGTTCTTGGTGAGGTCATGCCACAACTGCATGATGGAATCCGAGCCAAGAATTGCGAAATTATCGGGAGCGTCATAAGGCAAATGGCGCCAGGCGCGGAAGAACATGCGCGCTTCATCCTCGCTGGCGGCCATGAGTTCCTGGCTGGGCGCCTGCACGAAAATCGTCAACCAATCCTCGTTGGTGTGCCAGCCTTTGCGCCAGGCGCTGAGCGGCATGATCATGTAGTTGTCCTGCGACTGCCCGAAAGCGCTGCCCAGCGCTTCGGCAACGCCGATTACTTCGTAAGTGTGCGTCTGCACACGAAGGGTCTTTCCGAGAGGATCCACATTGGGGAAGAACTTGGCGGCCAGATCCGGTCCGATGAACACGACCTCGGAATGGTGTTCCTCATCCGCCGGGGTGATGAAACGTCCCTGGGCGACGTTGAGGTTTCGGACTTCGGCAAAGTTCGCAGTGGTGCCGAACATCTGGACGTTTTCCATGGTCAAATTGCCGCTTTTGACTTCAACGAAGTGGTCCTCTTCGGCTGCAACAGCCGAGGCGAGCTTCATGCTGTCACGGAGGCGCGCATAGTCGTCATAGTTAATCAAGGGGCGCTTCTGAGCTTTGATCCATTGGTCTTGACTGGTAATGATGCCGAAGCGGTGGACGAGAAAGACGTTCGCGCCGAGATTGGCAACACGATCGGCCACGTACAGATTGAGACCGGCGATGACACTCATGACGGCAACCAATGTGGTAACAGCGAGAATCACGCCCAAGAGCGTGAGAAAACTGCGGAGCTTGTGGGCACGCAGGGCGCTTAAGGCCAATTTCAGGGTTTCGCTGAAAGTAACGAAGGCCGCCCGGAGACCCCTGGCGCGGTCTTTGGGCACCACTGCGCCTCCCGCTAAAGGCGGGACGCGCGTCAAGTCACTGATGCGGGCGACAGCCAAAGCGATCTCCTCATCTTATAAGAATACGTAGGAGGGTGCTGAATCGTTCCTAAGACACTCTATTTAGACGCCACAGAGGCGACTTTTATTTCACGAGAACTACGTATAATCTCGATGCGATTGTATTCTACTCGCTTGCGCGCCGCGTGGGAAACGAAAGCGACGGAATGAGGGCTAGGGTGCTTGTTTATCTATGAGTTGTGAGCTATCCAGAGAGACCCGATGGCCACGATGGGGTGCGCTGAGCGGGGGCATTTTACTTAGCGGGAGCCTAGTTCTGGGAATGGCGTGTGCCGCCCAGAATCCTCCGCCAATGGCGTCCGAGCCTAAGGGAAGCGAGCTGTTCCAGAGGGTCGTCGCCAACCAGAAGCGCACCGACCAGGAGCTGGATCTTTTCGAGCGGATCGAGCGTACGGAATTCCGTAGGACGGGGAGCGATCCGAAGCCCGCAGAAGTAAAAGTCTGGCGGGTTTTTCCCGCCGGCGTGGCCAACGACAGGATTCCTCTCTCGGCGGAAGGCAACCCCATCAGCGTGGAGAGTTACCGCGCGGAGTTGCAGAAGCTCGAGAAGCTCCTGGACTGGGCGATGCGGCAAGGCCCAGGACAGGATGAGGCGCTGGCAAAGATGGCGCACAAACGGAAAGAGCGAAATGATCTGATTGAAGCCACGCACGCGGCATTTATTTTCACCCTGGTGGGACACGAAATGCGCGGCGGCCGCAGCCTGGCGAAATACAGCATGGTGCCGAACCCAAAATACAAACCAACTTCACGGAATGCCACGTTGTTCACGAAAGTCAGGGGGTTCACCTGGATCGATGAGGAGTCCGCGGAGTTGGCCAAGGTGGAGGGCGAGGTGAGCCAGGACATTTCTCTTTCCCTCTTCCTGGCAAAAGTTTATAAGGGCAGCCACTTCATGCAGGAACGCTACGAAATGGCGCCGGGCATCTGGCTGCCGACCTTTCAGCAATATGATTTCGACGGGAGGAAATTCCTGCTGCCGTTCTCAGTTCACGAGCGAACGTTGTACACGAATTATCGGCAGGTGGGGCCGCCCAAGGAGGCGCTGGAGGTGGTGCGTGGCGAATTGGGCAAAGGGGAGGGTGGGGCGGCGGGACCTTGAAGCATTAAGCGATAGAATGGGTTAGATAGTACTAGTCCTACCTTGGCCGGTCTGGAGGATCCATGATCCGCTGGCTCCTAACCCTGGTTCTGCTGCCGGTCAGCATGGCGCTGCCGAGCGCGGCACAAACGAATGACGCAAATTCGTCCGGTCAGACGCCAAGCAACGCGGCCACGCCGGAATCTGCGAGCAATCCTGCCCCAACTGCCCCGAAGAAGGTGTGGACGAACGACAATCTCTCCGACGCAAGCAGGAAGATATCGGTCGTGGGCACCAAAAGCGACCAGAAATATCCGCTCACCAAAACAGCGGATCCAGCGACGGTTGAGAAAATCCGCAAGGAGCTGAAAAAACTTCAGGGGCAAGTGGAAGATATCAAGAAGCTGTTGGCGAGTTACAAGGAATTTAAGGAGGGGGAGGCGGTTTCCGCGAGCGGGTACCAGGTTGACAAGGGGTACGGGCGGATTCCCGTGGAGCAGCAGATGATCATGTTGGAAAAAAAGAAGAAGGATTTGGAAACGCAGATTGACGAGCAACTCGACGAGGCCAGGAAAAAGGGGATCGACCCGGGGCAGTTGCGTTAGACGGAGCGACACAATGGAGCACAAAGGTTTGAGCTTGGGCATTTTTTTGCTGGCGTTGGCATTCGGTTGCTCCGCGCAAACGCAGGACACGCCGAATAGGGATTCGACTGGCGCCAAGCCCGCCGCGCCTGCAGACAAGAGTACGCCCAAGCAGGATACCCTGGCGACACCGGAGAAGAAGAAGCCCAAGAAGGTTTGGACGAACGACGAGGTTGCAAACTTGCCAGGCAAGGTTTCCGTGGTGGGCCAGACAAATCAACGAGTGGAGTACGGCCGGGGAGCAGAATCCGATTCGTCATCGCACGAGGGCGATAGCCAGAAGAGTCAGATCGACAATTACCGCCAGCAAATCAGCGAGCTCCACAACCAGATCGATGCTGCGGACCAGCGCATCGCACAACTGAAAAACTTCAAGGGGGAAAATAACAGCCCCACGGGTGGAATCAATCCGAACAAGGGATACAACATGGTGCCCTTGGAGGACCAAATCAAGCAGTTGGAAGCGAAAAAGAAACAGCTTCAGGCGCAAATCGACGACCTGGAAAACGACGCGCGAAAGAATGGGATCGATCCCGGTAAGCTTCGCTAGCGGCAAGAATTCCGGGGCCGCACAGAGTACATTCAACCTGAAATCTCAAGTTGAAGAGAGATTTCATCGCACAAGAAACGTGCGATGGAGAACCGTATCTCCGCTCCAGGGCCGCAAGCAACCGCCGTCCCTCCGGTCCCTTCGACTTCACTCAGGGCAGGCGAAATGACAGATTTTGGGTGGTGGATGATGTGGCCAGTAGTTGGTCACTTTCGGATTTCAGGCTGAACGTCGCGCGGGGGTGCACTTAGGACTTGGAGCGCAACCCGGAATGGGGCGTGCCGGGCATCAATTCACCGCTGGCATAGGAGAGGCGCCGCTGGCAAGTGTCCCATTCGCCCTCAAAACATTGCGCCTTGCGGCAGTCGAACTCGCAGAGAGCAAGGTCCTCCGGCACTTCGCGAATCCACTGGTCTTTGAGCCACTGCCAGAGTCGCGCGAGAGAACCAACTCCGTTGGAGCGGGCTTCCGTCATAGGTCACCCTGAGCGAGGAACGCCAGAAGTTGGGGATTCTAACCTAAAGGACTCCAATTGACTAGGAATTCCACCATGGTGGAAAAGAAAGAGGACTGAGGCCAACGAAGGCTTTGGCGGTGGCCCCTGAAGAGTGTCACCTATGCCCCTGATTTCCTTGTAAGCATGAGAAAAAGGGTGAGATAGCGCTTCAGCTTTTGCGTGATGAGGAAGTTCTCTTTGACGTGAGCATGGCCGCGTTCCCCGAGACGGGTGGCAATTTCCGGATGAGAAAGCAGGAACCGGATTTGGTAAGCGGTGCCTTCAACGGAATGCGCGAGTAGGCCGGTGTGCTTGTGAATCACCTGTGTGGGGATACCGCCGACGGCCGAGGCCACCACGGGTTTCTTCTTCCAAAGCGCTTCGGATACGGTGAGGCCGAATCCTTCGCGCAAGCTTTTCTGGATGACGATGGTGGAAGCGCGCTGAAGGGCGTTCACCTCCAGAGGTGCCCACACGGGAAGTTCCAGAACTTTGATGTCGGCATCTCCGGCGGCGGCGTGGCGCACCTCCTGCAAGACTTCCGCGCCTTCCGGATCGTCGGAGGCGGCTCCGCCAGCCAGGACCAATTGACAATCGAAATAGCGTTTGACGATGCGATAGGCGCGAATCACGCCGACAGGATCCTTGAGGCGGTCAAAGCGAGAGATCTGCGTGAGTATGGGCCGCAGCGGATCGATCTGATAGCGGGAAAGCACATCGGCAATAAATTCCGGCGGGAGATCGCGGTTTTTCTCGGAGAGAGGATCAATCGCGGGGTGGAAGAGATATTGGGGAATGGAGAGTTGGCGGGCAAATTCGGGGGAGGAAAAGATCGCACCGTCATACTGGGAGACGTAAGGCTCCAGAAACTCCCAAACCGCGCGGTCGGGATGGGAGAGATCGATGTGGCAGCGCCAGATCCAGTGGGCGGAAGATTGCTTGCGCGCGGCGATCAAGGCCGCGGGTTGCGGATCATGAATCACAACGAATTCCGAATCGAGAGAGAGACGATGGAGATTCAAGTCAGTGTAGGCGCGGAAAATGTCGAAGTGGCGGGGATCCGGGTGATAAGGGGAGCCGTGGAGAGCATTGTGAAACGCTTTGGTAACCTCGAAGAAATCCTCGCCGCCCGTCATGACGTCCCATCGAATGCGCAGGCCGAGTTCCTCCGTGAGGGGCACGAAGCGGTTGAGAATCTCGGCCACGCCTCCGCCGACGGCCGTGGAGTTGACCATTGTGACGGCGCGCCCTTGCAGCGGCCTGGCAAGGGCCCGCAACTCGTCGAGTTCACCCGCGCCGATCACAGCAGCGTAATCATCGAGCGGAATGCGGCTGGCCATCTGCACTGGGTTCATGCTTTCTCCTCTCACGATCCAGAAGGCGCAACAATTTGGCGCGCGCGCTATCGAGTGTGTTGGTGTAAACGTCGATGCGGTTGATGTTCTCCGCGAGGGACATCAAACCGAGACCATTGGCGAGCCAGTGGGAAAAATCGTTGGTGCGCAAGTGGAGGCGCAAGCGGGAGGAGATGAAGTGAAAGAAAAAACTGGCGTGGCTGAGACGCACAATGCCTTCACGAAATTCGTCGAGGTTGGCCGCGGCGAATCCGAAGGGGACAGTTACCTCCACGCTTTCGCAGAAATAGAAGCGTTCCAGGGCAGACTGGCGAGCATGCTCAGGATGCTTTTGACAGAAGGCGCGCACGACGCGGCAGAGGTCATCGCGAAGCGCCGCGATCGAGGGGTAATCGCGAATGTCGAGGGCGGCGAGTTGCTCGGCGAGGGCGTTGCGATTGGCGTCGGCGAGAACCCATTGGGCAAAATCGTTGGAAAAGCCTTCGGTAAGAAAGTGGTGGCTGCTTAGGGTTTGAAAGGTGTGGTGGAAGATGGATGCGTCGCTGCACTGTTCGAGCCCGGCGAGCAGTTCGGAGAGGGTTCCGGCAGAGAGATTCCCGATGCGCGTGAGATAAGCGGCGGTGAAAAATTCGAAGCGTGTTTCGACTGGCTTCATCGGCGAGTCTCCTGAAAGAGTTTCATGACGAAAGCGAAGCACCGCGGAGTTCCGGCGCAGCGATACGAATTTCCGTGAGATCGGAGAGCAGGTTGGCGGCCCAACGGTAGACGTTGTGCTCGTGAATCGTCTTGCGCATGCGGGCCATGCGGAGTCCTTGCTCATCCGCGCTCATCTCCAGGGCTTGATGGATGGCTTCGGCAAGCTGCTGAACATCGTAAGGGTTGATGAGGAGGGAATCGACGAGTTCGTTGGCGGCGCCGGCGAAGGTGCTGAGGATGAGAGCGCCGCGTTCATCGTCGCGAGCGGCGACGAACTCCTTGGCCACAAGGTTCATGCCGTCGTGCAAGGAAGTGACGAGACACACCGAAGCGGCGCGATAGTAGCGGAGGATTTCCTCGTGGGAGTGATGCCGCTTCAGGAGCACGATGGGCTTCCAATGCGCGGCCGGAAAGCGGGCGTTAATGCGCTCGGCCTCGGCGGCAACTTCCTGAAGAAACTGCCGGTAGCGCGGGATGTCCGTGCGGCTGGGAGCAGCAATCTGAACGAAGGAAAAACGCTGCTGGTAGGCGGGGTAGAGTTCGAGAAAGCGCTCGATGGCGTGGAATCGTTCAAGAATGCCCTTGGTGTAATCGACACGGTCCACGCCGACGCCGAGGAGAGAGGCTTCAATACCGAGTTCGGCGCACAGAGTGGCGCGCTCTTCGCCGGAGTTTTGGAAACCGTGAAAGGTATTTTCATTGGGAGAAAAGGCGACGCTGATGGGATAAGGGCGGACCCGGGTGGTGTGGCCCTTGCGGTTGACCGCGAAGTGATCCCATTCGGTGAGAGCTTCCAGCGCGCGGTCCACCGTTTCGAGGAAGTTGTTGCAATGCGTCTGGATGTGAAAACCGATCAAGTCCGCGCCTAGCAAACCGTCGACGAGTTCGCGCTGCCAGGGACAAATCCCGAACACTTCGGGATTGGGCCAGGGGATATGCCAAAAGATGGCGACGGCGGCATCGGGGCGCGCTTCCTTGACCATGCGAGGAAGAAGAGCAAAGTGATAATCCTGGGCGAGAAGGATGGGCGATTGAGTTCCGGCCATTTCCTGAAGGACGGCATCGGCAAAGCGGCGATTGATCTTTTGATACTGGAGCCAGTCGTCGAGGCGGAAGATCGGGCGAGTGTGCGCGATGTGGCACAACGGCCACAAGCCTTCGTTGGAAAAGCCTTCGTAGTAGCCGCGATCTTCTTCGTCGGTAAGCCACACGCGACGCAAGGTGTAGGTGGGGCGATCGGGAGGCACCTGCAGATGATCGTGAGCGTCAACAACTTCGCGGTCGGCGCTGCCCGAGCCATTGGCAATCCAAGTGCCGTGGCAGGCCTGCAGGACCGGTTCGAGAGCTGTAACGAGACCGCTGGCGGGAACGATGGTTTGGATCACGTTGTTTTTTTCCTGGAAGACGTGCATGTAGGGCTCGCGGTTGGAAACCAGGAAGAGCGGCTTTTCGCCTAATTTGTTGGCGAGACTGACGCGAAGGCGCTCGGCAGTCCATACGGAAGACTGGGTTTCGCGGAGCTGCGCTTCCTCCTGAGCCGCGGCCCGCGCCGTGTCCAAAGCGTGCGCCAAGTGTTTCGCCTCCGTGTGAATTTCGTCAAACAGCTCTCCATGCGGGAGATTGGACGAACCTTCAGAGGACCCGGCGCGGAGCGTGCGCAGCCACCTCGCGGTGGAGGCCAGCGGCGCCGTGAAATTCCATCGGACCAGGATGAAGGCCAGAGAAGTGATCAGGAGCGTCTGAAGACAGGCGGTGAGAAGCGAATCGCGGAGGGAGAGGAAAACGCGGCGTTCGATGTAGGAAGTATCATAGATGACGACGAGGGAGCCGGAAAGTTCGGCGTCGCGATGGAGAGGCAGGGAGTAGGTGTAGAAAGAGTCCCCGGCGATATCAAAAAACTCGCCGAAACCAGCGTCCAGTTTCGCGGCTTGATCGGCTGCGGCGGGGCGCGAGGCGAATTTGTCCGGGAGGCCTGGAGTTATCGCCAGCGGAGCGCCGAAGCGATCATAGATCGCAACGCCGAGGAGATGCTCACGCTGCCCAAACCGCTCGACGATGCGTTGGAGATTCTTGTCGTTGGAGCGGCCAGAAAGCGCTTCGAGACTCTCCTGAAGGCTCTCGGCGAGCGTGGCGGCGCGGCGCGCCAGATCATTGCGGAGATTGCGGCGCTCCGTGCGCACCTGGTAGGCGGCATAGAGAAGGGAGACACAAATGACGCTGACGGCGAGCGGCAGCACAAGTTTTAGTGTGGTGCGCATGCAGAGGCCTCCGAGTGGGACGAGAGGATCCCTGACGACCTGGTAGCCGGCCTTGCACCACGGATCTTGCGGGAGTACAAATGCGCGAGCGGCCGGGCCGGGGCTCCCGAGATTTCCGCGAGTGGCAATCACGAGACGCGAGAGCCAATCTGCAAACAGAAAGCGCTCCCATCGAAGGGTAAGAAACCGCCGCGGGGGCTGGGATGTAGCGGCTCGTTTGGTCCCAGAAAATGACGAGGAGCTGGGGGCAGAAAAAACTCCCTGGCTCAATAAAGGCTGACGCGCGACGCCGGGGTGATGACGACGCGCGTAGCGATCATCTTACCCCCAGCAGTGTGGTAGTCAACTGTTGCTTGAGAACCGACCGTTAGCGTGCCTTCGAGCTGCGTATTGGCTTCGATCTGGAACTGGAGCGTGCTGGACGTCTGGTTTTTGGGAACTTCGAGCGAAAACTCCCAATCACCGACGGACGCAATTTTGCCGGAGACGGACTTGGTCTCCGCTGCCGAAGAAAGAAGAGAGGCCGGCTGAGACGGGTGGGGGGTAGACCACGCGGCAACGATGAAACAGCGCAGTGCGGAATCGCATAATGCAACATCCTCCATTTGGATCTCGACTGGGTCAGGGGGAAAGAGGCACGCGAGGCTCCAAAGCAGGAATGAGAGGGAATGGGGGCGTAAGATGCTGACGGGATTGCAGGATAATCGGGGCGCGGGGACACGCGGAGCGGTTTCTAGGGTGTACTGGTACGGGGAATAATTGCGTGCCCATCGTGGAGTTGACTCCTTCATGGGTTTTGCAGGCGACGCAAAAACTGTGAACAGGTGCGCGCGCGAAGCTTTAGAGAAAACCGAAGGCACGGATGCACCTGTTCCCAGTGGCAGGTTTCAGCTCGGGCACAAGCCGCGCACGGAAAAGGTGCGCGTGAGGAAAGCGAGGCTAGACTGAAGGCATCGAAAAAGGAGTGACGTAGGAATGAAACGCAAGCTGCTCCCGGTGATCGTCGCGACTTTCGCGATGGTGTGGGCGGGAGCATTGCATGCTCAAACGCCAAAGAAGAGCGGAGGAACCCTGGCGGGGATCGTGCTGGGGCAAAATGGCAAGCTGGTCGAGCATGCGGCTGTGGTCTGTCAATCGTCGGGGGGAATTTCTCCGCGAGTGGTGTACACGGACGCGAATGGGAGATTCACGGTTAGGGGCTTGAAGCAGGACAATTACGATGTGAGGGCCTCCGCGAACGGATTTTACTCGGACTGGGAGAAAAACATAGTTGTGCGGAATGGGCAGACCAGGGAGGTCACGGTGAAGCTCGTGAACAAGGATGTAACTCCCTGACAGTGGTGGCCTGTTGGAACAAAGGGCGTAGGGAAAAGACGAGGTACTAGTCGAAAAAGTGGGCGAATTCCTCCAGCCTTAGAATCCACATAAGTCTTTTAATTTGTTAAATATATAATCGCACCGCGACGCCTGAAAGAAACCGGCCTAGTACTAAGCCGTGGGTACCCCGCCAATTGACGCTGGCGGCCCATTGAGCGCGAGATTTGCTCCTTCTAGCATGAATTATGACGGGTTGGGGGCCGCGCGGGGACAGCGGTCCCGCAAGGGGCCGTGTGCGAGCTACCCAACCCGCCAGTGATACCCTGCCGAAGACCTTTCCTGAAGTTCGGTTCTGAAATCCGATACGATACTCTGGCACGATCATTGCATCCATCAAGATGGAAAGCGGCAAAGATGGGGTTTGGCGCTTTGGAATGCGCCGCAATGGCGCAAAGCGAGGACAGGTGCAGGGATTAGCTGGCAGATGGTTGTGGGGGTGGCTGATTATCTTGCTGGGCGTTCCTCTGGGCGCGAGCTGCCTGGCAGCCGCGTATCCGGCCTCTTCGCTGCAACCAGCCACGATTCGCGCGTTCGAGAATTATGTGGCGGGGACAGAAGCGCGTTCTGGGAAAAGTGTGGCGCAAGCGGATTTTTTCTGGGTGGACGAGCTGACGAAGCAAAAGAAAGAGGGAGCGTACGAAAGGTTGAAAAGTGGAAAGGTAGAACTCCGGCATGTGAGCCGGGAGGAAGCTGGGCAGAATAGCGCGATCCCCGGAGGAATGATCCACGACTGGCAGGGGATGGTATTCATACCCGGCGCGAAATTGGATGAGGTGTTGAAGCTGCTGCAGGACTATGACGACCACGCGACGTATTACGCACCGGATGTGGAGAGGGCCAAAATCGAAGCACACAACGGCGATCATTTTCGCGTATTCATGAGGTTTCGCCGGAAGAAGGTCCTTACCGTAGTGCTGAATACGGAGCAGGAGATCACCTACTATCGCGATTCGCCGACGCGAGCACACAGCCGGAGCTCGGCAATCCGCATCGCAGAAGTGGAAAATGCGGGAACGCCGCAAGAGAAGGAGAAGACGCCGGGTGACGACAACGGCTTTATGTGGCGTCTGGAGACGTGGTGGCGGATGGAGGAGCGGGATGGCGGCGTGTATGTTCAGAATGAGGTGGTGAGTTTGACGCGCGACATTCCAGCCGTGCTGGCCTGGATGATCGAGCCTTTCCTGACGAGCATCCCGAAAGAATCGCTGGAATTCACGATGGAAGCCACGCGGCGGGGCGTGCTGGGCCTGAAAGGGCGCTAATTCAGGAATCGTAAACGATCAAAATTGAGCGGAAGTTTCCTGCGCTGGCAGGCCGTGGTCCGCGATCTGTCAAGCTGCGGCGAGGTGAACGGAATCCTTGAGCAGCGGATGATTGAGAAGCGCCTGGGTCTTGTTGTAGACCTCTTCGGAATCCACGCGCAGACAAAGCATGACGGTGCCCTCAATCTGGAATATGGGAAGCTGGTGGGCAAGCCATTCCCAGAATCGCGTGGGGCCCTCGGCAGTACTGTAGTCGTGACGCAAGATGACGGCACCCGGTTTGACCACGGAAAAAGCCTGATACGCTTCCGCGGCAAGACCGGGCATGCGGTCGCAGGCATCGCAGAAGACGAGCTCAGCGGAAGCCCGATAAGGCCGGTAATCCCAGGCGTCCACGCTGGCGAAGATTTGTTTGATTCTGGATTTGGCCGGTTGATCCCAGTAGAAAAAGCCGACTTCGTTCTGGCCCGGAACCGGCGGAAAATCGAGAGTGATGATCTCGCCATCGGGCGGAAGATGCAGGGCAATATTCACCGCCGTGCGCCCTTCCGCGGTGCCAAATTCGACTACGCGTTTCGCCTTCAGGTGGTCCACTAGCTTCGTGAGGACGATCAATTCTTGTGGAAGGACGCCGAGATTGCGGGGAAAAGGAAAGAGCAATTCGGGCGAGCGGGTGCAGTCCATTCCAGGGAAAAGCTCTTCGATTTTTCTCGAGGGAATTTTGAGATCATTCCGCCAAGGCATTCGCTGCCACAGGTGGGGCAAACCAAAGCCGGAGTACAAATGATAGGAGTGGGAGACAAAGCTGAGGGCAGCGGAAGGGCCATTGCGCAACAGGACGCGAAGCGAATTCAAGTTGAGGGAAGAGAGAGCCCGGGCAACGCGCTGAATCGAGGAAGGGTGAGAACCGAGATGGTCCAAGGAGCGGTCTTTGGTGAGATTGGACATTGTTCCCCAAAAAGAATACCTGAATTGACGGCAGTGGTACACAGGGCTGGCGTGTGCAAATGGAGCAGAATTACCACCGCGAAAGACTTATGGTTCGGGTGGCAGGCCGGAGAGGAGGCGATGAATCGCATCCGCATGATGGTCCCAAGAGAACTGTTGGGCTTTGCGTGCCGCGTTTTCTCCAAGGGAGCGACGAAGTTCCGGTTGCTGGAGCAACAAGGAAAGAGATCCGGCAAGGGCACTTGGATCGCCTGGATCCTGAAGAAGAATCCCGTCCACACCGTCTGCAATGTATTCGCTGATGCCCGCGTGGCGGCTGACGAGCACAGGCAGGCCGCAGGCCATGGCCTCCAAAACAGGCAAATTGAAGGAATCCTCCAGCGAAGGCACGGCATAAATGTCCGCGGCCGCATAGAATGCAAGAATTTCCGAAGATTCGGCAAAGAACCTGACGCGATCGGATAAATGGAGCGATTGCACCTGGGGCAAGAATGCCGCAGCGGCCTCGCTGCCGACAACGCAAAGACGAAGCGAGAGTTGATTGAGGCGGCTCATGGCTTCGAGAAGCGCGGGAAGGCCCTTGTTTCGCCAATCGTTGCCGATCAATAGCAGGACGATGTCATCGGTCGAGTAGCCGAGCTTTTGCCGAGCGGCATCCCCCAGAGCCAGGCGGGAAGCCGGAGAAAACAAAGATAGATCGACGCCATTGGGCACGACGAGGACATCGCGCCGGCCAAAATATTGGGCAATTTGCCGGGCAGTGTGCGCAGAAACAGCGGCGAGGCGCAACCCTTTGCGGCGGTAGATGCGATCTTCCAGGAAGCAGAGCAACCGGTAGTAAAGCGAGCGATGAAGACCGCGGAGCCCCTCGGAAGATCGCTTCTGCTGCAGTTCCCTCAGACGATGAAATACAACGTGCACGAGGATGAGGTCGGCGTCGGTGGCATTGATGCCGGGAGAAAAGACAGCGTCGAAATGAAGATGACGAAACCACCGGTCGAACGAGCGGCAGACTCGATTGGCAAACATCCAAAAGAGAAATGCGAACAGGTGAGGCGCCGGCAGACAGGGGACGCGATGCCAGAAAATGCGCTGGCTGGAATTCTGTTCGCGAGTTTCAAACGGTGTGACCTGCAAATCGTCGACCCGCTGAGAGTAGAGATGAATCTCATGGCCGTGGCGTTTCGCAAGCCTTTCGACAATTTCGGCAAGGGAGCGCTCCGTGCCGTGGCGGCGGTCTACAAAGGGAGAGAGGACAGCGATGCGCAAGTTAGATGGTCCTCACGGCGGAGGCTGAGCCAGCGGCCAGGGAGTTTCCCTGGACATCGCCCGCAAGTTTTGGCAGGCGAAAGAGAATTCCGAGGGAGAGCCACAAAAGAGAATTGAGAATGAAATCCTCAAAAGGCGAGAGGCCTTCGTAGGTATAAGGAAAAAGGAGCAGGAAGGCATACCAAAAAATGACAAAGGCGATAGGGAACCAGACCGTACCTTTCATTTTGCGGACTACTTTCCAGGCAGAGACGACGATCGCGAAAGTCATGATCAGCCACAGCAACAAACCAACGACGCCGAGTTCAATGACGATAGACCCATAGCCGCTCTCCACAGCGAAGCCTGTGAGGGGCACGTGGAAGATGCGGGCCACGTACTGGGTGCCGAGCGAGGCGGTGCCAATACCAAAGCCGTAGGGCCACCGCGGGTTGTCGAAGGCATAGAGGAAATTCCGGATGGGATAGTCGCCTGTACGCTGCAGCAATTCACTGGTGGGACTGGTCAGAGATAGAGTCTCCCAGTAAAAGGTGAAACGATTTGTGACTTCGGTCGGAAAAAGGAAGATGGCCATTCCCAAGGAGAGGACGGCAATAATCAGCGCGCGCTGAAAGGAACGCAGTACGCGGACAAGTTGTCCGCGCTGCCACGGACAACCCCACAAGAAAGCGACCACGCAAACAACGGCACTGCCCGCGGTCCAAAGTAGAGTTCCGCGGGAAGCGGCCATGGCGATGGCCACGGTGATGGTGCCGAGACTAAGCAGTGTAAGCAGCCGGCCCTTGCGGGTCCGTAAAATGAGGTAGCCACCATATCCAAAGGCAAACAGCCAGACCGGAACAAGAAAAAAAGCGAAGCGGCCGTTGCTCACAAACACAGAAGTTGGGCGGTAAACGATCACGCCAGAAATGGGAGAAACTCGATAGTTAGTACTCAATTCCCGGATGTCCTCAGCCATGATCGTGGGATTCAGAAAGGTATGGCCTAAGATCGACTGCGCAATGCCGAGCAGAGCAACCACAAGGGAGAGTCCCAAGATGTAAGGATAAAATTTCTGGAGATCGCTTTCCTTATCGATCAAAGCATAGCCGACAAAAATCAGGGGAATGTAGTAGAAGTACAGCTTCATGCCCAACACGCCATAAACAAGGCTGGTAGAGGCGGGATTAAAGACCTGGATGAGTCCGAACCATAGGAAAATAAGGAGCGGAAGACGGAACGGCAGGGTGAACGTTTGTACTTCCCTTTTGCGATAGGCGAGAAAGAAAGCGAGATAAACCATTCCCACGAGGACATCTTTCCCGAAGTAGATGACCATATTGTTGCCGAGGTATTTTCGGGCCAGATCTTCAAAGAAGAGCCATCCAAGGAAAACATAGAGGCCTGTGCGCCAGCGGCTAAGTATGGTGGTCAAGCTGGCGGCGACGACTGAGCCGAGAGCGACGTAAGCGAGACCAATGAGATCGCCGGCCAAAACGTACTGAGCTAAGCTGTAGGCCAGATAGAAGAAGAGAAAGATCGCCGCAACAAGATAGAGGGGGTTCTTGCGAAACGGAGCCGGCAAAACTCGAGCGGCCAGCCTCACGGTGCTGCCTCGAGTACGAGAATGTGGTTATCGCCCAGAATGGATTCGCCGGAAAAAGCGCCGGCCAGCAGGCGCATGGTCCACGCGACGGATTTTCGGCTGAGTTGATAGCCGTGGGCGGGAAAAACGAGGTGCTGGCGAAGCCGGAGGCCAACGAGCGGGAGAAATTGCCGCTGAAGAAGATCGAAGAAAATGGGGGAGATGTGCGTGGGTTCCCCATGCTCATCCATGGTGCGGATTTTCCCGGCGAGAAAGAACTTGAAACGTGCGGGCAGCGAATCGACATTCGGCGTCGTCAGAACTGCCACGCCGGTGGGCGCGAGCAACCGGGCAATATTGCGGAGAAACCCGATGGGGCTTTCCACGTGCTCGATAACTTCGATGGCGGTGACCAAACCAAATAGCCGAGGGCCCAAGAGAGACGCGAAATCGGGCTGGTTAAAATCAACGGTGACATGGGGAAGCCCGGCCGCAAAACCATTTTTGGTGAGATCCGCAGCCAGGACGTCGCAACCCATCGCGGCCAATCGCGCGGCCATGGCGCCGGGTCCCGAACCCAGATCCGCAGCTTTCAGCCCTGGACGGACAAGCCGGGCGAGGACATTATTTCCGACAAAATCGTGAAGACCCGTGTTGGTGGTTGTGGAAATCATAACGCGGACCTGTCCGGCGCAAGACGTCTGTAAATCTGGGCGTGTCCTTCTATCATACGACTCAGAGCGAAGAAATCGCGCACCCTTTGGTGAGCCGCCACGCCGAGGCGCCGGGAGGCAGCGGGATCATCGAGAAGTTGAACGATTTGACGAGCCAAGTCAGAAGAATCTCCGGTTTTGAAAGTGCGCCCGGCATCTCCCAGGACTTCGACAAAGGCACCGAGATCGGAGGCCAGAATGGGGACTCCACGAAGCATGTTTTCAGCAATGACCATACCAAAAACCTCGCCGCCGAGAGAGGGAACGACCAGAAGGTCGGCTGTGGCCAGAAGATCGGCGATTTGAGAATCGGGGAGCCGCCCGAGAAAGTGCACCTGCATGGCGAGCTTCCATTCTGCCGCGAGTTTCTGAAGAGCGGCGCGTTCGGGGCCGTCGCCGACGACCTTCAGTTCGATCGGGCGATTCTGGTGCTGCAGCAGGCGCGCTGCTTCGAGGAGCAAAAGAAGTCCTTTGGTCGTAACAATGCGGCCCAGAAAAACGAGCACTGGGACTGGGTGGCCGGCAGGAAGCCGCACAAGCGGGGACGATGGCGCGAGACCATGGGGAACGGTCTCGGTTCGAGGCAATTGCAACATGCCGGACAGCCAGTTGGTTGGCGTGATGTTCACGGCGACGTGCTGGCAAAGGAACCGCCGAAAGAAGGTAAGCAGCCAGAGACGAAATGATGCAAAAGGCTTGGGGGTAGGCGCGCAAGCAAGGCAATGTGTGTAGCGTTCCGCCATGAAATGGCCGGGGCAGGGGATGTTATCCGGCTCCTGGAATAACTGCCCGGTCGGGCAAATGGCCTGAAAACCGTGGTGTTCAACGACCACGGGTTTTCGCAACACACGCCCAAGCAAGACGGGAACCATGGCGGTGCCGGCGACGTGAACCACATCCGCGGAGCGAACGAGTTTGCGGAGTGCATTGAAACTGGGCTGACGCACGACCGGGAAAGGAAGCGAGGAATCGTCGAAGGGGCCGCAGGGGGTCTGGGTTACGAGAGTAAGCTCAAACTCGCCCTTCGAGCTGGTCTTGGCGCAGGGGGACAATCCCCTAGCGAGAGACATCACTACGGTTTCCACGCCACCAATGCTCGGCGCAAAGAAATGAGAATAGAGCAAGAGCTTCACGATCAACCCCTCTTTGGGGCGAGGCGTCCGAGGACAGGGTGAACGCCGCGCGCTAAGGAGGACAGCCTCAAGAAGCCCTCCCGCCTGAGTGTGGTTTGAAGCGCTGGGCAATTTCAATGGCGGCCAGCCAACTATCCAGGCAATCGGCCATGGTCCAAGACTCCATCTGGCGGCGCACGCCGGCTTTCAACCGATCAAGAAGAGCCGGATCAGAGAGCACTTTCCGGAGAATGGCGGCAAGGGCAGCGACATCACCGCAGGGATAAGAGTAGCCGCTCTGACCTTCGTGAATCATGTCCCGGCGGCCGAGCACGGCATCGCTTAGAATGACGGGAATTCCAGAAAACATTGCTTCTGGCACGACGAGCGGGCATTGATCGTAATCCGAGCAAAGGACAAAAAGGTCGGCGGCTTTGTAAAAGCCGGCAAGCTGCGAGACATTGACGAAACCCAGCAGACGGACGCGTTCTTGCAGGTTTAAGTGGCGCGCCTCATCTTCCAGTTCCTTGCGCAGCGCACCGTCGCCAGCGAGCACAAGATACGCGCCAGCGACGTTGGCTTTGGCGAACGCGCGGAGCAGATCGAGCGGGCGCTTCCAGGGCTGCAGTTTGCCGCAATAGAACACCACCGGCGCATGCGAAGGCACATTCCAGGAAGCGCGAATGGCGTGGGGATGCGATTTTTGGGCGCGCGCCATCCACGCGTCCTTGTCCGCGCCAGAGCGAATGACCATGATGCGCTTCTGCGGCATACCTAATTGGGTGGCCAACTGAGCAGCTGCGGGCGAACCAGCCATCAAGACGTCCACGCTGCGATAGACACTGCCAAGAATGAAGGGCTTGATGGGTCTTTTCCAACGCGCCTGATCGCGAGGCTGCAGGACAGTGGAATCGGAAGAGATCACCACGGGGATGCCGCAGCTTTTTGCAGCCAGGACAGCTTGCCAGAAGGCGGCACACATGTAGCCGGTATAGATCACCACGGCGTTGAAGGAGCCGCCACGGATGAGCGTCCACAGTCTGGAGTTCCAAAGTCCAAAGAGAGATCCCACGTTGGGCCAAGGACCCTTTTTTGATACTTCGACCCACGGATAACCGTCGAGCAGGGGCTCATCCCACTGGACTTCGACGCCAAATTCAGGATCTCGACTGCGCTCGGCTCCCTGGAGGCTGCAGTAGGCAACCAGGATTTCCACGCGAGGATCTTGTGCCAGATGCCGGAAGAGGGGGGAAGCGTAGGGAACCACGCGAGAGCACAGAATCAGCACTTTGAGCCGACCCTCGGAGACGTCTGGGCGGGGAGCATTCGAGTGTCGCGAAGGAATGGCAACCATGGTTTGAAGGTCAAGTATAGCGGGTTTCGGAGCAGGCGCGGGTGTGCTAGACTGGCGGGGTTTGGACTCCTAGCGCCTGGCAGGCCGTTGATTCAGGGGTAGCTACCGGCGGGTCATTAACGCACCGTTGGCACTCGGCTCGCAGGTTTCCGCAGGACGAATCCCCGCGACTGGGTGTGCCGCGAGAGGGACCCGCGGCCAAGCCAAAAATTGCATGGCCTGCACAGGGCCACAAGTCATAAGAAGAGGAATTGTTATGTCTGGCCATTCAAAGTGGGCGACAATCAAGCACAAAAAGGCGGCCACCGACGCAAAGCGCGGCCGCATTTTCACGCGTCTAATCCGCGAAATCACCATCGCCGCGCGCATTGGCGGCGGCGACCCAAACACCAATCCACGCTTACGCACGGCGATCCTGGCCGGGAAGAACGAAAACATGCCCAACGAAAATATCGAACGGGCGGTACTGCGCGGCACAGGCCAACTGGAAGGCGAGCAGTTTGAAGAAGTGACGTTCGAGGGATACGGTCCCGGCGGCGTGGGGATGCTGATTCAGGTGGTCACCAGCAATCGCAACCGAATCGTCGGCGAGTTCCGCCACTTGATTAGCAAGAATGGCGGAAACATGGCGGAGGCAGGAGCGGTTGGGTGGATGTTCCACCGCAAAGGAGAAATCAACGTACCCAAGGAAGCCGCGAGCGAAGACCAGCTTCTGGACATTGTGCTGGAAGCGGGTGCCGAGGATATGAAGGACGAGGGGTCGGCGTGGTACATCGTGACGCCGCCGGAATCACTGGAGGCGGTGAAAGAAGCACTGGTGAAGGCTGGGATTAAGCCTGCTTCCGCGGAGCTGGGCATGGTGCCGCAGAACTACATCAAGCTTACCGGGCAGCAGGCCTCGCAGATGCTGCGGCTGGTGGAAGCGTTGGAAGAGCACGATGACGTGCAGCACGTATACGCCAACTTCGATATCGACGAATCGGAAATTCAGGCGGCGGTCGGCGCAAACTAGTCGACGATTTTCAGCAGCGGCCATCGGGCGAGACTCGGTGGCCGTTTTGCTTTGAGGACTGCTTTGCCGCGAGAATGTGGTGGAAGAGGGTTGGGGTTCGCCGTAGACTAACATAAAGTGGGCGAGAAAAAGATTGAAGACGGGAAGGCCAGAATGTTTCGCGTGCTGGGAGTAGATCCGGCGTCGGCGGGTCCCACGGGCTACGGCATTGTTGAGAGCGACGGGAAGACGTGCCGGGCGCTGCTCTATGGAGCGCTGCGCGTGGCGGCGAAACGTCAGAAGGCCTCGAGGGGAGCGGCGCTGCAGGATGTGCACAAGCTGCTTTGTGATTTGCTGGAGGAGTTTGCGCCACAGGCGCTGGCAGTGGAATCGGTGTTTGCCGCGCTGAATATGAGGACGGCGCTGCGCCTGGCGGAAGTGCGCGGCGTGGTGCTGCTGGCGGCCGAACAGCACGGCGTGGAGGTATTCAGTTATGCGCCTCGCGAAGTGAAGGCATGCGTTGCAGGGCACGGCCAAGCCGACAAAAAGCAGATGCAGGCCATGGTGCAGGCCCTACTGGCAATGAAGGAAACGCCGCAACCATCGGACGCGGCGGACGCACTGGCCGTAGCGCTGTGTCATATTCAGGCGGAGCAGTTGCGGCGGCGGTTCGGCGTACAGCGCGCAACATCCGGTGAACGAAAAATCAATCCGCTCGGTGCGCTGGCCGGCCGCGCAACGGGCCGCCGCGCCGCCGGCATCTTGACAAACCAATGAGCTTCCTTCGCCGTCGCGTGGTGATTTTCTTGCTGGCGCCGTGCCTATGGGCAGCGGCGATGCCTGCTGTGGCTGCGCCGGCGGGCGGTGTTTTTACGTACCGGCGGGTGTTCAAGTCCAGCGTGCCAGAATTCATCGAGATCAAGATCCCGGAGAGCTCCGGGAATGCCAGCTATGAAATCCGCCAGTTGGACGAAGACGCGGGATCGACGCCATTTGAGGTTGGCGTGGGATTGCGCGCGAAGATTTTCGAGCTGGCCGGGCAGTTGAACCATTTTAAGGGGCTGGATTTGGATGTACACCGGAAGATCGCGAACCTGGGGGAAAAGACGTTTCGCTGGGAGGCGCCGGGCGAATCGCACGAAGTAAAGTTCAATTACACGCTCAACACACAGGCGATGCAATTGCTGCAGATTTGCGAGGGATTAGCGCGCCAACAGGAATTGATCGACTTGCTGAAAAGGCGCATGAAGTACGACCGGCTTGGGGTGAACGACGCACTGCTGCAATTTGAGAACGACATGATCAAGCGAGTTTTGCCGGAGCCCCAGCGCGCACTGCCGCTGCTGGACCAGATTGCGGGGGATTCGCGGTTCGTGGAAATCGCGCGACAGCGGGCGCGAGCCCTGGCGGAACGCGTGCGGCATCCTTGATCTCTTACACCCTGAAGGGTCTGCCGACGCCGTTGACTTGCCGACGAGTTGGCTCATAGGGCTACCCGAGCAACTGAGGACCGCGCACCTGATATATGGATTTTGGTACAAGCCATCTCTTGCTACTTAATTTTGTATTTCTCGTCTGCTAGGCGCTTCTGGGCTATAGCTAACTTATTGAAAAAGTAGGTTTTAAATCTAGCCGAAATTGGTTAGCCAATTGCCATAATATTCGCCGCAGGCAGCTCCCGTGGTGGGGGTTTCTGAACAAATTATGGGGTTTCGAGGGAATGGGCAGTTTACTGTCCCCCTGCAGTTTGCGTTTTTCAAAGATGCAAAATGGAAGTCATCGCAAGATGATAACAAGCCTTTTAAGGAGGTTCGGATGAAGCTGTTCAGAATAGGGGTATTCATAACATTCCTTCTCGCTATGGTGTGTGTAAATCAGGCGGTAGGCCAGTCGCTGATCGCCGGCGGCGTTGCTGGCCGCGTGGTTGACCAAACGGGGGGCGTCGTCCCGAATGCGGTCATTAACTTGAAGAGCCTTGATACTGGCGCAACACAGACCGCCACAACCAGTGGTGAAGGCCTATATCGATTCAACCTGTTGAAACCGGCCCGTTACGAGGTTTCAGTCAGCGTAAGCGGCTTCGCGAAGTCAATCCGGACGACTGCAGTCGAGGTGGGACAAGTCGCCCAAATCGATTTTGCTCTGGAGATTGCAAAAACGGCAGAGATCGTTGAAGTGACGGCTGAAGCCCCGCTCATCAGCACGGACCCGGGTGTCTCAACCTCCTTTACTCCTACCGAGGTCTCCCTGCTCCCGGCCCCAGGAGGCGACATCACGACGCTCGCGTTTACAGCTCCGGGTGTTGTGGTAGCAACAGGATATGGGTATGGCAACTTTACGGTGAACGGCTTGCCAGGCACCTCCAACCTGTACACAGTGAACGGCGAAAACGACATGGACCCGTACTTCAACATCAACAACACCGGGGCAACCAACCTGACGCTGGGGGCCAACGAGATGCAGGAAATGACTGTGACAACCGATCCCTATTCTGGCCAATATGGCCAGCTCATGGGCGCACAGGTGAGCTACGTAACCAAGTCCGGCACGAACGCCTTCCACGGCAACGCGCAGTGGTGGTGGAATGGCCGGTATTTGAATGCAAATGACTGGCTCAACAATTCGACCGCACCCGCAACCCCGCGGCCGTTCGATAACGCCAACCAGTGGGCCGGCGCTGTCGGTGGGCCGGTTGTGAAGGACAAATTCTGGTTCTTTTTCGATACCGAAGGGATGCACTTCGTGTTGCCGAACGTGGATCCCGTAACGATGCCGACGCCAGCTTTTGCATCGGCGGTGCTGGCGAATATTGCGAACGTCGCGCCAAATGAATCGGCGACGTACCAGTTCATAATGAATGAGTATGCTAATGCGGCAAAGGGCAAGGCCGCAATTGCAGGCGCGCAGAGCCCGGGTTGCGTGGCCGGCGTAGTGCCCGGATGGGGCGACCCGGCGACCAGTTCGCAGTGGCATTGCTCGCAAGTCGTAACCGAGACGCCTACGTCCTATGCGAAAGAGTGGATTTTGGCTCCCCGACTCGATTACAAGCTGACCTCGAAAGACGATGTCTTTTTCCGATTTAAGCTCGACTACGGACTCCAGCCGAGCTATATAGATCCGGTGGATTCGAGGTTTGACGCGAATTCCAGTCAGCCTGCCTATGACTACCAGGCGGACGAACGACACGTCTTCAGTGGCAATAAGACGAATGAATTTACAGCCACACTGAGCCACTACATTGCGCAATTCGCACAAAACACTGCAGCGGTGCAGGCCCTCTTCCCATACGCTCTCAATTTTTACGGCGACGCTACCTTTACAGCGTTCAACCCTTCGTACGACTTCCCGCAAGGCCGCAACATTACCCAGTACCAGTTCATCGATAACTTTACCTGGACGAAGGGAAAACACAACCTGCAGTTTGGCGTGAATTTCCGCCGATACGACGTGAGCGACCACAACTTCTTCTTTAACAGTCCTTTGGTGTACTTCCGGAACATCGGGACAACCCTCGTGAACGGGCTCGGCCTCGCGAACGGGCTCCAGGATTTTGCCAACGGACTCGCCTATCAATACCGCCAGGCTGACAACCTGGCCTCCAACGTGCCGATTGCATTCTGGGGGATGGGTATTTATGCCACTGATACATGGAAGGTGACCTCCAATTTTTCGCTGACAGCGGCGCTGCGTGTCGAGCGCAACTCCGATCCTGTTTGCCAGCACAATTGTTTCGCCAACTTCACGGGTCCGTTCGACACCTTGGCGAGCGTGATGGCAGGTGCAGGGGCCGGTGACGTTCCCTACAGCAGCGACATTAATTCGGGACAGCACACAGCGTACCCTGGCGTGGACGCGTTAGTGTATTCTCCTCGCCTCGCGTTCAGCTGGGCACCCGGGGGGGGAAAGAATCATTTTCTGTTTTTCAACGGCAAGACCACAATCAGCGGAGGCATCGGGCTTTTCTATGACAATCCCGCGGCTGGCCTCGTGGATGACCTGCTGGCGAATCCCCCGGTGTCGGTGATGTTCCGCGTTCATCCTCCCACGGGGACCTATCCCTTCGATACGACAGCGACTGGTTCTGCCGTGACGTACACAGCAGCTGCGCAGGCTTTCAATGTTTCGAAGAGCTATAATGAAATCGAGACAGCGCTGGCAGCCCTTAACGTAACCTTCCCGGCGCCCGCGTTCACGCCGATCGTAGGGACAATTCACGCGCCCCAGGCGCAGGAGTGGAACCTGAAAATTGACCAGCAGATCGGGCCGACGACTGCGCTCACCATCAACTACAACGGTAACCACGTCATCCAGTTGCCCTACAGCAACGCGTTTCCCAATGCCTACGACGCCTACGGCATCTACGCAGGAATTCCTGGCATTAATGAAGCGCCCGCTGTGCCCAATTATGGTGAAGTGAACACGATCCAGAGTGGCGCCGTGTCCAACTACAACGGTCTTACTGTCACCCTGAGGGAGCAGTTCCGGAATTGGATCTTTATGCACTTCAACTATACGTACTCCCACAACTTGGATGAAGTATCCAATGGCGGTCTCTTCGTCATTAATCCGGACTCGCTTCTGGGACAAAACGATCCCACCAGCTTGCGTGCGGGTAACTACGGAAACTCCGACTATGACGTACGTCACCTCGTCACCGCCGACTTCGTCATCAGCCCACCTGTTCACTTCCAAAATAAGATCATGAAGGAATTGCTGGGTGGGTGGGAGTGGTCCGGAAAGGTGTTCGCGCATACCGGGATTCCTTTCACGGTTCTGGACGGCAACCTGGGCGGCACCATGATAAACGGTAACGGCAACATTATGGGCAACCAGATTTCTGGGGGGGCTCAAACCACCTGCGGTGCTGCCAACGCTTACACCAATCCAACTCCCACGGGTTGCATCAATGCCAATGCATTCACCAATACCACTGCCGCGACCTGGACGGGATACACCTCCTGGCCTAACCAGACACGGAACCAGTTCCGCGGTCCAGGCTATTTTGATATCGACATGGCCCTCTTCAAGACCTTCCAGCTCAGGGAGAAAACCTCCCTGGGTATTGGCTTGACGGCCTTCAACGCCCTTAACCATCCGAACTTTTCTGGGCCCGACGCCAACCTCAATGATGGGACCACCGGCCAGATCTTTAGCATGCAAGGTGTTCCTTCGAGCCCGTACGGCAACTTCCTCGGGTTCGACTCCTCCGCGCGCGTGGTCCAGCTCACGGCGAAGTTTACCTTCTAATTTATTCCGCGAAGATGCGGAGAGAGGGGGCGGCCTAAAAGCCGCCCCTCTTATTTTTGCGCCGCCGTTTTTCCTTGCTCTTTGTGAGCCAGTCCAACATGAAGTCAGGGCGGGGACCCACGCTTCCGAAGCGCGGCGATTACCCCGGGCGGCCCGTTTGGACCGCACTGGAGGCTGGGACCCGATTGAAATCGGGGTACTCCATTATACAAGACCGGCTGCCCCATAAACGCGGACGATACGGCTACTGCGGTTTGGTACCCGTGGGAGCAGCTTGGCCTTGAATGGCGAGCTTCTGGGCAATTTGGTCATGTATCTCGACGGCGCGTAGACCTGCAGGGCTGTTGGGGTCCAGCCTGATGTAGGCGTCAAGATCAGCGAGCAGTTCCGTGTATTTTTTTTGCCGCATGTGGATGTTGCTGAGCAGGCGATAAACAATCGGAGTATTCGGGGAGAGCGCCTGGGCCCGTTCGGCCGACTTGAGCGCCGAGTCGAGGCGATCGCGATTGAGGTCCAGCTTGCCCAATTCGAAGAACCCGAGCCAGGAGTTGGGATTCAACTGGACCCCGCGACGGATCGTCTTTTCTCCGGCATCAACATCACCTTTCTCGACTAATAGGGTGCCCAAGCCAAGGTCCGCATTACCGTACCTGTCGCGGCTCACTTCAATGGACTTGCGAAAGCTTTTGATTGCTTCGTCCACTTTGCTCATGGTGGCATAGGCCATCGCCATTTCGCAGTAAGCCTCGTAATAGCCGGGTGCATGGGCTACCGCCTGTCGAAAGTCCTTTAGCCCGCCCTCGGGGTTCTTGTCTGCGTAAAGCTTCTTTTTTCCGGACGCAACTAGGTTGCGCGCCGCCTCGGGCATCGATAGTTCATGAGCGGAAATGGTCGCTCCCGCGGATGCTGGAGTGGATTCCTTCTCCACCGGCTTTAGGTAAACCGTCATGCCGCGATCAGAAGCAAAGCTCAGGTCCACATTAATCTCAGCGCTTTCGAAACCAATCGCTTCGAACGTAAGAATGTAGGGCGCACGCTGCAATCCGCGAAAAAAGAATTCGCCAGAGTCAGTGGTGGTGGCCTGCTCGATTAAGTTGCCGCTAGAGTCGCACAGGCGCACCACAACATGCAAAATTCGCTGATTCTGTCCCTCAGAGACCACCGTGCCGCTGACGCGGACGGCGCTTTGCGTCAGTTGAGAAAAAACCGCCGTAGGGATGATCAGCAGAGTGAGGAGAACACAGATTCGCTTCGGCAGCCGGGCCATGACACACCTCACACCCGTCGGTCGCCGCTCAGTATACCATCCCGGAGGCTGTGCCTGGTGGTCCGTCTAAGCCACGTGAAATCGCAGAGCTGATTGCCCCTGTAAGAATCGTGGCGCCGCAGCAGCGGGCGGAGACGGCGCTGAGACGGAGCATCGAGTTGGAACCGAAATTGGCGGCTTCCTATGTGGATTTGGGAGCAGTAGAGAATCAAGAGAAGAATTATCCCGCCGCGGAAGAGGCGCTGAAAAAGGGGCTGGAATTGGGACCCGACTCGACACCAGCGAAGTATGAGCTCGCAAAGACGTTCTGGGCCGAAGGGCGATGGCAGGATGCGGCACCCTACGCCGAAGCGACTGTTAAGGCAGTGCCGGATCTGGCGGCGGCGCACGCTCTTATGGGCAACATCCTGCTGCGAGAGCGGAACGCGCCGGGTGCGCTGAAGGAGTATCAAGAATACCTGCGGCTGGATCCAAATGGACCTATGGCGGCAGGCGTGCGGGATACGGTCACAAAGATCGAGAAGGCGCTGGAGGGGAAGTAGGAGAGCAGGCCTTTCGGGGCTCAGGATAAACAGAAGGCGGACCCGACACAAGGAAGAGGGTTGGAACAAGAACCGGCCTGAAGGCCGGCCACTACAAAATCAAGAGCGGAGAGGTTGCGCGGCGGCCAGGCCGCGCAGGGATTCGATGTAGGGGGCCTGGGCCACGCCGCGCTCCGTGAAGATGGCGCGAATGTAGCGGCTGGGCGTTACATCGAAGGCCGGGTGCGCCGCGGGAACATCGGGCGCGATGCGCACTCCCTGAATGTGCGTGACCTCGGCGGCGGAGCGCTCCTCGATGGGAATATGGTCGCCATCGGGTATCGAAAGATCAAAGGTGGAAACCGGCGCGGCGATGTAGAAGGGCACGTTGTTTTCTTTGGCCAGCACGGCAATCTGATATGTGCCGATCTTGTTGGCGGTGTCGCCGTTGGCGGCGATGCGATCCGCGCCGGTGACAATGGCGCCGACCTTGCCGGTCTTCAGGAAGTGGCCGACCATGTTGTCCGTGATGAGGGTGAGGGGAATGCCGCCGCGGTGGAGTTCCCAGGCAGTAAGCCGCGCGCCCTGCAAATAGGGGCGCGTCTCCGGCACCAGCACATGCAGCTTGTGGCCCTGCTGGAAGGCGACGCGGATTACCCCGAGTGCGGTGCCAATTCCTCCCGTGGCCAGCGCGCCCGCATTGCATTGCGTCATCACTTGCCCTTCCTTGGGCATGAACTCCGCGCCGAAACGCCCGATGGCTTCGTCGGTGGCCTTTTTTTCGAGATGCACTTCCCGGGCTTCGGCAATGAGGGCGCTGCGTACTTCGGACAGACTGGCGGAGGAGGCCAGCAATTCCGTGAAGCGAACTTTCATGCGTTGCAGGGCCCAAAAGAGATCGACAGCGGTGGGGCGCGTTTCCGCCAGCTCCCGGGAAATCTCCGCAAATTCCGCTTTCAATGCATCCACGGAAGTGGCGCGCGAGTGGAGCACGCCAAGGGCAACGCCCATCGCTGCCGCGACACCGATGGCGGGCGCGCCGCGAATCACCATTTCGCGAATGGCTTTGGCCACCTCGCGGTAGTCCGTGTAGGTGTAATAGATCTCCTCGGCGGGAAGGCGTCGCTGGTCCAGCATGACCACGCCGCGGTCGGTCCACTCGATGGGCTGCGCTACGTACATTCTCCGGTGCTTCCTTTCTAGTGGAATTGTAACGAAGGCGAAAGGCGAAATGAATCGATCACTGGCCTGCGGGGATGCGCGTGAAGCCGTGCGTGCTTAAGACCGCGGCCACGGCAATGAGCGAGTTGTACCCCAGATGCATCAGGAAGCTGGCAAAAACGCTGCCGGTACGCGCGCGCACCAGCGTGAAGATAATGCCAACGAGGATGAGCATGGAGACAAGACTCCAGGTCCACCCCAACTGCGCGCCGTGCATGAGGCCGAAAAGAACTCCTGTGAGAACTATGCTGCTGAGGATGCCGCTTCGCAGAGCCGGTGCGGCCTCGATGCCGAAGAAGCGCAAGAGAGCCGCGATCAATCGCGCAAATAGGGGATAAAGATATCCACGGAAGAGCGTTTCCTCCACCAGCGGGGCCACAAGCACCGCCATAGCTACGAAGAGCAGCGCGGTCTGGCGATGTTTGAACAACTCTTGCATGGGGATGTTCTCCGGCTCCTTCATGCGCGCCGTGAGAAGAGCAACGAAAAGAGACAACCCGGAGCCGGCGATGAAATAAACAAACGGGTTTCTGGGCTGCTCGCGATTGTGCGAGTTGATCTTGCGCCAGCCGAGACACTCCCAGAAGGAGTGGCCGCGCAGGAGCGACAACGTAACATAGAGGAAAAAAAAGATGGCGGCGTACCAGATGAGCATGCTGCCGATGGCGAATTGCGGCTTGGAGAGCAGGTACTGTTCCATCTGCTTGGTGGTAAGTTTCTGGCCGTGCGGCAAATAAAACACTGCGAGAATGCCCTGCACCATAACCAGGCTTACGAGGCCAAAAAGGACGAAGAGGATGAGATGCGGCCAAGACCAGGTGATTTGTAAGTCTTGAGGGTATTGGGGTGAAGAAGGCCTCACCGGCGTGGGATACGGTGCGGCCAACATCAGGGGATCGCCCGCTAAGGGTTCCGAGGAATGAGTGAGTTGGCCGGCTGGAGAAGCTGACTCGCGGCCCGAAGAAGGTTCTGGTGGTGAGGAGGGGGGATCGTCAAAAGGATTCATGATCTCGTGTGTTTCTCCGAAGCAGGCCAGCCGGAAGCCAGTGCGGCGGCCACCAGGGGCAAGAGGAGTTCGTGATGACCCGTGATGGCGAATCCCCTGGAGCTGCTGCCTTTCCTTCCACCGGCTGGGGCGGTAGGCCGCCGCACAACATTTTGGACCGGCCGGTAATGTTGGATGAAGTCAAAATTCGCGGTGGTGATGGGGTGGAGGGGCACTCCGAGATTGCGAACGACGGAAACCGCCTTCAGGAAAATTTCCGGCAGGAGCACGGCGGAGCCCCAATTGAGAAACACGCCGCCGGCATCCATCTCCCGCACCAGAGCGCAAAAGAGGCGGAAATCGGAGAAGGTTGCGGCGCCGAGCGAGGTTCCTTCAGCCGCGGGATGCATGTGCGGGATGTCCGTGCCGATGGCCAGATGAATGGTGACGGGGATTCTGCTCCGGTAGGCTTCGATCAGAACGCTGGACTCCGGATGCTTCGGCGAGAGGATGCCACTGGTCAAGTATTGTCCGGCAGCTTCGCCATAGCCAATGCGAATGCGGTAGGCCAGTTTGGCGATTTCGTTGATGTAGGAGCCGGTTTCTTCGGCCATGCCGAACTGACCCTCGCCGAGGGCGGCTTCGACATCTTCGGAAGTATTGCCGGCCAAGGCGATTTCAAAATCATGGATCAAGGCGGCGCCATTCATGGCGATCCCGGAAATGAACCCGCGGCGCATGAGGTCAACGAGAACCGGGCCGAGGCCGACCTTGATGACGTGGCCGCCGAGACCCCAGAGGATGGCGCGTTTGTGTTTACGAGCGCGATGAATGGCGGTGAGCAGTTCGCGCAAATCCTGCGCAGCCAGAATTCGTGGCAAGGAGTCGAGGAACTTCGACAGTGAAGGTTTGCGGCCCACCGCATGCGCAAAATCGCCGACATTGACTTTGCTTTTGCGAGAGGCCAAGGGATAGGTGCGCACACCGCCAAACGTCAAAGGCTGGATGGAATAGATACTCATGCGGGTGTCATCACTCTACGAGGAAGACCGCGGAGGCGCAAGTGGGAGATGGAGTGGAGCGTGGCGGTCATGCCCCAGCCTCTTTGCGTTCGGCGATGGCGCTACCGTTTGAAGAGCTGCTCAACCCCAAAGTACGCGCGAGCGCCTGGCCGGTGTAGGACTTCTTCACGCGGGCGACTTGTTCGGGAGTGCCTTGCGCCACGATCCGCCCGCCGCCCTGGCCGCCTTCAGGGCCCAGATCGATGACCCAGTCCGCTTGTTTGACGACGTCCAGATTGTGCTCGATGATCAAAACGGTGTTGCCGAGATCCACGAGCCGCTGGAGGACGTCCAGGAGCTTGCGCACATCATCGAAATGCAGGCCGGTGGTGGGCTCATCGAGAATGTAGACGGTCCTGCCAGTCTGGCGTTTGGAAAGTTCGCGGGCCAGCTTGATGCGCTGGGCTTCGCCGCCGGAAAGCGTGGTAGCCGATTGGCCGAGCTGCACATAGCCAAGCCCCACCTCGACCATGGTGGAGAGCTTCTGCTGAATCTGGGGAATGTTTTCGAGGAGCTTCAGCGCATCGCTGGCCGGCAAATTCAGAACATCGTTGATGCTGTTTCCCTTGTAGCGAACGGCAAGCGTTTCCGAATTGTAGCGGCGGCCGCGGCAAACTTCGCAAGTGACATACACGTCCGGCAGGAAATTCATTTCGATGCGGCGGAGACCTTCGCCCTGGCAGGTTTCGCAACGTCCGCCTTTCACGTTGAAGCTGAAGCGCCCGGGGCGGTAGCCGCGCTGGCGGGATTCCGGGAGCATGGCGAAAAGCTCGCGGATGGGAGTGAAAACGCCGGTGTAGGTGGCGGGATTCGAGCGCGGCGTGCGGCCAATGGGCGCCTGATCAATCTCAATGACTTTGTCGATGTGCTCGATGCCAAGGAGCATGCGGTGCGTGCCGGGCGGCTCCATGGAACGGTACAGTTTCTGTGCCAGGACGCGATAGAGAATGTCGTTGACCAGGGTGGATTTCCCGGAACCGGAAACACCGGTGACAACGGTGAACAAGCCCAACGGAAAGGAGACATCGAAATCCTTTAGGTTGTTGGCGTGCGCACCGAGCACCTGAATCATTTTCCCATTGGGGCTGCGGCGCTTTGTGGGAACGGGAATCTTCGCCGCGCCGGTTAGATATCGCCCCGTCAGCGACTCGCTGCAGGCGGAAATTTCCTCCGGCTTGCCTTTGGCGACCAGGTAGCCACCGGCGTTTCCGGCACCGGGACCGAGATCGACAACGAAATCGGCGCGCCGGATGGTGTCTTCGTCATGCTCGACGACGATAACCGTGTTGCCGAGATTGCGAAGTTGCTCGAGCGAATGCAGCAAACGGTTGTTATCGCGCGAGTGGAGGCCGATAGACGGCTCGTCCAGGACGTAGAGGACGCCGCGAAGGCGGGAACCGATCTGCGTCGCCAGTCGGATGCGCTGGGCTTCGCCGCCGGAAAGAGTCGCGGCGGAACGTTCCAGGCTGAGATAGCCGAGGCCGACGGCGAGCAGGAAGTCGATGCGCTCCGCAATTTCCGCCAGCGGCCTTCCCGCGACTTCCTTCTGGCGAGGCGTAAGCTGAGAGAGAATCTTGTCAACGGCGGGCCGCGCATCACTGAGGGCCAGAGCGGTGAAGTCCGCAATGGACCACCCAGCCAGTTTCACGGCAAGGGATTCCGGGCGCAAACGTCTGCCGTGGCAGGCGCTGCATTGCGTTGCGGACATGTACCGCGTCATCCATTCACGATAGGAATCGGAATTGGATTCCTCGAAATTGCGTTCGAGAAAGCGCAAGATGCCCTGAAAGCGGAAACCTTTCTCGTTGCTTTCGGAACGCACGGCCTTGGGTGTTCCGGCGCGTTTGCCGTCCGAGGGCGGATAGCCGAAGAGCAAGAGATTCTGCACGCGAGCCGGATACTTATCGAAAGGCGTGTCCAGGTGAAACCCGTGGGCGTAGGCGGCGAGTTCCAGCGTGCGCTTCAGAATGGCGGAGCCGGAACCTGTTCCAAGGCCGCCGTCGAAGAGGGGCCGTGTCCAGTCCACAATCACTTTGGCAGGATCGAAATCGTATTTGGAGCCGAGGCCGTTGCACGCCGGACAAGCGCCATAGGGTGAGTTGAAACTGAACGAGCGCGGCTCGAGTTGCGGCACGGACAGGCCGCAATCCGGGCAGGCCAGCCTTTCGGAGAAGATGTGCTCCTTCCCGCCGACGACCGCGACGGTGACCAAACCTTGCGCCAGCTTCAGCGCCGTGGCGATGGACTGCTCGAGGCGGGAGGAGATGCCTTGTTTGACGAGCAGCCGGTCAATCACCACTTCGATAGTGTGATTCTTGCGCTTGTCCAGCACTGGCGTTTCGTCCAGAGGGAGCAACTCTCCATTGATGCGCACGCGGACGAAGCCATCTTGGGCCAGCTTCTCGAGTTCCTTGCGGTAAGCGCCCTTCCTTCCACGCACGATCGGCGCCAGGATCATGATGCGATCGTCGGGTTTGCACAGCTCTCCCTGCAGGATGGCCTGAACAATCTGCTCGCTGGATTGCCGCGTGATGGGCTTGCCGCAATTCGGGCAGTGGGGCACGCCCACGGAACTGTAAACGACGCGGAGATAATCGTAAATCTCGGTGATGGTGCCGACGGTGGAGCGCGGTGAGCGCGTGGTGGTCTTCTGTTCGATGGCGATGGAGGGAGACAGCCCCTCGATCACATCCACCTCGGGCCGCTCCATCTGATCGAGAAACTGGCGCGCGTAGGCGGAGAGAGATTCAACGTAGCGGCGCTGGCCTTCCGCATAAATGGTGTCGAATGCGAGCGAAGACTTGCCGGAACCCGAAAGCCCGGTGATGACCGTGAGGGTGTTTCGCGGGATTTCGATATTGATGTTCTTCAAGTTGTGCTGGCGGGCGCCGCGCACAACGAGTTTTGTAAGTCCCATAATCCGAAAGTGCTCCCTCACAGGAGACGCTGGCGCTCAGTGGGTAAACTGGGCCCAGCATAATCATTCACCATAGCAATTCGCGCGAGTTGCGGTCAAGGCAGGCTGGCGGAAATGGGCGAAGATGGGGAGAAAATTCGGCGGAAAAATTTTTCCGATACGGCTTCAGAGTAAATTTTTCCTCGGGGGTAGTGCGTTTTTACTCGCCGCGTGACTTTAAGATGTTGAAAACAAACAACGTATATTGGCTGGCAGCGTGCACCCCCAGAGCCCGTGGGGGAGTCGAGCCGAGGATCCCTTTAGGGGATTGAGGGCTGGGCCGGTTCGTACTTCCCCTCACTTCTGCCGCTCCGCGATTTTTTGCACTTCCCCAGATCGCACTCCTGCATCAACCAAATCCCTGTAACCTGACTAAGCGGCAGAAGCTTGTTTGCTTTGAGGGGTCAGACGCTGGCTGCGCTCGCTTCGCTCAGTGCAGGCCTTAGTCAGCCGCGAGTCGCACTCTTTCGAGCCAAGATCCCACAAACAGAAATGCGAGGTGTGATTCACTCACCGTCGAGGTATCGGGATGCGTCCTCTGGGTCGGCCGATTCAACTCGCCGTAAGTGTGAACCGCTCAAACGTGACCCAAGAGCCCACACGCAAAAGCAGCGTATGGGGCACCCAAAATCGTCCAAGATTTTTGCGACCGGCCCACCCGCCAAAGAGAACCAACGGCAGTGCGAAGTAGATAGTGCAGGCGAAATTAGGGAGTGACCGCATCTCCGATTTGATCGAGTACCACTTTCTTTGTCGGGATGAACTCATAAGTGGTCATTCTAATAGCAGCTAACCACTTATCTTTTTCTCGGTCTACACGAAGTACGGTTCCCAATACATGGATATGGATATCCGTAGCCCGGGGGATTTGCGCCGGCAAACACAAATCCATCGATATCTCCTGGCCCGCAGCTATTGGATAACGTGACTCCAGGAACGCACCGAGATACGAGATGTCGCGAACTTGGACTGAGAATATATTCTCCGGGGAATGAACCAGCTTAATCTTGGCCGGGAGCGTCATAATAAACCGCCGAGCCGACCTACGTTCGGAAACGCTGCCCGAAGTGGAACTTACTGCTCGGCGTGTCGGCTCCTCTCCGAGATAGACCTCTCCTGAAACAGATGGTTCGACCCACTCGGGAATCTGCACCGGAACAAGCCTGCGGTCTATGCAATACGCCCTGGTGAAGTCTCCAACTCGCTTTCTTAAGCTGCCCAACGGAATTGCGCCGCGACACCCACGGAGTTCCTGGGCCAGTCCATAGGTAAAAATCCCGTGCCCGAGAGTGCTGTCTTCGTAGCTGTAGTGGCCCACCCCGCACGATAGGAAGGTCACGAGGAATTGCTCTTGCACTGACTCGGGTTCCCAAAAGCGGGGAACTAGTTCACTTATCTGTCGAATGTCGGCTATTGCCGCAGCCGCAAGCCCCTGGTCTGGTCCCCGGCGCTGCGGGCCCCTATACATCCTGCTTCTGCAAGCATCAACGATAAGCACTGCAGTTGGAGCCGGGACCTTGTCGCGAACCCTCTGAGCTACTTCAGAGAGAGTCAATGTCCCTATGGTGTCTTGGGCCTCGGAACCAAAGCAGTGCAGCGAGAATTTCCCAATCTCAGACAACATTTCACCGTGGCCCGCAAAAAATAGGAGGAAAAGACCCAGGTCCTCTTGCTCATAAAACTTTCGCAAGGCTCGAACAACGCCGTCGTGTGTGGCTGCCTTGCCTTTGAGAACTGTCGTTGTGAACCCCCCTTTTTCAGCAAGGACGGCGGATAACAGATCAACGTCGGCCTCGGCATAGCTCAGAGGCGTCAATCCCGAACTGTCGCCGTAGTTATTTATTCCTACGAGGAGGGCAAGGCGCTGAAGCATATTCCTTCTAACTCAGAACAGGTATAGCATATCATTATCTGGGGCGACTCTCCGCACGTTGCTGACACTTGGCAGCCACCCCCTCGCGCGCCGCTGTCACGGAGGGTAGGGACTGGCCGCGACATTCCCGTATACAAGAAACGGGCGGAGCACCCTTTACGAACCTGCAAACCATGAGTGGCGTACCCTTGTGGTTTTCAAGGGTACGGGTTTTGACTTTTGCGGTCATTATTGGCGCGAGGATCAGCGGCGCTGCACGGGTTGCGCCGGTTCGCCCGCCTGGGTGGAGTACTGCCCGGTCCAAGACTGCATGTTCTTGGTGAACGACGAGGACAAGCGTGAAAGACCACGACTACAAAGTCCAGAGGATGTCGAGCTTTTTTTCGACGTGGGCGAAGTCTTTGTCGCTGGTGGCGAGGGAGGCTTTGCGACTGGCGGCGAGGGCGGCGGCAAAACAATCGGAATAAGGAAGTTTATGTTCGGCGCGAAGTTCGGCTGCGGTGCGTGTTAATTCGAGGTCGGCGTCAACGATTTCCAGCGGGAGTTGTGCGATGTCCTCCAGGACTTTCCGCGCAACGCCGGGCCCCTTGGCACGCCACGTGGAGTAGTAGACCTCGCCCCAATTCACCACGGGCATCAGCAATTGGCGTTTGCCTTCGACGCCCAAGCGAATCAACTCCTCGACTTTACCGGCCCCAGGCCGATCTTCAAAGAAAGTCATGAGCGCGCTGGCGTCGAGCACGATACGCTTCATAGCTCGCGCTCCCGTTTGCGGTCTTCCAGCAGAGCTTTCAGTGCGGACGGCTCGCCCCTGAGGGAGCCGCGGAGGCTGCGGATGAACTCCGGTGTGAGGGGCTGGAGCACCAGGCGGTTCTCTTGCTCCAGAAAGGCCACCTGCGTTCCCTCTTTGATCGCATACTTGCGCCGCAGCTTGGAAGGAATGACCAGTTGGCCTTTTGTGGTGACGGTGGAGACTTCTGCCTTCATGCGAACTCCAAGGCGTAGGATACGAGATAAGTATACTGCGGGACAGGACGTAAGTCAATATCCAGTGTGACTTACATCGTGAAATACGTACTACATCATTGTGAAGGCGGGGCAGCGGCAGAAGCTTGTTCGCGCGAGGATCACGCGCGCTGTGCGGGAAGTTGCTGGCTGACTTGGGTCATCGGGAAGCGCACGCCGCGATAGTCGACGCGCGTGATGTAATCGCTCAGGGTCATGCCGAGGAGCAGCGCGAGCCAGAAAATACCCGCAAGGATGATGAGCTTGGTGCGCTTGGGGCTGTACTTGGCGTGCATGAAAAAAAGCACGACGAGAGTGGCCTTCAGTGTGGCAATCGCGAGGGCGACAACGATATTGAAGCGGCCGAGATTCACGAAGGCCGCCCAAACCGTGGAGCCAGTTAGGACGAGCAGGGTCAGGATGATCGCCAGGTATGTACCCGGCGGTACGATATGTTCGGAATGTTCTTGTTCAGACACGCGTCTCTCCCTACTTATGCCGGTCAATCAGATACAGAAGCGGAAACAGATAGATCCACACGATATCGACGAAGTGCCAATACAATCCCACAATATCCACGGGCGTATTCCATTGGGGCGTAAACCGCCCGGCCAGCGATCCCTTGAACAGCCAGAACAGCAAGCCCGCGCCGATGACCATGTGCAGCGCGTGCAGGCCGGTCATGCCGAAATAGGCCGAGTAGTACAACTGCGCGTGAGAGTTCAAATCCGGGTCGGCGGCCTTGGCTTCATCCAGGAGTTTGCTTTCTTCCATAAGTTCTGGCGCGTCCAAGTCCGGGCAGCCGGCGGGATTGTTCACGCAAAAGAAGATGTCAAACTTCTTGCCCGGCACCAGGTGGTGGTGGAATTTCTGGCTGTATTCAACGTATTTCACGCCGAAGAATACAAAACCCAGCGCGATGGTCAACAAAAGGAAAATGGAGATCAGGGTTTTCTTGCCGACCTGGGAGGACCACACCGCCATGGCCATGGTGAAGCTGCTGGCCAGCAGCACGACGGTGTTGAAGCCGCCCAGCTTCAAGCTGAGGGTATTGCTGCCGACAGCAAACGCCGGGTAATAGACGTGGCGGTTCAGCGCGTAGGCCAGCATGATGCCGCCGAAGAACATCACTTCAGTGATCAGGAAGATCCACATCCCGAGCGTGGCAGATTCCTTCTGCTGCTCGAGGGTCTTGAATTGTCCGTACAGTTCTCCGGTGCGATGCACTCCGCACTCCTCTATCGTCAGTTTCAGGCGCAAGCGGCACGCCTGGCGTCAAGCCTAAGACAAGCGGCCGTTCAGTCGTTTCCGTGGGCCGGTAAAACCTCGTTCGGTGCAGCTGCGTCGAGACCCAAATCCGGGCGGTTATGAAAGTCGTAAGCCTCCCATGTGACGATTGGGGTAACCGCAAAATTCTCGGTGGGCGGCGGCGAAGGGGTCTTCCATTCGAGGCCAGTAGCCGGCCAAGGGTTATCACCCGCGACCTTGCCATAGAACGCGGCCCAGGTCAGATAGATCATCGGCAACAGATAACCGATGGCAAGAATCGAGGCGCCCGCGGTGGACATCACGTTGTAGACCTGAAATTCCGGCGGATAGACGTGGTAGCGGCGGGGCATGCCCAGATAGCCGAGCAAGAATTGCGGGAAGAAAGTCAGGTTGAAGCCGACAAAGAGTATCAGCGCCGCAATCCGCGCCAGCCATTCCGGGTACATCCGGCCGGTCATCTTTGGCCACCAGAAGTGCAAGCCGCCAAGGTAACCCATGATTGCGCCGCCGACCATGATGTAGTGAAAGTGCGCCACGACGAAGTAGGTATCGTGAATATGGATGTCCGTGCCGAGGCAGCCGAGGAAGAGTCCGGTGAGCCCGCCGATGAGGAACAGCCCGAGAAAGCCGAAAGCGTAAAGCATCGGCGTGTCGAACGAAATTGAGCCGCCATAAAGTGTCGCCACCCAATTGAACGTTTTTACCGCCGAAGGTATGGCCACGAGGAAGGTCAAGAAGGAAAAGGCCAAGGCAGCGTAGGTGGACTGCCCGGTCAGGAACATGTGGTGCGCCCAGACCAGGAAACCGATGACGGCAATCGCCAGGCTGGCGGCCGCAACGAAGTGATAGCCGAAGAGCTGCTTGCGCGCGAAGGTGGGGATCAATTCGCTGATCACGCCCATCGCGGGGAGGATCATGATGTACACGGCGGGATGCGAGTAGAACCAAAAGAGGTGCTGGAAGAGGATGGGATCGCCGCCCATGGCCGGATTGAAGAAGCCGAGGCCGAACAAGCGCTCCATGCCGGCGAGCGCTAGGGTGATGGCGATAACCGGCGTGCCAAGAATCATCACGATCGAGGTAGCGTAGTGGGCCCAGACGAACATCGGCAGGCGGAACCAGGTCATGCCTGGGGCGCGCATGGTGTGAACGGTGACCAGGAAATTCAAGCCGGTCAGGATCGACGAGAAACCGGTGATGAAAACGCCGATTACGGCAGGCGCGACAGCCGAGTTCGAGTAAACCGTGCTCAACGGCGTGTAGAAGGTCCAACCGGTGTCCAATCCGCCGCTCACCATCGAATAGAGCGTAAAGGCGCCGCCGACCACATAAATATACCAGCTCAAAAGATTGATCTTCGGGAAGGCCAGGTCTTTCGCGCCGATCATCAGCGGAATAAAGAAATTCCCCAACACGGCAGGAATGGACGGGATCAGGAAGAAGAAGATCATGGCCACGCCATGCATCGTGAACATGCGGTTGTAGGTGTCCGCGCTGAGCAGATAGCCGCTGGGAGTCAACAGATGCAAGCGGATCATCATGGCGAAGAAGCCGCCAATGAAAAAGAAAAACGTGACGGAAACGAGATAGAGCAGAGCGATGCGCTTGTGGTCCACGGTCAGAAGCCACGAGCGGATGCCGTAGGTCGCGTTCAGATAGTGATGTTCCGGCAGTGTTTTTGCCGGCGCCGATGCAGTGGTGCTCATAACTATTTCTTCCCCGAAGTTGCTGGCGCGACTCCGGCGCCCTTGGCGGGCACGGGTTGCGTCTGCAGAGACTTGATGTAGGCCGTGAGGTTCAGAATCTGTTCCTCGGTGACCAAGCCCTGGAACGTGGGCATCACGGGCTGATACCCGGCCACAATTTTGGCTTTCGGCTGCAGAATGGATTCGCGGATGTAAGCTTCGTCGGCGGTGATAACGGAACCGTCGGCGAGCAGCACCCGCGCTCCATAGACGCCATTGAGGGATGGGCCGCGCCCGGTGCCGTTAGATACATGGCAGGTGGTGCAAGCCAGTTGCGTGAAGAGCTTTTCTCCCGCGGAAACGGGACTGACGTCACCGCTCTCGCCGGAAAGCCATGCGGCGTACTCGGCTGGATCCATTACGGTCACCCAGCCCCCCATCATCGCGTGATTCGTGCCGCAATACTGCGAGCAGAAAAAGTGGTACTTGCCAACCTTGGTGGGCCGGAACCACATGGTGTTATAGCGTCCCGGGACAACGTCCATTTTCACGCGGAACGCGGGCACGTAGAAATTGTGGATTACGTCCTCGCTGCCCAGGATCAGCTTGATGTTGCGATTGACGGGGATGTGCAACTCGTCGATCTCTTTGCGGCCGTTCGGCTGCTGCAGCTTCCACATCCACTGCTTGCCGATGACGTAGATGTCCAGGGTATCTTTCGGGGCGGTGCGGTAGTTGACGTAGATCACGGCGCCCCAGGCGAACATGCCTAGAGCCAGGATGAGCGGAATAATGGTCCACCCAATTTCCAGGGCGGTGTTGCCATGAATTGCAGCGCCTATTTCGGTAACGCTCTTCCGCCGGTAGCGGAAGGCCGCAAACATGGCCAGAAGCGCAACCAGCACGGTGAAGAAGATCGCGGTGACGAGAATATAGGAGAACAGGGCATCCACATTTCCCGCGAAATTGGAGGCCTCCACCGGAAAGAATGGCAGCGGTGACTGCACGGCTCTAATGTGCTCCTTGCTTCGGCAAATCCTGGCCCGAATTTCCGGCCGCGCCGGCGCGGTGTTCACGCCGGCGGAAAATAACGAAACCGATAGCGATGCAAAACAGTGTCACGACACCGCCCATGCGGATCAAGGTCAGAACCGTGGCACTGTAACGGGCTTTTGTGGGGTCATATTGGTAACAAAACAATAGAAAGTGATCGACGGGCGTCCCGATTTTCCCCGCGGACGCATCCACAAGCCCCAAGCGGATGTTGCTCGGCGGATACTCCACGCCGAAGAAGTAACGGGAAATGCGCCCATCCGGCGTCAAGAGGAGGATGCCGCTGGCGTGCCCGAAGAGCTTGGACTTCTGATCAAAACTGAAGCGGAAATTGGCCGCCTTCGTAACCGCATCGATCGATTCCTTGCTTCCGGTCAGAAAATGCCACCCGGCCTGCGTCGCGGGGCGCGCGAACCGCGACATTGCCTCGTGTTTTTTCTTGAGGCCGGCATCAGGCGTGTCCGTCGGATCGAAACTGATGAAGACCACCTGGTAGTCCGTTCCCGGATTGAACGAAATCATTTTCAGGGAGCCAACAACGGCTTGTTCGACCTGACTGCAGAGCATGGGGCAGTTGTAATAGACAAATACAAGCACGATGGGCTTGCCGGAGTAATCGCGCAGCCGCACGGGATTCCCCATCTCGTCGGTAAACGCGGCGTCGAGCGGAATCTGTGCGTTGAGTTGTGGATCAAATCCAACATTCACCAGGGCCGGCGGCAGGCCGTTGGAGGACTTGCCGACATTGTCGGGAATCATCTGCGCGCGGCTGGCCGTGAAGCTCAGCAGCAACGCCAGGACTCCCACGAAATAACGCAGTACTTTCATTTCAATTCTTCTTTTCCGCCGGCGCCACGGGCACTGCCGGCAAACCCTTTTCGGAGATGAGCTTCATGGCCTCGCTCACCGGAATCTGCGCGATGCCGCTGTTCTTGTCAATCCAGAGAAGCTGGTTGTTGGCTTCGGTATCGGCTTTCACTTTCTCGCGCCAATCTTTCTGCGGATCAGTCAAATGGCCCGGCATTCCCTGCAGCCGAGGCTCGGGCGGCATCGTGGCGGCGGCATTGCCGCGTGAAGGAGGCGGCGGGGCGTAGGTGCTCTGCCAGTAGCGCGTGAGTCCCCGGTAGACAAGCAGGGTCAAGCCGTAAGAAAGGATGATGGTGACGCCGAGATAGATGAGGAATTTCAGGATGGCGCTGGTGCGGACGTCCCGCGGTTCAAAGGAAACGTCGTCGTGTAGCGGCCTCCCTGCCTCGCGGTGGGCGTGCTTCTGGGGCTCAGTGCTCATGATGTGCAATGGCCTCCGCAAGTTTCGGATCTCCCAAGGGCAGCAACGGCTGCTGCTTCAGATTGAAGGCGAAGAATCCCACCCACAGTCCGATCAAAGCGATGGGAACAACGATATCCAGCCAGGTGGGCCGGGCGCTGGAGGAGAATTCGGGCCGCGTCATCCAGAACAGATCCACCAAACGCATCAAGATCATCCAGATGGCCACCTTGGAAATCAGGCCGGCGCTGCGCTTGATGTCGCGCGACAACAGGACCAAGAACGGCAGCGCAAAGCTGAAAATCAAAACGATCACCGCGACCACGCCCCAGCCGCCATACAGGCGTGTGCGGTAGAAGGAAATCTCTTCGGGCTGGTTGCCGGACCAGATAATCAGCAATTGTGAAAAATCGAAATAGGCCCAAAGCATGTTGAAGGCAAACAGCAGTTTTCCAAGATCGTGGAGGTGGCGCTTCTGAATGATGCCCGCGTAAGACTCGGAACTGGACAGAGCTGCCACGACAATGATCATAAGCGAAATCGCGGTGATGGCCTGCCCGGCGACGAAGATGAAACCGTAAATCGTGGAGGCCCAGTGCGGCGAGAGTGACATCACCCAATCAATCGCGGCAAACGTCATGGCCAGCACGTAGAGAATGATGCCTGGACCCGCCAAGAGTTTCAGACGACGGCGTAGCGCGCGGTCTTCGCGGTTCAGGTCCTGCTCCCGCGACCAGCTATTGAAGAGCCACACCAAGGCGCCCCAGATCGCGAAATAGAGCACGGCGCGGCCAAGGAATCCGCCGGAAGTCAGGTAACCCTGTTGGTACGCCGAGAGCGGCTCTGCCTTGAGTTTCTCGGGATCGAGCCAAGCGCGGTACAGCGACTTCATGCCGAGCACGATGGGCACGAACATCAGCAGAACGAGCCAGATATTCCGCGACGCGGCCTCGAGCGGACGGCGGATAATGATTCCCCAATGCCCGCCGGTGAGATGCTGCAGCATGAGCAGACCGAGAGAGCCCAGGGTGAGCCCCAGCACAAGCATGTAGCTAAAAATATACGACTGATAGAATTTTTCGGGCACGGAGAAGGCGCCGAAAATGGCCGCAAGCAACGCAACGCCACCAACCGCCAGACCAGCGGTCTGAACGCGGCTGACGCTTGCGGGCGCCTGGTAGTCTTGCTCGTTCACTTCGCGGCTCCTTGAGCCATGAGCTTCTCCCGTAAATCGGCGGGCAGATCAGCCACATGGGCGTTTCTGCTTAACTGCAACGCGCGGACGTAGGCAATGATGGCCCAGCGATCGCGCGGCGGAATCTGCGCGGAATAGCCGTACATCGCGCCAAAACCGTTGGTAACCACGTCGTAGATGTAGCCGTTGGGCTCCTGCCGCAGACGGTCCTGATGATAGCTGGGCGGGTGCTTCATGCCGCGCACGGCGACCATACCCAGGCCATCTCCCTGCAAGCCGTGGCAAGGCGTGCAGAAAATGTTGTAGCGCTCCTGGCCGCGCTGCAGCAATTCCTGCGTGATGGGCAGGGGAAACGCGTTGGAATCCTTGGGCACGAACAGTGCATCGTTTTCAATGGAACCGCGCGCGACGGTGTTCTCGATCAACTGGCGCTCGGAACGTCCATCGGCAAAGACGCTCGACGGGGATAGCGTGTTCTGGCGCGGCTGATTGGCCATATCCTGGCGCAGGGTGTAGTTGCAACCGGCCAAAGAGCTTGCGCACAGAAAAGCAAGAAGGATCACGCGAAGCGAGGAGTTAGCCTTCATCCTTCACCTCGCTGACGTGCTCCGCGGCCACACTTTGCAGAAACCGGGACGTTTCCGCCAGATTGAATTTCGGATCGCGCGCTTCGATGCACAAAAAAAAGCGGTCCGTGGATGCATGGGCGAAGCGTTCCACGTTGAAGACCGGGTGATACGGCTGTGGCAGCTTGTTCAAGGCCAGCATGCCCACCACGGCGAAGATGGATGCGCCGAGCACGGTCAGTTCAAAAGTGACGGGAATGAACGCCGGCCAACTGTTCAGCGGCCTGCCACCAATATTCATCGGGTAGGTGATCGCAGCAACCCAGTATTGCAGGCCGAAGCCGGTCAAGCCGCCGCCAAGGCCGCCAATCAGGGTGATCAGGGGTACCGCGGTCCAGCGAAAACCAATGGCGTGCGCGAGGCCCTCCACCGGGAAGGGTGTGTAGGCAGTGACGTGCTTGTAGCCCGCTTCGCGCGCTTGCTTCGCGGCGATCAGGATCTGTTCCGGGGTCGCGAACTCGCCCATCACGCCAAAGAGTTGTGAGCGGTGTTCCTTCATTTATGGTCCCCACCGGAATGGGATTCTTGCGCCACAAGCTCCCGCATTTCCGCGATGGCGATGGCCGGCAAGCCTCGTACAAACAGGAAAACCAGCATAACGAAAAGCCCGAGGGTGCCGATAAAGGTGCTGAAATCCCAGAAGGTCGGCTGGTAGCGGCCCCAGGCGGAGGGCACGAAGTCGCGCGTCAACGAAATCACGACGATTACGAAGCGTTCCAGCCACATGCCCGTATTAATGACCAGCGACATCACGAAGAGCGCGGCAACATTGCGGCGCACCTTTTCAAACCAGAGCAATTGCGGCGTGAGAATGTTGCACAGGATCAGCGCGTAATAATAATGCGCATACGGGCCGTGCAGGCGCTGCTGCGCCAGGAAAACATCGAACTTGTTCCCGCTGTAGAAGGCCATGAAAAACTCGACGAAGTAGCCGTAAGCCACGATCAGGCCGGTGGCGAGCATCACCTTGGCCATATTGTCGAGGTGGCGCATGGTGATGAAATCTTCCAGACCGTAGGCCTTGCGCAAGGGAATCGCCAAGGTTAGAACCATCGCGAAACCCGAATAGATGGCGCCCGCCACGAAGTAGGGCGGGAAAATCGTGGTGTGCCAGCCGGGGACGATGGCGACGGCGAAATCGAAGCTCACGACGGTGTGCACGGAGAGCACCAGCGGCGTTGCAAGGCCGGCCAGCAGTAAGTACGCCGACTGGTAGCGATGCCAGTGGTGTGCTGAACCACGCCAGCCCAGCGCAAGCGCGCCATAAATCACTTGCTGGATGCGATTTTTGGCGCGATCCCGCAGCGTGGCCAAGTCCGGCAGCAAGCCGACGAACCAGAACAGCAGCGAAACCGTGCCGTAGGTGGAAACCGCGAAGACGTCCCAGATCAGCGGGCTGCGGAACTGCGGCCAGATGCCCATGGTGCTGGGATACGGCATCATGTAGTACGCCATCCAGGGGCGGCCGGTGTGGATCAGCGGGAAGATACCGGCGCAGGCCACGGCAAAAAGCGTCATCGCTTCCGCGAAACGATTGATCGAGGTGCGCCACTTCTGATTTAGCAGGAAGAGAATGGCTGAAATCAGCGTGCCGGCGTGGCCGATACCAATCCACCAGACGAAGTTGACGATGGCAAAGCCCCAGCCGATGGGGATATTGATGCCCCAAATTCCGACGCCCTTGACGATCAACCAGGCCAGCGAGCCGAACAGCAGCATCACGAGGCTGAATGTCAGCGTAAAGCCCGCGAGCCAGCCGACGCCCAGCGGCCGCGTTAGCACCACCGCGGCGATTTTGTCGGTGACCGAAGCGTAGGTGTGCCCCGGCTCCAGCACCGGGTCCAGCCGGCGGATTTCGGGTGCCTTCAAAGGAGGCTGCGTCACGCTCATGCCTTCTCCAACTCCGCATTGGGATTGCGCACCGCCGCGAGATACGTGGTGCGAGGCCGGGCATTCAGTTCACCGAGTAACGAGTAATTGCGTTGCTGCGCTTTCAGCTTAGCCACGCGGCTGTTCGGATCGTTGGCATTGCCGAAAACAATGGCTTCGGAGGGGCAAGCCGATTCGCAAGCGGTCACGATTTCGCCATCGCGAATCGGGCGGTTTTGCTTTTCCGCTTCGATGCGCCCGTTGTTGATCCGCTGCACGCAGTAGGTGCACTTTTCCATCACGCCGCGGCTGCGCACGGACACTTCGGGATTTCGCAGGAGTTTCAGTTGCGGCGTATCCCAATCCTGGAAGCGCAGGAAATTGAAGCGGCGCACTTTGTAGGGGCAGTTGTTGGAGCAGTAGCGCGTGCCGATGCAGCGGTTGTAGACCATGTCGTTCAGGCCTTCCGCGCTATGGGACGTTGCGCCCACCGGGCAGACCTGTTCGCATGGCGCGTTTTCACACTGCTGGCACGGCACGGGCTGGAAGAACGTCTGCGGATTGTCGAGCGAGGAATTGTACTCGGTGGGATCGCCGGTCGCTTTGCCGCTGGTAGCCGATTCGGAGTTCGTATAGTAGCGGTCGATGCGGATCCAGTGCATTTCGCGCCCGCGCATCACTTGATCCTTGCCCACCACGGGAATGTTGTTTTCTGACTGGCAGGCCACGACGCAGGCATTGCAGCCGTTGCACTTGTTCAGGTCGATGGCCATGCCCCAGGCATAGCCTTTGTATTCGAACTCTTTGTAAAGCGAATTGTCTTTGGCGGGAGCTTCCGCGCCTTCGTGCGCGAACGCCGGATTTTTCTGATACTCCGCGAGCGTTCCCGTGCTGAGGATTTGGCGGCCTTCCATGTTGAAGTGGTACTGCGTGCAGGCCAGCGGATAATCGTCGCCCGTGGGCGTGATTTTGCCATCGCTGGCGGCCCACAAGGCGTTCGACGTGCGCACGACGTACGCGTTAAAGCCCTTGTTCGAACCCGTAAAACCCGCGAGTGTCCGGCCATAGCCGAGCGGCAGCACGACGGAGTTTTCCGCCTGGCCCGGCAAGGTCCAGGCCGCCGCAGTCACTTTGCTGCCGTTCAGCGTGACGTCCACGACCGTTGAGCGAACCTGGCCGTGTTCCCCGCCGCGCGAAGCAATCTTGTGGGCAACTTCCAGCTTTTGCGCGAGCTTCGGGCTCACCAGCAGGGCGTTGTCCCAGGTCAATTTCGTCACGGGCTTCGGCAATTCCTGCAACCAGCCATTATTGGCAAAGCGGCCATCGTGCACGTTGGGATCGGGGCGGAAGATGAATTCGATTTGGTCCGCGGGCGAAGGCTTGAACACGGGAAGGCTCGTGGCGCTGAACTTGAGTTCCGGCGTGAGCGGCGTGAATTTTGTTCCGGGGACGATCCCGTCGTTCAGCCACTTGCGCCAAGCGACGTCGATAGGAGCACCAAGATGTGTGGAAGCTTCCGTCCAGTAAGCGCGCACGGCATCGTAGGCGGGCAAACCGGGCTTGTCACTGAAGGCGGCCACGACGTCATGGGCGGAACGCGTGTAATAGAGCGGCGCGATGAGAGGCTGAATGATCGTCGCGGTGCCGTCGTAGGCGTGCGCATCGCTCCAGGTTTCCAGGTAGTGCGATTCGGAAACGTGCCAGTGGCAATAGACGGAAGTTTCGTCGTAATAGGGACTGAGGTGAATCGCGGTCGGCACACGTTTCAGCTTGGAAGTGAAATCGAAATCGTGCGGCGCGTCGTAAAGCGGATTCCCGCCCAGAATCAGCAACAGATCGACTTTGCCGGCGTCCATGTCGGCGCAAAGTTCGCGAAGCGACTCGAGGTTTCCCGTGGATTCTGCTTCCACGGGTTCCGTGTAATAGAGTGTTGTGCCGACATTGCCGAGAGACGCGTTGATGGCGTGCGCAAGAGCATGGACGGCTGCCGGTTGATACTCGCCGGCGACGACCAGCGATGCGCCATGCTCCTTCTGCAGATCCTTGGCAACCGCGTCGAGCCACTTTGCCGCTTCGCCGGACAAGGGCACGGGACTGCTCAGGCCGAGTTTCCCGGCCAACGCGCGCGCAAAGAGTTCAATATCCCCGGCCTTAAGCGGCAAGCGATGATCCGCCGAAGAGCCAGTGACGGTCGGCGTGGGCTCGACAACATAGAGGCGATTCAAGGTGTTATTGGGTCCATCGAGTTTCCGCCGCCGCGCGTATTGCTTGGCGTAGGCGATGTGGCCGGGGCCGCTGGCAAGGAAATCGGAGTCGAGCGAGAGGATGACATTCGCTTTGCCCGGCACATAAACGGTGTTGACGTTGCGGCCAAAAGCGAGTTTCGCGCCTTCCCGCGCACCATCGCCGGAAGCGGGCTCCCACTGGTGCCACTTCGCCAAGGGGTATTGCGCCAAGATTTTGCGGAGTTGCCAAGCCAGCGTGGGCGAAGTGACCGTGCCCGTCAGGATGCGGAAGCCGGCGCCGTTCTGCGCCTTGATGGCGGTCGCCAGTCCCTGCGCCGCGTCCAGGAACGCAGACCACGAGCGGATTTCGCCGTTTTCCAAAACGGTTTGCGCGCGATCCGGATCGTACAGATTCAAGATCGAAGCCTGCACAAGAGCATCGGTGGAGCCCAGGCTCGAGGGATGATCGGGATTGCCTTCGATCTTCGTTGGGCGTCCTTCATGGCTTTCCACGAGCACGCCAACGGCATCGGCGCCAAAGGGCATGGCGGTCGCATAGAAATTCGGCTTGCCCAACACCATGCCGTCCGGTTGCTTCACATACGGTACGATGTGCGATTCATCCGGACGCCCGCAACCGGCGAGGCCCGCAAAAGCCAGCGACGCTCCCATCAATTTCAGGAAGTCACGGCGGTCCACGGCGTCGTCCCATTCGGAGGCGTGACGGGGGAATTCGCGATGGAGCAAATCCTGGAAGTGCGGGTCGTCGGCCAGCTCTTCCAGGGTGCGCCAGTATTGCTTACCCGATTTTTCCTTCAGTTTTTCGCGGACAGCCGCAAGATCCAAGGTGAAGTCGCGCAGGGTGGCGTCTTCGGCATGATCCTCATGCTCGAGAGCGTGGACGTCTTCATGGGCCGCCGCGTTTGGCAGCGCACCCTGAAAAACGCGCAGTTCCTTGTCGTTTGCGTGCTCGCTCATAGCATCCATTAACTAACGGTGGCACGTCGAGCAACTGGTGAGCTCGACCGTGGTCCGAAGTTTGTACTCCGCCGCGAGTTTCTGCCCCACTTCTTCCTGATCCGCGGGCGCTTTCCAATCCATATTGAAAATCTGGTCCTTGGGGCGAAGGTTCGGCTGAGGATTGCGGTGACAATCCAGGCACCAACTCATCGTGAGCGGAGAGGCCTGAAAGACAAGGGGCATCTGGTTAATCGAGCCATGGCAAGACGAGCAGCCGATGCCCTTGTTGATATGGATGCTGTGATTGAAATAGACGTAGTCGGCAAGCCGATGCACTTTGACCCACTGGATCGACTGGTCCGTGCGGTAGCTTTCCCGAATGGGTTCCAAGTAACCGATGTTGTTGAAGAGAACGGAATGGCAATTCATGCAGGTCTTGGTAGGCGGGATGCCCGCGTAAGCCGAACTCTCCACGCTGGTATGACAGTAGCGGCAGTCGATGCCTTCATCTCCCACGTGGTGCTTGTGGCTGAACTGTATGGGTTGATCCCGGGACACGCGCTCGTTGGTAATATAGGGCGACCTCGCAACGACCAATACGCCGGTCAGCGCCAAGCCGCCAAGGACGACCGTTCCGAGCAGACTAAATCTCGCTAGAAAATTCGCACTTCGGTGAAAGATTTGTGCCATGTCAGCGTTGCGCTTGGGCAGATTGATTCTCCGGAAGGGTCATACTCTCGGGAGATTCTTCCACTCTTATGCCGGACAGCGCAGGGCCAGGCCGAAACGACCCGATAGTTTCCATCAAATTCTACTGGAATGCAACCCGAAAGCCAAAATGTATCATCGGGAAAATCCAAGAAATCGCCGTTTCGAAATACGCACTCTTTCATAAAGCTCAAAAGGGAACAAAGGTTGCGCCGCATCATCGCAGCTCGCTCTGAAATGGATTCTTTTCTGCTCCATTTCTAATGGAGAGGTCCGTGTCTATTGATGGCTCGACACGCTCAAAGATTCCATAAAAGTTCCTTATGTGTAGCCCTAACGCATTCGACTCTCGCTGATGGCCCGTGGCGTGCTATTCTTGCAATATCTCGCCGCTTCCGCGGCGAAGCTCTGCTGCCCCGGCTCTTCCCGGGACGGCCACTGAACGCCGCTGGGGCGTGGTCCAACCGGTAGGACACCTCACTGTTAATGAGGATGGTGAAGGTTCGAATCCTTCCGCCCCAGCCAATTTCCCCTTTAAAATCGCAGCGAAATTGGCGTCGGACGATTTAATACCACTATTAATACCGATTCCTTCGCACAAAAAACCGATGTTTCCCAACGACGCAGTATCTATCGAGGGGAGACATCATTGTGGGCCGCAAAGCTAAGGTTTCGCTGTATAGGCTGTTCACCGTTGGCGGAAAGCATCGATACGTTCCGATCGTGAGGAGGGGACGGAGTTGGGCACTGAAGATTGAAACTACAGGGACGCCGGGCTCCTATTACCTCCGATACCTGAAGAACGGGAGGCGCACATTCGAGAGTGTCGGTGACGACCTCCAAGTCGCATTGCAGGAGCGGAAAGCACGTCAGGCCTCGCTCAACGCTCCGATGCCCGTAACCATCATCTCAGAGCAAAGCACAATCAGAGAGGCAATCCAAGTGTTTCTCGCCAACAGGCCGGAATCGTGGCGATACATCTTGGGGGTGTTCGGCGACTGGTATGGTTGGGAGAGAGACCCAGCCAGCTTTCAACGCGAGAACTTTCAGGCCTTCGCCGCATATCTAGCAAAGCTGCGTCCGGCCAATAAAGAGTGTTTGGCCCCTCGCACGCGGAAAAACTATCTCAAGCACCTGACGCAATTCCTCCGCAGCACGGGCCGGGTTGTGATTGTCGTCCGAAACGAGCAAGAAGCAACCATCCAAAAGGCGACGGCCGTCATCCCCAATACGCTGGTGCTGACCCGTGCCGATTTTCCGAAAGTCAACAAGAAGGTCAAGGATTATTATCCGAAATCCGTCGTGGATGCGATGTTCGCCGCCTGTAAGAATCTCCGTGAATTGGTGATGCTTGCTCTTTTCTATTACACGGGGTGCCGCGAAGATGAAGTCGCTCACCTCCGCTGGACTGACATTCGCTGGGAAGCGAAAGAGCTTTTCGTTCGCGAATGGTGGCAAGACAATTGGACGACCAAAACCTGCGAGGACCGCATCATTGAAATGCCGGACCAACTGATAGAAATTCTGAAAAAGGCCCATGACCTTTTGAATGACCCGGCACGGTACCGGAACGAAGGCTGGCTCTTCGCGGGCAAGTCACCACTCATTCTTCCCAACATGTTTGGCTGCCCGGACGGACACCTTCTGAAAAAGGCCCAGCAGATTGCCAAACGGGCCGGAATAGCATGCGGTGAATGCCGCGATTGCGTAGAACGCAAAGGTCGGAACTGCCAAAATTTTCGGCTTCACAAATTCCGCTACACCTACGCTCGTGTGCTAGACGAAGGCAAGACTCCCATTGAGGATATCCGGAAAGCCCTTGGTCACAAGGACATCTCCACCACCATTGGCTATTTGGGTGGTGGCGACAAGAGTCAGCGTCGGGCCAACATCGAACGCAGCTTTCCCCAGATAATGGGGATCGGCGCGTAGGGCCGAGTATCTAAATCAGTGATGGAAACGATATTGGAAAAACTTGCCCACTGGCCCACCCGGTACATGACCATCGGGGAAGCTGCCGCTATCCTTAGACACCACGAGCAAACACTCTATAAAGCGGCCCGGTGCGGGCGGTTCCCTGTGGTCCGCACGTTCGGCTCGATCCGGGTTGACCCAGCTTCGTTGGCTGTTTGGCTCCAGAAGCGCGGAGCCTGAGCAACAAGTAGCGAAACCGTCTGCCATCCCAAATTTCCCGTGCCTCCAACTGCATTGGCCACACCACGTGGTTCGGGTGCCGCTTTGACCGTGCAGAGGTGTGCTCAAAGCTTCCCGATGGCAGCAAAATCGTTTACTGCCCGTCCTGTGGCGAATTGGCTTGTGAGGACCGTGGGAACAGGACGGTTATACGGAAAATCGCCACCCCCAAATGAGGGGGCCAACACCATCAAGAATACCTGCGATCTCAAGATTGGGCGGCTCGTTCTAAAGGTTCTGACCTGCTTATGCCCCGCCCTAAATCCCAGTATCATTGGGAAAGTCGAAGGCTCGGCTGCTTTGCTTCCCCGCAGAAAACCTCCTGAGGCCGCCTCAAGTAAAGAAATGCAAAATATTTTGCGCTCCGAAATCGTGAAAATTGGCTTCGATCAGTATTACGTCATGTGTCCGAAATCTACATCCCGGAGCTTATCGGTGCCGATGCCCGGCGAATCCCGCTGGAAGACGGCTCGGTGCAGTGCGTCGTCACGAGCACACCATACTGGGGGCAGCGAAAATACGAAGGCGGACAGGATGGGGTTTGGGGTGGCAGACCGGGCTGTGAACACCAGTGGGTCGAAGGGAAGCGGATAAAGCAGGCTCCGGAGCGGGATCATGCCAAGGGCGGCGGGTTTGCCAATACCCGAGGGACTGAAGCCGCGCGGAAGGGGATGGCGTTCGAAGCCTCGCAAGGCAGCATCTGTTCGATCTGTGGCGCTTGGAGAGGCTCGTATGGCTTCGAGCCTGAAGTTCAGATGTTTGTCGATCACACAATCGAGGTCATGCGCGAAATGCGGCGCGTCCTGAGGGATGACGGCTTGCTGTTTCTTAATATTGCGGACACGTATAGAAACAAGGGACTAGTTTGCGTGCCTCAGCGAATCGCAATCGCCGCTTTTGAGGACGAGTGGATTATCCGTGACTCCATTATCTGGGCAAAACGCAATCCGAGGACGGAGAGCGTCAAAGATCGTTTGACTCGCTCCTACGAAACGGTCCTTATGCTGGCTAAGTCTAAATCCTATTACTGGAACCATCAGGCTGCCCGCGAGCCCGCCATCAGCAAAGATGCCGGAGCCGATGGCAAGCGCAACATGCGCAACGTCTGGACGATTGCTTTGCAACCATACGGAGGCGCACATTTTGAGGCATTTCCCGAAGAACTTGTTCGTCGTTGCATATACCCCGCGACCAAGCCGGGCGATCTGGTCATTGACCCCTTCGGCGGCTCCGGCACCACTGGCACAGTCGCCATCGAACTCGGACGACGCTGTGTCCTGCTGGACATCAACTACACGGGCACAGGTGGCTACGAGCAATTAGCCCGGCAGAGGTTTCAGAAATTTCTCGGCTCGAACGCAGCAATGGCTAAGGGAGCGGTGATCCTGAACTCAGCGCAGCAGCAGATTCAGGAATTAAATCGCGCTGATCTCTGATGAAAGGTGATTCGGCACAAGTTTCCCGAGACTCCCGACCGGAATCGAGAGCCTATGAGTGGGCCACTTTCCTCATCCGGGATTGAACGGGGCCGCAGTTTGCGCCCGGCTCATGCTAGCTCCGGCGTTCAGGATTCGGCCTCCCCGATTGTCCGGAGCATGACGTGGGGAAACTTGCGGTGCCGCCTGCCCCTGCTCTTCCTTTCGTCCTCGTCCTCCGGCTCTTCGATTAGCCTGCCCAGCTTGACTAGGTTCTCTACCGTCCGAATCTGGACCCCTGCGTCAATCTTTTCGTCCCAATGATTGCGCAGGCTGATGCGCCTCCAGCTAACGAACTGCTTGCAGGCACCGGCCCGCTCCAGCGCAGGGATCAGGTGCTCGGTGAACCAAGCCTCACGATTGGTCTCCTTGGCCACGCCGGGCCTAAATGTCTTCCTGATGTTGACCTGCCATTGCATGAAGGTGATGGCCTGTCGCATGCGCTTCTCACTGACTTCGTGCTCGCCGTTGAAGCAGGCTTTGAGGATGGCGATCTTCTTGCCGTTGTATTTGATCCGGCCTTCGTCATCCGGATTCCCACCGGGTTCCCATTCCTCCCACAACTTCATTGCCTCGGGGCCAATGCTATGCACCACTGTGGTGTCGTTGTTGTTGAAGGACGCGAGATATTCCACGGCGTCGTCTTCGGAGGTGAGCATGGCATTGGCCGCACTTTGAGAACGGCTCGGCGGCTCCCAATCCCTGAAATTGAACTTTGTGCCGCTATAGCCGTAGATAAAACGCGGATAGAGCCCGAAGTTGGTCTCGCCCCCGAAATACTCGGAGAATTTGTCTGGCTTGTCCACTATTGCCGGAAGCCCACCGAGCCAGCTTAGGCGGCAATCCACGTGCACTTGGTCTTTGCCCACCAGCTTGGTGTATTCGCTGTTGTCCCAGAAGTCGCACAATCGGGATGCCAATGTCGAGTTGTCGATGCCCGTCTTGCTCAACACATCGCCGATCTCGTTGGTCACGAGTAGCATCTTCTTTGGTCCCGGAATGCGCTCCTCCGGATTGTCGGCCTTCTTCCTGCTTGGACGGTCGCCCAGCAGGCCGATCAATTGGGCATCCCCGCCCGGTGCCGACTTTGTGTAGTCCAGTCCGTTGACCAGCCCCGTCACGATTAGTCCACGCCGGATGGTCTCGTTTTTGCACCCACCGGGCTTTACGATCAAGGCGCAATAAATATTCAACCGGGCTCCGCACATGCGTTCGAGGTTCGGCTTTACGGATACGCACGCCAATATCGCTGGAAACGCGACCCCGAGCGGGAGCTTCATATCTCTCGCCATGTCGCCCAGCCTGTCGTCTTCGAGGCACTCCTCGGGGAACGATAGAGGGTCGTCGGAGGCCTTCGGCTTGCGCTCCTCTTGTTTGGTGTGGATGAAGCCCCTTACCGTGTCCATGAGCTTCAAATAGCAATCGTCACACCGCTTCCCGGACTTCGTGCTCTTGTTCTGGGCTGAAAGGAGCGTGTTGCAATCTTGGCAGCGTGAGTTAGTGGCTGTGGTAGCTTGCTGCACGTGCTCAAGGCCGCAGTTGCAGTTGTCGCGGTGGCACTTTTCTTGGTCCGTGGCAGGGACAGAAACGGTAACCGCCGATTTCCAACCGGGAATTGGGACCATGCGGGAGGCCCAGTCAGTGGCCATTACAGCACCTCACGAGCGCGGGGGTATGCCCGCCTAAACTCGTCCAGTTCGTGTGCGCGGACGACTATGGCGTTGCCGTCCACCACCCAGAAGGTGCGGTCGTCCCGATCCAGCTTCTCCATGCAGGAATCGCAAATGCACATAGGGCCGTGGGGCGTGCCATCGGGGTTGTAGATGCCGCGACGGATGCGAATGGCATTGAGCGCGTCAAGGGGGTCGCTGCAAGACAGCCAGTCATCATCATGGGGATTCGCAAGGAACTCTTCGAGCGACTTGCGATGCTCGGACTTGGCGACTGTGGGCACGTACCAGCCACGATCACGGCAAAGGTGGCAGTCGCAATTCGGTCGGCGGGTAAGCCGATGATGCCTCTCTTGCAGGCGGTCGATCTTGTCTATCAGGGCCGCGAACTCCTTATAAGGGCGCTCGGGCATGTCCATGTCGGTCAAGCGGTGCAGCCGGGAAAGCTCCTGACCCATGTAATGCGGGTCGGAAAGGTGCTCGCAATCAAGCGCCTCGGTCCGGCAGACTTCGCACCAGACGGGGGAGTCGGCAGGGGGCAGGGGAGGCATTAGGCTACCCTCCACACGCGAATGACATCGTCCTCGGTGCGGCGGACGAACTTCTTGCGATCCCGTCTCTGGTAGCGGGCCATGAGGGCTCCCAGACTGTCATAGGCTGACATGGGATAGGTAAGAGACTCGCCAACCTGTAAGGCCTTTAATTCAGCGAACGAGTGTCTCCTGCGTTGCATGGGTACCGGGGCGTCTGTGTCAATCATATTTGTCTCCATACCAAGAGGTCTGGCAGCTTGAGGTTCAAACTAACTATCAAACTCAGAAAACTTTCGCGAGGGTAGGGACGTGGGCAGTGAATCGGGTGTGAGTGAGATAGGTATGAGTGATCAGAGGTCTGAGCAGGCATCCACCAACCCACGGGAAGCCGGGGGCACCTTTTGGTGGAGTCTGATTCAGACTCTGAGCGCCGACTCAGACTTTGGGCAGTGAAATAAGTCCCTTAATTTATTAGGAGTAAGAAAGAAAGAGAGAGAAGTATGAGAGATATGAGTAGCTATGCTACTTTTTCTGAAATCACAAACTTTCGATCCAAAACCCATCGTTTTAGCCACTTTTGCTGAAATCGCGTTAGTTACTCAGACTTGTCATACCGCTACCTGCATGCGACTCAACGGAGGCACTTCTGCGATGATTTGACGCGCTGACGGCCATGAGGTTGAGGGCCATTTGAAGAACGATGAAATACACTTCGCGGACTTTCACGGCTCCCTTATAGAAGCCGACATTTCGCCTCGGTTGCGGCATGAGGCTTCAGGAAATTCCAACGATGCTGAAAGAATCGCTGATTGCCAACTGGATCGGAACGGCGCTTTCGGAGGTCACTTGCACGCACGGCCACAAATTCGAGAAAAGCTCATCGAGCTAAAGATGAAAAAGTGGTGTCAAGTAGCCCGATGGTACCCACTTGATCAGCGCTGCCCACCTGCGAGAGCCCGGCGCAATTTTTGGCGCTTAATCAAGGCCCATCCTCAGATTGCGGAACGGCTAGGGTACACGGCGACCTCCGTCTATGAGTAGGCGGACAGCAGGGGATGAAATCAGATGGCTAAGAAACTCAAGAGATGCAGAGCGGCTATCGGGCCGCAACGCCGATGCGGAAAGAAGGCGGTCGCCGAGTTGAGGTCGAGGGGCCGTTGGCACCCAGTCTGCAACGAGCACGCACTTTATTTCTTCTCTCTGTTGAGATTCTTGAGGGAGGCTCGATCAGGTGGCAGACGGAAAGCAGGTGCGTGTAGCGCATGAGCGAACTTAAGTCAAAATTCCACGACTACATCGCCTGCGCCCATGCCTGCGGCGATGTAGTCCCCGACGAGACGCTGCTCATGCTCGACGAGCTATGCAACCGCTCTCACATCGAACCGGACGACTTGATCGGGGAGATAGCTAAACGTGATGGGCTGGTCAAAGTGCGGCTGGATAGTGGCGAGACGATTTTGTGCTTCCCGGATGAACTGCGACCCGAAAAGGGGGCTTCTGTTTCACCCGAATGAAGTTATGACGATAGAGAAACAAGTCTGAACGCTGGTAGCAGCGGTGCAGGAAGGATAGCCAGCTTCCTCGCGGCTTAACCTTCAAATCGGCAATGATCTCGGATTTTGTCGTAGCTGACAGCGAAGTTCTGGCCCACCTTCGTGTCTGAGGCGACCACGGGCTGGGAATCGAGCACGCCGAACACAAGTTCATGCTCGTCATCGCTCGAATCGACAAGGAGCCAAAGCCATTCGGATTCTCCCGAGCCTTCGTGAACAACCTCGAACTTCACATGGTCGCCCTTTTTGTATTTGCCCATTTGTCCATTTTAGCGCGTCAGTCCAGCGAGTCGGTGATGACGGATTCCTTCCGAGCCTCCGCTGATTCAAGAACTGTACGCGGACTTCAAGGCATGGGAAGCAGCAGGCCAGCCGCTCTGAACTGGGCTGATTTATGCAAAGCTCATCCGCAGATCGCGCAGCGGCTTGGGCTTACCGAGTTTTCAGCTTACGAGTAGCGGCCTTTCGGCGTATACCGCCGAGGCCCCGGCTTTAGTTTTTTCTTGTGCTCGTTTGCTATCGCGAAAAGCGTTCCGGCTGAGATGTTGAATCTCTTCGCCAATTCTCGATAGCCGAGCTTCCAATCCCGAGATGCACACTCCCTGACCTTTGCATTGAGGGCGTCACGTGCCTTCTCAAGTTCCGCCCTGTAATCAAAGGGACATCGAACGTCGTCGAACGCGTCGTTTTTCATCGGGGCCTCCTCTTGTTTCTTCCAGCATTTTTGCATGAGATCGTTCAATTTTCTGAACATTGCGGGAAAATCTCATAAGTCGGCCTAAATCTGTAGGTTACGGCCAGTCATTTTCGCCAACTGATTTGTATATTATGGGTATGACGACGAACAACACCACTGCCCAAAAACGCAAGAGCAAATCAACAGCACGATCCAATGGAAGACGAGCCAATCGCCATAATAGGGCTTCGCTGTATTTGCCTTTCAAGCAAGCACGCGAGTTTGTCCGCAGCCTCAAGCTGAAAAGCATAGAGGAATGGATAGCCTATCGGCGGTCTGGCAACAAGCCTTCCAACATACCCGGCTCACCCGAACAGACCTACCGTGGAGAATTTGAGGGATTCCCGGATTTCCTTGGTAGAGAACCGAGAAAATACCTACCGTTCCAAGAAGCACGCCAGTTTGTCCACAGCCTGAAGCTAAAGACCACACAAGAATGGATGGCCTATCGGCGGTCTGGAAACAAGCCGTCCAACATACCCGTAGCACCGGAATACACTTACCGTGGAGAATTTAAGGGACTCCCCGATTTTCTCGGCGTCGTCCCGAGAAGGGGAAAATACCTACCGTTCGAAGAAGCACGCCAGTTTGTCCGCAGCCTGAAGCTGAAGGGCGTGGAGGAATGGATAGCGTATCGGCGGTCCGGCAACAAGCCGTCCAACATACCCGGACGACCGGAATACACTTACCGTGGAGAATTTAAGGGACTCACTGATTTCTTGGGCACTGACCCGAGAAAGTACACGCGTCGAAAACTCAGGCCGTTCGAACAAGCTCGAACTTTTGCCCGTGGCTTGGGTCTTCGCTCGACGACCGAATGGAAGAAGTATGTCCGGAGCGGAAAGCTGCCCGTTGACATCCCTATATGGCCGAGCTGTTACAAGGAATGGATAAGCTGGGCGGAATTCCTCGGGATGCCTAAATATCGAGTCAAGTCTCGTCCGTTCGCTGAAGCCAGAGAATTTGTGCGCTCGCTTGGATTAAAGTCCAAACACGAATGGGAGAGATATTGCGCTTCGAGGAACAAACCCGCAGATATTCCATCTGCTCCGCAGTCAGCATACCAAAAGGAATTTAGAGGGTACCCGGATTGGCTCGGCTATTTGGGCTCCGGGAACCACCACTGGACAGCACGGGCTATAGACGCCTATTTGAGCGGCATCGAATCCGAAATTCCCAACCTCCGGGATGCTTCTCTCGTGAAGCTCATCAGGCAGGCGGGACTAGACGTGCCCTTGGCGCAGGTAATCGAAGCTCCTTCTCTGCAACAGGTCATCGACGCCTTGCGAAACAATATCGGGGGGATTCGCATAAGGCTGCATGCTCGTGGCGATCAGCCTTTCGATGCTGGGGAAATCGCCATCGCGGAGGAGGAGGACTTCCAGCATGACGAGTTCGAGGTCAATGATGACAACCTCCATGCGCCGGACAGACTGAATGGGTTGGTCGGTCCCGACTTCATCGAGCACTTGGTCCAAGAGAGAACATGTGGGCTGCTGGTGCGGTACATGAACGGCGAAGCCGCGCAGGTTTCCAAACTGCTCAGCCGCAACGGCGGCGATTTTTTCCGTGAAATCAAACAGCGTTTCGAATCCGAAGTTCAGGGCATGATGGAGGTTGACACCTCGTGCTGGAAACTGCGCGACAAGAAAACGGGCAAGCCGACCGAACCGAACCTCATGCAACGGTTCATTGCTCACAAGATGGAGACGAACCGAACGTGGTGCAACTGGTCAGGAACGGGGGCAGGCAAGACGGGCTCCGCTGGGCTTGCAGCTTATGTCATCGACTCGCAATTGACCGTTGTATTGTGTCCGAACTCAACTGTTAGGCAGTGGGGGGAGGAACTGAAGGCGACCTTCCCCGACAGCCGGGCAGCTTACACCGTAGATGATGTGAAACATGGGCGCGGCTCGTTCCTGCTCCTGAATTACGAGAAGTTTCAATCGTCACAAGCGGAATCGCTAGTCGAGCAAATCGCGTCACTGCGACCCAACTTTCTCGTTCTGGACGAAGTGCAGCTAATCAAACGGCGCGAGCATTCCGATTCCAGCATTCGCCGTGAGATGCTGGAAAGCCTGCTGACGAGGCTCCCCGAAGCCCACGTGCTCGGAATGACCGCCACGCCAGTCATCAATGAACTTTCCGAAGGCGTTTCGCTGCTCGAAGCGATCACCGGCAAGCCGCAGAATTTGAGGGCGCGGCGGAGGGGCGCTGGCGCAGTTTTCGATGCGCTCGACCTGCACTTTGCGCTGTTGAGGAACGGTACTCGTTATAAGCCCACCTATTCCCAAAGCCTCGCAATTAAGACCGAGCCGTTTTCGTGCAATGCCATGCTCCCCTCGCTACAGGCGGTCGCCGCGAATTCAAACAACGTGCTCGCAATCGAGCAAGCGATCCTGCACCCAAAGTTAGAGCAAGTGGCAGACCGCATTAAACCGGGCACCATCATCTATGTGGAATTTGTTGACGGTATTGTTGCTCCTATCCGTGAGTTCATTCACGCGCTTGGGCTAACAGTTGGGGAGTACATCGGCGAAGCGGACGCATCGGCACGCACGGACGTGATGGAGAAATTCGTGTCCGGCGAACTAGACGTTTTGATAGGTTCCCGACCGATCGGCTTGGGAGTGGATGGCTTGCAGGCACGTTGCAATCGCCTGATCCTGCTCTCGCTGCCTTGGACGCATGCCGCGTTCGAGCAGGTCATCGGTAGAATCTATCGGCAGGGGTCGGCTTTCGCCGACGTGGAAGTGATCATTCCCCAATTAACCATAGACGTTGACGGACAAAAGTGGTCGTGGGATGAATCGCGATACGCGGTAATTCAGCGCAAAAAGACCGTTTCCGACGCTGCCGTGGACGGGTACTTGCCGACGCAAGCGCACTTGTCGCGGACGGAATTCACAAACAGAGCACTCGAAGCCTTAAGAAGAATTCTGAAACGGGCTAAGCGAAATGACGGGAGTAGATAGGTGCAGTTATGGCTTTGGGCGCGAACCAATCGATTCAAGTGGACTTCGTGTAAGGGTAGAGCCTAGCTAAAGCTGTGGATCGCTGGCATTGACCGTTGCCGTGGCAGCCTCAACCATAGGGTTAAAACCGTGCTATTATCACCACCCCTTCCTCTGCCTCGAATCCCCAGCGAGGTGAACATGCAATCCGAACAGCCTCTTTCCGACCTACTCATCGCAAATGCGGCCAAGGACGCCGAAAGGCATGTGGCGCAGTTGAAGTTCCTTGAAGGCGAGATCAAGACCTTGATCGGCGCAATCCGAACCGCGCCCGATGTCGAATCGCTGCGGGTCGTTGCGAACGACACCGTAGAGCGGTTGCGTAAGCACAGTCTGGAAATGGAGAAGGCGCGGCTTTGTGCGATGCAAGACGAGGCGGCTCGTATTCCGAGAGCGAAGGAAGACACGGCATAATCGCGGGATGAGAAGGAAAACAGAGCCACGCTGTGAAAAGGCGGGCCTAGAATCCCGACCCGGAACCTACGCATTGCTCCTCTCGTCAGCTACGGATGCCGAAATCCGCGTCGGGCGGCATGGCCACATGCGCCTCCAGTCCGGGTTCTACGTCTATGTCGGCAGCGCCCTCGGCCCCGGAGGAATTTGTGCCCGAGTGAACCATCACCTGCGCAATTCGCCCCGGCCCCATTGGCACATCGATTACCTGAGGCCCCACGCAAACGTGGAGGAGGTATGGCTCTGCCATGGCCGAAAACGAAGGGAACATTCGTGGGCGAGGTTGCTTTCGTCAATGCCGGGTGTCTCGGTGCCGATGCTCGGATTCGGGTCTTCGGACTGCGCTTGCGAGGCGCACCTGTTCTTCTTCAAGTCACGCGCCATGCGCAATCGGGTTCTCGGCGCGCTAAACGTCCTTCAGTTGATTCTCGTCCATCCCGAAATAGTGGCCCAGTTCATGGATGACCGTTAGACGGATTTGTTCGCGGACTTCGGCCTCGTTGGAGCAGGCCGCTTCAATATTCTTCTGGTAAAGCACAATGTGGTCGGGACCCGTGGGCAGGTCAAAGCTGCTCTTTTTTGTCTTGGGCACGCCGTGGAAGAGACCCAGAAGCAGCCGCCTTTGCTTCTCCTGCGGCCTCGATGGCCGGTTCGGGGGAAAGTCCTCCACGAGCACAGCCACGTTACGGATGCGACTACGAAATTGTCGTGGAAGAGAGTCCAGTGTTTCCTCTACTACTTTGACGAAATCTTCGCGCTTCATCCTTCACCCACTGACACTGGCAAGAGGCATGGCTCTTTGGCGCGTGCGGCGGATACCCTATTCCAAAGCTGAACCAACCGGCCAACCGACCCTATTTGAATTGGAGAAACCATCTAAACTCACTAGCCAACCAATTATGAATGGCATGTGAAGAACTGCGCTGGATGGGCTCGGTTGGAGACAAACGGAAGTATAATCCTTGCGTCGGAAGGTCAAACCGGAAATTCCGGTTTAGTCGTGACCGACTGGATGGCACCTCAGGAAACCTACAGATGCAAGCAAGCTGGTCACAGTGCATCAGTCTCCCAGCCTTGATTGACGGCACAGCCTTCCAGACAGATGAGAATAGAAAGGAGAATCCCTATGTCCCCGCAATCCTCCGCAGCAGTGCAGCGTGCCAAAGAAACAGTACCGGCAAAACCTACCGGTTCGACTAATATCTTCGACCATATGAATGAGGTCCGCGATTCAATTGCCAAGCGAGCATTCGAGATTTTTGAAGGTAAGGGTGGGTGGCTTGGTCGTGAATTGGATGACTGGCTCCGTGCAGAATCCGAGTTGCTTCACCCCATGCACCTCGAACTCGCGGAGTCGGATAGCGACCTCACAGTTAAGGCAGAGGTACCCGGTTTCAGCGCCAAAGACCTTGAAATCAACATCGAGCCTCGGCGTTTGACGGTCACCGGAAAACGCGAAACAAAGGAAGAAACCAAAAAGGGCAAGACCGTTTATTCCGAGTTGTGCGGAAACGAGATTTTGCGGGTGATTGACCTACCAGCAGAGGTCGATATCTCCAAGGTGAGCGCGGTCCTGAAGGACGGCATGCTTAATATCAAAATGGCGAAGGCGGCGGCTCCCAAATCAGTGCGTGTTGACCTAAAAAGTGCTTAGTAAGAAGAACCCGGAGGTTGGGAGTCTACGTAGTGATGCACGCCTCCTGCTCCCAAGGATTGCTTGCAGCCTCAGTGATCACCCAAAACCGGCCAATGAGGGTCACCTGAAAACCGGCCAACGATAAAGCCCGGGACATTGACTCTGGCGAGAGGGCCTATAGCCTTCGTCAGCATGAGCAATGTCTTGAGCGAAGAGAAGAAACAACAAGTCGTCGCACTGGGGAAGCTCGGATGGCCTCTACGGCGCATCGAGCAAGCCACCGGTGTGCGTCGAGAAACAGCAGGCGCTTACCTGAAGGCGGCCGGGATCGCGGTACGACCGCCCGGTGCCTGGGGACGGCGAGCGCCGGCAAAACCGGCCAATGAGGTGACCACCGACCCTCCTGAGGCAAAACCGGCCAACGAGGTGACCACCGACTTTAGCCCTCCGATTTCACCTCCCATGGGCAACCAGGATCGGGTCACCAGCGCCTGCGAGCCCTACCGCGAACTCATTCAGCAGGGGCTGAGTCGCGGCCGGAATGCTATGGCCATCTGGCAGGACCTGGTTTCCGATCACGGATTTCCCCATGGATACCAGACCGTGAAGCGTTTTGTTCACAAGCTTCGCGGATCCGAGCTGCCACAAGCCGTGGGGATCATCCTCACCGCCGCCGGAGAAGAGGCCCAGGTCGATTACGGATCGGGTCCCATGGTGCGCGACCCGCAAAGCGGAAAATACCGACGAACGCGACTGTTCGTGCTGACCCTGGGCTACAGCCGCAAGTCCGTACGCTTGCTGTTATTCCGTTCGAGTTCACGTGTCTGGGCCGAGCTACATGAGAAAGCCTTCCGTCGACTCGGTGGGTGTCCTCGCATCGTGGTACTCGATAATCTCCGCGAGGGCGTAATCGTCGCTGACATCTACGACCCTACTCTCAATCCACTCTTTCGGGATGTGCTGGCACACTACGGCGTCGTGGCCATGCCCTGCCGGATTAAAGATCCCGATCGCAAAGGAAAAGTGGAAGCAGGTGTCGGACACGCGCAGAAGACTCCGCTCAAAGGTCTGCGCTTCGAGAGTCTGGAGGAAGCGCAAGCTTATCTGGATCGTTGGGAAGAACGCTGGGCCGATACGCGCATTCATGGCACCACGAAACGGCAAGTGGCGGCCATGTTCGCCGAGGAAAAACCGTCCCTGCTTCCTCTTCCGCTCGAACCCTTCCGCTACTACCAGTATGGAGAACGCGTCGTTCATCTCGATGGCTGTGTAGAAGTCGAAGCTGCTTATTACGGATTACCACCGGGATGGATCGGGCGAAGCGTCAAAGTGCAATGGGATGCGCTGCACGTGCGCATCCTGCATCCCGGTACGAATCAACTTCTCCGCGAGCATATTCGCCAAAAACGTGGCTGGTATCGCATCAAAAGCGAGGACTATCCAAAGAAAATGCCGTTCAGTACCGCTCAGCTATTGCATCGAGCGGGCCGCGCCGGAACCCAGATCGGCATACTGTCTGTGACCATCTATCAGCGACAAGGCGAGGCGGGCATTCGCCGCATCCTGGGAATCCTCTCTTTAGCCAAGAAATACGGCACCGCAGCTCTCGAAGATGCCTGCGCTGCGGCCATCGAGATCGGTGTGCCGGAGTATCGCTTCGTGCGCCGTTATCTGGAGCGCCACCCACAACTGAGTCTCCGGCAAGTCGATCCGCTGATCCGGGAACTCACCGAGTACCGCGACTTCATCAATCTCAAACTTAAGGAGCAACCAGAATGAATCTGATCGAAATAAACCGTGCCTTACGACAGTTGCGCCTCGGCGGCATCGCTGCCGTTCTCGAGACGCGTCTGCAGCAGGCCCAGGCGGAACCGATGGCGCCCATCGACTTCCTCTCCTGTCTGGTATCGGACGAACTCACGCGCCGAACCGACCGGCTGCTGGAGCGACGAAGAAAACAAGCACAGTTTCGCGATCCGCAGAAAACCCTCGACAACTTCGATTTCAACTTCAACAAAAAGATGAATCGAAGCCTGGTTTTCGATCTGGCGACAGCGGCGTTTATCGCTCGTCGCGAAGACTCACTTTTCCTGGGGCCACCCGGAACTGGCAAGAGTCACTTGGCCCAGGCCATCGGACAAGCGGTGATCGGACAGGGCTATCGCGTGCTCTACCGCGAGGCCCACAAGCTGCTTGAGGAAATCACGGAAGCCACCATCGACGGAACCCGCAAAGAGCATATGGAACTCCTGGCCACCGTGCCGCTGCTGATCATCGATGATCTGGGAATGCGCAAGCTAGCGCCCACAGGGGCAGAAGAACTGCTGGAAATCGTGATGCGCCGTCACGAGCGCGCCAGCACCATGGTCACCTCGAACCGCCCTGTGGAAGACTGGGGCAAACTGCTCGGAGACAGCGCGGCCGTCACCGCCATGCTCGACCGACTGCTACACCACGGGCACATCCTGAAATGCGGACCAAGAAGCTGGAGAACGAAAACGGACTTGCCTGATCAGGAGAAGATGGGATAAAAGAACCATGTTCCGGGCCACATCCGTTGGCCGGTTTTGACCTGACCACCGTTGGCCGCTTTTGACCCGACCACTGAGGGCAGTCGCTTGCTACCTTGGACCTGAGATTTGCGTGATGAACCGTTGAAACGAAAAAAAGGAAATCATCCTCTGTGAGCAAAAGCGAATTTGTGTGCCCTAAAGCCTTGCTTGCTCATCTCGCAAATCAACGAGACTCTGGGGCCACACAGCTAATAAATCCAAGCCAATTTCACTATCTCGGGATACCCGATTTCCTTTTGTGCGAAGGTCAATTCTTCGAGCCTCGACCTCTGCCAGCGGGGGGCGATGTTCTGGAAATCAGACATTGCTACCAAAACGCTTTTTGGACTGCTCTTCAAGAACGGGTTGTTTATGTAGAAGGCTATGCTGTCAGTAGCGAACTTGACCTTCCACTGCTCCACGCATGGAACCTCGACGGTGACGGCTTCGTTGTAGACAGGACGTGGAATCCACATGGGCGACTTTATTTGGGGGTGATTTTTCCATTGGTGGCGATTCCGAGAAAAAGTGGCATGCAGTTCCCCATCATTGATGATTGGGAGCATGGCTATCCGATATTGAGAAAAGCATGGAATAGGGAAGCCGCAAGAAAAGAAGCTTTTAAGGAATTGTCCATTTGACCGAGAGGAACGAGGTCGGTCCCGTTCCGGGCCGTCCTAGAGGCTCAACCGGGAACCTTCGAACTGCGACCGCGAAGCGCACCTGTTCTTCTTCAGGTCGAGGGTTATGCGTAACCAGATTCTCGACGCGCTATCCGCTCAGGGAGCCAGTGCCGCAGGGATGGGGCGATATAGAAGCGCGGCACAAGCAGATTGTCATCCGCTGTGATAAGGCCGTGTGCGACAGCGGTCGATGCGAGCGGGGTTTGTGGGTAGATTCGCAGCCCCACGGTGATTTTCAGGGCGTCGAGACGCAAGCGGTCGGCAAACTCTAGGCTTTCCTCCACGGTCTTCTTTGTTTCGCCCGGTCCGCCCAGCAACAAGAACCCGTGGCGTTTGATTCCCGCAATGCGAAAGGCCTCAGAAATCACGCCTACTTCCGCGCAGGTGAACTGCTTGTTGAATTGCGGCAGGACGGTATCCGAGCCGCTTTCGAATCCGAGGCTCACCTCTGTGCAACCTGCTTTCGCCATCAGTTTGACCAGTTCCAAGTCCACCCACTTCGGATACATGATGGCCCACCAATCGAGTCCGAGGTCGGCCTCGATCAGCTTGCGGCACAACTGCTTGGCGTAGGACGGCGGCAAGTTGAAGGTATTGTCCACGAAATAGAACTGCCGAAAGCCGTTCTTGCGCAGCGCAGCCAGCCATGCCACCAGAGATTCGGGAGAGCGTTGGCGGACGGCCTTCCCTTCAATGAGACTGGTCGAGCAGTAGATGCAATCCAACGGACAGCCTCGTCGGCTCTGGACGGGAATCCGCATTGCCGCACTGTCGGGGAAGTCGAGCCAGAGTCGCGGCTCAGGCAAAGGAAAGCCGTCGAGGCTGGGCGCATATTCCGGGGGCGTGTGCGAGCCACTGGCAAAATACGTCGCAGGCGGCGGAGGCGACTGACGACCACGTTCAAGCCACGATAGCAACGCAGGAAACGCCGCTTCCCCCTCGCCCCGGATGCCAAAATCCACGCCCAAGTACGCCAATGCGCTTTCGGGGAAGATGCTGTATCCGGCACCGCCTAGAACGATGGACGAGGACGAATGAGCGCGGCAGATGCCCACGACCTTCCTGAGTCCTTCCAGCAAGAATCGCGGGCTTTGCATGTTCTGGTCATCGATGTTCCTGACCGAGAGACCGAGCACGTCGGGAGAGAACTGTTCTATGGCTCGCCTGATCTCATTCTCGCACTCGGCCTCCGTGCCCAACGTCAAAAGGCGCACATCGTGCCCGGCATTTTCCGCCGTGCCAGCCACGCAGGCCAGCCCCAGTGGCAAAGGCGTCATGGCACCTGCGTCGTTCGCTGCCGAGATGAAGAGAACTCGCACCTTCACTGATTCTCCGTGATCGTCTTCTTGGCGTCCATGTTGTTTTCCGCTTTTGGGCCGTGACGCAAGACCCTGAACCCGCTGGCCGTCATTCATCTACAGGACGCCCGGACGGCGGGGATTCACCGTCGGGCGCAGACCGACGGTGATTTACTTCCAATGGATAAGATGTTGCCAGCCCTCGCTGACCAACCTCTAGGCTCCAGCAAACCTCCAATTAGGGGAATTCCTGAGACCTGCTACCATCGGTTTGGCAACCAGAAGGGAGCAACAACAATGCGCTGGTACCACTATGTGGCGTACTTCTTCGGGGGCGCATTCCTCGCAAACGCCCTGCCCCATCTCGGCAATGGAATCTCGGGCCATGCATTCCAGAGTCCCTTCGCATCCCCACCGGGAGTGGGCTTGTCCTCCTCGACGGTCAATGTCCTATGGGGCCTGTTCAATCTTGCGGTCGGCTACCTGCTCGTCTGTCGGGTCGGCAGCTTCAATCTGCGCAAGACCCAACACGTGCTCGTCCTCGGGGCGGGCATCCTGCTTATGTCGCTAATGCTTGCCCGCGTATTCGGACGGTTACACGGTGGGCTGTGAGCCTGCCTTTTCAAGAGGCAGAAAAATCTACTTCGGCGACAGGGCCAGCTTCTTCTTGGAAAACGGAACCGCATAGGCAGCGGTGGGGTTGTGGACGATGGCTGTCGCCGCCTTGCTGTAGAACTCGACGGTCTTGTCCTTCTCGCCTAGCTTCTCGTAGGTCTGGCCGAGCATGCATTGGATGAAGGGGTCGTTCTGGTTCGCCTTCAGCAATTCCTCAAGCGCCGCCTTGTAATCTCCCGCATAGAATGCGACGTAGCCTTGCAAGTAGGGAAGGAATGCCCCACCGTGGCCATGGAAGAACAGGTCCGCGCTCGCTCAGTAAGTGAACGATTTAGGATCAGAGAATGCTATCGCACCCGAGTCAGAAATCGACCAGACCCGCCACTGCCACTCACCGTGGACAATGGGAAGCTTCTCCGCGGATAGCTGCGCTGGTCGGAGGTGGTCCAGCGACGTTAACCTGACGAACAAGCGTGCTTCACCGTTTCGGGCAAACTCGGCGACCTCAGCCACCACATCGCCGGAAGGACTCGGTTGCCAACGGAACGCTCGAATTGGCTTGCCGACAGCGATGCCTTCAGCATCCCGTGGAGCTAGCAACTCGGCCGGTTGGGGCGCCACGCCCGGCATCCACGGCTTTCCGATCCTCGCCACGATCTTTGGGACTTCCTTCACGAACTCGTCGTTGGAAACCGGGTCGGCGCTGCCCGCCAGAAACTTCCATTTACCTTCCTCTTCCCGGAATATGACGAGCGCGCTGACCCATCCTAAGGAGTCTGCGGCTTCATAGGTGGAATCCGTTTGTACGAAGACCAAATGGTTGGTTCCCCAATAGCCACAGACCTTCGTTTCACCCACTTTGTATGGCCAAGGGTCAGTAATCACCGTGCTAAGCCGATCGGCATCGTCATAGTTCTTGACCGTCGCGGTACCTCCCAAATACGCCCGAACGACAATCCCAACAAGATTGAGGAGATCCCCCGGCATGGATGCCACGACGCGCCTTGCTCCACAGTCGGGGGAACGAAGCGCCAGCAACCGCGCAGCATTGTGGTTCCGAGAAGTTCGCAGTAGGAATTCCCAACTGCGAGCGTCGTCCAGACCGGCCAGTGAACCCGGGACAGCTTCGAGTGCTCGAAAAATGGCCTCCTTGCTCGCAATACCTTCAATAGCAGCGGGAGTCCTCCTCACAATTGCACCCGTAGCCAGATCGATATGCTCCCCGGACCGCATGGTGATGCCGAAGATCACGCCCCTGTTTTCGACTACGAGAACATCTGGCTCCTGATGTTTTTCGAAGGCAGCAAAGAACCGGTCGGCGAAGCCTACCGCAGGAAAAACTTCGACGCTAATCGCGCATCCTAACGACTCCGCCCGCAGCTTCAGATCGGCGGAAATGGCCTTAGCTGGAAGCCCGATTTCGTACGGACTGCCCACTTTCCAGACGGTAATTACTCTTGCTTCCGGTGAGCAAGTCAGGGAGTCCGCTAAAGGTGGTTGCTGAGCTTGTGCTCCCGGCAAGAGCAGCACGACGCTCACCACCAGTGCTGGTCCCAGTAGGAATCCGCTCACGCCGCGCAGAAGGAAACGGGTGGACGGATGCACACAGCGAATCATACGGCGCTCCTTGATCTGAACTAGAGGAATGATCCGGTGCGAAGCGCCTCGGGCGGCATATCGAGAGGCGAGTGGGAAACCGTGAGTGCCGGTGAGCAGTCACCTCTCATCGCCTCAAAGGACCCATAAATGGGACGATTAGAAGACGGACTTCGTTACACGATTCTGCGAGTGACGACCCCTTGATCCGATAGCACTCGCGCGGCGGCCACAGTGACTGGAGGTTGCACCGCCCTCATGTCCCGTGCGCGGTCAAACGTGAGACCTGCTGAACGGGTTGGGGAAGCTGGTCCCCAGACATTAGTCTAAGAACCGTCTATCCGCCCGGAGAACCACGCTGCAAATCCAACGACTTACGACCACGGCGACAATGCCCCTTATGGGCCACCAACAGTTTTCAACAAGTTAGCGAAGTCGCCGCAGCCATCCCAATCCGTCTCACCGTCTGCTTTGCACGATAATCATGCTGACCGGGCACGGGAATCAGTCATCCAGTTTTGCGGCGCATGGCCTCCAACGAATCGAATCCGAGGATAATCTCCGAGTAGGCGTCGGTAGCCATAGAATTACGCCCTTTCGGTACAGAATTAGAGTTTGAATCGCCGTCACCCGCTTGGTTTCTTGGCTCGACGGGCAGAATTTTGAGTGTATAAACGGGGGAGTATGGAGGAACACAACGATGGGGACATTTGCTCTCGGAGTTGCCAGTGGCGTTTTGGCCACGTTTGTTGGATTCGTACTGAAAGAATGGGCTACGAACGTTGTTCACGGCTTTCGCATTAGGAAACTCCTTGCCACAGACATGAAGGAAACTATCCGAGGCCTCAGGGGACATCATCCAAATCTCGATCAAGTTGAAGACGACTTGAAAAACGACAAACCTTCATTTATTTGGGATAGTTCCTCGCATTCCCAAGTGCCTGATTATGCAACGACGGCGATCTACGACCTCAGCTCCTTGGAAACAACACAATGTTGGAGGTTTTATGATGCTCTGTCGCGACTGGATGCTATCCGCGATCAATACAATGGTTCAGTGCGTGACCTCATAGCCAATGAAACAGAAAGAGAGCTTCATAGAAAAATCGCAACTGCTTGTATACACGACCTTCGGCGTCACTATGCAGAGGCAATTTCAGTCGGCAGTGCCGTCCTTCTGGAAATCAAGAAAAACCACTGGTTTATTAAAATTGATGTCGGCCAGTGCGATGCAGACAAGCATTATTTTGGCAATCAGAAATAGACTGTGATGAGAGATGCGGTGTCGCTGCATGGCAATCGCTACTCGGATGTGTAACACAGCATTCTCTTGGTGATTCCACCATGGAGAGCACAATGAAAACTTTGATTCTTTGCGTTGTTGGACTGCTTGCGTATCCGGCGTCTGCCCAAATCAGCACTGGAACGATTATCGTTTTTCATGTAGCAAAAGATAGATTCATCATCGCGGCTGACAGTAGGGCCGTCTTCAAGGGAAAACCAGAAGACATTGACTGTAAGATTGCCGCATTTGATCACCAGTTTATTTTTGCCACTTCTGGGGGTGCGGGGTATCGTCCAGCGAAGGAAGGTCTTGACCCAGCACCCGCTTTTGACAATGTTGAAGAGGCACGAAGGGCTATTCGTTCGCGAAGGAGCAAAAATGATGCGGATGATCTCAAAGGCGTAGCCGATGCTTGGGCAGAAAACGTGGCCAGAGATTTTCGATCCGTATACATCATCCATCCTGAGATTGTTCTCGAAGCCGCAACGAAGGAGAGAGGTACGCTGGCAAACGGGCTGTTCGCTAGAGCAATCAGAGGTGAAATTGTCCTCGCATTCAGGTCCATAACTTTTAGCCAAGCTCGTCCCGATTTCATTGCGGTTGAGTCCATACCACAAGACTGTGCAGCTAGGATTTGCGCGACTGGAATTACAGAGGTCTTCGAGGAATACACCAGTTCCCCTCCAAGAAGTGAGAGGGCTAAGCGTGAAGGTATTTTGAATCCGACCACCGATGAGACTGGTCGAATTCGGAGGTTGGTACAACTCTCCATTCTCTACACCCACCCGGCAGGCGAGGTCGGTGGTCCCATAGATGTCCTCGAACTCTGGAACAATGGACGCATTCGCTGGGTCTCCCGCAAAAGCAATTGCCCAGAAAATCAGGATTAGCGCAGCCCGCAGTTCATGTGGGCGCTGGCACGGCCGATGAAAGGTAAGCTTTCCTTCTTGGCAGCCTGATAGGCAGTGCACTGTGACGAGTGGGTGTCCTCTTGAAACGCCACCGTTTTTCAACGAGTTAGCGAGTTCATCGATTTGGCAGCCGAAAACGGCGAAACCCGTCAGCAGTCTATTGTTTTGTAGCTTTGGTTTTGGCCACAGTCAGCCTAGTGGCTACTTCCTCTGCTCGTCCCGTTGGAGGTATCTTCACGCTCCTGATATCTCCGCCAACGTCGTCCGGATTCGTATTCTCTTCGACTTGGACAAGAACCCGACTCAGGGCTACGGTTTCATCAAGGGAGGGGTACTTCCTGTTGATAACGTCGGTCATTGCCTTGGGACACAGAGTCATTGCTTCGTGGTACGCATAGCTCTTCCTGTTAAAGACATCCGTTATAGCCTGTTGGGTGCCGAACCGAATCACGCGGTAGTTGCTGGTCTCGGAAGGATCAGGGTAGATCGAAGTCTGAATGGGACCGACGAGACTTTGGTTGTTCCAATCGATATCAAACTGTACCTTGTTGACGCGAGGCGCACGATCTTGGTAGCCAACAATCACAAATTGAGCAAACACCTCACAGGGCTCGGCGGGAGTCTTGCGCTTCATTGCCCCGCTTTTCAAAGAGGCATTGAAATCAAAACTTAGAAATGTTGCGGCACTTTCTCTTTCAATGAGATTCGTAACCTCGTCCACAGATACGTCCACAGGGAGGCTCTGTTGCAAGCTCTTCATCCATGTCAAGAAGTTATAGTGACGAACTGCGTCCCGTGCGTCCGACACACCTATGGCGGCGACTACGATTCGGTTTTGAAGAACAACGAATTTGGGCTGATCTACCTCCCCCACGGCCGAAAAGTCCGCACTACGAGATACAGTCTTGCTGTCGCTACTTACCACGATTCCATTGTTTGCAATGAAGACTACTACCGTGGTCGCAGTGAGTGGAACTGGGAGAACTATAGCCGCGAGAAGCAAACATCCAGTAAGTCGGCGCATCACCACGGATTCTAGAATTCTTCCATGTATTCCACAATGGAAGTGGACGCCGCCTGATTACGCTTAAAACGGACATGTGGGCACGGGGACGGCTGATGAAAGATTAGCTTCCCTTCGTGGCGGCCCTATAGGCAGTGCACTTGGACAAGTGCTTGTCCTGCGCTTCGTAGCTTCATCAGTGGCAACGGAGCATTCGCCGCTCCCCCCGGAGTTCTTTCCGCAAGAAAACACACCGCCGCTTCTGCCACGAGCCTCCGGGCCACAGGAAAATGTTTGAGCCAACAGGCGTGGAGCATCGCTTACGGACAAGTCTCGGTGGGCGTGACGTGATTGGTAATCTCCCCGCACTTTGTTTTGTCATGGAGGTGTAAACTCGAAATTGGTGCGAATTGCTGCTTCGCTGGGAAATCACGGGATGAAACGCCGGGAACTGGAGCCGACATGGCCACGTTTCTGAATGTGGGGCGAATAGACCGCGCCTTGCGCGTGGGGCTCGGGATAGGTCTCGTGATTGCCGGAATCCTCGTCAATGGTCACCGTTACCTTGGCTGGGCGCTTGGAATCGCCGGAGTTTTGGTAATTCTCAGCGGCACCTGCGGGATATGACTGACATATCGCGTGCTCGGGCTGAGCACAAAAAAGAGTAATGATCGGGCCGCATGACCCGCTCGTTTCGTGTTTCCAAAGCGATGGTTGTTTTCAAATGCGGGCAAGCACGAGCCGGACTGCCTGAAGATCAGCGTGAGTCCGGCTTGGTAGCACAGATGAGCGCATATCCGAGTTGTCCCCGTTTGACCGCCGCCATTGCGCTGCCCGCCATCCGCTTGGCCGCTCCTAGATCAAGACCGGGCAGTTGGAGTTTGTTCAGCCTGGTCATGATCTCCGCGCCGAGCAGTTTGATGCGAACCTGATTCACCATCTCCTCAAGAGCGTAATTCTGCTGCTTGATGCTGCCCACAGAGAATCCGGCATCTTGAAGGAAGTGGGTGTAACCTTCCACGGTCTGGGCATCGCCGATGCATGCAATCCATGCGAGTAACCCGTCTAATTCCTCCGGGAGTACTGTTTCTCGGGTGAGATCGCTGATGCCTGCGTGCCCTCCCCGACGCAGCACGCGGAAGAACTCTCTGGCTGATGCCGCCTTGTTGGGAAAGGTACAAAAGGCGCATTCACAGATCACGGCGTCGAATGATCCGTCCGGAAACGGGAGAGTTTCGGCATCGCCACGCTCAAATTGCACGCGAGCGTCTACATGCTCGGATTGCGCCAGTGACCGTGCAGCCGCGACGCTCTGCTCTCCGTAGTCGATGCCGAAAACTTCGCACCCGAATTCTTTCGCTAGGAAGATCGCAGTCGTCCCATAGCCACATGCCACATCCAGAACCCGGCTGGCCGCACTCAGCCCAAGCATGCGCCCGAGCCGACCCGTCATTTCCAATCCGCCCGGATGAAACGAGTCACCCAGCAGAAAACGGGTCAGGTCGCTTTCGTAAAGTCTGGCGCAGCACTGTTTCACGTGCTCGTTGCCGGAGGGAGCCAGAGTTGAGTTGTCCTTCGTAGCCATGAAATTCACCGCCATGAGTTGATGCCGACTAGCCCTGTGGCAGGAACCTCCGCCTTCTTTACGTTGAATTCGATAGGTCGGGGCTCGAACCTGCGTCCTTCTGCCCTCGCCCGCCTGCGCTCGGGCTCAAGGGCCTCAAGTTGCTGTCTCGCCTGTTCGCGGTACCCGATGGTGTTGTAAGCGCAGAACGGAACCTGCTTGCCGCCCGGCAACAGGAATTCCTTGCAGCACTTCATCAGGTTCTTTTGGTTGAACGTCCAAGGGTCCATGAAATCTTGCAGCATAATCATCATCATGTGCTTCGCCAGATCACCAAGGGTGAAGTCGGGAACGCTGCACGCCTGACAGGACATCAAAACCTGATCGACCGATTTCTGCGAGCCCGCCACCGAGGAAGATGACCACAGCCCTTCCAAAGCCCGCTTCACCTCCAAACTGAAATCCGGCAGCACGCGGTTGGAAATGTAGTCGAGGTAGTCGTGGACATTGACGATCCGGGGCAGGGGCGTGACTTGATCTCCCTCTACAAAAGCATAGGTCACCGAGTTGCACGTAGGGAAACAACAAGGTACCGGAACAAAATCGCTCGTTCTGAAAGTGCCTTTAGTCTGCGCCTCAATCAGCCGAAGAACGTCGGGAATGGTCATCCGCTTCATCGGATCGTGCGGGTGGTGACGACCCGCATGGAAGGCTGGCTGAAAATTGATCCCCCGCACTGCCGGGTGTTGAATGGCAAAGTCCACGATTTTCCCGATCTCATGCTCGTTCACGCCCCGCTCTATTGCCGGAACAAGGGTGACGGACAGGCCGATCTCAGCCAGCCGATCCAGTGCACGCACCTTCTCCTCCAAGATGCCCGGTTCTCCCCGAAGAATGCGATAGGTCTCCGAATCAAATCCGTCGAACTGGAAGTAGATGGCTGGCCGGACTTCGTTGAGTTGTTCGAGGAATCGGTCGTCACGGGCAATGCGCTTCCCGTTTGTGTTAATCATCACGAAGGAAATGGCCCGCTGCTTGGCTGCCCTGACGAATTCGATGATTTGGGGATGAATCGTAGGCTCCCCGCCCGAGAACTGGATGACTTCGGGTTTGCCCTCGGTTCTCACGAAGTCGTCAAGCATCTGTTCGACTTCTTCGAGAGTCAGGCTGAATCCGGGTCCAGCTTCCGAAAAGCACAGCGGGCAATCCATGTTGCACGCGCTGTTGACTTCAATGATGCCGAGGCAGGTGTGCTGCTGGTGGTCGGGGCACAGGCCACAGTCGTAGGGACATCCCTCTCGAATGTCAGTTCCGTAGGCAAGCGGGATCGTTCCCGGCTTGTTGAATTTGCCGAAACTCGTGTATGCCTCAGCATCGCTGTAAACCAACGCCTCGAACGGGCCGCAGTCTGGGCATCGCTTGACCATGAAGACGTTGTTGTCCCGCAATACGATCTTCGCGTCGATCACTTTCCGGCACTTCGGGCAAATGCTGCGCGTCAATTCGTAAAAGACGTAGCCTGCATCCTTCTTTGAGACCGTGCCAACGGCTGGACTCCGACTGGGCAGCGCACCATTACTCATCGACCATAGCCTCCAGAATCGACAACGCTGAGCACGCGGCTCAGCGCAGCCGCCATATCTCCCATAACAGAATCGGAGAAAGAATAGTCGTCAGCATGCAGTAGAAACAGAAGCTCCCGAGATTCACCATGCCACGAACACCGAGGAAGTTCGCAAGCGCAGCCACGAAAGCAAGAACCAGCAGTGGTACCCATATCCAGAGCTTGACTGTCGGCCCCATCAAGAGCAAAAGGATCACCGCATAAAGAACCGCCGCGATATATCCATCCGGGATGCCGAACGGCTTTGCAAAGGCAGCATCAGCCACCGCCTCACAGCCCTTGGCAAAGACTGGACACCAGATGTGCCGGACCGCTCGGCTCTGGTAAAGCCCAACATAAAGCATCGCCCCCATGCTTGCTGCGGCGAGCCCCATCGCCCAAGCACGATGGGAGGAATGAACGAGATGTTGCTGCATCGACGCCGTCACTGTCTCCAGTTTCTCCGCTATGATTCCTGATAACGAGGGAGGTTACAAGCGTCAAGCGAACGGGATTCTGTCCCCTGCAATGCATTTCATCCGCATCGTTGCTGGAGAGTGCTTCCACCCAAACGACCAGAAACCTTTAGTCTCTGAGTTAGCGAGTTCGCCGCTCTGGTAGCCGAAAAAGGCGAAACTCGACTCGGCTCATTTGCTGGGGGTACTGGAACGAACTTGTCCGGTTTGCCGACTTACCGGGCACTTGGCCTCTTCCAAAAACAACCGGCGCATAACCCGAGACTTTTTCTTATACAATTTACTCAGAATCTCACGGTGAAAGTCCATGCGACTCAGCCAACGTATTTTCACCATCGTTGTAGTTGGTGCCCTTCTTATTGCATCGGAACTACTCGCGTTCCGTTCTCTTAATAATTTTTTGAATGGATTTGCGAATAGTCTCCCAATCCTCGCGCGGAGGTCGAGCGTAGTTCTAGGTGTCGTTTCTGCCGCATCGAAACGCCAAACTGCCCCTAATCCAGAACGCTTTCATTGGGATTGGAGGGATTCGCAAGAATTGAAAGCGGACCAATCTCTGCGCAATGCAAAGCTGCCTGAACAAAGCCGGAACGCAATCACTAGAGCCATCGCGGACCAGATTCGACCAATCATGGCCGACCTTGAAATTAAATCCGAAGCTGAATTGAAGAAGAAAGCTCTGGACACGAGAATCACATTGATTGACCTGAATGGTGACGGCACTCCGGAGGTGGTTGCTCAGGGGATGGTCAACTGTGGTGCAACCGGGAACTGTCCGTTTTGGGTCCTGCAGAAATCGAAGGAGGGTTACGAGGTAATCCTAGAGGGAGAAGCTCAAACCTTCACCATTCAGGGGTCCAGCACGAATGGGTTCCGTGACATCGTATTGTCTACGCACGGTTCATATTCGAGCGGTGGACTGACGATTTACCAATATCAGGAAGGCGTTTATAAAGATGTGGGCTGCTACAACTACGAATGGACTGTGATGGAAGGTGAGAAAGTCCGGGAACTCAAGGAACCACGCATCACGCCATGCAGATAACGGAAGAAGTAAGCCTTCTGGTGACCGCGCAGATTCGTTCGATTTTGATTCCGGGCCTAGTTTCCTGCAGTAGGTCCTGATAAACGCGCAAACCGGACAAGTCCTATAAAAGGGAATGTCAAGAGAAAAACCTCCCCGTCGGCTCAATGCCGATTCTTTTTTATCCCGGCATTCAGCCCAACTGCTTGAACATGCACTCTCGATCTGAGAGTGGTCTTCCTCAGGCCCAGAGTCATGGTTCGTCTCCGCGCACGAAGCGGAGAGAAACTTTCCTCTTCCCTGTGGTTCCATTTCACTTTCGTGACGGCGCCATTCATTTTCTGAAACAACAAGCCTGATGGTTGTCCACCGGATAGGTGGCAATGCATGGTCCTATTGGAGACTCGTGGCCTATGGCTTTCTTCGATTGTCCGAGAGGGCATAGGGTGGGTCCGGAGACTCGCGTGTTGGTCACACGGGCCTGACTTGTCCGATTGATACTTCCCCTCGAATCGAGCGTCCCAAGAAGCCGATGGCCACCGCCAGCAAATGGTTCTCAGGGATGGAACGGACTCTTAGCCAGAGACGCTCAAGCTGCTTGTGGTTTCAACTCGTTGGCGTCGAAACGTACCTCCTTCTTCCACACGATCAGGGTGATCGCGGCAATCTTCCTCGCTAAGGTCAAGCGCGCCATCGTGGGCTTCCTCCCCTTAGCTAACAAAGCCTCGTAGAAAACCTTTAGCGGCCCAGCTGCGTTGCTGGCTCTCATCGCCGCACCCTTGAAAATATCTTTGAGGTCGTGGTTGTGGTCCTTATTTAGACCACGAACCGTCGCGGGTTTCTTGGAACGTTGCAGCTGCCCTTCCACAACGCGGTATTGTGCGCTGTCATGCGTTTCCAACCCCAGACCGCTGTAGGTCCACAGTTGTCGCTTGGTGCGGAAACGGTGCGGCGTCTGCATCAGGGCCATCAAAAGGGCTGCCCGGATCGGTCCGATCCCCGGAATCTGGCGCAACAGTTTCCACGCCTTCTGTTTTTTGGCTTCAAGCAATAGATCCCGCCGCACCTCCTGGCGCAAGAGTTGCAAGACATCGAGCTGTTGGTAGTAGTGTTCGGCGCGTCGCCGGACGCCGGCTTCACTGATCTTACCGAGCCATTCCGCACGGTGACGTGGTGCATACACTTCGTTGCTGGCACAGGGAATAGCCCAACTGCGATACAGCGCCTTGAGCCGATTCATGACCCGCGTGAGGTCTTTGGTGATGGTCAGATAACTGCGCGCCAGCTCCTTCAACGTTCGCAACCCGTGCTCTCCGTGATAGACCGACTGGATCTTCTTCATGTACAACTGTTCGGCCAGCTTCCGTGCATCGATTCGATCACTCTTGCTGCCATCCTTCAGTAAGGCAATCTTTCGCGGGTTACACACCACGACTTCCGTGACGTGTGGCTTCAGCAGGTCGTACAGCCAGGCCGCCCAGGTTCCTTCTTCAAAAGTGACGTGCAAATCTCCGCGCAGCCCTTGGATAAACTGCAGAATGGTGCTGGCCTTGGTTTCGATGACGCATTCCATCACTACCTTGCCGACGGAGTTCATCACCGCGATCGAAATGCTTTCCTTGTGCACGTCCATGCCGATATATTTGGTGCTGATCATAGAGGGTGTTCCTTTCTGTAGGGGATGAGGTAAACGCTCAAAACCTACCCTGAAAGGAGCGCCCTTTTATAATGTGTGGGTCCCGGTACCACGATCTCTACAATCGGGTGTCCGTTTCGCCATCTCGGTACTTTCGGCCTATATCCGTGTACCTGCGGGAGGCTCAACATGTCACTGGCATTCGCTTTCGCTGCATTGGGAGGTCTCCACTGTGCCGCGACTAGGCGCGGCCTAGGACGATGCACCAACCACGCCAAGCCGGTTACGTTTCTTCTTGGCACCCGCGGCTTTTATCTCTCGCGGGAAGATTCGGGCTTGCATTGGTTGCGTTCCTACCGTTCACGGGCAAAACGTTGGCCCAATCGCCATTTACACCTCCACCACAGTCGCAGACACAGAAGCCACCAGCCACAGTCGCCGATGCGGCCCGTCAGACTAAATCCAAACAGGACGAATCCGCCCCGCAGAAGGTCTATACCAATGACGACATGGCCGCGCTGAAGCGGGAGGACATTTCCATCCCGGGCACGCCAACACCGACAGCAAACGACGCTAACACAGAAGGTAAGGCGCAGGCTTCTCCTGCCTCTGCGGAACCGCCAAACGACGCCGCAAAAGCTGCCGCGTATTGGAGAGCCCGCTTCACCGCTGCACGTGAGAAACTTGCCCAGGACGAGAAGGCGCTCCCCGTCCTCCAGAGCCAACTGGAACTCGAACGCGTCCAGCAATACTCAGTAGATGAAGACACCGGACAGGTATACTCCGACACATTCATGGATCTACTCCAGCAGATCGATGCGATGAAGCTCACGATTAAAGAAGATAAGCAGGCGCTAAGCGATCTCCACGACGAGTTTCGACATGCGGGCGGACTGCCCGGCTGGATTCGCTAGCATTCCAGGAGCCAAGTCCTGATTAGTCGGCAAACCGGACATGTTCGTACTAAAACCCACTGTCCGGGAACCGCGTTAATCAGGGCTGACCTGACCTCCGTTTTGACCCAGTCATAAGTTAGCACTCTGGGGTTGTTGGATATCAGTTTGTTCCCAAGTTCGTCCGACCGATACGAACCTCGGTGTACAATCTTTGCAGTTTTCCAAGTCAAAAAGGAAATTCCGGTCCAGTGCCGTTTGGTTGTGCAATGTTGGTAGACGCCGAGGGCCGTGCGGCCGCAAAGGATACGATCGAGCTCGGATCAAGAATTCTGAAAGTTGCATTTCGGGGGCGATATGAGAGTGAGATTCGCAGTGGCAGTGGCAGCGGCGGTGATGAGCCTCGCGCTGAGTGTCGCAGCCCAGAAGGAGATGCACATGGTCCATGCCAAAGGTTCTTTCGACATCAAGATGACTCCCGCCGAACCAACCGACTTCGAGAAGGCCAACGACATTACTCGGGTCACATCCGACAAGACTTGGCACGGTGACTTCGAAGGCGTCAGCCATGGAGAAATGATCACCGGCTCGACCGCGAGCACCGGCTCCATGGCCTACGTTGCTATTGAGCGCATGACAGGCAAGCTTAACGGCCGACAGGGCAGCTTCACCTTCTCGCACCGAGCCACCATGATGAAAGGCGACGCCCCCTCTGCGGGAGAGCTGAGCGTGATGGTTGTGCCCAATTCCGGCACTGGTGAACTGACCGGACTCACTGGCTCGCTCATCATCCATATCGACGCTCAGGGTAAACACACCTGGACCTTCGATTATTCGCTCCCGTAGCAGAGCGAAAAGTCTAAAAAGTGAGTGAATATTCGCAAGACACTCCAAATTCAATCTATTACTGCCCGATTTGCGGCTAATCGGACAAGCCAAGTACTAGGCCGGACTTGAGCGGAAGATATCGGTGTGCACGGCGCCAGTCGCGCACACGACAACTCGTGCGATCAGCTCTCGTGCGATCAGCTATTGATGAGAACGGAGGCCTCGAACATGAAGCCTAATGAACCCAGCCGCACAGCCCTTATGCTCGCCCGACAACGAGCTGCTCATCAGGTGCTCGATCATGGCTCAATCCTCTATGACCCATTTGCCATGAAGATTCTGCGTGAAGACGAAAAGGAAGTGCTTCAATTTGCGAACGGACACCCCTTGGCCAGCATCGGACGTCTGTTCACCACCGCGCGAAGCCGGATTGCGGAAGATGCTTTGTCAAGAGCTGTCGAAAAAGGGATTCGGCAGATCGTCATCCTTGGCGCCGGACTCGACACTTTCGCTCTCCGGAATCCCCATGGCGCACGACAGATCCGTATCTATGAGGTAGACCACCCCGCGACGCAGGCATGGAAACGCCAGCGCTTGGCTGAAGCTCAAATCGCACTTCCGCCATGGCTTATTCTCGTGCCAGTCGATTTCGAGCGGGACGATGTGGGAGAGAAGCTCGTCGCCGCAGGCTTTCAGCAGAACTCGCCCGCGTTTTTCACCTGGCTCGGGGTTGTGCCATATCTGACACAGGACGCTATCGGCCGCACTCTGGACTACATGTCCTCAATCCAGAACTCGGAGGTGGTGTTCGACTACATGGAACCTCCCGAGGCATTCTCCGAAGAACTAAGGCAATTAGAAACGGAGCGGACCGAACAGCTTAAGAAAATTGATGAACGTTCGGTCAGCCGTTTCGAGCCGGCTGGCATTGCAGCGATTCTTCGCTCGCACGGATTTTGTGCCATTGAAGACATCAATTTCCAGGAGATCGCGTCCAGGTTCGGCCGCGCCGTTCAAGGACTCGCGCCCGGACACGCTGGTGTTCATGTCGTCCACGCTAAGCACTAATTGAACGCGGTCATCTATTGCTATTCAAATACAGAGCCGGTCCACACCGACATATCCGGTTTATGTACGGACGGGTGCAGCCCCGACTGCAAGAAGATCGCTGAAGCATGCCGAAAGCTCAGCGAGTGGTTTGTCCTGCAAGACAGCGGAGAACTTAACGCAAGGCAAGGCGCTTCGATAAGGACGAAAGGCGTTGCGTGACTCCTCCTGCGAAAACAATGCATTGATTCGGTAGTCAGCCTGTCTCGACTGATGACAAGTTGCCGACTTAGTCGTCGACGAGGTCCGAATGAGCGACTTCAGATTGCGTTGATGACCAGCGCTTTCCTGATAGGACTCAAGTCCCGATTGGTCGGCAAACCGGTAACTCGGGTACTGGGACTGAGGGTATCCCAGCCGCCCCCCAAAGATTCCGCCTCCAAGTCTGGAACTAGGCGGAAGGCTCAATGCCGAGCCGATCATTCACGGCATGCCGAAACCTCTGTTTGCATCCCAGGTATTTCTCTGTCGTTTGCACGGACACATGGCCGAGCAAGAATTGGATCTGCTCCAGTTCACCGCCCGACTCATGACAGAGCCTGGCACACGACCTCCTGAGGTCGTGCGGAGCGAGTTTGAAAACTCCCAGTCGTTTCGCGTATTCCTTCACAACGTGCCAGACCACTTTCTCCGTAATCTCCGTTCCCCAGACAACACCCTTGCGGCAAACGCAGCGGAATATCCTGCCGTTCGTAATCTGCGCCACAGTTTGCCAGTCGTCGATCGTTTGCTTCACCCAATCAGGCATTGGAACGGTGCGAATGTGGCCGCCTTTTCCGACGAGGTCAACAATGGCCCAGTGGTCTTCTCGGCGCTGAATGTGGTCAAAGCGCAAGTCAATCAGTTCTCTTCGACGGAGCCCGCACCCCAAGAGAACCGCTAGGATAGCCCGATCCCTTTTACCCTTCACGCTGTGCATGCTAGGAAGCTGCCAGAGGGAGCGGGCTTCATCCACGGTCAGCCAATTCCCCAGCCTCATGCCGAGCTTCTTTGCCCCCTTCACGCGACGGATGCCAGCGGCCAAATCAGGACTCAGCAGTCCCGTATCTGCCGCTTCATAAGCGAGTCGCCTGACTGCTGCAAGCCTCACGTTGATGGTGCCCGGCGCAAGCAACCGATCCTCCAGATGGATCCTGTAGCGGGTCACCACTGTTTTGTTGAAGGAAAGCCGAGGCTCGGAACAATACCAGTAAACAAAATCCTCGATGGAGCGCCTATAGCTGCGTTGCGATTCTGGTGACCGGAGACTCACAAGTACTGCCGACTTGACATGTTCCAGATCAGGGAGACCCAGCTTGGTCCTCCGTCGATCTTGTTTTTTCGTTCTAATTTTTCTTCTCATGGATGCCACCTCCAGACGGGGAGAGCTGGGAATGGCATGATTCGCTGTCATATGCAATCCCTGGACAGAATCGCGGTATGGGAGTAAGAAGTCCTCAACAGAGAGGCCCTAACAGAAGCGAGATTGTCGGCCTACAAGCGTTGAGGTGCAATATGGATATTGATGGGGAAAAATTGGAACAAACCGTTCTCGCACTCCTCTACTTGAACTCGTTTCAGGAGGGCTCGGGGAGACGTGCCTGGAAGGGATTCCCCTGGACGGTCATGGACGCACTTCATGAGAAGGGCTATATCTCGAATCCGGCAACGAAAAACAAGTCCGTATGGTTATCCGAGGAGGGCGCCAAGCTCTCCGAAGAATTGTTCGAGAAGCTGTTCGCCATAAAATAGGCGCCCCCGTGCTGCATGCGGCGAAACTGGGCCCCACAGCAGGGGCCTAGTACGAACTTTACCGGTTTGCCGACTAATCAGGAGTTGGTCCGTTATCATTATGGAAAGCCCTATTTTGAGCGTCGCGTCCCGATGCTGCGGTTGCGCTATTCTCTTGTCGAAGGATTGAGAGTCGATGAGACTAGTTTTGTGGACGGTTGGCATGGGCCTTCTGGGTTTCGGGCTCGGCTGGTTTGGCCAAGGTGGACACCCGTTTGACGTAGCAGGCCTAACGGCGCTCGCCATTTTTGTTGTGTGGGGCAGCAGCGTCGGATACGGATTCGGAAGTATTTTCGACCCGAGTGTTCCTAGGAGACGCCTAGTTATATATTGGGTTGTCACTCTCGCATGGATGTCGCTGGTGTTCTCAGGATTCGCACCGTTTCATTCTTGGCCTGCAAAAGTAGTTGCAACTGCAGTGGCTGGCGCTCTCTTGGGCGCGCTGGTCGGAACTGTTCACTTAAAGCAGACAAGGCGAACATTCCGCGACACACCCCACGAAACCGCTGCCCCCTCATCTCCTGTCCGGTAATCTGCCATAACAGACGCCTCCCAGCGTTGCAGGGTTTACCTTAAAGGTGGCGCTTGCTGCCGTCACTGATTAAAAGCACAAGCCGCCAAAGTTGGTACTGAGAGGAACCTTTCCGATTTGCCGACTTATCAGGAGTTAGCCCACATATGCCAGGCCGGTTAGCTGGTAATAAGACGATTTATCCAAGGTAGTCTGTGCCATAATCACATTTGCCATTGAACCATGAGCCAAGCCAACTGTAGCCCTTTCTATCCCACAACTGGAGAGAAGGTGTAGTGCTCCCCTCCAAAACTGGAAACCTCAACTAGGTATGGTCAGGCCCTCCAAATCGGAGGCAACATGGACAGGAAACCCCCTGTGAATCGAACTCCGGTGGAAAATGAAAAAGACCGCCGCATTCGGCAACTGGAGCAGTTGGTCCAGGAACGAACCGCTCAGCTCCAGATGGCCATTCAGCAACTCGAGCAATCCTACGACGATACCCTGGAGGCTTTGGGAAGCGCACTGGACTTAAAGGACGCGGGGACCGCGGGCAATTGCCAGCGCGTTACCGCCTTTTGCATCTCCATCGCGAGAACGATGCCGGTTCCCGATAGCTATCTGCCGATTCTGGCGCGCGCCGCGTTTCTCCACGATATTGGGAAGATGGCCATCCCGGATGGCATTCTGCACAAGCCTGGCCCACTTACGGACGACGAAAAGAAAATCATGCGCATGCATTGCGAAATCGGCTACAACATGCTGACCCGCATCCCGTTTCTTCGCGACGCCGCGGAAATCGTGCTGGCACACCATGAATTCTTCGATGGAACCGGCTATCCACGCGGTTTGAAGGGTGAAGAGATTCCTCTGGGGGCGCGGATAGTCGCGGTCGCGGACGCGCTCAATGCGATGATTTTCGACCGGCCGTATCGCCGGGCGCAGCCGCTTTCCCATGCGCGTGAGGAAATCCGTCGGTGCAGCGGCGCGCAATTCGACCCGAAGGTCGTTGAGGTGTTTTTCTCTTTGCCGGAATCCTTGTGGGCCGAGTTGAGGCTAACTCCTGATTAACGCGGTTACCGGAGAAGTGGGTCCCAGTACCCAAGTTACCGGTTTGCCGACTTACCAAGCACTTGCGGCACGATTGCAGAGAACATTCACAGGTGACGTTTTTCCTGCCTCACTTGTTGACGGATTTTTGTTGTACACAAGGTAAAGGAGCGTCTTCTAGTGCGACTATAGCCTTGAAAGAATCGTGCGCGGCAGGAAAATTCTTTAACTTTATTGCAGCAGCACCTGCCGTCGCATGAAAGTAGATGGTCGCAATCCTCTTTTGGAGTTCAAAGGTATTCGCGTCTACGCTCTCCGGTTTGTCTATTTTCCCTACTGCCTCAATTCCTTCACCGGTCCTCATCAGTGCCTTTTCAGCCAACGTTGCATCAACCGAGTCCATACTGTTGTACGCGGCGGCCCACTCACGCAGAGCGGCGTATCGCTCGCTTGCGCCGACCTTATCCCCGAGAGCAAGAAGTTTGTCCGTGTATTCAATCACCATCGGAAAATTCTTCACCTCGCTGTAGCTCCTGGAATAAAGCGGGTAAATGTAAACCAACATCGCAGGGCTGGGTTTGTGTTGAGAAACAAAATCATCGAGTAGTGCGAGCCTCCTGTTGGGGTCACTTTCATGAATCAATTCGTTGTAAGGACCGCCGTCAGTGACGCTGTATTTCACTTCACCCTTACACGGCGGTATAAGTGGACTCTTTGTTTGTGCCCGCGCAGAGGAAGAACAAATGGCGTAAGCTAAAATCACCAGTAAAGGAAAGAATCTGCTCATCTTGACTCCAAATTCCGCTAATCTGCTTCCGAAGAGAAAGCCTAACTCCGCTCGGCAGGGTGTGCAATACAACGGCAGGGGGCGAGAATTTTCAGGCGTAGGTCCTGATTAACGCCGTAACCGTCCATGTGGGTACTAGGACACCGAATGAAAGGGTAGCTTTCCCTCTTGGCGGCTTGATAGGCAGTGCACTGGGCAAAGTAGGTGTCCTGCGCTTGGTAACTCCAGCGGTAGTATCGGTGCCCACTTGAGATGCACACAGCCTTCACGCCGGGGGTGCTCAGCCTTCTTGCGGCTCTTAAGCTCAGCCGACTTTTGGCGCTTATGCAAAACGCATCCGCGCATCATGCGGCGGCTTGCGCGCCGTCAACCTTATGCCTGCGCCGACCGCCGTTTCCCACCGTGCGTACTGCTCGTCCCAAACGACTTCCTTGTGCTCAATCCTCAGCACGCTTCTGCCACCAAGGACAGCCTGCACCATATCGTTGTCCATACGCTCGACCACCGCAATTCCGTGTCCGCGGACAGCCACACGGTCGCCGCGTTTGATTTGCCGTTGCTCTGCTCGCTTGGCATACCATGCGCTGCATCGCTGCACGAGCAAATGGAGCCCGTTCGCATCAACGCCGGAGCCCGTGCGCCACAGCGGCACCGTTCCGGTTTCGCCAAGGAGGAAGATGTCGCGGCGGTACGCCGCCAAGGTGGCAAGCCACGATTCGACGCCGCTCATGCCTAAGGGCACCAGCGAAAGCGGCACGATGAAGTTCTTTGGGTAGGCTAATTGGGCACGCCACCCTCCTTCATGCTCGACGACGGTGCCCCAGAGGCAGACCTCCCCACGGATGCGGTTTTCTATGTAACCAAGTTGGCGCAGGTGGTCGAGGCTCTTGCTGGCGTAGACGCCGCAGGTGCAATCAGACCGGGGAACTTCGTTGCAGCCTTGCGTTCTGCATTCGGCAGCGAACGCGATTCCGGGATGCCACCGAATCCCATTCAGCGACTTCAATCCCATGGCATCCCACTGCCAGACACGGTAGCCGACGACGGGAAAGATGTAATCCGGCGCTGTCATGGCGCGACGGGTTCACGCTCGGGTTCGGGCTCGTGCGCTGGCGCAATTGGCTCAGGTTCGTCAATTTCGGGATCGGGAACAGTCGTGGGAACCGGGGATTCCAAAGGTTCGACAATGATCGCGCGAAGCGGCTTGCCGATCTGCATTCGGGCTCTCTCCTATTTCTCCGCTCAGTGAATATAGGGCTGCGGATTTCTTCCAGTGGCGCTGCGTGACAGCGGCGCTCAAAACGCAATCACGCGTTCCTTGAGCAGCAATGCGATTCCCGCGTAGCCGCCGATGATGATGAGCGCCTGCATGAGGTAGCTGGATTGCCGCCTCAAGACCAGATGCGTCACGATGAGGTACCAGAAGTCGATGCAGAACGGGCCGAGGGCGCAGACCGCCGCTTTCATCAGCCACTTCTCGTCGGGACTTCCCCAGCCCCATGCGGCGAAACAAGCGACTGGCAGGAGCAGCACGAAGGCGTTGAACGCCAAGAAATTCATCAGGCTTCGGATCATTGTTTTCTCCCTTTCAGCTTGCCCAGTTGGTTTCGGAAGCCGATTCAATGCTGCTCATGCAGCGACCATCTCTTGCTGCTTCGCATCACGGACGACACGCACAACGCTGGCGCGACTGATCCCGTATTTTTTGGCAACGTCGGTCAGTGACATCCCGGACAGGCGGTCACGGACGAGCGCATCGCGGTCAACGTCGAGAGGCGCACGCCCGAGACGGCGTCCCTCGATTTTTGCGCGGCGCATCCCGGCTTTGATGCGCTCGACAATAAGCGACCGTTCGAGTTCAGCAATCGAACCGACCATGGTGAGGAACATGCGGCCCATCGGTCCGCTGGTGTCGATTGCTTCTCGCGCCGAGACAAATTCAACGCTCAGGCTGTTCAGTTCATCGACGACTTCTAGGAAGTTCTTTGTGCTGCGGGCAATCCGGTCGAAAGCGGCTACCAAAAGAACCGAGAACTCTCCGCGGCGAGCATCCGCCATCATCGCCTCCAGCCCCGGACGCCTCGTCTTCGAAGTGGACACCCCCCGGTCGCAATACTCACGGCTGACCTCGAAGCCTCGCTGCGCTGCCAGTTTTCTCAGGTCATAAAGCTGAGTCTCCACGTGTTGCTCTGGCGTGCTTACACGGGCGTAGATTGCAGCTTTTTTCATATCTTCTCCTGATGACTCCCATCTTTTTTCATCGAAAGAACTGTCGAAACTGGGTTTTCTAACTGACAAAAGGGACAACGACTCAGAAGCCCATAGCTGCGAACGGTGGCCAAGGGCTGGCTCTCGCAGGCAAAGCTTAAAAGACCACGCCGTTCATCGACGGCTTCCACAAAATGGAGCAACTGAGCAGAACTTTTGCTGACATCGGTCATTTCATCGTCTCCACAAGTTCCGTCGTTGGAGCCTCCGCTTGGCGTGCTCGCAGACCGAGTACTCGGCGCTGAAAAGCCCAAAGCTGTCCTGCACGGCGGATAACAAATCCCCGATCTGGTCATCGGAGCACCACGCTAACCGCTCTCCCAGCAGTGCCCCTATCCAGAGCGTCCTGAGCCGTTCGAGCAGATCGTGCGATGCCGCCAACTTCCGTTGATATTCGAACAGTTCCCTAACGGAAAGCTCGTCTGGAGGCAAGTGCTTCAAATTTCCCTCTACCCTCAATATACAAAGCAGCGGGGGAAATCGACTAGAAATGGCCTCATTTTTTTGAAAAAAAACTTTCCCGAAAAGTAGTCAATTCCCCCTTGGGCTCTGTATTTTATGGGTAGGGAGAGCGAATTGGAGTTTCGGCCAATGCCATCAAAGCAGACTGACTTCGCTTTCCGGTTGAATGGTACGTTCATGCCCGAGATCAACGTTCAGCGTGATTCGGCTGGTGAGCTACAGCTTGCCTTCCGCGACCCCGAGGTCGGCTGGTTCACCATCGATCACAGTCCTGATTTTGTCCTCGAATACCGTGATGAGGCTTCGTGGGAATTGCTGCCGTTGGAGCTTCGCCGGGCTTCGACCGACAAGGGCTGGAACCGCGCAACGCCACGAGAGCTAATCGGGATTCTCTGGAATGCCGGGGTGCTCAAATGACCAGCAACAAATTAAGGAGGAAATGATGGACAACCGCAAGACGAACCAATTGGCTGACGACATTCACCTAGTTACGGCACCAGTGCGCATCGTTGGAGACTGGATCAAGATTCTCGTCTTCATCGCAGTCCTGCCCATCGTCTTCGTAGTGTCGGTCGTGAACTGGCTCGTAACGGGCAAGCCCATAATGAGCCCAGATGAAATTTGGCTGACCAAGGTTCTCCTGACCATCCTCAGCCCGCTCATCACGACGATTTTCTATGTGTTCCACAAACACTGGCGGCGCATGAAAGACCCGGAATATCGGCGTTCAATTCCTGCTCCAGTGGTGTTTGTCATTGCCCTTGTTCTTATGCTCGCTTTTGTGAAATGCAATTTCTATTTCGGCTGGGGCTTTTACGACGTGAGGTGAGGACGCATGAAGAAAAAGAGTTCGGATCGAGAAGCTTGTCTCGGAATCTTTTGGCTGGTCAATGGCAAGCTGATCATCGACAGTTCGCCGCTGACCGAGGCCGAACCGTATGGCAATCACCTAGGCCACCCCAGAAGCCATATTGAAGTTTGGGAGAAGTACCAGCGTGGCGGTGAGGTTCCTCTCGAAATGGAATACGAGCAAGCACCGCGTGGGCGCGTGGTGTTCGACAGAACGAGCGACACCTTTACGATACTGGCTGACAAGTGCATCTTGCGACGCAAAGACTTGATTGCAAGTATCAAATCGGAGTTGAATCTCCCAAAGAGCGCGAGGCTTAGTTCGGACTACCACTACCGTTGCTTCACGTGCCTGTACGGAACCGATGATGAAGAATAGGGATGGTCCCCGCATGCTCCTCACAAAATCCAAATTCGTCGCCGGGTCGCAATGCCTCAAGCGCCTCTACTTTATCGTCCATCAGCCAGAACTGGCAGTGGAACCGGATGATTCGCAACAATCGATCATTGAGCAGGGGCAGCAGGTCGGCCTGCTGGCACGGGGGATGTTTCCGGGCGGCGTGGCCGTTGAGTCCAGAAATCGGGAAGAGGCGATTCGGGCGACTCGGGAATTGATCGGCAATCCGGAGATTCCAGCGATCTTCGAAGGCGCATTCGAGCACCGGGACGTTTTCGTACGGGTCGATATACTCCAGCGGCGTCAAGACCAACGTTGGCGGCTGATCGAGGTCAAATCGTCCGCAGATACAAAAGACCACTATCTGGACGATGTTGCGATCCAGCATCGCGTGGTGACCCGCTCAGGCGTCGATCTGGCGGCATCGTGTTTGGCGCATGTGAATCGGGAGTACGTTTATGGGGGCGGCCCCATCGACGTGCACCGTTTCTTCAAAATCAGGAACCTGACCCGGCAAGTAGAGAGATTACTGCCCGAAGTTACGGTTCAGCTTCGTTCAGAATTTCGAGTCCTTATGATGCCTACGGCCCCTGACATTGCCGCTGGACACCATTGCAGTAACCCGGTCACTTGCGAGTTCTTCGACCATTGCAATCCTCCGCTCCCTGATGATCACGTTTTGCGCCTCCCTAGAATTCACGCCAGCACGGTCGCGAAGCTTGTTGCTCTCGGCGTCCAATCCATTAAGGACATCCCGGAGAACTACCCGCTCACGGGACGGCTCCGTCGTGCGTGCACCTGCGTGCGAACGGGAACGCCTTGGCTCGGTCCCGAAATCAAGGGCGAGTTGAAAGGGCTGGGATACCCGGTCTATTTCATGGACTTTGAAACGATAAATCCATGCATCCCGCGATTTCCGGGCATGCGACCGTACGACCAACTGCCGTTCCAATGGTCGGTTCATGTGCAGAGACAACCGGGAGCAGCCCCGGAACACTACGAGTTTCTCGCCACGGATGCCAGCGATCCTCGCCCGGCGTTCATCTCGGCGCTGTGCGATGCCCTCGGCGATCGGGGCAGCATCGTAGTCTACTATCAGCAATTTGAGTCGCAGCGGCTCTCGGACCTAGCCTCGTGGCTGCCAGAGTTCTCCAGTCGGATCAAGAAGATTCAGCAGCGCCTATGGGACTTGCTCCCAATCATCCGCGATCATGTCTATCATCCGGCATTCGGCGGGTCGTATTCCCTGAAATCGGTGCTTCCGGCGCTGGTGCCCGAGATGACGTACGAGGGCATGGAAGTGGCAGACGGGCAGGCTGCCGGACTGGCTTGGGAGTCGATGGTGCGTGGCGGATTGGATCGGGACGAGCGCGACAGGATTAGAAAAGCGCTACTGGATTACTGTGGGCAGGATACGCTGGGCATGGTCAGGCTCGTTGAAAGACTTCAGCATGTCTTAGCGGGTACGATAGGCCCGAAACACTCAAAGTGGAGAAGGTAGAATGCGGAAGGAGTTCTACGATAGGCTCATCGCCCACGTGAACCGGAAGCAATGGTGGCATGTGCCGCCCGTTGATCCTGACGCCTACAAGAAGAGAGGGAAATTCTTTTCGGTCAGCTTTGCAGCAGCGGAGTTTTGGGGTCGTCCCCTCGATGAACCAGAGAGAGTGGCAATCTCAAAACCTTTGGTCGGGGACGAGCAGAAAATTGCAAGGGTACTCGGCATCCCCCCGCAGCGCGATGGTATGAGTTTGAAGGAGATTGCAGCGCACGACACAAAGTGGAGAAACGCCGCACTGAAAAAGGGCTTCGACGCCATCCTGTTAATGTCACCGACGTGCTATGCGGAATGGAAGGCAGTTGGTAAGATACCCCGAAGCTTGGAACTAAACATCCTGAATGTCAGCGCCACAGGCGAGGACTCATCGAGGAGAAAAGAATGACCGTTCAGGAACTCTACGACCTGACTTTGAAAAAGGCTGACCCTCGCAAGGTCGAGATTCGGCTTCGTCCAGATGATGACGAGGTTGCTGAAGTCGAGTTTGAGGAAGAGGATGGCGAAGTCTCGGCGAATCTGATTTTGGAAGGTGCCATTCATCTCTGAGGTTCTCTGGCCTTTGCCATTTGGATCAATTCGCAACAACATTCGCAGCGGCGTTAGATTCGACTTCAGCTTCACTTCCCGCCCGATATTTCAGATCATAGTTGGTCACGAAGTCCAGTTCCGTAGCTGACAACCCGAACACGCCTCCCAAAGCAACGTCGATCTCATCAATTACGCTCTTAGAGTGAACCGCATTGATCTCGTCGTACTCGATTCTGTGACCCTGCTTGGTCTGAATAACTTTTCTTGTTGCATTTTGGTCGAGACTTTGCATTAACCTCGTGGATAGCTCGCCCCAGTCAACATGCTCCCAGTTGGCCGGAACTGGAAACTCTCGCACAAAGCTGTCATTGACGTGTTCACAGTCGCACATGGCGCTGTACAGCCAGTAGAATAGAGATGAATTGAGCAGGCAGATTGCAAGATTCGCTGCTTCCCGAGACGCAAAATAAATCGTTCGGCCATGTGGGGGATCGATGCGTTTTCCATTACGACGAAAATAAGGTGCTCCGAGGATCGCTTTGACCCAGTAACGGCACGCTTCTTGGTAATACATTGACCAGTTAGAGCGGCTACAAGTGAGGGCGGCCAACATGCTTGATCTGGCTACAATCTTGTCGAACAGATCGACCTCAAGAGGTGAGCCAAACTTCGCAAGGCGATGACGATTCCGTCGAATTCCGTGCTGGGCTAACCGCAGTGTTTGGACCACATGTCTCCTCTCCTGTGAATAAAAGCGGTTGACATGTGTGGTTACGAACCTCGGTTCCATGCCAACCGGGGTGGAAATTAGGATCACGACTGGCATCTCCACATCGGTGAATACCGATTGTGGCCGACGGGGAAAAGAAATTGCAAAGAAACCGCCGCGTCGCTGGAGCAATGTCTGTAACGGCTCGATTCGCTCCGAGGACATAGCGGTCAACTGCACGATCAACCCCACATTGGCATTTTTCTGTGCGAGCCTTAGCGACTGCTCAAAGAAATAAGCGTACAGGTTTCTTGCGTTTATCGTTTCGAATCGAGATTCGAGTACGTTGTAGCTAACGTCTTGATTGGGGTACACGACGTATGGAGGGTTGCCGATCACAGCATGAAATCCACCTTTTTGCATGATGCCGTAGAACTCGACAAACCAGTGGAAGGGTCTATGCGATTCCTGCCATCGCTTCAAAGCCCCCTTGTCGCCCGTCCGAACTCCATAGTCACCTGAGAGGTAAACATCCAACTCTGACCGCAACTTGGATAAAAGGTTCCGTACTTCGTCCTTTGCCCCCCCAAAATCTTCATCCGTGACGTTGTCCTGAACCTGCATTTCACGGAACCGCTCGAAAGCCAATTCCGCTAACTGAGCCCGTTCCTTTATGTCAGCAGCCTTATTCTCGAAATCCAACTTGCTACCCAAAACTCTGATTAATTCCACTTCGGTCGCAAAGCCCACTAACGTGTTGCCCGCTCGCACGTTGAAGTCGATGTCTGGCAGCGGCTCGATCTTTTCGCTGGCGTCCACCTGCGCTACCAGTCTGAGAAAGAGGCGCAGCTTGCAAATCTCCGTTGCCTCTTCCATGACATCTACTCCATATAGGTTGTTCAAGATGATTGACTTCAAAATGAAATACTGGGGATTGGGATGTCTTGCCTTATCATTCATCTCAGCCAATGCTTGGCGGAAGTCCTTGAATTTCTCTGAGCCGCGCTGCTCGCCAGAGCGGTCCAAATCATCGACGAACGCCTGCATACGCACGAGGCAGGAATCATACAATCGCTCCAAAATGTTCAAAGCGGCAAATAGGAAAGCGCCGGAACCACAGGCGGGGTCAAGGACAGACACGTTTCGGAGCGCTTTGTAGAACGCGCTCAGTAGTTCGGGAGTTTCACAGTTCCTGATTGCTTCCTCGGCAAAACGACGGATGTCGAGGTTATAGGTTACGAGATCAATGATCGAACGGACTTCGCCCCCGGCCAACTTTTTGCGAATCTCCTCACAACGGCTGCGCCGGGCCACGACTTCCCGCCACGTTTCCGTCGCCAAGGCGTATTGGGGATCGGCAGGCTTGTTCCACTCACCTCTCTTGCGCACGTCCGATATTCCTGCTGCCACGTAATCGGGCAGTTCCATATCCATGCCCCTGAGCATCGAAGCATGAATGTAGCGGTCGGGATCGGCTTGCAATAGCGGCCAAATCGAATGCTCGCCCTCGAATGCGATCCTGCACGATTTCCGCGCCATGTCGAACAGCGTCGGGATAATCGTGTTCTGACTGATGTACCCAGTGATGTCCTCTTTTGTGTAGTAGGCACCCATCTCCCTCTGGTTGATGTACTTCTCGAAGACATAGCCGAGAACGTCTGGGTTGATCTCGTTTCCTTTCCGCGTGGGACGGTCGTCAAGATGCCAGTCGTACTGCTCAAAGAAATCAAAGATGCGGTCGAACGCCTTATCAGCGATGTCGAGGGCTTTTCCATGCAGTTCCTCGATTTGGTGTTTCAGGAACAAGCCACCGTTGAGGTACGGTACCAGCCCTAACAGTCGGTTCGCGTCAGTGCTTCGACGCTCTGGCTGCTTGGCAAACCCTTCGAAGAACAGAGCACAAAGAAAGTCTCGATAAAATTTGTCCCTGCCGCGCCCCTTGCTCTCAGCCAACTTCTTCCTGAGATAATTTAGATCGCCGCTCCCAAGGAATCCCTTCTTCTGGATGAAGTAGATAAACATGAGACGATTCAACATCACAGAGACATACCATCTCTCTAAATGCTCGTCTGGTATGCCGCCGACAAACTTGAGGAAGGCATCGTGTTCTTTCTTGAACAAGTCATAGAATTTCTTTGTGACCTTCTCGACATCGAACGCAGCGCCGACCTTTGCAACGGTTTCCGCGACGTTTGCCTCGTCCTCTAGACCAAAGGCGATGCCCTGAATCTTCTGCACTAGGGCGTCCCCAGATTGGCCCTTATAGAAAAGCTGCTCCCGACAGGCCGACGGCTTGCCTGCCTCACGTTTCACCCACTGCCACACCTGCACGGTCTGGGCATTGTCGTGGAAGATGATGATGTGTTCGCGTGCCGTTTTCGAAATCTGAGTATCGATCTTCCGGCGCGTGGTGTACTTCGGAAACTGGGCGTCAGTCGGCGGAACGCATTCAAAAACAGCCATGCCGCGCTGCGCTATCGGCTTTAGGGTGTATGTGACATCGTCAATCGGAACGGCTAAATCCCGCGTGACATGGTGGTTCCACATCAATTCCTGAGTGAACAGGCCCGTGAAGTCGAATGCTTGGAGCCTTCTCTGGATGTTCTGATGACTTGCAAGCATAACTGGGTCTACTCCCCTAGTGGCGAGAGTCCGAGCGAACAGATGATAAGTGGCTCTTGCGTCTCGGCTTCCTCCTCGACTTGGCAGAGGCGATCCTGCTGCCAAAGCGAAACGACGAAATCAGCGAGTTGGTGGTCGGTTACTCGTATGCGGAGTTGGCGGTTCAGGGCATCGGCTGCTGCCTGCCGGAGTGGAAACTTATAAATCTGATCGACTGCCTTCGCGAGGTCTTGCGTGGCAAAGATCATCCCTTGAACGTGGGTCAGGTAAGTTTTCAGCCGCTCGTACACCCTGAAGCGTGCACCGGAGGGACGCCCCAACTGCCCACCCGCCGACTTTTCCTCCTGAACCATGTAGCGCACGCCCTTCTCAACAAGCTCATGATGGTTCGGGAGCCGAACAGCAGAAGGAGTTTGTGCTGTACATTCGGCAGCCCTCAGAATCGCAAGTTGTGATTCCGTGACGCTCTCGCCCTTGGTGTTGACCCACGCAAGAGAGTCGTTCCCCTCCGCAGTTCGCGTATAAACCAGCACGCCTTCGGGCAGTTCGGGCGTGGGCTTATGTGGTTTGGTCGAGAAAACCACATTGGGCAGGTCTTCGATTGTTTTCTTCAGCTTGGGCTCGGCGTCGGTGGCATTCTTCCAAATCTGGTAGGCGAAGGACGCTAGATCGACTTCATTGTCCGTTTCTTCAAGAATGCCTGATTTCTCGTTGTAGAGATCGAGGATCGGCTTTTCATCCGTGTCGTCCTCGAAGAACGCTTCATCGCTGCCAACAACTTCTGCGTTCTCCCTCAGGCGTTGCCGGACTCGCCTGCGAAGCTGGATGATCCTTTCGACTCCATCGGCGGGCAAGAAGGAGTGGCAGTAAATCTTGTCGGATTTCTGTCCGATGCGGTCTACGCGTCCCGCACGCTGAATGAGCCGGATGATGGCCCACGGTAGATCGTAATTGACCACGACAGCGCAATCTTGCAGGTTTTGGCCCTCGCTTAGCACGTCCGTGGCTATCAGCACCCTCAACTCGTCCTCAGCCTTGATCTGCTCGCGTTTTTTGCTGCTTTCGGGGCTGAAACGATATGCAAAATCCGTTGGGTTCTCGTTGTCGCCAGTAACTCCTTCCAGTTTAGCCACGCCCCGCCCTTTCATCTCTCGCGTGAGGTAATCCACAGTGTCTGCGAATTGCGTGAAGATAAGCACCTTCTGGTTGGGGTATTTCTTTTTGAGCAGAACTTCAAGCGAGCCTAGTTTCGAGTCCCTGCTGGCGTCCCATGCCCCGCACTTCATGAGCACTTGAATGAGTGCGCGGGCGTCATTACTAAGGTCGGTTTCAAGCGTCTTAGCGAAGAGTGATGGGCGAAGCCACTTGAAGCGCCTCCTAAGTTCGGTCTCGTATCTCTTGTAAACATCTGCGGCCCTCTTGCGGAATGCCGTCTCGTCACGAAGCGAACTCGTGCCGTCGCCAGAACCATCACCGTTCTCGTCGTCATCGTCAATCTGGGTTAGCAGATCGTCGATGTCCTTATCGCCGAGCTTCCCATCCAGAAACTCCGCGCCCTGTGTGCCAATGGGCAACGAGTGGTTGTTTTCAATAGCGTGGAGGAAGATGAAATTCCGAAGTGCATGCCGTTCGAGCGATTGGATAAAGGCAGGGCCACCGCTTTCCAGCCGCTTAAACAGATTCGTCCGGCAAAATCCCATTAGCCGTTTCCCTGCACGAGAGAGCTTCTTTATTTCCTTCGCTTCGGTTTCAGTCGGCGGTTCGTGGGGTGTCGCCTTGATGTAATTCCCCAACCCGTAGCGCGGCAAGCTAAGATGGTTAATTGAGTTCACCACTTCATCGGAGTACAGCCGGGCGTACTGATCGTTGGGGTCGTTTTCGTCGAATTCAAATTTCTCTGTTTTTGGCAAACGGTCCGGAAAGTAGAACCGCTCCCCGGTGTCAAATGTAAGGTACCTGCGCCCGTTTGCGGCGTCAGTCTTTGCGTAATTATCCTTGATGAATGAGCGAGTTCGGCGGACGAGAAATAGCCGCATAAGATCACGCCAGTCGTCCGCGTGCGGACTCTTCTCAAACGCTGCCAACGACCTTACGGGGCACTGGTGCTGTCGAATGAATTCCGTCTCTCCCAACTCCTTGAGGTACCGCTCGGGTCGAATGCCGAGATCATCTTCGGATGGCACAAACAGTTGCAATTGCGAGGAGAGATCAAGGTACGTTTTGTTATATGGAGTACCGGATAAGAGAACACATTTGCTGCCATTTTTCTTAATGTATTCCTGAATCGCTCGGTAGCGATGGCCTTCGCGGTTCCTGAGATTTTGGCTCTCGTCGATGAGCACGACGCGGTAGCGAGGCGTGTTTGGCAGTTCATTTATGGCGGCACTGATGGAGATCACTTTGGCGGCAAGCCTGTATTGATGAACGTAGTCGTTCCACATCTTCACAAGATTTTTGGGGCAGATTATGAGCGTTTCGAGGAAATAAGGCTCTTCTTGGAAGATGCGGGTCAATGCGGCGGCCATCAAGGTCTTTCCGAGTCCGACGACATCGCCCAGCATCACACCGCCCCGTTTATTAAGGTAATGCGCCGCGATTCTCACCGCTGCTGTTTGAAACTGCAAAAGCTGTGTCCCGAAATCCTTTGGAACGCTGAACTCAGACAGCCCCGCCCGCGCTTCTTGCGAGAGGTGGTATGCCATCTTCAGATAGATGTGGTAAGGCGGAATTGCCTCTTCGCGAGCCCAGCTATTATCGATGATCTCGGCAAGTTCCTTCGAGATGTCGATGCACCAAATATCGTTCCACTGATCCTCGAACCATCTCTGCAACTTGTTGCAGGCGTCGTGGTCGAGGACATCGACGTTCAACTCGCCCTGCTTACTCAGCCCCGCCAGAGTTAGATTGCTGCTGCCCACGAACCCGATGCTGGGATTGTTGGGATCAGTGCGGTGGATGAGGTACAGCTTTGCGTGGAGGGGGTGGCGCAAAAATAGCTTAACGATGACCTTGCATGCCTTCAATTGGGCACCGAGCCGCCGCAGTCCCGCCTCGTCGTCGTTATTTGGAGCCCCAATCGTCAGTTGCGCCCGAAACTCTTGTGCCGCAGCCCTTTTCAGCCGGAGTGCCGCCTGCTGATCGATGCCGTCAGGGCCGGAGGTAAGGCTGAACGCTTCGCGGAGTTCATCCTGCGGCAGCTTTTGCATACCGACGATGACTCGGCAGCACGACCCTTCACCACCCGGCCAAGCATCGATGAGTCGGTCAATCTGTTTCCATCCACGCAGATTGAAGTACCCAACGCAGAAGTCGGCTCGCTCAGAAATCTTGAGTGTTTCTGACAGGGCTGGGAGCAGCGACAGGGCTATGTTGTCGAAGATTCGTGGCATTTGTTAACGTAGCAATGTTACCGTCAGCTTACTCGCTTTTCGCTCCTGAGTTGAACTGGAATCTTTGGTTGTTCCAAATCTGGAATAGAGCACTGTTGGCGTTCGACGCCTGACCTGCGTCTGGGCTATGCTCGCTATGATCCGAACACCGGAACCTCATGCGCCTGTACACCTACATCGTTCATTTTGACGGAGGCTTCGCGCCTTGTGTTTCTCGGTCCATTTGTACACTTGCATGCTGTAAACCCCGGATAAGAGCCACCGCAAAATACAGTGACTGGGTGGCGGGTACTACCCCGAAGGAGCACGATTCTGGTCAATTGATCTATCTAATGCGCGTAGAGCGCGCGTTCACATTCGCTGAGTACTACCGCGATGAAACACTGCGCAGCAGAATCGACAATATATACCGACCGAAGGCGGATAGCGGCTACGCCCAACAAAGAAATAACTTCCATGGTCCAGACAGCATCCGTAAAGACCTATGCGTAGATCGGGTGCTGGTCTCGAACAAATTCGTCTACTTTGGCGAAAAAGCTCCTTTCATACCAGAGGATTTCCTTGAGTTTGTTCCACGTGGCCGGGGGCACAGAGTATTCGGGAATTCTTTGGGTGAACCTGATGACCGGCTCGCGAACAAGAAGATCAAGTCGTTCGTGCGCTGGGCTTTTTCGGGGGGAGCAGGGAAAAAGGGCAGGCCTTTCGACCAACCTTGCAGACACCACAGTTGCTCCACCTGATTGTCCCGAAACGTGCTGCGTCCTTACCCGAACAACTCTTCGAACTTTCGGGCGTCATGTTGCTTCAAACGTTCGGCGAACTCATTAACGTAGAACATATCTGGAGAAAAGCGCTGAGCACGCACTCGGATAGCAAAATCCGGATCATCTTTGTTCAGATCGAATAGCACTAGCCCAACACCGAACAGCATACAGAGTGATTCCAATCTGCTCTGATCCTCCTCGGTCAAGCTAGAAGGCATCGCAATATATGTTTTTGTCGAAAATAACCGATAGGCAACTGACTGTCCAAACGCCACAACTGGTGCCAGCGGATCGATCTTGATTTCTGCGGAAATGATTTCGAGAGGAAACTTGATGAGGTTGCTGGCGAGCGGTTTATAAACACCAACCACATCTGGAGTTCCCCATTTTGATTTGAGACCAGCCCCACCCAAGGCGGCGACTTTGGTCGCTTCGTCCAAATCATTCTTCAACCACTGAGCAAACGGTTCATAAAAGTCCGATTCTTTTACCTTCTCTCCGGAGGTTGCAATTTGCTCAGTCGTCTCCGCAAGCATCACTTCATTGCCCTGTTTTGAAATGGGGGTGAAGAGACCACGACTGGGTTTGGTAATTTCATTGGGAAATGTGGCGTCCAGATTCCACACGCTGCCAACGATTGTGTTTTTCGGAGTCTCCGGTGATTGCTGGCTGATTTTCTTAATTAAAGCACTGTACCGAATGCCGCCCGGATTGTTGGCAATGATTGAACGAGCGAGATCGCGGATTTGCTGGACATGAAGTTTTGCCATGTAAGGCATTATAGCAATTGCCGCTTCGTCCGCCGCAGGACATTCCTATCCAGCCGTGCACGTTTCAAATTTTCAAGTTGTTTTCCGGTCTGAGTACCGTCCTTAATTTCCTTCACGGCAATCACTCCAAGCAAAAGCAATTCACGCAGGCCATCACCCGTGCGATGCCAACGAAGCCGATTGCAGCGGGTGCACGCTGGCAAACAATTCTCGGATGTTTTCGCCCCTCCTTTGTCTCGCTGAATAACGTGGTCCACTTCCCAATGCCCGTCTGGAGTCTCGCACCAGCCACGGTTCTCAAACTTGATCGGGTCGCCGCAAAAATGACAGTGTCCGCTCGTCTTGTCGTAGATTTCCCGCAGAGTTGTTTCATTCATCGTTGACCCGGTTCCGGATTCTGTTTTGACCTGTCAGCAGCCGCGAGCGCAGCTAGACAAGAAGCCTGAGTTTCTCATCTGCGGAGCGTAGCCTTACACCACGTCCGCTCGATCAGCAAATCTAATGCGTTCACGATGCCCACGATGAAGATGTTTGCGTTCTGCATCGCTTCGACCGAGCAGCCTTCACCGTTGTCCACCGCGACTGCCAACCCTCCAGCCGCCTTCACTGTCTTCAGGAGCAGCGCGTCATTATTGCCGTTGCCGAATGCTGCTATTTGTGCGGGATTATTCTTTTCCGCATGCGACTGTTTTAGGATGTCGTGGCGCTCTGAGTCCTTAAATATCTCCAAATTCAAGAACGGCATTCCGGCGAGTTGCATCCTTGCTGTGCTGGATGAATCGGCGGTAAGTACATCAATTGTGATAAACGCCTGAAGCTTGCCCAGTCGGTCTTCGACTCCCGGAATGAGCCTCCCGTGAAAAGAAAGGGTGCCCGTGTAGTCTGAGACGATGCGTGTGATACGTAAGGGCGTGGCAAAAAACGGAATCGTTATCTCAATGCCCGGTGATATGCTCATGCGGGAATCCCTCTTGACGCTGAGTCGAGAGCCATGAAGAGAGCGTGCGTTCCCCCTTTCCGGCGGCCACCTTATCATGCTCCCGGCCCGATTATCTTAGTCCCAATCTCCACTAGAACTTTTGCGATCAAGTCCGGTGCCTTTTCTGCGACTGCCTTGCGAAGCTCGTGAATCATGCCCTGTTTCTGAGGTTCAGGGTAGGTTAAGACAGCTACTCTTTCCTCGACACTCTTGAGGACAGCAGGCAGCATCGATTTCTCCCCGAATTCCGCAAGCTCTGGTTGCACATATATTTGTCCTTTATCCGTCAGCCTTAAGTTTCTGTAAACCATTCCGCCTGCGATGAGCTTCACCAATCGCACGTCAGCAAGATAGCTCGTATGCCTCTGTATGTGGTCCAAAGCAGCCGTGCCGGGTTGGATTTCATCACGAATGAGATGCATTAAGTCGCCTTCACATGGCGGATTCATAGATGGCCTCTCGCGTAGAGTCCCTAACACAACCATAATTCTGTGCAACAGGGCCGTGTCTAAGTCGCCTTTTGCCATGATTCACCTCGACCAACAGTTTAGCCCTGAACTCCCTCCAGCCGTCTCCCCGTGTGATAGCATCCGCGCATGCCCAGAGGAACAAGGAAACAGCCATGCCGTTGCGGCCACGGCAAAGGCATTCACCACGCCCGGCGCATCAAGATCAGGAACAAGATCAGGTTCCGAAGTCCTTGCAACTTCCCCGGCTGCAAGTGCGCGGACTACAGACCTGTGGAGGCCTAGGGGTGTTTCTTGTCGATCCGATCCAACACGAACTCTGCCTCCTTTATCGCACAATCAACAAAATACTCCTTGGCCATGTTCGGCCTGTCGCTGTCGATTGTCTCGATCAGTTTCCGGGCGCACAGCAATGTGGCTGCAAACAAAATGGCGTGCTTCCGTTCCTCGGTCATATTGGGCTTGCTGATTGAAGTGCAGAGGAGGGGACTGTTAGATTACACTTCTCCAATGGGGCGTTCAAATGTTCAGTCAGAAGAGACTACTCAGTCTGATAGACACCGACATGCGTATCTGCCGTGCAGCGCGCCCAATGGATGAATCAGGCAAGCAACATCAAGTTCTGGAGATGACGACTTTGACCACCCACCTACAGTGGGCACAAAGGGCTGGTCACGATCAGACCGTTCTGGAGCAAATCGTGAAGTCTCTAGAAAATAGCGTCGTCGTGGGTTATCAACGCTGGCGCGAACTGTCTACGATAAAGCAGTAGTAGATTGTCCTGCTTCTTGAAGAGTCGCAAACATTGGCTACTTCTTGTTCCACAGGTCCAAAAACAGCTTGACCGTCGCAGTGGCCTGCCCCCGTTTTATGTACCAGTGCTTATGAGAGTCGGTTGGTGTTGTGATTGAACTTGGGGCGGACGGAGCGTTGCGGAGTCCGGCCCAAGTTCGGCGGCGAATTCCGCTGGCGTCTTGTACCCGATTCCGCTGTGTAACCGCTCCTGATTCCAGTACCGCTTGTATTCCGCTCCCAAAACCTTCGCCTCCATCAGCGATCCGAACAGCTCCCGGTCCGCAAACTCCACCTTCATCCGGCTGTTGAACGATTCGCTGTAGCCGTTCTCCCACGGACTGCCCGGGGCAATATACAACGGCCCGACTTTCCGCGCAGCCAGCCATCGTTGCACCGCTCGCGCGATGAACTCCGGCCCGTTGTCCGAACGAACCGCTCCGGGCGCGCCATGCTTCGCCTCCAACCACGTCAGAGTCGCCACCACGTCTCGCGCCGTCATCCGCCGCTCCACTTCCAGCGCCAGACATTCCCGCGTGAACTCGTCCAGCACCGAAAACCACTTCAGCCTTCTTCCGTCCGCCGTTTCATCCATCGTGAAATCCCAGCACCACACGTGGTTCTTGTACTCTGCTCGCTTCACCGCGCAACTGTTCTCGCTGTGGCCGCGTGCGCGTTTTCGCCGCTTCCGCAGCGGGTTCCGCAAGCCTTCCTCCCGCCACAGCCGCTGCACCCGTTTCTTGTTGATCTTCATCCCTTCTCTCCGCAGCAGCCTGGTCATCCGCCGGTAGCCCGAGCCCGGATGCTTCTTCGCCAACTCGTGCAACCGCTTGCGAATCCTCCGCTCCTCGTAATCGATGCGCGCTTCGTATCGCTGCGTCGACCGTGGCTGCTTCACTAATCGACAGGCATGCCGCTCCGTGTAGCGCCACTCCGCAAGCAAATGCTCCACCGCCCGTCGCCTGCCCGCCGGGCTTACCAGTTTTTTCGGCTGAGATCCTTCAGCACGTCGATGTCCATGGCCTGTTGCGCCACGATCTTCTTCAACCGCGCATTTTCTTTTTCCAGTTCTTTCAGCCGCGCCATCTCCGGCCCCTTCATCCCACCGTAAAGATGCCGCCAGCGATGATACGTCTGCTCGCTGATCTCTTGCTTCCGGCATACCGCTTCGATCGTTGCGCCCTGGTTGAGGTCCACTTCCGCCTCGCGCAGCTTCGCGATGATCTCCTGCGGCGTGTGTCGCTTCCTTTTCATCGAGTCCTCCTGCCCTCTGGGGCAATCAGACTCTCATATCAGCTGGTACAACTGCAGGGGGTCATTCCAGCAGGGCCATGGCCTACGTAGTGGTTATTCGCAAATGCAAAAATCTTCAGGATTTTCGAGTTCTTCGCCATCGCCTTGAATACTTCGATCCAATTCTTCAGGTCGCTTCTCCGGTCGATGATTGTCTTGTCCCACGTCTTTGTCTGTTCCTCGATGCCCCTGCGATCACCAAGCCACCGCACATAAGTAAAATCCGTCGTCACCAAGTCGAACTTCTCTTTCAACTCCCACGGTCTGGGAACCCAACTTTGGTCGATCAGCGTTAATGCAATACACCGTTCACCCAAGACATCTGTAAACTGGGCATTTATCCAATTTTTGTTTCGAATCTCCAAGGCAAACTGGTAGCCGACAGGAAGTTTTTTCAAAAATGGCCTCAAGACAGCTAGAAAATCCGCCTGCGTCTTGAACGCTTTCTGGTTGAAATATCCGAACTGAAAGAGAAGCGGCCCCAACTTGTCGCCGAGTGCGTCCATCGCGTTCAGGAAAACGCTCAAATCAGCCTGACAATCGACCAACACCTTTTCGTGGGTGATGATCTGCGGAACCTTCGCGGCGAAGAGGAACCCCGGTGGCGTCTTGGCGTTCCAGCCCTGCACGGTCGTGAGAGCAGGCGTGCGGTAAAAGGTGTTGTCCAGTTCAACCGTGTTGAATTTCGTGGCGTAGAATGAAAGATAATCGGCTGGCTTCATCCCCTTGGGGTAGAAGCTTCCTTCCCATCCTTCCGCAGTAAATGCGCTGGTGCCAATCCGAAGCTCGGGCATTGCGGAATTCTACAACGGTTCGGACTGCCCATCCACCCAGCGGTGGTGGTATCGCAACTCTCAGGAGCTAGTTGTCTTGCGCCAAAGCACAGCAATTGACCTTGCTGCTGGTTGGTGTTTTCGTCGAAGCATTTGCTGAGCTTCCTGTCAGCCGTGGGTTTAGCAGTTGATCAAATCTACACTCTTTACTGACGTAGCCCTGCTAAGATGGGCGTGGAGGTCATCCAACATGGCTACAATTCTAGAAAAAACAGCACGCCTTGAAACTGCGAGGAAGAGCGTGGAAGCATTTGTGGCGGCAGGTGGCGACTTGAAGTCTAAAGAAGCAGTTCCCGTGGGCTTGGAACTTGTGAATGCTCTTGCTGACTTAGCAAAAGAATTCGGTTATGAGATTCTCAAACCGATGAAGAAGCCAGCAGACTTTATCCGGCCTGATCCCGCTTCGGTGCGCTAAGGCCATGGGATTGCCGCCAGATGCGAGGAAATACTTCGCACAAAAGCATATTGAAGCGATAGAGAGTCACTTCTATAAAGTCGAAGACAATCTGTTCAAAGAAGAGTCTGAAGACAGACACGCCTTTGAAAAGTTCTACAGCAATCTAGTGTTGCTTTCGGGTGGCACAATAGCCTTGAGTATCACCTATCTGGGATACCTAAAATCACTTGGAAAACCGCTGCTTCACCCAAGGTTACTAACCGCAGGCTGGGCCTGCCTATTTGTCTGTCTGGTGTGCTCATTGCTGTATGTGCTTCTAAATCTTTACTACTCGCATCATTTCCGCGAACGCGAATACAATGATGTTAAGCGAAGAAAATATGAGATAGAAGCGGATGAGATGCCCAAGATTGGCATAGCTAATCTAAGGACTCCGGAAGAAATCGCTGAGTTTCAGAAGCCACTGAGAGAGGCAGCGCGAAACTGTGCTGAGATTGCAGAGAGGCACCAGAAACTTCAAAACCATTATCTTTTGCTTTGGCGATGGTCCGGAAGGATTGCTCAATTGGGTTTTGCTGGTGGCATTGCAATGCTTCTCTGGTTTGCCATATTGAACTCGTGACTTATTGTTGCTGTTCGGATGGTCGGTCTCTTTTCGGTCATGGGCTCACCGCTGGAGGTTAGTTTGCCCCGCAAGAAAAAACCCACGTGGGATTTCCCTCCCGAGGTTCGGGCAATTTGGCATGCCTCCCCAAATTTGACGCTCAGCCCAAGGTTCCGGAGAGCCAGCGCGGACAAAGTTCTGGCGTACATCAAGAAAGACAAGTGCGAACGGTGCCTTGCGGTTTATCGCCAACTCGAAGAAGAAAGAAATTTGATCTGCTTCCTGATGAGGGACAGGAATTAAATTCCTGTGGGAAAGGAATTGTCAATGAGCCTTACGAAGAAAGAAGCCAAGGCAAAGCTAATGAAGGCGGTCGGCAAGAAAGTCGCATTCAACTACCCCGGTAACAAGGGTAACAAGCGCGGCTACTTGAGGGATCGGGTGATCGTTTGGAGCGGCCACAGTCCGTCTGGTGCCGACTACTGGGACGTAGTTGATCTCATTGAATTCCAGAATGTGAAGGAGCGGCTGCGAATCAGAATTGGTTACTACCGTCAGGTAGGGGATGAACTCCGGTGGGCCAGTCAGACGACAATTACGGAGCCTATCCACGTAATGAAGCGCCTCTTGGCAAAAGCCGCCAAGGAGAAGGAATGGTTTCGCAAAGCATTGGTCCCGGCCGCGAGGCACGCACTCCGAAAATGAAACCGGCCCGGCTGCTACACCGGGCCAGTCCGGAACTGGCTCGGAGGGCTTGGAGTCAGCAAACCTTTCTCTACGCGAGCGACATCCGTTATGTCCGGCATGTCTACCTACTGGGGAATTAGTTTTCTGGAAAGAACTCACTAAGGCCGCTGAGACCAATCTTTCTTCTCGAAACCATGGTTCTGAGTATGAATCGTTATTTGGCCGTCCTTTATGATTTCCCACAGTTCGCCGTGCATAACATATTTCTGGCCGTCTGCGGTAGAGATATACACATCGAATGGAACTCTTGCCTCACCGTTTTGCCCCAGCTTGGCTTGGATGGCAGCCCGAAGTCTGTCCGTTAGCAGGTATCGATTAGTCGCTGGCGAGATGACAAATGGTGGGCCGCCGAGATCAGGAGTTTCTCCGTCATATTTATCCCCCCAGAGTTTAATGTTCGTCCTCCCTCGATTCCAGACTTGAAGTTGTTCCCCGGCATAAATGAGATCAATTGACGGCGCATAGTTGAGTGCCAATTCGTTTTTACGAGCGGCGTTTTGTTCTCCTAATTCTTTGTATAATCCACCGATCACAGCGCCGTATTGCGTGTTCAAAATATCGGTTACTTTGCCCGAAGTCTCAGCAGCAACTCTTGGAACCACTTTCTGGCTGACCATCTCGACGGTTCTTTGAATAGCTTCTTCTTGGTCTTTTCGCGCATTCCTTAGAGCACGAGATTGCTGCCACCAGCTAAGTGCTCCAAACAAAACACCGAACACGACAAGCCACAAACGCCACTTCATGCGCTGCCGCTCGTCTTCCTGTCGGGCAGGAACGAAAATGAAGATGATTGAGATCGCGAGTGGTAGAAAAATGACGCCCCAAGAGAGTACTTGATCAAGCATCGCACGCACCTCCGCGTTGGGCTCTAGTGAAAATTGTAACAGCGTCTATGGATGACAGACTTACACCGTAGCCGCTCGAATCGATCGGAAAGCTCGGCCCACTCGAATGCCCGCGTTGCGACTAGCTCAAATGCGGGAGTACCTCTCGCGCAGCATGGCGGGTGTGAACCAAAACAAGCTCCGCGGCTGATCCTACATTGCCCGAAGCGCCAAGCAGTTCAGTGGGCCCCATAATGCCCCGCCAGCTTGGCCCAAAAAGCCTTGGTGACGTTAGCACCAGCCCGCCGCACCGGAACCATGCCGCGAGGCCCGTCCTTGCCTGCAATCGCCTCTGGGCGCAGGGGAGCCTCCGCAGTGAAGTCATTGTGAACGCCCGCGGCTTTGATGTACGCTTCGCTCATGCAGATTGGTCAGAAACTCAAAGAACTCCGAGAAGCCAAGAATCTCAGCCAAGGTGACATCGAAAAGCGCACCGGGCTGCTGCGCTGCTACACGTCCCGAGTCGAGTGCGGGCACACCGTCCCCACAATCGAAACGTTGGAGAAATATGCTCGGGCGTTGGAAAGCCCACTCTACAAGTTTTTTTATGAGGGTGAGGAACCGCCGAAGAAACCGAAACTGCCTCCAACCAAGAAAGCGGAACGGATGTGGGGTTCGAGCGGCAAGGAATGGTCTGAGCTACGCAGTCTCGCGAAGGCGCTCTCTCGAATGGACGACCGCCAACGTATGATTCTCCTCGGAATGGCTCACCAGATTGCAGGCCGCAAAGACGCAAATTAGAAGGAATGGGGCAGCGAGAAATCCTCACCGACTCGTCCCACCCCGCCCGGCGTACAGAGTCACCTTCCCATCGACCACGTTCGCCACGTAGCGCCCCTCGCTGAGGAATTGCATTACCTTCTTGCCTGCCCGTGCCATTTGCGCCCAACGGGATTTCGTCTGCGGGTTCTGCTCCAAACCTCGAATCTCGTTCCCTTCGAAAACGAAATCCACCTCCCGCAGGCGGCGCTCGGGTGTAAAGCTAACCGGGTAACGCTCTTTGCCTAGCACGACCGCGTCGGCATTCTCAACGAGGGCTTGCCGCCAGACATCGACCAGAGTTTGTTCGAAGGAAGGGTTCATCGCACGTCTTCTGATTCGAGAACGGATTATACTCCGGGCATCGGGGGAAGGCCCGTGTCGCAAGGACAGGACGGACTTGGGAACTGTGATGAAATTTGCGACATGGAACTGCTCGGGCGCGCTCCACAGAAAGCATCAGAAACTTCTTACTCTCGACGCCGACCTCATGGTAATTCAAGAGTGCTCAAAACCGGATATCGAGCAATTCAGTCGCTCGGAAGGATGGTCTTCTTGGTGGGTTGGCAGCAATCCAATCAAGAAGGGACTCGGCGTATTGGTGAAAGCGCCTTGGGTCGTTCGTAAAGCAGAAGCCCTGACGCCAAAGTGGACAGGTAAGCTCGTCATCGACGGCCCTGCGTCAATCGAGTTGTTCCCTGTTTGGGCGCACATGAGCGAAAGGCCCACCGTCGAATACATTGAGCAAGTTCACCTTCTGCTGGACATTATTGAGCAGACGCCGCTCTCTCCATTCACCATCGCTGCTGGTGACTTCAACAGTAATTCGAGATGGGACGACGATTATGGCACCCACAATCACTCTGCTGCTGTCGAGAGATTTCGTAAATTGGGAATGGAAAGTGCGTATCACGTATTCTTTGGAATCCCTCAGGGGGCAGAACGCGACCCGACGCTATGGCTCAGGAAGAACAAGGGTAATCCTTACCACATCGATTACGCATTTCTGAGTCGCCCAATGTTGTCAAGACTCAAGGGCGTGGCAGTTGGTCGCTGTGAGGACTGGCTTTCCTTGAGTGACCACGGTCCCGTGCTCGTTGAACTCGACCTGTAGGTCGTTGAGAATGTATTCCGCTTTGATGTACGCTCTCGCCCATGCAAATTGGTCACAAACTCAGAGAACTCCGAGAAGCCAAGAATCTCAGCCAAGGTGACATCGAACAGCGCACCGGGCTGCTGCGCTGCTACACGTCCCGAGTCGAATGCGGGCACACCGTTCCTTCGATTCAGACCGTGGAGAAGTACGCTCGGGCATTGGAAATCCCGCTCTACAAGCTTTTTCACGAGGGTGAAGAACCACCGAAGAAACCGAAACTGCTCCCTACCAAGAAAGCGGAGCGGCTGTGGGGTGCGAGCGGGAAGGAATGGCCTGAGCTACGCAGTCTTGCGAAGGTGCTCTCCCGGATGGATGGGCGCAAGCGAATACTTCTGCTCGGGTTGGCTCACCTGATGACACAGCGAAAACGATAAGACGCTAGCACGAGCAACCGCATCGGCCCCGTCCCCTCAAACTCGCCGCCCTACTGACCGCCCTCGTCACGTCCAAACGCCCGAGACAGCATGACCGCCATCAGCAGGCCCCCGGCTCCCGAAACGAGCACATCGGGGATGCGGCGGAGATGGAACTCTCCCACATGGGCCACTAGCAGATACCCGATTGCCAGATTGAGCGTGCCCCAGAGCACGTTGAGCGTTGGCGAAGACTGTCCTTTGCCGGGAGGGGAAGCGAATGGCGTCGGGAACCGACGCCCGGACACGCCGTTCGTGAAGTTCGGAACGGCGTTCACGAGAAAAGCGCCCCCCAAGAAGTAAGCGACATACGTAAGCCACTGCATGATTCCCCCCTTTGCTACACGACTGGGCAAACAACACCGGAGCGATGGCGGGATGATAACACGCGGTCGGAGTCGGATGAGGGCGCGCCGACCGACGCGGCGGGTTTTCAGGGAAGGACTTCAATTAGTTTCTGCCGAACATCTTCTCGGTCGAGAACTTCAACACAAGCGATTTCCCCGGCGACAACGTCAAGTATCAGCATCCCCTCCTCGGGTGTCAGGGCTACGTTGCGGTGACCGGAGCCGTAGGCACCATTGGGCTTGGGACGGGTGTAGAACGTGGCGCAGAAGTTGTCACCACACCGGCATCGGTCAAAAATAGCCAAGCTGGGGACTTGGGCAGCCAATTCGGGTTCGCCCTTTTCGACCAGAAGTTGGCGAAGTTCGGCTGCGAACGTGGGGAGCGTGTCGGTGAGGAGCGGTCGTTTTTCAGTTTGTATCGGCATTGGATGTTCTGGTGACTCGCCTCGACTGATCGGAGCTAGTGTGACTCAGAACATCCACCTGCACGGACACAATCCACGCATCAACTTGAACAGCACCGACAACTCCGTGAACATCGCCTCCGTGTCGAACGACAAGACGTTCGTTCAGATGCGCGAGGCGGCCCAATCCATCTCGGACGAACTGGAACGCGCAAAGATAATCTCTCGGCTTGACGACCTAGAGAGCGCCAGAGGATCGACGGGTTTCTTGGCTGCCTATCAAAGCTTCATAGGGTCTGTCGCTGATTACATGACCATTTTCGGCACGTTCATCCCGGCGCTTACGCAGATGCTTTCCGGCGGCTAATTCGCGGAGCGGCACTGTATCCAAGCATTTAGCTGGTGTAGCATAGAGTATATAGGTCGCTTGCTTCACGAATGGCCATCGAAACCTACCTCGACCAGCTTGAACCACAAAATCAGGACGTTGCGATTTGGCGCTTCATGAACCTGAAGAAGTTTCAGGATTTGATGAGGACGAGAGAGTTGTATTTCTGCCGTGCCGATCTCTTCAAAGACGAGAGTGAGGCGATGCCTCCCGACAATTACTTTCCCTCACCGGAGCTTAACCCGCTTGATCTGCACGACAGGCAAAAACTCAATGACTCGATTGGGTGTGTCGCACAGTTCCGCGAAGCCTTTTACATCAACTGTTGGCATCTTTTCCGCGAGGAAACATGCAAGATGTGGAAGGAGTACGGTGAGGATGGAGTGGCCATCTGTTCACGGTATGGGCTTTTGAAATCTGCCCTCGATGCGATGGCTGACCGCGCATTTCTAGGGCTAATCCGATACGGGTCGGGGCACATGACAGGCTGGAATTTGTTTCGGTTTGTCACCACCAAACGCCCTGAGTATGCAGACGAACGGGAAGTCCGGGCAATACTCTGGATCATCGACCCGCATGCAGGCATCAATCGACATATCGACATCGACAATCGAGCGCATACTCGTCCCTTGACGCCTCCGCCAGACCGCGTCCTGAAGGGTCACAGACGAGCGGTGGACTTGCCAGCACTTGTGACTGAAATAGTCGTCACTCCATGGGCTTCGTCCACGATTTTCGGTGAGATCGAACAATGGGTGAAAGACAGTGGCTACGGAATCCCGGTTCGACCCTCAACATTAACTCGCTTTCGAGAGTTTCTTCCGGTCGCAGTTTCCGAGCGATAGGCCGCTCACCAAGTACTGGCAAGCTACCACCCTCAGCAATCAACTTGACTTGTCCATTGTCAGGAAATTAAATGACCACATGCCCTCGGCGCACTCCTTGGAATCGTTCAACGCAGAGTTGACCCGCCTCACGTCCTCTTTCCGAAAGAATCTCTCCCACCTGAAGAGCGAAGCCTACGATGAATCGGCTCGGGGTGGCTGCGATAGGCGGCATCGAGAAGCCCATCGAATATTCATTCGAGAGAAGGCTCGAAATAGATCAAGTCGTACATGACCCACAGACACTCGAAGCACTCGGTCTGTTTGGAATGGGCAGGCATGCTCGGGATTGTGTACCTCGCACAAGGCGGTGGTATGCTCGCCTCATGGCGAGATTTTTGCGAATCTTGGGAATAATCATGACGGGAGCCATATTAGCCATACAGTTCCCGAAGGTTCTCGAAACCCCTTCGAGGGCACTTGTACTCTGGTTAGTTGGCACGCTCATCGTCTTGCTTGTCTTGGCCGAGTTTGTTCTATGGTTCGAGGAAAAACGCAGAGATAAGAAAAGGGAGGAGCTTCAAGCCGAAGCAAATAAGCAACTTGTTCTCTCCACGGTGGCTGAGTTTGTCTCGGCCAGTACCTCTAAGGCATCTTCTCCCACGCCAAATCCGACCGAATTGGGGATGAGCGCGGATGACCCACGAATATATCTGGAAATCGCAAATCCAAAGGATAGCCTAGTCCGACGAACGCCGTTCGTACTTCGGAATCATGGAAAGGATGTAGCGCACACAGTTCAGATACAGCCCTTCAAATTAGATAGGAAAAAAGTGGCATTCCCACTAGTTGAAGCTATTCCGCCAGCGCAAAGCGGAGAATCCCTTCCGACAATAGACCACGCCGATGGAATATTGAACGAGCACGATATTTTCTACTGGTTGTTAAAAGATTGGAACGCTAACGGCGAGCTAATCGAGGAATGGCCAATTCAAATTACCGTGAGCTATTCCGACTTTTCCAAGAAGAAGAACTTCTTGACCACCGCAAAACTCGTGTTTCATGCCATTAGATATATTCTAGAGCAAGACCATGGAGGGGCTTGGCCCGGACATGACCGGGTGCTTTGGGAGTTCAGGGAAATTGAGATTAGGCGCGTGAGTTAGTCGCACAACATCCTGATTGCATGAGCGCCATAGCGATTGGAACCCGTTCACGATGCGCCCAGCCGAATATATCACCTACCGGGAACTTTTTGACCGCCTGCCCACGACAACCGAGGTAACTGACATTTTCGCAGGCCTGAACGCATTCTCAACGGTTCTACTTGCTTCCCGATTGAACACCATGTTCCGGCAGTCTATCTCAAGTGAAAACGACCGTGAGCTAGCGGAGTTCCAAGAATGGTTTGCAGCGGCCTTCTTCGACAATGACACGCGGCAACGTTTAGCGGCGCGATTTGCAACCCAAGACCCCGAACGGCGTCCGGTGTGCCACCCGCAGCAACTCTTGAATGTGATTAGGTTGGCTCTAGTTAGTGGCGAAGGAAAAGAAGATGCACGCCCGGACATTTCAGAAACACATCGCCATCAACTCGGTACAGCCTGCCTCATGATAAGTGACCTCCTCGTTACACAAGCCGAGGGAAAGGAAATTCAAACCGGAACCGCAGATGAAAGACGCATGAAGTTGATGACGTATATGCTAGCTGCACTGGAGATCTCGAAGCCTACACCATTCCGAAATTTGCTTTTTAGGTCATACGCAACATACAAAATCGCTCTCCATGACCCGCTGCTTCTCATGACGATAAGTCAGGAGTGCAAGGGATTGAATTTCGAAAAGAAGTTTGTAGAAGTTGTAGGAACCCCGCTCATGGGGTGGCTGAGCTTGGTTTTTGGTGTGCATGCGATGCTGACTCGCTTTGGACAAGAAGATTTTAGAAAGAAGCCAGAAACCCTTATTTTGAACCGAAAGACCATTTTGCAAAATCCAACGCTTAGTCAGGCTCAAGTAGACGATTTCTTTGACACCATTTCCACTGAGTTTGAAGCCCTAAAGTTAGAAATACGCAAGACGCGCCCTGTGGATGAACGACTAGACCTTGTTCCTTTCAAAGCTAAGCCACTTTTGCAGACACAACCAGACAACTACGCATGTGTTGACTTGTCGCTCGTTACAGAAAAGCTGCACAACGGCCCCTACTTTGTGCTGAGCAATCGGCTCAACGAAACAGAACGCGAGAATGTTTTTAAGGCATGGGGATTTATATTCGAAACGTACGTGAATTGGCTGCTGAAAAGTCTTGACGGTAACCACTGCGCTGCCCTCTATACCGATACACGTTGGGAAGATGGGGATAAGTCGTTTGACGCTGTTTTTGTCAAAAAACGAATGGTGGTGGTGATGGAATTCAAAGGCGGATTTCTGCGTCAAGATGCAAGATATTCAAATGATGTCACCAAATTCATGAATGATTTGGACACAAAGTTCGGAGTTGGTTGCAAGCAGCTTGCCAGAGACATAGCGGCGCTCTTTCCTGAAAAGAAAGCGAAGGGAAAATTGAGTGGTGTGCCAATCCCGTCGAATGCAGAATGGGTGATGCCCGTGATGATTGTTCAGGACTTAATGCTGGAGACCCCCTTCGTCAACTATTTTCTAAATCAGCACTTTCAATCGGTGCGGGCGCAGTTCACGGTCAGCAGTCGAGTTGAGGTATTGCCGCTGAACCTCATTCAGATTACCAATCTAGAGTCTTTGGTGGAAATGGCCGATGCCCTGAATATGGATGTGATAGCAGCACTACACCGCCGTTGTCGCAAAGACCCGCTCATGGAAACAGAATTGAGAGACTTTCTTTCGGGTTTACCAGAAGCCGAGTTGAGTTGCTGTTCCAAGAAATTTCAGGCAGTTTTCGAACAGTGCATCGAAGAAATGTCTGCATTTCTCTTCAAGGATTATCCGGTCGATCCAGTATCATGAAAGTACTCTGCCGCGACACACTGACCAGCCCTCCTCGTCTCAAGCGCAGATAGATTTGCTATTAAGCTCGATGACCCCCGAGTGATTTTCAGGTCTCGATTGTCTACGGTGGACACGCTCAACTACAAATTCAGGGATTCACAGCGTCAAGCGCCGTCGCCTACCGAAGCGCGGCTTTTGATTTCCGATTACAAGGACATCTGGTTCCTTTTCGAAAAGTCGGCGTACAGTGTCTTCACTCAGTTTCCATAGGCTGGCGATTTCGGCAACGGTATAGTGCTGCAACCGCAAATTTCAGGATTGCAGCCATGATCGGGTCTGGTTTCAGACTGTCCGTTGCAATTGTTTGCACTGGTTCACCTCCCATAGAGAGTCACCTTCCCATCTACCACGTTCGCCACGTAGCGCCCCTCGCTGAGGAACTGCATCACCTTCTTGCCGGAGCGTGCCATCTGCGCCCATTGGGATTTTGTCTGCGGGTTCTGCTCCAGCCCCCGAATCTCGTTTCCGTCAAACACGAAATCTACCTGCCGCAAACCGCGCTTGGGAGTGCTCCGAACAGGGTAACGCTCTGTCCCTAGCACGATAGTCTTGGCGTTCTCCACGAGGGCTTGCCGCCAAACGTCGATGAGTGCCTGCTCGAAGGAGAGTGCCATGGAACCTGTCTCTGACCATTATATGTCCCAGTCATACGCCTACTGGCGGCTGCACTTGCGGTAACTCGCCCCACGGCGTATACAGATTTTGATGGGTCGAGGAGTCAAGCGGACTTTTAACGGAGGGAACTGAAATGATGAAATCCAGATTCTTGAGAGTTCTTTTCGTGATCGTCGGCATTGTCGCGCTTGTCTGGTTGCCACAGACTGCCTTTGCCCAGCGTGGTGGTCATGGTGGTGGCGGTGGTGGGGGATTTCACGGCGGCGGAGGATTTCACGGCGGCGGTGGAGGCGGATTCCACGGTGGCGCGGCAGGAAGTTTTCATGGTGGCGGCGGAGGTCACTATGGCTACAGCGGCGGACGTTCCTACGTCGGTTACCATGGCGGTGGCTACTCCAGTGGGCGCGGATACTACGGATACCGTGGTGGCTACGGCTGGGGTGGCAGATATTCGGGCTATCGACGCTACGGTTGGGGCTGGGGATGGGGTTTTGGCTTTGGGTGGCCGTATTGGGATTGGGGATGGGGATATCCGTATGACTACTATGGATACAGCCCTTGGTATTACGCTCCCTACCCTTACTACTACCCGTATGATTGTCCTCCGGGATACACATGCCCTCCTGACGGAAACGACGACCCGCCGCCACCGAATTCCAGCCCCAAATCCGGGACTAACCCCGCGAAACTTTGGAGACCCCCGGTGAGCACCCCGAGCACGAACTACGGGACCAGCAATGTCACCGCCGTTGCTTCACGTGCTCCGATTCTCTCCATTGACCGGATAACCGCCACGCCGAGCAACTACCAAGTCGCACACTCCACCACGCAGCAAAACCCGCGGGTCCGCCCTGAAGTGCAGAGTGCGATGCGAGCCTTGCGCGAGATGCCACCGTTTGCACGCCAGCGAGAAATCGAGACCGGTCGGTACAGCCACTTTTCGCCCGAGGAGCGGGAGCTTTTGAGGAACTTAGATTAACAACTGCCTGAGCGACGACTGCCTGTCGTTGGTCACGCTCTGGAAAGACGCCGACACTGAGATTCCTGTCCTCATCGCTGCGAAAGCGGAGTACGCGAAGCTGAAGTAATTTCGGTAGCGAGATTTGCGATGTCACAGCCATGGTTTTGATATAAGCCCTAGAATCCAATTTGACATCTTCCGCCTTGGGTTGCCTTTCAACCACCCTTCCATTCGCATCGATGACGGTCGCGGCTGAATTAGAAGGACGACCGAGTCGGGGCCGCTAACAATGACTTGACCCTCACTATTCTGCGGACTATCCTCCAGTCTCCCTCGGTAAACCATAAATTTACCCCGTCAAAGGAGAAATTCATGTCTACAGCTCCGAAACCCCAAATGGAAATTCAAGACCCCATCAAAGTGGACCCGAAACATTACAAGGTCGAAGTCGAAAATGAGAAGGTGCGCGTGCTCCGAGCCAACTACAAAGGACACGAGAAGTCGGTGATGCACTCACATCCCGACAGTGTCGCGATTTTTCAGAATGATGTCCATTGCAGGTTTACGTTCCCGGATGGCAAAACGGAAGAGCGCCGTTTCCGCGCAGGCGAGACGCTCTATTCGCCCGCCGGAAGCCATTTGCCGGAGAACCTGAGCGGTCACTCCATCGACGTAATAATCGTCGAACTGAAAGGGTAGTTCAGGAACCCCCTAAACGCATACGAAGAGGGCGGTGCATTGGAGCCGGAAGTATTTGTGTGCCCACTTTACTGGACGACGCTGATCTAACCCTTGGTCCGGATCACGCCGATCCCAATCGCCTTGCGCTCACGCTCAGGATACTTCAGCCGGGCCTTCTCTGCTTGTTCCTTCTTCTGGAGGGGTTTTGACAGCGGCGTGAATTCCCCGCCGACGTATTTGAATAGGAGCCACCGCTCAATGATTTTGGGCATGAGGGATTTATAGCACGGGCTGCCCCGACTGCGGAACACGGCCTGCCCCGGCAATACACCTTTTGGGCCGTCAACCCTCTCGTGTCGGCAAGGAACCCAATCACAAGTAACGCGCCCCGCTTCCTACTACCGTTTTAATACCGATTGGAGTATAAGAATGCTTGAAATCGCTTCCTGTGGCTTAGACTGGAAGCGTGCTAAGTCGTTGGGAACACTGGAAACGGGCGAATTTAAGGGCTTTTTGAGCACACGGGGTTAATTTTCGAATCCTTCCGCCCCAGCCAATTTTCTAGCGGCTGAGGGTCATGCCAATGGCGTTCGCTTCGGAGGTTAGTCCTTCTGCGTCGGGAAACCTGCTGCCAGCCAGCCTCTCCATCCGCCGTCCATCGATTCGACGTTGCTATAGCCCATTTTTTGGAGGTTGTCCGCGGTGAGCGCGGATCGGAAGCCTCCACCGCAATAAAGAATCAGCTTGGTATTGGTGTCCGGCACACGTTCCTCAATATCGCGCTCAATGATACCCTTTCCGAGGTGCACGGCTCCCGGCAAGTGCCCGCTGGCCCACTCGCTCTCCTCCCGTACATCGATCAATACGAACTTTTCTCCGGCGTCCAGGCGGCTTTTTAGGTCCGTCACATTGGTTTCCCTCACACGTTTTTTCGCCTCATTCACCAATGCCAGGAATTTTGGAGCGTGTGCCATGTCTTCCTCCGCAACATTTTGCCTTCCCCAAAAGCCTACCATGCCCTGCTACCGTGCAAAAAATAAGGGCGCCCCAAACTCCTCGGAGCGCCCAAAGGCGACCAAACGCGCTAGGCGTATTTCTCGTCGCCTAGCGTTCTACGTTCCACTCTTCTTGCCAAAAGAACGCACCAGGTTGACCAAATTCCAACGTGTCTGCTCTTTGGTGCGGTCACCTTCGCCGCCTACCATTTTCCCGCGCCCGTTGGTGATGATATAGAAGAGCTCACCATCGGTCATTTTCTCGATCGTGCTGGGATCGCGCCAATCGTGCAACTTCAGATCCATCGAAACGGCCAAGTCACCCTTGCCGTCGCCGTCCTTCCCGTGGCACATCGCGCAGTGATAGCCGTAGAGACGCTTGGCTTCGGCGAGGCCTTCGGGTGTGGGTTTCACAGGATTCTTTTTCCCTGCATCGTCCGCGGAAACTGGAGGCGGGGCCGTTTCTGGTGCTTGCGCTTTGTCCTTGGTGTCTTTCTCTTGCGCGAATCCGATGCCCAAGGCCAGGAGCAAAGCTGTACCGAACAAAATCGCATTTCGCCGCATATATACCCCCTGAGTGGAAGAAAGGGTCGAGGGAGCAAGTTCGACGCCGTCTAGGGTGATTCTACAACCGCGCCCGGCACAAAGAAAGCTCCAGGGGGATTTGAGACGGCGGTTTCACCCTGAAGAAGGGAGGCGCCTTATGCGCATCGTTTTGCCGTGATTACGGGTTTGTATTAGTGAGCAAACTCTTGGCCGCGGGCACTTTGCAACTCCGAGCGGGTTCGTTGCCGCGGCGACCCGTGGTGAAGGGGCTCGTTTCGCGAACGCGGGTGCGCAAGCCGTCGATCTCGGCCGGGATGTTGTCTTGCGGCGCTCCACGGAGGACGTAGATGAGCAGTGCCGCCTCTCCCGGCGCGTCAACGCTGGAGGTAATGCCTACACCAAGGATACCCGCTTGCTTCAGCAGGTCCGTGACGTGGGCGGTGTGCACCGTCTCGGCGCGCAGGTATTCGCCCTGCTGCAAGGGGTATACGATTTGCGGCCTGCTCACTTTGCCAAGCAGCTCCGCGGTCTCTTCGCTGCTCAGGAGCCCGTGATGCAGCCAATCATTTCCTTCGATCAAACGCGTGCGCACGCCGTCGATCGTCCTGGGGATATCCGCAAGCGATTCGCCACTGGCCACAAAGAGGAGGATTGCCGCTTTGCCCGGATGATCGTAGCTCTCGCCCACGGCCACTGCTTTGATTGCCGGAATGGTCAGGAGTTGTGAGGCGTGCAGGTCGCGCACCGCGCTAGCCTGCTGTAGGGATTCGGCCACCGCCTTCACCTGCGGGAGCATGGTGACTGTCTTCAACGCTGGCAGGGTGCAACCGATGACCTGGTGCGTCGTGCTACCGACGAACGTCGGGGTGGCGTTGCCCGTGCCGAGGAAGGCAGGAAGCACATCGGTGATGGGGTTGCCCACGGTGTCCGTATCCGAGCCGGCAAAAAGGAGTGCCACCGCCTCGGCAGTGTCCTGCGTCACAATCAGGGAACCCGAATCGCCAGAGTAACTGAAATCCCCGCCATTGACGGAGACGAGGTCCGTATAGTTCACCGTGAAAGCTGCGTTAGTGTCGCCACAATGCGCGTAATAGTCGACGCTCGAAGCCACGTTGGTGGCGATGATCGTCGAGCAGGTTAACCCGGTGGTTCTGCCGCTCTTGGCCACCGCGCCGTTGTGCGGGGCGCCAATCGCCTGGGTGGGAGTAAGGCCGGTGCCGGACGTCGGTGGGCCGGGATCAGGAACGCCATTGGTGAGCGTGCTGCCGAGCAGCAGAATGTTGCCGCTGGTGTCGACCGCACCGCTCGCCACTTGCGCCAGGGCTGCATCGATCTTGGGAATTGGTCCGGTTTGCAAATTGAAGAATTCCGAAAGGCTGGCCACCGTGTGCGTCGATGAGCTTTGACACTCCACCTCGATCAAACTGGGCTGCCTGATGGGGTCACCCGTGTTTCCAGTTCCCGTGGTTCCGGTGTCGCTCTTCGCAAGCACGTGGTTATTGCTGAGGATGTACAGCGTGCCATTCCGCGTCACTAATGCTCCCAGGGTGCCGCCGCAGCAGAAATTTCCGTACGTGTCATTGAGATTGCCGCCGGATGTACCCAACTTGATCGCGCCAGACTGGGTTTGTTGCTGTTGCGTTGTCAGCGTGACGACGGCGGTGCCCGTAGCGGTTGCGCTCGCTTGAGAGATAGCGGTGATCGTCACGGTGATCGGGTCGTTGGCGGCCAGGCTTGATGCAATGGCGTGCGGTGCGGTGTAGTGTCCCGCGGAGTCGATGATGCCAGTCGTGGCGCTGCCACCGGTGACGCCGTTCACTTGCCAGGTCACGGCCTGATTGGTGCTCCCTTGGACTTTGGCGGTGAACGCTTGGATGCCGAAGGGATCGACGGTAGCTGTCCCCGGCGAGACTGTCACGCCGGAGGCTTGGCCGCCGCCACTGTTCTTGACGTCTGACAGCCCACTGCAGCCGACAATACACACAGCCAGTGCGGAAATGAACAGGATTTCGCAGATTCGGCGCATATACTCTCTCCAATCGACCACGCGTGGCTAGCGTAGCATGTGGGCTTCGTCTGAAGAGGGGAGCGCTTCGAGTGAAGTGCCGTATAGGGTTCCTGTCCCTTTGGACAGGACCCCGTGTTTCGGCCTGGGGCTTGCTTCAATCCAGATCGCGCCAGTTGGGTCCGACGCCGATTTCCACAACGAGCGGCACGGCAAGTTTGTGCACGCTTTCCATCTCTTCCTTGACCATGGTTTCGAGCGCTTCGCGCTCCTTGATGGGCGCTTCAAACAACAGTTCGTCGTGCACTTGAAGGATCATGCGCGCGCTGAGTTTCTCTTTGCGCAGCCGCTCATCGATGGCGATCATAGCCAGCTTGATCAAGTCCGCCGCAGTCCCCTGGAGCGGCGAATTCAATGCGGTGCGCTCCGCGAAATTGCGCAACTGCATTTGGGGTGCGTTGATTTCGGGGATGGGGCGGATTCTGCCGAAAAGGGTTTTCGCCACGCTGGTCTTGCGCGTCTCGACGAGCACGTTGTCCAAGTACTGCTTGACGCCGCGGTAGCGCGTGAAATAGGCGTTGATGAATTGCGCGGCTTCCTTCTGTCCGATTCCCAATTGCTGTGCGAGGCCGAACGCCGAAAGGCCGTAGATGATGCCGAAGTTGATCGCTTTTGCGGCGCGGCGGTGTTCCGCGGTCTGGGCCAGGGGGCCGACGCCAAACACTTCCTGGGCTGTCCGCGCGTGAATGTCCTCGCCATTGCGAAACGCTTCCACCAGCACGGGGTCCTTCGAGAAATGCGCCATGATACGCAGCTCGATCTGGGAATAGTCCGCCGAGAGCAGGATGTTCCCTTTTTCCGCCACGAACGCGGCACGAATTTCGCGTCCCAGTTCGCTGCGCACGGGAATGTTTTGCAGATTCGGGTCGCTTGAGCTCAGCCGGCCTGTCGCCGTGCCCGTCTGCGAGAAGCTGGTGTGCAGCCGCCCCGTCTCTGGATGAATCAGCTTCGGCAGAGCATCCACATAGGTCGATTTCAGTTTGGCGATCTCGCGGTACTCGATCACCTTGCCCGGCAGCGCGTGCTGGCCGGCCATCTCTTCCAGGATGTCCGCCGCGGTAGAACGCACTTTGCCTTTTCCGCGGCGTGCCGGCGGCTGCAAATTCAACTTGTCAAAAAGAATCTCCGCAAGCTGGGTAGGCGAGTTCACATTGAATTCCAATCCCGCCAGTTCCCAGATCTCCTTCTCCAGCCGCCGGACTTCTTTTTCCATCGCCTTCGACATCGTTTCGAGCGCTTTGGGATCGACGCGAACGCCGACGCGTTCCATCTCCGCCAGTACCGGGGCTAGCGGCAGATCAATCTTTTCGTACACCTCGGTGAGTTGCTGTGCTGCAATCTGCTCCCGCAAGACAGGCGCAACGCGCTGCAGATAGTCGGCGCGTTCGCCCGCGCCGCCGCCGAGCGGCACGTTGAATTGCCGGAAGACCACCTCCGCAAAGTCGTGTTTCGCCGTGGTTGGCCTGAGCAGATACGAATAGATTTGGGTGGCGTGCTCGATAGATTCCGATTTTCCGGCCAACAGATGAAAGAGCTTCGGATCGTGCACGATTTTGGCGCGTTTGGCGTCGCGCAAAACGGACTCCAATGCTTTCAGCGCTTCGTCTTTTTCGTCCACCCACACCGCGCGCCCTTCGCCCGTCTTCGAGGAGACTTCAATCCCGCTGACGCGCGTCCCAAACCCCTCGACTTCGCGCTCGCCAGCTTCCAGGTTCAGCCAAACCGCCAGTGAGCGTTTTGACGGAACCTTTTTCAAATACTCGCGAAATTCGTCCACATTCTGAAACTGCAGGTAGTCTTTGGCTGGTTGGCCGCTCGCCCCTGCCTGTCCGTCTGATGACGCCCCAGCCTCGACACTTGCTTCAGCCGCTCCGCTCGCCAACAACTCTTTCAGGAGCGAATTGAATCCGAGCTCGCGATACAGGGCAACCAGTGCGGCGGCATCCGGTTCGCGCACCTGCAAACTCAGAAGGTCCAGTTCCAGTGGCACATTCGTCTCAATTGCGGCCAACTGTTTGCTCATCATCACTTGATCTCGCTGCTGCTGGAGGGCTTCGCGATACCTCTTGTTTGCCACTTCGCCGGCACGATCGAGCGCGCTTTCCACGCTGCCAAATTTCTGAATTAGCTCGGTCGCGCCTTTTTCGCCGATTCCTTTCGCCCCAGGAATGTTGTCCACGGTGTCGCCGAGAAGAGCCATCAGGTCGATGACTTTCCCAGGCGGCACACCCAGGATTTCCTCGACCTTCTGCGCATCGACGATCACGTCGGCCTTCGCGCCGCCCGATCCCGTACGCAGTATCCGCACTCCGGGACTCACAAGCTGCATCATGTCTTTGTCATTGGAGATGACCAGCACTTCCAGCTTCTTCGCTGCGCCTTTTTTGGCCATCGTGCCGATAACGTCGTCGGCTTCGTAGCCATCCAGCTCCAGAATGGGTAGGTGCATCGCTTCGCACAGCCGCCGGACATATGGCAGTTGCACTTTCATTTCGTCCGGCATCGGCGGGCGCTGCGCTTTGTAGGCTTCGAAGAGTTTGTCGCGAAAGGTAGGCTTGCTGGTGTCAAATACGATTCCCAGGAATTCCGGCTGGTAGTCCTTGATCAAGCGCCGCAGGATATTCGCGAACAGGAACGGCACTTTGGTGGGTATGCCGCTGGGCGCATTCATGCGCACCATCGGCGCGTAGAAAGCGCGGTAGATGTGCGCCATGGCATCTACCAGGAAGAGTTTTTTCGATTTTTCGTCTTTCGGCGCCATCGCGCGAGTATAACAGGTCTTCTTTTGCCGTGCGATTAGCCCAGATGGCCGCACGCGAAGGGCAGTAGAGTGCCACTATGGGAGATCCCTCAGGAAACGATCCCGAGCGATTTGCGGACTTCTCCCAAGATCTCCGCAGCTTTCAACAACTGCTCCCGTTTGTGCGCTGCGCTGACAATTGCACGCAAGCGTGCCTTTCCTTCCGCAACCGTGGGATAGCCCACCGCCGGGGCGAACACACCCGATTCAAACAACTTGCGCGAAAATTCAAACGCCTTTGCGGCATCTCCGACATGAATCGGAATAATCGGCGTCTCGCTGGCCTTGAACTGGAATCCACGCTTTTTCAATTCGCGCTTGAAGAATTTCGTGTTAGCCCAGAGTTTCCTCACCAGCTTTTCGCCTTCCGGCGAATCCAAAAGCGCAAACGCCGCCTGGCACGCCGCCGCAGTGGCCGGCGGGTGTGACGTTGAAAACAAGAACGGGCGCGCCCGCAGGTACAGAAAATCGATCAGGTCGCGGGACCCGCACACATATCCGCCCATGGCCCCTATGGCCTTGCTGAGCGTGCCTACCTGGATGTGCACGCGCCCGTGGCAATTGAAATGATCCACGGTGCCGCGCCCGCCGCGCCCAAGCACGCCGCTGGAATGCGCGTCGTCCACCATCATGATGCAGCCGTACTTTTCCGCCAAGTCGCACAGGCCCGGCAGCGGTGCGATATCGCCATCCATCGAAAACACGCCATCGGTGATGATCAGCTTGTGGCCATTCCAGCCCGCCGTCTCTTTCAGGATCCGCTCGCAATCTTCCAGATCCTTGTGCTTGAACACCTTGATCGTGGCCTTCGATAGCCGCGCGCCATCGATAATGGAGGCATGATTCAGTTCGTCCGAAACGATCAGGTCTTCTTTGCCCAGGACGGCTGAAACTGTTCCGGCGTTCGCCGTGAATCCCGACTGGAACACTACACAAGCTTCCACCTGCTTGAATTTGGCGATCTGCTCTTCCAGTTCCATGTGCAGCTTCATTGTGCCGGCAATGGTGCGCACCGCTCCCGCACCGACACCCAGCTTCTTCACCGCTTCCACGGCTGCCTTTCGAAGCGCCTTGTGTGACGTCAGTCCCAGATAATTGTTCGAAGCCAGGTTGATCACCTCGCGCCCATCGAAAGTGCAGACGGGCTTCTGCTCGCCCTCCAGCACGCGCAACTTCGGCGCTATGCCTTTCGCGCGCAACTCCTGGAGGGTCCCGCTGACATACTGCAGCGGGTTCTTATTCGTCGCTGGTGTCCCCAATTCACTCATGTTCGTGCTCCCAAAGTTGCGTGATTTTTGCGGTTCCGTTGTTGTGGCTGCGGTGAAATTTGTGTTGCAAGCCGGCTCTCGTGCGATCTGTGCATTCTGAAGGGGAATATATCTCTTATTTGGGCATCCCATTCGGATACATCAGAATCTTCCCCGCCAAGCCGCTCTGCAGTTTCGCAAAAGCTTCCTCAAATTTCTCCAGCACCACGCGCTCGCCGAAAAGCGGATCAAGGTTCACGCGTCCCGCCTTCAGCAGCGCGGTCATCTGCACCCAGGTCTGGTACATACGCCGGCCATAAATGCCCTGCACGGTGGCGCCCTTGAAAATCACATCATTGACCAGGTCCAGCGGCACGTTATCCGTCGGAATTCCCAGCAGAGAGGCGCGCCCGCCGGCGCGCAACGCCTTGAACCCCTGCTGGATCGCTGTGGCGTTCCCGCTCATTTCCAAGAGCACATCCACACCCGTGCCGCCCGTGGCTTCCAGTATCTTTTTCACCGCATCTCCGTCAGCGGGATTCAGCACTACGTCGGCGCCCATCCGCTTCGCCATGGCGCGACGATGGTCATTTGTTTCGGTTGCAAACACGGTGGAGCTGCCACACGCCTTGGCCACAGCAATCGACATCAGCCCGATCGGACCGCAGCCCGTCACCAGCGCCGTGTGCCCTGCAATCGCTCCCGCCAGCACGGTGTGCACGGCATTCCCCAGCGGATCGAGGATGGCGCCGTAATGTTCGGGGATGGCGGGGTCCAGCCGCCAGATATTTGTCGCGGGGATTTTCACGAACTCCGCGAACGCGCCGTCCTGGTCAATTCCGATCACGCGGACGTTCTGGCAGATGTGCGCTTCGCCCAGGCGGCACTGGTGGCAATGGCCGCAATTGACGTGCATCTCCGCGCTGACGAAGTCGCCCGGCTTAACCGCCGTAACTTCTTCACCTACGCGCTCCACCACGCCGCAAAATTCGTGGCCCAGGGTTACCGGGGGCTTGATCCGGCCTTGCGACCAGCGATCCCACCCGTAAATGTGCAGGTCCGTGCCGCAGATCGAGGTGGCCTTCACGCGCACGAGCACGTCGGACGGGCCAATCGACGGCACCGGCACCGCTTGCATTTCCAACCCTTTCCCCGCTTTGGTCTTGCGCAGAGCTTTCATCGTGGCAGGCATTCCGGCAGGCTCCTCAATCAGGCAGGACCTCATCATTGCGCAAAACTAAATGCTAACACACGCGGCCGCAGCATATCTTGGGCAAGACCTTGAGACTCACACCGCGACCGGGCGCCGTCCGCGGCCCCTGATTTTGGCGATTCCCCGGCGGCACGCGCCTTTCTTCAGGTTTACGACCCGAACTTCGGCACCCGGCAGGAGAAGGGGTGATCGCCCTTGTCCATTTGATACAGGTACCCTGTTTGCTCTTCCGCCACAGAAGTACCCCACGCCTATTGCTATCCTCCCTGCCGAATCGGAACCTGTGTGTATCGTGGCAACTCGAGGTCTCCCGTGGGGGAAGTTGCCTCATACAGGTGCGAATATGGCGACAATTGATCGTCAAGAACTTGATCGTCTTGAGCGGCGAAGCCTGCAGCTTACAATTCTCTCCGCTGTGTTTGTAATCGTGCTTGCCAGCGGCCTGGCTATGTTCATGTACCCCCTGGTGTTTGTGCATCCGGAAGGCAACAAGTGGACGCTGCGTGTGGCCTACTTTGGTTTTTGCGCGCTGACGCTGCTCTTTGTCGGGTACCTTTTCGATCGCCAGCGCACCTTCGGCAAGCTGAAGCAGCATCTGCTTGGTGAACTGGAACGCAACCTCGAACTGCAGATTCAGGCCAGCACGGATTTGCTGCATTCCATGCCCGACCAGAATTACTTCTGGGATCGCTTGACGATGGAGTTCCGCCGCGCCATGACCATGCAGAAGAATCTTTCCCTGGTGTTAGTGAAGGCCAAGCCAGGGGTGCACGCTTCCCTGAACGATCAGAAAGCGGCGCTGAGCGATGCGGCGAAAGCCATGTCCAAGCGGCTTCGCCCCACGGATTCCATCTACCACCTCGCCGAGGATTTCTTCGGCATCGTGCTGCCCGAAACCGACACGCTGAACGCCAAGCGCGTGGCCCTGCGGCTGCAGGAAGAGTTGCAAGCTGCGCGGGCAAAGTATGGATTCAGCTTCGATCTGACTGCGCACAATTATCCGGGTGATGTGAAGAGCTCACATGAGTTTGAGGACATTGTGAAGTCCATGCTTCCAGAGAATCAGGAATGGGAAGCTCCCACGGAAACCCCGGTCAGTTGAGAATCAGGAAGACGCGCTGAAGCGAACGAGCTTAGCTCAGCGCTTGCTGCAAATCCTGGATAAGATCCCCGGCATCTTCGAGCCCGATCGAGACGCGCACCGTACCCAATTTGACGCCTGAACGTTGAAGTTCAGCTTCGCTCATGCGGTAGTGCGAACTGTAAATCGGCAGCGAGACCAGCGACTCCGTACCCCCCAGGCTTACCGCCAGAAGGAATAGCTTCACGCGGTCGCAGAACCTGCGCGCCGCCGGCAGCCCGCCTTTCAGATCAAAAGCCAGCATCGAGCCGAAACCGCTCATCTGCTTCCTGGCGAGCGCGTGGTCGCGGTGCGATTTCAATCCAGGGTAGTGAACGCGTTCCACTTTCGGATGTTTTTCCAGAAACTTTGCCACGCACATGGCGTTCTCGCACTGGCGCTCGACGCGCACGCCCAGCGTCTTTATCCCGCGAATCAGCAGGAAGGCCACTCCCGGATCCATGCAGCCTCCCAGATAGATCACCATTTGCCGCACGGGATCGATGAACTTGTGGCTGCCGGAAGCGACGCCGCCGAGAAGATCGGAATGTCCAGAAAGGGCTTTGGTGACGCTGTGCACGACGATATCGAATCCCAGCGCGAGGGGTTTCTGAAGGAGGGGCGTAGCAAAGGTGCTGTCAACGATGCTGACGAGTTTGTGCTTCTTGGCAAAGGCGATGGCTTTGTGGAGATCGACCAGACGCAGCGTCGGATTTGTGGGGGTTTCGATATAGAGGCACCTGCTCTTCGGCGTGACCTGGGACTCGATGTTTTCCAGGGAGGTTTCCGCGTGACGCACGGTGATGCCCAAGCGGGGCAAAACGTCGCGCATCAGCCTGTAAGTTCCGCCGTAGAGCTGTGCCGTAGAAATAAGTTCATCCCCGTTCCGCAACACGCTGAGAAGCGAGTGAGAGATTGCCGCCATTCCGGAGGAGGTGACGATGGCGGCTTCGGCGCCCTCAAGAGAGGCTATTTTGCGTTCGGCAATGGCGAGGGTGGGATTGGCGTAGCGAGTGTAGATATAGGCTTTGCTCTTCCCCTCGGCCCAACGTTTCATCTCTGCGCTGGAGGAAAAGGTGAAGGTAGAGGAGCGCACAATCTCGGCACTGACCGGAGCATCCACGCCATGACGCGGGGGTTCACCGGCATGAATGGCGCGGGTGGCGGAAGCTAGGGGCGCGTGCTTGTTTTTCTTCATGCTGCCGATTATTGGCCTAGTCGCCACCTGGGAACAACCACCAAATTGGCGGAGACTGGAGGTCGCGGCATTCGGTTCGAGATGGTTTGTGAGATTGTAGAACAGGGGAGAGACCCAACATGAATTGGTGGGCGATGGATGCGGGCCGTGCGTCAGCGTGGGCGGAATACTTTTGGGCGGCGCTCTGGGGCGTATGGGTGGTCATGTGGTTCGGCACGAAAAGGGCAAAGAAGCGCGAGAGTTCGTGGGAGAGAGCGCAGCATCTGATACCACTGCTGTTTGGATTCTGGCTGCTGTTTGGAAAAAATTGGAACGGGCTGAACATGAGGCTGGTGCCAGATACTCCAGCGGCATGGTGGCTTGGCCTGGTTCTGACGGCAGCAGGCGTGGCGATCAGCATCTGGGCACGGGTAAGCTTGGGAGCAAACTGGAGCGGTGTGGTGACGTTGAAAGATGACCACGAATTGATTCGCAAGGGGCTCTACCGGTGGATACGGCATCCGATCTATACGGGAATCCTGCTGGCTATGATCGGGACGGCGATGATCAAGGGGCACCTGCGCGGCTGGCTCGGATTCCTGGTCGTGTGGGCAGCGTTTTATATCAAGGCCAGGCGCGAGGAGGGTTTCTTACGGCAAGAGTTTGGGGACGGATTTGAAGAGCACGTCAGGCACACGGGAATGTTTTTTCCGAAGTGGATATGAGATGTGGCTGATGCCACGACCTCCGCTGGGTGAAACCTGAAACGAGAGAGCCCGGCGAGGAAACACCGGGCTCTGCGACAGAAGGCCATTCCTACAGCGGATTTAGGCTTCTTCTTCGACGAGGGCTTCGCCGTGGGCCGCTTTGTGGGCGGCGATGACCTTCTCCGCCAGTTCGCCGGGCACGTAGTCGTAGTGAGAAAACTCCATGGCGTAGCTGGCGCGGCCCTGCGTCATGGAGGTAAGGTCCGTGGCATAAGAAAGCATTTCCGCGAGCGGCACCATAGCTTTGACGACGACGTTATGGCCGCGCGTCTCGCTGCCTTCGATGCGGCCCCGGCGCGAGCTGAGGTCGCCCATCAGATCGCCGGAATACTGATCCGGCGCGTAGACTTCCACGTGCATGACGGGTTCGAGGAGAGCGGGCCGCGCCTGCTTCATGGCTTCCTTGAAGGCGAGAGAGCCGGCAATTTTGAACGCGATATCCGAGGAATCGACATCGTGATATTTGCCGTCATACAGGGTGGCGCGGAAATCGGTCATCGGGAAACCGGCAAGATGGCCGCGCGCGGCGGCTTCGCGGATACCGCGTTCGACGGAAGGAATCCAGTTGTTCGGAATAGAGCCGCCAAAGATGTCGTCAACGAATTCGATGCCCTTGTTGCGCTCGGTGGGCTCGAACTTGACGCGGCAGACACCGAACTGGCCGTGGCCGCCGGATTGTTTCTTGTGCTTGCCTTCGGCGTCGGCCTTGCCGCGGATGGTTTCACGATAGGGAACCTTCGGCGGCTTGAGGGTGAGATTGACGTTGTAGCGCTTCTGAAGCTTGGCCACAACAACCTCAACGTGCTGCTGGCCGTTTCCGGCGAGGAGAAATTCCTTGGTTTGCGGATCGCGTGAAAAACGCAGCGCGGCGTCTTCTTCCATGATTTTGTGAATGGCCACGCCGATCTTGTCTTCATCGGCGCGGGACTTTGGCTCGACTGCAAAGGTGATGGAAGGCTCCGGCAACTTCGCAGGTTGATAGTAGATGGGAGCGTTCTTGTCGCCGAGGGTGTCGCCGGTGATGGTTTCTTTCAGTTTGGCGATGGCGCCGATATCGCCGGCGTGGAGCTCCTGAATTTCGGTGAGCTGTTTTCCTTGAACGTCCATGGTGTGCTGAAAACGCTCCGGAACATTGCGATTGAAATTGAGAAGCGTGGCGTCGTTTTTGAGGACACCGCTCTTGACCTTGAAATAGTTGATGCGGCCGGCGAAAGGATCGGCAAGAGTCTTGAAAACGAAGAGGGAAAGAGGCTGCGTGTCGTCGTACTTGCGGTCGATGCGATCCCCTTTGCCGCCGGGTTCCTTGAAGCCGACTTGCGCGTGCTCGTCCGGATGCGGGAAAACATCGGCGAGAAAGGTAAGCAGACTGGCATTGCCGATATTCCGCGTGGAGGAGATCATCAGCACGGGAATGATTTTTTCCGCGACGATGGCTTTGCGGACCGCGGGGATGAGGTCCTGAATGGGTATGGTGCCTTCGCGGAAGAATTCCTCCATCATTTCGTCGTCGCCTTCGGCAATCATTTCGACGAGCTTCTCGTGGGCTTCCTTGGCCTCATCGAGGAGCGCGTCGGGAATATTTTCGATAGTAGCCTTGCCATCGCCATCGGGCGTGTAGAGATGGGCCTTCATGGCCACCAAATCGATCACGCCGCGAAAACCTTTTTCGGAGCCGATCGGCATCTGCAGAGCGACGACACTGCGGCCAAAGAGCTCCACAAGGGATTCCATGCACCGCTCGAAGCTGGAAAGCTCCCGGTCCATCCAAGTGAGGACAAAGGCGCGGGGAATGTCGTATTCGGCGCAATAATCCCAGACTCTTTCGGTGGTGACCTGAGCGCCGACGTGGGCGTCCACGGTGATGAGGGCGGCGTCAGCGGCGACAAGGGCCGCCTTGGTTTCGGTGATGAACGTGGAATAGCCGGGGAGATCGAGGAAATTAATCTTGACGGTATTGCCCGCGCAAAGTGTGCAGGCCCATTCGGCGTGGGCGAGTCCAGGTTGGATGGAGATTTTGCGGGCGATCTCTTCGTCGTCCCAGTCGGTGGTGGTGGTGCCTTCCGCAACTTTGCCAAAGCGCTGGGTCGCCCCGGCGGTGAAGAGTAACGACGACACCAGTTGCGTCTTTCCGGTGCCGCCGTGACCTACAATGCCAACGTTTCTGATGTCCTTGGTGGGATAGATTTTCATGACAGACCTCCGCGCAGGTGTGGCCAACTGAGGTCACCGGGCGACGGTCCGCCGACAAAACAGCAGGCGCGGGCCTGCGCCTGGCGAAGTTGTTGGTTTGAAGGAGAGCGCGGCCCTGCCTGGGTCCCGGTAAGCGGGGCGAAGGAGAAACGCTAAATCCCTGGTCCGCTCTTCTTAACGGGGAAATGCTAGCACATGGAATTGGCAGGGGCAACGGAGTGGGGGGTGTGTAGCGGGTCAGTTTCCGGTTACGGCGATTGTCAGGACTTAGTGTAGTCGCACCGTGGATGGTCTACTATTCAAGTACAAGACGCGGGAGGAACTCAACCATGAGAATCAGGCATCTGTGCTGTGCTCTTGCCATTCTTAGCGTAGTCAACTGTCCCATGGCACAATGTCAGGCGCACCCCAAGCTGGCACTCGACAGCACTAAACCGTTCGCCTACGTCAAATTTGACCACGCCGGCCCACGTCAGCCACTAGAACCAGATGAACCCTCCCAAGGGCTATGGCTTCGCCTAGTAAACAACTCTGTGCTTCCAATCTTTATGCGGGTTCATGGTTCTCTCACGGACCCGGACATGATAATCCTCGAAGATGTTGTTACTCCTCGGATGCACACCATACCTAAGACCGGATTCGGTGACTATGGCCCGATGCCGCACGGATACGCGACAGCAGCCGACGTGACCAGCATTTTGACGCTGCAACCGGGCGAAAACGTATTGTTCAGTGTGCCTGTAAATCATGTGGCGCCTGGTTGGATTCTCCAAGTCGCTTTTCAGTTTGACCTGCCTCCGGTGGAACATGGTGCTGCCCAGCCTGTTTGCTATGCTGGATTCGATTGGGATGACATCCCCGAAAAGTCTCGCTGGGTTCCAAGCTCTCGATAACAGCCTCTCCGCTGTCAAGACGACGGTCTTCCACGGTCAAGTCCCCATTGGTCCGGTAATCGGAAACTGGCTCATTGCCCATGGGCAAGAAGGCATCACAAAGAGCTGATGACGCGCTGAGACTTCTCTGCCATCTATTTGCTCCCGGATTGTGGCGGAGACTCGAAGAGCGCTTTCAAGGTCAGCTTGGAAGACTTGGGCACTTCAATGGTACGGGAGTAATCCGGGCGGCTCGGAGACTTGAGCAGGAAGAGATGCGGGCCGGCGGAGAGTTTCAAGGTCGCAGGCGTGTTGCCGACAAATTTTCCATCGACAAAGATTTCCGCGGCATCGGGATCGGAGGTAATCGTGATCTGGCCGGAACCTTCGGACGAGGAATTCAAGACAGGAAACGAGACCGGGGATTCAGAAATCGCCGTCGGGACGGTGGATGGCGAGCTTGTAGCGTCCTGGGCATCGGAGGGGTGGGCCGACGACTCCGCTGTGGAAGCAGGGGGCACGGAATGGGCGGGATAGAAACGGTGAAGGACGGCGAGGAGGTCGGCGGAGCTGAGAGCAAAGCCGATTCCGGTGACATTTTTCCTGACGACTTTCTGGGTGTTGAGGCCGATGACTTCGCCACGGGAATTGAGCAGCGGGCCGCCGGAATTGCCCGGGTTGATGGGAGCGTCGGTCTGGATCCAAGTGCCAGGCCCGGCAGAGGCGAACTTGCCGACCGCACTGACGATACCCTTGGTAACACTGAACAGCATGGCGTCGCCGGGGCTGCCAATCGCAAGGACGGCATCTCCCTGGCGGATGGAGGAAAGATCGGCGAGGGGAAGAAGGGGAAAGACGAAGTTTGGAAAGGGGGGCGCGACTTTGACGAGGGCGATGTCAAGGTCGGCGTCAATGTACACGACTTTGGCCTGAAGCTGCACGCCGCTCGGGAGCAGTGCGAGGAGAGAAGCCCCTCCGCGGGCAACATGGGCGTTCGTGGCGACGATACCGGTATCGGTGACGAAGAAGCCGGAGCCAAGGCTATCGAAGGATTTCAGACAGACAATCGCAGGCTTGGCGCGGCGAACAGTTTCCTCCATGGATAGCTCTGGCCGTAGGGAGGCGGGTGCCGCAGAGTCTGGAGCAGCGACAGTTCCCGTGAAGGTGGAAGCGATGGGATCGAGATCCGCGTGGAAATGGTCAGACTTGAAAAGCCAATACTGGCCGTGATTGTGGCCGTGGAGATCGATCCACTCCATGGGGCCATCGGTAAGCTGGATCTCGCGTGTAGCGTAACCCGCTAGCGACACGCGCGCGACCACGGGATGTTCCAGGCGCTGGCCGATCGTGGTGTGGGTGCGATGGAAGTAGCCACCAGGGAATGATTTTTCGAAGGGCGTGGTACCAACGAGGACACCGTCAAGTTCGACGCTGGCGCCGGAAGGATTGCTGGTGATTTTGAGGGACTCGGCAGAACAGGGGACGACAAACCAAAGAAGTAGAAGATCTATAACAGCGAGTCGGTGAAGGGAGGGTTGGGTCATGGGGGCTCCCTGATGGGGAGTATATCACGTTGCAAGACCAAGAAAGGTAATATGTTGAGGAAAACGGCCGAATGCCGAATCCACCGTCACAACTGTGCAACGGCCCAAGCGCCTCACTCAGGCGGACGGGCCTTCTGGTAGCCGGAACACGTGAGGACGGGGAGGCGCGGGTACTTTGGGAAACGCGGATCGGATTGAGAGCGCTGGCAGAGTAGGAACTGCGAGCCCTTGGCGGACTCTACGGGACGAGCGTGGACGCAGTTGGTGCACAGGCCAAGAGAGTTCGCGTTAGTCGAGGAGGGCATAGGGAAACGATAACCCAGGGTGAGGCCTTGTGGGGAGTTTGGCCACAGAAGCAGAAGAGTTCAGTTGGGTTTGGGAGAATCGCCGGCGGGAGGCTGTGCCGGGAGCGCTGGCGGCGCGGGCGGGTTCGGCTTGCCGAAACGGGCTTCGTCGATGGGGACATTCAACTCGATCTTTTCGGCGGTGATTTTCTGAGTGTTTTCGGCGCCCAGTTCTCCGGATTCGATCAAGAACGGGTATTTGAGGCCGTTGACTTCGCGGAAGACCCGGAAGAAAGAGACCCAAGGAACGTCTTTGTCGCCAAGCTTGCGATTGCCCTGCCACTTGAGAAGCAGATGCGTGGAGGCGTCGAAAAAGAAATAACTGACGTCGCCATCGCGGTTGGTGAGCTTGAGTTTGTAGGCGGGTTTCTCTTCGACATCTTCTTTGCCGGCTAGCTCGATTTGATTGCTCTTGGATTTGTAATCCACGAAAGGACCATCAAAATCGGCTTCCTCGAAAATGCTGCGCAGATCGGCTTCGGTCATGGGCTGGACGGAAGGGTTGGGCGCGAAAGGATTGTAGGTCCAGCCTTTGGACCTACCGTCGTAGGTGCGGATGATGACCTGCCCATTGAGATTGAATTCCATGTGCATTTTGAGGGTCCGGGCGCGCTCGACGACGAAGGGGCCTTCCTCCCCAGGGCCGAAGGAGATGGTGCCGGTGACGCGCTCGGATTGAACCGCTTTGATCTTGTCCAGGCCACCGCGGGCGACGAAATACTTGGTGAGGATGTCGTCGACGGACTGCGCAGCCGCTGGAAGAGCAAGAAGAAGAGAGAGAAAGCAAAACGCGAGTTTACGCATGGTGGATTCCGTGTGTGCGGCGTGGCGGGGCCGCGGCATCGCAAGAATGTTAGATGCAGAATCTGCAAGGGTCAATACGCGGACCGCTTGTTGGTATCCCATTGCATGCGCTTCGGCCTTTCCGCTTGCTGGGTAGGCTAGTGCCGTTCCAACTTGTTCCAGCAAATCCCTTCGAGAATACTCTCTCCGTGCTCGTGTCAGATGCTTGGACCGTCATTTGGCAGAAATAGTTGGAACGGCACTAGTTCAGTGGGCACTCTTCACGGGCAGCGACCGCGCTCGATTAGACAGCGGTCACCAAGGTGGAGTCCGGGGCGACATAGCCATAGGCCATGCGCGGCGTGCTGAAGGCGAAACCGGGGGTGCCGCGTTTGTCTAGGAGAATCACACCACCGGTGCCTTTGCCACGCTTGGCAAGAAGTTGCACAGCGGCTTTTGCGGCACGCTCCGGATTCGAGGCAGCGGGACGCAAAAAATCAGCAGCCGTTTTGGCAAGAACGACTTTCATGATGGCTTCGCCGTAGCCGGTGGAGGAAACGCCACCGGTATCGGCGTCGGCGTAGCAACCGCAGCCAATGAGAGGCGAATCGCCCACGCGGCCGGGGAGTTTGCAGCAGGTGCCGCCGGTGGAAGTGGCGGCGAAGAGGCGGCCGTGTGCATCCAGCGCGACAGCCCCAACAGTGCCTTGCTCGTGGCCCCGGTGATGCTTGGCGGCGTGGGAGTCTTTGCTGCAGCGAAGCCACGCCTCGCGTTCGGCGGGCGAGATGAGGTCCTGCGGATCGCAAAGCTCGACGCCATGTTGCGCGGCAAAGCGCTCGGCACCCTCGGAAATAAGCATCATGTGCGGGCATTTTTCAAGAACGGCGCGTGCCAGGCGGATGGGATTCTTCACACGGTGCAAACCAGCGACGGAACCCGCGCGGAGAGTGGCCGCGTCCATCACGATGGCATCGCATTCAACTTGGCCGTCGAGATTGAGATGCGAGCCATAACCGGCGTCGAAGACGGGATGGTCCTCAAGAACTATGATGGCGGCTTCGATGGCGTCGAGGGCGTGGCCGCCTCGGGAGAGGACCGCCCAGCCGGCTTCAAGGGCGCGGCGGCACCCAATCTTGCAGGCCTCGACGGCGTCATCGGGGATGTCCCAGGCGCCACCGTGAACAATGAGAGATGGAAGCATGAACAGTGAGGATTGCAGAGCCGAGAAAAATTGTCCAGGTGCGGAGAGCCGCAGCACTCAAGAAAAAGGCCCCGATCCGAAGAACGGGGCCTTCTCTAAAATAATCCCGGCGGCGACCTACGTTCCCACACAGTTACCCGTGCAGTATCATCGGCCCGGCGAGGCTTAACTTCCGTGTTCGGGATGGGAACGGGTGTGACCCTCGCGGTATGACCACCGGAAAATCGATAAATTCGTTCCGCAAAAAGCGGAAGAATCCTGACAACAGAGGCTGGCGTTTACAAGTTCGACCCGCAGTCGAACATACTGTGTATCACAAGGCTTGCTTGTGAAGCCCACCCAGCGTAGTTGGCGAAAACCAACGACGGCTTGGGTAAGTTTTATGATTAAGCCGAACGGGCGATTAGTACTGGTCAGCTTAACGCATTACTGCGCTTACACCTCCAGCCTATCAAAGTCGTAGTCTGCGACTGCCCTTCTTATCCCGCCGAAGCGGGATTGGGAAACCTTATCTTAGGGCGAGCTTCTTGCTTAGATGCATTCAGCAATTATCTCTTCCGGACTTCGCTACCGAGCGGTGCCACTGGCGTGACAGCTCGTACACAAGGGGTCCGTTCATCCCGGTCCTCTCGTACTAGGGACAACTCCCTGCAAGTTTCCTGCGCCCACACCAGATAGGGACCGAACTGTCTCGCGACGTTCTGAACCCAGCTCACGTACCGCTTTAATAGGCGAACAGCCTAACCCTTGGGACCTTCTACAGCCCCAGGATGCGATGAGCCGACATCGAGGTGCCAAACCTAAGCGTCGATGTGAACTCTTGGCTTAGATCAGCCTGTTATCCCCGGCGTACCTTTTATCCGTTGAGCGATGGCCCTTCCACGCGGGACCACCGGATCACTAGATCCAACTTTCGTTCCTGCTCGACTTGTAGGTCTCACAGTCAAACCGGCTTATGCTCTTGCACTCCACAGTGGGTTTCCAATCCACCTGAGCCGATCTTTGAGCGCCTCCGTTACAATTTAGGAGGCGACCGCCCCAGTCAAACTACCCGTCTGGCCGTGTCTCCCCACCCGTCACGGGTGGTAGGTTAGAGCGACAGTTCAATCAGGGTAGTATTTCACTGCTGCCTCCCTCCCAGCCGAAACCAGAAGTTCACAGGCTCCTACCTATGCTACGCAGATCGGACCGTTACTCATGACCAGAGTGCAGTTAAGGTGCACGGGGTCTTTCCGTCTAGATGCGGGCATCCGGCGTCTTCACCGGAACCACAAATTCGCCGAGCCGCTTGCCAAGACAGTCGCTCTATCATTCCACCATTCGTGCAGGTCGGAACTTACCCGACAAGGAATTTCGCTACCTTAGGACCGTTATAGTTACGGCCGCCGTTCACCGGGGCTTCAGTTCAGGCCTTCGCCTTGCGGCTAAGCCCTTGCTTTAACCTTCCGGCACCGGGCAGGTGTCACCCCCTATACGTCGTATTCGACTTTGCAGAGAGCTGTGTTTTTGTTAAACAGTTGCAGAGCGCGATTCACTGCGACCGCTTCGGGCTATAAACCCTACAGCGGCGTCCCTTCTCCCGAAGTTACGGGACTAATGTGCCTAGTTCCTGAGCAAGCGTTCTCTCGAGCGCCTGTGGATATTCACCTCGTCTACCTGTGTCGGTTTGTGGTACGGGCACCTGGACGACTCCTTAGAGGTTTTTCCTGGCAGCGTGAAATCAGAAACTTTGTGACCTAACGGTCTCGTCCCCAGTCTCACCGTTGAATGCCCCCGCGGATTTGCCTGCGGGAACCGGCTTTCACTGAGCAACCACCATCCATCAGGTGGCTTCCCTATCCTTCTGCGTCACCCCATCGTCAAACGTCGCCAGGCGGGACAGGAATGTTGACCTGTTGTCCATCAGCTACGCCTTTCGGCCTCACCTTAGGACCCGCCTAACCCTGAGCGGATTAACCTTCCTCAGGAAACCTTAGACTTTCGGCGACACGAGTTCTCATCGTGTTTATCGCTACTTATGCCGGCAGGGTCTCTTGTGTGGCATTCAGTAGTCCTCTCGGTCTACCTTTACACCCCACGCAATGCTCCCCTACCAAATATACTTTCGTATAATTTCGCAGCTTCGGTCATGTGCTTGAGCCCCGTTGGATTGTTGGCGCATATCCGCTTGACCAGTGAGCTGTTACGCTTTCTTTAAAGGATGGCTGCTTCTAAGCCAACCTCCTGGCTGTCCGAGCGAATACACTTCCTTTACCACTTACCACATAGTTAGGGACCTTAGCTGGCGATCTGGGCTGTTTCCCTTTTGACCACGAAGCTTATCCCTCGTAGTCTCACTCCCGCATAGTTGTCCACGGCATTCGTAGTTTGATTGGATTCGGTAACCTGAGTTGGTCCCTAGTCCATTCAGAGCTCTACCACCGTGGCAATTCATGCAAGGCTGTCCCTAAAGACATTTCGGGGAGAACGAGCTATCACGGAATTTGATTAGCCTTTCACCCCTACCCTCAGCTCATCAGAGCGATTTTCAACTCACACCTGTTCGGTCCTCCAGTCGCGGTTAAGCGACCTTCAACCTGGCCAAGGGTAGATCATCCCGCTTCGCGTCTAATACCACGTACTTGTCGCCCTATTCGGACTCGCTTTCGCTACGGCTCGCTTGCGCTTAACCTTGCACGTGACATTAACTAGCCGGCTCATTAAGCAAGAGGCACGCCGTCAGGCTTTCACAGACCGAAGTCTGTGCATGGCCCTCCGACTGCTTGTAAGCATACGGTTTCAGGTTCTATTTCACTCCCCTCGCAGGGGTGCTTTTCGCCTTTCCCTCACGGTACTGGTTCACTATCGGTCGCTAGAGAGTATTTAGCCTTGGAGAGTGGTCTCCCCAGTTTCCCACGAGATTTCTCGTGTCTCGTGGTACTCAGGATGCCGCTTCGAGTCCGGTACACTTTCCGTTACGTGACTGTCACACTCTATGGTCCTGCTTTCCAGCAGGTTCGCGTAGTGTCCGGTTTGGTAACTCTACTTATGCGGTCCTACAACCCCCATGTGTAAACACATGGGTTTGGGCTTTTCCGATTTCGCTCGCCGCTACTCTCGGAATCTCTGTGATTTATTTTCCTTCAGGTACTGAGATGGTTCACTTCCCTGAGTTAGCTCACACCAGCCTATGTATTCAGCCGGCTGTAGCGGGAGTTCATCCCGCTGGGTTTCCCCATTCGGAAATCCCCGGATCAAAGCCTGCTTGCGGCTCCCCGAGGCTTATCGCAGCTTGCCACGTCCTTCATCGCCTTCTAGCGCCAAGGCATCCACCGTACGCTCTTAGTAGCTTAATCATAAAACTCACCCAATACGTCGTCTGCCGCGGTGCAACGATTCGCTTGCGCTCTTCGCTGCTCATTGCGGTGGCTAAACCGCAACTTTCCTTCGGCTCGTTCGCCCTGTTTCCCGCGGATCCATTATTCCGTGGTCCGATTGCTCGGCTCCGGGACTATCGACTCCGCAGTTCCCCAGGTGCTTGACTGAGCTCGCCTTGTAATCCACAGCACTGCTCAACATCTCGAGCAGAACTTGTAATAATCCACGCCATCACTCCCCCAAGCGAACCGTAATCCGCCCAAGGTTATCGGCGTGAACTTGCCAGCCTTTCTGTTGTCAAAGAGCTTTGTCCCCGATCCCTTCGGGGGCCTCGATTTGCATCGAAGCGTCCTCCTTGCGGAGGACCGGGCTATTTTCAGCAACTACTGCCGCCAAAAACCGCCCATAAAATACAAAACCCGGCGTCGAGCGCCGGGCCTAGCCGCCTTTTGCTTTAGCGGCTTCGCGCGAAGCTCAACTCGTACTATCCCGTGCTAATAAGGCGCCTCACTATAGGATCTGTTCCTTGGATTACTTCAGACCCGACTGTGAATCCCCTGCACGGCTCGACACTTTTAGGGAGTGCCGGGCCATTTGTAATCTTACCAAACGCCCGAAATATGTCAAGCCCCAGAGAAGAAGATTTTTCCTGCCTTTCCACACCCCTGTGGAAGCTGTGGCAAATCACGGGAGCGTGCAAGGCGAGCGGCTGCGTGCATCAGTGGAAATTGTTGGAATGTGTGCGAGCATGGGGCCGAAGCCGTATGATAGCTTTCGGGAGATGGAGCGAAATTGAAGTGTGTCCGGACGCAGTGAGGCCGCAAGCCTAAATGACTTGTGGATCGCGTTTGGGATCCGGCGCCAGCTCATGCCATGAGCATCGAAACGGAAAGAGAACTTTCGGCCAAGGATACCGCGCGTGTTGCGGCGAACTCCGCCTCGGGTATTGAACTATCCGTGGTGATGCCCTGCTTGAACGAAGCCGCGACATTGGAGGTCTGCATCAACAAAGCGAAAGCTGCCATCGAGCGCGAAGGCTTGTCCGCGGAAATTCTGGTTGCCGATAATGGCAGCACCGACGGCTCGCAGGAAGTTGCGCGTCGCGCCGGCGCTACTGTCGTGGAAGTTGCCGCGCGAGGCTATGGCAGCGCGTTGTTGGCGGGCATCGCGGCGGCGCGCGGCAAATACGTGATCATGGCCGACGCGGACGACAGCTACGACCTGTCGCAGGTGAATTCTTTTCTGCACAAACTCCGCGAAGGCTACGACCTGGTGATGGGCAATCGCTTCAAAGGGAACATTGCCGCCGGTGCGATGCCTCATTTGCATCGCTACCTCGGGACGCCCGTATTGACCCTGCTGGCGAAGATCTTCTTTCGCACGCCCTGCGGCGATGTGAATTGCGGCATGCGCGGCTTTCGCAAGGAAGCCATCGACGGCCTGGGGCTGCGATCGCTGGGCATGGAATTCGCCAGCGAAATGCTGGTGAAGTCCTCGATTTTCGGGCTGCGCATCGCGGAGATCCCCACCAATCTTTCTCTCGACGGCCGCAGCACGCCGCCGCACTTGCGCACCTGGCGCGACGGCTGGCGCCACCTGCGTTTCATGCTGCTCTACAGCCCCCGCTGGCTCTTTCTCTATCCCGGAGCCCTGCTGATGCTGATGGGGAGCCTGCTGGCGCTTTGGCTGTTGCCGGGCATGCGGCATATCGGGCACGTGGGATTCGACGTCAGCACGCTGGTTTATAGCGCGACGATGATTTTCGTGGGCTATCAGGCGGTGAACTTCGCGGTGTTCACGAAAGTCTTTGCCATCACCGCCGGCTATTTGCCCCGCGATGAAAAGTTCAACCGGCTCTTTAGCGTCATCACGCTGGAGACCGGCCTGGTGATTGGAGCGGTCCTTTTTCTCGTCGGCTTGGGGATTTCGATTTTTGCCGTGGATTTTTGGCGGGCCACTGGCTTCGGGCCGCTCAATCCCGGCAGGGCGCTTCGCATGGTCATGCCGGGCGTGATTTTCCTGACGCTGGGCTGCCAGACGATTTTTTCGAGCTTTTTCCTCAGCGTTCTGGGCATGGGCAAGCGCTAGAAGCCGTCTCATAAACGGCACCCGGGAGGGCACGGCTTGCGGAAAAAAGAGAATAGGTTGTCATCCCGAGCGAAGCGAGGGATCTGCTTTTCGGATAGGGGGTCGGAGCTTTAGCTCCGACATTATGTGCTTGGCTATCATTGGGCTCGGTAGACCCTGGGCTCGGTAGACCCTGGGCTTCAGCCCAGGGCGCGAAGCGCCCCTGAGGAAACTCTTTCCGGAATATGACTGAAAACGAAAAGAACGAGTCACAAGAATCCGTTGGCTTTTCGGTGCTGCAGGCCGCGCACGCGCGAATGGTCTTCGGCCGGCGCGTGCGTGTCCTGGCCGAGATTCTGTCCGCGCGCATTCCGCAGCGTTCCGCCGTTCTGGACATTGGCTGCGGCGACGGCACCATCGGAAATCTGCTGGCCGAACGCTGCTCGGAGATTTCCATTGAGGGAGTGGAGTTTGCTCCGCGTCCCCAATGCGGGATTCGGTGCCGGGCGTTCGACGGAGCCAGGCTGCCGTTTCCCGACGGGACGTTCGACGTTTGCCTGTTTGTTGACGTGCTGCATCACACGGACGATGTCACCATCCTGCTGCGGGAAGCCCGCCGCGTGACACGCCGGTTCGTGCTGATCAAAGACCATCTCAGCGAAAACTGGTTCGACTTCAAGACGCTGCAATTCATGGACTGGGTGGGCAATCGTCCCCATGGCGTGCGCTTGCCCTACAACTATCAGAGCCGCAAGGAATGGGAAGCGAGCTTTGCGAAATGCGGCCTCTCCATCGCCCAGTGGACCACCGCAGTGCCGCTGTATCCCTTCCCGTTTTCGCTGCTGGTGGGCCGAGGACTTCATTTCGTCGCCCTGCTCGAAAAAGTGTAGGGGCCGCCTTCTGAGGCGGCCCGCTCCGCGCCTTTGTAGTGGCCGGTCTTCAGACCGGTTCTTGGGCTCTCCTGCCTTTGTAGGGCCCGTCCTTCTGAGGCGGGCCGCTCTTGGGTCTCTCTTGTTTTCCCCCTCCCTTAGGGGGTCGGACATTCATACCTGCCCTGAGCCTCGAAGGGTCCGACATAAATCCGCCCTCAAACAAACACTCCCAAAACCCGCACCCTAGAAAATCACGAAGGTGCGGCACCCAAGGTCGTTTCCGAGGCAAAGGCTGCGCCCCACACTTCAGACGTCAATAAGTGGTGGACACACTGGGCCGCGCTACAGCCCAAGTTGTTTTGAGACGTATGCAGTAATCACGCCCCAAGCGACCTGCTTTGTGGTTTCTTTTGCAGCACCAAACAGACGTTGAAAAATCGGCTTGGCTTTTCCAAGGTCTCCCGTCTTCGCGGTATTCACCAGTTCAACGACATCCCTCTTGCCCTCTTCACCAGAGGAAGAGTCATGCAGAGTAAGAAGTTTGGCTAGGTATTCGATGACCTCAGAGTCATTGCTTATATTGAAGTTCACAGCCTGGTCGACGGTGCTTCCAATCCCAATTGGAGACTGGTAAAAACTCCCCCCAGAAATATGCACGTTCGGTACTGGCGACCTTGGCTTCGTAGCAGTTTTCTGGGCGGCCTTGTAACCTTTTTCCGTCAAGTAGACGAATTCCCGCTTACTGAAAATGGCGATAACGTAAAACTGCGAACCAGGTGTGTTTTCATAAGGCACCATTGGGCCGGTACCTACGAACTTACTTTCTTCGAGCTGTTTCAGAGCAAGGTCGAAATCGACTTTAGAATGCGATGCATCAGCGCAGTATTTCATTTCGAGTGCAACTACGGACACCCCAACATATCCGTCGTTTAGCGCCTGTGACCCTAGGTTCTTGGCACGGAAATCGGCAACAACATCCGCAAGAATTTGCATCGCGAGGTCATCGACAGTGCTCATACGTCTACAGCCTCCGGTCTCTAACAGTCCGTCGTACTCGGGGCAGCGTCAACAACTACCGCCACGGCGATTTGTCCGCTTTCCGGACAACTCCCCGCCTCAATCTGCCTTTCGGGGGTCATTCTTTATCCCACTCAATGTCCTCATCATCGGAACAAATCGATTCCACCCAAGCGCCACCTTCGGCCTCAAAGGATTTCAGAATCGTACCCTTCATCTGACGGTCGAGTTCTCCGGTCATGACTTGAAATATCCGCCTCGCAGTCTCAGCGTGTTCGACGCTACAATGCTGCAAAAGTTTTGGAAGTCCAGAAACCGGATAGTACTCCTCGCGACTCAAGTGTGCATCGACCTCGTCGTGTTCTACCATCGCAAATGGTGGTTTCAAATGAACCGTGCCATTGCGGAAAGCCTTCAGTTCTAAAAACGAGACAAAGGGTTCGGCATCTTCGCGGAAGCTTTCGACAGGGTCGCCCTTGCGATAGACTACGCCCTCTTCGGTTTCCAGTAGCCCAGTACAAGGCAGGCACAGCGACGCTGCTCTCAACCACTTGTCTTTGAATGAGAGATTGCTCCAGGTTGATGCTGGAACCTCATAGTACTCGTACACGAAATTTATGAATCCTTCCAACGAGAAGGCGTACATGAGAATGGCAACACGGGCAAACCTTGTGGCAGCCTCGTCGTCCTCGCGACCCTTTGCAGACCGCGCACATTCAAGGGCGAATTCTGCGTCTGATACGAGGTAGGTTGCTGGGTTTTCCTTGACGTAGACCCAATGCCAAGCGTCTTCCCCACGGTCACTGTCCATCTCTTGTTACCCTCTCCCGAAAAAATGAGCAGCGGAAACATGCTGTCTGGACAATGCTAACAGAATCGCTCGCAGCATCGGCCCCTAACTCCCTTTCTCGCTAAGTCTCTTTTGCACTGCGGACGTTCCACTGGCGTCGCTTGCCACTTTCAGGACAAGCCCTCCGCTATATCCGCGCCTCTCCCTGTTCTAGCCACCACCTAGGTAACTCTGGGCGAGGTTGCCGTGTTGATGTTGGGACCCTCCCCTTCGATTGCAAGTATTCGCTTGTAGAGTCGTTGCCTTGCATCCTCCACCGACTCCCAATCTATGAAGTTGCGTTGTCTCACGTCGAAGTGGACTTTGTCTAATTCTCGCCTGTCGCACATCCATATCACCGTGCGGCCTAGTCCAGTCATCATGCCTGCCTCGAAATAGACCCCGGCCCTCTGCCCTGTGAAGTCCGCGACCATGAATCTCGATTTTCGGATGTTTCCAATGATTTCATCATCGATCGAGTTCGCGTGCTCTTTGCGGTCAACACGAACAGGTTCATAACCAGCTTGCCTGACAGCCGGCTCAATCGCTTTGTCAAACAGATTCGCCATCACGCTGTTGAACGACATAGCCACAAAGACAAATTCGGAATTCGGGCCTGTCTGTCGGAGTTGCGCCACGCGTTCCCAGCCCCTTATCGTCAGAGTCGCTCTTCTCTTTCCAAAGTGCTCTATTAGACCTTCACCGGCTAGCGATTCCAAAAACCATTCTGCTTCTTTGGCGTCGCGGCCAGTTACCAGCACATAATCCTTTAAGGCGTCGAAAGCGCTTATCGAACCCGGCGTATCAGTCATTTGAGCGAGCAGTCCAAGTATCCAGTCTCTTTTCTCCGCGACGCTTCGCAATGGCGCTCGCCTTATCAATTCCTTGATGTTGGTTGTCAAAATATCCGGCGTACCCTCGCCCGACCATGTGCGACAGACATACGAGAGTAAGTGCTTTTCGGATTGAGGCAACTCCTCAGCTGCTTGGTCAGAAATTCTGTAAGTTCCACAGCGTGGGCAATCGACTTCGAGTTTTCGGCTGTGATCTCTTGCCATCCCAGAGTATTCAGGGGTTTGTCCGCAAAGCGGACATGGAAGAGTTACTTGAGGTGGGCTCACGGTTACCTCCATCCAGAACAAGCGAGATTAACATAGACCTTCCCCACGGGTGGGTGGCCCGGGCTCAGACGATTAGATGAAGTTGGGTGCCCCATCCTCGGTTTGTGAGGGTGGGTCTTGGGGTTCTCTTTCTCTCCTGCTCGTACCAGTTTCGAATCTAGTACCCACTAAATAATAGTAGACAAACGGTAAATAATGTGCTATGCTTTGCCTGTTATGCTGAGGGTCCCGCAACAGCGTCCGGGACACGAACAACGTGGACGCGGCTGTTGTCCCATTTCGGAACGCCCCACACCCTCGCCCTTCGCCTCCTCTTCGCTCTTGCGCCCGCTAACTCCTTTGTTTCCCCTTGATACAAGCCATTCTCCTGTAACCCCTTTGTTTCCCCTACATACGCAAAAACGGGGGGTAGGGGGTACGTAACTTAATGGTAACGTATCTAAAATATGTAGGCGCGCCGACATTTCCATTCTGCCGCGGGCCGGGAATGTTGCACGTGCAACATTCCCGTAGCAGGCGCGGCGCTTTAGCGCCACAGAACGGCACGCCTGAGGAGGCTGCGAAAAAAGGTGGTTTGATTCGTCATTCCGAGCGAAGCGAGGTACGGTTTTCCATCGCCCGTTTTTCGTGCGATGAATCTCTCTTTGGCGGAAACCCAAGAAAAGAGGGATTTCTCACTCCGCAGACTCCGTTCGGAATGACGGAGACGAAAAAGGGGCGGCTATTTATCGTTCGCGATGCTGATGAGGCTCGGCAGGGTCACGCCGGCGCTGAGAGGCGTGTCCACGGAAGAATCGCCGACCTTGATGGTGTAAGCGCCGCTATCGGCCTGCCAGTGCTTGGAGGCGACATCGTAGAAGGCGAAGGCGCGGGCGTCGAGCGAGAGGGTGACGTGCTTCGTTTCACCAGCCGCAAGCTCCACGCGCGCGAAGCCCTTCAGCTCATCCGCGGGACGCGGCACTTTCGGACTGGCTTCCGCAACGTAGAGTTGCGCAACCTCGGCGCCGGCGCGGGAACCCGTGTTCGTGACGTCGAAGGAAGCGGTATAGAGCGCCGGACGGCCGCTGGCAGCCAGCGCCGACGAACTTGCCGGAGCGACGGACAGATTTCCGAATCTGAATGTGGTGTAAGAAAGGCCGAAGCCGAACGGGAATTGCGGCTTCACATTGTTATGTTCGTAGCCGCGATAACCGACGAAGATTCCTTCCTTGTAGGGCACGCGAACCGTGCCTGCTTCCGGGTAGTGGTTTGCGTACGCCGGATTGTCTTGCCAGCGCTTTTCAAACGTGGCCGGAAGATGCCCGGAAGGATTCACGACGCCGAACAGAATCTCCGCGAGAGCCGTGCCGCCCTGCTCGCCGGGATACCACATTTCGATGAGCCCGCGGACATGATCGATCCAGCCAGAAACATCGACGTTGCCTCCCGAAGTGACCGCAACGATGGTGTTCTTGTTGGCCGCAGAAAGTTCCCGAATGAGTTCATCCTGGCCAAAGGGCAGCGAGAAGGGACGATCCGCGCCTTCCCCTTCGCTATCGTTGTCGAAGCCGGCAGCGACAATCACGACATCCGCTTTTGCCGCCAACTGCTTCGCGGCATCAGAAACGATCTTGTGCTGATCGATGATCCCAACGCGCAAGCGTCCCCCGACAATCGAATGGACGAATTCTTCGCCGAGGATTTTGTGCGGCCCCGCGGACAGCTCCAGAACGGCGCCTTCTTGAAAAGCCTTGGAGAGTTTCCAGTCGTCAAAAATCAGTTTGTCATCGATATAGAGGCGATAGCCCCCGCCCTCTCCCGAGCCCTGCGCAACGACTTCGTAGGGGCCGGCCTGTGGGGCAACGAAATAGCCGGTCCAGCGTTTCGAGGAAGACTTGGGTTGGGAATTGAAGAATTCAGGGAGTGATTCCTTATCAAGCGAGAGATCGCTCCAGGATGAGCCGGAATCGTTGAGGTGGTGGACCACCCGCGTATACGCCGGCGTGCCGGAGAGGTCGGTATTCTGGAAGAACTCGAATTTCAGGCCACGCTGGCCATTTTTCGCCTCGGTCACAAATTCAGTGGCGGCCGCCGCCCTTTCCATGCTGGGCAGACCCGCTTCGTAGAAAATATTGGCGGATGGGCCAAGGAAGCTGGCGATGCCTTGCAGAGCGCTTACGGAGGCAAAGGGAACCACGCGAGCGCTGCCTGCCCCGACGGGTTCGCCAGGATACGCATCGGGTCCGACCACGAGGACGGTCTTGCTACTTTGCTTGTCGAGCGGGAGCAGATTGCTCTCATTCTTCAGGAGGACCATGCCCTCGCGCGCGGCCTGGAGCGCCCATTGCTGGTTCGGCTGGTTGTAGGTCGAAATGGAGATATCGGTTTGCGGACGATCGAGCCAGCCGAAGCGAATCGCGGTCTGCAGGATGCGGCGAACTTTCTCGTCGATGGTCGCCTGGGTGACGCGACCATCGGCAATCGCCGGCAGGAGATTGTGGCGATTCATGAACTTTCCCGTAGGCATTTCCAGGTCGAGCCCGTTGTTGGCCGCAGCAACACCATCGTAGGTGGCCATCCAGTCCGACATCATGACGCCATCGAAACCCCATTCCTTGCGGGCGATTTGCGTGTTGAAGTAACCATTCTGCGTGGCGTGCTGGCCGTTGATGAGGTTGTAGGAATCCATGATCGCGCCAACATGCGCCTGCTTCACCGCCGCTTCGAACGAGGGGAGATAGATCTCGCGCAGGGTACGTTCATCGATCAAGGAATCGGAATCGTGCCGCAGATATTCGGAGTTGTTCCCCAGAAAGTGCTTGATGGTCGCTGAAACGCCCTGCGATTGCATGCCCTTGATGTATCCGACCGCGATCGACGCCGTGAGGAATGGATCTTCTCCAAAATATTCGAAGTTGCGGCCATTCAGCGGCGAGCGGTAGATGTTCACTCCGGGGCCCAGCATGAAATGAATGCCGCGGGCCCGCGCGTCTCTGCCGATAGCAGCGCCGATCTTTTCCGCCAGTGCAGCATCCCAGGACGCCGCGAGGCCGACGCCGATCGCATAAGTGGTCGAAGGAAATCTCTCATTGCTGCGCACACCAATGGGGCCATCGGACATCTCGAAAGACGGCAGGCCGAGAGCGGGAACGGCGCGAACAGCGAAACCAGTTCCGCCAATGTAATCGATCTTTTCCTCGAGCGACATTTTGTTGAGGAAGGTGTCCGCCCGCTTCGCCACATCCGCATTGGTTGTGGCGGGCGCCTGGGCAAAGGCCGCCGCGCAAACGAATAGAAGTACCGCCAGAATCAGCGCTCTACGCATATCCGGTATCCTTTCCGATCTCTATTCTCTTACTGGAGCGAAGTCGATCCCCTGCAATAGAAACTCTATTACTGATGGAGTGCCCGCGCAAACTTGCGGGGATACTTTTGCCAGCTTTGCCAGGTGTGGCCGGAGGCGGGCGAACACCTTGTAGTGTGAGGCAAAGGCTTGGCAAGATCTATGAGCGCGCGGGAAGGTTCTACTGCGGGCGAATTTTTCCGTCGGCCGTCAAGCGCACCAAGTAGCGCCGTGCGGTCGCGGCTTCCGGGCCGTCGTTGTGGTGCTTGATTAGTTCTCGCAGAACGTTGGCTGAGTCCTCGTACCGACCCACGGCCACGAGTGACTTTGCAACCAGCAAATCGATCTGCGGCACCTGTCCATTAGACTCCGCCTGCGCCTGCTGCGAGACCTTCAGGGCTTCGTCAAACCGTTCGCTGTGATAATACGCCTCCGCCAACGACCAATGCGTCTCCCTGTCGCTGGCCGGGTTCAGTTGCACGGACTTCTCGAGTGGTGGAATAGCCTGTGCGTATTTCTCCTGGTTGCACAGCACCATCCCCAATGCCGCTAGAGCGCGGGCGCTGTTTGGTTCCATCTGCGTGGCTTTTTCCAGAACGCTTTGCGCCTTTGTCAACTCGTGCTTTTTCAGCTCCAACACACCCAGCACATAGAGCACATCCGGATTATTTGGAGCGAGCTTCATAGCCTGGTCCAGGGCCTTCTCCGCCGCATCCACATTGTTGTCTCTCAGGGCCTGGATGCCCTTGTCCAGGGCTTTCTTGGCCTTAGGAGCGAGTATCGGATTTCCCGCTGCCCCAGGCGTAAAATTCGAAGATGTCCCCCGCTGCAGACTTATCTCCACCTCAAACGTCATCTCTGTGGTAACCAAGGCGTCTTTCTGTCCTGACTTGTATCCAGTTGCATCCACAATGACCGTAAAATTGCCTAGATTGTGCAACATGAAAAACATCCGCCCGTTTGTTGCCGTTCCTCGGTCGTATGGCCTCCCGTCCTTATAAAGATTCACGGTCGCGGGCGTGGAGATGATCTCTCCAGAACTATCGTGTATGGTCACGTTGATTTCCGCGCGGAAACCGCGAATTTCCATCTCCCCACCTGCGTTCGCCTGGCACCAGGCCGCCAGTGGGCACAAAAAGTGACACAGCAGGACCGGCAGCAGGAATGCCCCTGCTCGCAGCAGCACGGGTTGGTTTGGCTGGTGCATAAGCGCCATGAAAAACAGCCCGAAGCCTAGCCCCCCGAATCTGGGGAGTCAAGGGGAAATGCCCCGTATCCCCGGACTTATTGAGCACCACAGATTATAGTGACACCTTTCAAGCATCGGGAAGGCACCCAACGAGAGTAACTTGTCATTCCGAGCGCGGGTTTGGCGCGAGGAATCTGCTGTATCTTGCCTTCAGGCAAAAGCAGATCCCTCGCTGCGCTCGGGATGACAATACGAGTTTTGTGTCTATATTCCGCGGAGCTTAGTAATCAGCGATGACTTTTCCGTTTTTTCGGTTCCTACGGATGCAGTGCGGGTGGCGCGTCAGAGATTTTCTTAAGCAGAGCATCGTCTGCTTTCTTGTGGAGTGCGCGGAATTTGGCGAATTCCTCCTGAGACGCAGAGGTGTTCCCCATTACCCGATACAAGTTTCCCAACCGGAAGTGCATGTCGGGCTGCTCCGGATCGAGTTTCACGGCCCGTTGGAACGCCGCGAGGGCGTCTTCGTATTGTTTCTGGTCCATATAAATTGCACCGATATCGGCATAGGCAATGCGAAGGTCGTTTTTCTGCTGCACTGCCTTCTTTAGCAAGGCGAGCGCTTTGTCCGGGTTATTCAGCTTTAATTCGAGATCGCCTAAATAGGCCAACGCCTGGGCGTTCCCAGGATCAATCCCCTGCTCTGCCTCAAACTCCGCCTTGGCCTGGTCATATTGATGTGCCTTCCAATACAGATAGCCCAAGCCGAAATGGACCCCCGGCTCTCGCGGAGCGGCCTTCACCGCGGCCTGGAACTCCGCAATCGCGTCTGCGGACCTTTCCAGACCGTCAAGAGCTTCACCCATCAGCATATGGGCCGCCGCCGAATCCGGGTTTTGCAGCAGAATTTGCTGGAACTCTTTCAAGGCGCAATCATTGTCCTTCGCCCACAAGCAGCTCTGCGCCAGCACCTGATGCAACTCCAAATTGCCGGGATCGGCTTGCGCGGCCACCTTCAGATGCCTGGCAGCCTCCGCGAATCGCATTGTACCGTAGTAGCTGAGTCCCAGCAGCGTGCGCGCTTGCATGCTGTGGGAATCGGCCGCCAATGCCGCACGAAGCGGAGGGATCGCTTCCGGGAAACGCCCCTGTTTGAACTCTGCTAGCCCCAGATTGAGTTGGATGCCCGGCAGATTCGGATTCAGCGCCAGCGCTTTCTTATAGGCCGAAGCGGCTTCCTGGTAATTTTCTTGCTTGGAGAGAACCACTCCCCAACTGGCAAATGCCGCCGCGTCACGAGGGTTGTGGGTTGTAATGGCCTTCCACGCTTCGGCTGCTTCTGGAAGCCTTCCCTGGCGTTCCAGGGCTTGTGCGTCGGAAGGAGTGGGAGTCTGCGCGCGAACTAGCGTAGCGGAGAGGAGTGCGGCGAGGAGACAACCTGTCTTCCAATTGGTCATGGGTACCAGATACAAGTTTACCAGCGGGCATTGCGGAATCTCGAGTCAACACGAACAAGCAGTCTCTGACGGTATCCAGTGTATCGCCTTCTGGCCTGTTCCTTCCCGGTTCATCCACAAAAAAGAACCGGCCAGCAGTCTCGCTAACGAGGCTGCCGGCCGGACTGAGTTACATTTTGCCGTACTAACTAACCCTTGGACCGCTCAGAACTTGAGCTTGAGGCCGAATTGGAAGACCCGAGGGTCCCAAACTCCGTTGACGGCGCCGAAGCCAGAACCGTTGAACTGACTGTTGACGCCCTTGAACTGCGTGTGATTGAGCGTGTTGAACGATTCAATGCGGAATTCGATACCGCTCCCCCTGCTTTCGCTGATTACGAAGTTCTTCAAAAGGCAGATGTTCCAGTTGTCGCGACCCGGCTGACGTACCTGTTGAGGGGGGGCATCACCCCAGGCACCCAGCGCGGGAGTAGTGAAATCGCCAGTGAACCATTGACTATAAGTTTTAGGATAGGAGACGGAGCCTGTGAGGTCCGGCGCGTTCGTGCCGTGGTCCACGGCGTTGCCGCCCTGCGGGCCGGCCAAAGTGAGGAAAACCGGTAGACCCGTTTCCATGGTACCAATTGCGGAAAGTTCCCAGCCACCGGCAACCGTTTTCAAGGCGAGGTTGTCAGAGTGCTTGAAAAATGGGAGTTCATAGACGAGGTTGACCATCCCGATGACGGTGCGATCGAGGTTCGAAGGCCCCGTATTATAATTGAGATTGTAGGGGTTGGGGGACTCGTTGGTATCATCGCCACCGGTCGACGGGTCAATGGAGCGCGACCAGGTGAATGCGCCTTGGAAGGTTAAATCCTGCTTCAGACGCGAGCGGAGTTGCACCTGGAGTCCATTATAGTGCGAGTTAATGTCATTTTGGAACATGTTGATGTCGTCAAAGCCGGTATACGGAACCGCCTGGAGATAGGGAAGGGTGTCCGTATGCCCCGTAAGGGCCGCCAGGTCGCTCTCGGGCGGAAGGTTGAGCTCGGCTGAGGTGGTCTGATGGCGGTTCTGGTTGCCAACATAGGCTATCGAGAGTACCGACTCGCGCCCTAATTGTTGTTGAACACCGACGCTGTACTGGTAGCTCGTAGGGTTCTTGTAATCGTTCGACATAAGACCTTCATTAATGCTGGGCACCGGGATGGGAGATACCGGGGCCGTGCCCGTGGCCAAGCTAAGGCCGGGGTTCGAAAACGCTACGTTTCCGATGCTGATGTTATCGCTGAAGGGCTCATTGCCGCCGCTGTCGTACATGTCGTTGCCCTGCACGCGCTCGTACATTATGCCGAAGCCGCCGCGCACGATGGTCTTGCCCGTGCCGGTGACATCGTAGGCGAAGCCGATACGCGGGCCCCAATTGTTCCAGTGGTTGGCGACAAAACCGGCGGGAATGCCATTCTCGCCGATGATGCCAATACCGTTGAGATAAAATATATTGCCCAACTTGGCGAGGACGGGATTGGGGCTAGCGCCGAAAGCCGCGGCGGGGGTCAGGACGGGGTCGATGGTGCCCGTCGCCGTGAGGACCGCCGCGTTGGCGGGATTATACAGGTTGGGGTAAAAGTTGGCATCACGGTGATTTGATTCCGTGGTATGCGGGATGCCGTCCCAGCGCAGGCCCAGATTCAGAGTCAAGCGGCGAGTCGCACGCCAGTTGTCCAGAATATAGCCAGCCCAGGAAATGTTCGGCCAATGACCGCTGTCTTGCAGCGCCAGTTGGCTGTAGCCGCTGTCCATACCCAGCAGGAAGTCGGCAAAAGAGTTGCCTGTGTATTGGCCATTGAAGGTATCTTCGGCTTGGGTGTTGCCGAAGAGCTGCTGGACTTTCGCGTACCGCGCCCAGCTAAACCCCATCTTGAGCTGGTGTGTGCCTTTGGTCCAGGAGACGTCATCACGGATCTGATTGTCAGCAGCAATATTGGTCCAGGGCACCTCGGAGACGTCGTAATTTGCGATGCCGCTTAGGCTGATGCCGGGAATCCGGTTAAGGGTGTTTTCGTTTGGCAGTCCGACAGCCGCCTGGAGGTATCCCGGAACGCTGAAGCCCGAAGGCTGCGTGTATATGCCCACCGGCGTAAAGAGGATGCTGTTGCCGCCGTAGTTGTAGGCAATCTCGTTCATCAGCGTGGGACTAATGGTGTGCATGAGGTGAATGGTGCCGCTCTTCGAGGGGTTGTTGAAAACGGTGCCTATCGAGGGCACGTTATCGTCAGACCACAGCGTGGTGCTTGTGGTCTGGGACACGGCGTCCTGGGCCCAATGGCCAAATACTGACACCTTATCGTTGAAGTGGTGGTCGATTCGGACGAGTTCTTCCCGCACGTTGGTGGGGAGGTTCGCGCCGCCGAAGAATGCGGGGGCGCCGCCGGAGGTGGTGTTGTTTGCAGGGAAAATGCCCGCCGTCAGGAGGGATTGTGCATTGGGATCCAAATAATTCGACAGCGGGTAGGCGGCGGGGAACGCCGCGCCCGGTGTCAGATTACCAGCCTTGATATCCGTCGCCAGGGCGGCCAGATTTGCCGGTACGGCCGCGCCACCGGCGGCAAGAGCGGTGAGTGCCGCAGGTGTTAGCGTGGGGACCACTACGCCGGTAAGCCCTGCACCGCCGTACGTGGCTGTGTCAGGAACCGTCTGAGTGATGGAGCCTCCTTGAATCAGTTTGCGCCATTCCATGTTATAGAAGAAGAAGGTCTTGGTCTTGTTAGGATTATAGAGATGCCCGAAGGTAACGGGACCGCCGACGTTGAAGCCGAAGGTGTTAAACCTGAGTTCGGGTGTTTTCTGACCGGCGGCGTTGGCACTGTAGCTGTTCGCGTCGAAGGCATTGTTGCGTATGAACTCCCAGGCACTGGCATGGAACGTCTGGGTTCCCGATTTGAAAACCAGGGCCACGGTTCCGGCCGAAGACAAGCCGTACTCCGGGCTGTAGTTTGAGGTCATGACGTTGAACTCGGCGACCGCGTCCAGGGAGGGCATGAGTTGGATTTTGCCCCCGCTGCCTCGGTCGTCCGATTCCGCGCCGTCCATTAGATAGATGTTGTGACCCAGCCGCAAACCATTGTAACTCACGCTGTTATCGCCGCTGGTGGAGCTCGGCGCTTGGTCATCGGTCATATTGTTGGAAGCCCCCGGGACCAGGGTGGCCAAGGTGTAAATACTGCGGCCGTTGGTGGCAAGCTGCAACACCTGTGTCCCGTTAATCACGTTGCTGATTTCACCCGTGTCGGCTTGCACAGCGATGGGGTTGGCTTCCACGGAAACAGACTGCGCCGTGGTGCCAAGTTCCAATTGGAAGTCAACGCGCGTGCGATCGTGTTCTTGCAACACGATCCCGAGGCGTTCCGCTACCTTGAATCCGGTAGCCGCTGCTTTCACGTTGTAGCGGCCGATAGAAATATCGGACGCCACGTATTCCCCCGCATCATTCGATGTGAGGACAGTGGCACGGGCAGTTTCGACGTGGGTAATCGTTATTGTGGCGTTGGGAACCACCGCACCCGACGGGTCGGTGACTGTGCCAACGATGGTAGCATTCTGTCCATAGGCCAGGAACGGCAGGCTAAACATGGCCAGGATCAGGATCGCCAAGTACTTTAGATTTAAGGATTTAAAAGAGAAAATACGACCATAAACACACGAAATGCTACTTCGGTTCATTTTTCACCCCTCTTGCCGACTGGCAAGACATTCTAAACATCACCCTAAGACTCACCGTTAAGGCTAACGGTTGACCCTTATTTATTACGTTGTTGAATCCATGTCAAGCAAATTTTTGCTGAAACCCTAAGAAAATGCCACACAAAATCGTTTTGCCGAGTCCTGCCCTTAGCCTGCATTGGACCCGCCAAGGGGCATATTTGCCGGCCTAGCCAGCACCTAAATTCCTTACTGAAAGCGACTATGGACCAGTGGGCTGGGGCCGTTCCGGTGTAGATCAGGCGTGACCACGTAACGAAAGAACTCCTTGGGATTGCAGGGGTGAGCTGAGCAGACCCGAGGACGCCAATTTCCAACTGTGAGAAGATGATCCTGCGATGTGCGCCGCGGCCGTGGTAGCCGAAGGAGGCAGGTTCCGTGCTGGATCATGCAAGGCGTCATGAAGCGCCTGTTGGGGCAATGAGCCGCCGAAAGTTGCTTTCGCTTCTTGGCGGCTCGCTGGCATCCTATTGTTTTTTGCCCACGCGCGGCATCCGTGCAGCGAATAATGCGGCGGCCCAGATTAAATTTGCCCTGAAAAGCTTGCCCTTCCGCGTGGAAAGCGACGAGACTCCAAGGTTTCCCCACGCGCCAGCAACCATGGCTGGCGGCGTCGCCGTCTTTGACTACAACAAAGATGGGCGCCCCGATATTTTCTTTGCCAACGGCGCCAACATCGAAACGCTGAAAAAAGATGACGCAAAATTTTCCAACCGCCTGTTTCGCAATGATGGAAACGGTGTCTTCACGGATGTCACCAGCGAAGCCGGTCTGGCCGGCGCCGGCTATGACATGGGCGTGGCCGTCGGCGATTACGACAACGATGGATTCCCGGACATTTTCATCGCCGGGGTGCACGGCCATTCGCTGTATCACAACAATGGTGACGGCACGTTCACGAATGTTACCGCGAAAGCCGGACTGGATCGCTGCGACGATCCAAAGTACGGCCCCCTGTGGGCCAATGCCGCCGCCTGGCTGGATGTGGACAGCGACGGCTTGCTGGATTTGTTCGTCGTGAATTACCTGCAGTGGGACCTCAAAACGGAGCACCTGTGCGGTCCTTCGACAGGTTACGATTATTGCAGCCCGAAATTTTATGAGGGCCAGCCCAACCAGTTGTTCCTGAACCGCGGCGACGGAACCTTTGAAGATGCCTCCGAAAAGTGGGGGATTCGGGAATTGGTGGGCAAGGGCATGGGAGTGGGAGTGGCGGATTACGATCTCGACGGCCGGCCCGATTTGTTCATCACCAACGATACCTCCTACAACTTCCTGCTCCACAACACCGGAAAGAAATTCGAAGAAGTCGCTTTTTCGCAGGGGGTCGCTTTGGTGGAGGACGGCGAATTTATTTCCGGCATGGGTGTCGATTTTCGCGATTACAACAATGATGGTTACCCGGACATTGTCCTCGCCGCCCTGAATAACCAGACATTTCCCATCTACCGGAACAAGGCCGGCAAGGGATTCGAGGAAGTTACCTATGCCAGCGGGATGCGGCAGCTCAGCCGCTCCATGGCGGGCTATGGCCCCGGCTTTTATGACTTTGATAACGACGGCTGGAAAGACCTGTTCATCGCACGCGGGCATGTGGAGTCCATTCCGAAGCCCGGCATGGATATCGAGCAACACAACACGGTATTTCGCAATCTGGGTGCAAGCGGGCAATGGCAGGCGCTGACCGCCGAGGCTGGATTGGACGCGGCTCCTCCGGCCCGGCATCGAGGTGTGGCGTTTGGAGATTTTGACGGGGACGGCCGCGTGGATGTTGTCGTCACGGCGCTCGGCAAAGATGCGGAGATTTGGATGAACCGAACGGAGGGCGCAGGGCACTGGCTGGATGTTGCGCTGGAGGGCACCAAGAGCAATCGTGATGGAATTGGAGCGGTGGTGAAAGTTGTGACCTCGGCAGGCGCGCAGTACAACCACATGACTACCAGCGTCGGCTATGCTTCTTCCAGTCACGGCCCGGTGCACTTTGGCCTTGGCAATGACGCGAAGGCCACACTCGTGGAAATCCGCTGGCCATCAGGAACGGTTCAAACGCTGCAGGATGTAGCGGGCGATCGTGTGCTCAACGTAAAGGAATCTGCTGGGAAGTAGAAACGCCTACGGGCAGCCAAGGAGCAGCCGGTCAATGCGGCGACTGACGTCACGCAGGTAGGCCTCGTCGCCGCCGGCGAGCTCCGCGATGGCGCTTCCGGAGTAGCCTATTTCGGCGAAGGCCTGGCGCACCGCGGGCCAGTCCACGTCGCCGTCACCCAGGTTTACCCAGGCGTAGCCATCTTCCTTGCGCTTGAAGTCTTTCAGGTGGACGTTGACGATGTCCTTGCCGAGCGTGCGAATCCAGTCTTGCGGGTAACCGTAAAGAAGCACGTTGCCAACGTCGAACCAAGCCTTGATCCACGGGCTCTGGAACTCGGCGATATATTTGGCCATTTCGAGGGGACTCAGCAGGAATTTGTTCCACACTTCCTCGAGGGCAATTATGATTTTCAGCTCCGAAGCGAGGGGAATCAGCTTGCGGATCTGGTTCTGAGAACGCGTCCAAGCGTCACGGTAGGACGTCTGCGGATTCACCACGGCTGGAACGAGCAGCACCGTCTCTGAACCCCAGAGCTTGGCGTTGTGGAGCGAAGTCCGCATTCCCGCCAGACTTTTTTCCACCACCTGCGGGTCGTCCGACGAGAGCGGATATTCCCAGTGATCCATGTTCATCACGGAGTCGATGCGGATATTCGCTGCGGCGGCGGCGTTCTTGATCTCCTCGGCCGTATGCTCGTCGGGTGTGGTAGGCGCCTGCACCACCTCAAAGCCAGCGTCACGCGCCATCTTGAAGCGGTCGGAGTGGCTGAGGCTGCCGGGGAGCATGTCATAGACCAAGCCCTTCTTGATGGACAGTGCCGCGGGAGCTGCCGCGCGTTTAGCGGCACTGGACGCTGAGCCGCTGGGGGAAGCGACGAGCGATTCAGCGAGCCCGCTGCCGCTGAGGCCCGCCGCACAGGCTGCTGTGACTGAAGACTCCAGAAACTTACGGCGTGATATATGGCTCATCTGTGCACCTCGAATGAGGCTGAGTGGCTGGCGCCACAACCTCAGCCCAGTTTATTCAAGTCAATCTTTGGATCCCACACCTCGGTGGACTTCATCAGTTCATCCCAGGTGACTTCGCGTCCACTGTAGGCAGCCGAGCGCGCCATCATGCAGGAGAGGGCCGATTCTGCGCCCTTGGCAGCCTGATTATGGAAATTACCGCTGGTGATGCTCTCAATGAAGGCCTTCTTCTTTTCCGTGTCGGCAAGCTCAAGGTTGGAGCTGAAATTCCCCGTAGCTGAAAAACCCTTGGAATCGGAGAAATCCTTGGCGACGGAACCCGGCGACTGCCAAGGATCGTCGCCCCAGACACCAAGCGGCCCGGCATAGGGAGACTGGGAGGTACCCTTGGTGCCAAAAAAGCGTTCGGTGACGTCCCACCAGCCCTTTGCAAACTGCGTGGAACTGAAAGTGACGTCCACCCCTTCGGGGTAGTGGAAGAGAACATTGTAGTTTCCGTAGACGTCTCCGTCGGTTGGACGGCCCAGTCGCCCGCCCGTCGCGGAAGCTTTCAAAGGGTGGGCCTTGAGGATCCAATTACAGATGTCGATCACGTGAATGTTCTGTTCCACGATGATGTCGCCGGAAAGCGCGCGGTCATAGACCCAGTTGCGGAGGCGACGCTCGACGGGCGAAGCGTTAGGCCAGACCGGCCGGTCGAGGTAGCCGGCGAGGTAATGAGCTTCGCCACAGACAATGTTGCCTAGTGCTCCGTTGTGGATGCGCCGAACCAGTTCCACGAAGGGCGGGCAATCACGGATCTGGAATCCTACGTCAAGACTTAACTTTCCTTCGGCGCGTTTGCCAACTTCGATCACCTGCAACGCGCCGGACACGTCGACTGCTACTGGCTTCTCGAGATAAACATGCTTGCCGGCGGCGACGACAGCCTCCAAATGGCGGGGATGATAATAAGGCGGCGTGGCGATTACGACTGCATCCAGTTCCTTGGAGGCTGCAATCTTCTGGTAGGCATCGGGGCCAACGAAGAGTTGCGACGAGTCCAAGACGGGGTAGCCCTTGGCTTGCTGGAGCTGATCGAAATGCGTCCGGGCCGTGTTGAGCTGGTCTTGAAATAAGTCAGCCAAGGCCACGACGCTAGCGCCACCCGTGTCGATGAGATTCGCCGCGTCCTCGGTGCCCCGGCCGCCGCAGCCAAGCAGGCCCACGCGGACGGCGGAGTTGGCGGCCGTGCCGCGTATGAGGGAGGGTTTGATGAACATGACGCCCGCGCTGGCCGCCGCTGCCCCCAGAAATTCCCGGCGGCCAATCTTGCCGGAGGGGTTCAATTGACGCTTGGAATCGCTTGACATGTCGCCTCCTGATGCTGGATGCAGCCGTGCGATACGCATTCTGACATCCCGTCTACTTTGCCGCAGAACGGGGATGCCGCCATCACTACCCGATCAGTTTTTCCAGATAATCCTTCGCGGCGCGGACATCTGCCAGTTGTTGCGGGCCAGAAATTTCTCGTTCGATGGTGACCGCGCCGCGATAGTCCAGATCCTTCAAACGAGCGATGATGCGGGGAAAATCTACCTTACCCTTGCCGATGGGAACTTCCTCGCCGAGTTCCCTCGGATTTGAGGGCCAGAGACCGTCCTTGGCGTGAATTCCCTGCACATAGGGGCCTAGGAGTTCGAGGGCGTCGACGGGATTTGCCTTGCCATAAAGGATGAGATTGGCGACATCGAAGTTTACGCCTTGGTTGTCCACCCCAACGTCCTGGATAGCACGCAGCAGGGTGATGGGGGTCTCCTGCCCGGTTTCGTAACGGAGATTCTGGCCATGGCGTTTACAGTACGCGGCCACCTCGCGAATCGCCGTCACAGTCTCCTTGTACAACTGATCGTTGGGGTTTTCCGGGATAAATCCGCAATGCGTCTGTACCGCGGGGATGCCGCACTGCTTGGCGAAGTCCGAAGCCTTCTTGATGTGCAGGATGCGTGCCGCGCGCGTCTCTGGCGGAACCAAGCCGATGGTCAGAGGCCCCTGGTAAAAGTCCCACACTTCTTTTCCGGGTCCGCCGACAACGAGAGAAGTCGCCTCGATACCGTATTTCTCGAGGGCCAGCCGCAGGCGCGCGACTTGCTCCGGCTCGAAATCGTCCACAAACACCTGGCAGGTGAGAAGGCCAAGATCGTGGACCTTTGCCATAGCGGCTTCAGGATCCTTGCCGATGCCAATGATTAAGCCGAGGCGCAACGGCTTCTTGCCGTCGTTGGAGGCCACGGCCAGTGTTGCAAGTCTGGGGTTGAGGCCGAAGGCTAGAGAGCCGGGTGTAGCGCCATACAGCACGACGGCACGCCCGGGGCCAAGGCTGCCTGCCAGTGCTGCTGCGGAAGTTTGAAGAAATGCTCGACGGTTCTGTTTGTTCATGATGACGATCCGTAAGAGCAAACTCTTTTCGCGGGGAGGCCCGCGTCTCTACCTGACGAGGAATCACAGGGTCCTGCCCAGAAAGGAAAGTTATCACTAACTGTGGATTAGAGAAATCAGTTTCACGTGAACCGGGACTTGGCTGTTCTGCGGCGGATGCTGAGGATTGCAGTGAGAAAAAGATTGATAACGTCCACTCCGTTTCGTGAAGTCGAAATGTTGGAAGAGCGCAAAGAGCGCAGGCAGCCCCACAACCTGACCTTTGATGGGGAGAAAAAGCTTCTGGCAGTTGCCCCAGACCACGTCCGGATTCTTGCAATCTTGATTCTGGACGGTGGTCTGCGCTCGGGTCGCGAAGCTCTCGCGCTCAAGTGGAAGGATGTAGACTTTGCTGACGAAGCAATCCTCATTAGACAGTTCAAGACCTTGGCGGGTATTCGGAGCGTGCCAATGTCCAATCGTTGCAAGACGGAGTTGCTGAGATGGCGCGAGCGGCTAGGTCCGGAGTTTTCTGAATACGTTTTTGCGAACCCACAGCAACCAAAAACTCATCTGAGAGATGTCCGTAGGGCCTGGCTGAGGGCATTGGAAGCTGCAGGACTTGAATACTTTTGGGTGTACGACCTCAGGCACACATTCGCCAGTCGTCTGACCGCAGCGGGTGTTTCTCCCCTCTTTGTTGCTCAGATAATGGGCCATTCTAGCTCGTCGGGCATTCTCCAGACCTATGCGAAGGCGATTGACGAGTTCCGACGGTCAGCCATTACTAAGCTTGAGTCTTTTCGCGAAGCACAATCTGTTGAATCGACGGGTCGAAGTGAGAAAGACAGTACGACTCTGATTCAGTAGGTCAGCCCGGTAACCGGAGAAGTACTAGTAGCCACACATTATAAAAGGGCGCTCCTTTCAGGGTAGGTTTTGAGCGTTTACCTCATCCCCTACAGAAAGGAACACCCTCTATGATCAGCACCAAATATATCGGCATGGACGTGCACAAGGAAAGCATTTCGATCGCGGTGATGAACTCCGTCGGCAAGGTAGTGATGGAATGCGTCATCGAAACCAAGGCCAGCACCATTCTGCAGTTTATCCAAGGGCTGCGCGGAGATTTGCACGTCACTTTTGAAGAAGGAACCTGGGCGGCCTGGCTGTACGACCTGCTGAAGCCACACGTCACGGAAGTCGTGGTGTGTAACCCGCGAAAGATTGCCTTACTGAAGGATGGCAGCAAGAGTGATCGAATCGATGCACGGAAGCTGGCCGAACAGTTGTACATGAAGAAGATCCAGTCGGTCTATCACGGAGAGCACGGGTTGCGAACGTTGAAGGAGCTGGCGCGCAGTTATCTGACCATCACCAAAGACCTCACGCGGGTCATGAATCGGCTCAAGGCGCTGTATCGCAGTTGGGCTATTCCCTGTGCCAGCAACGAAGTGTATGCACCACGTCACCGTGCGGAATGGCTCGGTAAGATCAGTGAAGCCGGCGTCCGGCGACGCGCCGAACACTACTACCAACAGCTCGATGTCTTGCAACTCTTGCGCCAGGAGGTGCGGCGGGATCTATTGCTTGAAGCCAAAAAACAGAAGGCGTGGAAACTGTTGCGCCAGATTCCGGGGATCGGACCGATCCGGGCAGCCCTTTTGATGGCCCTGATGCAGACGCCGCACCGTTTCCGCACCAAGCGACAACTGTGGACCTACAGCGGTCTGGGGTTGGAAACGCATGACAGCGCACAATACCGCGTTGTGGAAGGGCAGCTGCAACGTTCCAAGAAACCCGCGACGGTTCGTGGTCTAAATAAGGACCACAACCACGACCTCAAAGATATTTTCAAGGGTGCGGCGATGAGAGCCAGCAACGCAGCTGGGCCGCTAAAGGTTTTCTACGAGGCTTTGTTAGCTAAGGGGAGGAAGCCCACGATGGCGCGCTTGACCTTAGCGAGGAAGATTGCCGCGATCACCCTGATCGTGTGGAAGAAGGAGGTACGTTTCGACGCCAACGAGTTGAAACCACAAGCAGCTTGAGCGTCTCTGGCTAAGAGTCCGTTCCATCCCTGAGAACCATTTGCTGGCGGTGGCCATCGGCTTCTTGGGACGCTCGATTCGAGGGGAAGTATCAATCGGACATCTCTAACAATGTCGGCCCTGTCAAATACTTTTTGAGCGCACTTCGCCGTTCACTCCGAAGAGTGGTCTTCCTTGCTGTCTTTTGACCTCTGCGCATCGACGACCACGGCTCGCTCGTAATCTTTGAGTCGGGTTCAGTCCGACCCAAACATCTCTTCGATCAAAACTTCGACCATGATTACTTCTTCAAACTCCCTTTGCAGGGAGCGGGATGCCCAATCAAGTGGACGACGCTCTACTTCACGCCATGTCCGATTCCGAGCTGTCCCGCGTACGAACCGAACTCTAACGACGGCGAATACTCACATCCATTCCGCCACATCCAGTGCAACCGAACCGCCAGCCGGCGTCCCATCGCTACCTTGGCAATGCTTTTGTGTCGACGCATCGCCAAGTGAATGTAGCGACGTCGCCACTCCGGATTGATTCGTGCTGCCGCCTGGGCTGCCTCTACCAGCAAGAATCGCAACAAGGAATTGCCTTGCTTGCTGATGTGCCCCAATCGTTGTTTGCCAGCACTAGACTCCTCACACGGAATCATGCCCACGTACGTGCCGATCTGCTTGCCGCATTGAAACCGAGCCGGAGTTCCGATGATCAACACATAGGCGAGTGCCGTAAGCGGGCCCACGCCAGGATGAGTCATCAGCCGCAGCACCTCGGGTCGCTTCCTGGTTTCCCGCTCGGCGGCTGCGGTTAACTCCTCGATCGTCGGATTCAACCGGTCCAGCAACTCCAACAACTCTTGCCGACGTCGACTCGCCCAAGGAGCTAACGAGAGTTTTTCTAACTGCGCTCGTCCTTGTTCGCTGAATAGTTTTTTCTTCCAGCGATAGCCCTCGTTCATGGCCAACGCCTGAAGCTGATTCATGATCCGCGTGCGCATCTGCACCAGCCGATGCCGGTGCCAGAGGAGTTGCCGTAGATCCCGATTCTCCGGACTGGGTACCCAGATTTGCGGAAAGTTATCCTCCCGCATCAGCCTGAGTAAGAGTCGGGCATCCTCGCGGTCGAACTTCTGCTTCTTGACTCGCTTGGCCTTGATCTGTGCTGGATCGCCGATCCACAGCTCGAAACCTAATTCAGCGAGTAGCCGCTCGAACCAGCGTGAATATCCGGTAGCCTCCATTCCTACCCGCACGCAGATTCCTCGCTGCTTCAGGTCTCGATAGAATTTCTCTGCTTGTCCATCACTGTGGTTTAGTTCCTGTTCACCACACTCACCAGTCTCTTCCATAAAAAATGCAATCGTCTGAAAGCTCGGGTGGTAATCTACGCCTATAATCATCATGTTCGGCTCCTTTCTCCCGAGCCTGCGGTCGTCGATAAACCACAGTCTACCCGGGTCGAGGAGCCGACATTGTTATGCAATCAAGTCAGGCCCGTGTGACCAACACGCGAGTCTCCGGACCCACCCTATGCCCTCTCGGACAATCGAAGAAAGCCATAGGCCACGAGTCTCCAATAGGACCATGCATTGCCACCTATCCGGTGGACAACCATCAGGCTTGTTGTTTCAGAAAATGAATGGCGCCGTCACGAAAGTGAAATGGAACCACAGGGAAGAGGAAAGTTTCTCTCCGCTTCGTGCGCGGAGACGAACCATGACTCTGGGCCTGAGGAAGACCACTCTCAGATCGAGAGTGCATGTTCAAGCAGTTGGGCTGAATGCCGGGATAAAAAAGAATCGGCATTGAGCCGACGGGGAGGTTTTTCTCTTGACATTCCCTTTTATAGGACTTGTCCGGTAACCGCGTTAATCGGGAGTTAGCCTCAACTCGGCCCACAAGGATTCCGGCAAAGAGAAAAACACCTCAACGACCTTCGGGTCGAATTGCGCGCCGCTGCACCGACGGATTTCCTCACGCGCATGGGAAAGCGGCTGCGCCCGGCGATACGGCCGGTCGAAAATCATCGCATTGAGCGCGTCCGCGACCGCGACTATCCGCGCCCCCAGAGGAATCTCTTCACCCTTCAAACCGCGTGGATAGCCGGTTCCATCGAAGAATTCATGGTGTGCCAGCACGATTTCCGCGGCGTCGCGAAGAAACGGGATGCGGGTCAGCATGTTGTAGCCGATTTCGCAATGCATGCGCATGATTTTCTTTTCGTCGTCCGTAAGTGGGCCAGGCTTGTGCAGAATGCCATCCGGGATGGCCATCTTCCCAATATCGTGGAGAAACGCGGCGCGCGCCAGAATCGGCAGATAGCTATCGGGAACCGGCATCGTTCTCGCGATGGAGATGCAAAAGGCGGTAACGCGCTGGCAATTGCCCGCGGTCCCCGCGTCCTTTAAGTCCAGTGCGCTTCCCAAAGCCTCCAGGGTATCGTCGTAGGATTGCTCGAGTTGCTGAATGGCCATCTGGAGCTGAGCGGTTCGTTCCTGGACCAACTGCTCCAGTTGCCGAATGCGGCGGTCTTTTTCATTTTCCACCGGAGTTCGATTCACAGGGGGTTTCCTGTCCATGTTGCCTCCGATTTGGAGGGCCTGACCATACCTAGTTGAGGTTTCCAGTTTTGGAGGGGAGCACTACACCTTCTCTCCAGTTGTGGGATAGAAAGGGCTACAGTTGGCTTGGCTCATGGTTCAATGGCAAATGTGATTATGGCACAGACTACCTTGGATAAATCGTCTTATTACCAGCTAACCGGCCTGGCATATGTGGGCTAACTCCTGATAAGTTTGAATGTATAGGTCGAGGGAGGAGCGCTTGGTGTACAAAAGCTGAACTCAGCGGACGCTGATTCAGAGACACCAAGGAGGCTCCCCCATGCAACCTATGTATTACATCGGACTGGATGTTCACAAGAGGTCGATCAGCTACTGCGTGAAGGACAGCAGTGGCACGATGCACTCCGAAGGATCGCTTCCCGCCACACGCCTTGACCTGGACCGGTGGATCAAAACACTGCCGCAGCCGTGGAGCGCGGCGATGGAAGCCACCATGTTCACGGGCTGGATCTACGACCACCTGCTGCCACATGCGGTTGCCTTGAAAGTGGCGCATCCGCTGATGCTGCGGGCCATTGCGGCGGCGAAGAAGAAGAACGATCGCATCGATGCCAGCAAGATTTGCGACTGCCTGCGCTGCGATTTTCTGCCGGAGTGCTACATGGCCCCCACGGCCATTCGCGAACGGCGGCGCACGCTGCGCTATCGCAACCTGCTGGTGCGGCAGATGGTGCAGATGAAGAACAAAACCGGCATGCTGCTGATGGAAGCCGGCGTGAGCTACAACAAGCAGCGGCTGCACAAGGCCGGCTACTTCCGTGAACTGCTGGCGACCAACCAGGATATCAATGAAGGACTAGCTTCGCTGCTGCGCCTGTGCCGTGAAACAGTGGTGCGGTTGCAGAGAACCGAGATCGCACTGGTGCGCTCACTGGAGTGTGATCCGCTGCTCCTGGAACGCGTGGAGCGGCTCATGACCATCCCCGCCGTGGGGCCGATCACGGCGCTGACCTGGGCGCTCGAGGTGGGTGACGTGCAGCGTTTTTCCTCGATCAAAAGGGCGATCAGTTACTGCGGGCTGTGCGGGGCCGAGAAGAGTTCGGGGAACACGGTGCAGCGCACGCCACTGTCCAAGCAACGCAACAAGCATCTGCAGACCACGCTGATCGAAGCGGCCAAGATGGCGCCACGCCACAGCCCGGCGCTGGCGATGCTCTATGACAAGGAGAAACAGAAAGGCAACGCCAATCGCGCGACCTTGGCCGTGGCGCGGAAGTTGGTGGCGTATCTCATGGCGGTCGACCGTGGCCAGCGGAACTTTCAGGTAGTAGAAACGAGCCGCTGCATCGCTGCGTAGAACGCGGCAGTACACAAGGAGGATTTCTTCGACGCGGTGCCTGCCAGGTCTTGCCGTTAAGCCGACTGGGCGAACGAGCGCAAGCTCGGAATGCCCCCGCTGATAAGTTTCGAGACTGGCAGGAAAACACAAACTCAATCTTCTGGGCAGCCGATGCTGCGCCAGCAAATGGAAGTCTGGTTCTCTCCGAATGAGGAACCACGGCCGTGAGGCCAACACACGCGGCGAAGAATCAGAAAGAACTTACACCCGCGCTCCTCCGCAGCGCGTCGGGAGAGCTTTTGCCCTCTTGACAAAGACCTATCATGGAAGTCGGCAAATCGGAAAGGTTCCTCTCAGTACCAACTTTGGCGGCTTGTGCTTTTAATCAGTGACGGCAGCAAGCGCCACCTTTAAGGTAAACCCTGCAACGCTGGGAGGCGTCTGTTATGGCAGATTACCGGACAGGAGATGAGGGGGCAGCGGTTTCGTGGGGTGTGTCGCGGAATGTTCGCCTTGTCTGCTTTAAGTGAACAGTTCCGACCAGCGCGCCCAAGAGAGCGCCAGCCACTGCAGTTGCAACTACTTTTGCAGGCCAAGAATGAAACGGTGCGAATCCTGAGAACACCAGCGACATCCATGCGAGAGTGACAACCCAATATATAACTAGGCGTCTCCTAGGAACACTCGGGTCGAAAATACTTCCGAATCCGTATCCGACGCTGCTGCCCCACACAACAAAAATGGCGAGCGCCGTTAGGCCTGCTACGTCAAACGGGTGTCCACCTTGGCCAAACCAGCCGAGCCCGAAACCCAGAAGGCCCATGCCAACCGTCCACAAAACTAGTCTCATCGACTCTCAATCCTTCGACAAGAGAATAGCGCAACCGCAGCATCGGGACGCGACGCTCAAAATAGGGCTTTCCATAATGATAACGGACCAACTCCTGATTAGTTTGAATGTATAGGTCGAGGGAGGGGCGCTTGGTGTACAAAAGCTGAACTCAGCGGACGCTGATTCAGAGACACCAAGGAGGCTCCCCCATGCAACCTATGTATTACATCGGACTGGATGTTCACAAGAGGTCGATCAGCTACTGCGTGAAGGACAGCAGTGGCACGATGCACTCCGAAGGATCGCTTCCCGCCACACGCCTTGACCTGGACCGGTGGATCAAAACACTGCCGCAGCCGTGGAGCGCGGCGATGGAAGCCACCATGTTCACGGGCTGGATCTACGACCACCTGCTGCCACATGCGGTTGCCTTGAAAGTGGCGCATCCGCTGATGCTGCGGGCCATTGCGGCGGCGAAGAAGAAGAACGATCGCATCGATGCCAGCAAGATTTGCGACTGCCTGCGCTGCGATTTTCTGCCGGAGTGCTACATGGCCCCCACGGCCATTCGCGAACGGCGGCGCACGCTGCGCTATCGCAACCTGCTGGTGCGGCAGATGGTGCAGATGAAGAACAAAACCGGCATGCTGCTGATGGAAGCCGGCGTGAGCTACAACAAGCAGCGGCTGCACAAGGCCGGCTACTTCCGTGAACTGCTGGCGACCAACCAGGATATCAATGAAGGACTAGCTTCGCTGCTGCGCCTGTGCCGTGAAACAGTGGTGCGGTTGCAGAGAACCGAGATCGCACTGGTGCGCTCACTGGAGTGTGATCCGCTGCTCCTGGAACGCGTGGAGCGGCTCATGACCATCCCCGCCGTGGGGCCGATCACGGCGCTGACCTGGGCGCTCGAGGTGGGTGACGTGCAGCGTTTTTCCTCGATCAAAAGGGCGATCAGTTACTGCGGGCTGTGCGGGGCCGAGAAGAGTTCGGGGAACACGGTGCAGCGCACGCCACTGTCCAAGCAACGCAACAAGCATCTGCAGACCACGCTGATCGAAGCGGCCAAGATGGCGCCACGCCACAGCCCGGCGCTGGCGATGCTCTATGACAAGGAGAAACAGAAAGGCAACGCCAATCGCGCGACCTTGGCCGTGGCGCGGAAGTTGGTGGCGTATCTCATGGCGGTCGACCGTGGCCAGCGGAACTTTCAGGTAGTAGAAACGAGCCGCTGCATCGCTGCGTAGAACGCGGCAGTACACAAGGAGGATTTCTTCGACGCGGTGCCTGCCAGGTCTTGCCGTTAAGCCGACTGGGCGAACGAGCGCAAGCTCGGAATGCCCCCGCTGATAAGTTTCGAGACTGGCAGGAAAACACAAACTCAATCTTCTGGGCAGCCGATGCTGCGCCAGCAAATGGAAGTCTGGTTCTCTCCGAATGAGGAACCACGGCCGTGAGGCCAACACACGCGGCGAAGAATCAGAAAGAACTTACACCCGCGCTCCTCCGCAGCGCGTCGGGAGAGCTTTTGCCCTCTTGACAAAGACCTATCATGGAAGTCGGCTTACCGGTAACTTGGGTACCAGGACCGACTTGTACGGTAACCGCGTTAGAACTTGCTCCAATGGCCTCATTCATTAGAACTTAGCGTTACCCAAGGCTTCTCTCGGAATCGCAGGGAATTCCAAATATCATAAGTGTCCATAAGGAAACAGACTTCGATTAAATCCCAGCGCAAAATAGTTGACTTTTTGATATTTCTGATATTCTGATTTGGTCATTTTCCGCTAAGGGTCTGCGCTCCCGGACTCTCCTCCCACGCTTCCTCGTCCGCCCCGCTGATCCTGGATGAGGTTTCCATGTCTGACCAAACCAGCAGCGGGGCCCAGTCTTATCTCCAGAGTGTGCGCTCGGAGACGAACTCTTTCCACAGATGCCGTCCTCTCCGCGTCCTTTTCGTTCATCGTGATTCAAGCGCGGTTGATTCCTGCCTGCAAGAGCTCAAGAAAGGACAATTCATTGTCACCTACGATTCTGTTGTGGGCCTGGCACACTGCGCAAAGCGCCGTGGCTCCCCATCCCACGATGTCATCGTCGTCGAGTACCCCACTCCCAGCATCAAGGGACCCCAGGCGCTCCAACTCTTTCTTCAGACTGCGGAGCAGAGCGCTCTTGTTTTCTTGACCACGGGTTGTGGCAGTGAAGCCGTTGCGGAACTTGCCGCCCATGGTCCTTTCGAGTGCGTGGAGCGGCAGCATATTGCTCAATTGCCTATGGCCGTTCGCCGCGCCCTCAAGGAGAAAAAATTGACCTCGGAACTGGAAGAAGCGGACAGAGCTTTGCGGCACTCGCGATCGCTCTACCGCGCCCTGGTGGACAATCCCTCTTACGGAGTATGCCACTGCGATGCGGATGGGAACTTTCTGGACGTCAATCGGACTTTCGTGACCATGCTTGGCTACGATTCCAAAGAGGAATTGCTCGCGGCGAATCGCGCCTCTCGCATCGTTCTCGGTCTCGGTCATGGCCGCTCATTGGCCGGACTCTTTCAGGAGTCTGTACCCGTCCAGCCGGTCGAACGAGAGTGGATAAGGAAAGACGGCAGCATCCTCAAAGCCAGGCTCAGCGGCCGCGATGCCTTTGACGAGCATGGCAGTTTTATTGGCTGTGAAATCATCGTTGTGGACATTACCGAACAGCGCTACCTGGAGGAGCAACTCCGCCATCAGGCCTTCAATGATTCCCTGACCGGCTTGGCCAATCATCGCCGTCTCTTCGATGTGTTGCAGTCAGAAATCTCCCGCTCTCAGCGCACCGGGCGGGAATTCTCTCTTCTGCTCCTAGACCTCGATGGCTTGAAAGACATCAATGATAACTTTGGCCATCTCGCCGGTAGCCGCGCGCTCTGCAGGCTCGCCCACATCCTCAAGGACTGCTGCCGCACCACCGACACAGCGGCTCGCCACGGCGGCGACGAGTTTGCCATCGTCCTGCCGGAGACTGGCGTCGCCTTAGCCTCCCTGGTGACACGCCGCATTCGCGAACTTCTTGAGAAGGACGCCGAAGAGCCGGCTCTGACCGTAAGTGTGGGAATTGCCACCTATCCCCGCGAGGCGGCTACCATCGCAACGCTTCTCTACGCCGCGGACCGCGCTCTCTATGCCATGAAATCCCAAAAGCCTCGCGCCCTTCGTGCCGCGGCAGCATCTTTTTCCTCTCCAACAGTGGCGCTCCCTATGCTTGACCAGAATAGCGAATGATCGGACCACCACCGGGAAGCAGGGAAAACGGTTAACGTGAAATTAAGTGGATCTCATTGAGTCCGAACACCCGCTTGCACAAGTCATTCAGCGCTATTGTCAACGATTGAAATCAAAGATCGACCATCTGAATAACCAATATCTTTTCGGCTAAGTCCCGGTAAGTCGGCAAACCGGAGAAGTGGAGGCTAGTACCCACTTCGGCGGTTTCCGCGTTTATCGGGAGTTACGCTTCGGAACCCCGCCGATCTCGCTGGGGCTTGCTCGGGTTGCAAATTCTTGTGTCCAGGGCAGGAGAAGAATGCGATGGGCGAGCGAGAAGTCTGAATCGGAAATTCCGGGCAACATGAACCTTGACCCGGCGCATCTATAGACATAAGTGACAGTATGGGGGTGTTACATCTTCTGTTGGAGGTGGCCACATGCGACAAATCTTGCTCGCACTCATGCTCCTTTGTTTTAGTTCCTTCTTCGCGGCCCCAGCCCAGGCACAGGATACTTTCCAACTCTTCGGCGGCTATTCCTATTTGCGCCCGTCGGTGACTCTGACCGAGACCGAAGGTGTTTGCCCCGTAGGAATAATCCCACCGTGTCCTCCACCGACTGGTGTGGCGGTCGGCACGCATCCGAATTTGAATGGATGGGAACTTTCGGGGACATACAACGCTTACAAATGGCTCGGCGCTACGGCAGACTTCAGCGGAGACTACGGGTCGTCTCTAGGCTCCAGCGTCCACTTGCAAACCTTCCTCTTTGGTCCGCAGGTCCGCCTTCCGAGGTCGGTCTCTCCCTTTGCCCACGTTTTGTTCGGCGGCGCCCACGAATCCCTCGGGGGAAATTCCAGCCTAGCAATCAGCTCTGGCTCGGCTAGCGCCTTCGCCGTGGCGGTCGGAGCGGGCATCGACCTCGAGGTAGCGAAGTTCGTGTCATTGCGCGCCATCCAGCTCGATTACCTCGTGACGCGCTTTGGTTCTGCCACGCAGAACCAGCCTCGTGTCTCCGCTGGCGTGGTGTTCCATTTTTGATGGGTGTTGAATCGGCTGTCCGAGCAAATCTTCAACTCCTGGTAAGTCGGCAAACCGGACATGTCGCTCCTAGTGCTTGACCTGTCCAGTTTCGGCGTTCATCGACATAGGGTCACCTGCCAAATTCAAACGACGGAATTTACCACCATTAGATAGACCCACGCGAGTCCCAGAAAGATTGCGGCGACCGTAGCAACCCATCTTTTTCTGATCGCCATGTAGAGTCCCAGAATAACTGCCAAGAAAAAGTTGAGTTCCAATGTTGTATACAGTCGGTGGCTATAATTCGCTCCCAGCAGCAAAAGCTTGACGCTGCGCACACCTGATGAGAGCAAGAGAATTGCGCTCAGGGTTAGCAGGGTAAGTGGGACATACTGTGCCTTCGCCCTACTCCACGCGACTGCCAGAAGCAGCAACGGAAGCCACAACAGAATCCAGATAATCAAATAGAGCGTAAAGCCACCCCCCTTCGTGGGAACGCAGGGATACTGCCATGAATCGCCCTTGCTCACAACACAGCGAAATAAGCGTTCTTATGAAGTCAAGTCCCGATAAGTTTGAATGTATAGGTCGAGGGAGGAGCGCTTGGTGTACAAAAGCTGAACTCAGCGGACGCTGATTCAGAGACACCAAGGAGGCTCCCCCATGCAACCTATGTATTACATCGGACTGGATGTTCACAAGAGGTCGATCAGCTACTGCGTGAAGGACAGCAGTGGCACGATGCACTCCGAAGGATCGCTTCCCGCCACACGCCTTGACCTGGACCGGTGGATCAAAACACTGCCGCAGCCGTGGAGCGCGGCGATGGAAGCCACCATGTTCACGGGCTGGATCTACGACCACCTGCTGCCACATGCGGTTGCCTTGAAAGTGGCGCATCCGCTGATGCTGCGGGCCATTGCGGCGGCGAAGAAGAAGAACGATCGCATCGATGCCAGCAAGATTTGCGACTGCCTGCGCTGCGATTTTCTGCCGGAGTGCTACATGGCCCCCACGGCCATTCGCGAACGGCGGCGCACGCTGCGCTATCGCAACCTGCTGGTGCGGCAGATGGTGCAGATGAAGAACAAAACCGGCATGCTGCTGATGGAAGCCGGCGTGAGCTACAACAAGCAGCGGCTGCACAAGGCCGGCTACTTCCGTGAACTGCTGGCGACCAACCAGGATATCAATGAAGGACTAGCTTCGCTGCTGCGCCTGTGCCGTGAAACAGTGGTGCGGTTGCAGAGAACCGAGATCGCACTGGTGCGCTCACTGGAGTGTGATCCGCTGCTCCTGGAACGCGTGGAGCGGCTCATGACCATCCCCGCCGTGGGGCCGATCACGGCGCTGACCTGGGCGCTCGAGGTGGGTGACGTGCAGCGTTTTTCCTCGATCAAAAGGGCGATCAGTTACTGCGGGCTGTGCGGGGCCGAGAAGAGTTCGGGGAACACGGTGCAGCGCACGCCACTGTCCAAGCAACGCAACAAGCATCTGCAGACCACGCTGATCGAAGCGGCCAAGATGGCGCCACGCCACAGCCCGGCGCTGGCGATGCTCTATGACAAGGAGAAACAGAAAGGCAACGCCAATCGCGCGACCTTGGCCGTGGCGCGGAAGTTGGTGGCGTATCTCATGGCGGTCGACCGTGGCCAGCGGAACTTTCAGGTAGTAGAAACGAGCCGCTGCATCGCTGCGTAGAACGCGGCAGTACACAAGGAGGATTTCTTCGACGCGGTGCCTGCCAGGTCTTGCCGTTAAGCCGACTGGGCGAACGAGCGCAAGCTCGGAATGCCCCCGCTGATAAGTTTCGAGACTGGCAGGAAAACACAAACTCAATCTTCTGGGCAGCCGATGCTGCGCCAGCAAATGGAAGTCTGGTTCTCTCCGAATGAGGAACCACGGCCGTGAGGCCAACACACGCGGCGAAGAATCAGAAAGAACTTACACCCGCGCTCCTCCGCAGCGCGTCGGGAGAGCTTTTGCCCTCTTGACAAAGACCTATCATGGAAGTCGGCAAACCGGACATGTGGGGGCTAGTACCCACTTCGGCGGTTACGGCGTTAATCAGGACCTGATTGTGAATCGAGAGGTTTCTAAGGTATGCTTCGCCCCTCTGAACGCCCTGGTTAACAGTTCGACCGTGGAAACGAACCACGAGAGAGTTGGTCGACGCTGGTACGTTGCGAGGCTATTCAGAGCATTGATTGGCGCTTTCGGTTTCGGTCTTCAACTTGCCAGTCAGGGTTGGAGCCGAAGCGGCATTGCCCATGTACAATCACAAAAAAGGAAAACAACCATGAGCCAGCAAGGCCGAATCCTCGGCATCGGTGGAATCTTCTTCAAGTCCGCGAATCAGCAACAAACGAAGGAGTGGTACGCAAAACATCTCGGCCTCGCGGATGGCGGCCATGGTGTCATGCTGCCGTGGCGTGAAAAAGACAATCCTGAAAGTGAGCAGATGACAATCTGGAGCATTTTCCCCGGCAGCACCAAATACTTCGAGCCCAGCCAAGCCTCATTCATGGTGAACTACATCGTCGACGACCTCGAAGTACTGCTCGATCGCTTAGCGAAAGAAGGCGTCCGCATCGACCCTAAGCGCCAAGACGAAAGCTACGGCCGTTTCGCCTGGATATACGATCCCGACGGTAACAAAATCGAACTGTGGCAGCCGCTCCATTAACAGAGACTCCGTCGATCGCCACGAAACGTTTCCGAAATTCCTGGCCAGCTTGCAGTGCCTGATTTGTTGTGCAAACCGGTAACTTGGGTACTGGGACCAACTTCTCCGGTTTCCGCGTTTACCAGGCTCTTAGTACAGGTAACGCTGTGACAACAGTGCAAGCACTTCAAATCCCTCGTGAGATTTGTGCGACCTAGAATTGTTTTGTGACTGAATACCCGCATTGGATGACCATCTAAATGGGGGAACGATTTCAACTCCTGTTCCAGATAGGCATGGGCGTTGCGTCCATCTTTGTAGCGGTTCGACGCGCACCGATTCCAAGGGGGAGAAACAGTCCAGAACCATTTCCGAATCAAAGGTTCGCTCGTGCGACGTTTTTCATCGTCGGAACGGTCTTCATACTCGGTGGTCTTTGGAGTTATTGGCTTGCTCGATATTCTGGTCCGCGATGATGAGTCCCCAAACCAGTGATTTACAAAAACCCAGAGGAACTCGGAATCCATTCTTGGCTCTCGCGTTCTCTCTCTGGATACTTTACGGTTTTGGGTACGAAACACTCTATCAACGTCTGGTCACTCAGGTTGAAGGCGTGATTGTGTCCAGTCGTGATGTTCACTCGCCCAACAATCCGCGTTACGCAACCGAGTATATCGTCCGCGCTGCAGACGGCCGTGAAGCAGGGTATGTGGCTGGAGCCTCAGACGCTTCATTGCCACGGAGTTTGCCCGTGGGTACGACAATCAAAAAACGGAAATGGCACCTGGACTATGAGCGCGACGGAGAGCACGTTAGCGATTTTCCCACCGCTCTGTACGTGCTAACGCTGGGCGCAGCAGTGGCTGGATTAGTCTGGAGCATTCGTCTCTGGCGACAGCAACGCATGGCGGCCAAGTAATGTGATTAGTGCCTGGTTAGTCGGGTGGTCTCAATGGGTCGACTCAACACTCAGGTCGAACCCAACTTGCATTGAAAACAAAGGCTAAATCGCTTGCTAGGGTTGGATCAGCCGGAACACTGCCCTGACTAGGTTTTGATCAAGTACAGCCAAACAGATCGCTTCTTTCAGGGAAACGTTGTCGGATCAACACATTAGATGGTGTTGCATCGACCGGTTGAGCCGGCACGGCAAACCGGACAAGTCCGTTCCAGTACCCACTTGGACGGTTTCCGCGTTTACCAGATGGGATGAGAAGGCCGGTCTCCAGCGGGATGCGATACGCTCCCAATGTTCGAGGTGCTCAAGGCACAAGAAAAGGAGACCGGCAATGAAGAAGATTAGCACTGCGCAAGCATTTGGGAACGAAATTTTCAAGGGGCATAAGCTGACGATCGGCATGGATCTGGGAGATAGCTGGTCGTTCTACTGCGTTCGGGATGAAGCAGGGCAAATCATTTTGGAACAGAAACTGCCGACGACACAGGAAGCGATGAAGCAGGTATTTGGAAAGATACCGCGGAGTCTCATCGCCCTAGAGACAGGAACACATTCGCCATGGGTGAGCCGGCTGTTAACGGAGTTGGGGTACGAGGTGATCGTGGCCCATGCGCAGAAGGTGCAGTTGATCACCAAGAGCAGCCGAAAAGATGATCGCCATGATGCGCGAACGCTGGCGCGGTTGGCGCGCGTCGATCCCGAGTTGTTGGGGCCGGTGCGGCATCGCAGTGTGCAGACGCAAATCCACCTGACGGTGATCCGGGCACGGGCCGAACTGGTAAGTGCTCGAACGGCCTTGGTGAACGCCGCACGGGGGTTGGTGAAGTCGTATGGCGAACGACTGCCCAAGTGTGGGACGTATCAGGTGAACCGGGAGCTGGCCGCTAAATTGAGCACCGAGCTGCGGGATGTTCTGGAGCCGCTGCTCAAAGAGGTCGAATCGCTGAACGAGCGCATCCAGGAATACGACGAACGGATGGAGAAAATCGCCAAGGAGGTGTACCCGGAAGTGTCCTTGCTCCAGCAGGTGAAGGGGGTAGGAACGCAGATCGCTCTGACGTATGTGCTGACGATCGAGGACCCGTATCGGTTCGCGAAGAGTCGCGAGGTAGGCTGTTTTCTGGGGTTAAAACCTGGCCGCAGGAACTCCGGGAAGAGCGAACCACAGAAGGGCATCAGCAAAGAAGGAGACCGGTATCTGCGCACCATGATGGTGCAGGGAGCGCACTACATTCTGGGACCTTTTGGGGAAGACAGTGATCTGCGGAGGTGGGGACGGAAGCTGGCAGAGCGAGGAGGGAAAAATGGCAAGAAGCGAGCGGTGGTGGCCGTGGCACGAAAGCTGGCAATCCTGCTCCATCGGTTGTGGGTAAGCGGAGAGGTGTACGAGCCGCTGCGCAATAGCCACAGGGCGGTACAGGCAGTAGCGTAGAGTTGGTAAGCAAACAGCCGAGCTTGACCGCCGAGTCCAGGTGACTGCGACTAAGTCCTGGAGCCCAACTCCTGCCGAATAAGGTGGGATGAGAGGACGATTACCAGGTAGCAGCACCTACTGAAGCGAGAACACCCACCTAGCACCGAGCGAATATCGCTCACCAAAGAGTGCGGATGGAAGGATGGCGACAGGGGCGGCTTGGCTGAATGGGAACAGATTCACGGAAAGAAGAAAGCGAAAGTGTGCCTGGACATCAACCGGCCTTGTGAGGAAAGGGTCAAAACAGGGGAGGCTGGGGGTTGACCGAGCTGGCGATCGTCGCTGCTAGGCCATCCTGGCGTGAAGTTTTTCTATGGAAAACTCGAGGAATGAAAAAAAGAGAAAAAAAGAAAGAAATGACTTGACGCTCACCGGCCTTCTCATGGAAGGACCTAGTGCAATCTCTGTCCTGTTGGTTGTGGGCTGGCCGCTCACGAATCTTCTGATTTCTAGCCTATACTTCGAGGTATGAGCATCAAAAGCGAAGCGTGTTGTATCGCACTTCTGTTTCTCGTTCCCCTCAGTGTTGGGTCGAAGGAACACTCGGTCACGAAAATTGAAGGCGCTGTGGTGGACATTAACGATGCGAGAATCTTGAATGCCACGCTCACCTTTAGAACCGGAGACCGCGAGTATTGGACAAAGACTGGGCCGGATGGCACTTACTCTATCGAACTAAAACCGGGCACGTACACGATGAAAGCAGAAGCTTATGGCTTTTGTACTTTGAGGCGTTCCGGCCTCAGTGATCACCCAAAACCGGCCAATGAGGGTCACCTGAAAACCGGCCAACGATAAAGCCCGGGACATTGACTCTGGCGAGAGGGCCTATAGCCTTCGTCAGCATGAGCAATGTCTTGAGCGAAGAGAAGAAACAACAAGTCGTCGCACTGGGGAAGCTCGGATGGCCTCTACGGCGCATCGAGCAAGCCACCGGTGTGCGTCGAGAAACAGCAGGCGCTTACCTGAAGGCGGCCGGGATCGCGGTACGACCGCCCGGTGCCTGGGGACGGCGAGCGCCGGCAAAACCGGCCAATGAGGTGACCACCGACCCTCCTGAGGCAAAACCGGCCAACGAGGTGACCACCGACTTTAGCCCTCCGATTTCACCTCCCATGGGCAACCAGGATCGGGTCACCAGCGCCTGCGAGCCCTACCGCGAACTCATTCAGCAGGGGCTGAGTCGCGGCCGGAATGCTATGGCCATCTGGCAGGACCTGGTTTCCGATCACGGATTTCCCCATGGATACCAGACCGTGAAGCGTTTTGTTCACAAGCTTCGCGGATCCGAGCTGCCACAAGCCGTGGGGATCATCCTCACCGCCGCCGGAGAAGAGGCCCAGGTCGATTACGGATCGGGTCCCATGGTGCGCGACCCGCAAAGCGGAAAATACCGACGAACGCGACTGTTCGTGCTGACCCTGGGCTACAGCCGCAAGTCCGTACGCTTGCTGTTATTCCGTTCGAGTTCACGTGTCTGGGCCGAGCTACATGAGAAAGCCTTCCGTCGACTCGGTGGGTGTCCTCGCATCGTGGTACTCGATAATCTCCGCGAGGGCGTAATCGTCGCTGACATCTACGACCCTACTCTCAATCCACTCTTTCGGGATGTGCTGGCACACTACGGCGTCGTGGCCATGCCCTGCCGGATTAAAGATCCCGATCGCAAAGGAAAAGTGGAAGCAGGTGTCGGACACGCGCAGAAGACTCCGCTCAAAGGTCTGCGCTTCGAGAGTCTGGAGGAAGCGCAAGCTTATCTGGATCGTTGGGAAGAACGCTGGGCCGATACGCGCATTCATGGCACCACGAAACGGCAAGTGGCGGCCATGTTCGCCGAGGAAAAACCGTCCCTGCTTCCTCTTCCGCTCGAACCCTTCCGCTACTACCAGTATGGAGAACGCGTCGTTCATCTCGATGGCTGTGTAGAAGTCGAAGCTGCTTATTACGGATTACCACCGGGATGGATCGGGCGAAGCGTCAAAGTGCAATGGGATGCGCTGCACGTGCGCATCCTGCATCCCGGTACGAATCAACTTCTCCGCGAGCATATTCGCCAAAAACGTGGCTGGTATCGCATCAAAAGCGAGGACTATCCAAAGAAAATGCCGTTCAGTACCGCTCAGCTATTGCATCGAGCGGGCCGCGCCGGAACCCAGATCGGCATACTGTCTGTGACCATCTATCAGCGACAAGGCGAGGCGGGCATTCGCCGCATCCTGGGAATCCTCTCTTTAGCCAAGAAATACGGCACCGCAGCTCTCGAAGATGCCTGCGCTGCGGCCATCGAGATCGGTGTGCCGGAGTATCGCTTCGTGCGCCGTTATCTGGAGCGCCACCCACAACTGAGTCTCCGGCAAGTCGATCCGCTGATCCGGGAACTCACCGAGTACCGCGACTTCATCAATCTCAAACTTAAGGAGCAACCAGAATGAATCTGATCGAAATAAACCGTGCCTTACGACAGTTGCGCCTCGGCGGCATCGCTGCCGTTCTCGAGACGCGTCTGCAGCAGGCCCAGGCGGAACCGATGGCGCCCATCGACTTCCTCTCCTGTCTGGTATCGGACGAACTCACGCGCCGAACCGACCGGCTGCTGGAGCGACGAAGAAAACAAGCACAGTTTCGCGATCCGCAGAAAACCCTCGACAACTTCGATTTCAACTTCAACAAAAAGATGAATCGAAGCCTGGTTTTCGATCTGGCGACAGCGGCGTTTATCGCTCGTCGCGAAGACTCACTTTTCCTGGGGCCACCCGGAACTGGCAAGAGTCACTTGGCCCAGGCCATCGGACAAGCGGTGATCGGACAGGGCTATCGCGTGCTCTACCGCGAGGCCCACAAGCTGCTTGAGGAAATCACGGAAGCCACCATCGACGGAACCCGCAAAGAGCATATGGAACTCCTGGCCACCGTGCCGCTGCTGATCATCGATGATCTGGGAATGCGCAAGCTAGCGCCCACAGGGGCAGAAGAACTGCTGGAAATCGTGATGCGCCGTCACGAGCGCGCCAGCACCATGGTCACCTCGAACCGCCCTGTGGAAGACTGGGGCAAACTGCTCGGAGACAGCGCGGCCGTCACCGCCATGCTCGACCGACTGCTACACCACGGGCACATCCTGAAATGCGGACCAAGAAGCTGGAGAACGAAAACGGACTTGCCTGATCAGGAGAAGATGGGATAAAAGAACCATGTTCCGGGCCACATCCGTTGGCCGGTTTTGACCTGACCACCGTTGGCCGCTTTTGACCCGACCACTGA
>CAWJHO010000001.1:0-1578447 GCA_963842745.1 uncultured Acidobacteriota bacterium | reverse complement strand
GGGTACTGGGACGGACTTGCCCGGTTTGCGGTTCGCCCGTACCCGTGGATAATCTGAAGAGGGCTTGAGGACCGCAACAAGATTCATGACGACGCCGAATGATCATCCGGCCATTTTGATACCCCCAGAGCTGCTGACTCCCGTTCAGCGTCCTTCACGCAAACGGCAGGCCGTTGCTTTCCTGATCGCTGCTATCTCGGACTTTCTATCCTTCTGGTTCGTTCTTGCCCTACCCATGCAATGGTTGATTGACCTGGGAACTGCTTTACTCCTGTTTCTAATCCTCGGCCGTCGATGGGCGATTTTGCCAGGCTTGATCGCGGAAGCCATCCCTGGAATGGGTGTCTTCCCCGTGTGGGTCCTCGTCGTCCTCTCCATCATCGTCTACGACGACATCAAAGTCCGCAAACACTAGTCTGCAATTCGGAAACGGGGTTGTGGGAACCGACTTGCGACCCCTCGCAGAATACGACGATCCTGCGGCAGGCTAACTCCTGATTAACGCGGTGATCTCAATGGGTCGGCGCAACACTAGCTCGAAGTCTACTCGCAGGAGTCTGAAAACCTAAGGTTTTTCGTGGGCGTTGATTTAAGCGTCGCGCTACTTTGTCCAGATCCGACTGAGTATAGCCGGACAGGTCGCTCCTTTTGGGGAAGTATTGCCGCAGCAGCCGGTTGGTGTTTTCGTTGGTACCGCGCTGCCAGGGACTGTGGGGATCACAGAAGTAGACTTTCACGTTTGTTGCCACCGTAAAGGTCTTGTGTTTGGCCATCTCCAGCCCTCGGTCCCACGTCAACGAGCGCCGCAGGGAAGCTGGGAGTTTGCGAACTTGCCGACTCAGTGCAGCGACGACCACAACCGTATCTTTGCTGGGCACCTTTACGAGCGCGGTAAAACGCGAATGTCGTTCCACCAAGGTCGCAATGTGCCTGTTCTTTGCGCCGCTCAGGAGATCGCCCTCCCAATGACCGGGAATCGCGCGGTCCGCAATTGCAGCGGGCCTTGCCCTGATGGAGATGGCATCCACGATTTGACCGCGCGAGTCTTCAAAGACACGAGAGTGCTGCGACCGGCGTATGCGGCGCTTAGACCGCAGGTGCCCCAGCAGCTCCTTTTTCAGCACTCCTCGCGCTTGAATGAATAGGCTTCGGTAAATGGTTTCGTGGGACACACACATGCTCTCATCCTCGGGATACTGGATTTTCAGCCATTCGGAAATCTGTTCCGGCGACCAATCCAACATCAGTTTACTCGCAACGACCTTCTGCAACCGCACCTGGATCGCCAGAAGACACTGTTTGGGCCGCAAAGCCGATTCCCAGGCCTGGGAATCGGCTTCATTGGCTCGCTACTCAGGACGGCCACCATGACGTGCGACCTCCCGGCTCACGGTCGACGCAACTCGATCCAGGCGTTTAGCTATCTCGCGAATCGACGAACCGCAAGCGATCCCTCGGGAGATCTCCTCGCGCTCACTCAGCGTGAGCGCGAGGAGCGAACGCCGACGGACTGCCGGAACAATCCCACCGTGCCGCAGCAAAAGACAACGAATGGACGAATGCTCCTTGCCGAAGGCGCGCCCGATCTTATGCAACGAGTCTCCCGTCTTCCAGCGGCACCCGATGTCGGTCTTCTGCGTCGCAGAAAACCCCGCCCGTTTCCCTTCAGTCATAAACACCACCTTTGGTGAGAAGATTTATATCAGATGGTGTTGCATCGACCGGTTGAGCTGGCAGGTTTAACCGGAGAAGTGGATTTCACAAGGGCGGCGACGAAGGCAGGGTGTTCACGCAGGGAACTAGCGCGTGATGGGAAATGAGAGAGCGCGCGCGGGAGCGAGTGTCAGCGGAGCACGGGGTTTGCGCGGCAGGCCGGGCAGATGAAGGTGGAGTTGTGGCTGACCTTGGCCCACTCAATGCGGCAAACGGCGCAAACCTCGAGGGATTGGTACTCGCAGTCGGCGCAGAGTTCGTCGGAAGGCAAGGGCGACTCCTTGGCATACTCAGCGGGTGAAATTTTGGCGCCGCAACGGGCACAGTGAACTGCAGAGGCCTCGGTGGAGGCAACTGGGGCGGAGGGAGCGAACGAGGCGGTCAGTTTCCTGGCGAGAAGATCGAGGACACGCTTGGCGAGATGTTCCGCGGTCAGGCCAAAGTGCTGGACGAGTTCCCAGGGATTGCCGGAAATGCCGAAGCGATCGGCGACACCGACCATGGCGAGTTGCAGCGGAAGGCGAAAATCCTTGCGCTGCTGGAGAATGGCTCCGGCCACGATATTACCGAAGCCGCCGACCTGATGTTCTTCCGCGGTGACCACCACGCGAGTTTCTTCCGCCGCGCGCACCAGGGTGGGGATATCCAGCGGCTTGACGGTATGAACGTTTACGACGCGCGTTTCGATGGCGTACTCCTCTTTCAGGAGCCAGGAGGCGCGCATCGCTTCGGGAATCATGGGGCCACAGGCAATGATGGCTACGTTCTCGTGCTCGTTCTTGTAGGCAGGGCCCGAGAAAGTCTCAAAAGCATCAAGGAATTTAGGCTGCACGCCGCGGTAGCGAATCACGTTGGCGACGCCGAATTCATACGGGGTATCGGGCTTGGTGACGATGGGCGTGGCTTCGCGGGCGAATCGCAGGTAGCACGGCCCTTGCAGCTTGAGAAGCGAATACTCGGTGGCCTTTTGCGTCTCCACGGAATCGCACGGCACGACCACGTGCATGTTCGGCAATATGCTGGTCAGCGCGATTTCTTCCAGAGCCTGGTGCGTGGCGCCATCCGGACCAACGGAAATGCCGCCGTGAGCGCCGGCGATTTTCACGTTGAGATTGGAGTAGCAAATGGTGGTGCGGATCTGGTCCCAGGCGCGGCCGGAAGCGAAGACGCCATAGGTGCCGGTGACGGGGATGAAGCCTTCGCGGGCCAGGCCGGCCGCAACGCTCATCATGTTTTGCTCGGCGATGCCGACGCTGAAGACGCGGTTGTTGCGCTCCGGATGCTTGCTCTCAAAATCGGTGATGCGGATGGAGCCCGAAATGTCTGCGTGCAGGGTGACCACGCGGGGATCTTCACCGGCGCGTTGCAGTCCGCGGCCAAAGCCCATGCGCGTGGGGTCCATATCGACTTTCATGGAGTCGCGGGCGTTCCACCAATATTCGAGCACGAACTTGGGAATGCCATCTTTCGCCTTCTGCGCGACGTCGGCGGCGTTTGCGGCAGCGCGCTGGAGCAGGGTTTCCACACGGGTGCGCGGAAAATCAGGAGTGAGCAACTCGGGCAGGGCCTTTTCAAATTGCTCTTTTTTCGGAGGAGTGCCGTGCCAACTGGCCTCATTCTCCATGAAGGAAACACCTTTGCCCTTGATGGTGCGGGCGAGGATGACGGTGGGACGCCCGGCGGTTTGGCTGGCGCGCGAGAAGGCGTCGAGAATTTGCGCGATGTCGTGGCCATCAATGGAAATGACGTTCCAGCCGAACGCGGCATATTTTTCCGCGAGCGGTTCAACGTTCATGACGTCCTTGACCCAACCATCAATCTGCAGGCGGTTCACGTCAATAATGGCGCAGAGGTTGTCGAGGTTGTGGTGCGCGGCGGACATGGCGGCTTCCCATACGCTGCCTTCCTGCTGTTCGCCGTCGCCCATGATGACGTAAACGCGGTGGGCGGCGCCGCGGAGTTTTGCGGCCAGGGCGCTGCCCACGGCTGCGCCGAGACCTTGGCCGAGTGAACCGCTGGAAATTTCCACGCCGGGAACTTTCAGCCAATTGGGATGGCCTTCGAAACCCGAGCCGAGTTGCCGCAACAGAACTACATCGTCGAGCGGAAAATAACCGGCTTTGCCGAGCGCGACGTAGAGCGCGGGTGCCTTGTGGCCGGCGGACCAGAACACACGATCGCGCTCCGGCCAGGCGGGATTCGCGGGATCGTGATTCAGGACGTTCAAATAGAGAGCGGCGGCGATGTCCATTACGGAAAGTGTGCCGCCGGGATGGCCCGAGCCAGCGGCGAAGATACTGACGATGTCCATGGCGCGCATTTCAGCGGCGGCGGCCTGCAATTCAGGGATGGTCAACTGCGGGCCGCGGCGGCTTGTGGTGGGATTCATGGGAGGAGCTCCTTCGGCCAACACTGAGCGAGAAGACCCAGCGGTTGTGGGGATTCGCCCGGTCCGGCTAGAGGGTGAGCCCAAGCCATTGGGGACGGGCCGAGCAGCACTACTGGCGTGGTCCGCGTAAGGCTAGGCAAGTCAGCGCGTTAAGCGGAAAAGCGGCAGCAGTTCTGTGGGGCCAGCCCCTTCCAGAACCGGGAATCGGCAAGCAACTGAAGGGAGAGGAGCAAGAGCAAGGCCAGAGCCGGTGGAAGCTCGCAGGCTGGCTGGGCGTACTTTGCGGGGAGGCTCATTTCAAGAGTCGGGTGCTACTCTGGCTGAGGAGTTGGTGTGTTTTCCGGGGAGCTATTTTTTCGCGAGGGAACGGATGTAGTTCACCACGTCCCATATCTGGCCGGGTTTCATGCGACCCTCTTCGCCGGTCATCTGGCCCTTGCCATTTGCGATGATGGAATAGATGTCTGCGTCGGTGATATCTTTCAGGGACGCGGGATCACGGTAATCGCGGAGCTTCAGATGCATGTCCACGGCCAAGTCGCCATCGCCGGCGCCCTCTTTCCCGTGGCACATTGCACAGTCCGAGGTGTACACCTTTTTTCCAGAGGCCAAGGAACTGGGTGTCGGCTTGACGGGATTTGCCTGCTTGGCAGTTTCTGAAGCAGGTTTGGAGTCAGCAGCAGATTTTTCGTCGGCCGGCTTACTGGGTTCCTGGGGAGAGGCATGCAGCGGCAGCAGCAGGAAAAGAAAAGACAAGATTAATTTCATGGCCTGATCTCCCCAATCGCTCTTCGCGTCAACGGTGCATCGGGCCCAGTTCGGCCAAGTATAGTCCTCCGGGAGTGGTTTGCGTTTTTATTCTTGGAGACGTGGCGTGAAGCGCATACTTTCCGGGGTTGGCAACAACTGCGTCCGCTTTTTTCCGCGATCCCGGGTGCTTTTTGCTACAGTTTCTTTTCGGGCACTTTTTTGATGGGGGCTATGGATGAGGAAGCTGATCATTTTTGCGGCGGTTGCGGTTCTTGGCGGCGGCGTGTTGCTGGCGGCGAAATCGCACACGCCGAAGATTGCGGCGGAAAGAATACGCCAACACGTGAAGTATTTGTCGAGCGACGCGCTGGAAGGCCGCGGCACGGGGCAGAAGGGCGGCGACGCTGCCGCCGATTATATTGCGGCACAATTCAAGAGCTATGGGCTGAAGCCTGCCGGTGAAAATGACACGTACTTCCAGAATGTGCCCCTCGTGGGCGTAAAAACTTTGCCGGAGACGAGCTTTGCGCTGGTGCCGTCCAGCGGGGAGCCACTGGTGCTGCGGAATCTTGACGAATTCGTGACCAGCAACGAATCGCAGACGGAAATTGCGAATATTGATGCGCCGATTGTTTTTGTGGGCTACGGCATCACGGCGCCGGAAGAAAAATGGGACGACTACAAGGGCTACGACCTGAAGGGAAAAGTGGCACTGCTGTTTGTGAACGAGCCGATTTCCGATGACCCCAGTTTTTTCAAGGGGAAGGCGCTGACGTACAACGGGCGCTGGACTTATAAATATGAGGAAACGGCGCGGCGGGGCGCGGTGGCTACGTTGATTATCCATCGCACGGACCTGGCGAGTTATGGGTGGGAGGTGGTGCGCAATTCGTGGGGCGGCGAGCGGTCGTATTTGAAGCTGGATGGCACGCCGAAGCTGGAAGCGGCTTCGTGGATTCAGGAGGAGGTGGCGCGCAAGCTTGTGGGGATGGCGGGACTCGACCTGGACAAGCTGTTTCAGCAGGCACAATCGCGGGAGTTTAGGCCCATCGAGTTGCCGGTGCGGCTGAAGGCGCATGTTGTGAGCGCGTTGCGGCCGTTCAGCTCACGGAATGTGTTGGGGATGGTCGCGGGCTGCTGTTACGGGAAGGTTGAGGCGGTTCTTTACACGGCGCACTACGATCATTTCGGAATTGATAAGGGCATGCCGGGCGACAACATTTATCATGGTGCGGTTGACAATGCGACCGGCTGCGGAATTCTGCTTGAAATTGCGCACGCGTGGGGCGCTACGAAGCCCGCGCCGCCACGCTCGATCCTTTTCGCTGCGGTCACGGCGGAAGAGCAGGGGCTGCTGGGCTCGGAGTTTCTTGGCAAACATTCACTGGAGTTACCTGTCGATCCTATCCTGGATTTGAATTACGACGCGCTCGCGCCCATCGGGATACCCGAAGAAGTTGAAGTCAGCGGCGCCGAACGCACGACGTTCTACCCGACCGTTGAGAAAATCGCCGGGGAATTTGGGCTGGCCATTCGACCCGACGCGCATCCCGAGGCGGGGCATTACTACCGCTCCGACCATTTCAGCTTGTCGCGCGTGGGCATCCCTTCGTTTTCGATCGGTCAGGGCAGGAAGTTCAAGGACCACGATTTGGCGTGGGGCGAAGCGCAAGCCAAAGACTACGTGGACAACCGTTACCACAAGCCGGCGGATGCGTTTCGCGAGGACTGGAACTTTGCGGGACTCGCAAAGATGGCGAGTTTTGGGTACGCGCTGGGACAGGCGGCGGAATTGCAATGGGAAGACATCCGGTGGTTGCCCGGAGACGAATTTGAAGGAGCCCGGCAGAAATATCAATCGTGGGCGATTGATACGGATGCAGTGTTCGCAGGCCATCCCGAACTCAAAGTCGTCCACATTGAACGCATCTTCTATCCGCCGCTTGCACGGCAAACGCGAATCAGCGGGACTGTTGTTGCGCATGTTTCAGTGGCCAGCGACGGTAGCGTTTCTGAAGCGAAAGCCACCAAAGGTCATCCACTGCTGGTTGCAGCAGTGGAGGAGCCAATCAAGAAGTGGAAGTTTGAGGCGGGCGCCGATCGAACCTTCGACCTGACCTGCGATTTCGTGCTCGCCGACGAGCCGCTCACGACGCGCCGGAGGAATGCCTTCGTCGTGGAGCCGTTACACATTCGCATGGTGGTAAATTCGCTAGTTCTCAATACCATAGCGAATTGAGCTCGACGTCATTGGCGAATCGGGGCGCAGAAGAATGCGTTTGGAAAGACCGTGACCCTGCACGGAAAAGGCCGCAGGGTGTGAAGAGTCGCCCTTAGCAACAGGGGCAGGACCGGGGACCGCTGGGGAAAGCAGATTCCTCGCTGCGCTCGGAATGACAAGGAGGTTTTGGCGCTGCCGAGATGGGGTCGAGCGGTGCTCGACCCCTACACGGATGTAGAAGACAAAACGATCCCAAGAACCGACCTGAAGGTCGGCCACTACACGAGCAAGAGGGGCCTGAGAGCAAGACGACCGTTTCCTGGTCGCTGATATCTGATCGCTATTAACTGACAGTTTCAGCGGGGCCAGACGCCGGCGGTGAAGGACTTGACGGTCGAGAAGCCGAGGCGTTCGTAGAGATGGACGGCGGTGTGATTTTCCGAGGTGACGGTCAGCGTGAGTTCCTTGAACTTGAGGGTGCGCAGGGCTTCCGCCGCCGTCAGCATAAGAAGACGGCCGAGGCCGTGCCCCTGAAACCCCGGCATGACACAAATCTGCGTGGTGTGGCCGACGCCGGGGGAGACTTCGCTGGTGAGGACAGCGCCCACCAAGTCTTCGCTGCCGGGATGGCGCAGAACGAATGAGGCGTTGGGCACAAACTGGCCACAGCCGGGCAACAGAATAATGTTCTTCAGGAATTTCAGCGCGCCGTGCCGCGAGCGGTACTGATCATTGATATCGCCATCCACGTGATTCGCATAGGCCAGATAGATCAGCTTGGCGCACGACTCCATGTAGCGATCATTCCAGCGATCCAGGCGTAAACCGGAGTTGATGCTGGGCGCCCCTCCGGCCTTCTTCAACAGGTCGAAAAGCATGAATTGCCGGGTGTGCAGGCGGAATCCCTGGTCGCGCAGCGCGTCTTCCACCGGCCCGCCGAAAGGCATGAGCTGAGCTTCGATGCGCTGCAATTGGGGCAGCGCGCGCATGGAGAATAGCATTTCATCCAGAAGTCGCCGGCCGATGGGCTCCTGATCGCAACTCGGCGAGACAAACAGGTCGCCAATCAGCCCTTTGTGATCCTCCAGCACGTAAAAGGCGTAGCCCACCGCGATGCCGTGGTCAAAGGCCACGCAACCGGAAAGAGCGTGCGCCTCCAGGAAGCGCTTGATGAGGTCGGTCGCGCTGCGGTAGTCCCAATGAAGGTCCTCGCGCCAATGGCGAGCTTCTTCAAGCAGCAGAGGCTCGATCTGGCGGACAGTCGTCTGGCGCAGGTCAACAATGTTCATGGATAGGGCGGCAGGGTGTCCCCCAGCCCAGTAGCCATAATATCCGATTCGGTGCGTGGACCGCCAAATGGGAAGCGACGGGGCGATACGAATCGGGCACAGGGGGGAGAGATGAAAAGGGAGGGGTGTGAAAACGCGTGTTAGGATGCGGCTGTAGCCTGAGCAACGGCTGAGAAAGAAATGTGAAGCGGCCGTCCACCGGACCGGCCCTGAAGCCCAAAGCCCATGTCGATCCTGTACGAACTGCGGTATCCAACACGTTGGTACATGAAGCTTTTGACCGTGATTCTGGCGCTGGTGTTTTTTGCCGCGATCGCAACGGTGGTCATTTCCGGGGTGCTGATTTACTGGATTGTGAAGCCGCAGCGAACAAGTTCAGAGATCAATATGGAGAGTTTCCCGGGGCGCCCCGATGAAGTGGACTTTACCGTCGCGGGCTTGGGCACCCGCAAAGGCTGGTTCTTCCCCGGGTTGCGGGGAGCGCCGACAATCATTCTTTGCCACGGCTATCAATCCAGCCGGGGCGAATTGCTCACGTTGGTTTCCTCGCTCCAGGACCACCAGTACAACTCGTTCGTATTTGATTTTGCGGCCCACGGCGGGAATGACGGCTTGACCACATTCGGCTATCGCGAGTCGGACGAGGTGCGCGCCGCCATCGATACATTGGCCACACGAAATGACGTGGATGCCGGGCGCTTTGGCTTGTGGGGCTACAATCTGGGCGCGTACGCTGCGCTGCGTGAGGCGGAGAAGGACCCTCGCGTGCGCGCGCTGGTGCTCGATTCCGTGTACGACAGCCCGAAACAGATGGTGAAGATCGGCGTGGAAAAGACCGGCGTGGGCGGATTCCCGCTGATGGTGAGGTCCGCGCAAACGAGTTTTGAGTGGCTGAACTACGCTTACAAAAATGATCCGCCACTCTCCGCAAAGCTGAAGCGCTTGTCCGGGTCCGGCGTGCCGATCCTGTTTATTGGTGCAGCGGATGATCCGGAACTCGCTGCGATAACGCGTGAGATGTTTTTGAAGGCGGGCGAGCCGCGCGAACAGGCCATCGTCGCGCACGGAAATTTCGTGAATTTGCCGGACGACGAGAAGCGCACCTACGAGAATCGCGTGGTGACGTTCTTCCTAGCGCGGTTGCCGATTACGAGCGTCGAGCCCGTCCCGGTTAAGCCCGCCCCCAAGGTTTTTGCCCCGAAGAGTGCCCCGGTCAGCCCGGTTGCTCACTGAGTCTTCGCGCTGAACTTTGTAAAGGAACCAACCGCTTGTTGGGAGTTGGAGCGGATCGGTCGAGCATGTCCACGGCGGTTTCACGAAGTGGCCGCAGTCCCTGGAGTTGCGCAACAGGTAGCCCGCCTTGGGTTGGTCTGGATCCCACGTTTGAATTTCCTGGTGCAGATAAAAGCTCAGACTGAATAGCTGGCCGCGTCGCATGTGGGCGACGTAAGTCTGTTCAGGTGGGATTTTCGCGGCATGCAGCTCTTGGGCGAGTGTTTTTCCGGAGGGGTCATAACGCAGAAATAATGGCGCCAAATGGTTGAAGAACAAAAGCAGGACAAGTATCGGAACTACGCAGAGCGAGGAAAGGGCAGAAGGGTGCCGCGCGGCGGTCTTCCTTGCCGCCAAGAGAAGGTTTGCGATTCCGAAGGGCAACAAAACCCAGCCGACCCCCGCGGCTGCTGCCGCAGTGAATCGCTCGACTCCGAAGTGTAAGGACCAGAGCATTGCTCCCACGAGGACCATTGGGATAGCGCTGCCGAGCAGCAGCAAGCGAAACGTCCACCCCTCTTGTGGAACGAGGCGCACGTAGGCTCTCGAAAGAAGCAGGCCGATAGGTGGCACGGCGGGGAGGATGTAGCCGGGGAGCTTTGATTTGGAGATGGAGAAGAATACGAGGCAGAAGAGGACCCAGCACAAGGCGAGGAGCGTGGCGTCGGAGGGGCGACGTTGCGGCCAAGCGCGCAAGACTCCGAACAAGGCGGACCAGACTAGCGCCAGAGTCCAGGGAGCGAAGGCGACGAGCAGCACAGGCACGTAAAACCAGAAGGGCTGGATGTGCTGGAATTCGGGGGTGACGTAGCGCTTGAAATTGTGCTCGATGATGAAGATGCGGAAGAAATCGGGATTTCGCCGGGAACAGATGATGTACCAGGGGAGCGCGGTAAGACAGAAGCTGGCAATGGCGACCGGATGGAGGCAGCGGAAGGCGTCACGCCAGCGTCTGGTGAGTGCCGCCCACAACAGTACGCCGCCGCCGGAGAGAACGATGGCGGCAGGGCCCTTTGCGAGCATGGCGAGGCCGAGGAAAAAGCCAAAGAAGAGCAGACTGACAAGACCCCCGGGGCGTGTGTTTGTGTAAAAGCTAAAATTCGGTGCATGAAGCGAGAAACCAGCGGGCGGAACGAGCCCAAGGATGCCAGCAGCAAAAACCATAGCGATCGTAAGTGTGCCGGCGAAGGGCATGTCCGGGGCGGCGGCGTGGGAGAAACCGATCATGCCCGCAGTCGTGGGCAGAAGAAGCAGCAACCAGCGCGCTGTCCACGGGCCATAGATACGCCAGGCCAGCCAGGCCATGGCTAGGGTCGCGAGCAGCGCCGCGAAGGCGCTGGGCATGCGTGCCGCGGACTCGGTTACACCGAAGAGCTTGAAACTGAGCGCCGTGCCCCAATAGAGAAGGACTGGCTTCTCGAACCAGGGCTTGCCATAAAGGCGGGGCGTGACCCAGTCACCGGATTCGTGCATTTCGCGGGCAATCCAGGCGTAGCGCGGCTCGTCGGGCCCCACTAAGCCGATGGCGCCCAAATTGTGGAAATAGCAGAGATAGAGTGTTGCAATAATGAGGACAAGCCAGAGGGCGCGCGCGGTCGTCGAGAGGGAATCGCCATCACGGCTGGAGTTGTCAGTTTGTGTCACGGGTCGCCGGCTCTAAAATCAAACAAAGTGCTGAACAAACCTGAGAAGGTTTTCTTCAGGGGCTAAAGCCCATTCGTTTAAGGAGCTTTACGCCGGGGCTGAAGCCCCGGCCTCCTAAAGAGAAAGTCTTCTTCAGCAGCTTGCTAAGTGTATCTTGGAATGGCGGAAGTCCGTCATACTGGCGCGAAAGGACGGGGATACTTAGCACTGATGAAGGAATGGCTGCAATATGCGGTGGCGTGGAGCGCGGTTAAGACGCTGGGCCTCCTGCCGCGACCGATGGCGCGAAGCGTCGCGGCAGCAGGGGCACGCCTGCTGCTCGTGGCGCGGCCCAAATTGCGCAAGACTGCGGAGTCTAATTTGCGGCTGGCATTCCCCGATTGGACAGACGCGCAACGCCGCGGTGTGTTGCGCAAGATGACGCGCCACCTGGGGTGGATGGCAGCGGAGTTCGCGCGGTTCCCGAAGTACAATCGCGAAAACATCGAGCAGATCGTCATCCTTGATGGGCATGAGAATTTTCTTGCGGGGCAGAGGCGCGGCAAAGGCGTGCTCTACCTCACCGGTCACATCGGCGCCTGGGAACTTTCCTCGTTTGCGCACGGGCTATATGGGTACCCGCTGCATTACATGGCGCGGCCGCTGGACAACGCGCCGCTGGACCGCCTGGTAAATCACTACCGCGGGCTATCGGGGAACCGGCCGATCTTCAAAAACGAATCGGCACGGGTGATGTTAAGGGTGCTGAAGGAGGCAGGGACGATCGGAATCCTTGCGGACCAGAACACCATGCCGGAGGAAGGAGCGTTCGTGAATTTTTTTGGCACGCCGGCCTGCACGACGACCGGAATCGCGCGCGTGGCGTTGCATACAGATGCCGCGGTTGTGCCAGGGTACGCCTATTGGGATGAGAATATTCGGAAGTACCGTTTGCGCTTCGAGCCGCCGGTGGAACTGGTGCGCACGGGAGATGCCGAGTGCGACATTCTGGAAAACACCCGGCGGTTTACCAAAGTGATCGAGGAGATTATCCGTAAGCATCCCGAGCAGTGGGTGTGGGTGCACGCGCGATGGAAAAACCGGCCGCGTGGTGAACCGCTTTTGTACGATTTCTTGTGAAGAGCAGGGGAACCGCGAGGGTAAGGCAGAAGCAGAGGAGAAGCGGGCGATGAAAAGCACAGCGAGAGATGTGGCTCAAGCTGTTGGAGCGAAGGTGGAAGGGGACGGCTCATGGGATTTGACCGGTGTAGCCGCGCCGGAGCGAGCGGGGTCGCACGATTTGATTTACGTCGAAACGGCAAAGCATGCGGAGCGCGCGGTGGCTTCGGCAGCCGCTTGCGTGGTGGCGAGAGAAGGGATTGACCTGGTGGGGAAGACGGTGCTGCGCAGTGCGCAGCCCAAGGTGGCCTTTGCGAAGGCGGCGGCGATTCTGTTGGAGCGGCGGCCGATCGCCAGCGGCATTCACCCGACGGCGATTGTAGCGCCGCTGGCCCGGGTGGCGGCGAGCGCGGGCATTGGAGCGTACGCGGTGATTGGCGAGGACACACACATTGGGGAGGGCACGCAAATTGGGGCGCACTGCGTGATCGGCGAAGGATGCTGGATCGGCGAGAATTGCCGCGTGCACCCGCATGTGACGCTGTATGCCGGCGTGCGTTTGGGGAGCCGCGCGGAAATCCACGCGGGAGCTGTCATCGGCGCCGATGGATTCGGGTATGCGTTTGACGGAGAGAGATACTGGAAATTTCCGCAGGCAGGGATTGTGGAGATTGGCGAGGATGCGGAGATTGGAGCGAATACGACGGTGGACCGCGGCTCGCTGGATGACACGCGGATCGGTGCGGGAGTGAAGCTGGACAATCTGGTGCACGTGGGCCACAACGTCCAGATCGGCGAGCACACCGTGGTTGCGGCGCAGACGGGGATTTCAGGCTCCTGCAAGCTGGGGCATCACGTGGTCTGCGGCGGGCAAGTGGGCATGGGGGAACATTGCACGCTGGAAGATCGCGCGATCGCAGGCGGGCAGGCGGGGATTCTCAATGGCAAGACCATTCGAAGCGGGGAGACGGTTTGGGGAACGCCCGCGCGGCCGTTGGAAAAGTTCAGAGAGCAATATGCGTGGTTCGCACGGCTGCCGGAGTTGGCGGAGCGCGTCAAGAAGTTAGAGGCCGGTCGGAAAGGATAGGCACAGAGAGATCGAAGGTCACCAAAAGTTATGGCAGAAAGGCCGGCTTCTCCGGCACGGCTCTGGATGCGGCGGCCAAGTCGCTGGTGAGAAGCCCACGGTGGCGCAAAGAGAAGGCGAAAGTGGGCTGGAACCTTTGGGGGCACTGGTACATCAAATTCCGGAAGGGGCTCCTGGGGTGAAATTGTGACACTTTGCGGCAACTCGGGGTCTCGGCGGTGACATCTTATTCGTTGACCGATTTTCCGGGGGCAGGGATAATGGGTACTGCAAGTACCCGGGGAGTTCTGCTCCGCCGTATTTTTTGGAAGTGCAAGGCAACAGGATAGTTAGCTGAGCTGTTGCTTATGGCTTGTAATGTTGCTGGAAGACGCCGGGAAGAGTTTCTTCAGGGGCTAAAGCCCGTCATTTTCGGGGTTTTTACTCCGGGGCCCTTCGAGGCTCAGGGTGAACTGAAGCCCCGGCCTCCTAAAGAGAAGAACTTTCTCAGCAGGCAAGTAGAATCTTTTCGGGGGAGCACTACGTTTCGCTTGAGGGGGAGCCGAGATGGGGTCGTACGTACGTATAGGAGAGGAGTTGCCGGTCGCGCCTGCGCCAGCACCATGGCGGCAGGAGACTTGGGCTGAGCAGGTTGAAAGGGCCGTCGAGAGCGGCACTGAGTATCTCCTATCCATCCAAGCTGAGGAAGGGTATTGGCACGGTGAACTCGAAGCCGATACCACCCTCGAATCCGATTACATTTACTACCTTCACGTACTCGACAAGGCCGATCCGGCGCGTATCGCCAAGCTGGCCAACTACGTCCGGCGGAAGCAAATGGACGATGGCGGCTGGCCGATTTATCCTGGCGGCACGTCGGAACTTAACGCCACTTCAAAGGCTTATTTCGCACTAAAGCTGGCAGGGGATTCTCCCGACGCGCCGCACATGGTGAAGGCGCGCGAGGTTGTGCACCGCCTGGGTGGATTGGAACACACGAATTCCTACGTGCGTTTTTATCTGGCGCTGGTGGGAGCCGTGGGCTGGGAGCTGGTGCCGGCGATTCCGCCGGAATTGGTGCTACTGCCGAACTGGTTCTATTTCAATATTTACGAGATGTCTTCGTGGACGCGCGGGATCGTGATTCCGATGGCGATATTGTCGTCGGTGCGGCCGGAGTTTCGCCTGCCGAAACACGCGCGGGTGGACGAACTGTTCAAGGATCCCACGCAGAAGACGGCGGCATTCAACTGGAGCAAGCAGATCCTCTCCTGGAAGAATCTGTTTCTTGCGGTGGATCGCGGGTTGAAGCTATACGAAAAGCTGCCGTGGAAACCGCTGCGGCAAAAAGCCATCAAGGAAGCCAAGCAGTGGATGGTGGAGCACATGGAGCGGACCGAGGGGCTCGCGGCCATCTATCCCTCGATGATGAACTCGATTTTTGCGCTGATGGCGCTGGGGCACGGGCCGGAAGATCCGCTAACGTGGCGGGAAATTAAGGAATTTTCGCGGTTTGAAATTGAGGAAGGCGACACCATTCGCCTACAGCCTTGCGTTTCCCCGGTGTGGGATACGTGCATCGCGATGGTGGCTCTGGAAGAAGCGGGCTTGCCGGCGGATCATCCGGCGCTGGTGAAGGCGGCGGACTGGATCCTGACAAAACAAGTCTTGGGCAAGGGCGATTGGCAGGTCAAGAACAAGGATGCCGAGCCGGGCGGCTGGGCCTTTGAGTTCCGCAATGATTTTTATCCCGACGTGGATGACACCGCGTTCGTCTTGATGGCGCTGCAGCGGGTGAAATTCCCCGACGAGAAGAGGATGGAAGCGGCGATGCGCCGGGGAATCCAGTGGCTGCTGAGCATGCAGAACCGCGATGGCGGCTGGGGCGCTTTTGATCGCGATAATGACCGGCAGATCCTGTGCAATATTCCGTTCGCGGACCACAACGCCATGATCGATCCTTCCACAGCGGACGTGACCGCGCGGGTGCTGGAATGCCTGGGGCGGTTTGGGTGGCCCGGCGATCATCCGGTGGTTCAGAAGGCCGTGCAGTTCCTGACGAAAGATCAGAGCAAGGACGGATCGTGGTTTGGGCGCTGGGGCGTGAATTATGTGTACGGTACGAGCGGGGTATTGCGAGCGCTGGAGACCGTGTCGCTGACGGCGCAAGATTATTGCGTGCGGGCTGTCGCCTGGCTGCGCCAGGTGCAGAAGGCCGATGGGAGCTTTGGCGAATCGCTGCGCAGCTATGAGGTCGTTTCCAGCAAGGCGCAGGGCAATAGCACGCCATCGCAAACCGCGTGGGGATTGATTGGGCTGCTCGCGGGAGCGGATCCTGACGATCCGGCGATTGCGCGCGCCGCCGCGTACCTGGTGCAGCAACAGAATGCTAACGGGTCCTGGAGTGAAGAGGATTTTACCGGCACGGGCTTCCCCGGCGTGTTTTATCTGAAATACCACCTCTACAAGAATTCTTTCCCAGTGTATGCGCTGGCGCGTTATCGCAATCAGGCCAGCCGCGCGCAGGAATATTGCGCCATCAAATTCCGGCCGGGCGAATTCCGCGGGCGCCGCGGGCTGTATCCGGCGCGGGAGCGCAGCGCCTCCTAAGCAAAACAATGCGGTATCCCCTCCGGCTGATCTTCGATTCCGCCAAACATCTCGCGAGGCACAAACTGCGCGGCGAGCGGAAATTCGCCGTCATGCTTACGCTGGACCCCCTGGGCGGCTATGCGGGCACGTGCGGCGGATTGAACGGCGGAAATGGGCAGGCGGCGGCAGCGCCGCGCCGGACGCCACTCAGCGTGGAGCAATGCCTGGCGGCGATGGAGGAGTGCGACACGCCCGTAGTGGCCATCTGTGGCGGCGAACCGCTGGAATGTGAGGGAATCGCGGAGCTGACGCGCGCGGTCCTGGATCGCGGCAAGCATCTCTTCCTTTGTACGGACGGCACACTGATACGGCGGCATTTGCACATGATCCCGCCGGAAACCAATTTTTTCTGGAACGTGAGGCTTGATGGCACGGAAGCCATCCACGATTCACGCGCGGGCAAGCCGGGACAGTTTGCGGAAGCGCTCGATGGCGTGAAGGCCGCGAAGAATGCGGGTTTTTTTGTAGTGGTGACCTCGACGGTGTACCCGAACACCGATGTGCGGGATCTGGCGGCGCTGTATGCGAAACTGCATGGGATGCACGTGGATGGTTACATGCTCGCGCCGGTGTACCTTCCCGGAAGAGTTTGCCGGGACGCGAGCGCCAAATTCCACGCCGCGATGCACCAGCGGTTCGCGGAAATCAGCGATTCCCTGAGTGATTATAATTTGCTGGTGTCACCGGTTTACCTGGAATACTTGCGCGGGGAACGCGAGCTCGATTGCAGCGTGTGGGGAGGCCCGGTATACGGGCCGGGCGGCTGGTCTGGTCCTTGCTATTTGCTGGACTACAACCTCGAGAAGAGCTACAAAGCGCTGCTGGAAAATACGCTTTGGGAGAATTTTGGCCGGGGCATGAACCCGCGGTGTGAGACGTGCTCGTGTCAGGCCGGCTTTGAGACGGCGGCTCTGCTGGGAGTGAATCGCAAAACGGGTGACGCCTGGAAGATGCTGGCTTGGCAATTCAGCGGCGGATTGGGCGAGAAGCGAGAAAGCGTGCGGAAGCCATGACGACACTTGTGACGGGCGCGGCAGGATTTTTGGGCAGCCATGTGACACGGCAATTGGTGGCGCGCGGCGACGATGTGCGCGTGCTGGTGCGTGCTTCCAGTAGCAATCGCGCGATCAGCGATTTGTCACTGGAATATGTGACCGGGGATCTGCGAGATTCAGCTTCGTTGGGACGCGCGATGAACGGAGTGCAACGGGTGTTTCACGTGGCGGCGGATTACCGGCTGTGGGCGAAAAATCCGCAGGAAATCTACGATTCCAACGTGGGCGGGACAAAGAATTTGCTGGACGCAGCCAAGCGCGCCGGCGTTGGCCAATTGATTTACACCAGCACCGTGGCGACGATCGCAGTGGACCGGCCCGAGCTCCCCAACGAATTCACGGAGGCAAAGCTCGAGGAGATGATCGGGCACTACAAGCGCTCGAAATGGATGGCCGAGCAGGAAGTGCTGAAGGCGGCGAAGGAAGGAATGCCGGTGATTGTGGCAATGCCTACCACACCGGTGGGGCCGTGGGACTGGAAGCCCACGCCGACGGGAAAGATCATTTTAGATTTTCTGAATGGGAAGATGCCGGGTTACGTGGAGACAGGATTGAATTTCGTGGGAGTGGAGGAGTGCGCCGCGGGGCATTTGCTAGTTTCGGAGAAGGGCAAGATTGGCGAGCGGTATCTGCTGGGCGCGGAAAACCTGACGCTGAAGGAAGTGCTGGATACGCTGGCGAAGATCACAGGTTTGCCGGCGCCGGTGATGAAAATCCCGCACGGGCTGGCGTTGGGTGTAGCCTACGTGGAGAGCGCGTTTTCGCGATTGATTGGGAAAGAGCCGGGGATTCCGGTAGAAGGCGTGAAGATTGCGCGGCACAAGATGTTTGTGGATGCTTCGCGGGCGCGGCGAGAATTGGGATTTCAGCCGGGGCCGGTGGTGGCGGCACTGGAGCGTGCGGTGCGGTGGTATCAGGCGAATGGGTATGTGCGGGCGGGACGAGCGAAGAGGATGAGGTAAACGAAGTAAAGGATGTGAAGGAAGCAAGTAAGGAAGAGCTGATGAGGGCGCTGGTGACATTCGCGGTGGAAGCGGAATTTGCGCCGTGGCGGCGGCGCCATGCTTTTAGGCGCAAGGAGAGTGTTCATGGGGGTCACCGTGGGGGCTCGGATGTGTGGTACAGCTGCCGGATTGACGATCTTCAGCTTGACGTGTACCTGACGGGTGTTGGTTGGAAAGGCGCAAGGACGTTTCTCTCTTCCTTACTGAAAGAAAAGCCTGACCTGTGCATTAGTTCCGGATTGGCGGGCGGATTAAAGCCTGAACTCAAGAGTGGGGAAATTGTAGTGGCCCGTGAAGCCTTATTGGTGAACGGTGGGAAGAAGTTTAGGAGCCGGCCTCTTCTGGTCAATCTGGCTGAAGAAACGGGTGCGACTCCCGTCAACTTATTCCTGACAAACACCCAAGTCATTTGTCAGGCGAAGTCCAAGAGATTCATGTCTGAGTTTGGCGATGTGGTAGAAATGGAAAGCTTTCATGTTTTGACGAGGGCAAGGGAAAAGCAAGTGCCGGCCCTTGCCATTCGAGCGATCAGCGACACCGTAGAGGAGGATCTTCCTTTGGACTTCGGGTGGTCGATGGGCGGAGATGGACAAATCCACTACGGAAAACTGTTGCTGCAAGTGGGACGCCGTCCCCACAAAATTCCCGCCATGATCGGTTTTGGGAAGCGAAGTGAGAAAGCTGCCCAGAATCTCGCAGATTTTCTTGACAAATATATTGCAGCCGTTCGACAGCGCTTTCTGCATTGGGGCTTGGGAACGGATGAATAGGTGGCGGCGCGATGAGCGGAGCTGGGACGGTGGTGGAACAGGCGAGAATGTTGGGGCCAATACCGAAGACGATGCGGGCGGGGGTGTTCCGGGAGAAGGGCGTGGTGCGGGTGGAGGAAGTGCCTGTGCCGGAGGTGCGGGACGGCGAAGTGCTTATTAAGGTGGCGGCGTGCGGCATCTGCGGAACGGACATCAAGAAGATATTCCAGCGCTACGTGGAACCACCGCAGATCCTGGGCCATGAGCTGGCTGGTACTGTCGTCGCGCTGGGGCGCGGCGTGACCAGGTGGAAGCTGGGCGACCGCGTGATGAGTTTCCACCACGTTCCGTGCGGGACATGTTTTTACTGCAAGAACCGGCTGTTCTCTCAGTGCAAGCAATACAAAACGACCGGATTGACCGGGGGATTCACGCCGAATGGCGGAGGCTTTGGGGAGTACGTGAAAGCGATGCCCTGGGTGGCGGAGCGGGGGATCGTGGCGTTGCCGCACAATGTGACGTTTGAGGAGGCCACGTTCATCGAACCCATCAATACCATCGTGAAGGCGGTGCAGAAGGCGCGCGTTGCGGCGGGCGAGATGGTCCTCATCGCCGGGTGCGGCCCCATCGGGCTGCAACTTCTGATGGTTGCCAAATATGAGGGAGCGCGCATGTATACAAGTGACCCCATGGCCACGCGGCGTGAGAAAAGCTTAAGATTGGGAGCTGTGGAGTCTTTTGACCCCATAAATGATAAGCTTGTGGAAGCATTGCACGCACGTACCGAGGGACGGGGGGCAGACGCGGTCCTGGTGGCTGTAGCGCATCCGGCCGTGGTCGCAGATGCTTTGGCGGCGGCGCGGCCCGGTGGCAGGGTGCTTCTGTTTGCCGCAAACGACCCTGTCACGAAAATTGAGTTTCCCGCCGCGGCTATAGGGATAGACGAAAAAGAGATACTGGGCAGCTACAGCGCGGCCATGGACATCCAAGAGAGTGCGGCGGCGCTGGTGCTGGAAAAGAAACTGCCGGTGATGGAGATTGTGACGCACCGGTTTCCGCTAGGTAGAATCCAAGAGGGTTTGGAACTGGCGGCAAGGCCCACGGAAACATCGCTTAAGGTCCTGATCACGCACCAATGAGAGCAGCGTCCACAAAAAGGACTGAGATGGGGGTGGAAGAAGTGCTGGCCCCGACGAAGATCCTGGTGCCGTCAAGAATGACGGCGGCGGTGCTCTACGGCAGCGAAGATCTGCGCGTCGAACAAATCGATGTGCCCGCATTGTCGGCCGAAGAAGTGCTTCTGCGGGTGCGCCTGGCACTGACCGACGGCACCGACCTGAAGGTCTGGATACGCGGCTACCACGCGAAGATGATCCGGCCACCGGCGGTGTTTGGCCACGAAGTGGTTGGCGAGATTGTCGCCATGGGGAAGCGCGTGGACGCGAAATGGCGGCTGGGTGCGCGGGTGGTAGCCGCCAACTCCGCGCCCTGCTTCCGCTGCTACCAATGCCGCCGCGGCCAGGAAAATCTCTGCGAGGATCTGCTCTTTAACAACGGGGCGTACGCGGAATACATGCGCATTCCCGGACGCATCGTCCGTGAGAACATGCTGGAAGTGCCGTACTCAATAGACGACCATAGCGCCGCGCTGGTGGAACCCCTGGCATGCGTGCTGCGCGGGATTCATGAAATGGAAGTGCGCACGGGCGATACGGCCGCGGTGATTGGCTGCGGTCCCATCGGATTGAAATTTGTGCGCATGTTGTCGCGTCGCGGCGTACGAGTGATTGCGCTGGCCCGCCGGGAGGCTCCCCTGGAGGTTGCACGCAAGCTGGGTGCCGTAGCGACCATCAATGTCACCGAGGTTGGCGACGTTGCCGGTGCGGTGAAGGCGCTGACCGACGAGCAGCGCGGGCCGGACTGCGTTGTGGAGGCCGCCGGCAATCCCGCGACTTGGCAGCAGGCGCTGGCGATGGTGCGGCGGGGCGGGGTGGTGAATTTCTTCAGCGGGCTCCCCAAGGACACGCGGGTGGAAATCGCGCCGGCCACCATTCACTATTCGGAAATCAAGATTATTTCACCGTTCCATCACACGCCGCGCTTTATCCGTGAAGCGATGGAAGCGATCCGCCGTGGCGATATATCGGCCCAGGATTTTGTCACCGAGGAGATTGGCCTGGTAGATCTGCCGCAGGCGTTTGAGCGCATGAAAGCGCGCAGCGGCGAAATCAAGCTGGCCGTGAGGCCGTAGGCAGGGCCCAAGTTACGTGACCTGTGAATCGTGATTCGTGAAACCCGGACCTTCGATTGGTTTAGCCCACTCTGATCAAATGAATGAGGAAGTTCTTCGTTGATGTTGCGCCCCGGCGAACTTGAGATCGCTGCCAAACTGCCCGCCAACGGGTGCGCGGCGGATGTAGCGCAGGCCTACACGCGGTGGCTAACGACGCACCACTACGAAAATTTCAACGTTGTGTCCTGGCTCCTGCCGAAGGAACTGCACCAGCATTTCTATAATGTTTATGCGTATTGCCGGTGGGCGGATGATTTGGGCGACGAAATCCCTGAGAGAGAGCGCGCACTAGAGTTGTTGGACTGGTGGGAGCGGGAACTTGATGCGTGCTATGAGGGGCGGCCTGCGCATCCGGTGTTTGTGGCGTTGCGCGAAACGGTGGTGGCCAAGGACGTTCCGAAGCAGCCGTTCGCGGATTTATTGAAGGCGTTTCGTCAGGACCAGGTGGTCAAGCGTTACGGGACTTGGGAAGCCGTGCTTGATTATTGTGCGTATTCGGCAAATCCCGTGGGGCGGTTGGTGCTGTACTTATGCGGTTACCGGGATGACCACCGGCAAAGGCTTTCCGATGCAACCTGCACGGCGCTGCAGCTTGCCAATTTCTGGCAGGACGTTTCGCGGGATCTGGAGAAGGGGCGAATCTATATACCGCTGGAGCGGGCCGCGGCGCACGGCGTCACGGAAAGCGACATTGTCGGGAAGAGGTTCAGCGAGCGCTATGTGTCGCTGATGAAAGAATTGATTGCCCAGACGCGGGAATTGTTTGAAAAGGGGCTGCCGCTGTCGAGGAAGGTGCAAGGCAAGTTGAGCGTGGACCTGGAAATGTTCAGCCGTGGCGGGCTGGCGGTGTTGGATGCGATTGAAGCGCTGGGGTATGACACGCTGAACCGGCGGCCAAACGTGAGCAAGGGTAAGCAGGTGCGGCTATTGGGGCGCGCGATTGCGGCGCACGTGTTAGAGCGGGGCGACGACGACCGCAACGGAGGATTCGCGCGAGAGGGCGCACGATTTTCGGTTGCAGATGGAACTTCGCGGGAAATTGCGGCGTCTTATGCGGAATGCCACCGCGTGGCCCGGGCGGCCCACAGCAACTTTTATCCAGCGTTTTTCCTGCTGCCCAAGACGAAGCGGGACGGGATTGTGGCGCTCTATGCATTCATGCGCTTGATTGACGATGTTTCCGATGAAGGCGCCAACCTGGCGGAAAAGCAGCGCGGGCTGGCGAGGTGGCGCGCGGCGCTGGATCAGGCGATTACCGGGCAATTGCAGGTGTTCGACGGAAATGCGGCGATGGAGTCACCCGTGGCAACGCTGCCGGGTGCGGAAGAGGTGTTGCCTGCTCTGGCGGACACGATCGGCCGTTTCAACATGCCGGTGCGTTATCTGCATGACCTGATTTCCGGCGCGGAAATGGATTTGACGATCCAGGCGTATCCCTCATTCGAGCGACTGGAGGAATATTGCTACCGTGTGGCGGGAACTGTCGGCCTGACGTGCACGCACGTTTTTGGATTTCGGGATGCGAAGGCACTCGACCTTGCGGAGAAACTCGGGCTGGCGTTTCAACTGACCAATATCATCCGGGATGTTCGGGAAGATTACGCGAATGGCCGCGTGTATCTGCCGGAAGAGGATTTAGCGCGCTACGGCGTGGCGAAAGCGGATTTTGGCAGAAGCGAAGCCACGCTGGGCGTCCATGAATTGCTGCGGTTTGAGGCGGAACGTGCCTGGAGGCTGTACGAGGAAGGCGCAAATCTGCTCAGCTTGATTGAAGAGGACAGCCGGAGCACGTTGTGGTTGCTGGTGCGCACGTACAGCGCGCTGCTGGCGGAGATTGAGTCGAAGGATTTTGCCGTTTTCGGGGAGCGCGTGCGGCTCTCCAAGGCGGAGAAGCTGAAGTTGGTTGCCAAGGCGCGATTCGGGCGCCATACGGAAGAGAACATACTTGCCAAGCGTGATCGTGATCGGCGGGGGACTGGCGGGGCTGTCGGCGGGCGTCGCGCTGGCTGAAGCGGGCTGGCGCGTGCGGCTGTTCGAACAGCGGCCATTTCTAGGTGGCCGAGCAACGTCCTACGTGTTGCCCGACGGCGAGCATGTGGACAATTGCCAGCACGTGACGCTGGGATGCTGCACGAATCTGGAAGATTTCTACCGGCGCGTGGGTTCCGCGGACAAGATCAAATTCTTCGATCGCCTGCTGTTTCAGGACCCCCAAGGGCGCACGGGTGAAATGCAGGCCGGATTGTTGCCCGCACCCTTCCACATGCTTGGGTCGTTCGCGACATTCTCACCGCTGTCGCTGGCGGACAAATACTCCATCGGCCGCGCGATGATGGATATTCTGCGGAGCAAAGGGAAGCCAAAGGATCTCGAGGAAGCGGGCGGCATTTCAATGCTGGAATGGCTGCGGCGGCGCAAGCAGACGCGCGGCGCGATGGAGCGGTTCTGGCGCGTCGTCCTAGTGAGCGCGCTGGACGAGGAGCTTGACCGCACCGATGCGCGCTATGGCGTGGACGTATTCTGGAAGGGATTCCTTTCTAACCGCACTGGCTATCGCATGGGAGTTCCCGGGGTTCGGCTGGCGCAGTTGTATGACGGCTGCAAAGCGGAAATCGAGCGGCGGGGCGGGGAAGTGAATCTACGCGTTCCACTGCGCGCGATCCATCTGGCTGGCGGGGCTGTCAACAACGTGGAATTTGATGGCGGGCGCCAAGAAAGCGCCGATGCCTATGTATTTGCGCTGCCTCATGACGCGCTTGCCGATCTCTTGAATGAAGAAATCAAGCGGCTCGAGCCATCGCTCGCCAATCTGGGCAAAATCCGAGTTGCGCCCATCACCGGCGTGCATTTTTGGTTCGATCGCGAAGTCATGCGAGAGCCGTTCGTAACCCTGCTGGAAACCACGACGCAATGGATCTTCAACAAAACGGCGCTGTATGGAACCCCGAACGGGGCTGCTGGAGAAAAAGGGCAGTATCTACAGTTGGTCATCAGCGCATCCTACGATCTACTGCAGAAGCCCCGGCAGGAGATCATTGATTTGTGCCTGGCGGAGGTGCGGCATGCGCTGCCCGCGGCGCGCGACGCCGTCCTGACCAAAGCCACGGTCATCAAGGAAGCTGCAGCCACATTTTCGCCGCAACCTGACGTGGACCGTTGGCGTCCGATGCAAGAGACTTCGATTCGTGGAATGTTTCTGGCGGGAGATTGGACCGCGACCGGTTGGCCCGCAACGATGGAAGGGGCGGTGCGCAGCGGCTATCTGGCTGCGGAAGCGGTTCTGGGGGTTGCAGGTACGCCGAGGAAGTTTCTTCAGCCGGACTTGCCGCCCGATGGATTGGTGAGGATGTTCAGCTAGGGCGAAGGAGTTGCGGCGTCGCTCTGCAGGAAAGAGCCTAGGTGGCGTTCGCTAAGGGTCAGGCCTTCCGTTGCTTGATCCAAGGCCTGGTAGGCCGCGCGGTGAATGTTCTTGAAGTTTTCATAGGCTACCTCGGAGTCCCAGAAGTCCATGGTGCAGTAGATTCGGGGGCGGGAGGAATCCTGTAGGAGGCGAGTCATCCGGAATTGAGGGTCGCTGCGAAAGAGCCGGACCCAGTCACCCTGGGGCCCATAGACTCTTTCAAACGCAGGCTCGCTTCCCGGCTTGACTTCAAACTCCCATAGGATTACAAACATAGAGGTCCCATCTTCTGCCCTCGCTTTGTGGCATCCCAGGATAACTTCAACCGGGAAGACTGGTGTGCAGGGCTAGGTAGCAATCCGATTGGATACATGTCGGTATCAGAACCGTTTTAGTCTAGTGGTGTAAAGAATGGAAGTGGCAGTCCGTCGAGGCTGACGGACGGAGGCATTTGTGGATCGCAAGTACGGCCATCGCGGCTATCGCGAAGCAGAAAAGCAGGAGAAGCACGAGAAGAAGGATCGGCATGACCGCAAGCCGCCGCAGGGCGGCCCCCGCGGTGCCAGCGATCATCTGGGCCCGCGGACGCCCCGGATGGTAGGGACGGTTACGCGGGCGCGATGTTCCAATTGCGGTGCCGTTTTGGTCGCTGGCTTCGACGCCAAGGGCACATGCCCCAAATGCAATTCCGAGCTGCATTGTTGCAAGCAGTGCCGTTTCTTCGATTCGGGCGCCCAGTTTGAGTGCACGCAGTCCATTCCCGCTCGCATTTCCCCCAAGGATGCCAAGAACGAGTGCGCGTTGTACGAATTCCGCATGACCGTGGAAAAGGACACTGCGCCCACCTCTTACGCGCAGCCCGCTCAAGTGCCCGCCGAAGCTTCTTCCCCCGGACGTCCGCCCGATGCGCGGCAAGCGTTCGAGAACCTCTTCAAGAAATAGAGCGTTTCGCTTTCTTTGCCGCTGGCGCGCCCAGAGAAAATAGTGTCGGCTCCGCGGGCATCTCGCTGGCAATTCTTTCCAGCTCCGGATAGTGCTGCCGCAACGGCTCCGGCACCTTCACCTTGCTGCCTTTCAAAATACTGATGAGCTGTAGGGCGTTGACCACGGCTTTGCCCTGGTAGTGATTGTTGGTGACCACGAAGGTATTGCGGGTGTGTTGATTCACGGTGCGGATGCGCGCGACCCAAGGATCAAGTTCTTCCTCTGAATAAAGGTAGTTGTAGCGTTCGTGAGCCGGCGTGGCGGGATTGTCGCTGAACCAGGTGTCGTAGCGCCGCCCGTGCAGGCGGACATAGCCGACGGGCGAAGTGCTTGAGGCGGAAGGCTCTAGGGAACGCCCGATAATGGGCTGGTCGATATTGCAGAAGCCGGCGTTGCGCTCTCGCAGGAGCGCGAGTGTCTCCTCTGCTTGCCAGGAGGCATGGCGCAATTCCACCACCAGAGGGTAGTCGGCGAACCTCTTCAGCACGGTGGTTAAATAGCCGACGGTTTCCTTTGTACAGTGAAAGGAAAAAGGGAATTGCAGGAGGACCGCGCCCAACCTTTCTGCCTGGCGGAGGACGTCAAAACCCGCGCGAACCGCTCGTTCGTCTTCGGCTGATGCGGAGGGATCGTGAGTGAACTTCTGCCACAGTTTCGCGGTGAAGAGGAACGCAGGATTCGCCGAGACGCGCTCGACCCAGAGCGCCGCGTGATCCGGGCGCAGGGGCTGGTAGAACGAAGTATTGATCTCGATGGTGTCGAAGAATTCGGAGAGATACGCGGCCTCATGGAATCCCTTAATGCGCCGCGCGGGATACACGTAGCCCGACCAGTCGGAGTAGGACCAGCCTGCCGGTCCGACGCGGATTCGCCTTTGTTGTTGCTCCTCAGGCTTGTCTGTCTTTTTCATGAGCTTTGTCCGCATCCTACTGGCTGGAACTCCTGGTGCAGGTTACGTTAGCCTAGAAATTCCCCGGGTATCTGTCAACGCGCACGTTGCGCGGCAGGATTGCGCGGTACGAGACCGCCTGCTATGCTCAAGCCATCATGCGGTGCAGAATCTTGACTGCGTCGCTAGCCTGCCAGATTCCGCGTTGTTTCCTATGGGTGCAACCATGAACGTTTCGATAAGCTACAAGCACGTTGATGCGCAGCAAGCTGTTGCGACTGAACTGATGCGTCGTCTGGACAAGTTGGGAAGGCTCCTGAGAAGTTACCAGCCGGATCTCATTCAATTGCACGGGGTATTCACCAGGAATCAGAGGACGGAGGAGCAGTCCTGTTCCCTGACGCTCTCGCTTCCATCGGGCACGCTGCACGCCACCGGCAGCGGCAAAAATGTGCTGGCGGGTTGCAAGAATGCCTTCAGCGACATCGAATCGCAGATCAAGAGACACCAGGCGCTGCTGCGGCGCGAGCACGAATGGAAGCGCAAGCGTCGCAAGCGCACCTAGCCATTCCGAATAATTACCGGGAATAGATCGATTGGGCGATAGTGGGCTGAGTCCCACCAGTTTTTGCGAGGTGGGCTGTGCCTTCTGCCAGGCCATGCGGAAGAGGGCTGCTGGCGCGCCTCTCGCGGGATGGTCATGGTAAACTGAATGAAGTGCATCATACGAAACGCACGTGCCGTTACCCCCGTCAATGGGCCGCGTGCAGAGACGCTGAACTTGGCCAGCGTTTGAAATTGCGCGAATTTAGGGGCGTAGCTCAGTGGTAGAGCAGCGGCCTTTTAAGCCGAAGGTCGTGGGTTCGATCCCCACCGCCCCTACCAGCTTTCTCATTCACTCCATGGGACTTGCGACAAGCGCGAGGCAGCAAAAGGCAGCATTAAGGGCAAGAGCGGGTCGACAGAGATACGTACGATTGGGGTGGCACGGATGGCAAGCCGACCAATCATGTTTGAGGGGTCAATTTGTTGCAACAGAGGTGAAGAACCCAACTTAGTCACCATACTCGACCCAGAGATTGCCGACTGCGGCTCAACAGCCTTCTCGATCACGTCTTTGGAAACAACGCGTACAGAGCGCGCTGCGAAGAGGCGTGGCTGTTTGAAGATTGCGGCGGAAATCCCTGATATGAGTCTCGATAGTTAATTCCACGTCCGATTGACGGATCGTAAAGTCTAGCCACTGAAGTCTGCACGAAATAACAGCCGCTGCCGTGAGAGGTCAGCCTTGATTCGTGGTAAGCCAGCCCGCCTGCACCTGCGTTGCTCGGAGTTGCTTTCTGGGGGCCCCCGCCAACTTCACTCGGGTTTGCTTGTGCGGCCATGATCAGAGTGCTTCAAGCACGAAAAACAGTCAGCCAGCAGCCTTCATTGCGTTGTTGCTAATCAGACAATTCACCGTGACCTAACATCATTTTTGCTTGTAAGGCACTATACTTGATGTTGGCTTAAGCGTTTCATGCTGAGGGCAGTAGGGTTGTTTCTGGGTCGACAATGAATCGGATCTTATTTGGTTTGCTCTCTTCTTCGCTAATGTTCTTCCTGTGCGCGTGCAGTGGCCTGCCTAAGACCGTGCCACCGCCTCCGCCGGGTAACGCCACACTTTCACTCACGCTGCGTGGGACTCCGCCCTTGCCTTCGGCTCATCTTTCCATTCTGACATTCCGGGCCACCGTGACGGGTGTTTCGCTGTCTCCTTCCTCGGGTAGCGCAGTCAGCGTGGGCTTGGTCTCCGGAACCAGCGGCAACTACGTTGCTGAATTCATGCGTTTGCAAAGCGATTCATCCCTCCTCTCTGCCGCCGTGTCGGTCCCCGCAGGGACATACAACAGTCTCGCCGTTACGTTCTCGGATGTTTTACTCACGTTCTGCACGCAGCCGTCTTCGGGAGTCGCCGGGTGCTCCTCCGGATCGTTAGGCCAGGTGACGGGTTCGGCCGGCGCTGCCACCGCGAGTTCCGGAGCATTCCCGCTCACGGTTACCAGCGGCGAGAAGGTAGGCTTGGCCCTGGATGTCAATATCGCGAACGCGATCACTGCGAGCGGCCAAACCATTTCATCAGCAAATCTCGCTGCCCCAAATGTTCTCACCGCTGCCGTACTGCAGGCACCATCCAGCACAACTGACCTCTCTAGCGGCCAACTGGCCCATATCGACGATCTCTACGGGGTAGTGAGCACTGTTTCCGCTTCGGCGCAAAGCTTCACACTGCAGACCGCTTACCGTGGGGCCGTATCCATCACCACCAACTCGTCGACAACTTACGATCCGACCTGCTCCACGCAAAGCTTTTCCTGCGTGACTTCCGGCGCGCTCGCGGCGGTTGACGCAATCCTGAACGCTGACGGCACGCTCGTGGTTCGCAACTATTCTCCAGTTCCGTTCACAGCCACCGCGAAAGACACCATCGAAGGCGTGGTCACCGTACCACCGAGTTCCGTGAACCAGGTGTTTGACATCGCCGTCACCGACGCCAGCTTCGCTCCTTCCAACAGCCTGCTCAACGGCTCAGTCCATCTCGGCGACCTTGTGTCAGTAGGGGTCGTGACACCCCAGCCATTTTTTATCGTGAGCGAAGGCCTTACCATTCCCACGAACAGCTTTAGTGGCTCGACAGACGTCAGCCCTATTCAACCGGGGCAGACCGTGGCCATCTCTGTCTCTGGCTTTGCTCCCGCTGCCTCAGATGGGAGCAGCGGGGCCACGGCCACCGCCAACGGAGTCGCGCTCCGCTTCAGCCGGGTGACCGGAACTGTTGTAAGCCCAACCTCGCCGCAATTCAGTGCGACCAGTTTCCCGCCATACTTCGGTTTCACCACTAACCCGCTAGTACAGATCACCACAACTGGACCAGGAACCACGACAGATTTCGACGGCACGTCGAGCTTCACCGAGACAGCCGGCGACACCGTGTCGATTTCCGCGCTTTACTTTGGCTCTACCACGAGCCCCACCCCTCCGGCCTGGTCTTTTTCTGCGGCGACCATCCGGAAACACTGACGAGTGGATTCTTCTCGCTTGGGAAAAACAAAGCGCGAGCGGGGTCCTCCAGACGCTCATCGTTTTACTGCGGCCACGGCGGGTCTACTCTTCAAACGATCTTTACCGAGTTCGGTAGGCCGCACCTTCTCTGCGGCTCATTTTCCTGGGCTTCGCTTCGGGAGAATTCCCAAGCCCCGGCAGCTACACTCGGTCTGCTTTCTCCGAAGATGGCTAGGGCTGTGCGACCGGAAATGCTCGGAAGAATTGCCGATACAAAGTGTCACGAATCTGGAGGTCTGATAGCCGTTGCTCCTACGAGAACAAGAGTTAGCGCGAGTACTTCAGAGGGAATGGCGCGGGGAAATTCTGCCGCCGATCCCTCGCGGACGCCGCGCTGGCGGACAGCCTTGCTAGGTATGCGATGTCGTGAGCGGCACGCGTTTGTGCTGCACGGAAGGCCCAAGCATTCCACAAAGCGCCCTCGGAGGATGTAGACTCTAATATCTAGAACTCCGGCCCACTGGGCCGGGTCGACAGGAGACAATGGTGCGCCACTTCTTAATCGGTACGCTAGCATTAATGGCAGTGGGACTTTGTTCCGCTGAGGCACTTCGTCCGAACGCAGGTCCATTTGAATCAGCCGAGGTAGTTTCCGCTGAAGATGTCCGGTATTCAGCACAGAGTGCCGCTGTCGGCGCGGTTGTACTGGAAATCACAGTCAGTGAAAAGGGTGAAGTGGAGGCTATTCGGTCTATCCGTGAGATTCCGTCGCTAACCGAGGAAGCCGTGAAATCCGTCCGGCGTTGGCAATTCAAACCGGCTTTGCTGTATGGTAAGCCCACTCGATCCCGCACTGCTGTGGCCGTCATATTCAACTCAGTGGCCACCTACCCTCTCGAAACTGTTCTTGGAGGAATTTCTGCCACGGAGGCGGGGGTGGATTCGACCCCCGAACCAGAGCCGATTAAAGTTACGTCTGCAAGTTTCGTTAAGTATCCATTCAACAGTCTAGCAACAGGGACCGTTGTGATACGCGCTAATATCGATGCTGAGGGCCTCGTCCGGGACGTAGTAGTAATCCGCGATGTACGTACTCTTACAGGACCTTGTCTAGAGGGATTGAAACGATGGAAATTCCAACCCGCAGAGCTACGCGGAAGCCCCATATCATCATCCATCTGCGTGGCGTTTGTGCTTCGCCCCCCAAACGGCTCCTGAGAGTAGATCCTTGGTCGAATTCTATTTCGGATGAACCAGGAGCTGCGGTTTTCTTCTCACAATGGAATCAAAAGTGAGTATCTGTATGGCCAGAACCGCGGGTGTTGAAAAGCGAGCCTTGCGAAACGAGACCGCCCGAAGGATTCCTAATTTCCCAGGTTCCGGGTGCCCCATTGCCTCCGGTGATAAAAACGTCAGTTGTGGATACGACTTGGGCCTGGGCACCGTCACGCGTGTCAAAAAGCGAACCGGTTGAAACAAAACCTCCGCTCGGATTACGAATCTCCCAAGTCCCAGGTGATCCGCCTGCGTTGCAGTGGCTGACATAGCAAGAACCAAAAATAAGTACATTTCCGTTATTCAGAAGCACGGCGGTTGAGCCAGAATTGAAAGGATTCTCTAAGCTTCCGCTGCCTACCAGCCCTCCTGTCTGGGTCCGTATCTCCCAGCAGCCTGTACAGGAATCACCACCCATGAGAATGACGTTGTTGTTTTGGAGTTTTAATGCTTTGCCTCCCGAGTATGGATTGAGGAGAGAACCGCTGCTCACGAGCGCTCCACTTACGCTGCGAATTTCGTACGTAGAATCAGCTCCAGACCCAAAACCTGATCCAGAAATCCATACGTTTCCATCCTGCAACGACACGGCCCTGACTCCGCCAGTTCTCGAATCAAGCAGGCTACCATAGCCGACCCGTGCGCCGGTTGGGCTGTGGATTTCCCAAGTCCCTGATGTGAGGTTTCCTCCGGCAAGAAACACATTGCCGTTCGACAAAAGGGTGGCAGCATGGGAAGCGCGCTGGTCCATAAGGAGTCCTGAACTCAGGAGTTTCCCGTTCTCGTCGAGAATCTCCCACGAAGTTGGGTCCTGGATACCTCCTGCGACGAAAATGCTCCCGTTCTGGAGTTTCGTCGCAGTATGGTTGCTGCGCGATACGTCCAAGACGCCGGTCGCAAGGAAATTTCCGTTATCGTCATATTTGTCGAACGTGGAACTGTTACCGTCGCCGAGGTTGCTCCCGATGAGAAGGTTATTTGCCATGGCAAGCCATGGCACCAGGACGAGACACACCACAACTGCAAGCATTCTGCGAAGCATGATTATCCTCCATGTGAAAAGGGCGGGGAACACACCTTAGTCCTCCTTATCACTTCGTGTCAAGTGAATTGTGCTTTAATATCTGGATTGGAAACTTTTTAGCTCGGAACTCCAGAGCGCGATGAGCGATGAGTGCATTTTACAATGCTTATGCCTTCCGGCCCAGTGGTGCGTGTCGAACTGGCAGGCCTGTGAGCGTAGTGTAGACCTCGCTGAGCGAAGCGCGCAGAACTCGTCTTTTCCTCCGGAAAGGGTAGACAAATGGCCCGTTTTCCCAAATCATCCCACTGCCCTCCGACCCAGTGGCATCTTCCAGCTTGAGCGGCAGCTTCTTTTCCACGAGTTGCTCTAAGTGACGTATCGCTCCCTGGCGCGCGGAAATGCATTTACGCCAGTAACTTGCGAAGTTTCAATGCGACAGATTGAGACCGAGGAGAAGCGTCCTAGGAATGCTAACAGATGGTTAAGGTCAGCCTCTGCACGAACGCACAGAGGGTCATGCCTCTCATAGTCAGACACTTCTCGCAGCGAGGTCGCGGTCAAGGGCGACCACCGGGAGCCGCGCACTAGGGGGCCTGACCCTTGACTGCGGCAGGAACGGAGGGAGTCCAGCTCTATCTGCCGATACTGTGGCCATCTGCCTGCGTATGCTCGTGCCCCAAGCTTCGTGTGGTTGACGGTTCGATCTCGCGCACCGAGGCTACCGATTCACGGTTCGGTTCCGTTGCTGATCGCTGGGAACCGTCGCGCGAGAGTTGCTCGGCAGGCTGGCCTTTGTCGTTTGTGTAGGTCACGCGGCTTACGGCTGTTCATGATGTCTCTCAAATCGGCGACCAAGTCCGGGTCCACCGTTGGCTCGTAACCCAGCTCCTTCGCGTGTGCTTCTGCCAAAGCGATGGACTCCGAAAGAAAGCGGCCCCGAAACGCTTCCACCGGACGTACCACGGCTACAGGTCGCGCGTCGTGCCAATGATGACTTCGGCGCCCTCACGGACGCGAGCCAGGAGGGAAGCGAAGTCGCTGGCGGCCTCTTTGTCCGAAATGTGGATAACGTCTTTTGCCATGTAAGCCATTATGGCCTTTCTCGCGAGTGGTCGGACCCTCGTCGATAGACTAGGCCAAACAGTATTATAGACATCTTAAGAAGTCTAGAAGTACTCTATACTTGACACATAGACCTGAATAAGGTACTCTGTGATTGGCCTGAGGAGCCTTGTTATGTCAACCCTACCGGGACCCCTAAATTCCAAGAAGCGGCGTAAGAACACACTCCGCTTATTCTATGTTTTCGCGTTCCTTGCGACCGGGACCTTCACCGCGGCAGTCAAGGCAACTCGGTCTGGACAAGAAGCGCTGTTCGCGCTCGGCATTGTTCTGGCTGGTGCAGCGATTTGGAGTTTCCTTCGATTTCTGAAAGTCGCAGATACACATCAGAGACTCATCAACCACGAAGCAACGAGCTTTGCTTTTGTTGGCTCCTTACTCCTCACTCTCGCTCTCGGCATCCTGCAGCGATTCGGCTTCCTTTCTGGGGCCTCACTCCTGGTCCCGGCGTTGATGATCGCCCTGTGGAGCATCGGCCTAATTCTCTTTTCGTGGCGGTATCAAGAATGAAGACTCGGCTTCGCGTCTTGAGAGCGGAAAAGGAGTGGTCGCAGGCCGACCTGGCCGATGCCGTCGGCGTGACGCGGCAGTGCATCAACGCGGTTGAGACGGGCAAATACGAGCCGGGTTTGGACTTGGCTTTTAAGATCGCCCGCATATTCGGAAAAAATGTCGAAGAAGTCTTCCTGTACGAAGAAAGCGAGACGTCCGAACGCCGATAGAGGTTCTTCGCAATACGTCAGGCCACAATGCCAACTATTCCCCAGCACACGCCTTCCTTTCGTCTTTTGCCGTCGATTACCCCTTCAGTGGTTAGGTGAATCCCACGGGAGTTCCTTAATGTCACGAGGCTTTGATGGATTCGAAATTGACGATTTTCGCGACTCTCAGTGGGAGCCTAAGTCCTCGGGTCGGAGTCGGGAATCAAGCCGAGGAAGAGGGAGTGGATCGCAAACGGAGGCCAGCGTCAGAATGAAACTGGCAAAGCTCCGTGAAACCGAATACCAGTTTGACCATCTGGATTCGCAGAGCCGCGAGCGCTCAGAAGCGAAGCCCCCATCCTTCTCCCGCGATACCCGGCAAGCTGACCTTCTCGCGCAGCGTGAGCGCACGGAAATCCGCGATCGGGACAGGTGCTATTCGCTCCGGCCATCGGAAATTCACACCCTCACAGAGGTCGGAAAGTTCCGCGTAGTAGCTCTGGAAGATCTCACGAATTGCGCCTATTCTGGCGACCGCTCACGACTGGACAGCGATCTCCGTAATCTCGTCCGCCAACGGCTCGTGGAACGGCGTTGCACGAGCCCTTTCAAGAAGGAATCCCATCAGCTCCTCACCCTGACCAAACGCGGTGAACGCTTCGTTCGCGGGTTTCTCCCCGATGATCAAGCCATCTATTCGGGTTTTGTGAAGCCCAAGGAAGCGGATCACGACGTCGCCTTGTACCGTCTGTATGAGAAGGCTGCCGCTGAGATCGAACGCAACGGGGGAAAGGTACTCCGCGTTCAACTTGATTACGAGCTGAAAGAAAAACTCTATCGAAAACTCGGCCAAGCGCGGACGCAAGGCGAGCGACAGGCGCAAGGGATGAAGGAAGCGTTTGCACGCCAATTATACCTTCCCGTTGTTCACGAGAAGGTTAGTTTCCCGGATCTACGCATCGAGTACACAACACAGGAAATGGAAATCGCCCGGGTTGATCTCGAACTTGCCACCAGTCACTACCATGCCGGCCATCTCGCGGAGAAGGCCCGTGCTGGCTTTCAAATTTACGCACGGTCTGCCGATGCACCAGGCCTCCGTCGCGTCCGCGACGACCGGGAGATCATGACGGCGATTCTGAGTCTCTAGACCCATGCATCTCGGCGAAACCAGCATCGATAACCTCCGCGGCTTCGGCTACAGCGAGGATGAAGCGCGCTTCCTATATCTGGTGGCCACCCATTCTGGGTATTTCTCGACTCGACAGTACCTCGCCTTCACGGGGGCTAAGAGCGGCGAAAAAAGCATGGCATTTACTCAAAAAGTGCTAGGGAAAGGGCACGCCACTGCCCGCCTGCTACTTCGCAACGGACGCGTCTACCATCTTTTCTCGCGCCTGGTGTACCGGGCGATCCGCAGGGAAAATCTCCGCAATCGCCGAGAACATTCAGCCGAACACATCCGCACGAAGCTGGCCATTCTGGATTTCGTCCTGGCGCACCTCGATTACAGTTATCTCGAAACCGAGACCGAGAAGGTCGATTATTTCTGCCGGAAACTCTCCATTAGCCGAACCATACTTCCTTCCAAACGCTATAAGGGAGCGATCCGGGAGAAGACCACGGAGCGGTATTTCGTCGACAAATTCCCGTTGTTCTTCGCTCCTGAATCTTCCTCTTCACCTGTGGTTACCTTCAGTTTTGTGGATCCGGGGCTGCTCACCCTCGCGAGTTTCGAAACACATCTCTTCGCGTACAGCAACCTGTTTTCGTCCTTGCCACAGGTCAATTTCGTCTACATTGCCACGCGCCCCAAGCACTTCGCAGCGGCTCAGGAACTGTTTCTGGCGATGGCTCCGCGCACTACGGACCCCGATCCGGGCGTGGAAGGCTTGCGCTACTTTCACTACCGCCACATGTGGGAGACCAAGCAGTACGCAAGGCTGAACGCGGAGCAGATCGAATTCCTGAATGAGGCCAACAAGCGATTCAATGATGCTCTGACCGACATCCGATATCAGCAATGGTTGAACGGCCAAATCGCGGCCGGCGCTGTGAGTGAGGAGTTTCGGAGGCTGGCACCGCGGCGCGAAGTGTCGTTCCGCGCAGAACTCGTGGATGGCCAAGCGGCCCTTTTCGAATCGAGAGTCCCGGGCCGGAATGGCGAAACTCACGAACCAGAGGTGACGAAGCGCTCACAAGCGACTTTCGGCCCAGCTTTCAAAGCACCTTTCGGAGCAGAAACGCAACAAGCGGAAGAGAAATAAGCAGATGCGTACAACGAAGGCAAAGAACCTGCACGCGGGCAAAACACTCGGATGGGCGGGAGCGACCCCACCCTGGACGGCTTTCAGCCGCCCAAAGTTCGGTGGGGTCGCTCCCGCCCGTCACACAGGAAGCGTGACCGCGTTTTGCCCTCGTGCATACAGAGATGTAATCAACCCTGAATGTAGAGAAGATACAATCCCAATCACCGAAAGGAGAAAATCTCGATGGCAGTATTGAAAGCACCCCCAAAACAACCTAAAACAACTGTCGTCCAACTTAGACTCGACGACGAAGCAAAGTTGAAACTTGCGAAATATGCAGAGTTTCTCGACTGCTCACCGTCGTATGTCGTGACCGAAGCCCTGAAACTCGTCTGTCACAAAGACAAAGAGTTTCAGTCCTGGCTTTCAGGCCAACACACCAGTAATCACGAACCCAGCTCGAAAGGAGAGTCGTTTCAACTGGAGTTGAAGTAAAGCCCCATGCACCAGCGCCTCCAATCCGACATGCGTGAGAACCCAGCGTCCGACCGACGACATGGCTCACGCCAAACAGTAAGCAGTCTTTCGGATGCAAGTCACATCGAGGAGGAGACCGCAGCATCACCGCCGCTGGCGCGTGGGCAGAACTATTCGTCTATCGATGTTGGTAGTAAGGCCAATGCCGCGTCACGCGGCGCGGCCACAGGGGGGGATGAGAGAAGCACCACTGGGAGTTTCGCTCATGCGATCTCACGCACGCCTTCACAGAAGTTCGAGCATGCCTTCGAGCCTTTGATCGCAACCCCCGCCGCAGCTAAACTGCTCGGCGATATTCACGTCAAGACTCTCCAGCGATACGCACGGCGAGGAAACCTTCCCGGATATCAAATCGGTGGCCACTGGTATTTCCGTGCATCTGAACTGGACTCGTGGCTGCGTTCTCGGTTAAATTCATCACGCCATCCGTGCCGCTTATCAAAGGAGGCGACGTAAATGTTTAAGCGGACACGGTATCAGTTCGGATGGTTACGCAAGAAAGCCCGTAGGCGAGGCCCCGACGTTTGGGTATGGACATATCGGTCCACGATGCCAAACGGCGGACGCAAGGAGAACTCGGTGATCGTGGGATCGGTGTTGCAGTATCCCTCGAAGACCGAGGCATGGAGGGCGGCGGAAGGACTCCGCCTTTCAGTCAACGAGCCAAGGCCTGCCGAGGAGATAACTTTTGGTGCGGTGATTGACCGCTATCTTCGCGAGGCAATTCCCGAGCGGCGCACAACTCGCAGCCGCTACCAGTCGTGGATCAAGAATCACATTAAACCACACTGGGCGGGCGTACCTCTCGCGAAGATAAAACCTCTCCCGGTAGAGAAGTGGATCGAGGGTCTCAGCCTAGCCCCGAAGAGCAAAGGACACATTCGCAGCATGATGCACATCCTGTTCAACTGGGCGATGCGGTGGGAACTGATTCCATTTCGAATCAACCCCATGAACCTCGTTCACATCAAGGGTTCGTCCAAGCGAGAGCGGGAACCTCGGACACTCACAACCGAGGAGTTCCGCCGGTTCATTGAGCACGTCCCGGAACCATGCCGGACCATGTGCGTCGTGACAGCTTGTCTCGGACTTAGGGTGAGCGAAATGCTGGGACTCAAATGGGGCGATTTCGATTGGAATGACTTGCGAGTAAAAATACAGCGCTCATGGGTCGCGGGAGTTGAGGACGAAGTGAAGACGCTGTACTCGAAGAAGTGGATGCCGGTTGATCCAATCCTTGCAGAGTTGCTGCAACAGCATAAGACACGAACAACTCCGCAAGCAAAGAATAGCGATTGGGTCTTCGCCAACCCGGAAAGTGGGAAGCCGTATTGGCCGGGACGCTTGCAGGAACATCATCTTGTTCCTGCAGGGACAGCCGCTAAGATTGGGCGAGTAGGTTGGCATACATTTCGTCACACGTACTCGACTCTTCTTAGGGCGTTCGGTGTTGACGTGAAAGTTCAGCAGGAATTGTTGCGACACGCCGACATTCGGACAACCATGAACATCTACACGCAAGCAGTTCCTCAGGCCATGCGGGAAGCGCACGGGAAAGTGGTGGAAATGCTGTTGCCACCGATGCGGAAGGCGGGATGAAAAGCGAGGCAGCTTTAGGGCAGCATTAAGAGTTCCCTTGAGTGCTAAGTTGTTTCTTTCTGTTCCGCAGGGTACTTCGCAAGTCCTTGAGAACACTGGAAACGCGGATTTCGATCCCCACCGCCCCTACCAACATCTCCTTCGCAAAGAATAACTTATGAATCTTCGAGGGGCCACAAGGGGCCATTAACGTCAGGCGACTTGCGCAGGCAAAACCAAACGAACGACTTTGCTGTTTGCCTCTCGCAATGCAGTTGGAACCGCCTGCGTGTAGATATTCATGGTCGTTCGAATATCTGCATGCCGCAGGAGTTCCTGCTGCACCTTGAGATCGACGCCGAGCGCATGAAGCAACGTTGAATGGCTGTGGCGAAACGTGTGCCAGCCGATCCGGCCTACACCTACCTTCCGTGCTGCAGGAACAAGCCAGTTCTCCTGTATTCGACCTGGCCAATATGGTTTCCCTGTTTCCGGGTTTGCGAACACCCAATCGTCCGATCTCGCCAGTGGAGCCAGCCTCGCCTTGTGTTGGCGTAGCTTCTCCGCAAGCGAACGGTCAAGAGGCATCCATCGATGAGAAGCCTGCGTTTTTACGTCGCCCTGCTTACCATAGACGTATGCTTGCCGTACTGCCAAGCGCAGTCCATCCCAGTCGATGTCACACCATCTCAGACCGAGGATTTCACTCACCCGCAGCCCCAAACACATCGCCACAACGCACATTGTTCGGAAAGGTTCGGGAATGCTTTCAAGCACCTTCCTAAACTCGTCTACCGAAAGTGCCTTCGGTTCCGTCTGTCTTTTCGAACTGTCCTTCACGCGCACGAGGCTCATAGGGTTGTGCTGATAGGGAATCAGCTCCCAGCGCATCGCCGCGTTAAATAACACGCGCATTAGGTTTTTGAGATGGGACTTGCTTTTCGGCGCCAAATTGAGCTTCTTCAGCCAATCTTCCACAAGCAGCGGTTTGATCTGCTCGATGGGATAGTCTCGCCACTTCGGCTCAACATGGTTTTTCAGCCAGCACCGATACCGTGAGGCAGTCGAGAATCTTTCAGGAATCTCTTCCGCTAGGTACCGGTGAATGACCGCGCCGAACGAAACAGTTGTTCCATTTGACGCTTCTGCGTTCATCGAAAATAACCGAGACAGAGCGGTCTTGCGAGCCTGGAACTCGGTTGGGAATTCCTCAACTGTTCCGATGGCTACGCTCCGCCTTTTCGTGATCCCGTCCGGGAGATTCTCTCGATAGCGCAGGACCCACACGTCTGGACCCTTCTTTCTTGCTTTCAAACAAACCCAACCAAACTGAACCCGTTGCCGCTTATGTTCCATCCGATTTCTCCTGTAAGTGGCACGGATGGCACGACAAATTTATCCGAGATTGCAACCAGGAGTCCAGTTCCGATGCACGAAAATACCAGTGACCTCCAATTTGATATCCGGGAACGCGTCGGTGACGTGCGTAGCGCTGCAGGGTCTTGACGTGGATGTTGCCGAGTAGTTTGGCTGCCTCGCAGCTGCCAATTAAGGGTTCAAAGCCGTGCGGGGCTTTCTCGGGCAAGCGAGGTCCCACCAAAACAGCAGAATGTCTGGCAGCATCGTCCCTTTCTCCCCCTGTGGCCGCGCCAAGTGGCGCGGCATTGACGATCCCATGACTATCAGCCAGCGCTTGAACGTGAACGGGGGCAAGTTCCTTTGATGCGACGCCCGCGTTCTCGGTGCGACTTCCATTCGAGAGACTGTCCACTTCGAAGCGCGAGCCATGTCGTCGGTGTGACGCTGGGTTCTCGCGCATACCGGATTGGAGGCAGTGGTTCATGGGGTTTTACTTCAATTCTAGTTGGAACGGCTCTCCCTTCAAGCTTGGTTCGTGATTGTTGGTGTGTTGGCCTGAAAGCCAGGACTGGAACTCTTTGTCCTTGCTATAGACGAGTTTCAACGCTTCTGTCACGACGTATGACGGTGAGCAGTCGAGGAACTCAGCATATTTCGCAAGCTTCAACTTTGCTTCCTCGTCGAGTCTTAGTTGGACAACGGTGGTTTTGGGTTGTTTGGGTGGTGCTTTCAGTACCGGCATCGAGATTCGCTCCTTTCCTTATTTGAGATCCTCACTTCTCCGCATTTGGGGTTGATTACATCTCTGTATGCACGCGGGCAAAACACGGTCACGCTTCCTGCGTGACGGGCGGGAGCGACCCCACAAACCTTTGGGCGGCTGAAAGCCGTCCAGGGTGGGGTCGCTCCCGCCCATCCGAGTGTTTTGCCCCGCGTGCAGGTTCTTTGCCTTCGTTGTACGCATCTGGTTATTTCTTTTCCGCTTGTTGCGTTTCTGCTCCGAAAGGTGCTTTGAAACCTGGGCCGAAAGTCGCTAGTGAGCGGTTCGTCACCTCTGGTTCGCGATTTTTGCCATTCCGGCCCGGGACTCTCGATTTGAAAAGGGCGGCTTGGCCATCCACGAGTTCTGTGCGGAACGACACTTCGCGCCTTGGCGCTAGCCTCCGAAACTCCTCGCTCACAGCGCCAGCCGTGATTTGGCCGTGCAACCATTGCTGATATCGGATGTCGGTCAGAGCATCATTGAATCGCTTGTTGGCTTCATTCAGGAATTCGATCTGTTCCGCGTTCAGCCTGGCGTACTGCTTGGTCTCCCACATGTGACGGTAGTGGAAGTAGCGCAAGCCTTCTACGCCGGGGTCCGGGTCCGTAGTGCGCGGAGCCATCGCCAGAAACAGCTCCCGAGCCGCTGCGAAGTGCTTGGGGCGCGTGGCAATGTAAACAAAATTCACCTGTGGCACGGCCAAAAACAGACTGTTGTAGGCGAAGAGATGTGTTTCGAAACTCGCGAGGCTGAGCAGTCCCGGGTCTACAAAAGTGAAGGTAACCACAGATGAAGATGAAAATTCGGGAGCGAAGAACAACGGGAATTTGTCGACGAAATACCGGTCCGTGGTCTTCTCCCGGATCGCTCCCTTATAGCGTTTGGAAGGAAGTATGGTTTGGCTAATGGAGAGTTTTCGGCAGAAATAGTCGACCTTCTCGGTCTCTGTTTCGAGATAACTGTAATCGAGGTGCGCCAGGACGAAATCAAGAACGGCGAGTTTCGTGCGGATGTGTTCGACGGAATGTTCACGCCGATTGCGGAGATTTTCTCTACCGATCGCCCGATACACCAGGCGCGAGAAAAGATGATAGATGCGTCCGTTGCGAAGCAGCAGGCGGGCGGTGGCGTGTCCTTTCCCTAGCACTTTTTGAGTGAGTGCCATGCTTTTTTCCCCGCTCTTAGCCCCCGTGAAGGCGAGGTACTGTCGAGTCGAGAAATACCCAGAATGGGTGGCCACCAGATATAGGAAGCGTGCTTCATCCTCGGTGTAGCCGAAGCCGCGGAGGTTATCGATGCTGCTTTCGCTGAGGTTCATAGGTCTAGAGACTCAGAATCGCCGTCATGATCTCCCGGTCGTCGCGAACGCGACGGAGGCCTGGTGTATCGGCAGAATGTGCGTAGATTTGAAAACCGGCACAAGCCTTCTCCGCGAGATGGCCGGCATGGTAGTGACCGGTGGCAAGTTCGAGATCAACCCGGGCGATTTCCATTCCCTGCGTTGTGTACTCGATGCGTAGGTCGGGAAAACTGACCTTCCCGTGAACGAAAGGAAGGTACAATTGGCGTGCAAAAGCTTCCTTCATCCCTTGTGCCTTCCGCTCGCCTTGCGTCTGCGCTTGGCCGAGTTTTCGATACAGTTTTTCTTTCAGCTCGTACGACGCTCTGGCGCGACTCGCCACTGCGGTAACAACCGGTTCGACGCAGTTCGCAAAGTGGGGGATCTCAGAGACCTACGACCGCTACGGCAATCGTTTGAATCAGACCGTTACCGCAGGAAGTGCGCCGGCCAACTCGCTTACGTTCGCCACGACGCCTCCTCCGCCCGCAAACCCTCCTGGCGGAGCGTATACCAATCGTCCGGACGGCTATACGTTCGACCCGAGTGGCAACATGCTCAACGACGGCATCAACACGCTGACGTATGACGCGGAGAACTGCTTAATCAGCAACACAAACTCCAGCACGGGGACAACTGCTTACACCTGCGACGCGGCGGGTGTACGCGTGAAAAAGGCGCTACAAAGCGGCGCGAATACCGTGTACGTCTTCGCCGGAGACTTGGACATCGCGGAATACGACAACGGAGCGGCCCCTGCCTCTCCGTCCCGCGAGTTCCTCTACGCCGGTTCCGATCTCGTGGCAACCATTAGCGGGAGCAAGACCACCTATCACCATCAGGACCATCTCTCCGCGCGCTTGTACACCGATGGGACGGTGGGAAGCCCGACCTATGGGCAAGCTACCGGCCAGCAAGCGACTTACCCCTTCGGAGAGTCGTGGTATTCCAATTCGGCGCCCGATCAGTTCGTGTTCACCAGTTACCAGCGCGACTCAGAGTCGGGCAATGACTACGCAATGGCACGATACTATATAAGTCGGTTTGGGCGTTTCTGCTCGGCTGACCCGCTGATGGGAGATCCCAGCGACCCGCAGTCGTGGAACCGCTACGCTTATGTGCGCAACGATCCCATTAACATGACCGACCCCAGTGGGCAGAGTTGGCTCACCACTCTGCTTAGCGTCCTGATAGATATTTTCTCTGCGGTCACATTCCAGCCGGAAGGAATCGCTCTCGGACAAACTATCGGGCAAGCTGTCGGAGGGGCATTGCTCGAAGACGTTTTCATGCAAGCACGTCAAAACATCAAGGAAGCGCAGCAGCAGGGCCAGCAAGGACAAAGCCAGTCACCTCCACAAACGCAAACGCCGAGCGGGAGTACGAGGCCGGTGTATTGCGATCCAAACGTCATGGCCGCCATGCTGGCGGCTTGGAATCGCCAGAATCCCGGGAATATGCTAAAGGCTCACAGCACGGAAGCGGGCTTCCCGACGTATCGAGCCCCCGGAGGAGGTTACATTGCCGGCAACGGCCCTGCAGGCCAGCCTCCCCAGATTCAGGTTGGGAGCACAAAGGGTTTTCCTATCAGTGCAAGGACGAATGCTGTTGATATTTTCCATACACACCCGCCAGGTACGTCTGGTCTGCCTTCAACACCCGGTAACAATGCGGGAGAGAATGCAAGCGGAGATACAGGCTCTGCTGTGGATAGCGGGAAAGACATTTACGTAATTTCAGATCAAGGTCTTTCGCGTGCTCCTGCTAACGGCCCCCGCGATCCCAAATACAACAAGAACAATTCCCCATGGGTCGTACAAGGCAATGGGATCGACATCTGGCTGCCAAAGCTGAAGAAAAACTGTAACGGCCCCATGTAAGGAGGTGTGACATGCGCATTTCCGTGCTCGCGATGCTTATCTTCTTTCCTGCTGCGCTGCTCCGAGCGCAACCAAGTCCTGAAGCGAAGTGTACGGGTGGGGGCCTGGGGCTGTTAACAGATGCGTATTATGATGCGGTGGTTGACCGGATCGAGGCACCAGGGAAGTTTGATGCCTTAATCACGATCACTACTGGCAGAGAACTAAAGCTTGTGTTGCGAACCGACGGTGAAAAGTTCGAGTTGCTCACGAACACTTTCGATAATCCCAACGAACATGTCCATTCCGTCTTGGATGCACTTGCGCAGTCCTGCCGCTTACCTCCGGATCCAAAGGATGCCGTGGCGCTCCTGAAAGTCAAATGGGAAACCAAGGAACTTTCCTCAGCGCAGTTCGCAAAGATGCATGGGGATTTTTTGGTTGCGCTCTCGGAGTATGTCTCTAACACAAAAGAAAGAAGCAAGTGGATGATGGAGACGCGGTTAAGCGGCATTTATCTTGATGCTTGGTCTTTCTCGATTGTGTATGACAACCACACGCAGCACATCCAGTTAGTCGCTTGGGATGTCGCCGAAGAGAACAACAAGCTCGACCCTATCGCTAACTGGGGGCATGAACTCCAAAAGTTGGCTGAGGAGAGCTTTCATCGGCCGTTCCTCCGTAAGCCCAACGAGTAGACAACCTGTGCGGACCTTGTTTGCTCGCGACGATTGCAGGAGGGTCGGTGCCGACGACTACGTTTTCGCGCAACGCCTAGCAGGCCTACTCCTCAAGAATCTGGGGAAAGCGATGAGGTAATGGTGAGTAAGGAAGATCGCCCTTTGTGGCCACGGCGGAATGTGTCCTCTTGGGGAATAAGTGGGCACAGAGGACAGAACGGGGGACACCCGGAGCAGACATTCACGGCGTGCAAGCGTGGGCCTTGTCGACCGGAAGCGCGAATTTCATAGCCGGCGCAATTGACACGGGTGTGGATTACAACCACCGGGATCTTTCGTATTCGTCCGGTGAACCCATCTTTCCATGTAGACAGGAGCGCTCGACTGGTGCGCAGGGATTGCTAAAGTAGAGGTACGGCAGGGGCCGTAGAAGGGGGAGTTTGAATCAATTGTCCTCGTCCGTGTAGCCGTCCAGAGTAGCTTGAATGCGGTCGCAGAGCTGGTCCAACTCCTTCTGTAATTTCTTATCCTTGGCGTGGTTGGCTTCGGCCGCAACGAAGCCCGCGAGTTCATCCAAATCATCAAGGTAAAGTGAAAGACTGGAGGTTCGCCTGGCTTTGGCACAACGCGCAAACGGTCCGTCAACGTCCCGTCCGCGAAGGTGTGCCACTGAATCAGTTTGCGCTCACGGTCGTTCAATTCCAAAGGAACCTTTTCGTTACGGTGAATTCGTGTGCGATCCTTTGGCGGTATTCCGGACACCGCCCACAAAGCCCGCAACAAGGATGCCTTATCTGGCCCGCCACCTTTTGCAGGATTGGGTTGTGCCGGAGTGGGCGGGACGGTTCTCACGCGAAGGGGGTGGAACTTCTTCTGGAGTTGCTGGTTGATGGCGGCGAGCGAAAATGCTTCCGGGTCGAACGGACCACGCCACGCGAGCAGGTCCTCATGCTCTTCGTCTTCGGGATCAGCCAGCGCCACCAGGTAGTTTTCATACCCGCCCGATCCGCCGACGTCCTCTGGCGGACAGTTGCGTTCGCCGGCGATGCAGCGTGGATACGGGATATTCGGATCCGGTTGCAGAATGGCCTCCAGCAGCAGGTCATGCTCCCAGTCATCACCAAAGTCGTACACATACTCGAACTCAGTCCCCACGCGCTGTACAACGTGATGGATCCGTGCTCGCTTCACATCCATGATTTTGCGCTCGTCGTCCAAGTCAGGCATGGCCTATATTTTGCGGCCGATCCGGAACTCGTGCAGGTGATAGTCCTCCCAGCCCATGACCATCTGCAACACGCGATGCAGCTGGGCAAGCGTCGCGTCTTCCCAGACCTGAATGCGCCGCCAGATCGGCGGATGAATGCCGCGCAGCGTCACTTTGAATTGATACAGGGCACGATTCTTTTTTGCCGCCACGTCTGCGCCTCCCTAGTCACCAAGATACCGCGGACAGAAAAAAGTCATTCTTGCACCAGAGCAAATCCCCGGCAAGAGACGCTCAAGTGGTTGGGGTGATCCGCCGCGCAGCAAGCCATTGGTCGGGAAGCAGCTCTTCGAGCCGGCTGCCGGGATGGGTGCTGATGCGTTCGAAGATGTCGCGCAGATAGGCGAACGGATCGATGCCGAGTCTTTTGCACGTGGTGATGAAGCTGGTCAGGACCGCCGCTGTCCGTCCACCGTTGTCGCTCCCATAGAACATCCAGTTTCTGCGACCAACCGCGATTCCACGCAGGCTGCGTTCGGCACCGTAATGCCGCGTGCCGGATTATGCCGCATCAGAGCAGGAAGTGGATCTGTTCTGGGGCGGATCTCTAGCTGTTCGGGCTCGGGATATCGGCATAACTACAGGCTCTCCAGGAATGTAAGCAACGGATCGGTAGGGCGAAAGCGGTCCGGCGCAAGACCGGACGGAGTCGCATGGGCGAGGGCGCGTTCCTTAAGCTGCATGTCCGCATGCAAGTAGATCTGAGTCGTTTCTGTCGACTCGTGTCCTAGCCAAAGAGCGATAACGCTGAGATCCACGCCGCGATGGAGCAACGCCATCGCCGCCGCGTGCCGCAGCGTATGTGGGGTTACCTTCTTGGTCATGAGTGACGGACAATTCCGTCGTGCGCTCGTAACATGCCGCGACACCAGCCTCTGCATTGCATCAGCGCTCAGCCGCCCACGGCGCGAACTGGGGAAAACCGGATCCACGGGTTCTCCACCTTGCTGCAACATCCACTCCTTCAGAACGGCCGCGACATCAGGGCGCAATGGTGTACATCGCAGTTTCCTGCCCTTGCCTAAGCACCGCACGTGAGCGCCGGTTCCGAGTTCCACATCTTGGCGCTTTAGCGAAGTTATCTCACTATTGCGGAGACCAGTCTGGACGGCAAGCAGCAGGAGTGCCCGATCCCGCCGTCCGATCCAAGTGGCTGTATCGGGTGCGGCGAGCAGGGCGGCAGTCTCTTCCTCGGTAAGGAACTCCACCGGCCTTCGTTCGTGGCGTTTTGAAGGGATCGCAAGAATCCGCTGGCACTGTAGAGCAAAGGCCGGTTCACTGACTGCCACGTAGCGGAAGAACGCGCGCAGCGCGGATAAACGGTTGTTCCGTGTCCGAGTGCAGTTGGTCCGTTCGGATTCGAGATGTTCGAGAAACTTCCCCAAGAACGTAACATCGAGATCTTCTATGCGTAGATCTGAGGGTGCTCGCCGCAGGGTCGCGGTAGCATACTGGAACAACAAACGGAAAGCGTCACGGTAAGCCGCAACGGTGCATGAGCTGGCGCCGAGTTGGGCGAGTAATCGATCGGTGAAAAAACGCTGAATGAGTGACGGCAAGCTTGAACTGCTCATTTCTCTGCTCCTGGGCGCCGTCCGCGCAGGAATTTCGTTGCCAGCTGGAGCAGTTCCGGATCAGCCGAGATGTACCAGTAGGTGTGGGCGACATCTGAATGGCCAAGGTAAGTGGAGAGTTTGGGCAACTCGCGCTCCACGTCCAAGCCGGCTCGATACCACTCGATGAGTTTCCGCGTTGCGAAGGTATGCCGGAAGTCCTGTAATCTCGGCCCGCGGCCGACTCGCCGACCAACTCCCGGACCCCGTATCCCCACGGCTAGCGACATTTTCGCAAAGGTACGACGAACAGCGGATGCCAGAAGTGGCCGATTAGTCTCTGCGACAAAGAAAGCTTCAGTCTGGAGCGGCAAAACAAGTTCATCGCGGCGTCCTGCGTAACCGGCAAGGGCGGTGCGAGTCGAGTCGTGGATTGGGACGAAGCGGGATTTTCCAAACTTCGATTCGCGGATAGACAGGATGCCGCTTTGGAGATCCACGTCCGAGCGAGCAAGGGCCAGAACTTCGCCAGGGCGCAGGCCCGTGGTGGCCAGAAGGCCGATGAGCGTTGTAAAGGTGTGTGCACGCAGTTTCCTCCGAGAAGGCAATCGAGAGGCCTCGGCCATCAGCAGTTCCACTTCTTGATCGGGGTAGATATGCGGCGGATTACGCCTCCGTCCTCCCCCAATGAGCCGAGGCGGAGGAATCTGAGTGCGTGGATCAGCCGCATTCAGCCACACGGCGAAGCGCCTCACGATGCTCAGGCGCCGAGCCCACGTGGCGCGCTGCGCGTTTTTCGGTTGCATCGCCCAGCAGAGCGCCAGTTCCGTGGTGATGAATTCCGCCCCTTGGTTTTTCAGAAAGTCCACGAACTCGCTGAGTCTCACGGCAGGCTCTCTAAGCTTTGCGCCGAGCGCCCTCCGCACAGCAATGTATTGCGCCAAGGCCTCCGGCATGGTGCTCATTGGCCACCTCCCATCACCGGCCACGATCGGGCAACCGTCCGCAACGCTTCGAAGGACACCTGGGTGTAAACCGCTGTCGTGTTCAGAGAACGATGCCTGAGAACTTCGGAGATTTCCGTCAGCGACGCGCCTCTTCGGATCATTTGAGTGGCCAGACCGTGACGGAACAGGTGAGCCGCACCTCGACCAGAGCGTCGGACTCCGGCTCGCGCAAGCGCCTGCCGAACGATGTGGCCGATAGCCGCCGGACCAGTCAAGCCGACATGCGGTGGATACACTCGCTGGAACACCCGCCGAGATTCGCTTACGTTACGGTCCTGACGAATGCATAGAGCCAGCGCCTCACCGATATCGGCGAGCAGCGGTAAGTGGTCTACCATGCCTCCCTTGCCACGGATGACGATCTCTCCGGTCCGCCAGTGGATGTCGTCGAGCTCAAGGAGGACGATCTCCCCGGCTCGCAGCCCGAGGCGGGCAAGCAACAATAGAACTGCGTGATCGCGGCGTCCGGTGAGCGTCGATCGGTCGATAGCTGCGATCACCCGATCGATTTCCTCCGGCGACAGAAAAGCGGGCACTGCAGTTCGGCGGGGTTTGCAGACTGTGGGCACTGATGCTGACAGATCTGTGGGCAGATCCCCGCAAAGGAACAAAAAGCGGAAGAATGATCTCAGTGCTGTGGCCAGAAGCCGGGCATACTCGCCAGAACGACCATGAATGCGCTCAAGCAGGAAGCTCCGGATTGAGGTTGCGTCGAATGCGTCGACGGAAACGCCGCCCGTCTTCGCGACTTGGTCAACGAGCAAGCCACGGATGAACGGCGCGTAGACGAGCACGGAGTTCTTCGTCAGGCCGCGGTCATTGCGTAAGTAGTTCACGTACCGGCTGACGTGGGGTTCAACTTCTTTAGGCTGTGGGTATAGGGTTGTATTCAAGTCGTCTCTCCTTCGCTGGCACTTCGCCAGTCTGAGAGACGTTACTACTTATGCCGCATCGGCAAGGACGAGCAAGCGGCATGCCGCACCCAATCTGCTCTGACGCGGCATAATCCGGCACGCGGCATTACGGTGCCGAACGCAGCCTGCGTGGAATCGCGGTTGGTCGCAGAAACTGGATGTTCTATGGGAGCGACAACGGTGGACGGACAGCGGCGGTCCTGACCAGCTTCATCACCACGTGCAAAAGACTCGGCATCGATCCGTTCGCCTATCTGCGCGACATCTTCGAACGCATCAGCACCCATCCCGGCAGCCGGCTCGAAGAGCTGCTTCCCGACCAATGGCTTGCTGCGCGGCGGATCACCCCAACCACTTGAGCGTCTCTTGCCGGGGATTTGCTCTGGTGCAAGAATGACTTTTTTCTGTCCGCGGTATCTTGGTGACTAGGGAGGCGCAGACGTGGCGGCAAAAAAGAATCGTGCCCTGTATCAATTCAAAGTGACGCTGCGCGGCATTCATCCGCCGATCTGGCGGCGCATTCAGGTCTGGGAAGACGCGACGCTTGCCCAGCTGCATCGCGTGTTGCAGATGGTCATGGGCTGGGAGGACTATCACCTGCACGAGTTCCGGATCGGCCGCAAAATATAGGCCATGCCTGACTTGGACGACGAGCGCAAAATCATGGATGTGAAGCGAGCACGGATCCATCACGTTGTACAGCGCGTGGGGACTGAGTTCGAGTATGTGTACGACTTTGGTGATGACTGGGAGCATGACCTGCTGCTGGAGGCCATTCTGCAACCGGATCCGAATATCCCGTATCCACGCTGCATCGCCGGCGAACGCAACTGTCCGCCAGAGGACGTCGGCGGATCGGGCGGGTATGAAAACTACCTGGTGGCGCTGGCTGATCCCGAAGACGAAGAGCATGAGGACCTGCTCGCGTGGCGTGGTCCGTTCGACCCGGAAGCATTTTCGCTCGCCGCCATCAACCAGCAACTCCAGAAGAAGTTCCACCCCCTTCGCGTGAGAACCGTCCCGCCCACTCCGGCACAACCCAATCCTGCAAAAGGTGGCGGGCCAGATAAGGCATCCTTGTTGCGGGCTTTGTGGGCGGTGTCCGGAATACCGCCAAAGGATCGCACACGAATTCACCGTAACGAAAAGGTTCCTTTGGAATTGAACGACCGTGAGCGCAAACTGATTCAGTGGCACACCTTCGCGGACGGGACGTTGACGGACCGTTTGCGCGTTGTGCCAAAGCCAGGCGAACCTCCAGTCTTTCACTTTACCTTGGATGATTTGGATGAACTCGCGGGCTTCGTTGCGGCCGAAGCCAACCACGCCAAGGATAAGAAATTACAGAAGGAGTTGGACCAGCTCTGCGACCGCATTCAAGCTACTCTGGACGGCTACACGGACGAGGACAATTGATTCAAACTCCCCCTTCTACGGCCCCTGCCGTACCTCTACTTTAGCAATCCCTGCGCACCAGTCGAGCGCTCCTGTCTACATGGAAAGATGGGTTCACCGGACGAATACGACAATGAACGTCTCCGCGCGCCTCACTCAGGCTGTAGACGAAAGAAAGCTCGTTGCGTTACAGGGAAACGTCCACGCGCTTGCGCGGCTGGAGTATGACCGTGGGCCGGTGCCCGACTCCCAACCGCTGCGCAGGATCCTCCTGGTCCTGCAGCGAAGTCCCGAGCAAGAGGCAGCACTGCAAGCTCTGCTCGACGAACAGCAGGACAAATCCTCGGCGAACTTTCACACCTGGCTGACGCCGGAGCAGTTCGGCAAACAATTCGGTCCAGCAGATGCTGACATTCAGACTCTGACGCAGTGGCTCAAAGCAAAGGGATTCACGGATATCAAGGTGGGCGCAGGGCAAACTGTGATCGAATTTTCAGGCAACGTCGCCAATGTCCGCAACGCATTCCACACCCAGATTCACCGCTATCTGGTCAATGGCGAAGAGCACCTGGCAAACTCCAGCGATCCGCAGATTCCGGAGGCTCTCAAACCGGCCGTTGCTGGGATCGCCAGCCTGCACGATTTCCGCAAAAAGCCGCTGTACCGGTTGGCAGGCATGTCCAAGCCGTCGAAGGCCCCTCAGGCGGGTCAGCAGGCGGGTCCTGAATACACTTTCAATTGCGTTGATTTTTTGACGAGTATATTCGGCGCGTTTCCTGGCCAGTCCGCATCGTGCTACCCGCTTGGGCCGTACGACTTTGCCACGATCTACAACGTCTTGCCCCTATGGAACGCGGCCACGCCAATCGACGGTACGGGGCAAACGATCGCAATTGTGGCGCGTACAAACATCGACTTGCAGGACGTGAGCGATTTTCGAACTCTTTTCGGCATGCCTGCAAATACCCCACAGGTCATTCTGGACGGGCCAGATCCGGGTCTTGTCCGAGGTGACGAAACCGAAGCTGATCTGGATGTGGAATGGTCAGGGGCCGTGGCCAAGGGAGCGACCATCGAGCTGGTTGTTTCTGAATCAACAGAGACAACCGATGGCGTGGATCTATCTGCTCTTTACATCGTGGATCACAATCTTGCTCCGATAATGAGTGAGAGTTATGGGCAATGCGAGTTCAATATGGGGGCTACCGGCAACCAGTTCTACAACAACCTGTGGCAGCAAGCGGCGGCGCAGGGCATTACGGCCTTTGTGTCTTCCGGCGACAACGGTTCAGCCGGTTGCGACTTCGAGTTGGACCAGGGGCTTCAGCCGCCGCAACCGGCACAGTACGGTTTGCAGGTTAGCGGGATTGCGTCCACGCCCTACAACGTCGCCGTAGGTGGCACGGATTTCAACGATTATTTCACCGCGCCAACCTATTGGAAGGCAACGAGTGACGCCACGACGCACGAATCCGCGATTGGTTATATCCCCGAAACCACCTGGAACGCTTCTTGCGCCAACGCCTTTTTTGAAGATGCTCGTTTCGGACTGAGCACGAATCCCGAAACCAATTGTAATAACTCAGGCATACTCGAACTTGTGGTTGCAAGCGGCGGAAGCGGAGGCAAGAGTAATTGCACCACGCCTAGCGGCACAACGGTATCGACCTGTGGCGGGGGTTACACCAAACCCGGATGGCAGGCAGCACCAGGCGTCCCCACGGACGGAAAACGGGACATACCGGATGTGTCCCTGTTTGCGAGCGGCGGTTTCTTCGACACCTTTTACATCCTCTGTGAAGCAGACATTACCAATGGCGTTCCATGCGATATCAACACCTTCGCAGGGGTCGGCGGCACGTCCGCCTCTTCGCCCGCCTTTGCCGGGCTGCAGGCGCTGACGAATCAAAAGACCGGATCGCGCCAAGGCAACGCCAACTATGTTCTTTATAAATTGGCCGCGAAGCAATCTGCGTCGAGCTGCAATTCGAGCACCGGCCCCGCGTCAACGTGCGTGTTCAATGACATCACTTCGGGAACGATCGCGACGCCGTGTGTTGCTGGCAGCCTGAATTGTACGACCTCAATCACTGGTGATCAGATTGGGCTACTCTCCGGTTATCAAGCCGGTGCGGGCTACGACTTGGCCACAGGTCTCGGCTCTGTGAATGCCAGTAACCTGGTGAACAACTGGAATTCCGCGGGTCGCGCTCTTTCCACGACTTCGCTGACATTGAATGGCGGCAATCCTGTCAAAATCGCCCACGGGACACCCGTGAGTGTCGCGGTCTCGGTGTCTCCCAATTCACCACAACCAAGTGGTTACGCTTCTCTGGCGGCCACGCAGGGAGCAGGGAACACCGGTTTCGACCTTCTGACAGTGGACAACGGCACGGCTTCAGGTACTACGAACATGCTGCCGGGTGGCACGTTGTACAGTGTGCAGGCGCACTATGCGGGCGATGCAAATTACGCGCCAAGCGATTCCAGCCCCGTTACCGTCAGCGTGAGCCCGGAGGCTAGCCAGACCGATGTTCACGTTGCAATTGTGGACGCGCTCACAGGCCAGGTTACGAATTCCAATGCGATCTCAATTCAATACGGGTCGCTTTCGGTTGTGCGGGCGGACATCACCAATAGTTCCGGTGCGTTTTGTCTCAGCCCAACTAGCGAATCTGTGCTCTATGCATGTCCAACCGGTACGGTTTCCTTCACACTCGACGGCAGTCCCTTGACGCCGGGGACCGCGGCTTTGAACAGCCAAGGTTATGCTGAGAACCAGAGCGTACCATTGACGGGGGGGCCCCACAACTTCCAGGGAAGTTACAGCGGCGATAGCAGTTACTTGGCGAGCTCTTCCACGGATTCCATTACGGTGACTCCCGCGCCCACCATCATGGGCGGGGAATCCCAATCTCCCGTGCCCGTGCCTATCGGACCATTTACCTTCGGTGTTATGGCGCGGAGCAGTAATGTCGGCAATTTCCCTGTGCCCCCGAGTGGAACGTTCACCATTTTCGATGGCAACAATCAGCTTCCCTCAACCGTTGGGGATATCGGGAACGGAGTCATCTACCCTGCGCCCAATTCACGATATGTCTGGGTAACAATCAGCGGAAATCTGAATACAACGGTGCCCGGTCCTCCAGGTACTCACATGTTGACGTTGAACTATTCCGGGGATGCAAACTACTCACCCTGCACCTCTGGTCCGTTTCCTGTGGACGAAGTGTACCCTACGCAAACGGCGCTTACATCCTCGGCACCCACTGTCCCGAATGGTCAGCCGGTCACAATAACGGCGCAGATCATTCCGAGTCAGTCTGCCGGTTCCGCACCCACCGGAAATGTGGTGTTCAACATGGATGGCTATGTCTACGCAACCGTAGCGGTAAGCAACAGTCAGGCGCAAATCAACATTCCGCCGAATTCAGCAGGTAGCATGTTTCTGAGCGCGAAGTATAGTGGCGACAACTATTACGCAAGTTCCACGGGGACATTTACCCAGACTTTCGCGCAGATCGGCACCACCACGTTAGTGACCTCCTCAAATCCCACCACAGGGCAGAATGCGAGCGTGACATTCACTGCGCATATCTCTCCTGCCCAGATGGGTTACGCACCGCCCTCAGGCTCGGTGCAATTCACGGCCAACGGTACGAACATCGGCGGGGGCCAGATCGTCGTGAACAACCAATCCCAGATTACGACGAGCTTCACTACTCTGGGGTCATACCAGATACAGGCCACCTACAATGGCGACCAAAACTACCTGCCATCTTCTGGAAACCTCATTGAAAACGTGGTTTCCTCTCCTCCAGATTTCTCCCTTACGTCTTCGGGCGTGACGACCCAAACGATAAGGGCCGGCCAAATCGCGGTCTTCTCCAACGCCATTTCTGTTTCACCGCTGAATGGTTTTACTTCCCAAGTCAATTTGAGCTGTTCCTTGTCTGCCTCGGCGACAACTTGCAGCCTCAGCCCGAGCAGCCTCGCCTCAGGAACGGGTACCGCCACGCTCACGGTGACTACCACTGCGCGAGGCTTCGCCGTCCCCTCTTCTCGAATCCGCCACATCAGTTGGCGACCGCTGATTGCACTGCTCTGTGCAATCCTTCTGTTGATTTCATTCCTTCAGTTCACTGCGCGCGCACGCCGCGAGCGGCTCGCGGGGGCGCTTCCTTTCATGGTCTTGGCCCTTTTCTTGATCCTGCAAGCAGTGGGCTGCGGGGGTGGAGGATCTGGCTCGCCACCACCGCAAGTAGGGACCCCCGCCGGAACCTATGCCGTTACCGTGAGTGGTACTTCTGGCAATACAACTCACTCGACGACGCTCACTCTAATTGTCAACTGACGGGAGTGACGGAAAGCTTCCATGCGCCCGTCCAGATCTGTGACGGGAGAAGAGGTTCAAAGCAGACCATTTACGCAGGAAGGCGAAGTTCGGCGGGCTGGATGTGAACGAGGCACGACAACGACATGCTGAAAGCGGTGATCTCAAAAAACGGATGGGGCTCGTGAAGCTGCGGGAAAGTTGTCGGCAACCCCGGGAGTACGGGGAAGCGAGACCAGCCTTGCAGCAGGAGGAGTTCATCGTTGAACAGATCGTGTCGGCCACAGGAGAGCAGGAAGGGAACAGGTTGACCGAAATATTACGCAGGAGGCGCAAGGACTGGCTTGCAGAATCATCTGCACGATGTCGCCGATGCAATCGGCGGGATTTCGACCCAGAAAACGAGAGAATCTCCTGAATCATCTCGTGTACCCGGCGTGTACCCCGGTTAGGCGTCTTTGCAGTTTTTCTCTATTTTGTCGTTTCGTAGAATCAATAAGTTGCGTGGGATCAATCCCCCCGAGGGGTTCGACTCCCACCCCGGGCACCATCATTTCCCACTAAATAATGCTGAATGTTCTCGATAGCTACCCATCCGCAGCAGAATTTTGGTGCTCGAAAAGTGCTTCACACCAGTGCATCCAGGTGCTGCTGGCGCGATTCGACCCGAGGCGCCTCGTTTCTCTCGGTGATCGCCACAAGCCTTGCTGACTTTGAAACTCCCGCGAGTTTTATGCAAGCCTCCTCCTGCAAACCAAACTACACTTCCTTTGGGCTCCTGACTTTTCGCTCGAATACGCCGATTGGTTTACGTGGACACTATGGAAGAGCGCGGCACGGAAGCTATGGATCAAAACATCTCCCCGCAGGAGGCACCCCACGCCGCCGCGGGAAAGACTAGCCCCCAAAACACGGGACTTTCCCGCCACTGGATGACCGCGATCCTGTTCCTCGGCGTATTTGCTTTTTGCGTCCCTACAATTCCTTCCGTCGACACGTGGTGGCACCTCGCCACGGGACGCTACATTCTGCAAGCCCACGCCGTTCCTCACGCGGACCCTTTTTCCTCAACGGTCGCGGGAAAGCCCTGGATCGCGCATGAATGGCTCTCCGCGGTTGTCTTTTACCTGGGCTATTGCCCCATCGGCTCGGCGGGACTGCTCCTCTTGACCGCGTTAGTTCTCACGCTGTCTTTCTTGCTGGCCTACCAACGCTCCGGCGGGCCCTTGCCTGCAAGAATTCTTGCGCTGGCTCTCGGTGTATGGGCTACCAGTCCGATCTTTTGCGTCCGGCCACAAATCTTTACCTATCTGCTCGCGTCCTGCTTTATCGCGCTGCTCACTCGTTTCCTCCAGAAGGGCTCCTACCCGCCCCTCATTCTTTTGCCGTTCCTGACAATTCTCTGGGTGAACCTTCACGGCGCCTATATTCTTGGTCCCACGTTCATTCTTCTGTTTGCGGCGGGCGCCGTCTGCGATTGGGTTGCAGGCCAGGCAGCGCCGGCGGTGACGAAGAGGCGCGTCGTCGCACTCCTGATCGCCTGCGTAGCATGCCTGGTTGTGGTGCCCTTAAATCCAAACGGCATGGCCATGTTGTCATACCCCTTCGCGACCTTAAACTCTTCGGGGATTCAGGCAGGCATTATGGAGTGGCGGTCTCCCGACTTTCACCTGGCAATTTTTCGGCCCTTTGCCGCGCTACTGTTCATAGCCGTAGGCGTGCTCGCGCTGTCTCCCAAGAGGCCCAGGCCCAGCCAAATCGTGCTCTTCATCTTCTTCTCGCTTACGGCACTCTACGCCATGCGCAACTTGCCGCTTTTTGTGCTCGTGGCATTTCCGCTGGCCGCAGAGTACGCCTACTGGCCCAATTGGAAGCTGCCTTCCTGGAGATTTGGCCTGCAGAAACCTTTGCAGGCCGCCACGTTGCTCCTGGTTGCCATAGTCGCCGCCAAAATCACGAGTGATCACATTGGCAGGGAATTGGACCTGGAACAGACGCGCTTCCCGGTGCGCGCCACTTCATTTCTGGAAGCGCAGAAGCTGCCTGGCCCGTTGTTCAATTCCTATGAGTTTGGCGGGTATCTGATCTGGCGGCTTTACCCTCGCTATCGCGTCTACGTCGACGGCCGAACCGATCTCTATGGGGACGCGTTCCTCGATAATTTCATCCAGGTCTACGAAGTCAACGTGGATCCCCGGGTTACCCTGAATCGCGATGGTATCCATACGATCATTGTGGAACCGCACTCGGCTCTAGCCGGCTTTCTTCGGACGCAGACAGAGTGGAAACGCTTGTACGAGGACCCCGTCGCGGTCATTTTCTCACGCTGAATTCTTCAACTACGCGCGCTACTTGAGCCTGCGGCGGGCCACGCCCCGGCGGCGCAAACTCCCATTAACTCCAGCCGGCTTACGACGGAACCCTTCGAAGCACAGGGCTAAGTGAAGACTAGGCCTCCAGCAGGGGTAGATAAGGGCGTCGTTACAAAGTAAAAGGCGGTGCTGTTCAGCTGGGGGGAGGAAGCAGCACCGCCTTGTTACTCGGGATGCGGATCCCGGTGACGGGATTCCGCTCCCCTTGAGGAAACTCAACCGCGAACCGTCAGCACCGGGCAAGGCGCCTTGATCACTACGTTGTAGGCAATGGTCAGAGGCACATGGCCCGCCAGGCTCTTCCGAGGCTTGGCGCCCATAACGATCAAATCCGTCTTCGATTCCCTGGTCGCCAGCAAAATCTCTTCCACGGCGGCGCCAAAGGTGACCCGGAACTCCGGTTTGCACCAGTTTTCGCTGCCGGCCGGCATGAGCTGCTTCATGCGCACCACATTGATCTCCCGCTGCCGGGCCACGCTCTCTTCCGTGTAAGCTGCGGCGCTTTCGATCACATGCAGCAGCGTCAGATGCGCGCCATGCTCTTGGGCGAGGGAGAAAGCGTAAGCGGCAGCCTTCTCCGCACCCGGCCCAAAGTCGGTCGCGAACAAAATGTTCTTCAGCTCCACTTCTTTCTTCTCGGTGTCCTTCACCAAGGGACCCACCGTCAGAACCGGACTGTCGGACTGCCGGAAAATCTCCTCGGCGACGGAGCCGATCAGGATCTTCTGGACCTTGCCGCGGCCGTGCGTTCCGGCCACCACCAGGTCGATTTCATGCTCGGCGATCAACTTTTCCAGCGTCGGCCAGACGTTGCCCTCTTCCATCAGCACTTCGTGAGGCACGCCGCGCAGTTTCCCGGAGATCAGGATGTCAGTAATTCCTTCTTCGGCGGCCTGGCGCACCTTTTCGTAGGTGGCCTGCGCCAGTTGTGGCTCAGCGAACTGGAAGGGATCCGGGGTAATAACGTGGGTAAGGTAAATCCGGGCATCATAGCGCTTGGCCATCGCTATGGCGTAATCCAACGCGTGGTCGGAGACTTCCGAAAAATCGGTGGTCACAAGAATCTTGGTGAGGGAAACCCTCTTGTTCTGGTCTGTCTTGGCCTTCTCCTTGGGCTCCATTACTTGCGGCATGACTCCCTCCTCAACTTCCCCCCTGTGGCCCAGACTGATGGCAGTGGTCTCTCAAATCTACAAGTGTGCACGTTCCGTTCCACAGCGCGCCCTTCTTAGTTGCTGGAAAGAAAGAGGTTGCTTCACTTTTTAAGTTTACTGGAATGTTACTGAGCCAACTGCCGCAGATTTGTGCGCCGAATCACCTAAATCTGTGGGGAATGAACAGCAGGAATAGACTGGCCACCAGCCTTAAAACTTGGGCCCCAAAAAAGAGCAGCGGCCAGCTAATGGATGAGCCCGTCATGCGGGCGTTCGCGGTCGACTATTCGACGCTTCGTTATAGTCGTGCTGGCCGCTGCAAAGTCATTTTGTGGGCGCCCCTTTCTACGACGTTTCCGTTTCAGGCTTGCCGCATGAACGCAAACGCCCTGAAAGGAACGCCCACTGCGCAGCTATTCGACAATCGCTCCATTGCCTAATTGCCGCGCGCAACCCTGTCTTGCATCCAGGGTTCCTTTGTGGTGCCTCCGGCCTCCTCTAGGATCTTGCTGTAAATACGGCTGTTAGACTCGGTGCGACCGAAGGATGAACGCGGGGCCTGGCCCTCCGTGGGGCATTTCACTCTACCCGGCGTTTTCTCACCCACCGGCTCAGGCCTCAGCTGCGGCGCAGTCGAAGCAGACACGGGAGCGGAGGCCGGGCCCGGCCATTTGGCTCTGCCGCAGGGGCTTGGCGCTCCTCTCTGCTCTTTCTCTGTGATCTGGAAACTTGGACCTGGAAGGGACCGGCGCTCAGGTATTCGCTGGAGCCGCGGGCTCTTCTTCCTCGCTATGCGACAGCCCAAACTTCTTCATTTTGTAGCGCAGAGCGTCCCGGCTAATATTCAAGAGCTTCGCCGCCTTGATCTGGTTGCCATGCGACTGCTGCAGCGCCAGTTCCACAAGCGCATGCTCTACATCTTCAAGCGACGTGCCACCTTCGGGAATCGAAAGCGCAGGCAAGCGCCGCTTCCCCGGAGCCAGTTGTGCTTCTATCGGAGCGCCCAGCTTGTTCTCCCCCGGCACTGCGCCGCCCTTGCCGCTGGCTACGGTGAAAGGGAGGTCATCTGGCCGCAATTGGTTGCCCTCCTCGAGAATCATGGCGCGCTCCAGCGCGTTCTTCAGCTCGCGGACATTTCCCGGCCAGTCATAATTCAGCATCAGCCTTCGCGTCTCCTCGCTTAGGCCCTGCACGGTCTTGCGGAATTTCTTGTTGTAGTGCTCCAGGAAAAACTCCACCAGCGGCAAGATGTCTTCCTTCCGTTCGCGCAGCGCCGGCAAATAAATGGCGATGATCGCCAGCCGGTAGTAGAGGTCCTGGCGGAAGCGCCCTTCCCGAACCTCTTTCTCGAGATCCCGATTGGACGCGGCAATCACGCGCACTTCCACCTGGATATCGCGGACGCCGCCTACTCGCCGGACCATCTGGTCTTCCAGCACGCGCAGGAGCTTTGCCTGCAAGAGCGGTGAAAGCTCTCCGATCTCGTCCAGGAACAGCGTGCCGCCGTCGGCAATCTCGAATAGGCCCTTCTTCATAGCCTTGGCATCCGTGAAGGCGCCCTTTTCATGGCCGAAGAGTTCCGCCTCGATCAGCGTTTCGGGGATTGCCGAACAGTTGATGGCCACGAAGGGGCGTTCCGAGCGGGAACTGCGGTAATGAATCGCCTTGGCCACCAGGTCCTTGCCCGTGCCGCTCTCACCCTGGATCAGAATGGTACTGGCCTCGCTTGCGGCGACCTTGTACACGAACTTCATCAATTCCGTGATCTTCCGCGATACGCCAATGACCTCGTGATAGCCCGCGCGACGCCGCACCTCTCCGCGCAGCGATTCCACCTCGGTCCGCAGCGCGCCCGCTTCCAGCGCGTTCTGCAGGGTCACCCCAAGCTCTTCAAAATTGATGGGTTTGCTTACAAAGTCGTACGCACCCATACGCAGCGCCGCTTTCACGTCGTCGAGTTGCGGGTCCGCCGTCATCATAATGATGCTGCGTGTTTCCCCGGCCTGCTTCAGTTTATCCAGGACTTCCAGGCCGCTCATGTCTGGCAGGTGTACGTCCAGGAGGACGGCGTCCACACTTTCGCCCTGCAAGCTCCGCAAAGCCTCTTCGCCTGTTTCGGCCTCCACACTCTGATAGCCGTATTCGGTACACTTCTGCGTCAACGCCCAGCGGACGAGCTTTTCGTCGTCAACAATCAGGATTCGCTTTTGGGGCATCCGCTTATTTTATCACCATGCCCAGCCTACGGCCGGTCCTTCTTTGGGCGCTCCACCGGCAAGTCCATGCGAAACCGCGAGCCCTTTCCCGGCACACTGCTCACTTCGATCCTTCCCCCGTGCGACTGCACAATACCGTTCGCCAGCGATAATCCCAGCCCCGTACCTTCGTTGCGCGTGGTGAAAAAGGGCTTGAAGATCTTGGGGAGCGCGTCAGCAGGTATCCCTTTCCCCGTGTCGGCCACTTCCACAATCGCCTGATCCTGCTCGCGGGCCGTGGTCACTTCGACCTTGCCTGTCCCGGAAATGGCCTGAATGCCGTTCAGCAGGAGATTTAGCACGACTTGCTGTATTAACGCGGGATCATGGTCCACAAGAGGCAGAGAGGAATTCGCTGTGAACAGTATCTGCACCGGCTTGTTGTGGACCTGCTGGCGCGCCAGCATTACCGCTTGCTCAATCGTAGCGTTCAGATCGCTGGGGCGGAAGGCAGGCGGCCGGGGCCGAGCGTAGAAGAGCAGGTCGTTCAGAATGTCCTGGATATGCCGGATTTCTTTCTGAACGTCTCCCATCACCGCGCGGCTGGGGCTGCTGGCGGGCAAGTCTTTGCTCATCACGTCCACAACGCCCGCAATTCCGGCCAGCGGGTTGCGAATCTCATGCGCCAGGCCTGCGGCCAGCTCTCCGAGTGTTGCCAGGTGTTCCGCGCGCGCCATTTCACGCTGGTGGAATTCCTCGAGTTTCCGCCGGCTCTCGTTCAACTGCTCGACCATTTCATTGAACTGGCGGCCCAGCCGGCCGATGTCGTCGTCGCGCCTGGCAAATTCCACACGTGTGGAGAGGTCGCCATGCCGGACTCGTTCGATGGTGTCCATAAGTTCTTCCAACGGGCGTTCCACGAGCACGAGCAGGACGGAAAGCAGTACAAAACACAGCAAAATGGCAAAGCCCAGCGCCGCCAGCACAATCCAGTGGGCATTATGGATTTCCAGTGACTGGAGAACTCCCGTCACGACGATTATGCTTAGCGCGAGTACCCCGATGATCGGGATGAAGACTTTCCATTGCCAGCGGATTCCTGTAGCCCAGCGCACGATTTGGGGCAGTTTCATGCCCGTATCTCACCAGAAAAACAGCACTTCGCGCAAGTCGGCATCGTGACTCCAAAGGCAAGCCTTGCCGGGAGACACAATTCGGCACACGGCCCCGACAATTTTGCCCCGTCTTCCCCGCCGTCCTCTACAATCACAATCACGCAAATTCCGGCTCACCCTTCGGGAGCGCACTTGCGGAGGTTTTGTGCCCTCACCTGATTCCTTCGATTTGATTGTGATTGGTTGTGGCCCTGCCGGCGAAAAGGCCGGCGCGCAAGCCGCGTATTTCGGCAAACGCGTCGCCGTGATTGAGCGCGCCCAAGGCGTCGGCGGCAGTTGCGTCAATACCGGCACGGTCCCCAGCAAAACCCTGCGAGAATCAGCACTCTACTTCTCCGGTTTGAAGCAGCGCGGCCTTTACGGCATTGATTATTCGCTGAAGGAAAACCTCACCGTCCAGGATTTCATGCATCACGAGCGCACGGTGGTTGCAATGGAGCGCCAGCGCATCCTCAAGAATCTGGAGTTGCACAAAATCGAACTGGTGCGAGGCCAAGCCTCCTTCGAGAATCTTCACACCGTAGCCGTCAGTGGTCCGGCAGGCACGCGACGCTTGCGCGGCGAGGTAATTCTGATTTCTACCGGCTCCAAGCCTCACCGGCCCGCAGAAATTGCCTTCGACGATGTGCACACCTTTGACTCCGACACATTCTTGTGGATGGATCGCATCCCCAAGAGCCTCGCAGTCATCGGTGGCGGCGTCATCGGCTGCGAATACGCCTCCATCTTCATGGCGCTTGGCGTGAATGTGACCCTGGTGGACGGCCGTGACCGGCTGCTGCCATTTTTGGACGCGGAAATCGCCGATCGTTTGCGCGATCGTTTCATCTCGCTGGGAATGAACTTGTGGTTCAACGAGCGCCCCGTGAAAGTCGAAAACACTTCTTCGGGCGCCCGGCTCTTCATGAAAAGCGGGAAGACGCTGGAAACAGACGCTGCACTCTTCGCCGCGGGTCGCCGCGCCGCGGTTGATGGCCTGGCGTTGGACAAAGCGGGGCTGGCCATCAACGACAAAGGCTACATCGACGTTGACGATCACTATCGCACCGCCGTGCCGCACATCTATGCCGCCGGCGACGTCATCGGTTTTCCGGCGGTCGCTTCAACCTCCATGGAACAAGGCCGCGTGGCCGTGTGTCACGCTTTCGGCCTCAAATACAAGGAGCGCGTGCCCTCGCTTCTCCCCATGGGCATCTATACGATTCCGGAAATTTCCGCTGCCGGTGAAAATGAGGAGTCCTGCAAGGAGCAAGGCATCGATTATTGCGTCGGGCGCGCCCTCTACCAGAACAACGCCCGGGGTCACATCACCGGCGACACTTCCGGCATGCTGAAGCTCATTTTCGCGCGCGCGGACCGCAGGCTGCTTGGCGTCAGCCTCATCGGTGAATCGGCCACCGAACTGATTCACATCGGCATGATCATTCTGGATAAGGGCCTGCCCATCGATGAATTCATCGAGCAGGTCTTCAACTATCCGACACTCAGCGAGATGTACAAATATGCCGCTTACGACGGCCTTGGTAATCTCGCGGGGCACAAACTCCGCGAAGGCTAGCGCCCCACTCGAAAATAAATGTGCCACGGCGGACATCAGCCTTGTGCAGTTATTTAATTCTTTCGACGGGCCCAAAGACCCTGTTGTAGAGTCATTTCATGCTTTCGCTGCGCCTCTTCTGCCCAATTCTTTTTCTCTGTGGTCTGGCCGCCGTTCCTACTCTCGCCCCGCAAAATATTAAAGCTCCAAGCCCGGCTACGTACTTGGGTCTTGACTGCAATGAGTATCCCGGCGATGACGCACTCCCTGCACTTCGCAAGACATTTTCATTCACGGGCTACTGGCTCAGCCCGCCGCCGGGGGAAAAGCGCAGCACCTGGCAGGGCAAGCGCGCGCTCTTGCAATCGGAGGGATTTGGTTTCGTTGTTCTCTTCAATGGCCGCGAGAGCCGTACCTTGCACAATTCCGCCAATGCGCACCAGAAGGCGGCCCTGGACGCACAGTCCGCGGTGAAATTTGCCGAGGAGGAAGGCTTTGCGAAAGGCACAGTGATTTTCCTGGATATTGAAGAAGGCGGCCGCCTGCCAGCTCCGTATCACGAGTATCTCCAGGCATGGAGCGACAGCCTCACGAAAGCCGGCTTCCGCGCGGGCGTCTATTGCTCCGCGATTCCGGTGGACGAGGGTCAGGGCATGCACATTACCACTGCGCAGGACATCCAGGCACACGTCACCTCGCCCGTCCTTGTCTATTGGGTTTACAACGATGCCTGCCCGCCCGCTCCCGGATGCGCTTTCCCGGCGAATCCGCCACCACCCGCACAGAGTGGTTTTTCTCCCGCCGTGATTTGGCAGTATGCGCAGTCTCCGCGGCGCAAGGAATTCACCGTGAGTTGTCCGGCCAACTATGCACCCGACAGCAATTGTTATGCGCCAGGCGACGCCCAGCATCGCTGGCTCCTCGACGCCAACGTCGCCACCACGCCGGACCCATCTTCCAGCCACTAATCATTGATTTAGTTCAGTTCAGGGCTCATCGCGGCCTCCAAGGAAGTCATATTGGAGGTCATATTGTTTATTTCTATAACGTTCAGGCGGTCGAACGTGAGTTCGCCCGCGGTGACGTTTGGGAGGACGGCGATGAGGAGATGGGATCGGTTGTTGGAAGCGTATGTGGAGGAGTACCGCGCCAGGGGAGTGAGTCGGGAGTCAGTGACGTATACGCAGGCGCGGCTAGACCGCTGGGGACGATGGCTGAAGGGGCGTCGCCCACGCATTGGCATCGAGCGTATCGATGCCGAGCTGATCACGCGCTACGTGGCGAGTTGTTCGAGCTTCCGCGCCAAAGCGACCGTTTCGGGAACGCTGAGCTCCATGCGGGGCTTTGGTGACTACCTGGTGCGCCTGGGACTGTGGAAGATCAACCCGTTGCGCTGGATGAAGGGGCCGAAAGTCACGCCCTACAGCCGCTTGCCGAAACGGATTGACCACGCGCACATGGAAGCGATGTGGCGCGAAGCGGCGAACCGTCACGGTAGCTACAGTTCGTATTTGTGGATTACGGTGCTGGCGTTGCTCTACGGCACAGGCCTGCGTCGCGGCGAGTTGGAGCGGCTGAACCTCGATGCCTTGGATCGCGGCGAAGGAACCTTGCGCATCGATGGCCGCAAGACCGGACGCGAGCGCTGTGTGCCGTTGCCGGAGATGGTGCTGCGGTGCCTGGATGCGTATCTGCCGCTTCGCCACAACCAACTGGAGCAGACCAGATGCTGCGGCGAGTGCGCTCTGTTGGTGAGCCGCACCGGCCAACGTCTCAGCGGCCAAGCGATCAGCAACGGGATTCACGCCATCGCGCGCCGTGCGCAAGTGCCCATTCACAGCGTGCATCAGTTTCGGCATAGTTGCGCGTCCGATCTGCTACAGGCCGGCGTGCACCTGGCCGAAGTGCAGCGCATCCTCGGGCATTGCGGCATCGCCACCACCGTGCGCTATGTGCATATTGCCGATCCGCAGCGCCGTGCGGCGATGACGCTTCATCCGCTCAACGATTGGCTGGTACCGGCCCAACAGAGGGTAAGCGCATGAAAAACACGAACCCCGTAGCGATGGATCCGTGGATCGAAGGCTATTTGAGTTACCTCGATAAAGTGGGACGCAAGACGCCGCGCACGGTCATCGATGTGCGTTGCACGCTGCGCCGTGCCATCCGCCGATTTGAGACCGTGCGTCCCGGTGTCGCGCTGTGGCATCTGCAGCTGGAAGATTATTTGCATTGGCTGGAAGCCGAGCGTCAGGGCGGGTGTACCGAAAGCACCTTGGCGAAATACCTCAGCCACGTGCGCGGATTACTCGAGTACGCCTGGCGCAGCGGCCGCACCGAGCGCAACGTGCTCGATGGATTCAGTCTGCAGCATTCGCTGCCACGCACGGCGCCGAAGTCACTCAACCTGGAAGAAGCCGAGAGGTTGGTCGAAGCCACCACCGCTCCTGGGCCCACCGCCCGACGCGATCGCCTGGTCATATTGCTGCTGTATGGTTGCGGGTTGCGCACGAGCGAACTGTGTGCGCTCGATGTCGCACATGTGAACCGCGAACGCCAGGAACTGCTGATCCTCAGGGCCAAAGGGGATCGCCCGCGAGCCGTTCCCATCCCCCAAGCGCTGTACACCGAGTTGCTGGCTTATCTGCTGGAGCACGGAAAACGCGGGCCGCTGTTTCGCACCTGCATTCATAAGCGACGCCTGCGGAGCCACGATGTTTGCGAGATTGTCACGGCCGCTGCAGCGCGTGCGGGATTGCGAGACGACGTTACCCCACGCACCCTGCGGCACAGTTTTGCCACGCACTTGATGGATCGTGGCGTCGATCTGGCCATCATCGCCTCGTTGATGGGACATCGCAGTCCGCAGGAAACCGGCGTTTACCTCCATGTTTTGCCGGGGCGAGCACAGGCTGCAGTGCGCAAGCTAGAGATCGGAAATCAGTAAATAAGGACATACCACAAGTCTGTGAGGTTGGCGATCGTCGTTTCCAGGCCATGCCAATGCGAGATTTTTTATCGAAACAGTGGAATCGGAGGCTGCTCATGAAATGGTCGTTCTGGATCGAGCTTTACATTCGCACCCACTGCGTCGCGAGGGGCTTGCGTCCGCTGACCCTCGTCGCTTATGAAGATGCCCTGCAGCAGTTCCGCGAATGGGGGCGTGTCGCGCTGTCGGATCGCGCACCGGATCAGATTACGGCGCGCGATGTGCTCGCTTATCTGCAGTATCTGCGTGAGGTGCGTGGGAACGGAGATTCCGCCGTGAACCGTGCCGTGGTGGTGCTGCGGCGTTTTTATCGTGCCATGGTGGCCATGAGCTATCTCGATCATGCGGCGAATCCGCTGGTCGGCTTCCCATCGATCAAGGCCGCACCACGCAAGCTACCTGTCACGCTCTCCACAGACGAAATTCGCCGTTTGTTGGACGGACCCAAACCTGACACAGTGATTGGTCTGCGAGATCGCGCGATGCTGGCTCTGCTTTATGGTACCGGCATCCGCGCTTCCGAGTGTGCTTCGCTACGCAACGGCGGAGTCGATCTGACGCAGTTGACTATCACCGTGCAAGGCAAGGGTGGCCACGAGCGCGCCATCGCGATCAGTCCGGAACTCGCTGCAGTGCTGCGTAACTATGCGCAAGTCCGTGGTCCTGCGATCCCCGTTGCGCCATTCTTTCGCTCGCGCTTCGGGCGGACGCTGTCGCGTGGCAGCGTCTACGAACGCGTACGCACATGGGGTCAGCGTAGCCGCGTCGGTTTCCCGCTCTCACCACATCGGCTGCGGCACACATGCGCAACCCACTTGGTACGCGCCGGTGTTGGCTTGGTGACCATTCGTGATCTGCTCGGCCATCGGCTGATCACCAGCACCCAGATCTACTTGCATGTCACTGCTGATGATCTTCGCGCTGCCGCAGCGCGTCACCCCATCAGTACACTGCTCAACACCGTCAAGCATTTGCTTGCTCCCGGACCATTGCCATTCCAGAAGTCCCGCGCGTTTTCCTGCAGCGGATAGCGCGCTATCCGCTGCAGGAAACAGTCCCAGCCCATCCCTTTTCACACACCGACGGCACGGTGATAGTGAACTACGCCTCGAAACAGTCTTGAAACGTAAATCGAGTTAGTTCTTGGCTCTGAAACGCTCTGAGAGTAGTATCAATCTCGGTGTCAGCCTTGTTCGCACTCTCTCACAGAGACTGTTGCACTTCTGTAAGCGACAAGAATGGCACTGCCGACGAGCCCCGCACTCGAACTAAATACACGTACGACTCCTTCGGCAACATAGTGGCGACCACAGGCTCCCTGCTGAACTCATTCCGTTACACAGGGCGCGAGTTCGACACCGAAACGTCCCTATACTACTACCGCGCCAGATACTACGACCCGAGCGCGGGCAGGTTCCTGAGTGAAGACCCGATCAAGTTCAGAGGTGGGATCAATTTCTACGTCTACGCACTGAATTCGCCCCTCGTTTTCAAAGATCCCTCAGGGCTAACCGTGACTTGCTATTACGGACAAAATACAGGTCAGTTGGTTTGCTACGACGACGGAACACACAAAAAAGTCGTGGATGTCTCCGGCTATGCAGGAGGCAATCAGGGGAAAGCCCCTGGGTGTGTAAACGATTCGAGATGCGAAGACTCAGAGTACGAAGGACCTCTTCCATGGGGCAACTACAGCATCGGTCGGGACAACGGTCGGATGGGGCCGTTATCCTTGCCCCTCACGCCGCAACCACCTTACACACCAACTTACGGCCGCTCAGGTGGTTACTATCTACACGGATGCCAAAGAAAGGGACCCGTCTGTTCCGAGGGTTGCATAGTCGTGCCCTACGACGCGAGAAAGACGATCAATGACTCTGGTGGGGGAACGCTTGAGGTGACCCCCACTATCGGGGCTCCAAGCACGAACGTATGTCAGAACGGAGTGTGTCGGATATGAAGACAAAGTATGCCCCGTCTAAAGTCATAGCATGCTCTGCGGTCCTAGTGACTCTTTTCGCTGGAGCGCGGAACCGTATTGAGGCGCAACAAGCCCAACAAAAGAGTTCGATTTTTGAAACGCAGTATTCTTGTACGGCTAAGGGACCAGAAGACAGCCTTCGGACTACGGACTTGACGGTTTTAGGTTTCGCTATCGGTGCCTCCACGATTGGAGACATACAGAAACGTTTCCCGGGCACTCGTCCGGTGAAGCTGGCGCACGAAGAGGAAGCAGAAGAGGGTATTTGCGTCAAGAATAAGGAGGGGATGGCGGTGGTATTTGCGACAAGCGTGATGGGTGGGCCCGACACTCTTGTCGCTATCTATCTCGCTCCCGCTCATCTTGTTGAGAGCCCTCGTCTGGCGTGCCTGAGTGTCGCACTTCCTTCCAAGATGTTTTCCTCAGCAAGCGGCATACGGGTTGGCGCTACTTCGGCGCAGGTTGCGAGTACCATTCGGGGCAAGATCCCTACAGACGGCCCATTCTGTACTGCGTATCAAATTGCGAGTGGCCGAGGGCCGCTCCAACTAAGCAAGGAATACAAGACCGGGGGCCATGACTTCACGGGGGCAGAGGGCGACACGCGAGCTGGCAAACTCGAATGGGTGAAACTGTTCGGCATCGCATCGGACTGATTCGGCACAGATGCCACGGGTGGGGTGTTGAGCCTCGGGGGTTTTGTTGGGTTTCACACGCTGTGGAGTTTGATTTTTCAAAAGATGCGACTTTATGGTTGACTGGGTATCAAATGCCGGCAAATTACCCACCAGCTCCAGCTTCAGCGCCGCAGTGAACTTTGGGGAAACTTCCTACTACCGCGCCAGATACTACGACCAAAGTGCTGGGCGATTCCTAAGCGAGGATCAATTCCGCTGGGCTGAAAACGGCAACTTTTATCCTTACGTGAGAAATCGGCCTCTATACTTCAGAGATCCCAGCGGATGGCTTTCAATCGGACCTGGGTTTTCCGCGCAGTGTCTTGCTGACGTGCTAAACGCGATTCAAATCTTGAAACAGCGTGCCAAGTCGAGGCCTTGCTGTGAAAACTACTTCACCTCGCAAGGTCTCCACATGCCGCTTGAGACGATGTTGGATAGTCCACTCTTTACGGTGAATTTCGACCCGAAAGGCAACGTGGGAAACAAGGAGGACAAAGGCACTTTTGCTTACACGCTCGTAGGTAATTCCTTTGACATCTTTGTGACGCCTCTGGGCTGCGGCACTGGTCCTACTCATCTAGCGCAGGACTTGGTTCACGAACTAGCTCACCTGTCCCTTGGCCATTCGTCCGAGTACTACCGCCATCACCGGTTTCCTGAGAATCCGGACCACGCCCATGTGCGGCTAGCCGAGGCTTCCTGTGGCTTTGCGATTCAGAGTGGTTCCGTAACAAGCGTAGTAGTCACGCCACAATAGGGGTGATACGTGAAAATGAAGAGAGTGCGATTGCTAAGCTTGCTGTGGTTGCCGCTCGTTCTCCTCATGTTCAAGATGACGGCCCCAGCAAATCAAAAGGTCCAGCCATCGACACTGACCTTTGTAGCTACGCCCCAAAAGCACATATTCAGGCGAGGCGAGGATGTAGTGCTAGCTCTTTCAATTATCAGCAATTCAACTGAGCCGGTCTTCGTTAGTCGCCTGACGAATGAGGATTTCGTGGATATTGAACTAGTCGGGCCGGATGGGAAAGAGGTTTCCTGGCAGGGTAGCGGCAAGATCCATAGCAAGCAGTATTCTCCGTCTGATTTCACGGTGTTGAAACACGGGGAAAGAATAAGCGCCAAACGAACAATCTCTCTTAAAGACGGTCAAGGTTATGTAATCAAGGCGCCAGGCCGTTACTCGGTGAAGGCGCAATACTCGTTAGAACCGCCCGAGTATTTTGCTCCTCTCGCTGGGTCGGCCCGCGTTCCTGCTGGTGGCTTTGCCTCGCCCGCGTCTTCTTTTTGCGTGGAAAGCTGCAACCCTTCAACGGGCAAGAGATGACGGGCGGGTTCTATAAAAGGGGATGTGAAGTAAAAACACTTTTCCCTTCGCGGGAGAGAGACTCTTTTTCTGACGTTCAGGCGGGTGGGCCACAGATTGTTGAGTGGATTTTGGGTGCCGCGCCCTCGGGTTTTGGTTTTTCGAGGGTACGGGTTTAGAGTCAACCTCATGCCAGATGGCCGACAACTAGCCACCGACAATCCAGCGCGCGAATTTGACCCCGAAACCTCCCAATACTACTACCGCGCCAGATACTACGATCCATCCACAGGTAGCTTCATCTCCGAAGATCCGATCACTTTTAAGGGTGGGATCAACTTCTATGGCTACGCGGGGCAGAATAGCGTTAATTTCATTGACCCAACAGGTCTCAAACAGTGTGTCCCATGCCAGGAGAGCGACGATCTAAAAAAGGCACTAAAGGGCGCACAGAACTTTTTGGATTCGCTTAAGACTACTGGCAGCGTGGTAGGTGCGATCACTCCAACCACTAAGGTTGGAGGGACGACGATCTGTCAACTCTTCACGATCAGACGACCTGGCAAGAAGCCCATCGAGTTCACATCTGCACAATCCTTCATAAATATCGACCCCAACCAAAATCCTTGCATCTATAAATGTGTGCAGGAACACGAAAACGTTCACAAGCAAGGCTGCGAACAAATGGGGGCGAAGCGCTACAACGCTCTTACCGAAGCTCAGCAGGAGATACCTGCGTACGAAAAAGAAATCAGTTGTTACAAGAAGCTTCTAGGACAAACCCAATGATCCTCAAACTCTCAAGGACCACCGCTACAGTGCTATTGGTTCTGGCCGCTGTCGTGTCCAGCGCTACTGGCGGCCAGACAGAGAAGCCGTCGCACCACTGTCGTCCAGTTCTGACGAGCCCGATCAAGCCCGATTGGCCTAAGAACCTCCAGGGAGCAACTACGAAGGTCACTGTGAAATTCAGAATCGAGCAAGATGGAACCGTATCGAACGCTGCTGTCGAAAAGAGCAGCGGACGAGACGATGTGGACGCGGCCGCGTTGAGCGCCGTTCAGAAGGCGAAGTACAAACCGCTGCCAGCTGACTGCGGAACCATCGAATCGAAATTGACATTGACCATCGACCTTGTACAAAAGTAGTGGAATGGCGGGCGGCCCGGTGGCCCGGTCACAAAAATCTTGGACGATTTTGGGTGCCCCACTCTTGGTTTTTGAGGGTGGGATGGGCAGTTTGCGGGTAATGGGGAACACCCCATGTATAAGCACGCGGCGTAGTGTATACTTGCAACATGGCCAAGAACGTGATTCACATCTCCGAAAAAGAAGCTGCCGCGACCGACGTGGCGACGCTCCTTGCTCACGTGCGCGCGGGCGCGGAGATTATCATTGAAAAGGACAAGCGGCCCGTTGCCGTAGTGCGTTCCGCGGAACCGGTCAGACGTACCATTTCCGAATGCGTCGCGTTGCTTCCCGAAGACTCGATCAATACCGTTGATGCAGACTTCTCCAAGGACGTTGAAGCAGCTGTCGCGAGCCATCGCGAACCTCTTGACCCGCCCGCATGGGACTGATTCTCGATTCGAGCGTTTTGATCACGGCCGAACGCCAAGGCAAGAACGCTCGGCAAGTCTTAAGCACCATCGCCCAAGAGCTCGGTGACACCGAAGTCGGCATCTCGGTAGTGACGCTAATCGAACTGGCGCATGGAGCGGCCCGCGCCGATTCTCCTGAGCGAAAGTCAAAGCGAGAAAAATTCATAGAGGAATTACTGATTGCGATGCCCGTTTACCCGGTGACTGCGTCAATGGCTCTTCGCGCCGGCCAGCTCGACGGAGAGAATCAGGCTCGCGGGGTGAAGGTACCTCTTGCTGACTTGTTGATCGGCGTGGCCGCACTCGAACATGGTTATGGCGTAGCTACGGCCAATCTCCGACACTTCCGGCAGGTGAGCGGACTGTCGGTCATCCAGCTCTGACGGCAAGATGCGGAGGTCACTCCCAGCAACGCCGCAAATGGTTGAAAAAGATCGTCTCCCGGCTGCAACGGATTCCGCCTTAGAGGGTTCTCACATTTCAGGTATGGCCCCTAGGCCACGATTCCTGCGCCTTCGCCCTCAATGCTACTACCGCGCCAGATACTACGACCCTGCTCCTGGAAGGTTCATAAGCGAAGATCGCGCCCGGTTCGGAGGTGGCTTCGATTTCTATGCTTACGTAAAGAACGACCCGATCGACTTCACAGATCCTACTGGGTTGAAGTGCTGGCAATCTTCTCCATGGACGGAAATCCCGAGCATGTCGTCCAATGGGCCATCGCCATATCAGGTGCTCCAGGATGGCTTGGACTGGGTGCCAGCCGGCTTCTCCTACGCTGGAAATGGGCTGGTCAAGGGTCTTTGCATTTGCAAGTGGATCGCAACTCACCAGCGCATACGGAAGTTTTATAGTGTCACTGTAAAAGAACAGGCGCAATTTAAGTGCGATTGTCCCCCCAGCACCTATTACGAAACCCGTGACCGCACCAAGAATTATGAGGTCGACAGTCCTGGCAATCCAATTTGGCCTACACAGGAAGCCACTACAGTCGGGGGCACGATGCAGTTGGGCGGCCTGGCGGGCGCCCACCCAGCCCTCCCAGGCAACACCGTTTGCACTTGCCCGGCACCCACGCCTTGATAGGGAGGTAAGGAATGAACCGGATTAGAATTGCCCAGCTCACCCTAGTTTGCGCACTCTGCGGGGCCGCAGATTCGCCGTTCATCTTGGCGCAGCATGGAACTGTAAGCGTTGACTGGAACGCTGAATTGGCGAAGGCCAAAGCCGGCATTGAGAAGAACCCGAAATCGGCGTTCTGGCACAACCAAGCGGGTGTGGCCTACGATGCCCTGGGCGATTTCGGGAACGCTGTGAAGGAACTCAAAATGGCGTCTTCCCTGGACCCCTCGAATCCAATCAATGATTATACGCTCTACGCTCTCTACAAAAGAAAATCAATGCACTCGGAACAGCGTCAGGTGCTACTTGATGCTCTCGAAAAAGACCCTAACAATCCCCTGGGTCGTTTTGAATTTGGCTATATCCTCGAAGAGGAGAAGCATTGGGCAGACTCTCTTCGGGAATATCAGGTGGCTAAGCGACTAGTTGCTACCGTGAAAGGGCCCATGTACACAGACCCGAGAGGCAATGCATACGATGTCGATGGCGTCCGGGAGGAAGTGGACAAAGCGATCGACAGAGTTGCCAAACTGAACGACTCCGCACAGCGTCAAAAGTGACGTCCGCCGTGTTGATGTTTCGAACATATAGGCCGAATGTGTGACGATCCCACGGGCACGTACCAGTTCACGTTCGACCCTTCGGCTACGCTCAGGGCAGGCCTGGGTCAGCCGCGAGTCACATTTTTCAAGCCAAAATCCTGTAAACATTAATGTGAGGTATAATTCACCGTCGAGGTATCAGGATACGACTTCCCAGTCAGCCGGTTCAACTGGTCGTAAGTGTTGACGAAATCTCCACCAGGCGGGTGGCCGACACGTTGAGCATCGAGACGAATTCGGGTGCCGCACCCATAAGCGTTAACTTAATTATAAGGGTAGCGGCGTCGGCGCCGAGAGGGTTCCGCTAACCGGAAAACGATCTGCTCCCAGTCCCGGAGGGTTGTAGCTAAGCTGTGGGGCGGAGAGATGGCCGAGCACATCTCTCGCAACATGAATTCAGTCTCGCGCCAGCGGCTCCGCCGTAACCTCCGGTCCATAGCCCCAGGGGGAAAATGAATTAGCCGCTTCCACCATGCGCTCCACCAGTAGACTGACAAAGAGTTTTCCGTGTAGCCAAGCGCGTGCGCTGGCGCCTCAGTGATCACCCAAAACCGGCCAATGAGGGTCACCTGAAAACCGGCCAACGATAAAGCCCGGGACATTGACTCTGGCGAGAGGGCCTATAGCCTTCGTCAGCATGAGCAATGTCTTGAGCGAAGAGAAGAAACAACAAGTCGTCGCACTGGGGAAGCTCGGATGGCCTCTACGGCGCATCGAGCAAGCCACCGGTGTGCGTCGAGAAACAGCAGGCGCTTACCTGAAGGCGGCCGGGATCGCGGTACGACCGCCCGGTGCCTGGGGACGGCGAGCGCCGGCAAAACCGGCCAATGAGGTGACCACCGACCCTCCTGAGGCAAAACCGGCCAACGAGGTGACCACCGACTTTAGCCCTCCGATTTCACCTCCCATGGGCAACCAGGATCGGGTCACCAGCGCCTGCGAGCCCTACCGCGAACTCATTCAGCAGGGGCTGAGTCGCGGCCGGAATGCTATGGCCATCTGGCAGGACCTGGTTTCCGATCACGGATTTCCCCATGGATACCAGACCGTGAAGCGTTTTGTTCACAAGCTTCGCGGATCCGAGCTGCCACAAGCCGTGGGGATCATCCTCACCGCCGCCGGAGAAGAGGCCCAGGTCGATTACGGATCGGGTCCCATGGTGCGCGACCCGCAAAGCGGAAAATACCGACGAACGCGACTGTTCGTGCTGACCCTGGGCTACAGCCGCAAGTCCGTACGCTTGCTGTTATTCCGTTCGAGTTCACGTGTCTGGGCCGAGCTACATGAGAAAGCCTTCCGTCGACTCGGTGGGTGTCCTCGCATCGTGGTACTCGATAATCTCCGCGAGGGCGTAATCGTCGCTGACATCTACGACCCTACTCTCAATCCACTCTTTCGGGATGTGCTGGCACACTACGGCGTCGTGGCCATGCCCTGCCGGATTAAAGATCCCGATCGCAAAGGAAAAGTGGAAGCAGGTGTCGGACACGCGCAGAAGACTCCGCTCAAAGGTCTGCGCTTCGAGAGTCTGGAGGAAGCGCAAGCTTATCTGGATCGTTGGGAAGAACGCTGGGCCGATACGCGCATTCATGGCACCACGAAACGGCAAGTGGCGGCCATGTTCGCCGAGGAAAAACCGTCCCTGCTTCCTCTTCCGCTCGAACCCTTCCGCTACTACCAGTATGGAGAACGCGTCGTTCATCTCGATGGCTGTGTAGAAGTCGAAGCTGCTTATTACGGATTACCACCGGGATGGATCGGGCGAAGCGTCAAAGTGCAATGGGATGCGCTGCACGTGCGCATCCTGCATCCCGGTACGAATCAACTTCTCCGCGAGCATATTCGCCAAAAACGTGGCTGGTATCGCATCAAAAGCGAGGACTATCCAAAGAAAATGCCGTTCAGTACCGCTCAGCTATTGCATCGAGCGGGCCGCGCCGGAACCCAGATCGGCATACTGTCTGTGACCATCTATCAGCGACAAGGCGAGGCGGGCATTCGCCGCATCCTGGGAATCCTCTCTTTAGCCAAGAAATACGGCACCGCAGCTCTCGAAGATGCCTGCGCTGCGGCCATCGAGATCGGTGTGCCGGAGTATCGCTTCGTGCGCCGTTATCTGGAGCGCCACCCACAACTGAGTCTCCGGCAAGTCGATCCGCTGATCCGGGAACTCACCGAGTACCGCGACTTCATCAATCTCAAACTTAAGGAGCAACCAGAATGAATCTGATCGAAATAAACCGTGCCTTACGACAGTTGCGCCTCGGCGGCATCGCTGCCGTTCTCGAGACGCGTCTGCAGCAGGCCCAGGCGGAACCGATGGCGCCCATCGACTTCCTCTCCTGTCTGGTATCGGACGAACTCACGCGCCGAACCGACCGGCTGCTGGAGCGACGAAGAAAACAAGCACAGTTTCGCGATCCGCAGAAAACCCTCGACAACTTCGATTTCAACTTCAACAAAAAGATGAATCGAAGCCTGGTTTTCGATCTGGCGACAGCGGCGTTTATCGCTCGTCGCGAAGACTCACTTTTCCTGGGGCCACCCGGAACTGGCAAGAGTCACTTGGCCCAGGCCATCGGACAAGCGGTGATCGGACAGGGCTATCGCGTGCTCTACCGCGAGGCCCACAAGCTGCTTGAGGAAATCACGGAAGCCACCATCGACGGAACCCGCAAAGAGCATATGGAACTCCTGGCCACCGTGCCGCTGCTGATCATCGATGATCTGGGAATGCGCAAGCTAGCGCCCACAGGGGCAGAAGAACTGCTGGAAATCGTGATGCGCCGTCACGAGCGCGCCAGCACCATGGTCACCTCGAACCGCCCTGTGGAAGACTGGGGCAAACTGCTCGGAGACAGCGCGGCCGTCACCGCCATGCTCGACCGACTGCTACACCACGGGCACATCCTGAAATGCGGACCAAGAAGCTGGAGAACGAAAACGGACTTGCCTGATCAGGAGAAGATGGGATAAAAGAACCATGTTCCGGGCCACATCCGTTGGCCGGTTTTGACCTGACCACCGTTGGCCGCTTTTGACCCGACCACTGAGGGGCGGGATCTTTTTTGGGCAGGTGGCCCAAGCCCAGAATGGATTTCATGCGCTTGATGGCCAGTTCGATTTGCCAGCGCAGACGGTACAACTCCAGAATCGCGGGGGCCGAAAATGTATCCGGCAGAGTGGTCCAGGCGGCAAAATACGCGGCGGCTTTCCAACTGTCTGGGCTGATGGTCTTGCGATGCTTTTTGGCATAGCGTTCCATGCGTGCACGGACGATACGGGTCGACTGCACGCTGCGCCGCACGGCCACCAGTCTCCCGGAAATCCAATTTCCATCGGCACAGGGCACCCGCGTGTTCCACTGCTGCACTTTGCCGACTTCCAAGGAAGCGAAGCGTCGCAGCAGGTTGACCCGCTTGCCCGCCGCATCAAATAAGGGCAGCGCTCTCCGGTGGAGCCGCACCACAATATCCGCACCGGCTTTGGCTACATGGGCCACCCCCACGGAAGTCGCGTAGATGCGGTCGCCGAGCAAGATGTCCCCAGCGCGCACCGGAACGCGTCGCAGGGTTTCTCCGCCAGCCACGCTGGTGATAGCAAAGAAGTCGCACTGCAAGTCCGCAAGGTTGATGGCGTAATGCACGCGCCAGTCGGTTCCGGTGCTGCCCGGTTCCGACACCGAAGTGCCATCCACCGCCCGCACGCGCCGTCCATGAGTTGCCATCGCCAGCCGCTGCTGCCCACGCAGGTGTTCCGCTAACCAGCGCAGCCACTCCTCGGAAGCCCGCAAGCGTTTGAACACCGCCACCGGACTGACGTGGATCCCCAGGTAGCGCGCGCGGACCGCAGTCTCCGCGAGCGAGCATCCGTTTCCGATGTGCAGCAGCAGCACACGCAATAAACTTTCCGCATCCGGAAAGTCCCGTGCCCGGCACAACGCCCCGCTCCGACGCGCCATCTCTTCCCATCCCGCCGGCAAAAACGTACGCAACACAGCCCAGTTCTCGATGGTAAGGTCTTCCGTGTTTAGTGCCATGCCTGAGCATAGGCGCGGAACACCACAACAGTCAATCATTAAGTTAACGCTTATGGGTGCCGCACCCTTTGGGGTTTGGTTTTTCAAAGGGTGCGGATTTAGAGTCAAATTCATGTTAGACCGTGGCCAAGCGACTCGATCAATCAATAAGCCTCGGTCTTTGACACCGCAAGATATGTGAGCCTTCCAGTAGAAAACCTTGCTTCAATATAGACGCCGAGCGTATAAAACTCGTACTGCCTGTGAAGTTCCTGATCGCTGAGTTCAGGGTACCTCGGCCTGAGCTTCTCAAAATCCTTTGCTGATGATTTTTTCTGAATGCTGTAAGAATAGATAAGCTTGCTCGCGGTCGCGACACTTGGTTGTCCAAGAATCGCTCTAACCTCTGACGGGGCTTGTCCCAGGCGAAGTCCCGAAGCTACCGAGAGGTCTTCGGTGACGGAATTCGATTTGGCGCAGAGATCGCTGCCTTTCCAGTTGGGACCACCGGAAAACAGATAGAATGACTCACTGACTTCCCCATTTTCAAAGATGAGATGAACCATGGGAGCGGCCCCTATAGAGGTGTAGCAAGCTTGAGATCGGCCGGTCGCTGCATCACCCCGCTCGATTATCGCAGCCTTTCCCAACTTAGCCGCAGCTTTGCCGAATAGGTCGGAGTCCAGTCTGAGTCCCAAAATTTCGAAATTTGCTGACCCAGGTTCATGGTTGTGGATAACAGTCTTTTGGTCGTCGAAGGCAAATGCTCGAGTACGAGACCACCAGTCTGAGTTGTCATTCATGTAGCCGGGCGGACCACCCTGCGCTGCTAGCAGTGGCGCCGCCAGAAGGAACAATACCAATGCAACAGCGCATACCACCTGGCCCGAGTTTCTGGGTCGAATTCCAGCGTTTTGGATTGCCTTGATACTAGTTACATCCATGGGCACTTACCCCCCTCTTAGGCCGGAATAGCTGCTCATTGAAAAGGCGTAGTTCGGCGTGGATAACCGGTGAAGAACGGATCGGGGTTAAACACGTGCAGCGTTCCGCCACCGCTTTGGCTAATTACTTGTCTTGAGAGCGGATCGACGATGATGCAGCCTTTCGAAGCAGATCTAGGAGGCCCATTTTTCAGGTCGCCGTGAAACAATAACCCCGGAGACCGGTCGAACGCAGGCTTCGAGCTTCCAGGTAGCGGAGTCAACTTCATTACATTCGGCATGCCCTCCCAAGGGAAGCCGGGACTGATTGAGTAATTTCCGACTGGAATTGGGCCTTGATCATGCACCCCTTGAAGGTACGGATCGTTCACGCACTCTGGGCAACGGCCCTTGTCGCCGCCTGAGTACCCGACAGTGTTCACCACCTCCTTTCTGGATGAGTCATCGGTACAAGAGAGTCGGCCAGAAACCTGATTGTAATAGCACGTCACCGTCAAACCTGACGGGTCGACCAGCACTATTGGGTTGTTGAACGAATAGCGATAAACGTTAACGTCTCCCCCATCGAAGCCAATAGGGTCTTCCGAAATGAACCTTCCGGATTGCGGGTCGTAGTATCTGGCGCGGTAGTAGTATAGGGAGGTTTCGGTGTCGAATTCGCGTCCGGTGTAGCGGAACGAGTTGGTCAACGACCCCGTCGTGGCAACGATGTTGCCGAAGGAATCGTAAGTGTAGGTCTGCGCCGCTGCACTGGCTGGGTTTACTGCGCGAAATGAAGCACCTTCCCGTTTGCCGGTCTGATCTTCTGGCAGGTGACTTCGCAAAAATGAGTGGCCTCCAGGTTGGCGCGTGCATTGGAAAAAACGACTGAGAATCCTTGTGCACGATGGGAAAATCAATGCGGAAGACCACACGCAGAGCGATTGTATGACTCTCTGCTCTGCCACCAGCCAGGGGGATACAGCCCTGAAAATGTCCCCGAAGGTGATTGCTTGACAGCAGGTCGGGTGGAATCGTTTATGATGGTGGCAGGGCGAAGTTCATACTGGAAATGTCGGGTCAATCCACCCACTCGTTTGCGCGCCGGTCTGACCCCACCCCTCGCTCCATGTGGGCGCCGCGGGAGGATGAGCCGCGTGGCATTTTCTCTCGTATCTGCCAAGTCGATGCCGCCCCACCAGGAGGAACACCATGGCGATCCGTCTTGACGGCAGCAGCCTGACCATCGAAGCCGTGGTGCGCGTGGCGCGTCACGGCGAAAAAGTGGAACTGACGCCGGAGGCGCTCGGGCGCATCAGCAACTGTCGCGGCATGTTGGAGGAAAAAATCCAGGCCCACGAAACCATGTACGGCGTGAACACGGGCATCGGCGAGTTCTCCGAAGTGGTCCTGAACGATGAGCAGGTAAAGGAGTTCCAGAAATACCTCATCTACAATCACGCGGCAGGCATCGGAGCGCCGGCATTTGTGGAGCATGTGCGCGCGGCCATGCTCAGCCGCGTGAATGTGCATGCCAAGGGCTTCTCGGGGTGCCGGCTCGAGATACCGCTCACCTACATCGCCATGCTCAACGCGGGCGTGACACCCGTCGTGTGCGAGAAGGGAAGTGTGGGCGCTTGCGGCGACCTGGCCCCCATGGCTCAGTGCGCCCTGTCGCTGATGGGCGAGGGCGAGGCCTTCTACCAAGGCCAGCGCATGGCCACGCAGGAAGCCTTGGACAAGACAGGTATCTCGGTGCCCGGGCTCAAGGCCCGCGACGGCCTGGCCGCTATCAATGGGAGCAACCTCATCACCGGAATGGCGTGTCTGGAACTTTACGACGCGGAGCGCTGGGTGGCCCAGGCGGAAATTGCCGCGGCCATGACGCTGGAGGCGCTCCTGGCCAATATGCGCCCGTACGAGGCCAAGCTCCACGAGCTACGCGGCTTCCGCGGCGCGCAGACTACGGCGGCAAACATTCGAACCGTCATCGCGGGCTCGGATTTGGTCACGGGCAAGCTCAAGGTGAAGGTGCAGGACGCCTACTCCATGCGCTCCACACCTCAGGTCATCGGCGCCCTGCGCGACCTGCTCGCCTACGCCCGCAAGCAGGTGGAGACGGAACTCAACGGCGTGGCCGACAACCCCATCTTCGTGGCAGAGGAGAACAAGGTCTACACCGGCGCTAACTTCCAGGGCACGCCCGTGAGCCTGCCTTTGGATGTGGTGGGCGCGGGCGCGACCATGGTGAGCGTGCTGAGCGAGCGGCGCCTTAATCGCCTTCTCAACCCCGCCCTCTCCGTGGGCTTGCCGGCCTTCCTCACCAAGGGCGCCGGAATGTTTTCGGGCCACATGCTCAGCCAGTACACCGCCGACATGCTCATCGTCGAGCAGCGCATCCTCTCTGCCCCGAGCTTCATCCAGTCCATCCCCGCCGCCGCGGACCAGGAAGATTTCGTCTCCATGGGCATGAACGGGGCTCTCAAGACGCGGCAGATCCTGGAGAACGCCAACGGCGTCTTGGCCATCGAGTTTATCGCTGCCGCTCAGGGGCTGGACTTCCGCGAGTTCACGCCGGGCAAAGGGACGCTGGCCGCCAAGTCCGCCGTGCGCAAGGTCGTGGAGCACCTGGACACGGACCGGCCGCTTTTCAGAGACCACAACGCTATGACCGCCGCGGTCAAGGCCTGCGCCGTGCTCGACGCCGTCACCGCCGAGGTCGGCGACCTGAAGAAATCCTGGTAGGGAGGAAACTCGCTATCAAGGCGCCAAACGAACATTTAAGCTATTGTCTTGATCAGAATATTCCCGTTGATTTCCTTGGTTTCTTGGTGGTGATATTTTTTTGCCCGTGCTGCATGCCGGGAATGCCGTGAGCGATCCTGAAAAAATCGAGGCGCAGGAGCGAAAACGATGGGCACTTCAGTCAAGAAAACGGCCAGCCGTGAGCGGCTCCGCACCGCACTAAATCACAAGGAACCGAACAGCATCCCAGTTGATTTTGGAGGAACCGCCGTCAGCGGCGTGCACGCGAGTTGCGTGGCCGCTCTGCGAGACCACTACGGGCTTGAGAAGCGGCCCGTACGCATTCACGAACCATTTCAAATGCTGGGGCTAGTGGAAGATGATCTGCGGGAAGCCATGGGTCTTGATGTCGTCGGCGTCTTCCCCCACAAGACCATGTTCGGGTTTCCGGCAGAGAATTGGAAGTGCTGGCAGTTGAACGGACTCGATGTGCTGGTTCCGGAGGGCTTCAACACCACGGTCGATGCGAATGGCGACACTCTTATCTATCCGGAAGGTGACACGACGGCTCCGGCCAGTGGACGCATGCCGCGAGGCGGCTACTTCTTTGACGCCATCGTACGACAGCCGCCGATCGATGAAGATAAGCTGAATCCCGAAGACAACCTGGAGGAGTTTGCACCGATCTCGCAGGAAGATCTCGATCACCTGTTGCGCTCGGTGCGACAAGCAGCGGCTACCGGCTGTGCTGTGATTGCCTCATTCGGCGGGACGGCGTTCGGTGATATCGCCCTGGTCCCAGCGCCTTCTCTCAAGTATCCCAAAGGGATACGCGACATCGCGGAATGGTATATCTCCACCAGCAGCCGTCAAGACTACATCCACAAAATCTTTGAACGCCAGTGTGAAATCGCCCTCAAGAACCTCGAACGCATCCACGCTGCGGTCGGTGACAATGTGGATGCGGTGTTCCTCTGCGGTACGGATTTCGGCACGCAGACCTCTGCCTTCTGTTCAGTGAAGACTTTCCGCGCCCTGTACTTCCCGTACTATAAACAGCTCAACGACTGGATTCATTCCCATACACTCTGGAAAACGTTCAAACATTCCTGCGGTTCCGTCGCGAGATTCATACCTTCTTTTATCGAGGCAGGCTTTGACATACTCAACCCTGTGCAGTGCTCGGCGGCTGGCATGGAACCGCAGCAACTGAAGGCGAACTTTGGAGACCGGCTGGTCTTTTGGGGCGGGGGCGTGGACACACAGAAGGTTCTGCCATTCGGCGCACCTTCTGAAGTTCGGGAACAAGTTCTGCGGCGATGCGAGATTTTTGCTCCCGGCGGGGGATTCGTCTTCAACACCATTCACAACATACAGGCGGGGACCCCAGTCGAAAATGTCGTTGGCATGATCGATGCGGTGAAGGAATTTGGCAGTCAGAGATAAGAAATTGAGGAGTCTTCCTGGCGCCAGAGACTGACTTAACGTTGCCCGCCATAGCACTCAATCGACGTGGCCAGGGATGCAGTGGCAATACCACAGAATCATCGAATGCATTAGCGGGAAGGAGCGGAGATGGCAGAACTGAAGCAACTATATGATGCAATCGTGAACGGTAACTCAAAGAAAGCGGCCGCCATCACGCAACAGGCCATCGCGGAAAAGATGGACCTCGGCGAGTTGATTGCCAACACGATGATCCCGGCGATGGCCGAAGTGGGGCGTCTTTTCGAGTGTGAAGAGTACTTCGTTCCGGAATTGCTCCTTTCGGGCCGTGCGATGAAGGGAGCGTTGGATCTGTTGCGCCCTTTGCTGTCTGCTTCCGGTGCGAAACCGGCGGGGCGCGTGGTCATCGGAACGGTGAAGGGCGACCTTCACGACATCGGCAAGAATCTGGTCGTGTCCATGCTCGAAGGCGGCGGATTCGAGGTGATCGACGTTGGCGCCGACGTGCCGCCGGAGAGGTTCATTGCCGCATTGAAGGATACCAACGCCAGGATTCTGGCCCTCTCCGCTCTGCTGACAGTGACCATGCCCTCCATGAAGACCACGATCGAGGCATTGAAGGCGGCGGGCATCCGGGAGAGAGTCAAAGTGATGATTGGTGGCGCGCCGGTGACCCAGGAATTTGCCAACGAGATCGGCGCTGACGGCTACAGCGAGAATGCGAACTCGGCAGTAGCTTTGGCCCGTCGGTTGATGGCTTCAGTGTGAATCTGAGATTTCGGCTCGCCGCGCGACTGCAGTGGGCGAGGCTACTTTTTGCGGACGGAAACGACGGAAGCAGAGTAACGATCTCCGCGGAGAATGGCTATGCTGAACTCGATGGCAGACTGCTGAACATCGAACGTCGTTTCCTTGATGAGGAGAACCGCACTTCCCGGAGCAGCTTGCAAGAGCTTGGCGTCCTCCGGCTTTGTGGTTGCGGCCCCAATCACTTCCTCGGCCCAATGCAATTTGCGGTGGTAGTGAGCTAGTGTTGTGCGTCATGAAGACTACACAATGGGGATACATGCAGGAAGCAATTCGCCAGTGAGAACGGCCGCCGCTGAATCAGTAATCGGCCGGAAGTCCTTGCAACTGCTCCATGGTAAGCACCGGGCCTTCTTTGCACACGTAGATGGGGCCGACGTTGCATCGCCCGCACTTGCCGATACCGCATTTCATGCGATTCTCGATACTGGTGTAAACCGACGCAGGTTTTACGCCCATCTTGTCCAGGATCGGCAGCGTGTTCTTGATCATGATGGGCGGGCCGATGACCAGGACCACCGGATCCTTCGCCGCCACTTGCGCGCGCTCGAACACGTGCGGCACAAAGCCAATCTCGCCTTTCCAATCCGGCGTCTCGCCGCCAGGGTCCACGCAGCGGATGATGCGCACGCGATCGGCCTTCGACCACTCATCCAATTCGTCAATGAACACCAGGTCGGCCACAGTGCGCGCGCCATACACCACCGTAATCTCGCCATAATCGGCGCGATTCTCCAGCGCGTACCACACGGCGCAGCGGATGGGAGGCATGGCAATTCCGCCTCCCAGGAAAATCAGGTCCCGCCCCTTCCAGGCTTCCATGGGGTAACCGTTGCCATATGGACCGCGGAAGCCGATTACGTCCTTTTCTTCTATTTTCCAGAGCGCTTCCGTCACGCGGCCAACCTTGCGGAAGCAGAATTCAATGTGATCTTTCCAGTTTGAGCTCGAGCAGATGTTGAAGGTGGACTCGCCGTACCCGAACGCGGAGAAGATGCCAAACTGCCCGACGCGAAACGAAAAATTGCGCGCCCGTTCGGTATCGAGGAAACACAGCGACACCGCCTTCACATCCGGCGTCTCCTGGCGAACGCGCGTCACTTCCATCAGGTCGGGCTTGTACACGTTATCCATGATTAATCTCGGTCACCACGCTCAGCACGCCCAGTCCCACGGGGCAATTGCGCGTGCAGTTGCCGCATCCAGTGCAGAGAATTTCCCCGAATTTCTCCGGATAGATGGCGAATTTGTGCAGGATGCGTTGGCGTTGGCGCGCCGGCTGCACGGGGCGCGGGTTATGGCCCGACGCGTGCGCCGTGAACGTGGAAAACTGGCACGAATCCCATGTCTTCACGCGCGCGTTGCCCGCTGCGGGTCCGGCATCCACGATATCGAAGCAATGACAAGCCGGACACGAAAACGCGCAGGTCCCGCAGCCGATGCACGTGAGTGCGTGTTCTTGCCAGAAGGGATCCTCAAAATGCGTGGTGACAAACGCACGCACCGCCTGCGCATCGAACTTCCTCTCCGGGCCTGCAATCGCCGTGCCCGTCCGCTCCGATTTCTCCGTCCTGCCGCCGAATAGCGCGCGGCCCTTTTCCGTGACGCACCGCAACTCGTACTGGCCGTCTCCCAATGCAAACAGGATGGCGTCCGAACCGCGCTCTGAGCCGGGATCAAGCCCCACGGACGTACAAAAGCAGTTTTCATCGTGAGCGCTGCATGCCAACGTGACCACCGTGGTGGCGGCCCTTCGCCGATTGTAAAGCTCGTCATGAAAATCCCAGTTGAACACGTGATCCAAAATCGGCAGCGCGGCGGCGTCGCATGCCCGCGCGGCGATGATCACCTGCGCGGGTTTTGGCGAATCGTTCTCGATGAGCTCAATGCTGTTCCCGCGAATCTTGTAGCCGTACAGCTTCTCCGCTTTCGGGAAGAGAAACTCTTTGATGGAATTCGCGGGCCGCTGAAAGCCTTCGAGAAGCAGGTCGTCCCCCGATCGCAGAGGGCGATAGAGGACAAGGTCCGGCTTTACCCGCGCGGGCCCTGCGACGCTCTTGCCTCCGGCGATCCATTCGGCGGCGAGCTCGCGCAACGCGGATTGGGAAATGATCTCGCTCACCGGATAAAGCCCTCCGTATCGTGCAGCGTGTACGATCCGATCACGGGCTCCGCCTTGGGATCCGCACCGGCTTCGTAGCCGAAATTCTTTTGCGCCGCGATGTGCATCGAGATGTTCAGCAAAGCCAGGTCAATGCCCGCCGGGCAGGCGCGCGAACACTCGCCGCATCCCACGCAGCGTCCCGCCAGGTGAAACGCCCGCGCGATCTGCCACGCAAAGTTTCCCTTCGTGCTTGGCGCAGGGTCAATGGCAATGGGCCGGTTCTTGTCCACGATGCACCGCTCGCAGTAGCACATCGGGCAAACCTGGCGGCACGCGTAGCACTTCACGCAGCGGTTAAACTCTTCGGTCCAGAACGCCATGCGCTCCGCAGGCGGCATGGCCATCAGTGCGGCGAAGCGGTTGGGCGAGGGGCTGGATTGCGACTCCGGGCCTGCCGCCACGCCAAGGGTCACATCCACGAAACGCGGCGTGCGTGCGGTGCAGTGCGCGCACTTGGGCTGGCCCACGCCCTCGCAGGCCATGCCGATTACATGCGCGTCTTTGCGCTCGAACTGCGCTTCCTTTTCCAGCTCGACGAGCGATTTCTCGTCGCACGGCTTTACGATGACGGCCGCTTTCCCCAGCGCCTTGATCTCTTTCCGCTTCAAATACGTGGTCAGGTTGCCGAAGCAGCGGTTGTTCCATACCAGGCGGTCCGCGTCCTCGGGACGCGTCACAACAAAAGGTCCGCGCGCGCCATAACCGATCACGACCTTCACCGTGCCCTCGGCAAGGAGCTTGTGGCAAACCTCGCGCAGTTCGCTCTCGGCCGCAAAACTCTTCGCCCCGGGCGTGGCAGTCTCAGGAGCTGGAACATCAGGGTACGTTCCCGTGGCGTACAATTCCTTGTACGGCCCCAGCTTCCTCGTCCGATCGGTGAACTCGGTCACCACTTGCTGCCATTTCCTGCCCTCTGCCGCCGATATCCACGTGAACTGAATCCGCCGCAGGTCAATGCCGAGCGTGTCGAGCAGTTCACGGAACAATATCCAGCGCCGCCGCGCGTGATAGTTGCCCGCCGTGTAGTGACAATCGCCCGGATGGCAGCCAGAAACCAGCACGCCATCGGCGCCCACCTCCAGCGCTTTGATAATCAGGTTGAAATCGATTCGCCCGGTGCAGGGCAGCCGAATAATCCGCACGTTCGGCGGATACTCGAGCCGCGCCGTTCCCGCCAGATCGGCGCCCAGGTACGTGCACCAGTTGCACACGTACGCGACGATCTTCGGCTCGAATTCCTGTGCCTTGCTCATGCCAGGCTCTCCACCATCGCGTACACCTGCTGGTCCGTGAAGCCCTGCAGGTCCGCGCTCTTCGACGGACAGACCGATACGCAAGTGCCGCAGCCCATGCACAACCCGGGATTCACCCTGGCCGTGTTCTTGATAAACGCGCCCCTTGGTGTGCGAAGTTCCGCGCGCTCAATCGCGTGATACGGGCAGGTGCGCACGCAAGCGAAACACGCCGCGCACGTTTGTTCGTTAATCGCGGCGATTTCCGGCTCGCGCGTAAGCTCGTCGGCCGCCAGCATCACCTGCACCTTGCTCGCCGCGGCGGAGGCCTGCGCCACAGCTTCAGGGATGTCTTTGGGGCTGTGGCACGCGCCGGCGATGAAGATTCCCGCCGTGTTTGTCTCCACGGGCCGCAACTTCGGGTGGGATTCCAGCAGGAAGCCAAACTCGTCGCAGCCGATATTCAACTTCTGCGCCAGCTCTTCGATGCCATCCGCGGGCCGCATGGCGGCGGCGAGCACCACCAAGTCCGCTTCGATTGTTACCGGCATTCCCACCAGCGTGTCGGCGCCGCGCACGACGAGCTTTCCGCCTTCTTGCGTGATCTTCGAAACCCGTCCGCGATAATACTTGGTGCCATCCTGTTCGATCGCGCGGCGCACGAATTCGTCATATCCTTTGCCGCCCGCGCGAATGTCCATGTAAAAGACGTGCGCCTGGCCGTCGTGCACCTTGTGCTTGAAAAGCATGGTGTGCTTGGCGGTGTACATACAGCAAATCTTGCTGCAATACGGCAGGCCTTTGGCGTTGTCGCGCGAACCCACACAACTGATAAAGACGACGTTCTTGGGAATTGCGCCATCGGACGGGCGTTTGAGCACGCCGCCTGTCGGCCCTGACGCGGAAACCAGCCGTTCAAATTGCAGCGAGTCGATTACGTCTTTGTATTTTCCGTAGCCATACTCGCCATATCCGGCGAGCGTCGTTTTGGGCTGCGATTTTGCAATGCTGTAAAGCTTGTAGCCGGTGGCCACCACCACGGTGCCCACGGCTTCCTCGACAAGCCTGTCTTCATCCTTGAAATTGATCGCCTCCGCCTTGCATTTCTTCTCGCACAGCCCGCACCCATTGCGAATCAACTTGGCGCACTGGCTCTTGTCAATCACGGGCCTTGCAGGAACGGCTTGCGGGAACGGGATGTAGATCGCTGGACGCATTCCCATCCCGTAATCGAATTCGCTCGGATTTCGTTTCAGCGGGCAAATGTTCAAGCAATCGCCGCAGCCGGTACACTTGCTGATGTCCACGTAGCGCGCCTTTTGCCGGATGGTGATCCTAAAGTTGCCGACGAACCCTTCCACCTTCTCAACTTCCGAATAGCTGTAGAGCTTGATGCGCGGGTGCTGGCCCACTTCGACCATGCGCGGCGTCAGGATGCATTGCGAGCAATCCAGCGTGGGAAAAGTCTCGGAAAGTCCGGCCATCTTGCCGCCGATGGAGGGTTCGCGCTCCACCATCACCACTTCATGGCCCGCATCGGCTATATCGAGCGCCGCTTGTATTCCGGCCACGCCCCCGCCAATCACCAAAGCGCGGCGCGTCACCGGGACGCGAATCGGTTCGAGCGCGGCATCGTTCCGTGCCTTCTCGACGGACAGGCGAATGATCTCAATGGCCTTGGCGGTTGCTTGCGTGCGATCGTGATGCACCCACGAGCACTGCTCGCGAATGTTCGCCATTTCCACGAGATAAGGATTGAGTCCCCCCGCCTGCGCCGCTTTGCGGAAGGTCTTCAGATGCATGTGCGGCGAGCACGAAGCCACCACCACGCCATCCAGTTTCTCGGACGCAATTTTCTCGCGGACAATCGCCTGTCCGGGATCGGAGCACATGTACTTGTAGTTCAGCGAGCAGCGCACGCCGGGAAGTTCTGCGACGCGTTTCGCCACTTCATCAACGTCCACCGTGCGCGCTATATTCTCGCCGCACCAGCATGTAAAGACGCCAATCCTCGACATAGTCTAAGCCTGCGTAACGAAATGCCGGTTGATGCCCAACTGCTCCGCGGATAGCCCTAACGCCAGCCCCACCAGGTCGGAAAGGTAATAGACAACCATTCCCAGCTTCTTCCCAAATCGCCGATCGACGGCCGCCTGCTTCATATCCAGATTCACGTGGCACATGGGGCAGGCTACCACCAGGCAATTGGCCCCGTGCTCGGCCGCATTGCTCAGGATCTTGTGCGCCAATTCCAGCACGACCTCTTCATTGGACATGGTCATCCCTGCGCCGCAGCACTCCGTCTTGTAGCTCCACTCGACCGTCTTCGCGCCCAGCGCCGCCACGATCGTTTCCATCGAAGTCGGCTGCTCGAAATCATCAAAGTGCACAACATCGGGCGGGCGCGTCAAAAGGCAGCCGTAGTAGCAGGCCGCGGTGATGGATTTCAGCGGAGCCTTCACCGCCGGCTTCAGCCGGTCCACTCCGATTTTTTCAAAGAGCTGGATCAGGTTCAGGACTTCTCTCTCGCCGCGAACATCGGCTTCCACGATCTCGGAAAGTTCCTTGCGCACGCGTTCGTCGGCGACCGCCTTTTTCACCTTGAGCAACTGCATCGAGCACAGTGGACACGGCGCGAACAGTTGTTTGAAACCGTCGCGTTCGGCAACGGCCAGGTTCCTGGCGGGAAGCGCCAGAGAGAGCTTGTGATTCAGGGAATGCGCCGCGGTGGCGCCGCAGCAAATCCAATCCTTGATTTCGCCGAGTTGCACATCCAGGGCGCCGAGGCACGCGCGCAACGATTGCTCGTAGTCGTTCGAGGAGCCATGCAGCGCGCAACCCGGGTAATAGCCGATGTTCATGCTTTCTGCTCGCTCGCACAGCGCTCGAAAATACGGTTCACCACTCCTCGGTCGCGCGCCTTGCCGGGCACCAGGTGTAGTTTCTTGCGCTTTCCGAGTTGCGGCGCCAAACCTGCGTCCTTGAAGAGAAAGGGGATCCTGCCAGTGCGCAGCACAACGTCCATCTTGAAGTGCCCGATTAGCTCCAGTTCGTTGAGGCGGCCATTGCGGCGGATATTCTCAAGAAAAATCTTCTGGAACGCGACCACAAGGTACCTTCCAGGTGCAGCCATGCCGCGCGCCAGCGACGCCTCGCGCAGCGCGTCCATCACACCCGCGCAATCGACCTCCTTGGGACACCGCGTCGAGCAAGTTTGGCACCCCACGCACTCCCATATCGCCTGCGACTGCAAAGCTTTTTCCCATTCCCCAAGTTGTGTAAGCCGCAGCACCTGATTCGGCGCCACGTCCATGTGCATGGCCACGGGACATCCCGCAGTGCACTTGCCGCACTGATAGCAATCGGCTACTTGAATAGGGTCTGGAAAATGGACCGGCAGAGGTTGAGAATTCACTTGGCCAAGGGCCTGGTTCTCCACTGGGGGGCCTCAGCTTAAATGCTAGGTTTCCCCGTCTGGGCTGTATGTGAGGGATGTCGCAACGCCCTGTGACCCACGACGTGCTCCGCTGGCGCTCGTTCCCGGCCCTGAGTGTCCGGGCACTCTTGTTAAGCTGTGGAACGTCGCGTAACCATATGAAGACACTTCGGTTACGCCATGGACCGTTTTGATCGAGCAGTGCTTTTACCCAGGCTCATCAAAAGGGTCTACCGCACGGTCTACTTGTTGGCCGCCGGAATGTCTTGCGGATTGATCCTGGCTTTTTGCCAGTGCAGCATCAAAGGCGTCCGATCATAACCTGCGAGGGTTCCTGTAAAGCGCACCAGGCTCCCCACCTGAAGCGTCGCCGCCTCCGGCTGCCCGGCAACGCTGACATCCATGTTTGCCCTCCGCGCCGCCCGGAATTCCAGTTCGGTGGTGACCAAGGCCACTTTCAAAACGACGGGATCACCCTGCACGACGCTGATTACTTTGCTGGGTACATTGGGGAATTCCATTCCACAAGCCGCCAGCCAAGTCGCCTTGCCTTTGTCGGCGGGGCCTTTTATGTCCGCCACCACGCTGGTAATCGTCATCACGTTTCTCGCCGCCTCCAGATCGGCTTTGCTCGGCAGGCTGTAACTTTCCGGGCTTTCCAAAGCGCTTCCCGCGACTTGCACCAAGTCGCGGAGCTGGGCGTCAATCAGGCTGGGGCATCCCGTTTGCTGGTAGCTCGCCATCAGTTTTTTCAGGTACGCCTTGATCTCTTGCGGTTGCGGTCCACCCCGGTTTTTCGCGCTTGCCGCGCGCGCCAAGGCCCAGAAGCCGTTTAGTTGGCGCGGCGGGCTCACCCCCAAGTACGCGAGCCCAAGCTGGTAAGTGGCGTTCCCGTCGTCTGGATCCAGCGCTAGCGCGGCCCGGTAGGCCTCGATTGCGCCCGCATAGTCCTTCAACGTCATGGAGGCTGTTCCCGAGGTCTCATCCAGGTACACCATGATTGGCTTTCTCTCCGCGGCAAACGCCGCACCAGAGACGTTTTCGGGCTTCTTGATCTCGTTCAGAGTGCTCAGCCCCAGCGCGGCCGCTTCCTTCGCTTGTTTCGCCTGCGCCGGATCATTTGGCCGCAGCGTGTCGTAGGCAATCGCGCGCGCATAGAGCGCTTGGAATCGCGCGTTCGCATCAGCTTTGTCTCCCAGTGCCACGAGTTTGTCGGAGTACTCGATCACCTTCGGGAAATTCTTCAGCTCCCGGTAGTCCCGGTAATACAGCGCATAAGCATCCACCAGCAGCTCGGAATTCGGGAACCGCGATACAAAATCGTCCAGGCGCTGGATCTGGTGCGCCTCGTCCTTCTCGGCTTGCACCGCCTTGAACTCGTTGTGCTCGGCCGCCGTACCAACCGCATAGGACGCTTTGCGCCCCGAAGCGTCGGCGTAGTATTTGGCTTTCGTCGGGTCCGGCGGCGGCACCGGTTTCGTGGAAGGCGATGCTGGAGGAGCGGCTGTGTTCTCCGCGGAAAGATTCTCCGCAGCGGCCGCCGGCGCCACGGGCTTGTCCGTTGGGGTCCCGGGCAAAGTGTCCGCCTGATGCGCCGGGTTGGGCGTCTCCGTCGTTGGCCGGGACGCACTCGAAGAAGCCGCGGAATTCGCACTCTGTTCTACGAGCCTGAGCAACACGCCGCGGTACCGCCACCCGCCGGCAGCGCCAAGTGCCGCCACGACGACCAGCCCGGCCCAAGGAATCCAGCTACGCGTCGGACGCGATGAAACTTGCTGCCCTGCAGGCGCAACCCCAATCGTTCCCGCCCGATTCGCGGTTGCGGAACCCGTCGCCACCTGCACCGTCGAACGCGCCGCCGTTGCGCGGCGCGGCGGGGCGTCCCCGGACGCCACCAACAGCGTCTCTCCCTCCTCCTTCTCACGCCTTTCCAATTCCCACCGATCCAACGCATCAATGATTGCCTGCCCGTTGGCGGGCCGGTCCTCGCGATTCTTTTCCAGGCATTTCATCACCAGATCGGCGAGGGGCTGGGAAATTTTCACTCCGGCTTGCGCGCATTGAATGGGAATCGGAGGTGTCTGGATGTGCGCCATCACGATTTGCAGCGAAGTGTCGCCTCGAATCGGGAGTTCATTCGTCAGCATTTGATACATCACGATGCCCAGCGAATAAATGTCCGAGCGGCCGTCGAGATCCTTGCCGGGGGACGCCATGGCCTGTTCCGGGGACATGTACAGCGGTGTGCCAACCACCATCCCCGTGCCAGTCATGGATGTCGCGGAGGAACCACTGAGGCTTTCCTTGAGCTTGGCGATGCCGAAGTCCAGTACCTTCGCCACAACTTCCTTTTGCGACTGGATGAGAACGATGTTCTCCGGTTTGATGTCGCGGTGCACCATTCCCAGGCGGTGCGCTGCGTCCAGCGCAGAGGCCACTTGCCTGGTTATTGAGGCGACGCGCGCAGGCGTCATCGGGCCTTCGGTGGAGATCACATCCCTCAGGTTCTTGCCCTCGATGTACTCCATGACGATGAACGGCTGCCCGTCTTCCGTTTCATCGATGTCGTCCACGCGCACTGCATTGGGGTGCTGGAGCTTTCTTGCCAGGATGGCCTCTTGCTCGAAACGCTTGACGAATTTCTTATCACTCGCCAGCGCCGCCGCAATCACTTTCAGCGCGCGCAGCTCTTGAAAGTGCATGTGCAGCGCTTTGTACACCGCGCCCATGGCCCCTTGGCCGATTTTCTGAATGATTTGGTATTTTCCACGGACCAGCGTCCCCTCGGCCCATTCTTCCGACTGGATCAGGGGCGTCCCGTCCTGGGGACAGTTGGCGAAATGAGTGGAGTAGCTCCGCTGACAAACGCGGCAGGTTTTCATGGCGATTCCAGCAGCGATTTCGTGGCCCGTAGTCTAACACGAAGCTCGCCGCGGCAAACACGCATTCCGCGGCACTCGCCCCCTGCCAACCTTATTTCCTTTCAACACGATGAGCGACAACTCTTATTCCATCAGGAACAATCGTTTCCCTTGACCGCCGCGCCCGGCCCTGCATCGCGTCACGCGGCCATCGCGGGGCCTCGTAAGCGATTCCCCAGACCCTTTTCGCCCTGTCCCTCTCCGGCAATCGCATGAAACTCGCCGCCCCTCCCGCACGTCGAAAAGATAGGGGAGACGATGATAGGATGTACTGGAAGTGTTGGGAGAGAACTGTACCTACAGCTGACTCTTTCCACGAAATGTGCGTCCCAACTCCGCTCCAGAGTGCGCGCAGCTTCAATTTCCAGCCGAGGTCTTTCCCTCATCGATTTGAGGAGTGCAAGTGACGGAACAACAAGCAAACCCAACGGACCCCAGGAAGCCCGAGCATTACACAACTGAAAACGCATCCACACACAAGAGCCGATGGTGGATCTGGCTGATCTTCGCAGGGATACTTATCGTCGTGGTGGTATGGTGGATGCGCCGCGGTGCCTCCTCCCAAGCGAAAACCGCTGTTGACCCCGCCTCTCGGCCAGTTTTGGTCTCGACCGCGGTAGCGCACCAGGGCGACATCGGAATTTACCTGAACGCATTGGGCACCGTGACTCCTGTTTACACCGTGACGGTGACCAGCCGGGTGCAGGGCGAGATTACCCAGGTCTACTATCACGAAGGTCAAATGGTCCAGAAGGGTGACCCGCTGATCGAAATCGATCCCCGCCCTTATCAGGCTTCGCTAACGCAAGTCGAAGGACAACTGGCGCATGATACGGCCGTCTTGAACGAAGCCAAGATCGACCAGGAGCGCTACCAGCAAGCCTTCACTCGCAACGCCATCGCCAAGCAACAATTGGACGATCAACAGCAGGTCGTGCTGCAAGATGAAGGCACCGTGAAAAACGACGAGGGCCAGCTTGCCAATGCCAAGGTCAATCTTGTCTACACCCATATCACCGCACCTATTGCCGGGCGCGTTGGACTGCGGCTCGTCGATCCCGGAAATATCGTCCAGGCCAACAGCAACACCGCCCTGGTCGTGATCACGCAGCTTCAGCCCATCACGGTCATCTTCAGCATCGCCGAAGACCAGCTCTCCCAGATTCAGCAGCAATTGCGCAAAGGGAAAAAACTGCCGGTCGATGCGTTTGACCGCGGGGGAAACACGAAACTCGCGTCCGGCACGCTGCTCACCCTCGATAATGTCATTGACACTACTACCGGCACATTGAAACTCAAAGCCATCTTTGACAACAAGGACAACGCTCTCTTCGCCAACCAGTTCGTCAACGTCAAGCTGCTCGTCGACACACAACGCAATATGACTTTGATTCCTTCTCCGGCGATTCAGCGCAACGCCCAGGGGGCTTTTGTTTACGTAATCAAAAGTGACCAGACCGCCTCCATGCGGAACATTACCCCGGGCACCACGGATGGTTCCGTGACCGCGGTGCAAGGCCTAGAACCCCAGGAAGTGGTGGCCGTCAATGGCTTCGACAAGCTTCAGGATGGCGCGAAAGTTACCATCCGCAAGCCCACCAGCGGCGGCGGCGGAGCTTCTGCCCAGCAGCCTCAATCGGGCCAGGATACCCAAGCTGGTCCGCCGGCAACCCACCAGGGAGGCGCCTCGGGCGGCAAAAAGGGAGGCTCGTCGCAGTGAGTCCCTCTCGTCCGTTCATTTTACGGCCGGTAGCGACGTCGCTATTGATGGCGGCTATTTTGCTTGCTGGCTTCGTCGCCTTTCTCCAGTTGCCCGTCTCGGCGCTGCCGGAGGTCGACTACCCCACCATTCAAGTGGTGACGTTTTACCCCGGGGCCAACCCTGATGTGATGGCCTCGGCAATAACTGCGCCTCTCGAGCGACAGTTCGGTCAGCTCCCCGGCCTCAATCAGATGACTTCCACGAGTTCAGATGGCAGCTCCATCATTGTTTTGCAGTTTTCTCTCGAATTGAACATCGACGTCGCCGAACAGGAAGTACAGGCCGCCATCAACGCGGCCCAAACCTATCTGCCTTCCGATCTGCCCATCCCGCCGATCTATAGCAAAACGAATCCGGCGGACACGCCAATTCTTACGTTGGCGCTTTCCTCCAAGACCATTCCGCTGTCGCAAGTCGAGGACCTTGCGGATACGCGCTTCGCCCAAAAAATTTCTCAGCTTCCAGGCGTGGGCCTCGTCAGCATCAGCGGCGGGCAAAAGCCGGCCGTTCGCGTGCGCGTGAATCCCACGGCGCTCTCCTCCTACGGCATAAATCTCGAGGATGTGCGCACGGCCTTGCAACAAACCAGTCTCGACCAAGCCAAAGGGAACTTCGACGGCCCGCAGCAGGACTACCAGATTCAATCGAACGACCAACTGCTCAACGCTTCCGATTTTGAGCAAGTCATCATTGCTTACCATAACGGGTCGCCCGTAAAACTCTCCGATGTGGCTACCGTCGAAAATGGCGTGGAAAACAACCGCCAGGCCGCCTGGATGAACGAAACTCCCGCGGTCATCGTCAACATTCAACGCCAGCCCGGGGCCAACATCATTCAGGTCGTGGACCGCATTAAGAAGCTCCTTCCCGTCCTGAAAAGCAATCTCCCCACCGCCGTTCAAGTGGATGTCCTGACGGACCGCACCACCACGATCAGGGCTTCCGTCCAGGATGTGGAATTTGAGCTGATGCTTACCGTGGGCCTGGTCGTCATGGTCATTTTCCTGTTCTTGCGCAATCTTTCCGCGACGACCATCCCCAGCGTTGCCGTCCCTCTCTCCATCGTGGGCACGTTCGGGGTGATGTATCTTGCGGGCTTCAGCTTAAACAACCTCACGCTGATGGCCCTCACGATTTCGACGGGGTTCGTCGTGGATGACGCCATCGTGATGATCGAGAACATCATTCGCTTCATCGAGGAAGGCGACCCCCCGCTGCAAGCCGCGCTCAAGGGCTCCGAGCAGATCGGTTTCACCATCGTATCGCTCACGATTTCCTTGATTGCGGTATTGATTCCCCTGCTCTTCATGGGCGACATCGTCGGCCGCCTTTTCCGCGAATTTGCCATCACTCTGAGCGTGACCATCCTCGTTTCCGCGGTGGTTTCTCTGACTCTTACTCCCATGATGTGCTCGCGTCTTTTGAAAAGCACCCACGGGCGAAAGCAGAGCCGTTTCTATCTTGCGTCGGAGAAGGCTTTCCAGAGCATCATTGCTTTTTATGGAAGAACTCTGAAGCGCGTCTTGGAACACCAAACCGCAACCCTGATTGTGGCCGCCGCCACTCTGGTGCTCACCGTCCTTCTTTACATCTTCATCCCCAAGGGCTTCTTCCCGGTGCAAGACACGGGCATCATTCAAGGCATCTCGGAAGCCTCGCAGTCCGTGTCGTTTCCGGCCATGGCGGAAAAGCAGCAGCAACTCTCCCACATGATCCTGCAGGATCCTGCCGTGGAGAGCCTTTCTTCCTTCATCGGTATCGACGGCACCAATACAACGTTGAACAGTGGCCGTATCCAAATTAATTTGAAGCCCCTGGAAGTGCGCAAAATCAACGCCTCGGATGTCATCCGGCGGCTCCAGCCAAATCTGGGAAAGATTGATGGCATCACGCTGTACATGCAGCCGGTGCAGGACCTCACGGTTGAAGACCGCGTGAGCCGGACCCAATACCAGTACACCCTCGAAGATCCCGATCAGAGCGAACTGAATTACTGGACGGCCAAGCTGATGGCCAAACTGCAGGCGATTCCGGAGCTTCGCGATCTGGCGACCGACCAGCAGACTTCCGGCCTTGCCGCCTCCCTCACCATAGACCGCGTCACCGCTTCCCGCATGGGCATCACTCCGCAAGCCATCGATCAGTTGCTTTACGATGCTTTTGGCCAGCGGCAAGTTTCCACGCTCTACACTCAGGTGAACCAGTACCACATCGTTCTTGAGACGCAGCCCGAATTTCAGAAGAACCCCGCGAAATTGCAGGACATCTACGTGCGTTCCGCTCTGGCCCCAACGGCTCTCACCACCGGCTCTTCGGGTACGCAGACGGTCACGGCTACGACGTCTTCCGGCAACTCGGCCTCTTCGGCGGCGCCGAGCCCTTCGGCCTCCCCGAACACCCTTGCCAGTTCAGGTTCGGCCAATCCCAGCCCCGTGGCGACGGTGAATGGTGGCGCGGTTCCTCTCAGTGCCTTCACCCGCTTCGAAATGAAGAGCAGCCCCTTGTCCGTCAATCACCAGGGCCAATTTCCCGTCGTCACCATCTCCTTCAATCTCGCGCCCGGTGCGTCGCTTGGCGAAGCCACCAAGGCGATTGACAAAGCCCAGAAAGAAATCGGCATGCCTCTCAGCGTTCAGAGCTCTTTTCAGGGCACCGCCGCTTCGTTTCAAGCCTCCTTGTCGAACGAGCCGCTGTTGATTCTCGCGGCTCTCGTCACGGTTTATATCGTCCTTGGAGTTCTCTACGAAAGCTACATTCACCCCCTTACAATTCTATCGACGCTGCCCTCTGCCGGCGTGGGCGCCATTTTGGCCTTGTTGATTTGCGGCCAGGAACTCAGCGTCGTGGCGCTCATCGGAATCATTCTTCTGATCGGTATCGTCAAGAAAAACGGAATTATGATGATCGACTTTGCTCTCGAGGCGGAGCGCAAAGAGGGTAAGAAGCCGGAAGTCGCCATTTACGAAGCCTGCCTCTTGCGATTCCGCCCCATCATGATGACCACCATGGCTGCCTTGCTGGCCGGCTTGCCGCTCGCCCTCGGCACCGGAATCGGCTCGGAGCTGCGTCGCCCCTTGGGAATTTCCATGGTTGGCGGCTTGCTCTTGAGTCAGGTTCTGACCCTTTATACCACTCCGGTCATTTACATCTTCTTCGACCGGCTTGCGCAACGTTTTTCATCGCACCGCGCGCCCGAAGCCGGACTTGAAGTTGTCCCAGCGGATTGATGCCATGAACCTCTCTTCTCCATTTATCCGCCGACCCGTGGCCACCACTCTTCTGACGGCGGCCATTGCGCTTGCGGGCGCCGTGGCCTTTCGGGAGTTGCCGGTCTCCCCGCTTCCCCAGATCGATTTCCCTACGATTTCGGTGGGTACCGGTCTGCCGGGAGCCAGCCCGGAAATCATGGCCTCCTCCGTCGCCACGCCCCTCGAGCGCCAGTTCGGCAGGATCGCCGGCGTTTCAGAGATGACCTCGTCCAGTTATCTGGGCACCACCGGCGTCACGATGCAGTTTGATTTGAATCGCAACATTGATGGCGCCGCGCGCGACGTCCAGGCCGCTATCAATGCCGCGCGAAGTTACTTGCCCTCCAATCTTCCCGGCAATCCCACCTATCGCAAGGTCAACCCGGCCGATGCTCCAATCATGATTCTGGCGCTCACCTCAAGTGTGTACGATAAAGGCGCGCTCTACGACGCGGCCTCCACCATCATGCAGCAGCGTCTCTCTCAGGTTCAGGGGGTCGGGCAGGTCAGCGTTGGAGGCAGTTCGTTGCCGGCGGTGCGGGTGGATGTGAGTCCGACGCAACTCAACGGCTATGGTCTGGGTCTGCAGGACGTTGCGGCGATGCTCAACCGCCAGAATGCCAATGCTCCCAAGGGCCAAATCACGGATGGCGCGACGTCCGCGGACATCACCACCAACGACCAGCTTTTAAAGGCCGTGGACTACATGCCGCTCGTGGTGGGCTACCACAATGGCGCCGCCGTCAAATTAAGCGATGTCGCGGACGTCCAGGACTCCACGGAAAACGTGCGTGCTGCCGGGTACGCGAATGGCAAGCCCTGCGTCCTTATCATTATTTTCCGCCAGCCCGGCGCAAACATCATCGACACCGTGGACCGCATCCGTGCCACCATTCCGTCCCTCAAGGCTTCCATCCCTTCTGCCATTGACACGGAAGTTGTGATGGACCGTACTCTCACCATTCGCGCTTCCGTTCGCGACGTCGAGCGCAGCCTGATGATCTCGATCTCCCTGGTCATTTTCGTGGTGTTCGTTTTCCTGCGAAGCGTCCGTGCCACATTGATTCCCAGCGTGGCCGTTCCCGTCTCCCTGATCGGCACGTTCGGCGTGATGTACCTCTGTCACTACAGCATCGATAACCTCTCCCTCATGGCCCTCACCATTTCCACGGGCTTTGTGGTTGACGATGCCATTGTGGTCATCGAAAACATCACTCGCTATATCGAGCAAGGCATGTCGCCCATGCAAGCGGCATTCAAGGGCGCCAGCGAAATTGGATTTACCGTCCTGTCCATCAGCATCTCTCTCGTTGCCGTCTTCATCCCCATTCTGTTGATGGGAGGCATTGTCGGGCGGCTCTTCCGCGAATTTGCCGTGGTTCTTTCGGTCGCCATCCTGGTTTCCCTGCTCATTTCATTGACGGCGACGCCCATGATGTGCTCTCGGCTGCTCAGGAATCTTCGTGATCAGCGGCACGGCATGGCGTACCGCGCCAGCGAGCGCGCGTTCAATGCGCTCCTGCGCACCTACGAGCGGAGCCTGGGTTGGGTCCTGGAACACTCTCGGCTGACGCTCGCGGTTCTGGGCCTCACCATCGCTCTCAACTTCTACCTTTTCTGGATTGTCCCCAAAGGATTCTTTCCGCAGCAGGATAACGGCATCGTCTTCGGCGGCATACAAGGTTCGCAGGACATCTCCTTCCAGGCCATGCAAGTGGCTACAAGGCGTATAGTCAATGTCATCAAAACGGATCCCGCCGTGCAGAACGTCATGGCGTTCACGGGCGGGGGCGGCCCCACCAATGGCGGCTTCGTATATGTCGGTCTGAAGCCCCTCAACGAACGCGACGCCAGCGCCAACCAGGTGATTGACCGTCTGCGCCCCAAACTCCTGTCTGTGTCCGGCGCAAATACCTTTATGCAAGCTGGACAGGACCTGCGGATCGGCGGGCGGGGCAGCAGCGCCCAATATCAGTACACCATTCAGAGCGACAGCGTTCAGGATCTCGTTCAGTGGGGCCCTGTTCTTCTCCAACAGATGCGCAAATTGCCCATGCTCACCGACGTCAATACCGACCAGCAGAACAGCGGTTTGCAGGCCATGCTTACCTATGACCGTGCCACCGCCTCGCGCCTCGGCATCACCCCGCAGATGCTCGACAATTCCCTCTATGAAGCCTTCGGCCAGGCCCAGGTCTCTACCATGTTTACCGGCGTTAATCAGTACCACGTGGTGCTGGAAGTCGCTCCGAAGTTCTGGCAGTCTCCCGTGAACTTGAACGACGTGTATATCCGGGCCGCACAAGGGAAAGTCGTCCCTCTGAGTGCCATCGCACATTACGAGCCGGCCACTGCTCCCCTCGCGGTGAATCACCAGGGTCAATATCCCTCGGTCACCATTTCCTTCAATCTTGCCCCTGGTGTTGCCCTCAGCGACGCTTCCACCTCCATCCTCGCCATGGAACAGAAAATCGGCATTCCCAACACTATTCACGGCATGTTTTCCGGTACCCTTCAGGCCTTTCAATCTTCCTTGGCGACGGAGCCTTTTCTCATTATCACTGCCCTCTTGGCCGTCTATATCGTCCTGGGTATTCTCTACGAGAGTTACATCCATCCCCTCACGATTATTTCCACCCTGCCCTCCGCGGGCGTGGGCGCCGTGCTCGCGCTGATGATCTTTCATAAGGACCTCAGCATCATCGCGCTGATCGGCGTCATTCTGTTAATCGGTATCGTCAAGAAGAACGCCATCTTGATGATCGATTTTGCGCTGGCCGCTGAACGCATCGACGGCAAGACTCCTCGTGAAGCCATTTTCCAGGCTTGCATCCTGCGCTTCCGCCCCATCCTGATGACCACCATGGCGGCCCTCTTTGGCGCCACGCCGTTGGCCTTCGGGAGAGGAACCGGTTCGGAACTCCGTAACCCTCTCGGCATCGCGATTATCGGCGGACTGATTCTGAGCCAAATGCTTACGCTTTACACCACACCGGTCGTTTACCTTTCCCTGGACCGCTTGAGGGTCAAGTGGCTCCGCGCTCATGGAAAGCTCGAACAGCAGAGACAACTCGAGTCCTTTGGATGACAAGTTCTTATGCCCCACGCGAACTCGCATTCAGAAAGGGCCAACTTAGCAAGGAGTCTGAGGCACCGATGAAGGCAACGAACAAAATGCGTGTTGCGGCCGCTCTTCTTTGCGGCTCAGTACTTTTCCAGGGCTGCGATGTCGGCCCGAAATACAATCGCCCCGCGGCCAAGGTGCCGGCGACGTTCAAAGAGGTCACCCCGGACGATCTTCAGAAAATGGACGGCTGGAAAGTTGCACAACCCCAGGACGCTGCTCTCCATGGCAATTGGTGGGAAATTTTTGGCGATTCCCAGTTGAATGCCCTCGAAGAACAAGTCAACATTTCCAACCAAAACGTCGCCGCTGCCTTTGCCAGCTTCATGGCGGCGCGTGCCGTGGTGCGGCAAGCGCGCTCGCAATATTTCCCCACCGTTTCCGTGGGCGCAAGCATCATTCGCCAGCACCAGCCCGGTTCCTCTACGGGAACGACTAGCGGCACTTCCGGAACAACTTTCAACGAGTACTCTCTACCTTTCGACGCTTCCTGGACGCCTGACCTGTGGGGCCGCGTGCGCAATACGGTTCGCGCCAACGTCGCCAACGCGCAAGCGAGCGAGGCCGATCTCGAGAATACCCGCCTGACGGCCCACGCGGAACTCGCCGTCGATTACTTCCAACTGCGCGGGCAGGACGCTCTCAAGCAACTCCTTGATTCCACCGTGGTGGCCTATGAGGAGTCCCTGAAACTCACCAAGGCGCTGTACGAAACGGGCATCGACTCCGACGAAGCCGTCGCGCAAGCCGAAACTCAACTGGAAGCCGCCCGCGCGCAAGACACCAATCTTGGCATTCTGCGATCGCAATACGAGCATGCGATTGCACTTTTGGTTGGCCAGCCCGCTTCCTCCTTCTCGATCGCCGTCGAGCCATTGAAGACTCCGCCGCCGGCCATTCCTTTTGGCGTTCCCTCGCAACTTTTGGAGCGCCGCCCGGACATCGCCGCAACCGAGCGCCTGATGGCCCAGGCCAATGCGCAGATCGGCGTCGCCAGAGCCGCGTTTTATCCTACGCTGACTCTTAGCGCTTCCGCCGGGTTTCAATCCACGAAAGCTTCCAGTTGGTTTACCTGGCCAAGCCGCCTCTGGTCCGTCGGCCCGGCCATTTCCGAGACGATCTACGATGGCGGGCTGCGTCGCGCCACCGTCGAACAGTTTCGTGCGCAATACGATCAAACAGTCGCGAACTATCGCGGCATCGTTCTGACCGCGTTTCAGCAGGTCGAGGACAATCTTTCAACCCTGCGCGTTCTTTCCAAGGAAATTCAGGAACAAGACACCGCCATCCAGTCCGCGCAGCGCAGCCTCAAGCTGGCCACGGACCGCTACCGCCTTGGCATTGACCCCTACCTCAACGTCATTACGGCCCAAACAACGCTCTTCGGCAATCAGCAGACCGCCGTGAACTTGCGCATCCAGCAAATCGTGGCCAGCGTGCAGTTGGTCGAGGCGGTCGGCGGGGGCTGGGATTCCTCCACGCTTCCTAGTTCGCAGCAGATTATTTCGCGGGAGGCCCAAGCCCCGGCGGCTCCTCCGGTGCAACCCTCCAAGAGCCAGCCGCCACCCTCATCCACTCCCTAATCGGACTTTCTCACGTGTTGCAGTCTAACCCCTCCTCACCTTCGGGTTTCTTTGGAGTGCGGCGGCTGCCGCCGCTTTTACAGCCGCATCCCCCGCCGACAAACCATAATCCTGAAGTCTAGGGGGTCGGACATTCATGTCCGATATACAGCTCTCACCGATACAAATACTCCCAAAATCCGTCATCCCGCCTGCCCCGAGTTTCGAGGGGAGCAACGTGAGGTATCTCTCTGCCTTCTTGAGGACCCAAGGGATTCCCGTTCCGATTCGGGAAGGAAGTGTTGGCGACGGAGTAACCACGTCCACCCGGGTGTTTTTGTGAAGCATCTGAAAAGAAAGGGGATACCGGCGCAAGAGTGCGCAACGATGTGAAAACAAAGGAGATGATAAAGTCTTTGTTTTGCTAGTGATGCAGACAGATGCGCAGAGAATGAGTTTGGCGGGGATGTGTTGGGCGCGGGCGGGAGGGTGGCGAGTACTCATAAGATATTAGCACTCTATTCTGCCAAATGTAAATAAATAATTATTGGGTACTATTTTCGAAATTGGTATGAAGAGGCCTTCGCGAGGAGCGCTCCCCTCGAAGCTCGCGACAGGCGGGGCAAAGGGAGGAAGGAAGAGCGGAGCGGAGAGCGGACCCACCCTTTGGCAACCACGCAAACGGTAGGCCACCCGAGATTGCCTCAGCGCTTTAAGGGTGCGCCACCCGCGGAGGGCAAGTGACCTTCAGGCATCGCGTAAGCTGCTCTACGAGGGTATTAGGTTGCTGAGCGTTCTGGCTCGAACCACTATTTTTTCCACAAATCCCAAAACAGCTTGATCGTCGCCGGTGCATGTCCAGCATAATGGTTGTTGGCGTAGGCGAATATCTTGGGATTTTTGCCGACGAATAGCCGGAACGGTTCAACCCAGTAGGCCATATCTTTGCGACGGTCGCGCCCTCACATCACAACTACTCGTGCGCTTCGTCACTGCACCTAGCTAGTAACTAACTGTAGTTGTGTTGAAATGTGATTTTGCTGTTCGAATCATAATCACGTAAAGGGGAGGGGCGCTCGGAATAATTAGTGCTGAGCGCGCGTTGATAGTCCGTTCCCAGGCCTTTCCTCAAGCGATTCTCACTGCCTTCAAGAAATCTAGTATGCACGCAGATCGACCAGAACGTCCGGCCGTCCCCGAACTCGCAGGCGCAGAGGATCTGCTTCAACTACAGGCGACTGCCCTTGAAGCCGCCGCCAATCCCATCCTCATCAGCAGACGGGACGGCACAATAATCTGGGTCAATAAAGCATTCGAGCAGCTTTCCGGTTATTCGAGGGACGAGGCTCTTGGCCAAAGCACCAGCCTGCTTAAGTCAGGTCAACAATCGCCTGCTTTCTTCAAAAACATGTGGGAAACAATTCTCGCCGGGCAAAAATGGCGAGGAGAATTGGTCAATCGACGCAAGGATGGCAGTCTCTACCAGGAAGAGATGACCATCACTCCGGTGAAAAGCGCGGATGGGGACATCACCCACTTCATCGCCATCAAACTGGATATTACGGAGCGCAAACAAGCCGAAGAACAGATACGTCAACTAGCCTTGTCTGATCCGCTCACCGGGCTTGCCAACTACCGGCGGCTTTTTGACGCGCTCGACTCGGAAATCAAAAGGTGCGGCCGCAGCGGGCGATCCTTCGCAGTCTTGTTACTCGATTTGGACGGACTTAAGAAGATTAATGACGCCCATGGACACCAAGTGGGAAGCCGCGCGCTCGGCCGGGTGGCAAACATTCTTCGAATTCATTGCCGTGCAATTGATACCGCAGCGCGATACGGAGGTGACGAATTTGTGGTGGTCCTCCCTGAAACGGGAAGCGAAGCGGCCCGGCTGGTGGCGCAACGCATTTCCGAGGAGTCGAGGAACGATCGTGAGGAGCCGTCTATCTCCGTGAGTGCGGGGACAGCGATATTCCCCCAAGATGGTAAGACCATCGATGAGCTGTTGGCTGCGGCGGACCGCGTTCTGTATCGTGAGAAGCGCTGCCCTCGAAGCTCGGGGCAAGCGGGGTAAAGGGGAGGAAGGAAGAGGGCAGAGCCAGGAGCGAACAGCGGACCCACCCTTTACGAAAACCGTAAAGGGTAGGCCACCCGAGTTTGCCTCAGCGCTTTAAGGGTGCGCCACCCATAAGCGTTAACTTAATGATTGACTGTTGTGGTGTTCCGCGCCTATGCTCAGGCATGGCACTAAACACGGAAGACCTTACCATCGAGAACTGGGCTGTGTTGCGTACGTTTTTGCCGGCGGGATGGGAAGAGATGGCGCGTCGGAGCGGGGCGTTGTGCCGGGCACGGGACTTTCCGGATGCGGAAAGTTTATTGCGTGTGCTGCTGCTGCACATCGGAAACGGATGCTCGCTCGCGGAGACTGCGGTCCGCGCGCGCTACCTGGGGATCCACGTCAGTCCGGTGGCGGTGTTCAAACGCTTGCGGGCTTCCGAGGAGTGGCTGCGCTGGTTAGCGGAACACCTGCGTGGGCAGCAGCGGCTGGCGATGGCAACTCATGGACGGCGCGTGCGGGCGGTGGATGGCACTTCGGTGTCGGAACCGGGCAGCACCGGAACCGACTGGCGCGTGCATTACGCCATCAACCTTGCGGACTTGCAGTGCGACTTCTTTGCTATCACCAGCGTGGCTGGCGGAGAAACCCTGCGACGCGTTCCGGTGCGCGCTGGGGACATCTTGCTCGGCGACCGCATCTACGCGACTTCCGTGGGGGTGGCCCATGTAGCCAAAGCCGGTGCGGATATTGTGGTGCGGCTCCACCGGAGAGCGCTGCCCTTATTTGATGCGGCGGGCAAGCGGGTCAACCTGCTGCGACGCTTCGCTTCCTTGGAAGTCGGCAAAGTGCAGCAGTGGAACACGCGGGTGCCCTGTGCCGATGGAAATTGGATTTCCGGGAGACTGGTGGCCGTGCGGCGCAGCGTGCAGTCGACCCGTATCGTCCGTGCACGCATGGAACGCTATGCCAAAAAGCATCGCAAGACCATCAGCCCAGACAGTTGGAAAGCCGCCGCGTATTTTGCCGCCTGGACCACTCTGCCGGATACATTTTCGGCCCCCGCGATTCTGGAGTTGTACCGTCTGCGCTGGCAAATCGAACTGGCCATCAAGCGCATGAAATCCATTCTGGGCTTGGGCCACCTGCCCAAAAAAGATCCCGCCAGCGCACGCGCTTGGCTACACGGAAAACTCTTTGTCAGTCTACTGGTGGAGCGCATGGTGGAAGCGGCTAATTCATTTTCCCCCTGGGGCTATGGACCGGAGGTTACGGCGGAGCCGCTGGCGCGAGACTGAATTCATGTTGCGAGAGATGTGCTCGGCCATCTCTCCGCCCCACAGCTTAGCTACAACCCTCCGGGACTGGGAGCAGATCGTTTTCCGGTTAGCGGAACCCTCTCGGCGCCGACGCCGCTACCCTTATAATTAAGTTAACGCTTATGGGTGCGCCACCCTCTATGACGGCGTTGGCGTTGTCAAGAGACACTTCCAGTGCACGAGCCGCGAGCGGCTCGTTTTCTTCTTACCTAGAAGGGACGCTTTCCTCATTTCGACCAAGGCTCGCTTCGTGAATCATGGGTGGACTCTGGTTCCACCAGCCATCTATTCGATCTGCCTACTTCCGATCAGGATTCATTCTTCAGATCCCCCGATCCCTCGGGGGAGCAAGGTGCTCAATCAGCCTAGCGATGAACTTGCGTCCATCAGGGTGGCGCCCGAGCCGCCTTGCATGCGAACCAGCCGTGCGTACGCTGCTCCACTACGCAGCATCCAGTACATACGCACAGCTAACTTGCGCGCGATGGCCACTTTCGCCACCGCGTGTCCTCGACGGAACTTCAACCGCAGATAGTCCTGCCGCAGTGCGGGATCGAACCGAACCGCGGGAGACACGGCTTCGATCAACAACCACCGCACCATGGTGTTGCCCTGTTTGCTGATGGCCCCGAGCCGCCGCCGGCCGCCACTGGATTCCTCCGTCGGATTCAGTCCCAGATAGCTCACCAGCTTCCGGCTGCGGCGAAAACGCGTTACCGGACCGATGGTCAGAACAAACGCCAGGGACGTAACCGGGCCAACTCCGGGATGGGTCATCAAGAGAACCGCATCTGCACGGCGATGGGCTTCTTCCAGAACCGCGCGATCCAGTTCCGCGATCGGAGCCTCGACTTGATCGAGCAGTTTCAGAAGTTCTTCGCGCCGCCGGCTAGCCCACGGAGCAAGGCTCAAGCGGAGCAACTCGGCGCGGCCCTTCTTGGTGAACAGCTTTTTCTTGCGACAGAGCCCCTGGCTCAGGGCCAGCGCGTGCAGTTGGTTGCCCAACATGGTGCGCAGGCAGACCAGCTTGTGGCGATGCCAGAGCAACTGCCGCAGATCCCGCTCCGCCGGTGTGGGCACCCAGATTCTCGGAAAGCGTTTCGCGAGCAGCAACTCGAGAATCAGCGCGGCATCGCGTTCGTCGGTCTTTTGCTTGCGGACTTCACTGGCGCGAATCTTCGCGGCGTCCCCGATCCACAATTCGTGACCGAGTTCCGCGAGCAATCGCTCGAACCAGTGAATGGGGCCAGTGGCTTCGATGCCTACGCGCACCGGTCCTTGCAAGCTGCGGTAGAACGCGTGAGCTTCACCGCTCTGGTGATCCAAGCGCCGCTCGAGAAGCAACTCTCCGGTCTCGTCGTTGGCCATGGCAATCTGCTGATAGCGTGTGTGAAAATCGCATCCTATAATTAACATCGCTCGGCTCCTTCCTTCCGAGCCTTGGTCGTTAGCGCTACCAAGTCTACTCGGTCGAGGGAGCCGACGCCGTCATCTAATCAGCCAGCGGCTGAAGAATGTGTCGCACCCTCCAGAAAACGGCGGGCGCAAAAGGCGCGGCACCTAGCCGAAGACAAATTTCGGATCATATTCCAGGCCGTGTCTTTTCAACAGGGCGAGAAACTCCGGCTCGAAACCCATTCTCTTGTGATGCGCTTGTTGCGTTTGGGTGTATTGAATTACGGCGGGAGCGTTGGAACTGCTGACGCTGAACGCCCCATAGCCCTGTTGCCAGGCAATATTGTGACCCTCCTCGTTGGCCCATCGGGAAGAGTTGGATTTGATCGTGAGGACCGCCTTGGCTACGGGCAAGGTCGGGGGAATTTGGATTAGGAGGTGGATGTGGTCCTCCATGCCGCCAATGGCGTGGACAACGATTTCGAGGTTGTGGCAAATGCCTGCGGCGTAGGACCAGAGGCGGGGCTGAAATTCTGGGGAGATCGCCTTGCGGCGGTCTTTGGTGCTGAACACGACATGGAGCAGGTTTTGCGCGTATGTGTGGGACATGTGCCGCACCTCCGGCGCTGACATCGTTATATACCACGTACCCAGCGCTTACGCGCTGGGCTAACTTCTGTCGCGGCTACGGCGCTGGGAATTTTTGTGTGGGGTCCAGCGCCCTAGGATTTTCTTGGACACCGAATTGTGATGAAAATGAATCAGAGATCACGAGGAGGTGTGTATGAGCAAGGAGAGAGAATCAGCTTCGGGAGCCACGGAGGGAGCCCGCAGGGCGAGCGGAGGGGCTCCCGAAGAGCGGCGTGACGGCCGGGGCCGGTGGTCGGCGAAACGCAAGTTTGCAGCGGTTCTCCGGCTGCTGCGCGGAGAGGATCTTGAAACAGTTTCGCGCGAACTGGGGGTGACCGCAGCGACGCTGTCCGGCTGGCGCGATCAGTTCCAGGAGGGCGGCGCGGCAAACCTGAAAGCGCGGGAAGTCGATGTCGACAACGAAGAGACGCAGCGGCTGAAATCGCTGGTCGCCGATCTGAGCATGAGCAACGAACTGCTGCGCGAAAAAATCCACCGCATGGAGGCCGGACGCCCTTTGGTCTGGCGGAGGCCGAAGCCATGAGCCGCGCCGCTTCGCCCTTGACGAAGAAAACCTACGGCGTGGTGCGTGTGACGCGCGAATGGGAGATGGCGCGTTCCAGTTTCTATCATCAGCGCGCCGTCGCCGCACAACCCGACCGGGTTCTGCAACGGCGCGGACCGAAGACGGCTTGGAGCGATGCGGCGTTGCTCGAGAAAATCCGCGAAGTGCTGGCGGCCTCGCCGTTTTACGGCGAGGGCCATCGCAAAGTGTGGGCGCGGCTGCGCTTCGCGGGAGTGCGCACGTCGAAGGCGCGGGTGCTGCGGCTAATGCGCGAAGCACAGCTGCTCGCGCCGTCACGCATGTTTCCGAAGGCCGAGAATCCGCATACGGGCACGATCATCACTGCGCGGCCGAACGAAATCTGGGCCAGCGACCACACCATGACAACCACCGTCGAGGAAGGCCATGTGACCGTGTTCGTGGCCGTGGATCACTGCACCACGGAATGCGTGGGCCTGCACGCGGCGAAAAAAGCCACGCGCTTCGAGGCGCTGGAACCGCTGCGGCAAGGAGTGCGCGATTACTGCGGCGGTTTCCGTGCCGGCGCGGCGGCGGGCATCCGTAACCGGCACGACCACGGCAGCCAGTACATGAGCGACGACTATCAGGTGGAAATCGCTTTCCTGGGCATGGAGTCTTCGCCGTCGTTCGTGCGCCAGCCGGAATGCAACGGCTGCGTCGAACGCTTCATTCGCACGCTGAAGGAGCAGTTGCTGTGGGTCAGGGTGTTCCAGAACGTCGAGGAACTGCGGTGCGCGCTGGCGGAATTTCGTGAGCGTTACAACCAACGCTGGATCGTCCAGCGCCTGGGCTACCTCACGCCCGCCCAAGCTCGCCAGCAACACCTTGCACTCGGAGCCGCCGCATGAATACACTCAATTCACTGTCCAAAAAATCCGGCGCTAAACAATTTTTGTGTGGGGCACGTACCCAGGGCTTACGCCCTGGGCTAACCTGTTTCGCGCCTCCGGCGCTTCGGAGGAAAAGGGAGCCCTCGAGCGAAGAATCAGGTGGCTGGTCGGGGGCTGTGGATATGATGACTGGTGCATCCACTATCCTTAGTTTGATGTACACTCAGGTTGCCGGCGCGAGCGAACGCCGGAGTCGCTCCACACTTTGATCATGACGAATGCGACTTGCGCCCGCCGCAGGCGGGTTCGCCGCTTTCCCCAGGAGATAAAATCTTGAATAAACGACTACGGAACCCCCTAATCCTCTGCCTTATCGTTTGCCTCAGTCTCGCAGCACTTTGCCTCACCCAAGTTGCTTTGGCGCAATCCTCGCCCTCCAAAACTCCGCCCGCGCTTCTGCTGGGCACCGCGTGGTACCCCGAACAGTGGCCGGAGTCACGCTGGGAGGCTGACCTTACGCTCATGCAAAAAGCCGGCGTGCACTTTGTGCGCGTAGGCGAATTTGCCTGGAGCCGCATGGAACCCGAAGAAGGGCACTACGATCTTGACTGGCTCGACCGCGCGGTTACCGCCGCGGCCAAGCATGACATTTACACCGTCCTCGGCACTCCCACCGCCGCTCCGCCCGCGTGGCTTACGCAAAAGTATCCCGAAACACTGCGCACCAAGGAAGACGGGCGTCGCGACGAGCATGGCAATCGCGCGCAAGGCAACTGGGCCAATCCGAAATACCGCGAAATGGCGCGCAAGATCGCCGAGCAGATGGCCAAGCGCTTCGGCCACAATCCCAACGTCCTGGGCTGGCAGATTGACAATGAGTACGGCGATGTCTCCTACGATCCCGAGACACGCGCGCAGTTTCAGCAATGGTTGAAGGCCCGGTACGGCACGCTGGACAACCTGAATGCCCGCTGGACCACGTCGTACTGGAGCGAAAGCTACACCGCTTGGGACCAGATTCCTATCCAGATCGGCTACGGCAATCCTGGATTGCTGCTGAGCTGGATGCGTTTTGTGAGCGACACCTGGCGCAGCTACCAGAAGAATCAGACGGACGTGATTCGCGCCAATTGCGATGCGCGGCAATTCATCACCACCAACACCATGGGCGCTTACGATGGCTTCGATCACTATACCGTTCTTCAGGACCTGGACCTGGCCGCTTGGGATGATTATGTGGGAGAGGGCCATCTGAATCCCGTGCTGAACGGTGCGGCGCACGACCTCACGCGCGGCTTCAAGCAGAAGAATTTTTGGGTAATGGAAACGCAGCCGGGCTTCGTGAATTGGGCGGAGGTCAACAACTCTCTGGACAAGGGCGAAGTTCGCGCCATGGCCTGGCACGATGTTGGCCACGGCGCCGACGCCGTCAGCTACTGGCAGTGGCGCAGCGCCCTGAACGGCCAGGAGCAGTATCACGGCAACCTCGTTGGGCCGGATGGGACGCCCGTACCGCTCTATACCGAAGTCGCGCAAGTCGGCCAGGAATTCGCCAAAGCGAGTCCCGTGCTTGCCGGCACCTCGCCGAAATCGCAAATCGCTATTCTGCATTCCTACGACAGCCGCTGGGCCATCCAGTGGCAAAAGCACAACCGTCACTTTGATCCCATCGAACAAATCATTAGCTATTACGGGCCGCTGCGCGCGATCGCACAATCCATTGATATTGTCTCGCCCGCCGCCTCACTGAGTCAGTACAAACTCGTTGTCGCGCCCGGCCTGAATGTGATCTCGGATGCGATGGCCAAAAACCTGATCGCTTACGTGCAGAACGGCGGGCACCTCGTGCTCGGCCAGCGATCTGGCATGAAAGATGACGACAACTCGTTGCAGCCGGAACGCCAGCCCGGCCCGCTTGCCGCTTTGCTAGGTGGCCGCGTGGAGCAGTATTACGCACTCATCGAGCCCGTGCCCTTCGAGGGCCAGTGGGGCAGCGGAGAGAGCAAGCTTTGGGCGGAGCTTCTCAGCACGAAAGAGCCGGATACAACCGTGCTCATGAAGTATGGCAAGAGCAACGGCTGGCTGGACGGACAGCCCGCCGCCATCACGCGCAAGGTTGGCAAGGGCCGCATCACTTATATAGGGGCGTGGCTGGACCCACAAACGATGGCGCAAGCCGCCAAATGGATGGCGGAAGATAGCGGGATTCAGACTCCGCTGCCGGGACTGCCCGCGGGCGTCGATGTCTATCCGCGCTACGGTGCGCATGGCGTTGTCTACATCCTGATCAATTTTGCAAAGCAAGCGCAGACCGTCACTCTGCCTGCGCCCATGAACGACGTGCTGCAGGGCGGGAGCAAGCAGTCGGTTGAGCTGCCGACCTACGGCGTCGCGGTGTTGGCGGCCGGCCAGTAAAATCGCCGGGTTGCCCCGCGTCTTTACGAATTTGCTGGAGAACGCGCGGCGCTATTCTTCCGAAGGCGCAACGTCATCGCCGCGTTTGCGCCCCGCGTAGATGTTCGCCCTTTTCTCTCAGGGGAAGGGGGGCGGCGGCAAAGCAGGTCTCGGTTTATACTTCTGCAGGGAAACTGTGGAGCGTTGGAGCGGCTCGATCGGTTGTGCGTTATTACCTGAGATCAGCTGGCGTTTTTGGTTTCGTTTGCCCAAGGCCGCCGTCCCCGCGAAAGGGGAAGCGCCTCCTCTCGAGGTCCTTTTTGCCCTGGCCGATTCCAGGCCTGCCGTAAAGAAGAGGCGTGCCATGCGCGTTCTGTTTGCCGAAGATCAGGAAGACATTCGCACGCTGGTCACCCATCAACTGGAGCGCAGCGGCCACCACGTTCACGCTGTCTGCAACGGGCGGGAAGCTCTCAGTGCGCTTCTCCACGAGCATGTTGATGTCATCCTCCTGGACGAAGAAATGCCCGCGATGGGCGGGGTTCAAGTGGCCCGCACCATCCGCGAAAACGAAGCCCGCTCCGGCAGCCATGCGTTTCTTATCGCCCTCACGGGTAATAACAGCGCAGACGATCGGGTCCGCCTTCGGCGGGAGGGGTTTGACGCCGTGCTTGGCAAGCCGTTCCGTCTGGAGGGACTCATTGAAATTCTTGCCGCCGCCAGCAGCACTCTCCCGCTCGCGTCCGTGCCAAAAAAGCCTGCCGCGGCGATTTCTGCTGGAATTGACGAACTGCTGGGCCGTATTGGCGGCGACAAGAAGCTTCTGAACAAAATGATTCGGACTTTTCTCGGCGACACTCCCAAACGTATCGCTGCTTTGCAAAAAGCGGTGCAGCGTAAGGACACGGACGAAATCGCTTCCCTGGCCCACGCCCTGAAAGGTTCCCTCGGCATTTTCTTGGCGCAACATGCCTGCGACTGCGCGCGGGAGCTCGAACAGCTCGGCCGTAAGTGCGAACTGGACGGCGCAACGGCCGTCTACGCCGCGCTGAAGGAAGAGATTGCGAAGCTGGAAGAAAACCTGAGAGGATACGCAAAGCAAACCCGGGCTCAGCCGCAATCCACTGTTTCCAAGCAGACGCAGAGGCTGACGGGGAAACGCAAGAAACAATGAATCGTATCTGCCGGTGTAACGCCGATTTTCCCGATCCGGAGTCTCCTCATGCCCCACATTCTCGTAACGGATGACGATGCCACAACACGCCAGATGGTCCGCGGCATCCTGAAAAAACATGGCTACACCGTGAGTACCGCCTCCGACGGCGTCGCGGCCCTGAATGCCATTCGCAAGAAGAAATTCGATCTGGTCCTCCTGGATATCTGGATGCCCAAGATGACCGGCCTGGGCCTCCTCGGCAGCCTTACCGGCGAAGCGCATATGCCGAAGATCATCATCATGACCTCGGACAAAACGCCGGAGACGCTGCTCAGCGCCTTGCGGGGACGCGTCTATCAGTTCCTCACCAAGCCTTTCGACGCTGAGACCCTTCATTCGGTCGTCGAAAATGCCCTCTCCACTCAGCCGGCTACGCCCCCCATCGAAGTCCTTTCCGCCAAGGCTGACTGGGTCGAGCTCCTGGTGCCTTGCGAACACTCGGTCATCAGCCGCGTGCAGAGCTTTCTGAATCTCCTGGAAACCGATCTTCCGCCGGAGGTCATCGAAAAAGTCGGCTACGCCTTCCGCGAACTGCTGAACAACGCCATCGAGTGGGGTGGCCATCTCGATCCGAACCTCAAGGTGCGCATCTCCTACATTCGCACGAACAAAATGCTAATGTACCGCCTCGACGATCCCGGCCCCGGCTTCAAACTTGAAGAGATCAAGCACGCCGCGATCAACAACCCAGAAGACGACCCGCTCGCCCATGCGCAAGCACGCGAAGAAAAGGGTCTGCGCCCCGGAGGTCTCGGCTTGCTGCTCACAAAACAAATGGTCGATGAGTTGGTGTACAACGAGGCCCGCAACCAAGTCGTGCTGATCAAGTATCTCTAGCAGGCGCGGAGGTGATCCGCGGGAGGTAACACATTATGGCGAACGGGAGTGTGGCGAAGGCAATCGTGGCAGCTGGCTTGACTTGCGGCGTGCTGGATATCGCGGCGTCGCTGCTGGTGTACGGTTACTTGGGATTGAAGCCGTTGCCGTTGTTGCAAGGGATCGCCGGGGGAGTATTGGGGCCGCGCACCTTTAACGGCGGCCTCACAACGGCGCTGCTCGGATTGATTTTGCATTTTGTGATTGCCTTTGGAGCGGCGACAGTATTTTGCCTTGCAAGCGGTAGTCTGCGGTTTTTGGTGAAATATGCTGTTTTTTCCGGAGTGCTGTACGGGGTTGTCGTGTATTTTTTTATGAACGAGTTTGTTGTGCCCTTGTCGGCGGCCAGTAAGCATCCGTTTTCAGTCAAGATGATGGTGATTGGGGCGGTCATCCACATTGTTTGCGTGGGCTTACCGATTTCACTGAATGTCCGGCGCTACGGCGGATGAGTTCAGGGTTTTCTGGCGGAGAGGGTGGGATTAAACCCAAGTGAGGAAGAGTGAGGAATGGAAAAAGGGGCGTTTGTAACTGTTGCGAAGTCTATAACTTGCACACGCACAAAAATGATTCAGCGGGACTCGTTGCGATAAAAGGGCTTTTTCAGGTCTGAATCCCCCCCCAAGAAGTACACATGTACTGAAGAAAACAGCTATCTACTGGTTAGTCCTTCCACTTATTCAGGACGACATCCACGATGAGCCTGTCCAACTTCGCTGCACCGCCGCAGGCGCTTCCTGCAAGTCGCCGCCGTCTCCGTGCTCGGAGTACTGAAACACGGCAAAATCAAGGGAAGGCCATTCCCACCCGCTGCGGTCCTGGTTGACCCCTTTGAGGGACTGTGATCAGCATCCCATGAAATCGAACAAAATCGGAGTGCAGGGTAAGCAAGGAGGGTAAGAGTCTTTATGCTACAACTCAAAGTGCTGTTCGCAGACGACCACATCCCAGGCTTCCCCTTCCCCCCAGGTGACAAGGATGCAAGCGAAGTTGTGCGCAAGCACCATCCCCACTGTTCCGAATCGGGATTGGCAGAGTGGCTAAAAGTCCACAGGTATTGCCAGAATGTCATCAAGACACTTCGTGACGCCAACTTTGATGTGACTACTGCCAACAAGTACAGCCGCGCAATCGATAGTGTGAAGACTCATCACTTCGATATTGCGATTGTCGATCTCAAGTGGTGCAACGACGAGTCGCTTCCGGCAAACGAGCAGGAGAACGCCGGGTGGAGGATATGCAATCAGATTGACGAGAACTGCAAGAAACAGGGCGGGAGTCAAACCCTACAGATCATATCTTCAAGCCGATTCCAAGACGACTCACAGGGCGCAGACTTACTTACAACGACTGCCAACTATGGCAGACTGCCGTTTGTGAAGATGATGGGTTCTCATGTGAACCTGAAAGCCCTAAGGGCATGTGTTCGCTTCTTGGAAAAAAGTCTCCAGGACACTTCGCCAGAAGCGTGACCTGCCCCCTATGCATTGCTGGGTGGGCCGCCACCTAGAAGACAGACCACGCTCGTGTTATAAACCTGAGATGCCTAAAAGAACCGAGCAGTGGCTACTTTTCAAATACGTCGAAGGTGAGTTCACCCCGCTATCGAAACCTTTCAAGACAAAACGACTCGCAGAGAAAGCACGCTCCAAATACCCAGAGCGTGAGCGCAAAACGATTGGGCTTGGTGTGATTCGGAGCAAGTCGTAGTCGCATATCCAGCGTGTCGGCGGAAGTGATAGACTCGGCCGGACATTTCGAGAAAGAAAATCAAGATCGGGTGTTTGGCTAACTCAAATCCTATTCAGCTCATGGGGAATTGCTAAGATAATTGGAATCAGAGGGGTTGGATTATGGCGAACGGTCAGGACGTAAGTAACAATCAACCTTTGACTGACGCACAGCGAGACGCGTTCATCGCCCGGATGAAAACTGCATGGGCGAACCTTCCTGATGACAAGCAGGCTGCCCTCAAACCCCTGCTTGATGATGCGCATCAACAATTCGCAAACTTTCTGGCAACTGGAACTTTGCCAGATCATAAAGTGCATCCGATTCTGAGGATGAAAAGCTATCTAACGGATGACTGGGACGGCCACGTGCAGCAGCTTAATCAGCGAGCTGCTGTGGCCAAGGCAATTGAGATCCAGGTCGGCCCAGGAGGCGAGATTCTCGGCACAGGAAGATACGAGCAACTCGATCCCTTGTGGGAGTTGGTGGCAGGTACAGTGTGGCTTGAGAATCTGCTGCACAAACATCCGTTTCCTTCGGGCACCCCCAGCCGCGTCGAGATTACCGACCATGCCACAATCGCCTTGGCGGGCGACTTTGGCACTGGTAACTATGGCGCCTCAGATTCTCCGAGTACGAAAATCTCGAAGTTTATTCCCAGCCTGAGTCCGGACCAAACTATTCACCTGGGTGATGTCTACTACGCTGGCACGTCTGAGGAAGAAAGTAGCAAGCTGATGAATTTTTGGCCGAGAGGTAAGTTGGCATCCTTCACCCTAAACTCCAACCACGAAATGTACTCTGGTGGAGGGCCTTACTTTAACGAAGCGGTGGGCGGCCCGGTATTCAACAAGTTTCAATCTCCGTTCAGTTTTTTCGCGCTGGAGAATTCCAAATGGATCATTGTCGGGCTCGATTCGGCTTACAGCTCTGGTGTGCTGGACCTCTACATGGATGGCTCCCTCGGTAACAATGCTCAGCTTCCATTCTTGCGGGACCTAGCCCAAAGAGGTAAAGACGAAGGGAAGAAGCTGATCTTGCTGACTCACCACAATGGTCTTCCCGAAGACGGAGTTCAATCAGGCGCACCGTTGAGACTATTCACGGAAGTGATGAGTGCCTTTCGAGGGCTGCCTCCACCCGCCTACTGGTATTGGGGACACAAACATATGGGCGTCGCGTACAAGCCACTGCAAAATGGACTCCTGTGCCGTTGTGTAGGTCATTCTGCGCTGCCCTGGGGATTTGCCTCTGACCTTCAAAAGAGCCCTCTGGTCCAGTGGTTCGAGAAATGTAATGCGAAGGATCCGGACAGCCCACTCCGTGTGTACAACGGATTTGTTCTCCTGCAGCTCGATGGCGCGAACCTTGCGGAAGCTTTCTACGACGAGACGGGGCGTGTCGCGTGGACACCGCAGGGTGGAGATGCGCGCAATTGCAAACCCTAACGCTTCGCGCCCATCGCTGCCTTTCGGGCGATTTAAAGCAATCCTAAGCGAATTACAAACCTTCCGTATAAGCGGACTTTTGGATGGGTGCTGCAGAGACCCCATCGGCTCAAGCAACCGGTTCCTTATGTCCATCCCTATGGCGCTGTGATCTGGGTAAATCTCCCGTCCGCCGTCGGACGCGCTGTTCTTCAACAATTGGAGCGCCCTTGAAAATCATCCAGCAAATCGCTCAGGTAAGAATAGTGTTAAGCTGTAGTCCCTATCCCCTGCCGCAAATTCTTGCGGAGAACCCACATGATCGAAGAACGAAAGCATGCCATTTAGTTTGCTGCGACCTTGCTGTGCGCACGAAAACTTATCGAGACGATGGAATCGGACAAGCCGAATCTGGCAAAGCAGTATTTCGTCGATCGGGCGGTTCAGAGGCGGGGTTCATCCTCGAACGCATCGACAAGAAATGGCCTATGGACGGTGCTAACAGCCAGAGTAAATATGTACGCGCTTGACTGCGCTGCAATAGAGGTGTCGAATCGAAATGGAGGTGTGCATACCTCACCTCTACCGACTAGATATCCGCAGAGAAAAATATCCTCAAGACTATGTCCTCATTGATGCGGGGAGCTACTTGATATATTCACGGAAAACAAGTCTGGAGATGATGCAAAAAAGATGGAACAACATGCAATGGTTGCTGGCATTGAATTGGTTACCAAATCGATAGCTGAGAAACGAAACATCGTTATTGAAATTCTTGGAGACAACAAACAACCAATGAATTTTATCATAGATAAGATGATGGCGACGTGTCCATTAAACTCTTATGATTTAGGGGGTATGGTTCAGCCAATATGGACACTTTGAAGTTAAAAGAAACAAGAAGTAGAGTGAATCCGCTGACGTACTGCTCAGCTAGAGACGGTCCTTTTCGAGGGTGATCACCATGAACTACGGTCTAACAATTCGTGATTCGGCAACCCTAGACTTTTTGTGTCTCGGTGCACTTGTTCATCGGCTCGACCCTGGTGTCATTCCTTTCCGCAAGGCAAACCAATGCCAGATTCACGTTAGCGGCGGTGAATTCAACGTAGCTGCAAACCTGTCCGATTGTTTCGGCATGAATACCGGCATTGTCACTGCAATGGTCAAGTATCCTATCGGCGACCTTGTCGCCGAACGAGTTCGGGCGATGGGTGTGACCCCGTTCTACAAGATGTTTCAGCATAATGGCGTCAACGGCCCCAATATCGCTTCAGTCTACAGCGATCGTGGATACGGTGTGCGGGCGCCCGTCGTCTTTTATAACCGGGCAAATGAGGCAGCTGCTCAATTAAAACCGGGTGACTTCGACTGGAGCGCAATTTTCGGCTCCGGTACGCGTTGGTTTCATAGCGGCGGGATTTTCGCGGCTCTTTCTGAAACCACACCTGAACTGATCATAGAGGCCATGCAGGTCGCCAGGAATTCCGGGGCTATTGTCTCCTTTGATCTGAACTTCCGGGATAAGTTGTGGAACTTGTCGGGTGGTCAGGAGCGTGCTCGCCAGGTCATAGGACGAATTCTGAGAAACGTCGACGTTCTGGTTGGCAACGAGGAAGATCTGCAAAAAGGGCTTGGAATTACCGGCCCCGAGGTAGCCGCGACATCAACACTCGACCCGAGCGGTTTCCTCAGAATGATCGACCTGGTTTTGGAGCGATTTCCTTACATCAAGATCATTGCCACTACCTTGCGCGTAGTGCACTCTGCGAACCGTCACGGCTGGGCCGCTGTGGCATGGATCAATGGTCAAACCTACACATCCCCACAATGTGAGCTCGATATTTTCGACCGTATTGGTGGTGGCGATGGTTTTGCATCCGGATTCTTTTACGGGATTCTCACTGGAGAGTCAGCAGAGCAAGCCATGAAACTCGGCTGGGCGCACGGTGCGCTCCTTACGACTTTCCCTGGCGATACAACAATGGCGACATTAGACCAAGTCCGTGCCTTTGCGCAGGGCGGCACGGCGCGCGTTCAGCGCTAAGCAAATCTGAAGCAATGCCGTGCAACCCAGGAGGTTCGAGAATGAGCATCGTTTCCGCGCCGCCGTCTTTCGTCACCGGGAAAGGCCACCCGAATTTCGATCTTTCTCCGACCGAACTACACGAAATTCTTTCGGACACACTGTCCACGATCTCCCCAGGCTCATCCGTGCTGACAATTGTGGCAGACAAAACCAGAGACGATAACACGGATGTTTTGTTCCCTTTGGCGGCCCAGATCCTGGCAGATCGCAAGATAGCGAAGCTTGATGCCCTCGTTGCCCAAGGCACCCATGCAGCGATGACCGAGCGGGATAAGCGGACGAAGATTGGAGCCGTTGGCACAGTACCAATGCCCGGGCTTGGTCACATCTTCAACCACGACTGGGCGGATCCAGAAAAACTAGTGACGATCGGGGTTTTGAATGCTGCGCACGTAACACAGATCACCGGCGGCTTAATTGAAACCGCGATTGATTTGAAGGTCAACCGATTACTGGCCCCGGGACTCTACGATACGGTTCTGATCTTCGGCACCACTATGCCCCACGAAGTTGCAGGCTTCTCAGGCGGCGCAAAGTATTTCTTTCCGGGCGTGGCCGGACCGGAGCTGACCCATGCCACCCACTGGTTAGGGGCATTAGCAACTATCGAAAATGTCATAGGCCGGGTCGAAACACCCACTCGACATCTATTTGAAGCGGCGGCAGATTTCGTGCCCTCGCGGGTAATCTCGCTTAGCTCAGTCGTAACGCGCGTCGACGGCCGACTTCGTACGCACGCACTTTTTGGTGGGGACTTCCGACAAGCTGTCCGAAAAGCAGCTGAGGTGAGCCGCCACGTCCATATCAAATACACGGGGCGAAAGTACAAGCGAGTCATTGCTCTGCTCGATGAGCACTATGACGATCTCTGGGTAGGCGGCAAAGCAAGCTATCGCCTTGGCCCGGTGATCGAAGAAGGTGGCTCACTGGTTATCTATGCCCCGCACCTCACTTCCCTGTCCGAGATTCACGGAAGGTTGATCAAGCGATACGGTTATGCGCCTCTCGAGAGGATCCGCGAGCTAGTATCGCAGTCGCAGGAATTGCAGCAAAACCTTTGCGTGGCAGCTCACCTTGCGCATGTCAGCTTTGCGGGCCGTCGGCTCGCCGACGGCACGGTTGTGCCGCGTTACTCAATCACTTTGGCATCCGCGATCGATCCAGACACCTGCCGGCAAGTGAACCTGCGCTATATGGACCCACGCGCTTTCCGTCAGACAGACTACGACGGTGCCCCTGACACTCTAATCGTGGAACAAGCCGGACGAGACCTCTATCTGGTCGCGCCTTTCAAGGCTTGATCACTGTGGCCGCGGTTCTGAATTCAGTGTGATCCCGACGCTGGAGTCAGCGAAATACTTGACGGCCCCATCAGCTGCGCCCGCATCCATACCACAAGACTGGAGCCCTCCAACCGATCGATGTGGCCAACTCAAAAGCCTTTACCTTCCGCAATTATCTTGCCGTTCAGTTTCAGCGAGGCACCACCCCTTCCCCATCCATCGATGACGAATACAGGGTTAACCACGGGCGATTTGTCGCTTGCCGTGCTTGCCCGATGAGAACAGATCAGAAATAAAACTTGAAACCAAACTGCAGTTGGCGCGGTGCATTTCCTGTGCTGCTTATGACGCCGAACGTTGGATCGGCCATGTTGGTATTGCGCCCAACGCAGCAATCTCAGCATCCATGTCGGAGAGGATTGCGGCGATGGCAGTTTGTTCTTGGAGCAATGGCATTGGGAGGGTAGCGGCGGCATCCCGAGTTCAGATGCAGGGACGGTGAAACAACAACCCAAGGCTACGAGAATGCCGGGGCGCCAAGGAAGGACTAGAACGTCAACGAGATCAAAGCGGAGTCGACAACCACTCGAAATCTCATCGACATTCGATATTCGCTGAAGCGCCACGGCATGCCGGAATCTAATATCCAAAGGTGTCCAAGATTCAATATCCCGGTGGGTCTGTCTGGAAAGCCACGGTGCCGTCAAAGTCGTGGGAGAGACGCCAGCCATAAACCCAGAAAGTCAGCGGCGACCGTTTAAGAACAAACCCGGCAGCACGTAATAAGCCGAGACACTCGGGTGCCTAGCACCAACTCACCTACTGGTTGGTAACTATGGCACGAACTAAGAATGACCCGGCTACAGCCCCGACCGCAGTCAATCCCAACGATTTATTCCTGATGGACATCCCTACTGCTGCGCTCAGGATGTCCACGACCATCTTTGCAGTTCGCGAACTATGTCGTTCAGGTCAATTGAAGTTTGTTCCCATCGGGCACAAGTAGCTCATTAGCCCGGGCGCAATCCAAGATTTTATTCGCAAGCAGGAGCAGGCGGCTTAGTCGCCGCCCCCCGCGTACTGGTCGAACGCTCGTGTGGCCTTCCGGCGATTCTCGCGGTTCTCGAGCTGCAGTTTCGCTGCATAGCGTTGAACTGTCGCACTAGACTCGTGGCCTGCCCAGGCCATAACGTCGAAGATGGTGTTTCCAGCCCGGAGCCAGAACGTGATCGCGGTAGCACGGAATTTGTGATTGTCGACGCGGCCCTTCACGCCGGCCAACTTGGCGATGCGCTGAGTAATCCGTATCAGGTGCGTGTCGACCCCACCGCGCGCACTGGGAAAGATCAGGTCGCCGTCCTGCTTGCCCTCGTCCTTCTTCTGGGCCATGACCTTGGCGGTCAGCCATTCGCCGACCGGCACGTCGCGCTTCGACCCTGTGGTCGTCAGCTTGTGTCCATCCTTCGGGCGGACCTTCCACAGAGAATGCTTCGCGTCGATGTCGCCGTACATCAAGTGCAACAGTTCACCATCCCGCAAACCGGAGTTCAGGAATGCCCACAGCAGTAACCGATCATCCTTTTTCACATCCTTTTGCTCATCCTTCTTCTTCTCGTCCTTCTTCTGCTCGAGTCCTCGAAATGTCCTTGCCGCCGTTTCCAACAACTTTTTGATCTCGTCCTCTGTGTACGCCTCGGGATCGCGCTCCGGTTTCTCAGGCCAGTCGCCTTCCTTCAGACCCAGCGTATCCTCCTCGCCTCGCGCCCAAACGAAAAAGATAGTGATGTTCAGGAAGTGATTGTAGAGCGAACGACCACTAAACTCCTGCCGCTTCAGGTAGGTCTTGAAGGCGAGCATATCTGCGCGGCCGACCTCAGCGACGTTCAGCTTGCGGCAACTTTCCAAGAACAACTCAGTGCTGCGGCGGTATGCGTTCCAAGTGGCCTTCGACTTGTTGGATTCGATTTCCGCGAGGTAGGTGGCGACCTTATTGGTCAGCCGTTCTTTGTTCCCGTCCGGTGCGGTTACGACTTCAATGCCCTTCGCCTTAGCCTGCAGAACGTGCTGCATCTTCTCGGCCTCAGCCTTGGCATCAGCCAACGTCCGAGCCTGCAGTCGCAGCCACTGCTGACCGCCGCGCTGGTCTCGGACGTAGAAGGGCGGCTGCTCAGCGGCTGAGGGAATCGCTCCTCGATGGCCGGGTTTGAAAGCTACGACGTACCCAATGTAGGCTTTTCCAGACTTGCTGGTTTGGGTCTGGCGGTTGTAAATGGTCAGTTCCAGCGCCATCTAAGCCTCCCAAAACCGTGCGGTTCTGAATGCCTAGAAAATAGTACACTAGAAGTAGACTATTGTCAAAAAACAGCGTTTTAGAAGCGAATTAGAAGTATGGCGGAGAGGGTGGGATTCGAACCCACGGTACGGTTCCCCGTACGCTCGCTTTCGAGGCGAGTACTTTCAACCACTCAGTCACCTCTCCTCAGTGGTCGCTGCAGGTATTTTAGCAGACACCGCTTCACGCTGGCTATGGAGAGAGGGTCAAGATTGGCCACAAAATCACTGCGCGCAATGAGAAGAGAGCGACACAAGGACGCGGGAAGAAATTAGCGGCGGGAGGCAAAGAAGGATTGCAGGAGGGCGGCAGCGTCTTCGGCGAGGAGGCCGGAAGTCACATCGACCTGGTGATTCAGCTTGGGGCTGGTGAGCAACTCGAAGCAGGAACGGAACGCGCCGCCTTTGGGGTCGTCGGCGGCGTAGACGAGGCGAGGAACACGCGCCTGGACGATCGCGCCAGCGCACATGGCGCAGGGCTCGAGGGTAACGTAGAGGACGGTGCCGGCGAGGCGGTAGTTGCCGAGTAGGCGCGAGGCCTCGCGAATAACGATAATTTCGGCGTGGGCGGTGGGGTCATTGTCGCGGATGGTGCGATTGCCAGAGAGGGCGAGAACGGCATCGTTATGGACGAGCACGGCGCCAATGGGGACTTCGCCGGCGTCGGCAGAGGCGCGGGCTTCGTCGAGAGCAACCTGCATAAAGTAAAGGTCGTCAGGCATGGCCGGAATGAAAAAAAAGCTTAACACACAGGCTACTACAGTGGAGGGTGTGGAGAATCTGGCAATCGACGAAAGGAACGAGGTGTGCCGTGCAGCCTTGACAAGTGGGCCATAGGGGAAAGAGACTGAAAGCATGAAAGAACTGGTGACACGGATTTTTCAGACGGACTTCCTGAAGGGCATGAGGGTCACTTTCCGTACGCAACACCCCGGCAATATTTACACGGAACAGTACCCGCTGGAACGTCCCATGGTGGCAGAGCGCTTTCGCGGAGCGCCGCGGCTGAACAAGCACCCGGAGACGGGCGAGACGCTGTGCATCGCGTGCAACTTGTGTGCGCTGGCATGCCCGGAAAACCTGATTGTGGTGGGCTGGGAACGCGATGACGCGACGCGGCGGAAAGTGCTGACGACCTTTACCTATGACACGTCGCGGTGCATGTTCTGCGGGTTGTGCGAGGACGCATGCCCGACCGATGCGCTGGAACTCACCCAGGATTTCGAGATGGCGTATTACAGCCGGGAAGGCGCGATTTGGGACCGGCATCTTCTGGAAGAAGGACCGACGCCGACACGGTACACGCGATAAAAACTCCATGGAAATTCGACGAGATCCTATAACACAAAGCTGGGTTGTATGCGGGCAACGCGAGCGATTGGGGGAGGCTGGAGACCAGTGTCCCCTGGATCCAGGCGTTGTGGAAAACACGAAAGCCATTTTGACGTGGCCGGCGGAAGGTGTGTGGCAGGGGCGCGTGATTCCGCATCCAGAAGCGCTGTACCGCGTGGAAACCGACCCGGGGCGGGTGGCCGAAGGGATCTACGACAAGATGGGGCCGCTGGGCGCGCACGAAGTGGTGATCGAGACGCGCGAGCACGACAAGAAACTCTCACAATTGAGCGATGATGAAATTGAGCGGGTCCTTTGGGTGTGGGGCCTGCGGATTGCGGATTTGAAGAAGGACGCGCGATTCAAATATGTGAGCGTGTTCAAGAACCAAGGGGCGTTGGCGGGAGAAGAATGGGCGCACGCGCATTCGGAAGTGACCGCGACGATTTTCGTGCCCCGGCGCATCAAGTACGAACTGGAATCGGCGCACGGATGGTACAAGGACCGGGAGCGCTGCGTTTTCTGCGATATCGTGCGGCAAGAAGAAAAACAGGGCAAGCGGATTGTGGACGTGCAGGGCGATTACTATGCGCTGTGCCCGTACGCCTCGCGCGTGCCGTTTGAAGTGTGGGTGGTGCATCGGCGTCACAACCACCTGTTTGAGCAGCCGCGGCCGGGAGCAAACCGCAAGCAACTGGCGGCGCTGCTGGGGCGGGTGCTGCGGCGGTTGGAGAAAGTGACCCCGGCGTTTCACTTGGTGGTGCACACTTCGCCGAACACACGGAACAAAAAGGGCGAGCTTTCCGGGTACTGGAAGACGCTGGCAGAGGATTACCACTGGCACATCGAGATTCTGCCCATCGTGGAAAAGCGCAGCAAGTCCTACAGCATCAAGGAAGTGTACTTCAACGCATTCCTACCGGAACAAGCGGCGGAAGAGTTGCGCGCAAGCGATCCAAACCCATGAGAAGAGGAGTGCAGCGCCGAGGTGAGCAGGGAGGAATCCTTGTGAATCTCGTGGTGCTGTTGGTTGTGGCGGCGCTTTGCGCCCTGGTTTATTTTGCGCGGCATCCGATCATGCGGTACGTCGCCGAATCGTGGGTGGTGGATGAGCCTGCGCTGCATGCCGATGCGATTGTGGTGCTGGGCGATGACAACTATTATGCGGATCGTGCCACGCATGCAACCGAGTTGTACCGGCAGGGTGTGGCGGGAATCGTGGTGGCCAGCGGAAGAAGATTGCGTCCCAATGCGGGAATGAGCGAGTTGATGGAGCACGACCTGGTGGAGCGAGGCGTGCCGAAAGAGAAGATCGTGCGGTTCGCTCATGATGCCGACGGCACGAGCGAAGAGGCGGCGGCGCTGGAACATTTGGCGGAACAACACAAATGGAAAAGCGTGGTGCTGGTGACGTCGAACTATCACACGCGGCGAGCGCGATATATTTTTCAGAAGGTGTTCCCCGCCGGGATTGCGGTGAGTGTGGGGAGTGCGCGCGACGGGGATTTCGACCCGCAACGCTGGTGGGAGAAGCGGAAGTCCATAAAGCTATTTGCCCGGGAAATGGCGGGTATGTTATTGGCCCTGTGGGAATTACGCGGGGATGGAAGGGGAAGTGCTCTGCAAGGGGCGGAATTGCGTTTAGGAGTACTAGAGCCTGCGAGAGTGTATTCTTTCGGGTCACGCGGGTTGTGGAAAAAACTTTTCTTGCCCTTTACAGCGAGTAAGTGCTGTAATATCTTTATCTTTCTCAGTCGCACCCCATAGCCAGTCCTTGCAGGCGACTTTGAAATTCTGAGAAATGGTTGAGGTGTCTCCATGTGGCGCAAAGAGGAGGGAAGGCCGCAAGGGCCTTCCGAGATTTCCACAGGTGCTGTGAGTTCCACAATGGGAACGGTGAGCGCGAAAAATCTGCCGGTACCTGCGTCTTTGTCGCCCAAAGCAGTGGCTTGTGTGAGCCAGGGAATCAAGATCAAGGGCGAAATCAGCGGGAGTGAAGAGCTGTTTGTGGATGGCCAGATTGATGGAAGAATCACGTGCGCAAATTCGACCGTGACCCTGGGGCCGAATGCCACGGTGAAGGCGGATGTGACCGCGCGAGAAGTGATCGTGCGCGGCCGCGTGGAAGGAAAGCTGACAGGCACCGAACGAATTCAAGTCTGGCGTTCGGCGCGAGTACAAGGCGATCTGAAAGCGGATCGAATTTCCATCGAGGAAGGTGCGGAATTGCACGGCATGCTGGAGGCCGGGAAGCCGCCCGTGAGTGCATCGGAGAGGACCAGCCGCGAGGGTTCCAAGAAGACGGAAGCAAATAAGCCGAAAGACGCGAGCACGGCGGAAGACAAGCCGGCCTCGGGTACGGCAGTTGCGGGGGCGGACTGAGCCATGGGATTGCTAAACAAGCTGGGACTCGCGATTGGATCGAGCACGGGACTGGCGGGCCCACGGCCGCTGCCGTACAGCAGAGATGCGAACAACGGCAACGGGAATGGTGGTCTGCGGGCTGTTGGAGCAAATCGCGCGCCGGAGTTGCAGGAAACGACGCGCATTTCAAATGGATTGAAAGAATTCCTGTGGAACCTGGAAGGGTTGGGGCGCGGCACGTTGTTGGACCTGGGTCCGGCATGGCAAACGACGCTTAGCTTCTTCATCGAGCGAGGATTCCGCGTAACATCGGATGACATATTGCGCGGATGGTCCGACTTCATAAGAGAGCATGAGGCGCGGAGCATCTTGCCCCTGAAGGAAGAGGATTATCTGGAGCGCACGCCGGAAGCGAGAACAAAGAAATTTCTGGAAGAGAATCTTCAGTATCCAGTGGCGTCATTCGATGCGTTGTTGCTTTGGGATGTGCTGGATTACATGGAGCCCATAGTGGCGAAGCAGACCGTGGCGCGCTTGGAGGAAATGCTACGGCCGGGCGGCGTGGTGTTTGCGATGTTCCACAGCAAGAAGCCCGAAGGATTCCAGAGGTATCGCGTGGCGGATACAAGCAGACTGCAAGTGCTGTCGGCAAAGCCGATTTGCGCGGCGCACAAGGTGTATCAGAACCGCGAGATCCAGGGATTGTTCGGCAACTGCCGGACCATCAAGACCTTTATTGGCCGCGACCAACTTCGAGAGACACTTTTTCTGAAGTAAACCCCGAAAATTCACAGGATATATGATAGATACACAAGGGGATAGGTATGCTTTCCACATTTCCGTACTTTCCCCTTGCCGGGGGTATTGCCGGGGAGTAGAAGGAAGATGTGAGCTCCCAGAGCTCCGGAGGGGACGGATGACTCCACCGGGCTTAGAAGCAACACAAAGCTGCACACACCGCTGACGCGGTGCGAGTCGGCAGGTGGCAGAACGCAGCAACTACTGGTCACCACACGACACAGCAGAATTACAAGAAGGGCCCCGGCTCCGGTTGGGGCCCTTCTTGCGTTTCAGGGATAGCTCAGAAATAAGACCAGTGCGTGGAGTGGGAAGTTTTGTGGTGCGTGCCTGAATGCCTTTTGCCGCTGTGATGTTTATGGTGATGAGAATGATGTTTGGTGGCTGCGTTTGTCGCAGTTGTTGAAGCAGCGGGGTGTTGCGCGGCCGATGCCAGCGCAAGGGACAATGCAAGCAAGGATGCAACGACGAAGCGGTTCACGTGCAAACTCCCCAAAGTGAATTCCCCCGAAGAGAGAGGATTAAAGCATCAAGATGTGGATGTGACCGGAAAAAATGGGAAGGGAGAAAGTGATGCTTCCTGGCCCGCAACGAATGGATCAGCCGCCGAAACGCGTTTCCAGCATGTGAATGACGGCGTTCTGCTTGGCGATGACCTGGGCCTGCCATAAGAGGGCGATGGACATGACGCTCATGGTGAAAATGCACAGCGCGAGCACCAGGCCCATCTGAGTTTCGGAAGCGGGGACATGAAACACGCGACGCATCCAAGACATGGGTGGATACTCCTGGCCTTCGGATCACGCGCAGGGTGAGCCGGAAGACAATGGGATTGCGAGCGACGAGCAAGGGTGAAGGAGCAATCGGTGTGCCAGGTTGCAGCAGGGTAATCAGTACTCTTAGAACGCGCCCTTTTATTGGTCTTTTTGCACCAATTCTCGAATTGCGAAAATCGCCTGCACCTGGCGTGTGCAAAAGTTCACACACAAAGGACACAGTATTTCCAGGGTACTAGGAGCCCTTTGTTTCCGCGAACGTAGCGAGTGAACCGGGTGCGCCGTGAAGGCGCTGGTCCACAGCGGGGGTATACCCGCCCGGGAACTGGTTCGCTCCACCCGGTAGCAATCAGAGCAGCGGTGGAGGCAACGAGACTGCTGAAGCCTCTGGTGCAGAGGGTCGCTAAGGCGACTCGGCGAGCGTGTAGGCCGTAACGTGAGTGAACGCTAAGCAGGCCCCGAAAATAGTGATGCAGGAGCCGACCCGCCCCGGTTTCGTGGGAAGGCCGAAGCGAATGGAATTGTACGAGCGAACAAGTTCCATCCGACCTGCCGGGGTATTGGCGACGGCATGTACGCAATGGGGACCATGCGCAACACGGGAAGTCCCAGCGGTGATTGCAGTGTGGATCAACGGGCAACTCGCGAGAGACAGGCCAGGCCGTATGGGATGGCGGAGGGGCTCGCAGTACCGATGAAGCCGGGTAACTCCGGGGGAGGGAAGGGGCCTCAGTTGAAAGGAAACGCAAGAAGCGACAAAGGACCGAGGGATTGGCGATGAGCCTAACAACTCCACTAAGCGTTCAGAAGTTGCAGACAGCGTTGCACGACAAAGCGAAGGGATCGCCCAATTTCCGCTTCTATGCTCTGTACGACAAGGTGTACCGAGAAGACGTGATGGCATTCGCCTATGAATGTTGCAAAGCGAATCGCGGAGCAGCAGGAGTAGACGGCCAAACATTTGAGGACATCGAAGAGTACGGGTTGAAGAAGTGGTTGGACGAACTGACGCAAGAGCTGAAAAGTAGAACGTATCGACCGCAGCCCGTGCGGCGGGTGTATATACCCAAGCCGGACGGCAAGCAGAGACCGTTAGGAGTGCCCGCGCTCAAAGATCGCGTAGCACAGACGGCGGCAGTCTTGGTGCTCGAACCGATCTTCGAGGCCGACCTGCAGCCGGAACAGTATGCCTATCGGGCAGACCGCAGCGCGTTGGACGCCGTGAGGCATGTCCACAGGCTGCTCAACACTGGCCATGGACAAATTGTAGACGCGGATTTGAGCGGCTACTTTGATTCGATTCCGCATTCCGAGCTTTTAAAGTCGGTGGCTCGACGGGTCGTCGACGGAGCGATGCTACATCTGATCAAGATGTGGCTGGAAACTCCGGTCGAAGAGACCGACGAGAAAGGGAATAAGCATCGGAGTACGCGCAATCGGGATGAAGGAAAGGGAACTCCGCAAGGGGCTCCGATCAGCCCGTTGCTAAGCAACTTGTACATGCGTCGATTCGTGCTGGGATGGAAGAAGCTCGGACACGAGAAGCGTCTTGCTGCATACATTGTTAACTACGCTGATGATCTGGTGATCTGCTGCCGAGGCCGAGCGGAAGAAGCGCTGGCTAGGATGCGAGACATCATGACGAAGCTGAAGTTGACGGTGAATGAAACGAAGACGCGGGTCTGCAAACTGCCGGAAGAGAAATTCGACTTTTTGGGGTACACGTTTGGTCGGTGCTATTCGCCAAAGACAGGGCGCGCGTACATCGGTACGGTTCCCTCGAAGAAGCGGGTGATCCGCGTCTGCGAGGCGATTAGCGAGACGACCGGACGGGATCAAACTCTGCTGGACCAGGAGATAGTGGTAGCGAAACTCAACCGCACGATGATTGGGTGGGCCAACTACTTCTGTCTAGGGCCAGTCAGCAATGCCTACAGCGCGGTGGAAAACCATGCCTGCAAAAGGCTACGTCAGTGGTTGTGTGCCAAGCATAAAGTGATGTCGGGGACCAAGCGGTTTTCGAGGGCCTCCCTACACAACGTGCTGGGTCTAGTCCGCCTTAGCCGGCGGCCGCGCCATCTCCCATGGGCGACCTCGTGACCCTTTCTCCGAGAGCCGGAAGCGGGAAATCCGCCCATCCGGTTCGATGAGCGGGATGTGGAAACGGAAGCATGGTGAGGCTAGTGAGGCACCGGCGGACGAAAGGGCCGGAAACAGATAGGCCGCACCTACACCACCGCGCCACATCTCGACTCCACAATTTGCATTCGAGTGGCGCGGCTAAAAGCGACGGTTGAGAATGGCGTCGAGCACGAGTTCCCACATGTTTGGTGAAAAGAGAGGGAACGATTTGGGAGTGGGGCGAGACGCGAGTGTGCTTGAACGCGGGGCCAGACCGGAACAATAATCTGAGGCCGAGGAGCGATCCGCCAGAAGGATCGCGTGTTCGCAAGCGGGGAAGAGTGCGGAAGCTTCCTCGGAAGTAGCGATGCCAACATTAAATGCGTGCGCGCGCAGGGCGCGATCATAGAGCTTGCAAAGCTCGCGGGTGCAGACGGAGAGACTGGCGCCGGCGGCCAGCGACCAGAAGGCGCCACGCAAGCGCAGCGTGAGCCTTTTCCGCGTGGCCTCGGCTTGAAATCTGACAATGTTGTCGTCGGAAGCCCCGGCGAAAAAGAAGAGTTCGTCGAAATCGCGTAGACGGAGAAGCTCCGCTTCGCGCTGCGGCAACCCGGTATTCTGGGAGAGTTCACGGGGAGAGAGAGCGCGCAAGGGCACGACGGAGATGCCGGTCTCCTCCGCGAGGAGGTCGAGGGCTTCCGCAGCGGCAGGCTGTGGGGAAGCGACGGGAATGCAGGTGAAGCGGCCCAGGCGCGTGGTGGTCGCGGGTCTCAGGTGGAAATAGTCTTCTGGGAGATAGACGCCAGAGCCACCCTCGGCGATGAAGGGATCGGATTGGCCAAGTCTGCGGAGGGTGGCATCAAGTTGAGAGCGTGTGCGCGAGGTGACCCAGACGCAAGGTACGGAGGATTCCGCGAGGGAGTCGAGGAATTGAGGGAAACCGGTAAGAGGCTTGCCGGTGGGCGAGATTAAATTGTCGATAGCACAGAAAACGACGGTGGTGGAAGAGCGCAATGGGTGGCTCCGGGTCCAGGCAAATTGTAACGGAAGTAAGCGGATAGGAGAAATTGGGCGCGGGAGATTAGAAAGCAGCGAAAAAAAGCAAACGTGGAACGAAGACAGCTAAGACCTCTCAGAGCGGTAGAAATGGAAAAGGGGCGACAGAAGCCGCCCCTTTGAACGAATCGAGTTGGGTTACCTGCCGGAGTTAGAAGCAGCGGCAGTCACCGGGTGAGCGTTTGCCTTGGGGATGCTCAGATAGCCACTGATCTGGTTCTTGCCAATCTTGTTGATGACGATTTCCTCGGGCTGATGAGTGCCGCTCAGGTAGAAGAAGAGAGGCTGATTGATGGTGCGATTCTTATCCTCGGTGCGCTTGTCTTCGACGGTCAGGACCACGCTGGCGCGGTTCTTCTTCTCGTTGGTGCCCTTGAGTTCGACGGTGATGTTGCCAACCTTCTGGGGCTGATTCTTGCCGGCGATGGAGAATTCGATGTAGTCGCGCTCGCCTTGGCGGCGGAGAACGTCGATCTCGTCATGGTTGCGGGCGATCAGAGTGCCCAGTTCGCTGCGAGCCATGTTGAGGTCGCTGATGGTCTTGGTCAGGTTGGTATCGACCTGAGTAACGCGGGTATCGACGGTCTTGACGTCGTCGGAGGTCGCCTTGGTGGCGAGTTCCTGATGGACGGAAGTATCGAGAGCGGTGATCTTCGAAGTCGTATCGGTATTGAGCTGCTCTGCTTCGGCACGCGCCTTCTTCAACTGGCCCTGCGTGATTTTCAGCTTATCCGTGACGACCTTCAGATCACCCTTGAGGTCCGTATTGGCCTTTTCGTCCACGGCAATGCGGTCCTTCAGAGTGTTCATATCCGACTGGACGGAAGTCTGTACTGACTTCACCTGATCGGCGACGGCTTGCTTGGTAGCATCCAGCTTGGAGGAGTTACTCCAAGCCAGGGCGAGACCCCCCACGGCCAAAAGCGCCAGGAGGATGATCGCGGGCAACTGCCAAGACGAACCGGACTTCGTTTCCACGTAATTGTTTTGTGAATCTTGCTCAGACATAGTGAATTCCTTCTCCTCTACCCCTAAATGGGTACGACATTTTGCGAAATGGCAGCCTAAGTTTGCTGCCGGAGCGTTGAACCTGACAACAAGAAGTGCACGCAGGATACCGCGAGGACCGGATTGGGAATGTTCTGTATGTTATTGAAGCAAAATGCTTTGGATTAACCTGTGGGAAAGTGGCGTGGTACTAGTTCTGGGAAACTTTACGCGCCGGTGAACGCCGGAGATGAATTCCTACGTAGTGCAAAAATGTTCCACTTTTATGCCCAGGGCAGCGAAAGCCTGGAGAAGCTGCTGCGGCGATTCATAGTGGATCCCGGAGAGGCCAAGTTGCCGGGCAGCCTCGACGTTTACGGCGATGTCGTCAATGAAGACCGCCTCGCCCGCGCGGACTTTGGCGGCGCGCACGGCTTCACGGTAGATGAGGGGATCGGGTTTGCTGGCCCCAACTGAGCAGGAATAGATGCGCTGGCCTTTGGGGAAATACTGGTAGAAGTCATACGTCGCCTCGAGGTAGGCGACGTGGATGGGATCCGTATTCGACAGAACAACCAAGCGGTAGCGTTTGGCGAGCTCCTCGAACAGGCGTAACGGTTGGATAGGCTGGGGATCGAGAGCAAAATTCCACGCTGTGGTGAATTGCTCAAAATTGAGAGAAATGCCCAGGCGCTGACAGAGGTGCAGATGCCAATCGTGGGGGGAAATGCGGCCTTCCTGCCAGTCGCGCCAGCGCGGATCTTTTTCGATGGCGGACCAGAGCTCTTCGGGAGTGAGGGAGAGGCCCTTAGCGAGGCCGAGTTGGGCGCTGCGGAGATCAATGCGGACCAGAACGCGGCCAATATCGAAGATGATCGCACGGATGGCGGCAGAACTCATACGCTAGTGGTCTCCCGTGGAGGTACCTGAAGAAGAAGAGGAGGCCGAGCGGCGCGCACGCAGAGCGCTGATGATGGCGGGCAAAAGAGAGAGGAAGATGACGATCGCGATGACATAGTGGATGCGCTGGCTGATGTTGGGAACGGAGCGGCCGAGGGAATAACCACCTAAGATCATGCTACCGACCCAAAAGGTGCCGCCAAAGATGTCGTAGATCAGATAACGGTAGTAAGGCATCTGAGCAGCGCCGGCGACGGGCGGGCAAAAGGTGCGGATGATAGGTATGAAGCGGGCGAGGATTACCGTTTTGCCGCCGTAAGTTTCGTAGAAATCGTGGGCGCGCTGGAGGTGACGCTTGTGGAAGAAGAGGGAGTCTTCGCGGCGATAGAGGGCGGAGCCGGCAGCGCGGCCGATCCAGTAGCCGATCTGGTCGCCCACGATGGCGCAGAGCATGCCGGGAATCAAGATCCAGCGGAGAGGGATGACGCCGGCAGCGGAAAAGACTCCAGCAGCAACCAGGAGAGAGTCGCCGGGGAGGAAGAATCCCACGAAAAAGCCAGTTTCAATGAAGATGATGACGCAGACGAGAAGCGGGCCACCAGTACGAATTATTCCTTCGACGTCGTATATCGAGTGGAGCAGGTGGCGGATGTATTCCAGCAAGCGGCTTCAGTCCTCACAGAGACAGGGATGAGAAAGAGTGCGCGGGCACGCAGATTCGAAATCACTTCCCAACCTATACGGTAACAGAAAATGGCCAGATTCTCTCCGCATTCCTCCCACAGGACGACGACGGCGCACACCAGAAGAAGCCACCAGGCAGGACGAATCATTGCAGCGCCTCCGCGAGGAGGAGTTCGCCCTGGCAACCCAGTTCGGAATGGGTCTTCTGCCGTTGGAGAAGAAGTCTGCGGAGCTGGGGAAGGGCGCTGCGAGCAGCAGCGGCGCCCGCTTCGATGGCATCGTCAATGCGGTCGAAATCGTCCCAGGCAAGGGACCGCACGTCGGGACGCAGGACGAGGTCGGCGTGACGCTCCCAGCCTTCGAGCTGGTGCTTCTGCGCGGCACTTACGGCGCGGCTGACCACTTGAAAGATGTTGGTGGGAGCGCCGCGGTGGCCGTCGTGCAAACCCACGGAGATGCCCACGACGGATTCGGCGCCGAGTTCGCGCGCGGCTCGCGTGGGCACAGGAGCGACAAGACCCCCGTCGGCGAGGCAGCGGGTACCGATCATGACCGGCTCGAACAGCCCCGGGAATGCGCAACTCGCGCGGATAGCATCCGCCAGGCTCCCCTGCTTGAAGACCACGGGATCACCCGTGCCAAGGTCGGTGGCCACGATGGCGGTGGGGATCGACAGATCTTCAAACTGATTGGAATCGAAGAAGCGGTGGACGAGGGCGCCGAGGCGTTTGTTGCTGGCTAAGCCGAAGCGAGAAACACGCCAGCGTGCGAAGTCACGAAAGCGAATCTCGCGGCATTTGGCAATGATGCTCGGGAGCGGGGTGCCGCTGGCATAGGCGGCGGCGAGGATGCTGCCGATGCTGCTGCCGGAAATGCAGGAGATCGGAATGTGGTGCTCTTCCAAAACGCGAAGAACCCCAAGATGCGCATAGCCGCGTGCAAAACCACCGCCGAGCGCCAACCCTATGCCAGGACGCAGCCCGGGTGTGGTGGTGAACAAGGAGGCAGGATGAAGGCGTCGCGTCACGAAGGAGAGAGTCCCATGTGCGATTAGAGAGGGGCGATGGGACGCGCGTCCCAAAAATTCGGTACGAAAGTACCCATTGGGAATTGTTGATAGAGCGTAAGGATACGGGCGAAAACAGTACGGAAATACTAGTTTAGTACCCTCGCTGTACCATTGCTGAACACTCGGGTCTGCGCGAATCTACCCAACGCGACAGGGAGTCCAGATGGATCTCTGAGGGGAAACTCATGAACACCGGGTACTCGAATTGGCTGGGGCATGCTGTGGTTCTCCATGTGGAAGTGGGGGATATCAAGGTGCCCCTGCGCGGCAAGCTACTGAAAGAGAATCCTGAGACGGTGCGGATGAGGATTGGGGAAGGTTGGGACGTCGATATTTACAAGACGATGATCCTGGATGTGCAAGAAGACCTGATGGCAATGTTTCCATCGTGAGGGGAGGAGCCATGAAGAATCAGATCCCGAAGTACGTGACACAGGCACGGGCGGCGTATTTGTTGGGCTTGCCGCCGGCGGAGATTTCCCGGATTTCGGAAGAGAAGGGAATCGGGCATTACGAACGCGCCGGGAACGAAGAAGAGCGGTTCTTTACCTACGAAGAGCTGCGCAAGATTTGCGTGCTGGCGACGTCTGAAGGAGTGGCAGCACATTAAGAGAGATTGAGTTTCCTCCGGCCCCCCTCGGCAGGACCCCCGCCCCGGCTCGTTGCCCCCAGCGAGCCGGGGTTTCTTTTTGCCGGCAGCGCGGTTCACGGCTATTGAATCGATTTAGAATTCCTTTGACAGCAAACCCCGCGGTGAGGAAACTTAGCAGCGATTCCAGGCGCAGGGCTGCAATTTGACAGCAGGCGGATTCGCAGCAGAGCGACGTGAGCACTGATAAGCATTAAAACGCCCCAAAACGCCCGGAAGGGGGAGAGCAACTTTGCATCTCACAGCACTCGATTGGGCCGCCATCGTGGGGTACCTGCTCATAACGCTGGTGCTGGGGCTCTATTTCCGCGGGAGATCGGGAAAGAGCACCGCGGATTATTTTGTTTCCGGGCGCGAAGTGAGCTGGTGGCTGGCGGGAACCTCGATGGTGGCCACCACGTTTGCGGCGGATACGCCTCTCGCCGTATGCGGCTTGGTTTACACCCAAGGTGTGGCGGGGAACTGGCTGTGGTGGAGTTTCCTGCCTTCGGGAATGATGACGGTGTTCCTCTTTGCGCGATTGTGGCGGCGCTCCGGGCTGATCACGGACGTGCAGTTCGCGGAGTTTCGCTATCACGGCAAGCCGGCGGCCTTTCTGCGGGGATTCCGCGCGGTGTATTTGGGCTTGCTGATGAATTGCCTAATCCTCGGCTGGGTGACGAAAGCGATGGTGAATATCATCAGCACATCGCTGGTGATCAGCGACGCCAAGGCCCTGGCGATTTGCGTGTTTTTTCTGATGCCGTTTACGGGAATCTATGTGTCGTTGGGCGGCCTGTGGGGCGTGTTGTGGACAGACCTGTTTCAATTCGTGCTGAAAATGGCCATCGTGATCGCGGTGGCGTGGTATGGCGTGCGCGCGGTGGGCGGGATGTCGCAGTTGCTGGCACGGTTGGCGGAAATGCGCAATGCCGCGGGGCCCGGCGCGAGCGACATCACCAAAATGCTGCCGGACTTTTCACGCGGGCTGACGGGCGAAGCGCTCTGGACGCTGCCGGTGATCACGTTTGTGGTGCATCTGGCGGTGCAGTGGTGGGCCTTTTGGTATCCGGGGGCGGAGCCTGGCGGCGGAGGGTATATCGCGCAGCGGATTTTCAGCGCGCGGGATGAGAAAAACGGGATGCTCTCGGTGCTTTGGTTCAACCTGGCGCATTATGCGCTGCGCCCGTGGCCATGGATTCTGACGGCGCTGGTGGCCGTGGTGCTGTATCCGGGATTGGCGCAGCCGGAGCGCGGCTACATGATGGTGGCGACGCGGCACACTCCGCACGCGTTGCTGGGGATTTTGCTGGCGGGATTTATGGCCGCGTTCATGTCCACCGTAGCGACGCAATTGAATTGGGGAAGCTCGTACCTGGTGGAGGATTTCTACCGGCGCTTCGTAAAGAAAAAGGCCAGTGAAGCGCATTACGTGAACGCATCGCGACTGGCGACATTATTTCTAGTGGTCGCGGCGGCGTGGGTTTCCATGCAACTGCAATCGGTAAGTGAAGGCTGGAAAATTGTCCTCGAGTTGGGAGCGGGAACAGGAGGAGTGTACCTGTTGCGGTGGTATTGGTGGCGCGTGAATGCGTGGAGCGAGATCTCCGCGATGGCCGCGGCGCTGGTGACGACACTGGTCATGCGGAGTCATTCGCTTTGGGTCGCGCTTGCGGGGCGCCCGGAACCATTCCAGGGCTCGGACGCGGTGATCTTTGCGAAGACCACGCTGTGCACTACGGCCGTGACTACGCTGATTTGGGTAACGGTCACCTTGCTGACGCCGCCTGAGGAAACCAGAACGCTGGTCGAGTTCTACCGGCGCGTGAAGCCGGATGCAATCGGCTGGGGGCCGGTGGCCAAGGTCAGTGGCATGGAAGAGATCACCCAGGATCTGGGGAAGAATGTCTTGAGCTGGGTGATCGGCTGCGTGTTCGTGTATGCGGCGTTATTCGGCATCGGACAACTCTGCTTCGGGCGACTCGCCTCTGGATTTGTGTTGGGACTGGTATCGTTGACGTGCGGTGTGGCATTGTATCGGCTGATGCCGAAACCAACCGAATGGCGCGTCTAGTGCCGTTCCAACTATTTGGGCCGAATGACGGTCCAAACATCTGAGGCGAACACGGAGAGAGTATTCTCGAAGGGATTTGTTGGAACAAGTTGGAACGGCACTAGCGCGATGGCTGCAACGCAACGCAGAGCGGGGTCGCATCACGCCGTCCTCGCCGGGTTCCTGGGCTGGACGCTGGACGCGTTCGACTTTTTTGTAATCGTCTTCCTGTACGACACCCTGGCAAAGCAGTTTGGCGTTTCCAAACAAGCCATCATTTTCACGACCACGGCCACACTGGCGTTGCGGCCCGTTGGCGCATTCGTGTTCGGATTGCTCGCCGACCGCTTCGGCCGGCGCATTCCGCTGATGGCCAACGTGGTCTATTTTTCCTTGATCGAGCTGGGCTGCGGCTTTGCTCCGAATTACACCGTGTTTCTGATCCTTCGCGCCCTGTTTGGAATCGGCATGGGCGGGGAGTGGGGCGTCGGCGCGTCCCTCGCAATGGAAGCGGCTCCTCCGCAATGGCGCGGCATTCTCAGCGGCATCCTGCAAAGCGGCTACTCGATTGGCAACCTGCTGGCTGCCGTGGCGGCGCGATTTATTCTGCCGGCCTGGGGCTGGCGGCCCATGTTCTGGCTCGGCGCGTTGCCGGCGCTGCTCGCGCTCTATATAAGGACCAAAGTTCCGGAGTCCGAAGCGTGGGAACAGCACCGCGCCGGCTCCATGGGAGATGTGCTGCGCACAGTGGCTTCCCAATGGAAACGCTTCGCGTATCTTGTGGTGCTGATGACTTTCATGATGTTTTTGTCCCACGGAACCCAAGACCTTTATCCGGATTTTCTGAAGGAGGTGCACCGGCTGCGTCCCGCGTTGGTCGCCAACATCGCCATGATTTACACCGCGGGAGCGGTTCTTGGCGCGATCATCTTTGGCCATCTCTCCCAGGTGCTGGGCCGGCGAAAGGGAATGATGTGCGCGCTGGCATTGTCGCTGGCGATTATCCCCCTCTGGGCGTTTGGCTGGAGCATTCCGTTGTTGATTGCCGCGGCCGTGGTGATGCAGATGGGTGTCCAGGGAGCGTGGGGAGTGATTCCGGTGCACCTGAACGAGCTTGCGGCGGACTCGGCGCGCGGGCTGATCCCGGGATTCGCCTACCAGTTGGGGATATTGTTTGCCGCGCCCACGAACAATATCGAATTCGCCTTGCGCGCGAAGTTCGGGTATCAATGGGCGCTGGCGAGTTTTGAAGTCGTAACGATCGTGGCGCTGGCCGTTCTGCTCTGGCGCGGCGCGGAAGCCCACGGCAAGAGTTTTGTAAAACCACAGTAAAACGGAACGCACCCGTTCCCGGGTGATATTTGAAAAACTAGTTTTCTGTTGTGAGCGGCCTGAGACATAGGTAACACATTGTACCGGACACATGGGTGACACTCTCTCCCTCGTGGGAGGGAGTGAATATGCCTTGGAAGGAGTGTTCGGTGATGGACGAGAGGATGCAGTTTGTGGCTCGCCGGCTAGCCGGCGAGGCGATGGCGGAACTTTGCAGGGAGTTTGGCATCTCCCGCAAGACCGGCTACAAGATTTTCGATCGTTATCAGGAATGCGGCATGCAGGGGCTCACGGACAGAAGCCGGCGTCCGTATCGCTACGCCAACCAACTTCCGTTCCAGGTCGAAAACTTCATCTTGAACGTAAAGCACGAGCACTCCAGCTGGGGTGCTCGCAAAATCCGTGAGCGCTTGCTGCGCCGGTTCTCCGATATTCCCATCCCGGCCAAAAGTACCATCCATGCCGTGCTCGATCGCCACGGCCTGGTCGAGCGCCGCGGTCGTGCGCGTCGTCGCGCCCAAGGGACGCCGCTCTCGTTAGGCCAGCGACCCAATGAGCTGTGGTGCACCGATTACAAAGGCGAGTTCTTGCTGGGAAATCACCAATACTGCTATCCGCTGACGGTCACTGACCACGCCAGCCGGTTTCTGCTCACCTGTGAAGCCCTTTCTTCTACCCGGGAAGAGTACGCTTTCACCGTGTTTGAGCGGCTTTTTAAGGAGCGTGGCCTGCCCGCCAACATCCGCAGCGATAACGGTGTGCCGTTCGCTTCCGCACACGCCCTATTCAACCTGAGCAAGTTGGCGGTGTGGTGGCTGCGCCTGGGGATTGGCATCGAACGCATCCAGCCCGCCCATCCGCAGCAGAACGGGCGTCACGAACGCATGCATCTGACCTTGAAGAAAGAGGCCACCAAGCCGGCCGCCGCCAATTTTCTTCAGCAGCAGGCGCGCTTCGACAAGTTCATGGATGTCTTCAACAACGAACGCCCGCACGAAGCGCTGGACATGAAGTGTCCCGCGGAGGTCTACCAACCCTCCCCGCGCCTCTACACCGGCTTGCCGGACATCGACTATCCCTTCCACGATAAAACCATCGTGGTCACCCGTTGCGGGCGCATCTGCCTGGGCAAGAAGAAAATCAATTTCAGCCAGGTTTTTGCCGGCCAAGCAGTCGGCATCAAAGAAGTCCACGACGATATCTGGCTGGTGAGCTTTATGGATTATGATCTGGGATACTTCGATTTGGAGACGCGAGTGCTCGAACCGCTCGAAAATCCGTTCGGCCCAAAAGTGTTACCTATGTCTTAGGTACGTTGTGTCACCCATGTGTCCGGGCCGGACCTTGGGGAAAATGGCGAGCCTGATAGGACTTGAACCTAGAACCTTCTGGTTCGTAGCTTTCAGGCTTTATCATTGACGGGGGCCATTTGGGGGTCCGGGAAACGAGGGCTGGATACAAAACAAAGGCCTTAGCCTCGCCGGAGTGCCCGGAAAGAGTCTCCAGGGTCCGGTCAAATGGTCACAAACGGGTACAGAAACACGAAAGCCCCGCATCCTTTGTTAGAGGGTGTGGGCCGTCCGGCGTATCGTGGCCTCAAGATGAGTATCTTTCTTGCTGTCGTTGTAGTCGGTTCCTTCGTCGCGGCTGCGCCAACGTACATGCGAATGGGTTCTGCTCCCGTCTCTTGATGACAAGATTGAGGGTGTCTGTGCTGCTGTCGCTGAGGGCGATTCGCCATACTGCGTCGCGCACGAGGAGCAAATGGATGTTTTCCTGGCTTCACCATTACTCAGTGAGACTCAAGTGGCTTCGGCGGAGAGTTAGGAAATCAGTCGACCGATTTGACGGCCACTGAATTGTCAAACAAACGCTTTGCGGCCTGTTTTTCCCAGTCGACAAAGTTGTCGGGGTCGCGCCAAAACCTCACCCATGCCTCATTCAAGAGTACGTGGACGTGATCAGAAGTATCCTTCTTGGCAATTCGGAGACCCGTTGCCGCTATCCCACTCAGCGCATGCTCAACAACTCCCTGAAGTAACTGCTGTGGGAAGCAACGGTGATACTCTGGTTCGGGATTCAGACCAACATGCGATATGAATGACTTCCAACGCTTCCTGATGCTTACCGCTTCTTCTTCGAATCCACCCTTTTCCAAAGTGAGAAGCATGGCCCGCATTCGTGCATCATCAGCCGGATGGGACGAAGAGCGACTTGTGGCGACTTCAAACGGATTCCCACCACGTTTAGCGGCTAGGTGAAGGTGCGCCCAGACAAATGCAGGCCCAAGCACTGAGGATGCGAATATGTCGCAAAACAGTTCCGTTATCCAAAACTTGATCCAGGCAACTTCCCAAACTCTAAGACAGTACCGAGATTTGAGCGGGCCGCGCCGGGGGTTCTCTTTCGATCGCTCCTGCGAAACGTAGGCGATGATGTCGCCTATCGCCTGAACCATTTTCTCTTGAAGAGGCTCTACCAGCGGGTCATTTTGCTCGGTCAAGAGAGGGTGCCCAAGTTCGTAATACAAGTCGGGGAGATGAAGGAGAAACTGTCCTTCTGTTAGGCATGTGCGACATTGAGGTTAACGACGATGGGAAAAGTAAAGCACACAGCGTTCAGGTCGTCCGGCCCGTCATTGTAGAAAATGGCGACTTTCTTCCCGTCTTCACGGCTGAGCCTGTATACGCGCTCTTCGTCGGTGAGGGCATCGGAAATGTCGCGACGATCTTCAACGCTAACTAGGTACGCTCGGTCAACAGGGCCATCCGACCGCGCTCATCAATCTCTGGGAAACACTTCGCCACGGGGCGAGACGTATAATTCCGGAAAATAGATTTGACACGGACAGGAGGCGTTCATGCGGCGCGTACGGTATTCAGTGGTGATGAGTTTAGACGGCTATATCGCAGGACCAAAGGGCGAAGCCGATTGGATAACCAAGGACCCGGAATTTGATTTCGCTGCACTATTCAGTCAGTTCGACACTATCTTGGTTGGGCGCCGGACCTTTGACGGGATGGTGACCGCCGGACGTACCTCAATGCCCGGTATGAAGACTATCGTTTTCTCGCGAACACTGAGACAAGAGGATCATCCTGAAGTTGCTATCGTGAGGGATGGTCAACGGGAGGCCTTGGCGGCCCTGAGAGCCGGCCCTGGAAAGGATATCTGGCTATTCGGCGGTGGATTGCTCTTCCGTAGTCTCGCAGAAGACGGGCTCGTCGACACCGTTGAAGTCCGCATTGTCCCGGTGCTTCTCGGTGCAGGAGTTCCGTTGCTGCCGAACCTGGAGAGGCGAATCAAACTATCACTCACAGCCCAAAGAGTCTACCGAAGAGGCGTTGTATCTTTGGAGTACGCGATCACATAGATTTTGCCGGGATAAGTCCTCCCTGACACCTTGCGTTCCGATCTTCCGCTAACTCCCGCATCGTGGGCCACTCGGAAGTTATCTGGGAACGGCGTTCTGAGCTGCGATCTGACGGATGACGAGGTTTGTCTCGTAGCTCCCTTAACGCGGGCGCGTGGTAAGGCCGGCTTGTTTCCAGAGCTTCTCCCATTGCCAGATATTCGGCTCGGGGACGCGGTAGCTGAGCTGGTGGGCCAGCATCAAAATCTGACCGCGATGATGCGCCTCGTGCGAGAACATGTAAGCGAACATGGTCCCTCCGGCGGGCCACGTCGGCACCCAACTGTCGCGAGAGAACTTTGCAACGCGGCGATTCGGAGCGGCCGAGAGAGCATCCGACAACATGCGCATGCACTGCGCGGCGCTTCTCCTGTGCGCGGCAGCAGCCTGCTTCATGGTGCAGCGGTGGGGATCGAGTGGCGGCGGACACTTCAGATGCGGCGCGGAATTCTTCAGCCACGAAAGACGGTTGTTGTGCAGATGCGCGAAGATGGTCGCGATTGTCCGGCCATTGCCTTTTTGACCCGGCGGCTGGGCGCGCCACGCACGAGGGTCGAGATGTGAGAGGATGAGCTGGTTCATTGCGTCGTTGCTCGCGTAGGTTTCGAGCAGGGTGTCGCGAATCTCGGCAAGCGCCGCGTGGGATTGGAGTGCCATGGAAGCTCCACCAATTTATGATAAACCATCAAGGTCACGGCTGTGCTCTGTGACCGATTAGTTCTATAAAAGGGGAAGTCGAGAAAAATATCTCGCCTGTGGCCGGATTTTTTCTTACTTTCCAGCCCGTGTGATTGAGCAAGGTTCGTTCCAGCCTTCCGCTCCATGTGCTCGGTTTGCTACGCCTTATCACGTAACGGGTTTGGGTTCCTCTCCCAGCGGTTTTCATCGCTCGTTCGCGACGAAGCCAGTCCGTTCTGAAACCAACAAGCAGTTTGGTGATCAGGTGCTCACCATGGTTCTATTTGGGACTCGTGGCCCACAGCTTTTTCGGGTGGTGCGAGGGGGCCTAGCGTCGCCTGTGAGACTGAGTGCCCGAAGCACGCAGCGCCTAACTTACCAGCTGAAACTCGCCCTCGATCCCGAGTGTCTCAAGAACCCGGCTAACCACCGCGGGAATGCACTCCAGGGATGGAACGGATTGCTAGACACACTCAAGCTGTTTGTGGTTTCAAATATTTGGCGTCGAAGCGCACTCCTTTCTTCCAGACGGTCAAGGTGATCGCGGCGATCTTGCGCGCCAGTGTCAGGCGCGCCATCTCCGGCTTGATGCCCTTGGCCACCAGCGCAGCGTAAAACTCCTGGAACGGTCCGGGCTTGGCCGCGGCTACGGTCGCGGCACTCTTGAACAGATTTTTGAGATCGTGGTTGTGATTGCAATTCAGCCCGCGAATCGAGATCGGTTTCTTCGCGCGCTGCAACTCTCCCTCGACATAACGGTGCTCGGCACTGCTGTGCGTTGTGATCCCGAACCCGCTGTACGTCCATAGCTGTCGCTTGCTGCGAAAACGATGCGGTGTCTGGAGGATCGCGATGATGAGCGCCGCTCGGATCGGGCCGATGAACGGAATCTCGCGTAGCAATCTCGTCGCGCTGTGTTTGCTAGCCTCGGCCAACAGATCGCGTCGCACTTCCTGGCGCAGCGACCGCAACGCATCGAACTGCTGGTAGTAGAACTCCCCCCGGCGCCGCACGCCCGCTTCTGCGATCTTGCCGAGCCACTCCGAACGATACCGCGGCGCATAGACCTGCTTCCCCGTACAAGCAATCCCACAGCTTCGGTAGATCGCCTTCAGTCGACTTATCACCCGTTCGAGATCCTTGCTGATGGTCAGATAACTGCGCGCCAGCTCCTTCAACGTCCGTACGCCATGCTCCCCGTGATAGACCGGCCGGAGAAGATTCGACCGCAGCAGTTCGGCCAGCTTCCGGGCATCGATGCGATCACTCTTGCTGCCTTCTTTTAAAAGAGCATTCCGCCGGGGATTACATACCACGAGCTCCGTAACGTGCGGTTTCAGCAGGTCATACAGCCACGCGGCCCAGGTGCCTTCTTCAAAGGTGACGCGCAGGCTTCCGCTTAGCCCTTGGAAAAACTGCAGAATGGTGCTGGCCTTGGTTTCGATGACGCATTCCATCACCAGCTTGCCAGAAGAATTTAGAACCGCGATGGAGATCGCTTCCTTGTGAACATCCATCCCGATATACTTCACGTTATCCATAGAGGGTGCTCCTTTCTGGAGGGGTTCGAGCGAACACTCAAAAACCTACTCCAAAAGGGCGCCCTTTTTATATTGCGTCGCCTTACCGATCAAGTGGCCATAGAAATCCGCGTCCAAGAACGGGGTTCGGTGAGCTTGCATTAGTCGGTATGCCGCTTGTAGCCATCGTTGACTTCTGTCAGGTGATGGTGGTTAAAGGGTTCCCGCGATCCGCCCTGCCGAAATCTTGAATTTCGCAATACGAGGCGATTTGCCGAGCCGAGGGGGTGGAGTAGCTATCTATCTATCAAAACCTTAAAAACAGCTCCATAACTCTTTTGTTTTCAAGCGCTCAAAGCTGGTCCGGTAAGAGTCCTGGCCGGGAGTCGGTCGTTTTCGCTGTGCTGGGCGGCGATTTGGCTTGACGACGAGAGTATATATACGTATACTTCCAGATATGAAGAAAAGACCCAAGCGTCGGCTGGAATTCTGGATCGGAAAAGACCAGCACCTCGCGCTTCAGGTATTGGCCGAAAAGACCGGGGCTCCGGTTGCCGCACAGATTCGAATAGCGATCGATCAGTATCTAAGGAAGCACAGAAAATGACGTGTCGCGTCGCCTGGTTGGGCAAGCTGATCCGATCGGCCACGCGACGGAAGGGAGGAGAGATGGTCAACACAGGAACGGGGGCAGTTGTTGAAGTGGCCAAGTCGAAGAAGTGCGAGCGCGGGACGGGGCGCATCCGGCAAATCGGTCGCGTCTGGTAGGTTCAATTTTATGACGCAACCGGTCGCGAGCGGCGCGAGTCTTCGCAGTCCAAGACATACAGAATCGCTGAGAAACTTTTGCAGCGACGCCTGGGCGAGAAAGAGGCCGGGCTTCTCCCGCCGGCACGATTGCAATTCGTTCGGTACGAAGAACTGCGCGCCGCTTTGGTGACAGACTACAAGGCGAACGGTCGGAAGTGGCTGCGAACGGGAGAAGACGGAAGACCGTACATCTGCGGAATTTCGTCTCTCGATGATTTCTTCGCTGGTTATCGCGCTCTTGAAATCACGACCGACTCCGCGAATTCATCGCCAAGCGGCAGGAACAGGGAGCCGCAAACGGAACGGTCAATCGTTCGCTGGCCTTGCTCCGGCGGATGTTAAAGCTCGCCGTACAAGACCAGAAGTTACGCGACATCCCGTACTTCCCGATGCTCAAGGAAGCGGCACCGCGGAAGGGTTTCTTGGAGCACGCCGAATTTCAGAAACTTCGCTCGGAGTTACCTGAACATCTGCGACCCGTTCTGACGATGGGCTACTTTACAGGGATGCGGCTCGGCGAAATCCTGGGACTACGTTGGAGCAACGTCAATTTCGTTGATTCGCAAGTACTGCTCGACACGACGAAAAATGATGACCCCAGAACCATCCCGTTGACCAAGGAACTTCTGGAAATGCTCTCGATCGAGCACGTAAAGAATCCCGCGGCCGAGTTCGTTTTCACGCACAACGGGGAGCGTATCCAGAGCTTTCGGAAGGCTTGAATCTCAGCTTGCGAGCGCGCGGGGTTGCAAGGATTGCTCTTTCACGACCTGCGGCGCACCGGCATCCGGAATCTTGTGCGCGCCGGAGTTCCGGAGCGCGTCGCGATGGCGATCTCCGGACACCGTACCCGACAGACGTTCGAACGGTATAACATTACGAGCGAGCGTGACTTGAGAGACGCGGCGCGGAAACTCGAAACGTATCTTAAGGGCCAGCCGAAAACTAACCCCGAAATTAACCCCGTTCCAGATCAACGGAAGGAAAAAGAGCGAAACGCAAGCGAACGATTTGTACAGTAACTAAACAAATCGAAGTACAAGACTTAGCGCGTTTTCTATGACATCCCGCAGATACCAGAGAGTACCCTAAACGATTTCATAATCAGCAGGTCGAGAGTTCAACTCTCTCCCTCGGCTCCACTCATTGCCTTGTTGTCCCGCTGCAACTCCTTAGTTGCAAAATCTTTCTTGCTGTCCAGGAGCCGGATCAAAGGTCTATATCTTCGGCGAGTTCTGCAAAGCCCGATTCACCATGGCCTGCGCTTCTCTCACGATTTCGTTCAAGTGCGCTTGGCTTATAAAACTCTCCGCGTAAATCTTGTAGATGTTTTCCGTCCCCGAGGGACGCGCCGCGAACCAGCCATTCGTCGCCGTAACTTTCAGCCCGCCGATGGCCGCGTTGTTCCCCGGAGCGCGCGTCAGCTTCGCCTTGATTGGCTCGCCGGCGAGCGTCGCATCTTTAACGGCCTCCGGTGAAAGCTTCAGCAGCCGGGCCTTTTCTTCCGGTGTGGCCGCTGCATCAATCCGCATATAGTACGGCGTGCCGAATTCAGCGGTCATCACGCGATAGTGCTCGCCCGGATCTTTTCCTGTGCGGGCGGTGATCTCCGCCGCCAGCAGGCACATGATCGGCCCATCCTTGTCGGTCGTCCAGACGGCGCCGTTCCGCCGCAAAAAACTTGCTCCGGCGCTTTCTTCGCCACCAAAGCAGCAGGAGCCATCGAACAACCCGGGCGCGAACCACTTGAAACCAACGGGCACTTCAAGCAATTTGCGGCCCAACTTCTGCACCACGTGATCGATCATGCTGCTGCTCACCAGCGTTTTTCCCACAACCGCGTCGCCCGGCCAGTCTGGCCGGTGCGTCAGTAAATATTGGATCGCCACCGCCAGATAGTGATTCGGATTCATCAGCCCCGCCGAGGGCGTGACAATTCCGTGCCGGTCCGCATCAGGATCATTTCCAAACGCGACGCGAAACTTGTCTTTCATTTTTACGAGTCCCGCCATGGCATACGGGCTCGAACAATCCATGCGAATTTCGCCGTCATGATCCACTGTCATAAAGGAAAACGTGGGGTCGATCTTCGGGTTCACCAACGTGATCTCAAGCCCGTAAATGGAATTAATCGGCTCCCAATAAGGCTCCGCGGCCCCGCCCAGCGGATCCACGCCTAATTTCAGATTCGCTGCGCGAATGGCCTCCATATCGATTACGTTGCCAAGATCTTTCACGTATGGCAGAACGAAATCGTCCTGGTGCGTTGTTGCCGCGGCTAGCGCTGTGGCATACGCAACACGCTGCACCCCGGCATTGCACGCCCGCAGCAGGTCATTCGCGCGCGTCTCCACCCATTTTGTGATGTCCGTGTCCGCCGGGCCGCCATTCGGCGGGTTGTACTTGAAGCCTCCATCGCGTGGCGGATTGTGCGAAGGCGTGATGACGATACCGTCCGCCAGATGTTCTTTTCGTTCGCGGTTGTAAACCAAAATCTCGCGGGAAATCACCGGCGTCGGCGTAACGCCGTCATTCCGCTGAATCACCGTTTCCACCCGGTTAGCCGCCAGCACTTCGAGGGCGGTGCGTTGCGCGGGTGCGGAGAGCGCGTGCGTGTCCTTCCCCATGAAGAGCGGTCCGTCGATACCTTGCGTCCGGCGGTAGTCGCAGATCGCCTGGGTGATCGCCAGGATGTGCGCTTCCGTGAACGTGCCCTTCAGCGAGCTGCCGCGGTGCCCGCTGGTGCCAAAACTGACGAGCTGCTGCGGATCGCTCAAGTCCGGCCGGCGCTCGTAGTAGCTCCGCTCCAGTTGCGCAAGATCCACCAGTAATTCCTTGGGCGCGGGAAGTCCGGCAAGTAGTGAGAGACGCGTGGTGTCACCCGTTTCATTGGGAACTGCCGGTGGTTGTGACATGTGGTCTGGCCTCAGCAACGACAATAATGTGATACCACTGCCCGCCCGGGAACTCCAACACTCACGCAGCATGCCCCGTGATTTTCGCTCAGAATTCATCCACCAGAGATGTAACCACTCTCCGGGGGGACGGAGTATCATGGCGGGTCGAGTACTTGCTCAGGGAATGAAGCCGGACGGGTCAACCGCTGATCTCGCGCACGCGAACGCCATGCCTGCAACTTGTCCTCGCTCCCGGGCATCCCTACCCTGAGAGAATGATAACTGAGTGAATTGCGAATCACCGGCAGCTTTCGGCTCTACGCCGGCAAGCGAGGAACACCATGCCAGACCCTCTTCCCATGAATGACGGCACGCAGGTTGAAGATGATCGCACCGGCTCGAGCGTCGAAGCCCTGAAACGCGCCATCCTCGACAATCTGTTTTACGTTGTGGGGCGGGCTGCCGAACACGCCGGTCCCACTGACTACTACATGGCCCTCGCCTATACCGTCCGCGACCGCATCCTTGCACGTTTCATGCACACAATTCACACCTACATGGAAACCGCCGTTCGTGCCGCCAGCTACCTCTCTGCGGAATTCCTGATGGGGCCGCAATTAGCCGGCAATCTGCTGAATCTTGGGCTGGATGCATCGTTCCGCCAAGCCGTCAAGGAACTGGGCTTGGACATGGACGCGCTCATCGATCAAGAAGCCGAGCCGGGACTCGGCAATGGCGGCTTGGGACGCCTTGCCGCGTGCTTCCTCGATTCCATGGCGACATTGGGCGTTCCCTCAACCGGCTACGGCATCCGCTATGAGTACGGCATCTTCGACCAAAAAATCCAGGACGGCTGGCAAGTCGAGTATACGGACCATTGGTTGCGCAACGGCAATCCCTGGGAGTTGCGCAGGACGCGACTTGCCGCTGAGGTGGGCTTTCACGGCCGGGCCGAGCACTGGACCGATGCCGAAGGCCGCCTCCGCGTTCGCTGGATTCCGCAGACGGTGGTGAAGGGCATACCCTACGACACGCCCATCGTGGGTTATCGCTCCGGCATCGCCAATATTCTGCGGTTGTGGCGCTCCGAAGCGCGGGAATCCTTCTATTTCGAGCGCTTCAATAGCGGCGATTACGGCGGCGCAGTGGCCGAAAAAGTGTTCGCCGAAAATATCACCAAAGTTCTCTACCCGAATGACGAGGATTGCCGCGGCAAGGAATTGCGCCTGCAGCAGCAATACTTTTTTGCCTCTTGCTCGCTTCAGGACATGATCAGAAGGCACTTGCGCAGAGGGCAGAATCTAGAGAGTTTTCACGAACTATGGGCCATTCAGCTCAACGATACTCATCCCTCCATCGGTGTAGCCGAGCTGATGCGCCTGCTTCTCGACGAGCACGGCATGAGCTGGGAGCAGGCCTGGAACATCACCTCGCACACCTTCAGCTACACCAATCACACGCTCCTACCCGAAGCCCTGGAGCGCTGGCCGCTCCCGCTGTTCGCTTCGCTTTTGCCACGCCATCTCGAAATCATCTACGAAATCAACGCCCGCTTCCTGGCGGAAGTGCGCCAGCGATTCCCGAACGATGAGGCCCGGGTTGCGCGGATGTCCCTCATTGACGAATCCGGCGAAAAATACGTCCGCATGGCCCATCTCGCCAGCGTGGGCAGTCATAAGATTAACGGCGTCGCTGAAATCCACACCCGACTGCTGAAGAACGAATTGCTCCGCGATTTCGACGAACTCTGGCCGGACAAGATCGTCAACGTGACCAATGGCGTCACACCGCGCCGCTGGCTCGCCGTCAGCAATCCCGAGCAATCTAAACTCATGACCAGCCGGATTGGCGACTCCTGGATCGATCACTTGGAGGATTTGCAACGCTTGGAAACCTACGCTGAGGATGCTGTCTTTCGCGGGGATTGGCAGAAAGCCCAGCGCGCCGTGAAGACCCGGTTATCTCGCTTCATCTTGCAGCAGACGGGTGTTTCCGTCGACCCCGACTCCATGTTCGACGCCCAGGTGAAGCGTATTCACGAGTACAAGCGCCAGCACCTGAATGTTCTCCATATTCTCACTCTCTACCAGCGCTTGAAGAATAATCCCAACCTTGAAATCACTCCGCGCACATTCATCTTTGGAGGCAAGGCCGCGCCGGGCTATCGCATGGCCAAGCTCATCATCAAACTCATCAATTCAGTGGGCGACGTCATCAACCAGGATCCCGATGTGAAGGACCGCCTCAAAGTCGTGTTCCTGCCCGGATATGACGTGACTTTTGGCCAGTTGGTCTATCCTGCGGCCGACCTGAGCGAGCAAATCTCCACGGCCGGCACGGAGGCTTCTGGCACCGGGAACATGAAGTTCGCCATGAACGGGGCACTTACCATCGCCACGCTCGACGGCGCCAACGTCGAGATTCGCGAAGCCGTCGGCGCTGAGAATTTCTTCCTTTTTGGTTTGACAGTGGAACAAGTCCGAGCTACTTGGACCGCCGGCTATAATCCCCGCCACTTTTATGAAACGATTCCCGCGCTACGCAGCGTGATTGATGCGCTATACTCCGGCCAGTTTTCCCGCGGAGACCGCGAACTCTTCCACCCGTTGCTTGATTCACTCCTCGATCAGGACTCCTATCTCCTGCTTGCCGACTATGAGTCCTATATCCACTGCCAGGATCAGGTGGCCGAGGCTTATCGGGATCAGGAAGCCTGGTCCAGGATGTCCATCCTCAATGTCGCGCGTATGGGAGCCTTTTCATCCGACCGGACCATCGATGAGTATTGCCGAAAGATATGGGGCATTCACTACCTCGCAGCGCGAATGGTGCAGAGCGCCTGCCCCCCCGCATCGTCCTGGATGCCCCGCTTCGGCACCAGCAAACCCCGCAAGTCTGCTCCTTGAATTTTTCGGTTGTCAGCGGGCGAATAAAGTGGCATCGTCTCCCCGCCAGGGGAGTGTCCCTCCTGACGAACCAGGTTCAAGAAGTTTGAAGGTTGACGTTCCCCGTTTTTGTTTGGTGGCAAGGTGCGCGGCGGACGGACGAAGATAAAGCACGGCGTAAACTCCTCGTGTGGGAAGTGCGCTTTCCATTCTGAGTTGCTCCTTAAGCTGCAATTGGAGAGCAACCCGGCAGCGCTCGGCTTGGTGCGCGCCGCTGTCGAGCGCGCCACGGAGGTTCTGCATTTTCACGAAGAGGAGTCGCGTGCCATTGTGCGCTCTGTGGACGAGGCTCTCGCCAATGTCATACGTCACGCCTACCGGGGGAAATCCGGCCTTCCGATTGAAGTGACCTGTCGCCACTTGCATCGCACCCAGAATGGTGCGTGCCTCAGCGGAATCGAAATTGTTTTGCGGGACTCCGGTGTACAGGCCGATCCCGCGAAAATGAGGGGCCGTCCCCTTGAGGAAATTCGCCCCGGTGGGCTGGGGCTTCATTTCATGAGGGAAAGCATGGACGAAGTTGAATTCAGCCGCAAAAAAGGCAAGAATCAGCTTCGCCTGGTGAAATACCTGGCTCCGGCTGCTCCCGCAAGAGCGCCGGAAGGAGAATAGACTGTGCAGATTGTCGCGCGCGCCATAAAAGGTTGGACGATCCTGGACCTCTCCGGCGATATCGACTTGTCGCACTCGCCCGCCATGCGCAAGGCCTTGCTTGGTGAAATCAAAGAGAAGCACACGCCCAAAGTTTTCCTAAACCTCAAAAATGTCCGCTACATTGACAGCTCCGGCATCGCCTCTCTTGTCGAAGGTCTGAAAGCCTCGCGCGATCAAGGATCCCGCCTGATCCTGTATGGTCTGAACAAGACCGTCCGCGAAGTGATGCAACTCTCGCGCCTGCAAAAGATCTTTGAGATCTATGAAGACGAGGAGCAAGCTCTCGCTTCCTAGATGACCAGAAGAGTTTCCCCGCAAAGGTAGAGTGGCCCCGTGGAATTCGCGCGAAAAGTCGGCGCTGCCGTCATCAATGCTCTCTCCTATCTCGGCTCACTGGCCGCGCTGGGCGGGCGTGCCGCTTTTCACGCCTTCATAGGCCCTTTTCTCGGCAGGCCTGTTCGTTTCCAGAGCGCGGTCGAGCAAGCTATGGAAGCGGGTGTGCGTGCGCTGCCCATCCTTTCCCTGATCACATTTTTTATCGGCCTGATCCTGGCGTTGCAAAGCGCCTACGAACTGCGGCGATTTGGCGCGCTGAACTATGTCGCCAGCGCCGTCGCCATCTCCATGTCGCGCGAACTCGGGCCGCTGATCACCGCGATCGTCGTGATAGGCCGTTCGGGTTCGGCCTTCGCCGCCGAGATCGGCACCATGAAAGTCTCCGAGGAAATTGACGCTTTGCAGACCATGGCCATCGATCCCGTCCACTTCCTGGTCACCCCGAAATTCATCGCCATGGTTCTGATGTTGCCTTGCCTGACCATCTGGGCCAATTCCATGGGCATCCTGGGGGGATCTCTGTTCGGAGTGCTGCAGGCGGACTTCACTTGGGGCCGCTACATCAGCGCCTCGCTCGAAGCCCTGTTTCTCCGCGACGTCGTCACCGGCCTCATCAAGAGCTTCATGTTCGGCGTCACCATCACGGCCGTGGGTTGCCTCGAAGGACTTTCAACCCGTGGCGGCGCGGAGCAGGTCGGCCGCTCCACCACGCGCGCCGTCGTCGTTTCCATTTTCCTGGTGATCCTCGTCGATCTGGTGTTCACGACCCTGTTCTTCTTTCTCGGAGCGCACTGAGAACTATGCCCGGCATCGCGGACCCAACTCGCCCCAGCGCCTCATTGGATGGACCGATGATTTCCTTGCGGGACGTCCGCGTCAGTTATTCCGGCAGGGAAATCCTGCACGGCACCACTTTCGACGTCCAGCGCGGCGAAACTCTCGTCATCCTTGGCGGCTCGGGCTCCGGCAAGAGCACGCTGCTGCGGACTCTCGTCGGCCTCGAAAAACCGACCTCCGGCGAAGTCTGGATTGCCGGGAAGAATTTTTCCGCCATTTCCGGGGCGGAACGCGACGCTATCCGTAAGAAAATCGGCATGTCCTTCCAGGGCGGTGCGCTTTTTGGCTCGATGACCGTCGGCGAAAACGTCGCGCTTCCTTTGCGCGAGCACACCAAGCTCGAAGATTCCACCATCGACATCATGGTTCGCCTCAAGCTCGACCAGGTCGGCCTTTCCGGGTATGAACAGTACATGCCCTCGCAACTCAGCGGCGGCATGAAGAAGCGCGCCGCCGTAGCGCGCGCCCTGGCCATGGATCCGGAGATCCTTTTCTTCGATGAGCCGTCCGCGGGTCTCGACCCGATCATTGCCGCCGGCATCGATCAACTCATTCTGGATTTGAAACAGGCGTTCCGCATGACCATCATCGTGGTCACGCACGAACTGGCCAGCGCCTTTCTGATCGCCGACCGCATGGTTCTCATTAACAAAGGAGATGTGGTGGCCATGGGCACCGTGAAGGAAATGCAGACCAGCACGCATCCCCGGGTTCGCCAATTCATGGATCGCGTCCCCGAACCCGCCGTGGCCCAGGAACTCGATTATCTGCAGATGTTGACGGAGCAGCAGCCCAGACAGGGTGCGCAGTCTCCGGGGAAGAGCAGGTAGAGATGGAAGCAAAACGCGAGCAAGCCTTTGTCGGATTCTTCGTGCTGGTTGCCGCCGCGCTGTTGATCTTTACTGTCTTCGGCGTCACGGGCGCCTTTCAGGGCGCCGTAAAGACGTTTCACTCCAAATTCCCCAACGCCGCGGGGCTGGAACTCGGTGCCTCCGTGCACTACGCTGGAGGACAGAAAATTGGCCGGGTCGAAAAAATGCAAATTGATCCCGGCGATCCCTCTCTGATCGACATGACCTTCAGTGTGAAAAGCGATCTTCCCGTGAAGGCCGACAGCAAGGTGGCTATTCTTAGTTACAGTCCCCTGGGAGATAATCACCTGGAAATTCTGGCAGGAACCCCTAGCGCGCCTCTCGCTCCTTCCGGCGCCCTCCTGGCCTCCAAGCCTTATCTCGGCTTCAACGATCTGGCGGAACAAATCAACAAATTGGCACCGCAAGCGCAGGAACTTCTTGCCAACCTCAATGACCGCATTAAACAACTGAACGTCACCGTCACTCGCGTCAACGACTTGCTGAACGACCAGAATCGCCAGAACATTTCCGCGAGTCTCGCCGATCTTCACGGCATGCTGGGCGAAAACCGTCCGGTTGTCAGGTCGGCCTTGAAAAATGTGAATGCCGCCAGCGAGAAGATCACGCCTCTCCTCGATCAGTTGCATAAAACGATCGATCAGGCCAACGAAACCTTGAAGCATGCGGACGGCATGATCGGGGAAAACCGCGAAGAGGTGCGCGCCTCGGTCGCCAAACTTCATGAATCTCTGAACAACGTCTCGGGCCTTGCGCGGCGCCTGGATCAAATGCTAGACGTCAATTCCGAAAACATTGATGAAATTCTGGAGAACCTCCGCCATATCACGGAGAACATGAGAGAATTCACCGACATCATCAAGACCCAGCCTTCCTCGCTAATCCATTCCGGCAGTCCACGCCAGCATGTACCTGGGGGACGTCCATGAGCCACGCTCCGCGCAGACTTGAAACTCAAAATTACTTTGCGCCAGTCGCGGGAGGAAGAACCAAGTTTATGCGTTTCTCCGTGGCCCTCGCGGCGCTGGCCCTGCTGCTGGCCGGGTGCGGCCACATGCAGCCCGTCAAGTACTACGAAATCTCCTATCCTTCCGTCGGCCCGCTCAGGCAGGAACCCTTGAACGCCACACTCCTGGTGCGCGCCTTCACGACGTCGCATCTTTATCGTGAAGATCGCATTGTGTATGGTTCCGGTTCGGAGCAGATGGGAACGTATCAGAATGAGCGATGGAGCGAGCCTCCCGCGGAAATGCTGCAGAATGCCTTTGTGCGCGAATTGCGCTCCACGGGCCGCTTTCGCACCGTGACGGCTTTGCGCAGCGATTCCAGCGGTGATTTCGTTCTTACCGGCCATCTCTACGATTTCAAGGAAGTGTCCGGGAATGGTATCGTCGCCCGGATTAGCTTTGACGCCGAGCTGCGCGATCTGAAAGCCGGCAAAACCGTCTGGGCGTACACCTATAATCATGACGAGCCCAGCAACGGCAAAGATGTCGCCTCTCTCGTTGCTGCCATAGACCGGAATGTTCAACGCAGCGTTCAGGAAGTGGAAACGGGCATCCAGCAGGCGCTAGCGAGTTATCCCATGAAGTGAAGAAGCCCACTTCCCTGGGGATCCGGCGATCAGCGGTCTCTTTCTGATACGCGAGACTCAGTTCTGCTCTGTTCTTTCAGCGCTTCTTTCTTGTTCAAATCTGGGCGCCCGGTTACGGCTAGGGCGAATACAGCCACTGTAACGCTTCTTTCCCCAAGCCCCCAGCAGGACCTCGTCGTCCAGTCAATCGCGGCCTTCCGCGTGGCTGAGGGAGCTGCCTGAAATGGGCCGGTAGCCTTTCGGAGCGTCCCACATGGATTCTGCTCACAGCGACGGGCACTGCTCACGAGGGATTTTCGTGGCAGGCTTCGAATGCCTTATGGGCAACTCTTGAAGGAACTCCACCTGGCCGCACCGCGCTGAATACCTAATCATCCGTTGTTGCATTTCACATCGGTCCGCCTTTCTCTGCCATCCTCCTTCTTTTCTTCGAGTTAGCCAAGCATCTTGAATCGAACACGATCTGGCCCGCTGCAAATCTCAACAGTGCGCGCGTCGTTATTGATCAAGCGTTTCTCGCCTTTTTCACTTGGTCCCTGCGATCTCCTTTTTTCTTAGCGACTTAGCATGCTGCTTCAGAATCCCCTTCCATTGGCAGACCAGTTGCCCTCATAGAGTCTGGAATTGGCGAAACCCTAGGAACCCAGGAGGCGGGCCATGACAGTCATTCTGATGCTTGCGATGTTCGCGATCTTTCTCACCATCGACTATCTGAGGAAGCGCAAAGAAGTGCCACACACTCTAGAAGGAAGAGAAGAAGCGGCGATGCTTTCGCAGCGTATGCTGCCCAACTTTGTTGCAGGCTTTGAGTTGCCGGATAACCGGCGCTATCACCCAGGCCACACTTGGGCGTTGCAGGAAAGCCCCACCTTGGTCCGCGTGGGAATCGATGATTTTGGCGCGCGGCTTGCCGGAAAGCTAGACGGCCTCGTCCTCCCAAAGCGCGGCCAGTGGCTGCGGCAAGGCCAGAAATTCGCCACCATTATCCGCGACGGCCAGCGCACCGACTTGGTTTCCCCGATCGAAGGCGAAGTCACCAACGTCAACGAAGCCCTCACTGCCAATACTTCCTTGGCCAGCACAGACCCCTACGGAGAGGGCTGGTTCGTTTCTGTGATCTCCCCCGATCTGCAGATCAGCTTCCGCAACCTCCTCAACGGTAGTTTGGCACGCAAGTGGATGGCGGATGCCGCTAGCCGCTTGCAGGTTCGCATGCCAGCCCTCGCCGGTGTCGTCGCGCAAGACGGAGGGCCGGCTGTACATGATCTGGCCGCGCAAATGCCCACGGAAAAGTGGGGCGAAATCACACGCGAGTTCTTCCTGACCTAACCTCCTGATGCACTCCGAGCCAAAGCCCCGGTCGAACGCGGATCGGGGCATTGGCGTTTATCCGTACTTGATGGATTCACTGAAGTTGGCAGCTGAAATAGTCCGCACACGAACGTGATGCAGGTCACGTTCCATAGTGCCGAGACTCACAGGAATCCCTCCGCGCCTACTCTATATTCATCTTGGGTCAGCGAATGTGCAGAAGGTTTCATCTCCGACGAGGTCAACCTCGCTGAACTTTTCTACAGTTCTCGAACATCGAATTGCGTCGCCTGACCTAGATGTTTGGATGACCCTGGGCCAGTCTTTGGCACCTCTCGCGGCGCTAGATTGAACGCTAAGTGTCGATCTGAGGCACCTATCAAATCGCGAATTTAGTCCCTAGTCACTCCTTTCAGGCAATGTGACGGGGGCGTAGGTAGCCATAGGGAGCGTTTATGAGCAAAGGCATCCTTTACGATGCGACTCTGTGCATCGGTTGCAAGCTCTGCGAGAAGGGATGCGCGGAGCGAAACGGCCTCCCTTACGACGACGACATTGCTGCTGAACAGAAGCAGTCAGCACACAAGCTCACCGTCGTACTCACAAAAAACGACAAGTTCATGCGTCGTCTCTGCATGAACTGTCAGGATCCAAGCTGTGCCTCTGTCTGCCCCGTCGGCGCGCTCCGCAAAACATCTGAAGGACCCGTCACCTACGATGCTTCCCGGTGCATGGGCTGCCGCTACTGTATGTTGGCTTGTCCGTTCTCTGTTCCAAAGTACGAGTGGGACAAACCCTTGCCGCTCGTCCGCAAGTGCGACATGTGTGCAGACCGCGTTGCACGTGGACTGCAAACGGCCTGCGCGGAAGCGTGCCCCACCGGTGCGACAAAGTTTGGCTCCAGGGAGGATCTGCTTTCGGAAGCGATGGACCGCATCGCCAAGAATCCGGAGAACTATGTGAATCACATTTTCGGTCGGCGCGAAGTCGGGGGAACTTCGGTTTTGCTGCTCTCCAGCATTCCGTTCGACGAGTTCGGCTATGGAAACGACCTCAGCAGCGAAGCGCTCCCTTTGCTGACCTATCGTGTTCTTTCTCACATTCCGGATCTGGTGACCATTGGCGGTGTGGCACTCGGAGGCTTGTGGTGGCTCACCAATCGCAAAGATGAGGTGGCTCGCTACGAAGCGGGAGAGAGACGTGTGACGCCCGGAGGAGCAAACGAATATGCAAAAACCTAATATCACCTTCTGGCGGGTCGTGCTGGTATTGGTCCTCCTGCTGGGGGCCTACGCAACAATCGTGAGGTTCACTCGAGGCCTGGGGGCTTCGACGAATCTCAGTGATGCGTTCCCTTGGGGGCTGTGGATTGGTTTTGACGTCATGTGCGGCGTAATGTTGGCCGCAGGCGGGTTCACCTTAACCGCTGCCGTGTACATCCTTAACCTCCGTGAATTCAAACCAATCATCCGGCCCACGGTCTTAACCGCTTTCCTGGGATACCTACTGGTTGTCGTCGCCCTGTTATTTGACCTCGGTCGCGGCTACCGGATCTGGCACCCTCTGGTAATGTGGAATCCCCGCTCTGTGATGTTCGAGGTCGCTTGGTGTGTCACGCTATATTCCACCGTCCTCTCACTGGAATTCTCATCAGTTGTATTCGAGCGGTTGCGACTCCCCAAGCTCCTTCGCCTTCAGAAAATGATCGTCATTCCTCTGGTCATAGCAGGCGTGATGCTCTCGACGCTGCATCAATCTTCACTCGGAAGCCTCTACCTGATCGTTCCGAACAAACTTTACCCTCTCTGGTACACGCCGCTTTTGCCGGTTCTGTTCTTTCTATCGGCGCTCTGTGTGGGCCTAGCTATGACCATCTTCGAGTCCTCAATGAGTGCCAGGCACTTTGGCAAACAACTGGAAATGCCGCTTCTGCGCCAATTAGGGAGAGCACTTCTGGTTGCCCTTGCAGTGTATACGGCAGTGCGATTTCAGGATCTGCTGCACCGGGGCGCATTGCATCTCTTGCAGTGGAGAAGTCCCGAAACACCCCTCTTCGTTCTGGAAATGCTGCTCTGTTCGTTTGCTCCGATTTGCCTTCTGCTGATTCCCAAAGTGCGGAAGGACGCGGACGGTCTCTATCTGAGTTCGGTGCTCTGCTTGCTCGGTTTCGTGACGAACCGCTTGAATATCGCTATCACCGGGATGGAACGCTCTGCGGGCCAGCAATATTTTCCAAAGTGGACGGAAATATCCATCACGTTGGCCATAGTTGCTTCCGGGTTCCTGGTCTTTGCACTGGCGGTGAAATATCTGCCGATCTTCGACAGGGTGGCGTCCCGCCAGCCGGTGGGGGAACCGGAAACCGCCGGGAGCAAGCTTCCGGAGCTTTCCCATGTCCAATCCTGAAGACAGACCGGGCCCATCGTACCTTTGGAAGAGTGTTACGGGCAGCCTCAGTTCCAAGTTGCTCCTGCTACTCGTCTCTTCGATGGCCCTCGTCTTCGGAGTACTAGGCTACCTGAATATTCATTTGCACCGCACGCACCTTGAGCGTGACGCGCTCGCGGATGCCGCCCGCACCAGCAGCGTCATCAAGCGCAACACCTCCTACTACATGCTGCGCAATCAGCGCGACGGCCTTTATCACATCATCACCGAAATGGCCAATGAGCCCGGTATGGTCCGCATCCGCATCATCAACGATCAGGGCCGCATCAGCTTTTCCTCCGATACTTCCGAAATGTACAAGTACGTGGACCAGAACATGAAGGCCCACGATGCCGCCGTGCCTGGCAGCGCCCTGCGCATCTCCGACATCAAGCAGGACTTTCGCACCTACCGGCTCCCCAATGGCGAGCGCGCCCTTGGCGTCATCGACCCCATCGAAAATGCTCCCGCCTGCAGCAATGCTGAATGCCACGCCCATCCCGCCGGAGTGAAGGTTCTCGGCGTCCTCGATACGAACATTTCTCTTGCCAGCAGCGAGCAAAACGTCGCCGAGAGCACACGCCAGGTGCTGCTTTATACCATTCTCGCGGTCTTCGGTGTCGCCATCCTCAGCGTCGCCTTCGTTCGACGCATGCTTCAAGGGCCGCTCACCGCTCTCACGGAAGGCACCAAGCGCGTCGGTTCGGGCGACCTGGGCTACCAGATCAAAATCCCGTCGCATGGCGAACTGGAGGATCTGGCCACTTCCTTCAACACCATGAGCTCGCAACTCCGGGCGGCCCATCAGGAAATCAATGCCTGGGCGCGAACTCTGGAAGCGCGCGTTGAAGAGAAGACGCGCCAGCTCAAGGGTGCTCAGGACGAGATGTTGCGTGTGGAGCGCATGGCTTCCATTGGCAAGCTCGCCGCCGTCGTCGCGCACGAAATCAATAATCCGCTTGCCGGCATTCTGACGTACGCCAAGTTGCTCAAGAAGCGTCTTGCTCGGGAAACGCCCACACAGAAAGAAAACCAGAAAGAAAATATCGAAATGCTCGACCTCGTCGAGACCGAAAGCCGCCGTTGCGGCGAAATCGTCAAGAATCTCATGACCTTTGCGCGCCCCACCTCCTTGAGCAGCGAGCCAGCCGACCTGAACGCCGTCATTGATCGCTGCATCCGCCTCGTTCAGCACCAGTTGGAATTGAAGAACATCGAACTCCACCTCAATCTCGCTCCGGATCTTCCAAATGTGCGCTGCGATCCTGGCCAGATCGAACAAGTCATCCTGGCTCTCGTCATGAACGCCATTGACGCGCTTCCGAATGGCGGAAACCTGACGCTGAACTCTCACCGGCTGCCGGGAACCGGCTACATCCAGATTGAAGTCCGGGACGACGGCGTTGGGATGCCTCCAGACGTCCTCGCAAATATGTTTGAACCTTTCTTTACGACCAAAGAACATGGGCGCGGTCTTGGCCTCGGTCTGGCCATCAGCCGCAATATCGTGGATCGCCACGCCGGCAAGATTGCAGTGGCATCAGAGCCAGGCCGCGGCACATCCTTCACGATCACCCTGCCTGTGCATTCCAACGTCGTGTTAAACAATGGCTCCGCGATTGTCGCGGGGTGAGGAGCAGCTATCATGGCCAAGAAGGCGAATTTGCTCGTTGTCGATGACGAACTGATCGTCCGCGACTCTCTCGATAAGTGGTTCCGCGAGGAAGGCTACGACGTCACCGTGGCCGAGAGTGCCCAGGACGCGTTCACCAAAATGGCCGCGAAGCGCTTTGACCTGGCGCTCGTCGATATCAAAATGCCCGGCATTGATGGCGTCGAGCTACAGCGCCGCATGCGCGAGATCGACCCCGAAATGCTCGTGATCATCATGACCGGCTACGCCAGCGTGGAGACCGCCATCGCAGCCCTCAAGAATGGCGCCTACGATTATGTTTCCAAGCCCTTTGACCCGGACGACATCGCTCACAGTGTCCACAACGCCCTTTCCCACAAGCGTGCCGAACAGGAGAACGTCCGCCTGCGCGAAACCGTTGCTTCCGTGGTTCGTCCGCAGGAAATTGTCGGACAGAGCGCCGCGATGGTCCGCGTCTTTGAAGCCATACAGACAGTCGGCCCCACCGACGCTACCGTCCTGATTACCGGGGAAAGCGGCACCGGCAAGGAACTCTGCGCCCGCGCGATCCATGCGGCCAGCCCCCGTCACTACAATCCGCTCGTGGTGATTCATTGCGGAGCACTGGCGGAAACGCTCCTCGAAAGCGAGCTTTTCGGCCATGAAAAGGGCGCGTTTACCGGCGCTCAGTACCGCAAGAAGGGCAGCTTTGAAGTTGCCGACGGCGGCTCCGTCTTCCTCGATGAAATCGGCGACATCAGCCTGAAGACCCAGACCGATCTATTGCGTGTCCTCCAGGAGCGCGAGATCACCCGCGTCGGCAGCACGCATCCCATCCAGGTTGACTTCCGCTGCATCGCCGCCACCAACAAGAAACTCGATCAGCTCATAGAGGAAGGCCGCTTCCGCCCCGATCTCTTTTACCGTCTGAATGTTTTTCAGATCCAACTGCCGGCGCTGCGCGATCGCAAGGGCGATATTCCGATTCTGGTGGAACACTTTGTGCGCAAGTTCTCCGCGTCCATGAACAAGCGCATCAATCGGGTCTCGCCGGCCGCCATGGCCCTCCTGGACCGCTACCAGTGGCCCGGCAACATCCGCGAACTTGAAAATGCCGTCGAACGCGCCATGGTTGTCGCGCAGGAGCCTGAAATCCACGAAGAGGACTTCGCTTTGCGCCTGCCCCTCGCCGAACACCAGCCCCGCACTCTCGAAGACATCGAGCGCGCCCACATCCTCGCCGTTCTCGAAGACTGCAAGGGCAATCAGACCCTTGCCGCCGAAGTCCTCGATATCGATCGCGTCACCTTGCACAACAAGCTCAAGAAGTATGGTTGGAAGCGGGTCACTGCGGACGCCCTGTGAACCTCATTCAGCTACTCCCGTTCGGCCCGGCCGCCGCGGAGACGCTCGCCGAACTCCGCGCAGGACTCGAGCGCGAATTCGCTGTCCCCTGCGAAATTCTACCGCCGGAGCCGGAGCCCGCTTTTGCCTTCAATCTCACCCGGCAGCAGTACTCTTCGACCGAGATCCTGGCTGCGATGTTGAAGCGCAACACTCCCGCGAAGTGGCGCCTCCTCGGCGTTACTCCGTTGGACCTCTACATCCCCATCCTCACTTTCGTTTTTGGGGAAGCCCAATTACCTGGCACCTGTGCTGTCATTTCCTCTCATCGCCTGAGTCAGGAGTTTTACGGCTTGCCTGCGGATCCCAAACTGCAGCACGAGCGTTTGCTCAAGGAAGCCGTCCACGAACTCGGCCACACTCTCAACCTGTCGCACTGCGAAGACTACGAGTGCGCCATGGCCCCTTCTCACGGTGTGGAATGGATTGATCTAAAAACCAGCCGCTTCTGCGGCAGTTGCCGCACTCTCGTCCCCACCCGCAGCACGCTCAACGCTTCCAGATAACGGTTCGCGGCAAGTCACTCCGCCGAACCGGCTCTTACTCGCTTCTCAAGCCGCAACTTCTTTTGGCTTCTTTCGTGGCACGATTTTCCGCACCACCACGTACAGCATCGGAATGAAGAGCAAATTCAGCGTCGTCGCGGCGATCATGCCCCCAAGGACGGTGGTACCCACGGATACGCGCCCTGCCGCGCCAGCGCCTTGCGCAATCACCAGCGGCACAACGCCGAGCATAAAGGCCATGGACGTCATTAGGATAGGCCGCAGCCGGATTCGCGCCGCTTCCACCGCCGCATCCAGAATCCCGAGGCCCTTCTCCTGCAACTGCTCCGCGAATTCCACGATCAGAATCGCGTTCTTGCTCGCCAGACCAATCAACATCACCAGCCCGATCTGGCAGTACACGTCATTCGTCAGGCTGCGCGTCCATAGCGCGCCAAGCGCTCCCAGAAGCGCGCCCGGAACCCCGAGCAGCACAATCAACGGCAGTACGTAGCTTTCATATTGGGCCGCGAGCGTCAGGTACACGAAGACCAGCCCGAGCCCGAATAAAATCGCCGCTTTTCCCTCGGATTCGATTTCCTCCAGCGACAACCCGCTCCACTCATACTTCATGCCCTGTGGCAGCACTTTCCTGGAGAGCTCGGCCAGGGTCGCAATGCCCGCACCGGAGCTGAGTCCCGCCGCTGCCGAACCGTCGATTTCCGCCGAACGAAACAGGTTGAAGTGCGAAATCACCTGCGGATTCTCGGTCTGTTCGATTTCCACGACGTTGTCCAGCGGCACCATCTTGCCCGTGTTGGACTTTAGATAATACGTCCGAATGTCCTTCGCGCCCGAACGGAACTGCTGATCCGCCTGCAGGTAAACGCGATACGATCGATTGTTGAAATCGAAATCGTTCACGTACACCGAACCCATGAACACCTGGAGTGCATCCGTAATTTGGCTCAACGGCACTTGCAGGCTCTTGGCCTTTTCGCGGTCAATTTTTACAAGGTATTGCGGGTCGTTGGCGGTGAAGCTGGTGAACAGCCCCGTGACCTTTCCGCTCTGATTGCCCTCAGCCACCAATTGATTTGCCGTGTTTGCAATGGTTTGCAGAGTATTACGTCCCAGGTCCTCCAGTTGATAGGCGAATCCTCCGAAGGTTCCCAGCCCCTGCACTGCGGGCGGATTGAAAGGCACGATGATTCCGCCCGGAATCCCCAGCAACGGGCCGCGGACTTTGTTTAGGACAGCGAAGGACGTGTGTTCTCTTCCCTTGCGCTGGCGGAATGGTTTCAGATTTACGAAGATGATCGCCTTATTGGGAGCGTTGCCGGAAAAACCAAACCCCACGACGGTGAATGCGCCGTCGATTTCGGGCACATGGTAAAGCACCTCCTCAGCTTTGGCGCAGACGTCGCGCGTGTATTGCAGGGAAGCGCCCTGGGGGGTCTGTACCGCCACCATCAGGTAGCCCTGATCATCCTCTGGCAGGAATCCCTGCGGAATTGTTCGGTACAGCCAGAAAGCCAGTCCCAAGGTCGCGGCAAATGCCAGCAGGAAAGCATAGCGAAGCCGCAGCACCCCACGAAGCGTCGTCGTATAGAACTTCGATCCGGCGTCAAACATCTTGTTGAACAATCTGAAGAACATGCTCTGTGCCCGTGCACGATGATGTCCCAGGAAGATCGCGGACAGGGAGGGAGTGAGGGTGAGGGCATTAAACGCCGAGATGGAGACGGAAAACGCGATGGTCAGCGCGAATTGCCGGAACAGTATCCCCGTTGTTCCCGGGAACAATGCCACGGGAATGAAGACGGACACGAGCACCAGCGAGGTTGCTACCACCGCCCCGGCCACCTCTTTCATCGCCACGCTCGCGGCGTTGTGCGGTTCCGTGATGCCCTCCATGATGTGCCGCTCCACATTTTCAATGACCACGATGGCGTCATCCACCACCAGCCCGGTGGCCAGGGTGATGCCGAACAGGGTCAGTGTGTTGATGGAAAAACCCAGCACCTTCACGAAGATGAAGGTGCCGATCAGCGATACGGGAATCGTGACCGCGGGAATGAGCGTGCTCCTCCATTCCTGCAGGAACAGATACATCACCAGCAGCACCAGCACGATGGCCTGGAGAAGCGTGATCAGCACGTCGCGGATGGATTCGCCGATTACCGTCGTCGTGTCGAAGGCCACGGCGTATTTCAGCCCCGGAGGAAAGTTCTTCGAGAGTCTCTCAAGTTCAGCCTTTGCCGCGCGGTCCACATCCAGCGCGTTCGCACCCGGCAATTGCGTCACCCCGATGCCCACGGCGTCGTGCCCGTTGTAGCGCAAAAGCGAGCCGTAGTCTTCCGCGCCCAGTTCCGCGCGGCCCACGTCCTTCACGCGCACCAGCGTACCGTCCGTGCCGCTTTTCAGGATGATGTTTTCAAATTCGGAGGCCTCGGTCAGACGTCCAATAGCGCGCACGCTGATCTGATAGGCCTGGCCGCTTTCCGTCGGCGGCTGCCCCACCTGCCCCGCGGCCACCTGTACGTTCTGCTCTTGGAGCGCGTTCACGACATCCGTAGCGGTCAATCCGCGCTGGGCCAGGCGCGCCGGGTCCAGCCACAGCCGCATGGCGTATTTGCGCTCGCCAAAGATGAATACGTCGCCGACACCTTTGACGCGCTTCATGGCGTCGCGCACATACACGTCCAGGTAGTTGCTCATGAACAGGCTGTCGTACTGTCCGATTAACGAGTACACGCCCGCGCCAAGGATAAACCCCGAAGCCTGCTTCGTAATGATGACGCCGGTGTTCTTCACTGCATTCGGAAGCCGCCCAAGCGCTTGGCTGACGCGGTTCTGGACGTCCACGGAGGCCAGGTCCACATCGCGTGTCACGTCGAAGGTTACGGTGATCTGGCTGGTGCCGTCATTTCCGCTGGTGGAAGTGATGTACTTCATCCCCGGGCTGCCGTTAATGGCTTGTTCCAAGGGTATGGTCACCGCGGATTCCACGGCTTGCGCGTTTGCGCCGATATAGTTGCTGCTGACGACGACTTGCGGCGGCGCCAGATTTGGAAATTGCGCAATCGGAAGATTAGGAAGCGAGATGGCCCCGCCGAGAATAATCAGCAGCGCACAAACGGTGGCGAATACGGGGCGTCGTATGAAGAAATCAACAAACAACGGTCTGCTCCGCCTTTCTTCTCAACTCTGCTGATTTTTGCGAATTTCCAGGGAACTTAGCGGCCTTTGCTTCCCGGCGATACTGCGCTGCCCGCCTCTTTGCCGCTCCCCTGCAATAGCTCCGTGACCGGCGCTCCGTCCTGCAGGAACTGCGTGCCAGACACGATTACGTGATCGCCCGCCTTCAGGCCTTCCAGCACCGGGTAGTTATTTCCGAAGATCTCCCCCAGCTTCAATAACCGCTGGCGCGCTATTGTCCCGTTTGCTTCTTTTACGGCCACAAACGCAAAGTACTGGCCGTTGATTCGCTGTACCGCCAATACAGGAACCACCGGCCCTTCCCGGTTTCCCCAAGTAATTCGGGCCCGCACCTGCTGGGCAATGCGCAAGTTCGCCTTCAGGTTGCTCACGGCCGACTTGGCCAGCACAGTCTGCGTATCGGGATCGACTTCCGGTGATATAAACGTGACCGCCGTCTCCGCCCGCACCTCACCGTTCTCATCCAGCAATCTCACCGGCAGGCCCAGCCGCAACTCCTTCGCCCGCGAAGCCGGCACATACACATACGCTTCCAACGCCCCCGGTTCATCCACCGTCGTCAGCAGCGTCGAGACCGTCACGCGGTCACCCACGCGCACGGGAATGTCTCCCACGATGCCGTCCATCGGCGCACTCACGCGATAATAGCGCAGCTCCACTTTCTGCTGCTGTACCTGCTGCTCCAGGGATTTTAACTGGGCTACCGCGGAGTCGTAATTCGTTTGCGCGTTGTCAAAATCCATCTTGCTGACGACCCCGGCTTCAAACAGCTTCTGCGCCCGCTCCAGGTTCACCTTCGCCAGCTTCAGCGCGGCTTCCTGCGAAGCGCGCACCGCATCCTGGCTGCTGACGGTGGCCTCCTGCTTCATCGGATCAATCTGCAGCAGCGCGTCTCCCGTCTTGACGCGATCGCCCGATTTCACGTCAATGTTTGTGACATGCCCCTCCACTTGTGGGTTAATTACTGCCGAGTGCCGCGATTTCAGGATCGCCAGATATTCCGTCGTGTCCGCGATCTTTTCCGGCACGACAGCCAGTACCTGCACGGGCATCGCTTGTGGAGCCCCGCCTGCCGCGTTTCCGGCGGTCGACTTCTGCCCGCACCCGCTCAAAAGCGTGCAGACCAGCAGCATCCCAGTCAGAGGATTCACCCCAGACCACGGCCTTCTACTACCTAAAGTGGTCAACTGTCGCAGGACGAGTGTGCGCATGGGTCTAAGAATCCTTTATAGTACGACAACCGACCCGAGTCTGTGTCGGAAAATTCAATTCAGCCATTAGACGTAGCTACGCGCCCTTTGGGTAGGGGGAGGGAACTTCAGTACATGTCGCTGGCATCGATCTTCTTGCCGCTCAAGCCCAGTTGAAGGACTTCGATGCTCTCTGGACGGTCAAACACTTTGCCGGGAAACAGCCGCTTGATAACCACACGCACGCCGCCAAACGCAATTCCCACGCCGGTAGCGAACCCCAGGAACAACCCGGTGAACAGGAAAATCTTCACCATCATCACCACTAGCGGCGGGTCCGTCGCCGTGTGGCTGGGCTCATTCCACGTCACTTGCGTCTCGTAATTCACCTCATCCCGGATGGCTTGGGCGTGCATCGCAGAGGTGGGCTCAAACACCAGTGAGAGCAGGGAAGCCTTGCGCTCCACCGTCACCCCAGACTGCTTGGCTGCGGCAGGCAGCGCCTCTTCCAGATGGTGCAAGTGCTGTTCCGCAATTTGCGGCGTGGGATATTCCAGGAGCAGCAGTACCCCGCTGCCATGCGCCCCTTGGTACTTGGCAAGAATCGCTTCCACGCCCAACTGAAAGCCCACATGGTCCGCCAAATCGGAGTATGCACCCTGCCCCAGCGAATCCATCGCCGCGCGGAACCCCACCGGCCCCAAGGCATATCTCTCGGTCCCGAACACCCGCCATGTGACCGGCAAGTAGCTCTTCAAAGGTGGATACGGGGTCTTATCCGCCCTGGCCGCGAGCGCGTTCCGGAGCGTTCGCAGGTCTTCCAGCGGTATTTCCATGGAGGAGGACATCCCTTGCATCACGAGGTTGCCGATCAAAAACAATCCGGCGCCACTCGCGATCGTATCCTCCACGGTGCCAGGCTTGCTCACCCGGGGATCGACCAAAGCCGTGTGTAGCTCGTAGGCACCGCTGGGGTCACCAAGCACCCAAAGACGAACAGACCAGCTCTGATCGCCATTCTTGTAAGTGCGATTCTCGACTCGGACCAACCCGGCTTCGTGAAGGATGTGTCCATCTAGGCTGAAACCGATCCAGTCGGCAGGAAGTTCTTTGAGGCTGTAGTTCTTCGCGGGCCCATCCGCTAGCCACGGCCCAATCCGGTCCGGCAACAACGCAGGCTCCGCCGCGGCTCCCACCCAAGCGAGCGAGCCCAGCAATACCACTGCGTAGATTATCCTGCGCATCACAACCTATCCTTTAGATGCCACTAGGCTACTTCTGGTTCCTGGATTGTTCAACCGCGGGGATAACCGCTGGCCGGTTCGGCCTTCCGGAGGAGTTTCCCGCCATGCTGTTCAGGCTTTCCAGGTAGGCGGCCATTCCCTGAAACAGCCCTTCCGCCACCCGCTGCCGGTGTTCCGGCTTCTTCAGAAGCTGTTCATCCGCAGCGTTGCTCAGGAACGATATCTCCGTCAGGATCGACGGCATATCCGCCCCAATCAGCACCACAAACGGAGCCTTGCGCACGCCGCGGTTCCTTACCGGCCGGGCTGTCTTCTGGATCCTCCGCGACAACGAGTCCTGTACATCCGCGGCCAGTTCCTTCGATTCGTCGATCTTTTCCGTGCGCGCTATCTGCTTCACCACGTCTTCCAGGTCGTGAATGCTTTCCTGCGAAACCGCATTTTCCCGCGCCGCCACGGCCATCGCTTCCGGTGACCCCCTCAGGTTTAGGTAATACGTCTCCACTCCCCGCGCCCCATGATCCTGGCTGGAGTTGGCGTGAATCGAAATGAACAGGTCAGCCTTGGCCTCGTTGGCGATATGCGTCCGTTCTTCCAGCGGAATGAACGTGTCGTCCGAGCGCGTGTACAGGATGTCCGCGCCGGGCAGTTTTTGCTGGATGATCTTCCCCAGCCGCAACGCCACATCCAGGCACAAATCCTTTTCCATTAGGCCCGTCGGCCCGATCGTGCCCGTATCATGTCCGCCATGTCCGGGGTCAATCACGATTCTCCCAATCTTCAACCCCAGCGTGCGCGTCAGCGTAGATTGCCCATCTCGTGTCGGTTGCGGTGACGTCGCGGGCTGTACCAGCTCCGGCTTCGTGCTGCCCTTGGTGGTCTTCGTCCGCGTCAACTTGCCCGCAGAAGGTTCCGGTCTCGCCGCTGCGGGTGAAGTCACAGGTGCAGGCACAGCTTCCGCTGCTACTGTGGTCGTCGGCGGCTTCAGGGCTGCTCCAGTGTGCGCTCCCGTATCGTTCACCGCGGAACTTGTCTTGGCCGTACGCGCCGCAGGAGCAGGATCGTCCCCGCTATCCTTCGGACTCGTCCTCCCAGTGCCACTCGCCTTAGCTGTCTCCGTCGGCTCCGGCTTCGCCCCATGGCTTGTGCTATACAGTTCAATCACCAGCCGCGCTGGCTTTTTCAGCAGGGAAGCCGCGTAATCCTGCACGTCATTCACATCTAGCACCACGCGCACCACACCCGCCTGATTTTGTGCGACGCGCACTTTGGTCAGCAGATTCCCGCTCACCTGCACATTGCCCCTCGCCACATTCGGGCTAAGCCGTGCCGCGTGCAGATCGAAATAGATGCGGTCCGGATTCGCAATCCGCCCAGACACGTACTGCACGGAATCCTCCAGCTCAATCAGCACTTCCGTGCTGTCCGGCGTTGCGCTCGTCTTGATTAGCTGTACCCGTGGCACCTCCACGGATTTCGCTCTCTCTCCGCCGCTTGTTGCTTTCCGGGCCGGAGGCCCGGCCGCGTCGCTCTTCGGCGCCGCCACGGATACGGCTGCCGGCGGACTTGCCGGCGCCCTGTTCACCGCCGTCAGATCGCCCGCCTCGGCGTTGCGCATCAACGCCAGCTCCGCCAGCGCTTCCTGCACCTCTCGCTTGTGCGTCGAGCGCGGAAACTTTTTCTGGAAATCCTGGAAGCTTTTCGTCGCCGCGGCGGAATCGCCCAGTTGAGCCTTCTGCAATTGCGCCGCGCGCAGCATCGCATCCTGCACGTATTTGCTTGTGGGGTATTCGCGAATCAGGAAGCCGTATGAATCCACCGCCGCCTGGTAGTAACTGCGCCCGAAGCGGTCGCCCATCTCCGTATTCAGTTCGCCCACGGCAAACAGCGCGTCCGGCACTTCCGTAGCGTGCGGCGTAATCAGGTACACACGCCGGTAACTTGCCGCCACCTGCTTGTATTCGGCTAGCGTGCGCTTCTCGGGAGCCCTGGCGTTCAGCGCCGCGCGTTGCTCCTCGGCCTTTGTAAATTGTGTGCCGGCGGCTTCTCGCTTCACGCTGCTACGGGTTGTCGCAGCCGCGGCGGGGCAGGGAAGTGCGCTCCAGCCAAGCAGGGCAAAACCCAGCGAAGCGCCGGCGAAAAGCTTGTGGAATTTTTTTTGCCCCAGGCTCATTCGTGTCTTGCTTCCCCCAAACCGTACCGCCCGCAGTGCTTCACTCGTTCGAGAAAATAATCCGCCCGTTGGCGTCCATTTCGCGGTGGATAGGGTTCGCCCGCTCATACAGATTCTCGAGGCGTCCCGAGCCCGGCCGGTAATACGCATCCTGCACCCGTTGCACGTAATTCCTGGTTTCCCGGTACGACGGAATCCCGTGGGCTCGATCCACCGCTCCTTCTCCCGCATTGTACGCCGCCAGGGCCAGGTCCAGGTTACCGTTGTATCGTTCCAACAATCTCCTCAAGTACCGCACCCCGGCATCCACATTTTGCTTCGGGTTGAACGCGTCGTTCACTCCAAACCGTTGCGCTGTCGTCGGAATCAATTGCATCAAGCCCATGGCCCCTTTTCGCGACATTGCTCCCGGGTTCCAATTCGATTCCGTTTCGATCACTGCCCGCACCAGCGCCGGATCCACGTGATGGCGTTCCGCCGCTTCCCGAACCAGCGCTTCCGCGCCGTCCCGGTTGATGTTCATCGCCGGACGATTCCGGCCCGTGAACGAAACCTCGCCCTGTAGATAAATCGCAGCTCGTGGCTTCGCGGTAGTCAGTTTCACCATCGCCGGCGGCTCCGCATTCACAAAGAGCTTCCGGCCGTCCGGGTTGGTCACCGTTGCGATCTGCGCCACGCTTTGGCCCGCCGTTCCCAGCAGGACAACCGCAACCACAAAGAACGCAAGAGCGGTGCTCCGAATCATTGGATGTAGTAAACCGCGAATCGGCCTCGGGGAAGGCATAGGTATAACCATTCGTTTTCGTCTGCGGGCCCTCTTGATTCGCACTCGGGCCGGCAGTGCATTCATCCTGCTGCAACACATCGTCCGCAAACAAGTGGTGCGAAATGCGTCACTTGCGGGACACGCTTCTGGCACTGTCTTACATTATAGCAGCGGTTCTAGCAGGGAGGGTACGTTCTGGAGGGCATTTTTTAGCGCCGATGTGTCTTTTCCGCCAGCCTCGGCCAGGTCCGGCCGGCCCCCTCCGGAGCCCCCCACCTGCTTCGCCAGCACCTGTATCAGCTTGCCAGCATGGACTTTAGCGGTCAGGTCCTTGGTCACCCCGACGATCAGCGCTACTTTGCCATCCTCAGGCATTCCTAATACGACCACGCCGGAGCCCAGCTTTTGGCGCAGGGAATCCACCAACTGTCGCAGACCGTCCCGGTCCACATTGCCCACTTCGCCGCAGACCACCTTGACGCCCTTGATCGTCTTCGCCTGGGCAAACAACTCATCCAACTGGTCAAGTGCCCCCTTGCGCTTCTGCGCTTCCAATTCCTTCTCCAGGCTCCGCGTGGTCTGCGCCAGTTTCTCCACGGAGGCCAGCACGGAATCCTCTCCCACGTTCAGCCGCCCGGCCAGCTCGCGCAGAGTGTTCGCCTGGTGCTGGTAATGTTCCAGCGCGCCAATCCCTGTTACCGCTTCGATTCGCCTCACCCCGGCCGCTACGGACTCTTCGCTCACAATCTTCAGTACGCCGATATCGCCGATGCGGTGCACGTGCGTTCCGCCGCACAACTCCTTCGAGTAGAACCCGCGCGGCGCACGCGGATCGGGGATCGTCACCACGCGCACATTGCTCTCCGGATACTTGTCCCCAAAGAATGCCAGCGCGCCGGAATTCAGCGCCTCTTCCAGCGACATCACGCCCGTTTCAATTTGCGTGTTTACGCGGATCTCCTCGTTCACCTGTTGCTCGATGTCGCGCAGTTCTTCCTGCCCCACTGGCGCAAAATGCGAAAAGTCGAAGCGCAAGCGCTCCGGCGCGTTCAGCGAGCCCGCTTGCTTCACGTGCGTGCCGAGAATATTCCGCAGCGCCGCGTGTACTAGGTGTGTCCCGCTGTGATTACGCATGATGCGCGCGCGCCGCTCCGCGTCCGCTACCACCGCCACGCGGTCCCCCACCCGCAGCGTCTCCTTGGCCGTTACCTTGTGCGCCACCAACCCGGCCACCGGATAGAACGCGCCTGTGACCTCGGCCAGTTGCAACGATTCCGAACTGTCGTAAAAGGCGCCGGTATCTGCCATCTGCCCGCCCGATTCGGCGTAAACCACCGTGCGGTCCAACACCACCTCGCCCGATTCCCCCGGCTTCAGCTCGTTTACCGCGCCGTTCTTCGTGATGATCGCCTCAATCCGGCAATCCCTCCCCGTCGTCGCGCCATAAAAGTCCGGCTCCGTCTTGAACGTCTCCGCGAGCTTGCGATAGTGAGCTTGACCCTCCGTGATCAACTGAGCGCCGGCCGAGAATGAGCCTTCGCGGCGTGCGCTTTCTTTGATCAAATGAGCGCCGGCCAAGAATGAGCTTTCGCGGCGTGCCCTCTTCCGTTGTTCCTCCATGGCGTGGTCAAACTCGTCCTGCCGAAAGGCAATTCCGAGGTCGCGGGTCGCATCCAAAATGAAATCTAGCGGGAGTCCGAAAGTGTCGTACAGTCGGAATGCATTTTCGCCGGAGTACACTGCTTCCTTCTCGAAAGGCGTTCCCACGTACGCGGTAAGGGGCCGAAGCTCTTCGTCAAGCTTCTTCATGCCAATCGCCAAGGTACGGTTGAAGCGTTCCTCTTCGGCGTGAACGACTCTAGGGACTGGCGCGAATGATGGTCCTCGCAGTTCGGGATATGCATCTTCCATCATGCGTTGCACTACGTGCACCATTTCGGTCAGGACCACAGGGCGTTCTTGCCCCAAAAGCCGAGCGTGGCGAATCGCCCGGCGCATAATTTTGCGGAGAACATAACCCCGGCCTTCGTTGGATGGCATCACGCCATCCGCAATCAGAAACGTTGTCGCGCGTGCGTGATCAGCGATGACGCGCAAGGAAGCGGCGCCGCCCTTTCCTTCTTCAAGTGCTTCCTCCTTCTCGAAGTCGACGCCGCAAAGTTCCGCAGCACGTTTCATGAGGGGTACAAAGAAATCGGTGTCATAGTTCGACATGACGCCCTGGAGGACGGCGGCCAATCGCTCAAGGCCCAGGCCGGTATCTACGCAGGGCGTGGGAAGCGGCGTCAGCTTCCCACTGGCATCCCGGTTGAACTGCATGAAGACCAAATTCCAAATCTCCACATACCGTCCGCAATCACAGGGAAACTTGCAATCCGTGTGGCCTTCATCCGAAGCCTCAGGCCCCATGTCGTAATGAATCTCGCTGCACGGCCCGCAAGGCCCGGTATCTCCCATCGCCCAGAAATTATCTTTCAGCCCAGGAATCGCAAGAACCCGCGCCGGAGAAACATGCTGTTCCAACCAGTATTTCCGCGCTTCCTCATCTACTCCCAGCGTTGTGCCCGCCGACACTTCCGCACCGCCGAAAACCGTCACGTATAGCTTGTCCTTCGGAATCCCATACCACTCTGGCGAAGTGATCAGTTCCCACGCGTATGCAATCGCATCCTTCTTGAAATAATCCCCGAACGAAAAATTCCCCATCATCTCAAAGAACGTGTGATGCCGCTTCGTGAAGCCCACATTTTCCAGGTCGTTGTGCTTGCCGCCGGCGCGCACGCATTTCTGCGCCGTCGTCGCCCGCGCGTACTCGCGCTTCTCCAGCCCCAGAAAAACGTCCTTGAACTGGTTCATCCCCGCGTTCGTAAACAACAGCGTCGGATCGCCATGCGGCACAAGCGACGAGCTGCGCACGCGGCGGTGCCCCTGCCCGTTGGCGTCCTTCTTGCCCTCGAAAAATTGCAGGAATTTCTCGCGAATCTCGTTGCCGCTTGGTTTCTTGTTAACGCTTTCCGTCACGTCCGCCTCGAATCTATGGTGTTCCAGAACACCCGATTATCTCAGAGGCCCCAACCACCCGGCAATCGCACTTGCTTTGTGGGCAGCAGTTCCGTTACACCCGTTGCGATAGAATGACCGCTGCGCTTCCCCTAATCAATCGGGCAATCACAAGTGCAAAGACCAAGCTACGACGAGGATATAACACATGCCGAAACCTAGAAGAACCAAGAAGCTCCTCTCCGCGCAAGACTTCGCCGGAGAGGGCGAGCCCTATACTGAAGTGGAAGTCACCATTTCCATCCGCATTCTCGGCAAGGGAATCACTCGCTCGCGCCTGGCCGTGAATGTCCACCCCGACCCAGCGCTTCAGCATCTCGCCATGGAATCCCTGAAGGAAATGAAGATCGAAAACTACGGCTTCAACCGGGACCACGTATTCGGCGCATGCCTATCCGAAAACTTCAACGGCTGGGAAGACATGGATAAGAATTACCCAAAGATTGACGAAAAGTCCGGCAACAGCTTTGAAAATAGTTGCGCCAAGGCCATGAACGCCTACATCAAGACATCGGTGAATTGGGCGATGGAGCTGCACAGGAAGGGGATGGCCGAAGCCCTGTTGAACGACACAAAATTCTCCCGGAACGATCCCGTCCAGTAAGAGCGCACATTCTGCGGATTTCTGTTACTGGAAGTCGGCTTCAAGTTTCCGGACCCTGAAGCGATCAGCTTCGCCCTCGGAGCCCTTAGCGTTCTCTCCTCAATCCACTTCCTCGCTCCCCTCGGTTTCTGGCACATCTTCCTTTGTCATGCGTTGTAGTTCCCGCCGGATCAGATCGGAAGGGAAGCCCGCGGCCAGCAAAGACCGGTACAGCGAAGCCGTCTTCCTCTCGTCAATCTCTCCCCGGAAGGCACGCAGTTTCCTTTCAATTCTCTGCCGGATCACCGCCGCCGGGTCCGTCTCCTCGCTGGCATTCTTCAGCGCCGCCTCAATGTGACGGTCCGGAACGCCCCGTGCCCGCAAGTCCCGCGCAATGCGGTACTCGCCCTGTTTGCGCGATTCCGTGCGATGCCTCGTAAATTGCCGGGCATAGCGCGCGTCGTCTAGCAGGTTTTCCCGCTTCAGCCGCTCTACGACACTCTTCACCAGCTTTTCGTCTTCGCAGCGCCGCGCTAACGCCTTCTTCATCTCGTGTACCGAATGCGCCCGCCGCATTAAGGCCTTGATCGCGGCATCGTAGAGCAGCGCTTCCGTCTCCAGTTGGCGTGGTTTCCCAAACACACGAAGAGCATAGAAGTAAGCGCCGCCCGAAACAAGCGTTGGGTCTCCCGCTCCCGCGTGTGACACGTCATCCGCAGCCCAAAATCCGTCATTTCGCTTGCCCTGAGCGTAGTCGAGAGGACCGGAGGGACAGCGCTTTCCTGCCCTGAGGCCCGAAGGGTTGCCGTCCAGGAGTGGAGATACGGTTCACCATCGCACGTTTTTTGTGCGATGAAATCCCTCTTCAATTTCGGAATTCAGGTTGATTCCCGCAAAGCGAACTCGTGTTTGCACAACCCCCGCACTGTGCGCCAGATCACGCACCCTAATTTGGTCCGATATTACACTTTTCTCTACGGATTGCTTGAAAACACAGCAGTTTGCCTTTGTGCCCCTGTGGCACGCGAATTGCACTTCAACACTTTGGGAGATCGAGCACCATGGCCTACGTCATAGTTGACACCTGCACGAAGGACGAGCACTGCATCGAGACTTGCCCCGTCAATTGCATTCATCCCACCAAGGATGAAGCGGATTTTGAGACCGCCCCTCAGCTCTATGTGCATCCGGGCGAATGCATTGATTGTGGCGCTTGCGTCCCGGTTTGCCCCACCGGTTCCATCTTCGTTCTCGAAGAATTGCCGGAGGAGTACAAATCCTTCGTCGATACGAACGCGGCACACTTTAACTGAGCCGAGTTTCTGCCCTGCCCCGAGCTCACCGCCGCTGTGCGGTGAGCTCGTCTTTTTTTAGCCAGTGCTTTGCTGGTCCTAATTTGGTGGGGGTCTACACCCCTCGCGTGTCCATCCTGCGAGGGGCAAGCTATTCCGCCGACGGTGATTGGAAAAACTACTTGCGGGCAAACCTCTCGAAGTCCGCCATCTGCCGCTCCATCTCCTCGCGCGCCGCGTCGGAGGCCGAGCGGATACCCTGGATGCGCAACTTGAATTCGTCCGCGTTGGACGCGCGCGACAACGCTTCATCCAGCGTGATGAGTTCCTTGCTATACAGATCGAACAGCGATTGGTCAAACGTCTGCATGCCGTATTGCGAGGTGCCCGCGGCGATGGCGTCGTGGATAAGTCGCGTCTTGTCTGGATTGATGACGCAGTCCCGGATGTACGCGGTGGCAATCATGACTTCCACCGCAGGGACGCGGCCCTTGTCATCCGCGCGGCGCACCAAGCGCTGCGAGATGACGGCCTTCAACGTCGCGGCCATCTGCAAGCGAATCTGTTTCTGTTCCGGTGGTGGGAAGACCGCGATAATACGCTGGATCGTTTCCGTCGCGTCCAGAGTGTGCAACGTCGAGAACACCAGGTGGCCGGTTTCCGCGGCCAGAAGCGCGGTCGAGATCGTTTCCAGGTCGCGCATTTCGCCGACCAGAATCACGTCGGGGTCCTGACGCAATCCGGCGCGCAATGCCGTGGAAAAGTTTGCCGTATCCACTTCCACTTCGCGCTGGTTGATGAAGCTGCGCTTGTCACGATGCAGAAACTCGATGGGGTCTTCAATCGTGATGATGTGGTCGGAACGGTTCGCATTGATCCGGTCGATCATCGATGCCAGCGTCGTGGACTTGCCGGAACCTGTCGTGCCCGTCACCAGCACCAGCCCGCGCTGCTCCTCGCAGATTTTGGAAACCACCGGCGGAAGATTCAGCTCCTCCACGGTGCGAATTTTGGTGGGGATGACGCGCAAAACCATTCCGACATTGCCGCGTTGCTGGAACACGTTCACACGGAACCTGCCCAGGCCCGCCACGCCGTACGCCATATCCAGCTCGGCCGTTTCCTTGAACTTCTGTTTCTGCCGGTTGGTCATCATGCTGAACGCCATCGAGAGCATCTCTTCCGGCGTGACGCGCGGCACGTCCGTCAGCGGGGTCAATAGGCCGTCCACGCGCAAATAAGGATGGTTCCCGACCTTCAGGTGCAAGTCGGAGGCTTTGTTCTCCACCGCGCGGCGAAGCAGATCGTCAATACTGAGAGCCATAAGCAGACACCCCGCAAGAATGCGTTTCCTGATCGAACGTAGCACCCGCCGCGCATGCCAACAAGGCAGCCGGGGAAGGGAGTTGCGCTCTAGTTACCTGAGCCTCTGGACAGGCAAAAGCTCCTGATGGCCCAAATGTGCCCGGGCTTCCGATCCTCGCTGTGCAGTCCCCGTAGGGGCGCAGGATTCCTTCGCCCCAAACTCCCAGACCTCAACCCTTGGGGGCCGCGATCACCCTCAACCTCTTACTGGATTAGCCTGCTCAGAATTGCAGTGAAGAAACTCTATTCGACGCTTCTTACAAACTCGCGCACTCGAACCTACCCTTCTGCCTTCCGAAGGAACAGCGTGTCGTACAACAACCCGGCCACAAATCCCCCGCCCAAGGGGCCCACCCAATAGATTCCCTGATTCAGCCAGTGGTGCGAAGCCAGCGCCGGCCCGAACGCCCTGGCGGGGTTCAATGCTCCGCCCGTGAATGGTCCGGCAACCAGAATCCCCAGCGTAATCGTCAAGCCGATTCCGAATCCCCCGATCGCGCGAAACGCTCCGCGTTCGTCCACCGCCGTGGCAAACACCACCAGCACCAGGAAGAATGTCGTCACGGCCTCCAGCGCCAGCGCGCCCCACGTCGGGAAGTCGCGCATAAGTTCCGGGGTACCCAGCGCCACGTTGCGCCAGGTTTCATCAGGGATGATCACCTTCAACAGATACGCCGCGGCTACGGCTCCTAGCAGTTGCGCTCCCCAATACGCCAGCGTATCAATCGTGGAGAGCCGCTTGGTCACCCAAAATCCGATCGTTATCGCGGGATTGAAGTGCCCGCCGGAGATATGTCCGAGAGCCGAAACCATGATGGCCATCGTCAGGCCCTGCACCAGCGCAATCGCCGGCAATCCCAGTCCGCCTGTGCTGCGCAGCTGCCAATCCACGCACACGGTGCCGGCGCCGAAAAAGATCAGTGCGAACGTTCCAAGAAATTCCGCAGTCAGTTTTTGTGTGAGGTTGTACATCGCACGGCCTCCGGGGCACAGCCTTGAGTACAACGCGATGGAAACGATTCTAGCTGGAAAGCGCACCCTGCGCCATAAAGGATGAGGCGAGTGAATTCACGATGCACTTGTTGGGATGCAGCACGTTTACCCTGAGCATCGAAGGGGCGGCACCCCATCCTGGCAAGATTTCCTCCTCTTGCAGAATTTGCTATCGCGTAACCGCTACCGGAACATTCACCGGTGTGAGCCAGTTGTGCCGGTCCGCTTTCTTTCCGCTGGTCATTGCGAAGAACTCTTCTTGGATCCGCAGCGTGACAGGGCCGGCCGCTCCCTTGCCGATGGTGATGCGGTCAATCGAACGCACCGGCGTGACTTCCGCAGCCGTCCCCACGAAGAAGACTTCCTCGGCCAGGTACAGCATTTCGCGCGGGATGTTCGCTTCCTTCACCGGGATGTTTAAATCGCCAGCGAGCTTAATTATGGAATCGCGCGTGATTCCGGGCAGGATGCTGGCGGCCATGGGCGGCGTAAGCAGCGCTCCGTCCAGCACCAGGAAAATGTTCATGCCGGAACCTTCGCTGACGTGGCCGCTGGCGTCCAGCGCGATGCCTTCGGCAAAGCCATTGATTTCGGCTTCCATGTGAATGAGCTGGGAGTTCATGTAATTGCACGCCGCTTTGGACATGGCCGGCAGCGTATTGGGCGCCATGCGCGTCCAGGAGCTGACGCAGACATCCACACCCTTCGCGAGTGCTTCGGCACCCAGATACGCGCCCCAGCGCCAGCACGCCATGTACACCTCGACGACCGAGTGCAACGGGTTAACGCCGACCTCGCCGTAACCCCGCAGCACGATGGGCCGCACGTAGCAGGCCTCGAGTTTGTTGAGGCGCACGAGTTCGATGGCGACGCTGGAGAGTTCCTCGGCGGTGTAGGGAAACTCCATGCGGTAAATCTTCGCGGAGTTAATCAGCCTCTGCATGTGTTCGTGCAGGCGGAAGAGCGCAGGGCCTTGTTTCGTGTCGTAACAACGCAGGCCATCAAATACGGCAGAGCCATAGCTGACCACGTGGGAAAGGACGTGAATTTTCGCGTCATCCCAGTTGATCCATTTTCCGTTGTGCCAGATTTTGTCGGTCTTCTGTACCGGCATGGTTTGCCTCCCTGGCTGAATCGATTTCACCCGCTCGCGAGTTCAGAATATGCCACGGGTGCGGGAGCGTCAATGAAAAGGCCCCGCTGTGGACGAAAACTCGCAACCATTTTGGCGTGCTCTTTTTTCGCGTTCCGGCCAATTTGGCAGAGCTAGCGTTTGTCCGCCGGAGGCGTGTTTCCCGTCGGTCGCCCTTCCATCATGTAGGCCGCGGTTGCGAGAAGCTTCCCGTTGTGATTTTCCCAGATGCCCAGAAGAACGAACGGCAGAATCGTGGCCACCGCCCAGAGCTTGGCATTGCGCGGCAGCTTGGCTTCCGGCTCCCAGCGGAAGAGTTGCGAAGAGATGAAGGCGGCCAAAGCCGCCCACGCGAGCAGAGAGAACACCACGGTGCCGAGAGTTTGCAGGTGCGCATCGGCAAGCATCGCACGCTGCAAGCCATAGACGAAATACGTCGCGGGCAGGAAGAGCCCGACGCGCTGCACCATGTGCGGAAGCAGGGCCAGCGGGACGGTTGCACCCGAGAGAAAAATCAGCGCGAACCAGAGGAGCTGGTTGATGATCTGGGTTTCCTGCATGGTGTTGGTCACGCTGGCGACCACCAAGCCCATGGCTCCAAATGCGGTGATGCCTAGAATCACCAGCACAAACACGCTGATCAGATTCCCGAACGACGTGACGTGGTAGATGAATCGAGCAAGCAACAGTTCAAAAATGACTGTCGGCATAATCAGCAGATAGTTCGCCAGAATGCTGGACATGATCATGCTCGACGCAGCGATGGGGGCCAGCCGAAACCGGCGCAGGATGCCCTGTTCGCGCCAAGTGACCAACTGCATGCTCAGTCCCCAAAATGTTCCCATCACCGTGAAGGACAGTATCGGGCCCATCAGGTAGGCGACCGCTTCGGGTTTTCCTTTGGCAAAAACACTTCCGTATAGAAAGAAAATCGCCAGCGGCATGATCAGGCTGAAAAAGAGAAATGCTTTATTGCGCAGCGTGATGCGAATGCGTATCCCGGCAAGCGTGAGAATCGTTTTCAATCGCGCAGCCTCCTTCCGGTCAGTTCGATGAACACGTCCTCCAGGGAAGGGGTCGCAATTTCCAGGCTCACCAGTTCGTTGCTCTGGGCTTCCAAATGTTTCACCAGCGACACAATGGCCGGTGCCGTCCTCTGGCAATGCAGCACGTACGCGCCATCTACTTCCAGCGCGTCGGCAACTCCCTCGAGTTGCCTCAGCGATTCCTTCGCCGCCGGCCTGGCGAGCCGCACTTCCAAGCGCGTGGTGTCTCCGGACCTCTGTTTCAATTCCCGCGGAGTGCCCGAGGCAATCAGTTTGCCGTGATCAATGATGGCCACGCGGTCGCACAGCTTCTCCGCTTCTTCGATGTAGTGCGTTGTCAGGACGATGGTCTTCTTTTCGCGCTTCAGTTCTTCGATGATCACATAAATCTCGCGGCGCACCTGCGGGTCCAATCCCGCCGTTGGCTCATCCAGAAACAGCACCCGCGGATCGTTCACCAGCGCCATGGCCAGCGCCAGCCTTTGTTTCTGCCCGCCGGAAAGTTGGTTGTAGAACGAATGCCGTTTCTCTTCGAGCCCGAAGCGCCTCAGCAACTCATTGGGATTTCGCGTGCGCTTGTAAAAGCTGGCAAACAGCCGGATCGCCTCGCTCACGCGCAATTTGTCGGGCAGGGAAGTGGCCTGCAGCGTCGCGCCAATTTCATTCTTCAACTCGTTGGGATTTTTCTGCGGATCCAGGCCGCAAACCGTCGCCCGCCCGCCATCGGCCACGCGCAATCCTTCGAGCACTTCAATCGTGCTGGTCTTCCCGGCGCCGTTGGGACCCAGCAGGCCAAACACTTCGCCCTCGTCCACGCTGAAGCTGACGCCGCGCACGGCTTCCACTTCGCCGTAGCGCTTCACGAGATTTTCGACCTGCAGAACGGGGTTGGCCATGGTCAAGAATCCTCTATGGTACCTCAGGATGGCGGGCAGTTCTGAGTTTTCAGTTATCAGTTTTGAGTTCAAGGGAACGCCGAAGGGGGAGGGGAACGGTTCAAAGTTGAAAGTTGAAGGTTCAAAGTCCGTGTAGCGGCCGCCTTCTGAGGCGGGCCGATTTTGCCGCTTACTGCCTGCGTGCAGGCCCCAAAATGTCGGCGCGCCGACAATATGATTACACATAGAGTTAATCATGTGGTTAACACAATGAAAGAAAACAAAAGAGTTAGGGGAAACGCATTTTGTGAAAGGTACCCCCCACCCCCCTGTTTTTGCGTATGTGCGGGAATGGTTGGACTTACGGGCGAATGGGCTGGATGTGCGGGAATAGTTAGACTTAGTGGCGAGTGACGAGTGGCTAGTGGCGAGCCAGAGAAGGCGGGAGAGGGATCTACTTTTCCTGATTGCTGGTCGCTGGTTGCCGATGACTCTGTTTTCTGATACCCCCTACCCCCATGTTTTTGCGTATGTAGGGGAAACAAAGGGGTTACGGGAGAATGGCTTGCATCAAGGGGAAACAAAGGAGTTAGCGAACGCAAAAGCGAAGGAAAAACAAAGAGAAGCGGAAAGGTGGTCCTGGAGAGAGGCCGAGGAGGGTTTTGCGGCCGAGCGCGGGCGGACTGGTTCCGAGTATTCACAACGTATTATATTGCGTTATTTACCGTATGTCAAACAGTATTTAGTGGGTACTAGTTTCGAAACTGGTACGAGGGGCCCTTCGCGAGGACCGCTCCCCTCGAAGATCGGGGCAAGCAGGGTAAAGGGGAAGAAAGAGAAACCCAAAACTCGCCCTCAAACTACGAGGACGGGGCACCCAGAGTTTACTTCCCATTTGTCGGCCGGGCCGCCCGCCTGACGCCCCAGTCTCAATGCTACAATAGTTCGCAGAGGGGAAAGAGCTATGTTCAAATGCCAGAAATGCGGGCGCTCCAACCCGATAGATCTGGAACAGGTGCTGGCGACAGGTCGGAATAATTGTACACAGTGCGGTCAAGAAAACCATATCGGGACGGTCATAATCGGGTATGAGCCATTGGTTGTTCCGAAGACATCCGAAGACGTCTCCCCTGCTTCTCACTGACCCTGCGATGGAGCGGACCTCGGTACCGATGCATGCGGAGCAGGGTGAATCTCCAAGTTCAGCTGCGCGTTTCTCGTAGATACGAACCTAGGCTTTTTGCAGAAGCGCCGCCCACGGACAGAGTTGTCCTACTTCCATGAACCGACGATCTGGAACTTGACCTTCTTCCGGGGGCCGTAGATGAAAAGCTCATTCCCCTTCCGTTTTGCCCAGTAGTATCCCAGGTTTCTAGTTGTAATCTCGACTTTCCCGCTTGACCTCTGGGAGGTTGTGCTGTCAGGGTCCATCTTCTCCGGCGCAAATGGCTCAATGTTTCCGCATCCCCTATCGCTTGAACTGCATATTAGGGAGGCATGTGAACCATCGGGGAGGATCACCTTCGCCTCGTACATGGTCACCACAACCGGAGCCTTTTCAGAATAAAAGATACTCTCGGTAACCGAGACAACCTCTATCTTGATCCTGTCTTCGGCAGCCTCCAATGGACGGACTAGCAGAAGGAGCAGCAATAAACCACGGTATCTGGGGAGCCAAGAAGCCAAAGATTCTTGATTCATAGACCCTTCGGTTTCTGCGGGGGCTAGCCGCATATCACTCAGGACGCCGCCCGCGACTCTTGAGGCCAGGCGTACTCGTAGTCTTTCTTCAAGTCGACCAGAGAAGGGGTCGAGTCTCTCCCATTTATTAGAGTGAGAGTCTGCAATGCTCTGAACGTGCAGAAATGAGCCGCTTGCAATGCTTGCGGGCAGAGAGTGAGGGACGGTGGGATGGCGGGATAAACCTTTTCGCCGTCGATTCCTTCCAAATGTATGGCGATGCCTCCGAAAGACCCATGCGAGAGTTCGCTTCCCGTGGTGTAAATGACTTTGTATGGTCCCTCGAAATCGGTTTTTTCCGCACGCTGCGCAAGATTGTGCCTACACCAAGAACCAGACAGCCTACCCTTTGGGTCAGTGAACGTCGCTTTAACATTGAAATAGTTGGTCTCCGTGGCAGCAATCTTGGCGGGGTCAATCTTCGCAAATTCTGAGGGCATGTGTTCCTTCATGTACATCACCCGCCGATGTTGTTCCACCCAACTCCAGTCTCGAAAACGTCCGTACTCGACGGGAAATAGCCGCAAGTATTCCGCGTTGATGGCGTATTCAAGGGCACTCCGAGAGATTTTCATTCCGCCTATACCGCAGCCATTGCTCACGAGGATGCCCACGTCTTGAAAGGAAATGCCAGTCATCATGCAGAGGAAACGGATGACCACGTGGACTTTCTCACTGGACTCTCCTCTGTTCACAAGCATAAGATTCAGGGCCCCGAGCAACTGGTTACAGACCTCATAGAACTTTTTGAACAACGGGTAGGCTTCAGTTTTGAAAAACTCGTCGTGACCGATACCTATGGCTTCATCCATGATGACTCCCGAGAAATCTCGATGTGGCTTGGCCTATTCCTTGGCTCGGCGGGTAGCGCAGCCTTTCTGATCGGTTCGGGTTGCATGATGGCAGGATACCACTTTAGAAAATAACTGGGGAGTGATGAAAGGTGAAGGAGCCGGTGGCCCCACGGGCTCGACGGCGCACCGGCCGGGTAATCCAGTTTTAAGTTGTAAGCTCAAATCGAAGAGGAGCCCAAGACCCCTTAAAGTTCTAGGTAATCAGTTGTAAGTCTTAAGTTCAAATCAATGAGGAACCCAGGACCCAGCCTCCCCGACCAGGTCGGGGCAGGCTCCAACCGAGGGGGCAACCAGAGTCTGCTTCCCATTAAGTGGCCGGGCCGTCCGCCAAGCTCACAGGCCCCCGTGGAACCGTCCGAATGCGTGGGCAAGCATGAGCGACATGATCAGGATGCCCGCGCCGAGGACGAGCACGTGCTGGGTCTTGCGCAGATTGAAGCTGCTGACACGGCAGACGAGCAGGTAGCCGGCAGCAAGGTTGAAGAAGCCCCAGAGGACATTGACCATCGAGGAGGACAAGCCTACTCCGGGTGGTGATGCGAAGGGACTCTGGAAGGCATGGCCCGAGATCCCATTGCCGAAATGGGGCAGCGCGTTCGCGAGGAATGCGCCCCCGAAGAAGTACGCCACATAGTGATACCAGCGCATTGTTGCTCCCTTCTGGTTGCCAAGCCAATGGTAGCAGGTCTCAGCGCCCGGCTAGAGTTCTAAGTAATCAGTTTTCAGTTGTAAGTTCAGATCGAAGAGAAACCCAAGACCCACCCATTAGAGTCGTAAGTTTTAAGTTATAAGTTTTAAGTTCAGATCGAAGAGGGACCCAAGCGGTGTAGGGGAAGAAACAAGAAAGAGTAACGAGGAAGAGAGAAGAAGAGAGAAGACAAAGAGAACACGAAGAGAGAAGATGAAGAGAGAAGATGAAGAGAGAAGATGAAGAGCCCACCTTTTGCATAAGGCGCAAATGGTAGGCCACCCGGAGTTGTCTTAACGCGTTAAAGGTGCGCAACCCGCCATATAGAAAAACATCTTCACGCGCACGCCGCTCTAATTGAACTATCGATAAGTTATTGAAACAGATTCGATATAGTCGGCCAAATGTCGGTCAAGGTATCCGATAAATGCCTGCAGTAACTGCCACTCCGCCTTTTCGTCCAGGGTCTTGACTACCGCTACGAGGACCCCGCCTTGCGCTTCCTCCCAGTTAATCCAACCAGGATATTTCTTGTGCTTCCACCTTCCCTCCTTCTGTCGCACGAAGGTGGTGGTCCCGCCCCGCAGCTCTCTCTCTGTTGCCTTTAGCAATGCTTTGAGTTTTGCATTCTTGTTTGCTCGCGGTATGACTTGGAGGATTTTCATGAGGAAATACCTCACCTTGGCGCTAATGGGGTTTTTATTGGGACCAGCCCCGCGGCTCTGCCTAAACTTCATTCACTATTTAGTGAAATGGTGACTACACGCATAATACATATCTACCGCAATTGTACCGCCTTCTACGGAGCTCAACAACCTGCTTTGCACGAAGTATTGCTCGATCGTGAACGAAAAGAGTTCAGTGTTGCGCGTCCGAGTTTGCGGCGGTGAATTCGACGTAATCGAGGGCGGCGTGTTCGGGGCCGTCCGGGCGGCCCTCGATGCGTAGCTCATCCCCTTTTTTCAGAGCGATGTCCCGAATGCGGTGTCGCGTGGATGAATCCGCGTTGGGAACTGTCGCGGGAAATTGTTCGTTGGCGCTCCATTCGGCGATGAGCTGGTTGCCCAGATACACGCGGAATCGAGAGATGCCGTTCGATTGATCGAAGTAACGAACATCAATGTCGTAGAATCCCGGAGCACCCGTGAAATGAAAACTGGCCGTGCAGGACTCAGACGTCGAAGGGCATTCGATTCCCTTGCCGCCCGAAGCGGCTTCCCACGGAGTGACGTCGAACGGCACGTAGCCGTGCAACTCCATGTCCTCCGCTTCAACTCGGCCAGGATAGTGGCCGACGCGCCCGCGTTCATCGGGGATGTCTGAGGTACGGGCAAACCAGTTGCAAATGGCGTCGCGCCAAACGATGGCGTGGCCCGCCTGATACTCAAGGCGCCGCAACACGTCTTCGTAACGTGCCTGATCCACGCGGCCTTTCAATGACTGCCACTGGGTGACGAGCGCAGCGGCCCGGCCGGCGCCGTCATAATGTGAATCATAAATATGTTGGATCACGGTTTTGCCGGAGTGAAGTTTGTAAGAGTAAGGAACATGGTGGAAAAACAAGAGCAATTCGTCTGGCGTCGTTTCCACGGACTCGTATTGCTTCGCAACTGCGGGCGAATATTGCGCGACATACCCAGTCCCTGTGGCGGCTGTTCGATCCATGCCAATCCCCGCCTGATCCGCGCGGTGCCACTGGCCCCAGCCATTTCGTTCTGAGGATTCCACGCCGGGACCGTAGTGGCTGCCGAGAATGTCGGTGAGCGTGCCCGCCCCGAGCGGCCCCGTATAGCTTTCGTAGATGTTCCAGGAAGAAAGCAGCATGGCATCAATCGTGGAAACGGTGGTTGCATCGTTGCTGAAGGTGAGGCGCGTCCATTCTTCCGTGATGGTTTGCGCGCTGAGGGTGGGGTCCCACGCCAGGCGGCCGAAGCCATAAAGGTTGGCCATCGCCAGTGGATGCGCCAGCCAGTTCGCATCCATGCCCACATTCGCGACACCGACCAAGCCGCCGTAGGGGCGCTGGTAGGTCTTGCCGGAAACCAAATCGCGCACGGGCGTGGATTGGCCCGCGTTGCGCATATCGAAATCGAGGACTTCCTTCCACATCGGCACGAGATAACACAGATGTCGCTGCTGCCCGGTATATTCCTGCGTGATTTGCAGCTCGACGGCTTCATTCGTTTTTTCCAGGCCGCCGAGCAGAGGTGAAACCGGTTCGCGGACCTGAAAATCGATGGGCCCATGTTTGATTTGAATCACGACATTTTCCGCGAATTGGCCGTCCAGCGGATGAAAAATGTCGTAGGCCGCCCTGGCACGATCATTTTTGGGATTGCGCCAGTCGAGGTGGTGGTCGTAAACGAAACTGCGGTAGAAAAGCAGGCCACCGTGAGGTTTCAGCGCACGCGCGATCGCGTTGGCGGCGTCGGCGGGAGTGCGCCCGTAGCTGGCGGGCCCCGCACGGCCCTCCGAATCCGCTTTCACAACGAACCCGGCAAAGTCTGGAATTTCGGCGTAGAGTGCATCAACCGTTTGCTGCCACCACGCGGCCACGCGCGGATCGAGTGGATCGAAGGTAGGCAACCCGCCGATCACCTTTGGACTGCTGACATCAACGGATAGTGCCAGTCGCAGGCCCCAGGGGCGGAACGTTTCGGCGACACGGCGCAATTGCGGCAGGAAGGCCTGATCGAGAAGCCGGGGATTCGCGTTCACATTATTGATGGCGCATATGTTTATTCCAACCGAGGCAAGAAGGCGGGCGTACTCGCCAGCACGCGAGAGGTCCTCGCGGACTTGGCCATTTTCAAAGAAGAGCGAGGCTCCGGCATAGCCCCGTTCGATCGTGCCATCCAGGTTGTCCCATTGATCGACCATGCGAATGGAGTTCGCGGGGACTTGCACGACCTTGAGGGAATCCAAACTCTCGTTGCGGGCGATCTTGCTCAAAAAGGCGAAGACGCCATACAGCACGCCGCGATCGTTCGGCGCGGTGATGATGAAACACGTGGCGGCGCCGAGCTTGGCCTGCGAAATCCAGTAACCGTCTCCTGAAAGATTCGGCGGCCGGACTAAGTCCCCGATCGCTTCCAGCACCGAGTCGAGCGTTCCCATCAAAATGAATGGCCCAATATCATGCGCTGTTGCGCGGCGTAACTCGCCGCCAAGCATCCCCGTCACACCGCGCGTCAATTCCCGCTCCGCCGAGTCCAGAACGGGAGAATCGCCAACACGCACAATGAGGCGGGGAAGCGAGGAGTATTTCGCGCTTGCTGCAGGATCAAGTGGGGTATAACGCAACCAGGCATCGCGACCCGTCTCCGCGCGAAGTGATTGCGTCCCGGCGGCGAGCCAAACAACCGTGATGGCGATAACTTGCAGCAGACTGCAGAATAAATTCCACGAACCAGCCCTGCGCCGAAAAAGTCCGGAAAATCTCATGTCGCGCCGAATCTAACACATCCCCGACCGGGTAGCGTCGAAAGTTAGTGATTCCGGGATTGACTATTTGCTTTTGCGGACCGTTTTGCGTTTGGCTGTCGAACTTTTGCGGAGCGGCGGGTGCCAATGGCAGGTTTTGACGACCACGCGCGATTCCCGCAAGGTTACGCCTTCGCTTTCCAGTAGTTTGCGCTGCAGCGAAGCGTAGGGCTCACGGATCAGCAGTTTTCCGCGTTCGCCCACCACGCGATGCCACGGTATGCCTTTACCAGAAGGGGTCGCCGCCATAGCCCTGCCCGCGGCTCTCGCCCCGCCGCGCAGACGTAAAGCTCTAGCCAGCGCCCCGTAGGTCATAACCCGGCCGCGCGGAATTAGTTTCACCAGCCGGTACACCGGATCCCAGGACATCTCGGAAACCTCCATGGCTCAAGCGGCCTCTATGGTAAGGATGCCGCGGGCAGCTCACAAGAGAAACTTGCCGCAGGGAAGTGTTGAACGAAGTGTAGGCCGCTGGCGCGCAGGCTCCGCGGCACAGGACCAAAACAATGATGGCATGCAGCGAAAAAATGGATGCAGCAACAAGCGGCAACTGCGCGAGCATGGCTGCAGCGGAGAGGCAAGCAACCATTGCTCATTCAGCGCATCTTATCTTGCATCCTGTAGTGGAACTAGCTTACACTACAGACACCAGACGGAGAGAAGGCCATCCGCTTTCGGCGGCTGCTCCCTCTGTCCGGCAGCTTGGCCGAGGTTCCGCGATGGCATTCGTTCGCCGCAAAGGAAATGCCTATTACCTGGTGCACAACGTGCGCCGCGGTGGAAAAGTGCGGCAACTCCACCTCGCGCGGCTCGGCGCTCGCGCCCGCATCACCGACGAAATTGTTCGCGCAGTCAGCAAGAAACATCCCTTCGTGGAACTCAACTGGCACACCCTCCGCGACCAGTTGAACAATCAGATCGATCTGTCCGACCCGCAGTCGCCCGCCGTTCAGAAACTCGTCCACTCCCTGCGAAACCTCAATCTGGACTTGGCGGACTTCTTCCCGCCTGTACTTCGTCTTTCCGAATCGCCCGCGGTGGCGCGGGAGTTGCTCGTGCAGTTGCGGCTCCTGCAGTCCACCATCCAGGTGAAACTCGACCAGTTTGACCGCAAGGATGAACTGAAGAGATTCGGCCGGACCAGCGGTCGCTTTGGAAGTGCGCAACCCGGATTCCGGGGGCGCTAGGAGGCGGTGATGGGGACAGCCGATCTATCTCTAAATCCAAATATCCGCAGCGCGGAAACCGTCGAGTTTCAAAAGGCGCTGCGTTCCAAGATCGTCGGGCAGGACGAGGGCGTGCAAGCGCTCGTCGAGCTCTTCCAGGTCTTCACCGCCGGACTGAATTCCCCGGGCCGCCCGGTAGGCAACCTGTTGTTCCTGGGGCCAACGGGCTCCGGCAAAACCCGCATCGTGGAAGCGGCGGCAGAAATTTTGTTTGGCAGTCCACGCGCCATCATCAAGATCGATTGCGCGGAATTCCAGCACTCCCATGAAATCGCCAAGTTGATCGGGTCGCCCCCAGGCTATCTTGGCCACCGCGAAACGCATCCGTTGATCACCCAGGAAGCCCTGGCGGCGCACCACAGCGACAAGCTAAAGCTTTCTTTCCTGCTCTTCGACGAAATCGAAAAAGCCAGCGACGCGCTCTGGCAATTGCTCCTCGGCATGCTGGACAAGGCCACCCTCACCCTGGGCGATAACCGCCGCGTGGATCTCTCCCAGACCGTCATCTTCATGACCTCCAATCTGGGCGCGGGCGAAATCACCGAGTTAATGGATGGCGGCTACGGCTTCATCAAGTCCGACGACAAGCCCAAGACCAACCTCGACCAAAAAGTCGAGCGCACCGCCGTCGAAGCGGCGCGCCGCAAGTTCTCCCCCGAATTCATGAACCGCCTGGACAAGCTGGTTGTCTTCCACTCGCTCCAGCGCGAGCAACTCGAGCTGGTGCTCGACATCGAGCTCGGTATGGTCCAGAAGCGCGTCTTGGACGCCGCCAACGGAAAATTCCTCTTCCACGTCACCGATTCCGGCCGCGATTTCCTTTTGCAGGAAGGCACGGACCAGCGCTGCGGTGCACGACATCTGAAGCGCGCCATCGAGCGCTACGTCGTCTACCCGCTGGCCAACCTGCTGGCCACGCAGCAAGTGCGCGTCGGCGACCTGGTCCGCATCGATTGGGACGGACAGCACAAGGAATTGACCTTCGTTCGCGAGCAGGAAGGCGCCCTCGTCTCCTGCGAATCGGTAGAGAGGGAAGCCGCTGCGGCCATCCTAGGTGCGGACGGCCTTGGCAAAGACGCTCCCGCCGAAGCCGTCGCCGGGGATATCTCCAGCCCGCTTGCTCTCCCTGCAGCTTCTCCCACTGCTGCGCGGCGAGCGCTGCAAGGGCGCAAAAAAGAAGAGCGTTGAGCGAAAAATTACCTGTCCGTTGGTACTGGGGCGCTTCACCCCAGTGCTCCTTTTGGTCATCCATGCGGTGACCATTTGTGTTTCAGCAATCTCAGATTGCGCTTGGATGGAACATCGTCTCACGCCGTGAGACAGTTTCCAGGACTGCAACACGCCTATGTCGTTGAGTGCATAGGTTCTTGCGCGAGCGGTGCAATTTCCGCATTGTGGCACGCCCCATGCATATTTAGACCTGACCGCGCTACTTTGCTTACGCAGTGCCATTTGGTCCTGTTTGGCGTTGCACTAAAGTAAAGCGCGATCCAGGCCGAGGTAGAAAGTATGAGAGCAGCCGTGCGGCAACAACTAGACCCCAGCATCCGCAGCAACGACACGCGCGATTTCCATCAATCGCTTCGCGCCAAGATCGTTGGTCAGGAAGAAGGCGTGCAGGCCCTCGTGGACCTCTTCCAGGTTTTCACCGCGGGCCTTAACTCCCCGGGACGCCCTGTCGGCAACCTCCTTTTTCTCGGACCCACGGGTTCCGGCAAGACCCGCATTGTGGAAGCGGCGGCGGAAATCCTGTTCGGCGATCCTCACCTGGTTATCAAAGTCGACTGCGCGGAATTCCAGCACTCCCACGAAATCGCGAAACTCATCGGTTCGCCCCCAGGCTATCTCGGCCATCGCGAAACTCATCCTTTAATCACCCAGGAAGCCCTGGCGGTTTCCCACAGTGACAAGCTGAAGCTTTCATTCCTGCTCTTCGACGAAATTGAAAAAGCCAGCGATGCCCTCTGGCAGTTGCTCCTCGGTATGCTGGACAAGGCCACCCTCACACTCGGCGACAATCGCCGCGTGGACCTCTCGCAAACCGTCATCTTCATGACCTCCAACCTTGGTGGCGGCGACATCACCGAGCTCATGGCCGGCGGATATGGCTTCATTGAGTCCGACGACAAGCCCAAGACCAACCTCGACCAGAAAGTCGAGCGCACCGCCGTCGAAGCGGCGCGTCGCAAGTTCTCCCCCGAATTCATGAACCGACTGGACAAGGTCGTAGTCTTCCACCCGCTGCAGCGCAAACAGCTCGAGCAGGTTCTGGATATCGAGCTGACCATGGTGCAACAGCGCGTCCTCGAAACCGCCAAAGGCCAGTTCCTTTTCCGCGTTACCGAACATGGCCGCAATTTCCTCCTGCAAGAGGGCACCGACCAGCGCTACGGCGCGCGTCACCTCAAGCGCGCTATCGAACGCCACGTCGTCTACCCCATGGCCAATCTTTTGGCCACGGAACAAGTCCATTTCGGCGACCTGATCTGCATCGATTGGGATCGCGACGACGACCACCTCAATTTCGCGCGCGAAGGCGAAAACGTGGCCATACCGTTCCGCCGGCCAGAGCCGGTTGCTGCCCCGAAGCTTTCACAAGCCCGCGGCGGGCGCCCCGTTGAAGCTCCCAGCGTGCAAGTTGCTCCGGAACCCGCGCCGCGTTTCGCGCGATAATTTTCGTTTGCTCCTCCTCTCGCAAGCCCGGGCGGGCAACTGCCCGGGCTTTTCCTTTCGCAACATCATTCATCTCTCCAAATTTGTCATTCCGACCGGAGGGGCGCGCAATTGGCCTTCGCACGGCGGTGCCAGCAAAACGCGGGGCCCGGACCGCACGTGAATTGACCTTGCATGAAGTCTTCAGTTGGATTACAGGCAAATTCCAAGCGGAGAGAGGCAAGTCTAATCCGCGACTTCGCTCTTTTTCCCGCTGGGCTTCCAGCGCAGCACCGGCTTCCGCGCTGCAGTTACTTCATCGAGCCGCCGCAGCCGCGTCGTATGCGGCGCCGTCTTCACCACTTCCGGATTGGCTTCGGATTCCCTGGCGATCGATTTCATGGCATCAATGAACAGATCGCACTCCTCTTTCGATTCCGATTCCGTCGGTTCGATCATCAACGCGCCGGGAACAATCAGCGGGAACGCCGTCGTGTACGGATGAAACCCATAATCGATCAGCCGCTTGGCGATATCCATCGTGTTCACGCCGTGTTTTTTCTGCAGCGCGTCGCTGAACACAACTTCATGCATCGAGGGCCGCGTGTACGGTAAGTCAAACACGCCTTCCAGATGCTTCCGAATGTAATTCGCGTTTAAAACGGCATCTTCCGTGGCCTGCCGCACGCCGGGGCCGTACGCCAGGATGTACGCCAGCGCCCGCACCAGAACGCCGAAATTTCCGCCGAACGCGCGCACGCGCCCGATGGTTTCCTTGCGGTGGTGATCCAGCGCCAGCCGGCCGCCTTCTTTTTCCACCAGCACCGGCACGGGCAGATAGGGTTCCAGAAATTTCTTGGTTGCAACAGGGCCCGCGCCTGGCCCCCCTCCGCCATGCGGCGTGGAAAACGTTTTGTGCAAGTTCAGGTGCATCACGTCCACGCCCAGGTCGCCAGGCCGCGTCACGCCCGTCAGCGCATTCATGTTTGCGCCGTCCATGTAGAGCAGCGCGCCCTTGGCATGCAGCACCTTGGCGATTTCCGCGATGTGCTGCTCGAAGATTCCCAGCGTCGAGGGATTGGTGAGCATCAGCGCCGCAACGTCGCCGGTCACCTGCTCATCCAGGTGCGCGATGTCAATTTGCCCCTCGTCGCTGGACTTGATGTTCTGTACCTGGTAGCCCGCAATAATCGCCGTTGCCGGATTGGTGCCGTGCGCCGAATCCGGGATCAGCACGGTCTTGCGCGGGTTCCCCAGCTTCTCGTGGTGCGCACGGATCAATAGGATTCCCGTCAGCTCGCCCTGCGCCCCCGCCGCCGGTTGCAGCGTCACCGCATCCATGCCAGTGATTTCCAGCAGGCACTTTTCCAGCAGGCTCAGGATTTTAAGGCAGCCTTGTGAAAGCTCCTGCGGCTGGTACGGATGTTCCGTGGCCAGCCCCGCCAGCCGCGCAACGTGCTCATTCACGCGCGGGTTGTACTTCATCGTGCAGGAACCCAACGGGTACATCCCCAGGTCAATCGCGTAATTCCACGTCGAAAGGCGCGTAAAATGGCGCAGCACTTCGATCTCGCTGACTTCGGGAAAACCTTCCACGCCCCCGCCGCGGTGGAATTGTCCCAGCGCTTCCGCCGCGTCCGTCGCCGGAACGTCGAGCGGCGGAAGATCAAACGCGCGCTTCCCTGGTGAAGACTTCTCAAAGATCAAGCCCTCGCTCTGGGTGGGGTGCCGCAGCACCTTTTTGATGTTGTCATTCATCGCTGAATTCTTCGGGCAATGCTTCCCATCGCCAATCTCTTCGCCGCTTTCTCCTTAGTCAGAGCGGCTGTTCCAATGCGTGTCTCACTGCCGCAACCATTCGTTCAATCTCCGCGCGCGACGTTGTTTCCGTCACGCAAACCAGCGCGTGCTTCGTCAACTCCGGATAGGCAGACCCGAGCACGAATGGCCCGACAATCTTTTCCTTCAGCAATTCGGCGTTCACCATCTTCACCGACCGCGGCAGTTCCACCGCAAATTCGTTAAAGAACGGGGCCGTAAACGTCCGCTTCACGCCAGGAATCGTCTGCAGTTCCTTTAACGCGAACTGCGCTTTCGCCAGGCTTTGCTCGGCCATCTCGCGCAGACCTTCTTTGCCGAGCAATGTCAGGTGCACGGTGGCCGCCAGCGCGCAGAGCGCCTGGTTCGTGCAGATGTTAGACGTCGCCTTCTCCCGACGAATGTGCTGCTCGCGCGTGGCCAGGGTCAGCACGAACCCGCGGCGCCCGTCGAGATCCACGGTCTGCCCTGCCAGGCGCCCCGGCATCTGCCGCACGAATTTCTCCTTCGCAGCGATTACCCCGGCGAACGGGCCGCCATAGCTCGGCGCCAGGCCAAAGCTCTGCGCTTCCATCGCTACGATGTCCGCTTCGGCAGGCGGTTTCATTACGCCCAGCGAAACTCCCTCGGTAATCGCTGTTACCAGCAGTGCGCCCCGGGTATGCGCCGCTTCCGCCAACGGGCTCAGCGCTTCCATCGCGCCAAAGAAATTGGGTGACTGCACCACCACCGCGCATACATCGTCCCGCAGCGCGCTTTGCAGTCCCTTCGGATCCACCGTTCCCGCCGCGGTATATGCAATCTCTTCCACGCTCAATCCGGAATTCTTCGCGTACGTCTTCAGCACTTCGCGATATTCCGGATGCACGGAACGCGCCACCAGCACGCGCCGCTTCCCGGTCAGACGCTCCGCCATCAAGACGGCTTCGGTTGTCGCCGTTGATCCGTCGTACATGGACGCGTTCGCGACCTCTTGCCCGGTCAACTGGCACATCAGCGTCTGAAATTCAAAGATCGCTTGCAGCGTTCCCTGCGAAATCTCCGCCTGGTAGGGCGTGTACGACGTCAGGAATTCGCCTCGCTGCAGCACCGTGTCGGTAATCACCGAACACAGGTGGTTATAGATCCCCGCGCCCAGAAAGCTCGTGTACCCCACGGAATTCTCCGCCGCACGCGCACGAAAATATTCAATCACTTCAGGCTCCGAGAGCGGCCGTGGGAGGTTCAATGGTTTTTTCAGCCGGTAGGCTTCCGGAATAGTGGAGAACAGCTCTTCTACGGATTGCACGCCGATCGCGGCCAGCATCTCTTGCCGCTCGGCTGGGCTCTTCGGGAGATAGCGCATCAGCTCTACGCTTCCTTCAGCTTTTCCGCGATGAAAGCCTCATACGCCGCGGCGTCCAGCAGGGAAGAGAGTTCGGCGGGATTCGTCAGCTTCACTTTCACCAGCCATCCGGCGCCGTGCGGGTCGCTGTTGAGTGTCTCCGGCTTGTCCTGCAGCACCGCGTTTGCCTCCACAACGTCCCCGCTCGCCGGGGCGAAAATCTCACTCACGGCCTTCACGGATTCCACGGAGCCAAAGATCTTCCCGGCCGCCAGCTTCGCTCCCGCCTTGGGTAATTCCACGAACACGACGTCGCCCAGTTCGTGTTGGGCATAGTCCGTGATGCCGATCGTGGCGATGCCGCCCTTTACGACGATCCACTCGTGCTCTTTCGTATAGCGGTATTCTGTTGGATACGTCATTCCACCACTCCTCTAAAGGATTCCCCGGCCAGTCCGGGCCTACACCGCCTGCACTTTCCTGGGCCGCCTGTAAAACGGAGTTGCCACCACCTGCGCGCGGCATCTCTGCGAACGAATCTCCACCCAAATAATCGTGCCCAGTCCCGCCATCGCCGACGGCACGTAGGCGAGCGCAATGTTTTTGCCCAGTGTCGGCGAAGGCGACCCGCTCGTGACCACACCAATCGCTTCGCCGGCTTCGTTCAGGCAGCGGTACTCGTCCCTTGCGATTCCTCGGTCGACCATCTCCAGCCCGACAAGCGTGCGTCGCAGGCCCGCCGCCCGCGCTTTTTCCAGCGCCGCCCGCCCGATGAATTCGCCCTTCTCCATACGGCAGTAGCGATCCAGCCCCGCTTCCCAAACGTTGATCTTCTCGCTGATTTCGTGCCCATACAACGCCATTTTGGCTTCCAGCCGCAGCGTATTGCGCGCGCCCAGCCCGCAGGGAACAATGCCAAACTCCTTCCCCGCTTCCCGCACTTCGTTCCACACGCGCTCGCTCGTGGCCGCGTCCGACGGCACGTATATCTCAAATCCATCTTCCCCCGTGTAACCCGTTCGCGCGATCAACGTGTTCTTCAGCCCGCAAACCGCTTCGTGCGTGAACCAGTAATTCTTGATGCCGTCCAGATGCGCGTCCGTCAGCTTTCGCAGCACATCCACGGCCCGCGGCCCTTGGATCGCCAGTTGCGTGTAGACGTCGCTCAACTCCTCCACCTGGCAGTCGAAGCCCTTGGTATTCTCGCGCACCCACGAAATATCTTTCTCCCGCGTCCCGGCATTGATCACCAGCAGGAAATCGTCTTCGCCCAGCCGGTGCACGATCACATCATCCACAAACGTGCCTTCGGGGTAGAGCATCGCCGAATACTGTGCCTGGCCGATCGCCAGCCGCGATGCATCGTTCATGGTGATGTGCTGCACCGCCGCCAGCGCTCCGCCGGCGCTCTTGCCCGTACGCACGCGGATGTCCCCCATGTGGCTCACGTCAAACAAGCCGCATCCACCGCGCACCGCCCGGTGCTCTGCCATCAGTCCGCCGCTGGAAGGGTATTCCACCGGCATATCCCAGCCGCCAAAATTCACCATCTTGGCGCCAAGACGGCGGTGCGCCGCGTTTAACGGTGTTTTGCGAAGGACAGCGATGGGGGGAGAGGTGACCGATTCCATTCCGCGTGCTCGGGCAAACCGGATGTTAACACGCGTGCCTCCAGGGGGTCAAAACAGCCCGCTCTTTGGTGACGGGTCAGATTCCGATTACGCGACTACATGTCCAGGCGGCTGGAGAGCACGCTACTTCGGCAGCTTTTTGAGTGTCTTCTCGCAGTCTGCCTGCATTTTCGCGACGCGCGCTTCCAGGTCCTTGTCCGGCTTCGCGGCGAGCAACTTCAGCGCAACATCCAGATTTCCGCGAACGACCTCGTTGACAGTGCGCAAGTGATCCGGCTGGTTGAGGCCGTGCGAATCAAACATGGCGCCTGTCTTAAGGAAACTGTCGCTGATCTCGATGAGGTAGACCCGCGGATCAATCTCAACCTTGCCGCTGCTGAATGCGGCTTGACCTTTGTTGGGGTCCTGGCCAGCTCCAGCGATCGCTGAAAGGACGACTGCAAAAGTGTTGCGGTCTGCCTGGAGTTCCGCGCTCAACCGGTCGGTATCCGAAACGAATTGACCCTCCTTGATCTTTGTCAGCCCAGGAATTGTTCCCGTGAAACTCGGAAAGCTGACTTCCAGGGGCATGGGGTTGCCGCTCAACTTGGAGCGTTGATTCATCGCCGTCTGCATTGCGTCCATTAGAAGCGTGTTTGCGGTGCTGTAGTAATCGGAACGCATTTTGTAAAAGGAGTTGGAGTGCGACTGGGCGGCAGGCTGTTGTGCCCCGGTGTAATAGGTTTCCGCCATTTGTCTGTTGGCATCGGCGAGCGCCGTGCCCAGTGCAATGCGAAGGACAAGCGCTTGCTGGCGGTGAGACTCGTCCTTGGCTGATTTAACTACTTTGTCGAGATTGTTCAACGCCCCATCGAAATCGGAAAATTTGAGGTTGTTTCTCGCGTCGGTGAAGGCTTTGTCACTCTCGGAGATGGGTGGCGCACAGGAACACGCCAAAAGCAGAACGCAAATTGCGCTTATCAAAAATGGCCACGGGCGGTGCGGCATCGTCGTTTCACCTCTCTGAAGATACTGATACCTCGGGTTGGAGCGCACCTGAGCGCGATACTATGTCCACCCCCGCGCAGAGTCAATGGATTCAGTGGGTCGCGCGTCCGTCTACCCCGTCAAGTCTGGTTAAGCATCTCTGTACCGCGTCTAAGAGCGGCTGTATGGACTCAATGCGCGATAACCGCATTAACCGGAACCTGACCCACCGATCGCTCTCAGGCTTGCGCGCGCACGGTAGCTCTTGCGACCCTGTAAATCGCCCTTCACGCTACGCTTGCTGGCCACACGCTCCTCAGGTACAGTTCTCTTCGGAGGCGCGAATGCCAGGCGACCACCCGCAGATTGTCTGCACGCAGTGCGAAAAGACCGAAGAGTACTGCGACTGCGAGAAGTATTGCACCATCTGCAAAGGCCAGCACAACGTCCGCCTATGTTCCGATGGGCTGTACTACTGCCCTGATTGTCGCGAAGCCTGTGACGTGTCCCTCGCCAACGAGCACTAACCGTGCCCACGAACCCCCTCCACCTCCGCTTGCGCATGGACCCCGATGAACGCCTGGCCGCCGCGGTGGGCGGTGTGGCGCGCTTTTTTGCCGACAACGCCGGGCTGGCCAACGAACTTATCCTTGAGCTGCAATCCTCCGTACTTTCGGTCTGCCGCCATTGTTTTGGCCTGCATGTTTCCGCCACTCCTTGCGACGTCGCGTTTCACCGCTTGGCCGATCGCATTGAAATGGAAGTCTTTCTGCCCATCGAGGAAGCACCTGCGGACAAGGGCCATCTCGCCTGGCCGGGTGTAGATGAAGTTCATTGCGAAACGCGGGGGGCCTCCGCGGTCCTGCGCCTGACCAAGTTCGTTACTCCCTCACCCGACGCGGAATAGTCTTCCGAACAAAAATCCCCGGAGCATGTCTACCCCAGGGACATTTGTTTCTACTAGTCCGAAATCGAAAATCGCAGAAGGATTCCTCCGTTCCGGGACGGCCAAAAGCGCCGTCCCTCCGGTCGGAATGACGGATTTTGGGAGTTGGTTCTGCCTTTTAACAATCCAGGCGGATTACATCTTGAACGCGAACGTATTCCTTTTGATCAGCGAGGTCATCTGATCGTCACTCACCGACATACGTATCACCACGCGCTCCCCGGAGGGCGTCACGCTCGCCTGATCCAGCAGTTGCCCCAGTTCCGGGTTGTCCTTGCCGGCCTGGTATTTCTTGTAAAGCAATCCCGCTGTCATTAACTGGCTCAAGGTATTCGCATCCTCGGGTGAAGCGCAGACCGCCTGGAATTTAGCCTCCAGCCCGCTGCTTGCCGTTGCGCTAATGATCATGGACTGCATGTGCTGCACGAGTTTCGCTGCTTCCGGAAACTGCTCCACTTCCGGAGCCAGTTGCCCCATTGCCAGCCGCGTGTAACTAGCGTCCAATACCGCCCACACTACGCCCGAGCCGTTCACCTCGTTGATCAGGCTGAACAGTTTGTCGTTGCTCAGCATGCCTTCCTCGCCGCCGTAGCGGATTTCGATCATCTTTTCGAGCAATTGCTTGTGCCCAAACGCCGCCTTGCTCGAATCAATAAAAAAGAAAAACAGGTCATTCGGCCCCACTCCTGATCCGAAAGCAAACAACGTGTATCCACGCGATTTGGAGGTCGCCAGCTTCTGCTGCTTGAAATACGCTTCCGTGGAATCCGGATTGAAATTTCCCAGCGCGACCCCCACGATCTGTTCGCTCTCCGGGACGTCCGTCGTCGTGGCCTTGCCGTCTTGCTTCGCCGCCGATTGTGGCACCAAACCCCACGCGAGTTCTTCCACCTGGGAATTGGGGTCCACTCCGGCGGACGCTAGGAATTTTTCAAATTGCCGGAAGCGTTCCGGCAGCATCTGCTCCTGCAGGGCAGGGAACCACTTCATCGTCCGCGCTTGCTTCAAATCCGCGTACGCAAATTCCCCCACATTCTTCGGGAACAGCGCAATCGTATCGGCGCTCAGGCTTCCCGCCTTTGTGGGTTTCGCGGCGGCCAGCAATGCCAGCAGGGCACATGCCGCCAACATCCGCGAGACCGTATTGGTCCACTTCATGAAATGCTCCTTTCGGGGCTTCGAGGCAGAATCCAGTTTACGCTACATCCCTTACATTAGCTGAGGCGTTTGCGCACTTCGTCAACTTTTCCGCGCATGGCAGTTGCATACGCCGCATCTTTCAACCCTTCCAGATTGATCTCCACATTGGCCAGGGCGCCATTTGCTCCCGCTATTGCCATTAGACGCGCCACGCGCAGATCTGACTTCATGGATGCCGCGGCGATGGCCTCCAGTTGTACCAACCGGGCATGCAGCGCCGCCGCCTTCTCCGCCACTTCCAAGGGCACTTCCGCTGCGCCTTTGGTTGCTTTCTGTATGGCTTCCTCGCGCAGCCGCTTCTCCTCGCTGTTGCCTTGCGGCAGCTTGAATGCCCCCATCACCGCATCATACGAAGCCGCATCACGATCAATCGCGTTGGTCAATTCGTCCGTCGTCTTTCGCAGCGCATCCATTTGATCGCTGAGTTTGTCCACATACGCGATTTGCGACTTCTTCTTCCGCGATAACCCCGCGACCATCTGTCCCAGCGCTCCCGCGAGTCCCGCCGCCAGGGCCGATACGCTACCGCCTCCCGGGGTCGCCGCAGGTTCCGCCACCGCCTCCAGAAACGGCCGCGCCAAGTTTGCCAGTTTTCCATCCTTCGCTTCGGCCGGCGCGCCGCTCAACACCGCTTCCAGCTTGTTCTCAAACACCTGCGACGGCGAGAAGTTCTCCAACTGCAGAAAATAGCCGGCGGCCATCTCGATGGCCTTCTTCGGTATCAACCCCACAATCTCGCTGCCTACCGGCACCGCGCCGTAGCGCTCCGCCTCGCGCTTCACCATCTCGTACACCCGGTGCATCGGCGTCTGCTCAAAATCCGTCAAATTGATGGACACCTGTGCCAGGTTGCGCGCCTTCAATTCCACACCCATGGATTTCACGTAGCGCAGCCCACCGCTCGAAAACCGGATGGCCCTCGCGATTTTGTTGGCGATTCCCACATCCGGCGTATTCAGGTTCACGTTGTAGGCAATCAGAAACTTCCGCGCGCCCACCACCGTCACCCCCGCCGTCGGATGCAGTTTCGGTTCGCCCACGTCCGGCTGGCGATCGAGGTTGTGCTTCATCTCGTCGCGCAACCCCTCGAACTGCCCACGTCGGATATTCTCCAGGTTGACGCGGTCCGGCCGCATGGCCGCCGCTTCGTAAAAGAAAACCGGTATGCGGTAGCGCTTCCAGAGTTCGTTGCCCACGCGCCGCGCGAGCGCCACGCAGTCTTCGATCGTCACGCCCTCGATGGGAATAAACGGCAGCACATCCGTCGCGCCCACCCGCGGGTGCGCTCCCGTGTGCATGTTCATGTCAATCAGTTCCATCGCGCGGCCCGCACCCAGCAGCGCCGCTTCACCGACAGCGTCGGGATCGCCTGCCAGCGTAATCACGCAGCGGTTATGGTCGGCGTCCATCTCCTGATCCAGCACGTAGACGCCCGGCACGCTGCGCATGGTCTCCACGATCGCGCTGACCTTCGCGGGATCGCGTCCCTCGGAAAAATTTGGCACACACTCAATCAATCGTTTCATGGGCTGAGTTCCGTCTTTGCAGGGGAGCAGTTTCTCCGCGCCCCGGTTGGCTACGACTCTTTCAATCCTGCATGTAAATAATTTCACCGCGTTTCATGGTCATCCAGCAGCGGTTCATTCCAAAATAATAGGGAATTTCGCGGTAATCCTCCACTTCGAATACGGCCAGGTCCGCCTGCTTGCCCGCTTCCAGCGAACCAATGCGTTTTTGCCTGCGCAGCGCGTAGGCCCCATTGATCGTCGCCGCCGCAATCGCTTCCGCCGGCGTCATGCGAAGTTGCGTGCACGCCAGCGACAGTATCATCGGCATGCTCATCGTGGGGCTCGTCCCCGGATTGTAGTCCGTCGCCAGCGCCACGATGGCTCCCGCCTCGATCAATTTCCGCGCCGGCGCATACTGTTTCAGTCCGAGATGAAAATCGCAACCCGGCAGCAGCGTCGCGGCCGTGCGCGAATTCGCCAGTGCCCGGATGTCCCCGGCATTCACCTGCTCCAGGTGATCGCAACTCGCTGCTTCCAGCGCCACCGCGAGTCGCGTCGCCCCCGTGTGCGACAGTTGCTCCGCATGCACCCGCGGCGCCAGCCCGTGCCGCTTGCCCTCGCTTAACACGCGCTTCGATTCTTCCCGCGTGAATGCCCCGCGATCGCAAAACACATCGCAAAATTCCGCCAGCCGGTCGTGCACCACTTCCGGCAGCAACTGCTCCACCAGCAGCTTGATGTAGCGTTCCCTGCCATCCGGCAAGCCGCGAAACTCCGCCGGCATCGAGTGCGCCCCCAGGAACGTCGAAACAATTTCCAGCGGCTGCTCCGCATTCAGTACCCGGTGCAGCCCCAGGATTTTCAGCTCGCTCGCGACGTCCAGCCCATACCCGCTTTTCGCTTCCACCGTTGTCGTGCCGTGCGCCGCAAATTCCTCCAGCGCCACGCGCGCCCGGCGTTTCAGCGCTTCTGCCGTCGCGGCCCGCAGCTTCTTCGCGGAGTTCAGGATTCCCCCGCCCTTGCGCGCGATCTCCTCGTAACTCGCTCCCTGAATCTTCAGCTCATATTCTTCCGCGCGGCTCGCCGCATGGATCAGGTGGGTATGCGAATCGACGAATCCCGGCAACACAACGCGGCTTCCGACATCGAGCTTTTCCGCCCACCGCGCTTCCGCCCGCTTTCCCACTTGCGCCCGTGGCCCCGCCGCTACAATCTTGCCGTCGCACACCAGCAGCGCGCCATCTTTAATCAATCCCAGCTTGGAAAGGGAACTGCCTCTTCGTGGAACCCCGCCGCGCAGCGTCAGAATCTGCGCAGCACCTGTGATGAGTAAACTGTCGCTCAATGCGTTGTTATTATGTCCGACCCGCCCGCCAATTGCACCTACGCACTGACGGCCTTGCCTCGATACGCCGGCACAAACACTTCCTTCACAAACGTCTCGATCGAACTGGGCGTTGTGTTCGCCGGCGATCGCGTCTCCGTTGCCGTCACGATGCCGTTGTTGATCCCCTGGAACATTTCGATGAAGCTGGCCGCTGTTTTTGCCGGCGCCCCCATCTGCCCCAGCACTTTTTCCACTTGGTCGTAGGGAAACTGTACATAGCGCAAATCCGGCTTGCGCAGCCCCTTGGCAACCACGGCAACAACTTCGGTCAAGGTCATGTCCCGTTCGCCCTGTAGTTCCTGCGTGCGCGTCCCGTTGAAATCCAGCTTCAGCAGGCGCTCCGCTGCATACGCCCCGATGTCGCGCGTGGCGATCATCGGAATTTTCAGGTCCCCTCGTAGCGCTCCTCCGAAGACCCCCATCATCTGAATCATCTGAATTCCCGCCAGATGGTTCTCGAAGAAATACCCAGCCCGCAGATGCAGCACGTTCAGCTTGTCGATGGCATTCAGCTTCTTCTCCGAATTGTGCAGGCCCGCGATGGGGCCCGTTCCCGCCGGCGCCTGCGCTCCGTAGCTGCTCAAGTTCACCGCATACTGCAGCCCCGAGTTTTTCGCTGCAGCGCTTAAAGCGTCGCTGGTCTTTTCCTGATCCGCGCGATAGTCCGGCGAAGTCATGCGCGGTGGAATCATCAAGAACGCCGCGCGCGCCCCCGTCAGCGCCCTCGTCATTGTTTCCGCGTCCATCACGTTTCCCACAAATGCTTCCGCGCCCCGCTGCACAAACGGCTGCAGCCGTCCGGCGTTTCTTCCCACCACACGCACCTTCTCGCCCTTTTCGAGAAGTGCCCGTGCGATCACCGAACCAATATTCCCTGTCGCACCTAAAATCGTGTACATCTTTGTACTCCTCGTCTGAATTTCTACGTACGTTCCGTTCTTCCGTCCCGCCGACTATCTCGCCCTCTCGAATCCCTACAGCATCGGCACTTTCACGCCTGTCTTCTTCGCAAACTCAATCGCCTCCGGATACCCCGCGTCCACGTGCCGCGCTACGCCCAATCCCGGATCATTCGTCAATACTCGTTCGATGCGCTTAGCCATCTCCTTGGTGCCGTCCGCGCAGGTCACTTGCCCGGCGTGTTGCGAATAGCCAATGCCCACTCCGCCGCCGTTGTGAATGGACACCCACGAAGCCCCGCTCGCCGTGCTGACCAGCGCATTCAGCAGCGGCCAGTCCGCAATCGCGTCGGAGCCGTCCTTCATGGCTTCCGTTTCGCGGTACGGCGAAGCCACCGAACCGCAATCCAGGTGATCGCGCCCGATCACGATCGGCGCCTTCAATTCGCCCTTGGCCACCAGGTCATTCAGAGCCAGCCCGAATTTGTCCCGCTCGCCGTAGCCCAGCCAGCAGATGCGCGATGGCAGCCCCTGGAATTTCACCTTCTTCTGTGCCATGTGGATCCAGCGCCTCAAGTGCTCGTTTTGCGGAAACATTTCCAGCACGAGTTGGTCCGTCCGCGCGATGTCCGATGCTTCCCCCGAGAGTGCCGCCCAGCGGAACGGCCCCTTTCCCTCGCAAAACAAGGGACGGATATACGCCGGCACGAATCCCGGGAAGTCATACGCGTTCTTCACACCTGCTTCATACGCAAACGTGCGGATGTTGTTGCCGTAATCGAAGGTCACCGCGCCGAGTTTTTGCAGGTCCAGCATGCCTTGCACATGCTCGCCTATCGCCACGATCGCTCGCTTGCGGTACTCCTTCGGGTTGCTCTTCCGTAATTCCAGCGCCTGCTCCAGCGTCATTCCGTTGGGCACATACCCGTTGATTGGGTCGTGCGCGCTGGTCTGGTCCGTCAGGATGTCCGGCACCACGCCGCGCTTCGCCAGCTCCGGAATCAGGTCCGCGCAATTGCCCAGCAAACCCACCGATGTCGCTTCGCGTTTGCGCACCGCATTTTTCAGGATGCGCAGCGCTTCATCCAGCGAAGTCACCATCACATCGCAATAGCCGGTCTTCACGCGACGCTTGATCCGCTCCGCATCCACGTCAATGCCCAGAAATGCCGCGCCGTTCATCGTTGCGGCCAGTGGTTGCGCCCCGCCCATCCCGCCTATGCCGCCGGTCACCACCAGTTTCCCGCTCAGGTCGCCGCCAAAATGTTTCCGCCCGGCGGCGGCAAACGTCTCATACGTTCCCTGCAAAATTCCCTGAGTGCCGATGTAGATCCAGCTTCCCGCGGTCATCTGCCCGAACATCATCAAACCGGCGCGATCGAGTTCGTTGAACTTCTCCCAATTGTTCCAGTGGCCCACCAGGTTGGCATTGCACAGCAGCACGCGCGGCGCATATTCGTGCGTACGGAACACCGCGACCGGCTTCCCCGATTGCACCAGCAAGGTCTCATCGGACTCCAGCGCCCGCAACGATTTCACGATGGCGTGGAAGCAGTCCCAATTCCGCGCTGCTTTTCCCGTGCCACCATAGACCACCAGCTCCGCCGGCTTTTCCGCCACGTCCGGGTCCAGGTTGTTCAGCAGCATCCGCAGCGCCGCCTCCTGTTGCCAGCCTTTGCAGGAAAGCTGCGTCCCGCGCGGCGCGCGAAATGGCCCCCGGCTGGTCGCCGGATCATTCAAAATCGCTGTGCTTACGCTCATGGGCTGCGCTCCTACCCCATCTTAACCCACTGCCAAAGGCAGTTGAAAATAGCACACCGCCCCCGTTCCCCGCCCCCAATTCGGCTGTCCTCCGGCGTTCCAAACTCTTGATACCTCATCGCTGATCGCAGATAACCTATAACCGTCAAGACTTAACAAATCTTCTACCTCCGCGCTCACGCTCACTACCAATATTGCACCTCTGTCCTCCCTTGCGGTACATTCATCCTCGCCCATGAACTACGCCTCGCTCCCCTCTCGCTTCCTTCACGCCATTGACGAGCACCCCTCTCCTCGGGCGCAACTCGTGCGGCGTTCCGAAGGATGGGTGCCTATCTCTTCCCAGGAATTCCTGCGGCGTGTGGCCGGGCTGGCCCACGCCTTCGTCGAACTCGGCGTGAAACCCGGCGACCGCGTGGGCTTGTTCGCCCCCAACTGCCCCGAATGGCATACCGCCGACTTCGCCATCAACGGGTCCGGGGCTGTCACCGTCCCCATCTACTTCAACGAGTCTCTGGACCGCATGGCCTATATCCTGAATCACTCTGGCGCACAGGTTCTCTTCATCTGTGGCGCGGTGCAGCTCGCAAAATTCCTGCAAGTTCGCGGTGAAGTGAAAGACATCCAGCAGGTCATCGTTGCCGAGGTTGGCGACACTCTTCCTTCCGAATATTTGCGCTATGAAACCCTGATCGCCACCGCTGGAGGCCCGGAAATCGCGTCTTACCGCATGCGCGCCGCCCAGGTTCTTCCCAGTCAGCTCGCTTCCATCATCTACACTTCCGGCACCACCGGCGAGCCCAAGGGAGTCATGCTGACGCACACGAATTTCAGCTCCAACGTCAGCGATTCGTGCCGCGACCTGGATCTCAAGCCGGCCGTGGATCTGGCAGTTTCCTTTCTCCCGCTCGCGCATGTTTACGGCCGCACCCTCGACTACGTCTTCATTTTCGCTGGCTGCCCGGTGGCCTATGTTCCGGTGATTGAGAACGTCGCGCAGGCCCTTGTCGAGGTCAAACCCACCCTCCTCGCCGCTGTCCCGCGCTTCTTCGAGAAAATCTATGCGCGCCTTATGGAGCAGGGCACAAAGAACACCGGCGCCAAGCGCAAGATTTTCGATTGGTCCATGAAGCTCACCAAGAAAATCGCTCCCTGGCGCTGTGGCGAAGGACCGGCCACCCTTGCCACCAGGTTGCAGTGGGTCCTCGCCGACAGGCTGGTCTATTCCAAGATTCGCGCCGGCACCGGCGGCCACCTTCGCGTCGTCTTGTCTGGCGGCGCGCCGCTCTCCAGAGAATTGGCACAGTTTTTTTGGGCCATCGGCATTCCCATCTACCAGGGTTATGGCTTGACGGAAACTTCGCCAGTCCTCTCCTCCAACTATCCGCAAAATCGCGTTGGCAGCTCTGGCCGTCTCATCGCCAACGTTGAGATTCGCATTGCCGACGACGGCGAAATCCTCGCCAAGGGCCCCTGCGTCATGCAGGGCTACTTCAAGGACGCCGAAGCCACCCGCGCGGTTCTTTCCGAAGACGGCTGGTTCAGCACCGGCGACATCGGCTTCCTGGACAAGGACAACTACCTTTTCATCACCGACCGCAAAAAGGATCTACTCAAAACGGCTGCCGGCAAATACGTTGCCCCGCAGCCCATTGAAAACATGCTCAAGACCAGCCCGTACATCCTCAATGCCATGGTTGTCGGCGACCAGCGCAAATTCATCGTCGCCTTGATCGTTCCCAACCCCACCACCGTCTCCGCTAAGCTTGCCGAGCAAGGCCTGAATTTCGCATCAGACGCGGAGCTCGCCTCCCACCCCCGCTCTTATGCCCTTGTCGAAGAGGAAGTCCGCCGCCTCACCACTCACCTCGCCTCGTACGAAACCATCAAGCGGTTCGCTCTCCTTCCCGACGATTTCACCTTCGATAGCGGCAGCCTCACTTTCACCATGAAGCTCAAACGCCGTGTCGTCGAAAAGCAGTATCACGACCTCATCGACAAACTCTTCTCCGACGTTTTCGAGCCTCGCCCCGTCACCCGCGGCTAACCCTCCTCTCTGGCTGTCATCTGCCTCCCGAGCACACCACTCCGGAGGGTGCCCCAAGCGCGGCGTGTGTGCCTGAGTCTTGGATTCCTCTTCTATTTTCGAACCAGCGTGTCCACGGCGCCCCAGGTAATACCCGCACCCGACCAACGATTGTCATCCCGACCGGAGCGGCCCGATTTTTCCTGGCGCGTCGCATTTTGACGCGTCGGGCCGCGCAGCGGAGGGATCGTGGCAACCACTTCCACTTGGCCAATTTCTCTTATTCCTCTCAACTGCCATTCCGCCTGCCCTGAGCGGAGTCGAAGGGACGGGAGGGACGGCGCTCTTTGCCGTCCCGGAGCGGAGATACGGTTTTCCATCGCACGTTTCTTGTGCGATGAAATCCCTCTTCGACTTCGGCTTTCAGACTCAGATCATTCTGCCGCCAGGCCGACCGGCATCCTCAAACAAGGACAGCAGGTTCGTCACGCTGAACAGTTCGCTCACTTGCTGGCTTGCGTTGATGATCTCGATCCGGCAGCCCCGCGTGCGCGCGCTCACGTATAAGCCCACAACCGTTCCCAGACCCGCGCTGTCGATCTGCGGCACTCCCTGCAAATCCAGCACAATCCGTTTGCGTTCCGGAATCAGCGGCTTCACCTCATCCTTCAGCGAAGGCGCATTCTCAAACGTCAATCGGCCAAAGCATTCCACCACCGTCGCGCCCACTGCCTCAAAAGTGTGCACTCGAAATCCGCACGCTGAACTTCTTGGGTTTTCCGTGGACATAAGACCCCCGCCGCCCATCCCCCCGCGTCTCGGGCAATCCCAGAGTCTTTATCGCACTCATCCGCCAAACACCAGCAGGGAATATAGTCGACAGTAGGTCAGTCTGGGGCAACCGCGTGTATCGGGAGTTAGCGCGCCGGAGCGGAACCCGCTAGAGAGCAACTGATGGCACCGTAAATGTCAAGCGTGGAACATTTCTAATTCGGGTGAGAAGGCGTCTACCACTTTTTCGATGTCTGTTGGCACTACAAAGAGAAGCTTGATGCTCGTTATGAAGCTTGCACCAGATATATAGTTTACGCTTCCAGCGAACACAGGCCGAGATGGATGCATTCGACGTTATGGATGAGAGTGATTCGCAACCCTGTCATGTGCTTGTCGATACGTTTCGTTTTGCGGCATATCTTTGGCAGCCTTTTGGTATTCTTTCTCGGCAGCAGCTAAATCACCCTTCTCCTCCAGCGCCCGCCCCAATTCATAATGAACGACGGGTGTATCGAATCTGTTCTGCAAAGCTAGCCTGTATTCAATAACGGCGGCATCCACATCCTTCTTCTTCATTAGCAATAGCCCGAATCCATAGTGGCGGTTACCTTCCTTGGGTTGTAATTGCAACCCTAACCGATACTCAGCGAGCGCACCGTCTAGATCCCCCTTTCTCTCCAGCGACCGAGCGAGATCATAGTGAGCGTTTGTGGCATTAGGATTCATCGAGAGCCCCTTGCGATACTCACTAACAGCCGTATCGAGGTCACCTTTCGCTGCCAGCGCTTCTCCCAGATCGAAGTGTGCTCCCGCCTCTTGTGGTTCCAGTGATATGGCTTTTTGAAACTCGACGGCAGCTTCGCCTGGTTCCCCCACGTTTAGAAGTTGACGACCTAAAGCTCTATGCTCCTTTGCGCCGTTAGGATTTTTCTCCACATTTTTTCGATAAGGAGCCAAAAATGTAGAGGGGTCGTGCCCGGGTAAGAAAAAACCTATAGTTGCAATGGTCTCAACCTCCACGGCTGTATCCCCAAGCACGGTCGGCTTGAACCGCCAACTCCGAACAGCATCTATCGCGGATTGGACCAGCAGAGGATGGCCCGAAAGCAAAGCTATATCCTTTGTCGTCCCGTCCGTTGATATAACGAAATCGAGTCGGACACCGCCTTCAATCTTAGTAGCGACAGCAAGCGGCGGGTATACGGGGCGATTTCCCGATTCTTGTGAAGACTTGAAACTCTGCCAATCTGCCTGGATGCGCTTAACCTGAGACGATGTCTGCGGATGAACGCGCTGTGTCAGGAAGAATGCCGAGCCCAACAAGATGACGTAAGTCGCCCTGCTGATTCGCAAAACTGCCTCCGTTCGTCCACGGTGTCCGTGACCCGAATGGATTCTATCACTAGAAGCCATCTCATAAATACCTCAGGAGGATGACGGCGCAAGCAAGCTGCACCATGCCGAGGAAATTCGCCGGGTAGTATTCCCAGCGAATGACGACGCGGCGAAAATTATGAAGCCATGCAAACAAGCGTTCGATTTTCCACCGGCGGCGATAGCGGCGCAGCACGCGGCCATCCTGCGTTGCTTTTCGGCTTCGCGTGGGGTTGTGCGGAGCAACCAACTGCACACCGAAGCGCTCGCGAATTTGCGCATCCAGCGGATCACTGTCGTAAGCGCGGTCGCCGATCAGGCGCTCGGGAGTTTCGGCGAGGAAGCACCGTTCGATGGTGGGTCCAACGAGCTTTGTTTCATGAGGCGAAGCGCTGGCCACGTGCACGGCGAGAGGAAGACCATGGCCGTCGCTGATCGCCATGATTTTGCTGCCTTTGCCGCGGCGAGTAGGGCCGACAGCAGAGCCCCTTTTTTCGCCGAGCTGAAGCTGGCATCGATGAACGATTCGCTCAAATCCAACTTTCCGCGGTCGCGTAAGTCCTCGGCCAGTTTCTGGAGCAGTTGGGTGAGCAACCCGGACCGCTGCCACTGCTGGAAGCGGCGATGACAGGTTTGGTAAGGAGGATAACGACGCGGCAGATCGTGCCAAGGAGCGCCGGTGCGCAAAACCCAAAAGACACCGTTCAGCACCGCTCGCGTATCTTGCCACGGTCGGCCGCGCCCATCGTCCCGGCGTTTCGGACGAAACAGTGGTTCGAGCACCGCCCACTGGGCGTCGGTGAGGTCCATGCTCTCGGTTTACGCCATTGGCCATAAGTTTCAACCGCTCAGCGCGTTGAAAGTGTTTATGAGATAACTTCTAGTGGGTTCTGCAAACGCAGTCAAACACAAGCCCAGTTAGCACGCTTCAGCATAGGAACCTTGCGCAGCGACAACATACTAAAACAGTCCTTTGGCTCCTCTCAGAGAGTGCGCACACCACCTCGATTCGACGGCTTTTGCTCGAGGCGCGCCTTCCGATCGCCCTGCTCTGGCCGCCACGCGCGATTGTGGTATACCTGAATACAACGCGAGGAGAACTCGTTTGAAGCTCAAAGAGGTGGTCTATCTTTTTGGCCTGAAGCCCACGCCGAAGACCTATCCTTACGAACTTCGCCAGCTTGATCTGCCCACCGACGGCCGAATCACTTACGCCCGATGGCTGCATCCCAAGGATCACGGCCGCCCAATGTCCCAGGAAGTTGTGGATGAGCTGCGCAAGTTCCTTTCCCCCGGCGATGTCGCCATTGATATTGGCGCGCACACTGGCGACACCACTCTCCCCATCGCTCTCGCCACCGGCAAAACGGGCTGCGTTCTCGCTTTCGAACCCAATCCCTACGTCTTCGCCATTCTTCAGCAGAATGCCGCGCTCAATCCGGAGAAGACGCGCATCATTCCGCTGATGTTTGCTGCTTCACCCGAGGACACGCCCCTCGAATTCCACTATTCCGATTCCGGATTCTGCAATGGAGGCAGCTTTGAAGGCATCAGCAAGTGGTTCCACTTCCATGCCTTTGCGCTGCAAGTGCAGGGCAGGAATGTTCATGCTCTGCTGAAGCAATCCTATCCGGAGCTGATCCCCAGGATTCGTTTCGTGAAGATTGACACCGAGGGCTACGAGCCGTTCGTCCTCGAATCGCTCCGCGAGTTGATCACGCAGACCAAGCCGTACATGAAAATCGAAGTGTACACGCACCTGAACCACGAACGGCGCCGCGCCTTGCACCGCTCCATCACCTCGTTGGGCTACACCATCCGCCGCATCATTGATGATAGCCACTATTGGGGTGAAGTCCTCGGCGAGGACGACCTCAGCAAGTGGCGCTGGTTGGACATCTTCTGCCTGCCCAACTTGTCCTCGTCCTGATTCTTCTCGCAATTCCATCCAACAACAAGACATGTCATTCCGAGCGAAGCGAGGAATCTGCTTTCTCTGCCGCGTCGGGGAGAAAAGCAGATTCCTCGGGCCCCGCGCAGCGCGGGACCCTCGGAATGACAAGGACGGTGCCGTGACACGTGCAAACTATTTCCGACTCGGGACACTCACTACCCTGTCCGGAACAGAAAGTGCCACGTCACATCCACGGCCGCATGCACCAGCGCCGATGCGAAAATCGAGCCGCTCTTTCGCCACGCCCAGCCATAGAAAATTCCAGCGATCGTTGCCAGCGCCACGTACCGCCAGTTCGGAAAGCCCATGTTGGTGATATGCGAGAAACCGAAGAGCAGCGATGCCGTCCACCACCCCGCCCAATCCGTCTTGCTGTCCCGCGCCAGCAGATTCTGCAGCAGTCCGCGAAACAATAACTCCTCTGGCCACGCCGTGAAAACCAAGATCGCCACCGCGCTGAATAAAAACCCGCTCCACCGCCCCAACTGCGGCGCAAACGTGATGAAGTGCATCCCCGTCCCCAACGGAATCGCGATGCAAGCGAACGCCACGAAGCTCCCCACCACATACAGTCCCCAGTTTTTTCCCCATCCAATCGAATAGCCAATCCCTTTCAGCCGCCGCACCAGCACAAACGCCGCCAGCGCCACATTCGCTGCCACCAGCACCGTCATCACATAGGCCAATCGCGCATTTGGAAATGGCCACAGCCAATGAGATGACCCGAACTTCACGAACACCCAGATGCCTGCAACCATTGCATAGTCCTGCCACGCTCCCGCCGCGGCTCCTCCCGCAGACACAGCCAATCCCAGCGGCACAAAAATCAGCCCTGCCATCGCGCCTGCGCGCGCCACCGCAAACGTTCCCGTTCCCAGCAGGTACACCAGGTAAAACACGAGCACGCACGCGCCCAGGAAAAAACCGCCGCCCGGCCCGAATTTCTCCACCCATCCTTCCGCCACATCGCGCGCCGCGAACACCAGCATCACCAGGAGGAAGAAGGCAAAAACGGTCAGCGCGGCACCAAACGCGCGCCCTCCGTATCCCTGCCACGAGCCGTACAGCGCCCCCCCAAGGCACAGCCCTGCCCAAATTCCCAGAACCGCCCAAATCCCAAGCTGTCTCATCCCGCCTCTTCCTCACCCCTCATTTTGCGCCTGCTTCGCACTCGAACCCGCAACCCTACGATTTCCTCATTGCACACCAAGCCGACTCCTCGCTTGCCCCGGCAACCCGCTCACTGATACGTATTGGGTAAGCAGATCGTCGGCACCAAGCGTTCCTGGGGTTCCTGGTCACTGATCGCTGGTCGCTGATATCTGACAACTGGTATCTCCCAATTGAAACGTCTCTCCTACATCGACTGGATGCGCGGCCTCGCCTGCCTCCTGATGTTTCAAACCCACTGCTACGACTCCTGGCTCCGCCCGGATCAGCGCGACACTTCGTTCTTCCGATTATCGCAACTCGGCGGCACACTTCCCGCGCCACTTTTTATTTTTCTTGCCGGAGTCTCCGTTGCCCTCGTCACCGGCAGACTTCGCGAGAAGGGAATTGCCCGCAACGCCATTGCCCGCCAGACCATTCTCCGTGGCGCCGAAGTCTTCGGCTACGGCATCCTCTTCCGCATCCAGGAATTTCTCCTCGCCTTCAAGTCGGCTCCCTGGACCGATCTCCTCCGGGTTGACGTGCTCAACATCCTCGGCCTCTCCATGATCCTTATGGGCGCACTCTGCTGGCTCGCCTCAGCCGCCACGCCTTCGCTCGCGCGCCGCCGCAACATTTTCGCGGCGCTCCTTGCCGCCGCGCTCATCGCGCTTGCCACGCCGCCTCTTTGGACCACTTGGCGCCCGCGCTTCCTGGCCTGGTTCCTCGAGTCCTACATCAATGGCGTGCACATTTTCAGCGAGCCGCAGCACTGGCTCTTTCCGATCTTTCCCTGGGCCGCCTTCGCCTTCGCCGGACTCGCCGTGGGCTTCCTCATCTTCTCGGAGTTTGCCCGCCGCCGCGAATCTCTTTTCTTCGCTCTCCTCGGCGTCGCCGGCATCCTTGCCAGCGCTCTCTCCGTGCTCTTTGATTCCTCGTCAATCCGGCTCTATGCCGTTTACGACTACTGGCACTCCAACCCCGATTTCCTGCTCATGCGATGTGGCGTGCTCCTCGTCATTCTCTCTCTTGTTTACGCTTGGTGCCGCTGGGGCCTCGCACAAAAGGGTTTCAGCCCGCTCATCCAACTGGGCAACACTTCGCTCCTGGTCTATTGGGTGCACATCGAATTCGTTTACGGCTCTCTCACCATTATGCCTAAGCGGGCCTGTTCCATCCCCCGGGCCGCCTTGGGCCTCGCGATTATCTTTCTCTCCATGCTGGCGCTATCCCTCCTGCGCACTAGCTGGAAGCGCCGCTCCCAAAAAACGAAAAGCGCTCCCACCGCACCGGAGCGCCCCATCCTGGCCAAATCCTAACTCTCTGCCTTCTCTTTTTTCCTATTGCGTCTTCGCCGCCGTTCCGCTCTCATTCGCCGCCGCCGGCAACTTGATAATCACTTCTCCCGGCCGCGCCTGGCCCAACTCCTCCCGCGCAATCTTTTCGATGGTCTGCGGATCGGTCTTCAGATCCTTCACGTCGCCGTCGAGCGCCGCATTTTCCTTGTTCAACCGCTCGATCTGCGTTTTTACCTTTTCAATCTCCTTCTGCTTTTGGTGCATGGCCAGGAATCCGTGCGCGCCGAACACATTGTGCACCAGCAACACGGCCACGAACACCGCCAGCAGGTGCCGCCCGTAGTGCTGCGCCAGTCCCTTCCATTTTTCCTGTGATTGCACGGTCATCCGGCATCTCGGATCGTCACTGCGCGATCCATACTGCGCGATCCATCCCCAACTAAGGATCTTCTTCCACAGTCCGCCTCACCGATACACATATTCTCCGCGTCCGTGTCGAACCCTCCACCGCCTCCATCCGTCGCCCATTTGCCTTTTCTTCTTCCCAATCGTGTCCGGTTCTGCTCCCCCATCCCCTCCTCGTATACAATCGTTCGCAGAAAGGAGCCCCGTGCCACGCGCCACGCAATTCCGCCTCGTTCTGGTCACCTGCGGCACTCTCCCCGAGGCTCGTAAAATCGCCCGCGCTGTCGTCGAAAAACACCTTGCCGCCTGCGTCAACATCCTTACAGCACCTGTGGAATCGCTCTACACCTGGAAGGGCAAACTCGAACGTTCCCGCGAACGCCTGCTCCTCATCAAAACCACCGCCAAGCGCCTCAAAGCCCTCGAAAGGGAAGTCCTCCGCCTCCACTCGTACAAAACTCCCGAATTCCTCGTCATGCCCATCTCATCCGGCTCCCCCGCCTACCTCCGCTGGCTCGCCCAAAACACGTAAGGGTCCAGCACGCTGGACCCATGTGCGCACAATCTCTGCGTCTTGTTTCCTGCTGGTTTGGAGTGCGGCGGCTTGTTCACCCTGAGCTTCGAAGGGCCGCCGCTTTTGCGCTTGCGAGCGCTACCGACAACGCGCCACCGTTCGCCCGAGCTTATACGTACAGCAGCGCCTGATCCAAGTCCGCAATAATATCTTCCACGTCCTCGAGCCCGACGCTCAGCCGCACCAGGCTATCCGTAATCCCCACGCGATCCCGCACTTCCTTCGGCATGGACGAGTGCGTCATCTGTGCCGGCAGGGAAATCAGCGACTCCACGCCGCCCAAACTTTCCGCCAACGCGCAAATCTTCACCTGATTCAGGAACCGCCGCGCCGCCCCTTCCTCTCCCAGATCAAACGCCAGCATCGCCCCTGGTCCCTTCTGCTGCTTGCGCGCCAGGTCATGCTGCGGGTGCGACGCCAGCCCCGGGTAATTTACCTTCCGCACCTTCGGATGCGCGTCCAGATGCCGCGCCACCGCCAGGCCATTCGCGTTGTGTTGCAGCATGCGCACCGCCAGGGTCTTCAGCCCGCGCGACGTCAAAAAGCAATCCATCGGTGCCAGCCCCGCTCCCGCTGATTTTTGTATGAAGTAAATCTTCTCCGCGTCTTCCGGGCGCGTCAGGATCACCGCTCCGCCCACCGCATCGCTGTGTCCGTTCATGTACTTCGTCATGGAGTGCACTACGATGTGCGCCCCCATTTCGATCGGCCGTTGCAAATACGGCGTCAGGAACGTGTTGTCCACCACCAGCGTCACCTTCCGTTCATTCGCCAGCTTGCCCATCGCCGAAACGTCTGTGATGCGCATGGTCGGATTTGTCGGCGTCTCGATGTAAATCATCTTCGTGTTGGGCCGCAGCGCTCCCAGCACAATCGCCGGGTCCGTGGTGTCCACGAAGCTGAACTCCAGGCCAAAGTGCACCAGCAACTGCGTCGTCAGCCGGTACACACCGCCGTACACCGCTTCCGAAAGCACGATGTGGTCGCCCGGCCGCAGCAACCGGAATACCGCGTCAATCCCCGCCATCCCCGACGTGAACACATACGCGCTGTGCCCGCCTTCCAGCTTTGCCACCGTGCGTTCCAGCGCTTTGCGGTTCGGGTGATTTGTCCGCGCGTAGTCATAGCCGCCCCTCGGCTTCCCCATCTCCTCATACACATACGTGGAGGTCTGGTAGATCGGGAGCGTCACTGCGCCTGTTGTTGGATCGGGTTCCTGTCCCACGTGTATGGCGTTCGTCGCAAATCCCATGCTCTTCTCCTCAGCCTCTTACAAAACCTCTGCTTGACGTCGTGCGCTACCCCCCGCCGCTTTGCGCTGCGGACCTTCCGATTGCCCCATTGCCTATCTTAAGTCCCGCCCTGCCCGCTTCATTCTACAGGGAAAAACCAGCGCCATCCGCAATCGTTACCCTAGAAGGCACCGAAGATGCAAGAGCCGCCCCCGCGAGTCATATCCACCCTAGGTTTCACGACCCGCACGCTTGCGTTGCGATTCCCCCACCTCTTGACGTTTCTCCTGCTTCCGTGGACGATGAAATAGACGCCTATGCGACCCTACCGTTCTTTATTCGTTGCTTTCGCCTTGTTTGTCACGCTGGCAACCGCCCTTCCTCTTTCTGCTCAACAGGATGCGCCGCCGCCTCCAAAAAACTCCGCTCCCGCTCCGTCCAATCGCCTCACCGTTGAAGTCACCGGTGGCGACGCCAACAAGCCCATCGAAAACGCCAGCGTCTACCTGAAGACGGTCGAGGAACGCCGCATCAAGGACAAGAAGACCGAGATCAGCGTAAAGACCAATCAGGAAGGCATCGCTCATCTGCCTGATGTCGCCCTCGGCCGCGTGCTGATCCAGGTCGTCGCCGACGGCTGGAAAACCTACGGCCACTGGTACGACATCACGGATCCCAGGCAGACCATTACGATTCATCTCGAACGGCCGCCCAAGTGGTACTAATTCGTCGCGTCCTGGTTCATTCCCGCATTCTTTTCGGGAAGTTTCCCTTCGACACTTCCAATTGCAATTGCCTCAGTACCTTCCGTGAGATTTCATGGAACACTCCACTCCCCATTTCTTGCAGAGCTCTTTTTTCTTTTCCCAATCATTCGTGACAAAGGTCACATCCCCTCAAAGTTTCTTTCAAAATACTTTTTTTTCGTCCACTTGCCCAGTTTTTGTGCAAACCGCATCATCGTGTTGAATTTCGCGGAGTTACTTCGTCTTTTCCGTCTCTTTCCACAAGCTTATCCACGTAAATGTGCAAATTTAACGGAACTGAAAATTCTCTCCCTGCACTTCGGCATCGCGCGTGCTCCGCGCCTGCTGCGTTCTCTTCTCCATCGGCTTTGACCCGCTCAAATCCCTGATGGTACAGTTCTTTGTGTGGAACTCTTCATGGCCGATTCCTACGAAGGTCCCTTTTCTCTCCTCCAGATGTTCTGGGGCAATCTCGCCGCGCGTCCCCTGCGTTGCTTCCTCAGCATTCTTGCGATTGCCATCCAAGTGGTTTTGATTCTTATGATTGTCGGTCTCACCTCGGGCGTCATCAACGAATGGGGCAAGCGCACCGAAGGCGTTGGCGCGGATATTCTCGTTCAGCCGCCCAACTCTTCCATCTTTTTTGCTTTCTCCAGTGCCGTGATGCAGGAATCGCTTGGCGATCAGATTGAAAAAATCCCCGGCGTCGATGAAGTCGCTCCCACCCTGATCCTCTCCGACCCCAAAAGCCTGATAAACATCTTTTGCATTGACTACAAGCGCTTCAACGCCTTGAGCAAAGGCTTTTTCTTCCGGGATGGCCGGCCCTTTCAGGCTCCCGACGAAGCTATCGCCGACGACATCGTCGCGCAAACGCGGCACATCAAGGTCGGCGACACGTACACGCTTCTGAATCATCCCTTCAGAATCACTGGCATTGTCGCGCATGGCAAGGGCGCCCGCTTCTTTATCCCCTTGCGCACCGGGCAGGACATCGTCGGCGCCGATAAGCGCGTCTCCATGTTCTTTGTTCGCAGCAAGGGCGACGTCGAGGGTACCCGCGCCGAAATCCTGAAGCTCGACCCGGAGAACCGCGTCCGCTCCATGTCCGAATACGTTTCCCTGATGAACTCCTCGAATCTCCCCGAACTCAAGCCCTTCATCCGCACCATGGTGGGCCTCGGTGTAGTCATCAGTTTTCTCGTTGTGCTCATGAACATGCATACCATGATTCTGGAGCGCACCCGCGAAATTGGCATTCTCAAGGCGCTCGGCTTCTCCCGCTTCGACATCATCAAGATGCTCCTCGGCGAAACCGCGTTCGTCACCATCGCCGGGAGTCTCGCCGGCATCGCTATCACCTTTCTCGCCCAGGCCATCCTCAAGCAGACGAATCCCGGCCTCTCCATCCTCCTCACGCCTGGCTGGATTTTCGGCTCCATTCTCCTGGCCTTACTTGGGGCTGCCCTGGGTGCCACGGTTCCCGCACTTCGCGCCTCTGGCTTTGATCCCGTCGAAGCACTTGCGTACGAGTAGCTTCTCCCACGCATCTCCTTACGTTTTCCTCAACCGCATCGTTGCTTCGGCCCCGGGAAACTGGTATGAGAAAGACATGCTATTGTGTCGGGTCCCTCCCGATGCCTGAACTGGCTGGTGCAGTCCTCAAGGAGAACACCATGAAGCGTTGTTGTCCCGGCCTTACTGTGCTCGCGATTTGTCTTTTCGTTGCTTCTACAGCGTCCGCCCAGATGGGCATGGACCTGTTCAAGAAACCCGACATCGCCAAGGCGTTCAATCCCGTCGTCGGCAAAGGCGCCCAGTACCTGAACACCACGACATCCACAAGCGCCAAGAAATCCAGCACTATGGAGATGTACATCGTCGGAAAAGAATCCGTGGAGGGGAAGGACGGCTTCTGGATGGAGTTCGTAAACACCGATGAGAAGAATCAAACCTTCGTCGGCAAGGGTCTCTTTACCAGCGCTGATTTCCAATTTCACCGCATGATTATGCAAATGCCCGGCCAGGGAGCCATGGAAATGCCCTTCAATCCCACCGCCGCGCACCGGGAGAAGATGGAAGAAAACATGAATGAGTGGCACTCCGTTGGCACCGAGAGCGTAACCGTTCCCGCCGGCACGTTCTCTTGCGAGCACTGGCGCAACGACAAGAGCAATTCCGACGTCTGGACCAGCGACAAGGTCACCCCCTTCGGCATGGTCAAGGAAGTGAGTCCCCACGGCAGCATGGTTCTAACCAAAGTAATCACGGATGCCCAGGATCGCATCACCGGCCCCGTCAAGAAGTTCGACATGCAGCAAATGATGCAGCAAATGCAACAACAGCATCCGAAACCATAAGCCGCCGGTCGTACGTTCGCGTGATCCTATCGTTCGGGGAGCGCCAGTTTTTCCCTGGTGCTCCCCGTGATGTTTGACTGCTAACCTTTCGTCGCTCCTCGTCATCCCCGCTGCGCACATCCATCGTCGAGCGGCGCGCATCGAAAACGGAAAGGTTGGTGTTCATGACAGCGGAAAAATTCCTGCCCGCCAAGATCCTTGACCGGCGCGTCGTCGCCGATGATCTTTTCCTGCTCCATGCGGATCCAGGGGGCCCCTTCTCGTATCTCGCAGGCCAGTACGCCACCCTGGGTGTCGAAGTGGAAGGCGAACGCATCGAACGCGCCTACTCTCTCTGCTCCTCACCCTACGAGAATGTCCTGGAGTTCTTCGTCGAGCGCGTCCACAACGGCGAACTCACCCCGCTCCTCTACGCCATGGACAAGGGCGCTCCACTCCTTCTTCGCAGATTCGCCAAAGGCCGCTTCACCCTGGACCTCCGCAGCGGCCGCAAGAATCATCTCCTCCTGGCTACCGTCACCGGCGTCGCGCCCTACGTCAGCTACATTCGCACCGTTCGCGCGGACTGGAAGAAGGGCGGCACTCCCATGCCCGGTGAGCACCGGCTCTTTTGCATTCAGGGAGCAAGCCGCTCTGGGGAATTCGGCTATCGTGATGAACTGGAGAAATACGCCGCTGAGGCGCCATGGGTGAAATACGTCCCTGTCATCAGCCGACCCTGGGAAGATCCCGGCTGGCAGGGCGAACGAGGGCGCGTGGACGACCTGATCCGCAAGTACATCCATCTTTGGGGGCTTACGCCGGAAGACACGTCAGCTTATCTTTGCGGTCATCCGGGGATGGTCGAGAGTGGCCGAGGGATTCTGTTGCGCGCCGGATGGTCCAAGCGGGCCATTCAAGACGAAGTCTACTTCCAGCCGGGCAAGGAAGCCTCCGCCCCTTGATCCGGTTCCTCACGTCAATCTGCTTCGCCAGGGAACCCGCAACGTCTGTCTTCCACCTGCCCTGTAACTCAGGCCTGAGGCCTTTTCCTGGGTTTGCCTTTTTCCTCGTAGGGGTCCAGCACCGCTGGATCCCATCTCGGCAAGGCCCAAGCGTTCAAGTCATTCCGAGTGAAGTCCGCGGAGCGAGGAATCTCTCCGACAATCCTCGCGCGAAAGGCTTCTACTCGCTGGCGAAGGCATGCTTCGCGTGCCGCGCGTGCCATTCCTCTGCCCGTGCGCTCCTCGAAGCATCTTCCAGCCGATCGGCAACGTCCATTAGCGTCTCGACCGGCACTTGCAGGTGCACAGTCTGGTCGTCGCCCACCACATCAATGCGCAGCTTCCCGTTCACTGTCGCGATGTGCACGTGCTGCTCCTCGTCCGTCACGTCAAGAAACTCCGCATTCGGGTATTTTTTCAATTCCTTTGCCATCACGCGGAACATCGGCAGATGCGGCTTCATCTGCTCTGCCGCTTGCTCCAGCGGACGCTGCGGCACCAAGTTTGCCAACCGCATTCCAGCGGACACGGTCGTGGCCGGCACCCAGAAGTGCACGTGCGACCCCCCGGGCCGATGCTCGTCCACATCCACGCGGATCACGCCTTCGTGAAAGACGTAGGCGGTGGTCATCGCCAGCGTTGCGCCCAATCCCAGTGCGGCCTTTGCCAGTATCAGCATGTTCGTCCCCCTCCCCGCTTGCCTATTCCGACGCGTTCTTGGAGTCGATCCAGATGTGCACGTCGTTCTCCGCGTCCTTCACGGTCACAAGTTCCGTGTCACCATGCGCGGAGAGCGCCCGAAGTGCCGCCACCAGGTCCAGTTCATCTTTCCCCGCGGACAGCAGCGCGTCCACCACCTTCATCGGGACCTTGATCTCCACCTTGGTTTCCACCAGCTCGCTGGTCTTCGTGCCCTTAGCCGTGTCTTCCTTGGCCATCGTCTTCTTCGCGTGCTCCTTGTCGGTCACGGTGATGTACAGCACCCCGTTGCTCTTGGACACCCGCACATTGTTCTCGTTGCTCTGTACGGTCACATACTCGCCGTCCTTGGCAGTCCGCACGGCATCCAGAATCGCGCGGAGGTCCACATCCTTTACCTGGGCGGACTCGATGCGCACCTTCCCATCGTGCAGCCTGTCCTTATTAATGGCAGGCAAAACCTTCTCGGCCATTTCGATGGGCACGTTGATCCGCACCACCTCGCCTTTGGCATCTCTGCTGGTGACGCGTATGTGGATCCATTGATCGGTATCGGTGGCCGCTTGGGCCAGGCTAGCCGCAGGAGCCAGGGCGAAGAGGGCCAGAGCCAGAATCGCCGCTGCTTTGAGGAATCCCCGAGTGGAAAGGTTCATGATGAACCTCCTTTGCATTCCAATACGCACATTCCCTTGGGAAAGTTCCCGCTGGTCTTCGCTTTTGCTGAGATTTGGCCGGACTACGCCGTCTGGTGGCCGATGGCCGCGGATCCCTGGCTCCGTCACCCTGGCGGGCGGCTCTGAAGGAGCCTCTCTGGCGACCCACCCAGTAACCTTTTCACCCCTGTTTGCTTTGCGCAGGGCTACCCCGCTTCACTACGGGTTCTTGATTTCCTTGGCCTCGCCCATCTTCACGGTGCTGCCGTAACGCTTGTAGTTCGAGTACTTCACGGTCATGCGGATGTGCACATCCCCGCTGCGGAAATGCAGGTAGTCGTCGGCGCGGGTGAACACGGGAAACCAGTAGCCCTTCTCGATGTTTTGCCGGTAGGTGCGAAAGCGCGGGAAGACGTTTTCATTGTTCTTGGTGATGATGTCCGGCACCGCTTTTCCATCGGTCATCACAATCTGCAGGTCCTTGTCGTCCACCCACACGCGTCCCTGAAAATAGCGCTGGTTCTTCTCAATCGTCTTGGGGGCCACATCAAACACGTACGTCGAAAGCTCGTCCACCTGTTGCCGCCCCACGTAGGTCACGTTGTACTTGGGCAATTCCGTCGTGGTCAGCACAAAGGGCTGGACGTTGCGCACGTCGTCCAGGTCTTGCTGGCTCAACATGATGCGCCGCAGCGTGTCCGGCGGAGCGAACTTGACCTTTTCAAAGCGTTTGCTATCTGGCGTGAAAATGATGTCGCTGACCATGCGGTATTCGCCGTCTGGCCGCCCGTCATCGTCAATCGTCTGGATGGCAAAAGCCTGCGTGTAGGTGTAGTTGTCCCGCTCGATTCGGAATTCGGATTCGCGCTCTGCAAAGCGCTTGATGATCTCCGTCACGGGTTGGGAGGGCGGGTCATTGGTGATGGGATTGTCGCCCGGCGAATGCAGCCGTTGGGGTGGTTCGGGCTCCTGGGCGGGCTCGGAAGTGGGCTGGCCGGCCGGTGCGGACTTGGCCTTGGGCGGCGTGGTCATCGGGCCCGGCATATCTTGCGCGGCGGCCGGGAGCGCCAGAAAAAGGGCAACGGCTCCCAGGAGAAAGATCGGCTTCAGGCACATCGTCCTGATGGCATTAGAAAGCTTCAAGGCTGTCCTCCACACACTGTTCTTGCTGATACTGTATAGGATTTTAGCAGAGCAGCAGGGGTTGCACGCCACAATGTTGCACGGCAAAAAGCTAGCTTTGGCCCGGGAACGCCAACTCTGCCCCATCCCGCGGGTTAGGCGGGATGAATCTCCCGATTGGCGGGTAACTAAACGCCATTCAGGAGAATGGCGTTCCCAGCAGAAAACCATGATGGGCGAAGAAAACTGAAGACCCAACCTCAAACCACGAGAGTCAGACACCCAAGCACCCACCTAGTCCGCGGTCTGAACCTCTTCTATTTTCTTATGGTCTCTGTTCCAGTACAGCACCACCTCGGCTTGCTCGAAATACGTTAGCCGAATCCCAGTAGAACGAAGCTTTAGGGGAGGAAGGTTATCTTTTGTGTCTATCGCGTCCGTCTCGGATACCTTGGATCCGATCGGCACGGGCCTGATGTAAACTGAGCCAGAGTGCGCTCCCAGGTCCAACGTGTAAACACTCTTGTACTGCCCGACTCCCGAACACAGCAAAACCTCCAGTTTCGTCACTCCCGACTTGTTGTCTCTTAGAAGTATTGCGAAGTCTAAATGGCCATCGCCGTCGAAATCGCCATGAACGACGCTTGGATTGCCCTTCGGAAAGCGCCGGAGAAAAAACGCCCTAGTATCTGAGTCGAGTTCTTTCAGTGTTAACAAATGCTGGCCGGGGTAATGACTCAGGATGATATCCAGGTCGTTCTTTGGCGCTTTCGTCTGGGACAATGCAGCACAACAAAATAGACTCACTGCCACAATGATCTGGACGCAGATGCACAGCCGCCTCATGTTGTTTTCACCTCATTCATTTACAGGTACAGCCTTCGGCGTCGATTTGGGCTTCACAAGGTTAGGATACCACTTTGGAAAGTGACAGTGGGGTGATGAAGGGCAGACGAGTGGTTGCCTCAGCGCGTTAAGCCTACGCCACCCTCCCCGCGTCGTGCGTCCAGAGACCACGCGCCACCGCCCAGCGAAATCAGGAAGAGCAGCGAGCAGAACATCGCGAAGTCGGTGCGGGCGTCGCTGACCATGTACCAGAAGCCCTGGCCGGCACGAAACAGCTCCGGAACTTTGGTGGTCACGATCGCCGTGGCGATTACAATCAACAGCGGAACGGCTGATGCCCTGGTCCAGAGTCCGAGCAAAACGAGAACGCCGCACACGACCTCAAAGGTTCCTACAAAGTGCGCTGTGAAATAGGGATGGGGAAATCCTATCCTCGTGAAACGAGCCACACCCATATGCGCGTCGGTGTACTTCAGGATGCCCTGCGTAAAGAAAATCAGCCCGACCGCCAGGCGGATTAGCAGGATGCTCGCCGGACCTTGTGGGGAGATGAAAAAGAACCGCAACAGTGAGTTCATATCTTTTGCTCAGACTTTCCCAAGACGAAGAAGCATCCATGCGCCGGGTGCCGCAGACCTTGGTGTGGTTTCGGGATTCACACGGGGCAGGATACCACTTTAGAAAATAACAGCGGAGCGATAAAAGACAGAGAAGCGGTTGGCCTTCGATCGGAGCGAAGGCCACTTGGAGCTGTCGCAGCGTGTCGACCCTGCAACGCTTGCCTCATTACAGAGATAAGGAGTGTCGCGCCTACGGCGCTGGAGATGCTTTTTCGTGGTTTTTCCCAGCCCTGACGGGCTGGGCTAACTTCTGGCGCACCTCCGGCGCTTAAGGGAAAGAGTTTCAGGCCTGATGCCACTTGAGGAAGACAGCGGCGAGAGGCGGCAGCACACGTCCCAGGAAAACCACGCACTGCCAGCTACGGCCCCCGATGCTGGCAACATCGCGATGTGTTTCTTTCTGTATAGAAGAAGCTAGTCCACGTGGACTAATATGGGGCGAGGAGATGCCATGTCATTCGGTCTTTACTCGGGTGGATTCGCGATCGTAATCATCGGCCTGATTTATGCCGCACACTTGCTACACATGCCCGCACGCTGGATCGTGGCGGGTGCGGTCGTACTTTTGGGAGTCGGGATTCTGACGGCTGTAAAGGCGACGCGTCAGAAAGATCCTGTGGGATGACGGGATTGTCAGCATCCGATTCTCCCTTGTCTCAGCGGACCGGCATGGAGAGTCCGGTCTGCGGGGTCTGGTGGAACTGGCCGGGCTAGTGGTGAGCTGGCGACGCATGCTTGGGAAAGCAGTGTTCGGCCTGGCAACAATAGTGTCGTAATCCACCAATTTGACCACTCGAATCTAGTCCTGGCTCGGAATTCGATTACTCCCGATCAGTAGGGTCATCGGGAAAGTGGATTCTACTTGATTATCGGACACCTAATAGCGGCATCGCTGCCGACGGTAGAACGAAGCCTGCGGCGCTGGATGTTTCACCTCGGCGGCCTGGGTCTGATTCCCCTCGGGCTGCTGGACAGCTCCCCCCTTCCGATGCCGGGTGCCATGGATGTGGCAACGATTGTGCTTTCCGCGCGCCAGCAGCAGTTGTGGCTTTATTACGCGGTGATGGCTACGGCGGGTTCGATGATTGGAGGGTTTGTCACGTACCGGCTGGCGCGCAAAGGAGGGAAAGCAACGCTCGAACGCAGGTTCTCGCGCCGGAAAGTGGACAAAGTTTGCCAGATTTTCGCGCGATGGGGATTTGGAGCGATCATCATCCCCGCTTTTCTGCCGCCGCCCATGCCCATGGTTCCATTTCTACTCGCGGCGGGCGCCATGCAATACCCGGTGAGAAAATTCCTGGCGGCGCTTGCGCTCGGGCGAACCCCCAGATACATGCTCCTGGCTTACTTGGCCGCGCGTTATGGACGGCAGATCATCGCGTTCATCAGGGTACACGGACACCCGGTGGTATTGGCAATCATCGTGGTGCTGATTGCTACTGCTGTTGTGATTTTCTATTTCTGGGGCGGAGCAAAAGCAAAGAGAGGGCGTGGTAAGTAGGCGGTGAATTGAAGACCATTGTGGCGCGTGACTCAGACAGCGCCAGGAAAAGTCAAAACCCCCACACGTAAAACCGACGGATGAGGCACCCGGCCGGGGCACCCGGGAATGACCTGTGCATCGCAAACGGAAAGCTACAAAAGTCCGTCAGGCCTGGCGCCACTTGAGGAATACGGCCGCGAGCGGCGGCAGCGTGAGCGCGAGTGAGTGGCGGCGGCCTTGCCAGGCGTGCTCGTCGGCGTTCATGCCGCCCAGATTGCCCACATTCGTCCCGCCATAAATTGCGGCATCGGTGTTCAACACTTCCTCATAGTGCCCCGCGCGCGGCACGCCCAGGCGATAGCCGTACCGCACCACCGGCGTGGCATTCAGCACCGCCAGGATCACGTCGTCGGGATTCTTGCCGCGGCGGATAAACGAATACACGCTGTTGTCCGAATCGTTGGCGTCAATCCACTCGAAACCCTGCCAGTCGAAATCCACTTGATGCAAGGCCGGTTCCGCAGCGAGCAGGCGATTCAGGTCGCGCACTAGGTTCTGCACGCCACGATGCGATTCGTACTGAAGCAGATGCCAATCCAGGCTCTCCGCTTCGTACCACTCGTTCCGCTGTCCGAACTCCTGCCCCATGAACAGCAGTTTCTTCCCAGGGTGCGCGCATTGATAGGCGAGCAGCAAGCGCAAATTCGCGAACTGCTGCCACATGTCGCCAGGCATCTTGTGGAGTAGCGAATTCTTTCCATGCACCACTTCATCGTGGGAAAAGGGCAGCATGAAGTTTTCGCTGAAAGCGTACAGCAGCGAAAACGTCAATTTGTTGTGCTCGTACCGCCGGAAAACGGGGTCCTTGGAAAAATAGTGCAGCGTGTCATTCATCCAGCCCATGTTCCACTTCAGGCTGAAGCCCAGCCCGCCGAGATACGTTGGCCGCGACACGCTTGGCCACGCCGTGGACTCCTCCGCGATGGTCAGCACGCCGGGGAATCGCAAATGCGCCACTTCATTCATGCGCTTGAAGAAATCAATGGCATCCAGATTCTCGCGTCCGCCGTAGCGGTTCGGTATCCACTCGCCCTCCTTCCGCGAATAGTCCAGATACAACATGGAGGCGACGGCATCCACGCGCAGACCGTCAATGTGGTACTTGTCCAGCCAGAACAGCGCATTGGAGATCAGGAAGTTCTGCACCTCGTTGCGGCCGTAGTTGTAAACCAGCGTGCCCCAGTCGGGATGGGTACCCTGCCGTGGGTCGGAATGTTCGTAGAGATGCGTGCCGTCAAAAAGACTCAGGCCGTGCATGTCGCGCGGGAAATGTGCCGGGGTCCAATCGAGGAGCACTCCAAGTCCCGCCTGATGGCAGCGGTCCACAAAGGCCATAAACTCCGAGGGCATCCCGTAACGGCTGGTGGCAGCGAAATAGCCGAGCGTCTGATAGCCCCAGGAGCCATCAAAGGGATGCTCCATCACCGGCATCAGTTCAATGTGCGTATAGCCGAGATCCTTCACGTAAGGAATCAGTTGATCGGCCAGTTCCAGGTAGCTGAGCCAGCGGTTGTGCTCCTCGGGCATGCGGCGCCACGAGCCAAGATGAACTTCGTACACGGAGATCTGCTGTTGCAGCCAGTTTCTCTGTGGGCGCTGCGCCATCCAGTCGCCGTCCGCCCAGTTGTGATTGTTCAGGCGCGCCACAACCGAGCCGGTGTTCGGCCGCAACTCCGAAAAAAAGCCATAGGGATCGGCCTTCAGCGGCAGCATCTCGCCGCGCGGCCCGATGATTTCGTATTTGTAAATCGCGCCCTCGCCGAGGTCGGGCAGAAACAACTCCCAGATGCCGGAAGAGCCGCGCGTGCGCATGGGATGGACGCGGCCGTCCCAGCCATTGAAGTCGCCCACCACGCTGACGCGCCGCGCGCTGGGAGCCCACACGGCAAAGTGCACGCCGGAAACGCCGTCCACCGTCTTGATATGCGCGCCCAGCTTCTCGTAGGTGTCGTAGTGGCGGCCTTCGCCCATCAGGTAAAGATCAAACTCGCTGAGCAGATAGGGAAAGGCGTAAGCGTCGTGGCCTTCGACCACCGCACCATAGTCCATGCGGCAGCGGATGCGATAGCTCGAAGGAGCCGGCGCCAGGTCGCTCACCAAGGGAAGTTCCTCCTCGTAGACGCCCTCCGGCCGGATTTTTTTCATGGGCAACGGAGCAGTTTCCCCACCCCAAAGAAGATGGGCTTCCACCGCTCGAGGTTGCAAGATGCGCACCAGCCAACGGCGCCCCGCGTGCGTCTCAATTGGCTGTGGACCGAGCACGGCGAACGGATCGGAATTGCGGCCCGCAAGCAGCGCGTCCATGCGTGCCGTTGCCGGGTCGACGGGCGGAGCCTTCGGTTTTCGGGGAGGAGTTTCGGGCACGGCAGCATTCTAGCGGATTCTGCCTGCTGTACCAACATGCAGCGCAACGAATGTTGCGTCTCCTCATCGGCAAGTCGGATCTCGCGTCTGTCGTGGGTCAGTTTCCGGTTTGTGTTAACGGGAAACTCGCCCACTCCCAATCGAATTTGCACATTACAGAGATGCGTTCTAAACTGTGAAATGGGGAGATTCATGAAGAGAACAGCATTTCTTGCGGCACTTCTGTTTGCGTGGCCGTTGTTGGGGCAGAACCCTCCGGCGACGAATCCACCGGCGCAAACGCCACCGGCGCAGAATCCGCCGAAGCTGGAGCAGCCGCCGATGGCGGCGCCAGAGCCTGAAGAAGAAAAGAAACCCGTGCCGGTGAAGAAGCCAGAGACGCCAACGGCGACAACGGCGCCCGGGAGCACGAAGGTGACAGGCCCGGCAACGACAGCCGCGAAGCCCGCGACGGCGGAAGGCAAGATGGTGGAGGAGATTGTGGCGCGGGTAAACAACGAGATCATAACGAGCTCCGAACTGGACAAGGCCCGAGCGAGCGCGGAAGAGGACGCGCGGCAAGACTGCAACGGGAAGTGCACGCCGCAGCAGTTGCAAGCGGCCGTAGAGGAGCGCCAGAAGAGCGCCTTGCGCGACCTGATTGACCAGTCGCTGCTGGAGCAGAGAGGCAAGGACCTGGCCATCAGCGTAGAGACGGACGTGGTGAAGCAACTCGACCAGATCCGCATCGGGAACAACCTGAAGGACATGGAGGAACTGGAAAAGGCCGTGAGCGCCCAGGGATTGAACTGGGAGGATTTCAAGAACAATATCCGGAATAAGATATTGACCCAGCAGGTGATCTCCCGGGAAGTAGGTTCGCACATCACCATCGGGCACGACGAAGCGCTGAAGGTTTACAACGAGCACAAAAACGAATTCGTAAAGCCGGAGGAGGTGGCGTTGCGGGCCTTGGAGGTTTCCACGGAAGGGAAGACGGAGGCGGAGATTCCGGAACTGAAGAAAAAGGCGGAGTCGTACCTCCAACGAATCAAGGACGGCGAGGATTTCAGCGTGCTGGCGAAGCGCTTCTCCGATGGCAAGACCGCGCAGCAAGGCGGCTATCTTGGGGAATACAAGCGCGGAGAACTTGCGAAAGAGCTGGAAGATAAAGTCTTCACAATGAAAAAGAACGAGCTCACCGGCGTGATTGAAACGAAGCAGGGCTTCCTGATCCTGCAGGTGCTGGAGCACTACACCGAGGGCGTGCAGCCGTACGATAAAGTGGAAAATGACATCATGGAACACTTGTACAGCCAGCGCATGGAGCCGGCCCTGCGCGAATATCTGAAAACATTGCGCGAGCAGAGCTACGTGGTGATCAAGCCGGGGTACCAGGAGATGGCCGGCGGAGGCAACTCTGAAATCGAAGAAGTGAGCGCGACGCCGGAAACCTCGAAAGAGAAGAAGCACCACAAGAAGTACCTGCTGTTCGGCAAGTCCAGCGGATCGAAATGACAAAAAGCACCATGGTGCGCGATCTGACGGCGGACCAGACCATCACCGGATTTTTTCTGGTGCACGAGAAAGAGGTGCGCAACACCGCATCGGGCAAGCCGTATCTGCGGATGGAGCTGGGCGACAGCAGCGGCACGGTGGAAGCGCGGATGTGGGACCAGTTCGAGGCCGCCGCCAAGGATGTTCACCGCGACGACTTTGTGAAGGTAAACGCCCGCGTGGAGATCTACCGCAACAAGCCGCAGCTTTCGCTGCTGCAATTCCGCGTGGCCAAGCCGGAAGAGATCAACCTGGCCGATTTTCTGCCGCACACGGCTTATGACGTGGAGGTGCTGTTTAAAGAAGTGCTGGGTCATGCGGAGGGGATGAAGAATCCCTGGCTGAAGAAGCTGGTACTGAAGGTGCTGAGCGACCCGCAGATCGTGGCGCGGTACAAGCGCGCGCCCGCGGCCAAGGTGATGCACCACGCGTATCTGGGGGGATTGCTGGAGCACGTGGCCGGGTTATGCGGGCTGGCGAAGCAGATCGCGGCGCACTATCCCGAACTCGATGTGGACCTGCTGCTGACGGCGGCGATGCTGCACGACGTGGGCAAGCTGGATGAATTGTGCTACGAGCGATCGGTGAGCTACACGACCGAAGGGCAGTTGCTGGGGCACATCGTGATGGAACTGGAGACGGTAAGCCGGGCGATGGAGGAGATCGAAGGATTCCCGGCGAACCTGAAGACGGTGGTGCAGCACATCCTGATCAGCCATCACGGGCAGTACGAGTTTGGGTCGCCGAAATTGCCGATGATCCGCGAAGCGCTGGTGTTTCATTATTTGGATGACCTGGATTCCAAGCTGGCCGCGGTGCGGGCGGCGCTGGCGAACGATTCCGGAGAGCCGGAATGGTCGGCGTACAGCGGCGCGCTGGGAAGGAAGTTTCTGCGGCTGGAAGAGTTTTTGAAAGAGAAGACCGAGAGCGGTAAGCCACCTAACAGTTAAATTGTTGAGACGCGCGTTTTGCGTAAGGGTACGGGTGTGCCTTGATCCGTAGCATTTCGCCCGCGAAGAAAAAGATAACGCCCCGACCATGTCGGGGCAGGCGCCGTTCACAGAGGGAAGAATACAGAAGACACAGAAAAGGAAAGAGCGGAGAAGAGGGATCGAGGCGTCCGATCGTAAGAGCCCACCCTTCGCAAAAAGCGCGAAGGATGGGGCACCTTCAAGTGTAATGGTTCGATGGCGTTGGACTGAGAAAGTCGCGGAGGGATTCTTCCACTGCGCGGCCCGACGCGCCATAGTGCGGCGCGGGAGAAGAAATCGGGCCGCTCCGGTCGGAATGACAATCACAAATGACGCGGGGGTTAGTTGGGAGGGGGCTCGTGGGAGTAGGTGGAGCGGATTTGGTTGGAGAGTTGGAGGAGATGGGATAGGCGGGCGGGATCGATGGGGGGAGAGGCGCCGGCTTTGGCCAGGGCGAAGAGGACGGATTCGGTGGGGATGTTGCCGACGAGGTCGTCGCCGGCGAAGGGGCAGCCGCCGAGTCCGGTGAGCGCGGAATCGAAGCGGCGGCAACCGGCTTGGTAGGCGGCGAGGATTTTCTCTTCGGCGTGGTCTGGACGGGAATGAAGATGGACGCCGAGTTCGATGCCTGCGACGTGATCTTTGACTTGAGAGAAGAGCTGGCGGACTAGATCGGGAGAGGCGGTGCCGACGGTGTCGGCGAGAGAGACGGTGTTGACGCGGATGTCCTTGAGCCAGTCGAGGGTGTCCTGGACGATTTCGGGGCCCCAAGGCTCGTCGTAGGGATTGCCGAAGGCCATGGAAATGTAGATGACGAGGTTTTTGTCGGCGGCCTTGGTTTCGCGCCTGAGGGTTTCGACGAGCGAACGGGATTCGGCGCGGGTCATGTTGGCGTTGGCGCGGCGGAAATAGGCGGAGATGGAGTAGGGATAGCCGATGGTGGTGACGCCGGGAGTGGCTAGGGCGCGGCGGAGTCCTTTTTCGTTGACGACGATGCCGATGATTTCGGGAGGGACGGTGTTGGGGGGGAGAGAAGAGAGGAGTTGCGACACGACTTGTTCGCTGTCGGCCATTTGCTGGACGTGTTTGGGGGAGACGAAGCTGACGGCGTCGAGGTGGTGGAAGCCGGCTGCGACCAATTCTTTCAAGTAAGCAACTTTTGTTTCGGTGGGGATGAAGCCGGGAAGGCCTTGCCAGGCGTCGCGGGGGCATTCGATGAGTTTGACGAGATCCATTGGAAAAGAAAGAGGGACTATAACACAGAGGTCACAGAGGTAAGAACACGGAGATCACAGAGAGAGAAGAAGTGAAGAGAAAGAAGGAGAAAAGATAACGCCCCGACCGGGTCGGGATAAACGCCGGCGCAGAGAACGCAGAGGTTCGCAGAGAGGAGCGGAGGGGAGAAACCCAAGAGCACAGTCCCTTCGCAGCTCAGGGTAAACAGGAGTGACTGTGCCACAGGAGGAGCGCAGAGGAGAGTGGGGCGGTGATATGATGCGGTTGGATTCACTGGAGGGTGCGATGAGACATGTCTTGCGGGGATTGGTGATTTTGGTGGTGTGTGGGCTGCTTGCGGGGCCGGGGGTGTATGCGGCGGAGACGGCGCCGTTGCGCGTGGCGATTGTGGGGTTGGTACACGGGCATGCGGACGGGTTTCTGACGAATTCGGCGAAGCGGACGGATATCAAGATCGTGGGAATCAGCGAGCCGGACCGCAAGCTGTTCGATCAGTATGCGGGGAAGTTTGGGCTGGATGCGGGGTTGTACCACGCGGATGTGGAAGAGATGCTGGTGACGACAAAGCCGCAGGCGGTGCTTGTGTATACGAGCACGTTTGAACACCGGAAGATTGTGGAGCTGTGCGCGAAGCACCACATCTCCGTGATGATGGAAAAACCCTTGGCGGTGAGCCGGGAAGACGCGCTGGCGATCGAGCGCGCGGCTCACGAGGGAAAAATCCAGGTGCTCGTCAATTACTTCATCGATTGGGTGCCGAGCACGCACACGATGTTCAATGTGGTGCACGCGGGTGAGATTGGAGATGTGCGGAAGATTGTGGCGCACTTCGGGCATGGAGGGCCGAAAGAGATCGGCGTGGGGCCGGAGTTTCTGGGTTGGCTGACGGATCCGAAATTGAATGGGGGCGGGGCGCTGTACGATTTCGGGTGCTACGGAGCGGACCTGGCGACGTGGCTGATGGACGGGCAAAGGCCGCTGACGGTTACGGCGGTGACACAGCAGATCAAGCCGGACGTTTATCCGAAGGTGGATGATGAGGCGACGATCGTGCTGACGTATCCAATGGCGCAGGCGATCTTGCAGGCTTCGTGGAATTGGGCATTCGGGCGAGAGGATACGGAAGTGTACGGAAAGACGGGCTATGTGATTACCGCGGGGCGGGATGAGTTGAAAGAGCGACGCGCGGGGGAGAAGGAAGAGCGGAAGGTGGCGGCGAAGAAAGTGGCGGCCCCTTACGATGATGAGTTGACATATCTGCGGGCGGTGATTGTGGATGGGGCAAAGCCGGATGGGATCTCTTCGCTGGAGACGAATGTGATCGTGGCGGAGATTATGGATGCGGCGCGGGAATCGGCGGCGACGGGGAAAACGGTGAAAATGAAGGAGAAGTGAAGAGTTGAAAGTCAAAAGCAAAACCAAGAGAAACGAAGCATCGGCGGAACTCCCGGAAGAGCTGCTGCAGACCATACGGGGATTTCAGGAGAGCCGGGTGATGCTGACTGGCATTGAGCTGAACGTTTTTGCGGCGATTGGCGATGGGGCGACGGCCGGCCAAGTGGCTGGCAAGATCGGGACGGACGCGCGGGCCACGGAGATGTTGCTGAATGCCCTGGTGGCGATAGGGATGTTAACAAAGGGCGACGGCGTGTTCCACTGTACGCGTGTGACAGCACGCTATTTCGGCGGGAAATCGCCGGACGATGCGCGGGCGGCGATGATGCATACCGTGCATCTTTGGGAGCGCTGGTCGACGCTGACGGAATGCGTGCGTGCGGGGACTTCAGTGGCGCGACGAGAGGCTGCTGAGGCTAGGGATCATTGGACGGAAGCGTTTATTGCCGCGATGCACCGCAATGCGCGAGCGCGGGCTCCGCAGGTGGTCAAAGCCGTAGGGGTTCAGGGTGCGAGGAGAATGCTTGACGTGGGCGGGGGATCCGGGGCGTACTCTATTGCATTTGCGCAAGCTAACGTGGATCTGCAAGTGGAATTGCTGGACTTGCCGGGGGTGCTGCCGATTGCGCAGCGGCACATCGAAGAGGCGGGCCTTGGTGCACGAATCAAGACGCGGGCTGGGGATTTGCGTACGGATCTACTCGGCGAGGGATTCAATGTGATTCTCGTTTCCGCCATTTGCCACATGCTTGGGCCGGAGGGCAATCGTGATTTGTTGAAGCGCTGCCATGCGGCGCTTGCGTCGGAGGGGCGCGTCGTCATCAGCGATTTCATCTTGGAAGCGGACAAGACGGCGCCAAAGCACGCGGCTCTGTTTGCGTTGAATATGCTGGTGGGAACACGCGACGGGAGCAGTTACAGCGAGAACGAGTACGGCGGGTGGTTGAGCGAGGCGGGGTTCCGGAATGTTAGCCGGATGCGATTGCCGGGTCCGGCGCATTTGATGGTGGGGACGCGTTAACGAGACTTTTTGCTGCCTTTTTCGGAGATTTGAAAAACCAAGAAAACAAAGAAAAGAAGCATGCCGAGGATGCCCAGGAGGCCCAGGGCCTTGTAGTAGGGGATGCTGCCGCTGAGGATGGTTTCGAGGTCTTTGTGATTGAGGAAGGATTCGTAGAGGCTGTAGAGCATGCCTAGGATGAGGCCCAGGATGCAGGCGGCGAAGGCGGTGGACATCGAGATGAGTACGACGCGGGAAGGTGAGGTCATGGGTGTTCATAGGAGAGTTTAGTGGGAAGGTGAGGAGTTGTCAGTGGTAAGTTTTAAGTTTTGGAGAAGAGGAAAGAGAAAGACGAAGACGGGGGTTTTTAACACAGAGGTCACAGAGGACGGAACACAGAGTTCACAGAGAAGAAAAGAGCGGAAGAAAAGAAGCGCCGGGGCGTTTGATCGTAAGAGCCCACCCTTCGCACAAGACGCGAAGGATGGGGCACCCTGAAGTTCAGGTGTGCGGTGGCGTCAGAACGGAAGCCCAAGACACACACGCGAAGGCGGCGTGCGGGGTGTCCGAAGACGAGCGGAAAGAAAACGGAAAAGCAGATTCCTCCACTACGCGGCCCGACGCGCCCAGAAGCGGCGCGGAAGAAAAAGTCGGGCCGCTACCGTCGGAATGGCAAATTTGGAAAGGGCGCCCAGCGAAAAGCGAAAAGCGAAAAGCGAAAAGCGAAAAGCCTCACCCCTGAAGGGGTGAGCTACAGAATGTGCTGGTCAGAGTTGGGCGATTTTTTTTCAACCCGTCGTCTTTTAACCCAGTTTTGCAAATCAAACAGAACGATTGCAATTCCACATATCGTGGAGGCGGCAGCCAGTAGAAACTCGAGTTGCGTACGGACGCCCGGGCGCATTTCCATCAGCATCGGGCGAGCCTTGAGTTGTTCTGGTGTGAGCCGAGGGTGGTAAACGATTAAGTGTGCCCAAAGAAGGGCCGTCACAAACAAAAGAGCAAAACCCCTCGGACGAAGTCGGCTCATTTTTCTGTTTCTTTTTGGCCATTTTTGATAGTCCAAGAAAAAGAGGATAAGGCCGATGATGAACAGAATCATTGCGGCTAGCAGGACTACGAGAGCGATGCCCGGCGGGTGGCTCTCAAGAAGGATCGGCTCAGCATTCACTTGCTCCGGGGAGTAGGGCGGCCATCGCAGTGCGTAACACAGGAAGAGAATTGCGCCGCACGCAAGCAAAACTACTCCGCGAAATCGGAAGTTCGTCATGTTTGGAGGACGCCGGTTTTGAAGGGGGCGATTTCGGAGTTGAGGGAGGCGGCGTTGAGGGCCCAGATCAGGGCGTCGCGGGTATGGGCGGGGTCGATGATGGCGTCGAGCCAGAGGCGTGCGGCGGCGTAGCGCGGGTCGGTCTGATGCTCGTAAGTGGCTTTGATGGAGTCGAGGAGTTCATTTTTTGCGGCTTCGTCCAGCTTTTTGCCTTCGCGTTCGAGTTGCTTGAACTTGATTTCGGCGAGGGTGTTGGCGGCGGCGTCACCGCTCATGACGGCAAATTTGGCGGTGGGCCAGGCGAACATGAAGCGCGGATCGTAGGCTTTGCCGCACATGGCGTAATTACCGGCGCCGAAACTGCCGCCGAGGATAACCGTGATTTTGGGGACAACGCTGTTGGCGACGGCGTTGACCATTTTGGCGCCGGCGCGGATGATGCCGCTCCATTCGGCGTCCTTGCCGACCATGAAACCGTTGACGTCGTGCAGAAAAATGAGCGGGATGCGGTTCTGATTGCAATCGAGGATGAAGCGCGCGGCTTTTTCGGCGGATTCGGTGTAGATGACGCCGCCGAATTCGATGCGCTTTTGATCGGAGTGGGGCGCGTGCGTGGTGATGTGTTTTTTCTGGTTGGCGACGATGCCGACGGCCCAACCACCGATGCGGGCGTAGCCGCAAATCAGAGTTTCGCCGTATTCGGCGCGGTATTCCTCGAATTCACTGGCGTCCACGAGGCGGGCGATGATTTCGCGAATGTCGTATTGCTTGCCGGGCAGATCGGAAAAAACACCATAAACTTCATCCGGGGAATAGAGCGGCTCGTGGGGACGCGAGTGGCTGAATATGGGCGGATTGGGCGCGCCCATTTTGTCGGCGAGAGCGCGGATGCGCTTGATGCAGGAGTCGTCGTCGGGTTCGCGGAAGTCCACGGTGCCGCTGATTTGGGAGTGCATTTTGGCGCCGCCTAATTCTTCAGCGGAGGATTTTTGGCCGATGGCGGCTTGGACGAGCGCGGGGCCGGCGAGGAACAGGCCGGAGCCTTCGGTCATGAGGATGTGATCGCACATGACGGGGAGATAGGCGCCTCCTGCGACGCACATGCCCATGATGGCGGTGAGTTGGGGGATGCCGAGGGCGCTCATGACGGCGTTGTTGCGGAAGACGCGGCCGAAATCGTCGGTATCGGGGAAGACGTCCTCCTGGAGAGGGAGAAAGACGCCGGCGGAATCGACGAGGTAGATGGTGGGGATGCGATTGTCAATGGCGATGTTTTGCGCGCGGATGACCTTTTTGGCGGTCATGGGGAAGAAGGCGCCAGCTTTGACGGTAGCGTCGTTGGCAATGATCATGAACATGCGGCCGGAAACGCGGCCGAGGCCGGTGATGGTGCCAGCGGCGGGGGCTCCGCCCCATTCCTCGTACATTTCGTAGGCGGCGTAGATGCCAAGCTCGAAGAAGTGCGTGCCGGGATCGATGAGGGAGGCGATGCGTTCGCGGGCGGTGAGGCGGGATTTTTTGTGCTGGGATTCGATGGCTTTGGGGCCGCCGCCCTGGAGGATTTGCTCTTCCTCGTTTTTGAAGGTGGTGAGGAGTTCGACGAGGCGCTGGGAATTTTTTTGGAAGTCGGGGGATTTGGTGTTGATGGAGGATTTCAAGACGGACACAAGGAGACCTCAGGTGGAGATTAAGGACGATTCAGTATAACGGAGGTAAAGGGATATCAGCGATCAGATATCAGCGATCAGGAGGCAAGAAAAGGCTTACGCCGAGATCACAGAGGGCGCGGAGCTCACAGAGAAGAGGGAAAAACCAAGGATGTGCCGCACCTACAGTGCTCTGGATCCTGGGTGCGGTGAACCCAGCCCTGACGGACTGGGCTAACCTGTGCCGCGCCTCCGGCGCTTGGCGAGGATGGGGGACACAGGGGAGGGGAACGGGGGTCACAGATGGCAGAAGTCAGAAGTTAGAGGATAGAAGTTAGAAGACAGAGAAGAGAAGACAGAGAAGAGAAGGCTGAACCAAGAAAGATATGGAAGGAAGAAGGATGCGGAGGGAAGAATCGGTGATTGGGAGAGGGCGAGCGTGGAAAAGAGTGGGGTACACTCAAAGGATGGACACTCCTTTGTTGGATCTGGCGTTGGCGCGGGAGATTGAGCTGGCGGAGGGCGAGGCGGCGGTGGCTTGCGCGAGGATGAGGAAGGCGCTGCAGGCGGAGTCCGATAGCGCGGTGGAAGCCATCGCAGGCGGGTATGCGGTGTATTGCGGAGCGAATTCGCCGGTGACGCAGGCGGTGGGGTTGGGATTGAACGGGCCTGTGAGCAAAGAGGAGTTTGACCGGCTGGAAGAGTTTTACTTTTCGAGGAATGAAGCGGTGCGGGTGGAGACGTGTCCGTTGGCGGACGCGACGCTGCTGGAACACTACAAAGAGCGGGGATATCACGTCAGCGAATTTTCGAACGTGATGGTGCGGGGAATTGCGGAGGATGAACGGTGGAAGGCGCCGGATGGAGTGGAGGTGCGGAAGGCGGCGCCGGGAGAGATGGAATTGTGGACGCTGACGGTGGCGCAGGGGTTCGCGGAGTATTTTCCGGTGACGGCGGAGATGCTGAGCATGATGAAGATGTTCGCGCTGGGGAAGAATTCGGAGTGCTATTTGGCGCGGATTGACGGGCGGGTGGCGGGCGGGGCGACGCTGGCGTTGCGAGGAACGGTAGCGGGATTGTTTGGGGCGAGCACGTTGCCGGATTTTCGGAAGCGCGGAGTGCAGACGGCGCTGCTGCAGGCACGGTTGCAGAGGGCTGCGGAAGCGGGATGCGAAATGGCGGTGAGCCTGGCGCAGCCGGGAAGCGTATCGCAGAGGAATATTATGAGACAGGGGTTTCGGGTTTTGTATACGCGGGTGAAATTTGAGAGGGAGGCGAAGAAGTAGAAGAAGTGAAGGAAGTAAAGCAAGCAAAGGATGTAAAGGAAGGGATTCACCACAGAGAGCACAGAGGAAGAAGGATAGACGGAGAAGAGGAAGGCTGAGTAGGGATGCGTTAGGTGCGGACTGGGCGCGCTTGGATGAAGGCGATGATGTCTTGGGTGGAGGTGCCGGGCAGGAAGACGGCGGCGATGCCGGATTGTTTGAGGGCGGGGATGTCGGCTTCGGGGATGATGCCGCCGACGAGAACGGTGACGTCGTGCATGCCCTTTTCGTGGAGAAGCTTCATGAGCTGGGGGCAGAGGGTGTTGTGGGCACCGGAGAGGATGGAGAGGCCGACGACGTCCACATCTTCCTGGACGGCGGCGGAGGCAATCATTTCCGGGGTTTGGCGAAGGCCGGTGTAGATGACCTCCATGCCGGCGTCGCGAAGGGCGCGGGCGATTATTTTGGCGCCGCGGTCGTGGCCGTCGAGGCCGGGCTTGGCGATTAGGACGCGAATTTTCTTTTCAGGCATTCCTCTGTGACCTCTGTGTTCTTGTCTCTGTGATCTCTGTGTTACGGTTCCACCCTAGATGATATACCGGCGGACGCCTTGTTTGAGAATCGCAACGTTGAAATTAATCAACAGACCGATGCGGTGATGGGAAAGGCGAAGATACGTGAGGATCGTGGCCTCGTGAACGAGTGCAATGGCTTCGACGGACTTCAGTTCGACGACACTCGTATCTTCCACAAGCAGGTCGAGGCGGAAACCACACTCCAGCTTGACGGATTTGTAGACTACCGGAATGGGTTGTTCTCAGGCTACTTTGAGACCTCGAAGGCTGAGTTCCTGGATTAGGCAATTGCGGTAAGTTGACTCCAGCAGGCCGGGCCGAGATTCCGGTGGACTTCTATGGCAGTGCTGATGATGGCGTGCGTTAATTCATTGTCAGTCATAGGAGGAAAGAGTAAGAGGGACTATAACATAGGAAGTACTAGGGGACGAGGAAGGAAAGAAAGAGGGACGGTAACACAAAGGTCACAGAGATAGAAACACAGAGGGCACAGAGCTAAGAGAAGAGAGAAAGAGAGGACTCAAAACCTAAAACTTAGAACTGAAAACTGAAAACTTAGGACTTTACGTGATGGCGACTTCTTCGTAGGGGCCAAAGACGAGGCGGAGGGAGTCGCAGATTTCGCCCAGGGTGGCGTAGGATTTGACGGCGTCGTAGATGAAGGGCATTAGATTGGCGGAGCCTTCGGCGGCCTTGCGGAGGGAGGAGAGGCGGCGATCGACTTCGGCGGAGGAGCGATCAGCGCGGAGTTTTTTGAGGCGGGCGGCTTGGCGATGGGCTACCGTTTCGTTGATCTGCAGGATTTCGAGGGGCTTTTCTTTGGCTAGGTAGCCGTTCACACCTACGATGATTTTTTCTTTTTTGTCCACGGACATTTGATAGCGGTAGCTGGCTTGGGCAATTTCGCGCTGCGGGTAGCTTTTTTCGATGGCGGCGACCATGCCGCCCATGGAATCGATGCGGCGTATGTAGTCCCAGGCGCCTTGCTCGACTTCGTTGGTGAGGGTTTCGAGGAAATAGGAGCCGCCGAGGGGATCGACGGTGTTGGTCACGCCGGTTTCGTGGGCGATGATTTGTTGCGTGCGGAGCGCGAGAGTGGCGGCGAATTCGGTGGGGAGGGCCCAGGCTTCGTCGAGGGAATTGGTGTGCAGGGATTGCGTGCCGCCGAGAACTCCGGCGAGGGCCTGGATGGCGGTGCGGACGACGTTGTTCATGGGCTGCTGCGCGGTGAGGGAACAGCCGGCGGTTTGCGTGTGGAAACGCATGGCGAGGCAGCGCGGGTCGGTGGACTTGTAGCGCTCGGACATCGCTTTGTACCAAATGCGGCGGGCGGCGCGGTACTTGGCGATTTCCTCGAAGAAATCGTTGTGAGCGTTAAAGAAAAAAGAGAACTGGGGGACGAACTCGTCCACGGGAAGGCCGCGGCGCATGCCCCATTCGACGTATTCCATGCCGTCTCGGAGGGTGAAGGCGAGTTCCTGGATGGCGGTGGAACCGGCTTCGCGAATGTGATAGCCGCTGATGGAGATGACGTTGAATTTTGGGGTGTGCTTCATGCCGAATTCGAAGGTGTCAATGACCAGGCGCATGGAGGGTTCGGGCGGGTAAATGTATTCCTTTTGCGCGATGTATTCCTTGAGGATGTCGTTCTGGAGGGTGCCGGAGATTTTCTTCCAGTCGGCGCCTTGCTTTTCGGCGACGGCGAGGTACATGGCCCAGATGACCGCGGCAGGGGAGTTGATGGTCATGGAGGTGGTGACATCGGCGAGGCGGATTTGGTCGAAGAGGACTTCCATGTCGGCGAGGGAGGAGATGGCGACGCCACATTTGCCGACTTCGCCTTCGGCCAGGACGTGATCGGAGTCGTAACCCATGAGCGTGGGAAGGTCGAAGGCGGTGGAGAGGCCAGTTTGACCGTGGGCGAGGAGATAGCGGAAGCGCTGGTTGGTGTCCTCGGCGGCGCCAAAGCCGGCGAACTGGCGCATAGTCCAGAGGCGTCCGCGATACATGGTGGGGTGAATGCCACGGGTGTAGGGAGGCTCGCCGGGGGAGGAAAGATCGCGTGCGGGATCCCAGTTGGAGAGATCGGCTTCGGTGTAGAGGCGGCGGATGGGATAGCCGGAGACGGTGGTGAATCCGGACTGGCGCTCGGGGCATTTGCGAGGGGGAGCGGACATGGGGAAGAGTTTACAGTTTTCGGATTTCAGTTGCCAGTTGAAGAGGGGAGGGATATCGGCGATCAGGAGGCAAGAGAAGGATTACGCAGAGGGGACAGTGAGCGCAGAGTTCGCAGAGAAGAGAGGAGAAGAGAACAGCACAAGAGAGATTCCTCCACTACGCGTCCCGACGCGCCAGAATTCGGCGCGAAGGAGAAAGTCGGGCCGCTCAGGTCGGAATGACAAGGCCAGGCGAGGCGCGAAGCGAAAGGCGGGGCAGGCAGGGCAGCCGGAATGACAACGGCGTTTACAACTTGGCGAGAGGGGGTCCAGCGTGCTGGACCCCTACGGAGAGGAGAGGTGCGGGCGCGGGTTAGCGCTGGCCGTGGGCGTTGGATTGGTCGAGGGACTTGAAGAGTTGATCGGTGCCGACGACCTGGCCGTTGAGAGTGCCGGGGATCAAGGTGTCGCGCTCGATGACGCCTTTCTGGGCGCCGGCGATGGTGACGCTGTTGACTTCGAGGGTGCGGCCGAGGGCGCGCTCGTAATTGGCTTTGGCTTCGGCGAGGTTGGCCAAGGCGCGCAGTTCGGTGCCCTGAGCGGTGATGAGGTCGCGCTGGGTGAGAATGACTTGGTACACGGTGGAGGCGCCGAGTTCGTATTTTTTGCGCTCCGCGTCGAAAGTCTGCTGCTGGAGTTCGCGAGCCTTGCTGGCGGCCTGCACCTGGGCGCGGCCCTGCTCGACGGCGATGGTGGTGTTGCGGACATCGAGGAGCGCGGTGTTTTTGATCTGCTGGGTCTGCGCCTCCATCTGGCGTTTGACAAGTTGCGCGTGGACGTTGTCCGCCTGGGCCGCACGGTTGCGCAGAGGAAGAGTCAGGGTGAGCTGGGCAGCGTAAGTTGGGAAATCATTGTGGAAGATTTGCGACTGTGCGGTCGAGAGGCCGTCTTTGGCGACGCCGGTGACGGAGGCGACGGTTTCAGGAATGTAAAGGCCGGGGACTACGACACCGCTTCCATTGACGATTTGCTGGCCAGCAATGACGCTGGCTGTGCCGGTCGTGAAAGAGTTGCCGGCGAGACCGGCGGAAGCGTAATAGGCTGAGAGAGTAGCCGTGGGCAAAAGTGCATTCTTCGTGGCGCGGACGTCCACATCGGCGTTCTTGAGGTTGTAATACTGCTCCTGAAGATCGGGGCGCTTGGCGAAGGCTTCCTTGACGGCATCGTCGAAGGAAGCGGTGACGATGGAGGCGGGAGAATCCGGCTTATCCGTGGGGATGATTTCGATGGAGATGAGGTTGGAAGCGAGAGGATCCTTGGAGATGTAGTTCTTGAGGACGAGCTCGTCCTGGAGCTGGATGGTCTGGGCGACGATGAGATTCTGGCGGTCGGTGGCGAGTTCGGATTCGGCGCGGGTAACGTCGAGGGGCGCCATGGTGCCGATGTCGAGCTGTTTTTTGTTGTCGCTATAGAGCTTTTCAGCGACGGTGACGGCTTGCTGTGTGACATTGACGTATTCGCGGGCGTAGGCGAGTTCCCAGTAAGCGGTGATGGTGTTTGTGGTGGTGGTGATGGCTTGCTGGGTGAAGACGAGGTCGGCAATCTTGCGATTATTTTCGGCGATGATGATGTTGCGGCGATTGACGAAGCGGCCAGCGCCAGCCAGGAGAGGCTGCGAGATGGTGACGGCCAGGGAGGATTGCACGTAAGGATTGAAGAAGTTGTCCGCGTTGGAAGACGAGCGGGTATTGTCCCAAGCGGCGGTGAAGGACGTACCGGTAACGAAGTTCTGCTGGTATTGGGTGTTGTAAATGGCGCTGTGGCTAACCAGGCCGAAGACTCCGGAAGTTGTGGTACCGATACCGGAAGTGAAGGGGTTGTTGATCGGGGTTGTGACATCGGCGACTTGGATGGTTTGGGTGATGAGGGGATCGTAAAGGAGCGAGGGGAGGTTGGCGGTAGAGCCATAGGAGATGCTTCCGGGCGTGCCATAGCTATAACCGCCGGCGCGCGTTTTGAGAAGGCTGACGTCGGCCATCCAGGGGTTGTAGCGCGTGACGACGATGTCCATGCTGTTTTCGAGAGCGAGGGCGATGGCGTCCTGAAGGCTGAGGCTTAGCTTGCCGTCGTGGATGAGCTGCTCGAGGCGGGGCGAATTGGTCAAGACGCCAGGGGCAACATTTTGACTGGTGTAGGGCGCGAGAAGGTTCGGGAAGGCCTTAGGAGCGTGAGTATAGTCGTGCTTGAGGACGCCCAGCGAGATGGGCACGGCTCCTTGCGCGACGGTGTGCGGCACAGGAGGGGAGGCCGGCTCCTGAGCAAAGGCGGTAGTGACAGGCGAGCCAGCCAAAACTGCGGCCAAGATGGAGGCGAGCAGCGGTCTGCGGAACGGCGTCTTCATAGGATCCTCACAATTAGAGATGGAACATGGTTCGCAAAACCCGCGATTCGGGGTGCATCACTATATAGAACGCTCGCGGGAGGCAAATTGTTTCACAGCCGTGTATGCCGAGAGGGCCCTTGCCAGAGGGTCTCGGGCACCAAACCGGGATTCTGCAGTTTAACACAGGGAGTTCCTTCCTTGACAATGAGGCGTGCAGGCGGCTAGGCTGCAGACGATTCGACGTTTGGGCTGCCCAGAGGTTAGGGGCCAATATGCTGACACGAGAAGAGTTGTTGCGGATATTTGAGACGGCAGGGGCGATCCGGCGCGGGCACTTTGAACTGTCCAGCGGGCGGCACAGCGGAACGTACGTGCAGTGCGCGCTGGTGCTGCAATACCCGCGGTTTGCGGAGAAGTTGGGGCGGGCGCTGGCGGCGCTGTTTTCCGATGCGCGGATTGACGCGGTGGTGTCTCCGGCACTGGGCGGGGTGGTGATCGGGCAGGAAGTGGCGCGCGCGTTGCCGGCGGTGAAGGATGCGCTTGGTGGCGGGGTGCCGGCGATGTTTGTGGAGCGGGATGCGAGCGGATTGCTGACGCTGCGGAGAGGATTTGTGCTGCCGCCGGACACGCGCGTGCTGGTGGTGGAAGATGTGTGGACGACAGGCGGGTCGACGAGGGAAACGATCCGGGTGGTGGAAGAGGCGGGAGCGCGCGTGGTGGCGGCGGGTGCCTTGATTGACCGGAGCGGCGGAAGGATCGAGTTTGATGTGGAGTCGCAGGCGCTGCTGGAGCTGAAGATTGAGAGTTACGAAGAGGATGAATGCCCGTTATGCCGGCAGGGGAACGTGGCGGTGAAGCCGGGGAGCCGGTTTGTGAGGAGCGCGGGGTGAGGGGGGAGAAGAGTGGTCAGTTATCAGTTTTAAGTTTTCAGTGAGGCGGGGAAGGATATCAGCGATCAGGTATCAGCGATCAGGAAGCAAGAATAGAAAAAGAAGAGGTTGAGGAGTTGAAAGTTAAAAGTTAAAGAGCTCGGAAAAAGCACAGAGAACGGCACGACCGGGTAAAGGAAAACGCCGGGCGCAGAGGTTCGTAGAGAGAAAGAAGAGGGAGGGCAACACAGAAATCACAGAGAAGAGCGGCGGAGGGATCCCTCGACTGCGCGACCCGATGCGCCAGAAGGCGGCGCGCAAGATAAAGTCGGGTCGCTTCGCTCGGGATGGCAAATTTGAGTGGGTGCAGGGGCGCGGGAGACGGTGCGATATTTTAAGCTGACGATTGCGTACGACGGGACGGATTTCCACGGCTGGCAAATCCAGGCAAATAAACCGACGGTGCAGGGCGAGTTGGTGTCTGTGTTGCGGCGGTTGACCCAGGAGAATGTTCAACTACACGGCGCAGGACGCACTGATGCGGGTGTGCATGCACTGGGGCAGGTGGGGAGCTTCCGGACACAATCGGCGCTTTCGGCGGAGGAGTTTCAGCGCGCATTGAATGCGCTGCTGCCACCGACAATTCGGATCGTGGGAGTTGCGGAGACGGGACCGGATTTTAATGCGCGCTGGTCAACGAAGGGAAAAGTTTACCGATACCGGATTTATCGCGGGAAGGTGGTGCCGCCGACGTTGTGGCGCTATGTGCTGCACTACCCGTTTCCGCTGGATGAGGAGGCGATGAAAGAGGCAGCGGCGCGGTTTGTGGGTGTACACGATTTCGCGTCGTTTGCGGCTTCGACGGGATCAGAAGATGACGACCGGGAGCGGAATATGGTACGGGAGATTTTTGCGACGGAATTGCAGCGGACGGAGGATGGGGAGGAGTTGTGGTTCACGGTGCATGGGCGGTCGTTTTTGCGGTACATGGTGCGGAAGATGGTGGGAACGCTGCTGGAAGTGGGGCGGGGAAAGTTGAAGGCGGGGGATATCGAGCGGTTATATGAGATGAGGGACAGGTCGAAGTCTGGGCCGACGGTGCCAGCGCAGGGACTGTGGATGGTGAGTGTGGAACATGAGGAGGCGTGGCGGATAGAGTTATAAGTTTTCAGTTTTAAGTAAAGAAAGAGAACACGGGGGGCCGTGGAGGGTTGTCAGCGATCAGATATCAGCGATCAGGAAGCAAGAAGTACAGTTTTGAGTTTTCGGTTATAAGTTCTAAGTAAAGAAAGAGGGGAAAAGCAGATCCCTCGCGTTGCTCGGGATGACAATCTAGAGTAGTGCACCGCCAAGCAGGTTGAGGATGTCGAAGAAAGAGATGCGCCGCCAGCAAGGTTGCCCTTGTTGGCGGCGCAGGTGTTTCAGGGGAACGCTTTGCCACGGAAGCTAGGGACGGGACGGGCCTCCGCGATGGGTGTTAGTTGACCAGCGAAGCCGGGGCTGGGGCTACGCCAGTGAAGTAGAAGAGGACGTAGTCCTTGATGGAGCCGTTGGCTTGCGGGATGCCATAAACCTTAACCGGCGTGTTGGCCAGGAGGTTATTGGAAAGAGTGTTCTGGCCAGCGGTGGTCGAAATATCGACCGGGCTGATGGTGATGATGTTGTTGGTGAAATCCACCTGGTAGACGAGGGTGGCGGAGCCGGAAGTGGTGTTCAGGTCGACGGGAATGTTGTTGATTCCGCCGAGAACGCTTATGAGGAAGCTGGTAGTCGCGTTGGAGTAGGGAGTGGCGGCGATGCCAAGAGGAACGTCGGTGGGAATGAGGACGGTCGAAGGAGCGTCCCAGGGGGTGGCAGGGATGGTGACATCCCAAATGGCGTAGGTTTCGCCGGCAGCTGAGAAGGTGCCGGCAGTGCCACCGAAATAGACGGCGCCACCGGTGGCGCTGTCGAAATCGCTGATGGCGTTCGTGCCGCTATCCACGATAGTGGGGAAGGTGAAGTTCCACCACTTGAAGCCGGAGATGGCAGCGCCAGTTTGCGGATCGTTGCCGTTGGCGGTGGTGGAGGGAATGAAAGGAAGCGTGACGGTGTAGTCGTCGCTCTTGGTGCGGAAGTTGCGCGTGTAGGTGAAACTGTTGAGGTTGCTGGCGGAGATGGTGCCGTCGTAGCGGGCGATTTCGATGTCAACCGACTCTGCCACGAGCGGGACGGCTAAAGGATCGACGACGCTGGCATGAACCTTGAAACCGCGAACGAGATTGGAGAGGAACGCGGGTCCCTGGCCGATGGCGTTGGCGTCGGATTCCGCTTTGGCTGGAGTACGGAAGTAGAAGTTGGTGGTGGAGACGATGGACAAGGGAACGGGGAGACCGAGTTCGTTTTCGACCACCAGGGTGGCGGTGCCGGCGTTCACGTGGAGGACATGGCCTTCAGGGCTGATCCAGACGCTGTTGAAGGAGCTGCTGGCCCAAAGGCGCACGGCGACGAGCGAGCCATCCACTTGATAGCGAGCGGCGACGCGAATGTATTTGCCAACGATGGAAGAGGCGATGGTGCTGAAGTCGTGAATGGTGGAGTGGGTCTTGGCATCGAGGTCGTAAAAGAGCGTGCCGTTCGCGTCATCTGCGAGGACGGAAAGAGTATGCGAAGAAGCGATGGCCGTCTCCGGATTGGTTGGCGGATAGACGGGATAGTCCTTGGTGAAGGAAAGCGAGGTGTTGTCCGAGGAAACGGAGGTGACGGTGCCGTAGGAATGGCGAAGAATGAGGCGGGTACGATCAAATATGCGGCGATGGCGCACGGGGCCGTTGAAGTTCACCGCCCACATGGTGGTGCCGGCCGCGGGAGGAACGTGGGCCACGATAAAGGCTGGATGGGAAAGATCAAATTCGAGGTCCAGGGCGTTGCTCTGGTTTGCCGTCACCACGAGGGGAGAATCGAGAGTGACCTTGATGGGCACGGTGAGGCTGCCGGAACTGCCTTGTGTGTGCTTGATCTGAATCTGGCTGGATGGGATGGTGGTGCTGGCAGAGGCGGCGAAACCGGTTTCGGGGTCGGCAGAGGTAGTCAGCAGGATGTCGCCGGGGTTGCCGCTGACGGTGATGGTTGCGGCGGTGTAGGTGCCCACGGGAATGGTCATATTGCCGAGGATTTCGGAAAGCTGGTCGAGCTGGAGAAGATTGATCCAGGGCGTCGGAGAGGGCGCAGTGTAAAGGGTGACGTCGCTGCCGCCGCCTTGTGGAGTGAGGGTAATGGAAATGACCTTCACACCAATGGTGGCCCAATCTTCGGTTGAAGCGTCGCTGAGGAGTAAGTTCACGGTGCCGTTTTGCGGCGGTGGATTGTTGTATCCTCCTCCGCCACCAGAATGGCTGCCACACCCTACGGAAAAGAGCATCAGGGCGGCCGAAGCCACGCCGAGCGTCAGACGAGAAAAGTAGGACTTCATTGGTTCTCTCCTACGGAGGGGACGAGCCTCCCAAAATTTTGAGTTGTGAGCCGAAACCACTTCGGTGTTGCCACCGCGGGCCGGTAAGGATTCGCCCGGTCCGAATATTGAGAGAAACCCGGGGGCGGGGAAAGAGTTGCGGGGAGAGTGATGTTTCAGAGTGGTACGAGAGGACAGGTGGAGGGGCTGGACTTAGGCGGAGGGGGTATCAGTTTTAAGTTTTCAGTCTTAAGTTTTAAGTAAGGAAAGAGCGGAGAAAGATAACGCCCCGACCGGGTCGGGGTAGGCGTCTGCGCCGGTCAGAAAGAAGGACGGAAAAAGCAGATCCCTCCACTTCGCAACGGCAGAAGGCGCCGTTGCTCCGGTCGGGATGACAATGCGGGGATGAGACAGGATGACAATTCAGGCCTTAGCGAGAATAGCGTAGTGATGCGGGGCTGGGTTTTCGGCTAGAATGCCGGGTATGGTGGCGACACAAGTTGTGGTGGATACCATCCCATCCATCGATCCGGCGACCGGGCAGGTGCGGGCGCAGTTTGAGAAGACACCCCCACTGGCCGTGGCGGGGTTGATGGCGCGAGCGCGGGCGGCGCAGGTGCAGTGGGCGAACAGGCCGATTAAGGAACGCTGCGCGCTGATCGGCAAACTGAAAAAGACCATGCTGGAGGCGCGCGAGACGTTGGCGGACGCGGTGGTGCGGGAATCGGGGAAGCCGCGGGTGGAGGCGCTGTTCGCGGACGTGTTCGTGTCGCTGGATACGGCGGAGTATTTTGCGAAGCAGGGGCGGAAATTGCTGCGCGCTGAGAAGGTGAAACATCACAGCACGGCGGCGAAGGCGAAGTCTGGGACGTTGCTGTATGAGCCCCTGGGGGTGGTGGGGATTATCAGTTCGTGGAATTACCCGCTGGCGATTCCGATGAGCCAAATCGTTCCGGCGCTGGCGGCTGGGAATGGGGTGTTGTGCAAGACGAGCGACTTCACGCCGGGATGCGGGGCGCTGATTGGGAAACTATTTGGCGAAGCGGGATTTCCTGCGGATCTAGTACTGACTTTGCAGGGTGGCGGCGAAGTGGGGCAGGCACTGATTGAGGCGCATCCGGACAAGGTATTTTTCACGGGGAGCGTGTTGACAGGGAAACATGTGGCGGAGGCGTGTGCCCGGCTCCTGCTGCCGAGCGTGCTGGAATTGGGCGGGAAGGACGCGATGGTGGTGCTGGCGGACGCGGATCTGGATGTGGCGTCGAGCGCGGCGGTGTGGGGGAGCTACTCGAATTGCGGGCAGGTATGCTTGTCGGTGGAACGGCTGTTCGTGGAGGAAAGTGTCAGCGAAGAGTTTATACGGCGGTGCGTGGAGAAGACGCAGAAATTGCGGATGGGGCCGGGAAGCGATCCGGGGACGGAGATTGGGCCGTTGATCCGGCCGCAGCACGTGCAGCGGATGAAGGATTTGCTTGCGGACGCGGTGGCCAAGGGAGCGAAAGTGGTTTGGGGAGGAAGAGCGCGGCCGGATTTGGGAGCTAACTTTTTCGAGCCGACGGTGATTGCGGGCGTGAATGCGTCCATGAAGTTGTTTCAAGACGAGACGTTCGGGCCGATCATGGCGATTCAGGTGGTGAAGGATGCGGAAGAGGCGGTGGCGCGGGCGAATGAGACGGAGTTTGCGCTGGCGGCTAGCGTGTGGACGCGGGACGCGGACCGCGGGAAAGAGTTGGCGAGGCGGCTGAAGGCGGGGACGGTGATGGTGAACGATGTAATGAGCGGGTTTGCGATTGCGGAGGCGCCGCACGGCGGGTGCGGGCTGAGCGGATGGGGACGCACGCACGGGAAAGCGGGATTGCTGGAGATGGTGAATGTGAAGTACGTGGACGTGGATTGGCTGAAAGGCGTGGAGAAGCCGTGGTGGTACCGGTATGGAAGTGAGCTGGAGAAAGCGGCGGAGGCGTTTTTGAGGTTTGAGTTTGGGGGCGGTTTGGCGACGCGGGTGAGGAACGCGCGAGGGGCGATGAAGACGATGATGCGGAGGCATTGGTGAGGGGAAGTTATAAGTTTTCAGTTATAAGTAAAGCGAAGAGGGATATCAGCGATCAGATGTCTGCAATCGGGGAACAAGAAAAGGGTTACGCAGAGGTCACCCCGGCCCGGGCGGGGTAAACGCCGGGCGCAGAGTTCGCAGAGAAAAGAGGAGGGATTGTGGCGGAGGAAACGGGAGCGGTGACGAATGCGGCGGCGGAGGGGGCGGCGGAGGCGGCTGGCGCGCCTAAGGTGAAGACGCGGAAGACAAAGCAGCGGGCTTGCGATGAGAAGGATGCGAAGGGGAAAGTGTGCGCGGGGCACTTGAAGAGGTGGTTCGAGTATCCGGCGGAGATTGAGAGGTTGGTGGGAAAAGGGGCGGAGATTTACCGGTGCGAGTTTTGTAAGACGTTATACCGGCCGGACCCGGGGCAGAGGCCGAATAGTTATACGGTGAGGTATTGAAGAGAGATATCAGCGATCAGATATCAGCGATCAGGAGGCAAGAAAGGAAAGAAGAGGTTTGGGAGTCAAGAGTTGAAAGGAAGAGTAAGAGAAAGCTCACGCATAGATTTGCAGAGAAGAGGGACGGTACCACAGAGGTCACAGAGATAGGAACACAGAGGGCACAGAGGTAAGACGGGAGAAGAAAAGAGCAAAGAAGAGAAGAGCAAAGAAGAGAAGAGTGGGGAAGAGCGGAGTCGGGCGGGCGGGACGGCGAGTTAATTGAAGTGGGGGAGGGAATTCGGCGTGTCGCGGAACGAGTGGATTTACGACTGGAATGTCGGCGGGGCAATGACCATTCCGCCGGGCACGCACGTGATGGTGAACGACGAGACGCTGCGGGACGGGCTGCAGACGCCGTCGGTGACCGATCCTACCATTGAAGAAAAAATCGAAATATTGCATTTGATGGAAGCGCTGCATATCGACTCGGTGAATCTCGGGTTGCCTGGGGCGGGGCCGCGCGTGGCGGAGACGGTGGAGCGGCTGGCGCGGGAGATTGCCACGAATCGCATGAGGATTCGCCCGAATTGCGCAGCGCGCACGGTGGAAGCGGACATCCAGCCGATTGTGGAGATATCGCAGAAGGCGGGAATCGCAATTGAGGCGGCGATGTTTCTGGGTTCGAGCCCCATCCGGCGGCTGGTGGAAGACTGGTCGGTCGAGCATTTGGAAAGGACGACGGAGAAGGCGGTGAAGTTCGCGGTGGCGCATGGGCTGCCGGCGATGTATGTGACCGAGGATACAGTGCGGACGGATCCGGATACCGTTCAGCGGCTGTACACAACGGCGATTCGCAGCGGTGCGCGGGCGATTGTGCTGTGCGATACGGTGGGGCATGCGACGCCGCAGGGCGCGTTCAATCTGGTGAAGTTCGCAATGGGAAAGGTCGTGAAGCCGTCGGGGGAGAAGATTCGCGTGGATTGGCACGGGCACCGGGATCGGGGGCTATCGGTGGCGAATTCGCTGGCGGCGGTGGCGGCGGGAGCGAACCAGATCCATGGCGTGGCGCTTTCGCTGGGGGAGAGAGTGGGGAATACGCCGCTGGAATTGCTGCTGGTGAATTTCCGGTTGATGGGGTTGATTCAGTATGATCTGACGTATTTGAAGGCATATTGCGAGAAGGTGGCGAAGGCGACACACACGGTGATCCCCCCGAACTATCCGGTGTTTGGAAGAGATGCGTTCCGGACGGGGACGGGGGTGCACGCGGCGGCGATCATCAAGGCGCTGCGGAAACATGACCGGGAATTGGCGGATGCGGTGTATAGCGGGGTGCCAGCGCACCTGTTTGGACTGGAACAGATCGTGGATATCGGGCCGATGAGCGGGAAATCGAATGTGCTGTACTGGCTGGCGCGACACAACATTCCGGCGGAGGATGAGTTGGTGAACCGGATTTATGAGGCGGCGAAGGCGTCGGCGCGGATGTTGACGGAGGAAGAGGTAAAGGCGATATGCGGTCGGGGAGGCGAGGCGGTTGTCAGGGATCAGGAAGACAAAGGAATAAAATAACGCAGAGGCAAATAGAACGCTGAGGTTCGCAGAGAGAATAAAGAGGGACGGTAACGCAGAGTTCGCAGAGGAAAGAACACAGAGGTCACAGAGAAGGACAACAGAAGATCGGAGAAGCGAAAAGCGGAAGAGAGAGACGGGCAAGATCATGTGAGTGTGCCGCGATCCCTCCACTCCGCAACGACATAAGGCACCGTTGCTCCGGTCGGGATGACAATGTGGCGGCCGGCAAACGGCGCGGGCCTCGGGTCGGGATGACAGTTCGAGGAGTGGTTGGATGGGGAGAAGGGGAGAATGAAACTGGTCGAAGGTACGGTGAAACGAGTGGCGGTTTGCGTTATTCTTTTGAGCATGCCGATTCGCTCCGCGGTGTTCGCACAAGTGACACGACCTGACGCCACGGCCTCCCTAGCGGAACAACCTGCGGTGCGCGCTGCGCTGGACTGGTTTGAGAAAAACCTGGAATGGATTAATGACGAACAGGTGCGCTTCACGGAGATTCCTGCGCCGTCGTTTCAGGAGGAGAAGCGGGCGGCGGCGGTGAAAGCGCTGCTTGCGGATGAAGGGCTGAAGGTCCACAGCGACAAAATTGGGAATGTGATTGGCGAGTTGCCGGGCATGAATGAGAAGGAAATTGTGCTGGTGACGGCGCACCTGGACACGGTGTTTCCGGCGGGGACGGAAACTAAGGTGACGCGCGAGGACGAACGGATGGTGGCGCCGGGGATTTCGGACAATGGCACGGGATTGGCGGCGCTGGTGGCGCTGGCACGTGCGATGCGCGTGGCGAAGATACGGCCGCAGCGGACGATCATGTTTGCCGCGAACGTGGGAGAAGAGGGCGAAGGGAATTTGCGCGGGATGCGCGCACTGATTGACGCGTACCGGACTAAACTGCGGGCGGTGGTGGTGCTGGACGGTTCGGGAACGGATTTTGTGACGACGAAGGCGCTGGCGTCGCGGCGGCTGGAAGCGACGATAACGGGGCCGGGCGGGCATAGTTGGTCGGATTTTGGGATGGTGAACCCGATCAGTGCGCTGGTGCGCGGTGCGATGCGGTTCATCAATACGAAGGTGCCGACGGCGCCGCGGACGACGTTCAACCTGGGGCAGATTGAAGGCGGCACGTCGGTGAACTCGATACCGCACGAAGCGAAATTGAAGGTGGATTTGCGCTCGGAGGCGGAAGGGGAAATTGCACGGCTGGAGGTGGCGCTACGGGACTGTGTGGCGGCGGGGGTGCGGGATGAGATGGACAATGCGAGAGACCCTGGCAAAGGGAAGCTGGAATGGAGAGTGGAATTGATCGGGAGCCGGCCGGGCGGAGAATTGGCGGCGGGTTCGGCGCTGCTGGCGGCGTTGCGCGCGGCGGATGAGGCGGTGGGGAACGAATCGCGGATCGAGCGATCGAGCACGGATGCGAATATTCCGTTGTCATTGGGGATTGACGCGATTGCGATTGGGGCGGGGGGAAATGGCGGGGGAGCGCACTCGATGCAGGAGTGGTACGAGCCGGCGGGGCGGGAATTTGGGCTGAAACGGGCGCTGCTGACGGTTCTGGGGGTTTCGGGAGTGGCTGCAGAGAAAGGGCGGGGAGGATGAAGTGTGAAGCGATGTGGATGAGGGTCGGCGTGGCGATGGTGATGGTGTGGGGCGGCGTGGCGGGGCGAGCGGCGGCGCAAAGCGATGCGGCACTGCACAAGACGACGTACTACCTGCACGGGCGGATTTATACGAACGATCCGAAAGAACCCTGGGCGGCGGCGATGGCGGTGCGGGACGGCAAGATTTTTTGCGTGGGAACGCTGGAGCACATTCTGCTGGATTGCGGCGGAGCGGATAACATGGGCGACACGCTGCAATTGAAGGGCAGCTTCGTGATGCCGGGATTCAACGATGCGCACGTGCATATGGGCGCAGCGGGGCGCGACAAAATGACGCTGTCGCTGAATGGGGCGGCGTCCATTGCCGAAGTGCAGCAGCGCGTGAAAGAGGCAGTGACGAAGCACAAAGCAGGGGAATGGATTGTGGGCGCGGGGTGGGACCAGTCATTGTGGCAGGACCAAAAATTTCCGACGCGGCTGCAGTTGGATGAAGTGTCGCCGGAGAATCCGGTGTTCTTGACGCACATTTCGGGGCACGTGGGCGTGGCGAATTCGCTGGCGTTGAAGCACGCGGAAATTACCCCGGACACCAAAGATCCGCAGGGCGGGCAGATTGACCGGTTCGAGGATGGAGAGGCGACGGGACTGCTGAAAGAAAGCGCGATGGAGATGGTGACGCAGCGAATTCCTGATCCCACGGCGGAAGAGCGCCGGAAGGGCATCGAGATGGTGCTGGAGGAACTGGCGCAGAATGGAGTGACTTCGGTCCAGGACAATTCCGAGTGGGCCGATTTTCTGGTGTACGGCGATTTGAAGGAAGAAAAGAAGTTGACGGTGCGGATTACGGAGTGGCTGCCGTTTGCGGCGCCGCTGAATGAACTGCAGGACCGGCGGGCGCAAGGAGGAACGAAGGACCCCTGGCTGAAGACGGGGGCGCTGAAGTTTGTGAGCGACGGGGCGCTGGGTTCGCGGACGGCGGCGATGCTGGCGCCGTATTCGGATGATCCATCAACGAGCGGGATCATGGCCATGGATGCGGAGAAGCTGCGGGCGATGGCGCTGGAGCGCGACAAGCTGGGATTTCAAATCGCGTTTCACGCGATTGGGGATAAGGCGAACCGCGTGGCGCTGGATGTGTTCGAGTCCGTGGAACGCGTGAATGGGGCGCGCGACCGGCGGGACCGCGTGGAGCACGCGCAGGTGCTGGCGCCGGAGGATCTGCCGCGATTCGCAAACCTGAAGGTGATCGCTTCGATGCAGCCTGCGCACGAAATGAATGATTTGCGGTGGGCGGAGCAGCGGCTGGGGCCGGAACGCTCGAAGGGAGCGTACGCGTGGAATTCGCTGGAAAAATCGGGGGCGCGGCTGGCGTTTGGGACGGATTACCCAGTGGAACCGATCAATCCGTTGCGGGGGTTGTATGCGTGTGTGACCCGGGAAGCGGCGGAAGGCGGTCCGGCGGGGGGCTGGGAACCGCAGGAGAAGATTTCGCTGAAGGATTGCCTGCGGGCGTATACGAGCGGGTCGGCGTATGCACAGTTTGAGGAGGGAAAGAAGGGGGAGTTGAAGGTGGGGGAGTACGCGGACTTTTTGATATTGTCGCAGGACATTACGAAGGCGACGGCGAAGGAGATATTAAATACGAAAGTGGTGCAGACGGTTGTGGGGGGGAGAGTAGTTTACAGTGCGCAGTCCACAGTCCACAGTCGACAGTTTAGGAGTTCGGAAAGAGCAAAGATAACGCGGAGATTCGCAGAGAAGAGGGACGGTAACACAGAGGTCACCGAGGGCAGAACACAGAGAGCACAGAGGTAGGAGGAAGAGCAGAGGGAGAGGCCGGATTAGTAGAATTCAACGGCGACGAGGTCGCCCGCGTAGTCTCTGTTGGCAACCTGGCGGAAGAAGATTTTCACGCGATGGCCTTTCCATTCCGGGCAGGGAGGAACACCGTCATCGTTGCCGGTCTTGGCTGAGGTCATATCCACGTCGTTGAGATCGCCGACGCGGAACTGCAACGTAGTTTTATCCACAAGCAGAAAAAGACGGCTGCTGTCCCCTTCGGTGCAGTCCATTTTTTGGATGGTGCCTTCGAGGAAAGAATCCGTGGTGTGGTGGTGCTTCACGGCGGGCGGGGGCAACGATTCAGCAGTGCCCGAGGTTGTGCCGGCTGTTGAGGAGGAATCGTCGTTCCCGGATACGATGACGCTGAGAGGTTGGTTCGCCCCACGCTGTGCGGCGTAGGCGGCGACCCGGGCGTCGAAGGATTCCCGAGCCGAGACGGCGCGTTGCAGGGCTTGAAGATTGGCGCGGTCGTGAGAAGTGTGGGCGGCTTTGTCGATCAACGCGGCGAGATTTCTGGCATCCGCGGTCTTGCCGACATTGACGAGGACAAAACCATAGCTGATGGCGTAGTTGAGGTTGGCGGGATCGAGCAAGACGGCCTGCTTGCCCATGCTGAGCGCTTTGTCGCGCTGCTTCGGATCACGCGAATAAAGATTGGCCGCGACAGCGTAGGCCGGGGCGAATCGCGGATTCATCTGAATGACTTTATCGAGATCGGCGAGAGAGTCCGCGGGGCCGGAGGCGCCAGAACGCGTGCGCGAGCGAAGCATGGCGGCCATGTAATACGGCAGATAGTTGGGAGGATTTTGCGGGACGGCCTTGGCGAATTCGGCTTCGGCGGTTTGCGGATCCTGTTTGGAATACCAGGCGAAGAGACCGAGGCCTTCGTGGACGACGGGAGAATTGGGATTGGCAGCGAGGGCTTCGTCGAGGACGGCTTTGGCTTCGGCGGGGCGCTGGGTATAGACGAAAAAGATGCCGCGCAGGGCTTGTGTTTCGGCGACAGAGAGAGAGCGGCTAGGGTAGGTTTTGGGGTCGTCGTGGACGGCGAGCTTCAGATGACCCACGAAAAAGCGTTCCTGGCGCGCGTAGGCTTCCATGACCTGAGAAAACTTTTTGAGGTCGCCAAAGGTCTTTTGCGCGGCTTCGATTTGATTGTCGGAAGTGGCATAAGCGTTCAGGAAGTTGACGCGTAGTTGACGCTTCGCGGCGTCGGGATCGAGCATGAGGTAGTGCACGAGAGCCCAGGACTCCGCATAGAAGATGGAAGTGCGGTTCTGCTCGTTGTAATAGGGGGAATTTTCATCGACCTGGAAGAGTGTTTCGATGGGGATGAGTTTGTTGGTGCGAAGGATTTGCAGGTGACCGGGGGCGATTTTGCCGATCTGCACTTCCTTAGCACCGATCTCGGTGTTGCCGAAGAATTCGGCATAGCCTTCGTTCAGCCAAACCGGAAGATCGCGGAAATTGAGGCGGAAGAGAGCGTGGGTGTATTCGTGATAGGCGATTTCATAGGGATTCTCGCTCTCGGAGTCGGTGCGGACGACGACGAGATCGCGCTCCTCGCGGGAAACATAGAGGCCGGCGGGATGCATATGGCCTTTGACTTCCCAGTAAGCGGGGAGGAGGGATTTGAGGGAGTCTTCGTTCTTCAGGGCAAAGATGAGGATGGGCTTGCCAAGGTCCGTGCGAAGCGTGGGGAGGGCGGCGTGGAAGACTTCGCGAATCTCTTCAAATTGAGCGGCGATGCGGCGGGCTTCGCGTTCACCGGCATTGCTGACGACGGTAAAGTTGGGGGAGCGAACTTCGAGCCAGTTGTCGAAATGATCCGCAGGCGAGGTGGGTGCGGGATGAACGAGGAGCAGTAAGGCCAGAAAGAGGGCCAAGCGCGAGAACTGCGAGAGAGTAAGCTTCACGAGATGTTTGTAAAGGGTAGTGGCAGGGAAGTCAAGGGGGGAGGGCAAGGGTTTAAAGTTGAAAGTTGAAGAGTACGGAAAGAGAAAAGATAACGCACCGCTCGCAGCTTGGGGCAAGGAGGGGCGGACGACGCAAAGGTTCGCAGAGAAGAGAAAGGCGGAAGAGAGATCCCTCCACCCCGGCGAAGCGCACGGGGCGCACAAAACGCGCTCCGCGACGCGCCACAAATCGGCGCGAAATAAAAAATCGGGCCGCTCCGGTCGGGATGACAATCTGGGGAGGCGCGTGGCCTCGATCATGGCGAGCGTCGAGGTTGAGTTGTGAAAGGGCTCAGGTCTCGCGATCGGAGGGATTGTGGTTGGGTTGTGGAAGGCCTCAGGCCTGAAGGCCTGAGCTACAGGCCTAGGTTTGTGGTTGGTTCCTGATCGCTGACAACTGATATCTGATAACCCGTATCCGACTTAGCGATAATTCCTGATATCAACCGGGTCAAACATGGTGGCGGTGGTGTGGGGATGCGACTTTTCGTAAGAGGCGATCTCGGAGGCGTGGAGTAGTGAGGCAGCGATGTCGTCGAGTCCCTTGAGGAGGACTTCTTTGCGGGAGGGAGCGATCTCGAAATTGTAGACGTGGCCGTAGGTGTCATTGATGGTCTGGGTGGCGAGATCGATGAAGAGGGAGTAGCCAACTTCGGATTCGGTTTGCTGGAAGAGTTGATCGACTTCGGCTTCGGTGAGGATGGCGGGGAGGATGCCGTTCTTGAAACAGTTGTTGTAGAAAATGTCGGCGTAGCTGGGAGCGATGATAACGCGGAAACCGTAGTCTTTGACGCCCCAGGGAGCGTGTTCGCGGCTGGAGCCGCAGCCGAAATTGGTGCGCGCGAGGAGGATGGAGGCGCCTTTGTAGCGCGGGAAATTTAGGACGAAATCAGGATTGGGTTTTTCGCCGGGGAGATAGCGCCAATCATAGAAGAGAACGCGGCCGAAGCCTTCGCGGGTGAGGAGCTTGAGGAATTGCTTGGGGACCATTTGATCGGTGTCGACATTGACGCGATCCAGGGGCATGACGAGGCCGGTGTGGGTGGTGAAGGGTTGCATGGGCGATGAGTGTCCTTGGCTTCGAGTTGTAGTTAAAAGGATATCAGATCGCGAATTACTCTACGTGGGCAACATCAAATTCGCGCACATCGACGAAGTGGCCGGCCAGGGCGGCGGCGGCGGCCATTACGGGGCTGACGAGGTGGGTGCGGCTGTCGCGGCCTTGGCGGCCCTCGAAATTGCGATTGGAGGTGCTGGCGCTGCGTTCGTGGGGCGGAAGGACGTCAGCGTTCATGCCGATGCACATGCTGCAGCCTGCATCGCGCCACTCGAAGCCCGCGGCGGTGAAAACTTTGTCGAGGCCTTCTTTTTCGGCTTGCGCTTTGATGCCGCGGGAGCCAGGAACGACTAGCGCTTGCTTTATATTTTTGGCGACGTGTTTGCCCGCCACTAGCTGGGCGGCAGCGCGAAGATCCTCGAGGCGGGAATTGGTGCAGGAGCCGATGAAGACGCGGTCCACGGAAATGTCCACGATGGGCGTGCCGGGCTTGAGGCCCATGTACTTGAGGGCGCTTTCGGTGGCTTTCTGATCGTTGAGGTCGCGGAAATCGTGGGGATTGGGGACGCGGCCGTTGACGCTGGTGACCATGCCGGGATTGGTGCCCCAAGTGACTTGCGGAGCAAGTTGATCGGCGTTGAGTTCGATGGTGGAGTCAAACTTTGCGCCGTCGTCGGACTTGAGGAGTTTCCAGCGCTCGACGGCGGCCTGGAAGTCTATGCCGCGAGGAACGAAAGGGCGGCCTTCGAGGTAGGCGAACGTCGTGTCATCGGGGGCAACCATACCGGCACGCGCGCCGCCTTCGATGGTCATGTTGCAGACGGTCATGCGGCCGTCCATGGAAAGCGCGCGTATGGCTTCGCCGCCGTATTCGGCGACGTGACCGTTGCCGCCGCTGATGCCCATTTTACCGATGATGGCTAGGATGATGTCTTTCGCGGTGACGCCCTTGGGACGCTTGCCGTGCACGAGGATGTCCAGGGTTTTGGATTTGGATTGCACGAGGCATTGCGTCGCGAGGACGTGTTCGACTTCGCTGGTGCCAATGCCGAAGGCGAGAGTGCCGAAAGCGCCGTGGGTGGAGGTGTGGGAATCGCCGCAGACGATGGTCTGGCCGGGCTGGGTGATGCCGAGTTCGGGGCCAATGATGTGGACGATGCCCTGATGCTTGCTGTTCATGTCGAAGAGGCGCACACCGGTTTCGCGGCAGTTGCGCTCGAGGGCTTCGAACTGGAGCTTGGCGTCGTTGTCGAGGATGGGCAGGGTGCGGTCGGTGGTGGAGACGGAATGATCCATGACGGCGAAGGTGAGATCCGGGCGGCGGACCTTGCGGCCTTCGGCTTTGAGGCCGGCAAAGGCTTGGGGAGAGGTGCCCTCGTGGACGAGATGGCGATCAATGTAAATGAGGGAGGGCTTGCCGGGTTCCTCGTGGACGACGTGGTTTTGCCAGATTTTTTCGTAGAGGGTTGTGGGTGACATGGAGAGTTATTTTAGCACTTGGGGGAAGGAGTTTTAAGTTTTAAGAGAGGTGAGGAAGGATATCAGCGATCAGATATCAGCGATCAGCGACCAGGAAGCGAGGATGAGAGGTAGCTAGGGCGGTTGAAAGTTAAAAGTTAAAAGTTGAAAGTTGGGAGAAAAAGCGAAGAGGGACGGTAACACAGAGTTCACAGAGGGAAGAACACAGAGGTCACAGATAAGAGAAACCCGAGCACTTGGTGCTAGCTGGCGGGGGCAGAAGACTGGGATTCGTGGAGGTCGACGGTGTAGTGCTGGACGCGGCGGTCGTAGGAGGTGAGGAGGTCGAGGGCTTCCTGGGCGACGACGGCGGCTTCGCGATCGGGTCCGGCAAAGCGGTCGATGGCCTCAAGGGAGGACCACAGGGTTTCGACGATGAAGCGGACGACGACGCCATCGGATTGCGTGATGACGCGGGCTTCGCGGAAGCCATCGAAGGAGCGGAGGTGCGTGAGGACGTGTTCGCGGAAGTGGCGCAGATAATCGGGGAATCGTACGGCGGTGGTGCGTGCGGACCAGAAGCGAACGACCATGTCAGGCGTCTCCTGTGGTGGATTGGGCGGATAGCGGATCGTTGCCGACGACGACGGACCAGGGGCGAACTTTCCAATGCTTGACGAGGCCGTGGCGGACGTAGGGATCGTTTTGCGCGAAAGAGGTGGCGGCATCGGGGGAGGGACCGCGAAAGATGAGGAGAGCGCCGTCGGCGGGTTCGGCGAGCGCTCCCGCGAGGAGGAGTTCGCCGCGGAGATGGGCTTCGCGGGCGAGGAGAAGATGCTCATCGCGAAAAGGGGCGCGGCGAGCGACGAAGTCGTCGACTACTTCATAGAAGAGAGCGAAATAGGGCATCGCAGATCCTGACGAGAAATAGGGTATCACGGTGGGGAGGAGGGCGCGGGGATTGGAGAAGTCAGAGGAGAGTTATCAGCGATCAGATATCAGCGATCAGGAGGCAAGAAAAGGCTTATGCAGAGATCGCCCTGACCGGGTCGGGGTGAACGCTGGCGCAGAGTACGCGGAGGCTTGCAGAGGGAAGAGAAACCCAAGACCCAGGCACACACTCCGTGCCTGGGGCACCCGGCGAATACGGTAGGTTAGTGGGGAGGGGAAGCTGGGAGGGCTAGTTTTTTCAGGGCGCTTTCGCGGAGGCCTTTGGCGTAGTCTTCGGGGTACTTAGTGTAGGTGGCGAGGAGGTCGAGAGTTTTCTGGGCGTTTTGACGAGCTAGATCGGTTTGGCCGTTGGCGCGATAGGCGTCGCCGAGGCTGTCGTAGACGTTGGGGGAGTCGGGGTAGGCAATGACGTTGAGTTTGAAGAGATCGATGGCAGCTTGTGTGTCGCCGGCTTGCAGATCATCGTAGCCGAGGCGATTCATGATGGGTTCGGTGAAGATCACTTCCTTGGGATAATGCTGGCGAGCTTCGGCGAAGAGTTGCGCGGCTTTGGCGGGGCCACCCGGCTGGTCGAGGAGATCGAGAAAGTGGTTTTGGTGTTCGGCGAGGACGGGAGCGCGTGCGGCGGGAACGGTGGGATGCGCGCTGAGGGCGTTGTTGAGCCAGGTGACGATTTCGCCGGGAAGATCCTTGTGAAGGTCGAAGAGCTCGACGCCGTGGCCTCCTTTGGGGAAGTGTTCGAACTTGTTGATGGGGTTGGTGGAGAAGCTGTAAATCCATTCCATGAATTCGACGACGCCGGGATCGGGATCGTCATCGGCGACGGCAGCGAAAAGCGGTAGATTGGGATTTTTGCGGAGGAATTCGCGACCGGGGTGGCCGGTGCCTTCGGAGAGGAGGACGAGGGCTTTGACTTCGGGATGGCGGCTGGCGAGAAGGACGGATTGGTTGACGCCACAACTGGCGCCACCGGCGGCCATGATGGCGGGAGTGACGCTGGGCTGCGCGGCGAGGTAGCTGTAGGCGGTGTCTACATCCACGGGGAATTTCCTGTCGAAGACTTCCTGGATTTGCTCGGGGGTGAGCTTGTCGAGAGGAGTGCCGGCACTTTGGCCGAAGCCGCGGAAATCAACGGTGAGGACGTTGAGGCCGGAGGCAGCGAAGAGTTGGGCGAGGTCGTCCCAGACTTTGCGTTGGCGATTGCATTGGTGGAGAAGAAGCACGCCGGGGCCGGGCTTGGCGGCGGCGAAGAAGGTGGCTTTGAGGCGGGTGCCGTCCGGAGAGGTGAGATCTACGCTGCGCGGGGCCGGAGGTTGTTGGGCGGAGACGGAGAGGGCGACCAGGAAAAACGCCAGGATGGCAGCGAAGCGAAGTGGATGCATGGGGACCTCCGGGGAGACAGTTTACAGTTTTCAGTTATAAGTTTGTAGTTTTAAGAGTTCAGAAGGAGCAAAGACAACGCAGAGGCGCAGAGAAAAGGAACCCAAGATGAGGAGCGGGATGGAGAATTTGCGGGTGGTGCTGGTGGGCACGAGGAATCCGCTGAATTTGGGGGCGGTGGCGCGGGCCATGAGTAATTTTGGGGCGGTGCACCTGCGGGTGGTGCAGCCGTACGAGAAAGCGTTTCGCAATGCGGTGTCGGCGGTGGGGGCTTCGGCGGTGCTGCAGAACGCGGAAGAGTTTGCGACGGTGGCGGAGGCGGTGGCAGATTGCTGGATGGTGGTGGGGACAACTTCGGTGGGGAATCGCGAGATCCAGCACCCGCTGCGGAGTTTGGAAGAAGCGGGGGCGGTGCTGCGCAAGGGAATGACGAAGGGGAAAGTGGCGCTGCTGTTTGGGTCGGAGAAGTGGGGATTGTCGAACGAGAGCTTGAGCCACTGCCACTGGCTGGTGCGGATACCGACACGGGAAGAGCATCGGTCGATGAATCTGGGGCAAGCAGCGGCGGTGTGTTTGTATGAGATTTCGCGGGGGAAGAGTGGTGCGGGTTCGAAGAGCAAGACGGAGGAGAAGAAGAGTGCGGCGGCTCGGATGGAGACGGTGGAGCGGATTGGGGGGGCGCTGCTGCCGGTGCTGATTAAGAGCGGGTACACAGGGGAGAGGAAGAGGGAGCTGGCGGAGGAGAAGTTACGGCGGATGCTGCGGAGGATGGCGATGTCGGAGGCGGATGCGGAGGTGTTGTTGGGAATGGTTAGGAAGATCGGGTGGTGGATGGAGGAAAGGTAGGGAAGAAAAGGTTTTCACCACAGAGGGAACAGAGGGGCCGCAGAGAGAACGGAGGCGACCCGGCAAGGACGGAGAAAATTCACCACAGAGGGCACGGAGGGCACTGAGGAGGAGAAAAGCGCGGAAGGATTAGAGGCGGGCGTGGAAAGAACGGAGGGAGCGGAGGCGGCGGAGGCGGGCGAAGAATTTGTTGGCGGTGGAGATATCACGGGCGATTTGGAGGCGGAGGTCGTCGGGGGAGGCAAACTTTTTTTCTTCGCGAAGGCGCTTCCAGAAGCGGATTTCGATGTGTTTGGGAGCGAAGTTGCCGGAGTAGTCGAGCAGGTGAGTTTCGATGGTGAGGCCGGAACCGTTGAAGGTGGGACGCATGCCAATGTTGGTGACGCTGCGATGGCTGCTGGTTTCGCCTTCGAGGACGGTGCGGGTGATGTAGACGCCGCGAGCGGGAAGCAGTTCCTGGTCCGGCTTCAGATTTAGTGTGGGGAAGAGGAATTTGCGGCCGGTGCCGGTGCCGCGGACGAGTTCGCCGGTCAGGACGAAGGGGCGGCCAAGAAGACGCGCGGCGTGGGTGACGTCGCCTTCGGCAATCTGTTTGCGAATAAGGGTGCTGGAAACAATTTCGCCATTGAGGGCGACGGGCGTGTGGACGACGACTTCAAAGCCGTAACGCATGCCGAGGTCGCGAAGGAATTTGACGTCGCCAGCCTGGCGATGGCCGAAACGGAAATTATCGCCGACGACGATGGCGCGGACCTGCAACTGACGAACGAGAATTTCATCCACAAAATCTTCAGGCGAGAGAGAGGCCAGCTGCGGCGTGAAGGGCAGGACGACCGCGGCTTCGATGCCCAGCGCGCCAAACCATTCGAGGCGCTGCTGATTGGTGGAAATGCGGAGCGGCGCGGATTCCGGGCGGAGGACTTTGAGCGGCGGAGGCTCGAAGGTAAGGGCGGTGGAGACGGCGCCGGAATCCTTGGCGCGGGTCATGGCAAAGGCGAGGACGCGTTGATGGCCGAGATGGATGCCGTCGTAATTGCCGATGGCAATGACGCTGCCGCGCTTAGAAGCGGCGAATCGTGCGGCCCAGTCCGCGGGGGAATAAACAACGGTGAGGCGGCCGGAAGGAATGTGGGCATGGACGGCGAGGGCTTTGGCGGCGCGTTCGACGGCGGGGGAATCGGTTTGCACGTCGAAGTGGAGGCCGTCGTAGGCAAGCTGGACGTGGGGATAGCCGGCTTTGCAGAGGCGTTCGTTAGTGGCGGCGTGGGAAAGTTCGTGGGCGATGTGCGTGAACCAGGCGCGTCGGGGCTTGAGTTTGTCCACCAGGGCGAGGGCCTGTTCGACGGTCTGGTGCATGGGATGGGGAATATCGCGGAGGGCATCGATGATGAGGTCGTCGAGGTCTTCGAGGAGCGGTACGGAGGATTCGGGAAGGCGGCTGAAATCGGTGAGATACGCAGCGCGGCCAAATCGGAAGCCGAGGACGTCCATTTCGCCGTGGACGAGAGGCACGGGAATGATGGGAATGCCAAGAAGCTCGAAGGGGCCTTTGACTTCGTGGAGGATCACGCTGGGGACGGTGCTGAGGGAGGGCTTGGTGTCGAAGACGTAGGAAAAGGCGCGGCGGATTGCGCGGAAGGTTTCCTGAGAGCCGTAGACGGGCATGGCGGCGCGCTGGCGGATGTTGAAGGGGCGAATGTCGTCGAAGCCCTGGATGTGATCGGCGTGGCCGTGGGTGAGAAGGACGGCTTCGAGGCGATCGAGGCGCGCAGTGAGGGCTTGGGCGCGAAAATCGGGGGTGGTGTCAATGACGACGTTTTGGCCGTTGCGGGAGAGGAGGAGGGAGGGACGCAGACGCTTATCGTGAGGATCTGTGGATTGGCAGACGGCACAGTGGCAGCCGACGGTGGGGACTCCCATGGAGGTACCGGAACCGAGGACGGTGAGATGGAGGGGGGACAAGGACATGGGACTATTTTACGGCGGGGGAGAGGTTGGGGCAAAGGGGAGGAAATTACAGTTATCAGTCTTTAGTTATCAGTGCTCAGAAAGAGGAAAAGATTACGGGGAGTTCACCCCGACCGGGTCGCGGTAAACGCCGGACACAGAGTTCGCCGAGGAGAGAAGTGGGACGATAACACCCCGTCCGGGTCGGGGCAGGCGCCGGTCACAGAGATAGGAACACAGAGGTCACAGAGGGAGGCCAAGAGGAAGAGCTGAGAAGAGAAAGGCGGATGGGGATTATTTTTGGGGTTTGGGGTGGGATTGGGGTTGGGCCATTTGGGCGGCGAGGGCCTGGTTTATCTCGAGGTAGGTCATTTTGAGTTTGCCAAGGAGATCGAGGAGCATGGCGTCCTCTTCGGGAGCGAGATTGCCGACGGTTTTTTCGCGGAGGGCATCCAGCATATCGATGAGTTCGTGGGCGGCTTCGGGATCGATAACCGGCTGGCCGGTGCGAGGGTCGGCGTAGGCGCCGAGAACCATGGCGGCATTGCTGCCGATCATGCGCACAAGATTTTCGAAAGCGGGACTTTTCTTGGGGATTTCTTTGGCGGGCGCGGCGGCGGAATCGGCGACCGGTGGAGGCGCCGCTTTTTCCTTTGCTTCCTTAATGGCGGCTTCGACCTTGGACTCGCGCTCTTGCTCCTGGACGACGTCAGGGCGGAGCTCGCCTTCGGATGTGAAGGGCCGGCGATCGATGACGCGAAAAGTGCCTTCGGGATTCTGATCCGCCACGGTGGGTGATCCTCACATTTGAAAAAGTGCATGCGTAGTTTAACACGGTTGGCGGGGGGGAGATGCGGGAGGGGGAAGCTACTCGTAGCGGAGGGCTTCGACGGGGTCGAGGCGGGCGGCTTTGATGGCCGGGTACATGCCGAAGATGAGGCCGACGCTCATGGAGACGGTGACGGCGAGGATGATGGCCCAAAGAGGGATGGAAGAGGGAAGAGACGGAACAGCCAGATTGATGAGCAGGCTGATGGCAACACCTAGAATAACGCCAATGACGCCGCCGGAACCAGTGAGCACGATGGCTTCGGTGAGGAATTGCCAGATGACGTCGCGCTTGCGCGCGCCAATGGCCCGGCGCACGCCGATTTCGCGGGTGCGCTGGGTGACGGACATAAGCATGATGTTCATTACACCAACGCCGCCGACCAGAAGGCCGATGGAGCTGATGACGGAGATGAGCAAGGCGACCGAGGCGGTGATCTGGCGGAATTGATCGGCGATCTCTTGGGTGCTGGAGATGCCGAAACTGTCGGGCTTGTCGAAGGGAACGTTGCGGCGACGGCGGAGAACCGCGCGAATCTGGTCCTTGGCTTCAGGCATGTGGTCGTGAACGGCGACGGCGCCGATCATGACTTCGTCGTCCTCGGGATTGTGTTTGCGGTAGGTGCGATAGGGAACAAGGACGTTCTTGTCGGCGGACTGATCCTTGACGAGTTGGCCTTTGCGCGGCTCCATGACGCCGATGACCTCGTAGGTGACCGTGTCCACGAGGATGGGCTTGCCGACGGCCTGGCCATCGGGATAGAGCTTTTTGGCGATGTCCGGGCCGATGACGGCAACGTCGGCGCGGTGAGCATTTTCGGCCTCGCTGAAGAAGCGGCCCTCTCGCGTGCGGCTGTTGAACACTTCCTCGTCGGCGGGGAGGCTCCCGTGGTAGTCCACGCCAGAGATTTCCTTGCCGAGATAACGGGCGGTGATGGGGCCGCGCGAGGAGGTAAATTGATTGAAGCGCGGGAAGACGCTGGCGGAAACGGCGCGCACGGCGGGGCAGAATAGCTCGATGGCTTCGGCGTCTTCGAGAGTGAGCGCGCGGCGGGCGCGTTCTTCGGCAGAGAGACCACTGAAGTGAAGGCCGCCATTGAAGCGGAAGATGAAGAAGGTGTTGGGGCCGAAGTCGCTGAGGTAGGAGTTCACATCGCCATAGACGCCAACGAGAATGGAGACGACGGAGAGGAGCGCGGTGATGCCGATGACAACGCCGAGGACGGTGAGGAAAGAGCGCATTTTGTTTTCGCGCAGAGTGGTGAGAGCCATCAAGGCGTTTTCGCTCATGTTCATGCGCATGGAGGTGGCACCCTTTCCTACAATTCCTGGCGCAAGGCTTCGATGGGCTGCAGCAAAGCGGCTTTGCGCGCGGGATAAACGCCGAAAAAGAGACCGACGGCGGTGGAGAGAATCTCCGCGATGAAGATGGCGCCGATGGGGACGCGCATGGGAACGGCGGTAGAGGCCTTGACGAGGGCGGCGATTCCGTAAGAAACAAAGACGCCCAGGGCGCCCCCAAGGGCGGCCATGAAGGAGGCTTCGAGAAGGAATTGCAGGAGGATATCGCGTCGGCGCGCGCCAAGGGCTTTGCGGATGCCGATTTCGCGAGTGCGTTCGGTGACGGTGGCGAGCATGACGTTCATGATCACGACGCCGCCGATGACGAGGAAGACGGAAGTGACGCCGATCATGGCTGTGAAGATGACGCCGGTGAGGTTTTTCCAGAGGTTCATGAGCGTGGCGGAGTCAAGGATGCCGAAGGAGTCGGTTTCGTTGGGGGAAAGATGGCGGCGAGCGCGCATGAGGACGCGGGTTTCGTCCTGAGTTTCTTCCATCCATTCGGGACCGCGGGCCTGGATATTGATGGCCATGTCCATATGAGTGCCATAAATCTTGAGGAAGGTTTCGATGGGAATGTAGGCAAAGTTGTCCTGGGACTGGCCGAAAACGGTGCCAAGGGGCTTGGCGACGCCGACGACGGTGAAGGGGCGGCCATCAATCCAAACTTCGCGGCCGATGGGATCAACGTAGGGGAAGAGCTTGGTGGCGAGATCGTTGCCGATCATGGTGACCGAGGCGCGGCTTTTGTCGTCGCCATCGGAGATGTAACGGCCCTCGATAGGCTCCTCGATGTCAATTTGGCCGATGTTGGCGGTGACACCGCGGATGCTGGTGTCCTCGACGCCTTGCGAGCCGACATGGACTTTGCCGGAGGCGCGAACTTCGGCGCCGACGCGCCGGGGGAGCTTGAGTTCATCGTGCAGGGCCTGGAAGTCTTCCCAGGTGATGATCTTGTTGCGACGGGCGGCTTTGACGTACTCCTCGACGTCGGTGATGAGGGGGAAGCGGGCAAGGAGGAATACGTTGGAGCCGAGATTGGCGACGCGAGTGGCGATGTACTCGTCCACACCGGAGATGAGAGAGACGACGAGGATGAGGGTGGAGACAGAGATGATGATGCCGAGAAGCATGAGGAAGGAGCGCAGCTTGTGGGTGCGAATGGTCTCGAGCGCCACGCCGATGGGTTCACGCAGGGGAAAGCCACGGGGCATGCAGAGGTGTCCTTAGTTAATAAGTACGCACGAGATGGGGGAAAGTTTCAAGGGGGAAAGGGCGGTGAGGCGAGAGTCAGTAGGATTGCTTGAGGGCGGCGGGGGGCAGAGTTCACTTTGTGTTGATGGAAGAAAGGAGTTGAACGGCGATGCCGCGGTAGCCGTCAGGAAGATTTTCGATGCGCGCGACCTGGCCGAGGTACTTAAGATCGTGAGGAGCACTGGGAAAGTGATAGGGAAGCGTGACGAAAAGGCGCATACCCTCGTGATAAGCTTCGTTTTTGGAGAGGAAGTAAATACCGTCACGGGAGACGTTCTTGGTGGTGGCGGTTTCCTCGAAGTGGGCGTCGTGAGGATCGGACGGACTCACTTTGAGGGGCTGGCCGATGCGAATTCGGCGGCTACGCCGGCGTTCCTGCTGCCTAATTTCCTGCATGTAAGTATCAAAACACGGAAACAGGGTTGATTGTCCGGCAATGTGCCGAAAAAAGTATGGTGCCGTGGCGGAAACGTGACGACAAAGTATTTCAGGTGGCGGGGGCTGGTTTGTCGTGGACGAGATTCAAGGGCGTGTGGAGATTGGGCGCGGCGGTGCTGCGGTTGTAAAAGCGGCGGCCCTTCGAAGCTCCCCTCGAAGATCGGGGCAAGCAGGGTAAACAAGCCGCCGCACTCCACATGGGGCGAGGAGCTCCGGCGCAGCTATCTTGCGGACACGATGCGCGTCCAAGGGAATAAGGGGAATGTGTGTCTGGGATGCGCGGAGTGCGGGGCGGCACCGTTTCCAGAGGGCCACTCTGATAGTATCGTTGCGGCTTTTTAATGGAGAAAACTCTTATGCGCTATTTTGCGATGTTGCTGGCGTTGTGCGTGGCGGGTGCGGGTGCGTTTGGCCAGGAGGCGTCTCCGACGGCGCCGCCGAAGGAGTTACCGAAGCTGGAGTCGTTCAGCACGGCGAATGCGGATGCGGGTGTAAATCCCTGCGACGATTTTTTTGCGTACACGAACGGGAAATGGATCGCGGCGCATCCGATCCCGGCAGATCAGGTGATGTGGGGCGTGGAAAGTCCGCTGGAACTTTGGAATGAGACGCTGCTGGCGAAGACGCTGGAGCAGGTTTCGGCGGACGATCCGAAGCGCACGCCGAACGAGCAGAAGGTGGGCGATTATTACTTTTCGTGCATGGACACGAAGACGATTGACGCGCACGCGCCGGAATGGCTGAAGCCGGAATTGCAGCGGATCGCGGCGATCAGGTCCAAGCAGGAAATTGCGGAGGAAGTGGCGCACCTGCACCAGACGATACCGGGTGCGGAAAACGGCGACAACAACCAGACGAATGCGGCGCTGCTGGGATATTCAGGGCAGCCGGATTTTGCGGACGCTTCGCACTATGTGGCGGGGATCGACCAGGGCGGGATAGGATTGCCGGGACGGAGTTTCTACCTGGACCAGGACGACAAGGCAAAAGAGATCCGGACGAAGTATGTGCAGCACGTGGCGAATATATTTGTGCTGGCCGGAGAGAAACCAGTGCAGGCGAAGAGCGATGCGGCGACGGTGCTGGTGATCGAGACGGAATTGGCGAAGGGAGCAATGGATCCGGTCGCGCGGCGTGATCCGAAGAATGTCAACAACCCGATGACGCTGGCCGAGGTGAAGGCGCTGACGCCGTCGTTCGATTGGGATGCGTACTTGAAGATGGTGAAGTCGCCGGCAACGCCGCGGTACATCGTGAGCGCGCCGGAGTTTTTCAAGAACCTGGAAACGATGCTGAAGGCGCACCCGCTGGAGGAATGGAAGACGTACCTGCGGTGGCAAATGCTACACGGGAACTCCAATGGGTTGAGCGAGGCGTTCGTGAAGGAGAATTTCGATTTTTACGGGCGGACGCTGTCTGGCACGCAGGAGCTGCAGCCGAGGTGGCGGCGGTGTGTGAGGGGCGTGGATGGAAACCTGGGAGAGGCGCTGGGGGAAGTTTACGTGAAGCGAGCGTTTCCGGCGGAAAACAAGGAACGCGTGCTGCAGATGGTGAAGGATATCGAGGCGGCGCTTTCGAAGGATATCGAGGCGGCGGAGTGGATGGCGCCGGAGACGAAGAAGCAGGCGCAGTTGAAGCTGAGCGGGGTGCTGAACAAGATCGGGTATCCGGACAGTTGGAGGGACTACTCCTCGGTTTCGATTGGGCGCACCAGTTACCCGCAGAATCGGCAGAGGGCCGCGGCGTTTGAGTTCCAACGCTGGGTGGACAAGATCGGACAACCGCTGGACCGCACGGAGTGGACGATGACGCCGCCGACGATCAATGCGTACGAGGATCCGCAGACCAACACGATCAATTTTCCGGCGGGGATATTGCAGCCGCCTTACTTTGAGGCCAGCCAGGATGCGGCGGTGAATTATGGATCGATCGGGGCGGTGATCGGGCACGAAACGATTCACGGGTTCGACGACGAGGGAAGGAAATTCGATGCGCAAGGGAATCTGCGCGACTGGTGGACCGCGAATGATGCGAAGGAGTACGAGGCGCGAGGGAAGTGTATTTCCGACGAGTACACGCAACTGGTGCCGGAGGCGGGGCCGGACGTGAAACAGAATGGACTGATGACGCAGGGTGAGGATACCGCGGACAACGGCGGGCTGCACCTGGCGCTGCTGGCGCTACAAATGGAATTGGCGCGAGAAGGGAAGAGCTTGGACGACAAGGGGCCAAACGGGTTCACGACGCTGCAGCGATTTTTCCTGGCGTATGGATTCAGTTGGTGCGAGCACTACCGGCCGGAGTTCATTCGCACGCAGGTGCTGACGAATCCGCATTCGTATGCGAAGTACCGGGTGAACAATGTGGTATCGAATTTTCCGGAGTTTCGGGAGGCGTTTGGTTGCCACGAAGGGCAGAGGATGGTGCGGGTGAAGTATTGCCGGATCTGGTGAAGGGGGATCGGCCAATACAATGCCATGAGTCCTCAGGGGCTGAAGCGCACTGGGGTCTGCGCTTGATCTCGGGGCTAAAGCTCCGACCCCCTAAAGAAAATGCGAACCACGGGGCGGTAACCGATGGGGAAAAGTCCTGTTGCCAGAAGCGGGGGAAACAGGGCACAATCTGACCAAGTAAGCCGGCCATGTCCCCCCGGTGAAGGTAAAGCACGACACGCGCGAGTGCGAGCCGATGCGGCTGAACACAACGATCCCGGGTTTCCTGAAAAAAGGTAGAGGAACACTCCTCTTCGGCGTCGTGGGATTTTTGTTGTCCGGACCGGCATGTGCGAGTGGATTGCACGCGCAGGATGCGGCGGAAGCGGCGCGGCAAGAACAAGCGAAAAAGGCCGCGGAGTCGAAGACTTCCCACCATGTTTATACCGAAGACGATTTGAAGCGCGCGAAGATCCTCACACCGGAGGATCAGGCCAAAGTTGCGGCGCGGAAGAATAATCCGACTGAGAAGAAGGAGGAGCAGGCGAAGGGAGCTGGCGAGGGTGCGCCGGGTGAGGAATCGCTCGGCGAAGTGGCCCGACGCTACCGGAAAGAGAAAGTGGAACGGGAAGCGGCGCGGGCGACAGGGCAGGGAGGCCGTTCGCAATTTCCGATGAAGCTGCCGGAAGCAACGATGGCGGCGCCGAAAATGTTGGTACAGCCGAAGACGGAATCGCGAGCGGAAGGGGGCTCGCGGAGAACTGCGGCGGCGGGGCGCGTGTCGCCGTTTGAGCCGCGGCCGTTGCGTGTGATGCCGAGCGCGCCGCGTGAGCCGGGAACGAGCGTGTTGAGAGTGGAACCAGAAGTGGTGACACGGAATGCGGCGATGGTGTCGCGAAAAGTGGAGCGAGGCGACTCGTGGTGGAAGCTGGCGGAGATATATTTGGGGAGTGGAGCGCGTTGGCCGGAATTGCGCGGGATGAATCCATCTGCGACGAAGCGGCCGGAGTTGCTGCTGCTGGGGAGGACGGTGTTGGTACCGGCGGGAGTTGTAGGCCGTGGCGCGCCCGTGCCGAAGAGTGTGACCGTGCAGAAGGGCGATACGTTGTGGGGGTTGGCGCGAGAGCATCTGGGGCGAGGCGCGGCGTGGAAGTGCCTGGCGGAGGCGAACCCAGAGTTGGGGGAGCCGACGAGGTTGCGGATTGGGCAGAGAGTGCTGTTGCCGGTGGAGGGTGCGGGGAAAGCGTGCGGGGCCGGTGTGGCGGGGAAAGTTAAGAACTAAGATTGGTCCTACCTTTTAACTATTAATCCAGAACTTTTGATTTGAGTGTGGGGAGAGGGAAGCCGGGAGAGGGCCTGTCTGGGACCGGGGTGTTCAAAGGCAAGCAAACCCAAGCAGACCCAAGTGAGAACATAGCGCAGAGACGCTGAGGTACACAGAAAAAGCAAGAAAAAGCAGATCCCTCCACCCCGGCGAAGCACACGGGGCGCACAAATCGCGCTGCGCGGCCCGACGCGCCAGGATGCGGCGCGAACGAAAAATCGGGTCGGTCAGCCTCGGGGTGATGGATTCTCGGCGACGGTTGAAATTGTAAAAGCGGCGGCAAGCCGCCGCACTCCAAAATGGGTGGGCGCTTGTCAAAGGTGAGGGCGGGGCCGTAGAGTGGAGCGACTGCGGACAGAGTTGATGGGAACTTGGGATGACTGCGCAAAAAAACAAACCGGCGCCGACTCGGCGTAACGCAAAAACAAAGATAGAAAAGAAGAGCCCGCTGAAAAGATTGAAGAGGAGCGCGCAGGGGGAAGCGGCTGGGGCGTGGTTTGAGAAGCTGGTGGGGGTGATGGCGCGGCTGCGGGCGCCGGGCGGGTGTCCTTGGGACCGCGAGCAGACGCACGCGACGCTGCGAACGTATTTAATTGAAGAGGCGTACGAAGTTTTGGAGGCGCTGGACGGCGCGGACGACGTGAAGTTCGCGGAGGAGTTGGGGGATCTGCTGCTGCAAGTGGTGTTTCATGCGCAGATGGCGGACGAAGAGGGGCGCTTCACTGTCGTTGATGTGATCCGGGAAATTTACGAAAAGATGATCCGACGGCACCCGCACGTGTTCGGGGAGAGGCGGGCGAAGGACGCGGCGGAGGTGCTGCGGAACTGGGAGATCATCAAGAAAGAAGAGCGGCAGGTGAAGGGAGTGGTGGAAGAAGAAGCGCCGGAGAGCGTGCTGGATGGCGTGCCGCGGAGCTTGCCCGCGCTGCTGGAAGGATATCAGTTGACGCGAAAGGCGGCGCGGATCGGGTTTGACTGGGAAAACGTGGGGGGAATTTTCGAGAAGCTGCAGGAAGAGACGGAAGAATTGCGGCAAGTGCTGGAGAAGCGCGGAGGCAAAGAGATCGCAGGGGAAGTGGGGGACATTTTGTTTGTGGCGGTGAACCTGGCGCGGTTTTTGAAGATCGATCCGGAAATTGCGATGAAGAAGGCCAGCGGGAGGTTCAGCAGAAGATTCCGGGAGATGGAACGGATGGCGAGGGAAGAAGGAACGACGCTGGCGGAAGTGCCGCGAGGAAGGATGGAGGAATTGTGGAATGAGGCGAAGAAGAGAGGAGAAGCGGGAAGAAAAGAGGGACGGTAACACAGAGTTCACAGAGGAAAGAACACAGAGGGCACAGAGAAAAGAAAGAGTAAAAGAGTGAAAGAGCAAGGAGAACGCCCCGACCGGGTCAGGGTAGACGCCGGGAACGGAGACGGGTTGAGGGAAGATGAGCGCGGGGATTGAAATACGGAAGTGTGAGAGGCTGGAGGAATTTCACCGGTGCGTGGAGATTGAGCGCGAAGTGTGGGGCGAAAGCGATCTGGAGACGGAGCCGTACGTGACGTTCGTGCTGGCGAACCAGACGGGCGGACATGTGCTGGGAGCGTTCGACGGGGAGCGAATGGTGGGATTTACGATGGCGGTGGCGGGCCTGCGGCATGGCCAGCCGTATCTCCATTCGCACATGACGGGGGTGATTGCGTCGCACCGGAATCGCGGCGTGGGGCGGCTGCTGAAGTTGTACCAGAGAGAAGAGGCGCGGGGGCGGGGACTGCGGCGAATTGAGTGGACGTTTGACCCGCTGGAGACGCGAAATGCGCACTTCAATTTCAACCGGCTCGGCGCGATCTCGAGAAAGATGATAGCGAATTTTTACGGGGTGACGACGAGCCCGCTGCACCGGGGCTTACCGACGGACCGGCTACTGGTGGAGTGGGAACTGGATTCCCGGCGGGCGGTGGCGGCGATCGAGGAGTTAGTTCGCGATCCGGTGGAGGCTCCGGCGAAGATTCGTCTGCCAACGGAGCTGGAGGAGTGGAAAAAGACGAGCGATGCGCGGTTGGGTGAAGTGCAGGCCAGGATGCGAGGGGAGTTTCTAGGGTGGTTTGCGAAGGGGTATGCGGTGACGGGGGTGCGGTTTGCGGCGGGTGGGGTGGAGTATTGCTTGGCGCCGTGGAGTGATTTTTGAGAGGAAGGATATCAGCGACCAGATATCAGCGATCAGGAAGCAAGAAGAAGCAGATCCCTCCACTGCGCGGCCCGACGCGCCAGAATGAGGCGCGGAAGAGAAAATCGGGCCGCTCCGGTCGGGATGACAATTGCGGGATGTCAGGCGCTTGCCCAGAGCACAGTCGAGAATGACCGTGCCACAGAGTTCGCGGTGCTGAGAGAGGGAGCGGAGAAAGGCGGCGGAGAAAGGCTCGCCACAGAGTTAGCAGAGGGGCCGCAGAGGAAATGGAGACAGCAGAGTAGGAGTTTTCAGCACAGGGGACGCAGAGTTCGCAGGGAAGAGAAAGGCGAGGCGAGATGCGAGTGCGGGAAGTGACACTGCGGGAGATTCGGATGAAGCTGGTGACGCCGTTCGAGACCAGCTTGGACCGCGTGACGGAGCGACGAATTATTTTGCTGGATGCGGACGTGGATGGGGTGACCGGGTGGGGGGAATGCACGGCAGGGGAGAATCCATATTATTCGCCGGAAGATACGGAGACGGCTTGGCACATTTTGGAGAAGTATTTGTGGCCAATGATGAAGGGGAAGGAATTCGCTTCGGCGGCGGAGGTGTGGGGCCTATTGGAAAAAGTGCGTGGGCACACGATGGCGAAGGCTGCGCTGGAGACGGCGATCTGGGATGCCGAGGCGAAGCAGAAGAATGTGCCGCTGTGGAAACTGCTGGGAGGAGTGCGGGAAGAGATTTCGTGCGGGGTATCCATTGGGGTCAAAGAGACGCTGGAGGAACTGGTGGCGGCGGTGAAGAAGGAATTGGCGGCGGGGTACCAGCGCATCAAGATCAAGATCAAGCCAGGGAAAGACTTGTTGCCGGTGCAGCGGCTGCGGCAGGAGTTTCCGCGAATTAAATTGATGGTGGATGCGAACTCGGCATATCGGAAGACGGATTGGCCGCTGTTGAAAGAGTTGGATGGGTTTTACCTGATGATGATCGAGCAGCCGCTGGGATGGGACGATTTGTACGGGCACGTGGAGGTGCAGAAGGGTTTGCAGACGCCGATTTGCCTGGATGAGTGCATTCACACGTATGAGCAGGCGGAAGCGGCGATTGCACTGGGCGCGTGCAAGATCATCAACATCAAGCTGGGACGCGTGGGAGGATTTCACGAGGCGCGGCGGATTCAGGATTTGTGCGCGCGGAACGGCGTGCCGGTGTGGTGCGGAGGGATGCTGGAATCGGGGATTGGGCGGGCGCATAACATCGCAATGTCAACGATGGAGAATTTTTCGTTGCCGGGAGATGTGAGCGCAAGCAAGAGGTATTGGGTGGAGGATGTGATCGAGCCGGAGGTGGAGGTGACGGCCCAGGGGACGATTCGGGTGCCGGTTGGGGCGGGGATCGGGTTTGCTGTGCGGAGAGAGCGGATTGAGGCGATTACGGTGAGGAAGGAACGGTTGCGGTGAGGAAGAAAGAGAAGAGGGACGGTACCACAGAGTTCACAGAGGGAAGAGCACAGAGGGCGCACAGAAAGACGAAGAGAGGAATAGCGCAGAGCGCACAGAGGACGCAGAATTCACAGAGAAAAGCGGAGAAGAGGAGCCCAAGGCCCAGGCACACACGCCGTGCCTGGGGCACCCGGCCAAAATGGTGTTTTGGGATGGGGAACACTAGTGATGAGGAGCACTGCCCTGTTTGACTAATAGGGAGCATAATTTGTTGTTATGACGCACACCCTTGAAGAACTCATCCCTGATTACATCCAAGGCCTCGCGGCCTACGTTCCCGGCAAACCCATTGAAGAAGTAGAGCAGGACCTGAAGATCCATGCGGTGAAGCTGGCATCGAACGAGAATCCACTGGGTCCATCGCCGAAAGCCATGGCCGCGGCGCGGCAGGCGCTTGGCGAAGCGAACTGGTATCCGGACGGCGGGAGCAAGCGGCTGCGCGAGGTGCTGGCGGGGCGTTATGGCGTGCGGCCGGAAGAAGTATTCGTGGGGCTGGGGTCGAGCGAGATCATTGACCTGGCGTCGCGGGTGCTGCTGCGGCCGGGGTTGACGGGAATCACGAGCGAAGGGTCGTTTGCGCTGTTTGCGATTGCGATACGGGCGAGCGGCGGGAATCTCGTGCAGACGCCGATGCGGAATTACACATTTGATCTGGACGCGATTGCGGCGGCGGTGACACCGGAGACTCGCGTCATCTATATTGCAAATCCGAACAATCCAACGGGGACGGCGTTTGGCGCGGCGGAGTTCGACATATTCCTGAAGAAGGTGCCCGGGGACGTGCTGGTGGTGCTGGATGAAGCGTACACAGAATACGCGGAGCGCCGGGACCTGCCGAAGGCGATGGAGATTTTCAAGGAGTACAACAACCTGCTGACGCTGAAAACCTTTTCAAAGGTGTATGGGCTGGCGGGTTTGCGGATCGGGTACGGAATCGGGCACCCGACGCTGGTGGCGGAGATGAACAAGCTGCGCACGCCGTTCAACGTGACGAGCGTAGGGCAGGCGGCGGCGCTCGCGGCGCTGGACGATCTGGAGCACGTGCGGCGGTCAGTGGAAATGAATCACGCCGAGCGGACGCGGCTGCTGCAGGAGTTGCGGAGGAGCGGGCTGCAGCCGGTGGCGAGCGAGACGAATTTTCTGTTTGTGCCGCTTGCCGGGATGGATGCAAAGGCGCTGTGCGACGAGTTGCTGCATCAGGGAGTGATCGTACGGCCGCTGGCGTGGATGGGCTTCCCGGACGCGGTACGGATCTCGGTGGGGAATCCGGAGGAGAATTCCAAGCTGCTGGCGGCGATGGCGAAAGTTCTCGCGCGACGAAAACCGGTGGCAACGCCTGTGTCTTAAAACTTGGGTGAGGCATCCAAGAGTCCATGAAAATACATTTGCAGGATGGGATGAAGGCCTCGAGCGATCCCGTTGCGGAACTTTTGCGCGCGTCGAAGACGATCGCGGTGGTGGGGTTGTCGGGGAACCCTGCGCGGCCGAGCCACGAGGTGGCGGCGTATTTGCAACGCGTGGGCTACCGGATTATTCCGGTGAATCCGAACGAGAGGGAAGTGCTGGGAGAGAAGGCCTACGCGCGGTTGGAGGATGTGCCGGAGAAGGTGGACATTGTGGATATTTTTCGGCGGACAGAAGAGGTGGGGGCGGTGGTGGAGAGCGCAATCAGGATTGGAGCGAAGGTGGTGTGGATGCAATTGGGAGTGGAGGATGGAGTGGCGGCGGAGAAGGCGCGCCGACGAGGGTTAGTTGTGATTGAGAATGCTTGTTTGTTGGTGGAGGATCGGAGGAGAAGAGTCAGTGGTCAGCCTTAAGTTATAAGTTTTCAGGTAGAAGAAAGAGGTCGAGTGGCGCGGCTTGGGTTGCGCCGTTTTTTTTGGAGAGGGAAGATTAAGCAGAGAGCGCCCCGACCGGGTCGGGGTAAACGCCGGACGCAGAGTCCGCAGAGAAAAAGGACCAAAAAGAGAAGAGGGTTGTGGTGTTAGAGGGTCAGAGCCCACCCTTCGCATAAGGCGCGAAGGATGGGGCACCTTCAAGTTCATTTGGTTGGTGGCGCAACGAGGAAAACCCAAGAGCACAGATCCTTCGAAGCTCAGGGTAAACAGGAGTGCCTGTGTCACAGCTTGGCAGAGAGGAGGTCAGAAGGGGAAGACTTGGAGGTCGCGGCGGCCGGGGAGGACGATGGCGAGGAAGCGGCCGTCGTGGGAGAGGCCGAATTCGCGGACGGTGATGCCGTGGAGAAGGATGCGAGGCGTGGGCTCGGCGATGGGGACGGATTGCCGCGGGGCGTAGGTGACAAGGGGAGGGATCGAGAATTCCGCGAGGTCGGCGGATTTTTTTTCGAGGGTGCGCTTGAGGTAGATGCGGGTCTCATCAGCGGACCAGCGGAGAACGCCAAGGCCAACGCGCAGCCGGGCAACTTTGTTGGGAGCGGCGAGGTCGCGAACCTCGAGGACTTCTTTGTCGAGATAGTAGGCGACCTTGGAGCCGGAGGGCGAGAGGGAGAGACCGCCGGCAAAGGAATCGAGGGTGGCGATCTCGGCGGTATCTTGCGAGAGGAGGTCGAGACGCTGAAGGCGCGCGGGACCGTCAAGGTTGCGGTTGCGTTCGACGGCGATGGCGGAATTGCTACCGGAGATGCGCGCGGCGTCGAGGAATGTGCGGCCTTCAAAGGCCTTTCCGGCGGGGCCGGTGGACACATTGAGATACTTCATGGAGAAGAGGGCGCGCGGGGCGACCTCTTCGGTGAGATAGACGAGGTTGGCGCTATCGCGGAGCCAGAGGGGACTTTCGGCGTTCATCACGAGGGGCTCCTTGCCGCCGGGACGCAGCTCGTGGCCGGAGTCGTCGAGAAAAAGAAGAGCCCGGGCCTCGTCGGCAGGGCCGTCGGGATTGGCAGTGATGGTGTAGAGCTGCACGGCGAGGATGTGGCCGTTGGGCGACCACGCAAAGGATTCGACGAGGTAGGTGAAGGGCTTGTCGCCAAGAGTGAATTTTTCGCCAGTGAAGAGGCGGCGGCGCTTGCCGTTGGTGTCGAGGAGGAAAATGTCGTCGCGCTGGAGGTCGTATTTTTTGGCTTTGTAGATGCGGCGGACGGAGAAAGCAATGCGGCCATCGGGGGCGTAGGCGAAGGCGGTGACATCATCGTCGACGTTGACGACGGGCTTTTCAAGATTTTGGGCGCGAGCCGCGGGGAGGGGAGCGAAGAGCAGGATGAGCGCGGCGATGCGAAGAAAGGCGCGCGCGGCGTGGCGCGGCGGTAGGGCCTGAGCGCCGTCTTTTTGCGTGAAATTGTGGACCGTCTTAACGCTCATGGTCTGGGGTCATGCGAAAATCAGATTCCTCGCTCCGCTCGGAATGACAAGAATGCACAGGCGCGGGCTCGGGATGACAAAGGGGCTCAGACGTTGTCGAGCTGGGGTAGAGCAATGCTCGACCCTTACAAGGACGAAGCGCCCCAGTCTGAAACTTCTAGTGTAACGGGGGTTGCGGGATATTTCGACTGGAGCGAATTTCATCGAGTTTGGTCAGCCTTTTCCGGTGGCGCGAGATTTCACTTTGCGAATCTCGTCCAGACGCAGACGCAATCTTTGTTCGAATCCCTGGTCTGTAGGTTTGTAGTATAAGCGGCCAGAAAGGTTGTCTGGGAGGCAGGTCATGTCGGTGAGCTTGTCGTCGAAATTGTGCGCGTATTTGTAGCCTTCGCCATAGCCGATATTTTTCATGAGTCCGGTGACGGCGTTGCGAAGGTGAAAGGGAACAGGATCGGCTTCGGTTTTACGGACATCGTCGAGAACCTGGCCGTAGGCGGTATAGACGGCATTCGATTTGGGCGCGAGGGAGAGATAGACCACGGCTTGCGCGAGGGCCAGGTGGCCTTCGGGAGCGCCGAGAAAATCGAAAGCATCGCGAGCGGCAAGGGTGAGGGCGAGGGCGCCGGGTTCCGCGAGGCCGATATCTTCGCTGGCCATGCGAACGATGCGGCGAGCGAGGTAGAGGCAATCTTCGCCGCTTTCGATCATGCGAACGAGCCAATAGAGAGCGGCGTCGGGATCGGAGTTGCGCACGGATTTGTGAAGCGCGGAGATGAGGTTGTAGTGCTCTTCGCCCGCTTTATCGTAGCGGAGGAGTTTGCGCTGGAGGACATCCTCGAGGAGTTCGCGCGTGATGCGGCGTACTGCGGGTGTACCGCTCGTGGCGGAGGGATCGGCGGCCTTGGCGCCGCGGGCGCAGAGTTCGAGGGTGTTGTAGGCGATGCGGGCGTCGCCATTGGAATAGGAGGCGATCCGGAAAAGTACGTCGTCGGTGGCATCGAGATGAGCGTCACCAAGGCCGCGTTCGGGATCAGCGAGGGCGCGGTGGAGGAGATCGACGATTTGCGGGGTGGTGAGGGCTTCGAGGACGTAGACCTTGGTGCGGGAGAGGAGTGGCGAGATGACCTCGAAGGAAGGATTTTCGGTGGTGGCGCCGATGAAGAGGATGTGGCCGGCTTCAACGTGAGGCAGGAAGGCGTCCTGCTGGGCTTTGTTGAAGCGGTGAACTTCGTCCACGAAGACGATGGTGCGCTGGGAGGCGCGGGATTTGCGCTCGGCCTGGGCCATGACCTCTTTAATTTCCTTGATGCCGCTGAGGACAGCGCTGAAGGAGATGAATTCGCTGCTCGTAATGCGGGCGATGACGCGGGCGAGAGTGGTTTTGCCGCAGCCCGGCGGGCCCCAGAAAAGCATGGAACTGAGATTGTCGGATTCGATCTGCAGGCGGAGAGGTTTGCCGGGGCCGAGAAGTTTTTCCTGGCCGATGAATTCGTCGAGAGTGCGGGGACGCATGCGTTCGGCGAGGGGTTGCAGGGCTGCGGGGGTGTCTTGGAGGGCGGGGTCGTTGAACGGGGAGAAGAGACTCATGGGGGTAGTGTAGCGCAGTCGGCGGGGAGAGGCCGTTATCAGTTTTCAGTAGCGTCCGGCTAAAAAGTGAACATTTGCAATTGTTTAGCGACCTGGGGCAGCTCGCATTGCGAGGCGGTTTGCGTAAGCGCTTGAATCAAGGGGATTTTCTCGAGCAAGGCGACGCTCAGGATTTGCAGCATGGCATGGAGTTCCAAGTCCAGTCCCAGGCGCTTGCGCACAATGGCCACCAGCACATAGACGGTGATGGCCGTCCAGATTTGCGTCTTCCCGGCGTTCTCGGAAAGTCCGTAGAACGCCTTGCTGCGCAGGTGTTGCTTGATCCATTTGAAAAACAGCTCGACTGGCCAGCGGCACTTGTACAGTTGCGGAATGGTGAGTGTGGGCAAGGAAAAGTTGTTGGTGAGAAAAATCAGGTGGTGATGGGTCTCCCGATCGCCGTAGCGGATGCGGCGCAGATGTTCGGGATAGCCGTGCAGGGGATAGAAACTCACCAGGCGGATGGTTTAATCGCAGCGCAAACCGGTGCTTTTGTCGACGGCCCGAGAAGCCAGGCAGCGAAAGCGAAAATCTTTTCGCGCGCGAATGACGAAAAACGCCAGGCATTGCGTCAGCGTGTAGAGACGCGCGAAATCCAAGTATCCACGATCGAGAAGATAGAACGCGCCGGGTTCCGGCAGCAGTTGATCGAAGACGCGGATTTCGTGGATTTTGGCTGGTTTTATGTCGATTCCCCCGGGAATACTGCCGCGCAGATCGAGCAGCGTGTGCATCTTGACGGCGGCGTTCAATCGCCGGTAGCGCGCCCAAGGAAACAGCGAAAGACACAAATCGATGGTCGTGCAGTCCAACGCATAGGCGGTTTCTTCCAGTTCCACACCCCACGGATCGCCCGCGTACAACGGACGCGCCGCGGCGATCAGCACGCGAGCGAGATCGGCGAAGATGCGCCAGTCGCGCGTCTCGTTGGCGTCGGCCAGCGTGCTGCGCGAGATGTGGCCGCGAATCCCCAAGTGATACAGCTTCCCCCAAGAGCCCGCAGGCAAGTTTCGATGTCGCGCAGACTCTCGCGAAAAGTGAGCTGCGCGAAGGCCATGGAGAGAAACTGGTCCCAGCAGGAAAAACTCCGGACTCGGTACGGGCCGTGGTAACGCGCCACACAGTGCTGGAATTCGTGAGCGGGAATGAAATCCATCAACTGCGCGAACACCGTCTTGCCCGAGTTCATTGCGCATCCCTCCCCGTGCAGAAGGAGGGCGAACGGGACCGCCAAAATTCAAATCGAAAACGCGTGTTGTCGCTGCCAACTTCATATTTGCCAATAGCTTGTAGAAAAGCTCAAAATGCTCAACCGGACGCTACTGATGATTGATCAGTTGTAAGTGGTAAGTACCCCGAGTTGCGGGGAGCCAGCGGCTTGCGTGGATAAGGGGGATTGTGCGGGGATCCCTCCGCTGCGGCCCGCAGAAAGCGCGGGCCTCCCGCCAGGAGGACAGCGGTTTTTACGTGTTGCCGAGAAGGCGTCCAGCCGTGCTGGAGCGCTGCGAAGAAAAGAAGGAACAAACCCAAGAAACCGGCCTAAAGGTCGGGCACTACATCATCCCGAGAAGGACACTTTCGCGGAGTTGCTTACAGCGCAAAAGCGGCGGCAAGCCGCCGCACTCCAAAATGCTCGGCCGCATGGCTCCCGCCTGGAAGCGGCGGACAATTGAAGCGTGAAGACTTGCTCTGCGCCACAGGTGGGGGCGGAATCACACCTGTACCGTAAGCGAAGAGAGTTGTCCGAGAGGGCTGGTACGCGAACTGTCCTGATGGCGCGATGACGGACTGCTCACATGGGACGACCGTACCATTGTGAGGCCCAGGCAAGAGTCCTACGGTACTAGAGAGGATGTCCCAGGCGACTGGTCTTGAGGACTATGGACACGAGGCGGACGGGAGAGGGATGAAAACGGACCCAAAGGCGACAGCGGGCCGGGCATTTGTTCGCAGCCTCAATATTTTGTTGAAATATGCGCGGTTATACGGGTACGACCACGTGCGCACGGTGGAGCAGTTGCAAGTGGCGTGGAAAGAACTGCGCATGGCGATTCCGGAGGGGAGCGACTCCGGGCTGCTGCTCGGGGCGACGGGGGCGCAACTGCTGCTGGATGGAGTGCCGCTGGAAGGCGCACCGGCGGAGAAGCAGTTCGCGCAATTGCTTTCCGCGGCAGGGTTGGCGAGCGTGCAATTCACGCCGGAAGTGACGGAAGACGAGCTGGCCAAGTTAATGCACGCATTTCCCACCGGCAAGGCAAAACCATCGGAATTGGCACAGCAGTTGAAAGAAGCGATTGCGGGTACGTCCGGGATACGGGTTAACGAGATTTGCTTTGTGGCCACGGATTCACGGCTGAAGGATGCAAGCATGGCGGCGCAAATCGCGGCCGCTTCCATGGGCGACGATCAGGCACAGTTCACGAGGATGCTGAACGATCCACAGAAGCTGCTGGAGCTGATCGCGGCGGCGGAGGGATCGGAGACCGGCGCGGGACCTGGCGCGGGACCCGGCGCAGGGCCTGGTAGCGGCACGGGGGGCGGTCCTGGCAACGGTGGGATGGGAACAGGTGGCGGCGCGGGAACAGGAAATGGAACGGGAACGGGCCCGGGGAGAGGAATTGACGGAGGAACCAGCGTTGCCATGGGTGGCGCGGGAACCGGCATCGCGGCGGGCGGCGGCGTTGGCGGGGGAACGGGGGCGGGTGGGGGCTTTGGATGGGGCAGGGGAACGGGCAAGGGAGGGGGCGGTGGTTACGGAACGGGGATTCCGGATGATGAGGAGATGTACCGGATCCTGCAAGCGTTGACGACGTTTGGGAAACTGGGGACCGGGGAGAATCCGGCGGGAGCGGCGGTCGAATTTCAAACGCAAGTGGGGCAATTACCGGAGCGGGCGCAGGACACGCTGCGGCAGGCATTGGCCGGCATCGCGGAGCAGGGAAAAGGCAAGAAATTGGACAAGGCCGTGCTGGTGCAGTTGGCGGAGCACCTCTCGATCCGCTTTGCCATGGAGCGCTTCTCGCGCGGGGAAGTAAAAGTGAACGCGGTGCGGCAGATGCTGGACCGCATGAACCAGGAAATCGAGGGCTTGCGGAAGATCCTGGGGCAACACGAAGACAAGATGGCGGAAGCGGGAATCCTGGTGGAGTCGCACCGGGAGATATTGGACCGAGTGTTCTGGGCGAGCGTGCCGGAAACAGCGAAGAGGGAAGTGCTGCTGTCGGATGAGGCGTGGTGCATCCCGCCGAAGAACGTGCAATCGTACGTTGCGGATCTGATTGAGCATGGAGACGTGGCAGAAGCGATCAGCATTCTGCAAAACTATGCGAAGTGCGCGGACAGCGAGGAGCCGGATGCGCGGAAACGCGCGGCGACGGGGCTTTCGGAAATGGCGGGATTGTATGCCCAGGCGGATCCGAAGCTGCTGGCGGACGCGCTGCGCCACGTGGGGCTGCGGCTGAGCGTGGAGCAGGACCAGGATTTGCAGACGCTGGTGAGCGCGGCGTTCGTGCGGCTGAGCCAGGAAGCGGCGGCGCAGCGGTGCTTTCCGGCGATGCAACAGGCCCTGGATTTGCTGAATGGCGTGGAAGGACAGCGACCGGGAATTGCAAAAACGCTGCGCGCTAAGATGGGAATCGAAGAGCGCGTGCCGGAGTTCGTGGAAGAAGCGCTGCGGGCCCGGGAAATTTCGGCGGGGCTGACGGGGGTATTGAGGCAACTGCCGCAGACGGCGATGGAACAGATTTCAGCGCGATTCAACCGGTGCCAGTTGCGGGATGATCTGGAAAACGTGGCCAACCTGGCGAACGACCTGGGCGAGGAAGCGCTGCAGTACCTGCGCGGCATCGTGCGAAGCGGGGCGATCGCGGAAGCGGTGGAAATGGTGGGGTTGCTGGCGAAGCTCGACCCACAAGCGGCGGAAGTGTTCCTGCCGGGGCGGATTGACAATTTTCCGCGGGCGGCGCAAGACCGCGTGGTGCGGCAGATTTCGGCCAGCGGGGCGGCAGGACGCTGCCGGATACTGCTGGCGGTGCTCGATCATGTGGACCCGCTGGTGATGCCGCTGGTGGTGGACGAAATCGGCATGACCGGGGACCGCGAGGCACTGGGGCGGCTGTTGACCATAGCGGATGGCGACTTGCCACTGCATGCCGCAGCGTATCTGCGGGTGAAGGCGATCGAGGCGCTGGGGCGGTTGCATGCGGTGGAGGGGGTCAGCACGCTGAAACGGATTGCGGAATCGCGCAAGGTGTTTGGATGGCAGCACCCGCAAGAACTGCGCATCACGGCGTTGCAGGTGCTGGAGAAACTGGAGCCGGAATGGGCGCGCGAATTCATGCCCGGAAGCGGCATTGAATGTGCGGAGTTGACGCTGGCGCCGCTGGATACGCCGGCCAACTCGAGATTTGTGCGGCAGCGGCGTCACACGCGGGTGCGGCTGCAGAAAACGCTGCCGGCGGTGAGCACGAATCTGAAGCAAAACTGCAAACTGGAAATCAAAACGGCCAGCCTGACCGGAGGCCTGGCGACCACGAACATGCATCTGGCGCCGGGAACGCAGGTGCAAATGAAGATGCAGGTGGGGATGCGCAACGTCCAAGCCACGGCGCTGATGCGGGATTACCGCGCGCAGGACATGTCGTTTGAGATTGTGGACATGAGCCTGGACGAGCGGGGCAAGTTCCGGAAGCTGCTCATGGAGAACATGAGCAAGTAAGCGCAAAGTGGCGAAGACCAGGCGCCCGCGAGGGCCGAAGAGCGAAGTACGCGCCGCGAGGATTGGCGGGAGCGGAACGCGCGCGGCGTGGGAAATCGCGGTCTGCTATCCAAATCGTAACTATTCGCAAGTACTATACAGCGGTACTTTTGTGGGATTTACCTGCTGCATTTTTATCCCCTAACCTACACGGAGCACGAAGCAAAGAGCCCTTAAAGTAGCCCGCCCAGGCTAGAAGCCTTCGTGTGAGCGAGTGCCATTTTGCCTGAGGGAATCCATTCCCGGCTGATTGTGCTAGTCTGCGCAGCCGCTGGACTATTGCCTGGGGCGTGGGCGCAGGCGCGCCGCGTATCGTTTCCCGCTAATCCACGCTACACCGTACAACGACTGGAAGAGCAGTTTGGCCTTGGTGTCGTGACCGCGACCGCGATGGGTCAGGACGCCCAAGGATTCTTATGGATTGGCACGCAGACCGGGCTCTACCGGTATGACGGTGCACGCGCCAAAAAGATGACGGAGGTCGAGAGTTTAACGGGGCACTACATTCTCGACCTGCTGATCGCGCCGGATGGCACAGCCTGGTTTGCAGGGAGCGGGGGAATTGCGCACTACAAAGATGGAAAGTTCGAGAAGCTGGCGATTCCGGAATCGGCCATGCCGTTGGGAATCGGGAGCCAGATCTTCGCGGTGGACGGCAAGGAAACGGTGTATGCGGTGCTGTTCAAGCAGGGTATTTTGCGCATCGATCCGAAAAAACCGGCAGAAGCAGTGATTCTGGGAACCGGGGAACCCAAGGTGGAGAATGTGGCCGGGATCGCCCGAGGCGCTGACGATTCCATCTGGTTCACCTATGGCACGCATCTGGCGCATATTGCCAGAGGATCGACGACGATCGAAGTGGATCCGCGAATCCAGGTGCCGAAGGAGCGTGTGGTGGCGCTGGTGTTCGACGGCGATTGGAGGCTGTGGCTGCGGACGGTGGCGCGGCTGGCCCGAGTCGATCCGCGGGTGCACAAGATCAGCTTCGAATCGGCGGGGATTGGAACGGCACACGAAGAAGAAGGCAAGCCAAGCCTGGACCGGCAGGGGCGGCTGCTGGTGCCGTCCTCGGCGGGATTGTTCTGGCAGGAAGGAAAGCACTGGAGGGTATTGACGGCGCAACAGGGAATTGCCAGCAACAATGTGCAAAGCGCTTTAGAAGACCGGGAAGGGACGCTGTGGGTGGCGGGATCAGGCACAGGGCTTGACCGCCTGCCGGGTGTGCATGAATGGTCGGCGTGGACGACGACGGAGGGCCTGCCGGACAACGCGACATGGTCGACGCTGCGAGACCATCAGGGCCGGCTGTGGGTCAGCACAGGGCGTGGCATCGGAATATGGAATGGGTGGACGCGGCGGTGGGAGCGGATGCCCACATCGCTGGGCCAGGCGAAGGGCGAAATCCGGCAGATGCAACTGGCGGGAGACGGGTCGGTGTGGGCGCTGACGGCAACGGGAGCGCTGCTGCGCATTGACGCCAGGAATTTCAGCACGACGACGACACCTTCATACCATGGGCGGTCGTTCGTTTCGATTCTAGCTGCGCCGGATGGCAGCGTATGGGCGACCGCGCGGGCGCATCTGCTGCGGTTCGATCCACGAAAAGCCACACCTACGCCCGTGGAGATTCCTTTGCCGGGGCAGATTACGGGCGACGTCGAATATCTTTCCTTCGCGCCGAGTGGAGTGTTGTGGGGTTCCGGTCCCGGGGCCGTGTACCGCTTTGACGGGGAAAAATGGAAGACCATCGGCGCGGAGGATGGCCTGCGGGGACAGACGATCACGAGCGTAGTGGCGGTGAACGACAATGAAGTGTGGATCGCCTACAACGACGTGGTAAGCGTGACGCATATTCTGCTGGACGCGAAAGGCACACCACACTTTGAGAGCCACTACTGGGATTGGTCGATCGTGGCGCGCGATTCAAAGAACCGCATCTGGTTCAACGGGACCGACGGAATTGCCGTGCTTTCCCCCGACGGACATGTGCAGCGAATGAGCCACGCGGATGGATTGATCTGGGACGACATCAGCCCGTGGACCGGGGTGCGCGAAGAGGCGGACGGAAGTTTTGTGATTGCGACATCGCGAGGGCTGGCGCGCTACCAGCCGTCGGAGCGCGCACCGGCAGAAAGCCGGGCGAGCGTGGTGCTGACGTCGATCACACTGGGAGGAGAAGAACGACGGATGACGGACGTGCCGGAAGTGGCGTCGTCCAAAGGGACGCTGGCGGTGGAGTTTTCGCCACTGGTGCTGGATACGCCGGATAGAGTCTCCTGCGTTTACAGGTTGAACGGGCTGGAGCAGCAAGCGACGGTGACGCAACTGCGCGAGGTGCAGTACGGTGGACTGCCGCCGGGGAAATACGAGTTCTCGGTGAAATGCCAGAAACCGAATGCAACGTCGGAGCCGGCCCAGGCGAGTTTCAGGTTCCGGGTGCTGCCGAGTTTCTGGCAGACGTGGTGGGCGAGGGCGGCGGGCGGAGTGCTGCTGCTGTTGGGTTTGTGGGTGTTCGTGTCGCAGCGCACGCGAGCGCTGAACCGGCGCCAACTGGAACTGGAACAGGCCGTGGCGCAGCGGAACGCTGAGTTGCTGCAGAAGAACAAGGAATTGGAAGAGATCTCGCTAACCGACCCGCTGACGGGAACGCGGAACCGGCGGTATTTTTACGAGACGATTTCGACGGACGAAGCACAGGCTTTGCGCTCGCACCTGCGCTCGCCGGAGCCGGATTCGCCATCAGGGCCGAGGCAGGAATTGATCTTCGTGCTGGTGGACATTGACCGGTTCAAGCGCGTGAATGATGAGATGGGACATGCGGCCGGGGATCGCCTGCTGCAAGAGGTGGCGAAGCGCATCGGCTCCGTTATGCGGCGATCGGACGACCTGGTGCGGTGGGGCGGGGAAGAGTTTTTGCTGGTGTGCCGGACGACGGACCGGGAGAACGCGGGGCTGCTGTGCAATCGCGTGCTGGAAGCGATTCGGGAGTTGCCGTTCGATGTGGGGAACGCGGTGGAGATTCACAAGACGTGCTCGATCGGGTGGGCGCCGTTCCCGTGGCTGCGGGATGATGTGGGGCTGCTATCCATTGATAATGTGATCGAACTGGCGGACAAAGCGCTGTATTTGGCGAAACGCGACGGGCGAAATCGAAGCTTCGGGATGGTGCCGGCAGCGGCGATTGAAAAGTCGGAGAAGAGTGTGACGATGGAGAGGTTGCGGGATTGCCCGCCGGAGTTGGTGCAGATTGTGTGATTGGTGAGAAGTGACTCGTGACTAGCGTAGGAGCGAGGGCTTTCTAGGTAAACCGACGCCACGGTGGTCGAGGGTCGCGGTCAGTTTGGAAGTCGGCGTCAGGGCTTTCGTCGCTTTCAGCGGGTGGAGTGAGCACATCGCGCGCCACGGTTGCGTCTTCCTCGCGCACCAGAATTTTAAACCCTGCGCCGGCCCACGCAAGGTGTTCACGCATTCCTCCCGCCGTGTCAGCCTGAATCATTGCCTGAATGCCGGCACCTTCGAGCGCGCCCTTGGCCAAGTCCGCCACAAGGCGGCTACCATACGACTGGACGACAACAAGCTTAGTGTGCTGCATAGCAGTATTCTATGCCCGGATGAGCGGGAGCACTCGCGTCGCGAAAAGATCTCAAGGTAAACAAGCCGCCGCACTCCCAAGGCGTGGCGATTCTTGGCGCGGGCGCATCCAACAAGTTACAATAAAGCGTTTGCACAAGAATGAATGGAATGGCCTGTGCGAGCGGAACACAGTACAGCGCCGCCAGGAAACAAATAACCGATCATGGATGTAGCCAAGTTCATCGACAATTTTGTCGCGCGATTTATCGGCACGAAGCACGAACGCGACATCAAGAAACTCCAGCCGCTGGTGGCCGCCATCAATGCGAAGGAAGCGGAGACGCAAGCGCTGAGCGACGAGGAGTTGAAGGAGCGGTTCGCGGCGCTGAAGACGCAAGTGCAGGAACAACTGAAGGACAGCGACCCGGCTGAGGCTTCCTACAAAGAGGAGCTGCGGCGGACGCTGGAGACGGTGACTGTGCCGGCATTCGCACTGGTGCGGGAGGCGGGGCGGCGCTTCCTGAAGATGCGGCATTTCGACGTGCAGTTGATCGGCGGAATGGTGCTGCACGCCGGCAAAATTTCGGAAATGAAGACAGGAGAAGGAAAGACGCTGGTGGCGACGCTGCCGGCGGCGTTGAATGCGCTGGCGGGGAAGGGCGTACACATCGTCACGGTGAACGATTACCTGGCGCGGCGCGACGCGGAGTGGATGAGCCCGCTGTACAAGGCGTTGGGATTGACGGTAGGCGTGATCGTACACGATCTGGACGACGAGCAGAGGCGCGCGGCATACGGCGCGGATTTGACGTATGGGACGAACAACGAATTCGGATTCGATTACCTGCGCGACAACATGAAGTATGACTTGGCGAGCTGCGTGCAGCGCGGACACCAGTACGCCATCGTGGACGAAGTGGACTCGATCCTGATTGACGAAGCGCGAACGCCGCTGATCATTTCGGGGCCTTCGGAAGAGTCCACGGACAAATATTTCAAGATCGACAAGATCATTCCCAAGCTGATTCAGGATATTGACTACACGCTGGACGAAAAGCACCGCACGGCGACGCTGACGGAAGAAGGCTTCAGCAAGTGCGAACGGCTTCTGGGGCTGGGGAATTTGTCAGACATCAACAACGTGGAGATCATGCACCACGTGTACCAGGCGCTACGAGCGCACACGCTCTATAAGAACGATGTGGATTACGTGGTGAAAGACGGCGAAGTTATCATCGTGGACGAGTTCACGGGACGCCAGATGCCGGGGCGGCGCTGGTCCGACGGTTTGCACCAGGCGGTGGAAGCGAAGGAAAGCGTGAAGATCGAGCGGGAAAACCAGACGCTGGCGACGATCACCTTTCAAAACTATTTCCGCATGTACAAGAAGCTGGCCGGAATGACGGGAACGGCGGAAACAGAAGCGGCGGAATTCGGGAAAATCTACGACTTGGACGTGGTGGTGATCCCGACGAACCGAACGCTGATCCGAACGGAACATCGAGACGTCGTCTACCGCACGGAGAAGGAAAAATTCGAGGCGGTGGTGAACGGCGTTTTGCAGGAAGACAATACGCTGGCGAACGGGATCCGGCACTATCACCAGCGCGGGCAGCCGGTGCTGGTGGGGACGATCTCGATCGAGAAATCAGAAACGATCGCGGATTTGCTGAAAAAATCCGGGATACCGCACCAGGTGTTGAACGCGAAGCAGCACGAGCGGGAATCGCGGGTCGTGGCGCAGGCGGGACGCAAGGGTGCGGTGACCGTGGCGACGAACATGGCCGGGCGCGGCACGGACATCCTGCTGGGCGGCAATCCGGATGCCTTGACGCGCGAACACTTTTTGAAGAACAAGCTGGCGATGCCGTACGCGGCGGCGCCCGCGGTGATTGGCGGGGAGAACGAGACGGAAAACGCGGCGCAGCCCGCGGTGCAGATGGTGCTGTTTCAGCACGAAGGAAAGATTTTCCAGGTGCCGCAGGACGCATGGAAGCCGGTGTACGACACGTTCGCGGAGCAGTGCAAAGCGGAGCACGATGAGGTGGTGGCGGTCGGCGGATTGCACATTTTGGGGACGGAACGCCACGAGGCGCGGCGCATTGACAACCAGTTGCGCGGGCGCGCGGGGCGCCAGGGCGACCCAGGGTCTTCGAGGTTCTTTTTGTCGCTGGAAGACGATTTGATGCGCATCTTCGGCGGGGAGCGCGTGAAGCAACTGATGTTCCGGCTGGGAATGACGGAAGGCGTGCCGATCGAATCGCGGCTGATCTCCAGCCGGATTGAGAACGCGCAGAAATCGGTGGAAGCGCAGAACTTTGACGCGCGCAAACACCTACTGGAATACGACGATGTGATGAACAAACAGCGCGAGACGATTTACGCGATCCGGCGGTCGGCGCTGGAAGGGAAAGACCAGCGCGATTACGTGCTTGGAATCGCGGAGGACGTGGCGCTGGAATCGGTGGACACGTATTGCCCGAAGGAGCAGCATCCCGGGCAGTGGAATACGGCGCAGTTTCTGGCGGAAGTGCACAGCCAGTTTGGGATTGACGCGAAGGCCGCGGGCGCGGACCCCGGCACGCTGAATCATCACGAGTTGGGGGACGCGGTCGTGGAAGCGGTGAAGAACCGCTACGCGGAGAAGGAAAAGCAGTTCAGCCCGGACCTGCTGCGGTGGCTGGAGCGGCGCATCATCCTGGATGTGGTGGACACGCAGTGGAAGGACCACCTGCTCTCGCTGGACCACTTGAAGGAAGGAATCGGGCTGCGTGGCTATGGGCAGAAAGATCCGCTGGTGGAATTCAAGAAGGAAGCGTTCATTTTGTTTGAAGACATGATGACGCGGATTGACAACGAAACGGTGCGGTATCTGTTCCATGTGCAGATCCAGCAGAATGAGCCGCCACCGCCGGCGAGAGAGGCGAGGCCGGAGCCGGCGCGTGCGCTGGCGGGTGGGGCTGCCGCAGCGGCTGCGAGCGCGGCAGCACGGGCGGGAGACGCGCCGACGCAGCGATTGCCGGATTTTGCGCGGGCGCTGGAGCGCCGACAGGAACGGCAACAGAAAGACCTTCAGTATCAGACGGGCGCTGGCCAGGCCGAAGCGCCAAAACCGGTGCGCGCGGGCGCGAAGGTGGGACGCAATGAACCTTGCCCGTGCGGGTCGGGGAAGAAGTATAAGAAGTGCCACGGCGCGAGTGTGTAAAGAAGAAGCAAAGGACGTAAAGGAAGTAAAGGAAGCGAAGGACGAAGTATGCACATGAGGACGAACAGGGAAGGAAATAGATAAATGCCGCCAGGCCAAATGCCGGGACAAACGCCGGAACGCCAGACGATTCCGGGAGTGAAAAATCTGATTGCCGTTGCCAGCGGAAAAGGCGGCGTGGGGAAAACCACCGTGGCCGTGAATCTGGCGCTGGCGCTCGCGAGGCTCGGCTACAAGGTGGGATTGCTGGACGCGGACGTGTACGGGCCAAACGTGCCGATCATGCTGGGGTCCAAGAGCGAGCCAATGGCGACGCCGCAGCAGCGGATTATGCCGGTTGAGGCGCAGGGCGTGAAGATGATTTCGATGGGGCTGCTGAATCCCGGGGACAAGCCGGTGATCTGGCGCGGGCCGATGCTGCACAGCGTGATTACGCAATTTTTGCGCAGCGTGGAGTGGGGCGAGCTGGATTATCTGGTGATTGATTTGCCGCCGGGGACGGGGGATGTGCAGTTGACGCTGATCCAGACGGTGGTGGTGACGGGAGCGGTGGTGGTGACGACGCCGTCCGCTGTGGCGCTGGCGGATGTGCGCAAAGCGATTGAAATGTTCCGACAGGTGAATGTGGAAGTGCTTGGAGTGGTGGAGAACATGAGCACGTTCAACTGCCCACATTGCGGAAAGCCAGTGGATATTTTCGGACACGGCGATGGCGCGAAGACGGCGACGGAATATGGCGTGCCGGTGCTCGGCGAAGTGGAGATTGATCCGCGGATACGGCTGGGCGGAGATACGGGGAAGCCGGTGGCGGCGCAGGGCGAATCGGCTCCGGCGGCGCAGAGTTTGTATCGCGTGACGAGAGCGGTAGTGGCGCGGCTGGCGGAAGTGGCGGGAACGTCGGGTGGGCCGACAGTGCAGATCGATTGAGACATGAACCTGTCTCTAGCGGGTTGCTGCAAGACATGGGAAAGAGTTTCTTCAGGGGCCGAAGCCTATTTGTGTTGAGACCTTACGCCGGGGCTGAAGCCCCGGCCTCCTAAAAAGTCGCGACGGAGCTAGGGCGAGCGCCGGGGATTCCTTGTCAGCGGGGGGAAGCGGATGCTATGGTGGGATATTCGCGGAAGGTGCGCGGATGGCGCAGGGGTTGGCTATCGTGTGGCCCTGCAATCACTTACGGGGAATCTTGGGCGTCCTTGAAGCGCGCTCCTGACATTCGGGCGTATCGCGGGAAGTGGCCGGAGATTGCCGCGCCCGCGTACATTGACGCGTCGGCGGTGAACATCGGTGATGTGACGAGTGGTTGGTGACTAGAGGACATGGCGGGAAAAAGGAAATTTCAGGCGATCAAGGGGACGCGGGATTTGCTACCGCCGGAGACGGAATTGTGGAACCGGGTGGAGCAGACGGCGCGCGAGGTGTTTGGGACGTTTGGATTTGGCGAGATACGGCTGCCGGTAATTGAGGATGCTGAATTGTTCGCCCGGTCGATTGGCGCCGAGACAGATGTCATTGCCAAAGAGATGTTCAACGTTCAGGGTAGCGAACCGGACCTCGTCATAAAGACCGAAGGCGGAATCATCTTAATTGAAGTCAAGGAGTCACTCAGAACTGATCGCCCTCAGCTCGAAATGCAGCTGGATCGTTACCGCAGACTTTTGGAGAAAGTAAAGAGCGACCCTTCGACCCTCGTCAGGAAAGAGAATTGGATGTTGCGGCCGGAGGCTACGGCGAGTGTATGCCGGGCGTATATCGAGCACGGGATGCAGGCGCTGACGCAGCCGGTGAAGCTGTACTACATGGGGCCGATGTTTCGGCGGGAGCGGCCGCAGAAGGGGAGATACCGGCAGTTTTATCAGATTGGGGCAGAGGTGCTGGAGACGGTGCCGCCGAACCAGGATGCGACGAAAACGATTGGAAAAGACGCGGCGGTGGACGCGGAAGTGATCGAGATGGTGATGGCGTATTTCGCGCGGCTGGGACTGGAAGGCGTGCAACTGGACATTAATTCGATTGGGCACAGCGCTCCGGAATGCCGCCGCGGGTACGTTGAAAAACTGAAAGCCGAACTTGAAAAAGTGAAAGACAAGCTCGGGGCGGACAGCCAGCGGCGGATTGAGACGAACCCGTTGCGGGTGCTGGATTCGAAATTGGAAAGCGAGCAGGCGACTATCGAGAAGCTGCCGCGCATCGGCGATTCCCTGTGCGCGGATTGCGCGAAGCATTATGCGGAAGTGAAGCGGCAATTGGAATTGCGCGGCGTGGCGTACCAGGAGAATTGGCGGCTGGTGCGCGGGCTGGACTACTACATGCGAACGACGTTTGAGATCACCGCGCGGGGCTTGGGTTCGCAGAACGCGGTGTGCGGCGGCGGGCGTTATGATGGGCTGGTGGAATTGCTGGGCGGGCCTCCGACGAAGGGCATCGGATTTGCGATTGGCGAGGACCGCGTGATCCTCTCTTTGCAAGAAAGCCGTAAGAATTTGAAACCCGGAAGTAAGGGTGTCTACATTGTGTGGATCGGTGAGAAAGCGCACACTGTCGCCCTTTCTACTGCTGCAGAACTCCGGGAGAAGGGATTTCGAGTCGAGTTGCCGCCCGTCGAACAAAAGGTGGGTAAAGCCCTGAGTCAAGCCGACAGGCTCGGTACCAACTGTGCCGTGATCCTGGGTGAAAATGAAATCTCAAGCGGAAACTATACTGTGAAGGTGCTTAGCACCGGGACACAGGAGCCTGTACCGAAGGCAAAGTTAGTCAAATATCTTAGCGACCAGTTTGTATAGACCTAAGCAGTGAAGAGGAACCATGCTCGATTTTCTCGGGAATTTGAAGCGGACACATTATTGCGGGGCACTGCGCGCGCCGGATGCGGGGCGCGACGCGACGGTGATGGGCTGGGTGCACCGGCGACGCGACCTGGGGAATTTGCTGTTTCTGGACGTGCGCGACCGCTCGGGAATCGTGCAGGTGGTGTTCAACAAAGAGACGCAGCCGGAGGCGCACGCGAAGGCGGAGCAGGCGCGGAGCGAATTCGTGGTGGCCGTGGAAGGAAGCGTCACCAAGCGCGAAAAGGCGAACACGGAAATTGCGTCGGGCGAAGTGGAGTTGGTGGCGACGAAGCTGCACATCCTGAACAATGCGAAGACGCCGCCATTTCCGATAGAAGAGGTAATCACCGCGGCGGAAGAGACGCGGTTGCGCTACCGGTACCTGGATTTGCGGCGGCCTAGACCGCACCGCAACCTGGTGCTGCGGCACAAGATCCTATTGGAAATGCGCAAGGTGATGGACGAGATGGGGTTCATCGAGGTGGAGACGCCGATGCTTACGCGCTCGACGCCGGAAGGCGCGCGCGATTACTTGGTGCCGAGCCGCGTGCATCACGGGCAGTTTTATGCGCTGCCGCAATCGCCGCAAATTTTCAAGCAGATCTTGATGATTGGCGGGCTGGACCGGTATTTCCAGATCGTGAAATGTTTCCGCGACGAGGATTTGCGCGCGGACCGGCAGCCGGAGTTTACGCAGTTGGACGTGGAGATGTCGTTTCCGCGGCAGGAAGATATTTTCAGCGTGATCGAGAATGTGATGGTGCGGGCGTGCGCGGTGGTGGGAATTGAAGCGAAGGCGCCGTTTCCGCACATGCTGTACAAAGACGCGATTCGGAAGTACGGCAGCGACAAGCCGGATTTGCGATTTGGGATGGAGCTGCACGAGGTGACGCATTGTTTTCCGGCGGAGGCGAAGCAGAAGCTGCAGATTGGCGGAAGCGTGTTCGCACTGGCGGCGCCGGGGGCGGCTTCGTACTCGCGGAAACAACTGGATGAGCTGGCCGAGAAGGCGAAGGGGCTGGGGGCGCGCGGGGCATATTTCGTGAAAGTGGCGGCCGAGGGGATTACATCGACCGTGGAGAAGATGATCGGTGCGGAGAATGTGAAGAAGCTCGCGGAGGCGTGCGGCGCGAAGACGGGCGGCCTGGTGGTGGCGGTGTCTGCGAAAGAAGAGATCAAGGGAACGGAAGCGGCAGCGTTGGTGGCGGGACAGATGCGGCTGCAGCTTGGGGAGGCGCTGGGAAAGATTGACAAAACGCAGTGGAAATTTATGTGGCTGACGGGTTTTCCGCTTTTTGAATGGAGCGAGACCGAAAAGACGTGGGTGAGCGCGCAGCACCCGTTCACGGGGATTGTGGACGAGGATTTGGAGAAGCTGGAGAGCGCGCCGTGGGAGGTGCGCTCGAAGGGCTACGATTTGGTGCTGAATGGCGTGGAGCTGGGCTCGGGGAGCATCCGAATTCACCGGCAGGATATTCAGGAGCGATTGTTCAAGGCGCTGGGCTTGACGGAGGAGCAATTGCGGCGGCGATTTGGGTTTTTCCTGGATGCGCTGACGTATGGCACGCCTCCGCATGGCGGGATTGCGCTGGGGCTGGACCGCGTGACGATGCTGCTGGCGGGAGAGAAGTCCATTCGCGAGGTGATTGCGTTTGCGAAGACCACGGCAGCGGTGGATTTGATGGCGGAGTCGCCGAGCGAAGTGGATAACGAGCAATTGGAGCAATTGGGGATTCAAATCATAAACAAATGAGCAGGATACGGATATTGCCGGAGGCGGTGGCGAATAAGATCGCGGCGGGCGAGGTGGTGGAGCGGCCGGCTTCGGTGGTGAAAGAGTTGCTGGAAAACGCGCTGGACGCGGGCGCGAATTCCGTGCGCATCGAGACGGAAGTGGGCGGGAAGCGCATGATCCGTGTGATTGACGATGGCCACGGGATGGCGCACGACGATGCGCTGCTGGCGTTTGAACGGCACGCAACGAGCAAATTGCGCACGGCGGAGGATCTGCTCTCGATTACGACGCTGGGATTTCGCGGGGAGGCGCTGCCATCGATTGCAGCGGTTTCGCGGCTGCTGCTGGAAACGCGGGACGCCAACGAAGCCGAAGGCACACGGGTGGAGTTTGCCAGCGGGAAGCTGGTGAGCGTGAAGCCCGCGGGACTACCGGCGGGAACGACAATCAGCGTGGCGGACCTGTTCTACTGCATGCCGGCGCGGCGGAAGTTCCTGAAGTCGGATACGACCGAGCTGGGGCACATCGCTTCGCTGGTGACGCATTACGCGCTGGCAAATCCGGGAAAGCAGTTTACGTTGACCACGCCGACGCAGGAGATCGTGAACTGCGCGCCGGCGGAAAAGCTGACCGACCGCGTGTATCAGTTGTTTGGGAAGCAGGCGCTGGACGAATTAGTGGAAATTGCGCCGGTGTCCGCAGCGTTTCGCGCGGCGATCACGGAACCGGAAATGGAGGCGGGGGAAGAGTCGGCGACGCTGACGGTGGCGGGGTTTACGTCGCGGCCGGAGATTCAGCGGCTGAACCGCAACGGGATTTATGTGTTTGTGAACCGGCGGCTAGTGCGGGACCGGTTGATTCTGCACGCGATTCATGAGGCCTACCGCAATATTCTGCCGCCAAATGTTTTTCCGGCGACGCTGCTGTTTTTGGAGATGCCCTACGACGAAGTGGACGTGAATGTGCATCCAGCGAAAATCGAGGTGCGATTCCGGAGGTCGCAGTTTGTACACGACTTCACGCGCGATGCGATTCGCCAGGCGCTGATGAACACGCGGCCGATCGCGAGCTTCGCGGCAGCGGCGGCGACGATGGCGCCGAATCCCGTGGCGCCGCCGGGTTCGTTCGCGGGAGGGTTTGCGGAGGCGAATGCGAATGTGGGCGTGCCGCGCGCGATTATTCCTCCGCTGGAGGAATTGGGAGTTGGCTCCGGCGTTGGGTCGGACTATGCGTCGGGCGGGGGATTCGATTTGACGACGGCGCCGCTGCAACCGGTGCCGCAGCGATTTCCGTTTGAGCCGGGAGGATCGTTCAGCCCTGGTGCGGGGATGGGAACAGCAGTGCCCGCGGCGAATTGGGCGGAGAATTTTTCGCGCGCGAGCACGGAGGCGCCGGCAACGTTGCCGCGTCCTGAGCAGATAGCGGATTTAAAGCCGCTGGGACAGGTGAACGCCAGCTTCATCGTGGCGGTGAACGGCGAGGGACTGTGGATCGTGGACCAACACGTGGCGCACGAACGCGTGCTGTTTGAGCAACATTTGGAAGCGCGGCGAACGGGAAGAGTGGAGGCGCAGCGGATGCTGATGCCGATGGTGATCGAGTTGGCGCCGCGGCAACTGGTGATTTACGAAAAGATTGCGGAGGAGCTGGCGGCGAACGGGTTTGAAGTGGAGCCGATGGGGCCGAAGAGCGTGGCCATACAAGCGGTGCCCGGGGGCATTGCGGCGAGCGATGCGGAGCAGTTGTTGACGGAAATACTGGACGGACTGGAGCGGGAGAACGCGGCGATTTCGATTGACACGCTGCAGGCGAAGATTGCCGCGTCCACGGCGTGCCACGCGGCGATCAAGGTGAACATGCCGCTGGACCAGACGAAGATGGAATGGCTGCTGGCGGCGCTGGCCAAGACGGACTGCCCGATGAGCTGCCCGCACGGGCGACCGGTGGTGCTGCGGTACTCGGTGAAGGAGATTGAAAAGGCGTTTCACAGGATTTGAGGAAGTGACGGGTGGCGGGGGGAGGCTGGTAGTATTTGGGTCGTTTGGTTGCAGCCTTTGGTTATCAGCGATCGGCGATCAGGAACCAAGAATTACCACACTTGAATTCTGGCTGAGGGGAACATTGAGCGAGACACAGAAGACGGCGGTGATTTTTGGCCTGGCGAACAAGAGGAGCATCGCGTGGGCCATCGCGCAGAAGCTGCACGAGGCGGGGTGGCGGCTGGCGATCACGTATCAGAACGAGCGGCTAGCGCAGGAAGCGAAAGACCTGATTGCGGATTTGCCCGGGTCGGAAGGCTTCATGTGCGACGTGTCGTCGGACGAGGAGATTGCGAAGCTGTTTGTGGAATTGCAGGGGCGCTACGGCGTGGTGCATGGGCTGGTGCACAGCGTGGCGTATGCACCGGCGGAAGAGCTGAAGGGGGAATTCGTCAATACGAGCCGCGAAGGTTTCCGGATTGCGCACGACATCAGCGTGTACTCGCTGATTGCGGTGGCGCGGGCGGCAGTGCCCTTGATGACGGAGGGTGGCGGGATCGTGACCATGACATACTACGGCGCGGAAAAAGTGGTGCCGAAGTACAACGTGATGGGCGTGGCCAAAGCGGCGTTGGAAGCGACGGTGCGCTACCTTTCGAGCGAGCTGGGGGCGAAGAATATACGGGTGAATGCCATATCGGCGGGGCCGATCAAGACGCTGGCGGCGCGCGGGATTTCGCAATTGGGAGAAATGCTGAGAGCACATGCGGAACGTGCGCCATTGAAGCGCAATGTGGACCCGGCAGAAGTGGGCAGCACGGCGGTCTTTCTGCTTTCAGAGGCGAGCTCGGGGATTACCGGGGAGACGCTGTATGTGGATTGCGGCTATAACATTATGGGATTTTGAAGAAGTGACGAGTGGCGAGAGAAGAGTAGGCTTAAGGGCGATCAGCGATCAGATATCAGCGATCAGGAATCAGGGATCAAAAACCAGGGAGTGGGAATCACTGGGATGAGTTCACGATTGACAATTGCGATTGACGGGCCGGCGGGGTCCGGGAAAAGTACGGTGGCGCGGCGCACGGCGGCGCTGCTGGGCTACTTGTATCTGGATAGCGGAGCAATGTACCGCGCGGTGGCGCTGAAGGCGCTGGAGCGCAAGATCCCGCTCGAAGATGAGACGGCGCTGGAAGCAGTGACGAAGCAGACACACATTGAACTGAAGCCGCCCACGCCGGAGCAGGAAACCGCGGGATTGAAGAATCGCGTGTTTCTGGACGGGCGGGAAGTGACCGAGGAGATCCGCAAGGCCGAAGTGGCGCAAGCGGCTTCGCGGCTGGCGACGATTGGGGGGGTGCGCGAGGTGCTGGTGGCGGAGCAGCAGCGCGCGGGACAGGGCGGCGGGGTGGTGATGGAGGGGCGTGACATCGGCACGGTGGTTTTTCCGAAAGCGGAGCTGAAGATTTTTCTGGAGGCTTCGGCGGAAACGAGAGCCCAGCGGCGCTGGAAAGAGCATCAAGAAAAGGGCGAGAACTTTTCGCTGTTGGAAGTTTTGCAGGAAGTGCGCGAGAGAGACAAACGCGACCGCGAACGAAAAGTTTCGCCGCTGGTGCGCGCCGCAGATGCGGTGCTGCTGGACAACACGGCCATGGGAATTGAGGAGACGGCGCGGCTTATTGTGTTTCTGGCGCACGAGCGGGAGAACAAACGGGATTCCGCGGGAGCGGCGCTGGAGCGCGCGTGAAGGTGGTAGTTGGCCTGCCTGGTTGGTGAAAATTCAGAATTGAGAAGAGGATTCGTCGTGAGGAAATCGCGCGATGGGGGAGAGTTGTGCGTGGGGCCTGGAGAGGAGGGTGGGCCGGGGCGGGCAGGGGGACGGTAACACAGAGGTTACAGAGGGAAGAACACAGAGAAGAGGAAGGCGCGGGGATGGCGGGCGGGAACTGAATTGGAGTTTGCGGGAGCGAGCGCGGGCGGAAAAGCGGCGGCAAGCCGCCGCACTCCAAGGAAGGCAACCCAAGAGTGGCCCGCCTCAGAAGGCGGCCACTACAGAAGCAAGCGAGACCCAAGAAGAAGCCTCAGGCCTGAAAGCCTGAGCTACAGGGGCAGAGAAAGGATGGTGGATCAGAAGGTGAGGGAGGCGGCACGCTGGATGGCGAGCTTGTAGGTGTCGGGGAGTATTTCTTCGATTTGGCCGAGGCGGGCGGCGCGTTCGGCGAGTTCTTGCCATTCGGCACGCTCCAGGGCAAGGAGAACTTCGTAGACGTCGCGGAAACGGTTTTGGCCGCCGCAGAGAGCGGCTTCGACTTCCTGCGAGACGGGGAGCTGCAGCAGGACCTCGTTCATGGGCTTGTCGAGGAGGGCATCGGCGACGGAGAGAAGGCCCATGAGGAAGAGGCTGGAACTTTTATCCTGAAGGCCGGCGGGCCGGGCAATCTCCTCGCAAAAATAGGCGCGCGTGAGAGCGGTGCGGATCAGCTCCGGGGGTTTGCCGCTGCTTAAGGCGATGACGGCGAAGACGGAGAGCCAGCGGCGGAACTCGCGTTCGCCGAGCAAGGTGAGAGCCTGGCGGACGCTGTGGACTTCGCTGCGGAGGCCGAGGACAGGGGAATTCAGATAGCGGAGAAGGCGGTAGAGCAGGGAAGGCTCGAGCTTAAGAAGTCCCTCGATGCGGTTGAAGTCCAGATCGGCGGCCGCGACGGCGTTGAGCAACTGGAGCTGAACGAGCTTATTGCCGGGAATCTCGCGGGTTTCGATCATGGACGGCTTACAGAAGAAGTAGCCCTGGAAATAGGTAAAGCCGAGGCGCCGGGCTTCATCGAGGTCGCGCTGGGTTTCGACTTTTTCGGCGAGGAGGGAGATATTCGGGCTGCGGTATTTGGCAGCGAGGGATTTCCGCGCGTCGGGATCGAGCAACTGAAAATCAACTTTGAGGAAGTGAGCCAGCTCGATGAAGGGCCGAGAGTGCGGGGCGTCCACAAAATCGTCGAGGGCGAAGAAGTAGCCGGCATCGCGCAGTTCGCGGCAGAGGGCAAGAATCTCGTCCGTGGGCTGAACGGTCTCCAGGATTTCCACAACGATGCGGTTCGGGGGAAGCAGACGGGGAGCGCCAAGGCGCAGGGCCAATTCGTCAACATTGACGAAGGCGCGGGCATGGCCGGTCAAAAGCTGGAGATCGAACAAAGTGATGGAATCGGCGATAACGCTGGCGGAGGCGTTGGCGTAAGGCTGGAAGGCATTTTGCGGGCCGCCACGGAAGAGCAGTTCGTAGGCGAACACCCGCAGACGCAGATCAAAGATCGGCTGGCGGGCTATGAATTTCTCATGCACGAAGGCACCCTTTGCATGGTACACGGCACGGGGCTGGGGGCAAGAACGAAGCTCGCGAGAGGAGGATGGCGTGGGAGAAAAATATTAATTTGGTCGTGGTGCATGCAGCCGCGAAAGCGGCGTCCCTTCGAAACTCAGGGTAAACAAGCCGCCGCACTCCAAAGGGCATTACGTCGGGGCGGACATGGAGTTGAGGAACTCCATGTTGGCCTTGGTTTTGGTGAGGCGGCTGAGCAGAAGCTCCATGGCCTCAACGGTGGACAGCGGGCTGAGAACCTTGCGCAGAACCCAGACACGGCTTAACTCGTCGGCGGGGAGGAGGAGCTCGTCCTTACGCGTTCCGGAGCGCTGAATATCGATGGCCGGGAACACGCGTTTATCGGCGAGGCGGCGATCGAGATAGATTTCCATGTTGCCGGTGCCCTTGAACTCTTCAAAAATGACGTCGTCCATACGGCTGCCGGTATCAATCAAGGCGGTGGCGATGATGGTGAGCGAGCCGCCTTCTTCGACGTGGCGGGCTGCGGCAAAGAAGCGGCGCGGGCGCTGAAGGGCGTTGGCATCAATACCGCCGCTGAGGACCTTGCCGGAAGGCGGTGTGACGGCGTTGTAAGCGCGGGCGAGGCGGGTGATGGAGTCCAGCAGGATGACGACATCGCGCTTGTGCTCGACGAGGCGCTTGGCTTTTTCGAGCACCATTTCCGCAACTTGGATGTGGCGCTGTGGCGGCTCGTCGAACGTGGAGCTGATGACTTCACCCTTCACGGTGCGCTGCATGTCCGTGACCTCTTCCGGACGCTCATCGATGAGGAGCACGATCAAAGCTACCTCCGGATGATTGACGGTGACGGAATTGGCGATGGATTGCAGCATCATGGTTTTGCCGGTGCGCGGCGGCGCATTGATCAACCCGCGCTGACCCTTGCCGACGGGGCAGAGCAGGTCTAGCACGCGGCCGGTCAAATTCTCCTTCGCGGTTTCCATCTTGAGGCGGCCCTGAGGATAGAGAGGGGTGAGGTTGTCGAAGAAGATTTTGTTGCGGGCGACCTCGGGGTCCTCAAAATTGACAGCTTCGACCTTGATGAGGGCGAAGTAGCGCTCGCCATCCTTGGGCGGGCGGACCTGGCCGGAAACAGTATCGCCGGTACGCAGATCGAACTTGCGAATCTGCGAGGGGGAGACGTAGATGTCGTCGGGGCCGGGGAGATAGTTGTACTCCGGTGCGCGGAGGAAGCCGAAGCCATCCGGCAGACACTCCAAAACGCCTTCGGAGAAGATTAAGCCGCTCTTCTCGGTCTGGGCGCGGAGGATCTGAAAGATGAGCTCCTGCTTGCGCATGCCGCTGGCGCCGGGAATGTTCAATTCCTTGGCGATTTTGGCCAGATCGGTGATGTTCTTTTCTTTGAGCTCAGCCAGGCTGATGCTGATTTGATTGTTGCCTTCCGTGCTTGTCTCTTTTGCCATATATCCTGACTCTTGGTGATTTGATAGTTGAAGTGGTTGTGCTAGTTGACCTTGACATCCCGAAATGGACTGCGTGGTGGTATACCTTCCAGCGGAACGAATGATCCGCCAGGGTGGGCAACCAAACTGTCTGCAACCGGAGGCAGCCCCGGGTCTTGACGATCGCGCGGCCCGCAGGTGCAAGCCGTGCCTGGGGACTGCAACTTAGTTGGTCAAACTCGCGTCTTTATCGGCGCCCGTGAATGAATCCGCGACGGGCGCAACGCCAGTGTGCTCCAGCGGCACAATCGGGCGCTCCAGCGCAATTTGCAGCACTTCATCCATAGTTTCCACGAAGTGCATTTTCAGGCTGGAGAGAATCTCCTGGGGGATATCCGCAAGGTCTTTCTCATTATCCTTCGGAAGCACGATGGTACGCAAGCCCATTCGGTGGGCGGCCAGCAGCTTCTCCTTGACCCCGCCGATGGGGAGAACTTTGCCGCGCAGGGTGATTTCGCCGGTCATGGCGACGTCGCAGCGCACCGGGTTCTTGGTCAGGGCGCTGACGATGGAATTGCAGATGGTGATACCGGCGGAGGGGCCGTCCTTGGGGATGGCGCCTTCGGGGACGTGCACGTGGATATCGAGGGTGCGGTAGAAATCTTTCTCCAGGCCCAAAGCGGCGGTGCGAGAGCGCACATAGCTCATCGCGGCTTGCGCCGATTCCTGCATGACTTCGCCAAGTTTCCCGGTGGGGGTCAGGCGTCCCTTGCCTTCCATGGTGGTGGCTTCCACGGCGAGCACGGAGCCGCCGACTTCGGTCCACGCGAGGCCGGTGGTCAAACCAATCTCGTTCTGCTTTTCGAGCCAGAATTCGCGGTATTTGAGGACGCCGAGGAATTCACCGACGTTTTGCGCGGTGATCTGGACGGAGGTCTCGGGGCCGTCCGCGACCACGCGGCGAGCCATCTTGCGGGCGATATTCTGGATTTCGCGTTCGAGGTTGCGCACACCCGCTTCATGGGTGTAGTGGCGGATCATGTGCAGCAGGCCTTCATCGGTGAAGGTGAGATTCTTTTCGGAAAGGCCGGTGGCTTCCTGGGAGCGCTTGACGAGGAAACGCTTGGCGATCTCCAGCTTTTCCTGCTCGGTGTAGCCGGGGAGGCGCAGGATCTCCATGCGATCCATGAGGGGCTGCGGAATGGTGTGGAGAACATTGGCGGTACACACGAACATGACCTTGGAGAGATCGTATTCGACGTCCAGGTAGTGATCCGTGAAGGAGTGATTAATCTCGGGATCAAGGACTTCCATGAGGGCGGCGGACGGGTCGCCACGGAAGTCAGTGGACATTTTGTCCACCTCATCGAGGACGAAGATGGGATTGACGGTGCCAGCCTTCTTCATCATCTGGACGATCTGGCCGGGGAGGGCGCCAATGTAGGTGCGGCGATGGCCGCGAATTTCGGCTTCGTCGCGCACGCCGCCAAGGGAAACGCGGACGAATTTGCGGCCGGTGGCGTGGCCGATGGACATGGCGAGGGAGGTCTTGCCCACGCCGGGAGGCCCGACAAAGCAGAGGATGGAACCCTTGGGATTTTTGACGAGCTGGCGCACGGCGAGGAATTCGAGGATGCGCTCCTTGATCTTCTCCAGGCCGTAATGCTCTTTATTGAGAATTTCCTCGGCGGCCTTGATGTCGCGAATTTCCTTGGAGCGCTTTTTCCAGGGCACGGCGAGCAGCCAATCGATGTAGTTACGGCTGACCGTGGACTCCGCGGACATGGGGGGCATGAGTTCGAGGCGCTTCAATTCGGTGGTGGCCTTTTCGTGGACGTCCTTGGGCATGCCGGCGGCGTCGATCTTCTTCTTGAGCTCGTCGGTTTCGCTCTTCTCGCCGCGGCCGAGTTCCTTCTGAATGGCCTTCATCTTTTCATTGAGGTAATACTCTTTCTGAGCGCGCTCCATCTGGCGCTTGACGCGGGTATTGATATTGCGGTCAACGTTGAGCTTTTCGAGCTCGATTTCGAGGATATCGGCAACGCGGTTGAGGCGCTCGAGAGGGTCGGCGGTTTCGAGGAGGTCCTGCTTTTCGTCGACAGGGAGCTGGAGATTGGCGGCAATGGTGTCCGAGAGGCGGGAAGGATCGTCGACGCGCGCGGCGGCGATCATGGTGTCGTAGTTGAGGCTCTGGGAAAGCTTGATGAACTGCTCGTACAGTGCGGTGACCTTCTGGGCGAGCTGTTCGACCTGCGGGGAGGTTTCAATTTTGGCGGCCATCAGGCGGATGGTGGCGCGGAAGAAACCTTCCTCGGGGCTGATGGAAAGGGCGCGAGCGCGCTCGATGCCTTCGACGAGAACCTTAATGTTGCCATCGGGAAGCTTGACGCTCTGAACGATGTTGGCGAGTGTACCGACGGCGTAGATTTCCTCGGGCTTGGGGTCGTCCACGGAAGCATCGTGCTGTGTGGAGAGAAAGATTTTCTTGTCACCCGCAAGGGCTTCTTCGAGAGCGCGGACGCTGGCTTCGCGGCCGACGATGAAAGGAGTCATCTGCTGCGGGAAGATGACCATGTCCCGCACCGGCATCATCGGCACGCGCTTCATTTCCTGTTTTTCGCGAGTGAACATGCAGGCCCCTGAAACTCCTTTGCGGCGGCCGATACAAGCGCCGCGGCAGTCAATCCGAGAGAAGTTAGCGAACCGTTTTTCCTGACCCAAGAAAAAAAGCAGATTCCTCGGGCAAAAGCCGCCCTCGGAATGACAACGAGGTGGACTTGGCCGTCGTGGAACTTGGCGCCGGGGAATCTGGCCGTTGGGGAAAAAGTCTCCCCAAACTTGATTATCCCGCCTTCTCGAGCAAGCTCCAATTAATCTCATGGCCGCGGACCATATCCGCGGTCACGACAAAATCCCGAATCTTGCGCTGCATCGGGAGGTGGTACATCAACTCCAGCATGAGGTCTTCGAGGATCATACGCAAGCCGCGCGCGCCGACTTTGCGCTGAAGCGCCAACTCCGCGACGGTGTCGAGAGCGTCCTCGGTGAAGCGAAGCCGCACGTTTTCAAACTCGAAGAGGCGCTGGTACTGCTTCAGGAGCGCGTTCTTGGGCTCCGTAAGAATCTTCATGAGCGCGTCCTTGTCCAGATCGCTCATGACACCGGCGACGGGCAGGCGTCCCACAAATTCGGGGATCAGGCCGTAGCGGATGAGATCGCCGGGCTGCACCTGTTCGAGAATCTCGGTGTTGCGGCGCTGCAGCGTTGTGGGAGCCGCATCGGTGTGGAAGCCCAGGGAGCGCTTGCCGACGCGGCGCTCGACGATCTTCTCCAAGCCGACGAAGGCGCCACCGCATATAAATAAGATGTTGGTGGTGTCCACAGGGGTAAATTCCTGGTGGGGGTGCTTGCGGCCGCCCTGAGGAGGCACGTTGGCGACGGTGCCTTCGAGGATTTTGAGCAGGGCCTGTTGGACGCCCTCACCGCTGACATCGCGGGTAATGGAGGGGTTCTCGTCCTTCTTGGCAATCTTGTCGATTTCGTCGATGTAGATGATGCCCTGCTGGGCCTTCTGCACATCGCCATCAGCGGCCTGAAGGAGCTTCAAGATGATGTTCTCGACGTCTTCACCGACGTAGCCGGCTTCAGTGAGTGTGGTGGCATCCACGATGGCGAAGGGCACTTCGAGCATGCGGGAAAGAGTCTGCGCGAGGAGCGTCTTGCCCGTGCCGGTGGGACCGATGAGGACAATATTGGACTTGCTGAGTTCCACTTCACCGGGCTGCTTGTTGAGGAAGATGCGCTTGTAGTGGTTGTAAACGGCCACGGCGAGTTTTTTCTTGGTGCGATCCTGGCCAATGACGTAACTATCGAGGAACTGCTTGATTTCCGGGGGCCGGGGCAGGCGGCGCGCGGGAGCGGCGGCCTGTTCGCGCTTCTCGTCTTCCAGGATGGTCTGGCAAACGCCCACACACTCATTGCAGATGTACGCGCGCGGATAGTCCGAAGGGGAACTAATCAGCTTTTCCACCTGCTCCTGCGTCTTGTGGCAAAAGGAGCAGCGCAGGGGTTCGTCTGGGCTGTATTTTTTCACCTGTGTGAAGGCCTCGTCCTCCGGCGGAAGCACCGGAGCATTGATTCCATTCTAGGCCGAATTCTCCCTCGGGCGAAAGAGAAAGTCTCTAGTACTGATAGCAATCAGCAACGCCGCGCAGGGTTACCTGTGCTTATAAATGATCTCATCAATCATGCCGTATTCCTTGGCCTGCTCCGGGTTCATGATGTAATCGCGCTCGACGTCCTTCTCGATGCGCTCGATGGGTTGGCCGGAATGCTTGGCGAGGAGCTGGTTGATGGTGGTACGCATGCGCAGAATCTCTTTGGCGTGCAAGTCGATGTCGGTGGCCTGTCCGCCGAGGCCGCTCATCCAGGGCTGATGGATGAGGATGCGGGCGTTGGGCAGGGCAAAGCGCTTCTTGGGCGAGCCACCGGCAAGGAGCACGGCGGCGATGGAAGCGGCCTGGCCGACGCAGGTGGTGACCACGTCCGGCTTGACGAATTGCATGGTGTCGTAAATGGCGAAGCCGGCGGTGATGGAGCCGCCCGGGGAATTGATGTAGAGCTGAATGTCTTTCTCCGGGTCTTCGGCCTGGAGGAACAGCATCTGGGCGGTGGCCAGGTTGGCGACGTGGTCGTCAATGGGCGTGCCGATAAAGATGATGTGTTCCTTGAGCAGGCGGGAATAGATATCGTAGGCGCGCTCGCCGCGGCTAGTCTGTTCGACCACCATGGGCACCAGAGTTGTGGCGAAATAGCCGGGCTCTTCGTGTTTTCTCATGTGAACGAGTGTGCTCGCAGATGCGGGGATGAAATCACTTGACGCTGGTGGCACTGGCCGCAGCGACGGTCTTGACCTTGGCAGTTTGGGCCAGCCAGTCGACGGTTTTGTCACTCCGCAGCTTCGCTTTCATCCTATCGAGGGCTCCCTGCTTTGTCAAACGAGCCTCAAGAACTTCGGCGGATTCGCCACTATGACTGGCCAGGTGCTCGAGCTCCTTGTGAAGATCGTCATCGCCGACTTCGATCTTTTCCTCGGTGGCAATGCGGTCAACGACGAGTTCGGCCTTGACGTCATCCTTGGCACGGTCTTCCTGGCGGCGGCGGAGGGTGACCCAGTCCACGTTCACGGCGCGGGGATCCACGCCCTGCTGGGCCAGGGAGCGCACGACACGTTCGAGGCGCACATCCATTTGATGCTCGACGAGAGACTCGGGTACGGGGAAATCGTGAAGCTTGACGAGTTCGGCGAGGATCTTTTCGCGCGTAAGGTCTTTCTGGCGGTGGTCGCGCTCCTGCTCGAGGCCTTCGTGGATTTTCTTTTTCAGTTCATCGAGGGAGGCTGTGTCGCTGACGTCCTTGGCGAATTCATCGTTCAGTTCCGGGAGCCGTTTGGTCTTGATGCCGAGGACGTCCACGGAATAGTGGAAGGTCTTGCCAGCGAGCTTGGCGTCGGGGTAGTCGGCGGGGTAGGCGACGTCGAAATTCTTGTGATCACCGGCGCTGGCGCCGCGGAGATTTTCGTTGAAGGGCTCCATGGTTTCTTCGGCGCCTACGTGGCAGAGGACGCTCTCGGCTTTCAGGGGCTCGCCGCCGCCTTCGGGCGTGCCGAGGAGTTTGATCTGGACGAAATCGCCATTCTGGACGCTGCGGCCTTCGACGGGAGCAAAGGTAGCGGCTCGCTGCTGCATTTCGGCGAGGGTGTTGGCGACGCTTTGGTCGGTGATGGTCATTTCGGGGAGCTCGATTTCGAGGTGTTTGTAATCGCCGAGAGAGAATTCAGGGAGGACTTCAAACGAGGCGCGGAATTTTACGGGCTGGCCTTCGTTATATTCGAGCTTGTCCACCTGGGGCTGGGAGACGGGCGTGAGCTTTTCTTCGGCGACGGCCTTTTCGACGCGCTCGGGGACGAGGGTTTGCAGGACTTCCCCCTTGATGTCCTCGGCGAAGCGCCTTTTGATGAGCGCGAGAGGGGCCTTTCCGGGACGGAAGCCAGGGATACGAGCGACGCGCGCCAGATCCTTGGCGACCTTTTCAGTTTGCTTGGTGACTTCTTCGGCCGGGATTTCCAGCTCGAGTTCTCTCCGGCAAGTTGCTTCCGCCATTGCGATTCTCCCTGTTGAGTGCGCGCAGAGTCTTGGTGAATTGCGCGTCGAAGCGATTTGCGCCAGCCCAGCCTTGCAGCGGGAAAGACAAATCCCGAGTGTCCCGTCAGTTGCGTGCTGTGTCTGGGGAACCTTCGGGAAACCACCTGCGGTGAAGGGCGGGCCTCAAAAAAAATCCCAGATAAAAGTATAGGGGAGGGTGGGGCAGGGGTCAACGCGAGGAGAGGATGGGTAGGGAAGTTCGCGTTGGCTGGTAGATTGGCACGTTTTTGGCTAGGCTAGACGGGGCACGTAGGTTAGGCTTTTTGGGTCGTTTGCAGGAATTTTGAATGATTTTAGGAGGATGTCCCCAATGAAATTTGCGATGAAGATGGTGATGGCGGTTGTGGTGATGGCGGGATTGATGGCGGTGCCGGTACTGGCGACGGAAGCTGTCGTGTCCGCGATCCACGGCACGATTACGAAGCTGGACTCTGCGACCAGAACGGCGGTGGTGAAGACGGCGGATGGAACGGAACACACGATTCATTTCGTGGATAAAACAGCGGTTCATGGCGCGGAGGCGACTGCGGAGGCCTCCAAGGACACCTTTCACGGGTTGAAGGAAGGATCGGAAGTGGCCGTGCACTACACGGAGAAGGGTGGCGACAAGACGGCAGTGGAAGTGGACCGGTTGGGCAAGGATGGGATCAAGTCCGTGGACGGCGCGGTTACCAAGGTTGGCGAGGGTGGAAAGACGGTCACGGTGAAGGCCGCCGATGGCACGGAACAGACGTTTGACGTGGTGAGCCAGGATACGAAAGAGGCTGCAGAGGCCGTAGGGAAAGCCGCGGACAAAACAACGAAAGTCACGGTGTACTACACGGAGAGTGCGGGGAAGAAGGTGGCGCATTTCTTCAAAAAGCTGTAGGGGCGAAGAGTTGAGAGACGCGAGTTAGGCGGGATTTGCGTCTGATTGTGATGGTGGTAGACGATGAAGACGACCTGAGAAACAAGGTTAAAGACGCCCGCTTCAGCCCTTCGCGATGCTCAGGGTAAAAAAGCGGCCGCTACAAGAGCGTGGAAGGAAGAACCGACCTGAAGGTCGGCCACTACAAAAGCAAGAAAAACCGAAGAGGGGACTTGCGGGGCGAACTCAGGGAGAGGCATGCCTCACGAATGGAGGAGTCGCACTGCACGGAGGGCTTTGCTTATGATGGGGATAGGACGGAGGGAGCTCTTGTGAAAAACACTGGCATCCTCCTGGTCCAGTGCCCTGATCGGAAGGGGCTGGACGCGACGATTGCGGAATTCATCTACCGCTACGACGGGAACATTTTGCATTTTGAGCAGCACCAGGCGGGTGAAGAACGCTACTACCTGGCGCGCGTGGAATGGGACCTGGACGATTTCCGGCTGGAGCTGAAGGATTTTCCCGGGGCGTTTGGGCCGATTGCCGCGAAGTTTGGGATGAACTGGCGGATTGCGCTGGGCAGCTACCGCCCTAGAGTAGCGATCTTCGTTTCCAAATACGATCACTGCCTGGTGGACCTGCTCTACCGGCAACGCAACGGCGAGCTGGCTTGCGAATTTTCAGTGATGATCAGCAATCACCCCGACGCACAGCGCCATGCGGATTTTTACGGAATTCCCTACTACATATTTCCGGTGACCCGGGATACGAAAGCGGTGGCGGAAGAGCAAGAACGCGAACTGCTGGAGTCGCACCAGATCGATCTGCTGGTGCTGGCGCGGTATATGCAGGTGCTCTCGCCGGAATTCATTGTTCATTACCCGCAGCGGATCATCAACATTCACCATTCGTTTCTGCCGGCGTTTGTGGGTAGCAAGCCGCACCATCAGGCCTACGAACGCGGGGTGAAATTGATTGGGGCGACGGCGCACTACGTTACGGAAGTGCTGGACGACGGGCCGATCATCGAGCAGGGCGTGACGCGCATTTCTCACCGGGATGGGCTGGAAGATCTGGTGGAGAAGGGGCGGGACCTGGAGAAAGTGGTGCTGTCGCGCGCGGTTCGCTGGCACATCGAGAACAGGATTCTGCTGTACAACAACAAGACGGTGATTTTTGAATGAGAGTGGAAGTGGGGTGAGACTTTGGAGTGCGGCGGCTTGTTTACCCTGCCTGCCCCGATCTTCGAGGGGGAGCTTCGATGGGCCGCCGCTATTACGGTTGAAGCGGCGCCGCTGCGTGAACATTTGGGAAGAAGCGCTATCCGTCGCAAAAGCGGGAGCAAGCTCCCGCACTCCAAAGGATGCGGGTGTTCATGAAAGGCAGCGCCAGATTTTTGAGGGAGAAGTTGGTGCGGGAGAGAGGAGTTGAACCTCCACGACCTTTCGGCCACAAGATCCTAAGTCTTGCGCGTCTGCCAGTTCCGCCACTCCCGCACCGGTACTACTGATGATACTTGGATTGCATAGGTGTTGGCCAGACGGGAGGCCGATGCGGGTTGTGCTGGAATCCACTGGTGCGGAGGCGGATAATGTGGGCACCCGAGGCGAGTGAAACGGGCGAAGGGCAGGCCGATGATTTTGCAGCAAGACGATCCGATGGTGGTGATCCGGCAAACGGATCATGCGTTCCTGAGCGGCTTTTTCGCGCGGGAATGGGGCAACGAAACATTCACTCGGCCGGAGCCGTTTGTATCGTTCTGCCTGGCTGCGGCGGAACATGATAACGGCTGGCAGGAATGGGAGCTGGCGCCCGGGGTCGATCCGAGAACGTTCGCGCCTTACAGCTTCATGACGGTACCGACGGAAGAGCACGTTGCCCTGTACCAGCGGGGCATTGAGCGCGCGGTGAAGGCGGATTTGTACGCGGGGCTGCTGGTGGCGGCGCATTGCACGGGATTGTACGACCGGGCGAAAGCGACCATGCCGGGGTATTCGGCGAAGTACGTGAAGACGCAGGAGCAGGCCCACGCCAATGATTTTGTGCAGCGTTTGCGGCTGCAGGTATTGCGGCTGAAGGTGGACCTGCGGAACAATCCGGCGACGAAGCCGTTCACGGAAGAAAGACTGATCAAAGCGAACTCGCAGCGGCTGGAGGCACTGGACCGGCTGTCTCTCTTTTTCTGCTTGGGCGGCGCGGACGAGACGATCATTGAAGGCGTGCCCCTGAACGACGATGGCGCGGAAGTGGATTGGGAAATACGCAAGGCGGGGAGGAATGAATTTACGCTGGCGCCGTATCCCTTTCGGCGCGCGCCCCTGGAGTTTGCGATACTGGCACGGCGAATCCCAAAGCGGCGGTACACGGAAGACGCGGAACTCCAGAAGGTCGTGACCGCTGCGTCGTTTTACAACATCCGGTTCACATTGCGGCCGGGAGTGGCCAAGAACCGTTCGTACGCGGTGAACGCCTCAGCAGGCGGTTGAATCAACACCGGCAAATCAGAAAGCTGACGTAAGGCCAGGATTGCGCCGGGCTTTGGGCTTGACTTTCTGCGATGACGCGTACATCTTAAAAGGCTTTCCTTCTTCTTGCGGCGGCGACCGTGGAGAGAGGAGACAATTTCGTCCGCTATGACCAAAGTCCGACTGTGCTTTCACGATCGCTGCTTCGACGGGACCGCTTCGGCGGCGGTGTTCTACCGCTTCTACCGGGAGCGAATTGACGGCAAGGCGGAATTCCAATTCACGGGAATGACGCATAGGGCCAAGCATCCCTGGGAAGAAGGGCTGTTCGACGGGGATCAGAACGTTATCGTGGATTTCAAGTACTCGAATTCGCCGAAGGTGACCTGGTGGTTTGACCATCACCAGAGCGCGTTTCTGACGCCGGCGGATGCCGAGCATTTCCGGAGCTACCCCGGCAAGAACATGTACTACGACCCGGAGTACAAGTCGTGCACCAAGCTGATCGCGACGGTCACGCAAGAGAAGTTCGGTTTTAACACCAAGCCGCTGGAGGATCTGATTCACTGGGGAGACATTATTGATGGGGCGCAGTTTCCGACAGCGCAATCGGCGACGGAGATGGCGGAGCCGGCGACGCAACTGGCGCTGGTGATTGAGGCGGCTCCGGAAAACGGCATTCCGGCGCAGATCATTTCCGAGTTGGCGTACCGGCCGCTGGCTGAGATGGTGAAGCTGCCCGTCGTGTCGAAGTTTCTGGGACCGCTGTTGGAGCGGCACCGCGAGTCCATCGAAGTGCTGCGGGAACGCTGCGAATCGAATGACGGCGTGATTTATTTCGATGTAAGCGACCTGGACCTGGAAGGGTACAACAAGTTTATTCCCTATTTGCTGCATCCGGAGGGCGTGTATTCGGTGAGCGTAAGCGCGTCACCGGTGCGCGCGAAGGTGTCGCTGGGGACGAATCCGTGGAACCAGGCGACGGCGGACAAGAATCTGGCATCGCTGGCGGAAAAGTACGGCGGAGGCGGGCACCCGCGAGTGTCGGCGATTTCCTTTGACCCTCAGGATTTGGAGCGAGCGCGGCAAGTGGCGCGGGATCTGGCGGCGGTGCTGCGGGCGGAGTAAAGGAAGCGGAGAGGGAGCGGCGAGGCGTTGGCAGTGGGGCGCGTGGGAAGCGCGTGTCGACAAGAATTTGGTGAGCGTGTAAAATAAGGAATTGCCCGTGGACCGGTAGCTCAAGTGGTAGAGCAGCTGACTCTTAATCAGCGGGTTGCAGGTTCGAGTCCTGCCCGGTTCACCACTCCTTTTCAATTCGAGCTACCATCCTGCGCACCTCAGGGGTAAAAGCCCTATGTTCGCGGAGCATTCCAGCACGGCTGAAGCCGCACCCTCCCGCGAGTGATTAATGAGACGGCTGCTGGACGGCGCTGGGGGTCCAGCAGGGTTTGGGGAAGGCTGGCAGGTTCTCGCTAAATTGGAGATTCGGCACTGTCGGGGACAGTGGGGGCAGGAGTGGCAGGGTAAGAAGCAGGATGTGTAAAGGGAGCGACCGAGTGACATACATCACGCGGGAGCATGTTCTGTGTCACTGCGCACTAGAGGGTGGTGGATTCTGATAGATGGATAACTGGACTCAGGAAGTCCAGAACCCTATGCAGGTTACTCGCGCAACGGATTATGCAGTTCGTATCATGGTAGAACTCGCCAGTTTGCCCCCAGGCCACAAGGCCCAATTGAACGAGCTGATTGAGAGCACGGGGGTCCGGGGGAGTTTTCTTTCCAAGGTGGTGCAGCGGCTCGTGCATGCCGGTATGGTGTCCTCGCATCGCGGAACCCGTGGGGGGTTCTCCATGAGAGTGTCTGGCGAGGAAGTCACGCTTTTGGACGTGATTGAAGCGATCGAAGGGCCGACGCAAATGAACCTCTGCCTGGCGAGCGGGCCAAGCTGTGAACGCAAGCCCTGGTGTGGTGTCCACCCCGTCTGGCAGAAGGCGCAGTCTGCCTTCGTCCGGGAGCTTGCCAGTGTATCCATTGCGCACCTCGCCATGGAAACCAAGGTCAATCTAGCCAAACAGCAAGCGTCTGCAAATCGCCCATAGCGGTACCGGCGAATGCAGTCCCCCGGTGGAAATTTTGCCGACCCAATAAGTGTCGCGATTAACGCGAGCCTATCGATCTGCATTCGAGCGGGTGGCGGCCGACAGATTAGTGCGCTAGCGGTCGGAGGACGTTGCCGGAGAACCGGTAGAGGCTGGCCAAGTGATTGGTGCGAAGAAGTTCCTCGGCGAGGAGGTCGGCGACGGAATCGATCACACGGAAAAGTACCGACTGGTCCAGCCGCGCTTGGGGCAAGATGACGACCACAGCATGAGTGGTGGAGCCGCTAGCCGCGTGACAGTACCAGAAGCAGACCGAGACGCCACCGGGGGCACGGGATTGGCGTTCCTGCGGGTAGTCCAGGGGGCGGTCGGCAAGCAGAACATGAAAGGTCTTGCCATCGGAGCGAGAGATCATGGGCATGGACTCACACATGCGGGAGAGGAGACCTTGTTCACCGTGATGAAGGCAGTGCGGGCAAAGGTTGAAATTCCGATGGGCAACGTGCTCTTCGACCGGGGGATCGCACTTCACGGGTCAGCCCTCCGGGTAACGTCAAAATTACGGCGATGCGCCAGGGGCTGGGGAGGCGCACCATTAAAACGATACAATTCTCATATAATATATTAATCAGAAATGTAATAGAAACTCATTGTTGCTAGCCCTCTTGCCATTAGCCTGTCTGGTTACTATTAGCTGGCGGAGCACGCAGAGAGTAGCCGGGCCCGCACCGGGCGCTCTAGCTTGATGACATCGGCGCCGAATTCGCCCAGGAGCGTGGCGGCTTAAGAATCGGCCAGGGCTTGAGGCAATTCGACAACGCGAATTCCACTGAGGACCGAGGGCGTGGCGGAAGAATCATGACGGACGAATGTGGAGAGAAAGTCCAGCAGCTTAGGGGAAACGATTGCAAGGGGTTCCCTTGCCTGTTGGACGCTGTTCCCGGAGAATAGAAGGTTCATCGTCAAGAAGCGACACCTTAATGGCGGCTTGAGCGCCGCAGTGGACGGAGACTAGGGAAAATGGCCAATTCGATTTACCCACCTAAACGATTTGTAGCCTATTTTTCCATGGAGATTGCGCTGGAAAACGCCATGCCTAGCTACAGCGGCGGCCTGGGCGTGCTGGCGGGAGACACGATCCGCGCGGCAGCGGATATACGCTTGCCGATGGTGGCGATGTCGCTGCTCTACCGAAAGGGCTACTTCCGGCAAGTATTGAGTGAAGATGGCGCCCAGACGGAAGAGCCGGTGGAATGGGAAGTGGAAAAGTTCCTGAAGGAGGAGGAGCCGCGCATTGCGGTTTCGCTGGAGAGCCGGCCAGTGGAATTGCGGGCCTGGCGGTACATGGTAAAGGGCGTGCGGGGATACGAGGTGCCGGTCTACTTTCTGGATGCGGATCTTCCGGCGAATGACGCGCGGGACCGCGAACTCACCGGGGCGCTCTATGGTGGCGATCCGTACTACCGGTTGTCGCAGGAGGTGTTGCTGGGGATCGGAGGCGTGCGCATGCTGCGCGCGCTGGGACACACCGAATTGATGCGCTACCACATGAACGAGGGCCACGCGGCGCTGCTCACCATGGAATTGTTGGAGGAGGAGACGAAGCGGGCCGGACGCACGGCCATCAAGGGCGAAGATATCGAAAGGGTGCGCAGCAAGTGCGTGTTCACCACTCACACGCCGGTTCCAGCGGGGCACGACAAATTTCCCGCAGAGTACCTTTCGCGGCTGGTGCCGGACCAGGTGCGCTTCATTGACGTGAAGGATGCTTCCTCCGTGGATTTGGTGAAGAGCATCCTGCAAGTAGAGCAGACTTATCCGGACTGGAAAGAAGCGGCGCAGCGGGGCGCCTCGGTGAGCATGACGTACCTGGCGCTGAGCCTGAGTAATTACGTGAATGGCGTGGCGAAGCTGCACGGGGAAGTTTCCCGAAAGATGTTTCCGAACGTGCCAATCGAAGCGATCACGAATGGCGTACACGCGGCCACGTGGACTTCGCCGGCTTTCCGGGATCTGTTCGACCGGTACATCCCCTCCTGGCGCGAGGACAACTACAGCCTGCGCGGAGCCTTGGGCTTGCCGCCGGAGGAAGTTTGGGCGGCGCATTTGCTGGCAAAACACAGCTTATTGGAAGCCGTGCGCAAGAAAACGGGACTCAAGCTTGATCCCGAGGCCTTTACGATTGGATTCGCGCGCCGGGCCACGGGCTATAAACGCGCGGACCTGATCCTGAAAGATTTGGACCGTTTGCGGCAAATCGCGAAAAATGTCGGGCCATTCCAGATCGTTTATGCGGGCAAAGCGCACCCGCGGGACGCCGGCGGCAAGGAGATCATCAAGAAGATCTTCAAGGCGAAGAAAGCGCTGAAGAAGGCGGTTACGATTGTCTTTCTGGACGACTACGATCTGGAGCTGGGCGGGCATCTCACCTCGGGCGGCGATTTGTGGCTGAACACGCCGCAGTATCCGATGGAAGCTTCCGGCACGAGCGGGATGAAAGCGGCGGTGAATGGCGTGCCGAGCTTGAGCATTCTGGATGGCTGGTGGGTGGAGGGTTGCATCGAAGGCGTGACCGGATGGTCCATCGGAGAGCCGCATCGCGGCGATCCCGGTCCGGAGAGTCCGGTGGACAATGTGGTGGACGCCGAGAGCCTGTACACAAAATTCGAGAGCGTGATCCTGCCGATGTATTACGAGGAGCGCACCCGCTACCTTGAAGTGATGCGGCACGCCATTGCGATCAACGGATCGTTCTTCAACACGCAGCGCATGGTGCAGCAGTATATTACCGACGCTTACTTGCGGTAGCGCGGTGGGCGCGGGCGATTGCCTCGGTGCGAACCTCCATCAGAAAAACTTTACGCGGCAAAACGTGAAAGCCGGCCTTGCGGAAAAAGGTTGCGGCGGCTTTGTTGTGGTGGAGCACCTGCAGCTCGATGGCGCGGATGCCTCGCTCGCGGCAGAAGTCTTCAATTTCATAAAGCGCCAGTGAGCCGATGCCTTTGTTGCGATAGCGCTTTTCCACGTAGAGATCGGTGAGCATGGCTTCCACGCCGCCGTATTCCAAATCGAAATTGTAGGTGACGATGGCGTAGCCCACGGGCTTTTTGTGGCTTTCCATGAGCCACGCCTTGCCTAGCGAGAGATTGCGGAGCAGGGTGTGGAGACCTTGCTCGAGGGATTTGCGATGGAGGGGAATCTTGTCGAAGCGGTAGTAGGCGATGACGAACTTTAGGAGAGTGGCGTGATCTTTCGGGCTGCAGGGGCGGAAGGAGACAAGCATAGGGCCTCACTTTGGGGAACGCGGGAAGCGCTTGGCCTTCTATCGTACTGCAGGGGCGGCGTCGCGAAAAGCGATTCGGGGGATGTTGCCCTGAGGGAGTTTCCGATCGCGTGACACCTGGAGGTCACCTTCGCTTCCAGGACTGTAACCGCGGAGCATTGGGATCGTTTCCGGGTTGCCGACAATACGCCCATTTGCGCGAAATCTGCCAAATCTCCTGGCGATGGCGACCTGCGCGGAGGTAGGTGTCCGCATCTTTGTGCATGATCATAATTACGAGAGTAGGTGCGCGTGGTCACCCCAATATCCGGCAAGCAGAGCGAGAGCAGGTGTGCCATACTTAACAATACGATACTTAACAAATAGTAGCGGAGGATCCATGTACCGGCGGTGCCCTTGCTGCGTGATACTGCTCCTCGTAACGATGACGACGGTTATGGGCGGCTGTGGTTCGTCGTCTCCACCGATTTCAGTGACCCTGTCCCCTCCCTCTGCCCAGGCGATCGACCAGGGCCAGACGGTCGCGATCACGGCGACCGTGACGAATGACACGTCTTTCCAAGGCGTCTCGTGGGTGCTGATCGGCCCGGGCATTCTTGGCAATATGACCAAGACCTCTGTTACCTACAACGCTCCCTCCACCAATCTCACCAGCGTGCAGCAGGCGACGCTCACGGCCACCTCGATAGCGGACAAGACGAAGAGCGCTTCGGTGCAAATCACGGTGGACCCGAGCCCGCAGATTCCGTTTCAGACGCTTGCAAACGGAACAGTGGGCACGCCGTACAGCCAAACCATCGCGCTCAGTGGCGGCGCGCCTCCGTTTCAATGGAGTGTATACGACGGCCCCGTTATCACGGGATGGAGGGTGGGAGGAGCAGTGCCGGATGGACTGACGCTCAATCCGAGCACCGGCACTATCAGTGGAACACCGACCGGCGGCGGAACATGGTATTTCGAGGCGACGGTAACCGATGTGGCCGGCATGTTCGCGATCAACGGCTTTATGAGTATCGAGATCAATTCGATTGCTGCGCCCGGGAATCCGGTCCCTTTCCTGAACCAGCCGCTTGTGCCGACGGCAGTCTCGCCCGGTGGCCCCGGCTTCACCCTTAGCGTGAGCGGGACGGGATTCGTTTCCAGCGCGACAATTGATTTCAACCGCGCTCCGTTAGTAACGACCTTTGTGGACAGTAAGCTTCTGACCGCGAAGGTTCCGGCGGCGGACGTGGCGAGTGCGGGGATGGCTGCGGTCACGGTCGTAAATCCGGGGCCGGGCGGTGGTGCCTCCAACGTGGTCAATTTCCAGGTGGCAGCGCCAGAAACGACAGTAAATTTCACGAGTGCTCCGAATTCGCCGCTGCAGATTGCTGAACCCTCTGGGCTGGCAGTAGCAGACTTCAATGAAGACGGGAAACCTGACCTCGTCATCTCAGCGAACGTCAAGGTGTATGTTTTGCTCGGGAACGGCGACGGCACATTTACGCCTGCGGGCGGCTCTCCGATGCCAGTGGCGAGTCCTCCTTACGAGGATCTTCCCAGCCCGTATGTCGGCGTGATCGCGACCGGCGACTTCAACCACAGCGGTCATCTGGGACTGGCTGTCGGAGAGTTCCAAAACCAGGCCGCAGCCATCCTCTTGGGGAATGGAGATGGAACCTTTTCTCCATCATCCGCCGTTTTTAGCAACTCGTTAGGTACGCCGATATCCGCGATAGAAACGGCGGATTTCAACGCGGATGGGAACCTCGATCTTACGATTACGAATCAAATTTCGGGGCAGTCGCCCGTTGTTCTGGGATACGGGAGGGGGGCGTTCAGTGCGGCAGGGGACCTCTACACCGGCACTTTCCCGACGGGTGTGGCGGCGGGAGATCTCAATGGAGACGGAAGGCTGGATGCGATCGTGACGAGCGGCGGGACGATCGCCTACCCGGGTTCGGGAGTGACCGTATCGCTCGGGAATGGGGACGGGACATTCACCTTGGCGAGTGGTTCGCCGATTTTCCTTGGGAAGAATCTCACCGCGATCGTGACAGCCGACTTTAACGGTGATGGGAAGCTGGACCTCGCGGTGACGGATTCCGGTGGCAACGCGGTGATGATCCTGCTGGGGAATGGCGATGGGACGTTTGGGGTGCCAACCACGATCCCGGTAGGAAATCAGCCGGGCGCGATCGTAGCGGCGGATTTCAATAACGATGGGAAACTGGACCTCGCGGTCGCAAATTTCGCGGACGGCACGATCACGCTTCTCCTTGGGAATGGAGATGGGACGTTCACACAGGCATCGGGTTCGCCTTATGCGGTGGGGCACGGCCCATACCAAATAGCGGCGGCAGATTTCAATGGCGATGGGAAACTCGATCTCGCCGTGGTGAACTCGACGGACGGAACGGTGTCGATTTTGCTGCAACAGTAGTCCTAGGCTGGGCAAGGAAGTAACAAAGAAAAACTCCACCCTGCCGGCGTAGCGGAAGCATTCCTTCAATCCGCATCGCATGGCTGCTCTCCGATAACGCAACCAGCCGCGAATCTAGATCCCGGGACCGCAGCATGGTCCCGTCGTCAATAAATGGGCAACTCGGAAATAATCAAGTTCGATGTGTCGTGGCCAGACCGGAAGTTGAGTAACCGGCCAGAAAGGTGCGCGATTCAGCGGAGGCGGTTTTTGTAGAGGGCCATGCCGACGGCGGCGTCCATGGCGATTTTTTGGAGGGCGGCGATTTGGCGGGTGGTGGAGATGCCGCCAGCGGCGACGATGGGCAATCGCATAGAGCGGGGCAACTCGCAGAGCCAGGCTAGATTCACGCCGCGCTTTGTGCCTTTGAGGCCGTATCACCCACCAGGGTGGACAGTCCATGCGGAGATTTGAAAGAATGGCGGCATTATGCGAAACCGACTGCTTTTTTCTACCGTACTGCTTGCCGCCGCATTTTTTGTCGCTTTGGGCGCGATCTGCGCGCAAGACGCAAACCTGCCACACCTGGAGAAACGCGGCAACACGACGCAGCTCATCGTTGATGGCAAACCATTCTTGATGCTTGGCGGCGAGCTTTATAATTCCAGTTCCTCCAGCTTGGAATACATGAAGCCGCTTTGGCCGCGCCTCGCGGCCATTCCGCTCAACACCGTGGTGACGCCACTTTCTTGGGAACTGGTGGAACCGGCGGAAGGGAAGTATGACTTTGCGCTGATTGATGGCCTGCTGGCGCAAGCGCGTGAGCAGCACGTCCGCGTGGTCTTCCTGTGGCTGGCTTCCTGGAAGAACGGTTTGTCCAGCTACCCGCCGGTATGGGTCAAACAGCACACCAAGCGCTTCCCGCGCGTCATTCTCCACAACAACGAAGCCAGTATTCTAAGCACCATCGCCGGCTTCTCCGATGCCACCCGCGACGCCGACGCCCGAGCCTTCGCCTCCGTTATGCAACACCTTCGCGAGGTGGACGGCCGCGACCACACGGTCATCATGATGCAGGTTGAAAACGAAGTCGGCATTCTCGGCGATGCTCGCGACCACTCTTCCGCGGCCGACCAGGCCTTCGCCTCCGCCGTGCCCCCTCAGTTGACCGAATACCTGAGGGCTCATCGCGACACTCTCGATCCCGAACTTCGCGCGCTCTGGCAGCAGCAGGGTGAGAAGGCCTCCGGTAGCTGGGCACAGGTATTTGGCGACACCGCGCGCGCGGACGAGATCTTCATGGCCTGGAACTATGCGCGATACGTTCAAGCCGTAACCAGCAAGGGCAAAGCCGCCTACAACCTTCCGATGTATGTGAACACCTGGCTTGCTGGCGAGGACACAGCCCCGGGCGATTATCCAAGTGGAGGCCCCCAGCCCCGAGTCATCGATATCTGGAAAGCTGCCGGTACAGCGATCGACATTTATTCGCCGGACCTCTACGCCGCGAACTTCTCCTATTGGGCCAACCGCTATCACCGTGAAGGCAACCCGCTCCTCATTCCTGAAACCAGGGGAGGCACCGCCGGAGCGTCCAATGTTTTTATGCGGTTGGTGAACACGCCGCCATGGGGTTTTCGCCATTCGCCATCGACGCGTTCTCTGAAGGTACGACCGACTTGGGCGCAAGCTATGCCGCAATCGCCTCCGTCGCCCCCATCCTCCTGGAGCAGCAGACCAAGGGCAACGTGCACGGCTTCACGCTCACGAAGGAACACCCGTCTGTCGAGTTCAGCATGAATGGCTATGCCGTCCAGGTCAGCATGGACGAAATCTTTGGCAATCACGCGGAGAACGGCTACGGCCTGATCATCGCCAACGGAAAGGACGAATTCCTCGGCATCGGCAAGGGCTTTCGCGTCCTTATAACACCGCGCTCGTCCAGCCCGTTCAAGCTTGGTTATGCGTCCATTGACGAGGGGACTTACGTGGACGGCAGATGGATACCCGGACGTCGGCTTAACGGCGACGAAAACGATCAGGGCAGCTATTGGCGCTTCGATTCGCGCGCTCTCAAGATCGAGAAAGCCGTTCTCTATCGCTACGAGTAAGTAACCCGCAATCCCAGGAAACTTGATGGCAGCGAAGTAGGTTGCTCATTGCCTGTTCAGCGCATTCATCGGAAGGCGAGCTGCGAGCCACAGAAGAGGTGGGGCTCAGCGGAGGCGGTTTTTGTAGAGGGCCATGCCCACGGCAGCGTCCATGGCGATTTTCTGGAGGGCGGAGATTTCGCGAGCGGTGGAAATACCACCGGCGGCGACGATGGGCAAGCGCGTGGAGCGGCGCAACTCGCGGAACCAGGCGAGATTCACGCCGCGCATTGTGCCTTCGCGGTCCACATCGGTGCAGAGAAAACCGGCGCAATAGGGTTCGAGTACGGACATGACTTCGGTGGGAGCGAGCGAGAGAGATTTGCGCCAGCCGTGAATTACAATGCGTCCTTTGGCGGTGTCCAGGGCAATCAAGATGTGCCTTTTGCCGATGCGTTCGGCGAGACGTTTGAGGAAAGAAACATTAGGACGCTGCTGGCGGAAGGCGGCGCTGCCAACGATGATTTGCTCGACGCCGAGGCCAATCAGAGCTTCGGCGCGGCGTACGGTGCGAATTCCTCCGCCAACGCGCAGCTTGATTTTGAATTTGCGGTGGGCTTCGTGGCAAAGTTGCTTCACGAGGCGGTTGTCTTGGCCTTTGCGCATGGCGGCATCGAGATCGATGACGTGGAGCCAGGCGTAATGGCCGAAACGGTCGAGCAGGCCGAGGACATCGGCGACGGCGAGTTCGCGCTTGCGCCCATGGACGAGTTGCACGGCCTGGCCGCCCTGCAGGTCGATGCAGGGAATCAGCATGGCAGGCGCACCTCCACGCCGTTTTCCTTCAGGTAGGACTTCAATGCGCGGATGGATTGCACCTGATCGTGAAAGATCGAGGCGGCAAGAGCGGCATCGGCGCAGCCTTCCGTGAAAATTTCCAGAAAATGCTGGGGAATCTTTGCGCCGCCGGAAGCAATCACCGGGACGCTGACGGCGCGGCTGATGGCGGCGGTCAACGCGACGTCAAAGCCGGATTGCGTGCCGTCGCGGTCCATGGAGGTCAAGAGGATTTCGCCTGCGCCGAGTTCCACGCCACGAAGCGCCCATTCTTCGGCGTCTAGCCCCGTAGCGGCGCGGCCACCGCGAACGCGCACTGTCCAGTGTTCGTTTTCGCGGCGCGCATCAATGGCCAAGACCACGGCTTGCGCGCCGAATTCGCTGGAGAGTTCACCGATCAATTCGGGACGCTGGACGGCGGCGGTGTTCACAGTGATCTTGTCCGCACCGGCACGCACGACGGAGCGCGCATCTTCAAGCGAGCGAATACCGCCGCCGGCGGTGAGCGGGATAGCGAGCTGCTCGGCGACGCTGCGAATGGTTTTTAGAAACGTGGGGTGGTTGTCGCGGGAGGCGGCAATATCCAGGACGACCAGCTCATCGGCGCCCTCGGCGTCATAACGCGCAGCAAGTTCCACGGGATCGCCGGCATCCCGCAGGCCTTCAAAGTGCACGCCTTTCACGACGCGAACGCCGTCGGTATCGAGGCAGGGAACGATGCGGTGCGCCAGGCTCATGCGGGCAACCTCAGGAAGTTTTCGAGGAGCTTTGCGCCGGGAGCGCCACTCTTTTCGGGGTGGAATTGCACGCCGAAGATGTTGCCCTGCTCGATGACGGCGATGAAAGCGCGGCCGTGCTCGCAGACGGCGGTGCTCTCGGGGCCGGCGACGGGTGCGGCGTAGGAGTGCGCGAAATAGAAATAGGACTCGGGCGGAATCCCATCCAGAAGGCGGCTGCTTCTTGTGCAGCGCAACTGATTCCAGCCCATGTGGGGGAGCTTCACGCCGGGCGGCAAATGAGTCACGCGGCCGGGCAACAGGGCGAGGCCGGCAAGCGACGGAGCTTCGTCGCTCGCTTCATAGAGGGCCTGCAAGCCCAGGCAGATGCCGAGGAAGTTTGCGCCGCGCGCGATGGCATCACGCAGCGGCTGGCGCAATCCATGCGCATCCAGAGCGGCGATCAGGGCGCCACAATGGCCGACACCGGGCAGGATGAGGCGCTCGACTTCGGCGATCGCTTCCGGCCGGTTGGTGGTGAATACCTGCGCTCCCAGGCGGCGCAGGGCGCGTTCGACCGAGGGGACATTGCCGGCGCCGTAATCGAGGAGAGTGACGTTCACAGAAGTTCCTTAGTGCTGGGCAAAACATTGCGCAGGCGCGCGTCGCGCGAAACGGCAAAACGTAGCGCGCGGGCGAAGGCCTTGAAGAGGGCTTCGACCTGATGGTGGGAAGAGCGGCCGTAGAGGATGCGCAGGTGCACATTGGCGCGCGCGGCTTGCGCAAAGCCCTGGAAAAAGTCTTCCACTAATTCCGTTTGAAAATCGCCGACGCGCTTTGCGGAGAATCTCGCCTTGACGACGCAGAAGCCGCGGCCACCAAAATCGATGGCAGCGGCCGCAAGGGTCTCGTCCATGGGCATCAGAAAATAGCCGGCGCGGAGAATGCCCTTTTTATTGCCCAGCGCAGCGTTGACGGCTTCGCCGAGGGCAATGCCCACGTCCTCGACGGTGTGGTGCTGGTCCACGTGCAGGTCGCCCTTGGCGGTGAGGCGAAGATCGAGGCCGCCGTGGCGCGTGACCAGGTCGAGCATGTGATCAAAGAAGGGAATTCCCGTGGAAATGCTGGCTTTGCCGCGGCCATCGAGATTCAAACGGAGTGCGATTTGTGTTTCCTTGGTGTTGCGCCGGATGGATGAAGTTCTGGGCATGAGTTTTCCTAGGAATTGCGCTCGAACAGCCGCAGGAGTTTCTTGATTTCCGCTTCCGTGCCGATCGTGATGCGGGCAAAGCCGGGGCCGAGGTCATGGCTGCGTTCGCGGACCAGAATGCCGTGGCGCGCGAGTTTCCGGAAAAAGGCGGGGCCCGTCTTGCCAAAATCGGCGATAAGGAAATTGGCAGCGCTGGGATAGACACGGACATTGCGTTTCTGAAGTTCGCGCGCAAGCCACGCGCGCAGGCGCTTGACGCCTCGTACATACCGCGCGATGGATATGCCTTCTTCCACTGCGGCAACGCTGGCGGCGAGCGCCGCGGTGTTGACCGGGTAGGGAGGCAAGGCGCGCCGGACCAGCGCCAACGAATCCCGGCGGCCCAGGACGGCGCCGAGGCGCAGGCCGGCAAGGCCTTCGGCTTTGGAAAAAGTTCGCGCCACAAAGAGCTGAGGATATTTCCGGATCCAGGGAACGACGGAGAGGCCGGAGAATTCCGCATAGGCTTCGTCCATAACGACGACCGTGTGAGTTGCGGCGCGCAGCAGTTTGCGGATTGCATCTTTGCCGACCAGCGTCCCGGTGGGATTGTTGGGGTTGGCGAGAAAGAACACGCGGGGTTTCCGGCGAAGCGCGGCGAGCGCGGCGGCGAGGGGGAACTCCATGTCGGGGCCGTAGCGAAGCGAGTTCACGCGCGCGCCGGCAATTTCGGCGTAGTAGCGGTACATCGGAAAAGTCGGCTCGCAGATCAGGATGTGGCTGCGCGGCTCGACGAAGGTATCGAAGAAGACGCGCAAGGCATCGTCGCCGCCGTTGGTGAGGGCGAGCTCCGTCGGGTGCACACGAAAATAACGGGCGATTTTGCGCGTGGGCGCGGCGTATTCCGGATAGGTGGCAATTGTTTTCGCGCTGAGCTTGCGGAGCGCACGCAACGCGGCCGGGCCGCAGCCAGTGGTGTTCTCGTTGAAGTCGAGGCGAATCTTGTCCGCGCGGCCTTCGGCGGGCGCTTCATAGGTGCAGCGCTCGAGAATCGCCTTGCGAACGGGAAGTTGCACTTTCACCGGCGCACCTCGACTGCATTGGCGTGCGCGTAAAGTCCTTCGGCACCGGCCAGGGTTTGCACGTCGGCGGCGAGGCCGCGGTAGCCACGGGGCGCGATCGTTTGCACGCTGATGCGCTTCACAAAATCGCCGGCGCCGAGGCCTCCGCGACGCCTGGCCCAGCCGCCCGTCGGCAAAACGTGGTTGCTGCCGCTGGCATAATCGCCGAAGGGTTGCGCGCTGAGCGGCCCGAGAAAGACCGTTCCGGCGGAGCGGATTTTGCCCAACAGCTTGCGGCTGTTGGACGGCAGGCTGAGGTGCTCCGGCGCAAAACGATTCACAAACTCGCAAGCTGCGTTCCAGGAGCGGGCCAAAAGGATGGCGCCCGTTTTGCGGATGGAAATCTGCGCGGGATTATCGGGGAGCAATTCATCCAATTGCTTCATGACCTCGCGCTCAACATTTCGAGCGAAGCTCGGCGACGAGGTCACCAGATAGCTGCCGGCGTCGGGAGCATGCTCGGCTTGCGCCAGCAGATCGGCGGCGATCCAGCGGGGATTCCCCTGATTGGCGAGCACGATCGCCTCCGTTGGCCCCGCGGGCAAATCGATGGCGCAGGTGGAGCTGACGATTTGCTTTGCAGCGGTGACGTAGCGATTGCCCGGCCCGAAGATTTTTTCGACGGCCGCGATGCGCCTGGTGCCATAGGCGAGCGCGGCAATCGCCTGGGCACCGCCGACGCGGGCGACTTGCGTGACGCCTAGAAGATTGGCCGCGGCGATCAGCTCGTCGTTCGGGTGCGGACAAACGGCAATGATGCGCCGGACGCCAGCCACTTGCGCGGGCACCACGGTCATGACCAGCGTAGAGACCAGCGCGAAGCGTCCGCCGGGAATATAGCATCCGATGGATTCCAGGGGGCGGACGATTTGGGCGACGGTGACGCCCGGCTCGATTTGGAGCGACCATGCGCGGGGCATCTGCTTTTCCGCCACGCGGCGAACATTGTCCGCGGCGTGGGAGATAGCCCGAAGGAATTCGCAGCTGACACGGTTTTTCGCTGCGGCTGTCTCGGCGGGCGAGATCCAGAGTGACGCGCGTTTCGGCGCGGCCGAGTCGAACTTACGAGTCCATTGATCCAGTGCGGCATCGCCCCGGAGGCGGACATCGGCCACGATTTTCGCCGCAGTTTGCAGGGCGACGCGGTCATCGCCCTCACGCAGGCGCATGAGTTTTGCTTCGGTTTGCGAGGTGAGTTTCAGGATTTTCATCAGAGCACGATCTTGTTCAAGGGATATTCCACGATGCCCTGGGCCCTGGCGGCTTTTAGTTTCGGCAAAATTTGGCGGACGACGGCCTCTTCGACGATCGTGTTGACGGCGACCCATTCCGAATCGCTGAGCGCGGAAATGGTGGGATTTTTCAGCGCCGGGAGCACGGCCAGTACGGCGGCCAGGTCTTGCTGCTTCACATTGAGCATTAGACCCACCCGAGTGGCGGCGGCAATCGCGCCTTGCAGCATGAGCACGAGGTTTTCGGCCTTTTGGCGTTTGGCCGGATCTTCGGCTGCTTTGCGGTTCATGATGAAGACGGTGGAGGATTCGAGGACGGTGTCGAGGATACGCAGGCGGTTGGCGCGCAGCGAAGATCCCGTTTCCGTCACTTCCACGATGGCGTCGGCGAGTTGCGGGACTTTCACTTCCGTGGCGCCCCAGGAAAACTCCACGCGAGCCTTGACGCCATGGCCGGCGAGATATTTTTCAGTGATACGCACGACTTCGGTGGCGATGGTTTTCCCCTCGAGATCGCGCGGGGCGCGGATGGCGGAGTCTTCGGGAACGGCCAACACCCACTTCACGCGGGCCAGCCGCTGTTTGGCATAGACAAGTTCCGCAAGTTCGACGACATCCGCGTTCGTTTCCACAACCCAATCATGGCCGGTGATCCCGGCTTCCAGAGCGCCCGATTCGACGTAGCGCGCCATCTCCTGCGCGCGCACCAGCAGGCAGTCGATTTCGGCGTCGTCAATCGCGGGCACGTAGCTCCGGGAGCTCAAGGTGACCTTCCATCCGGCACGGGCCAGCAGATCGACGGTGGCCTCCTGCAAGCTGCCCTTGGGGATACCCAGTTTCAAGACGCTCATTGCGCCCCCTTTTTGCCGTAAACATCCTCGACGGCGAATGTACGCTCCGCGACGATGCGCGACGCGCCGTCAGGCGCCAGTTCGCGAAAAAAACAACTCCGATAGCCCTCGTGACATATGCCTGGCCCAACTGGATCGACGCGGATGAGGAGGGAGTCGGCGTCGCAGTCGAAGAGGAGTTGGCGGACGCGGAGGACGTGACCGCTGGTTTCGCCTTTTTTCCAGAGGCGCTGGCGGGTGCGGCTGTAGAAGTGGACCTCGCCGGTGCGCTGGGTGTATTCGAGGGCTTCGGGATTCAAGAAGCCAAGCATCAGCACTTCGCGCGTGGTGTGGTCCTGAATCACCGCGGGGATCAACCCGTCCAACTTTGCAAAAGCAAGTTCCACCAGAGCCTCCCAAAAACAAAAAACCCGCCGGGGCGATTCGCGCCAGCGGGCTGATAAGAGCTTTTTGTTACGAAAGCGCTATACAGGCCTCAACGGGCGCGGCAGGAAGCCGTGATGATGGTGTCGATGCGCCCGAACATTCATTGCAAGTAGAAAATACACGATTGGGGAGGGATGGGCCAAACCAAAAATCACACGGTAAGCATCCAAAATTTTGATGCTAGCGTCCTGAGTCAGAAATACTGTGCACATACTACGGCACTGTCCATGTCATTCCCAGGGTCCCGCGCTGCGCGGGTCCCGAGGAATCTGCTTTTGTTTTCGCCGCGGTAGAAAAAGCAGATTCCTCGCTTCGCTCGGAATGACACGTTTCTCTATTCAATGAATTTGCAACTCAGGACACTAGGTGCGGGAGACAATACCCGTCGGGGTGTTGGAGCTGTAATTGACCGTCATGATGAGATGCAGGGCCACGCCAAACCTGCCGTTGGGTAAGGGCTCGACGCGGACCACCTCGGCCACATACTCGCAGTTCATGGGGTCGTGGGCGGAGCTAAAGGGGAAAGTGACGAATACGCGCATGCCCTTGTAGTAGTTGGGGCGGCGGGTGTGAAAGAAAATGCCCTCCTTGGAGGCGTTGATGCTGACGGGGAGGTCCTCGAAGTGCTCGTCGCGCGGCTCGGAGGGACGCACACGGAGGGGCTTGGCGATCTTGGCTCGCCGGCTGCGGCGCTTTTCCGGATACTGCTTTTCAGACAATTCGGCCATGCTATCGTCCTGCGGGCGGGTCCATTTCTATGATTGGGGGAACGGCGCGAAACGTCAAGGCATTGCGATGAATCTGATACGGACAGGACAATAGCAGTTCGATTCAGGGAGCCACAGAAATGACGGAAAAATTGCGGAAATCCGATGCGGAATGGAAGAAGTCACTGACACAGAACCAGTACTATGTGACACGCCAGAAAGGGACGGAACCCCCGTTTACCGGCGAGTACGAAGCTACCGAAACGCCCGGCACCTATAAGTGCGTGTGTTGCGGGCAGCCGCTTTTCCGGTCAGAGAGCAAATTCCACTCCGGGTGCGGCTGGCCGAGCTTCTTCGCTCCCGCCAATGGGGAGGTGTTGGAGGAGGAAACCGATACTTCCCACGGGATGACACGGAGCGAGGTGCGGTGCCGCCATTGCGACGCGCATCTCGGACACGTGTTTGAGGATGGGCCGAAGCCCACGGGCTTGCGCTACTGCATCAACTCAGCAGCGTTGAAGCTGGAAAAAGAGTAGCGGGAGCGCTGGGTGGGGCCAAACTCTCCGTTTCCCGTGCGTGGACTGGTCTGAATGATTGAGCGGCGCGGTTATGCGGCGGGGCAGGAGCAGGCCGCCATTTCGGCGACCGGGTCGGACTGGCGTTCCCACGCTGCCAGCAGGAGAACTTTTTGGCCGTTGGGGTAGCGGAAGATGTAATAGACGCTGGAATCGCCATCGAGCTCAAAAAAGCCCGGGCGGCGCAAATCGGGGCGGCCGGTTATCCCCGCGCCGAGCAACAGGCGGAGTTCCGCCAACTGTTCCGGAGCGTGGCTCCGAAGATCTTCGAGAATGGGCGGTAGTTTTTGCATATTCGTCATCGTCTTATCCTTCATCCGCCGTAGCAGCATACTGTGAGCCTCATTCATTAAGACGTAAAATCTGGCGAAATGTTTCATGACAGCAACGCTCCAGGCCATTGCGCCGCTGAGACGCCAAACATACGTGCTTCACCCCCATTAGATGCAAGGATTTAGGGTTCGGGTAGGGAATCGGAGCTTCGCGCTGGGCGGCGTTGGCGATGGCAGCGGCTGTATGGGCAGCCTTGTCGGGGGAGCGCCCTGCGGCAAAGCAGGAAAGGGCGAGACTAGCGGGGCCACTTTCTCGTATTGCAGAAGGGATTAGGCTCTCACTTCTGTCAGCAGCGGGTCAAGCGCGGGTCTCGTCTTCGACAGTCCTCTTGGGTCAACTAATGAAGAAAGGATAACTAGCTTGTGTACTACTTGCGCGAACTGAGTTTTCTTGCGATAGTGATGTTTAAGAATTTTCCAACTTCGAGGATTTTCACGTGGCTAAAAAAGCACCAAAACTACCCAGGAAGTCCGTACGCGACGAAAAATCCGAGTTTGGCAAGGATCGCCGGCGCCGGCATCACCATTATCTGGTCACCGTCAACTACGCGGATGGCGAGACGTTTGGCCGCGTTTACACCGATAAGGACAAGGCCACGCGATTCGCCGAACGCCAGCGGCGCTCGCCCGTGGTCAAGTCCGCGCGCGTCAGCCAAGTATCCTGAGCGGTTTCAGCGACCGCAGCGGATGCACCGCTGCGACTTGGTTTTCGGTGCGGTTGCGTGCTATAAAATAAGAGGTCGAGCGGCCTTAGTATAATGGTAGTACGGAACCTTGCCAAGGTTCAGGCGTGAGTTCGATTCTCATAGGCCGCTCCATTTTCTTCCGCAAATTTCCTCAGCCTTCGGAAAAATCCCGCTGAACATTTGTGCGAATTCCCGCTATGATGCCCGCAATTGGGTCCTGCACTCGATGACTCTCTGCCGCATCGCTGTCGGGAGCACCCGGCGGCCTAAACTCAATGCCGTCAGGGAAGCTGTCGCACTCTTCAAAGAAATGCTCGCTCCGAAGATGGATTTGGAGATCCAGGGTTATGAGGTGGAGAGTGGGGTCGGGCATACGCCTGCTTCGCGGGAGGAGTTGATGCGCGGGGCGCGGCAAAGGGCGGAAGCACTTGTGGAGCGACTAAGGGCGTCAGGTGAATCCGCGGACTATTTTGTGGGCCTCGAGGGCGGGCTGGATGTAGCCGTGGAGAATGACCGGCGTTGCGTTCTGCTGGAAAGTTGGGCGTACGTGAGCGATGGGAGGCGCGGACATTTCGGATGTTCGGGCAGCATTGAATTACCCGACGCGCTGGCGGAGGACGTGCTGTCAAACGGTAGGGAGCTTTCCGAGGCGATTGATCGTTTCGCGGGAGCGGTAGGGATTCGCGACGCGCAAGGGGCCTGGGGCGTGCTGTCGGGGGACCTGATCTCCCGGCAAGAAGCGTTTCGAGTGGCAGTGGTGGTGGCGTTCGCGCCATTCTACAATCAGAGGATGTACAGCAAGGCGTCCGCAGCCGGATCGTGAGCCTGCGCAACGCGCGGCCCTGGGCCGGGGAGTGAGGAGAAACGACGTGGACATTGTGAAAGGCAACATGGGCTGGATCGAAGTGGTGGTGGGGCCGATGTTCTCCGGAAAGAGCGAAGAACTGATCCGGCGATTGCGGCGCGCGGAAATCGCCCGGCAGCGCGTGCAGATTTTCAAGCCGGCGATCGACTCGCGCTATACCGCGAACGAAATCGTCTCCCACTCCGGGCTGGGCATACCGTCCGACAATGTGAGCAAAGCCTCGGAGATTTTGGAGAAGCTGCAGCCGCGCACGGAAGTTGTGGGTATCGATGAAGCGCAGTTCCTGGGGGATGAGGTCGTGGAGGTGTGCACGAAGCTGGCGAACCTTGGGAAGCGCGTAATCGTGGCGGGATTGGACACAGACTATCGCGGCCGCCCGTTTGAACCCATGCCCCGGCTGCTGGCGGTGGCGGAGGAGATCACCAAGCTGCTGGCCATTTGCGTGCGCTGCGGGAATCCGGCGGTGCATACGCAGCGGCTGGTGGATAGCGACGAATTGATCGTGGTAGGGGCCACGGAGATGTATGAAGCGCGCTGCCGCCGGTGTTTTGAGCCGAATCCGGCTCTCGCTAAGGAAAAGAAGGACGGTCCCGTATTCATCGCCCGCAACCGCACCGCCGCCGGTACCGGGGAATAGCACCTCCTATGGAGCGTGAAACCATCTGCAGAATCCGACAAGCCGTCCGAGAGGGAATGCTTTCAGGGCAGTTCAGCCCCAGCCAAGTGAACAAGGTCTTAGGGATAGACTGGGCTGGTGTCTTCCTGCCTAAACATCGGGTCGGGAACCCAGGGGGCAACACGGAGCTATTCATACAAATCGCTCGAGGGCTCTATAGGCTCAAGGATTAGCCCATGACGCTTGCAGTTTGTATCGCATGTGGGGAGGAAAAGTTCGGTGCCCTCATGCCTTGCCGCCATTGTGGCTTTCAACCCTCGTCCCCAATCGACGAGGCCAAAAGTTGTATGCTGACTGCCCCTCCTCTTTCAAGTGAAGATCTCGCCCAGTTTGGGGCAACGAGTCGAACGGGCAAACTGGTGGATTATGATTCAGTGTCGTTGGCCTCGCTTTACGTGCAATTTCTCGACGATGCTTATTTCTCATCTAGTCTTGACCTAGTCAATGGAGTTCTGCCATGCAAGCGATGTCGAAAGCTGTTCCGGCCCGCTCTTGAAGAAGTCTATTGTCCTTCCTGTGCGGCAATCGTTGAACCAGCTCTCGCGCCGTGCACTCAATGTAAGCTTCTCTACGACCCAACAGCCAGATACTGTCAGAAATGTGGTTTGGTCTTGTCACCGAATCCTGACCTGACCACCAAGGATGTGGGGGTAAGCATGGCGCTGTGCGTTCGAAGAGCTGTCACATCTGGCGAGCCCTTTAAACATAGCCAGTACCTGCGTGCTCGTCAGGATGCACTCAATGATGACCAACGTGCGGCAAGTGATTTCGAGCTGGAGACAGTCGGCATGTACAGCGAGATCGTCACGTTGAGCAAATACATGTCCGCAGAACATTTGCTAGTGAAAACTGTTCACGAAATGGTTGAGCTTGGCAGGCAGGCGTTTATTTTGGAAGGAGCAAGTGAAGAATCAGCGGATTTGGCTACCTGATTGCGAACAAGGCGATTCGATGAATATGACACGGCTGTAGAGCCTGATCCTGAGGGTTGGGTGTTGTCCCTTGGAAATGCGGCTGCAAAGAATTGCGTATGGGCTGGAGACAACATTGGTCTCATCCTGGAGATGGATATCGTCATCGGATATTTTGCGAGGGTATTTGAGAGTACTCTTCTCGCGGTTGCCTTTCGAAAGTGAATAGAGCCAAAGTTGTGCCTTACACAAGTTGAGGTGTGATCCAATCTAGCATGGAGAGACCCTGTGCTCATCGAATCGAAAGCTCCAACACGCGTAGACTTGGCCGGGAGCACGCTGGACATCTGGCCGCTGTACCTGTTTCATCCCGGTGCGGTGACGCTGAACGCGGCGATTTCGCGTTACGCGCATTGCGTGATTGAGACGCACGCGCCGGGGGATGAAAGCATCAAGCTGGTATCGCTGGACACCAAGCGCGCGGAGAACTTTGCGTCGTTTGCAAAACTGGCGCGCACGAAACGCTTCCGCTTGCCCCTGCTGGCGGAGATCGTGAAGTTCTTCCGTCCGGAAGGCGGATTCACGCTGACGACGAATTCGGAGGCGCCGGCCGGCGCTGGCATCGGCGGATCCAGCGCCATGGCGGTGTCCATCTGCGCGGCGCTGGACCGCTTCACGGGGGCGGGCCGCAGCAAGGTGGACTGGATCCACATCAGCCGCGACGCGGAGGCCATCGTCATACACATCCCAACAGGCATGCAGGATCACTATCCGCCGGCGTTCGGTGGCGCGGCGGCCATTGAATTGATCCCCGGGGGCGAGCGCCGTATCGAGATCAACGTGAATCTGGACGAACTCGAGCGCCGCCTGGTGGTGTGTTACACCGGAAAGCCGCGGCAATCGGCCATCAACAATTGGGGCGTTTTCAAGGCCCACATTGACAACAAGAAACCGGTGGTGAATAACCTGGAGCGCATCTCGCAGATCGCGCAAAAGATGCGCACGGCGCTGGAAGCAGGCAACTGGAGAGAGACCGGGCGGCTGATGCACGACGAGTGGACCTTCCGCCGCAGGAACCTGCCCACGATTTCCACCAAGACCATCGACCGGATCATTGAGAACTCCCGCCGCAAAGGCGCCCTGGCGGGGAAGGTGTGCGGCGCGGGTGGCGGCGGTTGCGTTGTACTGCTGATCGAGCCGGACGCGCGGGAACGCGTGGAAAAGGCCGTGGAGGAGTCCGGTGGGGTGCTCTTGCCGATGCAAATAGACCGGCAAGGGGTCACCGTGGTAATGCAGTAGTCTTACAAATCTGCTGCTATCCATTCGGCTTTCTGCATCATAAAATAGGGAACGGACACCCCGGCGGGTGACACGATCCCTGGAGCCATGCACTACTTTTTAGCCATTGTGATTGCGCTGCTGTTCTTCGCAGATGCGGACGTGCCCAAGGTGGTGTCCCTGCGGAGTGAACCGGACGCCGCCGCGGAGAAATTTCCGCCGGGGGAGTCCATTCCCCTATGGCCCGTGGTTATGAACAGCGCTGAGCAGGACCAGACGCAGAGCGCGCCCGCTCCCGGGAAGAAAAGCACCACGCTCCAGGAAACCTCGAAACTGGCCCTGATTCGCTACGTCTCCGGCGAATTTGCGAAAGCGCGCAAGCCGGTGCCGGCCGGCAAAGAGGGTTTCATCCTCTATACCGATAAGCCCATCAACCAGGAGAATCTGGATCATGCCGTGGCCACGCACGGCGCGGCGGTAAACACCGGAGACAACGCCCAGATCACCAATCTGGAATTCCGCGAGCACACCATCGTGGTGGACATCAATGGCGGGGGGCGCGCCAAGAAGCATTGGCGCGACCACATCCAAATTGGCATGGGTGGCTCACCGGCGCCCGTGGGGCAGACCACCAGCACGGGGCAGGAGCCGGGACCTCCGGGCATTCAACCAGGAATGGGCGGCACGATCTTTGTGCAATTCCCCAAGGCGGTGCCGGATCTCACTCCCGAGCAGTTGAAGCAAATCCTTGGACCGTTCCTGGATTTTTCCAAAGAACGCTCCGCTGCGGTGCACTGGATTGACACGCTGCCGCCGGAAATGAAGAAGGCCATCACCGAGCGCCATGCGCTGCTGGGCATGGACCGCGAGGAAGTGGTGGCGGCCATAGGCAAGCCGGACCGCAAAGTGCGCGAGCGCGATGCCAATGGCAACGATACGGAAGATTGGATCTACGGGCATCCCCCGGACAAAACTGTTTTCGTGCGCTTTACGGGCGATCACGTCACGGCCATCAAGCAGTATCCGCAATAGAGGCGGCATAGGGTAAGGCGATGCGCTACAATGGTAGCTGGAAAAGGGCTTAGGCGTGGAGTGAGAGACAGAGCAAAAAGGGCCAAACCCGCGAATCGCGCTGCATTTTGGTACAACACACTCGCAAGTAGAGCGCAGCGGTAAGAATCAATCCAACCAGTATGCCAGAGGCCGTGGCAGATTGGTTGTGACCCAGGACACTTCGGTTCGCGTTGACTTTCCCTTACACTACTCCTGGCATTTTCTGTTCTACACAGGGCGGCGTTCGCACTCCATTGGTCGCCGCAATCTACCCCCCACCGGAGGAAGCATGCCTATTAAGGTTGGAATCAACGGCTTCGGCCGCATCGGTCGCAATATTGTGCGCACAGCGCTGGATGACAAGGACATTCAGTTCGTAGCCGTGAACGACATCACGGATGCCAAGACCCTCGCGCACCTCCTGAAGTACGACTCGGTCCTTGGGAACCTTCCGCACACCATCACGCACACGGATGACTCCATCAGTGTGGAAGGCAAGAGCTTTAAAGTCTTTAAGGTGAAGGACCCGGCGGAACTCGATTGGGCCAGCGTGGGCGCGCAGATTGTGATCGAGTCAACGGGATTGTTCACCAAGGGTGCCGATGCCCGCAAGCACATCCGCGGCCCCGTGAAGAAGGTCATTATTACGGCGCCTGCCACGGACCCGGATGCCACGTTTGTGCTGGGTGTGAACGACAAGACCTATGATCCCGCCAAGCACCATGTGGTTTCGAACGCCTCTTGCACCACGAACTGCCTCGCCCCGGTTGCGAAAGTTCTGCAGGATACTTTCAAGATCGTCTGCGGCACGATGACCACGATCCACTCGTATACGAACGACCAGCGGTTGCTGGATTTGCCGCACAAGGACCTAAGGCGCGCTCGCGCAGCGGCTTTGAGCATGATTCCGAGCACGACGGGAGCAGCGAAGGCGCTGAAGCTGGTCATTCCTGAATTGGACGGCAAGCTGGACGGGTATTCGATGCGCGTGCCCACCCCGAATGTGAGCGTGGTGGACCTGACCGTATTCGTGGAGAAGCCGGCGACGAAGGACAGCGTGAATGCGGCGTTGAAGGCGGCGGCAAATGGCCCGATGAAGGGGATTCTCGCGTACACGGAAGAAGAACTCGTCTCCATCGACTTCCGCGGCAATCCCAATTCGTCCATCGTGGATGCGGGCTACACCAAAGTAGTCAGCGACAAATGCGTGAAGGTGCTGGCCTGGTACGACAACGAGTGGGGCTATTCCTGCCGTGTGCGCGACCTGATCAAGCTGCTGGCTTCGAAACTCTAAAGGCAGTGACTCGTGACTTGTAACCCGTGACTCGCGTGAGAGCGAGCCACGGGTTACGCTCTGGAAGGTGCGCCTTCTCATCAAGCTGTATCCCAGAAGGCGGGTCACACGGGGCAAACCGCTCAAGGACGAGCCTGCAACTTTGGCTCAATCCGGGTTCCTGATATCTGATCTCTGATATCCGTTTACTGATTTCCGATAACTGATCACAGAAAGCAGATTCACCATGAACAAACTTACGATTCAAGACCTCGATCTCCGTGGCAAACGCGTCTTCATTCGCGTTGATTTCAACGTGCCGTTGAAGGACGGAGTGGTCACCGACGACACGCGCATCCGCGAAACGCTGCCGACGCTGCGCCTGGCCATACAGAAAGGCGGGCGGCTGGTGCTGGCATCGCATCTTGGGCGGCCCAAAGGGGGGCCGGAAGCGAAATACTCGCTCCTTCCCGCGGCCAAGAAACTCGAGCAGTTGATTGAAAGACCGGTGCGCTTTGCGTCGGATTGCGTGGGGCCCATTCCCGAATCAAAGAGCCATAGCCTGGCCGAGGGCGACATCCTGGTGCTCGAAAACGTGCGCTTCCATCCGGAGGAGGAAAAGAACGACGAGGCGTTTTCAAAGCAACTCGCGGCGCTGTGCGACGGCGTGTATGTCTGCGATGCGTTTGGCTCCGCGCACCGCGCGCACGCCTCCGTTGTGGGCATCACGAAATTCGTGAAGCAGGCGGCGGCGGGGCTGCTGATGGAAAAAGAGCTCGAGTATATCGGCAAGGCAATCAGCAATCCAACGCGCCCGTTCGTGGCCATTCTTGGCGGGGCCAAAGTCAGCGACAAAATCGAAGTGGTCGAGAACCTGATAAAGATCGCCGACGCCATGCTCATCGGCGGCGGCATGGCCTACACCTTTCTGAAGGCGCAGGGATTGCCCATCGGCAAGTCGCTCGTGGAAGAAGACAAGATTGAGCTGGCGAAGAAAATCCTTGCCGATGCCAAGCAGAAGAACTTCAAGTTCTTGCTGCCCAGCGACAGCGTGATCGCGCCGGAATTCAAAGCCGACTCTCCGGCAACAACCGTGGACGTTTCCGCGATGCCCGCGGACCAGATGGGGCTGGACATCGGCCCGAAAACGATCGCGGCGTACAAGGCGGAAATCGCGAAATGCGAGACCATCGTGTGGAATGGGCCGATGGGCGTGTTTGAAATGCCCGCATTCGCCAAGGGCACACTGGAAATCGCCAAAGCCGTGGCCGCAGCTACAACAGGCGGCGCGACTTCCATTATTGGCGGGGGAGATTCCGTGGCGGCCGTGCATCAGTCCGGCCTCGCGAAACAGATTTCACATATTTCAACTGGAGGCGGCGCCTCGCTGGAATTTCTCGGCGGCCGCAAGCTACCAGGCGTGGAGGCACTGACCGACAAATGAGCACCGTAAAACGCCGCCGGGTAATCGCCGGCAACTGGAAGATGTATAAGAATCAGGCGGAGACGCGAGCGTTTTTTGCCGCGTTCCTTCCGCTGGTCGCTGGGATCAAAGACTGCGACATTGTGATCGCTCCGCCCTTTACAAATATTCACGCCGCGGTGGAGGCCACCAAGGGCACGCCAGTCGGCATTTCCGCGCAGGACGTATTCTGGGAGAAGGAAGGCGCCTTCACGGGACAGATCTCCACGGGCATGCTGGTGGAAGCGGGTTGCCGCTACATCATCATCGGGCATTCCGAGCGCCGCCAGTTCTTCGGCGAGACCAACGAAACTGTCTTCAAGAAGACCAAAGCCGCTCTAGCTGCTGGACTTACCCCCATCGTGTGCATCGGTGAAATGCTTGCCGACCGCGAGGCCGGCAACACCGAGCGGGTTTGCCAGAGCCAGTTCCAGGGCAGCGTGGGCGCGTTGACCCCCGAAGAATTCTCCCGTATTCTGATAGCTTACGAACCGGTCTGGGCCATCGGCACGGGCCGCACGGCAACGCCGGATATCGCTGCGGCAGTGCATAAGTTCGTTCGCCAGTGTGCGGCTGAGAAGTTCGCTGCCAGCCATGCTTCCGCGTTGCGGATTCTGTACGGCGGGAGCGTCAAGCCTGACAATATTAAAGGGTTGATGGCGCAAGAGGAACTCGACGGCGCGCTTGTGGGTGGAGCGAGCCTGGACCCGAAGTCGTTCGCAAGCCTAGTGAAGGACTGGCCTCGGTAAGAATTGGGTTGAGGCTGCCTTCAGAGGCAGCGGGAAAATGCCGGAAAGATCTTCTTCAGGGGCTAAAGCCCATTGGGCATAAGGGCTTTACGCCGGGGCTGAAGCCCCGGCCTCCTAAAGAAGCGACGATTAATGGATTGAGGTGCGTGGAATGCCAGCTTGGATGAAGTGGACAATTGCTTTGCTGATCGGTTTTGGGATTATCGCCGCCGGGTTTCACTTCGCGTGGGGTGGCTATATTCTGAAGCCGTTCTTTGTACTGAACTGCCTGGTACTGGTTATTGTGGTGCTGCTGCAAAGCGGCAAAGCCGCGGACCTGGCCGGGGCGTTCGGCGGGGCGGGCAGCCAGACGGCTTTTGGCCCGCGCGGGGCGGCGTCCGTGCTCTCGCAGGCCACAACGTGGTGCGCGATCATGTTCATGGTCTGCGCGATGGCCATGGTGGTGAAGGTGGATCAGAATGTGGATCGGGGCCAGGGTGGTGGCTCTATCTTGGAGAAGTACTCCAAGCCTGCGCCCAAGACGGCGACTCCGGCGGCTCCCGTGACACCGGTGCCAGCGACACAGCAGCCTGCGGCACCGCAGTCAACAACACCGCAACAGCAGGCACCCGCGACGCAGCCCAAGCCGTAGTTTTTTGGAGTGCGGCAGCCGGGCTGCCGCTTTTGCGCTCGAGGTTATCGGCAAAGCAGGACGTTTCACTTGGAATTTGGAGTGTCAAAAGCGGGAGCAAGGCTCCCACACTCCATAAGGTGATCCGGCCGCAATTTTCCTCCTCGCCTTGCTCCTTCTTTCGGGCGCGGCTACAATAAAGTCTCTTCCTCTGTGCGGTCGTGGCGGAACTGGCAGACGCACCAGCTTGAGGGGCTGGCGGTAGCAATACCGTGGTGGTTCGAATCCACTCGACCGCACCATCTCTTTTTCAAACGGGAGTAGTTCCGCAGAAGTCGTTGTCTTCCCAATAAAGCTCAATTCTGCTGGCGACGGAATCGCTTCCGCTGATGAATCGTCGTTTTCTTGACCGCCTTTTTCGTCACGCGTGGAATTCTGGCGAGATACAGGACTTCGCAAGTGCTCACGCAGGCCCGTGCAAGTTCAGCGGCAGCCCTCATCCGAGGGAATGGCCACGGGTCGAGCACCAGGGACTTCGACGAGTATTTCTCGGACAAAGAGCTGATTGAATACGTTTCCCCGTAGCATGTCCAAGAGTTCGCGGGAGTTAAGACGGCTGTGGATCTCCAGGCGCTGGCCGATCAGCCGGAGGCCACGCGTTTCCATCGCGGCCAACGGCTGCCGGATGGCGAACATGGCATAGCGGGTGTCTAGAGAGTCGAGGGTCACGTTCCCGTCGTCACGATAGCCATGGACGCCGGCTCCCGGCAAGAGGAGTCGATAGCCTTCGTCGACAGCTCTGAAGTTACAAGGCACCCAGACCTGCTTGCCCATGACGTACTGCTGGGCGTCAGGGCTATAGCGGCCGAGGGGACCATCCAGCGGTCTGAGAGCGACTGCCAGGCACAGACACATCAGCAGCGCCACGCAGGGGACGCCAGGTCGCGTAAACTCAGGCACGAAGAGTGCAAGGAGTACAAGCGTCGCAGTGACAACCAGAAGCAGCCAATACGTCACCGGAAACAGCCGGACAGATCGCAGGTTGAATTGGAGTCGCAGGGATAAATAGGCCATCGCGGCGATGGCGCCCCCCGCGGCTAGGAGGGTGGCGACAAACGCCTTGCGGCTGATGCGGTCCCAGTTCAGGGCACACAGGACTGCAAGCGCAGGCATGGCTGGCAAAAGATAGCGGCTCGACCTCATGCTGGGAAGGCTAAAAAACAAAAACAGGGAGACGACCCAGATCCAAAGCAGCTTCTCCGCTCCCCCCAATTGGCGCCGCCGTTTGTAAGAAACCCAAAACAGCGCCACCACCGGAAACACCAGCAAGCCGGCATTCACCAGATAGCCGAGTGCCAACCCCCAGACGCTCGATACCCCCCTCAGGAACTGGGTCAGGTAACTGGGACCCTGGGGATCGAACTTCCCGAGGTTCTCTTTCAACACGAATTCCTGCACGATCGCCATCGGGTTCGGATCCAGCAGAAACCACAGGCTAAACAGCGCGAGGGAGACCGCCCCCATGATGGCGATCTTCCCAGCGTCCTTGGTTAGAAATGCCCGCACCCTGTACTCTCGATAATCCAAGTACCACCAGGAGAAGGCCAGGGCCACTGGAAGGACAAGCGCGAAGGACTTGTAGAGGAGACCAACGCCTAGTCCAAGGCCCAACAAGAGGGGCATGAGGACGTGCGACTCAAGTACGGCTGGTTGCCAGAAAAGGAAAGCAAAGAACGGTAGGAAGGTCCAGAATGTCGCGGGTGCTTCGGTCAGAAAGGGGCGGCCGTACCGGTAGATGTTAAAGAAAGAAAGGAAGGTCAGACACGCCAGGCCACCGGTCTCCAGCCGGCCCGACACCTTCCAGCCCAGCAGGAACGCCAACCCCGCCGTGAGCAGTGTATAGATGACGCTCGGATACCGCAGCGTCAGCAGTCCCCAGTCCCTCGCCCACCGCGTGGAGGCGATCCCCTGCCAGAACAGCAGCGGAGGCTTGGTGTTCCGCATCTCGTGCAACTCCGATTCGAGGGGCAGCAGATGACCGCTGTATGCCGTGAAACGCGTAATGTGCGCGTAGACGTATTCGTCGCCGTTCTTGGGAATGTGCGGACTGTCCAGAGCGTAGAAATAGGTGAACACGGCGAGCAAAAGGCAGAGTCCGTACCAGAGCCGGAGGCGGTGGCGCCCTCCAGATTTCTCTCGGCTCGCAGACACTGGGCTGCTGGCGGCAGGCGCCAAGGCACCCTCCGGATCCTGCGAGCGAGCGATCACCTGCACTGAATGGAAAGTCCAGACATCATTCACCAGAAAATTGACGCTGGCGGCTAACGCGATCGTAGCCACGTTCGCCAGCCGGTTCCGGCTAGCGCGCATCATCCTCCCCTCCGGCGGTCGCCCCGCCTGCGGTCCGCTACTCGAGCACGCGTGAACCCGCCCATTTCAAGCATAGTGCTGCAAAGGTATCCAGAGAGCAAGGAACTCTTCGTAGCTCCGGGGCTTGGCAAGCAAAGATAGAGTCAGTTCGCGCGTTCTGCCCGACACCTGCGTTTCGGCGGCGTTACTACCGGGACGCAGGGTTAGCCAGTTTGCTTGACGCTTGGCGAAGGGCGGGCTAGTTTCAAGATGAAGCACGTCAATCTGGTGATGGACTGAGCGATGAACACTAATTCCACGCCTCTGTTCCCAGGCGAGCCGGACTATGGCGCCGCCGACATTCAAGCGAACCTGCGCAAACTGGAGCGGCGTGACCTGTGGGTCTGGGGCAACGCGGCCATCATTATTCTCAGCCTGACCGCCGCAATCGTTTCTCTTTCCGTGTCGTTCTACCTGAAAGGGGCAAAGACCTTTTTCGGATTGGACTTGAAGCTTGCAGTGCGCGCGCTGGTGGTGCTCGTTTTAATTTTCACGTGCCAGATGATCTACCAGCATTTCCGCATGCGCAAAATCCAGCGCGCGCTGGCCGAGCAGCAAATTCAGGCGGAAGTGTTCCGGCGGCTGGCGATGTTTGATCCCCTGACGGGCCTCTACAACCGGCGATACGCCGAGCAGCGGCTGCGGTCAGAGATTGCGCGGTCGGAACGCCGGGGATTGTCGCTGATCGTTGTGCTGGTGGACCTGAACGATTTCAAGCAGATCAACGATGAACACGGCCACCTGGCGGGCGATCACGTGCTCAAGGAATTTGCCAAATACTTGAGCCGGTCCACGCGCGGTTCGGATCTGGCGGCGCGCTGGGGCGGGGACGAGTTCATTCTCCTGTTGCTGGATTGCGAAGTGAACCAGCTGTCGTTGATTCTTTCGCGGCTTGACGGCTTGCAGGTTAAGTTCCAGGGGAAAGTTCTGCCCATTACCTTTGCCGTAGGCTGGAAAGCGTATGAGCCCGGCGATCAGTTCGACGAATTGATTGAAGAAGCGGACCGCCATCTGTACTCGCATAAGGCGGGGGCAAAAATACCGCGGACACCAGTGACCACGCCAGCGTAAAGGACTTTTCTTTCCATAAAACGATTCGCCGGAGCATGCTCCTGCCTCACCTTGCCGGATGGTCTGCTATCATTTTGGCATGGCCCTGCAACTGTCGGAAATTGAAGCGCGCGTGCTCGGCGCACTTGTCGAGAAAGAGATCACCACGCCGGAGTATTATCCGCTGTCGCTCAACGCGCTGCTGAACGCCTGCAATCAGAAATCGAATCGCGAGCCGGTGATGACGCTGGAGGAAGAAGCGGCGCGGCAGGCGTTGCGCGCGCTCTCCGATCAGGCGCTGGTGCGCTCCGCCAGCGGCGATTCCCGTGTGGCGAAGTTCGAGCACCGGCTGAATGAGCTGTACAATTTTCACCGCCACGAAATCGCGGTTTTGTGCGTGCTGCTGCTGCGCGGGCCACAGACACCGGGTGAACTGCGCACGCGATGCGAACGGCTCTACGCATTCGAGGATCTGGATGCCGTGCATGCCGCGCTGAATCTCTTGATGCGCCGCGAGCCGCCGATGGCGAAGGTGCTGCCACGTCAGCCGGGCACAAAGGAATCACGCTACATGCATCTGCTCTGCGGCGACGCTCTGCCCGCCAGTGCTCACGCCGCGTCGAGCGGGGCGGGAACGGACCTGGCTGAAGTGGCGGAGCCGGTTGCGCGACCTCTCTCGTCGGTGGACGGAGAGCGAATCAAGGAATTGGAAGCGGAAGTGTCAGGGCTCAGAAGGGAACTGGAAACCCTGCGCCAGCAATTCGCCAATTTCCAGAAGCAATTTCAGTAGGAAGGGCTGGGGCTCACTGTTTTCGAAAGACACCGTGGACCACGGCGGCGCGGCCTCGGTGCAGGCGGCCTTCGTCCAAATTGATCTCCACCTCTAGCAATTCCAGCAACTCGGCCCCCGCGAAATCATTTCGCAGGATTTCCGCAGTGTAAAGCAATTCCACTTGCTTTGGTCCACCGGAGGAGTGCTGTAGCTGCGCGGGAGTGAAAGCCGCAATGATTAGCAATCCCCCTTGTTTCAGAGCTCCGAGCATGTGCAGGTGAATCTGCAGGCGAAGGTCGAGAGGGAGATGCAGAAAGATGGAGGCGACGGCGTCAAACTCGCCAGTCGGCCAAGCCCATGTGGCAAGGTCGGCCTCTTCGATGGTCATTGTCAGGCTGGCCGCTTGCGCCGATTTGCGGGCACGCTCCACGCCCACGGAAGAAAGATCGACAGTAGTGACCTGGAAGCCCTGCCTGGCGAGCCAGAGGCCATTGCGTCCATAGCCATCGCCGGGAACAAGAATCTTGCAGCCGGGGGAGAAGCGGTGAGCTTGCGCGCGCAAATAAGCGTTGGGCTGTTTGCCGTAAACTGGCTCCGCTTGCGCAAAACGTTCGTCCCACATTTTCTGCGGATTAGCCCACTTGTCGTCGGCCATGACCCTTCGTCTCACCACATCATATTCCAGAACGGCCGAACGCGCGCTCTCGGCGGAACAGGCAGTTGGTCAGCGTCTGATTAGGGGTTGAGTACGCCTGAGGTTTCGTAGCACGACTTCGTTTTCCGAATCAATTCGGGCTGGTCGCTACGCGCTTGCTAGTGTGTCGATGGTGCCTGCTTTTCGAACTTTTCGTTTGAGTCTTTTTCGCCTTGAGCCGTTCGTTCTCCTGTTTCAGCGCGGTGTTCTCCTCCGTTAGCGCATCGACGCGATTCACCAGATCGCCATTATTCTTGACGAGTTCCGCCACATGTGCCTTCAACTGTTCATTCTCTCGCCGCGCTTTTGTGTCCTCGCAGCCTATCAGCGGCAAACCTAGCGCCACCGCGAGCAGTAGACCAGCCATGGTGTTCTTGCGCATCCTTGCTCCTATATAACGAATGTGAATTGCAAAAGGGACAGCAGTCCAGCAGCCAGCACGGCCACGACGCGTCACGTTCGCGCCGTGCTTGTCTGCTCTTGGCTTGGGCTGAGAGGATCCTCTCTCTCATATAGACTATTCCCGATTTGGAAACAAGGCCGAGGTGCGTCCCATTCCGGCGGATCACTAGAAATTAGCTAGGCGCCTCTCCTTGCTAAGGCGGTCATCGGAATCTGCCCCATCACCGGCCGCGCGCGTTTCTTGCAATTTGCCGGGCAGGGGGTAAGATACGAACCTAGTTCCGGGCACCGCGGCAAGCGAATCTGCTTCGAAAATGGTCACTTACGACGACGGCGGCAACTCCTCCTCATCTACCGGCTCGGGCTCCCTCTCCCGCTTGTTTTCCACGCACCACAAAACCATTGGCTTGCAATACCTGTGGCTGGCGTTGGCCAGCGTGCTGGTGGGCATGGTGCTTTCGGCATTGTTGCGCTTGCACGCCACCTGGCCAGATCTCGCCATACCGTTTCTTTCCTCCATCGAAACCACTCCGGAGCGGTTTGTGGCGATGCGGCTGCTGCACGGCTCGCTGATGGTCTTTTTTGTGCTGACGGCGGCGCCGCAGTTGGGCTTCGGAAATTTCCTTTTGCCGCTGCAGATTGGCGCGGGCGAGATGGCGTTTCCGTTGCTGAACCGGCTCTCATTGTGGATGACGGCGGGCTCGTTGTTCGGAATGACCGCCTCCTTCCTTCTGCCGCTGGCAAACGGGATCAACCTGTGGCTTGCCAGCGCCGCTCTTTTTTCGCTGGCCGCATTATTCAGCGCACTGAACTTCACCACCACGACGATCGAAATGCGCGCGAAGGGCATGACCTTGCCGCGCATGCCGGTGACTGTGTGGGCGTGGTTCCTCAACGCGATCTTGAGCATGCTGATTTTCAGCGTCCTGCTGGCGGGATGCGCCGCTGTCTTGTCGGACCGACTGCTCGGATCGAATTTTTTCAGCTCCGCCTCCTTCCTGGCGGCGCAGCCGCAGAATTTGGTGCGGCAAGGGAGCCTGCCCATCCTTTGGCAGCGGCTCTTCTGGTACTTTGCGCAGGCGGAAGTGTACGTGGCGATGCTGCCGTGCTTTGGCATCGTGACGCACCTGGTTGCGACGTTTTCGCGCAAGCCGGTGTGGAAGGAACGCCTGGTGGTGCTCGCCCTCTGCGGCGTGGGGCTGGTGGGATTTTGCGTCTGGGGCTATCACATGTTTGCGACCGGGCTGAATCCCTACGCGCCGCTGGTTTTTTCGGTCCTGGCGTCTTCCCTGGGGATTCCGGCGGCGTTCCTGCTGGCTAGTTGGCTCGGGACGCTGTGGAATGGCCGCGTGCAGCTCAACACCGCGATGCTGTTCACGATTGGGTTTATCTCGCTGTTTATTGCCGGCGGGCTTTCCGGAATGTTCCTCGCGCGACACGACCTGGCGCGCGCAGCGGTCAGCGAGGAGTTTGTCATCGGCCACTTCCACTTGGTCATGGGCGTAGCAGCCACGTTCGCTATACTCGCAGCGCTATTTTTCTGGTTTCCGAAACTCTTCGGCACACGATTGAACGAAGGGCTGGGGAAATTGCACTTCTGGATGACGTTTGCCGGGGTGTACGCCATTTTCATGCCGCTGCACTGGGTGGGGTTGCTGACGCAATCGCACGCACTTGGAGAAGCCCAGCGAGCGGCAATCGCGTCGGCGGGGTCTTCGATTCGCACATTTGTGACGCTGGCAACCGTTTTCACCGTGTCCGCGCAAACACTCTTCGTCACCAATTTTCTTTACAGCCTGCTGCGCCGCAAACGGCCGGAAGAAAATAACCCCTGGCGAGCCACAACGCTTGAATGGAGCATCGCTTCGCCGGCCCCGGAGGAAAATTTCGGGGATGTGCCGCCGGTTGTCTATCGCGGCGCGTATGAGTTTCACGATGATCCAGAAGTTGACTTTGTGCCGCAGCACCTCGCACCCGAGTTGCCGGCTGAGAAGGCGCACTAACAGAAGGGAAGGAAGAGCATGCCGGGCACGACGACAGGGCAGGACCTTGATCTGGTAATCGGGAAGGGGAACGGCGGCGGAGGCGGCAAAACGCCGCCCGCGGGAGGAAACGGCAGCGATGATGGGAAGCGCGGCCGCAAAGGGCAGCCTTCGGCGTCAAAGTATTACGCCGGGGTGGCCATCGCCATTGTCGCCATCCTGATGTTTTTCATGGCGCTGGCCAGCGCGTTTCTGATTCGCAAAGGAACCGGTGAATGGGTGCCAGTGCATATTCCTGGACTGGTCTGGGTGAATACCGCGATTTTATTGACGAGCAGCGCAACGCTGGAAATGGCACGCAAACGCCTGGCCAAATCCGACGCGAACGGCTTCAGAAGACTTTGGCAAGTAACGACAGTTCTCGGCGTGCTGTTTCTGGTAGGGCAACTGGCGGCGTGGCGAATTCTGGTAGGCCAGGGCATCTACCTGGCCACGAATCCTGCCAGCAGCTTCTTTTATATTTTCACGGGAGCGCATGCCTTGCACCTGCTTGGCGGTGTTTGCGCTTTGCTGTACGTGGCGTGGCGGAATTTTGATCAGGCCAAAGTGAGCCGTGGCGTGGCCGCGGAAGTGGCGTCTTACTACTGGCACTTCATGGACGCGCTTTGGCTGTTCCTGCTGGCGCTGCTGTATCTGGGGAAGTAGCGTGCCGCAAACGATTCAAAATCCACAAAACGGCCATCAGGATGATTGGTTGAAGGCTTGGCGACTTGGGATGCAACGATGGTGCGCCCCGAATTCAGCGCAGGCGTGCCGGCGGATCAGCGGAGTACGGAAGCTGCGGTGAAGCCGGAGCGGTGCTCGCGGAAAGCCTTGACGGTGCGGGTTGCGGGACGCCGGCCCCGGTATTCCAATCCAGGTGCTCCTTGCCGCAAGCGGGGCAGTAGCCCTTGCCGCTGTCTTCGTCGCGCAAGCTGGCCAATTCATAACAGCCACAAATACAGTCACAGTAGCCGGTTTCCGAGGCGGTTTTGATGGGAATGAGGGCCATGGGGTCTCTCCAGCAAGAGATTACATGAGGAACGCGCCGGAGAAAAGCGCAAGGCCATTCCGAATGCCACGGCGGCCAAGGAAAGGTTGCAGCGAACAAGAAACTAAATGTTTCTCAGATGCGCGCTCCTGAAAGGCGAAGCCAGATCCTCGCGGAGTTCCAACCAGTGCTGCTCCGGAATGGTGTTGAACACTTCGACAATTTTGGGGTCAAACTGAGTTCCGGCGCACCTGCGAATCTCTTCCCGCGCGTGGGACATCGGCAGCGCCTTGCGGTAGGGGCGGTCGCTGATCATGGCATCGAGCGCGTCCGCGATGGAGAAGATGCGTGCTCCAAGGGGAATTTGCTCGCCGCGCAGACCCCGGGGATAGCCGGTGCCGTCAAAGAATTCCTGGTGGGCCAGGACGATTTCCGCGGCGGTCCGGAGAAACGGGATGCGCGCCAGCACGTCGTAGCCTTTTTGGCAGTGCCTGCGCATGACCGTCTTTTCATCGTCGTCGAGCGGGCCGGCCTTGAGCAGAATGGAATCGGGAATGGCCATTTTGCCGATGTCGTGGAGAAAGGCGGCGCGCGCGAGCACGGCCAAGTCGGGATACTGCACGCCCACGGCCTTGGCAATCTCAATCGTGAAAGCGGTCACGCGCTGGCAATGGCCTTCGGTTTCCGCGTCTCTCAAGTCCAGCGCGCTTCCCAGAGCCTCCAGGGTATCGTCGTAGGAGCGCTCCAGTTGATCAATGGCCATCTGGAGTTTCGCGGTCTGTTCATCCACCCTCTGTTGCAGGTTGATCTGGTAATTGCGGTTTTCCAGGACCAGGCGCCGGTGTTGCAGCGCACGGCCTACCCCTAGATAAAGCTGGTCCTTTTCAAAGGGCTTCAGAATGTAGTCGTAAGCGCCTCGGCGGATCGCTTCCAGGGCCGTGGAGATATCGTGAATGGCCGTAACCATGATCACCGGGACCTCGGGGTCATGCTCGCGCATCCAGCTCAGAAACTTGATGCCGTCCATTTCCGGCATGATCATGTCGCTCAGAACAAGATCCGGCGTTTCCTTGCGGACCACTTCCTGCGCCGCTCTCCCGTTGCTTACGGCAGTACAACGGTAGCCACGAGATTCGAGCATGGTCGATACCACCTCTCGAATCGCCTCTTCGTCGTCCACAACCAGGATGCTTTCGATGTCCACGATGGTCTTTCTCCCAAGTAGCATTATACGGGACAGCACACCCCTATGTGGGGAGCCTTGCCCAGTAAGAAAATAGCGTGTTAGCGTCAAACCAGCGTGGTGGCGTTGCTTCCGCTCGAAGAGCGTACGGCACCATTATCTATTTCTATATCCGCAACACCTCAGGAGAGGGTCGGCCATGGTGCCCAATCAAGGCCTCCAGGGAATTGCGTTCTTTGAAGCCACGGCATGCCTGACCCTGCTGGTGTTATTTGTTCATCTTCGCCGGGATAACCGCGCCACTTTCTATCGGCTTTGGTTGCTGGGGTGGATATGTCTGACCCTGGCTTCCTTCAGCGAACTGGCCTTGCTGTTCAGGCCCAACCCACTCTTGCGCGTGGCCACTTCAGGCGCCGGCGTCGCAGCGCTGATGCTCTTCCTGACGGCCATCGTGCAATACACGCTCGGCAACAATCGCCTGCAGTGGCCGGTCCTGTGGTTGTCGCTGCTGTTCGCGCTGACGGCCTGCTATTACGAAAGCAGAGTCACCCGCTTCGGCGAAGTGCGCTGGGAAACCGCGATCTTGGAGAGCGCCATTTGCCTGGCGACCGGGTGGCTGCTATGGCGCGCCGCGAGCGCCTCCGGCGGTCACGGCACCAAATTGCTGGCGGGCGCTTTCACGCTGCTGGGTTTGAACGGTCTCGACCGGCCCACGTGGACTCAGCAGGAAATGTACCTGCTCCGCTTTGCGTTTGACCATTTCCTGAATGCGAGCCTGGGCATTGGGATGATCGTGCTGCTCCTGGAGGCGGCACGCGAGCGCTCCGAAGAAATCAGCAAGAAGATGCAGCAGTTCACCATGCTGACGGCCTCCAGCAGCCAGTCGGTCTCCCTCCAGGAATTGCTGCAAAAGGTGCTGTTGCAGATCGCCACTAGCCTGAATACGAGTCACGGGATACTCCGCTTGCTCGAGGGCAAGGGCGATGCTGCGGAATTCGTGGCCCGCGCCTCGGTGGGGTACAGCGAAAACTACCTGAAGCAGCACGAACGCCTCGATCTGCACAGCCCCTGGATTCAGGAAGTCCTGCGGGAGAACTACCGTATTTCGCGCTTCGAGGAAGAGCAAGACATCAAAGTCCGCCGGAGGATGGCCGAAGCCGGAATTACCCGGCTGATTACCGTGCCGCTTCGCGGCAAGGAAGGCCCGGTCGGCATGCTCAGCATCGGCGCGCTGCCCGGCAAGCGTTTTCACGAGGACGAACTCGCTTATCTCGTAAACGTCGCCAATTTCCTTGGAACCACGGTTGAAAATGTGAATCTTTTCGAGCAGGTCAAAACCGTCCAGCAGCAGTGGGCGTATACCTTCGATTCCATGGGCGACCCCATTCTGGTCCACGACCGCGCCGGCCGCATCGTGCGCGGAAATGCGCGCCTGGCGCATCTGCTGGGCCGGGAAAGTCAGGCCATGATCGGGCGTGCGGTCAGCGACCTTTTCAACCCGCGGGCGAGCGCCTTCGAGATGTGTCCCTATTGCGAGGGCGTTTCCGGCGAGGCGGACTCTCCGGATCCTTGGCTGCAGGGATTCTTTCTTGCCTCCAACTCGACGTTTACGGATCCTTCCGGCCGCAAGCTGGGAACAATTCATGTCCTGAAAGACATCACCGAGCGCAAGAAGGCCGAGGAGAAGTACCGCATGCTGGTGGCCAGCGTCCAGGAGGGCGTCTTCATCACCACCGTGCAAGGCAGATTCCTCGATTTCAACGACGCGCTAATGCGCATTACCGGCTATGACGATCGCGATGAACTCATGCAGGTGGATATCGCGCAGACGCTGTACGCGAACCCGGCGGACCGCGAGCGTCTCCATAAGCTTTTGCAGGAGCACGGCGTGGTCAACGACTTCGAATTTGAAATCCGCCGCAAGGATGGAGAAGTCCGGGCAGTGAGAGAATCCTCCACGGCTGTGCGCGATGCCAGGGGCGACGTGACCGCCTTCCAGGGATTTGTCCTTGATATTACCGAGCGGCGCCGCGCCGAACAGGAAATCCGCCGGCGCAACCGTGAACTGGTCGTGCTGAACTCCTTTGCGGAAACGCTGGTCGCTTCCCTCGACTTGAACGATTCCATCCACCGCATCCTGCGGCAGCTTCTGGAATTGTTCACGCTGGACGCTGCGGCGCTCTTCCTCTTTGAACGCGACGGCACCACCCTGCGCCGAGTCGCTTCCGTCGGTTATCGTTCAGAGTTCGCCCGCAGTTTTCCGGTTGTCACCATTCCGCCGGAGCTCATTCAACAAATTCGCGCCGTGCGCGCGACGTTTCTCTCCGCCCAGGGATTGCCGCTGCCCCCAGTCGTGCGCGAATTGCAGAAGAAGGAGGGGATCGAATCCGCCTACATCGTCACGCTGTGGTCCAAGGAGAAAATCATTGGCGGACTAACGGTGGCCTGCCGGATGGTCCGCGATTTTACGCCCGCCGATATCAGCCTGCTGATCGCTGTGGGCAGCCAGGTTGCCAGCGCCGTCGAGCGCAGCGTCTTATACGACGAGACCCGCCAGGCTTACGAGAATCTTCGGCGCACCCAGGAACAACTGTTGCACAGTGAAAAGCTGGCCGCCGTCGGGCAGTTAATTTCCGGCGTTGCGCACGAGTTGAACAACCCCCTTACCGCCATCCTGGGGTACAGCCAGTTGCTGACCTCCAGCGGGCAGGTAGGGCCGCTGGCACTGGGCTATTCAGAGAAGCTGTACAAACAGGCGCAGCGTACCCACCGCATCGTGCAAAACCTGCTCAGCTTCGCGCGGCAGCACAAACCCGAACGCGTGCCCGTGCGCGTGAATGCCATTCTCGAAGACACGCTCGCGCTACGGGACTATGACCTGCGCATGAGCCAGATCCGCGTGCATCTCGACCTTGCACCCGACCTCCCCGAGGTGCCCGCCGATCCACACCAGTTGCAGCAGGTCTTTCTTAACCTCATCAATAACGCCGTGGACGCCATTTTGGAAAAAGGCGCGGAGGGCGACCTGTGGGTGAGGACAGGAGTGGAAGGCCGGCAACTCTTTATCGAATTCACGGATAGCGGGCCCGGAGTAAAGGATGCTTCACGCGTTTTCGACCCGTTCTACACGACCAAGCCCGTCGGGAAGGGCACCGGACTGGGGCTCAGCATTTGCTATGGCATCATCACCGAACATGGCGGAACGGTTCGTGTGAAGAACAAGCCGCCACGCGGCGCCTCTTTCCGTATCGAACTGCCGCTGCATCGCATTGGCGCCAAACGCACGCCTGTCGTGCCGGATAAGCCCGTCACCGCCCGCAGCGGACGGATTCTTGTCGTGGATGCCAATGAGTCCGTACTCGAGAGCGTGGCTGGACTATTGCGCTCCAGCGACTGTCTGGTGGTGACCGCGAAATCGTTAGGCGATGCGAGAGAGCTGTTCGCCAATGGTGGATTTGACTTAGTCATCGCCGACTGGCAATTGGCAGCTCAAGAGACGGGACGGAACGTGCTGGATGCTCCCGACAGCGGAATGCCGGGCCTTGGTTCGCGGATTCTGTGGACGAGTTCTCTTGCTCTGGACAATGACGGGAAGCCAGCGCGCGCAGTATCCGGCGCCGGCACTCTGCAGAAGCCTTTTCAAGCGACGGAATTGTTCGCGGCCGTGGATGCAAAACTACCGCGTCCCGCCATCACGCTCCTTCAGAATTGAAGCGAAGGCAAGACTCAAGGCGGAGCGCTCTCCGATCTGGGAAGTGGCCATCTCCAGCCGTAGTGCCATGCCACTGGTCATCTCCGAAAGTAGCCCAAACCCGCTCCAGGGTTCCAGCCCCAGGCGCAGCTTCCAGCGCAAGTAGCGGCAACCCAGGGCAAAGCGAAGATTCAGCTTGAAGCGCTCGGCTTCGTCCAGTGCGAACATCTCAGGCGCCATCGCCGCCACCACCCGGCTCGCTTCCAAGAGCTTCTCGTATTCCTCCTGCAGGCAATCCAGATAGAGCAGAGCGATGCGCCCGCGTTCGGAGCGAATCCGCCTGCGAAGCGGGGCGAACCCCCGAGCGCGCAGAAACGCGGTGTCTTCGGGCTGCAGGGCCTGCAGGATTTGGGGGAGGCGGGAGTAGTGGTGCTCTTCAGATAATGCCGTCAAGACCTCACTGATCGAAACCAGTTTGCGTTTTGGTGGCCGGACGGCCCAAACGAGAGCGCCAATCAGCAGCACGGCCAACAAGATAAACAGGATGATCGTGATGTTCATTGGCGCTGGCCCCCCGAATTCATAAGTTGATTAAGGTGTTCGTTCAACAGGCGAAGGCGGACGTTGAGTTCGGAAGAAAGCTTTCCGTACAGTTCCTTGGGCACGATAACGGGATCCCGGGCCGGGGCCGTCTCGGAATAAGCGCGAGCAGCTCCAAGCCAGAGGAACAGACCGGCCAGAAATGTCAGGACACCAAGAAAATTCCAGAAATTCAAATAGCCAAGGAGCCATTTGTCGTAAAGGGAGTCATTGATCACACAGAAACACGAATACAGGCAGAAACCGATGCACAACGAACGATCCAGGTTGTCCATGGGCAGCCCGTAGTAGCGGGCAAAGAGCAACAGCGTCACAATCACGGCGGCGATCGCAAGTGCCGCTCCGCGGTCCACGTTCAATGGCAATTTATACCAGTACTCTCTCGACAGCAGCGCTGCGTAAACCAAGACACCTCCAGTGGCCCCTAGCAAGACGCGCCGGCCCAGTGCCCAGATCCCGGAGAAAGGGGAGAGAATCCGCCTCGCCACCTCCACCACAGCCGCAAATCGCGCAGTTACCACCACCAGTTGACTGAGCCAGCCGATGAGCCAAGCCCCGTAGCTCTGGAAGCCCCACACACCGTACGTTGCCGCCATGAGGACGCTCTGCAGGATGGCAATCAGAATGTACGCCGAAAAAAAAGGGTGCGAACGGAAGAGCTTTCGCCGCAGCAGGTAAACAAGAAGAATCAACTCCGTTATCGTGGTAAGGGCCCACTCCAGATTGCGCAGGTTGAGCGTCTCGGACATTGTGGAAAGGCTAGCATAACATAACTCGAAAGTAAATAGGAAAGCATTACCAGTCTGTTATGCTAGCCTTGCCGATATTAGAAAGCGCTTAGGCTGTCCGACTGCCAATTGCATTAGACGAGAATGGGATTGATCACGTGTGGCACAGTGGGTGGCGGCAGGGGCACGCCATCCGCGACGAGAATGGGATTGATCACGTGTGGCACAGTGGGTGGCGGCAGGGGCACGCCATCCGCGACGAGAATGGGATTGATCACGTGTGGCACAGTGGGTGGCGGCAGAGGCACGCCATCCGCGACGAGAATGGGATTGATCACCTTGGGTATAGTGGGAGGAGGCAGGGGCACGCCATCCGCCTGGATTGTTCCGTTGTTCCAGGTGGGCAGCGCGGAAGACTTGTTGACCGGTACTGCTATGGACAGTAGGATTAGGCTTACCGAAAGTGCAGCTACAAGAACTAGCAGACTCTTTTTCATGGGGCACTCTCCTTGTCAGGGAGGGTGCCAGCTCACAGAGTCGCCTGTTCTGCGCTTGGAAAAAAGTTCTGTCGACGGAACACCGCGTCAAACAGGAATTTCCTGATGCTCGATCAGCTTCAGCTTCACCGCCAGATCCTCTACGACCTGTCGGTACACTCCCTGGAATCTATGGGGGGCATGTACGAGCGGTTGGCCTACGTCGCCAATCTCCGCGATCCATCGACCGGAATTTATTTCCATGAGCGATTGTGTGCGGTCTTCGGTGAAGAAGGTGTCGCTCAGGCCCTGGCGGATTGCCACGATGAGCTTTTTGAACGCTTGCTGGAATCGCCGTTGGCGCTGCAGGAAGAAGACTTGCTCAGCTATCTGGACGTTCTGCCCGGTGGAAGGGAAGAGCATCTCCGGGAATGTTCCGAAAAGGCCAAGACCTGGATTCCTCCCCAGGCCCCGGATTATCTCAAGAAACTTTTCTGTTCGAATCTGAATGCATTGTGCGAACTGCTGCAGGAGAAGAAGCCCAGGGTTCGTTCAGGTAAGTAACCAGGCCCACCACTTGCCCGACAACTTCAGCCTCTTCCGGCGTGCGCCATGACTCGGGCATGCAACGCGAAAGTGTATGGGGTTGCATGATCAACCGGGACTTCTCCTGTTGAAACCATCCGCAGCGATATCCCCCCCGCAACTCAACGAAATAGATCGGCCGGTCGTACTCGCTGGACCAATCGTTCACCTCGATCTTGTGCACGGAGGTATCCACTAACACCAGGCTTCCAGGCCGCAGAATCGGGGTCATGCGGCGGTCGGAAAGTCCAATATAACCATAACGATATGGTCCATTAGAGTACGGCTCCAATCTCGAAAAAGGCCCAATCGCGGGAGGCAGCCGATTCAGGAGTCCGGTGGCCAGCGTGTTGAAGTTGTCATCGCGGCTTATGGCTGGCGGAGTAGGCGGCAGCGAGTTGCTAAGGTGTGTCCGCGGGGGAGGAAACGCAGCCCCATCGTGAAACGCTTGCTGCAGGGGTGCCTCATACCAGCAGGTGATCTCCAGCGGATCAAGATGATAGATGACTGCCAGGGAATACAACTTGTGCAAGCTGGGCACGACATTGCGATTTTCAATGTCCGCCAGCCGGCTGATGTGCAAGATGAAATCCGGCCGGCCACGCTTTGCGGCGATTTCAAAGCTTGCCGATTCCACATCCCGATAGGTTAGACCCAGTCTTTCACGGGTTTGGCGCATCCTTAGCCCAGGTGGAAACATTCGTACCTCTCCTGGAGTTCAAATCGAATCCCCATCAATTGCCATTATAGCAACTTATCAAGTTGTTACGAATACGAAACGCAAGAAGAACTGTGGAAAACTTTACGAGTGTTTCATCCAGGGCGGCCACGTTCCCATTCGGACACCTGCCCGAACCCGGAGTCTTGTTTCAAAGCGACTCCCGTGCAAACCTGTCCCAGATTGGGTGAGAAGCCCTGTGAGCCTGTCCGTTTGTGGGGTTTTGTGTCGCCAGTCGAATACTTTGTCAAGGATATTATGAGCCAGCCGGCCATCACCGTGGATCCTTCCACGTTTCTCTTGGATGCCGCTCTCATGCTCCGAGCCGGCGCCATCCGCCATCTCCTGGTGGCCAAAGATGGCCGCCTGGTGGGACTCTTGACCGACCGCGATATTCAGCGATGCGCCCCTTCTCGATTGGTTCCCATCAGTGAGGAAGGCTACAACGCCGTTTTCGAGGGCACGACAGTCGGTCGCGTCATGACACGCGAGCCACTGACGGTTTCCCCGGATACGCCCCTGGAAACTGCCGTCGGCATGATGCAGCAATCGCGCTTCGGCTGCCTGGCAGTGGTCGAGAACGAGCTTGTTGTCGGCATTCTGACCCGCAGCGATCTGGTGGACGCTCTGCAACGCCTGCTCTCCGGGAACAGCGCCCGCCGCTACGTCGAGCCCTCCTGATTGAACTCGCTGCCGGGCTCAAAATCGGGAGTGCGCTGGAATCTGCTATCCTGCAAAATATGATTTCGTTCACACGCCTTCCTAATCGAATCGCCGGAGTCCTGCTCCTGGCGGCGCTCTTTCTGTTGATTCTCCACCCGGCTCTTGCGCAGCAGACGGCGACTGCGCCATCCCCGGCGCCTTCCGCAAAGAACAACCCGGAATTCCTGGCTATGGCGGACGAGGTCCTGCAAGAGATGAGCGCCATCACCGGCTGGGAGTTGAAGACTCCTCTGAAGAAGTCCATACGCTCACGCGAGGAAATCCACGCCTATGTCCTCCGCGAGATGGACGACGAAAAGGATGCCAAGGAGCGCTATGCCTCCAAGCGCAGCGCGGAGGCTTTTGGACTGATCCCCAAAGGTTTTGATCTGGATGGCTTTATGGTGGATCTCCTGACGGAGCAGATCGCCGGCTTGTACGACCCAAAGGCCCATGAATTCTATATCGCGGACTGGATTGATCCCGAAGACCAGCGCACCGTGATGTCCCACGAACTGACGCACGCCCTCGAAGACCAGCATTTCCAGATCGAAGCGTGGGTGAAGGCGGCGCGCCCGAATGACGATGCGGAAATGGCGCGCGAATCGGTCCTGGAAGGCAGCGCCATGGCGGCCATGCTCGAATACATGCTCAAGGAGAAGGGGCTGAAATTGCGCGGCCTCCCCGATTTCGATCTTTCCATTTCTGCGCTGAAGCTTCGCGACCTTCCCGATATCGATCCCTCGATTTTTGTGGGCGACCTCAGCGAAACGCCGATGCTCAAGAAGGCCCCTCCCTTCATCAAGGATTCGCTGATGTTTCCCTACTTCAGCGGGCTCACATTCTCCCTGGCCGTCTTGAAGAATGACGGCTGGAAGGGCTTTGCTAATGTGTTTGCGCGCCCGCCCGCAACCACGCAGCAGATCATGCACCCCGATCTTTACCGCACGGGGAAATCTCTCCTGCCCATCAAGCTCAATCTTCCCGAAGGTCTGCCCGGCAGTGGCTGGACGCTGCTGGAAGAAAACTCCATGGGCGAATTTGGCTGGAAAGAAGTTCTGAAGCAATTTCTTGATGCAGACCGCGCCGGCAAGCTGGCGGCTGCGTGGGACGGCGACGTCTATGCGACCTATGAGAGCAAAGACGCCAAGCGGCTTCTCCTCTTCACCCGCGTCCGCCTGGACTCGAATGAATCTGCTGCGCGCTTCTTCGGCCAGTACTCCGAGGCTTTGGAGAAAAAATACACCGTGCGCAGCAACCTCTTCCGCCGCCCGGATTTCTTCTCTTTCGATGCGCCAGACGGCGGCGTCTTTCTCCGGTGCTTCCAAAACGAGTGCGTCAGCGTGGAGGGTGGCGGTCGCACCCTCATTCTTCAATGGAACAAGAAGCTCGGCTGGGAGGCCATCCCGGAAGTACCCAGAAAGCCGGACGAGTCCGAAGTGAAGGTTACGCGGCTGTTCTCTGCGCGCTAATCCACGCGGCGGAGGGCCAGCAGCGTCAAGTCGTCCTTCTGTTTCACTCCCCCGGAAAAGCTGTTCATCTCCGCCAGGCATGCGGCAAGTAACTCTTCGGGGCGGGAAGCGGCATGGCGCTTCGCAAGCGACTCCACGCGCCGCATTCCATATTCATCGCCGGCGGGATTGAAGATCTCCGTGAGTCCATCCGTGTAGAGAAACAGCGTGTCGTTGCGGGCAAGGGTCAGCTCGCAGACCTCGAAGGTTGTGCTGCAGAACATCCCCAGCGGCACGCCTGTCGCTGCCCGCGCGGAAACTCCGGCCGATGAAACATGCAGCAGCGGAAGGTGCCCTGCGCTCACGTATTCAACCCTGCCATCCGGCCAGGCACGCCCCACCACTAAAGTGGCGTACTGCCCCGCGGTGGTGCTGTCGCAGAAAAGCCGATTGGCGAGTTCCACCAATCGTTGCAATGGCAACTGCTGACCTGCCAGGCTGCGAAACGTCGCGTGCAGATGGCTCATCAACATGGATGCCGCAACGCCTTTGCCAGCGACATCGCCGAGCAAAAACAGGAAGGACCCATCGGATTCGATCAGGTCGCAGTAATCGCCGCTGACCAGGCCTGCCGGCTGGTAATGGTATCGCGCCTGCCACCCGGCGCTCGACCAGTCGGTGGGCGGCAAAAGCGCACGTTGGATGCGCGCGGCGAGCGTCAGGTCACGTTCCAGGGCGCGTTGCTCGTCGCCGGAAAGATGATCCAGGCAGAAACGCAGCAGCGGGTTGCACAGCAAGCGGTCCGCTTCGATGGGCTCATGGCAGGTTTCGCAAATCCCGAATGTGCCTTTTTGCAGGTGGGAAAGCGCGGCATCCACGCTGGCGAGCAGGTCGCGCAGCGAATGATCTGAAGTGCCGGCACGCGAGGCAGAGAGCAGATGCTCGCGGCGCAGTTCCAGTTCGCGCAGAAAATAGGAATGTTCCGTGGTAGCCATTTTGTCCTCGGCAATAGTTTGGCGTTTTGTTGCTGAAGTTTCCATCCGGTTTGTGCCTCCAAATTCGAGAGTGTGGCAAAGGGGAACGGAAAATCAACGAGAGCGCGAACCTGCGGCTGCGGCTGCTGAATGCGCGAGCAGCGGAGCGTGAGCACGCCCGGCGCTCCTCTCTATCCGATGCCGCAAACGCCCCAACCGGCATAGCAATTTCTTCTCGGCCCGCGCCGCTCGCGCCGTCGCATAGGGATCGCGGGGATTGGTGTATTGACGCTGCAGCTTTGCGAGGGCCAGTTGTGCGAACTCCACGGCGCGCTGAAGGTCACGCGCGTTCCGTTCGTAGTGAATCGCCAGATGCTCGCACGCGGCGACGCCGTCCTGTGGGTCGTGTACTAACTCCAGCCAGAGCGTCGCCGCTTTCTGCACATCGCCGCGACGCCTGGCCATGATCGCCAGCTCCCGGGTTGCCTGGAGACGGAATTCGGCAGGGAGGCCTGCACCCAGCGCCAGGGCGCACATCGAATGGGCGCGTTCGTTCTCCCCGCGGCGGTTCAAATATCGCGAAAGCCCGAACAGATCCAGCGAATCGGCGGCCTGGTGAGAGGGTTCACGCTCGTCCAGCAGGGAATTGATCTTGCCAAAAAGCGCCGCAAGCCCGCGCAGGTCCATCTGATTGTGTTTCACCACGCCCGCCAGCGGGTCCGCTGAACCGCCGCGCAGATAATCGAAGTAGTACTGCGGAATGAGCGCCGAGGAAACGTCGTCTTCGCGATGCCATCCGAGCCTCGCCGCGTCCAGCACGTGGCGCTCGAGTTCCACCAGGCGCACCGAACCCAAGCGCAACTTCCACAACGCTCGCGCCGGGTGCAGCAAATCGAGATGCGCGACCAGCGACGGCACGCGAATCGCCCGCGTCATCGTGAAGCGATTCTCAAGCAGCGGCCAGTCAAACGATTTTCCATTGAACGTGACCAGCACGGGGCGTTCCGCCAAACGCGCCGATAGTTCGTGCAGCAGCGAGTGCTCCTCTGAAAAATCGCGCAGGAAGAGTTGCTCCACCTGCAAGCCGCCGGCATCCCACCACGCGAGTCCCACAAGAAACGCGTATGTGCCCGTGCCGCCGGCCAGCCCGGTGGTTTCCGTATCCAGGAAAAGCCACTTTTCGGGGTTCTGCACCGCAACCCGCGTCCGCCGCGAAATGGACTCATCGCGCGCCCGGCCTTTGTAGGGCCCGTCCTTCTGAGGCGTGCCGCTCTTGGGTTTGTAGCGGCCACTTTCTGAGGTGGGAACCCTAGTCAGCAAATCCAAAGCGACAGCCGAAGGCTCGGAAAACTCTGGTGTCGAAAACCAATTCCGGATGGCCAGGTGTTCGCCGTAATGATTCCGGGCAATTCCCGCGCCCAACAAGCGGCTGAGCGCGTCTGTTTCGTCTGGTGCACGCAAGCCGGATGGCCGCGCTGGCATCGCGCGCGCCGGCTTCAGCGCCGCCAATCGCGCGAATTTATCTGTCGGGCTCACTCAAGTCCCTTCCACGTCAGTTGGGAGAAGCGGTTCCTGTAACTTCCCAGTGCTGCACCTTCGGTTCGAATTCCAAAAGAAATTCACAGTCCTCGGGATAATACCTGGCCTGGTCGACCGGCGTGCCCGCGAATTTCTCAACTGCCGATAAAGACTCCCACAGCGTGAAGGTGACAAAGTGCGCCACCTCTCCCTCATCGCGCCGCAGAATGTGCACGGCGAGATTCCCGGGAATCGCACGATAGTCCGGGATCGCCAGCCGGTTCAACAAGGCGGCGTATGCGTCCGCCTTGGCGATTGGTGTGCGTCCGTGCCACATACGAGCGATCATAGTGCCTCCTCGATGGAAGAAAATATCATGCTGTCAGTCGATCCAGGATCGCCAGCGCCGCTTCCTTGGCCCGGGGCGCCAGATCTCCCGCGGGACCCACGCACGAAGGGCACCCTTGTTCGCAGGGACATGCGCGGATCAGTTCACGCGTCTGGTGAACCAGCAACTCGTGCGCGCGAAAGAGCGGCTCCGAAAAGCCGATCCCGCCGGGATACGCATCGAAGAGATACAAATTGGGCTCGAAGAATTCCTTTTCCCCGGACATCCACGGATTTCTGGCGTTGGCCCTGGGATCCTTGGCTTCGCTCAGGACAACCACTTCGTCCGCATCTGGTGCGGGCGGGCGTTCGCCGATGGCCGTGCCCAGGTCCCGCGCATCGCACATCAGCAGCAACGTGGCCACTGATTCCAGCGCGTGCAGCAAACCAAACATGCCCGATTGCCGTTCGCTGATTGTGTAGGGGAGCGATTCCAGCAGCGGCCGCTCCAGCGTGATCCAGTAGGACGTCGTGTGCATCTCGTTTTCAGGTAATTCGAGCTGCCCCGCACCCACATTTTCGTTGGTGAAAAATTTGATCTTCTTGAAGCCGACCACCTGTGATCGCACCAGCACATCCCCATGCGACCGCCAGTGGCACAGGCACTCTTGTTTACCCTGAGCCTCGAAGGGCCTGTGCTCTTGGAGCGATCCGGGCGGCATCTGTTTCTGCGTGACCGCAATCTCCAGCACCCGCACCTGCGTGTACCGGATCGCGTCCGTGTAGTAATCCACCTCCACCTGCTTCACGTACGCCTTGCGCTCCTTAAAATCCAGATGCTCCACGTGGTATTGCTGCCCGCCGTGAAGGTATATGGCCTTCTCGTGTACCGTGGTCAGCGCGCTGGGGAAGTCCACTTCGCCGATCACCAGCGGCTGGCCGGTGATATCAATGATCACGAAATTGTCGCTCGTTACCGAACGCAGGCTGATGGTATCCGCGGGGTACGCTTCGTTTGTCCAGTGATAGTTTTCGCCGGCCAGGTGCAGGTAGCCCGCTTCCGCCAGCCGCGCGCACAGGTCGCGCAAATCCACATCGCCAAACCGCTCCTGGGGGCCGATGGGCAGCTCAAACGCCGCGCACTTCAAGTGGTTGATGAGAATTTCCAGATTGTCCGGCTGGATAAATGCGTGCTCCGGCGTGTTTCCGAAAAAGTAGTCCGGATGACGCACGATGAATTGATCGAGTGGCGAAGACGAAGCCACCAGCACGGCACAACTGCTGCCGCTCCGGCGTCCGGCTCGTCCGGCGCGTTGCCAGGTCGCCGCAATCGTTCCCGGATAGCCCGCCATCACCACCGTATCGAGTGAGCCTACATCAATCCCTAGTTCCATCGCCGAAGTGGTCACCACGCCGCGAATCCGCCCTTCGCGCAAGCCGCGCTCAATCTCCCGCCGCTCATTCGGCAGGTAGCCGCCGCGGTACCCGCGAATCGTATCCGGCTTGCCTGGCAATTGCGGATTCGCCTGCTGCAGGTAGGTGAGAATGATCTCCGTGTGCAGCCGCGAATTCGCGAACACCATGGTCTGCAAATCGTGTTTCAGGAACTCCTGCGAAACGCGCGAAGCTTCATTGATGTAACTCCGGCGGATGCCCAGCGCGCGGTTCACCACCGGCGGGTTATAGAAGACGAACGTCTTTTCCGCGGCGGGCGCCCCGTTTTCCGCCAGCACTTCCACACTGTCTTCAATCAAACGCGCAGCCAGCTCGCCCGGATTTGCGATGGTCGCCGAACAACAGATGAACTGCGGCTCGCGTCCATAGAATTTTGCAATCCGCCGCAGCCGCCGCAGCACATTGCAGAGATGGCTGCCGAAGACGCCACGGTAGTTGTGCAGCTCATCCACAACGATGTAGCGCAAATTTTCAAACAGCCGCGTCCAGCGCGTGTGATGCGGCAGGATGCCCGTGTGCAGCATGTCCGGATTCGTCAGGACGATGTGGCTTTTCTCGCGGATGGATTTGCGCGCGTCGCTCGGCGTGTCCCCATCATAGGTGAACACGCCAAAACGGTTCTCCAACCGCTGATTCAAGTCATACAATTCCGCAAGCTGGTCCTGCGCCAGCGCCTTGGTCGGGAAGAGATACAGCGCCCGCGTGTCCGTGTCCGCCAGGATCGCATTCAGTATGGGCAGATTGTAACAAAGGGTCTTGCCGGAAGCCGTCGGCGTGACAACCACCACATTTTTACCAGCGTGGACCGCTTCCACCGCCGCTGCCTGGTGCGTGTACAGCCGCCGTATGCCCTTGGCGCTGTACGCCGCGCGCAGGTCGGTGTCGATCCACTCCGGGAACTCCGCCCATTGGGCTTCGCGTGCGGGATAATGCCGCACGGCGGTCAGAGTCTCGCCGTTGGAATCGCGCGCAGCAAAGGTGTCCAGCACCTGCGAGACGCGCGCCAGGGAAGAGAAACCCGGCGACGGTACCGGGGCTGAAGTTTTGGCCAAACGAACGGCGAGAGAGTCAGACATGAAGCGGATCTCCAGTTGTTCGCCTTTTGTTCGCTCAGGCTAGCATGCCGTCCCCGCCCCCGCAACCCTCATTTTTTGCCCGCTGTGGAAACCCTCCTTTGGAGTGCGGCTTGCCCTGACTTCGTTCGAAGGGCGGCTTGCTTGCCCTGAGCCCCGAAGGGTTTACCCTGCTTGACCCGATCTTCGAGGGGAACTTCGACGGGCCGCCGTTTTCACAGTGTCAACTCCCGCGCCACTCAAGTAGGCAGTATCCTCGAACGAAACTTCTGGCGACCCATCGGCACCTGTCCGGTTTGCGCGTCAACCAGGCGCTAGGCCAACAGGTTGGTGGACGCTGCGCGAGCGTGGTAACCGGAAGCATAGTCAGAGACGGATGCTAATTTGATGTCATGCGCCTGCGCATTATTGACGGCGTCTTGGACAATGTCTCCTTGGGCATAGTTGAGCATGAGCGCAGCGAAAGTTTTCTGCAGAGGATCCAAGGACTGGTGCTGCGCGCGAAGAGCTTCGACGGGAATATGCTCCACCTTGATCTCTTTCCCAAGAGCCTGCTCAAAGATGAGGACAGCATCCAGCTGAGACACCGGTTCTGGGCCTCCCATCTCCAACACTGCATTCTTTTGCGGATAAGATTTCGTCGTTGCCGCGACCGCAAAATCGGCGACGTCAAACGCCGAGATGTAGCTGACTTTGGCTTCACCGGATCCACAAATGCGCGCGCTACCCTTTAGAGGGTCGAAACCCAGAGCGGGGCTCAGCCACATTTCCATAAAGTAGGACGGCCGCAAAATGATCGCTTCCATGCCGCTGGAAAGAAGTCGAGCCTCGCAATCTCTTTTGGCGGTGGTAAGGGGAGAATCTTCCTGCATATTGCCGGAGTATGAAGTGTAGACGAACCGGCGGACTCCCTGGCGTTCCGCAGCGTCAATGAGCGCCAGACTCCCCTCACGATCCACGCGCCTCAGGCCATCATCAGCACCGCCCGGCATGGACGTGACGGTGGTAACCACGGCCTCGACGCCCGAGCAGGCGGAGAGAAGAGTATCAGGGCGAGTCAAGTCGCCCTCCAATAGTCTAATGCCCGCGCCGAGGAGGCGCTGTGCTTTCGGATTGAGAAGTCCGCCGCGCGCCAGGGCGAGAACCTGGTGTCCGTGCTGCTGAAGTTTTAGGGCAACTTCTGCACCTACGAAGCCGGTGGAACCTGCGATGAGGATGACCATAGCCACCTCCAGAGGAAACTCAGCGGGGAAAGCGTGAAGTTTAGTGGGGCCGACAACGGCGACTCTAGGCCCCGTCGGGTCGAAGTGTCAAGCAAATTGAAGTGAGGACAGTTTGAACGGGCTTCCTTATTAATCTTGAATACGGCGCCATAGGACATCCGTCTGGCTTGTTCGCGACAGTGCAATACGATTTTGATCGGGCGCACTGTCGTCGCCCGATCCGGATTCTAGCTCCTGACAAGTCGTCAAACCGGTAACTTGGGTACCGGGACCAACTTCTACGGTTTGCGCGTTAATTAGGCATGTCGCTACTTGGGATCGTCTTTTTCATTTCCTTGAACAGCTCAAAAATAATCTCTACAACAAAGTCTGTTTGGACAGGCTTCACGTTCAACTTCGGCGGTTCATATTTCCATTGCAAAACGGCCTCTTTCGCTGCTTGCGCGAGCAATTCGTGCCCGGTGACCACTTCTATTCTTTCTGCTGAACCATCGAGCCCGATGAGACACCGCAGCAGCACCTTGCCCTCAATGCGAGCTTTCTTTGCGGGTTCTGGGTAAGTCGGCTTTACCATCTTGATGAGTTTGGTGTGAGTCGCCGTGCGAGGGCAATGAATCCCAACCCCAGACTCAGACTTTTTCTGCGCAAATAGACCGAGGGAAACTAGGTCCACAGAACAGCCCAACAATGAGCTTAGTTTTCACAAGAGAGTTGGACACCGAGCGATACCATTAGTTTCCGGCCAAATTAGACTGTGGACGTGTAGTCGCGTTACCATACATCTCTAACAAGCTCGGCTCTGTCAAACGTTTCTTGAGCTCACTTCTCCCTGCACTCCGAAGAGTGGTCTGGTTCGTTTTCGTTAACCTCTGCATCGATGACCAAAACTCGCTCGTGATCTTGCGGTCGGCTTCAGTCGGACCCTGCCCCTCAAATTTTGCGGACGAAGCATAGGGCCATGCATTCGAATTCTTCCCAGACGCAGTCGGAAGACCCGTGCTAGCGAATTCGTGTCGCACGTTCATCAAGTGACTCGACACCTGTTTTTCAATGGAATAAGCTGGAAGAATGGACCAAGAGCATCGTGGGTTGAGGTTTGCGTTCAGCGCTGGTGCCGAGATCGCTCCTGAAAGCTCGCCCACTGCTTTTGTCCCCGCACGTGTTACAGAGCTAAGCTTGCGCGGGTGTTTCCTGGAGACTTCTGCGTCGTTTGAGATGCATTGCCCTGTTTTGCTGAAGATTTACGATTCAGGAGAATATTTCGAGGCCAAGGCATCAGTCCTCTATGTCAAGCCCTCGGGCATGGGTCTGGTGTTTGGAGAAATAAAGCCTCACTTTCGAGCCGTTTTGCAGAAGTGGGTTCTCACCGCGTTGGATAACCAATCTGATGCGCGGCCAACTCCTGGTTAGGCGCCTTACCGGCTACTTGGGCACCGGGACCAGTGCGCCGGGATAAACCGACGTGGAGGTGGGGATGAGAGAGCCGTACGGTGAAGGCCTAGCGAGCCACACCGGCTCCGAGTCATGCGCGTGGAACAGTCGCAAGGCTGCACGCGAAGCATTGACAGGAGCACAGGCAGGCAGGGTATTGAGCCGCGAAATGTACGTAAATCAGAGTGTCGACGCAGTTGGTTCAAGCGGAAGACAACATCGGTGGATGCGAGAATGCAAGCATCCATTGGACTCTGCGAGGTCTGAGACCCCTGCATGCTTGGAAACTCCACGCGCGAGAACCGGGAGACCTCTGGAGCGCCTCGGCCCGAAAGGGAACGAGGCCGGTCCGCGAAGGCCCAAAGTCACACGGCGGACGCGCACGCTCTGGAGGAGTCGGACCGCGCCATAGTATCGATGAACCAGACGAACAAAGAAGAGCAATCTTCGGCGGAGCCTGGGGAGAAAAGGGCGCGGGCCAAGGAGAACATCGTTTAATTCAACACTCGCCCGACACAGTGCGGGGAACGAGTGTTCCAGGGATTGAACGGTGTGCGAGTAGCAGCACCTCTCGCTAATCATCCAAGGTGGGAGCCGTATGCGGTAATGCCGCTCGTACGGTTCTGTGCGGGGGGCGATCAGCGATGATCGTCCCTACCGCGACACATCTCCGGTAAGGGCGTTTATCAAGACTTTACCGTAAATTGTTGCGCCAGGTAGTACACAGTCCCCGCCCAGATTCAGGCGATGTGCGAACTCAGAAAAAAAAAGAAAGGGAGGCAGTCCAGGTCAAAAACAGGTCAGGCGTGTAACTTTGACAACATTGTGACCTCGATCAAATATATGCTTTTAAATATCCGCAGACTTGAAGGCGATGCTCCGATTCTGACCAATAACAGAATTACCTTTGTCAGAAGACCCGTTTTCTTTCGGAGCACCGAAGTATCTTCAATAAGTGTATAAGCGCTGTGCTCCAGCAGACAGACATCCATGCGCACAGTTCATATCCGGGTGCCCATCCTCTCAACCGTCTACCTGTTTGCCCTCTCCGTTTTTGTTGGGGGCACGGTTCGAGCGCAACAGCCGTGCTCGGTTACCCCGGCGCTAAGAATTCCAACGGCCGCTCATATTTTCAGTATTCAGCAGGAACGGACGCTTGGTGATATCGAAGCGGAATTGGTGGAAAGCAATTACCATGCCGTTCACAATGAGGAGCTCGCGGCCCATCTCAACGCTATCGCGGACCGGGTTCTATCGCAATTCCCGCGCGATCAGGCGCGGGTTCACGTCATTTTGATTGACACACCTGAAGCGGGGTCGTTCAGTGTCGCTCCCGAACGAATCTATATCGCGCGAAAAATGGTTGCGTTGCTCAGGAATGACGACGAACTTGCCGGGTTGCTGGGCCATGAATTGGGCCACATCCTGATGCACGAGAACGCCATCATCGTGAGCCAGTTATTTCACGAAGTTCTGGGTGTTAACGCCGTCGGCGACCGGAAGGATATTTCAGAGAAGTTAAGGCGGATGTTGGACGGCATCGACCGCGACAGAAAGTTATTGAGGAAGGCTGCTCAGATCATCGAGAGGCAGGAAGGGATCCGCCAGAATGAGGCGGACCGCGTGGCGCTGTATGCAGCGGCGGTGGCCGGGTTTTCGCCCCAAGCTTATGTGGAACTTTTTGACCGTTCGGCGGGAACTAATGGAAGGAGTGGGAGTGTTCTGACTGATTTCTTCGGGGCGACAACCTCGAATCTAAGGCGCCTTCGGGAGATTAAGAAAACTCTTAGGCAGCTCCCTCCACCCTGCCGGGAAATTGCACCTGCCGCTTCGGCAGAGTTCCGCACATGGCAGGCCGCGGTTATATCCTACCCGGACTTAGCCCGCCGGTGACGGATGCCAGCAGGGTTGAAAACAGCGAGGCAATCCCGCGGTCAGGTTATAGCTAGGAAACTCTCGCGCCACATAGACAGGAAATGCGTGCGCGCGTCGCTTATTCTATAAGTTCGTGTGAGCCGAAGAATGAAACAGTCTCCAGGTCGCCGATACTTTGCATGGCTTTCCCGCACAAGCTACTGCGTGCCGGGTGTGTCCTGGCAATGGGTGTTGGGATTGGCCGTTGCACTCGTGTTTTTGTTAGCGCCCTCCTCCATGGCTGCCCAGAAGACGACGCCAAAAACCGACAACAATTCAGCGCCCGCTCTTCGGGGGACGGTCACCGCGCAAGATGGTTCCGCACTGGCGGGAGCTACGGTGAAGCTCATTCGGAAGGCACCCACAGGCACTCCAGCGACAACGGAAACAGACGAAAGCGGCCACTATGAATTCCTGAATCCAAAACCGGGAGACTACTCGATTTCTGTCGAGCACGAGGGCTTCAAGAGAATAGAAAGAGCGGTGCTCCTGAAAGCGGGAGATCAGTGGATTCAGGATTTCAGGCTGGAAGTCGAGGCCGTCAGGGAGAAAGTAGAGGTGAGCGGATCGGCGCCGATTATGTCCACGGAAAGTTCGTCAGCGCCAGTCGCCGTCGTGACGAATTCGCAGTTGATTACGCTGCCCACCTCGCAAGAAAAAGTGAAGGAAGTTATTCCCATGACGCCGGGGGTGGTACAGACACTCGACAGCAAACTGGTGTTCAAAGGCTCGGACGAAAATCAGAGCCTTCTGATTATTAATTCCACGCGTAACACGGACCCGGTGACAGGGAGCTTCGGGATCACCGTGCCAACGGACGCGGTCGAGTCATTTGCGGTGTACAAGACACCCTATGACGCGAGCCTGGGGAGTTTTTCGGGCGGAGTGACCACGATAGAAACGAAACCTCCGGCCGACAGCTTCGATGTCAATGTAAACAGACTCGGAATCACGATTTTGGGGAAGAACGGGCATATGGCAGGACTTGGCGGGGCCACGCCTGCCGTCTCGTTCGACGTCCCTTTAATTGCGCACAAATTGCTGCTCTCGGAATCATTCCAGTACGAAATGAAAAAGACGACTGTGGAAGGATTGCCGTGGCCGTACGACATCAGCAAGCGTCAAGGATTTAATTCCTTTACGACCCTGGAGGCAATTCTCGCCAAGAACCACATACTGACGATGACGTTGAATGTGTTTCCACTACGAACCGATCACATTGACATCAGCGCCCTGGTTCCCGAGCCCGCGTCGAACAATTTGAATCAACGTGGCATGGCCGTGGCCGCGTCTGATCGATACGAGTTCGAGTCTGGAAGCGTTCTTTCGGTGCTGGCGCAATATACGCGATTTGACAGCAGTGCACAGGGGCAAGGCACCGGGGACATGCTGATCACGCCGCAAGGGTGGGGCGGCAATTACTTCAATGACTGGTCCCGGCGAGGCAAGGAGTTTCAGTTTCTAGCAAATTACGAATTCTCGAAGAAGCAGTGGCTGGGATCGCATGAAATCCGAGTGGGAGCGGATATTGACTGGCGCAGCTATTTTGGAACAACCGAATCGAGCCCAATTCAAATCCTGAGAGAAGATGATTCGCTTGCGGAAACGATCGATTTCGCCCCGGCGCCCGCTCAGATTCAGTCGGATAGCATTTTTGCGGAGTTCGTGCAGGACCATTGGCTGTTGAATTCACACTTCAGCGTCGACCTGGGGTTACGCTTGAGCACGGAAACGTCTGGGTGGCCGGTGAAGTTGGCGCCAAGGCTAGGGCTGGCGTACTCACCCGGCAAGGACGAGAAGACCGTGATTCGAGCCGGGGCAGGTTTCTTTTATGGAGTGTTACCTCTGCTCGCTGCAAACTGGGCGGGAAACCCCACGCAAACGATCACCGAGTACGGAACCTCGGGCGTGCCGGTTGCCCCTCCGGTCACCTATACGAACGCTTACACGGCGGGCTTGAATCCGCTGGTTTCTCCAGTGTTGCCCACGCAGCCGAATACGACGCCTCGAAACTTCACGTGGAATGCAGGCATGGTACGGGAACTCCGGAAGAATCTGCAGCTTGAATTGAGCTACCTCAACAGCCGCACAAGTTATCTATTCGAAGTGCAACCCTTCACAGCAGCAGCAGCGAGTGACGAATCTTTTATGGCCCTGACGAACACCGGATCTTCCGAGTATTACGAATGGGAAGCGTCGGTGCATTACAAGTTTCGACAAAGCGACCAGGTGAATGCGTCTTACATATGGAGCCGGGCGCGCGGAGACCTGAACAGTCTTTCCAACGTGATGATCCCCTTTGCCGCGCCGGTGATTCGGCCGGACGTTTACGGCGTTTTGCCTTCCGATATTCCGAATCGCATGATTGCGTGGGGAATTTTCGCGTTGCCATGGAAGGTCACGTTCAGCCCGCTGGTAGACGTCCACTCCGGGTTCCCGTACTCGCCCGTGGATGTGACGCAGCAGTATGTGGGCGCGCCGAATGGGCGGCGCTTCCCGGACTTTTTCTCACTGGACTTCAAGGCGTATCGCGCGTTCCGGATACCGTTCCTCAAAGGCAAAGGTGGTAGAGGACATCACTTTCGGCTCGGGGCCTACACACTGAACATTACCAATCATGGGAATTACAGTACTGTCTACAATAATGTGGCTTCTCCGAACTTTGGGCAGTTTGTAGGATTTCTGTACAGACACGAAGGCATGACCCTCGATTTTGCGGATTGAGCTGCTGCTCTCGAATGCCGCTAAAGCTCAACGGTGGTTCTCACGGAATGAAGCTTCCGCAGTAGCTCGGGTGTTGGCGGTTTTGAGCCGTGTGGCAGAAGAAGGAAAAACCTCTAAAGCTCTACCTGTCATTAGCGAGGCGCGCAAAGACCTCGGCGCCTGAGTGGATTTGGTCGGTACCGCGTTAGCCTACCTGATCTCCGTCGTGCAAGTCGCCGAAGACTTCAACCATGTTATCGGCTCTCCCGCCGGTCTCGACGTCAACCCATTCCGCATGATTTTGCCAATAGTGCCCGATAGGTCTGGTGGTCTCAATGGGTCGACGCAACACTAGCTCGGAGTCTGCTTGCAGGAGTCTCAAAAGCTAAAATCGTTCGCGACCGTTGAATCAATCGGAACACTACCCTGTCTAGTTCTGATTGAGTACAGCAGGACAGTTCGGTTCTCTAGGGGAAGTAATGTCGGATCAGCTGATTAGATAGTGTTGCATCGACCGGTTGAACTCGCACCCCAAATCGGTAACTTGGGTACCGGGACCAACTTATGCGGTTTCGGCGTTAATTAGGCACTGACTTCAACTAGCTGGTGAAAATGGAAACTCCACGGCTGAGCAGTCGTGCCGGGGTCGCATTTTCCATTTCCCTTATTGCGGCCCACGTCGAAGAGGTCCCGCCAGAAGAATTGGGGCGGCTCCAGGCGGAGTTCTTCAAAAAGGTGCGGGACCACAGTTGGGAAATATCGCCTTAGCCCCGATTGCTATCCGATTGCGCATCGCCAGCGGAGGCAGGGTGTGTCTGCCCTTCGTGAATCGGAGCGGGAATGAGGCGTCCCGCAAGAAGATGGAGCAGAAACACGGCCATGAGACCGCCGGCAAGTTCGAGCACGAACCATTTCATGTCTGTGTGTGGATAAAACAAGGCGTAGAGCACGAGTACCCAAAAGGAAGTCGTGAGCACCGGGATTCCGACCGCGATGAACATTGTTCCCGAGAAACCCGGGAGATACCACGGAAATTGGTCGTGCACGGACCTGCGAGCCCACCAGGCCGTGTCGATTTTTATGGCCAGCCCCTCTGCAAGGGGCAACTCCGTTTCCTCCGGGCCGCGCCGGTGGCCTAACCTGTAGAACTCAAACAGGTGCGAGTCGATGGAAGTCACTCCGGGGATCGACTCCAATAGCCTCAAGTAAGCTCGCCAGAATTGAATCACGCGGACGCCACGGAGGCCGAGCGAGATGTAGAATAGCGAAAGCGCCAAGCCAAATAGGGACACAATCAGGCTGATGTTGCGAGCTGTCGTTGTGGCTGAAGTTGTGAACGCGAGAGCCGTGGCGAGAAACGCCTGCACGGTCGAGAAATTGTTCATGCGCGCATAGATAATATGGTCCTCGTGGTACAACCGCTCGAGAACCTTGTGCCAAGCGTGCTTCGGGTCGGGAAACTTCGAATCGTAGCTCATCACGTCTGAACTGTCCTCGAAACGGCATTGTACATGGTTATGCCTCGCGCCATAGTTTTTCAACGCAAGCGTGTCGCGTTCCAATGAACATGCAGTGCCGCCCAGGATGCGGCCACACTTAGCGAATGTAAATTAACAACGCAGGAGTGCCATCGGCCTCGTTCAAACGGCTTTATCGAACGCACGCAGGGGCACCTTGCTCCCGCTCATTTTTTTCCTGAAAGCGCGCCTCCGATAAAGCACTAACGCTAATCAGGCATTGAGCCCATTGGAGTGGTAGGAAATCCAGTTCGCATCAGTCACCGATGCGTAGTCCCGTAACTGAACAGTTTTTGGCATTCTTGTCGGAGAAAACCGCCGGTGACGGGGATGGGGTGATTGCCTTTCTCGAAGACGAGCCGGCAGGGGATGAGACACGCTCGCCACTTGTAGTCTTCCGTACCGCGCTTGCGGCCATAAGCGGCAATGTCTTCTTGGGAGACGCCGTAGACGACCGCGCCAATTCTCGACCACACGCAGGCACCGGCGCACATGGCACAGGGCTCGTGCGTAGAGTAGAGGACGAAGTCGGGCAGGTAGCGGCCATAGCCGCTAGATACGTATTTGAGCGTTTCCAACTCTACGTGTTTGATGCTTGATCCCGAAGTTTTTACTCGGTTACCGGCGCTGGCAATAACCACTTCGCGCCTGCCAGTAAGGCGTGTAATGACCGCGCCAATGGGATAGTCGCCCCGGTCACCGGCGCGTCTGGCCTCCGAGATAGCCAGCTCCATGAACTTCTTACGCGGTTGGTAGGAAGGAGGGATCATGTAAATAGATTATATCCGTTTGTCGCGAGTGTTTCTCAGCCTAGCCGCACATGTCCGTTTTGCGCGGTGGTCTCAGTGGGTCGACGCAACACTAGCTCGAAGTCCACTTGCAGGAGTTTCAAAAGCTAAAGTCGTTCGCGAGGGTTGAATCAAACGGAACACTACCCTGGCTAGGTTCTGATTGAGTACAGCCCGAGAGATCGGTTCTCTAGAGGAAGTATTGTCGGATCAACTGATTAGCTAGTGTTGCATCGACCGGTTGAGCTCGCAGCGTTAATCAGGCACTGAGAAATTGTTCCGGGCCGTTCAAATGAATGCAATGCACCTATCGGCTTGAAACCTCAAATTGCAGATGGTTCGAGGTGACCCTGCCCGTCCAATAGGGCATTAGTGCGATCCCCTGCACATCAAGGTTGGCCTCTTGCTGGCCAACTCCTTTGCCGGCGAATTCCGCTTGAAGCGAGTAATTGCCGGGTTTAAGTTTGCAGTCAAATTCCCCAGAGGTCGCCGCCCAATATTTTTCCAAGTCCACAGGGATGGAGAACATAGCGCCGACTGGGATGGGCACAATGAGCGGATCCACTCGACCAGCAATAATCCCAGGCAGGAGGAGATCTAGCCTCCGAGATTTTCCTCGCGCATCTGTGAGAGTCAGGACAACAGCGTTTGGATGTTGCTTTTTGCCATTGGCAAGCATCGTACCCAAATTGAGGATTAGGTCGAACTCTCCAGCATTACGGAATTCAACTCTGAACTTCGGAGCGTTCGACTGCACGCCCTCCGCCTGATCGAGATAAATACTGATTTGCAACCCGCTAACCACCTCGCCCCAAGCTTGTGGGCTTGGCTTCCGAGTTGCCGATGAACTGCCAAGCAAAAGTAAGCTAGTGAACAGGACACCCCACAGGGTATTGTGAAGTCTCTTCAGAATCTTCATCGAAAGGCCTCCCTTAGCACGACCGAGAGTATAGTCTGGATGAGTCTTGCACTAGGCTAAATAGTCTGCTCGTTTGCGACTTACTGAGCCAGATCCACAGCGTCCAAGTGCCCTGTTAGTCGCCAAACCGGACAGGTTCCTCCCAGTACCCACATGGACGGTTGCGGCGTGATTCAGGCATTACAACAGCGAGGCGAGTGTTTTAAGCACCTCTCTGCGCGTCACGCTCAGATGATGTAGGGCACCAACGCCGCCACCCGTCGAGAGTAGGCTTCGTACGGCTCGCCGAACTGCGCGCGCATCCATTTCTCCTCAAGCCTCAGTTTGTGCCACAGCGCGCCGAAAACAAGCGCTACAGCAAGTAGCCCGCGCCATTCGCCACGCGCTACCGCGCAACCAACGATTCCCAGCAGAAGCCCGCTATAGATGGGATGGCGAACTAGGGCGTAGGGGCCAGTTGTAATGAGTTCGTGGCCTTCCTTCACGGTGACGGCTTGGCTCCAGTTTTTCCCGAGGTGGCGACGCCCCCAGACAGAAAAGAGGAGACCACCCGCGGTAACTGCCGCGCCGCTCCAGAACCACACAGCGCCAAGCGGAAGAAATCGCTCGTTGAGAAGGGGAAGCGGAACGCTCGGGAGCGAGAGAAGCGCCACCGCGCAAACCATCGAAACAACGCGTACAAGCCGCGAAGACGCCGGCTCGCGGCGTTCGGTTACCTTGACGTTGGTCGACATCCCCCACCAATAGGCCACATAGCTAAGCCACATCGCAGCGAAAAGATAGCTGTGAATGAATCGCATGAATATTCCTCGTGATCTCCTTCCAGTTCGCTACAGTAGTCTGGTTCCAGCCAACTGGAGGAAGGCTATCACAACGGATGGGGAATTTTTTCCGCCTGCTGGTCAACTCCCGATCAATCGCCTTGCCGGATAAGTGCCAAGGGCGAGCTCGATGCGGGGTCATCGGAAATTGCCGACCATATAATCCCCCGGCCCCAGTGGGCCCGTGCCCATTCCCCCGATGCTCACCGGTGTATAATGCCGGCCAACAAGTAACTTTCACGGGAGTCCCATGGAACGCAGCAGCACGGGCAAGCCGGCGCGCAGCCGCGCGGCGAGCATCTTCACCGACGTTCATTTCTGGGTTCCGGCGGCGGTTCTTCTCGGCGGACTCTTGCTGCTGAGATTCATTCACTGACCATTCACACGGAGACTCATGCCAGCCGAATCGGCGTCCACTTCCCCCACACAATTCCAAGACCCGGCCCGGCACCGCAGCCTGCAACTTCTCGGCATTCTCTGCGGCTTTACCGCCGGAGCATGGCTGGGCGCGGCTGAAGCGCCCACGAAGCTCGTTTCCATTGGCGTCTCACCGATTGTGATTTCGCTCATCATGGTCGTCGGAGTTTTTCTTGCGCGCTGGAGCCTACCCGCCTTGGCCCTGGGCACATCCTCCGTGCGGGCCGATGTGCGCCGCGCTCCCCATCTCATCCTGTGGGCGCTGCTGGCGGGTTGCCTGTGGGCGGTGGCCAACACGCTCACCATTTTTGCCATTCGCGACATCGGTCTCAGCATCGCTTTTCCTCTGTGGAATTCCAACAGCCTCCTCGGCATTTTCTGGGGCTTCCTCTTTTTCAATGAGCTGCGGCAAGCCGGCTGGCGCCGCTGGGCTGGTGTGCTTGGCGGAGCGCTGGTCATGTGTGTGGGCGCCACGGTTCTCGCCATTGCCTCGGCTTCGCAAGGGCCTTCGGCGCATTCCTTAAACGGTGTGTGGGCCGCTCTCGGCGCGGGCGTTCTTTGGGGCACGATGTACATCCCCTACCGTAAGGCCTATCTGACGGGCATGAACCCGCTCTCGTTCGTCACCTTTTTCACCTTCGGCGAACTTGGCATGATGAACGCGCTCGCTCTCGGTTACATCGGCTTTTCACCGCTTTGGCACGTGCTCGTGCAGGCGCGTAGCGTCATCTTCTGGCTGATGCTCGGCGGTTTCATCTGGGTGATTGGCGATCTCTTCCAACAGTACGCCGCGAAGTATGTGGGCATCAGCCGCGGGATTCCTCTCTCCAACACCAACCAGCTCTGGGGGCTGCTGTGGGGGATTCTTGTTTTCGGTGAATTGCACGGCAAGAGCCACACCACCTATCTGGAAGTGATCGGCGGCTCCCTGCTGATGATGTTGGGCGTCGGCGCCATCGCTCTTTCCTCGGCCACCGGCAAAGAGCAGCAGCACTGGAAAGAAGCAGCGCAGCGCGAAAGCGAACGCTACGGCGTCGCGGCCGATTATGTGGCCGCGCGTTTCGAAGGCCGCCAGGCCGCCGGCGAATCGCTGCCAAGCCGCACCGTGCTGGACTGGCTGCTTGTAGCCGCTGCCTCTGCCGTCCTTCTGGTGTTCGCCGCGATGGCCCGCGTCCCGCAATTTTCCTTTCGCTGGGGACCCGCGCTCTTCCTGACTGCCGCGCTCCTTTTGCTCCTTTTCCTTTGCGGGCGGAAGCTTTGGCGCACCACGCGCTTTCACTGATAAAGTGTTCTCGATACAATGACGAATCTTCCGAAAGTGGATCTTGTCGGTGTTGGCCTTAACGCCACCGATACGCTCATTCCCGTTCCGCATTTTCCCGAGAGCGGCTCAAAGGTGGAAATTCATTCCGCGAATGCCATGCTCGGAGGGCAGGTGGCCTCAGCGATAGCCGCATGCCAGCAGTGGGGCTTGCGCACGCGCTATATCGGGAAGGTTGGCGAGGACGATGCCGCGGCGCTGCACAGCGTGGAGTTCGAGCGCCTCGGCGTAGAAACGCACCTCTTCACCGCGCCCGCGTGCACCAGCCAGCAGGCCTTCATCCTCGTCGATCAAAGCGGTGAACGCACCGTGCTCTGGAAGCGCGACCCTCGCCTGACCCTTTTGCCGGAAGAACTCGACCGGGAATGGATTCTTAATGCGCGCGTCCTGCACCTCGACGGCCACGATACCGCCGCTGCTGCCCTCGCCGCCCAATGGGCACGCGCCGCGGGAATCCCTGTCGTCGCCGATCTCGACGATCTCTACTCTGGCTATGAAGCTCTCTTGCCCAACATCGATTTCCTGATTACCAGCCGCGACATCCCCGCGCGACTCACCGGCGAACCCGATCTTCGCCTTTCGCTCCCACAAGTCCATCGCCGGTACGCCTGCCGCCTCACTGCTGCAACACTTGGGCACGAGGGGGTTCTTGCGTGGGATGGGGAACGCTTTCACTACGCGCCCGCCTACCGCATTGATGCGGTGGACACGACCGGCGCGGGCGACATCTTTCATGCGGGCTTCATCTACGGGTTTTTGCAGGGCTGGCCATTGCAGCGCCAATTGGAATTTGCCTGCGCCGCCGCCGCGCTCAATTGCACCGCCGTCGGCGCCCGCGGCGGCATCCAGCCTGTGGAAGCAATCGAAAATTTCATGGCCATGGCTCCCAAGCACCCTGCCGCATTCCAGCAGATTTCTGAAAAACCATGAATACGTCATTCCGAACGAAGTCTGCGAAGTGAGGTACGGTTTTGCATCGCACTTTTTTGTGCGATGAATCCCTCTTTTCTCAAGTTTCTACCGAAGATAGATTCCTCGCTTCGCTCGGAATGACGGCACAACTTATGTCAGTACGCTGCTATGGCGTAAGTTTCACCATAACCACGGAGTGCGGTCCCACACTCGCCTTGAAGCTGCCGGTGAAAGAGCCCAGGTCCTTGTGCGCCCATAAATCGAGTACTTTAGCCGAGAGATGCCCCGGGTAAGCAAGCTCCTCCCAGGAAACGCTCACTTCGCTTTCCGATGTGCCGCGATTGAACAGAATCACAGCGCGGCTGCCGTCGCTCAAGGACTTTGCCCACACTTCCAGATCGCCATTCTTTCGGACGCGGTGCCCCTCGCGGCCCAGCTTATCCTGGTTCACGGCGATGACTTCCGCGTTCGTCAAAATCTCCTTGATCTCCGGCGTCATCGAGCGAACATCATTCCCGGAAATCAGCGGGGCGGCCAGCAAAGCCCAAAAGCTGAAATGCGCGCGATATTCGGTTGTGGTCATGCCGCCGTTGCCCACTTCCAGCATGTCCGGATCGTTCCAATGTCCGGGCCCGGCAAAGGACTCCAGCCCCACCTGTTGGTCCAGGATTTCGACCATGCCGTTCTCGCAGCAACTGCCGTCCTTCCACTTGTTATGCGCGGACCATTTGTCGCTAATGTCGCCTGTCGTGCGCCACAAATTTCCGATCCCCTTGCCCCACAGCCACGGTTTGGCCGTGCCCCATTCACACATGCTGAAAACAATCGGCCGGCCCGTCGCCATCAGGGCATGGCTCATCGTCGAGTACGCCTCTTCCGCGTTGCGCGTCTCCGTGCTGCACCAATCGTATTTCAGGTAATCCACGCCCCAACGCGCATATTGCAGCGCATCCTGATATTCGTGTCCCTGGCTTCCGGGGCGTCCCGCGCAGGTTTTTGTGCCCGCATCCGAGTACAATCCAAACTTCAGTCCTTTCGAGTGGACGTAATCGGCCAGCGCCTTTATTCCGGAAGGGAAGCGCTGCGCATCGGCGGCGATATTGCCGTTCTCATCGCGCTTGACTTGCCAGCAGTCGTCGATCACCACGTACCGGTAGCCCGCATCCTTCATCCCATTGGTGGCAATCGAATCCGCGACGGACTTGATCAAATCCTCACTGACGTTGCATTGAAACTTGTTCCAACTGTTCCAGCCCATCGGCGGGGTCGGCGCCAGCGATTCATCGCGCGTTTGCGCCACAGAAAGCGTGGGGAACGCCACGCAGATCAACACACCCAGCAGAAGAAGACCTCGACATACAGCAACGTGCTTCATCGCCTTACCTCCCATGTTTTTTCAACCAGATGATGAGCGAAGGCCCCATTTGCTTGCTCCACGCAAGCGGCATGTGGCCTCACGAAACATAGCGCCCCTCCCGCGCAAAGTAAAGTGAGACGCGAGTAGTCGTCAGTTTCCGGTTACAGCATTAAGTGAGGATGTTCTGCCTTCCCTACACGTAGGCTTTCAACCGTGATCGGCAACAAATCTCAATGAAATGACTGTCACGGGCCTCGTCATAAAGGACACACCGTGCAGGCCCAGGAACAGATGGGTCTGCACGGTGTAGTGGGAACTTGCCTAATTTGAGATTTGCCCGACTGGGGCTAGCTGGCGGATTCCTGGTAAAGAGCCGCGCCGGCAATCGCGCCGACGACGATCTCGACAACGCCGCCGAGGGTTGTCATCACCGTAAGTTGATGCGAATAAAGGCCACCAACCCACATGAAGCCGAGGTTGGGAAGCAGCGAGCTCAAAACCCATACAGCCAGGCCGGCGATGACCGCGGTCTTCACTCCGGCGCCAAAGCGAGGCCGGATGGCAGCATAGATCCAGATCAGTGCAATGCCACTGACGAGTCCGAGCAGGTTGAACCAGATCCACTGGTTTGACGAAAAATTGGTGTGCCCGAGTGCCTTGTTCCCGTCAGCCCATTGAGGCGCCAGCAATATGCCATCTACGAGATAACCCAAGATATCTGCAACGATCCCGGCAACGATGCCCCCGATGAGTACACGACCCATGTTGATTTTTCCCATACATCTCCTTGTCAACCAGGATTTCCGTTTTGCCTCTCGGCTACGGAGCAATAAACCCAGTTGCTTCCACTCGCGATCATTTCTTGCTTTTGTTCCAGTAAGAACTTGTCGCTCGACAGAACAGTATCACGTACTGGTTAGTTCCAAGTACAGATTACGCGGCTGAGTCCTGATATATTAGAATGAATAAGTCGCCAAACTGGACAAGTCCGGCCTAGTACCCGCATGGACGGTTCCCGCGTTTCGGAAACTGACCCACCATGAACGCTGGACTGCAACACAGGGCTTGGAAATTCCCCCTTCTACGCTTAAAGGCCTGCCTCCAGTCTTACTCTCACGGATCGCTCCATCAAGTGCAGGCCCAGCGCCTGGTTTGCCTGCGTCCACAAGAGCGGCGTGTGATCGTTGGGGACATATTCCCCATTTTTCAGGAAGTACAGTTCGGGGCAGCCTCCCTCCGGCGTCAATTGCCGCAACGAGCGGTTGAAATAGTAGACCTGCTTGCGAAAACTCTCCGCGTCCGAGGGGTTCGCCAGAAATCGCTCGCCGTAAATGATGGAGAGCTGCGGGTCGAAAATGCACCACTGCGCCTCACAACCCGGCCGCAGCAGGGCGTCCCGGTAGGCCATCCTATCGCTGAAGTCGCTGCTCATCTGGCCCGGCGCAAACCATTGATCGTAGTCCTGGCAAAAATAGGAATCGCCAGCGTAGCGCTTGATGCCGATCTCGCCCTTCAGCCGCGCCTGCACAAGATTTAGGATGGCGTCTTGCGCCGCAATCTCCCGAACAACGCGCAACGGGTGAATCAAGGAGAGTAACGCGGAATCAGCGAGCCGCTCCGGCGGCGCCTCAAACGGCAGCGTGGCATCGAGCCGCGCGCGCCCCTTCGCAATCAGTTGGTCCAGCTTCGCCAGCGTGTCTCGCGTCGCGGAAACATCGTCCCCTTTCTTCTGCCGATCAGGTGAGCGCAGATACTCCCGCATTTCTTCGAGTCCCGCCACCACGGCGCCGACGCTGGAATTGCGAACCGCACGTCCTTCTTCCCACGCCCCGCTATCCCGATCCTGCCAATACTCGATGGCCTCGAAATAGCGCGGGAAAAGCTCGTAGATTTCCCAGTCAGCGGCGGTCAGCGGAAGCGCGCCGGAGTTCGCAAGCACGAAGCGAAACCACAGCGCCAGTCCCAGCGCATCGTTTTGCGCGTGCGGCCACCTTTCTGGAAGCTCGCCGAGCGCCTGTGCCGCGAACCGTATGTGCGGCCGGCACTGCACATCGTTTTTCAGCTTGTGCGTGGCATCCTGGATAATGTTCAGGAAGCGAGGCCGCTCCTTGGCGAAGAATTGCGAGAGGCCTTGCATGCAGGCGATGGCGGGTGCCAGTTCTCCGCGCAAACGGAAGGAATTCGCCACCAGCACATTGTCCCGTACCCAGACGTGGTGATAACCGGATACGCTATTCGCGGCAGGCGCCGCCGTCGCCGCAAACAACCCGTGCTCCACCGGCAGGATCGCATGCGTGCCGCGGGCTTCCAGCATTTCCCGGATCTTTGCGAGGCTCTCTGGTGTATATTCCTCGGCAATCAAATATCGCAAAAGCCCTTCTTGGGGCATCGATGCCGCCTTCCCTGCCTGCTCGGTATTGGGCATTTTTCACCGACAGGGAATTCTATCGCACCCGTGCTCCGCGCTCATCCAGAGATCGCTATCGGAAGTAAGTCTGTAGAGTTAAGCTCTATGGCGGCGGCGTCACGTGTGTCCAACTTACAATTGCCGGGAACAAAACATCGCGCGGCGGTGTCTGAAACATTGTAGTGGTTCCCGTCGTATCTTCAGGGCAGAGGCACGCTGTACGGGCTCGATGCTTGCGCGCCATCTGCTTACCGAGGAGCGCCGGGTCCATGAACACTGAGGGATTAGGGCCGCGCGAGCTGGACCGCCGCAGGGCACCGCGTTTTCCCTACCAGGTTCATCTCGAGATCGAATGGGGTTCTGCACGGCTGAAAGCCCGCACGCGGGACATCAGCGCTGATGGAATGTTCATCGAATCGGAAGATGTGCTCTGGGTGGGCGCGGGTTTCCGCGCGCGATTTGGCTTGGAGCGGCCTTTGTGGCTGGACTGTTCGGTGAAGCGTGTAGAGCCGGGCCTCGGCATGGGCGTCACCTTTTCGCTCGCCGAAGAGCAGAGCCAGCAGCATTTCCAGGACCTGCTCGCGAAACTCACGGCGGCATCCTAAAGCCGTATACTAAAGTTCATGACTCGTTGCCTGGATTGCGGCGCAGTGCGAACTACGAATCAGTGTCCCGTTTGCGGATTGACCTCCGCCGCCGCGGAACTCGTCTTCCGCCGCCGCTTGCTGCTTCAGACGGCCATCTTTCTCGCCGGTTCGCTCCTCTTTCCCTATGTCAGCCAGATTTATCCTCCGTTAGACTTGGACGCGATGCTGGTGTTCTTTGGCTTGGTCTTTTTCCTGGCGCTGACGCTGGCAGTATTCCTGGAGCGCCGCGCGCATGCGCGTCAGGAGATTGAGATCCTGAGGCACCTATTCTCGGGGTTAGTTCCCATCCCCTTCATCCTGTTGACCGTGCTTTTCCTGAACGGCAGTCTGGATTCGCCGAAGAATGTGACCTATCAGCCGGCCAGCGTTTACGGGCGTTACCAGATGAAGGGTGTTGTGCGCGGCACGCGGCGGTTGTTTGTGAAGTCGTGGCGCGAAGGGCGCCACTTCGAGCGCCTCGCGGTGGATTCGGACGATTTCGACCGCTTCCGCGATGGCGACAAGATTGTGGTTGGCGTCGAGCCGGGAGCGCTGGGCATCCCCTGGTTTTACGGCGTCTATCGCCAGTAGTCCCCAATAATCAAACGGACATTTGCAGCCTGAATTCCGGACTTGATCATCTGCAGCCGAACGCGTCTTGTTCTGCTTCCTCTATCATCCAACTCAAAAATCTGTCATTGCGACCGGAGGGACGGCGCTTTTGGCCGTCCCGGAGCGGAGGAATCCCTCTGCAATTTTGGATTTCAGGCTCAGTAAATTGGCCGCCCGTTGACGTCGAACGGCAGTTGCAGCTCCAGGACGTGGCCGTCCTTGCCAAGGCGGAAGCGCAGTCGTTGCATCCGGCCGACATTGCGGTCCGTCCAATCGGGCGTGTGAATGGGTTTATCGGGGAGATCGGCGAAAGACCACGTCACGCTGTTTCCCTGGATGGTGAGTTTCTGCGGATCCAGATCGTAGACCTCTTGTTCCTCCACATCGATAAACAGGTAGCGTTTCCAGAGCCGCACCAGCAGCAGGCCTTTCTTCTCGCAATGGTAGATGTTCCAGGAATTGGGCGCTTCGTCATTGAACCGAAGAATGGCGAATTCCAGCGGCTTCCAGGCGTACTTCCTGGCAGCCTCGTTTTGCGCGTGCGCAAAGAAAGCCCACGCAAGACACATAGCGGCCAGAGCGGCCGCGCGTGCTGTCCAGCGTAAGAACGGGCTCATTTGCCGAAGCCGCATTCGCGCCACAGCGCGTCCCATTCCCACAGGCCGAAACCAACTTTGGGCAGAGATACATGCCCGCGTGGGTGCCGTTTTCATCTCTGGAAACCTCGGTGGCGTCCCTCCAAAAGTGTACGACAGGAGAGGAAGAAGTAGCGAATGGGAGCGCCGGTCCCGGGAAGCGCAGGGTGTGCAAGCGCCAGCGGCGCAGATGCGCGACCGGGAACTCTATATAATGCAAGGGGAACGTTGCGAGGCATCATTTGACAACAAAGATGTGGCGTGTGGTTGCGCGGGTTTTTCCGCGATGCAGCGTGATCTCACAAGCGATCGCGTTCAACCTCTTTCTGGCCTTTTTCCCGACATTATTGTTGGCGGTGTGGTTTGCGTCCAGTTGGATCGGCAGCAAAACCGCCCTGCTCGATACGATTCGTAATTTCACGGTGTTTCTGCCGCCGGGCAGCCAGGGCATCGTGACGGACTTCCTGGCGCGTCGCGGACCCGATGTGTGGAAATTTGCGCTGCTCGGCTGGGCGGGGACGCTTGTTGGCGGGTCGCAGGTGATGAAGCTGCTTATGGACGGCATCCACTTGATTTACGGGGATGATGAGCGCCTCGGCTTTTTGCACCGCCAGTTTCGCGGGCTGCTGCTTCTATTGATCACCATTGCGCCGATCCTGGCGGCGGGAATCCTGGGAGTGTTTGGGCGGCCGTTGCGGAAATGGATCACGCTGCAATTAGGCAGTACAGTGCCCGTTCACGGTTTGTGGCTGGTGTTTTTCCCGGCGGCGGCAATGGTGCTGGCGATGCTGGCATTGACGGTCATCTATTGGGTGGCGCGCCCGAAGGAGAAGAGGTTGCGCCACGTGCTGCCCGGAGCCATGCTGGCGACGCTCCTGTGGTGGTTTGTGAACGTCCTTTTTGGCATTTATGTCCGGCGCGTGCCGTACAGCGTAGTCTATGGCGGATTGGCTGCGGTGATCGGGTTGCTCATCTGGATGCAAATCTCAACGGTCATCGTGTTTTTGGGTGCGGCGTGGAATGCAGAGCAGGCGGTGGGAAGGAATCGGTAAAGAGGAAGAACGCACCCCCGGTTACACTGGCGCAGGTAAAGGAGCAGAAGCAGAAGTGAAACGCGTTGAGGTGGAGTGCTACGCTGGCTATCGTGCGGACGAGCGGCCGGTGCGCGTGCGCCTGGGCGGGGAAACGCTGGCAGTTGCCGAAGTGGAAGACCGCTGGTATTCACCGGGAGAGACGTTTTTTCGTGTGCGCCTCGCGAACGGAGACCGCTATGTGTTGCGGCACGTGGAAGCGCAGGACACCTGGAACCTCGAGGCATTCCGCAGCGGCGCGAACTAAGGGCAATGCAATCAGTGCCGTGAAGCGCCGCAGAACTGGGCATATTGACGCTAGGACTGCTATCAACGTGAGCGTATAGTCAGGTTGTCCCACCTCAACAATGCGGCCTGAAAGGGATGGCGGGCTCTACGGCTGGGTCGCGGGAAGGGGTACGGGAAGCCCATGAACTCCAAAGTGACCCAGCGGCACGCCCTGCACCTATTGATGTTCCTCACGATTCTGGCGACATCTGCCGCAGTGTCTCGCGCCCAGGACTCCTCCGGCGCAGCGGGTCAAGGCAACCCACCCGCAGAGAAAACACAAGGCAATCCCACGGAGACGCAAACCCCCAAGGACAATGGCGCGGCGAAGCAGGAAGTATCCATGCAGGACACGGGCGCGACGTTCAAATTGCGCGTAAACCTCGTGCAGGTGCACGTGATCGTGCGGGACTCCCACGACAAACCGGTGGAAGGCCTGCGCAAGGAGGATTTTCTCGTATACGACAGCGGAAAGCTGCAGGCGATCAGCACTTTCGGCGTTGAAACGGCCAAGTCCCGGAAGGAACGCGCAGAGGCAGCCGCGAAAACGCAGACGAGCGAAGGAGAAATCCCTGCCGGCGGTTCCGTGATGCTCCCGGAACGATTTGTGGCAATGACGTTTGATGACGTCCATTTGAAAATGGTGGATGCCGTCTCTGTGCGCGTGGCAGCGGGGCGGTTCGTGGATGCCATGACCCCGGGCGACCGGATAGGCATCTTCTCGACATCGGGGCAATTGACGCAGGATTTCACCAGCGACAAAGAAGCGCTGAAGCAAAAACTGCTCGGAGTGCTGCCGCGAGATCTGATGGGCAGCCACATGACCGATTGCCCCGACGTTTCACACTACATGGCGGATCAGATTGAAAACAAGCACGACCCCCAGGCGCTCGCAGTCGTCATTCAAGAAACGCTACAGTGCATGTTTGGCGGGGACCAGCGGATGCTCATGGCGGCTCAGACGGCAGCAGAAGGCGCGGTGATGCGCGCGTTGAATGCCGGGGATTCGAACAACGACTTTACTTACCGCCAATTGGAAACGGTGCTGCGTGCTTTGGCTGGAAAACCCGGCGAGCGCGTCCTGCTGTTGGCCTCCCCAGGATTTCTGATTACGACGGAGATGCTGGATGCCAATGGGATTGTGGATCGCGCCAACCGCGCCAACATCGTCATCAATGCGCTGGACGCGCGTGGACTGTACGTTTCGGAGCCGGGTGGGGACATCGCGCAGCAAAACTCCGACACCCCGATAACGGCGGGATACAAGTCGACGTACCGCATGGCGGAGGAATCCGAACTGCAATTTGTTCTGATGGATATGGCTTATGGCACGGGCGGCACGTTCTTCCATAACTCGAACGATTTGGAGGGTGGGCTGAAACTGGCAGGAGGCGTTCCGGAAGTTTCCTATGTGTTGGGTTTTTCGCCGCAGAATCAAAAGATGGACGGAAAGTACCACACGCTAAAGGTAACGCTGGCGCAAAAACAGAAGTACGCCATCCAGGCGCGCCGCGGCTACTATGCTCCCAAGAAGCTGGACGATCCGCGGGAGATGGAAAAGCAGGAAATTCAGGAAGCGCTCTTTTCGCAGGATGAGATTCATGACCTCCCGCTGAGTTTGCAGACACAATATTTCAAAACCGGGGATATGGGCGCGCGGCTGAGTGTAGTGTCGCACTTGGAACTGGAGGGGATGCACTTCCGTAAGGCGGAAGGAAGGAATCTTGACAATTTGACGATCGCGACGGCCGTCTTTGACGAGAACGGGAACTTCATTACCGGCGGCGAAAAGCTTGTGAAAATGCGCCTGTTCGATGCGACGTTTGAAAAGCTGGGCCGCACGGGACTGTCGGTGAAATCGAGCTTTGAGGTGAAGCCGGGCAAATACATGGTGCGGCAGGTGGTGCGGGATTCCGAAGGCGCACAGATGGCGGCGCGCAACGGGACGGTGGTCATACCGTACTGAGTCGGGAAGCAGTCTGAATGAGGGGAAGATGACTAATTTGTACCTCTCGCAACCTTGCATAACGTCTATCTCAGTAACGGCTCGCACGCTCGAAATCTACGAAGTGCTCTGAAGGAGGGGGGAAATGAGCTTCAAACCTGGATTCAAGAACAGCCTACGATTTTTTGCGGTGATGCTGCTGGCGCTGGCCGCCTGGCCCCTTGGCGCTCGTGCGCAAGTGCCGGATGCCCCCAAACCTGCGGCGTCCCCCACGACAGGAAATGAACAGGCCGTGGCCACTGGCACAGTCATCCGGACGGAGTCGCGGATCGTCCTGGTGGATGCGGTGGTGACGGACAAGAAAGGGAAGTACGTCCCGGACCTGACGCAGCAGGACTTCAAAGTTTTCGAGGACAACAAAGAACAGGCCATTTCGAGCTTTTCGTTTGGCTCAGACCCCACGGTGCAAGCCAAGGGTCAGCAGCATTACATGATTTTGTTCTTCGATAACTCCTCGATGCAGGCGCCCGAACAAATTCAGGCGCGCGGTGCGGCGGCAAAGTTCATCGAAAAGACCGCCGGGCCGGACCGCTTGATGGCCGTGGTGGATTTTGGCGGTTCCCTGATCATCAAGCAGAACTTCACCGCGAACGCGAAACTCCTGCAGGCCGCCGTATCGGGCGTGCACATGCCCAACATTGAAACCAATGCGCAGAGCGCATCGCAGCCCATGACGGTCGCTTCGCTCGGGATGCCGTCGGTGAGTAGCGCGGAATCGGATTTTGGCGCGCGCAGCATGCTCGTTTCCATTCGCAGCCTGGCTAAAAATCTGCGCGTGGTGCCGGGCCGCAAAATGCTAATCCTGTTTTCCGCGGGTTTTCCACTGGATCCGGAGCGCATGTCGGAGCTGACCGCCACGATTGACGCGTGCAACAAGGCCAACATTGCGGTCTACTCGCTGGACGTGCGCGGGTTGATCGCCGGAGTGCCGGGGGGAAGTGCGCGATTGCAGCAGTCTTCGGGCAAGCTCAGTGCGCATGCGGCGGCGCTCAAAGATGGCAATCGAGTCATTCGGCCAAGGCTGGTGATGACGAGCTATAGCTTGGCCGCTGCCATGTCTCCCCAGAAACCCGGCGGCGGTGGCGGTGGAACAGGTGGTGGCGGAGGGACTGGCGGTGGAGGGACTGGCGGTGGCGGCAAGGGTGGAGGGACCGGGGGAGGCACGGGTGGCGGAGGCACCGGCGGCACGGGTGGCGGCGGCACCGGCGGCGGCAAGGGCGGGGGAACCGGAACCGGCACCGGCACGGGCAGCGGCAAAGGTGGCAGCGGAGGAGGAAGCACGGGGACTCCCTACTCCAATTACTACAACAACCCCAACAACCCCTTGAACCAGCCGCAGATCCTCGTGCCGAAGATGCCGGAAACTGGTGTGACCAATCAGCAGGTCCTGCTGGCGCTGGCGGAAGGCACCGGAGGATTTACCATTTACAACACCAATGACTTGCTGGGCGGGCTGGATCGCATCGCGCAGGAGGCCAACCAGTTCTACGTGCTCGGCTATGTGCCGCCATCAAATCCGGAGGGCAGTTGCCACACTCTGAAGGTGAAGCTGAACCGCAGCGGAATGGAACTGAGGTCGCGTAGCGGATACTGCAACACGCGGCCCGTGAATCCGCTCGATGGCAAGCCGCTTGAGAAGCAAATGGAAGTCCAGGCGGCGGGATCGCAGCCCGGGACCATTCACGGCTCGATGCAAGCCCCGTACTTTTACACGGCGCCAAACATTGCGCGCGTGAATCTCATCATGCAAATACCCGGCAGCGATTTGGTGTTCAACAAGGAAAAAGGGAAATACCACGCGGTCGTGAATGTGCTCGGGATTGCCTATAAACCGGATGGCTCCACTGGGGCGCGGTTCAACGATGTTTTGAATCTCGACCTGGAAAAGGACGAATGGAAGGAGTTCATGAAGGGGCCCTTCCGCTACCAGAACCAGTTCGATGCCGCGCCGGGAAGCTATAAGTTGACGGTGGTGCTGAGTTCCGGCGGCGATGCTTTCGGAAAATTCGAAGCTCCGCTGCAGATAGACGCTTACGATGGGAAGAAATTCACGCTGGGTGGCGTGGTTTTGTCCACCAACGTGCAGCCTCTGACCGCAGTCTCCGCGGAAATGGATGCCGTGCTGCTGGAAGACCGCACGCCGCTGATCGTCAAGGGCATGCAGGTGAACCCGGCGGCGGATTACCGTTTCAAGAAGTCAGACAATGTGATTTTGTACTCCGAAGTCTACGAGCCCTTGTTGAAGTCGGAGAATCCCCCGAGGGTGGGCGCGGGCTACAGGGTTTTCGACAAGACCACGAACAAAGAGGTGTTCTTCACTGGCGCCATGCCCATGGAGGATTTCATTCAGAAGGGCAATCCCGTGATTCCGTTTGGACTGAAAGTGCCGGTGAAGGATCTGCCGGCGGGCAATTACCGTCTGGTATTGCAGGCCGTGGACGCCGCGCAAAACCAGGCGCCGGAGCGGGAAACGGAGTTCGTCCTAAGCGACTAGCGCCCGGGGCTGACCTTAGAGAACACAAGGGCTTGTTGGCGGCAACTTTCCCTCGCGAGCTGGGTTAAGCTGGGAGTGATGCTGTCCCGGAATCGCTCCATCTCTCTTTACCGCAGCATGTTTGTGGACAGGTCTGGACACCGCTTTGTCACCGGGCTCGCCGTCACTCCCAAATCCCTTCTGGCCATGCTCCTCAGTGTGGCTTGTATTTGTTCGCTCCTCATTGACCTTTCGGGCTTGGTGGCCAGCGCGTTCCCAAAAGACAAGGGCCCTAAGCAAGATCCTGTTTTGAAGGGCCTGCCGATCACCGAATTGAGCCCAGATGAAGCGATTCTGCACGCGCTGAACCGTCTGGCCTACGGGCCTTGCCCCCGCGACATCGAGCGCGTGCGACAAATGGGCTTGGGGAAGTGGATTGACCTGCAACTCAACCCGAAAGCGCTGGATGACAGCGCCATGGAAGCACGCCTGAGGGCCTTTCCGACGCTGCAAATGTCCACTTCGCAATTGCTAGCCGAATATCCCAATCCGAAACAGGCCGCGAACCAGGCCGCCAAGCAGGCGGAACTCACCAAAGCAGACACCAACCAGCAGCAAGCATTGCAGAAGGACGCCGATGCCGGTGTCAACGCGATGTTGCAGGACATGCCAGCGAGCGATTCCGCCATGAAGGGTGAAGCCGGCGCCGGCGGCACCGAGAACACGGCTTCCACGGACACGCCCTCGCCCATGAAGTTGAATCCGGCCACACCGGGGGCCAGCAGAAGAGACGCCCTGGGAGTTGACCCCAACGCCGTGCCGCGCGCGATGGCCGATGACAGCAAGAGGCCGCAACGCGTCGTGCAAGAACTGGCCATGGCCAAGGTGACGCGGGCGATCTACAGCGAACGCCAGCTCCAGCAAGTGATGGACGACTTCTGGTTTAACCATTTCAACGTGTACGCGGGCAAAGGCGAGGACAAGTGGTACCTCACATCCTATGAACGCGACGTTATCCAGCCGCACGCTCTCGGCAAGTTCAAGGACCTAGTCACGGAGACTGCCAAAAGCCCGGCCATGCTTTTCTATCTGGACAATTTCCTGAGCGCCGACCCCCGCGCCGCGGCGCGCCAGGCCGCGCAGCGCGCCATGCGCCAGCAAATGCGCCGCGGACCGTACGACGGCTGGGGCCGCCCAAATCCTCCGCCGGGCCAGGGAGCAAACAAGAAGAAACAGGAGCGCGGGCTCAACGAAAATTACGGCCGCGAATTGATGGAACTCCACACGCTCGGTGTGGACGGCGGGTACACGCAACAGGACGTGACGGAAGTGGCGCGTTGCTTCACGGGATGGACGATTGAGAAGCCGCGAGAGCATCCCCGCTTCAAGTTTGACGAGAGAGTGCACGACCCCGATCCCAAGCGCGTGCTGGGCAAAAAGATTCATGCGGGCGGCATGAAAGATGGCGAGCAGGTGATCGATCTGCTGGTGAAAAATCCCAGCACCGCGAAATTCATTTCCACGAAACTGGCGCGGCGATTTGTTTCAGACACGCCGCCGCCGGCACTGGTCCAGCGCATGGCCAAGACCTTTCAAAAGAGCGACGGGGACATCCGCGAAGTGCTGCGCACGATGATCTATTCGCCGGAGTTCTGGTCGCGCGAAGCGTACCGCGCAAAAGTGAAAAAGCCCTTTGAGTTGGTGGTCTCGTCCGTGCGCGCGCTGGGAGCCGATGTGGATACGCCCATGCCGCTGGTCCAGTGGGTGGGCCGCATCGGCGAGCCTCTCTATCAATGCCAGCCCCCCACTGGCTATTCGGACAAAGCGGAAACCTGGGTGAACACCGGAGCATTGTTGAACCGCTTGAATTTTTCGCTGGCATTGGCGGGAAACAAAGTGCGCGGCTCGCGCAGCGATGTGACCGCGCTTCTGGGGAGCGATTCGACAGCTGACGCCAAGGCGGCTCTCGACAGGGCCGTGGCCGTATTCCTGGGTGGGCAGGCCGCTTCGGGAACCGTGGAGACGTTGCGGAAGCAGCTCGATAATCCGCAGATCGTGCAGGCGAAACTGGACGACCCGGTGAAGCAAGTGGATTTGGGCGTAGTCACGGGCCTAGTGCTAGGCGCGCCCGAGTTTCAGCGCCGGTAATTTTGGAGTGCGGCGGCTCGCCGCCGCTTTTGAGACTTGAGCCACTGCGTCCAATGATAGTTTGGCAGATGTGGCTTGCAGCTCAAAAGCGAGAGCAAGCTCTCGCACTCCAAAGGAGTTCTCATGAGCAATTCATGTTGTGAAGGCGTAAGGCCGGCGAAATTCTCGCGCCGCTGTTTCATGAAGCAGGGCGGCATCGCTCTAGTGGGATTGAGCACGGTTCCAGCCTTTCTGCAGCGCGCCATCGCCTCCACTCCGGGAGCAGCTAAGAAGCAGCTCGTCGTCCTGTTCCAACGCGGCGCCGCCGACGGCCTGAACATCGTGGTCCCGTTTGGCGAGCCGAACTACTACCGCCTGCGCCCAACCATCGCGATTCCACAACCCCGCCGTGGAGGCCTTGATGCCGCAATCGACCTGGACGGGTTTTTCGGCCTACACCCAAGCCTCGCGCCGCTCGTGCCTCTCTTTCAGAAAAACCAATTGGCGATTGTGCAAGCCGCCGGGTCTCCGGATACCACGCGTTCGCACTTTGATGCCCAGGATTACATGGAGTCCGGCACGCCCGGCGTGAAAGCGACCGAGGATGGCTGGCTGGATCGCGCGCTCGGCACGATCCCGGAGGAAAACGCTTCGCCGTTTCGCGCCGTGGCCATGGGACCCAATCTGCCGCGGATGCTGCAGGGCAGCGCCGGAGCAATGGCAATTCCCGATTTGCGGCAGTTCAAGGTGCAGGCGCAATCCCCGTCGATGGCGAATGTCGCGCAGGGCGGCTTCGAGGCCATGTATGCGCAGACCGTGGATCACGCCTTGCACGGCACCGGCACGGAAACCTTCGAGGCCATCGACATGCTCCGCAAGATTGATATGACTAAATTTCCGCCGGAGAACGGCGCCGATTATCCGAAGGGACAAGTGGGACAGAAGCTGCAGCAGATCGCCGTAATGCTCAAGGCTAATATCGGCGTCGAAGTGCTCTTCGTGGATTGCGGCGGCTGGGACAACCACGTCAATGAAGGTGGCGTGCAAGGCCAGTTGGCCAACCTGCTCAGGGAACTCGGGCAATCCCTGGCCGCGTTTCATCAGGACATGGGCGATCGCATGGCGGATATCGTCGTGGTCACGATGAGCGAATTCGGCCGCACCGCCAAGGAAAACGGGAATCGCGGCACGGACCACGGCCACGCGAATTGCATGTTCGCTCTGGGCGGCGACATCAAGGGCGGCCGCGTCTATGGCCGCTGGCCGGGGCTCGAAGACCACCAATTAAATGAAGGGCGCGATCTCGCGCTGACGACGGATTTCCGCGTGGTGGTTGGCGAGATTCTCGCCAAACATCTCGGCGTGCGCGACCTCAACGGCGTCTTCCCCAGTTTCGACAACAATCCGCGAAAGTTTGCAGGCCTCGTTCGCTCGTGAAGTGCGACTAAATTCTCTCTGCTACTTCTCGCTTTCCGCCGGTTTCAATTCGCGAATCCAAATGTTGCGGTAACGCACCGGGTCGCCGTGATCCTGCAACGCCAGCGGCAATTTCTTGGGTGTTGGCTTGTACGGTGGGCGCTCCCCGTGCTCGGTGGGTCCGGTCGGCGTAACGTTGTCCTGCACCAAAACGCCGTTGTGAAAGACCGTGACGCGCGCCGGCCGCAGCAGCTTGCCGGACGCATCGAAGCGCGGCCCGTGAAACACGATGTCGTAACTCTGCCACTGGCCCGGCGGCCGCGAAGCATTCACCAGCGGCGGATACTGGCCATACACGGCAGCGGCCTGCCCATCGGCGTAGGTTTTGTTCTCATAGGAGTCCAGCACCTGAATCTCGTACAGACCCATCAGGAAGACGCCGCTGTTGCCGCGTCCCTGGTCTTCGCCCTTGGGCGGTGACGGCTCCGCAAATTCGACGTGCAACTGGCAATCGCCGAATGCCTGGCGCGTGTAGATGTAACCGGTTTTCGCGACGACTTCCGCGTAGCCGTTTGCTACTTTCCATTTGGCGGCGCTGCCATCTTTGTGCGCCCACTTGGAGAGGTCCTTGCCATCAAACAGAATGACGGCATCGGAAGGCGCGCGCCCGGGCACGTCCGGCGTGCTCGCCGTTCCCGGATCCACAACCGGCGGCAGCGGCCGATTACGATCGTGAATCTTCCACTTGATCTGCTCTTGACCGAGAGAAGGTAGGGCCAGCGCACAAATCGCTAAGCCCACGATTACGGCGAGTAAAATTTTTCTCATGAATTGCACCTCAGTGGGAATCGTCACAAATTCTACCATCAGCAGGTTACGTTTGGAATGCGGTGGCTCGCCGCCGCTTTTACGGCGCCAGCAAATCGCCGAAATCATCGGGAACATCCAGGCGATCAATGGGAAAAGATGCTACTGTTTTCAGAAAAGCAGGAGCCGCCTTGCGCTCGAACCAACCCGCCGAACACCACTTGTATTGACTCGCCTTGAGGACGAGCCCGTGGCGGACTGGATTCTGGTGCACGTAGTTCAGGCGGGCAAGAAATGACCGGTGAAACGTGAGCTGGGACTCCCAGTATTGAAACCATACCTTGCGGCCGGCCGCATTCTGCTGGCGGTTCAACTCCAATGCACTGCAAGAGTGCAGTTCGCGAACTAAACGACGCAAAGTTTCCGGCTTCTGGGATTCTGCAATGAAATGATAATGATTCGGGAATACGGCCCAGGCTTGAATCATCCAGCTATGAGCCTCTGCCAGGTTCAGCAGCAGATTCGTCAGCCTTGTCAGCAAAGCGGGCGTATTGAAGTGTTTCTGCTTCTGGTAAGTTCCTGCGGTGACGATATACGCTCCAGGCAGGGAGAGGCGATGCGCAGGACTGTGCGGCCAATCGCGAAGTGAACTCTCATCAGCGAAGATCGATTGCATGGGAGGAAGAGGTGTGGACATGCAGGCTACCACGAGGCAGTATCCGCCAGATAGTATAGCATAAGTAATATTGTCTAATGATATTATCGCATAACTATCTGCTACATTTGATTGATGGCTGTGCGACCGTAAAAGCGGCGGCGAGCCGCCGCACTCCCAAAAAAACAGGCGCCCCGTCGGGACGGGGCGCCTGGATAGATTGGTTGGCGCTATTGTGCAGCCGAGCCGCGGATGCGCATGCTGTAGAACGAGCGATACACAAACGTGAACGAGACGGCGAAGAAGGCGGCCGCCAGAATGTGCGCAAGCGTCCCGCCCGTTTCCGCAGTAAGCTTCACCGCCAGCGATACGGCCAGCAAGCCGAACAGCGTGGTGAACTTGATCACCGGATTGAGCGCCACCGAGGACGTGTCCTTGAAGGGATCGCCGACGGTGTCGCCAATTACAGTGGCGTCGTGCAGCGGCGTGCCCTTCTGCTTCATCTCCACTTCGACGATTTTCTTGGCGTTGTCCCAAGCGGCCCCGGCATCGGCCATGAAGATGGCCTGGTAGAGACCGAAGATGGCGATGGAGATCAAGTAGCCGATGAAGAAGAATGGCTCGACGAAGGCGAAGGCCAGAGTGGCGAAGAAGACGGCAATAAAAATGTTGAGCATGCCCTTCTGCGCGTACTGCGTGCAGATTTGCACCACCTTCTTGGAGTCGGCCACACTGGCCTTTTCGGCGCTGTCGAGCTTGATGTGCCGCTTGATGAATTCCACCGCGCGGTAAGCGCCCGTGGTCACCGCCTGTGTGGAAGCGCCCGTAAACCAGTAAATCATGGCGCCGCCGGTAATCAGGCCAAGCACGAAGGGAGCGTAGAGGAGTGAAAGCTTCTCCAGGTTGTTGGTGAGGCCGTGGGTGAGGGCCATGATGATGGAGAAGATCATGGTGGTTGCGCCGACCACGGCTGTGCCAATGAGCACGGGCTTCGCAGTGGCCTTGAAAGTGTTTCCCGCGCCGTCGTTGGCTTCGAGAAGATTCTTGGCGCGCTCGAAGTCCACATCGATGTTGTAGTCCTTCTTTAATTCTTGCTTGATGTTGGGAAGCTGCTCGATCATCGAAAGTTCAAACACGGATTGCGCGTTGTCGGTGACCGGGCCGTAGGAATCCACGGCGATGGTTACTGGTCCCATGCCGAGGAAGCCGAAAGCCACCAGCCCGAAAGCAAAAACCGCCGGCGCACCCATCAGATGGGCGAGCCCCAAATTGCTGATCAGGTAGCCGATGGACATCAGCGTGACAATCGCGCCACCCAGGTAGTAGCCAGAGAAATTCCCGGCCACGAATCCGGAGAGGATGTCCAGGGATGCGCCGCCTTCCTGGGCGGAAATAACCACTTCCTTGACGTGGCGCGATTCCGTCGAGGTGAAGACTTTCACAAGTTCCGGAATGACCGCACCTGCCAGTGTCCCGCACGAAATGATGGTGGCGAGCTTCCACCATTGGGTGGGATCGCCGCCGAGTGACGGAATAATCAGCGACGATATCACGTAGGTGAAGGCGATCGAAACGAAGGAAGTGATCCACACCAGCCACGTGAGCGGCGTTTCGAAGTTCATTTCCGCGGCGTTGCCGTAGCGGGCCTTTTGGATTGCTCCATTGATGAAATACGCGGAGGCGCTGGCGATCAGCATGATGACGCGCATCACGAAGATCCACACCAGCAGTTGAACTTGCACGGTACTCGCCATGGTCGTGGCACGGGCCAGTGCATCCGCCGATGCCGTGCCCAGCGTTACTCCCGCTGGCAGAAAGTGCGCCGGGCTGATCGCCAGCAAAATGAAGGTGATCAGTGCCACGCCCGTCACGCCATAGGTTTCAAAGCCATCGGCGGTGGGGCCGACCGAATCGCCCGCGTTGTCGCCGGTGCAATCGGCGATGACGCCGGGGTTGCGCGCGTCGTCTTCCTTGATCTTGAAGATGATCTTCATCAGGTCTGAGCCGATATCGGCAATCTTGGTGAAGATGCCGCCCGCAATACGCAACGCAGCGGCGCCCAGAGATTCGCCGATGGCGAATCCGATGAAGCACGCTCCGGCGTATTCGCGCGGGATGAACAGCAGAATGATCAGCATCATCAGGAGTTCCACGCTGATCAGCATCATGCCGACGCTCATGCCCGATTCGAGCGGAATGTGATTGATGGGGTACGGTTTGCCGCGCAGGCCCGCGAAAGCGGTGCGCGAATTCGCGAAGGTGTTCACGCGAATCCCGAACCACGCCACGCTGTAGCTGCCGCCCATGCCGATAAGGCTGAACAGCAGAATAATCGGCAGCGTCACCATGATGGGCTTGCCGGGGATAGGCGCCAGTATCCCGAAGTACAGCACGATCACGATGGCGATGAACACCCACAGGAGAAGCAGGAATTTGCCCTGCGTGAACAGATAGGTCTTGCAGGTTTCGTAGATAAGCTCGGAGATTTCGCGCATCGCGCTGTGTACCGGCAGGTGCTTCAGCTTCATGAAAATGGTCATGCCAAACAGCAGACCGAAGATGCAGAAGAAGATGCCGAAGACCAGCAAGGTATGGCCGTTAACGCCGAGGAACTTTACCGAAGACAAGTCGGGCAGCTTTAGACTTGCCTCCCCACCTCCGGCTTCTTCCGCCGGTTGGGCAAGTAAGGCGGTGGCGCTGAGGAGCAGCAGGGCCGACGCCGCAAAAACGCGATGCAACATCCGGCTGCCTTTCGAGCGGGCAGCCTCAAACAAGATACGCATGAAGGATCCTCCAGAATACTTAGGCCCCTGCGGGGCAATTCCTTCGGCCAATGGTCCGGCCGCGGCCCCTCCTGCTGCAAAACCACACACCACTCCGCCCTAACGCGGAGCGCGGTGAACCGGAATCGCAGAACATCCACCGGCGTCAGGGGGAGCGTCTCACCCGTAAGCGGGGAGACTCCCGTAACTCAGACAGGACGGGAACTCTTCCGCCCGCGCGCAACACCTTCTGACCCTAGCGGGTCAGGACCACCCCGGCACCCCACTATGGGTGGCGCGGCAGACGGAGGAAACCCTGATTTATAACACTTCGCTAATGGCTGGTCAAAGCATTTGACGCGATGGAAATGGCCTGAACTTGGCAGCAATGATAGTATGAAAAGCTCGTTAGACTGTTACAGTTGCATTCAAGCCAGGCGAATACCCAGAATGAACAGTGCATTCAGCGGCGCGGCCCAGCAGACCATCCCAGTGGCCCATCTCCGGCACGATTGGAATAGGGAAGAAGTCGCGGCGATTTACGCCACGCCCCTGCCCGAGCTGGTTTATAAGGCGCAGACCCTGCACCGGGCATTCCATGCTCCCGATCGTGTGCAGACCTGCCAGTTGATTTCCATCAAGACGGGCGGCTGCCCGGAGGATTGCGCCTATTGTCCGCAAAGCGCGCATTACGATGCTGATGTGGAGCGCGAGGGGCTGCTCGATCCCCAGCACGTCATCAGCGTGGCCCGCGAGGCTGCCGCGCGAGGCGTGACGCGATTCTGCATGGGCGCAGCCTGGCGGGAAGCGCCACACGGCCGCGAATTCGAGATCGTCCTGGAAATGGTACGCGGTGTCTCTTCGCTGGGAGTGGAAGTCTGCTGCACCCTGGGAATGCTGACGGACGAACAGGCCGTCCGCCTGAAGGAAGCGGGGCTCACGGCCTACAATCACAATCTGGACACTTCGCCGGAATTTTATGGCTCGATTATCACCACCCGCGTGTACGATGAACGGTTGAGGACCCTCGCGGCGGTGCGCCAGGCGGGAATCACCGTGTGTTGCGGCGGGATTCTGGGGATGGGAGAGAAAGAGAGCGACCGCGCCGACCTGCTGCATCAATTGGCGACGCTGGACCCCCACCCCGAAAGCGTGCCCATTAACATGCTCGTGCACGTCGAGGGCACACCGTTGGCCGCGATTCCCCCGCTCGATCCGCTGCAAATGGTTCGCGCGATTGCCACGGCGCGGATCCTCATGCCGGCTTCGCGGGTGCGTCTGGCGGCCGGTAGAAAGCAGTTGTCGCCGGAAGCGGTGACGCTGTGTTTTCTTGCAGGCGCAAATTCGATCTTTGTCGGGGAGAAACTTCTGACCACGCCAAATCCCGGAGTTGATGAAGATGAGCAGTTACTTCAGAGTTTGGGGATGAAGCCGCTCGAATCCCATGCCGTCTAACGCCCTAGCCACCTGGCAAGAGGAACTGCGGAAGGGGCTGCGCGCCCTGGACGCGCGTAACCTGCGCCGCAGTCTGGCCGAAATCCACGGCGTGAATTTTTGTTCCAACGATTATCTGGGACTCGCGGAACACCCCAAGCTCCACGAAGCTGCGATTGACGCAGTGACACGCGCCCGCAAGGTCGGCGGCACCGCCTCGCGCTTGCTCTCCGGCCAAAGCGAGGAGTGGCGAACTCTGGAAGAGGAGTTTGCGAGGTTTGCCGGTACCGAGGAAGCGCTGTTCTTCAGCAGTGGTTATGCCGCGAACGTGGGCCTCCTGGCATCGCTGGTCGGCAAGGACGACGTCGTTTATTCCGATGTGTTGAATCACGCCAGTCTGATTGACGGGATGCGGCTGTCGGGCGCGCGAAAAGTCATTTACCCGCACCTGGACCTGGATGCGCTGGAAGATGTGCTGCGCGAAGAAGCGGGCGCGCCGTGGCGAAAAGTGATCATTACGGAAAGCGTTTTCAGCATGGATGGCGACGTTGCGCCCCTGAAAGAGATCGCCGGATTGGCCGATAAGTATGGCGCGGCGATTATTTTGGATGAAGCGCATTCCATGGGTGTCATGGGCCCGCAGGGCCGCGGGCTTGCTGCGGAAGCGGGAATTGTGCCGCAATTGCTCGCAGTGGTTCACACCTGCGGAAAAGCGCTGGGATGTGCCGGCGCCTTCGTTTGCGGCCCAGCCGAACTGAAGGAGCACCTCATCAACCACGCGCGTACATTTATCTTCAGCACGGCGCTCCCGCCCTATTTTGCGCGGCAGATCAGCGCGGCAGTGAGTCTCGCAGCCGGGATGGACAAGGAGCGTCGGGAATTGCAGGAGCGCGCGGAGCGCTTCCGCAACGCCTTGCGCGCGGAAGGCTTCGATATCGCCGGAAGCGCCAGCCAGATCGTGCCGGTCGTCTTCGGGAAGATCGACGAAACTCTGGATGCCGCCGAGCATCTCGAGCAAGACGGCTTCGCGGTGCGCGCGATCCGGCCGCCTACAGTCCCCGAAGGCAAAGCGCGCTTGCGTTTCTCTTTGACTTGCCGCATTTCAGAGGATGAGTTGGACCGGCTGGTGGGATCCCTGGCAGCTTGGCGGGCGCAGCATCCTGTTTTGGCCACGGCGAGACGCGCATGAGAAGCCACTTCTTCATCACCGGAACCGATACCGGCGTCGGCAAGACGACGCTCTCCGCGTTGCTCTGTGCGGCGCTCGATGCGGTGTACTGGAAGCCCATCCAGACCGGCACGCTGGAAGGCTCGGACCGCGTCACGGTCATGCGCCTGGCGGGCATCGGAACCGACCGCACCTTGGAAGAGGTCTACAAATTTGTGCCTCCGGTTTCCCCGGACCTGGCGGCTCGCTGGGCCGGGGTCGAGATCGATCTCAACCGGTTGAACCTTCCGGCCAGCCTGATGAACGACTGGCTGATCGTCGAGGGCGCCGGCGGCGTGCTGGTGCCCATCAATTCCAAGCAGTTCATGCTGGACATGATGGTGAAGTTCAAGCTCCCGGTGATTTTGGCGGCGCGCAGCGGCGTGGGCACCATCAATCACACGCTATTGACGCTCGCCGCGCTGCACGCGGCCGAGCTGCCGGTGCATGGCGTGGTATTGATCGGCGATCAGAATCGCGAGAACCGCGACACCATCGAGAAATTTGGTCATGTTCGCGTGATCGGCGAAATTCCCAAGCTCCCCAATCTCCATCGCACCGCGCTCATGCAAGTATTCCTGAATCACTTTGACCGCTCCGCATTTTCCCAATGACTTCACCGCTGCGCATCTGGCACCCCTTTACGAATGCGCTATTGGACCCCGCCCCGCTCCATGTGGCCAGCGCCGAAGGCGTCTACCTTCATTTGGCCGATGGGCGCCGCATACTGGACGCGATTTCTTCCTGGTGGGTGAATCTCCACGGCCACGCCAACCCGCGCATCAGCGCCGCTGTTGCGGAACAATCTCGCAAGCTCGAACAAGTGATTCTGGCGGGCTTCACGCACGATCCCGCGGAAGAACTGGCCGCGCGTTTGCGCAAGTGGGCGCCTGCCGAACTGACGCACATGTTTCTCTCCGACGACGGTTCCACCGCTGTGGAAGTCGCCCTGAAACTTGCCGTGCAACATTTCCAGAACATCGGGCGGCCCGAAAAACACGAAATCGTCGCGCTGGCGGATGGCTATCACGGTGACACCGCCGGGGCCATGTCCGTCAGCGATGCGTCGCCGTTCACCGCTCCCTTTGAATCCATGCGCTATCCGGTGCACCGCGTCCATTCGGCCTATTGCTACCGCTGCCCGGTGGGATTGAAGCGCGCGACCTGCCACATCGAGTGTGTGCAAAAGTTGGAGGATCTGCTGGCCGAGCGCGGCGATAAGATTGCCGCTGTCATCGTGGAGCCGCTCCTGCAGGGCGTTGGCGGAATGATCGTTCACCCCGTCGAGTTTCTGCAGAAGATCCGGGCGCTGTGCACGCGCCACGACGTGTTCCTGATTGCCGACGAAGTGCTCACCGGATTTGGCCGCACCGGGAAAATGTTTGCTTGTGATCTGGCAAATGTCGTCCCCGATCTCATGTGCCTTTCCAAGGGCATCACAGGCGGGTTCCTCGCCATGGGCGCGACGCTGTGTACGGATCGTGTCGAGTCTGCCTTCCGCAGCGAAAACCACATGCACACCTTCCACCACGGTCATTCCTACACCGGGAATGCTCTGGCGTGTGCCGCCGCCAACGCCAGCCTGCAGATTTTCGACGACGAGCCCGTGTTCGACCGCATTGCCGCGATCTCGCGGATCAACGCCGATCGCCTGGCCGATTTGCGCGGCATGCGTCAGGTCGGCGATACGCGGCAGGTCGGCACCATCGGCGCGCTGGAATTGCGGGCCGACGATCCCGGTTATCTCTCCGCGTTGCGCCCCAAACTCTCCGACTTTTTCCTGCGCCGCGGCGTGTTGCTCCGGCCGCTGGGCAATGTGATCTACGTGATCCCGCCTTACGTCATTACGCGGGAAGAACTTCACCACGTCTACGACATCATCGTCGAAGCCATCGAAGCGCTGCTCTAATCCATTCCGGCTCTCTGTTACACTGAAATTCTCGACATACGGAGGATCCTGCGTTGACGGCGCCGTTGAGCGGCTGGAAACAGAAAATCGTGGTCTTTGCCGGAACCTTGGGCGCGCCGGGACTTTTTCTGATTTCTTTTCTCGATTCCTCCGTACTCACGTTTCCCGTCATCAACGACCTGTTGCTCATCGAACTCTCCATCCAGCATCCCCTGCGCATGCCGCTTTACGCCACCATGGCCGGGCTTGGCTCGCTGCTGGGTTGCTTGCTGCTGTATTTCCTGGCGAAGAGGGGCGAGGAAGCGTTTTTCCACAAAAAAGCGGGCAAGCACGCGCACGCCATCCGGCACTGGGTGGAGAAAAATGGATTTGTGGGGATGCTGATGGCGGCGCTCCTGCCACCACCTACGCCATTCAAAATTTTCGTGCTTGCTGCAGGCGTGTTTGAAATGCCGCTGGCAAGCTTTGCTTCCGCCATCGCGCTGGCGCGCGCGATCCGCTACTTTGCCATTGGGTATCTAGCCATCCGCTATGGGAAGGACGCCCTGCCGTTTCTGGCGCAGCACAAGTTGGAAGTCACGATGACGGCGCTTGTGTTCGGCCTGGCAAGTTACGCTCTCTCCCGCCTGATTTTGCGCCATAAACCCGAACCCGCCTCGTAGGGGGCCAGCACTGCTGGACCCCGTCTCGGCACCTGTACATGGATTTGTCATTCCGAACGGAGTCTGCGGAGCGAGGAATCTGCTTTTTCCGCACCTCTTTGCTTTTGTAGTGGCCGACCTTCAGGTCGGTCTCTTGGGTTTGTCCTTTGAACGCCGCCCACCCCGGTACTTGAGGGTGCCCCATCCTTCGCGTCTTTTGCGACCTCTGCGCCATCCCGATGCTTTTTCGGGATGAACGGTGGGCTCCGACGCTCCAACGTCACACACTCTCTTCTCTCCACTCTTGTTTTTCTCTTCCGACGCCTAACCAGGCAATCCCGGTCACCGCAGGTGCGCTTCTCCCGCCCAGCCAAGTTGCTCACTGACGATTCGCGATCCGGAATCCAGCCAGATCCGCGCCACCACACGATTCCGCGTCTCTTTTTCCGCCACATCCCGCAAATCGCGAATAATCACCTCGTATCCACCCTCCGTTTTGTCCACGGCGGCGCGGGGCATTCTCGCCGCGCTCAGGAATTTGCGCCCCACCGCCGATTGTTGCACGGCCGTCAGCACCGGAGACTCTTCCGGTTTATGCAGGCAGGTGGCGGATTCCGGGTCGAAGCTGTCCCCGGAGGTCGCCGGAACATCGATCAGGCAAAGATACGACTGCGTTTCCACCACGCCGTGCCAGGTCAACAGCGAAAACGACTCCGCATACGCTTCCTCGCGCCGCGGCGATTCCCCGCGATAGGCGCGCGGTTCCAGCAGCGCGACGCTGTTGAAGTGCAACACTCCCCGCGCGCCAACGTAAATCCCAATCAGCACAAGCGCCACCAGCGCGCCATTGCGCCCCCGCGGCCTTTTATCCTTGGCGCCGATTTCCAAACTCACCAAGAGGAAGAACTCCGGCACAACGACTCCGCCGAGAAGTAGAAGCAGAATCCACGGGTCCACCTGGGGGAGCCAGTCCAGGGCATAGCGCGTACCATGGAATGGCCAGAGCAGCGCGATGCCGCCCGATTGGCAGAAATCGAAGAGGAGATGCGCGATGGCGGTGCAGGATGTCGCCGCCAGGATGCCTTTCCAGGTTTCCCGCCGTTTGCCGTCAAACGCGTGCGCTATCCACGCGGCGATGGCGATGATGACGATCGTGCCCAACAAGGAATGCGTGAACGTGCGGCGCCCCGCCAGGTAAGCGGCAGGCCCAAACCACTCGCTGATCAAATCCACATCGGCAAGCGTGCCCGCCACAAGCATGCCCGCAAGCACCGGCCATCCCCGCCGCGCGAAGAATCCGCGCGCCAGGGCCAGCGAGAGCAGCGCGTGCGTGACAATGCCCACAGTCAGGACTCGTGCGTGGATCCGCCGTTGGGGCCAGGCGTGCCCGGCGGCACCAGTAGCTTCAATGCCCGCGGCACAATCGAAAACTCCACCGGCAGCCGCGCGAACGGCTCGCCATCCAGTTGGGCGTAGACCGGCTTGTCATCCAAAGGCTCGCAGACCAACGTGTCCGCTTTCCAGAAGTGTACATCTTCTTCCTCGCGCAGATTGCCCATCCACAGCGTGGGAAGATAGCTGAGGTAGCGCAATCCGCTCTGCGTGGTCAGCGCCAGCACTTCAAACTGGTCCCCGAAGAGATCGGCCTGGTCGGTAATTTTGAAAGGTCCGCCGTAGTTCTTCGTTCGGCCAACAATGACGAGCGTCCCTTCGACTTGGCGCTCGCCCGCCCGCACGCGGAAGCGCGGGAAGGTGTACCGCAAAACTTCGCGTGCGCCCTGCCACCAGTACGCCAGTATGCCGACGCGCGCCTTTAATCCCAGGTCCACGGAATAGACGATCATGCCGTCGGGGCCGGCCCCGGCAACGCTAAGGAAGAAGCGCTTCTTTTCCGGCTCTTCCAGCGGCGTGGCCAGGCCCAGGGCAATCTCTCGCACTTCCGCGCCGACGAGTTGTTTCGCCGCGCGCGGAATGTCCCAGGGTAGTGCAAGCTCCTTCGCCAGAATGTTGGCGGTCCCACCCGGCAGCAGCGCCAGCGGCACGCGGTGCCCGTTCATGTAAGTGGCCAGGCCGTTTACGACTTCGTTGAGCGTGCCATCCCCGCCGCACGTAATCACCAGTTGCCGGCCGTCGCGCGCGGCCTGCTGCGCGATTTCCGTAGCGTGGCCGGGACCGGTGGTTTCCGCAAGCTCGGCTTCGATGCCACCTGCCGAAAGAATGCGCCGCGCCTGCTCGATCAGGCGGCGTCGCACGTTTCCGCCACTTCCGGCATTCGGGTTGTGAATCAACAGCGCGTTGTGGAACTGAGTATCCATGATCTCCCGGGTTGTAAGCGCGTGCATCATTCTATATGAAGATGAGGAGAAGCATCCGGCGGTGACGCGCCGCGTTCCCTGGCCCATGCCCCAGAGGAATTGGAGCAAGTGGCGTGCCAAAGGGAAGAAGAATGGCCCGGCATTTGTGGTAGCCGACCCTGGAGTCGGTGGAGTGCTGGCGGCGTAGCGTAGCAGCGCGGTGAGGAAAGAGGCGGAAGACCCACGCGAGAAGCTTCGCCGCCACGAGTATCGCTATTTGGTTTTGGACGACCCAGAAATTTCGGGCGCCGCCTGTGATCGTCTGATGGACCGCCTCAAGGGAATCGAAGCGGCCTACACCGATCTCACGAGGCTGGGTCGGCTTTCTCCAACTCCGCGTTCACCTTGACGTCGCCGCCGCCCAGCTTGATGGTCCGTTTCCACGGCTCGAAGCCTTTCTTACTGATAATGACGGTATGTTCGCCGGTGGCCAGGTCAATCGCGGACGGCGTGTTTCCCACAAAACTCCCATCAACCTCTATGTCGGCCGCCTCGGGAGTAGACCGGATGGATAGCGTGACGTTCGTGTTTCTTGGGGGTTCCGCGGCGGCAGCCGGAGTTGCAGCAGAGGCTGGCGACGCCGCAGTTGCTGTGGTCTCATCCACGCCGGGTTTCCCCAGCATCGCGCTGACCTTTCCGATCTGCTTGGGCTTCATGTCCTCAAACTTGATCCAGAAGTTTTCGCACTTCGGAAAGCCAAACGCCTTGTGCCACACCATCTCATAGTAATACGTCTGGCCTGCGGCCAGGCTGCCGGTTAATCCCTTGTCTCTATGGCTGTCGTCGCTAAACACGTGAATTCCGGGGGCGACTTCGGTCTGCCAGACATGCCACTGAAAAATCTGGTGAACGGTTGCGCCATCGATCTGGATGGCTGTCTGTTCCAGGCAATTCTTAATGGGGGCAGGCATGCCATAGTGAAAGACCACCTTGGCTTTTGCCTGGGACTGGTTCGTACCGGTACTGGCTGGAGGAGTTTGAGAGTAGGCGCCAGACGCCAGGACTGTTGAGATCACTACGAGCAGACCAACCACCGTAAAGAGTATTCTACGCATGGGTATGCCTCGTTTCTCCGTCGAATCGATTACAGCTGTATTACAAGGATAACTCCGCCCCAGCCGCTATAAGTTTCGGGGCAATAGGCTTTTGTCTTATGTGTTATTGCTGGTTGAAAGCCTTCTCTGCCATTCCAAGTGGAGTACCGGAACTTCCAGACTGGACTCTGCCGGGACCGCCGTTTGAACGGGTGAGTTACACAGGCGAAAGGGGCAAAGCCTATATAATATGGGGCGGGTTACACCGGGCACGGGCCGGGCACGATCCCGGCGGGAGCGGGAACAGGTATATCGTGTGCCTATGAAGAGGGCGGGGAAGGCGGCGATGGCGAAGGCGGCAAAGGCAAGCGGCGCGGTGAGGAAAGAGGCGGAAGAGTTACGCGAGAAGCTGCGCTATCACGAGTATCGCTATCACGTCCTGGACGACCCGGAAATTTCGGACGCTGTCTACGACCGCTTGATGAACCGCCTCAAGGAGATCGAAGCGGCCTATCCCGAACTGGTCACACCGGATTCGCCCTCGGTGCGCGTCGGCGGTCCGCCGCGCGAAGGCTTCCAGACCGTTCGCCACGCCCGGCCTATGCTCAGCCTCGACAACGCCTTTTCCCACGACGCGCTGCGCGATTGGGACCGCCGCGTGCGCGAAGCCAGTGGCCGCGAGGACATCGAGTACATTGCCGAGCACAAATTCGATGGCCTGAGCATCTCCCTGCAATACGAAGACGGGGTGCTCGTTCGCGGCGTCACGCGCGGTGACGGCACCACCGGAGAAGATGTTACGCCCAACGTGAAAACTGTGCGCTCCATCCCGCTGCGCGTGGAAAGCGCCGCGCTGAAAAAGGCCAAGCTGCCTGCCGGTTTCGAGGTGCGCGGCGAAATCATGATGACCCGCGAATCTTTTGAAGCGCTGAACCGCCAGCAGGAGCAATCGGGCGGCAAGATCTTCGTCAATCCTCGCAACGCTGCCGCGGGTGCCATTCGCGTCCTCGACCCCAGCATCACTGCCCAGCGCCGCCTGGACTTCTTCGCCTACTACCTCTTCGTCGATGGCAAAGTGCCCTTTGCCAGGCATTCGGACTCCCTGCAGGTGCTTAAGCAATTGAGGTTCCGCGCCAGCGACGATTGGAAGCTGTGCGATGGCATCGAAAAGGTCGTGGATTACTGCGTTGCCTGGGACAGCAAGCGCGAGAAGCTGGCATACGAAATTGATGGCGTGGTTATCAAGGTGAACTCCACGCCCCTGCAAAATGAACTGGGATTCACCGCCAAGGCGCCGCGCTGGGCCATTGCCTACAAATACCCCGCGCGCCAGGAAACCACGGTCGTGAACGACATCATCGTGCAGGTGGGCCGCACGGGCACGTTGACGCCAGTGGCCGTCCTCGAGCCGGTGCAGGTGGGCGGCGTCACTGTCAGCCGTTCCACGCTCCACAATATGGATGAGATCGACCGGCTCGGGTTGCAGATCGGCGACACCGTGCTGGTCGAGCGCGCTGGCGAGGTCATCCCGCATGTCCTGAAAGTGGTGAAGGAAGGGAAGCCGCGCAAGGCGTTTCGCATGCCCAAGGAGTGCCCCGTCTGCGGCAGCGCCATCCACAAAGCCGAGGGGGAAGTCGCCTATCGCTGCGTAAATGCCGCGTGCCCCGCGAAACTGAAAGAATCGCTGCTCCATTTCGCTGGGCGCCATGCCATGAACATTGATGGGCTGGGCGAAAAAATCGTGGATCAGCTCGTCGAGAAAGGCATGGTCAAGGATGTGGCCGACCTCTACGCGCTGAAGCAGGACGAAGTCGCCAACCTGGAGCGCATGGCGGAAAAATCCGCGCAGAATCTCCTGGACGAAATTGCCGCCAGCAAGAAGAACCCGCTCTCGCGCCTAGTTTTTGCCCTGGGTATTCAGTTTGTAGGGGAGCGCACGGGTCAACTCCTGGCGGAACATTTCTCTTCGCTGGAGGATTTAGCCGCGGCCGAAACTGAAGAACTCGAAAATGTTTCCGAAGTCGGACCCAAAGTCGCCGCCAGCATCGTCGAATTCTTCTCCGAGCCCGCAAACCGAAATCTGATCAAGAAGCTCAACAAAGCTGGCGTGCATCCCACCGCCGAAAAGCGCGAAGTCAAAAGCCAGAAGCTCGCGGGGAAGTCGTTTGTGTTTACCGGCGGGTTGGCGAATCGCAGCCGCGAAGAAGCCGGCGAGCTCGTCCTCCAGCACGGCGGCAAAGTATCCGGCTCCGTCAGCAAAAAAACCGACTATGTCGTGGTCGGCACCGACCCCGGCTCCAAATACGATAAAGCCAAGGAACTGGGTGTCACCATCCTCACCGAATCCGAATTCGAGAAGCTCCTCAGTCTGAAGTAGCTCGAATATTGCGGAAACACTCCTATCTGTGATCTTGGGCTGTAGCGGCCGCCTAAGAAGGCGGGCCATTGGCGTCAGCTTCTCTCGCGATACTCTATGACGCACGGTAAGGGACTTTTGAGATCCGCGGCTTGAGGTCGAGGCCCTCCAATTTGAGGAATCTCTGGGCTGCGAAAACTGAGTTTTCGTCGCTTCCAGGACCGAGAATCATATCTACGATGGGCAACGGCGCGCTGGCTGCGAAGGGGTGGGCGATATACGGAATTAGCGTCGTCTTTCCAACTCGGAATCGTGGAGGATTCTTCATCGGACTTGGTCGGTCCAGCAACGTTGGAAGCACTAACCTCCATTCGTTCTCTTCCTCAAACGACGAGTTTTTTAAGAGTGCGGCGATCCGAAGGCAATCTACGCCGGTTTTGGTTACAGCGGCCTTGAACTCCTCGAATGGCGCTTTTTTGATCGGGTTAGCTTCTAAGAATTCCTTCACGACCTGTTTCTTGTCTATTGACGTGAGCTTGTCGGGATCAAGTTCGCATGCGGTTCTAAACGTCCTCTCCCAGTAAGAGCTGACTTCCTCAGTGAAGTGGTGGAGAGCATGCATCAAAAGCTCTTGTTTCTTGGAGGGATCGTAGACGCAAGGCGCAAATGAGACGAGAGTGTCAATATCTTCCGGAGGTCGAAAAGCCTTGAGGTCAAAAGCCAAGCTCACTCCGCTCGATCCGTGAGAATAGGCTCTCCACTGCCCCAGTTGGTCTTCAGCAGCCGTGAACGAAGCAACAAAAACCTGAGAGCGGGTTAGAGGCCCGCTGTCGAAGGCCACGGTGACTGCTTTTTGTATAAATTCTCTGTTTGGAAATCCGTTGGCATCCAGTTCAGGCGTCGCGGCGACTATCTCGTTGGCGAGCGCCCGTGCGTGTATGAACTCCTCCCGGTCATTGAGGAAGTGAAGATCCGTTGCCCACATGGCCTTGCTCTTTACAATGTCGTGGAAGGCCTGAATTGACGTGTAGTGCCAGAGTCTTTTTGGTATTGGAGCCTTCAACAGTTCATTAATGGGATTCGACATAGCCGAGGGGATTCTAACCGATTCTGTAAGGTCTCGCACACGGGCCAGTTCTTCAGCGCAATGCGCGGTATAATAAGATCGGCGGGTGAGCCGGACGATCGCTGGTCCCGCGTATGCGGGACGGGAGGAAAGTCCGGACACCGAATCCGCGGAAGCGGAGTCCCTGCGGCCTTAGGGCTTCAGGGTGAAGGGCATCGCGCCTGGTAACGCCAGGGGACGTTTTTGGTGGCACAGTCACTCCTGACTGTGCTCTCCAACCGCGTCACGGACAGTGCCACAGAGAATAAACCGCCTGCGAAGCGGCCCGGTGATAGCCCTGAGGAAAACCTTCGGGACATCTTCCAACGGCTACCTTCGCCGGTAAGGGTGAAAAGGTGGGGTAAGAGCCCACCGCCCCGGTGGCAACATCGGGGGCACGGCAAACCCCGCGAGGTGCAAGACCAAATAGGAGGGCAGAGCTGGCCCGGCTCGCTGAGCACTGCGCGCAAGCGTAGCGGCTCCTTTCCCATCGGCGCAAGCCGCTGGGACTGACGAACCCTCGGGTAGGTCGCTCGATCCCGGTCGCGAGGCCGGGGCTAGAGGAATGATCGTCGCGGCGCGCTGCTGCAAAGTAGGGCGCCCCACAGAATCCGGCTTACAGGCTCATCCGCCAATTCTCAATCCGGGGAATTTTCCGCCAGGAATCCTGCCGCGGAATTTGCCGCGGGCTCTTGCGTCGCGCGGCTGCCGGCCAGATGAATACACTCGCTTAAATTGTCACAAACCTCATCAATTTGTTCGTCCTGCAATCGATTGAAAAACGGCAATGCCAGGCAGCGCGAGGCCTCAAACTCCGTCACACGCAAGTCCGCTCTGGGCCCGCACGCGGACCGGTAGGCCGGTTGCCGATGAATCGGCGCGAAATACCTTCCACAGCCGATCCCGCGGCGATGCATCTCGTTCATGATCCAGTCGCGATGAATTTGCGAAAACGTTCCCGAGAGCCGCACGACGTAGACGAACCAACTCAATTTGCGGCGCGGCACTTCCAGCGCGGGCAGCCGGAGATTTTCAATTCCTCTTAATTTCGCATTGTACTTCCCTGCGATTTCCTCACGCCGCGCCAGCATCGCATCTATCCTTTTCAGTTGGCTGATTCCCAGCGCGCAATTCATCTCCGCCAAGCGATAGTTGTATCCAATTTCGCAATGTTGAAACCATTCGTCGGAGTCCGTCCGGCCTTGATTGCGCAGCGTCCGGACCATGGAAGCGATGCGCGGATTTTCCGTAACCACCATTCCGCCTTCGCCCGTAGTGATCTGCTTATTGGGATAGAAAGCAAAGACGCCGGCATCACCCCAGCCGCCGACTTTCCGGCCGTCGAATTCCGCGCCGATGGCCTCGCAGGCATCTTCAATCACGCAGAGATGATGCCGCCGGGCGATCTCCAGGATGGCGGCCAAATCCGCGGGGCATCCGAAAGTATGGACAACCAGGATGGCTTTGGTCCTGCTCGTGATGGCCGCTGCAATTCGGCTGGGGTCAAGATTGAGCTTTTCCGGCTCGATATCAACAAACACGGGCATCGCTTTTTCGTAGCGCACGGCGTTGGCCACGGCGATGAATGCAAAGGAAGGCACAATTACTTCGTCTTCCTCGCCGATGCCCAGGGCGCGGATGCAGAGATGCAGGCCTGCGGTGCCGGAACTTACGCCAATGGCATGCGCGGCGCCGATGTAGCGGACGATCGCGCCTTCAAACTCCTCCAGCTTTGGTCCCAGGCTTAGACGTGGAGTGCGTAGCACGGCGGCAACGGCGTCGATGTCTTCTTGACTGATCTCCGGAGCAGAAAGCGGGATTCTCATCGGGCACTTGTTCTGGCAGCGCAATCCTCGGAGTTGGTCAGCGGGCCATGGCGCTTCACCAGAAGTTCCGGAGTCAACGGCACGGTCGTCAACACCTGCACAATCCTTTCGGAAGCGTGGCCGTCACCATAGGGGTTCGCCATGCCCGCGAGCGATTGGCGAAACTCAGCCGTTCTCGCGATCTCGATTGTCTTCAGGATGGAACTCTTGTCTGCCGCAGCGTCCAGCACATTCCTGGCGCGCTCGCGGCCTTGTTGCCGCATGCCAACATTGACTGTGGGAAGCCGAAAGGATGCCGTCTCCATAATTCCGCTGCTGGAATTCCCAATGAGCATTTTGACGTGGGCGAGCAGACTCCAATAGGTGACGGCGTCAAGGTTCGTGAATATGGCTCCACGGCCGCGAGACGCAAGAAAGGCTTTGCTGCGTTCAATCAGGGCGCGGCTTCCGGCGTCGGCATTCGGATAGCAAAACAGGATCTCGTCGGGAAGGGCCTCGAGAGCGGCAAACAATGCGTCCGTCTCCGCAAGCGTGTCTGGCGCGAGAGTGACGGGATGATAGGCGACCAGCAAGGGCGGGGTCGAGAGATCCGCGTGCAACTTGGATTCGAGTTGCTCCCGGGTGAGAAGAGTTCGCCGCCGCAGGTGATCCAAAGACGGCGCTCCCGCCCGGTGCACGCGCCATTCTTCCTCGCCCATGGCGATTACTCTTTGCCTGGCAGCATGGGTGGAAGTGAAATGAATGTGGCTCATCTTCGTCAAGGCGTTGCGCACGGCATCGTCAATCGCGCCTTCGCTGATTTCGCCGCCCTCAATGTGCGCGATGGGAATGCGCAGTGCCAGAGCCACGGAAGCTGGGGCCAGCATTTCGTAACGGTCCGCGATCAAGAGCAGCAGGTCGGGTCGCATGCGTCCAAACAAGTCGGCCAGGCCGAGGACCGCAACGCCAATGGTCTTGGCCATTCCGACGTCGCTATCCGAGCTGAGCAGACATTCGACGCGCGCGTGGATGGGAAAACCGTCCTTTTCGATCTCCTGGAAGGTGTGGCCAAACTCCGGCGAAAGGTGCGGCCCGAGGGCGACGATTCTCAGATCCACGGAGTCGGCTTGCGACAGATCGCGCAGCGGCCAGTACAGATGACTGTAGTCGGCCCGGGAGGAAGTGACGACGGCGATAGTCCGCTTCATAAGGCACTCGGCTGCGGCGCACGCGCGGATGCACGAACCACTTCGCTGGGGCGGTATTCGGGCACGAGCCGGCACAACTGTTCGAGCACGGCCGCGAGGTCGCGCCGCGCGGCGCTTTCCTTCATCGCGGCCATGGCGAAATCGAATTGTTGGTCGGACGGCTGAGGAGTTTTGATCATCCGGAGCATGCTATTGTCCGCGGGTTCGACGGATTCGCGGTCCGAAACAATTTGCTCGGCCATTTTGTCGCCCGGACGCAGCCCTGTCATTACGATCGGGATGTCTCTTTCGGGTTGCAATCCAGCTTCCTGGATCAGTTGCTGCGCCAGTTCCAGAATCCGCACCGGTTCACCCAGATCAGGGATGAAAATGCCACCTCCGCCAGCAAGTCGTGCTGCCAAGAGCACCCGCTCGACGGCCTCATCCATGCTCAGGAAGTATCGATTCACACCGGGATCTGTCACCGTTATGGGCCCGGCCCGGGAGATCTGCTGAAGAAATGCCGGCACCACGCTTCCTTGCGAGCCGTAAACATTCCCCAGCCGCACAGCCCTCATGGGACTCCGTGAGCTGCTCCATCGCAATAACGCAAGTTCGGCCACTCTCTTTGACGCGCCCATCACGCTGTGCGGGTTCACCGCTTTATCGGTGGACAGCATGACGAACGTGGCCACTTCATAGCGCTGTGCTGCCTGCGCCAGCAGGTTCGTCCCGATCGCATTATTCTGTACCGCCGCAATCGGATTCCTTTCCATCAGCGGCACCTGTTTGAAGGCGGCCGCATGGATCACGACTTCGGGTTTTCGCTCTTCAAATAGCTCGGCGAGCAGCGCGCCATCTCCTACATCTCCAAGGACTGGGGCGCGGACATGGCCACCGGGAAGGGAACTCAGATCAAAATCGATCTGATGGAGATGGCTTTCCGAGTGGTCCAAAAGAATCAGCGACCGCGGGTCCTGCCGGATAATCGCCTTTGCCAGCGCGGATCCGATCGAGCCGCCCGCACCGGTCAGCAACACACAACGCTCGGCGAAAGGATTGTTCATAAATGGGCGATTGTCAGGGGCGCCGGGCGCGGTACGCGAAACATCCCGGCGCGTCGACCACCGCATCATTACTTTGCCACAGAACCTGCTGAAGGTGCCAAACACAATATCCTCGAGAATCTTCGCTTCTTGATTGCCACCGAGCCGCGGGAGGCGGTGAGCAAACCAGAAAATCCGGCTTTCAGGCTCGCCCGCCAATTGATGGAGTCTATCTTCTCGCCAGCGGACACCTTCCCGAATTGGGACTCGCTGCGCACGATGTTCCACTTTGAGTCTTCACAACGCCTCACATTCGCTTTTTCTCCGGTGAATCGCAACGCGCATTAGCAGAAATACGCGGCAAACCAGCGGTGAACGCAACAGAACGCTTTGCAGCGTATTGGAAAGCGAATTGCTCCCCCGTTGGCAGGTTTCTCTCGCAGACGACTTTCGTGCTGTTCGCAAAGAGGCAGCTGATCCATGGGAACCGCGGCCGTCAAGACGCAAAAGGAAAATCGAGCGAGCATCGCAACTCTGCCCCAAGCCAGTGCCACGGTCATTCCGCAGTGGAAACTCTGGGGAATTCGATTGCCATTTTCCCCGGTGGATCCGGGCACGACCGTCAGTGCAGGCCTGCTCGTCAACTTGCTCCTCGCGCGTTGGCTTCCGGCGCAGCAGTACGGCGCCTTTGCTCTGGTCTTCGCGCTGTTCCTCTTTCTCGCCGGCATTCACAACGCCCTGGTTCTCGAACCCATGAGCGTCCTCGGACCAGCCAACTTCCAGCGCAACCTCGCGGACTACTTTGAAGCGCAAATCTGGGTACACCTCGCTTTCACTACGGTGCTTGCCGCTCCCTTGCTTCTTGCCGCCGCGTTCCTCACCTCATTCGGCTACGGCGGCCCTCTGCCGGGCGCCCTTCTCGGTGGTGGCCTTGCGCTTCCCTTTATCCAACTGCTGTGGCTGGCGCGCCGCATGTGCCACATCCTACAACGCCCCGCCATGGCGATGGCCGGAAGCATGTGCAACCTCGTTTTGCTCCTTGCCGGTCTATTCGCGTTGCAAGCCCGGCACAAGCTCGCACCACTGCCTGTGTTCCTGCTCCTCGGATTTGCCAGCTTGTGCGCGGCCCTGCTGATTTTTCACAAGCTGCAGATTGGCCTGGACGAAACGCGCCCCTGCAGCGTTAGCTGGCTCTCCGCCTCCACTGAAAACTGGCGTTATGGCCGGTGGCTGCTGGGCGGCACTCTTGGATCCGCATTGCTTGGTCAAACGGCGATGCTTCTGGCGCCGGTTTTTCTCGGCCTTGCGGCGGCTGGTGAATTTCGTGCCCTGCAGATCCCCGCGCTCCTGATGGTGCAGGGCTGTGCGGCGGCCGCGATGCTACTGCTCCCGAGCTTCGCCAGCGAGTACGCCGAAGCCAATACGAATCGCAGCCGTCAACTCGCCTCTCGCGTCAGCCTGACTCTTGCCGGAACCTCGCTGCTCTTCGCCGTTCTTCTCTACTTCACCGCCGCGCCAGTCGAGCGGCTCCTCTTCGGCGGCAAATTTGCCCACGATGCCTGGCTCATCCCACTCTTCATGCTCATCCCGCTCTCCGCGGGTCTTGCCAGCGGCTATTCCATGGCGCTACGGGCCATGAAGCGCCCGCATTTCGAGCTCCTCGCCAACCGCATCGCCGCCGCACTCTCCGTCTTCACTGCATTTCTCTTTATCCCGCTCTTCGGTCTCGCCGGGGCCGCCGTCAGCCTCGCTTCAGGCTTTGTCGTCTACGCCGCAGTGGTCTACCTCTGCTTCCGCAAAGCCGCCGCAAACGATCGCCAGGAATTTGCAAGCCAGTCCGCAGAAGAAATTACCCCGCTGGAGTCGTTCAATATCTGATCCCCAGCTCAAGTCCGAAGTGTCGTGGCTTGGGTTTCTCTTGTTCTCAAACTTATAACTTACAACTGAAAACTTTGAACTTTACCGCCGCGGCTGGCCCACAGGCACATATACCGCACCTGGAAACACGAAACGCGATATTCGCCAGACGCCCTGGGGGTGTGGGATATACTTCGCGCAATATCGAATTTTAGAACAGCGACGCTCATCCATCTGTCACCAGGGATTTCAGGAGGAAACTCATGCCCGACGCGAATCTGGCCATACACGAGAACCGATTGCCGCAATTAACCACGCATACCGGACTGCGTCTGCGTGAGGACGTTCTCTACTCGAATGCGAAGGGGGAAGAAAAAGCCAGTATCCGCAAGCGCACTGACCAGACGCTCGAGAGGCTCAAGGACGTCCTGGCGCGGTTGCTACAACCCGACGAAGCCATCCTCTACGTGGCCAAAGCCCAGGTTTATCCGACGTGGGTGGAACAATTCGTCTCCAGGTGGCACCAGAACTTGCGGCCGAGCGTGCAATTCGTTTTTACGAATCGCCGGCTGCTCGGTTTGCGCACACGTGCCAAGGGCTTCATGAATTGGAAATGGGATCGCGGCATTCGCGTCGTTCGTTGGGGTGACGTCGAGGGCGAAAAAGTGAAAGGGTTCCTCATGCGAATCCTGGAGCTGAAGACCCGAAACGGGGTCAAGGAACGATTCTGGCGGATCGGCATGGCGGATGTGAAGAAGCTCCGTTTGCTCCTCGCGCGCCTGTTGCCGGCGAGTGCAGGAGACTCGTCCGCAACGCAGGGATTCGTCTCGTTGTGTCCCACCTGCCTCACGGCGCTGACGCCTCGCGTCTATGCCTGTCCACAGTGCCGCGCGACCTTCAAGGACGAGAAGACGCTCCTGCGCCGCGCACTGTTGATTCCGGGCGGGGCGTGCTTCTACGTTGGCTGGACGGGGCTTGGGGTTCTCAACGCCATTGTCGAGGCCTTTCTGGCGATCGACCTTGTTTTCATCTGCATCGAAATGTTTTCGTCAACTTCGGCGGGAACACCGGGCTCAGGTGTGCCGAGAGCCGAGGAACTCCTAACAAGTGTGGTGATACTCCTCGTGCTCCTCTCGCTGGAAAAGCTCGTGGCCTGGATTCACTGCCGCTGGTACATCCGAGATTTCATCCCTGCGGAGTAGGGAGCTGGCGGGACGGGGACGGACCGCCCCGCACACGCGTGCCTATGAGCTCTCTTCGATGGAGGGAACATGAAGAGCCTCGCAATCATGCGTGGCCTGCCGGGTGCCGCACACGCGATTTTTACTTGAGGAATAGGCAGTGAACTCAAACGAATCTACTCTCCGAAACATCCCAGGGGGGGCCTGGATTGTCGTTGCCGCCGGGGGTCTGCCGTTTCTGCTGGGCGCCTGGCGTTTCGTCCAAAGGCATCACTTTGGTTTCATGGATGTGCTCTACTGTTGTCTGGCACTGGTCCCAGCGGGGTTGTTGCTTCTCGTTATTGCTTACGTCGTGCAACACGCAAAGCTGGCATCGGTTGTTCCTCTTGCACTGGCCGGAGTGCTGGTCTTCTCCTCTCCCGTTTTTGATGTTGCGCTTGGATTGGCTCTGAGGGGAGCCATAGCGGGCCCTGCGTTGAGCGAGTGGAAAAACGAAAAGCGCCTGCAGAGATCAACGGCGTCGCATGGCGACGAAAACAAAGAGCGTCAGTAGCGCCGCCATCCACCGCATCATAGCGCTTCATTCAACTATAAAGATGGCATCCTCAGCCTGACGCTGCCGCACGCTGGAAAAAAGCGAGCCAACCACCAACGACCGGGCCGCCCGCCTTCAGGTTCCCCCCAGAAATCCCGAACTCAACACTAGAACTTGACCATGATGTCGATGTCGATGAGTTGCTCATCTCTGCGCAGATCGGGGAACCACACGGTGCTGCCCTGTGCTCCGCAGGCAGTTGCCGCTGCGGGTTCGGTCAGTTGCATGGACGAATTTCCGTTGTTGCAAGCAAAGTATTGCGGGTATCCATTGTTGGTATAAGGCACTCCTCCCGAACCAGGCGGCGTTACTCCGCCGCGACCCGACCAATACGGAACACTCGCGTGCCGGTAGTCGTACTCCCAGCGGAAAGTGAGCCACTGTCTGGGCATGTAGTCAAACGTCAGCGACGAATCCCAGGCCTTGAATGGGTCCCCGGGATTCCCGGTAAAGTAAGGTGAGTTGATCGCCGCAGAGGATGCCGTTTCACCATTGATGGGTGGGATTAAGACCAGATAGCGTCCTGGATTGTTAATTCGGCCGCCGCCGACCGTTACCCCGAACATATCCCTGTGAAACCAGAAGCGGTTGTAAATCATGTAGCCGAGGAAGCTCTGCTTGGGGCCACCCGCTTTATCGCCGTAGCAGCTCACGCCGCCCCCAAACTCACAACCCATATCGCCGGTGAAGGAGAACGCCATCTTATCCAAGCCAGGATTCTCCGGGTGATTGAAGTATCTGACTTCAACGCTGTCGTCAGTGTGAATGCGGCCGCGCTTCGGTATGTACAGGTCGTCATGGCCGAGACCGTAGTTGTTGGAGATGATGTTCAACCAGGGTTTCGGAGTCCACTTGATCTGTCCGCCCACACCCTTCCTCGAGTTGGACGAGGCGTACGATTGCCATCCATTGATGAACCACGGCTCAATCTTCAGATGAGCCGTAGGAAAGATTTGCACTCGCAAGCCCTGGAAAAACCATGGCGTGTTGGAAGAAACGTACGAGGGCTGGTAAGCCCAGTTGTCGAAATTATAGTAGCTGAACAGGCCGATGTACGACATGAAAATTCCCGCATCAATGTTGATCCCGTTCAACACGTTCAAGTGGTAGCCGCCATAGGCTTCCGCCAGGTAGCGGTCCGCATCGTTGACATTCCATTGCCCCTTGGCGTAGCTCGGGTCATTGCGGACCGTCGCCGTGGAATACATGCCAAATTGCGTCATGAATCTGGCGCGCACGTTGTCGTAGTGGAAGTCGCCGCCGATACCGAGCTGCTCCAACTGAATTTCGTTCGAGCGAAACAGCTCGCTCGACCCGCCCATCGAGTTGTCTATCGGTTTGTTGAAATCGTAATTGTAGGTAATATCAGCCCGGATTTCCGGGGTGAAGAATTTTGAATCGAAGGCCACATCTTTGTTGCGCGGGTTGCCGTTGAGCCAGGTCCAGTCCCAGTCCGAAAAAGGATCGATCTTTGCTTTCGTTGCGGGCGTTGCGGCCGAGGAAACACTCGGCGTTTGCGACACAGCAGCTTGAACCGCGGGTGCGGATGCGGGGCCGATGTTGCTCGCGGCAGCGGAGGGCAGGGCAGGATTTGACGACGCGGGCTGCGAGGGCGGCGCTGCAGCCGCAGGTGCCGCAGGCGGATTGACCTTGGACTCGAGCTCCGTGACGCGCCTTTTGAGTTCCTCCACCTGCTCGAGCAGCCATCGCTCGCGCTCGGTCAGGGGCGCGGGCGATTCGATCTTTGCCGCAGTCGGTTTTGCGGGAGGATTACTCGCCTTCTTGTCTGTGTCGTCGTCCGCGAAGGAAAAGACGGGAACCGCAATTGTACCCACCAAGACAATCAACAGCAGCCAGGAAAGTCTACAATCATCGGCAAATGCGCGCATCTCATTCTCCTGTTGTCCGGCCGGCCACGCGACCGTGCCCCGCCCTGAAATCGTCCCCGCGCCCCGCACCCAACCCTGGGCTGCCATAGAACGCGGCGGTCCTAATCAGAACTGTCATCAGAGTCGCGAACGCTGCCATCTCCGACGCTCAAAACCGATCACCTGTGCGTGCGGAAAGAGAAGCGACACCAATGCGTACGGTCTTGGGGCTTGATGCGGGAGATTGTCGCCAGGCTGCAGCAACAATGACCGAGTCATCTGACCGTGCGCTTTCCCTTCCTCGTCTAAGCCTGCGGGAGCGCGCGTAAGCAATGCGTAAGGAGGCCATAATGAATAAACTAAAAAAGCATAGGGTTTCGGTGAATGGCGGAACTCCTCCCCGGCAGAACAACACACCATCTGGCCTAACCGGCACGACCTAAGTCGCTCAGCAAATCCTTATGAATTTTTCCTGCCTTCTTTATGAATGATTTTATAGGGTGGTTTTGCAGGCGTGAATCCAGTCATGGAATCCGCGATGTACAAGACCCAGCAATTGGTCCAGGAGGGGTCTTTCATGCTCACAAATGGTTTTCACCAAAATCTCAAGAACGCATTGTTTGCCGCGGTTTTTCTCGTGTGCTCACCGCTGGGGAATGGTTTCGCTTATGCCCCGCCGCAGGCTATCTCAAATGACAAGGAACTGAGCGTGGCGCTTAAAAATGCAAAGACACCGGACGATCACCGGCGGATTGCTGCGTACTATGAAGAGAAGGCGCAAAAATTGCAGCAAAAGGAAAAGGAAGAGCAGGAGCTCGCAGATTACTTCGCCACGCATCCCAGTATGTACGGCAAGATTTATCCGACGCCCTACCAGAATCACAAGGGTCTCGCGGACTATTACCACCGCGCCGCAGGTATCGCATTGCAAAAGGCCAAAGAGCATCAACACGCCGCGGAATCGCTCTCGCCCGCCTCTGATTGACGGAAGGGAATGTAGCCCGGACGATTAAGGGCCGGCGGGTGCACAGTCACTCCTGTTTACCCTGAGCTTCGAAGGGCTTGCCCTGTTTGCCCTGAGCCTCGAAGGGAGCTTCGAAGGGCGCCTCGGCGCCGCTTTTGCGGTCAGTACCCCAAACTCAGTTCGCTAGTCTAGGCCACACCGCGTGGAAGAAACCGCTGCATCCGCCCCAACACCGGCGCCGTCTGCGCAGTTTACCCCGAGCCGCAGGGACGTCGGGTGGGTCTTGGGGCTCTTTCCCCTCCTCTCGTCCCGGAACAATCTCGATTGCCATAAGCCTCGGCTCACACTTTGCGGACTTGGCGAAGGGGGGCGCGCCACAAGTGGTGTTGCCCCCACCCCCTTTTTTGAATGTGTTGATTCTAAAGGGGATAAAGGGCGATTATGCATTTGATGCAGAGGGCCTAAATCGGCCACTCTAACCCTGCCGTGACAGGGCCGTGTCAAAGCTAATCGCCCTTTAAGTTCCACTCGGATGTTAGGGCCTGAAAGAAGGGTGAAATGGAGATATGCTTTCATTACCGTGTTTGGAGATTGAGATGACCGCAACTGACAGAGTGGTACTCGACCAACGTGTGCAGGAAACCAAAAAAGAAATCGCTCCTGCAATGCCCGATGATGAGTTCTTTGAACTGTTTTGTGCTCAAAGCCTGCTACTGAATGAGCGCCTAGAAGAAGAAGAAATCAAGTTTGGACTAATTGGCGGTGACAGCAAATCGCAAAATGGGAGCACGGATGCCGGTATTGATGCCATCTATGTGTTGGTAAATGGACGATTAGTGCGGTCACCGGAAGACGCGGAAAAGGAGAAGTCCTCATATAAGCCAAATGTCGAAATCAATCTCGTTTTAATTCAAGCGAGCAGGGAAGAGGGTTTTAAATTAGCAAGGCTGTTACGAATTAAACAGGCAATTGTGAATATTTTCTCGCTTGATAGACAAACATTTTCCGAGAATTACAATGCTCAACTCCGCGAGGCGATTGCCACCTTTCGCACCTTGCACAGGGTATTTGCCACAAAACACGTAACCGTGAATGTCGAGTATTTCTATATGACTAGAGGAGATGTTAGCTCAATCTCTTCTGATGTCACGGGCATGAAAGAAGAAATCGAGACTGGCGCAAGCAAGATTTTAGCAACCATCAGGAAATGTGACGTGAACTTTATCGGCGCTAGGCAAATCTTTGAGCTTGCGACTCGGGAGCCGGTAGTTACGTATCCGCTTCCATGTTCAGTCTCTATGTGTCAATCGGATGGCGTGGCGCATGTCGCGCTAGTAAAGCTAAGTGATTATTTCAGGTTCATTAAAGACGAGAAAGACCAGTTACGTACCAATCTCTTCAACACAAATGTGAGGGATTATCAAGGCGATGCGGATGTAAACAAGGCCATTGGAGAAACGCTGTTGACGGGCACGGAACAATTTTGGTGGGTCAACAATGGTATTACCATCGTGACGCCGAAGATCGGCGGTCATGCTCGTGAGCTTGTTGTTGATGACTGTTTAGCGCCGGATTTTTTGGACAGTGAATTGAGTGTATTCATGCGGCGGCTCCGAGTGCAAGGTGTTGCTGGCGAGCTTGGGCGGGCGTGAGGTAGCCCAGGCGCTGGACGATCCAGCGTTGGTTGTAACGCTCACGAAATTCCGCCAGCGCGCACCGCAGTTCCTCGACGTTCTGGAACACCCTGACCCACAGCAACTGCTCCTTCAGCGTGCGAATGAAGCGTTCGACGCAGCCGTTGCATTCCGGCTGGCGCACGAACGACGGCGAAGACTCCATGCCCAGGAAAGCGATTTCCACCTGATAGTCGTCGCTCATGTACTGGCTGCCGTGGTCGTGCCGGTTACGGATGCCCGCCGCCGCGCCGGCACGGAAACCGCCGCAGTAATCGCGCACTCCTTGCCGCAGCGGTTCCAGCGCCTCGAAGCGCGTGGCTCTTTTCGCCGCGTGCAGGCCCACGCATTCCGTGGTGCAGTGATCCACGGCCACGAACACGGTCACATGGCCTTCCTCGACGGTGGTTGTCATGGTGTGGTCGCTGGCCCAGATTTCGTTCGGCCGCGCAGTGATGATCGTGCCCGTATGCGGATTCTCGGCCTTCGGAAACATGCGTGACGGCGCGAGCAGCTGTGCTTCGCGCATTAGCCGCAGCACCCGCGCCTTCGACGTGCGCACTCCCGCGAAGCGCAGCCGCGCCCACACTTTGCGATGGCCCTCGCCGTAAAACGGCGAGGCCGCCAGCACTTCGCGGATTTTCTCGAGCAACGCCGCATCGCTCCAAGCCGTCTTCGGTCCGCGCCGTTGCAGAACCCGGTCGGGTTGTGCGGCGACGGCGCGCTGATGATAGAAACTGGAACGCGCCATCTCCCATTCGCGCGTCACACGCACCACGCCGTAGGTTTTCTTCGTCAAGGGCGAAGCGGCGCGGCTCATGGCTTCGGCCTCCGCCAGACCAAAGGGCGTCCGGCCTCCATGCGGTGGATTTTTTCGCGCAGCAGTTCGTTGCTCATGCTCAGATCGGCGACCAGCGATTTCAGCCGCTGCGTCTCTTCGTTGTCGACATCGACTTCCCGCGCTTTCAGGTTTGCCGCGCCGCCCTCCTGGAACTGATCGCGCCAGCCGGACAGCGTCGCTGCGGTCACCCCCAGTTCGCGCGAAACTGTTTCAAGATCCTCTCCGCGCAGCAGCCGGAGAACCGCTGCAAACTTGCGTTTCGCCGACCACCGGCCCCGGCCGTCACGCCGCTCTTCGGGAGCCCCTCCGCTCGCCCTGCGGGCTCCCTCCGTGGCTCCCGAAGCTGATTCTCTCTCCTTGCTCATACACACCTCCTCGTGATCTCTGATTCATTTTCATCACAATTCGGTGTCCAAGAAAATCCTAGAGCGCTGGACTTGTTGTTGATGACCCACAGATTGTCAATGGACTCCAAACTTCACAGAAGGTTTTTGACCACTTTACGAGCAATCCCGCGTTTGTGAATACGGATACGCGAGAACTACTGATCAGAGTAATTCAGGTCAACGATTCCAAAACCCAGGATGACATTATTGATGGAACTAACAGCCAAACAAAAGTGGCGCCCTCTTCATTGTGGGCCACCAAAACAATTCATCGGGACATTGAGACCGTTTTCGCACATGAGAGACTTTTCTATGACAGGCGGAAAAATTCGTACAGACGAAAAGGCATTCCGTTAGATCGAGTCGTAGGGATAGCGGAACTCGCGCAAGTTGTGGCGGCTGTTATATTGCAAGAACCAGACAACGCAAGGGCTAGGCCAGCCCGTTACTTCAAAGATAAAAAGCAACACGACAAAATCTTCGCAGATAAATATGACATTGGCATGTATGCGGCGTGTGCGAGATTCGGGAAAACCATCAGTCAGTTTCTACACGACAATGAACCAGATAAGGGCGTTCGACGGAACATCCTTTTTTACGTGATGATGGTGGCTGCCTGTCTAGCCACCAAGACATTGAAACCTCGCCCGCTACGAATGGCACAACTTGATATGAATAAAGTCTCCAATGATTTGTTGATGGAATCCATGCGAATTGTCAAGGCCTCATACCGCAAGCACGGCGCAGATGACAAAGCGGCGAAAGGCCCAGAGATGGTGGTAGAACTGAAAAAACAAATGAGGAAAAAATTCGGGCGACAGCATAAGAAAATAAGCAAGCGGAGAGGACAGGACAGGACTTGAACCTGCAAGTGCATTAAACACGGTGGAGCATAAATCCACCTTTACCGCGAATCTCTGCGTCTGGCGTCTACCCCGACCCGCTCCCGGCGTTAGCCTCACTCTGCCTCTTTGCTTCCTGATTACTGAGCGCTGTTATCTGATATCCCAAAAGTGTGGCGACAATCCAAGGAAAAGCAGGTTCCTCGGGCAAACCCGGCCCTCGGAATGACCTGTTTTGGTGTTGTTCAGCAAACGGATAGACAGCTCTGTAGCGCTCCGCGAATCTTGGAACCCTGCCGCTTATCTTTTGCCCCTGGCTGAAAAATCCGACTTACTTCTTGGCAGCCCCCGCCGGTGGCGCTGTTGCAGTGCCCGGCGTGGGAGTTGCGGGCGCACCCGAGATCACGGCCGCCGGCGCAGGCGTCTCCCCGGTCAGGAAATCCTTCACCGTTGGGGGAAGCCCGTCGGCATGTTTCAGGAGCACGCTCACCTGCCACATCTGACGGTCGCTCAGGTGCTCCTTGAATCCCGGCATTCCCGTCATGCGGATGCCGCTTTCAACCTTGACGTACGTCTCCCACGGCTCATCGTCGGTCACGCCCACGCCGCGAAACAATTGCGGCGGCTTGGGAAACATCCCGTCGGCAACCATCGTCTTCGGCTCGCCGGGCAGGCCGTGGCAAACGGCGCACTGCTCTTTGTACACTTTTGCGCCAGCCAGCATGTTCGGCTCATCCGCCGCCACTTGCGGATTCGGGTGCGGTTGCTGGTCGAGGTACGCATGCAGCGCCGCCGCCGTGAATTTCCTTTCCAGTGGCATCTCCGGTGAGTTCGTAGCTACGGGCACGTGCCCGGATGTGAAATAAAAGTACACCCCGGCCACCACCAGCAGAACTCCCAGCACGATCCCCAACACAACTCCCTTCAACATTTCGTTTCCCCTCGAATTTGAAGTGGTTCCGCTCGACCCAATTACCTGACTGCTTCGCCCGCTAGTGCCGTTCCAACTTGTTGCTACGAAAGTCGGCCAGCCAAAAGGTGAAGCGTTGTCTGAGATAGCGCCTGCGATCTGGTCAAAGCAGTTGGAACGGCACTAGTGTACGACGCCTCACGGGTTTGCGCACCGCCGATTTACGATAATCCCGGCGCAGGAACTGCGAGGCCCAATCCGCGGCTTGCGTCCAACCGACTGCAGCGCAGAGTAGCTCTGCGCGTTTGGCGGGGTCGCCATCCTCTGGCCAAAGCACCGCGGCTTTTCTATCTTCGCACCCGCGCGAGAAATTTGGGTTGGGGGGCCTGCGGCAAGTTTCCCCTTGCCAAATTCAATTACGGGACGAAGTTCGCCTTGCGTGGGGTTGCCGGACGTTCCTGCAACGTCCGCACATACTCAGTCAGGTTGGCAATGCGGATTTCCGTGGTTCCAGGCTTGTCCGCGTTCATCGTCTGCAGAAGCGGCTCCCAAACCGGCATGTAACCTTGGCCCTGCGGTCTCTTGCCGGTGCCGAAGTGCAGGACCTGGGAGACACGTCTCGCCGGGAATACCCCGTGGTTTTTCTTTGCGAGCAAAGCCAGGTTGGCGGGTGACACAGTGCAGTAGCGTGCGGCAGGGCCATGGCCTTGACCGCCGCTGCCATGGCACCCGGCGCAATACTGCGCATACATTTCCTGTCCGGAATCAGGATTCGTATGAATGGAGAAATAGCAGCGCGCGACCGGGTTCGCCGCTCCATCCGCAAACAGCGCAGCATGGGAACAGATGGCTGCTGAAAATAGAAACAACGCAGGTAGTGCGGCGCGGATACAGGGGACTGCGTTTGCCATACTCTACTCCCACCTAGGGATACCATCGCCGGCAGGTCATCCGCAGTGGTTCGGGTCACCCGGTCTTGTGATGGGCGCGCTGGGCTGTAGTATCCGTGGGCTTGCCTTCACGGTTTGATCTCCACCGTCGTGCCAACCGCAACCAACGGCCAGATCTCGTCGATCTCCTCGTTGGTGACCGCGATGCACCCGTCGGTCCAATCCATTTGACGATGCGCCGCGCCAACCCAGCCATACTTGGCGCCAAGCCCGTGGATTTCGACGTCACCCCCAGGACTCACGCCGAGATTGCAGGCGTTTTCCTTGTCGCGCGCGTTGGGATAAGAAATATGCAGCGCACGGTGGAATTGGCTGGCAGCTTTCTTCTGATCAACAATGTAGAGTCCTTCCGGCGTTCTGTGGTCACCGATGCGCTGTTTCGCTCCGACGGGCTGGCCGCCGAGCGCGACCTTGTAGGTTTTCAGCACCGTGCTGCCACTCATCAGCGTCATCGTGCGCTTGCTCTTTTCAATGACGATGCGGTCGGCTTGTTTCGCAGATTCGGGAGTGGCGCCTGCGGCGCGGCACGCAACAAAAAGGAGAAAGGTCACGACCAGCAAGCAAGCAGCGATTTTCTTCACGCGCATCGTCAAGCTCGCGCCCCCTATTGTGACAAGTGTTGGAGCGATTGGCGCTAAGAACTCCCAATCAGCCAGCCGGTAAGAAACACCAGGACTCCGCCGACGATCACCTGAAACGCGGCCTGCAAAAACGGCGTGTCCATATAGCGATGCCGGATGTAACTGATAGCGCCGAGCTCGATGGCCACGATGATGACCGCTATGGCGATGGCTAGGCGGAAGTCCGGGATGAGGAAGGGAAGCGTGTGGCCGAGCCCTCCGGCGCTGGTCATCAAGCCGGTCACCGTGCCGCGAATCCAAGGGGACCCGCGCCCGGTAAGCGAGCCATCGTCAGAGAGCGACTCGGCGAAGCCCATGGATATGCCTGCGCCGATGCTTGCCGCCATTCCCACAAGGAAGGCGTCCCAGCTTTTGTGTGTCGCGAAGGCTGCGGCAAAAAGCGGCGCCAGCGTGGACACGGAACCATCCATCAGCCCGGCCAACCCGGGCTGCACGAATTGCAGCACAAACAGCCGGTGATGCGATTCCTCTTCCTGGGATTTGGCGGTTTCCGTGAGGTATTTGACTTCGTACTGCCCGGCGGCCCGCTGGTGCTTGCGCTCTTCATCGGCCAGCATATTCAGCAGTTCGCGCATGTGCACGTCGGAGGTAAGGCTGGCCGCGCGGGAATAGAAGCGGCTGGCTTCCATCTCCATGATTTCCGCTTGCCGGCGAGCCACCTTCACGCCAAGAGGCCGCATCATCCATACCGGACGGCGTTGCAGGAAGCCCCGGACATCTTCGCGGCGAATCGGCGGAATGTGATCGCCGAAGCGCTGGCGGAACAATGCCAGCAAGCGATCGCGATGGCCGGCTTCTTCCGTGCGCATCTCTTCGAACATTTCCGCCGTGGCGGGATACGATTCGCGCAACGCGTCAGCAAATGCGCCGTAGATGCGGCCGTCTTCTTCTTCACTGGTAATGGCGAGCGCGAGAATCTCTTTCTCCGACAAATCTTTGAATCGCTTGAGCATGGGTTCCTTCGTCAGGATGGAAATTTCAGCTAGAGAATCGCACAACTGCGGGGCGGAAGTCACGCGGACGGAACGTCGCGGGCGAAGACAGGGTGAAGACCGATTTGCCGGGAGCGGTACTTTCGTACTACGATGACTGCTGGACGCACTACTCTTGCCGAGTACCGATTCCCTATAGGTTTTGTGCTCATGAGGCGTTAACCTCATCTCTAGACGCGAGCTGTAAGAGGAGAGGTGGGCAGTCATGGGTTCCTCGGCCGGGTTCATAATGAAAACAGGATCCAATCATAGCGGTTTGCCAGCACGGCCCTCGCAGCCAGAACGCCGCGGCAGCCGGCGTTGTAAGATCACCCAGTTGATGCATCTGCGGCCATCGGATCCAGAGAAGGATCCGTTCGATGATATTCGCGGGTCGCTGAGCGTTTCCCGCAGCGGCGTGTTTTTCCAGTCCAGCGAGGAGAAATACGAGGTAGGCATGCGGCTGTTTGTGACCATGCCGTACTCCAAGGACCCCAGCTCGATGAGCCACGAGTACCTGGCGGAAGTCGTGCGGCGCGACCCGCTGCCCAACGGCCTCGTTGGAATCGGCTTCAAGATTCTAATGGAGATGGGGCTGCAGGGCGGCTACAGTTTCGGCCGCGCCCATCAGCGTAAGTAGGCTCGTTCGTCAGGACTTTTCAGAAAGCCCTCCCCAAAGTGCCTACGGGGAGCGGCGAAACACTTAGAAGCAATCAGGGATGAAAAACAAGAAGGGCGGATGGTTTGTGGCCACCCGCCCTTCCTGCGTTTGGGGGTTAGGGAAGATCGCAGCGTCCCGCGGCTCTCAGCTCCTGCCAATGGCCTGCAGCGTCCTGTGGCGCAGCATTCCGAAGTGGCGATTCAACGGATGCTTGCGTCCCAGGAACGAGAAAATCAGCGAGCGCCGCGGTGTGAGCTTAGCCATGGCGATGTTCAAGCGGATATCCCGGCGCGCATATTTCATCCCGGAAATGAGGGCCTCCCGCGCGTCTTCCTTGCGCCCGGCGGCCATGTAGACTTCCGCGAGATTCAGATAAAGCTGCGCCTGATTGCGCTTCATACGCACGGCGGTGTCGCACATGCGCTCCGCATCGGCCCATTTCCGTTCCGTGCGCGCAAGCGCCACGCCAAGGTAAGACATGTAATAAGGATTGTTTCTTTCGAGTTCCGCAGCGCGCTGGATGTGCTGCAGGGCTTTCGCCGAGTAATTGTCTCGAAGGAGCGAGAGACCCGTCTTGAATTCACGGAAGGCTTCGGTATCCATCATCGTACCACCTCGTCACGTTTGGAGGATTCCCCGGGAAGCACCCACTTCGGAAAGGCAGCGAGCCACCTGGGGCCCGGAACGACAGCAGCGCGCGCGACCTTCGCAGCCTGCTTCAAAGCAGAGCGGGAGAGCCAGACAAACCGACAGGCCGAATTGGAAGCACGAAGTTTTCTCAGGAGTTAGCACTCACCGCTCCTGAGCTACGCTACGGTGGAATGAACAGGGAATCTACTGACCCGTGGGACAGTCGTGGTGCAAGGACTGCAAGTTCTAGAGAATCGCACCCTAGTCGTATGGCCGACGGCAGCCTTACCCTGCCGGGGCAGCGCCATCCCACTTGCGGCGCCAGACTTTCCAGTCGTTGAGCGTGGCCTTCAACATGGCTTTGGCGGCTTTGTGCAGCCAACGACCCTTGCGCGCGACAAGGTCGCGCCTGACGGCGGGTATGGCTTTCGGCGAGCCGAGGTGAATGTTCGCGGTCTCCCAGCCCATGCAATACATGAGCTTCTCCTCATCGCGTTCGGCGGGCAGGGTGCTGATCTCGATGTGACAGCAATCAGGCGCCAGGCGGCGGACAATCCAGTGCTCCGCGAAGTGCACGTGCGGATCCCGGATGCGCACCGCGCAGTCCACCAGTTCACGCGAAAGAATTTCCGTGGTGTCCAAGTGACGTGCCCAGATCCACGCGGAAGGCGCGAGCTGTTTGGCTTCTCGCGCGATGTGCGCGCCATGCCAGGTGGCCACGGCGAGGATGCGAGGATGGCCGAGGCTTCCCAAACCGGCGATGCGGCTTTTTAGCTCGTATTTTTCCTCGCGGAAGGGCAGCGTGGACTTCAGCAGTTTCGCAACCCCAGTGGGCGGGGTGCCCTTGTAGGGCGGGCACGCGCACATTTTTTCCCAGAATCTGACGGGATCGCGGAGCTTATTGAGTGCCAGCAATCGCAACCACCGGTGATGCTCGGCAAGAATGAAAGGTCTGCCGCCCCTGGCCAGGGAATCTCGATAACCCTGCTCGATGACGCGCGAAGCTTCCTTGCGGCTCAGGGAGAGATGCTGTTCCTCAATCGCCAGATAAGCGCTGGCGAGCAGTCGAACCAGGTCCACGGTGTACGCAGCGGGCCACGCTTCATCGAAATCGTTCACACCCCAGATCAGCCGGCCTTCCAGGTCGCGCCAAGTGCCGAAATTTTCGATGTGCAGATCACCCACGGCCAGAACTTGCGGTGCGCGCGCAAGTTCGGGGCAGACGATAGGCCACCACTGCGCCCAGCGATAAAAAGTGGCGCGCAGGAAAGGAAATGCAGCGCGGGCCATGTTGCGGTGTTTCAGGCCGACGTCGGAGCGAATGAGCTTGACGTGCCGCGAGGCCCATTTTTCGAAGTCGGAGGTGGCGTAAACGATGTCGGGCAGTTCGTGTTTGTTTGGCTTCATCAATGTGCCATCCGGCTTTGCGCCGGGTTACCCTGGACGCGCAGAGGACCTCGGATGAATCGTAGCTTGTGAGAAACCCTCTTTACGCCCGCGCGTGGGCCGCGGCGCCAGCGACCCGCGATTCGTAAATCGGGAAGTGGCTCGCCAAATCGGCCACTTGTTTGCGAACTTTTTGCTCAACCGTAGCGTCGCCGATGTGGCTGAGAATCTCGGCCACCCAGCCGCCGATCAACTCCATCTCGGCTTCCCTCATGCCCCGCGTGGTGATCGAAGGACTGCCCAGGCGGATGCCGCCCGCCTTCATTGGCGGTAGCGGATCGAACGGAATGGAATTCTTGTTAACCGTGATGCCCGCGCGATCGAGGGCTTTTTCGGCGTCACTCCCGGTGATGCCGCGCGGATGCACTTCGATCAGGAAAAGATGATTATCCGTGCCCCCGGTGACGATGCGGAAGCCCTCTTTGGCGATGGCATTAGCTAGGGCTTTGGCGTTGGCGGCCACTTGACGCTGATATTGCTGGAAGCCGGGCTCCATGGCTTCCTTCAGGCACACGGCTTTGGCCGCGATGGTGTGCACGAGCGGCCCGCCCTGCGTGCCGGGGAAGGTCAGCTTGTCCAGTTCTTTAGCGAAACTCGATTTGCACAACACCAGCCCTCCGCGCGGCCCGCGCAGCGTCTTGTGCGTCGTGGTGGAAACAATGTCGGCGTGTGGCACGGGGCTTGGATGGAGCCCTGCCGCGATGAGCCCGGCAATGTGCGCCATATCCACGAAGAAAAGTGCGTCCACCGCCTTGGCGGCTTTGGCGATGCGCTCGAAGTCGATGATCCTGGAATACGCACTGGCCCCCGCCACGATCATTTTGGGCTTGTGTTCGTAAGCGAGCTTCTCGATTTCGTCATAGTCGATCTGTTCAGTGTCGCGGCGTACGTGGTACTCGATGAACTTGTACATGCGGCCGGAGAAATTCAAAGGGTGGCCGTGCGTGAGATGCCCGCCATGCGCCAGGGCCATGCCAAGGACGGTGTCGCCCGGACGCAGCGTGGCCATGTACACGGCGACGTTCGCGGAAGTGCCGGAGTGGGCCTGCACGTTTGCGTGATCCGCGCCGAAGAGCTCCTTGGCGCGATCGATGGCCAGTTGTTCCACCTTGTCGGCGAATTGGCAGCCCCCGTAATACCGCCGGCCGGGATACCCCTCGGCGTATTTGTTGGTGAAGATGGAGCCCATGGCTTCCAGGACGGCTTCCGACACCAGATTCTCAGAGGGGATGAGTTCGAGCCCGGTGGCCTGCCGGACGGCTTCTTCGCGCAGTATTTCGGCGATTTGGTTATCGACGGCATCAAGGGGGCGCTGCATCCGGGCGTTGGCTTCGGTGGTCATGGGGGTTCTCCTTACGCGCAGAGAATTACTGTAACAGGTTGCGCCGGGATTCGGCCAGAGGACCGGCGAGCGTGTACTGGGTAAGTTTCCGATTATGCGGCTAACCAGGAGTTGAGCCTAGGCTGGCAAGAGAACTCTCCAACCATTGTGATAGGCTCTTTAAGTTACGAACGAGGTGCCCTGATCTGACTCCTCGGCTGAGCGATTTAGGGGGAAGAGCAGATGAGCTACGTAGAATCGAACTTGGTTCCCGGTGAAACGGTGATTTACCAGACTCGGCTCCATTGGGTCGTGATGCTGTGGCACATTGTCCTGGGATGCTTGCTGCTCGGTCTGCCCGGAGTGCTTCTGCTTTATTACGCACTCAGCCAGACCGGAATTGAGAGCAAGACTCTGCACGTCATGGAAGGCGGGGGCGTTGCGTTGCTCATTTGCAGCGTCGTCGTGATTCTAATGGGCATGGTGCGGCGGAACGCGACGGAAATGACGGTGACGAATCGACGTGTGGTGATCAAGACGGGCCTGGTCAGCCGGAAGACGATCGAAATGCTGCTAAACAAAGTGGAGAGCATCGAAGTGAGCGAGACGGCTTTCGGCAGGATGCTGGGTTATGGAACGATTGTGGTGATCGGGACGGGCGGGACTCCCGAGCCATTTCACAAAGTTGCGCATCCGCTGGAATTTCGCAGCCAGGTGCAGCAACAGATTGAGAAGCTGCACTAATAAGACGCAGCGCCGTATGGGACGAATAGATTATCCTGGATGCCGGGTCCATAGGGGAGACGGCGCCGTACAGCATGGATAGCTTGGTTCCGGGATTAGCCCTCGAATGCTACTTGTTCGATAGGTGACTTATCAGGGGTTAGCCCGCCGCTGCTAAATGCGTCGCAGCTGTGCGAAATGGGACTGCATGGCTTCCATCTCGATGTCATGCTTGGGGCATGTCGCATAAGAAAGGTAAGAGAGAACCCGACAACTCGACACGTGCCCGCGTCAAGAAGGAAATGGCAAAGCCGCGCATGGCCAAGTCGGCTAGAATAGCGGAACGGAACCTCAAAAAGGGTGCTCACGTTAAGGTTACGGTCACAGCCAAAGATGTCGACCGCGACAATTAACTGAGACAGTCAACCAACTCGGCGTGAAACAGCCGACCCAGCCCGCCTGAGGAGCTACCAGCATGCCAGACGAAGAGTGGGTCAAAACACTTGAAGACGGCAGAAAAGTGAAATTCATCTACCAAGAACTGCCGGAAGACGGGGCATTTATCACCGCGCAGATTGGAGGGAATGAGGTCGTCTATTCGGTTGTATTGACCAAAGCAAGAAACCCGCTGAGTCATGAAGATGTCGAAAGTCATTTCAAGGGCGAGCTTTCAAAGAAGTAGTAGCGCTCATTTTGGAACGCTAGGCGCGGAGCCGCCGATTTAAACTGCACCACCGCCCGCCAATCATGTGAAAACCACCTTTCCGGTTTGGCGACCAATCGGGAGTTTGAGCAAAGCTGTGGTATAAGAACTCTTGAGCCAATTGGGCGTCTGAGCACTTTGGGATTCTGGCATATCGCGGAAATCTAGGGTTCCTCTGGTGCGGCCAGACCATTCACGACTCTGCGAACGCCTTCAACGGATTTCGCTGTCTTTTCCGCCAGCAGTTTTTCCGCACGGGACGATACCGTGCCGGTCAGCGTGACAATGCCATTATCGGCGTGGATTTGCACAGTCTTCAGAGGAATTGCTTTTGTGGAGTAGAGTTCAAACTCCACGCGGCGGGCCAGTTTATCGTCAGCGCTCTCCGGCATGGCCTGGGCCTCGGAGACGCTTAGATTGTCCATAAGTCCCTGGACGCCCGGAACCTGCCAAGCGATTTGGTCCGCGGTGTATTTCTGACTGACGGTCTGGACCGTTCCGCCCAGAGTCACCGTTCGACCCTTTACCTCTGTGGTGATGTGCTGTTCCGCCAAATCCGCGTTTTTCGAAAGAGCGTCGGCCACTAAAGTTTTGATTTCCAGATCCGCCACCCGTTCGCCGAGGTGCTCCCGATCCGGGTTGCGCTCTATCGAAGGGTTGACGCTCAGATTGTTGTGCAGCTTTTTGACGCTCGACGTGTCCTGGGCGATAGCGCCCGCCACGGCTTTGACTTGCTCCGAAGGCACCTGGCCTTCCAAGGTGACTTCGCCCTGGATTGTTTGCACTTTGATGTCGAAGGGGGATACCTGTTTCGACAGGAGCAGGGCCGTGCGCACCCTGGAGGTGGTAGCCGCATCTTGCGTTGATTCCTGAATGGAATGGAAGGCGTTCTGAATGGACGAGTTTCGCGTAAAAATATAGTAGACCGCTCCCACGACAAGCAGCACAAGAACGAGCACGAGAATCCCTCTGACGAAACCTCTTTCATCGTTTCCAGAAGATTTCAATTCTTCCTCCTCGGGCATTTATCTCCAACGCCCTCTGATGACTGTGGGAACCACCAAGTCTTAGAGTAGAAGAGGCGAGGGCGCGTGTCTGTGCGTTCTAGAACACATTTGTATTCTTTGGCCCATCCGGTTTGGCGACTACACATCCACTGGAGCCCGGTTGGTTGCTAGTGACAGGGAATTTCGTTCGGTCGTCTAAGCATCTATTTGAGCTACTGTTGTGATTGGCCCGAGCACGAGCGGGTCTAGCGATGTAAAAGCTGGGTTGTTATCGTGCCTCGTGAGGCGGGAGAGGCATCCGCTTTTCCCGCACCCCTTCCTCCAGGAAAGTCCGGGCTACAGCGGGAACCGCATCAAGCGGGCATCTTGAAGAAGAAGTATAGCCCGACAAAAAAGAACATCAGGTCAGGTGACCATGCGGACAGAAGCGGCGGAAGCTGGCCGATGCCGCCCATGGCTTCCAGCAGCGCGGAGATGGCCCAATACACGATGCCAATGGCGACCCCCAGAGCGATGCCTCCAACGGCGCCACGGCTACCCACCAGTAGCGCAAAGGGAATTGCCAGCATCATGCTGATCGGAGCAATCAGCGGGTAAGCCAGCTTCTTGTGCCATTGCACGGTAAGAGTAGACACGTCGAACCCGGCGCGCTGCAGCCCCTCGATGTACCGGCGGAGATCCCGCCAGCTCATTTGAAACGCCTGGACGACTTCGCGGTTGAAGTAGGAGGGCGGTTCGACGAGCTCCGCGAGCGTCGTGACCTTGAAGGGATCGTAGCGCACGACCGCCCCGTCGGCGAAATCCCGTACCCAGCCGGATTCCAGCACCCACGTTTTTTCCGTATCCAGCCAACGGGCGCGCGTGGCGAAAACCCGCCGGCGCATCTGGAAGGTGGCGGGGTCCAGTTCGAGCACGCTGAGGCCGCCAAAGAGTTTTTGCGTGGAGTCGAAGAAATCGTAATTGTAGACCTTGCTGTTTTCTCCAAATATCCAGCGCTGCGGGCGCGTGTAGGTCTGCGCGGGGCGGCCTTTGATCTGGTTGCGGAGGGCATCCTGCCGCTGGTTCGCGTAGGGGAGATAGGTGTCGTCCATGATGAGCAGCACGCCGGCGAGGAGAGCACCCGCCATGAGAAGCGGCAAAGCGATGCGGTAAAGGCTGATGCCGCTGGCTTTGAAGGCCACGATCTCATTGTTCTTGCTGAGCACACCGAGAGTAACCAGCACGGCCACAAGCGCGCCCAGTGGCGAAAGCTGGTAGAGGAGATAGGGAATCAGGTAGCGGAAGTAATTGACGACCACGAGAAAAGGAGCGTGGTGGCGCGCTATCTCGTCTAGGAGTTCAAAAAATGTGAAGGTCTCAAAGAGCAGGATGAACGCGCCCATGATCAGGGCGAAATAGTAGAGAAAGCGGCGGAGCACGTAGATATCCACGATGCCCGGAAAGCTGGAAGAAGAAGGAAGCGCGACTTCGGTTCGGGCGACGCCATTTTCCGCGCGAACAACCGCGGCCTTGACCTTGATTTTCCGCCGCCGCAGCAAGCGCCAGAAAGTCACTAGCCGCGCCCAGGCTAGGAGACGCCGACTTTCGCTGCGGTAGCTCTCCATCCGCGGAAGAAGCGCCACACCGGTAAGCGCAAGGACGACGTTGGCGATCCACATGCCCACGGAAGGCTGTAGAACACCCTGGCGTGCCAGGCCCGCCCCCACAATGAACAGCAGATAATACGCCGCGATCACCACCACAGCGAGCAGGGAGCCTGCAGCGCGCCCGCCGCGGCGCGGCTGCGCGCCCAGCGGCACGGCGATTAAAGCAAAAACAAGGCAGGCCACGGGAAACGCAAAGCGCTGGTGCAATTCCACGCGCGCATCTCGCCAGCCCTTCCCGCGATCACCCCAAAGGTCGCGCAACGAACGCTCCGGGTTGCTGGGCTCGCGCTCCTTGGCCGGAGCCATGCCGTTCACCTCCACGGGCCAGTCGCTCCGGCCGAATGCGGTGACCGAATAGTGTTCGGCATCGGCAACGGAAGATTCGTGGGTGGAACCGCCATTCAGGTGCAACTCCAGCTTGCCCAGCCGGGGCTCGGCAATTACAATCGCACTTTCCGCCAGGGTAATGCGCGTGCCACTTTCTCCTCCGGCTTCCGCAAGAAATACGCCGTTCCAGCGAGTCCCGCTAGCTGAGACATCATTGATGTAGAGGACCATGTGCGGGAAGCGCTCGTCGAAGACGCGCGGTTGCACCTGAAACGAGATTTGGGAAGTGATCAAATCTCTTTCGATGCTGCGAAAGGTCCGAATCGCCAAGGGTGCGAGCCACAAAGTCATGACCAGGGTGAGTGCGGCGCCAATTGCCGCGAGCGCGCCGACGGGCCAGAGAATGCGCCTGCGGCTGATCCCCAGGGCCGTCAGCGCGATGATTTCGCTGTCCATGGACATCCGGCCAAGGCCCAGGAGCACGCCGATCAGAACGGCCATAGGGATGGTGAAGACCAGGATGTTGGGAACGATGCAGAGGAACAGTACCCCGATTTGCGATCCGGAGCCGGAGTGGCGGACAAACAGCTCCATCAAGCGGACCAGCTTGGGAACGAACAGAACGAAGGTAAATATGATCAGTCCCAGGAGCGCATGACGTATGACTTCGAGAACAATGTAGCGGTCCAGGATGCGCATGGCGGGAAGCCTGAGTGTAACATGGTGGCGAGGCTGAGAAGAGGTTCGTTAAAGTGGAAGCTCGCCCCTAAGCGCACGAGTCCTGGATTGCGCGCGGAGTTTGCACCGAGGGTGACGGAAAGAGACCACGGATGAATCGAGTGAACCTGGCGGTGCTGTGGCACATGCACCAGCCGCAATACCGTGATCCGGAGACGGGGCTATATGTGTTGCCCTGGACGCGGCTGCACGCCACGAAGGATTACTACGGCATGGTCAAGCTGTACGAGGAATTTCCTTCTCTCCATGCCACCTTCAACATGGTGCCGTCGCTGTGCATGCAACTGGAGGAGTACGCGAGCGGAACATTCCATGAACCGTGGTTCGCGCTGGCCTTTAAGAAGACCGAGAAACTCACCCGGGAAGACAAGAGCGAACTGCTGGGACGCGCCTTTCAGGTAAATCACGAGCGGCTGATTTCGCGCTGGCCCCGTTTTGCGGAACTTTTTGAATGGTCGCGCCCTGCGGGGGGCGCACAGGCACTGATTACCTTCACGGCGAGGGACTGGCGCGATTTGCAGGTGCTGTCGCAACTCGCCTGGATGGAAGAAGAATGGTTCAAGAAGGACCCCGTGGTGAGCCGGTTGGCAAACCGCGGGAAGGACTTCTCGGAAAATGACAAGGAGGCGCTGAAAGCCAAACAGTTGGAATTGATCGCCCTGGTGCTGCCGGCGTACCGCGAAGCGGCGGCGCGGGGACAGATCGAGATCAGCACTACGCCGTTTTACCACCCCATCCTGCCACTCCTATGCGATTCCGACATCGCCAGAGTCGCGAATCCTAGCACGCCCATTCCGCGCCGCGCCTTTCGCAGGCCGGAAGATGCCCGGGAGCAGTTGCGCCGGGCCAAGGAGTATCACGAGCGCGTGTTCGGGAAAAAACCGCTGGGACTGTGGCCTTCGGAGGGATCAGTCTCCGACCAGGCCCTGGCTATTGCGGCGGAAGAGGGTTTCCAGTGGTTCGGCACGGATGAAGGCGTGCTCGGCCGCACCTTGAATGTGGGTTTCTTCCGGGATTCTTCGGGGATACCGGCGAATGCAGAAAAGCTATACCAACCGTGGCGCGTGCAGACGGCGAGCACCGGGATTACGGGGCTCTTCCGCGATCACCACTTGTCTGACCTGGTGGGTTTTGTTTATAGCCGCATGGACAGCAAAGCGGCCGCAGCCGATCTGCACGGCAGGCTGCGGCACATCGGCGAAACGCTGAAGGGCCCGAACCCGCTGACCGTCTGTTTGTTCCTGGATGGCGAAAATGCCTGGGAGTACTACCCGGGAAATGGCCGGGAATTTCTGCGCGACTTTTACCGCCGCATCAGCGAGGACCAGGATATCCGCGCCCTCACTGCCAGCGAGGCCATCGCCGCTGCCGGCGACGTTCCCACCACCGGAGGCATCTTCCCCGCCTCCTGGATTAATGCCAATTTTGACGTGTGGATCGGCCACCAGGAAGACGTCACCGCCTGGGATTTGCTCTGGGACGCCCGCGAAGCCTATGGCCACGCCCTTGAAGCACGCGACAAGGGCTGGTCGGACCCCGTCACTGACGCGGGACTGGCGGAGGCGCAGGAGTCCTTGCTCGCTGCGGAGGGCAGCGACTGGTGTTGGTGGTACGGGCCGGAGCACAGCACCGCGAATGACGCCGAATTTGACGCCCTCTTTCGCAAGCACCTTACGGGAATCTATCTCGCGCTCGGACAAGTGGCGCCGGAAGAACTCGCCAAGCCCATCAAGCGACAGCCGGAACGTGCCTACCAACTGGCGCCTTCCACTTTCCTCATCGTCAAAGTGGACGGGCGGGACACCAGTTACTTCGAGTGGTTGGGCGCGGGCGTCTTTTCTCCGGAGCACCGCGGTGCCGCCATGCACGGACGCACCTATTATTTAAGGGAATTGCGCTACGGTTTTGAGGAGGAGCGCTTTGTGGTGCGGGTCGACTGCTTCCCCGACAGGCTCATGGAATTGGAGGACCCCGAATTCCGCATCACCATCGGTGCGGCGCAGGAAATCGTCATCGTAGTGAACCTGGAGCGCGGGCGTATGAGAGAGTTCGCGGTGGAAAAGGGGCGGGTGTGCTTGCTGAATCCGACCAGCGTCGCCACGGTGGCGTTTGATCGCACCCTGGAACTCGCGGTGCACAAGGAAGAACTGGAATTGAAGGGCAAGAGCAAATTCCCCATCGGCGTGGCTTTGTGGCACGGAGGCTTGCCGATTGACGTTTTGCCGGCGGAGGGGTTTTTGGAAATAAATCTCGGAGAAGAGAATTCGGCCTGGGCCGTCGAGCCCGCCGAGTGAGAACTGCATCGGATTTGCGGAAAATCGACTCGGCGCGCATTTCTCGCCACTAAATACTCACCAAGGGCCATCTTGCGCAGCGGTTGCCTGTGGTTGGGGGGACGCTACTCATTGGGCAACTTTTCGACCGAAGTGCCCAAGGTACTATGGCGCGGGGATGCTCCACTTGAAAAGATGAGAAGGCGTGGGCTAACCGTGGACGGGTGTCGTTGCGTCCAGTGATTGCGCGGCCATGCACCCGGCGGGAACCCGAGCATGAGGGAAAATTCGCGTGGAATCCGCAGTCAACAGTATCTCTCCGTCTGAAGAGACTGTAGCGAAGCTGCAGCCGCTGGACAGTGGCGCAAACCCGTTGGCGCTGGAAATCGCGGTGAATGTGGCGGGTGCGCGGCCGGCCTCGGCTTCGGGGCAGCGCGATCTTTTTTCCGAGGACACATCCACCGTGTTGATTGCGGAAAATGGCGCGGTCATCCGGCTGGCCGCGGCCGTCGTCACCGGCCAACTGCTTTTCCTCACCGATAAGAGAACCAATAGCGAAATGGTTTGCCAGGTGGTCCGGAAGCGCACCTTCCGGCCAACGGAATGCTACGTCGAGCTCGAGTTCACGGAGCCCGCGCCGAACTTTTGGGGCTTGGAGATTCCCGCGAAGACTGCATCACCCTCCCAGCTCGAGACCGCTCAGAGGGTGGAGTCCGCGGAGCCGGCCATCGAGGATGCGCCCTTGGAAGTCCCTGCCGCGCAGGGGCAGGGCGTCGCGGAGTTGAAGCAGGAAGTAGAAGGGTTGCGGGAACAGATCCGGTCATTGCTGCAATCGAAAACGCAGGGGGCGAAAGCGGAGGCGGAAGCGGCATTGCAACAGTCCGCCAAGAGGGCTGAGGCGGCGGCTGTGGAACAATCTCGGATCAAACCACCGGCTGCGCCACCGGCCGCGCCCCCGCCTCCACCGCCAAATCCTCCTGCGCTGGCGTTACCTCCAACGGATGGGAAAGCGCCAGAAGCAGGGGCCGGGGCTGCTCCCGGCGCCACGCCAACATCGGTGGTTCGCATGGCGCTGCCCAAGATGACCCTTGCCAAGGAGGGCGGCGCGAAGGACTCGGAGGCGATCGATCCGCTCGACTGCCTGCTGCCCAAACCGAATCTGGATTTCTCCTCAGCGCCTGTACCAGGAGCGGCGAACGAAAGACGGTCCCTGTACGACATTTACAAGCCCATACGCGTGGGGATCGGGAAGTTTCGGCTGGCCCTTTTCAGCGGGTTGTTGCTCGGCGTTGTGCTTTGCGGGGCCTGGTACATGAACTGGCTGCCTGTTCCATCGCTCGGCGGGATTGCGCAAATGATCCATCCTGCGAACTCCAAGAAAGTAGAGAGGGGGGGGGCGCACCAAGGGGCACCAGCAATGGCATCACGCACAGCAGCGACGCCCAATGCCACTGCCCCAGATTCCGTGACGATGACGCCCGCGGACGAGACTCCACCTCAACCGGTAGGCGGCACCGTTGAAGGTGAGAATGCGCCAAATACGGAAGCGCCCGCGCCCCACGCCATTGCGCCAGCGAACTCTGCGGCTCTGAAGGTGAAAAAGCCGGTAGCGCCCACGGCGTCACCCGCGCGCGCAGGTGCGAAGGAGAAAGCCGCCTCGGCCGGATCGCTTCGAAAAAACGCGCCGACAGCGATTCCCTCTGCAACTGCAGAACCCACACCGCCCGAACCGGCGGCAAGCGACGCAACGCTGGTGCCGCCGAAACTGCTGAAGTCGGCGAGCCCGGTCTATCCCCCGGATGCGATGCGGGAATACATTACCGGAGATGTGAGAGTGGATGCGCTGGTAGAACCCGACGGGCGCATTGGCGCCATGAAGATTCTGGGAGGACCTGTGCCACTGCGTCAGGCGGCCTTGGACGCATTAAAGCAGTACGAATACGCTCCCGCAACACAAGGCCGACGAGCCGTGACTGCCCATATCACCGTGACCGTGAAGTTCTGGTTCAATCCCTAAACATGCCGAACGCCCGAAGCGCACCACTCTTTCCGCTGTCCATGTCGTGGCACTTTACACTTCAGGTTGGTTCTTGGGTTTCTCCCGCCTTCTCCTTCGCTTATCCTGTCCATTCTTCTTTGTCATCCCGAGCATCGCGAGGGATCTGCTTTTCTCTTTCTTGTGTAGCGCCCGCCTTGTTCTCAGTCGTTCCCCTCGCCAGTCTCAAATTCTATTGCCGCAACGCTCAGAAGAGTTTGACCGCGACCCGCTGCGGGTGGAAACCCACGGGAATCATTGTGAGCAGCGAGTCGGTCCGCGTGCGGATTACGGCGAGATCGCCGGAGCCTTCGTTCACCACCAGAAGCATTGTGGGCAGCGCGCCTGGCTCTGCGAGATCGAAGCGCATGGCGCCCGGAAGCGACCCCACATTGATGGGCCGGCCCACCCGGCGGTTGACGACGTCGAGGGGCATCACGCGGCCGGCGGCGCGATCCGCAACGTACATTTCGCTGCCGTCGGATACGATCAGGCCATCCGCGGGCGCAGAGCCGAGCATCATGTAGTCGCCCATTTCATGGGTCCAGGTGTTCACGGCTTGCAGGCCGTGCGTTTCCGGCGAAATCACATACACTTCGCCGCCGTCGGGCTTCAGCACCATTCGCGTGGGCTTACCGGCGAGCGCCAGGTTGGTCAAGAGCACGCCGCGGCGCACGTCCACCACCGACAAGCGATTCTCAGACCGGCTCATCACGAAGGCGATGCTCCCGTCGGGGACGGCGAGGACTTCCTCGGGATCGCGAATGACGGGAATTTCGGCGCGTTGCTGCAGGGTGGCGGCATCGTGGATGCCGAGCGTCGCGGCGCGGGAATTGACCACCAACAGGAATTTGTTGTCGGGAGTGATGCGCACCTGAACCGGCTGCGCACCGGTTTTGGCGCGACCGACAATGGCGCGGGTGGCGCAATCGATGGCGATCAGTTGGTCCGCGCCGGAAGCTGTGGTGTAGGCGCGATCGCCCTTGGAGGAAAACTCAATTGAATAGGGGAGTCCGCCCACGGCAATACGCGCCGTGATCTGATTGCTGCGCGTATCCAGGACCCAAACGTACCCTCCGGCACTGCTGACGCCCCAGACTTCGCCGCGTTTCGGGTGTTCCAGGATTTCCCCAAGCGCGGGTCCCGCATAAATTTTGCCGATGGCCCGCAAGCCGATGAGGTCCACAACCGTGACGCTCCCATCCTCCGTGCTTACGTAGGCATTCAGGTGCAGCCCGGGCCGCAGGAACGAGGGCCGATGTTCGCGCAGCAGCAGGACAACGCCGAAGATAGTGAGGAAGGTCAGCAGGAAGTACACGCGAAAGTTTTTGGAGCGCGGCATGGATAAGTGAATTCTACATGAGATGGGAGGCTTAACCGTGCCAGCTTTTGTGGTGTTGACCCGGCACTCGCATCCAAGTCAGCCGCTGAGCTTCGCGATGCGCTTGACGATGTGCCAACGAACGAGAAAGACAAAGGTTGCCACCAGGAAAGTCATCTCAAGAAGAACGAAGAGACCTTGAAACGACCAAAGTTCCACATAACCGGAGCGAATTCGCTCGGTTAGAAGCCGATCACTTACATGGTAAAGCTCATAGGACGTAAAGAATCCACAAACGAGGAGGGTGATGTAGATCCACTGCTTCAATTTTGTAGCTGCATTCCGGAGCTGCTTGAGGTGCGTGGCGCTCTCTGTGGGAAGCGAGAGCTTTGACGAGAGTGCCGAACGCCATGTACGTATTAGCTCAACGAGCGCAACGACGAACACAACCAGCAGAAAGAGCACGTAGAGCCGTTCTGCTGGCGAGAGCCCAACCGGCATCGCGTGGATGTCCCAACTCGTTGTGGATTCTTGAGGCATAGGGATGTAAATCATTAAACACCGAGAATAGGATATTTGGCTAGACGTGTACGCGCCAAGCTAATTCACCTGCCGGTGGACGACGGTAGCGATCTGACGCACTTCGGCGAGCAATTCCGCAAACTCCTCCGGCAGGATGGACTGCATCCCGTCGGACAGCGCCTTTTCCGGCTGATGATGCACTTCAACCAGCAAGCCATCCGCCCCCACGGCCACCGCGGCGCGCGAGAGGGGCAGCACCTTGTGACGCTTTCCCGTGCCATGGCTGGGGTCCACAAGAATCGGCAGGTGGCTGCGTTTCTTCACCGCGGGAACGACCGCCAGGTCCAGAGTGTTGCGCGAAAAATCGGAAAATGTGCGCACGCCGCGCTCGCACAGAATGACGTTGTAATTGCCCTCGCTCATGATGTATTCCGCGGCCATCAGGAATTCGTCCAGCGTCGCGCTCATGCCGCGCTTCAGTAAAACCGGCTTCTTGGCCCGGCCGGCCCGCTTCAGCAGCGAAAAATTCTGCATGTTCCGCGCGCCGATCTGTATTACGTCCGCCCACTCCTCCACGAGATCGAGCGATTCGTTGTCAATCGCTTCCGTGACGATGCCAAACCCATAGTTCTCGCGGACCTTCGCAAGAATCTTCAGACCCGGCAGTCCCAGTCCCTGAAAGCTGTACGGAGAAGTTCGCGGCTTGTACGCGCCCCCGCGGAACAGCCGCACGCCCGTGGGCTTCAGGCGCGCCGCGATCGCCAGGCACTGCTCTTCGGTCTCTACCGCGCACGGGCCAGCTGCAATGGCCAAGTGCGCCCCGCCAACCAGCACATCCCCAGATGGAGTGGAAATGCGAACGATGGTGGGCTCCTCTTTGACGTCCCGGGAAACGAGCTTGTAGGGCTTGGTGACGGGAATGCACTCGATCACGCCGGGCATGGACTCGAGCACGCCGAGATCGACCGCATCGTTGTTGCCGGTGATCCCGATGGCGGTGCGCCCGGAGCCCGGGATGGGATGCGCTTTCAGACCGAGCGATTCAATGCGCTCGCACACGGCGCGAACCTGTTCTTCCGTGGCGTGCGACTGCATGACAACCAGCATGGTCCGGTGTCCTTAGCGTGGAAATGACGCAAAAATTGAGTGTACTGCACGGGCGATGGCCCGGCAAACGAGGCGCGAATAGACGCTTTATAGAGCGTCTTTTCGCTTTCCCTGGTTTGGCGACGAATCCGGCTTATCCCCGCTCGGCCGCTTCAATCTGCGAGATTTTTTCCACGCGCCGCGCATGGCGGCCGCCCGCAAACGTCGTGCTCAGGAAAGCCTGCACCATTTCGATGGCCTCGGTGCCGTTGACGACTCGTCCGCCCATCGCCAGCACATTCGCGTCGTTGTGCTCTCGCGCCAACCGCGCCGTGTCCACGTTGTGCGCCACCGCGGCGCGAATGCCCGGCACCTTATTCGCTGCGATCGAAATGCCCATGCCGGTGCCGCAGACGGCGATGCCATAGAGATCCTGATGCGCAGCCACGCGATCGGCTACCGCCTTGCCGTAGTCGGGGTAGTCCACGGACTCTTCCGACCACGTTCCCAGGTCATCCACGGGATAGCCTGCATTTTCAAGGAATTGGCGGATGGTTTCTTTGATGTGATAGCCGGCATGATCGGCGCCCAGCGCAATCCGGGGCTTTTGAGAGAGTTCCGGCATGGGAGCCTCCCCAGCCGGATTCTATCGGACAAAGAGAGGCACCGCAATGCAGTCTACTGCATCGAACAAAAATGAGACGCGCGAGCATCAGGGAAATGAATCGAAGCCATTCGAGTTTTGCATACATGCGATTCTCCCCATTTCTCGCTTCGCCGACCTATACTGAGTGGGCCGTCCCGATACGGCAAATTCACTTCACAGGAGTGCGATATGTCTAACGTTTACGCGGATAATTCCTTAAGCATTGGCAGAACCCCTCTGATCAAATTGAATCGAGTGACCGATGGCGCGAAGGCCACGGTGCTCGCCAAGATCGAGGGGAGAAATCCAGCGTACTCGGTGAAGTGTCGTATCGGGGCTGCAATGATTTGGGATGGCGAGAAGCGCGGTGTGCTGAAGCCGGGGATCGAGATCGTGGAGCCGACCAGCGGAAACACCGGTATTGCGCTGGCCTTCGTTGCGGCCGCGCGCGGCTACGCGATTACCTTGACCATGCCGGAAACGATGTCGCTGGAACGCCGCCGCGTCCTTGCGGCCTTTGGCGCGAAACTCATCCTCACGCCGGGACCGGAAGGCATGAAGGGCGCCATCAACAAGGCCACCGAAATTTACAACTCGGACAAGCAGCATTATTTCCTCCCGCAACAGTTCGATAATCCGGCCAACCCGGATATTCACGAGAAAACCACGGGGCCGGAGATATGGGACGACACCGGCGGCGCCGTCGACGTCTTCGTGAGTGGCGTGGGCACCGGCGGAACCCTTACCGGCGTCAGCCGCTACATCAAGAACACAAAAGGAAAGAAAATAACCACTGTGGCGGTGGAACCCAACGTCAGCCCGGTGATTTCACAGACGATTGCGGGCAAACCACTGACACCCGGTCCGCATAAGATTCAGGGAATTGGCGGCGGTTTCGTCCCCAAGAACCTGGACTTGAAAATGGTAGATCGCGTGGAGTTGGTCACCAACGAAGAGTCCGTGGAGATGGCGCGGCGCTTGGCGCGCGAGGAGGGCATCCTCAGCGGCATTTCCTGTGGCGCGGCAGCTGCGGTAGCCGTGCGACTCGCCAAGTTGCCGGAGTTTGCCGGGAAAACCATCGTCACGGTGCTTCCCGACGGCGGCGAACGCTACCTCTCCACAATTCTCTTTGAGGGAATTGGCTGAGGCACGCATCAACCGCCAGAGCGGAACACCGCCGGTAAAGCGGCTCACAACTTGCCGTGCAGGGGCGCAGCACGCTGCGCCCCTGCACGCGCCGCATGCAGCCGACGAAACGTTGGGAGGCTTTTTCTTCAGGAGGCCGGGGCTTCAGCCCCGGCGTAAAGCCCGTAGAACGATTGGGCTTTAGCCCCTGAAGAAACTTTTGTTTGATGTTTTTCGGCAACCTGCCACACATTTGGCAGGAAAAAAGGAAGAGCACAAAGATGGATGAATTGAAATGCTTGGCTCGCGAATTCCGCTCCGCGCTGGAGGCGCGCCTGTCGGGTGATCCCGCGGGAGAATACCGGCTGCCGTCAAAGGAAGATGTGGCCACGTTTTGCCGCCGGTATCTCGATTCGCTTTTCCCGCTGCATCACGCGCCGGCAGAGCCTGAGAGCCCGCAAGCGGCGCACTTCGTGGAAGAGCTCGAGTTGCTGCTGGCGGAGCAGATTGTCTGCGCCATCCGGTTTGATTGCAGTTGCCGCCGGAAGAGCACTCCGGCGAATCTCGCGCGCACGGCCGAAGAGCTAGTCAGCAAGATTCGCGCCCAATTGCCGAAGCTGGCGCGCTTGCAGGCCACCGATCTGCAGGCCGCACTAAAGAACGATCCGGCCGCAACCGGCCTGGAAGAAATTCTCCTGAGCTATCCCGGGATTGAAGCCATCACCGTGCAACGGCTGGGCCATGAGTTGTACCAGCTCAAGGTCCCGTACCTGCCCCGCATCATGACCGAAATTGCCCACAGCCATACCGGGATTGACATTCATCCCGGCGCCGCCATTGATGAATCATTTTTCATCGATCATGGCACAGGCGTCGTGATTGGAGAGACGGCCACCATCGGCAAGCATGTGACCCTCTATCACGGTGTGACCCTCGGAGCCTTCAATCCCACGAGCCAGCGCGATTCCGAGGGCGACTTGGTGCGCGGTTTGGCCAACAAGCGCCACCCCGACATTGAAGACGGCGTGACCATTTATCCCGGCGCAACGATTCTCGGTGGCGACACGCGCATCGGCCACCACAGCATCATCGGCGGCAATGTGTGGCTCACGCACTCCATCGCCCCCTATAGCCGCGTTACGGTGAAGGATCCGGAACTGCTCATCCGCAGTCACACTCGCGGCACCGACGAAGAGTGGTTTCTCGGCAGTTCGATTTAGCGCTCTCCGTAGGTGAGTAGCAATAATTCTGCATTAGATATATACATATAAAGTATAATTGACCGGCAGATTGGCTGGAAGGCTTGACCCTTGTGTGCCCAAGAGGTTCATTATGTGGTATAAGAGTTATACCGGCATGCGGTTTCATTTTGACGCCCGCAAGGACCGGAAGCTGCGGGAGGACCGGGAGCGCGGAATCGGATTCGCTGACGCGGAGGAGATCTTCCGCCATGATTATTATCAGAGTTACCGCTGCGGAATTCCGGAGCAGGTTTGTGCGACGGGTTGGGTGAAAGGGAGACTCTTTTCGCTGGTTTATGAAATTCGGAAAGATGCGGACGGAGAATACTATCATTTGGTAACGCTGTGGAAAGCGACGAAGGAAGAAATAGCCCTATATGAAGAAAAGAGTTAAGAAAAAGAAGCCCATCAGTGCTGAGCAGATTGCCCACATGGCGGCACAAGGGAAGGACATCAGCCATTTTTTCACGGGCGGTAGAATGATGCATCCCATCAAACGCGTGAATGTTGATTTCACCGGGGAGATGCTGGAAGAACTGGATCGGGAAGCGGCCGATCTGAATATCAGCCGCCAGGCCGTCATTAAAACGCTCGTGAGAGAAGGACTGGACCGGCGCTATCCACGGCGAGATCGCGGTGTGAATCGCGCTCAGCGGAGCCGAGCGCAGAGGTGAGAAACTATTCCCTCCTGGTGATCGGTCTTATCCGGGCCGCATCTGGCGTGTACGTTGCAGCTAGACCGACTTCCTTCCTTAAAAACACTTAGTTTCCGTGGACCAAGCTGCCGGTTTGGGCGGCGAGACGGTTGGGAGTCGCTATCCTCGTTGGTGGTGCGGTCATGCTTCATCTTTTCGCGCGGCCGTGATTCACCGTTGGTTAGTGTCGCGTTGACAGTGGCAGAGTCTGTCCGCTACGCTCGAATGCTTGACTGATTGCGCAGAAACGGACTGTGAGAAGCATGCCTGAAGACAAGCTACCAACACGCGCCCAGGATTTTTCCGAGTGGTACAACCAACTGGTTTTGAAAGCGCAGCTCGCCGACTACGCCCCGGTGCGCGGCTGCATGATTGTCCGCCCCTACGGCTGGGCGCTGTGGGAAAACATTCAAGGCGCGCTCGACCGCCGCTTCAAAGCCACGGGCCACCAGAACGTCGCCTTTCCCCTGCTCATTCCCAAGAGCTTCATCGAAAAAGAGAAGCACCACGTCGAAGGCTTTTCCCCCGAACTCGCGGTCGTGACCATTGGCGGCGGCGAAGAACTGGCGGAGCCGCTCATCGTCCGCCCCACCTCGGAAACTATCATCGGCCACATGTGGTCCAAGTGGATTCAGTCTTACCGCGACCTCCCCGTGCTCATGAACCAGTGGAACAGCGTGGTGCGTTGGGAACTCCGCACCAAGCTTTTCCTGCGCACACTCGAGTTTTACTGGCAGGAAGGCCACACCGCCCACGCCACGCGCGAAGAAGCCGTCGAAGAAACCAGGCAGATGCTCGACGTCTATGCCGATTTCGCGGTCAACGATGCCGCCATTCCCGTCATCCCCGGAGCTAAGTCCGACGCCGAAAAATTTGCCGGCGCGGATGTAACCTATGCCATCGAAGCCCTGATGGGAGACGGCAAGGCGTTGCAGGCCGGCACTTCTCACTTCCTCGGCCAGAATTTTGCGCAAGCCTTCGATGTGAAGTACCTCGACCAGAACGGCCAACTCCAACACTGCTGGACCACCTCCTGGGGTCTCTCCACGCGCTTTATTGGCGCCATCATCATGGTCCACGGCGACGATCAGGGCTTAGTCATGCCGCCAAAACTGGCGCCAACGCAAGTTGTCATCGTGCCGATCTACAAGACCGACGAAGAGAAGGCTTCGGTGCTGCAAACAGCCAAGGAATTGAAGGCGCAGCTCGTGAAAGCGAATCTCCGCGTCACGCTCGATGAGCGCGAAGGCTTCAGCCCGGGTTGGAAGTTCAATGATTGGGAGATGCGCGGTGTGCCCGTGCGGGTCGAGCTGGGGCCGAAGGATGTAGCCAAACAAGCGGCCATGCTCGCGCGCCGCGACAAACCAGGCAGAGAAGGGAAGTTCAGCGCTTCCCTCGCCGACTTGCCCGCCACCATCGAAAAGCTTCTCGCGGAAATTCACCAGTCCCTATTCGACAAGGCCCTGGCCTTCCGCCGTGCCAACACCCACGAAACCTCGAACTACGAGGAGTTCAAGAAGGCGGTGGAAACAGGGTTCGCCTTCGCTTTTTGGTGTGGCAGCGGCGATTGCGAAGCCAGCATCAAGGAAGAGACGCGGGCCACCATGCGTTGCATCCCTCTCGACCCCGACGCCGTTCTGGGCCACGCCTCAACAAGCGGCACTGGCACCTGTATCTACTGTGGCAAGCCGGGGGCCCACCGGGCCATTTTTGCCCGGGCGTACTAAGCCCCGGGCGTTGCGCCTAAAGCACACCGCAATCGCGGGATTCTCGACACCGCCCTACCCCGGTGGTAGCGTGATCAAATAGAGGAATAATTCTGCGCCGCCGGATGTGACGGTGGCGTTCCATTGGAGCGTTTCTTCGTGAGCTTGCCATTGCAAACCTCCCGGCGTTCCCAGCGCGGGGAAGGCAAATTAAAAGCGCTTATCTACACGGTCATTTTGGTGACAGCGGTATTCCTGGCGGTCAAGCTGGTGCCGCTGTATGTTGCGGAGTACCAGCTCCAGGACAAGATGAACGAGCAGGCCAAATTCGCTATCGTCAACCATTACTCGGAAGACCAGATTCGCGACATCCTGATGAAAGTCATCCAGGATCTGGATATTCCGGCGACACGCGATGACATCAAGCTGACCAGCACCAACCACGGCGTCTCCGTCAGCGTCAGCTATACCGTTCCCGTCGATTTTCTTGTCTACAAGACCGACATCACCTTTTCTCCCACAAGCGAAGGACTTGACATCCTCAAGTGAGCCCGCGATTAACAGGTCTGGGGACCGCTGCAGCTTCCCTCCTGCCCGTAGATGCGTCACAATGAAAGTGCCTACCCTGAGGGAGTAAGCAATTGCGATTCCGCGTGCAAAAGGGCTTCTGGACTTCCGCATTTGGTCTGGCACTTCTGGCCGTGGTGGCCCTGTGTTTTCTTCTCACCGCCGGCGTCTTCACCTACTTCTACATCAAGTATTCCCGGATGATCGATGCCCGCCTGTCGGGGCACGTGCTGCAGAACACCACGCAGATTTTCTCGGCGCCAGAGCGTATCTCCGATGGCCAGCCATGGAGCGTAGCCGACCTGGTCATGTACTTGCAGCGTGCCGGCTATCGCCCCGATGCGGACGAGAACTCGCTCGGACAATATACGGTTGACGGCAATACCGTGGAGATACGCCCGTCAAAGTTGTCCTTTTTCGGCGGGGCCAACGCCATTGCCGTGCAGTTCAGCGGCACAGTAGTTCGCTCCGTCCGCCCGCTTGCGGGTGGCGCGGATTTGGGCAGTGCGGAGCTCGAGCCGGAACTCATCACCAATCTCTTCGACAGCGCGAGAGAGAAGCGCCGCCCCGTGCGTTATGAGGATTTGCCCCCCCTTCTTGTGCAGGCCATCCTTTCCGCGGAAGACAAGCGCTTCTTTGAGCATCCCGGTTTCGATTTCATTCGCATCTTCGGCGCGGCCTGGGCGGACATCCGCCACAGCCAGCACTTGCAGGGCGCCAGCACCATCACCATGCAGGTGGCGCGCACCTTTTTCCTCTCCACCGACCGCACCTGGCGCCGCAAGCTGGCGGAGGCCATGCTCTCCTTTGAACTGGAACAGCGCTTCAACAAGCAGCAGATTTTCGAGCTCTACGCCAATGAAGTTTACCTCGGCAACCGCGGCAGCTTCGGCATTCGCGGGTTTGCGGAAGCCAGCGAGGCCTACTTCGGTAAAGATCTGCGGCAGTTAACGCTGTCGGAGTGCACCTTCCTGGCGGGACTCATTCGCGCTCCCAATTACTACTCCGCTTCCGACCGCCATCCGGAACGCGCGGCTCAGGCGCGCGACCGCGTGCTCACGCAGATGCTCGAAAACAAATACATCAACGAAGCCGAGGTGCAAGACGCCAAACGCGTACCCCTGAATATCGTGCGCACCGCCGTGGCCGGGAACGAAGCGCCGTACTTCGTGGATATGGTCAAGGACCATCTCCTGGACAATTATTCCGAGCAGGACCTCCTCAGCCAGAACTATCGCATCTACACCACACTCGATCCGCAATTGCAGCGCGCCGCCGCCGCCGCGGTCGACCTCGGCATGAAGAACGTGGATGCGCTGATTGCCAAGAAGTACGAGAAGGTGAAGAAGCCCAAGGGCAAAAACGCCCCCAGCGAACCCGTGCCGCAAGCACAGGTGGCTCTCGTGGCCCTCGATCCCCGCACCGGAGAGATCAAGGCGCTGATCGGCGGGCGGGATTATGGCCAGAGCCAGTTGAACCACGCGCTGGCGCACCGCCAGCCCGGGTCAGTCTTCAAGCCGTTCGTCTACGCGGCCGCCTTCAACAACGCCGTGGATGGCGCGCAGCCCGTGGTCACCCCCGCAACCACCGTGGATGACGAGCCCACCGTCTTCGAATACGACGGTCAGGAATACACCCCCAACAATTACGGCGAACGCTTCATGGGCAAAGTGACGGTCCGCCAGGCGCTCACCAACTCCCTCAACGTCGCCACCGTGAAGGTGGCCGAACTTGTCGGCTACGGCCGCGTCGTGCAGATTGCCAGGCAGATGGGGCTACCCTCCAACATCCGGCCCACGCCGGCAGTAGCGCTGGGCGCTTACGAATTGACACCCGTGGAAGTGGCGGGGGCCTACACGGCATTCGCGACCATGGGCACGCGCGCCGATCCGTTCTTCCTGAAAAGTGTGGTCAGCGCGGGCGGCACCGCTCTGGAAAAGTACGCGCCCACGAACAAGCTGGTATTAGATCCCAGGGTAACTTACCTGGTGGACAGTATTTTGCAGGACGTCCTGAACAAGGGCACTGGAGCGGCAGTGCGCGCCAGGGGATTCTCACTCCCCGCTGCCGGGAAAACTGGCACCTCGCGCGACGGCTGGTTTGCGGGCTTCACGAACAATCTGGTCTGCGTCATCTGGATCGGCTTTGACGATAATCACGATCTCGGCCTCGCGGGCGGCGCATCCGCCGCGCCGATCTGGGCGGACTTCATGATTCGCGCCACTTCCATGCCGGCGTATCGCGACGTCAAGGATTTTGACAAGCCCGAAGGCGTGGATACCGCGGTCATCGATGCGGACACTCTGCAATTGGCCACGCCGAACTGCCCTGTGACGCGCGAGGAAGTTTACGTTACCGGCTCCGCGCCCACCCAATTGTGTGAGCTTCACGGCGGACATGGGCCCGCGTCGGCGGTGGGATCCTTCCTCTCGCATCTTTTTGGCGGCGGCTCGCCTAAAACTCCGCAAACCCCTGGCGATCCAGGCACGGCCGCACAACAGCCGGATAAGAAAGTCGCGGCGCAAGACGCTACGCCGCCCGCCACGGATACCAAAGCCACCGAGAAGAAAAAAAGCCCTTTGCAGAAGATTTTTGGTATCTTTGGGGATAAGAAGAAGAAAGAACCCGACAAACCTGTTCGGGACAAAGGAGATTCGCCATGACCAGGTATTTCTTGGCGATTCCAGGCTTGGCTTTCCTGCTCTGTTTGCTTCTTTCCCCCGCTCTTGCTCAAACCACCCCAGGCACTCCGCCCCCCTCTTCCGGCGCCTCCGCTACGCCCGCTCAGGCTGCGCCCCTTTCCGACGAAGAGATGGCTAAACTCTATATGATTCGCAAAGAGTATACTGCCGCTGAAGTGTTGTTTCGCAAGCTGACCCGGCAGCAGCCAAAGAACGCGCTCTACTGGAATTATTTGGGGATTGCGCTGCACAATCAATCGGAGTTGGACCCCGCGAGGAAGTGCTACGAAAAGTCGGCCAAGCTGGACTCTCACTACGCCGATGCCGTGAACAACATCGGCACCGTGTGGTACGATCGGAAAAAGTATCCCAAGGCCATCCGAGCCTTCAAACGGGCTATCAGCATAAAAGACGATAATGCAACTTTCTACATGAGCCTTGGTTACGCCTACTTTGCCGACAAGAAGTACGAGGATGCCATTGCTAGTTTTCACAAGGCCCTGGCACTCGATCCGTACGTGTTTGACCATTCCAGTTCCCGGACTGGGACCGTCGTTCAGGACAGGTCGATCGACGCGGACCGCGGGCGCTTCTACTTCTTGCTCGCTAAATCTTTCGCTCAAGCTGGCAACTTGGAACGTTGCGTCATCTATCTCCGCAAAGCGCGCGACGAGGGCTTTAAGGACATGGACGCCGCGAAATCCGATCCCGCCTTTGCGGGAGTCCTGAAAGACCCTGCCATCCAGGAAATACTCTTCCCGGCGCCGCCGCCAACCGCGCAGCCCTGAGCCGGCCATCCTGTTTGCCCTGCTTGCCCTGAGCCTCGAAGGGAACTTTGTAGGGATTGTGGTTGAAAAAATCCGCACGTGTAAAACCGACACGTGGGGCACCAACATCGTCCAAGATTTTAATGAGGCGTCACCCGCCCTCAAGACCCCGGGCTAGCGAACCGACCTAGGGCACACGACTTCGCCGCAAGCGTCAAGCCCAGGCGCCAGCCGAGGAATTTGCGCACCTTCAATCAGAGCTCTCAGAGTATCAGCGCACTTCAATAGTGACTGGCTCGGCCCAGACTGGCCCCTGGATCACATTAACATCCGGGAATGGCGGGTGGCCCGGTCGTTGGTGCTCGATTCATTTTTTCGCTCGCACGGGCCATCGTCAGGCTAAGGATACCACCTCTATAGTTAAATAAAGCGTTATGATGCAGTGGGTGCCCCACACGTCGGTTTCACGTGTGGGAATTTTGGTGTTGTTTTATGTCGGCCAACAAACCACAATTCCTCCACCGCACGCCGCTTTCCGCTTGGGGCACTTCCGTCTTTTCTTTTACCGCGCCTTGCCGCGAAATCCGGGCTAGAATACAGGCCAGATGAAGACGCTGCAGTCAGCATCCTGCATTTCCTTCCGGCTTGTTCTCGCCATCCTGTTTCTTTTCTCGGCGAGCCGCATCGCTGCCCAGCAGATCGCTCCCTTTTCTCAACACCCCGCGCATTCCCTTCCGCAGGAAGGCATCTACCTCGTATTCCCATTTGAGAATGTGGCCGCCCCGGCGCGGCTTGACTGGATTGGCGAGGGCCTGGAGGAATTGACGATCCAGCGCCTTTCTGCCGCGGGCCAGCAGGTCTATTCTCACAGAGGCCGCCTGGATGATATGGACCGTTACGGTTTGCCGGCCTCGGCAAAACTGAGCCGGGCGACCATGCTGCACATCGCGCAGGAATTGGATGCGGATTTTGTGGTGTATGGCAATTTCACCTCCGACGGAAAAGACCTAACGGTGAACGCCCGGGTACTGCGCGTGAGCCCGACGGCGCTCCTCCCGGTGGTCCGCGAAAGCGGCGCCCTCGCATCGCTGATGGATTTGCACACGCGGCTGGTTTGGCGCCTGCTCGGAACATGCGACGCAAAGTTTCCCGCCACCCTCCCGGAATTCGCCAAATTGCAGCGGCCGCTGCTGCTCGCGGCCTTTGAGCAGTACATCCGCGGCCTGCTGGCGAATGATGATGACGTGCGAGTGCGCGATCTGAAGGAAGCGGCGCGCATGGAACCCGACTGGCCCGATGCCGCGTTTGCCTTGGGGCAGATCTATTTCGCCCGCAACGACTGCTATTCGGCGTTGCTGTGGCTTGGGAAAGTTCCCCCTTCGCATGATCGCAGCGTGGAGGCGAATTTCTCCGTCGGGGTGTGCCGCCTGCGCTTGGGCCAGCCTGAAAAAGCCGAACAAGTGTTTGCTGCGCTGCAGGAAGATTTGCGGCACAACCTGGTAAGCGGCGCTGACCTGCCGGAGATACTCAACAATCTGGCCCTGGCACGCGCCCGGCTGGGTGATGCAGCCGCGGCGCGAACGGCGCTCAGCCGCGCGAGCGACATCGATCCCGATGAAGGCGATTATCCCTTCAACTTGGGATTGCTGGCGCTTCGCGCGAACGATCTGGCCTCCGCCGCAACGCATTTCCGCGAAGCTGTCCATCGCGAACCGGACAACCCGGAAGATCGCGCCTTTCTGATTTACACCCTTGAGAAAGCCAAAAAGAAGTCAGAGGCGGCCGAAGAGCGCGAATCTGCCCGGGAAGCATTGGGATCAACCGGCTTGCCGATCGTAAAACTGGAAGCGAAGAAGGAAGCCGCCTCCAAGTACGAGCGGGTCAAACGGGAATTGGATACGACCACGTTGCGGCTTGAATTGCGCGGCCCCGACCCTTCGCCTGCGGCCAGCGCGGAAGCTGCGCCTCCAGTCGATACGCCTGCCGCTCACGTCCGGCTCGGCCGGCTAGACCTGGCCGCGGGGCGCCTGGACGCCGCGGAGAAGGAATTCCGCGCCGCGCTGCTGGCGGACCCGCACAACGCCTCGGCACACCAGGAAATCGCCGAAATCTTCCGGCGGAGAGGTAAACTGGAGGAAGCCATCCAGGAGTTACAGGCATCTCTGGCAGCGCGCGATTCGGCGGTGGTGCGCATCACGCTGGCGCGCATCTACCTGGAGCAGAAAAAGCCGGATCTGGCGCGCGCGGAAGTGGAAAAGGCCGTGAAGCTCGCGCCCAATTACGCGGACGCAAAAGAATTACTCGAACATTTGCAACAGGGCAAGCCCACGGGAGGCAAAAAATGATCGCTCGTGGCGTGACCATCTCGGAACGATTCGTGAACTTGATTCGCAGCAGCAAGCCGGGCGATTGGGCAAGAATTCTCTGCTCTGCCGCGGCCGCCCTCCCGCTCTTACTGTGCCTTGGTGTTCCGGCGACTTCCGCCGCGGACGGCCACGGGGCCCCGCTGGTGCTGCAACTGAAACTCAACGACATGGTCGAGCCGATTCTGGCCACGTACATTGCCGAAGGACTCACGGACGCGGCGCAGCGCCACGCGTCCCTCGTCCTGATCACCATGGACACGCCCGGTGGGCTCAGCGATTCCATGACCGATATCATTCACCACATTCTGGAATCCCCCGTGCCCGTGGTGGTGTACGTGGCGCCGGTAGGCGCGCGCGGAGCCTCGGCAGGATTTTTCATTTTGCTTTCGGCCGATGTGGCCGCGATGGCCCCGGGCACGCATACGGGGGCCTCCACACCGATCCTGATGCCGGGTGGTTTCTCGGTTCCGATCGACGATGTCTTGCGCAAAAAAATCAACAACGATGCCATGGCCTTCTTGCGCAGCTTCACGGAAAAGCGCGGACGCAATCCTAAACTCGCGGAGACGGCAGTGACGGATGCCCGCGCCTTCACGGAAAAAGAAGCCCTCGACGGCCATATGATCGACCTCATCGCCAACGACCGCGACGATCTCTTGAAGCAGTTGAACGGCCGCGAGATTACCCGTTTTGACGGTAAGACCCAGAAGTTGTCGCTCCAGGGCTACACGTTGACGGACTTCGAGTTGTCCGCCCGCCAAAAATTCCTCTCGCGCATTGTCCAGCCGGACATTTTTTTCATTCTTCTTATGGTCGGCGTCCTCGGGTTGTATACGGAATTTAATCATCCCGGCATGGTCGCGCCCGGCGTCATCGGCGGAATTTGCGCTATTCTGGCGCTCTACGCCATGCATCTGCTGCCCGTGAATTTTGCGGGCGTGCTGCTGATCTTGATGGCGCTGGCGTTGTTTATCCTCGAAGCCAAGCTCGCCAGCCACGGTGTTTTGCTGGCAGGAGGAATTGTGTCCATGCTTCTCGGTGCGATGTTTCTGATCCGCTCGCCCCTCACGCCCGGAGGTGTGAGCGTGGGCGTGGCGCTGGCGGTGACCATCCCCTTTGCGTTTTTTGCGGTGTTCCTCATGCGCCTGGTTCTCCGCTCGCGGCGCTGGAAGGTCTCCACCGGCAAAGAGGAATTGCTCGGTGAAGAGGGCATCGTCACCACCGCGCTCCCCGCGGGCGGCGATGGCATGGTCCGCATTCATGGCGAGTTGTGGCGCGCGGGTTCCTCGGCGTCGATTGCCGATGGCAAGGCGGTCCGCGTAGTGCGCATCGACGGATTGAAATTGATTGTGGAACCGGTGGAAACGCCGGCCACTACAAGCAGATAGAGTTCGTTCAAGTTCAGGAGGCGGGATATGTTTCAGTTCTTTGGACTGGGCACGATGGTAGTGGTGTTCTTGTTTCTAATCTGGGTGTGGAATTCGCTGTACATCATTAAGGAGTGGGAACGCGGCGTGGTCCTGCGTTTAGGGCGGCTCTTGCCCCAGGCGAAGACCGCGGGCGTAAACCTTGTGTTTTGGCCTATTGAGACCTTGTATCGCATCAACCTGCGCCTGGAAACGCTCGACGTTCCGCCGCAAGACATCATCACTCGCGACAACGTCTCCGTAAAAGTAAACGCCGTCTGCTATTTCCGCGTGGTCGACGCCAACCTGGCCATGTCTCAAGTGCAGAATTATCAGTACGCAACCTCGCAATTGGCCCAGACCACTCTCCGCAGCATCGTCGGCCAGTTCGAGCTCGACGAAATCCTTTCGCAACGCGACAAAGTCAACGCCAAGTTGCAAATCATCCTGGACCAGGACACCGAGCCCTGGGGTATCAAGGTCAGCAAGGTGGAAGTAAAGCAGGTGGACATTCCCGAGTCGATGCAACGTGCCATTGCCAAACAAGCCGAAGCCGAACGCGAGCGCCGCGCCAAAGTCATTCACGCACAAGGCGAGTTTGAAGCTTCGCAAAAGCTTGCCGATGCCGCCAAGGTTCTTGAAACGGAGCCCTCGGCCATCCAGTTGCGCTACCTCCAGACCCTCACCGAGATAGGTGTCGAAAAGAACACAACGATTGTTTTCCCACTTCCGATAGATATTATTAATAAGTGGACACAGTCGATCGGGGGTATGTCGAAATAAATGGCCTCTGGGGGAAAGCGCGGAGCGGGCGAGCGTGTGCTCGAAGGCAAGCACGTCATTGGTTTGTTTCTGCTGATGCTGCTTTTTTCGGGCGTGTTTTTCACGCTCGGCTACGTCATGGGACGTAACCAGTACGACGGCCAGGTGAGCGCGGCGATCACAAACTCTCGCACACCTGAGCGTGGGCCCGTGGTGCCCGCGAAGCCGGAACCCGCGCCGAAGCGGACCGCCGAAGCTCCCCCGGCAGCAACCGAATCCGATCCCGCTACCTCCGGCAATAATTCCGACTGGGAATTTTACGGCAGCAGCAAACCCGCCAAAGGCGAGCCGCATCTCGAGCCCGTGCCGAAAGCAGCCGCGACTCCGCCATCATCAAGAACGGTAAGCACGAGAGCAAGAGTCGAACCGGCAACGCCCGCGCCGCCTGCCGCGAAAAGCAGCAAGCCTGTAACCAACGCGCCGCTCATTCCGAATGGCGCCCTGGTCCTGCAGGTGGCCGCACTGACCAGGCAGGACGACGCGCTCTCCATCGCCGGCAGCTTGCAGAAAAAACATTTCGCGGCCTACGTCCAGCCGCCGCAAAAAGACAAGTTCTATCGCGTGCAGGTTGGCCCGTTCAAAGAGAAGAAGGCCGCCGACGCCGCGAAAAAGGGCCTGGAGAGCGAAGGCTTCAAAGCATTCTACGTAAACCGCTGATGTCTTCCCAGGCTTGGCATACCTACCTGCGGCCGCACCGCTCGCCGGAAACACCCGCCGCGATGCGGCTGATTCTGGCGATTCTAAGTGGCGCCATCTTGTCGCTGTCCTATCGTGGCAGCCATTTCAGTTTGTATACATGGGTGTGTCTGGCGCTTCTGCTGGCCTGCATTTTGGGCTCGCGGGGATGGGTCGCGTTTGCCTGCGGATTTCTGCACGGCCTGGTTTTCACTCTGACTTGTGTGCCGTGGATTGCGGAAGTGCTCTCGGTTCACGGCGGCATGCCCATGGCTGCGGGCTGGGGCGTGCTCCTTCTGATCGCTTCAGTGTGGGGCACAATTATCGGGCTGTTCGCGCTCGTCGTGCAGAGATTGTCGAAGCGCAGCGTGCCCCTGGCGCTGATTGGCGCTCCCTTCCTCTGGGTTTCGACCGAGATCGCCCGCACGTATTTGCCGGAGATCAGTTTTCCGTGGGCCTTGCTGGGCTATCCCGCGGCAGGCAATCCGGCGCTGGTGCAGTTGACCACCATCACGGGGATTTACGGCGTATCGTTCGTGGTGGCTGCTTTCAACACGCTCCTGGTGTGGAGCGATTCGGCCCGCACGCCAGAAAACACCAAGCGGAGATGGGGAGTAGTCGCTGCCGTAGCTGCCGCGCTGCTTTTGATCGCGTGGATTGGGCCGCGGTTTGTGCCGAAAGCCGACGCGCATCATGTGGCGCGCGTGGTCCAGCCGAACTTCCCGGAAAACCTCGAATATGCGGGCGACTGGTACGCCGATCACAAGGCCGACATGGCGGAACTCGAGCGGCTCAGCCTACGCCCTGCGCCTGCGGGACAATCGCCCGATCTCCTGATCTGGCCGGAAGCCCCGGCGCCGTTCTCCTTCAGCGATCCGCATTTCGGGCCGTTCATCTCGCATCTGGCCCAGGAATTCCATCACCCGGTGGTGGTAGGGGTGATCGAGTGGAAGCCGGAAACGGAGCTTGTGAAGGGCGTGCCGCACAACACTTTTGTTCCCTACAACAGCGCCGCGATGTTGAACGAATGGGGCCAGCGCACATTCTCTTACGACAAGATGCACCTTGTGCCGTTCGGCGAGTACGAGCCGTTTCCGCTGATCCATCAGGTGGTCACCAGCGTCTCCCAGGAAGTTGGCGGCTTCCGGAAGGGAAAGGAACGCGCGGTCGGCAGATTCTCGAATGGCAATACCTTTTCCGTGTTCATCTGCTACGAAGCGATTTATCCCGGCGAAGTGCGGGAATTTGTGGCGCGCGGCGCGCAGTTGCTCATCAATATCTCGAATGATGGTTGGTTTGGCACATCGCAAGCCGCGGAGCAGCATCTGCGCATGGCCCGCGTTCGCGCGGTGGAAAACCGCCGCTGGCTGTTGCGCGACACTAATAGCGGCATCTCCGCTTCGATCGATCCTTACGGCAACATGCTCCGCGTCATGAAGCGCGACACCCGGGGCGCCGCCGATCTTCCCTACGATTTCCGCACCGACAGAACGCTCTATTCGCGGTGGGGCGACTGGTTCGCCTGGATGTGCGTCGGCGTTTCCGTTATTCTGGTTATCCTTATAATATTCGGAAAGGCAAAGTGAGCCCGGTTGGCCCAGGGCTTCGGGAAAACAGCATGATACTTGAAGATCTGCAGCATCAGTACGAAGGATTGAAGCAACGCATCTCTCTTGTGCGGAGTTATCTTTGACGCGCCCCAGCACCGCGCTCGCCTGAAAACCCTCGAAGAGCGCATCGCCGCACCCGATTTCTGGAACAATCAGGAAGAAGCGCAAAATGTCCTGCGCCAGCGCAAGCTCGCCGACGATCAAATCAACGCCGATGATAAGCTCGGCAAGCTCGACGGCGACATCGAAACGTATATCGAACTCGCCCAAGCGGAAACCAACGCCGCACAGCGCGAAGAGCTGCTGAATGAGCTGAGCCGCGAACTGACCGCGGCGGACTCGTACATCGGCGGACTGGAAACGCAAACGCTCCTATCCGGCGAAAACGATCACCTCAACGCCATCATGACCATCAAGCCCGGCGCGGGCGGCACGGAGTCTCAGGACTGGGCTTCCATTCTGCTGCGCATGTATTTGCGCTGGGCGGAAAGAAAAGGCATCAGCGCCAACCTTCTGGATGAGACACCCGGTGAAGAAGCCGGGATCAAGAACGCCACAATCCAGTTCAGCGGGGAGAACGCCTACGGTTTGCTCGCGGGCGAAACCGGCGTGCACCGCCTGGTGCGCATATCGCCTTTCGATCAAGCGGCGCGGCGCCACACTTCGTTTGCTTCGGTCTTTGTGATCCCGGAAGTGGACGACCGCATCGAGGTGAACATCAATCCCGAAGACATCAAGCTGGATACATTTCGTTCCGGCGGCAAGGGCGGGCAGAACGTCAACAAGGTGGAAACCGCGGTTCGCTTGACGCACCTTCCCACCGGAGTCGTTGTCGCGTGCCAGATGGGCCGCAGCCAGCACAAAAACCGCGAAATGGCCATGAAGATGTTGCGCTCGAAGCTCTACGACCTGGAGATGCAGAAGCGCCGCGACGAAACCGACCGCCTGGACGAATCCAAGCTGGACATCTCCTTTGGCAGCCAGATCCGCTCCTACGTCATGCAGCCCTACCGCCTCATCAAGGACCACCGCACCAAGTTCAGCGTTGGCGACGTGGATCGCGTCCTCGATGGCGACATCGACCCGTTCATCCGCTCCTACCTCATGGCCAAGCGCACCAAGGGCAAGCTGACCGTTGAAGCCGACGACGACCTCGACCCCGCCTAACCCGTAGCCGGCGTTCACCAGAACAAAGAAACCCCAAGACCCATCCTCGCAATCCGAGGGTAAGGCATCAGGCAATCAAGAAGGACAGTCCAGTCTTAAACAATAACGGGAGGTACGTCCGTAGGCTTGAAGACTGAAAAACCACCGACGGAAACAAAGTCTTCATCGTTAGAAGCAATGAACGTCAAGCCCAAATATTTCATGCAAGCAACGATCAGGGAATCGTTGTTGAGCAACCCCACTTGTTGGCGTATCGGCTGCGCCATTTTGATAATCCCTTCATCAATAGGGAGAAACAAGAGATTCATCGCGAGAACTTTTTCCGCACCCTCCCAATAGTGCGACAAACCCTTGACAATCTCGGAATGGTTCTTGAGATAGTTTTGAGTGCCCTTCGGGGGGCCACCCGCAGCGACGCACTCCGCCATCATCAGTCTGTGGGTGACTTCACCAACAACGTGGTAAGAAGTAATGCCAGTAACTTCTTCGTTGGAAACTCTCTGAAGCAACGTCAAGCACTGCGCGGAGCCACCATTGAGCGCATAGATAAATATATTGCTGTCGATAAATACGTCTGCCCCATTCGGAATTGTGTGTAGGTCCGATACCGGCATTCTATTCTTCGTCTTCTTCAGTCAGCTCAGCCACCAATGCCCAATCTTCTGCGGAAAGTTTAATTCCCAAGGGCTGACTCAGCGCTTGTAGAGATCGCTGAACTCTTTCAACCCTGCTGGCCGCGGGGAAGCGCGTGGCTTTCAACGCTCTCAGCCGAGCTCCGGGAGAAGCTGCTTCAAACTGTGAGTTGAAATGGCGATGGGCCTCGATAATGGATTCGTTGGGGAATGTTTCGTCGGTTGTCGGAATCCACTGCACCTGCATATTCCCAAGTGAGCCGTATCCCCAATGTTGCATAAGGCTAGAGAAAAGCCCGGACGGGGGTTCTTGCTTGATTTCGTGAAACGTCTGCATGTCAGGCATCTTCGTGAACCCCCAAGAACGTGAACGTTTGCTTTTCGTCCCTTTCTAATAGTTGAGCCATTTGGGCAACCGTTGTATTGCCGTTGTGAATGCGCGTAATTCTTACGAAGAAAGCCTCTGGATTCAGCCCTGATACATCCACTACCACTGAGGCATTTTCGGCATAAAGTGAGAATCCCGAACCCCTGACTTTGCCAAGAAAGTCGACGGATTTTTCATCCACCACCACGAATCGGGAAGTAAGCTCCTTGAGAGTCTTTCCCTTAGGGATTAGATGCATGCCCAGCGAAAGCTGTTGAGATTGAATGTTGGCTTCAGCTCCCATCTTTGTGGCCTCCACAGTGGCGGTGGCCACTTCAACAAGCTCGGCTGCTCTGCTCCAATCAGGGCTGTTCATGAAAATAGTGACGTTCCCCATCGAAAGATGAACCACTATGCCCACGCGGGGAAGATTGAATGTAATTTGAATTTCGGATACGTTGGCCGGGCTTTGTCGGAGAACAATCTGTTCCAAAGATAGTCCCCACTTTTGGAGTGCGCTATATATTGCGCGCGTCACTGCCCAGTCCTTCTTGACGAAGGTAGCGAATATCGGCTCCGAAAAAAACCCTTTGTACTCGACGAAAGAGTAAGGGATTTGGATTGGAGTAGTTTCGACCACTATAGATACCACCTAAAATCGCATAGAAATACTACATCATTTTACCCCTTCACAGTTGATTCCTGCTGTCCCCACTAGTCCAATCGGAAAATACGGGCCAAAAAGGACCAGCACGAGGCTGATTAGATGACGGCGTCGGCTCCCTCGACCGAGTAGACTTGGTAGCGCTAACGACCAAGGCTCGGAAGGAAGGAGCCGAGCAATGTTAATTATAGGATGCGATTTTCACACACGCTATCAGCAGATTGCCATGGCCAACGACGAGACCGGAGAGTTGCTTCTCGAGCGGCGCTTGGATCACCAGAGCGGTGAAGCTCACGCGTTCTACCGCAGCTTGCAAGGACCGGTGCGCGTAGGCATCGAAGCCACTGGCCCCATTCACTGGTTCGAGCAATTGCTCACCGAACTCGGTCACGAATTGTGGATCGGGGACGCCGCCAAGATTCGCGCCAGTGAAGTCCGCAAGCAAAAGACCGACGAACGCGATGCCGCGCTGATTCTCGAGTTGCTGCTCGCGAAACGCTTTCCGAGAATCTGGGTGCCCACACCGGCGGAGCGGGATCTGCGGCAGTTGCTCTGGCATCGCCACAAGCTGGTCTGCCTGCGCACCATGTTGGGCAACCAACTGCACGCGCTGGCCCTGAGCCAGGGGCTCTGTCGCAAGAAAAAGCTGTTCACCAAGAAGGGCCGCGCCGAGTTGCTCCGCTTGAGCCTTGCTCCGTGGGCTAGCCGGCGACGCGAAGAACTTCTGAAACTGCTCGATCAAGTCGAGGCTCCGATCGCGGAACTGGATCGCGCGGTTCTGGAAGAAGCCCATCGCCGTGCAGATGCGGTTCTCTTGATGACCCATCCCGGAGTTGGCCCGGTTACGTCCCTGGCGTTTGTTCTGACCATCGGTCCGGTAACGCGTTTTCGCCGCAGCCGGAAGCTGGTGAGCTATCTGGGACTGAATCCGACGGAGGAATCCAGTGGCGGCCGGCGGCGGCTCGGGGCCATCAGCAAACAGGGCAACACCATGGTGCGTTGGTTGTTGATCGAAGCCGTGTATCCCGCGGTTCGCCTCGATCCCGCACTGCGGCAGGACTATCTGCGGTTGAAGTTCCGTCGAGGACACGCGGTGGCGAAAGTGGCCATCGCGCGCAAGTTGGCTGTGCGTATGTACTGGATGCTGCGTAGTGGAGCAGCGTACGCACGGCTGGTTCGCATGCAAGGCGGCTCGGGGGCCACCCTGATGGACGCAAGTTCATCGCTAGGCTGATTGAGCACCTTGCTCCCCCGAGGGATCGGGGGATCTGAAGAATGAATCCTGATCGGAAGTAGGCAGATCGAATAGATGGCTGGTGGAACCAGAGTCCACCCATGATTCACGAAGCGAGCCTTGGTCGAAATGAGGAAAGAGTCCCTTCTAGGTAAGAAGAAAACGAGCCGCTCGCGGCTCGTGCACTGGAAGTGTCTCTTGACAACGCCAACGCCGTCATAGAGGGTGGCGCACCCATAAGCGTTAACTTAATGATTGACTGTTGTGGTGTTCCGCGCCTATGCTCAGGCATGGCACTAAACACGGAAGACCTTACCATCGAGAACTGGGCTGTGTTGCGTACGTTTTTGCCGGCGGGATGGGAAGAGATGGCGCGTCGGAGCGGGGCGTTGTGCCGGGCACGGGACTTTCCGGATGCGGAAAGTTTATTGCGTGTGCTGCTGCTGCACATCGGAAACGGATGCTCGCTCGCGGAGACTGCGGTCCGCGCGCGCTACCTGGGGATCCACGTCAGTCCGGTGGCGGTGTTCAAACGCTTGCGGGCTTCCGAGGAGTGGCTGCGCTGGTTAGCGGAACACCTGCGTGGGCAGCAGCGGCTGGCGATGGCAACTCATGGACGGCGCGTGCGGGCGGTGGATGGCACTTCGGTGTCGGAACCGGGCAGCACCGGAACCGACTGGCGCGTGCATTACGCCATCAACCTTGCGGACTTGCAGTGCGACTTCTTTGCTATCACCAGCGTGGCTGGCGGAGAAACCCTGCGACGCGTTCCGGTGCGCGCTGGGGACATCTTGCTCGGCGACCGCATCTACGCGACTTCCGTGGGGGTGGCCCATGTAGCCAAAGCCGGTGCGGATATTGTGGTGCGGCTCCACCGGAGAGCGCTGCCCTTATTTGATGCGGCGGGCAAGCGGGTCAACCTGCTGCGACGCTTCGCTTCCTTGGAAGTCGGCAAAGTGCAGCAGTGGAACACGCGGGTGCCCTGTGCCGATGGAAATTGGATTTCCGGGAGACTGGTGGCCGTGCGGCGCAGCGTGCAGTCGACCCGTATCGTCCGTGCACGCATGGAACGCTATGCCAAAAAGCATCGCAAGACCATCAGCCCAGACAGTTGGAAAGCCGCCGCGTATTTTGCCGCCTGGACCACTCTGCCGGATACATTTTCGGCCCCCGCGATTCTGGAGTTGTACCGTCTGCGCTGGCAAATCGAACTGGCCATCAAGCGCATGAAATCCATTCTGGGCTTGGGCCACCTGCCCAAAAAAGATCCCGCCAGCGCACGCGCTTGGCTACACGGAAAACTCTTTGTCAGTCTACTGGTGGAGCGCATGGTGGAAGCGGCTAATTCATTTTCCCCCTGGGGCTATGGACCGGAGGTTACGGCGGAGCCGCTGGCGCGAGACTGAATTCATGTTGCGAGAGATGTGCTCGGCCATCTCTCCGCCCCACAGCTTAGCTACAACCCTCCGGGACTGGGAGCAGATCGTTTTCCGGTTAGCGGAACCCTCTCGGCGCCGACGCCGCTACCCTTATAATTAAGTTAACGCTTATGGGTGGCGCACCTTTAAACCGCTGAAGGACTCTCAGGTGGCCACCTGAAAATGACCACCACAGTGAAAACCCATGAGCACTTGTTTGCAACGCGCCGACCGCGTAAAACTGGACTCAGAGGCTCGATGAGCGAAGAGACACAACACTTGGTGCTGAAGGGTGAGAAAGGCGTACCGGTTAAGGCGTGGGTTCGGGGTGTGCCGCTGGAGGAGCAGGCGAAGCAGCAACTCCTGAACGTGGCGCAACTCCCCTTTGTGTTCAAGTGGGTGGCGGCGATGCCCGATGTGCACTGGGGCATTGGCGCGACCGTGGGCAGTGTCATCCCCACCAAAGGCGCGATCATCCCGGCGGCGGTGGGCGTGGACATCGGCTGCGGCATGATGGCCGTGCAAACCGATTTGAACGCGCGGGACTTGCCGGATAATCTCCACGCGATGCGCACCGCCATCGAGCAGGCCGTGCCGCACGGCCGCACGCATCATGGCGGGAAAGGCGACGCGGGAGCGTGGGAAGCCATTCCCGAACGCAACCTGGAAGCGTGGGGCGCCAATCTGAAAGACCGCTACGAAGAGATTTTGCAGAAGCACCCGAAACTCGATCGCGGCAACCACTCCAATCATCTGGGAACGCTGGGCACGGGAAACCACTTCATCGAGGTGTGCCTGGACGAAGCGGAAAGCGTCTGGTTCATGCTGCACAGCGGCTCGCGCGGGGTGGGCAACCGCATGGGCAGCTACTTCATTGAACTGGCAAAAAAGGACATGCAGAAGTTCTATTTGAATTTGCCGGACAAGGACCTGGCGTACTTTCCCGAGCACACCGAACATTTTGGCGATTACGTGGAAGCGGTGGAATGGGCGCAAGACTTTGCGCGCACCAACCGCGACCTGATGATGCAGCAGATCATTGATGCGGTGCGCGATTCCGGCGAAGTGCGGCCGTTCACCGCGTATGTCCAGGCCATCAATTGCCACCACAACTATGTGGCGCGCGAGCGCCACTACGGCCAGAACGTCCTGGTGACCCGCAAGGGCGCGGTGCGCGCCCAGGTCGGAGACATGGGAATCATTCCGGGAAGCATGGGAGCGCGCTCGTACATCGTGCGCGGGAAGGGCAATCCGGAGAGCTTCATGAGCTGCAGCCACGGAGCAGGGCGTGCGATGTCCCGCAGCGAGGCCAAGCGGCGCTTCACCGTCGAAGACCACCGGCGCATGACCGAAGGCGTGGAGTGCCGCAAGGACGCTGATGTGATTGACGAAACGCCGGCAGCGTACAAGTGCATTGACGCGGTGATGGCGGCGCAGACAGACCTGGTGGAAGTGGTGCACACGCTACGGCAGGTGGTGTGTGTGAAGGGCTGAGCCGCCGGAGATTCGCCCTGCCCCAAAACCGTGAGGGGCCGTCTCCTCACCGATCCTGGAGACGTAGGCGGATGCAAGAGGGCGCAATTCAGTGCCGAAAATCAGCCGTTCGCTGCAGCGCTAAGCCGTGGAGAATCAATGCGTTGATTCCTACGTGCCGGAATGGTAGCCTTTTTAGGATATAGTTTACGTCCCCGCAAGAACCGTAAGGTTGGGGTGTATCCGCCCCGCTGTCGATAGACGAGGACAATAGGAGAGATGTTTTGAGCGAATCCAAGAGGAATTTTTTGTTTACCTCGGAGTCGGTGACAGAGGGTCACCCGGACAAGATTGCCGACCAGATTTCGGACGCGGTACTCGATGAAGTGATGCGCCAGGACCCCAAGGGCCGCGTGGCGTGCGAGACGCTGGTCACCACGGGTTTAGTGGTCGTTGCGGGAGAAATTACCACCTCGGCGCATGTGGACTACGACGAACTCATTCGCGACACGGTCGAACAGGTCGGCTACGACAACGCGCTCTTCGGTTTTGACGCCAACACCTGCGCGGTGATGTGCACCATCAAGCGCCAGTCTCCGGATATCGCCATGGGCGTGGACACCGGCGGCGCCGGCGACCAGGGCCTCATGTTCGGCTTCGCCTGCGATGAAACCGAAGAACTCATGCCCATGCCCATCCACTTGGCCCACCGCTTGACGCAACGCCTCGCCGAAGTCCGCAAGAGCAAAAAAGTTGATTTCCTCCGGCCCGATGGAAAATCCCAAGTGACCGTGGAATACCGCGACGGCAAGCCCTTCCGTGTGGATTGCGTGGTGGTTTCCACGCAGCACAGCGACACCGTGCCGAACGAGGACCTGCGCCACGCCATCATGGAGTATGTAATCAGGCCCATTATCCCCGCGCACATGCTGGATGCAAAAACCAAATATCACATCAACCCCACGGGGCGCTTTGTCATTGGCGGGCCGATGGGCGATGCCGGCCTGACCGGACGCAAGATCATCGTGGACTCCTATGGCGGTTACAGCCGGCACGGTGGCGGCGCATTTTCCGGCAAGGATCCGTCGAAAGTGGATCGCTCGGCGTCTTACATGGCGCGCTACATCGCCAAGAACATCGTTGCCGCAGGCCTCGCCAGCCGCGCTGAAGTGCAATTGGCCTACGCCATCGGCGTCGCCGAGCCTGTCTCGGTCATGGTGGACACCTTCGGCACCGGTGCCATCTCCGACGAAAAGATCACCGCGCTCGTGCGCGAGAATTTCTTGCTCACGCCCAAAGCCATCATTGAGGCGCTCGACCTGCGCAAGCCCATCTATAAACCGACCGCGGCTTACGGCCACTTTGGCCGCACCGGCCCCGGTTTTACCTGGGAGCGCACCGACCGCGCCGACACGCTGCGTAAGTCTGCGGGGCTCGCAGCAGTTGCCGAAGTCGCGGCACGGCGTTAAGCGAAGCGGCCCGCGCCGCCGTCCGGTGAATGTTGCGGCCGAAGTTTTTCTCTCCTCGCAGGTGTGTCCGGCTTGCTGAGGTGAAGTCCTAAAAGCAGAATTGCCCCTGTGTCGCGAATTCTATCTCTTGAGGAGTGTACGAATGGCCACGGCTGAACTAAAAAAAGGCGATGTGAAAGATATCGGGCTTGCCGATGCGGGCAAGCGCAAGATCGAGTGGGCGGCGCAGCAGATGCCGGTGCTGGAGTCCATCCGTAAGCGATTTGCGAAGGAGCAACCGCTGAAGGGGCTGCGCGTTTCCGCGTGTCTGCACGTGACCAGCGAGACCGCCAACCTGATGATTGCCTTGCGGGACGCCGGCGCGGACATCGTGCTCTGCGCGTCGAATCCGCTTTCGACGCAGGACGAAGTGGCGGCCTCGTTGAATCGCGATTTCAATATTCCCACGTATGCCATCAAGGGCGAGGACAACAATACTTACTACGAGCACTTGAAGGCGGCGCTGGAGCACAAACCGCAGTTCACCATGGACGATGGCTGCGACCTGGTGACCATGCTGCTGACCAAGCGGAAGGACCTGGTGCCGAACCTGATTGCCGGCACGGAGGAGACCACCACCGGCGTGATTCGCCTGCGCGCGATGGCCAAGGACGGCACGCTGAAGTATCCGATCATCGCGGTGAACGATGCCATGACCAAGCATTTCTTTGACAACCGCTACGGCACGGGCCAGTCCACGCTGGATGGCGTGATCCGCGCGACCAACGTTTTGCTCGCGGGCCTGAAAGTGGTCATCGCCGGCTACGGCTGGTGCGGGCGAGGCGCTGCCATGCGCGCCAAGGGGCTCGGCTCGGACGTCATCGTTACGGAAATCGATCCGGTAAAGGGCATTGAAGCGGTGATGGACGGTTTCCGCGTGATGCCGATGGCGGAGGCGGCCAAGCAAGGCGACATTTTCATCACCGTCACGGGCAACAAGAACGTGATTCGCCGCGAACACTTCGAGGTGATGAAGAGCGGCGCGATCGTCTGCAATTCCGGCCACTTCAACGTGGAAATCGAAATTCCCGCGCTGGAAGCCTTGGCCACCGGCAAGAAGGAAGTGCGTCCCATGGTGGATGAATTCCTGATGAAGGACGGGCGAAAGATTTATCTGATTGCCGAAGGACGCTTGGTGAACCTTTCGACCGCCGAAGGACATCCGGCTTCGGTGATGGACATGAGCTTCGCGAATCAGGCGCTCTCCGCGGAATACCTGATGAAGCATCACAAAGAGATGAAGCCGCAGGTGTACGTTGTGCCGGAGCACCTGGACCGGGAAATCGCCAAGCTGAAGCTGGAGTCCATGGGACATCGCCTGGACAAGCTGACGCCCGAGCAGGAACAGTATCTCGCTTCGTGGCAGGAAGGCACCTGATCCGGCCAGGCTGCGCGCAGCGATTGTGAACTCGAAGGGGCGCGGACATCCTGCGCCCCTTCTTCTTGGTGAACACGATGTGGGAGCTTTGCGGACATTCCCTGGACGTGGCGCGGCTGCGCGGCGCGACCTACGCCGACGTGCGCCTAATGCACATGCGGCAGCGCGACCTTACAACAAAAAATGGACACGTGGGGACACTCGGGCAGAGTGAATCGATTGGCCTGGGAATCCGGGTGATCGCCCGGGGCGCGTGGGGATTTGCCTCGACGGACGTGCTGACGCGGGAAGGCGTGGCGGCTTGCGCCGCGCAGGCCGTGGCGATTGCCAAGGCTTCGGCGCTGGCGAAAAAGAACGATGTGCAGTTGGCTCACGAAGCGGCCTACGTGGATAGCTGGCAGAGCCCCTTCGTGAAGGACCCTTTCGAGATTCCGCTGGAGACGCAATTAGAACTACTGCTGGCGGCGGATGAGGCCATGCGGCGGGTGAAGGGCGTCACGCTGACGGAAACGGATATGCAATTCCGCAAGGTAGACACGTGGTTTGCGTCCAGCGAGGGATCCAAGATTCACCAGCGCCGGGTGGTCTCGGGCTGCGGCATCGTGGCCACGTGCTTCCAGGGCGATGCCATCCAGAAACGCTCGTATCCCAATAGCTTTGGCGGACAACACGTGCTTGGCGGCTACGAATTGATCGAATCGCTGGATTTGTTGAAACACGCGCCGCGGGTTGGCGAGGAAGCCGTGGCCTTGCACGGTGCAATACAGTGTCCGGAACGCACGGGCACGCTGATCCTGGGTGCCAGCCAGCTTGGTTTGCAAATTCATGAGTCCATTGGCCATCCCATTGAACTGGACCGCGTCCTGGGCCAGGAAGCGAATTTTGCCGGTACCAGTTTTCTGACGCTGGATCAGTTGCATCACCTGCGTTATGCCTCGCCGATTGTAAATGTAGTGGCGGATGCGCGTATCGCGCACGGGCCGGGGCTGGGCACATTCGCGTATGACGACGAAGGCGTGCCGGCGCAGTGCATTGACATCATCAAGGCCGGCGAGTTTTGCGGATATCTTTCGAGCCGGGAGACGGCGCATCTGATCGGTCTCGAGCGCTCCGGCGGCACCGTGCGCGCCGAGGCTTGGAACCGGCTGCCCATGATCCGCATGACGAACGTGAGCATTCTGCCGGGGCCGTGGATATTGGAGAATCTGATCGCGGATACGGACGAGGGCATTCTCATGGAGACGAACCGCTCCTGGTCCATTGATGACCGGCGCTACCAATTCCAGTTTTCCACGGAAATCGCCTGGGAGATCCAGGGCGGCAAGAAAACGCGCATGCTAAAGAATCCCAGCTATAGCGGAATCACCACGGAATTCTGGAATTCATGCGACGCCATCTGCAATGACGACCACTGGCTGCTCTGGGGCACGCCGAATTGCGGCAAAGGCCAGCCGATGCAGACGATGGGCACGGGGCATGGGGCCTCTCCAGCGCGTTTCCGGAACGTGAAAATCGGCACGGCCTTTTCAGAGGAATGAGCGCAGAGAAGACGATGGGGAGACAAGCGACAAAAGGAGCACAGGCTAACGGCGAAGCACTCCGCGACGTGCGGGAATTGCGCGGCATCGCGGCCAACGTTCTGCGCTTGGCGAAGCTCCGCGGAGTGAAGGAAACGGAAGTACACGTCGAAGAGGTGGCCGACGCGCTCACCCGCTTTGCCAATAATGCCATTCATCAAAACGTTGCGGAGCACGGCCTGACGGTGTCCATTCGCACGGTGGTGGACGGGCGGACCGCTCGTGTAACGACGAATCGCCTGGAAGAGGATGCTTTGCGCGCGGCACTGGAGAATTCGTTGGCCCTGGCGGCGAGCCAGCCGAAAGATCCGCATCTGCTGCCCCTGCCCGGCAAACAGACGTATCGCGCGCTGCGACGGTTCATTCCTGCCACCGCGAAGCTGACGGCGGAAGAGCGCGCGCGTGCGGTCAAGCGGGCCTGCGAACTGGCGGAGCGAAGTGGCCAGGTGGCGGCGGGAATTTTCGAGAGCGGGCAGAGCCAGACGGTGTTGAGCAACTCGCGCGGCCTGTTCGCCACGTACCGGCAGACGCAAGCGGAATTTTCGGTGACCATGCAGCACGGCGGCGCGTCTAGTTGGGCGAAGGCCAACGCAGCCGATGTGCGCGCGATCGACCCCATTGCTTTGGCCCGGACGGCCAGCGAAAAGGCCAAGCGCGCGCAAAACCCCGTGGAGCTTGACCCCGGGCGATACACGGTCATTCTGGAACCCGCGGCCGTGCTTGATCTCGTGGGTTTTCTCTTTTATGACTTTGCCGCGACGTCGGTGGAAGACAAGCGCTCCTGCTTTTCCGGGCGCATGGGCAAGACACTCTTTGGCAAAAACATCACCATCACGGACGACGTCTATCATCCCGAACAGTTGGGCCCGCAATTTGACGGGGAAGGGCAGCCGCGGGAACGCGTGGTGTTGGTGGACAAAGGCGTGCTGCGCAACCTGGTGTACTCGCGACGCTCGGCGAAGGCGGCGCGTGCCAATCCCACGGGCCATGGTTTCGCCCTGCCCAACGAGTATGGGGAAGCGCCCATGAATCTGGTGATCGGGGGAGGGAATTCCTCGCTTGAGGAGATGATACGCTCGACGGAGAGAGGGCTGCTGGTGACGCGGCTGTGGTATATCCGCGAAGTGGACCCCTACGAGAAGATCATGACGGGGATGACGCGGGACGGTTTGTTTCTGGTGGAGAAAGGCCAAATTGGCCGGGCCGCGCGAAATTTCCGATTCAATCAATCGATTTTAGAGATGCTTGGGAATGTGGAACTACTGGGAGCGGCGCGCCGGGCCAGCGGCGAAGAATCCATGGAAATGGTCGTTCCGCCCATGAAAATCCGGGGATTTCAATTCAGCGAAGTCACTAAGTTTTAAGGAATTAGGCTCCGCAGCCAGCGGCGGAATTCCGATACATCACAGAAAAATTCTGCATTGTACATTCCCGACCATGGACATTATTACACTATTATGTGTAGCCGCCGCGCGCAGAGGCCCAGTTGGCGCCAGCCGAATTGGGGTCACCCGGACCACGACGCTTGTGGGACAGGATTCATTGCGCGGTTGAGCGGCCCCCCCACCCACGAAGTTCTCCAACAGGCGCTGCAGGCGCTGGAACGGTTGTCGCATCGCGGCGGAGTTGATGCGGATGGCGCGAGCGGTGATGGCGCGGGTCTCCTGACCAGCCTGCCGGCAGCTTTCTTCCAGGCGCGCGCGGCGGAACAAGATATTCAGCTTGGCGAAAAGTTTGGCGTGGGCATGCTGTTCGTGCCCGCGGCGCGCGTGGCCGATGCGCGCGCCGCGATGGAAGAGGCCATCGGGCGCGGAAAAATGCGCCTGGCGGGTTGGCGGCGCGTGCCCGTAAATTCAAACGCGCTGGGCCAGCGCGCGTTCGAGAGCATGCCGGAGATCTGGCAATTTTTCATTGAACCGATCCCGACAAAAAACGGAACACCGAACGCCGCGGCGAAATTCGAGCGCGGCCTGGCATTGCTGCGGAAACGCGCGGAAGGCTGCCTGCCGGAGAAGGCTTACCTGTGCTCGCTCTCCTCGCGCACAGTCGTATACAAAGGCTTGTTGACGCCCTGGCAGTTTCCGCAATTTTACCAGGACCTGCGGAGCGCGGAGTTTGTGGCGCGGTTCGCCATATTCCACCAACGATATTCAACGAACACGCAACCTTCGTGGCAACTGGCGCAGCCGTTCCGGTATGTGGCGCACAACGGCGAAATCAACACGGTGGTGAGCAACCGGCGTTGGGTGCGCGCGAAAGAGCGCGAAATCCGCAAACACATCGGAGTGGGGAAATGGTTCCGCCTGCTGGAAGAGAACGTCAGCGACTCGGCGAGCTTTGATAACGCCCTGGAATTGAAATTATTGGAAGGGAAAAGCGTGGAATCGGCGATGCTGACGCTGGTGCCTCCCGCTTTCATGCACGATCCGTTTCTTTCGTCGGAAGTGCGCGCGGCGCTGGAGACGTTGTCGCACGAAGGCGCGCCGTGGGACGGCCCCGCGGCGATGGTTTTCAGCGATGGAGTTTCGGTGGGCGTGAAGCTGGACCGCAACGGCTTGCGGCCCATGCGTTACACCGTGACTCACGATGGCTTGGTGATCGCCGGCTCGGAGACGGGGCTGGTGGACCTGGAAGAATCGCGCGTGGCGGAACGCCACCGCCTCGGACCGGGCGAGATGATCCTGGCCAATCCGCAGGCCGGAGTGCTGCTGCGCTGGAGAGAATTGCTGAAGAGCGTGACGTCACAAGTGCCGCGCAGAGCGGTGAGCCACTCGCGCCTGTTGCATCTGGAATCGCAGGCCGCGCGCGTGGTTGTGGCCGAACCAAAGCGTGTCGCTGGCGCCGCGGGATGGAGCGAGGACCAGTACAAAATATTGTTCCGGCCGTTGCTGACGGGCAAGGAAGCGGATTGGAGCATGGGCGATGACGCGCCGCCGGCATTCCTCTCGGCGCTGCCCCGGCCGCTCTGGGATTACTGCAAGCAGCGATTCGCGCAGGTGACGAATCCTCCGATTGATCCGTTGCGCGAAGCCCACGTGATGTCGCTCGAGGTTCCGCTGGGGCACGGACAATTCCTGCTGGGACCGATTCTGAGCGCGGGAGAGCTGGCGGCGTTGTGCGAGACGCTGGCGCCCGTGCAAACCCTGGATTTTAGTTTTCCCTCCTCACTAGGAGTCCCGGGTGCGCGCCGTTGTTTGACTCAGTGCATTTCTACCCCTCTGAGTAGCGGCGAGCGCCCGGGGCTCCTCCTCCTTTCCGATCGCGGCGTTGCACGCGAGCGCGCGGCGTTGCCGGCGTTGCTGGCCACGGCACGGGCGTGGAAAAACCTGGTGGGGCAGGGTCTGGCGGACTTGCCCGTGGTCGTGGAAACCGCGCAAGTCTACGACACGCATCATGTCGCGATGCTGCTGGCAGCGGGCGCCAGCGCGGTTGTGCCGTATCTGGCGGAAGAATTTGCGGAGCGCGAGGAAGCGGGCGGATTCGAGAAGCTGCGCAAAGGAATGTACGGGGGATTGCGCAAGGTGCTGGCGCGCATGGGGATTTCCACGGTGGCGAGTTACCGCAACAGTCACCTGTTTGAAGTGCTGGGCCTCGATGAGGACATTTGCCGCGACTACTTTGAAGATGCGGGTTTTTATCCCGGCACGAAGACCCTGGAGCTGTTGCTGCAGGACTATCTTAAAATGCACGCGTCTGCCTTCGGCGGAGCCTCGGAGGATCTGGCGGATCACGGGCTCTACCGTTACCGCAAGGGCGCCGAGTTGCACGCCAATTCGCCGGAGTTTATACGCCGCATGCACGCGCATGTGAAGCAGCCGGACGCCGAGCATTACAGCGCGCTGGAAGAAGTGCGCAAGGCGGCGGGCACAACGTTTTTGCGCGATTTGCTGGAGATGTTGCCGGAACAAGCGGTGGCGCTGGAGGAGGTGGAATCGCTCGAATCCATCCTAAAGCGCTTCAGCACGCAGGCGATGTCACTCGGGGCGCTCAGCCCCGAAGCGCACAGAACACTTTCCATCGCCATGAATCAACTGGGCGGGCGCAGCAATACCGGCGAGGGCGGTGAAGATTCCGACACTTACCGGTTGCAGGGCGCGTCGTGCAAGGTGAAGCAGGTGGCTTCCGGGCGCTTCGGCGTGACCAGCGAGTATCTGGTGCGCGCCGAAGAGTTGGAAATCAAGATGGCGCAGGGCTCGAAGCCCGGAGAAGGCGGCCAGTTGCCCGCGAAGAAGGTGACTGAATACATCGCGCGCATCCGCCACGCGACGCCCGGCACGCCGCTGATTTCGCCGCCGCCGCATCACGATATTTACAGCATCGAGGATTTGGCGCAGTTGATTCATGATCTGCGCGCGGTGAACCCGCAAGCGCGCATCGGCGTCAAGCTGGTTTCCAGCACGGGAATTGGCGTGATCGCCGCGGGCGTGGCCAAGGCCGGGGCGAACGTGATCACCATCAGCGGGCACAACGGCGGCACAGGCTCCTCGCCGCTAACCTCGATCAAAAACACGGGTTTGCCGTGGGAAATCGGCTTGCGCGAGACGCACGAAACGCTTTTACGTGCCGGCTTGCGTTCGCGGGTGCTTTTGCGTGTGGATGGCGGGCTGCGCTTCGCCAGGGATATCCTCATTGGGGCGATTTTGGGCGCGGACGAATTTGGATTTGGCACTGCGGCGTTGGTGGCGATTGGTTGCGTGATGGCGCGCCAGTGCCACTTGAATACGTGCCCGGTGGGCATCGCGACGCAGGATGAAGCATTGCGCACGCGGTTTAACGGGAAACCCGAGATGGTGGTGTCCTATTTCCGCGCGCTGGCGGAAGAAATTCGCAAGGGCATGGCGGAATTGGGCGTGCGCAACCTGACGGAATTGCGCGGCTGGTACGATCGTCTGGAAACGCAATCGGGGCTGGACGCGTTGCTGGTCATCCCGGCGGCCAAGCCGGCTCACGTCGTCGCGCAGCAGACAACTGTACTGGATACGGGATTGCCTGATCAGGAATTACATTTGGAGACGATGCACCTGGCGGGAGCTGCACCAACGGCAATTCAGAATATGCACCGCAGCGTCGGCACACATTTGAGCGGTGAACTCATGCGGCGGCATTTGCTCTCGATGGAGACCGAACCTATCACTCTGGAATTTCAGGGCTTCGCTGGACAAAGCTTCGGGGCGTTTCTCGCCGCAGGCGTGACGCTCAAGCTGCAAGGCGAGGCAAACGATTACGTTGGCAAAGGGCTCTCCGGCGGCACGGTGGTGATTGCCTCGGGGAAGAATGCTTCCAAGCGCGGCGACGTGCTGGCGGGCAACACGGTTTTGTATGGCGCGACTTCCGGGCAGCTTTTCGTCGCGGGGCAAGCGGGAGAACGCTTTGCGGTGCGCAACAGCGGCGCGGTGGCCGTTGTGGAAGGCGTGGGCCAGCACGGCTGCGAGTATATGACCGGGGGCGTTGTGGCGGTGTTAGGCCCGGCAGGATTGAATTTCGGGTCGGGGATGACCGGCGGACTGGCATACCTGCTCCGCACCGAAGCGGACCACATTCTCAACAACGAATTTGTCCAGCCTCATGAACTGGAACAAACGGAGGAGCGTTATCTGCGCGGATTGCTGGAAACCCACGTCGCACTCACGGGAAGCCCTCGCGCGTTCCGGTTGCTGGCGCTCCCCTCACTTCCGCTCCTCCGCATCCAGCCCATTCACTTCCAGGGAACGCTGGAAGGAGCGTGGAAAGCGGCTTCCATGCGCATGGGGGAATGGATGCCCCCTGCCGCAGCAAACTATTTCGGGGCACAATCCAGCCCCGCGCCGCAGTATGCTTGAGTCCCGCGGAATCTTTACCTTGAACTTACAAGTTATTCGTTATACTCCTACGTGAGATTTTAACTATGGACTTCGACCAACTCACTACGTTCGTTCAGGTATCCAAGCTCAAGAGCTTTTCCAAGGCGGGGCAAAAGGTGTTTCGCTCGCAGTCCGCGGTGAGCGCGCAGATTCGCCAATTGGAGCAGGCCTATCACGCCAAGCTGCTGGACCGCTCCGCGAAGTCGGTCGAACTGACGCCGGCAGGCGTGGTGCTGTTCGAGTTTGCCGAGCGGCTCTTGCGCCTGCGCGACGAATCCGTGCAGGTGGTGGCGGATCGCGGCAACGTCGTGCAGGGACCGGTCGCGTTTGGCGCCAACGAAGCCACGTGCTTGTACCTGCTGCCGGATATTCTGGCGGAATTTCAGCGGCGCTACCCGCTGGTGCAAATCAGCATCTACCGCAATTTCAGCCACAAGATCCTGCAGCGGCTGGAGGAAGGATCGCTGGACTTGGGGATTGTGACGCTGCCCCTGAAATCGCCCAATTTGAAGATACACACCATCAATCGCGACCGGCTGCGCTTCATGGTCAGCGCGAAGAATCCGATGGCGCAACGCAGCCACGTGACGCTCGAGGAGGTCGCCTCCTCGCCGCTGATTTTCCCCAAGACCGGGTTCACGCGGCAGGTACTGGACAAGCTGTTCCGGCCGTACCGCTCGCGCTTGCGCATCGCCATGGAATTGCCCAGCATCGGCATGATCAAGACGTTCGTGGCCGCGGACGTGGGCATTTCGATCATCAGCGAAAGCTTCGCGCGCGATCAGGTGAAGAGCGGCGAGGTGAAGCTGCTGAATGTGGAAGGATTCGATCTTTACCGCGAACTGGCGCTGGTCTACCGGCGGGATCGCAGCCTGCCACGCGCGGTGCAGGCACTGATCGCGATGATTCGCGAAATTCGCAAGCCCGGCGAAGGATAGGGCTAACCCGTATTTCTCACAAGGTGCAATTCATCCCTCGAGCTAGTTCAGAAAAATCTTGTCATCCCGAGCAAAACGAGGGATCTGCGTTTCGCAAGAGACCTGGGAAAAAGCATATTCCTCGCCCCGTTCAAAAAACCGAATGGGACTCGGAATGACAACGGCGGGCGTTTTCCGCCGCTTGTGAAGTCGTGCCCTCCCGGGAATGAATTACTTGGCGCTGAAGTCTAGGCTTGCGATAGCCCGCGCAATCACGTTTTCCTGAATCTGGATGAGGTCCGTGTCGGCGAAGGTCATGCCGAGGACGGTGAAAATCTCGCCGCCGTGCGCGACGACCGCCAGCGTGCCGGACCAATCGTGTCCATCAGCCACGCCGCGATAACGGTATTCGATGGCCGCCTGGCCGCCCACAACGGTCTTGCGCTCCGAAATCAACCGGTAATTGTCATAAATCTCATGGAGGCGTTCTTCAACGGTTTTTGCGGAAGCATCGAGAGGTGTCTTGGTCTTTTCCTGGGCCACCACGAGCAAGGTGGATTCGTTCGAGGTGCCCATCGCCATGATGGCGTTCGGCAGGGTTTGCCCCGCGCCATCGATAAGCTGCCAGCTTGGGGCCTTGAAGATGCGGAATCCAAATTCGTGATTGATGTAGAGATTGCCCTGAATTTCCTCGCGATTGACCGGGGGCTCTTCCTTGGGGGGTGCAGGCGGTGCGGCAGTGGCAGCCAGCGCCGTCTTCGGCACAGCACTCGGCGTTTTGATCGCCGGCGGCGTGGAATCGGGTTTGCTGGAGGAGACCGGAATTTCCGGGCGCACGGCCAGATTATTGATGATGGGGGCGCTGGATTTCGCGTTGGCATTCGTGATGCTGGCCGGCGGCTCTTTGCTTTTGTTCACGGCAGGCTCCGCCTTCGGTGACGCGTCGGCGGGCTTTGCGGCAGGTTGCTTTGGCGCTGCGGCTTCGGCGGGCGTGCTGGGAATAATTTGCGCGATCTTGTCTTTTTCCACGAGGACGTAGCCATAGTCGGTTTTGACCTTGAACATGTTGTCTTCGTAGGCCACGATCACGCCGTAGAGCTTTTTGCCGTCCTTCAAGCGGATTTCGTCGGCGCGGCCAGGCGCGGCGAGGAAGCCCAAGGTGAACAGAACGAGCAGGGCTGCAAGGACCCGGAATCGGCTGGTAATGCTCATGAGCAAAGTATGCGACCGGCGAATGGGAGCCGCAATACTTAGCCGGGCGGCGGTGTCCGGCGTGCTACCTCCGCGAGGATGGCGACGATGCGGCGGACCAGGCGGTCGAGTTCCGCCATGGCCGTGTCCAGGCGGACGCGCAGCGGCTCGGGGAGGCGCGCGTGGTTCTGCTGCAGCGCCAGCGCTTCGGCCAGCATGCGCAGCTCCTTGCGGTGGCGCGGATTCAAGCGTTCCCAGAGGCGGCGCTTGCTGCTGCGGTTGCGGCCTAGCCAGGCTTCGGCGGATTCGACGGAGCGGCCGGTTTGCGGCTCGGGTGGGGGCGGCGAGTTGGGAGTGAATGTAATCATTGGCGGATGATGCGAATGGATATCAGATATCAGTCATCAGTTATCAGGAACCAGGCTACCTTGTGCGTGGGGCTTTTGTTCTTGCCTCCTGATCACTGATATCTGATCTCTGATATCTTTCTCTTGCCTCCTGATCGCTGATATCTGATCGCTGATAACTTTTCTCAACCTGCTTGATCGTTGCCATTGCACCGCCCTCTGTTACACCTTCAAACGCTCCAATAATTCCGCCCTCACCTGGCCACCTTCCTCGACGCGGCCGGTGACGCGCATGGCGCGCGTTTCGTAGACCAGCCCGCCGTACTTGTCATACGCTTCCGGGAAAAGAATCACCTCGTAGATGCCGCGCTGATCTTCCAGCGTGACAAACATCATGTTGCGGTAGTTTTTCGTGCCCACATGGCGGAAGGTGACCACCCAGCCGCACAGCGTCACGCGCTTCCCGGTGCGCTGCGGCAGTTCATCGCTCCACGCTTCGCCGTTTCGCGGAAGGAAATCGAGCGGGTGGCCGCTCACGCACACTTCCAGAATTTCCCGCTCATAGCGCAGTTTCTGTTCCGGCGTGTACTTGGCGGTATGGATTTCGCGCAAGGCCATGGCGATGGAATCGTCGTGCTCCATCTCCGCAAAAAGCACGGGTGAAGCGCTGCAAGCTGCACCAGAGTTGTGTTCGGACAAATCCGTGAAATTGTTATTCCGAGGGCGGGTTTTGCCCGAGGATCTCTGCCCCATCGCGCGAATTGTGCGCGATGAATCCGCTTTTTCCGTATCCATTGATGCGGCCGAGCGAACGGTGCGCGTCCCCGCATGCCCATGTTGCCCCTTAGCCTGCAGAAGATTCCACTGCCACAGCATGGCCGGGCGCGTCATGGCGCAGACGCCGTCGAACGCGCCGCACTTGATCAGCGCTTCGATTTCATCGCGTTCCGCCGGGATGCGCGCCAGAAAATCCTCCAGCGAGCGGAACGCGCCGTGCTCTCCGCGGGAGCGCAGGATCGCCAGGATCGTTTCCACGCGCAGGCCCTTCACCTGCATCAGGCCGATACGCAGCGCGCGTTTATCCTGCTTGCCCCGCTTGCCCTGAGCTTCGAAGGGAGCTTCGCGGGGAGGTGCGAGAGGCTCGCCGTCCGCGTTCCACTCCGCGGTGTACTCCATGCGTGAACGATTCACCGAGGGCAGGAGCACGTTGATGCCCCAGCGTTTGGCCTCCTCAACATAAGCGGAAACGTGATAGAAGCCCGCACCGGCGCTGCACATGGCGGCAAGAAATTCCGCGGTGTGGTGCGTTTTCAGGTAGGTCATGCGATAGGAAATGTCCGCATAGGTGGCCGCGTGGGCTTTGCAGAAGCCGAAGCCCGCAAATTTCTCCACCATCATCCAGGTTTCTTCGCGCGCCGCTCCTTGCAAACCCATTTGCTCCGCAGCCTTCAGGAATTTGCCGCGAAGGCGCTCGCGTTCGCGCCGGCCGGAAAATTTTGCCGCCGAACGCCGCACCAGGTCTGCTTCCGCCAGGGACATCCTGCCCACGGCTTGCGCGATCTGCATCACTTGTTCCTGGTAGATGCAGACGCCCAGCGTGTCGCCCAGAATGCTCTTCAGGGAACCGTGCGCGTAGACCACCGGTTCTTGCTTGCGCAGCCGCTTCAGGAAAAGTTCTTTCGAGCCGTATTCGGAAGCGCCTGGGCGGATCAGCGCGAGGGCCGCGGCCATCTCCTCGAGTGTTCGCGCTTTCATGGTGCGCAACAGCCCGCGCATGCCGGGCGATTCAATCTGGAAGACGCCCATGGTGCGCCCTTCGGCGATGACCGCGCAGGTGGCGGGATCGTTTTCGGGAATGGCGGCGAAATCGATGGTGCGGGCCTTAGGGCAAGGCGTTACGCCATCCGCCGCCACGCCGCTCTTCTCCTCTACCTCCTTTCTTTCCTCAACCTCTTTCTCAATGTTGTCCAGCGCCAGCGACATCGTCGTAAGCCCGCGCTGCCCCAGCAAATCCATCTTGATCAGGCCAAGCGCTTCGATCGCGTTCATATCGTATTGCGTGACGACGATGCCCTTGGCGGCGCGTTCCAGCGGCGCCAGATGCGTCAGCGGGCGCGCGGAAATCACCGTGCCGCAAGGATGGATGCCCAGATGGCGCGGTGCATCGTCCAGCCGCAGGGCCACTTGCAGAATCGTTTTCCAGGGTTCGTCGTGGATGGGCAGGTTGCGGCACTCCGGCAAATTCTTGATGGCGTCGAGAATTTCGCGCACGGGGCGGTGCGGCAGGCGCTTGGTGAAGTGATTCACTTCGCCGGGAGGCACGCCGAAGACTTTGGCGATCTCGCGCACGGCCAGGCGCGCGTGCATGGTGATGAAGCTGCCGATCATGGCGACATGCTCCGCGCCCCAGCGTTCGTAGACGTAGTCGAGGAGTTCATCGCGGCGCGCGCCACAGATATCAATATCAATGTCCGGGCAATCACCGCGCTGCACGTTCAGGAAGCGCTCGAAATAGAGGCCCCAGCGCAGCGGGCAGACACAGGAAATCCCCAGGCAGTAGGTGACCATCGAACTCGCCGCCGAGCCGCGTGCCACCGCGGGAATGCCGCGGCGATTGGCTTCCTCGACGATGTCCCAGACCAGCAAGAAATACGGCGCGAGATTGAGTTTGTCGATGACTTCGAGCTCGTGCGTCAGGCGCGCAAGCACTTCGGGACGCAACGGGCGGTAGCGTTTGCGGGCGCCTTCAAAACTGAGCTTCCACAAATAGGAGAAGGGCGATTCGCCCGGCGGCACGGGGAATTCCGGGAAGATGAGCTTGCCGAGCTCGAGTTGCAGATTGCAGCGTTCGGCGATCTCCAGCGTGGCGCGCAGGAGTTGCGGGTGATCGGGAAAAAGGCGCTGCATTTCGGCGGCGGGCTTGAACCAGGCTTCGCCGGTGGTGATTTCGGGCGGGGCCACGGTGGTCAGCAAGCTGCCCGTGCGTATGGCGTTCACGGCGCGGTGATGGAGATGCTCCTCGGGCTTCAGGAAGTGCACGTTGTTGGTGGCGACGAGAGGGATGTTCATTTCCCGCCCCAGCCGTTCCGCTTCCCGCAATATCCGTCCATCCCCCGGCGAAAGATGCTGCACGGCGATGTAGAGGCGATCACCGAAAATTTCCCTCAAGTTTGTGCAGCGGCCGCCTTCTGAAGCGCGTTCTTCGCATCCCGGATGGTTTTGCAGGACGGGCGCTTTTGTAGGGGCGCAGCATGCTGCGCCCCTATGAGCAAGGTCCATCTGTAATAGCGCCGGCGCCGGCCACAACGCCAGCACGCTAGCACTATGCGTTGCCAATTCTTCCAGCGTGATGGGCCGGCTGGCGTCTTCGGCAAACGTTTCCTGCCCGAGGCGCAACGCCCCAAGGTGCCGCAGCGTAGTCAACTGGCACAAATTGCTGTACCCCTCCGCATCCATAGCCAGCAGCACCAGCGGCATGCTGCACGCTTTTCGATTTTCGCTTGACGGGTTTCGATTTTCGCTTTTCGAGTTTCGAGTTTCGAGCTTCGAGCTTCCGTACTCCTCGCGAGCCACTTGCACTTCCACATCAAGCACAACCCCGATAATCGGCTTTACGCCCGCCTTCCGCGCCGCCTGATAGAACGGGATCGCCGCGTACATCCCGTTTGTATCCGTCAGCGCGACGGCGGGCATCTTCTGCTCCACCGTGGTTGCAATGATTTCCTCCGGAGCATTTACGCCCCGCAAGAACGAATAATGGCTGTGACACTGCAAATGCACGAACATGGGAAAAACCAGCGATCAGAGATCAGCGACCAGCGATCAGGCCCCCGGATCTGTTCGGGGCATGCCGATGCGGAGGCGATCCGTATGATTTTTAGTCAACCACCAGTACGGAGGACCAGTGCAGGGAAGAGGAGATGACTCGTCATCTGGTTTTCACCAGTCACGAGTCACCAATCACGAGTCACTTTCTTATTGGTAGAGAACGGGGGGAATCCGAATGCTTCAGCGAGAGAGACACGGCGTGGAGAGCACGAGGCCGTTCTGTTTGGTGGCGTAGTGCTCGCGCAGCTCCAGGCCTTTGCCGTAGTAGACCGCGTTCCAGCCGTAGCGCCCGCGCACGCGATCCACTTCGCGGTTGAGATACCACCGCCGGTTGGCGTCGGTATCGAACAGTTCGTTTTGCCGGCGATCCGTCTCCAAATTCATCACGCTGACGCCGACGTGGCGAATAGCCACGCGCCGCGTGAAGAGTTTCGTGAAAAGTCCCCTGGCGGCAGCGAGCAATTCGCGCTCGTCATTCGTCGCCCGCTCCAGGCGCAGGGTCTGGTGCGCGGAGAAATGGTCCACATAACGCAGACGCACGCCCAGGGTGCACGCTTGCTTGCCGTATTCGCGGAGGGTCCCGCCGATGCGCTCACTGAGGTATTCCAGCAAGCCACCCAGGAATTCGGTGTCAATGGTGCCGCCTTCGATGGTGGTTTCTCGGGAAACGGATTTTGGCGTCGAGGGCAGCAGCACCTCGCGGCCATCGAGGCCGCGGGCGCGCTCCCAGATCTGCTGGCCCACGGCTTCGCCAAACGCGGCGATCAGCACGGGCTTGGGAATCAAGCGCAATTGGCCGATGGTGGCAACGCCGCGTTCGGCCAGGGCCGCGGCGTGGATATGACCGATGCCGTGGAGTTTTTCCACGGGGAGAGGGGCGAGGAAGAGTTCTTCTTCGCCGGGATTCACGATGCGGAAGCCGCGGGGCCGCTCCAGCCGGGAAGCGATCGAGGCCACCGCCTTGGTGCGGGCGGCGCCCACGGAAACGCTCAAGCCGGTTTTGCCGAGGATTTCCGCTTGCAAGCGCTTCAGCATGGCTTCGTAATCGGGATATAGGCGTTCGGTGCCGGCGAAATCGAGATAGAAATCGTCGAGCGCGGCGGTTTCTACGGCGGGCGTGTAGGTTTCCAGGATGCGGCGGACGCGCTCGGCAAAATCGGCGTAGTGTTCGTACTTGCCGGGAACCACGATCGCTTTGGGGCAAATGCGCAGCGCGTCGCGGAAGCTCATGGCGGTTTTCACGCCGCGGAATTTGGCCTCGTAGCTGGCGGAGGCCACCACGCCGCGGCCCACCAACACGGGCTTGCCGCGCAGCTTCGGATTCAGCACCTGCTCGACGGAAGCGAAAAAAGCGTCCACATCCACGTGGACAATGTGCGGCGTTTTCTCTGCCGCGCGCGTTTTGCCCGCCCCCAGCCAGCGGGTGGGGAACCAGGAGCGCTTTTCCTCGCCAGCTCTTGTTTCGTGGGAGGGCATGGCTTCAGCCGCTGAGGGAAAACTATTATTTTCTGTCATCCCGAGCGAAGCGAGGGATCTGCTTCCTGCAAAACCACAAGAAAAAGCAGATTCCTCGGGCACAGATCGCCCTCGGAATGACATGGGGGCGCATTCTTCCGCATCCTCTTCAGCCGTGCTGCAATTGCCGCCATCTTGCTCTTTCCGAAACTCGTCACTAGCCACTAACCACTCGCCACTTTCTCTTTCGACACAAGCGTCCATGGCAGCTCCTGGTACCGTTCCAACCATCTACCGCTGTCTCCTTGGTTTCACCGCGCTACGAGCCACAAGGTTGCAACTCCGGGCACATAGCGCGTTGGAACGGCACTGGCAGGGAAGCGGATCACCTATACTGTCATCCCGAGCGGAGAGCCGATGGTGTTTCGGCTCGCAGTCGAGGGATCTCTCTTCAATCGCTCCCTCAACGCGTTTGCGGCTCGGAGATTTTCAACGGGTGGCGTCCGGCTCGGGAGAGCCCGAAGGCAATGGAGTCGCAGCCACCCGTTCCCGTTTCCTCTACCGGGAAGGACTATAGGCGAATAAAAAGCGAAAGTCAATAGCTTTCTTCGCCCTTCCTCCGCCTCCTCCTTTTCCTCTTCTTCCGCCGGATTCCTCCTAACCGCGCACCCTTCCTCGCATCGAACCCTTCAGTAGCGCATGCCTTTGCCTGCGCTATAGTCCAACCAATCGAGGTCAACCCATCATGCAAAACCTGCAACCCGAACAAGGCACGCTGCTGATGCAACTGGCGCTGCCCGTGCTGAAAAACGAACATAAGACGACGCGCCGGGTGATCGAAGCGATTCCCCTCGATAAGGGCGACTACCGCCCGGAACCCGTGGCGAAGACCGCGCTGGAGATTGCCTGGCACATCGCGGCGGCAGAGCAGCGATTCTTTGCGGGCGTGGCAGCGGGCGCGTTTGACTTCAACCCGATTCACCGGCCAGAGACGGTGCGCAATTCGGCAGAATTGGCGCAGTGGTTTGGCGAATCGTTCGCCAGGAATTTTGAGCGCCTGAGCGGCTTGAAGGGGGAACACCTTGTGAAGGTGCTGGACTTCCGCGGCGTGCTCCAATTGCCGGCGGTGATGTACCTGGAATTTGCGGTGAAGCATTCAGTGCACCATCGCGGGCAGCTTTCCACGTACCTGCGGCCGATGGGCAGCAAGGTTCCCGCGATCTACGGCGAAAGCTACGATTCGGCCGAAGCGAAGAAAGCCGCGCAAGCGTAAAGCGCAACAAATCTGCGGCCCCGCCCGCGGATCTTCGCGCTACCCCTCGGGCGGGGCGAACATTGGATCCACGCCAGCAGCACTTTGCGGGAATAGCCTGCGGAACAGCGCCGCGGCGGCAATCGCCGTCAGCAGCAACACTATCGGGTCAATCGGATGGCGGTAGCGCAGCGAGGCGTGCATCAGGTAGTAAAGCAAAGGAAAAGCCACCGGAAAAGCCGCCAGCGGAAAGGCGTACGCATTGCGCCTGAAAAAGAGAACGGCCGCGCCCAGCAAAGCTCCCACGGAAGTCAAGAAACTGCCCAAAAGGATGCCGCGAATCAAGAGCGAGCCGGTTTCAAGGAATTTTTTAAGCGGCTCCGGCGATCCCATCCAGAAATCCAAAAAGCGCTTGCCGGTAAGCTCCAGCTCCACGCGCGGATGAGACGCGATGAACTGCAAGGCTTTGCGTTTCTCTTCATCCATGAAGGCCGTCTCTCCCATTCTCAGGTAGCGCAAGACTTCGCGGTCATAGGTAATGGCTGCGGGCAAAGTCCTGCGCCGTTCGTCGTAGTTTTCGTTGTTGCCGACGTACAGCTCAAAGCCGAAGTTGGAACGCAACGGAATAAACCGGTGGAAGACGACGTAGTTGCGCACGGTCCACGGCAGGCAACACAGCAGCGCAAGAACCGCCACAAACGCGGGTCTCGCGAGATGCCAACGCCCTTCGCGGCGCGCGCGATAAGCTAACCATCCCAACAGCAGCGGAAAAAGGGAAGCCAGCGCGGGGTTGGTCATCAGCGCCGCACCCCAAAGCAGGCCGTAGCCGCACCAATCGCGCCAACGGCGGGATTCCGCCAACTCCAGCGTGGCCCACAGGATGGTCGCCGCAAGCAACGCCGAGAGGGATGTATCCCAGATCCATTCGAAGGGCATCATGATCGCATTGGTGAATAAAGCCCACAGCCAGGCGGTGAGACTCGCAACCCCCACGCCCGCGACCCGTTTGGCGGCATAAAAAATCGGCACGCACGCAGCCGAAGAGAAAAGAATGTTCAGAAAGACTGCGGCGAAGAAAGCTGCGCGCGTGTAGATGCCAAAAAGTTTGAACAACCCAGCAATCAGCAGAGGATAAACCGGGGCCAGCCAGGCCGTGGGTCCGGTATCCCGCTCAAACGGCGAAGAGTATCCTTTTCCGGCCGCCAGCGAGTAGGCGATATGCCCGGTTTCCGTCTGAAAGGGCACCGTGCGGAGCACTTCGGCGGGAATCTGGCGCGTTTGATTCCACGCGAACGCCAGCCTGGCACCCAGCGCGACCAGCACAATCAGCAAGAGAGACGTCGCGGCCTTGCGTAGTATCCGCCTCATACCATGGTTTTCCCTTAAAGCCAGCGCGAAGTTCCCTCCTGCCTGGCTCGAACGCGCCAAGGCACCGGGCGAAGTCCCAGTGTTTAGCTGGCGTGTTAGCCGTGACTACAATCCCGATCAACTTTTTAGGCTAAAATTGAGAACTTCGAGCGAATCGGCCACCCGCCCGTCATTCTGGTTATTGCCCCGCCGTCTGCTGTTACGGGGTCTTTTTGTCCAGCTCCACGTTCAAGCTGGTGCTGCCCGGGGCTAGCTTCATTTTGCGCTGCCACGGTTCATAACCTTTCTTGCTCACGACGATGACGTGCTCGCCAGCGGCAAGTCCAATCTCGGCCGGCGCATTGCCCATGAAATTGCCATCAATCTCGATGTCGGCCGATACGGGGAGGGACGTAATCGACAACTTAGGGAGATCAGCGGCGGGTGTGTCCGTCGCGGGTGTGGGTGCTTCCTTGTCCGCCACAGGTGCGGGTGCCTCTTCGACGGGTCGGTACATTGCAATGGCGTCAATGTGCTCGTCAATGACGGCATGCATCCTCGAAAACAAAGTGTCCATTGATATGGGATTGGGAGTGGTGTCAAAGAGCGCTTGCATCGGAATGGCTTCCCCGGTCAACTTTTCCGTTTGCCACAAAGAGTTGCCTCCCGCCTCTGCCAGCGACATGATAACGACGGTCCCGTGCAAAGTCGCACTGTCCAGAACCAAAGTAAGCCAAAATCGCGAGTTGTCCTTATTTCCAACGGTTATGCCCTTGTACTTCAGATAGGCCTCGGTGTTTCTCACAATCGGAGGAATTCCCCCTGCACCGGTGCGCTTATCCCAATGTGCGGTTGTCCTTGCGAAGATTGCGACATCCGCCTTAACCCCGGGCGCCGCGGCGGAGGCCTGTTGGGCTTGCACCGCGGACACTGAGAACAACAAAACAAGAGCTGCCAAAGCTGCCAAGAAACATTTTGCGTTCATTCTTTCCTCCCTGATGCATCTAGCCACGCGACCGGCAATTCGCCCGCGATGGCTTTCCTTGCCACGCGGGTACTTCTCCTCGGGCGGCCGCCCACGGCCGTCCGGAGCGAAACTCTATCGCCCGCCTGCCGGGCTGGGATTCCCGCTGGCGCGGAGCTGCTTTTCGTTCTTAGTCACCGGCGCCTCGGATTCGGGCGTCGGGGATGAGTTGGCGCACGCACTTGTCCTGCGAGTTGCACGTGCGTTGGGCCGCCTCTGTCGAGCACAATGTGTAAAGGGTTATTTCGGGCTGGCCCAGATACGTAACGCTGCGGGCCAGCTCTCTCGTGCCGCAATCCTCGGCCACACCAACCGCCGCTTCTGCCAATTCCGCCCCAGGCCGGCGGGCATCGACAGGAGTATTCTTTGGCACGGCCAGGAATGTTGAAATAGTACGATCGTTTATCTGTGCTTAAGGGACACTGTTGGCGCTATCCGTCGCAGTTTTTGCTAAGGGGTCGGAGCGGCGCCTGTCCCGACTCGGTCGGTAGCTCCGACAACAGGCGCCCCAAAACAAAAATTCCCCAAACTCTTTCCCCCTCCTGAGGGGGTCGTCTGCGGGTGCGGGCAACTTCGGGTGGCCTACCCTTTGCGGAGTCGGCAAAGGGTGGGCTCTTCTTCTCCACTCTTTGGGCGGCTGGGGCAGAGAGCGTTTGCGATTTCTGATTGCTGAAGCGTCGGCCCAGAGTTCTCTCGTCACGTTGAGTCTGCGCCGCCCACCGCCCAAAGTCGTATTCGGAATTTGAGGCTGCGCCACACGCCCCAACACGTAAGACCGACATTTGGGGCACCCGAATTCGTCTTTACTACTACGCCCGGGCCACCCGCCGAGGACGGGGCATCCAGCCATGCTCTTGCATATATCGTCCGGGTCACCCGCCGAATGCGATGGAACGCCCGTGCGACGTGCGAATCGCCGGGCAGCCTTACCAGGTCAAGCATTCGCGGAATGGGTTTGGGGTGGTCTACGGGGGACTGCGCAATGTCACCGGGCTGTTTGTGCGGGCCGAAGGGCGCGAGTGCACGATTAAATCCCTCACGCAAGGAGGGGTATATAATTCCGAATCATGGGTAGCCTACTGGCCTGCCCCCGTTTTATGTACCAGTGCTTCTGAGAGTCGGTTGGTGTTGTGATTGAACTTGGGGCGGACGGAGCGTTGCGGAGTCCGGCCCAAGTTCGGCGGCGAATTCCGCTGGCGTCTTGTACCCGATTCCGCTGTGTAACCGCTCCTGATTCCAGTACCGCTTGTATTCCGCTCCCAAAACCTTCGCCTCCATCAGCGATCCGAACAGCTCCCGGTCCGCAAACTCCGCCTTCATCCGGCTGTTGAACGATTCGCTGTAGCCGTTCTCCCACGGACTGCCCGGGGCAATATACAACGGCCCGACTTTCCGCGCAGCCAGCCATCGTTGCACCGCTCGCGCGATGAACTCCGGCCCGTTGTCCGAACGAACCGCTCCGGGCGCGCCATGCTTCGCCTCCAACCACGTCAGAGTCGCCACCACGTCTCGCGCCGTCATCCGCCGCTCCACTTCCAGCGCCAGACATTCCCGCGTGAACTCGTCCAGCACCGAAAACCACTTCAGCCTTCTTCCGTCCGCCGTTTCATCCATCGTGAAATCCCAGCACCACACGTGGTTCTTGTACTCTGCTCGCTTCACCGCGCAACTGTTCTCGCTGTGGCCGCGTGCGCGTTTTCGCCGCTTCCGCAGCGGGTTCCGCAAGCCTTCCTCCCGCCACAGCCGCTGCACCCGTTTCTTGTTGATCTTCATCCCTTCTCTCCGCAGCAGCCTGGTCATCCGCCGGTAGCCCGAGCCCGGATGCTTCTTCGCCAACTCGTGCAACCGCTTGCGAATCCTCCGCTCCTCGTAATCGATGCGCGCTTCGTATCGCTGCGTCGACCGTGGCTGCTTCACTAATCGACAGGCATGCCGCTCCGTGTAGCGCCACTCCGCAAGCAAATGCTCCACCGCCCGTCGCCTGCCCGCCGGGCTTACCAGTTTTTTCGGCTGAGATCCTTCAGCGCGTCGATGTCCATGGCCTGTTGCGCCACGATCTTCTTCAACCGCGCATTTTCTTTTTCCAGTTCTTTCAGCCGCGCCATCTCCGGCCCCTTCATCCCACCGTAAAGATGCCGCCAGCGATGATACGTCTGCTCGCTGATCTCTTGCTTCCGGCATACCGCTTCGATCGTTGCGCCCTGGTTGAGGTCCACTTCCGCCTCGCGCAGCTTCGCGATGATCTCCTGCGGCGTGTGTCGCTTCCTTTTCATCGAGTCCTCCTGCCCTCTCGGGCAATCAGACTCTCATATCAGCTGGTACAACTGCAGGGGGTCATTCCACTACAAACTCGATGGCAATTTTGGCGCGGCATCCACAGCCATTTGATTTTCAAGACGGTGGCTGTGATGTGGGTGATTCTTGGTTTCGTATCTACGCTGCTACCATTCTTTCCTGCGAAATGGGGCGAGAACTTCTACGCTCTAAACTACCTTCCGAAATGGCATTGGTACGTTTGGATCATCGGCATTCTCATTATCGCTGTGATCGCCGTGTTTGAGGGGGGATATGGCCAAGTTGAATTACTAGCAAGTAGGCTTGAAGATATAGAAGAATCAAAACCAAAAATCAAACTGAGCGAACCTAACGCAATCCATTTTGAGAAAGTCTCCCAGAATTACGGCGACGTACATTTCGATTCAGTACCTTTTTTGATGATACGATTTGTAAATGAACCTAGCGGACCGTATCCATCTGCCAAGGCAAGCGATGTACGCGCCACCATAAAATATTACCGTACCCCGGATGATGTTCATCTCTTGTCAATAAGTGGTAGATGGTCCGATAGCGACCAACCCTCTGCAATAAATCCCTTAGCTTCTAAGACCCACTTGCTGGCGACTACATTTGGTATCGGTCAAACCCACAATTTAGATATTGCCTATCGTGATGCGCAGACCGGGAAGTATTTTGCTTGGAATAATGACAATTACGAATATCCATTCTTTCGATGTGAAAAGCATTTGTTAGGGGGAGACAATTTTAGGGTCGATATTCATTTACTCGGAGAATGGGTAGATGAACATTTTTCATTTAAATTCAGAACCACAGAGGCTGGATTTGCACTTGACTAGAACCAAGAATCACGTGGTGCGGGTGGCCCAGACACAAACGGTAAGATGAAGTGGGTGCCCCGGCCTCGTGGTGAGAGGCTGGGTCTTGGGGTTTCCACTCCCGAGCGAGTACCAGTTTCGAAAATAGTACCCTATAAATACTAATTGACATGTGGTAAATAGTATGCTATGCTTCGCCTGATATGCTGAGGGGACGCTGGTCTTGTGCCATTTCGGGTCCTCCCGGGACCTCATCCCGAGATGAAACTCCGCTAACTCCTTTGTTTCCCCTACATCCAAGAAAACCGCCCGTAAGTGCTTTGTTTCCCCTACTTACGCAAAAACAGGGGGTGGGGAGTATCCTTTGCTTCCTTTACTTCCTTTACCTCCTTTGCTTCCATTACTTCCTTCCCACTCGCCACTCGCCACTAAGTCTAACTATTCCCGTACATCCACGAGGGTCGTCCGTAAGTCCAATTATTCCCGTACATACGCAAAAACAGGGGGTGGGGGCCTTCCCACCAAATGTGTTCACCTATAACTCTTTTGTTTTCTTCGGTCATGTTAACTACTCGGTTAAGTACAATTGTCGGCGCGCCGACATTCCCATTCTTGCGCGCAGCACAAACGTCGCGCGCGAGGCGGGGACGAGGCACGAGAATCGTGACGACGAGGAGAAGGGCGGTGCGTTATAATCGTGCAGCGCAGGGTGTACGCCGCAAATGAAACCAACAGGGGATAGCGTCTCGCGCATCGTTTCCGGCGTTCCGGAAGCCACCATCGACAAATCCAAGCGGGATTTTCTACGCGCCGCCATGGCGTTGCTCGCCGGGCTGAATTTGCCCAGAACGTCCCTGGCCGGCGGAGGCCTACACGGAGCCGGCGGCTCCGGGCAGCGCGTGGTGTTGGTCGTTTTTGGCGGGGTCCGCCGCATCGAGACCTTTTCACCGCAGGGACTCGTCAACATTCCCCACTTGTCGGGAGACTTGCTCCCGCAATCGTTGTTCTATCGCGACGCCCGCAATGAAGGCGTGACCGCGCACTTCAACGCTATCTCCAGCATCCTTACTGGCAACTGGCAACGCGTGGATGACTGGGGGAAGCTTGCGCCCACCACGCCCACGTTGTTCGAGCAGTTTCGCAAGGGGCTGGGCGCGGCGCAGAGCGATACTTGGGTCGTGGCCAGCAACAAAGCGCTCACCAACCTGATCGGCGCAAGTTCGGCCACGGATTATGGCCCGCCGTACGGCGCCAACGTGGTGTTTCCAAAGCAGCTCATGATAGCGGCCGTGGTCAACGCACTGCGAACGGGGCGCAGCCGCAACATGGCGGATCGCGAAAAGATCGAGACGGAACTGCAAAGCATGCTGGAAGCGGGCAACTACGAAGGCCTGGGCTGGAGCGTGTTCGACGGAGCCGAGCGGCTGGATCCGCGCGTGCGCGGCACCATCACGGAGGCCATCACGGCCTTTGTGCGCAGCGGCGGCCCCACTTCGGGCGACGAATTGACGTTCCTGGTGAGCCGCGAGGTCATGCGCAAGTTTTCACCGCGCCTGCTGGTGGTTATCTTTTCGGATGTGGAAGTGGCGCACTTCGGTTCCTACGCGATGCACGTTGGCGGCATACGGAGCGGCGACCGGCTCTGCTATCAGATGTGGCAGGAAATACAAGCAAACCCCGAATATAAGGGCAAGACCACACTGGTGGTGATGCCGGAGTTTGGGCGCGATCCGGATGGCTCGACGACGAACGGCTTCTTTAACCATCGCGGCGACACCGAGTCCACGCGAAGCACGTGGATGATGGCTTTGGGCGCGGCGGTGGACAAGCCGCAGATTATTGAACGGCCCATACGCCACGTGGATCTCTGCGCCACGCTCGGGGGCGTGCTGGGGTGCCCGCCGATGGATACACAAGGCGTCCGGCTGAGCGAGTTGCGAGTTTAGTTATAGCGTCCCAGGTGCACGGGAAGAGGTTGCGGAGTGACTAAGCAGGCGCAGGATAAATTGCCGGAGAAACTCCAGGAGGCCTTGAACAAGGGCTTGCTGAAGCGCCTGCCCATCACTTTCCAACCCGTCACCCGGCAGCAACTGCGCGAGTGGGACGTCCTGTTTCCCTACGAACGCCGGTCGATTCTGCGGTTGCTTCTTTATCTGGCGAGTTTGAGCGAACAGCAGTTCGCGGAACTTTTCCGAGAGGTGGTGAAGCTCGAGGAAAAAATGGGTGTGCGCGGCTGGCAGTTTTCCACCGAGGAGCAGACCATTCAGAATGCGTCGCTGCTGGCCCGCTCGCGCTACTACCAGGATTGGCGCAAAGCGGTGCAGAAGGTTTTCGACGCGGCCGAGCAGCATGCCGAGAGCCAGAAGAGCGGCGACGGGGGCAACCGGCTCATTCTGATGATCATGCCGCAGGTTCTGCCGCTGGACCGCGCGAAGGTCTGGGAAAGATGGCAAGGGATGGGGCGTCCCGTGCGGCTGGATCTGGCGATGTCCCGCGAGACGCAGAGTGCCGCGGAAGCGCTTCTGAGCGCGGGCAGCGCGGGTGATGGCGGACGACTATTGGAAGTAGTGTCGCGCCGGCCCAACGCTTCCGCTGCGGACTGTTGGGTTCTGGACGCTGGATCGAAACTGGTGGACTGCGCGCTAAGGCAGGGGTCCTCCGGCCCGGGCGCTCCAACTGCCACCCTGCTCAGCAATGAGCGACTTGCCAAACTGCGCCAGAACTTCTCGCGCGAAGTGAACACCATGCGCAAGGACCTGGCGGACGCCGACGCGGTGTTCGATCGTCTGCGCAAGGCTGATGTCACGCCGTGGTGCCCTCCGGAAGTGGCACAGGTACCGGTGATTCGGGAGTTCCTGCGGTCGCTATATCTCAGCGGCAACGGGGCGTTGATCTTCTCCAATTCATTCGTCGAGTGGAGCGCCTCCGAAGCATTTCGCCGGGCGCGGCCTGCCTTCGTGATGGCCCAGTTCGGGGTGCGGAGCAAGCCGAAGCCCTTCACCAGCGTGGCCGTGTTCGATAACCCGGATGAGGTGAACCCGCTTCCGGCGGTAGACGACTTGCCGGGTAGCGCGTTGGACGCGCAGGTTCTGGCTTTGTATGTGTGGCTGGCCGCCAACCGCTACGACGAATACCGGCGAAACACCGTGTGCCTGTGTATCGCCGAGAGCCTGTCCGAAGCGTACGTAGTGGCGCCACCGGAGTTTGCGCTGTGGCACGAGGCCGAACCGGTCACGCTGGACCGCCTGCGAGCTACGCTGACCCGCTGGCTGGCATGAGCACCTCGTCGCACACTCACAGGGCTGCGTTTTCCTGAGCGGAAAGCGCGGTGGGCGAAGCGCAGCACGCAGCCCTGCTTCTCCCTTGCTTGCCAAGTTCTCGAGCCTAACGCTACACTTCAAATCAAGTGAAACGAATGCGCGAAGGAGAAATTTTTATTGGCGCCGCCAATTACGTCAAACTAGTTTTGCTCAGCTTGTTGGTGATCGCTCCTAAAGTCTCGGCTCAGGGAATGGCCCAAGGTTCCGGTCCGCCGCCCAGCGCCAAATCGGTCAAGTGTAAAGATCGCATGATTCCCCAACTGGCGGACGTTACCGAGAAGTCCGGCATACATTTCTTCCACACCTCGGCTCCCGAAAGCCGCTACATCATCGAATCCATGAGCGGCGGCGTGCTCCTGCTCGATTATGACCGCGATGGTTGGCTGGATATTTACTTCACCAACGCCCCGACGGTGGAGATGGCGCTCAAAGGGGAAAAGTCCAAGGGCGCGCTCTATCACAACAATCACGATGGCACGTTTACCGACGTGACCGACAAAGCCGGGATTGGCACGCCGTGTTTCGCCATGGGCGGCGCGGTCGCCGATTACGATAACGATGGCTGGCCGGATATCTACGTCACCTGCTATGGAGGCAACGTCCTTTATCACAACAACGGCGACGGCACGTTCACTGACGTCACCAAGAAAGCCGGCGTGGCCGATGGCCGCTGGTCCACAGGTGCTGCCTTTGGCGATTATGACGGCGATGGCTTTGTGGACTTGATGGTCGCCAATTATGTGGACCTGGACATTCATAACCCGCCGGTGTTCGGCAGCAGCGTCACCTGCAAGTTCATGGGAATTGATGTGCAGTGCGGGCCCCGCGGGCTGAAAGGAGCGGGCGACTCACTCTTCCACAACAACGGAGACGGCACCTTCACGGACGTTTCCAAAAAGGCCGGCGTGGATGATCCCGATGGTTATTACGGTCTGACGACCATCTGGGCCGATTTCAATAACACCGGGCGCCCGGATATTTATGTGGCCAACGATTCCACGGCCGGTTTTCTGTACCGCAACGACAGCAACGGGAAATTTACCGACATCGGCCTGGAATCAGGCACCGCCCTCGGAGAAGATGGCCACGAGCAAGCTGAAATGGGCCTGGCTGTGGGAGATTACCTGCACACCGGGCGGCCCGCACTGGCCGTGACGGATTTCTCCATGGACAACACGGCGCTCTACCGCAACGACGGCAATTGGGATTTTCAAGAGATCTCTTACGCCGCGGGCGTCGGGCTGCCGTCTGTCCCGTGGGTGAAGTGGGGCATTGCGTTTGTGGATCTGGATAACGACGGTTGGCTGGACCTGGTAACGGTCAACGGTCACGTCTATCCGCAAGCAGACAAACTGGCATCCGGCGCGAAATATCGCGAGCCGAAACTGGTCTATTACAACCAGGGCGATGGCACATTCTGCGATGCCAGCGAGCAATCAGGACCGGCGATAGAGCGTCCCGGCGTATCGCGAGGGCTCGCCGTCGGTGATCTTTTCAACGATGGCAACATGGATTTGGTCGTGGAAGAATTGACGGGGAGTCCGCTGGTGCTCCGGAATCCCGGAATTCCGGGGCGTCATTGGGTGAGTTTTGAATTGGCGAGCACGAAGAGCAACCGCATGGCCATTGGCGCGCGGCTGAAGATTGTTGCCGGCGGAATGACCCAGACGGATGAGATTCACAGCGGCGGCAGCTACATTTCGCAAAGCGATCAACGCGTGCACTTTGGATTGGGCAAAGCGACGAAGATCGACAGCCTGGAGATTCGCTGGCCCTCCGGCAAGGTAGAAACCATCAAGGACTTGGAAGCAGACAAGTTCTACAGTGTTCTGGAAGGGGAAGGCATCGTGCCGCGCGCCAAAATTCTTCCCTCCGCCACCAAAAAGCAGCAGCAGCCAGGTACTGGGTCAGTTTCCGCTTGCGGCGTTTGCCAGGACTGACGCTATATACGGTCGCTTCTGTCAGGTTAAAACGCGGGGAAATGAATATTCAATTTATAGCAAACGAAGAGAATCAGAATCGCGCCGAGTGTCGATAAAATGAGGCCGGCGGGATGATATCGTTCATTGGTCGGGCGCGAAACTATGTGGGCAACCCCGCCGCCGATGATCGATCCGATGATGCCGAGCACGACCGTCCAGAAAAGCGTTATGTGCACGTGCATCACCGATTTCGCGATGACGCCCGAGATTAGCCCAATAAGAACATACCAGATCAAGTGGAACATTCTTTTTCTCCATCCTTTGGATTCAGAACGTCGCTGAGTACCAGCCAGGGTTGGACAGTTAACCCCGCAGTTCCAATTTGGATCTCTAGCTTTGCAGCGTAGAGACTGTCAACGATGCGTACTGTTCACTTTTATACACTTTGCGAAATTTCATGGATCGCAGGCGTGGGGTAGGGGTATCGGGCTTTTGGCCCGATTCCAGTTCTCCGGTAAGCGCCAAACCGGAGAAGTTCGCCCCAGTACCTACGTAGCGAGTTCCCGCGTTTCGGAAACTGACCCACTGCAAGCTGCCAGGGGCGCTTGACGGGGCGATGCGCATTCTATATCGTCAACGCAAAAGTGGAGTAGAGTTCGGCACCGTCACACGGAAGGGCATTTCAGTTTCATCGCTCCTTGCACGGAAACAATTATCCGAGGAAATCGAGGGCCCATCATGCCCAAGCGCTACATACTTGCATTAGATGCGGGCACCACGAGCGTGCGCGCGATTCTTTTCGACCACAGCGGCCAGATCGCCGCCGTGGCGCAGCGGGAGATCCGCCAGATTTATCCGCAGCCCGGCTGGGTGGAGCATGATCCGGAAGAAATCTGGTCTTCGCAGGTGGCTGTGGCCATGGAAGCGCTCGGCAGCGTGAGCGCGACGCCGGTTGACATCGCCGCGATCGGGATTACCAATCAACGGGAGACCAGCATCGTCTGGGACCGCGAAACGGGCGAGCCGGTGCACAACGCGATCGTGTGGCAGGACCGCCGCACCGCGGGAATGTGCGATCAGTTGCGCCGCGACGGCGCGTTGAAAATGATTCAGAAGCGCACCGGCCTGCTTCTGGATTCCTATTTTTCCGCAACCAAAGTGAGCTGGATACTGGACAACGTTCCCGGAGCGCGCAAGAAAGCCGAACAAGGCGAGCTGGCTTTCGGCACGGTGGATAGCTGGCTGGTCTGGAAACTCACCAGCCGCACGAGGCATATCACCGACGCCAGCAATGCCTCGCGCACGCTCTTGTTGAACATCCACACAGGCGAGTGGGACGCGGAACTGCTGAAGCTTTTCCGCATTCCCGCGAGCATGCTGCCCGAAGTGCGCTCTTCCAGCGAAGTGTATGGCGACGTAAATTCCACACTCGGGCTACAGGACATTCCCATCGGCGGCATCGCGGGGGATCAGCAGGCCGCGCTGTTTGGGCAGATGTGCATCAAGCCCGGTGGAACGAAGAGCACGTACGGAACAGGATGCTTCCTGCTGCAAAATACCGGCGCGAAGGCGGTGGACTCCAAGAACCGCCTGCTTACCACGATCGCCTGGAAGATCGGGGAGAAGACGGATTACGCGCAGGAAGGCAGCGTGTTCATCGGCGGCGCGGTGGTGCAGTGGTTGCGAGACGGCTTGAAGCTGGTACGGTCCGCGCCGGAAGTGGACGGGCTCGCAGCAACCGTGAAGGACAGCGGTGGACTCTTCCTGGTGCCGGCGTTTGCCGGGCTGGGCGCGCCGCATTGGGATCCCTACGCGCGCGGTCTTCTGATCGGTATCACGCGGGACGCCACGGGCGGGCATGTGGCGAGAGCGGCGCTCGAAGGAGTGGCCTTCCAGGTGGCTGACCTGCTGGAAGCCATGCAAAGTGACACGGGCAGGAAATTAAGGGAACTGCGCGTGGACGGTGGGCTCACGCGCAGCGAGTTATTGATGCAATTCCAGGCGGACATCCTGGGCATACCAATCGTGCGCCCGGCGGTTACGGAAACGACGGCCTTGGGAGCGGCCTACCTGGCGGGACTGGCGACGGGTTTTTGGAAGAATCTGCAGGATGAGGCTTCGCAGTGGAAGGCGGAAAAAGTGTTCGAGCCAAAAATGCGCCGGGCGCAAGCCGACGAGCTGCGCGCACGCTGGCAGGAAGCGCTGGCCCGGGCGAAGCAGTGGGAACATCCCGCGGAAGGTGGGAAGAAGAGAAAAAAGAAGAGAAGCAGGGCACGCTGAGGTCCCGAGTCAATTATTCTTGCCAAATGCCGCAGCCCTTCATGTCATTCCGAGGGCCGCGCGCTGCGCGGGGCCCGAGGAATCTGCTTTTGCTTTCAACATGTCAGCACATAGCAGATCCCTCGCTTCGCTCGGGATGACAACGTGCCCATAGATAAGTCGCCCGCCTCAGAACGCGGCCGCTACAAGGGATTTGCGTTAGCGAGAATGCGGGAAGGAGAATTCCAACGAAACGCGAGGAGATGCTAAGTCAGGTTCGCGCACAGCGTGAACCTTTGGGCATGATTGTCATTGGAGGCGGCGCGACAGGTGTTGGCGTGGCCGTGGATGCCGCCGCGCGCGGTTACAGAACGCTGCTGCTGGAGCAGCATGATTTTGGCAAGGGCACGTCCAGCCGCAGCACCAAGCTCGTGCATGGCGGCGTGCGCTATCTGGAACAAGGGCAGGTCTCGCTGGTCATGGAGGCGCTGAAAGAACGCGGCATTCTGCGCCGGAATGCCCCGCATTTGGTCAGCGAACTGCCTTTCGTCGTGCCCAACTATTCCTGGTGGGAAGGGCCGTTCTACGGCATCGGGCTCAAAGTGTACCAGGCCATGGCGGGCAAGTATGGATTCGGCCCATCCGAACTGCTGTCCAAGGAAGAAACTGTCGAACGAATTCCGAACATCAACACGGATGGGCTGCGCGGCGGGGTGATCTATTACGACGGGCAGTTTGATGATGCGCGCCTGCTGATCGATCTGGTCACCACCGCCGTCGAACAAGGTGCGATCCTGCTCAACTACATGCAAGTGACAGGTCTCACCAAAGACGCGGAGGGCCTGCTGGACGGCGTCGTCGCGCGCGACATCGAGAGCGGAGAAGAGTTCACACTGAAGGCCAAGGTCGTCGTCAACGCCACCGGCCCATTCACCGACTCCGTGCGCCACATGGCCGATCCGAAAGCAGAAGACATGGTTTCCCCCAGCCAGGGCGCGCACATCGTTCTGGAAAAATCATTTCTCCCGGGAGATCACGCCATCATCGTGCCGCGCACCAGCGATGGCCGGGTGATGTTCGCCATTCCCTGGCACGGGCACACGCTGGTGGGCACCACCGACACTCCCATCGAGCACGCCAACCTCGAACCCGTGCCGATGGAACAAGAGATCGAATTCATGCTCAGCACCGCCAGTCTCTATCTGGCGAAGAAACCCACCAAGCAGGACATTCTGAGCACGTTCGCGGGAATCCGGCCATTGCTGCGTTCCGGAGAAAGCAAAAATACGGCAGCCTTTTCTCGCGATCACGCCATCCTCATCGATCCCTCCGGCCTGGTAAACATCGCCGGCGGCAAATGGACCACCTATCGAAACATGGCGGAGCACTGCGTGGATCAGGCCGCTACACTTGCGGGCCTGACCGAACGCCCCAGCGTGACGAAGCACCTGAATATCCACGGCTTTCATCAACACGCGGAACGCTTCGGCTCGCTTGCTTTTTACGGCTCCGACGCGCCATTCATTCAGGAGATTATCCGCCGCGATGCCAGTCTTGGCGAAGCCATGCACCCGGCCTTGCCGTACTGCGCTGCGGAAGTTGTCTGGGCCGTGCGCGAGGAAATGGCGCGCTCCGTGGAAGACGTTCTGGCGCGGCGCACCCGCGCACTCTTCCTCAACGCCAGGGCTGCGATTCAGATGGCACCCCGGGTGGCGCAAATCCTGGCGAAAGAACTCGGCCGCAATCAGCAATGGCAGGAAAACCAAATACAACTTTTTGAAGAATTGGCGAAGGGCTATCTTGTGAAAGGATGAGTGTTCTGGAAAACGTTGCGGCGCGCTCTCGATTCTGCTGCCGAGCATCGGCAATCGTCAGTCAACCTGATGGCGTCCGAGCGGAATGAACTCGCCGCGGGCGTTTTTCTCCGGTACACTCTGAAAAATCTCTATGACAAACGTATCGCGACGCAACATGCTGAAGACCGCTCTTACTGGGGTAACTATGGCTTCCGTTCCATCCACGTTGTGGTCCGGACAGGGAATTCCCGTGCCTCGCAAAGGCCGCATAAAGCAATCGGTTTCGCGATGGTGCTACCAGCAGATTCCGCTCGACGAGCTCTGCGCCAAATCCGCGCAGATGGGCTTGAAGGCCGTGGACCTGCTCAATCCGGAAGAGTACGAGGTGCCCGGGCGCTATGGCCTGATTTGCAGCATGGGTTACGCGGGAGGCGGGGAGATTGAGAGCGCGCTGAATCGCATGGCAAACCACGCAAGAATTGAAGAAGGTTTTCGCAAGTACATCCCCCTGGCGGCCAAGGCCGGCGTGCCGAACGTAATCACATTTTCCGGCACCCGCAAGGGAATGTCCGACGACGAGGGCGCCAAGAATACGATTGCGGGACTCAACCGCGTCAAGAAAATTGCCGAGGATCATGGCGTGACAATCTGCATGGAGCTTCTCAATAGCAAGGTGGATCACAAAGACTATATGTGCGACCACACCGCATGGGGAGTGCGCGTGGTGGAAGCGGTGAACTCGCCGCGCGTGAAGCTGCTTTATGACATTTATCACATGCAGATCATGGAGGGAGACCTGATACGCACCATCCAGCAGAACATCCAGTGGCTGGGCCACTTCCACACCGGAGGCGTTCCCGGAAGGCACGAACTGGACAATACGCAGGAAGTGCAGTGGGACGGCGTGATGCGCGGCATTTTGGCGACCGGCTTCCAGGGCTATGTGGCGCATGAATTCGTGCCCACGCGCGACCCGCTTACTTCCCTGATGCACGCCGTCGATCTGTGCGATGTGTGATGGCTTGCCGGAGAGATTCGCCGAGTGAACCTGGCAGGCTGGTTCGGCAACTACGGGCTTTCGCTCCACAAAAATACAGAAGTAGCCGGAAACGGCGGTGCGCGTGAGGCAGATTCTGGTTACCGGAGCGACCGGCAAGGTCGGCCGCCATTTTATTGGGCGAGTTCTTCAATCGGGCGAACTGCCCGGCGTGAAGATCCGCGCTTTGTGCCACAACAGGCTTCTGGAACCGCACGCGCGCCTCGAGGTTGTCCAGGGCAGTATTTCTGATCGTGCCGTTGCGCGAAGGGCCCTGGAGGGGGTCACCCATGTATTGCACTGCGCCACGTGCAAGGAAACCGCGGACGACATAATCGACGTTTCTGTGAAGGGGCTTTTCTGGTTGCTCGAGGAGTGCCGGACTAGTCCGTCATTCGAGCAGTTCATCCTGCTCGGCGGCGATTGCGCCGTTGGCCATTTTTTCTACCCGCATCCCGCCCCAGTCACCGAAGAGCAGAAGCACACCGCGTATCCCGGCTGCTATGCGCTCTCGAAAGTTCTCGAAGAGGTGATGCTGGAGCAGTATTTCATCCAGTACGGCTTGAATGGATGCTGCCTGCGAGCGCCCTGGATCATGGAAAAAGATGATTTCAAATACACGCTTTCCTTTGGCGAAGACGTGTTTGGCGGGCCGCGCTGGCGAGACCTGGTGGGGCCCGAGCGGGCCGACGCTTACTGCAAAAGCGGCGCCGTGCCCTTGATGCTTGATCCTGGCGGCCAGCCTGTGAAACGTAATTTCGTTCACGTGAGCGATCTCGCGAATGCCGTCCTGAAAGCGCTCGACCATCCCAAGGCGCGCCAGCAGACTTTCAACATTTGCATGGATGAGCCGATCGATTACCAGCAGGTGGCCGAGTACCTGCGGCAGACACGAGGACTTCCTTGCGTCGAGATCAAAACGCCCTATCACTCGACCTGGCTGGACAACACCAAAGCGAAATTTCTTTTGGGCTGGCGGCCTCGCTTTGATCTCAAGCGCCTGATCGAGGAGGCCTGGAGTTACCAGCGCGATGCAGCTGACCTGCGGCACATCTGGTACCCGGGATAGTGCTCCGTCGATTGCTCGGAAAGTCGCAAAATTAAAGAAGACAGAACAGATTTTGGATGGTGCGCGGTGTGTCAGTTGAGATCCTTCGCGGCACAAACGACGCGCCGCTCAGGATGACAACGTGGTGGCGGGACCAGGTAAAATGCAAGATTGTATCTCGCGGATAATCCGGGCAAGAACGGTCGAGCGTTGCGGGCAGAGAATCCAGAGAATAGAATGCAGTTGACGTGGAAACGAACTGCAACGGCGGCTATAGAAAAGGGAATTGGGTCTCCAGAATGAATTGGTTTTGCATGGCGCGGCTACCCTTTCAAAATCGAGTGAATCGTTATCCTGGGTTTTTCCATTTGTTGGCCATCTTATTGGCTGGCTTGGTCGCGGCCGGGGCGATAGCGCAAACTCCTTCGCCGTCGCAATTGGATGCCATCACGGTGGAGGGCGCTGTTCGGGACTCCGCTGGCGAACCAGTGACGGGAGCATCGGTGGTCCTGGAGGAGAAAAGCGGGGGGCGCAGGCTGGAAACGAAAACGGATGCAGAGGGGAAATTTAGTTTTACCGTTCGTCATGCTGGAATGTACACGGCGACGGTGGAAAAAGCGGGCTTCGACAAGTGCGTCACGAACCCAATGCCGTTGTTGTCAGTCGGTCAGAAGAGACAGATCGATCTGCGCTTGCAGACTGCCACGGCGGCGCAGCTTTCCTCTTCCAGTGCAGCCACCTCTTCCGGCGCGATGGAATTCAAGGACGAGCCAAGTTTCACCGTGGCTGGAGTTACCGACTGGTCTGGCGCGGGAGGTCATGGCTCGGACACCAGCCTGCGGACCAGCGAAGCGCTCGCACGAGAGACCCTGGCGCTCAAATCCAGCGGGTCAGACGAAAGTTCGCACGGTGCTGCGGCAGGAGCAGCGACGGGACGCGAAAGCCTGGAGGAGGAAAATAAATTGCGCGCTGCTGTCGCGCGAACTCCTGACAGCTTTGAAGCGAATCATCAGCTCGGCGAATTTTATTTGCGCTCCGGCAAAAACCGCAAGGCCATTGCATCCCTAAAAGCCGCTTACCAAATCAATGGCGAAGATGTTGCCAACGCTTACGACCTAGCGCTGGCTTACCGGGCCAACGGCGACCTGGTCCTGGCTCACGATCTGGCGGTGAAACTCCTCGCGAACAGCGAAGGCGATGCCGGGCTGCATGGGCTGCTGGGCGACCTCGACGAGCGATTGGGTGATCCACTAGGAGCAGTACGCGAGTACGAACGCGCGGCCACCCTCGATCCCAGCGAGCCGAATTACTTTGAATGGGGGACCGAACTTCTTCTGCACCGCGCCGTCAGGCCTGCTGTGATTGTCTTCAAGAAGGGGTCCCTTGCTCACCCGCATTCCGCCAGAATGCTGGTGGGACTCGGCGCCGCTCTCTACGCTGATGGTTCCTACGATGAAGCGGCCGGCCAACTTTGCCGCGCGTCGGATTTGAAGCCGGAAGAGGCCGCGCCGTATCTCTTCATGGCCAAAATGGAAGTAAATTCACCCACGTCGTTTTCCTGCGCTGAACAGAAACTGGCGCGTTTTGTGCAGAATCAGCCCGGAAATGCACTGGCAAACTATTATTTCGCGATGGCCGTCCTAAAACGGAACCGGGAATCGAAGAGTTCGGCGGACTCGCAACAGGCGGAAGCGCTGCTCAAGAAATCGCTGGCGATCGATCCCAAACTGGGCGAAGCGTACCTGCAACTGGGAATCTTGTACGCGGCGCAAGGTGCCAGCGATCAGGCCATCGCGGCATTCAATAAGGCCGTCGAAGTTACTCCAGGCCTCGGCGAAGCGCACTACCGGTTAAGCCAGCTCTACAAACGCAGCGGCGAAAAAGCCAAGTCCGAACAGGAAATTCAGCTCTACAAGCAGGTGGAGAAGAGCGAAGCCGATGAAGTCGAGCGGCAACGGCGTGAAATACAACAATTCCTGATTATTTTGAAGGACCAGCCGGCGGTTTCCGCGCCGCACTGACAGAATTTTCCGGGATGGCTTTCTGAAAACGGTTGACAGACCTGCTAAGATTCTGCAGAACACTTTTTTTTCACTTCCACTTAGCACATCGCCCCGCAGAGAAAGGAATACCATGGACCGACGCAATTTTTTGAAAACGACGGGAACGGTGATTGCTGGCGCCACGCTGGCGCGCGATGCGTTCGCAAGCAGTGCGCAAAAATCCGGCGATTCCGCGGCTGGCGGACGGCTGACGCTCCCGATCAATCGCAACTGGCGCTACAGCCGCAAGTTCGTCGAAGGCGCGCACGAAGCGAAGTTCGATGACTCGGCGTTCGAGCGCGTCGTGGTTCCCCACACCAACGTCAAGCTGCCCTGGCACAGCTTCGACGACAAAGACTATGAGTTTGTCTCCATCTACCGGCGGCGATTCAAGCTCCCGCCAGAGGCGCGCGGGCGGCACGTGTTTGTGGACTTTGAAGGCGTGATGACGGCGTCCACCGTGTGGATCAACGGCGTGAAGCTCGGCGAATACAAGGGCGGCTACACGCCCTTTTCATTTGATCTGACGCCGCACATCAATTTTGCGGGCGAGAATGTGCTCGCGGTGGACGTAGATTCCAGCGAGCGGCCGGATATCCCGCCGTTCGGCTATCAGATTGACTACCTGACTTTTGGCGGGATCTACCGCGAAGTGGCACTTCGCGTGGTGCCAGGAACGTTTATCGAAAATATATTTGCCAAACCCAAGGATGTTTTGGGCGCGTCTCCTCGCGTGGAGGTGGACTGTTTCGTGCAGCACCTGGAAGAATTGAAGGAACCCATGACGCTGGAGGTGGAACTGCGCGATGGGAAGCAGGTGCTCGCGAAGGCCACGGGCCAGGTTGCGGCGTCGGCGGCCACGACAGAGAGCGTCGCGCACAGCGTGATGCTCGAAAACCTGGGCGCCGTGAAATTGTGGGACCTGACGAACCCCAACCTTTATTCCGTGCACGTTCGTTTGGTGCGCGGGACACGAGTTGTGGACCAGGATTCGCGGTGGATCGGTTTTCGGCAGGCCGAGTTTACCGACCATGGCTTTGAATTGAATGGCAAGGTCATCAAGCTGCGAGGTCTTGACCGTCATCAGACCTTCCCATTTGTGGGACAAGCCATGCCGGCCAAGCCGCAGCGGCGCGACGCGGAGATTCTTCGCAAGAAGCTGAAGTGCAACATCGTGCGCACTTCACACTACCCGCAATCCAGGCATTTCCTGGATGCTTGCGATGAAATGGGGCTGCTAGTCCTGGAAGAGATTCCCGGCTGGCAGCACATCGGCGATGAGGCCTGGAAGCTGATTTCCATCGACAACGTACGGCGCATGATCGAGCGCGATTGGAATCATCCCAGCATCATCCTTTGGGGCGTACGCATCAACGAATCGCTGGACGATCACGACTTCTACGTGCGCACCAATGCGCTTGCGCACAAACTCGATCCCACGCGGCAAACCTGTGGCGTACGTTATTTCCAGGAGTCCGAATTCCTGGAAGACGTTTTCACGATGAACGACTTCGGTTTCCCGTTGAGACCGCCCAATCATCCCCGCTATCTGATCACCGAGTTTGCTGGCCACACCTATCCGACAAAGACCATTGATGACAAAGAGCGGCTGATGGAGCACACGGTCCGCCATGCGCGCGTCCACGATCAGCTCGCTTCCAACCCGCAATATGCCGGCGGCATCGGCTGGTGCGCTTTCGACTACAACACGCATAGCGATTTCGGCAGCGGCGACCGCATTTGTTACCACGGCGTGACCGACATCTTCCGCGAGCCAAAGCCCGCGGCAGGTTTCTACAAGTCGCAATGTGACCCTTCGGAAGAAATTGTTCTGGAGCCCGCTTTCCACTGGGCCCGTGGCGACGAATCAATCGGATTCACAAAGGCCATGGTCTGTTCCAACTGCGACCATCTGAAATTTTATGTGAATGACAAGTTGGTGGCCGAAGCTGATCCGGACAAAACACAATTCCAATACCTTCGCTATGCGCCGTTCACCGCGGATTTTCGGCATTCCGACGTACGAGAGTGGGGAGATCTGCGGATAGAAGGGTACATTGAGGGTAAGCAGGTGATCGTTAAGACGCTTTCCGGCAAAGGGATCGATCAGAAGTTTTCCCTGTTGCCAGACGACACAAAATTGAATGCAGACGGCGCCGACACGACGCGCGTGGTTCTTCGAGTGACGGACGAATTTGGCGCCATCCGGCCATTCGCCAACGACGCCATCAAGTTGAAACTGGAAGGCCCCGCGGAGATCATCGGCGACAATCCCTTTGCGCTGGTTGGCGGCACCGGCGCTATTTGGATCCGCGCGAAAGAACAACCGGGAACCGTCAGGTTGACGGCGACACACCCGGTCCTGGGAACACAGCAAGTTCACTTTGAACTTGTGAGCGTCGCCCCCGAAACGGCCTAACCTGGGACACATGGGCCGGGTTCGATCGAGATTTAGCGCAAGCAGGAAGAAAGAAGGAACTGCACCATGAAGAACATTTTGTGGAAGTCTGTATTAATGGTAATTGCCCTGTGTGGACTCGCGGTGAACGGCAGGGCTCAGGCAAGCTACGACTTGCGTTCTCCGGACAAAAGAATCGAAGTGCGAATCCGCACGGCGCAAGGCCTTCGTTACGATGTGGTCCTGAAGGGCGTGGCGCTCCTGCAGGACAGCTCCCTCTCGATGGACGTTGACCATAAGGTGCTGGGACACGAGGTCAAGGTCACGGGAGCGAAGGAACGCCACAACGACCAGATGCTTGAGCCGGTGGTGCGTCAGAAATTCGCGAAAATTCGCGACAACTACGATGAACTCCGCCTGGACATGGAAGGCGGGTATGCCGTGGTCTTCCGCGCGTACAACGAAGGTGTCGCTTACCGGTTCGAGACTGCGCTCCCCGCGGAGCAGGTGAAAATTTACGGCGAGGAAGCAAACTTCCGCTTCACCTCCAATTTCGTGGTCTTCTATCCGCAAGAAGACAGCTTCTTCTCTCACAACGAGCGCAAGTATTTGCCGCAACGATTGTCCGAAATCAATCCGGCATTTCTGGCCACCCTGCCGGCGGTGGTAGATGCAGGAGATGGCGCCAAAGTGGCCATCGCGGAATCGGATGTGGAGGAGTACCCAGGGCTTTGGTTGCACGGCACTGGTGGAAACGGACTTTCCGCAACCTTTCCGCCTTACCCGCTGAAAGAAGAACTCACCCGCGATCGCGATTTCAGGGTCGTCGAAAGCGCCGATTATATTGCCGTGACGACGGGGAAACGCACCTTCCCCTGGCGCGTGCTGGGCATCACGGACCGGGATGCGGACCTCCTGACGAATCCATTGGTATGGCTATTGGAGAAACCTTCCCAGGTGCAGGACACGAGCTGGATCAAGCCGGGCAAGGTCGCCTGGGACTGGTGGAATGCCAACAATGTCTACGGCGTCGACTTCAAGGCCGGGGTCAACACGCAAACGTACAAGTACTACATCGACTTCGCGGCGAAGTACGGCATTCCCTACATCATCCTGGACGAAGGCTGGTACAAGCTTGGAAATGTGCTGGAGGTGGTTCCGGAAATCAACATGGAAGAATTGACGGCCTACGCCAAGCAGAAAAACGTGGGAGTCATCTTGTGGGTAATCTGGAAAACGCTGGACGATCAGCTTATACCGGCGCTGGATCAATACCAAAAATGGGGCATCAAGGGAATCAAGGTAGATTTCATGCAGCGCAGCGATGAGCTGCTGATCAACTACTATCACAGAGTCAGCCGGGAAACGGCCAAGCGCCACATGCTGGTGGATTTTCACGGGGACCAGAAACCCGCAACGATGACCCGCACCTGGCCCAACCTCATCAGCACGGAAGGCGTCCGCGGGATGGAGTGGAGCAAATGGAGCGCGGAGACGGACCCGGATCATACCGTCACGCTGCCGTTCACGCGGATGTTCCTGGGGCCGATGGACTTCACGCCGGGAGCGATGCTGAATGCGCAGAAGGCCAGCTTTGCGCCGGTGTTCAGCCGCCCCATGAGCGAGGGCACGCGTTGCCATCAATTGGCAATGTACGTGGTGTTCGAGAGCCCGTTGCAGATGTTGTCGGACAGCCCGTCGAATTACTATCGCGAGCCGGAAGCGATGGAGTTCCTGGCCGCGGTGCCCACGGAGTGGGATGAATCGAAGGCCCTCGACGGACGAATCGGGCAGTACGTTGTGGTGGCGCGGAGAAACGGTTCGGACTGGTATGTCGGGGCGATGACCAACTGGACGGGAAGGGAACTGGAGATTGATTTCTCTTTCCTGCCCGAGGGCAATTTCCAGATGGATGCTTATCAGGACGGCGTAAACGCGGACCGCATGGGGAGCGACTACAAACTTGTGAAGACGCAAGTGACTCGGGCGACCAAGCTGACAATCAAGCTGGCGCCGGGCGGCGGCTGGGCCGCGCACATTCACCGCTAGGCGGGGGGCAGGCAAGATGCAATTCTCTCCGCAACTCACACGGCAGCGATAAGCGATTCATGATGGTCACGACGAGCAGGCGAGGTGTCATTCAGTTCCTCACGGGAGCCGTACTCACTGCGGCGCTCACGACACAAGCTTCGGCAAATGACAAGACATATTCGCACTGCTGCAAATCTGTCCTCTCCTCTTCCGGTGAAGCTAAACTAGGAGAGGTCGATTTCTCAATTCTTTCCACAATGAGCGCAGGAGACTTCTTTCAAGGACTGGAGTACATAAGACGGGATTCCGCGGGCCTTTCCTCCGACGAATTTCGCAAGGACGGTCGAATCGTTTCGCAGTTCCCCGAAGAACTGGAAATAGTAATCGCCTTTGTCACGCTTGCGGGCGTTAGAAATAAACCGTCGCACTTTCCTTCTATCTCTGAAGTTGAAGAGCTGTCGCGCTCGTTAGAATTTGATGCTTCGTGGAAAACAGGCGTCGAATCACACCCCGCAGAGCTGATTGCCCCGCCCGAGATGGCCAAGAAGCCGAGTCCTGGGAAGAAGGAGGGCATCATAGGATGGAGCAACACTTTTCATGTTCGCGCTAGAAATGTGCCGCTCACAGACCACCTAGTAATCTCTGTGTTCGGTCCCGGTAAGAAATTCTTAGGACGCGTGACTTTTGACCTGATATCTGACCTCACCTGGCACCCTGGACCGACAAAATGACATAGTTCCTTGGTTCCAGTTGGCTACCACTCAGTTAGAAAGCTCTTTTGTTTTTCAGGAGTGAAGCCCCGATTAAGGCGGTGGCAGGAAACTGCCCCCATATCCAACCGTTCAATCGCGGCCGTCAGGATTATTGTCGGTCAAAGGGGCTGCAGGCTCAAAAGCGGCGGCGAGCCGCCCTTCGAACGAACTCAGGGCAAGCCGCACTCCAAGAACAGAACAAATTCAAGCGCAAAGCAGTCGCGCTACTTTGCGCTTAGCTTGAACGTGTCCACAATGCCGCTGCCTTCGCGGATGGTGAGGATCTGGTTGGCCTTGACCTGCGTGAAGCGCTCGACTTTCTGTGTGGTGGGCCATTTGACCTCAAGTACATCGACGGATTGAGCCTTGCCTAAGCCGAAGTGCAGCCGGAGGTCCGACACCGACAACACGCTTCCGCTACTATGCACCTCGTCCATCTGGGCATGGCTGCCCGTCACCACACGCACGCGGGCTCCAATGGCCGTGCGATTGCACGTGGTGCCGATTAATTTGACCTTGATCCAGTTCTGCGAATTGCCGCCGTCATTGCGCAGCAGCGAGGGCAGATCACTCATGTTAAGAATGAGCACATCGATATCGCCGTCATTGTCGTAATCGCCGAAGGCCGCGCCACGGCTGGAAAAACGCTCGCTGATCCCCGGGCCCAGTTCAGCGGAAACGTCCTTAAATCTGCCTCCACCCATATTCTTGTACACGAGGCGCGGGTTCTTGAACCTTTGCCCGGTATGCTGCGTTTCGATTTCCGGATAAACATGTCCGTTGACCTGAAAGATGTCCGGCCAGCCATCGTTGTCGTAATCGAGGAAGCCGCAGCCCCATGCGACATACTGGTTGATGATGCCGACTCCGGACTCAAACGCCACGTCATTGAAGGTGCCGTCGCCGTTGTTGTGATACAGATTGCAGGTATCGTCGGCGAAGTTGGTCTTATAGATGTCAAACCAGCCATCGCAATCGTAGTCGCCCACGGCTATGCCCATCCCCGCCTGCTCGTGTCCATTTTCGTTATAGGCGCAGCCGGCGATCATGGCGACATCGGTAAACGTGCCGTCGTGGTTGTTGTGAAAGAGGATGCTGGGTTCGGAGTCCACGGCCACATAGATATCCGGCCATCCATCGTTGTCGAAATCATAGGAGACCGCGGTAATGGCATAGCGCGGGCCGGGCTTCAGGATGCCCGCTTTCTCCGTGACGTCGGTGAACGTACCGTCGCCGTTGTTGTGGAAAAGAGCGTTCGTATCACCCGGGAGGCCACGAGGGCCGCACATCACGGGGATGCCTTTCCATTCGCACGAGGCAGCGTCTCCGGGAGCAGGCGTATGGGCCGGATCGAGCTTGATATAGTGGCACACGAAAAGATCCAAATGGCCATCGCGGTCATAATCGAACCAGGTGCAGCCTGAGCTCCAACGAACTTCGTCGTTGTAGAGGCCGACTTTGCGAGCCACATCCGTGAAGGTGCCATCGCCGTTATTGTGGAAGAGGATGTTGTGTCCCCAGAAGCAGCAGAACAGATCGTCCCAGCCGTCGTTGTTGTAATCGCCCACACACACACCAGTTTGCCAGCCGGTCCTGGCGATTCCAGATTTTTCCGTGACGTCGGTAAAGGTGCCGTCGCGATTGTTTTTGTACAGGTGCGAGGTGGGCGCGGTTCCGGTCGGCCACTTGGTGTCCAGCAGGGTACCGTTCGTCAGATAAATATCCAGCCAGCCGTCATTATCGTAGTCGAAGAAGCCGATGCCGCTGCCCTTGGCTTCGATGATGAGGCGCTTGTGCTCCACGCCGCCCCACACGTTGGGAATCGTGAGGCCGGCCTCGCGAGCCACATCCACGAACGTGACTTGCGAGGCTGCCGGCGCATTCGGAAGGGTCTTTGCCTCCAGGATCGCCGAGCGATTCCATTTCCAGACGGGTGTTGCCAGCGCGTCCAGCAAGGTTGCTCCGAGTGCCACCAGGGAAGAGCCCAGGAAACGCCGTCGCGGGAGAAACTGAGTCATCGGATTGTCACCTTGGGAAAGTTTCGCGGCACAATTCCAGTGCCCTCTTTGACCGCGATAATCTGGTTGATCGGTACATTCGCTAGCCGGTCCACTTGCCCACTGGGCCAGGTAATTTCCAGCGACTCGATTTTGGTGCGCTTGCCAAGGCCAAAGTGAATCCGCGGGTCGCTGGCCGACATGTAACCCATGCCGCCTTTAGCCTGTTCCACTTCGACAAACCCTTCCGTGGTCAATTTCAACGAGGCGCCGATGCCGTCGCGGTTCGAGCGTGTCCCGATGAGCAGAACTTCCAGCCAATTGTTGGCGTTTCCCCCGTCGTTGCGCAGGACTTCGGGGTAATCACCACGAACATTGACCGCGATGCCGACGGCGCCGTCGTTGTTGAAATCGGCGGTGGCCAGCCCGCGGCCGGCTGTGGGCCGCATGAAATCGGGGCCGAGGGATTCGGAGACTTTCTCGAACTGTCCTTTGCCCAGGTTACGGAACATCAGCAACGGCTCTTTGTAAGTTACCTCACTGTGATAGAGCGCCACGTTATCCACCATGGCGCCGTTGGCCTGCACAATGTCCGGCCAGCCATCGTTGTCGTAATCCAAAAACTTCATCGAAACGCCGCTCAACCCCATCGCTTTGTTCCCGATCCCGGAGGAAAACGTAACGTCGTCAAAGGTGCCGTTGTGGTTGTTGTGATAGAGACGATTCAATTCGAAGTCCAGGTGCGTGATGTAAATATCCAGCCAGCCGTCACGGTCCACATCCGCCGCGTCGAGGCCCATGCCGGCTTCGTAACGCCCATCTTCGCTAGCGGCCAGGCCGGAAATGAAGGAAACATCCTCGAACGTTCCATCATGCTTATTGAAGAAAAGAAAATTGGGCCAGGTGTCGTTGGCAATCGCGATGTCCGTCCAGCCGTCGTTGTTAAAGTCCGCCAGCACCACGCCCAGGCCCTTGGATTCCGGCTTTCCCACACCCGAGGTGTCGCTGACATCGGTAAAGGTTCCGTCGTGGTTATTGTGAAACAGTTTTGTTTTCTCCCCCTTGTAATTGCCGGGATGGCAATAGGAACGGTAGCCGGGCCGGTGTTCGCCGCACCACAGGTTGTTCTGGGGGGTCCATTCGATGTAGTTGGTGACGAGCAAATCCAGCCAGCCGTCTTTATCGTAGTCGAACCAGCCAGCGCTGGCGGACCACATCCCTTCATCCGCGACTCCGGCTTTGCTGGTGACGTCGGTAAAAGTTCCGTCGCCGTTGTTGTGATAAAGGATGGCACGGCCATATCCCGTGACATACAGGTCGGGATACCCGTCGTTGTCGAAGTCACCCACGGCCACGCCCTGGCCGTAATGGCCCTCGCCTGCCAAGCCGGCCTTCTCGGTCACGTCAGTGAAAGTGCCGTCGCCATTGTTGTGGTAGAGAGCGCAGCGCAAAGGGTGGTCCGGTTTGTAGGCGTCCGTGGGTCCAGACTGCACAAGAAAGAGATCCATCAGGCCATCCTGGTCATAGTCGAGCCAGGCGACGCCGGTGCCCATGGTCTCGAGATAGTATTTCTCCTCGGTTTGTGTGGAGTCTTGCAGGAACGTGATGCCCGCGGACTTTCGGATGTCCGTAAAACGAACGGTGATGGGAGCGTCTTTCTTTTTTTGAGGTTGTGCCGTTTGTGCCCTCAGAGCCGCGGAAACGCAAAGTACTCCACTCAGCGCAAGGAGGGCAGCGCAAGTGTTTCCGTAAGCCGACGGTCTGATTGTCTTGGAAATTTTCCGCATTCCTTGCTGGTTCGGCAGTTCGGCGCAAACTGGCGAGACCCATTTTACTGCCGACACGCGAGCGTCACAACCGGAAGTTTGCTTTGCGCGAATCAAAGAGTGCGGTCAGCGATCGAAATCGCGAATTGCAGCAGTTGCTGCCGAGCCGCCATCGGCATCGGTTCATTTACCACCAGCGGCATCGAGGGAGCTTTTTCCAAGGTCTCCGCAATGCGATTCACGTCCAGCCCGCCGCCGGCGCTACTCCCTTTAAAGCGGTTCAGCACTTCCTTAGCCTTGTCGAGTTGGCCTGTTTGATAATAAAAGACGCCCAGCGTGGAGTAGCTGCCCGGCCACTCCGGCAACAGATCAACAGCCTGCTCCAGTTGCTCCCCCGCCTGCGCCGTTTTGCCTTCCAAGATAGAAACCAGTCCCCGGCCCCAGAGGAGTTTGCCCGATCCCGGAATGCGAGAGCGACCGTCCTGCAGAGTTTTTTCCGCCGCGCGCAGATCATTCTGACGAAGCTGGACCAGCGCGAGAGAAAGATAATATTGGTCGTTGTCGGGGTTGCGACGAATGGCGTTCTTGAAAATCTCCGAAGCTTCGGCGGGCTGTCCGAGATGCGCCTTGATATCCCCCAGCAAGGAGAGAAAGGCATCGTCCTGCTGGCCGTTTGCAGAAACCTGCTGGGCAACTTCGAGTGCCTGCGGGTACATGCCTTTGCGGAAATAGGCGTCAGCCAGGTCGAACTTGATGTCATCAGAATCGGGATTCGCGTGCATGGCCGCCTGGAAATGCTGGATGGCATCCTGGTACAAACGGTAGCGTGCCAACAGCACTCCTATCCCGGTTTGCGTGCGGAAGTCTCCTGCGCTGAGCTGGTCCAACTGGGTGATGGCTTTGCGAGCTTCCTCAACCTTCCCGAGCTTTAGATACTCTTCGGCGAGCAGGTACAGGTTTTCCGGCCGGTCAGGTTGTTTCTGGATCTCTTTAGCCATTTCGGTGAGATCCAATTGCGCCTTCTCTTTGCTGGTAAGCTTCGAGCGGTTATCGAGATAATCAAAAAGTTGCTCGTAGGGGTAGGGGCCGTTCGAGGCGTTTTTGGAAAGCGTCTGAAACACGCTCATATCGCGTTGCGCAGCCTCTGTCTGATGGAGGCTGCGCTCGACCATGGCCAGCTTGTAGTATCCCGGCGCAGGGGTGCGGCTCACACGGATGTATTTTCTGAGCAGCACGGCAGCCTCCGCGTATCTCTTGCTGGTAATACGCAAATTTGCGAGTTCCAGCAGAGATTCGGCATGGTCGGGGCTCAATCGCAGCACTTCCTGGAAGCGCTGTTCGGCGGCCTCGTGATTTCCCTGGCGCTCCTCGATATATCCAATGTTGAAGAGGCAGGAGGGATTGCGCGGATCTTTCTTCAGGCCTTCTTGAAAGTAGGTTCGAGCCTCGTCGAAACGTCCCAGTTGACGGTAGCAGAGTCCCAAAAAGGCATAGGATCGCGCCGTGGGATCCATTTCGGTTAACTGCTTGAACTCCTCGATGGCTTTCTCTGCCCGGCCGGACATGAAGTAGCTTTCTCCAAGTGCCGCGTGCAGGTCCATCCGCTGCGGAGCGATTTTCAAGCCGGATTCCAGCAGAGGGATGGAGTCCTCGTAATAATTCTGGGACATGCTGACCCGCGCCAGGTTATAGATGACGTCCGTATTCTCTGGGGCAAGTTTGTGAGCGCGCACCAGCAGGTCCAGCGCGTCTACAGGCTTCTGCTGGGCCGAATAAACCTGCGCCAGCAGAGAAAGCGTCTCGGGTGAATCGGGCTTGAGATTGAGCGCGCGCTTCAGGGTGAGTTCCGCTTTCGCAAATTCGGCGTTACGCACATAGACCTGTCCGAGGTTGTAGAGGATCTCGAAGGTTTGAGGCTGCAACACGCTGGCTTGTTCCAGTTGAAGTTGCGCGGCCCGGAGTTGTTTCTCTGCCGCCAGCAAAACGCCCAAGGTGAAGTGCACTTGCACTTCGTCTTTGTTACGCGCGGAAAGTTCCCCGGCGGTCCTCAATCCTTCCGCGGTCTTGCCGGCGTCAAGATAGGCCCGCGTCAGGCTGAGCTGCGAGGCAATCGTTTGCGGGTGGATGCGCAGCAAACAGGGAATGGCCGCTGCGGGCTGCCTCTTCGCCAGAAGGACGAGGGCCAGATTGTAGTTGCCGTCGTAATTGGCCGGATTCAGGCGCACGACCTCCCGGAATTCCTTTTCGGCCAGATCAAGATTCCCCTGAGCCACGTACAGGTTGCCCATGTCGTTGCGAATTCCCGTGGATTTAGGGTTGAGTTTCAACCCTTGCTGAAACGCGGTTAGGGCTTCGGTGTAGTTCTTCTCCGCGGTATAGACGAGCCCTAGAAGCGCGTATCCTTCAGGCCGGGAAGGATTATGCAGGAGTTCTTCCTGAAGCTTATTTTGGGCGTCTTCCAGCTTGCCCTGCCGAAGAAGCTCTTCCGCATCAGCAAAAGGGGAGGGGGCTTTGGAAACTGGGTGCGCGCTTTGTTTTTTGGGAGGCGCTTGTTGCCCCGCAGCTCCTCGGGCAACAAAGAAAATCGCGCCGAGCGCCACGATGCTGGGCAGTACCGTTCGCCAGCCCCGCTTACCAACCGAGGGCCGGACAAAATTACAAATGGCCATGGGTACACCTCCGCGCGCGCTCATCTTGCACAAGAAAAGCGGATGATGATTAATTTAGCATTTCCAGAGTCTGTTGGGCCAACTTGTTCTCTGGCTGCTGGCGCAGCAATTCCCGCAAAACTTCTCTGGCTTTCTCCTTGTCATTCAAAAGAACGTAGAGCCGGGCCAAATTGAGGTAGGCCTGGTCGAACTTTGGAGCCACCTTAATACATGTTTCGAATTTCTGCTGCGCTTCGGGATATTGTTCCTGGCGCACCCGAAGAACTCCCAGGTTATTCAGCGCCTCGGCATAATCCGGGCGCAGGGCCAAGGCCTTCTCCAGATAATCCGATGCGCGCGGAAGCTGGTTTTGCCGGGCATAGAGCATTCCCACGCTGTAGTTGGCCTCGGGATCATTGGGAGCAACTGCGACTGCCTGCTCGAGGAGTTTTTGTGCTTCAGCAAACGCTCCTTTTCGGCGGAGCAGGTTCCCGAGATTCAGAAGCGCGGTGGCGTAGGTTGGCCTGAGCGCGAGGGACTGTTGAAAATTCTTGATGGCCTCGTCTTCCTGACCTTGCTGCGCAGACACCATCCCAAGATTGTTCCAGGCTTCGGCATAGTTGGATCGCAGCTTCACCGCCTGCTCAAGATAGCGGCGCGCTTCTGGCAGCGCATTTCTTCGCAGGTAGAGCGTCCCCAGGTTGTAATAGGCGATCGGCTCGCCCGGGTTAGAGAGAGTCACTTGTTTGAATTCCGCCGCAGCCTCTTCCAAATAGCCACGCTGAAACAGCGCCACTCCGTAAGTGAGATCGTTGCGCTGGAATACGTCTTGAACCAGGGTGCCCTTCAAAGGCAGGGCTCTCTGCAGAAAGCCGGCTGGAGTATCGGGAACCGAGCGGACGTCGTCCAGCAGCCGGGCGGGCTCCAAGGGCCCCTGATAGACCTTGACGATCATGGCGTCCCGGTTGAGAAGGAAAGAGGTTGGGAGCCCGAGATCTCTCCGGCGGTCGAACAGGTAGCGATAGATGATGTTGTAGACACCGGCCACTTGCTGAGTTGCCAGCAGAATCGGCAGAGAAATTCCTTCTTTTGTGGCGAAGGAGCGCACTGCTGCCGCGTCCTGTGGATCATCGAGATTGAGACAGAGGACGCGAAGGTTGCGCGAGGCCAAGTCCGCTTGATGGCTCTGGAGAAGCCGCAGTTGGCTGGCACAGGATGGCGCCGCCGCGGCCCAAAAATGAAGAAGAACGAAGTTCCCCCGGAAGGAATGCAGCTGTTTGGTGTCCCCGGCGAGATCCGGCAATGAAAAGTCTGGAGCAAGCAGCGGCTGGATGAGCCAGGTTTCGACCGAGAGCGGCAGACGCTCGATTTCTTGCGGCTCGCTGCCATGTGCGTAAGAGGGAGGCGAGGCCGCAAACGGCTTGGCGCGAAATTCCTGAGCGCCTTCCTGGATTTCGATGCGGTGGTTTGCGGGTAATTTCTCGAAAACTTGCGTTAGACCACTGGGCCAGCGAATGCTGGCGTGCACGGTGCCTTCCGCTTTTCCCAGCCCGAAGAAAAGTTCCTTGCTGTGTTGCGACAAAAAGCCAGAACCAGCCTGAAGATATTTCGTCTGACGAAGGCCGGCCGCTTCCAAAGTTACCGCTGCGCCGATGGCATCGCGATTGCTCTTTTTTCCTTGCAAGCGAAAAGCAATAGAGGTGCCAATGTCCTTCATCGCATTGTGCAGGATGCGAATCTGAGGCGAGGTGCGATTCTTTAGAATGACTTCCAGCCGGCCGTCGTGATCCAGGTCGGCCAGTACAAATGAACGGCTGTCATCGATAAAATCCAAACCGACTACGCCGGAGACTTCGGAGAAAGTGCCATCCTGGTTGTTCAGGTAGAAGACATTTCTCTCAAAGCCATTCCAGGTTGCATCCGAGCGGATCAACTCGTTAATCGCGTTCCATCCCCGCTCATAGCTCTCCGAAGGGGTGGCGTCCTGAGGCGATTTTGCAACCACCTGCCGCCAGAAAAAACTTGAGACGTCGCGAGCGTCGTGGCCGGAAATGTAGCCATTGGCCATGTACAGATCCTGGTAGCCATCATGGTCAAAGTCCCAGGCATCGGTGGACCACGACCAGCGCCCCATTTCAACCCCGGCTTGCATGGCCACATTTTGGAATTGGCCGTTGCCCATGTTTCGGTACAGCGAATTGCCGGCCATGTGGCGCCGGTAAAGCGCGCGAATCTTTTCCTGTTCTTGGCCGTGAAAATAGGACTGTCCAAAAACGCGCATGCCCGCCGCTACCCACATGCCCGCGGCATAAATGTCCTGGTTCCCGTCGTTGTCGAAGTCCAGCCAGCAGGCGCTCATGCCGGCGCCGGCCTCCTCCACATGGGCTTCACCCGAAACGGTAGCGAAGGTTCCGTCGCCATTGTTGCGGTAGAGACTGTTGCGGCCGAAGTCATTGGCCACGTACAAGTCCGGCCAGCCATCCGAGTTGTAGTCGCCCCAGGTGCAGGCGAAACTGTAACGATCGTTGTCGACATTCATGCCGGCCGCCGCCGTGCGGTCCTGAAAGACGCCGTTTCCTTCATTGTGGAACAGGAAGTTTGGAGGTCCATTGCGGGCATCAAAATAGGGGACTGGATAGTGGTATTGATCCAGGCCGAGATAATAGTTGTAGAGGCAGAAATAAATGTCGAGGCGCCCGTCGCGGTCATAATCGGCTGCGGCAGCATGCGTGAACGCCCCCTCCGGAGCATTCACAAAGTGGAAGGCATCGCGTTTCTGCTTAAACTTTCCATTTCCCTGATTCACGAACAGCACAGGCCCGGTGGCGCAGACTACCAGAAGGTCTTGGAGCCCTTTATTCTCAAAATCTGCAAAGAGCGCCGAAGCTGTCCGGTCCAGCACCCCGACTCCGGCGGCCTCCGTGACATCCTCAAAAGTTCCATCACCGCGATTCCGGTACAACCGGTTGGGAAGTCCCGGGGGCTGGCAGATATAGAGATCATCCAGACCGTCGTTGTCGAAGTCTCCCGCAGCCAGTCCGGTATTTCCGTAAATGTCCATTGCGGACGCGCCGTCCAGAACCGTGCGCCAGTAGTCCATCCCATGGAGCATCTGATTTTTGTAGGAATCAGTCTGGCCGAGGGCTTGCGGAGTTACATCGAGGAAAATGGGCTGTGGTGCGCGGCTGAGAGTTTCTTCAGTCGCGGTCCAACGGAAGGCTCGCCAGCCACCAGCATCGTCGTGCGTCCATTCCGTCAGCCAATACCCAATGCGCTCCTCGAGTCCGGTGTCCCCGTGCTGGCCCACAAGGTCGTAGCGAATGTCGATACGAACGTTTAGGGGAGAGTCCGCGGTCTGCTCGATTCCCGCGATTTGAAATTCGGCCGTCCGCAATCGTCCCAGTGGGGCCAGGCTATTCCGGACTTCCTCCAGAAATCGCTCGCGGCCCAACACCGCCTGGTTCGAAAACGTCCTCCTGAAGACGTCAACTCCATCTCCCGCACGCAGTTTTTTTTCCTGCACCGGAACCAGGGGGGCGGCTTTGAGCGATGCATCCAGAAAGTTGGCCAGCACGTTCAAGGGGGATGGACCTGACCGCAGCTCTTGCCCCCATTCTTCCAGGCGCCGGGCGATTTCGGCGGCGTACTTTTCCGTCACGTATTCGTCGGTGCCCGGCTCGACATAACGAAGGAGATCATCCAGGGGAGATTTCGCCGGGTAGTGCGGGGTCAATCGAAAATCCGCGAAGGGGAGAGAAGGGCCTTGTTCTGCGGGCGCCCGCGGATCCAAGAAACGGAACGCGGCCGAATGAAGAGGCGCTGGAAGAAAGAGCAAGGGGGCCCAGCGCATCCCACCCAGAAAGGCGCGGCGCGAGACCTTGCGTTTTTTCCGGTTGTCGCGTGCCATCGTTGGGTGCTCGAGGAACTCCAGATCAGCGTTGTGATGCTAGCATTGAAATACAGCCAGGCCAAACTCGCCGCTTTTTTCCGCAGCCCCGAAAAATCGTTCATCTCTTCAGCGGCACATCGCGAGCAGCGCAAATTCAGCAGGAACGAAGCCCGCGAAGAGCGCGGGAGCGCAAGTTTGGAGGGATCTGTCAATGAACGAAGAGGGAAGTGCGGTTAGGAGTTCCAGGGTCCGGAAGAATTTCCCACCACGAGTTCCGCGGAAATCTCGTATTCCCTGCCTTGAGGATTGGTGGAACGACAAAGTTCATGCAGGGCATCGGCGGCCATCTGTCCGAGTAAATCCCGATGGATGTCCACGGTGGTGATCGAAGGGTTGCTGTATTCCGCCAGCCGAGTTCTGTCGAAACCCGTCACGGAAATATCTTGAGGAATCCGCAGGCCCGCCGACGTTAACCCCTTCATCACGCCCACCGCCGTGAGATCGTTGACAGCCATTACGGCCGTAGGCCTGGGAGCCATTTGAGCGATGGCCAGTCCAGCGGCAAGTCCTCCCTCGAAACGCAGGTCCCCGTGAAGGACCGGCCCGGGTTTCAGTCCCAAGGCCTGCATGGAACGCTCGTAGGCCTCCAGCCGCGCCTCGTTGGACTTGAGTTTTGGCCTGCCGGCGACGAAGGCGATCTCGCGGTGTCCCTGTTGATACAGGTATTTGGCAATCTGCTCGATCCCAGAAGCGTAATCGATGCGCAGCGTGCTGACATATCCCCGTGCCGGAGCGAGATCGAGAAACGTGACGGCAATTTTCCTGTGCGTCAGCTCGTCGATCAAGCGCGCGCTGAATTCGGAGGTCATGATCGCGACGCCGCCGACACTGTGCGCCATCATCCGGCTGGCGGCCTCTTGGGTGCGCCGCGGGTCATAGTTTGTTTCACTGAGAATGGTTTCGTAGCCGAGTTGCCGGGTGCGCGCCAGAAAACCCATGATCACCTCTGGGAAGAAGGGGTTCACGATATCGGAAACAATGATTCCCAGTGTGCGCGTGTCGCGGGAAGCGAGGCGGCGGGCATGAATGTTGGGGAGATAGCCGAGGCGCTTGACCGTCGAGAGGACCAGGCCCTGCGTCCTGCGGCCGACCTTGCCTCTCTTGTTCAGAACGTTTGAAACCGTCGCCGTCGAAACACCAGCGGCCTTTGCTACGTCTCGTATGGTCAAACCCATAAATGCAAACACCTGCCCTCGACGAACAGATGCAAGCCATCGCGGCCTCGCAAGAATGAATCAGCCGCGCGCGAAGTATAAAGTAAAAAAAAATGCTTGACAACACTCAAAACAGTGTGTAGAAGTGTTCACCAAGGTTAAGCGGTTAAGTTGTTTTGTTGGGGTGCCTGGTCCTGGGTCCTTAATGACCTTCCGGGTATTCCGTATTCTTTCGTTAGAGGAAATCGGTGCCGTGACGTGATTTGCGACGGGCTCCACGGGCTTCCGTAAAGGGAGTTTGCGTGGGTAGTTTGGGATGCGCGTATCGTCGAGGCGATCATTTGTATTTTGCCGATTAGGGAAACTTGAGGAGGTTGGGCATGAAGGCTAGGTTCAATTTCAGTTGTTTTACATTACTGGTGGCCTTTCTGGCTTTGTTGTTCGCGGCCAGTCCGCTGTTCGCTCAGGTTGACGCCGGCGCCATTCTAGGCACCGTCAACGACCAAAGCGGTGGCGCGATCAATGGCGCCAAGGTCACCCTCACCAACGAAGGGACGGGTGCCAGCCTGACATTTGCGACCGGTTCGGATGGCGTATACAAATTCTCGCCCGTCAGGATTGGTTCGTACAAAATTGACGTCACCTTCCAGGGGTTCCAGGCGGTCACGACGAAAGGTGTTGTCGTCAACATCGGAGCGGAAGTGGTACAGAATTTTTCGCTCAAGCCTGGAAGCGTCACCCAGACAGTCGAAGTCACCGCTGCTGCGCCTCTCCTGGAGTCGCAGGATGCCTCTGTCGGCCAAGTGGTGGACACCACGAGTGTCAACAACCTTCCACTGAATGGCCGGAATTTTACGTTTCTCGCGCAACTGTCCGCGGGTGTGAATACGCCGCAGGCAGATACCCGTGGTAACGCCGCGAGCGGCGCTTTTTCCGCCAATGGCAATCGGCCGGCGCAGAACAATTACCTTCTCGACGGTATCGACAATAACTCGGACACCGTCGACTTCCTCAACGGCACGAACTACGTTGTACTCCCCCCGGTTGATGCCATTCAGGAATTCAAGGTGCAAACCTCGGACTTCAGCGCCGAGTTTGGGCGGTCGGGCGCGGCAGTTCTCAATGCCACCATCAAGTCCGGTACCAACGAGTTTCACGGTTCGGGCTGGGAATTCTTCCGCAACGACAAACTGGATGCGGCGGACTTCTTTGAAAATGCGCACCAGATCAAGAAGGGCGAACTCCGCCAGAACCAGTTTGGGACGACCATTGGCGGGCCTGTCGTGATTCCGCACTTCTTCAATGGCCGCAACAAGCTTTTCTTCTTCGCGGACTACGAAGGATTCCGCAGGGTCCAGGGTACCGTTTCATCTGGCACGGTCCCCACGCTCGCAGAACGAAACAGTTGGAACTCGAGCGCCACGATGGTGGACTTCTCGGATCTGCTGACTCAGTCTGGCTCGTCCACCGACATATTGGGCCGATCTTTTAAGACTGGACAGATCTTCGACCCAGCAACCACCCGGCCGGTAGACTGCGGCGTTGCTGATCCTGTCACCGGTCTTACCGTTGCTTGCACTGGCACCCAAACGACCGGAACGGCGATAGGATATGTGCGGGACCCGTTCGTTGGGAATCTAATTCCTGCTAGCCGGTTGGACCCGAACGCCATAAAGCTCCTCAACCTGTATCCGCTTCCAACCACTTCTTCGCTGTTTTCGAATTTTGCAAGCTCACCGGCACTTTTTGAGCACAGGAACTCGTTTGACACCCGGATGGACTACAATTTGAACGAGAAGAACCAGATCTTCTTCCGGTTCAGCTACGTGGACGATCCGCAATTCATTCCCGGCATCTTCGGAGGGATCGCCGACGGCGGCGCTTTCCAGCAGGGCAATCAGACCGCGCTGGCACAACAGAGCGCATTAGGATACACGCACACATTTTCACCGACGTTAATCAATGAGGTGCGCGCCGGTTTTAACTACCTGCACACAACACGGAGCGGGCCGGTTTCGGGCCAACTGGGTATTCCGGGACAATATGGCGTTCAGGACATTCCACAGGTGGCTGAAAACGGCGGCCTCCCTGCTTTTGGCATCGGCGGCCTGGCTACCTTGGGGAGCAACGCTTTCTTGCCCTCGGATGAGGTCACTTCTACCTTCCAGCTCACCGACGATCTCACCAAGATATACGGCAAGCACACCTTCAAAATGGGTATTGAATGGCAGCACGTGAAGTTCTCGACGCTGCAGCCACCGTGGTCCCACGGTGAATTCGATTACAGCGGCGCTTTCACGGATATCGCCGGCGGCTCGAATTCGGGTTCCACGGGCCGCGCCGACTTCCTCTTGACTCCGATCGCCTCGACTCTCCCTGCAGCGGACAACGGCATAAACTATGTTGGCGGATCGAGTAACGTATACGCTTCCAACATTTCGTTGACCGATGACGGCAAGAGTTACTACGGCGGCTACGTCAATGACGACTGGAAAGTCACTTCCAAACTGACCGTCAATCTTGGGGTGCGCTACGACTTCTTCGGTCTCGTAGGCGAGCACCATGGGGAACAAGCAAACTTTGTACCGAGCCTCTTTGGCGTGCCAACGGAAATAATGCCGCCGGGGCCGCTGACAACCCAACTTTCTACGGGATGCCCGACTTGCTACACGAATTTGCTTGCCAAGGACGGCATCAGCCTGCTCATCACGGACCACTACGGTGCCGGACTTGGGCATTCCCAAAGGGCTAATTTTGCTCCGCGCGTGGGCTTTGCCTATCAAGCCAATCCAAAGCTGGTGGTACGCGGAGGAATTGGTCTCTTCTATAACGGTTTTGAAAATCGTGGATATTCGCCGAACATTGGCGAAAGCTATCCGTTCCAGTTCCAGTTCCACTACTACCCGGCGAACGATTCCACGCCCACGACAATTCCCGGATGCGCCGCTGCTCCGGTCATAACCTTTGAGGTCGGATTCTCCTGCACTCCTCTGATTCCGAACCAGGTCAACGCCAGTGGGTTGGCCTTGCTCGGAATTCAGTACGACTACAAGACTCCCTACTCCTTGAGTGGCAACCTGACGGTGCAATATTCCATCACGCCCACACTGGCTCTCACGGTTGGGTACGTGACCTCGCAGGGACGCCATTTGGAGGTGTTCCCAGGGAGCAACGAACCCTCGACTATCGCCTACCATAACACTGCTGAGAACACGCTGGTTCCTTACCCTGATTTCGGGACGGGCGCCAGCTACGCTGCAACAGAAGGGAACAGCATCTACAACGGTTTGCAGACGACGCTCGAGAAGCGGTTTGCGAGCGGCCTGAACTTCCTCGCAACCTACACTTATTCGCAAGTCACAACCGACGCGCATGACTTGCTCAATGGCGGCAGCTTGCAAGGCTACCGTGCACCGTACGTTCCGGGCTTCGGAATCCATGCGGATTACGCGCTGGCTCCCTTTGATATCAGGAACGTCTTCCACTTCAGCGGCGGCTATGAACTACCCTTCGGCCATGGAAAGAAGTTCGCTTCCGGCGCCTCCGGGTGGCAGAACCAGGCAATTGGCGGTTGGAGCGTCAATTGGTCCACGACACTGGAAGGCGGGCAGCCCATACAAATCAGTTGTCCGACGGGTACAGTTGAAGGTGGATTGAACTGCGGCGCTCTTCATATTGCAGGCCAATCTGTGAAGGTCGGACTGCATACAGATACGAATGGGCAGTTGAGTTGGTTCGCAAACGGCCCACAAGCGCTTACCCAGCCTTGCCAGATCGGATCAAACGGACTCCCCACGCCCGGCACGCCGGCGGGATGCGTGCCTTTGACCGGTGTCGGGGCGCTGGGCGGAATAGTTCAATTGCCAGGGCCCGGATTCCACAGACTTGACATGTCCATTTTCAAGGACTTTCCGATTAAGGAACGTGTGAAGCTACAGTTCCGCGCGGAAATCTTTAACCTGACCAACCATCCGAACTTCAACGCCCCCAATTTCGGCGGCAACGGCGTTGTTGCGATATCGAACTCGGGTAACTACACCAACGCTAACTTCGGCGAAATCGGCTCCACTCGCGATGCTCCTTACGATCCGAGGCAGATCCAGTTCGCCCTTAAGCTGTACTACTAGTTAGACCCCTTAACACCCCACCGGCGAAGGCGCTTTGAAAGAAGCGCCTTCGCCGTAGTAGTTTTCAGGTCCCGGCCGGTTCTTACATCCCCGTGCTACCATGCTAACGTCGTGACACGAATTCACTGGTCTGTGGCGTGTGCGTTTCTGAATCTTGCGGCGTGGGTCTTCCTGACGCCGCCAGCGGGTGCTCAGAAGCAAGATCTGGACCGGGAGTTCAAAGCGGCCGTTGCGCAATACGAGGCCGGCCAGTACCCGGAAGCCGCCAAGCAGCTCGAAAAGCTTGTGCGCGTGGTACCGGAAAGCTTCGAAGTGCAGGAGCTCCTGGGGTTGGTCTACGCCGCGCAGTCGCAGAATGACAAAGCCAACGCACACCTGGAAAAAGCGGTTCGCCTGAAGCCCAATTCCGCCACAGCCCACACAAACCTCGGGAACAATCTTCTGCGCCTGGACAAGCTCGCCTTGGCGGAGCAGCAGTTCAAAAAGGCGGCCGCGCTGGCGCCGCGGGACTACGAACCCAGCCACAACTTGGGGGAGTTCTACGTTCGCTCCAACAAGGTCGCCCAGGCCATCCCATTTCTCGAACGCGCGCAGCGGATTAATCCAGCCGCCTATGACAACGGCTACGATTTGTCCCTCGCCTACCTCTCCACGGGGCGCCTTGGTGATGCCCGCCAGTTGATCCAGAACCTTGCCAAGCGGAAGGACACGGCCGAACTGCACGATCTTCTGGGCGAGGTGGAAGAAAAAGATGGCCAATTCGTGGCCGCGGTCAATGAATTTGAGACCGCGGCACACATGGAGCCGAGCGAAGGCAATATCTTCGATTGGGGCAGCGAACTCCTGATTCACCGCACCCTGGAACCAGCGATCGACGTTTTCCGCCAGGGCGCGGAACGCTACCCGGATTCGCCGCGCATGGCCATTGGTCTTGGCATGGCCTACTATTCGCTCGGCAAGTATGACGAAGCCGTCAAATCGCTGCTGCGCGCGGCGGATTTGAACCCCAGCGATCCTCGCGGCTATCCCTTCTTGTCCCGGGCGTATGACAGTTCGCCGAGCCAGGCCGAAGAAGTCATCGAACGCTTCCGGCGGTTCGCCGAGCTTCAGCCCAAAAACGGTCAAGCCGTCTACTATTACGCCATGAGCCTCTGGAAGGGCAAAAGGGCCCAGGACCCGAACCTCGATCTCAGCCAGATCGAACTCCTTCTGAAAAAGGCCATCGCACTCGACCCCGGCTTGGCAGAAGCGCACCTCCAGTTAGCCAATCTCTACTCCGACCAGCGAAAATACCCGGAATCCGTCCCAGAATATCTGCGGGCGCGTGAACTCAATCCAGACTTGGCCGATGTCCATTATCGCCTGGCGCAGGCCTACGTCCGCGTGGGAGAAAAGGACCTGGCCCAGGAGGAGTTCAAGGTGTACCAGAAACTCCGGGCGCAGCATCTCTCCGACCTCGACAGGCAGAGAGCGGAAATCCGCCAATTTGTATTCTCCGAGAAGCAGGGCGCGGGGACAAAGCCGTAAACTCAAACAAGAGATTCCGGGGGAGAACGAAGTGTCGCAATCTGAACTGAGGCAAGTTATTGATGCCGAAACGGCAGAGCCCGGCTGGAAAAGTCTCTATAAACTTGGCGGAATCACTGCCCTGATTATGGTGGTGTTTCCGCTCGCCGAGGTCGCCATCAATTTCCTTCCGGGCGTGGCTGGATTGTCGCAGGGGACGGTGACCGTAATCGACTGGTTCACTCTCTTTCAGTACCATTCGTTTCTGGCGCTCCGCAACCTCGGTCTCTTGAATATCATTGGAGCCGCCTTTTTGGCACCGACGATTTTGGCCATTTACTCGGCCCTCCGGCGAGATCAGGGAGCGTACGGGGCGTTCGGCACGATCCTTTTCTTCGTGGGGCTGGCGGTTTACCTCGCAAGCAGCAGGGCCTTCCCTATGCTTTCGCTGAGCGGCCAATACGCAAGTGCCACCACGGACGCGCAGAGGGCTCTGTTAGCCGCGGCAGGGCAAGCGATGCTGGCAGAGGGCCAAAGCCGCGCTGGTATTCCCCTTATAGAATTCGCATGCCTGGTAATCTCCGCGGTCATGCTGAGAGGCAGGGTCTTCAGTAAAGCGACCGCCTGCGCTGGAATTCTGGGGAATGCGCTGCTAATCGTCGTTGAGATAATCGCAACTTTCGTAGGGGGGTTGCCTAATGCGGGGTTTGTAATTGCCATCTGTGGCGGGCTGTTGCTGATGACCTGGTACCTCCTGGTTGGCAGAAGGCTGCTCCAGCTTGGGCGCACCTGAAGAACCAGGCGGCACAGAATAGACCGCTTGCACGAAGGGTTTCGAATCGCCTTCCAACCGCTGCCTCCAACGTGCACCGAAACCAGCGCCAGTGCGCCAATACCGTTGCGTGCTTGCCGATAGGTGAACCCGCTATTTTCGATGTAAGATGTTGGCAAGACGTCGGGCTCGTAGCTCAGCGGTTAGAGCAGCGGACTCATAATCCGTTGGTCCCAGGTTCAAATCCTGGCGGGCCCACCACTCCCAGTGAATTAGAGTTTTTCGGCGCGCTGCGGGTTTCGGGATTCTGCCTGAGCGCGTGCTCGTTTTCCTCCGAATCTGACGCGCTTGCCTCCTCATTAAGGCACCGATTCGCGGCCTGCTTCGTGTGCGACTGGCAGCAATTCTGCCAGCCTTGGCACGCCGGTTTTGGGGAGCTTGCGGGCACGCGGTGACACTCGTCACTGCGGGCGTTCGCCCATCTCGTCAGCATGAAGATGTCACCACAGAGTGGAGAAGCCTTTTTCTTCTGCGCGGTGGCCGCCGTCAAATTGAGCCGCGATTTGAAGGCGATGCACAGCGTACGCTGCGGTTGGAGCACACATCATGTCCTGTTTTGACCATTCGCAGCGGATGAGGACAAAAGCTGACGCGCATTGTATTCATTTCTGGCGATGAGATTCGGGGGTGCGTTCGCTCCTCGAGGGCGCTTTTTTGTGCCTTCGGCCTGCTCGCGCTTGCCGCGGCCACGGCCCGCCCTTTGTGCGAGAGCATCCACAAAAAGATCCCGACGATCTGGCAATGCATGTGTGCGTTTGCCAGGATGGATTTGGAAAATATGGGGAATGGCCGGTCTGTACGAGAAGTTGCGTCGTTGTGTATAATCTGAAAGCTGGAGAAACGAGCGGGCGTCGTACAATGGCAGTATAGAAGCTTCCCAAGCTTCGGACGTGGGTTCGATTCCCATCGCCCGCTCCAAACCCTAACCAACCAAACAACTTAGACAGAACTTGGCACCAATTCAGCACTTGGCACCAATTCCACCACGGCAAAACGTTCTATCTTCTCAGCCGGTGAATTAACGGCCCTGCGCTGGCTATCTCCCACAACGTGTTCATACTTCTGAAGCGTTGTGCGAGCATCCTTGTGGCGGAGTTGACGCTGTACGACAGTGAGCGGTGCCCCTTGTTCGAGCATCTCGCTCGCTGCCGCGTGACGGAACCTGGAGCAAAAGTCACCCGCATGTACTGCATCACAAGCCGAACTCAGATCCCCATCCATATCAGACATTTCTGTAATCGCTTGATTAAATGAGTGTTACACGTTGCCGAACAAGTTTCTCCAACAATCCACATAGGAAATCACAGAGAGCGTTTGTAATTGTCGCGAGAAATGTCACAATAGGGTGTGACCAGAGTCACGGCACGAGTGTGACCCCATCCCTCATCGTAGGAACCCGCAACCCAGGGCTATGGGGTTCCGTTTGTACGTTTTCGTTTTTGCCACACAAATCATTGGGGGAAAGGGTGCCCATGAGTCGCAAGAGCTGGAGCGTGGATGCTGGCATTTTGACTGGTCTGGTCATGGCGGGGGCCGTGATCTGGATGGTTTTAGCGTCCGCGCCAAAATCCCATGCCATACCTGCATTTTCCCGAAAATATCAAACGTCCTGCACAACCTGCCACAATAATTATCCGGAGCTAAACGACTTTGGTGAAGCGTTCAAGAAGAACGGCTTCAAGTTCCCCAAGGACGATGACGTATTCGTGAAACAGGAACCCGTCCTGCTCGGCGCCAAAGCACAAAAGGAAGCGTTCCCCGAAGCCGTCTATCCCGGGGAAATTCCGGGCACACTGCCCATCGCCTTCCGTTACGAAGGCAACTTCAACTGGAACGCAAAGCAGCCCGCGCCCGTGGTGGCCGCCGGAGGATATGTTCCGCGCACCGACTTGTTTGTTCCGAACACGTTTACGATCATCAGCGCGGGAAGTTTTGGGCCGAATCTTTCCTTTTGGATTGATGATGACATCTCCGCGGGAGCTTCCGGCGCGAATGGCGGGCTTGGCGACGGCTGGTTGAAGTATAACGACCTCGGCCGCATCTTCCACTTGCCGACGAATTTCCTGAACGTGCGGTTCGGGCAGTTTGAACTCGACCTTCCCTTCACGCAGGCGAGGACGCCCTATCTTTCCGGCTACGATGTATTCAGCGAGGCCGCGGTGGCGCCCGGTCCGGTATGTGGTGGCGTGGTCACACAATGCCAAACTGCCAATAACCCGTTTATCCTTGGCACGCCGCAAAGAGGAATTGAATTCGGCGGCTACGCCGACAACGGAAACTTCAACTGGTCCGTTGCCTACACCGATGGCACGAATTCCGCTTATGGCACGACGACGGATCTGGTGACTCGGAATACGAAAGATGTTTATCTACGCACCTACTACAAGTTCAACCTCGAGCGCGATCCGGAAAGCCGTCACGGCATCCAGGCGGCCGGGCCAACGGGTCCACGAGACCATACATCCATCCGCGTCGGCGCTTTCTACTACCACGGCACAAATCAGCAGAATTTTGGAAACACCACGTACCCATTAGTGGGGACGATCAACGAACCCTTCTACCGCGCCGGCGGCGATCTTCGCTTCAAGTATCGCAAGCTGGAACTGTTCGCCGTAGGTCTGGTTGGCCATGACAACAACCACACGGTGGATACGGAAGTGGGGACTATAGCGAGCGCCCCAGCGGTCACTTTCACCGGCGGCTTCGTTGGCGGCAACTACTGGATCTATCCCTGGCTGATCGCCACGATGCGCTACGATTTCGTGAACTCGCCGTCCGATTTCGCCAACGGAGTTTCGCGGTACCAGACCCGCAACGCTTTCCGGCCGGGCTACCAGATCCTGCTCCGCGCCAACATCAAGATCCTCGGCGAATACGACCGCGCTTGGCAGCCGGCTTCTTACGGCAACGATGCTAGCGGGAACCCACTATTTTACCGTCCCAATACATTCGTAACTGGCATAGACTACGTCTTCTAGTCGGAGCCAGCTAATCCAAAAGGTTTCTCGGGGAAATTCAAAGGGAATGAGAGGAATAAGATGAGGCTACGTTCATTGGCAGTTCAGACGGTCGCGGTATTTGGTGCGGCACTTCTCCTGGCGGGCGCAAGCCTGGCGGGCGAAATCAAGGGCAAGGTCAGTGTCGAGGGATTGAAGTCGGCGGAAAACATCGCGGTCTATGTCGACACGATCCCAGACAAAAAGTTTGATCCGCCGGCGCAGCATGCGCTGATCGATCAGGTCAAGATGTCGTTTTCTCCCCACGTGGCCGTTGTGCTTCAGGGAACCACCGTGGACTTCCTCAACAGCGACCCGGTCGGTCACAACGTCTATTGGCCCAGCATCAGCGGCAACAAGAAGCTCTCCCACAATATGGGCACCTGGCCGAAGGGCGAAAAGAAGAGTTTCCAATTCAACGATCCAGGTGTGGCTTCCTTGCTTTGCAACGTGCACCCGGAAATGAACGGCTATGTCGTTGTCGTGGCCACACCCTATTTCGCGGTGACGGACAAGAGCGGCAACTATGAAATCAAGAACGTGCCTCCCGGCAAGTACACGCTTAAGACCTGGAGCGAAAACGGCAAACCCACCACGCTGGCCGTGGAAGTGACCGCCAGCGGCGCGACCGCCGACCTCACGGTAAAGAAGTAAGGAAGGAAAGAAGGAAAGAGGCAAAGAAGCAAAGAAGCAAGGAAAGAAACAGAGGGCATCCAAGGCGAAGCGATTGACGACGCGCACAAAGCTTGTCGATTTGGAATGGCTGGAAACGAATTTTCCGTGCATGCAGGCGTGTCCCGTGCATACCCAGGCGGGGCGCTATGTGTCGCTGATTGCCGAGGGAAAATACGAAGATGCCTACCGTTACGCCCGGATGCCCAACCCTTTTGCCTCGATTTGCGGCCGCGTCTGCGGTCATCCCTGTGAACCAGCCTGCCGCCGCGGAGAATTCGACCTGCCCATTTCCATCCGCGCCTTGAAGCGATTTGTGACGGAACGCTACGGGCCCGAATCGCGCAATCCGATTGACGTTTTCTCCAACAGATCCCGCCCGAACAACGTCGAAAAGGTGGCTGTCATCGGTTCGGGGCCGGCCGGAATGTCGGCGGCGCACGATCTTGCCCTGCTCGGCTATCCCGTAACAGTTTTTGAAGCGGCGGCCGTGCCCGGCGGCATGATGCATCTCGGCATTCCGGAATATCGCCTGCCGCGCGACGTCTTGCAGGCGCAGATCCGCGAAATCCTGGATCTCGGGCCCCAACTGAAACTGAACATGCGCTTGGGCCGCGACTTCTCTTTGGAAGATTTGCGCCGCCAGGGCTACAAGGCCGTGCTCATGGCTTTTGGTTTGCACCGCAGCCGCGACTTGAATCTTCCGGGACATGAGCTGGACGGCGTTGTTAAGGGCATCGATTTTCTCCTTAACGTCAACTTGGGCTACCGCTTTGAAGTGGGCAAAAAAGTTGTCGTGATCGGGGGAGGCAACGTGGCCATCGACGTGGCGCGTTCCGCGATGCGCGAGCAACAGCAGAAGCTCGTGACCGACATGGCGAGTGTTGTGCTCCCTAATGAGCTGACCTCCAGTGAAATGGACGTGGCCATGAAGGAGTTCATGGACGTTTCGCGAGCGGCATTGCGCATGGGCGCGCGAGAGGTGCAACTCGTCTGCCTGGAATCGCGCGCCGAAATGCCGGCGTCCGAGGAAGAAATCGAAGAAGGCGTACTGGAAGGGATGAAACTGTATCCCTCGCTCGGCCCGAAACAATTCATCGGCGCGCATGGAAGGCTGACGGGGCTCGAAGTGACGCGGTGCCTCTCCGTGTTCGACGAAAACAAGCGCTTCAATCCAAAGTTTGCGCCAGGCACGGAATTCGTGATCCCTTGCGACACCGTCATTCTCGCCATCGGTCAATCTTCCGACGTTTCTTTCCTTACTCCAGCCGACGGCGTGGAAACCACGCGCCAGGGCACGCTAAGAATTAACCCCGACACGCTGATGACCACGGCCCCCGGCATTTTCGCCGCCGGTGACATCGCTTTTGGACCGCGCCTCATCATCAACGCCGTTGCCGACGGCAAGAAAGCCGCCATTGAAATCGATAAGTATTTGCGCGGGCCGGAATGGAAACCCAAATCTCGCTACGTGCAGGTGACCGTTCTTGACCACCACGAAATGGCGGAGCACTACGACGAATACTCGCGCCTAAACGTGCCCGTGCTTCCGATAGACCGGCGCACCGGTGTTGCCGAAGTCGAAACCGGCTACACCGAAGCCCAGGCGCGCAGCGAAGCCAGCCGCTGCCTGCGCTGCTGGATCAACACGATTTTCGAAGGCACCGAAGCCACCGGCACCGAGTGCATCCTCTGCGGCGGTTGCGTGGACGTTTGCCCGGAGAATTGCCTCTCGCTGGTGCCGCTGAAGAATTTTGCGTTCACCGACGAAGACAAAGAACGCCTGCGCAAGGAACAGGAACTCCGCTCGATTGATCTTCAGCATGTCGCACCGGAAGAACTCGATCAGTTGGAAGGCTCCGTGATGGTCAAGGACGAAACCATCTGCATCCGCTGCGGCCTCTGCGCCGAGCGTTGCCCCGCGCACACCATTTCCATGGAAGCCTTCGAGGTTTTTGATGAGGACCCCAGCTTCATTCCTGTCGAGGAGATTGTGCTACGACCATGAGTGACACCAAATCAATCCCCGCACCCGATTCCGCGCCTGCTTCGCAGCGCCCAGCGGAAGTGTCTCGCCGCGACTTTCTCAGCGAAGTCACCATGGGCGCGCTCGGCGTCGCGGGCCTCGGCGGCGCCGCGCTCACCTACCAGTATTTTTCGCCGAACGTGTTGTTCGAGCCTTCCACGAACTTTCGCGCCGGCAATCCCGATCTCTATCCGGTCAATTCCGTCACCTTTCTGCAGGAGCAGCAGGTTTACATCGTGCGCACTTCCGGCGGCTTCTTCGCCGTCTCCGCCATTTGCACGCATCTGGGTTGCGTGACGCAGTGGAAGCCGGAGGCCAACATAATTGCCTGCCCGTGCCACGGCAGCAAATTCGAGCCCAATGGCAAGAAGATCGAAGGCCCCGCGCCGCGCCCCCTGCCGCATTTCTCGGTGACGCTCACCGCTGACGGCGAGCTGCTCGTGGACAAACTCCAGGTCATTAAAGCCGACCAGGTTCTGAACGTCTGAGGATAATCATGGCCACCTCTTTTCACACTGCTATCGAGAGTTTACGCGCCACCCGGGTTTGGAAGTCCATCTTCCGCCGAGGCCCCGCCATCACCAACCGCACGCGCAGCGTGGCTGTCTTTGGCAATCTTTTCCTGCACTGGCTGCCGGTCAAGGTTCGCGAAAAGTCGCTTCGCGCGCGCGCAGCCTATTATCTCGGCTCTCTCTCCTTCCTCCTCTTTCTGCTCCTAGTGATTACCGGCGTCCTTTTGATGTTCTATTACCACCCCGCCGCGCCGAACGCCTACCGGGACATGAAAGACCTGCGCTTCGTCGTCTCGAACGGCGTTTTTCTCCGCAACATGCACCGCATCGCTGCTCACCTGATGGTGCTCCTGGTCTTTTGCCACATGTTCCACGTCTTCTATCGCGGCGGTTACAAACCTCCTCACGAGTTCAACTGGGTGATCGGCGTGGTGCTCCTGCTGCTCACGCTTTTTCTCAGTTATACCGGCTATCTGCTCCCGTGGGATCAACTCGCTTTCTGGGCTGTTACTGTTGGCACGAACATCGTTTCAGCGATGCCGGTCATCGGCAGCAAGGTCCGCTTCGTGGCCTTGGGCGGAAACATCGTGGGTGAAAACGCCCTGTTGCGCTTTTACGTGCTTCACGTAGTCATTCTCCCGTTGCTGGCCTTCCTTTTCATCGGCGTGCATTTCTGGCGCGTGCAGAAGGACGGCGGCCTGACGGTTCGGTCAAAAGACGATGATGGAAAAAAATAAAATCGAGCTGGGTTTCAGTTCCGACGCAAAGAAAGAGCCGCGCCGGATTGTCTTCATCACGCGCAACACTTCCGCGAAGGTCCAGGACGACCGCGGCCCGGAACTCATGACCTATCCTCACCTGCTGGTGCGGGAAGCCATCGTGTTCGAGGTGTTGATTATCGCCATGGTTGTGCTTGCGCTCTTCTGGGATGCGCCGCTCGAGCAACTGGCCAATCCCCTGCTCACCCCAAATCCGGCCAAGGCGCCGTGGTACTTCCTCGGCCTGCAGGAATTGCTGCACTTCTTCCCGCCATTCGTCGCGGGCATCCTGATCCCCACGCTCGTGCTCATCGCGTTGATCGTGATTCCGTATTTCCACGTCAACGTGGAGGGGAAGCCCCTATGGGGAGAAAAAGCCTCCAAGCGCTTCGCCATTGCGGTCGGAGTGACTCTTGCGTTGCTCCTCCTTCTCGCCATCTTTGATGCGTGGACCATTATCGTCCCCACGGTCCTCGTCGCCGCACTTCTCGTGGCTTCCTACTACTCGAAGGCCAGCTCAGGGTGGATGGGGAGTCTCCGGCTGAAGCCCCTCTCCTGGTGGGTGATGACCTGGTTCATTGCCACCTCCGTCTGCTTGACCGTCGTCGGAACATTCTTCCGCGGCCCGGGCTGGTCCTGGGTATGGCCTTGGGGGACACATGCCGGCTGAAGACATGGGTAAGCTGACCTACCGCATGCGGCTCGCCTTTGCCGTAGCCACCGTGATCTGCGTCCTCGTGCTGGCGATCTCCCCCGTCAAGGACTTTCGCTCCGAGTGGAAAAAGTACAAGCGTTCCTTCGTGCGTTACGCGCAAGGCCGCCCGGACACCAAAAAACTCCTCGCCGACTACAGCCCCAACATCGATCAGGTCTGGATTCCCGGGATGAACGTAGTCGATCGTTGCACCACCTGCCACCAGGGCATGACGCAATCATCTCTTGCGGATTCTTCAGTGCCGCAGCCCTTCCGCGCGCATCCGCCGATCCCGCACAACGTGCGCGAATGGGGCTGCACCATTTGCCATCGTGGACAGGGCCCTGCCACGGAAATTGCCGAAGCGCATGAAACCACCCTCGCCTGGGAGCAACCCATTCTTCCGGCGCACTTCCTGCAAGCCTCCTGCGGAAGTTGTCATCACGACGACCTGAAGGAAACGCCGCAGCTCACGCGCGGAAGGGAATTGCTCGCCCGCTTGAATTGCCAGGCTTGCCACAAGCTGAACGACCTGGAGCCCCCGGTGCTTGGCCCCGATCTTTCCAGCGTCGGCAACAAAGTTTCCCGCGAGTGGATCTACAAGTGGCTGAAAGAACCCCGCACCGTCCTCGACAAAGATGGCAACGTCGTCGTAAACGGCATTGAGAACGAAGACGAGACCCGCATGCCGAAATTCCGCTTGAAGGAGGAAGAGCTTGTCGCACTCACCGCTTTCCTGAGCGCGCAAAAAGCCAAGCCGCTGGATAGTTACAAGATCAATCCAGCCGTTGTTGCCACTTGGAGCAAGAAGCCCGATCTGCTGCCGCAAGGCGAACTGCGCTTCCGCCAGATGATGTGCACGACCTGCCATTCGCTGGCCGTGACCCGCGCCGGCGAAACAAAGATGATCGGTGGAGACATCGGCCCCGAGCTGACAAAAGTGGGCAACAAGGTCAATGAGCAGTGGCTGGTCTCCTGGCTGCGCAATCCGCAAGGCTACCTGGCGCACAACAACATGCCGCGCTACGGCTGGACCGATGAAGACCTGTACAAAGTTTCGCAGTACGTCATGAAGCAGCTCACGGATTCGGATCTGCTCGCCACCGTGCCCAAGCTGGAACCTGCGACCGAAGACGAAATCAAGAATGGCAAGCGCCTCTTCCTCGAAAAAGGATGCGCCAGTTGCCACAGCATTGCCGGCGTGACTCCGCAGAAAGATTTTGGCCCCGACCTCACGGCGCTCGGTGCGAAGAACGCCTCCGAACTTGAGTTCGGCAAAGCGAAAATCACGCACAACCTGCTTTCCTACATTCAAGCCAAGTTGCAGGATCCCGTTTCCGTGAACCCGGTCTCGCGCATGCCGCAATACACCTGGAATCCGGCGGACTTAGACGCGGTAACCACGGCGCTGCTCAGCCAGACAGGGCCCAAGCCCACAAGCGCGTTGCAACATCTCACCGTGCCGAAGGTCGAAGCCTCCTACCGCGCAGTCGGCGATTTCGCTGAAGTCTACGAGCGCTACAAATGCTACGCCTGCCACCGTTTCAACGGCTATGGCGGCACATTGGCCCCGGATCTTTCCTATGAAGGCAGCCGCGCCCAGAAAAAGTGGATTGCGGAGTTCCTGAAAAACCCCCAGACGATCCGCCCAACCCTGATATTGCGAATGCCGCAATTCAACATGACGGATAAGGAAGTAAGCATCGTCGCGGACTACCTTGCACTGGCGGTTCAGAAGCCGGACGTCAATCCGCAAAGCGTGGATGCGCGGCAATTCACTCCGGCGCTGGTCAGCATGGGCAAGCAACTCTACGAAGTGAAGTACCAGTGCCAGTCGTGCCACACCATCGGCGGCACCGGCGGCTACGTCGGGCCGAACCTGAACAACGCCGGCAACTGGCTCACGCCCGCTTGGACCGAAGCGTGGCTCCGGAATCCGCAGGCGCTCCAGCCGGATGCGATTGAGCCGCGGCGAAATTTCACCGAAGAGGAGATTCGCGCTCTCACCGCGTACCTGATGACGCTGAAGGCCCCGATCAAGCCGCAAGCTTCAACAAGCGCCGCGAACGCGCGTACCGCAGGGCAGGGAGCCGGGCGATGAAATCCAGAATCCTGCTGGCCGTACCGCTTTTCTTTGCCGCGCTGGGACTATCCGCATGCAAGAAAGGCGCGGGACCTGTGAAACCCGTGGAAGCCTTCGGCGCCTACGATACCGAAGCAGATTGGAACGACAGTACGAAGCTGGTCAATCTCGGCTATCAGGAAGCCCAGGGCAAACGCATCTTCTACCAGTATTGTGTGTGGTGCCACGCTGATGCCACGCCCGCCGGCCCTTCCAACCGCAGCAACCTCACGCCCGTGCCCCCGCTCCTGAACGACGGCGAGAAGTTGAACGGCGAAAGCGATGAGTTCATGCGGAACATCATCACCCTTGGCGGGAGCGCGCTGGGCAAGTCGGCCATGATGCCGCCCTACGGCAAAACGCTTTCCGCCGGCGAAATCCAGGCGGTTATCGCTTTTACCCGCGCCATCGCCCAGCCGTCCTATCAGAAACCCGGGCGCCCGGGGTCGCAATACACCGCCAAATAGTGGATGATAAAATCACAAAATGGAATTGACACGCCCTATCACGGCCATTCGTGTACTTCTGTTTGTCGTGGCCACTGCCGTCCTTTTGGCGAGTGCGCCGCGTGTCTCCGCTCAGGTCAGCCCCAACGAAATCATGGATCCGGACCTGAAAGCACTGGAGAAACAGTATTTTTCGCAGCTCAAAAGCCTCAATCAAGCCGTCGCCAAATTGCATTTTCCCTTTCCGTTCTATTTGAGCCGTTACGTTGGTATCGAGCCGGCCAAGCAGGCGGAAACGGATTCGCGCGGCCTGGAATTCGTGAAGTTTCGCGATCGCACCGTTCTGAAGATCACCGGCAATTACGATGCGGCGTACAGCGCGGCGCAATTCACGCGCAATGAACGCGCCGCCCGCACCTTTCAGGACGTCTTGCTTCCCATCTTGCAGACTGTCACGCAAGGAATATCGCCGGACGTTGCCTGCGACGCCATCGGCTTCGAGGTGTCCTACCACACCCGCGCCGCAGAGAAGAGCTACGACTACGAGGGCAAGGAACTCCTCGTGATCGTACTGGACCGCCCAGACGCTTTCGTTCTGGCGCAGGCTACCAACGACACGGCGCGCCAGGATGTCCTGAATCGATCCATGATTTTCCTCGGCGGCCAGGAATTCGGATTGTCCCTGTTGGAGAAGGATCCCTACGTCGTTTCCACGCTGCCCCACACCAAACCCTCGAAGACCGACTCCTCATCCACGGTAGGCTCTTCAACCACCCTCAGCCGTTTGAATCGCGCAATTCCCAACGCGATCCCTTCTGTCGCGGCAGCAGCCTCTTCCGACTCTTCTTCGAGCGCGGCTGCCAAGCCTGACCTTTCTCAAGCCAGACCCGTCGCCACGCAAGCGGATGTGGATCGCGTGCAGTCTCAGTACCAGGCGCAGCTCGACATCCTTTCAAAGGAAGGGCAGGCCAAATTTCAGTTTGTGGATTACGACCCGCCGGCCTTCGTCATCATCAGCAAACAGCTTGCTTTGCAGATGACCCTGCGCAACAACCTGCGCTTTGACATCGAGAAATCTTCCATCTATAAGCGCGCCGCCCAGACTTTCGATCTTTTTCTCGCCCCCAAACTCAGGGACATCCTGGACAAAATCCCCGATGACAGCGCCATCGCCGTGTACGATTTCTCCGTCGTCAATCCGCTGACTTCCGGTATGAGCGCCAAGGAACGCTCGGAAGCCGTCGAGTTCATTCTTCCCGCGGCTCTGGCGCGGCAATTTGCCAACAATGAAATCACCAACCAGGCGCTCATTGACAAAAGCCAGGTGCTCGTCAACGGTGTGCGCATTGCCCTGAATCTTCAACTGGTGGAATAGCCCGCCCGCAGCAACTCAATCGCCGCTGCTCACGCTTCGGGCTTGGGCTTGATCCCCATGGCGCGATCGAGCCCGACCTTCTTTGTTTTATTCGAGGCGCGTTCCGCTGGTTGGCGTGCAATGGTCTTCACGGTGAGTGCCAGTTCCGCCCCAGCCCCGGCACAAAGCCCTCAAGTGTGAGGGCTTCAGTTTATCGTGCTTCCTGCGATCCTGAAGGGGAGCCGTGAATGGCTCCCGGACAATGGCGTTCGTAAGTTTTCCAGCAGTCTGGTCAGGACTTCTTCTGAGGCGTTGGCTACGCGGCTTTCTTCGTCCAGGCACCCAGGATCGCGCCCATCAGAATCAGGCCTGCAAGCGGATAAAACTCATTGATGGCAAACAGCGCCTTGGGGCGCATCTCAAACATATAGTTCATGAACGCGATGGGTCCGACAAACCCGATCCAGATGAGCACACCGATGGAGGCGCCGCGCGAGGCGGTATTGGCATTGCGCCAGATGCAGATTTGCGCAAGAAAGTAGGCCACTAGCAATTCCAGGAGAAACGAAACGATATAGGGAACCAGGTGGCTCACACTCTTCGCCTGCTCGATGGTCATGTGCTCCAGGGCCATCCAGGGTTTGTTAAAGAGAAAGCCGTACCACAGTGCTCCGAGAACAAAGTACGCAATGGCTGCAACAACCACGGCAAGATAGTTGGTCTTCATTTCGATTCTTCCCCACGTGGAGCGCACCGCAAGAATTTGGGCCCAAGCAAGGGCGGTGGCGTGTCGGGCAGAGTCTGTAACCGGCTTGTGGCAAAGTCAAGCTACTTCACACGGTAGACAATCTGCAGCAACCCGCTCGGGTACCGCTTCGACCGCACCAGTTCGAGTTCTGTCTCCGGATAGGTTCGCAGAGGATATCACTACGCGCGGGCTTTTTCGATCATCTCCTCCCAGATGCCCTTGGACTTGAGGATCAACTCGACGGCTTCGCGAACCGCTCCGTGGCCGGCAAGGGCCCGCGTAGTGTAGTGCGCCACTTTTTTGACGTCGGCGACTGCATCGCCGACCGCAACCGCCAGGCCCACGCGTTCCATCAGCGGGATGTCCGGAAGATCGTCGCCCACAAAAGCGACCGCGGAATCGGGCAGGCGGGCTTTCTGCAGAATTTCTTCGTACGCGGGCAGCTTCACAGGGACTTTCATGTACACATAGTCCATGCGCATCTCGTGCGCGCGCCGAACCAGCGAGGGACTCTCACGGCCGGTGATGCAGCCCGTCTTGAGGCCCGCGGCCTGGGCCAGCGTGAGGCCCTGACCGTCGTGGGCGTCAAACGTTTTGATCTCCAGCGTGGTTCCGTCGAGCTGCGAAAGCAGCGTGACACCGCCGTCGGTCATGGTGCCGTCCACGTCCATAAGCAACAGCTTGATCTTCGCGGCGCGTTTCTTAAGAGCGGGAGAAATCTTCTGAGCGCGAGCCAATTGGGCCTCCATCGGGTGATGATTCCTGAATTTTAGCAGGAATGAGAGGAGATATCAGATATCAGCGAACAGCGATCAAGAGGCAGGTCTTCCCTTGGCACTTGTGAAGCGTTAATCCCCGTCGTGGCGAACGAGCGATCCGCTCAGAACGAGAGGGTCATGAAGACGGCGGTCAGATCCATCATCCAGTGAGCCACAATGAGCGGGGCAAGTCTTCGTGTGCGTAAGTAGATCGCCACGTAGACGAGGACGCCGGGAAGGAAGGCGAGAAACCTGTAAAGAACGAGCCGCCAGTCGGGCACGAACGGAAGAAAACTATGCTGCAACGCCCACCAGAATCCCACCAGGCAGTAAGGAATCCAGCGATGGCGGGAAAGCGCTGCGAAGCGCGCGGTGAGGTATCCCTGATACGTAAACTCCTCCGTAACCGACCAGATGGGCCACCAGATCAGAAGGGAATAGAGAACGCCCCAAAGGGGTAGATGGCGCCCCCAGACTTCTCCTGCAACCATGGGTGCCTGCCACGCGTGGTACAGGATCCAACTGGCGAGAGGGCCACCCACGAGGAAGCAAGGAAAGATGAGCGCGAAGCAGGCGATACCTTTTGGCACCACCCAGCGAGGCACAGGCCCGAGGAGATCGCGAATGCGAAGGTTTTCGCGCCGCGTTAGAAAAAAGAGACAAGTGAGGCAGCCCACGTCCACGAGCGTGCCCCAGACGGTCCACCAGGGATAAGCAGCATGCCAGGGAGAAGCGCGGCCCTGCAACCGCAAGAAACCCGCAACAAGAGCCTGGCTGACGAGCATAAACACAGTGCGCGCGGGAAGGAAGAGAAGCGGGGCAGCCCAGCGGATCTGTCCGAGGCTGACGCGCTTTTCGATTTCCTGAGGGGAGTTCAGAAAAAGAGGAGCAGGAACTGGAGCGCCGGGCAGGGTACTCATATTTTACTCCAGTACTACATAAGTTCGAGCGTCCAGAGGTCGTGGAGGTGGACCACGCCGACCACTTGTTGCGAGGCGGGGTCAACGACCACGACGGAGGTGATTTTTTTCTTCTCCATCAAGTTCAGGGCTTCGCTAGCGAGAATCTTTGGGCCAATGATCTGCGGCGTGCGCACCATGCAGTCGCCGGCGGTCATGGCAAGCGTGGCGCCGCCGTGTTTTTCCATCAGGCGGCGAAGATCGCCATCTGTCAGGATGCCTGCCAGCTTACCCTCGGGCGTGGTTACGGTGGTCATCCCAAGTTTCTTTGCGGACATTTCATGAAACACAGCAGGCATCAACGTATCCGGCGCCACGCGCGGCATGGCATCGCCGGAGTGCATCAAATGCTCGACACGCAGAAGTTTGTTGCCCAGGCGCCCGGCAGGATGCAGCGCAGCGAAATCGTCCGGGCGAAACCCGTGCTTTTCCAGCAGGGAAACGGCAAGGGCATCGCCGATGGCCATCGCCACGGTTGTGCTGGCCGTGGGCGCAAGATTCAGCGAACAAGCTTCTTCCTTCACGCTGACGTCCAGCGCCACATCGCTGGCCTCCGCCAGCGTCGAGCTCAGATTTCCGGTGAGCGTGACGATCGTGATCTCCAGGCGCTTCAGCGTCTCCAGCAGATTCAGGATTTCCTGCGTTTCGCCGCCGTAGCTGATCGCCAGCAGAGCATCACCCCGCGCCAGCATGCCCAGATCGCCGTGCAGCGCTTCCGCCGGATGCAAAAAGAACGACGGCGTGCCGGTGCTCGAGAGCGTTCCGGAAATCTTGCGGCCGATGAGCCCGGATTTCCCCATGCCCGTCACAACCACGCGGCCCTTGCAGGCGAAGAGCACGTCGACCGCGCGGTCGAACGAAGCGTCGAGTCGCGCCAGCACTTCCTGGATGGCCTGCGCTTCAATGCGCAGAACGCGGCGCGCGGTTTCCAGGCTCATGCCTTGCTCCAGCGGCGAACGAGCGTGGAAAGCTCCTTCAAACGGGCCAGGAGTTGCGGAAGCTGCGCCAAGGGCAGGGCATTAGGCCCGTCGGAAAGCGCGGCGGCGGGATTATCGTGAGTCTCAAGGAAAATGCCGTCCACGCCCGCGGCCACACCCGCCCGCGCCAGCGGTTCGATAAATTCGGGCTGGCCGCCGCTGGCGTGGCCCTGTCCGCCGGGAAGCTGCACGGAGTGAGTCACGTCAAAGACGACGGGGTAGCCAAGTTTCTGGAGCACCGGGAATGAACGCATATCCACGACCAGGTTGTTGTAGCCGAAACTCGCGCCTCGCTCCGTCAGAATGATCCTGGAGTTGCCGGCCGCGGCAATTTTCTCCGCAACATTGCCCATGTCCCACGGCGAAAGGAATTGTGCTTTCTTGACATTGACGATGCGCCCCGTCTTGGCCGCGGCAACCAGCAGATCGGTCTGACGAGAGAGGAACGCGGGTATCTGCAGAATGTCTGCCACTTCGGCAGCCGGCGCGGCCTGCGAAGCATCATGAATATCCGTAAGGATGGGCAAATGCAAATCGGATTTAATTTTGCCAAGGATGCGCAAGCCCTCCAACAACCCCGGCCCGCGGTAGGACTTCACGGATGAGCGGTTGGCCTTGTCGTAAGAAGCCTTGAAGATGTACGGCACACCCGCACCCGCCGCAATTTTCGCAACGCGCTCCGCCATCATGCGCGCATGCGCTTCGGACTCGATCACGCACGGCCCCGCAATCAGAAAAAGCGGGTTGCCCCCGCCGAAGCGGAGGGAGCCGAGCGAGATTTCGCGTGTAGTCGTCATCGATGAGTCGAAGATATCACAGACCTGCCCCAGGCCGTTCCCTTGGAATTAGGCGACGAGCCATGGTGCGGCACGAGGAGAAATCAAGCAGCGGCGTGGGGCGTGGCGCGTAGAGCGGGCGCGTGCGGCTGCGTTCCACCGGTCGGGGCTGGGGCCGTTGGCCGCGACTTCTGGAGCTTGTGCTCCAGCGATGCGCCAATGAACGCCGCGAACAGCGGGTGTGGATCAAATGGTTTGGACTTGAACTCCGGGTGGAACTGGCAGCCGAGGAACCACGGATGGTTGGACACCTCCACGATTTCCACGTAATTCTCATCTGGGGTGCGTCCGGTGATTTTCAGTCCGGCAGCCGTCAGGACCTTCTCGTATTCACGATTGAATTCGTAGCGGTGGCGGTGGCGTTCGCTGATTTCAAGCTTGCCGTAAGCTTTGTGGGCGAACGAGCCGGGCTCCAACCTGCACGGCCATGCACCCAGGCGCATCGTGCCGCCCATCTCGTCCACGCCCAGAAGTTCGCGCAATTTGTAGATCACGCGGTTCGGCGTTTGCGGCTCGAATTCCGTGCTGTCTGCCTGTTTCAGATTGGCCATATCGCGCGCGTATTCGATGGTGGCGCACTGCATCCCCAGGCAGATGCCGAAGTACGGGACTTTATACTCGCGGGCATACTGAATCGAATAGATCATTCCCTGAATGCCGCGCTTGCCGAAACCGCCGGGCACCAGGATGCCGTCGTACCCGCGGAGCCGCTTCTCCGCCGCTTCCAGCGAATCAATCTCCTCGGACTCAATCCAATCGATGACCGTCTTGTGATTGTGCGCCAGCCCGCCGTGCAGCAGGGCTTCGCGCAAACTCTTGTACGCGTCTTCCAATTGCACGTATTTCCCGACGATCCCGATCCGCACCTCGCCGTGCGGATGATGCAGGCGATCGAGCATGTCCAGCCAGGGCTGCATTTCCGCGGGACGCTCTTCGAGCCGCAACGAACGGAGAATCTGTAGGTCGAGCCCTTCCTTGTTCAGCTCCACGGGGACTTCGTAGATCGCCTTCACATCCTCCATGGAAATGACGCGAGCTTCCGCGACGTTGCAGAACAGCGCTATCTTTTTCTTAAGCTCCGCCGGAATGTGATGATCGCTCCGGCACAGCAGGATATCCGGCTGAATCCCGATTCCCAGCATCTCTTTTACGCTGTGCTGCGTGGGCTTGGTTTTGAGTTCGCCCGCCGCCGCAATGAAGGGCACCAGGGTCACATGCACGAAGAGCGTATTTTCCGGTCCGAGTTCCAGGCGCATCTGGCGAATCGCTTCCAGGAACGGCAGGGATTCGATATCCCCAACCGTGCCGCCAATTTCCACGATCACGATATCGACGCCTTCGGAGACTTTGCGGATGCAGCGCTTGATCTCGTCCGTGACGTGCGGGATGACCTGCACGGTCTTTCCCAAATAATCGCCGCGGCGCTCCCGGGTGAGAATGGTTTCGTAGATACGGCCGGTGGTCCAGTTGTTGTCGCGTGTGAGCTTAACGTGGGTGAAGCGTTCGTAGTGCCCGAGGTCGAGGTCCGTCTCCGCTCCATCGTCCGTGACGAACACCTCCCCATGCTGGAAGGGACTCATCGTTCCGGGATCCACGTTCAGGTAGGGATCGATTTTTTGGATAGTGATTTTGAAGCCGCGACTTTCGAGGAGACAGCCGATGGAGGATGCTGCTACGCCTTTGCCAAGTGAGGAAACTACACCACCAGTTACAAAGATATATTTTGGCGCCATCCGGGTCGCCCGCATCCGCTCCGAGCAGATTTGGGCTTGTCGAACCTCCGCAGGATTGACGTACATATAATTATGTTCGGAACGCCGCGGAGTGTCAATGCAAACTCTTCGCTCGCAATCATCGGAGTTTTTTCTCGCTCCACGAAACCTTTTTCGTTTTGCCGGGTTCCCACAATCGGGACGTGCGGTAAGGTCTATTCAGTGGCTTGTGGGACACAAGGCTAATCCAGCCAGGGCTTCCGCGTAACCCGGCAGGGGTCCGGAAACGTCTATATCTATGGGGCCCGATGGCGGGACTCGCCCTAGAAATCAGGTAATGAGGCAAACAATGCGGATGAGAAAGATGTCTTTATGGATTGTCGTGGGGACAACGCTCTTCTGCTGCACAGCAATAGGGCAGGAGAGGGCCCCGCAAACTCCAGTACGATCCTCGGGCTATGACCTGAAGCGCGAGGGCACGCTCGTTGGGACCGTCATCGCGTACACCGAATCTTCGACCACTCCACCGCTCGGCGCTCATGTCACCCTGCAGACGCCGGGCGGCGTCGTAGACGTTCACCTGGGTAATGCCCGGCTTTTGACGGCAAACCACTTCAGCATCCAGGCGGGCGATACCTTGCGAATTATCGGCGAGAACGTGACCTCCGGAACTGCCGCTCCCTTCCTGGCGCGAATTGTCCAGAAGGGCACGCAGGCGCTGACAGTGCGCAGTGCGCGCGGCATCCCGTTGCGTTACGTCGCCCCGAAAAATAGCGCCGAAAGCAAGTCGCAGGGCGGTGTGCTGTGAAGCGCCTTCTCTGGCTTGCCACACTGGCGTGTGCAGCAGCTCTCGCCGCCTGCGGCGGAGGCGGCGGCTCGACCATTCCTCCTCCCCCTCCGGCCGGAGGCTTCACCCTGAGCAGCTTGAAGGGCCAGTATGCATTCTCGATGAGCGGCTCGGACCAAAGTGGCGCATACTTTGCTCGCACTGGGAGCTTCGTAGCTGACGGAGCGGGCAACATTTCCAGCGCAATAGAAGACGTGGTGGACCTCGGCGCAGGAATCACCGCTGAGGTCACTTTTGTGCCTGGCAATTATTCCGTGCAGGCCAACGGCCGCGGCATCATCGCCCTGAAAGATACCTCTGGCGATCTTCCCCTGATGTTGACCATGGATCTCCAGTCCCCTGGCCAGGGGTTTCTGGTGGAGACCGATGGGAACGCAGCCACCAGCGGCAGCTTCAACCTTCAGACCATTGCCGATTTTCTCCCCAACAGCTTCAACGGGAATTACATATTTGATTTTTCCGGCGCAGACTCGTCAGGCGCAAACACCTCCATCATCGGAAACATCTCCGCGAATGGCAGCGGCCTCTCCATCACAGCGGGCCTGATTGATACCAATGACAGCACCAACGGCCCTGTCGGCCCCACCCCGCTCACTCTCCCGGGTACCTTCGCGCTCGATGCCACATATGGAGCCACTTTCGGCAGAGGCACCGCCGCATTCGCCGGCCATACTTACGCCTTCTACATTGTGGATACCACGCAGATCATGTTCCTGCAGGAAGATTCCCAAGGCGGCTCGTCTGGCGATGCGTTTCTCCAATCTGGCGCCATTCCCACGAACAATACCGGCTTCACCGGCAGCTTTGCCTATCTGGTTGGTGGAGCGTCTCTGTCGACGTTTGGCCCGGACGCGGCCGTTGCTCGCTTTACACCGAATGGCGCGGGCGGCATTGGTACAATCTCTTACGACGAAAACAACAGTGGCACGCCGCTCCATATTTCGCAGGGATCCAACATCTCCAACGCCACCTACGCGATTGATACGACGAACGCTGGCAGCGGGCGCGGCACGTTCACCTTCACGGACTCCTCCTCTGCCCGTACTTTCCAATACGTTTTTTACCTAATCTCTCCCACCAGCGGAGTTATCCAGGACGTCAGCACCGGAATCGTCGCGGATGGCACTTTGCTTGCGCAGACTGGTGCTCCCTTCACCCTCGCCGGCCTCGCCGGCAACTATGCCTTCAATTGGAGTGGAGCGAGCGCCTCGGCCGTGGAGAATTACGTCGGGCAATATGCCCTGGCAAACACTGCCACCAACAACATCTCCGGCGTCGTGGACGCCACCTCTCTCGACGTCAACGGTGTCGCCTCTTTCCCCAATTCGGGACTCCAAGGCACGCTAACCATCACATCCGACGGTAGCGCCAACAACACTTACCAGATCTCCGCCGGCAACTCAGTTGCGTCGACCTACGGTTTCCAAGCCTACATCGTTGATGCCAACACGGTTCTGCTCCTCAGCACGGATAAGACCCGAGTGCTTGCTGGCTTCGTCTCGCGACAATCGCAATGATCCGCTGGTGCCAGGGAAACCCTCTCCTTGGCTTCGCCAACCCGCCGCCCGGCAAGATTCTCCTTTGCCGGGCGGTCTTATTTCTGCATCAGTTTTTCCACGCGCGCCACGTCTTCGGGAACATCCACGCTCACCGCGTCATGGGCGACCTCGGCCACGCGGATCTTCCAGCCGTTCTCCAGCCAGCGCAACTGCTCAAGCTGTTCAATCCTTTCCAGTTCGCCCTGCGGCAGGGTGGGAAATTCCAGCAGCGCCGCTCTTTGAAAAACGTACAGCCCCAGGTGCTTCCAATACTTCACGTGTACTTTCTGCTGCGTATCGCGTATCCAGGGAATCGGTGCGCGGGAAAAATAGAGCGCATTGCCATCGAAGTCGAGCACCGTCTTCACTACGTTAGGATCCATGATGTCTCCAGCATGCCGTATGGGTGTGGCCACCGTGGATATTTGCGCCTGCGGTTCTTCGAGCAACGCGCCGACGGCCGTGTCAATCGCCACCGGGTCGACCAGCGGTTCGTCTCCCTGTACGTTGACGAACACGTCGCCAGGCTCATGCGCAGCCACCTCGGCAATGCGTTCCGTGCCGGTGCGATGGTCGGAGCGGGTCATTCGCGCCTCGCCGCCGAAGGCCGTCACGGCATCCATAATTCGTTGATCATCGGTTGCCACTATCACGCGATGCACGGTCTGCGCGCGCTTCGCCCGTTCATAGACGTGCTGCACCATGGGCTTCCCCGCCAGCGGCACCAGCGGCTTCCCCGGCAGCCGCGTCGAAGCGTAACGCGAGGGGATCACCACAATCACTTTGGGATCGCTCATTCTTCCGCCCTTTCATCTCTCGTTCTTGAAGCGATGCTAGCACATGGGGTGGGCTTCGGTGGCCCTCCCGGCCTGCCTTTCGGCTTGCGCGGAGAGGGCTTGCCTTCCCGAATCCGGATGCTATTATAAAATCTCTAAGCGGCCCTCCCGGCAAACCGGGAGAAGGGGGAGCCGTGAAGCGCGCCATCTGCGGGACCTGCGTTTTGAGCTTACTTGCGATTGCGCGCTTGTCCGCCTGCCTGTTGCTGTTCTGGCTGGGGGCCCCTCTTTGGGCCCAGGATGCCCCCAAAGATCTGACACCTGCCAAGGCTTTGCCTGACCCACCGAAGCTCGGCGCGCTCACGCGGGATACGCCCGCGGTGAAGATCATCCCCGGAAAGATCATTCGCACCGACGTGGATTTGGCCCTGGTCAACGTGACCGTCACGGATCCCTACAACCGCCTGGTCACCGGGCTGGAAACCGACAATTTCCGCGTCTTCGAGGACAACATGGAGCAGGAAATCGTCTCCTTTTCTTCCGAAGACGTGCCTATCTCCATCGGAGTCATTTTTGACTTTAGCGGCAGCATGGCCGACAAGATCGGGAAAGCTCGCGAGGCGGCGGTGGAGTTCTTCAAGACGGCCAATCCGCAGGATGAATTCTTCCTTGTAAGTTTCAACGAACGCGCGGAGCTGACCAGTGCGTTCACCAACAGTGTGGAGGACTTGCAAACCCGCATGATGCTTACTGCCCCTAGGGGCAGGACGGCGCTGCTGGATGCCATCTACCTGGGCCTCAGCCAGATGAGGGGTGCACATAACGCCAAACGTGCCTTGCTCATCCTTTCCGATGGAGGTGATAATCATAGTAGGTACAACGAGAACGATATCAAGCGTCTGGTCAGAGAAGCGGATACCCAGCTCTATGCCGTCGGAATTTTTGACCCGCTTGGATTTCGTAATCGAACGCCGGAAGAACTCCACGGGCCGTCGCTGCTCAGTGAACTTACGGATTTGACTGGTGGCCGCGTCTTCGCCGTCGAGCATCTAAATGATCTGCCGGACATTGCATCCAAGATCGGCATGGAGCTGCGAAATCAATATGTTCTGGGATACCGACCAAGCAATCATGTCCACGACGCGCGGTGGCGCAAAATCAAGGTCAAGCTGCGCCCGCCCAAGGGGCTCCCGCCACTTTCCGTTTACTCCAAGACCGGCTACTACGCGCCGGCGCACTGAAGTCCGTCATAACCCTCACTTTGCATTCTTAGCCGGTCTCGCACTGTTGCTGGCCCTGCTCCTCTTTGTTGGCCCATCTTCCGCGCAGCTTCCTATGCAGACGGTCCCTCCCCCGCCACCCCCGGACCAGGATGCCGGCAAGGGGCAAACGGGTAGCCGCATCAAGCTCAATGTCAGCCTGGTCGTGCTTCATACCACCGTCCTCGACGACCGCGGCAAGTTCGTGGAAGGACTGACACAAGATAATTTCCGCGTTTACGAAGACAAGGTCGAGCAGAAGCTCTCCCTCTTCAAGCGCGAGGATATTCCCGTCAGCATGGGCCTGGTCATTGACAATAGCGGCAGCATGCGCGACAAACGGCCCAGCGTGAACGAAGCCGCGCTTACCCTGGTGCAGAGCAGCAATCCCCAGGACGAATCCTTCGTCGTCAATTTCAACGACGATTTCTACCTCGATCTCGACAAGGATTTCACCAACAGCATCCCCGAGCTCAAGGAAGCATTGGAGCGCATCGACGCCCGCGGCAGCACCGCGCTCTATGACGCCATCATCGGCTCGCTTGACCACCTGAAGAAAGGCAAAAAAGAGAAGAAAGTGCTGTTAATCGTCACCGATGGCGAGGACAACACCAGCCGCAATTCGCTGGAGAAAACTATTCGCGAGATTCAGAAGACCGATACCGTGATCTATACCATCGGCCTGCTCAGCCAGGAGAGCAAGCGCAGCGCCAAGACCGCCAAGAAAGCCCTCACGGAAATCGCCCAGGCTTCCGGCGGCGTGGCCTTTTTCCCGGAGAACGTCGGGGATGTGCACAGCATTTGCGAACAGGTGGCCCACGACATTCGCCACCAATACACCTTGGGCTACTACCCGTTGAATATCGCCCGCGACGGCAGCTTCCGCAGCGTCCACGTGGACGTCCTGCCGCCGCGCGGCAAGGGCAAGCTCGTGGCGCGCACGCGCAACGGCTACTACGCCCCGATGGCCAGTAAATCCACCGCCACTGGCAAATAACCCCCTCAGTCCACGGTCTCACAGGCGCATCTCTCCTGTAGGGGTCGAGCATGCTCGACCCCTGCTCGGCAAGACCTAAGCCCCGCTGTCATCCCGACCGTAGGCCCGCGATTTTCGCGGGCCGAAGTGGAGGGATCGTGGCAAGGTCTCAGCACGGGAGCGATCCCTGACACCCCGATTCGTTCGAGAGGGTGCCTGACATCTCTGGGGGATCTCGGGTTTCTCTTCTCTGTGATCTCTGTGTAAGTCTTTTCTTCCACGGCGCCCGCTAATAAATCCGGCTCAACTCAGCTCACCCAAAAATCTCGTTCCGTGCGGAATCGCGGGTGGCGCACCCTTAAAGCGTTAAAGTAACCTCGGGTGGCCCATCCTTGCGGTTTATGCAAGGGTGGGTCCGCTCCTGTTTCAGTTCCTCCCTCCCTCTCGCACCAGTCTCGAAACGAGCACCCCATGATTTTCCTTGGCTGTCTATTTATCTTGTAGTATAATAAATGTGAATGGAATAGCTGCTTCCGCGCGGCTGTCGACTGCCCCATCGCCGGCCCCGGGTTCTTTGAAAATTAAGCCCCGATAAGCACTCCCTAACTCCCTTTAGAATCAACACTTTCAAATCTGATAGAAAACAAAGTACTTCATCCCCTTTAAAATCACCCCTTACAAGAAACAGGGGGGGGGGTGCCTCAGAGGTAAACATTCTCGACTGAGCTTGCCGCGCCCTATCGCATCATCGCCAGAAAGCTCTTCCCGTGCCGAATCGCCCCGCCAAAATTCTCGGCAATGGTTTGCCCCATGTCTGCCAGAGTGTCCCGCACGCCAAGACTCTTGCCGTGCTGATTGCCCGGCGTGTATGCCAGGATCGGCACATATTCTCGCGAGTGGTCTGTGGTCTGCCAACGAGGATCAGGATCGCAGCCGTGGTCCGCGGTAATCATCAGCAGATCCTGCTCCTTCAGCAGCGGCAAGTACGAAGCCAGCCCCACATCAAATTCCTCCAGTGACTGCGCAAAGCCCTCCACATCCTTGCGGTGGCCAAACAGCATGTCGAAATCCACCAGGTTGCAGAAAATTAGCCCACTCTTTCGATCCCTCGCTGCTTCCACCAGCTTTTCCATCCCGTCAGCATTGTTCTTCGTGGTGACGTAAGCGTCCACCCCGCGCCCGTTGTAAATATCGTGGATCTTGCCCACCCCAAACACCTGCACCCCGCGTTCCTCCAGCTCATCCAGAAGCATCGGCCATGGCGGGTCCACGGCATAATCGTGCCGCCGCGATGTCCGCGTGAAATGTCCCGGAGCGCCCATAAACGGCCGCGCAATCACGCGCCCCACGCGGTGCTTCCCATCCAGCAATTTACGCGCGATTTCGCACATGCGATACAGCTCCGCGATCGGGATCACCTCTTCGTGCGCGGCAATCTGGAACACGCTGTCGCCCGACGTGTACACAATCGGTTTCCCCGTTCGCACGTGCTCCTCGCCCAACTCCTTGAGGATCTCTGTCCCGGACGCGGGCTTGTTTCCCAGCGTCTTTCTGCCAATCTGCTTTTCAAACGGCTCCAGCACCTCCGGCGGGAATCCCTGCTTGTACACGGGAAACGCCTGCTCCAGCCACACTCCTGCCATTTCCCAGTGACCCGTGGTGGTGTCCTTTCCCGGCGAACGCGTCGCTCCTTTCCCATAAAATCCGCGCGGCGCCGGCGCGGGCTGCAGATGTTTCAATGGTGCGATATTGGCCAGCCCAAGTTCTACGAGCGTGGGAATCCGCAGTGGGCGCGATTCGGCGATGTGGCCCAGCGTGTTGCGCCCGGTGTCGCCATACACCACCGCGTCCGGCAATTCGCCAATCCCCACGCTATCCAACACGATCCAGATTACGCGCGCAAACTTCGCCATTCGATTGCCTTTCCGCGCTTCGCCCATCCTCACCAGAAAGAAAGTACTGTTGCCTCCTACAACTTCGTTGTATTTCTCTTTAGGGGGTCAGGGCTTCAGCCCTGACATAAAGCCTGCAAATAACTTGGGCTTTAGCCCCTGAGGACTCCGGACATCTTTACATTTTCTTGGGCCACAACTCTAGCACGGCGTGTCCCACTCCGGGCAATTGACCATCTCCCCAAGTAGCTCTACGATGTCTCCAGCGACTCGCTCCAAGTGAACTTTTTTTCCACTTTCAGCGTACTACTTGTATAGAAGGAGTACCCATGTCACAACAGGGTCGCACGCGAAGCGGTTCGGTGGTATTTCCGCTTCTCCTGATTGCTCTTGGCACTTTATTTTTGCTCTGGCGTTGGTTGCCCGATTTTGATCCCTTCCCGGTTCTTTGGAAGTATTGGCCGCTTTTCCTGATTCTCTTGGGTGCCGGAATACTATGGGATCGCATGCAGCGCCACCGCGATCCGCAAACCGCCCCGTCGTTTCCCGTCGGCTCCATGATCGGCACGTTGTTGTTTTTGATCGTTCTCACCTTTTTGCTCTGGCATCACCATTCCACCCACCGGCTCCACTGGACGAATTGGGACACCGTTTCTACCGGCGGCAGCAGCCACGACACCAAGACCGTCAATCTGCAGGGCGCCAAAGCCGTTCGTATGAACTTGGAAATGCCTTCTGGTGAACTGCGCCTCGAAGGCGGCGCGCAACAATTGCTGGAAGCGGAATTCTATCGCAGCGGCTCCTGGGGTGTGCCGGAAGTGGACTACACCGTGGAGAATGGCGTCGGCTCTCTGACCATCAATCAGGAAAAAAGCGGGCCTATCATTGGAAACTCTCCACAGAACATATGGAGCCTGAAGGTGAACGGCACGACGCCCATCGAACTCAAAGTGGATGTGGGTGCCGGCAAAGGCGATTTCCATCTCGCCAAGGTGAACTTGACGCGTCTCGAACTCAATATAGGCGCCGGCCAGGCCAACGTCGACCTCACCGGCGAGCGCTCCAAAGACCTCCAAGCAGAAATTCACGGTGGCGTAGGCGAAGCCATCGTCCGCCTGCCGAAAAATGTTGGCGTTGTGGCCACAGTTCACGGCGGTCTTGGCTCCGTGGACGTCCACGGCCTGAAGGAAGAAGACGGCCAATACGTCAACGCCGCCTACGGCAAATCTCCCTACACCATTCGCCTCACCGTCGAAGGCGGCATCGGCCACATCCGCCTCGAACAGGAATAGGCACAATCTTGCAGTCAGATTCGAAATGTGCGAGTTCCAGGCCCGAGATCAAGCCTCATCAGCCAACTGAGCTAAGGCGGTCGCGTCCGAGGCAAGCCAGGGTGCAACCCGAGAAAATGCCACGTGCCTATACGTTTGCGAGACGCATGTATCGTCAGAAGACGAACTTCGCCGCGAGTTGCACCAGGCGAGGAGGCATGCTGCTGACCACTTGACCGAACGTCGCGTCGCTGATGTTGCCATCGACCGAAGCGGCGCCAAAGAACTGCGCGTGATTGAATGCATTGAACGATTCCGTGCGGAATTGCAACGATTTCGATTCCGTGAGCCGCAGGTTCTTCTGCAGCGCCACGTCAAGGTTCAGCATCCCGGGGCCGGAGAAAAAGCGCCGCGACGCCGTGCCAAACTGGCCAAGCGCGGGCAGCGAAAAAAGTGCGGTGTCGAAAGCCGCCAAGCCGTTGCGCGGATTATTGTTGATGTGCAGGCTGCCCATCGCGCGGTCGGGCGTGTCCAAGCCATTGTTGTTGATCCCGTTCGGAATGCTCCCGAGGAGTGAAGTGTCATTGTTATTGTAGAAGGTCACCGGTAGACCCGTGGCTGCGCGTATGACGCCGGAAACAGACCAACCCTCCGTCCAGCGATTCTGCCAGCCGAATACACGGCTGGGCAGGCTGTAGTTGAAGGACACTACGAGGTTGTGGCGCAGGTCGAACGCGGAAAGCGCTTTGCTTAGCTTCGGATCGATGGGATTGATCTCTTCGGAAAGGCTGGAAGAGTCATCGAGCGATTTGCTGCAGGTATAACCCGCAAGAATTTCCAGCGACTTGCTGTGGTGCCGAAGATTAATCTCAAGCGAATTGTAATTGGAACTGCCGATAGTCTTCTGATAGGTGACCGCGTCAAATTGCGGGCTGAACGGCCCACGAACTTGTACCACTTCACCGTCAGCTTTCGTGAACAGCCCTCCTTCACTGAATGGGCCGCACGTCGGGCTGCCGGGCGCGACACGGGAAAGTACACTGACGCCCAGACACAGGGCCGCGTTCCCGGGATTTGCTGGGACAATGGCGAGAAGGTGGTGCGCTTGCGAACCCACGTAGCTCACGGTCAGCAGAGTTTCCTTGCCGAGTTGGCGTTCCACCGAGAGCGTGTACGTCTCCGCATACGGCGGAACGTTGCCGCGATAGAACGCGGGAACTCCCGTGATCGGCAGGTACTTGGACCAATCCACGCTCGTGTTTGGCCGGCCTGGCGATGCGCCATAAGCAGGAATCGGTGAAGGGAAGGGCTGCACGAATTCCTGCCCGCTCGCGGCGGAGACGAACGGTGTGGAGAACAGTACCGGCGTGAGACTCGTGTAATCGTAGCCGTACGGCGGATTGGCGCTCATGATGCCCGCGGACAAGCCCTCAAAAGCCGTGTAGAAGATGCCGTACCCCGCCACAAGCCGCGTCCCGTTAGCGCTTCCGAAGAGTTTCTGCAGCAATCTATCCTGAAATTGAGGTGAGTAGGCGAGACCGAAACGCGGCGCGAAATTGGAATACTTCGTCGGAGCCAGCGTCGACGGAATCCCGGGGTCGCCCGGATAGACCAGGCCCTCGGGAGCGCCGGGAAACGTCAGCGACCGCTCGCCCAGCGCGAGTCCCGGAAACTGATTGTATTTTTCCCGCCACGCCGGCAACACGTCCCAGCGCAATCCGTAGTTCCAGGTAAGATTGGGCGTAATGCGCCAAGTGTCTTGCGCGAATAGCCCAATGTATTTGTTCCGCGGATAAAAACTCCGGGAGTCGGCTTGCGAGTAGCTGCTGGCGACGCCCAGCAGAAAGTCGGCGAAGTCGAGCCCCGTCTCCGTGCCACGAAAGGCGAACGAGCCATTCGAGGCGGTGTCCGGGTTGGTGTTGATCTGGTCCAGGTGCAACGATGCGCCGAATTTCCACGTGTGCCGCCCAAAGATCTTCGTAAAATTGTCGGACCACTGATAAGTGTTACTGGCTTGCGTCAGGCCGGTGACGTCCACTCCGAAAGTGAGATTGTTCAGCGAAGTGTTCTCGATGCCTTCGATCGAGGGGTTCAGCGGCACGATGCCCACGGTGCCCTCCCCGGTGAGGAAACCCTGCGACGCGAGAGACGGACCGACGCCGCCCACCGGCGTCCCAACACTGTTGGCGCTGCGCATAAAACTGAAGCGGATTTCATTGATCGCGTTCGCGTTGAAGACCTTGGTGAATCCCAGGCTAAGCAGTTGCGCCCTTCCTTCGGAGATGGCGTTAAAGCCCGGGACGTTCGCCCCTCCCTGTCCTGTCGGATACGGATTGTCCAGCCGGTAGTCATCGGCGAAGTAATACGCCGAAAAAGATCCCCAGCGCGTCGCAGCATCAATCCTTATGGCGCCTTTGTCGTCCCGCAGTGCTTCGTTTCCGGATGAGGAAGAGAAAATCGTCGTACCCTGATTGGCCTGCGGGATGTACTGAAGCAACGCAAGCGCGGGCGCAGACCACGCGCTCTGCGGGATCTGCGCGTTGGGAAAAACACACTGCGCAGCGCTCGTGCAGCCCGAGAAGTAATACGGCTCGCCGGAACTCACCGCATAGTCCAGCTTCTGCGCAAGCTGCCCTGCAAGATACGGGCCGCTCACGGCACCGGTCAGGGAACTCGCCCGGTCGGAAAGGTCGCCCGTGCGCTCCAGCTCCGAGGGAACAGAGATCCGCCCGGTTTCAATCCCCTCGGCCATGCGCGTTCCCTGATAATCGGCAAAGAAATGGATGGCTCGTTTGCGCACCGGCCCCCCCAGCGTGCCACCGAATTGATTGCGATCGAATGCGGCCCTGTCCGGCGAAAAGTAACTCTTTGCATCCAGATTGGTGTTGCGCAGAAACTCGAACGCGCTGCCGTGGAAGAGGTCCGTACCCGACTTTGTGGTCAGCAAAACTTGCCCGCCGCTGTAGTTGCCGTACTGCGCGTCGAAATTCCCCGTGAGCACGCGAAGCTCCTGGATCGAATCGAGGTTCGGTACGATCGCCGTGCCCATGTTCACGTCTTCCTCGACGTCGCTGTCATTCACAGCAAACCCGTTCGAGGTTTCGCGTTGGCCGCTGACGGAGACGTTCCCCGCATTCAGGTCGCCCGAGGGTGGCGTGCTCGTCACGCCCGACATCACGACAGCATTGGGCTGGGCACTGCTCGTGGGGATGATCCCGGGTTGCAGGCTCATCAAATCCGCAAAATTCCGCCCGTTCAGCGGTACGGAGGAAATCTTCTTTCCCTCCAGTTCCTGCCCCATTTCCGTGGAGGAAGGATCGAGGATAAGGCCTCCTTCCACAACGGTGACACTCTCTGCTCGCGGTTCCAAGGAGAGCTGCGCGTCCATGCACGTTGGATGCGCGGCTTCAAGCACCAGTCCCGCTTGGTGGAAAGGATGAAAGGACGGAGCGGAGATTTCGAGATCGTAACGGCCCGAAGGAACAACGAAAAAGTAGTAGCCCTCGTCATTCGTCGTGGCAACTTGCATGCCGGCGGAATCGAGAGCGCGAAGAACAACCGTGGCTCCCGCGATCGCAGACCCGCTCGGATCGGTCACCGTCCCGCATAGAGTAGGGGAGTCAGCCGCGCTGGCGCCGGCGCCAAGGACCAGCAGCAAGAATGCCGCCGCGAGAAATGGCCGGAGCGGGGAATGGGTGTGCATGGTTAGGGGCGCTCGCTATCTGCAAATAATTTGCAATTATATATGCAAGTCATTGTCAACTGCAAATCGCTTAAGTTCTGTGATCTGCGTCACGCCCCTCGCCCAGCTGCCTCGGTTGCGCCCCGGGTGGTTCTCCCCCCAGCCGGGCGCCCATCTTTTTCAGCCTCTGTTCACTCAAACACTTCAACCTTGCCAGGGGGATGCGATGTGACAGGGCTTTTCCATCCACCACCTCAATTTGCTGCATACCCGCCTGAGTCGTATACTTTGAGGTTTAGGCAGCATGCGCAGAGCGCGCTGACTGAGCTTCCCTTTGGCGACGAACGAAACCATCGCTCCCACCCTCCAACAAGAGGAAGTTCTGCGTGTGCGCGGCGCCCGCGTCCACAATCTCAAGAACATCACCGTGGAAATCCCCCACGAAGCCCTCACCGTCGTCACCGGCGTGAGCGGGTCCGGCAAGTCCTCCCTGGCCTTTGACACCATCTACGCCGAAGGCCAGCGGCGCTACGTCGAGTCCCTTTCCGCCTACGCTCGCCAGTTCCTGGAGCGCATGGAAAAACCCGATGTGGACGAGGTCACCGGGATCGCCCCGGCAGTTGCCATCCGTCAGAAAAACGCCACGCGCAATCCGCGCTCGACGGTCGCCACGGCCACCGAAGTCTACGATTACCTTCGCCTGCTCTTTGCCCGCTGCGGCCAAACCTTTTGCATCAAGTGCGGCGCGGAAGTCCGCCGCGATTCACCCGACCAGATTGCTGGTCGCGTGCTTGCCCATGCGCCGGGGCGCCGTATCTACGTGCTTTATCTCTTGCGCGTGCCCGGCCCAGAACCACCTGCAACGCCGAAAAAGACCTCTCGCAAAAAGATCGTCGCTCCTCCAACCGAGGACGCCCTGCGCCAGATGTTGCAGGATCTGCAGAAGCGCGGCTTCAACCGGCTCTATCAGGAAGGCCGCGTCCACGAATTCTCGTCGCCGGAATCGCTCCTGGACGTGGATTTCACGAAGCCCATCCATGTCCTTGTCGACCGCCTCGCCGCCAACCCAGACGCCCGCTCGCGCCTCGTCGATTCCATAGAAATCTGCTACCGCGAGGGCGGCGGCGAAGCGATCCTGGAATTCCCCGCCGATGCTGCCGGCACTCCCGCTGAGCGCCTCACCTTCAATGAGCGCTTCGAGTGCAAGAACGACGGCACGCTCTATCAGGAGCCCGAGCCGCGACTCTTCTCGTTCAACAATCCCTATGGCGCTTGCCCGCGCTGCCAGGGCTTTGGGAACACCATTGATTTCGATCTCAACCTCGTGATTCCCGACCCCAGCAAGTCGCTCGATGATGGCGCGATTGAGCCGTGGACCAAGCCGCGATACCGCGTCCTTTTCCAGGAATCGCGCAGATGGGCGCGCGAGCGCGGCATCCCCACAAACGTTCCCTGGCGCCAACTCACCGCCGAGCAGCGCCGCCTGATCCTCGAAGGCGACCCCGAAAACGATTTCGACGGCGTAAAGGGCTTCTTCAACTGGCTCGAGCGCAAAAAGTACAAACTCCATGTGCGCGTCTTTTTGAGCCGTTTTCGCGGGTACGCCACGTGTCCCGAATGCGGCGGCACGCGGTTGCGCGCCGAAGCCCGCGCCGTGCGCATCACCGGAAAATCGATCACGGAACTTTGCAAGCTCACCGTAAAGGAAGCGCGCAAGTTTTTCCTGGAGCTGCGCCTCACCGAATCGCAATCCAAAATTGCCGATAAAATTCTCGAGGAGATTCGCTCCCGCCTTAAGTTTCTCGACGAAGTCGGCCTCGATTACCTCACGCTCGACCGTCTTACCTCCACTCTCTCTGGAGGGGAATCGCAGCGCATCCAACTGGCCACGTCGCTGGGTTCGCATCTTGTCGGCGCGCTCTACGTTTTGGACGAGCCCTCCATCGGCCTGCACCCGCGCGACACCCAGCGCCTCATCGACATCCTCAAGAGTCTCCGCGATCTAGGCAACACCGTGCTCGTCGTCGAGCATGATCCAGACACTATTCAGGCTGCGGATCGCATCCTCGATCTAGGTCCCGGCGCGGGCGAACTTGGCGGCAGGCTGCTCTTCTCCGGCAACTACGCCGAAATTCTCAAGGACCCCAAGTCCATTACCGGCCGCTATCTCAGCGGCGAATTGCGCATTCCCGTTCCTGCCACGCGCCGCAAGCCCGCCGGGAAATTTCTCCGCCTGAGCGGTGCGACCCTGCACAATCTCCAAAATGTGGACCTTATGCTGCCGCTGGGAGTTCTCACCGTCGTGACAGGCGTCAGCGGGTCCGGCAAATCCACGCTCGTGCATAATGTCCTGTATCGGGCACTCTCGGCGCAGCGCAGCGGCGCCAGCATCAAGGAATTCTGCGATCGCCTTGCTGGCGAAGAGTACATTCAGGACCTGGTGATAGTCGATCAATCGCCGATTGGCCGCACCCCGCGCTCCAATCCCGCCACCTACCTCAAAGCCTTCGATGCCATCCGCGACGTTTTCGCCGATACGCCTGACGCCAAGCGCCGCGGCTACACCGCCGGCCATTTTTCCTTCAATGTCCCCGGGGGACGCTGCGAAACCTGCCAGGGCGATGGCACCGTGACCGTTGAGATGCAGTTTCTGGCCGACGTCGAGCTGATCTGCGAGGAGTGCCGCGGCCAGCGCTTCAAGAGCAGCGTTCTCGACGTTCGTTACCACGGCAAAAATGTCCATGATGTTCTCGATATGACCGTGCGCGAAGCCCTGGCCTTCTTCGTGAATCTCCCCAAAATCGTCACGAAACTTCGCATCCTCAATGAGATTGGTCTTGGTTATCTGCGGCTCGGCCAGTCCGCCACCACGCTTTCCGGCGGCGAAGCGCAGCGCCTCAAACTTGCCGCTCATCTTTCACGTACGGAAAATCGCGGCATCCTCTACATTCTTGACGAGCCCACCACCGGCCTCCATTTTGACGATATCGCCAAGCTGCTGGCCGCTTTCCGCAAGCTCCTGGAATCGGGTGCCTCGCTCCTGGTCATTGAACACAATCTCGACGTCATCAAAGCCGCGGACTGGCTCATCGATCTTGGCCCGGAAGGCGGCGATCAAGGTGGCAAGATCATCGCCACCGGCACGCCCGAACAGGTGGCGCGCAATGCCCAGTCGCATACCGGGCGGTATCTCGCGCGCGTGCTCGGCAATGGAGACGCGCAGGCAAAACGCTCCTCCAATGGAGCATCCAAAACACCAGGAGTTGCGCCTGCAAAAAGCGAGGCGGCGAAACTGCCTCCCATAGAGCCATGAAGGACCGTCGTCGCATGTTCTTGCCGTATGTCGTGGCATTCGCCGCGGCCGGGATCCTTTCCCCTGCTTGTGCGGCTGCCCACACTCCATCGCCCCCTTTGTTTTCGCAGCAATCCCAGGAAGCGTCCAACAAACCCGCGCAAGCTAAAACACAAAAGCTCCGCAATCCGCTCAACGATCTCCTCGACGAAGCCCAGGCCGACCTCGACAAAAGCGATTTCGAAGCGGCGATCATCCCCCTGCAAAAATTTCTCGCCGAAAAGCCGGACGTCGCCTTTGTGCACTTTCAGTTGGCCTATGCGCTTACCGGGCTGAAACGCACCGACGAAGCCCGCGCGGAATATCAAAAAGCCGCCGAACTCGATCCGAAAATGGCCGAAGCGCAACTGAACCTGGGCATTCTGCTCCTCGAGAAGGACCCCTCCGCCGCCGCCGCTCCCCTCCGCAAGGCTACGGAGCTTCTGCCTTCGCAGACACGTCCCCGTTTCTTGCTGGGTCTGGCATTGGAACGTTCCGGAGATGCTGCGGGAGCCACCGCATCGTTTGAAGCAGCTTCGCACCTCGATCCCAACGACATCGAGGCAGTAACCCACCTCGGTGCCATGTATCTCCGCAATGCGCGCCCGGCCGATGCCGAAGCCAAATTCCGCCACGCCCTGGAGATTCAGCCGCAATCGCCCACGGCGCTGCAAGGCCTGGCGCAGAGCCTCGACGCGCAAAAAAAGCCAGATGCCGCCGACGCCTACCGCAACTACCTCGCCGTGGAGCCGCGTGACGGTGCCGCGCGCAACCGTTTGATCCATATACTGATCGAGCAGCAGCAGTACGACGCGGCGCTCGCCGAAATCGATCGCGCCTCCGCGGGCCAGCAGCCTACGATTGACGCTCTGAAACTCCGCGCCGACGTTCAGATTGCCCAGAAGAGGCTGGACGATGCCATCGTCACGCTACAACAGGCCGTCGCCTTGGCACCCAACGATGCCCCGCTCCACGGCGGTCTGGGTCATGTTCTCTTGCAGAAGCGCGACTTTCCCGCTGCGGAAAAAGAGCTCAAAAATGCGCTTCAGCTCGATCGCAATAATCTTGCCTATTGGAAAGATCTCAGCTCCGTGTTCTACCTCAGCGGGAATTACCCGGCCACCCTGTCCGCCCTCGATCTGATTGCCAAAGCGGAAACGCCCAACGCCGGGCAGTGGTTTATTCGCGCACTTTGTTACGATAAGCTTGATGAGGTTCGACCTGCTCTCGATGCGTATCGAAAGTTTTTGGAACTCGATCAGAACAAGAATCCTAACCAGGTGTGGCAGGCGAACCAGCGTATCCATGTTCTCGAGAAACGGGCCCAGAACAAGAAATAGGGCAGGGAATCCGGGCCCCGGAATTTCCGCGTTCGCTCCCGTCATTTTCCTTCTCTTGTGCTCCTCGCTTTTTGCCGCCGACAAGATCAAGGAGCTGCAGAATCATTTTGATCGCGATCCCCATGCGGCAACCAAGATCAAGACACTCGACAAACTGGGCCTGGCCGAATTTGATTCCGCCACCAAAGCGGGTCAGGCCGGAGATTACATCACCGTGGGCTTCATTTTTGAAAAGTACCGGGACAACGTTCGCGCCGCGTTCGAGCTTCTTAGGAAGGAGGAGCCGGATCCTGACCGACACGCCACGAGTTATCGCAACCTCGAGCTGCAGGTCCGCCGCGCCGTTCGCGAAGTGGAGGAAACTTTGGTAGCCGTTCCCGATCCCGTGCGCCCGCCCTTGCAGATTGTCCGGCAGGATCTCATCTCCTTTGATGACGAGCTGATTCATCTGCTGTTTCCCCGCCGCACCAAGGATCCCCAGAGGGCCCCCTCTCCGCCGGAGGCGAAACCATGAGATCCAAACACCCCGCTTTCATGTTCGTCCTTCTGCTGCTGGCCGTTGTTTGTTTTCCCGGTGCAGCCCGGGCCCAGCGCCCGGATAAGGATTACCTCTCCGCGCTTGAAGCGGACAAGATTCGCGACGCCGAAACGGCCAACGAGCGCATCGCGCTTTTTTTGACGTTTGCCGACGATCGTTTGAAAAAGTTTCAGTACGAGCTTGAGCACCCGTCACCCACTAAGCACACGGAGATGCTCAATTTCTTGATGAACTCGTATATTGGGTGTGTGGACGACGCTGCCGACCTGATCCAATTGGGCCTCGAAAAGCAGGACAACATCCGTCAGGGCATCGATCTCATGGCCGCAAAAGCCAAGGAGTTTCTTCCCATCTTGCAGAAATATGCCGCCGAAGGCCCGGAACTCGAAATCTACAAAGACAATCTCGACGATGCCATTGAAGGCACGCGGGATGCTCTCAACGAAGCCGAGAAGGCCAGGAAAAAAGCCGCGCCGCCGCCCGTGAGGCGCAAGACTTGAGCCCAAGAACCCGCAACTCGAATCAGGTCCCCGGTGGCGTCGCCCTCTTCCAGCGCGTCTTCACCCGCATCGGATGCGAAGGGCGTCCTCCGCATTTTCGTGTGGAGTTTTACCCTTACAGCAGTCTTGTTCTGACCATTCGCCGCCGCGAAGATATGCTCATCGTGCGGCTCTCGGATTTGCTCAGCCGCGCTCCCTTGAGCGTCCTGGAAAGCGCCGCCGCGCTGCTTCTCTCGCGGGTCTTTCGACGCAGGTTGCCGCGCGCTCTTGTGCAGTCCTACCTGACCTATGCGCGTTCCGGCCGCACGCGCTCCCGCATCAGCCGCATGCGCAGCCGCCGCGTGCGCCCCAAACACGCCGCGCCGCAGGGCCGCCAATATGATCTCGCCGCGCTGTTCGAGCAACTGAATTCAAAGTATTTTGGTGGAGAACTCCGCAGGCCCCACATGGGCTGGAGCGTCCGTGGCTGGCGCCGCCAGTTTGGCTGCTATGATCCCGGGCCCAATCAGATTCTGCTGAATCGCCGCATGGACCGGACCGGCATCCCGCAATTTGTCGTTGAGTATGTCCTGTTTCACGAGATGCTGCACGTCAAGCATCCCACGCGGCGCTCCGGCTGCACGCTCGTTTCCCACTCGCCGGAATTTCGCGCGGAAGAGAAACGCTTCGATCAATTCACCCTGGCTCGCAAAGTCCTAGACCATCTCGCCCGCTAGCCCCGCCCCTCCCTTTTTTGGGTTTCCCATGTCTCTTGGCTTTTACTGTGTAGTGGCCGATCTTCAGATCGGTCGCTCTTGGGTTTCCCCGCTCGTGTAGGGTCCGTCCTTCTGAGGCGGGCCGCTCCTCGGTTTCTCCTGCCGTTGTAGGGGCGCAGCACGCTGCGCCCCATCTAGGCAAGGTCTAAACACATGCGTTCCTCGGCTGTAAAGACTCGCGCAGCCCGATATTCGGAGCGCCGATCGCGCCGCTGGGTCGAACCCGGATTATGGCCGGGGGAGATCCAGCAGCACCACATCCGAGCGTTCCTGGACTCGTTCGAGGACAACTTCGCGGCCGTCTGGGGAGATGTCGAAGTCGCGAATGTCGAAGTCGGCGGTGAGGTTGGTCAACTGTCGCTCGGCGCCCGTCTCCAGGTCAATGAGCCAGAGATTCTTATGTTGAATCTCTCCCCGCAACAGCACGAGCGCCCGTCCTCCGGGTAGGAAAGCCAGGTGTCGAGCTCCCCGAGTCAGGGTCAGGGCTGGCAGGGGATGCGCTGCGCCCTCGGCCGTGGCGGCTTTCACCGAAAACGTCGTGCCGATGTCGGGTCCCGAGTAGACAAAAAAGCGGCCATCGGGCGCCCACGCGGGATCGACCGAGTACTCCTGCACAAAGAGAGCGGGGGGGCGACCGTTGATCGGCACCCGGAACAGGTGTGGGACGCCGTGATCCTCCGCCGCCGAGGTGATCGATTGGCCGTCCGGCGCCCACGCTGGAGCGCCCTGCAGGTCGAGCGAATCGGCCACAACCCGCGCGTTCGTGCCGTCGGCCTGCATCACGTACAAGAGCGTCTGCCCGTTTTGCCGGACAGAGAATGCGATAGACCGTCCGTCGGGCGAGATTGCTGGGCCCCCAAAGACCTGCGCTCCCTGACCATTCCACAATTCCGTTCCAGTTCCGTTGGCGAGTTTCCAGATACTCTCGCTCGTGCCGGTCGCAGAAACATACAAAAGATAATCTGGACCCAGTCGGGGGGAGAATCCGGTGCTGGTTGTTAGGGAGATTCGCGCCGCCGCCGACACCTCGGCAGGTGAATCAGAGACGCGCAGGCGCCAGAGCGTTCTCTTCGGACTCGCGAGCGTGACAACCAGGCGGCGACCGTCAGCGCTGGCCGCCAACGACGTGTATCGGTCAAGGCCAGAGGTCAGCCGGTGGGGAATGCGGCGCTCGACGTCCATGCTATGAAGCCACGGCCCCGAGCCATCGGAATCGCTAGAGAGGTACATGAGCGTCCGCCGGTCCAATAGGACCGGATAACTCACGCGCCCAGAGTGCGACGTAATCCGTTCAGGGGTCCCGCCGGTTGGAGTGATGCGCCAGATGTCCAATTTGTCTGGGAGGGAGCCTTGGACAAAGTAGATGAAGGCCGAGTCGGGCGCCCACAACGGAAAGTGACAGTGGAGCCCGGCAGGGGCAGTAAAGATGGGCGGACCCTCCGATCGCCGGCTGCCGTCCGACACGAACAGCGGGTCTCCTGGTCCGGGCGTGTGGTACGCGAGTCGAGAGCCGTCGTGCGACCAGTCGAACTCGGCCACGCCTTCAAGGTATGGCCTCGGCTGCCCGCCCAGCGTCGGAACCGCCCAGATGCTGATGTCGCCGCCGCTCGAGCCTTCTTGCCGGTGAACCCAAAACGTGACGAGAGAGCCGTCGGGCGAGAACCCCAGGGTGCGAATCGATGGATTGACGAGTTCCGGCGCGCTCCCGCGGGTCAAGTTGTGGAACTGTCCCGAACCGACCTGCGTAACCCAGACGTCCATTTGTCTGTCCCGGTCCGACAGAAACGCCACGAAATGACCGTCGCGTGAAACCGCGGCGGCCTGCTCCACTCCATCGAAATCCGTGACTGTCTGAAATCGCGCGCCAGCGATGGGGTTTCGCCAGAAGTATTCCGTCCTCTGAAACCAGAGGCTTACGCCAATCGCCAACGTGGCTCCCGCAGCTGCCAGCAGCAAGACGAACCTCCATCTGGTTAGAGAGGTCGATATCGCAGTGCGCGGCGGCGCAGGGGGATTGGACGAGGGAGCCTCGTTTTCGTTCTCTTGCGCCACGCGAAGGTTCCGACTGCGCGCCCAAGTGTCCAACTCCGTGCGAGAAGCGTAAACCGAGCCTATCCTGTCATGTTGGTGGCGGTGAACGGGCATGCCCTCCCGTTTCTCCCAGCGCTGGACCGTCGTCACATCGCGGTTGAGGTATGCCGCGATTTCCTTCCAGGAATCCAGCCGGTCTTCGGATGGGCTCACAGGTGGCGGCGTGCCAGAGGGAGGTTCACCCATCGCGCTCTCCTTTTAAGTCCACACATGTCGCTTGCCCGGGGGCCGAATTGTACCTTCGCCAGCCAGCCGCAGCCACGGCAAACCACAGCATTCGACGGCAAGCAGAGAAATGGGCTGCAACTCTGCCCATTGCCGTTTGACAGCACCCTTCGAGCCGTTCGATTGTGTCTGCGCGACTCTGGTGTGAAATCGCCGAAGTGCAGTTCTTGGGCCGTAAGTCTCCCGAGTAGGCCTTCACGATCCGTGCCCCGAGGAGCCTTAGGCGATAAGTTGTAAATCTCAAATTTGGAGGATTCTCATGAACAGCAAAGTTTTCAAGTGGGCAGTTCGCATTATCGCGGTCCTGGTGCTTGCGGTACCTGCCGGCGCTCTGGCCCAAGCTCCTATCCCTGCGCACTTGAGCGGCATCATCAATGACTATACCCCCGCAACAGGCGTCGGCGGTCCGTGGGAAATGCATGGCGCGTGGTCGTTGAAGATCAAAGGAGAATCCGGCGAAGCCGATTTCTCTGCCTTTATGACTATGGAACATCCCGATTATTGGATCGTACTGAACCCCGCTAACGTTGACAACCCCGGGGCACGCAGTCCTCACACTCACCACATTACAATGACGGATGCCGTGGTCAGCTACGACACGAGCGTCTGCCCTGCCAACAACCCTCCTACCACCAGCTCTGGCTTAGTGGTCACCGGCCCTGTCAGCATTACCGGCAACGGAAACTCCGCACCCTTTGAGGCTAAGGGGCCATCCACGCTGCAGGTCTGCATCACCGGAGGAACGGAGGTCCAGTCGTCGAACGTGACCCTGGTGCTCACGGGTCCTGCGACGGGGCATTTCGGAACCCAGGCCATCCACGGCGTCGTTCGCATCCCTCGTAAGTCAGACGAACGTGACGGAGATAGACACTAGGTACCTCAGCATCGATGGCAAGCACTGGCGCAGGCTGCGTGTCAGTCCCGCGTTCTTAAACGATCTCATCCAGCTAGGACTTGAGCGAGGCGCCTGGATTAGGGCTTGCATGTCGAAACGGCTGACGAAAGGTGGTTGCAGCAGATACCTGGAAGCGTTCCATGGCAGCCTTTCCAGGAGAATTCTTCGCGGAGAGTGGCCCACGGTGGCTGGTTACTTTTTGCGATGAACACACCTGGTTTGAGGTTCCGCGGCATTGTGACCAGTTTGTCGGCATTAGGGAAGCTAGGATCTGTTTAGTTGTAAACTCCGAGTAGCCCACAAGCTGGAAACCCACCCGCTGCCCGCGATTCCGCTTCAGCAAAGCGGGAGAGAAACCGGTGTCCCGCCAGCCGCAGCTTTCTCCGCACGCCTCTCAGCTGCGTTCTTTGTCGATTTCTTCGTGCAGTTTCACAATCTTCTTGCGAATCTTGTCGCCATCTTCAGCGTGAGGATATAGATCAAGGTACCGCTGGTAGGCCTTGACCGCCTGCTTCTTCTTTCCTTTTTTCTCATAAGCCTCCCCCAGGTACAGGAAGGGAATGGCGTAGCCGGGTTTCGCGTCGGTTGCATCCTGAAAGCGGTCGATCGCCGCGTCCAAATCCCCCTTCTTCATGTAGTACTTCCCAACTTCGATGTCCTTTTCCGCGCGCAAAGGATCCCATTTTGGCTGGTCCGGCGCGGATTGCACCGCTGAATCGGCATTGGGTTTGGGCTTGGGCGGCGCGTCTTGCTTTTTCGGCGGAGCGTTCGCGGGCGCATCCTGCGCCAAAGCGGGCCATGCCGCAAGGCACAGCCCCGCTCCGGCCAACAGAGAGAGCACGAACAATTTTCGCAAGAGGTTCACGGCGTTACCTTCTCACCCCTCTGCGATTCTGCAAACCGCGCAAAAAGTTGCCTAGGTTATTTGCCAAGCAGTTCGTCCACCAATTGCTGCGCGCCGTATAGCTTGCTCAGCGCCTCGGTCATCGCCCCCGTGTGCACGGCCACGGTCCGGTTCGCCGTCATGTCAAAAACGAAATCGCCGACAAGCGACTCGATGTTTCCGTCGAACACCAGCCCGACGATCTCTCCGTTACGATTCACCACCGGAGAGCCGGAATTGCCGCCGATGATGTCGTTCGTGGTGACAAAGTTCACCGGTGTCGCCAGGTCCAGCTTGTCTCTGCCGTCGACATACCGCTTGGGCAATTCGAAGGGGCCCTTGTTGTCAAAGCTGGCGGAGCGATCGTACAAACCGTAAAAGGTGGTCTTGTACGGTGCCTTTGTTCCATTCATCGGATAGCCCTGCACCTGTCCGTAAGACAGCCGCAGCGTGAATGTGGCATCCGGATAAGTTGTCTTGCCGTAAGCCGCGAACCGCGCTTTGCCCAATTGCTCGCCCGCGCGCTGTTCCACGCTCTGGACATTATCCTCGAGCCATTTAATCCGCTCGCGGCGAATCGGGTCGATCCTGCGTGTCATCGCGATCATCGGATCGCTGGAAGCGTCCACGGCGGCTTTTCCGCCGTCCACCAGACTCTTGCGAAACGCCGGGTCGGCCATCTTTGTCCCGGCGATCAATTGCGTCGCGGCATCTTTGGGTGGCCGCCCGTCCAGCACCGCCTTCAGCCAGGCATCGTTCGGTCCCAGTTCTTTGAGCCCGGCCTCCAGCGCGCTCGTCATCCGCGCGATTTCCATTTCCGGATAGATGGGCGCCGGCGAGAACAGCCGCAGCCTCAGCGAGTCTAATTGCGATTCGTGAAAGCCCTCCAGCCGCTCGCCGTCGGGTTTTTTGATTTCCGCCACGTACGTCACCAGCGTCACCGCCAACGCGGACAGTTGCGAATCTGTCGCCCGGAAATACTGGTCCTTGATGCGTGGCTTCTCAATTTCTGTGGCCCGCGCAATGGCATCCCACGCTCCGCCGTACTCCTTCTCCCATTCGGGATTCGCCTTCACCTTGGCCCGGAACTCTTCCTCGTCCTTGCGTTTCTTGTCCATCACATTCTTGTCCAGCAATCCTTCGTATCGCCCCTGCCACGCCTTCAAGCTGTTTTCGAGGCCAAAAATCAGGCTCGCGGCTTGTCGCGCCTGCTCTTGTCCGCGCTCCGAATACTCTTTCAACAGAGCGACGCGCCTCTTCAGAACCTGTAGCACATAGGGCGCCCGGACATCCCGCAAGCTTTCCAGTTGCGCGTAGGTATCCATCCGCGCTGTTGATCCCGGATTCCCGGAGACGAACACCAACTCCCCGTCGCCCGCGCCTCTTGGGTTCCACTTCAGGTAATCCTTGCTGTCCACCGGTTTGCCATTTTCGTACACACGGAACAGCGCCATGTCCAGGTCATACCGCGGATACGTGAAATTGTCCGGGTCGCCACCGAAGAAGGCTGTCTGCTGCTCCGGCGCAAACACCAGCCGCACATCCGTGTACTTTTTGTAGCGATACAGCCAGTATTCGCCGCCCTGATAAAACGTCACCACGTCCGAACGAAAGCCCGTCTTCTCCGTGCTTTCCCGCTCGATATCCGCGATCACGGTTTTGCGCTTTGCAAACTCTTCTTCCGCATTCTTTGCGCCCTTCACCCCGGCACTCACTTTGTCCGTCACGTTCTCCATCGAAACCAGGACGTTCACCTCCAGGTCTTGCGACTTCATCTCCTGTTCCGGCGTCGCTGCATAGAAGCCGTCGCGAATGTAATCGTGTTCCGCGGTGGAGTTCTTTTGCAGTTGCCCGCGCGCCACGTGATGATTCGTCAGCAGCAACCCATGCGCGCTGACAAATGATCCCGAACCACCGTCATTCAAGCGCACGCTCGCCAGGCGCAAATGATCCAGCCACTGCTGGCTCGGCGTGAAATTGTATTTTTCCTGCAGTTGCTTCAGAGGAGGATTATCAAAGGTCCACATTCCTTCGTCGGAACGCACGGCGGGGCATACCAGCGCCGTAGACAGCAGCGCAACGGACGCCAGCCGCAACACAAGATTTGCTTTCACGTAGGGATTCCTCTTTTCTCGGGGAGTGATGCCGCAGCATGCGGCAGTCCTCAGTATATACGACTCCGCCGCCGCCGGTATTTCCACCTGCGTTTCGCGGGTTCAACGCCACTCCCGACGATCTCGCCACGCTCTCGGCCGTCCCCGGTTCGCATTGGGCCGCCCCAGGCCGTAAAATAAGAATAGCGGCCGACGTTGCGCCGCACTTCCATTCGCATGGAACCCCGCGAAAAAGCCGCCCTGCTCCCCGAACAGCCCGGCGTGTACCTATTCAAGGACGCCGGCGGCACCGTCGTCTATGTGGGCAAAGCCCGCTCCCTACGCAACCGCGTGCGTTCCTACTTCCTCGAGTCGCGCTGGGCCGACGCCAAAACCGGCTCGCTCGCCCGCGAAATCGCCGACCTCGAGACGATCGTTGTCGCCAACGAACGCGAAGCTCTCGCCCTCGAACACAATTTCATCAAGCAGTACAAACCCAAGTTCAACGTCGTCCTTCGCGACGACAAGACCTATCCCTACATCAAGTTCACTCTGTCCGAAAAATATCCCCGCGTCTATTTCACTCGCCGCGTCAAGAAAGACGGCTCGCTCTATTTTGGCCCCTACTTTCCTTCCAGTCTCGCCCGCCGCATCCTGCATTTTATTCACAAGCGCTTTCTTGTTCCCTCGTGCTTCGTTGATCTTACGAAGAATCATCCCCGCCCCTGTTTGCAGTACTACATTCACCGGTGTCTCGGACCCTGCGTCGCCGGCCTTACCACCGATGACTGCTACTCGGAAGCCGTGCGCGATGTCCGCATGTTTCTCGATGGGCGCCGCCACGACCTCATGAAGAGCATCGAAGGGCGCATGGTGGCCGCCTCCGAACAGGAGCGCTTCGAGGAAGCCGCCTCCTATCGCGATCTTCTGCGCACCATCGAGGATATCGAAGAACGCCAGCGCATTGCCGCGGCGCAAGGCGACGACACCGACGTTCTGGCTTACTACGCGGAACCTCCTCTGGTCGCCGCAAATCTCTTTCACCTGCGCGGAGGCCGCGTGGTCGACCGCCGCGAATTTTATTGGGAGGAATTGGAAGCATTTGATCCCCACGAATTCGTGCCCGCGCTTCTCAAACAGTTGTATCTCGACGCGGAATACCTGCCCAAAATGGTTCATGTCCCCATCGATTTTGAAGACCGCGCCTTGCTCGAAGACACTCTCTCCGAACGCGCCAGCCACAAAGTGGAAATCCACACTCCGATGCGGGGCAGTAAGCGCGCTTTCCTCGATCTCGTCGAAAGCAACGCCAAGCATTCCTTCGAGCAGCGCTTCCGTGTGTTGAAGCCCACATCCAAAGCCATCACCGAGGCGCTTCAAAACACACTCACTCTTCCGGAAGATCCCAAGCGCATCGAGAGTTTCGACATCTCCCACATCCAGGGAACGGATACCGTCGCTTCAATGGTCGTCTGGGAAAATGGCCGCATGAAGAAATCGGACTATCGCAAGTTCATCATTCGCGGCGATGAAACGCCCGCCGGCCGTCCCCGTGCGCAAAACGACGACTTCGCCAGCATGTACGAAGCGGTCACGCGCCGCTATCGCCGCTTGCAGAAAGAAAAAAAGCTCTTCCCCGGTCTTATTCTTATCGACGGCGGCCTTGGCCAGCTCCACGCCGCGGCGCAAGCCCTGGAAGCGCTCCAGATCATCAACCAGCCGATGGCTAGCATCGCCAAGCAGGAAGAAATCCTCTACGTTCTCGGCCAGGAAAATGACCCCATCACCCTGGATCGCCACTCCCCGGTTCTGCATCTGATTCAGCAGATTCGCGACGAAACCCACCGTTTTGCGGTCACCTTTCATCGCCAGCGCCGCGCAGCCCGCCAGACCAAAAGCTCTCTCCTTGATATTCCCGGCATCGGCCCGCGTACCTGCCAACTCCTGTTGCAGCGCTACGGCAGCATCGCCAATCTCCAGCGCGCCACGATAGATGAGCTAAGCCGAGTCGTATCAAAGAAAAGTGCCGAGAAGATCCTGCGGCATTTCAAGCTCCCCACTGAAACCGTCTAACCTTTTAACTCATCTATACTGGTTACCACGTGTTGCGGCACCTGCCGCCGTATGCTACGGTTGCCTTGGAGGTTTCCATGGCTGACAACGTGGGTTCTAAGGTTTCTTATTTTCTCGTAGGTCTCGGCGTAGGCGCGTTGCTGGGGGTGCTCTTTGCTCCCAAATCTGGCGAAGAGACTCGCGAATACCTGACCAAGCGCGCCGATGAAGGCCGCGAATTTGCCCAGAAAAAGGCGAAGGAATTGCGTGATCGCGCCGATGACCTGATCGAACGCGGCAAGGATGTTGCCGTTCGCAAGCGCGATTCGATTGCCGCGGCCGTCGATGCCGGACGCGAAGCTTTTCTGCGCGAAACGAAGTCCTGACGGGCCGTTCGCCGTACCCAGGGGATGTTCCGCGGAAGGCGCGGAGAGGGCAGGGTGTGTATGCAATTCTGGATGGAATTCTTCAGTATTGTTGCAGCGGTAGCGCTCGTTGTTCAGGTGGGCATCCTCATCGCGTTGTTCCTGCAGTTGAAGCGCACCACGGAATCCATCAATCGCGTGGTGAACGATCTGCACTCGCGCATGGGACCCATTCTCACGCGTACCCAGATCCTTCTTGAGGACACGCAGCCGAAGATTGCCAATCTCGTCGAGGACGCTTCGCAAATTGTCTATCTTGCGCGCGGGCAGGCCCTGAGATTGGATCGTGTCGTTGGGGAAGCTACGGATCGCCTCCGCGGACAATTGGTTCGCGTGGATCGCATACTGGCGGGCACGCTGGAAGCCGTCGAGGATGCCGGCACGCAGGTGCGGCGGACATTTTGGGGGCCGGTGCATACAGCATCTGCGCTGGTGCAGGGGATCAAGGTCGGCTTGGATGTTCTGCGCTCGCGGCGCGGCCCGGAACCCGTGCGCGAAACAAAGGAACAGGAAGACGAATTGTTTATCTGAAAACATAAACTAAAATCTGAAGTTGAATGCTCCCACATCAATCACCACCCAAAAACCTGTCATTTCGACCGGGGGGACGGCGCTCTCTGCCGTCCCGGAGCGGAGATACGGTTTTCCATCGCACGTTTTTCGTGCGATGAAATCCCTCTTCGACTTAGGATTTCAGGTTAAGTCTTGTAGCAATTTCCGGCGGCGCGAAGCGCAATGTTCGCGCCGCTTTTTATTTGATCCAGCCGCCGGCTAAAACAACTTCGCCGTCATAGACGACAGCCGCCTGGCCCGGCGTGATGGCGCGTTGCGGCACGTCGAAGGTGATGCGCGCGCGCCGCCCCGGCAGTGCTTCCACGGTTGCTGCCGCGGGTTCATGCTTGTGGCGAATTTTCGCGAATGCGCGCAAGGGCGCGGCCGGCGTCTCGATGGAAATCCAGTTCATGCCTTCAATCTCAAATGTGCTGGTGCGCAGTGCCTCATCCTCACCCACGATGATGCGATTCTTCTCCGGATCAATGGCCAGAACGTAAATGGGCTTGCCTGCCGCGAAGCCCAGGCCTTTGCGCTGGCCTATCGTGTAATTGTGTACGCCGGTGTGGCGGCCAATCACCGTGCCATCTTCGGTGACGATGTCGCCGGCCGCATCGTTAATCGGTTCGCCGCGCTCGCGCGAATAGGCATGGATGAATTGCACGTAATTCCCGCTGGGCACGAAGCACAGTTCCATGCTCTCCGGCTTTTCCGCTACCGGCAGATGCACTTGGCGTGCCAGCGCGCGCACTTCTTCCTTGGTCAGTTCGCCCAGCGGAAATTCGCTGCGCGAGAGCTGCTCCTGCGACAGGCCCCACAGGAAATACGACTGGTCCTTGGAATCATCGCAAGCGCGCCGCAATTCGTAGCGTCCCGTGCGTCCATTTCTGCGGATGCGCGCGTAATGGCCGGTGGCCAGGCGTTCCGCGCCAATCTGCCGCGCCATGCGCAGAAGCGGCTCGAACTTCACGTCGGTGTTGCAATTCGTGCAGGCAATGGGCGTCCGGCCGGCAAGGTACTGCTGCACGAACGGGCGCACGACGCGCTCTTCAAACTGCTCCTCGAAGTTCACCACGTAATGCGGAAAGCTGAGGTGCTGCGCCACCCGCTTGGCGTCGTACACATCATCGAGCGAGCAGCAGCGATGCTGCGCCGGGCCATCGCCTTGCAATTCGGGCAAGCGCCGCTGATTCCAGAGCTGCATTGTGAGCCCCACGATGGGCCGCCCTTGCCGCAGCAGCACGGCGGCGACCGTGGAGGAGTCCACGCCACCGGACATGGCCACGGCGACAAGTCCTGGCTGCAGTTCCTTGGCCGCGGGTAAACCATCGAGTTGGAGTTCAGTGGACATAGCTTGTTCAGTTTAGCGTATGCCTGCGGCTCACGTTCCGGCGGAGACCTCGCGGCGGTAGGTGGGAGAAAGCTGGCGAAGTTGCGCCACCGCCGCAGGGACGATTTCCAGTGCGGCCGCAATTTCCGCTTCAGTTGTGTGGCGACCGAGACTGAAGCGAATCGTGGCGCGCGCGTCGGGAGCAGAGAGCCCAATAGCCGTGAGCACGTGCGAGGGCTCGACCGCGCCTGAGGAGCAGGCCGCTCCCGTGGAGCACGCGAGCCCCTTCAGATCGAGCGCGATGATCAGCGCTTCACCCTCAATCCCCGGAAAAGTGATGTCGGTGGTGTTGGGCGTGCGCGGCGCGCTCGCCGCATTCGCTTGCGCATCCGGCACGCGCGCCAGCAGGCCTTGCTCCAGCCGGTCCCGCAACGCGGCGATGCGCGCAGCATCGCTTTGCAGGGAAAGGCGCGCGAGTTCCGCGGCTTTGCCAAGGCCCACGATTCCCGGCACATTCTCCGTGCCCGGGCGGAAGCCGCGCTGGTGATGCCCGCCATAGAGAAATTGCCGCAACCGCGTGCCGCCCTTGATAAAGAGCGCGCCAACGCCTTTCGGCGCGTAGAACTTGTGCCCGGAAAGGGAAAGCAGATCGAGTTGCAACGCCTTCACGTCCACGGGAATCTTGCCCACGGATTGCACCGCGTCGGTATGGAAATAGACGTCCGCTTCCGCGGCGATGCGCCCAATCTCCCCGAGCGGCTGAACCGTGCCGAGCTCGTTGTTGGCGTGCATCAGCGTGATCAGGATCGTCTCCGGACGTATCGCTTGCCGCACCGCTTCCGGGTCAACCAATCCTGCGCGGTCCACCGGAAGATAGCTGACCGCAACGCCTTGCTTTTCGAGTGCCTGGCAGGTGTTCAGCACCGCCTCATGCTCGATCGAGGAAGTGATGATGTGCGGGGCTGGCTCGGTAGAAGTGAGGGAACGCGAGGCCGCGGCAACCACTCCGAAAATCGCGTGATTGTCCGATTCCGTGCCGCCGCTGGTGAACACAATCTCCTGCGGCCGGGCATTCAGAAGAGCCGCCACCTGCGCGCGCGCTGTTTCCACCGCCGCGCGGGCGCGCTGCCCAAAGGTGTGGATCGAGGAGGCGTTGCCGAATTCGCCGGAGAAATAGGGCAGCATCGCCTCAAGCACAGCCGGCTCGACAGGCGTGGTGGCGTTGTGATCGAGGTAGATGCGCTTCATAACAGTGGCCAATTCAGCATAGAAGGGAAGCGAGTTCCACGCAACCGGAGCGCAGGGATTCCTTTTGGAGTGCGGGAGCTTGCTCCCGCTTTTGCGACGTAATCTACTTCTGCCAAACGATTGATAGGGCGCCACTCAGTCAACCGTAAAAGCGACGGCGAGCCGCCGCACTCCAAAAATGTCGGCGCGCCGACAGCGTGGTGTTTTTTTTCGCACGTGTTGCAGGGGAAGGAGTTAGGAGAAACGAGGTTTGCATGTGTGGGAACTGCAGGGGCTATAGGGGGCCTGAAATGAGACAGATGCGCATGTGTTGATTGCAGAGGGGTTGGGAGCGGAGATTGCGCAAGTGTTGAAAGTGGGAGGGTTGCGGCGGAAAAAGGTGTCGTGCCAAGAAAAAAGCGCTCACCGCGCAAATCTGTCGCTGAAGTTATCAAGGAGCGAGTTGCTGAGATGATGTTGCGGCGGCCACACAACAGCATTCCCATCACTGGGCCAGATGGGAATCGCAAATTGGTCAAAGAACGGCTGCTGGGGTGGGAGGATGGGAACGATTCGTCTGTTCCTGAGCCGGGCATTTTTAAATTTAACCGAAGCCAATTGAATGGTCAAACGCCCAACGCCCCAAGTGAACGTATAGATTTCCGCACTAGGCTTGATGTTAGGTTGTGTGTACCCATACTTCATCCTGAAGATAGCGTGATGTGGATCAAACGCCCCAATGCAGCCAAGCCAAACTTGCATATTGGACGGGAGAGAAAGCGAGCGTCGAAACTTAGTGCGCACAGCCATTGAGAAAAATCGTTTCCTGTCTGGTGACAGGTGGTCTCCAATAACAGCTTTCAAGAAGGCGAAAATGGCAATTGAGACCACACATTCGGGGGTTAACTCGACGCGTGCATCGGAAAGTATCATGCGTTCTATGCATGGCTTAGCGTGGTCGTTTACTACGTTGCTCATCCATTCGTTGTTACATTTCACGCAGACCGTTTTCTTTTTTCGGTCCATACGGGCTGCTGGCCATTCCCTTATTTGAGGGTTGGGCAAGATTTGTTCTTTAAAATATGACTTACCTTGGAATGGCGGCAACTTACATATCCAAGCGTCCCACAAATGCTCGCCGCTATCGGCTGGTTTAGGGCAGAATGCACATTTTCTAGGCATTGCGCTATTCTAGCGCTTTGGAAGTTAAATGAGGTCGAGTAGAAAAGCGGGTGGCCGAGAGGTGGGAATTGAGTGGCGCACGCTTTGCGTTTAATGCACAAAGCGTGCGGTTTTTGACTTTTCCTTTTCTGGGCGCCGTTCCTCGTTCCAGTTTTGAGGCTAGTACCTACTAAATTATAGTTGACATACGGTAAATAATGTGCTATGCTTCATCCGTTATGCTGAGGGGACGCTGCTCTCGTGCCATTTCGGGTCACTCCACCTCCTCGTCCTTCGCCAGTTCTTCGCTCTCGCGCTCTCTAACTCCTTTGTTTCCCCTTGATGCAAGCCATTCTCCCGTAAGTCCTTTGTTTCCCCTTGATACGCAAAACAGGGGGGTATACCCCCCCCTCTAACATGACCAACCGTTCCATTTCGGAATTTCCCGCAGTTCGATCTACTGCTATTCCTTTCTACTCCGTCCCTTCTCTGCGCTCCTCCGCGAACTCTGCGCCTCTGCGTTGTCCTTTCTCCTTTCAGTGCCTCCCCATGCTCCACGGTGCATTTGCATTCCTGTTCGGGATTTCTGCTCCGAATCACCAGTTCCCGGCCATAAACGAAAAAAGCGCCAATATAACTTTACTACTATCTATAATAATAAGTAATACTGTCGGCGCGCCGACATTTTTGATCTCGAAGGCACTCGCGCCCAGGCGCGCTGCTTATGTAGATGCGGGGCTTCAGCCCCGCCAGTTTGGCATGACTGAAGTCATGCATCTACAGGAGCCTGGGACGATGCAGCATTGGGCCAGCGCGGGAAGAATGGTGCTAAAGTAGGGGACGAAGACAGAGACGCGACGAAGACATGATGATCACTATTTCCAAGGAGAACTATCTCAAAGCCATTGCCGAGGCTGAGGCGGAAGGGAAGACCGTGATCCCCGCGCTCCTGGCCCATTGGCTTAGCGTGACGCCACCGGCCGTGACCGCGGCCCTCAAGCGGCTGAGAAGAGACGGTCTGGTCACCCTGGAAAAAGGCGGCATTCAACTGACCGCCGAAGGTCGGAAGGTCGCGGAGCGCACCATCCTTCGGCATCACCTGATCGAGCGCATGCTCTTCGAGATATTCGGCATGGGATGGTATGAAGTTCACGAGGAAGCAGAGCGCCTGGAGCATGCCGTGTCTCCGGCATTCGAGAAGAAACTCGTCGCGATGCTGGGATACAAAGAAACCTGCCCGCACGGAAACGGTCTGGCCGTCATGAGCCCCAAGCAGCGGCGAAAGAAGGGCCAGCGCTTGCTCAGCGAAGCCGACGCGGGCTTATCCTACCGGGTGTTCAGCGTATACGAACGGGACCGCAAGCTATTGGAATTCCTGGAAGAAAGAGGAATCCGTCCGGGCACGCATTTGAAGGTCGAATCCCGGAACTACGATGGGACCGCCATTCTGAAGGTTGCCAGCAAGCGCGTCGCCCTGGGTTCTCCGGCGGCCGAGAAGATCTGGGTAGCACGAGAACACTGACCGAATTGTTGTTAATCCCAGTTAATAAAATCTGCTATACTGCGCTTTATTTCGCTGGAATGCATTAGTATGTTCCGCGCGAGGCGAGGGAACCGCTTGTGAACTTAGGGCCCCTGTCCAGGTTGACGCAACGAGGCGTCAACCAACAAGACGTCGTTATCACCCACGAGGACGTTGATCGTGCGCACGATCGCGTGCGCGTCTCCGCGGCGCGCGCCCAGCGAGGTCCCTTCTCGAAGTTCCGTCTGCTGTGGCTGCTCGTTGGACCCGGAATCCTCGTCATGCTTGGAGAGAACGACGGCCCCAGCATGATTTCCTACGCCGCGACGGGCGCACGGTTTGGAATTGGATTCTTCATTCCCTTCGTCATTCTTACCTTTTGCATGGCCATGGTCGTACAAGAGATGACCATGCGCCTGGGTTCCGCCACGCATCGCGGCCATGCGGAATTGATCTTTGACCGCTTTGGGCCGTTTTGGGGCTGGTTCTCCATGATCGACCTGGGCATCGGCAATTTCCTGACGCTGATCACCGAGTTTATTGCCATCCGCGCCGGCCTGGGGTTTTTTGGCGTGCCTCCGTGGACCGCGGTCCTCAGTGCGCTGGTGTTCTTGTGTTCGGCCGTCGCTATGCACCGTTATTGGACCTGGGAACGAACCCTGCTGGCCATCGCGGTATTCAATCTGATTTTCGTTCCCGTGGCGCTGCTTACGCACCCGCACTGGCACTCTGTCGGCAGCGCACTGGTCACCTGGAAGCCGCTGCCTGGCGGTTTGAGCCAAGAGACCCTGATCATCGTGTTGGCGGACATCGGCGCAACCGTGACTCCGTGGATGCTTTTCTTTCAACAGAGCGCAACGGTTGACAAGGGGCTCACCAGAAAAGACATCCATCTTGGCCGCATCGATACGGTAGTAGGGGCTGCTTTGGCCGCGGCGGCGGCGGTCGCAACCATCATTGCAACAGCGCCATTATTCGCTCACCACATGACTGCCGAGAACTTTCAGGGAGCGGAATTCGCGCAAGCGCTGCAGCCGCTGATCGGGCGATTCGGCGCGGCGTTATTCGCACTGGGCATCGTGGAAGCTGGAATGGTTGCGTCCGTGACGATTTCCATTTCTTCCGCCTATGCGTTCGGAGAGGTAGTCCACAGGCCTCATAGCTTGAACCTGCCTGTGACGCAAGGAAAGTCTTTCTACTCCGTGTTGTTCCTGTGTGCGGCGACCGCCGGAGCAATCGTCTTAATCCCCGGGCTTCCACTGGTCTATGTGGTTCTGCTGGTCAACGTGGTCGCGGTGCTGGCGATGCCACCGGCGCTGGTGTTCCTGTTCATGCTTGCGAACGACCGCGAAGTCATGGGCGATCTGGTGAGTCCGACGTGGGCGAACATGCTCGCTACCTGCGTCGTTGTATTTCTGACCTCGGCGGGCCTGCTCTTCGGCATCAGCGTGATTGCGCCGCATGTCTTCGCGTTTCTAGGCGGGAAGTAGGAGGACTGAAGCATGACCCCGAAAGAGAAAGGACAGAGTGTGATCACCTCCTCCGACCAAGAAATGGTTTTGTCCTCGCTCGAGCCGGAGCAACTTGCGGGGCTGAAAAAGCACTTGATTCCCAGGCGTCACCTGAAAGGGCCTGAGAAGTTCGTGATGTGGTCTCTGCGGATCTATCTCCTGTTCATGATTGTGGTGGTCATATACCAAGTGTGGGCCAGCACACATTAGAATTGGGAGTTGCGAGCGCTTGCTCGCGGGCGAAGGGTACGGAGCGCACAAATCGCGCTCCGTATCCGGTATCCAGTTCAGGCGCTGTGTTCTTTCCGGCTCCACTCGCGGATCGAGCGGATCTCGTCCTTGGGGATGTGGAGGAACGCCAGGAATTCCTGGTGTTCTTCCGGTGCGGAACGCTCGAATTCGGCGTGCCACTTGCGCATATCGGCCTCGCTGAATCCCGACGCCTTCATGATGGCAACCCACTTTTCCTTGGTGATCACTTTCTTCCTCCCGAAAGAAAATTTGTGCTGCAACAGCTTCAGGATGGCGCGCTGGTGGCCGCGAAGGGCTTGAATCTCCGCGTTCAATTCCACCATGCGGCGCTTTAAGATGCCGGACGCGTCACTTTCGGGGCGCTCCAGAATCGCACGGATGTCACCGAGGCCCAGACCTGCGTTGCGGTAAACGCAAATCTGCTCGAGGCGCGCCACGTCTTTTTCGCTGTACGCACGGTAGTTCGACGAAGTCCGCAGCGGGGGCTTCAGCACCCGCACCGATTCGTAGTAGAGCACCGTGCTCCGGCTGAGACCGCAACGTCGCGCGAGTTGGGTAACGGTGATCATCCCTGTCTTCTTAGGCTGAACCCTGAAGCGGTAGACAGGTCAATAGGGAACTGGTGGTTCCGGCAGGCGGCCCGGCCTTTTGGCTAGATGCGGGATTCACGAAGGCAGGATATCACTCCAGAATGCAGCCCGGCTGCAGTGAGAAGAGGAGGGGTGGACAATCTCGACGCGTTTCGCCCGTGTCGCTTGCCGATCAGGGCGCGGGAGCGATCGAAACGAGGCGCTGGACTTCGAGTTCGATGGCAGCGAGCTTTGCTAATGCTGCCTGAACTCCGGGAGCGCCGGCGGCTTGGGCCGCTCGGGCGCGTGCCAAGGCGCGATCGGCAATCGCCGAAGCCTCGCGCAGCACTCCTTGGATCTCAGCCTCCAGCTTTTTGCGGCTTTCGCGCACGCGTTCGTCAACGTCGCTTTGCACGCGCGAACTGTTCACTTCGAGGAGTTGATCGAGGAAGTCCTGCGCATCGCGAACGATCGCAGCGCGCAATCCCAGAGCACCAAGCAAAAGATCCGCGATAAAGAGCAAGGGAGATGCCGGCGCAGCCACCCGCTCGATTACATGAAAATGGAATTGTGACCGGACACTTAGCCCGTGATCGGAGCCAAGGTCTTCCGGGAGTTCATCCAACCCCGGCACGTCTGTTTCTCCCAAGCGATGTAAGAAGGCATTCGCCAGCTCGACGAATCGTTTCGATATCTTGCGAAAATGCTCTTCGGCAAAGTTTGCCTCACCTTCGAGCCACGGCGTGAGCCGGGCACGCGCGATATCCTGCGCCAAGTGGTTGACGTTGCGACGATAGGCCGGGCCTTTGTGGCTGCGGGCCAACGAAGATGAGCGCTCGGCCAGTTCAATGTGAGCGCTGGCTTGCGCCTGCTTCAGAAAGGCATTCCTGCGGTCCACGAATATGCCGGATAGACGTTGTTGCTCAGCGCTCAGTAAGACTCCCAGATCCCGCATACGAACTTCTGACTCACCTAGCGTCTTCCGGAGTTTTGCGATGCGCCGCTCGGACTCCTCCAGGGGGCACTCCAGCGCATTGCGTTCTTCCTTGATCACGACAAGCAGTTGATTGGCCGCGTGCCGAATGCCCCGTTCGGTCGCTTTGCGAACGAGCGAGCGCCCCGAATGCAGGACCAGTTCCTCAAGCGCGTGGAGTAATCGTTGCCAATCCCATTCGGGACCGTTTCGTTCCAAGCGATCCAGGGCGCTGACTTCAAAGATCGCGGGTAACGATCGTTTCAAGCGCGTCTCCAAGACGCGCCGCGAAAACTCCACGGCAGCCGAACGCTCCGCCGCGGTTGCCCGGTCTGCCTTATTCAAAACAAACACGAGATCATGAACTTCAAGAGAGACGCTTTCCACAAGTTGCAGCTCATCTCCCGAGAGCGGAGGATCGGCGCCAATCACGACGATGGCGGCATCAATGTGGGGGATGAATGCGTGGGTCGCCGCCGTGTTTCCTGCAAAGACCGAACCAAGTCCCGGCGTGTCCACGAAGCACATGCCGGTCTCAAGCAACGGACTCGGAACAAAAACTTCCACACCCGCGACGCCCTTTGCGTTCTCGGGGTTCTTCCCCTCAGACACGTACTCTTCCACGGCGCCAACGGGAATATCCGTCCACGCCGCACTCTGAAAGCGGACGCGCGCTGCAGGGCGGTCACCATGCCGGATGATCGTGGGCACGGCAGTCACCGGGACCACCGCGGTGGGAAGAACGGCATGGCCGATCAGGGCATTGAGAAGCGTCGATTTGCCGCGTTTGAACTGACCAATACAGGCCACATAGAAGCGTCCCTCGGAAACCCTCTCGGCAATGCTGCGGGCTGCGGAAGCTGTGTGCTCTGCTCCGAACTCCGTGGCTAACTCCGCCAGCCGGTTGAGAGCAGTTTCACCGGAGAGATTTTGCAGCACACCTTGGCGGCTATCAAAGGCGGGTGTCATCGGAGAATGTTTTGCGCCCAATTGACCGGCAGGTGGTACAGCCGTTGGGATAGATTTGCCATTTACGATGGCAGGATACCACTTCAGAAAATGCCTGGATGTGATGAAAAGAGGAGAAGTGGCCTTCGCTTTGAGTGAGGGGCACCCTTCGGAGAGATCTCTCGACTCCGCGACCCGACGCGCCAGAAAGCGGCGCGAAAGAGAAAATCGGGTCGCTACGCTCGGGATGACAACACAGAATGAAGGGCGGGCCGGGCTGAAGTCCGGCACCTACATGAGCAAACACGCTGCTGTGTTACGGCTTGGGTTTTTCGGTGGACGCGTCTGGCGTGCTGGGCTTATCGGCTGGCTTGGCGGCCGGCTTGTCCATTGATTTGTCAGCGGGGGCTTTGTCCGCGGGATTGGCGGCGGGCTTGTCTGCTGGCGAGGCCGCCGGCTTCTCGGCGGGTTTTTCGGGAGGCTTGATGGAGACAAGTTCGACTTCAAAGATGAGCGTCGAGAAGGGAGTAATGTCGGGGCCGGCGCTACGTTCGCCATAGGCCAGGTCGGGCGGCAGGAAGAGCTGCCACTTGGAGCCGACTGGCATCAATTGCAATGCTTCCGTCCAACCCTTGATCACCTTTCCCAAAGGAAAGGTGGCCGGCTGGCCGTGCTTGTAGGAACTGTCGAATTCTTTTCCGTCGAGCAGGGTGCCGCGATAGTTGCAAACGACGGTGTCAGCAGCAGTAGGCTTGGGGCCCGTGCCCTCCTTGAGGATCTTGTACTGCAAGCCGCTGGGCAGGGTCACGACGCCTTCCTTGGTCTTGTTTTCCAAGAGGAACGCGGCCCCTTGCTTTTTGTTCACTTCGCCCTGGGCCTTGGCGATTTCTTCCTGCTGCTTGCGCACCTCTTCCTGCTTCTCGCGCGCTTCCTTCTGCACTTCCGTCAAGACGGCGCTCGTTTCTTCGTCGGTCAACAGCGATTTGGCGCCGGCGAGTCCGTCCTTCACGCCGCGCAACAAATTGACCTGATCAATGTCCACGAAGTGATCTCGCAAGTCCTTGCCGACGCTCTTTCCAATGTTCATGCCGATGGCGTAGCTGGCCTTGTCTTTCTGTGTGCTCAGGGCGGGAGGTGCGGGCGTCTTGGCGGCGGGAGTTGTCGCAGGCTTCTTGGCCGCGGGAGGCGTCTGCGTTTTTGGCGCCGGAGTTGGCGTTGCGGCGGGAGATGGTTGTGTAGTGGACGCCGGGGTCTGCTGCGCCGCAGTGTGGCCGGTGAGGAAAATGCCGGCCGCGAAGAGAGACAGTGCAGAAAAATGTGATTTTGGCATGGAGATATTGTCACATTGCTTTGGCTGCTGCGCAAATGAACGGTATGCAAAAATGGTGGGCTGCCCGCGATTTTTCCTTTTGCCCGATTAAGTTGAAAAAGATGCCAGCCATACGGTTCAGAAGACTTGAGCCACTCGGGGGGATTCGATGTCACGAGAGTTTTTGCGCGCTCGACGGGGGCGTGGTAGTGTGACGCTTGGGCGCCTGTCGGAACGATTCCCAGGAGGAATGAAGTGGCGTATCGCGATTTGCGGGAATTTGTGCGGAAACTGGAGAACGAGGGCGAACTACGCCGCGTGAAGGCGGAAGTTGATCCGGTGCTGGAGATTGCGGAAGTAGTGCAGCGGCTGCGCCGCGAGGCTTTGCGCAGAGAAGATGCTCCGGAGAAAAAGCCCAAGGACAGCGCTGCAGCCGGGACCACTCATGATCGGCCAATCCCTGCGGGGCTCGGGCCTGCGCTTCTTTTTGAAAAGCCGAAAGGTTCCCGGTATCCGCTTCTGATTAACGCCTTCGGCAGCGTCCGCCGGATGGAGCTGGCGTTGGAAGTGGAAAATCTGCAGGACGTGGCCGCGCGCATCCGCAGTTTCCTGGATATGCAGACACCGCAGGGACTGTTCGACAAATTGAAGATGCTGCCAAAGCTGGCGGAGCTGGGATCGTTTTTTCCTAGAAGCGTGAAGGATGGCGCGTGCAAAGAAGTGGTGCGCAAGGGCAATGACGTCAACTTGCTGGATTTTCCGATATTGAAATGCTGGCCGCAGGATGGCGGGCGCTTCATTACGTTTCCGCTGGTGTTCACAAAGAATCCGGAAACCGGGAAGCGCAACGTGGGGATGTACCGCATGCAGGTGTACGACGAGCGCACCACCGGGATGCACTGGCAGACGCAAAAACATGGCGCGGAACATTTCCGGCGGGCGCGCGCGAAAAATCCGGAGGGGCGCATTCCCGTAAGTGTCGCGATTGGCGCGGATCCCGCCACCACGCTGGGCGGGATTCTGCCGATTCCGCCGGACCTGGACGAAATGATGTTCAGCGGCTTCCTGAAAAGGGAACCAGTGGAACTGGTGCCGTGCGAAACGAATGAGCTGGAAGTTCCGGCCAACGCGGAGCTCGTTTTGGAGGGCTACGTCAACCTGAGCGAGATGCGCACGGAGGGACCCTTCGGCGATCACACGGGGTTTTATTCACTGGAAGGGGAATACCCGGTATTCCACGTGGAGTGCGTGACGCACCGTAAAGATGCGATTTATCTGACGACCGTGGTGGGACCGCCGCCGCAGGAAGACTTCTTCATGGGCTATGCGATCGAGCGGGTGTTCCTGCCGCTAATGAAGATGACGCACCCGGAAATTGTGGACGTGTCGTTGCCCGCGGAAGGAATCGTGCACAACCTCATGATCGTGGCCATTCGCAAGTCGTTTCCCGGGCACGCGCGCAAGGTGATGAACGCGATCTGGTCGCTGGGGCAGGCGATGTTCACCAAGGTGATCGTGGTGGTGGATCACGACGTAAACGTACACGACTATCGCGAGGTGGTGTGGAAAGCGCTGTGCGCGATTGATCCGGAGCGCGATGTGCAGTTTATGCTGGGGCCCATGGACACGCTGGACCACGCCGCGCGCATGCAGGATTTCGGGTCGAAGATGGGCATCGACGCGACGCGCAAGTGGGCCAGCGAGGGCTTTACGCGGCCGTGGCCGGACGAAATTTTGATGGATGAGAAAACGAAGGCGCGGGTTGAGGGGCTGTGGAAGAGCCTGGGGATTTAATCCGCCACGCACGCACGAATGGCCGTTCAGTTAGTGGAGGCGAGGAAGGCCAGGCCGTCCACCCGGGTGTCAATTTTAGGGGTTCTTCCAACTTGCAACCCTGCTGTTTGAGAATTTCCACTGTGCCCGCTTGAGGGCAATTGAACCAGGCGCGCGCGAGCGGAGCACGGGCGCCCTCTTCTTTTGGAAAAGCGGAAGCGAGCGAGGCAAGTCCGCGAAAGGCCTATGAAACGGGGTGTTTGCCAGTTGATTGCATGCAAAGGATAACCGTCCCGCGGGACAGGGTGGGAAGAGGGGAGAAATACAATCTATTGTGGTACTGATAGCTATGCAGCGCTACATTTTGGATGACCTGCCTACAATACCAGGTCAACTACCCATGATTCCCGGCATTGTTAGGACAACTGCAGGCGAGAAACGCTTGACGGCTGATGGGTCTCAATGACATAAAGTTCACACGGGCCGCACCGGCGGGATTATTATTGCTCGAAGTGAGGGGTGCGGCGCACGCCGCTTGAAGGGCGTGATAGAAACAGGGTGGACGTTCCTCGTGAGCGAATCGCGCGAAGTGATGAACGTACGGCAGGCTTCCCAGTATTTGGGGATTAGTCCTGATACTCTGTACCGGTACATCACAGAGGGCGAAATACCTGCGTTTAAACTAGGCAATCGTTGGAAACTAAGGAAGACGATCCTGGACCGCTGGATGGAACGCAAGATGAGCCAAGTGGTGGCAAGGCGCCGCTAGGCTCGCTCAGGCGTGAGGGAAAGAGGCCGCGATATGTGGTTACTCGGGGGTAAGAAAGCAAAGCAGCTCGTGGGACTGGATATCGGCTCCAGTTCGATCAAGGCCGTGGAGTTGAAGACGACCAAGGCCGGGTACGAACTCGTCAGTTTCGGGATGGAAGCGCTGGCGCAGGACACCGTGGTGGACGGGGCGATTATGGATGCGCCGCAGGTGGCCAACGCGATCACAAAAATCTTCGACACCGAACACATCAAGACCAAGAACGTGGCCACTTCGGTTTCCGGACATTCGGTGATCGTAAAGAGGGTTCCCCTGCCGCTGATGACCGAAGAAGAGCTGTACGACCGGATCCCTTCCGAAGCCAGCCAGCACATTCCCTTCGACATCGCCGACGTGAATTTGAGCTATCAACTGCTGGAAGCCATGGACTCCCAGATGGACGTACTGCTGGTGGCGGTAAAGAAGGACAAGATTCTGAACCACACCAACGTGCTGGCGCAGGCAGGCAAGACGCCGGTGGTCGTGGATATCGACGCGTTCGGCTTGCAGAACTGCTTCGAAGTGAACTACGAGCCCGATGCGGGGCAGACGGTAGCGCTGCTGAACATCGGGGCCAGCGTCATGAACATCAATATCGTTCGCGGGGGAGTGCCGTTGTTTACGCGCGACGTCAGCGTTGGCGGCAACCAGTACACAGACGCCCTGCAAAAGGAACTGGACCTGAGCTTCGATGACGCGGAACGCCTGAAGAAGGGCGACACGCTGCCCAGCGTGACCGACGAACAGAAAAGCCAGATTCTGCGCAGCGTCTCTGACATTCTGACGCTGGAAATTCAGAAGACCTTTGACTTCTTCCGGGCCACCGCCAGCGGCGAGAATATACAGCGCATTATGGTCGCGGGCGGGACGGCGCGGGTGCCCGGGCTGGTGGATCTGTTGAGAGAAGAATTTGCCATGCCGGTGGAGGAGTTGAATCCATTCCGGAAAGTGCTGATCAATCCTGGGAAACACAGTGAGGATCAGATCCGGGAATTGGCGCCAAAGTTGGTTGTCGCGGTGGGACTGGCATTGAGGAGCTTCGACTAGCCATGATCCGCATAAACTTATTGGGACAAACGCGGCCGAAAACCGCACGACGGCCGGTAGACACCGGGGCGGCTCTGCCTCTGGTGTTCATCGGCGCAGGCGTGCTGTTGGGCGGCCTCTTCCTGTTTTACTTCTACCACTCCTGGCAGACGCAGCTGAATGATGAGAACAACCGCATCAAGCAGCTACGGGCCCAGAAGACGGAGTTGGAACAGATCAAGCTGCAAGTGGAGGCCTTCGAAAAGCAGAAGACGGTGCTGCAGCAGCGCGTCGGCACCATCGAGCAATTGCAGCGCGACCGCACCGGCGGGCAGGAATTGCTGGACCAGGTTGCCAACACGGTTTCGCGCGCAGAGAACCTCTGGCTCATGTCCATGACGAAGAAAGGCACCACGATAAACCTGGAAGGGGCGGCGGCTTCGATCAATTCCGTGGCGAACTTCATCACCGCGCTGAAGCGTTCCGGCTACTTCCAGAAGGTCGAGATTAAGGAATCGAAGCAGGACGAGAAAAACACCGCAATCCAGACCTTTACTTTCTCGATTAGCGCAGAGATCGCGCCCAACGGGCCCGCGGGCGCCGCGCCGCTGGCAAAGCCAGCGAGCGCGCCTGGGCAGAGTGCGCCCAAAAGCGCACCGGCGAAGAAAGGATAAGGGAAGATCATGGCAAATCCTTTCCGAGACATGTCGGTGATCATGCAGGGGCTGGTGGCCCTGGCCATCGCGGTGATTCTGGTTCTGGCGGGTTTGTATGTGCCGGGTTCTCCGGTGGCGCAGGAGCGCGCCGATTACGACACGGCGGTGCAAGCGCGGCAAAAGCTGAACCAGGAAGTGACACAACTCCAGGTTTACAAGCAGCGTTATGGCGAACTGAAGCAGCAGATGGACGCGCTGAACAAGCAACTGGACACGTTGAAGACGATCGTGCCGGAAGAGAAGGAAGTGGACGAATTCATCCGCCTGTTGCAGGGTGCGGCGAGCGCATCGAACGTGCAATTGCGGCGGTTAACGTCGCAGGCGATCGTGGCGCGGGATTTCCACTACGACATGCCGTTTGATGTGCAGGTCGATGGGCCGTACTTTAATATCCTGGATTTCTTCGGGCGGCTGAGCCGGTTGTCGCGGATTATCAATGTCGGGGACCTGCAATTCGACGATGCCGCGGGCTCGCATGGCGTGAAGTTCCCCATACGCCCGGGCACAACGGTAAGCGGAACTTTTATCGTAACAACGTATTTCACGAAGCCGGCTGATACGGCTCCGGGAGCGGGTGGAGCGAAGGGATCAACTCCACCTGTGAAAAAACCGTGAGCAGGAATGAGCGAGCCATGCGTCGAGCGATCATACTAGTTATCGGGATGCTGATGGCGGCGGCCGGAAACGGCCTGTTCGCCCAGACCAAACCGGCGCCAGCCGCAAAAGCGGCGGCCAAACCGGCCAGCAAGCCTGCTGTTGTCAAGCCTGCCGCGAAGCCTGCTGCAGCCAAGCCTGCTGTTGCCAAGCCTGCTGTTGCCAAGCCTGCCGCGAAGTCTGCTCCAAAGGCGCAGAAGACCAGCGTCAAGAAGGCGGCGGCAGCTCCTGCCGAGGGCGCGGCCCCGGCCGAAGAGAAAGTGGCGCGCCGCGATCCGTTCGAATCCCTGGTGGGCCGTGATAAAGCGGCAGCCGACGCGGCGAAGAATCTGCCTCCCGGCAAAGCGGGATTGCAGGTTTCCTCGCTGCGGCTCGATGGAATCGTGCGTGCGCCAAACGGGATGATCGCAGTGGTCACCAATCCGCAGGCACGCACGTACTTCTTGCGGGAAGGCGACCAGTTGTACGACGGACGGGTGGAAAAGATAGCCATGGATAGCGTGTCGTTCCACGAAATGGGGAAAGACGCATTTGGGAAGCCCGTGGAGCGGCAAGTGAATAAGAGAATTTACTCCAGTGCAGGAGAACAGCAATGAAGACGAACTGGCCGGCCTTTCGATTTGGCTGCCTGATACTGGCGACAGTGGCGCTGGGCGCAAGCCCGGCTACCCTTCGCGGACAGGATGCCACTGCTGCGCCCTCAAGCGCCGCAGTGATTTCAAGCGTGGCCCTTACACAGGACACGCAGCGCGCGGCCGTTCGCGTCGAAGGAGCGGGACGCCTCGATGTCCATGCGGCGCGGATGCAGAACCCGGAGCGATTGGTGTTGGACTTCGCCGGGGCGCGCATGGGCGTGCAGAAGAGTTCCATCCCTGGGGTGGCGGCGCCGGTGCGTGACGTGCGGATGGGACAATTCCGTCCGGACGTGGCGCGCATCGTGATTGACCTGACGGCCTCAGCGCCCTACCAGATCGCGCACGAGGGCGCGGCGATCGTGATTTACTTCCAGGCGCAGAATGCGCCTGCGGAAGGAAATCTGGCGGCGCCGGTGACGTCCACGTCGGTGGAAAAGACGCCGCAAAAGATATCCTATGCGCCGAGCGCGCCGCTTGCGAGCCCGCACCATGCCAAGGCTTTGAAAGAACCGGCTCCTCGCTTTGGCTTGCCAAACGAACTGACCCAGCCCTCTATCGTTCTGGCATCGCTGAAGGAGAAGTCCGAGCCGGCGCCCCCGGCAGGAAACACGCAACAGGCAGCACAGCAGGCGGCGCAGCAGGCGAGCAACGCCGCCACCACCGTAGCGGCTTCGCAGACAACGGCGTCGCCCTTGGCGGCCCCGGCGGCACATTACACGGGTGAACCGATTTCGGTAAACCTGAAGGACGTAGACCTGAAGGACTTCTTCCGGTTAATCCACGAGATCAGCGGGTTGAACGTGGTGTTGGATCCCAACGTGAAGGGCACGCTGACGATCGTGTTGGACGAAGTACCGTGGGATCAGGCGCTGGACCTGGTGTTGCAGAACAACGGTCTGGACAAGCAACTCAACGGAAACGTTTTGCGCGTGGCTACCCGGGCGACGTTGAAGAACGAAGCGGAAACGCAGCGCGACCTGGAAAAAGCGCAAGCGGAAGCTGTTGCGCCCGTGACCGTCACGCGCGTGCTCAGCTACGCCAAGGCCACGACGATGGTGGCTACGCTAAAGAAATTCCTGTCGTCCCGCGGGGACATTTTCTCCGATGACCGCTCCAACCAGCTGATCATCCGCGACATTCCGTCCGTTATCCCGACCATTGACAACCTGATTCGCCAGTTGGACCGCAAGTCTCAACAGGTCGAAATCGAAGCGCGCGTCGTTCAGGCTTCCCGCTCCTTTTCCCAGGATATCGGCGTGCAATGGGGCATGGCGGGAACCACCACCAGCGGGCGCACCATAATCGGCGGACCGGCGAGCGTGGGTGTCAGTCCGGTGACAACGGGTACGGGCATACCACAACCGCCGCTGATCGGCACACCAAACAGCAGCAGCGGCACCACTCTCCCCGGCCTTCCTCTCAACGTAAACCTTCCGGCGGGCGTTCCGACCAGCGGCTTCTACATTGGCCACCGGTCCCCGAATTTCGCGGTGGACCTCTTCATCACGGCAGCGGAAGCCAAGGGCGTGGGCAAATTGCTCTCCAAGCCGAAAGTAATTACGCAGAACAACGAAAAGGCGACGGTGAAGCAAGGTACCAAGATTCCAATCCAGACGACCATCAACAACACCATTTCGGTGCAATACATCGACGCGGTGCTGAAGCTTGAAGTCACTCCGCAGATTACCGCCGAGGGCACGGTCTTCATGGACGTGGTGGTGGAAAACACGCAGGTCGACAACGGTATCCCACGCATTCAGGGAATCCCGGCTCTCGACACGCAGTCCGCGGAGACCAAGGTGCTTGTGGCAGACGGTGGCACGGTGGTCATAGGCGGCATCATCATCACACAGCAGACGACGAACATCAATCAAGTGCCGGTCCTGGGCAGCTTGCCCTTGATTGGGCACCTTTTCAAGGAAACCAGTGTCAGCGTTCAGTCGTCGGAACTGCTGTTCTTCCTGACGCCGCGAATCATCCCTGGTTAATTTCCAGGAAGAGTCGCAGGCGAAATCAGTTAGGCAGTCAAACATTCGGGTACACTGGGATCGAGGAGGCGCGAGTCTCCTCGATTCTTTTTTATGAGCGCAAATCATTCCCAAAGACGCCACCAGGTGGCCAGCGCTTTGCGCCAGCGAGGCTTGGATAGCCTGATCGTCACGCATCCCGCCAACTGGTTCTATCTGACGGGATTCACTGGTGAATCCGGCGCCCTAGTCGTTGAACGCGACAGGGCCACTCTGGTTACCGACGGCCGCTTCACGGTGCAGGCTAAGGAAGAAGCGCGGGGAATCCGGGTGGTTTTACAGAAGGGCGGGTTGTACCCGACGCTGGGGGAGTGGCTACGGCAGCGGGGGCTGCGACGCGTCGGCTTTGACCCCTTCCAATTGTCGCTGGGGCAATGGCATGCAGTGCGGAAGGCCGCGGGAGCGAAATGCCGGACGATGGAGGCTGGAGGCATCCCGGAAGGCCTGCGCATGCGCAAAGACGCGCAGGAACTGGCGCAAATGCGAAAGGCGGCCGCTCTGGTGGGCGAAGTGTTCGAGAGCGTGCTCGGGCTGGTGCGCCCCGATGTGCGCGAAAGCGAGCTCGCGGCGGAACTGGAGTACCAAATGCGCCGGCATGGGGCAAGCGGGCCGTCGTTCGAGACGATTGTGGCGTCCGGGAAGCGCTCCGCTCTCCCCCACGCGCGGCCAACCGCCAAGAAACTGAGGAAAAATGAGTTGGTGGTGCTCGACCTGGGTGTTATACTCGGCCACTATTGCAGCGATATGACGCGCACGGTGTATCTTGGCCGGGCGCCCAGACGCATCCGCGAGTGGTACGAGGCGGTGCGCGAAGCGCAGGCGGCCGGCGTGGCTGCAGTGGGAGCAGGAATTACCTGCGGTGAAGTGGATTCCGCCGCGCGGAAAGTCCTGAAAACGGCCGGGGTGGAAGAGTATTTTGTGCACAGCACGGGCCACGGCCTGGGCTTGGAAGTGCACGAGGAACCGCGCGTCGCCCGGGGCCAGCAGGTTCGACTCCAAGCCGGAAATGTGATTACCATAGAGCCGGGTGTGTATGTCGAAGGAGTCGGTGGCCTACGCATCGAAGACGACGTAGCGGTGCGCGCGACAGGGAACGAAGTGCTAACCCGCGTAAAGCGGGATCTCATCGAAATCTGAAAAAGGCATGAAACGGAAAAAGCCGTCGAAAGCGAGTGCTAGTCCGTCGTTTGCAAATCCTGAAATCGGGCAGATTGAACAATTGCTCCGGTTCATGAACGAGCACAACCTCGAGGAATTCGAGTACTCACGGGGCGACCTGAAGATCCGGCTGAGGAAGCCCAGCGCGAACTTGGCGCCTGCTCCGCGAAGACCCGCCGCGGAGATCATTGTGCCCTCCGCTTTGGCACCGGCCCAGGAAGCCGCACCGGCGGGCGGAAGCGATGCGGAAGTACAAGGTGGCGAGGAATTGCACCTGGTGAAGTCGCCGATTGTGGGCACGTTTTATGGCTCGCCCAGCCCCGGCGCCGAGCCTTTCGTGAAAATCGGCAATCACGTGGATTCCGGGCAGACTCTTTGCATCGTTGAAGCCATGAAGCTGATGAACGAAATTGAGTCTGAAGTGAGCGGGGAAGTGCTGCGAATCTTTGCGGAAAACGGGCAGCCCGTGGAATACGGGCAGCCGCTGTTCGGGATTCGACCCAGCCGGAAACGGTAGCCGGCCCACGCGCCTATGTTCCAGAAAATTCTTGTCGCCAACCGCGGGGAGATCGCCCTGCGGGTCATCTGCGCCTGCAAAGAACTGGGAATTGCGACCGTGGCCGTGTACTCGGAGGCCGACCGCAACGCGCTTCACGTGCGATTCGCGGACGAAGCCGTGTGCATCGGCCCGGCGCGCAGCAGCGAAAGCTATCTGAACATCCCCCAGGTCATCAGCGCCGCGGAAATCACCAACGTAGACGCCGTTCATCCGGGCTACGGTTTTCTCTCCGAAAACGCCAATTTTGCCAAGGTGTGCGAGGCTTCGGAAATTACCTTCATCGGCCCGAAGCCCGAAGTCATCGAGATGATGGGAGAGAAGGACCGCGCGCGCCGCGAAATGAAGGCGGCGGGACTGGCTACGATTCCCGGCAGCGATGGCGTCGTCGAGGGCGAAGAGCAACTTGGCAAGGAAGCGCAGGGCATCGGTTTTCCGCTGATCCTGAAGGCGGCGGCAGGCGGTGGCGGGCGCGGCATGCGCATGGTCCGCGCGAAGGAGGAGTTGCTCGCGGCTTACCAGACGGCCCGAAGCGAAGCGCAGCAAGCCTTTGGCACTCCCGACGTGTACATGGAAAAGTATCTGCAGCACCCGCGCCATATCGAATTCCAGGTCCTCGGCGACCAGCATGGCAAGGTGATTCATCTGGGCGAGCGGGAATGCACCATTCAGAGGCGTCACCAGAAGCTGATCGAAGAAACGCCTTCGCCGGCGATGGACGCGAAGCGCCGGAAAGAGATCGGCGCCAAAGTGGTGAAGGCGCTCGAGCTCATCGGCTACACCAATGCCGGCACGATCGAGTTTTTGATGGACAATGATGGCGCCACGTACTTCATCGAAATGAACACGCGCATCCAGGTGGAACATCCGGTTACGGAAATGGTCACCGGTGTGGATCTGGTGAAAGCGCAAATTCGCGTGGCGGCGGGCGAGAAAATCGAAGACGCCGTCGGCGAAATGCACTTCAGCGGACATTCCATCGAATGCCGCATCAATGCGGAAGACCCTGATACGTTTGTGCCGTCCGCGGGACGCATCACGACGTTTCAGGCGCCCGGCGGAACCGGGGTGCGCGTGGATTCCGCGGCGTATTCGGACGCGGTGATTCCGCCTTATTACGATTCGCTGGTAGCCAAACTCATCGTCAAGGGCCGCGACCGCGGCGAAGCCCTCGCGCGCATGAGGCGCGCCTTGGAGATGTTCGTCATCGAGGGGATCAAGACATCCATTCCGATGCACCTGCGCATTCTTGGCGATGCGGACTTTGCCGCGGGCAAGTTCGACACCCATTTCATCGAGAGATATCTGAACTCCAACGGAAAATAGAAGGCCATGCGTCTTGTGATGCCGGGCCTTGATGTGATATTAGACGCTGCAATCATGCCGGAATCCGCTGGGGACACGGCACAAGAATTGACCGATTCGGGTGTGCGCCCGCTGCCATGGCGTAAAGGGAAGATGGCGGCGGCGTCCCACTGAGGAATGCAAGGCATGGCTGATTCCACGACTGCTTCTCCCCGGCAAATTGCCAAGGCTGAGCACGGATTCGTCCGCGCCATCGGCCTGTTCGATGGCACGATGATCGTGGTCGGGTCCATGATCGGTTCCGGCATCTTTATTGTGGCCGCGGAAATCTCCCGTTTGACCGGTTCCGCCGGCGGATTGCTGCTCACCTGGATCCTCACGGGACTGCTGACGATTGCCGCCGCGCTCTCCTTTGGCGAGTTGGCCGCGCTGTTTCCGCACGCGGGCGGGCAATACATTTATTTGCGCGAGGCCTACTCGCCCCTGTGGGGCTTCCTGTACGGCTGGACGCTTTTTCTGGTGATTCAGACGGGGACCATCGCCGCTGTAGCCGTCGCCTTTGCCCGCTACCTCGGCGTTTTCCTTCCCGCCATCTCTCCGCAAACTTGGGTGATTCGGCCGATTAATCTGGGTTCGTCGTTCGCCGTCAGCCTGTCCGTGCAGCAGTTGGTAGGCGTGCTGATGATTATCTTCCTGACGTTTCTGAATACGCGTGGCGTGAAACTGGGCAAGTGGATTCAGAATGTGTTCACTTCGGCGAAGATGCTGTCGCTGCTCGGCCTGATTGTCTTGTGCGTGTTTGTTGCGCGCAACGCTTCGGCGATCGCAAACAATTTTTCGCATCTCTGGGCGATTCGCGGTGCGCAACCCATCGAGCCAGGCGCCAACTTCCTGCGCTCGCTAGTGCCGACAGTTACCGCTGCCAGCGGCTGGTACGGGCTGCTTCTTGCCTTGGCCGTCGCCCAGGTAGGCTCGCTTTTTTCTGCGGACGCCTGGAACAACATCGGGTTTACGGCCGCGGAGGTGAAAAACCCGAAGCGCGACGTGGCCCTCTCTATGGCCATCGGTACGGTCATCGTGATGACGCTGTATCTCCTCTCCAATCTCGCGTATCTCTGCGCTCTGCCGTTGCAGGGGATTCAAACGGCGCGTGATGATCGCGTGGCCACGGCCGCGCTCGCCGCCATTTTTGGAGTGAAAGGCGCCTGGATAATGGCCGTAGCCATTATCGTTTCCACCTTTGGCTGCAATAACGGTCTGATCCTGGCGGGCTCGCGAGTGGCCTACGCCATGGCCAAGGATGGCCTGTTTTTCCGCGCCACGGGGAAGCTCAACTATAAGGGCGTTCCTGGAACGGCGTTGGTGTTCCAGGGAATCTGGATCGTGATCCTGATTCTGCTGCGCACGCGCAAACCGGACGGCACTTACGGCAATCTTTACAGCAATCTCCTCGATTACGTTGTCTTCGCCGCGTTGCTTTTCTATGTGCTCACCATTGGCGGGATTTTCCTGCTGCGCTGGAAGCGCCCGGAGGCGGAACGTCCCTACAAAGCATTTGGGTATCCTGTGCTGCCGCTGTTGTATATTGTGGCGGCGACCGGGATCATGGTGGTTCTCCTGCTGTACCAGACACAAACCGCGGGGCTGGGCATGGCGATTGTGCTGCTGGGTGTGCCGGTGTACTGGCTGTGGTCGCGGCGGCAAGCGTAGTCAGGCGGAAGATTCTGAAGCGCACAAAGAAGGAGGAGTTGCATGGGCAACCCCCTATTCGCGACGAAGTCAATGGACACGCTGATGCAAGAGGCTGGAGACACGGGTGAACACAGCCTGAAGCGTGCTCTAGGGCCAGTCAACTTAATTACGCTGGGGATCGGAGCCATCATCGGCGCCGGCATTTTCGTGCTGACGGGATCGGCAGCCTCTCTGTATGCAGGCCCGGCCATCATGTTGTCCTACGTGCTTGCGGGTGTGGGCTGCGCCTTTGCGGGGCTTTGTTATGCGGAGTTCGCTTCGCTGATTCCTATCGCCGGGTCCGCCTATACATACGGTTATGCGACGCTGGGGGAGATCGTTGCGTGGATCATCGGATGGGACCTGATCCTGGAATACGCTTTTGGTGCGGCGACCGTGGCCAGCGGTTGGTGCAGTACGCTGGTGGCATTTCTGCAGGACTATGGCATCAACCTGCCGCCTCAGATTTGCGACGTGCCGGGGGCGCATTGGGTGTTTTTGGACGGCCGATGGGTTCCGGTGGCTACCACCAGCCTCACGAGCGCGCAAGTGCTGAGTCTTTCGCACGCAACGTCCAGCTTCAACTTGGTGGCGTTTCTGGCGGTGCTGGCTGTGACAACAATTCTGATCGTGGGAATCAAGGAGTCCGCAAATTTCAATACCACGATCGTGTTTGTGAAACTCACGGCGGTGGTGACCTTTATCGCTGTAGCGGCAGTCTTCGTTTCCCGGCATGCGGGCGTCGCGCACGCGAATTGGAGCGTGTTTATACCGCCGAACACCGGGTCATTTGGGGCCTACGGATGGTCGGGGATATTGCGGGGAGCAGGAGTTGTATTCTTCGCGTACATCGGCTTTGACGCCGTGTCCACCGCGGCGCAAGAGGCCCGCAATCCCCAGAAGGACATGCCAGTCGGCATACTTGGTTCACTGGCGGTCTGTACGGTGCTGTACCTCGTTGTTTCCGGACTTCTGACGGCCACGGTTCACTATTCCCGCCTGAATATTGGGGCGCCCGTTTCGCTGGCCATTCGGGAGACCGGGGTAAAATGGGGGAGTTACGTTGTCAACGCCGGTGCCCTGGCCGGACTGAGCACTGTCATGCTGGTGATGCTGTTGGGCCAATCGCGGGTCTTATATTCCATGGCCCATGATGGATTGCTTTGGAAGTGGGCGGGGGACATCCATCCCCGGTTCCGGACGCCGTGGAAGTCAACCGCGATCGTCGGCTTGTGCGTGGCCATCGTGGCGGCGCTCGTGCCGATTGGCGACCTCGGGCAACTGGTCAGCATTGGCACGTTGCTGGCGTTCGTAATCGTTTGTGCGGGAGTTTGGATCCTGCGGGTGCGCCGGCCGGATCTGAAGCGCCCATTCCGGACACCGTGGGTGCCGGTCGTGCCCATCCTGGGCATCATCGTGTCGCTGGGGCTCATGGCGGGCCTGAAAGGGTTGACGTGGCTGCGCTTGATCGTTTGGCTGGTGATCGGGATGGTCATCTACTTCACCTACAGCGTGAAGCACAGCAAGGTGCGCAACCCCGAGTTGCTGGGCAAATAGCGGCTGAGCAGGATTCGCCGCCGAAGCAGGCTGCAGCCCAACATCGTTCATAAATATTTATGACAGCGGACTCGTCGACCCGCGGCGAATCGGTTAAAGTGGGTGTGCTGTCTCTCCGCCCATGAACGGAAAAGGAAACCATCGGAATTCCTTTTGGAAGAGCCTCTCGAAGCTCGATTGGACCGCTGTGGGTGTGGTCCTTCTGGGGATTTGGGCCGGCTGGTCCGGCAACCCTCTGCAAGGCGACGCGGCGATGCGCTTCCTGCGCTTCCTTGCGCTGCTGGCGCTGTTCTATCTTGCCTACCGCTTCTGGAGCCAATGGCGGCGGAAACTGCTCTGGAGCCTGCGCAATCGCTTAATCGTCGCCTACGTGTTCATCGCCGTTGTGCCCATTCTTCTGCTCGTCATCCTTGCCGGCCGCGCCCGCCAGATTATCTACGCGCAGCTTGGCTCGTATATCCTGCACGAAGAAATTCACCGGCGCGTGGACTTGCTGGCCGATTCCGCCGCGCATATCGCCGCCGCCGAAGAAACCCTGCCTGCTTCGATGAACCAGAAGACATTGGAAGAATCCCTTGCGGCGCAGCTCGAAGTTGCGGAAGGCAAGACCCTGCCGGGGTTGGTCGTGAACTTTCATGTGCCCGAAGACTATTTCCGAAAATTCGCCGGGCCAAAGGCGCGATCGTACGCGGGCCTGGTGCAGTCTGGGAATCAATTGCGGCTGGCGGGCATGAGGGTAGTGGAATCACCGCGCGGCAAGCAGATTCTGGAGCTGAGCGTGCCGGTGACCGCGGAATTTCTGGAGAGCGTGGCCACCGACCTGGGCCCTTTCAACATGTTGCTGCTGCACCGCGTGAGCGACGGCAGCACCGGGAGTGACGTCACCATCGGCACGGAGAAGTACCGCGTGATCGGCCGCGTCACGACGCATAAGCGCTTTCTCCCGCCCGCCACTTCCTGGACGGATCCCGTGGTGGACGACCTGTCCATCCTGGAGGTCAGTCACATCTCCGCGGACGGCGTTGTGGAGCGTACACATCCTGTATTCGCTTCCTACGAAGCGCGCATCTCGCAGTTGAATCACCGCATTTTCGGGTTGGTCGGCGAGTTCAGTCTCTCCAAGGTGACCACGCTCATCCTGATTTCCATCGGCTTCCTCCTTCTGGAGCTCGCGGCATTGATTATCGGCATTGTTCTCACGCGGGCCATTACGCGAACGATTTACGAACTCTATCGCGCCACGCAGTTCGTGCAGGAAGGAAACTTCAGCTATCGCGTAAGTGTCGAACGCAAAGACCAGCTCGGCGCGCTGGGCGACTCGTTCAACTCCATGACGAGTTCGATCACCAACCTGATTAACGAGCAGAAGCAGTTGCAGCGCCTGGAAAACGAAATTTCCATCGCGCGGGAAGTGCAGGACCAGCTTTTCCCGCGCAACTTGCCGCACGTCGCCGGCGTCGAAATCGAGGCCATTTGCCGGGCCGCGCGAAGCGTCAGCGGCGACTATTACGATTTCATCCAACTGAGTCCCACGCACGTGGCCATTGCCATTGCCGATATTTCGGGGAAGGGAATTTCCGCGGCTCTTCTGATGGCCAGCTTGCAAGCGGCGTTGCGCAGCCAATTGCTGGTGCCCGGCAGCGAAACGTTGAGCACCGCGGAACTTGTGGCGCGCCTGAACAAGCATTTGGTGCGCAACACCGGGGATGACCGCTTCGCCACCTTTCTCGTCGCCGTGTTTGATACCGCGACGCGCACGCTGCGCTACACCAATGCGGGACACCTGCCCGGCTTCTGCCTCTCCGACGGCAAATCCATACACCTGGATAAGGGCGGAATGGTGCTTGGGATCGTGGAGGATTACCCATTCGTGGAAGGCATTGTGCAGGTGCCCCCGGATAGCGTTGTGATTGGCTACAGCGACGGCCTCGTGGAGCCCGAGAATGCATATGGCGAGGAATTCGGGGTCTCGCGTTTGGAGGCGGCGGCGCAACGCGTGCGCCATGCCAGGCCGCGCCATATCGCCGAATTCCTGATGACCACCGCGGAAGAATGGTCGGGAAGTCCTGAGCAGGCCGACGATATGACGGTCATTGTTGCCCGCCTGGGTAGCTGATCAGGAAACTAGATTATTTTCGGGTACGCCGTCCTTCGCTCGCAACTGGCCGCGAGCGGTGAAACTTCCAACTTTCGCACACGCCGGCCACTATTTCGTTTACAGTATGGAGTTAATCAGGGTCGTGGTAAATCATCGCAAAATGCGGATCGCAGCCAAACTCGTGTGATACGTGTGCGCTGCGGTGAGGGAGGGCCAGTGAAGAATCGGGTTGAGTCTCGCAGAAATTTAGAGAGCAAGGTTTCGCGGCGCAAATTCATAGGACAAACGGCGGCAGCGGCCATGGGTTTTACGATCGTGCCGCGCCGGGTGTTGGGCGGCGCAGGGTATGTTCCGCCCAGCGACAAGATAAATATTGCGTTCATCGGCGTGGGCGCGCAGGGTTTGCGCGTCATGCTGCACTTTTTGCGCGAACCCGACGTACAAGGCGTGGCGGTTTGCGACCCCAATCAATCCGGCGCGAATTACCCGCAATGGGACACACACGAGTTCTGCAAATCCGTCCGCAAGTTGCTCGGCGTCGACAGCGGCTGGGATTGGCTCAGCCCCGACCAGCCTATCGCGTTGACCCATTCACTCAGCGTGACGAGCGGCGTGGCAGGCCGCGAACCTTGCCAAAAAATCGTGGACGCCTATAACGGCACGCAGCAGCGCTCCGGCCAGTCTCGTGGCTGTTCTGCGTACAGCGACTTCCGCGAGTTGCTTGAAAAGCAGAGGGACCTGGACGCTGTGGTTGTGTGTACCACGGACAATCTGCACGCGGCTGTGTCCGCTGCGGCCATGAAGAAGCGCAAACACGTCTTTTGCCAGAAGCCTTTGACGCACACCATCTATGAGGCACGGCGCCTTGCCGAAATTGCAAAGGAAACTGGCATGGCGACTCAAATTGCAGTTGGCAACCAGGCCTCCGAATCCACCCGCCTGCTATGTGAATGGATATGGGATGGCGCGATTGGGCCGGTGCGGGAGGTCATGAACTGGTCGAGTCGTCCTTACTGGCCGCAAGGCCTCGAACGCCCAAAGGAAACCGAACCCGTGCCCGAGGGCTTGGATTGGGACCTGTGGCTCGGACCGGCGCCGAAACGTCCTTTCAACCGCGCCTACTTGCCATTTGTATGGCGCGGGTGGTACGACTTCGGTTGTGGCTCCTTGGGCGATATGGGTTCCTACAGTTTCGACACCATTTTTCGCGTCCTGAAGCTGGAGGCGCCCGTGAGCGTGGAGGCAAGTTCCACGGAGCGCTACGAAGAAACTTACCCGCTGGCCACGATCGTGCGCTACAACTTCGCCGCGCGCGGCAGCATGCCGCCCGTGAAATTCACGTGGTATGACGGGGGTCTGAAGCCGCCACGCCCGGAGGAACTGGAAGAAGGGCGTCCGTTTAAAGGGGACGGCGAAGAGGAAGACGAGGGGCTCCTGTTCGTGGGAGACCGCGGCAAGATTCTCTGCGGATTCAATGGTAACCGTCCAAAACTGATTCCCGATGCGAAGATGAATAGCTACAAACAGCCGCCCAAGACGCTCCCGAGATCACCCGGCAACGAGCGGGAATGGCTGGATGCCTGCAAGGGTGGCAAAGAGAAGCCCGGAGGGAATTTTGCGTTTTCGGGCCTGGTTACGGAGAGCTTGCTGCTGGGAAATGTCGCGACTCGCTTGGGCGAGAAACTCAACTGGGATCGCGGCAATCTGAAGGTCGTTAATTCGGATGCCGCACAGAAGTACGTCCAGCCGGAGCGCCGAAGCGGGTGGGAACTCTAGCGAAACTTTCAGCGCGGTGCGGTGGCAAGGGTTTGAACGAATCTATAATGCAAACGCCCACTTGAGCGAAGATGATTTTGTTCGCGAAGGCGGGCAAGGAGGCGTTGATGTCAGCGATTTCAAGAAGAGAGTTTTGCAAAAATGCAGCGACACAGGTGGCCGTGGCTGGCTTGCTCGGCGCGGGCGCTCTGGAGCTTCGCGGCAATCCGTTGGGCCTGCCCATTGGATGCCAGACGTGGCCGGTGAGGGAGATGATCGCCAAAGACTTTCCCGGGACCATCAAGCAGCTTGCCGCGGCGGGATTTCAGACAGTTGAACTGTGCTCGCCGGTGGGGTACGCCGATTCGGGGTTTGCCGGGCTCGCCAAATATACGGGAGCGGAGCTGCGGAAAATTCTGAGCGATGCAGGTGTGAGTTGTGTGAGTTCGCACTTCGGCATCGAGGAACTCCGGAAGAATATGGGCGCACGAATTGCGTGGGCGAAAGATGTCGGGCTAACGCAAATGATCGTGCCAAGCCTCGACGGGCCGGAGAAGCCGACGTTGGACGATGTGAAGCGAGCGGCCGAGGAATACAACAAAATGGGCGAGCAAGCGGCCAAGGCTGGAATTCAGCAGGGTCTTCACAATGAGGAATTTGAGATGACGACGGTTAACGGCAAGCGGACGTATGACATTTTGCTGGAGCTTCTCGATGCGAAGCTGGTCAAGTTCCAGTTTCAAGTGTCCACAATCAGCCACGGATTCGTCGCCGCAGAATATTTCACGAAGTATCCAGGGCGCTTCTTCTCCATGCACGTGCAAGGCTGGTCGGCAAAAACCAAGAAAGAGGTGGCCGTGGGGCAGGGCACCCTGGATTGGAAGAAAATCTTCACCGCGGCGAAAACGGGCGGGGTAAAGAATTACTTCGTTGAGATGGATTTGGAGTTGATGAAAGCCAGCGTTCCCTACCTTCGCGGCCTGCAGGTCTGACGAACCTGCCGGGTCACCTCGCATTGCGCCGCTGAAGCGCTGATGACCGCAACGGAAGATTGGTCCGGGAGTCCCGAGCAGGCCGACTATATGACGGTCATCGTCGCACGCCTGGGGTAACGTCTCAACCTCCGGTTGGTGCGCCTATCAGGTACGTCGCTAATTGGGACAGAGTTTCAGGCAAGGGGCACATTTGTAGATTCAATGATGGTCATGTTTTGCTACTGGCAAACCACATCAATGTGGGTGATGTTCCAGGTCTCGGCACGCTTCTGCCAAAAGGTGAAGATCACGAAGATATCGCCGTCCGGGATCAGTTCAGGGAAGACCGCCCAGTAGGCGCTGCCGCCTTTCTGGATTTCGCTTTGAAGAAATAGGTGATAATCCGAGCGGGCAAAGACGCCGCTGAAGATGCGAGCGAGAGAGTCTGAGTCCAGCCTAGCGATGAGGAAATGATCCGCGGCGACGTCGTTTGCCGCTGCGCTGACCCACGGCGGAGGCAGGTGGTCCCAAGCCTTGAAGATAGCCGACGGCGGACTATTCTTCGGGAACTCGGCGGGAACTCCCATCAAATTCTGTGCGACAATCTGCGCCGCGCGCTGAGGAGACTCGCCCTTTTGATACCAGCCGTCACAGTAGGTTCCTATGAGTGGTGGGGCGGCATAGGCTGCAGGATCAAGGAACGCGAGCGTCCTAGCCCGGTCTCGATCGGCGAGCCATGCGGCCAGGAAATCTGCGATGCGCGCTTGAAAATCCGTAGCGATTGGACCGGGCGGGCTGCTAGGTGCGGCTGCACCAGGCCGCGCGGAAGGGGCGGCAGGTAGAGGCGTGAAAATTTTCACGGTATTCATCCCTACAACAAGGTGTTTCCATTCGGCTTCCGAATAACCCACGAGGCTCCACATCACAACGTATTCGTTCGCCTGCGCCGCGTAGAAGCTCGCCCTGAGCTCAACTTTTCCCTGGGTCGGTGAGTTCAACTCGGCTTGGGAGTCAGCCCGTTCGTAACTAGATCCGTTGATGGTCTCTTGGCGTGGAGAGGACGGCTGAGTGCCGAGCTCCTGTCCCATACCCTCGACGATTTTTTCTAAAGCGTGCGGGCCCTCTGATTGGACGGCTGAAACGGGGGTGACGATCATCATCACTTGGCCTCCTTCGCCGGCAGCGCCACAAAGCATCGCTATTGTTTTTGACTCGCTGTGTCCATAGAGGAAGTACCTCGCCTCGGGTCCGACGGCGCTCCCGGCGCGTGCGACCTCCCGCATGGCCGCCGCGTCTTCCGGTTTCATCCCTTCCGGGAGTTGCCATGAGATTCCAATTGTTGGATTCGAGCAGACCCCATCTGAAATTATCGTGGCACTTTCGACGGTGCGGCTGTCGAATGCCGGCGGTGTGACCTGAGCTGAAGTGAATTCAAACGGGAAAATGGCTAGGCAGAGAGCAACACCGAGATCACCTATGAATTGCATGCTTGGCATCCTCATCTCCTTCTCCCCTCAATATCAGTCGTGAAGTCTCGCACAGAAATTCTTTACTCCCTAAGGAATTTTCCAACGGGCCCGGCATGAGATAGAGTGGAGGAGCGCAACGGAGTCGGATATACTGGCACGTTTTGCGGGGAGAAGAATGTCGCTAAGGAACCGGGTGGCAGTGGTAACGGGTGGCAGCCGTGGAATCGGGCGGGGCATCGCGCTGCGTTTGGCGCAGGACGGTGCGCGGATCGCCATCGCTTATCGTGCCAACAAAACCGCCGCGCAACTGGCGCTGCGTCAACTGCAAGCGGTGGGCGCGGATTGCGTTGCGGTGGAGACGGACATCAGCCAATCGGGCCGCGCGGATCAACTCATAAACACCATCGTCGAGCGCTTTGGGCGCGTGGATATTCTGGTCAACAACGTGGGCGATTTCCGCTGGGGCATGCTGGTGGAATCTTCCGCCGGCGAGTGGCGCACCGTCTTCGAATCGAATGTGATGACGGTGTTCTACATGTGCCGCGCGGCTTTGCCCACCATGCGCAAAGGGCGCTGGGGCCGCATCGTGAATATGGGCGCTGTGGGCGCGGAGCGCGCCTTCGGCCAGGCCAAAATATCGGCGTATGCGGCGGCCAAGGCGGCGGTGGTGGCGCTATCGCGTTCGCTGGCGCTGGAAGAAGCGAAGAACGGCATTACCGTGAACGTGGTCAATCCCTCCAACATTGACGAGAAAGACTTGACCATTGAAGAAGCGCGCAAATTGCGCGATGCGCGTTACCCGATTGGACGGCCGCCCACGGTTGAAGACGTCGCCGCCAGCGTCGCGTTCTTCGCTTCCGAGGAAGCCGAATATGTTACCGGGCAGGTGGTGAACGTGAGCGGCGGGTGGATGTTGTAGGCGCAGCGGGCAGGGAAAGGCGTCCTTCACGGGATGGCTTAGGAACTTGCGGAAGAGTGCCATTCCGTCATTCCGAACGGAGTCCGCGGAGCGCGATTTGTGCGCCCCGTGCGCTTCGCCGGGGTGAGGAATCCCTCTTTTCTTGGGTTTCCGCCCAAGAGAGATTCCTCGCTTCGCTCGGAATGACGGACTAAGCCACTTTTCAGCAGCCGGTGCCCTGCGCTCCGCTCAGGGTAAAAAGCCATGCCCTGACGAAAACATTGGCATTTACAGGGACTCAGCAGTTCCGGAAACTCCTATGAAAGCATTGAATGCAGCGGAAATGCGCGAGGTTGACCGTCTTACGACGGAGCGCTTTGATGTATCCGGCCTGGCGCTGATGGAAACCGCGGGCAAAAGCGCCGCGGAAGTTTTCCTCGAACAATATACGCACAAAAACACCGAGCCGCCCGAGCGCGTCTGCGTGCTTTGCGGGAAGGGAAATAACGGAGGAGACGGCTTCGTGGTGGCGCGGCATCTGCGCGAGGAAGCGGAGCACGTGGAGGTCTACCTTTTCGCGCAACCGAAAGAATTGCGCGGCGATGCAGCAAAGAATTTCGCGCGCTGGCGGGATCAGGGCGGCAGAGTCACGCACATTCAGAACGAGGCGGAGTGGGAAAAGGCCTGGCCGCAGATCGCCGCCGCGGAGGTTATTTTTGACGCGCTGCTGGGCACAGGCATTCGCGGGGGGGCGAGCGGTCTGCCAGCCCAAGCGATCGAGGATTTGAACCGGCTCTCGCAAAACGCTACCGGGGCTCATCCCGCGTGGATTGTCGCGGTGGACACGCCTTCGGGGTTGCCCTCGGATGGGGAAGCCGCCGCCGGCCCCGTTGTTCGCGCTCACCTGACGGTGACGTTTACCGCGCCAAAGCTGGGCCAACTGATTTCGCCGGACGCGGGGTGTTGCGGACAGTTGGTGGTGCGCTCAATTGGCTCGCCCGCGGCGCTGGTCGAGGAAATCGGGAATTCGCATGTGCGCTGGGCCGGGCCAGACGAGTTTGCCGGCTTGCCGCTGGTGCGGGCCGCGGAAGCTCACAAAGGGTCTTATGGCCACGTGCTGCTGGTCGCCGGATCGGTGGGCAAAACGGGCGCGGCGGTGCTGGCGGGGCAGGCAGCCCTGCGAGGCGGCGCAGGCCTTGTGACGCTGGCCACGCCGGAACTCGCGCTTGCCACCATCGCCGCAGCGCAAGCGGAGTACATGACCGAGCCGCTGCCATCCACCGCCTCCGGCACCATCGCTGCCGAAGCTATCCGTTCGGGGCGCTTCGCGGCGGCCTTGCACGGCAAAACCGTTCTGGCGATTGGGCCGGGCGTGAGCACGCATCCGGAAACGCAGGAGTTTGTGCGCAGCGCTGTTGCTCACACTGATCTGCCCATCGTGCTTGACGCCGATGGGTTGAACGCGTTCGCGGGCTTCGCGGACCTGTTGCCGAAGCGCAAGAGCGCGCATCTCGCCCTGACGCCACATCCCGGAGAAATGGCGCGACTGCTTGGCGTTTCCAGCGCCCAGGTCCAAGAGAACCGGGTGCAAACGGCTTTGGAAGCTGCGCGCCAGTGGAATGCCCATGTGGTGCTGAAAGGCTTTCACACCGTCCTGGCATCGCCGGCGGGCGAAGTCTTCATCAATACCACCGGGAATGCCGGCCTGGCCAAGGGGGGTTCTGGTGATGTATTGACGGGGCTGCTGGCTGCTGTCGTTGCGCAATTTGGCATCCGCGATTTCTTGCGCGTGCTCGCCCTGGGCGTGTATCTGCACGGCCTTGCCGCGGAGCTTCTTTCGCAGCAGAGTGACGCCTCCGGCATACTGGCGGGCGAAGTGGCCCACGCCATCCCGTTTGCCCGACGCAAACTTCTCCAGGAGTTGCAGGAGCGTGCCTGAAGAGGTCATCACCCACTCGGCGGAGGAAACCATCAACTGGGGACGCCGGTTTGCGGCTCGACTGCGCGCTCCTGTGCTCATACTGCTCTCGGGCGAACTGGGCAGCGGCAAGACCACGCTCACCAAAGGCATCGTGGCCGGGCTGGGCGCTGCGCCCGAAGATGAAGTCACCAGCCCCACGTTCACCCTCCTCCATGAATACGGCAGCGGGAAGCGGGTCTTCCATGGCGACCTTTACCGCATCGAAAACTTCCACGATTTTGAGACGCTGGGCCTGGAGGACGTGTTTGCCGAGCCCGCCATTTTGATCCTCGAATGGTCAGAGAAATTCCCTCTAAAGGCCGCCTGGCCGGTCATACGGCTGAGGCTGGAGCATCTTGGGGGCGATTCGCGGCGAATTGTCGAGTGCTGAGCCTGGCGGACGCCTCTGGAGTGGACCGTCCCCTGCCCCAGCGCCGAGGCCCCCGTTGCTTTCTCGCCACGCCTGTCCCTTGGTTTCCTTGCCCGGTGCCCACACCACTGCTAAGTTGAAAGGTAGTGTGCCCAGGCGGCCCGGATGCCAACGGAACTCTCGAATAATGTGACGGATAGCCAGCGCGGCGAGCTCAAGAGCTACCGCGTGACCCTGCCGATGGGGACGCTCTCGATCGGGGTGGACAACATCCACCACGACGTCTTCCTCAGCCCCAAATTCGTGCAGGTGGCGCGCGACTATCTGTTCGACCTCATCCGCCAGAACACCAGCGGCACCTACCTTTCCGGCATCGAGTTCCGCCACACCAAGCCGGTGGACTCCACGACCTTCCGCAAGCTCCTGACGGAGCTGCTGCAAAGCTCGCTGACCAGCGCCAAGCACCAGAAAAACATCGAAATTGACCTGCTCTTCCGCCTGGCCATCCTGAAGTTCATCATCGGCGAACTGCAGAATCAGTTCGCCAACGTGATCCTGGATTGCAAGGAATACATCCGCAAGCGCGGCGAGTACTTTGAGCGCAGCCAGGCGGCGCATGTCATCAAGGCGCGGCTGACGGAGATGCAGTCGGCGCGGCGCGATGTGCTGCGGCTGATCGGGCAACTGGTGGCCCAGATCCTTATTGATATCGAGGAAAACGTCGTCGCCAAGACGCGCCGGGCCCTGTTTGGCGAGGAGTTCGCGCCCTACTACGAAATGCTGAAGAACCGCCTGGTCTTCTTGGATGGCGGCAAGGACGATTTCTTCTTCCTGGAGCACTACGTTCTGCTGGGCAACTATGCGCGCGATCCGGACCGCCAGGAGGCCATGGACGCGCTCTTCCACGAATTCCTGAAGGAGGCCGGGGCGAACATTCCGCACGAGCAACCCACCGCACCTGCCGCGGACAGCTACAAGGCCCTGTTTGCCGAAGCCGAGCATCGCCGCGCCGAAGTTGTGGCCCTGGAAGAGCAGCGCGAAGGACTGCGGAAGAAGCTCGAACGGGGCGATGGCCTGCTGAACAAATTCCTTAGCTCGACTGATCCCGGTGAGATGCGCGCCTCCGTCAGCGAAATCGAAACGCGGCTCAAGGTGCATCACGCGCGGCTGGAAGAATTGGCGCCGCAACTCGACCGCGCCAAGCAGCAAGTGGATTTCGTGAACAAGGATTATCAGGCAAAAATCGACGATCACCTGAATGAACCGGAAAACGCCCGGCGACTCTTCGATGCCTCTTTTGGGGAAGAGGGAGATGGCGCCGCGCGCGCTCATCTGCTGGCGCAGTTGGTCAGCCGCCTGGAGGAGCGCGAGCTTATCGTGCACATCCTGGCCAGCTATGAGATTCGGCCGATAGCGAGCGACTACTGCCCGCCCGTGCACCTGCAGCAACTGCGCAAAGCCCTGGTGTCGCGCGAAGAAGCGAAACGCGTGGAGGAGATGCTCAAGCAGGTTCCGGCGAAGCGCCTGACCATGAAACCGCTGGAGGAGCTCACGCGCCGCATGCGCCGCTACTCGCGGGACGAGCTGCAGGCTGTCGTACTGCGTTTCGCCATCGACTTTTTCCGCATGCGCCATGATTTGCGCGATGCCGAGCACCTTTCCGCCTGCATGGAGCGCGTCAACCTCGTCACCGCGGAGAAGTTCCGCGAACTCTCGCGCATGAACAACCGCTTGTACGAGTGCCTGTTGAAGGAGGAGGCCAGGCCAGAGCAGGATCAGGTGGTGTCTCACGTCATCATCAAGGCGGACGTGCGCGGCTCGACCAAGATGACGCAGGACCTGCTGGCGCGCGGACTAAGCCCCGCTTCCCACTTCAGCCTGAATCTTCACGAGCCGGTGAAGCGGCTTCTGGACCGCTTCAACGCCAAGAAAGTGTTTATCGAAGGCGACGCCATCGTGCTGGCCATTTTTGAGACCGAGGGCACCGTCGCCTACGCCCGCGCCGTGGCCAAGGCCTGCGTGCTCTCGCGGCAAATCCTGGCCGTTTGCAATTCCTACAACGATACGGCTGCCTCCTCGCAGCTTCCGGCGCTGGAAATCGGCATTGGCGTGGCGTTTCAGGGCTCCGCGCCAACGTATTGGACCGACGGGGAATCGCGCATCATGATCTCCAAGGCGCTCAATCTTTCCGACCGCCTGTCGGGTTGCGCGAAGCTCGCCAAGCGCATGCTCTCCAAGCAGAGAAGCCAATTCGCGGTTTATCACTTCCTCACCGCCATGAAAGGCGCCTCCGCCGAAGAACTCGACGAATTCCTGGTGCGCTACAACATGAATGGCATCGAATTGAACGAGGAAGGCTTCCAGAAGCTCGCCGAGGAGATTTCGCTGGAAACGCTCACTACCAAACTCGATCTGCCCTGGGGCAAAGGAGAGGTTTGCCTCTACTATGGCGAAGTGCCCATGGGGGAGTCTGTCGAGTTGCTCGTGTTGCGCAAAGGCCGCGCGCGCGAATTGCTGCCTGACGGGAAGATCGGCAAGCCTTCGGACCACAATTACTACGAGGTGTGCACCAGCCAGGCGCTCTACGACCTCGTCGCGGCCCTCAAACGCACGCAAAACGTCGAGCTGGAAGCCACCCGCGCCTGAACTCTCCCGGCTTGCCGTACATCCGCCGTACCATTACCCACATCTCCGGTTACCGCGTTAATCAGGCACTAACCACACGTGACGCGGCTAAAAATCAGGCATGGAAACCGGCCGTTCTTCCGAATCACTAACTATAGCTGTACGATTGAAGCGTCAGGGGGCACTATGGCAACGAATTCCAACCCTTTCGCTGACAGCATGATGTAGGATGGTTCGATTCCGACGGTTGACCCCTCCGACCTGAAAAGCGTCTGGAAAATGCAGGAGGACGTTATACGTTCTCACTCCGGTCAACAGATTGCAGTCGCCTCTGATTTTTATGAGCGTGCGTGCACCCCCGGAGCAAATGTCCACGCAGTTTTCCTTCGAATTTCGATGCTGCGAATGTTGCAAATGCTGGTCGAAACGGAAGGATTGATTTTTCCTTGGCTGCATGAAGGCAAACCGGACGATGTTGTCTTCAAGGTTCTCGCCGCTTTGCCAATGACCGGAGTACTAAGCAGTCGCCGCACCGGATTCCCCTTTGATATGGAGGAATTTAGAAGGCTGATTAAGAAGGAGTCTGAAGCCTAGGTGGAATGGATGCGGGGGTCATGCTTCTGCAAAGAGGACAAGTCCGGGCCAGTACCCACATGGACGGTAACCGCGTTAATCAGGAGTCGGCGTTTACTTTCCGCTTCGACTCGCCTTCAACAATTGCGATGCACAGTTCGAGGCCGGATTATAAAAGGGATTGTAAGTGGACCCATCCAGATTAAAAACTATTGTGTGAGCTTCGGGATGGGAACCTGTCGGGTAAATCATCACCTCGCAGCTCCAGTTGCGATAGGTCTTGAATTTTTTGCAATTGGGCGAGCAGCCCGGAACGTAGTCGACGATTGTGAAGAAAACCACCATATCCGGCTGAGATTGGACTAGTCGGGCATCGGGAAACTGCTTTTGAAACGCCGTTCCCACCCGTTCGCGGAGAGATAGGTCGTCGCCCATTGGGCGGCCATCGATTGATGAGCTCGCTTCAATCTGAATCGTGCGAGGTGCAAGGGTTCCCTGCTGTGGAACCAAATCCATTCTAACTTTTTCCGTGGTACATCCTGCTGCCGCGCCGACGACCAGCAGTAGAGACAAAATATTCCTGACGGTCTGCTGGATTTCATTCTGAATAATCTTGAAAGGGCACATCACAGACTATGTTTTATCACGGATTTTGACTAAGTCCTGATTTGTCGGCAAACCGGACATGTGGAGGCTAGTACCCACTTCGGGGGTCACGGCGTTTACCAATCGTATGATCCAGCGCCTGAACTTTGGGAGAAACAAACTCGGAAAGGAACTGTATCCAAACAAGAACGCGCCGGAGAGACCAGCTCCCCGGCGCGCCTGTGTTTCGGAATTGATTACTGGTCCGCTTCGACCTTCTTCAGTGTTGGTTTCGGCACCTGCCAGATAATCTGGGAGTCGTTGGCATTGTGCGGATAGAACTGGGGCGACTTCTTCCCCGAGGGCATAAGCACGATATCCGCGCGGCGGTTGTATGCCAGCCAATCGCCCTCGACGTTCTTGAGACGCGCCTTGGGCGGCTGGTTCGGGTTCGTGGCCTCGAGTTCCTTTACGGCCTTCTTATCAATTGGACGTTCTTTCCCGAACGCTGCGGTCTGAACTCTGCTAGCCGCGATGCCTTGCTCGACGAGATACTGCTTGATGCGCTCGACGCGCCGTTCGGTCAATTCCTGGTTAAAGGGCCCCGAGCCGCGTGCATCCGCGTGAGCTTCCAACGACAGCTTTGCGTCTGGATCGTACTCGAGATACTTCTTGAACCCGGCGGAAAGCGTTGCAAGGTCCGCTTGCTGGCTCTTGACCAAGCCGGCCTGCGGGTGCTTCTCGTCTGGATAGTCTGTGGGGTAAAAGACGCTCTGCAGCACGACTTCTGGAATCGGTTCGATCGAACCGAGAATGTGAATCGTCGCTGTTTGCGTGGCCGAGCCGCCGCAGACGTTCGTGGCGGTCAGCGTGTAGGTCGTTGATTCGTCCACCGGGCCAATGTCAGTCTTCTTTGGCTCGCCCTTGACCGTCTGACTGCCACTAGGATCGACTTTGCCCACGGGGTCGAGGCTAATCGAATCCGCATTCGTTGTGGACCAGCTCAGCGAAGAGGAATCCTGCTTAATGACCCTGTCGCCAATTTTGCGGTAATGGAGTTCAGCCGGATTGGCGGAGAGGCTCGCGTCCACCTTCGTATTGACGCTGACCGTCCCGCTTCCCTTGACCATTCCGCCCGGACCCGCCGCATTGAAGTCGTACGTCGTGGTTGCGTGCGGTGTCACGGACTGGCTGCCGCTTGATGGCACGGTGCCAATCCCGCTGATGGTCGCGTCCACCGTTTCGGCCGTCTGCCAGGTGAGAGTCGAGGATTGGCTGCAGTTGATGCTGGTGGGTGCAAGGCTGAACGTGCCGGTCACGCCCGCGACAGCGATCCTGTCGCTTATCCACCCGCCCTTATAGCGCGGCTCGCTCGTCAGCTTCGCGAGGTCCTTTTTGTCCTTGGTTGTCTGAGCGCCGCTCTTGGTCAGGTCGATGGAGACCTTCTGGTTCGCAGCGACACTGACATCGCCTGTCCAGACGTCGCTACCATTCTTAGTCACATCCACGTGGTAGGTCCCTGGCGGAACGAGCAGGTTTCTGTGCCACCACCAATCGTGGTTCGTCGCACCTACATGCCCCACAAAATAGGAGGGAGTCTTGCCGTTCAACAAGACCGCGGCGTGGCTGTCTCCTCCCTTGAACTCGATCTGGCCGTAGGGAGCATTCACAGCAGCGCCAGCGGCCTCGAGCGTGACACTCAGGTCGGTCGTTTTGCCCGAATCGATGTTGATGTCTTGCGTCGAGGTTTTGTAGCCGTAATTCATGACAGCGACCGCGTGCTTCCCCGGACTCACAGCAAACGTCTCGCTGCCCTCGCGGATGGCTTTACCGTCCACAAACACATACGCATGCTTCGGAATCACCTTGATCTTCAACTTCCCGTCTTGCGCGAACCCGGCGGTGGCGCAAAGCATCAGGGCCACCACAAGAGTTAATAGGTATCCAAGTCGTCGCATCTCCGTCTCTCCTTAACCAGAACTTTTGTTTCGGACTTCCAGACAATATTCTGGATTAGTGGTTCTTCCGTCCTCTTACTGTAGTCCAACCCTAGTCTTTGCCCAAGCCTTTATCTGTTCACTTTTATACAGCCTTGCGGAGACTTTCCCGAGAGGCCTGAGTAACTTCTGGTTAGGCGAGTTACCAGACAGTATTCCAGTTCTCCGGCAAGCGTCTAGCAAGAGCCGGCTTTTTCAAATAGCGTGAATGGGGCTGGCTGTTGGCGGCGAGTTCGTTGTGCGGAGGGCTCGAGAATAGTATCATCCGCGAATCAAAGGTCTGGAGCGCAAATCTTGGTGATCACCTTGACCGCGCGGCTCGGCCGGGGTGTCCGGTCATCCACAGAAGTGCCGGAAATCAAGCAGGAGTAAGAGAAATGAAGAACACACGATCCTCGCGTTTCGTCCTTTTGCTGGTCGTCGGACTGCTCTTGGTGGCCGGCGCGCATCAGACCCAGGCCCAGCAGCCGAACAAGAAGACCGCCGATCTTGGCCAAACTATGCCGGAGTCGCTGGGTTTCTCGTCCGAGCGGCTCGAGCGGCTGCATGCGACAATGCAGCAGGAAGTGGACCAGAAGCGGCTCGCGGGGATCGTAACGATTCTGGCGCGGCACGGCAAAGTGGTCGAGGAGCGGACCTACGGCAAGAAGGACATCGCGAGCGGCGCGCCGATGGCGAAGGACACCATCTTTCGCATCTACTCCATGAGCAAGCCCGTTACCGGCGTTGCCATGATGATTCTCTACGAAGAAGGCAAATGGCATCCTTTGGATCCGATCTCGAAGTACATTCCCGAGTTCGCCCATCTGAAAGTTTTCAAGGGCGTGGATCAGAGCGGCAACATGATCTTGGAAGACCCTGTGCATCCCCCAACCATGCACGAGCTGATGACTCACGCAGCGGGTTTCACTTACGGATTTTTCGGCAATAGCCTGGTCGACAAGATGTACAAGGACCAGCAGGTGCTGCAATCCAAATCCCTGCAGGAGATGATCGAGAAACTTGCGAAGATCCCCTTGCTCTACCAGCCGGGAAGCCGCTGGGTCTACAGCGTGTCCATGGATATCCAAGGCTATATCATCGAAAAACTGTCGGGGCAGTCGCTGCCCGATTTCGAGCAGCAGCGCATTCTGGGGCCGCTCGGCATGAAGGACACGGGCTTCTTTGTGCCTAAGGAAAAGCGGAACCGCTTTGCCACGCTCTATCGAGGAGACGAAAAAGGCGAGTTGGCGGCATCGGGGACGGGCGGGGAGCCCACCGACTATGCGACACAACCAACCATGCCTTCGGGCGGCGGCGGAATGGTCTCTACCGCGGAAGACTATTTGCGCTTCGCTCAGATGCTCCTGAATGGCGGAGAGCTGGACGGCGTGCGCATCCTGGCGCCGGCTACGGTACACCTCATGACTTCAAACCATCTCGTTCCCAGCCTTATGACGAGCGAGGAACCATTGAACCCCCGGCCCGGCTTGGGGTGGGGCTATGATTGCGCGGTCTTCACGGACCCGCCGCAAGCCGACGTAGTGGTTGGCAAGGGCACTTTCTTCTGGCTGGGAGCGGCGGACACGTGGTTCTGGGTCGATCCCAAGAACGATGTGATTTTTATTGGCATGACCCAGCGCATGCTCGGCCCGGCGTGGCCGGATGTGGAGGCGTTGAGCCAACCCACCGTTTATCAGGCGCTCCTGCAGCCGAAGATGTGAGAGAAGAACTTGACTAACGCGAAGCGAGACCCAGCCCGCTGAAGAATCCTGACGGAGACTGAGAAGGGGAATACGGCCGTATAATCCGGGTCCGCTGCATCCCCTCACGGAAAGGAAGGACAGGACGATGAAGCTACACACCTATCTCAACTATGGCGGCAACTGCGAGCAGGCTTTCCGCTTCTACGAAAAGCATCTCGGCGCAAAGATCACGATGATGATGACCCATGGCGAAATGCCGGCTCCCAACAACGTGCCGCCGAATTGGCAGAAGGCCATCCTTTATGCCTGCATAACCATCGGAGACACGGAGCTCATGGCAAGCGATGTTCCGCCGGAACGCTTCCAGCCGATGCGCGGCGCCTACCTTTCGCTAGGCCTCGACAGCAAACAAGAGGCGGAGCGGATTCATGCTCTCCTTGCCGACGGCGGTGAAATCTTCATGCCCATGCAGGAGACGTTCTTTGCTCACCGCTTCAGCATACTCCGGGACAAGTTCGGTACTTCCTGGATGATCATTCACGAACGTCCGATGCAGCCCAGCGCTTGAGGGCCGGCAGATACGGATCAATCGTCGCCGAGCAATATCCGGGAATGATGGACAAATATCCTGTCCTACGGTCCGAAGGTGAGTCCTGTTTGCACTAACTTCCCAGGTGCTGCTGAAAAAAGCTGATGATCCTTCGCCGCGCATCTTCCGCTGACGGTTCGTGATACCCAATGTGAATTACACGCAGCGCTCCGAACCACCATTTTTCTGGATTGTTCATAAACGAGTGGCCCGCTTCGGGATACTCTTTCACGTCGTGTGCGACGCCTGCCGCGGCGAGCGTCTGCTGAAGCTGCTGCGCTACGCCCTGGGTCCAGCGGTCCTTGGCCCCATAGCTCGCCACCATCGGGCATGATTGCGCAAGGAATGTCTCGGCATCCGGAGGTAACTGCCCGCCATAATTCACGCTGGCGGCCCCGAATCCATGATCTGGCGCGAGCAATAGCGCGAACCCGCCTCCCATGCAAAACCCGATGACGCCAATCTTGCCCGAGCATCCTTCTTGGCCAATCAGCCATGTTCGCACGGCCTCCACGTCGTCGAACGTCGGACCGCGCCTTGCCTTGAGGTCTCGCGCGATGGCGAACAGACATTTCACCATTCCGCCGCGAAAGTACAGGTTCGGCGCCGCTGCCAGAAATCCCGCACGCGCCAGCCACCTTGTTTGGTTGCGCAGATCTTCGGACATGCCGCCGACGTCGTGGAGCACCACCACGCCGGGCCACGGCGCGCCCTGCTCGGGCACTGAAACGTACACCGGCAGTTCGCCGGAATTTACGCGGATCCTGACCTCGCCCAAGTTGCCACCTTCCTGTCCGTAGGTTATCCGTTGAGCCCACGCAACGCACGCCGGCCGACGTCGCTCAGGCCCAGCTATAGCCCTGTTTCGCTAGGGGCAGGGAACGAATGCGCTTGCCCGTGGCCGCAAAGATGGCGTTGCACACGGCCGGAAGAACGGGGGGCAGCGCCGGCTCGCCCAATCCTGTCGGAGGATTATCGGTGCGCAGGAAGTGCACCTCAATTTCGGTGGGCACGTCGTTTATGCGCATGGGAGTGTAATCGTTAAAATTACTTTGCACCGCGCGTCCGCGGTCGATGGTGATTTCGTAACTCATCACGGAGCTCAATCCTTCCAGGACCGCCCCGCGCACCTGATTGTCCGCATTGCTGGGGTTGATAATCTGGCTGCCGATATCCCCGGCCACCCACACGTTGTTCACTTTCACGGCGTTTTGGGCATCAACGCTGAGCCCCACGACTTCCGCAAAATAGCCGCGATGTGAAAATTGGAAGGCCACGCCCATCCCCGTGCCTTTCGGCAAGGTGCGCTTGCCCCAGCCGGATTTCTCCGCAACCAGGCGTACGACGCCTTGCATTCGTGCGGCGTCCAAATTGCCTGAGAAGGGGTCTGGCTTTGCATCGGGCATGGTCACGCGCGCCAGGCTCAGCAACTCCAGCCGGAACTCCACAGGATCCTTGCCCGCAGCGTGCGCGAGTTCATCCGTGAATGACTGGAAGACCCAGGAAAACGCATTGCTGCGCGGCGCGCGCAAAGCAAACGTCGGCACGCCCAGGGGCATCAGCGACGCGCCAAAATGAAAATTCGGCAGAAAAGTCCCCGGGAATTCGTTGCCGGGAATGTTCGCCGAAGGGGCAAACTGTTCGCCCTCGCCGAAAGTTACGAAATGATTTCGCCACGCCACAACTTTTCCGGAAGCATCCAATCCGCCTTTCAGGAAATGAAATCCCGCGGGGCGATAGTGATCGTGGTGGAAATCGTCCTCGCGCGTCCACAACAGCTTTACGGGAACGCCTGCGCGCTTGGCGATGGCGGCCGCTTCGAGCATGTAATCGTTCGTCAAGCGTCGCCCAAACCCACCGCCCGCCCGCATCATGTGCACGATGATGTCGTCGTGCGGAATCCCCAGCACCTTGGCCACTTGCATGCGCCCGGATTCGGGCGTCTGGCTGGGCGACCAGAACTCCAGTTTTCCGTCATGGAAGTGCGCCAGGCAGTTTTCGGGTTCCATCGGCGCATGGGCCAGAAACGGGTAGTCATATGCGGCGTCGACGATCTTCGCGGCGGAGCGCAGCGCGCCCTCCGCGTCGCCATCCTTGCGTAGCGTGATGGCCGGCTCCTGTTTGGAAAGCTCCACGGCGCGCCGCGCGAATCCTTCACTGCTCTGTTGCGCGGTTGCGCCCTCGTCCCATTTGATCTGCAGCTTCTCGCGCGCAGAGTTGGCCTGCCACCAGGTGTCCGCGAGGATGGCCACGCCGCTGTGCAGGCCGAGAAGCTCCGCCGTGCCTTCCACCACAAACGCCTGCCGCACTCCGGGCAAGGACTTCACTTCATCGACGTTGGCAGTCACCACTTTTCCCGCGAATACCGGACACTTTTCATAAACGGCCCACAGCATTCCAGGAACGCGAAAGTCGATGCTGTAAATCGGCTTGCCTATCACGATGGAGGGAACATCCACGCCGGTGATCGGTTTGCCGATGATCCTGTAATTCTTTGGGTCTTTCAGGGTGACGGAATTCAAATCCGGTGGTGCCAGGGTCGCCGCTTTTTCCGCCAGCGCTCCGTAGGTAAGTGTGCGTTTTGAAGTTGTATGGATCACGCGCCCGGAAGAAGTTTCGCATTCCGATTGCGGCACGGACCACGTCTGCGCGGCGGCCGCCACAAACATCTGCCGGCAGGCGGCGCCTACGCGCCGCAGCGGGTCCCAGTTCAAGGGTGTGGCCGTGCTTCCCCCGGCGAACTGTCGCCCATATTTTGTCTCGTCCAGATCCGCCTGCTCGACCCGGACGTCCTTCCAATCCACGTCGAACTCCTCGGCGATGATCATGGGGAGATGCGTTTTGACACCTTGGCCAAGCTCCGGGTTCTTTGCGGTAATGGTGACAATTCCATTTGCCGCCACGCGAACAAAAGCCGTGGGAACAAAGGCCGGGGCGGGCGGTTGGGGTCCCGCAACCTGTCCCGCAAGGACGTCCGGGAAAATGGGCACGCGGCAGGCGAGCAGAAAGCCGCCGCCGCTGATCGCGGAAACGCGCAGGAAGGTGCGCCGGTCAATGGCAGTCGCAAGCATAAAGCCTCCTCGCAGAAGACAATGATTCTTGCTCACGCGTGGCAAACGACTTCAGTTTGACGCCCGTCAGGCCAAAACGGTTTCAGACTTAAAAACCGTTGTCACCGCCGATCGACTGCTTTACGTTCCAGCGGCAATTAAAGCCGGATCGGCAGTTCTGGGAGATTATGGAGCAGAGGCCCGAATAGCGCTATTTCAAAATGCGTGAATCGGGCAAGGGCCCGCGATTCAGTAGGTTAATGAGGAAGATCCAACAGCCGCAAATTAGCGCATCGTCGCGTTGGTCAGGCGGAAAGGAGAGTCCCGCGCGTCAACGCCTTAAGCTCGCCGATTTTCCGCGCGACTTGCACGGAGTTTCGGCACGCCACGCTGCACGCATCGCAGCTTCTGCAAGCTTCCAAGCCTCTACCCGCAGGAATTCCGGCAAGCGTGGTCCGCGCCATGTCGGTATTGCCGTATTGCAGGGCGTACATGTGCGAACGCATCAGTGCCGGGACTTCCACCTGCTTGGGGCAAGCCTCGCGGCACTCGCCGCACTGCTGGCAGAATTCCGCTTGCGCCGCGAAGCTCTTGTCGGCCAGGAATGTTTTCTCTTCTTCGGTGTAAGCCAGATTGCCGGCGACGGAGAAGTCCTGTTCCAGATGCTCATAGGTACTGAAGCCGGGAATGGCCGTGGTCACAAAATCATGATTGAGCACCCACTTCAGCAGCGCGGTCTGGCTCACAGGCGGAAGCGGCTTCGGCAGGTGAACGTCCGGGCGGACGCTGCCACCGGCTTGCGTTTTCATGGCGATGACGCCAATGCCGCTCTTTGCCGCGCGCTCGATCGTGCTCAAAATGCCGTTGTCGTGCGCCATCGTGTAATTGAACGTGACCAGCACGACATCGAACATGTCCAGCCGAATCGCCTCACTGATAACGTCCACGGTCTTGTGCGTGGAAATTCCGATGAAGCGCGTCTTGCCCTCTTTTTTCAGCGTGCGCAAAGCTTCCAGCGGGCCTTCCGCGCGCGCGTCCTCCACGGAATCCACCGAGTGGTAAAACAAAATGTCCACGTGATCCATCTGCAGCCGCTTCAGACTCTTCTCCGCATGTTCAATGAAGCGCGCCTTGCCGTCCGCGGTGTTGAGCTCGCGATCATGATCCCGGACAGCTTCCTTGGTGGCGATGGTCACCTTTTGGCGAACGCCTAGTTCCTTGATGACTTGCCCAACCATTTCTTCATTGCGGCCCCGTTGATACCCGGCGGCAGTGTCATAGTGGCGTATGCCCAATTCGTAGGCGCGCCGCAGAAGTCCCGGAATGTCTGCGTTCATCACCCCCATGCTGACAACCGGAAGCGTCAAGCCCGTCTTGCCGAGCGTGCGCTGCAAGACCGGACCGGATGCGGCAGTCTTCATCGGCGGATTGGCGAAGAGCAGATCAGTCCGCCCCAGGATTCCCGCGGCGCCGGTCAGAGCCAGCGGCTTGACGATGAACTCCCTGCGATTCCACTCGTTCTGGTTTTTCACGGTTGGCTCCTCAAAAAATCACCCTCAGTTTTGGCCGCTGCCGTAGCCGGAATAGGCGTCAGGCAAGAAAATCTGATTCTTGGGATTGCGCGTTTCGCCCACGCTGGTGATGCGCACGCCACGCTCGTCGCTGATGGGGCATTTGGTTTCGCAGATTCCACAGCCGATGCAAAGGTCGGGGTTCAACCGTGGCTGCTTCACGGTCGTAAAACTCCCGTCGGGCGTCATCACCTGCACTTCCTGGAACCAGATCGCTTTCTTGGGAGTCGGGCAGTGTTCTTCGCACACGATGCAGGAACGCGCGGAAGCGTAGGGCAAGCAGCGGTTGCGGTCGAAGAAGGCCGTCCCGATCCGGAGCTTCTGCTTTTCTTCGACGGTTAGCTTTTGAATCGCATGGGTGGGGCATGCCTGCGAACATAATGTGCACTCATAATCGCAGTAACCGATCTTCATTTTCAGTACGGGAGTCCACAGGCCGGCCATCCCGCCTTCGCTCATGGCCGGGTGAATCGCGTTCGTCGGGCAAACTTTCATGCACTCGCCGCAGCGAATGCACCTGGCGAGGAATTCGTCTTCGCCCACTGCACCGGGAGGCCGAATCAACGCCGGATTGAATTCGCTCCCTTCGCCCTGCGCGCTCGTGTGCACCAGGAGCACGGCCCCAATGCCCGCGGCTCCCGAGACCAGAAGCGATCTGCGTTTCAGGTCCAACTGCATCGGACGCGGCGACCGGAAGAAATTCCGCAGCCACTGAACTGGCGCCGTGAAGCCCTTGGCGCCGGGGATGTCCACGCGAAACGTTACGGCATGGAGTGGGCAGGTGTCGTGGCAATTCCAGCAGTAGAAACATTCCGAGGGTTTCCACCCTTCGGCTGTATCCGGATTCGCCCCGCCCTGACAGTCGGTAACGCAGAGGCGGCAGTCGTTGCAGATCTCGTCGTTGCGTTGCAGCCGGACGATCGGATTCTTGGCCGCAATGCCCAGCAGCGCGCCCAGGGGACAGATGTAGCGGCACCAGAAACGCGCGCGATAGAGGTTGAGCAGAAGAATGGCAAAAAAGATCAGCGCGATGAGGAACGTGCCGTAGAAGTGCGGCTGAGACGTGGCCAAAACGTGCCGGCGCAGCACTTCATAGATGGGCTCGGTCACCACCGTGAGCCGGGCTTTGCCGACGCCCGGATCGGCATGATAGATCCACGTGAACAGTGATTTTATTCCATCATTCGCCGTGGGATAGAGCACGATGGCCGTGCTTCGGTAAAAGAAGGAAAACGGATCGAACCAGCCCACCAGATTCAGCCCAAGCAGCGCAGCAACCAACAAGCCGCCAAGCAGATAGTATTTTGATTTTTGCCACTTCGTGTACCCGCCGACGGTCAGGCGCGCCTTGGCAGATGTTTTTCGCCAGGCGGTCATCAGGTTGTGCAGCGTGCCAACGGGGCACACCCAGCCGCAGAACCAACGGCCGAAGATAATCGTCGCCCCAAGCGTGATCAGCGCGAGCAGCATGGATGAGGCAATCTGATGCGAAGCTATCCAGGCGGAGAGAAACGCCAGCGGATCGAGATCAAAGAATAAAGTGACGCGGCCGCCGAGCCGGTTGATGGGATGGTAGGCCGCCTGAATAAACAAATAGAGGAACAGCAGCATGAATCCGGTCTGGCTCGCCCGGCGGAGCCACACTGGCCACGAAATGTCTTTTTTCGCCATGAAGATTGTGCCGGCTTCCGAGCCTGCGATTACAATTCCGCGCGCCGGGGTTTCAGAGATTCGAAATCCATCGTTCCGAGTTTGCGATTGCTGGCTTCGACGATGTAACCAATGTCTTGAGGTTTCAGGCCCAGCAGGGTTGCTCCGAAAGAATCCACTGCGACCTGATCCACTCCCGCAACCACGGTGTCACGGCGCTGCACGTCCGCCAGGTTGCCGCCGCTCGGGCCGTTCGCCGTGAGCACGCGCACACCATCAAGCACCACCAGGTTCGGGCGGAAAAACGCGGCAAGGTCCACTAACGTGTTGCCTAAGTCCTGATGGAAGCGGTTGCGCTCGCCGCCCATCACACCCATCAGGTTCTTAATCCCCAGCGTCGCTTTGCAAAGCCCGTGGTGCTTGGCAATTGGAACGTTGATGAATTTATTTGCGGCCAGCGCATCGGCGTACACATCCCAAGCCGACAATACCTTGCCGTTCAGCTTGGTGCTCTTGAATTTGCGATCGTCCATCACGAAGCAGTCCGCGCCCGCTTTCTGCGCCGCTTCCTGAATTCCACTGCGTGCAAAAGAAGGCACGGCGGGGTTACACGGGTTGTCGCTCACGATCACGTGTTTCGCGCCGGCTTGGTAGCACAGTGCAATTACGGTCGAGACGACGTCTGGATTGGTGGTGGCCGCTTGTTCCGGCTTGCGGTTCCAGCCGATGTTCGGTTTCACCCACACGATGTCTCCGCGGTTCACAAATCGCTGCATGCCGCCGAGCCCGGCGATCGCTTCCCGGGTCAAGCGCTGCGATTCTTCGGAAACGCCGTCTGGCTCTTTTGGAGAAGTGCGATAGTGCGCGATGCTCAGCGCTGGGCCGGGCGCCGCCGCGAGCGCATCCCACGCAAACGGGCCGAGTTTCAACGCTGCGCCTCCCAGCGCCAGCGTCTTCAGGAATGTTCTACGCGGGCAGTCTTTCATGGGTTCTCCTCAGTCTGCCATGCGACGAAAATCAAGCCGCTCTCGATCACTTCAAGTCCTGTGCCGTCTTCTTCAGCAACGCCGCCGCATCGCTCGCCGGATTTATAACCATAATCAGGTAGCGGCCCTCTGCAACGGCAATCACGCGTCCCTCGAAAGTGTTGCTGGCCTGAATTGCGCCGTCGCCCAAATCGGGGGCAGCTTCACACTTGCCGCTCTCGCGAAAGTATTTCGTTAGCGATTCCAGCCTGGTCTTCGCCTCGGCCGGATCCTTGGCCACGGAGATGAGCAGCTTGCTCTCCAACTCGCCCTGTTTATAGTTCACGACGTACGCCGGGCTCAGAAATCCGTGACCCAGCGGGTCCTTGCGCGTGAACTGCTCCGAGTGTTTCACGCGGTGCGCTTGCGGAATTTTCTCCAACAGGGGAGGGAACGCCCGTGTCCCGGCAATCCTCTCCGAGAGGACGCGCGCCAACTGCTCCAGCAGATCATCCGAGCCGGGGCCAAATCCCGCCAGTTTGACGTAGTAGCGGTCCTGCAGAAAATTCAGAATGCCTTCGTTGCGGTAAGCCTCGATGCCAATGTCGAGAAAGTTGTAGCCTGGCGCGCGCTCCGCCGCATACATCCCGAAGGCGTCTTCGGAGTTACCCATGTCAAAAATGTCCACGGTCAGTTCGGCTTGTCCGCTTTTGAAGTCCTCGTGCAGCAGAACCTGGAAGTCGTAGAGGAGATAAACATCGGCCCCGCCGTCCATGTATTGATAAAGGTTATCCGGGCCGTAAAACGAGGGAGCGCCTTGCGCGGTGGGATTCCCGGGAAGTGGCGCGCCGACAAAAGTCAGCAAATGTCTTTGGGCAGTATCGGGTGCCTGCGTGCGGGGAGCGCCGTCGCCGGGTGCCGAACTCTGTGGCGGGAAGAATCCTGCTGCCAGCAAGCCACAGATCAGCCAGCTAGTCCTTCGGGCCCAAAACTTCATTGCAACTTTCCCTTACCCGGCATCGGCGGGAGCAAAGCACCGAGGACGGGAGCAGCGGACTAAACCGAGTCACTTTGTCCATCAATATTATACAAGCTGCCGCGCACCATGGGGCTGTGCGATTCGTCACAAAGAAGCAGGCAACCACGGAATCCCGACCAGAATAGTCCTCATAGACGGGTTCTTGAGTGGCTGGTTCACTGAAGGCCAGTTAGTTGCTCGGCAAGGAATCGTTCGCGCGGTACGCAGCCAGTTGCGGACGAGGCGCAATTTGAATACGTTTAGTAAACTCTGTAGTCTGATGACCTTGCTGCAACGGGGGCGAAAGGGGTCCGGTGACCTTCCCGGCCTTCAAAGCCGGCGATCCGGCCCTTCGCGGGCCGAATGGTGGATTCGACTTCCACACGCCTCCGCCACATCTTATTTCTCCTTAAACACTTGGCCTCTGCGCGAGGGAACATGAGGGAACACTACGACCTCTTTACGTTCCTGTTGGCAGCAAAAGCCGAACCAGCTTGCTGCTCGCTTTTCGCAGACGTTCCGGTACAGCCCTGGTGTAGATGTTCATCGTCGTGCGGATGTCCGCATGACGGAGCAGTTCCTGCTGCACCTTAATGTACGTGCCGTGCTCGTTGAGCAGAGTCGAATACGTGCGCCGAAATGCATGCCAACCAAGTCTCCCAACTCCGACCTCTTCTCCCGCCCGCAGGAGCCAGCGACGTTGTGCGCTCCAAGGGTGCGATGGCATTCCCGTATGTTTGCTGGCGAATAGCCGGGGCACGCAGCTCACTATTGACGAACGGGCAATTCCAGTTCGTAACATGTAGGGGCAGACCGTTATTCGGCCATTAGAGGAAGAACCGTGTGTGTTGCGCTGGGCAATTCCGCAGAATTCGAGGGACTCTTCTATTCTGGTATGACTTCAATCGCGCTTATAGAAGGGTAGTTCACTGCAGGAGTGAAGTAGATCTCTATTTTGCCCTGCGGCGTGGGTTCAATGTGCGGGAAGGATTTGACCAAGGGTTCGGAGCCCACTTCCCGGAAAATATCAAATCCTTTTAGCAGCATCGATCCGTTACACGAGACATCGAACACCCGGCTGCCCACACCTCCAATACCGCCGTTCTTGGCACCAAACCAGTGCTCCATAAAGTACAGTTTCAAAGTGTACTCGCCACCCGTCACAACAGGCACTACGTAATGGAAGTGCCCAAATCGATGCCATTCGTAAAGACGGCCATCGGTGATTTTCGATAAATCACCCCCGAAACTACTAAGGCGGCCGCCGAGGAAGTAGCGGTCCGGCATCCAAACATTGCCATTGGAATCGCGGTAGGGAGAATGTCCGACGACGATCCGGACCGGAAGCATGCGATGCGGGGTGCCCGGCAGAATTTCAATGGCATTTACGAATGCCTCAGAAGTGGCGAAGTCCACATGAATGGTTCCATCGCTCTCGGGCGCGACGTCTGTAATTACTTTCGTGGTGGCAATGTCATCCCCGCCGGCGTCGTCCACCACATCCAAGTTGCTAGGCGGTCCGCCATTGATCGAGAACGCCACGTTGCGACTAGCCTCTTGAAGCCCCGAGGTTTCAGCGAACAGGAGATGAACCTCGTAGGTTCCCGGCGGGACGGGATAATTACAATGAAAGACACCACGCCGCCCGCTGGAGAAAAGTTGCGGATCTTCAGTGCCTTGGATAGCGTGGCCCGTAACGGAGAATAAGCTTCCTCCTGAGCAGAAATGATCGCTATCCCAAGTAGAACCACCGCGATCCACGTAAGGGGCGGAAACATTGCCCACCATAGCGCGAAGAATCTTCCCGGAAGTGAAGCTCGGGGCAGCGGCGGCCAGGGTCTGCACGGGGCTTTCATACCCACTCTTCGGGTGCCATTTCTTCCAGACAAGAACCGTTAGCACAAATACAGAAATCACAAAAATAGCGGCCGCCAGTGCCATTCCGGTCCGTGGCCTGAACTTTATTCTGGATTCGCCGCCATTCAGATGTTCTGCGACTCTGTCTGGAATGGACACCTGCAATGGCTGAGCGGGATTGTCTTGCTGATCTTCTGCGCGGGTGTTCTCTTGGAAGGTAGCCCCATCGAGAGATTGGCTGCTTTGATTCTCCTCGAGTTTGGATTCGACTACTGTCGGTTCCAAGTCGCTTGTATGGATGAACTTTGGAACATAGTGTCCCGGGGGCAGGCAAATATGAACGGCGTGATCTGCCCCGGCACTTCTGTAGAAATGTTCGAGCCGCTTTCGTAATGCATGAGCGGTGACGCGGACAATCGTATCCACCTGCGGGTCAAAAGACTCCGGCCGTCCAAGGGCCTGCACCGCAATGCTGTACTCCTTGATTTCGTCGATTGCTCCTTCAAAGTATTTATCGCAAACAAAAGTCAGAAACCGAACCAGGTTGTTGGTTCGCCCGAATACACCAGACGACAGGATGCCGTCAACTTCAGCCCGCTCGGCCTCCAGCTTGCTGATCGCTGATTGCAAGTGGTTATCCCCTTGGGAATGGCGCCGTTAACGTACCATCCAGTGCTTTGAGGCGAGTATAACTGAATTTTCGCGACTTGACACTGGACCAAACACGTGTGGGCCAAACACTTGATATTTCATGGACTTAAGCTGCAAACTCACGGGCAAAGGGTTTCATCCTCCGCTCTTATCACGGTTGCATTCTAACCGTGAATTCACCGTTGGCTAACTTCCAACGCGGACGCCAACACTGCTTTACTCAATCAACCTAATCAGTTTCACCCCGTTTGCGGTGCAGCTTCCTGAACCGCTTTGATGGCGGCCGGTCAGAGGAGCAGATCAGCAACACAACTATTGTGCCGTCTGAGGAGAGATCAAAATGAGTGTGGCTCGCCCGAAAAATCAATTTTCGCTTATTGGCTGCGGAATGATGAAACGCTTTCGTTGGGCAGCGCTTAGTACCCTGATGATTCTGTTCGCTGCGTCACTATTCCTTGGGGCGGTTGAGTTCGCTGTTGCCCAGGATATATTCGGCCGCATCGCGGGGACTGTCACGGACTCATCTGGCGCCACTGTTGCGGATGTCAAGGTGGCTATCGTGAACGAGGCGACACAAGCGGGCCGCGATGTTACGACGGACCAGAATGGTTACTTTGTTGCGGATCAACTGCCAGTTGGCACATATAGCTTGGTGGCAGAGAAGGCCGGCTTCAAAAGGAGCACAAAAAAAGGCAATGTTTTAACCGCTGGCGGCCGTCTGACAGTGGACCTGAGTCTGGAAGTTGGCGCGGTCACGGAAACTGTAACTGTGACGGCGATCGGAGATACGGTGAATACAATCTCCGCCGAAATCTCGACGACCATCACGAACCAACAGGTGCAAAACCTGGCCTTGAACCAGCGTCACTACGAATCGCTCATTAGTTTGGTTCCCGGCGCGGCCCTCCAAAGTTCGGGCACCAACCCCGCCGCCTTGACAACAAACTATAATACCAGCGTCGCGGATACCAACGGACAGCGGCTGGACGGGCAGAACTTTAGCGTGGACGGCGGATTTAACCTGGACTCCGGCTCGAACAACAGCACGTTCAATCAGGTGGGTATTGATTTCATTCAGGAAGTGGACGTCCAGACTTCGAACTATGACGCCGAGTTTGGGCGCTCGGCTTCAGCCACGATCAACGTGGTAACCAAAAGCGGAGGAGACAAGTATCACGGCGGAGGGTTTGAATTCGTCCAGAACAATGCGTTCAATGCGGAAAGCCCAGCTACCAAACTGACGAATCCGACTGCGACGGGCTACTCGGCCGTGCCGCCATTTCATTACAACGACTTTGGATGGCACGTTGGCGGCCCCATCCCGTATATCCAGCCGAAAGGCAAGCTGTTTTTCTTTGCCGGGCAGGAGTGGAAGAAGCTTCGCGGGGTAGTCCCGGGAGGGCCGGCTGGGTCGTCCACGCAGACGTTTCCCACGGCGGCGGAGGTGGGAGGCAACTTCACCGACGTCGCCCCGGTCGGCGGGGTCGGCGGGGTCACGCTCAAAACACCCGCTGTGATCCCCGCGAGTTGTGGGGGTGTTCTCTATACCGCGCCCAATGTTATAAACCCCGCGTGTATCACCGGTGACGGCGCAGCCATTGCGGCAATCTACACGTCGGCGGCGAAATTGTCAGTCGGGGGAGCATTGCCCACCTCGACCGCTGCCAGCAACACAGCCTTTAACCTCGCGACCCCGTTTAACATTCGCGAGGACATCATTCGCGTGGATGAACACCCCAACGACAAGCACAGCGTTTATTTCAGGTATCTCCACGACTACGTTGACATCTATGCTCCTTTCTCGACATTCGGCGCTGGCGGGGCCGTTCCGGTGGATCCGGACACGCGCCATCGTCCCGGATACAACTATCAAATCGGGTGGACCTATATGTTCAGCCCTACCCTGATCAACTCGGTCAAGTTCAACGCCGACTGGCACAAGCAAAGGACTCCGCTCCAAGGCACGGCCTGGATGAAGTCCGCTTATGGTTTCCAGTTCATTCCGCCACTCGGAAACCCAGCGCAGTTCCCCGATGGGCTTCCCCAGATAGGCTACACGGCTGTTACGGGTGTTCCGACGGCCTCGCCGGCCGGCGTGAATGGTCCAGCGCCGAACTACCTCGCGTCTCCCGTGACGGATATAAGTCTGTCGGATAACGTCTCGTGGCAGGTGCGCACCCACTCGATAAAGTTCGGAGCGGAGTTCGTGCGGGACCGCAAGACTCAGAACTCGCGCACGAACTATGACGGCAATCTCAATTTCAGCGCCGCTGCGGGCGCGACCACCGGCGCAAACTCGACGGGCGACCCCTTCGCTGACGCGCTCCTTGGAAACTTTAACACCCTCACCCAGAGTTCCGCCGTCACCGTGGGCCAATTCCGGTTCAACAATCTTGAAGCGTACCTCCAGGATACTTGGAAGGTGACACGCAAATTGAGCTTGGTTCTGGGCGTGCGGTACACTTACACAACGCCTACCTATGCTCAGGGCAATAACATGACGAACTTCGATCCCTATGCGTTTCAAACCGGCCTCGAACCGACCTTTACGGGCGGCCTGTCGAGTAGCTTTATTAACCCTCTATCACCGGGTCTGTGCAGCGGCGCGCAACTTAATGTTATCGGTACACCGATACTTACGATCGAATGCAATGGATTGGAGCGCCCCGGAGGAGTGCCTTTCGACCAGGCCGGCAGGGTTCCTGTTACCTACGTCAATCCGCAGCTATTGGCTGCCATACCTCCGACTGCGGCGCGCGGTTTCTTCCAACCGCAGAGCCTGTGGGCGCCGCGCTTGGGCTTCTCCTTTGCTCCATTAGATAAGACCGTGATTCGCGGCGGCTTTGGAATTTTCTACGACAAGCCGGAAGGCAACGTCCTGGGTAATGGCATCAACTCCCAAGGCTACGCGCCGTGGGCACAGACGGTCACGATCTCAGGGGCTAACCTCGCATTATCGCAGTTCGATTCCACTCCGGGTGCGGCTACGTTGCCAGCTCCAAGCACCCAAAGCGTGAACGGGGTTGATCCCAACTTGAAGGTAGCTAGCAGCTTCCAATACAGCTTGGGAGTGCAGCGCGAACTGCCAGAAGCCATGTTGCTCCAGGTATCTTACGTCGGCAACGTGGGACGCCACATCCTGCGCGGGCCTAGCTTCAACAGCGCCACTTGGACGCAGCAGGGGACCCTCATCCCGGTCTCGCCGGACCCGAACACGATGGCGTGCCCTTCTGGCATAAATGCTGCAGCGTTTCAATGCGTGGCAGGCTTCGCACCTGCCCTTCTGTCGAAGGACCAGCTTCGCCCGTACCTGGGATACGGTGCTTTTACCATGGCCTTGAGCGACGTCAATTCCAGCTACAATTCGTTGCAGCTTAGCCTGACGAAGCGCGCGGGGATCGTCACTGCCACGCTTGCCTATACGTATTCGAAGACAATGGGAGATGACGGTGGCGTGGGTGATGCTTATAACGAAAATCCCGAGCAGGAGTGCCCGTTCACTTGCCTCGTCAGCACCGCCGCCAGCCCGGTCTTGGTCAACGGTGGAACTGTTGCCGTAGCAGGCGGAACGCAGAGCGGCGGCGTGGTGCAAACTTGGAAGCAATTTGACTACGGCAAGGTGAGTTTCGACGCGACGCACATCCTGGCGTCAAGTTTCACCGTCGAGTCGCCCTGGGGCAAAAACAAGACGGGCGTGGAAGGCGCCGTGGTAAAAGGGTGGTCGTTGAGCGGGACCGTGCACTTCCAGAGCGGCGCGCCCCTCACTGCAACAGCCTCGCAAGCCCTTGGCTTTAATGGTTCGCCTTTTGGTCGGCGGGCGAATATTGTTACAGGCCAATCCATTGCGTTTAGCGGCACATGCTCGAACCCAAAGGCGATATGCTGGGTCAATCCGAACGCTTTTGTGGCGGCGAGCGTACTCGGTGCGGGTGACGCGCCCATAGGCAATATCATCGGGCCCCACTTTTATCAGTGGGATCTATCGTTGCGAAAGACAGTCGATTTGCCTTTCAGGGAAGGCATGCGCCTGCAGTTCCAGGCGGATGCGTTTAACGCCTTCAATCAAGCGAACTGGAACAATCCTACCGTGAATAACGCTGGCACCGCCAGTTTTGGACAGATCACCGGTTCTCTGCCGGCGCGCGTTCTTCAGATCGGCGCGAAATTCAACTTCTGAAGCTGTTGGCTTCCGGACTCTAAGGCAAACTCGCAATTCGATTCCGGGACCTCTTACTATGCTGAATGAGGCCTCCTCATGACTAATTTGCTCCGTTGTTTGGCACTTGCATTGTGTTTGCCGTTGCTCTCCGGTCGAGGTGCAGCGCAGGTTGCGCCGTTGATCGCGAATATCAATGCGCGCCAGGTCACTAGCCTGGATGGCCAGTGGCAGGTGATTGTTGATCCCTATGATGTTGGAGCGTTGGACTACCGTGCTCAGCCGCTGAAAAACAATCAAGCATTTTACAAGAACTACAAGCCGCAGTCCGAATCGGAGCTGGTCGAATATGATTTCGATACTTCCGGCCAGCTCCATGTGCCCGGTGACTGGAACACACAGCGCGAGTCGCTGCTGTTTTATGAAGGAAGCGTCTGGTACAAGCGGTCATTCGATTACGCAAAATCACCGAAGAACAGGCTGTTTCTGCATTTTGGAGCGTGCAACTACCTGGCCGCCGTTTACCTGAATGGAGAGGAGCTGGGCGAGCATGAGGGCGGCTTTACGCCTTTTGATTTCGAAATCACGGATCGCGTAAGGGCACACGGAAACTTCCTCGTTCTTAGAATCAACAACACTCGCGGAAGGGATCAAGTCCCCACCGTCAATACAGATTGGTGGAATTACGGGGGAATTACCCGTCCTGTGACATTGGTGGAGGTCCCGGAGACCTTTGTTCAAGATTATTTTGTCCAGATGGAGAAAGGATCGACGCGCCAGATTAAAGGCTGGTTGCAGCTCAACGGGCCACAACTTCAGCAGAATGTCACCATCCGAATTCCGGAGGCCGGGCTCACTAAAACATTTCAGACAGATTCCAGGGGACGCGGCGAGTTTTCCTTTAGCGCCGAGCTGACGCTATGGTCTCCTGAAAATCCCAAACTCTATACCGTCGAGATCACCAGCGAGACCGACAAAGTCATAGAGCGCATCGGATTCCGCTCGATTGAGGTCCGTGGCACAGATATCCTGCTCAACGGGAAACCGATTTTCTTGCGCGGAATCAGCCTCCATGAAGAGGCTCCCACGCGCCCTGGCCGAGCCTGGAGCGACGACGATGCGCGGACGCTTTTGAGTTGGGCAAAAGAATTGGGCTGCAATTTTGTTCGCCTGGCGCACTATCCGCACAATGAATCCATGTTGCGCATGGCCGATCAAATGGGAGTGCTGGTCTGGGGAGAGGTGCCCGTCTACTGGACCATTCAGTGGGAAAATCCCCAAACACTGCGCAATGCTGAAAATCAGCTAAACGAGATGATCGCGCGAGATCATAATCGCGCCGCTCTTATCATCTACTCGGTCGCGAACGAAACCCCCATCAGCGAAGCCCGGAATCGCTTCCTGCGGCAACTCATTCAGGATGCGCATTCCGCCGACTCCACGCGCCTTGTGTCTGCCGCTCTTCAGGCTCGCGAAGTCGTCGAGCGGAACCGCACAACCATTCACATTGATGATCCGATCGCGAGCGATCTCGATGTCCTCGGGAACAACGAATACATTGGTTGGTATGTCCGCCGGCCCGAGGATGCAGATTCGATTGATTGGGCCTCGGCGTACGACAAGCCCCTGATTATGAGCGAATTCGGCGGCGACGCGCTTTTTGGCAACCATGGCGCTCCCTCCGCACGGTGGACCGAGGAATATCAGGAAAATCTCTACGAGCATCAGATCGTCATGCTGAAGCGCATTCCCTTTCTTCGCGGAATGACACCGTGGATTCTCAAAGACTTTCGTAGTCCGCGCCGAACGCTCCCTCGTATTGAGGATTATTTCAATCGCAAAGGACTTGTCTCCAATCATGGTGAGAAGAAGAAAGCCTTCTTTGTACTGCAGAAGTTTTATCGGGAATTACAGAGCGCTCAGCCGCGCAAGTAGCCAAAGCCCCTTGTCCACCGACTGCTTACGCTACCCTCCCAAAACGATGTTGCCGTAGGCATGAAAGAGGACGCCTTTATAGGAAGCGAGAAATTTCAGCTCTCCCATCAGCCAAAACAGATACCCCTGCACAACGCATACTTCTGCGGCTGGTACTCATCGCTCCAGAAAAAGAAAACTTTGTCCTTGTGCACATTGAATTTTCCCGGGATGTAAGCCGGCCCGCCAACGTTGTATCCCGCGTAGTTGTCAACCCCTGCTGCGTTGAGGCTCTTTCGCCCCTTGATACGCTTCCGTATGCACGCGATACACTCTGCTTGCCTAAATGGAGGTGTCTATTTCTCCGGCCCCTTGCTGGGTTCGTCGGATCCGTCGATGGCGCGAAGACCAGTTATCGAATCAACGTGAATGCGGAAGAAGAGCGGAGCAATCGCGTGGTCGCCCAATCTTAGCTGACGCTCCCCTAATGCGTTTTGCCACCACTGGCTACGCTTTTCCAATAGCGTCCGCGCATGTTCCCGCTCGGCGGTATATTGGGGTTCGGGCAATTCCTGGTAGCGGCCACTGGCAATCACGCTCATCCACTCAGACTGGTTCGCGATTTCGTCAACTTCGAGACAAACCTTGGGATTTGACCGCATCCATTCGGACTTTTGCCCGAAGGTCGAGAGGACGTAAATAAAGTCAGGCTCGTACGCAAAGTAGATCGGCACCACGTACGGCTGGTTATCGAGCGAGCAGCCGAGCCTTCCGAGTGAAGAACTCGCCAAGAATGCGCGACACTCCTCTTCGGTCATCTGAGTGATCACCATCGCTACACTCCCGTTCCTTGGAACAGACTTTTAGGCCGCCTCGAGTTCGCGGTTCCCGAAGAATGTCTTTTACTTGGTAGTCGGCTCGCCAGCAGTCTCTTCCGGCTGGTCTTCCGCTTTTTCCCAACTGGAATTGAGGTTGTATTCCTTCATGGCTTTGCCGAGAACCTCGGTCTTGCTGCCGAGATCTTTCTGATAGACCACTCCGTCCTCGCCAACGATGAATGTCATCACGCCGGAAGACCTGTATTCCGCCGGAAAAGCCACGAAAGCGAAACCTTCGGTCATTTTCCCGTTAACGACGTAGTTTTTCGCGCCGCCTGGGCTAGTGGCGCCCTGGCGCGTCAGGATGTGGTAATAGTAGCCGCGGTAAGGAACCGGGCCGCCCTCCAGGCTTTTGGCATTTTCCGTGGCAACGGCCCACGCCACCAGCGGCCCGATGGGGCTCTGGGGCCCGCCTTCGGCAGCTTTCCAATAAAGGCCATTGTGCTGCCCTTCATCACTGAAGATTTTCTTGGCGTACTCGTCGTGCTGTGCGGAGCGATATTCCTTTTCCGCCGCCACGAGTTCCTGGCAAACACGAATCGCCGATATTTCATTCCGGCCAACTCGCCGGTACAGAATTTCTTTCTTGCCGGCGTCAGTGTCGAAATACCACAATTTTCCTCTGTTCATGAGCGGTATGGGCGTGGGCCAATTCTTCGCGCCGATGTATAAGACCGTGGTTCCATCCGGTTCTTTCACCAGGCGGTGCATCTCCTGATATCTTTGCACAAAATTGGCGCGGCTCTCGGCGTCCTCGGCTTCGTCTCCTGACGAGACGATTTGCTTTCCGCCCGGTCCGAGGATTTCGAGCATCGCTTTTTCGTCGTTACTCTGCGCAGCCGTGACCAGAGCGTGGCTCGCTTCCTCCGCCGATGAAAATGTCTTCTGCCCCTGTTGCTGCGCCATGGAACGAGTGGCAAAGCACGCCGTTAAAAGGACAGCGACCGCAGCTAATTTAGAAAGTTTGGCCCAATGAAATTTGTCGAAGTTCAGCTTCGCTCGTTGCATATGGCTTTTCTCCATTTCTAAATCTCACGATCCACCAGGAACACGACGAAACTTCGATTACCGGTGCTTTCCGCCGCCACCACCGCCACCGCCGCCATGCGGTGCTCCGCCACCGCGCGCCCCGCCTCCGCCGACGCTAGCGCTCCCGCGTGAGGAATAGCTCTTTGTCTGTCCGCCGCGATCGTAGTTGCTAAAGGCGCCCGACTTCACGCCTCTCTGACCGTTAGGTGCAGCGTATCCTCGGGCTGCCCTGGTGTTTCCCTCGAATGGCCTTGCCGATGCACCGGGACGGTTGGCGACTCCGCCGCGCGCGCCCATGCCTGCGTTGGGAGGCCTGTTCCCTCTGTTCCCTGCATTGGTGTAGGCACGGGCTCCGCCGCGGTTGGCGTTAACTCCGCCGCGTGCGCCGTTTACTCCGCGCGCGCCTCCACCTCGGTAGTAGGTGTTCCGGTTATAAAACGTCCTGCTCGGAGAGTAGTACCTGGCATGGTTATAAATTGCGTATCGATTATGCCAATCGAATCCCCAATGCCCCCAGCCCCATCCGTATCCGCCGTAGAAGCCGATTCCGAAGCCGACTCCGAACGAGAGGTACGGGCCGCCAAACCAGATTCCGGGATACGGGTACCATCCCGGCCACGGTCCTATCGGACCTCCGTAAACCAACCACGGATCATATGCGGGGATGTAAACGGTATCGGGGCTGGCAGGCTGAATACTGATCGTCGAGTCTTGCGTCGTTACGGTCTGCTGCGGCGTGCTTTTAAGATTGCCGGCATCTTCCGCTTTCTGGCGCATTACCTGTACGGCATCCATCACATCTTGTTCCTGGTTGTAGTAGGCATCGCCCAGGGAGGAGGTCCAGGAAAGATTCTTGTCCATATTTCCAAGCACGGAAGGAAATGCGGCGAGCGCCTTGACGCTCGGGTCCCAAGGCTGTTGGTCCACAGCCTGACCCAAAGCATCGCCCTTCAAATCGAGATGCGCTTGGACCCATCGGTCCGCCTCGACCACTTGCTCGGGAAAGGTGGAGGCCGCCAGGATCTGTGCCACAAGCGAATCCGGATACAGCGCAATCGGAGCCACCAGTTGCTGCAACTGCTCGGGAGTCTGTTGCGCGTATGGCGGAGCCTGCGCGGCCTGTGCGGGGGCTTGCGCGTCTTGATAGGCCGACAGGTTTTGAGGCCAAGTTGCGAACAACAGCGCCAGCGACATCAGGGAAACCAAAATCTGTTTGCCCGCTTGAGCTCTTGAAAACCCTCGCGCGCCTTCGATGATGTTCATGTTCTTAACCCTCCTCTGCACCTTCATCACTTCAGGCCTCTTACAGATATAGACGAACAAATCACAATTTGCGTTGCCTTCTTCGACTTTCTCCGAGAAGCCCATCGAGTTCGCCAGCAAGCACCGCAATTTTACTTCACGTCGGTCGACACTGCCAGGTCACGTTCAATGACACGACCCATCATCCAGAAACTGGCGACCGGCGGCCATCGATGCCAGAGCGTGTGCGCAATTCATGATCTTCTGGTCCAACGGATCGTCATTCAACGTGGTGGGAGAAATGTAGTCCATAGACTTGCGTAATTCCAGAATTGCGTTGCTCAACTTTTGCATATTGTCGAACTCGTTGGTAAGTAATCCTAAAGCGTCTCGATCTGAATCCGTTGACACCGCCACGGATGCCAGCGTAAGGCCCTTGGCGGCTTGCACGCGATACACAGACAACCAGTCCTGCGTGATGGGGTATCCATGCTGGACAGCGTTAGCCAGCACGCTTCGCCATTCCCGGATCGCCGCCATTTCCTCGATGCCGGCCCTCAGGAACTCTTTAGAGAATCCTTGGATTGCGGGTTCGGTTGTCGAAGGAGGAGTCGGCAGCGTGCTTGCCGTGGAGGCAGGCAAGGTCAATATAATCTGGTTCCCCTTAAAGCTGAGGGAACCGCTCGCAACGCGTGCGAGCGCTTCGATTTCGACGTAGGGCCGGCCGTTCAACTGAACAACTGTTACACCTCCGGGCCGGCCGTTTACGATCAGTGTCAAGTTCTGCTGCGCGGCTTGCGACAGGGCGAGTATTGGCAATGCCAGGAGCGCCGCCAACGTCAACCACTTGCTGAATGGCCTCTTTCGCATGAATCTCCTAGTCAACGAGTTCTTCCCAACTCACAAGGGAGGTGCTCATCACTGTCTCTTGCGTTCTCTGCGGTCCAAAGTGCTTTCGGCACAATCCGAGTCTACGAAGCGGCTTTCGCTTGCGCCGCCTCGGGCTCGCCGACCAGCTCCTCAAAGAGCGTCCGGTAATGAATCATGGCTTGACGCAAGTCTTCGGTGCTGGTCTGCCCCTGCGATTGACGAAGCGCGGTTTCGTGGGCCGCACGGTAATTTTCCAGAACCAGCGGATGATCCACAGAGAGATCCGCGGCACGCTGTTCAAAGTCGCTCACGGGATACCCGCGTGTGGACATTACATCGCCGAGCAATTGGTCTGCCTCCGTGATTGCCCCTCCCGGACTGTCAACGAACCTGGCTTGAACTTTGGCCCACGACTCGATAAACCGCGTACGATCGCCCGGAGCGAGCGGCCGGATGTGAAAGCGCTCCACGCGTTCCGCGCGATCGTCAAGCGCCGCTTCTGCTTTCTTCCGGCTCCCGCCTTCATTCACGGCGCGGGTATATTCAGCGCCGCCAAACTGAGTGCGTAGTCTTTGCGTTCGGCGTTTCCGAACAAAAAGCGCAATGGCAATGCCTGCCGCTAACACCACAATAATTGCGATGATTGCGGCGATTTGTGTCGTGCTTAGTGCTGATAGGTTCATGACCTTCCTCCAGTTATAGATTGATTCCTTGGCCCAAATCTAAGAGTCGTCACGGCTCGCTCGCACGAAGCCGTATCGGTTCACGGTTTTTCCACAACTTTTTCTACCTGGCCGATTTTCTTTTGGATTTTCCCGGCAATCTTTTCGCCGATACCTTCGGCTTGCAAATCGGTATCGTTCGTCAGTTGGCCCACCTTTTCCTTAGTTTTGCCCTTGCCTTCGTGGATCTGGCCTGCGATCTCATTCTTGGTACTGGACCTCATCTTGTTGCCTCCCCAGAAATCATTTTAATTCCAGAACTCGGGTAATCGCTCCTCGTCTCCGCCGCGCGCCAAAAGGCTGATGCACGAAGCATCTCGCGCTCCGCCAAGCCATTGCAAAGTTAGCGATTCGTGATTACATCTCTCCTCTTGACGCCAAGAAGACGCTAGTTCCTGCGCCAACGGGAATATCCCCAGCCCCCACCACCCAGCAAAAAGACAACAAGAACAACGATCAAAAGAGTTTCCATTTGGATCCTCCCCAGTCAGAGGAAGCTCGTTGACTCGTTCGCAAAAGAGTCGCCTGACTTACACGGGCAGTGCCATGTTAAGAAAGATGAGGGAGGATATCTGTTCACATCGAGACACTTTCACGTTTTGTGTGCTTTTTTCTTGGGGGGAAGTTGCCCGTGCTCCGCCAGGGCCACCTTTTCGGAAGCCTACGCCATCGAAAAAGACGGCAGCATGTACTACGCCTTTTATGCCCCAGAGAAGCCCGCAAAAGCGGCGAAGCAGGCCTCTGATGCGGGGACCTGGTCGGGCGAAATCGAACTGCGGGGATTAAGCCCCCAGACCTACAAGGTCGTCGATTACGTCAACAACAAGGACTACGGCACCGTTACCGGGCCTGCCGCCAAACTGAAAGTGGGTATACAGGACAGCTTGCTGTTGGAAGTGACGCCCGTGCCGAGAGCACCAGCAAAATAGCCGGCAAGTGCTATAAGAGATTTACATTTGATCGAGGAGTCGCTCTTGTGGCCTCTCTCAGCGAGGCCGTTTTCCGGCCGCCCGGACGATTCTCAGCGGTTCCATCGCGCAAAGTTTAATTCAGATTCGCGGGCTGTGAGTCGCCGGCCCCGATGCCGGGTGCCAATGTTTGTTCAGGAAACTCTCCCGGTGTTTGGCGTCACGGAACGCTTCCGTCCCTCCCGCCCGCGTCACGGAAAGCGCCCCGATGACATTTGCGAATTTCAGGCAATCCTCAAGTTTGGCGCCGCGAATAAACTGGTGAATAAAACCGGCATCGAAGCTGTCTCCCGCTCCCACGGCGTCCACCATGTCCGTAACCGGCGGGAATCCTGAGAGCTTATTCTTACCTTCGCGCAAAACGGCCCCCTGCGAACCGCGTTTAATGACCACCAGAGGTACCTTTTGTGACAATGCCTCCGCCGCCTGGTTTACGTCGCCCGTATGCGCGATTTTGCAAGCCTCATTTTCGTTTGGCAGGAGGATGTCCACATACTTCAACAGCAATAGAATGTCCGTGGACCAGCGGCCTTCCGGATCGTCGTTGGTGTCCAGTGAGGTCGTCAGGCCCGCTTCTTTCGCCCGGCGAAAGAGTTCAATCATGTCCGGGCGCAGGGCCTTGTGCAGGAAGTAGGACGAGAGGTGCAGATGCCTGGCGCTGAAAACATAACTCAAGTCCAGATCCTTCAGGCTCATCTCATGCATTGTTCCCGGATAGGTCAGGATGTACCGCTGCTTCCGCTGCGGCAGAATCACCGTCAGCCCGGTGGTCTTGCCTTTGAGCTTTCGCACGTGGTTGAGGTCCACGCCGCATTCTCCCAGCCTCTGCAGGCAGATTTCACCGAGCGGGTCACTCCCAATGGTGGAGCTGAAACCCACTTTGTTTCCCAGCAGCGTGAAATTGTGGGTAAAGATGGCCGAGGAACTCCCCAGCGTGATGCTGAGGCCATTGGCAAGATGCTCCCGTTCGAGTTCCAGTTTTTCCGGCAACCCATAAAAGATCAGGTCGAGATTCAACTCACCAACAACACTGACATCAAAAGTGGCCACAGTTCTATCTCCTTGCTTTGGCTCAGTCCAATATCACCACGCGCGTGAGATTTCTGGGATTGTCGGGGTCCAGGTTCTTCTTCCTGCCCGCGAGGAAACCCAGAAGCTGTGCTGGCACCACGTCTTGCGTCGCACTGCCCGTTCCGAATGGTCAGCGCGGGTCGTGCGTGGTGGCCGCGGCTCCTACACCAGCGTGACTTCCACGTCCGCTTCCCGCAGCGCCTTCAAATCGCCACGCGATATGTTCTTGTCGGTGATGGTTTCATGCACCGCTTCCGTGGGAATGATGAGCGACAGGCTCCTCTTTCCGAATTTGCTCGAATCGCATACCACCACGGTTCTTCGCGCGGCTTCCGCCATGGCCCGGTTCACGCGTGCTTCCAAGAGATTCGGCGTTGTCAGCCCATAACGCACATCAAAGCCATCCACTGCAAGAAACAGCAGGTCGGCGCTCAGCTTTCGCAGCGATTCCTCCGCCAGCGGTCCCACCAGGGAAAACGAATTCTTCCGCAGCATCCCACCAGTCAAGATCACGTCGACCGGCGTCCCGGCAAGTTCCGCGGCTATATTCGTGCCGTTGGTGATGACCGTCAGGCTCCGGAAATGACGGCAGGCGCGCGCAATGGCTGTGGTAGTGGTTCCGGAATCGAGGATAATCACCTGCCCCTGGCGAATCATGCGCACCGCGGCAGCGGCGATGCGCGTTTTTTCCCGCCGGTGCAAGCGTTCCTTTTCCTGCAGCGAGCGGTCTTTCAGCGAGCCCGTGCGAACTGGCAGCGCGCCCCCGTGGGTTCTTTCCAGATTGCCTTCGTGATGCAGGAACTCCAAATCCTTCCGGATGGTGATTTGCGATGTCCGCAAGCGTTTCGCCAAGTCTCGCACGAGCACGCGCCCATCCGCCTGCAGCATCTCCAGAATCGCCCTGCTCCGCTCTTCCCTCAGCATGCCGTTTTCCTCCTGCCCGCGCGCCCCCGGGGCTTCTCCGCTAAGGACTGACCACATGCAAAAGAATAAACGCTTGTGACCTCGCAAATCTTGCTCCGTATCAGGTCGCGCGGCCGATTTGCCAACTCTCCCGCTCTGATCTTCGCTGCCTGGTTCGGCAAGAACTGACTCAGCAGCGACACAGGCGCGGTGTGTTCCTCGAGGTTCTGTGTCAACTTCTGCAAGGCCACGCGCACCGTTTCAACGCCCCAGTAATATCTCGACCGGTCGCTGTAGCTGTATTTCCGCGCGATTCGCAATGCGGCTTCGTCGCCGTGATGGTAGTTCTTCCAATGGCTGGGGTTTTCCTGCATCGCCGCTTCCAGCGCGTCAGTCACGCCGGAAAGGGAGGTGCCGCGCGTTGCACCCAGCCATTCCTTCTCCACCGCCTCCAGCGCAAACACGGCTTCGCGGTACGCAAACGTCAGCCACGGTCCCACCTTCAATATGGCAAAGTGGTCCCGCACCATCTCCTTCAGCGCTCCGGGTGTCTGGTAATCCGTCGAGTGCGCCTCGTACACAAGGCTCCCTGGGGCGCCTGCGAACGCCGCCAATTTCTTTGCTCGCGACGCTTGATAGGGAAACACCGTGGCGTCCCCGAACTCCACTCCCGGCTGTACCACGACGGCAATTACGCGCTCCCATGCCTCATGCAATCCGCGTGCGGCAAACGCCTCCTTGGTGATCGCGATCGTCCGGGCCAGGTTGGTTGTGCTGGTTGTCTCCGGCGCCAGTGCTTCGAGTTGCTCGCCACCGGGCAAGGGCACCTCCGTTCCGATCACGTAGAGTGGCGGCGTCGAGCCCTGCGGCATTTCCTTGTGCGCTTCTTCCGCCGCCGCGCATAATTCTGCTGCTCGCGCGCTGACGATCCGGTCTTCCAGTGGCTGCTGCCTCTCGCCGCCGTCGTCCGCGCACCGCATGCTGGCATCGAGGTGGATCTTCGTGTATCCGGCCCGCACGCAGCTTTTCACCAGTTCGCGCGCCTTCGCCATCGCCACAATGGATTTCTCCGAGCGCCACGCATGCGGCCCCAAGTGATCACCGCCCAGCACAATTCGCCCGGCAGGGAACCGCATCTCCCGCGCAAGATCGCCTACGAATGCGGCAAAATCCCTGGCTGTCTGCCCCGTGTATCCCCCGAACTGGTTGACCTGATTGGACGTGGACTCAATGCACAGAAGGCTACCAACGCGCAACGCCTGTGCCATCGCTGCTTCCAGCACGGCCCGGTTCGCCGAACACACTGAGTAAATGCCCGTGTGCTCGCCACGCTGGTTTGCCTCAAGGATGCGTTTCAGCTGCGTCGTGGCGTTTCCGCTCGAGCCCCGTGTTTGTTCCCTTGCTCTCATCAGGTTGTTTACGCCCGCTCCGCCTGATAGCTCTTCCGCCAGGCCGTGGCCGCTGCCCGCTTCTTGTTCAGGGCTTCTTGCACCCACGCACAAGATGCCCTGGCCCAATTTTCGAAGAGACTTGCGTTGGTTACGATTAGTTTCGTTTTAGCTCTTATATGCTGTTTTCTTTTCCCCGTCAACATCCTTGTTCCTGCCTCTGCTTCGACTGCCACTGCCGGTTCCCCCATGACTTAAGGCAATACGCTCTGTTTCAATGGTGCCTCGGCGCCCTATTGAAATGGGACATTCTCACCTCGCACGACAAAGCCATTTTTCCGCTTGACAAACCAACAATCCTGGAATAGGGTTCGGCCTAATAATAAGGAAACGAAGGAATTCAATACTAAACGAAAGAGTTAAAAAGGCGAGGGGGTATCGACACGAACGCTCGAATCTGCCCGATTCAGTATGCGAAGGTAGGAGGAAAACACCGTAAGATGTTTTCCTCGCTTCAACTGGATTCTGAGTCTTAGTGAGCCGATCCCATGGCGGCGTTCTCTAGCAGTGTGCTGAAAAATTGGTGGGAGAAGTGATTTGTCAGAACATGTAGTCATTCAACTCCTGGACCGGGTACTAGCCTAGCGAAAGGATGGAACAGAGTCACCATGTTTAACGCTATTTCGTGTCGCAAATTCTCCTGTATTTTTGCGCTTCTCTTGCTGGGGCTGGTTTTCCCCTCGAGAGTACTTAGTCAGGTGGATATGGGTAGTATTTCCGGTACGGTCAAAGATGCCAGCGGGGGTGTCATACCCGGTGCTACCGTGACGCTTACAAATGAAGGCACAGGACAATCAATATCGACGACCAGCCTGTCTGTCGGCGAATATACTTTCTCGCCGGTAAAGATCGGTCATTACTCCGTGTCGGCGGAGATCAAGGGTTTTCAAAAGGTAAAGCAAAATAACGTCACGGTAGACGTGCAACAGAAGGTGGTTGTGGACTTTGCCTTGCCGGTTGGCAAATCCATAGAGACGGTAATTGTCGATGCCGCCCCGCCAGCGCTGCAAACACAAGAGGCTTCCGTGGGCCAGGTGGTCGAGGCGGAAGCGATCAACGCGCTGCCTCTGAATGGGCGTAACTTCACGTTTCTCGCGCAACTATCGGCGGGGGTTACGCAGGGCCAACAGGACACACGGGGCCTGGGAGCGAGCGGGAGTTTTGCCGCGAATGGATTGCGTCCCGCGCAAAATAACTATTTGCTCGACGGCATGGACAACAACACCAATCTCGTCGATTTCCTTAATGGGACAGCTTATGTCGTGCGTCCACCGGTGGATGCTATTCAGGAATTTAAGGTCGAAACCAACGACTATAGTGCGGAGACGGGACGTGCGGCCGGCGCCGTCCTGAATGCAACCATCAAGTCCGGAACCAATCAGTTCCACGGATCTGCCTGGGAGTTCATCCGCAATGACAAGCTTGACGCGGCGAACTTCTTTGAAAACGCGGGAGGCATTCCAAAAGGCAGGTACCAACAGAACCAATTCGGAGTCACCATCGGTGGTCCGATTCGTCACAACAAGACTTTCTTCTTCGCGGATTACGAAGGCACGCGCATCCGGCAGGCTCTCACCTCCACGAACACGGTTCCCACGGCTCTCGAGCGGAGCAGTGGTTATACCAATCTCTCAGAACTGCTCACCCAAGGGGGCACCTACGCCCCCGACGCGCTAGGGCGAACCTTTCCACTGGGACAAGTGTTCGATCCTTCCACCACGCGTGGTGTTACCTGCGGGGTCGCGGATCCGGTGACAGGTATTACCGCACCGTGCACGGGCGTACCGGCCGGCACGCAACTAGGATTTGTGCGTGAGCCTTTCAATGGCAACATGATTCCGGCAAATCGCCTGGACCAAAATGCGATCAAGCTTCTCAACCTGTTTCCTCCCCCAACGAATTCAAATCTTTTCAATAATTATGCGGCAGACCCAGTTTCAAACAACAACACGGATCAATTTGACGTGCGCGTGGACCACTCCTTCAGCGACAAGGACAACATTTTCGGCAGATTCAGTTACGTAGATAACCCTTCCCTTATTCCCGGGCCTTTTGGAGGCATTGCGGATGGAGGTTCGTTTTCTGATGGTATCCAAACTTCAAAAAGCCTTAACGCTGTGGCAAGCGAGACGCATGTGTTTTCACCATCTTTGGTGAATGAAGTGCGCGCAGGCTACAGCCGCCTTAGGGCCACTCGTCTGCAACCCAATGCCGACACGATGGGTATTCCGGATCAGTTTGGGATCCCCGGAGTTCCTCAGATTCCTACGAACGGGGGTTTAGGATCCCTCTTCTTTACCGGTCTGACGACGCTCGGCAGTAATGGGTTCCTCCCCTCCGTTGAGCTCAGCACGAACACCCAAATTATAGACAATCTGACTAAAACTGCGGGACGCGAATCCTTTAAGATGGGATTCACATACCAGCGCCTGGGATTCTCCATCCTGCAACCTTATGCCGGACGGGGTGAGTGGAGCTTCAGCGGCGATTACACCGAAGTGCCATCCCAATCGGGAGGCAACACCGGCTTGGCGCAGATGTTATTGACACCGATTCCAGGGACGGTTACGGGTGCGTCTGACTACGTTGGCGGTGCAGACGATATCTATGTCTCCAACTTTGCGAATACTTCCATGAAACACAATTACTACGGGGCATACTTTCAGGATGACATTAAGGTCACGCCAAAGCTGACTGTCAACCTGGGGCTGCGCTGGGAATATTTCGGGGAACTCATTGAGAATTACGGGGCACAATCCAACTTTTTGCCGTTCGGACCGAATGGCAGTTCCACGTTTATGTTGACAAAGCAGCGCTGCAATACCCCGCTGTCACCGGACTTTTACGCGGCGGCCCAGGCTGACAATATCAACATCGTGTGTTCCAGTCAGCCAGGCCTCGGGGTACCACAAAAATTCAATTTCTCGCCTCGCGTAGGGTTTGCGTATCAACTGACTCGGAAGTTTGTTGTTCGCGGCGGGTACGGTATTTTCTACGGCGGCTTTGAGAACTCCGTCGTCGAGACGTACAATGATTTTCCATTCCAATTCTACCTGGATTATCCCATTTTGACGCCCAATGCGCCCATCACCTTCGCCAATGGGGCGATCGGTACGCTCGAGACGGGACTGACAGCCATCCCGCTCGCGACTTCGGCAGTCGAGCCAGGCGGGGTCACGTTTCTCGGTGAGGACTACAAAAACAAGACACCCTATACCCAGGGCTACAACCTGACCGCGCAATATCAACTCACGCCGAGCGATACCATCCAGGTGGGTTACGTAGGGAACACGGTTCGTCACCTCGGGGTCTACCTAAGTCTGAATACACCGACAGAAATTCTACCTCCTGGACTGAACCAGTACGCCTACTCTCGTTATCCCGATTTTCCTACCTACCAACAAGACACAAGTTTTGCGGGGGACAGCAACTACAACAGTCTGCAGGCGAATTATGAACGAAGATTGGGAGGCGGCCTGAGCGTCCTGGGGAACTTCACCTGGTCGAAGTGCCTTACCAATGCGGTTGACGTTTTGAACGGCACTTCTTTGACAGGGTTCCGCGCGCCGTTCTTGCCGGGATTTGGCATCCACAAAGACTTCGGAGAATGTGATTTTGACGTTCAAAAAGTATTTCACCTTAGCGGCACCTATGACCTGCCGGTCGGCCGGGGAAGACACTTCCTGAGAGATAGCAGCGGCGTTGTGGATGCCTTGATTGGAGGTTGGGGTACGAACTGGATTCTGACTATGCAGGACGGGCAGCCGGGAACAATTCCTTGCATTATTTCCACGACCTCGGGGTTCGGATGCAACGCTGATCGAGTTGCCGGGCAGAACATCTATGCCGGCCCTCATAATGTCAATGACTGGCTCAACGCGGCGGCATTTACGAGTCCTCCCGTGGCGACGACGATCGGCCAAACCGACTACAGCCCGCTGGGCGGAGGGCCCAGTCAGTTCCGGGGGCCAGGCTTCCATCGCCTCGATTTCTCCCTCTTCAAGGAGTTTCGCACGACGGAGCGCACGCACCTTGAATTCCGTGCCGAATTCTTCAACCTAACCAACCATCCCAACTTCTCGATCCCTGGCTTCTCGGGTAATGGCGTGGTGGCTGCTCCCGGCGCACTGGACTACACCGACCCAAGTACCTTCGGAATGATCTCTTCGACGAGGGACGGTTCCAATGACCAGCGGGAGATTCAATTTGCGCTCAAATTCTACTTCTGAGAATAGAAGGCGAGACTGAACGCGAGGCGGAGGAGGCAGTTCCGCTTCGGCTAGCCCATTTGTAGAAAATAATAGCCTGGGGGAAAGGAATCGCATGGCGACTCTGGCTGACGCCTGCAGAGAAACCGCGCCCGCAGAGGGAAAGGCAATCGAAATTAGGCAGCCGAGGAAAATCTCTGACATTGTAATGGGTGCCATTCGCAGAAAGGCATGATCCATGATGAGCAAGGGCCATGGCCCTAGTTCTGAAACCGGTATTCAGCGAGGAGTACTGACTCTTACCGAGATTCGCCAGCAACCGGAAGTTTGGCCGGCAACGCTCGAATGCGTTGCAGCTTGTAACCTCAAGTCAGTGGTGCAAGAACGAGCGGCGATTATCTGCGGAGCTGGCACCTCTGCCTATGCGGCGTCAGCTGTGGCAGCGGGGTGGGCAAATGCCTTGGCGATCCCAACCACCGATCTCCTTCTTTATTCAGGGGAGGAACTATCGCGCAGGGCCCCCGATTTTGCTGCAAATGGCATACTTGTTTCCCTGGCACGCTCCGGTGAAAGCCCTGAAAGCACTGGTGTAATCGCACGCATACAAAAGATGTTTCCCGACGTGAGGCACCTTGCCATTACCTGCAATCAGAATGGCCAACTTGCCCGGTTGCCGCGGGTCAAATCCATTGTCCTCGACCCGCGCACCAACGACCGGAGTCTCGCGATGACGAGTTCCTTCTCAAACCTTGTTTTGGCGGGACTGGGAATTACCGAGGGCGAGGTTTTGGCGAAACAGTTGCCGCACATCGTTGACAGAGTCAGCAACGCTCTTCCCGGGTTTGAAATGGCGGCGCAACGCTTGGCCTCGCGAATGCCCACTCGGGTGATGGTCCTCACCTTTGCAGACTTGGCACCTCTCGGAAGAGAGGCTTGCTTGAAGATTCTTGAGATGACGGCCGGACGCATCACGGCTTTCCCCGAAACTTTCCTAGGTCTTCGTCACGGCCCGATGAGCTTTCTGCGACCCGATTCACTCGTGCTGTGCCTGCTGTCATCGGATATGCACAGGCGTCGTTACGAAGAGGATTTGCTGCTTGAACTGAGACAGAAGAATCTTGGCCACTTGATCGTCGTCGGATCACCCACTACCGCAAGCGATCTGGCCCACGACTTCATTCCTGCCGTGGCGCCGGACATCCCGGACTATTTGCGTACGCCGTTCGAAATTGTCTTCCCTCAACTGCTGGCCTATTACCTAAGCCTCGCCCTGGATCTAGATCCGGATAACCCAAGTCCGGATGGCGTGATTACCAGAGTAGTGCAACGATTTCAGTTGCACGAAGGAAGCGATATTAGCTGATTTTCAGCGCGGTTCCCGAAGCCAACGGAATCAAACTGGAAAACGATATGCAGTCGCAATCCCCCATGCCACCGGCACCCATCGAAGTTCGTGTGATGGAGTTTTACTCAGGGGCAGATCGCCGTGACCTGGCGGGTGGCGAAAAGGATCCAGGCCAGACTAGTGCGTATCAGTTGCAATGGAGGCCCACGGAAAAGCATGTATTGATCGTCGAGGGCGGAAGGAACGTATGTCATGTGGGACTGGTGAAGCATAGCGTCGCGGTTGAGGGACATCCTGTTCCAGTCGCCGGAATTGGAGGAGTGCTGACACGGCCTGAGTGCAGGGGGCGTGGATATGGCCGTATAGCGATGAAGGCAGCGGAAGCTTTTGCGTTGAGCCAGATGGGTGTGGAGTTCATGCTGCTTTTTTGCAGGCCTGCACTGCAATGCTGGTATGAAGGCCTGGGTTGGGTGAAGGTTTCAAGTGCCGTGTGGATTGAGCAGCAGCAAGGAACGATCGTACAACCGCTTGTTTCGATGGTGAGATGTCTTGGTGCGAAGCAATGGCCGCGGGGCGAGGTTCGGTTAGGGTGTCTTCCCTGGTGAGTCAAGGATTTGCGCGTCTCGTGTCCGAGGTCAATATGGAATCCAGCGAAATCAATGGCCATACCACGAAAGACAAAGTTAGATCGATTGAGAGGAGTCGAACGAGCATGTTCAAGCTTATCGTTTCGCTGTTCTTGTCATTGTGTGCGGGCGTCCTCCCGTCTTCCGCCGCCCCGGACTCCCCCAGAAGCATCGAGTTGGCCGAGAACTGGAAGCTCACTTCCGCAAAGGATTTGCGGACTGGCGGAGCGGCCATCTCCCTCCCCGACTATAAGGACACGGGCTGGTATGCGATCCATCGAATGCCCGCAACCGTTCTGGAGACGCTGGAAGAGGACGGCGTGTATCCAAATCTCTACTTTGGCGAGAACTTGCTTGAGAGCGTTCCGCAAGAGCTGTACAAGCAGGATTGGTGGTATCGCACAACCTTCAAAGCGCCGGACGGGCATGCGGTTTATTTACTGGATTTTCCGGGGATCAACTATCGCGCAGAGATATGGCTGAACGGCCAGATGGTTGCCGACAATAAGCATGTAGTGGGCATGTATAGCGCGCACGAATTGAATGTAACGCAATGGATCAAGCGTGGAGATTTGAACGCGCTTGCGGTCAAAGTTACACCGGAACAGGCGCTTCAAGATGTTAATGGCGTGGAGTTGGCAGATAGCTGGTTCGACTGGATCAACTGGAAGTATTTAGGCTATCAAGGTCCCCGGAAGAACTCTGAGAACGGAATTTCTTTTGTTGCGGATCGCAATGCCGGGATCTGGAAGCCGGTCTATTTGAGGGTCTCGGGTGAGGTCACACTCGAACATGCGTTAGTCAACTCTGATCTTCCGCTGCCAAAAACCACCGCGGCGCGGCTGACGGTTTTCTGTGACCTCCATAATTTTTCGAACCGGCAAGTGAGTGGGATTCTCCGGGGAACTATTTCGCGCCCGGGCAAACCCCCTATACGGTTCGAGCAATCGGTCAGTCTTTCAGCACACGAAGAGCGGCACGTAAGCTTCGCACCCGATAGATATCCCGGGTTAGTTGTAAAGAATCCCGACCTTTGGTGGCCCTATACGATGGGAACGCCAAACCTCTACGATCTCCGCCTCGAGTTTCTGGAGAACCACGAACTTTCCGACGTTACGCAAATCCGGTTCGGGATCCGTACTATCACCCAACATCGCGATCAGGATGAGCAGTTCCCCGGCCTCGGCAAGGGGGGCAACTTCTATCTACAGGTCAATGGCAGAGACTTCCTGGTGCGCGGAGCGGTGTACACGCCAGACCTGTTATACCGGTACGACCCGGACCGGGAAGCTGCGGTGCTGCGATATGTGAAGGACCTTGGACTCAACATGCTCCGGTGGGAATCGAAAATTTCGAGTGAGCACATTGTGGAGTTGGCAGACGAGCAGGGCATCCCACTCATGTTCGGTTGGATGTGCTGCAACCAGTGGGAGAAGTGGGGCCAATGGGATGAAGAGGATCATCGCGTTGCGGCCGAGAGTCTTCAGTCGCAAATCTTGATGCTCCGTCCCCATGCTTCGGTCTGGATATGGGCCAACGGAAGCGACGGTCTGCCGCCGAAATCCGTGCTCAGCGTCTACCACGGGATCCTAACGGACTTGCACTGGCAGAACGCCACGGTCGACACCGTCTCATCGTTCGCCAAGGACGATCGAGGCGAGCGCCTATGGGACGGCATCCATATGGCAGGACCCTACAGTTGGCGGCCACCCACATATTGGTTCAGCGGACAGTATGAAGCCTCGCGTGGCTCCTGCGCGGAGCAGGGCGACAATGAACATATCCCTCCCTACGAGAGCCTGAAGAAGTTCATTCCCAGCGACAAGCTCTGGCCGATCAATGACACGTGGTACTTCCATTCCGGCTCAAACCCGGGAAACAGTACGCTGAGCAACATTCAGCGCGCCGTTGATCGCCGCTACGGGCCCTCAAACAGCGCGGAGGAGTTTGCGCGGAAAGCCCAACTTGCCCATTACGAAAATACCCGCGCGCAATTCGAGGCGTTCGCCGCCAACGGGTGGGCGAATCACAAAATGACGATTTATTGGATGCTGAACAGCCACTGGCCTTCTTTCTTTGGAAATATTTTCGACTATTACTTGTGCTCCGGGGGAGCCTATTACGGTGCCAAAAAGGGCTTGCGGCCCCTCTCGGTGGTCTTTGATTCCTACGCGACCGGTGATCACAGTCAGGCAAAAGTCACAGTCGTCAACCAGATGCCGACCGAGCAGCAAGGCTTGCGTGTGCGCGTGCGCATCTACGACATACAAGGCAAGGTGCTGGACGACCGCGACGCGGCGAACATCCGGGTCGCTTCCGGCGGGACGGTCCAGGCCATGACGCTGCCCAGGTTTCCGAATAGCTCTCCTGTCTACTTTGTGCGCTGTCAGTTGTTTGACTATTCTGGCAAGGTCCTTGCGGAAAACATCTACTGGCAGTCGCAGAAGGACGATGATTTGGGCGATCGCAAGAACGACAGTGCATTTGCATTGCAACAGGCGAGTTGGGCCGACATGACGGCGCTGAACTCCATGCCGCAAGTCCCGTTAGAGCTAAGCGCCGAACAAACGTCAACTGCCGGTGCAAATCGCGTCGCGATTCGGCTGCACAACGCGACTGAACACGTCGCGTTCTTCGAACGTGCGGAGATCACGCCCGACCGAAATGGCGACGAGATTCTTCCGATCGAGTACGACGATAATTACGTCACAGTTTTTCCCGGCGAAACAGCCGTGATTCACGGTGTCGTCCCGCAACCGGGCAAAACACCCGCATGGGTCAGACTCGAGGGGTACAACACTCCGCGGATCACGGTGGCCATAAAGTAAAGCCAAAATGTTGAGGTTTGCTCCATCTGTAAGTCGCGCGGCCGGCCGGCTGGTTTCAGTTTCCGGTGAACCCGTTGATTGTCCGGATGACTCTACCGTGACTGTAGTACGGGTCACCGCAAAAGTAAGGGCTGCTGTTATGGGCAATGTGCTTGGAAGGGAGACGCACCATGTCGAAAATGAGTTGCGGATTGCTCTGCAATGTGGGAATCGCGATTATCGCTGTGGCGCTGATTGTCATCACGCCCTGCGCGGCTCAGCAATTGACGAACGACAAGCTGTCCCTGACCGTCAACGCTACAGATGGAGCGTATCAACTGGCGGTGCGGGGCGGGCAGCTCATCTTCACGAGCGGCGTGGCAGCTCAGGTCAATCACCAGTGGCTGCGCTCGACCGAGTATCCACGTCACCAAGTGTCCGAATCCACGTTCAGCGATGAACTCGGCTCTGGCCGGGCCATAACCGTCACGAACTCGGGACTCCAAGGGAAGGCTGACCTCATCTATGTCGTCCAGCTTTACGACCAAAGTCCTTACGGGACGCTCCAGGTGACAATACGGAACAGTACTGGAAAGGAAGTGACGGTGCAGGCCATCCGAGGCCTGGAGGCACTTGGGGAGCCATTACTTGATTTGGGTGGTCATGCATTCGCCGATCGCGTTCTCTCGGACAGCTTCAGCGAAGATTGGCCGCAGTTGCGGCTCTACGACCTGGGGAAAGCGCCAGGCGGGGTGCATCGCGGCGTTGGAAGTCAACTCGTCTACAACCGGGAGAGCAAACAAAGTCTCTTCATCGGCGCGCTGACTGCGGATCGCTTGCTGACTGTTTTGCACCTGCAGTCTGCGGGCGATGGGACCGGAACGAAGATTGCGTCTTACAGCGTTGATTTCACAGGAACCACGGAAATACAAAAGGACTTTGATCTGAAGAATGCTCCAGCGGAAAATCAGGTCGAACTAAGCCTGCCCCTCGCGTCCGGCTCAGACATGGTCTCGGAGCGCGTGATGCTCCAGGCCGGGCTAGACTACCACAATCAGTTGTTGGCTTACGGCGATGCGATTCGACGGCTGCACCACGCTCGCGTCTCTATCGAGAATCCAATCGGTTGGTGGAGCTGGACGGCCTACTATGGCGGCATCAACGAAGGCGAGACCTTGGCCAATGCGGACTGGCAGGCCGAACATTTGAAGGCACTCGGCTATAAGTACTTTCAAATTGATGAAGGCTACCAGTACGCCCGCGGAGAGTACGTAACCACCAACGCCACTCAATTTCCCGATGGCATGCGCGTTGTGGGACACCACATAACCCGAGATGGGTTGACGTTTGGCGTTTGGACGGCTCCTTTTGAGGTGACCTCCCGGGCTTGGGTTTACGAGCACCACAAGGATTGGCTGGTCCACAACGCCAAGGGTGAACCTATCTCGGGTCGCGAGGTCTGGAATCAAAAAACGGATCTGCTCTTCATGCTGGACACAACGCATCCCGGCGCGCAGGACTATCTGCGCCAGACCTATAAAACGCTGGTGCGTGAATGGGGCGTCCGCTTCATCAAGCTGGACTTTATGGACACCGCCGCCATCGAAGGCTACAGGTACCGTCCCAACACCACCGCCCTGGAAGCGCTGCGCATCGGATTGCAAGTCATTCGCGATACTGTGGGTGACGAGGTGGTCCTGGATAAGGACGGAAGCCCCATGCTCACGCCGGTAGGGCTGGTCGACACGGGCCGAATCTCCGCGGACACGGCGCATTCTTTTCGGGCAACCAAGAATGCCGCGCCGGGGATTGCCGCCCGCTTTTACATGCACCACAATTTTTTCCTGAACGATCCGGATGCCTTCAACACCACAGACCAGCCCTTCAGCGAATTTACAGAGAGGCCCCCTTTGCTTGCGCTGCCCGCGGCACAGGCTTCGATTGCTCTCTCGGCAGTGTCCGGAGGCATGTATGAGATTGGTGACGACATGCTTGTCTTGGGTTCTCAGAAGGATCGTTTGGCGCTCGTTGAGAACAGAGACTTGCTGAATATGGCCAAACTTGGACGCGCTTCCACGCCCCTCGATCTGATGACCTACGAGCCCGGCGATGAACAACCCAGCATCTTCTTTCTGCAGGAAAGTCCGCACCAGGCCATCTTGACCATCTTTAATTGGACAAAAACCTCGCGGTCGCACACGCTGAAACTCGCGGATCTCGGGTTGCCCGCAGAGCATACCTTTACAGCGTTGGACGTGCTCAACCAGAACGCGCCGGTCGCGGTAGTGGGTGGCACCGTGCAGATCGAGAATCAAGTTCCCGAGTCCGTGAGAGTGATCAAGCTTATCGATAGCAATGTCGCGCCGGGCGCACCGGGCGTTACCGCAAAAGTGCCCTCGGCCGCCAATGCTGGTGAGACCATCTCTTTCTCAGTTCAAACAGAAGCCGCCGGTGTGCCCGCGGTCGAGTATCGCTGGGAGTTCGGCGACGGCACGAGCGCAAATGGCTCCAGGGTCTCTCACGCCTACACAAGGGCGGCGAATTTCACCACCCGTCTCACGGTGGACGGAGTAGACGGCGTGCCAACCGTTCAGACTTTTTCGATCAAGGTGTCTGGCAATTTGCGGGCCCATCCAAACTTGCTCGATAATCGGCGCTTCCGGGAGCCCACCGATCGCTGAAGGGTCTTCGAGGCAGTGCGACTATCTTCCAAAGAGCAGGGGTCGCGGCCGTCGGAAAGGCGCTGCACTCAAAGGCTGGGTTGACCGCCGTTGCGACTTCCACACGCCTCCGCCAGATCAGAGCAGCGGAAAAGACGAAGAGCGGACCCAGCTTTTGCGAAAACCGCAATGGGCAGTCTACCCGTTCTGCCCGGCTTTGGATCTCTTAATGAGCACGCCTTGCCCTCCATCGCACGGATTCTCCCTCACTCCCGCGGGACACATTCAAGCCGGTCACGTCAATGCGGCGGGCTAAATGCGGATGAAGGTGCGGTTGCGATAGAGGTAGTAGAGGCAGAGCCAAAGGATGCCAAGAGCTCCGAAGGTTACCAGCGCGTCTCCGAAGATTCCGAGGTGTTTGGCGAGGCCCGCAAAGAAGATACCACTGATTTGTGCGAAGGGCAAAACTTCGGCGGCCATGTAAGCGACGATCGCGTTCATGCCTATGACGATAAAGAAAAAAGCCCAGCGGCGGTAAGCCTTCACGTCTATCAGCCAGTAGAACGCCGCCAGGAGCAACAAACACCACCCGCCGGACCACAGCACCATCGAACTGGTCCAGATGTGCTTGATGATCGGGAAGACGAAACTCCAGAGCCATCCGGCGAGCAGGCATGCGAAGCCTGAGGCCGCGAGCCACTGGGCTTTGCGCGGGCCTGGGACAGACGAGCGCAGGAGGTGACCCGCGAGAACGCCCATGAGCACGGTCGCGCCAAAGCCGAGGCTGCTGAGAATCCAGGTGTAGGTGGTACCGTCCTGAAAGCGTCCGAGAAGAATTCTGTCAATCCACATGGCGAGATTACCGTCGGGCGTGAAAACGCCGGCGCCGTGTCCCGGGACGGGGACGAAAGCGAGAAGAAGCCAGTACACGACAAGCAGCGCGACGACCAACGCGGCCTGTCCGCGCACCCGCAATTCCACGAGTGCTACCGAGGAGATCAAGTATCCCGCGGCGATGGCCTGAAGCGTGTTGCTGTAGAACTGCAGGTTGTGCGGGTCGAACGCCAGGAGGTTGCCCTGGGCGACCATGCCGAGGATCCACAGCACCACCACGCGATAAGCAACCTTGCGGTAAATCTGCCCGCTGGTTCCTCCAAGTTCGATGCGCTTGCCGACGGAGAACGGCATGGCGACTCCGACAATGAACAGGAACAGCGGCATGATGAGATCCCAGCCTACGAAGCCTTCCCAGTCGACATGGTCGAATTGCCGGTCGAGCCAGTGCGGGAGGGGATTCGCGAAGAGTTTGCAAACCACCATCACAAACGGTCCGCCCCCCATGATCCAGAACATGTCGAAGCCGCGCAGGGCGTCAACGGAGCTGAGGCGTTGCGAGGAGGCGACGACGTGGGCTTCCGGTTTTGCAGATCTTCTGGGTTCCATGATGGTCATTCCCGTGATGTCGTGGACTGGCCGTCCTTGAGTCGGAAGGCTGAGCAGGGCGATAAGGCACGAGCAAACTCCGGCCCGATCGTGCAGTCCATCAGGGCGGATGCTTTCGCGGCCTGGATATTGCCCTTATATACCGATTTGGGTTGCCGTCCAAGTCCTGGAGGGGTGGCGGCGGGGTCCCTAGCAGAGTAGGGAGAAAGAAGGAAAAGCTGCAACAGCGACCGCACCCGGGACACCCAGAGCCCACTTCTCAACTATCGTCCGGGCCACACACCTTGTTAGAAAAGGCAAGAGCCGGACCCGAAGGCCCGGCCCGTTGTTCGAACTACTCTACTGTGGTCTGCGTGATTACGTAGGCGTAAATGACGGAAGCGGATGCATCTCCGCCCCCTCCCGCCCCTTGGCACCCAGCCCGGTGGTACGCTGCCTCGAGCGACCGGGCGTCATCTGCGGACGCACAACGACGATAGATGAACCAGTGGTTTTGCCTCGGCACCTTGTGGTGGCCGAAGAGCCTCTGTTCGATATCAGACGTTATGCCGACGTACCACTTGCTGTTCGGTATTCCCGAACTGCGCATGTGTGCGTCGATTTCACTGGAGATTTCACTCAGGGTTTGTGTTGCCAAATTGGCACTCCTTTAGACTTAAGGAGCGAGGAGTGAATTAGGGCAAATCCAGTATTGACAAGCCAGCGGCGGTGCAATACAACTAGGACCGCTGTTGAGCTTGGGTGTACTACGGGTTTGCCCGTCCCTCGCTCACATTCGGGATTAGGTCGCGGAAACGGCCTAATCCCACTTTTGTTATTTCATACTACATGTTCCCTGTCAATCTTTTTTCGCGTTCTCTGGGAGCCTTTCCCAATGTCCACCACAAGTAATTTGTTCTCTTCGTCCCATTCAATATCATGTTGTGTCGTAATCTTTGGCAGCAGACGATAGTACTCCAGGAACGCTCTGGCAGACACGGTTCCGTTACCGCTTCTAGTGATAAGCGATGACGCTCCTGCCTCAGTCTTGTCGTTCGTTAGTTTTACGCCAACCTTCCTGTTTTCTTTGTCATAGAAGAGAACAGCGAAAGAGTATTTCTGCATATCAAAACGCTTGACAGAGCCATGATTAAAGCCTATTTGACCGTTCGAGCGGATGGACGCTCTGGGCCTGAATACGCGGCCTACATCAGTAAACCTCTCAAAGGCCATAGTTGCCTCCTCGAACCTCTGTTGGATAATGTACCACGAGTACTACGTCTGTATGCAATACAGATTATGCTTTCTTGCAACATCTCTCGCACTCGTCTGCACTGCTCCTGGACCACCCGAGCAAGCACATGAATGCACGCCATCTGATAGAAAAGAAAGGGGCGGAACCCGTGACCCCGGCCCGTCGACCTCTACAGCTACCTGAACAAACTTGTTTGGCGGGTGGGCGGGGTCGTAGGTGCGAAGATAACTCTGGGTGCCTCACACCACGAGGGTGGGGCACCCATAAGCGTTAACTTAATGATTGACTGTTGTGGTGTTCCGCGCCTATGCTCAGGCATGGCACTAAACACGGAAGACCTTACCATCGAGAACTGGGCTGTGTTGCGTACGTTTTTGCCGGCGGGATGGGAAGAGATGGCGCGTCGGAGCGGGGCGTTGTGCCGGGCACGGGACTTTCCGGATGCGGAAAGTTTATTGCGTGTGCTGCTGCTGCACATCGGAAACGGATGCTCGCTCGCGGAGACTGCGGTCCGCGCGCGCTACCTGGGGATCCACGTCAGTCCGGTGGCGGTGTTCAAACGCTTGCGGGCTTCCGAGGAGTGGCTGCGCTGGTTAGCGGAACACCTGCGTGGGCAGCAGCGGCTGGCGATGGCAACTCATGGACGGCGCGTGCGGGCGGTGGATGGCACTTCGGTGTCGGAACCGGGCAGCACCGGAACCGACTGGCGCGTGCATTACGCCATCAACCTTGCGGACTTGCAGTGCGACTTCTTTGCTATCACCAGCGTGGCTGGCGGAGAAACCCTGCGACGCGTTCCGGTGCGCGCTGGGGACATCTTGCTCGGCGACCGCATCTACGCGACTTCCGTGGGGGTGGCCCATGTAGCCAAAGCCGGTGCGGATATTGTGGTGCGGCTCCACCGGAGAGCGCTGCCCTTATTTGATGCGGCGGGCAAGCGGGTCAACCTGCTGCGACGCTTCGCTTCCTTGGAAGTCGGCAAAGTGCAGCAGTGGAACACGCGGGTGCCCTGTGCCGATGGAAATTGGATTTCCGGGAGACTGGTGGCCGTGCGGCGCAGCGTGCAGTCGACCCGTATCGTCCGTGCACGCATGGAACGCTATGCCAAAAAGCATCGCAAGACCATCAGCCCAGACAGTTGGAAAGCCGCCGCGTATTTTGCCGCCTGGACCACTCTGCCGGATACATTTTCGGCCCCCGCGATTCTGGAGTTGTACCGTCTGCGCTGGCAAATCGAACTGGCCATCAAGCGCATGAAATCCATTCTGGGCTTGGGCCACCTGCCCAAAAAAGATCCCGCCAGCGCACGCGCTTGGCTACACGGAAAACTCTTTGTCAGTCTACTGGTGGAGCGCATGGTGGAAGCGGCTAATTCATTTTCCCCCTGGGGCTATGGACCGGAGGTTACGGCGGAGCCGCTGGCGCGAGACTGAATTCATGTTGCGAGAGATGTGCTCGGCCATCTCTCCGCCCCACAGCTTAGCTACAACCCTCCGGGACTGGGAGCAGATCGTTTTCCGGTTAGCGGAACCCTCTCAGCGCCGACGCCGCTACCCTTATAATTAAGTTAACGCTTATGGGTGGGGCACCCACTTCATCATAACGCTTCGTGAAGCTATAAATGTAGTACTCGTGGGCCAAGGCTATTGCACCGGGCGGGTGGAAAACTGCACGGCGGTCCAGCACTGGGGGAGGTGGGTGTCGTAAACGCCGTGGCGGTTCCACGCCCAGCCTGGGTGGGGCTGAACTTCGGCGCCCGCGACGCGCAGCAACTCGAATCGCCCGAAGAAAATCTTCCAGGTGTCGCCTTCCTTGGGGGGCAAGGGCCGGTCCCCAGCCAGCCACTTGGCGTCCTTCCACGGAAACGCCAGCTCGACGGTCCAGCCCTTGTCAACGTCGGAGTTGTCGTTAAGCGTGCCGTCCACGTGCGTGGCGCTCTGCAGCCCGGGGAAACCCCGGCCGAAGAACACCCATCGAAGCCCGCGAGGATTCGTCCCTTTCCAGAAGGTTGGCGCCTGGCGATCGTAGTCGCCGCCGAAAGTCATGGCGTTGTTCTTAACCACGTCGAACTCCGGCACGTCAAAGCGTCCGCCTTTCTTGTAAGCGTCGCGCCAGATGTAAAACATCTGATAAGTGGTGCCGCGCGCGTTGGTTTCGAATTCGTAATAGGTATCGCCGCCGTCGATGAACACTTCGGCGTCATTCTCGTTGAAGATCAGCGAGTTTTTTTCGGTGAGCTTGGCCTGAACAAAGGGCTCCTCGATCCAGAAACCTACATAGAGATTCTGGTCGTCCCAGAGCACTGCGGCCCGCGTGCCGTAAATGGCGGGCTCGCCCGTGGCCATATCCACGAAGCGCGGCGACTTTTCCGCTTTTTGCCAGTCGGGCTCGTCGAGCAATCCATCCACCCGGATGGGGCCGGTGGCCCGGCGCGCCGTGTAGTGCGCGATGTCGGACTCCGAGCAAGGGTAGTGTGCAGCAACAGCCTTCTCGCTGGCCAGGGCCGGGTCCGAGGCCGCGCTCTGACACGAACTTTTGCTCGGCGATGCCAACAGGAGTGCGAGCGCGACCCCAATGAGTGCCATCTTCTTCATGTCTAGTCTCCTATAGGCCGTAATCTCGATTGTGCCTTCCCGGCCACCCGCAAGTATAAGCCCGACTGCCTTCCTTGGGTGGCGCATACATTGCGCAGGAGTTTACAACTTTTCTCGCATCGCCATTCCTCATACTCGGAAATGTGCGTTTATTTGGCCACGCCATAGCCCATAGGGGCTGCCGGTGATGTTGTGTAAGATGGGTGTAACGCATCCTCCCCTTCGGAGCGTCTAAGTTGGAGAGCCGCGCTCCAGGACATCGTTGGAAGTGTGTTTGTAAATTCGCTTAGCGCTCCCACTACCGTAGGGGAACTTGAGGAGAGTTCGATGGGAACTGAAGCTGTGAGCAGAGTCCGTGCGAAGAACTGGCGTTTGTGTCGTGTCATGCTCGGCTTTTGCCTGCTTGGCGGCTCGCCCATTTCCATTCGCGCCGGACAGGGAGCGCCGGCAGCACCCGCGCCCAAATCACCCCCGGCCCTGGGCACCATCAAGACTATTTCCGGCAACACCCTCACTTTGACCACGGACGCCGGCACAGAAATAAAAGTTGTTGTCTCCGCGGACGCCAAACTTCTTCGCGTGCCCCCGGGCTCCAAGGATTTGAAGGAAGCCGCTCTGCTGCAGTTCGCGGATCTTCAGGCGGGAGATCGCATACTGGTTCGCGGCAAGCCGGGTGATGATCCCAACTCCATGGTGGCGTCGTCCGTGGTGGCCATGAAGAAAACCGACATTGCCGAAAAACAAGCCCACGAGCGCGAAGAATGGCAACGCCACGGCATTGGGGGCCTGGTGCGCTCGGTGGATGCTTCCTCCGGCGTAATCACGATTGGCACGACGACTGCCACGGGCAAGAAAGACATCGCCATTCACACCGCCTCCACTACGATTCTGCGCCGCTATGCTCCAGGCTCCGTCAAATTCGATGATGCCAAGCCCAGCGCCCTCGCCGAGATCAAGACCGGCGATCAATTGCGCGCCCGCGGCACGCGCAGCGCCGACGGCTCCGAATTCACGGCCGAAGAAATCGTTTCCGGCGCGTTCCGAAACATCGCCGGCATGATCGTGTCAATCGATGCCACAGGTGGCTCGTTCACGGTCAGCGATCTCGCCACCAAGAAAAATGTTGAGGTGAAGCTCCTCCCGGATTCGCAACTGCGCAAATTGCCGCAACCCATGGCGCAGGGCATTGCCATGCGCTTGAAGGGCGCCTCTGCAGACGCTACGGGTTCCGGCGACGTGGCGAAGCCGGGCGCCGCACCATCAGCGCCTTCCACTGCACCTGCCCCGCAGGGACAACCGGGAATGGGCGCAGGTAGAAGCGGTGGCTTCGGTGGCGGAACGAATGGCGCGGGACGCGCGGGCGGCGGGGATCTCCAGCAGATGCTCAGCCGGCTTCCCGCGAATTCCTTGACGGATTTTCAGAAGGGCGATGCGGTTATGATCGTGGCGACCGCCGATCATGACGCATCGAAAACGACAGCCATCACGGTTTTGGGAGGCGTTGAGCCCATCCTGCAAGCTTCACCGCAAGGGCAGGCTGCTTCGATTCTTACGCCGTGGAGTTTGAACAACGGTGGCGCAGACGCCGCTGCCGCCGGCACGCCGTGATGCCCGGCAAGCACCATCAATGATTAGAAAGGGAACCACACTCCGGATGATTTCTCGATTTTGGAAAAAAGCTGAATTCCTCGCCTGCTTAGCGAGCCTCCTGTTTTTCTGCGCCGCCGGTGCTCTAGCCGCGCAATCCCCAACCGCTTCTATTCATGGCCAGGTGACGGACCCCTCCGGGGGCGCAGTTGTCGGCGCCACCGTGCTCTTGACCACGCCCTCCGGCGGTTCCATGGACACGGTGACCAACAAAGAAGGATTTTACGAGTTCAAGGACCTCGCGCCCGGCAGCTATGAAATCAAGGCCGTGGCCAAGGGCTTTGCGCTGTTCGACAAAAGCGACATCGCCCTCGCTGCCGATCAATCGCTTCGCGTCAATATTCCGCTCACCCTGGAAGTACAGCAGGAAAAGGTTCTCGTGAATGACTCCACCACTCAGGTGGACGTCAATCCCTCCAACAACGCCAATACCATCGTCTTACAAGGCAAGGACCTTGAAGCCCTCTCGGACGACCCCGACGAACTGGAGTCGGAACTCCAGGCTCTCGCGGGTCCCTCCGCCGGTCCCAACGGTGGGCAGATGTACATTGACGGCTTCACCGCCGGACAGCTCCCGCCAAAAGCCTCCATCCGCGAAATTCGCATCAACCAGAATCCGTTTTCATCGGAGTACGACCGCCTGGGTTACGGCCGTGTCGAGATTTTCACCAAGCCCGGCACGGACACGCTCCACGGGCAGTTCATGATCAGCGGGAATGACTCCGCCTTTAATGCGCGCAATCCCTTCGAAATATTGCCGCCGAATACCGCGGCGCCCGCCTATCATTCCGAGCAGGTCAGCGGGAACATCGGCGGCGCGATCAACAAGAAATCGTCATTCTTCTTCAACATTGAGCAGCGGAACATCGAAGCGTTGAACATCGTCAGTTCGACCGTAATTTGCGGAGATCCGAATCTCTTGATTCCCTGTCCTTCCTCAAATGCTCAGTTCAGCATCATTCCTTACAGCGCCGCGGTGGCGAATCCCCAAACCAGGACCAATTTGAGCCCGCGAATCGATTATCAACTGACACCGAGCAACACGCTGACGGCGCGCTATCAATTCTGGCGCGACTCGGAGTCGAATGACGACGTGGGACAATTCAATCTGGCGGAAGTGGGAACGAATTATTTAAGCACCGAACATACGCTGCAAGTAACCGACACGCAGACTATCAACGCAAGTTCGATCAACGAAATCCGGTTCCAGTATGTCCACGACAGCGACCTCACTACCCCGGTGAACACCACCACAAACATCACCGTTGGTGGAGCATTTAACGGCCTCGGGAGCGGCGGGGGAAACAATTCCGATATCCAGAACCGTTATGAGGTTCAGGACATCGTCTATAAAAATTTCCGCAAGCACTCCTGGAAGTTCGGCGGCAGGCTGCGCTCCACAGCCGACAACAATTCCGCGCAGGGCAATTTCATCGGACAATACATATTCGGCTCACGCCCGAATCCCGATCCCACTTGCGTCCCCTCCGCGGCGAACAACAACTGCATCATCACGCCGATCGAAGCCTACCAGATCACGGAATCCCTACTCGCTCAAGGCCAAACCATTCCCTACATTCAGACCCAGGGTGGCGGCGCGAGTTTTTACACGCAGACGACGGGCACGCCCGGCGCGACCGTCACGCTGGTAGATGCGGGCCTTTTTGTTCAGGACGACTGGAAGGTGCGGCAGAACGTCACCGTCAGCTACGGTTTGCGCTTTGAAACGCAAAACCACTTCAGTGATCATTCCGATTTTGCTCCGCGCCTGGGTGTTGCCTGGGGCATCGGTGGCAGCGCCAAGAATCCTCCCAAGACGGTGCTGCGCGCGGGCTTTGGCATGTTTTACGACCGCTTTGCGTACAGCCTGGAACTGCAACAGCTTCGCTACAACGTCAGCGGCAGCTTGCAGAACGAATTTCAGGTGGCAAATCCGCAATTCTTTATCGGGCAAACACCGGTCCTTCCACCCACTGCGACCGGCACCAACGTCTACGAGAACAATCCCAGTTTGCACGCACCCTACACGATTCAGACTGGCGTGACGCTGGAGCGCCAGCTCACCAAGACCGCCAACCTGGCCGTTACTTATCTTAATACACGAGGCGTGCATCAGTTTTATACCGACAATCTGAACCCTGTCGACCCAACGACGGGCCTGCGCGGGAACGCGGATCAAGGCAACGTCTTCCAGTATCAATCCGAGGGCATCTTCAAGCAGAACCAACTGATCGTCAACGGCAGCATTCGCATGGGCGCCAAGCTGTCGCTCTTCGGCTACTACACACTGAACTACGCCAATAGTGACACCTCCGGCGCGGGGAGTTTTCCTTCCAATCCGACCGATCTGCAAGAAGATTACGGCCGCGCGAATTACGATATTCGCCATCGGCTGTTTGTGGGCGGCACCGTTGGTTTGCCCCGGGGCTTTCGCTTGAGCCCCTTCCTGATCGCGAGTTCCGGCATTCCGTTTAATATCACCAGCGGCACCGATCCTTATCAGAGCAATCAGTACAATGTGCGGCCCGCTTTCGCCACCTGCACCCCCGCAATTCAAACGAAATTCGGTTGCTTCGTAATACCGACGGCGGCCGAGCTTGCCACGTACACGCCGATCCCAGTCAATTACGGCGATGGACCAGGCAGATTTTCTTTGAATCTCCGGCTGAGCAAAACTTTTGGGTTTGGCCCGGTCCTTGAAGGCGCGTCGGGCGGAGGCGGGGGTCCCATGGGTGGCGGCACGTTCGGGCGTCCTGGCGGGCGTCCGAGAGGCGGACCGGGTGGGCGTGGCGGGCCGGATGCCGGGGCTACGAATCGGCGTTATGCATTGACGTTCGGCGTCATTGGTAGAAATGTGTTCAATAACGTCAATGTGCTAACTCCCATTGGTAACCTAGGTTCGCCTCTTTTTGGCGAATCGAACGGCCTCACGGGCAGACCGTACAGCGATTCCACATCCAATCGCCGCCTTGATCTTCAGGTGACCTTCACGTTCTGATTGCGATTTCGCGGCGTAGGTGAGTTTGGGATGAAACGGAAACGCAAACAAAAACTGGACAAAGGCGTGGAGGCTCGCCGCCGCGCGCGGAATTCTGGATTGTCCCCCGCGGTAACGCGGGTCGTTGCGGACAAACGCAAAAAGCCACCCAAGCACAGGAAAGACTTGCTGCGCGAGGAAGTCTGAGAAGAGCTCACTTCGGCAAGCCGTAAGCACTTTTGTCATCCCGAGCGGAGCGAGGGATCTGTTTTTCGCGTGGGGCAGAGGAATAAGCAGATTCCTCGCCCCGTTCAAAATGCGAACGGGACTCGCAATGACATTTGCTTGGATTGTTTGACGGCCTGTTGCAGGTCCGACCGGACCTAGTTTTTGCTGCCTCAACCAGGTTTGTACTCGGGAACAATTTCGTTCGTCCGGAAAAGGGGCGCCGCTTGCATCTTTTTGTAGAGCGCAAGCTCCGAAGCGATCTTCTCCAAATCGCTCTTGCTGAAACCCATGCAGCTTACTTGGACCTTGCCGTCCGGCGCGATCAGAAAAATAGTCGGCACAGTGGTCAGCCCATAAGCATTGGATGCGGGATACCCCTCGCCGTCCAGCAGCGTCGGAAACGTCACGCCATATTCCTGGTTGAACTCCTTGGTGTCCCTTGCACCATCCTGCGAGACGCCAATCACCGTGGCGCCTTCCCTCGCGTAGCGCTCGTGCAAGCGCTGTAGGAATGGAAATGTGAACTGGCAGACCGGGCAGGAAATCTTGAAAAAGGCGACAACCGCGGGCCCGCGTTCCAGCAACTTTTCCAGCGAGTATTCCTTGCCATCCAGCGCCATCAACGAAAAGCCCGGCGCCGTGCGTCCCGAATCAATGTGCGTCAAGGGAGCCTCCAGGCCAATCAGCCGCGAAAGCTGTTTCAAAAATGGCATGGCTTCATTCTACCGCATCGTGGCAAGCCAGGATTTAGTGAATTGTTTTGGTCTTCCGTTGCATGTAATCCATAAGCAGATACTGCCCCAGGTTGTACGGCGTCGTGAAGTAGGCTTTACCCTTGCACATTTCCGTGATCTTCTGCACAAAGTGCACCAGGCTGTAATCCGTTGCCAGCATGAAGGTGTTGATCATGATGCCCGCGCGCTTGCACTTGTTCACTTCCTCCAGCGTCTCTCCCACCACAAACGGATCGAGCCCGAAGGCGTTCTTGTAAATCCTGCCGTCCTCCAGCGTCAGCGCGGAGGGCTTGCCATCCGTGATCATCACAATCTGGCGCATATCCTTGCGCTGCCGCAGCAGAATCCGCTGCGCCATCCGCAAGCCTTCGCGCGTGTTGGTGTAATACGGGCCAACCTGCACGCCCGCCAGCTCGTTCAGCGGAACTTCCTCCGCCGAATCGTGAAACAGCACCAGGCTCAGCGTATCGCCCGGATATTGCGTGCGGATCAAGTGCGAAAGCGCCATGGCCACGCGCTTCGCCGGCGTGAAGCGGTCCTCGCCATACAAAATCATGCTGTGGCTGCAATCCAGCAGCAACACCGTGGCGCAGGAACTCTGGTATTCGCACTGGTGCACCATCAGGTCTTTGTACTGCATCTCGATAGGGACCTTAGCCCCTTCGCGCCGGATGGCATTGGAGAGCGTTTCGCTGATGTCCAAATTCAAAACGTCGCCGAACTCATAAGGCCTCGAGGCTCCTCCCGACTCCACGCCCGTGGATAAATCGCGGGTGTCGTGGCGGCCAAAACTGCTCCTGCCCAGCGAGCCGAGTAGATCCTGCAGCGTCTTGAAGCCGAGGAAGTCGATGGTCTTGTCCGTGATCTCGAAGCGCGCTTCGGTGTTGCGTTCCTGCGGCTGGCCTACTTGCCCCAGTGCCGACGTTTGCGGAGGAGGCGTCACTTGCGGTGGCTGTTGCGGATTGATGTAGCCCTCGTCCGCAAGGCGTTCCATCAGTTTGTCAATCAGGTCGCGAATCTCCTCGTTGTTCATCGCGCCCGGATCCTTTAGCATCTCGCGCAACTCTTCGCTCATCTGGTCTTCGGGCAGCAGGTCGCCCTCCTGCAGTGCCCGCAGGATCGCTTCCCGCAGCGCCTCCATCGAACGCTCGTTTTCAAACTCGGAAAGGCCGTAGTATTGCGACTCGAAACCGCTCTGCAGAAAGAAATCCCCCAACCGTTTGAGGAGTTCTTCCAGGTCCACCGCGTCGGCCGACTCGCCCGTATATTTGCCGTACTTGATGACTTTCATCGCGTGGCCCTCAATCCTCAGTTGTATCCCCGGCGCGGCGGACGGTTCGGGGATTCGCGAGGTTCCGGCGCTCGCTGTGGTTTCTCCACGTAGAAGCCGCGCTCTTCGCTCCGGCCAATCCGCCGGTGGGCCCACAAGCCTTCGAGGATCATTTCGGCGGCAGCCGCCACAGCCGCGGCGTCCTTGCGATTCGCGACGCCGAGCTTGTCCGTGTGGTTCAGCAAGTCCGGGACTTTCGCGAGTTGCTGGTAGCGCTGATTGGTGGTCACGACCTCGGGAATTTTCAGCTCGCCTCCCGCTTCAAACCACTGAATCACCGGCTGGAAGCTCACATTGGAGAAATGCTTGCTGAAGACGCGTCCTATCGCCGTGCGAATCAGCTCGCGCGCGATCGTTTCCGCGCCTTTCAGTTCACCCTCGTATTCCAGTTCCAGCTTGCCGGTAATCGCCGGGAGCGCCGCGTACACATCCGCCACGCGCGCCACCGTATGCGTTTCGCCCGTGCGCGCGGCGCGCTGCTCGGAATTGCTCACCACGCTTTCCAGCGCGGTAATCGGCAAACGCTGGCTCACGCCCGAGCGCCGGTCCACGCGCTTGTCCTCGCGCGCCTGAAACGCAATTTCCTCGATCAGTTCGCGCAAATACTCGGGAACCACCACCTTGATCTCGTCATTGCGCTCGACCCAAGCCTCTTGCCCGGTAATACGCATCCCTTCACCAACAGTGGAGGGATAGTGCGTGCGAATCTCCGCGCCGATGCGGTCCTTCAGCGGAGTGATGATCTTGCCGCGCGCCGTGTAATCTTCCGGGTTTGCCGTGAAGACCAGCAGCACATCCAGGGGCAGCCGCAGAGGATAGCCTTTAATCTGGATGTCTCCCTCCTGCATGATGTTGAAGAGGCCCACCTGGATTTTGCCGGCCAGATCAGGCAATTCGTTGATGGCAAAAATGCCGCGATTGGCGCGCGGCAGCAATCCGTAGTGGATGGTGAGCTCGTCGGAAAGGTCGCGGCCACCGCGAGCGGCGCGGATGGGGTCAACATCCCCGATGATGTCCGCGATGGTCACGTCGGGCGTCGCCAGCTTTTCCACGTAGCGCTGGTCCCGCGGCAACCAGGCAATTGGCGTGTCGTCGCCTTCCGCGGCCACCTTTTCGCGGCAGGAGCGGCAGATTGGCTGCAGCGGGTTGTCATTGATTTCGCAGCCTGCAATGACGGGAATTTCCGCGTCCAGCAATTGAATCAGCCCGCGGAGAATGCGGCTTTTCGCCTGGCCGCGCAAACCCAGCAAAATAAAATTGTGGCGGGAAAGCAGCGCATTCACGATTTGCGGAATCACGCTGTCCTCGTAGCCGTGCACGCCGGGGAAGAGCGGCTGGTTGCGCTCGATGGCGCGCAACAGATTGCGCCGCATCTCGTTCTTTACGGACAGGGAACTGCTGTGCGCATCGAAATCGGGGATGCGTTTCCATTCGCCGATGGTGCGCGGCCTGGAATGTGCCGCGGGATGTAGCGAAGTGCTTGCTGTCATAGGGCCCCCCAGCCCAGGCCATCAAGGATGGCCCGCCACTCTCTAATTTAGTCCATGCCCGTTGCCGCCGGCGCGCTGGCGCAAGGCCTCTGCTTTCTGTAGATGCGGCGCCCAGTCCCGGAGATACCCGAGCAGCCGCTCCTGGCGCTCCGCTTCGGAGCGCAGCTCCAAAATCTGCTGTTTCCACATGAGATCGAGGGGCAGGGCCGCGGCGACGGCATAGGCCAGTTGCTCTGGGGCAATTCCCTCGAAATTGCGGGGGAGTTCGGAGAACAGGAGTGTGTGGCAGGTTTCGTAGGCCTCGATTAGTCGCTGTCGGCTGGGAGGCTTCGTCGGGGGATCATGGTCTTCCAGGTAATCGATGCGTCCCTGGAGGAGCGGGTCGTCGCTAAATAGCTCAAGGATCCGGAAAGGTTCTCGTCCTACGGTCAGGATGTCCATGCGCCCGTCCTCGTAGCGTTTTACGACGTCCACAATTTCCGCAGTGCAGCCCACGCGCACCACGCCGTGCGGCAGCGCCAGCAGCATCCCGAATGGCGACTTGGCCTCCAGACACTCGCGCACCATTCGGCGGTAGCGCGGTTCGAAGATGTGCAAGGGAAGTTGTTCGCCGGGGAACAGGACGACGTTGAGTGGAAAAAGCAAAATGCGTTCCGGCCGCATGGGTCGCAGCCCAAAGGATACCAGAAGGTTTCGTGGAATGCTGCCCGCCGCCGGAGGGGCAAGTCTCTCGCCGCGAAGCTATGTGGAACGCGCGGGAGTCCGCAGATAGGCAACGACAAACAAGACGCCCAGCAGCAAGTCAATGGCTGCAAAGACCAGGTCGGGCGCGTACATTTTCGCCTGCAGCACCAACACCACTACCGTAATTCCGTAACCGAATTTCTCCACCATTGAGGGGATCATCAGCGGCCGGAAACGGATCGGATCGCTGGCGATGAACATGAACGCAATCTGCCACGCCAGTCCCACGACTGCGAACCCATAGAAAAATCCCGGATGCGTGATCGCCGGGGGATCTTTCTGTCCGATCAGGTCAAAGATGAAAAACAGAGGAGCCAGCACCAGCACGCCCCAAATCCCCGCCACCCAAAATACAATCTTCGCGAATTTCATCCCGCCTCCAGCTCCGCGAGCAGTCCTTCCATCTCCGACCGTGCGTGCGCATTCCCCACACGCGTGGCCGCGGAAATTCCGGCCGCCAGAATCGATCGCGCCTCAGCCCGCCGCTCGTCTTGCGCCAGCATCTGCGCGTACATCTGAAACCCGGGCACGTAATCCACGTGATTCTCGATCAGGGTGCGGAATTGCGCCTCTGCTGCGGCTTTGTCACCCTCTTTCAGGAATTCCAATGCCAGGCCGTAGCGCGAAAACGTATCTTTAGGATTTTGTGCAACGAATTCTTCCAGCTTCTGCCGGCGGCTTTTCTTTGGGTCGGTCATGGTGACGTTCCGTATTATACGTGGAGGTGCGGCCGGCCCAAACTTCGTCCGTCACCCGGACGCCCGCTCTGAGCGCCCTCAACCCAACCATCCGTACAGACATCAATCCCAAATCTTGAGTTTCGGCCAGGCTTCGGAAAGAGGAACCTTCAGGTTGTGGCAGACCAGGATGTCATAGTGCTCCCAGCCCATGCCGTAGTAGGGTGCGACGCGCGGACCTTTCTCCACAGTGCCGCACCAATACTGCGCATCCTTCATCTTCGATTCCAGCAGAATGACCCGCTCGCCCGTGTAATCGCGCGGGCCCCAGAAGTAGTAGTTTTGATGGGGGGAAATGGATTTGGGCAAACCGTAGCGCGCGCCGAAGAAGTCGATCGCTCCAGCGCCACCGTAGTTTCCCGCAAGGATCGCGGTCTTGGCGCGTTCCTCTGTAGGGAGTGCGTTGTAAACCTTGGCGACCTCGGCAACCATTTCTTCCCATCCGAATTCATCCGCGAAGTGTTGTGGCAGAAGGCCGGTCATGGACGTTTCCGTGCGGGTCACACCCAGGCCAAGAGCGTGCATGTAGGGCACGATTTTGTCCGGAGGAAGAATCGGAAGCGCGAGCGGGACGGAAACAAGGCAGACAGCGATGACCACCGCGGGTAACGCCACGCGTATCCAACGAAATCGCGGGCGATTGGCCGTAAGCGTTTCCCAGAATACGCCACCCGCCGCGAAAAGCATGGGGTATATCGGAGCGAGGTAGTAGTCTTTCCCCTTCAACGCCATCATCACCGCAAGAAAAGCGAGATACGAGAATCCCACAAAACGAAAACGCTTGGCATTCCGGTGTAAAAAGAGATACGCGAGGCCGGCAATCCAAACGAGATCGGTGATGGGGTTGAGCATCATGATCTGTTGCTTGAGGAAGGCTACTGGCGGAAGCTCGATATTTTTGTGAGTGGCTTTGACATTCTGCAAATCTTCGAGGGTGGGGAAATGGTGCGCGTACTGCCAGATGACGTTGGGAAGGGCAATCAGAAAGGCGATGGCGGCCGCCGCCCAAAACCACTTCGAAGCGAACACCCGGCGTTCCGGAGTGAGCGCCAAGCCAACGACCAGCGCGGCGAGAAAAAATACCGTGGAATGTTTGTTCAGCAGGCCGAACCCCAGCAGCACGCCACAGTAGAGAAGAAGAGCCGGTTGCTGGCGATTCAGTGCGGCCAGCAGAACGTAGAGGCAGCCCATCCAAAACAGCGGCTCCAGCGGATTCATGGCCAGCCGAGTGCCATTGCCGAGGATAGTAGGCGCGAGTAAAACGCAAACACAGGCCAGAAAGATGGCCCATTTCCGGCCACCTAATTCGCGCGTGAGGAACCCCGTAAGCGTGACCTCCGCGCCAAAGGCCAGGGCAGGCAGCAACCGAATGGCATGAATGGAATCGCCAAGAATCATGCGGCTGCCGCGCGCGAGCCACGCGATCAGCGGAGCCAAATCCACATAACCGAACGCCAGATGATCGCTGCACGCGAGGTAGTAGAGTTCGTCGCGGAAATAGCCATAGCGGCCGTTCGTAGCCATCTGGAGAAGGAATGCGAATGCGCCAAGAATCCACGCCATGCGCATGCTCTCTGAATAATGATCGTGGACAGAGGGAGGGACGGCGTCCGTCATACGAAAACCTCAGCGGAAATTTTAGCATGGAGTTCAGCCGCGTGAGACTTAGCCTGAACGAGCGACGCAGGGCGGCGCACTGGAGGGACGGACTGCGTCGCCGCGCTTTGTGGCTGGGAAACCGCCGCATCTCTGCGGCGGGTTTTCCTTTGGACCGTCAGGGCAGGGTCCCATATGATACGGAGAGGTGTGGCAGGCACAAACGAGGACAATCATGAAGCGAATACGCGATGCGAAAATAATCGTCAATGAGGACGTGGAGATGCAGGGGAAGCCAGTGAGCGCCTCGGCCTCAGAAATGGCGGAGGTGGTGCTACCCGCGCAAACCAACGCGCTAGGAAAACTCCTTGGCGGCCACGTGATGCACCTGGTCGATATCGTTGGTGCCATGGCTGCCAGCCGCCACGCCAACAGCTTCATGGTCACCGCTTCGGTGGACTACATCGATTTCCAGAATCCCGTGAACCTGGGCGAAATCGTCATCCTGAAGTCGCACGTCAACCGCGTTTTCCACACTTCACTTGAGGTTGGGGTCGAGGTTTATTCCGAGGACATCCTCACCGGCGAACGCAAGCAGACCACCACGGCCTACGTGACGTTCGTGGCCATTGATGAGCACACGCGCCAGCCCAAGCGCGTTCCGCCACTCATCCTGCGCACCGCCGAGGAACGTCACCGCTGGCGCGAAGCTGCCAAGCGCCGCAAAATTCGCCTGGCGCACCGCCACGCGAAAAAACACTAATCGCGAGGTCGGCCGCAGCGAGGAAAACTCTCAGTTCGCGAAACTCACGCATGGTGCAGCCCATATAGCAGCCTGGCGCAGCGCCGAAAACCATTACTCCGGGTTTCAGGGGGTAGACAGGGGGTTCTAGCGCGCATCTGCGGTGCAGCATTCTGCCAAACGAATAGCGCTGCCGTGGCACCAACATTTACCCGTACTTTAATATAACTGCACTATTGCCACTTCGGTTATGCGCCTCTCGTGAACTTCTGGTTTGCCTTTCGGACCGCCTGCAGGAATCCACCGGGGGAGTGCTCGCAAAGTTGTTGACTTCACAGAAGCTTAGAGGTAGGTTGCTGCTACTTACTTGTGGGTATGTTCACGCACGATGCATGCTCTCAAGGAGACTTCATGAAGAAGCAAAAGGGTTTTTCTCTTATCGAACTGTTGATCGTCGTGGCGGTCATTCTGATCATCGCGGCCTTTGCAATCCCAAACTTCCTTCGTTCCAAGATAGCGGCGAACGAGGCTTCGGCGGTCGCCTCCCTGCGCGACATCAATACGGGCGAAGTGACCTACAACAATACCTACCCTGGGACGTATGGCACCCTGGCGCAGTTGGGCCCAGGCGACGCGGCCTGCGGCATTCCTAGCGCGACGAACGCCTGCTTGATCGACAACGTACTGGCGAACGCGTCCTCTGCGGCGGCTGCGAAGAACGGCTACTACTTTACGATCGGGGGCGACCTGATCACGGGCTACACCAGCTTGGCGCAGCCCTCTGCTCCTAACACGACGGGCACGCGCACGTTCTGCTCGGACCAGACCCTGGTGCTGTTCTACGACGCGACTGGTGGCGCTTGCACGCCGGCCACCGCCAGCCCGCTGTAATACGGCGCATCCCCCACAAACCCTCCTGCAGACTCGACTTCCGCAATAACCCATATGCACGCACAGTCCGGCCCTGCGTTGCAATTTCTCCCTTCTTCTCCACCTCCGCGAGCAATTCACCGTTCGACGGGATCAGCCAGCTTCCGCACACACAAAAGCGTTGCCGCAAAAAGAATCGCGTGCTTCCGTTGTACCGTGACGTCCAGGGCAGAAGGTTCACCCGATTGCCATTCAAGGGTAACTACAAAAGTTGCTACACTTTTATTTGGTAAGATGAAAGTCAGAAACTCTCAATTCGCGAAGCTTACGCGAACCTCATCGGCTACCTTCAACGCCTGCTCGACGCAAGTACCGATGGCCGGGCCATTCAAGTAGTTACCCGCAAAATAGAGTCCCGGAAATTTCCCGCGCAATTGTTCCAACGCAGCGAGTCGCGCGGTGTGGCCCAGGTTGTACTGCGGCAAAGCGCGCGGCCAGACCGTCACGTTCGTAAACACCGGCTCCTGGCGAATTCCCAGCAGCGGCGTAATCTCCCTGTGAATGGTTTCCGCCAGCGCCGATTCCGATTGTTGCAGCGCACCGGGATTCGTCGCGCCTCCCACAAAACTCGTCAACAGCGCTTCGCCCTCCGGCGCGCGTCCCGGAAACAGCGAAGAGTTCCAGACCGTGCCGAGATCGTTCAATCCCGAGGACCGCGGCACCAGGAAACCGAAACCCTCCAGCGCATGGCTTACATCCTTTTTCCGGTAGCCCAGTGAAACCACCGCCACGCCTGCATACTCCACGCCACCCAATTGTTTCTCAAACTCCTCGTCCAGCGGGCCCAGTAGCTTCCCGGCTACGCCCGTGGGCACCGCCAGCACCAAGCGTTCTGCCTCCACAGTTTCCTCGCCTTGCGGAGTCCGCACGGCAACGCGGAATCGTGGCGCCTGGGCATCATGGCCCGGATCAAGATGCTCTATCCCCGTAACTTCCACACCGCACTGCAAGCGCTCGCCCAGATTCAATGCCAGCGCCTTGATCAGCATTTCATTGCCTTCGCTAAACGTCTGCAGCGTTGGCCGCTCGCGCGGACCTTTGGGCCTCTTAGGCCGTTTGGCGGCTCGGGCCTTTAGTGCGGGGAAGATGCCGCGGAGGATGCTCCCGGAAGTTTGCTCCGCCTCGTGCAAAATCGGAAATGCCGCGCGCAGGCTCAGCTTTTCCGGATCGCCCGCATAGATCCCAGAAACAAACGGCCCCACCAGCCGGTCGAGCAAGGTGTCCGAATATTTCCTGCGTATGAAATTCGCAACAGACTCATCCGGCTCCGGCGCCGTGCTCTTGCCCACAAGATCGCGCAGGATGGCGCGCTTTGTGCCGCCGCCGAGCAGAGGCGAAATCAGCAGCCCCAGGGGATTCATGGGAACCGCTTGCAGCGCCCCATTGATGATCACAAACCGCGGGGCCTTGGGATCAGCCAGCACGCGTTCATCGAGAAGATCGAGGTCGCTGCAAATCGCGGTGATGGCGCTATTCCCGCTGAAGCTTTGTGGCCCGCACTCGAGCAAGTAGCCATCCCGCTGCACCGACCGGATCACGCCGCCCGGCCGCGCCGCTGCCTCCACAAGCAATGTGGAAACTTGCGCCTTCTGCAGCGCATAGGCGGTGGCAAGGCCCGAAATTCCTGCGCCAACCACAAGTGCCTGGACCTGCGTGGACATAAAAGTTGCCCCTCGGCAAAACGGCGGTCACCCCTTGCGAGTGGAGCGGCCGCAGCCCTTAGTCTGACAAACTTCTTACAGAGTTTTCGAGAAAAGCGGACGGGACGCCAGTTGCTGCTTTTCCAGGTACGGATCAAACACCATAGCCAGGTTGCGAATGAAAATGCGCCCCAGCCACGCGGCACGAATCTCCCTGTCGTTGACCACTACCAGACCATCTTCCTGCGGCAGCTTCAGGCGTTCCAGTTCGGGAGCGAAGTACTCGTCAAAATCAATTCCAAACTTTTGCGCAATCTCGCCCTTCACAATCACGGTGTGGCACAGCAGCCGACTGATCACCTCGCGGCGCAAAATATCGTCCTGCGACAAGCGGTAGCCGCGCATGGTGGCGATCCCGCGCTCGTTCACGGCCTTTTCCCACGACGGGATGTCGCGGAAGTTTTGCGCGTAGCAATCCTGAATCCCGCTGATCGCGGTAATGCCCATGCCGTAGAGATCGGCGCCCGCCTTCGTGGTGTAGCCCTGAAAATTGCGGTGCAGCGTGCGATTGCGCTGCGAAACCGCCAGCTCGTCGTTGTCTTTGGCGAAGTGATCCATGCCGATGTACAGGTATCCGGCTTCCACAAACGCCAGCAGGCCGCTGCGGAAAATCTGGAACTTCTGCATGCCCTCGGGCAGGTGCGCCACAAACGAGCCCTGCTGCTTCTTCAGCCACGGCACGTGCGCATAGCTGAACATGGCGATGCGGTCAGGCGAAAGCCCCACGATCTGCTCCACCGTGCGCGCGAAACTCTCGGCGGTCTGGTAGGGCAAGCCGTAAATCAGGTCAACATTGATGCTGTCGAATCCCAATTCGCGCGCGATGGCGATTAGGTCGCGCGTCTGCTCGAACGGCTGAACTCGGTGCACCGCTTTCTGCACCTCGGGCTTGAAGTCCTGGATCCCCATGCTGAGCCGGTTGAAGCCCATCCTGCGCACCGTCTCTAGGTGCGCGCGTGTGGTCACACGCGGGTCCACTTCGATCCCGATCTCCGCATCGGGCGCAAACGTAAAGCGCTGCCGGGTGTAGGTGAACAGCTCCTCGATCTGCTCGGGGGAAAGATACGTCGGCGTTCCGCCGCCCCAGTGAAACTGCACCACCTGGCGCTCGCGCGAGACGCTATGGCTGATGCGGTCGGTCTCTTTTTTCAAGACGTCCAGATACGGCGGCGCAACTCTCTTGTCTTTTTGGATGACCACGTTGCACGCGCAGAACAGGCACAGGCTTTCGCAGAAGGGAAGATGCATGTATAGCGAAACCGGGCTGCGCTTCGCCTCGGCGGCAACCAGAGCTGCTTCGTATTCTTTTGGCCCGAACGAGTCGGTCCACACCGGCGCCGTGGGATAGCTGGTATAGCGCGGTCCCGGCTTGTTGTAGCGGTTCACGAACTCTTCGCCCACGGAGAGTTCATCGCACATTTCCCGCAAGCTTGGATTCATCAGTGTCACGGTGCCTCCTTTCCTCGTGATTGCGAGCGCGCCTTTCCGGCTGGCAGTGCCTCTGCAAATGCCGCTTGCTGCCCGGTGCGGATGAACAACTGCGCGTTTTCCACGGGGGTATGCTGCAGGATGCCATGCCCCAAATTCAGAATGTGGCCGCACCCGCCAAGCTCAGCGGCGATTTCCAGCGTGGCCTCGCGGATTTTCTCTGGTGGCGTGAAGAGCATCGCCGGATCGAGATTGCCTTGCACCGCCACGCGCGGCCCTGCCATTTCCCGAACTTTTGCCAGCGGAATGCGCCAATCCACACTCAAAACATTCGCGCCCGCCCGCACAATTGCGGGCAGCAGGTGATGGGAAGCCTTGCTGTAGTAAATCGCCGGCACCGCTGCGCCCAGGCCGGCAATAATCTCCTGCACCGCGGGCAGCACAAATTCCGTGTAGTCGCGCAAATCCAATTCGCCGCACCAGGTGTCGAACAACTGCACCGCGCTCACTCCTGCGGCGATCTGCCCCTTCAGGTAGAGAATTGTCGCATGCGCGATCTTGTGCAGCAGCTCACGGAAGACTTTCGGCTCGCGGTAAAGGAATTCCTTCACCGTCGCGAAGCCGTCCTTCGCCCGCCCTTCCACCATGTAGCATGCCAACGTCCAGGGCGAGGCCGCAAAGCCCAGCACCGGCACGTCCGGCCCAGCCTGCTTTACAGTTCGCCGCAGCGCTTCCATCAAGAACCCGGTCTCCACTTCCGGATCGAACAGGTGCAGTTTCCTTACGTCCGCCGCGGTGCGCACCGGCTCCGGCAGGTTCGGCCCGGCATCGCCCAATTCCAGTGGCAAGCCCATCGCTTCCGCGAGGATTAGAATGTCCGAAAAAATGATGATGGCATCCACGCCCAGCCGCCGGAAGGGCTGCAAGGACACCTCCACGGCCAGATCCGGCGTCTTGCAAACCTCCAGAAACGAGTGTTTCGCGCGAATTTCGCGGTATTCCGGCAGGTAACGCCCCGCCTGCCGCATCATCCACACCGGAAGACGCGGCACAGGTTCGCAACGCGCAGCTCGCAGGAAGAGTTCTTTCCGGGTCAATGCGGGAGCGTGAGTCGTCATAGCGATATCCACCAAGAATAACAAATCCCCGCAAATCTTGCCCTCCATGTAACTGGTACTTGGATTTCCGACTAGCGGGCTTCATTTGTCTCGCGAACCAACAAATGTGGCAAATTGCCTGGCAATCCGAAAGATTTCCTCGCTGTGTTCGACCCCCTCAAAAAGATCACCCGAAATGCCCGTTGCGCGGACCACGGTGCCGGCGAGTTGCCCTGTGATTGACGCGATCGTGTCAGTATCCCCTCCCGCACTGATAGCCCGAGCCAGCACAGCGGAGAGGGGCTCTTCAGCAATGTACTGGGCGCAGTGCAGAGCCAGAGGAACAGCGGCCACAACGTATCCGCCAGCACCGAAACGAGAGGCGACTTCTGAGGGCGGTAATTGGAGTCCAATGAGTTCCTCGATGCGGTCGCGAACCGCGGAGTCAGGCAGCGAGTCGACCACGACGCTGAGAAAGCTATGCTGTTGCGACCAGGTACCCGCGAGGACGGAGCGAATGGATAGCACCACCGCAAGTGCACCCACATACGCCTCGTCATTATGATGAGTGATTCGGCAGACATCACGAATCACGGTGCGGTCACCCGTTTTCGATGGATCCAGGAGAAAAGCAAGCGGGGCGACCCGCATCGCTGCGCCGCTACCGGCCGCGTACTCGCCACGGCTTCCGGCCAGGGCCCAATGCACTCCTGCAGATAGATCTCTCATCGCCTTGAGAGTACTGGACCCTATTCCGGAGATTTGTCCTTTCACAAACCATTCAAGCAAGTGGGTCGCAAGGTTTTCCGGGTCGATGCTGCCATGCTCAATGATTGATTCGCAGGTTGCCAGTGTGAGTTGAGTGTCATCGGACACTCGGGATTGGGGAGGGATCTCAAATCGTGGGGGAGCCGTGCAACCCTCGAATGGCCCACCCCATGCATCACCGAGTGCGCCGCCGAGTAGGCAGCCAAATACTCGGTCCTCTGTTTTGCCTAAGGACTGCATATGCGCTATCTGGCATTTCAACACAACCGCGCGCGCCATTGCCAATAAACACGTCGACCGGCCCTAGACTACATTCTCCGAACACCGCCAGCATTCGACTCATTGCGGATTGCCGGGGTCGTCCCGGCATCAATCGTGCCCCGCGACGCTGGCCTGGCTTTACGCCTAATGTTTTTCAGTTATTGTGCGTGATTTGTCAGCGGCTAGAATGGGCGGTACTTTTTTTGCTGCGTGCTTCGAGTTTCGATACCCACCAGGTCAGTGAGAATTGCAACGTCGAGAGAACACCGCGGCCTGTTTTCGCTCGAGGGGGGCCTGCGGCGAATAGTTCCCAGGCACCGCACGCTTGCGCTGCCTGGAATCCCCGAGACCCGGAGATTCCGTGAAGAACATTCTCGTATGTCTGTTGCTTCTGTTGGCCGCGAGGGCAATCGAAGCGCAAGAAACCGCGACGCAACCCATCCAAATCGGAAGCGTCACATTCTCCGGCAGCGTGCGCGAAAGATACGAGGTCTGGAACTGGTTTGAACCCGCCAGCGGCAACAACCTATACGGCTACTCGGGAACGGTGGTGCGTTTCGGGTTTTCGCAAAAGCACGAAAGCTACGACTGGAACATCGAATTTGAGGCTCCCATCCTACTAGGTATCCCGAACCACGCGGTCAATCCGGCTCCCCTGGGTCAATATGGACTCGGCGGATCCTACTACGCGGCGAACAAGAATAGTCAGTACGCAGCCTTCCTCTTTCCGAAGCAGGCTTTTCTGCGCATCAAGGGAAAGCACGAGAGTCTGCGGATGGGGCGCATGGAATTCACCGATGGCAGCGAGGTTACGCCGAAGGATTCGACACTGGCATCCCTGAAGGCTGACCGGATCGGCCAGCGCGTGATCGGAAACTTTGGTTTTTCCGACGTCATGCGAAGCCTTGACGGGTTGCAGTTTCTCTATGGCAGCGGCCCCTGGACTCTCACCGCCGTGAGCGCGATCCCCACCCGCGGCGTCTTTCAGGTGGACGGGTGGGGATGGGTCAAGACGCCCGTCACCTATGTGGCGCTCACGCGCCAGACGGATTTCCGAAAGAGTCACGCGGAATGGCGCATTTTTGGAATCTATTACAACGACGACCGCCCTGTAGTGAAGACGGACAATCGCCCGGCCGCCATACGAGCCACCGATCTTGGTGGCATCAACATCGACACGTATGGTGGACACTTTATTTTGGCCGCGCCCTCCGCCTCGGGAACATTTGATCTGCTCGGTTGGGGCGCCCTCCAGAGCGGCAGTTGGGGAACTCTGGCCCAGCGATCTGGTGCGGGAGCGGCTGAAGTAGGCTGGCAACCTACCTTCGCCAGCCGGGTGCGTCCGTGGTTTCGCGGCGGCTATTACTATTCCAGCGGCGATGGAAATCCCGCGGATGGCACCCATGGCACGTTCTTCGCCGTGCTCCCCACGCCGCGCATCTACGCGCGCTTTCCGTTTTTCAACTCCATGAACAACACGGATGCTTTCGTCGAAGTGATGTTGCGGCCGGGCAAGGCGCTCGCAATCCGGAGCGACGTGCATGGGCTCTGGCTGAGCAATAAGAATGATTTGTGGTACACGGGTGGTGGTGCGTTCCAGCCCTGGACCTTTGGATTCAACGGTAGGCCCTCAAATGGGGCAACTTCCCTCGCGACTCTGTATGACATCAGCGGCGATTATAAGTGGAAGCACGGCGTATCGTTCGGCTTGTATTTCGGATATGCCGTGGGCGGCGAAGTAATCAAGAAAATCTATCTCGTCAACTCCAACGGCTCGCTCGGGTACAGCGAACTGAACTACCGTTTCTAGGGCCTAGAAACCACTTTACACATCGACCCACGATGACTGTTCAGCGAGATGCGCACGGCTTAGGGCGCGCTTTTCTGGTAGTTCGGATAGGGCGGATGCTGCGGCGCCGGAGGCGGCGGGTTCTTCTTCAGGAGTTCCATCACCACCTCAACGGCCTTTTCCAACTGCGGATCGTGGCCCGCGCGCACCGCCTGCGGTTCATATTCCACTTCGAAGTCGGGCGGGACGCCGTGATTCTCGACGTCCCAGGTGCCGTTCGTGGTGTAGAAGGCCAGGTTTGGTGTGCCTGCGAAGCCGTCATCCAACAAGTCACGCGGATTCGTGTAGTGGCCAACCAGGCCGCCCCACGTGCGCTTGCCAACCAGCGGACCGATTCCGGTCTTGTGGAACATCCAGGGTAAGGCGTCCCCTCCTGAACCGGCCATTTCGTTGATGATCATCACCTTGGGTCCAAAGATAGCTTCGATCGGCGTGGTGATGTCTCGGCCTTCACGCATGGTCCAATAGCTCAGCAGCGGGCGCCGCAGGTAATCAATGATGTAGTCAGCGATGTCGCCGCCGCCGTTGTAGCGTTCGTCGATGATGGCGGCCTCCTTGCCGACTTGCGCAAAGTAGTAGCGGTTGAAATTCGTATAACCGCCAGCGTAGGTATCGGGCAAATAGACGTAGGCCACCCGGCCGCCGGTCAATTCGTCCACCTTGCGGCGGTTCCCTTCGATCCAGGCGTAGTTTCGCAGCGCGGTTTCATTATCCACGGGGACGACGGTAACGTCGCGCGACCCGCTGCCATCTGGCTTCGGGCCGACTTTCAGCACCACCTGTTTTCCCGCGGTCTCTTCAAAGAAACTGTAAACGTCAACGGGTGCGCGCACATCTCGCCCATTTATGGCCAGGAGATACTCCCCGGCCTTTACGTTGACTCCCGGCTGGGTAAGCGGCGCGCGGAGCTTGGGATTCCAGTTTTCGCCGTTGTAAACACGCGCGAAACGGTAGCGGCCATTCTCGACGGAATAGTCAGCGCCGAGGAGCCCGGTCTTGACGCGCTTGGGCTCTGGGATGTCCCCGCCGCCGACAAACATGTGACCGATAGTGATTTCGCCCAGCATTTCCGTGAAGAGGTAATTGAGGTCGTCGCGGCTGGCGATGTTTTCGAGGTAAGGCTCGTACCTCTTTTTGACGGCCTCGAGGTTAAGCCCGTGCAGGCCAGGATCGTAGAGAAAATCGCGTTCGTCCCGCCACACCTGATAGTACATGTGCTGCCATTCGGCGCGGGGATCAACGTAGACCTCGATGGAGTCAAGTTTCAGCGGGCCGCCTTCCCCGGGCTTCGGAGGTCCTTCAGCGGGCTTCTCCGCCGGTGCGATGGACCACTGGTTCTGCTTGGCGTACAGCATCTTTTCGCCGTTGAAGGAGAGATCAAACGTAGTCACGCCGTCGAGAATCTGTTCCGTCTTGCGCGTCTTGAGGTCAAATTTATGCACCTTCATGGCCGGCCCGCCGTCGTCGTACTCGATTGGATCGACTTGTGGACCCTCGGTAAGGTAGAGAACCCCGGCTTTGCCGGCAAAGAGGCCGTAATAGTTTCCCGCAGGAATGGGCATAGCGAGAATGCGCTGGCTGATGTCCTCGGCATCAATCTCGACCACAACGGGCTTCTCTTCCTTGGCCTTCTCCTTGTCTACATCTTTATCCTTGTCCGAGCCGGTCTTTTTATCCTTGTCGGCCTTGTCCGTTTCCTTGGCTTTTTCTTCGTCGCTTTCCGGAGCCAAGGGCGATGGCTGGTCTTTCTTGAGCACAGTGACGTAAACGCTACGCGTCACCGGGCGCCGCAGACTGGTCATATCCAGCCACCCCGTGTTCAATGCAGTGTCTGTGGAGGCGGTGAAGTAGAGATACTTGCCTTCTTTGTCGAAGGCGACGTAGAGCGCGTCGCTCATGCCATCAGTGATTTGGTAGCTTTTCGCTTGCTCCAGCGAATAGGCAAAAACGGCGTGCAAGTGGCTCCGCAATTGCCTTGTGTAGGCAATCCACCGGCTGTCCGGCGACCATGTCATCTGTAGACGATTCCCCGGGTCCGTGTACGTGTCCGCATCCACTTTCACTGGCGTTCTCTTCTCGAGATCCACATACCAGAAATTCAGGCGTTTGTCGGTGTAAGCGATTTTCTTGGAATCTGGCGACCACGCTGGCGAATAATAGAAGGTATGCGGACTGCCGAGATCGATCTTGCGCACTTCGCCGAGGCCGCTCTGGTCGCGGATGTGCAGCGCGTATTCCCCGGACTCATCGGAGAAATAGGCAATGGAATTGCCGTCGGGCGACCAGGCGGGATCGCGCTCGACCACGTTGGTCGTGTTCGTCAAATTGCGAACGTTACCCTTTTCGGCGGGCACCGTCAGAATTTCGCCGCGTACACCGAAAGCCGCGCGCGCGCCCGTCGGTGAAATTCCGGCGAAGCGGATCCGCTTTGGCTCAATCTTCTGGAAGTGTAGCCGGACTTCGGCAAGGTCGCCCACAATCGGGATGTCCAGAGCGCGATCGCTTGCGGACTTGAGGTCCAGGAGGTGGAGCGCTCCAAACTGCTCGTAGACGATGGCGTCGGACGTGGCGGAAGCGGATTTGATGTCCAAGCCATCATTCTTCACGATTTGCTTCACCTGCTGCGATTTGATGTCGTAAGCGAAGAGGGTCACCGGGCCATTGCGGTCCGAGAGGAAATAAATGGTGTCGCCGACCCACATGGGATTGAAGTCGTTGGAATTTTCGCGGGGAATGATGGCTTCAATGCTGGAATCGGCAAGATTCGCGATCCAGATCGGTTTGGTTTGTCCGCCACGATAGCGCTTCCAGGCATCTTGCCAGTGAATGGTCGGCACGTAGGCGATGCGCGCTCCGTCCGGAGAGAGCGACGCTTCCGAAGCTCTCGCCAAGGGCACTTGCGTTGCGAAACCGCCTTCCAGCGGAACGCTAAAGAGCTGCACCACGCCAGAGGCAAATGCTGCTCGCGCGGAACTAAACACGATTTGCTTTCCGTCCGGTGTCCAGCACTCAACACTGTAGTCCTCCGGGTGATACGTCAGCCGGCGAGGCACACCCCCAGTGGCCGACACCACGTAGACTCCGCGCGTGCCGTCGTAATCGCCCGTGAAGGCGACCTGCGTGCCATCAGGCGAAAAAAGCGGTTTGCCCTCATGACCTCCGGTGGTCAGGCGGCGAACATTGCTCGCGTCGCGGCTGGCAATCCAGATGCTCCCCGCGTAGCTGAATGCAATTTGCGTCTTGCTCACCGAAGGATCGCGCAACAGCAGGGGTTTCCGCGCTTGCGCGCTCGCCACACCTGACACACTCGCGAATAGCAGCCCCAGAAAGGCGCACGCCCGTAGAAGACGCCGCGTTTCCCATGCGCGGTTCCTACCGGAATGGTTGTTCTCCATGATTGTGCTCTCCCTCAGCCGCGCGGATATCCATCGCCGCGGCAAATCGTTCCCGTTGGCCCACTCGTTTGGCCAACTGGCGGAATTCTCATCCACCCGCCCATATAAAGTGGGGATTTCCCCCTCGAGTTCGAGACCGGAGTGGATTCTACACCGACTTGCTCCCCTGCGCGTTGTAAGACTCGGTCTGGCCGTGGTCGAAAAGCCCTCACCCCACAACCTCCAGGTACCTCAAACATGCGGGGCAAGGGGGAGTGCGCTATACTCGAAATATCTCGTGAAACACGCCATGCAAGGAACTTCGCGCTCCCGAATCATTCCCGATTGGCGTGGACAAGGCCGATGAATCATACGTTCGTTATCCTGACCGTGCTCGCGTACCTGCTCAGCTGGGGGATGTACATCCAATTCCTCTATACCGGCAAAGAGTTCACCGGGCGCCTGGCTACCTTGCTGATGTTCCTGGGCTTAGGCACGCATTACATGGCCCTGCTGGTGAGCGCCCGCGCCTCCCATACCGTCCCTTACCATGACCTCCAGGGGGCCATGTCGCTCTTCGGCTGGCTGCTCGCGGTCACCTATCTCTGCGTGGAAATCTACCACCGCCAGCGAACCGTCGGCGCCTTCGTCATGCCCGTCATCCTGGTTTTCTTCTTTGTCGCCAACCTTATGCCCGCCCGGCCGCACGCGGCAGCGCCCGTTCATGGCGTCGTCTTTGCCCTCCACGTCACGCTGAGCATTCTGGCCTACGCCGCCTTCGCTTTATCCTGCGTCCTCAGCCTCATCTATCTGGGCGAGGCACGCCTCCTGCGCATCCGGCGTCTCGGTGATGTGGTCTGGCGCTTGCCGTCCCTCGAACTGCTGGAGCGCATGAGCCACACCAGTGTCATGGTTGGACTCGTCACCATCCTGGTCGGCACGTCGCTCGGATTCATCGCCGTGGATCGCAACGTCGCGGAGCATTACTCCTATTTTGACCCGAAATACATCTTCACGTTGTTCGTGCTTTTGCTGTACATCGTCTATTTTCGCCTGGCGCGCACCGCAGCCTGGCGCGGCGCTCGGGCCTCCAAATTGTGCGTCCTCAACTTTGTTCTGGTGGTTGTGAACTTCTGGGTGGTGAATCTTTTCTTTTCCCAGCACCACCGCTATTTCTAGGAGCGCGCGGAACACGGCATGGAGATTGTCCTCGTCGGCCTGAACTTCCGTACTGCGCCTGTGGAGGTGCGGGAGAAGGTGTCTTTCTCCACCGAACAGGCGCAGCGCGCCGCCGAAGAGCTGCGTGCGCAGGGCATCCTGGAAGAAACGCTGGTCCTTTCCACGTGCAACCGCAGCGAAGTGTATGGCGTTCACCCCACCGCGAAACGCGCCTCGGCCGCCGCGCTTTCCAACTTTATCAGTAACTTTCACTCCGTCCAGCCCGAGCTGCTGAATCCCTCTCTGTATCACCACTACGATCACGACGCCGTCCGCCATCTGTTCCGCGTTTCTGCCGGTCTGGAATCCATGCTGCTTGGAGAAGCCGAAATTCTCGGCCAGGTTCGTGAAGCCTATCTGCGTGCCCATGCCGCGCACGTCACCGGCCCCGTCCTGAACCGCTTGTTTCAAGCCGCGCTCGAGGTTGGCAAGCGCGTGCGCGCGGAAACCGAGCTCGGTTCGCGCCCCATGGGCGTCGCTTCCGCGGGCATGAAGCTCGCCGAGCGCATTTTCGGCAAGCTCAACGATCGCACCGCGCTTGTTCTCGGCGCCGGCACCATCAGCGAACAGGTCGTCTCGCAACTTCGCGACCGCAACATCGGCCGGCTCTGCCTTTCCAATCGCTCCCGCGAGAAAGCCGAGGAGTTCGCCAAGCAGTACAAAGGGGAAGTGCTCGATTGGGGCAATTGGGACAGCACGCTCAAGCTGCCCGACGTCATCGTTTCCGCCGTCGGCGTCCAGGAAGCTCTCCTCACCAAACCGCTCATCGAGCGCGCTATGGCTGCTCGCGGCAATCGCGGGCTCTTTCTCATGGACCTGGGCATGCCCCGCAATATCGATCCTGCCGTCAGCGAACTCTACAACTGCTACCTGTACAGCATGGAAGACCTCAGCGAAATCGTGCAGCAGAATCGCAGCGCGCGAGAGAATGAAGTTCCCAAGGCCGAAGCCCTGGTGGAAGAGCACGTCGCCAAGTTCATCTCCTGGCAGGCCAGCGTCGAGCTCATCGGTGTGCTCGATACCTTGCGCGACAGCTTGAAAGAACGCCGCGCCGCCTTCCTTCATGAGAAACTTGCCGGCATGAATCACTTCAGCAACGAAGACCGCGAGCACATCGGTGCGCTCATGGACGAGCTGGTCGAAAAACTGCTGATCGCCCCGGCCGAACGCCTCCGCGCCGAAAAAGAGCTGCGCAAAAAGATTCAGAACGTCGAAGCCATCCGTGAACTCTATCTGTCCGACCGGGAGAAACCGTGAGGCCCCTCCGAATCGGCAGTCGAGGCAGCATCCTGGCGCGCTGGCAGGCGGAGTTCGTCCGCAAGCAGCTATTTCTAGTCGCCGGCGTCGAAGCCGAGATCATCATCATCAAAACCTCCGGGGATAAAATGCAGCAGGCGCCGCTGACGCAAATCGGGGGGAAGGGTATTTTCATTAAGGAGCTTGAAGAAGCGCTGCTCGAGGAAACCGTGGACCTTGCCGTTCACAGCGTGAAAGACATTCCCACCGAGACGCCCGGGCGCCTTTTTTTCCCCGCAGTCTGCCGCCGCGATGACGTGCGCGATTGCCTCGTTTCCCATGAAGGCGCTGCGCTCGCCAATCTCAAGCAGGGCGCGCGCGTCGGCACCAGCAGCCTCCGCCGCCAGGCGCAATTGCGCCATCACCGCCCCGATCTCGATATTCGCGAACTCCGTGGCAACGTGGACACGCGCCTCCGCAAAGTCGAAAGCGGCGAATACGACGCTATCGTTCTCTCCAAGGCGGGTCTCGATCGCCTCGGCTGGAGCCAGAAGATCACCGAAGCCCTTTCTCCCGATATTTCCTTGCCCGCCGTGGGGCAGGGCGCCATCGCCATCGAATCCCGGGTGAAAGACACGGAAGCCGCGGAAATTCTCGGCAAGCTCGATGACGCCGAAACGCGCACCGCCGTCATCGCCGAACGCGCCCTGCTTTCCGCGCTGCAGGGAGGTTGCCAGTTGCCCCTTGGCGCCTGGGCGCGCATCGAACGTGGCGAGCTTGTGATGGATGCGGTGGTCTGCTCCGTGGATGGCGTTCAGTATGTTCGCCAGCGGGCCACGGCTCCGCCGGATCAGGCCGCGCAACTCGGCGAGCACATGGCCAAGCTCCTGGTCGAAGGCGGTGCTCGTGGCATTCTTGAAGAGGTGCAGCGCTCCCGTGGCTGAACGCTTCGCCAACGCTCTTTCAGGTAAGCGCGTCGCGATCACGCGCGCCGCGGAGCAGAGCCAACCCCTGCTCTCTGCATTGCGCGAACAGGGCGCTCAGCCGATTCTGCTGCCCATGGTCGGGTTCGCGCCGCCTGACGATTTGCAAGCGCTGGACGACTCTCTCCGCCGGTTGCGTGAATATCACTGGGTTTTCTTCACCAGCCAGAACGCCGTGCGCGCCCTCCAAGAGCGCTCCGAGCAATTCAAGATTTCCCTCTGCGATGCCATCGGGACCGCACAAATCGCCGCCGTCGGTCCCGCCACCGCGGAAGCAGCGCGGGCCGCGGGCCTCGCTATCGCCTACGTCGCCAAGGAACACAATGGCGTAGCGCTCGCGCAGGAATTGCAGGCCGAAGTTCGCGGCAAGCGTGTGCTTCTTCCGCGCAGCGATCGTGCCAATCACGACCTGGTCGAGGCTTTGCAACGCCTCGGTGCGCACGTCACGGAAATCATCGCTTACAAAACCCTTCGTCCCGCTTCCGACGACACGCACAATCTGGAAAACATCCTCCAGGATGTTCCCGACGCCATCTTGTTCTTCAGCCCCTCCGCCGTGCACCACCTTCGCGAACTTCTCGGCCCTCAACAATTTCAAAACTTGGCAGTGAAGAGCGCCTTCGCCGCGATCGGCCCCGTCACGGAGCGCGCCCTCCGCGAAGCTGGCGTGCAGCGACTAATCGTCGCTTGCGACACCTCCGTCACCGCCGTACTCGAATCCCTGGCAACTTTTTTCGTGAATTCTGGGCACAGCTTGCCCGCAGGAGTGAAACACCAATGAGCTTCCCCACACATCGCCCGCGGCGACTCCGCCGTACCGAAGCCCTGCGCGGCCTGGTGCGCGAAACTCGCCTCACCACCGCAGGCTTCATCTATCCCATGTTCGTCTGCCCCGGCACGAAAGTGCGCCGGGAAGTCAGCTCGATGCCTGGCGTTCATCAGCAATCGGTGGATCAGATCGTCGAAGAATGCCGCGAAGTCGAGTCGCTAGGCATCCCGGCCGTCATCCTCTTTGGCTTGCCGGAGTCGAAAGACCCGCGCGGCGCCATTTCGTATTCGCCTGAGGGCGTCGTCCAAAAGGCCATCGAAGCTATCCGCAAAGCCGGTCTGCAGCTCCTGGTCATCACGGACGTTTGCCTTTGCGAGTACACGGATCACGGCCACTGCGGCGTGATTGAACGCGGTGAAATCGCCAACGATCCGACCCTCGATATCCTCGCGCAGCAAGCGCTCTCTCACGCGCGGGCCGGCGCCGACATCGTTGCTCCTTCGGACATGATGGACGGCCGCGTCGCCGCCATCCGCAAAAAACTCGACCAGCACAATTTGGAAAACATTTCCATCCTGGCGTACGCCGCGAAATACTGCTCCGGCTTCTACGGCCCCTTCCGCGAAGCCGCGCAATCCGCGCCGCAGCATGGCGACCGCCGCAGTTACCAGATGGACCCCGCCAACGCGCGCGAAGCCTTGAAAGAAGTCGCGCTGGACATCGAGGAAGGCGCGGACATTGTCATGGTCAAGCCGGCGCTCGCTTATCTTGACATCATCCGCATGGTGCGGGATCGCTTTGATGTGCCCGTGGGTGCGTACAACGTCAGCGGCGAATACGCGATGGTAAAGGCGGCGGCGCGCAACGGCTGGATTGACGAAAAGCGCGTTGTACTGGAGATTCTTACAGGCATTCAGCGGGCCGGTGCGGACATCATCCTCACCTACCACGCCAAAGATGTAGCTCGCTGGTTGAAATCCTGAACGCCAAGGTGCGCACATGAGTGCAACGCAACGCCGCTCCATCCCTGACCGCCGCCGCTCGAAGGAAATCTTTGAGAAGGCCGAGAGGGTCCTCGTCGGCGGAGTCAACAGCCCCGTCCGCGCCTTCCGTTCGGTTGGCGGCGAGCCGCTCATCATCGAAAAGGGAAGCGGCCAGTACCTTTATGATGCCGACGGCAACGCCCTGCTCGATTACGTCTGCTCCTGGGGCGCCATCCTCCTTGGTCACGCGCATCCAGCCGTCAGCGCCGCCATCGCTGATCAAGCGTACCGCGGCACCAGCTTTGGCGTGACCTCCGAACTGGAACTCGAACTCGCCACCTTAATCACCGAAGCCATTCCGTTCCTCGAAAAGGTCCGTTTCGTTTCCAGCGGCACCGAAGCCACCATGAGCGCCGTGCGCCTGGCCCGGGGCGTCACCAAGCGCGATTTCATTGTCAAATTCGAGGGCTGCTATCACGGACACGCCGATAGCTTCCTCTCCCAGGCCGGCTCCGGCTTGGCCACGCTCGGCATTGCCGAATGCCCGGGGGTTCCCCAAGCCCTGGCCGCTCTCACTCTCAACGTTCCCTACAACGACCTCAACGTCGTGGAACACGCCTTCGCCCAGCACAAAGATAAAATCGCTGCGGTCATCGTCGAACCCGTTGCCGCCAACATGGGCGTCGTCCTTCCCAAGGATGGCTTCCTAAAAGGACTCCGCGAGATCACGCGCAAGCATGGCGCGCTCCTGATCATCGACGAAGTCATCACTGGCTTCCGCCTCCACTACGGTTCGGCCCAGCAACTTTTCGGAGTGCAGGGCGACCTCACCACCATGGGCAAGATTATCGGCGGTGGCGTTCCGGTAGCAGCGTACGCGGGTAGCGCGGAACTCATGGATCACGTCGCCCCGCTCGGCCCGGTCTACCAGGCTGGGACGCTGGCCGGCAATCCTCTGGCCATGCGCGCAGGCATCGCCACTCTGAAAGAGCTGAGCAGGCCCGGCCTATACGAAGGCCTCAACGCCCTTGCCAAGAACCTCTCCGCCGGTCTGCAAAAGGCCCTGACGGACGCAGGCATCGCCGCGCAAGTGAACAGCATCGGTTCGCTTTCCACCATCTTTTTTGCATCGCAACCCGTGACCGATTACACCGGCGCCAAGCGCTCCAACACTAAATTCTACGCGCGCTTCTTCCGTGATATGCTGCAACGCGGTATTTTCCTGGCGCCTTCGCAGTTCGAGGCCACTTTTGTTTCGGCCGCGCACACGTCCGCCGACATTGACCGTACCATTTCCGCTGCGGCGGACGCGTTGCGAGCGATTGCTGCGCAGACGCCTGCATGAATCCAGCAAAAGGAGAAGGAAGCAATGCATGAAGTTCTGGAAGCTCACGAAGAACACGGTGGGCACGAGGATAGCCCGTTAACCATCCCAGTCTCGGTCACTCTCTCGATCCTGGCCGTCCTGGTCGCGATCGCCACTCTCTTCGGCCATCGCTCCGCAAAGGAAGAGCTCCTTTTGCAAACGCAGGAAACCGATCAGTGGGCTTTCTACCAGGCCAAGAATAGCGGCCTGCACTTCATGCAGCTTCGTTTGGACATGCTCGACACCTTCACTATCGTTGATAAAGACAAGGCCGAGCAAAAGCGCGAGAAGGCTCTGAAGGAAGCTGAGCGCTACACCAAGGATAAGGAAGCGGCCAAGGAAAAAGCGGAGGACCTCCAGAAAGAGAGAGCTGTGATTGCGCGGAAGGGCGACCGCTACGAAGGCGCCGAGGTGCTTCTCGAAATTGCGCTCATTCTCACCTCATTCACTTTGATCACAAAGAAGAAGTTTTTCTGGTTTGCCGGCTCGCTTCTCGGCCTCGTCGGCATCGCCGTGGTCCTCAGCGGCTTCCTGCTGCACTAAAACCGAACTTGGCAACCACTCCAACCCGCCGTCATTCCGAACGGAGTCCGCGGAGTGAGGAATCTTTCTGCTTCTTTCATCGCGAAGCCGCAGCGTCTTTTCGTGCGCACCGCGCGACTCGCCCTCTCTGCGTACTCTTTACGCGACCAATCCCCTCATGCCGTTGCCGGTGGCCGCGCCCCTCGCAGCTGGGCGACGTCCGCTTTCAAATGATCGATGCGCTCCAATAACTCGCGGTGCCGCCGATCATCCACATCGGGTTTCTTCCCGATGAATGACAATGTCCCTCCCGGCTCCAGAATGCATTGATCCACCTCCGCCAGCGAGGAAAACCCCTGCTTCCTCGCCGCCGCCTCAAGTTGCGCCATGGTAATCAACTCGTGCTTCAAGTGCTGCGTGCGTACGCGCCCGCCTTCCATCAACACGTCTGCCCGGCCTTCCACCAGTTGATCGAGTTTCTTGTGCTTGTACAGAAACTGCACCACCAGGTAGTTGATCGCCAGCAGGGAAGTGGCTCCCAGCAATCCGCCCGACACAGAATTGTCGTCGCCAATGATAGCGTTCTGCACCGTGTTTGATAGCGTCAGCAATACAACCAAATCGAACGGGTTCAGTTGTACCAGTTCGCGCTTCCCGGACAGCCGCAGCATCACCACCAGAAAAACGTATACGATCACCGGCCGGATTATCTTCTCCAGGATCGGGAGTGTGATCACAAACATATCCTTCCACATATCGTGCATGGCGCCGCAACCTCCTCGGGCATAGTTCGGGCGCTTTTTCGCCTTTCCAATGCGCCCCGGATGCCCTGCAGCGTAACATGCGCCCTCCCAGCCCGGAGCCTGTATCGCGCTTCGCCTGTCCTTTCGTACAGTCATGCTTTCGCAACCTACTTCGTTATGAATGTTTACGGCTGAATGAGTTTTGCCTAATCTTGTAGGAAGGCAAACTGCCTTTCTTGCGGATCATCGCTCGTCGCACTTTAGTTCACGGAGGCTTCTGGAACTCCTGCCGGGAGGGGATGGCTCGCTCCGACCGGCTCGTGAAGCGGCTACTTCATGTCACAGAAAACGGTTACGGAGCCGGGCACCCGGCTTGGCACGCACCAACTGGCCACGCTGCTCGATTCCACGCAGGAACTCATCGCTATTCTTGGTTCGGACGGCACGGTTCTGTTCGCCAATGAAGCCTTCCGCCATTCCCTGGGCTACAACCCCGAAGAGCTGCTAGGCCGCAGCATCCATGCGATCGTTCACGCGTCTGACGTCGCACACATCCGCGAGCGCCTCCAGGAAGTTGCCGCCCTGCCGGGTTCCAGCGACCGTGAGCGTTGCCGCTTGCGCACTCGGGATTGTTCCTGGCGCTGGTTCGAACTGGTCTGCCACAATCGCCTCCACGATTCTGGCATCGAAGGAATCCTGCTCAACGCCCAGGACGTTACCGCACTCCAGCGCATGGAGTCCGAGCGCCAGGTTATCTCCGACGTTGTTCACGCCCTCAATCAGACGTCCAACCTTGACCAATTGCTCACCGGCATCCATGATGCCCTGAAGCGCATCGTCTCCGCGCAAAACTGCTTTGTGGCCCTCCACGATCCCGAGCACGACACCTTTGAGTTTCCGTTCTTCGCGGACGAGTACGATACGGCTCCTGCGCCTCAGAGACTTGGCCGGAGCTGCACGGCCTACGTTTTCCGTACCGGCCGTGCCATGCTTATACCGCAATCCGATTTTGACCGCCTGGCCGCGCTCGGGGAGGTCGAACTAGTTGGCTCGCCCTCGCCCGCATGGCTCGGCGTCCCGCTTAAAACGCCCACGGCCACCATTGGCGTCCTCGTCGTTCAGCACTACCAGAACGAGAACGCTTATGATATCCGCGACCTCGAATTCCTCGATTCCGTTGGCGGCCACATCGCCCTGGCTATTGAGCGCCGCCGCGCCGAGGAAGAACTTCGCAAAAACGAATCGATCCTCCGCCTTCTTTTTGAGCACAACCCCATGCCGACCTGGCTTTACGAGGTCGACTCGTTCAAGTTCCTCCGCGTCAATCAGGCCGCCGTCCAGCTCTACGGTTATTCCCATCAGGAATTTGAGAAGATGTCCATCCTTGCCATTCGACCGGACTCCGAGCGCGAAAAAGCTGCGGCCTATGTCCGCGAGATGGAGGACGGCACGCAAGAGCACGGCTTTTGGCTGCACCAGGCCAAGGATGGCAAAACATTCGAGGTCGAGATCATCTCCCACGCTTTGGTTTACGCCGGCAAACGCGTCCGCCTTGTTGTTGCCCAGGATATCAGCGAGCGCCGCAACCTCGAACTGCAGCTTCGCCAGGCCCTGAAGATGGAAGCTATTGGCCGCCTGGCCGGCGGTGTCGCCCACGATTTCAACAATCTGCTCATGGTCATCAAGGGGCACACGGAGCTCTTGTTGAATGTGTTGCCGCCTTCGGATTATGTCGCGCGCAAGATCGAGCAAATCGACCGCTCGGCCGATCGTGCAGCCACTCTTACCCGTCAGTTGCTCGCCTTCAGCCGCATGCAGGTCTTGCAGCTGCGAGTGATCAATCTGAATTCCGTCGTCGAGGAAATGGGCAAGCTTCTTCCGCGCCTGATTGGCGAAGACATCGAACTGGTGGTTCGCCCCGCCCAAGAATTGGGCGCCATCCGCGCCGACGCCAGCCAGATGGAACAGATCATCATGAATCTCGCGGTCAACTCGCGCGACGCCATGCCCAACGGCGGCAAACTCGTTATCGAAACAACAAACGCCGACCTCGACCAGGCCTACACCGCCAGCCATCCCTTAATGAAGCCCGGCGCTTACATCCAGCTCACTGTCAGCGACACTGGCTGCGGCATGGATGAGGAAACGCAGTCGCACATCTTCGAACCTTTCTTCACCACCAAGGAAAAAGGGAAGGGCACTGGCCTGGGTCTCGCTACCGTCTACGGCATCGTCAAGCAGAGTGGCGGCTTCATCTGGGTCTACAGCGAACTTGACAAAGGCACTTCCTTCAAAATCTATCTCCCCCGCGTCGATCAGGCCGAAGAACACTCCGGCGCACCCACGTCCACCGCGGAAGTACCCACGGGGTCGGAAACCATTCTCCTCACCGAAGATGAGCAGGACGTCCGCGAAATCGCCAGGGAATTTCTCGAGTCCGGTGGCTACAAGGTCGTCGAAGCCAAGGACGCTTCCGAAGCCGTGCAACTCGCCCGCCAGCACAGCGGCGCCATCGATCTTCTTGTCACCGACATGGTCATGCCTGGCATGACGGGCCAGGAACTCGCCGTCCAACTGCAAAGGGAATATCCGGGGCTCTGCATCGTCTTCATGTCCGGCTACAGCGAACACGCGGCCACGGAAATGGCTAACGCCGATCCCTCGGTGCGTCTCCTCTCCAAACCCTTCAGCCGCGGCGCGCTTCTGCGCACTGTCCGGGAAATCCTCCACAGCAAGACACACAGCTGACTTCTGGCACTTGAAAAAACCTTCGCTCTGTAGCTCAGGCCTTCAGGCCTGAGGCTTTTTCTTGGGTTTGTCTCTTCAGGCACCAATCCCTATCTCGGCAACCCGCAAACCCCTTGTCAACCCGCAAACCCCTTTGTCATTCCGAGCGGAGTCCGCGGAGCGAGGAATCTGCTTCTTCCGCTGGTCATTGGTTTTGTAATGGCCGATCTTTAGATCGGTTCTTGGGTTTGTTTGCGTAGGGACCCGGCACGCTGGACCCCTTCTCGGCAACCCGCAGACCCCCTTGTCATTCCGAGCGGAGTCCGCGCAGCGAGGAATCTCACTGCCGCCTTTCTCCTCTCCATCGCCTATTTCTTATGACAACCTGGGATGCTTGCGGTGCCACGGCGTTGCACGTTGAAAGTTCCGCCCCGCTTCCAATACCGCCGCGTCATCTCCCGCGCGCCCGACGAATTGCAACCCCACCGGCAAATTCTTTTCCGTAAAGCCGCAGGGCACGGAAAGCGCTGGCAATCCGCAGAGATTTCCAATTGCTCCGATTGGGTCGGGAAAAGCAAGCCCTGTGACCAGATTCATCGTCAACGGTGTTGCTGGGGCGGGCAGCGTAGCCGTGGCCAGCACATCGAAAGACTCGAACAACGCGTCCATCTTTTTCTGCAGAATCTCGCGCACCCGCTGCGCAGTAGTACAATCGCCCCCACTCACTGTCAGATTCGCGTAACCTCCGACGCGTCCCTGCGGGTCATGCAATTCCTTCACCCGTCCCGAGCGTATTAGCTCCCCGAACGATGAAGCCACTTCCGACTGCAAAATCACGCCTGCCGCCTCTTCCCACGGCCCTTCCGGCAACTTCGCATCCCTCACCGACGCAAAATGCCCTGGCAGGATCTTGTGTGCTGCCTGAATCGCCCTGCCCACGCCCGCCTCGTACTCTTTCCACGCGTTCGTCAACCAGCCAACGTGCAACCCGCGCCTCTTCAATTCTCCCGCTGGTGAATACGTGAATGCCGCCTTGTCCACCGCCAGCGTGCTGCGATCTAGGGGGTCATGTCCCGCAATCGCCGCGAAAATCCTCGTGCAATCTTCCGCGCTCCGCGCCATCGGCCCGATCTTGTCCAGCGAATAGGAGAGCGCCATGGCCCCGTGCCGGCTCACGCGACCGTACGTTGGACGGAACCCGCTCACGCCGCAAAATGCCGAGGGGCACACAATCGAGCCCCACGTCTCCGTCCCAATTGCAAATCCCGCCAGTCCAGCCGCCACAATTGCGCCCGATCCCGAGGATGAGCCGCACGTCCAGCAACTGGTGTCCCAGGGATTCTTGGTCTCGCCCTGCAGTGAGGCCGACGCATATATGTATCCGAGCCCGCCCGCCAATTCGATCATCGCGGCCTTGCCCAACAGCACCGCGCCCACGTTCTTCAGGTGCTCAATCACTGTCGCGTCGTAATCGAAAACCTGCTCGGCAAACAGCTTCGCTCCCCACGTGGTTTGCACGCCCTTCACCGCCAGCAGATCCTTTGCGGCATACGGAATTCCGTGCAGCGGCCCGCGGTAATGTCCCCGGTGAATGTCTTTTTCCGCGGCCCGCGCCTGGTCCAGCGCCTCCACCGGCATCAGCCGCGCATAGGCATTGAACTGCGGCCCAAATTTCTGGCTGCGTTCCAGGTACGCTTCGGTCAATTCGACGGGAGAAAGCTGCTTCGTTTCAATGCGTTTAGCCAGTTCGCCAACGGATTCGTACAGGATGGATTCCTTTAGCATGCGTGCACTCCCGTCACGGTTTTTTGGCTGCTGCGGGTGCAGCGCCGGCCGCGGGAGCGCTCTGCGGCTTCTTCTCTCGTTCTAAAAGCGGCTTCAGGTAGACGGCAGGCGCATCGCCATTCTCCAGGTGAAAGGCGCGCAGCCGCTCCAGCGAAACCTGCAGGCTGTAGCAACCATCGCGCACCCGCTTCTGTTCTTCGCTATCGAACCGGCTTCCGTACTGGCTCATGATCTGCTGAAATCGCGCTTCGGCCTCTACTCGGCCCTCGGCGCTCAGCTTCTCGGCGCCCTCCGGCAGTTGCTCGTTGGTCGCGGCCGCAGGCTCCTCGAAGGCAATCCCTGCCGGAACCATTACCGCGGAGAGCAGCGCCGCATTCCGCGCAAATTCTCGCCTGTTGATCTTCTGCCCTTTGCTCTTGTTCATCCTCAATACCCCTGATCCATCCCTACGACACCCGCAATGGCGCGGCTTCCACCACGTGGCGAGGCTACTCAATTCGGCTCGGGGCGTCAACTGGACGAACGGCTAGGAGATAGGAGGAATCGAAACTGCCCCCTCCCTCTCCCTTTTTGCACATCTGTGGCGCAATGCGGAATGGCATGCGGATACGAATGGTACCAGTACCCACTTTTCCGGTTACCGCGTGAATCAGGGAGCGCCGGGTTAAGCCGGCATGTTGCAAGGAATGAAAGAGTCCTACAAGAAAGGAGACAGCGACTCCATTTTGGCCCTCAGTCTTGCAGGTGACATCGCGAGATGCCGCTTGAAGCGTAGACAGGGGTATCGGTGGGCCGGGCTATTGAGTTTCGAAAAACGCAAAATCAGGACGCCGACTCTTTCCTGATGGAGGAAGGCAACACGGCTGTTTCGCGGTAGACGCTAGCGGACAGTCGGTCCTGCGTAGTCGGAGAACCCGCGCACGCTGAGAAACAACATGCACGAGAACCGGGAGACCTCTGGGGTGCCTTGGCCCGAAAGGGAACGAGGCCGGTCTGCGAAGGTGCCAAGCCACAAGGCAGACGCGCACGCTCCGGAGGAGTCGGACCGCACCATACTATCGATGAACCAGACGAACAAAGAAGAGCGATTTTCGGCGGAGCCTGGGGAGAAAAGGGCGCGGGCCAAGGAGAACATCGTTCAATCCAACACCAGCCCGACACAGTGCGGGGATTGAGTGTACCAGGGATTGAGCGGTGTACGAGTAGCTACACTCCTCGTCACTCATCCAAGGTGGGAGCCGTATGCGGTAATGCCGCTCGTACGGTTCTGTGCGGGGGGCGATCAGCGATGGTCGTCCCTACCGCGACAGCTACGGTCGGATTTGAGATACGCAGGGGCAAACACCTCGGTGACGAATGATTCGAGCGTGGTGGGCGTCGTGTTTCTTGCCGAGCGCGTTTCCTGTGGCACGATGAGGCCCGCATTCGCACCATCCCACATTTCAATAAGCAATTCTGCGGTCTTTTTAGGTAACCCCATCGTCACAAGGCCCTGCCCAAGCATCATGCTCGGAACTTGCACGTATGCGAGATTGGGCCTGCCGATAGAATGGCCAACAATTGACGCCGCTTCCTTCATGGAGATGTCGCGCTGCCCGTGCAGTTCCTGTATTGAACTGCCGGAAAAATTGCGGGCAGCGAGACGAGTGGCGGCATACGCGCCGATATCTTTTGTGGCTATCCACGGCATTTGCGCATCCGCCTGTAAACCACCCGGTAGTGTTCCCGTTGAACGCAACGGCTCGATACTCATGAAGAGATTTTCCATAAAGTACGCTGCGCGCACATGCAGGACGTTCAGCCCAGCGACTCGATCGAGCTTTTGTTCCTGATTGTGTAAGCCAACGATGGGACCAGTGTTTTTCGCGTGCTGAGCGCCGATGCTGCTTAGATTAACGACAAACCGCACATGGGCGTTGGTGATTGCTGCGGCGTAGGAGTCGGAAACGCGTTCTTGATGCGCGCGCAAATCATGTTGCGATATGTCTTCGGGGAGAACCAGGTAGACGGCTGAAGCGCCGTTGAAAGCTTCCGTCATTGAGGCAACATCTTCGACGTTACCGATGAAGGGTTCCGCACCTAGCTCCACGAACGGTGTCATCTTCTTCGCGTCTCGCCCAACCAGGCGAACCTTTTCGCCTTTGGCGAGCAACGCTTCCGTTGCTGCCCTTCCCGTGCGTCCCGTTGCGCCTGTTACGACGATCATTTAGTGCTCCGGTCATTGCATCAAGCAACGATCATAGAAATGTGGTCGGCCTCGATAATTTGCGGTCCTTTTGCGGGGCCGTCGTATTGGCCCGTCAAGCTGAAGACGTATTCGTAACTTGGTTTTAATTCCTCGGCTTCCATCAGGGCGGCCACTGACCGTACCGATGCCGGAATTTTATAACACAAAGTAGGCTAAGTCCCGAAGTCGGCTTACCGGAGAAGTGGTTACTAGTACCAGTCGCCCTCTAATGGTTTCCCGAAATTCCTGTAAGGTGCGCGAGCGCAACCCAGTGTCGCGGATGAGGTCGCCGCTTACGGTCAACTAACGAGGGTCGTACCAGAGAAGCCCATGTCGTGCGCTGATGGTGTGACGTCGACGCGATGATTCCAATTCGCCGATTAACTCGCCTTAAGCACGGGTTGTCCGCTGTGCCGCGAAACCGCTCGATCGGGCGGGAGAAGGCGGGTCTCGCTGGAGCTGTGCAACGCGGCGGTCCGGCTATCACGGCCGGTGCTTCACGTTGCAGCCGTGCTTTCGGTGAGTGCCTCAATCTCCTTTAGAAGCTCCGCGATACGGAACGGTTTCGAGACGTATCCGTCCATTCCGGCCCTCAAGCAACGTTCACGGTCACCCGCAATGGCGTGGGCCGTCATTGCAATGACAATCTGGTGCGGGGCTGCGGTCGCCTTTTCCCGCTCCCGGATTGCGGCGGTGGCCTCAAATCCATCCATTTCCGGCATCTGGACGTCCATCAAAACAACATCGAACTTCTCGCGCTCCAAGGCGGAGAGGGCCTCTTTGCCGTTGTTGGCGAGCGAGACGCTGTATCCATGCTTCTCAAGCACCCGTACGGCCAGGAGCTGGTTTACGGCGTTGTCCTCCGCCAATAGAATCCGCAGGTGACGACCCCGCTCCCTTATGGTGTGGCGTGTCACGAGGTGTGGCGCCGCCATTCTTGGCTCCCTCTCTTCAAGTACAGTCAGGATGGTAAGAAGCAACTCCTCCTGGCCAACAGGCTTGGTGAGGTAGGCGGCAATGCCGAGTTCACGGCATCGCGCCGCATCGCCCGGCTGTCCAGCCGAGGTCAACATCACGACGGCGAAGTCCCCCAGGTCGCTCTGCTTGCCGAACTGCTCGACAAGCGCAAACCCATCGACTTCGGGCATTTGGACGTCCACGATGACCAGATCAAAACGTGAGCCGGCCAACTTCGCTTCCTGCAAACCCTGCAGCGCCTCAGCGGCGTTCGCGGCCTGAGACGGCCGCATCTTCCAGCGTTCCAGCATCTTGGCTAAGAGCAGCCGGTTTGTGGCATTATCGTCCACGACCAAAACGCCAAGATTGTGCAGGGCGTGCGGCTCAACTTTCTCTGTCGGAGTTGTGGCTGCAGCAAGGCGGGCCTTCATCGTGAAGCTGAAACAACTGCCTTGTCCTGGCTCACTCTCCAGCCACATCCTGCCGCCCATCATTTCCACGAGTCGCGTGGAAATGGTCAATCCCAGCCCGCTCCCTCCGAACTTTCGTGATGTTGAGGTGTCGGCTTGGGAAAAGGCCTGAAAAATGACCTTCTGCTTCTCGGGCGCTATGCCGATGCCGGTGTCCCGAACGGAAAAAATCAATTCCAGCTCATCGCCGTGGTGGCGCTCCACGCTGACTCTCAGCCCGATTTCTCCTTGTTCCGTGAACTTGATGGCGTTGCCCATCAGATTGACGATGATCTGCCGCAACCGCGTGGGGTCGGCAACGATTTCATCCGGAACGTCGGGGTCAATATCACAGATGAGCTCCAGTTGTTTCTGGTCTACCCGCATAGCGAGAGGTTTCAGAGTCTCCGTCATGCAAGCGCGCAACTTGAAGGCGATCGGGTCGAGAGCTAGCTTTCCGGCCTCGATCTTGGAGAAGTCCAGGATGTGATTGATCAGGGTAAGGAGAGTGTCAGCCGAGGTTTTGACCATCTCAAGATACTCGCGCTGTTCTTTTGTCAGTGCGGTTTCCAGCAACAGATCCGTCAGCCCAATGACGCCATTCATGGGGGTGCGAATCTCATGGCTCATGTTGGCGAGAAACTCGCTCTTGGCAAGGTTTGCGTCTTCTGCCGCCTCCTTTAGCTTGGCGGCCTCTTGAAGTTGCTGCCGGATGGTCTGCGTCTGCTGGCGCACCCGCTTCCTGAGCACAACAACCCATGCCAGTACCCCGAACGTAGCCAGAATCACCGCGCCGAGCACGGACATCGCATGGAGCGCCGTCCACCAGGATGGGCTCTTAATTACGACGATGTCCTCCGGGGACCGAAGCAGTAACCGGAACCCGATTACTTGCGGGCGCCATTCTCCAGGAACAGTCTGACTAGGGTTGATTTGCGCCAAGCAGACTCCGTTGAGGAGCAGATCGCTGCCCGGTCGCCAAGTCGGCATGTCACTCGATCCGCTTAATAGGACCGCCGGAAAGAGGATGCCTCCGGAAGACAACGACAGGGTGGGGTTCTTCGCCGCCCGGTCGAGATCAACCAAGCGGCCCTGGATTTGGACGAGTTCGGCATCGTGATCCCCCGTCATGGCCCTCTGGGCGGTGGTCGGTAGCGCCGGAACGCGCGAACCTACCCCGCTTCGCCTGAAGCTGGCATTCTCCAAAGTGGGAGCGAATCCACTCGCGACGGGAAAGCCTACCACGTCTACCAATTCGCCAACGATTACCGAGCTACTCTCGGCGGTCGAGGCGCACAGTCCCCCCGTGTCATCCTGGATGCATAACATTCGACCCGACCACCCCAGTGTCACGCGCCCCCGCACATGGACTCGATGGCGGAATGGTGCGCCCGGCTCAAATCCAAGCAATTTGTTAATGGGGCGCACTTGCACTGCAAAAGCGTCAGGCGGTGAATCTTCTTCAATCTTCATCTCGGAAATTGCCGGGAAGAGCAGATGGGCCCCCGCCATCTGCCGATTCTTGTTGAAAATGAGCGCAACGTTGCCATGGATCTGTATCTTGGCATCCACCAGTCGGTCATAGCTCACTCCTTCTTCCTTTAGTGTCGTAGCGCTGATCATGCCATCTCTTAGAGTCAGACTGAGTGTCACGTCCGGGCCGGACTCTTCCACGGAATGAACTACGCCCTCAACTTCCACCCAGTGACAGTCCAGTGCCCCGGTCATCATTTGAAAGAAGCTTGCTTGCGGGGCTTTCGGCGGCACGTGCGATTGGCCGACAACTCGTATCTTGGGCTGATCAACGATGGGAGCGAAATCTCCGGGCGCAGATATGCCTTCGAGGTCAATCATTGTTCCGGCGCGAAGAGGCAATATTGGCCGCGGCGGAAGCGCAGCAAAAATGCACCCCGTTGAGTCGCATACAAAAAGCACGCCAAACCTTGGATCGATGTAAGGGTCGTAGTATGTCACTACGGCGCGGAGGTGCACTGGATACTTGCGCGCCGCCTCTTTCGAGGTGAGACTGTGCGCCGCATGCGCATTAGTGATCGTGGGAAGCGAACTCTCAGGTTCCATCTTCTGCGGGCAACAAGCATTGGAACCTGGAAAAGCAAGAACGCAAGCAACCACGATCGCAGTCAAACTCATGTTCCGCCAGAAGTGTACCTTAGGGCAGTCGCCCGGCACGGGGCGGCTTGGCACACCGGCAGAGGAGGTACGCCGGCTCGTTAGCTGGAAGCAATTCACATTAAACTCCTTCCAACGGCTTTCTCAAACCTCTGTGCGCAATCCTTGGTACCGTCAGTCAAGCGCTTCTCCGATTCACCCTCTGGTCCAGATCGCCGATTCCGCGTGGGGACAACCACGCGAGGTCGCGAGCCGTGAGCTGTCACAACCAGCGACACGGCCACCAGACACAGATTGTTCGGTCATCACCCTCTTGCGCCAGGAAGGAGTGGGCACAAGTCTAACCGGTGAAAGGAAGAGGCAATATTGAGTATATCGCTGGGTTGTTCGCGCTTCAGGCTTCTTTGCAATACCCCGTAATCAAGAGTAAACAAGCCGCCTTTCCGACGGTCCACAATGGAATTGTGGCCAGTGCGGCGACTGCAACCCCGTGGGACACATCGCGCGCTGGCACGCCCGCCAATCCACGTACCTGTTGGCCTGGCGCTACAGCCGAATCACTCAGAATACTTTTCGAGACGGCAGCCGCCCTGGAGTTGCGCAACTTCGTTCTACGCCACGGCGTTTCTCGCGCCGAATGGCTGCGCGCCGGTAGGCGGGGTGGACTTGAAGAGAACCCCCTTGTAGTATCCCTCGTATGAAAAAAGCGAAAACCGTTGTTCGCGGTTCGGCCGCAAAAGGCAGCGCTCCTCCGAAGAACGTGGACGAATACCTTGCTGGCGTCCCGGAGTCCGCCCGCAGCACCCTGAAGAAAGTGCGCGCCGCGATTCGCTCCGCCGTCCCACCCGAAGCCACCGAGGCCATCAGCTACGGAATTCCCACGTTCCGGTATAAAGGAGCTCTGGTGGCCTATGCTGCGTTCTCGGGCCATTGCAGTTTCTTCCCCATGAGCCTCGCCGTGATGGCGGCTTTCAAGAACGAACTCAAGCGTTTCCCCACCTCTTCTAAGGGCACGATCTGCTTCCCCCTGGACAGGCCTCTGCCGGCCGCTTTGGTGAAAAAGCTGGTGAAGGCGCGCCTCGCCGAGAAGAAAAACAAGAAAAAGCGCTGATACAGCCTGAAAATTGAACGTGTCATGAGGAGCGGCTCGACCCAGAACCTGACGCTCCAGTCGTTAGGGGGCTGGAGGTTTGGCGGCCGTGCTGTTGGCAAAATTGAGAAGTGGTGCTATTCCACGCAAAGGTCCGGAGTGCGCAAACTCCAGAAACTCAATTTCGGAAGCCCGCGGCTTCAGCTCTTCGGCGAGTCTTTTCAATGACGCATGGTTCTGTGCAATGTCGTTGCTTACGAACCTTTTTGCCGGGAGCAGGCTTCCGTCCTTAGCGGAATCGGCGCTGTCTCCGAGGTAAAGCGTTCCCGCGGCCAGGTAAGCCGCGCTGCCGTCGGTGTGCCCTGGGATCAGGTACGCAGTCACCAAGACATTGCCCCGTTGAAATGAGTCGCCGTCCTGCAAGTATCGGGTGACGTGGATACCGGAGCTTTTCTTCCCCATTAAGAATCCAATCGGAGATCTCGCTGCCGTTCGGCCTTCCAAAAGAGATTGCTCTGCAGCCATGGCGAAGACTTCAGCATCCGGAAAAACAGCGCAGCCTGCGATGTGATCAGGGTGTCCGTGTGTCAGCAGGATGGTTGTCACGGCTTCGCGTCCCAGGCCCATTTGCTTCAGCGCATTCAGAATTGCCTTCGCCTTGCGATCATTTCCACAGTCCACCAGAATCACCTGGCCGGCCCCGGAAGGGATGATTCCCACGGAAACCATGCCGTCTTTCACTTGCACCGCTCCGCCGGAAAGCTGTTGCCGGTCTCTAAGGGGAATTGTTCGCCAGAAAGAATAAAAGATGAGTCCGAAGCACACCACAACGGCCAAAACGATGAGAATCAGAACATTGCGGATGATCTTCATGTACGCACTCCTTTTGCCATGAGGGAATGTCCGGCTCGTTTTTTCTGGACCACCAGAAGAAACGCATCGGTCCAAACGCTGACCAAATCGAGGACGGGGCAAATCGTTCCACAATTTGTCTCGGCCAGCCGCGTCTCCCTGGCAGCGTGCATCCTATTCCCACACAGGAGCGAGGTTAGCACGTTGTCCGCGAGAAAATAATGGCCTCGAGCGCGTTATCCTCAGCGACTTCGATTATTCGATTGACATTCACGCGTGCAACGTATACTTTCCACAAGGTTTTACCCTTTCTCTTTTCCCATAACAGGCCAAGCTCGACCCGCTTTTAGCGGAGAAAATCTGAGGAGGAATCGTATGCGCAAGTCATTGACTGGTTTTCTGTTTGTAGTCTGTACGCTTGCAATCGTTATGCTCGGGGCCGCCACGGCATGGACGCAATCCGCGCCGGCGGAAAAGCCCGTTCTCTACACTTATGTTTCAGAGTGGACCGTCCCCCGCGCCATGTGGACCGATTATCAGAAGATCGAAGCTTCTGGGAACGACGCCATGAATAAACTCGTGGCTGATGACACCCTGGTTGCCTTCGGCAATTATTCTGTCCTGAACCATCAGGAAGGCCAGCCAACGCACGGCAGTTGGTTCTCCGCGCATTCCATGGCCAATCTGATGAAGGTTCTTCAGGGGCTTCGCTCGAGCCCTGACGCGACCGGACCCGTTTACAGCGCCTCGAAACACTGGGACTACATCCTCGATAGCCGCAACTATAACGGCCACTCCGGCACCTTCAAAAACGGCTACCTCCGGGTGGGGCACTGGAGATACAAGGCTGGGGCAAGCGATCCGGACGACAAAATCTTGAAGGCAACCATGGTCGCGATGCTCGAAAAACTCTTCGCGGATGGTGCGCTTCATGCCTACCAGGTCGATGAGGAATCGGTCCACTCCAGCGACCCCGACGGCTTTTTCGTGGCCATCATTGCAAATGGCGCGGAAGGAATTGACAAGTTCGACGCCGCCATCGAGGAAAGCGAAAAGAAGAACCCTGCAGGTATGGCCGGATTCGGTTCCTTGCTGAATTACGAGGGTCATCGCGACACTCTGTCCTTCGTCGACACCATGACCCACAAATAGCTCGTAAACCCATTCGCTCCGCTGCGCCCCCGCAGCATCACGCGGGGGTGCGGACGCGAATGTGGTTGACCCTGAGATCCGGGGTTAACCGATTGCACGCAAGCGCGTCTCGTTTTGTTTCAATTGATCGCGGTGGGGGAATGCGACTTTGCCGAAGTTGAATTATCCTATACCATCCATAGCGAAAAACCTGTCATTCCGACCGGAGGGACGGCGCCTTTAGCCGTCCCGCAGCGGTGGAATCTCTCTTCAGCTTCGGATTTCAAGTTTACTCCGTGTGCGTCAGTGTACGGACGTGAAGTTCCAGCGCCTGGTTGTATTGGCGCTCGATTTGCAGTTCGGTCTGCAGTTTCTTGACCAACAGTTCCAGGTGCGCGATCTCTGCGCGCAGCCTCAGCTCTACCGATGGCCCGCCTACGCGCGTGGCTGGAGGCGCCGTCTGCGCGGGAGTCTGCGGCGCGGTGGGCGCCGGGCTCTGCCCCATGAATGCTTCCGCCACGGCACGCGGCCAAACCGGTTCTCCCTGTCGAGACTCTGCCGGCGGCGGCACGCTCCCCGGCCCCGTAGGAATTGGCGTAACGCGCGCTGCCGGTGCAACCGGCGGCGCAAAGAGACTGCTCAGCGATGGTACAGCCACTGGCCGGTCGGCAGGCGGCGTTGCTGGCTGAGGCATCGTCGGCGCCAGCAGATGCTTTACCCGTCCAATCAGCTCCTGCGGCTGAAATGGCTTGCGCACCAGATCATCCGCCTGTACCGCTACCGCCCGGTCCGCGACGTTCTTGTTCACCACGCCCGACATCAATATCACCGGCGTCTTCTCATACTGCGGGTTTTGCTTAATCTGGCTGCAAACGGAATACCCATCCTGATCCGGCATGATCACGTCCGTGATCACCACGTCCGGCGGATGATCCTCGAACTGCGCCAGCGCCGAGGTCGCGTCCGCGCAGGTAATCACGTGAATGTTCTCGCGGCGGAAGGCGATCTTGATCACTTCGCGCATTGTCGCGCTGTCGTCAATGAAATAGACCGTGGGCGTGTGTTTCGCCTCGGCCTCGCCAATCGGCGGCATGGCGATCGTGTCGCTCATTGAGCCTCCTTGTCCGCAAGCTGGCCGGCGGTGTCGCGTGCCGTTTCGTCAAACTCGCGCATGGCGTCCAGCATCAGGTCAGTCGCGGAGCGCAGCACCGTGCGTTGTGCCGACGTCGCTCCATATACAAACTTGTACACGCCGGAGTCGCAATCCACGCAGCTCTTCAATATGTGCAGCACCGCCTCATCGCCAAACAGCGAGCCGCATTCCGCGTGGGTAATCTCCCCTGCGTCAAAAAACATTACCGCGTCCGTTTCGCCCGCGTTGATGGTCAGCGCGCCCGTCTGCCGCGCGTGCCCCAACATCTGCATCACCCCGGTCAGATCGTGATGCGTCAAATTCCCGCTCAAGCTGGTGTCCGCCTGCCCCAGCATTTGCGTCGGCTGGAACCCTTCCAGCTTGCTGACGATAATGTTCCTCACGTGATTCGCAATCGTCGCCGGAGGAAGCTGCCGGTCAATGTAATCGTCGCAGCCCGCTTGAAACGCTTCCATCAACGCCCGCTGGCTGCCATCCCCCAACGCGATGATCGGCAGGGAAGCGTTCGAGGCATCCGCATGAATAATCTTCGCGATTTCCAGCGCCCCCATCTCGCGCATATTTGTGGCGCACACAATCGCCGCAGGCTTGTCATATTCCAGCGTGGTCAGCGCAAAGGCCGCTTGCGTCGTCGCCGTCACTTCAAATCCCTCCCGCTTCAGCGTGTCGCCGAGCCTTTTCGCAAACAGCACATTGCTGTCGATTAGCAGAATCTTGGCTGGTTTGCCCGGCAGCATCATGCGTGCGCCTCCGGCAACGAAGCTCGACCGGCTGCGTCTCCCATCGGCTCCACTCCTGGCGTCAGCGCGCTCAAGTCCAGCACCTCGATCACTTCACCAGCATGGGAAAGCCACGCCGCCACGTGCGGTGAATCCGATGGCCCCGCGGCCGTCAAATCCGCCTGGATCAGTTCGCAATCGCCGCTCACGGGCAGCGCGACCCAGTCTGTCGTCCCTTCCTGGCGCCGTTTTGAAATCAGGTAATATCGCCGCGACGTCAAACGCTTTCCGGTCAGTTTCTCCGCGACGTCGCACACGGGCACCACTCTCCCCCGCCGCAGAATCACCCCGTCAATCTCCGGTGTCCGGTGCGCAAAGCGAAACATCCGGCTCGGCGCCACCAGTTCGGACACCTGGTCCGCCGCCAGCGCGAACCGCCGTTCGCCAAGCCGCAGCAGCACGCAGGATCGCGTATCGAGTTGCTCCGTCCAGCTCATGGTGTCAATCCGACTTCCGATGCACTCGCCGCCTCAGCCTCCAACAACGCGCCGGCCGCTGCATCCAATTGCAGCAACTCCTGCTCCGTAAGGAATCCTTGCGGGTTCACCACCGGAATCACGTTTTGATCCAGCACGGTCAAGCCGCGGTACCACACGCGTTCCTCGTGGCAAAACGCCGGCGAAAGCGCCTGCAGCCGCGTCATCGTCGTCATCTTCTCGATGCCGTCGATCAGCAACCCCACGCGCGTCTTGCGCAAAAGAAAAATCAGGGCCGCCGGCGAGGGCCGCAATCCAAAGTGCAGCGCCGCATTCACCACGTAAACGCCGCGCTCGCCTCGCTTCAGCAAGTGCCGCACCTTGGGCACGCTCGCTTCGTCGATCTCCATCGACGCTCCCGCCAAGCTGTCCACGCTGCGCACTTCCTGCACCGAAGCGGAAGAAATCGCAAATATCTGGTTGCTGCTCCGGAACAGAATGATCTGCTCCGTGCGCGCCGCCGGCGTCTTGTGAACGGGCGTGAAGCGCATCAGCGTGCTCCCGCGGGCGCCAAGCGGCTCAGCCCCAGCACGCGCTTCTCGATCGCTGGATAAATATCGTCAATCCCCAGCACTTGGTCCACAACCCCCGCTTTGATGGCTTCCGCCGGCATTCCAAAAATTACCGATGTCGCTTCATCCTGCGCCAGCACCAGACCGCCCGCCGACTTGATGGTCCGCGCCCCGCGCGCCCCGTCGCTGCCCATCCCCGTCAACACCACGGCAATGCTCATTGCTCCCGCAAACGCCGCGATCGATTCCATGGTCACGTCGATGTTCGGCAGGTACCCCTCTATCCGTCCGGTCGTGCCGTCCAACTGAATGCGCCCCGTCGGCGTCACCCGCAGATGCTGTCCGCCGGGGCAGATGTACAGCGTTCCCGGCTGCACCGGTTCGCCTGCTTCCGCTTCCTTCACGCGCACGCCTGTAAACTCCGCGAGCTGCAGCGCATATTGCGTTGTGAATGCCGGGGGCATGTGCTGCACCAGGAATACCGCCGCCGGAAAATCCTTTGTGAACCCCGGCGCCATCCGCATCACCGTCGCCGGCCCTCCCGTAGATGCCGCCAACACGACCACCGGAAAGCGCAATTCTGCCGGAACGATGGGCGTGGGCGGCGCCAATCGCACTCTCTGCACGGGTGTTGCGGGGCCAGTTCCCGTTCCCTGTACCGCTGTCACCATCCGCGACGCCGTGCGCACAACTCTCACCTTCGCCGCCATCCGCACCTTGCGAATCAGCTCTTCCTTCGCACTCTGCAAGTCCAGATCGACACCGGCCGATGGTTTGGTCACAAACTCAATCGCGCCCAATTCCAGCGCCTTCAGCGTCTTTGCCGCACCTTCCCGCGTCTCTGAGCTCACCACCACGATAGGCCGCGGGTTTGTCGTCATGATATGCGCCGTGGCCTGCAACCCGTCCATGTGCGGCATGTTCAAGTCCATCGTGATCACGTCCGGCTTCAGCGTCTCCGCCAGAGCGATGGCTTCCCGCCCGTCGGTGGCATGCCCCACAACTTGCAGTTGGTCATCCGAATTGAAGATCGACTCCAGCACACGCCGCATGAACGTGGAGTCTTCCACGACGAGCACGCGAAATTTCTTGGGCTGGCTGCTTACCATACTCGCTTACCCGACCGGCACAACTGGACGTGCCGCCTCCTTGCTCATCAGTTGCTCCACTGCGGCTAGCAACTGATCTTCCTGCACCGGCTTGGTCAAGAATGCCGAAGCTCCTTCCTTTAAGGCGCGGTCGCGATGCTTTGCGCCGGCGCGCGAAGTCACCACCATCACCGGGATGCGCCGTGTCGCTGGGCTTTGCCGCAATTGCGTCATCAGCTCGTAACCCGTCATGCGCGGCATTTCCAGGTCCGTGATCACCAGGTGGCAGCCATGCTGCGACACCAGTTCCGCCGCCTCGAGTCCATCCGCGGCCAGTTTCACGCGGTAGCCGTTCTTCTCCAGCATGCGTCCCACAAACTTGCGCACGCTGATCGAATCGTCCGCAATCACGATCACGCGCTCCTGCTCCACGCGGTCAATGGCATCGGCCGGAATCGTTCCGCGCGCCACGGCCGTCGACCCCGGTGCGAACACGCGTGCTGCGCTCGCGCTGGCTTGCACCGCGTGCCGCTCGCTTGGCTCGTTCGCCACCATGCGGTTCAGGTCGATCAGCAGAATCAGGCTGCCATCCGGTGCAATCGTCGTCCCGGGGAAGAGCTTCACGCGGCGCAGATACTCGCCCAGGTTCTTGATCACGATTTCGTCTTTGCCCAGCACTTCCTCGACAACCAGGCCGATCTGCCGGCTCCCCGCGTTTGCCACCACCATGCGGAAATACCCGTTGATCGGTTCCAGCGGCGGCAGTCCCAGATAGGAATCAAGCCGCACCACTTCCGTCACGACGTCGCGCACCTTCGTCAGCAGTTTCCCGCCCACATCCTCGATTTCATCCGCGCGCAGCCGCCGGATCTCTTCCACCACCGCAAGCGGCAGCGCAAAATGGGTCGCGCCGCAGCGCACGAACAGCGCCGGCGAAATAATCAGCGTCAACGGCACCTTCAATGTGAACTTCGTCCCCAGCCCTGCCGCGCTCTGCACTTCAATTTCGCCATTCAACGCGTTAAGGTTGGACCGCACCACATCGAGCCCCACGCCGCGCCCCGCCAATTCCGTCTTTACCACCGCCGTCGAAAAGCCCGGGTGGAATAGCATCTCGCGCAGGTCGCGCTCGGTCAGGCGGTCCGCCGTTTCCCCGGACACCAGCCCGCAATCGATCGCGCTTTGTTTCACGCGCTGGTAATCGATCCCGCGCCCGTTGTCTTCCACCTCGATGTAAATGTGATTGCCGCGGTGATAGGCGCGCAAAAATACCGTGCCCTGCTCCTGTTTGCCGGCAGCCGCGCGATCCGCCGGACCCTCAATGCCATGCGCCACGGAGTTCCGCACCAGGTGTACCAGCGGATCCGAAATTTGCTGGATGATGTTGTTGTCGAGCTCCGTCTCGCTCCCGGAAAACTCCAGCTCCACCTGTTTCTTCGCCGATTTCGCGGCGTCCCGCACCGTCCGCGAAAGCAGGGAATAGAGCGTTCCGATGGGCACCATGCGCGCCGCCGTAATCTCGTCCTGCAGGTGGTGCGCCAGCTTGCTGAATTCGTCGATGTCGCCTTCCACTCGCCCAATGAATCCTTCGAGCTGCAACAGCACTTCGTTCACGTCGGCCGATATTTCCGTCATCGACCGAGACAATATGTTGAAGTCGTCGTAGCGGTCCATCTCCAGTTCGCTGAACTCTTCCAGGTACGACGCCTCGCCCGCCGCCGCGCTCGTCAGCATCTTCTGCGTTTGGGAAGCCGCCCACGGCGTCCCCGGCTGCAATGTCCTCAACCGGTTGAACTCGTACTTCTCCTGAAACTCGTTGACCTTGTTCTGCAGGCGTTCCTTCGAAAAGCTCAGCGTGTCGATCAGTTTCTCAAGTTCCGCCACGCGCCCCAGCATCTTCGTACGGTTGATTACCAGCTCGCCGACCGTGTTCATCATGCGGTCGAGCCGTGCCAGCGCGATGCGCACGGACTTCGATACCGATGCCTGTTTTTGGCTGCCGCGGGCGGTTTGCTTGGCCGCCGCGCGTTCGGTTGCCGGCTTGCCGGTTTCCTCGCCCGCTGCTTCTGATTCCACCGCCGCCGCCGGCGCTTCTTCTTCCGTTTCCTGCGGCGCGAACTCCGCGACGCGTCCCAGCAGCGAATCCACGCCCGCCCGCATATCCGCTTCATCTTCCCAGTCGCGGTGCAGCGTCTTTTTCAACACATCCACGGACTCAAGGCACAAATCCACGACCGCGGGTGACGGCTGGATTTCGCCGTCGCGCATGCGGCCGATCAGGTCTTCCACGCGGTGCGCAATCGTGCCCAGCCTCCGCAAGCCCACCTGCGCCGCCGATCCCTTCACCGTGTGAATCGCGCGGAACAGCCGGTTGATCTCTTCCGGATTGTTGTTGCCTTCCAGCGAGAGCAGGCAGTCGCTCACCACTTGCAAATGTTCTTCCGCCTCGGGCTGGAAGAATTCCAGAATTTCGTCTGGCACGTCATCATCGGTGGGCAGCGCATCGAAATACGAACCCGTCAACCCCACCGGCGCGGCCTCTGCCTCTCTTGAAGCAGCTTGCGACTCGGCCTGTGCTTGTGCCTCCGCCTCCGCCCGCGCATCGTCCCCGGGCTGGGACAAATTCAACGGCGGCGGCTCCGGCGGAAAGGCAAACCGGTACCTTTCCTTGAACGCGGCCATATCTTCCACGTTCTCCTGCCCGGTGTCGCTCATTTCCAGCAGGCAGGTCTCCAGCACGGAGATGCCGTCGGAAAGAAACTCTGTCAGCGGGCCGTGCAGATCGTCTCCCAGCGGCGCATTCAGCGCGTACTGGAAAACGTGCGCCAGCTTCGCCGCAACCTCCGAAAATCTTGGGAAGCCGTAACTCGCCGAAGTGCCGCTCAACGTGTGCGCCGCAATGTACAACCGCTCCATGTCCTCGCGGCGCGGTGAAACCTCCTGCAGCACACCCACATACTCCCGCATATATTGCAGGTGCTCCGACGCTTCCTGGAGGAACATCTCGACGGATTCGCGATCCGGCATGCTCACGCGCGTCCCTCCGTCACCAACTCCGGCTTCTGCAGCTCTTCCGCCGTCGGCTTGCGGTACAATATGCAATCGCCCAGCACGATGGCCTGGAATTTCACCGGCATCTTCGAAATCGATTCGCAGTGCCCCAGAAACAGGTACCCGCCCGGCTCCAGCGACTCATAAAACTTCTGCACCAGCGCTTGCCGCCGCTCTTCCGTGAAATAAATCAGCACATTCATGCAGAAAATCAGGTCCATGCGGCCCACGTACACCGGCGAAGCCAGGTTCATCTGCGCGAATGTCACCAGCCTCCGCAGCCGGGGTTTCACCTGGTAGCCGCCGTTCACCGCCGTGAAATGCGCCGCCAGTTGCTGCTCATTCAAGCTGGCGATGCTGCGCCCGGAGTAGGTCGCCCGCTCTGCTTTCTTCAACGCCAGCCGGCCCAAATCCGTCGCCAGGATTTCCACGTTCCAGGCGTCCGCGAAAGAAAGCGAGTCCAGAATGGTGATGGCGATCGAAAAGGGCTCTTCTCCCGTCGAACAGCCTGCGCTCCATACCCGCAGCGTCCGCGGATTCTTCCAGAATTTTATGGTGTGCAGTTCCGGCAGCACGCGCTTCTCGAACGCGTCAAACACCGCTGGATACCGGAAAAACGATGTCTCCTGTGTCAGCAGGCGTTCCAACAGCGCTTCATACTCCACGTTCGTCTTGCGAACAGCCCGCAGCAGTTCGTTGCCGCGCGTGAAACCTCGATCGTGCAGATGTTCACGCACTCGCGTGGAGAAGAACCTCTCCCGCGACTGGTCGAAATGGATGCCTGTCCGCTCCTCGATTAGCATGCGGATCTCGCTCAGCTCGTGTTCGCTCAAACCGTGTCCCGCCCCGTGGCGTTCGCTCATCTTGGTCACGCTTTTGCCCCGGCCTCGCGCCCGGGCGTGGTTTCACCGCTAACGAGCCGCGCCCGCCGGGACCGGCCGTTCCGCCTCTTCAGCCGCACGAGTCGCCGCCTTCGACTGCGCGCGGAATTGCGCCAGCGCTTCGTTCAACTGGTCGGACAACTTCACCAGTTGGCTCACGGTTGCCACCGTTCCGCGTGTTCCTTGCGAGGTCTGCCGCGTGATGTTGGAGATGATCTGCATGGCGTGCGCCACGCCTTCCGTGCCGCGCACCTGCTGTTTCGACGCCAGGGAAATTTCCTGCACCAGTTCCGCCGACTGCCGCACCACGCTGGAAATTGCGTCCAGCGCGCGGCCCGCCTGATCGGCCAGCGTTGCCCCGGACTCCACTTCCTTCGTGCCTTCTTCCATGACCACCACGGCTTCGTTCGTCTCCGCCTGGATGGCCTTGATCAATGCGGCGATGTCTTTCGTCGCGCTCCGGGAGTGTTCCGCCAGCTTGCGGACTTCGTCGGCGACAACCGCGAACCCGCGCCCCGCCTCGCCCGCGCGTGCCGCCTCAATGGCCGCGTTCAACGCCAGCAAGTTCGTCTGTTCCGTGATGTCGTTAATCACGTTGATGATTTCCGAAATTTCCAGTGAACGGTCGCCCAGCGACTTGATCTTCTTCGCGGTCGCTTGTACCGAAGATCGGATGCGCTGCATCCCGTCCAGGGTATCGCGCACCGCGCGGTTGCCTTGTTCCGCGGCATCCAGCGCGCGGCGTGCTGCTTCCGCGCTGGCTTCCGCGTTGTTGGACACCTGCTTCATCGAAACCGTCAGCTCTTCCACCGCGCTCGATGTGTTTGTGATTTCCTGGTCCTGTTGCGTTGCGCCCGCCTGCATCTCGTCCGCAGCCACAAGAATGTTGTTCGAGCATGCGGTCACTTCCATGGCTGCCTTGCGCACGCGTTCCAGCACCTTGGTGAAGTTGTCGAGCATGTAGTTGATGGAGTCCGACACGTTGCCCAGCGCGTCGTTGGTCACCTTCCCGCGCAACGTCAAGTCGCCACGCGCTACCTGATTGATCACCGCCAGCAGGTCCGTGATGCTCCGCTGCAGCGCTTCATTGGCTTCCTGGTTGCTCGACGCCTTCGACACCTTGGCCACCGCGCGGTTCAAGTTCTCGGCGATGTACCCGAACTCGTCGTTCGAGGACACGTCCGCGCGCACTTTGGCGTCGCCCGCCGCAAGCCGCTCGGAAAAGTCCGAGAGCTCGTTCACGGGCGTGAGGATCGCGCTCCCCAGCCGCCACGCCAGCACGATGCTGATTCCTAGCGCGATGATTCCCGGAATGATCAGTCCGCTGGGCTCGAATGCGCCCCCGCTTGACTGGCGTCCCGCGCTGTACGCCAGCCACAGCACGGCAAATAACGCGACGCCGTTCAGGATTACCAGCGTCCAGATTGTGCTACTCAGTCGCGATTTCATTCCCGCCTCCCAAACCTTCCGAATCTCGTCAGATGCTCGGCCCTGGGTAAACTTCCAGGAGCCGGCGTAAATCAATCACCAGAGCCAGCCGGTCGTCGTGTCGCAGCATGCCCACGCAGTGCGGCACGTTTTCCGGAGCTTGCTCCAGCAGGTCTTCCGCATCGTTCACCGAATAGGTCCCTACCACTTCATCCGCCGCAATCCCCAGCCGCAGATCGTCGTGATGGCCGTCGCTCCTCAGCGATGCCACAACCACGTGCTTCGGCAGCAGCCCGGGACGCCTGCCTTCCGTCAAGGCAATATCAATCAGCGGCACAATGGCGCCGCGCAAATTGAAGATCCCCAGCACATACGCCGGGGCCAGCGGCAGCTTTGTCACCAGCGGCCACTCCAGCACCTCTTCGACGTCCAGCACCGGCAAACAGAACCGTTCGCGTCCGCTTCGGAACACGCAGTACTGCGATTCCGGCGGGCGCTCGGCCACGTTGCCCAGCGCTTCGAGCATCTCCCCGACTTCCGCATCCGCGGGGAGGGGCGCCAGTTGGAAATCGTCGCTCATGCTTCGCTCTTTCTCCGTTCCATCACGCGAACCGGCGAACGGCCCGCAGCAATTCTTCCCGCGTAAAGGGCTTCGTCACGTACCCATCGGCACCCTGTTGCTCGCCCCAGTAGCGGTCACTCGCCGTGTCCTTCGAGGTCACCAGAATCACCGGGATCGAACTGAACTCGGCACTGCCTTTCAACTCCCGGCAAACCTGAAATCCGTTTCGCTCTGGCATCACCACGTCCAGCAAGATCACGCTTGGCCTCTCCACGACAATGGCCTCTTCCACGCGCTTCGGGTCGCTCAACCCCACCGGCCAATAGCCCTCCGGCTCCAGCAGACCCTGGATCAGCCGCACTTGCGACGGCGAATCATCGACGATCAGCACTTTTTTCTGCACGAGCTTCTACCCCGCATAGTTCTCCACGTCAGAAAATTGCACGTCAGCGGCCAGCTTGGGGGTTCCTTCGAGCGGCGTGTCTATTTTCTTTATCTAGCAGCAAAGACTGGAGTTGTACGCCTGCGAAGAGCGCCTAACGCCGCGGATAAAGCGCCGCCGTGGCCTCTTCCGTCTCACCTTGAGAAGGCGTCTCACCCTCCCGCACTTCGCTGGCGAGCGATGAGAATCTCTGCATGATTTCGTTGATCCGCATGGCCATCGTGTGAATCGTCTTGATTTGCGCAATGGACTGCGCCGAAAGCTGCCCCGGCTCCAGCAAAAGCAATTCGGCGTTTCCCAGCAGCGATGTCAGCGCATTATTCACGCTGTGCTTCATGTCCGTCATGTACCGTCCCAGCATCGCCTGGCTGGCATTCTCCGCCGCGCGCTGTTCCGCCAGCATTACCTGTTTCACTGCTTGCGTTCGCCGCAAGGACTCACCGGCCAGAAGCAGCACCATCTGCGCCCAATCTTCTCTCAACGGCACGTGCAACAACCGCGGGTAGCGTTTCCGCAAAAGCCCCAACTCCGTCGTCTCCGCCGGCGCGCACAAAATCACCGCCACATTCGGCTCCATCGCGCGCAGCGCTTCCGCCAACTTTCCTTCCTGCAATGGTCCGATCACCACCAGGTCGGGGTTAACTCCGCCGCTGTTCTGCCATAGGTCGCTTGTCACTACGGAAAGGCCGGGAAGCTGGCGTTCCACTTGCCAGCACGCGCTCAGCAATCGCGCAAACTCCGCGTCGTCCGTGAGTATCAATACGCTGGTGTTTCGCAAGAGAGATCCGCTCCCTGACTGTGTTCCTTGCCTGCCATCGCTCCCAGCAGGGAATTACAATTTCTCGGCTTCGTCCAGCGCGGAAAGCAGCCGCTTCGTGCTGATTCCCAGATTCACCGCCGCTTCCGTATCTTTCGCCTGTTTTGCCAGTTCCACGCGTTCCTGCAGCCGCGAAACCTCCACGCGCGCGATCGGCAACACGCGATCAAGTCCCGTGGCGTTCCCCGATTCCTTGGTCTTTTCCACCGCCGCCGTCACCAGCGCCCGCGCCACCACTGCGCGCCGCAAATCTTCCGCGGCCGGCCCGTCTTCGGTCACAAACGCCGCCACTTCCCACGACGACATCAGCAGCCGCGCTCCGCCTACTCGCACCGTCGTCATCGAACGGCCTCGCGCAGGTGGCGCCGATATCAGTTGCTCCCAGACCTGTTCCATGCACGACTCGAAATCGAGTTCGGGCTTCGCTTCCTCTGCCGTGCGATTCGCCGCGGCTTCGGCCTTCTCGCTCGCACGCGCCGCACCCGGTGTCGCCACCGCCCCGTTGCCCCCCACAGCCTTTTCTGCCATGGGCTTGACGGCAACTGCGTCGAGCGATTTGCCTAACACGCGCACCGCCGTGCGATCCACGTCTGCGCGAAGTGCCAGCAACTTCTCGAATGCCTGGCTTACGGAGCGCTCCGTGTATTCCTTCTGGAACGGCTGCTTCCAGTCGTCCGCCAGCGCCCGCACTCGTGCGATCGGCTCCGCGGACGTCAGTCCAAAGGTCTGGCAATCCACCGTTCTTGCCCCGGCTTGATCCAGGTGGTTGATCCCTGCGCGTATGAAAATCAGATCCGCGTGCATTAACTCGATCAGCGTCCGCCTCAATAGGAAATTGAAGCGCACAAACGCCAGCATCGCCGAGGGGTCGTAGAACATCCCTCCGGCTTTCTCTTTCACTCGTCGCCCCTGCTCGATAAAGTCCGTTTTCAAGATGTCCCGTACGCTCTTGAGCGACCTCAAGGCCACGATCATCTTCTCCAGCGGTTCGCACCATGGCAGCGGCGCTGTGTCCGTCTCTCCCAGCACCGGCTTCATCACCTGCGCCACGTCGTTCAGTTCAATCTGTTTGTGGTAAATCTTGGTGGGCACGCACAGCGCAAAATACTGCACCATCAGAAAGTCGATTTTGTCGCGGTCCATGGGGGACTTCGCCGGCTTCCGCAGGTGTCGCATGATCAGCGCCCGCAGCCCGCTTTCGCTGGCATTCAGCGTGGTCATTTGCAGCAGGTGCCGCAACTGGTGCACCAGCACTCGCTGGTCCATGGAATCCAGCCATGCCAGGGCGCGGCTGAACAGGTCCAGATCCGCCTTCTCCGGCAAGACGCGCTGGTTCGGCGGGAAGGGAATCTCGAGTTGCAGATGTTTGGCCAGCGCTAAATAGATGGGAAAGACGGAGCGAATCTCTTCCCACTGCGCTTGCCTTGCGCCATCTGCCTTCGGCGGAGCGGGTAAGTTCAACGTGGTGATCATTTTGTTCACGGCTGCCTCATCCAATCGCAGGGGCCTTCCAGAAACCGCACGGCCACCGCTTTGCGTCCTTCTTGATACTGCAAAGCAATCACCGCCGCCTCCGCGGGACGTCCTCCTCCATCTCGTTCAACCCGCACGCGATCCGCAAATTCCAGCGGCAGGCTCGATAGAAAAATCGCACATTCGGCCGTGCCATACTCCAGCACCGTCCGTTCCTGCAATTTCCCCTGCGCGGGCCTTAGCGGCGTCACGCGCACCGCAAAGCGTACTGCGGGAAGTGCTGGAAAGAACCGGGCAAGCTGTTCCGCACATCCCCGTTCATCCGCAATGAGTGTCATCTCGCGCTTCTGCCCCGTTGCCACTAACCTGCGAATCTTGCGAGCTTTGGCCTCGCGGCGAGCAAGAACACACCCGACGCGGACCGGGACACAGTGTCCCGAGTAGGGAAATGCACGCCGACCACCAAAATTTATAAGGGGATACGAACTTTGGAACCTGCAGAAATGCCGTGACTTAGGTTTTTCCGCCCAGTGCGCCTTTGCCCAAGTGTCTCAGCCTGAAACGCTTTCGTCTCACTCTTCTCTGAGAGAACCGCCCGCCACATTGAGACGTACTACCGTGCCGCCACGTGCGCCGCGGCCTCTTTTTCGTCCTGCTCCGCATTCCCGCGCAGCGCTATGTTGTATCGCTTCAGCTTCCGGTAAAGCGTCGCGCGGCTGATCCCCAGCATCTTCCCAGCCAGCGCCTTGTCGCCGTGCGCCTGCTCGAACACGCGCAGGATGGTCATTCGCTCCATTTCCGCCAGCGCCGTCGTCGAAAGGGAAGCGGCATCCTGCGGGGTCATCTCGCTGGTCGGCGGCTGCTCGCTGCGAATCGCCGGTGGCAGGTCCTGTACGTCAATCGTCTGCTGGTCGCCCAATGTCACCGCGCGGGCAATGCAATTCTCCAGTTCGCGCACGTTGCCGGGCCAATCGTACTGCAGGAGGCACTTCATCGCCGCCGCAGTCACTTGCAACGGCTTCGTAGGCGTGTAATGGTTCAGGAAATGGTGCACCAGCATCGGAATGTCCGCCCGGCGCTCCCGCAGCGGCGGTATGTGCACGGTCACCACGTTTAACCGGAAATACAGATCCTTGCGGAAAGTCCCCGTGCGATACGCCGACTCCAGGTCGCGGTTCGTTGCCGCGATCACCCGCACGTCCACCGTGTGCCGGTCATTGCTCCCCACTGGCCGCACCTCTTTTTCCTGCAGCACGCGCAGGAGTTTCGCTTGCATCTCCAGGGGCAATTCACCAATTTCGTCCAGGAAGATGCTCCCGCCGTTGGCCGCCTGGAAGAGCCCGGTCTTCGATTTCATCGCGCCGGTAAACGCGCCCTTCTCGTACCCGAACATTTCGCTTTCCATCAGCGTTGGCACCAGCGCGCCGCAGTCCACCGCCACGAACGGCGTTTGCGCCATCATTCCGCGAAAATGGATGGCCCGCGCCACCAGTTCTTTCCCCGTCCCGCTCTCCCCGGAAATCAGCACCGGCGTCCGCGTATCCTTAAGCCGCGAAATCATCCGCAACACATCTTGCATCCCGGACGACGTGCCGATGATCCCGTCCAGGTTTTCTTCCGTGGTCACGCGTTCCCGCAAGAACGCATTCTCATTCACCAGTCGCACTTTCTCCGCCATGCGTTGCAGCAGAAGCCGCATCTTTTCCACCCGGAACGGCTTCTCGATGTAGTCGTACGCTCCCAACTTCATTGCGTCCACGGCCGATTCGATCGACCCGTGCCCCGTCATGATGGCCACTTCCGTGCGCGGCAGCACCGCTTTGATCTGCTTCAGCAATTCCACGCCCGACTGGTTCGGCAGCTTCAAGTCCGTCAGCACCAGGTCCGGCGGATCCGTCTCCAGCCGCTGAATTGCTGTTTCCGCGCTCTCCGCCTCGTTGCAGTTGTAGGCCAGAGAGCTGCCAATCGTCATGCATAGCCTGCGGATGCTTTGCTCGTCGTCCACTACCAAAAGTTTAATTCTCAGATCGTCGCTCATGGTTTTCCGAAAGTCGTCTCCACTATGGATATAAGTTCCTGGACCCGAAATGGTTTCTCAATGCAAGGCGTCGCGCTCTTCGTCAATAACTCCTGGGTCTCGCTGTTGGCCGTATCCCCGCTGATCAGGATGATTCTCCCGCTCAGTTCCGGCCGGTTCTCCCGTATCCACTGGTGCACGTCAGCGCCGTTGATCTTCCCCGGCATCCGAATGTCCGTAATCACACCCGCATAGGTTCCCTTCGCCAGATGCCGCAAGCCCTCATCCCCATTCGCCGCTTGCACCACCGTGTACCCGCGCCTCTCCAGTGCCGCCCGTACGAACGCGCTGACCGAAGTTTCATCCTCTATTAGGAGGATCGGCGAGAATGCCCGCACGGTCGTCGGTGAACTCATCGCCCCGCCTCATTCGCGGCCGCGGCCAGCGCCGTCTCCGTCGCCCGCGGCAATCGCACCAGGAATGTGCTCCCGCTTTCCACCGCATTCTTCCAGCAGAGGATCTCGCCTCCATGCGCCCGCACAATTCCGTAGCAGATGCTCAGCCCCAGCCCCGTCCCTCTTCCGGCCTGCTTGGTCGTAAAAAACGGATCAAAAATGCGCTCGGGGTCGCTCACGCCCGTCCCGTTATCCACAAACGTCACCTCAATCGAATCGCCCGCGCGCCTTGTCCCGATGCGGATTTTTCCGTGATTCCCGGATTCTTGTATCGCATCGTATGCATTGTTCAAGATATTCAGGAACACTTGCTGGAGTTGCTGCGCGTCCCCCAGCGTCTCCCCAATCCCCTCGTCGAACTCCTCCACCACCTCTACGCCGTGGCTCGCAAAATCGTATCCGCGCAATTTGATCGTCTGCCGCAGCACTGTGTTCACCTGTACCGGCTCGCGCTGCGTCGGCCGCTGCCGCGCAAATCGCAACAGGTCCTGCACAATCTCCTTCGTCCGCTGCGTTTCCTGCAGGATGATTTGCAGGTCTTCCCGCGCCGATGCCGGCATTTCCGGGTTTTCCAGCAGCAAATCCGTGAATCCCAGGATCGCCGCCAGCGGGTTGTTCACTTCGTGCGCCACCCCGGACACCAGCCGCCCGATCGTGGCCATTTTTTCCGAATGCGCCAGTTTGGCCTGCAGCAGCGCCGCGTCCGTGATGTCCGTCATCACCACCACCACGCTGTTCACCTGCTTGGATTCATCCCGCATCGGGCTCAAGCTGATGGAGAAGTGGCCCATCGAAGCGTCGCTCCGCCTCACCTGCAGTTCCAAGTTTTCCACCTGCTGGCCGTTCGCCGTCGTCTGCAACGCTGTTTCAAAATCCTTCCGGTGCGACGTTCCCACCCAGTCCACCAGCCGGTGCCCAATCATTCCTTCTTCCAAAAACCCCGTTTCATAACACCGCCGGTTCGCGTAGCTGATCAGCCCCGCGGTATCCAGCACCAGAATCATGCTCTGCGTGGTGTTCAGGATCTTCTGGTTGAAGTCGCGTTCCCGCTGCAATTGCGACTGGAACATGCGCTGTTCCGTTACGTCCAGCATCAGCCCGCGGATCTGCGCCACGCGGCCTTGCTTGTCCCGCACCGCGCTGATGTTCTGCAGCGTGTGCAGCAGGCCTCCGTCTTTCCGCCGCAGCGTTTCCTCGTAATTCCGCAGCGCCCCGCGCTCCGCGATCGCCCGCACCAGTCGTTCTTTCGCCGCCGCCGTTGGGTACAAATGCGTGCTTACATCCGCCTGCAGCAGTTCCTCCCGCGATTCGTACCCCAGCATTCTCACCATCGCGTCATTCACATCCAGGAACTGTCCTTCCGGCGTCGCAAAAAACAATCCTTCCTGAATACTGTCGAACAACTCGCGGTACCGCCGCTCCGCCTCTCTTCGGTCCGTAATGTCTTTCAGGACGTGAATCGTTCGCGTCTCTTCGTCCGTCACTCCACGCGTCCGCGACGTTGAAACCAGGAATGTCCGCCCCTCCGACGTCGCAATGTACTCTTCCCTTAATTCCCTGGTGTTCCGGCAGAACGGGCAGGGCAGGGCGCTCCCCGTCTCCGCGATGTGCCGCAGGCTGATCATGGGCTCGCCCACCAGCGCTACCGGCGATCTCCCCAGATGCGTCGCCAGCGAGCGGTTTGTCCTTACAATCCTCCCACGCTGGTCGTGCACCGCGATGTAATCGCTGATCGCATCGATATCTTCCACCCACTGCTTCTTCGATCGCTCCAGTTGCGCAAATCGCCGCACCTTTTCCATGGAGAGCGCCGCATGACTTCCCAGGACCGCCACCAGCTCGTCCTCGGCCGCCGTAAACTCCGCCTTGCGTCGCACCAGGCATAGCGTGCCCATCAGCTCCCCGTCGCTCGCATAAATTGGATAGAACGCGCAATACTTCTCCGTTTCCCCCAGCGCCAGCACCTCCAACCCCAGCCGCTTTCGCGTGACGTTCTGTGCCACCCACTCCCGCTCCCCGCTGCCTCCGGGAAACTCCCTTCCTAGCGAGTACATCTCGACCTTGCTTCCCAGGATCTCCCCGACTCCTCCCCATTCCGCTTTCAACATTTCCGTGGCCCGCGCCGCAAAGCCCGCCAGAAACACGGGCAAGTCACGCGACTTCGCCGCTTCCACAACCAAATCCATCAATTCCTGGGAAAAATTGCGCTTGGATTGACCGGAAATCTCTCGGCCGCGGGCAGCCGCGGGCCGGCGGACACGAAGATTCTTTCGTTCACGCATAGGGGGCTTAGGGGGTCTGCGTGTGTCTCAAATTAAGAAGCCACGCACTCCCACGCTACTCAGTCATCTCATTCTGAGTCAAATCCTGTTAGTTGCAATGGTGCGCATGCGTTACCTGTCCCTGCCTTCCCCCGTCTCAGCGTGAGACCCGCGCACGCGAACCGCAGCCCCCGTGAGACGCTCCCGCGTCCCCAGCAAACTGCACGCACACTCTCGCCCTCCTCTATCTTGCTCGAACAAAAGCTCTTGTTTGCCAGGAACACAAAACCTGCACATTTTGTTTTGCTCCTGCTGCCCTGGCATTGCACTTGCCTTCTCTTGCGTGGGGTAGTTTTCCGCCTAGGGAGGTTGTGGTGCACATCCAATTCAATTGGACGCGAAAGATTCTTGCCGCCGCTGCGGCTTGCTTGCTCGCTCTGTCGCTAGCCGGTGCGCAGACGCTGAACGACGAAGGCAAGCGTAAGCTCAAGACTAGGTCCGGAGTCACTTACCCTGAACTCGCTCGCCGCATGAACATCAGCGGCAAGGTCAGGATCGAACTCGTGATCGCTCCAGACGGCCGCGTGCGCAGCGCTCGGGCCATCGGTGGCCATCCCGTTCTTGTGCAGACCTGTCTCGACGCCGTTAAAGATTGGAAGTACGAACCGGCCGGTGAAGAGACCACGCAAATCGTCGAGTTTGAGTTTAAGCCGCAGCAGTAGCGATCCGCTTGGTTCCGCGCGGCTCTTGGTCGGTCATGCTGTGGAGTGTTCGTTTCCGTCTTGGGGAGTGGAGGAAGTGACGCAATGACCATTGAAAAGCAGTTGTACAAAAGTTTTGGGGCCATCCTGCTGACGCTCGTCGCGCTTCTCGTCGTGGACATCGGCGCGATTCTCAAAGCCCGCTCCGCCAACGCGGAGGTCACCGCCACCTTGGAGAGCGTCCGCGCCGCCGAGGCTGTTCGTGACCAGATCATGAAGAACCGTCTAAACCTCAATAACTTTCTCCTCAGCGGCGATCCCCGCGATGAAGACAAGGTCAACCACGGCCTTTCCGCTCTGGGCGACGTCATCAGGCGCGGCCAGTCCAGCACCTCCAACGATTTTCTTCGCACCGCTCTCATCCAGGTCGAGAGCACCGAGGCCAGTTGGGCCGACAATTTTGCCAAGCCCCTCCTCGCCAAGCGCCATCAGGTGGATGCCGGCGACGCCACCGTTTCCGACCTCCAGATCTTCTACCTGCAGAAAGACCCGGCCTCCTGGCTTGCGAAATCCTCCGCCGTCCTCGACCAGGCCAATTCGGACGTCAGCCGCTCCCTCGACGAAACCCAGAAGACGGCCAAGACGGCCAGCACCATCGGCTTCATCCTCGTTATCCTCGGCACGATTTTCGCCATCGTTTTTGGGCTTTGGACCGCCTTCCGCACAGCGGCCTCCATCACCGAGCCTCTGCAACACCTCATCACCGTCGCCCAGGAAATCGGCGATTCCGGCGATCTCGACCAGAACATTGATATCCATCGCAACGACGAAATTGGCGCTCTCGCCACCACCTTCAACAATATGGTCGCTTACCTGAAAGAAATGGCCAGCGTCTCCATGTCCGTCGCCGAAGGCGATCTCACCGTCGAAGTGGTTCCGCGCTCCAAGCGCGATACCCTTGGCAATGCCTTCCTCCGGATGTCCCACGGCTTGCAGGAAATCGTGCGCACCACCCGCGACGGCGCATCCCAAGTCTCCGCCGGCTCCAATCAGGTTGCCGGCGCCGCCGACGAATCCGCCAAGGTCAGCGTCCAGGCCTCTTCCGCCATCGAGGAAGTCACCAGCACCATGCACGAGATGAGCATCAACGTGCAAAACGTCGTCAAGAACACCCAGGTGCAGGCTTCCAGCGTCGCCGAAACTTCCGCTTCCATCGATCAGATGGTCACCTCCATTCAGCGCGTCGCCGATACTGCAAAGGTCCTACTCGACATCGCCAACCGCTCCCGCGAGGAGGTCGTCTCCGGCATCCAGACCATGGAGAAGGCTACCGATGGCCTGAACCGCACCAACCGCGCCATTCAATCTTCCGCGGAAATCATCAATATTCTCGGCCATCGCGCCGATGACATCGGCAAGATCATCGAAGTGATCGACGACATCTCCGAACAGACCAACCTGCTCGCCCTCAACGCCGCCATTGAAGCCGCGCGCGCCGGTGAGCACGGTCTCGGTTTCGCCGTCGTCGCCGACGAAGTCCGTAAGCTCGCCGAAAAGTCCACCCAGTCCACCAAGGAAATCGCCGACCTCATCCAGAGCATCCAGCGCGAAGCGCGCCAGGCCGTCGAAAACATGGAGCACAGCACCCGCATCGTCGAGGAGGGTCTCAGCCTCGGCAACGACCTGGGCTCCGCTCTCCACAAAATTTCCGACGTCGTCACGGAAGTCTACAAATTCTCCCAGGAAATCGGCGCCGCCACCAACGAGCAGTCCGTTGGCTCTTCGCAGATCGCCAAGGCCACCAACCGTCTCACCGAAATCACCCAGGAGATCAACTCCGCCGTCGAAGAACAGGCTTCCGGCGCTCAAGCCGTCGTTCGCGCCATGGACAAGATGCGCGAGCTCGTGCAGCAGTCCGCTTCCAGCTCCACCGAGCTTTCCGCCGCCGCTGAACAGATGCTCAAGCTTTCTCGCAACCTGCTCGACAACATGGATCGTTTTATTGTCGATCACAACGGCCAGCTTCGCTCGCGCCGCGACGCCCCCGCGTCTCGCCGCGATGCCGCCGCTTCTCGCCGCCCCGCTCAGGCGCCCGAATCGGGCCAGCTCGAATACGCCGAAGTCACCCGTTCCTGAACCGGAGAGCGCTTCATGGAGAAAGATTTCCAAGTCGTCGGCTTTCGCATCGGAAACGAAACCTATGGGGTTCGTATCGCTTCCGTGCGCGAAATTGTCCGCGTCCCAGACATCACCGCGGTGCCCAACGCTCCGGGCATCATCGAGGGTGTCATCAATCTTCGCGGCAAGATCGTTCCCGTCATGGACCTGCGCAAGCGCTTCGGCTCCGTCGCTGTCCAGCCGGACAAAAAGAATCGCATTCTCGTCGTCGAGCTCGATAACAAGCTCCTCGGACTCATTGTGAGTTCCGCCTCCGAGGTCCTGAAGATTCCGCCTTCGGAAATCGAATCGCCCGGCTCCGTGTTTGCCGAAGGCGAATCGAGCTATGTCACCGGCGTGGGAAAGCTCAAGGGCCGCCTGATTATCCTCCTGGACATCGCCAGGCTCCTGCGCCAGCCGGAATTCAAGAAACTCGAGGAGGCCGCGGAACCCGTCGCGATGGCTCACTAGCGCCTTTCGCTCTTCCAGGAGCGCCGCCACTCGTTTGACCGGCCGCCAACATTCAGCATGGGAACGATCACTGCGCAGGTTCAGCTCACCGAAGCGGAACTCAAGCTCCTGCAGACCCTCGTCTATCAGGAGTGCGGCATGTACTTTGACGAGCGCCGCGCCCACTTCCTCAAGGACCGCCTGCAGCGCCGCCTCAAGGCCTGCGAGCTAGAATCCTTTTATAGCTATTACCGCCTGCTTACCAGCCGCGAAGGCCGCGCCGAACTCGCCCTGCTCCTTGAAAATCTCACCGTCAACGAAACCAGTTTCTTTCGCAACCGCCCGCAACTCGATCTCCTCCAAAAGGGTGTTCTCGAGGAAATCCTCCACCACAAGCAGGAGCGCCGCGATTGGAGTCTTCGCGTGTGGTGCGCCGGTTGTTCCACCGGACAGGAGCCCTATTCCGTCGCCATTCTGATCTGCGATGCCCTGGCCTACTATTACCTGCGCAATCCGCTTCCTTTTGACATGCCTTTCCCCAAGCCGCTCATTCCTCCCCCTTGGAAGCTTGAAATTGTCGCCTCGGACATCAGCTACGCCAGCCTGCGCCACGGCCAGGAAGGCCTCTACTCCGAAATTCAGATGGAGCCTGTCGATTACACCACCCGGCTCCGTTATTTCGAAAAGGCCAGCGATAAATACACCGTCAAGCCCCAGCTCAAGGAACTCGTTCAATTCGACTTCCACAACCTGAAAACCGAGTTCTTGCCGCGCCGCAACGACATCATCCTTTGCCGCAACGTTATGATCTATTTCGACGAAGCCGAACAGAAGCGCCTTATCGAAAAGTTCTGGCACTGCTTGAATCCCGGCGGCTACCTCTTTGTCGGCCACGCCGAAAGTCTCTTCGGACTTTCCACCAAATTCCGCATGGTCCATGAGAACAACGGCACGGCCTACAAGCGTCTCGAGGTGAACGTTTGAGCTTTCTGCCCGAGGATCGGAGTTCGGAGCTGCGCGCGCTCTTCTTTGAGAGCGCGGCGGAGCTTCTCCAGACCATCAACGAAACCGGTCTGAGCCTCGAAAAGCATCCCGCCGACGAGGAACTCCTCCGCAGTGTGCGCCGCGCCGTTCACACCCTTAAAGGCGACTCCGCGGCCTGCGGTTTCCAGAAGCTCAGCGAAATCGCCCACGAACTCGAGGACATTCTCACGCTTCAGATCGGCCAGACCCACGGCAACAAGCTCGCTGAAGTCGTTCTCGCTGCCGTGGACACTTTCGAGAGCATGTTGAGCGCCTATCAAAAACAAGTTGAGCCGCCTCCGGTAACTCCCCTGCGCACGCTCATCCAGCGCTTGCTCCAGTCGCCCTCTTCTCCTCAATCTTCGGGCGAATCCGCCCAGGGCGAGGTTCCTGCGACTTTCCCCTGGAGCGAGTACGAGCAGCTCATGGTTTCCGAAGCGCTCCTCCGTGGCGACAACGTTTACAACATCGCCCTGCGCCTCGATCCCAACAGCGCCATGCGCGCCGCCGCCTTTCAACTCGTCCGCAACGTCCTTCACGCCTGCGGCACGGTCATTGCTCTTCGACCGGAGGACAATCTCGCCGCTGCTTCCGTGGAAGTTGTCCAGGCCGCCGTTGCCAGCACGCATCCCATCGAGCACGTCGCCCATCGTTGCCGCATTCCTTCGGTCGTTTCCGATTTGCGCATCGAACCCGCCAATCGCGCGGAATCGGCCGAACACGAACTCCTTGGCGAAATCCTCGAAGCTCAGGCCGCCACGCGTGCCGCCGATCCCGCGGACTCCGCCGCGAAGCAGCCGCCCGCTTCGGCCGTCGCTACCGTTGCGGAAGCCACCTTGCGCGTTGATGCTACCCGCATCGAAGCCGTCATGAACCTCGTCGGCGAACTAATCATCGGCAAGTCCATGCTCCATCGCACCCTCGCCGAATTCGAAGCGCAGCACTCTCGTGATCCCGTGCGCGTCAAGCTCGCGGAAGCCCTCGCGTTTCAGTCCCGCGTCCTCGACGAACTGCACAAGTGCGTCTTGAAGATCCGCATGGTTCCCGTCGAGCAGCTCTTCCGCCGCTTCCCGCGCGTCGTCCGCGATGTCGCCAAGCTCTGCGGCAAGGATATCGCTCTCGAAGTGGCCGGCGAGCACACCGATCTAGACAAAGGCATCCTCGATGCCCTCGCGGAACCCCTTACACACCTTGTCCGCAACGCCGTCGATCACGGCATCGAGCCTTCCAGTGAGCGGCTCAACTCCGGAAAGCCTGCTCGCGGCACCGTTTTTCTCAATGCTTATCATCAAGGCACGCAAGTCGTTATCGAAGTCCGCGACGATGGCCGCGGCATCGATCTCGACATCATTCGCGACCAGGCCGTTCGCAATGGCTTGCTGAAAGCCGAAGACGCTCAGCGCCTCGATTCTCAGGAAGTCCTAAACCTCGTCTTCGAGCCCGGCTTCAGCACCGCTTCGGAAGTCACCGAGGTTTCCGGCCGCGGCGTCGGCATGGATGTTGTGCGCACCGTTCTCGATCGCCTCAAGGGCACCGTGCACATCTCCAGCTCCCTGGGGAAGGGCACCAGCATTCAACTTCGCGTTCCGCTCACTCTGGCCAGCATTCAGACCCTCCTCTTCCGTGTGGGCGGCCGCCTCTTTGCCGTGCCTCTCTCTTCGGTCGTCGAGATCAGCCGCGTCAACGAACAGGAAATCACGCGCGTTGATCAGCGTGAAGTCCTCCGGTTACGCGAACAGATCCTGACCCTGGTGCGCCTCAGCGGCCTCAGCCGCATCCATGCCGTTGATGCCGCCGGTGAAAAAAAGAAAAAGAGCTTTGTCATCGTTATCGGCGTCGCGGAAAGACGCTTCGGCTTGGTCGTCGATAGCCTCGTTGGCGAGGAAGAGCTCGTCATCAAGGCCCTGCCTGGGGACATCGTCGCCAGCGATCTCGTCAGTGGCGCTTCGATTCTAGGCGATGGCACGGTTGTCCTAATCTTGAACGTGCCCGCCATTCTCTCTCGGCTGTCGCGGTCCCTACACTTGGGGGCCATCGCATGAAAGAGCGCGTCCGAGTCCTGGTGGTCGATGATTCCGCTCTCATGCGGAAATTGATACCCATTATTCTTGAACGCGACCCCGACATCGAGGTCGTCGGCACCGCCATGGACGGCGCCTTTGCCATACGTAAAATCGCCGAACTTCATCCCGATGTCGTGACCCTGGACCTCGAAATGCCCCGCATGGACGGCATCGAAACCCTGCGCATGATCATGCGCAACGCTCCGCTTCCCGTCGTCGTATTCAGCTCCCACTCCAAGGAAGGCGCCTACGCTACCTTCAAGGCCTTGGCTCTGGGCGCCATCGATTTCGTTGCCAAGCCGCGGGAAGCGGCCGCCGGGCATCTCGATCCTGTCGCTTTCCAGCTCATTGAGAAGATTAAAATCGCCAAGCGTGCCGGGGGAACGAAAACCGTTCCGAAGCCGCCGGCCGAGACCGTCGCGCCTGCCCAGAAACGCACTCGCGCCGCGCTTCCGCCCAATCGCGTCATCGCCATTGGCATTTCCACCGGCGGCCCCAACGCGCTCCAGTACTTGTTCTCCCAGATTCCCGGCGATTTTCCCGCCACCTTTGTCGTCGTTCAGCATATGCCGGAAGGTTTTACGGAGATGTTTGCCCGGCGCCTCGATGAGTGCTGCGCTCTCGATGTTCAGGAAGCCAAATCTGGCGATCTGCTCGTTGCCGGCCGCGTTCTTATCTGCCCCGGCAACCGCCACATCATGGTTCGCCGCATGCCGCGTGGCGATATGGTTGTGCTGTCAGACAGTCCGGCCATCAACGGCCATCGTCCTTCCGCGGACGTGCTGTTCCATTCCGTGGCCCAGGAATTCGCGCTTTCCTCTGTCGGCGTCCTCATGACCGGCATGGGCGAAGACGGCGCCGAAGGTCTTGGCGCGATTAAAGCGGCCGGAGGCCATACCATCGCCCAAAGCGAAGAGACTTGCGTGGTTCCCGGCATGCCTCGCGCTGCCATTCTCAAGGGCTACGCCGGCAAAGTTTTGCCGCTCGATAATATGGCCGCCTATCTCGTCAGCCACTATGGGGCCGACCGCGTTAATGCAGAGAGATCCGACGCACACGACAAATCCGACAAGGCCGACAAGGCGGAAAAGAACGAAAGGACACCAGTTTCGACGCCGCGTGCCTGACCGGCCCGCGGCGCCAAAGGAGCATGTTATGCAACAGTTTCAACCCTTACTTCGCAAGGACCAGCAGCCGGTGCGCTACCTGGTCGTGGACGACTCTGTCTTCGCCCGCAAGAACCTCATCAAGATGATCGAGCTCTTCGGCGGCGAAGTAGCGGGTGAAGCCGGTGACGGTTTGACCGCCATTGCCGAGTTCAACCGCACTAATCCCGACATTGTCCTCATGGACATCACCATGCCTCAAATGGAAGGCATTGAGTCCGTCGAGCGCATCGTCCGCCAGCATGGCGACGCCCGCATCGTCATGGTCTCTTCCGTCGGCTATCAGGAAAACATTCTCGCCGCGCTGCAAAAGGGCGCGAAGCACTTCGTCCAGAAACCCGTCAAGCCCGAGGTCCTTTACGAAATCCTTCGCTATGTCCTCGGGGACGATCCCAATGCGGCCGCCGTCCCGGTTGCGCTGGCTGGGGGGCATCATTCATGAGGATGGAACTCATTCAGCCCTTCATCAACGCCGCCGATGCCGTGTTCGCCGAATCGCTGCAAGCGCCCACGAAAATCGCCGACCTCACCATGGACGAGAACACCTATCGCCGCAAAGGCGTTGCCGCTCTCGTCACCATCAAGGGCGACATCGAGGGCCGCGTCATTCTCGACCTCGCTCCGGAAGTCGCCATGCGCGTTGCCAGCCAGCTTGCTGGCGCGGAACTCCCGGAAAGCGAGCAGGTCATTTGCGAAACCGTCTGTGAACTCGCCAACATGGTCATCGGCAATTCGGTCACTCTGCTCAACGACCAGGGCTTCCGTTTCAAGGTTTTTCCGCCCGAAATCCACATGAAAGAGGAAGGCCTTGCGGGCAGCGTGGATACCGAGGCCATGGTCCTTTGTATCGAAACGCCCTGCGGCGAAATCTACATCAACATTGCCATGCACTACCTCCATCGCCGCCGCCGCGAACAATCCAGCGTCCATACCCTCGACTAACCCCTCCCGCATCACCGCCTGAATCTAGGTGTCATCGCGCGCACCACTCGGGTGCCTGACTAAAACTGTCATCCCGCCTGTCCTGAGCGAAGTCGAAGGGACCGAAGCGGCCCGATTTTTCCGGCGCGCTGAACTGTGGCGCGTTTTGTGCGCCCCGTGCGCTGCGCCGGGGTGGAGGGATCGTGGCACGGCCTCCAATTCACTCCATCCTATATGGCCAGATTCCGTCATTCCGAGCGAAGCGAGGTACGGTTTTTCATCGCACAATTTCTGTGCGATGAATCCCTCTTCGGTTTATCCATGCCGGGTGCCCAGGTACCGCTGTCGTACGTGGGCTCTTGGGGTCCTCATTACGAGTCACCAGTCACGAGTCACAAATCACGGCCTCCCCCGTCTCCTCCGCTCGTCAGGCGTAGAATGTCTCCGAACACCCGAAGGGAGTCCCGATGGATCCCAAAGAAGGCCGCTTCACGCCCGCAATGGTTTTCCTCGCGGGCTGTTTGGCATTGGCCGAGGGATGCGGAGCGCATCCGCAAGGAGGGGTTAACATGCCATTGGAATTGAAGAGCCCCGATTTCAGTTCTAGAGGTAGCATTCCGAGACAATTTACTTGTGACGGAGCGGACATTTCGCCCGCTCTCGCCTGGAACGAGTCGCCCGAAGGCACACAGAGTTTCGCTCTGATCGCTGACGATCCCGACGCGCCCGTGGGAACCTGCGTGCACTGGGTGCTGTTCGACTTGCCCGCAAACGCGCGCGCTCTCTCGCAAAATGTCCCCAAGCAAGAGCAACTGGCGGACGGTTCGCGCCAGGGCCGCAATGATTTTCGGAATATCGGTTATGGCGGGCCTTGCCCTCCGCCAGGCAAGCCCCACCGCTATTTCTTTAAGCTCTACGCCTTGGACACGAAGCTGAATCTCAAGCCGGGTGCCACCAAAAAGGATGTCGAGCGAGCCATGCAGAGCCACATTCTGGCGCAAGGGGAATGGATGGGCCGCTACGGCCGCTGATTCAGGCGGGTGAACTCGGTTCCGGTCCACGTTAGTACTGGGCGGAACTTTCCCGGTTTGCCGGGTGCATTCGATAGGTCGATGCAACACCATCTGATGTAAATCTGCTCTGCAAAGGTGGTGTTGGCATGAGACCAGGGATGCGGTTTGGGCTTTCTGCGATCGAGAAGCGTGACGTTTGGAGCCGCTGGAAGGCGGGACAGACGCTGCATAAGATCGGGCGCGCTTTTGACAAGCCACATAGCTGCATTCGCGCTGTGTTGCTTCCTCGCGGCGGCATTCCTCCCGCCGCTCGTCGCCGTTCGCGGTTAGCACTCACGCTAGCGGAGCGGGAGGACATCTCGCGAGGGATCGCTTCTGGTTCGTCGATTCGGGAGATAGCGCGACGTCTCGGTCGAGCTGCCTCCACAGTAAGCCGGGAGGTCGCTCGCCATGGTGGCCGAGTTGCCTATCGTGCCCATGATGCAGATCGCCAGGCTTGGGTTTCAGCCTTTCGTCCTAAGAGATGTCTGCTTGCCGTGAATCGCGAGTTGCGGGACATCGTTGCGAGTAAACTGATTCTGGACTGGTCGCCCGAGCAGATTGCCGGGTGGCTGAAGATCCACTATCCCAACAGCGAGAGCATGCGCGTGTCCCACGAGACCATCTATCGCAGCCTGTTCATCCAAGCGCGGGGCGTATTGAAAAGAGAGCTGATGGACCATCTGCGGTCGAAGCGACGCATGCGCCGCTCGCGTCATGCCAGCGAACATGGACAGTCCCGGGGGCAGATCGTCGATGCCATCTCCATCCGCGAAAGACCGGCGGAAGCGGAAGACCGAGCGATTCCTGGTCATTGGGAAGGCGATCTGCTGGCCGGTGGAAAGAACAGCTACATTGCGACGTTAGTGGAGCGGCATTCACGCTTTCTCATGCTGATCAAGGTGCCCAGCAAAGACACGGCCGTGGTCGTGGCGGCATTGAGCAAACACGTTCGTAAACTTCCGGCAACCCTGCGCCGCTCGCTGACCTGGGATCGCGGACTGGAGATGGCCAAGCACAAGGACTTTACGGTGGCGACAGATGTGAAGGTCTACTTCTGCGACCCGCAGAGTCCCTGGCAGCGTGGCACGAACGAAAACACCAACCTGCTACTGCGGCAATACTTCCCGCGAGGCACCGACCTGTCCCCCATCTCTCAAGCGCAGCTCGACCAGGTCTCGCTGCGCTTGAATCAACGTCCGAGAAAAACTTTAGGATTCCAGACGCCTGCGAGTACACTGCAAGCAAGTGTTGCGTCGACCATCTGAGCCGGCACGACTTACCGGGACTTAGTAGTCCTTGAGCGGGTCTAGAACACAACTTTCAAGTTGTTTGCGTGTTCAATGATTACGGCATGCGCCTCTTGCTCTCATTTCTTCTCTGCCTTTGCGCTCTCATCTCCCTTTACGCGCAAACCGACGCTAAGCACCCGGCGGTCAAGCAGACGGAGCCACCCGATGCCAACCCCCAGTACTTCCCAGTCGGACTCTTCAGCAAATATCCACAGCTCAGTGAATTGCGTGCTCGTTGGTACGCGGGCGAACTGCGCGATTTAGAAGAACCCTCTCTACGACGTGGGAAAATCATGTCCGGTACAGTTTATCGTTTTCTCCTGATACCACCGTTTACGCCGAGCTTAGTTGTTCGGCTAACCGTGAATCCTGACGGCAACGGAAATCTCATCGCAAAGCTGGGAACAAAACGCAGTAGGGGCGGTGAAACCACGCCAAGGCAGCAGTCTTTGTCTTTATCCCCTGAACAGGTGAGCAAGTTTCTGGGCTTACTTCGTGAGGCGCATTTCTGGTCTTTGCCAAGTGCACGGTATGAGGAAACCCTTGTGCGGGTTGCTGACGGGAAAGTGTGGCTATTAGAGGCCAACAAGATTGGCAAGTACCACGTTGTCAACAGGTCAGATGGGTTCATTGAAGAGAACTTTTCTCGTGCCTGTGATTACCTACTAGAAGTCTCTCCACTGAAAGCGGAAACAGGCTACAAAACGCGGTCCACGATTCAACAATCCCTTCCAACTCCTGATTAACGCGGTAATCGGAGAAGCGCGTACTAGCACGTGGCACAATTCGGGCGTCACCGTATTTGCTGCCCTACTCCGGCGTCCTCACATACGCCGCCCCGTGCCGGAACAGCCCCTCATTCCTAAATTGTCATCCCGACCGCAGCGGCCGGATTTTTCCTTCGCGCCGATTTGTGGCGCGTCGGGCCGCGCAGTGGAGGGATCACGGCAAAGCACCGCACTCCTGAACCACTTGCAGGCAAACCTGAAATTTTGAACTTTGACTATGAGGCTTGAATTGAAATTGACAACTGACAACCGTTACTCTGGCGTCCTCACGTACGCGGCCCCGTGCCGGAACAGCCCCGCCGTCGCAATCGGCTGCGAAAACACAATCCGGATCGGCACAAAAATCGCTCCTGCGCCCGGCGTGTACGGCACCGCCACTTCCAGCCGCGTTCCTTCCGGGTAGCGGTTCCTGCTCCGAAAACTGATTCCGCCCTTCGACAAATCCTCGCACACCGCCACTTCTTCCTGGAATCCTCTTCGCCGTATGCACGCCAGCAGCCGCGCCTTTACCCGCGTCCGGTTTCTCCGCGGGATCACGCGCTCTTCCGCCGCCGTCCGCGATGGCAGGGTCTCATCAATTTTTGGCTCCGTGGCCGCTTCCACCCAGATGGACGGCGCATCGCAGTGCCGGCAAACCCGCGCCACGCATTTCCGGATCTCGAACGACTTCAGTTCCATCTCGTTCAGGTACACGACCTCGCGCCTTTGGCAAAAGCTGCATTCCATCAGTAGCCGCGCCAGCGCCTCCTCGGCCTGGTGCGGCGCCGGAAACTCAATGTCCCAGAAATCCGCGCGCGGCTCCAGCATCGCCACCGCGTAAATGAACCCCTCCGGCTCGCGGTCAATCTCCGCCACAATCCTGGCCCGCGTCGATCTGGTTTGGTCGCCTTCCAGTTTACGGTGCAGCGTGATCTCTTGTCCCGCGAACAGCTTATCCTGCAGACGCAGCACGCCGCCGTTGCGGCTCACCAGCATGGTATGTGCCGGCTGCCTCACCGCCGTTCCATCCGTGCCAAGCCACGATGCTTCCACCTGCAGGCGCAACGTGATCCGGTCGCTCTGACGTATTCCTTCGGCGCGCATGTGTTGGTTCGTAAGAGGGATGCCTTCCTCGTCAGGCTACCACGCCCGCCTCGTCCGCCACTCTCCGCGCACCCCCGCTTGTCGAACCCACTAATAGCCCTCTCACATCGCGTTGACATCCGCCCAGCCACACCCTACCGTTACCCTTACGTAGACACCCTTCGCTACACCGTTTCCAATTCGCCCGCCTTCCGCCACACTGTTTCCAGTGGGCCTCATCAGCCTTGGGGTAGCCCAGGTGTCTCTGTGTGCATTGAGATCTTAGAGTGAGCAAAGTCATCCCCATGCCTGACCGCACAAGCCCCGCATCCCTTCGCATTACCGGTGTACGCGACCGCCGTTACACCATCCGCTATCCCTTTGCTGCCGACGCGGAACTCACCGACATGCAAACCGGCCAGAAGGTTGACGGCGTCACCTCCGACATCTCCCTTGGCGGCTGCTTTGTTTGCACCAGCAAGACCCTTCCTCCAGACTGCCGCGCTCGTCTGAAGCTCACCCGCAAGGGCCAGGTCCTCGAAGCCCTTGTCATCGTTCGCCTGGTCAAGCCGCGCGTCGGCCTCGGCATCGAATTCTTCAATCTGGAAGTTCCCTCTAACGAGATCCTCGCCGCCTGGATTGATTCCCTCCGCCGCATCCGCTAGCCCGAATTTCTCACCAGACTCATCCTTCGCCCCACTCATCCCGCGCGCTCCTCTTTCTCGTGGTAGGGGTCCAGCACGCTGGACCCCATCTCGGCAGGATGACACCCGTTGTCATCCCGAGCGTAGCGAGGGATCTGCTGTTCGCAAAAGCCCGCGGGATACGCAGATCCCTCATCCCGTTCAAAAAACCAAGGCCACCCAGACAACACTTACTGGAACCTTCCACCAGCCAGCTTACTCGTCCTCTCCACTCGGCTCCCCTGCACGGGGAAATCGTTATTCTTCTCAAGATTTGTGCGTTCGTCACATTCCAAACCTCACCATCAGTGATATAGTACCTGCACTTTTCCGATGTCATCTCAGACGCACTTCCGTCTCAGAGCTCCCTTGCTGCGGGCATTTTGTCAGTGAAGAACCGCACGAATATGTGGCGGTCACCGGGAAAACTACGAAAAGGACGATTGTTCAGCCAGTTTCCGAGAAGGAGTAGCGCGCGTGAAAAAGACAATGCGAACGGCCGCCAACAGGAGCGCGAACAGAAAAGCGACGACGTTGCCTTACAAAAACCCCGGCTTACCCTCCGCCAAACGAGTGAAAGACCTGTTGTCCCGAATGACGCTGGAAGAGAAGGCCGCGCAGATGCTCTGCATCTGGATGCAGAAGGCCCAGACGTTGGTGGATGCCGACGGCAATTTCGACCTGCAGAAAGCCCAGACGGCCTTCAAGAAAGGACACGGCCTTGGCCAGGTGGGCCGCCCCAGCGATGCCGGTAAAGGCAAGGACGCGCGCGGCATGGCGGAGCTCACCAATGCCACTCAAAAGTTTTTCATCGAGAACAGCCGCCTGGGAATTCCCGTGTTTTTTCACGAGGAGTGTTTGCACGGGCACGCGGCCCCCGGCGGCACGAGCTTTCCACAACCCATCGCACTGGGCGGCACGTTCAATCCAGAATTGGTCGAATCACTCTTCACCATCACCGCCGAAGAAGCGCGCCTGCGTGGGGCCCATCAGGCGCTCACGCCGGTGGTGGACGTGGCGCGCGAGCCGCGCTGGGGCCGCGTTGAGGAGACTTACGGCGAAGATCCCTACTTGGTTTCGCGGATGGGCATCGCGGCAGTACGCGGCTTTCAAGGTGACGCCAAGTTTCGCGATAAGAAGCGCCTGATCGCCACATTGAAGCATCTTGCCGGGCATGGCCAACCGGAATCGGGCATGAACTGCGCTCCGGCGAATGTCTCCCTGCGCGTCCTTCGCGAGACCTTCCTCTATACCTTCAAGGAAGCGCTGAAAAAAGGCGGCGCTATCAGCGTCATGGCTTCTTATAACGAGCTCGATGGCGTGCCCTCTCACGCCAATACGTGGCTTCTCCAGGACGTCCTCCGCAAGGAGTGGGGCTTCAAAGGGTTCATCGTCTCCGATTACTTTGCGATCTGGGAATTGGGCTACCGTCCCGATACCCACGGCCATTTCGTCGCCAAGGACAAGAAGGAATCGTGCGCCCTCGCGGTTCAGGCCGGCGTCAATATCGAATTGCCAGACCCGGACTGTTATTTGCATCTCGTCGAACTTGTGCGCAAGCGCGTCCTGAAGGAATCCCAACTCGACGATCTCGTTGCTCCCATGCTCTATTGGAAATTCGAAATGGGGCTCTTCGACGATCCCTACGTCAACCCGGACGAAGCCGCCCGTGTCGTAGGTTCCGATGCCCATCGCGAGCGCGCTCTCCTCGCGGCTCGTGAAGCGATCACCTTGCTCCGGAACGCAGGCAACACCGTGCCGCTGGACCTGAACCGCGTCAAGACGATTGCGGTCATTGGCCCGAACGCCCATCGCAGTCTGCTCGGTGGCTACAGCGGAGTGCCCAAGCACGATGTCACCGTCTTGGACGGCATTAAGGCCAAGGTTGGCGGCCGCGCCAAAGTGCTTTTCAGCGAAGGCTGCAAAATTACCATCGGCGGCAACTGGAACCAGGACGCAGTCGTGCCCAGCAATCCTGACGAAGACCGCAAGCAGATCGCGGAAGCTGTGGATGTCGCCAAACAGGCGGACGTGATCGTGCTGGCCATCGGCGGCAACGAACAGACCTCGCGCGAAGCGTGGGGATTGAACCACATGGGCGACCGCACGAGCCTTGACCTGATCGGGCGGCAGGAAGAACTCGTTCAAGCCATGGTCGCTCTCGGCAAGCCGGTCGTGGTCTTTCTGTTTAATGGCCGGCCCCTCTCGATCAATTACGTCAGCCAGAACATCCCGGCGATCTTCGAGTGCTGGTACCTCGGTCAGGAAACTGGCCGCGCCGTGGCCGACGTCCTGTTCGGCGATTGCAATCCCGGCGGCAAGCTGCCCATCAGTTTCCCGCGTTCGGCGGGTCATCTGCCGGTTTTCTACAATTACAAGCCCTCCGCTCGCCGCGGCTATCTATTCGACGATGTGTCGCCGCTCTACGCTTTCGGCTATGGGTTGAGTTACACCACGTTTGCCTTCAAGAATGTTCGTCTGGCGAAGAAGGCCATTTGGCGCAACGAATCCACGCGCGTCCTCGCCGACGTCACGAACACCGGCCAGCGTGAGGGAACGGAAGTCGTGCAGATGTACATCCGCGATCTGGTCAGTTCAGTGACCCGGCCGATCAAGGAGCTAAAGGGTTTCCAGAAAGTTTCCTTGCGTGCAGGCGAAACAAAGACCATCGCACTGGACATCACCCCTGACCTCCTCGCGTTTTACGACGTCAGCATGAACTACGTCGTCGAACCCGGCGAGTTTGCCATCCTGGTCGGCAATTCCTCCCGCGACACCGATTTACAGAAAGTGATTCTACAGGTCAAGGATTGAACGCTTAAGAGAATAAGAGACGAGGTTCTACATGGCCGAAGCTGCCGCAAGACTCTCTGTAAAAGAGAAGGTGGGTTACAGCCTTGGCGACATGGCTGCCAACTTCATTTTCCAGGCCATGCTGGCCCTGCAACTGGACTTCTATACCCACACCTTCGGCCTGACCGCTGCCCAGGCAGGGACCCTCTTCCTCGTCGTTGGGCTGGGCGTCGCGTGTTTGAATCCCGTGATGGGCATGATCGCGGACCGCACCAACACTCGTTGGGGCAAATTCCGGCCCTGGTTGCTCTGGACATCCGTGCCGTTTTGCATCATCAGTGTCCTGACTTTCACCACTCCTCACCTCAGCCTGGGCGCCAAGATCATTTATGCCTGGACCACTTACATTCTTCTGCGCGTGATCTACATAGTCAACAACGTGCCGTACGCTTCGCTGATGGCGGTCATGACCGAGGATCCCGACGAGCGCACCAGCATCTCCTCGTATCGCCAGATCGCCGCCAACAGCGCCGGCTTTATCATCGCGAGCCTCGCCATCCCCATGGTCAAATTCTTCGGCAGAGGCAATGACGCGCTCGGCTATCAGTTCACCATGGGGCTGCTGTCGGTCCTCAGCATGGTCTTTTTCATCGTCGCCTTCTTCACGACGAAAGAGCGCATCCAGCCCAATCCGCAGCAGAAAACCTCGCTCGGCCAGGATCTCGCGGACCTCTTCGCCAATAGGCCCTGGGTCGCGCTGTTTCTGGTCACCTTGTTCTACTTCACGGCGATTCTGGTGCGCGGCAATGTCATGCTGCCCTACTTCAGATTTGTCGCGGGCAATGTCAACCTCTTCGCTTGGTTCAACGGTTTTGGCCTCGCTTCGTTGCTCCTGGGCGTCGCCTGCTCCACAGCCGTCTCTGTCCGGCTGGGCAAACGTCAGCTCTTCATCGCGAGCATGATCCTGACGGGCGTCTTCAACGCGGCGCTGTATGTGATTTCGCCGCACGCTACTTACGTCATCATCGCCGCGGAAGTGCTTCGCCAGTTCTCGTTCGGACTGTCGGGCCCGATCCTCTGGGCGATGATGGGCGACGTTGCTGATTACGGCGAATGGAAGACCGGACGCCGCGCCAGCGGCACGGTCACCGCGGCCGTGGTGTTCGCGCTGTGGGCGGGTTTGGCCCTCGGAGGAGCCATCGCGGGATGGCTGCTGTCGGCCTACGGCTTGGTGTCCGGGGCTGCCACACAGACCGCACGGACGCAGACAGGCATTCTTCTGACGGCGAGTCTTTACGCGAGCCTCTGCTTCTTCGCCGCCGCGGCATGCCTATTCTTCTATCCCCTGACGCGCGAGAAGAACCAATCGATTGCCAACGACCTTATCGAGCGCCGCAAAGGCTACGCATCATGAAGGCCTTTGCTTGTCGCTTCGTAAAGCCGCCTTTTCGCACGGCGTTCGCAGGATTCTCGTGCCTGGCCATTCTTCTAATCACTGGTGTGCTCACCGGCGCTCAGACGCGCTCTCTCAAGGACACGTTCAAGGGCTCCCTCCTCGTTGGTGCGGCTCTCAACCCAGCCCAGTTCACGGAGCAAGACGTACGCGGCGCCGCGCTCGTCAAAGCGCAATTCAACGCCATCACCCCGGAAAACGTCTTGAAGTGGGAAAACGTTCACCCTCAACCGGGCAGTTACAGTTTTGAATTGCCCGATCGCTACGTTGCGTTTGGTGAGAAGAACCACATGTTTATCGTCGGCCACACGCTGGTGTGGCACAACCAGACGCCCGCATGGGTTTTTCAGGATGACAAAGGCAATCCCGCGGACCGTGAAACTCTGCTGAAGCGCATGCAAGACCACATCCACAGTGTCGTGGGCCGTTACCACGGCCGCATCAACGGCTGGGACGTCGTCAACGAAGCCCTCGCCGAAGACGGCACGTTGCGCCAAACGCCCTGGCTGAAAATCATCGGCGAGGACTACCTCGCCAAGGCCTTCCAATTCGCCCACGAAGCCGATCCCCAGGCTGAGCTCTATTACAACGATTACAACTTGGAGAACGAAGCCAAGCTCAAAGGCGCTCTCGAACTGCTCCGGAAACTTCAGGCCCAGGGTGTCCCGATCTCGGGCGTCGGGATTCAAGGGCACTACCACATGGACTCGCCTTCCAACGAGCAGGTGGATGCCGCCATCACCGCGTTCGGTAAGCTCGGCCTCAAGGTCATGATCACGGAACTCGACGTGGACGTGCTGCCCCTCGCTTTTCAATACATGGGCGCAGACGTTACGCTCTCCGCCGAACTGCAGCCCAAGTTGAATCCTTATGCGAAGGGTTTGCCGGATTCGGTACAGCAGGCGCTGGCGCAGCGCTACGCCGGGCTGTTCGGCGTGTTTCTGAAGCACCGCGGCGTCCTCAAGCGCGTTACGTTCTGGGGCGTGACCGACGGAGACTCCTGGCTGAACAATTGGCCCGTCAAGGGAAGAACCAACTACCCGCTGCTCTTCGATCGCAGCGGCCAGCCCAAGCCCGCATTTGATGCCGTGATTCGTGCCGCCCACTCAGCGACGCCGCAATGAACCTTTAGCCGGACTCTCTCGCAAGCCACAATTCGCATCTTCTTCAAAAAGTGCAGCACCGTGTCATTTCGAAGGGCGCGCCTCTATTGAGTTATATAGGAATCACGTCCTAGCTTGTCATTCCGAGCGAAGCGAGGCACTCTTCTCCATCGCACGCTTTTTGTGCGATGAATCTGCTTTTTCTTTGCGTCAATGGGACATTACTCCTGCAGATTTCAATAGCCTCCGAAAGCTTCTGACTGACACACCGTGGCATAAAGAAAAAGCCGCCGGTCCCCGAACCTACGTTACGATTAGAACGCCGCCTTCTCCCTGGCAGTCGTGCCAGCCAGAAGGCCGAACGAATTTACTCCAGGTTTTTTTCACGCGGGCCGCTCATGACACCCTCTGATTTGAAAGGCCGCAGCGCTCCCTTGGGCGCGACGCTCTCCTCCTCAGGAACAAACTTCAGCCTTTACTCGCGAGAGGCTACCGGCATCGATCTGCTCTTTTTCGATCGCGAGGATGCTGCGCGGCCCTCTCGCATCATTCGCTTCGATCCCATCACGAATCGCACCTCCCACTACTGGCACATCTTTGTTCCTGGGATAACCGCCGCCCAGCTCTACGCCTATCGAGTTTATGGGCCTTTCGATCCCGCCAATGGTCTCCGTTTCGACCCGCAAAAAGCGCTCCTCGATCCCTACGGCAAGGGTCTTGTCACGCCGAAAAATTACAGCCGCCAGGCTGCCAGCACGAAAGGGGAGAACTTCGCTTCGGCGATGAAGAGCGTTGTCGTGGATCCGCATTCCTACGATTGGGAGGGCGACACAACGCTGCAGACTCCTTCCACGCGCACCATCATTTATGAATTGCACGTGAAAGGCTTCACGCGCCATCCGAATTCCGGCGTCGCGGAAAACCTTCGCGGCACATTTCGCGGCCTCATCGAGAAAATCCCTTACCTGCAGCACCTCGGAATCACTGCCGTCGAACTTCTTCCCGTGTTTGCCTTTGATGCGCAGGATTGCCCGCCGGGTCTCGTGAACTATTGGGGCTATGCGCCGGTCTCTTTCTTCTCCCCGCACCCCGCCTACAGTTCCCGCCGCGGTCCGCTGGGGCCAGTCGACGAATTCCGCGACATGGTCAAGGCCCTGCATCGTGCCGGCATTGAAGTCATTCTCGACGTCGTCTTCAACCACACTGCCGAAAGCAACGAAAAGGGCCCGACGCTGAGCTTCCGCGGCATTGACAACGCCGCCTACTACGTTCTCCAGCAGGACCTTTCGCGTTACGCCGATTTCAGCGGCACGGGAAACGTTCTCAACGCGGATAATCCTGTCGTGCGCCGCATGATCATGGACAGCCTGCGCTACTGGGTCCAGGAAATGCACGTTGACGGTTTTCGTTTCGATCTCGCTTCCATCCTGGCCCGCGATTCCTCCGGCAATGTTCTCGCCAATCCCCCCGTCCTTTGGGACATTGACTCCGATCCCACTCTTTGCGGCACAAAATTTATCGCCGAGGCATGGGATGCCGCCGGCCTCTATCAAGTTGGCAGTTTCGTGGGCGACAGTTGGCGCGAGTGGAATGGAAAATTCCGCGACGATATGCGCAACTTCTTCCGCGGCCAAAGGGATTCCGTCGGTCCTTTTGCCGATCGCTACATCGGCAGCCCCGAGCTTTATGGCCACAAGCAGCGCGAAGCCGAGCAGAGCATTAACTTCATCACCTGTCACGACGGCTTCACGCTGAACGATCTGGTCACCTACGAGCAGAAACACAATGACGCCAACCTCGAGCAAAACCGCGACGGTACCGACGACAATCGCGCCTGGAACTGCGGCATCGAAGGCCCCACGGACGATCCGGAAATCGAAAAGGTGCGCAATCGCCAGGTGAAGAACTTCCTCACGGCCACGTTGCTTTCCATCGGAATGCCCATGGTCTCAATGGGCGATGAGGTGCGGCGCACCCAGCAGGGAAATAACAACGCCTATTGCCAGGACAACGAAATCAGTTGGTTCGACTGGTCGCTCCTGAAGAAACACGGCGATGTGCAGCGCTTCCTGCGCCTGCTCATCGGCCGCCGCTTGTTGCGCGATCTTGCTCCTGAATTGCAGCGCCTGACCCTGGTCGAGCTTCTCCATCAAGCGCAGAAAGAATGGCACGGCGTCAAACTCCATCAACCCGATTGGGGCCCGGACTCGCATTCGCTTGCCTTCAGCCTCGATTTGCCGAGGGAAAATCTCCATTACTTCAATATTTTCAACGCCTATTGGGAACCCCTCGATTTTGAACTCCCCCGCCTCAATTCCGGCGAGCACGATCCCTGGCGTCGCTGGATCGATACCTCCCTGGATTCTCCCCAGGACATTTCCGCATGGCACTCCGCCACTTCCGTTCCCGGTTATGTATATCGCGCCAGACCTCGCTCCGTGGTCGTGCTGTGGGCGCAAATCACCCCGCGCTAGGTCGATGGCCAATGTGGAGTGCGACGGCTTGCCGCCGCTTTTGCGATCGCCAGCCCCACCCCCAAACTCTAGTTCATCCCCCGCCCACCGTCGCCGCCCAACCTCCGCGTCCGGCGTTTACCCCAACCCGGTCGGGGCGCCTCTGCGTTATCTTTTTCTCTTGCCTCCCGATCGCTGATCGCTGGTTGCTGATGACTCTCTCCTCCGCGCCGGGTACCCACACTTATCTCGCGCAGACTCTTTTGCGTCGCCCTGCGGAATCTCTCTCAAAAACTGTATTTCACTTGGGTAAAGAAGTTGCGCCCCGGCTCGGGAATCTTCACCCCGGAAGCGAAGGGGTCGCGATAGTAGGACAGGTTCTCGTAGTAGAAGCGGCTGAGTAGATTGTCCACCACAATGCTGGCCGTCCATTTCCTCCAGAGCAAGCCAAGCTTCACGTTCAGCAAGCCGTAGCCGGGAGTGGGAGTTTCGTGCAGGTCCGTGTCCACCAGTCCCTGCCGCCCCACGCCCGTGCCGCCGATTTCCGCAAAGCCCCGCTTGTGCGCGTAGCGCAGCGCCGCCCACGTCCGGAACGGCGGCATTTCGGGAAGATTCGTGTTGAAAACCCCCGCTTCAGGTTTGGGAGCGTTCGTGCCGCGCGAGTACGAACTGCCGCCGCGCAGTGAAAAACCTGCGGGAAGGCTGAGGCCGTAGCTGACCTCGCCGCCATAAAGGTGGGCGTCTACATTGGTGAAGGAGCGCGCGCTGCCGCTTATGTCCGTCATCCCCATCACGGGATTCAGGAGCGGCTGATCGTTCACAAGGATGTAGTTGTCGAGAGTCGAGAAAAAAAGAGTTGGCTTCACGTAGGAGGAACCTCGCCGATAGATGGCGCCGGTTGTGGCTTCCGTGTTGCGCACCACAGGCAGGTTCGGATTGCCGATGTGCGGCCCTGACATGGAGGACTCCAGCAAGTAGCGCTCCTCCCCATCTGGGACGCGGCCGGTCACGCCAGCTCCTGCGAACAATTCAATCTGCCGCAGAAGCGTATAGGACAGGCGGAGATTGCCCGAACCATAATTGTCGGTGTGGCTGGTGCTCCGCGTGTTCTGGTAAGCGAAGTAGAGATCGCTGTCGAGACCCGCAACGCCGGTGGCCATCGCGGCATGGTCAAACCGCATTCCGCCGCTGAGCCGGAAGCGGTCAGAGAACGCATGGTGGTAATCGGCGAACGCGCCCGCGAGGTTGGTGTCCACGTTGGGCAGGGAAGGATTCATGGACATCATGCCGCTCATATTCATAAAGCCCATCATGTTCCAGTTGCGGTGATAACCCTCAAAGCCAAACGTCACTTCCTTGCCCAAGTCGAATTCCGCTCGCCCGCCGCCGGTGCGCGAACGCGGCTCGGCAGCCATCATCCATGGAGAACCCAGGGCCATCTCCGCGGAGGTCCGGTAGCGGTCGCTCATGAAGTGAATCACTTGTGTGAAATAGCCCTCGACGCGAATCGCCCGCACAGCGCCAGTAAGTTTGCCTGTCTCGTACTTCAACGTGGCGCGGTCGGCGTTGTCGTAGTCGGAATCCATCGTCTCGTAGGGATAGAGCGTCAAACCGCTCTCCTGGCGCGTGTAAGAAAGCGAGAGCGTCTGGTTGTCGCCAGGCGTCCATTCGGCATCGAACCAGCCGGTATTGATGTCAAACGCATGCTGATTCAGAGCCGCGGAGGAATAGTTCGCGTAATCCAGGAAACTCCTCCCGGACCCGTCCTTGTACGGATCGGAGACGCGGTAAGAATAGCCGGCAAGGACGCGGAACTTCGCGTTGCCCAGGGAAACAGTGGCGCTGGGATTGAAATAGTTGAATGAGCCGAAACTCAGGCTGGGCGTGAAGTGCAGGCCGAGCGGCGGCGTCTTTGTGATTACTTTTAATTCCGCGCCAAGGCTGCCCGCGCTGTCCATATCAAAGGCCCCCTTGACAACTTCCACGCGCTCCACTTCGGCGAAGTCCACGTGCTGTGCGGCGGGGTCCATGTGCCCGGGGCAGGCGCCGTAAATGCGCGCGCCATCAATCAGGAAGTTGAGGTTGTTCTGCTGGTAGCCGCGCACCACCACGTCGTTGGCAATGCCGCCTTTGCGAATCTTAAAGATGCCGTCCACGGCGGTAAGCGCTTCCCCAACGTCCTTTGCGGAGCTTTCGCGCACTTCGCTCAAATCAAGCTGGTCCTGAAAGGGGACGCTCTTGGCCTCCACGTGGACTTCTTCCGATGCGATGGCAATCTCCAGCCGCACGGACCAGTTCACGACGCGGGAGCGGGAAAAATCGAGCGGCAAGCTGGCTGCGGCAAAACCGGCAGCGGTAATGCTGATCTGCAAAGCGCCGTCCACGGCCTGCCGCTGTTCGATCTGCAGCATGTACGCGCCTTTCTCGTCCGTCTTGCCCGAGGCAATAATCCGCCCGGCGGCTTGGACTTGGACCACCGCGCCGGAAATGACCGCCCCGGATGGATCCGTGACGACGCCGCGCACTTCTTCCGGCCACGCGGCGCGGCTCAACGCGAGCAAGCAAATGGCCAGCAGAAGCACACCACATACACCACGTCGCATCTCTTTTCCTCAACTAACGCGCGAAGATTTCAGAAAGTGGAACACCGGGAAAAGGGAGCACGCACACTCCCTTCAGTGGAAAACGTTCTTCAGGCGGGAAGGGAAGGAGGGCCGCGCTTCAAGTTACTGCGCATTTCGGAAAGGCGGGGGACGACAGTGGTCTCAGCGTTGGGCGCAGGGTACGAAACCGCTTGGCCAGAGAAAACACGCGCGCCAGGAGCAAAAAGCACGCGGAAAACAAACGCCATCAGCAATCGGGAACGATACGGACAAGGAGACGTTACGTTGCGGACAACGGGCCCCGAGGAAGCGCCCTGCACGGACTCCCGGAGCCGGGCAGACATGGCGCAATGATGCTTCCCGTTGCGGCGGCAGCAAGCCGGCAGTGCGGATTCGGAGCCGAAACTGAAAAACGGCAGAAAGAAAGGCAGGAGGAAAAACGCCAGCAGAACGCCAGAGATCGCCCGCACACGCAAGCTGTGCGCTCGCGAAGAGCCGCAGCGGCGATCTTCCAGACTAGTGCCGTTCCAACTATTTGGGCCAAATGACGGTCCAAGCATCTGACGCGAACACGGAGAGTATTCTTGAAGGGATTTGCTGGAACAAGTTGGAACGGCACTAGGCATAAACCAAGCGCATTTTACGGCGCTTTTCTCTCTTCCATCACCGGGAACGAAAAAACCTGTCCTTCATCGGGCGTGGTGCGAATATAAAAACAGCGTATCACATCCGCGCACGCGCGCCGGTGAGTTCTCGCTCGATTTGCTCGAGAGTTTTGCCCTTCGTTTCAGGAACGCGCAGAAACACAAAGAAAAGGCCTGCGACGCAAATCCCAGCGTAGGTCCAGAACGTCCCCGCGGAACCCAGCGCGCGATTCAGAATGGGAAAGGTGAAGGTCAAAATAAACGAAGCGCTCCACAGGGCCGACACCGAAATCGAAACGCCGATGCCGCGCACGCGATTCGGGAAGATTTCCGAGATCAAGACCCAGGTCACCGGGGCCAGGGAAAGTGCGTAACACCCGATCGTGCACAGCGTGATCAAAAGTACGGGTAGCCCTTTGATTCCCGCGCGGTACGTCAGTCCCAGCACCAGGTGCGACAACGCAATTCCCGCGCACCCGAACAGCATCAGCGACCGCCGCCCAATGCGATCCACCAAACTCAGTGCCACCAGGGTCAGCACTAAATTGATCGTACCGGTAATTACGATGTTGAACAGAATGCCGCTGACTCCGTAGCCCGCGCCGCGGTAAATCTCTTCCGCATAGTTGAAAATAATATTGATCCCGCTCCACTGCTGCAGCACGGCCAGCGCCACTCCGATCGTCAGCACCCTCAGAATGCCCGGAGCCAGCAGCTCTCGCAATGCAACCCCGCCTTCACTCTCGTTGCCAAGCGCCGCTTGAATTTCCGCCAAGGTTTGTGCGCCATATTGTTCTCCGCCAATGCGCGTCAGGATGCGGCCTGCTTGTTCTTTCTCGCCGGTTTTCGCCAGCCATCGGGGACTCTCGGGTATAAACAACGCGGTGACAAAGAAGATGACTGCGGGAATAGCGACCACCGTGAACATCCATCGCCAGCCATATTGCCCGTTCCACGAACTCCGGATCATTTCCGCGGTGGCACCATCGGGGACCTTTTCCGCAATCAGCCAATTAACGATTTGTGCCGCCAATATCCCCACAACAATGGTCAGTTGATTCAGCGTCACCATCCGCCCGCGCCAGGGTGCGGGACTGATTTCCGCGATGTACGTCGGGGAAACGTTTGAAGCAATACCGATTGCCACCCCGCCGATGATTCGCCAGCTCACAAAGGTCGAAAATTGGCTCGCCCACCCGGTAAGGACGGAACTCACCGCGAACAACACAGCGGCAAGAATAAGCAGTTTCTTCCTTCCGAAGCGGTCGCTCATGGCTCCGGAAACGACGGAGCCAACAAGGCATCCGATCAGGGCGCAACTGTTCGCCCATCCAATCAATTCTTCGGAGCTCAACTGAAAGAATTTCTCGTAAAAAGGCTTTGCGCCGCCGATCACCACCCAATCGTAACCAAATAACAGTCCGCCCAGGGCGGCGACCACGGAGATGCTCCAGACGTAACCCGCGTTGTAGTGTTCCCCGGCTTTCACGTGCGAGGCCTGCTTCTAGTTTTCATGAAAATCCTCAGGGCCCATTCAGCCCCAGGTGCATTTCCAAATCGGCCAGCAGATCCGCCGCGCACGTTCAGCAAGAAACTTTACTGTGCTTGGTGGCTTACACCATTCCGCTAGTACTGCAGCCCGAAACCATACGGGAACAGTGGAGCTTGCGAGTCCTGCGGAAGGTGCCGGTTGTGATCAGCCTTCAGAGGATGATTGCCTGTGCCACTTTCTTCATCCGAGTTTGGTCGGACCGCCAACTGGGGCGGTCTCAGGCCAGCTAAACGCGTTCAGTATGGTCCACCCGCTTGCAGCTAAGCAAGCAGGTGAAGTTAATCTATGCCCGCGGAGCGCGCAGTGAGAATGGCGTTGTAAAGCAGTTCATCCAGTTTCAAGACTGAAGACCAACGCAAAAATCGAATCGCTGGGCGGCTATCCCGGATCAGCGCGCGACGCGCAGCCAGCTTCGCAGCAGCATCCCCACAAAAAACATAGTCGTAGTGGCCACGCACGCGCGGCGGGTAGGCGAGGCCGGCCCCGGTACGCAGCCACCCGGGAGTCGGCACGCTCATCATTCCCACGGAAGCGGTGCATGAAACCATCACCGACAAGAACATATCGCGTGGCGATTTGAAGGCGCTGCGGGAAGCGGACGTGGAAGTCACGCTGGTGTAGGAGCCGCGGCCACCACGCACGACCTGCGCTGACAATTCGGAACGGGCAGTGCGACGCAAGACGTGGTGCCGGCGCAGTTTCTGGGTTTCTCCGCGGGCAGGAAGAAGAACCTGGACCCCGACAATCCCAAAAACCTTACGCGCGTGGTGATATTGGACTGGGCCAAAGCAAGGAGATAGAACTGTGGCCACATTAGCGTTCCGTGACGCCAAACACCGGGAGAGTTTCCTGAACAAACATTGGCGCGCGGCATCGGGGCCGGCGACTCACAGCCCGCGAATCTGAATCAAACTTTGCGCAATGGAACCGCTGAGAATCGTCCGGGCAGCCGGAAAACGGCCTCGCTGAGAGAGGCCACAAGAGCGACTCCTCGATCAAATGTAAATCTCTTATAGCACTTGCCAGCTATTTTGCTGGTGCTCTCGGCACGGGCGTCACTTCCAACAGCAAGCTGTCCTGTATACCCACTTTCAGTTTGGCGGCAGGTCCGGTAACGGTGCCGTAGTCCTTGTTGTTGACGTAGTCGACGACCTTGTACGTTTGGGGGCCTAATCCCCGCAGTTCGATTTCCCCCGACCAGGTTCCAGCATCGGCGGTTTCCTTCGCCCCTTTCGCGGGCTTCTCCGGAGCATAGAACGCGTAATACATGCTGCCGTCTTTTTCGATGGCATAGGCTTCCGGTAAATCGTAGCCGTAAACGTAGAGATCTCGGAAGTCGCCCTTGGAAAGCATTTTTTCGTTGTACAGAGCGATCCACTTCTTCCAATGAGCTTCTTTCTGGGCATCGAGGTTGACGTTCTTGAACTTCGGCCCGTAATCGGGCCAGGTGAACTTGGTGCCAAGCACGCCGCCGGTGCCGAGTGTAGCGGCAAAATCGCTCCCGACATCCTGCTCGTTGTCCGTATTAGCGCCGGTCATACGCGTCAGTTCGACGTGGTCGCCATACACGGCGGCGCGCGGCCCCAGAAGTGCCTTGTACATCTTGATGCGGCGGCGCACCTGAACGGACCCGACGGGATCGGCGGTGACCGCCTGGTCCATGTACCGCAGCCAGGCCAGGCTTGGCGGAGTGCCGCAAGGGCAGCTCTGCGTGACGCTGTCCGGCTTCAAAGCGCGAGTGGTCTCGAAGATCACTTTGTAAACGTCGCCCATCGCATAAACCGAATCGTTTGGTGATTTGTGGTGGTGCTTGGGGTTGTAGCAGGGCGGCACGGCGTAAATATTGTCGAGCTTGTGGCCGTCGAAACCCCAATCGCGGATGAAACGTTCGGTGAGCTGCTTGTAGTAGGCCTGCACTTCGGGCAGCGCAGGGCAGAGCGTCGCCAGATTTCTGGCCATGCGCGCCGGCTTTCCCGATTTGTCGAGGACCAGCCAATCGGGGTGTTCTTTCACAACATTGGAGACGACAAACTTGCGACCGCCGTAACCAAACTGGCCGTCTTCGACCGCGAGTGGCAACCACCATAGCTGAACCTTGATGCCTTGCGCGTGGAAGTCATTCACCATTTTCTGGATGGAGTCGCCCGGAAAGGCCTTTTCTGCTGGCTGCCAGTCGCCATAGTTATTGAACCAACCGTCGTCCAGCGTGGCCCAGTGAATGCCCAGTTCCTTCAGCTTGGGGATGGTGTCCAGCATTTGCTTGGGCGTAACTCCGAACTCGTAGCCCCAGCCGCACCAACTCACCGCATAGTCTTCCGGGTTATTCGCGGGCCTGGCCAGGCCTTCGCGCTCAACCGCGTTGGACCACATGCTGAGCGGTTCGTAGAAGTCGCCCTCGTAGACGGCCAGGAAAGTGCGCGGCGTGGCGAAGGTTTCGCCGGGTTTGAGAATGACGTTCGCGGGAAGATGCACCGAGGCATTGACGCGGCCATCCGGCGCGGTTTGCACCGGGATGGAGAGCACGAGAGGGAGCGTTTCGAGATGGCCGATGGCCTCGCCAACGGTTTTCGTCCAGAAGGCCACCACGGGAACGCCACCGCCGGCGCTGCCGAGGTCGCCCCCAACTTCGACGGGTGCCCCGAACGGGTTTTCCTGTGTGAACTTGGCGGGTACGGGGAACATTTCGTCCTTGCCCCACTTCAGGCTCGATCCATGGAAAGACCACATTTCGTGCGGGGCTGCGGCGGAATCTGCCAGCGTGGCGCTGAAGCGGTGCTGTTGGAGCGAAACGCTGTCGAGAGCCAGGTTCTTCTGTCCGCCATTTGTGAACGTGGCGGAGACAATCGCGAGTTCCGGGAAATCGTCATACACTTCCAGGACCAGCGTTTCCTGCAAGCCCGTGCTGGGGCTATTACCGGGCACCTCGATCCGTTTCCCCCGTGTGCCGAGCTTTCCCTGAGCCTCACTTATTTTTGCTTTGGCCAGGTCGAGCGTGAGATCCGGGAGTTGCTTGTGTGCGACGCTGACCAGTTGTCCAGGCTGCGAACCGGGTTCATCCAGGGTCAGTGATGTTCCGCCGGTCGTGAGAGCCCCTTTGAGATAGCCATTAGGAGAGAGCACAAACTCCGCGAGGGGCGTGCGGACGTCGATCGCATCGGGCGCGGCGGTCACGTGGATACTTGAGGCTTGGACCGCTGATGCGGGAGTCTCCGATTTTGCCGAAGGAGCGGGCTTTTTCTCGCAGCCGGCAAGTTGTGCCAGGCCAATTCCCAACAGCAGAAGGAGTGCGCTGAATCCGGCGGATTTGGCGAAACGTTGCAGCTTGATTCTGACCTGGTGAAGGAAATTCATGGCTTTGCGGCTCCCAACTGGTTTACGCCCTTGAATTGGGCGAAGATTTTTTCTGCGTTTTTGTTGTAAACCTTTTCGAGGACGTTGTCCGGGAGTTCCATCCCGTAGATCTCCCAGCGGCCTTGTCCCGGATAACCCGCGTATGCGAAGTATTCATCCGGGGTTTCCAGCCAGCGGAAATAATTGGCATACATCGCTTCCTCGGGCTCGCTGTCGGTGCCGAACATGATGCGGTCCTGATAATCGAGGAAGAACTTGCGTGCGCGCCGAGGCTGGCGGCCAAGTTCGGCCTCGCGGGCGCCGAATTCCACATACATATTGGGGTATTTGTCGAGCCAGGAGGAAACCGCGTCGAGATTTTCCGGCCAGTTGGCGACGTGGAGCGCGATGAATGTGGTGTGCGGATGCTTCGCGAATACGTGGTGTTCCTGGTCGAGCAGGGTTTGCTTGCTGGGGAATTTCGCGCCCTGGAAACTCCAGCTCGGATTTAACATCAACTCTTCGTAGCGCTCGTTGTTCTTGTCCGTCGGGGTAAAAAAGGCTTCGGGATCGGAGGTGTGAATGGCCACGGGAATACCCAGGCGGCCGCACTCTTCCCAAACGGGATCCAGGCGGGGATCGTCCACGGCAATGAGCTTGCCGGAATTGTCGCGCACGCCGAGGCCGAGGTCCTTGAGGATCTTCAGGCCGCGCGCGCCGCGGCGCACGGCGTCATCGAGCTGCTGGACCATTTCCTGGCTGAAGTTTGCATCGTTGATTTTGCTCCAATCCATCTGCGCAAAGACCATGAAGCGGTCCGGATAAGGCTTCACCATTTTGTCGATGAGGCCCTGCAGCTTGTCGCCCCACATGCCGGTGAGGATGACGATCTTCTTCACATTAGCGGCGTCCATGCGGCGGATCACCTCGGCTGGAGGAATCTCCTCGCCGTGAACCCCGCCGGGGTCGTTGACGTGGTTGTGAACGTCAATCACGGGAAATTTGGCGCGGGGCACTTCGTGGACGGCGCCGTGCAGCATGGGATGGGGATCATAGTCCCGCAGAAGCAAGGTCATGTGTTTGGCCGCATCGGGATCCTGGGAGTATTGGATGTCCTGAGCCGAAACAGAACGGGAGAGCCCGGCAGCAAGCGAGAGCGCGAAAAGGAGGGCCAACCCAAGATGTTTCCAGAAAGGGTTCCTGCTGGATTTCCGGGGAATGTTCATTTTTTCAACCCTCAATGATCGTGATCGGCAAAAGCAGATGTGGCCAATCCTACGCCAGGGATTCTGGGATTGCCTCCCCAGCAGTCTATCCGCAAACGAAAGAAAAAGAAATAAAAAGTAGAAAAGAGTAAGTGACTGGGTTCTGGCTAGCAAGCAACTCTCTTGCCAGGAAAAGTGCTGTCCCGGATTCTTCCCACGGAAATGACGTCGGTTCCGGATACCAGAATTGGCGGGCGGATTGGCACCGGCGTGAGGAAAAATCACTTCGATCCGTGGGCTTCCTACTACGTCGGGCATCTCCAGAAGTGGAAGCGGCGGGAGAAGTGACCCTAAAATGACGTCGAGGGAAGGTGGCAAACTAGTCTCCTGCGGCAGAAGTGTGCTGACGGTTTAGTTCCGGCTTGCCGAGTCTTCTTGCACCCAGCCATGCGATATTGCTCTAAATTCACGCGCCGCTCTCAAGCGTGGCACTCACGTACCTCAACACAGGAGGGATAAATCGCTGAATGGCTATGGTCTAAGGTGTAATGAGCTGCCCGGATGCACGAACTAGCTTAACGGCATCGTAACGGCTTGCTGCTTCCACCTGGTGCATTACTCGGCGTATATGATTCTTCACTGTGAACTGAGACAAATTCAGGTTTACCGCGATTTCTTTGTTCGTCAAACCATTAGCCACAAGCCGGAGGAGTTGGAGTTGCCGCGGAGTGAGGACCTTCCGATCGGCATTCTGAGGGTGCGAAGGCTCGAATTTCTCCGCTCTCTTTGTGCTCAGATGTTGAATCAAAACCATCCAAAGGCTCGGGGGACAAGTGGCTTCGCCGCGGACAGCGGCACGCACCGCCGCGACGATCTCCGCGGCTGAAGCGTCCTTGAGCAGGTAACCGCAGATGCCCAGGAAGACCGCCTTCAAAAAGACGTTTGGGTCCTCGTTCATGCCGAAAAGAAGCACCTTGACTCTAGAGTCCTGGCCGAGGACGTCGCGCAAAAAAGTCGAGCTAGCCGTGTTGTCAAAGCAATCCGTCAGTACAACATCACAATGCAAGGAGATTATCTCGTGTCTGACAGTCTCTGAACAGTGGTTGACCCCGACAACGTTAATCTCCGAGCGCTTTTTCAGGAGCCGCGCCAGGGTGTCACGCAACAAGCGGTTTTCGGTCAAGAGGTAGACACGGACTTGCGAAGACAACTTGAGCGTAGTTGTCTCTCCCATAAACCTCCTCAGTTCGATACATGCTCTCAAGAAGGCAAAACACCAAGCGCGAGGGGGGGCAAATGGTACTTCACCTAACTAGTGGCAGGAGTCTAACGGCAGAGCGAACAGGTGTCAACTAACTTTATGGTTAGCCAGAGACTATGGAGTAAAAAGACCTAACTTGGCTCGTACTCTGCTTGACGCGGCCTCGGTCCAGACTTCATGTGCCAATTCGACCACCTCCTTCGAGTACTAATCAGGCTAAGTCCGCGGACTATTGTAGGGCCCAGGTCCTTGAGCTATCCGCGGGTCTCCATTCCAACTCGTCCCTTGCGGCCAAAGCCACCTTTCCACCATAAGGCCGAATTGATTCTTGATTGGACCTAGCGCTTTTTTCCAAACGATAAATACTCAATGCTCAAGAGGGAACGGCGATGCTCAAGACCTTCCGAGTTCTCATGGCGAACCAGCCGAAACTAATGCGAGAGCTGCTTGTGGAGATGCTCGCAGAAGAATCCTGGATTGAAATCGTCGGGGAAGTGGCGCACGAAGTCGAAATTCGCGAGCTGGTGCAAAAGACCGCGCCGGACCTTCTGGTACTTACGGCAGACAAACCGGGCAAGCGGCCCGCCATCTGCGACGAACTGCTTCGAGAGTACCCGGCACTTCACATCATCGCGGTTGCGCCCCACGAAAACTACACCGTTTGTTATTGGGCGTCGCTCGATATTCATGCCGACGATATCGAATCATCGGAACAGGGTTTCCTCAGCGCCGTGAAAAGCGTGGCTGAGACGGTGAGCAAAAGCGGCGAGTTCACCTGAGGGGAGTGTATCAACATGCTTAGAGCCAGCAAGTTCACGAGGCTGTTGGTTCCATTCGTCCTCTTGGCCTTTTGTGTTTCTGCGCGGCCGCAGGAAGCCAATCGCCAACCACACCCGACCGACGCAGCATCACGCATTCCCAACCAGGGGATTTCTGAACTCGAGAATGAGAATCTCTTGCGCGTCGCCGCTTCCCCCTCACAGATTGAGGAAGTGCTATTGAAGGAGCCGGGAATCCTGGTGGAGTTGAAGCGTTGGGTAGCCCGGGAGGCAAGTGACAACGGGCAGGTCGTTAGCGACGAAGATCTTACCGATAACGCCGTTTTTGACCGCTTGAAATCTGATGTGGCGTTTCGCTCGGTCGCTACCCGCTTGGTGCAGCGCTATGGCTACTTGCGTCCAAGCATGAATCCCGACTCCGAAATAGGAAAGGAGCAGGAGCTTCTGATCAAGGAGCGTGTCAGGCGCCTCGTGCAGATCGAAGCCCTGGAAGACTCGGAGGCGCTCAAGCCTCCGCCAACGCAAACGAGCGAAGCGAAAGCGGCGCCCTGCGATTTGAGTGCGGACAGAGATTGCGTGCAGGGAGCGGCGTCCCGGCCGCGACGCGCCGCCTCAACTCCCGAAGGAAACCCTCCGCAGAGAGAGCGGCCTTCCAATGATTCCAACGATGGCCAGCCGCTGTCGCCGTCTCCACGCATCATGCAAACGGATGTCAACCCAGAGGCTGCGCCGTACGGCGCAGCAGCGGGCGGAAACATCTCGTTCCAGAGTGTCTCTGACACGATGATGCCTCCCCGCGATCCAGCGCTCTACGGCAACGAGTCTCCGGATGCGCTAAGCAGTTCCTCCTTGGAACAGTCGCGCGGGGAAGCAATGCGAGGCTCGGCAACGGAGGCGGCTTCCAGAGAAATATCTCTTTCGACGGGTACAGAGCCGGAAACGGGGGCGGGGACAACTTGGCGGCGTGAACCGAGGCTCGCAAAGGAGCGTGAACTCCAACCCGGAGCGATGGTGCGCCGGGCAAATCCTTACGCGGATATTCCTTCCTTGTATGACCTCTATGTACAGGCTCCCTCCAGGGATCGTCCACCGCAACGCTTCGGAACGGAAGTCTTTCAGGACGGCTTGCGCGATCTCCGCAGCATCCCCATGGATCTGCCCGTGGGACCTGACTATGTGGTTGGTCCAGGTGACAGTCTATCCATTGACCTCTGGGGAGGAGTTTCGACAAAACTGGTGCGCGTTGTGGATCGTCAGGGGAGGGTCACTCTTCCTGAAGCGGGTCCCTTGCTCGTCAGTGGCAGGTCTCTTGGCGAAGTACAACAAGCTGTACAGCAAGCGATTGGGACACAGTATCGCGACACCTCAGCCGATGTCTCCGTATCCCGGCTGCGCACGGTTCGTATCTACGTTGTGGGAGAGGTCGAGGAGCCCGGAGCTTACGATATCAGCTCGCTTTCCACGGCGCTGAACGCGCTTGTGGCCGCTGGGGGAGCGACGCCGCGCGGATCTTTGCGTTCTCTGAGACACATGCGCGGGCGGCAGGAACTTGAGGAGATCGACGCGTACGATCTGCTTTTGCATGGTGTCACGCCCGACGCAAAGAGGCTCGAGAACGGCGACACCTTGCTGGTGCCGCCGGCAGGCGCGCAGGTCACCGTGACGGGGATGGTGAGGCGGCCGGCGATCTACGAGTTGCATGGCGAAACAACGGTCGCGGATGTGCTCGAACTTGCCGGAGGCATTCTGCCCGCGGCGGCTTTGCGGCACGTGGAAGTGCAACGTCTCGAGGCACACGAAAAACGCACCATGTTGAGCCTGGATCTGTCGCTTGAGAACTCCACACCATCGCAACTCGCCTCTTTCCGGATTCAGGACGGCGATGAAATTCATATTTTCCCGATTGCGCCGTACAACCAGGACACCATCTACCTACAGGGACACGTTCTTAGGCCCGGGCGGTACTCCTACCGCGATGGCATGAAGCTGACCGATCTCATTGCCTCGTACAAAGAAATCCTTCCGGAACCTGCAGCGCACTACGCGGAAATCATCCGCCTGAATCCACCTGATTTTCGCCCCAGTGTGGTGAGTTTCGATCTGGCTGCCGCCATGAAGGATCCAACGACGGCTCCAAAGTTGCAGCCCCTGGATACCGTGCGGGTCTTCAGCCGTTTTGATTTTGAGCCTGCTCCCCTGGTCTCCGTTACCGGTGACGTACGCGCGCCCGGCACCTACAAAACTTCCGGGCAGGCTTCGTTGCGCGATGGTGTTTATCTTGCTGGCGGCCTTATGCCGGATGCCGCACGAGACACGGCGCAACTCTTCCGGGTCAACTCAGACGGTAGTTCGAAGATCTTCAGCGTAAATCTAGGGGCAGCATTGAATGGGAGCGCCGCTGACAACATCTTGCTGCAGCCCCGCGACCGGCTTCTCATCCACAGGAACACTTCCCGGGTGGAACCCAGCACAGTCGAGATCACCGGTGAGGTGGCAAAACCCGGCCGCTATCCCTATACGGACAACATGCATGCTGCGGATCTGATCCGAGCCGCGGGCGGCCTGAAACGCAGCGCCGATAACGACATGGCGGACTTGACGCGCTATGCGGCCTCCGGAGGTTCCTCTGAGCGCTTGCAGGTATCGCTCGCATCTTTGCAAAACGGCAACGCCACTGAAGACGTACCACTGCATAGCGGGGATGTGCTGGCAATCCGCCAGGTCCCAGGATGGAGCGATATCGGCGCAGCCGTGAAAGTAAGCGGAGAGGTCAAGCATCCCTCCACGTTTGGCATTCAACCGGGAGAGCGGCTGAGTTCTGTTCTTGAGCGAGCGGGCGGATATACGAACCAGGCCTATCCCTATGGCGCCGTATTGATGCGCCGGGAAGTAAAAGAGTTGGAAACCCAAACTCAAATGGAGATGATTGCTCGCATGAAGGCAGAGCGAGAACAACTCAGTGCGCTTCCTGAGGGAGATACCAATCAGAAAAACGTGAAGCTTAACGCTCTGGCGCAGACGGATTCAACCATGGTTCAACTTGCCAAAACTCCTCCGATCGGACGCGTCGTAATTCACATTGCCGCTGACGTTAAACAATGGAAGAACACTCCGGCCGATGTCGCCTTGCGCGATGGCGATGTCCTGGTGATTCCAAAGAAAGCAAACGTAGTGATGGTCAATGGGCAGGTATTCAATCCGACGGCGATTAGCGCGCAGCCCGGACGATCCGCGAAGTGGTACTTGAGCCAGGCCGGCGGATTGACACCTATTGCGGACAAGAAAGCCGTGTTTGTAATCCGGGCCGATGGATCGGTCATCTCCTCGAAAAATAACAGCGATGGCTGGTGGGCTGGGAATCCCTTGAGTGCTGCGCTGCGCCCCGGAGACATGGTTGTGGTCCCTGAAAAGACACCAAAGATTGGAGGTCTGAACTGGGCGGCGATCATGCAGTCGGCGCAGGTCGCCTCCTCGGTTGCTCTCGCCGTGGCCTATATCCATCCGTAAGCAAGGAGAGTTTTTCATGCGGAGGGCGGGAATCGTGATGATGGGATGGCTGGCTATCAATTGGCTCTCAGCGACCACTGGGTACGCCGCGGCCTGTCCGCAGGATGCCCAGAAGCAACGCAACGCCGATGCACCGGCAAAGAGTGAACTGATACCACTGGAAGAAAAGCCCACACCGGGGATTGAGATTTCCCGCGAAAACCAAGAGGACTCGGCGATGTTGCCGCAGAGCGCCAGGGAATTAGGAGAGAGGTTCCTGCTTGACCAGAAGCAAATCTGGACTAGCCCGGCAAATCTGCGTTGGTCCGATGCGAATTGGCTGGTACCTCTCAGCGGTATCACGGCAGGCATGTTTGTGACTGATGCCGATATGAGTCGCCATATCTCGCGCAATCCAACGACTACGGGCCATTACAACACCATTTCCAACGCGGCTGTCGCTGGACTTCTCGGCGGTGCCGGGACCATGTGGCTGCTGAGTTATCCCAAACGCAATTCGCACTGGCGCGAGACCGGCTTCCTGGCGGGAGAAGCGGTTGTAAACAGTCTCGTTGTTGTCGAAGGGCTGAAATATCCCTTAGGGCGCGAGAGGCCATACCAAGGTAACGGCAGCGGGCCATTTTTCCAGGGCGGCGGCACGTCTTTTCCGTCGGAGCACGCCGCGGCCGCTTGGGCGGCAGCAGGTGTTGTGGCGCACGAGTATCCAGGGCCGCTGACCAAGATCGTGGTCTACAGCCTGGCTTCTCTTGTTGATTACTCACGCTTTCGCGCGCGACAACACTTTCCTTCGGACATCTTTGTCGGCAGTCTCATCGGCAACCTCGTCGCCCAGAATGTCTACAGCAGGCACTCTGACCCCGAGTTGGGCGGTGCAGAGTGGGAATCGATAAGCCGCCTTTTTCGTGGCCATGAAAGTCTGACCCCACAAAACATGGGCTCCCCTTATGTTCCCCTCGATAGTTGGGTCTATCCAGCATTTGACCGCCTCGCGGCCCTCGGATATGTAAACAGCGGCATTTTCGGGATGCGGCCTTGGACACGCCTGGAATGCGTGCGGCTTCTGGGTGAAGCGCAGGACCTGGTAGCGGCGGATGCCACTGCGCAGCAGGGAGCGCAGCAACTTCTCGGCACACTGGAGCGGGAATTCACGCCGGAGCTGGAGTCGCTTGGAACAGGGACGAACCGCCAGCTGCGTGCCGAATCCATGTACACAAGATTTACAGGAACCTCGGGCCAACCACTGAACGACAACTTCCATTTTGGTCAGACGATTGCCAATGATTTTGGACGGCCATTGGCCGAGGGGTTCAGCAATGTTGCAGGCTTCTCCGGATGGGCAGCCGATGGACGCTTGGTTGTTTATGTCCGGGGTGAGTATCAGTATGCCCCTTCGAGTCCGGCTCTACCCCTTGCTGCGCGGCAACTGATAGCCTCCTCGGATGCGAATTTTGCTGTGTCCCTGCCACTTCCGCCTGACACCCCTATCGCTGTCGTGAATCATTTTCAATTCCTCGATACCTACGTCGCCATGCATTTGGAGAACTGGCAGCTCTCGTTTGGCAAACAGAGTTTGTGGTGGGGCGCGAGTGAAAGTGGTCCCATGATGTTCACCGACAACGCGGCACCGGTGACCATGTTCCGCATCGACCGCGTTTCTCCCTTCAAGCTCCCCTGGATTTTTGGAATTCTGGGGCCGATGCGATTCGAGTTTTTCTTGGGACGGCTTTCGGGTCATGAGTTTATCTATGGGGTGAATACCGGACTCGTTGGTAAGTGGGGCCAGGTTCTCGATGATCAGCCGTTTATCGACGGAGTCAAACTCAATTTCAAGCCAACCCGGAACTTTGAATTCGGAGTCGATTACACACGGGTTACTGCCGGGACCGGCCAACCCTTCACCACTCATCAGTTTCTTCAAAGTCTGTTCAGTTTCGGGAATGGCCTTCCGGGTAGCAGCTCCGATCCTGGTGACATCCGGTCAGGTGTCGACTTCCAGTACAAGATTCCGGGGCTGCGAAACTGGCTGACCTTTTATGGCGACGCGTTCACTGAAGATGAGTTTTCCCCTTTGGGCTACCCGCGGAAGGCTGCATTTGAGGGCGGGCTCTATCTGCCGAGGATTCCGGGTATAGCAAAGCTGGACTTGCGTGTTGAGGGAGGTTCTACATCTCCTGTGGATTTCACTGGCTGCGTGGCGTGCTTTTACGACAATGGCCGCTTCATTAACTCGTATACAAACCAGGGCAACCTCATGGGTGGTTGGATAGGGCGCGCTGCGCAGGGCGAGCAAGCTTTGAGCACCTACTGGCTCACCAGCCGGGACAAGATTCAGTTCAATTATCGGCATCGGAAGATCGATGGCCAGTACGCCCCAGGGGGAGGAAGCGTAAACGACGGTGAGGTAAAGACAGATATCTGGTTGAACCAAACCATGGAGTTGTCGGGTTTCGTGCAGTTCGAAAAGTGGAATATCCCGGTTCTTGCCCCCGCACCTCAGTCGAACCTGACAGCTTCGCTAGGGTTCACGTTCTGGCCCCACACAAGGAAATAACTAAATGGGGAATCGGAGGCAAACGAAGGTGCAGAGAAAAGGAGAAGCGTGACGCAGACAGCCGCTAAGCAGCAACCGGAGCTCGCGCCTCAGCAGGTGCAGGAGGCGGTATTCCCCGATGAGCTTGTGGGAGCCGGCCTCCAACACGCCGCTTTCGTCCGCTTGAACTCTCTCTGGAAACAGCGGCGCCTCATTCAGAGAGCCACGCTAGCCGGTCTCCTTGCCGGAACACTGCTCGCATTCTTGCTGCCGAAACGCTATGAATCCGTGACCCAGCTTATGCCACCGGACAACCAGTCGAGTTCGGGCGTAGCGATGTTGGCTGCCTTGTCGGCGAAAACGGGCGGCGGATTGGCTCCCTTAGCAGGAGATCTGCTGGGGATAAAGAGTTCGGGAGCCTTGTTCATCGGCATCCTCAGAAGCAGGACCGTGCAGGATCGTTTGATCGATCGGTTCGATCTGCGTCACGTCTACGGAACTCGATACGAACAGGAGGCGCGGGCTGAACTCGCCGAGAACACTGCCATCTCCGAAGACCGCAAGAGCGGAATCATCACGATCAGCGTCACCGACCGCGATCCGAAGCGCGCTGCTGCCATCGCCCATGCCTATGTCGAGGAACTCAACCAACTGGTAGCGGAGTTGTCCACATCCTCTGCCCATCGCGAGCGCGTTTTCCTCGAAGAGCGGCTATCCGGCGTGAAACGTGATCTCGATCAGGCCTCGCAAGACTTCAGCCAATTCGCCAGTAAGAACAAGACGATGGATCTCAAGGAAGAGGCGCGCGCGATGCTGCAAGGCGCGGCCACGATTGAGGGTGAATTGATCGCCGCGGAAACGGAGTTGAAAGGCCTACAGGCGACCTATACGGACAACAACGTGCGCGTGCGGTCCGTCCAGGCGCGCATTGCCGAGTTGCGCCGTCAGATGGAAAAGCTTGGCGGGCCTGCATCCGAAAAGGTTGGCTTGTCGCCCGATGCCTCGGACTCCACGCATCCTTCCCTGCGCAACTTGCCGCTCCTCGGTGTCACCTATGCGGATCTTTACCGCCGCATGCAGATCCAGGAAGCGGTTTACGAATCCTTGACTCAGCAGTATGAGCTCGCAAAGGTTCAGGAAGCCAAAGAAACTCCCAGCGTCAAGGTGCTGGACCCGGCCGCCGTGCCCGAGAAAAAATCTTTTCCGCCGCGCCTGCTGATCATGTTCTTGTGCACATTTCTAGCTCTGGTGGCCGCCAGCGTCTTTGTCTTGGGCAGAGAGCGCTGGGCAGAAGTCGATTCCCAGGAGCCGGGAAAACTCCTCGCTCAAGAAGTTTTCCAGACGCTGAACGCGAAAATGCCGTGGGCGACGCCAAACGGTTCTCGGTTTCAGACTTGGACGAATCGCGTGTGGGTTAGGTTCGTTTCGCGGAATGGCACACAGCAGGAAACGCAGAAGGAACACGAATCGCCGCGGGTCTGATTGTAAGTAGTTGTAGAGAAATAGGTTAGAAGCGATTTGGCCCTGTGGCTGACGGGGCGAAGCTGCAACTGGAGACTACGCACACCATGGCTACGATCTCGGCCTCAATCGCACCATCCAGCTCACCGCGTCTGTGGATTCCGGCTGATTCTCAGCCCTTTTGGTACGCCGCTTATACCTCCGCAAATCACGAGAAAAGAGCCGCCGCCGAAATTTCGCGCCGAGGTGTCGAGAGCTTTTTGCCTCTCTATCGTGCCGTCCGCCGTTGGAGTGACCGCCGCGTTGAACTCGAGACGCCGCTTTTTCCCGGATATGTTTTTGTGCATCTTGCGTTACGCGAGCGCTTGAAAGTCCTCCAGGTGCCCGGTGTGGCAAGGCTAGTCGGATTTGGCGGTTTGCCGGCGGCGCTCCCCGACGAACAGGTAGAAGCCTTGCGTGCGGGGTTGAACGGACAGATGCTCGCGAAGCCGCACTCCTACTTGGTGGTCGGTCGAAGGGTGCGCATCGTGCGCGGACCGCTTTGCGGTGCCGAGGGCATCCTGGTGCGCAAGAAGAGTATCTATCGCGTCGTTCTTTCGCTCGAACTCATTATGCGTTCGGTTGCAGTCGAGGTTGACGCAGCCGACGTCGAGCCGCTTCCGTCTTGAAGAAATCTAATTGCCATTGCCCCGGAAAATTTTGGCACCTAAATCAAGTTCATGATGGCCACACCCAGTGACGCGACCGTGCTCGCGGAGGAACAACCGGTTGCTGTGCAGCCGGCTCCCGCGCGTTTTTCCAACCGGCGCGCTTATGCGCAAACCTTCGCCGCAACCGCGGCCATTCGATGCCTTGGAGTGGTTTCCGGTGTCATGGCGGCCCGCTTGCTCGGTCCAACGGGACGCGGAGAGCTGGCCGTCATCATCTTCTTGCCGATGCTGCTGGTACCGTTCGGCGAGTTGGAGTTGCCGCGCAGCCTCGCCTACGAAGTCAGCCGGGTGGACAAAATCCCGCGCGCCGTAATCGCCACGAGCTTCTGGCTGGCCGTCGGACTCGGCGTCCTCCAGGCGCTTCTCCTGGCAGTGCTGCTTCCTCTCTATTTGCCCGCGGACAAGCTGCACCTGCTGGGGGATTCGCGGTGGTTCATGGCCTATCTGCCCGCAACGCTGATTACTACCACGTTGCTGGGGTGCGACCAGGGAAGAGGCCGGTTTGGCCGCTTCAGCGTGGTGCTGGCGCTGCCGGGAGCTCTCTACACTGTGGCCATTCTGGCGGCGTGGGGCAGCGGGAGGGTGTCGCCGGGGGCGTTTGCCGGGGGGCTGCTGGCGGCCACGCTGCTTGTAACCGGGGTGCGCACGCAGATGGATTGGGGGGCCATTTCGCCGCGGCTGGCAGACTGGACGACGGCGCGGAGGCTATTGAAGCGCGGACTAAGTTTTTATCTGCCAACGGTGGCCAGCATCGCGCTGTACCGCGCGGATATGTTCATCCTGGTGCGGCTGGCGCCCAGCGAGGCCATTGGGCTGTACGCGGTGGCGCAGGCGATTGCACTGGGGCAGATTGGGGCGGTTCATCCGTTCGTTCAGGTGGGTTTTTCGGCGGTGGCGGGGGAAACGGACCCGGGGAGGGCTTTGCAGACGCTGGGGCGGCATTTCCGTCTGGCGCAACTCGCCGTCATGAGCACCGGATTGCTCGCCGCGGCGGTAACTCCCTGGCTGATCCGGCTGATGTTCGGCGTGCAATTTACTGGCGCCGTGACCACCGCGTATCTGCTGATCGGCGCAACAGTGCTCTGGGGCATGGAGCAGGTCCTGGAGCAGGGCTTGCGCGCGGCGGGGCATCCCCGGCCCGGCATTGTCTCAAATTTGCTGGGGCTTGCGCTGCTCGTCGGCTTGGGGATTCCAGCATGCCTGCACTACGGCATCGCCGGTCTCGCCTCCGCTGCGATGGTGGCTCAACTCCTTAACCTTGTGATTCTGATCGGCTTCTGCGTGGTAAGGCTGAAGATGTCGGCGAAGGATTTCTGGGCGTTTGATGCCAACGCTATTCGCGAGCTCAAGGCAGTAGGATTGCAGTGGCTGAGGGGGTTCCGCGTTAAAGAAGCAATTTAGGCCTAGCTCTGCGAAAAGAGGTCCACAGTGTTCTGGTGTCCTGATTGTTCCTGCGCGCTTGATGCGGTTCCATCGGCAAATGTCGAGGGTGGCACAGCACGCGGACTTGGTTGCCCTAAGTGCGGCAAAAGATTTCCATTGAAGAATGGCTTCTACGTTTTCGACGAATCTGAACTCGTAAATTCGTTGGACTACCATCTAGACAAGGCAAAGCTGGATATAGAGTGCGAGGAGCTTTTGAACAAACTTGGCCGCTATCTCATTCCCAATCTCGGCAGCATAAAGGGGAGCCGGATACTCTCTGTGGGGTGCGGGGCCGGAAGCGACATTGAAAAACTAAATGATTTAGGAGCTGAAGCGTACGGCATGGACTTTGCCTATCGCACAGAGGGCTGGAAGGCAAGGGGCGTCGCTCCAGCAAAGCACTACCTTTTTGTGTCATCCGCGGCCCGCATCCCATTCCCAGTTGAATTTTTTGATGTCATTCTCTGCATGGGGGTAATCGAGCACGTAGCAGAACAGCTGGCAAGCCGGAAAGAATATGCGAAACTAGATGGACAACGGGGGCTTTTTCTGAACGCTTTATTCGGCGTGCTGAAACCGGGAGGGACCCTGATCATTACCAGCCCCAACCGCAATTTTCCAATCGATTTCCAGCACAATGCCTATGGTTCGCCCAAAGTCCTTGCCAAGTTCTCCGTTTACACCCATTCCCCATTCACGCGCTTCCTGGAGTCTTACTACAGTCTTTCACGGCACTTCGAGAGGATCGGAAAGCACAAAGCCGAGCCGATGCCGCTCGTGAATTTTTTCGGATTCAATGTGTTTAGGCTCTCTTCACGACTGTCAGGTTTCAAGAGGATTTTCGAGACTTACATCCAGGCTTTGGACAATTGCCCCCAGTTTGTACGGCGGTCGTTTCTGAATCCGTACGTTGTGCTGAAGATCGTAAAGGAAAGCGCCCGCTGTTAATGTCAGTGAGCCTGCCAGCGGTGCAGCATTGTTGGGCCCGTGTCCGCCGCGCTGGCCGCACAACTCCTCAACTTAGGGGTCTTGATTGCCTTCTGCCTCGCCCGGTTGAAGATGCCGGTGCGCAGTTTCTGGGCCTTTGAAAGATCTACTTTCGACACACTGGGCGCACTCGCAAGATCTCTGATCAAGCGAATGTTTCAAGTATGTATCGGAAATTGAACGGCAGGTTGAATCCCGTGCAAGTGGAGTGTGATCATGACAAAAACTGAATCAAAGCCGCTTTTTACCGTGATCATTCCTACGAAAGACCGGGCGGAATACCTTCACCATACGCTTCGAACCTGCTCAAATCAGGAGTATGAAAACCTGGAAATCATCGTTTCCGATGATGGCAGTTCCGACAACACGGAAGCGGTGGTGCTGGAGGCTGCCCGGAAGGACACGAGAATCAGATACATCACACCAGGTTCCGTGGGAATGCGAGACAATTTCGAGTTCGCTCTTGATCATGTGAAGCCAGGGTATCTAATCGCACTGGGAGGCGACGATGGCATCCTCCCCTATGGCATCAGCCAGATGTCGAGGGCATTGCAAGAGACAGGAATGGATATCCTGACCTGGCGCCCGCTGATGTTTGCCTATCCCGCGGTGCGATCGGGCAAGGGGCAGTTGTCCTTGTACCGACCGGGCAAATTGAAGATCTTGCGCTCCAGCGATTATTTGGCGCGCCACGTTGAAAACTTAGATTATCTCCATGATTTCGAAACCCCCATGTTCTATATCAAGGGGGTGGTTGCGACGAAGCTCGTCGAACGGGTTCGAAGCCGCACCACTGATGGCCGATTCTATGTCTGCCCTACGCCAGATGGATTCTCCGGGGTCGTCCTGGCGGGAGAGGTCGAGCAATATGCCTTTTCGGGCATGCCGCTCACGATCGCGGGGGCCTCGCCAACCTCTCAGGGCATGGCCTACATGTCGGAGGGGGATGAGGGTAAGAAACTCTCAGATTCCTTCTATCGCGCGGTTTCCGATGTGCCGATGCACCGTGATCTCGCCTCGCAGCCATACTCCCCGTTGATCTCCCTGATGACTGCGGATTACCTGCTTACAGCGAAGGACCTGCCGGGGTGGCCGGGGCATGTCCCTGCGCTCGACTAGAAGAACCTGTTGATGAAGGGGCTGAGGGAATTGACGGATGGGTTGTATGCGGAAGACCGAATCAACCGGGAACTCAGCATCCTACACAAGATAGCCCGGTACCATGGGCTTGAGGCATTCTTCCGGGGGAAGGTCAAGGAAATGAGGCGCTATCAATCCCGAAAGCCGTTTGTCGGGAATGGGATCACACCCCACCACGTTCTGCTGGATTGTGACATGTTCCAGATCCACAACATCTTCGATGCTGCCTATGTTTCGTTTTTTGTCTGCCAGCTTCTATCAAAGATCAATTTTGCTACGATAAAAAAACTCGTTGCTGATTCATTGAAATATAAAATGCAAAAATTACGAAAGGGCAATAGCTTCCCCCCAGAGTCTGAGTGGATTCTGGAAGGCTGACATAAATCGATTTTGTTTTGTGGAGATTGTATATGCCCCTTGGTGCCGAACCGGGTCTATCCGCAAGAGCTCGAATGTTCCTTGCGAAAGGGATTGGTATCTATATCTTAATTTGGCTTGCTGCTTTTCTCTTCATGCCGGCCTTCTTCATTCGAAACGTTCAGATTTTGCTTCCCTCCTTTGCTGTTATCCTTATATTTTTATGCTTTTCTTTGTGGCTTAGGTTTCAGGTTCAAGCTAATATTTTTGGAGAAATTGGTTTTATTTATTTGGCATTTGCCGTCGCATATACGGTGTTTCCGGCCTATGGATTCCTTGCTCTAGATTCTCTTTCATCCGGGGTCGGATTTGAGAATCTAGCGGCCTCAGTGGTCGGGTCAAAAGCGGCCAACGGTGGTCAGGTCAAAACCGGCCAACGGATGTGGCCCGGAACATGGTTCTTTTATCCCATCTTCTCCTGATCAGGCAAGTCCGTTTTCGTTCTCCAGCTTCTTGGTCCGCATTTCAGGATGTGCCCGTGGTGTAGCAGTCGGTCGAGCATGGCGGTGACGGCCGCGCTGTCTCCGAGCAGTTTGCCCCAGTCTTCCACAGGGCGGTTCGAGGTGACCATGGTGCTGGCGCGCTCGTGACGGCGCATCACGATTTCCAGCAGTTCTTCTGCCCCTGTGGGCGCTAGCTTGCGCATTCCCAGATCATCGATGATCAGCAGCGGCACGGTGGCCAGGAGTTCCATATGCTCTTTGCGGGTTCCGTCGATGGTGGCTTCCGTGATTTCCTCAAGCAGCTTGTGGGCCTCGCGGTAGAGCACGCGATAGCCCTGTCCGATCACCGCTTGTCCGATGGCCTGGGCCAAGTGACTCTTGCCAGTTCCGGGTGGCCCCAGGAAAAGTGAGTCTTCGCGACGAGCGATAAACGCCGCTGTCGCCAGATCGAAAACCAGGCTTCGATTCATCTTTTTGTTGAAGTTGAAATCGAAGTTGTCGAGGGTTTTCTGCGGATCGCGAAACTGTGCTTGTTTTCTTCGTCGCTCCAGCAGCCGGTCGGTTCGGCGCGTGAGTTCGTCCGATACCAGACAGGAGAGGAAGTCGATGGGCGCCATCGGTTCCGCCTGGGCCTGCTGCAGACGCGTCTCGAGAACGGCAGCGATGCCGCCGAGGCGCAACTGTCGTAAGGCACGGTTTATTTCGATCAGATTCATTCTGGTTGCTCCTTAAGTTTGAGATTGATGAAGTCGCGGTACTCGGTGAGTTCCCGGATCAGCGGATCGACTTGCCGGAGACTCAGTTGTGGGTGGCGCTCCAGATAACGGCGCACGAAGCGATACTCCGGCACACCGATCTCGATGGCCGCAGCGCAGGCATCTTCGAGAGCTGCGGTGCCGTATTTCTTGGCTAAAGAGAGGATTCCCAGGATGCGGCGAATGCCCGCCTCGCCTTGTCGCTGATAGATGGTCACAGACAGTATGCCGATCTGGGTTCCGGCGCGGCCCGCTCGATGCAATAGCTGAGCGGTACTGAACGGCATTTTCTTTGGATAGTCCTCGCTTTTGATGCGATACCAGCCACGTTTTTGGCGAATATGCTCGCGGAGAAGTTGATTCGTACCGGGATGCAGGATGCGCACGTGCAGCGCATCCCATTGCACTTTGACGCTTCGCCCGATCCATCCCGGTGGTAATCCGTAATAAGCAGCTTCGACTTCTACACAGCCATCGAGATGAACGACGCGTTCTCCATACTGGTAGTAGCGGAAGGGTTCGAGCGGAAGAGGAAGCAGGGACGGTTTTTCCTCGGCGAACATGGCCGCCACTTGCCGTTTCGTGGTGCCATGAATGCGCGTATCGGCCCAGCGTTCTTCCCAACGATCCAGATAAGCTTGCGCTTCCTCCAGACTCTCGAAGCGCAGACCTTTGAGCGGAGTCTTCTGCGCGTGTCCGACACCTGCTTCCACTTTTCCTTTGCGATCGGGATCTTTAATCCGGCAGGGCATGGCCACGACGCCGTAGTGTGCCAGCACATCCCGAAAGAGTGGATTGAGAGTAGGGTCGTAGATGTCAGCGACGATTACGCCCTCGCGGAGATTATCGAGTACCACGATGCGAGGACACCCACCGAGTCGACGGAAGGCTTTCTCATGTAGCTCGGCCCAGACACGTGAACTCGAACGGAATAACAGCAAGCGTACGGACTTGCGGCTGTAGCCCAGGGTCAGCACGAACAGTCGCGTTCGTCGGTATTTTCCGCTTTGCGGGTCGCGCACCATGGGACCCGATCCGTAATCGACCTGGGCCTCTTCTCCGGCGGCGGTGAGGATGATCCCCACGGCTTGTGGCAGCTCGGATCCGCGAAGCTTGTGAACAAAACGCTTCACGGTCTGGTATCCATGGGGAAATCCGTGATCGGAAACCAGGTCCTGCCAGATGGCCATAGCATTCCGGCCGCGACTCAGCCCCTGCTGAATGAGTTCGCGGTAGGGCTCGCAGGCGCTGGTGACCCGATCCTGGTTGCCCATGGGAGGTGAAATCGGAGGGCTAAAGTCGGTGGTCACCTCGTTGGCCGGTTTTGCCTCAGGAGGGTCGGTGGTCACCTCATTGGCCGGTTTTGCCGGCGCTCGCCGTCCCCAGGCACCGGGCGGTCGTACCGCGATCCCGGCCGCCTTCAGGTAAGCGCCTGCTGTTTCTCGACGCACACCGGTGGCTTGCTCGATGCGCCGTAGAGGCCATCCGAGCTTCCCCAGTGCGACGACTTGTTGTTTCTTCTCTTCGCTCAAGACATTGCTCATGCTGACGAAGGCTATAGGCCCTCTCGCCAGAGTCAATGTCCCGGGCTTTATCGTTGGCCGGTTTTCAGGTGACCCTCATTGGCCGGTTTTGGGTGATCACTGAGGCAGCGGCGCTCCGCCCGGATCAGGGCGAGCTCGGTCTGCATCTTTGGCGTCATGTTCTATTCATAGCTGCTGTAGGGTTTGGATATCTGTTTTTTCGTGGCAGGCATGCACCGAAATTTAATTCATTAGAAAATTTAGGTAATGCGGAAAAGCCGATCGTCCGCATTTTGTTTGTCCTCATACTGTTCAGTGTTATTGCGCTCTGGAGTCTTTCGGCTCCCGTGTATACATATATTGACAACTACACGAGATACGACAATCTCTCCTGGATCGGCAGGCGCGTAGTAACAATTTCCATTGTTCTTAAAACGGGTGGCACTTTTGTATTGTTGACGGCTATGTTTGAAAACTACAAACGATATCGTTTGTATATTTGGTCCTTTGTTCTTCTGCGGGCTGTTTATGAGGTTCAGAATTCACTCGGTGCCAGAATTGATGCATTTGTCATCCTAATCGCCGCGGCAGCACTATATCATTATTGTGTTAAACGAATAACCTTAAAAAAGGGAATCCTGGTAATGCTGGCACTCGGAGTGGTTTTTTCAGTCATTGAGATGGTTCGATCCGCCGAACTTGATTTTTCAGCGCTCAAAGAAACTACATCTCAGGAACAGGGAATGCCAGCCGCGGAACTGGGGGCCGTCTATTTTACGGGATTTCATTTGTACTCTGAGCGCTCCCAGGGCACCCTGCCGCCAATTGAGTGGCAAGTGTTTTTCAATGATTTTATTTCCATGGTACCGCTGGTGGATCAGACGAAATGGCACCCGATGTATTGGTACGCAAGAAATTATTTCCCTGATGCAGTGGTGCCACCCCAAACATTAGGTCCAATTGCTGAGAGTGCATTGTGGGGGGGCGAAATTGACTTGCTTATTCGAGGTTTTATTAACGGCACATTATTCGCATTCCTGATGCGATGGTTCGCAAGAGACTGCGGGAAATGGCAAGTAATGACAATTTATGTTTTTTGTTATTCCACTTGCATTATGTGCCTGAAGTATTCAATATTTTATCATTTTGCGCCCCTTGTGAAGATGATCTTACCCCTCCTACTTATTGTCTCGGTTCTTGTGAAAAACATTCAAAGAAGCACTAAGCTGCGCGGAAACAGTCGCTGTGAGCGGATTGCTCCTGGAATTACTCCCGAAAGCTTGCGAACAAGTTAAAGACCTTGCAGTCCGCGGCTCGGCAATCGAACACTACAAATGAAACCGCGAATTCTTATGTTCGCTGACTGGTATCTGCCCGGCTACAAAGCCGGCGGGGCATTAATTGCCATTTCCAATTTAGTCGAACTCATGGGGGACGAGTTTGATTTCTGCGTCTTCACGCGCGATCGCGACAGAACGGATGATCAGCCCTACACAAAGGTTCCGCTGGACCGCTGGGTGACGCTCGGAAAGGCCCGGGTTTTCTATACTTCGGATCTTTCCATGAAGAACTTGCTCCGGCGCATCCGGGAAATTGGGCCGGACATCATTTATCTGAACAGTTTTTTTTCGCGGCTGACGGTCAAGACTCTCTTGCTGCGCAAAATGGGCCTTCTGCCGGAAGCCGCCGTAGTGCTGGCCCCGCGGGGAGAGTTCTCGCGCGCGGCACTGGAACTGAAGCGCTCGCGTAAGTTCTTTTACCGCAAGGCGGCGTTTGCGGCGGGCCTCTGCCGGGACATTCTCTGGCAAGCATCATCGACACGGGAAGAAGAGCAGATTCGCGCGATGACCTTCCGAAGCGGCTCCGGGAACAACGGCACGATCCAGCTTGCTCCCGATGTACCCAATCCCAGTCTCTTTTCGGCGCCTCCACCTGCGGCAAGACCGGCAAAGGTTCCGGGGGGCGTCCGGTTCATCTTTCTGTCCAGGATCTCGCGGATGAAAAATCTTCAATTCGCTCTGGAGCTTCTGGGTTCCGCAGATGGAGAAATTCAATTGGACATCTATGGTCCCATCGATGACGCGGGCTATTGGGAGGCTTGTCAAGCGCAAATACGGCGGCTGCCGAATTCGATCCGCGTCTGTTATCAAGGGCCAGTTGCACAGGAGCAGGTGCTGGAGGTGTTCGCCAAGTACCACTTCCAGCTTTTGCCAACGTTGGGAGAGAACTTCGGTTACGTGATTATCGAGGGGCTTGCGGCGGGCTGTCCAATCTTGGTCAGTGACCAGACGCCCTGGCGTGAATTGTCAAAAAAAGGTGCCGGCTGGGACTTGCCTCTGGGCGATCGCGGGCAATGGCGGCGGGCGATTCAGCGCTGTGTTGAAATGGATCAGAACACTTACGAGTCACTCTCCCTGCGCGCACGAAAGTATTTTGAAGAGTGGATGTCCTCTTCCGCTTTTCGGCAAGGCTCCATTGAACTCTTTCAGAAGGCACTAGAGGCAAACGGAGCACCCAAAGTACCGCCTGCCCTTGAGAGGTCGGCGGGAGCTGGGGACTGAAAGCTAGTCGGACGGATTCGTAAGCGCGAGCGAATTTCTGCAAGGTTGTAAACCCCTTCAGTAATTTCCAAAGAGAAACGGCCAAGGAAAAAAGGCAGCCGGCCTGGATATTCTCAGGGCTAGCCGCTGATTCATTCCTTGCCGTCTGAAGCAGCACAATTTCCGGAGGGACACCGTGGCGAAAGTACTGGTGGTTGGCGGGGCCGGTTATATCGGCGGGGCGGTTACGGAGCTGCTGATCGCGGAGAGAATTCCTTTTTCCGTGTACGACAGCCTGGTGTACGAGCCGCATTACCTGAAGAAAGTGGATTTTGTCTGTGGCGATGTCCGAGACACGGTGAAGCTCAAGCCACTGCTTTCCAGCTATTCGCACGTGATCTGGCTCGCCGCCATTGTGGGCGACGGCGCCTGCGAGGTGAATCGAGAGCTCACCGTGGAAGTCAACCAAAACGCCGTCCAATGGCTCGCGGAAAACTATCATGGAAGAATCGTCTTCACCTCGACTTGTTCCGTTTACGGCCAATTCGACACGGAGGTCGACGAAGAGGCTCCGGTCCAGCCATTGTCCCTCTACGCCCAGACGAAGCTGGCTGCGGAAGGTTTTCTCACGGCCGAGAATAGCTTGGTGTACCGTTTGGGGACGGCATTTGGCGTGTCGGACACCTATTCGCGCCCAAGGATGGACCTCGTCGTGAATTACATGACCGCGAACGCGCTGACCAAAGGAGAGCTCTCGGTGTTCGGGGGCACGCAATGGAGGCCGCTGGTCCATGTGAAGGACATCGCTCAAGCGATTGTGCACAACCTTGAGCGCCCGGTGCGGGGAGTGTACAACCTGGCTGCGCAGAATCTGCAGATCAAGGACCTTGCGGCCATTGTCAGTAAGATGACGGGCTGCAGGGTGAAACACACGGAGCAGAAGTTCCAGGACCAGCGCAATTATCACGTCAGCACCTGTAAGGCGTTGCGGGACGGAGTCTTTAATCCCAATACGATGCGCACCGTGCAGGACGGAGTGCGGGAGATTACGGAACTGGTCGGATTAGGACGAATCAAACAAACCGAAAATGATGTTTACTTCAACGTGCGCCATGCGCAGAGCTTGAAAGCTAATGGTCAATTTGCCTAAGGAACCCACGCTCATCGCCGGTGGATTCGCCGTTGACGACCGTGGCCAGGTCTCGTTTGTGAATGGCTTTGCGTTCGACTCGGTCCGGCGCTTCTACCTGGTGGAGAACTTCTCATCAGAGGTTGTGCGCGCATTTCACGGCCACCTAAAGGAGGAGAAGTTTGTGTTGGTCGTGAGTGGTTCGGCAGTCGTTGCTGCCGTTCCCATCGATAATCCTGTCAATCCGAGCCGAGACGCTAAACCGCAACGGTTCGTCCTATCCGACCGCCAACCAAAGATCCTTTTCATTCCGGCAGGTTACGCCAACGGCTTTCGCGCTCTCGAGCCTGGGTCGAAAATCATGTTTTTCTCCACGGCTACCCTGGAAGAATCCGCAAAAGACGATTACCGCTTTCCGTATGACCACTGGGGAAAAGACGTGTGGCAAGTAGAGTTCCGGTGAAATTTGGCGAGCATAGAGATCTAAAACAATGAAGAGAGTCCTGTTACTCGGCGCCACCGGCATGCTTGGGAGCGCAATTTATGGCGTTCTCAACAAAAAGTACGATCTCATTCTAGGAATAAGGAACCCCGATAAAGTCGCTCTGCTCGAGAAAGCTTATGGCGGGACGGGCAAAGCGCAGATTCTCCCTTTCGATGCGGCGCTAATTTATCAGGACTACGCTGCCAAAAAGGGGTTCCCGGGCGAGCGCATGACCCAGTTCCTTCAGCGGGTCGGTGAGGTGGATCATGTCATTAACGCCATCGGCGTTACGATCCCTTTCGTCATGCGTGATCCGGCCCTGACATTTTTTGTCAATGGGGCTCTGCCGCACACTTTGGCCCAACATTTTGGTGAGAAACTTATCCATATCACGACCGACTGCGTGTACGACGGCAAGGCTGGATTCCCCTATGATGAAAATTCACCCAAATCTCCCGTCGACATTTACGGCCTTTCCAAAAGCCTCGGTGAGCCGGCGAACTGTCTGACAATTCGCACCTCGATCATTGGGCGTGAACTGGATGGTTACACCGGATTGCTGGAATGGTTCTTGCAGCAAAAGGGGAAAAGCATTATGGGCTTCGCAGAGCATTATTGGAATGGCATCACCACGCAGCAGTTCGGAAAACTCTGCGATCAAATCATAGAGTCGCCAGATGCATTCCCTAGGCGCGGTGTTTACCACGTTTTCTCAACGGCGGTGTCCAAGTACGAGATGCTTCTGGCCTTTCAACGCAAATATCGCATTCCGTGCACGATCAAAGCAGATAATGAAAACAGGCTTAACCGCACGCTCACGACGGTAAAGGAACTAAATCGAATGCTGAAAGTTCCTTCTTTTACCGAGATGTTGGCCGCTCTCGAAAACTGAGGCGCGATGAAGAATCCTTTTAAGCTGGTAACATTTTTGGGCATTCGGCCTGACATCATTCGGATGCACAAGCTTTTGACCCTTCTCGATCGGGGTCAAGCGCAGCACAACTACCGGCACATCTACGTGCATTCCGGTCAGCACTTCGACTACCAGTTGGACGGCGTCTTTCACAGGCAACTGAACGTTCGCCTTCCGAAAGTGAATCTTAGAATCGGACGGACTCTCAAAAGAACGGGCAAGACGGGCCATGTCTACCAGAGTGCGCTGCTTTTTCAAAAGACCGCGGGAATGCTCGAACGTTTGCGTCCGGATGCCGTTCTGTACCTGGGCGACACAAACACGGTTCTCTCCGCAATCATCGTCGCCAAGTACAGCATCCCTGTCATTCACATTGAAGGCGGGGGCCGGAGCTTCGACTGGCGCATGCCTGAAGAGAAAAACAGAATCATCGTTGACCACATGTCGGATCTAATCTACTGCTATTTGGACCGATACAAGCAGCTCCTGTTAAGTGAGGGTATTCCTGAGTTTCGCGTCGTCACCGTGGGCAATATCATCGTGGATGCGCTATCGAGCTTCCTTCCCACCGCGGACAAGAGCCTGGTGCTGCATTGTTTAGGGCTGAGAGAGAAGGAATATGCCCTCTGCACGCTGCACCGGGAAGAGAATATCGACAACAAAAGCGTCCTGCTCGAAAAGCTGAAAGGCCTTCGACAACTTTCACACGCCCTTCCGGTTGTCCTGCCCATGATGCCTCGGCTGAAAGCGCGCATTCGCGAATATAGACTGGAACGGATCTTGAAGGACTCCAAAGTTACCGTGACCGAACCGCTGGGATTTATCGAATTCCTCAAGCTGGAAAAAGAGGCGCGCGTGATTGTCACCGACAGCGGCACGGTACAAGAGGAAGCCCTAATTCTTGGGGTCCCTTGCTTGGTGACGCGGCGCTCTACCGAGCGGCCGGAAACAATCGCAGCGGGCGCAACAATTCTCGCCGATCAGGACCTGTGCACGAACGCTCGTCGTACGTTGCAAATGACTTCACTCTGGGACCGCAATATCTTGAACCCAATGGGGGGAAGTCCCAGCGAGCGAATTTATCAAGATCTCGTAAGCCGGATTCGATCTGGTTATTTGGCGAAGTCTAGAAGCCTCGACGCGCTCCAGGAGAGCCATTTTGTGCGTGAGGCCCACGGCCTTGAGAACTGCTAGTTCCCGCACGTTGCGAGAAAAAATCGGACCCGTTATCCGACTTTCTGAGCCATTACATGCGAATATTGCTTCTAGTCGACTGCTATTTGCCGCACTCGAAATCAAGCGCCACGCAGATGCATGACTTAGCGATGGAGTTTCACCGCCGAAAGCATGATGTCATGATTCTGACTCCGAGCAGCAGGATTTCGAGAAACATGGAAGTTACCTTGGAAGAGGGATCACGAGTCATCCGGATAAAAACACGGCAAATCAAAGGTGCATCCAAGATATTCCGTGCCGTGGAAGAGACCAGGCTTTCCAACCTGGTCTGGCGTTGTGCCAAGCAGTTTTTGCTTAGGAATCCGGCGGATTTGATCGTTTTCTACTCTCCGACGATCTTTTGGGGGGCTCTGGTGGAACGCCTGAAATGCGTCTGGGGATGTCCCTCATATCTGATTTTGAGGGATATTTTCCCTGCATGGGCTGTGGATGCCGGCCTTCTGCGAAAAGGACTGATCTATCATTTCTTCCGCAGAAAAGAAATTCAGCAGTATAAGGCCGCGAATCGAATCGCTGTTCAGTCACAGGCCAACCTGCACTACTTTGCACGAGGGTTCGCAACGCAGGAATTTCCAGTGGAAGTGCTCTACAACTGGATGAGCCTGTGCGTGGAGGACTTGCCGGCCACGAATTACCGAAAGCAGCTTGGATTACAAGGCAAGATTGTCTTTTTCTATGGTGGCAACCTGGGAGTGGCACAGGATGTCGACAACATCATCCGATTGGCCGGGCGTCTGGCCGGCCATGACCACATTCGATTTCTGCTCGTCGGCGAAGGCAGCGAGGTGCCTCGCTTGATGAGATCCCTTGCTGAGAATGGCCTTCAAAACGTTCAAGTGTTGCCGACGGTCACTCATCGAGAATATCTGGCAATGCTTTCGGAGTTCGACGTGGGGTTGCTCTCATTGGACCGGCGGCTGAAAACCCACAACGTCCCGGGAAAACTGCTCGGATACATGTACTGGCGCAAGCCTTCGCTCGCCAGCGTCAATCCCGGCAATGACCTCTTCGAAATATTGGAGAAGAATCAAGCAGGCCTCTGCCTCTTAAATGGAGACGATGAACGTTTATCTGCGGCGGCGCTTAGGCTGGCGAATGATCCCGAACTGCGAGAGCGAATGGGCCAGAACTCGAGAAAAGTGCTGGAGCGGCTGTTTTCCGTCAACGCAGCAGCAGCACAGATATTGTCGCACTTTTAACCGCAAGTTCTCGAAACAATCGAAGGAGCGGCTGTCGAGGTTATGGGGATATCGCTCTCACGCGACAGCTTTCCGGCAGAACAGTAAATCGGAACACTTCACGAATCTCTTGGCCCCCCTCAGCAGTCGCTTCGGATATCAGAAACAGGACACGCGAAGAATCATCCGCTGCCAGTCAATGCGTTTCGCAATTGAATCCGCTAGTTCATTCAGTAACTAAGGAAAGGGACGACCTCGTGTCCACTTTGCTCGCAGTGTTATTCTGTCTTGCGCTTCTTCTCTCCTGTGTTTTCACCAGGATTGTGCGCGATCTTGCTCAAACCCGCGGCTGGTTGGAAACTCCCGTGCTCGATCGACACGTGCACACCACCCCTCTACCCAGAATCGGCGGTGTCGCCATCTTTGTGTCTTTTATGATTGTAGTGGGCTGCGCTCTCCTGGTCGCGAGGTGGCTCTTTTCGCCTTTGACTCTGCCAGTGCTTCCTATTCTGAAGCTTTTGGCGCCCGCGGTAATTATTTTTGCCCTGGGCCTCTATGACGACCTGCACCGGGTCAGCCCGACGGGGAAGTTCCTGGTCCAGGCTGTAGCTGCCACACTTTTGTATTTGGGTGGTTATGGCATTCATCACTTTGATCTCCTCTTCTCCGCACATCCTCTCCAAACCTTCATTGGACTTCCCCTGACTATTTTCTGGGTCCTCCTCATCACCAACGCGTTCAACCTCATCGACGGCCTGGACGGGCTGGCCGCGGGGTCGGGCCTCTTCTCAACGGTCGTCATCCTCCTCCTCTCACTCTTTACTCCGAACCCCATGGTCAGTTTTCTCGCCATCGTTTTGGCGGGTGTCATCCTCGGTTTCTTGCGCTTCAACTTTCATCCCGCCTCTATTTTCTTGGGAGATTCCGGCAGCTTATTCATCGGCTTCCTGATCAGTGCCCTGGCCATCATCGCTTCCCAAAAGGCACCCACAATTGTTGCCGTTTCGATTCCGCTGGTTTGTCTCGGCCTTCCTATCCTGGACGTCGTTCTTGCTGTCGCACGTAGGTTTCTTGGCGGCAAGCCTATCTTCCGGGGAGACCGCGATCATATCCACCACAAATTGCTCAAACGAGGTTTGTCACAACGGGAGGCGGTCCTCCTTTTGTATGCGGTCACGGCCGGTTTCGGCTTCATCAGTCTTGTCCTTCTTCACCGGGCTACCGCGGTCGCTCTCATCCTTGCGCTAACCGGCACGGTCGTGCTCATCGGTGTCCAACAGCTGCGATACGGTGAATTTGGCGAGATGCTCTCGATTCTTCAACGGGCGACGCGCCGGCGTCAAATAGTGGCCAATCATGTGGCTGTCAGGCACGCGGCGGAGTCGCTGGAGAGTTGCAATGAGTTTCAGTCAATCTGTCACGTGCTTGAGGATACGCTGCAGCCGGTCGGCTTCGATGGAATCCGATTCCAAATGTTGCATCCGAATGGCTTCTCCGCAAATTCCTTTCTCCCCATGAACTGCGAACCGGATGGGAAACTGGTGTTCTCCTGGGCAGAGCGTGGGTTAGACGATCCGCCATGGGAATTGCGGCTGGAATTGATGTCCACCTCCAATCAACGCTGGGGATACATTTCACTATTTCGTGTTTCTGATGGAAGGCCCATTGCCCTGGATGTGAATGTTCTGACTGGAGAATTCCGCGCCGCTCTTTCAAAAGCCGTTGCGCGGGTCTGCAGCCGGCTGGAAGCCGAACTCCAGAGCGAAAGTGACAGCCGCAAATCTCAATTTCACAAGATCGCGGCTGGTTCTTGAGCGCTCCTCTCTATTTACTACCGCGCGCATAGGCTGGGATGCTCTGGGATCCGTTTGTGCGCTATGTATTGCGCCGGCCGGAGTAGACAAGCAAAACAGTTAAGCCCACATCTCCTCTTAAAGGGGAAGTGAGTTGTCGATTGATCGGAGCCAAGGCCAATATTCGTGCGGCTTTGAGAGCAAGATCAACTTGGCCTGGACTTTTCGAGTGAGAACAAACCCGTCCCGTAACATTTTGGGTCGAGCAGTTAGCGGGATACTCCCGAAACGCAGTGCCTAAAGCTGCGCGCAGACCTTCATCCTTTTCTTCGCAAGTCTTTCAGCTTGGATAATATTTATTAACGTGAGTACACGAATCCTCCCGTTGTTCGCCTTGATTCTGGCATGTCTCACCGACCCCGTGCTATCCCTTGGCCAGGATCCAAAGAGTCAACCCTCGGATGGAATTGTGCGGGACTCTGAATCGACTGATTTCAACACAAGCATCTATTACAAAAACAAGCGCGAATTTTCCTTGGAAACGGGTTGGCTTCCCATCAATATCCCTTTTGTTTTCGACTGTCTCTTAGGCGACGCGTACAATGAGACTCCGCTTAAATACACGCTGGTACCCGTCATTGCTTCTCTCCGATGGCAAACCGGCAACGTAAAGGGTCCTGGGATTCTACGCGGCAATTGGGATCTTACCTTCAGCGGGTCCTTCACCGTGATTCCGAGGGGGCCTGAAACACGGTATGGGGCTTACGACATGGGTATTCGACGTAATTTTGTCCGGCCTAACTGGAGAATTGTGCCCTACTTTGAAGGACGCCTCGGTCTTGGGCTTATTAACGCCAAGGGACCCAAAGGGGTGCCCTATGCGCAGGGACAGGACTTCACGTTTACGATGATGATGGGGAGTGGAGCGCGATACAATTTTAATCCTCGCTATGCCATTTCCGCCGGCGTAAGTTGGATGCATATATCAAATCTTTATTTATCCGAGCCGAAGTTTTTAAACTATGGCATTAATGTTTACGGGCCCATGGTTGGGGTCGATATTCGGCTGGGCAAGCCTAAACGGCAGTCTGCACAACATCTGGATATGAGATGACGTGCGCGTCGCAAGGGTTTGTGAACACGGCGCTCGCAGGGGAGCGAGCGATTCCACTTAATGCCGATGCTTGGGGGACGGTGCTCCATCTCAGAGAGAAGGCGCGGAAGCTGTTTGGTGACAACCTCGAAGGCCATTGGCACGTCTTCCCGTACGCGGAGGGTTATAGCAAGCCTGACCCCACAAAGCCTATGACTGGCTGGCGTTCCGCGTGGCGCAGCCTGACGCGAGCGATCCCGTGTCCAGCATGCGGACTGCTACAACAGCCCGCTCAGGAGTGTGCGAACGATGAATGTAAGGCCGACATTCGCAGTCTCAAGAGTCCGCTGCATGGTCTCAGATTCCACGATCTGCGCCATCACGCGATCACCGAGCTGGCCAAGAGTCAGGCCAGTGAGAGAACGGTCATGGCCATTGCGGGACACCTGGCTGCGAAGATGCTCGACCATTACAGCCACATGCGAATGCAAGCCAAGCGCCAAGCGCTCGATGCGCTTTCAGCGAAGGCGTCCTCAACGGTCATGGGAGGGGGTTTGAAGGGGGTTATGACACAAAGGACGGCACAAATTCCCACCTAGCACAGACGCCATTCTCCCAAGTTGTTGAAAGAAATGGCGGGGACGACGAGACTCGAACTCGCGACCTCTGCCGTGACAGGGCAGCGTTCTAACCAGCTGAACTACGTCCCCGCGGTGGGTTTGCAACTCACGGATGGTGGGCAGTGCAGGGCTCGAACCTGCGACCTCCTGCTTGTAAGGCAGGCGCTCTAACCAACTGAGCTAACCGCCCTCTCTGCTCACATTTATCCATACTACAGGAACCCCCTCACACCGTCAAACTCTCTCCCGCGCTCCCATTTCCCTCCGTGTTTTCTTGCGATTTTCCTTTGCAACCAGTACACTCAGTGTTTCATAAAACACTCGAGGGACGCCCCTTAGATGCTCCTCAACCGCGATTATGTCGGCCACCTGGCCGCCGAAGTCATCAAGAAGCTCGTCGCAGACCAGCTCGTCGAAATCAAGGAAAAGGACGTCGAGCCGGTCACCGCCCGCGTGCGCCTCCGCATTATGGAGGAGCTCACCGTCGAAGACCGTGTCAACGAGCAGGTCCGCAATATCCTCATCCAATATCAGGATGAAATGCGCCGTACCGGCGTCTCCTATCAGGAAATGTTCAAGAAAGTGAAGGGCCAGATCGCCCGCGACCAAAAATTGATTTTGCGCTGAACTCCAGCGGAGCTCTCTGCTCCAGATCGCTCGCCGCTGGAATTCGCCGCCGGGGAAGGGAACCAAGGCGTACAAACACGATGAGATTGAGCCGCGAAAAAATTGTCCGCATCTCCCATCAGGTCACCGATCTTCTCGTGCAAGCCAATGAAGTCGAGTTTATCGAGGACCGCGACACCATTCGCCAGCACATCGTCCAGACCGTCACCAATGTCCTTCGCGAGGAAGAAGAGGTCGAGGTCGAAGTCCGCAAGCGCATCTCTTCCCAGAAAAAGGAAATCCTCGAAGGCAGCGAGGAATGGGACCTCCTCTTCCGCAAATACTATTCCGATGAACTCCGCCGCATGGGTATCTCCGCCGCCCCCGAAGAGCGCCAAAAGGCCGGCCACCGCTAATCTTGGTGAACCGCAAAACCCCCGTCATTCCTTGCGGAGTCTGCGAAGCGAGGAATCTCTCTTCTCCGTGCCGCGCCTTCTTTGCGTTGGGTCTGCTTTGCCCGCCTGCCTCTGCTTCCGTAGGGGTCCAGCACTGTTTACCCTGAGCAGCGAAGGGCTGCACCCTATCTCGGCAACGCGTGACCCCTTTTGTCATTCCGCCTGCCCGCCGAAGGCAGGAGCGCAGCGAGGAACCTGCTTTTTCCCTCCGCCTTGTAGTACGCGCGCTGTTTGCGTCCCTGCCTATTCACCCCTCTCTAATCGCCCCTACTGTTCTCCGGACTTCTTTCGTGCCTCAACCAACATTGTCATCCCGACCGGAGCGGCCCGATTTTCTCTTTCGCGCCGCAGTTTGGCGCGTCGGGCCGTGGAGCGCGGTTTGTGCGCCCCGTGCGCCTCGCCGGGGTGGAGGGATCTGCTTTTTCCTCCCCGTTGTAACGCACGCCCTGTCCGTTCTCGCCCCGTCACGTCACTCCCGGTCAGATCTCTAATCAACAAAAAAAGAGGGCGGCTCACAGCCGCCCTATTCCAACTTAAAACTGAAAACTTAAAACTGAAAACTCGCTACGGCGTATCCGGTCTCCGCTTCAACGTCGGCCGGTCATCGTCACTCGAGCTTGGATCCTGCGTTGTCTGCTTGTCCTTATCGGTTTGTTCCGTCTTTGTCCGCAACGTCGGCTTGCCCGGCCCGGTCTGCGCTTTGCGCGAAAACATGATGTTCCGCAGCCGGCTCTTCACCGAATCAAACTCCGAAGTCGACACAATGTACTCGTCGCGTTCCGGCAAAATTCGCGCAATCTCCTTCTGCGCTGCCTCGATGCGATCCGGTGTCGGCGGGTGCGTCGAAAATACCTTCGACACCGTTCCCGGCCGCCGCTTCTCGTCTGCCTGTAGCCGCTCAAAAAACGTCACATACGCGTTCGGATCGTACCCCGCCTTGTACATGTACTGGATTCCCAGGAAATCCGCTTGGCGTTCCGCGTCGCGCGAAAACTTCAGGAACGTCAGCGGGATGGCCAGGTTCATTCCTTCGTAGATTCCATAGCCGGCCCAGCCATACGGTATGAAGATCATCGCCGCCATCGCGCCGATCTGCATGATGTCTGCCTTGGTGGCCTGTTTCGTGCCGTGGCGCGCAATCACGTGCGACATCTCATGCGCCATCACGCCCGCCAGCTCGGCCTCTTCGTCCGCCCGCAGGATCAGCCCGCTATTCACATAGAAAAAGCCGCCCGGCAGCGCAAACGCATTCACCACATCGGAGTCAATCACCTTGATCGTGAACGGCACCCGCGCATCCGAATTCCTCACCAGGTTCTGCCCCACGCGGTTCACATATTCTGTCACCACGGGGTCATCAATCAGCTTTGAGCTGCGCTCCACTTCCTGCGCCAGCGACTTTCCCAAGGCGATTTCGCGCTCCAGCGAGTACCAGTCCAAGCCCTTGCCCGGGTTCCGGTTCCCGATGGCATCCACGTCTTCGTTCGCATTCTTGGGATGTACCGTCTGCGGCTGCTGTATCGGAGCGTCTGATCCGGGCTGCTTTGCCGCCGGCGCTGCTGCCGGAGTCGCGGTAGCGTCCGGAGGTGGCGGTGGCGGCGGGGGCACCTGTCCAACCGGAATCGGCCCAGTCCCCTGTGTTGCATTCGGGTCCTGGCTGCCGCCTTGCTGACCCTGCTGCTGTGTCGTCTGCCCAGGTTGTCCGGAAGCGCCCTGCTGTCCCTGCTGCTGCGTCGGCGAGGAACTTGGCGGCTGGGATTGGCCCTGAGCTCTCGTGCCCGCAGGCCATGCCATCAAGCCTGCCGCGAGCGCCAGACCGACTGCGCACTGCAATAATTTCCGCATGGGTCGAGCCTCCCTGCCTTCCACGCGATTATACACCCGTGGTTGACCTGCCCTACTCTCGCTTTCTAGGATGTGCCCCACCTCAATATGGTTTCCTCCCCTCTCGCCCTGCTGCCCACTCAAAATTGTCATCCCGCCCGCCCTGAGCGCAGTCGAAGGGACCGCAGCGGCCCGACTTTCTCTTCCGCGCCGCTTTTTGGCGCGTCGGGCCGCGCAGTGGAGGGATCTGCTTTTCCGTTCCTCCTCCCGGGTAGTGCCATCGTACTGTGTACCCCCTGCCACATGGGCTGTTGACACTTCCGGCCAGCCTATCTACATTCAAAGCAGCACTATGAGAGCGCGGAAGATTCAGATCGGCCAGCTTTGGAAGAAGGACGGCACCGGCGAAACCTATCTCGTCACTCGCGTCTATAACGAAGCGCTGAGCACCATCGTCGTTTTGCGCAAGTCCGGCTCCGAAAACGAAAATCAGCTTCGCGTCAAGGTCGAACGCACCCCCGCCGGCCAAAACCTCCCCGGCTTCACCCCCGCCATGGAAGACGACATTGTCTAATCCGCCGATCACTCCATCTCAGCCGAATGACCCAGTGCCATCATTCCAAAGGGAGTCCGCGAAGCGCGGGTTTTGCGCCCCGTACGCTTCGTCGGGGTGAGGAATCCTCTTCTTTGTGCCCTCCGCGCTCGGCGTCTACCCCGGCCCGCCTTGGAGTGCGGCGGCTTGCCGCCGCTTTCACGGTTTCAACTCACGTCAACAAACCATAATCTCTCCCACGCTGTCATCCCGACCGCACGCCCGTGCCGCATGCGTACCCGCCCAAGCTGTCATCCCGACCGGAGCGGCCCGACTTTCTCTCCCGCGCCGTAGTTTGGCGCGTCGGGCCGCGTAGTGGAGGGATCTGCTTTTCTCCCTCTTCTCCCCTCTTCCTCTGCGACCTCTGCGCTCTCCGCGACCTCTGTGTAAGTCTTTCTCTGCGCTTCTGGATCCCTGGCTGCCGATGCTCCCACCCCGCGCCCTTCGTCACTTTTCCCGTTCTTTCTTTACTTAAAACTGAAAACTTACAACTTAAAACTTCTCTCAGACCGACCGCACCCCCAACTCCACCACATCCTGCACCGCCATCATCTCCTTCTGCAAAAACGGCTCCCCGTACCGCACCCCAATCATCTGTCCAAAGTGCCGCGCCAGCAGATCCATCTTCGAGTCCAACTCGTCAATCGCCAGGTAAACCCGCTGTTTCCGCTCGCTCTTCGCCGGGCGGAATTGCGATCCATATGCCAGAATCGCCCGCCTTCTCGCTTCATACTGCTTCGTCACATCCACCACAAACGTCGGCGGCATGCCCTCAAACGACGTCGCATACAATATCTTGAACGGCCGGTAAGGCTCCCCGTCCAGCGGCAGTTGCTTCAACCCCGCCAAAAAGCACCCTTCATACCCCAGCGCCGAGGCGTGGTAGTGGTCCGGATGCCGCGCCTCCCAGTACGGCAGGATCACCGTCCGCGGCCGCAATTCTCGGATCACCTTCGCCAGCCGCAACTTGTTCTGGCGTGTCGCCTGCACATCCGAATCCGCCACCCCCAGCGTCCCCCGCCACGCCACCTTCAGAATCTTCGCCGCACGCGCTCCTTCCTTCGCCCGGGTCTCTGGCGTTCCTCGCGTTCCCATTTCCCCTGCCGTCAAGTCCAGTATCCCCGTCGTGTACCCGCGCTGCGCCATCTTCAGCAGCGTTCCCCCGCACGTCAGCTCCACATCATCCGGATGCGCCGCAATCGCCAGCAAATCAAGTTTCATCGCCATCACCTCGGCCTCGTCACGATTGTAGTATTGTGTCCCACCGTTTCGCCGCATTTCTCTTTAGGGGGTCAGGGCTTCAGCCCTGACAAATATCCGGCAAATGAATTGGGCTTCAGCCCCTGAAGACTCTGGACATCTTCACGTTGTTCTCGGGGCCCAATAGTAACAGGGGTTGTGCTACCTTTTCCCGTGGAGTTATTTGAACGCTCCATGCCCAACGAAAAGAGACTCTCCGGCCGCGTCGCCCTCGTCACCGGCGCCGCCAAGCGTATCGGCCGCTTCGTCGCCCTCCGCCTCGCCGCCGAGGGCGCCGACCTCGCCATCCACTATGGCCGCTCCGAAGCCGAAGCCCAGGACACCGTCCGCGAAATCGAAAGACTTGGCCGCCGTGCCATCGCCATTTCCGCCGACCTCACCAACGTCGCCCAAATCCAAAATCTCATCGATCAAACCGTCAGCCACTTCCACCGCCTCGATATCCTCGTCAACAACGCCGCCAATTTCCTGGAAACCCAATTCGGTTCCACCACCGAGCAATCCTGGGACGCCTCCCTCGACACCAATCTCAAAGCCCCTTTCTTTTGCGCCCAGGCCGCCGCTCCTCATCTCGCCAAATCCGGGAAGGGAATCATCGTCAATTTCGCCGATATTGGTGGCCTGCTCGGCTGGCGCGAATTTCTCCCCCACTCCGTCTCCAAAGCTGGCGTCATTCTCATGACCCGCATCCTCGCCAAGGAACTGGCCCCAGCGGTCCGCGTCAACGCCATCGCTCCTGGCACCATCACCATGCCCGGTGATCCCCCCGAGTGGCAAACCGACTTCATCCGCCGCGCTCCCCTCCAACGCACCGGCCGCCCCGATGAAATCGCCGACGCTGTCCTCTTCCTAATCACCGCCGAATTCCTCACCGGCCAAACCCTGGTCCTCGACGGCGGCCGCTCCCTTTCCCCCGGCCTCCACACCTAGCTTCTTTCTTTGCCTTTCTCTTTGTTATGTAGGGACCGCCTTCCGAGGCGGTCCGCAAAGTATGCCTAGGCACACACGTCAATTCGACTCGCAAGCTGGCCAGAATTTCCCACATCGTCTCCGTTCCCTAAGCTTCGCCGCGTCTGGAACTCCACTCCACTTGTCATCCCGCTTGCCCTGAGCCTCGAAGGGACCGGAGCGGCCCGATTTTTTCTTCCGCGCCGCAGCTTGCTTTCGGCCCTCAACCAAGATTGTCATCCCGACCGGAGCGGCCCGATTTTTTCTCCCGCGCCGCATTCTGGCGCGTCGGGCCGCGGAGTGGAGGGATCTGCTTTTCGTCGCTTCTCGCAGCCTTTCTGCGCCCCTCTTTGCTCTTCTCGCCCCTTCTCTGTGTCCTCTGTTTTCTTCTCTCTGCGAGTCTCTGCGCCTTCTGCGCCTTGGCGCTGTCTTGTTTCTTTGCTTCCTGATCGCTGATATCTGATCGCTGATAACCTTCCTTTCTGTCCCATGATTCCCCATCCAAATTCCCGCACCACCCCATCATCTGTTTTTTCGGCCTCTCGGATGCGCGCTCGCCCCTCTAGGTGTATTCTTATTAATTGTGCGTTTCTCTCCGCGCACGCGCCAGCCCCGCACCGGGCCCAGGCGGGAAGGAAGCAGGCCATCGCTCCCATGGATCAGGAAACCTACGTGCCTCGCCGCATCGAGGACGTCGAAATCCAGGAATGGCTGGAATCTCTCGACTCCGTCCTGCTCTCCAGCGGCACCGACGTGGCCCGCGAAATCATGGAGCGCCTCCGCGCCCACGCCACCGTCAGTGGCATCGATCTTCCTTTTTCCGCCAACACGCCCTACGCCAACACCATTCCCGCGCGCCTCGAACCCCTCTTCCCCGGCGATCAGCAGCTCGAGCGCCGCATCAAGTCCCTCATTCGCTGGAACGCCCTCGCCATGGTCGTCCGCGCCAATCGCCTCGAGCACAACATCGGCGGCCACATCTCCACCTACGCCTCCGCCGCCACCCTCTACGAAGTCGGCTTCAACCATTTCTTCCGCGCGCGCTCCGATTCCTTTGAAGGCGACACCGTCTATTTCCAGGGTCACGCCGCTCCCGGCATCTACGCCCGCGCCTTTCTCGAAGGCCGCCTCAGCGTCGAGCAGCTCGTGAATTTTCGCCGTGAACTCAAGCCCGGCGGCGGTCTCTCTTCCTATCCCCACCCCTGGCTCATGCCCGACCTCTGGGAATTTCCCACCGTCTCCATGGGACTCAGCCCCCTGATGTCCATCTATCAGGCACGCTTCAATCGCTACCTCGAAAATCGCGGCCTCAAGCCCGCCACTGACGCCAAAGTCTGGGCCTTCATCGGCGATGGCGAAACCGACGAGCCCGAATCTCTCGGCGCCATTACTCTCGCCTCCCGCGAGAAACTCGATAACCTCATCTTCGTCGTCAACTGCAATCTCCAGCGCCTCGATGGTCCCGTGCGTGGCAATGGCCAGATCATTCAGGAACTCGAATCCGCCTTCCGCGGCGCCGGCTGGAACGTCATCAAAATTCTCTGGGGCTCCGAATGGGATCCCATTATCGAGCGCGACACCGAAGGCCTCCTCGTCAAGCGCATGGGCGAAATGGTGGACGGCGAATACCAGAAGCTCGTCGTCTCCAGCGGCGCTTACATCCGCCAGTTTTTCTTTGGCAGCGATCCCCGTCTTCTCAAGCTCGTCGAGCCGCTTCCCGACGAGGCGCTTCGCCGCCTTCGCCTCGGCGGCCATGATCCCCGCAAAGTTTACGCTGCCTACAAAGCCGCCTTCGAACACAAGGGCCGTCCCACCGTCATTCTCGCCCGCACCATCAAGGGCTACGGCCTCGGCGAAGCCGGGGAAGGGAAGAACGTCACTCACCAGCAGAAAAAGCTCAACGAAGACGAACTTCGCGAATTCCGTTCGCGCTTTGGCATTCCCCTCAGCGACCAGGACGTCAACGAATTGCCCTTCTATCGTCCCGCCGAAGACAGCGAAGAGATGCGCTACCTCAAAGCCCGCCGTGAAGCCCTCGGTGGCTACGTGCCGCAGCGCAAAGTCCGCTCCGCGCCGCTCGTCGCCGATCACGATGAACTCTTCCGCGAATTCTTCGAGGGCAGCGAAGGCCGCGAAGTTTCCACCACCATGGCCTTCGTCGGCATGCTCCGCAAGATGCTCAAGGATCATGAAATCGGCAAGCTCGTCGTTCCCATCGTTCCCGATGAAGCCCGCACCTTCGGCATGGAATCTCTCTTCCGCACCGTCGGCATCTATTCCAGCGTCGGCCAGAAGTACGAGCCCGTGGACGTAAACACTCTTCTCTATTACAAGGAAGCCAAAAACGGCCAGATTCTCGAAGAGGGCATCACGGAAGCCGGCTCAATGGCTTCATTTATAGCCGCGGGCTCCGCCTACGCCACCCACGGCATCAACACCATTCCATTCTTCATTTACTATTCCATGTTCGGTTTTCAGCGCATTGCCGATTTCATCTGGGCCGCCGCCGATATGCGCACGCGCGGATTCCTCCTCGGTGGCACTGCCGGCCGCACCACTCTCGCCGGTGAAGGTCTCCAGCACCAGGACGGCAACAGCCACGTTCTCGCTCTCCCCGTCCCCAATCTTCGTGCCTACGATCCCGCCTACGCCTATGAAATCGCTGTCATCCTTCAGGATGGCATTCGCCGTATGTACAAAGAGGGCGAGAACATCTTCTACTACATCACCGTCATGAATGAGCCATACGCCATGCCCGCCATGCCCGCCGGCGCAAAGGAAGGCATCCTTAAGGGCATGTACAAATTCCGCCCCGCGGCCGAGCGCAAAGCCAAACTCCGCGCGCAACTCTTCGGCAGCGGCGCCATCCTCAACGAAGTTCTCCGCGCCCAGGAAATTCTCGACCAGAAATTCGGTGTCGCCGCCGATGTCTGGAGCGTCACCAGCTACAAGAATCTCTACACCGATGGCATCGAAGTCGAACGCTGGAACCGCCTCCATCCCGACGAAACCCCGCGCGTACCTTACGTCACCCAGTGTCTCGAAGGCGAGCAGGGCGTCCTCGTCGCCGCTTCCGACTACTTAAAAGTTCTTCCCTCCATGATTTCCAAGTGGGCCCCGCGCCGCCTCGCCACGCTTGGCACCGACGGTTTCGGTCGCAGCGAATGCCGCGAATCTCTCCGCGAATTCTTCGAGGTAGATTCCCGCTTCATCGTCATCGCCGCTCTTCACGAATTAGCCCAAGACGGCCTCGTCGGCGAAGCCACCGTCCAAAACGCCATCAAGCAACTCCACATCAACCCCGACAAACCCAACCCCGTCACCTCCTAGCTCTCGCTTTTGTAATGGCCAGCCTGTGGCACAGTCACTCTTGACTGTGTTCTTGGGTTTGCTTGTCCTTGTAGGGGCGCAGCACGCTGCGCCCCATCTCGGCAAGGTCTAAACATTTATGTCATTCCGAGCGAAGCGAGGAATCTGCTTTGCGCTTTTCTCTTGGGTTTGTAGCGGCCGGGTGCCCCAGGCACGGCGTGTGTGCCTGGGTCTTGGGTTTCCCCGGTCACACCACACAGCGAAGTCCTTGAGGGTGCCCCATCCTTGGCGCCTTTTGCGAAGGGTGGGCTCCTGCGATCAAATCCTCTGTCCCTCTTCTCTTTTTTCCTCTTTTCTTTCTCTCTTCTCTCTGTGACCTCTGTGTTCTTCCCTCTGCTTGCCCTGAGCGTTTTCTGCGAAGGGTGATCTCTCTGTGTTACCGTCCCTTTTCTCTCCGTCTCCCTCGACACTCCGCCCTCCCCGCTGCGATACTCTCCCCATGTTCTCCCCCACCCTCCTCGACCACTTCCAATCCCCCCGCAATGCCGGCGAACTCCCCAATCCCACCGCCAAGATCGAAGTCACCAATCCCGTTTGCGGCGACGTCCTGCAACTCTCCGTCCTCCTTGAACACAACCGCATCGCCGCGGTGCGTTTCCTCTGCCGCGGTTGCACCGCCTCCATCGCCTGCGCCTCATTGTTAACGGAACAAATTCAGGGTAGGGAACTCCACGAACTCGACGATATCACCGCCGGCTCTCTCTCCACCGCTCTCGGCGGCCTTCCTCCCGCTTCCGCCCACGCCGCCCATCTCGCCTACGACGCCCTCCGCGCCCTCCTCTACCATCTCCGCCCCGCCTTGTAGCGCACCTCTTCAGGAGTGAGGCTGGGTGCCCCAGGCACGGAGTGAAGCTGTGAAGAAACCCATTTGCCAAGCTTTTTGGGGGCTCTTGGGGTGATGCAAAATCTATGCCGACTTGCGAATAATCGCTTGCAGGGTCTCTAATTGAGAAAAGGTTTTGAGGCCATTTTCGAGTTGGGGTTATTTCACAGCTTCAGTGTGTGCCTGGGTCTTGGGTTTGTCTTTCTCGCTTTCAACTTAAAACTCAAAACTGACATCTGACAACTTCTTCACTCCTCCCCCCGCGCCCTCGCCAGCGTCTCCGGATCATTCAAATTCAGCACGCATCCTTCTTCCGTCGTGCCCACTTCAAATACATCCTTCGCATGGGCCCACACCACCGCCCGCGCTCCCACATCCATCGGCGCCTTCTCCAACTCCTCGTACACCGCCGCCGAAAACAACACCGGGTGCCCGCGTCGTCCCTCAAACACCGGCACCACGATCGGTGCCCCCGACGCATAAAATCCCTGCACCAGATCATCCACCAGCGTCGCGCTGATCAGCGGATGGTCGATCAGGCACAGCATCAGCCCGTCCGTTCCCGCCGGCAAACTGCGCATCGCCGCGTGCAACGAACTCAACTGCCCCTTTTCCCACTCCTCATTAATGACGATTTCATCCGCGTGCAGCGCCACCGCCCGCGCGATCGGTTCCGCGTGCGCTCCCAACACCACGCGCCGCACACCAATCCTCGGATGCCGCGTCACTTCCAGTAAATGTTCCAGGAACGGTCGGCCCTGGTAGGAAAGCAGGGCCTTTGGCGAGCCCATGCGGCTGCTCGCCCCGCCGGAAAGGATCACCGCAGCAATCATAGTTCACCCTGGGGCCATCAACTTCGCGTGCTGTCGTCCAAGGCTAGGAGTGGCGGATCCCCTCTGCCTGCCCGCATCCTACTGCCATTTCCCCACTCCCACAAGCCCTTCCCGCTGCCTTGTGGTGCTGCCTCTCCTGCCCGTGCTCGGTTTCTTCTTCCAACGCCACCCCACATCAGGACTTGAGGGTGCCCCATCCTTCGCGCAGTATGCGAAGGGTGGGTTCTTACGATCAAACGCCCTGGCCCTTCTTTCTCTTCTGGTCTTCTCTTCTCAGCGAACTCTCCGCTCCCTGCGCCAGCGTTTGCCCCGATCCGGTCGGGGTGGTATCTTCTCTCCTCGCTTCAACTTTCAACTTTTAGCTTTCAACTTCTAATTCCTCTCTTCTAATTTCCATTTTCTAACCTCCAACCTCTAACTTCTAACCTCTGACTTTTTGTGCGCCGCCCCACCCGCATTCCGTCGCACCGCCACCAGTTCCGCCACAATGCTGAGCGCAATCTCCTCTGGAGATAGCGCGCCAATCTCCAATCCCATCGGTGCGTACACTCTCTCGAATTCTTCCCGCTTATATCCTTCGGCCTCCAGTGCCTTGTAGACGCTCAGCACCTTGCGCTTGCTCCCGATCATCCCCACATACCTCGCCGGTGTCCTCACCGCCCACGCCAGCACGCGCATATCTTCTTTGTGCCCGCGTGTCACGATCACGAGGTAACTCGATCCATTCGGCTTCAGCTTCTCGAGCGCCTCGTCATAACTTGTGAAAATCTCCTGCGCCATCGGAAAGCGTTGCGCATTCGCGAACGCTTCGCGGTCATCCACCACCCCCACGCCAAACCCTGCCGCCTGCGCCGCCTTTGCCACCGCCGTCGAAATGTGACCTCCGCCAAACAGATACACCACCGGCTGCGGCAGTATCGGCTCCACAAAAATCTCCACCGACCCGCCGCAAATCAGCCCGTTGTCATACGTTGCTTCATTATTCAGGTGGAACACCATTTTCCGCGGCGTCTCCTTCTCCATCACCTCTTTCGCCGCCGCCCACACGTCCGCTTCCACGCACCCCCCGCCAATTGTTCCCGCGGTGGACCCGTCTTCCCGCACCAGCATCCGCGAGCTTTCGTAGCTCGGAATCGATCCGCTCGTGTGTACAATCGTAGCCAGCGCCCCGCGCACCCCCGCCCGCCTCATCCGCACAATCTCTTCAAAAAGATCCATCGTCTCGCCTTCCCATCGCGCCGCGTCCGATTCCGCCCTGTATCGGTCAGCCTGTAGCTCACCCCTTTGAGGGGTGAGGCCTTCTACTCCCCAGGTAAACCTTTCTCCCTCTCTCCGTTATCCTTTTTCTTCCTCTTTTCTGTTCTCTGTGACCTCTGTGTTCTTCTCTCTGTGAACTCTGTGTTAACCGTCCCTCTTTCTTTCATCACCCGCCCGCCAACTCAGCCTACGAGCCCTCCCCGCCCCTGTCAATTCTCCCCGCACGTTGGACTTCCTCGCTCCCCGGTGCTACTTTCCCCTTTGGAACCACACCCAATCCCGCACGCGCAAGGTGCTGCAATCCTATCGTGATACGATATATCTGCCCGTTGTCAGGCGCCATCTCATCTCGCTCCGAGGAGGCCTCTCATGAAAGCCATCATCTTCCAGAAGCATGGTGACCCGTCCGTTCTCCACTACACAGATGTCCCTGAGCCTCAGCTTCGCCGCCGCGAAGTCCTCATCCGCGTTCACGCCTGCGCTCTCAATCATCTCGACCTCTGGGTGCGCCGCGGCCTTCCCGGCTTCCAAATCCCATTCCCCCACATTCCCGGCAGCGACATCGCCGGCGAAGTCGCCAAGGTCGGCCCTGAAGTCAGCGCCGTCCACGTCGGCCAGAAAGTAGTGCTCGCTCCCGGCGTCACGTGCGGCAAATGTCCCGCCTGCCTTACCGGCAATGACAACCGCTGCCGCGACTTTACCAATCTTGGCAACATGGTTGATGGGGGCTGTGCTGAATTCGTCCGCTGCCCCGATGTCAATTGCATGCCCTATCCTGAAAACCTCGATTGGGCCCACGCCGCCGCCGTTCCTCTGGTCTTCCAAACCGCTTGGCACATGCTCGTCAATCGCGCGCAACTCCAGCCTGGCGAAGATGTCCTCGTCCTCGCCGCCGGCAGTGGTGTTGGCAGCGCCGCCATCCAGATTGCCAAATTCTTCGGCTGCCGCGTGATCGCCACCGCTGGCAACGACGAGAAAATCGCCAAAGCCAAACAACTCGGGGCCGACGAGGTCATTCATCACGGCATCATGCCCATCGCCAAGGAAGTTCGCCGCCTCACCAACAATCGTGGCGTGGACGTCGTTTTCGAGCACGTTGGCACCGCCACCTTCGGCGAAAGCCTCAAGAGCCTGGCCACCGCCGGCCGCCTGGTCACCTGCGGCGCTACAACCGGCTTCGAGGCCAAACTCGATATCCGTTTCCTCTTCACCCGCCAGCTCTCTATTCTCGGCTCCTACATGGGCACCAGGGACGAACTGCGCACCGTCCTCAAGCTCGTCGCCCAGGGCCGCCTCGTTCCCGTCGTGGACAAAATCTGGCCCCTACAGGAATGCGCCACCGCCCACAACTATCTCGAAAAATCCAAGCATTTCGGCAAAGTCGTCCTCACCATCGACTGACTCCGCCCCTCAACGATTTCACTTCATCGAATACCGAAATCCCACGGAGGGTGCCCCAGGCACGGAGTGTGTGCCTGGGTCTTGGGCTTCTCCCGTGGTTCTCTGAACTCTCATGCAGGGGCAACCACCCTTCAACGATCGGAACTCGGAGAAACACGGAGGGTGCCCCACCCATAAGCGTTAACTTAATGATTGACTGTTGTGGTGTTCCGCGCCTATGCTCAGGCATGGCACTAAACACGGAAGACCTTACCATCGAGAACTGGGCTGTGTTGCGTACGTTTTTGCCGGCGGGATGGGAAGAGATGGCGCGTCGGAGCGGGGCGTTGTGCCGGGCACGGGACTTTCCGGATGCGGAAAGTTTATTGCGTGTGCTGCTGCTGCACATCGGAAACGGATGCTCGCTCGCGGAGACTGCGGTCCGCGCGCGCTACCTGGGGATCCACGTCAGTCCGGTGGCGGTGTTCAAACGCTTGCGGGCTTCCGAGGAGTGGCTGCGCTGGTTAGCGGAACACCTGCGTGGGCAGCAGCGGCTGGCGATGGCAACTCATGGACGGCGCGTGCGGGCGGTGGATGGCACTTCGGTGTCGGAACCGGGCAGCACCGGAACCGACTGGCGCGTGCATTACGCCATCAACCTTGCGGACTTGCAGTGCGACTTCTTTGCTATCACCAGCGTGGCTGGCGGAGAAACCCTGCGACGCGTTCCGGTGCGCGCTGGGGACATCTTGCTCGGCGACCGCATCTACGCGACTTCCGTGGGGGTGGCCCATGTAGCCAAAGCCGGTGCGGATATTGTGGTGCGGCTCCACCGGAGAGCGCTGCCCTTATTTGATGCGGCGGGCAAGCGGGTCAACCTGCTGCGACGCTTCGCTTCCTTGGAAGTCGGCAAAGTGCAGCAGTGGAACACGCGGGTGCCCTGTGCCGATGGAAATTGGATTTCCGGGAGACTGGTGGCCGTGCGGCGCAGCGTGCAGTCGACCCGTATCGTCCGTGCACGCATGGAACGCTATGCCAAAAAGCATCGCAAGACCATCAGCCCAGACAGTTGGAAAGCCGCCGCGTATTTTGCCGCCTGGACCACTCTGCCGGATACATTTTCGGCCCCCGCGATTCTGGAGTTGTACCGTCTGCGCTGGCAAATCGAACTGGCCATCAAGCGCATGAAATCCATTCTGGGCTTGGGCCACCTGCCCAAAAAAGATCCCGCCAGCGCACGCGCTTGGCTACACGGAAAACTCTTTGTCAGTCTACTGGTGGAGCGCATGGTGGAAGCGGCTAATTCATTTTCCCCCTGGGGCTATGGACCGGAGGTTACGGCGGAGCCGCTGGCGCGAGACTGAATTCATGTTGCGAGAGATGTGCTCGGCCATCTCTCCGCCCCACAGCTTAGCTACAACCCTCCGGGACTGGGAGCAGATCGTTTTCCGGTTAGCGGAACCCTCTCAGCGCCGACGCCGCTACCCTTATAATTAAGTTAACGCTTATGGGTGCCCCACCCTTGCTTTTTAAGGGTGGGTCTTGGGTTTCTCTTCCACCGCCACTCACGCCCTGCCTCACCAAAGGCGCTGTCATCCCGACCGCAGTGCCGCGCCTTTTGCGGCCTCGCTCAATTTGTCATCCCGACCGAAGCAACGGCGCCTTTTGCCGTTGCGCAGTGGAGGGATCGCGGCACCACCCCGGCGGTCCCTCGCCTTAATGTTCGTCCACTCTTGAACTTTCAACTTTCAACTCTTCAACCTCTTCTCCTTTCCCCACTCGCCGGGTGCCCCAGGCACGGAGTGTGTGCCTGGGTCTTGGGTTTCTCTTCTCTGTGCTCTCTGTGTTCTTCCCTCTGTGGCCACTGTGTTATCGTCCCTTTTTCTTTCCCTTTCGTCTCCCATGCGTGAGTCTCTTGCCTGCCGAGTTCTACGCGCGGAACGCCCCTGTTCACCCTCCCCAACCCCCCGTTTGTATGTCCTTGCGCCCTATGTCAAAATAAAAGAGCGTCGCAGAGGCACACATGGCCACCACCCTCGGCAAAAGCGTCACTCTCACCAAACCCGATGATTTCGGCAAACTCCTCCAGGACGAAGGCATCATCTTCACCCAGCTCGATAAGGCCGTGAACTGGGCCCGCAAAAGCTCTATCTGGCCCCTCGGTTTCGGGCTCGCCTGCTGCGCTATCGAGATGATGTCCATGGCCGCTTCCCGCTACGACCTCGCCCGCTTCGGCGCTGAAGTCTTTCGTCCCTCGCCTCGCCAGGCCGATCTCATGATCGTTGCCGGACGCCTCTCCCAGAAGATGGCCCCCGTCATTCGCCAGCTTTACGATCAAATGCCCGAACCCAAGTGGGTCATCTCCATGGGAGCCTGCGCCACTTCCGGCGGCGTCTTCAATAATTACGCCATCGTGCAAGGCTGCAATCAGATCATTCCCGTGGACGTCTACGTTCCCGGCTGCCCTCCGCGCCCCGAAGCCGTTCTCTACGCCATTCTCCAGCTCCAGAAAAAGATCGACGCCGAAAAGGGCTCCTTCAAGCGCGCCCTCAATCTCGCCTAAGTTTTTTTGGAGTGCGGCGCCTTGGCGCCGCTTTTACGCACGCAACCCTTCCGGCCAACCAAATCCCAAAGCCCCTTCAATTGTCTCCCGAATCTCTCTCGATCTTCTTGGAGTGCGCCAGCTTGTTTACCCTGAGCTTCGAAGGGCTGCCGCTTTTGCGCACGCAACCATTCCGATCAACCAATTCCCCAAAAATCTTCTCGCCCATCCCACCCGCACAAAAAATCTTTTCTTCCCCCCCGCAAGCTGCTAGTTTTACTCTTTGATGTCCTCTCCAGCCACCAGCGCTCGTGACCTCCTGCGCCACTGCCTTGCCACGATCGCCTATCGCGGAGCGAAAGTCCTTCACGACGCTCCAGACTCCTTCGCCAATTTCCGCTCCGCCGAAACCACCCGCACCCCCCTGCAAATCCTCGCGCATCTTGGCGATCTGTTCGACTGGGCGCTCTCCATGGCAAAAGGCCAAGGCGCTTGGCATAGCTCCAAACCCTTGCTCTGGCACGACGAAACTCAACGCTTCTTCGCGTCCCTCCGCAATTTCGACGCCTATCTCGCCGGCGATGAGCCCCTCTGCGCCTCGCCCGAAAAACTCTTCCAAGGTCCCGTCGCCGACGCCTTGAATCACATCGGCCAGCTCGCCATGCTTCGCCGCATGGCCGGAAATCCCATCAAGGGCGAAAACTACTTCATAGCCGATATCTCCACCGGCCACGTCGGCCCGGATCAGCCCAAGCCAAAGTTCGAATTCGACTAGCTCCTCTCCCGCAAAAAAACTCCTACCCGCGCGAGCTTTGCCCAGTCTTCTGCAGCGGTCGCCTTCTGAGGCGGGCGCCTTTCCTCCGGGTTTATAGTGGCCGATCCTTCAGGTCGGTTCTTGCGTTTTCTTGCCTTTGCAGTTCTCTTAATGCGGCGGGGACTCAGCTAGCTCTGAGCGCCGAACGGCCCCGGCACAATCGTCCAAACAGCCAATCGGTTCTCGCGGTTCTTACTTTCGCCGATTTCCGGCAGAAGCCCCTGCGGAAATGTCGTCAGGCCCTTATGAGATTGTTTTAATTCTCCTCTAGACTTGGCCCTCATCTGCCACTAGTCTATTTAGACCCGGTTGGTTGTCTAATGCGCACTCCTGACCAACGCAAATACCCTCGTATCCGTCCGCCGAAATCCTTCGTCGTCGCCTGGCAATCCGGCATGACCCGCGACGTCTCCTACATGGACAGCCTCGCCCTCGGTGGCCTCTTCATACGCACCAAGCGGCCCGTGCCGCTTCGCAGTTCCGTGCAACTCTTGTTGGATACCCCCGCGGGACAGATTCGCAGCCGCGCCATCGTCCGCCGCGTTCATGCAAACACCGGCATGGCCCTTCAAATCATCGCCATGGACCCCGGCGACCGCGCCCTCCTCCACCGCGAACTCCGCAACCTCTTCGCCTCGTAATCCGCGCCACCTCTCCGCTCTTCTCTGTGAACTCTGTGTTCTTATCTCTGTGACCGGCGCCTGCGCCGCCCCGGTCGGGGTGTTACCGTCCCTGCTCCTCTTCGCTTCGAATCCGCCCCCGTTTGCCTCGATCTCAGCCCCACCTACCGGTCGGTTCCTGATCTCTGGTCGCTGATGGCTGATATCTGATCTCTGATAACTCTCCCCTCAAATCACCGTCGCCGTCCCTCCCGCCACCTCCATCTTCGTCCCCACTCCCGCCTTCTCCTTCCGCACATACCCCATCCCGATCCACGCGTTCATCCCTGGCGAAAATCCCGTCCGCGTCACCATTCCCACCTCTTTCCCCTCCGCTATCAAAACCGTATTCGCCGCCACACCCTCCGCCGCCTCAATCCTCAAGCTCACCCGCACGCGGTTTACCTGCCCCCGCGACCTCACCCGTTCCACAATCTCCTGCCCCGTATAGCAGCCCTTCGTATAGCTGATATGCGAATCCTGCAAGCCCGCCTCATGCGGTATCTGCTTCTCCCCAAAGTCGTACCCAAACCACGGAATCCTCTGCTCCAATCGCACCACGTTCAACGCCGCGTATCCCGCCGGCCCTCCTCCATTTCTCCGCGCCCCCTCCACAACCGTCTTCCACAGCGCCTCAATGTCCCCGCGCTTCGCCAGAAATTCCACCCCACTCACGCCACCTGGCGATCTCCGAACCATCCGGCAGGGAATTCCCCCCGCCAAAACTTCGCGCGATTCCAATTCTGACAATCCGCCCAAATCCACGCCCGTCAACTCCGCTACCAGTGCCGCGGCCTTAGGCCCTTCCACCCCCAGCGTCCCATACTCCTCTGTCTGGTCCGATAACGTCACATCATCCATGATGATGTACTTCTCCAATCCCTCGATCAGCCGCTCGCGGATCATCGCGTGCGAAACACAAAATAACTCTTCGCCGAGCGCGTATGTCTCAATCTCCGCCTGTATATGCCCCTGCGGATTCAGAAACAGCGAAACCGTTCCGCGATTCTCCGCGAGCTCCTTAATATTGTTCGTCAATATCGCGTTCAGGTACCGCACCCGGTCCGGCCCCGTGAAGCTCAAGTACGCCCGGTAATTCTTGTCCACTATCCCCGCGCTCTCCCGCAAATACCCATACTCCACCCGCCAATCTCCAAACCGATCCGGCAGCGCGCACCCAAACCACGTCCCCACCGTGGCCCCGTTCGCCAGGTGCATCGCCTCCAGCGCTGTCCTCAGTTCTTCGCTCTGCTTTTCCAACGTTTCCCCCTCATCCGCCAGTGTACCAAACCCGCCCAACGCCTTTGTCTTCTCCGCCTTCCTCTCTTTGCTTTTCTCAGTGCCCTCTGTGTTCTTCCCTCTGTGAACTCTGTGTTACCGTCCCTCTTATCCTTTCCCTCGCCGCAATCCTATCGCCCCCATCCCGCTGCTTCCTGATCGCTGATATCTGATCGCTGATAACCCTCATCCATCACCCCACATCTCCAATGCTATACTTCTCCAGATGAACGCCGCACCCGACGCCCTTCGTCTCCCCGACGCCGCCAACCCGGAGATGATCTACATCAAGTTGCCCGTCGGCTTGCTCCAGTGCAATTGTCTGATCATCGGCGATCCCAAATCCCGCGAAGCCATCGTCATCGACCCCGGCGATGAGGTCGAGCGCATCCTCGGCCTTCTCGGCCGCTACAAGCTCACCGTCAAAGTCATCGTCAGTACCCACGCCCACATTGATCACGTTGGCGGCCTCGCCAAGCTGCATCAATACACCGGCGCGCCCGTCATGATGCACAACGACGATCTCCCTCTCTATCACGCCATGGACGTCCAAGCCGAGTTCCTCGGCATGCAAACCCCCGAACTCGTCGACGTCGATCATCTTCTCAAGGAAGGCGACGCCCTCAGTTGGGGCGGCTTCCAGGCCAACGTGATTCACACTCCCGGCCACAGTCCCGGCAGCGTCTCGTTGTATCTCCCCAAAGACTCCGGCCACATCAAGCTCACTCAGCCGCAACTCTTTGCAGGCGACACGCTCTTCGCCGGCAGCATCGGCCGCACCGATCTCTGGGGCGGCTCTTTTGATCAACTTATGGATTCCCTGAAGTCCAAGCTCCTCCAACTCCCCGACGACACCGTCGTCCACCCCGGCCATGGCCCCTCCACCTCCATCGGCAACGAGCGCCGCTCCAACCCCTTCCTCCAACCTTGACCCGCCCGCCCCCCGCCGATCATGTCCTCCCCGCCTGTAGCTCACACCTTTGAGGGGTGAGGCCTTCCAGCAGCCATTCGCACAATCTCTTTCTTTTTTCTTCCCTCCTTTTTTTATCTCTGTGCCCTCTGTGTTCTTCCCTCTGTGTTCTCTGTGTTACCGTCCTTCTTGCTTTTCTCCGCGAACCTCAGCGTCCTATTACTTCTTCCTTTCTTGTTCATACTCCTTACTTCTTCCGCATCTCCCCCATCACCGCCTGCACCAACTCCTTCGCATGGGTCAATTCCTGCGCGATCATCCGCAAGTCCATCGCCGGCACCGTCGGATTCCTCTGGCTTGTGCAATACACCGCATGCTGCCCCACCAGCACCAGCGCATTGGTGATCCGGTCCAGCGACACCGCCAGCCTCCCGCGTTCCTTCCCAAACATCTGCTCGTACTTGTCCAGCTCTTCCCGGTGCTCCTCAAACGCGTTCATAGCCGGTTTCCTCCCCACGCCCATTACTCAGACGTACCACTTCGGGCACAGCCCTGCGCCGCCAAACTTTACCCTACCCCCACGCCAGAACATAATCCAACAAGTGCCGTTCCAACTTGTTTCGGGAGATTCGAGCTGTGGCCGTTTCGGGCAAACTACGGCGAATAGGCCCAAACGTCTCTTGGCCGATGGAGTTGGAACGGTACAAGCCGCCAAAAAGCGCAGCAGCAAGACCATGAGCCAGTCACATCAGTCTGTTTGGGATTATGTGCCTTTTGGCGAGCCGCCAAAGGCCAATTGGGAGCATCAAATCATGCGACGTTCGGATCTTGTGCAGTACAAAGAAAAGGAAAATGGCCGCATCGGACGCACCTCGCAGATCGTCTTCGGCGAACGCCAACATCTTCTTCGCGTCCTCGATTCCCTCGAAGGCACGCATCTCCCCATCGCGCGCATGCAGCAGGAGCGCCGCATCCTCGAGGAACTCATCCACGAGCGCACCCGCGAGCTCAACCACATCAACACCGCCTGGGATGAAAAGATTGGTCTCGTCCTCAGCGCCGAAGCCAAACCCGAAATGCTCGAAAAGCTCGCCAAGCAGGCGCCCCAGGAAGATTTCTACCTCCTCCGCCTCATCAGCGAACATCCGCGCGCCAATGCCAAGACTCTCAGCCGCCTCTCGCGTCATCCTTACGGCGCCATCCGCGAAAATGTCGCCCGTCATCCCAACGCCGATTCCACCACTCTCACTTATCTCAGCAAAGACAAGACCCAGCCCCTCTGGTATCTCGTCGCTTTTAACCCGAACACGCCAAGCCCGCTCCAGCGCCGTCTCCGCGACCGCCTCAAGCGCCTCGGCGACGCCCAATCCGGCCGCTAACCTGCCCTGCCCACTTGATCGCCCCGTGTGGCAAAGTCACTCTTGACTGTCCTCGTGCCCTTGTTTTTGTAGGGCCCGTCGTTCTGAGGCGGGCCGCAAAGGACACGCCGGGTGCCCCAGGCACGGAGTGTGTGCCTGGGTCTTGGGTTCCTCTTCCCTCTGCGCCTCTGCGTTATCTTTTCTCTTCCTTTTAACTTTCAACTTTCAACTCTTCAACCTCTTCTCTGCTTCCCGCCCGCGCTATACTCTCCCCAGTGCGATGAAGCTCCGCCCCATTCTCCTCTCCGCCCTCCTCCTCATCCCTGTCTTCTGGCACCATCACATCGAAGCCGGTGATCTCGGCAGCCACGTCTACAACGCTTGGCTCGCCCAGCTCGTCCAGAAGGGAACTGCCCCCGGCGTCTATTCCGTCTGGCAATGGAAAAACATTCTCTTTGATCTTCTTCTCCTCTCCCTCTCTAATCTCTTCGGCATCGCCGCCGCCGAAAAAATCGCCGTCGCCTTCTGCGCCCTCCTCTTCTTCTGGAGCGTCTTCGCCTTGATCGCTATCGCCACGCGCCGCCCTCCCTGGCTCCTCACGCCGTTCCTCGCCATGCTCGCCTACGGCTACGTCTTTCACATGGGTTTCATGAACTACTATTTGTCCATCGCATTGGCCTGCCTTGGCCTCTCCCTTGTCTGGAGTGGCCGCCCCAAACTCCAGCTTGCCTCTCTCCTACTCATCCCTCTCATGCTCCTCGCGCACCCTCTCGGCGCTTTCTGGTTTCTCGCCGCCGCTTCCTATCTCCTCCTTTGGCAGCACTTCCCGCGCTGGCGCATCGCCTTGCCTATCGTTGGGTTCGCGCTCGTTCTCGCCGTCCGCTTCTTCATCACGCACCATTCCGCCTATGACGTCGAGTGGCCCGAACATCCTCTCTACTTTTTCAACGGCGCCGACCAATTCGTCGTCTTCGGTGAACGCTATCGCTACATCTCCGCCATTGTCTTTTCCCTTGGCCTGCTGATGGCCGGATTGGATCTTCGCCGCGCCCCCCGCGCCGCTTCCTGGTGGAAAGACCGCCTACTCCTTCTCGAACTCTTGGTCATCGCCTTTTGCGTCACCTCGCTCCTCCCCGAAAATCTCAATTTCAATCAAGGCACCGGCTGGATCGGCCTAATAGTCTCCCGCGTCACTCTCATTACCGCCATCTACGCACTCTGCCTTCTCGGCTCGCTCACCCCGCAAAAATGGCATCTCGCCGCTCTCTCTGCTTGCGCCCTCCTCTTTTTTGTCTTTCTCTACCAGGACACCTCTCTCGTTGCCCGCCTCGAAGCCAACGCCGAAAAGCTAACCCGCAATTTACCCTTCGGCACTCGCGTTCTGAAAACCGTTGCGGCCCCCGGCGATTGGCGCGCCCCCTTCATCTACCATTCCATCGACCGCGCCTGCATCGGCCACTGCTTCGCCTTTTCCAACTACGAAGCCTCCACCAAACAATTCCGCCTCCGCGTCCGCGAAGACAGTCCCGTAGTCGTCTTCGATCCCGATGACAGCGAATCCATGGAATCCGGCGAATACGAAGTTCAGCCCGAAGATCTCCCCCTCAAGCAAATCGACCAGTGCGATCCCGCCAACTTCACCACCCTCTGCCTCCGCGACCTCTCCCCCCACGAAATAAACGGCCGCCTCTCCCGCCGTCCTTTTCCCAACTGACCATCTCCCAGATTGTCATCCCGACCGGAGCGCCGCGCCCTTTGCGGCGCGCAGTGGAGGGATCTGCTTTTTCCTGGGTTCGCAGTTGTAGGGCCCGCCTTCCGAGGCGGGCCGCCACGTCAACCCCGCTATACCCTCTGGCGCAGAGCGATGCTTCGATCCCCTCGGACTTTCTGGTGTCCCCTCTTCCAGCGCCGGAGGCGCACCACAAGTTAGCCCAGCCCGTAAGGGCTGGGAATTAAAGCAAACACAATCAAGAGCGCCGTAGGTGCGGCACCTCTGTGTGTCCTCTGTGGTCCAGCCTTCTCTTGGCCTCCCTAAAAAAGACAATTTGGCTCTTCCATCAGTCCATTCTCTGCTAGAATATTCCATAAGGTGAGAGACAATGCTGCCATTACACCTTCAGCCTGAATCCCACATCCCACTCTACATCCAGCTTCGCGACCAGCTTCGTTCCCTGGTCCACGCTGGCGATCTTCGCCCCGGCGATCGCATCCCCGCCAGCCGCGAACTCGCCCTTACCCTTGGCGTTCACCGCACCACCGTCGCCAACGCCTACGCCGAACTTGAATCCGAGGGCCTCATTCAGGGCCATGTTGGCCGCGGCACTTTTATCCGCGCCAATGGCAATGGCCTGAAGATTTCTCCGCCCCCGCCACCTCCCCTCCACAATGGCGATGGCCTTCGCTGGGAACTTCTCTTCGCCGATGAACGCAGCGAAGAAGTTCTCACCCGCCTCACCGCTTCTGCTCCAGAGGACGCGCTCTCCTTCGTCATGGCGCGCCCCGCTCCCGAGTTTTTCCCCGTGGAAGAATTGCAAACCTGCTCTCACGCTGCCCTCCGCCGCGAAGGCCCCGAAATCCTCAATCTCGGCCCCTCCGACGGTTACGCGCCCCTCAAGGAGGCGCTCCTCGAACTTCTCCACCACGACGGCATCCCCGCCAAGGACGAAACTCTTCTTGTCACCGCTGGTTGTCAGCAAGCTTTCGACCTCATCGCCAAAGCCTTTGTGCGCTCTGGCGACACCGTCGTCCTCGAAAATCCCACCTATCCCGGCGCCACCGCCGTTTTCCATGGCGTTCGCGCGCGCTGCCTCGGTGTTCCCGTGCGCACCCACCCCGAACCCGGCAAGCCGCTTGGCATCGACCTCGAAGCCCTGGAAGCAACACTCGCCGCCAATCGCGTCAAGCTGCTCGTCCTCACTCCCGATTTTCAAAATCCGACCGGCACTTCCATGCCCCTCGATTCCCGTCGCCGCCTTCTGGAACTCGCCGCCCGCCACCAGGTTCCCGTTGTCGAAGACCACATCTACGCGCGCCTGCACGCCCGCGATGTTCGCGTTCCTTCGCTCAAACAACTCGATCAGTCCAATCTCGTCATTCACGTTGACAGCTTCTCCAAGGTCGCTTTCCCCGGCCTCCGCGTCGGCTGGATTGTCGCGCCTCCCGCCGCCATCGAACGGCTCCGCCTGGTCAAGCAGATGACCGATCTCCACACCGACCAGCTTGCCCAAGCCACGCTCGCCGAATTCCTTCGCCGCGGCCTTTTCCATAAGCATCTCGCGCGCATGCGCAAGGTCTACGCTGACCGTCTCCAGGCTCTCGATGAGTCCCTTCGTAAACTCATGCCCGAAGGCACGCGCTGGACGCGTCCCGAAGGTGGCATGTGCCTCTGGCTCGAATTGCCCCCCGGCTTTGATGCCAGCGAACTCATGATCCACGCCAGGGAGCGCGGCGTCCTCTTCGCTCCTGGCCGTTATTTCTACGTGCAGTCGCCGCTCCCCAACACCCTGCGCCTCGGCTTTGCCAGCCTCAACGAAAAACAAATCGCTCGCGGCATCGCCATCCTCGCCGAACTCCTGCGCATCGAAATGCGCAAGCGCCAGCGCGGCACGCGTCGCGCCGAACGCGCCCACGTCGCCTTGGTGTAGCAGCGATTTTGTAGCGGCCGCTTTCTGAAGCGGCTAGCTCTTGGGTTTGGGTGCCCCAGGTAACGGTTTTGTACCTGGGTCTTGGGTTTCTCTGGGGTTTGTTGTGGCCGACCTTTAGGTCGGTTCCTGGGTTTGCTTTTGTAGGGGCCGCCTTCTGAGGCGGTCCACTCTTGAAGCGAAAAAGGGAAATGACGAAGATTCTCAAACTCGATCCGCAACCCGCCAACCGCTGCTTCGGTTGTGGCGCCGCCAATGAGGTCGGCATGAAACTGCCTTTCGAATTGGATCTCGAAGCGCACCGCACTCGCGGCCGCTTCACTCTCGGTCCCAATTACGCCGGCGGCGCTGGCTTCGCTCACGGCGGCATCATCGCCGTCGTTCTCGATGAAGCTATGGGCAAGCTCTCCAAATTGACCGGCGAGCGCGCCGTCACCGCCGAAATGTCCATCGAGTACCGCAAGCCCGTCCCCGTGGACCAGGAAATTTTCGCCGAAGGTTGGCAGGAGGACGCACGCGAACGCAACCGTTTCCGCGTAGCCGAAATCCATGACGCCCAGGGCAATCTCCTGGCTCGTGGCAAGGGCCGCTTTGTAGTGATCGACAGGCCACTGTAGCTCAGGCCTTCAGGCCTGAGGCTTTTTCTTGGGTTTGGGTGCCCCACCCTCGGAGTTTGAGGGTGGGTCTTGGGTTTGTTTTTTCTTTGGTTAGGTTTTGCTCGTGTAGCGGCCGCCTTCTGAGGCGGGCCGCTCTTGGGTTTCTTGCTTTTGTAGGGGCGCAGCACGCTGCGCCCCATCTCGGCCGGCTTGCAGATTTGTCGAGGGTGCTTTTGGTTTTGTAGTAACCGGTCTTTAGACAGGCCACTGTAGCTCAGGCCTTCAGGCCTGAGGCTTTTTCTTGGGTTTCTCGTGCTCTTTGGATCGGCCAGCAGAAGGGTTTAGATTTCGAGTTCAGGATTTGAAAGGAGAAGTTGGCATGTCAATCAAGAAACCAAACGGCAGCGCCCCCCACAACGGCGCCAAAGCCTCCAACGAATGGCGCGTCAAGGTCGGCCTTGCCGAAATGCTCAAAGGCGGCGTCATCATGGACGTCACCAACGCCGAACAAGCCCGCATCGCCGAAAAAGCCGGCGCCTGCGCCGTCATGGCCCTCGAACGCGTTCCTTCGGACATCCGCAAGGAAGGCGGCGTCGCCCGTATGGCCGCCATCAAGGTCATCCGCGAAATCATGAAGACCGTAACCATCCCCGTCATGGCCAAGGTCCGCATCGGCCACTTCGCCGAAGCCGAAGTTCTCCAGGCCCTCGAAGTGGATTTCATCGACGAGAGCGAAGTCCTCACTCCCGCCGACGAGGAAAATCACATCTGGAAGCACGACTATCGCGTGCCCTTCGTCTGTGGCGCGCGCAATCTCGGTGAAGCCGTTCGCCGCATCGCCGAAGGCGCCGCCATGATCCGCACCAAGGGCGAAGCCGGCTCCGGCAATGTTGTCGAAGCCGTCCGCCACATGCGCGCCATCGTCAGCCAGATGAAGCGCCTCACCACTCTTCGCGACGACGAAATTATGAAGGAAGCCAAGGAACTCGGCGCTCCTCTCGACCTCATCCGCGAAATCGCCAAGACCGGCAAGCTCCCCGTTCCCAACTTTTCCGCCGGAGGCATCGCCACACCCGCCGATGCCGCACTCGTCCGTAAACTCGGCGCTGAAGCTATCTTCGTCGGCTCCGGCATTTTCAAGAGCAGCGATCCCGAAGCCCGCGCCAAAGCCATCGTCAAGGCCAACACTCACTTCGAAGACGCCAAAGCCGTCCTCGAAGCCAGCGAAGAGCTCGGCGAAGCCATGCCCGGCATCGACGTCCGCCAACTCGATGAAAAAGATCTCCTCTCCACCCGCGGCTGGTGACTGCCCCGTGTGCTTGATTCCTCGTTTTTGTAGGGTCCGCCTTCTGAGGCGGACCGCTCTTGGGTTTGCCGGGTGCCCCACACGCCGTTTTTGCGTGTGGGGCCTGGGTTCCTTTTTCTTGAGTTTGATTCTCTTGTTTTTGCTCGGGTTCGCATTTGTAGGGGTCCAGCACTGCTGGACCCCATCTCGGCAAGATCGCTCAGTTGTCGAGGCCGCTCTTGGTTTTTCCGGGTGGCCTACCCTTTGCGGTTTTTGCAAAGGGTGGGTCCTTCCGACTGCTTTTGGGTGCCCCACCCTCGTCGTCTGAGGGTGGGTCCTGGGTTTGTCTTTGTGGGGAGCAGCACCCGCCGAAGGCGGGCGCCCCATCCAGGCAAGGTTTGAAAGTTATGTCATTCCGAACCCGCGTTTCTTGCGGGTGACGAATCTGCTTTTTCGGCCGTATTTGATTTTGTAGGTGCCGGGCTTCAGCCCGGCAAGGGCTCTAGGGCTTTGCTGGCTTAAAACTTAAAATTGAAAACTTAAAACTGATAACTGAAAATCCCCCATGACCATCGGCATCCTCTCCATCCAAGGCGACTTCGCCGCACACGCCGCCATTCTCCAAACACTCGGCGCGCAAACCATCGAGGTCCGCACCGTCGCCGATCTCCGCAGATCCGACGCTCTCATCCTCCCCGGCGGTGAAAGCACCACGCAACTCCAATTCCTCCAGGAAGAAGGCCTCTTCGACGCCATCCGCCAATTCGCCGCCTCTGGCCGCGCCATTTTCGGCACCTGCGCCGGCGCCATTCTCCTCGCCGCCCACGTCAAGAATCCCCCTCAACCCTCACTCGCCTTGTTGGACATGACCGTCCTCCGCAACGCCTACGGTCGCCAGCTTGCCAGCGACGTTTTCTTCGGCCCCACCACGCTGAAAAAAGATCCGCTCGAAATGGTTTTCATCCGCGGCCCCATCATCGAAAGCGTCTCTCGCGATATCACTGTCCTGGCCAAACTCAATGGCTCCCCCACCCTCGTCCAAAAAAACAATCTCCTCGCCGCCACCTTCCACCCCGAACTGACCGACGACCCCACCGTCCACCAACACTTCCTCTCCCTAATCTCCAATCACGCTCCCACAAAAAAATCCCACCGCCTGTAGCTCACCCCTTCAGGGGTGAGGCCTTTCCCCACCAGTCTCCACACAGTCATCCCGCAAGCCCCGCTTGCCCTGAGCCGCGAAGGGAACTTTGAGCAGACCAAAGCGCCGCACCGGGTGCCCCAGGCACGGAGTGTGCGCCTGGGTCTTGGGTTTGCCTTTTCCTGTTCTGTCATCCCGCTTGCCCCGAGCTTCGAGGGGCCCAAAGTGTCGCGCCTTTTGCGCCACGCACGCGCTGTCATCCCGACCGGAGTGCCGCGGAGTTTGCGGCACGCAGTGGAGGGATCGTGGCAACTTCCCATCCAACTTCAGCTCCCTCCACCATGAACTCTCGCACTCTTCAACTCTTGCACTCTTAAACTCCTCAACTTTCAACTTTCAACTTTTGACTCTTCACCCTCTTCTCCTCTCTTCTCCCTATCCCCGCCTCAAAAATCCACGCTACAATTCCCACGTGCCCTACCGCAAAATATTCCGCGTCCTTTTCGTCTGCCTCGGCAACGCCTGCCGCAGCCCCATGGCCGAATCCATCGCGCTCCGCGAAGCCTCCGACATCATCGATCCCTCCAGCGCCGGCCTTTTCCCCCTTGGCTACATTCCGCTCTCCACCCAGCAAACTCTTCAAAACAACGGCTACTCCCCCGAAGGCCTTTCCTCCAAGCCCATCTTGCGCGACACTTGGGATAACGCCGACCTGATCATCAATCTCACTGGCAGGCGTAGCGACCCCCTCTTCGATCATTCCGAGAAAATCGAAGACTGGGATGTCGCGGATCCTTTTGGCGGCGAGCCGGAGGTCTATCAACAAATCCTGGAAGAAATCGCCGGCCGCGTTCGCTTGTTAGCGGATCGACTCCGCCAGGAACGCATCGCCGGCCACGCTCCAGAAGGGTAGGGAACTTTGCGGCGGAATCACACCAGCGTATCGCAGGAAGATTACCTCAAGGCCATCTGGGAAATGCTCGAGGAAGACCAGTTCCCCATCAGCGCGCGCCTCGCGGAAGAACTCGACGTCACTCCTCCCGCCGTCACCGCTGCCCTAAAGCGCATGGCCCGCGATGGCCACGTCAAGGTCGAGCGCGGTGGACGCATCCTCCTCACTGCCCAGGGACGCAAAGTTGCCCGGCACCTCATGCTTCGCCATCAGCTCGCCGAAATGCTCCTCACCGAAGTCATCGGCCTCTCCTGGGCCAAAGCCCACGCCGAAGCCGAACGCATGGAGCACGCCATCTCTCCCCAGGTCGAAGCTCTCCTCATGAAGCGTTTCGCCGCACACAAATCCTGTCCCCACGGTGTGCCCCTTCGCGGCAGCATCTCCGAATTGCGCAAACACGGTGCCGTTCTCCTCTCCGAACTCCGCCCCGGCGAAAGCGCCGAAATCCTCTGCGTCTACGAAAAGGACGAAGGCTTCCTCGAATTCCTCGACGGCCTCCATCTGCGCCCCTCCACCAAACTCGAAGTCCTGAAACGCGAATATGACGAGACCCTCACCCTTCGTGCCGCCGGCCATACCATGCATCTCGGCAAGCCCGCCACTTCCCGCATCTGGGTCCGCCGCCTCACCCCCGCCTAATCTTTCCACCGCCGGCAATTTGGAGTGCGGCGCCTCGGCGCCGCTTTTACGGTTGCTGCCCCACCACCAAGCCCGGATTCCTCCATCCATGCTCCCCTCAGTCGGGTGCCCAGGTACGGAGTGTGTGCCTGGGTCTTGGGTTCTCTTCGCCTTACGCTTAAAACTTATAACTGAAAACTTAGAACTTGAATGCCGGGTGCCCCAGGTACGGAGTGTGTGCTTGGGTCTTGGGTTTCGCTTCCCTTTGCGTCCTCTTCGCCTCCTTGCCCTGAGCCACGAAGGGAGCTGCGAGGGGTGCGTTATCTTTTCTCTTCTCCGAAACTTAAAACTTACAACTGAAAACTAAGAACTGAGAACTCTTTTCCCCCGTGCCTGGGTCTTGGGTTTCTTTTCCCTTTGCGAACCTCTGCATCCTCTGCGCCGGCGTTTACCCCGCCCGCCCCGAGCATCTCGAGGACCTGGTCGGGGCGTTGTCTTTTTCTTTCTTGCAATCCGAGAGTCTCACCGCACCGCCCCTTCGCCCAGAAAACTTTTCTTGAATTCTCGGCCCTTTCTGTCTAAGGTAGGGGCACAGTTTGGCACTAAAACTCCTGCCCGGGCGCGTGTGGCCCGGCGGGCCTCTTCAGGAGACTTTTCAATGTCGCTGCAGTCGCCCTCTCGCGCGCGTGTGAACGGACCGCGCCATCACTGGGTCCTCTACGTCCTCGTCGCCTTCTTCGGCGGCTTGCTTACCTTTGCGGGCGCTCGCGCCCAGCAAAAAGCCACCGACAACGCCACCTTCCGCAAATTGATTGACAACTATTGTGCTGCCTGGAGCTCCGGCAACGTCGCCAACGCCGCCAAGTTCTACGCCAAGGACGATGGCCTCGTTTTTTACGATGTTGCCCCCTTCTCCTACAATGGCTGGAAGGAATACGCTCCCGGCGTCCAAAAGGAATTCCTCGAAACCGCGGCCAGTGTTTCCCTCACCGCCGGTAAAGAGCTGAAAGTCACGCGCCACGGCCACATCGCCTGGATCACCGTCCCCATGCACCTCTCCGAAAAAACCAAGGATGGCAAGACTCTCGACGTCCAGGTCCGCTACACCGGCATCTGGGAGAAACGCGGCGCCACCTGGCTCCTCGTTCACGAACATCTCTCCGTGCCGATGGGTTAATAAGATTTCACGCGGCCCCAGCGCCGCGCGTGTACAATGCAGCCATGTGGAAGACGCTCCGCTACTACTGGATTGCCGCCAGGGGCTATCGCCTCCAGCCCTGGAACAGTCCCTATCTCCAATGGCGCTTCGAAACCTTCCTGGGCCAGGAAGCCGCTCACCTCAACGCCAAAAAATTCCTCCATCTCTCCTGGAAGTACCGCGACAATCTCGCCAGCTTTGTAGACTGGGCCGCCCAACGCCGCCGCTTGATGCGCCGCCGCGCCTGATCTCCCGCTCCTCTTCTCTGTGACCTCTGCGTTCCTTCCTCTGTGAACGGCGCCTGCCCCGACCCGGTCGGGGTGTTACGGTCCCTCTTTCTTCGCCTCCACTCTCCTATACGCCACCCTCCCCAGGCGTATACTCAATCCAGGAGCCGCAGCCAATGTCCGAACTGCAGGTCCTCCAAAAATCCCCCGCCCTCCACGAAGCCCTCTGGTGGGCTCCCGATCCCGACGGCCGCCTCCACTGCTTCCTCTGCCCTCGCCACTGCCACATCGGCCCCGGCCAATCCGGCTTCTGTTTCATCCGCGTCAATCAGGGCGGCAAACTCTTCAGCCTCGGCTACGCCTCCCCCGCCGCACTCCAGGTCGATCCCATCGAAAAGAAGCCCCTCAGCCATTTTCTCCCCGGCACGAAAGTCTTCAGCATCGGCACCGCCGGCTGCAACATGGGCTGCTTCTTCTGCCAGAATTGGGACATCTCCAAATCCCATCAAGATCAAGTCAACTCCAAGCATCTTCCCCCCGAACAAGTGCCTCTTCTCGCCCTGCAGCACGGCTGCGATTCCATCGCCTTCACTTACAACGAACCCACCATCTGGGGCGAATACGTCATTGACATCTGCAAAGCCGCCAAGCTCCACGGCCTCAAAACCGTCATGGTCACCAACGGCTACATCACCCGCGAAGCCTTCCACGACATCTACGACCACATTGACGCCGCTAACGTCGACCTCAAATCCTTCAGCGAAAACTTCTACGGCAAAATCACGCTCACCCATCTCCAGCCCGTCCTCGACATGCTCACCTGGCTCAAAAACGAAACCCAAGTCTGGTTCGAGCTCACCAATCTCATCATTCCTACGCTCAACGACGATCCCGCAGAAACCCGCAAGCTCGCCGAATGGATCCTCGCTCATCTCGGCCCCGACGTCCCCCTCCACTTCACCGCCTTCCATCCCGATTTCAAACTCCGCGACAAGCCGCCCACCCCGCCTCACACGCTCCACCGCGCTCGCGAAATCGCCCGCGAAGTCGGCCTACACTTCGTCTACGAAGGCAACATCTTCTCCGAAGCTGCCAACACCTATTGCCCCTCCTGCAAGGCCCTCCTCATCCGCCGCTCCTGGCACGATGTCCTCACCAACCACCTCAGGGCAGGGAATTGCCCCCACTGCCACACCCCCATCCCCGGCGTCTGGTCCCAGTAACTCACCCTGTAGCTCAGGCCTTCAGGCCTGAGGTCTTTTCTTGGGTTGGTCTTTGTAGTGCAGAACTTCAGGTCGGTTCCTGGGTTTCTCTTGCCAATTGTAGCGGCGCAGCACTGCTGCGCCCCATGCCCGCACTATTCCTAATGTGCTCGGGTTTCTCTTGCCTATCTTGGAGTGCGGCGACTCGTCGCCGCTTTTGCAGCTGAATGTCCCGCCACTAGACATTAATTCACCCGCACCCGCCATCCCCGACGCGCGCTTTCCCTACTTCCCGAACGTCAAATACCCTGGCCCCACCCGCATCGAATGGTGCCACGCCATCGGAAACGCCCACCACACCAGCGCACCCAGAATCGCCTGCCCCAGCGCCAGCGGCAGAATATTCCGCTCCCGCGCAAACAGCCACGCCATCGCCGCTCCTCCCACAAACGTCAGCGGCACCAGCACCGGATTCGGCCAGTGCAGCGCCGCGAACAATACTCCCGCCGCCAGCGCCGCCGGCACCGGCTTCTCCAACGCCCCCAACAACCGGTTCGCCAGAAACGAATTCAGCCCCACCTGCTGCAGCACGCAAAACGCAAAATATCCCACGAACTTCCGCGGCTCGCTCAAGTGCGTCGGCAATCGATGCAGCATCCCCAAAAACAATCCCGCGCCGCAAACCGCTGCGCTCGCCCCCGCAAAAAAGACCCACGCCTTCCGCGTAGCCGCCCACAAATTATCCCCGCGCCATCCCATCGTCTTTGGCGTGTCCCGCCGCAGCGCGAAGCTCGCCGCCAGCCACACCGCGAACACCCACCAGGTCGCAGGCATCATCGCCTGCCCTCGCCAGATGTACCATCCCACATACCCGACGAATCCCAACGCTTCCACCAGGCAGGAAACCCGCCGCGCGCTCCACCTCACCATCAATTCTCCACCGCGGATTCGGCTTCACCGTGCCGCATTTCGATCATCTTCAGCACGCTTTCAAACAGCTTCTCAATCTCCGCTTCCGACGCCATCTCCGGCGCCAGGAATTCCTTTAAATCAAAATCCGGAAACCCGCGGTTCGTGATTCGCGCCGGCAGCAACTCCCGCAGCTTCGCCGAAGGCACCGTCCCGATCCCCGCAATCTCCTCAAACACCGTCCGGTGCAGCGCCTCCGTAAACAACGCCGCATCCAGCAACCCCGCCAACTCCACCCGCGTCACCGGCTTCAGCAGCACCGAGCACAGCAACCGCAGCGTCATCCTCTCCAACTCCTCTTGCGTCGCCATCCCCCCAGCCATCTCTCCCCCTTCTCCCGTCCGCCCTATTCTCCGCCCCATCCATACTACCAACTCCCCGGCTCTCGCATCATCAGCCCCGGATCGGGTGCCCCAGGCACGGAGTGTGTGCCTGGGTCTTGGGTTTGCCTTTTCTTGTTTTGTCATCCCGACCGGAGCGGCCCGATCTTTGCTCTTCCGCGCCGCCCTTCGGCGCGTCGGGCCTTACTTTACTCTGTCATCCCGACCGGAGTGCCGCGCCTTCTGCGGCACGCAGTGGAGGGATCGTGGCACGATCTCAACCAGCCAGCGCACTATGGGTTTTGCACTCTTAAACTCTTGCACCCTTAAACTCTTTAACTTTCAACTTTCAACCTTCGACTCTCACACTCTGTCGCCCATGCACCCATTGCCCGTCGATTTTCCTCTAATATAGTAGGACCACAATCGCCATGCCCGATCCCCATCGCATCGTTATCCTCGGCGGCGGATTCGGCGGCCTCGTCGCCGCGCGCACCCTGAAACGCGCCGACGCCCAAATCACCCTCATCGATAAGCGCAATTTCCACCTCTTCCAACCCCTCCTCTATCAAGTTGCCACCGGCTCCCTTTCTCCCGGTGAAATCGCCGCGCCCCTGCGCTCCGTCCTCAGCCGCCAGAAAAACACCCAAGTCCTCCTGGGCGAAGCCGTCGATCTCGATCCCGTCAACAAACGAGTCATTCTCCGCGATGCCGCCGAATATCCCTACGACACCCTCATCATCTCCACTGGCTCGCAAACCTCCTACTACGGCAATAACAATTGGCGCGAAGCCGCTCCCAGCCTCAAGACCGTCGAAGAAGCCACCGCCATCCGCCACAAACTCCTCTACGCATTCGAGCGCGCCGAGCGCTCCGCCGATCCCGCTGAAGCCCGCGCCTGGCTCACCTTTGTCATCGTCGGAGCTGGCGCCACCGGCCTCGAACTCGCCGGCGCTCTCGCCGAAATCGCCCGCGAAACTCTGCGCAACGATTTCCGCCACATTCATCCCGACGAAGCCCGCATCCTCCTTATGGAAGGCGGCGACCGCGTCCTCAACATCTATCCCGAGGATCTTTCCGCCAAGGCCGAAGCCCTCGTCACTCGCCTCGGCGTCGAAGTCATGAAAGGCGTCTTCGTCACCGACATCACTCCCGCCGGCGTCACCTACAAACACCGCGACCACCACGACTCTCTCGCCGCTCGCACCGTTCTCTGGGCTGGCGGTGTCACCTCCACTGCCTTCGCCCGAAAAGTTGCCGAGCGCCTCCACGCCGAAACCGATCGCGCCGGCCGCATCAAAGTCCAGCCTGACCTCACAGTTCCTGGCCATCCCGAGATTTTCATCGTCGGGGATCTTGCCCACTCCTTAAACGAAAAAGACCAGCCCCTCCCCGGCGTCGCCCAGGTCGCCATCCAGGGCGGCCGTTTCGCCGCCAAAGTCATCGCCGCGCGCCTAGCCGGCAAAACTCCTCCGCCGCGCTTCCATTACCTCAACAAAGGCGAAATGGCCGTCATCGGACGCGCCGCCGCTGTCGCCAACATCTTTGGCATTCACCTCTCCGGCTTTCCCGCCTGGCTTGTCTGGCTTTTCATCCACCTCATCTACATCGTCGAGTTCCAGAGCCGCGTTCTCGTCTTCATCCAGTGGGGCTTCGAGTACCTCACCTTCAGCCGCGGCGCCCGCCTCATTACCGGCCCCGCCGTCTCCGATTCCCTCGACCAATCTCCCACCCTCCACTCCGACCGCGAACTCCGCTGACTCTCCTGGGTTTGTAGCGGTCGCCTTCTGCCTGCCTGACGAAGGACGGAGGCGGGCGTCCTGCGGCTCTTTCTTGGTTCTCTTCTCGTTTGCGCTGCCCACTCACGTGCTTGAGGGTGCCCCATCCTTCGCGCTTTCCAGCGAAGGGTGGGCTCTTACGATCGGACACCTCGGTCCCGCTCATCTCTTGGTTCGCTCTTCTCTGTGTCGTCCGTGTGCTCTGCGATCTCTGTGTAAGCTTTTCTTCGCCTTTTCCTTCTCTGCGTTCTCTGCGCCGGAGCTTACCCCGGCCGGGTCGGGGCGTTGTCCTTCTCCTACTCTTCCTCCCAACTCTCACCTCCCACTTCTCACCTCTTCTTCTCTGCTTCCTGATCGCTGATAACTCTCTCCGCGTTACTCAAAACTGACAACTCATAACTTATAACTTCAACCCCCCTCCGCCCGCTGCTACTCTGTCCTCATGGACTGCCCCATCGAAAACCTCGGCGAATGGAAACCCATCTCCCACCTCGGCGCCGGCGCCTGGCTCGTTCTCTACGTCCTCTTTCTCTTCTACGCCTGGTTCAACGCCCCCAATTTCCTCTTCCCCGATTTCGTCAATCTCATGATTCACGAAGCCGGCCACCCCCTCTTCAGCTTCTTTGGCAACACCCTCATGCTTCTCGGCGGCACGCTCTTCGAACTCATCGTTCCCGCCGTCTGCGCCATCTATTTCTTCTTCCAGCGCCAACCCTACGGCGTCGCCTTCTCCTCTTTCTGGTTCTTCGAAAATTTCCTCTACATCGGCACCTACATGGCCGACGCCCGCATGGACTCCTTGCCCCTCGTCGGCTCCGAAACCAGCGACTGGCTGCTCCTCTTCGGCCAATGGAACCTTCTTCTCTACGACCAGAAAATCGGTCACACCTTCCGCTTCCTCGGCTGGCTCGGCATGCTCGCCACCATCGCCTGGCTCGCCTATCGCACCTATCGCAGCGCCCAGCCTCACCTCAAGCCCCTTGAACTCTAGTTGTGGCCCAGGACGAGTCCGCGCTTGCCCGCCGTTTTCTGGGGGAGCCCTGCGGCCTTTTCTCGGGTTCCTCTTGCTCTTGTAGCGGCCGCCTGGCGTTTACCCCGACCCGGTCGAAGAAGTGGGCCCTTTTGACTCGTCTTCGTAGGGGTCCAGCACCGCTGGACCCCATGTCCGCAGGATCACCGCGTCTTGGTGCTCTTGGAGTGCGGCGGCTCGCCGCCGCTTTTACGCCTGCCTGTCCCGCCGACCAACCGTAATTCTTCCTCCCCCGCCGCGGCACAATCCCCGAGTCTTAAGTATGCAGCTCCGCGGTATTATCCCCGCGCCCCGCCCCTGTAGCTCAGGCCTTCGAGGCCTGAGGCCTGTTCCCGGGTTTTCCTCGCATTCTCCACCCGCGTTGCCGCGCGGGCCGATCCCCGCGCCATTCGTTCTTGCGGCGACGTAACTCTTTCGTCATTCGGCTTGACACGCGTTTCCCGCTGTACCATCATAATCCTCAGGTTGTACCCCTTCCTTTGGTCATTTCCCTGATCTAACTGCCTTGTGTTCGTATCGTGCAATCTTTGGTGAGGTGCCTGCTTTTCCATGACTTCCAGTCGCGCTGCGCAGAAAAGAATCGGCGCACCGTTTGAGGGCGGCCGCGACGCCTTTGAGGCTTTGTTCGAGTCTGTTTCGGAAGCCGTTGTGGTTTCCGACGACACAGGCTGCATCATTCGGGTCAACCCACAAGTGGAAAAGCTGTTCGGGTACACCAGGGATGAACTACGCGGCCAACCCATCGAGATGCTCGTCCCGGAACGATTCCGCCAAGCCCACCTGGGGTACCGCCAGCACTATTATCAGGACCCTCGGCGCCGCGCGATGAATACAGGACTGGAACTCTGTGGCAGACACAGAGACGGCACAGAATTCCTTATCGACGTCATGCTCTGCCCGCTTGAGCAAGGACAGGGAAAATTGGTTCTAAGCCTGATCCACGACCTCTCCGAACACGGCATCGGCGGAGGCCTCAGGTATCATCTGGCGGCCCTCATGAACTCATCGGGCGACGCCATCATCGGCAAGACGTTGGACGGCGTCATTACCAACTGGAATGAGAGCGCGCAGCGCCTCTTCGGTTATTCCGCACGAGAAGCTATCGGAAAGTCGATGTCAATGCTGCTGCCCCCGGGCAGCAAAGCTGAGGAAGTTGAGATTCTGAGGAGACTGAAGAGCGGGGGGGCGATAAGGGCGTACGACACCGTGCGAAGGCGGAAGGATGGGCGAGACGTCGACGTCTCGGTTACTATTTCGCCCATCTTCGATCCCATGGGCAACCTGATCGGGGCCTCGCACGTGGCCCGCGACATCACCGAACGCAAACGCGCGGAGGAAGCGCTGCGAGTTTCCGGAATTCGCTACCGGTGCCTGTTTGAAACTGCCGAAGACGGCATACTCATCCTCGACTTTGCCACCGCCCAGGTGATGGACGTGAACCAGTTCTTGATCGACTTGTTGGGATATTCGCATGCCGAGTTAGTCGGCAAAAAACTCTGGGAAATCGGTCCGCTTAAGGACATTTCCGCCAGCCGTTCCACTTTCGCCGATTTGCAAACGAAGGGCAGTGCCCATTACGAAAATTTGCCCCTTGAAACCAAAGACGGTCAGCGCATACAGGTGGAGTTTGTCAGTAATGTCTATGAACTGGACGGCGAACGGGTAATTAAGTGCAACATCCGCAACATCACCGAGCGCAAGAAGATGGAAAGTGCGTTGGAGATCAGTAGAGCCCAGGCTTTCTCTTCGGCTCGCCTTTCCGCTCTCGGCATGATGGCCGGAGGCATCGCCCACGAAATCAACAATCCACTGGGCATCATCCATGCTTTCGCGAGCAACCTGCTGGAGATGGCCGAATCAGGGACAGTGCCGCTGAACGAACTGCAGAACGCCAGCACGCGCATCAAGCACACCGCCAATCGCATCAGCAAGATTGTGCTAAGCCTCCGCCAGATTGCCCGTGATGGCAGCGCCGACCCCTTCCAGCGCACTTCCGTCGGCGAGATTGTCGAGCACGCCCTCGAGTTGTGCAAGGAGCGCTTCCGCGAGCACTGCGTGCGGCTGGATACCTCCCTTGTGGACACTCGCCTGCATGTCTTATGCCGCGAAGTCCAGATTGCCCAGGTTCTCCTCAACCTCCTCCAGAACGCCTTCGACGCCGTTGCCGACCTCCCCGGAGACCGCTGGGTCCGCCTGGAAGTTTCTACCAGCCCTCCCTTAAATGGTTCCCGGGAGGGCGCGGCTTTTTACCCTGAGCGGAGCGAAGGGCAGTCGTGCCATAAAGCTCCGGAAAACTCAGGGGTTTTAGCCCCTGAGGTGGGCGTGGCAGGATCGCAGAGTATTCCCGAGAGGGACTCTAACCATGCACAATCCGTTATTTTCGCGGTGATTGATAGCGGGCCCGGTGTGCCTCCCGAACTTCGCGCGCGCATCATGGAGCCTTTTTTCACCACCAAGCCCATCGGCAAGGGCACCGGCTTGGGCTTGAGTTTGTCCAAAGCCATTGTCGAAAATCACGGCGGTGAGCTCAAGCTCAACGAAACGCAAAATCACACTTGCTTTTCTTTTTCTCTTCCCCTTTCAAAGGAGCCGGAAAATGTTACTGCAGAATGCCTCAATCCTGGTTGTTGATGATGAACCCGAGTTGCTCGAAATCATGGCCGACTGGTTTCGCCGCGAAGGGTGCAATGTGCTCTCCGCGGAGAACGGAGCGGAAGCTCTCCTCCTTCTCCAAACCAATCATCTCGATGTCGTTGTGTCGGACATCCATATGCCCGTCATGGATGGCGTCACCATGTTGCAGAAAATCAAATCCACCAACACCTATCTGCCCTCCGTGATGTTTATCACCGGCTTTTACGATATTGCGCCCCGCGAAGCTTATGAACTCGGTGCCGAGGCCATGATCTCGAAACCTGTGGAGCGCAAACAGCTGATCTCGATTGTCTCGCGCATCTTGACCGCGCGCGAAGATCTTTGGCGCTTGCCTCCCCCCGATAAAGCCGACGCCGTTCTCCTGGCTAACTTCGAGAGCCTCGCGGCGGCTGTCACCAGCGGCCTCATCGCGTTTGGACGCGGCGGCTTTTGCGTTTACTCCACTCTTCAACTCGTCGAAGGCCCCGTGGATCTCCTCCTCGATTTTCGAGCCGATCAACGCAAGGTGACGGGGCAGGGAATCCTCCGCTGGATTGATTTTGCCGAAGGGCAAATCGGCATCGAAATCACCCACATTGACGATGCCAATCGTCCCTGGATTCTCAGCCTCACCGAACCCAATAAGTCCGCTTCTTTCATCCCGCGGACTAGCTTCGCCGAATGTATCTTGGCGCGACGCGCTCCTCAGTGAACTCTTCGCCGCCCGTTCCTTCCTCTTCGCCCCGCGTGCCCCGCTGCCTTTGTGCCCGCATTCCAACGTTCGCGCCACCTTCCAAATACACCACGGCCACGGCCCCATGCCACCAGGGCTTCCCATCTTCGCCTGGATCTGAAAACTGGAAACTTACAACTGAGAACTTACCATGGTGCCGGGGGCCAGAATCGAACTGGCTACGCCCGCCTTTTCAGGGCGGCGCTCTACCAGTGAGCTACCCCGGCACGCAACGCAATTAGTTTAGAGGCCGCTTCTCAGTGTGTCAATTCGCCCCGCCGTGCTCACGATAAAAAACGCCGTCCTCGCCCAGCCCGCAATCTCCCTTTTCCTTTACTTTCCCGCCGCCTTTCCCGCCATTTCGGATTTACGCCTCGGCCCGCTTGTGTTCAACTGAACTGTCATGACCACCGCTCATCCGAAATCTTCCGGCCTCATCCTCGAACTAAACGCTCTGGCCGTCACAGCCGCTTCCGGCGAAGCCTTGATGAAAGGCATCGTCACGCTCCTTCACGGCAAGCTCACCAAATACAACTGGGTGGGCTTCTACTTGCTCGAAAAGGAAGCCGATCGCGACATCCTCGTTCTCGGCCCCTTCAACGGCACCATGACGCCCCACACCCGCATCCCTCTCAACCAGGGCATTTGCGGCGCCGCTGCCAGCACGGGCAAGACCGTCGTCATTGACGACGTCAGCAGCGATCCCCGCTACCTCGCCTGCTCTCTCGAAACCAAATCCGAAATCGTCGTCCCCATCTTCGTTCATGGCAAAGTCGCCGGTGAACTCGACATTGACTCCCACTTCCTCGCCGCCTTTGGTCCCGACGATCGCCTTCTCTGCGAACACGCCGCGGCCCTCCTCGGCAAATTCCTCGAATCCCACTCCTAGCAACATGTCGAAAGTATCACTCTCCCCACGGCGCACCTGTATTCGCTGCCCTTGTAGCCCAGGGCGAGTCCCCAAGCCCTGCGGCTTTGTCTTTTGTGTTGCTTTTTTCTTGGGTTTTCCTTCTAACGCCGCCCCACCCTTGAACTTGAGGGTGCCCCATCCTTCGCGTTTCTCAGCGACCTCTGCGCCATCCCGATGCTTTTTCGGGATGAACGGTGGGCTCTTACGCTCGGACTCCATCACTCCTCTTCCTCTTGGGTTTCTCATTCTCCCGTAGGGGCGCAGCACCGCTGCGCCCCATCTCGCCAAGGCATAAATAATTTGTCATTCCGAGCGCAGCGAGGAATCTGCTTTTCTCGTGGGTTTTCCTTCTAAGGCCTGTCATCTCTTGAACTTGAGGGTGCCCCATCCTTCGTGCTTCCCAGCGACCTCTGTGCCATCCCGATGCTTTTTCGGGATGAACGGTGGGCTCTTACGATCCAACTCCACAACACCTCTTCTCTGAAGTCTTAGGTTTGCTCACTTCTGAAATCTGAGATCTGTCGTGGTCACCACTGTGATTCCCGATCGCTGGTATCTGATAACCTTCCAATTCCGCTCAAAACCTGACCCGGCCGCAAATCAAATCAGCCTCTCGGAATCCCGAGCTACTCCTGCGAATCCTCAAACTCCTTCATCCAATCCCGCCCCTTCAACACTTCTCTCGGGCGCGTCCCGTCCGGCGGCCCCACAATCCCATCCTTCTCCATCAAATCAATCAAGTGCGCCGCGCGCCCGTACCCGATCCGCAATCTCCTCTGCAATGTCGAAGTCGACGCCCGCCCCATCTCGCAACACACCCGCACCGCGTCCTGGTACAACGCATCATCCGAGTCCTCCCGGCCCTCCGCGCCACCCTCTTCCTCCGCCGCGCCCCGCGTCCTCTCTGTAACCTCTTCCTTCGGCGCTTCCAGCAACTGCTCGTTATACTTCGCCGGCGCCTGCGCTCTCCAAAAATCGCACACCGCGGTAATCTCATCCTCGGTCACCAGCGGCCCGTGAATCCGGTGCAGCCGCGCCGATCCCGCCGGCAAATACAGCATGTCGCCCTTGCCCAACAGTGATTCCGATCCATTGGCATCCAGAATCGTCCGCGAATCCACTTTGCTCGCCACCCTGAAAGAAATTCGCGCCGGGAAGTTCGCCTTGATCAACCCCGTAATCACGTCCACCGACGGCCGCTGCGTCGCCAGGATCAGGTGAATCCCCACCGCCCGCGCCATCTGCGCCAGCCGCGTGATGGACTCTTCCACGCTGTTCGTGTCCACCATCATCAAATCCGCCAACTCGTCAATCACGATCACCATGTACGGCAGCGGCTTGTGCTCCGCTTCTTCCAAGTTGTCAAACAGCGAAAGCGATTGCTGCTTCTGGCACGAGCGGTTGTACTGGTCAATGTTGCGCACCCCGCGCTGCGCCAGCAGTTTCAGCCGGCTCTCCATCTCCTTCGTCGCGTTCCGCAATACGTTCGACGCCACCTTCGGGTCCGTCACCACCGGCGCCAGCAGGTGCGGTATCCCGGCATACAAACTCAACTCCAGCCTCTTCGGGTCCACCAGCACTACCTTCACTTCGTCCGGCGTCGCCTTGTACAGCATCGAAATCAGCAGCGAATTGATGAACACGCTCTTCCCCGTGCCTGTGGACCCCGCAATCAGCAGGTGCGGCATGGACGCCAGGTCCGTCACCCGGATTCTCCCGTGCAAGTCCCGCCCCATCCCCAGCGTCAACTTGCTTGGTGAATTCGCGAACTCCGTCGCTTCCAGGATTTCGCGCAACGCGATGGTCTCCCGCCGGTCGTTCGGCACTTCAATGCCGATCGTCGATTTTCCCGGTATCCGTTCGATCAGGATTGATTCCGCTTGCAGTGCCAGGCACAAATCTTCCGTCAGGCTGATAATCCGGCTGTACTTGATTCCCGCTTCCGGCTTGAACTCGAACGTCGTCACCACCGGCCCGGGATTGATCTGCGTTACGCGCCCTTCTACCTCGAACTCGTGGCACTTCGCTTCAATCGCCCGCGCCCGCATCTTCAATTCGTCTTCGTCCAGCTTCTGGCTGCCCCCGCCTTCCTTCAGCAGGCTAATCGACGGCAACTTGTAATTGGCATTCGTCTTGGCAATTCTCGGGTCCGGCTTCCTCGCTCTACCCGGAACGTCAGCCAGGGCCTTTTCATTGTCCAAAAACAAGATCGGCGCTTTGTGACCGGTCTCTTCTCTTTCGGAATGGTCGCCCTCTTCCAGTGCGGTCTTCTTGCCATGGAAGACGTCGCTCTCATCACCCAAATGAAACGCCTTGTGTTCCCCCTCGGCTTCCGGCTTGCCCACGATCTGCGGAGTCACCGGCTTACGCCCCGCCATCCGCCGCTCTTCCACTTCCCTCCGCATCCGCCTCTGCTCGCGTTCGTCCTGCCACGCGTGCCACCGCGCCTGCGCTCGCTGCAAAATCCCCAGCTTCTCCATGTGCCCGATGGGCCTCTTCGCCCCGCTTGCCCATGCGTGCGCCCCGCTGAAAGAAAAAGTCGTGGTCAAAAACACCGCCACCACCAGCAGCGCAATCGCCACCAGGTTCGCGCCCCACACATTGAATCCCGACCGCAATCCGTGCGATACCAGCGTTCCCACCAACCCTCCCCCGGGCAACGCCTCTCTCACAGAAGGGAAGTGCCACAACGACAGCAACGATGGCAGCGACATCAGCAGCAGCACATAGCCCGCAATCGTCGCCACCTGCGAGTCGATCGCCCGGCTGCGCAGCCATCGATACCCCAGCATCCCAATCGCCACCGGCAGCAAAAACGCCGCAAATCCGAATACCTGGAACAGCAGATCCGCCGAATACGCTCCCGCCGGCCCGATCCAATTCCTTGCCGGATTCTGCTCGCCCGCCGCTGCGCTCACATTGAACGCCACATCCCGCGGGTTATACGTCAGCAGCGACAGCCCTATCAGGACCGCCACTGTGATACACAAAAACCCAATCAGCTCGTTGAGCCGTCTATTTTCTGTCGGTGTAAGGAAGCGCACTTAATTCTCCTCAGCTTTTTGGGGAAGGCTGAGTGCCGCAAGGGGCGCGGCGCTGGTGCGCCCCGAATTGGAGGAACGCCCAAATCATACCAAACCGCGAGCCCCGCACAAGTCCCTCTTCGCCCCATGTTTCCATACCTTTGGAGTGCGGCGGCTCGCCGCCGCTTTTACGGTTGCAGCACCTGCCACCAAGCCACAAATGGTCCATCCGCGTCGAAAACTTGTCATCCCGACCGAAGGCCCGCGTTTCTTGCGGGCCGTAGTGGAGGGATCGCGGCACAATTCCACTGTGGCACAGTCACTCCAGACTGTGCTCTTGGGTCTGTCTTTCAGCGGGTGCCCCACATCCCGGTCTTCCATCTGGTCTCTTGGGTTGTTTTTTCGGCCCTCGACGTTTAACTGTTTACTTTGAACTTTCAACTTTGAACTCTTCAACTTCCCAGTTTTTCCTCTGTGCTCTCCGCGTCCTCTGTGGTGGACTCTTCCCTCACCCCGCCAGTCTCGCCGCAAAAAACAGCACCAATATCCCCACGATAATCCGGTAAATCGCGAACGGCCCAAACCCTCTCCGCCTCACATACGCCATAAACCACGCCACGCTTCCATACGCCACCACGAACGACACCACAAACCCGATCGCCAGCACGATCCATCCATGCCCATCAATGCTCGCAACCCCGATCGGATTTCCATCCTTCCCTCGCAGCGACTTCCACAGCGTGTACCCCGTCGCCATCACCATCGTCGGAATCGACAGGAAAAACGAAAACTCCAGCGCGCTCGCTCGCGACATCCCGGCCACCTGCCCCGCCGCGATCGTGGACATCGACCGCGACGTCCCCGGAAACACCGCCGACAATATCTGGCACGCCCCGATCCACAGCGCCTGCAACAGGCTCATCTCTTCCATGTGCCAGGTGTGAATCACTCCGCCCGTCGCCGCTTCCCCCGCTTCCTCCGCCTTACTATTGCGCGCATCGATGAACCACATCACAATCCCGCCCACCAGCAACGCCGTCCCAATTACATATGGGTTCTCCAAATGTTTCCCGATCACCTTTACCAGCAGAAACGACGGTATCGCCGTCACCACAAACGCAATCATCACCAGGCTCAACGGGTGCGTCAGAATCGTCCGTTCGCCGCGCTCTCCGCGCGGAAACGTCGAGAAGAACTTCGCAATCCGGTGGCGGAAATATATCGGCAGCGTCAGGATTGCCCCCAACTGGATCACGATCGTGTACATCTTCCAATACCCACTCTCTAGGCTGAGCTGCGAATAATGCAGGTGCAGCAGCGCCTCCGCAATCCTCAAATGCGCCGTCGAACTCACCGGAATAAACTCCGTCAACCCTTCCACAATCCCCAAAATCACGCTCAACAAATAATCGCTCACTCTTCCGCCCCTCGCGTTGCATTTACGTTGGCACAGACACTCCTGCTTGCCCTGAGTATCGAAGGGTCTGTGCGCTTGCGTTTCTCTTGCCTTTGTAGCCGCCGCCTTCTGCCTGCTCGCCGCAGGAGAGAGGCGGGCGCCCTTGCCGTCCGGCTATTCTCCCGGGGTTTCCCTGCACCTGAGGCCTTCAGGCCTGAGGCCTTTTCTTGGTTTTTTCTTGCCTTTGTAGGGGTCCAGCACTGCTGGACCCCATGTCCCCACAATTTTGGAGTGCGACGGCTCGCCGCCGCTTTAACAACTGCTAGCCCCGCCGCCAAACTGTCATTCATCTCCCGCCCACGCTCCAACCCCTCCGTCCCTATTCTCTTCGCTCTTGGATTTCCATCGATACGCCAGTCGACGACGTACTTGAGGGTGCCCCATCCTTCGCGTCTTTTGCGAAGGGTGGGCTCTTACGCTCGCATGCCACCCACCTTCTTCTCTTCGCTCTTGGGTTTGCTTCTATCTGAAAACTTAAAACTGACTACTAACCACTGCGACCCGCCAGCCTCTTCCTCATCTCATACGCATCCACACGCCCCAGGTAATACCGTTTCAACACCGCCTCCGCAGAATATCCGTGCCGCCCCCAGAAGGCAACGGCGCCCTCATTATCCACCGCCGTCTCCAGCAGCACCGACAGCACTCCGTGATACGCAAAATGCTGCTCCATTTCCCGCAGCAGCGCCGTCCCCACGCCCTTCCGCCGGTGTTTCTCTGCAATATCCAGCGTGATGATGTGCGCCAGCGGCGGATTACGTTCCGCCAAAATGAACCCCGCCAACTGTTTGCCCTCTTCCGCGATCAGGCAATCCGACGAATCCAAATCCAAAAAATGCTGCAGCGTCCACTTGCTGTACGAGATTCCCGGCACAAAACATGCCAAATCCAATTTATGGATCGCGGGGAAATCGCGCGCTTCGTAAGGTCGGATCGTCGCGGGCATCGGTGCGCTTCTGCTGTGCCGCCATCTTAGTGCGGCCGCGCCGCCATGTTCAACCCCAACGCCTTCACCGTCGTCGCATCCACCGAGGGACCGCCACTCTCTTCCCAACCGCAGCGGGCCGAGTCCCTCATTCCTGTATTCGCAAACTCCGTCATTCCGAGCGAAGCGAGGTACGCTGTTCCACCGCACTTCCCTTGTGTGATGAATCTCTCTTCTCTGCGAACTCTGCTTCCTCTTTGACCTCTGCGTTATTCCTACTCTCTAATCCTTTCTCCGCTCTCCCCATCCCCACACCACTCATCCCATGAGGACCGCTGCGCCTCCCGCACCGCCCCGCCTCCTGATCGCTGATATCTGATCGCTGATAACCTTCAAACCTATCTCACTCTCACAGCTTAATCGTCACCGTCTTCACTTCCGTATAATTCGTCAACCCATATTCTCCCAACTCACGTCCCATCCCCGATTGCTTGAACCCTCCAAACGGCGTCGCCGCGTCGAACACGTCGTAGCAATTCACCCACACCGTGCCCGCCCGCACGCCATCCGCAATCGCATGTGCCTTCGTAATATCCTTGGTCCAAACCGCCGCCGCCAATCCATACAGCGACTTGTTCGCCCGCGTCACCACCTCATCGATATCCTTGAACTTCAGGATCGCCATCACCGGCCCAAAGATCTCTTCCTGCGCGATCTTCATATTGTCCTGCACGTCGGCAAACACCGTCGGCTCGATGAAGTAGCCCTTCTCGCCGACGCGCTTTCCGCCCGCCAGCAGCTTGGCCTTCTCGTTCTTCCCGCTCTCGATGTACCCCATCACCTTATTAAACTGGTCCTGGTCCACCTGCGGTCCCTGCTCCGTATTCTTGTCAAACGGATTCCCCACCGTGCGTTTCTTCGCACGTTCCACGCTCTTCGCCACGAATTCGTCGTAGCACTTCTCCTCCACAAACAGTCGCGACCCCGCGCAGCAGCACTGCCCCTGGTTAAAGAACAGCGCGAAGTGCGCCCCTTCAATCGCCTGGTCCATGTCCGCGTCCGCAAACACGATGTTCGGGCTCTTTCCCCCAAGCTCCAGCGTCACCCGCTTCAAATTCGTTTCCGCCGCCGCTTTCATGATCAAGTGGCCCACTTCCGTCGAGCCCGTGAACGCCACCTTATCCACATCCATGTGCCGCGCAATTGCCGCGCCCGCCGTCGGTCCATACCCCGGCAGAATATTCACTACTCCCGCCGGGAAGCCCGCCTCCAGGATCAATTCGCCCACGCGCAACGCGCTCAGCGGCGTCTGCTCCGCTGGCTTCAGCACCACCGTGCAGCCCGCCGCCAGCGCCGGCCCCAGCTTCCATGCTTGCATCAGCAGCGGAAAATTCCACGGAATAATCTGCCCCACCACGCCCACCGGCTCGTGCTTCGTGTAGCTGAAATATTTCCCCTGTACCGGGATCGTCTTCCCTTGAATTTTGTCCGCCCATCCCGCGTAATACCGGTAACACGCAATCGTCAGCGGCAAATCCGCCGCGCGCGCCACGTGGTACGGCTTGCCGTTGTCCAGCGCCTCCAGTTGCGCCAGCTCGTCCGCGTGCTTCTCGATCAAGTCGGCCAACTTATTCATCAGCACGCCGCGCGCCGACGCGCTCATCTTCTTCCGCCAGGGCCCGTTGTCGAACGCCGCACGCGCCGCCGCCACCGCCTTATCCACATCCGCCGCATCGGCCTCGGCCACATGCGTGATGACCTCGCCCGTGGACGGATTGATCGTCGGGAAAGTTTTCCCCGAAGCTGCCTCCACCCACTTGTTATTAATCAAAAGCTTTGAAGCGGAAATCTCCACATTCGGTTCCATCACTGTCGTTGCTGTTGCCATGGCTGTCCTCCTAGCTGGGGTGTCGAGAAGCCTATACCTACTCCCCCATGGACGCAAGATTCCGATTCACCCCATCACCTTCTTGGTTTTCCCTTGGTTTTCCTTCGGCTTTGTAGGCGCCGGGCTTCAGCCGGGCGCCCTCTCCTAACATGTAGGGGCGCAGCACCGCTGCGCCCCATGTCCGCACGATCACCGCGTCTTGGCTATTTTGGAGTGCGGCGCCTTGGCGCCGCTTTTACAGCTTTCGCTCCAACGCCGCCCGTCTTCTTCTCTTCGCTCTTGGGTTTCCCGTGTCACGGCGCCCAACGACATACTTGAGGGTGCCCCATCCTTCGCGCATTTTGCGAAGGGTGGGCTGCTACGCTCCAACGCCACCCATCTTCTTCTCTTCGCTCCTGAGTTCTTCTTCGACCGCTCTCCTCACCAATTCGTCCTGGCCACCATTCCCGAAGCATTACTTAAAACTTATAACTTAAGACTTACAACTTTACCCCCGTCCCCGTGTCACCACCACCGCCAGCATCACGCTTCCCGCCACCAACACCGTCGCCAGCAAATACGGCGCACCCGGCAAATGCACCGCTCTCCCCGGCGAAATCGCCGCCGAAAACACTTGCGTGAACAGCAGCGGTCCCGCCATCCCCGTCAACGCCCGCAGCGAATTGATCGCTCCCTGCAATTTTCCCTGCGATGACGGCTCCACCAGTTGCGACATCAGCGATTGCATCGACGGCCCCGCCACGCCCCACAACGCAATCAAGGGCACCGCCCCCAAAAACGCCCAACCGCGCGTCGCCAGTCCGAATCCCGCGAATCCCAGCACGCCAAAAAACAATCCCGAAACCAAACTAAATCGCTCCCCAAATCTCTTCACGTACGGCCCCACCAATCCGCCACTCACCACCGCCACGCACACTCCCACCGCTCCCAGCGCGATTCCCACCGACCGCTCGTTCCACCCATACCGGTATTCCGTGTACAGCACAAACACGCTCGGCAGCGCCTGGTGCGCCAGATAATACAAAACGCACACCACCGAAAGCCCCGAAAGCACTCGGTGCGATCGCAGCAGTGTCAACGACCCCAGTGGATTTGCCATGTGCCACGCCGACTTCGCCCGCTTTTCCGCTGGCAGCGATTCCGGCAGCACAAACGCTCCATACAGGAAATTCGCCAGGCTCAACACCGCCGCCGCCCAAAACGGTGCCCGCAAACTGTAGTGCCCCAGCAATCCTCCCACCGCAGGCCCAATCACAAATCCCACTCCAAACGACGCCCCCAGCATCCCGTATTGTTTCGCGCGTTTCTCCGGTGGACTCACATCCGCCACATACGCAAATGCCGTGGAAACGTTCGACGTCGTAATCCCCGAAATAATTCGTCCCACAAACAGCCAGCCCACCGTCGGCGCCACCGCCATGAAAATGTAATCCAGCCCCAATCCCAGGCACGAAATCAGGATAATCGGCCGCCGCCCGAACCGGTCGCTCCACGCTCCCAGCACCGGCGAAAACAAAAACTGCATCGTCGCCCACGCGAACCCGAAATATCCGGTGATCGCCGAGGCCCGCGCAATGTTTCCGCCTTCAAATTGAATGATTAGATTTGGCAGGACTGGCGCAATAATCCCAAACGCCAGAAAATCCATCGCCACTGTAACCAATATAAACAGGAACGCCGCCCGCGACCCCGCCGCCGCGGGGGCAGGGAATTGCGCAGCGCCAGGAACAGCACTCTCGCGATCACTCATTGGCGCTAGATTTTAGCTTACCAGGCGGGTTCCGCATGCTTGGTTTTTCAGCGCGGCTCCTGCGTTCCTTGTTACGGTGCACCTCTCATGAGCTTGAGGGTGCCCCACCCTAGGTTTGTTAGGGTGGGCTCTTACGCCCTGACGCCGGCCATTCTCTTCTCTTCCTCTTGCCTGACTCTTCTCTGCGTTCTCCGCGTCTCTGCGTTATCTTTGTTCTTTCTTTTGCTTTGCTAAAGATCAAATCTCCAATATCACCGGCAAAATCAGCGGCCTCTTCGACGTCTGCTTGCTGATATACCTCTTCAAGTCCACCCGGATCTTCTCTTTGATCACGGACCAGTCCGCCCGCTCCTCCATATTGGACGTTTCCACCGTCCGGCTCACCACCGCCCGCGCTCCCTCCATGAAATCCCCGTCGTTCTCGCTCATCAACCCCCGCGACACGATCTCCGGCGCCGATTCGATCCTTCCCGTATTCTTGTCAATCGCGATAATCGGAATCACCACGCCTTCTTCCGACAAATGTTTGCGGTCGCGCACCACCACTTCCTCAATCTCTTCCAGCGACCCCGAATCCACCAGCACGCGCCCCGCCTGCACCGGATCACGCCGGTACGCCCCATCCTCTGTGAATTCAATCCGCTTCCCGTTTTCCAGCAGCAATATCTCTCCACTCACCACGCCCAGCGAGTGCGCCAGCGCCGCGTGCCGGAACAAATGCCGGTATTCCCCGTGTACCGGCACAAAATATTTCGGCCTCACCAGTTGCAGTATCAGTTTCTGCTCTTCCTGGCTCGCATGCCCCGACACGTGGATCGGTCCTCCCTCATTGTCGTAGTACACCAGCGCCCGCCTCCGGAACATGTGATCCAGCATCCGGAAAATCGCCTTCTCATTCCCCGGAATAATCCGCGCCGACAAAATCACCGTGTCGTTCTCATCAATCGTCACAAACCGGTGGTTGTCCACCGCGATCCGCGACATCGACGACATCGGCTCCGCCTGCGACCCGCTCGCCAGCACAATCAGCTTCCGCGGCTCGAAGCTGCGTATCTCCTGCGGCCGCACCACAATCCCGTCCGGTATCCGCAAATAGTCCAGGTCGTGCGCAATCTCCACGTTATCGATCATGCTGCGCCCGACGAACGCCACCTTCCTCCCCACCCGCCCCGCAATATCAATCACCTGCTGGATGCGATGGATCGACGACGCGAAGCACGACAGCACCACTCGCCGCGGCGCCGATCTCGCCAGCTCCTCGATTCGCGGCACCACCGTGCGCTCCGATGGCGTGAACCCCGGCCGCTCCACGTTTGTCGAATCGCTGAACAGTGCCAGCACCCCTTCGCTTCCATACCGCGCAAACGTGTGCAGGTCCATCCGGTAATCGTCCACTGGTGTTTGATCGATCTTGAAGTCGCCTGTGTGTATGATCACGCCCAGCGGGGTGCGGATTGCCAGCGCCACGCAATCCAGCGTGCTATGTGTCACCGGGATGAACTCGATCTCATACGGCCCGATCTCGATCCGCCGCCCCGGCACCACCTCGTACAGTTTCGCCACCTCCATCAGTCCCGCTTCTTCCAGCCGCTTCTTCACCAGCGCCAGCGTGAACCGCGTCCCATAAATCGGCACGTTCAGGTCCCGCAAAATGTACGACAGCGCCCCGATGTGGTCTTCGTGCCCGTGCGTCAGCACGATCGCGCGCACGTGCTCCCGGTTCTGCTTCAAATACGTGGTGTCCGGAATCACCAGGTCCACGCCCAGCAATTCCGACTCCGGGAACATCATTCCCGCATCAATCACGATGATGTCGTCGCCATAGCGCAACACCATCATGTTCATTCCAAATTCGCCAAGTCCCCCAAGGGGAATGGCCGTCAATGTCTGATTAGTCTTGCTCAATTATGTTTTTTCTCCACAATCCAACCTTAAATCGTATCACACTCACATGTTCCTTCCCCTGTAGCTCAGCCCTTCAGGCCTTTTCCTCGTTCTGTCTCGAGTTACGCCGCCCATCTAAGTACTTGAGGGTGCCCCATCCTTCGCGTTTTTTGCGAAGGGTGGGCTCTTACGATCAGACACCTCGGTTCCTCTTCATCTTGGGTTTCTTTTGCGTTGCGCTACCAATCCCTCGAACTTGAGGGTGCCCCATCCTTCGCGTTTTTTGCGAAGGGTGGGCGCTGACGATCAGACACCTCGGTTCCTCTTCATCTTGGGTTTCTTTTGCGTTGCGCTACCAATCCCTCGAACTTGAGGGTGCCCCATCCTTCGCGTTTTTTGCGAAGGGTGGGCGCTGACGCTCTAACGCTACAGCCGCGCCTCTCTTCTTCTTGCCTTTCTCTTCTCTGCGAACTCTGTGCCCTCTCCGCCCCCTGCGCAAATGTTTTGCCTTTCCTATCTCGCTTTTCCTCCAAAAAACAAATGTGCAACCGCCACCAGCACCACTGCTCCCACCGTCGCCGCCGCCAACGAAAGCAAAAACGTATTCTCGTGCACAATCCCCAGCTTCGTGAAAATCCATCCGCCCACCACGGACCCGATCAGCCCCAGCAGAATATCTCCGATGCACCCAAATCCCCGCCCGCGCCCCAATTTCCCCGCCAGCCACCCCGCAATCAATCCCAGGATGATCCACCACAACAGTCCATGGGGAGTTTGGCTCCATATGTTCCGGAGGTTCCTTTCCACTTCCCTCTGTTGCATCATCATCATCATCGCCATCGTAGCCAACATTTTGAGTTCCTCCTCTTTTATCCCGCAGCCGCTTCCTGCTGCGTCATGCAGTGTATTGTTCCCAAGCCCAGCACCAGGTCCCGACAGTGTATCCCCACCACCTCGCGCCCAGGAAACACTTTCCCCAACACATCCAGCGCCCCCCGGTCATTCGCATCATTGAACGTCGGCGCCAGCACCAATCTATTCGCAATATAGAAATTAGCGTAGCTCGCCGGCAACCTCTGCCCGTCAAAATACACCGGCTCGGGCATCGGTAGCGTCTCCACCTGCAGCGGCTGCCCATCTTGATCCTTCATGCTGCGCAGCCGCGCCAGATTCTCCTGCAGCGCCGCATAGTTCGCGTCCCGAGTATCCTCTTCCACAATCGTCACTACTGTCGTCGCGTTCACGAATCGCGTCAAATCGTCCACATGTCCGTGCGTGTCGTCCCCCGCAATTCCATTCCCCAGCCACAGCACATGCGTCACGCCCAAATACTCGCGGAACATGGCCTCATAATCTTCCCTCACAAATCCCGGATTCCGCTCCTGCGTCTTGCTCAACAAACACTCTTCCGTCGTCAGCAGCGCCCCTTTTCCATTCACGTCAATCGACCCGCCCTCCAGCACCACCCGCCTTCCCCTATACTCCGGCAAAATCACGCGCCGCTTCAACCTACGGTTCGCCTTCGCCACCACCGCCGCATCCTTCTTGTGGTTGGCGTACTTCGCCCATCCATTAAACGCAAAATTGTTGTACGCTACCTCGCCCGCCGCGTTCTTCACGCAAACCGGCCCCGAATCCCGCAGCCACACGCGATCCGTCGCCACGTGAAAAAATTCCACCGCCTCCAGCGCAGCCCCGGCCTTCTTCAAGATCGTCCGCACTCTCTCTTCCGCCTCGCGATCTTCCACCAGCAAGAACACCCGCTCCACCCTCGTCAGGTGCCGCACAATTTCCGCAAACGCCCACGGAATCGGCGCAAATTTCCCCGGCCAATCCGTCAACTCGTGCGGCCACCCCAGCCACGTAGCCTCATGCCCCTCCCACTCCGCCGGCATCCGCCACGCCATCCCCACCACCCTCTTTCTCTTCTCTGCGAACTCTGCGTCCCCTGTGTACTCTGCGTCAGTCGTTTCTTTCTTTTCTCTGTGACGTCTGTGTTCTTCCCTCTGTGATCTCTGTGTTACCGTCCCTCTTCCTCTTCTCTGCTCTTCCTCTGCGAACCTCTGCGCACTCAGCGCTTCTGCGTTATCTTTTTTCTTTTTCCTCCGACTCTTCCAACCACCGCTCCGTCAACGCCCCAAACGCATCCACCCGCCTATCTCTAAAGAACGGCCAATTCCTCCGCGTCTCCTCGCTCTTCCCCGGATCGCACTCCACCACCAAAATCTCTTCCTTCTCCTGCGAAGCTTCCGCCACCACCACCCCAAACGGATCCGCCACAAACGAATTTCCCCAGAACTCCAGCCCCGCATCGCCCTTCTCGGGTTTCCCTTCAAATCCCACGCGGTTCACCACCGCCACATAAATCCCATTCGCCACCGCATGCGCCCGCTGTATTGTCCGCCACGCATCCAGTTGCGCCGCCCCAAACTCCGCCTTCTCGTGCGGGTGCCACCCGATGCTCGTCGGATAAAAAATCACCAGCGCCCCGCGCATCGCCGTAATCCGCGAGCCCTCCGGATACCACTGGTCCCAGCAGATCTGCACGCCGATCCGCGCATACTTGGTATCGAAATTCAAAAATCCCAAATCCCCCGGCGTAAAATAGAATTTCTCGTAGTACAGCGGATCATCCGGTATGTGCATCTTCCGGTATTTCCCCAGGTACGCTCCATCCGCATCCAGAATCGCGCACGTGTTGTGATACACCCCCGCCGCCCGCCGCTCGAACACAGACACCACCAACGCCACCTTCTTCTCTTTCGCCACTCGCGCCAATCGCTCCGTAGTCGGCCCAGGCACAGCCTCCGCCATCTCAAACAGTTCCGCATTCTCGGTTCGGCAGAAGTATTCCCCCGCAAACAATTCGTGCAGGCAAATAATCTGCGCCCCGCGCGCCGTCGCCTCGCGGATCTTCCCCTCCGCCCGCGTCAGATTTTCTTCCTTATCCTTGGTGCACCGCATCTGCACCAGCCCCACCGTAAATTTATCCGCCATATTTCATTTTCCTCGCCCTCAATCTCTCCATCCCCTTTGCCATCTCTGCGTCTTGACTCTCCGCCGGGTGCCCCAGGCACGGAGTGTGTGCCTGGGTCTTGGGTTCCTCTTTCTTCTCTGTGACCTCCGTGTTCTTATCTCTGTGAACTCTGTGTTATCGTCCCTCTTTCTTTCCCCGCCGCATCGGGCCATCTTAGCACGGAGAAATTTTCCTCCTCACCGCATTTTCTGCTCCTCTCTTGGTCTCCTGATCTCTGATCGCTGATTTCTGATATCCTTTTCCCAATTTCGAGTAAACTGATTCCACGAAAAACAATTTCCCCGCAGTCATCTCTGCATTCCAGGAGACTCGATGGCCAATAAGCCCTCCAAAACCGTCACCGGCCGCGTCCTTCACGATCCCGTCAAGGACAAACTCCGCCCCATCTTTCCCCTCGACCTCTCCAAAATCCACACTATCGACGACCTCGTCCGTGCCATGGGCGACACCGCCTACACCGCTCGCCAGGTCGGTGACGCCGCCGATGTCCTCGAAGCCATGGCCCGCGACAAAGACTGTTTTGTCGTCTTGACACTCGCCGGTGCTCTCACCGTCGGCAAAATGGGCCTCATCTTCTGCGATCTCATCGACTCCGGCATCGTTAAGGCCGTCGTCTCCACCGGTGCGCTCATGGCCCACGGCCTCGTCGAGGCCACCGGCCTCTCCCATTTCCGCTACGATCCCTCCAAAATGGACGACAACGAACTCTTCCTCGCCGGCTACAACCGCGTTTACGATTCTCTCGAGCCGGAAACCAATCTCGATCACGTCGAAGCAGTCGTCGAAGCCATCCTCGAAAAATGGGATCCCAACGAAGTGGTCTGTAGTTGGAAGCTACACCAGCGCATCGGCGAATTCCTCGTCAAGAACACCAAAGGCCGCGGCATCCTTCGCTCTGCCTACGAAAAAAATGTTCTCGTCTTCGTTCCCGCCTTCAGCGATTCCGAACTCGGCCTCGACTTTGCTCTAAATAAATACGCCCGCCAGCGCGATAAGCTCCCCCTCCTCCGCTACGATCCCTTCGAGGATTTTCAGACCTTTGCGGACACCATGATGGCCACAAAAAAAATGGGCATCTTCACCGTCGGCGGCGGCGTCCCGCGCAACTGGTCCCAGCAATTCGGCGTCTACGCCGAACTCATGGCCCGCCGCGGCTACAAAAATCTTCCCCTCAAGCGCTATTCCTACGGCCTCCGCATCTGCCCCGAGCCCGTCCACTGGGGCGGCCTAAGCGGCAGCACCTACACCGAGGCCGTCAGTTGGGGCAAATTCGTTCCCCCCGAAGAAGGCGGCCGCTTCGCCGAAGTCCTCGAAGACGCCACCGTCGCCCTTCCTCTCGTAGTAGGCGCCGTCCTCGAACGCCTAAACTACTTCCCCCGCTAATCGTCCCCTCGCACAAATCACGTAGGGGCGCAGCACTGCTGCGCCCCATGTCCCCACAATCTCTGAATCTTGAGTTTCTCACTTGCGCCAACACCTTTGCACTTGAGGGTGCCCCATCCTTCGCGTTTTTTTGCGAAGGGTGGGCTCTTACAAACTAACGCTACGTGGTCTCTTCTCTTAGGGGTTTGGTTTTGTCTTTTGCTCTATCTACTCTCTGTGACCTCTGTGTTCTTATCTCTGTGAACTCTGTGTTACCGTCCCTCTTCTCTTCAGCTCTTCTTGAACTCTCAACTTTAAACTTTAAACTCTCAACGCTCCGTCCACGCCCCAAGACACACCAATCCTCGCGTCCGCTCACCACCAAAACTCAAATTGAAAAGGGAATCACCGCCCGCTCAGTCGCCGTCGCCAATCAAAACCGCCGCCGTCAGCACCGTACTCCACAACCCGCGCTTGTCTCCCACCGCCGACTGCGTGATGTTCATCGTCCGCACAATCTTGTTCGAAATCCGGTAAACCTCTTTTTTCTCGTCCCAAGACAAATCCGGGTCAAATTCCACGTTCAACGTCGTCGCCAGCATCTCCGCGGCCAGCTCTTCGGCGTACTCGCCCGCCACCTCTTCCGTCTCCCCAAACGAGTGGTGCTCGCTCAAATAGCCGTACATCGGCCTTTCGCTCGGGAGTGCCAGTCCGATGCTCGCCGCGATCAGCCGGTGCGGCTCTTTCGTCGAATTCTCGCTCATCACCGTGAACGCCACTTGCCCCGGCTTGATCAGCTTCAATCCTTCGCTCCGCGATATCAGCTTGCAATTCGGCGGAAATATCGAGGACACCCGCACGATGTTGCACGCGGCGATCCCCGCATTGCGCAGCGCGAGCTCGAAGCTCGACAGCCTCTCGCGATGTTTTCCCACACCCTTGGTCAGGAAAATTTTCCTAGCAACGAACGCCATAGCGGCTTGTGCCGGCCTCCGTAACGAATTTCTCGCGCAAAAAATATCTTGCTTGTTGAAAAGTAACAAGAAGGTCTTGCACTGTCAATCGAATACAGACACTTCCATCCCCAAACGTCTTCACCTGCTCCTCCCAAATTTCCTGTTCTTGGTACCGCCGGCGTGCTCGTTCCGATTCTACTTCTCTCTTTCTTGCTTTCTCTGTGACCTCAGTGTTCTTCCCTCTGTGAACTCTGTGTTACCGTCCCTCTTTCTTCTCCTTCTCCTCGAACCTCTGCGCTCTCAGCGCTCTGTGTAGGTTTTTTTCTTGTTTCGCTCCGTCTTTCGACTTTTAACTTTTGACTTTCAACTGCCTCCCTCACTCTCCCCCAAAATGTTGCACCAATCTCCCCAGCGGCCGGCACAACGCTAGCACCTTCCCCAAATCTTCCGCCGAAAAGTCCGGTCCAGACGTCGCCGTGCTCGTCCCTTTCCGGCTGATCTGCATTACTCCCACCACTTTTCCTTCATACAGGATCGGTGCGCTGATGATTTTGTGGATCGTTTCCCCGTATGTCGTCGCCGTGCGCATCCCTTCAAACACGCTCGCGTGCCGCACCCCCGAAAAATTATTATTGATTTCCGGCCGGTTTTCCCGCGCCGTTCGCGCCGCCAGCGCCGAATTGCTTGTCAGGGGAATGTACCCGACGTTCTTCAACGGCTCCGGCGCCAGAAAATGCAAATGCCGCCACCTCGTGGACACCGCCAGGATCGCCACTTCATCCGTGTTCACGCCCAGTTCCTTGGCGATTTTCCCCCCCACCGCCACCAGGGAATTCTCCACCGTCGCTCCCTCTTGATCCAGCGCCTCAGCCATCTGCTCCAGTTCGCTCAAAAGGCTTGATGACATAGTGTTCCTGTTTCTTTCTCCGTCGGGTTTCAGGGGGGAGCGGGGCCCTGCCTTGGAGAATCTCCGTTTTTTCTCTCCCCATGTTCCCCATTCCCGCTCCTCCTCGCAAGAAAATTTCCAGCCGCCTGTGCCCTCCAAATCGATAGCCCGGCTTGCATCACTTTTCTTTACTACCTATACTGTTTAAGCCGCGCTCCCTTGGCGCCCTGCGTTTCGCGCTCCTTTCATCTCTCGGGGATTTTGCGGCGGAGAGGGCATGTCTTCCACGGCAATCCAACCGGATAGCAGTTATCTTCTGCGCAAACTTCACTCCTTATCCGGCATCATTCACAGCAGTGAGAAGGACCAATACATTCCATGAGCGCTACTGCGGTAACCCTTCCGGCCGGCAGCTTGCGGTTCTGGCAGACCACCGTGGGCAAGAAAGCGATTATGGCCGTCACCGGCTTCATCCTGTTCGGCTTCGTGGTCGGCCACCTGCTCGGCAATCTGCAGATCTTCCTGCCACCTGAAAAAATCAATCACTACTCGGCGACGCTGAAATCCCTCCCCGCCCTCTTGTGGGGCGCGCGGATCACTCTGCTCCTTGCCGTCGGCCTGCACATCTGGTCCTCGTTCCAGCTCTGGCTCCTGCAGCGCGAAGCCCGGCCCATAAACTACGTCAAGAAGGCCAATCTCAATTCCACCTACGCTTCCCGCACCATGTTGTGGAGCGGGCCCATCATCGCGGCTTTCATAATCTTTCACCTCCTGCACTTCACCTTCGGAACCGTGCACCCCGGCGGGCCCTTCGACGAACACAACGTCTACAACAACGTAGTCACCGGCTTCCAGGTCTGGCCCGTCTCCGTTTTCTACATCATCGCCATGATCATGCTTTGCTATCACCTCTATCACGGCTTGTGGAGCATGTTCCAATCGCTCGGCTTCAGCCACCCCGTCTACACCCCCTGGCTGCAGCGCTTCGCCAAGGTTGTCGCCATCCTCATCGCCGCCGGCAACATTTCAATTCCCGTCGCTGTTCTGGCCGGCTTCATCAAGCCTGTCTAGCACTATGCTGAAAAACCACAATTTCGCCCTTCCCGATCTTGGAGCTCTTGCTTGTCGTGGCACAGCCATTCCTGGCTGTGCTCTCGGGTTACCTGGGAACGCCGATCTTCCGATCGGCTCCTACTCCGTCTTCGTAGGGGCGCAGCACTGCTGCGCCCCATCTCGACACATTCACAACCATTCGTCATTCCGAACAGAGTCCGCGAAGTGAGAAATCTCTCTTCTTCTTGCTTTTTCAGTCGCAATCTCGCTCGGAGCCCGATCCCATGGAACTGATTTCCAATGCCCCCACCGGCCCGATTGAGCAGTCCTGGGACAACCACAAGTTCGAGCTCAAGCTGATCAATCCGGCCAACAAGCGCAAGTACAACATCATTGTCGTGGGTTCCGGCCTCGCCGGCGGCGCTGCCGCCGCCAGCCTCGGCGAACTCGGCTACAACGTCCAGTGCTTCTGCTATCAGGACAGTCCGCGCCGCGCTCACTCCATCGCCGCGCAGGGCGGCATCAACGCCGCCAAAAATTATCACAACGATGGCGACAGCGTTTTCCGGCTCTTCTACGACACTGTCAAGGGCGGCGACTTCCGCTCCCGCGAAGCCAACGTCTACCGCCTTGCTCAGGTCAGCGTGAACATCATCGACCAGTGCGTCGCACAGGGCGTGCCCTTCGCGCGCGAGTACGGCGGCCTCCTCGACAACCGCTCCTTCGGCGGCGCCCAGGTCTCGCGCACCTTTTACGCCCGCGGCCAGACCGGCCAGCAACTCCTTCTCGGAGCCTACCAGGCCCTCGAACGCCAGATCGGCCTCGGCTCCGTGAAAATGCACCCGCGCATGGACATGCTGGACCTCATCGTCGTCGACGGCCAGGCTCGCGGCATCGTCACTCGCAGCCTCTACGACGGCAAAATCGAAGTCCACATGGCCGACGCCGTCGTGCTCGCCACCGGCGGCTACGCCAACGTCTTCTACCTTTCGACCAACGCCAAGGGCTGCAACGCCACCGCCATCTGGCGCGCCTACAAGCGTGGCGCCCTGTTTGCCAACCCCTGCTTTACCCAGATCCACCCCACCTGCATTCCCGTCGCCGGCGAGTATCAGTCCAAGCTCACCCTGATGTCGGAGTCTCTCCGCAACGACGGTCGCATTTGGGTTCCCAAACAGCCCGGTGACAAGCGCGCCCCCGCTTCTATTCCCGAGGCCGACCGCGATTACTACCTTGAGCGCCGCTATCCCAGTTTCGGCAATCTCGTCCCCCGCGACATCGCTTCCCGCGCCGCCAAGGCCGAGTGCGATGCAGGCCGCGGCGTCGGCGAAACCGGACTCGGCGTTTACCTCGATCTCGCCGATGCCATCCAGCGCCTCGGAAAACGCACCATCGCTGAGCGCTACGGCAACCTAATCGACATGTACGAGCGCATCACCGGTGAGAACCCCTACGAAGTGCCCATGCGCATCTATCCCGCCAGTCACTACGTCATGGGCGGCCTCTGGGTGGACTACAACTTGATGTCCACGATTCCCGGCCTGTTTGTTCTCGGCGAAGCCAACTTCTCCGATCACGGAGCCAACCGCCTCGGTGCCAGCGCGCTCATGCAAGGCTTGGCCGACGGCTACTTCATCATTCCCTATACCATCGGCAATTACCTGGCCACCGCCAAGCCCACCAAGGTTGCCGCCGATGCGCCCGCCGCCAAGGAAGCCGTGGCGAATGCCGCTGCCATCACAAAGAGGTTGCTGAACGGCAACGGCAAGCGCACCGCGGATTCCTTCCACCGTGAACTTGGCAAGATCGTCTGGGACTACTGCGGCATGGGCCGCAATGAGGCCGGCCTGAAGAAAGCGCTCTCCCTGATCCCCACGCTCCGCGAAGAGTTCTGGAAAAATGTCCGCGTCCTCGGCGCCAACGAAGAATTCAACCAATCCCTCGAACGCGCCGGCCGCGTGGCCGACTTCTTCGAACTCGCCGAACTGATGTGCCTGGACGCGCTGGACCGCAAGGAATCCTGCGGTGGTCATTTCCGCGAAGAGTATCAGACTCCCGAGGGAGAGGCGCTGCGCGACGACGCCAACTACTCCTACGTCGCGGCCTGGGGCTACCAGGGAGAAGCTCGCGCCCCTGCTCTCACAAAAGAACCTCTCACCTTTAACTACGTGAAGCCTTCTCAACGGAGCTACAAGTGAAACTCACTCTTCACGTCTGGCGTCAGAAAAATCCCAGGGACAAGGGTCGCATGGTCCGCTATGACGTCCCCAACGCCAACGAGCACATGTCCTTCCTCGAAATGCTCGACGTCCTCAACGAGACCCTCATCGATAAGGGCGAAGACCCCATCGCCTTCGACCACGATTGCCGCGAAGGCATCTGCGGCATGTGCGGCATGATGATCAACGGCAAGGCCCACGGCGGCTTCAAGGGCACCACCGTCTGCCAGCTTCACATGCGCCACTTCAAAGACGGCGACGTGATCTACCTCGAGCCCTGGCGCTCCAAGGCCTTCCCTGTGATCAAGGATCTCGCCGTTAACCGCGCCTCTTTCGACCGCATCATCGCCGCCGGAGGTTTCATCTCCGTTCCCACCGGCAGCGCCCCCGACGGCAACGCCATTCCCATCCGCAAGCAGGACGCCGACCTCGCCATGGACGCCGCCGCCTGCATCGGTTGCGGCGCCTGCGTCGCTGCCTGCCCCAACGCGGCCGCGGCTCTCTTCGTCGGCGCCAAGATCTCCCACCTTGGTCACTTGCCGCAAGGCCAGGTCGAGCGCGACCGCCGCGCTCTCGCCATGGTCCAGCAGATGAACATCGAAGGCTTCGCCAACTGCACGAATATCGGCGAATGCGAAGCCGCCTGCCCCAAGGAAATCAAGCTCGAAGTCATCGCCCGCACCAACCGCGATTACATCAAAGCCGCCTTCGTCGAGCGCCCCGCATCCACCGCCTCCGGCGCAGGCTAACTTCTCTAACGCCGCTGCCCAATTTGACTTGAGGGTGCCCCATCCTTCGCGTTTTTTGCGAAGGGTGGGCTCTGACGCTCTGACGCCGCATTCTCTCTTCTCGTCTTTCTTCTGTTCTTCTTCTCTGTGGACCCTGCGCTTTCTGTGCCCTCTGCGTGAGCCCTTTCCTTCTTTCTCTTTTTCTTTCTCTCTTTCTTTCCTCTGTGACCTCTGTGTTCTTCCCTCTGTGAACTCTGTGTTACCGTCTCTTTTCCTCTCCTCCGCAACTGTCAACTGTCAACTGTAAACTCCCTCTGCTACACTCCTCCCTCTGGAGGTTCAATGTTCCGTGCCGTCCATCTCATCGCCTTCCTCTCTCTTGGAGCAATCCTAATGTCCGCCGCTCCCATCTCCGACAGCGCCAGAAAGCTCCACTTCTCCTCCATCGTCATTGACACCCACGACGACACCACCCAGCGTCTCCTCGATCCCAAATTCGATCTCGGCGTTCGCCATTCCGACGGCAGCATTGACATCCCTCGCATGCGCGATGGCGGCCTCTCCGCCCTCTTCTTCTCCATCTGGATTCCCAGCAAGATCACTGGCCCGCAAGCCGTCAAGCAAGCTCTCGATCAAATTGACGCCGTCCGTGAAACCGTCCGCAAGCATCCCCACGATCTCGTCCTCGCCACCACCGCCGATGAAATCCGCGCCGCCCACGCCCAAAACAAAATCGCCGCCCTCCTCGGCGTTGAGGGCGGCCACATGATCGGCAACGATCTCGGCGTCCTGCGCTCCTTCGCTGCACTTGGTGTCCGCTACATGACCCTCACCCACACGGGCAACACCGATTGGGCCGATTCCTCGACCGACAAGCCCGAGCACAACGGCCTCACCGATTTCGGCAAGGACGTCGTGCGCGAAATGAATCGCCTCGGCGTCATCGTGGATGTCTCCCACGTCAGCGACAAAACCTTTTACGATGTTCTCGCCACCTCCAAAGCTCCCGTCTTCGCCTCTCATTCCTCCTGCCGCGCCCTCTGCGACGCCGCGCGCAACATGACCGACGACATGATTCGCGACCTCGCCAAGAACGGCGGTGTCATCCAGATCAACTACCACGTCGGCTTCCTCAGTCAGGAGTATCTCGATTTCGATGTTGCGCATCCTGAGGTCCGCAAGGAGCTTGGCGCTGAACTCAAAAACCGCTGTGGAAGCGATGAAGACTGCAAAGATCTCCATGGCCAAGACGTGGTTCGCGACTTCATGCGCGCTGGCAAGCTCCCGCGGGTCGATTGGACCGTCATCGTCGATCACATTGATCACGCCGTAAAAATCGCTGGCGTAGATCATGTCGGCCTCGGTTCCGATTTCGATGGCGCTGCTATGCCCATCGGCATGGAAGATGCCTCGCACCTCCCCCAAATCACCGAAGCCCTCCTCCAAAAGGGCTACTCCGATTCCGACATCCGCAAAATCCTTGGCGAAAACACCCTCCGCCTCCTCCACGAAGTCCAGCAAGCCAGCATCCGCCTCAACTCCTCTTCTCCCCAATAACGCCGCTTTTCCGCGTACTTAAGGGTGCCCCATCCTTCGCGTTTTTCAGCGAAGGGTGGGCTTTTACGTCCTAACGCCTCAAACTCTCTTCTCTTTAGCTTTTCTCTTCTCTTTCTTCTCCTACCTCCGTGCCCTCTGTGTTCTTCCCTCTGTGATCTCTGTGTTACCGTCCCTCTTTCCCTTCGCCCATTCCTGTCTTCCTCATTTCGATATACAATCTCCCCATAAAATCTCTGTACCACCTATCGCTCCCATACTTTGGAGGACACTACAATCATGCGTTTCACCAACTCCGTTCTCGCCGTCGCAAGCGCTCTCTTTCTCGTCTCATCCTTATCCGCGCAAACCCCCGCTCCGGCCCAAGCTCCCGCGCAACCCAAAACCGCCGCTTCCGAATTCGACCGCACGCTCCTGAAGCCCTCTCTCCTCAAGGAGAAGGCTCCTGACACCTTCCAGGTCAAATTCGAAACCACGCGCGGCGACTTCACCATGGACGTTACCCGCGCCTGGGCTCCCAATGGCGCCGACCGCTTCTACAATCTCGTTCGCCATCATTTCTACGACAACATGGTCATCTTCCGCGTCGTCCCCAACTTCGTCGTCCAGTTCGGCATCAGCTCCTATCCGCCGGTCAACGCTGCCTGGCGCGGCGACACCATCACGGATGATCCCGTCAAGCAAAGCAACAAGCGCGGTTACGTCACTTTCGCCATGGCCGGCCCCAACACCCGCACCACTCAACTCTTCATCAGCTTCAAGGACAATTCCTTCCTCGATTCCAAGGGCTTCACTCCCTTCGCCACCGTGAACAAGGACGGCATGAAGGTCGTCGACAAGTTCTACGATCAATACGCCGACGCTCCCACCGGCGAGCAGGGCGCCATCCAGACCGAAGGCAAGGCCTACCTCGACAAGCATTACCCCAAGCTCGATGTCATCAAGCATGCCACCATCGTCGGCCCCGCCGCCGCTGCCGCACCCGCCGCCGCACCGGCCACCTCCAACCCCTGACCCTTCCTCGTGTGTTTGCCTCTGTAGTGGCCGACCTCGCCTCGCGTGGTCGGTTCTTGGGTTGCTCTTGCCGGTGTAGGGGTCCAGCATGCTGGACCCCATCTCGGCAAGGTGTAAGCCCGCGTGTCATCCCGACCGGAGCGACCCGATCTTCTCCGTCGCGCCGTATTTTGGCGCGTCGGGTCGCGCAGTGGAGGGATCGTGGCGTGATTGCCATCCACACCAATTTCCCTGTGCGAATGCGGAGTGCGCACCATATCCGTGCAGTCTCCCCGTCTCGGCCTTCTTGGAGTGCCGCGCCTTGTCTACCCTGCTTGCCCCGATCTTCAAGGGAATCTTCGAAGGGCCGCGGCTTTTGCGGCCGAGCGCGCCACCGCCAAACCATAATCTTTTTCCCAGCCACCACGCTCGCGTCTCCGGCCCTCCCTGATCCCGCCTTCTACGCTCCAAATTCAATTCTGTAGCTCACCCTTTCAGGGGTGAGGCCTTTCCCAACCTCCACTCCCTAGCAAAAAAGGGGCACGCCCGTAAGGCCTGCCCCTCTACTTTCTTCTCTGTGTTTCCGATGCGAACTCAGCGTCGCCGTTTACCCCTCTCCGCCCCGGGCATCTCGGCGACCCGGTCGGGGCGGCCTCTGCGTAAACTCTTTCTTTTACCTTCCGTCGATCGCCCTGACCCACCATGTTCTCGCCCAGCACTCAGCGGATACAGTCTTCTTCAACCTTCAACTTTTAACTTTCAACCTTCTTCGCCTCCTGGTCGCCGGTCGCTGATCGCTTGCCCTCTCACATATTCTCAATAATCGCCGAAGCAAACGCGCTTGTCCCCACCTTCGTCGCCCCCGTCATCAACCGCTCCAAATCATACGTCACCCTCTTCTGCTGTATCGTCTTCGCGATCCCTTCTTCAATTAACAGCCCCGCTTCCTTCCATCCCATAAACTCAAACATCATCGCCCCGCTCAGCATCAGCGAACTCGGATTGATCACATCCTTATCCGCGTACTTCGGCGCCGTCCCATGCGTCGCTTCAAACACCCCGTAGCCATCTCCGATATTCGATCCCGGCGCAATCCCCAATCCTCCCACCTGCGCCGCGCACGCATCGCTCAAATAATCCCCATTCAAATTGGAAGTCGCCAGCACGCTGTACTCATTCGGCCGCAGCAGCATCTGCTGAAACACCGAATCCGCTATCCGGTCATTGATCATCAGCTTCTTCTTCCACTGGCCCTTCCCATGCGTCGCCCCAATTGCCTCCAGCGTCGCCTTCACTTCCGCATACACTGTCTTCTTGAACTCCTCCGTCGCCTGCTCCAACCCTGGCTCGATCAGCGCCGCATTCTGTTCCACCGTCAGCCCCGCATTCTTGTCCAGGTTATCCAGGATCCAGCTCTCCCGCTCCGTCACCGTCGCCCCGCGAAACTCTTCCCGCGCCAGTTCGTAGCCCCAGTCCCGGAATCCCCCCTCGGTAAACTTTTGAATATTTCCCTTGTGTACGATCGTCACGCTCGGCCGCTTGTGCTCCAGCGCGTACTGAATCGCCCGCCGCACCAGCCGCTTCGTCCCGAATGGCGAAATCGGCTTGATCCCCACGCCCGAATCCCAGCGGATCTGTTTCTTCCCGTCCTTCAACATCTCGTGATTCAAAAATTCCAGCAGTTTCTTCGCTTCCGCCGATCCGCTCTTCCACTCGATCCCGATGTACACGTCCTCCGTATTCTCTCTGAAAATCATCACATCCATCTTTTCCGGCTCCTTCACGGGGGAGGGAACTCCCTTGAAGTACCGCACCGGCCTCACGCACGCATACAAATCCAAAATCTGCCGCAGCGCCACATTCAACGACCGAATCCCTCCGCCCACCGGCGTCGTCAGCGGCCCCTTGATGCTCACGCGAAAATCTCGCGCCGCTTCCACCGTTTCATCCGGCAGCCATTGCTTGAATGCTTTGAACGCCTTCTCTCCCGCAAACACTTCAAACCAGGCCACGCGCCGTCTCCCGCCGTACGCCTTCTCCACCGCCGCGTCAAACACTCTTCGCGACGCCTTCCAAATATCTCTTCCCGTTCCATCTCCCTCGATAAACGGAATAATCGGATTGTCCGGCACCTGCAACACCCCGCCGCTATACCCAATCGCCTTCCCCTCGCTCGGCACCGCCACCCCGTTATACGCACTCTTCATCGCCTCAATCTCCTCGCTCCCGCTGTTTTCTTGCTTTCCTTTTCGTCACGCCAAGCATCACATGACCTTGGGGGTGCCCCATCCTTCGCGTTTTCTGCGACCTCTGCGCCATCCCGATGCTTTTTTGGGATGAACGATGGGCTCCTACGCTCTAACGCCGCTAATTCTCTTCTCCCCGCTTTCTGTTTCTCTTGCTTTTCTTGTGTTCCTTTTCGTTGCGTCAACCAACACATGACCTTGAGGGTGCCCCATCCTTCGCGCCTTTTGCGAAGGGTGGGCTCTTACGCTCTAACGCCACCTATTCTCTTCTCTCTGTCCTCTGTGTTCTCCGCGCTCTCTGCGTTGATCCTTTCTCTTTGTCTTTCTTCTCCGTGCCCCTATCGCCTCCACCGTCCATGCGCGAATCAAAAAAAACCATATCACACCCTTGCCCTTCCTCGAAACTCCGCCGGGAAGGGTGGGCTCTTACGCTCTGTGGCCACTATCCATGATTCCCGTTCACGCCGATTGTGCTACACCCCACCCCATGTCGTATACTCACCCATCTCACTTCCGACAGGAGGCTACCCATGATGCTCGATTGGAATGATTATCAGAAACAGATCGGCGCCCAGCTCGCTCACTTCATGAAGCTCACGCCCGACTCGGTCCGCGGCTACCAGACCCTCTCCAACGCCAACGCCAAAGACTCCCACCTCGGCGAAAAAACCCGCCAGCTCATCTCCCTGGCCGTGGCCGTCACCACCCGCTGCGACGGTTGCATCACCATCCACACCGACGCCGCCCTGAAAGCTGGCGCCACCCGCGAGGAAATCTCCGAAGCCCTTGGTGTCGCCATGGCCATGAACGCCGGCGCCGCCCTCATCTACTCTCTCCGCGCCATGGACGCCGTCGACGCCCACTCCGCCCCCAAATAACTTCACCACTCACTCTCACATCCGCTGCTGCGCCGCGCTCCCGCGCCATTTTGGAGTGCGGCGGCTCGCCGCCGCTTTTGCACCCGCAACCCTATCGAGGACCGACAGTCTATCCTCTGCCGACCCCAGCAGATCCCTCAATCTGCTCTCGCGGTCTTCCTTCTTCGTCCGCGCACACCCCCCTGTGAACTCTCTCGCCCTACCACCACTTTTCTCTTCGTCTCCTGGTCGCTGATCGCCGGTCACTGGTCACCTTTTTCCCCCTACGACCGCCTCTTCTGGTTCGCCACAACCGAACTCATCAGGCTAATCACAAACAGTCCCAAAACGGCACCCGTCAGTATCACCACAATCAAGGCCCTAACCTCCACTCCCTGTACTCTAGTGCAGGTTAGTCTCCAACCTGTCTTCTTTGTTTTCAATCACTTACAGCCCTAAATGGAAAACGGGTGTCCTATTTTTCGGACACCCGTTGCCTCTTTTCCACGCTCTCTAAAGGCTTCCAAATCCTCCCAAATTTTCCCTATTCCCTACGTCTTATTAAGGTGGATCGACCCGTCCCCCGTCCGCACCACGATCGGCGCCCCCCCGCCATTCATCTTCCCGCTGATCCTTGACGTGCTGAACGTCCCCTCCACCGTCACCGGTATCCCCAGGCTGATGTGCCCGTCATGCGTGGTTACGTCCAGATTCGCCTGAATCTCTCCCGGCAAGTCCAGGTCAATGCTTCCATCGCCGGTATGAATGTTCCAGCCGCTCTGCACCTTCGACCCGCCGCGCGCACGCGCCGTCACGCTCCCATCGCCCGTCTTGATATTCAGCACGTCGAAGCGTCCTTCCAGGTTCACGTGCCCGTCTCCGGTCGTCACATCTACCCGTCCATCCAGGTCCCGCCCTTCAATCGAGCCATCCCCTGTGCGCAGCCGTATCTCTCCCTTGGCGCCTTGCACCCTTATGCTCCCGTCGCCGGTATGCACATCCAGATTCCCGTTGATGGATTCCGCTTCCACCGACCCGTCGCCGGTATTCACTGTCAAATCCGCGTCTTTCGGCATGTGCACTTCCACCCGAAGGCTGGTGTGGTTGATCCCCCAATGGAAGCCCCATTTCGAGCTGGTCTTCGCTACCACTTCCACGGTATCCCCGCTCTGCGTCGCGCTCACGCGCAAATCCTGGTCCAACTTGTACCCGGAATAAATCACGCGCACTTCCACCTGCTTGATATCACCCGTCGAGACGCGCACGCTGCCATCGTCTGTTTCCACCTTCACGCGCGCATGGCCGCTCACTGTAAACGTCTTCGTCACTTCCTCGGCCCGCACCCCCGCCGCGCTTCCCAACATCAGCACGCCCGCCAGGAAAGGCAGGGCACTCCCCCTCCCCCAAGTTCTCATGTTCATACGCATTGCCTCCCTGAACCGCCTCTACCCATGTAACGTACTAGCCCCCCAAAATGTTCCCCTCTCCCCCCGCTGCGGCCCCTTCATCTCGGGCCCTGTAGCTCAGGCCTTCAGGCCTGAGGCCTTTCACGGCCCCCAGCCAGCCCCGTCATTCCGAGCGCAGTCCGCGAAGCGCGGGTTCTGCGCCCCGCACGCTTCGTCGGGGCGATGAATCTCTCTTCGTCTTCCTCTTCTCTGACCTCTGCGTTCGGCGTTTACCCCGACCCGGTCGGGGCGACCTCTGTGTAAGCCTTTCTCTTCGCCCTTTTCTTCTCTGTCCATCCTCCGCACCTTAATCGGTCTCTGCGTCATGGCTCCTCGCCTGATTTAGAGTGCGACGGCTTGCCGCCGCTTTTACAGCTGCAGCCCCACTTACAAGCCGTGATTCATCTCCCGCCCGCCGCTTCTGTGGCACAGACACCCCTGTTTACCCTGATCCTCGAAGGGTCTGTGCTCTTGGGTTCCCCTTCTCTGCGTTTCCTCTGCGTCTTCTCTGCGGCTCCTCTGCGTTCTCGGCGTCCCTGCGTTATCTTTGCTCTTTCTTTCCTCTGTACCCTCTGTGTTCTTCTCTCTGTGACCTCTGTGCTCCGCCCTCCGTGACCTCTGTGATACTGCCCTTCTTTCTTCCGTATCTTTCGCCCCCATCCATCTCCACCCGCAACCCGCCCGGGGCACTCTCTTGGGTTACTCCTTACTTAAAACTGAAAACTCATAACTTATAACTTTCTCTCCACCGCCCCCAAAAACTCCCCCACCGGCAACGTATTAATCACATCCCACTTCTCCAGCCACCCTCTCCGCGCCATCCTCACCCCATACCGGATCAAGCTCAAATTCCCCGCATTGTGCGAATCCGTCGAAATCACCACCTTCACTCCGCGTTCCTTGCACATCCGCAGATACACATCCTTCAAATCCAGCCGGTCCGGATACGAATTGCACTCCATCGCCACCCCGTGTTTCGCGCAAGCCGCCAAAACCTTCTCCATGTCGTAATCAATCGGGTCGCGCCGCAGCAGCACCCGCCCCGTCGGATGTCCGATGATCTGCGCGTACGGATTCTCAATCGCCGCCAGCATCCGCTCCGTCATCGCCTCCCGTCCCAAATTGAAATACGAATGGATCGAGCACACCACCACATCCAGTTGCGCCAGCAATTCGCCCGAATAATCCAGCGCTCCATCCTTCAGGATATCCACTTCCGCGCCCGCCAACACGCGGATTCCCAGCCCCTTCTCATTCGCCGCATGAATCTTCTTGATGTGCGCCGCCATGCGCCTCTCATCCAGCCCGTTCGCCACCGTCACCGCTTTCGAGTGGTCCGTAATCGCAATGTACTCATGCCCCAGCGCCCGCGCCGCCTCCGCCATCTCCTCGATCGAGTTCTTCCCATCGCTCGCCGTCGTATGCATCTGCAGGTCGCCCTTGATGTCCCGCAGTTCAATCAATTTCGGCAACTGGTATTTCTCTGCCGCCTCGATCTCTCCCGTGTTCTCCCGCAATTCTGGCGGAATAAAATCCAGTTTCAACCTCTCGTAGATCTCCTCTTCCGTCCTGCCCGCCACCCGCTTCTCGCTCTTCAACCTCGCCAACGCATACTCGTTCAACGTGTACCCCATCTCATTCGCTCGCCCGCGCAACGCCACGTTGTGTTCCTTCGATCCCGTGAAATAGAGCAATGCCGCCCCAAAATTCTCCTTTTCCAGCAGCCGCACATCCACCTGCAGCCCATTCTCCAGCGTAAAACTCACCTTGTTCTCGCCATGTGCCAGCGTCTGGTCGATCCCCGGGTACGTCAAAATATGCTTCGCTACCGCATCCACGTCCTTCTGCTTCGTGTGCCCCTCCCCCAACGTCAACAACAAATCCAGATCCCCCACCGTCTCCTTCCCCCTTCGCAACGACCCCGCCGGCGTCACCGACTCCACCGCCCTCCCCACTTTCTTGATGTGCGCAATAATCGCCGCCGCCGCATCCTCCGCCGTATCCAGGTGAAATCTCCCCGACGACTTCTTGAACACCTCCACCGCCTTCAAAATATTCTGCTCGCTCTTCTCCCCAAACCCCGCCAGGTCCCGCAGCTTGCCTGCCTTCGCCAGCTTTTCGACGTCCGCCACGGTCCCCGCCTTAAACGTCTTCCACAGCACCGCCACTTTTTTCGGCCCCAGCGATTGCAGCTCCAGCAAATCCAGAATCGTCTCTGGATATTTTTTCAGCAGTTTCTTCCGCAAACTGTAGTGGCCGGTCTCCACAATCTCCTTCAAATGCTCCACCATCCGGTCGCCGATCCCCGGCAATTCCGTCAACTTCTCCGGCGTCGCAATCAGTTGCTCCACCGATTCCGGCAGCCCATCAATCAGCTCCGCCGCCTTCTCATAGCTCCGGTAGCGCCCGATGATCGCCCCATCAATCTCCAGCAATCGCGCCGTTTCCCGCAATATCCCCGCAATCCGTTTGTTTTCCATGCCCGCCATTATATTCCCCTTCCCCTCTTCTGCGTCTCTGTTGCACAGACACTCCTGTTTACGCTGAGCTGCGAAGGGGTCTGTGATCTTGGGTTTTCCTTGTCACGCCATCGCCCCCAATGAACTTGAGGGTGCCCCATCCTTCGCGCCTTACGCGAAGGGTGGGTTCTTACGCTCCAAGGCCACCACTCCTCTTTTCCTCACTCCCTGGTTTTGCTTCTCTGCGAACTCTGCGTTCCCTGTGACCTCTGCGTAAGCCTTTTCCTGCCTCCTGATCGCTGATATCTGATATCTGATAACTCGCGCCCCAAAAAACAACCGGCGGAAGCTCTCGCCTCCGCCGGCAACATCCATTACTGGACTTCTCTCAAGCTGCCTTACTTACATTGGCCGCCTGTGGTCCTTTCGGGCCCTGTACAATCTCAAATTCGACCGGATCCCCTTCCTGCAACGTCCGGTAGCCATCCCCGGTGATCGCGGAATAGTGAACGAACACATCGGGCCCGTCTTCTCGGCCAATGAATCCGTATCCTTTCGAATTATTGAACCACTTTACTGTTCCTTGCACTTCGTGTCTCCTTTGGACGGTGACTCTTGGGGCGGATTACTTCAGGACGCCGCCATGAGCACGAATTGCGCGAAGTGTGTATCAAAATGGAACTCGGAGTCAATAGAGCACATTCCCTACTGTTCAAATATCTCCCCATTTCCCTATTCAAAAATCGATTCAACTCCACCCTTACCGCGCCTTCCTTATGAACGTAACGTAATAGAGTATCCCCGCAACCGATTTTGCGTCCCGCAGTTTCCCCTTATAAATCATCTGTTTCAGCTCCTTCAAACTGTACGCCCGCGCCTCAATCTTCTCGTCTTCCTCAGGTTGTGCCTTCCCCGCCTTCAATCCTTCCGCCAGCAGGATAAACATCCGCTCTTCCAAGAACCCCGGCGTCGGAAACACGTCCAGAAACACGGAAAACCGCTTCGCCCGGTAACCTGTCTCTTCCAGCAACTCCCGCGCCGCCGCCCGTTTCGGCGTCTCTCCCGGATCCATCCGCCCCGCCACCAGTTCCCACAAATACTGCCGCGCCGCATGCCGGTATTGCCGGATCAACACCACGCTCCCATCATCCAGTACTGGGAGCACCACTACCGACCCCGGGTGCGTCACCACCTCCCGTGTAGCCCGCACCCCTCCCGGTTCCAGCACCTCATCCCGCCGCACCCCAAACACCGCCCCCTCATACACCACCGTGCTCTTCAGTATCTTCGCTATCTCTTTTGCCATCCTCGGTCCTCTCTCTCTGCTCCAACTCTCTTTTTTTCCTTCCGACTCTTTTCTTTCTGTCCCCGCACGAACCCCGCATCATACCCGAAACTCGTTTCTCTTCGCCTTTCTCCTCTCTCCTTCTTCTCTTACCTCTGTGCTCTCTGTGTTCTTACCTCTGTGACCTCTGTGTTACCGTCCCTCTTCTTCTTCGCCTCCTGGTCGCTGATCACTGATCGCTGGTCGCCTCTCCTCTCAATTGCCATTCCCGCCGCCCTCCTTCTATACTCAACCTGATTACCCTCATGCCCATCAACACCATCATCGTTGACGACGAAAAGCCCGCTCGCGAAGAGCTGGCCTTCCTCCTCAAAGCCTTCCCCGAAATCAATCTCCTCGCCCAGGGCAAAAACGGCCTCGAAGCCGTCAATCTCATCAAAGAGCATTCCCCCGACCTTCTCTTCCTCGACGTACAGATGCCCGGCCTCGACGGCTTCGGCGTCCTCAAAAAGCTGGTCGAGCGCAAACTCAAAGTCCCCCACGTCGTCTTCGCCACCGCTTTCGACCAGTATGCCGTACAAGCCTTCGACGTCAACGCCGTGGACTACATCCTCAAGCCCTTCGACAAAGCCCGCATCGCCAAAGCCGTCCAAAAAGCAAAAAAAGAAATCGAAGCCCACACCAGCCCCGCCGAGCGCCTCGAAAAACTCGTCGCCCAGCTCGCCTCTCCCAAGCCCGTCGCCAAGCCTCCCTCCAAAATCCTCATCAAGTCCCAACAGCGCATGCTCCTGGTGGACTCCAGCGACCTCATCTTCGCCTCCATCGAAGGCGGCCTCATCTCCGTCGTCGCCCGCGAAATCGAAGGCTCCTCGCAATACCGCACCCTCGAAGAACTCCACGCCACCCTCGACGCCGACTCTTTCTGGCGTCCCCACCGCTCTTATCTCGTGAATGTCCACCACATCAAGGAAGTCGTTCCCTGGTTCAAATCCAGCTTCATGATCAAAATGAACGACAAAAAGCAATCCGAAATCCCCGTCTCCCGCCAACAAACCAAGCGCCTCCGCGAACTCTTCAAACTCTAATTTCACGTTCTTGCTTTTGTAGCGGCCGCCTTCTGAGGCGGGCGCCTTCCTCCACCTTGTAGGGGCGCAGGACTCCTGCGCCCCATGACCGCGAACTTCCCACGTCTTGGTTTCCGTGCCCCTTTGGAGTGCGGCGGCTCGCCGCCGCTTTCGCGGCTGCATGTTGAGCGACAACCAGTAATTCGTCTCCCGCCCGCTGTCCCCGCCGGGTACGCCGACTGTCATCCCGCCTGCCCTGCTTGCCCTGAGCGTCGAAGGGCCCGGCCCGACTTTTTCTTCGCGCCGCTTTTCAGTGCGTCGGGCCGCGCAGCGCCGGGTGCCCCGCGCTTGGTTTTCCACGTCACATCACCTTATAAGTGAACTTGAGGGTGCCCCATCCTTCGCGCTTTATGCGAAGGGTGGGTTCTTACGATCTAACGCCACAATCCTCTTCTCCCCGCTCTTGGGTTTTTCTTCTCCGCGTTTCCTCTGCGTCGTCTTTCTCTCCTTCTCCTCGCCTTTCTCTGTGCTCTCTGTGTTCCGTCCTCTGTGAACTCTGTGTTAACGTCCTTCCTTTTTCTCTTTAGACTTTCAACTTCACTCACCATCGATCCGCGCTCCCGCCTCTCGATCGCTGATCGCCGGTCGCTGATCGCCTGCTTCCTGATATCTGATCTCCGATAACTCCCTCTCTCCAGTTTTCTTTTCCCTCGCAACCTGCTAACTTTCACGACTGAACTCTTTACTTAAAACTGAAAACTGAAAACTTATAACTATCTACGATGGACTTCTCCCTCTCCGACCACCAACTCCTAATCCGCGACACCGTTCGCGACTTCATGCGCACCGAAGTCCGCCCGCACGTCAAAGACTGGGAGCGCACCGACCATTTTCCCCTCGACGCCATCAAGAAACTCGGCGCCCTGGGCTGCTGCGGCATGCTCACCCCCGAAGCCTACGGCGGTCCCGGCCTGGACACCATCTCCTACGTCCTCATGCTCGAAGAAGTAGCCCGCGTCCACGCCGCCATCTCCACCGCCCTCTCCGTCACCAATTCCGCCGTCCAGCTCCCCCTCCTCGCCTTCGCCACCGAAGCCCAAAAATCCCGCTACCTCAAGCCCCTCGCCGCCGGCGAATTCCTAGGCGCGTTCGCCCTAACCGAACCGCAAGCCGGCTCCGACGCCGCCGCCATCCAATGTCGCGCCGAGCTCCAATCCTCTGCCTCCTCCACTTCCTCAACCTCCTCCCCCTCCTATCTTCTTTCTGGCACCAAAACCTGGGTCACCAACGGTTCCCACGCCGGCCTCTACATCATCTTCGCCAAAACTGATCCCGCCGCAGCCGGGAAGGGAATTACCGCCTTCCTCGTCGAACCCACCTTCCCCGGCTTCCGCATCGGCCGTCACGAAGAAAAAATGGGCCAGCGCAGCTCACCCTCCGTGGAAATCATTCTCGACAATTGCGAAGTCCCCGCCGCCAACCGTCTCGGCGAAGAAGGCCAGGGCTTGAAAATCGCCCTCTCCGCTCTCGATGGCGGACGCATCGGCATCGCCGCGCAAGCCGTTGGCCTCGCCCAAGCCGCCCTCGACGAATCCGTCAAATTCGCCCGCGCCCGCAAAGCCTTCGGCAAATCCATCTCCGAATTCCAAGCCATCCAATTCATGCTCGCCGACATGCACACCGACATCGAAGCCGCCCGCGCCCTCCTCTACCACGCCGCCTTCCAAAAGGATCGCCTTTCCTCCACTTCCTCCACCTCCTCTACTTCCTTTACCTCCACTCCTTCCTCCTCCTCCCGCGCCAAACTCTACGCCAGCGAAATGGTCAATCGCGTCGTCTACAAAGCCGTGCAAATTCACGGCAGCCTGGGCTACTCCCGCGAATCCGAAGTCGAGCGCATGTACCGCGACGCCCGCGTCATCTCGATCTACGAAGGCACCAGCGAAATCCAGCGCACCATCATCGCCCGCGATCTCCTGGCGAAGTGAGGCAGGTATTAAGTTTTAAGTTTTTAGTATTTAGTTCTAAAATTTAGAGGCGGTGCAAGCTAGCTCTGCTTTACTGAATACTTAAAACTTATTACTTTTAACTTCGAACTGTTCAAGGATGGCTTTTTGACTCACACGACCAAACGCGTCTTATCCGGCATGCGCCCCACCGGCCGCCTCCAAATCGGCAACTATTTCGGCGCCCTGCAAAACTGGGTCCGCCTGCAAAACGATCCCTCCTACGACTGCTTCTACTTCGTCGCCGACTGGCACGCCCTCACCAGCGATTACGCCGACACTTCCGCGATCGCCGAAAACACCCTGCAAGTCGCCATCGATTTCCTGGCCGCCGGCCTCGACCCGCAAAAATCCGTAATCTTCCTGCAATCCCAAATCCCCGAACACGCCGAACTCCATCTGCTCCTCTCCATGATCACCCCGCTAGGCTGGCTCGAGCGCGTCCCCACCTACAAAGAAGCCCTCGAAAACATCAAAGACAAGGATCTCCACACCTACGGCTTCCTCGGCTACCCCACTCTCCAAACCGCTGACATCGTCATCTATTCAGACCCCGGCAAACCCCTCTTCGTCCCCGTAGGCGAAGACCAAGTCGCCCACGTCGAAATGAGCCGCGAACTCGTCCGCCGGTTCAACGGCTACTATGGATTTCAAGTGGATCCGTCGCTCTACGCTAGAAAAAATTCGCAAGAACTCGCAATCGTCCAAACGAAACTCGAAGTCCCTCCTACCATGTGGCTAGACTCACGAGGATTCACAGAGCTAGTGTTGGAAATGGAAACAAAGAAGCGAGCGCAAGAAATGGGATTCGATAACTTTTTGGACGAGATGGAAGAAGCGGCTAAGTTCTTTCGGCGAACTGAGATCCTGACGGAACCGGAGGCCATGTTGACCCCTACCCCCCGCGTCCCCGGCCTCGACGGCCGCAAAATGTCCAAGTCCTACGCCAACGCCATCACCCTCTCCGAATCCAACGCCGACATCCGCTCCAAAACCAAAGTCATGGTCACCGACCCCGCCCGCAAGCGCCGCACCGACCCCGGCAATCCCGACATCTGCCCCGTCTACGACTGGCACAAACTCTTCTCCACTCCCGACCGCGATCCCGGCCGCCTCGACTGGGTCCGCACCGGCTGCACCACCGCCGGCATCGGCTGCATCGAATGCAAAGCCGCCATGGCCGAAAACCTGATCAAGTGGATCGAACCCATCCGCGCCCGCCGCCTCGATTACGAGCAGCACCCCAAGCGCGTCCTGGAAATCCTCGACCAAGGCTCCGCCAAAGCCCGCATGTCCGCGCAGCAGACGATGACCCGCGTCCGCGAGTCTATTTTCCATTGGGACCAGAAGAAAAAAGAGGTAGGATTTTCTATCACCAAGGGCACCGGTTCCTGATCGCTGGTCGCTGATATCTGATCGCCGTTCTCCGAAACTGATAACTGAAAACTGACAACTCCAAAATGTCCACCCCCTACCGCATCCACATCCCCATCTACGAAGGCCCCCTCGATCTCCTGCTCGACCTCATCAAAAAGCAGGAAATGAACATCCACGACATCCAAATCTCCAAAATCACCAGCCAATACCTCGACTACCTCCACCAGCTCGAAGTCCAGAACATCGACGTCTCCGCCGAATTCATCTACATGGCCGCCACGCTCATCTACATCAAATCCAAAATGCTTCTCCCTCCCGATCCTCTGGCCACCGAAGAAGACCAATCCGCCGACCCTCGCGAAGAATTAGTCCAGCGCCTGATCGAGCACGAAAAATTCAAAAACGCCGCCCAACTCCTCTACCAGAAACAGCAAATCGAAGAAAACGTCTGGTCCAAGCCCGACAAATCCCTCTACCACGACGAAGGCACCGAAGGCGAACTCGTGGTCTCCCTCGTGGATCTTGTCCGCGTCTTCCAGCAAGTCCTCGAACGAAAAAAAGAAATCTCCCGCATCGATCTCCAGCACGAAGAATTCACCGTCGCGCAAATGATCGCGCAGCTCCGCAGCCGCATCCTCGCCAGCGACACTGACGCCCTCAGCCTCATCGACTTCTTCGACGCCTGCCCCTCCCGCCACGCCATGATTGTCGCCTTCCTCGCCCTCCTCGAAATGGTCAAGCTCCAGGCCCTAGCCCTCATCCAGGAAAAACAGTTCGGCGACATCCTCGTCAAAAAATCCAAATCCTTCGACGTAGCCTTCGACGAATCCGGCACCCTCCGCATCGACGCCGAGTATCAGTAATCAGCAATAAGTTTTAAGTATTAAGTAACACGGCGGGTGCCCCAGGCACGGAGTGTGTGCCTGGGTCTTGGGTTTGCGTGGTTACACCGCCCAACGAGGTACTTGAGGGTGCCCCACCCTCGTTTTCTGAGGGTGGGTTCTTACGCTCCAAGGCTCAAAACTCTCTCCTCTTACACTCTTTCACTCTTGGACTCTTTTACTCTTTCACCGTGTTTGTTTTCTCTGTGCCCTCTGTGTTCCGTTCTCTGTGCCCTCTGTGTTACCGTCCCTCTTCTCTTCGCCTTTCGATCTCTGATCGCTGATATCTGATATCCTCCCCCGCAGCGCTTGGAACTGTGGACTGTTAACTGTAAACTGTGAACTATCCATGACCCACGAAGACCGCAAGGCCGCTCTCGAAGCCATCATCTACGCCGCCGACGAGCCTGCCACCCTCGACCAGCTCGCCGCCGCTATCGGCGAAGAAAAACTCGTCGTGCAATCCGCCCTCGACGAACTCGTTGCCGCCTATGCCTCCGACGAACGTGGCATCGAAATCCGCGCCGTTGCCGGCGGCTACAAGATGTACACCAAGGCCCAGCACCACGACGTCGTCCGCCGTTTCATCAAATCCCTGCGCCCCCCGCTGCGCCTCTCCATGCCCGCTCTTGAAACCCTCGCCGTCATCGCCTACAAGCAGCCCGTCACTGCCCCCGAAATTTCCGACATTCGCGGCGTCAACGCTTCCGGTGTCATTTCCACCCTCCTCGACAAGAAGCTCATCACCACCGCAGGCCGCAAGGAAGTCATGGGCCGCCCCATCCTCTACAAATCCTCCAAGGAATTCCTGATGCGCTTCGGCCTAAGCGATCTAGATGAACTCCCCAGCCTCAAAGAATTCGAAGCCCTCGCGCGCGAAGCCCTTGGCACCGATGAAGGCGTAGCTCCCGCCACCGACGAAGCCATCCTCGACGCCGTTCCCGCCGACACCCTGGAAAATCTTCCGGCCCCCGAAGACTCTGCGGGTGCCCCAGGTGCCGGTGTTGCACCTGGGGTCTCTGAGACCTTCCATCGCGTCGAGCAGGATCTCGCTCAGTCCGAACTCCTCCGCGAAGAAGAAGCCTCCGCCACCAACGAGGGCATGCCCTCCGGCCAACTCGACGAAGATCCTCAGCCCCCCTCCACCCAATCCGCCTCCGCTACCAAATAATCTCGCCACCAAAGAATCTCGCCATCAAATAATCTCGCCGCCAGATGACCCCTCCCAAATTGTCATCCCGAGCAACGCGAGGGATCTGCTTTTCCTTCCCGTGGCGCAGTCACTCTCGCTCCTCCCCATCCTTCTTCCTCTCTTATGTAGGTGCCTGGCTTCAGCCAGGCACTCGTGTTCCCTTTGGAGTGCGGCGGCTCGCCGCCGCTTTCACGCCTTCAACCCGACCACCAACCTGTCATCCTGAGCCGCGCGCCTTCTGCGCGGCGAAGGATCTCAACCCCCGCCCCATGCCGCCCGATTCGCTTTGCCGGGAACGCCATTCTCCTGAATGGCGTTCTTCTCCTCCCGCTCTCGCCTTTCTCTTCTCCGCGAACTCTGCGCCTCCGCGTTATCCTTTTCTTTCCCTCCTTCTTTCTTTCCTTCCTTCTTCCTCTTTCCACATCCTCTCACCCCATCTCGTTATAGAATGTCTTTACCGCCCAAAGGAGCCGTTTCCCGATCGCTGATAATCGTCCTAAGTTCTAAGTCATAAGTATTAAGTAGGTATTTCCGAAGTTAGCGATCCCGGAGTGCGAGTCAGGTTTGCTTTACTTAAAACTGAAAACTTACAACAGATAACTAACTGCCCCATGCTCGACCGCCTCCAAAAAATAATCGCCCACGCCGGCATCGCCTCTCGCCGCCACGCCGAACAGCTCATCCTCTCCGGCCAGGTTCGCGTCAACGGCAGCGTCGTCACCGAACTCGGCTCCAAAGCCGATCCCTCCAAAGACAAGATCGAAGCCGCCGGCCGCCTCATCGAAGCGGAAGAAGATCACGTCTATCTCCTCCTCCACAAACCGCCCGAAGTCGTTTCCTCCCTCGCCGATCCCGAGGGCCGCCGCACGCTTCGCAATTTCCTGCGCGGTTTTCCCAAACGCGTTTATCCCGTCGGTTCCCTCGATTACGCCGACTCCGGCCTCGTCTTTCTCACCAACGATGGCGATCTCACCGCCGCCATGCTCAAATCCTGGTCCAATCTTCCGCAGGTTTATCACATCAAGATCAAGGGCCGCCTCACCCTCGAAGAACTCGATCGTCTCGGCAAGGAGACGGGCACCCGCCTCCGCACCGTTCGCCAGCCCGATTCCACTCGCGGCCGCGCCGCCAATTTCTGGTACGAAGTCCACACCGCCGGCGCCAAACTCGACATTCTCCGCCGCACTCTCTTTAAGGAATTGCATCCCGTCGAAAAGGTAAAGCGCATCGCCCTCGGCCACCTCTCCCTCGAAGGCATTCCCCAAGGCCGCTACCGCCTCCTCGACACCCGCCAAGCCGACTCTCTCCGTAATCCCCAGCCCGCCCCCAAATCCCTTCGCCCTTTCACGCGCCCCACAAATCCCCACCGCCACCCCACGCGCCCTCCCAAACCCAAATCCCCCCGTTAACCTTTTGCCACTCTCGTGGCACAGTCACTCCTGTGCCCTTGAGTTTTCCTCGTAGGGGCGCAGCACTGCTGCGCCCCGTGTCCGCACAATCGTTGCGTCTTGCGTTTCCTTCTTCTCTTTCTGAAATTTTGCCGCCCAACCTTGTACTTGAGGGTGCCCCATCCTTCGCGCCTTTTGCGAAGGGTGGGTTCTTACGATCGAGCGCCACAACCTCTCTTCTCTTGACTCTTCTCTGTGAACTCTGTGCCCTCTGTGATCTCTGCGTAAGTCTTTCTCCTCTCTTCGCTTCCTGATCTCCGATCGCTGATATCCTTGATCGCGTCGTAAGTTATAAGTATTAAGTAAAATGTGCGGAAGCCGGTTATCCGACGACAAGCGCAAAATTTTGCTTTACTGAAAACTGAAAACTTACAACTGAAAACTTCCATGCCCGACCGCCTCCAAAAAATCCTCGCTGCCGCCGGCATCGCCTCCCGCCGCAAAGCCGAAGAGATCATCGCTGCTGGCCGCGTAACCTTAAACGGCCAAGTCGTGACCGAGCAGGGAACCAAAGCCGACCCGCAAACCGACACCATCTGCGTTGACGGCAAGCCCCTCCACCGCCCGCAACGTTTCGTCTATTTTCTATTGAACAAACCGAAAGGCTACGTCACCACCGTCAGCGACCCCGAAGGCCGCCCCACCGTCATGCAACTTCTCGGCGAGCTTCGCGAGCGCGTCTATCCCGTTGGCCGTCTCGATTACGCCAGCGAAGGCCTCCTTCTCCTCACCAACGATGGCGCCCTCGCCCAAAAACTCACCAAAGCCGGCTCGCACATCCCCAAAACCTATCGAGTCAAAATCAGCGGCAAGCCCGGCGAAAAATCCCTCCAGCGCCTCCGCTCCGGCATCACCATCGCCCTCGACGACGGCCGCCGCGTCAAAACCTCTCCCGCCAAAATCCGCCTTGTCGAAGACGCCCCCAACCCCTGGTACGAAGTCGTCCTCATCGAAGGCCGCAATCGCCAAATCCGCCGCATGTTCCAGCAAATCGGCTTCCTCGTAGAAAAAATCAGACGCACCCAACTCGGTCCCCTAACCCTCGACGTCCCCCCCGGCAAATTCCGCCCCCTCACCGAAAGGGAAGTGCACCGCCTCAAAAATCTCGCCGCCCCTCCCAAATCCTGATCCTTAACCGCCACCACGCGCCTCCTGTGGCACAGTCACTCTTGACCGTGCTCTTGGGTCCCCCATATTCCGCCACACCACGATGTACTTGAGGGTGCCCCATCCTTCGCGTTTTTTGCGAAGGGTGGGCTCTGACGCTCCAGCGCCACAGCCTCTCTTCGTCTTAACTCTTCTCTGCGAACTCTGTGTTCTCCGAGAACTCTGCGTAATCTTTTCTTTTCAAATTCGCCGTTCCTTCCCACGTATAATGGTTCGACTCCTCTTCCCCGGTAATCACTCGTGCGCGTTGACGCCAGCACCGGCCAGCCCCCCAACCGCCGTGTACTCACGGCCACCATCGCCTTTCTCATCGCCGTCTGGTCCATCAACTACATCACCGCCAAAATCGCCCTTCGTTACATCGAACCGCTCACCTTCGCCTCTTTCCGTCTCGTCCTCGCCGCCATCTTCATGGTCCTCATCTACCTCTTCTGTCTTCGCCTGCCCGCCTTTGCCGAAGCCGCGCGCGCCCGCCGCGTCGGCTGGTCCCGTCGCGACCTCTGGATCTTTCTCTACCTCGGTTTCTTTGGCGTCACCATCAACCAATTCGGCTTCACCGTCGGTCTGCGCTACACCTCCGTGATCCATTCCGCGATCATCGGCTCGATGTCGCCCGTCTACACCCTCGTCCTCGCGGTGCTCTTCCGCTTGGAAAACGCCACGCTCCGCAAAGTCCTTGGCATGGGCGTTGCTCTAGCAGGTGTCGTGCTCATGGCCGTCGGCGCGGGCATCAGCCGCCATTCGCCCACCCTTCTCGGCGACATCATCACGCTCACCGGTTCCCTCGGCTTCGCCGCCTACGTCGTCCTCGGCAAACGCGTCGCCTCCCTCTACGACTCCCTCACCATGACCACCTTCAACTGCATCTTCGGCGCGCTCATCGTCCTTCCCATCGCCATTCATCGCGCCATTCTCATCGGCCCCTTCGCCCATTGGCGCGCCTTCCCCTGGCCCGTCTGGGCCTGCATGCTGTACATGGCCCTATTCAGCTCCGCGATCGCCTACGTTCTCTACTTCTGGGTTCTGCGCTATCTCGAAGCCTCGCAACTCGCCTCCTTCTCCTATCTTTTGCCCGTCGCCGCTACCGCCCTCGGCATCCTCTTCCTCGGTGAACGCGGCTCTTGGCTCGAACTCCTCGGCGGCCTCTTCGCTCTCGCCGGGGTCTACTACATCGAAGCCGCCCGCGGCCGTTAACCGAGTCCTTCTTCTCCACGCCCAAAACCAAAAATGTCATCCCGAGCGAAGCGGCCCGACATTTTCTTCCGCGCCGCAGTTTGGCGCGTCGGGCCGCGCAGCGCGTTTTGTGCGCCCCGTACGCTTCGCCGGGGTCGAGGGATCCCTCTGTCGTTTTTTTGTCGAGTTTCTTTGTCGTGCCGGTGCGCCGCGCGGTCGCATATTCTCCGCCCCGGGCGATTTTGGAGTGCGGCGGCTTGCCGCCGCTTTTACAGCTAGAGCCCCCGCGGACTCACCATCATCTCTTCCCCCGCCACCCCTCGACGCGTCGTCACCGCTCTCGAGGCCTTTGTCTTCGCGTCCAACGGCCACCGGAAAAACCGCCACTTGCCCTAGGTCGCAGGGCAATGTGCGCACGAACATCCTGGTGTGACTTCATCACCACGCGGTTTTCCCCCTGGGAAACCCTCGTTGCTTGTCCAATTCTTAATACCTCACTATAACCGACTCATTCTAGAGCACTTAGTAAAGACTGAACCCCCGTTATCCAAGCCCCGCCCCGCCCCTCCTCCATAGTTACTAGTACGGTGAATGTATAAAACGAGACAGACACCGCCTCGCCCCCTTCGTACCATTTTTGCTTAAGGGTCTGCGCTCCCGGGCCCTCTTCTCACTCTTCCTTGCCCGGTCCGCGGATTCCTGATGAGGCTTTGATGGCACACGCGACTGAGAGGGGAGGCCTGTCTTATCTGGCGAGTGTGCGCCCAGAGACCCCGTCTTTCCACAGGCGTCGCCCCCTCCGTGCTCTTTTCGTTCATCGCGATCCGGAGGCGATTGATTCCTGCCTGCAAGAGCTCAAGAAGGGGCAATTTATTGTCTCCCCCGATTCTGTTTTGAACTGGACACTGGGCGCGGAGCACCTCCAGTCCCAGCGCTATGATGTCATCGTCGCCGAGTATCTCGGTCGCAGCTTCAAAGGGCCGGGTGCGCTGCATCTCCTCCGACAGGCCGCCCGGGAGGTCCCCCTCATCTTTCTGGGTGCTGGCATGGCCGGCGAATCGTTCGCCGCGTTGGCCGCCCGGGAAGCTTTCGAGTACGTGCAACGTGAACACATCGCTCAATTGCCCATGGCCGTTCGCCGCGTCCTCAACGAAAAAAAACTGCGCTGCGATCTCGCGGAGGCGGAAAAGGCTTTGCGCCACTCGCAATCCCTGTACCGCGCTCTGGTGGAAAATCCTGCCTACGGAATCTGCCGCTGCGATGCGGACGGAAAGCTCCTCGACGTCAACCAGGCATTCTTGACCATGCTCGGCTACGGCTCCAACGAGGAGCTTCTTGCGGCGAATCTTGAGTCGGAACTCTCCCTGGATCTTGGCCTGCGCATGTCCTTGGCCGGTGGCCCCGCCCACCCGGCCCGTGGTGAGCCCATCGAAGTCGAGTGGAAGAGGAAGAACGGCACCATCCTCAAAGCCAGGCTCAGCGGCCGCGATGCCTTCGACGAGCAAGGAAATTTCAACGGTTGCGAAATCATCGCTGTTGACATCACCGAACAGCGCAGGCTTGAGGCACAGCTCCGCCTCCAGGCTTCCAGCGATTCCCTGACTGGATTGGCCAATCATGGCCGCCTTCTCGATGCCTTGCATGCGGAGGTCTCCCGGTCCAAGCGCACGGGGCGGGAATTCTCGATTGTGCTCCTCGACCTCGACGGCTTGAAAAACATCAACGACCACTTCGGCCATCTGGCGGGAAACCGCGCGCTCTGTAGGGTCGCGCAGATACTCAAGGACTGCTGCCGCTCCATTGACACGGCCGCCCGTCACGGCGGGGACGAATTTGCCGTGGTCCTGCCGGAGACTAGCGCGGCCTCCGCCGCCTTGGTAGCGCGCAGGATTTTTGAGCTTCTTGAAGCGGAAGCCGAGCAACCGCTGATTTCGGTGAGTCTGGGAATTGGAAGTTATCCGGCTGACGCCGATGGCATCGGAACCCTTCTCCAGACTGCGGACAAGGCTCTCTATGCCATGAAAGCCCAAAAGCCTCGCACTCTCCGTGCCGCTGCAGCCTCTTTGTCCTCTTCAACGGAAGCGCACCCCGAGTTTCAACTGAATCGCAATGCTCAGCACGTCATGCGGAGAAGGGAAGCGGCCCAGGAATGAACTCCAACCTCGCTTGTCGTCGCACCTGACCATGTGAGGCACGGCGTTTGGGCTCCTCTTCTCCGTTGTAGCCGCAGGGCGAGTCCCCGCGCCCGGCGGCTTTTTCTCCCGCGTTTCGCCGATAACGCCGCCCAACGATATGCTTGAGGGTCACCCTTCCTTTGCCCACTTGGAGTGCGGCGGCTTGCCCCCGCTTTTGCAGCGGCAACCCGCGCCGGCAAACCGTAGTTCATCTCCCGCTCACCATCGAACGCCCGCAACTTCTTCTCTTCACTCTTGGGTTTGCCTTGTCTTGTTTTGTCATCCCGACCGGAGCGGCCCGACTTTTTCTTTCGCGCCGTAGTTTGGCGCGTCGGGCCGCGCAGCGTGTTTTGTGCGCCTCGTGCGCTTCGCCGGGGTGGAGGGATCTCGCCGCCGCTTATCCCTTAGCTGCCACTGTTACCCCCAACGATGTGCTTGAGGGTCACCCTTCCTTTGCCCACTTGGAGTGCGGCGGCTTGCCCCCGCTTTTGCAGCGGCAACAAGCGCCGGCAAACCGTAGTTCATCTCCCGCTCACCATCGAACGCCCGCAACTTCTTCTCTTCACTCTTGGGTTTGCTTTTTTCTGAGAACTGAAAACTGTAAACTGCGAACTACTCTAGTACCGTTCCAACTTGTTTCGGGAATTTATCACCAAGCTGGGTGAAGGCCATTACGTGGGAAGCAGTCGCTCGCGCGTTTGGTCCATTCAGTTGGAACGGCACTAGTCGTGCAGCACCACGCTCAACAACGAAGCGTTCACCTGCAGTCCCCCGTTGTACTTGATGAATCCCAGCTTCTTGAATTTGTTCATGAAAAAATTGACCCGCGAGCGCGTCGCCCCGATCATCCCCGCCAGCGTTTCCTGCGAAACTCTCGGGACCATCCCGTGCAACTGGTCCTCCTGGCCGTAACGCGCCAGCAACAGCAGTGTCCGCGCCAGGCGCTTTTCGCTGGAGTTGAAAAGCTGATCCACGAGGTCCTCCTCCACGCGGATATTCCGGGTCAGCATATGCGCGATGAACAGGTCAGAAAGCGCATGCTCCGTGCGCAGTGCGCGCATCATCTCGTCCTTTTCGATGAACAGTATGGAAGTGGGCGCCATCGCCGTCGCCGTCCCCATGCGCACGGGCTGCCCGGCCAGGCATCCCTCGCCAAAAAAATCCCCCGGCCCCAGCATGGCCACCACCGCCTCTTTGCCGTCCTCATTGATTACGGAGAGTTTTACTCCGCCTTTTTGAATGTACTTCACGCCATTGGCGCGGTCGCCTTGCGTGTAGATTTTCTCAGCTCTGCGGTATTTTACGATTTGCCGTGCCACGCCGGCCGTTTCAAGAAAAGCACGCAAATCGAATGGGAACTTCTTTGGAGGTGTGGCCTTGGTCTTTTTGGCTCTTGCTCTGGGCATACTTGATATACGAGATCGTCGAACAAGCCTTGCTACTCAGGCATACTCAAGTACATTCAAAAAATACTCCAACTCTATTGCTCCTGGCAAGGTCCTGTTTAGGGAATGAATCCCCAGCCAATAACCGTCCCCTGTAGATACTCTGGCACTTTCCTGCGACGCAAACCGCGCCCCGCCAACAATCCGCGTGCCTGTGCACTAGTGAACAGACATGCAAATTGATCGCGTCTACGATGGACTTGTTGTAAAGGGACCGGTCCGCTCGCCAGTCCATTCCCGGAGCTTGTTCCCCTCGGATTTCACAAGCGTCAAGGACATCGCACGACAACTGAGCTAGACACTCTGGTCGGATAGGCAGTCAGGTGATCTGCAGAGTGCAAGCAGTTCGTCGGGTTGCCCGCACCACGCCATGCAGGGAGCAATTCCCGGGGCCAAGCTGGAAGGGTCTCGCAGCGCAGTCGGAAAGGAAAAAAGACTATGCCTCTCATTCAGATTCTATTGGTCCTGATCGTTGTGGGCGTTCTCCTGTGGTTGGTGAATCGTTTCATCCCCATGGCAAGCACCATCAAGTCCATCTTGAACGCCGTAGTGGTCATCGCCGTGGTCCTGTGGCTTCTCAACGTCTTTGGCCTGTTTCATTCTCTCTCGCGTATCCACGTGGGTATGTAGGCATTGGGCGATGAACGGCGCAGTCCAGCGCTGCGAATCGCGCACCAGAATTAACGATCGGCAAGAAGAATCGCGTCACATTCGTACCACGACGCGCGCACGAAAAGTCGCTAGTGGAGGCAATAATATGAAGTCGATTGCAGTTTTCAGTACAGCAGCACTGTTTCTGCTTCTGGGACTTGCTGTTCCGGCCAACGCACGCCAGGAGAAACAACAAGAAAACGCTAAGCCCCAGAAACAGGAGCAGCAGGCTAAGCCGGAAAAGCAGCAGCAGGCCAAGCCCCAACAGCAACAGGCCAACTCTGCGAAACAACAGCAGCAGCAACAGCATTCACAGCAGCAAGCTCAGCAGCAACAAGCCAAGTCCGAGAAACAGCAGCAACAGAAATCGCAGCAACAAGCCAAGGGGCAACAAGCACAGCAGCAGAAGCAGCAGCAACAAGCCAAGTCCGAGAAACAGCAGCAACAGAAATCCCAGCAACAAGCCAAGGGGCAGCAGGAATCGCAGCAGAAACAGCAGCAGCAACAAGCCAAGTCCGAGAAACAGCAGCAACAGAAATCGCAGCAACAAGCCAAGGGGCAGCAGGAATCGCAACAGAAGCAGCAGCAGCAACAAGCCAAGTCCGAGAAACAGCAGCAACAGAAATCCCAGCAACAAGCCAAGGGGCAGCAGGAATCGCAGCAGAAGCAGCAGCAGCAACAAGCCAAGTCCGAGAAACAGCAGCAACAGAAATCCCAGCAACAAGCCAAGGGGCAGCAGGAATCGCAGCAGAAACAGCAGCAGCAACAAGCCAAGTCCGAGAAACAGCAGCAACAGAAATCCCAGCAACAAGCCAAGGGGCAGCAGGAACAGCAACAGAAACAGCAGCAACAAGCCAAGTCCGAGAAACAGCAGCAACAGAAATCGCAGCAGCAAGCCAAGGGTCGGCAAGATCAGCAACGGCAGCAACAGGCCAGGTCCGACAATCAGCAGCAACAGCGCACGCAGCAACAGTCCCATGTGCAGCAAGTCAAAAGGCAATCCTCGCAGGAGCAACACCGGCAGGAAAGCGAACAGCGGGGCGCCTGGCAGCAGCATCGCGCCGGCAATTGGCAGTCTGAGCACCGCGACTGGCAACAACGCGGCGGCTACAACGGCTACCGCATTCCCGATGACCGCTACAATGGCTACTTTGGTTCGGGCCACTCCTTCCGCATCTACAACTACCCCGTGATGCTGGTTGGCGGCTATCCCCGCTTCCAGTACGACGGTTATTGGTTCGCTCTGGTGGACCCCTGGCCGGAATATTGGGCAGACAACTGGTACGACAACGATGACGTCTATATCGTCTACATTGACGGCGGCTATTACCTGTACAACCGCAGGTATCCCCGCGATCGCATCGCTGTCGAAGTCTACCTGAACTAGCCGGTCAACCAGTGCATTGATGGAATACAACTTCGACCCAGCGTGGACAGCTTTCAACGCGCAGGAAAGCCGCTGGGGCGAAGTGCCTAATACATTCCGAACGGAATTCACCTAAGTAAGGAGCAAACCATGCTTGGAACGATCTTAATCGTCTTTTTGGTCTTGGCACTCTTTGGAGCATTGCCGCGTTGGTCTCACAGTCGCGACTGGGGCTATTTCCCGACGGGAGGGGTAGGTCTCGTGCTCCTCATTGTTGTCATTCTCGTCCTTCTCGGACGCCTTTAGACTTTGCCCTGGCGGGTCAGCGCCGTTGTCGCTTCCGTCTCCGCCGGCGAAGTCCCGTTAGTCCGGGTGATCCCGCTCGAGCCAGCTCGAAGGTATCTGCCGCGTATCGCGGCGTGCCACCATCTTTTCCCAGGCAGGCCGCGCCCGTCAGGTCGGAGGTAGGCAATGGATCGGTCGAAACGGCGTGTCGTCAAGTTTCTCGAAAAAGAAATCAAGACCTACATGGCCTTGTCTCTTTTCTTGTCCAAGAAGAGCATTAAGGAACATCTGCGCGTGGGAGAAAAAAAAGTCCTGATCAGTCCCACCTTTTACAAAGAGCGAATTAAGGAAGCCAGAAAACTTGTCTTTGAACTCAGAAAACCGGATTAACTCGCGGCCCCCGCAAAGCCCCGCTTCCCGTGGCTGGGCCCGCTGGGCTATTCGCGCGGTGGCTATTTTTCTCGTCGTGCTCCTGTGCGCCAGTGGTTCCTTCGCTTACTCCGTGCTCACCCACGAGGAAATCGTGGACTTGGTATGGACCACGGATCTCCGCCCGCTCCTTCTCCAGCGATTTCCATCTCTCACGGAGGACCAGCTCAAGGAGGCGCACGCTTACGCCTATGGCGGCGCCGTCATCCAGGATCTTGGCTACTATCCCTTTGGCAGCGTGGAATTCAGCAATTTGGTGCACTACGTTCGCAGCGGCGACTTCGTTCGCGAACTCTTCTTGCAAAGTCAGGATGCTAACGAATACGCCTTTGCCCTCGGTGCGCTCGCACACTACGCCTCGGACATCTCCGGCCATCCAGCCGTGAACCAGGCCGTTTCCCTCCAGTATCCCAAGCTGCGCGCGAAGTACGGCAATTCCGTCAGGTACGCGGAGAACCACACCGCGCACCTCAAGACGGAGTTCGGGTTCGACATGGTGCAAGTGGCGAAGAACCGTTATGCCTCGCAGCAGTATCACGATTTCATCGGCTTCCAGGTCTCCAAGCCTCTGCTTGAGCGCACTTTCCCTATCGTTTACGGGCTGCCATTGAAAGACGTCCTAACGCATGAGGATCTCGCCATCGGTTCCTATCGCTTTGCCGTCAGCCGCATGATCCCGCAAATGACCCAGATCGCGCTGCGCACCCACGGGAAAGACATGATGAAAGAGACGCCCGATTTCGCGAAAAAGAAGTTCCTCTACCGGTTGTCGCGCTCCGAGTATGAAAAGGAGTGGGGCAAGGACTACACCAAGCCCGATTTTGGCACCCGTTTCTGGTCCCTGATCTTGCGATACTTGCCCAAGATCGGCCCCTTCAAGGCCCTGGCCTTCAACAATCCCACTGCTCAGACGGAGGACATGTACTTCAAGAGCATCAACACCACCGTCGATCAATACCGCATTTATCTCCAGCAGGTTCGCGCCGGCTCACTCGTACTTGTCAACTCCGATCTTGACACGGGCAAGGAGACCAAGGCCGCCGAGTACTCCTTGACCGACGAAACGTATGCAGGGCTATTAGGCCAACTGGCGCAGCGTAAATTTGACGTGACCTCGCCGGAGCTCCGCGACAATATTCTCAATTTCTACTCGGACCTCTCTCTGCCTCTCGAAACCAAGAAGGCCCCTGCTCGCTGGCAATCCCTCTTGTCCTCTCTTGACCAGTTGAAGCTTCTGACTCCCACTCCCATTCCCGCTGCCACTCCCGCAGACTGATTGTGATTGTGTCTCTCTGCGGCCCATCCACACCAATCGCCATCCACCAGGCTTGCTCTGCCCGAACGGGCGGCCCTGCAAATAAATCCCAATGTGTGCTCAAGTGAACAGACTCTTTTCCTGGGAGCAGCTAAGATGAACTCGTAGGATAAACGGAAAAGACTTTCGCGCAGGCCCTATCACCCCTCATCGGATCGTCTCGGCTTCGTCCTACGCAACCAGGCACCGGAAAAGTCTCGCAAATTTCAGGAGGAAGTTCGGATGAAAATTGTAAAAGCACTGTTTTGTTTGCTCGCCCTCACCCTGTTCGCCGCTATCCTGCTCCCCAGCGCTCGTGCGGATGAATGGAACAAGAAAACCGTCGTCACTTTCAGTCAAGCCGTGGAAGTTCCCGGGAAAATTCTCCCCGCCGGAACGTACACGTTTCAACTGTTAGATTCTCCTTCCGACCGTCACATCGTTGAGATCTTCAACGCGGACGGAAGCCAGATCATCGTCACCACACTCGCCATCAATGACTATCGCTTGCGGCCCACCGGCAAAACCGTCATGACGTTCAATGAAACACCGGGCGATGCTCCGGAAGCTCTTCGCGCTTGGTTCTATCCTGGCGACAACTTCGGGCAAGAATTCGTTTATCCCAGGGTTCGCGCGATTCAGTTGGCGAAAACCACGAATGTGATTGTTCCTGCCGTTGCTGCCGACACGTTGGATGAAAACGCCATCAAGACGGTTCCCATCGTCGCCGTCACTCCCGACCAGAAGGAAGTCGAAGTAGCCACGGTCATCCAGACCACTCCGCCTGTCGCGACCGCCCCAGTCAAGGCAACCGAAGAACTGCCGCACACTGCAAGTCCTCTGCCGTTGATCGCACTGCTTGGTGGCTTGTCCATCGGCCTTGCCATCGGCCTGAAGTTTTTCCTCAAGCTCGCTTCGTAAGCGAACACAGCTCTTCCGCGCCGCGGACGTGATCGCCAGGTCACGTCTCGCGTCGCGAGAAAGTTTCTTCGTGTCCCTCAATCCAAATCTCCGCAAGCGTAATCTGCGCCATGGTTACTTATTCCTTGCTCCTGTTTGGCTTTTCCTCGGCATCCTCGGTTTCTCTACGTCTCTCGCGACGCCGCATTCGCCGGCCCGCGTGGAAGCCCAGACGAAAATTGCGCTCTCCGTGAATCTTGTCTTGCTGCCTGTCAATGTGACGGACGCGCACGGAACATTTGTCACGGGTCTCAAGCGGGACGACTTTCGCGTCTTCGAAGACGGGCAGTTGCAACAAATCACCGCATTCGATGAAGGAAACACTCCTGTTACCGTCGGGCTCGTCGTTGACCACAGCCGAAGCATGGGTCGCATGCTCCCGGATGTCGTTGCCGCGGTGTCCTCCTTCGCGCATTCCAGCAATCCACAAGACGAAATGTTCGTCGTGGATTTCAATGATGACGTGTCCATTGAACTTATGAAGGGGAAGGCATTTTCCAGCGATCCAAAGGATCTCGAGGAAGCCCTCAACGCCGTTTCCGCGCGGGGACGAACCGCGCTGTACGATGCCGTGAGTGAGGGGCTCAACCATCTGCAGTACGGCCGCTGGGGCAAAAAGGCCCTCATTATCATCAGCGATGGCGGAGACAATGCCAGCCATCTCAAGTATTCGCAGGTGCTGGCACAGGCTCGCCAGTCGCAGTCTTTGATCTACGCCATCGTTCTGGTCGCTCCGGATGACGGGGAAGAAAACCCGGGCCTTCTTCGCCGGCTCTGCAAAGATACCGGAGGCATCGCCTACTTCCCGGGTGAAGGCGAATCCGTCGCCAGCGTGTCGACACGAATCGCTCGCGATCTTCGCGAGCAGTACACGCTTGGTTATGTGCCGCAAAACGTCCAGGGAGCTGTTGCTTTTCGAAAGGTCGAAGTGAGGGTCACTGCGCCAGGCCATGGCAGGTTGCGCGTGCGAACCCGGCAGGGCTACTCGCCTGCGGCGGAGAAGCAGCCCGCGGCGCAGTTGGCGTCGGGGACGAGATGAATCGGCTTTCTCACCCAACGAGAGCGGTCTCATCAAAGCGAACCCGCATCCTCCGCGGCGCGTGCTACTTTTTTCTCGCCTTCGGCCTTCTCGCCCTGGGTTACGCAGGCTTCGTCTTCGCCGATTCGTACGCCTATCAGGCCCTCGAGATGAAGCAATTCGCGCCCCCGGGCCTCCTCTACGAACCCCACATGTTGTTGGAAGGTGAGGTGATCGGCGAAATTCAAGTGCCCCGCTTGGGGCTAAATGTCATGGTTGTCCAGGGCGACTCGCCCGCTAACTTGCGGCGAGCCGTCGCTCACCTCTCAAAATCGGCTTTGCCCGGCGAATGGGGCAATGTCGCCTTGGCTGGTCACCGGGACACTTTTTTCCGCCCACTGCGCGATATTCGCCTAGGCGATGAAATCCGATTCACGACTTCAGTGCGTAGTTTCGAGTACGTCGTGGAGTCGATTGAGGTCGTCGCCCCCACGGACATTCGCGTTTTGGAATCATCGACCGGTCACGATCTAACCTTGCTCACCTGCTTCCCCTTTTACTATGTGGGTCCCGCGCCCAAGCGTTTTGTCGTGCGTGCCCGTGAAGTTAACGGAATGCCGCAGGAGCAACCTGCGGGAGAAAATGAAGTTAAGGCGCCAAGCGGCCAACTGTCTTTCCCTCGGAACCCCGAGGCGGACATCTCGCAATGAGGACCATCCTGCCGGGCACCGCGCCCCTTGCATCCATCCACGCATCCGGAAACAGTCGAATGTGTGCTCAAGTGAACAGACCCGCCGTTACAACTCACCTATGATGGATTATCCGGGAAATATCGAAGGCCATCTCCTGGTGCGCCACAAGCGCTCTACGTTCAGGCCCCTTGTGAGATTGGAACGGCAATGCTGTGGACAATTCTCGTCGTGTTGTTGGCTCTCTGGCTTCTTGGTGTGGTCACCTCCTACACCTTCGGCGGATTCATCCACGTCCTTTTGTTGGTGGCTCTCGCCATGCTCGTCATTAACCTGATTCAGGGCCGCAGGCGCATCGTTTAGTTACGAAAGCAGACAATATGAAACCCACGATTTTGATTGGAATTCTCCTGATTGTTCTGGGCGGCCTGGCCCTCGCTTATCAGGGTTTCAATTACACCCATCACGAACGAGTAATGGATGTGGGACCAATGCATGTCACCAGGGAAGATCATGACCGAGTTTCCATTCCACCTGTACTCGGTGGCCTGGCGCTGGTGGGTGGAATTGTCCTAGTCTTCGTCGGCGCAAAGAAAAGTTCTTAGCCCGCAACCTCGAATTTGTCCCGCCGGAGAGTCGGGCAACGCATAACCCTCTCCTGACCTGAACGCGTTGGAAGCCCTTCAGCCAGAAATCGGTAACGAAGCAAACGTCTAGAAAAGCAGTGTGACCCTGGAGGTCAGTGATGAAGAAATATCTAGTTGCCGCAGCATGTCTTTCGCTCGTAGCCGGTGTAGTGTATGCCAAGGAATTGAACAGGGAACAAAAACGCCTCGAAGAGGCCGGCGTTGTCATGCAGGAAGTGCTCAACATCCCGGACAACATTCCCCATGAGCTCCTGGAAAAGGCCGAGTGCGTCATCGTGTTCCCGTCCGTCAAAAAGCTGGCTTTCGGAGTCGGAGCAGAGTACGGACGCGGGGCCATGGTTTGCCGCACCGGCGAGCATTTCCGTGGACCTTGGGGAGCCCCAGCCATGTACGCGCTGGAAGGTGGCAGTGTCGGCTTCCAAATCGGTGGCGAAGCGACCGACTTGATCCTGCTGGTCATGAATGACCGAGGCATGGAGTCAATTCTCAGCAGCAAGGTTAAACTGGGCGCAGATGCTTCCGTTGCCGGCGGACCCAAAGGACGTGACGCTTCCGCGGATACCGACGCCTGGATGCGCGCCGAAATCCTGAGCTACTCGCGCTCGCAAGGTTTGTTTGCCGGAGTTTCCCTCGCGGGAACCACGCTTCGTCCCGACGATGAAGCCAGCGAACAGGTCTATGGCCACGCCATCAAGGCCAAGGACATCGTAAGAGGCGAACATACGGGCGTGCCTGCAACAGGCCGTCATCTCGTCGATGTTTTGCAGAAGAGCGCACCCCGCAACGAATCGGAGCGCCATTCGAATAAGTAGTTGGGAGTTAGCAGCTTGCCGGGATCTTCTCCTCCCGGCAAGCTACCCTTCATCGGAGAACTGCTTCATCGCGACACTACACGCAACACGACGTCTCGCCAAGAAGCAATGACATCCCAACGGGAGCGCCGGCGCTTTCCTTGCCCTGAGCCTCGAAGGGTGCCGGTGCTCCGCGGAGGGATCTGCTTTTCCCGCTGTTCTCTGTGAACCCTGCGTCCGGCGTTTTACCCCCACCCGGTCGGCATGCGCTCTGCGTTAATCTTTCTTTCCGCTCTGCTTTTCTCTTCCCCCGCGAATCTTCTCCATTCCAGCGCCGTAGGCGCGCCAGAAGTTAGCCCCGCCCTCATGGGCTGGCTGCAATACTTAGTACTTAAAACTTGGAACTTAAAACCGCTTCTCTACTCGTGCAACACAACCGTCAGCAATGATTTATTGACCTTGATTTTCCCGTTGTATTCGATGAACCCGAGTTTTCTGAACTTGTTCATGAAGAAATTCACGCGCGATCGTGTCGTTCCCACCATGCTCGCCAGGGTCTCCTGGGAAACTTTCGGCAGTACGCTGTCGGGTTGTTCTTTTTGTCCATAGCGCGCGAGCAGCAGGAGCGTCCGCGCCAGCCGCTTTTCGCTGGAGTTGAACAGTTGATCGATCAGGTCCTCTTCCACCCGGATGTTGTGCGCCAGCATATACGCGATGAATTGATCGGATAACTCATGCTCCGCGTGGAGCACCCGCAGCAACTCTTCTTTTTGGATGACCAGAAGGGTTGACGGTGTGACGGCTGTTGTCGTGCCCATCCGCAGCGGCTGGCCCGCCATGCAGCCTTCGCCAAAAAAGTCCGTTGGACCAAACATCGCCACCACCGCTTCCTTGCCGGATCCATTCACCACCGAGAATTTCACGCCGCCCTTCTGGATGTACATGACCGTTTCCGCGGCATCGCCCTGCGAGTAGATGGATTCATTCCTGCGATATTCCACAACTTTTCTCGCCACCCCCGCGGTATCCAGGAAAACTTGCGGATCAAAGGAGCCGTTACTTCCATTGTGCTTGAGTTTCTTTGGTTTCATATTTCCCCCGAAACTCCGTCTGGGCGTGGACATTCCATCCTGCATCACCCTACCAGAAAGATTCCTTCAAAAACTGTATAAAATTGAACAGCGTCCCCCGTTACGCTCTCTACACTTTAAAACTTGGACGGCGAGAAAGAGCGATATTGGCCAATGGCTGGGCGGGCCGTAGGGACGATATCAACTCTCTCGCCGTTCTTTTTTTGGCTCCAGTTAAACCACCCTCCTCAATCACCCTTGCCAACGTAACGCCCTAAATAGCGAGAACAGCTCCGCGTGACCCCTCCGGCTCGGCGCCCGCCCCGCCCCGCAATGGGAAGCTGATTCTTGGATTCCTCTTCTCTGTGCTCTCTGCGTTCTTACCTCCGCACCTGCCTGCCCTGGGCGTTTCCTACCAAGGTGCTCACCTCTCGCCTTGACACCACCGCCCCCCGAGCGTACACCGTGGATTAGCGATTCATTTCCCCTGGCGTTGTTCGGAGGTCCCCATGCCGCGCTATGAGTTCTACTGCGAGGATTGCAAAAAGCCGTTTGAAATGATCCTTAGCCTTGCGGAATATGAGAAGGGGCACATCAAGTGCCCCAAGTGTGGCGGCAAGAAAGTCCACCAGGAAGCCGCCGCCTTCTTCGCTGTCACATCGAAGAAAAGCTGACGGTGACCGCCGGCCCCTCTTGGTTGCCACCTGCCCGGCCCGGTCCGGCAGGCTGGGTCTTGGGTCCCTCATCTCTGTGTTCTCTGCGGCCCCTCTGTTAGCTCCGTGGTGAGCCTTTCTCTTCTCTGCGCTTCTTCTTCGTTTCCTGATCGCTGATATCCTTCCTCTCCCAATTCGTGCGAAAATGTCTAGTCGCCCGGAGCGCGCACGTGGACGAAACAACCCTCCAAATCAACGGCCGCCGATACCAATTTGCCGCGGACAAAGAGACTCCCCTCCTCACCGTCCTCCGGGAGCTCCTCGATTTGACGGGAAGCAAATACGGTTGCGGCGAAGGTCAATGCGGCGCTTGCACGGTGCTGATTGACGGCAAGGCGCGACGTTCCTGCATGGTTCCGGTTTGGGCCGCCACAGGCAAGCAAATCACGACCATTGAAGGTCTGGCCAAGGGTGAGCAGCTCCATCCCGTCCAGCAGGCGTTTCTTGAGGAAGGCGCGATGCAGTGCGCGTTCTGCACGTCGGGCATGATCATGTCCGCGGTTTCTCTGCTGAACGCAACGCGAAATCCCTCGCCCGCCGAGATTCAGACGGCCATGCAGGGAAACATCTGCCGCTGCGGCACGTACCCCCGCATTGTTGCGGCCATCCGCAAGGCTTCCACCCTTCTGCACGGGGCGCAGTCATGACTCCGAAACCCCATATGCCATTCCCCATTGAGCCGGAGCGCTACGAGCTCACCGCCCCATCTTCCTATATCTTTCAGAGCGGCCGCCGCGAATTCTTCAAGTTTCTGGGAGCGGGACTCTTCATCGCCTGCGCTTCTTCAAAGGCTGAAGCATTTCAGGAATCGGGCGCTGCCCGGAGAAACTCGGAAGATTCCCTGCCGCAGGAAATCAGTGCGTGGCTGCATATCGGGGAAGACGGAACCGTAACGGTCTTCACGGGGAAAGTGGAAGTTGGGCAAAATATCCGCACCTCTCTGACCCAGGCCGTGGCGGAAGAACTGAAAGCGCCCGTCGAGTCGATTCGCCTGGTCATGGGTGATACCCAACTCGTGCCCTTTGACATGGGCACATTCGGCAGCCGCACCACCCCGATCATGAATCTGCGATTGCGCCGCGTTTCCTCTGCGGCGCGCAACGTCTTGCTGGCCCTGGCGGCTAAGCAATGGAACGTCGATCCAGCGCGACTCAAGGCCCAAGACGGTAAGATTGCTGACCCGCAAACGAAACGCTCTTTGAGTTACGCCCAACTGGTGCGAGGCCAGCAGATCGCCCAGGTTGTTCCCGCGGAAGATCCCTTGATACCCCCGCGCGAATGGACCATTGCGGGGCAACCCCTGCCGAAAATCGATGGCCGCAATTTTGTCACTGGAAAACATCGCTATCCGTCCGACCAAAGACTTCCAGAGATGCTCTATGGAAAGGTGGTGCGGCCCCGCGCATTCAACGCCATGCTGGTATCGGCGGACACGACGGAGGCCGAAAAGCTTCCGGGAGTCGTTGTCCTACGCGATGGCAATTTTCTGGGAGTCGCGGCGCCGGCCTCCGCAACGGCAGAGAAGGCCGCTTCTTTGGTGCGAGCCGAATGGAAAGCCGAGCCGCAACCCTCCAACAAAGAACTGTTCGAGTACCTGAAGCAGAACCAGGTGCCGCGCGGTGAGCGTGACGACAATTCGCGCTTCGAGAGCGGCAATGTGGATGCCGCCCTGGCCTCGGCAACGCGGCAAGTCCAGCAAACCTATAACGTGAATTACATTGCCCACGCCCCGCTCGAACCGCGCGCCGCGCTGGCTCAATGGAACGAAGATCATCTGACCGTATGGACCGGAACGCAGCGCCCCTTCGGAGTTCGCAGTGAACTGGCCACGGCCTTTCATCTACCCGAAGAAAAGGTTCACGTCATGATGCCCGATATGGGCTCCGGCTATGGCGGCAAGCACACCGGCGAATGCGCCATCGAAGCGGCGCGGCTGGCACGCGCGGCCAAGCGCCCGGTGAAGCTTGTCTGGACGCGGGAAGAAGAGTTCACTTGGGCCTATTTCCGGCCCGCCGGAGTGATCGAGGTCCGCAGCGCCGTTGCCGGCGATGGAAAAATCACTGCGTGGGAATTCCACAACTATAATTCCGGCGCTGCTGGTATTCGCACCTACTACGAAGTTCCCAACCAGCGTATCGAGTTCCATCCCGTGGACTCGCCGTTGCGCCAGGGCTCCTATCGGGCGCTGGCGGCCACCGCAAATCATTTCGCGCGCGAAGTGCACATGGACGAAATCGCTCACTCGCTCAAGATGGATCCACTGGAATTTCGCATCAACAATCTGAAAGAGGAGCGCTTGCGCGCGGTGTTTGCAGAAGGCGCGAAAAAGTTTGGCTGGGCTGCAACAAAACCCGCGAATCATGGATTTGGCGTGGGTGGCGGCTACGAGAAACTTGGTTACGTCGCCACCTTCGTGGAAGTCGCCGCGGACCGCACCTCCGGCGACATCAAGATCCTGCGCATCTTCACCGCTTTCGACAGCGGCGCCATCGTCAATCCCGACGGGCTGCGCAACCAGGTCATCGGCGCAAATATCATGGGAATTGGCGGGGCGCTGTTTGAAGCCGTCGAATTTGAAAATGGCCGCGTGCTGAACAATCTGTTCTCCAAATACCGCGTGCCCCGCTTCAGCGATATTCCTCCGCTGGACGCATTCCTAATTGACCGCAAAGATCAACCTCCGGTGGGAGCGGGGGAAGCGCCCATCGTTGGCGTGGCCCCGGCCATCAGCAACGCCATCTTCGATGCCACCGGAATTCGCCTCCGCTCCTTGCCCCTAGCCCCCCTTCTCGTTCCCCACGGCCTCCGCCTCTCGTGAGCACGACGCCTAGCTCCCTCCTTTCTGCGTCATAGCTCCTCGGCAAATTTGGAGTGCGGCGGCTTGCCGCCGCTTTTACAATTGCAGCCCCGCCCACAAACCACAATTCCTCCCCCCCCAACGTTCCTGCAAAACCCCGCGTCTCGGAGTCAGCATTTCTCTTCCTCCTCGTTTCCTGATAGCTGATATCTGGTCGCTGATAACCGCCTTTTCCTCGTCGCGCCTGTGCTAACTTAACCCCTACCTCGTACGATGGAGTCGAACACATGCCCCACATCCCCCTCCGCAACGGCGGCCCCAAAGCGCGCATCGCCGTCATCCCCGGCGACGGCATCGGCAGGGAAGTGGCCCCCGTAGCCGTCCAGGTCATCCGTGCCGCCACCGCCAAGCGCAATCGCCCGCTCGAATTCGTCGAATTCGACTGGGGCGCCGACAAATACCTCCGCGAAAACGTCTCCCTCCCCGAAGGCGCGGTCGAAATGCTGCGCGACGATTTTGACGCCATCCTCTTCGGCGCCCTGGGCGACCCCCGCGTCCCCTCCAACCAGCACGCCGCCGACATCCTCCTCGGCCTGCGCTTCAAACTCGACCTCTACGTTAACGCCCGCCCCACGGAGCTTCTCCACCCGCGCCTTACCCCGCTCCGCGACCGCACCCCCGCCGACATCAACCTCATGGTCTTCCGCGAGAACACCGAAGGCCTCTATGTCGGCGTTGGCGGCTTCTTCAAAAAGGGCACCCCCGACGAGATCGCCCTCCAGGAAGACGTCAACTCCCGCAAAGGCGTCGAGCGCATCATCCGCCACGCCTTCGACTACGCCCGCGCCAAAAAGCTCAAGCGCGTCTGCATGTCAGACAAGTCCAACGCCCTGACCTTCGCCCACGACCTCTGGCAGCGCGTCTTCAAATCCGTCCGCGCCGAGTACCCCGAGATCGACTCCCGCCACCTCTACATTGATGCCCTGGCCATGGAACTCGTTCGCGACCCCAGCCAGTTCGATGTCATCGTTACCTGCAACCTTTTCGGCGACATCATCAGCGACCTTGCCGCACAGCTCGCCGGCGGCCTCGGCCTCGCCCCCTCGGCCAATATCCATCCCGGCGGCACCTCGCTCTTCGAGCCCGTCCACGGCTCTGCGCCCAACCTCGCCGGGAAGGGCATTGCCAATCCCTTCGGCGCAGTCCTAGCCTCCGGCATGTTGCTTGAATTTTTGGGTTGGCACGAAGAATCCGCGGTATTAAAGCAATCCGTGAAGTCCGCCCTCCACGAAAACATCACCACCCCGGACCTGGGCGGATCTAAACCAACACTCGAAGTAGCCACCTACCTTTCAAACTACGTCGCCACGCACTCCTAACTCAACTCAATGATTACTTGATCCGACTGGGAAGCAGGTGTCTGCGAGTGGTGCACCCATGGCGAATCCCATTTGGAGTGCGGGAGCTTGCTTCCGCTTTTTCGGTGCAGGCCGCTGTGCTCAAGCGATCCATTGGGAGTTACGGATTCACTCGCAAAAGCGGCGGCCCTTCGAAGCTCAGGGCAAGCAAGCCGCCGCACTCCAAAATGTCGGAGCGCTCACTTCTTCCTCACCAGCGCTGTGATCGCCAGTCCCAGCAGGAATCCCCCGATGTGCGCCCAGAACGCCACGCCGCCTCGCGCCGCCATCCCGAGTTGGCCGACTCCCTCCAGAAACTGCAGCACAAACCAATACCCCAGTATCAGGAACGCCGGCAGCGGAATCAGGAAGATAAAGAAAAATGTCAGGATCTGGTGCCGGGGGAAAAGTAGTATGTACGCGCCCATCACCCCGCTTATGGCTCCGCTGGCCCCAATCGCCGGAAGCGGCGAGCTCAGGTTGAAAAGCACCTGCACCAACCCCGACCCGATCCCGCACACCACATAGAAGAAGAGATAGCCCGCGTGCCCGAAGTAGTCCTCGACGTTATCCCCGAAGATCCATAGGAACAGCATGTTTCCCAGCAGGTGCATCAGCCCGGCATGCAAGAACATGCTGGTGAAGAGCGGCTCGAACGCCGCCTGGAAGCCCGCATGCCCGGCCAGGAATTGCGAAACGTGCGAAGGGATGGTGGCATTGGCCATCACGAAATGCTGCTCGGCCCGCGCCGGCAAACTCAGCTGATAGATAAAGACCAGCACGTTCGCCAGGATCAACGCGATGTTGACGAAGGGGGTGGTGCGCGTCGGGTTGATGTCCTTCAGCGGAATCATGAGTCAGCGTGGAAGCGCACTCGATTGCATGCCATACGCATGAGGATGGCGACAGAGTAGCCGAAAGGCCGCCAAACGCAAAGCCCGCTCCAGCGAGCCAGGGGCAGGGAACTGCGTCCTATAATGTTGCCCTGCATAAATCCTGGTTAACAGAATCTGGAGGTCTCCAAAAATCACAGTTTTCCCAATGATTTGGTGGGCGCACCGACACTTTGGAGTGCGGCGGCTCGTCGCCGCTTTTGCCATTGCAGCCGTAACTCACTATCGATCTTTTGGGCGCGGAGGCATCCACTGGAACAGCGGTTCCGCAGTGTCTGGAGCGGGTTTTCGTTTGCGGCAATGGCGCTGAGCGGCTGCTTCGGGAGGCGCGGTAGGCACCGCAAAAGCGGGAGCAAGCTTCCGCACTCCAAATGCTCGATTGCCCAATTGGAAATGTCGGCGCGCCGAAAATTTTGGTTACTTGCGGGCACGGGCGATCCTTGCGGGCGGCTTTCGTTTTCCACTCCAATTGTTTGCAAATCATTGCGATACTCCGCGGTGTATGGTAAGTAAGTAAGTCCTGCATGTGCGCGCAATGGACACAGGTAATGCCTGTGCCGCAGTTCTTGGTCGGCGCGCCGACAACCGATGCCTGCCCGCGAAACGGAAGCCATCATCCTCAAGACCTTCCCGCTGGGTGAGGCGGATCGCCTGGTCAGTTTCCTAGGACGTTCGTCGGGCCGCATGCGGGGTGTAGCCGCGGGCGCGCGCCGCCTGAAGAACCGTTACGGCTCGACGCTGGAGCTGCTCTCGCACGCGCAGCTCTGGTACATCGAACGCGAGACGCGCGACCTCGTACGGATCCAGCAGGCCGAACTGCTCGAATCCTTCAACAAGGCGCAGAGCGATTACGGCCTCAGTACCGGCTTGGCGCTGGTCAGCGAAATCGTCGAGCAGGTGCTGCCCGAGCGGGAAGTGTCCGAGGCGATGTTCCGGCTGGTCCTGCTGACCGTGCGGGAAATCGAACGCCGCAACAGCGGGGCGCTGCCGCTGAGTTACTTCGCGTTCTGGACGGTGCGGTTGGCGGGCTGGTTGCCGCGATTCAATGCCTGCGCTTTTTGCGGTAAGCTCTTTGGGACGCGGCCGGCGTATCAGGCTGCGTCGCATCCCGGGCTGCTTTGCGAAGAGCACCGCCGGTCTGGGATGAAGCCGGTGTCGTTCGAGGGCAGGGAACTCGCGGAGCGCTTTGCGGGCGAGAGCTTGGACCGGTTCGGTGCGGCGATCGAAGCAGCACCCGCGGTGAAGGAGTTGCGCGAAGTGGGGCTGAATTGGATCGAGCATCACACCGAGCGGGTGTTGAAAACGCGCGAACTTCTGGAGACGCCGTGAGAAGTTCGCCGGGTCAACATTGTCGGCGCGCCGACAATGTTGGCCGGTAATCCAGGGTTTGGAGTGCGGGAGCTTGCTCCCGCTTTTACGGTGTGTTCGCCGGCGCCCAAAATGATCGAATGGGAAGTGGAGCGGGCATCGCAAAAGCGGCGGCGAGCCGCCGCACTCCAAACTGTCGGCGAGCCGACATTTTTCGCGGGCCAGGCGAGGAGAGCCATGAATTCGGAGAAACGCCTTGACAGTTAAGGCAAAACTTGAAGTGGAGCGCAAAGGCTTGACCTTTCAAGACTTATTTCTAAAGCTGGCGCACTTCTGGGGAAAGCAGGGTTGCGTGCTGCAGCAGCCCTACGACACGGAAGTTGGCGCGGGCACGATGGCGCCGGAAACCTTTCTGCGCGTGCTCGGGCCTTCCCCGTATCGCGTTGCGTATGTGCAGCCGTCGCGGCGTCCCACGGATGGGCGTTACGGCGAAAATCCCAACCGCCTGTACAAACATTTTCAGTATCAGGTGATCTTAAAGCCGGCGCCTGCGGAGATTCAGGACATGTACCTGAAGAGCCTGGAAGCGATCGGCATCGATCTGCGCGCGCATGATGTGCGTTTTGAAGAGGACAACTGGGAAGCGCCCACGCTGGGGGCCTGGGGCATTGGGTGGCAGGTGATGCTGGATGGACTGGAGATTACCCAGTTCACCTACTTCCAGCAGAGCGGCGGGATCGAACTCGATCCCATATCGGTGGAGATCACGTACGGGCTGGAACGCATCTGCGCGTTTCTGCAGGATGTGGAGAGCGTGTACGAGATTCGCTGGAACGATGAGAAGAGTTACGGGGACATCCGGCTTGCGGAAGAGCAGCAACTCTCCGAATACAGCTTTGACCGGAGCGATGCGCAGGCGCTGCGCGCTGAGTTTGAGCTGCACGAGAAGGAGTCGAGGGAACTGCTGGAGGGGTGGAAGCACCTGGAGGGAAATGTCGGCGCGCCGACAATCGAGCGCGTCCGGTACCCTTTGCTGGCGGCTTACGACCACTGCCTGAAGTGTTCGCACCTGTTTAATCTGATGGACGCGCGCGGAGTGATCTCGACGACGGAGCGCGCGGCGCTGATGGCGCGTGTGCGCACGCTGGCGTGCCGGACGGCGGCGGCGTACCTGGAGCAGAGCGCCGGATCGAAGGACGGGGTGGGGGAATGAGGGGCGAGGTGAGGGCAGAGAGTTGGGGCGAAAATTGTCGGCGCGCCGACATTCCCGAATTGGAACTGGCGCGTTTGGAGTGCGGGAGCTTGTTTAGCCTGAGTTTCAAAGGGCTCCCGCTTTTGCGGGGGATGGCTTCGCGTCAAAATGATCGAGTGGGAGGCAGGGTTGCGATTGCAAAAGCGGCGGCGAGCCGCCGCACTCCACGTTCCTGCAAATCAATTGCAAAATGTCGGCGCGCCGACAATATTGTTTTTGGAATCGGGAGATCGGTGCACGAGCGCGGCTGGAGTGCGGGCGCTTGCTCCCTCTTCTGCGATGTCGGCCGCTGCGTCCAAGCGATCGATTGCGAGGCGGGGTTGCGATCGGAAAAGCGGCGGCGAGCCGCCGCACTCCAAAAATGTCGGCGCGCCGACATTCTCGATTTGGAACGCGGGGTTTGAGGTGGCCGGATGAGTGCGGTGAAGAAGGGATCTTCGAAGAAGGCGATTGCAGCGGCGGCGAAACCCCGGCGCGTGGAGCTGCTTTTCGAAATTGGGGCGGAGGAGATTCCGGCGGGGATGTTGCCGCGCGCCGTGGGCGAGCTGAAAACCATTTTGGAGAAGCACCTTGCCGCGGAGAGCCTCACCGAAGGCGTGACCGTGGAAACCTTTGGCGGGCCGCGGCGCCTGACGGCGTGGGTGCGCGGTCTGATCGCCAAGCAGGCCGATGTGGAGAATGAAGTAACCGGTCCGCCGAAGTCGGTGGCTTATGACAATGCCGGAGCGGCCACAAGAGCGGCGGTGAGTTTCGCGGAGAAGCAGGGCGTGGCGCTCCATGATCTCCTCATCGTGAAGACGCCCAAGGGCGAGTACATCGCCGCGAAAGTGGTGAAACGCGGGCGCACGGCCCGCGAACTCCTCAGCGAAATCCTGCCGCGCGTGATCCACGATATTTACTGGCCGAAGACGATGACGTGGACGGGCCTGGAAGGCGCGCGGTTCATCCGCCCGGTGCGCTGGCTGGTTGGGGTGCTCGGTGGTAAGCCGCTGAAGTTTTCGTTTGGCGGCATCACAGCCGGAGACGTCACCAGGGGGCACCGCTTCCTGGGCAAATCGGAGATTCGCGTGCGCGATTTCGCGGAGTACGAGAAGAAGCTGCGCGCCAATGGCGTGATCGTGCGTCCGGCGCAGCGCCTGGCGCGCATCCAGAATGAGCTGGCGAGTCACGCCAAGCGTGGCGGTTACAACGTTCACGAGGATGCGGGCTTGCTGCAACTGGTCAGCCACCTGAACGAGTTTCCCACAGTGATTCAAGGCGATTTCGATCCGTCGTTTCTGGAACTCCCCGACGAGATCCTGATCACGGTGATGCGCGATCATCAGAAATACTTCGCCGTGGAAAAGCGCGGCGGGGAACTGGCGCCGCACTTTTTGGCGGTGATCAACCTGGCCAAGGATTCGCAGGGGTTGGTGCGCGCCGGGCACGAACGCGTGCTGCGCGCGCGGTTTGCGGATGCGCGGTTTTTCTGGGAGTCCGATCAGAAGATCAAGCTGGCCGACTATCTCCCCAAGCTGCAGCGGGTCACCTACGAGTCGCGCCTGGGCAGCTACCACGACAAGGTGGAGCGCATGCGCGCGATTGCGCGGTGGCTCGGGGAGCAGTGGTTCAACCTCGGCATGGTGCAGGCGCACGTGGCCGACGCGGACCGCGCCGCCGAACTTGCGAAGTGCGACCTGGCCACGGAGATGGTGCGCGAGTTCACGGAATTGCAGGGCGTTGTGGGCGGGCTATATGCCCGGGCGCAGGGCGAAGCGGAAGATGTGGCGGACGCGGTTTACGATCACTACCTTCCGGTGGGGCTCGATGATCCCATCCCGCGGAATCTGACCGGGTGCGCGGTGGCGCTGGCGGACAAGTTCGATTCGATCGTGGGGTGCTTCAGTGTGGGCGTGATTCCCACAGGCTCGAGCGATCCTTACGCGTTGCGGCGCGCCGCGCTGGGCATCGTGAAGATCATCCTGGATCGGAAACTGCCGGTGTCGCTGTCGCTGACGATTGGCGCGGCATCGAAGGCGCTGCTCACGCACCCGCCGAAGAAGGCGGTGACGCCGGCACAGGAAGCGCAGGTATTGGAGTTCATCCTGGACCGCGCGCGGTTTGTGCTGCGGGAAAAGCATGGCTACGCGTACGACGAGGTGAATGCGGTCTTCCGCGCGGGTAGCGAGGATTTGGTGGACGTCGAGAAGCGATTGCGCGCGCTGAAGGCGGTGCGCAAGACGAAGAACTTCGAGCCGCTGGCGGTGTCGTTCAAGCGCATCCGCAAGATTCTGGAAAAAGCTAACCTCCCGGCCGGGACGCCGCAGCACGTGAACGTGGAGCTCTTCGAGAAGGACGCGGAGAAGGCTTTGTACGCGGCGGTGCGCAAGGCGGCGGGGAAGGTGGGCGAGGATAAGCGCGCGGGGAAGTATCGTGAGGCGCTGGACGAGATTGCGGGACTGCGCAAGGTGGTGGACCAGTTTTTTGTGGAAGTGATGGTGATGGCGGAAGAGGAAGCGGTGCGGAGGAACCGGCTGGCGCTGCTGGCGGAGTTGTTGCGGGAGTTTACGACGATTGCGGATTTTTCGGAATTGGGAGGGGAAGAGGGGAAGTAGCACGGAAGAGATATCAGCGATCAGATATCAGGAGGCAGGCGATCAGCTACCGGCGATCAGCGATCAGGAGGCAAGAAAGAATCTATGCGGAGGGCACCCCGGCCGGGCCGGGATAGGCGCCGGTCACAGAGAAAAGAAAGAGGAAGGGTGAGAATAGCGCAGAGGATACAGAGAAGAGCAGAGAGATTCCTCGCTTCGCTCGGAATGACGAATGTTGAAGGTGAATGAGAGAGACGGGTTGGCCAGCGATATAAAGTTTTACTTTAAGTATTGGGTATCGAGTTTTGAGGCAGTTTTCTTTTGAAAATTGTCGGCGCGCCGACATTTTGCACTCCAATCTCAAATGAGTGCAATGCGTAGCGCGCCAGTAACCGCAGTGAAAAACAAGAGAGGCGTACCGTGAAAAAGTGGGTCTATTTCTTTGGAGCAGGAAAAGCGGAAGGCGACGGCGAATGGCGCGATCTGCTCGGCGGCAAGGGAGCAGGATTGGCCGAGATGACCAAGATCGGCCTGCCCGTCCCGGCGGGTTTCACCATCTCGGCGGAAGCCTGCGATTACTTCTACAAGAACAACAAGAAGTACCCGGCGGAACTCAAGAAGCAGGTGATTGACAGCGTCGCCAGGCTGGAAAAGGCGACCAAGAAGAAGCTGGGCGATCCAGACAACCCGCTGCTGGTCAGCGTGCGGTCCGGCTCGGCGCGCTCCATGCCGGGCATGATGGAAACGATTCTGAACCTGGGCTTGAATGACAAGTCCGTGGTGGGCATCGCCAAGGTGACCGGCAACGAGCGCTTTGCCTACGATGCGTATCGCCGTTTCGTGCAGATGTTTTCCACCGTGGCGATGGGCATGCCCAAGGAAGACCTGGAGCACAAGCTGCGGGCGATGAAGCAGCGGCTGGGCGTGAAGGAAGATACTGCGGTGCCAGCCAGCGGCTGGAAAGAACTGGTGGGGGAGTACAAGGCCTACTACCTGGAAAAAGCCGGACAGCCCTTTCCGGAAGATCCCCTGGAGCAATTGTGGGGTGCGATTGGCGCGGTGTTTGGATCCTGGATGGCGGAAAAGGCGGTCACCTACCGCCGGGTGGAGAAGATCACCGGATTGCTGGGCACCGCGGTCAACGTGCAGCAGATGGTGTTCGGGAACACCGGCGACAACTCCGGCACGGGCGTGTGCTTTACGCGCGACCCGAGTGACGGCGAGAAGATTTTCTACGGCGATTATTTGACCAACGCGCAGGGGGAAGACGTTGTGGCGGGCATACGCACTCCGGTACACCTGAGCGAACTGGCCAAGCTGATGCCCAAGGTGTACGGGCAACTCGAAAAGGCTCGAGTAACACTTGAGAAGCACTATCGCGACATGCAGGACATGGAGTTTACGGTGGAGGACGGCACGCTGTACATGCTGCAGACGCGCACCGGCAAGCGCACGCCTGCAGCGACCTTCCGCATCGCGATGGACATGGCGAATGAGAAGCTCATTACCAAGGAAGAAGCGATGCTGCGCATCAAGCCGGAAGACATCGAGCGGCTCTTCTATCCGGTGATTGACAGCAAGGTGGACCGCAAGACGCTGGAGTCGAAGATATTGGCGCACGGGATTAACGCGGTGCCAGGCGCGGCGGTTGGCAAGATGTGCTTCTCCGCGAACGAGACCGAAGAATGGGCCGCGAGGGGAGAGAAGGTGATCCTGGTGCGGCGCGAAACCAGCCCCGAAGATGTGGGCGGCATGGCCGTGGCGCAAGGCATCCTAACGGCTACGGGAGGCAAGACGAGTCACGCGGCCGTGGTGGCGCGCGGCTGGGGCAAGTGCTGCGTGGCCGGGGCGGAAACGCTGGACATCGACTACAAGACCAAAATCATGACCGATGGGAAGAGCGGCAAGACACTGAAGGAAGGCGATTGGATCACGCTGGACGGCAGCGAAGGCATCGTGTACGAGGGGCAAATGCCGCTGGTCACGCCGGAATTGCCAAAGGCGTACTACACGATCATGAAGTGGGCAGACGGCATCCGGAAATTGAAGGTGCGCACCAACGCCGACACGCCGCAAGACGCGAGGAAGGCCATCGAATTGGGCGCGGAAGGCATCGGGCTGACCCGTACCGAGCACATGTTCTTCACCGACTTCGAGCATCCGGAGAAGAGCCACGACCGGCAGTTGGCCATCCAGGAGATGATCCTGGCCAACGATCGGGAAGCGCGCGTGAAGGCACTGGACAAGTTATTGCCGTACCAGCGCCGCGACTTCGTGGGCCTCTTCCAAGCCATGGACGGCCTCCCGGTAACCATCCGACTGATCGACCCGCCGCTGCACGAGTTCGTACCGCACGACCGGGCCAAGCAGGAGGAGCTCGCCAAGGAACTCGGCATTCCGGTCGAGAACGTGGTGCGCCGCGTGGAGCAACTGCGCGAGGCGAACCCCATGCTGGGCCTGCGCGGGTGCCGATTGTCCCTCACCTATCCGGAAATTCTGGAGATGCAGGTGCGGGCGATTATCGAAGCTGGCATCGAATGCCAAAAGGGCGGAGTTAAAGTATTACCTGAGATCGAAATCCCAGTGACGTTCGACAAAAAGGAGATCAGCATTCTGGGCGATGCCGTACGGCGCGTGGCGGATCCGCTGATCAAGAAGGCTGGCGTGAAACTGCCATACATAGTCGGCACGATGATTGAGCTGCCGCGCGCTGCGTTGCTGGCCGACGAGTTAGCCGAAGTGTCGGAGTTTTTCTCGTTCGGCACCAACGACCTGACACAGACGACCATGGGGCTCTCCCGCGACGATGCGGGGCGCTTCCTTCCAGACTACGTGGACGAGAAGAAGCTCGGCATCCTCAAGGCCGACCCGTTCCAGACGCTGGACACCAAAGGCGTGGGCATGCTCATGCGCTGGTGTGTTGAGCGCGGACGCAAGACCCGCCCGAACCTGGAGGTGGGTATCTGCGGCGAGCATGGCGGCGATGCGGACAGCGTGAAGTTCTGCCATGAGATCGGACTGAACTACGTGAGCGCTTCGCCGTTCCGCGTGCCAATAGCGAGGTTGGCGGCGGCGCAGGTTGTGGTGGAAAACAAGCAGAAGAAGGCCAAGAGCAAGAAGAAGTAGCTGTCGTTGCGAAAACCAAGCGGGTACCGGGGTCCGGGAGGATGGACCCCGGTGCTATAGAGCGTAGAATGAACACTCGTTTGGAGGTAGGGATATACAGCGTGAAAGCGGCGGCAAGCCGCCGCACTCCAAGGGATGGTTGGCTGAATTGGATTGATGGGAAGTAACACTTGAGGTGATGCTCCCGCTCCGGGGTGGGCTTCGGTGAAGCGACTGCGCAGATGGATCACCGGGCTGGCGGCGCTGCTGCTTGCAGCGGGCGCTTGTGTTTTGGCGGACACGCCGATCACATTGCATGGCCGAGTTGTAGATGAGAATGGATTGCCCGTCGGTGGAGCTCAAGTAAAGCTTGAGATGACCGGCGGGCAAACTTTTTTGGGGACGACGGACGACACCGGCTCGTTCACGATCGAAAATCTTGCTGCCGGGGAATACACCGCGCACATCACCAAGCCGGGGTTCTTTATCCTGGAGGGACAGAAGTTCGGGCTGGCGGCGGACTCCGGGGAAATTTCGTTTACGCTGAATCACGCCGAGGAATTGCGAGAAAAGGTGGACGTCACCGCGCCTGCCAACCAGGTGGAGACCTCCGAAACCCCGCAGAAGATCACGCTGACGGCGCAAGAGATCCGCGACATTCCCGTCCCCAGCTCCCACTATTTGAACGAAAGCCTAATCGCGCTGCCCCAGGTGTTGCTGGACAGCCAGGGGGTGGTGCACCTGGCGGGGTCGCGGGCTACGGAGGTGCAATACCTATTGAATGGATTCGAGATTGGGGAGCCGGTGAACAATTCGCTGGATACCCGGTTCAGTGTGGACGCGGTGCGTTCGGCGGAGGTGCAGACGGGGCGGTTAGGGGCGGAATTCGCGCATTCGGGCGCGGCGATGCTGAGCTTTGACACGCCGGATGGCGACGACCACTGGCGGTTCAATGCCACGGATTTCATTCCCGGGATTAATGTGCAGCAAGGGCTGCAACTGGGGAATTTTTATCCGCGGGTGGAGTTTTCCGGGCCGATCGTGAGCGGGAAGCTGTGGTTTTCGCAGGCGTTCAGCGTGCAGCACACGTTGAGCGTGATCAAGGGGCTGGCACCGGGAGCGCCGGATACCTCGACGGTGTGGGCGGGGGACAGTTTGTCGCGGTTGTTGTGGCACATATCGTCGCGGCACAGCCTGGTCCTGAGCTTTCTGTACAACGACGCGGATGATTTCAACCTGGGGCTGGATGCGCTGCACCCGGTGTCCACGACGCTGACGCAGCATACGCATCAAGTGTTCGGGTCGGTGAAGGATCAATACTGGTTTCACGACACGCTGGTGGAGTTTGGATTTGCGGGGCACGACAGCCATGACGATTACCAGCCGCAGGGGAATGCGCCGTATCAACTGCTGGTGGATGGGGCGGCGGGGAATTATTTTCAAGCATTGCAGCAGGAGGGGCGGCGGTGGCAGGGGTTTGTGGATGCGACGCGGGCGGCGCTGCACTGGCACGGGACGCACACGCTTTCGGGCGGGGCGAATCTTTCGAGCGTGCGGCTGGAGCAGGCGAGCACGCGCGGGGAGATTCAGGCGCTGTACGGCGACAACACAACGATTAGCCGGGTGACGACGTTCACGGGGCCGGCGGATTTTCGCGTGGCCAATACGCTGGCGGGGGCGTTTGTGCAGGACACGTGGACGGTCAATTCACACTTCATTGCGACGGCGGGAGTACGGATGGATTGGGACCGGCTGGTGCAGTCGGCGATGGCGGAGCCGCGGGTGGCGCTGAACTGGATGCCCTTCGCAGCTCAGGGCAAGCCGTCTGCGGAGAAGACCGCGAAATTTTCAATTGGATGGGGGATCTACGATATTCCGCTGAACCTTTCGGTGATTGGGCAGACGGCGGACCAGCAGCAGGTGGACACGCTGTACGACACGACGGGGGCGGTGATGGCGGGGCCGGCGACGAGCCGGTTTGTGCTACAGCCGGGGGCGCTGCGGCAGCCGTATTTCGATATTACGAGCGCGGGGTGGCAACAGAGGTTTGGGGAGAAGACCATCGTTTCGGTGGAGCTGCTGGCGCGGAATCAGCACCGCGGGCTGGTGTTCGAGACGCAAACGCCGGGACTGATTGGCAGCGCGTTTTTGCTGCAATCGACGCGGCGGGACAAATACCGCGGGGCGACGATTTCGGGGCGGCACTCGTTTAGCGGGGGCGCGGAGGCGTTTGGGAGCTACACGCGATCGCGGGCGAATAGCGATCAGGTGCTGGACCCGGCGCTGGGGGCGCTGTATTTTGCGGCGCAGCAGAGCGGGCCGCTGGCGTGGGATGCGCCGAACCGGTTTTTGGGGTGGGCGAACGTGCCGACACCGGTGTGGGGGATATTGTTTAGTTGCTTGCTGGATTACCGGACGGGGTATCCGTTCAGCGTGGTGAACCAGCAGCAATTTTTGGTGGGGGCGGCGAACTCGCGGCGGTTTCCGGATTACGCGAGCTTGAACATCAGTTTGGAGAAGAAGTTTCGTTTCCGGGGATATTTGTTTGCGGTGCGCGGGTCGGCGATCAATGTGCTAGGGCGGCAGAATCCGGATGTGGTGGTGAATAACGTGGATGCGCTGCCGACACAGTTTTTGACGTTTACTGGCGGGCAGGGGAGAGCATTCACGGGGAGATTGCGGTTTATTGGGAAGAAGTGAGGGAAGAAGATGGCAGATATCAGGAAGCGGGAAGGGGTTGAAAGTTAAAAGTTGAAAGAGAAGGAAAGAGAAGGAAAGAGAAGAGAAGAGGGACGGTAACACGGAGATCGCAGAGGGAAGAGCACAGAGGGCACAGAGGAAGGCAAGAGGAATCGCGGAAAAGAGAGAAGCAAGAGCGAGGAGAAGAGAGTTTGAGACGCTAGAGCGGAGGAGCCCATTAAAGTTGTAAGTTTCCAGTTGTAAGTTTTAAGTGTAAGGAGAAGAGAACCCAAGACCCAGGCACACACTCCGTGCCTGGGGCACCCGACTGAGGGGAGCATGGATGGAGGAATCTGGGCTTGGTGGGGGGGGCAACAACCGTAAAAGCGGCGCCAAGGCGCCGCACTCCAAATTAGCTGAAGAGCGGGGGAAAAAAGAGGGCCGGCCCTTGCGGGCCAGCCCTGGTAAAAGTTGAACTGTAGAAAGCGCGGTTGGCGTTTAGAAAGTGAGATGGAAACCGAATTCACTGACCAGCGAACGCGGAATCAAGGCGTTGTCGGGGTTGATGAAGCCAACCGGATGGCCAAAGGTAGCGGCGCTGCCGATATTGAGGCCGAAGTTGTTGCCGTAATTGGCGCGATTGGTAAGGTTGAAGGCCTGGGCCACAAGCTGCAAGTTGACGTGCTCGCCGAGTTTGATGTTCTTGGCCAACTTCAGGTCAAGCTCGAAGAAGGGATCACCGCGAAGGGGATCGTATTTGGCGATGGTGCAAGCCTGTGTCACACCATTCAGGCCGTAGAAGCAGTTCTGCGCCCCCGTGTTGTTTCCGGCAAACGCAAACCAATCCGTGGGATTGTTCGTCGGAACCACGACGGCGTTGAGCGTGCCACCGCCGGTATTCAAGGTATTGCCGGAGTTGATCAAGTTGTAAGGCCGCGCCGAGCCAAACTGCAAGATGGGAGAGAGCTGCAAACCCCACGGCATCTCGTACAAGCCGCTCACCGTGATGTGGTGGCGCTCATCGTTGGGTGAAGGCCCCCAATCGTAGCTGGCAAACGGATTCGTCGAGAGCGCGGGATAGTTCCGGAAGGAACCGCCGCCGCTGTCGTAGGAATAGGCCCAAGCGAGGGTGTAGTTGGCGTTGAGCGAGAGGTGATGGGTCAAGCGCTGGCGATAGCTGAAATTGTAGCCATCGTAATGAGAGCGGCCGATAGCTTCTTCGACGCGGACGCTAGCCAACTGAGATAAAGGAGATGTCGGATTAGCGGCGTTGTAGGCGGTGAAATAGGGATCAAGCGGCCGGGTGCAGCAAACGCCGTCCACGGGCACTTTCTGGTCGATGTTCATGGTCTTGTTCTCGTGCAGACCCAAGACGTGAGTGTATTCGGCCTCGAACACGGAGTTGGGAGTGATGGCCCAACTGTAACCGAGATTGAACTCCTCGGTCACGGGGTTACGGTAGTTCGGGTCCATCAGGCGGCCGACGCTAAGCGTTGCAAGCTGCGTCGAAGGAGGCGGGATTGTTGGCAAGGGGTCCACGCCATAGCGCCAATTCCCCAAAGCTATACCGGTTCCTGTCACTATATCGCCCGGGGCCGAAAGGCTGATCACAGCTTGAAAGACGGTAGGATTGGACATCTGTTCCATGAACAGAGGGATGTTCTGGAAGGTGTTGCCGAAGTACAGACCGTATCCACCGCGGACGACGTGCTTACCAGCCCCAGTCAGGTCGTAGGCGAAACCGACGCGGGGGCTGACGTCCTTGTTATCGTCACTCGGGATCTTGCTCACCCAGGGGTTCGAGACGGGGCTGTTGAGCGTGACAAGTTCCTGATAGGTGCGGCTCTTGGCGACGTCGGACGAGCCGTACATGTTGAAGTCTTTGTCCCAGCGGACGCCGAGGTTCAAGGAGAGGCGGCGAGAGACCTTATAGTCGTCCTGGAAGTACAGGCCTAACTGTTTGGTGGCGACCAGGAAGTAAGGATCGCCGTTGGCGATGGTCATAGCGTTAACAAGGCCGGGCGTGGCGAAACCCTCTGGGGCGCACGGCAGGTTCTTTAGGGGGCCGCACGTGCTCGGGTTGGCGATGATGACGCTGGGATCAAGGGTGAAATCCATCTCCAGCGTGGAGCTGAATTCGAAGAACCCGCCTTCGACGGGATTCCAAATGTAGTCCACCCCGGCTTTGAGAGTGTGTTTGCCAACGACCTTCGAAACGTCGTCCTTGAATTGCCACTTGCGCTGGAAAGACTGCTGAGGAACGTTGGTATTGGTGCCAAATTGTGCGTCCGGGAAGGTTATCAGCGGGGCGCTGATGTTGCTGTCGATTAAATTGTTCCAATACTGAAAGCCAAACGTAAACTGGTTGACAGCATTGTTGGGCAGAATCGAGTTGACGGTAAGATTGGCGATCTGCAGATGGTTCTTGGTGTAATTGCCATTGGTGAGATCGGCGGTACCGCTGGACTGATCGTTCAGACTGTTGTTGGCCTGCGAAGTGTAACTGATGTAGGCGTTGTTGTTATTGTTGATGGTCCAGTCCATGCGGCCGTTGTAGCGATACTCGTAAAACGGGCGGGGGATAACGGTGGCGGGTTGGGCAGCGAAGCCAGCATTCTTAGCGATTACAAGTTCGTTGTACGACGTGGTGTCTTCCGCCAAGCCCTGACTTTCGCGTTCGCGTTCGAGGGCGAAAAAGCCAAAGAGTTTGTTTTTGGCGATCGGGCCGCCGATGGAACCGCCAAAAAACTGGCGGGTGTAGTCGGGATGCTGGGGGGAGGAGGTGCCGTCACCGTTGGGAACCTGTTGATCCGTATCCAAAGCTGACTCGCGGAAATAAGAGAAAAAAGAACCGTGGTAGTCGTTGGTGCCCTGCTTGGTGATCATATTGATAGCGGCGCCTTCCGAGCGGCCGTTTTGCGCGGAGAAACGCTGGGTGCTGATCTGGAATTCCTGGACGGCCTCGAGGGGAAGCTGCATCACGGGCCCGCCAACGGTGTTGTCCTTATTGTCTATGCCGTTGACGGTCACGTTGACGTTACGGCCGTTCGAGCCGTTGACAGAGAGAATGGCGTAGCGATTCTTGGTCGGGTCGTAAGAATCAGTGGCCTTGACGCCCGGGGCGAGGTAGGCCAGGTTGGCGACATCGCGGCCCAGAAGCGGGAGCTGCTCGACTTCCCTGGGAGTGATGTTTTGGCTGACGCTGGTGCGTTCCTGCTCCATCAACGGGGCTTCCGAAGTGACTTCAATGACCTGGGAAGTGGCGCCGACCTGGAGTTCGGCATTGACCGTGACGGTCTGGCCGACCTGGACCTCAACGGTTTCCGTGGTGGTGGCGAAACCGGTCTTGGTCACGGTGACAATGTAAAAGCCGATGGGAAGAAGTTCGAAGCGATAATAACCGGCATCGGATGTAGTGGTGGTACGAACCATATCCGTGCCTTTGTTCCTGGCGGTTACTTGCGCGCCGGCGATCGTGGCCTGGGTTTTGTCTGTGACGGTGCCCTGAATGTTCGCGCTGGCGGTGGCCTGCGCGTGAAGGTTGCCCCCCGTCAGAAGCATCAAGAGAGTTGCTGCAAGCAAAAAAGGAATGAATCGTTTCATTGGTATGCTACTTCCTCCTTGAAAGGAATTTTGCCCCTTACACAAATCGGAAATTGACTTGTGCCCGTGCCAACAGTTTCCCTATTTACTTTTCCAGTCGTAGAACCGAGGAAGGATTCTCTGAAAAGAAGCTGGGCAGAAACCCTAGCAGATCTGGTGCCTGGGACTCCCCCGTCCAAGGTCCGTCTGCGCCTCGAAACTCACCCAAAACACTTCGAGTCTGACTCGGCTTTTTTCAGTCTAGGTCCGGCCAAACAAACCTAGAGTACGTCCTTATGAGAGCAACGAGGGCAATTCGTATTCCAATGTGAAACTAAGTTTTGTTGTTGAGATGAAAGGAGTTAGCGGGAACAGGAAGTGGCTTATACCAAAACTGGAATCCTGATAACTGTCGAACGATGGAGGAACTACAAAAAACCATACGTCGGGTCAAGCATGTGTTCCCTTCGTTTTGGGATGATCTTCGCTGGCGACGCGGAAAAGTCTCGACCGGGGCGGGGTAAACTGCGAGCGCGGAGAGTCGCAGAGAAGAGAGGAAGGACCGAGTCGTCTGATCGTAAGAGCCCACCCTTCGCACAAACCGCGAAGGATGGGGCACCCTCAAGTACAGGGGATGGGCGGCGGGAGCCACGAGAAAACCTGGAGCCGAGATGGGGTCCAGCGTGCTGGACCCGTACGAAGAGAAAAGGGACACAGGTGTCCGATCGCAAGAGCCCACCGTTCATCCCGAAAAAGCATCGGGATGGGGCAGAGGTCGCACAAACCGCGAAGGATGGGGCACCCTCAAGTACAGGGGGCGAGTGGCGGGAAAAAACAAAAAGAAGAGAAAGAAATTCAAGACGCAAAGATAGAGCGGTGCGGGGGGAGGAAGATGCAATACAGTTTGTCGGCGACACATGCAACCGAAAAAGCGGCGGCAAGCCGCCCTTCGAACGAACTCAGGGCAAGCCGCACTCCAAAGTAGGCCGAGACGAAACGCGCTTGCGGGTAGGGGTGCCGAGATGGGGAGAGTTGAGGTGCGGTAGTGAAAGGCCTCACCCCTAAAGGGGAGAGCTACAGGGTGGATTGCGGCGGCTAGTCTTGGGGGGCGACTTGGAATTGCTCCAGTTGGCCGGTGGGGAGCTCGAAGGTCCAGGCATCGAGAGTTTGCTTCGGAAATTTGACGCGGTAGTGGCGGAGGGTCATGCCTCCACGGAGGGATTGGCTGGTCTGGACGAATTCTTCGGGAGTGCCGAGGGGGCCGAGGCTGGCGGCGAAATCCTGGAGGGCCAGGGCGCTGAAATAGAAATTGGCGTTGTCGGTGAAGAGGCTGCGATCAATGGTGCCATGCTGCAGGCCGGCAAAGATTTTGCGAGCTTGTGCGAGTTTTTGCGGGGTGGCGGGATCGTCGCTCGAGAGGAGCAGGGGCGCGATGGCGTGGGCGATGGTGCCGGAAGCGTCGACGGCGTCCAGATTGGTGAGGACGACGATGGCGACGCGCTCGTCGGGGAAGACGATGTTTTCCGAGGTGAAGCCGGAAACTTCGCCGCCGTGGGAAAGCGAGCGGTGGCCGGCATCGTTGCGCACATCCACGCCGAGGCCGTAGCGCGTACCGAGGCCGTTCTTCAGCAGGACATCCGTTGAAAATTCACGATAGGAAGCGGGCCGCAGAAGTTTCTGATCCATGATGGAAATGTCCCACTTGGCGAGATCTTCGGCGGTCATGGAGAGTTCACCGGCGGCGAAGAGCCAGCCTTTGCCTTCCTTGGGTGCGGGACGCGGCGGGCCGAGGGCGTAACGCAGGTAGCCGGTGGGATCGGTGTCGCCGAGGCGTTCCTGGTCCGTGTTGAGGACGCTAGTCATGGAGAGGGGCTGAAAAAAATTCTGCTTGAGGAAAGTTGGGAGAGGCATGCCGGAAACTTTTTCGACGATGAGGCCGGCGATGACGAAGTTGGTGTTGGAGTATTGCCACTTGGTGCCGGGATCGAAATCGAGGGGCTTGCGGGCCCACTGGTCGAGGATTTGTTGCGCGGTAGTGGGCTGGAGCATGTTGGGCATGACGTAGTCCTGGGGCCAATAGTCCTGATAGCCGGAGGTGTGGGAGAGGAGTTGGCGGATGGTAACTTCGTTGGCGCGGGTGAGAGTGGGGAGGAATTTGGAGACTTTGTCGTCGAGAGAGAGTTTGCCCTGCTCCTGGAGAAGGAGGATGGAGGAAGCAGTGAATTGCTTGCTGATGGAGCCGATGCTGTAGCGCATGGCGGGAGTGGCAGGCGTGCGGGGATCGAGGCGGGCGTCGCCGTAGGCGTGGAGGTAAACGATGCGGGCGTCTTTGACGATGGCGAGGGAGGCGCTGGGGACGCCGGTCTTGACGAGGGCGTCGGCGGCGAGTTTGTCGATTTTTTGCTGGAGATCGGGGGAAAGGGAGGATTGCGCGCTGGCGGGGGAAAGAGAGAAGAGGAGAATTGCGAGCGCGGGGACTAGTTTGCGAAGTGAGCGCATGGTGGCCTCCGGGGGAAGGATACCGTTTTCAGTTCTCAGTTGTAAGTTTTAAGTTTGTCGGAAGGAAATGGAAGCGCGGAGGAGGCGGTGGAGGGATATCAGCGACCAGATATGAACGATCAGGAGGCAAGGTAAGAGGAGGTTGAAGAGTTAAAAGTTGAAAGTTAAAGAGTTTAAGAAAAGTCAAAAGATAACGCAGAGACGCTGAGAACGCAGAGGAAGCGCAGAGAAGAGGGGCTGAGGAGCCCGGTTGCAAGAACCCACCCTTCGCACAAACCGCGAAGGATGGGGCACCCTCAAGCACAGGGGTGGGCGGCGTCACACATGAGGAACCCAAGAGCACGGAGAAAAGGAACCCAAGACCCAGGCACGCACTCCGTGCCGGGGCACCCGGCGGAGAAGAGAAGAGGGGCAGAGGTGTCAGATCGTAAGAGCCCACCCTCAGAAAACGAGGGTGGGGCACCCTCAAGTGCATGGGATTTGCGGCGCCAAACGGGAGGAACCCAAGACCCAGGCACACACTCCGTGCCTGGGGCACCCGCCACCCGCCACCCGGCTGCGCTCGGGATGACGGACTTAGGAGCGGGTAGAGGTGCGGGGCTAGAAGAAGCGGGTGCGGACGCGGTCGGGGAGATGGGCCAGGTCGATCAGGGTCAGGAAGTCGATGGTCTTGAATTCGCGATCGATGGCGGGGGGACCGCAAACGCGGGCGGAGATATCGAGATAGGCGCGGAAAAGGCGCGGGGGACGCGTGATTTCGACGGGGGCGCCCGTGGGAGTGCAGCAGTAACCGGGCTGCGGCACGGTGCGGAGACGAGGTTCGACGAGGTATTTGGACTTCAGAGAATCGTACATGGCGGCGCCGAAGTTTTCGTCCTGCGAAGAGATGGAATTGCAGCCGAGGAGATAGCGCGATTCGGTGCGGGTGGCGTAGATGGCCAGGCCCTTCCAGAGGCTGTGGAGGACCAGGGTATTGCGGAAATCGACATGGACACATGCGCGGCCGAGTTCGAGGACTTCTTTGCGAACCGGATCGTAGGGGGTGAAATCGAAGAGCTGGTTGCCGTAGTAGCCGAGGTTGGCCGCGGCGGTTTCCCCGGTTTGCAGGCGATAGGTGCCGACGAGCTTGGAGGTTTCGAGGTCGCGGACCATGAGGTGGTCGCAGAAAGAGTCGAAGGGATCGATGTCCAAGCCGGAGCGTGCGGAGGTGGAGAGGCCTTCGCCAAGTTCGAGGTTGAAGACGAGATAGCGTAGGCGCTGGCACTCCTCCAAATTCTGAGTGGTCTGCGCGAGCGAGACGCGGAAGAGGGAGGTTTCGTTTAAGACTGGGTCGGTCGTTACTGTCTTCACAGTGGACCTCTGGCTGGGCCGAGTGTGGCCTGACCCAGGTTTCGGGAATGTTGCAACCAGGTTATTTTCGCGTACACCCTGGTTACTTATACGAACGGGAGCTAGAACGATGGGAGTAGTTTACGCGGAATTTTGCGGCAAGAAAAGATTGAAGTGAGGGAAGTTGCGGGAGGGAATTGAGCGACCCGACACATAGGTAACAGATCGTACCGGACACATGCGCTACACTTTCTCCCTTTTGGGAGGAGGTGAGGATGCCGTTTGTCGCCATCAGGCTGACCACAACAACGTCCAGCCAGCGACGAGGGATCGAATGGCGAAGGCGATTGCGCTCGCGCACGAGATATACGTTGCCTTGGCCGGTGAAGACCAGCACCATGAAAACGCGTGTCTGAAACTACCGAAGCGGTAGGTGGGCAGCGTTCTGACCAACTGAACTGCATCCCCGACCGTGCAATCAGCGACTTTGCAAAAGTCCTTACTGAACAAGGCCCTTGCAGGTTTCGCATGGTACGCACTGGTTGCCGGTCGTGCATACGATGGTAGCTGTCCCTTCCAAGACCGACACTAAACCTACCTAATTTCTATCTCATCCTGCGTTCGTTGCGGAATCGCTGGCACTGGTGGCAAATTCTTTGTGTCGAGGTCAGGAGAAGGGTATGATGCAGAAGTCAGAGGTCCACATCGGAAATTCCGGACAACTACTCTGCCGGACGTTCTGGCGCTCCCAAGAACGATGGAAATCACCGTGCCGGACACGATACGCGTCTACGGGTTTGTCATCCGGGAGCCGGGCCAGTTCCCCGAAGGCCTGAGCCCCGCGCTGGCTGTCCAGATCCCGAACATCGTGAGCGTCGTTGCAGGAGAAACTGGGCTGCGGGGCAGGCCGTATCGATGGTTTATTGAGAAGTCCAATCCTCAGGAGGAGAAACACCCATGGAAAAAGACGGTTTGAACATAGTGGATAAGAGAACGCAGGCCTCATACGACATCCCGCTTTACAAGAGAGCCGTTCGGGCCATGGATTTGCGCCAGATCAAGACGGGCGCTGAAGATTTTGGGCTGATGACCTACGATCCGGCATTCTTGAACACCGCGTCCTGCCAGAGCGCCATCACCTATATTGACGGCGACAAAGGCATCTTGCGCTACCGCGGCTATCCCATCGAGCAGTTGGCGGAAAAGTGCACCTTCCTTGAAGTTGCCTATCTTCTTCTATTCGGGGAGTTGCCCACAGCGCCTCAACTCAAAGACTGGATCTACAACATCACCCATCACACCATGATTCATGAGACCACCAAGAGATTCCTCGAAGGCTTTCGTTATAACGCGCACCCAATGGGAATGTTCATCAGCACCGTCGCGGCGCTTTCGACCGTTTATCCCGAAGCCCGCAATGTACATGATCCCGAGGTGCGCCTGCACCAGATCCATCGTCTGATTGGTAAGGTGCCCACGATCGCCGCGTACACCTATCGGCACAGCCTGGGTTTTCCGTATGTCTATCCGGACAACGACCTCGGCTATGCCGAGAATTTCATGAATATGTTGTGGAGAATGGTGGAGCCGAAATACCACGCGAATCCCGTTCTGGCTCGCGCCCTGGACATCCTGTTCATTCTGCATGCCGACCACGAACAAAACTGCAGCGCCAACGTGATGCGCGCTGTTGGCAGCTCCCAGGCGGATCCTTTCCTTTGTACCGCCGCGGCTGCCGCCGCGCTCTCCGGCCCGCTCCACGGTGGCGCCAATGAGGAAGTACTGAAGATGCTGGCTGAAATTGGATCGAAGGATCGAGTTCCTGCTTACATTGCCAACATCAAAGCCGGCCATGGGAAACTCATGGGATTCGGTCACCGGGTGTACAAGAACTACGATCCCCGCGCCAAGATTATCAAGTGGGCCGCCGATCAGGTATTTCAAGCCACGGGCAAAAATCCCAAGCTGGAAATTGCGCTGGAACTGGAACGCATCGCGCTGGAGGACGAGTACTTCATCAAGCGCAAGCTCTACCCCAACGTCGATTTCTATTCTGGAATTATCTACCAGGCTCTGAGCTTCAGGCCGGAGATGTTTACCGTGCTCTTCGCCATTCCTCGCACCGTGGGCTGGCTCGCACAGTGGCAGGAAATGATCGAGGATCCGGAACAGAAGATCGCGCGTCCGCGGCAAATCTACACCGGCTACGAGGCGCGTGATTTCGTCCCCATCGAAAAGCGCGGTGTTCAAGCGCATCCGTCGGCAGCATAGGCTCCAGGTCCAGAGGATTAAAACGGCAGGCGGTGGATTGCGGATCGCTCGGAGAGAGCTTTTCGATCATGCCAGGTTCAACACTGGGGGAACCCAGGGGCCGCCCCGACCAGATCGGGGTAAACGCCGGCGCAGAGAAGAGGAACCCAAGCGGGCGGACACACTAGCTTGGCAATTGCACGGATTTGAGGAGCGGCTGTGGCCGTAAAAGCGGCAGCAAGCTGCCGCACTCCAAAGGAGAAAGAGATGAGCAGGCAGAAAGTTACCGTGGTGGGTGGTGGATTTGTGGGTTCGACTACGGCGCAGCGGATTGTGGATTTGGAGCTGGCGGACGTGGTGTTGACGGACATTTTGGATGGGCCGCCAGCGGGCAAGGCGTTGGACATGCTGGAATCGGGCCCGGTGACGAGGACGGACGCGCGGGCCGTGGGAATTTCGACGGCGAATGGAGATTACAGCGCGACGGCGGCAAGCGATGTGGTGGTGATTACGGCGGGATTCCCGCGAAAGCCGGGAATGAGCCGGGACGATTTGTTGAGGGCGAATTATGACGTGGTGAAAGCCGTGGTGGCACAGGTTGTGAAACATTCGCCGAACTGCATTTTGGTGATGGTGACGAATCCGCTGGACGCGATGGCGCAGGCGGCGCTGAAGTTGAGCGGATTTCCGAAGAACCGAGTGCTGGGGATGGCAGGAGTACTGGACTCGGCGCGGATGAGCGCGTTTGTGGCGATGGAGTGCGGAGTGAGCGTGGAGAACGTGCACTCGTTTGTGCTGGGCGGGCACGGGGATGACATGGTGCCGCTGCCGAGGTACTCGATGGTGGCGGGGATTCCGCTGCCGGATCTGCTGCCGAAGGAAAAGATCGACGCGATCGTGCAACGGACGCGCAAGGGCGGAGGGGAGATTGTGAATCTGCTGAAGACGGGGTCGGCGTATTATGCGCCGTCGGCAGCGGTCGTGGAGATGGTGGAAGCGATATTGAAAGATAAGAAGAAGATTTTGCCGTGCGCGGCGTACCTGGAAGGCGAGTACGGGATCCATGGATTGTTTGTGGGCGTGCCGGTGAAATTGGGAGCGGGAGGAGTGGAGAAGATTATTGAGATTAAGCTGACGGCCGAGGAGAACGCGGCGCTGCAGAAGTCGGCGGCGAGCGTGAAGGAGTTGGTGGGGGTGCTGGGGCTGTAAAAGTCTTCAGTTATCAGTTCTAAGTTTTAAGTAAGGCGGGAGCGATGGGCGATGCGGTGAATGGCGCTCACTCGTGAAGGGTTGAGCTACAAGCTTCAGATGAATGACGAGACCCCGGCGCGATTCCCATGAGGCATACGATTTGCCGCGGTCCCTCCACTGCGCAACGGCAGAAGGCGCCGTTGCTCCGGTCGGGATGACAGAATGAAGAAAGGGCCGACGCGCCAGAATTCGGCGCGAAGGAGAAAATCGGACCGCTGCGGCCAACCAATTTCTCACAGAGCTGAATGTTCGCCTGGAGCTTTCCCCTGGGTCGTGATAGAAGAGCGATTTGAGCCTATCGGTAGCCATCTTTCTTTTCTTTGCAGGCGCACTAGGTGGCGCCATGAACGCCGTCGCTGGCGGGGGAAGTTTTATCGCATTTCCGGCGCTGCTGTTCACTGGTGTGGCGCCCGTTGCCGCAAATGCCACCAATACTGTGTCGCTCTGGGTTGGAACAGCAGCCACTGGCGGGGCGTACCGCAAGCAACTCAATCTGCCGCGCCGCATGCTTATTCCACTTCTGCTCATGAGCGTGATCGGGGGCATCGCGGGAGCGGTGCTTTTGGTTAAGACGCCGGCGGCCACTTTTTTGCGAGTCATTCCCTGGTTGATGCTTGCCGCCACACTTTTGTTCGTCTTCGGCCGATATCTGACAGGACGGAGCACTTCATCTATTTCCGGCGAGGCAAGCACGGCCGCGTTGGCCGGCGCTTCCATTTTTGAACTGGCAGCAGCGGTTTACGGCGGCTACTTCGGCGGGGGTCTTGGCATTGTGAATTTGGCGATGCTTTCCGCCCTGGGTATGACGGACATTCACGCCATGAATGCCCTGAAAGTATTGCTCGCGGGTGCGATCAACGGAGTTGCGACAATCACCTTCATCGTGACCGGGTCGGTGGTGTGGCCGCAGGCCGCGGTGATGAGTGCAGGAGCGGTGTGCGGAGGGTACTCAGCAGCCCACTATGCGCAGAAGCTCCCGTCCCGATTCATCCGGGCGGCGGTCATCGCTGTCGGCCTGGGAATGACGGTGTATTTCTTTTGGAAGGCCTATCATAGGGTGCCGTGACATCGGACAAGGGCAACGAAGTGCGCGGTCTGCGCTTCGATGAATCGATCGCGGGTGCCCTTCCGTCTCAACCGTTGCCCGATGGCATTCGCGCAAACGAGCTTTCTCCCGGCCGGTTTGTGAAAGCGGCCGTCACCGGGAACTGGCGCGAAGCCGAAGCGGAAAAGCGTGCGATGAGCGGCGCCATGGATAGTTTGGGCGGATATCTCGTTCCGTCGCGACTCGCGGCCGACACCATCGATTTGGCGAGAAACCAAGCGGTTGTCCTGCAAGCTGGCGGCGTGACGGCGCCGATGCTCTCGAACTCGCTCGTGATTGCCAAGCTAACGAAGGATGTTACTGCGGCGGTGACGACCACGAGCGATTGGTTATCTTACCCGCAGCCCGGCAAGCTTGACCGCGCCGCGATGATACCCGTCGGGAAACAATCTCTGAAGCTCCTCCAGTTCGATGTGGTTCGCCTCGCAGGTTTCATACACGGTGGGCACAATGTTGTTTATGACAAAGCGCTGGCGAAGGAATTCGAGAACCTGCCAATGCTTATCGGAGAGCTTGGGCATCTTCATCTCCCAAGCCCTGTGCAGGGCATACGACTTGTCCCATTGGGAAGGATTGACCAGAAAACCGCGGACGTTGATCTCGTACGTTTTCCCTTCCCCGGCCACGGTAATCTGTTCGGCAAAACCCTCCACCCAGGACTGTTCCAGGTAGCCTTCCTGATACGTGATACCTGCAAGCTTGCAGGCACCACGCAGGTATCCCGCGGGGAACAGCTTCTGGAGTTCCTGCAGGTGCAGACGGTTCATGCGCGCGGTCTCGTAGACCAGCGGGCACTTTCCCGTTTCCTTGTACTGGTTGCGAATGAAGCCGATGACTCTCCAGTGGTCTTCGCTCAGCCCACTGATGATTCCAACTTTAGGCGCCATGCCACGTGCGAAATTCTCATCCCAAGCATTGAAGTCCGCAAGGAATTCGTCGCTATCGATCGGGTACGTTTTGTTTGCAAACTCGAAAGTAGACATCAATCCACCCTCTCCCACCTCCGAGGTAGATTCCGTAGCAGCTTTCAATCGGAATTTCCATTTTGGATTCCCGGGTCCTGCTCAGTATACCCCCAGCCACCATCCTTTGATTCGGCAAGTTGCATTTTTCCCTCCGGGAGCCATCTTCGGCTCCAGCAAGTGCCGCTTTCGCGGTTTCGCGAGGATATCGAAACACTCAAACCGCGCTCCACCATTGCATCCCATTCGACACCTCTCCGGCCCTCACTGCCCGGTAAGCGTTATGGGCGATTATCGGTAGTTATTCCGCGGGCAAGCCAGCCGCCCGGAGCTGCAAGAGCACGCGAAGCTCCGACACAGCGATCCCGAGGGGGCGTAATCTGCCACCCAAGCTGGTTAGCTAGTTCTCTATTTTATTTACTCTTATACGTCCTTCTGTGCGCGATTGTGCGCCTGGCTTTGAGAGCAACTGGTGGTCCGGATTCTAATAAGAGGAATGCAGGGCTAACTCCTGATTAACATCCCCTTATATAGAACGCGTTAACCGTACATGTTGGTCCCGGTACCCAAGGTACCGGTAACGGTCCGGCGCGCGAGACGGGTGTGATCGACAACGACCGACACCCCGTGCTCAAATGCCACGACTCAAATTGCCGGGGCACCACAAGTGATTTCCCTCCTGGCGTCAAATCTCGAAAAAGTATCTTGACCAACGCAGATAGTGGGAAGAGTGCGAACGCGCTTCATAAAACCCAAGAGAATCGCGTTGGAAAGACGCAAGTGCAACGATCTTGCAGGGGTTGAGCATTGTTCTCAAAACCTAAGATGTAGCCAAGATGGAGCACACCGTTTCGGGTGCGTTCTCTCGATAACATCGTTTTTATTGGATATTTTGGTGGACGAGAGGGGATTCGAACCCCCAACCTCCTCGATGCGAACGAGGAAAACAAATTCATAAGACGCGGTGCTGCAACCACTTACGTCTCTTGAAACCAGCTTCAAATGGGCAACTTGGGCAACTCCGTTCGGGAATGACTGGCGATGCCGTTAAAAGTGCGAGTTCTGAAGGCAGTTAGGGTTCCCCCGCTTAAAAATCTTCACCGGCATTGTTCCAAGCTGGTCGCGAGTTCGGATGCTTGCGTTGATTCGGGGCAAAGGAACCAACTCAAAACACTTCCTGCCGCGGCGCCTCCTGTGGATTTCAAGTAACTGATAGAGACGGTTGGAATTGTTGCAGCGTCCTTTTTCGAGGGCGCCGCTTATTTGGGCGCGAAAGTGCACGTCAATGCCGCGCCGAAGGAAGTCCACCAGGACTGCGGGAGTTGCGCATCAGGATAACGATGAGCTCTTCATCCAATTCGCAGGAGTACCATTCTGGTCTGGTGCGGGGGTTTCAGGTGTTCGCGAGGGTAACCGCTGCCTTCAGCATCGTGGTAGGGGGCGTTGTGTTCGCGGGCTGGGTATTTGGGATGGAGACGCTAAAGGTGATCCTTCCCGGACAAGTGGCAATGAAGGCCAATGCCTCGGTCGCATTCGTAGCGTGCGGCGTTTCGCTCTGGTGCCTAGCTGCGGAGTCCGCGAGCGGGTTGCGGCGCAAAGCCGGCCGTGGTTTTGCGTTGTTGGCGGGTTTAGTCGGACTGCTGACGGTCAGCGAATACATTTTCGGCTGCAATTTAGGGATTGACTTGCTGCTGTTCCCCGAGAAGGCCGGAGCGATCGGGACATTTTCTCCGGGACGCATGGCACCGCTTGCGGCGATGAATTTTGTTCTCCTTAGCCTGGCGCTATTGCTGCTGAATTTCGAGACGCGCCGTGGGCTGCGACCCGCGCAAATTTTGGTCCTGCCGGCGGCAGCAGCGGCAATTTTGACCTTCCAAGAGTACCTATTCGGGCTGCAAACGTTCTCTGGCATCGCCTCGGTGACACGTATGGCGGTTCACGGTGCGGTTGCGTTTATCGCGCTCTGCGCGGGTATCTTGTGCGTTCGGCCGGACCGCGGAGTAATAAAAGTAGCGGTCGCGGACACGCAAGGCGGCGCTATGTGGCGCCGCCTGTTTCCGATGGCCATCGTCGTTCCCGCACTGTTGGGCTGGCTGCGGCTGGAAGCGCAACGGGCGGGTTACTTTAAAACGGAGATATGGGTGGCGCTTTTCGCGACGGCCACCGCGGCCGTGGTCGCGGGGGTGATTTGGTGGTACGCGAAATCGCTGGACACCACGGACCGGAAACGCAGAACGGCGGAAGAGCAGGCGCAGCGGGCGTCGTTGTACGCGCGCAGCCTGTTCGATGCCAGCCTCGATCCGCTGGTGACCATCAGCCGCAAAGGCAAGATCACCGACGTCAATACAGCTACCGAGCAGTTCACCAGCATGTGTCGCGAGCAACTGATTGGCAGCGACTTTTCCGAGCACTTCACGGAACCGGAGAAGGCGCGGCAAGGTTGCCAACAGGCATTTGAGCAAGGCACTGTACGGGACTATCCCCTGGCGATCCGCGACAAGGCAGGCCGTACCACCGATGTGCTCTACAACGCCACGGTGTACAAGAACCCGGCTGGAGAAATTGAAGGCATTTTTGCCGCGGCGCGGGAGATCAGCGAACGGAAACGCTTCGAGGAAGAGCTGAAACGTTCCAATGCCGAGCTGCAACAGTTCGCTTATGTGGCTTCGCATGACTTACAGGAGCCGCTGCGTATGGTGGCCAGCTATGCGCAACTGCTAGCCCAGCGATACCTGGGCAAGCTGGATAGCGACGCCGATGAGTTCATCGGCTTTGCCGTGGACGGCGCAAAGCGCATGCAGAACCTGATCGAGGATCTTCTGGCCTATTCACGGGTGGGAACGCGAGAAAAAGAACCTCGCCTGTGCGAATCCGAGCAGATTGCCCGGAGCGCGCTGAAGAATCTATCCGTGGCAGTGGAAGAGAGCGGCACGAGCATCGAAATTGCGGATTTGCCAGAAATAAAATGCGACGCGCTGCAATTGGAAACGGTATTCCAGAATTTGATCGCGAACGCGATCAAGTTTCGCAGTAAAGGCAAGCCCTGCGTGATTCAGATCTCCGCGCGCCAAGAGGGGCAAAATTGGATTTTCTGGGTGGAAGACAACGGCATTGGGATTGAACCCAGGCATTTCGAGCGAATTTTCCAGGTGTTCCAGCGGCTCTGCACCCGCGAGGAGTATCCCGGAAATGGAATCGGGCTGGCGATCTGCAAAAAGATCGTCGAACGGCACCACGGACGAATCTGGTTAGAGTCGCAAGCGGGCGCCGGGACGACGTTCTACTTCACAATCCCTGTTAGGGCGGAAAAAATTCAAGAGGAGGTGACCAGTGTCGGTATCACCCATTGAAGTTCTATTGGTAGAGGACAATCCCGGGGACTGCCGGCTGGTGCGGGAAGCACTGGCCGATTACAAGCTCAAACTGGAAGTGAAAGAGGTGCACGACGGGGAAGCGGCAATGGAGTTTCTTCGGCGCGAAGGCGAGTTTCGCGGAGCGCGCCGCCCCGATCTGATACTGCTCGACCTGAACATTCCGAAGAAGGATGGGCGAGAAGTTCTCGCCGAGGTCAAGGTGGACCGGCGACTCAAGCAGATCCCCGTGGTCATCCTGACCTCATCGAAAGCGGAAGAAGACATTCTGCGGACCTACGAACTGCATGCCAATTGCTACATCAGCAAGCCAATTGACCTGGAACAGCTACAGAAAGTGGTCCGGCAGATCAAGGAATTCTGGTTCACGATCGTGAAACTGCCACCGGAGAACTGACACCATGGGCCACGAGAAAATTCAGGTGCTGCTGGTGGAAGACAATCCCGGCGACGCGCATTTGATGAAGGTGTTTCTGGCCGAAAGTTCCGCCAATTTTGAGGTTACGCATACTTTCCGGCTGAGCGAGGCGAAGGATTACCTCGCGCACGAACGCCCTGACGCAGTGCTGTTGGATCTCGGGCTTCCGGACTCTCAGGGCCTGGCGACCCTTCGCGCGACACGAAAGGCGGCACCGGGGGTTCCCGCCGTAGTCTTAACCGGTCTGAACGACGAGGAACTCGCAGTTCAGGCGCTGAAGGAGGGGGCCCAAGATTACCTGCTCAAGGGCACAATTGCGAGCAACTTGCTGATTCAGTCGCTGCGCTACGCGATCGAACGCCAGCGGCTGCAGGCGGAAACCGAGCAGGTGCGCCTGCAACAAATCGCGCTGAAGGACGAGTTCCTGTCGCATGTTTCGCACGAATTACGTTCACCGCTCAATGCCATCTATCAATTCGTGAGCATCCTCGCCGATGGCCTGGCGGGGGAGTGCAACCCACTGCAGCGGGAGTACCTGCAGATCATCACGCGGAACCTAACGCAACTGCAATCGATGATCGGCGAATTGCTGGACGTTACGCGCGCGGGAGCGGGGAAGCTCTCCGTGGACTTGCAAGTCGCTTCGGTTTCACAGGGCGTGGAAGATGCGATGAACACGGTGAAAGGCGCGGCTGAGGCAAAAAGCGTGCGCCTGACGACGGACGTACCCTCGAACCTGCCCCGAGCCTACGCCGATCCGAGCCGATTGCGGCAGGTGCTCGTCAATCTTCTGGGGAATGCAATTAAGTTCACGCCAGCACACGGGAAAGTGAGTCTGAAAGCATGGGCCGTTCCAGGAGAGCCGAAGATGCTGCAGTTCGCTATTACGGACACGGGATCGGGCATCAGTCCAGAGTTTTGCGAAAGAATCTTCGAACGCCTGTACCAGGTTGCCAGGACGGGTGGGGGACGGCAAGGGTTGGGACTCGGTCTGTATATTTGCAGAGAGTTGGTTGCGAAGCAGGGCGGCCGCATCTGGGTGGACAACAGCACGAAAGACGGCAGCACTTTCTGCTTCACGCTTCCGGTCTTTTCTTTGCCGTCTCTCCTCTTGCCCATTCTTTCGCAAGAGCCAGGCGCGTCACGCTCGATCGCCTTGATCAAAGTCGAATTGTGGACTCCGGGGGGCTGGGCGACCGAGGGCACCCGGGAGACTTTGGCGCAAGAGGCGCGATATGCGCTGGGCAGGTGCGTGTTAGCCGACCTGGATGTGGCACTGCCGAAGATGGACGCAGAAGGGGATTCGGAGTTCATGTTCCTAGCCGCGCGAGCCGACGTGAAGGGCGCGGAGGTCATCATCAGACGAATCAAGGGGCAACTGCAACGAAATGAACTGCTGCGCCGGGAGCAAGCTGAAACGTGCGTCGAAATGCGGATGATTCCGTTCGCTGACGGGGCGGAGAAATGGTCGAAGGAAGAGTTGTCAAAGAAAATGGCCGACATAGTTCAAAACGAGATCGAAGAGTGGACCCGCGTTCGACGAGGAGACAAATTATGAGTAGGAAACGGATCTTGATTGTGGACGACGACCCCGACGTGCGCCTGGGACTGCATATACGCCTGAAGGCCAACGACTATGAGACGCATTTTGCGGCCGATGGCTTGACGGCCGTTTGTGAGGCGCGGAAGTGCCGGCCCGACTTGATCATCTTGGACCTGGGACTCCCCGGTGGGGATGGCTACTCGGTGATGGAGCGGCTGCAAAAGAACCCTGAATGGGCGTGCATTCCAATCATTGTGCTATCGGCGCGGGACGAAAGAACAGATCGGGAGCGCGCGGGCAAGGCTGGCGCGCGCTACTACATGCAGAAGCCGGCAAAGAATGAGGTACTCCTGGGCGCGATTCACAGGCTGCTTGGGGACGAAGTGCCAAACAATTGCGAACACTGAGAGCTAATATGAGCGCAAAGATCCTGCTCGTGGAAGATGAGTCCGACACCCGGCTGGCCCTTACCGTGCGTTTGGAAGCCAGCGGGTACACTGTGCTGCAGGCCATCGACGGGGTGTCAGCGATCGGCGTAGCATCATTAGAATCGCCCGACCTGATCGTTCTGGATCTAGGTCTTCCCGATCACGATGGATATACGGTGATGGAACGGTTGAAGTGCAATTTTGCGACCTCCTCGATACCCGTGATAGTTCTGACCGCCAGGGATCCGGAAGGAAACCAGGAGCGCTCGTATGAGGTGGGAGCCCTGGAGTTCTACCAGAAACCTGTTCCGTGGAAGTGGTTCCTGGCATCCATTGAAAGAGCACTGGCGAATCGACGCCCTTAGAGAGTGTCAGATAACTGACAAAGACCGTTTGCTAATCGCTCCTGCAGAACTCCGCTAAGCCTGCCAAGAGAAGGCACGGGTGTGCTATGTCAGGCAATCGTATCGTTCCGAGTGCGGTTTAAGTGATTGAAAAGATGGTGGACGAGAGGGGATTCGCCCCCCCCCGACCTTCCCGGTTGTCACCGGGACACTCTCACTAAGCGCTCGATCAACTCCCGGTCTTTCCAGGACTTGATCTGACGTTCCCTGCGGATCGCTTCCGCTCTGGTGGCGTATTGTTCTCTGCGTCAGACGACGGGGCGAATCAGGCAATAATACTCCGCACGAAGAAACCTTGCATGAGCCTTTCTCAGCAAGAATGGGTCGCTCACGCGCAAATAATGCAATCGAGACGTTTGAGCTAGAGTCCAGCCGTTGCAGGCAGTCGTGCTGACGGTCCACGGACTCGGACCTTCGGCCGCCGAAAATGGCAACCACGGTCGATGGCATGCTAGCATCGAAACCGCAAAGCAAAGGGACCGTCATGAAACTCGCCTCAATTGCAACTGCCGCAGTATTCGTGCTCTTCGTCCGCCAGGTCAGTGCCGCAGGGTTCGAGCGCGCTACAGTTCCGGACCCGATGGACAAGCCACTCGAGGTCTCCATTTGGTATCCCAGCGCCGCGCCAATCTCGCAGCAACGGGACAACCCGGCAGGACAGTCGCTGGCGCTCGACGGCCCGGTTAACGGCGAACATCTACCGCTCATCGTGGTCTCGCATGGTAACGGCGGATCCTCGGATAGTCATGCCGATACTGCGCTCGCGCTCGCGGATGCCGGATTTGTCGTGGCCGCTGTTACCCACACCGGCGATAATTATCGTGATGAAAGCTATCCGGCTTCACGATGGATGGTGGATCGGCCTCGGCATATCCGCCTCGTGCTCGACTACCTGCTTAAAACCTGGCGTGGACACAATCGCATTGACTCACTTCGCGTCGGTATGTTCGGCTTTTCCGCCGGCGGATACACTGCACTGGTAATGCTCGGCGGCATCCCCGACGTGAAACGCTCGATTGCCCATTGTGCCGAAGTTCCGCAGGAACTGGTCTGCAAACTTGGCTTCACGCGAGACTTTGCCAATCCGATTGTTGCGGCCCAACTATCGAAGGGCTGGGTCAAAGATCCCCGCATCAAGGCGGCGGTGATTGCCGCACCTGGCCTTGGGTTCGAGTTCGATCCCGCGAGCATTTCGCGCATAACGGCTGCCGTTGACCTGTGGGCGGCCGCGGAAGATAAGAACGTTCCTTACGCGACGAATACGGAAATCATTCGGAATGCCCTGCGCAGTCCGGTACAATTCCACTCTGTCGAGAAGGCCGCTCATTATGCTTTTCTGAAACCGTGTGATCCGCAGATGGCCACCGCGCTTCCCAAACTTTGGGAGAGACTCTGCGTCGATGTACCCGGCTTCGACCGAACTGCCTTTCATGCCCAATTCAACGCCGAAGTCGTGTCATTTTTCAACTCACGGTTAGTTTCAGACCGATAGCACGGCGGGCAATATTCAAACAAAATATGTGAGGTAGGAACCGGCCAGTGGGTCGCGACGTGCAACCTGTAGCACGCGAACAGCTAGTGGCGTATCTTCGTCAACGAACATAACGTTCCCCCCCTTTCCACATAGTCCCGCATGGTGCAATTCCCAAGTGAGTCGCAGTCGCCCCGGCTCGGCCGGCTGAGCGCCAGGCACCGCCCGGAAGTAGCACAGCAGTGGCGATGAATGTCCTCCTCGTAGTAACGGTGCAGAACAGCCACTGGCGCCGTCTCCGTCAAGAGCTCAAAGCAACGCCATGTCTCCGGGCATCGCGGGCGTGGCGCAAGAGAAGGCTCCCAGGAGCACAGTGCCATTCCAGCCACGTTCAGGGCACCGTCCGAAGAGATTTCTCCGTGACGATGGATTTCCCGTGGGCCAACTCCTCGAGCGTTTCTTGACTCAGCCTTTCCTCGGCTACCTTCTTCGAGACCAAGCCCAATGCAAAAGCCACTCCGTAAAGGATGGCTTCAGGTCGAGGAGGACAACCCGGGATATAGTAATCGACCGGGATCACGTTGTCGGCGCCTCCCAGCACGTTGTAGGTGTCAAACCAGCAGCCTCCTCCCGTTGCACAGGAACCAATTGCGAATGTGAGCTTAGGGTTGGGAACAGCCTCCACCAATCTCCTTAGCGCTGGCGCAACTTGTCGAGTGACGAAAGAAGGGAAATGCGTCGTATAGGTAAATCCGGGTGTCCGCCTGTATTTGAGGTTACTCCTCGTGTGATTGAAACCTGAAGAAGGGAAGCACAAGGCGTCGTGAACTATTGAGCGTCGCAGATTATAGTGACACCTTCCGAGCATAAGGACGACATCCGACGAGAGTGGGCTGTCATTCCGAGCGCGGGTTTAGCGCGAGGAATCTGCTGTATCTGGCCTTCAGGCAAAAGCAGATCCCTCGCTCCGCTCGGGATGACAATACGCGTTTTGTCTCTGTATTCCGCGAAGCTCAGTAGGACCGAGTTTGCTGACGAGCTAAGAATCCGGCCATTGTGGTAGTATGCTGCTTCCCCGATCGGATGACCGACAACCCCAACCGCGCCCGCGATCACCTTGCCAATGAGCGTACGTTCCTAGCGTGGTTGCGCACGGGAGTTGCCACGATCGTGTTCGGGTTCGCCATCGGCCGCTTCTCGATCGCACTCCAGCAGATTTTGCAGTTTCAAGGGAAGCCGACTCCGACGTCCGGGTTAACCGCTTGGCTGGGCGTGGTCGCGATCCTCGCCGGGGTGCTGGCGATTCTTGCCGGGCACATGCGCTACCACCAAACCTACGCCCAAATCGAACGCGGGACCTTCAAGCCCCCTCGGCTCACCATCGACCTCTCCGCGTTTCTCCTGGCTGCCTTCGGCCTGGTGCTCGCGGGATATTTGTTGTGGATCAAGCTTCACGCATAGGGCAACGGAATGCCCAGGGATCGCGACCTGAGATTCTCCCGGCTGAGGAATATTGACTTGCTGCGCCGGGCGCGACCAGGAGAGGGCCATCCCCAAGGAAAAGCCCCGTTTGCGGCGGTGCGGGCAATGAGAAGGTGTCTCTCTTTAGAACGCGATCTGCAGGCGTTCCTCCAACACATGTTCCGTGGGGCGATTGCCCGTCGCGGCGCCTAGCTCAAAGCGCGTCTGTTCGTATTCGAACTGCAGCTTCGTGAAGAAGTTCATATACCAATTCATGCCGACTGCCCAGGAGCGCGCAGCTCTGGCTGATTTAGTAGGATCCGCAAAACCGGCGGTGAAAGCCGTCGAGTCGACAGTTAGTCCTGTATAGCGCGCGACGAGTTCCCAGGCACCGAAGCCCGGGTTGCCGTTTCGTTCAAGACTCCTGCGGGGAACAACGTTTCGGTAGGATTTCTGCTCCCCTGTGAGCAACCATGAGCCAGCCACTTGCCAGGCATGATTGTTGATATCGTGTAGTATCGTTTTACTGTTGATCGTCGCAGCGATTTCCTGGGCAGAGTCCGCATATTCCGCCATCAGCCCGAACGGACCGGCATAGTAATAGAGCTGCGGCGTATAGTTCAGGCGCCGCCCATCCGCGAATGGGGTGACAGTCTTGGTGCCATAGGAAAAGAATATCGCTTGTGCCCCGGTGCTCTTAAAAGTAGGTAGAAGCGCTCCTTCGTCTTGCGGGCCAGTGGATGCAGCAACGCCAAAACCGAGACCTTTCAGCGCTCTTAGCCCAGAAGGAGCAAACGGAGTGGCGAAGATGCGCGCAACCACATCCTTGCCATTATGGGTATCGCCGTCAATGTTAGCGCCGTCGGGTGCGCCGTTGACCACGGCCACTTGATAGCTTAGGCGATGGACGATATCGCCATAAAGCTGGAAGCCTTCATCGCGGTTCGGCACCAAATCGCTGGGTAAGGCGCTCTCGATAAACGTCCGGTCAGCATCGTTTTGCAACAGTTCCAATCCGAGTGGAGTCTTGAATTTACCGCCACGCACAACAGCGTAGGGCTCGATCTTGACGTCGGCGTATGCGTCGTACACCAGCGACTGGCCGTTTCCAAAATCAGGCATGAAACGGAAATCCACATAATTGCCCAAACTTCCTTCGAGGATGGGCCGGGCGCGGCGAATATTGAAAGCATCCATGGGGAGACCTGCGCCATCGTCGGGAAAGGCCTTGCCGTCCATTTGCAAGTGACCGCCGATTCTCAAACGAAACGTTTTGTCCGGGCTGGTAATCGAGAAGGTGTCACGACCCGCGGTAGTCGTTGGCCCTTCCTTGACGTTCGCATTGTGCTGCAGGAGCTGGAGTTTCTGGTCCAGTGCATCCAAGCGATCGGCGGTGGCGCCCGCTTCAGCAACGCTGCTCGCCGGCAATGCCGCATTCACACGGTTCTCAAGCTGCTCAAGCCTCCGCTCCAACGCGTCGAGGCGCGCTTGTACATCGGGCTTCTCAGCCGGCTGCACAGCGGACTGGCTGGAGTTCACGCCGGAGGTGGATTGGATACTGCTGGACTGCGCGGAAGCCAAGCCTGCAACGAGCAAAAGAATCACTGCGGCACAATAGACGCGATGCATCATATCCTCCTGAGATTTCTCGCTGCGCTGGCACTCACAGAGCGGGATGGACGACAAACCTACGGGCCGCATCGGCCACGCCTTTCACCCACTGTGGTGTGGCCAGAGCGTGCAGGTGCGTATAGCTGGCCCAGACATTTCTTATGATGGCGGCGTCGCGGCCACGAAAACACCCGGAGCCTCGGCGCACCGCGCAGGCCGTCGCCGCCCAGTCGGACCGCGGCACGATGCGGGAGTAGTGAAATTCATGTCCGCGGAGCGTGGATCCTACCGGAAAAAATGGATTCGGCGTGTCAACCTGCAATTCGCTATATCCGTGGCCCTGGGCCGTGGCGGAGACCTCTACTTCGAACGGGAATACGCCGGCCATCTCATATCGTGAGCCCTTCCACAAGAAGGCGCGCGACAAGAGCATCAGCCCGCCACACTCGGCGTAGACCGGCAAACCTTCTTCCGCTGCTCGCTTTATGGATTGCAGGAAGGTGCGATTCGCGGACAACGCCTCAGCATGAGTTTCGGGAAAACCACCACCGATGTACAGAGCGTTCAGGTCCGCAGGCAAACCAGACGCGTGTAACGCCGAGATGGGAATCAGTAGCGCGCCCGCCCGCTCCAGAAGCTCAAGATTCTCGGGATAGTAGAAGCTGAATGCCGAGTCCTTGAGGTAGGCGATCTTAACGTCCGGGGCCTGGGGCAATTCCGCGTCTTCGTGGGAGACGATTTCGAGCGGGGCGGCACTTCGTGCCAGCGCCACGAGCGCATCCAAATCGATGAAGCCGCTCACTGCCTGGAGCAGGCCCCGTCCGAGTTCCTCGAGGTCACCATGCTCTTCCGGTGGAATCAGTCCGAGGTGGCGCTCCGGCAGCGGCGGGCCAGCGGCTGCTTTGGGAATTGCGCCGACGACCGGAATCGAGCAGGTAGATTCGATCGTCCCGCGCAAAAGCTGCTCATGGCGGCGGCCGTTCACATTGTTCAGGATTACTCCCCCAACGGGGAGTTGAGGATCAAACTTTTGGCATCCGAGGACAAGCGCAGCGGCGGTCCGGGTTACCTTGGCAGCATTCACGACCAGCACGACGGGCGCTTTCAGGTGCTTGGCGAGGACCGCAGTGCTGTGCGTTCCTGCAGCATCGAAACCGTCGAAGAGGCCGCGGGCGCCCTCGATGACGTTGATGCCTTCGACGACTCCATGGCCGATAAAAGAAGAGAGAATGGTGTCGCCAGCCATGAGGAAAGTGTCGAGATTACGGGCCGGCTGAGCCGAGGCCCAACTGAGCCACGCGGCATCGATGTAGTCGGGCCCCTTTTTGAACGCCCGCACCGGCACCCCGGCGCGGCGAAGGGCAAGCAAAAGTCCCAGCGCGACCAAAGTCTTGCCGGAGCCCCCGGTCATGCCAGCGACCAGCAGGCGCGGTAGTGCGCGAAGTGCGCTCACGTGACAGCCATCGAGGCCTATTAAGCCTGCGGCCCATCTTCCTTGGGAGGGAGTTGGATGAAAGAGCCGCCAAAATAGCCATAGACGCAACGGCCAGAGTCGATGAGGATGCGGATGGCCTTTTTGCAGTCGTCTTTGGTGCAGGCCTGCTCGCTATGTTTTGCGATCATTGCTTTGGTAAGGTCGCCGGCTTTGAGGTTTTTCTTTCCGGCGCACTCGGTCACCAGTTGAAACATCTCCTCAGCCAAGGTCTCGACAGAAACAGCAGTAACATCGCTCATAGGAATACCCCTTCTTTGCATTCGCACTTCTCAGAACTGGAAGCCATGAGATTTTTCAACCTGTCCCGCAGGCGCACGACCTCGCCCACCACCAGGGTTGCCGGAGGCTCCACACCGGCGCGCAGGACTTCATCAGCGATGGTCTCCAGGGTCCCGGAGACTACAAGTTCGCCATCCCAGTAGGCCATCTGGATCATGGCTGCGGGGGTTCCTGCGGGTCGGCCGGCGGCGATCAGCTTCTGGGCGATTGTCGCAACGTTGTGCACGCACATGAGAAAGACCACGGTGTCGATCTTGCTAAGCGCCTGCCAATCCATCCGTTCGTGGTTCCCGATGGCGTTGTGGCCGGAAACAATCGCCACCGACGACGATGCCTCGCGGTGTGTCACGGCAATGTCGGCGCTCAGCGGCGCCGACAGGCACGAAGAGACGCCAGGCACGACCTCAAAGGGCACGCCGTGCTCGGCCAGGTGCTCGACTTCTTCGCCGCCGCGGCCGAAAAGAAAGGGATCGCCACCCTTGAGCCGGATGACGGTCTTGCCTTCGCGGGCCTTGCGCACCAGCAGTTCGTGGATCTCGTCCTGGCGAGAATCATGCTTGCCGAGGGGTTTGCCCATATAGATCTTCTCGGCCGACGGTTTGGCGAGGGCGAGGACTGCTTCTTGAATTAGGCGGTCGTACACGATGACATCGCCACTTCTCAAGAGCCGTGCCGCCCTGACGGTCAGGAGTTCGGGGTCTCCCGGCCCCGCGCCGACCAAGTAGACTTTGCCAACTTGCGTCATGAACTGCCTCTTTCCAAGATCGCCGCTTTCTTCCCAACCACCTCATTTCAGAAACGCACGGCTGATCAGCACCAGTTCACTATGGGCGGCAGTACTCCATGGAAGAACAGCCACGAGAGGAGCAGCCCAACCCAGATAATGTGCCTCCAATGCAAAGCTGATGTCCGTCAACTAGCCTCCCGCACAGAAAGTGTGATCTTGTAGAACACGGTAATCATCAGCGCCCCGATGGCCCAGACGCCTAGAACGATGGTGGCTTCCCGCCAGGTTGGCGTGTAAGTAGTGATGGCGCCGAGCGGGGAGGGCGTAAAGCCGCCGACGATCAGCCCCAGACCCTTGTCCAGCCACAATGAGACGAACACAAAGACGCAAGCCACGGGGAGCAGACGAGGGCTGTGCCGCCATTTGGGAACCAGGAGCAACACCAAAGCGGCCACAGAGAGCAGCACCGACAACCACATCCAGGGCGCCAGGTGATAGTTGCCGTCAAGCCCGAGGAAGACGTATTGGAAATGCTGCATGTGTTCGGGAATGCGGCTGTAGAAGACGGTGAAGGTTTCCACCAGAACCAGGAACACGTTGATCACGGTGGCATAAGTAACGATGATGCCGAGCTGTTGAATGGCCTCGCGGCCCGCATCAAAGCGCGCCACCTTCCGCAATACCAGGCAGAGCAGAATCAGCAGCGCCGGTCCGGAGGCAAATGCAGAGGCCAGGAACCGCGGCGCCAGTACGGCGGTCATCCAGAAAGTCCGTCCGGGCAGCCCGCTATAGAGAAACGCGGTGACGGTGTGAATGCTGACCGCCCAGGGAATGGAGAGGATGATGATGGGCTTGATCCATCGCGGAGGAGATACTCCCTGCCGCTCCGAGCCGAGCACGACCAGCGAAATCAAGGCGTTCAGCAGCAGATAGCCGCCGAGAGAGATAAAGTCCCAGAACATCAGCGACCAGGGCGTGGGGTAGCGTAGAACATTTAGGACGCGTGAAGGCTGGCCCATGTCCACGAAGACGAAAAGCATGCACATGGTCACGGCACCAACGGCAAGAAACTCCCCGAGAATGGTGACGCGGCCAAATTGTTTGTAGTCGTGCAGGTAGTAAGGGAGCACGACCATGACCGCGGAGGCCGCCACGCCAACGAAGAAGGTGAACTGGGCGATGTAGAGCCCCCAGGTGACGTCGCGGCTCAACCCGGTGATGGCCAAACCATAGGTCAGCTGCCGCAAGTAACAGAGAAAGCCGGCCAGGATAATCGCGGCCAAGCACAGGATCCACAGCCAGTAGCGGCGGCTTCCCACAAAGGCTTTTTCAAACATGAACATAGGCGCGCTCAGACCAAGTAATACACCGAAGGACTCGTGCCTAACTCCGGCTCGCGCTGCAACGCAAAACGCGAACGCAGCAGTTTTCTCGGCTCCGAGTCCGGATCCTCCAGATCACCGAACACCATGGCTTTCTCTTCCTTGCAGGCTTCCACGCAAGCCGGGCGCAATCCCCGAGCCAGGCGTTCCTCACAGAAATTGCATTTTTCCACCACACCCTTGGTGCGGGTAGGGAAGTCGGGGTTCAAGGTGGCAATGGCGGGTCGAGGGTCCTGCCAGTTAAAACTGCGCGAACCGTAGGGGCAAGCGGCAATGCAGTACCGGCAGCCGATACAGCGGTGCCAGTCCATCATCACGATGCCGTCATCCTTGCGCTTCCAAGTTGCCTGGGTGGGGCAGACCCGCACGCAGGGCGGATTCGCGCAGTGGTTGCACAACAGGGGGATGGGATGGCCAGCGTAGGCATGCCGTGTGTAGTCGGTCTGCTCGAAGGGAAACACGTTGTCGAACGGTTGATTCCAGATCCACTTCACCTCGTGGGCCTTGTCGGGGAATTGAGGAATGTTGTGGGCCGAATTGCAGGCCTTAACACAAAGATCGCAACCCTCTTTCTGCCGGCACTTTTGCAGGTCAATCACCATGCCCCAGCGCTTGGTATTCTTAACACTGGCCGAGGGTGCGGCCACATCCGCGAAAGCGCGCACCGCTTTCGTGCCCACAATTGCCAGGGGAGCTAGACCCGAGAGGCGCAGAAAGTCTTTTCTGGTGAGCTTCATGGCGAGCTCCTGGCGGTGAGCTTCGGTGCAATGTGGCAGTCCCAGCAGTATGGGCTGGAAACACCGGCGTAGGTGTGACAACGATCACAAAACTCGGCTTTGTTGGTGTGGCACTGCATGAGGCAGGTGCGCGTAAGGCTTTTTTCGTAGATCTTACCGTTGTAAGCCGTGAACTGCCGCTGGTTGTCGCGCACGACTTCCTCTCTCCAGTTCACCAACAACTGCATGTGCGAGTTGCGCATATAGCTGAGCGGCGCGACACACTGTTTCTCCTGGGCCGGCAACTTGATGTCCGGCGCTGTTGGCGAGGATTTGGTAACGCGTGCGTGCCAAAGGGGAAACGTGAACAAGCCCACGAAGACAAGCAAGCCCGCAAGAATCTGTGGCCGGTCACGCATGGACGGCCTCCTCGGTCACGAGTGGCTCACCACGAAGATCAGTGGTGCGCTCCTTGCCGCCGGTCATCAGCAGGGCGTTGCCGAGTAATTCATGGACACCTGCGATCTCCACTCCTCCAACCCAGTAGTCCATCAGGGCAGGCAGGGTGGCTTTGTCGATGGCGCAGATGCAGGCGAGCAAGTTGACGCCGTGTTTTTCCTTCACGTATTTGACCGCATTCGCGCGCGGGAAGCCGCCGCGCAGACGCATTTCCAGGTTCTCATCGGTGCCCAGACCGGAGCCACTGCCGCAACAGAACGTCTGCTCGCGAATGGTGTTTTCGGGCATCTCGTGAAAGTGGTTGCAAACGTTCTTGAGAATGTACCGGGGCTCTTCCAACAGTCCCATGCCGCGCGCTGTGTTGCAGGAATCGTGGTAGGTAACCTTCAATTTGTCGTTGCGGCTCGGATCGAGCTGCAACTTGCCGTAATGGATGAGATCCGCGGTGAACTCACAGATATGCACCATTTTGGTGGAGCGCGCGTTCTCGAAAACCGTTTTCGTGAACGGGGAGACAGGGACTTCCAGAAAGTCCGCGGGGCCGTTCATGGTGTTCATGTACTGGTGGAGCACGCGCCACATGTGCCCGCACTCGCCGCCCAGGATCCATTTGACGCGCAGGCGTTTGGCCTCGTCATAAATTTTGGCGTTGAGGCGCTTCATCATCTCGTGGGAAGTGAACAGGCCAAAGTTGCCGCCCTCGGAAGCGAAAGCGCTGACGGTATAGTCCAAGCCGATCTCGCGGAACAACATCAAATAACCCAACAGGGTGTAATAGTGCGGACTGCCAAAGTAGTCGGCGGAGGGCATCACGAACAGAATTTCCGCGCCCTTGCGGTTGATGGGGACCTCGATGGGAATGCCGGCGATCTCACTCGCTTCGCCGGCGGCGAAATCGATGCTGTCTTTGAAGCCGTGCGGCTGAATCCCGAGGTGATTGCCGGTGCGAAAACAGTTGGCCACTGGCTCCAGCACCCAGTTGATGCTGCAGCCGACCAGGTTCAGCAACTCGCGGCCAATCATGGTGATCTCGGCCGTATCAATGCCGTAGGGGCAAAACACGGAGCAGCGGCGGCACTCGGTGCACTGGTAGAAGTAGTAGAACCATTCCTTGATGACGTCTTCGGTGAGTTCACGCCCGCCGGCGAGAGCGCCAAAGATGCGGCCCGTCAGGGTGAAATAGCGGCGATACACCGAGCGTATGAGTTCCGCGCGCAGCACCGGCATGTTCTTGGGGTCACTGGAGCCGATAAAAAAGTGGCACTTGTCGGCGCAGGCGCCGCAGCGCACGCAGATGTCCATGAACAAACGAAAGGAGCGGTACTTCTTAAGCCGGTCCTTCATGCCATCGAGGATGATGCGCTTCCAGTCAGGGGGGAGCTTCCAGTCGGCATCGAACGGCTGCCATTCGCGGGGATTGGGGAGCCCGAGGTATTTCAGGTTTTTGGGCAGAGCGCTGTAGCAGAACACGCCCTTGTGGAAATCAACCTTGGGGTCTCTCCAGTCGCCGTGCGGGGGGCGCGGTTCAATTTGCAGAAGTTTTTCCGGCATCTTCGGCCTCAAGCGGGATTCCCGCCGCTATGATCTTGTCGTGGAACTCCTCTTCCCACTCCGCGTAGGTGTGGGTTTTGACCGGATAATCCCAGGGGTTGACATGACGTTTGCTGCGATTGTTATTGGCCAGATTGCGCGTGGGGCTCAGAAGAACTCCGCCCCAGTGCATGAGCTTGCTGAACGGGAAATAAGCGGCCAAGGCGCTGACCAGAAGCACGTGTACAAGCACCACGGAACTGAGAGCCGGCGGCGCGATGGGATGAAACGTGGCCAGACCCAAGGCAAATTGCTTGACGCTGGTGATGTCGGCCCGGAGGAAGTAGCGCATCAGCACGCCGGAGAGCGCGATGCCGAGGAGTAGAAAGAGCGCCAAGTAATCGGTAAACAAAGAAATGTAGCGGACCAGCGGATCCCGCAATCTCCTGAACAGCAGGTAGGCGAGCGCAGCCAAGAGGATCACGTCGGAGGCGTACAGATCCGGAGTGGTGATTTGGAAGAAACCATCCACACGCTGAAGGGCGAGGACAAAGGCGGGAACGGGTTCGACCAGGAGCCGCAAATGTCGAAGTAAGACGATCAGCAGTGACCAGTGGAAAGCGAGCGCACCAAGCCAGAGGTACTTGTTCTCGCTGAACACAAGGCGGTCCTCGTGCAGCCGGGCCTGGTTATTGCGAAACAGGGACCGGAAGGCCAGCACTTCAAGACTCATGCGGGCCAGCACGCCCCAGCCAGTGGATGGGTTGTCCACGGAACTCGCCTTGATCCAGGGCAGCGATTTCTGTTGCCCGCATGTCGTGGGGATCCGGAAAGGCACCGGGGTCCAAGCCCACCGCAGAATGCGATAGCAGAAGCCGGCCAGAAAGATCGCAAGGGCAGCATAGGGAACCCCAACTGCGATGAAGGCACGCCCGGTGTCTCCGCGTCCCGCCACCGCGCCGACCAGGACCAGCAGCAATACCGCGATCAGCGAATAGAGAACGTTCATACGATTCCTGACTCAGCCAACCACCTGGCGCACGGGAAAGCTGCGCCGGCTTTCGCTCAAGCGAATTTCCGCGAGTTGCTCACGGCAACGCATGTAATTGTCGAAGGCCATGAGCGCGAGCCGATCGATCCGTTCGCCAAGCGCCACCTGGTCTGTCTCAGGTGCGAGCTCGCGCAGTATGGGTTTCAGCAGGAACACGAACCCCACCGCCTGGCTCGCGGTGAGATCCTGCACCGCACGGATGCGGATAATAGCGTCCAGTGCGGGTGCGATGTGGTCCTTGTCCATGTTTCCCTGCAACTGCTCGAACAGAGTCGTGAGACTTTCGCGCAGCGTGTGGCCCACGGGATTGCGAAACGGGTCGTCCTCCCGAGAGAGAAACGGGACCGACGCGGGGGCGTAGGACTGGATCGTCCGCGCAATCCACTGCTCCAGTATGGGCGCGCGCTCGCTCATCGTTGGCTACACGCAGCCGGTGGGCTTGGGCAATCCGGCCAGCTTGCATGCGCCCTTGGCCGGCCCAGACGGAAACAGCTTGTAGATATCTCCCAGCTTGTAGCCCGTTTCCTTGCATAGCTTGCGTACCATCGGCGCAATCCCAAACTGCGTGTAGTAGTTGCGGATGTAGTTGATGACCTTCCAGTGTTCCTCGGTCAGTGCGCTGATAGCCTCCGACTCGGCGAAGTCCGTCGCGACATCTTCGTTCCAGAGCTCCGGCGATTGCAGGAAGCCATCTTCATCAACATCATAGGTTTTTCCATGTACTTCAAACGTTGGCACAGTTTCACCTCGTTGTTAGTTCATTTCGATATAGCCGCATGGGCATGCGTCCGCACACTTCTTGCAGCCATTGCACAACTCGAGCTTGACTTTGTAGTGTTGGCCTTTCGGCAGCTTCACGAAACAATTGCTGCTGCAATACATCCAGCAGGTTTCGCAATCCATGCACATGCCGCAGGACATGCAGCGCTTGGCCTCCTCGACGACCTCGGCTGCGGTCAGGCCGGCCTCAATTTCGGTGTCGGGCGCGCGTTCGGCGACGGGAACATGTTTGCGCTCGTGGCGCTCCGCGGGCTTGTACCAATCGAGCTTGATTTTGTCCTTCGAGATCTCTGCGGGCGCCGAGGATTTTTCCAGCCGCACGCCCCGGAAACGCGCATCGATGGCTTCGGCGGCAAACCTCCCTTGGGCAATCGCAATCGTCACCAGGCCGAGTTCGGTGTCGTCGCCGCCGGCATAGATGCCGTCGAGCGGGGTGGCGCCGAAATCGCCGGTCTTGATCCAATCCTTGCCGGAATGCAGCTCGTCGAAGCCCTGGAAATCGGGCTCCTGGCTGATCGCGGCGATGATGCAGGATGCCTCCATTTCGAATTCGCTGCCGGGCTGAGGCACGGGGCGCGGGCGGCCCGAGGAATCCGGTTCGCCGAGTTGCATGCGGATCGCGCGCATGCCGACCGCGCGTCCATTCTTCTGCAGGATTTCGAGCGGTGCGGCCAGGAATTCAATCTTGACGCCTTCTTCGAGCGCGCCTTCGATCTCGGACTTGATAGCGGGCATTTCGGCGCGCGTGCGGCGATAGAGGAGGATGACCTCGGCACCAAGCCACTTACTGACCCGGGCGGCGTCAATGGCGGTGTCGCCTCCGCCGATGACGATCACTTTGTCTCCGACCTCGACTTTTTCTCCGCGGTTGACCAGATTGAGGAATTGCGTTCCGCTGAAAACGTTGGGAGCGTCTTCTCCGGGCACCTTGAGCTTGATGCCTTTTTGCGCGCCAATTCCAACGAAGACGGCCTGATATTGCTGGTGCACCTCGTTGAGCGAGATATCGCGACCCACCATACAGTCGCACTTCAGCTCAACACCGAGCTCAAGAATGCGAGTGATTTCCGCGTCCAGGACTTCGCGAGGCAGGCGGTACTTCGGGATGCCATAGCGAAGCATGCCGCCCGCGTGGGGAAACGCCTCGAATACGGTTACGGGGTATCCGCGGCGCGCCAACTGGTAGGCACAAGAAAGCCCGGCAGGGCCAGCGCCAACGACGGCAACTTTTTCCCGACGAGACTCGTGGTGGAGGCGGGAGAGCTTCAGGTTCTTGGTGATGCCGAAGTCGCCAATGAAGCGTTCCACCGCGTTGATCGCGACTCCGCCATCCTTGGCGTTACGGTTGCACGCGTCTTCACAGGGGTGCGGGCAGACGCGCCCACAAACCGCCGGAAAGGGATTGCGTTCGGCGATCCGCTGCCAGACGAGTTCGAAGGCCTGCTCGTTGGTGCGCCCGTACGCCTCCGCCTGCGCAATGCTAACCATCAATTCGCGAATCTCATTGCCGTTGGGGCAATGACCGGCACACGGAGCCGTCTTGGGGATGTAGCGAGGGCGTAGCGCGCTGATTTCGCTGGCGCCCCCCGCAGCTCCCTTGATGACCGGTTTCTTGACGTCCTTGAATAGAGGCATCGCCCACCCTCAGGCGTATGGGTAGAGCCGGCGTTTGAAGTCTTCGAGCTGGTTTAGAAGGCGATCATGCTTCAGTTCATCTTCGGTCAAGTAGGTCAGGAGATGCCGCTGCACGAACAACCGACAGTTTTTGCGCGCCTTCTCCGCCAGTTCGATGGTTTCCTTCTCTGCCGCTGCATGTTTCTCGATGAGATCCCAAACGTCGCCCAACTCTTCCGGGGTCAGGCTGAAGGCCTGTTTTTCCAGGCTGTCCAGGATGACCTGCTGCACCCGCTTGTGCATGGCCGAGTCCTGGCGAATGATCTCCATGATCAGCTGGATTAACGGATTGTGAGTCTTGGCAATGATGGCCGACGTCTGGGTAACACTCTCTTCTTCGATTTCCTGCCAGCGCCGCAACGTGGTTTTGAGCTCTTCCACGTCCTCGGCCGCCTTGGTGACTTTCGCAGCCATATTTGACTCCTTGCCAAACCTTCAATAGCGAATGTGTGCCGACCGGGCAAAGCTCAAGCCCGCGTGCTTAAAGTCATCAATGTGATAGCGGGTGAACTCGAATCCAGTCAACTGGAAGAAGCGCGGCCAGCCAGCGCGCTCGATCCACTCACCCAAGCGCTCGTGTTTGCGGGCGTGCTTGGCATACACCTCCACAATCTTGCTGACCGCTTCCACCACCTCGGGCCAGCGCGGCGGATTGTTGGGCAAGAAGGGAATCGCCAGCTTGGAAAACTTCGGCGCGCTGCGCGCGTTGCTGACCTTGCCGCCAACCCAGATGGATAATCCGTCGTTCTCGGGATCGGATAAGGGCATGGCTGGGCACACGGTGTAGCAATTGCCGCAGAACATGCACTGCTCCTCAATCACCTCGACCGAGTTCTTACCGTCGACCGTCTTCGGACGGATCGCGCCCGTCGGGCAAGAGGAGATAAGCGTCGGGATCTCGCACACGCGTGGAAGAACATCGTGCTGAATCTTCGGCGGCAGCCGATGGACCCCCAGGATGGCGATGTCGGAGCAATGCACTGCGCCGCACATGTTGAGGCAGCAGGCCAGGGCGATGCGCAACTTCGCGGGCAGGTCCTCGTGCGTAAAGTGGTTGCAGAGCGCGTCCATGACGCACTTCACTATGCCCGAGGCATCCGTCGCGGCGGAGTGGCAGTGCACCCAGCCCTGAGTGTGCACCACATTGCTGATGGCGTTGTTGGTGCCACCAATGGGAAACCCGGCCAGGGTCAATTCCTTCTTCAGGGGTTCGATCTTGGCCTTGTCGTCGAGCAGGAACTCGATGTTGTTGCGGCTGGTGAAGCGGAGGTAACCGCCACAGTACTTGTCCGCCAGATCCGCGAATAGGCGCAAGGTCTGGATGCTGATCAGGCGCGGCGTACCGGCGCGGACCGAGTAGATGCGGTCGCCGGACTCGGCCACATGGCAGAGAACTCCGGGCGCCAGGTTCTCGTGGTATTTCCACTGGCCATAGTTTTTCTTGACCAGAGGATGCAAGAACTTTTGGTAGGACGGCGGGCCAATGTCGGTGAGTCTGGGTTGCGCAGTCGTGCTCATTTGTCACCCCCTTGTACGTTCTGGAAAAAGATGTATGGGTTGTCTCTCGGCGCGGATACCATTTCAGGAGCCGGATCCAAACCGATGCCGTCGAGGAAAGCAGGCATTCCAACGCGTTGGATGAGCTCTCCGACACGCTCACGGCTCTTGCCGTATTCATCCCAGAACTCCCAGATGCGCGCGATGAGCTCCTTCAGCGTTTCGAACAATTCGTCAGCAGGGACGAAGGGGATCAGAACCGAAGAGAGCAGAGCGCCCTGCATAATGGGAGCCTTGGCGCCGATGAGAATTACCGCGCCGCGTTCCTTGCCCGGGCGCAGCGCCTTGGGCATCACGTTGATGCAGTGCATGCAGCGCACGCATTCGTGATTTTCAATGGCCAGCTTCTTGCCGTCCCAGTTCATGCACTTGGTGGGGCAGAGGCTGCAAACTTCGCCCTGGATGTCGAGCCCTGCGGCGGCATACTTGGCGACTTCGCCCTCGTCGACCTGAATGCCGTCTTTCCACGTTCCGATGATAGAAAGGTCGGCGCGCGCGATGGAAGCCACGCAGTCGTTGGCACAGCCCGCACACTTGATCTTGAACTTGTACGGGAACGCCGGACGGTGGAGCTCATCCTGGTAGTTCATGGTGAAGTCATAGCAGAGCTTCATCGTGTCGTAGCAGGCCCATTCGCAGCGCGCCTGGCCGACACAACAGGACGGGGTGCGCATGTCGGAGCCGGACCCGCCCAAGTCGAAACCAGCGTGAGCGAGCTCCTGGAAGGTAGGCTCGAGCTGGTCGGTGGTGGTACCCAGCAGAACCATGTCCCCGGTTGAGCCGTGCATGTTGGTAAGGCCGGAGCCGTGCCGCTCCCAGATGTCACAGATCGTGCGCAGCGCCTCACTGGTGTAGAACCACCCCGCAGGGTGGTTCACGCGCAGTGTGTGGAAGTGGGCGATTTTCGGGAACTGCGTGGCGAGGTCGCTGTAGCGGCCGATGACACCACCGCCATAGCCCAAAACACCGACCAGTCCACCATGTTTCCAGTGGCCCTTTTTCTCTTTGTAGGAGAGTTCCAGTTGCCCGAGCAGGTCTTTGGGGGCCTCGCTGGTCTCGCAGGCTAACTTGATTTCCTTGACGAAACTGGGCCAAGGTCCTTTTTCTAACTCGTCCAGGAGTTCCGTTTTCGGTTTACCGTTGCTACCATCAGCCATTGCATGTCTCCTTTGGCTAAAACCGACTCGACAGCGGTTCGTGGGCAACGCGCTTTTCGGCAGGTGAAGAGATGGGGCTGTTCATCGGTGCTCGCTGCCCCGCTGCGGCAGCCATAGCGGGAGGATTGAGAGTGTCGAAACGACGATGAATAGCTGCGCTTGTCACGGACCGGACGTGTCCACCAGGCTGCGATTGCCGCCTGAAATCACTATGCATGCCCTTTCAGTTGGATTACGGTGACATACGTCACTCTGCGACGTGAGAAGTGAACCCCACGCGCACAATCGAAGCGACCGCCTTGGGACGAGCCCTTTGCGTCTATGCTGGTGAGCAAGTCAGTACAGCTAGCCAGGCCGGCATGATTCAGCTACTCTGGTAAGCGTGCTGCAGTGTCCTTGTTCCCCATTTTGCTAAAGCTGAAAGCGAAGACGTGCGTGGTGGTCGGTGCAGGCAAGATCGCCGCTGCAAAGGCGGCCGGTCTGTTGAACAGCGGCGCACGAGTGGTGGTGATCGGACCGCGGGCGGCTAGGTGGGTTCGGTCGCAAGCCCGCGCCGGCAAGGTGATCTGGCAGCGTCGCCGGTTCGTCGCTGCGGATGTGGAGCAGGCGTTCCTGGTGGTCGCGGCCACCAACTCCAACGAGGTCAATGAGGCGGTATTCCGAGCGTGCGTCGAGCGTGGTGTGCTGTGCAATGTTGTCGACGACCCGGATCGCTGCGACTTCTTTTATCCCGCAATCGTGCGCCGCGGGCCCTTGCAAATCGCCATCTCGACGGGCGGACACAGCCCCGCCTTGGCGCGCCGTTTGCGGATGGAATTGGAGCAGCAGTTCGGACTGGAGTATGGCGCATGGGTTGAGAATGTCGGGCAGATGAGGCGGAAATTGCTCAGCCGGGACCTGGCCCCTGCCGAACGCCGGAGAGTACTAGATCAGATCGCCAGCCACGAGTCCTTCGAGAAATTCGTTAGGCAGCGCGGGTTCGCGAAAGCGGTGAGCTGCAAGAAATGAACGGGTGCCTACATGGGAGGTTTACGAAACACCAATAGCTTCGGTGCTACTGCCTCGTATTGGATCCTTTCAGGATGGTGCCGGCCTAACGCTCACAGCACACAGTGAGCGCAGTCACGGACTCAAGTGTGTGAACAGTCTTACCATGAGAGCCGTATCACAAGGTCCTGCACTTACACCAAGGGCTCATCAGTCGGAGGGAACAGGCTTCAGGACGAGTAGGACCCCGGAGCCTGCCGTGCCACATCGGAAGAAAAAGAGAGGATTCATGCAGCCGCTGAGTCCGGAAGAACGAAGTAAAGCGTTCGCCACGGTTAAGAAGGCCGAGGTAATGGAAAGGCAGCGCCTGGCGGTTCGCTATCACGTGGAAGACTTCGATGTGGCTGATCGGCCCCGCCGCTTCCTACAAGTATTCGCCTCCATTCTGAAACATACCAATTACCGCGTCGCTCTGGACCATTACATTCGCGTCACCGCAAAGTGCGCGCGTTGCTCTGTCGCCTGCCCGGTATATGCTGCGACCCAGGACACTCGTGATATCCCTTGCTACCGTTCAGAACTACTGCTCTCCATTTATCGCCGGCACTTCACCATCTCAGGAGCCCTGCGGGCGCGTGTATTCGGAGATCCAGGGCTCACGGACGAAAAGGTTCAGGAAATCGCTGATTCTTACTACAACTGTACAGCCTGCCGGCGCTGCCACTTTGAATGCCCCATGGGTATTGACCACGCCCTTATCACTCATTTGGGCCGCTACATCCTTTCAGAGATCGGCATCGCACCTCGCGCCCTTGTTGTAAGCGTGCGCGCGCAGTTGATCGGCGCGGCCGGCAACACTTCCGCCGTTCCGCTGCCGGCGCTCCTCGACACCCTGGAGTTCCTGACCGAGGAGATACAGGAGGAAAAAGGTGTCCACGTGCCTTTTCCGGTAGACCAGGAAGGCGCTGAGTATATCTTCTTCGCTCCGGTGTCGGATTACATGATGGAGGCGGATACCCTCAAGGGCATTGCCACTGTCTTGAAGGCGACGGGGGACAGTTGGACGATAGGCAGCAAGAACTTCGACGCTATTAACTACGGCCTGTTCTACAACGACCAGATTATGGAGCACGTCCTCCTCAAGATGGAGGAGGAAGCACGACGGCTAAAAGCAAAGAAAATCCTAATTGGCGAATGCGGCCACGCTTCGCGCACGGCAAAGTTTTTCTACCCCACCTTCTGCGGCGGCAGAAATGCTCTGCCGGTGGTGAGCATCCTGGAGTACACGCAGCGCGCGGTGAAAGAAGGACGGATCAAGCTCGACCCGAAGGTGATTACGGAACGCGTTACTTATCACGATCCATGCAACTTCGCGCGCTCGGGCTGGGTTGTGAACCAACCGCGCGAAGTCCTCAAGGCGTTCTGCCCGAACTACGTGGAGATGGTTCCCAACGGCCGGGACAACCTTTGTTGCGGCGGGGGAAGTGGGACGGTTTCGATCGATGAGATTCGCCCGTACCGAACGACTGTTGGTGGAAAACTGAAATCCGAGCAGATCCGCGGCACGAGCGCGAATTACTGCGTGGCTCCGTGCGCCAACTGCAAGAAGCAACTGCGCGAGTTGATGGAAGATCAGGGCGTGACCTGCGAAGTGGTCGGCCTGCACGATTTACTCTACAAGGCAATCCTTCTTCCGAAGGATCCGAATTCGGGCGAGGAAGCAACCCTGGACAGCAAGGGAGATAGATCGTGACCGGATGGATTGACTTTGCGCGCGGTCCGTTCTTCCGGCTTTGTTTTGCCTTGATGGTCCTTGGACTGCTTCGCATCCTGCTCATGACTCTGCTCGGAGTCAGGGAAGCCTACCAGCGCAATGCGGACCAGATTATCCCTTGGAAAGAGATTCGCTACCAGACGCTAGCCTGGGTGTTTCCTGTCGGGCGTCTTTGGAAACAACGGCCAATCTACAGCGGACTCTCCTTTCTGCTGCACATGGGGATGATTGTTACGCCGATTTTTCTTGCCTCTCACATCCTGCTCTGGCGTAACGCGGTGGGTTTTGGCTGGCCTGCCATTCCGCAGAGGCTGGCCAATTGGCTCACGCTGCTTGTGATCTTTACGGGGTTGGGAATCTTCCTGGGCCGGGTGCTTCACCCTGCGGCGCGAAAGCTGAGCGGATTCCAGGAATTTCTCTGGCCGCTGTTGATTGTGACGCCCTTTGTCACAGGTTATATCGCGTCCAACGTGGTCATCGCTCCGCGGACTTATCAGGAGATGATGCTAGTCCATATCCTCGCGGGCGACCTGATCCTGTTATTGATCCCTTTCACCAAGCTGGCGCACTGCGTGCTAACCCCACTCTCGCAATTGGTTACGGGGATTGCCTGGAAGTTCCCGGCCGGTGCCGGAGATCGCGTCGCCGACACGCTAGGTTTCTCAGATCGTCCATCCTGGCTGCCAAAAGCGCGGCTGGCGGAGGCTTCGGCAGCGAGTGAGCCAGCAAAGAAGGGAGACGGCGGGAAATGAAAGCGGCTATCCTGACCGACACCACGAAATGCATCGGCTGCAGTGAATGCGTGCTGGCCTGCAAGAAAGTAAATCGCCTGGAGAACGATCTTCCCCGGCGCTGGGACTCGGACGACGGGCTTTCCGCCAGGAACTGGACCTCGATAATTGGGGAGCCTGATGACAAATTCGTGCGCAAACAGTGCCGGCATTGTCTCGAGCCTGCTTGCGTCGCCGCATGTCCCGTGGGAGCCATGCACAAGACGGAAATTGGCCCGGTCATCTATGACAGCTCAAAGTGCCTTGGTTGCCGGTATTGCATGATGGCCTGCCCTTTCGGGATCCCTCGTTACGAGTGGAGCAGTGTCACGCCCTACGTTCGCAAGTGCATCCTCTGCTACGACCGGATTAAGAGTGGCGGCCAGCCTGCCTGCACGGAGATGTGTCCAACGAAGGCTACGATTTTCGGAGACCGCGAGGAACTCCTGGCCGAGGCCCACCGGCGGATTAGCGAAAATCCCGGGAAGTACCTGGGCAAGGTGTGGGGCGAAACGGAAGTCGGCGGAACTTCTGTGCTCTACATCTCGGACATCGACCTCTCATTCCTGACTTACGGCGAACATCTTGGCAGCATGCCGCTTCTTCAGACGACCCGCGTGGCCATGGGGGCAGTTCCGTTTACTTTCCTCGGCGTAGGTGCGGCGATGGCCGGTTTGTACTGGATCATCGGCCGCCGCATGAAGCTCCAGGCAGAGCCGGTGGAGGAAAAATCAGAGAGCAAGGAACGCCCGGAGGAATAGATGGAAAGGGTAGGACGGCTGAAGCTGATTCTGTGGGTGGTGGTTGGCCTGGCCGCCGCCGTTGCTACGGTGCGTTTTCTCTTCGGCCTTGGCGCTGTCACTCACCTGTCAGATGCCACGCCCTGGGGTCTGTGGGTTGGCTTTGATGTTATGGGCGGTGTTGCGCTGGCTGCGGGAGGCTTCGTTGTCACCGCTACCGTCTACATTTTCAAACTCGAGGAGTTTCATTCCATTGTCCGGCCGGCGGTTCTCACGGCATTCCTCGGTTATGCCGCTGTAGTGGTTGGCCTATTGTTCGATCTCGGACTGCCCTGGAACATCTGGCACATGATGATCTATTGGAATCCGCATTCGCCGTTGTTCGAGGTCGGCTGGTGCGTGATGCTTTACCTCAGCGTCTTGACGCTGGAGTTCTTTCCCGTGCCCGCTGAGGAGTTTTCCGCCCTGGCGCGCATTCGACGCTTTCTGATCAAGCTGCGAATTCCCTTGGTGGTGGTGGGCATTGCACTTTCAACCCTCCATCAGTCGTCGCTGGGTTCGCTCTTTCTGATCATGCCCTATCGTTTGCACCCGCTGTGGCACACACCCATTCTCCCCGTGCTTTTCTTTCTTTCGGCGGTTGGCTTAGGGCTGATGATGGTCATTTTCGAAAGTCACTTCACCGCATACCTCTATCGCAGGAAACCTGAAACTCCCTTGACAGCTTCGCTGGGTATCGCTGCACGTTGGGTTTTGATCATCTATCTCGCACTGCGTTTCGGCGATTTGGCGGTACACGGAAAACTCCATTACCTCGTGGGCCACGAGTGGCAGGTGAAGCTTTTCTGGATTGAAACCGCGGTCATGATGATCATCCCTCTCGTGTTGTTGTCAACTCCGCGATTCCGGCGGCAAAGCGGTTGGCAATGGGCGACCGCCGCCATTGGTGTATCGGGTGTAGTGCTGAACCGCCTCGACGTGGGCGGGCTCGCGGACCTCAGCCGCGGAAACGCGCTCTACGTGCCTGAGTGGAGTGAAATCGTGGTCACCCTGGGGATTGTGGCGGCAGCGACATTGGTCTTTCTCTTTGTGGTCGAGCATTTCAAGGTTTGGGAGAAGCGCCCCGCGGACCCGGAGTCGGATCCGCGCAAGCTACCAGAGTTCAGTAAGGTCGGTTTCACCTGGCTGGGCACTCCGGTCATCGCCGGCCGCGTCAAGTACTCGCTGGCTTTTGTTGTCGCTGCGGCTCTTGGTTTCTTTTTCCTGAACAATCCGCGTGCTGCGGGACTGGGTGTTGCTTCGACGCCGGTCCACCGGGCGCGCGGTGGAGAAGTGCTCTACATCGACGCGGATCTTAGTGGTTATGGCGTTACGTTCTATCATCAGAAGGAAGTTGACCGGAATGGCGGCAAGCAATCCTGCGCAATCTGTCACCACATGAATTTGCCCCGGGACAAAAACTCGGGATGCTACGAATGCCACAGCGACATGTATCTGCCGGCCGATGCATTCCGCCATGATTGGCACGCCTCTCCGGATGGCGCCAATCTCGCCTGTATCGAATGCCACGCCAAGGGGCAAGCACGAACGGCCGCAAATGCAAAGCCCTGCGTGGACTGCCACAAGCACCTCATTCCGAGTGAAGCCACGATAAAGATCAAGACTTACGCGGCCCCCGCGTACGTGGACGCCATGCACGAGCTTTGCATCGGGTGTCACGTCCAGGTCGCCAAGAAGGAGAACAAACCCGACGTGGCGCGCTGCGTTGAATGTCACACGGGGAAGTCGAATTTCTCCGACGGCGAAAGCTTGCTTTCCCACCGACGGGCATCGGCAGGGCGCCTGGTGGTGCTGCCACCTGTGATCTCGAAATAATGGATGGCGTCCCGGGCAAAGAATTCGCAAATCATCTCACGTGAAACCTGTTCAAGTCTGCGCTTTGCAGATCGATGCAGTGCAAATTGTCAGGTGCCACACGCTTGGTTCATACGGGCAGTTAGGTCCTAAGGTCAACCAACCAGGGTGTCAGTTCACGCGAGCACGGTAAGCTTCCGCAGGTGCGAACCGAGCAGCCAATTGCAAATGTCCTATCAGGCTACAGGCGCAGAAGAAGGCTCAAGTGCAGTTACTCAAGCACGAAAATTCATGAATAGAAAACCGTAAGTTAGCGTGCTTAGGCGAATACAGGGTTGTGGTTGCTCACGCAGGTTCTGTATAGGTCTCACGTTGAGAAGTGACGCGCGTCACGGTGAGTGGACCTCGCGCGGGGCATAGTAGGCACAGCGCTCACTCTGGTAAGTGTTGTTAGGCATCGAGGGAACGTGACCTTCAGTTTTCCGGACTCGACTAGTCTAGAAGAACGGCAACGCTGGTATCGCAGCGCCGGAACGCGCAGGTCGCGGCGCCCGGCGGGTGGCGCTGTGCTGACCTGTCAGGAGAATCGGAGGGGCGCTTCCTTTGAGATCGCCCCCCAGTCGCCCCGATTCGCTCTGCAGGATCGTCATTTCCTCTTCAACGTCCTAATTTGCGGTCGGTGCGAGTAACCTATGAACTTCGTTTCTTGTGTCGGTCTCCCGGGATCTTCCACGAAGGCCCGCCGCGGCGCCCGACGCAGTTCACAGGTTGGGCGCGACGATCGATCCTTATCCACACTCTTATCAGGCTCATCGAAGACAGCAATCAACCGGAGGTGATTAGTGCCCAGTTACGTTATTCCTGAGAAGTGCGATGGGTGCAAAGCGTTGGACAGAACAGCATGCCAATACATTTGCCCCAACGATCTGATGTTGCTCGACAAGAACAGCATGAAGGCCTACAACCGTGATCCTTCCATGTGTTGGGAATGCTACAACTGCGTGAAGATTTGCCCAACACAAGCGGTCCAGGTTCGCGGTTACGCCGATTTCGTTCCCATGGGCGCCTCGGCAACCCCACTGCGCTCGACCGACTCGATTATGTGGACGGTCAAGTTCAGAAACGGGACGTTGAAGCGCTTCAAGTTTCCCATTCGCACCACCGCAGAAGGCACGGCCGTGCCCAACGGTGGTTTCGAAGCTCCTGGCGATCTCAACAGCAACGCGCTCTTTACCGAGCCTGTTTCGCTGGGACTGCCCGCGGTTTTCACCCTGACGGGAGGTAAGCATGCCTAAGTTTGAGACAGTCATTGTTGAAACTGATCTGTTGATTCTCGGTGGCGGCATGGCGGCCTGTGGCGCCGCTGTTGAAGCTGCCTACTGGGCCAAGAAGAACGGTCTGAAGGTGACGCTGGTGGACAAGGCAGCCGTGGATCGTTCCGGGGCTGTGGCCATGGGCCTATCCGCTATCAACCAGTATGTCGGTCTCAGGGACGGAGCCAACACAGTTCAGAACTATGTGGACTACGTCCGCAACGACTTGATGGGAGTGGCGCGCGAAGACCTTGTAGCCAATATCGCTCGCCATGTGGACTCCTCCGTGCACTTGTTCGAGAAGTGGGGTCTGCCCATTTGGAAAGATGAAGGCGGCAAGTTCGTGCACGAAGGCCGCTGGCAGCTCATGATCAACGGCGAGTCTTACAAAGTTGTGGTGGCCGAAGCGGCGAAGAACGCACTGCTCCAAAGCGGAGTGGGACAAATCTTCGAGCGCGTGTTCATCGTTGGGCCGTTGATGGATGGAGAGCGTTGCGCCGGAGCCATCGGGTTCTCCGTCCGCGAGAATAAGGTGTACGTCTTCAAAGCCAAAGCCACACTAACCGCTATGGGAGGCGCAGTGCACGTCTTCAAACCCAGGAGTTCAGGTGAAGGCATGGGACGCGCCTGGTATCCACCGTGGAACTCGGGCTCCTCCGCGTACTTCACCCTGAAGGCTGGGGCGGAGATGACGTGTCAGGAAGTTCGTTTCATTCCGGTGCGCTTCAAGGACGCGTACGGTCCCGTGGGCGCGTGGTTCCTTCTGTTCAAGTCTCGGGCCACGAACGCCATGGGCGGAGAGTACATGGTGGAGCGCAAGGCCGAACTGGAAAAGTGGGGCCCCTACGGCAGGGTTAAGCCCATCCCCGCTAACCTTCGCAACTATCTGGGCATGCTCGATGTGCTGGACGGCAAGGGCCCGATTTATATGAGGACGGAAGAAGCCCTGGCCAAGATCGCCGACACCTACAAGAACGATCCCAAAGCCTATCAGAAGAAGATGAAGGAGTTGGAGTCGGAGGCGTGGGAAGACTTCCTCGACATGACGATCTCGCAGGCTTTGCTTTGGGCTGCCACCAATGTGCAACCCGAACAACGGAGCTCGGAGATTGCAGCCGCCGAGCCGTACTTCATCGGTTCGCACTCGGGGGCTTCGGGGGCTTGGGTCAGCGGTCCAGAAGACCTGCAAACCAGCGAAACCAAGAGCCAGTATTTCTGGGGTTACAGCAACATGTCGACGGTCAAAGGTCTGTTCTGCGCGGGCGATGCTTCGGGCGCTTCCAGCCACAAGTTCTCGTCCGGCTCACACGCCGAAGGCCGCATTGCCGCGAAATCCGCGGTCAAGTTCATCGTGGACAATAACACCGCTCCAAAGGTGGACCAAGCCACGCTGGACGGCCTGATCGCCGAGATCCTCAAGCCGCTGGATACGTTCGAGCAAAACCAGAACGCCAGCACTGATGAGGACACGAACCCCAACTACATCAAGCCGCGCATGTTCATGTTCCGTTTGCAGAAGATCATGGACGAGTATGCCGGCGGAGTGACCGCGCAATTCATCACCAACAAGCCTTCCCTCGAGCGCGCCCAGGAACTGCTGGCCTTCCTGGCGGAAGACTCCGCCAAGCTGGGCGCATCGAATCTGCACGAACTGATGCGCTGCTGGGAGAACGTCCATCGGATGTGGCAAGCCGAGGCCCACGTGCGCACGGTGCTGTTCCGTGAAGAGACGCGCTGGCCGGGGTACTACATGCGCTCGGACACGCCGACGATTGACGAGAAGGACTGGCATGTGTTCGCCAATTGCCGGTGTGACCCGAAGACAGGGAAGTGGGAGATGCTCAAGCGGCCCATTCTCCATATCTTCCCGCAACCGCAGGCGGTTGCGGCCGACTAGCACCGTTGCAACTATTTGGGCCAAATGATGGTCCAAGCATCCGAAGCGAACACGGAGAGAGTATTCTCGAAGGGTTTTGCTGGAACAAGTTGGAACGGCACTAGCAAAAAGACGGCGCGAGGGGCCGCTGCCGCGGCTCCTCGACCGAATGCAAGAGTGTGACATGCCGGAAGTATTAGAAATCCGTTGCCCGCACTGCCGCGAACCGATGGTCCAGTGGCAAAACCCGCAACTTAGTTCCTGGAGTTCCGACTACCAGTATGTCTGCTTCAATGACGACTGCCCCTATTTCGTGCGGGGCTGGATCTGGATGCAGAGCCAGTTCAACGTGACTGCTTCTTATCGTCACCGGTTTGACCCTTCGACGGGAGAAGACGGCCCTCTCCCCGTGTGGTCCTCTGAGGCGTTGCGCAGCAGCATCATTCAGAAGAAGGAAGCGATTCATGCCTGAAAACGCATCAGCGGAGAAAAGAATCTTGCAGGACTCCCCGCGTCTGGGGTTGGATGACCGCTTCACCTTCCGTTGCGGCCGCGACCTGGACTGCTTTACGCGATGCTGCCACGACGTCTCCATCCTGCTCACACCGTATGACGTATTGAGAATGAAGCGGGCGCTGCAGCTCGACTCCTCCGAGTTCCTGGAGCGTTACACATTTGTCATGCAGTCCAGGGACAGCAAAGCTCCCGTGATTTTCCTGCAGATGAAAGCCGAGAACCAGACCTGTCCGTTTGTGAGCGAGCAAGGATGCGGCATCTATGCGCACCGGCCCTGGGCTTGCCGCATGTACCCGCTGGGCATGGCCGAGCCTAAAGATCCACAGGCGGCGGCGCAAAGATTCTATTTCCAGGTGCACGAGGAACTCTGCCACGGACATGGCGTGGGTAATGGCTGCTCGGTGCGAGATTGGATCGAGGAACAGGGCATTGAGGCTTTCGAATTGAACCAGGCATCTTTTCGCCAACTCATGGCTCATCCGGGCTGGGACAACCCAGAGCCGCTCACACCGGACAAACTGGCCATGTTTTACATGGCTGCCTATGACCTGGATCGCTTCCGCAGATTTGTTTTTGACACGCGCTTCCTCGAGCTAATTGATGTGGACGAAGCTCGCATCGAGGCCCTGCGCTGCGATGATGAAGAGCTATTGGAATTTGCCATGGATTGGCTCATGTTCAGCCTTTTCCAGGAGAGGAAGCGGATGAAACTGACGAAGTCGGCCAAGTTGAGCGAGGCCGCACGGACAACAGCCGCTGAGGCCGCGAACGCTTCGCATTAGCTCTAGAGGATTATGTCAAGCTCGGGAACTGCAAACGGCGATGGCAAGGCAATCCTCATCATTGGCGGAGGTATTGCCGGACTGACTGCAGCCATCGAGGCGGCGGAGGCCGGATGCAAGGTCGTCCTGGTCGAGAAATCAGCTTACCTGGGCGGCCGCGTCGCGCGCCTTCACCAATACTTTCCCAAGCTTTGCCCGCCTGCCTGCGGCCTGGAAATCAATCTGAAGCGCCTCAAGAACAACCGCCAGGTCACGATCTTGACTCTGGCGGAATTGGAAAGCCTGAGCGGGACTCCGGGTGATTATCAGGCGGTAATCAACATCGCACCGCGGTATGTTACGGATGCCTGCACTCTTTGCGGCGAATGCAGCGGGGTCTGCCCGGCTGAGGTCGCGGACGAGTTCAACTACGGTCTTTCCAAGAGCAAGGCGATCCACCTACCCCACCCCATGGCTTTCCCAGCGAAATATGTGGTCGAACGCAGCGCCTGTCCGGAAAACTGTCATGCCTGCGTCGATGCTTGCCCGTACAAAGCCGTCGATCTTGCGCAAAAAGCGGAAAAGAGAACGTTGCGGGTCGCATCCGTGGTCGTCGCCACCGGCTGGGCGCCGTACGACGCCAGCAAAATCGAGAATCTGGGGTTCGGCAAGTATGCCAACGTAGTCAGCAATGTGATGGTCGAGCGATTTGCTTCTACCTCCGGGCCCACCGGCGGCAAAGTCTTGCGGCCCTCGGACGGAAGAGAGCCGCGCTCGGTTGCCTTCGTGCAGTGCGCCGGATCGAGAGACCGGAACCATCTTCCTTATTGCTCGGCGGTCTGCTGCTCGGCTTCGCTGAAGCACGCCACGTACATCCGAAAGCTCTATCCGGAAGCGAAGATCACCATCTTCTATATCGATCTCCGGACACCGGGGCACCTGCAAGACTTCTTTTCCAAGGTGACCGCCGACGGCCAGATCGAGCTGATCAAGGGCAAGGTGGGCAAGGTGGAAGAAGATCCGGCGAGCAAGGAACTGTTGGTCACGGCCGAGGACGTCCTGAACGGGAAAAAGATTACGCGGAAGTACGATCTGGTGGTTCTGGCGACGGGCATGGTGCCGCAGACTGGCGGGCTGCCGGCGGTATTTGACCTCGACGAATTCGGTTTCATCAACAACCTCAAGACTGGCTTGTACGGCACCGGCTGCGTCAAGCGGCCGACGGAAGTCTCGGCGACCATCCGCGACGCCACGGGAGCGGCGCTAAAGGCCCTACAGGTCACGTTGGGGGCAACGCAGCATGGATAAGCGACTGGGCGTCTACATCTGTAGCGGCTGCTCCATCGGTGAGTCGGTGGACGTGGGGAAGCTCGCCAAAATCGCAGAGAGCGAGTACAAGGTGCCGGTGTGCCGCACCCATCCATTTCTGTGCGGCGAAGAGGGCGTTGGTCTGATCCGCGAGGACCTCCAGCAAGGCGCAGCGAATGCCGTCGTCGTCGCGGCGTGTTCCCCGCGCGCTAAGACCGCTGAGTTCTTGTTCGATCCGCAGATGGTCATGGATCGCGTGAACCTACGTGAGCAGGTCGCCTGGTGCCACAAGGCCAAGGATGAAGATACGCAGATGCTCGCTGAAGACAATCTGCGCATGGGGATTGTGCGGGCCGGAAAGATGGAACCCCTGGAACCGGTTTCAGACGCGATCTCCCGGGCAATTCTCGTTGTCGGCGGCGGCGTCGCAGGCCTCAGCGCGGCGCTGGAAGCGGCCGCCACTGGTTTTGACGTCATTCTGGTGGAAAAGCTGCAGCAGCTTGGGGGTTTCGCCGGCACCGTAAAGAAGGACATTCCCCGGGGTGCTCCCTATACCGAAGCGCACGCGGATGGGGTGGCGGGGCGAATCCAAGCTGTGACCTCCCACCCACGCATAAAGGTGTATTGCTCGACCAGGATTACCAAGACTGACGGGCAGCCAGGCATGTTCGACGTTACTTTGCAGAACGGAGGCCAGCCCTTCGTTCATCGCGTGGGCGCAATCGTCATGGCTACGGGCTGGAAGCCTTACGATGCAGCAAAACTTTCCTCGTTGGGTTACGGCTTGCCCGACGTTATCACCAACGTGGAGCTTGAGAAGATGGCAGCGGCTGGCCCGATTGTCCGGCCTTCGACCGGCAAGCCGGTGGAAAGCGTGTTGTTCGTGCAATGCGCCGGATCGCGCGACCAGGATCACCTGCCCTACTGCTCTTCCACCTGCTGCATGAACACGCTCAAGCAGACGGAATACATCCGCGAGCAGAATCCAGAAGCCCAGGTTTTCGTAATCTACAAGGACATCGTTACACCTGGGCAGTACGAAAAGTATTACCAGAAGGTCCAGGAGCAGCCGCTGAACTTCTTTATGAAGGGCACCGTGAGCTGCGTCGAAAAAGCTGCCGATGGCCGCGTCCTGGTCCGCACAGACAATAACCTGTTGGGCTCGCCCATGCAGATCCCGGTCGATCTGGTCGTGTTGGCTACGGGAATGGTGCCCAACTCGGCCGACGGCATAGCGATCCGCACACTGCGCGATGCCAACCTCAAGGTCTTGCGCAACGAGTCCGACGAGCAGCGCCAGGGAGCGGAAAAGGTCGTCGAGCAGTACAAGCATCACGAAGGAACTGAAATCCTCAACCTTACCTACCGCCAGGGTCCGGATTTGCCGATTCTCCGGAATGGCTTCCCGGATTCGAATTTCATCTGCTTCCCCTACGAGACCTTGCGGACGGGAATCTACGCCGCGGGCGCGGTGCGCGCTCCCATGGACTCTGTGATGGCAGAGGAAGATGCCTGTGGCGCCGTGATGAAGGCGATCCAGAGCATCGAGTTGGCCACCCGTGGGCAGGCAGTGCACCCGCGTGCCGGTGATTTGTCCTTTCCCAGCTTCTTCCTGCAGCGTTGCACTTCGTGCAAGCGATGCACCGAGGAGTGTCCCTTCGGCTCGATCGACGAAGACGAAAAAGGCACCCCCAAGTTCAATCCGTATCGTTGCCGGCGCTGCGGCATCTGCATGGGCGCCTGTCCCGAGCGGATCGTTTCCTTCAAGAACTACTCGGTCGACATGATCGCAAGCATAGTGAAAGCAATCGAGGTGCCGGACGAAACCGAAGACAAACCGCGCATTGTTATCTTCGCCTGCGAGAACGACGCCTATCCCGCGATCGATATGGCGGGCATGTGCCGCGCCACCTACGACGCCAGCGTGCGCATCATCCCCCTGCGCTGTCTTGGTTCGATGAACATCGTGTGGATTGCCGACGCCCTGTCTCGCGGCATTGACGGAATCATGCTAATGGGCTGCAAGTTCGGAGACGATTACCAATGCCACTTTCTACGCGGCAGTGAATTGGCCAACCGTCGCCTGGAGAATGTCAAAGACACCCTCGAACGACTGCAACTAGAGTCAGGCCGGATCGAACTCGTGCAGTTGGCCATCGACGAGTATGAGCATGTGCCCAAGGTGATCGACGACTTCGTCGCGCGTGTTCGCGGCCTGGGTCCGAATCCGTACAAGGGATTTTAGCGATGGCAAGTACATTGCTGGTTCAACCCGACACCGAATTCATCCACCGCGTGGTCGCAGCGGGTGGAGGCGGCCTGAAAAAGTGCTTCCAGTGCGCCACTTGTTCCTCGGTTTGCTCGCTCTCCGGCGCGGACAGGCCGTTCCCCCGCAAGCAGATGATTGAGGCCCAATGGGGCCTGAAGAACCAGTTGATGGCCGATCCGGCCGTCTGGCTCTGCTACAACTGTGGCGACTGCACCAGCAAATGCCCCCGCGACTCCCGCCCCGGCCAGGTCATGGCAGCGATCCGGAGCGAAAGTATCAAGCGGTTCGCGTTTCCACGATTTATGGGCAGGCTTGTTTCCAGTCCCATGGCATTGCCGTTGCTGCTGGCCCTGCCGATCTTCATCCTTTTCACCATCGCCGTGTGGCCGTTGCGGAGTGGTTCTGCGTCAGGCTGGGAATTTGCGTTCATGTTCCCGCAATCCAGACTGGAAGTGCTTTTCTTCACGGTTGGCGGCCTGGTTCTGGCGGCCTTCGTTGCTGGAGTTATCCAGTTTTTGGGTGCCCTGCGAGCTTCCGGGGCGAACGGCGCGATCCTTCCGGCCTTGGGACCCGTCTTGGCCGAGATACTCACACATCGCCGGTTTTCCCAGTGCAGTGTGGAGAAAGACCGCTACTGGGGTCACTTGCTGGTGTTTTCTGGGTTCGTCGGACTCGCCATCATGGGCACCGTTGTAGGAATCGGGACGATGATTGGCGTGATGCACACGCCTCTGGCGATCCTCAGCCCGCTCAAGATTTTTGCCAACGTGTGCGCGCTGGTGGCCTTAGCCGGGTGCATGATTCTCATCGCTGGCCGGATCAAGGACCACGAGGCCAGATCATCCGGCACGTATTTCGACTGGTTCTTCCTGCTGGTGTTGGCGACCGCTGTATTCACCGGCATTCTCTCGGAGGTTCTGCGCCTGGCGCAGAACCAGACGTGGATGTACCCCATTTATTTTATCCACCTGACGATGATCCTTGCGCTGTTCCTGTACGCGCCATATTCCAAGTTCGCCCATTTCGTTTACCGAACCGTGGCTCTGGCTGCGACTTGGGAAGGAGACAAACAAGCAACTGCAACCCAGGATTCTGTATCGACGGATACTTTGGCGGACAAGAGCGCTTGACTCTTGCTGCCGCTGAGAACCCGGCCCTATTTTGATTTCACATTTGAGGAGGCATTGAGATGGCTAAACTTGTTCCCCCGCACGGCAGTTCTGAACTGAAACCTCTGTTGCTGGAAGGCCAAGCCAAGACCGAGGAGATTCAGAAAGCGCAACGTTTGAAGAAGATTCCTCTGACCAGCCGCGAGACCGGCGACTTGATCATGATGGGAATTGGGGCCTTCACCCCGCTCGACGGTTTCATGGGAAAGGCGGACTGGCAGGAGTGCTGCGATCACTATCGCTTGCCCAGCAAGAATGGATTGTTCTGGCCCATTCCCATCACACTTTCCGCGGAAGAGGGCCTGGCCAACTCCGTCGCTTTGGGAGAGCAAGTGGCGCTCTGGGACGTGGAGACGAACGCCCTCGTGGGCACGATGAAAGTGACCGAGAAATACAAAATCGACAAGGAGCACGAGTGCAAGGAAGTGTTCCGTACGAACGACCCGAAACATCCGGGCGTCGAAAAGGTGATGGAACAGGCGGCGGTAAATCTGGCGGGGCCGGTGAAGGTGCTGTCGGAGTCATTCTTCCCGGAAGAGTTCAAAGGGATCTATCAGCGTCCCGCTGACGCGCGCAAGCTTTTTGCCGATCGCGGCTGGAGCATGGTGGCGGCTCTGCAATTGCGCAACCCGATGCACAACTCGCATGCCTATCTGGCGTGGATAGCGATCGAAGTCTGCGACGGAGTCTATGTGCATCAGTTGTTGGGCAAACTCAAGCCCGGCGACATTCCGGCAGATGTTCGCGTGAAAGCGATCGACGCGCTGGTGAACAAGTATTTCCGCAAAGAACGCGTGATCCAGGGCGGTTACCCGATGGAGATGCGCTACGCGGGACCGCGCGAAGCCCTGCTCCACGCCGCTTTCCGCCAGAACTACGGCTGTTCACACCTGATCGTGGGACGCGACCACGCTGGCGTCGGCGATTACTACGGGCCGTTCGACGCGCAGAAGATCTTCAACGAAGTGCCGCCGGGCGCTCTGGCCATCCAGCCGCTTTGCATGGACTGGACCTTCTACTGCTATGAGTGCGGGAGTATGGCCTCGATGAAGACCTGCCCGCACGAGAGCAAAGCGGTGATCGATGACAATGGCAACTACAAGGGCGGCGCTAGGCTGTTGCTTTCGGGCACCCTGCTTCGTAAGCTGATGAGCGAGGGCAAGCCAGTTCCCGCGGAGTTCTCCAAACCCGAGGTGATTGCGATTCTGAAGCAGTACTACGACACGCTCGAAGAGAAAGTAGAAGTGAAATTGCACGGGGCGGCCACGGGTGCGGTGAAGCCGCACTAAAAGCGGTCCGGGCGCAAAAGGCTAGGCCTTGATTCGGCGCGAACCGAGCAACGAATTGAATTACAATCCCGGCGCGTACCGGTGTTCGCGGTGCGGGCCAAGCGCAAATTGCGACGGAGGGTTTTCCATGTCGGTCATTACCATTTCGCGGGGTTCGTTCAGCGGCGGCAAGACTCTGGCGGAGTGCTTGGCCCGAAGACTTGGCTATCGATGCATCGACCGCGATGTTATCGTCGAGCGGGCCGCGGCCTATGGAGTGTCCCAGCAAGAACTCCGGGACGCGCTGGAGAAGCCGCCGAACTTTCTGGATCGTTTCAAGCACAAGAAGTACCTTTACCTGGTTTTGATTCAGGCCGCGCTGGCTGAAGAGGTCAGGACCGGGAAGGCAATTTATCACGGCCTGGCAGGCCATTTGCTTCTCAAGGGCGGCCAGCCCATCCTGCGGACCCGCATCATTGCCCCGATGGAATTCCGCATTCGGATGGTTCAGGAGCGGCTGAAGTACAGCCAACGCGAAGCGATTGCGTACATCGAAAAGGTCGACGAGGACCGGCGAAAGTGGACCCAGTTCCTGTACGGGGTGGACTGGGGAGACCCCTCTCTCTACGATATCGTGCTCAATCTGGAGCACATTGACATCGAAGAAGCCTGTCACATCATCTCCTCGATGGTGATCGAGAGGTGTTTTGAGTTCACTCCCGAATGTCAGCAGAAGATGGATGATCTAGCGCTGGCCAGCCGCGTTCGCGCCGACTTGGCCATCAGCCCGTCGACCGCGAACCTGGAAGTCGAAGTCCAGGCGCACGAGGGTGCAGTATCCATAAAGGGAAACGTTTCGAGCCTTGGGCAGATCAACGAAGTGAAACAGGTGGCTTCGGCCACGTCCGGGGTTATCTCTCTTAACCTTGACGACCTGGCGCCGCCAGTCCGGGCCTGATTGTCGCTTCGAGGGCTCTGACGTGCCAAACCGAGGACGAGAGGAAAGAAGAAGACGATGCACCTCCTTCTGCCAGTAGCGGGTATAAGCATCAACCTGTTTCTGCTCGTGGCCGTCGGCGCGCTAGTGGGCTTTCTCTCAGGATTGGTTGGAGTAGGCGGAGGGTTCCTGATGACGCCGATCTTGATGATGATCGGAGTTCCACCCACCGTGGCCGCCGCTTCCGACACCAATTCCATCGTGGCCACCTCATCTTCAGGAATGGCGGCGCATTTCCGGCTGGGGAATGTGGACTTGAAGCTGGGCAGCGTCTTGCTGCTGGGCGGTTTGGCGGGCGCGCAAGTTGGAGTCCGCATCATCAAGATGCTGCGCGTCCTGGGGAGCGCCGATATTGTAATCACGATCACCTACGTTGTAGTGCTCGGATGCGTCGGCACGTTCATGTTTCTGGAAAGCTTGCACAGCCTTCGCCGGGGCATCATGACTCCCGAAACCCACGGTCAAGTTGAACAGCAGAATCTATTCAAAAAACTGCCGTTCCAGATGAACTTCCCGCGCTCGAACGTGCAGCACTCGGTGATTGTCCCATTCGTGCTCTGCGCGCTGGTGGGGATGCTGGCGGCCATCATGGGCGTCGGCGGCGGATTCATCATGGTGCCGATGATGGTTTATCTGCTTCGGATGCCCATGCACGTCGCGGTTGGGACCGATCTCTTCCAGATTCTGTTTACGTGTGCGGGGCTGACGGTCATGCAAGCCATGACGAACCACACCGTGGACCTGGTGCTGGCGCTGCTGGTCGCGGCAGGTTCCACAGTTGGCGCGCAGATCGGCGCGCGCATGGCCCGGCTATTGCGGGGCGACCAGCTCAAGATAATTCTTGCCACTGTCGTGCTCGTTGTCACCGTGAAGATGGCCGTCGGATTGATAATGGCACCGTCGAACCTGCTTTCCTATGCGGGGGGACGGTGAGCTGGCGGGCCTCGCCGGCGGGGTAAGTGATCGTCGGAGGAAAGAACAAACATGGCCCTGCTCTTGATATCCAGGGGCTCCTTCTCCGGTGGTCAGCTCATTAGTGAATGCCTGTCGAAGACGGCGGGCATGCGGTGTCTGACCCGTGAGGATCTGATCGCGGTGGTAAACACGCACGGCGAGTTGGCCAACAAAGTCATCGCCAGCATGGCGAAAGCCGCGCAAGACTACGGCAAACTCAGCACCCTACGACGGCCGTACAAGGTGCTGATGCAACTGGCTCTTCTGGAGCATGCCCGGCAAGGCGACGTCGCCTACTTTGGCTATTCGGGGCATCTCCTGCTCCACGGGATCTCACATGCTGTCAGAGTGCGAATTGTCGCGCCTGTAGAACTGCGGGTCAGGCTGCTCTTGGGGCGGGAAAAACTCACCAAGGAACAGGCGCTGGAGCGCATCCGGCAAGTGGACGAGGAGCGAAGCCGCTGGACCCGCTTCATGTATGGAAAGAACCTTCGGGATCCTGAACAGTTTGATCTGTGTATCAACCTGGAGCGCATTTCTTTCCCGACGGCCTGCTGCATGCTTATGCATGTCGTGCAGCAAAATGAATTCAAACCAACGCCCGGGTCCGTGGCTGTCGTCGAAAACTGCTACCTTTGCGCCCGCGTCCTAGCGGCCCTCCTTGAGAATCCCCAAACTTTCGAGCTTGAAGTGGGAGCCACGGTGGAAGGGAAACGCATCACCCTGGAGGGACCTTGCCTGGACGAGCCAGTCCGCTCGACTGTTTTGGAGATTGCGAGGGGCGTGCCGGGCGTGGCGGAAGTTCAGTACAAAGAGGGGTACGCCCTGCCATTCGACATGATGTCTTGATCACCGGAGGCGAAAGATGGACCAACTGGGGCTCGACGAACAACCACGGGCTGTTCTAGAAGCAATCAAAGCATCCCTTGACAAAGGGATCGGTTACGCAGAAGAGCAGGTTAAGTTGATCGGGGAGCAAAACGAGCTGGCCAAGCGCCGGACCGACACGACCTCCAATCTTCTCAAGTTCTCTTCAATAACGGCACAACAGACGGAAGACCAGACTGCACTGGCTCGGGAGAGGACCTCGCTGACTCGGGCACAGACGCGGCTTTCAACGCGAAACACTGAGCTGTCCAACATCCGCACCGACTTCGCGCGCGAGCGCAGTGCCCTGGCGGAACAGAGGACGGACCTGGCGCTCAACCGGACTGAAATGGCGCGTCAACGGACCAATCTTGCCTACAGCAGAACCGCTCTGGCCAAGGAGCGGAATCTGCTGGCCGAACGGCGCAACGCGCTATCCCAAAAACGCACGGATTTGGCGCAGGAAAGAAATGACCTGGCGACCAACCGGACCATGAGAGCCGCGACTCGGACGCGCCTATCCCTGCAGAGAACCGAACTCGCCCGGGGGAGAACTTTCCTGGCGGTGATACGAACCGGACTCGCTCTTCTGGTTCTCGGCCTCACGCTGTTCCGTTTCTTTGGGTTTTCCAGGTGGAGCGCCTTCGACGGAGCACTGGTGCTGCTGAGTGTGATCTTTGTGGTGTGGGGTGGAAAAGGCTACCGCCGCGCGCACTTGAATGACCGCCGGCTCGGCGAGATATTGGCCAAAGACCCCGGGCTTAGCAACGTGATTTGAACTGTGCGGCTGCGGCGTGGCAACTGTGTCCGCGCAGTATCCCTATGACTGAAGGGCATTTTCAGAACCATGAACTCCTGGTGGTGGAAACGAAAGCGGAGTGACCCGGCTGAAGCTCCCGAGCCAAGAATTAGGAGCAAGTACACCAGCTTCCGCGAATTGCTTTCGCTAAATAACGAATGCCTGGAACTCCTGGCTTCCATCCAGGAGGATCTGCAATACGCGCCGCCAACGCGGGAAGCGCTGGGTGACCGTATTGCCGCGATCTTTGAAAAGACTGACTGTGCGGTTGCAACCCTGGAGCGCTTGACCGGAAAGGACTTTCGCACGTTGCGTGAAGCGGTCCGCACCCAGCGTCAGGAGGTAGAGAGTCACGTCGGCGCGTGCCAGGAATTGATCAGCCCAAATCTTTCTGCGTGGCTGTCCGAGTTAGATATCACCTCGGCCCCGCAAGTGGGCAGCAAAGCTGCGGCTCTTGGAGAAATCAGGAATAAGCTCCACTTGCCTGTTCCGGACGGCTATGTACTGACCGCGGAAGCTTACCTGCAGTTCTGCGGGCGCCCGCTCTGGAAGAACATCCGGGACGCGACGCGGAACGTGGATTTAAACGACCTCGACGCTCTGCAACAGATCTCGAGAAAGCTAACTGACATGGTAATGGCTTTGCCTGTGCCCAGGCCGCTCGAGGTGGCCATCGCCGAACGCGCCCATACCCTCAGCCTCCGCGGGGCCGGCCCGGGACTTGCGGTGCGCTCCAGCGCCGTTGGAGAAGGCGACGCGAGGACCTTCGCGGGGCAGTTCCTCAGTCTCCTTAATGTTTATCCGGACCAGATGATCGACGGCTACAAGCGAGTGGTCGCCGGGCGCTTCAGCGAACGTGCGCTGTTCTACCGGTTGTCGGCCGGACTGCCAGAAGTTGAAAGCCCCATCGCTGTGCTGTGCCTTCGTATCATCCGCGCCCGCGCATCAGGAATCATTTACAGCAGAGACCCGAGTAACCCGAAAAGTGAGGGACTGTGGGTGACCGCAACCCGCGGGCTGGGTTTGGACATCGCCAGTGGTGCCTCACCTGCCGATTTGTTTGTGGTGGAGCGCCGCCACTCTCATCGCGTGCTGGAGCAGAACATTGTGCGGAAAGAGGAGGAGGTAGTCCCCCGCGAAGGTGGAGGGCTGGAACGCTATACATTGGCACCCGAGGCAACCAACGCTCCCAGCCTCGGTCCGAAGGAAGTGGCCCTGCTCGCGGAGTGGGCCGTGCGGATCGAGGAACACTTTGGAGTGCCGCAGGACGTGGAGTGGGCGCTCGACAATACCGGAAGTCTCTGGATCGTGCAGTCGCGGCCGCTGGCTCTGGTAGGGTCAGCGTCTGTGCGGACCAAGACGCGAGTGAAGCAAGATCCTTTGCTGGCGGGCGGCCGCAGCGTGTATCCAGGGCGGGTCTCGGGGAATGCTTATCTCGTTACGGAGCCCAGAGGCCTGGGCGCCACGCCTGAAGGGGCGATCCTATTCCTGCGCAAGGCGTCCCCCGAAATCGTGGAGGTCTTTCCCCGAATCGCGGGCCTAGTTGCGGAGTGGGGGAACATCGCCGGGCATGCCGCGGCGCTTCTCCGCGAGTTTAAGATCCCTTCCGTTTTTCAATTGGCGGGGGCCTTCGAACAGCTTCACAACGGCGATCCGGTCAGCTTGGACGCGGTGCAACCGCGGGTGTACTCAGGATCACTGTGGCGCTCACGCGCTGTCGAAGCCTTCCCGGTCGAACGCTACCGGGAGATATCGAGCGACCCGATCAGCGGGCGGCTGCTCACCCTGCACTTGCTCGATCCGTCCGCCTACAACTTCCGGCCAGCCGGGTGTAAGTCAACCCATGATGTGCTGCGCTTCTGCCACGAGAAGGCGATCGAGGCGATGTTCGCGCTGAACGATAGCGAGTTGGAGCGAGGTTTGCAGTGCTCCAAAAAGCTTCTCACACCCGTGCCAATTAACTTACAAGTGCTCGATCTCGGCGGCGGGCTGGCCGTTAGCAATCCATCGGCACCGGAAGTGAAGCCGTCGGAGATTGTGTCCAGGCCGTTCCAGGCCCTCTGGCGCGGGGTGTGTCATCCCGAAGTGAGTTGGACCCGCGAGATGCCTGCTAGCTTGGGTGATCTGGCGTCCGTCATGGCGACTTCTCTCACTTCGTCAACGGGCGCGGTGCGCGCGTTGGGCGAAAGAAGCTACCTGCTCGTTGCCGACGAATACATGAACCTCAATTCGCGCTTGGCGTACCACTTCACCCTGGTGGACGCATGCGTTTGCGATGTTCCGGGCAATAACTATATTGCCTTCCGGTTTGCCGGGGGAGGCGCGGCGCGGCAAAGGCGCAATCTGCGGGCCAGTTTCATCGAAGCCTGCCTGGTGCACTACGGTTTCCTGGTTGACCGCCGGGGGGATCTGGTCAACGCCTGGTTCAAGAAGGCGCCCGCCGACAGAACCGAAGCTAATCTTGATATTCTCGGCCGGCTCATGGCCTGCACCAGCCAGTTGGATATGTACATGACCAGCGACGCGGTGATGAGGTGGTACGTGCAGCAGTTTCTGGAAGGCAACTATGGTTTCCGGCTGGAGGACCCGGCAAAACGAAGTTCGCCCGGCTAATTTATTGTATTTCCGGTGTTTCCACGCACACGTGAGGGTGCGGTGAGTCACATCATTTACTCACGTGATCGTGGTCTTTTTAGGAGTGAGACGATCCCTGTGTTTCCGGGGCGTTGCATGTGCTTTACTTGGTCTTGCTAACGAGTGCGCAGTCCAGCGGGCGCGAACCGCGCTGGGGACACTTTGCAGGACTGTCTCTCTGGGAGCGTCTCACTCTACGCGGCGCGGCACGGGCTTCAGACCCGGCCCTGCAGCTTTCCTCGGATTCTCGCCAGTCCCTTCCCAATGCTGTTTACGATGGCAGTCCTGCCAGGTGCATGTGATGCGAATCCTACTGCCCATAGCTGGTCTCAGCATCAACGTGTTGCTGCTGGTCGTGGTGGGCGGCGTGATTGGACTGCTCTCGGGACTCCTTGGAGTTGGAGGTGGATTCCTGCTTACTCCAATCCTCATGATGATCGGAGTACCTCCCACCGTAGCCGCCGCCTCGGACACGAATTCCATTGTCGCAACTTCGGCGTCGGGGGTCGCCGCTCATTTTCGCCTGGACAATGTTGACGTCAGGATGGGCATCATGCTGCTGTTGGGCGGGCTTGCGGGCTCAGCCCTAGGAGTGCGCTGCATTAAGGTCTTGAAGGCGCTCGGAAATGCCGATGTGATGATTACTCTCACGTACATCGTCGTGCTGGGCTTTGTGAGCGGTTACATTTTGCGCGACAGCTTCCGAAAGATGAGGCGTGGACTGATGGCCCCGCGGCCGCGTACGCCCGGCCACGCCCGTGCGATTCTCAACCGGTTGCCCTTCCAAATGGATTTCCCACGCTCCGGGGTCCGGCACTCGTTGCTGGTGCCATTTGCGTTGTGTTCGCTCGTTGGCGTACTGACAGCCATCATGGGGGTGGGTGGCGGCTTTATGCTTGTGCCAGTGATGGTCTATCTGTTGGGGATGCCCGCGCACGTGGCGGTGGGAACCAGCCTGTTCCAGATTCTGTTTACGTGCGCGGGAGCCACCCTCATGCAAGCAACCACAAATCACACCGTGGACTTGGTGTTGGCACTTATCTTGGCTGTGGGATCAACCATCGGCGCTCAGATCGGGGCGCGCCTCAGCCGGCTACTGCGCGGTGAGCAACTCATGATCATTCTGGGTATTATGGCGCTCGTGGTCATGCTGAAAATGGCTATCGGCGTCACGCTGTCACCCGGCAACCCGCTCAGCGCTGCCGGCACGCAGGCATTGCTGAAACCAGTTCATGACGCCGTCGTTGCGCACCTGTGGCAGTTGAGGAGACTGATCGCATGCGGCTAACTTCACGAAATACAGCCACTCGGCAAACGACAGTCCGGAGCTTAACGACGCATATTCCTTGCCGGCTGACTCTTTTGCGAGAGCGAGTGGCGCTTGGCTTCTTGGCGGCTATTTTGATGATCGCCTTGCCAAATATTGCTGCCGCACAAGCTTCTGCGCCTTCGCTCAAGCTTTCGCCGGAAACCATCCAAATGGGCGCGTTTTACAATGGAGCCAAAGTGCGGATCGAAGGCACGGCCCCCGCTGGCTCGCAGGTCTTGGTGGTAATCCGGGGCGATGAGAACGACGAGTTCTTTAACAAGAAGGGAAGGGTGGGTCCCATCTGGGTGAATACGGACAGGATTCATGTCACTGCCGCCCCTTCTCTGTTCTTGAGTTTCAGCTCTGCCGACGTGAGCTCGCTTCTAGACCGCACCAGCATCGAGGCCTATCAGCTTGACGAGCAGGCGATCAAGAACCGGCTGGCTTGCCGCAGTCATTGTAAGTGCAGCACAACCGCGCGGCACGACACCGCGTCCGGGAGTCTTGCGGAGTGTGCGGGGGTGGAACCCGATCCACAGTATCTAGAACTCATTCGCAGCAGCTTCTTAGCTTTGAAATCCCGCGAGGGCCGTTACCAAACGCACCCAGATGCAGTTCGAATGGTGAACGCGGCCGAAGACGCCAGCCGTTACACCGTGGACCTGAATTGGCCAAGGAGCGCGCCGCCCGGCTCCTACCACGTGGAAATGTATGCCTGTAAGAATCGATCGGTGGTCGCGCGAACGACGGCGCCGCTCGGAGTCGTTGAAGTTGGATTTCCTGCGCAGATGGCGGCGTTGTCGAGCGGGCACCCTTGGATCTACGGCCTAATCGCCGTTCTGGCAGCCATCATTGCGGGATTCGCCATCGACGCTCTCACGGTCCGGTTGCGTCGCCGCTCCTGGCGCAATCCGCGGCCAAAGGAAGGAGGAAACGTTGACTCGTCCAGGCCTGAGCCAGGCGGACCCGCCGAGACGGTTTCAGACGACGCCCCGGAACACGAGCCGATTCATCACATCTAGCCCGGATTTTTCACAGAATACGATTCGTCCGATGTCCAAGCACAGCAAGCCGCGGTCATCCTAGGCGATCCGATGAGGATCGCCGAAGGACCTCAATCAAAATTGTGCATGGGGTGTCAGTTGAGATCTTTCGGGGCGCAAAGGACGCGCCCCTCAAGATGACAGGGTGATGTGCAGCTTGAATAACATGGAAGCTGAATCTTGTGAGAAAGTCCGGTTAGGCGGTAGAGGCTAACGTGAGAAATATGCGCTATTCCGCGTTCGATTCCGCGAATAGACCCAAGGCCACGGTTCGAGGCTGCGGAAGCAGTGGCCACACGTTGTGTTTCACACTTCACTTCGAATTCATGAGCGTTCTGTCCAGAAACTCAGGTCCGTGCCCGGACGACGAGAACCGGGCAGAAAGCGTGGCGCACCACAGACTCAGCGACGCTGCCTAGCAAGAGCCGTTCAAGGCCCCCGCGCCCGTGACTACCGATCACGATGAGGTCGGCGGGCCAGCTCTTTGCCCCCTCGACGATCTTGACAGCAGGCTTTCCGATTTCAAGGAATTCAAGTGCAGCAGGGCTCGTCCCCGCGCGGTCCCGAAAAGCTGAAAGCAGTTTCCTTGCTTCCTGCTCTTCCCTGGAGATTAGCTCGCTTGTTGGAACTTCTAGTTTTGGAGCGGCATGAGAAACGGACGTATCAACCACGTGGATGAAGGCCATCTCTGCCTTGAGTGACCTTGCAAGCTCGATGCCGACATCAACCGCATGCGCTGCAACCGCGCTTTCGTCCACCGCGATAAGAATTCTATTGAAGCTCATTTGAGACTCTTTAACATTCTGCAACCTTAGCAGGTACGCAATATTTATTCGAGCGGCCGTATGGCCGACACGATCCAGTTTCTCAAATCTCAGCGGAACCCTGGAACTGGTTACAAGGCTGCACGATCGCATACCTTTTTGGATGCTTCTCCAACGCTCTTGACCCTGGTGCCGACGCAGCTTTTAGTCTGCAGCGTTCTTTTAGCGCCTCTCACCGAACACCGAGGTGGCGAAGGACGCGGACCTTCAGGCCATCGATTGGATAGTGGAATCCTAATACGACGGCAAGCAACGAAGCAACCAGAAACCAGAATATGCGGCCGCGAGGATGCCCTGTACCTGCGCGGCGAAAGCAAGGAAGTCGCGACGCGAACCTTTGGGATGCTCGAAGGCCAGCCGTTGGAAACCAGTCATGGCGAGGACCTCTATCGCCAGATATTCGACCTGAATGAGTTATACCAGCATAGACCATCGGATGACGCAGCTTTGGCCATCGGTGTAACTGACCGGGACCAAGTTAAGCCATAAGCTCATTTGCATCGCAGCCCGGCAAGGGTTTGTGCCGTAGCGAGAAGGGAGAATTCTGCCGGCACCTGCGGCCAGCCACTTCCTCCTAGCGCAAATGTTCGCCTGGAGCTTTCCCCTGGGTCGTGATAGAAGAGCGATTTGAGCCTATCGGTAGCCATCTTTCTTTTCTTTGCAGGCGCACTAGGTGGCGCCATGAACGCCGTCGCTGGCGGGGGAAGTTTTGTCGCATTTCCGGCGCTACTGTTCACGGGTGTCGCGCCCGTTCCCGCGAACGCCACCAATACGCTGTCGCTCTGGGTTGGAACAGCAGCCACTGGCGGGGCGTACCGCAAGCAGCTCAATCTGCCGCGCCGCATGCTTATTCCACTTCTGCTCATGAGCGTGATCGGGGGCATCGCGGGAGCGGTGCTCCTGATTAAGACGCCGGCGGCCACTTTTTTGCGGGTCATTCCTTGGTTGATGCTTGCCGCCACGCTTCTGTTCATCTTCGGCCGATATCTGACAGGACGGAGCGCTGCATCTATTTCTGGCAAGGCAAGCACGGCCGCGTTGGCTGGCGCTGCCATTTTTGAACTGGCAGCAGCGGTTTACGGCGGTTACTTCGGCGGGGGTCTCGGCATTGTGAATTTGGCGATGCTTTCCGCCCTGGGGATGACGGACATTCACGCCATGAATGCCCTGAAGGTATTGCTCGCGGGTGCGATCAACGGAGTAGCCACAATCACCTTCATCGTGACCGGGTCGGTGGTGTGGCCGCAGGCCGCGGTGATGAGTGCAGGAGCGGTGTGCGGAGGGTACTCAGCAGCCCACTATGCGCAGAAGCTCCCGTCCCGATTCATCCGGGCGGCGGTCATCGCTGTCGGCCTGGGAATGACGGTGTATTTCTTTTGGAAGGCCTATCATAGGGTGCCGTGACATCGGATACCCAATGAAACTACTCGCATGAAAACGGCACAAGAATTGGAGGCTTAAAGATCCAATGAATCCATCGGAACGTATTGACCAGCTGATCGCAGGACTCACAGACTGGCGCGGGAAGACGCTCGCCAGCGTCCGCAAGACCATCCTTGAGGCCGACCGGGAGATCATCGAGGAATGGAAGTGGATGGGAAGCCCAGTGTGGTCTCGCGACGGAATGATCGCGGTCGGCAACGCCCACAAAGATAAGGTGAAGCTTACCTTTGCCCACGGGGCGAGCCTCCCAGATCCTGACAAGCTCTTCAACGCGGGCCTCGAAGGCAACGCGTGGCGAGCGATCGATTTTTTCGAGGGCGATAAGATTAATGAGCGTGCTCTAAAAAATCTCGTCCGTGCCGCCGTTGATTACAATCAGGTCAAATTGAAGAGGAAAGCGCCTGCGGGTACTCGAGCGAAAGTACATAAAAGTAAAAAGTGATGAAACTACAGCTTTTTCTCACTAATTCTCTTTGCCGCGACGCTTTTGTGTGCGCGGAAGCTGATCGAGACGATCGAGTCCGACAGGCCCAATCTAGCGAGGCAGTATTTTGTGGACAGGGCGATTCAGGGGGCGGAGTTCATCTTGGAGCGGATCGACGAGCGGTGGCGTGTGGAAGGTGTTAGCCGCCAACGTGGATGAGGCTACTTCTTCGCCAACTCGTAATCGCGGCAGCGACAGCCGGGGAAGTTGCAAGCACTCCGGATCGTATCCTTATGATTGATCTTGATGCGGCGGGCGTGGTGGATGCCTTTACCGTGACCGCATCGGCAAGGTTGTTTTCTAGTTCCTCTGGGCATACGCGGATGCTATCACAGAAGGAAGGCACGGAGTTCTCTGGCTGCGAAGCAGCACTTCGTGGACAGGGCGATTCGGGAAGCGGAGTTCATCTTGGAGAGGATCGACAAGCAGTGGCCGGAGCCGCACTCTCGGTGAATTTCAAAGATAGACTTGGTTGTTGCAAACTAGACAGAAGCACGATGGGTGGCCACCACCCATCCCCGACTGCGCCTTGCCCATGGGTGCAGGGATCTGTTTAGCGAAACACTTCGGGCAGAGCGGTTGGTTAGCGTTCGTTTTGTCATACCAAAATGGATTGCGGAACTCGTAAGCATCACTCTTAAATCGGAGCTTCTCCCGAAGCTCGCGATTTTGGTCTTCAAGTTCTGAAGCCGATTGCCTAAGTTCCCGCAATTGATCGAGCATCTCGTCAACCCGTTGCTTTGCTTCGCGATCTTTAAGAGACTTCTGGAGTTCGTACATCTTCTTCGATATCTCTCCCGCCGTCTTTGCAATTGTCCAAACTGTCGTGACCGCCGCAACTGGTTCCATGAAAAGATTGTACCGCAAAGGCCGATCTCTAGTGGTCCAGGTAGCCGGCGAGGCCATGGCGGAACGTTGCAGGGAGTTCGGAATCTCCCGCAAGACCGGTTACAAGATCTTCGATCGCTACCAGGAATGCGGGGTGCAAGGGCTGACCGACAGGAGCAGACGACCCTACCGCTATGCCCAGCAGCAGATGTACCATCTCAGCTATCAAAAAGGCCCAAGAAGGGAGGCACGCACATGACTCAATCGGCGCAAGAGAGAAAAATCGTCGTGATCAAGGATGGACCATACGTGGTTTCGGGAGATGTACCAATCGCGATTCAGATCATCACTCCCGACAACGAAGGATCTTCCTGGGACTGGAAGGAAGGTCAGGCATTTGAGCAAAAACCGGGCTACGCGCTTTGTCGTTGTGGCCATTCCAAGAGCAAACCATTCTGTGACGGTTCTCATAGCAAGATGGGGTTCGATGGCCGCGAGAGCGCGAGCCGCGTGCCCTACGCCCGGCAGGCAGAGACCATTGATGGGCCCACGTTGGTCCTGAGTGATGCTGAAAATCTGTGCGCCTTTGCCCGCTTCTGCGATCCGGGGGGAAAGATTTGGTCGCTCATCGAACGGACCGATGAGCCCGAAGTTCGTGAACTGGTGATTCGCGAGGCGATGCATTGCCCGGCGGGCCGCTTGGTTCTGCAGGATAAGAAAACGCGCAAGGAGATCGAACAGCCTCTGCCCCCCTCGATTGGCGTGGTGGAAGATCCGGCGCTGGGATGCAGCGGCCCGCTCTGGGTGCGCGGCGGGATCACCGTCGAGTCGCATGACGGTAAACGCTACGAAAAGCGGAACCGAGTAACGCTTTGCCGTTGTGGCGCGTCCGAGAACAAACCTTTCTGCAACGGAGCGCACGCCAGCATGAAATTCAATGACGGCCTTCTCAAGAAGTAGAGCGGCGGTTTTAGTGGCATCAGGAAAGGCTTGTTCTGACATCTCCGCGATCCCGCGTTATACTCGGATCACGCGACATGCTTGTCGACATCGGCGTTCCTGCCGAGAAGGAGGTGATCCAGTGAGGTACGGTTTACGTTGACGCAGTAGAGGAGGCGCTTGTGAGGTTACCGAGCGCCTCGCTCCTTTTGTCCCGCCTGTCCGAATGCCCTGTGATGCTATGAATTTATTCTACGTCTTATCCCTGGTAAGTGCCTGATTTGATCGCCCACTCGTCAAAAACGTGCACTTTTAAAGGTGTTTTGGTGGACGAGAGGGGATTCGAACCCCCGACCTCCTCGTTGCGAACGAGGCGCTCTCCCAGCTGAGCTACTCGCCCACGAGTAGCAACTTTTAGGATTTTAGCAGAGGGGGAGAGGGAAACCAAAGGGGATTGCGGTTATAAGTTTTCAGTTTCGGAGAAGAGGGAAGATCACGCAAGGACGCTGACAGGACGGTTATCAGCGATCGGATATCAGCGATCAGGAAAGCAAGAAAAGAAAACGCAGAGGCCACAGAGGACGCAGAATTCGCAGAGAAGAGAAGAGAAGAGGGACTGAGGTGTCCGATCGTAGGAGCCCACCGTTCATCCCGAAAAAGCATCGGGATGGCGCGGAGGTCGCTGAAAAACGCGAAGGGTGGGGCACCCATAAGCGTTAACTTAATGATTGACTGTTGTGGTGTTCCGCGCCTATGCTCAGGCATGGCACTAAACACGGAAGACCTTACCATCGAGAACTGGGCTGTGTTGCGTACGTTTTTGCCGGCGGGATGGGAAGAGATGGCGCGTCGGAGCGGGGCGTTGTGCCGGGCACGGGACTTTCCGGATGCGGAAAGTTTATTGCGTGTGCTGCTGCTGCACATCGGAAACGGATGCTCGCTCGCGGAGACTGCGGTCCGCGCGCGCTACCTGGGGATCCACGTCAGTCCGGTGGCGGTGTTCAAACGCTTGCGGGCTTCCGAGGAGTGGCTGCGCTGGTTAGCGGAACACCTGCGTGGGCAGCAGCGGCTGGCGATGGCAACTCATGGACGGCGCGTGCGGGCGGTGGATGGCACTTCGGTGTCGGAACCGGGCAGCACCGGAACCGACTGGCGCGTGCATTACGCCATCAACCTTGCGGACTTGCAGTGCGACTTCTTTGCTATCACCAGCGTGGCTGGCGGAGAAACCCTGCGACGCGTTCCGGTGCGCGCTGGGGACATCTTGCTCGGCGACCGCATCTACGCGACTTCCGTGGGGGTGGCCCATGTAGCCAAAGCCGGTGCGGATATTGTGGTGCGGCTCCACCGGAGAGCGCTGCCCTTATTTGATGCGGCGGGCAAGCGGGTCAACCTGCTGCGACGCTTCGCTTCCTTGGAAGTCGGCAAAGTGCAGCAGTGGAACACGCGGGTGCCCTGTGCCGATGGAAATTGGATTTCCGGGAGACTGGTGGCCGTGCGGCGCAGCGTGCAGTCGACCCGTATCGTCCGTGCACGCATGGAACGCTATGCCAAAAAGCATCGCAAGACCATCAGCCCAGACAGTTGGAAAGCCGCCGCGTATTTTGCCGCCTGGACCACTCTGCCGGATACATTTTCGGCCCCCGCGATTCTGGAGTTGTACCGTCTGCGCTGGCAAATCGAACTGGCCATCAAGCGCATGAAATCCATTCTGGGCTTGGGCCACCTGCCCAAAAAAGATCCCGCCAGCGCACGCGCTTGGCTACACGGAAAACTCTTTGTCAGTCTACTGGTGGAGCGCATGGTGGAAGCGGCTAATTCATTTTCCCCCTGGGGCTATGGACCGGAGGTTACGGCGGAGCCGCTGGCGCGAGACTGAATTCATGTTGCGAGAGATGTGCTCGGCCATCTCTCCGCCCCACAGCTTAGCTACAACCCTCCGGGACTGGGAGCAGATCGTTTTCCGGTTAGCGGAACCCTCTCGGCGCCGACGCCGCTACCCTTATAATTAAGTTAACGCTTATGGGTGGGGCACCCTTCGGGGCTCCCTTCGAGACTCAGGGCAAGCAGGGTGAACCCTCAAGTACGTGGTATGAGCCAAGCAAGCTGAGAGAAACCCAAGAGACATCCAGAGGTACGTTAGGGTTTAGATCCTGCCTAGAAGGGGTCCAGCGTGCTGGACCCCTACGAAGGAAGAGTCGCAGCCAAGACCCAGGCACAGAGTCCGTGCCTGGGGCACCCACGGCTGGGGTTAGGGTTGGTCGGGGGAGGCGCCGGTGCGCTGGGCTACGACTTTGCGGGCGTTTTCGTAGAGGGCGCGGGCTTGGGGAATGGCTTCGATGGCCTTTTGGACCTGGGGATCGGCTTCGAGAAGGATCTTGAAGCCTTCCTGAGTGCCATAGGCGGACATGAAGACTTCCTGCTTGATCTTGCGCTTGATCCAATCGAGATTTTCGGCCATCTCAGGTTCGGTGTAATGGATGTTGGCGCGAGTGAGGTAATCGCGGAATTCTTTGATGACGCGATCATCCACTTCAAAGTTGTGGGTGATGGTGGGCTTGGTGCCGAGGTAATAGCGGGTGAAACTGCCGACACCCTGCTCGACGGGATAGAGGACATCGGCGCGATACAGGGTTTCCTGGAACTTGGTGGGCTTGGGAGTTTCGACGAGGATGTCGGGCGTGATGCCGCCGCCACCGGTGACAGGGCGGCCGCTGTCGGTCTGGCGAACTTCCGTGGGGTGATCGGGAACCTTGCGCTCGTAGTGGTAGGCGTAGAGAGAGACGGATTTGTAATCGCGCTGGATGAGGCGACCGCTGGGAGTGTAATAGCGCGCGGTGGTGAGAGCGAGGCCGGTGTTTTCGGCGAGGTTCTGCACCGTCTGGACAAGGCCCTTGCCGAAAGTGGTTTCGCCAACGATGAGGCCGCGGTCGTGATCCTGAACGGCGCCGGCGACGATTTCGGCGGCGGAGGCGGAGTTGTTGTTGACGAGGATGACCAGGGGCACGTTCATGCCTTGATTGCCGCGAACGGCGTAGAAGCGGCGCTCCGGGGCGCTGCGGCCGTGGTAGGAAACGATGAGCTGGTTCTTTTCGAGGAACATGTCGCCGACGGCGACGGCTTCATTGAGAAGGCCGCCGGGATTGCCACGCATATCGAGAATGAGTCCATCGAGGGAATTAGCGCCAAGCTGCTTGAGGGCGTCAGCAAGTTCGCGGTCGGTGGTGTCGTTGAATTGCGAGAGGCGAATGTAGCCGATGCCGGGCTTGACGAGGAAAGAGATGTCCACGGAATGGCGGGGGATTTCGTCGCGGGTGACGGTGAAGACGAGGGGATCGGGGTAGCCTTCGCGGGAGACGACAATTTTGACGACGGTGCCCTTGGGGCCCTTGAGCATGTCGGCGACTTCACTGGTGGTGAGGCCGTCGGTGGACTTGGCGTCCACCTGGAGGATGACATCGCCCGGGCGAAGGCCGGCGTTATAAGCGGGCGCGCCAACGTAGGGAGAGATCACCACGGTGTGGTTTTCGCGGGGAGCAACGACCATGCCGACGCCATAATATTTGCCGTGCTGATCTTCCTTGAGAAGGGCGAATTGACGGGCATCGAAGAAATTGGAGTGCGGGTCGAGCATACGGAGCATGCCGGGGATGGCGCCCTGGTAGACGACCTTGTCGGTATCGACGGGCTCGGCGTAGTTGGACTGGACGATGTCGAGAACCGTAGTGAAGTCGCGGACGGCGGTCTGGTAGTCGTCCGCGTTGGAGGTGGTGGCACGGACGGAGGGGCCGTAAATGCCGCCAAGGACGGCGGAAATGACGAGGACTACGACGACTACAACCAGGCCGCGACGTTCAAGATTCATGAGTACCCTCACTGGTTCGGCGAACTAAAGAACTGGGCGACAGTGCTCCAATTGGTGCTGCACTAAAACCGTGCTTCAGGGGCATCCGCCAAGAAAACGGCGGACGCAAAAAACGCACAAGCCCATCCGCGATTAGGCCCTTATGCCGGGGCCCTTCAAGGCTCCCCTCTAGGATCGGGGCAAGCAGGGTAAACCGAAACCCCGGCCGCCTAAAGAGAGACCCAAGAGCGACATCGGCTACTGAACAATCTTGCCGAGATGGGCCGCAGCGTGCTGCGCCCCTACACCAGCAAGAGAAACCCAGGAAAAAGCCTCAGGCCTAAAGGCCTGAGCTACAGGGCTAATCCGAGAGGACCGACGCCGCTGGGCGGGTTCGGCCACTACAAGACCATGAGCCAAAGGCGCCCGCCTCAGAAGGCGGCCGCTACAAGCAAAAGAGAGGCCCGAAATCGGGCAATGAAAGTCCAGTATAGCATGGGCGGCGGCAAGTGTAGTTTGACACCGCTGGCTACCCTTTCTATGATGCAAAGAGGGCGCGTTGGGACGCATCCGCGAGAAAGAGCAAAGCCAAGAGCGGATTAGGCAAAGCAAGGATCTTGGCGAGATGGGGCGCAGCATGCTGCGCCCCTACGAGAGCGGAAGAGACCCAAGAGCGGGAGAAACCCAAGAAGGGGCCACCTGAAGGTGGCCGCTACAAACTATGTTGAGTGTTCCCCACATGATCGTGGTTTTTCTGGTGGTGCTGGTGGTCTTTGGGCCCCAGAAACTGCCGGAGCTGGCGCGTAGTCTGGGCAAACTAATGGCGGAGTTCCGGAAGGCTTCGACGGATTTCAGGAGCGCGTTTGAAGAAGAGATGCGGGACCTGGAGCGCCAGGCACGGCTGGCGGAATTGCGGAAGCAGGCAGCCGAGGCGGTGACGGCGGCGACGATTGCCGAGACGGCGGCGCAGAATGCCAAGAATCCTCCTGAGGCGATAGTGGCCCAGACGAGCGGGGTGGAGGCGCTGCCCGAACCTTTTTCCGCCGAGAGGCCATTGACGGAGGGGCCGGTGATCACGCCGGTGGCCGAGGCCGTCCCCCGTACAGACGCGGCAGCGGGCGAAAACGCTTCCAGCGAAAGCGCGGTCAGTGAAGTAGGAAGCAATGAACAGGTGACGAGCAAAAGCGCACAGAGTGATGGTGCGAATGGGGAAAGCGGGAACGGCAACAGTGTAGCAACGACGGAATCCACGCCCTCTCATGACCAACAGCAGCCTGCCTGAGAAAAACGCGACGTCCATCATGAACCGGGGACAAGAGCCCGGAGGACAGATGACGTTTTTCGAGCACCTTTCGGAGCTCCGAAAGAGAATCCTTAATTCACTGTATGCCGTCGGAATTGGGGCGATGGTGGGGTTTTACCTGGCGCAGCGGTTCATCAGATTCATCACCCAGCCGATGCTGGAGGCGTTGAAAGCAGCGGGGCTGGAACAAAAGCTCATCTACACGCATCCGGCGGGGTACTTGAACATGATCATCACGCTGGGGGTGTACCTGGGGATTGTGATGGCGTCGCCGATCGTGCTGTACCAGATCTGGTTGTTCGTGGCGCCGGCATTGTACAAGCACGAACGGAGCGCGGTGACGGGATTTTTGTTTTCGACGGTGGCGCTGTTTTTATCGGGGATAGCGTTTGGGTATTTCGTGACGCTGCCGTATGTGCTGCGGTTTTTGGTGAGCTTCAAAGGACCCGTGGTGCCGATGATCAGCATCAACGAGTACTTTGATTTGATATTGATGATTTTGCTGGGACTGGGGCTGGTGTTTGAACTGCCCATTTTGATTTTCTTTTTATCGCTGTTTGGGATCGTGACACCGAAATTTCTGCGGCACAATTTCCGCTACGCGATCCTGGTTATCGCGATTGTGGCGGCGATTATTACGCCCACGCCGGATGCCGGGACGATGCTGATTTTCATGTTGCCGATGGTGGGATTGTATTTTGTGGGGATGGGGGTTTCAGCGTGGGTGGTGCGGCAGAAGAGGAAGAGGGAAGAGGCGGAGAAGGCGGGTGGGGCGGGAATATGAGAGACGAAGGAAGCCGAAAGGCGCCCGCCTCAGAAGGCGGCCACTACAGAAGCAAGAGAACCCCAAGAGCACAGTCAGGAATGACTGTGCCACAAGGGAGGAAAGGTTTGGGTGCAGGGAGAGGGTGTTTGTTGGCATTAGTGGCGGTGGTGGGGCTGGGGTGCAAGTCTGGGGGGACGGCGGCGGTGCCTGCGGCCACGGCGGAGAAGCCGTTTATGAGCGCGGTGGCGGGGAATCCGCCGGCGGTTGTGGAGGATGTGCCTGCGCCGGAAAAGGTGGATGGGTTTGACGGGAAACGCGCGTACGAGCAAGTGGTGAAGCAGGTGAGCTTTGGGCCAAGGCCGGCGGGTTCGGCGGCGCTAGCAAAATTGCAGGCTTATCTGGAGACGGAGTTGAAGTCGTACGGGTGCGCGGTGGAGACGGATTCGTTTTCGGCGGATACGCCGGCGGGGCGGCTGGCGATGAAGAATATCCTGGTGAAGATTCCGGGAGAGAAGCCGGGGATTATTTTGCTGGGGACGCACTACGACACGAAGCGGCTGGAGAATTTTGTGGGCGCGGATGATGGCGGGTCGTCAACGGGCGTGATGCTGGAGATCGCGCGGCTGCTGTGCGGGCAGAAGCAGGCGGGGAAGTATGCGGTGTGGATCGCGTTTTTCGACGGGGAAGAGGCGGTGAACAAAGAGTGGGTGGACCCGGACAACCGGTATGGGAGCCGGGAGATGGCGGCGCGGCTGGCGAACAGCGGAGATTTGAAGAAGATTAAAGTGTTTTTGCTGGCGGACCTGGTGGGGAGCAAGAAGTTGCAGATCATGCGCGAGCCGAATTCGACGAAGGCGTACACGGACCTGGTGTGGAAAACGGCAGCGCGGCTGGGGTATCAGAAGGTGTTTGTGGATCAGGAGTTTGAGGTGTCGGACGACCATTTGTCGTTTTTGTCGCGGGGGGTGCCGGCGGTGGATGTCATTGATCTGAATACGTCGGCGCCGTACTGGCACACGCCGGAGGATACGCTGGATAAGGTGAGCGCGAAGAGTTTGGCGATTGTGGGGCATGTGCTTTTGGAAGTGGTGAAGGAAGTGGAAGCGAAGTAGGAACGACCTTCCTGCGCTTGGGAATAATTTACAAATTGGGTGGTGGACTTGCGGGGAGGAGTGTGTTTGGGATCGGAAGAGGAAGAAGGAGGGACGGTAACACAGAGTTCACAGAGGGAAGAACACAGAGGTCACAGAGAAATGAAAGAGAGAAGAAAAGAAAGAGAAAAGAAAAGTAAGAGAAAAGATAACGTAGAGGCGCTGAGGACGCTGAGGTTCGAAGAGGGAAGAGGAACCCAAGACCCAGGCACACACTCCGTGCCTGGGGCACCCGGCATTCAAGTTGTAAGTTTTCAGTTGTAAGTTTTAAGTGTAAGGAGAAGAGAACCCAAGACCCAGGCACACACTCCGTGCCTGGGGCACCCGGCGCGGAGATTTTGCGGACATGGGGCGCAGGAGTCCTGCGCCCCTACGGGGAAACCCAAGAGCAGAGGGATTCTTCGCTGCGCGGACTCCGCTCTGAATGACGGCGTTGAGTGGGGCGTAAAAGGCGGGGGAACGCGGGCGGGAGATGACGTACAGTTTGGCGGCGGTGCGTGCAGCTGTCAAAGCGGCGGCCCTTCGAAGCTCCCCTCGAAGATCGGGGCAAGCAGGGCAAGCAAGCGGCCGCACGCCAAATTACTTTTCAAAGGAGGGGTCGTGGAGGAGGGAGATTTGGGAGTGGGATTGGAATTTGTCGTCGTCGCGGTAGGGGAAGTCGGAACGATAGTGGCTGCCGCGGCTTTCTTCGCGGGCTAAGGCGCAGCGAGCGATGAGAATGGCGAGGGCGTGAAGATTCTTGAGTTCGTGGTCGCAGCGGCCATTTTTGCCGGCGAGCGGAATTTCCATGGCTTTGAGGGAGTCGAGAGCGGCTTTGAGTTCCTTGCCGCTGCGTAGGATGCCAACCTGCTTCCACATCACCTCGCGGATTTTTTCGAGAGCGGGTGAGGCAGCGGATTTGGTTTTTTGCGCGGGGGCAGGGGCGCCGTTGGCTTTGGCGAGTTTGGGAACGGGGCTGCCGGGCATGTTGAGCTGCTTCTGTTTGGAGCCGGGCGCGTCTTTTGCCATGGCGATGCCGGCGCGGGCGCCGAAGACGAGGCCTTCGAGGAGAGAATTGCTGGCGAGGCGATTGGCGCCATGGACGCCGGTGGCAGCGGTTTCACCGGCAGCGTAAAGGCCGGGGATGGAGGTGCGTCCCCGAAGATCGGTTTTGACGCCGCCCATCATGAAGTGCGCTGCGGGACTGACGGGAGCGAGATCGGTGGAAAGATCGAGGCCGTAGCTGAGGCAGGTGGAGAAGATGCGCGGGAAACGCTTTTCGAGGAAATCCTTGGGCTTGGCGGTCATGTCGAGATAGACATGCTGGCTTTGGGTTCTGTGCATTTCGCTGACGATGGCGCGCGCGACGACATCGCGGGGAGCGAGCTCCTGAGCTTCGTGGTAGCGCTTCATGAAGCGTTCGAGATGGATATTGCGGAGGATGCCGCCTTCGCCGCGGAGTGCTTCGCTGAGGAGGAATCGGGGGGCGCCTTTGACGGCGAGAGCGGTGGGATGGAACTGGACGAACTCCATGTCGGAGAGCACGGCGCCAGCTTCGTAGGCGATGGCCATGCCGTCACCGGTGGCGACATCGGGATTGGTGGTTTCGCGGTAGAGCTGGCCGAGGCCGCCGGTGGCGAGGAGAATGGCGCCAGCGCGGATTTCGTGGAGGGAGTTATCGGTTTCGTCGAGGAAGCGAACGCCGACGGCGCGGCCGTTCTCGAGAATGAGCTCGGTGGTGAAGGCGTGGGCGCGCAGGTGGAGATGGGGGATGGTGTGGGCGCGGGCGAGGAGGGCGCGGCTGATTTCGCGGCCGGTGGAATCGCCGTGGGCGTGGAGGATGCGGGAACGGCTGTGAGCGGCTTCGCGGGTGAAGGCGAGCTTGGTGCCGGCGCGATCAAATTCGGTGCCCCATTCGATGAGTTGAGTGATGCACTTGGGGCCTTCCTCGACGAGGAGAGTGACTATGTCGGGGCGGCAAAGGCCGTCGCCGGCGTTGAGGGTGTCCTGCTCGTGGAGGCCGATTTCATCTTCGTCGCTGAGGGCGACGGCGATGCCGCCCTGGGCGTAGGCGGTGGCGGATTCGGAGAGATCGGACTTGGCGAGGACGAGAACGGTGCCGGCCTGGCCGAGTTCAATGGCAGCGCGCACGCCGGCGACTCCGGAACCGATGACGAGGTAATCGGCTTGGTAGGATTTGGGAGAGTCGGTCATGGAGGCCTTCGCGAGGCGCAGAAGTATGGTAGCACGGGGGGAAAAGAGTTCTCAGTTTTCAGTTGTAAGTTTTAAGTTTGGGAAAAGAGAGGAAAAGCGAAAGTCGAAATTCGAAAAGCGGGGAAAAAGGCGAGGCGGAGCGATGGTGCCACGATCCCTCCAGTACGAACCGGCAGAAGGCGCCGGTTCTTCGGTCGGGATGACAATGAAAGAAAAGGCAAACCCAAGAGCACAGTCAGGAATGACTGTGCCACCAAACCCAAGACCCAGGCACACACTCCGTGCCTGGGGCACCCGGCAGGCGCACTCCAAAGGGATGGTGTACATTGTTGGGGAGGGGAAATTTAGAGAGATGAGTGCGACGAAGAAGAAGAGGGGGCGGACACGGACTGTGTGGGTGCGGGCTGGTGCGGAGCGATATGGGGTGGTGTGCGCTGCGGAGTTGCTGAAGAGGGCGGGGCGGGAGATTGCGAAGCTGGGGCGGTTTTCCAGCGTGCACGTGGTGAGTTCGCCGAAGGTGTGGCGAGCGGTGGGGATGGCGTTCGCGGGGAGTTTTGCGCGGGGCGCGGCGCCGGTGGTGCATTTGTTTGACGATGCGGAGGCGGCGAAGAATTTGGCGACGGTGGAGTTGCTGACGCGGAAGCTGGTGCGGGCGGGCGCGGACCGGAAATCGTTATTGGTGGCGGTGGGCGGAGGCGTGGTGGGGGATGTGACGGGATTTGTGGCGGCTTCGTATTTGCGCGGCGTGGCGCTGGTGCAGGTGCCGACGACGCTGGTGGCGCAGGTGGACAGCGCGATTGGCGGGAAGACCGGGGTGAATCTGCCGGAAGGGAAGAATTTGGTGGGGGCGTTTTATCCGCCGCGGCTGGTGCTGGCCGACCCGGAGGCGCTGAGGAGTTTGCCGGAGCGGGAATTTCGCAGCGGGCTGGCGGAAGTGATCAAGTACGGCGTGATTGCGGATGCGAAGCTGTTCGCGTACCTGGAAAAAAATCTGGAAAGGATTTTGCGGCGCGAGGCTGGGGCGCTGGAGCACATTATCCGGAGATCTGTGGAAATTAAGGCTTGGGTGGTGAGCAAGGATGAGCGCGAATCCGGGCTGCGGGAGATTTTGAATTACGGGCACACGTTTGGGCACGCGCTGGAATCGGCGACGCGCTACCGGCGCTACCAGCATGGGGAAGCGGTGGCTTGGGGGATGATGTGCGCGGCGTTGCTGGGATATGGTGTGGTGCACACGCCGGGGGACGCGGTGTCGCGGATTGTGGCGCTGATTAAGCGCGTGGGGCCGCTGCCGGGATGGCCGAATACCAGCCCAAAGAAATTGATCGAGGCGATGCACGCGGACAAGAAGGCGCGCGGGGGAAAGGTGCGATTTGTGCTGGCGCCGCGGCTGGGGAAGGCGAATTCGTATGACGATGTGCCGGCAAAGATGGTGGAGTGCGTGTTGCGATGCGCGCCGGCGTGTTTGCAGCGGCCAGTGGTGGAAATTGTGAGCGAGGCAGCGGGGAAGTACTGTGGCTGAAGAGAGGTCGTTTCCAAAAGGGACACAACCGGAAGGGGCAACGAGCGAGCAGGACGCTTCGCAAAAAGTGCGCGAGATGTTTACGCGGATTGCGCCGCGGTATGACCTACTGAATCATTTGCTGAGCGGGCGGATGGATAAGAGGTGGCGGGCGCGGACGGCGCGGGAGTTACAGGCGATTTTGGGACGCGCGGACGCGGTGGTGCTGGATTTGTGCTGCGGGACGGGGGATTTGGCGTTTGCGCTGGCGCGCGGAGCAAAGGCGCGGATTATCGGCGCGGACTTTTCCCATACGATGCTGGTGCGGGCGCGGGAAAAGAGTACGGCGGAGGGGAATGGTGCGCGGTTGGTGGAGTTTTTCGAGGCGGATGCGCTGCGGCTGCCGTTCGCGGATGAAGCGTTTGATCTGGTGACGACGGCGTTCGGTTTCCGGAATTTGGCGAACTATGAGGCGGGACTGCGGGAGATTTTGCGGGTGCTGAAGCCGGGAGGAACGCTGGCGATCCTGGAATTCACGGAGCCGGCGCCGGGAGTGATTGGCGATTTGTACCGGTTTTACTGCCGGAATGTTTTGCCGCTGATTGGCGGAATGATTTCCGGGAATGCGGCGGCGTACCGGTATTTACCGAAGTCGGTGGCACGCTTTTTCAGGCCGGAGGAGTTTGTGGCGCAGTTGCGGCAGGTGGGGTACGCGGAGGCGAGATATGTGTTGATGACATTTGGCACGGTGGCGCTGCATGTGGGGGGAAAGAGTGAAAGAGTGAAAGAGTGCGCTGGTGGTGCGGAGGATGGTGTGGGGAAGCGGAGGGATCATTGGCGGGGCGGATTACGTAACGGGCGAGATTAAGAAGAAGACTTAAACGGAGATCGCCCCGACCGAGTCGGGGTAAACGCCGGACACAGAGTCCGCAGAGAAGAGAAAGAGAAGAGGGATTGTGACGTTGGAGCGTAAGAGCCCACCCTTCGCTGGGAAGCGCGAAGGATGGGGCACCCTCAAGTACTTCGTTGGATGGCGTAAGGGGGGCAAACCCAAGACCCAGGCACACACTCCGTGCCTGGGGCACCCAGTCGCGCCTACGGCGCTGGAGGAGACATGGGTACGCGAGGGAGGGGTACGGGAGTGTGTGTAGAGGGGTATTGACTGATACGCATGGTCTATTGTGCGGGGCAGGGGCGGTGAGTAGTCTCGGCGGAGCAGGAAGCTGCGATTGGAAGGGGAACGCCGATGACGATCGCTCCGGCCCTTGATGCACGAACAGAATTGCGAAGACGGATTCGCGCGAGCCATATGGCTGACGCGCTGGCGGGAATGTGCGCGGACCTGTGCATGGAACAGGTGGAACCGGAACAGGCATTGGAGCGGATCCAGGAGAAGGCGCTGGAGCAGTTGGTGAGCCTGCTGGACACGAGGATATTGTCGGACGCGGAAACAATGGATGATTGCCTGGGATTGATCGCGGAAGAGTCTGGGCGGATTGCGTGCGAAGCGCTGGAAAAGGGCATGGCGCGGTTGCGGGAAGGGCTGGCGCTGCTGGAGAGTTTGGAGAGCAGCGAAGAGATGGAAGGAATTGGCGGAGAGTTCGCGGGCGGAAGCGTGAATTGAGAGAAGTGATCAGTTTTCAGTTGTAAGTTTTAAGTAAGGCAAGAGAGTGGCAGATTGCGGACGAGGTGGAGCGGGAGAGATGGTGCCACGATCCCTCCACTGCGTGCCGCAAAATGCGCGGCACTCCAGTCGGGATGACAGAGTGCGCTAGGCCGCAAACGGCGCGGACATGCGGCCGGGATGAACGCAGAGAAACTCTAGAAAAAGCCAAGAAAAAACCTCAGGCCTGAAGGCCTGAGCCACAGATCCGAAGCTTAGAGGCGGGCTGAAGCTTGCGCCTGCAGAGGCAAACCCAAGACCCACACGCAAACCCGGCGTGTGGGGCACCCGGCATCCGGCCGGATTAATGTCGAGAGCGGGGTTAGCGGGCCCAGCCGGGGTTGCCGCCGTCTTTGCGGAGCTCGTCTTCGAGATCGGCGAGTTGCTGAGTGAGGGAGTCAATTTCCTTTTTCTTGGCGTCGATTTTGGCCTGGTTGCCGTTGATGTCGGAGCGATCATGTTGTTGCATCAAGGCCTTCTGGGGGTCGCTGTAATACTGGACTTGATTTTTGTCGAGTTCGCGCTGAAGAACGTCTAATTCTCTTTCCGCCCTAGCCAAATTGTCGCGAGCCTTCTGGAAGCGTTTGCGCCAGTAGGCTTGAGGGTCCTTGACTTTCTCATCGTCGGGGCCGGCGGCGGTGTCGGCGGCTTGCGAGGCATCGCCGGAGGACTTGGCGGCTGGCGCGGGAGCAGGCTGGGGCGCGGGAGAGAAATCGTCGTTGGTATAAACCTTTTTGGGGGGCGGGGCGTTCTTCTTCTGATCGCGGGCTTTGCGGGCGGCGTCGGCGACGGGATCGGCGGACTGGTCCTGCTGCGCGAGGACAGTGAGCGCGGCGAAAACGGCGAGAGCTAGAAGAGCGGTGAGCCGCAAGAGTGTTATGGAACGCATGTCGAATAACCTCCAACGGAGCAAGCGTAAAGGCTCGGGACGTGCCGGGAGCTCCCAAGACAAAACAGCGTGACCTAGGAGCATTGTAGCGCGATTGTGGGAGGAGGGAGAGTGATTGCGCGAAAGGATTAATGACGGGGGAAGGATATCAGCGACCAGATATCAGCGATCAGGAGGCAAGGGAGGTGAAGGAGGTAAAGGCCGCACCCCTGAAGGGGTGAGCTACAGGAAGAGGTGCTGGAGTAGGCGAGGGAGGGCGAAGACGACGAAGAGGGCGGCGAGGCCAAGGAAGGAGCCGAGGGGGAACTGGTATTGGGAGGCGATGGCGAGACGGAGGGAGTTGGCGTTGCCTTTGCCAAGGCCGCGGCGGGCGGCGCGCGCAGCGAGCTCGCGTTTCCAGCCACTGGCGTAGAGAACGAGGACGGTAGCGATGCCGATGATGCTGCCCAGGAGGGTGCCGAAGAGAATGGTGAGGAAGGCTCCGCGGAGGCCGAGAAAGGCGCCGACCATGGCCATCATTTTGACGTCGCCCATGCCCATGCCATCGCGCTTGCGGACGAGTTTGTAAACGACGGCGGCGGCCAGGAGGAGCAAGCTGCCGAAAGCGGCGCCGAGGAGGGAGTCAATGACTCCAGCGACGCCGTGGGGGAGTCTGTGGGGCAAGCGGAACCCGAGGCCATAGATGCCCAGGAACGAACTAGGGAAAACGCGCGTGGCGAAGGCCAAGCCGAGGCCCAGGCCGAAGAAGTTGACGGCGTCCGGGAGGAGGCGGACGAGGAGGTCGGTGACGATGAGAACGATGAGGAGGCAGCCGAAGAAGAGCCACTTGAAGGTGGGGAGGGTGATGCCGAAAGTGTAGTAGGTGAGGACGAAGTAGGCGCCGGTGAGGAATTCGACGATGGGGTACATGGGAGAGATGGGAAGGCCGCAGTGGCGGCATTTGCCGCGGAGGAGGAACCAACTGAGGATGGGAATGTTGTCGTAGGGCTTGATGGGGGTTTCGCAGCGCGGGCAGCGGGAGGCGGGGCGGACGATGGAGAGTCCTTCGGGGATGCGCGTGATGCAAACGTTGAGGAAGCTGCCGATGACGATGCCGAAGAGGAAGAAGAAGAGGGGGATCATCAGGAATGACTGTGCCATAGGAGGGGAGGGAGGCTCAATGTGGAAAGTGGGCGGTTGAGAGTTGAGAGTCAACAGCGGGGACAAGGATATCAGCGATCAGGAGGCGAGGTCGAAGTTTTCAGTAATCAGTTTTCAGTTTGAAGTTTCGGAGGAAGAAAGACCGGGCGGAGAGGGAGATGGTTGCATGTGTGGGGAATGCCTCACCCCTGAAGGGGTTAGCTACAGGGGAGAGGAGAGTTTTAAGTTGTGACTTGTCAGGTTTAATTGTCGGAGAAAGAATGACACAGAGTTCACCGAGGGCGCAGAGTTCGCAGAGGGGGAGCGGGGTAAACTTGGGGTATGGCGATGAGCTGGTATGAGCATTGGATACGGCGGTATGAGCACCGGCGGTGGACGACCGATGATAACCGGATGGTGCGGCCGTTTGCGTGGGGATTAGAACACATCGGGGAGATGGCGAGTGGCGAGTGGCGAGTGACGAGTGGAAAAGAGAATCTGGCCAACGAGGAGGCGCGGGCGTATGTGCGGGAGTATGCGCGGGAGGCTACGGCGAAGAGCGAGGAGTGGTATCGGGCGGAGGAAGTGCGGGACTACCGGTTGGATGGGGAGAATGTGCTGACGTTCACGAGCCCGCTGGAATCGGCTTGGGCGGAGAACAATGTTGTGCACGCGCAATTTTTTCCGGGGAAAAAGATTGGGCCGGCGGTGCTGATATTGCCGAACTGGAATGCGAAGTGGCACGGGCAAGCGGCGTTGTGCCACTGGCTGCAACGGATGGGGATTTCGGCGCTGAAGATGAGTTTGCCGTACCACGACCGGCGGATGGCGAAAGGGCATGAACGCGCGGACCAGTTGGTGGGGCCGAATATCGGATTGACGCTGCAGGCGAACCGGCAGGCAGTGAAAGATGCGCGGGCTTGTTTGACGTGGCTGGAAGGGCGGGGGTACGACCGGCTGGGAATATTGGGGACGAGCATCGGGTCGTCGGTGGGATACATCACGCTGGTGCATGACCGGAGGGTGAGGGCGGGGGGATTTTTCCATGTGTCCACCTATTTTGCGGATGTGGTGAGCCAGGGGATGACGACGAATCATGTGTGGGAAGGTCTGCGGCACGAGGTGAGCGTGGAGGAGTTGCGGGAATTTTGGGCGCCGATCAGTCCAATGCCGTATGTGGAGCGGGGGATGGGCGCGCGGCGGAATACGTTCATGGTGTACGGGAAATACGATCCGACGTTTTTGCCGGAGTTGACGCAGGAGATGCTGAGGGCTTTGCGGAGGAGCGGGGCGGAGACGCGGACGCTGGAGTTGCCCGTGGGGCATTACTCGCTGGAGCTGGCGCCGTTCAGTTATGTGGCGGGGTGGAGGATGTTTACGTGGTTCTTGGAAGCATTGGGGTAGGGGAAGAGGGATATCAGCGATCAGGAGGCGGGGTTTCAAGAAGCGAAACTCGAAAAACGAAACTCGAAAAACGGGAAGAGAACCCCAAGACCCAGGTAAAGAATCGAACCTGGGGCACCCGGGCGTGGTTCTTGGAAGTATTGGGGTAGGGGAAGAGGGAGATCAGATATCAGATATCAGCGATCAGGAGGCAAGAAAAGGCTTACACAGAGATCGCAGAGAAGAGGAACCCAAGGAGAGAAGGGAAGGGCTGCGGAGGGATCCCTCGACTACGTGGCCCGACGCGCCAAAGGGCGGCGCGAAAGAAAAAGTCGGGCCGCTCCGCTCGGGATGACAAGTCCAGGTAAGCTGGAAGACAAATGGCCCAGAGGAAACTGAGGTTCGCAGAGGGCGGAAGAACCCAAGACCCAGGCACACACTCCGTGGCTGGGCACTCGGCGAGATGTTCGGTTCCTTCCTGACCTTTAATTCATTGAAAAGGCAAATTGGCTGTTCGGGGAGGGTGCAGTGGTGTGTGAGAATGGCGGCGATTCGTGTAGCTAAGGAGGGGACGTGGAAACACATTTGCCTGCGATCGAGGAAGTGAGAGCGGCTGGGGAGTTGATTTACCGGTTCATGCGGCCGACGGAGCAGTATTGCTGGCCGTTGTTGTGTGAGCGGGCGGGGACGGAAGTTTGGGTGAAGCATGAGAACCACACGTCCACGGGGTCGTTTAAGGCGCGGACCGCGGTCGTGTATGTGGACGAATTGATGAAGCGGGAGCCGGGGACGCGCGGGCTGATCGCGGCAACGCGCGGGAATCACGGGCAATCGGTGGCGCTGGCGGCAAGGCGGTTTGGGCTGACGGCGACGATCCTGGTGCCGCACGGTAACAGCCATGAAAAGAATGCGGCGATGCGGGCGCAGGGAGCGACGTTGATTGAGTACGGAAAGGACTTTCAGGAGGCGCGGGAGAAGGCGATCGCGCTGGCGGCCGAGAATGGGTGGCACATGGTGCCGCCGTATCATTACGACATTGTGAGGGGCGTGGCGACGTACTGGCTGGAACTGTTTTCGTCGGTGAAGGAGATTGATGTGGCGTACGTGCCGATTGGGATGGGATCGGGAATCTGCTCGGGAGTGGCGGTGAGGAACGGGCTGGGGCTGAAGACGAAGTTGATTGGCGTGGTGTCGGAGGGTGCGCCGAGCTACGCGGAATCGTTTGAGCAGGGAAGAGTGGTGGAGGTGGCGGTGACAACGAAGGTGGCGGACGGGATGGCGTGCCGGAAACCGGACGAGGAGCCGCTCGCGATTCTGCTGAAGAATGTGGACCACATTGTGCGGGTGAGCGATGAAGAGGTGGAAGAAGCGATGCGGTGCATGTTCAGCGATACGCACAACGTCGTGGAGGGAGCAGGGGCGGCGGCGCTGGCGGCAGCGTTGCAAGAAAAGGAGCAATTGGGCGGGAAACGCGTGGCAGTGGTGGCGAGTGGAGCGAATGTGGACCGGGAAGTGTTTGCGAGAGTGTTGCGGGGAAGGGAGGAGTAGAGATTTCCGGAGAAGAAAAAAGAAGGACTGTAACACAGAGATCACAGAGGGAAGAACACAGAGGGCACAGAGAGCAAAACAGAGAGGAGAAAAGAGCAGCGGAGAGGTCAGGCGGAGCTTGTGTGGGAAGGGGCGGGGAGCAGGGAGAGGAAGGCTTGTTTGTATTTTTCGGGGAAATGTTTGACTTGGCCGGCGCGAGTGCAGGCTACGTGGATGGTGTGGCCGGTGGCGAGGAGTTTCTGGTCGGACTGACGGAAGACTTCGTAGCCGAACTTGAGGGTGCGGGTCTTGGCTTCGAGGATGCGCGTGCGGACGGTGAGGAGTTCGTCGTAGCGCGCGGGATGGTGGTAGCGGCAGTGGACGTCGGCAACGACGATGTAGGTATCGTCCTGGAGTTCCATTTGTTTGTAGTCGAAGCCGAGAGCACGCATGAGTTCGACGCGGCCGACTTCGAACCAGATGAGGAAGTTGGAGTGGTAGACAACACCCATTTGATCGGTTTCGGCGTAGCGGACGCGGATGGTGACGTCGTGATGAGTGAGCATTGATGATGGGGATAGTATGCCGGAAGTGGAGTGGGGGTTCAAAGTTGGGATGGGCGCGAGAGTTGTCAGTTGTAGGTTTTCAGTTTCGGAGAAGAGAAAGGCTAGCGCAGAGACGCTGAGAACGCAGAAATTGGCGGAGAAAAGGGACGATTGTAGCTCAGGCCTTTGAGGCCTGGGGTTTTCATGGGCGTTGGCGGAATTGTGTTGGGACGAGACGAACCTTGCTTGCGGTGGGGGTGGTTGCTGCGGTGATGGAAGGCCTCACCCCTGAAAGGCCTCACCCCTGAAGGGGTGAGCTACAGATCAGGCGGGTTAGTTACAGGGGGCGGTTGGGGGCGGGCCAAAGGAGTTCGTCGGGGTCGCCGGAAAAATCGAGGAGATCGGGTTCGAGGGGTGATTGACCTTTTCTCAGGTAGAAGGCGGCGCTGGACCATTTCCAGTCTTCAGGGTTGGCCACTAGATTGTCGGTGACGGGGTTTTGGTGGATGTAATAAAGCTTGTTCGAGACATCCCGCGAGCGCCTGCAGATGAAATCGAAATAGCGAGGTTGCCAGAAGGCGCCGGAGTGATGGCGATAGTGCTGCACGGCGTAACCCGTTTTGAATTTCCACCGATGCATGATGTGAGAGAGCGATTCCAGGCGGGTGGCGAACATCAGATGAGCATGGTCCGGTATCACGACGTAACCGAGAAGAAGGAAAGCCAGGGCGCGGCGGACATCATCGAGAATGTTGAGAAGAAGGTCCATTTCGGGCGGGCGGAGGAAGGGAACGTTGCGTGAAACGTTGGTGGTGATGAAGAAGACGCGATCGGATTGCGCGATGCGGCGAAGGCGGGACATAACCGCGATAGCATATAACATACAGATATACATGACAAGCGTGCGCAGTGGGGATTTGAAGAATCGGTAATTGCGTTGGCGGCGGCAGGGGTGCCGGACGAGGGGAAATTGCCGGTTGCGGGATTCGGTGGTGAGGTCATGGAAGGCCTCACCCCTGAAGGGGTGCGCTACAGGGTAGGGGTGGGGTACAGGTTAGGATTTTTCGGGGGCGGAGGGCCAGATGGGTTTGCGTTTTTCGAGGAAGGAGGCGAGGCCTTCCTGGAAGTCGGGGGAGCAGCGCATGCGGGCGTTTTCGAGGATGGCGCGCTCGAGGTCGTGATCGAGGCTGGCAACCTCGGCGGAAATGAGGAGGTGTTTCGCGCGGGAGACGCTGGCGGGGCTGGCGGCGAGGATGGAAGTGGCGAGCTCGCGGGCGCGGTCCATGAGCAATTCGGGGGCGACGATTTCGTTGACGAGGCCGAGTTCCCTGGCTTCGGCAGCTTCGACGAGGCGGCCGGTGAGGAGAAGATCGCGGGCGCGCTTTTCGCCAATCTGGCGGGTGAGGAAAACGGAAACGATCGCGGGGAGGAAACCGATTTTGACTTCGGTATAGCCGAATTTGGCTTCGGGAACGGCGAGGGTGAAGTCGCAGAGCGTGGCGATGCCGCAGCCACCCGCCAGGGCGTGACCGTTGACGGCGGCGATGAGCGGCTTGGAGTAGCTCCAGATACGGCGGAAGAATTTGGCGATGCGGCGGGAGTCGTCCTGATTCTCGGCGGGGGATTGACTGGCGATGCTCTGGAGCATTTCCAGATCCATGCCGGCGCAGAAGGATTTGCCGGCGCCGGTGAGGATGACGACGCGGACGTGGGTTTTTTCGAGGACGTCGAGAGCGGTCTGGATTTCGGCGATCATGGGCGTGGTGATGGCGTTGCGTTTTTCGGGGCGGTTGAGGGTGATGGTGGCAAGAGGGCCGTCGGTTTCGAGGAGGAGGGTTTCGTAGGGCATTGTGGGGGCTCCTGGGGAGAGTTTACAGTTTTCAGTTATCAGTTGTCAGTTAAGGAGTCAGGATAACGCAGTGGGCAAGGAAAGGGATATCAGCGACCAGCGATCAGGAGGCAGAGTTCGAAAAGCGAAACTCGAAGAACGAAATTCGAGAAGCGGAGAAGGAGCCAAGACGCGGCGCTTGTGCCACAATCCCTCCACCCCGGCGAAGCGCACGGGGCGCACAAATCGCGCTGCGCGGCCCGAGGCGCCAGAATGCGGCGCGGAAGAGAAGATCGGGCCGCTTCGGTCCCTCCTGCGGCGGGCAGGCGGGATGACAATTCTCGGAGGATGGCGTTAAGAAGGGTTACACGCCATGAGCAAGGGTAGGGAAGCGGAGGAGCAAGCTGGTACACTGAGTTTTGAGGAGCAGGCGTGATTCCGGGCGAATACAGGGTACGCGAGCTGGTGATACGGCCGGCGACGGTGCTGGCGCCCATGGCGGGCGTCACGGACACGCTGTTTCGGCGGGTGATCCGCGGGCTGGGCGGGTGCGGGCTGCTGATGACGGAATTCACCAGCTCCGAGGGAATCACACGGAGCGCGAAGAAGACGCTGCGGTATTTGTATTACGAGGAAGACGAGCACCCGATTGCGGCGCAGTTGTTTGGCGCGAATCCGGAGGTGATGGCCAACGCGGCGCGCCTGGTGGAAGAGCTGGGCTACGACGCCGTGGACATCAACCTGGGCTGCCCGGCGAAAAAAGTGGTGAAGTGCGGCGGGTCCGGGCTTTTGCGGGAATTGCCGCTGCTGGAGGAGATTTTCCGCCAGGTGCGCGCGGCGGTGAAGATTCCGCTGACGATTAAGCTGCGCGCGGGCTGGGACGAAAAGTCCATCGTGGCGCTGGACGTGGTGAAAATGGCGGAGCAAATGGGCATCGAAGCGGCCGCGATTCATCCGCGCACGCGCATTCAGGGCTACGCGGGAAAAGCGGATTGGAGCTTGATCGCGGCGGTGAAGCGGGCGGTGAAGATTCCGGTGATCGGGAACGGCGATATCCACTGCCCGGAGGATGCGGCGCGCATGGTGGCGGAAACGGGCTGCGACGCGGTGATGATCGGACGGGCGGCGGCGACGAATCCGTGGATTTTCGCGCAGATGAGAGAATTCTTGGAAACGGGCAGCTACCGGGTCCCGGCTGAGGAGGACCGCTACCGTTTACTTTCTGGCTACTACAGGCAAATTCTTAACGCCAACCTACCCGACGGCATGGGCAAAATGAAGCAGTTCGCTTGCTGGTTTACTCATGGCGTGGGGAACGGCAGCGAGCTTAGACGGATTGTACATACAGCACGCACGCCCGCAGAAATTGTGGAGAATGTGGAAGGGTTCTTCGAGCGGAAAGCGGCCGATAGGGGGCGCCCAGCCCATGAGCCAGACGAGCGAAACCATGGTGCGGCAGAGGTCCGAACGTAGAATATCGGTACACTTGCCCTTGCGCGTGAAAGGCCGCGATACGCGGGGGTTTGCCTTCGAGGAAGATACTGCCAGTGAAAATTTGTGCCGGAGCGGCGCGGCGTTTCGCTCGCGCTTCGATTTGGCCATCGGCTCGAATCTGGAGATACGCATTCCCATGCAGGGGTATCCTTCGCGGAGGTATGAAAACGATTTTGAGACGCAGGGGCGCGTGGTGCATGTGAGCGATTCGCAGCCGGATGGGGAGAGGCTGGTGGGCGTGCAGTTTGTGGGGCCGAGATTCCAGAGGGTGTTCCGGTCGGAATCGGCGGCGTAGGTAGGTTACTCCAGACAATTTGCGGCAGTGGGTGGGCTTGGCGATGGCCGGGGTGTGTTTGGAAAGGGTTACACAGAGAGCACAGAGGATGCTGAAATCACAGAGAAGAGGTTGAAAGTTAAAAGTTGAAGAGTTCAAGAGTAGAAGAGTTTAAGAGTTGAAGAGTGGAAGTGCTTGTGGCGGTTGGTGGGTGCCACGATCCCTCCACTACGCGGCCCGACGCGCCAAAAGGCGGCGCGGAAGAAAAGAGTCGGGCCGCTCCGGTCGGGATGACAATTAATAGCAGGCGCACACTCCGGGGTGAGAGTCTAGGAGGATTCGGGGGTGGTGTCGTCGAGGAGCTGACGGTAGGCGTCGCGGCGGGTGATGCCGCGTTCTTTGGCGGCGAGCTTGAGGGCTTCTTTGCGGTCGAGTTTGGCCTGGTGGATCAATTCTTCGACGCGCGCGGCGAGGGACTGGGAAGTGTCGGCGTGGGCGCCGGGCGCTGCGGGTTCCGGCGGACCGATGAGCAGGGTGATTTCGCCCTTGGCGGGATGATCGCCGAGGGATTGCACCAAGTCAAAAAGTTTGCCGCGGCGGAATTCTTCGTGGAGCTTGGTGACTTCGCGCGCAAGGCAGGCGGGGCGATTGCCGAGAATGGCCAGGGCGTCGGCGACGGTATCGGCGATGCGGTGCGGGGCTTCGTAGAAAATCATGGTGCGCGCTTCGATGCGCAGATGCTCGAGGGCGCGGCGACGTTCGCCACTGCGTGCGGGAAGAAATCCCACAAAAAGGAATTCCTCGTTGGGCAGGCCGGAAGCGGACAGCGCGGCTAGCAGCGCCGACGGGCCGGGAATGGGCACGACGGGGATGTGATGACGGATGGCAAGGGTGACGAGACGATGGCCGGGGTCGCTGACCAGGGGCATGCCCGCATCGCTGACAAGCGCGATGGCTGAGCCGTTTTCCATGGCCAAGACGAGTTCGGGGGCGCGGGTGAGCTCGTTGTGTTCGTGATAGCTGATCAGCGGCTTACGAATGTCGTAGTGATTGAGGAGCTTCAGGGTGTGGCGCGTGTCTTCGCAGGCGATCTGATCTACTTCCTTGAGGATGCGCAGGGCGCGGAGGGTGATGTCCTCCAGGTTGCCGATGGGCGTGGCCACAAGGTAGAGGCAGCCTTGGTGCGAGACCTCAGGATGAGCGTTTTCGGTCATGGGATGTGCTGGAGAAGAGTCTAGCACGGCGGGCGGAGGGGTTTGGGGCGCGTGGTATAATCTGCGGTTTGCGAAACCTGTGGGAGGCTAGCCGGTGCCACTGTACGAATATCAATGCACCAAGTGCAAGCGGCGGACGGAGAAGATTGAGAGCGTCGCGGGACCTCATCTGAAAAAGTGTCCGCACTGTGGCGGGAGAGTGGAGCGGCTACAGTCGGCGCCGGCGATCCAGTTCAAGGGATCGGGGTGGTATGTGACGGATTATGCGGGGAAGAGCGGCGGGAAAGAGCCGGAGGCGGCGAAGACGGATAAGACGGAGTCCAAAGAGGCGCCAAAGGAAGCCGCCGCGAAAGAAAGCAAAGAGAGCAAGGAAAAGAAGACAGAGAAGAAAAAGAGTTGAGGGACGCGGAGAACGGAGAGATCCCTCCACTACACGGCCCGACGCGCCAAAATGCGGCGCGGAAGAGAAAGTCGGGCCGCTCCGGTCGGGATGACAGTAGTTGTTGGGGGCGGGAATTTTGCCTGCGCCGCTGAGAGCGCAGGTGTTCGAAGAGGGGAGAGGAACCCAAGACCCAGGCACACACGCCGTGCCGGGGGCACCCGGACGAAGAGTAAAGAAGAGCCCACCCTTTGCCGACCCCGCAAAGGGTAGGCCACCCGAGGTTCCCTCCGCCTCACTTCAGCGGGGGAGACGTTAGAGCTTCAGGGTTTTGAGGTAGTCGCGGAAGGCGGGGCCGAATTCATCGTTGAGCAGGGCGAGCTCGACGGTGGCTCTCAGGAAGCCGAGTTTGTCGCCCGCATCGTAGGAAATTCCTTCGTAAATATAAGCCCACAAGCCTTGCTCTTTGGCGAGGAGGCGCAAGCCGTCGGTGAGCTGGATCTCGCCACCGGCGCCGGGCTTGGTGCGTTCGAGGCAATCGAAGATGGCGGGCGGAAGGACGTAACGCCCGGTGATAGCGAGATTGGAGGGCGCATTTGGGGTTGCGGGCTTTTCGATTAGGTCGCGAATGCGCAAGAGGCGTTCGCCAAAGGGCGCGATGGGCGCGGGTTCGCCGTCAACGATGCCGTAAAGATGGGTTTTCTCGCGGGGCACTTCTTCAACGGCGATGGCGCCGGTGCCGGTGGCTTCGTACACGTCGATGAGTTGCTTGGTGGCTGGATTCTTGCCGGGGATGAGCACGTCGCCGAGCAAAACGGCGAAGGGCTCGTCGCCCACGAGATCCTTGGCGACCAGGACGGCGTGGCCGAGGCCGAGGGGTTCCTTCTGGCGCGTGTAACTGACCTGGACCATGCTGGAGATGCGGCGAACGAGTTCAGCCTGAGCGTGCCTGCCCTTTTGTTCGAGATACTGTTCGAGGAGGGGGGCGCTATCGAAGTGATCTTCGATGGAGTTCTTGCCCTTGCCGGTGACGATGATGATGTGCTCGATGCCGGAGGCGACGCATTCTTCGGCGACGTACTGGATTTGCGGCTTGTCCACGACGGTGAGCATTTCCTTGGGCTGGGCTTTGGTGGCGGGAAGGAAACGCGTGCCGAGGCCCGCGGCGGGTAGAACAGCCTTGCGAACTTTCTGACGACGGGAGGGAATCGCTTGAGAGTGCTTCGCGTCTTGCGTCATAGGTAGATTGAAAAGTGCGCTCTGGAATGGGATTGAGTTACAAGCTCACAGTAGACGCGGGGCGGGAGTCTTGTCAATCAAACGGGAAGAGGATGTGCGCAGGGGACACAGGTATGGGCGAGGCTTTCTCATGAGCTCCAGTTGATTCATTTTTCAAGAGGAGCGCAACCTTGAATCCTGTACAGAGTTGCGGTCGAGGTCCTTCGGGGTGCAAACGACGCGCCTCGGCCCTTCGAGGCTCAGCGTAAAGAGGCGGACCCTACAAAAGCAAGAGGGGGGCGGTGTGCAGGGAGTGGCGCGGCGGAGCGTGTGGTAGCATGAAAATTTGATGGGCGAAGGTAAGGAATTGAGCGGAAACGAAGGCCAAATGCATGGGTGAAGAGGCGGGGCGAATGGACGTGACGTTGTGACAGAGGGCGCGAAAGACGGAATGAAAGACGGAGTGAAGATCCTGGGGATCGAGTCGTCGTGCGACGAGACGGCCGCGGCGGTGGTGGTGGACGGGCGGAAGATCCTGTCGAGCGTGGTGGCTTCGCAGATTGACATTCACCGGAAATATGGCGGGGTGGTGCCGGAGCTGGCTTCGCGGGAACACCTGCGGCAGATTGTGCCGGTGGTGCGCGAGGCGCTGGCGCAGGCTGGACTACGGTTCGAGGAACTCGACGCGATTGGGGTGACACAGGGTCCTGGGCTGGTGGGATCTTTGCTGGTGGGGATGACGTACGGAAAGACGCTGGCGACGGCGTTGGGAAAGCCGCTGGTGGCGGTGAATCATCTGGATGGGCACGTTCATGCGGCGTTTCTGGAGGCCTATCAGAACGGAAAAGTGCCGAGATTGCCGGCGGTGTGCTTGATTGTTTCCGGCGGGCACACGGTGTTGTATGAAGTGAAGAATGACGCGGAGTCGAGCGACGGCGGCGCGTTTGCGTATCGCAAGCTGGGGCAGACGCGCGACGATGCGGCGGGGGAAGCGTACGACAAGGTGGCGAAGTTGCTCGGGCTGGGATATCCCGGCGGACCGATCCTGGACCGGCTGGCGGCGGCTGCGATTGCGAGCAACGCGAAAGCGCCAGTGAAGTTTGGGCCGACCAAGACGCGCGGGAATGCGCTGGACTTCAGCTTCAGCGGGCTGAAGACGGCGGTGCTGTATCACGTGCGGGAACACCCGGAATACACAGATGAAATCCGGAAGAGGGAAGCAGCGGTGGCGGTGGGGAAGCGCGGGTTTGCGGAATTGCTGCCGATGTGCAGCGCGGAGACGCTGGGGCTGGTGCGGGAGTTTCAGAATGCGGTGGTGCGGGATTTGGTGGAGCGAACGATGATGGCGGCGGAGGAGTGCGAGGTGCGGACGCTGCTGGTGTCGGGAGGAGTGTCGGCGAACAGCCAGTTGCGCGCGGTGTTCGCGGAACGGGCGCGGGCGAAGGGGTTGGAGGTGTTCTTTCCGGACCGGGAGTTGTCCACGGACAATGCGGCGATGATTGCGGCGGCGGCGTATGGGGATTTTGTGAGGGGGAGAGTGGCGGATGTGACGTTGAATGCGAAGGCGAGCTGGCCGATTGGGTGAAGAAGTAAAAAAGTAAAAGAGTAGAAGACTAAAAAAAGTAAAAAAGTAGAAGAGCTTGTGGCGATTGGTGGGTGCCACGATCCCTCCACTGCGCGGCCCGACGCGCCAAAGTGCGGCGCGGAAGAAGAAGTCGGGCCGCTCCGGTCGGGATGACAGCGGAGAAAGCGGGGCGGGGTAAACGCCGGGCGCGGAGAAGGCGGAGATCCACTGAGGAAAGAGAAACCCAAGACCCAGGCACTCACTCGGTGCCCAGGGCACCCGAAGAAGTCAGAAGTAAGAAGTAGGAAGTGAGACGAGGACAGAAAAAAGATAAGGCCCCGACTGGGCCGGGGCCTGGGCACAATGCGGAGGCGGGGAGACTACTCGAACTTTTCCTGCAACTGGGGGAACTGCAACTTGGCCTTGGCGAGCGACTTCACAACGAGGCCCTCGGCGTTTTCGGAAGTGAGGTTGCGCGCGGTAGCCATTTCACTGACCAGAAGATACTTGGCGCGCTCGAGCATTTTCTTTTCGCGGAAAGACAACGGTTTGCTGCGGCTGAGGGAAACGAGGCTCTTAAGAACGACGGCCACTTCCAGGAGAGAACCCGTGCGCATGCGCTCGGAATTCTCCTTGAAACGATGCTTCCAATCATGATGGGAATTCAGTTTGCCTTTTTCGAGGAACCCGAGGACTTTCATTGTGTCATTGGAGCGGATGACGGAGCGAAGTCCCACCGCCAGCGCGTTCGATTGCGGAACCATGACGCGCAGGCCACTGGAAAGCACGCGAATCATGAAGTAACGTTCGGTCCTGCCATTCAAAACACCGTAACTGATCTGCTCAACAACGCCAACGCCGTGGTTCGGATAAACGACTTTGTCGCCAATCTTGTAATCCATAGCTTAGGTTGTCCCCCTAGGAGCTAAAAAGAGTATAAGAGGGTGTGGCGGAAGAGTCAAGGTATAGCCTCTGGAATCAGGAAGATAGAGGGGGTGTAGTTTCAATTTGGCACGTGAATTGCTCGTGCGAGGCGTTCCGTAACCAGGATTCATGAAGAATTGCAGTGTTTCTTATGAGATACGATGGGCGGATGGGTGCGCGTTTCTGCTTTTTCGAATCGTTTCATTGCAGAGTTTCCATTGCGGGGCGGGGGTTGGGTTACACTGCCGAAATGATTACGCTGGCGATAGAGACGAGTGAGAGGCGGGGAAGCGTGGCGGTCCGAAAAGAGGGACAGCGCGCGGCGCTGCGGCGGCATGAGTCCTGCGAAGACTATTCCTCGTGGTTGCTGCCTGCGGTGGGGGCATGCCTCGGTGAGGCGGGAGTGGGAATGGAAGGTGTGGAGCTACTGGCGGTCTGCACGGGGCCAGGGTCGTTTACTGGGGTGAGAGTAGGGCTGACGACGGTGAAGGCGTGGGCGGAAGTGCACGGGAAGAAGGTGGTGGGAGTGTCGCGGTTGGAGGCGATGGCGCGGTGTGCGGAAGCGCAAGCGCCAATTGTTGCGGCATGCTATGACGCACAGCGCGGGCAGATGTTCGCGGCGATCTATCGGTGGAGGGGTAGTGGGTTAGAGCGAATCGAAGAGGAGATGGTGGTCGAGGCGGCCAGTTTCCTGAGGATGGCGACAGAGGAAGCGGGGCGCGAAAGGATAGCCTGGGTAACGCTGGACCCGGAGCTCATCACGGGCGCGGAAGGATGGAAAGCGCGGGCTAGCATTGGGGATAGCATGCAACGGGTCGAAGGAGACCTGGCGGACAAGATTGGAGAGGTTGCCGAAGAGCGCGCGAGAAGAGAGCAGTTTACTGACCCGCTGGAGCTGGATGCGAACTACGTGCGGCGCTCGGACGCGGAGATTTTCTGGAAGGGGCCGACGGCAGGCCATGGGCGCTGAGCAAAAGCAGAAAGAGGGTGCGTTTGTGGTGCGGGTGTTCCGCGCGGAGGACGCAGCGGCGGCGAGCGAGATCTTGCAGGAGGCGCGAGAGTCAGCAAGCTGGTCCAGACAAGCGCTGCTGGAGTTCACGCCGCTGCCCGGAGCAGTGGCGCTGCTGAGCGAGCGGGCCGGGAGTCCGACCGGGTTCGTTCTAGGAAGGCTAGTGGCGGATGAGGCGGAGGTACTGAACCTGGCTGTGCGCGAAGAGTGCCGAAGGCAGGGTGAAGGGCGGGCGCTTGTGGAGGAACTGCTGCGGCGATTTACGGAATCGGGCGTAAGTCGTGTCTTTCTAGAGGTGCGCGAGTCCAACCGGGCGGCCGTAGGTTTTTATGAACGGATGGGATTCCGGCAGTCGGGGCGGCGCGAGGACTACTACCGGGAGCCGCGCGAGGCGGCGCTGGTGTTCGAGAAAAACGAACAATCTACCTGGCTGGTACGGAAAACCTCTTGACGTGGAATTCCACGGTGCTAGTCTGCGCACATGTAGTATTCACACCCCATTCATGAAGAGGAGGAACGCATGGCAAGCGCGCAGCGGAGCCCTCGGGACGTAATAGTCGATACAGACGCCGAATACCAGCGTCTGTGCGAGCAACACCAGCAGTACGAAGCAGAACTTCAGAAACTCTCCCGATCCCCCTACCTGAACTCCGAAGACCTGATCGAAGAAATCCGACTAAAGAAGATGAAGCTTCACGTGAAAGACGAGATGGAACTTCTCGCCGCGCGCATCCACAGCGCGCGCGCGCGACATTCGCAGTAGCCTGCCCGGATTCGCGCCCAATTCGCCCCGCTTTCTGGAGTAAAATGACCAAAGTCCTCCCGCGGACACAAGCCGCGACGGAGTCAGGAAGGCTATGGTCAAAGAAGGGTATGCATTTGGATTTCCCCCGTTGGTGGCGGGACTCGCGGCGCTGCTGTTTCAAACACCCTGGACGATAGCAGCGGGCCTCGTGCTGCTGGGGCTGGGGCTGTTCGTGTTTTATTTTTTTCGCGATCCGGAGCGAGCGATTCCCGCGGAGGCCGGTGCGGTGGTGTCTCCCGCGGATGGACGCGTAGTGGTGGTCCAAGAGGAAACGAACGCCGGGCGGCCGGGGAAGCGCGTCAGTATTTTCCTGGCGATCTGGAATGTGCACGTGAATCGATCTCCGGCCGCGGGGACGATCACGAAGCTGGAATACAGACCGGGAAAGTTTCTGGCGGCGTGGGCGGAGAAGGCTTCGCTGGAAAACGAGCAGAATGTGTTCACGCTGGCGAGCGAGCACGGAGAGATCGTATTGAAGCAGATAGCCGGGTGGGTGGCGCGGCGGGTGGTGTCCTGGAAAAAGCAGGGCGAGACGGTGGCGCGAGGAGAGCGGATCGGGCTGGTGCGATTCGGGTCGCGCGTGGATATCTGGCTGCCAGAAAACGCGGAAATAGCGGTAAAAGTGGGAGAAAACGTGAAGGGCGGCTCGACGGTGGTGGCGCGCATGACGGCGGGTGCGCCGAGCCGGCTGGGCGCGCTGGACAAATCGCAAAGTGCCAAGCAGAAATTGACGGAAGAGGGCGGCCGGGCGTAGTACTCTGTTGCAGGATGATCTGAAGCCCATGGGCGAAATCCAACAACACGAAATCCCATTTCAGGAACGGCGCTACAGGAATCCACGTCTGCGCCGAGGCATTTTCCTGCTGCCGAGTTTGTTCACGGTGGCGAACCTGCTCTGCGGGTACTACGCGTCCATCGCGTCGCTGATTGGCGGCACAGAGAATTTCGATCACGCCGCGAAGGCCATAGGCCTCGCGATCGTGTTCGATGCGCTGGACGGGCGGGTGGCGCGCATGACCGGCACCAACACCGATTTTGGAGTGCAGTTCGATTCGATTGCCGACGTGGTGAGCTTCGGGATTGCGCCGGCGATCCTGGCGTACGCGTGGGGCTACCGGAGTCTCAGCGGACAGGGCAGCGAAGCGTTTCTGGGGCACTTTGCCTGGCTGTGCTGCCTGGCGTTTCTGATTTGTTCAGCGTGGAGGCTGGCGCGGTTTAACGTGCAAGGCATGGCTCCGGGCGGATCGAAGAATTTTGTGGGCATGCCGACGCCCGCGGCGGCGGGCATGGTGGCGGCGATCGTGCACGCGCGGCACTGGGGCGGGCCCATTGCGATGGAGAACTGGTCGTACGCGTGGTTCGTGCTGTTATTGCTGCTGGGCGTGCTGATGACCAGCACGGTGAGGTACTACAGCTTCAAGGATATTCCGTGGACCAGGAAGCAGCCCTCGGTAGCGATCATCATGATGTGCCTGCTGGCCGGGGTGATCTGGCGGTATTCGGAATATGTACTGGTGATCATCGCAGGGAGCTATGTGCTGATCGGGATCATGCTGCAGGTGGTGCGCGTGGTGCGGCACCGGCTGGTTGCCAGGACCGCGTGATCCATGTCGGCAGAGCGAAACTCTCAACGCATGGTGATCGCCGGGGCGTCGTCGCTATTGGGCGGCGAGCTCAAATCCCTGCTGGAGGAGAGCCGCTTCGCAGGGTGGGATCTGCGTCTAGTGGATGAAGATTTGGCGGTGGGAACGCTGACGGAGGCGGGCGGCGAGCCCACCGTGATCCAGCGCGTGGAAGAAGACACGTTTCATGGGGCGCGGATCGCGTTTCTGGCCGGGTCGAGCGAATTTGGAAGACTGTGCCTGGAGCCGGCGCGGCAGGCCGGTGCAACAATCATCGATTTCACGCATGCCAGCCTGAGCGATCCCGATGCCACGCCGTGGTTCCCCAAAATTGAACGGTTGACCGGGCGAAGCGTGGCGAAAGGCGCGCGCACGTTCAGCGTGTTTTCGCCGGGCGGCATGGCGGTGACGAGCCTGGCGCTGGCTTTGCGGCGACACGGCCTGCAGAGGCTGGTGGCGACGATGTACTGGCCGGTATCGGAGGCGGGGCGGGAAGGGATCGAGGAGTTGGAGACGCAAACGTCGCAACTGCTGACGTTCCAGAGCGTGGGGCACCGGGTGTTCGGCACACAGACGGCATTCAATTTGATGTCGCGGTATGGCGAAGAGAGCCGGCAGGACCTGCGCGCGCGGCTGCTGGAGATTCGCGCGGAGATTTCTGCGGCGATGGGCGATGCGGCGGAGGACGCGAAGGTTTCGGTGAACCTGATCCATGCTCCGGTGTTTTACGGGTCAACGTTCAGCGCATGCGCGGACCTGGCGACTGCCGTGGAACGCGAAGCGCTTGAGGAGAGTTGCCGCGATGCGGGTTTCGTGGTGCAGGCGAGCGGAGAACCGGCGCCGAGCAGCGTAAGCGTGGCTGGAGAGAATAGCCTGTACCTTGGCGAGCCGGTGAAAGATGCCGCGCGCGAGGGAAGCTGGTGGTTCTGGGGAGCGGGCGATAATTTGCGCGTGCCGGCGTGGAGCGGAGTGAAGCTGGCGGAGTGGTTGACCACATGAAACGGCTCGTAAACGGGGTATTTCTTTTAGTAATGATCGCGGCGTTGTGGGGTTGCGGGTATCACCTGGCGGGGCACAGCAATGCGCTGCCGAAAAGCATCCATGTAATCGCGGTGCCGGCGCTGGAAAACAAAACAAGCAGGTACAGGATCGAACAGAAGCTGACAGCGGCGACGATCCATGAATTTCTGGCCAAGACTCCTTACCATGTGGTTTCAGATGCCAACGCGGGCGACGCGGTGCTGCGCGGGAAAGTGGTCAGCCTGGAAGTGACGCCGCTGGTATTCCAGACGACGACAACGGCCACGACGTCCGTGGCGCAAGCGACGGTGATGCTGGTGACGATCAAATGCGAAGTGACGTTGACGGAGCGGGCCACGGACAAAGTGCTGTATCACTCGGACAACTTCCTGTTTCGCAACGAATATGAACTGGCCACCAGCTTAAGCCCGGCGAACGTGGAAAGTTTCTTTCAGGAAGGTGATCCGGCGCTGGACCGGATGTCGCAGGATTTTGCGCAGCGACTGGTGGCGGCAGTGACGGAGAATTATTGATGGCGCGGACGCCGGCGGAGGAGTTACTGGAGCGGCTGGGGAATGGCAAACCCGTGGCGGCGTTGTTGCTGCTGGGCGACGAGCCGTATCTGCGGGACCGCTGCCGCGCCGAACTGATTGAGAAGTACGTTCCGGAGGCGGCGCGGGCCTGGGCGGTATCGCGGTTTTCGGCGCAGCGGGGAGAGACGCAAGCGGCGATTGACCAGGCACAGACACTGCCGATGCTTTCGCCGCAGCAGGCGGTCTTCCTGGAAGAAGCGGAAGCCATCGAAAAGCTGGGGGAGAAAAACCGCGAAGAGACTGTCGAAGCGATCGCAGGGTATTTGGAGAATCCCGCGCCGTTCACGGTGCTGGTGCTGGAGGCTTCCGGCTTGGACCAGCGCATGAAGCTGGCGAAATTGCTGGCAGAGAAGGCGCTGGTAGTGGATGTGGGCGCGAGCGAGGACGATGAACAGCGGATCGCGGCGGCGGTGGGGTTGGCGAAAGCGCTGGCGAAAGAGCAGGGCATTGAGTTTGAGACGGGCGCAGCGGAGGACCTGGCGGAGTTTGTGAGCGGCGACCTGATGCGGCTGAAGACGGAATTGGATAAGCTGGCAACGTACGCGGGGGAGCGTAAGCGCGTACGGCGGGAGGATGTGGCGGCGCTGGTCATCTCGGAAAAAACCACGACGATTTGGGAGGTCGCGGACCTGCTGGCGACGCGTCAGCCGAAAAAGGCGCTGGAGTTTCTGGAGCGCTTGCTGCGTGAGGGAGAAGAGCCGCCGATGATGGTGGGAGCAATGGCGTGGATGTACCGCAAGCTGATCGAGGCGAGTGAATTGCGCGGGGCGACCAACGGATGGCAGGCGGCGCGGGCATTGGGGATGCGGCCAGAGCAGGCGGAGATGGCGTTGCAGAGCGCGCGGAAGACTTCGCGAGAACGCCTGCTGGACGGATTGAAGGCGCTGCAGAAGGCGGACGACCGGCTGAAGAGCGGAGGCGATGAGCGCGTGGTGCTGGAGTTTTTGGTGTGGCGATTGAGCGGTGGCGCGGCGGCGGCGGGCAGCGCGGATTAAATCAAATATAGACAAGCCAATTGTGCGGGTCGGGTTCGCGGCCGGTCTGGATGGCGACGAGCATTGCGCGGAGGCGCGTGGCGAGGGAATCGGGCGCGCCGGTGGCGATTGCGAGATCGCGGCCCTGATAACCGATGAAGGCGATGGGAGCGATGATGGCGGCGGTGCCGATGCCAAAGGCTTCCTGGAGCGTGCCGGCGGCGTGGGCGGCGGCGACTTCGTCAACGGGGATGGCGCGCTCTTCCACGGGGAAATTGATGTCGCGCAAGAGAGTGAGCACGGAATCGCGCGTGACGCCGGGAAGAATCGTGCCGGAAAGCGGCGGCGTGACGGCCACTCCATTGATGACGAACATGATGTTCATCACGCCGGACTCTTCAATGTAACGGCGTTCCTTGCCATCCAGCCACATCACATTGTGATAGCCCTTGGCCTGCGCGAGCTTCGCGGCGAGGAGGCCGCCGGCGTAGTTGCCGGCGGATTTGGCGTCACCCGTGCCGCCGGGAAAGGCGCGCACGTAGGTTTCTTCCGCAAGCAGGCGGATGGGCTGCGAGAAATACGCGCCGCCGGGTGAAGTGAAGATCACAAAGCGATAGCGATTCGCGGCGTGCACCATCAGGGTGTCGTCCGTGCCGAAGTAAACGGGGCGGATGTAGAGCGAGCCGCCGTCGCGATGCGGCACCCATTCGCGATCGGTGCGCAGAAGTTCGAGCAGGCCTTCGCGAAAGACGGGCTCCGGGAGTTCCGGCATGGCCAGGCGCGCGGCGGTGCGATTCAGGCGCGCGTGATTCGCCATAGGGCGAAAAATGGCCACGCGGCCGTCGGCAGTGCGATGGGCCTTGAAGCCCTCGAAGAGCGCCTGGCCGTAATGGAAGGCGGTGAGGGCAGGCGAGAAAGACATCGGGCCGAAGGGCACAATGCGCGCGTCGTGCCAGTCGCCGTCGTGCCAATCGGCGACGAACATGTGGTCGCTGTAGTTGGTGCCAAAGGGAGATTTCTCGCGGAGGTCTTCCGTAAGGCGGGACTGCGTGGTGCGCGTGATGGGGATGGCGGTGGTCATGATGTTGACGAATGTACGAAGAAATCCAAGAGCTTGGAAGATACAAATTGGCAGGGGAGGAGGGATTAGGAAAAGGAGCGGAGGGACGATAAGACAGAGTTCACAGAGATAAGAACACAGAGAGCACAGAGAAGAGGAAATGAGAGCAAGAGAAGAGGGTGGAGGCGTCCGGTCGTAAGAGCCCACCCTTCGCTGAAAACCGCGAAGGATGGGGCACCCTTCGAGGCTCAGGGTAAACCCTTAAGTGGTTCGTTGGGCGGCGTAACGGGGCAACCCCAAGACCCAGGCACACACTCCGTGCCTGGGGCAACCGGCACCCGGATGAGTTATCAGTTTTCAGTTGTAAGTTTTCAGTTTCGGAGAAGAGAACCCCAAGACCCAGGCACACACTCCGTGCCTGGGGCACCCGACAAGTGGAAAGCGCAGAAACACCGGTGCCCTAACGGGTGGACCGGAGGTTGAAGTAATTGAAGAGGATTGAAACTTCGGGCTACTTGGCGGACTTGGCTTTGACCTGGTTGTAGGCCAGGGTGAGCCGGGACTTGTAACGATTGGCGGTATTCTCGTGGAGCACGCCCTTGCTGATGGCTTGATCGATTGCGGAAACCGTGGGCTGCAGCAGATTGGCGGCGGCGGTGGCGTCTCCCGCGGCGAGCGCGGTGCGCAGGCGCCTCATCATGGTGCGGACGCGGGTGCGGTTGTTGCGGTTCACCTCGGCGCGTTGATTAGATTGTGCCGCGCGCTTGAGAACGGACTTCTTCTTCTTCTTAACTTTGGTAGGCTGACCTTGGGCCATCTATCGCTCCTTGTGCGTAATGCTCAAACTTCAAGTGTGAAGCGGGACCAATGCCTTTGTCAAACGATCCAAAAACGCTTTCGCAGGCGCCGCATCCACTGACTCCGGCGCGAACCGGCACCATTCCAGCGATATCCTCGCAGGGCACCGCATCCGCGGCACAGCGGGAAAAGCTGTGTCTGCTGATCAATTCGCGAAACCCGATCATCACGGTGGAGACGAGCGAAGAACAGCGCTTCCTGGAAGTGCTTGCCGCGGCGGCGGAGGAGCTTAGCGTGCCGCTGTACGTCTGGAGCGTGACGGAAGGCCTGGGGAAGGCCGGGGGCGCGGCGCTTTACAATTCGGACCAGCCGGAGCAGGCGCTGGCGAACATCGCCACGATACAGGGTGACGCGATTTTCCTGCTGAAGGATTTTGCGCGCTATTGCGACAACGACCGAATCAGCCGGAGGCTGCGCGATCTGGCCGACGGGTTCCGCACGGCGCGGAGGTGCATGGTATTGCTGGCCGCGTCGATTCAGTTGCCGGCGGAAGTGGCGGCAGATGCCGCGCCCTACGAGCTGGGGTTGCCGGGAGCGGAGGAATTGCTGCCGGGCGTGAGATTCGTGTTGGCGGAAGTGACTCGCGATCATGCGTTGCCCGTGACACTCGATTTGGCGGGCATCGGGCAACTGGCGAAGAACCTGGTGGGCTTGCCGGAAGAAGAAGCGCTGCGGGTATTGCGGAAGTGCGTCATGGCGCGGAACAACGTGGACGCGGGGCTGCTGGATGATGTGCTGGAGGCGAAGCGCCAGGCTTTGCGCACGGAGGGGCTGCTGGAAACTGTGAAGCGCGACACTTCATTCACCGACGTGGCGGGGCTGCAGGGTCTGCGCGATTGGATCGGCAAGCGCAAGAGCGCGCTTACGCCGGAGGGCCAGCGTTTTGGCTTGGTGCCACCGAAGGGCGTGCTCATCACGGGAGTGCAAGGCTGCGGGAAGAGCCTGGCGGCGCGCGCGGTGGCGGGAGAGTGGGGCTACGAACTGGCGCGGCTGGACGCCGGGGCGCTGTACGACAAGTTCGTGGGCGAGAGCGAGAAGCGTCTGAAGAAGGCTCTGGACCTGGCGCAGAAGCTTTCTCCGGTGGTGCTTTGGATTGATGAGATTGAGAAGGCCTTCGCCTCAGCGGGGTCGAGCGGGGACGCGGACGCGGGACTTTCGCAGCGGCTGCTGGCCACTCTTTTGACCTGGATGCAGGACCGCGAGAGCGGTGTGTTTTTGGCGGCGACCTCCAATAACATCACGATTCTGCCGCCGGAAATGCTACGCAAGGGACGCTTCGACGAGATCTTTTTCGTGGATTTGCCGAAGGCGGAGGTGCGCATGGCGCTGTTCAGTTTGCACCTGAAGAAGCGCGGACGCGACGCCACGGGCTTTGACGTGAACAAGCTGGCGGGCGCGAGCGACGGATTTTCCGGCGCGGAGATTGAGCAGGCTATCGTGGCGGGGTTGTACACCGCGTTTAACCGGAAGCAACAGCTCTCGACGGATGTATTGCTCGAAGAGATTCATACGACACAGCCGCTCAGCGTGACACGGGCGGAGGAGATTACCGCGATTCGAGAATGGGCGAGGAATCGGGCGGTGCCGGCGGATTGAGGGCGGGGAAGGAGAGAAGCACAGTAAAAAGAGAACGCACCCCTCGTGCAAACCGCTCGGGGCAAGGAGACGCAGAGTTCGCTGAGACACGCAGAGAAGAGCGGAAGGGGAAAACCCAAGAGCACAGACAGGAGTATCTGTGCCACAGAGTGCGCGGAGAAGAGCGAAGCGACGGAGGGATCCCTCCACTCCGGCCCGCAAACGGCGCGGGCCTCCGGTCGGGATGACAATTCATCGTATGTCAGAGTGAATTTCTGAAATGGCGCCGAGATGGGGTGCAGCGATGCTGCACCCCTACGACGACGGGGACGCGGGAGGGGCGAGAGGCGCGGGCTACTTGTGCGCTTCGAAGGAGAGCGGGAAATCGAAGACGAGGTCGCCGATGGGAACACGCAGAGAAAGTTCGCGGGCGTTAGCGTCGCGGGCAAACCAAATTACGCCCGCGATTTTCTGTTGGGGCGCGAGTGAACCGGCCTTCAGAGTAAGAACGAGCGGATCAGTGGAATCTTCGCGCGCGACGGGGTTCTTTGGGGAAGCCACGACGTAACGCTGGCTCAGATAATCCGGCGCAGCATCGGAGCGGTACGCCAAGTTTTGCGGCGTAGCGGGGCTAATTTCGCGAAACACCACGGCGCTGGGAGAGGGCTGGGCGCTGGCGATCGTCCAGAGAGACTGATGGTTCACGGCGTGGGCGATCTTGGCGGGGTTCTGCGCGGGCAGAAGACGCAAGTTAGGCTGCAATTCATCCAGAGTGATCAGCGCGGGCAGCACGTCCAGATTCGCTCCGGTCTGGTTAGAGATGGCCACGGAGGCGCGGAGTTTCCAGCCGGTGTCCTGGAGGGAGACTTGAACGGTGACGCCGTTGGCGGTGAACGATTCGACGAGGCGACCCTGGCTGAGAAACTGGTCACAGCCGGGTGCGCCGGCGTTCCAGCGGGCCACACCATTGACGGCGGTAGCCGCCAGCGGATGGGCAGGCGCGGCGGAGTTGGCGGAACTCTTGCCCATGAACAGATACATGCGCGCGACGTAACCTTCCTTGCCGTCACTGGAGCGCACGAGCGCGGTATAGCCTTCGTTATCGGCAAGCACCGCCACGTCGCCGCCGCAAGTGAGGTTGGCGACAAGGCGCAGGGGGAGCGTTTGTTCGGCGTCCGCGGTCATGGGCACGCTGGGCATGCCGGGGCAACTGACAAGAGCGTGCGGTGGCGGCGCGACGTTTGCCAAACTGTTTTCCTCCGCAGCCATCGCGGGGAGACTCAGCAGTAGAGCCGCCGAGCCGAGCAAAATGTGTTTTGCGGATGGGAACATGGAGCAACCTTCCCTCATGAGATGCACACTTGAGTTTTCCACGTTGCAGGATGAGTTTTCTCTTAGGGGCTGTGTTCGTCCATAGCTCTGGCGTACCAAAGGACAGGTAATCAGGGCGCAACTGTACCTCAGTCAGAAGTGAGAGGTTGGAGGTAAGAGGGAAGAAGCGAAAGGCGAAAACAGAAAATAGAAAATGGAAAAGAGAGGGGAGAGGAGGTGCGTGGACAAGTTTGGCGTTGAGATCCTTCGGCCCCGGAAAGGCTGGGGCCTCAGGATGACAGTTGACAAATGGGGCGCGGGCGGGAAAGCGGCGGGCCTTCGAAGCTCCCTTCGAAGATCGGGGCAAGCAGGGTAAACAAGCCGCCGCAAAATGATCAAGGTGCAAACATAGTGGGGACATGGGGCGCAGCAGTGCTGCGCCCCTACGAAGACACGAGCGGGGAATAAAGAGCGGTCTGCCTCTCTCGTGCGGAGGCGAGCGGCCGCTACATTGGTCTGAGAGCGGGCGCGGCGCGTGCGTTGCCGAACTGTGGTTTGTTCCTTGCGTGTAACTTGACCGGGGGACGGGGGTGCGCTACGTTGAATGGAGTTTCTCCGTGATTGGGCTGCAACACGGCCTGAAATTTTCAGGAGGACTCCCATCGGGCACCCGTTTCGCACGGCAGAGCAACCTTCCAAGTGGATGAGACGCACGATACACATTACCGGGAAAATTGAACCCTTCTTTGGCACTCTGGACGAAAATATCCGGCTGCTGGAGGACTCGCTGCAGGTGCGCACGAATCTGCACGATACGCGATTGACGGTGGAAGGCGAGCAGGACAGCGTGGACCAGGCGGTGCGGATCGTGGAGGAGTACAACCACCTGACGCGGCACGGGCGGATGCTTTCGAGCGCGGAGGTGAAGTCGCTGATGCGCGTGGCCACGGAAGAGCCGCATGAGTCGCCGCGCGGCATGTTCGAGCACGGGCGCACGCGGTCGTTCGGGAAGAAGAGCGTCACGCCGAAAACCGCGGGCCAGAAGCGGTACATGGAAGAGATCGAAACGCACGACATGACGTTCGGGTTCGGGCCGGGGGGCACGGGGAAAACCTACCTGGCGGTGGCCATGGCGGTAAGCGCGCTGCTGACCAAGCAGGTGAATCGCATCATCCTGGCGCGGCCTGCGGTGGAAGCAGGCGAGCGGCTGGGTTTCCTGCCGGGCACGTTGCAGCAAAAAATCGATCCGTACATGCGGCCGCTGTATGACGCGCTGTACGACATGCTGGACGCGGACAAGCTGGAGCGATTTCTGGAGAAGGGCATCATTGAAGTGGCTCCGCTGGCGTTCATGCGCGGGCGCACGTTGAATGATTCGTTCGTGATATTGGATGAAGCGCAGAACACCACCAGCGAACAGATGAAGATGTTCCTGACGCGGCTGGGGTTCAACTCGAAGGCAGTGATTACCGGAGACGTGACGCAGATCGATTTGCCGACGGGGAAGAAGTCCGGGCTGGTGGAGGCCATGGAGATTTGCGGGCGCATACCGGGAATCAGCGTGGTGCAGCTCGGGGAAAAAGATGTGGTGCGGCACAACCTGGTGCAGCAGATCATCCGGGCATACGAGGAATTTGACGGCTCCCATCCGCAGCGGGCGGGGAATGGGAAGGCCGCGGTCCCGGCGAGGGACCCAGAAAAAGCCGGGCAAGCAGATCGTTGATTGGGATGACACTGAATCGACGCGACCCCAAGGCCCCCAGGGCGGAGCGCGGCGTTGCCGCAATTGAAAATCACCAGGGCGTGGTGCGCGTGCAGGTGCGGCCCCTGGAATTATTTCTGCAAGGCGTAAAAGATGAACTGGGCCTGCGGGGCGATTGCGTGGGCGTGCGCTTGATCCGGGATGGGGAGATGGCGCGGCTGAACGGAAAGTATCGCGGGAAAAAGCGGACCACGGATGTGTTGTCGTTTCCCATGGAGGAAAGACAGAAGCCGGAGTTGCGCGGGAATCCAAAGCGCAAACAGCGCGGCGCGTTTCTGGGCGATATAGCAATTTCGCCGGTGGTGGCGCGGCGCAATGCTCGTGCGCTGGGGCGCAAACTGCAGGATGAGTTGCAGGTCCTAGTTCTTCACGGGGTCTTGCACCTTTTGGGGTACGATCACGAGGCCGATCGCGGCGAGATGGAAGGCGTGGAAATGCGGCTGCGGCGGCGATTGGGGATTGGCTGATGATGTTACTGTGGGCCTCTGTCGGCAGCGTGCTGGTGCTGGCCCTGGGCCTGCCGATTTTCTCTTACCTGGCGCTGATCTACCGCGAGCTGGGGCGGATGACGACGGGGCGCGTTCACGAACACCTGGACATTTTTGAAGCGGAGATCGAGCCGAAGCTGAACATCAACCGGCGGAGCGGCGGGCGGACTTTCCGCATCCTGGGACATTTCTGGCTGGCGTTTGTGGTGCTGGAGACAACGCGGGCGGTGGTGTACCTGGTGCCAAACCGCTGGGAGGCGGGGCTGCAGTTTCTGGTGTTCCTGTCGCTGGAAGTGGTCCTGCTGATGCACTTCATTCCGGACATGCTGTTGTACCGGACGACGGGGCGATGGCTGCTGCCGCTGCTGCCCGTGATTCGCATGGCGATGTGGCTGGTGTGGCCGGTGCGGGTGTTCCTGGAAGGCACGGAATCGCTGGCGCGAATTTCAGAGCCGGAAGAAGTGGAGCGCACCGACGAACAGCGCACGGAAGAGGGCATTGAGGCGCTGGTGGAAGTGGCGGAAGAAGAAGGCATCATCGAGCCGGAGCAGGCGGATTTGATCGAGCAGGTGGTGGAGTTCAGCGACAAGCGGGTGCGCGAGGTGATGACGCCGCGGCCGGATGTGGTGGCGATGCAGGCGGACGCCACGCTGGAAGAGATGCACACGCGGTACGTGGAGACGAAGTTCGCGAAAATGCCGGTGTACGAGAAATCGCTGGACGATATCATCGGCGTGGTACACGCGCAGGACCTGCTGCAAATTGCCGATACGGACTTGCCGAAACGCAAGGTGAGGGAACTGGCGCGGCCGACGATGTTTGTGCCGGAAACAAAGCTGGGCTCGGACCTGCTGCGGGAAATGCGGCAGAAGGACCAGGCGCTGACGGTGGTGATTGACGAACATGGGAGCGTAGCGGGCATTGCGACGGTGGAAGATCTGGTGGAGGAGATTGTGGGCGAAAGCGGCGCCGACGCGATGCAGCCCGCGCCAGATGCGGTGCGAGAGCCGGATGGCAGCCTGGTGCTTCGCGGCAGCATGACGATTTCGCACGTGGAGGAGTTGCTCGGCGTGCATTTTGGGGAAGAGTCTGACGAGACGGTGACGACGATTGCGGGATTGCTGAGCCACGTGTCCGGAAAAGTGCCCGCACCGGGGGACAAGGTCGATCTGGAAGGGTTTCGCTTTGAAGTGGTGGAAGCGAACCAGCGAAAGGTTTTGCGGCTGCGCGCGCGGCATTTGCCGGCGGCGGCCTCGCCTGCGCGCCACTGAACGTTGACGGGTGAATTGTTAGAGAGCGGAAGAAAGAAGAATCGTGGAAAAAATAGCAGAGACAGCAGGGGAAGAGAAGAAGCGGCGCGCGGGGTTCGTGGCCATCGTGGGGCGGCCGAATGCGGGGAAGTCTACGCTGCTGAACCGGTTCGTGGGGCAGAAGGTGGCGATCGTCACCTCCAAGCCGCAAACCACGCGCAACCGCATTCAGGGGATCGTGACGCAGCCGCAGGGGCAGGTGGTGTTCATTGATACGCCGGGGGTGCATGAAGCGGATTCGACGCTGAACCGGCAGATGATGCGCGAAGTGGCGGCGGCGCTGGAAGGGATTGACGTGTTGCTGCTGATGGTGGATGCCATACGGGCGCTGCCGCATGAGGATGCCCTGCTGTTGGAGAAGGCCAAGCGGTTTGAGGGGAAGACCATCCTGGCGTTGAACAAGATCGACCGCATACCAAAACCGAAATTGCTGCCGCTGATGGATGCATTTTCGAAAGCGTTTCCCTTCGCGGCGCTGATGCCCATTTCGGCGCTGAGGGGCGACGGTTGCGAAGAGTTGCTGGAAGAAGTTTTCAAGAACCTGCCGGAAGGGGAGCCGTTTTTTCCGGAGGATCAGATTACGGACCAGCCGGAGCGGTTTCTGGCCAGCGAAATTATCCGCGAGAAGGCGATTCAGTTGACCTACCACGAGGTGCCGCACGCGCTGGCGGTGATCGTGGACAAGTTTGAGGAGACGCCGAAGATCCTGCGGATTGAAGTGACCATGCACGTGGAGCGGGATTCGCAGAAGAAAATCCTGATCGGGCATAAGGGGGACATGCTGAAGCGCATCGGGACCCAGGCGCGGAAGGAACTGGAGAGCCTGCTGGGAAAAAAGATTTATCTGGGGCTGTTCGTGAAGGTAATGCCGAACTGGCGGGAAAATCCGATGCAGGTGCGGGAATTGAATTGGCACACGCAACTGGAAGGGCTGGGGGAAGAGCAGGGCAAGAAGGAAGAGGAGTGAGATTGTTTCTGAGGACCAAGGCGCCCGCCTCGGGAGAGTTGTCAGTTTTCAGTGGTAAGTTGTAAGTTTCGGAGAAGAGACAGAGAAAGCGCACGCATCGCGCGATCCACTCGGGGCAACGTGCCGGAGAGATCCCTCGACTGCGCGACCCGACGCGCCAAAAGGCGGCGCGAAAGAAGAACTCGGGTCGCTACGCTCGGGATGACAATGATTGCTGTGGCACGGGGGGAAGGGGACCCAAGAGAAGGCAAACGCGCGCTGGTGTTTAGACCCTGCCGAGATGGGGTCCAGCGTGCTGGACCCCTACAGAGGAAGAGACGAACCCAAGATGCGAAGGAAGAATCGAACCCAAGATATGGAGGAAGAGTCAAACCCAAGACCCAGGTAGAAAATCGAACCTGGGGCACCCGACACAGTTATCAGTTTTCAGTTGTAAGTTATGAGTTTCGGAGAAGAGTGAAAGATAGCGCATCCCTCGCAACTCGGGACAGGGAAATGTAGCGGGATGGCTACTCGGGGGCGGCGATGCCTAGGGACTTCATTTTGCGGTAGAGGTGGGAGCGCTCGAGGCCGAGGGCAGAGGCGGTTTGCGTCATGTTCCAGCGATGCTCCTGGAGTTTGCGGAGGATGAATTCGCGCTCGTAGGCGCTGCGGGCTTCGTGCAATGTGGAATAGAGGTGCTGCGGGCTTTCGGCGACGCCGCGGAAGAGCTCGGGCGGCAGATGATGCGGCTCAATGCGCGCTTGCGGGCAGACAATCACCAGGCGTTCCACCAGGTTCTTTAGCTCGCGGACATTGCCGGGCCAGGGGTAGCGCAGCAGGACTTCCATGGCACCCTCGCTGAGCTCGCGGGTGCGCTTGCCGTATTCGGCGCTGAATTCGTTCAGGTAGAAGCGCGCGAAGACCGGGATGTCCTCCTTGCGGTCGCGCAGGGGCGGCACAAAAAAGGGAATGACATTGAGGCGGTAGAAGAGATCCTGGCGGAAAGCGCCGCTGGCGATTTCTTTTTCGAGGTTTTTGTTGGTGGCGGCGAGGACGCGAACGTCCACGTTCAAGGCGGCGTTGGAGCCGATGCGCTCGATGCGCTGCTCTTCCAGAACGCGCAGGACTTTCGATTGCGTGCGCAGGCTCATGTCGCCGACTTCGTCCAGAAAGAGCGTGCCGCCGTCGGCCTTCTGAAACTTGCCGATTTTGTCCTCGCTGGCGCCGGTAAAACTCCCCTTGATATGGCCAAAAAGTTCGGACTCGATCAATTCCTCGGGGATGGCGGCGCAACTGACTTCCACAAAGGGGCCGCGATTGCGGAGGCTGCCGGCATGCAGGGCGCGGGCGACGAGTTCCTTGCCGGTGCCGCTTTCGCCATAAATCAGCACGCGGCCGTTGGTGGGAGCGGTGACGGCAATTTGTTGGCGCAGGGCTTTCATGGGGACGCTGTCGCCGATGACCCGGTAGCGCTGGCTGAACTCGCTGCGCAGTACCTGGTTCTCCTCTTGAAGGCGGCGCTGCTGGATGGCGTTGCGGACCAGGACGGTGACTTTTTCGAGGGAGAGCGGCTTTTCGATGAAGTCGAAGGCGCCAAGTTTCGTGGCGCGCACGGCGGCTTCGATGTTGCCATGGCCAGAGATCATGATGACCGCGGGCGCATCGGGAATGTTGCAGATGCGGCTGAGGGCCTCCATGCCGTCAATGCCGGGGAGCCAGATGTCCAGAAGAACGACGTGCAGGTCGCCGGCGGCGATGCGGTCCAGAGCCTCTTCGGCGGAGGCCACGGCTTCCACGGCGTAATGTTCGTCGCGCAGGATGGAAGCGAGCGATTCGCGGATACCTGCCTCATCGTCCACGATCAGAATTTTGTGCGCCGTGCTCATGAATTGCTGTCCATTCCAGAATGCTCTGCCGCGGCCGCGGTGGAAAATTCGCCGACGGGCAGCTCGATCAAAAAGCGCGAACCGACGGGGCGATTGTCCTCCACGCGGAGAGAGCCGCCGTGCTCGGAGATGATGCGCGCGGCGATGGCCAGGCCCAGGCCGGTGCCGCGTTCCTTGGTGGAAAAATGCGGCAGGAAGAGCTTGTCCTTGTCCTGCGGGGAGATGCCGTGGCCCGTATCGGAAACCGCGATTTCAATGGTATCGGATTCCGAGCGCAAATGGGTGGCGACGGTAATTTCACGGCAGGGCGAGTCCTCGAGAGCTTCAGCGGCGTTGTCGATGAGATTGATGATGACGCTGCGGAGGAGCGGGCCATCAGCGCGCACGGCGGGGAGATGCTCCTCGAAGGAAGTTTTCAGAGTGATGCCGTCGAGGCGGCCGGCGAAAACCTGCACGGCTTCGTTGACCGTGGTGTTGGTATCGGTGGGCAGGAGTTTCGCGGTAGGGAAGCGCACGAACTGGGAAAATTCGTTGACCAGGGCGGAGAGGGTGGCCACTTCGCGTTCGATAAGGCTGGCGCATTCCCGGGCGATGCGCGCGAGATCGGGATCCTTGGGTGGTTCGGAAGTGCCGGTGCGGCGCTCGAGTTGGTGGCGCAAGCGCTGCGCGGAGAGTTGGATGGGCGTGAGCGGATTCTTGATCTCGTGGGCGATGCGGCGGGCCACTTCCTGCCAGGCGGCCGATTTTTGCGCGCGGAGAACTTCCGTGAGGTCGTCAAAAACCAGCACGAAGCCGGAATTGGCTTTGCGCGGGCCCAGGGAACTGACGGTGATGGCGAGATGGAGGACGCGGCCGCCAACCACGAGTTCAACCTCGCGCGAAACGACGCCCATGCGCAGGGAGCGCCGCATCAGGTGCTGGAGGATGCGGCCGGCTTCGGGCCCCAGGAGGAGTTCGAGGGAAGCAATTTCGCGGGCGGCCACACCGAACATATTGTCGACGGCGGTGTTGGTGCGAAGGATTTTGCCGTCGGCGTCGAGGGAGATGACGCCGGCGGGAATGTTCTCGAGGACGGTTTCCATCAACTGGCGGCGGCGTTCGAGTTCCTGAACAGCCTGCTGGAGGTTGCGGGTGAACTCGTCAATCTGGGTACGGTTGTCGCGTAACTGGGTGGTCATGGAGTTGAAGGAGCGGACCAGCCTACCGAGTTCGTCCTGCACCGGTTCCGGCACTTGGTAGTCGAAATTGCCGGCGGAAACCTCGCGCGTGCCCTCGGCGAGCGCCTGGATGGGCACAGTGACTTGTTTGGCGAGGAACAGGGCGACCCAGGTGGCGGCGGAAAGAACGAGAAGGGTAAAGAAAAAGAGAATCAGGAGCATCTGGCGCTTGACGGTGCGCAGGTTCTGCTTCACGTTCTCGTATTCCTGCGTTTCCGCCTGGATGGTGTTCCAGTGCTTCACGAATTCGGGGCTGGTCCGATAGGCAGCGACAAGTGTGCCGGTTTCTGCGGCGTTGAGGGTGACCGGAACGCGCGCGGCAAAATAGCTCTTGTCCCCGGCTTGCCAAATCTCTACGCCGCTGGGCAGGACGCGCTGCCGCGAACCGAGCACGCCGCTCACGCTGCAAAGTTCCTTGGAGCGGTCCTCATTCTGGTCGTCGCAAGTGACGCCGCCGCGGAGCAGGTCGCCCTTGGAATCGAAGACCCACACGGCGTCCAGTCCGGATGCAAAGGCATGCTGGAGGAAGGCGTCCGGAGACTCGCCGAGGTGGGTGGCCGCCTGGTATCCCAGGGTGTGCAAACGAGGCAGGGTGTTCCGGCCGAGGTCGTTGAGTAGCTTCTGCGTTTCTTCCGAGGCAATTTCGAGCGGGCGGGGGAACCAGCGTCCCAAGGTGCGATTCAGCAGGGAGTAGCTGGCGAAAAACATGAAGATGGCCGGGAGGAGGGAAACGACCATGGCGCCCATGACCATCTTGGTTTTGAAGCGCGCCCCGAGGTGCTCTTTGCTGCGCTCGGCCCACAGCCGCACAATGCTGCGCGTGAGGATGAGTCCAAAGACGAGAAGCGCGGCGGTAATAAAACAATTCACCGCATACAGGGGCATGAGCACGCGCCAGGAACGTGGTTCGATGGGCACGTCAAGCGAGCCCATGGTGAAGACGGCGGCCAGGAGGAGAGTAACGAGGATGCCGCCAATCACCAGACGCAGGTGCGACTTGGGCTTTGGAGGGGTCACGGGGCGGCCTCCGGTGATGGGGGAAGAAATGGCTTGAGGGGGCAGTTTTCGCAAAGCGGCGCAAGGGAGCGGCAGAAGTCTTTGCCGGTGCGCACGATCAGGCCGTGGTATTCGTTGAAGAGGGCGGCGCTGGGAGGCAGGCTGTGCTCGAAGAGGGCGCGAATTTCCTCGTAGGACTGTTTGCTGTGGGCGAGATGGTGGCGGTCCAGAATGCGCCGGGTATAGGCGTCCACCACGAACACAGGATGCTTCCCGGCGTAGAGGAGGATGGAATCGGCGGTTTCGGGACCAATGCCGTGAACGGCGAGGAGTTGCTCGCGGAGAACGGCGGTGGGAGTGCGAAACATTTTCGTAAGCGAACCGTGGTGGGCAGCCCGGAGGAACTGTACGAAGGCTTTCAGCTTCCGCGCCTTCTGGCGGAAGTAGCCGGAGGAGCGAATCAGCCGGGCCAGGCGGGCGGGGGAGAGGCGCTCGACGGCGATGGGGGAGAGCAACTTCTGGCGGCGGAGATTGCGGATGGCGCGCGCGACGTTGGTCCAACTGGTGTTCTGCGTAAGGATGGCGCCAACAATGACTTCGAAGCGGGTTCTTCCCGGCCACCAGTGTTGCGGGCCGTAAGCCTGGAACAATGCATCATAGTAGAGTTGCAGGGCGCGCGGGGCCTGCGGAACAGCCGCGGGGACCTGGTGGCGCAGGGGATTCGCGCCGGGCGGCGCAAACTGCCCGAGGATTGGCAAGACACGGTGTGCAGACATCTCCTTTGCAAGATAGCCACGCCTTGGGAGCAAGTCAAGAAAGAGGCACTGTCCCGTGGCGTGGGAGCCTGTTCGGGAGTACAGGTATTAGCGAATTCACAACGGTGGTTCAAAATCGGACGACACGGAGTGCGCCCCTTTGCTATGTTGAGCGGTGGGAGCATCGCCTCTAGGGAGTGCTACGGATGTCCGTCCGTTTGGGCGAAATACTGTTAAAGGAAAGCCTTATCACGCAGGACCAGCTCGATAAGGCGCTGGAATTCCAGCGCTCGAATGGTGGCAAGCTGGGAAGCTGCCTGACGAAGATGGGCTATATCACCGATGATGACATCACCGGTGTGCTTTCGCGGCAATACGGCGTACCGTCCATCAACCTGAAGTATTACGAAATCGATCCCAACGTTATTAAGTTGATCCCGCAGGACACGGCGCTGCGCTATCAGGTGGTGCCGCTGTCGCGCGTGGGCTCCGTGCTGACCATCGCGATGACGGATCCCACGAACGTGTTCGCGATGGACGACATCAAGTTCATGACCGGGTTCAACGTGGAGCCGGTGGTGGCGTCGGAATCGGCGATCGGCGAAGCCATCACGAGGTTCTACGGCGGCGGGGCCTCCAGCCACGAAGAACTCAGCAACCTGATGAAGGACCTGGTGGACGAAGACCAGGAACTGGAGCTGGCTGCCGAAGAGCAGGAGTTGGACGCGACGGCGCTGGAAAGGGCGGCGGAAGAGGCGCCCATCATCAAATTGGTGAACCTGATCCTGACGGATTCCGTGAAGCGTGGCGCGAGCGATATTCACGTGGAGCCGTACGAGAACGAGATGCGGGTAAGGTTCCGCGTGGATGGCGTGCTGCAAACGGTGATGAACCCGCCGCTGAAGCTGCGCGATGCCATGACCAGCCGTTTGAAGATCATGGCCAAGCTGGACATCGCGGAAAAGCGGCTGCCGCAAGACGGCCGCATCATGATCAAGTACAAATCCGAGGGCAAAAAGAAGGAACTGGACTTCCGCGTGTCCTCGGTGCCCACTCTGTTTGGCGAAAAGATCGTGCTGCGGTTGCTGGACAAGGAAAACCTGCGGCTGGACATGACCAAGCTGGGTTTCGAGCCGGAGTCGCTGAAGAAATTCGAACGCAACATTTTGCGGCCCTATGGGATGGTACTGGTGACCGGGCCGACGGGCTCCGGCAAAACGAACACGCTGTACTCCTCGGTGTCCCGGCTGAATCAGGTGGAGACGAACATCATGACCGCGGAGGACCCCGTGGAGTTCCAGTTGGCGGGGATCAACCAGGTGCAGATGAAGGAGCAGATCGGGCTGAACTTCGCGGCGGCGTTGCGCGCCTTCCTCCGGCAGGACCCCAACATCATCCTGGTGGGAGAGATTCGCGACTTCGAGACGGCGGAAATCGGCGTAAAGGCGGCATTGACCGGGCACTTGGTGCTCTCGACGCTGCACACCAACGACGCGCCCTCCACCATCAGCCGCTTGATGAACATGGGCATCGAGCCCTTCCTCGTGGCCACTTCCATCAACCTGATTTGTGCGCAGCGCCTGGTGCGGCGCATTTGCGTGAATTGCAAGGAAGAGCTGGAAGTGCCGGAACAGGCGCTGATCGACGCCGGGTATTCGCCCGAGGAAGCCAAAACAACCAAGATTTATCATGGCAAGGGATGCTCGACGTGCAATAAGGGCGGGTACAAAGGGCGCACGGGTTTGTATGAAGTGATGGAGATCAATGACGAACTGCGCGAGCTGATCCTGGTGGGGGCTTCGGCCCTAGAATTGAAGAAGAAAGCCATCGAACAGGGAATGATCACGTTGCGGCGAAGCGGGTTGATCAAGGTAGCGGCAGGCATGACCACGATGGAAGAAGTCCTGAGAGAAACGGTTTTATAGTCCGGAGAGGGTGCGACCATGGCAGGCATAACACTGAGCGAACTGCTCAAAAAGATGATCGAAATGGGAGGCAGCGACCTCCACATCACGACGAACAGCTCGCCCCGGGTGCGCGTGCACGGCAGGTTGCGTCCGCTGGACATGCCTCCGCTGACGGCGGCGGACACGAAATCGCTGGCTTACAGCGTGCTGACGGATGCGCAGAAGCACCGCTTCGAGGAAAACCTGGAGCTGGACTTTTCGTTCGGGTTGAAAAACCTGGCGCGCTTCCGCGGCAACGTTTTCAATCAGCGCGGCGCGGTGGGTGCAGTCTTCCGTACGATTCCCTGGGAGATCAAGGGCTTCGACGCGCTGGGATTGCCGCCGGTGGTCAAAGGGCTTTGCGACAAGCCGCGCGGGCTGGTGCTGGTGACCGGTCCGACGGGTTCCGGCAAGTCCACGACGCTGGCCGCCATGCTCGACAAGATCAATGCCGAGCGTGAAGAGCACATGATCACGATCGAGGACCCCATCGAGTTTCTGCACAACCACAAGAAGTGCCTGGTGAACCAGCGCGAGGTGCACTCGGATACGCATTCGTTCGCCAACTCGCTGCGCGCCGCCCTGCGTGAAGACCCGGACGTTGTGCTGATCGGAGAAATGCGCGACCTGGAAACGATCGAATCGGCGCTGCGCATTGCGGAAACCGGCCACTTGACGTTCGCGACGCTGCACACGAATTCGGCGGCCTCCACCATCAACCGTATTATCGACGTGTTCCCCTCGCACCAGCAGCCGCAGATTCGCGCGCAGCTCTCCATGGTGCTGGAAGGAATCCTTTGCCAGGCTCTGTTGCCGCGTTCCGACGGGCGGGGGCGGGTGATGGTGATGGAGGTGCTGATACCGACCCCGGCCATCCGCAACCTGGTTCGCGAAGACAAGATTCACCAGATTTATTCGGCGATGCAGACGGGCACGGGGCAGACCGGGATGCAGACCTTTAACCAGGGGCTGGCCAACGCATATTTCGCGAAAATCATCACTTTGGATATGGCGTTGTCGCGTTCGTCGAATCCGGACGAGCTGCAGGACATGATCAACCGCGGGGTGGCGTCGACGCCGACCGCGGGCAAGACCACCTTTGGGAAGACGCCGGTTGGGGCCAAGCACTAAGGGATTGCATCGGTGAATGGGGTTTCGGAAGTTCGGAAAACTTTTTGACCGCTGAGGAGGAGATACTATGCCGGTCTTTACTTATCGGGGAACAAATCGAGCGGGTTCGTCAGTCTCAGGCGAAATGACGGCCAGCAGCAAGACGGAGCTGCAGAGCCTGTTGCGGCGCCAGCAGATCACACCGACGAAGATGTCGGAGAAGGGCAAGGAGTTCAACTTGCCCACCTTCGGCGGGGGCGTCAATGCGAAGGAGCTGGCCGTGTTTACGCGCCAGTTCTCGGTCATGATTGACGCCGGCTTGCCGCTGGTGCAGTGCCTGGAAATTCTCTCGAGCCAACAGGAGAACAAAACCTTCCAGAAGGTGCTGACGGGCACGCGCTCGGCGGTGGAAAGCGGGAGCACGCTCTCCGCGGCCATGAAGCAATACCCGAAGGTCTTCGATGGGCTGTACTCCAACATGGTGGAAGCGGGGGAGACCGGCGGAATTCTGGACACGATTCTGCAGCGCCTCTCGACGTACATTGAAAAGAACGTGAAATTGCAGCGCGCGGTGAAGTCCGCCATGGTCTACCCCATCGGTGTATTGACCATAGCCACGGGCGTCATCATCCTGCTGTTATGGAAGGTGGTGCCGGTGTTCGCGACCTTGTTCGCAGGCATGGGCGTGGATTTGCCGCTGCCCACGAAGATAGTGATCGCGGCCAGCCATTTCGTTGGAAGCATCTTCGGGCTTTTACTTGTGGTGGGTGCGGTAGCCATCATCATCGGTTTGAAGGTGTGGCATGGCACACCGGGAGGACGCTTCGCCATTGATACGGTGATCCTGAAGCTGCCGGTGCTGGGCATCCTGATGCGGAAGATTGCCGTGGGGCGGTTCACGCGGACATTGGGCACATTGATCGCGAGCGGCGTGCCGATTCTGGAAGGCCTGGACATTACCGCGAAGACCTCTGGAAACGCGGTGGTCGAAAGGGCCTTGAACAGGGTGCGGAAATCCCTGGAAGAAGGCAAGTCGCTCACTGAACCACTGAAGGAATCGGAAGTATTCCCTGGAATGGTGACGCAGATGATCGCGGTGGGCGAACAGACCGGCGCGATGGACGCAATGCTGCAGAAGATCGCGGACTTCTACGAGGACGAAGTGGACTCGGCGGTGAAGGACCTGCTGACCGCTCTCGAACCTATCATGATCGTGTTCCTCGGCGGCGTGGTCGGCGGCGTGGTCATTTCCATGTACCTGCCGCTGTTCTCGTTGATCGGCAAACTGGCCTCGGCGCATTAAGCGGAGTGCTTCTTCGGAAAAGGAGGACAGGAGGTTTGCGCCTGTCCTCCTTTTTCTGTTTAAGATGAAGAATGAGGAATGCGGGGGCCGCATCCCAAGCGCACAATTATGGAACAGACGTTCAATCGGCGTGAGTGGCTGGAATGGCTGACGCGCGTGCGGCTGTTAATGATCGCGCTGATCCTGGGTGTGGGCGTGGTGTGGCCGCAGTATGTGCCGTCCAGCGGCTCGCCGCGCTACTTCCTGCCCATCATCATACTGTGGATTACCATCAGCATCTTGCACCTGATTCTGGTGCGTCTGCTGCCGGCGACGTTTTGGTTCGGCGCGATCCAGGTGTTTTGCGATGTGGCGATGATTACGGGAATCGTCTACGCCACGGGATTGCAGGACAGCAACTTCACCTCGCTGTACCTTCTGGTGATCATCGTCGCCAGCATCCTGTTCACGCGGCGGATGGCGTTCGTAACCGCGGTGCTGTGCCTGGCGTCGCTCGCGCTGGCGCTTTTTCTTGTGGATGCCGGGAGGCTGCCACGAACTTCGATCGCGGCCCCTTCGGTCGAGACGCTGCGGTTGTGGTTCCTGAGTAATACGTTTGGATTTCTCGCGGTGGCTTACCTGGCGAGTTTGCTGGCGTATTCGCTGCGCCGCAAAAGTACGGAGCTGGAACAGAAACGCGAAGAACTGCTGGAACTGCAGGATTTTACCGCGGACATCATTCATTCCATGCGCGGCGGCCTGGTTACCACGGACATGGATGGGCGCGTGGTGCTGATCAACCGCACCGGGGAAGAAATTCTGGGGCGGACGTTTGCGGAACTGCGCGGACGCGATCTGCGGGAGGTCAGCGAGGAATTCTGGCTGCCGGACATGACAGCGCTTCCGGAAAGGCTTTCCCTACGGCGTGAGATTGAGGTGCGGACGGCCGGCGGGCAGCGCCGATTCCTGGGTATATCGGTTTCGCCGCTGCGAACACGGGATGCGGCGCGGAGCGGCTATGTGTTCAACTTTCAGGACTTGACGGAATTGCGGCACCTGGAAAAGGAAGTGGCTACGAAGGAGCGCATGGCGGCGGTAGGGCGGCTCTCCGCGGCAATTGCGCACGAAATACGGCAGCCGCTGACGGCCATGGCGGGCGCGGTGAAGGAGCTGGGGCGCCTGGTGCCGTTGGAGGAAGATGAGAAGCGCCTGGTGAGCATTGTCAGCCGGGAATCGGAGCGCTTGAATCACATCATTACGGACTTCCTGAACTACTCGCGGGACAAATCCTACGTATTTCAGGAAGCGGATGTGCGCGCGCTGCTGGACGAAACGTTGCTGCTGATGGAGAGGAAGCCCGGAGTTGGGAATAAATTTCACATCCAGCGCGCGTTCAACGGGGAAGCGCGCAAGGCGCTGGTGGATCCGGACAAGATCAGACAGGTGTTCTGGAACCTCTGCGACAACGCGTTGCGCGCCATGCCCGCGGGTGGAACATTAACGGTTGGGATGGAGCGGATTCCCGATTGGCTGCGCATCTCCTTCCGGGACACCGGCATTGGCCTGGACCCGCAAGAACGCACGAAGATCTTTGAACCGCTGCAATCCAATTTTGAAGGAGGCACGGGGCTGGGGCTGGCGATCGTTTACCAGATCGTGCAAGCGCACAGCGGACGGATTTCGGTGATCAGCGAAAAAGACAAAGGCGCGGAATTCGTGGTTGAACTTCCGCTGGTGGAGTGAAGACCTATGCAAGCGACGAAAAGCGCTGCGAAGGAAGCGGGCCGCGAGATGGTGCACATCCTCGTCGTTGACGACGAGAAGTCCATCTGCGAACTGCTGGAGATCACCTTCCGCAAGGAAGGCCACCGCGTGGAGATTGCCAACAGCGTGGAGGCCGCCAGACGGAAGCTGGAAAGTTCGCTCTACGACGTGATTATTTCCGATGTGCGCATGCCGGGCGAGACGGGCGTGGAACTTCTGCGCTACGCGCGAGAGGTTGCGCCCGATGCTTATTTCGTGCTGATCACCGGCGTGCCGACGCTGGAAACGGCGATCGCCGCGGCGAACGAAGGCGCCAACCGGTATGTGATCAAGGACCACGACCTGGTGGAACAGTTGCGCGTAGTGGTACGCGAAGTCGCGGAAAACCTGAAATGGAAGCACGAAGCAGGTTACCTGCGGCGGGAATTGCGCCGGCTGACCGGTCTGGACAACATCATCGGACAAAGCCCGAATATGCGCGCGATCTTCGATATGATCCAAACCGTGGCGCCACAAACGAGCCGCGTGCTGATCACGGGGGAGAGCGGCACGGGCAAAGAACTGGTGGCGCGGGCCATTCACGAGAACAGCGCGAGGTCTCATGCGCCGTTCATAACCATCAACTGCGGAGCGTTCCCGGAGACGCTGCTGGAGTCGGAACTGTTCGGCTACACCAAGGGCGCGTTTACGGGCGCCAACGAAAACCGGCGCGGATTGTTCCAGGCGGCGCACGGCGGAACGCTGTTCATGGATGAGATCGGAAACATGGACCAGGCCATGCAGGTGAAGCTTTACCGCGTGCTACAGGAAGGCAAGGTGCGGCCGCTGGGAAGCACAGAAGAAGCGGACGTGGATGTCCGCGTGATTGCGGCAACCAACAGGGATTTGGCGAAGGCCATCGCCGCCGGTGAGTTCCGCGAAGATTTGTTCTACCGCTTGAGCGTGATTCCGATTCACGTGCCCGCATTGCGGGAGCGCCGGGATGACATTCCGCTGCTGGCGCGCCATTTTCTGGAGCGCTTTCGAAAGTCGATGGAAAAGCCGGTTGAAGGCATATCGCCGCAAGCCATGCAGCGCCTGGAATCTTACGACTGGCCTGGGAACGTGCGGGAGTTGGAGAACACCATCGAACGGGCGGTGGCGCTGGAAAGCGGCCCGGAGATTTCCATTGGGGTGCTGCCGGATCGCATGACGGGCCTGGGGGGCACCGCGATGGCGGCAGGGGGACAACTGGAGGGCCCAGTCTTTCCCCCGGAAGGCGTGGACTTCGAGCGAGTCATGGCGGAAACCGAAAAGCGCTACCTGAAGGCCGCGCTGGAGAAGGCGGACGGAGTGCGCACGCGCGCGGCAGGCCTTCTAGGGATCAGCTACCCGTCTTTCAGGCACTACGTCAGGAAGCACCATTTGTAGCGCGCGGCGGAAGGAAGGGAAACACGGTGTAATTGAGGCAGCCGGACGCGGCAGTTCCCGAGCCATCCAGATCAAGTTAACTTGAATTTCGAAGTCAAAGAGAGGGATTCATCGCGCAAAAAACGTGCGATGGAGAACCGACCTCCGCTCAGGGACGGCAAAAAGCGCCGTACTTCCGGCCGGAATGACAGATTTTGGGTGGTGGATGATGTGGGAAATCCAACTTCGGCGAAGTTGGATTCTTGGACATCAATCAGTTAAAACAAAACAGAATACGCTCGCCTGCAATTGATCAACTTCAGATTTCAGGGTTATTGGTGCCATGGAATGTGCGCTTTGCTGCTCGGGTGCAGGATGGGCTAGCGATTCTCGACTTCCGAATCCGGGACGGGGAGCGCTGCCGCGCGGCGGCGAAACAGAGCGAAATACGCTGCCAAGGCAAGCACAACGAAGATGGTCATAACAGGATCAATGGGGTGGCGGTAGCGCAGCGAGCTATGCGTAACGTAGTAAGGAATGGGAAAAAGGAGGAGGCAGAATGCGAGGGGGAGCGACTCCCGCGCTCTCGTCCAGAGGCCGACCAGCAGGCCGGCAAAAGCAAGCAGCGAAAAGATGGTGTTGTACCAAACATAGATTCGACCTGCGCCCAGGGGCTGGATGTAGGTGTCCAGGAGCGAGTCGTATTTCCCGGTCCAAGTGTCCACGAAGCGGTTATAGCAGAACTTGAGGAAGGTCTTGGGGTGGGCTTGGATGAAAGTCAAGGCTTCCCGTTGCTTCAGGCGGTTGTAGACAGGTTCGGTGTTCAATGCGAGCAGTGCGTACTCGCGATAACTCCTCATAGGATGAAGCTGAGGGGTGAAGGTGTCCTTTACCTCCGGATTATTCCCCAGCCAGAACTCCACTCCGAAGTTTGATTTGACGAAGAAAAGGCCGCCCATTTCGAAGTAATTGCGTAGCGTCCAGGGAAGGAGGACTAGAACAAAGAAAAGCGCAGCGCGGGTGAGAAGAAATGCTGAGGGCGTGACACGCTGGGCACGCTGAAACCACAACCATCCGGCGAGGAATGGCAGCAAGACACAGAGCGTGGGATTCGTGAGCGCCGCGACGCCCCAGAACAGACCATAAGCTGCCCAGTGCTTCGGGGATGAAGATTCGCGAAGATGGTAGGTGAGGCACAGCAGAAGGCAAAGCAACAAAGCCGACAGGCTTTGATCCCAAGTCCATTCAATGGGCATGAGAATCGCAGTGGGAAGAAAGGCCCAGAGCCAGGTTGCGCCCAAGCCAATGCTGGCGCCATAGATTCTTTTGGCGAGGAAATAGATGGGGAAGCAGGTCAGCGAAGAAAAAATGATATTGAGAACCTGGGCAAAAACGCCAAGGGCATAGTCGCTCAAATGGAAGAGCAGCTTGCCAAAAGAGACGAGCCAGGGGTACACGGGGGCGAGCCATGCCGTGGTGAAGACGTAGTGCGGGAAGGGTTCAGCAAAGCCGTGGCCGAGGGCGAGAGATTTCGCAATCATGAGGGCTTCCAGCCCCCAGCTCACAAAATGATTGTGAGCCGTGTCCTCGTGATGGTGCGAAAGCCAGAGAAAGAAGAAACGAAGCAGGAAGGCAGCAGCGACCGCGGCGCCCGGCGAACGCAACATCAAAGCCAACGAAGTGCGGGGGCGGCACATAGACATAAAGGTAGCCTCTTCCAACCTCGGCCCTGCCTAAAATTCAAGTTAACTTTTGTTTCCGCACGCCGTCAATGAACGCCGCGCAGTTTGCGAGAGATCTTGCTCAAAGGAATAACTTGTTTGTGAATTGGGAGGAATCGATAGCTCCACGAGCGCGCAGAGAAAACGATTCGCTTGGCGAAGGCACGGAAAGAGTGGCCAGTAAGCCGTCGTGATTGCCGCGGGGAAGGACCGCAAAATCGCCCAGCCGCCGGATTCTCGAGGGGTCATAGAAGCTGTTGAGGAGGAGTTGGCAGGGCAGCGGAAAATGACGGTTTTCGACATGTGAAGGTGATGAAAAGTGTCAGGTTTTGGAGGAGGAGCGGCTGAAGTCTGGCAAAATCCCGGGAACGCGCCTCGGGTACCAGATCTAAGTTATTAGGAGTCAATGGGTTACGAATATTAAAGTACTCTTGTACCCGCTCTCCAAGCATTGGCCCCCCCCTTGCACATCTCAGGGCGTGCTCTGGCACGATACATTCTCTCAAGGAGACTTCATGAAGAAGCAAAAGGGTTTCAGTCTTATCGAACTGCTGATCGTCGTGGCGATCATTCTGATCATCGCGGCTATCGCAATTCCGAACCTCATCCGCTCGAAGATGGCGGCGAACGAGGCTTCGGCGGTCGCCTCGCTGCGCACCATTAACACGGGCGAAGTGACCTATAACAACACGTATCCTGGCACTTTCGCAACATTGACGTCCCTGGGCCCTGGTGGCACCGCCACTTGCGGGGTACCAGCCGTAGCGGCCGCCTGCTTGATTGACAACCTGCTGGCGATGGCCACGACGGTCAATACTGCAAAGAGCGGCTACGTCTTCCTGGTTACCGCGGGCGCTGCGGGCACCGGTACCTATACTTCCGAGGCAGAACCGGCCACCGCGCAAACCGGCACACGTGGATTCTGCTCCGACCAGAACCTGGTTCTGTACTACCTAGCAGTGGGCGTTCCCGGCGTGCCTGCAGGCAGCTGCACGATAGCGACCGGCAAGGCTCTCTAATAGTTCACCGGCGGGTTAGAAACTCGCAGGAATCAAACGGAGCAGGGTTTCAATCCTGCTCCGTTTTTTTTGAATTGTATTGCCCCGCCGGATGAGGAAATTGCAGTGACTAATTTGTCTGACAAGTTCTGTTCGTGAAGTGACAATTTCGGTCACAAGGGGACTCGGAGAACTGATCATTTGCGACACCCCAGACTGACCAAAAGCGTCAGGTTTTGAGGAATCTGGGCACGAAATCGCCGGAGATTTCGGGAAAATAGCCCGGCTACCAGATCTAAGTTATTGCACTTCAATTGGTTGCAAGTATTTTAGGACCGCCGTGCTTACTCTCCTAGGATTGGCACATCTCGTGCACTTCTTAGGTCGTGCTCTGGCACGATAATCCTCTCAAGGAGTCTTCATGAAGAAGCAAAAAGGTTTCTCTCTTATCGAACTGCTGATCGTCGTGGCGATCATTCTGATCATCGCGGCTATTGCAATTCCGAACCTCATCCGCTCGAAGATGGCCGCGAACGAGGCTTCGGCGGTCGCCTCCCTGCGCACCATTAACACGGGCGAAGTGACCTACCAGAATACGTATCCTGGCACCTTCGCAACATTGACGTCCCTGGGCCCTGGTGGCACCGCCACTTGCGGGACACCAGTCGCAGCGGCCGCCTGCTTGATTGACAACCTGCTGGCGCAGGCCACGACGGTCAATACTGCAAAGAGCGGCTACGTCTTCCTGGTTACCGCGGGCGCTGCGGGCACCGGTACCTATACTTCCGAGGCAGAACCGGCCACCGCGCAAACCGGCACACGTGGATTCTGCTCCGACCAGAACCTGGTTCTGTACTACCTGGCAGTGGGCGTTCCCGGCGTGCCTGCAGGCAGCTGCACGATAGCGACCGGCGCGGCTCTCTAATAGTTCACCGGCGGGTTAGAAACTCGCAGGAATCAAACGGAGCAGGATGGCAATCCTGCTCCGTTTTTTTTTGAATTGTATTGCCCCGCCGGATGAGGAAATTGCAGTGATTAGTTTGTCTGACAAGTTCTGTCCGTATTGACAAAAAGAGTGGGGTTATCTTGAGGGGTGGATTTGGCAAGTCGCTTGCTCTATTTTCAGGTGTCTCTCTTTCTGTATACTCAGGGAAGCGCGTGATTGGAGACCAGGCACCATGAAACGCAAGCAAACAGGGTTCTCCCTAATTGAGCTGCTGATTGTAGTAGCAATCATTCTGATCCTTGCGGCCATTGCGATTCCGAACCTGATCCAGTCCAAGATGACGGCAAATGAAGCGTCCGCGGTGCAAACCTTGCGCGATATCAACACCGCAGAGTCCGTGTATAGCATCCAGTTCGGCGCAGGTTTCTCGCCGGACTTGAAGTCGTTGGGCGGCACCAGCGGAACCTCCACTCCCAGCAGCGCTCTTTTGATACCCGACCCCGTCGCACAAACAAATCAGAAAGACGGATTCACGTTTACCTATGTGGTCACGGCGAACAACGGGCCGGGCGGGACACCATCGAACTATACCGTCAATGCGGATCCCACTACTCCTGGGAGCACGGGACGCCGGTGGTTCTTCACCGATGAGACTTTTGTGATTCGCTTTAATACAACTGGCCCGTCGACTGCGAATGATCCTGCCATTTGATTGCGTGCAGCGAGGCTGCTATACATTGACGGGTGACCTTACGCTTCCTGCAAACTGAGCGGTGTGGCAATTTTCCAGCAGCAATGGGTTGCATGTTCACTGTAATCCTGGCGCTTTCCATGCTGGGTTGGACTCCCCAAAAAACTGAAGTGCTTTTCGGCGCGAAAAAACGCGACGCCGTGCTGATGCAATTTGAGGCGCGTTACCGGGAAGCGAGGTCACTTTCCGCGACGTTCCTGGAGGAATACTCAGAGAACGGAAAGGTGACGCGCAAAGAGGCGGGCGAGTCCTACTTCCTGCACCCGGGCAAAATGCGCTGGGATTATGAAGCGCCGGAGAAGAACACTTTTCTGGCGGACGGGAAATATGTGTGGTTCATAACGCCAACGGACCACACGGCCACGCGCATGCCGGCGAAAAAGAGCGATGATTGGCGGACGCCCCTGGCGTTTCTGACCGGGGGCATCAAGCTCTCGCGGATTTGCGCGCAAGTGGAATGGGCAGCGGATGTCCGGCCGAGGCAGGGCGGGTACAAGGTGTACCGCTGCGAACTGCGCGGGGCGGGGGCTGCGGAAGCCAATCGCGAAGGCGCGGGCAAACAGAGCGACGCCGCAAAGGTGCATGCCGCCAAAGGAGCAGGAGCGGTGCTCTTCGAGCTTTCCCCGCAAGGCGAACTGAGCCGCATCGTGATGGATGAAGGAGCCGGGATACACGTGGAATTCACGTTCAAGGATTGGCAGTGGAATCCGGTCTTGGCGAAAACGCTCTTTGAATTCGAGGCCCAGCCTGGGATGGTCATCGTGAATGGCCCGCTACCGGATTCGCCGGGATTGCGTCAGTAAGAGGTGGAGGGCGTTTCGCTCCCAGCCTGCCGCTTGTACAGGATGTAACCGCGCTGCTCAGACCCTTTTGGGGGTACTCTCCGAATGAGGTAGACTTAAGGGCTATGGGGGAATTCGTCTGCCGCGTTGCCGACGCCAATGGGCGGGTCTTCTCGCACGTTGAAGTTGCCGGCACGCTTGAGGAAGCGCGCCAAAAACTGGCCGACCGGGGGCTGTATGTCTACAGCGTGAAATCCCGCAGCAGCCTGGTCACCGGGATGTTCGGAGTGCGCAAGGAACGCAAGATCGGCGGCAACGATTTCCTGATCCTCAACCAGCAGTTCAATACCTTGATTAAAGCGGGCCTGCCCATCCTGCGCGCTCTGGACCTGTTGGCTACGCGGGCGACTGCTCCAAAGCTGCGGCCCGTCCTGACGCAAATTCGCGACCGAGTGCGGGAAGGGAGATCACTCTCGGAGGCGGTGGACGAGGCGGGGGTATTCTCCAAGATGTATTCGACCGCTCTGCTTGCCGGGGAAAAGAGCGGCAACCTCTCGGGTGTGCTGGATTACTACATCGCGTACCAGCGAGTCAGCACCGGAGTAAAGAAAAAGATCCTGGCGACGCTGGTGTACCCGACGCTCTTGGTGGTGGTGGCGTCGGTCATCGTGACTTACCTGGTGACCGCGGTGATCCCGAAGTTTGCCATGTTGTACCGCGATTTGGGGGTGCAACTGCCGGGCCCCACGAAATTGCTGGTGAGCGTGACGGTGGACTACCGCTACTACATTCTGGGACTGGTTGCGGCGGTGTTCCTGGCATTGCTGGGAGTCTTCTTCTGGTCGCGCAGCGAAGAAGGCGGGGTGGCGTTCGACCGCATGAAGTTCCGCATACCCGTGTTGGGCGAAACGTTGCTGAAATTCCAGGTGGCGCAGTTTTGCCGCACGCTGGCCACGCTGCTGACCGGCGGAACGCCGCTGGTCAGCGCGCTGCAAACGGCAGCCGAGTCCATTACCAGCAGGCTGTTACAGGGTACCGTGGGGCGCGCGACGCACATGGTGCGCGAAGGCGAATCGCTTCACGGGGCGCTCTCTGCCAGCCGAGTGATGCCAGAGCTGGCGCTGGACATGATTGAAGTGGGCGAGTCCAGCGGCGCGCTGGCGCCGATGCTGAACAGCGTGGCGGAATTTTATGAGGAAGAAGTGGGCCTGCGGCTGGGCGCCATGGTGGCGGTGATTGAGCCGGTTATTCTTATATTCATGGGACTTCTGGTAGCCTTTATTCTGATTTCGCTGTATTTGCCGATTTTCTCGTTCTCCATCGCGGGAACGGGGAAGTAAGGACCGCAATCGTTTATGGCCACACCTGACTCCAATGTTCACGATCCGGCTCTGGCGGGAGGCGCGGCAGACGCAGCGCAGGAGCGCGAGCAGGCGCGGCGGCTGGCGGAGCGTTACCGCTGCGGCTTTATCGATCTGACGGAACAGCGCATTGATCCGGAACTCTTCCGCACGATTCCCGCGGACCTGATGTTCCGCTACAACTTTGTACCTCTGGTGACGCACAACAACACCTTGGTGATTGCGGTTGCCGATCCGGGCATGGTGATCCTGAGCGATGAGCTGCCGCTGCTCCTTGGGAAAAAGCTGGCCTATAAGGTGGCCACTCCGCGCCAGATCGGCGACTTGCTGAAGCGCACGGAGCAATCGCAGCGCGTGCTGGAACAAGCTACCGAAGCGTTTACGCTGCAAGTCTCGAAGGAAGAAGAAGAGAGCGAAGAGACCATCTCCGGGGACCGCCTGACGCGCGAATCCACGGTGAGCCCGGTGGTGCGGCTCGTGGAAACGATCATCTTCACGGCCCTGGAGCGGCGCGCGAGTGACATCCACATCGAAGCGCGTGACACCGAAGTGGCGGTGAAGTACCGGATTGACGGCGTGCTGCAGTACGCCATGCAGCCCATCGCCAAGGAATGGCACTCGACCGTCATCTCGCGCATCAAGGTGCTGAGCGATCTGGACATTGCCGAGCGGCGCGTGCCGCAGGACGGGCGCTTCCGCGTGAAGTATAAGGGACGCTACATTGACCTGCGCGTTTCCATCATGCCGGCCAGCCACGGGGAAGACGCCGTGCTAAGGGTGCTGGACAAGGAAACACTTTCTGAAAAGTTCCAGAAGCTGAGCCTGGACGTTGTGGGTTTTTCCAGCGACGAGACGCGGCGCTTCCGGCGGTACATCCACGAGCCGTATGGCATGGTGCTGGTGACCGGACCGACGGGTTCCGGGAAAACCACGACGCTGTATGCGGCCATCAACGAGATCAAGTCGGACGAAGACAAGATCGTGACCATTGAGGACCCGGTCGAATACCAGTTGCGCGGCATCACGCAGATTCCCGTGAACGAAAAGAAAGGGTTGACGTTTGCCCGGGGCCTGCGCTCGATCCTGCGGCACGATCCGGACAAGATCATGGTGGGGGAAATCCGCGACCAGGAGACGGCGCAAATCGCCATTCAGTCCGCGCTGACCGGGCACCTCGTGTTCACCACGGTGCACGCCAACAACGTCACGGACGTCATCGGGCGCTTCATCAACATGGGCGTCGAGCCGTACAACTTCGTTTCGGCTCTGAATTGTATTTTGGCGCAACGCCTGGTGCGCGTGATTTGCGAGAATTGCAAGCAGCCCAAGCAGCACACGGTAGCCGAACTGCGGGAGTCCGGACTCGATCCTGCCGCCACCGCGGGTTTCCTGTTTGCGGAAGGGCCGGGATGCCTGGAATGCTCCGGCACGGGGTATCACGGGCGTACCGCGATATGCGAATTGCTGGACTTGAGCGACCACATCCGGGAAATGATCGTGGACCGGCGGCCGACCAGCGAAATTAAGCGTACGGCTATCGAAGAAGGTATGATTACGCTGCGAGAGAGCGGGCTGGCGAAAGTGCGGGCCGGGACTACCACGCTCCGGGAAATCAATAAGGTGACCTTCGTTGAGTAGCACCAACGCATATCAGGAAGGCATTTTCCAGAGCAATGTGGTGCGGCACATTGCGCGCTGGATGGAGGCGATTCCGCATCCGCCGCTAGCGGTGGAGATTTCGCCGGGGCGAGTGGCGGGGGCGCGCTTCACGCACCGCGGCGCACTGGACGGATTTTCCGTAGAGAGCCTGCCTCTAGGAGCGATCATGCCCTCGGCGGTGGAGACGAATCTCAGCAACCCGGCAGCGGTGAAAGCGGCGGTGACCAACGTGTGCCTGCGGTTGGGCGCCAAGGACGAGGACGTGGCGCTGCTGCTGCCCGATCCGGTGATCCGCGTATTCGTCCAGCACTTCGAGGATTTTCCGCGCTCGGCTGAGGAAGCCATTCCGATGCTGCGCTGGAAGCTGAAAAAAAGCGTGCCGTTTGAAGTTGACGAAACCCTGCTGTCCTACATGCGCCAGGCGCCGAGGACGGACGGTGTGGACGTGGTGACGGCCATTGCCAGGCTGCGCATTGTCAAGGAATACGAAGCGCTGCTGGAGTCGGCCACGCTGCGGCCCGGCGTGGTGCTCAGCTCGACACTGGCGGCGATTGCGCTGCTCCATGACCAGCGGCCCACGCTGCTGGCGCGCATTTCGGGAACTTCGCTGACAACCGCGATTGTGCGCGAAGGCGTACTCGCGGGGTATCGCTGCACGGAACTTCCCACGCATGCGGGTGAGGTCACGCCGCAAATGCTGCTGGAAGAAATATTCCCGCTGGCCGCCTATTATCAGGACACCTGGCAGGAAGGCATTCAGGCGGTGCGCGTGGCGGGGCTGGGGTACCGCTTGCCGGAGTTCGTGCATCCGCTGGAAGAAGAATTCAAATGCGAGGTGCGATCGCTGCTGAGTGCGGCGATTTCGGAGGGCCGGCTGGAAGGCGAAGCCAGGTCGCTAGCCGATAAGGAACTCGAGGGGCTGGTTGGCTGGATGTTGTACCGGAGCTGAGGGAGAATAGGCGCAAGGGATCATGTACATACGACTGAATCTGGCGACGAAGCCGCTGGTCAGCCACCGCCCGTTCCTGGTGGGGGCGGCGATTGCCGCGCTCGTTGGGGGAATTCTGTTTGCCATTCTCGGCTGGCGCTTCTACACGTTGCGCCAGGCGGACGCGGATTTGCGCGCGCGCACGGAGAAGGTGCAAAACGAGATGTCGCGGATGTACACGCAGCGCGAGCAACTGGACCGTTTTTTCTCGCAAGAAGAGACAGTCGGGCTGCAGGACCGCGCCAAATTCACCGCCGCGGTGATGGAAGGCAGCAGCTTTAACTGGACGCGGCTGTTCATGGACCTGGAACACACTTTGCCGGCGGGCGTACACGTTTTGCGCATCGAACCGAAGCTGGATAAGGGCAGCGCGGAAGTCAAATTCGCGATTGGCGCGGCGAATGAGGACGCCAAGCTGAAGTTGCTGAAGGCGTTTGAAGACTCCAAGAGTTTTTCACGGCTGGAACTGCTGGACGAGCACACCGGCACGCCGGGGCAGCCGGGTGCCGACCCGCTGACCGTGGAGTTTACGGCGTCGTACTCAGCGATCTAAACATGCCCAACTTCTACCTGAAGAAGCGGATCGTCCTGACAGCGCTCGGCGTGCTGCTGGTGGCGGATGCCGCGCTGGCCTATTTCAACCTGAAGATGAATACTGCACGGGAAACGCCCCAGCATGTACTGGCGGCCGAAACGCAACAACTGAAGCTGCTAAAGGCGGACGTGGAACGCGCCGGCGCGATTAAGAAGAATATTCCCGAGGTCTTGAAGAAGTTTGACGCGTTCGAAGCGGACTTGCCCCCATCAAGCAAGGGTTACTCCGCGATTTCACAGGAACTGAACGGTTACGCGCGCGATACGCACCTGCTGATCGGGGATCTGAGATTTCACCAAAAGGAGTTGACGGAGCGCAAGCTCGACGAGGTTGAAATCGAAGCGACGGTGGCCGGAGACTACAACGGGATCGTGAGCTTCGTGAACAAACTGCAGCGTTCCAAGAACGTCTATATCGTCGATTCGCTGCAATTGGAATCGGACACTTCGGGGCAGGGACCTGCGAACCTATTGAAGATCAGCCTGCACCTGCGCACGTATTTCAGGAAGGTTTGATGGCCCTGACGAAACAGCGGAAACAGCTCTTGGCGCTCGCGGCCCTGGTGGTGATCGCGGCGACGGTCTGGTATGCCTATTTCGGGCGCGTGAAAGGCGTATCCAAGGGAGTGACGTTCCACGCCGACAGCTATACGCCGATCAACGCGCAGGATTTCAGCATCATCTTCAAGCAGCGCGGCGATGCGCAGAAGACGGCGTACAAGCCTTCCGGGCGCAATCCTTTCGTCGCCTCGGCGGTGCCCGTGGTGACACCGGTGATGGCGTCAAAAGCTGCAGAAAAACCACGCTGGCCTGATTACACGGTGCCGCAAGAGGTGATCGTGCCGCCGCAATTGCCGTGGAAATTTTTCGGTTACGGCAATCTGCCGTCCAACGGAGGGCGCGAGGCTTTCCTGCTGGAAGGCGAGGATGTACACATCGTGGGCGAGGGCGAGGTGGTCCTGAACCATATCCGCATCGTGCACATCGGGAATGAAAAGATCGAGTACGAAGACACCAATACGGGCGCGCGCAATTCCAACCAACTCGAGGCCGTTCCGGGGCCTTCCGCATGAGGAAGCCGCGCACAGGACGCGCGCGAAATCCCGGCCAGCGGGGTTATGCCCTGCTCCTGGTGATGTTTTTCATGGCGCTGCTGGTGCTCACGACGATTACAGTTGCGCCTAATGTGCTGACCGACGGGCGGCGGGAAAAAGAGAAAGAGATGGTGTGGCGCGGCAACCAGTATGTCCGCGGTATCAGGCGTTACTACGCGAAGACGCACCGCTTCCCGACGGAAATCGATGACCTGGTCAAGCCGAAGACGGGCATACGCTTCATGCGCCAGGCCTATAAGGATCCGATGAATGACGTGGACGGGTCGTGGCGGCTGATTTATGTGGGCCCCAATGGCCAGCTCATCGGGAGTTTGAAGGCCCAGGTTCCCGGCGCGCCAGGGATGTCCGCAGCGGGATTCGGTACGCCTGTCAGTATGATGCCGGGCGCCCAGGGATCCGGGTCAGGTTTCGGTAGTTCATCGTTCGGAGGGTCGTCGTTCGGGAGTGGAAACACATCCAATTCGACCATGGGCTCGACGGGATTCGGGAATACTGCGCCGAGTGCAACTAGTCAGCCGGGCACCAACGCCAGCGGCGAAAATGCCGCAGGGACGGACGCCATGTCCACGCCGCAGTCCATCGCTCCGGCCGAGACACCTGTCATCATCGGGGGCAACATCATCGGCGTGGGCAGCAAGGTCAACAAGAAATCCTTCCTGTGGTACGACAAGGCGAAGAATTACCGCGAATTTGAGTTCATCTGGGATCCTTCAAAGGATATGGCTGGCGGCGCAGGTGGGTCGATGCAAACCGGCCCGGGCCTGGGAACGCCGGTCGGTGCGCCCAACGCAACGTCGCCATTTTCCTCGGGCTTTGGTCAGAATCCAAGCCAGAATCCTTCGTCGAATCCGCCAATGGGTCCTCCCGAGGGTGGCCCGCCACTGCAGGCACCGCCGCCGAATCAGAACTAGAACTGAATACTGCCGATAACTCAGGCTGGTTCCGTTTTGGGGATCGGGATGACAGTTGGACGATCGTGGATGGGCGCGAGGCTGAAGGTCATCAGCGACCAGATATCAGCGACCAGGAAACAAAAACAAAGAGGAAACACACCTCGCAGTTCGGAGCAAGTGGCGCTGAGGTTCGCAGGGGGAAGAGAAACCCAAGACCCAGGCACACGGCTGAGTTATCAGTTTTAAGTTGTAAGTTTTCAGTTTCGAAGAAGAGGAACCCAAGAGCACGGTCAAGAATGACTGTGCCACAGGAAGACCGCAAGCGAACTGGCTCCGACGATTACGTTGGCGTTGTGCCACGATCCCTCCACTGCGCAACGGCAGAAGGCGCCGTTGCTCCGGTCGGGATGACAGAGTGGGCGTGGCGTATGAAGCGCGGCACTCCGGTCGGGATGACAAGTGTGCCAAATTAGAATGGGATCAAGGGAGGCGGAGGGTTACTTTCCGGCGGGCAGGCCTTCCACTTTGGCGGCAGTTTCCGGCTTGTTGTTCTGCGCGGCGGCAGACTTGAACTGCGCGTAGCTGCGCGAAATCCTGCGTACGTACTTTAGCGTCTCGGGATAGGGCGGGACGCGCCGGCCGTACTGCTCGACTCTTTCCGGCCCGGCGTTATAGGCGGCGAGCGCCAGCGTCAAGTTGTTGTTATACCGGGCCAGCATGTCCTTCAAGTAGCGCGTACCGCCCTCGATGTTTTCGCGCGGATCGAAAATATTGCGCACACCCAATTGCGCGGCGGTTTGCGGCAATAATTGCATCAGGCCGCGGGCGTTTCTGGGCGAGACCGCTTGGGGATTGAAATTCGATTCGATGGCAATGACGCAATGGATCAGGTCGGCGTCCACGCCGTAGCGCTCGGAGGCCACGAGAACGAGGTCGTGGAAGGGCGTGTTGGGGCTCAGCGGCTTGGGCAGGGGCTCGAAGACTTCTTCCGGCTCGATGCCCACCACCTCGCTGGCGGGGATTTCGGCGATGCCACCGTTCATCTGCAGGCGGTACTTGTCGCCCAGCAACTCGTAGCCGGTGACGTTCAGGCGGGCGCCGCTGCGCAGGACGACGTAGTCCGCACGGAGAGTCGCAGCCCCGGCGGTAAGACCGCAAACCGCCACCATGGCGCATAGGGTGAGCTTTAGGCGCACTCTGGGGCCTCCCGGAGGGCGAAGTGGGCGATGGCGGCCGCCACACCGTCCTCGTCGTTGGAACGCGTCACATGCCAGCCGCGGGCTTTCAATTCCGGCACGCCATTCTCCATGACCACGGGAATACCCGCAAAGGATAGCATTTCCAGGTCATTGTGATTATCCCCAATGGCCAGTATTTGGGCAGGTAAATAGCCGCGGAGGCCTGCCCATTCGGCCAGTGCGGCGCCCTTGGAAACGGCGGGATGGATAACGTCAATCATGGCAAAATCCCTGTCCTCGTAGAGGGTCACGGCCAGGGAATAGTCTTCCGCGAAGGGTACGCTGCGAAGCGTCTGCTCGACTTGACGCATGGGGGCAACCGGGCCGGTGAACATCACCTGGATGGGGTCCTCGTTGAGGCAGGCTTCCAGCGGTTGGGATTCGCCCATGAACTGGCGGTTGCGCTGGTAGTAGCCGCCGCGCGTGGGGTCCTCCCAGTCGATCTTTTCCAGCATCACCTGGCCGGCTTGGGGGCGGTCGAAGACAACGGCAGCGGCATCACGCCAAGCCTCAGTGGATTGCAGCACACGCCGCGCCGTGGCCCTCGGCAGGAGGTGGCGCACGTGCGTGTGGCCCTCTTTGGAGCGGACCATCGCGCCGTTATTGACGATCATCGTCAGAGGCGAGGGAATCTGCTGCGCTACGGGCAGGGCAAAATCGTAGCGGCGGCCAGTTACCAAGGCGACTTCGATGCCGCGGCGCGTGGCTTCGGCGATAGCTTCACGGTTCGCGGGGGAAACCTCCCAGCGGCTGTTGAGCAGGGTGCCATCAATGTCGAGAGCGATCAGTCGAACTGCCATGACTCCAGTGTACCGGATGCGAGGGGAGAAAGAAGTGACGAGAGTGTGAAGAAGTCACGAGGGAGGTGCCACTTTGGATTGGGCCGGCAGTTCCGCCCGATTATCGCCAGGCTGAGCGCAAGGTCCAGACTTCCAGGTTCACGATGCGCGCTTCTCCGTTCGTGGAAAAGAGCTCAATGTCCTGGCTGTCGCGGGAAGGGAAGATGGCGTCGGAAATCACGGTGGACCCGTCGTTGACGAAAACCTCCACGGAGGAGCGATCCACAAAGATATGCAGTTTGACCCGCTTGCCACCCGCTGGCAGAAGCGGTCCCGCATGACGGCCTGCAAATCTTTCGTCGAACGACGTATCCCCGGAGCGGGTTCGGTCTACAAAGACCTCCTGCTTGCCCCAATCCACGCCGATGGTGGTGGCTTCGTCGGTGCCCTTGCGCACGCGAATCCCGGCTTCGGCGGAATTGCCGCCATCTAGTTCGGCGATGATCTCCAGCGCGTCGCCGCGGACCTTCTTGGTGAGCAGAGCGCGGTTCGCTGACGCGACGTCCTGCGCGTCTAAACTGACGTGGTTTTGGCGCAGAGTTGCCAGCTCCTTCGCAGGACTCTGTACGAGGCGGATTCCTTCGGGGAAGCGTTTCAGGCTGAGGACGCGCGGGATAGATTGCACACCGCGCCAGGGAAACGTGGGGACCTTGGCGGCGTATTCCCAATTCAAGAGCCAGCCGAGCCAAATGCGACGGCCGTCCGTCGCGGGAATGTCGGAGAAGGATGTGGAGGCATAGAAATCCTTCCCATAATCGGCCCAGAGGACTTGGCTTGAAGGATTCGCATTGACGAAGGTGGCGCCGTCGAACTGGCCGACAAAATATTGATCAGCCGATCCGCCTGCCAGGCCGCCGGGGTTCAGGTTTATGCTCAGCACCCAGCGTGGTTGCCCCGCTTCTCCTTCGACCGGTAATGGAAACAGGTCTGGACATTCCCAAACGCCAGCGGTGCCACCGGCGGGACCAAAATCGCTCAATGCGGTCCAGTGCTTCAGGTCCGTGGAGCCGAAGAAGCGCACCTTGTGTTCCGTGGGCAACGCGGCAACCATCACCCACTTGTGGCTGGGTTCGTGCCGGAAAACTTTGGGATCGCGGTAGTCCTGCATGTGCAGGTCGAGCACGGGGTTGCCAGGATACTTCGTCCAGGTGCGGCCCTGGTCGTTGCTATAGGCGAGATTTTGCGTTTGCAGCGTTTCGGTGCGGCCGGTGTAAATGGCGACGAGGCAGGAGGATTCGGCAGCGTTCGCGTCGTGGCACAAACCGCTGGAGTTGTGCCAGTCCACGACCGTGCTGCCCGAGAAGATCATGATGCCGCTCTCTTCGGGAATGGCCACCGGCAGATGCTGCCAGTGAACCAGGTCGCGGCTGACGGCGTGGCCCCAGCTCATGTGCCCCCACACGTTGCCGAAGGGATTGTATTGATAGAAGAGGTGGTATTCGCCTTTGTAGTAGATGGGGCCGTTGGGGTCGTTCATCCAGTTTTTGGCGGGGGTGAAGTGGTATTGAGGCCGGTAAGTCTCGTCGTACAGCGCGATGGGTTTCGCGCCTTGCGCAAGAAGGCTCGTACCAAGCCAGAGCCACACGATTGCGGCGATGCCAAGAATCCTGATGCGCCCCCATTCCACGCGAGACTCCCTCCGATCCATTGTGATCCCCATTATGACCTCACGGTGCTGGTGAACAAACACCGGGGTAGCGGGTCAGTTGCCGGGTACGGCCTTAATCAGGACCATCCATCGCCAGCAAATGGTTAGTCGCACTGAGAGCCTGTTCGTATACTGCCCCAGTACACGTCTCGGCATTCGACTAATTGCTTGCTTCTTCCCAGAATCTGTATATACTATCATTTCATATCACACATTTTTAAGCAGTCAGTCTATCGGGCTTCTCCAGCCGCCATCCTGTCCTGCCTCCACGATTTGTGATAGGGCCACGCAGTTTCTACCCAACGAGATTCGTTAATCTTCAAGAAAAGAGAGGTTTAATGATTACAAAAAAATTGTTGTCAGCATTTGGCGTCATGCTTCTTGCAGCGATTCCAGGTTTCGCTCAGGAAAAACCAGGCACCATTGCATCCCTGGAGTATCAGACACCCAAGAACGGCATGGTGAAGCAATATGAGGACGGGCGTAAGCAGAAGGCGGAATGGCACAAACAGCAGAAGGACACTCAGCCACTGATGGTGTGGGAGACAATCAGCGGGGACCACACTGGGACTTATATCGTTGGGAGATTGGGGCAGCACTGGTCTGATTTCGATAAGCCGCCCATTCCAGAGCAGGCCGACCTCGACGAGTTCAACAAAGTCATTGGCGCGTATGTACAGTCTCTTGTCACGCGCTACTATGAATTTCTGCCCAAAGACAGCAAACCAACTGATTCAGCAGTTCCTTCGAAGTTTGCTGAAGTCATTACCTACCGCGTAAGCCCCGGCAAAGGGGAAGATTTCCACAGCGCTGTAACCAGAACTACCGAGGCAATCGAGAAAACAAAGTGGCCCGTCCATTATTTCTGGTACGAGCTGGCAAGCGGCGGCCACGGGGGCACATATGTACTTGTTCTACCACACGCCAACTGGGCAGATTTCGAAGACAAACCAGGCATGAAGCCCTTCGACGAAATGCTCAAGGAAGCATTCGGGCAGGCGGAAGCGGATTCCATCAGAAAGAGGTTTGACTCCTCGGTAGAAAGCACAACCAGCGAAATAGTTCAGTTTCGCTCAGATTTGAGCTACCTTCCGAACAAATAGCAGCGACGTACGCAGCTCTCCATTGGCATCTTGCCGGGAGAGCTGTCAACGCTCAACCTTACAGACTCGCCGTGCAAGGCCGGGCGGCGAGTTTTGTTTTGGATATGGTTTGAGATTCAGGAGCTAATGATTTGAGTAAGTCGGAGGACTCGCCGCCCGGTAAATCTCGTTGCTGCTCGATTAACTCCTTCCATGAGAAGGCCGGTGAGCGTCAAGTCATTTCTTTCTTTTTTTCTCTTTTTTTCATTCCTCGAGTTTTCCATAGAAAAACTTCACGCCAGGATGGCCTAGCAGCGACGATCGCCAGCTCGGTCAACCCCCAGCCTCCCCTGTTTTGACCCTTTCCTCACAAGGCCGGTTGATGTCCAGGCACACTTTCGCTTTCTTCTTTCCGTGAATCTGTTCCCATTCAGCCAAGCCGCCCCTGTCGCCATCCTTCCATCCGCACTCTTTGGTGAGCGATATTCGCTCGGTGCTAGGTGGGTGTTCTCGCTTCAGTAGGTGCTGCTACCTGGTAATCGTCCTCTCATCCCACCTTATTCGGCAGGAGTTGGGCTCCAGGACTTAGTCGCAGTCACCTGGACTCGGCGGTCAAGCTCGGCTGTTTGCTTACCAACTCTACGCTACTGCCTGTACCGCCCTGTGGCTATTGCGCAGCGGCTCGTACACCTCTCCGCTTACCCACAACCGATGGAGCAGGATTGCCAGCTTTCGTGCCACGGCCACCACCGCTCGCTTCTTGCCATTTTTCCCTCCTCGCTCTGCCAGCTTCCGTCCCCACCTCCGCAGATCACTGTCTTCCCCAAAAGGTCCCAGAATGTAGTGCGCTCCCTGCACCATCATGGTGCGCAGATACCGGTCTCCTTCTTTGCTGATGCCCTTCTGTGGTTCGCTCTTCCCGGAGTTCCTGCGGCCAGGTTTTAACCCCAGAAAACAGCCTACCTCGCGACTCTTCGCGAACCGATACGGGTCCTCGATCGTCAGCACATACGTCAGAGCGATCTGCGTTCCTACCCCCTTCACCTGCTGGAGCAAGGACACTTCCGGGTACACCTCCTTGGCGATTTTCTCCATCCGTTCGTCGTATTCCTGGATGCGCTCGTTCAGCGATTCGACCTCTTTGAGCAGCGGCTCCAGAACATCCCGCAGCTCGGTGCTCAATTTAGCGGCCAGCTCCCGGTTCACCTGATACGTCCCACACTTGGGCAGTCGTTCGCCATACGACTTCACCAACCCCCGTGCGGCGTTCACCAAGGCCGTTCGAGCACTTACCAGTTCGGCCCGTGCCCGGATCACCGTCAGGTGGATTTGCGTCTGCACACTGCGATGCCGCACCGGCCCCAACAACTCGGGATCGACGCGCGCCAACCGCGCCAGCGTTCGCGCATCATGGCGATCATCTTTTCGGCTGCTCTTGGTGATCAACTGCACCTTCTGCGCATGGGCCACGATCACCTCGTACCCCAACTCCGTTAACAGCCGGCTCACCCATGGCGAATGTGTTCCTGTCTCTAGGGCGATGAGACTCCGCGGTATCTTTCCAAATACCTGCTTCATCGCTTCCTGTGTCGTCGGCAGTTTCTGTTCCAAAATGATTTGCCCTGCTTCATCCCGAACGCAGTAGAACGACCAGCTATCTCCCAGATCCATGCCGATCGTCAGCTTATGCCCCTTGAAAATTTCGTTCCCAAATGCTTGCGCAGTGCTAATCTTCTTCATTGCCGGTCTCCTTTTCTTGTGCCTTGAGCACCTCGAACATTGGGAGCGTATCGCATCCCGCTGGAGACCGGCCTTCTCATCCCATCTGGTAAGCCGGCTAACCGGAAAAGTCCGTTCCAGTACGCATTTCGGCGTTTATCGGCCCGATTCCTCCAAAGTTCTCTAGAATGTGATGCGCGATTACCAACCCATTTGGCGCATCCGCTCCAGGATGAGTTCGCTGTAGTGATTCATGTGATCGGGCCGTCGCTTCAGGGGCAACGGCAGAATTGCGGCAAGTCGGGCCGACAGTTCCCGGTCGATATTCCAGGCCGAGGTGCGGTAGTAGTAACGGCACGCCGACTCCGCACCATAGACACCAGGGCCCCATTCGACCACGTTGAGGTAGAGCTCCAGAATGCGCTGCTTGCCGAGGACCAATTCGGCCACCGGGACAAGCGTGAACTCGGCGCCCTTGCGCAGGATCGAGCGGCCAGTTCCGAAGAACAGGTTTTTCACCAGTTGCTGCGTGAGGGTGGATCCTCCGTGAATGCGGCCGCCTTCCAGATCCTTCTCAGCAGCGATTTCCATCGCTTGCCAATCGAATCCGTGATGCTCGTAGAAGCGCGCGTCTTCCGCGGCGATCACCGCATGCTGGAAATCGGGCGAGATTCGGCTCAGCGGAACGAATTCGTATCGTTCGTGATACGGCCTGTGGTGCATCCAAGCCTGCAAGCGGCGCTCCGTGTGCACCGCGGTGGTCGGTGGGTCGATCCACCGGGCGGCCACAAGGATCAGCGCAGCTAGCGACCAAAGCAGCGCAACTCCGGCAAGAAGCCATCGAACGAAGGATCGCAGAGCTCCTGTGCGAAGCGTAGTCTTGGCGTGCGTGTCTGGATTTTCAGTCACATCTCAGAATAATCGTTTGGGCTGGATTGATACAGTGCCTGGCCAGTCGTCTTACCGGACATGTTCGTACTGGGAACCATATGTCCGATTAGGGCGTCCTCTGATCGGAAACTGAGCCACTTCCAACAACGGAGGCCTTAGGCCACGAAAAGGGCCCGTGCTAGACTGCCGTGCATGGCGACTCATCGGCTCTATTATGACGATTCCTACATTCAGAATTTCGAGGCGCAGGTGCGTGCCTGCGTGCCTGCGGAGCCGATGGCCACCGATTCCGGCACGCGCCCGGCGTGGGAAGTGCTCCTCGACCAGACAGCGTTCTATCCATCGTCGGGAGGCCAGCCGAACGATTTGGGGAAGCTGGGCGAGGCGAACATTCTGGATGTGCGGGACGATGGAGAAGAAGTGCTGCATATTGTGGACCGCGAACTGGAGCCGGGTGCAGTGCAGGGCTGCGTGGCGTGGCCGCGCCGGTTCGACCACATGCAGCAGCACACCGGGCAGCATCTGCTCTCGGCGATGTTTCAGGAGCGGTTTGGATTGCCGACCGTGTCGTTTCATTTGGGCGGCGATCTTTGCACCATTGATTTGCGCGGGCCGGAGCCGTCCGCGGACGTGCTGCTGGGGGCGCAACGGGCGGCGAACCAGATTATTTTCGAGGACCGGCGCGTCATCGTGCGCTATGGCACCGCGGACCAGCTTGCACAGCTTGGCGTGCGCAAGGAAGTGGAGCGGGAAGGCATTCTGCGCGCCATTGAGATTGAGGACGCGGACCTGCAGCCTTGCGGCGGGACGCACGTGAAATCCACCGGGCAGATCGGGACGCTGCTGGTGCGGCGTTGCACCAAAGTGCGGCAAGATTTTCGCGTGGCGTTTGCTTGCGGGGGCCGGGCGGAGCGATTGGCCAGCGCGGAGTTCGCGTTGTTGCGCACCTTGGGCGACCGGCTGAGCTGCGCGCCGGAGGAGTCGGTGGCGGCGGTGGACAAGGCGTTTGCTGAACGCGATGCGAACTTCAAGGCTTTGCGCGGTGCGCTGCAGCAATTGGCGGAAGCGCGCGCGGAGCTGCTGGCTGCGGCGGCAGTGGGGGAGGGAGGCGTGCGCGTTGTGGCCGAAGTGCTGCGCGACGTCCACCCGGAGTTGTTGCTGCCGCTGGCCACGGAACTCGCCAAGAAAGAGCACACCGTCGCACTGCTCGTGCTGGAAGTGTCCGGGCAACTCGTCTTCGCGCAACATCCCTGGGCAGGGAAGGACCTCCCCGCGCTGCTCAAGCAGATGTTCGCCACATTCCCCGGCAAGGGCGGCGGCACGCGCGATTTCGTGCGCGCCAAACTGAGCGAGGCCAGCTCATCGGCCGCAGCAATAGCCCTCGCGCGAAAATTGCTCCTTGGTTAGTATCCGTAATCACAGATCCCTGATAAATGTGGCTGTCCTCAATGTCATTCCGAGGACCGCGCGCGGCGCGGGGCCCGAGGAATCTGCTGTTGTGGCAACACGGCAGGAAAAGCAGATTCCTCGCTTCGCTCGGAATGACATGCTTATTTGTTCACTGAATTTGCAGCTCTGGACACTGGCCTCCAGTCAAATTCGGAGCGTCTCCGTGCAACAACGGCACGCTGAGAATTCAAGGTTCCCTGCGCCTTAACTTCCCGGGACACCCATCGGATTCTAAATATTGCCGGAGGGCACAACGCCGAAAAACCGATACGCTGCCCAAGCGCCGGCATAGAGTTCTAGTGCAAACAGCGGCACCCAGTACACCAGTGGTACCCACCTCATCACGCTAACAACGATGAGCCCATGAGCCACCGCCAGCCCAGCAAGAAACACCATGAACGACGACCGTTTGAAATGTCCGCGGAATCCTCGCACAAATAGCGGAATCGCCAGGATTGAATTCCACGCGAAAAACACCCAAACTTCGTTGATATGGTACTTGTCGGCTAGCGAGAATGCGCTGACCCCAAACACACACAGTAAGAGTGCCAAGGCAACCACGAGCAACCCGTCTCGGACTCCTGTGATCCTGATCTTCATGCGGACACGGCTTTACGGCATAGCCTGCCCTTTTCATCGCGGCTGACACGCGGTGCAGTTTCTCGGGGGGGGTTGAATTCATGTGCGCAGCATACCACTTCAGAAAATTACCGGACAGTGATAGAAGGCACAGAATCGGGCGGTCTTCGCCCGATCCTAAGTTGACTCAGCGCATTGAGCCAGCGTCGGCAGGCACGTACTGAAAATCGCGGATGATGACTTCCTGGTCGCTGGCAGGCGGGGACTTGAAGCACCAGAGATTCATGCCCAGGGGCAAAGGAACCTGGGGGATGCGAGCGGCGCAATCGGACGGTGCGAAAGTGAGAGTTTGCAGGACATTTGCGGTCGTTCCGATGGGTTGCAGGCCACTCATGACAGTGGCAACGATTTTGGTGGAGCTCCACTCGAAGCGCGCCGTGGTCAGAGTTGCAGCACCGAGGCTAATTTTGAAATTGTCTTCCTTGGGACCGAGGCTTTTATTACCAGTGGTGGGATAGAAGGTGAAGTCCGCGTTGCACCCGTGGCAAGTGTTGTTCCATTGCGAGAACTCGATATCAATCTCGTTCTCAGCGTCCCCGCCAATCCCCGCTTTGGGTCCGTAGGAAAACAGGCCCATCACCGTGGATTTATCCATGTTGACGATGGCACCTTCGATCTGCCACTGGTAGGTACCGAAGCCCATTTTATCCGCGGAGAACATTTCGGAAGCGGTGTAGGTTCCTCCACGGTCGATGATTCGCAGGTGCAGATAGCCGTTCTGGTCCACGAAAATATTGGCGGGATGGCCTTTAGCTACGCCGGCCATGCCGCCATTGGTAATCTTCCACGCACGCCCTTTCCAGTGGAAAGCGACACTCGTGGCGGCGTTCTTGGCGGAGGTGGAGTTGCCGCAGCCCAGTGCCATCGCAATCAGCAACAAAAGCGGAGCCGAGGCCCAATGGAGACACAAATTCCCCTGGCGATCGCGTTTCATACGTCTGTTCCGTAGATGCTTCAAGCTTTCGCTTTGCGAGAACGACCCCTGTCGGGAATCTTCCTACGCCGTCCGGCTCTTCCCGGTGTTTCACTGCGATGCTAGAAAGAAAATTTCAGCGCCAACTGACATTGCCTGGGCTGGACGGCCAAATAGCCGATTTGCCCGAATGCGGGATCGTCAACGGTGGCATTTGGCGTACCAAAGACGGGATGGTTGAAGGCGTTCTCCGCCTCGAGGCGCAATTCCAGCTTCAGGTCTTCGTGCCGAGTGGAGAGTCTGAATTCCTTGCCGATCGACAAGTTCGCACTGAAGAAGAAGGGGCTCCGCACACTGCCGATGGTCCTTGGCGCATCGCCGAGGGTGTACGCGGCCGGTGCCTGGAAGACATCCGGGTTGGCGAAGTAGTTGTTGACCCAATTCCCATCGGATCCACCAGTGCGCTCCGGCGTACCGGTGAGATTGGGCCGCTGCTGGCCGTAAGTCCATATGGGCGATCCCCCATTCTCCATGATAAAGGCAAGAGGGAAGCCGTCATGAATGACCCAAACTCCGGCGGTTTTCCAGCCGCCGATGAGGAGTTCAAGGGGCCTCGGCATGTCGCTTAAGAAAGCTCTTCCACGTCCGACCGGCAAATCATAGGTATAGTTCAATTTCAGCACCTGTGGGATATCAAAGGTCGAGAGGCTCCGATCGAGCCATGGCTTATTCGGATCTTGAGGACCGTAAATACCACTTGTAGTGCCTGCGAGCCAAGCGACGTTGCCATCGTAGATGGAGGAATCGTCGATCGACTTCGACCACGTGTAGTTCGCCGAGAGTTGTAAGCCATTGGAGTAGTGCTTTTCCAGCGTGAGTTGCAGCGCATGAAAAGTGGAGTTGGCAACCGGTGGCTCATCCGTGGTCACGCCGGTGAACTGCGGATAAGGCAACATGAGCTGGTAGGCCTGGACCGTCGGGCTCGTAAGACTGCTATTGGCATAGTAGGGAGCCGTGAGGACCGCGGCGAAGGGATTTGAAACATAGTTACCGAGGGCACCAATCTGTGTCGGCGTCATGTTCTCGACCTGTGGCCCCAAAATGTCCAACGTGTTCAACCCTTGGTAATACAGGTGCGTTCCTTTCTTTCCTATATAGTCTGCACTGAGGGTCAAGTGGGAAGCCAGTTGGCGCTGGAATCCGAAACTCCAACTTTGCTCGTAGGGAGTTTTTGCGTAGAAGCTGTTGCGGATAGGACCTATGGCAGCGTAGCCCACGTCGTTCAGCAAACCCAAGGAGCTTCCCGTTGGCAGAATCAATCCATTGGGAAAGGGATTGCTCAGATGCAAGTAGGGCGTCCCGCCATCGTTCTGATAGGTGGTCACCAAGCCGGTGTACTGGTTGAAACCCTGGGACCCGTAGCTCAACAATCCATTAGCGCCGGAGCGCGTCTGGTCGTAATAAATGCCGTAGCCACCGTGTATGACGGTTTTGCTGTCAATCAGATAGGAGAAGCCGAAACGCGGCTGGATGTCTTTCCAGTCCGTGAGCCAGTTCGTACGCTGGCCACCGCTGGCAAAGACTTCGCCGCCGTGAAGTGTACCCAGCCCGGGCACGACGAGCGGAGACACCATATTCGGATCGAACCAGTTCATGCGGTTATGGCGCTCCGTGCGGGGCAAATTCACGTCGTAGCGAAGTCCCAGATTCAACGTTAACTTGGGCTTTACTTTCCAGTTGTCCTGGACGTATCCAGCGTACTGGAAACTTTCCGTCGCCGGTTCGAACTGGATTTCATAGACACTGCCATAGGGACTCCCGTTTGAGATCTGGCCCATCATGAAGCTGGCCATGCTGTCGCCGCCGCACTGCGTGACATCGGAGACCGGACATTGGGAACTGCCCAGTGCGTTGAAACTGAATAATCCGAGCGGGGCGTTCGTCTGAATGTAGTTTTGCTGATGGATACGCCCTTCGAAGCCGAACTTCAGCTCATGTGTCCCATGGATTTTGGTAAGAAGTTCAGAAAGCTGGCCGGTGTCTTGGCCCTGCTTGTAGTTGCCGTAAGGATCCTGTCCGATGCTTGTGTAAGCGGCGGAATAGTAGTCGTTGATGGCTATGGCGGGAACACCCAGAAACCCGTTTGAACCCAGATAGGGATGGGAAGCCGAGTGTGCCGAGGGGATTAGAGTTCAGGCTCTTGTTGTAGGCGGCGATGAAGCGGCGTAGCACGCGGTTGGCGGAGTCGAGGTCGTGCGCACCAAACTGAGCGAGGCCAGCTCATCGGCCGCAGCAATAGCCCTCGCGCGAAAATTGCTGCTCGGCTAGCCTGTAATCAACGTCAGAACGCTCACATGCCCTGACCGGGTCGGGGTTAAACGCCACCGGCACGTGGGGCACCCAATGTCGCCTTAGCGGTTGAGCCTGGACGTCCACGCGCCTGTGGCGCTTACCTTCCACCACCGGCTGTTAGGGGAGATCCGGTGGGGTGCAGCCTTTACGGTGTGGGAGAGAGATCCCTTTTCCACATGCTGCGCAATGCGCCGAGCGTGATGGGCAGCGCGCCGGCGAAGAGGAAGACCACATCCCCCACCATCCGCAGCCATTCCAGCTTGTGGTAGGTGCCGCCCATCAGGAATGTCAGACGGCGCGCGTGCCAATACCCGTTGGCAACGGAATCCCAGAGCTGGATTACTCCTCCGGGGAACAGATCCAGAATGACCATGAGCGCGAGGCCCACATTCGCACCCCAGAAGCCCACCCGGATGAACTTCTCCGTTTCCCTCCATGTGGTGTCGGATTGCATGGCCCTCAAGCAGAAGACCAGGACTGCTAAGGCCAACATCCCAAAGACACCAAACATGGCGGCATGCGCGTGGTTGGCGGTGAGCGACGTGCCCACCTCGAAGTAGGACACGATCGGCAGGTTGATCAGGAAACCGAAGATTCCCGCGCCGACGAAGTTCCAGACTCCTACGGCCATGAGGAAGTAGATGGACCACTTCTGGCTCCAGGCCAGATCCTGGCCGCAGGTGGAACACTGCGCTTTCCGCAGCTTGATGAAATCCCAGGCGTCCAGAGTCAGAAGCGTTAGAGGCACAACCTCCATAGCGGAGAAGCACGACGCCAGGCCCATGTTGAGCGTTCCCTGGCCTGTGAAGTACCAATGGTGGCCTGTGCCAATGATCCCGGCGCTGAGATACAGGATGGCATCCAGGTAGATCAGGCGCGTGGCGGTCTTGGTGCTGACCACGCCCATCTGGTGGAACATGATGGCCACCAGCACGGTGGCGAAGAGTTCGAAGAATCCCTCCACCCAAAGGTGGATGATCCAGAAGCGCCAGTTGTCAATGACAGCGAAGTTCGTGTGAGGGCCATAGAAAAGGGCGGGCAGGTAGAAGAAAGGGATGGCCACGGCCGCGTACAGAAAGAGTGCGGACAGTTCGCGCTTGGCGGGGCTCTTGAAGGCGGGCTTGAGCGCCCGAAACATCAGAAACAGCCAGAAAAGGAGGCCAACTGCCAGCAAGAACTGCCAGAGCCGCCCGAGGTCCAGGTACTCGGAACCCTGGTGACCGAACCAGAACCAGAGCTGCCCCAGCTTGTCGTTGATGCCGAGGAACTCGCCTACCAGGCTGCCGACGACCACCACCACCAGCGCCCCGAGGAGTGCGTAGGCGCCAGTCTTCTGGTGTCTGGGCTCTTCGCCACCAACCCACGACGCCAGGAAAAGGCCGCCGCCAACCCAGGCCGTGGCGATCCAGAAGATGGCGAGTTGGAGGTGCCAGGTGCGCGCCAGGTTGTAGGGCAGCCAGCGAGCAATGTCCAGCCCGTAAAAGGCTCCTGTCTCCACCCGATAGTGGGCGAGCACGCCTCCCAGGAACGATTGCACCAGGAACAGGAGGGCCACGACGCCGAAAAACCATCCCGTAGCCCACTGACTGGGCGTGAGCTTCAAAGCGGGGGGAGCGGAGTGCGAAATATGGGAGCCAGCGCCCTCGCCCTTCCAGCCCAAGTAGTCGAACTTTCCGACGACGAAGAGAATCAAACCCAGCCCTGACAAGAGGGTGATGAGACTCAAGGCACTCCAAACATAGGCTTCGGTGGAAGGACGGTTTCCCGCCATGGGCTCGTAGGGCCAATTGTTGGTGTAGGAGTAATTCTTTCCCGGGCGATTCGCCGTTGTGGCCCAGGCCGCCCAAGCGAAGTAGGCGGTCAGAGCTTTCAGGTCCCCGGGGTTCTGAATATAGTTGGCGGGTAGGCCGGGAGCGGCGCCCTTTCTGGTGAAATAGTCGCTCCATTCGCGCAGCTGTGTGCGGTAGGCAGCCACCTCGCCGGGAGAGAGCCGGAGAGTCCGCGAGGCTGGTTCGTAGCGGTTTTCCTTGAGCACCGTTATCGTCCGCGCAGTTGCGACGCTCTGCTCGTCTGGGGAAAGGTGCGCAAAAAGTTTGCCGTACCTCTCGGTCGCGATCGTGTCCCGAGTCACCTCGCTGAGCCTATGCAGGTATTCCGCACTATAATCGGGACCCAGGTAAGCCCCATGGCCCCACAGGGTCCCGTGCTCCATGAGACCGTACTTGAGGAACACCTCCTGGCCCATTTGGATGTCGGCTCCGGTAAACACCACAGTTCCGGTTCCATCCGCGGCCTGCTCGGGGATCGGTGGAGCGTTCGTGTAGGTCAGGACCGTGACAAAGGATAGAACCGAGAAGCCAACGATCATTACGAGGATGGCCGAGTGTCTCCACCACGGAGAGAGCCTCGTAGAGTCAGCAGACGTGTCGACCATGATATGCCCCTTCAATTCCTACCAGGATTTCCAGGCTTCCAGTCCTTATGACAGAACTTCGGTCGGAATTAGGTGGATTGGTTCAGGTGTGCCTATCGCAGGTCAGGATACCGCTTTTACAGTTCACCGTGAAGAAGGATGGCGTGGAGCGCCCGGCAGCTTCTGCAATAAAGGGGTGTATACTTCCCGGCATGGAAAAGATAAAGATCGAGCAGCACAGTATTGTGGGGTGCCTGTGGTTCGGAGCATGGCTCTTCACCATCGGATTTCTACACTTGACCTTTTGGAAAGGTTTCCTCGCGATTCTGTTGTGGCCGTATTTTCTTGGCGCGCACTTCAGCTCACTCCTGCGCTAAGAATTCAGCTATTTTGTGGAATCGCGACGCCAGTCGTGCAGCGCTTGAGTATTTGCGCGGAAAACGTGTGCGCCCACATCGAACCTGAGGAAGTTGGTTCCGGGCCACACGCACGAGCGGCGGCATTTACCAGATTCCGGGCAGGAGCCTGTATCGTGTGCTCATGGCATACTCCGCGTATCCTGGAAGCTCGTTCCGCAGCGTGCGGTCTTCCAGAGCGGTGCGCACGACAAACAGGCAAATCGTCGCCGCCACAGGCAGGTACGACCAGAGCGAGCCCAAGAGAAGAGGCGCGCCGAGACTCTGCAAGATCACCCCTGCGTACAAGGGGTGGCGAACCACGGCATACGGTCCGGACTTGACGACCTGGTGGCCCCGCTCTTCCTGAATGCGGACGGTCTTTTCAAGATGCGGATTGACGATCATGGTCCATGGGACGAGCAGGCCTCCCATGAGGTAGAGCGGCAAGCCGGCAAAGAGAGCCTGCAAACCGAGATGCGACCAGCCGAAGCGGCCCGCATCGAGACCGGCCACCACCGGAAACAGGAAGAATGTCACGACGATCAAAGGCACGATGATCTTGTCGAATGTCTTCGTATTGGCATGGCGTTTGGCGCGCTCTTTGAGAATCCCCGGGCTTTTTACGCTGACGACGATTTCACCAATCACGAGGGTGCCCACATACAGCGCAACGTAGATCCACCCCCGCTTCCAATTCACGCGACCGGCAGCAACAAACAAAATCACGCTCCACAGGCACACGCCTGCCAAAGCCCTCAACAATCGATCCATCAGGAGCGGGTTCATGGGCTGCCGCAGCGTTCCTGAACTGGGGGACGGCACGGCCTCTGTTGTGGATTCGACGCTCATTTTGGCAGGATACCACCGTGGAAAACGGCCGCGGAGTGATGGAAAACACAACTAGCGTGGCTGTAGCTCACATCCAACGCCACGCGAAGTTGTCTCAGTGCCCTGGGACTGCGCCAAGCTCCATCCCAGTCGTCGCGGGCCACCTACCGGTGCAGACCGAAGAGAAAAAATACCGCAGAGACGCTGATCTTTAATTCGGTAATTACCACAGGTAAGTGAACCGTGATCGTGGTGGAGGCGGTGGTTTGGCCGTAGGCGTTGGTGGCGTAGAGCGTGTAGGTTGTGGTGGCGCTGGGGGAGATGGAGACGGACGTGCTGCGGGTGGCGCCTACTCCTGGGGAGACGATGACGTAGGAGGAGGCGGTGACTTCCCAGGACAGAGTGACGGACGAGGACGATCCGGCTCCGCAACCGGCGACGAGGAAGGGCATCAGAAGAAGCGCGAGAATCCCCGGGAACCTGTGAGTCGTGACACTCATAGCTGAGTGAGTTGGCCCGTGCGTGACGGGTGGGACAACTGGACAAAAGGACAGAAAACGGCGAAGCTTTGGTTACACAAACAGGTGTGTGTTAACGGTGTACTTGAAGAGTTTGGCAAAGGTTGCTATACGGATAGTGAAAAGGTTCGTCTTCAAGGAAAAACGGGATGCGAAATCATTTGGCTGTGATTGTCTCTGGGATGTTGGTGTGGGCAAGTATTTTGCCCGAAAGTGTAATTGCGGGTGGGCGCCAGGAAGCCGCGGGACCTGCTTCGAGCGCACAAACGAAGCCGGCGACAGGTAATGCGACGCAGGAGGCGGTCAGCATAAAGCCGATTGCCGCATGCGGATTTTGCCTGCCAGATGGCACAAAGGTACCGCTGGTGCTCGGGCGGGAGTTGTCTTCGGGAAAAGAGTCCGCGGGGAATCGCGTGGACTTTGAAGTGACGGAAGATATCAAGGTGAACGATGTTGTGGTGATCCCCAAGGGCTCCCAGGCGATGGGAACCGTTGTGGAGGCGCAAGGGCGCAGGCGGCTGGGCCGCGCAGGGAAACTGAATGTGCGGATTGAAGAAGTGCGGCTGGCGGATGGATCGCGAGCGAGGTTGCGGGCCATGCAGGAGAACACGGGGAAGGGACGCCAGGGATTGATGACCGGGGCGATGATTGCAACCGGTGTGTTGTTCTTTCCTGCGGCGCCTGTGTTTTTATTCATGCACGGGAAAGATGTGGTGATCGCCAAAGGTACCCCGGTTGCATCGTATATAGACGGCGACACCCAGTTGGATGCGGCAAAATTCCAGAGTTCCGACAAGCCGACGGGGCCACCGGCTGCGCCAGCTGCGGTGAGCGATTCGAGTACCACACCGGTCACGACCGGCGCGCCCCCACCTCAACGATAGGCGAGGATTATTTCTAACGCTGCGAAACGTTCCCTCATCCAATTTGCGGATGAGCCGCCGGTTGTCTGTCTGGACGAAGGGCGTGCTCGAAGAAAACTGAGGAGAGGAACAATGGCTAAGAATCTGGTGGCGCAGGTGAGCAAGGCGGGCGGGGAGTTTGAGCTGGTCGAGCGGGAGATTGCGGTGCCGGGGCCGGGCGAGGTGCGCATCAAGGTGCAGGCTTGCGGGATTTGTCACAGCGACGAATTGGTGAAGCAGGGCACTTGGCCGGGGCTGGCGTATCCTCGGGTGCCGGGGCACGAGGTTGCGGGCGTGATTGATGAGGTGGGTACGGGCGTAACGGAGTGGAAAAAGGGCGATCGCGCGGGCGTGGGATGGCACGGAGGCCATTGTTTTGTGTGCGCTTCGTGCCGGCGCGGAGATTTCGTGACCTGCGAGCGGGAACAGATTACGGGAGTGACACGGGACGGAGGATATGCGCAGTACATGATTGCTCGGCACGAAGCGGTGGCGTTGTTGCCGGAGGGAATCGATTGGGCGGAGGCGGGGCCGTTGCTGTGCGCGGGGATTACGACGTTCAATGCACTGCGGAATAGCGGCGCGCGCGCGGGAGATCTGGTGGCGGTGCAGGGAATCGGCGGACTCGGGCATCTGGGGATTCAGTATGCGGCCAAGTCCGGCTATCGCGTGGTGGGCATTGGCCGCGGGCCTGAAAATGCGGCCCTGGCGAAAAAGCTTGGGGCGTTTGCTTACATTGATAGCAAAGCGACCAAGGCGGCGGAAGAATTACAGAAGTTGGGAGGGGCCAAGGTGATCCTGACGACGGCGCCGAATGCCAAGGCGATGGCCGAAGTGGTGGACGGGCTGAGCGTGGGAGGGAAGTTGGTGATCGTGGGAGCGCCTTTCGAGCCCATGGAAATCTCGGCGCTTTCGTTGATTTTGAAGCGTCGCGCGATTCAGGGGTGGCCATCGGGGACGGCGATGGATTCCCAAGAAACACTGCAGTTCTCGGCGTTTTCTGGCGTGTGGCCGATGATCGAGAAATATCCGTTGAGCGAGGTGAAGAAAGCGTACGAACGGATGGCGAGCGGCCATGCGGAGTTTCGCGTGGTGCTGGAGATGTGAGCGGGGTGCGATTGTTCGTGGTCAGTTGTCAGTTTTAAGTTGCCAGTTTCAAGTGAACCGAACGTCGAAACCGGGGGAGCGCAGGTGCTTCCCCGGTTTTGTTTTCGGCAGAGAGTTTAGGACAGAGAGGCTCGGAGCCGTGTTCGGAAAGGCGGGTCAGCGCGGGATGAGGGGTTCGGTTGAGCGGAAGTGGTGCCGCGATCCCTCCACTGCGTGCCGCACAGAACGCGGCACTCCGGTCGGGATGACAAAGCAAGAAAAGGCAAACCCGAGGACAGAAGAGAAACCTTGGTGTTCGATCGTAAGAGCCCACCCTTCGCTGAAAGACGCGAAGGATGGGGCACCCTTCGAGACTCAGGGCAAGCAGGGTAAACCCTCAAGTACGTGGATGGTCGGCGCTAGAAGGGGATGTCTTCGTCGGAGATTTCTGGGGCGGGGCCGCCGCCCATGGGCCCTTCTGCGGGGCTGGCATGATCGATGTCCTCGCCGCGTGCGGCGCCAGCGGGGGCAGTTGCACCGGCGCCTGCGGCCATACCGTCGGAGCGGCCGCCTAGCATGCGGAAATTAGTGGCAACAATCTCAAAGCTGGTGCGCTTCTGCCCTTCTTTATCCTGCCACTCGCGGGATTGAATGCGGCCTTCGATGAAGACGAGCGAGCCCTTCTTCAGGTATTGCTGCGCAATTTCGGCTTGTTTTCCCCAGACGACAATCTTGTGCCATTCGGTGCGCTTCTGGCGCTCGCCGCTGCGGTCCTTGTAGGATTCGTCGGTGGCGAGGGAGAAATTGGCGACGGCCTGGCCGCCGGAGGTGTAGCGCGTTTCGGGATCACGGCCGAGACGGCCGACGAGGATGACTTTATTGACGGACATTGGACTTGCTCCTAATCATAGAAATGGCGGAAGGCGAGATCCTTCGTCGCGTTGCTCCTCAGGACGACGATCCTTGTCGGATCGTCGCTTTATTTACCGACATGTGAAGCCCCTTGAAAGGGGAAAGATAACATGGGCGAAGGAGAAAAGCGAAGTGAAGAAGGTAAAGTGGAGGAGGTAAAGGAAATGTTCCATGGCGACCAAAGGAAAAGGCTAGGGGAAAAGTCTTGACGCAGAGGGCGCAGAGCGCACAGAGGTCGCAGCGAAAAGTGCCGGAGGATATGGTGCGAATGCGAGAGGACGATTTAATTGAGGAAAGGGGGGCGATAATCTGTACCGTGCGGTGGGTGGAAAGCAAAGAGGGAAGAAGGAGTTAAGGAAATCATGGAGATTCGGGCGGCACGAGTGGATGAGAAGGATCTGGAGACGATAGTGCATCACCGGCGCGCGATGTTCTTTGACATGGGAAATCGCGACGAGCGCGCCCTGGGCGCGATGAGCGAGAAGTTCCGGCCGTGGCTGCGGCGAAAGATGGAGGCGGGCGAATACCTGGCCTGGCTTGTGATCGCCCCGGATGGGACAGTGGCGGCGGGAGCGGGGTTGTGGCTTATGGATTGGCCGCCGCATATGGCTGCTGGTGGCAAGTGGCGCGGAAATATTCTGAATGTGTACACCGAAGCGGCATACCGGAGGCAGGGACTGGCGCGGCAGTTGATGCTGGTGGCGATGGATTGGTGCGAGAGAAAAGGAGTGGGGGCGGTGATTCTTCACGCCAGCCCGGAGGGACGTACGCTGTATGAGAGCCTGGGATTTGAGGCAACGAACGAGATGAGATTGACGACGGTGGTGCGGTAGGTGGGGGCGAGGATAGGACCGAGAACGTGGAGATTGCGCAGGGAACGCGTGGGGATACGAACAACAGTTTATGAGGGTTGCGTCCAGGCGCAAAAGCGGCGGCAAGCCGCCGCACTCCAAGATAGCCATGACGCGGGGATTGCGCGGACATGGGGCGCAGCAGTGCTGCGCCCCTACAAAAGAAGAGAAGGCTGCCGCTTACAAAGAAAAGAAGAAGCTGAGGGCGCGGGGGATTGACTAGCGGGTGACGGAGACGGCTAGGCCGAGTTCCTTGAGTCTGGCGCGGGCGCGGCGCTCCTCTTCGGTGCCAGGATAGCGCTTGACGACTTCACGGAGTTCCCTAACGCCGGGATTTTTCTGGCCGAGTTCAATGAGCGCCATGCCCTTTTTCAGGCGGGCGGGAGCGAGCTTGAAGCTTTTGGGATAGTTGCTGAGGACTTTGTCGTATTCAGCGACGGCCTGATCGTACTGCTTCTGGGAGTAGGCGATTTCGCCGAGATAGAACTGGGCGTTGGAAGCGAGATCGGTCTCGCCGTAATACTTGAGGTAGTCCGCAAATTCGGAGCGGGCGAGATCGTATTTGCCGCTGGTGATGTCGCGGAGGCCGTTGGAATAGAGCGTATCGGCTGAAGGGGACGCACCGCCCGGAGCAGCGGCGTCGGGCCGCGGAGCAGTGGCAGCGCCATTGGGTGCGGAGGCGCCAGCGCCATTGGGCGCCGGGGCGCCGACGGGAGTGCCGCCGGCGAGCCGTGCGTCAATGTTCTGGACGGAGTTCTGGAGATCGACGAGCTGCTGATTGAGCTTGCCGATGCGGGATTTGATTTCCTCGAGATTGTCAGAGAGGCCCTGGACCTGGGTGGACATGGTGTCCAAGCGCGTGCCGGAATTAGCCTGAACGTCCTGGACGGATTTTTGCAGGCCACTCATGGTGGTGCTGAGTTTGTTGACGCTGTCGGAAGACTGTTCGACAAGGGTCTTCAGCACGGTGTGGTCTTGAGTCATCTGGGTCTGCATGTCTTTTTGACCTTGCAGGAGAGTGGTGACATCGCGCTGCAGCTCGATGATCTCTCGCGCGACAGCGAGGGCGGGGCGGGGCCCGACGAGGCTGCCAGCAACGGCGCTGACGAACATGGCGCCGGAGAAAAGAAGAATGTTACGCGTGCGCATGGTTTTGTTCCTCCACGGTTACGGGCCAAGCAAATTAAAACGATGATGGCGTGACAACCTTCCAATGTAGCGGGAGATTGGAATGGGAGCAAGTGGGAGTGAGGAGAAAGAGATATCAGCGACCAGATATCAGCGATCAGGAGGCAGGAGGGATGCGCTAGGCATGGACGGCAGGGATGCGAAAGACAAGGGGGACGGTAACACAGAGATCACAGAGGAAAGAACACAGAGAACACAGAGTTCGTGGAGGTAAGAAGAACCCAAGACCCAGGCACACACTCCGTGCCTGGAGCACCCGGCTACAACGATTAGGGAGAGGGCGGAGGAAGAAAGACCCACCCTTCGCGTGGAGTGCGAAGGGTGGGCGCGGTTACGACGGCGGCTACTTGGTTTGGATGAAGTGGCCGCGGCGGTTCTGCTGCCAGCAGGTCTCGTTCGATTCCATGCAGAAGGGTTTTTCCTTGCCATAGCTGACCGTGGTGAGGCGGTCGGCAGGAAGGCCCAAGCTGACGAGATACTGCTTGACGGCGTTGGCGCGGCGATCGCCGAGAGCCAGATTGTATTCCGTAGAGCCGCGTTCGTCGCAATGGCCTTCGATGGTGACGCGGAGTTGCGGATAATTGCGGAGGAAGTCGGCGGTCTTGCCGAGGGCCTCGCGAGCGTCAGCGCGAATTTCCGCCTTGTCGTAATCGAAGTAGGCATCGCGGACTTCCTTGAGGAAGAGCTCATCCAAGCTGGGCTTGGGCGCCTCGACAACGGGAGCAGGCGGCGCGGTGACAGAGATGCGCACGCTGGCGTCCGCACTGCCGCCGGCACCGGTGGCGGTGATGGTGTAGGTCGCGGAATCGGCAGGCGTGACCGTGGTAGAGCCCTGGGCGGTGACCGCGCCAACTTCAGGGGCGATGGAGACATTGGTCGCGTCGGTAGTGGTCCAGGTCAGACGCACGGATTCGCCCTTCTTGATGGAGGTGCGATCGGCGCTGATCGTGGCCGTGGGCTTTACAGCCGGTGGCGGAGGCGGAGTAACCGGTGGAGTAGCTTTAGGCGGATGCTTGCAGGCCCCAATAAAGAGAGCGATGGAGCAGGCAGAGATGAGCAAAGCGCGATAGAGCGGGCGGTGCTGCTGAATCATGCGAGTCCTCCTGGACTATGAGATATCCCGTGTACGACCCACCGGTCGGAATTGTAACACTGGCGGGCTGGGTTCGGGGATATGTCGTAATACGATATATTGTAGCGCGATTTGGGCGAGGGGAAAAGGGGAATGTAGAAGAGTGGCGATCAGCGACCGGCGATCAGGAAGCGGGGATCGGGGAGCGAGAGTCGAAGAGCGAAATTCGAAAAACGAAGAGGGAGGCAAGACGCGGTGATTGTGCCGCGATCCCTCCATCCCGGCGAAGCGCGCGGGACGCACAAATCGCGCTGCGCGGCCCGACGCGCCAAAATGCGGCCCGACGCGCCAAAATGCGGCGCGGAGGAAAAGGTCGGGCCGCTCCGGTCGGGATGACAGATTTGGGGAGGGGCTGGAGCAGGGTCGGGATGACAATTCGCGGGGAAAACGACAAGAGGGATTCCTCGCCCCGACGAAGCGTACGGGGCGCAAAAGCGGCGCTTCGCAGACTCCGCTCAGAATGAAGGAGCATGGATATGGGATGCGGGAAGCTGCGAGCAGTTAAATAGAGGGTGCGGGGTCATTTGGTGGACCAGTTGGGGGATTCGTTGTGGCCGGTGAAGGTGAGTTCGTGGGGCTGAGAGCCGTCGGCGAGCATAGTCCAGATCTGGCGGGAGCCGCTGCGGGTGGACTCGAAGACAATGTGGCGGCCGTCAGGCGCCCAACACGGCCGCTCATTGCGCCCGGCGTCCCGGGTGAGTTCGATGATGCGGCGGGAGGAGACATCCATGACGTAGATGTCGTAATTCCCGCTGGGACGGCGCCAGGAGAAGGCGAGGAGCTGGCCGTTGGGTGACCACGAGGGATCGATGACGTAACCCATATCGGGGAGATCGAGTTTTTGCGTGTCGGTGCCGTCGGCATTCATGAGATAAAGCTGCGGCAAGCCGCCACGATCGCTGATGAAGGCGACGGTCTGGCCGGTCCTGGGATTCCATGCGGGCGAGGTATCGGCACCGTTGGAGGCGTAGGTGAGGCGCTTGGGACGATTGCCACTGGCATCGGAGACGTAGAGAGCCGGGCTGCCCTGCATGGACGAGGAAAACATCACTTGCGAGCCGTCGGGGGACCACGTGGGCGAACTGTTGGTGCCGCGATAGCGGGCGAAGGAGATGACGCGGCCAGTGTCGAGGGAGTACATGCAGATTTGCGCGCTGACGGCGCTATTGGCGGAAGCGAAACAGGTGAACGCGATGCGGGAGGAATCGGGCGACCAGCGCGGGGTGAGGGAGATGGATTTCAGGGAGGTGAGAGCACGCTGATTGGTGCCGTCATAATCCATCACCCAGAGTTCCTTGTGGCCGGTGCGAGCGCTGATGAAGGCGATCTGCGTGGAGGCGATGCTGGCCAAGCCGCCGGAAAGCTTATTGATGATTTCGTCGGCGAACTGGTGGGCGAATTTGCGGACTTGCGCATCTGTGGGAGCGCCACGATAGATTTTGCCGACGACCGCTTCCGTGGAAGTGCTGCGAACATCGTAAAGCCAGGCGGAGATGACAACCTCGGTGGTGGATTCGGAGAGATTGCCGAAAGCGACGTAGTTGGAATTGAGCGGGGGATCGGTCCAGGTGACGTTGTGGAGTTCCTGGGGCTGCGAGGGAACCTGCGCGGGATAGAAGCTGGGAGAGACGAGTTCGAGGATGCCGGAGAACGAAAGGTCGTCGCGGACAACCTGCGTGAAGAGACCGGCGTGGCCGCTAGGGTCGCTGGAACGCGCGGCAAAATCAGCGACGGCGATACGCGGCTTTTCGACGCCCAAACCGGTGCCGGTGCGGAACCAGTCCTGCGCGAGGACGGGGGATGAAAGGAAAAGGCCGAGAACAGTTACAAGTATGATTGCAAGGACGTTCTTCTTTGCAGGCAACGGTGCCTCCCGGAGTGATGGGGCTGAAAGAAATACTTTAAAGCAAATTGGGGCCTGCGTGGGGGAAATCGAAAGGATATCAGCGATCAGACATCAGCGATCAGGAAGCGGATGGTGGAAGAATTACCGTATGCGAGCAGCACATGCGGCCGTAAAAGCGGCGACCCTTCGATGCTCAGGGTAAACAAGGCGCCGCACTCCAAAGTGCTGCGGACCTGGCTGAAGCCAGGCATCTACACAGGTGAGGCGAAAAGAGGTTACTTGGTCATGCCGAGGTCGAAATCGAAGATGACGTCCACATAGCGGCCGGAATAATCGGTGGGGAGCGGGGGAAAGCGATCGATGCTGAGCAGGGCGCGCTGGGCGGAGTCGTCCATGGAGCGGTTGCCGCTGGATTCTGAGACGCGAATGTTCTTGATCGAGCCGTCGCGATTAATGGTGAAGGTGACAACAGTCTTGGCCCGGCGGCCCGCGCGAACCGAAGGGTCGATGGTGTTCTGCATCCAGTTCTGATTGACGGCGCGCTTCACGGCTTCGATATACCAACCATAACGGCTGGCAAAATCGCCGCCACCCTGGCCCTGCGCGGCGACGCCGCCATTGGCGGGCCCGGGGAAATCGGAGTAACCGCTGGGGAGAGTCGTCTGGCCGCCTTTGCCGTAGGGCACGGCATTCTCGGCGGGAGGTGTTTTGCTCTCGAAGACCTTGGAGGGCCGGGAAGGGGGAAGCGGCTTTTCCTTCTCAAACTTGGGGAGCTTGGTGGCGTCGGTTTTGGGCTCCGGTAGCTTGGGCGGAGGCTCTTCCTTGTTGAGACCTTTGGTGGGGTCGACGGCTTTGCTTTCCAGAGAGGTGATGCTGGGCTGCGGCATGGGAATGCCTGCGCTGCTCACAAGGCTGACTTTCACGCCGGAGTTGTCGCCGCCGCCGATGCCACCCCAGGCGTTGCCCGTGCGCTGAACCCAGATACTGACAAGGAGGAGCGCGGTCAGGGCAATGTGGAACCACGCGGAATAACCGAGGAAGCGGTTGAAGCTGAGGTCGTCGAGATTGTAGGCGGTGCTCGGCATGATCTTAGAACGGCGGCGCCGGAAAATCTTGCCGGGTTGGCTCGGGGCGATCAGCGATCAGCGACCGGCGATCAGGAGGCGGGATTCGAAAAGCGAAAAGCGAAGATGGAGTCAGGACGCGAGGACTGCGCCGCGATCCCTCCGCTCCGCAACGGCAGAAGGCGCCGTTGCTCCGGTCGGGATGACAGGGTAAAGAGAGGCCCGACGCGGCACAGTTGGGCGCGGAAGAGAAAAGCAGATCCCTCTCCCGCAGAAGGTGCGGGCTCGGGATGACAAATGTTTGATGGAGCGCCATAAATCAGCGCCTCCGCTCGGAGATGGGCTCGGTGACGATGCTGATGTTGGAGAAGCCGGCGACGCGCAGGGAATCGACGACGGTGGCAAAGCTGCCGAAGGGAACAGTCTCGTCGCAGCGGAGGAAAACGGCGTCCTGGGGATGCTTGAGCTGCTTGCGAATTTTGTCGGGGAGCTGGTGGATGTTGACGGGGTCGTTGCCCAGGTAGATGCGCTGGGCTTTGTCGATGGTAACGACGAGGCGTTGCTCCGTGATTTCCTTGACGGTGTGGGTCTTCGGAAGGTCCACCTCGATCCCCGATTGCAGGATGGGCGCGGTGATCATGAAGATGATCAGGAGGACGAGCACGACGTCAATGAACGGCACCATGTTGATGTCGGAGAGAGATGTCTGAGTGGCCTTACTCAATTGAGGCATAGTCGGTCTCTCAAGGGTTGCGGCGAGGGATACGGATATCAGATATCTGATACCTGATATCGGCCGCCGAGGGCCTGAAACCCTTTGCGCGAGGAGAATGCGGTGCTGTGGCTAGGGCGCTCATGCTATGTGAAGATTTTTTCGATTTGGGCGGCGAATTCGAGGGCGAAGGTGTCCAGACGCTGCGCCAGTTCGCGAATGTGTTGCAGGAAATAGTTATAGGCGATGAGGGCAGGGATAGCGGCAAAAAGGCCGGCTGCCGTGGTGACAAGGGCTTCGGCGATGCCGGGAGCAACGGCGCGGAGGCTGGCTCCGCCGGCCGTGCCGAGGCCGGAAAAGGCGTCAATGATGCCCCAGACGGTGCCGAAGAGGCCGATGAAGGGAGTGACACCGGCGGTGGTGGCGAGCCAGGTCATTCCTTTTTCGACGCGGCGAACTTCTTCGGCCGCGGCGAGCTGCATGGCGACGGTAACGGCCTGGAGGCTCTTCAGTTTTTGCGGCGCGGGATTGCCGGAGCCGGTAACCTGCGATTGCAGCTCCCGGTAGCCGGCGGCGTACACGTTGGAAAAAGGCGAGCCCGCGGAGACGAGGCCTTGCGGATTAGCAACGCCTTTGGTGGCGCGGAAAAGTCTGAGGAATTGGTCGCTCTGGCGGCGGATGCGACCGAAGATGCCGAGCTTCTGGAAAATGAGCGCCCAGGAGACCAGAGAAAAGAAAAGAAGCACCACGAGAACGGCACGAGCGACCCAGCCGGTTTGCGCGAGAACATCGAAGATGTTGCCGATGAAGATGACGGAGAACAGAAAAATGACGTTAGCCCCTCAGGAAAGCAAAATTTTTACTGACAAAACCAACGTAACACACGGGTGGAACCCGGTCAAAAGAATATAGATGCGGGGAGTGTCGGAAGAGTTCGCCGGTGGTGAGTGGGGAAAAGGGTTAGTTGGTCTGGAGTTTGGCGAGGTCTCTCCAGGAAACAAGGATGAAGCCCTGATCTTTGAGAAATTTCTGGAATTCGGCGCTTTGTACGAGGTCGAGATCGTTCTGACGCCACGCGGCGCCCCAATCAGGATGATCAAAGGTGGCGCCTTGAATCTCCGCGTCGTTGTGGGCGAGGTGAACGATTAACTGATAGGTGCCGGGAGGAAGAGGCTGGAGCATTTTCTTGTAAGCGTCAAGCCACTGCGATTGGGGGACGCCGGGCATGATCTCGAGCACTCCATCGAGGATGATGGCATTCGGAGCGAGGTGGAGCTTGGAGAGATCAATGTCGCGGCCGTCCTGTTTGCGGGAGAGGAGCACGGGGAGTTTGTAGGACTGGCCGGTGGCGAGATAAACCGCGGTAAGGTCGTCGGTGCTGACGATCGTGCCCATGTGGGTGTCCAGATGAGAGAGGTGGATGCCGGCGGCAATGGCTTTGTCCACCTGAGCGTGAGTTTCCGCGGACACATCGGGCATTTTGGCGTGGGCGACAACGTAGGGGGTGGTCAACGGGAGGTAGCCATCGGCATCAAGGAGGCTGGAACCTGGGGGTTGAGGAGAAACTGGAGGCCAACGGTAACTGGTCCAATCGGCGTTGAGCGCAAGGTGCACGCCCAGGTCGGCGTCGGGATGAGTCTTGGCCCACTGCGCGACTTCGGGGAACCAGGGGCAAGGAACGAGGATGCTGGCGGAGGTGATCCAGTGCTTTTCGAACGATTCGAAGATGGCCGTGTTCACAGTATGCATCATGCCGAGATCGTCGGCGTGAATGATGAGGAGACGCGCATTGGCGGGGTAGCCGAGGCGCTCGGCGAGAGATTTGGTGGGGGGAGGAGCGGGTTGTTGAGCGAAAGCGGAGGGGAGTTGAAAGAGAAGAAGGAAAAGGCCGAGGAAGAAGAGCAATCGCGCGGAAGATTTCATGGGTTCCTCACGGGAAAATCGGAGTTAAGGAGCACTATAGGCCGAAAGTAGAGAAGCAACAAGCAGGGGATTGCGGGGAAGGGTTGACGGGATGTCTCAGATATGAGACATTGGGAATGTGAAGACGGCAATATTCCACCCGGCAGCCAGGGAAGCGATTCGGTCGTTTCCATCGGAGGTACGGAAGGAACTGGGGAAAGCCATTTTTGATTTGCAGCGGGGAGAGAGTTTGGGCATGCCTCTTTCGAGGGGCATGCCTTCGATTGCAGTTGGGGCATCTGAGTTGAGGATTCGAGATCGTGCGGGAATTTACCGAGTGTTTTGCCTGGTGAAGGCGGCGCGAGGGATTCTGATATTTCATGCGTTTACGAAAAAGGGCCGGGCCACGCCGGAGCACGAACTGACGCTCGGGAAGAAACGGTTGAAGGAGTTGCTCGATGAAGAAGACTAAGGGGGTGGTTACTCGGAATGCTGGGGAACTAGCCAAGGCGCTCGGGCTGACCGCGGCGGACGGGGCAGAGATTGAGCTGCGCAGTGACCTGAATACAAAGATTGCGGCAGTGGTTGCCCGCAAGGGTCTAACACACGCGGAGGTGGCGCGACTGGCGAGCACATCACGGACGCGGGTGACGGCAATCTTGAATCGCAACACGAAGAATGTTTCGACGGACCTGTTGTTGCGGGTGCTGTATGCGCTGGGGTATACGGCGAAGGTTAGGTTTAAAAGGGCGGCGTGAGGGGTCGGGCGAAGGGCAGCAAAATGGGTGTATGGTAGAGTGAAAGGGAAATGGGGAATCTGATTGGTATTAGCGTGGAGAGGCTGGCGGGCCTGGGTGTGCCTGTGCCACGCGTGCGGCCCGCCTCGCAACCCCATCCGGGGCGCGAACAAGGCGGCTCGGAAGGTGGGCCCTACAAAGGCCAAACCGACGGAAGCGACCTGAAGGTCGGCCACTACAGAGACGAAGAAGGGCGGGCCGGGCTAAAGCCCGGCACCTACATGGGATACGCGGGGGGAAAGGCGCTGGCGGGGACGTTTTTTCTGGAGACGTTTGGGTGCCAGATGAATGACCACGACTCCGAGAAGGTGGCGGGGGTGCTGCTGGCGCGGGGGTATAGGCAGGTGGAATCGCCCGACACGGCGGCGGTGATTCTGTACAACACGTGTTCGATACGAGAGAAAGCGGCGCAAAAGATTTTTTCGCGATTGGGCGAATACCGCTTTACGAAAAAAGAAGGTCAAGTGATTGGCGTGCTGGGGTGCCTGGCCCAGCAAGAGGGAGAGGAGATTTTTGCGCGCGCGCCGTGGGTCAGCCTGGTGTGCGGGTCGGCGAGTTACCGGAAATTGCCGGAGATGATTGCGCAACTGGAGGCAGGGAACACGCGTATCACGGGTCTGGACACGGATACGGACGAGACGTTTGAGACGGAGGTGACGCGGCGGGACAACCCGTGGCGGGCCTACGTAACGATCATTGAGGGGTGCGACAAGGCGTGTTCGTATTGCGTGGTGCCGTTTACGCGTGGGCCGGAACGCAGCCGGGCGAGCGCGTCGGTGCTGGAAGAGGTGCGGCGACTGGCGGACATGGGGTACACGGAAGTGCAGTTGCTGGGGCAGACGGTAAATTCCTACACGGACCCGAGCGGGCGCCGGATGCGTTTTTCGGAATTGCTGGCGGCGGTAGCGGAAGTGCCGGGGATACGGCGTGTTCGGTTTATGACATCGCACCCGCGGGATTTTGGGAAAGATATTGTGGAGGCCATTGAGGCGGTGCCGGCGATTTGCGATCACGTACACTTGCCGGTGCAGAGCGGGTCCACGGCGGTGCTGCGGGGGATGGCGCGGACGTACACGCGGGAGGAGTACCTGGAAAAGATTGCGATGTTGCGCGCGGCGAGGCGAAGGATCAGTATCACGACGGATTTAATTGTGGGATTTCCGAGGGAGACGGAGAAGGATTTTGAGGAGACGCTGAGCCTGATGGATGCGGTGAAGTATGACGGGACGTTTTCGTTTAAGTACTCGCCGCGGCCGAATACGCCGTCGCTGGAGATGGAGGACGCGATTCCGGAAGAGGAGAAGTCGCGGAGGCTGGGGATTTTGCAGGCGCGGCAGCGGGATATCCAGATTGAGAAGAACGCGCGGCTGGTGGGAGAAGTGTTTGAGGTAATGGTGGAGGGGAAATCGCGGCGGGAGAAACAGTGGATGGGGCATACGTCGTGCAATCGGGTGCTGAATTTCACTTCACCGGGGAAGGAACTTCTGGGACACTACGTGCAGGTTCGGGTGACCAGCGCGGGGCCGAATAGTTTGGTGGGGGAGGCGGAGTAAGGAGAATTCACAGTCCACAGTTGACAGTTTCGGAGGAAGAGAAGAGAAAGGCAAAAGATAACGCAGAGGCGCTGAGGGCGCAGAGGCTCGCGGAGCAGAGAAGAGAAACCCAAGAAAAGGCCTCAGACCTGAAGGCCTGAGCTACAGTGGCCCTGAGCTACAGTGAGTTTAGAGTTCGCTAGGCAGTCGGCAGGGACGAGGGAGGGCGCGATGGAAGTGGAAATGAAAATACGCGGCCTGATGATGGATCCGGTGACGCAGATGCCGATTGTGGTGCTGAAGGATGTCCAAGGGCAGGCGATCCTGCCGATCTGGGTGGGGGCGTACGAAGCGAACGCCATTGCGCTAGAAATTGAGAAAGTGCAGACGCCGCGGCCGATGACGCACGACCTACTGAAGAATGTATTCCTGGGGCTGGACGTGCGGGTGCAGAAAATCGTGGTGAACGACTTGCGGGACGACACGTTTTTCGCGCTGATCTGGGTGGAGCGGGAAGGCGAATTGATGAGTATCGATTCGCGGCCGAGCGATGCGTTGGCGCTGGCGTTGCGTATGGATTGCCCGATCTTCGTGGACGAGCAGGTGTTGAAGAGTTCAAAGGTGTCCACGGCGCTGGCGGAACGCAATACGAATGAGCAGTTGCGGAATTGGCTGGAGGGATTGAGCGACGAGGATTTGGGAAGATACAAGATGTGAGTTAGGGAAAAGCGGAATTAAGTGGGCGGCATGGCTTCGGCTGTGCCGCTTTTGTTTTTGGGGGAGGAGGGAAAGGCTTACGCGGAGTACACCCCGACCCTGTCGGGATAAACGCCGGGCGCAGAGTCTGCGGAGAAGAGAAGAGAGAAGAGGGATTGAGGTGTCTGGTCGTAAGAACCCACCCTTCGCATAAAGCGCGAAGGATGGGGCACCCTCAAGCATTTGGGATTAGCAGCGTAGCCCAAGAGCGGCCCGCCTCGGAAGGCGGCCCCTACACAGACTCCGCAATTAAGTGGCGGATGCGGCGGCGCCAGAAGATTAGCAGGAGAATGCCGATCAGGATTAGGGAGAGGCTTAGGCCGACCCAAAGGCCAAGGGCTCCCCAGTGACGGCGGAAGCAGAGCCAGGCGCCGAGCGGCAAACCCATCAGCCAGTAAGCGGAGAAGTGACAGAGCATGGGCGTACGGGTGTCGCCGGAGCCGCGCAGGGCGCCGGTGGCCACGGTTTGGATGCCATCGAATAGTTGGAAGGCGGCGCCGGCGGCGAGAAGAATGACGGCGTTGCGGATGACGGTGGGGTCGTGCGTATAGATGCGGGCGACGAGACGCGGGAAGACGAGGAGCGCGACGCTCATGCAGGACATGAAGGAAGCGCCAAGGAGAATGGCGGTATTGCCAGCATCGCGGGCGCCAAGTGGATCGCGGCGGCCGATGGCTTGACCGACTCGAACAGCCGCCGCGGAGGAGATGCCGAGAGGAACCATGTAAGTGAAAGCAACCGTGTTGAGTGCGATCTGGTGGCTGGCGAGAGGGACGGCTCCGAGGCGTGCGATGAGAGAGGCAACGAGGGCAAAGACGCTGACCTCAGCGGTGAGCTGCAGCGCCGCAGGCAGGCCGAGAGCAATGAGGCGGCGGATGCGCTGGATGTCAATTTCGACGGGAGTTTTCAGCAGGTCGGTGCGGCGGCGATGATCGTACCAGAGGAGATAGCCGACCAAAACGAGAGCGAGGTAAGTACGAGATACGGCCGTGGCCCAACCGGAGCCGGTGACGCCAAAGGCGGGGAAGCCGAACTTGCCAAATATGAAAACGTAATTGCCGACGAGGTTGATCAGGTTGGCGGTGACGAGCGCGAAGGCAATGGGGCGAACCATGTTCATCCCTTGCATGGTTCGGCGGACAGCAAAATAGAGGAGCAGGGGGAGGAGGCCGACGGCAAGAGTGCGCATATAGGGAAGGGCGAGGGCGGCGACCTTAGGGTCAACGCCCATGCGCCCGAAGTAGAGCGGGAGATACCAGACGGGGATAGTAAGGATGGGCGTGAACGCAAAGCTGAGGTAGATGCCGTTGATGAGGGAACGATGACAGTCTTCGCGATGGCCAGCGCCGAAAGCCTGGGACACCAGGGTGTCGAGGCCGATGAGGAGGCCCTCACCGAAGAAAGCGAAGACGATGAAGATGCTGGAGCTGATGCTGACGGCGCCGATGGACTCGGCGCTATTTGGGAGGCGGCCGACCATCATGGTGTCCACGATGATCATGCTCATCCAGCCCAGCTCAGCGAGGACGAGCGGGAGGGCGAGGCGAAGGGTGGGAGGGAGTTCGCGGCGCAGTGGGGGGAGCGAGAGCATCGGTGAATAGAAGAGTCTATGATGGGCGCGGATTGCGGACAATGGAAACCGAGAAGAGGAGAAACGGGACGTTTGACACAGAGGTCACAGACAGTAGGACGCTGAGGGCACAGAAAAGAGAAAGGCAGCAGAGAGATTTCTCGCCCCGACGAAGCGTGCGGGGTGCAAAACCCGCGCTTCGCGGACTTCGCTCGAAATGACGGGCTTCGGAGGCGGCGCGACTGGTGGATGGGGAGTGGAAGGCCTCACCCCTGAAGGGGTGCGCTACAGGTGAAGGGGCAACGTATCGGTGAAGGGGTAAGGTACAGGGTGGGACGTTGCGGGCCTGCACGCTCAGAGGGCGTACCGAAAAAGCACAGTCCAGGCTAGAGCGGCGGCGGGGGAGTTTTCCACTGGAGCGGGTAATTTTTCCTTGCGCTGGTACAGGTCAGAAACGTACTCTTTGCGTATGCCATTGGGCCTGTTTGCCGGCATAACTACAGCAAAAAAAACTAATGTGCCCGTGCCTGCTGTGGAGACCGGTGTGCTCGGAGGAATGTGCGTGGGTGTGCGGGAAGACGGCCCTAAGAGGGACCAGAACAAGGGGGAGAGCGCAGGCAGAAAGGGCTGCGCCAGTGCGGGGCGTGCGGAGGCCGAGCGGCGATGACTGCCATCATTACCATTGCGAATCAGAAGGGCGGCGTCGGGAAGACGACCACGGCGATCAATCTGTCCGCGGCCATTGCCGCAAAGGGCAGGCGCACGCTGCTGATTGACCTGGATCCGCAGGCAAACTCGACGATCGCGTTTTTCAATTTAGGGGAAGTGACGTCTTCGATGTTCGATGTGCTGGGAGATGCCCGAGCGCCACTGGCATCGGTCGTGAAGCCGTCGAAGGACCCGATGCTTTCGGTGGGGCCAGGGCGGTTATCGCTGGCGAAACTGGAGACGGCGCTGGCGGGACAGTTTGACGCGCCATACCGGCTGAAGGATGCGCTGGCGCCGATTGTGAAGGATTACGACTACATTATTCTGGACACACCGCCATCGCTGGGGATTCTGACGGTGAACGCGCTGGTGGCTTCGACGCACCTGCTGGTGCCGATCCAGGCGGCGTATTTTGCGATCGAGGGCACGGATGATTTGCTAGAAACCTACGAGCGGATCCGCGCGCGGCCCAATCCGCAGTTGAAGATGCTGGGCGTGGTGATCACGCTTTACGACAAGCGGACGAATATTGCCAAGGATACGCACGGGCAGATTCGCGCGGTGTTTGGCGGGGTGCTGTTCAAGACGAAGATCGGGAAGAATGTGCGGCTGGAAGAGAGTCCGGCGTACAAGGAAACGATATTCACATTCGCGCCGAAGTCCCCTGGGGCGCTGGAGTACAAAAAGCTGGCAGCGGAGGTTGTACAACGTGTCGAAGAGACTAGGCTTGCCCGTCACGCTGAAGATGCGGCATGACGCGCACTATGTTGAATCGCTGACGAGTTATAGCGGCGCAACGATCGGCCGGATGCTGCCGGTAGAGCAGATCCGGCCGAATCCGGAACAGCCGCGGAAAGCGCTGGGCGACCTGCGCGAACTTGCGGATTCCATCCGGCAGAAGGGCGTGCTGGAACCGCTGTTGGTGCGTTTTGTGCCGCGCGAAGACTGCTACTACATCATCTCGGGCGAGCGGCGTTACCACGCGGCCCGCGCGGCAGGCTTGCGCGAAGTGCCGTGCATCGAGAAGAGCGCCGATGAAGCGGAAACGCTGGAGATATCGCTGATCGAGAATATTCAGCGCAAGGACTTGACGCCGTTTGAAGAGGCGGACGGTTTGCAGCGGCTGGCGGAGCAGTTCGATTATTCGCACGAGGAACTCGCGAAGAAGCTGGGGAAGGCGCGTTCGTCGGTATCGGAGACGCTTTCGTTGCGCAATATCCCGGACTCGCTGCGCAAAAAGTGCGTCGAGAACGGCGTGACCACCAAGTCGTTGTTGCTGCAGATTGCGCGGCAGCCCACCGAGCGGAAGATGCTGGAGCTGTTTGCGCGGATTTTGCAGTCGGGATTGACGCGGGATGAGGTGCGCAAAGTGCGGTCGGATGAGAAGGACGGGCCGCAGAAGCCGCAGCCGTTCATCTTCCAGTATGAGCCGGAAAATGAGGCGTTCCGCTTCCGATTGCAGTTTAAGAAGAGCCATGTATCGCGGGATGAGCTGATCCGGACGCTGCGGGAGATTCTGGCGCAGTTGGAAGGGACGTCGGAGGCGGATTCGACGGCGGCGTGAGGCGCTTCGCACGTTATTAGATATCAGTTATCAGCGATCAGGAAACGGTTTGGCGGCGCGGCTTCGGCTGCGCCGTTTTTGTTTGAGGGCGACCAGTGATCAGCGACCAGCGATCAGGAAACAAGAAGCGTGTGTATAATTTGGGGGAATGGTTGAGCTGACACAGTTGCAGATGCAGACGCTGGAGCGGTTGTTTGAAGCGGGGCTCCGGCCGATTGCGATTCCGCCGTATGAAAGTGCGTTATGCGTGCACCGGGGAGAGTGCGCGGCGGTGTTGGCTCCGGTGGCGAATGGCGGATTGCGGTTGCTGGCGCCGGCAACGGTGATGGTGGATGGGAATTTGAGCGTGCGGCTGAAGCGCGCGGCCGGGGATGTGTTTGTGTGGAAGAAGAAGGAAGTGGCGGCGACAGCGGAGCGGTTGAAGGAGTTGGAGGCGTTTCGGGCGGAGTTGGTGGGGATATTGGAGATGGGCGGGAAGCAATAAAGGCGGTGGCTCGTGGCCTACATGGATTTCGTATGGCATTTCAGGGGAGTGCCCCTTCTTGTCCTGACGCTTTTTGTGGCTGGTGGGGTTTCGGCGAAGAGAAAGCCTGCACCGATAGTGAAGCCCGTCATTCACAACGGAGTTAGTTACTCTGCTTCAGGAGATGGCAGAACGGAATTTGTGGTGGCTCGTGACGCGACAGGTGGAGAGGAATTGTGGCGGGCGAAGATTTATAGTGTTTGGATAGATCCTTCGCTTCCGGGTGAACACCAGATTTTCATTTCAGGTCTAAAGCTGGCCGGAGAAAGACTACTTATCCGGGACGAAGCGGGACGTTGCTATCAGTTAGACCTCTCCAAACGTTCTGCGAGGGGCGTATCTTGTTCTGTCTATCGTGCCGCACCGATTTCCAAAGAGCAGTGAGCTGAAGCCATTTCAAAAATCGCTTAACTGCTTGCGACATCCAGATTCGGGCCGTTTTGCGTAACCCAGAAGAGGCGTGTGAAGTCAAAGGAATATGGTCACATTCGACATAGTGTGCATTGGGGCGGGGCCTACCGGGTTGGCTTGCGCGATGGAGGCGAAGCGGGCGGGGATGCGGGCGCTGGTGGTGGACAAGGGATGCTTGTGCAATTCCATTTACCACTATCCGGTGAACATGGTGTTTTTCACCACGCCGGAATTGCTGGAGATTGGCCATTTGCCAATGGTGTGCGGCGGGGAAAAGCCGACGCGGACTGAGGCGCTGAAGTATTACCGGAAGGCGACGGAGCATTATGAATTGGAATTGCGGCTGTTTGAGCGCGTGACGCATGCGGAGGGGCACGACGGCGCGTTCACCGTGGTGACGCAGACGGAATCGGGAAGGGAAGAGCGCTACGCGGCGAAGAAAATCGTGGTGGCGACGGGTTACTATGATTTGCCGAATGAGATGGGCGTGCCGGGGGAGCACCTGCCGCACGTGTCGCACTACTACACGGAACCGCATGCGTATTGGCGCGAGGATGTGGTGGTGATTGGGGGGAAGAATTCGGCGGTGGAGTCGGCGCTGGATTTGTGGAGGAATGGCGCGCGGGTGACGCTGCTGGTGAGGGGCGCGGAGCTGGGGAGTTCGATCAAGTATTGGGTGAAGCCGGATATTGAGAACAGGATCAAGGCGGAGCAGATTCGGGCGATCTTCCAGGCGCGGGTGAAGGAGATCATGCGCGATGCGGTGCTGATCGAAGACGATAGAACGACGCGGCAGGTGCCGGCGAAGCAGGTGTTTGCGCTGACGGGTTATCACCCGGATTATGAATTTATCGAGGCGCTGGGAGTGAAGCTGCATCCTGAGAGCCGGCGCCCGGCGCTCGATCCCAACACTCTGGAGAGCAACGTGAAGGGGATCTACCTGGCAGGCGTCGTGGTTGCGGGGCGGCACACGAATGAGATCTTCATTGAAAATGGACGATTCCATGGGAAGCAGATTGTGGAGGCGCTGAAGTAGGTGGCGTTTGCGGGGTTTGGGAGGGGTTTGCTAGACTGAGGACCTATGGCATCGCTGATACGAGAAGTTGTGGGAACGGCGGTGGCGCTGGTGAAGGGATTCCGCGTCACGTTTAAGACCATGTTTGAGAAAACGGTGACGGAGAACTATCCGCACCAGCCGGTGAATTTTCAGGCGCGGTACCGCGGGATCCACGTGCTGCAGCGCGATGAAGACGGGCTCGAGAAGTGCGTGGGATGTTTTTTGTGCGCGGCGGCTTGTCCGGCAAACTGCATTTACATTGAGGCGGCGGAAAATACGGAAAAGGAGCGGATTTCAGCCGGGGAACGCTACGCAAAGGTGTACAACATCGACTACTCGCGCTGCATTTTCTGCGGATACTGCGTCGAGGCGTGCCCCACGGACGCGATTACCCACGGACATGGGTTTGAATTGGCCACGTATGACATTAATTCGCTGGTGTACCGCAAGGAACAGTTGCTGGAGAAAGTTGGCGGGGAGATGCCGGTAGGGGCCCGGTCGTAGAAATTAGAAACTAGAAATCGGAAATTAGAATTGACGGGAGGAAGAGCGCTCCGAGAAATCGGGGCGTTTTTGTTTTTGGGAAAGTCGCAGAAAGAAAAAGGCTTTCGCACAGGGGGCGCAGAGGACACGGAGGTCGCGGAGAAGCGGGTATCCGCGCGATATATACCAGTACAGTAAGTGTATTATAATATATATACAGGTGCCAGGACGTAATGCAGCGAGGTGAGTTGTGCGGAGCGCTGATACGGTCTTGGCGAAGAGGGAAGCGCAGACATGCGGCAGCGAAGCCGCGCGAGATGAGAAGAGGGCGAGCCTTACGGCGTGGTGGAAGCGCGATGATGTAGACACACCTTCCCTGATGCCGCCGATGATTCCAGCGGCAGCCAAAAACAAACCGAAAAGACACGAAACCTTGCGGCGCGCGGACGAAACGTCAAGTTCTTGCACGGGCAGCGCGCGGCGGAACGATACGATCCCCCAAAAAATTATCGGACGCACGACGCCCCTTGTTTTCGGGGGGTGCGGGCGCGGAAGCAGTCTCTTCGCCGAGGACGGTGCGCTCGCGTTGATCCATCAACCAGCGCGCCAGCATGGCCGCGGTATTTTCCTCGAGGTACTGATCCAGGAGCCCCCCCAATTCCTTGCGCAAATTCGCCGCATGAGCGAGGCGGGAGAGTTCATAGCTTTGCAGGGTATTGCGGGAAGCGGTGAGAAGGAATTCCCAGGGCGGCTGGGTGTAATAGGGATTCACGAAAACCTCCTGGACAATGTGCTGTGGAAAAGACGAGGGGAGAGTACCACCAGGCCATATATAGTTACTAGTAATCCTAAGGTTACTAGTCTGTGGAAATCTGTGCAAAAAGTGGAAAACTTCTTGTGCGCGTGCAGCGGCTGCGCAGGCGATTACGAAGATCCCGACCGCAGCGCCTGGGAGCCCGATCCTGAAGAAAACGAGGAAGATACGGTGGCTGTGGAAATTCCTGAAAAAGAAGGGCCGACTGTGCCTGGCGGCGAGGAACAGCCCGAGGCGGAGTGAGTCCTCGGCGCGGTTGACGGATTGATGCGCGGGAATTAGGGGGATTGGACGCGGGGGAGGCGGGGGCATGAGGAAGCCGGCGGATTGGCAGGTGCTACAGCCCGTGTTGAAAACGCAGCGCGAGATTCTGCAGGAGGTGCTGCTGTGCGCGGCGCGCTACGACGTTTGGATGACGCTGGAGGAACTGGCGCACAAGACGCGCTACCCGGAGGCGAGCATCTCCGCGCAGTTGCGGCACCTGCGCAAGGCGCAGCACGGAGGATTCGTGGTGGAAAAGCGGCGGCGCTTGTGGGCGGAAACGCTGCGGCCGAGCGTGCACGAAAAGGTGTGGGAGTACCAGATGCGGTACGGGCGATGGGACGCGGGGCGGGAGATGGAAGCGGTTCACTGAAGTGGCCAAGGGCCGGGCGCGAACGATGAGGAGGTAGAGGAAGGAAAGGAAGTGAAGGAGGTAGAGGAGGAAGAACGGAGACGAGCGGAGGAGCCAATGAGCGTGAAGCCGGAGATGGCGTTCGATGTTTGCTGGGAAGTGTATCGCGGCGCCCGGGAAGTGCTGGAAGCCAAGCGGGGGATTACGGCGCTGACCTGGGAGGTGGACGCGAAGTATTCGTGGCGGCCGGATCTCCGTCCGAAGCTGAAAGATTGGGTGGCGGATTTTGCGCTGGCCGGGCAAGCGGCGCTGGGAGGTCCGGAGCGGGCGTCGCGCATGGTGCTGTTCCGGTTGTATTACCTGGGGCTGACGCCGTACGAGCGCGCGCGCCATTTTCTGGGATTGAGCGAGCGGAGCTGGGTGAATTGGTCGGAGGAGATACGGCGGCGGTGCGGGGAGGAGTTGCTGCGGAGGGATCTGTTTCCGCCGAGGAAGTATTTTGGGGGCGGGGATTAGTCGGATTTCTTTTTACGTTGTACCGATGCTTCCAGGCGTGAAGAGGCAAGCCATTGGAGAGAGTGAAGGACTGTCAGGACAAGCAGGGATAGAAAAGCAAAACCAAGCAGAGGATCGAGGAGTTCGGCAACGGTCGGGACAGTGAGCATCATTTGCGCGTGTGCGAAGGATTGGGCTGTTCTAAAGGCTTCGTCGGTAAGGAACAGGCCAAACAAGAGAAGAAGCAACAAATGAAGTTGTCGCAAGTTGTGAAGACGCGTGGACACGCGGTGATATGTGGCTTCAGCCTCTGCTTCGATCGTCATTCCGGGCAATTGCCTGATGGGAATGAAAGCTTTCGTCAGAGAGATGGCAGAGTAAACTGCCGCCCCAAAAAGGCAAATCAAGTAGAGCCTGGTTTGCAGGGGCAAGAACACCCACAGAGAACGGAAATCCCAACTGGTTGTGAGCAGGTTCATGGCTGGTTGTTGGACACCAATGTCAGGGGAATTGTGCCATAGGTAGTGAGGGAGGAGTGCGGCGATACTGTGGCGCACCTACGGCGCTTGATATTGATTTGATGGCTTACCCAGTCCTGACGGGCTGGGCTAACTTGTGGCGCGCCTCCGGCGCTGGAACCATTGCAGAGTGGAACCCAAGCGGGAAGAGAAGAAATTCGGTGGCGTTGGACCGTCGGAGCCCACCCTTCGCATAAGGCGCGAAGGATGGGGCACCCTCAAGGTCATCGGTCCGATTGCGTTACGAGAAAACCCAAGCGTGGCCCGGCCCGTAAGGACGGCCGCTACAAAAACCAACCTAAGAACCGACCTGAAGGTCGGCCACTACAGTAAGACGGGATCGTGGAGGTGGAGGAGTTTGTTGGATTCAGAGGAGGGGACGCGAGTGTTGGTGGCGAAGCGGTAGAAATGGTCGAAGCGCGGGCGGGGCGACCACAGGGGTAGCGTGGCTTCGCGGAGTTGGGTGAAGCGCTTCTGGAAGCCGTCGAGCGAGATGCCGGTGAAGGGATCGCGCGGGGGGACGGGGCAGCGGGCGCAGGGATTGCTGCCCTCGAAATGGACTTCGCCGATTTGGAAGCGGACGGAGCTGCGCTCGTCTTCGCCGAAGAGCCGGTCTTCCCAGAAGGCGGGCACGCCATCGAATTCGAGGGTGGTGCGAAAGCGGAGGCGGACTTCTTGGAGGGTGAGGCCGGGGAACCACTCGCAAACGGCTTGGAGCGAAGCGGTGGAGACGATGGTGGGGCCATTGGCGATGGTGTCGTCGGGAAAACCGCCTGGGGAATAGCGGACGAGGATCTGCTGCTCAAAGAACACGCTGAACCATTCGGCGGCGTCTTCGTGGCCTTCGGGGAACGGGAAAGTGTGCACGGGAATGCCGCGGCGGTCGCCGGGAACGGAAAGTGTGACACTGCGCAGATCGGGCGAAAAGGCGGCGCGGATAAGGTGAATTGCGGGAGTGCGTTTGCCGTTGACCCAGCGGCCATCCACGGAATAGAGCGCCCAGGCGCGGTCGAGCGCGAGGCCTCCGGAAGGACTGATGCGCGCTTCGCTGACGGTGATGGGGTCGAGTGATTTGATGGGGTGGAGGCGCAGATTCGCGAGGCGCGGATTTACGTTTGAGAGGGACACGAAAAGAGTTTAGCAGAGGTTGCCGCCGGACCTCACCTCAACGGGCTCGGAATGACATAAATGTTTACACCTTGCCGAGATGGGGTCGAGCAGTGCTCGACCCCTACAACGGCAGGAAGGACCGAGGAAAGCACAGCGAGTTTGAAGGGCTGAGCTACAGCATCCGTGGACGGCTGGCGGGCGGGGAGTTGTAGATTGGTGGCACGCTTGCAACCGTAAAAGCGGCGGCGAGCCGCCGCACTCCAAATTAGCTGCCGGCGACGGCGACCATGTGGCGTTGCGTGCGAATGGTGCAAGAAGCGGCGGCGAGTTCTTTGTTACGTGCTTCTACAGCTTGCGCGAAGCTAAGGAGAGGCGACGTGGTGATGGAAGCGACGGCACCGCCATGGGCGAAAGCAATGGAAATCTCCGCAGGAGTAACGTGGTCCGGAAATTCGGCGATAGCAAGGAGATCGAAGCGACCGGTGGTGAAAAATGTGGCTTGGATGCAGCCGCCGAGCTCCTCGATGGGAGCGCGAACCACGGCGAAGCGGTCTTGCGAGGTGTGAGCCAGGTGGCTCCAGGCCTGATTGGTGAAACTTATCTGGAGGCAATAGTGGGACATTGTGGTCTCGATTCTGGAGGGGGCAAGAAGTCTGGGGATATAACCCTGCGCCGGTGTGACGCGCGTGTCAAGTGGGAAGAACAGGTATGAAAGAGAATTTATATCGATAATAGAGTTTGGGGAAGAAATTCGCGGGAAAAGCAAAGCGCAGCAGTTGAAAGTGGTGGGGCAATGGAGAATAACGATATGGCAAGATGCGCTTGGGGATATAGAGAGTGAGAGGCGCAAGCATTTTGGTTAACCGATTAACAAACGATAGAGGACCGTTACACGCCTCGCACGGACCGCGCGCGGCGCGGGTTGGCTGGGATCAGCGGCCGGCGGAGGTGCTAGCGGCAGATTCCGAGGTGATGGATTTGTAGCCGCTGGTGCCGGCCTTGCGCAGGGCTTCGAGGGCTTGCGAGCCGGTGAGCAGTGCCGTGGTATTGATTTTGGAGACGGCGCCACCACCCGCGAAGGCCATGGAGATGGCGGCGGCGGAGATGGTGTCTGGCATTTCGGTGATGGCCAGGACATCAAAGTCACCGAAAGCGAAGAAGGACGCGTGAACCTTGCCGCCAAGCTTTTCGATGGGGGCGCGGACGGCTTCCAGACGGTCTTGCGGGTTTTGCATTAGACGGGCCCAGGCTTCCTTGGTGTAGCAGACTTGATGACAGAAATAGGGCATGGCAGTCTCCTTTTTCTTGGCTGGGGGCCTTCGGAGGGTTCGGGGACTATGCGCCTGGGGAGTGGGGGAGTCAAGGGGAAAGTGGATGAGCAGGAGTGCTGGGGCGAAGAGCACCTTACGCAGAGTGCACCCCGACCGGGCCCCCGAGATGCTCGGGGCGGGGCGGGGTAAAAAACGCCGGAGGCGGAGTGCGCAGAGAAGAAAAAGCGGGTGCCGGAGAGTGTGCTGCGGCTAAGGTGATGAGGAATTTCGACTTGTCGGCGGGGCAGGCAGTCGTAAAAGCGGCGGTAAGCCGCCGCACTCCAAAACAGGCTCGAGCGGGAAAATATTTTTAGGGGTAATGAATATTTCTCTTGACAAGTTAGTGAAATATGGTAAACTATGCAGCGTAGAAAAGTGTAACTGGCCCCGGACGAGTTCCGGGGCTTTTTGTTTTTGAAGAGAGCTTTTTAGCGGATTGCGGCCGGGGGAAGTCACAAGGCCAACAGAGGGAAGCGAAAAGGAGATTTCAGAGATGCCAACGTATTCAAATACAGTGCCGCCAATCGCGATCGCCGCGGGCGATTCGTATGCGGTCATCAATAATGAGAACCCCCAGCCGGCCCTGCCGTATAAGACCGCGCAAGTGGCGCTGGCAACGGGATTGCGCGTGACAGCGCAGAGGATTTCGGCGGAAGTGACGTTTGCGGCCGCGCCCGGGGCGTTCAGTTTCCAGATGCAAACGGCGGACAGCGACGTGGACGCGAGCTATTCGCCCGAGGGATCGGCTGTGACGGCGCTCACGGGGACAAACGTGGCGCGCATTGAGCTGAACAATGTGGTGGCGAAGTTTGTCCGGCTGTATTTCAGCTCATTAACGAACAACGTCGCGGTAACAGCGAAGATCTCCTGCTAAGCAGGAAGGTTATCAGCGATCAGATATCAGCGATCAGGAAGCAAGAAAGAGATATCGCCGCGATCGGGTCTGGGCAAACACTGACGAAGGACACGCTGAGGAGCGAAAACCCGGAGGATAGGAAACAATCCGACAGGGCGAGGGTGTTGTTCACGGAGCGGGCGTGGCAGATTGACCTCCGCGGTAGTGGCAACCGATGAAAAAGTGCAAGGCATTTTATCCGATCGCGGGCTCGCGAACGGCTTGGATTCCGTGTGTGCGGAAAGCGGAGAGGGAATCGGGGTTCTGCCGGCGGCATGGAGACGCGATCTTTGGAGCGATGCTGGGGGCGATCGTTTACGAGAAGGCGGTAGATGAGGCGGTGCATGTGGAGGCGGAGAAGTGGCCGCGAAGAGAAGAAAAGATAATGCGGGGACGCGGAGGCCGTGGAGTTTCGCAGAGGTAAGAGGAACCCAAGACCCAGGCACACATTCCATGCCTGGGGCATCCGGCACACGGCTGACAGAAAGGTCACGAGGAAGAGGGAACGCGAAGCAGAGAAAGTGATGGGGCAACCACAAACGATCACGATGAGGGCTTTCCGGAGGATGGATACGTTCTCCGGAGCAATGCGCGTCATAGGGGGATCCCGGGCGCGCCGGGGAGTGCGCCGGCAGAATCACCGGGCGAGTTGCAACTCGTTGAGAGAGCTGGCGGGGTCTGACGCCGGACGTGGATTGACCGCTGGCGGGAGTGCGCACACCTCCGCCGCACACGCTGCGGACCACAAGACGGACGCTGACCCGGCTAAGGCGAAGGTGAAGAAGCCCAAGCGCACTCCCGACAAAAAGAAAAGGAGGAAGAGCAGCACGAAGCTGGGGACCGTCGGCGGAGACGGCCCGGTGGAAAGTTTATGGGATGAGAGAGCCGAACTGGACGGAGGAGTACCACTCCCGGAAGACGGAGTGGGGTTTGTAGATGCGGTGAACGTCAACATCGACCTGATCCGGCTAACGGAACTGTTGTTGCGGGGAACGGACGAGAAGTCGTCGAAGAGTTTGTTGGAGCGGCTGCTGGAGATGAGGTACGGGAAGAATGCGCGGGGGAGTGAGAACCCGGCGAAGCAGTATGTGATTGACATTCCGTCAGCCGTTGCGGAACGGGCAAGAGAAAGGGAACAAGAATCCTGAACCAAGGAGTAGCAGATGACAAGCGCGAAAGTAGTCTTCATTGGGGAAGTGGCACAGATCGCGGGAGTGGGCACCGTGGTGGCCGGCATCGTGTTGAGCCTGCATCATTGGGGAGCCGCGGCTGCATTGATCGGCGGGATCGCCGCGTTCTTTGTGGGGAAGAAACTGCGGGGAGCGTGAGTAAGCGGTAGCTGCGGGGCTGGAGTTGGCAGGGGGAATTAATGCCGCAAAAGCGGCGGCGAGCCGCCGCACTCCAAAACTCGGCGAAGAAGATGATCGAGCGGACCTTACTCAGCGCATCGTACGACCCATTTGACCGGCAGAGAGACTTCCACAAATCAAGAAAGAAATATCGCCTGTTCGGGGGCGCCGCAGGCCCGGGAAAGACCACGGCGCTCCTTTACGAAGGCGTTTTTCAGGCGTTGCTGAACGACCGTTGCGACACGCTGTTACTGCGCAGAACGTATCCTGAACTGGAAGCTTCACTGATCTCGCAGTTGCGGCGGACTGTGCCACGCGATCTGTACGAAAGCTACAACGAAGCAAAACACCTAGTGACCCTGGCGAACGGGTCGACGATACGATTCGGGTACTGCCGCAATGAGAATGATGTTTACCAGTACCAGGGCGCGGAATTTTTGTTCATCGGGATCGATGAGCTGACGCATTTTACATTGAAGCAGTGGCAATTCCTGACTTCGCGGAACCGGTGTCCGATTCCGGGGACGTTTCCGTGCATGGCGGGGGCGACAAACCCGGGAAACATCGGGCACGCCTGGGTGAAGGCGCTGTGGGTGGACAAGCAGCCGCCGCCGGGATTTGAGAGGCCGGAGCAGTACGATGCGGGGGATTACGACTTCATACGCGCGCGGATTGCAGACAATCCCATTTACGCAAACGACCTAAATTACCGGAAAACGTTGGAAGCGCTGCCGGAACAATTGCGGAAAGCCTTTTTGGATGGGGACTGGGACGTTTTCGCGGGGCAGTATTTCGACTTGTTTGAGATTGGAAGGCACACCGCACGGCCGGAAGAGCTTGGGATGCAGGCCTGGTGGCCGAGGTGGATTTCGATTGACTGGGGATTCCAGCATCCCAGCGCGGTGTATTGGCATTGCGCGATGCCGAAGGCAGATAGCAGATATCAGATATCAGCGATCAGTGAAGAGAAAAGCGGGTCCCTCGCTTCGCTCGGGATGACAAACGGGGGGAGGCGGGCCGAGGGTTCCGGGCTAGACGCGGCCACGCACGGCGCGAGGGACGAGGCGGCGCGGCGGATTGTGACGTACCGGGAGTTCGTGCAGAACGGATTGTCGCCGCGGATGTTGGGGCAAGCGATCGCGGAGCGCTGCAAGGACGAGAAGATCCAGGAGATTTACCTTTCGCCGGATGCGTTTGCGCACCGGACGAGCGAGGCGTCGATCGCGGAGCAACTGGGAGAAGTGCTGGCGTCGAACGGATTGCCGCGGCCTTCACAGGCGGATGACGATCGGATTGGCGGGTGGCAGTTGATGTACCAGCTGCTGGAGCAGGACGCCTGGCTGATCACGGAGAATTGCGGGAAGTTGATTGAGTGTTTGCCGCAACTGGTGCGGGACGACCGGCGGGTCGAGGATGTGCGCAAGGTGGAAGGCGACGATCCGGCAGACGCGGCGAGGTACGGAATAGTTCCCGGCGCAAGATACGCCGGTGTTGGGGCATCCGCCAGAGGCGGACCCGGGGCGGGGCAGGCTCCGCCCCTTTATTCTCAAGTGAGATTCATGCCAGGAATGCCGCTGGGCGAACAGATCGCGCGGCAAGTCACCGCGGAGGATGCGACTTCGCGGGCGATCCAGTTTCAGAGGCTAGAGGCGGAGGCGCGGAAGCAATTTGGGCCGCAGCGATTGCCGCGGCGACGATGGAATTGGTGAGAGCGGAGCGTCATTAGAACGGGGCGTCGGGGTCGATTGCGCGGCGAACGGCGAGACAGACGTCCCGCATGCGCCGGTTCGACAATGGCCGGGGTAGTCTCTCCACAAGCTGTGCTTTGCGGAGAGTATTGATGAAGTAGCATTTCAACCAAGAGACAGCAGGCAGCCCGGATTCCCCAGGTTCCATGCGGATTATGGAAGGGCCCTCGACGCCCCTCGAGCTGAAAGGCACGACCAGGACGGAGTCGATGTGGCGGCTGATGTTGCGCGCATCGACGGAGAGAATGACCACCCAGTGGCGGATGGGAGGGTCGCCGAGATTAGCAGTCCAAATCTCCCCACGATGGGAGACGGGCCAGAGAGGATACGCGTCACTCATCGAAGTTCACCTTCCCTGATTCGTGAGCCAGTGCAAGCCCAAGGGCGTTGTCTTCTGCAATGTTCTCCTTTGACAGAGATTCGTAGTAGGCGGCGGTAGCGGCTTCCAGGCGGCGGCGTGACTCGGCACGGCGAGCGACGGCCACTGCGCGGTCGACGGCCTCCGCGAGGTTGGCGGCCTTGCCCCGGCGGACAAGGGATTTGAGGAAAGCGTCGGTTTCGGGGGCGACGGTGGTGGAGATCTTGCGGCGATTGGTGTGGGTTGGCATGGCGGTTGCCTCTGTTGAACAAGCATAGCATGATATCTGACAATTGCAAGATACTTTGTCTGACATTTCATCTGACATGATTGCCATTCAAAATATGATCCGGCGCTTCTTCAGGACGCGGTATGTGGGGATGCTGGAGGAGGAAGTGGCGCGGCTGCGGGGGGAGAACCGGGCGCTGCTGAATTCGTTGCTGGGGACGGCGGGATTTCCGCCGGTGGAGTTTGCGGAGCCAGTGAAGCCGGTGGAGTTGCCGAGATTGCGGAAGAGGTCTTGGCAGCAGATGCAGCGGAAAAATGAATTGGAAGCGATGAAGGGATGAAGGCAAAGCGAGAGGGACGGTAACACAGAGTTCACAGAGGGAAGAGCATAGAGGGCAGAGAGAAGAGAAGAAGGGGCGAGGTAGTCGATCGTAGGAGCCCACCCTCGAGTTTATGGGTGAGAGGCGCTAGAACGGGAACCCACGAGCACGGACCCTTCGTCAGCCAGGGTGAACAGGAGTGACTGCGCCACAGGAACACCGAGAACGCAGAGTGCGCAGAGAAGAAAACCCAGGAGCACAGTCAGGAGTGACTGTGCCACGGGCACAGAGAAAAGATCATGAGAGACGGCATGGACAACGCAATCACAAATTGGGAAGCGGGGATGACGGCGCCGGCGGATGGGAACGCGGGGGCGGGAGGCGTAGCGGACCTTGTACGAGAAAGCCTCGCTTCTGTGGGGAAAGGCCACACCCCTGAAGGGGTGAGCTACAGTGCGGCGGCACTGGGACCGAACTTCGAGCGGTTGGAGGAGGAGCGGCCGGAGTTGGTGAACGCGCTGCGCGAGCTGGTGCGGCAGTACCGGCAAGAGGGCGTGACGGCGCGGCGGCACGAGATTCGGCGGATCCGCCAGGCGCGGCTGTTTTGGCAAGGGTTGCAATACGCGTGGTGGAACCCGAATGACATGAACTGGCACCTGCCGTTCGAGCAGAAGTTCAACGACGACCGCGCGCTGGAAGAGATGCCGCGCTACCAGTTTGTGACGAATTTTTATCAGGGGTTCGGGCTGTCGTTTGTGGCGGTGCTTTCGCAGGATGTGCCGAGCGTGCGGTTCTATCCGCAGTCGGCGCAATCGCTGGTGGATATCGCGGCGGCGCGCGCAGCGAGCGACGTGGCAGAGCTGGTCGAGCGAAATAATCATGTGGAGCACCTGCTGACGTCGATCGGGTATTTTCTGTGGACGGATGGGAAGTTGGGCGCGTATGTGCGCTACGTGAAGGACGGCCAGCGGTTCGGGTTTCGCGAGGAAGAGATCCTGGCGGCGGTGGAGATTCCGCTGGGGGAGGATGTGTGGGTTTGTCCGGAGTGCGGGAAGGAGACGCCCGCGGGCGGAGGAAATCAGGGAGAGCAGGACGGATATCAGCGATCAGATATCAGCGATCAGGAGGCGGAAGACGGCGACCAGCGACCGGCGATCAGCGACCGGGAAGCAGAAGAGGGATTCCTCGCTGGCGCTCGGAATGACGGTGATGAAGGGAAAAGCAGATCCCTCGACTCCGGGCCGCAAAAGGCGCGGCTCTCCGCTCGGGATGACAATCGCGGAAGGGATAGAAACCCCCGTACCTCCGCTCGGGATGACAAGTACGGACGAGGCGAGGATGACGGAGTGCTCAGTGGAGAGGCCAGGGAAGGCCTCATCCCTGAAGGGGTGAGCTACACATGCCCGGGGTGCGGGGCGGAGTTGGGCGAGAAGGATTTGCGGAGGGCGGAGCGTGTAACGGTGCCGCGAGTAGTAGAGACGCGGCGCGTGGCGAACGGCCAGGAAGTGATTTCGATTGCCGGCGGGCTGGAACTGAATACGCCGGTGTGGGCGAACGAGATGCACGAGTATCCGTACCTGCAGTGGCAGGCGGAAGTGCACCGGGCGAAATTGAAGGCGGCGTTTCCGCTGGCGGCGGGAAAGATCGAGGCGGCGCCCTCGCAGGGCCCGGAAGATGTGTACGCACGCGTGTCGCGTCTAAGCGTGGAGCAAGGGTTGCCGTCGATTCATCCCGGCGACGCGCTGATGAATTTGATTACGTTTGACCGCACGTGGCTGCGGCCGTGGGCGTTTTACGGGATCGAGAACGAAGAGGTGCGGAAGGAACTCCTGGCGTTATTCCCGGATGGCTGCTACGTGGGCTTTGCGGGCGATGTGTACTGCGAGGCGCGCAACGAAAGCATGGACGATCACTGGCGGGTGCTGCACGCGCTGCCAGGGGACGGGCAGAACCGGCCGAGCGTGGGCGATTCGCTGGTGCAGGTGCAGGAGCGCTACAACACGCTGAGCAATATGCAGGCGGAGACGTATGAGTACGGCATTCCGCCGATTTACGCCGACCCGCAGGTGCTGGACTTTGATGCGCTGGCGAACCAGGTGGCGGAGCCGGCGGCACACTTTCCCGCGCGAGCGCGGCCGGGACAGCCATTGGCGGCGGGATTCTTCCAGCCGGCGGCGGCGCAGGTGCCTCCGGACATGATTCGCCACCAGCAGGATTTGATTGGGCCAGTGTCGCAATTCTTGACCGGGCTGTTTCCCGCGGTGTTTGGCGGAAACATGGAAGATGTGAAGACGGCCAGCGGCTATGCGCTGGCACGCGACCAGGCCATGGGTCGGCTGGGGTTGGTGTGGCGGCGGCTGAAACAGTTTTATGGCGAGGTGATGCTGCTGGGCGTGGATTGCTTCCGGAAAAACCGGCCGGAGGACGTGGATGTGCCGCTACTGGGGCCGGATGGGACGCTGGACGCGCGAATGATTCGCGTGGGGGATTTGAAGGGGAATATCTGCGTGCATCCGGAGGCGGATGAGACATTCCCGCGGCTGAAGTCGCAGCAGCGCGGCGTGCTGCAGCAGTTGTTTGGGCTGAAGGATCCGCTGATTCAAGAGGCGCTGGCGGAACCGGCGAACCTCGGGTACATCAAGAATGTGCTGGGATTGACGGAACTGGTGATTCCGGGAGAAGACGCGCGGAACAAGCAGCTGCGAGAGATCCAGGTGCTGTTGGGGAGCGCGCCGATCGTTGTAGATGTGTCCGAAAACGTGACTCGTGAGTCGTCCGTGCCTGGCAAAGCAGAGAATCCGCTGAGCTCGCCGAACGATTCCGGCGGAACACGGGACACGGAACACGGGCCACGAACTGTCGTGCTGCCGTCGGTGGCGGTGGATGTGCTGATGGACGAGCATGCTGTGGAGTTTGAGGAGTGCAAGCGGTGGGCGAATTCGGAGGCAGGGCAGTCGGCGAAGATGACGAATCCGGCTGGGTTCGCGAATGTGCGGGCCCATGCGGAGGCACATTTGCGGGCGATAACGACATTCGCACCACCGACTGATTCCTCGATCCAGCAGCCGCACCCCGTGCGCGGACGCCGAGTCACTCCGCCGCCGGCCCCGGCTCCGGTGCGTGAGCCGAGCGCGCCAATGGCAGCTCGGACGCCCAGAGAATCTTCAACACGCGCCGACGCGGAGCATGATGGTCCCGGGGATCACTGGGTTACGATCAACGGCGATCACGTTTTGATCCGCGAGCCCCAAGGGAAGCAACCGGCGCAGACGCAACCGGCTGCGTCGATAATGGTTCTGGACAAGAAAGTGACAATTGCCTACGACCCACGGCTTTCCCCTGAGGAAAAGCTTAGAGCGAGCAAGGCGATTGCGGCTGCCGCGGACCTGCTCAACAAGAACGCTGGCAAGCTTACCGACGACGAAAAGAAAGCCATCGAGGAGATTTCCTCGGTTTTCGAGAGTGCTTCCGATAAGGACAAGCTTGGCGCCACCGGCAACGGCTCCATGACTCTGTCCAAGGACTACATGGAGGATCCTGGCGTTTCAGCCGCTTGGCTGGGTTCGCTCTTTGGACATGAAGGACAGCACTACCTGAACTCGGGCAAGTATTCCGGCGCGGATCGATGGAGAGACGAGCAGTCCGCCAGCGGAACACAGCTCGGCATCGGGAACAAGATTGGTTTCAGCAACAACGAGAGAAGCTCTCTCCAGAATTGGATGGATGGCAAAAATCGAGCAACGATGCAAGAGCACATGGAGAAGGGATACACTTATTAGCAAGAGGTCTGCCATGCTCCTATTCGTGAGATTCTTTCAGATCTGTGCTTTCGCGGTTTTTCTCTTTCAGGCAAGCGACAAGGCCGCTTCCTCCCATGTTTTACAGCAGAAAGCGACACCCAACCCGGCGCGGGCGATCAAGGTGACCGTTTGTACGGACCATGGAAAGTATTCCCTGACGGATGACGTAAGGGTGAATATTTTGCTCGAAAACGCCGGCGAGGAGACGATCTACGTTGATAGGAGGATGTTCTGTTGTGGAATCGGCACCGGTCTCGGCTTGGAAGTCCGCGATGAGCAGGGCAAGAATGTTCCGCTGCCCCACCTTCGGGAGGAACTAATGCCTCCACCACTGAGCGAGGACACATCGATCCTCGTTCGGTTGGACGCAGGGTTCTTCTATGGGAGATCTTATTATCTTGTGGCCAAGGATTTCTTTCCTAAGCCGGGGACGTACTCCGTCCGATTCCTATACCAGAGCAGGCTTCCCAAGGAAATGGTTGCGCCGCAATTGCGCGACCTACCAGCGGTCTGGGACGATACCCCGTCGATCCCCTCTGACCTGGTCTGGATCGAGGTGACTCAGTAGGCGCGCGGACTCTGCGGGGGCGCATGCGGAAGCGCATTTGCGGGCGATGGGAAACGTGACTCGTGGTTCGTGACTCGTGACCCGTTAAAACCGAGCAGAACGCACATGTTTGGGAATTTGCAGACCTGGCTCCGAATTGTCGGAGCCCTTTTTATTTAGAGAACTTGGAATGAATGTGGGTGTACCGAATATGGGTGGAACTTCAAGCGAAGTGTTTGCGCTGACGGATGAGCAGATATTGGGGACGGAGCCGGAGGCCGGAGTGGCGAGTGGCTTGTCGCTCACGGAAGAGCAATTGCTCGAGGCCACCGGAACGAGCGTAGAACGGGGCGCGGCGGAAAGCGTGGCGGACGGAAAAGCGGTGACGGGGGATGCGGCGCGGCGGAACGCCACGGAGCAAGCGAAAGAGATTGAAGCGCAGGCGCCGCCGCAATGGCTGGCGGAGAGGATGCGTGATCCCTGGCATGGGGATGAGGCAAAGGAGTTGTGGGAAGGCGCGGTGCAGGCAAGGCAGGAGGCGGCGGCTTATCGCGAGGCGATTGCGACGCCGGCTGAGGCGCGGGCGCTGAAGGAGATTTATCCCGGCGGAGTGAACGAGGCGAAATCGGCGGCGGAGCGCGCGCGGCAGTTGGAGGAGTTTGATGCGGCATATTTTGGCGCGGCGGGGAAGCCGGCAGAGGCGTTGAGCGCGGCGCGGGTGCAGTTGGCGCAGAGATTGATGGAGCAGGATCCAGGGGCGTTTCGAGAGATGGTGGCGGCGGGAGTGAAGTTGCTGGAGGCCAGCGGTCAGTCGGCGGGGGGCGGGGAAGAGAAAAGCAGATCCCTCGCTGTCGCTCGGGATGACAACAGTCAACTGGGTCGCGGGGAGGGAGCCTGGAAAGGCCTCACCCCTGAAGGGGCGAGCTCCAGAGACGGGAACAGTAGACAGCCGGGTGCGGCAATTGGGCCGCAGGTGGCCGCGGCGTATGTGAATTTTGAGAAGGCGACGAATGCGGAGTTGGAGAAGAGCGTCGGCGGGGCGATTGCGCGGGCGATGGAACAGGCGCTGCCGAATTTGAAGAGCCTGGATCGCGCAGGACGAGACGGGGCTGAGCACGGAACACCTTTGCAGGAGAGATTGGGCGCGGCGGTGCGCGAGGATGTGGAAGCGGCTCTGAAGAGCGACGCGCAACTGGGCGAGCAGGTGGCGAAGATTCTGGGAGCGCGGCGGTTTGACGATGCCACGCGGGCTCAGGTGGTGCGGGTGATTGATGCGCGGGCACAGCAGTTGGTGCCAGGCGCGGTGAAGCGGGTGGTGGGGAGTTGGACGACGGCGACGCTCGGCACGAGAGGGAAGAGCCGCGCGGCGGAAGAGGGAAATGGTGATTCGCGAGCGGGGAGAGAACCCGTTACGAAGCCTACGACGCAGACTGGGAGGAGCGGGCAGAGTTCCGGACGGAGCGAGAGCTCGGAGGCGCGCGCGCCAGGGCGGGTGGCAAATCGAGGGCGAGTGGATTACGGAAAGTTGAGCGACGAACAGATTTTGGAACTGTGAGGAAAAGTTCAGCGCAAAGGGAACAGCAGAACTGAAGTAAACCGGGAGCTTCCTCAGGGGCTGAAGCCCCATGCGCAAGGATTCTAATGTCGGACCTGAAGGTCCGACCCCCTAAAGAAGAACCTGAACGAAAAACCAAAGAGAAGAGGAATTGTGGCGCTCGATCGTAAGAACCCACCCTTCGCACAAAACGCGAAGGATGGGGCACCCTCCAGTTCAGGGGTTGAGCGGCGTTAGAAGAAAAACCCAAGACAAAAACAACGGGGAAGAGAAATGCCGGAGGGTTCGAGGACTCGCTCTGCGTTACATGAGCCCTGGGCAACAACGAAGTTTTGGCGCCTTCTCGCAAGACGCCTGCCTGCCCTTCTGAAGCGGGGCAGCACATCTAAGGAGAAACAACAATGCCAGCACAAGCAAACGCGAATGTCATCGCGTTGCAGCTCGAGAAGGTGCGTGACAAGGTACCTTTGCTGTATGAGCGCGACGACATTCTTTTAACGATGATCCAGCAACGCGGCGACGTGGAGAAAATCTCTTCACGCAACATGCGCCTGCCGTTGCAGGTCAATCCCGGTGGGAAGGCCGGGTCGTACAACGCAGACGGAGGCGACCTGGGCCGCGGCTCGGGAACCGCCTATGACGTCGCGCAGGTGTCGCCGATTTTCTTTCGCTTCGCGATTGAAATCACGAAGCTGGTGGAATACGCGACGACGGGAAGGGAACGCGCCATTGAAAACGCAGCCAAGCGCGAAGTGGCCAACGGGATGAAGCAATTCCGCGCCTTCCTGGACAAGCTGATCCAGACCGCAGGGAACGGCGTGCTGGGAACGATCAGTTCCATCGCCAGCAACGTGTTGACCATGAGCGTGCCGAACGGCGCGGCTTTGGTGTACGTGGGACAGACGGTTCAGGTGTACGACACGACGTTAACGACGAACCGCGGCACATGCAACGTGGTGGCGGCCGATCCCATCAGCCCCACGCAAACCATCACGGTGGACGCCGCTCCCAGCGGTACGGTGGCGACGGACGTGATCTTGCACGACGGATTGAGCGGGGCTTCGCCGGTGTCCTTGTTTGGAATCAAGTATCACCAGAACAACGCGACGACAGGCACGTGGCTCAACTTGAACCGCGCGACCTATCCGGTGCAACTGGCGACGCCACGCGTGAACGCGGGCAACGCGGCGCTGACGCCGGCCAACGTGCGCCTGGCGATCAACAAGGTGCGCAAGGCGTTGGGGATCAACCACCTGAGCAAGCTGATCGCGTACATGGCGGTCGAGCAGGAGCACGCCTGGGAAAATCTTGGCATCACGGTAAGTTCCATCATCAAGGAAGGCGGCGGCGGAAACGGGAACGACCTGGATCTGCTGTTCACCGGCAGGAAGACGATGAGCGGAATTCCGATCAAGTCCAGCGTAAACGCGGACCAGACGCGCGTGGACTTCCTGGATCTGGCGCACTGGGGCCGCGCCGTGTTGAAGGACATTGATTTCTACGAGGTCAATGGCAACACGGTGTTCCCGATTTACGGGGCGAGCGGTGGCCTGGCAGCGTCTTATATCTTTTATTTTGATACGTCTTTTCAACTTTGGTCAGACAGCCCGCGCAGTGGCGCGTATATCGATACGCTGGCGCGGCCGTCGGGTTACTGAGACGGGAAGTGAAGGAGATTGAGGAGGTACAGGAAGTGAAGGAGCAGAATCGGCTCGCAATTCTAGTGCGAGGCGTTTTCCTTTACTTCCTTGGCCTCATATATCTCCTTCACCTCAATTTGCTTCGAGAGAGTCGCATGATTCAGATGATACGGGAAAGGCATGATACGCCCGAGGATGTGCCGCGGCGGTTGGAAGCTGCCGGCGGGCGGAATCGTTTTGGCGAGCCCAATTACCGCGTGATTTGGGGCTGGAACCGCCTGGCGTGGATTGGCGGGAAGTTTGAAGACCGCGACGCGCACGGGGATTTGGTGCGGGAAGTGGTGGAATTGCGGCTGGAACCGAAATATCCGCAAGTGAACCGTTGGCACGTGGAACGCTGGGTGCCGCCGGAAGTGTATGGGTCGCCGCGGGAGTGGTACGCGAAGACGTTGGAAACAGCGAATGGTGTGAGCGTGCCGGCCCTGGGACCGTATCCGGAGCGGGGCGAGTACGAGCACTGCTTTACGCTGCAAGGGCCGAAAGGCGAGTTTGTGCAATTGACGCCGACGATTGTGGAACACGTGGCGCGAGCGATCGAGTGGGCGAAGCGTTTCCCGAAGGCGAAGCAGCGCGGGTTGTTGTACGAGAGGGAAGCGCGGGAAGAACGGGAGTACGAGGAGTGGGCGTACACCTTGATGGATGACGCGGCGCCGGCGCTGCACGGGCAGCCGTTTGTGACGGTGGGGTAGGGATGAGAGTGGGAAGTTCTGGATGAAAGCTAGTGGCGATCAGCGATCAGATATCAGCGATCAGGAAGCAAAGAGAAGACTTACGCGGAGTGGACGCTCGGATTTCGGTGCAGGCTACGGAGAGTCCATTTAACTCAATATAGCCCCCTGTCACGTCCAGGATAGATAGCAGCAAGGCGATGGTCAAGAGTCAAAGGTCGAGAAGGTAACGACGAATTATGAGCGGAAGAATTTCGCGCCTGAGGATCTGGCTAAAGGGAATCTTGGCGGCGGGAGTTAGCGGAGCTGCGGGTGGAGTGATGACCGGGCTGGCGGCGGTGGGAATCGACCCGGCCCATTTTAATTTGCAGGCGGGGATGGGAGCCACGGTGAGGATTGGGGCGGCCGCGGCGTTGATCAACGCGGTGATTGGCGTGGCGGCATATTTGCAGAAGTCACCGTTGCCGGACGAGTAGTGAAGTGGGTGCTGAGTAAGCACCGGACTGATACCAGATATCAGCGATCAGGAAGCAAAGAGAAAGAGATGCGTGGCGCTAGAGCGTAAGAGCCCACCCTTCGCCAAAAACGCGAAGGATGGGGCACCCTCAAGATCATGAGTAAGGTGGCGCAAGAGGGAATAACAAAGAAGACCGACTTGAGCGGGAGGAAGTCCCGTAGAGGAACAAAACTATGCCAGTAGTGGGATCGAGTGCGTACAACACGGCGGGGCAGATAACGTCCCTGGTGCGGTCGTTGCTGAATGATGCGCAGGGAAACCTGTTCACGGATACCTTGCTCCTGCCATATCTGAATTCGGCGTATCGCAAGGTGCAGCGCGCGATCGGAAATGCCGGCGGCGGCGGATTCATCCAGGATGACGTGCTGTTGGTGGTGTCCGCGGTGGCGGGACAGGATGCTTCGCTGCAGGTGTCGCTGAGCGATGCCAGCGCGCCGCCGAATCAACTGCCGACGGACCTGCTGGTGCCGCTGAAGTTGTGGGAGCGGCCGAACGGGTCAACACAAGAGTTTGACGAGATGGTGGACCTGACCAGGCATGGCGGGCTGCCTTCCCGGGTGCAGGACGTGACGCTAAGCGTGTGGGAATGGCGCGCCGACGGGTTGTGGTTCCTGGGAGCGACACAGGATACGCAGATCCGCTTGCGGTACTTGAAAGCCTATCCCGATTTCACGGATGCGACTTCGCCAGTGCTGGTGCGCAACGCCCAGGAAGCGCTGGCGTATGCCACGGCGGCGCTGGCGGGATGGGCGAGGGGCAGCCCGCTGGCGGAGAAGTGGGACGATGCGGCGAGCGACGCGATCGAGGACTTGGTCGTAGCGGCGATACGGAGAGAGCAGCAGAGCAGCCGCAGACGGCGGCCGTTTTCGGCGCGGAGCGGGTACACGCCGTTTTGAGAAAAGTTTTCAGTTGTCAGTTTTAAGTTTTAAGCAAAGAGGTTTCAGAACAAAGAGAGGGGTTGAGGAATGGCCATTACGATTTCGTTGGGTCCGCTGAATGTGGACTCGAGCGCGAGCAATTTTGTGTATGCAGTGGCGACGCTGACGTTCACGGGAAATTATCCTACGGGCGGAGACACGCTGGACTTCACGCAAGTGGCGGACAAGCTGCCCTCGACGCAAGTGGTGCAGGCTTTCGCCGAAAGCCAGAATGGTAACAGTGGATACTACATCCCGATCCAGGGAACGGCGCTGAACAACTGGAAGTTGAAAGCGTTCCTGGGAGGCGGGACGGAAATCACGGCAGGAGCGTATCCGGCCAGCGTGACGACGGACATCGTGCAGCTCTCAATCACAGCGAGGAAGCTGTTGTAAGCAAGCGATCAGCGATCAGATATCAGCGATCAGGAAGCGGCGCTTGGCGACACGTTGAAGATCGGAGCCTGAAAATGGCCCATCCAGGAGCGTTCCGAGTAACGCCGGACTGGAGAGCAGCGCACAACAGGATTCCCAGAATTTGCCGATCTAAAAATCGGCCGCTACGAACCCGGGACCAGCCGGCCTCGGAAGGCGGGCCCTACAAAGGAAGACTCAAGAGAGCGACGTAACTGGCAACACAAGTGGGGCAGACGCCGGGAACAGCTTCAGGCCTGAAGGCCTGAGCTACAGGACTGCGAAGCACATGATACGATCAAAAGTCAGTATGGGCATTTTGTGGACGATATTGGCGGTGGCGCTGCACTTGTGGCCGGGAGTGGTAGGGCCGGCACAGGGGCAGGGCTCTCGCAAAGACGACATCGTGTTCAATACGCGAGGTGTGCCGCTGGCCGGGGCCACAGTGCGCGTGTGCGCGATGCCGGCCAGCGGGCAGCCGTGTACGCCACTGGCGCTCATTTACTCCGATCCGGGGCTGAGTCAGGCGCTGGCGAATCCCACGACCACGGATGGTCTGGGGAATTACAGCTTTTACGCCGCGCCGGGGAAGTATGAGATCGAGATCTCCGGCCCCGGAATCACCACCAAGCAATTGCCCAACGTGATTCTGCCGAGCGATCCTTCTTCGCCGACATTCAGCAGCATTTCTTCAACAGGCGCGATCAACGCGTTTACCTTGAGCCTTACCGGCAACCTGACGGTGAATGGCAGCACGTCGGTGGTGGGAAACCTAGCCAGCAGCACGCTGAGTCTCTCGAATCAGAGTACGGCGCCAGGCACGCCGGGCGCGGGCTCTGTGAATTTTTACACGAAGACGGCGGACAAGCGGCTGTACTACAAAGATGATACCGGCGTGGAAGTGGGTCCGATTGCGAGCGGCAGCGGCGCGCAGACGAATACGCCGAACACATTTACGGCGCCGCAGAATATTGACGCGGACTTCCATACCAAGGGGCCAAATCCCTGGTACGACCTGTCGCGGTACGGGTGGTACACGAGTCCTACCTATTACAAGACCGGGACGACGGGCACGATGTCCGCGGCGTCCGCGACACTGGCACTTTCGAGTGCGCTCGACTTTGCCAATGGGCAGGGCCTAGTGGTCCTGGGCGCTGGCCCGACGCCCACGATTTCCACGCCCACGAGCGTAACGGCGGCGGCGGTGGGAGCGACGGGCTCGACCACGTATTACTACTGCGTGGTGGATGAGGATTACCTGAACGGGCGAACTGCGTGCAGCGCGGCGGGCAGTGTGGCCAATGCCGTGGCAACGCTGGGGATTCAGACGTACACCATAACGGCGGGGGCGCGAGCTTCTGGCGTAGTGACCATCACCGCCGCCAACAGCATCATTTCAGGATCGCAGGTTGAAGTGCAGAATGGCACCACGGGCGACCACAGCTTCGAGGGCGCGTTCACCACAACTTCCTCATCGAGTAGCAACGTTTTCTTCAATCAGTACGGCGTATCGGATGCCAGCGGGACGGTGACGAGCGGCAATCTTCGCGTGGTGGGCATGGTAGCGGTGAAGTGGCAAGCGCCAAGTCCCTACACCGTGCTGAAGCACCTCATCTATCGCTGCACGGGCGCTTCCTGTTCTCTTCCGACGAACGCGGCCAACTATAATCTTGTGGGCGTGGCTCAGGGTCAGGATAGCTATTTTCTCGACCGGGGATACGGGTTTCTTACGGCATACCTAGATAATGGCGACGCTTCGCAGACGGCTCCCACGTCCACCTCGAACGGTTGGCTGGCAACGATCATCGTCTCGGGCGGGGGAACGACTACTTTGACGCTCGCAGGTTCGGCGACGAACGCGGTATCCGGCGTGGCTGTGAAGCATGACAACGCGCCCATCATCAAGGCAGCGTGTGCGGTGATTCCAGTAAACACGGGTGCGCCAATCTTATTTGCCCCTGCGACGCCGGGAGCCGGGGCGTACAACTATGCGCCGTTCTCGTCCTTCTTCACCTTCAGCTACGGACTCCCGTCGCCAATTACAGCGAACTGCCCTGCCGGAACAGAGATTGATTTTCAAAGCGAACTCTGGCTGAACGCACCCATACAGCTTGGGCACAACATCACGATGAAGGGCGGTTCGGGAGGGCAAATATCCAGTGGGTCGGGTTACTTTGAGGCCCCCATGACGCTCGTGGCTGGCTATGCCTATCCGATGATTTACGTCAACGGGCAGGCTTCGACGAACGATTTCATGGCCAACTTCAAGGTTTCCTGCAACGGCTATTATCAAGCCTGCGTCTACGAGGACCAGGCGTCGAACGGCGATGGCCCGACCGACTTCCGGTACGACGATGTGTACCTCGTCAACACGAACGGAGTCTCCAACGCCTACGTGGCCAAGTCGGGCTTCGGGCGGTTCTGGACACGCGGCATCTGGCAGACGAGCGCGAACGACTTTAGCTCGCCGACTGCGGCGCTGTTCACCACGAATTGCGGCACAGGACAAACCAGTCCTTTACCTCCGCTGCTTGGCTACACCAACTACACCTCGATCTATGGCGGATTGCTGGTGGACGGCTGCGGTGTGACCAGCAGTGCCTGGAATCACTGGACGTTCACGGAACTCCTTGTGGAAGGTGGTTACATCCCCGCCATCCGCATCATCAGTCCAAATTACGGCATCGCCAACATCAACATCTACAATTTCAGCTACGCGGACATCCTGGGCGGGTATTCCACTCCTGCGATTGACCTGACAAACACCCTGAGCAATGCGAACATCGTTGTTACCAACGCAGCGTGTGCGACGGGCTACCAGCCTCTATTCGAGGTCGGCACCAGCGGAAATTATCAAGGCATTCAGGTTTTTGGCGCACCCTGCTCCTATCTTGGCGCAAACAACGGAATCGTGTCCTACAACACTTCCTCATACAGCGACCAGTTGAACTGGAACACGCGCTTGCAGAATGCTTCGCACGTCGCCTATCAGATGGCTCCGCCAGCAGCGCCGCAAAGCGCGGTGGCAAGCTCAGGCGGTGCAGTACCGTTAGGGGCACACACCTACCAATTCTCAGCAGTGGACGCAGACGGAAATGAGACCACAGTCGGGCCGGCAATTACAGGGACCGCGACTACCGGCAATCAAACTATCACTGTGACGGCCCCGGCAACCTTCCCTTCGGGCGCAGTGGGGTTGAACCTCTACCGCGACAGCGGAATGATTAACCCGAACGGCGCAAGCTGTAGCACGCCGCAGGTGACAGCGCCTGGCGGTACGCTTGTGGACAACTACCTTTATAAGTGCAGCTCCAACACGCCTTACTCAAACCAAGCGGGGGCTTCGCTCGTTTCCTCGGGAGGGCTCTCCACATACAAACTCCATCTGGGAAGTGAAGCCCTCACGGCATCTCCTCGCGGCGAACAGAACATCTTCCTTCCCGGCGCGTTAACTTCGACGTGGACGGGCGCGACGTGGACGCCCGATAAGGGCGTCACGGTTACCCGGGTGCAAGTGCAGGCGAAAACGGCGCCGGCCGGGTGCACAACCAACGCGGTAGTACGTCTGACGGACGGCGCCGCACCCGTCAACTTAAGCATCTCCGGTGCAGCCAATGATTCCGGCATCATCGCGCAGAACTACGCGGCGGGGACGCCGTTGACGTTGAGCGTGCAGACGGCCGCGGCGGGTTGCACAACGTCACCCGCCGACGCGAATGTGACCATCCAGTATCGCATGCAGTAGGAGCGGTCCTAACGGAACGCGAACACCGAATTACCCCCCCCGGGCTTCAGAATTCAAGAAAACAATTTGAGGAAAACATGAACACGCAGAACGATGTCGTTGCGTTGGTGAATATCTCCGCGCAAAAGTGGCCGCCGCGCCACCGCACCTATTTTGGCTCGCTGGAGATCCGCACGCCAGAGCCTGGCGAGGCGTTCGCGATCACCTCCATTCATGCCTGCAAAGGCGTCATGGACCTGGGGGACAAGCGTACCATGGAATTTCCCATTAGCGCGCGGGAAATCGCCGATGACCTGGTCCGGGAGCTCAATGGCGATTCAGGCGAAGGAAGCTTTCACGGCGTGTTTGTGGCGGCAGGGCCGATGCCTACGGAAGAGGAGTTGACCGAGGCGCACAGGAAGCTGGATGCGTTTCACAGGCGGCTGGTGGAGGCGGCGGACCTGGAGTGGGAGCGTTCGCACAATCCCATGTTCATCACGGACTTGGAGAGGCGGGCGGCACGGGAATTGAAGCTGGATAAGCCGTGGTTGTATGACCCGAAACCTCAGGCGGAATGTCCCGCGTGCGGAGAGAAGATCAAGGCCGGGGTGGCGGTGTGCCGCTCGTGCCGGGCGATTCTGAACCGGGAGAAGGCCGCGGAGTTTGGATTGGTGCCGAGAGAAATGGAACGCCCATTGGACTTGACGAAGCTGAGAGAAAAGGGAAGCGCGAAATAAAGCAGATATCAGCGATCAGGAAGCGGTGGGTTGCTGGGGTGATGGTTGCAGAGTAAACCAGGTGGGGCGGGGGGACCAGTAGAGTCGCCCGCCCCAGTAGGCGGCCGTTACTCCAGGCTCCCAGTAAAAAGAACCTTTTTAGCAGCTCGACACGCCGTAAAAGCGGCAGCAAGACTGCCGCACTCCAAAAGAAGAACATATGTCGACGATTGGATCATTGGATGCACCGATTGAGATTTTTGGCGGACTGGTCAGCGACATGTCGCCCGCGGATCTGCCGCACGGAGTGTCGCCGGATTGCCAGGACGTCTTTTTCGCCAATGGCGGCGTGACGACCCGGCCGGGATTGCAGACGCTCTTCGGGCCGCTGGCAGGAAATCCGACCGTGAATTACTTGAAGACGTTTGCGACGCTCGGCGGCGTATTGCGCACGCTGGCCATGGATGGCAATGGGAATCTTTATAAGGAATCGACACCGGGAACGCTGACCCAGTTTGCCAGCGGCCTGGCGGCGAACTCCTGCGCCAATTCCACGACCTTGTTCGGCAGGGAATATCTGGCGATCAGCGATGGAATGACGGGCAATGATCTGCCGCGGCAATACGACGACACGAATTTCGACCGCGTGAGCCAGGGCGGACCAGGCGGCGGGCCAACGGTGGTCGATGAAAACGTAATTGTGAGCATCGTGGCCAGCCCCAATGGCGCGACGCAACCCGCTGCGGTAACGATCGTGGCGAGTCCGAGCGGGGCGACACAAAACGGCTACCTGGTAACGATCACGACAAGCGCGGCGCACGGATTGTCCGCGGGTCAAAGCGTGACGGTGGCGGGCGTGGGCGTGGCGGGTTACAACGGCACGTTTGCGGTAGTGTCCGTCCCGAGCTCGACGCAATTCACGTATATTGCGGGGACAGCCGGGCTGGCAAGTTCCGGCGGTGGCACCGCGGCTTCCGCGACGGCCACGATTCAAACGAGCGCGGCGCATGGCTTGTCCGCGGGACAGCTTGTGACCATTGCCGGCGTGGGTGTGGGCGGGTACAACGGCACGTTTGCGATCGCGAGCGTGCCGGATTCGACGCACTTCACCTATAACGCCACAACCGGCGGCCTGACGGCTTCCGGCGGAGGCACGGCGGCCGCGGCTGGGAATGTTGCCACGGGCGTGCACCAGGTGAGCGTGATTTTCCAAACGCGCCAGGGCTATTTGACAAAGCCGGGGCCGGCGACGAGCTGGACGGCGAGCGGCGGGAAGCGCGCCGTTGTAACGAATATTCCGACGGGGCCAGGTAATGTGGTGGCGCGCATCTTGTGCTTCACCGGGGCCGGTGGCGCCAGCTTTTTCTATGTGGGCGGAGGCGGAACGCTGTTCAGCGGGAACATGGTCATCAGCGACAACACCACGGCGACCGTGGTGGTGGATTTTTCCGACGCGATCCTGCTGGCGGGAAGCAATGTGGACAACCTCTTTCGCCTGGTCGAGTTGAGCGACTGCGTCGGCGTGATCGACTATTCGGAGCGGCTCTTCTGGTGGGGCGAACGCAACAAGATGGACAACTGGGTGAACCTGGGATTCGACGGCGGGTTCACGGGGCCGTCCCTGCCGCACTACCCGCTGGGCTGGACGCCCGACGGAACATTTGCTCCCGGCGGCACCGATGAAGAGAGTTTTGTGGTGTGGGGCGCGGCGTATTCGATTGTGGGGAACGGCACGACGGCCACGCGAGGCCTGATGACCCAGGGCGCGGTGCAGGACTCGCTGGGGGCGCCGCTGATTCAGGCGAACACGAGTTACACCGTGCGGGCGCGGTGCGCGCGCAACGCCTCGCTGACGCAGGGGACGCTGCACGTGCATCTCTACAGCGCCAGCGCGGGGATCAATACGGTGGGGCTGCAACTGACCGCGGCGCAACTAACGACTAGCTACGTGGAATACAGCGCGCAACTGACGGCGGCGCTGACCGCGATTCCTGGCGATCTGGTGCTGCGCGTGTATGCGGACGGCACGCCGAACCAGAACGGACAGTTCTATATTGATGCGATTGAGATTTTCCCGGCTGCGCAGCCCGTGAATGCTTCGCTGGTTCGCGCGAGCCGCGTGGAAGATCCGGAGAGTTACGACGGGCTGGACGGCATGCTGAGCGTGGCGGAGAACAACGGGCAAGCCATCCGTTCGGCGTTCAAATTGCGCGAGCGGCTGTATTTTGTGAAGGAACATTCGCTGTATGTGACGCAAGACGATGGAACGAATGAGCCGGCACTGTGGTCCATCGCGGAAGTGTCGCGCGGCGTGGGCACGCCATCGGTGCGGGGCGTCGGCTTCGGCGAAGATTGGGTGGTGATTGCGCACCGCACGGGGTTGTACCTGTTTTCCGGCGGCGAGCCGGTGAAAATATCGCAGGAAATTCAGCCGACGTGGAACCAGATCAACTGGCAGTACGCGCAGACGTTGTGGGTGACGGTGGATACGCAACAGCGACGCATCCTGGTTGGCGCGCCGTTTGGCAGCGCAACGTCCCCCAATCGCGTGCTGATGCTCGATTATCATGATTTGGATTCGGCCAGCGACCTGGCCTCGCGGCCGCCGGTGAACATCACCTACACGGGAAGAAAAGCGGCCACGGATAGCGCGCGGAAATGGTCGCCGTGGTCCATCGGTGCGAATTGCTGCGCCATGATTGAGCGCACGGATGGCACCGCTCTCGCTGCCTTTGGGAGCGGGAATCCCGGCTTGGGCGGCGGCCGAGCAACAGGGAAAATCTACCAATTGAGCGACACGCAGTACTCGGATGATGGCACGGCGATTCCGAGCTACTACACGACGCACTACTTTCCGGAACGCGCGGTGGAAAGTTCGTTGGGGCTGGGCGCGCACAGAAAACTGTTCAGCTATCTGAGTATGTATGTGGAAGGGGCGGGGAACTTGGGCCTGACGAGCTACGTGGATTCCTCGAGCGTGGCGCAGGCGCAACAGCCCTTGCCGCTAAGCTCGCCCGCGCAAAAGGATCTGGAGTTGCCGATCAACGTGCTGGGGGAACGCGTGGCGTTTCAAGTGAGCACGAATCAGGCCGGCGCGTGGTTTAAGTTGCAGCGATTTATCCCGTGTGTGAGAACGGATCCGTGGGCGCCGGTGCGCGGGGTGAATTAGTTTTAAGTTATAAGTTGGAAGTAATTAGTAACTCAGAAGCGGCGACCGGCGATCTGGAAGATTAGTGAGGGACGGCGTTGACAATCGGGCCAGTGCGCGACATTTTGCGCATCCAGAGCTGTCGGCCATCGCCAAACATCGCTCGTATGAGTTGCTCGCCCTTTTCGTTTTGCTCGATGGTGTACATGTCAGGACCCGTGGCCGAAGGCACTGCCTGGACGATCTGCTTGGTCTTGAACCCGGGAATTTCTGGCGACGACCAGAGGATGGTGCCGTCGGGCAACTTCTGGACATCGTGAACGTTGATGACGGCTTCGGCGGTGCGCGAACCGATGCGGGCGCGCAGCGTAGCTTTACCAGGGGCCTTGCTGATTACCGTCGGGCCGCCATTGTTGGACAGCTCGACGACATCGGAGTTGTTGAGAGTCCATTCCGCGCTGGGTGTGACCGTCTTGCCTTCGAGCTCGAAGGCGCTGAAGGAATGCGACTCACCGACAAGCATGTTGACGACAGCCGGAGAGATGAAAAGCGTCTGATCAGGATCGCTGGGCGCCTCCGGGCCGATTCCTTTGGGCTTGGCGCCGTCGGATTCCTCCAGGCGGAGCTTCTCTTCTTCAAAATGTTTGCGGCGTTCGGCGGCTTTTGCCGCAGCGTCCTGGTCTGCAGGTGCGGTGCCCGCGGGCCGCGGTGAGGATTGCTGATCTTGCAAGGCAAGTCCGGGCAGGGCCAGCACGATGGCCAGCGCAAGTACGTGAGTAGCCTGTCCCGGAAAGCGCATGGTGCGGCGAAGAGACCCACAAAAGTTCATGAAATGAGACCTGGCTCAGGATCGCATGACGCGGTTGTGGCTGGATAGTTTGCTCGTGGTGGCGTGACGCAAGCGTAACGCGCTGGCGAGCCTTAGAGATTTGAAAATCTATGTTAACAGTTGCACAACTGGCGCCCCTGAAAGACCGCGACCCGTATTTGTACGAGACGCTGACGAAGATTGTGTCCGCGGTGAACGCCACGAGCCAGAACGCGGGCGTGGACCCGGCGACACCCTCTCCGGCGCCTGCGCCTATAGCTTCGCTGCAAGTGCAGGCAGCGAACGGGTGGTTTGATCTGGCGATCACTGATCCGGGAGCGTCGCGGCCGGGGCTCTTTTATTTTGCGGAGTCGGATGTGACGCCGGCGTTTTCCGCGCCACGTGTACATTTCCTCGGGGCGGCGCGAAACCTGTATTTGCAACTGGGGAACCAGACGTTGTACTGGCGCGCGTACTCGCAGTACATCGGCTCGCAGCCCTCGGCGCCCGTTAGTTTTGGCACGCCCCCGATCGCCGTGGCGGGCGGAGGCGCCAGCGGGCCTGCTCCGCTGCCCTCGAGCGGGAGTGGCACCCTGCCGAACGGCCTGCTGCGCGGCGGAAATGGATTCGGGACGCCCACGGGCGCGCGGATTGTGAAGCAGACGATTTTGTAAGTTTCTAATGCCAAGGACGAAAGAGCTGCCATGCCAAATACCATACACACCGCCACCTGGGATTTTAGTCCAGGCGATACGGTGACGCTGTCCGCCAGCTTTACGTTTGATTTGAACGATCCGAGCGATGGGCAGAACGTCGCGAGCGTGCTGACTGCCTTGCAAGGAAGAACGCCGCAGGTGACCTTGGCGCAGACAGATAGCGTTACCATCACGGTGACGGTGACGATTTAGAAGGCGGCAGGAAGGCGAGCGATCAAGCCTCGATCCCTCCGCTCCGGCCCGCAAAAGGCGCGGACCTCCGGTCGGGATGACAATGTAAGGAAAGGCCCGACGCGCCAAAATGCGGCGCGGGAAAAAATCAGCGGTCGGCCTGTCCGGCGAAAAGCAGATCCCTCGCTCCGCTCGGGATGACAGAGTTGTTAGCGATTTGCCGAGATGGGGTCGAGCAGTGCTCGACCCCTACAAGAGTCGAGGGATAGCGTTGCGGATACGGGAGTATGACGAGGGAGATTTGGAGGCGCTGCGGGCGATCCATGCGGCACAGGGTTTCCCGTACGAGTTTCCCGACCTGCGCAATCCGCTGTTTTTGACCAAGCTGGTGCTGGCCGGCGACGAAACGGATACAGCCGAAGGGAAGGGAATTGCGGGCGCTGCCCTGCTCCGGTTGACGGCCGAGGCGTATCTGCTTCTCGATCCGAAACGCGGCACGCCGGGCGAGCGCTGGCAATGGCTCCTGGGACTGCACGAAGCGACACGCCGCCAAGCGTGGGAGCGCGGACTGGAAGACGTGCACGCGTGGCTGCCGCCGGAGATTGCCGCGAAATTTGGCAGACGACTCATGCGGCTCGGTTGGGTACGCGACTTTGAGTGGACGCCGTACTGCAAAAGATTGAAGTAGAGATCAACGGACGACGATTCGGAGGGGTTATGGGGCGCGGAGTACAGGCACAAACACGGCAGATGACGGACCAGCAATTGGCGCAGACGAACGCGCTGAACCAGCAATTACTGGGACAGCAGCAGGCGCTGGGGAACCAAGTGGGGACGCAGTACCAGAACATCGTGAACAATCCGGGATATAACGCCGCGACACAGGCGGCGATCACGGGTCAATCACAGGGTGCGCTGGCCAGCGCGTTCGACTCGCTGCAACAGTCGGCGATGAACCGCGTGGCACGGACCGGGAATTCCGCGGGATACGCGGACTTGACGGACGAATTGGCCCGGCAAAAAGCCAGTCAAGAAGCAAGCACGGCCCAGCAGAACCAGGTGAATTTCGCCAATACGGCGATGCAACAGCAGATGGCGGCTTTGCAGGGGCTGTCGGGGTTGTACGGCGTGGACACGAACCTGCTCGGGCGCACGCTGGGCATCCCGGCGTCACTCCTTAATACGCGCGCTAACGCTTCGCGGCCCAGCGGGTTCTTCTCATCGATGGGATCGAGTCTGGGCGGGACGCTCGGCGGACTGCCAAGTTTGTTTATGTAGTGCCACGCTTGCGGCACTTCGAGACTTGAGGTCGCCTCGCTCGACGACCTGACACCAGGGCAGGCCATGACGGATGGCCTGCCCTGACGCTGCAGTGAAACCCAAGGGGCCCACCATGTTCTCCATTTCCTCCGCAATTCTTCTGGCAGTGGTGTCGATCGGCGCGCAATTCGTCGTATTCCTGCGTTGGATTCACCGTCGCATGCGCGACGACGAAATCAATCGTATATTTTTGCGCGATCTGGCGCTGCATCACCTCCCCTGCATTTACCGCGCACTTTACAGAATGGCGGAACGCCAGGGCATTGAGTTGGATGAGATGCCCATCGTGAATTTCGTGGACCTGCAAAACAGCGGCCGGCGGCACTGATGCCTCTCGACGCAAGACTCATGGAACTGGCGCGGCACGCCGCCCAGGCTGAAGGGCTTGATCCCGCGCTGGTGTGCGCGGTGGTGGAGCAGGAGTCCAACTGGAACCCCTGGGCGATGCGTTACGAACCGCTCTTTTTCGCCAAATACGTTGCGCCGCTCTACACCAACAATAAAGTGGGCGCAACGGAAGCCTATGCGCGAGGCATTTCATGGGGACTGATGCAGGTGATGGGACAAGTGGCGCGCGAGAAGGGCGTGGCTTCTCTTTTCCTTTCCGCGCTGTGCGATCCGGCGGTCGGATTGGCGGTGGGTTGCAGGATCTTGCATCAGAAACTGGACGCGGCGGGTGGCGACACGCCAAAGGCATTGCTCGCGTGGAACGGCGGAGGAAATCCGGATTACGCGGAGGAAGTGCTGGCGCGGATGGCGCGCTACCGGTAAAGGCGTCCGGCCACAGAAGAGAATGTCATGACATTAGGGAGCTGGGTGAGAATCGCGGCAGCGGTGATTGCGGTGGTGCTGGGCGTGAGTGTGTATTTTGCCTGGCGCGGGGCACGGCTCGAGCAGGCGCAACTCAAAGCAGAGTTGCAGGCCACGCAGAAAGCGTTGGCGGATGCTGACGCACGCCAGCAATCGCGAAATTCGGAACTGGCACAGGTTGTGGCTCAGCTAAACGAGAAGAAAGCCGCCGTCCAAAGCCCAGCCCAGATTGTGAAGGCCTTGCCGGACGTCCTCCCATTGCCCATACCCCTGACCCTACCAGCCCAGCCAGCCAGCGCAGATCTTCCTGCAGCCCCAGGAGGCGCCAAGCATCCGGCCGAGGTCCCGAACCCCAACGTGCAGTTGCCCGCCGAAGACCTGAAGCCGCTCTATGACTTTGCCGTGGGCTGCCGGGAGTGCCAGGCGCAACTGGCTGCGGCCCAGGCAAACCTCAAAGATGAACAGACCAAGACGCAGGCGCTCGGCAGGGAACGCGACACCGCCCTCCAGGCAGCACGCGGCGGTTCGGTATTGCGACGCGTGGTGCGCGCGGCGAAATGGTTTGTGATTGGCGCAGCGGCGGGCGCGGTGGCTATGAAGTTGGCGCGGTAAGGCAACAATCGCAGAGACGGTGGCAGAAAGCAGATTCATCGCACAAAAGGCGTGCGATGGAGAAGCGTGCCTTGTTGCGCTCCGAATGACAATCCTGTCTAAACCTTAGCGAGATGGGGTCGAGCATGCTCGACCCCTACAACGAGCTCACCCCATAGCCTCAGTGGACCCCACCGCCCGAGCAGCAGGCCCGCCTGGCGCACCCCCCGCGCCAGGCGGGGAAGTACCTACGAAGAGCCCAGATATCCACAGAAAAGGCAGAAAAGGGGAGAGAAAAGGCTTGACAATGGGTCCTATAACAGATATTATGTTAACCAAGGAAAGAGGCTGCTTTTGACCCTGCCTCCGACCAGCTGCCTAAGGCGTTCCTGCCCTGGGTTCTTCTCTCCCCCAGCTATTTTTTCGGCGTGGCCTTCCCCGCTTTGATTTTCGCGACTTCAAAATCAATGTATTGCTGAACCGTGTGCGCATCCGCGCCTGAGATTCTGCGGCCGTTGATGAAGGCTGTCGGCGTGACGCGCACTTCGAGCAACTGTCCGTTGGCGAGGCTGGCGTCGATGTCGGCGGCGGCTTGGGGGCTGACCATGCAAGACTTGAAGGTGTCTATGTTCAGGCCTGCGCGCGCGGCGAGATCCAGCATTTTGTCCCAGACGCTGGCGGCAGAAATTAGGTCCTGGTTGTCGTAGAGCAGGTCATAGATTTTCCAAAAGGCCTTGGGATTTTGCTGGTAGGCGCAACGGCCGGCTAGGGCCGCAGTACGCGCCCAGGGGTGGATAGCATCGATGGGAAAGTCCTTGAAGATGAGCTTCACCTGGGGGTAGTTGGGCAGGAGGCCCCGGATGGCGTCGTGGAAGCTTCGGCACCCCGGGCATTCGAAGTCCGAGTACAGGACGAGCGTGATGGGGGCATTGGGATCGCCAAGTACGGGGGCATTGGCGGTCTGGATTTTGGCAATGTTCTCGGCCAGCGGGTCGGTGGTCAGGTCCGAAATGTCTCCCCGCAAGAGGTACCGGCCATCCTTAGTTAAGTACATCTTCAGGTTATCCGAACCCTCTTTGGACTTGACCGCGATAGGCACCTCGAGGAGGCCGGAGGTACCGAGCTCGGTGGGCGTTCCCACGGTGAGCTCGACTTCCGGGCCGAGGGCGAAATAATAGCGAAGGAAGGCCTCGACCTTCTGCGCCTGCGACGAAGCGGTGGTTGCCGCGGGCTGTTGCGCCAGGGCGCCGGCCGCGGCGATCAAACAAAGTACCAGCAGGGCGAGCTTGAGTGTGTTTTTCACGCGAGTCCTCGTTGTATTTCCGTTCGTGATCATGGGATGAAGCGCTGCGCGATGGGAAACGGCCGTCCAAAACCAAATGCGCGCGAGGTGATCTTCAACCCCGGAGCGGCCTGTTTCCTTTTGTATTCGTTGCGATCCACGCGCAGCGCGATATCGCGAACGAGCTTCAAGTCATAGCCAAATTCGCGGGCAATCTCCTCTGGCGTTTTCACTTCCTCAATATAAGCCTTCAGGATGGCGTCCAGCACATCGTAGGGCGGCAGGGAATCCGTGTCCTTCTGATTGGGGCGCAACTCGGCGGAGGGCGGCTTTTCCAGGGTTGAGCGGGGGATCACTTCCCTTTCGCGATTGATGTGCTTGGCCAGCGCATAGACCATCATCTTCGGCACATCGGAAATCACGGCCAAGCCGCCGGCCATGTCGCCATAGAGCGTGCAGTAGCCGACGGCGATCTCCGATTTGTTTCCGGTGCTGAGGACCATGGAGCCAAACTTATTGGAGAGAGCCATCAGGTAATTGCCGCGGATGCGCGCCTGGATATTTTCTTCGCTGGCATCCGGCGGGCGGCTGCCAAAAGCAGGTGCCAGGACCTGATTGTAGGCGTCGAAGACGTTGGCGATAGGAATGGTCAGGAACTGTATGCCCAGATTCTGCGCCAGGGCCTTCGCGTCGGTTTTGCTGCCCTCAGAGGAGAACGGCCCGGGCATGGAGACGCCGAGGACGTTAGAGCTGCCCAGGGCCTCGACGGCAAGGCAGGCGACCACGGCGGAATCCACGCCGCCGCTCAAGCCGACGATGGTCTTCTTGAAACGGCATTTGCGGACGTAGTCTCGGGTGCCGGTCACCAGCGCCTGATGGGCGTAGGCAATCTCCGAGGCAGGCTGCTCGTGGAGGTCGCCCTCGCCGGTGACGGTGTCGAAAAGGACGATGTCTTCCTCAAAGGCTTTGGCTTGGGCGGCCACTTCCCCGCTGGCGGTCAGGGCCATGCTGGCGCCATCGAAGATCAGCGAATCATCGCCGCCCACCTGGTTGACATAAACCACCGGACGCTGGTGATGGATGGCGATGGAGCGGAGCATGTCCACGCGAAGGAAGCGCTTGTCAAGGGTGTAAGGCGAAGCGGAGAGGTTGATGAGTACGCTGGTGCCCAGGGAGATGAGTTCGGTGACGGGATCACGGGCGTAGAGCGGCTTGTCCCAGAAGTTTTTGTCGTTCCATACGTCTTCGCAGACGGTGATGCCGAGCTGCTCGCAGCCCATACCATAGACATATTGCTTGTCACCAGGCTGGAAGTAGCGGGACTCGTCGAAGACGTCGTAGGTGGGCAGCAGCATTTTGCTCTGCTCGAAGACGACGCGGCCCTCGCTGATGAGTGCGGCTTTGTTGGCAATGGACTTCCCTGCCCTGCCATGGTCCAAGCGGCCGGCGTAGCCGACGATGGCCGGAAGCGGCATTTGCGCGGCGACTTCCTTCAACGTGTCGTGATTGCGCTGGATAAAGGCGGGGCGTTCCAGAAGGTCGAGCGGGAGATAGCCGCAGATACAGAGTTCCGAGAAGACCGCGAGTTCCGCGCCGCGCTGTTTGGCTTCCGCTGCAAGCGCGAGAACGCGTGAGGAATTGCCTTCAAAGTCGCCGACCGTGGGGTTGAATTGGGCGAGGGCTATCTTCATTCGCTTTAAAGATTAGGATAAGTGGGCCGCCGGGAGAATGCAAATGGGAGGCCCTGCGGAATCAGGTTAGTTTCCGGTATGTGCGTTCCATAAAAGGGGATGTCATGAGGAGTACTTCGCCTTCAAATGGAGCGCGCGGAGAAGGTCTGGTCCAAGCACGTCGAGAATCCGCGGTAAGGGTGCCGGATTCCCAGGCGAATGCGCAGCTATCTGCCGCATGATTCGCCCCACCTTGGTCTTGAAAGGTGTTCCATTTCGTACAGATTGTCAGACTCCTCTTCTGATTGAATGGGCATGGAATCTCAGGGCCCATGAAGTTTCACCCAGTGAATGCAAGGCGCTCTGCTGCGGTTCAGGATTGCAATGAATCGAAAAAGCTTTCGAGTTACGCGGGCGGGCGAACGGACCAACGTCGATGGGAAGCCAGTAAGCAATAAAGTCTTGTTGGCAATGCCCGATAACGAATACCAGTTGATGCGTCCTGAGTTGAGGTACGTCGATCTGCCGGATCGTCTTAGCCTTCATGAGGCGACCCAAGCCATCGAGTTCGTCTATTTTCCGAACCGAGGAATGGTTTCTCAGGTAGTCGTGACCAAAGACGGTCGAACCGTGGAAGTGGGTGTGGTGGGTAACGAGGGCTATGTTGGGGCAGGATTGGCAGTCGGTTTGAGCAGAAGTTCAATACGTGAAATAGTCCAGATCGCCGGGGATGGCTTCCGAATAGTGGGAAATGCGCTAGAACGCGTTCTGAAGTCGGCTCCACAATTGCAGATGATTTTGAGCAGGCATTCGGGGCTTCAGGGGATGCAAGTCGCACAGACCGCGGCGTGCAATCGGCTGCACGATATACAGCAGCGTCTCGCGCGGTGGCTTCTGATGACTCAGGATAGGGTGCATTTGGGAGTACTTCCCATCACCCACGATTTCATTGCGACCATGATGGGTACCGACCGATCCACGGTGAGCCTAGCAGCGGCGGTGCTGCAAAACAAAGGCATCATAGAATACGTGCGCGGTGCAGTGAAGGTTGTGAACCGCAGAAAACTCCAGAACTCCGCTTGTGAGTGTTACGGTGTCATTCAGCAGTTCGAGGCTGAACTCGGATTGAGATAACAATTTTTCCAGTGTTGGATACCCCACAGACAGCAGCCTCTTCCTATCGCTAATGTTCAGGCCTAGTGTATTCCGTTCGATTTTGATGTGTGTCCAATAAGCCGTAACTTCGGCAGATCCTCGCTCCGGTCAACGAAAAGAGCGGCTTATATCGTCGCAGTGCCGTCAAAGACCAACGCTACAGCGTCTTTCAAACAAGTATAACGGCGGCAAATCTCGAGGTGGCCATGGAGGCGATGCGTCGCAAATTGGTATGGGTCAAAAAACAGAATTTTCAGGGCTGGGCTTGCTCCGAATGCGCATGGGCGTTCAACCCCGTTGGGCCGGTCGTTGGCGCATCAATTGTCGAAATGATGCAGCATTACGAACAGCAGCGCGACAACGAGTTCACATCTCATGTCTGTGCCGAGCACCCGAGGGCCACGAAGAATCCCCGTTAACCAAATCACCCGCGGGTTAAATGCTGTGTGATTCTCGTGTTCATGCAAAGCAACTATGCTGCAAGGCAACAAAAAACTTCTCAGCTAAACGTACTTCGATCACCCCCACCCTGATTGCCAAAGGCCCAGGGTGTGCGGGACGTAGTAGATTGCCTGCCCGCGCATCGTGTGTGGAGCATCGCGCCGCTAAGCCGCTGGCTTCAAGTACCTGATTAGAAACGTTGCCGGACATGTCTGCCGTTGGCTTTTGGACGACTGAGGCCCGTCAGTGTTCAAAATGAAACAGATTCGCGAATGGGTGTTAATGCATTCTGTCACAATGAAGAAGAGCGAACTCACGGCCGAACAGGTGTCCTCAGTCCCCTGTCCTACCTGTGGTGCCGCTGCCGGGGAGGGTTGTGTACTGCATTCAGGTGCTCCCCGCTCAGGACCACACGTAGAGCGGAAGTTTGCCGCTATTGAGGCCACCGAGAGGAAATCGGGCTAACTCCCGGTTCGTCGCGTCGCGTTAGCCGACATTTGAGAATCACATGTCCAGTTTACGCCTCTTACAGACGGGCGGTGAGTGCGCCTCCACTCTGGCACAATCGGCCACGCTGACCTGGCGGGCCAGTGTCGAGCGGCTTAACGATCCAGGTAAAAGCCATCCCTGGTTTGCACGATCGCGTCCTTTTGCTTCACGGTGAGATGCAGCTTGTGATAGCCCACGGGAGTGTCCGCTTTGACGGGGGTGTACCCCAGGCTGTATTGATAGCGTAATTCTTCATCTATGGCGTCATAAATTTTGTCGATGGGCTCTTTCTTGGAAACTTCAAAGAAGCGTCCGCCGCTCGCTTCGGCCATCTGCTTGAGAACTTTCTTTCCGTCGGGATGCGATTCTTCCGTGCGTGGCGGATAGCCGCCGCCCCTTCCGCCTCGCCCGCCCATTCCTCCCCCCATAGGCCGACCGCCGAATCCTCCGCCGTTTCCATAGCCTTCTTTATCGGCGAACAGGATGCAATAGACGAGGGTATCGGCGCGTTGCGCGGTCGCGATGGCTTCCGCCAAAGTCTCTCTGCTGCCATGGTCGACGCCATCGGTGAGGATCACGACGGCCTTGCGGCCTGGCTGCTTTTTCATCAATTCATCGGACGCCAGGAAAACCGCGTCGTAAAGCAACGTGCCGCCACCGCCCCGGCCGTGCGAACCACGTCCACCGCCACCTCCACCACTGCCGCCAGAGGAGCCACCGCCGCCACCCGAGGAGCCACTCTGCGAAAATTGCGGCGTAGCAATTTGATCGATGGCCGCCTGCAGTTTCTGGCGGGAAGATGTCAGGTCCTGTAGAAGCGTAACTTCACGGTCAAATTGAATGACAAAGGCCTTGTCCTTGTCCACGCGCAAAACCTGCTCGAGAAATGTGCGGCTGGCGGCGCGCTCCTGATCCAGGACTCGTCGTTGGCTCATGCTGGTGTCCACCAGCAATCCAAGCGTCAGGGGGAGATCCGATTCCTTCGCGAAATAAGTGATCGTCTGGGGTTTGTCGTCCTGTTCCAGCGCGAAATCATCCTTGGTCAAATTGCGGACGATGTCCCCATGCTTATCGCGCACGGTGGCCAGCAGGTTGACGGCGTTGACGTCCAGGGTGATAGGCGGGCCTTGTTGGCTACGCGCCGGCAAATCCACCAGGAACAGCGGCACGACGAAGAACAGCAGGCTCAGCTTGGGCCACTGCCGTTGATACTGCCTTCCGCCACTAGATTGAATTCTTGACACTCTTTTAGACCTCCGCCCGTTCATGGCCATGGACCAGTGCCGTTCCAACTATTTGAGCCAAATGACGGTCCAAGCATCTGACGCGAACCCGGTGAGAGTATTCTCGAAGGGATTCACTGGAACAAGTTGGAACGGCACCAGCGTTTCTCCTTTGCCGGATCTGCCTCGTTGGTTGAGGGTCAGAAGGCATAACTCGACGCACTGTTCTCCTAAAGGATAGTTCCCTGCGCACACTAAAAAGGTTCCCGGTAATCGGGAACTGACCTACTTCCGGTGCTGTTCTTTGACTGGGGATGTGGCGCATGGTGGCGCGGGGTTCGCCGGAGGAGATTGTAAATGGGCGAGTGGGGCTCGGCCAGACTCCGATTTGCGGGTGAACCAGGTGTTAGAAGTGGGAGACTAGCTGGACGCGGCGCACGCGACGAAGAGGCCATAGACGAAGTTGCCGGAAGCGAATCCGGCGCGCATTGCCCGGAACGCCTTCAGAAAGGCGATGAACTCGCTACCGTGTTTCGCGGCGAGCTCCCAAAATGCTTTGTTGCTAATAATGTCGAGGCAGAGGTCCCACGTTTTGGCGCAATTCTTGTTCAGGATTTCGCGGTGCATGATGCGCAGGCCAGCCGAATTCAGGAAATGCTCGTAGTCATCCATAATCTGCAGCTTCACCATCATGCCTTCCTCGATGGGGTCGATGAATTTCTCGGTCTCCACGGGGGTGAGATTCTCTTTCTTGAACCAGTCTGTGATGGCGAAGAGCCCGCCGGGCTTCAGAAGCCTCGCGGCGGAAGCAAAGAACTTCTCGCGGTGCTCATAGTGGGAGATGGATTCCACGGACCAGAGCAGGTCGAATTGTTTCTGAAAGTCCATTGCTTCGGCGTCCATCACAAGAAACCGCGCATCGAGTTTCTCGCTTGCCGCAGCCTTGATGGCCATCTGGACCTGTACGGAGGAAGTGTTTATCCCGGTGACCACAGCGTTATAAGTCTTGGCCAAGTAGAGGCTGCTGGCGCCGAAACCGCAACCAATGTCAAGAATATCGGAGCCGGGCTTTATCTTTGCGAGTTGGGCGAGATGCTCGATGAGCTGAAGCTGAGCCTGTTCCTTAGATTCATCCCCGCGAATCCAGTAGCCGTGATGCAGATGCTCTCCCCAAAGGGAGCGATAGTAGGGACTGACGAGGTCGTAATGTTCGATGATTTTATGCTTGTCGTTTGAACGAGGCATGGTGGACGGTTGCAACCCCACGGATGCTTCCGGTCATTGGTTATCGGGTGTCTTGACATTGTACCTGTGGAGAAACTGGGGGCAAGGAGGAAAAGGCTGCTGGGATAGGCCTGGAGCCCGTGAAGAGGCGCACGAATCAGGGGGTGTGCGGACCTGGGGTGCCCCCCTTCGGCGGGTGCTGCACCCATAAGCGTTAACTTAATTATAAGGGTAGCGGCGTCGGCGCCGAGAGGGTTCCGCTAACCGGAAAACGATCTGCTCCCAGTCCCGGAGGGTTGTAGCTAAGCTGTGGGGCGGAGAGATGGCCGAGCACATCTCTCGCAACATGAATTCAGTCTCGCGCCAGCGGCTCCGCCGTAACCTCCGGTCCATAGCCCCAGGGGGAAAATGAATTAGCCGCTTCCACCATGCGCTCCACCAGTAGACTGACAAAGAGTTTTCCGTGTAGCCAAGCGCGTGCGCTGGCGGGATCTTTTTTGGGCAGGTGGCCCAAGCCCAGAATGGATTTCATGCGCTTGATGGCCAGTTCGATTTGCCAGCGCAGACGGTACAACTCCAGAATCGCGGGGGCCGAAAATGTATCCGGCAGAGTGGTCCAGGCGGCAAAATACGCGGCGGCTTTCCAACTGTCTGGGCTGATGGTCTTGCGATGCTTTTTGGCATAGCGTTCCATGCGTGCACGGACGATACGGGTCGACTGCACGCTGCGCCGCACGGCCACCAGTCTCCCGGAAATCCAATTTCCATCGGCACAGGGCACCCGCGTGTTCCACTGCTGCACTTTGCCGACTTCCAAGGAAGCGAAGCGTCGCAGCAGGTTGACCCGCTTGCCCGCCGCATCAAATAAGGGCAGCGCTCTCCGGTGGAGCCGCACCACAATATCCGCACCGGCTTTGGCTACATGGGCCACCCCCACGGAAGTCGCGTAGATGCGGTCGCCGAGCAAGATGTCCCCAGCGCGCACCGGAACGCGTCGCAGGGTTTCTCCGCCAGCCACGCTGGTGATAGCAAAGAAGTCGCACTGCAAGTCCGCAAGGTTGATGGCGTAATGCACGCGCCAGTCGGTTCCGGTGCTGCCCGGTTCCGACACCGAAGTGCCATCCACCGCCCGCACGCGCCGTCCATGAGTTGCCATCGCCAGCCGCTGCTGCCCACGCAGGTGTTCCGCTAACCAGCGCAGCCACTCCTCGGAAGCCCGCAAGCGTTTGAACACCGCCACCGGACTGACGTGGATCCCCAGGTAGCGCGCGCGGACCGCAGTCTCCGCGAGCGAGCATCCGTTTCCGATGTGCAGCAGCAGCACACGCAATAAACTTTCCGCATCCGGAAAGTCCCGTGCCCGGCACAACGCCCCGCTCCGACGCGCCATCTCTTCCCATCCCGCCGGCAAAAACGTACGCAACACAGCCCAGTTCTCGATGGTAAGGTCTTCCGTGTTTAGTGCCATGCCTGAGCATAGGCGCGGAACACCACAACAGTCAATCATTAAGTTAACGCTTATGGGTGCTGCACCCCTACAAAGGCAAAACGGAGGCGATTAGACGCTGAAGGAGCTGCCGCAGCCGCAAGTGCTCTTCACGTTGGGGTTGTTGAACTTGAAGCCAGCGCCCTCGAGGGTCTCGATGTAGTCTATCTCGACGCCGTCGAGGTACATGGAGCTCATCTGGTCCACGGCGACCTTGAGCCCGTCGAATTCCACGACCTCGTCGGTCTCATTGGTCTGGTTCTCAAATGCCATGTGGTACTGGAAACCGGAGCAGCCTCCGCCTACCACGGCTACACGAAGCGCCGTGGGCACGGGGTTCTGCATGCTCATGATTTCCTTGACCTTGGTGGCGGCTACAGGCGTCAGGTTGATCATAATTTCTCTTGGCCTCCGCTCGCGGAATCCTCCGCGAGGAACTTTACCTTTTCAGTATAGCACAGGCCGAATTGGTGCAAAGTGGGCGTTCCTATGGCGCAATTCCCTGCCCGCGAAGTGATATCAGCGATCAGATATCAGGCGGCAAACGCATCCTGACGAGCAATCAGCTACGGTAATGGCAGACCGCACGGGAGCAACCCGGGAAAAAGCCTCAGGCCTGAAGGTCTGAGCTACAGTAAAATAGATGCACTTATGAAACATAAAGTTACGCTGTTACCCGGAGAGGGCATCGGGCCGGAAGTTTCGGCGGCGGTGCGGCGCATTCTGGATGCTTCGGGCGTGCAAATCGAGTGGGAAGAGCTGGCAGCGCGCGCGGAACACACGGACAAACGCACCACCGGCGCGGAAGTGTTGAACTCTGCGGCGATTGATTCTGTGCGGCGGAATCACGTGGCGCTGAAGGGGCCGATGGCTACGGCGATTGCCGGGGGCGCGCGGAGCGTGAACGTGGCGCTGCGGAAGAGCCTGGACCTCTACGCCAATCTGCGTCCGGTGAAGAACCTGCCAGGCGTGAAATCGCATTTTGATGGCGTGGACGTGGTGATCGTACGGGAGAATACCGAGGATCTGTACTCGGGGCTGGAGCACGAGGTCGTCCCCGGCGTGGTGGAGAGCCTGAAGATCATCACGGAGAAGGCTTCCACGCGGATTGCGCGGTTTGCGTTTGAATATGCCCGGAAGCACGGGCGGAAGAAGATTCACGCGATTCACAAAGCCAACATCATGAAACTCGGCGATGGGCTGTTTCTTCGGTCGGTGCGCGCCGTGGCGGAGCACTACAAGGATATCGAGTACAAAGAATTGATTGTGGACAACGCGTGCATGCAGATCGTGATGAATCCGGGCCAGTTTGACGTCCTGCTGCTGCCGAATTTGTATGGCGACGTCATGAGCGACCTGGCGGCCGGCCTTGTAGGCGGATTGGGCGTGGTGCCCAGCGGAAACATCGGCGATGAGAGCGCGATTTTCGAGGCGGTGCATGGCACGGCGCCGGACATTGCGGGCAAGGGCCTGGCAAATCCCACGGCACTATTGATGAGCGCGATCCTGATGCTGGAGCATCTGGGCGAGCGTACCACGGCGAAGCGGATCGAAGCGGCCTTGGTGAAAGTGTACAAAGAGGGCAAGCACGTCACGCGGGATGTGGGCGGAACGGCGGGGACGCAGGAGTTCACTGACGCGGTGATCGCGGCTCTGCCGCAGGCGTAGCTGGCAGCTCGTTTCCCTGGGAGTCATCTGATAAATGATTTCCGGGAGGGCACGGCTTCAGAGGCTGCGGAAAAAGTGCTGTTCCGTCATTCCGAACGGAGTCTGCGCAGTGAGGAATCCCTCTTTTCTTGGCTTTCCATCGAAGAGAGATTCCTCGCTTCGCTCGGAATGACACCTGCAAACCACTGCGAGCTACAACTAGAAAACAGCGCGGGCGGCGATTTGGCGGATTTCGCGGTTTTCGATGATGCGCTTGCGCAGATTTTCCCGGGTGGCCTGGAGCATGGCGCGACCGAGGTCCGCGCCGGAGACGTAGAGGCTGGGGAAGGGCTTGAGGACGCGCAAGAGCGGGAAGAAGGTTTTGTAGATTTTCGGCAGGCTGGGTGAAGGCGGCGTATCGATAAACGCGGGCCGCCAGCAGTCGGCGTCCACAAGTTCAATGAGGTCGTGCTCGGTTTGCGCTTTCACACGTGACCAGAACATCCGGCTGTCCGGACGAGTTCCCTGCCCGCTGATGTAGTGAAAGGCAGCGCCAGGGCTTTTCGATTTGAACATCTGGGCCGCCGCCAACGTGTAGGAGTAGGTGATCTTGCGGTACTCCTCTCTGGACACCTGCGTGGCGGAGACGCCGAGACAAAATAGACAGGCATCCACGCCGCGGAAAGCTTCCTCAACCGTTGCATAATTCACAAAATCCTTGTGCACGAAGGTGCGCAGCTTGGAACTGGTGTGCATGAGCGGCCGCCGGGTGATGGCGCGCACTTCCTCGACGATGGATGCGCCAAGGCAAGCGTCTAGGACGCCGCCGCCCGCCGAACCCGTTGCACCAAACAGTAGAATTTTCATAGGGTGGAAGTTTCCCATGGATGCGGGCTTTACGTCGAGAGGCGGCGTTCAGCGTTTTTCAGTGGAGGTTCCGAAGGATGAATCTGGCGCAGATTTTCCCAAGCCTGATCGTGCGATTCTTTTTGCAATTCGTTGATAAGCAGCTCGTTGCATATCGCGTCGATACAGAGTGAAGTAGCTATTCACATGTTTTGCGGCCTCCCCTTGCTTCTTGAGCTTGACGAGACAAAGGGTTAGCCGGTCAAGGGCCTCGATTTCGCCACACTTCCCAAACTCAACTTCTTCCTCGCGCAGTAGTTGGCCGACAAGCCCCTCTTCGTAGCTGATGGACGAATATTCCTTGATTGCTTCGATAGCCTGGACATACATCTCTACGGCCTGTTCCAGGTTGCCTTTCTCAACTGTCTTGGCTTGGGCAATCAGACCCCGATTTGCATCTCTTAGCTTGTGGTAACGTTTTAGGGCCTGAAGGTCGAGGTTCCTGCCCGCACTGATCCAATTGACGAGGTAATTCGAGCATTGAGCGATCCAAGCTGCTTCAACCTCTTCACATTCTTCTTCTGGAAGGTTGTCTTGTAGGATTCGAACTTCATATTGGCCAGCCAAATGTTTCTCCACGTACCTATGCCACAGCGGGTGACGATCTATCGACCAGGCCCTCCTCCCCTTTCCTTTCCCCACGTAGAAAATCTTTCCAGACGGGTCTACGTGTGCGTACACGTAATACCTGCGCGGGTTCCTTTGATTTGCATCAGGGCAGGGTTCAAGAGGACAGGGTGCGACCCGACGGATGCTCAATTCGGTCCCGCGGATTGTCAAGGTCGCTGTAATTTTCATCTTTTTGCTGTTTGCGGCAGCGCGCTGCGCTGTCCGCGCTTGTCGCCCGGTCTTCACGGATGTTCTTCCGGCGGCTGCGGTTTCGGCGTGAAGTCGAAGTGGCAGAATCGGCAAAGCCGCGCGTCCTGCAAGACAACCTCCGCGCACTGAGGGCACTTCTTCGTGAGCGGCGCGACTTCAACTTTTGCAGTTTTTGCTGTGTCAGATTCGACGGAACCCGCCCAAATGAGAGCTCCGATCCAGCCAATCACCGTCCAGCCGAGGAGTAAATTAAGCAAAAAGATTCCAGTCGACTTATTGGAATGTTTGCTCGCAGCCAACATCGATGGAATGAAGTAGATAACCAAGCTGAGGAGAAGAAGGATCCAGCCACCGGTGTTGTCCGTCATTTGTGACTCCTTGCTCGACAGTCGAATGATAGGCGACGACTAGAGACGAGTCTGTAACTGCGGTCACAGGCAACGCGTTTCCCGCGCTGATCTTTTCTTTGGCCCTCCGTGCTCGAGTGAAAGTGAAACTATGCCGCCAGCACTCCTGCGGTAGTTCTAAACAGACAGATGAGTCTGGCAGTTGTCAGTAAGCCAAAAGCAAGCTCGACCATCGCAGAAAACCAAGATCTCAATGCGGGAAGCAGCGTTTTTATCTTGCATATATCTGATAGACCATGAAGTAGACGATGACGCCGGTAACGCAAACGTAGAACCACAGCGGGAGGGTCCAGCGGGCGATGAGGCGATGTCTATCGAAGCGTCCGAGCCACGCGCGGCGCAGCGTGACGAGAATTAGGGGAACGATCACGATGGCCAGGATCGTGTGCGAGGCGAGAAGCGCGAAATAAACAGGGCGAATCCAGCCCTGGCCCTGAAAAGCGACGTGGCCGACTCGGTAGTGGTAAACGAGGTAGGAGACCAGGAAGACGCAGGAGACGGCGAAGGCGGAGAGCATCAATTTCTTGTGCAGGGCGCGTTTGCCGGAGCGGATGGCGGCGTAACCAGAGGCGAGGAGAATGGCGCTGATGGCGTTCAGCGTGGCGTTGAGTGCGGCGTGGGAGAACATGGGGCAAGTCAGAGGATAGCAGATATCAGAGATCAGTTATCAGTGACCAGCTATCAGAAAGCGGCGACCAGCGATCAGTGACCAGTGACCAGGAAGTAAACCCCAAGAGCACAGACAGGAATGTCTGTGCCACTTAGCGCGGGAGTTTGTCGTACATCATTAGGCCCAGGAGGATCGGGATGTGCAGCACCGTGGCGTGCATGAGCCACTTGGCGCGATTGTTGGATTTGGAGTTGGCGGCCCAGAGGCAGACTTGGACTAGGCCGGTGCAACTGACCAGCGCGCCAAAGAAATACAGCACGCCGGCAAAGCCCATGATGGCGGGCAGCAGGCTGACGGCAACAAGCGACGCGGCATAGAGAATGATCTGGCGGAACGTGCGCGTGCCGTCCTTGTCCACCACTGGCAGCATAAGAATCCCCGCGCGGGCGTAGTCCTCGCGGTACATCCAGGCGATGGCGTGGAAATGCGGGAATTGCCAGAAAAAGAGAATGGCGAAGAGCAGCCACGCCGGCGTGTCCAGCTTACCGGTGGCGGCGGTCCAACCAATCATCGGTGGAATCGCACCGGGAATGGCGCCGATGAACGTGGCCCAGACGGTGCGCGTTTTCAGCGGCGTGTACGCCAGCAAATAACTGAGGCAAGTGAACACGCCGAGCAGGCAGGGGAGAAAACCGGCGACTATAGCCAGATCCACGGCGCCGGCAACGCAGAGGAGCAGGCCGAAGCGGAGCGCTTCCGCGGGCGTGAGTTGGCCGCTGGGAAGCGGTCGCGAGGCCGTGCGGCGCATGGTGCGGTCGGATTCGCGCTCGATGTAATGATTCAACGCCGCCGTGCCCGCGGCAATCATCATGGTGCCGAAGACAACGTGCAGCATGTGCAGCCAATCCACGGGACCGCGCACGCCCATGTAAAAGCCCGCGCCGGTGGTCATCAGGACCAGGAAGGACACGTCCGGCTTGGTAAGCGCAATGTAAGCGCTCAGCTTGCTGGGTTGCGTGAGTTCCGTGGTCTGGGCCGTGCTCATTGCGCGGGCACCTCTCCTCGCGTCGTGGCCAAGAGCACTTCCCTGTCTCGGGGAACAAGCCTGTAACACAAAAGCACGGTCAAGATGGAGATGGCAAAAAGAATCGCGCCCACAACGGTATGCACGACAGTCGAGAACACCATGAATGGCATGGGCTGCGGATCGTTCGCACTTTGGATGCGCGCCCACAGCGCCGTGAGGCCCAGAAGAATCTGGATGCCCACGATCATATGCAGCAGGACACGGGCGCGGACCATCTCGCGCACTTGCGGGAAGCGGCTGCGAAGCACCAAAGCCGTCCAGACCACCATGAGAAGCACCAGCGGAGCGCCGTAAACGTGCGGCTTAAGAGAAAGATATTTGTGGCGGAAACCCGCGCCAGCAAGTATCTGCGCGAAAATGACAAAGGCGTTGAGCGTTACGATGGTGTGAATCGGCGGAGTGCCGCGGTCTTCGTATTGCGGCTGATTCTCCATCCACCAGCGGCTAGTGACCATGGCGATGCTCACGAGAATGGCGAACACGATCTCCGCCGTGCAGGCATGCATCACGGGAAGCCAATAGTGCAGGAGTTTCAGCACGGTGAGGCCGCCGAGGCCGCCTTGCAGACAGACGCCCGCCACAGCAGCCGCGCCCAGCCAACGCACCCCGGGGCGTTCGTCTTTGCGCCAGAGCAGAAACGCCAGAACGATGACCAGGAATCCGAGGGCCGCGGCGATCAGGCGATGTGAATGTTCGAAGGCGATGCCACCAACCATTGGAGGATTGAGCGTGCCGTAGGAGAGCGGCCAATCGGGTACGGCGAGCGCCGCGTCCTCGGAAGTGACCAGGGCGCCCGCGGTCAACAGGCCCACGGTCCAGCACACCACGAACACGGCGTAGCGATGTATGCCAGGATGATAGGTGGCTTTCATGAATTTCGGGCCCCAATACCCGAAATGTGGATTATAGCGCAACAAAAACGAGAACGCGTCCCCTCGCATGTCCTGAAGCTGGGAGCACTCTACCAAGAGACGGTAAGGAAATGAAGGAAGTTTTGGAGGTTAAGGAGGGGCGAGAAGAAGAAAAAGCAGATCCCTCAGGCCTGAAGGCCTGAGCTACAGCGCTCGGGATGACAAATGGTGGTGCGGGAATGGGGTGACCCCTTTGGCATGGCCGTGTTGCTCGGCGCTGTGAAATGCCTCAGGCCCGAAGGCCTGAGCTACAGGGATAACGTATCATCGGGGACTTCGACGGCGCGGAGGACGAGATCTTTGAGGGCGGCGATGAAGAGGGGGCCATCGCCGACGGCGGGCATCATGCGGAAGCGCTCGATGCCCCATTTTTTGGCGTCGGCGCGTCCGTCAATGTTGATTTCGTGCAGTGTTTCGATGTGCTCGGTGACAAACGAAATGGGCACCACCAGCGCCTCCTTGATGCCTTCGTGGCCCAGGCGTTCGAGCGTGGCAAGGAAAGAAGGCTCGAGCCACTTCGCCGGGCCGACCTTGCTCTGAAAGCACAGCAAATGCGTACGCGGCCAATTCGGGTATTCGCGGGCGCCCTGTTCGCAGACCAGCCGCACGGTTTCTTCAACATGCTTCGGATACGGGTCGCCTTTTTCGACGAGGCTCATGGGCAAGCCGTGGGCGCTGAAAATCAAATGCGCACGGGAGCTATCCGGAAACTGGCGCAGGATTTTGCCGATGTTTTTCACCAGTGCTTCGATGTACAGCGGATGATCGTAGAAATACTCGATGGTGCGCTCGGGCAGAGTGTCGTCGGTTTCGCCATACACGCGCCGCCACTCCTTTAGGCTGCTGAGCGTGGTGGCGTAAGAGAAGTGGGGATAGAGAGGCAGGAGCACGAGTTCATCGAGGCGGCCAGCCTTTTTCAAGGCGGAGACGGCGTCCTCTGTGAGCGGCTTCCAGTAACGCATGGCGGTGAAGGCGACAGGTTCGATATAAGGCTGCAACGCCGCCACCAGCTTGCGGCGCTGGCGCTCCGTGAGAATGCCGATGGGCGAGCGGCGGCCGATCATGCCGTAGCGCTGAGCGACGGGCACGCAGCGCTTCTTGGCAATGTAACGCGCCAGCGGGCCACGAATAAAATTCAGCGGGCCCAGCGGAATGATGTCCGGATCGAGAAAAACATTGCGGAGGAACGGTTCGACGTTTTCGAGCGAGTCTGGCCCGCCGAGCTGAAAAAGGACTATGCCAACGCGTTTTTTGGAGTTGGTATTAAGATTTGCCATTGCGGTTCCCTTGTGCCGGAGAGGGAGCTGGCGCTCTCCGTCGGAGTATGGATATCAGATATCAGCGATCAGATATCAGGAAACTAAGAGAAAAGCGGTTCGTTCGATACGGGTTTCAGTCTAGTTGAGACCAGCCCTTTTCTTCCCCACCGATATGCAGCACTCCATAAAGAATGGCCACGCCCAGCAATCCAAGCAAGGCAGAGCCCAGTCCAATCCCGATGAAAATGTTGAGAAAAAATGTAGCCACAGCAGAGGCGACAAAGCCCCAAAATCCCCATTTTTTCCATCTGAACAAAGCAATGGCACAGATGAGGTTGAAGATTCCCACACCAATCAGAACCGGGAAGGCCCATTCAGGCATCTTCGGAACATTGCGTCGTATTGTTTCCGAGCCGAGAAGATAGATGAGCGCAGTGGCAGAGTTGGCGACCATCATGAGTACAAGGTACGCCGTGAGGCATCCATGGCGCTGCTTCCCCGCTGGTGGTTGGCTTGGTGTCTGTGCGGTGGGTTCGTTCATGGGCGACGAAGCCTCGCTTTCAGGCGATCGACTTCGGCGCGGAGATCGGAGGTGCGCTTGGCGATGGTGATATAGAAAAGAAAGAACACGCCCCAGCCGATGAGGTACGCCGCAAACACGCTGTTCAGGTTTTTCATTGCGCCTCCGCTTCCCTCCGCAGGATATCTACTTCCGATCTCATTTTTTCCAGCATGTAACGTTCGACGATCAGGAACGCCGCTAAGACGTGCATGGCCAAAACACTAAACAAAAAGACCTTGTTCATCGTGGGATCGAGTCCTGAGCCCGGACCGCCCATAATGACCGGAGCAGGATGCTGCGTGCGCCACCAGCGGATGGAGAAGAAAACCAGAGGAACGTCAATGAAAGCGAAGATGCCAAAGAGAGCGCTCAGGAGCGCCCGGCGCCCGGGTTCTTCGATGAGGGTGCGCAAGAGAAGATAAGAGACGTAGAGCAGCCACAGGACGAAGGTGGAGGTGAGGCGCGCATCCCATGTCCAATAGATGCCCCACGCGGGTTTTGCCCAAATGGGCCCGGTGATGAGCACCACGGTCGTGAGGACCAGGCCGACTTCGGCACTGGAAACGCCCAGCCAGTCATATTTTTGATTGCGCTTCCAGACGTACAGCAGATTAGCGATGAAGCAAAGAAGGAATGCGTCCATACCGGCCCAGGCGCTCGCGACGTGAAAATAGAAGATGCGCTGAAGCACGCCCATGGTGCGCTCTTCCGGCGCAACATAAAAGGAAGCGTAGGCCGCCGCGATGACAAACAGGATGGCGACCGCGCCGAGGACGATGCGTTTACCCATTGCGAATTACTCCTCCAGAAGATATTCGCCGAAAAGCCATAGCGTCGTCAAAAAGATAAGGTCAAAAACGGCCAGAAATCCGATGCCCTTCCACAGCACGATCGGCTCGCGGTCCAGAAGATTTCCCGTAACAAGAGAACTGACCACCAGCACGGGTGTGAGCAGCGGCAGCAAAAGAAGGGGCAGCAGCAATTCCCGCATGCGGGCTTGCGCAGAGATGGCGGAGATAGCGGTGCCGGCGATGGAAATGCCCAGGCTCCCCACAAACAGCACCAGGATCAGGACGGGGAGTTTGGACCACAGCGGAATGTTGTAGAAGATGGCGAAAAACGGCAGCATCAGCAGTTCGGTCATCAGCAGGAACAGCGTGTTGGCGATGAGCTTGGCGAGAAAAATCGCGAAGGGATCGCTGACGGCCAGGCGCAGTGAGCTTAGCGTGTCGTTGGTCTGCTCACGCAGAAAACAGGATTGAAACATCAGCGAAGAGGCGAAAAGAATCGCCAACCACAGAAGGCCGGGAGCGAATTGGCGGGCTTCTTCGGTACCCGGATTGATCGCAAAACTGAACAGCACCAGAACGATCAGGATGAAGACGGCGGTGGTTGTCAGCAGTTCGCGCGAACGGAATTCCGTGCGCAACTCTTTGCCGAGGAGTATCACCGTGTTAGAGAAGAGACTCATGGCGTCGCTCAGACACTCCCGAAGGTAAGGATCGAGCGCAGCGACGCCCCGGTCTTGGTGTCCGCCACAACGCTTCCTGCGTCGAGCTGCACGGCGCGCGTGGCCAGAGCGGAAATTTCCGATTCGCCGTGAAGACTCATGACTACCGTGCAGCCGGCGCGATTCAGTTCGCGCAAGGAATTCGCCAGCCAGGTGATGCCGGGGGGATCAAGGCCCGTGGCGGGCTCATCGAAGAGCAGCACCGAGGGGCGATGAATCAGAGCGCGCGCAATGGCGATGCGCTGGCGCATGCCGCGGGAAAAGGTGCGCACCAGAGAATCGCGGCGATCGATCAGGCCGACTTCGCGCAGCAATTCTTCCGCGCGGGCTGCGGGGTTTTCGACGTTCTGAAGTCTGGCGAACAGCAGCAGATTCTCTTCGGCCGTCAGCTCGTCGTAGACCATGGTGGCATGAGCGACATAACCGGGCGTTCCGTTGGAGGAGGGCGCAGAATTCGCCCCAGGAAGGCTCAGCTTCCCTGCTGTGGGCTTCACTATTTGCGCGGCGATGCGCAGCAGCGTGGTCTTCCCGGAGCCATTACGCCCGGCAAGGACGACGCATTCGCCAGGTGCAATTTCAAGGGATACGCGGCGCAGGGCGAAGAGTCCGCCATAGCGTTTGTCGATGTTCTCGAAGCGAAGCCCGGTTGGAGGTATGCGCAGCGATGTCACAGTAGACATTTCAGCGTAGTATCCACTCTCTCTGCAAGCACGAAAGAAGATCCCTCAGGGGCGAAGGCCCAGTTCAGATGGAAATGCCGACAAGGCCAAACAGGCCGCTGAAGTATTGGCGCTCCGTGTCATTCCGAGCAAAGTGAGGAATCTGCTTCCTGCAACAATCCAAGAAAAAGCAGATTCCTCGGGCAAACCCCGCCCTCGGAATGACATGCCTTGGAGTTCTTCAGCAAACTGCGAGGCCACGCCCTCCCAATTCTCCAGCGTGGCCCCAACTCTGAAGCTGGCCAGCCCGTGAGCGAACACAGTTTCTTAGCCCTGGACAAGATCGCGCAGAAGCTTTTCGACGCGGGCGCGCTCACGAGCGTACTCTTCCTCGGAGATCGTACCGGCTTGCTTGCGGAGTTCCAAGCGAAAGATGGCGTCCTTGAGCGAATCGAGGCTCGCACTAACCTGGGCGTTCACCTCGGCGACGCTGCTTGGTGGCGCGGCACTTGGAGCGGCGGCAGTGGCAGGCGCCGGCTTGGCGGCCTTTGCGGACGCCTTCCGCGGCGCAACAGGAGCATCTTCGAGTTCCGCGGCAGGACCCTCAGCCATCACCACTTGTTTTCGTGAGAGCATAATCGCGCCAAGAGCAAACAGCGCGGCCAGGCCGATCATCAGCGGCCATTTCAGATCGTCGAGCCGCCCGGGGACCGCTTGAATATTCTCGCTCTCCGTGCGCGAGTTCCCTTCCTGCCCGCCCTGTTGGCCCTGTGCACCACTGGCATCCGCGGCTTGCGGGTTGCCAATGCCAGAGAGCTGCACGAGCAAGCTCGCCTTCGCGGCCAGCGGGTCGTGCGTGTACACCATCATGCCCTGCTCTTGCCCGGCGGACTTCAAGCCATCGCCGGCAACGGTGACGCCCGGCGGCGCGACGACGAGCATCTTGAAACCGCCATAAGCAGCCGGCAATTTCACGGTCGCGGCATTTCCGGGATAGGCAAGTTCGTAGGAAAGGCGGACGCTCGTCTCCCCTGGCCGGAACGCATACGCGATGGCATAGCGGCCCTTGCCCTTATCAATTGAAGCTTGCGGCACGGCCACGCCCAGCGAACTGATCGTGCTGACTTGTTGCAGGGTGGCCTTCTCGGGAATCGCGAAATCGAAGTTGCCCTCCGTGCGGAAATAGGCCACCGGAGGGTTCGAACTGTTCTGCACGTGATACTCTTCGGCGCCGATCAGCTTGTCGCCAGTGGGCTGAAAAATGATGATGTGCGAATCGGGCGTGATGGATTTGGGATCCTTCGAGGTCTCGTAAATGTCCACATCGACTTCCGAGCGCCCCGGCGGAAGAAACGTGTTGAATGAATTGTCCTTATAAGTGGCGCGAATCAGAATGGGCCCCATGCCGATGGCATCGCTGGTGACAGTGAATTGACCTTGTGCATCGCTCTCGGCAGAACCAACTTCCACCATGCCCGCCGTGGGATTCAGGAGGGTGAGTGGAATATCCGCAGCGGGCTTGCCCGTGGTGCGATTGATAACCGTGCCGTGAACGGTGCCGGCTTGAGCGCCAGAGGCAGCGAGAAAAACGGCGGCGATGGCGAGGAGAATTCGCGGACAGAACCGATTCATCGAGCGCCCCGCTCCGTCGTGACGGGCTTGACGCCGCGCGGGCGCCGCACCTGGAATTCCGTGGCCTGCTCGATTTCCGTGAGCACCACGGCGGCTTCGTTTTCCAGCGTGGTTTTCATCGTTTCGTAGTCGCTTTCGGAATACTTGCCGGCGCGATATTCGAATTTCAGGTCGCGCAGGTTGTCATAAATGGCGTCGCGGCGCTCCAGCAATTGGTCCAGCTTGGTGCGGTGAGGAGCCAGATCGGAAGCGTCCGGATGAATGTAGAACACGAAAAGAAAGACAGCGGCGGCCAGCCCGAGACACGCGCCGCCCACGGCCAGGTCCTGCGAATTTATCGTCAGTGCCAGAAACACGCCTGCGAGAATCACGTTAGTCCTCAGTCTCCCGGGCCGCTTGCGCCCGCCCGCGTGCCATAGCTTCCTGGGAAATCTTAACACCCGCTGCGGTGACGGGTGCAGTCGCGTCCACGGTCGCGGCCTGCGGCCTCTTGCGCCACCTGGAAATCACTAGGAGCACCAGCGTGGCGCCGACGACGAAATAAACCGCCGGCATGGCCCAGGCGATCATGCTATAGCCGGTCTTGGGCGGCTCCGCGTAAACCGTGGTGCCGAATTGCTGGACGAAGGCTTGCGTGATGGTGGCTTCGGATTCGCCGCGATTCACCCGCTGCCTCAATTCCTTCAACATGGCCGCGGACATGGTGCAGCCGACGTGGTTGCACTGCGTAAGGATTTGGTTGCACCCGCACATGCACAGGAATTTCCCTCCAATGGCTTTGACGCGGTCCTCCTCCTGCTGTTGCTGGGCGACAAGCGGAAGCACGCCCAGGGCAATCACCAGGGCAAGCACAAATAGGCTGCGTCGCTTAGTCATGGCCCTCTCTCAAAGTTACTGATGGCGTCAGTGCTGGAGCCACGGGCGAGGCGGCCGGCTGCGTTGCCGCGGCAATCACCAGCGCAGCGCGGCGGTTGGGCATCAAAGCCAGCAGCGTGCCCATCACCACCCAAACGCCGCCCAGCCAGATCCACTTCACCAGGGGATTCAGGAAAGCGTGAATCACGGGCAGATTGGTGTCGGGGTCCATCCCGGCGAACACCACATACACATCCTCGCGCAAGGTGGAGTAGATGGCCACCATGGTACCGCTTTGTTGGTCCCGGCCCTGGAATTGGCGCTTTTCCGGGTAGAGCAGCATGAGCTGCTTATTGTCTTTCATCACCTCTACGATCATGCGCTCAGCGGTGTAGTTTTTCTCGGATTTGGTGTCGGCGCTCTGTAGCACCAACGTGTAAGGGCCGAGCTTCATGGAATCGCCCAAGTTCATGGTCTTCTGGACGTCCGTATTGAACGCGGCGCCCGCCAAGCCAATGAAGATCAGCACCATGCCGAAGTGCACGACGTAGCCGCCGTAGCGGCGCGTGTTGCGCATGGCGAGTTCGTGCGCGGACATCATCATGCTCATGCCGGAACGCGCGGCAATAACCTTTGCGCCGCGGTAGAACTCCATCACGATCGTCCAGAAAACGAAGCCACAGAGGGACAGGCAGACCAGCGAGAACGCATTGCGATATTCAAGAAGGTAGGCAAGAACGGCGCAAAGCGCGCCAGCCACAAGAGGCCAGGTAAAGTTGCGCTTCATGCTGTCAACCGAGGTTTTGCGCCAGGCGAGGAGCGGGCCGACGCCAGTGAGGAAAAGAATGGCAAGGCCGATGGGAATCATGATCTTGTTGAAGAAGGGCGCGCCCACGCTGATGCGCGAGGGAGTGAACCACTCCGTAAAGACGGGGAAAAGCGTGCCGGAAAGAACGGCGATGCAGGCCACCAGGAACAGCAAATTATTAAAAAGGAAGCTGGACTCGCGGGAGATCAGAGAATCAAGCTGATTCTCGCTCTTCAAGTAGTCGTGATTCTTGACATAGGCAACGAAGCAAACCACTAGAGTCAATAGCATGAAGCTGACAAACCAGGGCCCGATCTGCGAGTTCGCAAAGGCGTGGACGGAACTCACGACGCCGCTGCGCGTGAGGAACGTCCCCAGGATGCACAGCAGAAACGTGCAAAAGACGAGCCAAACGTTCCACACCTTCATCATGCCGCGCTTTTCCTGCATCATCACGGAGTGCAGAAACGCGGTGCCCGTCAACCAGGGGAGAAGCGAAGCGTTTTCGACGGGATCCCAACCCCAGTAGCCTCCCCAACCGAGCACGGCATAGGCCCAGTGCGCGCCAAGAAGAATGCCGATGGACTGGAAGCACCAGGCGATCATGGTCCATTTGCGGGTGAGGTGAATCCACTTTTCGCCAGGATACCGGGCGAGCAGCGCAGCCAGCGCAAAGGCGAACGGAATGGTGAAGCCGGTGTAGCCGGAATACAGATTCGGCGGATGGATGACCATCTCCGGGTACTGCAAAAGCGCATTGAGGCCGTTGCCATCCATGCGCACGAAGGGTTCCAGCGCGCCGCTGGCATTCACCGCGGCGAGCGTCTTGAAAGGGCTTTCCACGAAATTGTTCAGGATGAGAAAGAAGATCTGCACGCCGGCAAGAACTACGCCGACATACGGCATCAATTCGCCGTTCTTATGGCGATAGGCGATGAGCACTGAAATGACGTAAACGGCGAGGAGGAAGCTCCAGAACAGCAGAGAACCCTCCTGGCCGGACCACAGAGCGGCAATTTTGTAGAACGCGGAGAGATCGCGATTGCTGTGGGAAACGACGTAAGCCACCGAGAAGTTATCGCTGAAGAGCAGATATTCGAGGCTGAAGGTGCCGATGAAGATCAGGACGCAAGTGGCGATACCCGCCTGGCGCGTGCTCTTAACGAGCAGCGGATGGCGCGTGATGATGGCGGCAATGCCTCCCACGAACGCATATATAGCGCACACAAACGCCAGCAGAAGTGTAAACGAACCGAATACATCCATAAGCCTTCCGCCTCTCCCCCGAAGGTTTTTCTGCTGGGCGTGCTACATGCTGCTCTGTTGGGTGGTGCTGGAAGTTGCGGGCTTGTCTCCCCCGGGTGCCGCCTCATACTTGGAGGCGCATTTGGCCTGAACGTGTTCCGCGACGAACTGGCCGTTGGAACCCGGGCGGCCTTCTACCAGTGCCTGAGACTTGTCAACAAACGTATCGGGAAGCGGGTCGCTGCCCACATAGCTGACGGAAAGGGTCTTGCCCTGCTCTTCGAGCACGAAATCGGTGCGTCCCGCGGAGTGATGGATGCTGCCGGGCGCCACGGTGCCCGCCAAACGCATGCGGTGATTGCGCGCGGAGCCCTGAAGTTGCTGGTATTCGGCGATGGTGTGGTAGTAAGTCTTGCTCTCGCCGTAGCCAAGCCAGGCCAAGAAAGCCAAGGAAAAGACGATCACGCCAATGCCGACGCCAAATTTAGCCCGATTCTGCACAAATCACTCCTTTGGCAGCCTGCCAGACTGCAATCTTACCATAATCAACAGCATGTGCGAGTCACTCACAGTTTCAGTTAGCCCATCACTCGCCGCAGTGACTTCCGTCACAAGAGCTTTCGGGTTCAAAGCAGAGTCCCTGTGGCAAGGCTGCGGCGAAATGCCTCCATTTCGCTCTCACTGGAGTTGCCATCGAGCGCAAACGGCCCGTAAGAGCCTGTGAATACGGGAGATCCTAAAGCTGCTTCCGTGAGCTTCCCTGCCAGGGTGGTCAATTCCCTGGAAAACAGCACCAGCCGCTTGGGCTTGAGCGACCTGCGGATGCGCGCGATCACGGCGGGTAGCTGTTTTTCGAGGAGTAGTTGAGCGTCGGCGGGCGACACGCCTGGCAGCAAGGGGCACTCCAGAACATGCGTGAGAAAAAGGCCGCGCTTCTGGAACTCCGTGAGTATGGCGTCGGCACAATTCCCAGTCCTGGCGATACGCAAGGCGTCCAGCAGATTGGCTGCTTCGCCTTGGTAGTTCCCTTCCGGGTAATAGAGAAACGCGCCGTCAGCTTCCGGCGCAATGCCGCCGAGCAGGAGCGCCTGGATGTGCACGGGACGGTAGCGCGTAGCCCATTCCAGCCGCTGCAAGCGACGCGCCAGGTGCGCCGGAGAGGCGGTCTGGCCACAGCCGTCGCATGGGAGCGAAAGTGGAGTTGTCATGGTCTTTAGAAAGCGTAGTCCAACTCATGCTCCGGCACAAACGCACGAGAGGACACATAGCTTCCGAGTGCCCCGCCGTTCGGGCGTAACTGTAAGAGGCGTCACTACGAGTGCGCCGAGAACCGATTTCCCAGATTCGGCGATTGGGCCGGACACGGCAGGTCGGGCGTGGCCTCTCCCATTCAACGAGCGCAACTCTATCGACTTGACAACCAGACTAAAAAGAACGAACATTCGTTCTGTATGGCAAAAGTGAGCGCCGCCCACCGCACCCACCGCCGTCGGCAAATCCTGCAGGCCGCGTTTCATTGCTTCGCGCGTAGCGGTTTTCACGGAACTTCCATGCAGGACGTCTGCCGTGAAGCCAAGCTCAGCCCCGGCGCCCTATACCTCTATTTCCCGAGCAAAGAAAGCATATTGGAGGCCCTGGCCCAAGCTTTCCGAAGCCAGACGGCGGAATGGCTCGCTCAATGCAGCGGTAAGCGCCTGTCGGAGGTTATTGCCCAAATCCTTCAGCAATTAAACCGGCCGGAGGGTCTGCCCGAATTTCGACTGGATGTCAGGCTCTGGGGTGAAGCAATTCACACGCCGGCACTCGCGGCGATTTATCGGCAATCCGAAGCCACGCTGTTGGACGGGCTCGCACACATCGTAATGAATGCACCACCAAAACGTACACGCAAGCAGGCACAAACAACCGCTCGTTTTCTCGTGGCCGTGATCAGCGGGTTTGAGTTGCAGAAGGTTATGAATCCGGAAGTGGACTTAGGGCCGGCCGCCGCCTTCTTGAAAGTTGCTCTCCAAGCAAAACTGAATCGAACGATTCCAACGGATGTGCGTCGCACACTGCCAAAAGGGGGCAAGCCATGACCGAGGCTGAATCGCAACGTGAACAGAAACCCGGACACTTGGTTATCTTCTATCTCTTGACGACCGCAATTGCTTGCATGGGGTGGATCCCGTTCGCGGCGTACAAGGTTGGCATCCTACATTGGCGGATCCCGGCCGAAATACCGATCGTAGCGCAATATAGTCCGACACTCGCCGCATTCATCTTGATTGCGATCGAAGGCGGTCGGGGTGGCCTTTGGAGGTTTCTCAAGAGCTTTGTGAGGTGGCGCATCGGCATTCAGTGGTACGCCGTCGCATTACTGACCGCGCCGATCATGGGTGTCAGCTTGATCGCTCTGCACGCCTTCGAAGGCAAGTATGTTCCAACTATTGCAAGCCTTCAAGGTTGGCAATTCCATGTCGCTGGTTTCATCGAGAAGTTCGGCGACGCTTTGCGAGGGACTGCCTCTTCCACAGATCTCTTTCACTCTCTGGCGCAATGGGCTTCGCGAGGCGTTTGGCAGGCAGCCCTGGCCATCCTTGGATTGGCGATTGCCAATGGAGGGCTTTCTGAAGAGGCGGGTTGGCGCGGATATGCACTTACGAGGCTCCTTTCAGGGCGGCGGGCACTGGTTGCGAGCCTCTGGGTGGGCCTTATGTGGGGGCTCTGGCACACCGGACCAGTCTTTTGGATTGGAATATTCCAGAAGAACTGGAGCGCGGTTGCCGTTCCGATTGAGTACACCCTGGGGACCATGCCTCTGTCGGTTCTGATCTGCTGGGTGTTCATCAATGCAAAGAGAAGCCTCTTACCCGGAATCCTATTCCATGCTTCCTACAATTCAACCTTCTTCTTTCTCACGGTGCTCTGGACACCCGGGAAGCCCGTCGTATCTATACTAGAATGGCTTGCTGCAACGATCGTCGCAGCATTGCTCGCGATCCTCATCGGCCGACGATCATTGCTTGCAACCACCACTGCGTAGACAGTCACTCGATCTGAGTCAAACGGAGAATTAGAACCTGTCACCACTTCTTGGTTCCCGCTTCATCAGAACGCTATCAGAAAATACCCCTCACAACCCTGGAGCCGGCTCGCCACTAGGCGGATTGTCGGCAAACCGGAAGCAGCCCACCCTACCCCAGGACAATGGTCGATGGTGGCATGTCTGGTTTCTTCAATTGTGTCGCGGGAATGGCCGAAAGAGCCGCCGGAAATATTACTTGGAGACGGCGGCGGCTGAGGACGAGGGCAGCTTGGAGCGCAGGCACCATTTCAACTCCTGGCTCAAATCGGTGATTTCCATCCCGGCCATCACGATGAACTTGCAGGCGATCATTTCGCGGGGTTCGTCGTCATCCGGCAATTGGCAGGTCACGCGACAATACTGGCAATCCTGATTCCAGCAGAAGCGGCCGTACGGAATCGTCTCCGGACTAATGAATTGAAAGCAGCGCAGCAGCGAATTGCGCTCGGGAACCTGAAACTTCTTCCCCATGATGGTGATCTCCACCAACTTTTCGTACGGACGGAACGGTTCCGACATGATTGTGCCCTGCTCCCTGTTTGCTACGTGTGGCCCCACGGCGCGGACTCCCCCGAGTCTGTCAATCGCGCGATGCTTTATCAGGTTAGTGCGGAGAATGGACGCGAACAACCGCGGGGTACTCGGCGCGTAGCCAATGTGCTACGGGGGGTTGCCCAACGAATAGATACTGCGAAGTTTGTCAGCGTATGATGTCGAAAAACTGGCACATGCGGCGGTACTTTTCGTAGCGCGCGCGGACCAGTTCTTTCGCGGACTGGTTGGTCAGCACAAGGAGCTGTTTTTCAAGGACTTCGGCAAAGAGTTTGGCGGCCGCTTCATGATCGCTGTGGGCGCCGCCCTCGGGCTCGCGAATGATCTCGTCAATGATGCCCAAATCGCGCAGGTCGTTGGCCATGATCTTCATGGCGATGGCCGCGGTTTCCGCTTTGGTGGAATCGCGCCAGACGATGGAGGCGCACCCTTCGGGCGAAATCACGGAGTAAAAGGCGTTCTCCATGATGTTGACGCGATCGCCGACGGCCACGGCCAGCGCTCCGCCGGAGCCGCCCTCGCCGGTGACGGTGACGATGATGGGAACGGGCAGGCGCGCCATCTCCCGCAGATTGCGCGCGATGGCTTCGCCCTGGCCGCGCTCCTCGGCGTCAATGCCGGGATACGCGCCGGGCGTATCAATGAACGTGAGCACGGGCCGGCCAAATTTCGCGGCAAGCTGCATAACGCGCAGCGCCTTGCGGTAGCCTTCGGGCTTGGGCTGGCCAAAATTGCGCATGACGCGTTGTTTGGTGTCGCGGCCCTTCTGGTGGCCGATCACGGCAACGGGACGCCCGTGGAATTTACCCATGCCGGCGATCATCGCTTTGTCATCGCCAATGCCGCGATCGCCGTGAATCTCGATGAAATCGGTAATCAGGAGGTTGATCCAGTCCAGTGTGTAGGGCCGCTGGGGGTGCCGCGCGATCTGCGCTCGTTGCCACGGGCCCATATGGGAGTAGAATTCGTGGCGGAGTTCCAGCACCTGCTGCTTCAGGCGCTCGACTTCGGCGTCGCCTTCATCGTTGGCTGCCAGGCGCCGCAACTCCTCGACGTCCTTTTCCAAACGCTCAATTTCGCGCTGGCGGTCAATCGTGGTTGCGCCCTTCTTCTCTTTATGTGCTGCGCACATTACGCCACCATCTGGATCGCCTGCTGGCCGCAAATCTGCCGCACGGCGTCAATGAGTTCCTGCTTGATGCGAATCTTCCTCTGCGACTGCAAAAGCGCCACCTTTCCATCGGGCGAGAGCAGCTCAAACACTACCGTACTTGGCCCCGGCGCGCTTGCAAATAAATTGTCGAGCTGCTCGAGGGTGCCCTCGTCCAGCCGCGCGAGATCGAGGCGCACGCGGAATTCGGAGGCGGCGCGCTCGGCGATGTCCGCGACACGCCGGGCTTCCTGCAGGGAGAGGCGCGTGCCCGCTTCTTCCACCTGCACGCGAACCTTCAGGAGCAGCGGCTGGCCGGGCTTCAGGATATTTTCCAGCCGCGCGAAGCTCTCTGGAAACGCCAGGAGTTCCTGCACGCCGGTCATGTCCTGCAGCGTGTAAATGGCCCAGCGCGCGCCTTTCCTGGAGCGCATGGGGCGCGTGCCGACGATGAGTCCCGCCACGTTGATCTCTTTGCCGTTGCGCTGCCCTTCCACTTCTTCCAGCGAAAGTGTACCGAGTTCCTTCAATCGCGCGGCATATTTCTCCAGCGGGTGGCCCGAAACGTAAAAGCCCAACATGGCGTATTCGCTGGCCAGGCGCTCTTCTTCGCTCCACGGGGTGGCTTCGCGCAACTCGAAATGCACCTTGGGCTCTGCCGCGCCACCGCCGAAGAATAAACCGTGCTGGCCCGATTCCTTGCTGCGCGCGGCACGCTGTATGGCAGCCACGGCGTCGTCCACGGAAGCGACCATCGGTTCGCGCGGCCCCAGCGAATCCATGGCGCCAGACTTGACCAGACTTTCAAACACGCGCTTGTTCAGGAATCGCGGCTCGATGCGTTCACAAAACTCGTAGAGAGACTTGAACTCACCCTGCGAAAGACGTGATTCGCGAATCGCCTTGGCGGTGTTCTCGCCGACATTCTTGATGGCCGCCAGGCCGAAGCGGATGGAATCGCCCACCGGCGTGAAATAGAGATCGCTCTCATTCACGTCCGGCGGCAAAATGGAGATGCCCATGCCGCGCGCTTCGTTGATGTACTTCACCACTTTTTCGGTGTTGCCGGTTTCGGAGGTGAGCAGGGCGGCCATGAATTCCACGGGATAGTGCGTTTTCAGATAGGCGGTTTGGTAGGCGAGCAGGGCGTAGGCGCAGGAGTGCGACTTGTTGAAGCCGTAGCCCGCGAATTCCTCCATCAGGTCGAAGATGCGTATGGCCTTCTTTTCGGAAATCTTGTTTTTTTCGCATCCGGCCAGGAATTTAGCGCGCTGGGCCGCCATTTCCTCTTTTTTCTTCTTGCCCATGGCGCGGCGCAGAATATCCGCTTCGCCGAGAGAGAAACTCGCCAGCGCATTGGCAATCTGCATCACCTGTTCCTGATACAGGATGACGCCGTAGGTCTCGTCGAGAATATCTTTGCACTGGGGCAATTCGTAACTGACCTTCGTTTTGCCCTGCTTGCGATTGATGAAGTCATCGATCATGCCGCCCTGGATGGGGCCGGGGCGGTACAGGGCGTTGAGCGCGGTGAGGTCTTCGATGCGGGTGGGGTGATAGCGGCGGAGAATGTCGCGCATGCCGTGAGATTCAAACTGGAAGATGGCCGTGGTATCGCCGCGGGAGAAGAGCTTGTAAGTGGCTTCGTCGTCGAGCGCAAGATTGTCAAGTTCGATTTTCACGCCGCGGTTCTGCTGGACCATTTTGACGGCGTCGTGAAGCACGGTGAGCGTCGTGAGGCCGAGGAAATCCATCTTCAGGAGGCCGATGCGCTCCAGCGCGTTCATGTCGTACTGCGTGGTGACTTCGTCGCGATTGGTCTTGTAGACGGGAACGAGCTCGGTGAGGGGTTGCGGCGAAATGACCACCCCGGCCGCGTGCGTCGAGGCGTGCCGCGCCAGGCCTTCCAGGCGCAAGGCCACCTTCATCAGGTCGCCCAGCTTTGCGTCGCCCTCAATCGCGGCTTTCAACTGCGGCGATTCTTCGAGCGCGGTTTTCAGTTCGATGCCCAGGGTGGTGGGCACGAGCTTCGCCAGGCGATCCACTTCGCCGTAGGGGATGTCCATGGCGCGGCCAACGTCCTTGATGGCGGCCTTGGCGGCCATGGTGCCGAACGTGATGATCTGCGCGACGTTTTCGCGGCCGTATTTGTGGGTGACATAGTCAATCAATTCGCCGCGCCGCCGCATGCAGAAATCGATGTCAATATCGGGCATGGAGACGCGCTCGGGGTTCAGGAAACGCTCGAACAGCAGGTTGTACTGCAGCGGATCCACGTCCGTGATGCGCAACGCATAACTCACCAGACTGCCCGCTGCCGAACCGCGACCCGGGCCCACGGGAACTTCCTGGGCTTTGGCGTAGTGAATGAAATCCCAGACGATCAGGAAGTAGCCCTCGTAGTGCATCTTCTTGATCATCTCGATTTCAGAGGAGAGGCGGCGCTCGTACTCGGCAAGAGGATTGCGTAAAGCACCCTGCTGGGAGAGGCGTTCGAGGTAAGGCACGCGCTGGGCAAAGCCTTCGCGGGCCATCTTCTCAAAATAACTGCCGGGCGTGTGGCCTTCGGGAACTTTGAACTCCGGCAAGGCGTTCGGAATGTGGTCAATCTTGACGTTGCAGCGCGCGGCGATGTCCACCGTGCGGCTGAGCGCGTCCGGCGCCTCTCGGAAGACCTTGGCCATTTCCGCGGCGGTCTTGAAGTAGAACTGGTCGGTGGCAAATCTCATGCGATGCGCGTCGCTCATGGTCTTGCCGGTCTGGATACAGAGCAGCACTTCCTGCGCATGCGCATCTTCGTGGTGCAAGTAGTGGCAATCGTTGGTGACCACCAGCGGGATGCCGGTTTCCTTGGAGAGACGGACCAGTTCGCGGTTGACGCCCTGCTCGATCTCCAGGCCCTGGTCTTGTATTTCCAGGAAGAAGTTCCCTTTCCCGAAAATGTCCCGCAGCTTGTAGGCATTTTCACGGGCCAGGTCAAGCTTTTCTTCCACCACGCATTCCGTCACCGGGCCACGCAGGCAAGCCGAGAGTGCGATGAGTCCCGTGCTGTGTTTCGAGAGGAGATCGTAATCAATGCGCGGCTTGTAGTAGAACCCTTCGAGGAATCCGGCGGAAACCAGCTTGATCAGGTTGTGGTAGCCCTCCAGGTTCTCGCACAGGAGCACCAGGTGATTGCTGCCGCGCGTCCCGGGTTCCATTTCGCCGCGCTCGCCGCCGCCATTGGGAGGCCCGGCTTTTTCGGCGCGGTCGTGGCGGCTGCCCTTGGCGACATAGACTTCGCAGCCGATGATGGGCTTGACGTCGCGTTTGCTGGCTTCATGGAAGAAATTGGCGGCGGCAAACAGGTTGCCATGGTCGGTAACGGCCACGGCCGGCATTTTCTGACGGGAGGCTTCGTCGAGAAGCTCGGAAATTTCGCAAGCGCCGTCCAGCAGGCTGTAGTCCGTGTGGAGGTGCAAGTGAACAAACTGCGGATTGCCCATGGAAGTTGATTGTAAATCGCCGCACGCAGAAATGCGAACGGCTTTCTCGTGTTTCCCACAGCGCGGCACAACAGCCTGATGAAGAGCTGGGATACGTTGTCATCCCGAGCGAAGAAGCGAGGGATCTGCTCTTCGCAAAAGACCGGGAAAAAGCAGGTTCCTCACCCCGTTCAAAAATCGAACGGGGCTCGGAATGACAATTGTTCGGGGTAAAAAGCTACTTCTTGGCTTTCTTCTTTGCGCTGTTGGCTTTTTGCGCGGCCATGAGCCTCGCCATTGTCCTGCCCTTGTCCGCGCCGCCGTGTTTTACCGCCGCCGCTGCACCCGAGGCCGTCTTTTCGCCGCCCTTGGCGGGCTTCTTTTCCTTTTCTTTTTTCTTGGGCGCTTCCTTGATGCCGGATAGCCTGCGCAGCATTTTTATGCGCTCTTCGGGCGTCTTGCCGCGCCCATTCAATTGCGCGGCAAACACTTCCTGCACCACATAATCGAACCTCGGCCCGCGCGGCATACCCAGCGCTTCCAGTTCGTTGCTCACGGCGGTCAGCGCCATGCGGATCGGGCGCCACTTATGGAGAAATGCCTTCAACTTGGACAGCGCCGCCGAGTTGTTGGATTCGGCAAGCAGATACGCCACGTATTCCATCGAAAGCTTTTCGATGTAACGGTAAGCTTCGATGGGTGTTTTCGTTTTTCTCCCTGCCAGGTCCTTCTGAATATCGTGAGCCTTGTCGGGAAAATTCTCGATCACCTCGATTTCCGCGGAACGGAAGCCGAGCTTCGAGAGCACATGGCTGGCATCGCGGTCCTTCAGCCGGCCCAGAATCGCCAGCATCATCGGCGTGGCCAGGCGCGGGCGGAATCCTGCCATAAACAAGTCATCGCGCACTTTGATCATGCGATTAATAGCTTCGTAATCCGGATGCTTCTTGGCCAGCAGCGGGTGCACGCGGTCCAACAGGTGATGCGCTTCCCAATCCTTCAAGGTGAGATGCGGGCGCTCTTCCTTCGCCAGGGCGCGCATCTCCTCGCCGGCATCCTCGGGCGTGATGGTATGGTGGAGTTCTCTTTCGATGGCGAGATTGAACCATTCCTGGGTGCGCGATTCGAGCTTGTAGCCCATGCGGGCGGCAAGGCGCAAAGCGCGCAGCAGGCGCACGGGCTGATTGGTGAAGCTGTGAATCGTCAGCGCGCGCACTTCCCCGTGCTCGATGTCCGAAAGACCGTTGGTGGGATCCAGCAGCAAACCCCGCGAAGCCGGATTCAGCGAGAGGGCGATGGCGTTCAAGGAAAAATCGCGCCGCCGCAGATCCTCCATGATGGTGGACCAGCGGATTTCGGGCCTCGTGCCCGGGCGCACATAGTAATCATCGCGCGCGGCGGAGAGGCTGCCTTCGTAATCGCCGGTGAAGAGAATCTCGACGTGGCGCAGTTTTTCGTCTTCGGAAATGACCTTGGCGCCGCCCTTTTCCAGTTCCCGCGCCATCTTGGAGGGATTGCCCTCCACGCTGAAATCGAGATCGCGCAGGGTGGCGCCGGTAATCAAGTCGCGCACCGTGCCGCCGGTGAGATAGATATTGAAGCCCATGGCCGCGGCCAACTCCTGCACGCGCAGCATGGCCGCGCGCTGTTCGGGCGAGAGCCGGCTTTCCAGCAAGAACATGTAGTCTGGCATTGCGCTCCTTCCGCTTCAGGGTGGTCATGCCCAAGAGGGCTGCCGCACCCGCGATGCGTTGCTGCCCGCGCGCTAAGCGCGCGGGTGATGTGCCTTGTAAATCTGCTTCAGTCGTTCCTCCACGACGTGGGTATAGATTTGCGTCGTGGAAATATCCGAATGGCCCAGCATCAACTGGACGGAGCGCAGATCCGCGCCGCGTTCCAGCAAATGCGTTGCAAAACTGTGGCGCAGCATGTGCGGCGTCAACCCCGTGCGCATGCCGGCTTGCCTGCCATACGCCGAGAGAATCTTCCAGACGCCCACGCGGCTCAGGGGCCCGCCGCGCCGGTTGATGAAGAGCGTGGTAACGTTAGGCTGTCTCGCATTCCCCAGAAGCTTGGGACGCGCGTCGCGCAAATAACGTTCCACGAGGGCGATCGCCTTCTTGCCAATGGGCACGATGCGTTCCTTATCCCCTTTGCCGATGCAGCGCACGCAGCCCGCGGCGCGGTCCACATCCATCACCCGCAGCCCGACCAGTTCAGAAACGCGCAGGCCGGTAGAGTACAGCACTTCGAGCATGGCGCGGTCACGCAGCCCTAGCGGTTGCTTGTCGTCGGGCTGCGCCAGAAGCTTCTCCACTTCCTCGAGGCGCAGATAGCCGGGCAGCGAGCGGCGAATCTTGGGCGATTCGAGGTTCAAGGAAGGATCTTCGGTGCGCAACTCCTGCACCAGCGCAAAGCGGAAAAAATTGCGCATCGTGACCAGGTTGCGCGCTACTGTGCGGCTCTCCAGCTTTTGGCGGTACAGGCTGGCCAGAAAATCGACCAGGTCGTCGCGCGAAACGCTTTCCACGGTGAGCTTTTTCTTTTTTCCGAATTCGTCGAATTTGAGCAGGTCGCGCCGGTACGCCGAAACCGTATTGGGCGACAGCCCCTTCTCCACCCTTACGTGGGTCAAAAACGCCGCGATGGCCGCTGCAATTTCCATCAGGTTCCCGCTAACCCTTCCGCGGCTCCCGGCCGCCGCATGGCCACACCGTAGACCTCTTCGATTTCAGGGCAGCGGAAAATCCACGTCAGCCCCACATAGAGCAGCGTCGCTCCCAGGATCATGGCCGTGAACACCATCAGTTGAATGGAAAAGGCGCCCTGCAGAAGGTTCTTCGCGTAATAATTGGCAATCATACAGCCCGCGCCCATGATCACGGAGCACAGCGAAATCTTGCTGATGGAGCGCAAAATATCCAGCATGCCCAGCGAGCCGTAGCGCAAACGGAAGATGATGAAGAGCGTAAAGAAGTCGAAGAAAGTGGCCAGCGCTGTGGCCAAAGCCGGCCCACCGTTCTGAAACCGCCGGAACAGGAATTGCAGGAAAATGACGTTGAGGACGATGTTCAGAATGAACGAAATGGAGGCCACGATTACAGGCGTCTTGGTATCGCGCGCGGAGTAAAAGGCCGGCACGATCAGCTTGACGCACGCCAGCGCCGGCAAGCCGATGGCGTAGTACAGCAGCGGGCGCGCGGTCAGCCGCGTGGATTCCGCGACGAACTGCCCGTGCTGGAAGAGCACGCGGATAATCGGTTCGCGCAAAATCATGAGGCCCATCGCCGCAGGCACCGTGATGTACGCCACGATGCGCACCGCGAAGGTGAGCGTCTTCTTCAACCCCTCGTAATTATTGGCGGCCGCATGGTGCGCCATCATCGGCAAAATGGCAGTGGCCACCGCGATGGCGTAGCCGCCGAGCACGAGTTCCATGACGCGGTCGGCCACGTACAAGGCCGTCAGGCTGCCGCGAGGCATGCGCGCGGCCTTGGCAAAGTAGGTGTCGACGAAGAAATTGATATGCGAGATTCCCAGGCCGAAGAAGCGCGGGAACATCACACGGGCCACGCTGCGGATTCCCGGATGCAAGAACGAGATGCCAAAGTCAAAGCGCATGCCGCGCCTCACCATTTGCGGTATCAGGATCAGGAATTGCAGCGCACCGCCGACCAGCACTCCCACCGCCAGCGACACTGCCGGGCTCTGGAAGTACCGCCAAACCATCGCGGTAGAGAATGCGATGATGGAGATGTTCAGTAGGACCGTGGTGGCGGCAGGCAGGGCGAAATGGTTGAAGCAGTTCAGAATGCCCATGCCCAGGGCCGCGAGTGCCACGAAAAAGAGATAGGGGAAGATAATCCGGTTCAGGGCGATGGCTTCGCCCATATCGACCGCCGTGGGAAACGGCGCAATCACCTGACGCGAGAAGATCACTCCGAGTACCGTGATGACGGCCATAACCAGGGCCAGAGTCCAGAACAGCTTGTTGGCGAACTCCCAGAGCTCTTCCTTCGAGCGTTCGCGCATGTACGTGGTGAAGACGGGAACGAAGGAAGCGGCGACTGTGCCCTCTCCGACTAACCGCCTGAAAAGATTGGGGATGCGGTAGGCCAGGACGAAAGAGTCGGCGCTCAGCGTGGTGCCGAGGAGAAGCGTGATGCGTTGGTCACGGACGTAACCGAGAACTCGGCTTACAATCGTTACCAACGAAATGATCGACGCCGACTTCAGAATCTCTTTTTTCTCGGACAAGGCCTGGCTCTCAGGACCTAAACCCAATAAAAACAATAGGTTGACAGGAAAAACGTGTTTAAATTAACATAACTTCAATTATTCTGCAATGGTTTCGTCACCAGAAACGGAAAATTTCAGCTTGAAAACGCGTACCCCAGCTACGACACACAAGAAAGTGGTGATTGAACTTCTCGACCGCAAGGCCATTCGAGGATTCCTGAACCCGTCCCGCCTCGCCCATGCCGAGGTGCTGGAACTGCTCACCCCGGAGGGCGAGCGCGAGGAGATCGAACTCGCCAAGGTGCGCGCCATTTACTTTGTCCGCGATCTGAAGGAGGAGTTCGAGCCGGAGCGCAAGTCGTTCCTAAGCCGCCCGAAACTTGACGGACTGTGGGTGAAGCTACGCTTCCAGGACGGCCAAATCCTCGAGGGCGTGATTCCCAACGACCTGCTGACATTCCTCGATAACGGCCTGCATCTCACCACGCCCGATTTCAATTCCAACACCGACCGCATCTACGTCCCCCGCTCCGCCCTCTCGGAATTGACCGTCCTCGGCGTAGTCGGCATCGCCCGCCGCAAGCCCGCCGCAGCAGCCGCAGCGGCGCAACCCCGCCTCTTCAACGAATAAGTCGGTGTTGGGTTACTTTCCGAGTAGCCCGTAATCCAGGGTTTAGCGCGGAACAATATCGGAAGCGGAGTCTCGGACATGCTCGCCGTGGTGATCTGGCTGCACATTTCGCCGCTTTCGGTCTCGAGTGTCAGGGCTTGCGCCGATACCACTACCGATTGCTCGACCGCGCAGACCTTGAGCGCAGTGTCCACGGGAATCTCGGAGTCCGCGGCAACGCTGATGCCGGGTACGGCGAAGGTCTGGAAGCCCTGCTTTGGTCACCACCACTTCGTACGTATCGCCGGGGTCGACGGAAAAGCATACGTGCCGACCGTGGCGGTCTCAGTCTCACGGGTTTGACCGGTGCCGGGCCGATAATTCGCACCCTCGCCTTCGGCACCGAAGCGCCTGCCTGGTCGGTGATGGTGTCGGCGCAGGAAATGGCCGTGCGTGCCGTTTGAAGGAAGGCCGAGCGCGCACGTCCGACCTCAGCGGCTGCTCGACCGCGACGAATGTGACCAATGCCGTCATAGAGAAGCTCGCCCGGCCTTACCACACGCCCGGAACCAGTCGGTAGCGTGTCCGGGTGCAGTACTCCTTGTAGCCCGGCAATTCGCGCCACAGGGCGCCGTCTTCCAGCACCGTACGAACAATGAAGGTGGCCATCAGCAACGTGATCGGCGCAAAACCCCATGCCGAGCCGAGAACCAGCGCGCACCCCGGCAGCAACAGCATCAGCCCGGCATACATGGGGTGACGCACCACGCGATACGGTCCCGTGGTGATGACGTGATGGCCAAGCTCGGTCTGAACACGGACCTGCCTTTCGAGGAAGGGATTCTCGGCGATCGCCAGGAAAATGGGTACGAATCCCAGGAACTCCAGCGCGATGCCAGGCCATACCCAGGCCGCGCTTAATTGTGACCACCCGTAGCGGGCGTCGAGGCCGGCCACCGCGTAAAAGCTGAGGAAGCCGACAATCGTCGCGGCGAGCACGAATCTATCGAATCGCTTGACGCCCGGTTGCCACTCCAGCCGCCGGTGCATCAGGTCCGGGTTCTTGCGCCTCAATACGGCGAAGCTCACCCCGGCGATTAGCAGCAATGAGCCGACGAAAACCCAGCCGCGCCACCAATCCAGGCGGCCCGCGAAAGCAAATGGCACCAGGAAAGTGAGCGCGCGGAAGATGACCCGGAGTGCCAGCTTCCAACTTGGGGTCTGTGCCGACATTGAACAGCCTGCCTTCCCATTTATAGTCTCCCTCGAATCGCACGCTCCGCAACGGATGGTTCTGGCCGGGAGGCGGCGCATCTCAAATGGGCTTGGACGTGACGATCCAGGATTTCCTCTATCGCATCCTGAGTGACTCGACAGGAATCCGGACTCGCATGCTCAGGCGTGAGAGCTATCGCCTGCTAGAAGGAGCCAAATAGCGCTTTCCCTGCTCGGGCATACGCGCTGAAGTAGCCCCCTCGTATCGGACAGCTGATCCCCGTGGACCTACTAGGCCGTAGCGGCCTTCGCTTTCTTGGCTGCCTGTTCAATGAGACCCGCGACGGCACCGGGTTGCGAGACGTAGATGGCATGGCTTCCCTTCGCCTCAACGACCGTGGAGCCCGCCCGCTTGGACATGAAACGCTGGGCATCAGGTGGGATCATCTTGTCGTCAGTGGCGATCAGGTACCAGCTAGGCTTGGCTCGCCACGCCGGTTCGCTGATTCTCCCACTGAGAGCCGCCACGCCCCACGGGACTTGGGAATCGGCCATGAACGCGGCTTTTTCTGCGTCCACGTCCGCAGCGAAAGAGGCTGCGAACTTCGTCTTGTCAAGGAACAAATAGCCGTCTTGCGGCGGCAGTATCGGCGGTACGGACGCGCCGGGCGGCGGGTCCTTAATAAGGGAGGCCACGGACTCGCCCCTGTCTGGAGCGAACGCAGTGATGTACACGAGCCCTACGACCTTTGGATCGTTTCCGGCTTCAGTGATCACCGCTCCTCCATAGGAGTGACCGACTAGAATTGCAGGTCCGTCCTGCGCTGCAAAAACTCTTTTCGTCACCTCTACGTCATCCTGCAACGATATTGTTGGATTCTGGACGATGCTGACACTGTAGCCGTCTCGCTTCAGGATCTTGTAGACGCCCTCCCAGCCAGCGCCGTCAACAAAGCCACCGTGGACTAGAACGATGTTGTTCATGGCTCCCAGCCTTCCTTGCTAACAAGTTTGTCTTACATCGGGCAGGACTCGTTTTTCGGGTCAACGTAGCCTCTCGCCCGACCACGGTAGAGTAGTGACGAGTAGAGTAGGTGTCAACACCAGGCCAGAATCCAGCTAGTTGGCGTGTGGTCGGCAAACCGGAAACTAACCCATTGTCAAAAATCCACTTTTCCTACTTCTTTGGCGCTCGGCGAGATTCGCAGTTTCCGGAGGCGCAGCGTTTACTTGATCCCGAGCCAGCTACTGTAAATGGCCTGCTGCTGCGCGGTGGGATGTTCCATCGGTTTGAGCGTGTATGTGTAGTAGGGGTTGGGCGCGAGCGAAAGCGGGAATTCGCGCATTTGGCCGAGACGCTGGACGAGTACGCGTACGGTGACACCGGGCTTATACGCGGCGATGAGAGCTTCAACATCGTCGGTTGAGGAGACGGCGCGGCCGTCGAGGGCCATGATGACGTCGTCCTTATCGAGCCCGGCAGACTCAGCCGGGCCGCCGGGAATGATGTTCTTGATCGTAGTGGTGCCATTGTCCTGCTTCGTTAGCGTGAGCCCCGCCCAAGCTTTCGAGGAGTCAAGTTTCTTCTCGACGGCCACGCCCGCATAGGCAAAGTACGATTCGTACGGAATGGGTTCCTTGCCGCTGATATAGCGGCGAAAGATGTCGCTCACGTCCTGACCGGCGATTTCCGATGCGGCGTGCACTGCGTCGTCGGGCTCGAAGCCGGGCTTGGGCAGCGCATAGCGGGAGTAGAGCAGGCGCATCCAATCGTCCAGCGATTTCTGGTTGTTGGTGTCCTGGCGTATGGCGAAATCGAGAATGTGGCCCATGATCTGGCCGCCGTTGTAGTAGGAATACGAGGTGTTGGCCAGGTTGTTGTCCTGGCTGATGGTTCTGAGGCCGAAGAACCAGGTGTCCCAACTGGTGTCCTCAATGCTGCGCTCGGTGCGGCCGGGCAGCTTCTCGAATTCCGTGATGAGCCGGGCGATGCCGTCAAGGTATTGTTGCGGAGTGACGAGGCCGGCGCGAGCGAGCGCCAGGGAACCGTAGTAGCTGGTGAGCCCCTCGGAGATCCAGAGCGAAGGAGTGTGGACCATCTGCGAATAGTCGAACGGGCCAAGCGGGCGCGGGCGAATGCGCTTGACGTTCCAGGCGTGGAAGAATTCGTGCGCGGAGACGGAAAGCTTGAGGGTGTATTGCGTGCCGCGCCCGGGGACCAGCTCGGTGCTGTCCATGTCTTTTGAGAAATTGATCTGCGTGGAATTTAAATGCTCGAGCCCGCCACCGGCCTTGGGCCAGACGTGGAACAGAAAATAGTAGTCCTTGAATGGGGCGGCCTGCGCGCCGCTGCCCGCCACAGGCTGAAAGATGGGGACAATTGTACTCACGATTTTCTGCAGGTCAGCCGTGAATTGCGCGGTGTCCTTGCCGCCCATGACGTCATGAAATATGACGTGATACGTGCTGCCGAGGACTACAAAATCTTTTTCAGTGAAGCCGGAGATTTCGAGAGGGGTATCGGCGAACGAGTCATAATTTTCGGCGCGAAACGTGTGGTCGGAGGTGTGCTCCATGCCGGTGGCAACTTTCCAGCCGGAGGGCACGTCAATGGAGAGCTCGATGGGGCGCTCTTTGCCGCCGACGAGATACATCCAGGCGGCGGGGCCGGCGATGAAGGCGTGGCGGTCGTCATACTGGCCTATATTGTTTTGCAGAGTGTTGGCGTAGACCTGGTAATCGATGGTGACATCGGTGGCGCCGGCGAGGTCAATGCGCCAGGTCTGGCTGTCGGTCTTGTGCCAGGCGAGCTCTCGGCCGTCGGCGCTGTGGGCGCGAAAACGTTGCACGTTGGCGGCGTAGTTTTCGATGCCGTACGCGCCGGGCGCCCAGTCGGGCATGGCGAAATCGGCGGCGGCTCCCCTGAGCGCGTCGGCGTGGACCGTGACGTCCATCAGATGCGTGTTGGGGCGCTCAAATCGAAGTTGGTAGTGGAGCGGAGCGGGTCCGGCAGCGATCGAAGAGGAGACAAAGAAAAAGATAGCGGCAAGCATCGAAACATGAATCAGGCGGCGCAGCATGAATCCTCCAAAGTATCTAAGCAGGGATCAGGGAGCATCAGACGACGCACAAATTGTAGCAGCATTCCGGCGCTTCACGCCGCAACGGAAAACGCCGCAGGCCTCCGCTGCGTTTCTTGAAGGTGGCCAGGCGCTCGAACGCGCCGCCGGGTAGTGCGCTCAGTGCACTGGGTTGCCATCGGCGTCGATCTTATGGACTTCGCCGATGTTCAGTTCGCGGATACCCGCTTCGACTTTGCTCATGTCGCCCACCACCACCCAGACGAGATGGCTGGGGAGGATGTACTTTTTGGCGATTTCGTTTGCGTACTCCGGCGTAACCGCCAACACTTTCTGCGTGTAGGTGTTGTAATAATCCTCCGGCAAGTTGTATTGCAGGATGGTGCTGTACGCTCCGGAAAGTTGTTGCACCGTCTCAAACGTTCCGGGAAGGCTGAGGGTGGCGTCGGACTGCTCGTCCTTGAGCTCTGCTTCCGAAATCGGTTTACCGTCCACGATATTCTTGTACTCCGCCACCAATTCCGCTAAGGCCTCTTTGGTCTTGTCCGTCTGCACCGGCGAAATGCTGTAGTAGGGACGTTCGCCACGCGCCGGCAGGAGGCGAGAGCGCACGCCGTAGGACCAGTGCTTGTCCTCGCGCAGATTCATGTTGATGCGTGAACTGAAGTTTCCTCCGAAGATGTCATTCACCATATCCAGGGGCACTTCGTCGGGGTCGTTGTAGGGCGGCGCGAGTTGCGCGGGGACAATCAAGCTCTGCCCGGAGCCGGGGCGGTCAATCAGATAGACCACATCTTTTTCCGGCTCGGGAACCTGCGGGATGGCCTTCTCGGGCACTTTGCCAGGCTTCCAGGACCCGAAAAGCTTTTCGAGCTTGGGCGTAATCTCAGCCAAAGTCGTATCGCCAACTATGAGCAAGGTAGCGTTATTCGGTTTGTACCAGGTGTCGTGGAATTTGGCGAGGTCCTCGCGAGTCATCTTGCTCACGCTGGATTCGGTGCCCGTGCCGACGAAAGCTCCGTCGTACGGATGTCCTTTGCCATAAAGCAGAGTGGGTACGACGCGCAGCGCCATGGAGGTGGGTGCAACCTTCTCCCGCTGAATGGCGGCCAAGCGGTCCTTCTGCAAGCGAGCGAACTCCTTCTGCGGGAAGGCCGGATGCAAGATCAAGTCGGCGTAAATTTCCAGGGCCTTGTCCATATTGACCTTGAGAGCGTTGAGATCGACGGACGCGTAGTCCAGGTCGGCGCCGGCCGAGAATTCCGCGCTGAGCGATTCCAATTCCTCGCCAATTTTGAGGGAGTCGCGCGTTGGCGTGCCCTCTTCGAGCATGCGCTGCGCGAAGCTGCAAGTTCCCCGAGCATCGCTGGGATCCGCGGCGTACCCGCTTTCCAGCAGCAGCGAGAAGTTCACCACCGGCGCGGTGTGGCGCTCCGCGAGGACGATTTTCAAGCCGTTGGAGAGCGTAGCCTTCTGCATCGGAGGAAGATTGAGGGACATCGCGGAGCCGGGTGCGGGCACCTTCGAGCGATCGATCGGGGCAGTTGTTTTCAGGTTGGTGGGATACGGCTGCACTTCCAAGATGTAGTCGCCGTCGCTCAGCCAGTCGTTCGCGGCCTTCCGCACCGTGGCGGGCGTAGCTGCCTGTATGCGCTTGAGATACTCCTTGTAACAATCCGGATTCCCAGTGAACGTCTGGCAACGCGCCAGGATGTCGCTTTTGCCGCCGAAGCCGCCGATGCGCTCCATGATGCGCGCGTATTGGCCGAAGATCTGCGTCTTGGCCAGTTGCAGCTCGGCCTCGCTCGGTCCATTCTTCAGGAAATTCTGCAGCTCCTCGTCCGCGACCGTTTCCACTTTTTTCAGGTCCGTGCCCGGCTTGGCGGTCAGAGTGAGATAAAACTGCCCGGCGATTTCGTTGTTATTATCGCTGGCGGTGGCGCTGGTAGCCGTCTGATCTTTGTAAACCAGGCGTTTGTAGAGCCGCGACGTTTTACCCATGCCGAGGACTTGCGCCGCCAGATCCAGCAACGCCTCTTCCGGTGAGGATGCTTGGGGCACGTTCCATACGCGATAGAGACGCGCCTGGGGCACGCGATCCTGCACCCAGTCCCGGTGCGTGCCAGTCCGTTTGGCTACCCATACTTCCTGGTGAGATATGGGCGGGCCGGGCGGGATCGCGCCGTAATACTTCTCGACCTTTTGCCGCGCCACTTCCGGAGTAATGTCGCCCGCGATGACGATGGTCACGTTGTTCGGGCCGTAATACGTCTTGAACCATTCCTGGACGTCACTCAAGGAAGCCGCGTCAAGGTCCTTCATCGAACCGATGGTCGTCCATGAATAAGGATGGCCCACGGGGTACGTGTTCTCCGTCAGAAGTTGCCGCGTGACGCCGTAAGGCTGGTTTTCGCCCTGGCGTTTTTCGTTCTGCACCACGCCGCGCTGCAGGTCCAGTTTCTTCTGGTCCAGCACGCCCAGCAAATGGCCCATGCGGTCGCTTTCCGCGAAGAGCACATAATCGAGCATCGAGGTGGGCACGTCCTCAAAATAATTGGTGCGATCGCCGTTCGTCGTGCCGTTCAGGTCTGTGGCGCCGATGCGTTCCATCGCGTTGATGTAGGTGTAATTGAAGTTGTCGCTGCCGCTGAACATCAGGTGCTCAAACAGGTGGGCAAAGCCGGTTTTCCCGGGCTTCTCGTTCTTTGAGCCCACGTGGTACCACGTGTTCACAGCCACGATCGGGGCCTTGTGGTCCTCGTGAACCAACACGGTCAGGCCATTGTCGAGCACAAACTTGGTGTAGGGGATATCCGGGATGGGGATTTTCGGGCTCGCCGAAGCGGGCGCAGGCGCCTTCGCTTTCGGAGCAGTATCAGACTGTGCGTGCGCCGGAACAAGACCAAAGATGGCTAGAATTAAAACGCCGAGGAAACTCCCCAGGCTACCCAATGTCGTTTTTCTCAAGGTATTCCTCCCACTTACACGTATCACTACCCCACTGAACGGACGGGGCGTTGAGTGAGTATGTTAGCAAAGAAATGTCCACCTGGAAGCCGAGACAAAGTCCTGCCAAGTTAGGCCGCGCAAACTGACTCATTGCCGGTCAATCCTCCTTCTGTACTTCCCTCTTGGCGCTGTGCGAGACTCACACTTTGCGGAGGCGAAGCGTCCATGAAACTCCAGGAACTTGCTCAAAAACTTGACTGTCGATTGGAAGGCGATCCATCCATCGAAATTAGCGGCGTTGCTGGGATTGATCACGCGCGGTCCGGAGAAGCGACCTTTCTGGCGAACCGGCGCTACTCGCCGCAATTGAAGACGACGCAGGCCTCCGCTGTATTCATCGAAGACGGTGTGGCGCTCGAACGCGCCGCCGGGCTCGCGCCGCTCGCGGCTTTGCGCACGGGCAATCCGTATCTTGCATTTGCGCAGGCGATTGAGCTGTTCTATCAGCCGCCAATGTATCCTCCCGAAGTACATTCGACCGCGGTGATCGCCGCTTCAGCGCGAATTGGCGCCGGCGCGCATATCGGCCCGTACTGTTTTGTGGACGAGGACGTGGAGCTCGGCGCGAACGCGGTGCTGCATAGCTTTGTGACGATTTACCGTGGCGCGAAAATCGGCGCGCATTTTTTCGCGCACGCGCACGCGGTGGTGCGCGAACACTGCCACATTGGCGATCGCGTCATCCTGCAAAACGGCGTGATTATCGGCGGCGACGGCTTGGGCTTTGCCAAACGCGCCGACGGCACGTGGCACAAAATGGCTCAGTCCGGCCCGGCAATTTTGGAGGACGACGTCGAGGTGCAAGCCAATGCGTGCATTGACCGCGCCACCGTGGGCGAAACGCGCATCGGCCGCGGCACGAAGATTGATGACCTCGTGTTGGTGGGCCACGCTTCGCAGGTGGGCGTGAACACCATGCTCTGCGGTCAGGTGGGCTTGGCGGGCTCGACGCACGTTGGCGACAACTGCATCTTGGCGGGGCAGGTGGGCACGGCGGGGCATCTGACCGTAGGCGATGGCGCGGTGATTACAGCGCAGAGCGGCGTGCCCAATGATGTGCCGCCACGCGCGCTCTATTCCGGGTATCCGGCGGTGGAAAACCGCCAGTGGCTGAAGATGATGGCGGCGCTGAATCGTTTACCGGAATTGCAGCGGCGCCTGCAGCAGTTGGAGGCGGAGTTGGAAGCACGCGGGAAAAAGTGAGTTTGCCGGCGCAACCGGACGGGCCTCACCCGGCGCCGGGAAAGCCCAAGGGCCGCTGATCGGGTGGAAGGCCGGCGGCAAGTTCGTCGTGCAGGCGATTCGTGAGGGCGTCGCGCTGTTCGAAGGTGTATTGCGACGCGTCAATGGGAGCGAGAAACTCCACCAGGATTTCGCCCGGCTTGATGTTCAGCTTGCGCTTCTCCATCACGCGATGCGCGCCGGAGCACGCAATGGGCACGATCAGCACACCCGCCTTGATGGCCATCACCGCGGTTCCCTTCTTCAACTCCTGCAAGCGCCCATCGCTGCTGCGCGTTCCTTCCGGGTAGATGAGGAACGATTGGCCCGCGCGAATTGCTTCCGTGGCCTTTTCCATGCTGACAATGGCGGAATCGCGGTTGAAGCGGTCCACAGGAATGAAGTGCGCCAGATGAAACGCCTGGCCTACAATCGGATAATCGAAGAGCGAGCGCTTCAGCAGAACGGCGATGCGGCGCGGAATGGACCACACGACCGCGGGCGCGTCCGCGGAGCTGGTGTGATTCGCGGCGAAAATGCACGTGCCGGGCGGAATGCGCTCCAGGCCCTTCACATGAACGCGCACGCCCACACAACGCACGAAAAACATCAAGCCGCCCACACCACCCCAGTACAACGGATCGACGTGACGAGTAACGAAAGTGTAGATGAGCAGCAGTGGCCCCGCCACCAGGATGTACAGTGTCACAAGAACGCAGATGAAAGCTCCACGCAGCATGCTTTAGGAAAAACTCTCTCCAATCGTCGGCGCCGGGTCAAGTGCTCCTTCAGGGATTCCCGGCAGTGACCGGATCGGTACTGCCGCGCAGCAGGCCCTCGCGAATGCGCCGCGCGCGATCGCCGGCGCTGGCGCTCTCCGTAACCTGGTAGAACGTTTCGCGATGCTCGCCGAGCCGAATGTCGATGTTCTGCTCCTGATCGTCGCGACGCAAGCGCAGGTGCAAAACATCGCCCGGTTTTTGCTGGTTGAGCCATCGCTCCGCCCTGCGCGGAGGTTCGCCATTGTTCCAGCGTACAATTTCGTCGCCGACCAGGAGGCCGCTTTTTGCCGCGGGCCCATCGGCATCCACGACCCTTACGGTCCAGGGGCCGTTAGGGTCGCGTTCCACCGTGAAACCCATTACCGCGCGGATGGTTTCCCGCTGCTGCAATTCCAGGCCAGCCCGCGCCAGCAGTTCGGTGTATGGCAGAGGCTCGGCGCCGCCCACGTATCTCGCGAAGAAATCCTCAAGGGAAGCGCCGCTCACTTTTTCCGCGGTCAGCCGGATATCTAGGCTGTCGCGATAGAACTTCCCTTCCTTGGCGAAGTCCCGGTTCATGGTGCGGAGCACGTCGTCGAGGCTTTTCTGATTGTCCGTGCGGTCGCGAATCAGGATGTCCAGCAGAACGCCGAGCACTTGGCCCTTGGTGTAATACGAAATGCTGCGCTGCGGCTGGTTGTAGAGCGCGTACTTCTCCAGCCAGGCATCCAAGCTGGATTGTTCCGCGCTTTGCCACAGCTCGGCGGGGCGGCTTTTGAGTTCGCTGATCTGGCCGCTGAGGTCCTGATAAAACTCCTGCTTGCTCCACATGCCCGTGCGCACCAGCGCATAAGAAGCGTAGGTGTTGGTGACACCCTCGGCGAACCACAGCGCGCGCGTGTACATCTCGCGCGTGTAGTCAAGGGGCTCAAGCGAGGCGGGGCGGATGCGCTTGACGTTCCAGGCGTGGAAAAACTCGTGCGCGGAGACGTTTTGCAGGTACGACGCGGATGTGACGTAGATCGCCGTGCAATTCGCGTGCTCCATGCCACCACCCGCGCCGTTAGCGGCTTTGCCCGTGTGAAAGATGAACGTGTAGTGGTCGTAAGGGGCCCCGTCCATCATTTTGACTTCGTAGGTGACGATTTTGCGCAACGCGCTTTCCACATCGTGTTTTTTCCAACCGTCGCCGTGGATGACCACGCGAACCGAAGGTGAAACGTCGGGCAACGTGAACTCCTCGAATTTCGATGCCTCAATCGGCGCATCGGCAAGCGCGTCGTAGCTGGCCGCTTCCAGCAGGAAAGTCCGGCCCTGAAGGACTCCGCCGCTGAGCGTTTCCGATGCCACACGCCACTGTCCCGGCACATCGCTGAGCGTGATGACGCTCTTTTCCGCGCGGCGCCCGGGCACATACAGCAGAATCATCGCCGGATTGATGAAAGCGTGCTCTTCGTTGAGCTGGCTATTGAACGGTCCGGGATCATCCCAAAACGTGTCGTAACGTACGGTAATCGTGCCGCTGCCCTTGACGTGCCAGGTAAGCTTGTCCAACTTCTCGATGGGCACGCGTTCGCCGTCCACGAAGGCCTGAACCTGCTGCACGTGGCTGCTGAAATCGCGAATTTGGTAAAGAGCGTTCCAGGCGGGCATCTGCAGCTTCAAATCATCTTTAACGCCGGGAATTTCAATGGAGACGTGAAAGAGGTGCTGTTCCGGATGAGCAAGAGAAACGGCGTAGCGGATTTCCGCGCGTGATGCCGGAGGAGAAACCAGCAGCAGGCAGAAAAACGCCGTCGCGGCTGCATACGGCAACCTTCGCGCCCTTAGCGTCACTTCGCCTGTGCCCCAGTGGGAATTTGTCTTGCCGCCAATTTCTTCAGAAGTTTCTCGCACAAGCCATCAAAGTTACCATTGGACATCACCAGCAGCAAATCGCCGGAGCGCGCTTCGGCAGCGAGTAGGTCGGCAATGGCGTCCGCTCCCGGCAGGACACGCGCGTCTTTGCCAAGTTGCCGAACCGCGCCGGCTACCGTTTCCGGGTCGAGGCGCTGCTCGTCGCTCAGTTGGCTGGCGCGATGAACGCTGCCCAGCAGGACGCGATCGCCCAGCGCCAGCGCCGGTGGCAGCGAGTCCTGAAAAACGCGGCGGCGCATGGAATTCGAGCGCGGCTCCAAGATCGCCCACAAACGGCGATTCGGCCAGCGCAGGCGCGCGGCTTCAATGGTGGCGCGCACGGCGGTCGGGTGATGCGCAAAATCGTCAACCACCACAATCCCGTCCACCTCGCCTTTTACATCCATGCGACGCCGCACGCTGCGAAAGGTGCCGAGGGCCTTCTGAAGGGCGTCGCGCCTTATTCCGCGCCCCTGCGCGATGACGAGCGCCGCGAGCGCATTCAAGACGTTGTGGTGGCCGGTGGCGGCCAGCCGAAATTCGCCGTAAGCCTCGCCTTTGTATTTGACGCGAAACTTCATGCCGTCGCCGTCGGGTCGCACGTCCGTGGCGCTCCAATGGTTGCCGCTTTCCAGGCCATACGTGATCACGGGGCAGAAGGCTTTTTCGGTGGCGTGGCGCAGCGCTTCGCCGGCATCCGCGTCGCCCCAAACGGCGATGCGCCCGCGCCGCGGCACCAGATTCACCAGGCGGCGAAAGGCTAGCTGGTAGACGTCGAAATCGGCGTAAATATCCGCGTGATCGTATTCCAGCGAAGTGATGATCAGGTCGTCGGGATGGTAGTGGAAAAATTTCGCGGCCTTGTCCCAATAGGCGGAATCGTACTCGTCGCCTTCCAGAATGAACTCTTCGCCGCCGCCAAGGCCGTAGCTTTTGCCGAAGTTTTCGGCGATGCCGCCCACCAGAAAATTCGGCTTCTTCCCTCCTACCTGGAAAATCCAGGCAAGCATGGCGGTGGTGGTGGTTTTGCCGTGTGTGCCGCTGACGACGATGGAATGTTTCCCGGGGAGGAATTCTTCCTCAAGGATTTCCGGCAGCGAGTGGTATTTCAGCTTGCGGTCGAGCATCTCCTCGATTTCCACGTTGCCGCGAGAGAGGGCATTGCCCACCACCACTATGTCGGGCGCGGGAGTAAGATTCGCGGCGTCAAATTTAGCTGAGAATGGGATGCCCAGCGATTCAAGCAGCGTGGAGGCCGGCGGGTAGACACCCGCATCCGACCCGGTCACGCGGTAGCCCCGTTCGCGCAGCATTCCGGCAAGCGGCGCCATGGCCGAGCCACCAATCCCGATCATGTGGATGTGTTTTACCTTGGCCAAGTAAGCGTCCCCAGTCTATTCAATCACTGCCGGCTCCAGAATTTCGAGCGTGCCTTCGCCTTTGGCATGCAATTTTGCGCGCACGCCCAGCGGAATTGTCAGCATGGGCCGCTTGGTGTGGCCGATGGGCGCGCCGTAAACGATGGGAACGCCGAGCGGCCCCAGGATTCTCTCGCAAATTTCGGGAATGGTGGGGCTGCCTGCCACAGGAGATTCGCTATCCGGGAAATCACCGAGCACAACGCCATTCACGTTCTGCAATTTGCCCGCTTGCCACAGATGCCGCAGCGCGCGATCCACCTGATATGGCTTCATGCCGCGGTCTTCCAGCACCAGGATGCCTCCCTGTGTGTCGGGATCCCACCCTGTTCCCAGAGTCGTTTGCAGCATGGTAAGGCAGCCCCCGACAATGCGCCCGGTAGAGCTTCCAGAAGCCATGGTTTCGCCGCGCAGCGGAATACTCCATTTGGATTTTGTCTCGCGGACGCCTTGCAGAAAAGTGCCCTCGTCGTAGCCGGAAGGCTGATTGGCCCCGTGATTGAAGCCCGCGGCGACCATGGGACCGTAAAAACCGGCCCAACTCCGCACCTGGTATAGCAGCAGTTGAATGACGTTCAGGTCGCTGAAACCGATGAGGCACTTTGGGCCGAACAGAGAAGTACCCAATCTGAAATCAATCAGGTAGTTCGCGCCGTAGCCGCCGCGCGTGGCAATCACGCCGTCCACGCTTTTGTCGTGAAATGGCTTGCGGAACAGCTTGACCAGCTCCTCGTGCCGCCCGGCGAAATAGCCTTGCGCCGGCAGCGGTGGCAACTCTTCGACCTGAAAGCCAAGACGCCGAAGTTCCGCCATACCCGCAGAAACAGCGGCAGGTTCCGCGGGAGATGAGGGAGAGATAACGGCGATTCGGGAACCCTTGCGCAGGGCCTTCGGCTTTTGCAGGAGAACGGAGCGGCGTTTCATTCGTGGCGCCCCTCGACCGGGACCACCTCGGTCACTACGCCCTGGCGGTTCAGTTGTTGCACAATCTGTTCCTGCTGGCGCCCGTTCACTTCGGCTTCAAACTCCACGATGGAACTTGTGCCGGCCATGGAAACGCGAAAGTGATTCATAACAACCTTCAACCGGGCCATCAGTTGCTGTATTTCCGTGGCCACATTCTCCGCGTGGCTGGTGGTAAAGCGGAACACCCTCACCCGGGCTTTCAGGTGCAGCTTCTCCGCGCCCCAGCTCAGCACGACCAGTCCAAACAAAACAATCCCCGTTGCGGCAGCGGCAACTTTGTACATCCCTCCGCCCGCCGCCATGCCAATGGCTGCTTCGACGAAAATCGTCGCGGCGGTGGTCATCCCGAGGAGCCCCGCGTTGTCTTTCAGGATGGCGCCTGCACCAAGGAAACCAATGCCCTGCACGATATTGGAAGCGATGCGCGTGCCACTGGTGTCGCCCCACAGCCGCGCCAATTCATTGGAAAGTATTGTAAAGAGCGCCGTGGCCAGGCAGACGAATGCGCTGGTGCGAATCCCGGCGGGGCGGCGCCGCAGATCGCGCTCCACGCCAATGGCCGCGCCCAGTCCCGCGGCAAACAACATTCTTAGAAATATCTCCTGAAAGGAAAGCATCCCAAAAACGGCCCTGTCCGTTTCAACGTGATTCTACTATTTACAGTTTGAATTGCGTCAATTTCAAGAAGTGCCGTGCTCTGGCGTGTATCTCGCTCTTTTTCAGGTGCAGCAGGCGCTCCAGGCCGAATTTCTCCACGGCAAAGCTGCCCATCACTGAGCCGTACACCATGGCGCGCCGCAGCGCCGCGTCGTTGCTCCCGCCGCTGCCGGCCAGATAGCCCATGAATCCGCCGGCAAAACTGTCGCCCGCGCCCGTGGGATCATGCGGCTCCTCCAGAGGAAACGCCGGAACACAGAAGACGCCGTGCTTGTCCACGAGCATGGCGCCGTATTCGCCGCGCTTCACTACCAGCGTGGAAGGCCCCATCTTGAAAATGGAGCGGGCGGCGCGCAGCAGGTTGTGCTCGCTGGAGAGTTGCCGCGTCTCCGAATCGTTGATCATCAGGATGTCCACGTGTTTAAGCGTCTCTCGCAATTCCGCGTTGGTGCGCTCGATCCAATAGTTCATGGTGTCCAGGGCGGCGAGTTTCGGCTTGCGCTTCACCTGGTGCAGGACGTCGCGCTGCAGGTCCGGCGCGATGTTCGCCAGGAATACATATTTCGACGTGCGGTACTTTTCCGGCAAGCGCGGCTTGAATTCCGCGAAAACGTTTAGCTCCGTCGCCAGCGTCACGCGATCGTTCAGATTCTCCGAGTAGCGTCCTGCCCAGAAAAAGCATTTGCCGGAGGCGCGCTCCAGGCCTTCGATATCGATTGAGCGGCTGCGGAAAACGGCTTCATCTGTCGCGCTGAAATCGTCGCCGACAATGGCCACCAGGCTCACCGGCGTGAAAAATCGCGCGGCAACGGCGAAATACGTGGCGGCGCCGCCGAGCGTGCGGTCCACCTTCCCGTAAGGGCTTTCCAGCGCATCATAAGCAACCGAACCGACCACGAGTAGCGCCACGATTTTCTCCTATCCGCCTGTAAGGATAATCCCATCCTGTCATTCCGAGCGAAGCGAGGAATCTGCTTTTTTCTGTCGCGAGGAAAACAAAAGCGGATTCCTCCGCAGGGCACTAAGAAACGTACTTACCGATGATCGCTGCAAGATTTTTCTTGGTTTTCGCGGGAATGACCTTGGGGTCCGTCAGAATCGCATGAGCCAGCGCCGAGCCGCACTTGCAACTGCGCGCGGCCGGCATGGTCTTGATCGCTTCACGCAGGACGTTTTGCGCGTTGCTGGCGTTTTGGTTTAGCGTGGCGATGATTTGCGTAACCGTGACCGAGTCGTGCTGCGGGTGCCAGCAATCGTAATCCGTGATCATGGCGATGGTGGCGTAGCACAGCTCGGCTTCACGCGCCAGTTTGGCTTCGGTGACGTTTGTCATGCCGATCACATTGAATTTCATGGCGCGATGGAAATTGGCTTCCGCGAGAGTGGAGAATTGCGGCCCTTCCATGCAGATGTAGGTGCCCCTGCGATGCACCGCTACGCCGGAAGAGACGCAGGCATCCGCGAGAACCGTGGACAGTTGCGTGCACGTGGGCTTGTCAAATGTGACATGCGCCACCAGCCCATTTCCGAAGAAGGTCGAAGCGCGGCCCTTGGTGCTGTCGAAAAACTGGTCAGGAACGAGAAATTCGCCGGGGCGTAACTCTTCCTGCAGCGATCCCACGGCGCTGACGGAGATGACGCGCTCCACGCCCAGCAGTTTCATGGCGTAGATGTTGGCGCGAAAATTCAGTCCACTTGGCAGCAGGCGATGCCCTCGGCCGTGGCGCGCCAGAAAGGCCACGCGCTTCCCTTCCAGCGTGCCGACGACGATGGCATCCGACGGATCGCCAAATGGGGTCTTTACGCGGATCTCGCGCGTGTCGCTCAGGCCGCTCATCCCGTACAGCCCGCTGCCGCCAATCACGCCAATCTCTGCCGCCGGGCCTTTCGCGCTGCCCCGCGCACTCTTCCCTTTCGCCTTTTTCACGGGTGCCATTTTCTTTTCTCCTGGGATTACCTACCGGTTCAGGTCCACCGGCTCGATTTCGCCGTTCTGTTGGTGCAGAGTGGCCGCGGCAAAGTCCGGGTCATGCCCGAAAACAGTGATCCAACCTTCGTTGATGAGTCGCGGCACCCACTTGCGCTTGGTCTCCAGCGTCTGGAGCGGATACAAATCGTACGCCATGACCCAAGGCAAGGGGATATGGTGACGTGTCGGGAGCAAATCTGCAACAAACACGAGCTTCTCGCTTGCCCTGCTTGCACCGATCTTCGAGGGGAGCTTCGAAGGGCCGCCACCATCCAGCCGTAACTCCCGCCGTCCAGATACCTCACCTCAATCTCGCCAAAATGCATCGCCATCCCTCACAAGCCACCGGTGTCCTGAGTCATAAATTCGCCTAAAAAGGAAAATTGTCATTCCGAGCGAAGCGAGGCACTCTTTTCCATCGCACGCCTTTTGTGCGATGAATCTGCTTTTTCCTCGCTCCCCTGCGAAAAGCAGATCCCTCACCCGCAAAAGGCGCGGGTTCGGGATGACAACTTTGGTCGGCCTTTCAGCGACCAATTAACGATCCACCCCGCTCCCCTTCAAAATCTCGCTCACCGCCGTAAACGGATCCTTCCTCCGCTCGGCCACAGCCGTAGCCAACTCGCGCAACTTCGCCTCGCCTTCTTTTCCGCCTAGCACTTTTTCGAGCAAGCGCGACTCCAGCATCTCCACCAGGCGATTCTTCCAGTGCTCGACGTGCTTTTTCTGGCGTTCGCCGCTGGCTTCGAAATGTTTGCGGAATTTCCCGATGGCCTCGGCAAGCTCCGCGATGCCGCGATTCTCCGTCGCCACCGTGCGCAGTACCGGCGGGCGCCAGCCATCGCGCGGCATCACCAGGGAAAGCATGGCGCGGAGCTGCTCCTCCAAACGATCGGCGCCCTCGCGGTCCGCTTTATTCAGCACGAAGATGTCGCCAATCTCCATCAGCCCGGCCTTCATGTTCTGAATGTCGTCGCCCAGCCCGGGCACCAGCACCACCACCACGCAATCCGCCAGCCGCACGATATCAATTTCGTCCTGGCCGACGCCCACGGTTTCGATCAGCACCTGGCGCTTGCCCGCTGCATCCAGCAGCAGCGCCACTTCCGCGGTCGCGCGCGCCAGCCCGCCCAGAAATCCGCGCGTGGCCATCGAGCGGATAAAAATGCCGCTGTCGCCCGCGTGGCCCTGCATGCGTATGCGATCGCCCAAAATTGCGCCGCCGGAGTAGGGGCTGGTGGGATCCACGGCGACCACGCCAACGCGTTCGTCGCGCTTGCGGTAGACCGCGGCCAGGCGATCCACCAGCGTGCTCTTCCCGGTGCCTGGCGCGCCGGTGATGCCCGTCAGGTAAGCCTGTCCCGTCGCGGGAAAAACTTCGCGCAGCAATTCCTCGGCTTCGGGAGCGTGATTCTCAATCGCGGTGATGGCGCGCGAAACCGCGCGCACGTCGCCCGCGCGGACCTTCGCGGCCCATTCTTTAACGTTGCGATGCATGTGTTCCCGGCAAGTTTGCTGATGCGCGCTGCGGCATGCCCCTATTATTTCCTTCCCGAGGCCATCCGCCAAGCGAAACCCCGCAGCTCCGGAAAACCCCGCCTCGGACTGAAAGGCGCGTTATCCACCTGGACACCGCTACGGATGAGAAAGTAGAGTAGTCGAAGTGGGAGTACAGCCCATGCTCAACCTCGACGTCTCAAAGGCCGTCCCCCGAACCGCTCTTGTCTACCTAACCGCACTTATCCCCGGACTGTTCTTTGAAGTGTCCATCCTGCTCGGAAACCCCGAACTCGTCGGCAACCACCTCGCCAAGACTCAGCACGCCATTCCGCTCAGTCCGTATCTTGAACTGGCAATCGCACTCTTTCTCGCCTTCATCCTCGGAAATGCCTTCATGCTCTTTGTTGGCCTCATCCAGCTACTAATGTGCTACATGCACCGGCTCCGCCTCGTACTCAAGGAAGAACTCACAAGGTGGGCCCTACTCCCTCTACTGAACAGGCTCTTCCGATTCCGTTTCTTCGCCAGTCGCCAGCGATTTAACCTACTTCGCAACCGCGTCGCCAAGCGCGTCGCAGACCCCGAAAGACCGGAGCGGGTCGCCACGCAAGCCTGGCACAGACTCGCCGGCAAGATCCTTCAGCAACGATACGGGCTAGACCTACGTGACCTTACTGAAGAGTGGGAATTCCTCTTCTGGTCGATAGGCACCCCAACCGACGTGGAGTGGCGAGGCCATCTCCTTATGATCGCGTCCGAAGCAACAGGCTGGTGCGGCCTCGTCGCAACCCTGCTCGCGCCCGCGCTGGGAAACAGATACTACCTCGCCCTCTGTCTGCTTTTCATTCTGCTGGGCGTCCACAACGACTACTGGGTCGCCCTCCGCAGAACACATCCAGCCGCCGTCGCCAGCCGCCAGATCCGCGCCCTGCTTCGCGAGTACGAGAAAGACCGAGAAGCAAAACCTGCAACGCTTGACCCCGCCGCCCCTGAGGAGAACGACACGCCGTAGGCCCCGGCCTTTCCATTTCGCCGGGCGCTCCCCTTTCTGAACAAGTAGGCCAGAAACCGGTACGCCCACTGCTCCGCCCTACCAATTGCACCAAACCCATCTACCCACTGGATTTGCCCTTCAGGCTCTGCCCAGCAACTGCCTTGCAATCACCAGCCGCTGAATCTCGCTAGTCCCCTCGCCGATGGTGCACAGCTTGACGTCGCGGTAGAACTTCTCCGCGGGGTAATCCTTGATGAAGCCGTAGCCGCCGTGGATTTGCACGCACTCATTGGCCACGCGCACGGCCACCTCGCTGGCAAACAGCTTCGCCATGCTGGATTCGCGGGTGAATCGCGCATCCTTCCGGTCGGCCAGCCAGGCGGCCTGATACACCAGCAACCGTGCGGCTTCCACTTCCGTGGCCATGTCCGCCAGCTTGAACTGTATGGCCTGAAACTCGCTGATGGTCCTGCCAAACTGCTTGCGCTGCTTGGCGTAGCGCGTGGCCGCTTCCAGCGCGCCCTGCGCCATGCCCAGCGCCAGCGCGGCAATCGAGATGCGCCCGCCATCCAGAATTTTCAAGCTGCTGATGAATCCTTCGCCTTCCGGGCCAAGCAGATTCTCCTCCGGCACGCGGCAATCGCTGAAGATCACTTCGGAGGTGTCGCTGGCGCGCATGCCCAGCTTGTTTTCTTTTTTTCCGGGACGGAAGCCCGCCATGCCCTTTTCAAGAATGAACGCGCTGATGCCATGCGATTTCCTGGACTTGTCCGTGACCGCCATGGCCACGCACGTATCGGCGTAATGCCCGTTGGTGGTGAACGTCTTCGCCCCGTTCAGCACCCAATACTTGCCGTCGCGCACAGCGGTGGTGTGCGTGCCGCCAGCGTCAGAGCCAGCTTCCGGTTCGGTCAGCGACCAGGCGCCGAGTTTCTTGCCCTGCGCCAGCGGCACCAGGTACTTGCGTTTCTGCTCTTCATTCCCAAATTTGTAAATATGATTGCTGCAGAGCGAATTGTGCGCCGCAACGGTCAACCCAACCGCGCCATCCACCCGCGAGAGCTCCTCCACAACTGTGGCGTATTCCACGTAGCCAAGCCCCGCGCCGCCGTATTCTTCCGGAAAAATAACGCCGAGCAGCCCCATCTCCGCAAGTTTCGGCAGGATTTCCTGCGGGAAGTGCGACGCCTCATCCCATTCCAGCACGTGCGGCGCAATCTCGCCTTCGGCAAATTCGCGCACGCTCTTGCGCAACTGCTGCTGTTCTTCGCTAAGCGTAAAATCCACGCGGGCGCCACCTCAACGTTCTGCTAATACTCCTCAAAAGTTTATCTTATACCACGAAATCGCGCATCCTGCGGTTGCCAATGGCGCAACCCGGGGAGGTGGACGAGAAGGGCAAGTAGCGACCTTCAGGGGCTAAAGAGTCTGTGTGAGAACTGGAAAAAACAGCCCTCAGCGGCTAAAGCCGGATTGATTTGCGCCTTTTACGGCACGACTGAAGTCGTGCCCTCCCGAAAAACGACCATACACACACAGACTCTAAAGCCCCGATGAATGCTGAGCAGCTATGCCGCGGCTAAAGCCGCAACCCACAAACCTTTGGGTTTGTTACAGCATGGCTGAAGCCATGCCCTGACGTGTGCTTGCGAAATAGAGGCGCGCGAGACTTGTGAGGGTTGCCGAGTAGGGGCGCAGCATGCTGCGCCCCTACGGGGAATGCGGCCTGCAGCGCGGGAGGCGCTGCGGCTACCAGCCGACTGGATACCCGTTCTTTTTGTTCTGCTCGTCGAGCCAGGTCTTCAGCGGCGCGAAGTAATCGGCCAGCGCCGTGGCATCCATCTCCCGCTGCCCGGTCAGGACTTCCAAAGCGTCCGGCCAGGGCTTGCTGGCGCCCATGGAGAGCATGGCGTTTAGCTTTTCGCCGGCCTTCTTGTTCCCGTAGATCGAACAGCGGTTTAGCGGCCCCTCCACTCCGGCTTCCCTGCACAGCGCGCGTTGAAACTGGAATTGATAGATGGCCGCGAGAAAATACCGGGCATAGGGGACATTCCCGGGCACGTGGTATTTCGCGCCGGGATCGAAGCTCGCCTCTGTACGCGCGACCGGCGGCGCCACACCCTGATATTTCAGGCGCAAATCCCACCAAGCCTGGTCGTACTGATCAGGCTTGACCTGGCCCGAAAAGACTTCCCAACGCCATTTGTCGATCACCAGCCCAAAGGGCAGAAACGCCACTTTCTCCAGCGCTTTTTGCAAAAGGTAATCCGTATCGCCCGATGCCGGCGGGACAGCGTCGATCAATCCAATCTTCTTCAGGTATTCGGGCGTGACGGAGAGCGCGATGGTGTCGCCCACGGCTTCGTGGAAGCCGTCGTTCGCGCTGTTCTGAAACAGCGGCGGCAGCGGGTTGTAGGCGCGCTGGTAAAAATTGTGCCCCAGCTCGTGGTGAATCGTCCGGAAATCCTCTTCGGTAATCAGGATGCACATTTTGACGCGCAAGTCGTCCTTGGAATCCACATCCCACGCGCTGGCGTGACACACCACGTCGCGGTCCGCGGGCTTGGTGAAGAGGGAGCGTTCCCAAAAGGTTTGCGGCAGCGGCGGAAAGCCCAGCGACGTGAAAAAGTTCTCGCCGTACTTGACCATGCCCTTTGGATCGGTCTTGCGCTCCTGGAGGATTTTCGTGAGGTCGAAACTCTGCGCGGGCTTCGGCGAATCCATCAGGTCATAGACGTTGTTCCATTCCTGCGCCCAGAGGTTTCCCAGTAGGTGCGCGGGAATCGGCCCGTTTGGAGGCACAACGTCCTTGCCGTATTTTTTCGAGAGTTGGCCGCGGACGTAGGCATGCAGCGACAAGTAGAGCGGCCGCAACTGCTCCCAAGTGCGATCGAGTTCCTTGGCGAACGCGTCGGGCGGCATGTCGTAATTGGAGCGCCACAGCGCGCCCACGTCCGCGTAGCCCAATTCTTTCGAGCCCTGATTGCCCAACTCCACCATGCGCGCATAGCGCTGCCGCATCGGTGCACCCACGGCGTGCCAGCCGAGCCACGCGCGCTTCAATTCCTCCGGATCGCGGCTGGTGGCCATCAGCCTTTCAATCGCGGTTATGTCCAGGCAGGGCTTGTTGTCGCCGTCCGGGCACCACTTCCCTTTTCCATAATCGCCGTCGAGGGAAGCCAGCACTTGCGCGAGTTCCTTCTGCGCCTTGGAATCATCGGGAGCGGGAAAACCCGTGGCCAGTTCCAGCAGGAGCCGCTTGCGCGCCAATTCCGGCGAGAGTTTCACGCCGTCGTAGCGGTGCGCCTCTTTCGCGTACTTCGCGCTCGCGGTGTTCAGTATCTCGTTCGCATCCGCTGCGATCTGCTCCGTGTCATCGGTGATGAAATTTTCCTGCACCCAGGAAGCGCGCGAAGCCCTGTTGTTCAGATCGAACAGCCGCTGCTCCGCATCCTCGATGAACTTTTTCGCTTCTTCAGGCGTCGTCGCGGGCTTCGTCTGCCCGCTCGCCACCCGCGCTCCCAGAGCCCCCACCATCGCACAACACAAAATCCCCACAGCCGTGCGCATCCATGCAGATCTCATCGTTGTCTCCTTGTACTTTGTGCCACCCGAGCGCCGGTGGCGAATGGCGACTTACGCGCTCCGCCCCACTTTATTGCCCGCTACCGTTTGCAATTCCACGAGCGCCTTCTCAATCCCCGCGCGATTCACATTCCAGTGCGTCACCATGCGCACGGAGTACAGCGCCGTGTCCTGCGCCCACACGCCTTTGGCGTGCAGCGCGTCGCACAGTTCCACTGCGGTCATCCCTCTCCCGGTGCAATCGAAAATCACGATGTTGCTCTTTACGCTGGCCGGATCGATCTTCAATCCCGGAATCGCCGCAATGCCCTGCGCCAGGCGCCTGGCATTGTCGTGATCTTCATGCAGGCGCGCGGGCGACTTTTCCAGCGCGATCAGTCCCGCCGCCGCAAGCACGCCCACTTGCCGCATGCCGCCGCCAAACAATTTGCGATAGATGCGCGCGCGCTCGATGAATTCCTTCGACCCGGCAATCATCGAGCCTACCGGCGCTCCCAATCCTTTCGACAGGCAGAACATCACGGAGTCCACCTTCTGGGTCATGCGCGCCACGTCATCGCCCAACGCCACGGCCGCGTTGAAGATGCGCGCACCATCCAGATGCACTTTCAAACCCAGGGCGTGCGCATGGTCGCAAATATCGTTCACGCGTTCCGTGGGGTAGACTGTGCCGCCGGCCATGTTGCTCGTATTCTCCAGGCACACCAGCGCCGTCTGCGAATCGTAATAAATCTTGGGACGCACGACCGCCTCAATCTGCTTCCAGGTCAGGATGCCGTCGTTGCCGCCGCGCGTCGCCCTGGGCATGCAGCCCGCAATGGCCGACATGGACGCCAATTCATACAGGTTGACGTGGCTGCGCTCTTCGCAGATCACTTCGCTGCCGTGGTGCGTCCAGTTCTTGATGCAAATCAGGTTGCCCATGCAGCCCGTGGGCACAAACAGGGCCGCTTCCTTGCGGAACATTTCCGCGGCGCGCTTTTGCAGGCGGTTGACCGTGGGATCCTCGCCGTAAACGTCATCGCCCACCTCCGCCGTGGCCATTGCGCGGCGCATTTCTTCACTCGGGCGCGTCACCGTATCGCTGCGCAGGTCCACCACGCCTTCCGCAGGCGAGACGTCATCCGGATCCACCAACTGATTCCCTTTTGCCACCGTGTAACTCATGTGCGCTTCTCCGTGTTCACTGTGTTTTCTGTGCCGCCGCAGCGATCTCGCTTCACTCACTTACCGCAGCAGTTCCACGATCACTTCGTTCGAGATGCTCAATTTTCCCGCCGCCAGCCGCACCAGTTCTCCTTCACGTTCTATCATCCCCGCCGAAGCCAGCCGGCCCACCTTTTCTTCAAGATTGACGCTGTATTCGCATTGGATGCGCGGCAGATCGATTCCGCCAAGCTGCCGCAAGCCCAGAAACAGCTCTTCTTCGAGCGCTTGCTCGCGCGTTACACGCTCCACGCCTTCCACGGCACTGCGGCCCGCGCTGATCGCGGCGGCATAAGCCGCTGCGTCGTGCACGTTGGCCCAGCGCTGCGTCCCGGAAAACGAATGCGCGCCTGCGCCAAATCCCAGGTACGACTCGCGCCGCCAGTATTTCAGGTTGTGCCGCGATGTATATCCCGGCTTGGCCCAGTTGGAAATTTCGTACTGCTCGTAACCAGCGGCTTTTAGGATGGCCTGCGCGTTTTCGTAAAATTCCGCCATCTCATCTTCGCTGGGCAAATCTCGCGCGCTGTAGCGTATGCCGCCTTGCAGGACTTCCAGCCCCAGCCGGCTGCCTTCGTCGATCTCCATCATGTAAACGGAAACGTGCTCGGGAGACAACGCGACCAGCTCATCAAGCGACCTGCGCCAACTTTCCCGCGATTGCTTCGGCAGTCCGGCGATTAGGTCGAAACTGATATTGCGAATCCCGGCATCGCGCAAAATGGGCACCGCCCGGTAAATATCTTCGCGCCGGTGCAGGCGTCCTGCGGCCTTGAGTTCCCCATCCACGAAGGATTGCGTTCCCAGGCTGATGCGATCGATTCCGGCGGCAACCCATTGCGCAGCCTTTTCGGCCTCGATGGTTTCCGGGTCGGCCTCCAGCGTCACTTCTTCCCACACGCAAGCGAACGTCTCGCGCAACGCACGCAGCATGTCTGCGAGAAGCACAGGCTCCAGAAAACTCGGCGTGCCACCCCCGATGTACACCGTGTCCACCAAAGCGTCTATCGAGGCCGTTCGTGCTGGCGCTTCTTTCCACTCCACGCCCGCGGCGCGCAACAACGCCGCATGCTCGCGAATCTCCCGGCACACCGCGTCCGCGTACGGCGCAAACCGCCCCGCCGACACCACGCCCGTGCGGAAGTTGCAGTACGTGCACTTCGTCTGGCAAAACGGCACCTGAATGTAAACGCCGAGTTTCCCCATCGCCCCAAACTTTAACACACCACTACGCAGACATCTCTTCGCGCTGGGCACAATGCCCAGAGAACCGCTCTACACGCGATCGGGCAGCACCTTCAGGTACACATGGCGTTCGCGCGGTCCGTCAAACTCCGCAAAGAAAATTCCCTGCCAGCGTCCCAGCGCCAGCTTCCCTTCCTGCACGAAAACGAACTGGCTCACGCCGACGAGCATGGTCTTCACGTGCGAATCGGAATTGCCTTCGCTGTGGCGATACGGCCCGGCCATAGGCACGATCCTGTCCAGCGCGCCTTCGGCGTCGCTGGCCACGTCCGGATCGGCGTGCTCATTGATCAGAATCGCGGCGGTCGTGTGCGGCACATAGAGGAAGCACGTGCCCACGCGCACGCCCAGCGCCGTCACCACGCGCTGCACCTCCACGGTGATGTCCACCATCTGCGTGCGCCGGTCGGTCCTTACACGAATGCTCTGCATCTTCGTTCTCCCTGAACGCAAAACCCTAAAAGAAGGTATAGGAGCGCGGCATGGCAATGTACAGGGGAATCTACTTACGAGCGGCGAGGCACTCTTTACGGGATGGGCACGACGCAATGCTGCCCGGGCTTCTTGGCGCTGGCCAGCTTCTGCAATTCCTTCAACCCCTCGCTGCCCCAGCGCGCCAGAAACGGCAGGAAACACAAATCGCGCGATTGCAAACCTTTTTGCGGATACAGCAGGTTCTCCAGGAACTCCTCATGCTGCGCGACGATCTTCTCGTGGCGGTCCAGCGAAGCGCCGGTTTTTTCCCGCAAGCGTCCCAACTGATAGCGCATGCGTTTTTCCACGCGGGTGATCGTTCCCTGGACCGTGGGATCCACCTTGGCGATGGCATGGTGCAGCTTCTTCAGGTTCTTTTCCGTCTGCCGCAAATTCGCGTCGAACTCACGCGCCAGTTTCTTCGGCACATTGGCCCCATACATCTTCTTGCGTAACTCCTGCTTGCCTTTCCAGGCATCTTCCACGTCCAGGCCATACTTCTTCAGCAACCGGTCGCCCTTCGGATCAACAAGTGTGAAATCCGCGCGCGGCAGAATCACCGGCATCCGCCCCAACAACTTTTCGTACAGCACCTGCGATTGTGCGTAGTAAGAAATCTCCGCCGGGCCCCCGAAGTACGCCACCGTGGGCAGCAGATAATCCTGCACCACCGGCCGGAATAGCGCGTTCGGGCTGAAGTTTTCCGGGCCGAACTCCACGCAGCGCAACGCTTCTTCCCGCGGACAGCTTTTCCCTCCGCAATTGAAACTCCCGTTGGCGGCGGAAATCACCTGGCGCTTGCCGCCCCTCAGGGAGAACAGCAGCGTGCTGCGCGGGCTCACTTTGACCTGCACGTCATACCCGGCGTTCTCCAGCTTCTGTCCGCGGCGCAGCAACAACTCGTTCAGCGCATCGCGTTCCGCCAGCGCTGCCCGCAAAATGGGCGCGGCCACGCCGTGCAAGCGGTGATCCATGGGGTCGAGCAGGATCAGCCCGTCATCTCCGAAGAGCCGGGCAAACAGTTTTCCAAACGCGCTGGTGTAGGTGTCCAGGCGCGTATAGCTACGGTGCAGAATCTCCGCAATCTGCGCGGCGGCAGGTCCGCTCAATTGCGCGATGGCCTGTTCCACCAGCTCGACGACGGCGTCACCAAGCGGAATCGTGCCCACGGGAACCGCATCCTCCGCGGGCCTCGGAAGCTCCAGCCGGTACAGCTTGCCGCCGGCAAACCACGTGGTGTGGCGCACTTCGTCCACGTCGTGATCTTCGGCGGCCATCCAGAAAACCGGCACGGCGGGAACGCCCTCGTCCGTCAAATGGCGCGCCGTTTCGATCACGCTCAACGCCTTGTAAATCGAGAAGGCGGGCCCGCCGAAAAGTCCCACCTGCTGGCCGCTGACCACGGCAACCGCGCCTTCTTCCAGGCGCTTCAAATTCGCTTCCGTTTCCGCGCTGTGGCCATAGCGCAGGTTCTGATCGCGCAGGATGCCCGCCACGGTCAGCCGGCGGTCGCGCGGAAAATCGAGCGACTTCGCGCAGGAAGCAACGCTGTTCAGGTCCGGGGCGTGCGCAAAGAAGCCCTGCACGGCGGAGAAATTTTCGTTGAAATCGCGAAAAAGCTTCGACGTGTGCGGCAACTGTTGCGGAGGAATGGCGCGGCAATCCATGGACTTTTAGATGATAATCGCAGTCAAAGGTGACAGCAACACGCCCTGGTTAGACGCGCGCGGCGGACGTTTCGTATTGCGCCAGGAGCGCGGCGATCTCCCGCTTCTTCTCTTCCGCCAGGGGCAAAAGCGGCAATCGCGGTACACCCCCGTGATAGCCGCGCAAGTCCATCGCATATTTCACGCCGGCAATTCCGTTTTCAGAGACGATGCGCTTGGATGTGCTCGCCAAGGTGAGCTGCAGCTCTTTGGCCTGCTCGTGCTTCCCCTGCTGCACCAATTCGTACAACTCCACGAATTTCTCCGGCAGCGCCGACGCAAGCGCCAGGATCGCCCCGCTGGCGCCCACGGCCAGCGCCGGATACACCACCGCCGCGCCGCCCGTGAGCACTTGAAACTCCGCAGGCGCGCTGGAAACAACCTCACCTACCCGCTGCACGCTTCCGGAGCTGTCCTTGATCCCGGCAATGTTGGGATGCTCGGCGAGCTTAAGAATCTCCGGAGATTCCAGCGTCACACCCGTGAACGCCGGGACGGAATAGAGCAGCACGGGAATCGGCGAGGCATCCGCAACGGCGCGGTAGTGCCGGATATAGGTTTCCGCGCGATAGACGGGCTTGTAGTAGTACGGCGTCTTCACCAGCGCGGCTTGATAACCGAGCACCGCAGCGCGTTTGGTGCGCACGATCGTCTCCGCGGTGGACTCCGCGCCAGTCCCGGCAATCAGCAGCTTTCCCGGCGCGGCCACTTCCTTCACCGCCGCGAGCACGGCGTCCGCCTCTGCGCGCAGGAGCATCACCGACTCGCCCGTTGAGCCCAGCACCAGGTAGCCCGCCAGGCCGGTCTTGTTATAACGGCGGATATTTTCCTTCAAGCCGCCAATGGAGACCCAGCCGTCCACCTCGAAGGGCGTTGTCAGCGCCGGAAAGATGCCTTGGAACTTCACCGTTCAATTGCCTCCGCCGGAGTTGCCGGTCGCCGTCACGCTGTTGCTGTGCAGGTCCTGCAGGCAAGACACCTCGCGCTGCAATTCGATCAGCGCGTGGATCCCGCGCACCGCCGCTTGTGCCGCGGACATCGTGGTGATGCAGGTAATGTTATAGCGAATCGCCGCGCGCCGGATGGATTTCTCGTCGTAAAACGATTCGCGGCCCAGCGGCGTATTGATGACCAGGTGGATTTTCCCGGTCTTGATGAGGTCGACGATATTCGGCCGGCCTTCGTTCACCTTGTAGACTTCCTCGCAGGGAACGCCGGTAGCGTGCAGCGCAGACGCCGTGCCGCGCGTGGCAACCAGCTTGAACCCCATCGCCACCAGTTCCTTGCCGAGCGTGCCCACTTGCCGTTTGTCGCGGTCGTTCACGCTGATGAACACCGTGCCCGTGCGCGGCAATTTCTGTCCCGCGGCCAGTTGCGCTTTCGCAAATGCCTGCCCATAGGAAGTTGATATCCCCATCACTTCGCCGGTGGAGCGCATTTCCGGCCCGAGAATCGTGTCCACGCCGCGGAATTTGTTGAATGGGAAAACCGGCGATTTCACGGAGTAGTACTCGTGCACGGAAATTTCCGCCACGCCGTTGTGATGCACCAGCGGAAGTTGCATGTCCGCCAGGCGCCGCCCCACCATGAGCCGCGCCGCAACTTTCGCTATCGGCACACCGGTGGCTTTGCTGACGAACGGCACGGTCCGCGAAGCGCGCGGGTTCACTTCCAGGACGTAGACCGTTTCGCGCTGGATGGCATACTGCACGTTCATCAACCCAACCACTTTTAGCGCCAGTGCCAGCCGCTTCGTGTAGTCGCGAATCGTCTCCAGCACCTTTGGCGACAGGCTCACCGGCGGCAGCACGCACGAAGAATCGCCGGAGTGCACCCCGGCTTCTTCGATATGCTCCATGATTCCGCCGATCACTACGTCCGTGCCATCGGCGAGCGCATCCACGTCCACTTCCGTGGCTTCTTCCAGGAACTGGTCGATCAGCACTGGCCGCGCCGGACCCATCATCGCCGCTTGCGCCACATATTCCTGCACGGTGTTCACGTCGTAGGCGATCACCATGGCGCGCCCGCCGAGCACGTAACTCGGCCTTACCAACACCGGCAATCCGATTTCACCGGCAACACGCGCGGCCTCTTCCGGCACCAGCGCCGTGCCGTTGCGCGGTTGCGGAATGCGCAATTCGTCAAGCAGGCGCCCGAAGCGCCGGCGGTCTTCGGCCAGGTCAATGGACTCCGGCGCGGTACCCACGATGGGCACGCCATTCCGCTTCAATTCCAGCGCCAGGTTCAGCGGCGTCTGGCCGCCGAACTGCACGATCACGCCATCCGGCTTTTCGCGTTCCACGATGGAGAGCACATCTTCCAGCGTCAGCGGCTCGAAGTACAAGCGGTCCGAAGTGTCGTAGTCGGTCGAGACCGTCTCCGGATTGCAATTGACCATCAGCGTCTCGAATCCGTCGGCGTGCAGCGCAAAGGAAGCGTGGCAGCAGCAGTAGTCAAACTCGATGCCCTGGCCGATGCGGTTGGGCCCGCTGCCGAGGATCATGATTTTTTGCCTGCGCGTGGCGTCGGTTTCGTCTTCGTCCTCATAGCTAGAATACATGTAGGGCGTGAAGGACTCGAATTCAGCGGCGCACGTGTCCACGCGCTTGAAGACCGGGGCGACGCCATAGCGCGCGCGTTGCAGGCGCACCACCGCCGGCGTGGTCTTCCAAATTTGCGCCAGCTGCTCGTCGCTCGTGCCGATGCGCTTCACTTCCCTCAGCAAATCCTTCGAGGCGGTTTCCACCGTCACCGCGGCCGCGCGGCGATTGACGGCGTTGATCTCTTCAATCTGGTGAATGAACCACGGGTCGATCTTCGTGAGTTCGCAAATTTCCTCCGCGGGAAGGCCGTGCTCCACCGCCGTCAGAATCCAGTGGATGCGGTCGGGCCTTGGCGTGGCCAGTTTTTCGCGCAGCAGCGAACCCGGCGTTTCGGCGGGCGCGCGCCACGGCGTGCTCGGCTCCAGCGAACGTATCCCCTTCTGCAGTGCTTCCTTGAACGTTCGCCCGATGGCCATCACTTCGCCCACGGACTTCATCTGCGTGCCCAGGGTGGTGTCGGCGCCCGCAAACTTTTCAAACTGCCACTTCGGAATTTTCACCACCACGTAATCGATCGTTGGTTCGAAGCACGCGGGCGTCTTCTTGGTGATGTCATTGGGAATCTCGTCCAGCGACATTCCCACCGCCAAGCGCGCGGCAATTTTAGCGATCGGGAAGCCGGTTGCCTTGCTGGCCAGCGCGGAGCTACGGGAAACCCGCGGATTCATCTCGATCACCACCATGCGCCCGTTTTCCGGATTCACCGCGAACTGCACGTTGGACCCGCCGGTTTCCACGCCCACTTCGCGGATAATCGCCGCTGCGGCATCCCGCATGCGCTGGTATTCCTTGTCCGTCAGGGTCTGCGCAGGCGCCACGGTGATGGAATCGCCCGTGTGTACACCCATGGGGTCGAAATTCTCAATCGAGCAAATCACCACGAAGTTGTCGCGGAAGTCGCGCATCACTTCCAGCTCGTACTCTTTCCAGCCCAGCACGGATTCTTCCACCAGCGCTTCGTGCACCGGGCTTACATCCAGCGCATGCGCGATGGCTTCGGCAAACTCTTCCTTGTTGTAGGCGATCGAGCCGCCGGTCCCGCCCAGCGTGAACGATGGCCGGATCACCAGCGGGAATCCCAATTGATCGCAGAGCCGCAGGGCATCTTGCGCGTTATTGACCAGCGCCGAAGCGGGCACCTCCAGCCCAATCTTGCGGCAGGCGTCCTTGAACCACAGGCGGTCTTCGGCAACCTTGATGGCGCGCAGCGACGCCCCGATCATTTCCACTTTGTATTTTTCCAGGATGCCGCTTTCGGCCAGCTCAACGGCAAGATTCAGCGCCGTCTGGCCGCCAACGGTCGGCAAAAGCGCGTCCGGCCTTTCCTTGATCAGGATTTCCTCGAGATATTCCTTCGTCAGCGGCTCGATGTACGTGCGGTGCGCAAGTTCCGGGTCGGTCATGATCGTGGCGGGGTTGGAATTCACCAACACGATTTCGTAGCCCTCGGCCCGCAGCGCTTTGCACGCCTGCGCGCCGGAATAGTCAAACTCACAAGCCTGGCCAATCACGATCGGCCCCGACCCAATGATCAGAATCTTGTGGATGTCTTTGCGTTTAGGCATATTCAATCGAAGGCCACCGTGCTCAGGCGTTTCATCCCCGCGAACTCCCCGGATGCGCAAATTCCTTCATCAAGTCCGTGAACTGCGTGAACAGATAATGCGAATCATGCGGTCCCGGCGAAGCTTCCGGGTGATATTGCACGCTGAACAGCGGCAGCGTCTTGCTGCGCATGCCCTCGTTGGTGCCGTCGTTCAGGTTGACGTGGGTGATCTCCACTTCGCTGGACAGCAGCGATTCTGGATCCACGCAAAACCCGTGATTCTGCGCGGTAATCTCCACCTGGCTCGTCAACAGATTCTTCACCGGATGATTCGAGCCATGGTGCCCGAACTTCAGCTTGAACGTCTTCCCGCCCAGCGCCAGCCCGCACAATTGGTGCCCCAGGCAGATCCCGAAAACCGGCACGCGCCCCGCCAGCTTGCGGATGTTTTCGATAGCGTATGTGATGGGTTCGGGATCGCCCGGCCCATTCGACAGAAACACGCCGTCCGGGCGCATTGCCAGCACATCCTCCGCGGAAGTGTTCGCGGGGACGACGCTGACCTCACAATGGTGATCCACCAACAGCCGCAGAATGTTCTGCTTAATGCCGTAATCGTAAGCCACCACGCGAAACCGGTGGGCATCGGGACTCGTCCCCGATTCGCCCATCTGCTCGGCCCAAGGTGAAGTGGCCAGTTCAATCGAGCCCTGCTGCCAGTCGTAGCCTTTCTCGCAGGTCACGCGGCCCGCGAGTTCCTGCCCAGCCATTGTTGGAAGCTGCTTGGCTTCATGGATCAATTGGTCGGCCGACGTGCCATCGGTGGCCACCATGCCGCGCAGCGCTCCGACCTTGCGGATGTGGCGCACCAGCGCGCGCGTATCAATATCCCAAATCACTGGAATCTTGTGCCGGTTCAGGTAGAGCTGCGCCGTTTCCGCGGAGCGCCAGTTCGACGATATCTGCGAAAATTCCCGAACAACCAGCGACTCGATGTACGGCCGCGAAGATTCCTCGTCGTCCAGATTGGCGCCAACGTTGCCAATGTGCGGATACGTCAAGCAAACGATCTGCCCTGCATAGCTGGGATCGGTGAAAACTTCCTGGTAGCCGGTGAGACTGGTATTGAAAACGACTTCCCCGCCCCGGCGCGTGATGGCGCCGGCAGCGCGGCCGTTAAAGACGCGCCCGTCTTCGAGCGCAAGGATTGCGGGGCGATGCAATACTTCCGTTGTCAGTGTGCCCTCCGTCGAGCTTCATTTGCCGCTAGCCTCAGTTGTCGACAACGAACCGAAGTGATCCACGGGCCAGTAGGCAAATACGGCGCGGCCGTAAATGTACTGGTTGGCGACCGGCCCGAACACCCGCGAATCGTTCGAACTGATGCGGTGGTCCCCCATGACGAAGAAACTCCCCTGGGGCACGCGTACAGGTCCGAAATCGGTGACATCAGCATACTGCGGCGGCACGTAGGGCTCGGGGACCATCTGCCCATTCACGTAAACTGCGCCGTGACGGATTTCAATCGTTTCTCCCGGCAGCGCCAGCACGCGTTTGATAAAGGACTTCGAGCGATCCAGCGGGTACCAGAACACTACCACGTCCCCGCGCCCGATGGGCTCAAAACGGTAAACAAATTTGTTGATGAAGATGCGCTCCTGATCGGAGAGCAGCGGCGCCATGCTGGTGCCTTCCACCTTCACCGGCTGGTAGAGGAAGACAATGATGACCAGCGCCAGTCCGATGGCGATCAGCAGATCGCGCGTCCACACGCGGATTTCGTGCCGCAGCGCATGATGCGCAGGCGCAGGAGCTGCTGCGGGAGAATTCGCGGAAGGGTCGGCTGGGGACAATGAAGTATCGAGGGCTGAGGAGTGCTCGCCCGTGGGCGTAGGGGTCTGATTTTCGTCAGGTTTCAGCATTTCGTGCTGCCTCTCCTTTATAGCATGCACATCCGCATTGGGCCAATTGCCATTTGCCATGCATGACCCAGCCCCGCGAACGCTCCTAGTTGGAAGCCCCGTCACCGCCTCCCTGTTGCCTGCATGTCGCGCCTTTGGAGCACGGCTTGCCCTGAGCTTCGAAGGGCGGCTTGTTTACCCTGAGCTTCGAAGGGCCGCCGCTTTTCAGGCTGCATCCCCGCCAACAAACCACCATTCTTTCACCCGTCGTGCCGGAGCTACGCTTGTCACTCCCATCCCGCAAAGCGGGAGAGGAACCTGCTTTTCACAGTGGGCATCGCCGTAGGTCGCCGCGAGAAACCTGTAAGGCCAACCGTTTAGTCTGAAGAAAGCGCGAAATTTAGCGAAGCCAGCGCCGCGACAACAGCCGTCTCCGTGCGCAGTATCAACTTGCCAAGCGATGCTTCCCGAAACTGCGCGCCGCGGGCACTCGCAAATTCCGCGTCCGTCCAACCGCCTTCCGGACCAATCGCGAGAACCACGGCCCTCTGCTGCTGCCCTGCGAGAACCACGCGCAATGGCTTGGCCTCCGCTGCTTCCGAAAGCAGCACGCGCAACGCTTCAGCCCTCGAGGTAAACGCAGCTTCAGGCTTGGCCAGCGGCTCGAGCAGGGGCACGCTTACGCGGCGCGATTGCTGTGAGGCTTCCAGCAGAATTTTCTTCCAGCGCTCCGCCCGCTTGGGAGCCGCTACCAACAACGCCTTTTCGCTCCGCCCCGCGGCCAACGGCACAATGCGCGTCACGCCGAGTTCCGTGGCCTTTTCGAGCGCCCATTCAAACGCATCGAATTTCACCACGGCCAGCAGCAGCGTGCTATCCAGCAATGGCTGGTGCGCAGGCAATTCTTCCACCAGGGCAAATTCGACGACATCGCGGCCCAGCAGAGCAACCCTGCCGAGCCATACGCGTTGGCCATCGCTCAGCTCGTACAACTGCCCCGGCTGCGCACGGAGCACGCGGCCCAGGTGGTGCGCGGCTTCACCTTCCATCCGCGCGCGCTGCGCCTCAAATCGTTCCACAAAGAATCGGCGTCGCATCACGCGCCTATCTTGCCACGAAACCCTGACCCTCTGAATCCGTAATTTTCAATTGCTATACGCGGCCAAACATTATGGAGTGCGGCGGCTTGCCGCCGCTTTTACACAGTAAGCAGCTCCCCAAAAGTGTCTTTCATCAAGAGGACATGGCCCAGCGCTAAATCGCCCGCTCGGCCAGCAAAACCAGCAATCCCGACTACCCGAAAATATCCTTCACTTTGTCAAAAATATTGGAATCCCGCTCCGCCGGCTTGTTTTCCACCTTCATGGTGGCGTGAAGCTGCTCCATCAATTTGCGCTGTTCGCGGGTGAGCTTTGTCGGCGTTAACACGCGCACGTGAAAATACAAATCACCGCGCCCGCCGCCGTGCGGGTCGGGCAAGCCCTTGCCCTTCAGGCGAAAAACCGCGCCGCCTTGCGTGCCCTCGGGAATCTTCAGCGTCTCTTCTCCATTCAAGCCGGGAACCTGCAACTCCGTGCCCAGCGTGGCTTGCGCGATGCTCAGCGGCACCGTGCAGTACAAATCCGCGCCGCGCCGCTCAAAAAACTTGTGCTCCTTCACTTCCAGCACGACATACAGATCCCCCGCCGGACCGCCGTTCGGCCCCGGCTCGCCTTCGCCCTGCACGCGCATCCGCGTTCCGGTATCCACGCCGGGTGGAATGCGCAATTCAATGGTGTGCTCGCGCTCCATGCGTCCCTGCCCGCGGCATTCGGCGCAGCGTTCTTTCACGATTTGCCCCGCGCCCTGGCACGCCGGGCAGGTGCGGTTCACCGTGAAAAACCCCTGCTGGTAGACCAATTGGCCGCGCCCGCCGCAAGCCTGGCAATTCACTACGCCAGTGCCCTTTTTCGCGCCCGTGCCGTTGCACGCTTCGCAGTACTCCATCCGCGGCACGCGAATCTTCGTGCTGACGCCCATGGCCCCTTCATCGAAGCTCAGCGTCATGTCATACCGCAAGTCGGAGCCACGCTTTGCGCGGCTGCGTCCCCCGCGGCGCCCACCGGCCGCGCCGAAAAGGTCCTCGAATCCGAAAAAGTCGCCGAAAATGTCGTGGAAGTCCTGGAAGATGGTGCCGTTGAAGTCGGGCTGCGCCCCGGCGCCCGCCAAACCAGCGTGCCCGTAGGTATCGTAAATCTGCCGCTTCTGCGCGTCGCTCAGGATGCTGTAGGCCTCCGTGCTTTCCCGGAAGCGCAGTGCGGCTTCTTCCTTGTGCTCCGGGTTGCGATCGGGGTGCCACTTCAGCGCCGCTTTGCGGTAAGCCGACTTGATCTCTTCGAGCGGAGCCGTCTTCGCCACGCCCAGAATCTCGTAATAATCTCGTTGTTGTCCGCGGGTCATACGTTTTCCTTGCGCATACTATTTACGTTAACAGCTTACTGCGATCAGTTATCAGATATCAGCGATCAGACATCAGTTGTCAGTAATCAGTTATAAGTTGTCAGTAACCCGTCCCCACGCCGCTACTCGGCTCGCCCGAATGCCCCGAATGATTCCCAGCAACGTTTGCCAGCGCCCAACTTCCGAACTCTTCTCTTTTCTTCTCTTCTCCGAAAACTGATAACTGATTACTGACAACTGATAACTGCTCCTAGCATGCCTCTCCCTTCGATGCGCTACCGGGATGAACCGCTACGCGCACCAGCGCAGGCCGCAACACGCGCCCGTGAAATTCGTAACCTGGCTGAAACACGGTCAAAATCGTGCCATCAGGATGCTCGGTGGTTTCTGCGCGGTCCATCGCCTGGTGCAGGTGCGGGTCAAACGCCTTGCCCAGCGGGTCGATGCGCTTCGCCCCCAGCCTCGCGACGTTGTCCATCAATTGCTTGTAGATCAGTTCAAAACCTTTGCGATAGTTTTCGTACTCCGCTTCGCGATGCGCCGCCAAGGCATGCTCGAAGCCATCCAGCACCGGGATCAACCCCTCGATAACACGCGCGGTGGCGCGCCGGGCGTCTTCGCTGCGCTCCCGCTCAATTCGCTTGCGGTAATTGTCGAAGTCCGCTTGGCGCCGGAGCAGTGTCTGCCGCAGATCTTCCAGGTCCGCGGCTATCTTGTTTGCCTCCGCTTCTTCGCGCGCGGCATCTTCCACCACGGCTTTGTCTTCCGCGGTCTGGCCCACGTCCTCGCTATCGGACGCGTTCAGCTTGCTTTGTCGGTCCTTCATAACTCACCCCTCAAAACAGTTTGCTATTCGATCTTGCTCAAGGCCTCGCTGAAAAGCTGCGCCACGTAGGCCACCGCGGTCATGGCGCGCTCGTAGTGCATGCGCGTCGGCCCCAGCACTCCCAGCGAGCCTTGCACCCGGTCGCTGTGCGCGTAGGGTGCGCTGATGAGCGCGATATTCTCTCCACCAGGAGAAAACTCCTTCACGCCGATTTGCACGAACACCGGTTCCGGCGTCTCGATGCACGCGTTCAACACCGCCACCAGCCGGTGCTTCTCCTCAATCGCCGCCAGCAGTTCCCGCAGTTGCACCTGGTCCGGGAATTCCGGCGAGCCCACAATTTGCGCCGTGCCTTCCACGTGCACCTGCTGCTCTGAATTTTCTCCCAGGATGGCCGGGTCGCACAGTGTCAACGCGCTGCGCACAATGCCTTCGTACTTCTCCCGCTCGTTCGCCAGCTTCAGCAACAGGTCGCCGCGGATCGCTTCCAGCGTCCATCCCGAATAGTGGCGGTTCAGAAAATCGGCGGTGGCGTCGAGCTCTTCCTGTGTAAAAGGCCGCGCCGGCCGCAGCACTTTGTCCCGCGTGTTCCCGCCCGGCGAAATCAGCACTACCACCACGCGCCCGTCCGGCAGCAGCCACATCCGCGCATGTTCCAGAACCGTTTTTCGCAGCGGCGGCGACACGATAATTCCTACGCCTTTCGATACTTCGGCCAGCACGTGCCCCGCATGCTCGGTTATCTCTCCCGCGGAAACGCCTGCGGCCATTTCCCGCTGGATCCAATCGCGGTCCTCGACGCTCAGCGTCGCCTGCGAAGCAATCTCTTGTGCGAAGAACCGGTACGCCTCGGCCGTCGGCACGCGCCCCGCCGAGGTGTGCGGCTGATAGAGGTAACCGCCATCTTCCAGGTCCGCCATGACGTTGCGAATCGTCGCCGTGCTCAGCGATTCCTCGAAGCGCTTGGAGATGGCGCGCGAAGACACCGGCTCGCCCGTCTCGATGTACGTGCGGACAAGGTCGGCCAAAATCTGCCGGTTACGCCGTTCCTGAAGAGCGAGGTTCCTCATAGCAGCACTCGCCATGGAGCGCTACCTACCATTCTAGGAAGCCTGTCAAGCCCCGTCAAAGCCTCACGAAAGCAGTCATCGACACCAGGAAGATTCAGGCAGGAATTTCCGGTTGAGAATAGATGAGAAAGCCAGCCCCATCGGTAACATCGCCAGCCGTGACATGGCTTACAGGGACTCCGCCCTCTCTTGTGAGGACAGGATAGAGCCGAGTCATATCTCGAACGAATGGGTCTCCGGTATTCAGCACTGTAACCCTTGAGACTGCTGACCGATTTTCCATGCTTAGACACTGGTGTAGCTCGCGAGCAATGAGGTGCGTTGCTTCAGTTATTCCCAGCTTATCAGTCCAGTCCGAGGCGAGGATGAGGTTCCAATTTGTGGGCACGTCGAGAGCTGCGTTGTAGAGCATCGCAAGCTTGAAATCGCCGTATCGCACGCGAAGGACTTCGACCACTTTTTTTACATCGCTCACCAACGTGAAGATATACATGCTAGGACTCCATTTGGGTAACTACTCACGGCATCCAAGATTCCCTGCACGGCAGCACGATCGTAACTTCCCTCGGGTTCGTATCTGCGCTCGGGCCTCCAATCACTGGCTAGGGACCAATTGGCGATGCGCACCGGGTTCACCTTGAAAGCCTGTTCCATGCCGGCCAGGAGCTTCAAGTCGTCAAAATCGTGCGTTTTGAAAGCCTCTCTCAGGCGACTCCCTTTCTCCGGGTACTCCGCAACACCAAGCGAAGAACAAATGGCAGCCTTGAGCGCGAGTTCCACGACGTAGCCACAGAGATAAGCACACCCATCATAGCAGCCAGCCCCAAAGAGAGCCTCGGCTTCCTTTAGGCGCAGGCATGCCAGTTTTTGCAATTCTCGCCGGGTGGACATCGTAGTTAGGTACAAGATATTTTAGTTGTAGATAAATGACAACTAGTTGTTATCAATCGGCGCCGGGCAATGATTGCCGGTGAAGGGTGTCAACCAGCCGCGTCATTCCCAGCTTTCGCGTTCCTTCTTGAGATAATCCGCCGGGTACAATCCGCGGCCAATCCCAGTGATCGCGGCCCTGTAGGATTTGGGTTTCCGAAGGACGATCATGTCATCGCCCATCAGAACTACAAGCAGCTTGTCTCCGGGTTTAAGGCCCAATCTCTGACGGGCCTCGCGCGGGATGACAATCTGGCATTTGGATTAAAGAGTAGCGTCCGCCATTCTAAACATTTAGAACAGATTAAAGCCGTGGGTCAAAGCCTACACACCGCGGTTTCGCCAAAGAAGGGATTGAAAAAACGCCGCCAGAAAACTACTCCCTACGCGTTTGAAGTCAACAACGCTGCGACACTGGGCTGGTTGTTTGTCGAACCAACTGTGCGTGCTGGTCGTCAGTGCGGTTGCGAGTTAGCCCTCAGGATTGCGTACAGGATTTCTTCAGGCCTGAAGACTTCCCGCCGCCGCCAAAAATCATGCAGGCGCCCAGCACGAACCCGAAGTTGTACCAGCCGCCGTTGTTATGCACTTCGTAGAAGTGCACCTTATCCGAAAACAGCGAAATGATGAACGTAACCGGGCAGATGAAGCCGTGCCACAGGCCAAGCCAGAATCCCGCAATGCTTCCATCGGCCCCTGCGCTGTGCGCGAGCACATTCGGACCCGCCGCACAACTCACCAAGAATAAAGCGGCCACAAATAGCAGGCTCAGCAAAAACGCCTTTTGAAATCGCATTTGATGTCTCCTGTTCTGTGGTCGCAGCGAGTTTGAACGAAACCTACCCCTATCCGTTTTTCCGCTCCAGCACATCAAGCTTCTCTGCGACCTCATCGAGTTTTCGCACGACCGTGTCATTGAGAGCTTTCTTTAGGACAGATTCGAATCCGGCAGTGATTTTGTCCTGTATAGGTACATACGGCGGCACGGCAAAAAAAGTCTCAAATGATCTCTTCGCGTGCCCTCCCGCATCGTTTGGAGGGTAGATCTTGGGGTCTCTTCGATTCAACCTTACAATTTACGCGCATTTGTATGGCGCGAGGGCCACGCCTACGACGTGGAAATGGTGGATTACCATTAGGAGAGCAATATGGCGAAAAAACTCAAGCCGTTGTATCCCGGGGAGATTCTCCGCGAGGAGTTCATGGTGCCTCTCGGGCTGAGCATGAACAGGATGGCGCTGGACCTGCGTGTCCCCGTGACGCGGATAGCGGATATCGTTGCCGAGCGCCGCAGCATCACCGCTGACACGGCCCTGCGCTTCGCTCGCTAATTCAAGAACAGCCCGGCCTTTTGGATGAATCTGCAGACTCGCTACGAACTGGAAGTTGCCGAGGATGAAATCGCCGCCAAGGTTGCGCGCGACGTGCAACCCTTGGAATCCGCGCCCGCGCGCTAGGCGAACGCCACCGGATCACCTTTGTAGGCATTGGGTAATGAACTAGAGCATATTGCATAACCTCGCTAAGTTATTGATTCTATTCAGGCACAATGGGGGTTATGCGACAGCTTCTAACGTTTCTCATCTTTCAGTTGTTATCGCTCTGTGCTCGCTGCAGCCTGTGCCTATTCCGGCTGGTCTTCGTTCTTGAGTTCGTCCCGCTGGGCGCTGCGCGAGAGCAGGCGGTTCGCCGAGGCATTCGGCGGAGGCGTGGGTGGCGCTACTCCTGCCGTCTCTGAGCCCAGACCCAACTTCTGCAGCGTCCGCGCATCCAGCTTGCCCGTAGGGTTCAGTCCATGCGCCGATTGGTATTTCCTCAGCGCATCGGCAGTGGAACCGTCCCACTTTCCTGAGGGCATGCCGGCGTACGAGCCATCTTTCACCAGCGCGGCCTGAATCTCGCCAATGCGATCGGGCATCGGAGCAGCCTGCCCCTTCACGCGGCGCGACCTCTTCCTGGATGAACTTTTCCCGGATTTGCTGGATTTCCTGACAGTATTTCCTGATGGTTTGGAATGGGACGAGGCCGCGCTGCTTGTGGCGCTTTTGTAGCTCTTGTTCGACGCCGTGTTCTGCGCGGCAGCCGCGGGCACACTCCAACTGCCCACAGCCATTGCCGCAATAACCCATGCTGTGAGTGTTTGCCTGCAGAGCAAGGTGCGCATCACTGGGTACATGCGTCCTCGGTCGTCGTTTACTTGCCGTCCGCCGGCACTACCCCCGGCAGGAACACCGTCACGGTCCGGTCGTTGTAGCTGTGGCGGCGCACTTTGAACACCACGTTGTCGCCAGCCTTCAGCTTGCCGATAGCCAGGCGGTAGTCGTCCAGGGAATTAACCGGCTGGCCGTTCACCTCGGCGATGACGTCGCCGGGGCTGAACCCCAGGTCGTCGGCGAAGCTGGCGGGCTCAACCTCACTTACCACCACGCCCTTCTGCCCTTCCATGCCAACGCGCTGCGCGCGTTCGGGGGTTAGCGCTTCGACGTGGAGGCCAAATTCCGCGGGAGCCGGTTCATCGGGCGTGCCATTAATGCGGTTGGCCGCATTCGGGAAAACGCGCGTGCGATCTTCGACCGTCGCCGAAGTCTCGCGCTGCTGCTTGTCGCGGAAATAGGTGATCTTGACCTTGCTGCCAATCGCCGCCCCGGCAATCGGGTTCACCAGGTCGTTGCCCGTTTTCACTGCCGTGCCGTTGATGGCCGTAATGACGTCGCCATCCTTCAACCCCGCCTTTTCCGCCGGGCTGCCGGGCTCAATGCCCTGGATAACCACGCCGTACGGTGCGCCCAGATACTTCAGCGTCATCTGGTTCGTTCCCTGCTCCTCCTGGAAACTCACGCCGATGGACCCGCGCGTCACCCGTCCGTTCTTCACAATCTGGTCATACACGCTCAACGCTGTCGTGGACGGCATCGCAAAGCCCACGCCCTCGTACCCGCGCCCGCCGGTAATGATCGCGGTGTTGATGCCGATCACTTGCCCCGCCATGTCCACCAGCGGCCCGCCCGAATTACCCGGGTTGATCGCTGCATCCGTTTGCAGGAAGCGCTGAAACTGCCGGCCGATGCCGCCACGGTCCTTGGCGCTGATGATTCCCGCCGTCACCGTCGCGTTCAATCCAAATGGGCTGCCAATCGCCAGCACCCAGTCGCCCACCAGCACGCCGTCGGAGTTGCCCAACTTGGCAAATGGCAGGTCCTTTTGCGTTTCAATCTTGATCACCGCCAGGTCGGTATCCTCATCCACGCCCACCACCTTCGCCGTGTACTTCGTGGAGTCGCCGTTCAACTGCACCTGGATCTTGGTGGCCTGCTCCACTACGTGATTGTTCGTCAGGATGTACCCGCGCCTGTCCACGATCACGCCGGAGCCAAGACTGCGTTCCGCCTGGGGCTGCGCATCGGGCCGCCCGTCGAAAAAGTGGAAGAAAAAGTCTTCACTGGGATCGTCCGGGTCCAGGGGGGAGGACCGGTGCTTCCTTGACTTGCGGTCAATCACCTGCGTCGTGGCGATATTCACCACCGCAGGCTCTACCCGCGTGACAATCGCGTTAAACGAACTGGACGACGGAATGGGATCCGGCAGCGCCAGCGGGGTGGCATTCGTTCCCGCGAACGACAACGCCTTCATCGCGGACACCCTGCCCGATATCACCGTCCCGATCAGGATGCCGACAACCAGCGTTGCCGCCACCAGTCCTGCCACTACAATCTTTCGACGTCGCGTCCAATCCACCAGTCCTCTTACAGGATCCATCTTTCGTGCTCCTCTTCCGACCTTTGGCCAGTGCACCTTCCGGAAGTATAACATCCCGCCTTGCGTGGAGTTTCCCTTCCCCTGAGATGCGCTATTTGGATAACTGGCCTCATGGCCGGGTCGTCTTTGAAACAATTTTACCCACGTCTATATTGGACGCATCCCAGCCCCGCTTTGTTGTCTATGAATTCGTCGCGCCGCCAGATGCGCGGAAATCGCCGAATTGCGGGGAACCGAGTGGGGATCCCTTGGTGTCACGTCCTCCGCGGCCACTAACACGAAAATACTAGAAATCTCACGTTTTATTCGGACTTCAACGCGCTCCCATTCTACGCCCCACATTCTTCTTCATTTTGCCCTTGACATCTGCGCCGAAATCCCGCTTAATCGTTGGAAGCCGCTTCGGCGGCGTCACGTGGCGATTTAGGGCGACTTGCTCCACGTAAAAAACTGCTAAAGAGCTGGTGAAGTCACAGAGTTTCTGAGACCCTCCAAGCGCTTTGGCACGGAGGGTTTTTCATTTCCCCCTCCGCGCTGCCCGACATCAATCTCCACGTCATTTCACACGGGGGCACCCGGCCTGGCGTGTTATTCGGTCCGAGGAGTCCACGGCGAGGTGACTTATGAAGGAACTATATTTCTTACGATGCAGGGAATGCGGCAAGAAATTTGCCAACGCTCCCCTATCTTATTGTGAAGAGTGCTTCTCTCCGCTCGAAGTGAGCTACGACTACGAAGCGCTGGCCCACGTGGCGCACCGCGGAGCCCTACAGCACCGCGCGTTCAACATGTGGCGCTATGCGGAACTCCTGCCGCTGCCGGAGGGCTTCACGCCTACCGTAGCCATCGGCGGCACGCCGCTGGTCAAGTCCCGCAAGCTGGGAGCGCGCTGGGGCGCAAAGAACGTCTACTTCAAGAATGACGCCGTCTGTTTCCCCACGCTCTCCTTCAAGGACCGCGTTGTGGGAACGGCCCTGGCCGCCGCGCGCCGCTTCGGCTTCACGAAGATTGGCTGTTCTTCCACCGGCAACCTCGCCAACGCTGTCGCCGCGCAAGGCGCGCAACTCGGATTCGATACCTGCGTCTTTGTGCCCGTCGATCTCGAGCCCGCGAAAATTCTGAACACCGCCGTCTACGGCGCGCGCATCATCCGCATCAACGGCAATTATGACCACGTCAATCGCTTGTGTACGCAGATCGCCGACCGCTTCAAGTGGGGCCTCGTCAACGTCAACCTGCGCCCCTATTACGCCGAAGGCTCCAAGACGCACGGCTACGAAATCGCCGAGCAGCTCGGCTGGGAGCTTCCCGACAACGTGGTTGTCCCCATGGCCGGCGGCTCCTTGATCGGCAAAATTGCCAAGGCCTTCTGCGAACTAGCGCATCTCGGCTGGGTCGAACCCAAACAGGTGAAGTTCTTTGGCGCGCAGGCTACCGGCTGCTCTCCCATTTCCGACGGCGTGAAGCGGAATCTGCCGCGCTTCCAGCCGCAAAAGCCCAATACCATCGCGCGTTCGCTGGCTATTGGCACCCCCGCAGACGGCCCCTTTGCCCTGCGCCTGATCCGCGAATCCGGCGGCTGGGCAGAGGACATCTCCGATCCGGAAATCATTGACTCCATCAAGCTGCTTGCGGAAACCGAAGGCATCTTTGCCGAGACCGCTGGCGGCGTCACCATCGGCGTTACCGCCAAACTCATCGCGCAGGGCCGCATACGCCCCGACGAAACCACCGTCGTCTGCATCACCGGGAACGGCCTGAAGACCACCGACGCCATCGCCGCGGACTTCCCGCCCAGCGAAGCCATCGAGCCGCGCCTCGAAGCCTTTGAAGCGCTCCTCACTCAGAGCCTCGGCAGTGAGGTTGCCGCCTGACGCACGTTTCCAAATTCTCGTTGTACACTAAGGACAGGAGTCTCTAGCTATGGCCATCACCATCGAAATCCCCACCGCATTCCGCCGCTTCACCGACGGCATCCCCAAACTCGCCTCCTCTGCGTCCACCGTCGCCGAAGCCCTCAACGACCTGACCGCGCGCTACCCCGCACTCTCGCGTCACGTCCGCGATGAACAGGGACAAGTCCGCCAGTTCCTCAACGTCTATCTCAACGAAGAAGACATCCGCTTCCTCGGCGGCGAATCCTGCTCCCTGAAAGACGGCGACCGCGTTCTACTCGTCCCCTCCATCGCCGGCGGCTAAGTCGGTTTATTCAGCCTCCCCCAAGATTCACTTGGACTTCCCCAAAATCTGTGGTAGTCTAAATATGCGTTTGTTGCTCTTGTTTCGCCTTTTGTTTTTGAAGGGTCGCAGGGTACAACCTGCGGCCTTTTTTGTTTTCCGCCCGCTTCACCGCGGTGAGGAGACAACGGAAGACGCCCGGTATCCGCAAGGGTCCTGGAGAGAGAAGCATCAGATAGCTTATTTGAAAAGAGAAACTGCATTGAGTAAGGAACAAGGAACTGTAAAGTGGTTTAACGCGAGTAAGGGCTTCGGATTCATCCAGCGCCAGACCGGAGAGGACGTTTTCGTCCATTTCTCCGCCATTCAGGCTGATGGCTACCGCTCTCTCAACGAGGGCCAGGCCGTTGAATTCGAGGTTGTTCGTGGGCCCAAGGGTCTGCAAGCCTCCAACGTTCAACCCCTTTAATCTGATCCCTCATCTCCAGGCGGAGCGCCCTGCGCTCCGCCCTTTTTATTTCTCCCCTCCCTTCCCCCTCCACCCGAAGCCCAAAGTCACTCTTGGAGTGCGGCGGCTTGCCGCCGCTTTTACGGCCACATGCCGGGCCACCAAACCACAATTCCCGCACCAGCTGTCTCCGTAGCACGCTGACTTCTGTGCTCCAGGGTCCCTCTTCTCTGTGAACTCTGCTACCTCCGTCACTTCTGCCCCATCTCTTTCTTCCTGCAACTTCCGCGTACCGCCCCGCCTCGCTCGTTCTCTTTACTTAAAACTTACAACTGATAACTTAAAACTCCGCTGCCCCCCACCCCACTCTGGTGTAGACTCTTCCAATCTCGCGCCTTTTTAGACCAGTCCCGGTCTTCATTCGTGAGGTTACTTTGCTCCCCTCTGGCAAGTTTCCTCGACTCGCCGTTGTGGCCGCCCTCCTTCTGGCCCTGCTACTCGTCTTCGACCTTGAGTTTGTTCGCTCTGCCACCACCAGGCTCCTGATCTCCAACTCCCTGGACCTCGCGATGGCCCTCCTCGCTGCCGCCTGCTCGTTCTATGCCGCGCGCCGCTCTTCCGCCTACGCACGCCAGCTCTGGTTTCTTCTCGCCATCGCCTTCGCTCTCGAGGCCCTGGCCCAGGCCATCAGTTCCTACTATCAGAGCTTCGTCCCCGGCGCCGCACAAACGCCCTGGCCTTCTGACGTTCTCTTCTTTGTCTGGCCCGCTCCCGTCTTCATGATGTTCCTTCCTCGTTCCGACGAGGACTCCGCCGGCATTGCTTGGCTCCGCATCCTCGACTTCATCCAGGTCGCGATCGTTGCCGTTACCGCCTATCTCTATTTCTTCTACTCCTCCGCCCGCTGGCAAGCCGCGCAACCCGCTCTCCTCCGGCAGATCCTTATTCTCTACATTGCAAGGGATCTCATTCTCTCTCTCGCCTTCTTCTTCCGCTCCCGGGCTTCTCTCCCCTCATGGCTTCGCTCTTTCTCTTTGGTCCTTGGTCTCGTCTTCCTCACCGCTGTTCTTTCCGATGCCGATTACCTTTTCACCCTCGGCACCTCCGTCGGTGCTGCCACTTGGGGCGACTTCCTCTGGATGCTGCCCCTCTTCATCGTCATCCTGCTCGCCGTCACCTGGAAGCAGCCCGGACCCGCCGCTGTCTCGTCTTCCCCTTCCGCCGGCCAGCTTGTCGCTGCTCAGATTCTCCCTATTGCCATCCCTCTCCTGGTCATCTTCATGGGCCGTGCCATTGCCCCTGAACTATTGCCCCTCGCTTGGCTCGCCGTCACCGCCTCCGTCGTTTGTTCCTCCGCCCGCCTCATGCTCACCAACCGCAGGCAACGCCGCATCTCCGATCAATTGCTCGACACCGAAAAAGCTCTGCGCAGCTCGGAGCGCATCTTCGCCTCCGCCTTTCGTTCCAGCCCCGACTCCATGTCCATCAACGTCTTCCCCGACGGCCCCTACCTTGACGTCAACGATGGCTTTACCCGTCTTACTGGCTACTCTCGCGAGGAAGTCCTTCACAAAACCGCCAGCGAAATGAATCTCTGGGAAGACCCACCCCGGCGCGCCGAGTTGTTCCAGCAACTTGTGCAAACCGGCGAACTTCGCGAGAACGAGTTTCGCTACCGTACCAAGTCCGGCCAGATCCGCACCGGACTAATGTCCGGTGCCCTACTCGATCTCGACGCCAGGCGTTGTTGCTTGGTTGTGGTCCGTGACATCACCGAACGCAAGGCCGCGGAAGAACTTCTCCGCTCCAGCGAAGAGCGTTTCCGTTCTCTCGTCGAAAATCTCCACGTGGGAATCATCATCTACGATCCCCACGTTCGTGTCCTATTTGCCAATCAGGCTGTCCAGGACGCGTTTGGTCGCCAGTATGAACAATTCCTCGGCAAAACCACCGATGAACTCGGCCTCTTTACTCTTCGCGAGGACGGCACCGAACTGCGGGCCGAGGCCCGTCCCGTTCCCATCGTCCTGGCCACCAAACAGCCCGTTCGCGGCCAGGTGATCGGCGTGCGCCGCCGGGACTCGACGGGCGTCACTTGGACGCTCCTGGACGCCATCCCAGAATTTAACGCCGCAGGCGAAATTTCCCGCATTATCGTCTCCGTCACCGATCTCACCGAGCAGCGCAAGGCTCTCGATGCTCTTCGGGAAAGCGAAGAGCGTTTCCGCACTCTCGTCCGCGACCTCCACGTCGCCGTTGTCCTCAACGACCCTCAAGGCAAAATCGAGTTCGCCAATCAGGCCGCCCTCAAAATGCTTGGGATTACCGACTTCGCGACGATTGGCGGCGACGTTGCCTCAACCGGCATGATCCCCGTGGATGAGCAAGGCCGCGATATGCCCCTGGCTGATCGTCCCGTGGCCACCGTCCTACGCACCAGGCGTCCTGTCCACAGCCGTACCATGGGTTGGCGCCGCTCCGGCTCCCCCGAAATCCTCTGGATTTTCGGCAATTCCGTTCCGCAATTCAATCCCGACGGCTCCATCCTCCGCGTCATTTCTACCTTCACCGATATCTCGGAGATGAAAAATGCCGAGCAGGCCATCCGCCAGCTCTCCATGCAATTGCTCAAACTGCAGGACGAAGAGCGCCGCCGCATCGGCCGCGAACTCCACGATGGCATGGCGCAAACCGTTCTGGCCGTGAACTTGAGCCTGGCCCAGGTCCGTCAATCGTCTCCCTCCCTCAGCGAACCCGCCGCACGCGCCCTCGAAAAAGCCCGTGCCCTTCTGCAACAGATGTCCCGCGAAATCCGCACTCTCTCCTATCTCCTGCATCCTCCGCTGCTCGATGAACTCGGCCTTGTCTCCGCGCTCAAGGAATATGTCCGCGGTTTCAGCGAACGCAGCGGCATTGAAACCGAACTCGTCTTTCCCAAACAGTTCAGCCGCTTGCCGCAATTCGTTGAAATCGCCCTCTTCCGCGTCGTTCAGGAAAGCCTCGCCAATATCCAGCGCCATTCCGGCAGCGACTCCGCCACCATCCGTCTCCGCGAAGATCCTCCCGAGGTAACCCTGGAGATCACTGACTACGGCTGTGGCATGAAGCTCGCGTCCAATGGCCCATCCCAGCCCGATCTCGCGCGCTTCGGCGTGGGCATTCCCGGCATGCGCGAACGCATGGCCCAGCTCGGCGGCCGCCTCGCTATTGAATCCGGCCCCTCCGGCACCACCGTTCGCGCTACCATCTCTAGCCCTGAAGGTATCTCCAAGGAGCCCTTCGATGGCCCCGCTTCGCATCCTGATCGCGGATGATCACGCCGTCGTCCGCGCCGGACTGCGCGCCCTGCTGGAATCGCGCGATGGCTGGCAGGTCTGCGCCGAAGCCGTGGACGGCCGCGACGCCGTCGAAAAGGCCGCCAAGCACAAGCCCGATGTCGCCATCCTTGACATCGGCATGCCCCTTCTGAATGGCGTGGACGCCACCCGCCGTATTCGCAAAGCCGCTCCGCACACCCAGGTCCTCATACTCACCATGCACGAATCCGACGAGCTCGTTCAGCAGGTTGTCGAAGCCGGGGCTCGCGGCTACATCCTGAAAGATGACGCCGGCCGCGTTCTCCTCGCCGCCGTCGATGCCATCCGCCAAAACAAGCCCTACTTCTCCGTCCGCACCTCCCCTGCCGTCGATCCCCACGATCCTTCCGCCGATCCTTCAAAACCTCACCGTTCTCGCCTTACTCCCCGCGAGCGCGAAATTCTCCAGCTTCTCGCCGAAGGCAAGAGCAACAAGGAAATCGCCACGCTCCTCGGCATCAGCGTCAATACCGCTGAAGCCCATCGCGCCAACATCATGGTCAAGCTCGATCTCCATTCCCTAGCCGAACTCGTCCTCTACGCCATCCGCAACAAGATCATCACCACCTGACCCTCACTCCTGCAGTTCGCCCCTCTCAGGTGTGAGTCCTGCCCCTCCTGACGCTGAAGGCCGCTGCCTCGAATTCCCTAGTGCATTCTCCCTAGGCAATCGCTCCGATTTCCCTTCTCCCCGTTTCGCCGCATTATTAACAAACGTTAATCAAGGCCACTTGGAACAACTGATGCGCACAACGACTAAAATTCGCGTCCTCATCGCTGACGATTCGCCTACCGCGTTGCGTTCCATCTGTGACTACCTGGAATTTGCGGGCACTTTTGAGATCGTCGGAACGGCCAGTGACGGCCAGAATGCCGTGCAACTCGCGGCTCTGTACAAGCCCGATCTTGTCCTGCTCGATCTCAGCATGCCGCGGGTCAATGGACTGGAAGCAGCCGAACAAATCCGCCTCACCAGCCCGGACCTGCGCGTCATTATCTTCTCCGAATTGAACGGCCTTTCCCTGGCCGAAGAATGTCTTCGGCACGGCGCTCACAGCTTCGTTCCCAAGAGTCTTATGCCGGAAGGGCTCTTGATGGAGATCCAACGCCTTTTTCCTCCGGGTGGGCGTCGCGGGGCTAGCGAGAGCGTCTCGTAATTCCGCTTACGTGGAACAATTCGCGTTGTGGCGAGCGAGGGTTCAACCATGACCGTGCTCGTACCATTTTGCAAGGAGAAGCAAGAAAGACCTATGTACGACTCTGTTTTCCAGATCCTGTTCCTGGGCGAAAATCCGTCCTGGTTGAGAGTTTCCCATGCGCTTGCGGAAGCCCCAGAAGCTCCTCTGCGCGTGCATCGTTCCCAGTCTCCGAGTGAGCTCTTTCGTCTCCTCGCCGCCGGACGGTGGGACGCCTTGGCCATCGATCTTCATGCCTGGAGTTTTCAGGGCCTGCGCGTTGTCCAGAAAATTCGTGCCGAATATCCGGCCATTCCCGTATTCGCGCTGCTCTATCCTTCCGTAAAGGATCTGGACAAAAAGGCCCAGCAAGCTGGCGCCTCTCATTGCCTTTCTCTCAATCAGCTCACCGCTGACGTCCTACACACGGCGCTCCTCGCCGTCCATTCCGAAAACAAGACTCAGGCTCATCTCAGGAAGGGTTCTCTAATGGATCTCGCTCCCGGCGACCCCCGCCGCGACGAACGCTTTCCCGCTCATCGCATGGACGCTATCTCCCACGCCCTCAACAATCTTCTCTGCGTGATCAGTGCCAACGCTGACGTCCTCGCCGATCGCCTGGACGGCTCCGATCCCGCCGCCCATAGTGTCGCCGAAATCAAAAAAGCCGCCAAATCCGCCGCCGAACTCATGCGTCACCTCGAGTAACCTCACACTCCTCTAACGCCAATCCACAAATGAACTTGAGGGTGCCCCATCCTTCGCGCCTTCCAGCGAAGGATGGGCTCTTACGACCGGTCACCTCGGTCGCTCTTTTCTGTGAACTCCGCGTAATCCTTCGCCTTGCTCCTACATTTGCTTCTCTCCCCCTCCTCGACTACTCTTCTCCCGGAGGCTCCCATGCCCAACACCATCCGTCAGTGGAAACTCGTCGCCCGTCCCACAGGCTTGGTTGCCCCGACCGATCTCCAACTCTCCGAATCCCCCTTCCCCACCCTTCAGGACGGCCAGGCCCTCGCCCGCGTCAAATATCTCTCCATCGACCCCACCATGCGCGTTTGGATGGCGGACATCCCCCAGTACATGCCGCCCGTCGCCCTCGGTGACGTCATGCGCTCCTTCGGCCTCGCCGAAATCGTCGAGTCCCGCCACCCCGATTTCAAGAAGGGGGACAAGGTTTCCGGCCTCACCGGCCTTCAGGACTACGTCCTCATCGCCGCCAAGGAACCCCGCTCCTTCCAAAAGCTTCCCTCCATCCCCTTCCTCTCCGACACCAACTTCCTCGGTCTCCTCGGCATCAATGGCCTCACCGCCTATTTCGGCCTCCTCGAAATCGGCAAGCCGCAATCCGGCGAAACCCTCGTCGTATCCGCGGCCGCTGGCGCCACTGGCAGCATTGCCGGCCAGATCGGCAAAATTCACGGCTGTCGCGTTGTGGGTATCGCCGGCAGCGACGACAAATGCAAATGGATCAAGGACGAGCTCGGTTTCGACGCCGCCATTAACTACAAGCACCCCGATTGGAAGCAGCAGCTCGCCTCCTCCACTCCTAACGGCATTGACATCGATTTTGAAAATGTCGGTGGGGAAATCATGCAAGCCGTGCTCAACCGCATGAATCTACATGGCCGCGTCATTCTCTGCGGCCTCATCTCCGGCTACACCAGGGAAGATCCCGCCATGGCCAGTTTCGGCCAGGTCCTCATGAAGCGCCTCCGCGTCGAAGGCTTCATCATTCTCGATTACGCCTCACGCTTCATGGACGCCGCCAAACAGCTCGGCATGTGGAAGATGATGGGTAAACTCAAGGATCGTCAGACCATCGTCAAAGGCCTGGAAAAAGCCCCCGAAGCCATCAACATGCTCTTTGAGGGCAAAAACATCGGCAAACTCATCGTGGAACTCTAACCCCAGTATTCCCCCGGGTAACGCGCCCTGTAGCTCACCCCTTCAGGGGTGAGGCCTTCCGCAACCATCCGCGAATTGTCATCCCGACCGAAGCGGCTCGACTTTACCTGAATTACGAAATTAGGGTGCACTGTTTTGCCACAACTCGGTTAAGTTTCAGTTGGTTAGAAGAAACGCCGAGGGGGACAAGACAGTGCATAGGCAAATTACCGCGCTTTGGGGCGGAAGGAAAGTGGAACTGCGAGAGACGCCGCGAGCGGTCACCCCGTTTGGCGGGCTGGTGGTATTCATCGAGTTTTTGCGGCAGGTGGGCTACGTCGAGGTGGTGAACCGATGCCTGCCGTTCCGTCTTACTTCTCCCAACGCGCTGGATCCGGCGCAGACCTTCACGGCGTTTTTGCTGGCGGTGTTGGCGGGAGCGCGGCGATTTGCGCACGCCAGTCTGCTGCGTGCTGACACCGCTCTGCAGCAAGTGCTGGGCATGGCGCGCTTCCCCAGCGACGACACCATGCGCAACCTGTTCAAACGCTTTGGGCAGGGGCAGTGCCAGCGATTTTTCTCCGGCTTGTGGGCTTGGCAGCTGGCCCGGCTTCCGGAATGTGCCGCGGGATACAGTTTGGATCTGGACTCCACGGTGTTTGAACGCTACGGCCAGCAACAGGGTGCGTTGCGCGGACCGAATCCGCGCAAGCATGGACGGCCCTCGCACCATCCGCTGGTGGCGGTGCTGGCCGAGGCGCACTTTCTGTTGCATGGTTGGCTGCGCAGCGGGAACTGCGGCACGGCTCGCGGGGCGGTGGAATTTCTCAAAGAAGCACTGGCGTTGCTGCCCGAACGGCATGTGCTTCGCGTGTTGCGCGCGGATTCTGGCTTTTTTGACCAGGAATTATTGGGCTTTTTGGAGCAACGCGGGCTGCGCTACATCGTGGTCGCGCGGCTGACGCGCTGGCTGAAGCGCGAGGCCGCACGGATCGAGCAGTGGCGCGCGCTGGATGCGCACTACGCCGTGGGGGAATTCCACTTACAACTTTTCGGCTGGGATCGCCCGCGCCGCTTCGTGGTGATTCGCGAACAACTGCGCGCCGAGCGGCCCTCGCTGGGCCGCAAACTGCTGGACGTGCCCGGCTACACCTTTCGCCTGTTTGTCACCAATCTTGCCGCGCCGCCCGAGGACATCTGGCGCGACTACAACCGCCGGGCCGACATGGAGAACCGCATCGCGGAATTGAAACACGATCTGGCGGCGGATGATTTTTGCTTGCAGGAGTTCTTCGCCACCGAAGCCGCCTTCCGCAGCATCCTGTGGCTGTTCAATCTGCTCGGAGAATTTCAGCGCGCCAGCCGCCTGACACCGTATCGGCAACCCGCCACGCTGCGCGCTCAGGTTTTTCTTTGCGGCGCTCTGCTGGGACGCGCCGGACACCGTTTGGTGCTGCACCTGTCTTCCGCTTGGGGCGGCTTGCACAAACGCAACCCGCTGCTCGAAAACATCTTACGCTACATGAATCCAACTTCGCCGAAGTTGCAACCTGCACCCACCCCCTGAACCCAAAATCGATCAAAGAATCCCTATGAAACCGCCTTCAACTTCGGAATTCAGGCTTTATCCTCCGCGCCGCATTCTGGCGCGTCGAGCCGCGCAGCGGAGGGATCTGCCTCTCCCCTCTTCTCTGCCAACTCTGTGCCCTCTGTGACTTCTGTGTAGGCTTCTCTCTTCTCCGCGCCCGGCGTAACGCCGCTCCTCTTATCCTTACTTAAAACTTAACACTGAATACCGATTACTTCGACTGCTGCTTCTTCCTATCCTCATCCATCCGCCGCACTAAATTCTCAAACTTCGGTTTCTGTTCATCCGTCAAGAACTCCCGCATCTGTGCCCGCGCTTTCTGCCGCACCGCATCCACGTCCGTCTCCGCCTTGTCGTGAATCGCCTTCATCTCCAAATGCGCGGCCGTGATGATCCCATCCACCTTCTGGCTTTGCTCCGGCGTCAGCCCAAGCTCTTTAGTCACCTCCGCCACGCGCTTGGCCCGTCGCTCCGGCTCGTTCAGTGTCTGCACGTTCGGATTGATCGCCGCATAGCTTCGATGTGCAAAACTATACCCAAACACTCCACCAATCGCGGCCCCCAGCACGAACACCAATGCCAGCCACTCCCACGCCTTCCGCCGCGTCTCTCCGTTCATGGACGTTCTCCCTGCCCGCCCACCAGCACGTCATCATTCAACGGCGCCGGGGCCGATTCAAACACCGATTCCGCCGGACGCAGCGCCAACTGTCGCGCCAAATCCTCCTGCCGCACCTGATACGCCCACGTTGTCCCCACCACCAACACCACCGCGCACAGCGCCACCAGTCGCGGCGCCAACCGCCGTACGCCCAGCCATACTCCATTGCTCCGCTCTTCCAGCTCATTTTCCTTGGCGCGAATCGTCGCCATCACCCGCGCCGCGAACCACGGACCCGCCTCCGCGACTGGAGTGCTCATTGGCAGCAGCGCCTTGAGTGTCTCCGCCAGGTCTTCCACCGCCCCGCTGCACTCCGCGCACACCTCGGCGTGCCCGCGCGCCGCGCTCGACATCTGGGCCAGAACCGTCTGTGAATTCACTTCCACTGCGCCAGTCAGCACCCCTTCCAGTTCTTCCAGGAAGCGCCGGCATTCGCTGTTCTTCATTTCCAGGTCGTCAGACATCCCGGTTCACCTCTCTACTGCGCCTACTCTTGTCAGCTACTGCATTCCTTATTTCCGCGGCTTCAACCGTCGCCGCACACTCTCTGCAATCCTTTGTCTCGCCCGAAACAGCCTCACCTTCACGGTGTTGGCATTGAGTTCCAGAACCTCCGCGATCTCCTCCACCGAAAACCCTTGCACTTCCTTCAGCACCAGCATCGAGCGGTCGCGTTCCTCCAGGCACTCCAGCAATTGCTCCACCCGTTCCCGGGCCGCCAGCCGCTCGCTCGCGTCCGGGCGCCCGTCGGCAACCTCGTCCGCCGCCTGATACTGCCGCGCCTGCTCCACGCTCAGGTCCACTTCCAGCACCAGCGGCCGCACTTTCCTTTTCCTCAGCAGGTCCCAGCATTCGTTCACCGTGATCTTGTACAGCCAGGTACTGAAGGCAGCCCGCTGATCGAAGCGTCTGAGCGAAAAATAGGCCTTCAGGAACACCTGTTGGGCTATGTCTTCCACATCCTCCCGGTTGCGTAGGATGCCTCCGGCCACCGCAAACACCCTGCCTTGGTGCCCTCTCACAAGGCACTCGAATGCTTCCCGGTCCCCGTTCTTGGCTCGCCGGACGAGTTCCCGGTCCTCGCCGCTCGTGGGCGACTCCGTCACAGGCTTCTCCGTCTCCGCCAGCCCGGGGAGCGCCCTGGCCTCTGATTTTGGGACGTGTGCCATCGCTATTTGGTTACGCTATTCTTAGGAATCTGTCCAGTCCGGGCACCCGGGTTTCCACAACCCGCCGATGTTTCTACTTGCTACCTCTAACTAGTTGTGGAATACTTAAACCATGATTATCGGTGACCGTCTTCGCGCTCTGCGCGAGGAAAAGAAACTCTCCCAGGGTGATATCGAGAAGCGTACCGGCCTCTTGCGTTGTTACATTTCCCGCGTGGAAAATGGCCACACTGTCCCGGCCATTGAAACGCTGGAAAAGCTGGCGCGCGCTCTCGAATGCCCACTTTATCAACTCTTCTACGACGGCGAAGAGCCGCCCCAGTTGCCCAACCTCCCCAAGCGCAGGTCGTCTGACGACATCGCCTGGGGCAGCGCCGGCAAAGAGGCGCGCTATCTGAACAAGCTTCGCCGCTTGCTGAGCAAGTCGGATGAGGAAGATCGCAAGTTGCTGCTGTATATGGCGCAGAAAATGGCCAATCGGTAGCACCGCAATCATTCTCGTCTCGCTTGTTTAAAACTCGATGACGAAAAAAGCCGCTCCTTCGCGCCAAGGGCGGCTTTTCTCTTTCCACTAGGCTATGCGCATCCCTGCCTGGGCCGCACCCACCCATCCCGTCCTGATAGTTCTGGCTCTCCCTCACTCCCACTCGATCGTGCTTGGCGGCTTGCTGCTCACGTCGTACACCACCCGAGTCACTCCCGGCACCTCGTTCACAATCCTCGTCGATATCCGTTCCAGTACCTCTCCCGGCAGCCTCACCCAGTCCGCCGTCATCGCATCGTCGGACTGCACCACCCGCACCGCCACCGTCAACCCGTAGGTCCGCCCGTCTCCCATCACCCCGACGCTCCGCACCGGCAATAACACCGCAAACGCCTGCCAGACCTTTTCGTACAGCCCCGCCCGGCGGATCTCCTCGGTAACGATCGCGTCCGATTCCCGCAGCTTTACCAAGCTCTCAGCGGTTATCTCGCCCAGTAGCCGCACCGCCAATCCCGGTCCCGGAAAGGGATGCTTCACCAGTATCTCTTGCGGCAAGCCTAAGTCTTTTCCAATCCTCCGCACCTCGTCCTTAAACAGGTCTCGCAGCGGTTCCACCAGCGCAAACGGCATCTTGTCCGGCAATCCCCCCACGTTATGGTGCGACTTGATCGTCGCGGAAGGGCCCTTAACGGACACCGACTCAATCACATCCGGATAGAGCGTCCCCTGGACCAGGAACTTGATCTCCCCGTGCGCCTCGCCCTTCTGCAGCTTCTCCGCCTGTTCCGCAAACGCCGCGATGAACTCCCGCCCGATGATCTTTCGTTTCTGCTCCGGGTCCGCCACTCCCTTCAGTTTCGTTAGGAAGCGCTCCGAGGCATCCACTCCGATCACGCGCAGCCCCAGCCGCTCCCGGTACATCTCCAGCGTGTGCTCAAACTCGTTCTTCCGCAGCAGCCCCGTATTCACGAAGATGTTCGTCAGCCGGTCGCCCATCGCCCGGTGCACCAGCACCGCCGCTACCGTCGAGTCCACCCCGCCGCTCAATCCGCTGATCGCCCAGTGCACTCCCACCTTCCGCCGTATCGCCTCCACCGACTCCTCAATGAACGCCGCCCCGCTCCATTTCGGCTCGGCCTTGCACACCTTGAACAGGAAATTCCGCAGGATCTCCGTGCCCCGCTCCGTGTGATTCACCTCTGGGTGGAACTGCACCGCGTAGATCTTCCGCACGGGATCTTCCGTCGCCGCAAACGCATTGGTTGTCTTTCCCGTCAAATGAAAACCCGGCGGCAAAGCCAGCACGTTATCCCCGTGGCTAGTCCAGATCTTCATCGTCCGCGGGAAATTTGCCAGAATGTCGCTCTCGGCCTGCTCCACGTCCAGGCGTGCCGGTCCATACTCCCTTCGCTCCGCCGGCTCCACCTTTCCGCCCAGCTTCTTCGCGATCCACTGCATCCCGTAACAGATCCCCAGCACCGGGATCCCCATCGCCAACACCGCCGGATCGCATTTCGGCGCGTCCTTGTCGTACACCGAACTCGGCCCGCCTGACAAAATAATCCCTGCCGGTTCCAGCTTGCGGATCTCCTCCAGCGCCGTCGTGCATGGCAATATCGCGCTGAACACCTGCTGCTCGCGCACCCGCCGCGCAATCAATTGGGTGTACTGCCCCCCGAAATCCAGCACCACCACCCCGCCCTGCTCCGTCTTCAACGTGCCCATGTGTGTAGCTGATTTCATCTGTGCCGCACCTTCCATGAGGCCTCCACTGAATCTCTCCCGGCTCTCTCTTCTGCGTCCTCTATGCCCTCTGCGTAATTCTTCGCCTTGGCCTTCACTCGTGGATCACCGCCCACTACCCCACCACAATATTCAGCAACTTATCCTGCACATAGATCACTTTCACAATCCTTTTCCCTTCAAGATGCGCGCTCACGCTCGATTTCCCTTCAATATGTGCACTCATGCTCGTTTTCCCTTCAAGATGCGCTCGCACGATGGCTTTTCCTTCAATGTGGGCACTCATCCTCCCCTCCCCCTGCGCCAGCTTCAATACTTCGTCCTGCGAAGCGCCCGCCGCCAGTTTCACCTTTCCCCGTACCTTCCCGTTCACCTGCACCACAATCTCCACTTCCTCGTCCTCCGCAAGTTTTTGCTGTTCTTCTAAAAAGCCAGGCCACTGCGCATTCCAAAGACCGTCCTCGTGTCCCAGCATTTCCCACAGTTCCTCCGCTAAATGAGGGGTCATCGGAGCCAACAATAGCGTCAGGATTTGCAACACCTCTCGTCGTATTTCCGGGCGAACATTCAGTTCCAGGGGCTCACAAGCATAGATTTCATTAGTCAACTCCATGATCAGCGCAATCGCCGAATTAAAATGCCAACGTGTCTCAAAATCCTGCGTGACTCGTTGCATAGTCTGGTATGTGAAACGGATCAACTCTCTTTCCATTTCTGACATGCCGTTTGGATTGAAATCCCAGTTCTTAACGCCTTGGAGCGCGGCCGCATGCCTCTCCACCAACCGGTACACCCGATTCAAAAACCGCCACGCCCCCTCGATACTCTCCTCGCTCCACTCCAAATCCTTCTCCGGCGGCGCCGCAAACAGCGTATATAGCCTCCCCGTATCCGCCCCAAACTTCTCCGCCATGTCAATCGCGCCCACCACATTCCCTTTCGACTTGGACATGGCCTCTCCGCCCTTCAACACCATGCCCTGCGTGAACAAGCGCGCCGCCGGCTCATCATGCTTAATCAATCCCAAATCCCGCATGACCTTGCACCAGAACCGCGCGTACAGAAGGTGCAAGATCGCGTGTGTGATCCCGCCAATGTACTGGTCAATTGGAAACCAGTAGCCCACTTTCGCCGAATCGTACGGCGCCTGATCATTCCTCGGATCGCAATACCGGTAGAAGTACCACGACGAATCCACAAACGTGTCCATCGTGTCGGACTCTCGTCGCGCCGCCCCGCCGCACTTCGGACATTTCGTATTCACAAATTCCGGGTCGGTTGCCAGCGGCGATTGCCCTTCTCCGGTCAGTTTCGGATTCGCAGGCAGCATCACCGGCAAATCCTTGTCCGGCACCGGCACCATCCCATCCTTCTTGCAGTACACCACCGGAATCGGCGTGCCCCAATACCTCTGCCGCGAAATCCCCCAATCCCTCAGCCGGTAAATCGTTTCCTTCTTCCCAAACCCGCCCGCCTCCGCATCCGCCGCCATCTTCTCAATCGTCGCCGCCGTTTCCAATCCCGAATACGCCCCCGAATTCACGCTAACACCATACTCCGTGTACGCTTGTTGAGGAGTGTACTGGGGTTTCCCCTCTTTTCTGTGCCCTCTGTGCTCTTCCTCTGTGACCTCTGTGTTACCGTCCTTCTTCTCTTCGCCTTTACCTTCAACTTTCAACTTTGAACTTTCAACTGCCTTCCTCACCACCACTGGAATCTTCAATCCAAACTTCTTCGCAAACTCAAAATCCCTCTCATCATGCGCCGGCACCGCCATAATCGCGCCCGTTCCGTACTCCAGCAGCACGAAGTTCCCCACCCAAATCGGAATCTTTTCCCCATTGAACGGATTCACCGCATATCGCCCGGTAAAAAATCCGTCCTTCTCCGCCGTCGCGATATCCTCTATCTTCATCGACAACTGCTTCATCGCCACCAGTTTCGCTTCCAACCCCGGCTGATTCTTCGCGCCCGCAATCAACTTCCCCACCAGCGGATGTGTCGGCGCCAAGATGATCGCCGAAGCCCCATAAATCGTGTCAACCCGCGTAGTAAATATCTCAATCTTTCCGGCACCCGTCACATCCGCCACATCAAACCAAACCTTGGCTCCAATCGACTTCCCGATCCAATTCCGCTGCATGGTGATGACGCGCTCCGGCCATCCACCTTCCAGCTCTTTCAAATCCTCGAGCAACTGCTCCGAGTAAGCTGTCGTCCGCAAAAACCACTGCTCGATGTCCCGCGCCTCTACGCGTGTATCCTCGTGCCGCCAGCAGAACCCGCCGTTCACCACCTGTTCATTCGCCAGCACCGTGCAGCATTTCGGACACCAGTTCACGCGGCTCTTTTTCTTGTAGGCAATCCCGCGTTCCAGCATGCGCAGGAAGAACCACTGGTTCCACCGGTAATACTCCGGCTCGCACGTGGAAATCTCCCGCCGCCAGTCGTAGCTGAACCCGAAGCGCCTCAGCACGCGCTGAAATTCCGCAATGTTGTTGTTGGTCCAGGTTCGCGGGTGCGTATGGTTCTTGATCGCGGCGTTTTCGGCGGGCAAGCCAAACGCGTCCCACCCCATCGGATGGAGCACGTTGAACCCGCGCATCCTCTTCACACGCGCCACCACATCTCCAATCGTGTAGTTGCGCATGTGTCCCATGTGCAGCGTCCCGCTGGGGTACGGCAGCATCTCCAGTACATAGTATTTCGGTTTTTGGGGATCTACTTCGGATTCAAAGACGCGCTTCTCTTCCCAAATCTTCTGCCACTTCTTCTCAATCGCCTGCGGGTTATAGTCCGCCACGGGTCCTTTTTCCCTCCGCGGGTAGTGCACCCCGATCGAGCCCCGTCATTCCGAGCGGAGTCTGCGAAGCGAGGTACGGTTTTGCATCGCACGTTTTTTGTGCGATGAATCCCTCTTCCTCTTGGTCTCGGGTTCTCTTCTCTTCAACCTTTAACTTTCAACTTTAAACTCTCAACCTCTTCTCTGCGCCCGCTGCTCTTCTCTGTGTCCTCTGTGTTCTTCCCTCTGTGACCTCTGTGTTAAACGTCCTTCTTAGTCTTTCTCTTCGCCTTCTTTCTCTTCGCCTTCTTACTCTTCGCCGCACTCTTCCGCGCTGGCAAATCCCGCGAACTCGCCAATTTCTTCCCCTTCTTCTCCAATTCCTTCTTCATTTTCCTCATCGCCGGAGTCAGCATACTAAACCCCTTCTCCGCCTCCGGCCCCACCACTCCCGCCAACTCCCAAATCTTCGCCACATCCCGGCGATCGTCTCCCGGATCATCGATGGGCGTCTCCAGCAAAAACGCACGCCCCGCCAAGCCTTCCGGTTCCGCCGCCCCAAACCGCGGGTGCCGCAAAATCCTCGAAAACGCCGCCTCGCCGATTTTACCTTTGCCGATATGCTCGTGCCGATCCACCCGCCCACCCAGCGGTATCTTCGAATCGTTCACGTGAAACACCGGCACATTCTCCAGCCCGATCGTGCGGTCAATTTGCCCTATGGTATTCGCAAGTCCTTCCTCGCTGCGAATATCGTATCCAGCCGCAAACAGGTGCGCCGTGTCCAGGCATGCCCCGGCATCCAACTCGCGCAGCCCGCGCACAATCTGCGCCACTTCTTCCAGCCGCGACCCCACCGCCGTCCCCATTCCCGCCGTGTTCTCGATCAAAATCCGCAGATGCCGCAGTAGCACCTGTCGCGCCGCTTGTTTCACGCTCTCCACGATCGTCGCAATCGCCTGCTCCATCGACGATTCCCCGCGCGCCCCCGGATGCACTACCAGAAAATCTGCTCCCAGCACCACCCCGCGCACCAACTCCTCATGGAACGCCTGAATCGACCGCGTGCGCAGCATCGGCTGCGTGGCCGCCAGGTTCACCAGGTAATTCGCATGGACGACCAGCGGCCCCAGCCTCAACTCTTCCCGCCGCGCGCGAAACGCCTTCGCGTCCGTCGCCGGAATGCGCGCCACCGCGCCCTGCCACATCCGCGGGCTTGCCGAAAATATCTGCAGCGCGTTGCACCCCAGTTTTTTCGCCGATTCCAGGGCGTTCAGGTAACTTCCCGCAATCGAAGTGTGGATGCCGATCCGCAGGCTCCCGTCCGTCCACGCCGGTGGCTGCGGTTCGGGTTCGGGTTCCGGGCGATACTCGTCTTCCGGCTCAAATTGTGTGCTTTCGATGAGTGGAAATTCCGCCATGCTGCCACTTTCCCAATGAATTAATCCTTCATTCTACCACACCGCTCCTTCCCGCTTTTGTAGCGGCCGGGTGCCCCAGGCACGGAGTCAGTGCCTGGGTCTTGGGTTCCTCTTCTCTACGAACTCTGCGGCCCCTTTGTTCCCTCTGTGGTAGGCCTTTCTCTTCGCCTTTTGCTTCCACTTTCAACTTTTGACTTTCAACCTCCCCAAACACACCACGCCCCCGGAACAACCACGCTTTTTCACTTTTAAAGGATCTTTTTAAACCGACGGCTTATTCTTCCCGCTCTCCCCCGCCAGGCATTCATTGCAAATGCCCCCCACTTCCGTCCGCGACACCGTCACCTGCATCTGAAAATCCCGCGCAATCTGTTCCTTCAATTGCTCATACAAGCGGCTCTCGAATTCCCGCACCTTTCCGCACCGCAGGCACGCCACATGAATGTGGTCCCGCGGCCCATGCGACTCGTAGTAGTGCCGGTCGCCCCGCAAATGCAGCAGATCCAGCTCATCAATCAGCCCATGCTTCTTCAGCAGATCAATCGTGCGGTATACCGTCACCAGGTGCACTTCCGGATTGATCTTCTGCGCCCGCTCGAGAATCTGATCCACGTCCAGGTGCTGCTCGGCGTTGTCCATCACCTGCAGGATCACCCGTCGCTGCCGCGTCAGCCGGAGCCCCTTCTTCCGCAGTGATTGCTGCAACGGCCCCGTCGTCTCGGCGGTATTGAGCCGTTCCCCGGACGACACGCGATGGCTTGGAGCAACTGCCATGGAATGAACCTCAAAATCTGGAAGCGCGGACTCTGTAGCGACCGCTTTCTGAAGCGGACGCCTTCTCTTGCATCTACCCCTGTAGCTCCGGTCTTCGGGCCTCAGGCCTCGTCTTTGGTTTCTCTTCCTCTTTCACCGCACCCTTTTACCGTTTCACCAAACCCGCTGTCATCCCGACCGAAGGACCGCGCTTTTTGCGGTCCGCAGTGGAGGGATCGTGGCACAACCGTGGCGTCTTGGCACTTTGTTCGTTTTTCGAACGTCGTTTTTCGAGTTTCGCTTTTCAAACTCTTGCTTCCTGATCGCTGATATCCTTCCCATCAACCGCTATCTTTTCACCTTTATTCCACCCTACGAATGACTGGGCAACAGCCGAACCACGTCATTGTACATAACGTAGGCAAACAGCACCAAAAGAAAGACCAGCCCCACCTGGATAAACCGCTCTTTGAACGCCAAGCTGAAGTCCCGCCGCCGTATCCCTTCCATCGACAGCAGCAAAATGTGCCCGCCATCCAGGATCGGAATCGGCAGCAGATTCAAGATCCCCAGGTTCACGCTGATCAGCGCCATGAACGAAATCACCGCTGCCGCGCCTTCCGCCACAGCCTGCCCCGCCACGCGCGAGATCCCCACCACGCTCTGGAGCTGCTTCACGGACACGCGTCCGCTGAAGAGTTTTCCCACCACCGCAAACGTTCCCGTCACGTACTCGCCGGTCTTCGTCGTCGCCGCTTGCAACGCACCCGCCGGGCTGACACGTTCGTACGCGGAATCAAACTGCGGCGCCACGCCGATCTGGAAATTCTTGTCCGTCGCTTCTCCCAGACCTTGCTTCGGCGTAATCGTCAGGTTCACACTCTGGCCCTTGCGCCCCACCTCCACTTGCAGTGTCTTCCCCCCCGAGCCCCGCACCGCATCCACAAACTGGTCCCAGTATTCGATCTTCTGTCCGTTTACAGCGCGAATCACGTCCGCCGCCTGCAGCCCCGCCTGACTCGCCGGTGTGCCAGCGGCCACTTCACCGATTGCGGGGAGGATGGGCAAGTACCCGAAAACACGAGCCCGCGGATCGTTCGTCACAGAGACATCCAGATGCCGCGACGTCCCGCCATTCACCACGTCCACGCTCAGTGTTCCGCCGGGATTCGTCTGGCTCACAGTCTTCAGTGCCTCTTCCCAAGTAGGATTCTTCGTCCCATTCAGCAAAACGACTTTGTCCCCCGCTTGCAATCCATTCACCGCCGTGCTGTGCGCCGAAGAAAACTCGTTCACCACCACCGGCTTGCGCTCAAATGCCGCGTAAGGAACACCCGCGATCGCGTAGTACCCGCCCAGCAGCACGATCGGAAAAACCAGATTCACCGCGGGCCCCGCGAACGAAATCACCGCCCGCTGCCAGCGCTTCTTGCTCATCAATTCGTCCGGCGAACCGGTCGGCGCCTGCTCCCCGGAATCAATATCGCTGATGTCCTGCCCCGCCATGCGCACGTACCCGCCCAGTGGCAACGCGCTCACGCGCCAGTCCGTCGCCCCGCGCTTGATTCCAAACAGCCGCGGTCCAAACCCAACCGAGAAAACGTCGACGCGCACCCCGAAAAATCGCGCGGCAATAAAATGTCCCCATTCGTGGACCAGGATAATCACGCCCAGGACCAGCACCATGCCGATAATCGTATTCATTCCGTCGCCGTACCTCGCTCTCTCATTTTACGCCAAGCCTGCTCCCCCACCCAACCGCCCTGCTCCGCACGTTCTAAAGTGCAATCTCTTGTGGGTTCCACTTCCAACGCCATCCAACATTGAACTTGAGGGTGCCCCATCCTTCGCGTAGTTTGCGATCTCTGCGCCATCCCGATGCTTTTTCGGGATGAACGGTGGGCTCTTGCGATCAGACGCCTCGGTCCTTCTTCTCTTCTCTGTGACCTCTGTGCTCCTACCTCTGTGATCTCTGTGTTAACGTCCTTCTTTTCCGTCCGCCACCTACTTCAACTTCCCCACCTCTTCCCGCGCCACTCGCCGTGCCTCCGCATCCGCCGCCAGCACATCCTCCATCGTCTCAAACTTCATCTTCGGCGTCCGGCTCAGCACCCGCTCAATCACTTCCGGTATCCCCAAGAACGGCAGCCGCTTCTCCAAAAACGCCGCCACCGCCACCTCATCCGCCGCATTCAGTGCGCAGGGCCACGCCCCACCCTTCTTCATCGCCTCCCGCGCCAGCCGCAAGCACGGAAACCGTCGCGTGGACGCCTTCTCGAAATCCAGCCGCTTCAGCTTCCCCCAGTCCAACGCCACCTGGTTAGATGCCACCCTCTCCGGGTAGGTTAGCGCGTACTGAATCGGCATGCGCATGTCCGGCGGCGCCAATTGCGCCAGCACCGACCCATCCACAAACTCCACCATCGAGTGAATCGTGGACTGGGGGTGAATCACCACCTCAATCTGATCCGGCCGCACCCCAAACAGCCAGTGCGCCTCAATCACCTCAAAACCCTTGTTCATCATCGTCGCCGAATCGATAGTGATCCGGTTGCCCATCCGCCAGTTGGGATGCTGCAGCGCCTGCTCCGGCGTCACGCTGCCAAGCGCCTTCAGCGCCGTCTTCCGGAATGGCCCACCCGAAGCTGTCAGCACGATCCGCCGTACTTCTCCATGCGTGCCCCCGCGCAAACACTGGTGCACCGCGTTGTGCTCGCTATCCACCGGCAGCAGCGGGCGCCCCGACTTCTCCACCGCCGCCATCACCAATTCGCCCGCCGCCACCAGCACTTCCTTGTTCGACAGCGCAATCACCTTCCCGCGCTTGATCGCCTCATACGTTGCCTCAAGCCCCACCACGCCCACAGCCGCGGACACCACCATGTCCGCCTGCCCGTGAGTCCCCGCCATCAGCAGGCCTGCGCGTCCGTGAAGGATTTCCGGCAGCGGCGCGATCCCCTTATCCCGCAGCCGCCTCGCCAGCTCATCCACCAATTCCGCCGTGGCGACGGACACCACTTCCGGCCGGTGCCGCTCGATCTGCCCCACCAATTCAACTAGGTTGCGTCCCGCCGCCAGCGCCACAATCTGGAACTGTCCCGCCAGCGACTCCACCACCGCAAGCGTCTGCCGCCCAATCGACCCCGTCGATCCCAATATCGATAGTTTCTTCATGCCCTAGGTGTAGTCCCGCTCCCCTCTCACTCTTTCACTCTTCCGTTTTTTCCTTCTTCTCCTCTTCCACTTGCCTCTGTGCTCGGCGCTTACCCCGACCTGGTCGGGGTGTTCACTCTGTGACCGGCGCCTGCCCCGACCCGGTCGGGGTGTTACCGTCCCTCTTCGCTTCGGTTCCTGATCGCTGATATCTGATCGCTGATAACCTTTAACCCCGCACCCTGTGTGATTCTCATTCTCTCTTTTTCCTTACTTACCACTGAAAACTGCCTCTGTCATCCCGACCGGAGCGGCCCGATTTTCTCTTCCGCGCCGCATTCTGGCGCATCGGGCCGCGCAGTGGAGGGATCTGCTTTCCTTTTTCTTCTCTGCGAACTCTGCGCCCTCTGTGCTTTCTGCGTTATCTTTTGTTTCTTCCTGATATCTGATATCTGATCTCTGATAACTTTCTTCCCCCACTTACCACTGAAAACTTATGACTGAAAACTTCTCCCCACTCATCTCAAAACGCGCGGATTCACCAGCACCAGGTAATACCAAATCGCCGGTATACACAAAATCAGCGCGTCAATCCGATCCAGTATCCCTCCATGCCCTGGCAACAATCCTCCCGAATCCTTCACCCCCGCCGACCGCTTGTACGCCGACTCCAGCAAATCCCCCATCTGTCCCGCCACATTTCCCACTGCGCCCATTGCCAGCAAATGCCCGAAAGGAATTTTGATCCAGTAGCTGAACGCATACGCCACCACCAGCGACCCCACCATGCTCCCAACCGACCCTTCCCAAGTCTTTTTCGGCGACAGTTCTGGCGCCAGCGGATGTTTCCCAAAGGCCCGCCCCACAAAATACGCCAACGTATCCCCCGCCCACGTAATCCCACATGCGAATAGCAGCAACTCGGGTCCTTGCCTCGGAAATCCATGGAGCCTCACCGCATAGGAAAGCGGAAAGGCAACCAGGAGAATTGCGCTTGAACTGATCCCTGCGGCCGGAAGAGACTCCACGAGTGGACGACGCGTAAACAGGGTAAGAACGGCGAGACCAGTCACGAAAAAGAATATTGCCCAACCCAAGGACGGCATTTCCGCAAGATTATGAGAGCCCACGCTGACTATGGTCACTCCAGAGTTTCCAATGTACAAACGATTGAAAACATCCAGCAGTTGGAAAAATATGACCAGCAGGGCTCCAATAATCGTCCACACCCGATACGCCCGATGCCCAATCGCCTCTCCCAGCGCGAAATACTCCCACAAGGCAATCGCCGTCAGCACCGCCACGGCCACCGCCACCACCGTCGTCGAGCCCCACAGCACCAGCGCGATCACCACCGGTATCAGCACCACGGCGGTCGCCACCCGTTTCCACGTCATCGTTTCCACACTCCGTCATTCCGAGCGAAGTCTGCGAAGCGAGGAACCCCTCTTTCTTCTCTTCGCTCCTTCATTCCGATCGCTCGAATGTCCATTAAACCGGCGCGAACTGCCTCGCGGGACAATGCAAACCAAACTCACCCGATTATACAGTCAACCCTGCCCTACTTCTCCCCAGTGTTCCTCTCGTTTGGTCTGTATTCATCATGGCGCCACTCTTTTGAATTTGAGGGTGCCCCATCCTTCGCGAAGTTTGCGAAGGGTGGGCTCTTACGGTCAGACGTCCAGGCCTCTCTTCTCTTCTCTGCTCTTTCCGGACTCTTTGACTTTTAACTTTCAACTTTCAACTTTTGAACCTCTTCTTTTCTTTCTTCCTGATCGCTGATATCTGGTCGCTGATCGCCATTCCCTCCACGCACACCCCGACCCATTCCTCCTCATCTCTCCATTGTGCAAAGGGAATTCCAGTCCTACCGTGCCGCCCGCGCCGCCGCCCCGCGCTCCGAATCAATCCCGCCGTACCGGCGTTCCCGCTTTTGAAAATCCAGCAGCGCCTCCAGCAACCGCGCCCGGTTGAAATCCGGCCACAGCGTCTCCGTCACAAGAATCTCCGCATACGCGATCTGCCACAACAGGAAATTGCTTACGCGCATCTCCCCGCTCGTGCGGATTAGCAGGTCCGGGTCCGGCAATTCCGCCGTATACAAATGCTGCGCCAGCAACTCTTCCGTCACCGGTTGCGCCCCGGCATGCCCGTTGCGCTCGGCCAGAATCGCGTTCATCGCATCCACGATTTCCGCCCGGCCCCCGTAGTTCAGCGCGATCGAAAGGACCATGCCGGTATTCCGCGCCGTCTCTTCCGTGGCCTCACGCGTATCTCTCTGCACCGCCGCCGGCAATTCCTCTGGGCGTCCCAGAAATCGCATGCGGATATTGTTTTTCTGGAGGAGGGGCATCTCCTTGCGCAGATAGTCGCGCAGAAGCTGCATCAGAAACTCGATTTCCGCCTTCGGCCGCCGCCAGTTTTCCACCGAAAACGCGTACAGGGTCAGCGCTTCCACCTTCAGTCGCGCGCACGTCTCAATCGTCGTCCGCGCCGATTGCGTTCCCGCGCGGTGTCCCGCCACCCGCGGCAGGTGCCGCTTCTGCGCCCAGCGCCCGTTCCCATCCATGATGACCGCGATGTGCCGCGGCAATCGTGTAAGGTCAAGTTTCTTCAGCAGTCCCGCCTCTTCCGGTGTAACCGGACCAAGGACCTCAGGAGCCAGCGTCGCAGGATGTGTTCGGGTATGTGCCACGGTCTTTCCGCCAAATCTTCTTTACGCCGCAAAGTTAACACACCCATCGTGACCCGCGCAATTGCCCTGTTGCCCCAAAGTTACGCGCCACTCTCCTCTCCGCAACAATATCCTCTCTCGCCTGCACGCCGTCCCAACACCCGTCATTCCGAGCGCAGCGAGGAATCTCTCTTTCTCCTGGGTTCATCTACTAACGCCCCTCCCCGACTGAACTTGAGGGTGCCCCATCCTTCGCGTCGTTCAGCGAAGGGTGGGCTCTTACGATCAAACGCCCAAGTCGCTCTTCTTTTCCTCTTATCTCTCTGCTCTCCGTGCTCTTCTCTCCGTGAACTCTGTGCTGCTGTCCCTCTTCTCTGCGTTTCCTGATCGCTGATATCTGATCGCTGATATCTGATCGCTGATATCCTTCAACCAACTCCACTTCTCTATCTAGCCCGACGCCCCATGCACCCACTGCGCCACACCCTGCCACATCAGCACCACCGTCAAAATAATCATCGCCACCGCTGTTACCCACGCCACCACATTGAACGCAAACGTGTTCGTGTGCTCGCCCATCAAATCTTTCCGGTTCACCAGCAGCAAAATAAAAATCACCACGATGGGCAGCCACACCCCGTTCCCCACCTGTGAAAATATGAAAATCTTCCACAACGGCACATTCGGGATCAGCACGATCCCGGCCCCCACCACAATCAGAATCGTGTACAGCCAGTAGAACGCCGGCGCTTCCCGGAATTTGTGATCCAGCCCCGCCTCAAACCCCATCCCTTCGCAAATCACGTGGGCCGTGGACAGGGGCAAAATCGTGGCCGAGAAGATCGACGCGTTCAGCAGCCCGAAAGCGAACAAATAGCTCGCCCACTTCCCCGCCAGGGGCACCAGCGCCTTCGCCGCCTCCGCAGCATCCGTGATGTTCGTCAAGCCACTCCGGTTCAAAGTCGCCGCCGTGCACACGATGATGAAGAACACGATGACCATGCAACTGATGCTCCCGAACAGCACATCCAGCCGTGCTTGCGGGTAGTGCCGCGGCCCCACCTTTTTCTCCACGAAGCTCGCCTGCAAATAAAAGAACTGCCACGGCGCAATCGTCGTTCCCACCAGCGCTGTCAGCGTCACCAGGTAGCTAACGTCAAAATGGATGCTCGGAATCGCTGTCATCCGAGCCGCCAGCATCCAATCCGGCTTCGCCAGGAGTGCTGAGAACATGTAGGAGAGATAGAACACGCACAAAATCAGAAAAATAACTTCCACCTGGCGGTACGTGCCCTTCAGCACCAGCACCCACACCAGTAATGCCGCAATCGGCACCGCGATGTACTTGCTGATCCCGAAAAGCTGCATCGATGCCGCCACGCCCGCGAATTCCGCCACCACGTTTCCCAAATCCACCAGGAATCCGGTCACCATCACGAAAAACGTGGAACGGAAGCCAAACTCCTCGCGGATCAGGTCGGAAAGCCCCTTGCCCGTGATCACCCCCATCCGCGCGCACATTTCTTCCGTCACATACAGCGCGATCGTCATTGGGATCAGCGACCACAGCAGCGTGTACCCCAACGAACTCCCCGCCTGCGTGTACACCGCGATTCCGCCCGCGTCATTGTCCACGTTGGACGTGATGATCCCCGGCCCGATCACCGCAAGAAACAGCGCAACGCGCCGCCGCCACGCCCGGCCGCGCGAGAAAAAGCCCATCGCCCTTCCGCGCATCCCGTCAATCGTCTTGTTGACCAATCCCAGCTTCATCGCCGCCCAACCACTCCTTGGTTTCCCTTTCTAACGCCGCCCACCCACGGACTTGAGGGTGCCCCATCGTTCGCGTTTTTCAGCGACCTCCGCGCCATCCCGATGCTTTTTCGGGATGAACGGTGGGCTCTTACGATCGAACCACTCGCCCCCTCTCCTCTTTTCTTCCTCTTATCTCTGTGACCTCTGTGTTCTTCCCTCTGTGACCTCCGTGTTACCGTCCCTCTTCTCCGCTCTTCTCTTCCTCTGCGATTCTCCGCGCCCTCAGCGCCTCTGCCTTATCCTCCTCTTGCCCTTCCTTTCAACTTTCAACTTTTAACTCCTCAACCTCTTCCTCTCTTATCTCCGATCTCTGACCTCTAATCTCTGACAACTTCTCCTCACGCTTTAACCAACCGCGACACCACGTCATCCACCGTCACCGTCCCGATCGGCTTCTTCTCCTCATCCACCACGCTCAACATCCGCAAGTTGTATTTGTCGAACATCTCAAACACATCCTTTTCGCTGGCATCCGATGTCACGCTCAACAGCGGCTCCGTCTTCAACTCCCCCATGCGCTGCTCCGCCGGCGCGAGCAGCATCCGCGCCACCGGCACCGTCCCGGAAAACTGCGCCGCCTTGTCAATCAGCACAATCGTATCCAACTGTTCCAGGTTCAATTCCTGCGTCCTCATCCACTGCAGCACTTCCTCCCGCGTGGAATCCTCGCTCACGAACACAAACTCCGTGTTCATCATCCCGCCCGCCGTCGATGGATCGAACGCCAGCAGTTCCCGCACTTCGTCCGCCTCCTGGTTCGGCATTTCTTCCAGGACTCCCTCCGACGCCTCCTTCGACAAATCCGCGAGCAAGTCTGCCGCCGCGTCCGGCGCCATCTCCTCGATAATGTCCGCCGCCTTCTCGGGATCGAGCTTCTCCACGATCTGCGTCGTCAGCCGCTCGTCCAGTTCCGCCAGCACCGCCGCCGCCGTCTCTTCATCCAGCGAAGCGATAATTCCCTGCCGTTCCGCCGCCGAAAGTTCCTCCATCATTTCCGCCAGGTCGGCGGGGTGCAGGTCTTCCAGTTTTTCGTGGGTGATCCGCAATTTCACGCGCCGCAGCGGGTCCGGCTCGATCAGGTTCACAAACTCCCACCGAATCGATCGTTGCGGCAGCCTTTTCTGTAGCCGCCGCACCATGGCCGCCGGAGCCACGCCCTGTAACAGCCGCCGCACCGCCCCCGGCAAGCCCACATCCACCTGGGCGATGCGCAGCTCCACGTTACCGTTCGTCCGCAGTTCCGCCAGGTCCACGTCGTTCACGCGAACCACTTTGCGCCCCGCGGTATCGATAATCTGCTGGTCCAGCAAATCTTTCTGCACCGCCAGCCACCCCTCATTCGGTTCATACGCGGCCAGCGTCCGTTCGCTTACGTTCAATTGAATCCGTCCGGGTTCCACCGCGGACACCTGGTCATGCCGCGCCACCAGCGGCTGAAATCGTCCGCGCGAAATCAGGAAGTGGGAGACGCGGTTCGGCTGCTCCGCCGGCTCAACAAAAAATTCGCGCACGCGCCCGACGTAATTCCCCTGAACGTCGTACGCCTGCGCGCCCATCAGCTCCGTTGCATACAGCATGGCGCCCTCCTTTCCCTATTCAGCGGGTACCAGCCGCCTTCTGTGGCACAGTCACTCCTAAATGTGCTCCTAGGTTCGCCTCTGTAGCGGCCGCCTTCTGAGGCGGGCGCCTTTCTCTTCTCTTCTCTGTGCCCTCTGTGTTCTTACCTCTGTGAACTCTGTGTTACCGTCCCTCTTCTCTTCCCACCCAGAAACAAAAAAGCCGCAAGTCGTTACGACCGGCGGCGGATCAACAAAACGCTGCTATAGCGCAACCCTTAGCCGGCGGCGAATCCTCCTTGGGCTACAACCCTCACGAGACCTTCGCGGTGCTCGCCCCTTTGTCCATTCCACACCGGGGCCGACCCCGAAAAACTCGCGGGCCAAGCGGTCAAGTGGCTGAGACTCACCCCAATCCATCTAGGGTGAGGTTCGAGTTCGCTGGACGCGCTCATTGCAGAGAATTCACTCCGATTTCAGTGATAAACCTGACCTCTCCCCTTGTCAACAAAAGAATCGCCTTTTCGCAAAAAAATTTCCCGGTCCCCGCCACCATCTGCTTTCCCCAGCACAGGAGCTGCGCCACCTTTCCACGCCCGGGCTATTCATCACTTCTCCCGCTCTTTCCTTACTTAAGACTAAGAACCTATAACTTAGAACTTCACTCCCCCCCAAACAACATATCCCCCGCCTCCACCCCCTTCTTCCGGCAATCCTCCACGTACAGCACCAAATAATTCTTCAAAATGTAGTCCTTCGCCGCGTACCCCAACTCCTTCGCCGCCCGGTCAATGGCCGCCCCAGGCCCCTCCAGCTCCAGAAACGTTCCCACCGGTGTCTCATCCAATTCCAGCAGCAACCCTTGCGCCCACTTCACCCGCCCCGGCAGCCGGTACGTCGTCCGGTACTTCTCGTAGCGGAACCATCCCCGCAGCCCCAGACCCTCGAAAATCTTCTGCAACCCCGCTGCATCCGTCAGCACCACTTCCGTCTCCTGCCGCACCTTGTACCGTCGGTCCCGCGTCACCGGGGCCGCCTCCCCCATCGCCAATTCCTCCGGCGGGCTTTTAAATGTCAGCACCACCCGCGGCGCTCCCTTCCCCGCTTTCCCGCGCCTCCCGCCCTTCCCACTCTCCGGCGTTTCCGTGCGAATCCGCAGCAATTGCCCATGCTTTGCCAGCCCGCCCTGCGGCGTATCAAAAATCAAATTCATCTCGTGAACGCGCCCGCTCCCGGCCCCCACCAACTGCGTTCCCAGGCTCTTCAGCATCCGCCGCAACGCCCGCACATCCTCAATCCTCAGCTTAATCTCCGTTTCGTATCCCATGCGCCTCTCCGCCCCGCCCAAATTACCATGGCATTCCGCCCTTTTCACCGCCCTCTTTGCCACAATCCCATTCTCGGTTACGATAACCCTCTCTGGCCTTCCCACACACGACCCATGTCACACGACTCTCCATCTTTGGCGGCTTCCCCACTGCCCGAAGACAATTCCGGCGCTTCCCTCCAGCCCCCCGTCGCCTTTCGTGATCCTGTCGAACACGTCATCCACGGCGATCGTCGCGTGGATCATTACGCCTGGCTCCGCCACAAAAACGACCCCCGCGTCACCACCTACCTCCAGGAAGAAAACGCCTTCGCCGACGCCTTCCTGAAATCCTCCCAAGCCTTCCAGGAAGCCCTCTACCAGGAAATGCTCGGCCGCATTCAACAGACCGACCTGAGCGTCCCCTACCTTCTCCGGGGCTACTCGTATTACACCCGCACGGAAGAAGGCAAGCAGTACCCCATCCACTGTCGCAAACAGGAATCTTCCTCAGCTGGAATTGACACCGCCGATTCCCCTTCCGAGGAAATCCTCCTCGATCTCAACGCCCTCGCCGAAGGCCACTTTTTCCTCGGCCTCGGCTCCTTCGACGTCAGCGACGACAATCGCCTCCTCGCCTATTCCACGGACAACACCGGCTTCCGCCAGTTCGTCCTCGAAGTCAAGGATCTCCACACCCACGAACTCTTCCCCATACGCATCGAGCGCGCCACCAGCGCCGCCTGGGCCGCCGACAATCTCACCCTCTTCTATGTCGTCGAAGACGAGGTCTCCAAGCGTTCCCACCGCCTCTACCGCCACATCCTTGGGTCTGGCATGCCCGACGACCTCCTGTACGAGGAAAAAGACGAGCGCTTCCGCATTGATATCGAGCGCACCCGCAGCGGCTCCTACCTCCTCCTCGTCTCCAATAGCCACACCGCCAGCGAGATTCGCGTTCTCCGTGCCGATCAACCCTCCGGCGAATTCCGCCTCATCGCGCCCCGCGAAGACGACCACGAATACTACGTGGACCATCATCCCGGCGGCTCCCAAGACCCCGCCGGTGGCGTTTTCTTCATCCGCACTAACAGCGCCGGCCGCACCTATCGCTTGATGACCGCGCCCGCCTCCGATCCCTCGCGTTCCCGCTGGCACGAGGTCATCCCCAACCGTCCCGGTGTTATGCTCTCCGCAGCCGAAGCCTTCCGCACCCACCTGGTCCTATTCGAGCGCGAAGACGGCCTGCCCTATCTGCGCATCGTGGATCTCACGCGTCGCGCTCCTTCCGCCCTCGCCGCCTCGCGCCGCATCGAATTCGCGGAGCCCGCTTACAACGCCACCATCGGCGCCAATCCCGAATTTGACACCTCCCACGTCCGCTTCCACTACGAATCCTTCATCACCCCGCGCTCCGTCTTCGACTACGATCTCCGCACCGGCCGGCGCGTTCTTCGCAAACAGCAACCTGTCCTCGGCGGCTACGACCCCGCTCTTTACGACAGCGAACGGCTGCATGCCACCGCTCCCGACGGCACGCAAATTCCCCTCTCCGTCGTCTATCGCCACGGCACTCCTCGCGATGGCAGCGCCCCGCTGCTCCTCTATGGTTACGGCAGCTACGGCCTCTCCATGCCCGTTTCGTTTAGCTCCAACCGCGTCAGCCTCCTCGATCGCGGCATCATCTTTGCCATCGCCCACATTCGCGGCGGCGGCGAACTCGGCAAGCCCTGGCATGACGCCGGCCGCATGCATCACAAGCTCAACACCTTCACCGATTTCATCGCTTCCGCCAGTCATCTCATCGCCGAGAAATTCACCTCCAAGGAAACCCTTGCGGCCGAAGGCGGCAGCGCCGGCGGCCTCCTCATGGGTGCCATCGCCAACATGCGCCCCGATCTCTTCCGCATCATCATCAGCCATGTTCCTTTCGTGGATGTCCTCAACACCATGCTCGATGCCTCTCTCCCCCTCACCGTCGGCGAATACGAGGAATGGGGCAACCCTCTCAAGGAAGATGACTATTACTATATGAAGTCCTATTGCCCCTACACCAACCTCACCCACAAGGACTACCCCGCCATGCTCGTCAAAACCGCGCTGAACGACAGCCAGGTGATGTACTGGGAGCCCGCCAAATACGTCGCCAAACTCCGCACCCTCAAAACCGACGCCAATCCCCTGCTCCTCAAAACCAACATGGGCGCCGGCCACGGCGGCGCCAGCGGCCGCTACGATTACCTCCGCGAAATCGCCTTCGACTACGCTTTCCTCCTCTCCGAACTCAACATCCGCTCCTAACCCCCCGTAGGGGCGCAGGACTCCTGCGCCCTATGTCCGCATCATCTCTCGCGCTGGCACCTCAACGCATTTCTGCGATACGCTCTAACCCAAGGAAATCCTGATCGAACGCCTTACTGAAAACTTAAAGCTGATAACTTAAAACTTTCCATGTCCGAACCCACCACCCCACTCATGCAGCAGTACCACGCGATCAAATCCCGCTACCCCCACGCCCTGCTCCTCTTCCGCCTCGGCGATTTCTACGAACTCTTCTACGAGGACGCCATCATCGCCGCCCGCGAACTTCAAATCACGCTCACCTCCCGCAATCGCGAAAAAGGCCAGCCCATTCCCATGTGTGGCGTTCCCTACCACGCCGCCGATGTTTACCTCGCCCGGCTCATCCGCGCCGGCTTCAAAGTCGCCATCTGCGAACAGATGGAGCAGCCCGGCCCCGGCAAAAAGCTCGTCCGCCGCGAAGTCTCCCGCGTCATCACTCCCGGCACCGCAACCGACGTCGCCGTCTTGGATGCCCGCGAAAACAATTTCCTCGCCGCCGCTTCTCACAATGTTGCGCAATCCACCATCGGTCTCGCCCTCGTGGATCTCTCCACGGGCGAGTTCCTGGCCACCGAATTTTCCGGCAGCAGCGCCGAAGAATCTCTCCGCGATGAGTTGCAGCTCCTCCGTCCCCGCGAAACCTTGCTTCCCCGTCCGCAGCAACTCTTTGAAACCGCCACGACTTCTCTCCTCGACGGCGCGGGTGGGGTCGAAACCCGCCTCGAAGACTGGATCTTCCAGCGCGATTACGCGGAACGCATCCTTCGCGAACAGTTCGGGGTCGCCGAATTGACCGGCTTTGGCCTCGACGACCACCCGCAAGCGCAATCCGCCGCAGGCGCCATCGTCCACTACCTCCGCGAAAATGCCGCCCGCGGCGAAGGTGACGATGCCCCCAGCGTCGAAGCCCTCCGCCATCTCGATCGCATCCGTTACTACGAGCAGCACGACAACCTCGTCCTCGACCCCGTTTGCGTGCGCAACCTCGAACTCCTTTTCCCCATCTTCACCGAGGAATCCAAGTCTTCCGGCCCCACCACCCTCATTGCCGCTCTCGATTCCACCGTCACCGGCATGGGTGCGCGCCTCCTGCGTTCCTGGATGCTCCGGCCGCTCATTGACCCAGACGCCATCGCCGCCCGCCTCGAAGCCGTCGAACATCTCCTCAAGCAGACCGTCGTGCGCGGCGAAATCCGCAAAGAGCTGCGCGGCATTCAGGACCTCGAGCGGCTTACCAGCCGCATCACTCTCGGCCTCGCCACGCCCCGCGAACTTCTCGCCCTACGCAAATCCCTCGCGCAACTCCCCGTTCTGAAAAAGTTCCTCACGCCGCCGCAATCCGGTGGCAGCGACCTCATCCACATCCTCTACGAAGAAATTGACGAGCTCTCCGATGTCCGCGAGCGCCTTGAAAAAGCCCTCTCCGACGAGCCGCCCGCGGTCGCTACCGAACCCGGCATGATCCGCTCCGGATATCACGCCGAACTCGACGAGCTCCGCAATCTCAGCCAGCACAGCAAGACGATCATTGCCTCCATGGAAGAGCGCGAACGCAAGCGCACCGGCATCAATTCCCTCAAGATCCGTTTCAATCAGGTCTTCGGCTACTACATCGAAATCTCCAAGCCCAATCTCCCCAACGCCCCCGCCGATTACGAGCGCAAGCAGACCCTCGTCAACGCCGAACGCTTCACCTCTCCCGAACTCAAGGAATACGAACGCAAAATCCTCGCCGCCGATGAGCGCATCCTCGAAATCGAACGCCAGCTCTTCGTTGACCTCCGCTCCTCCATCGCCGCGAAGGCTTCGCGCCTCCGCAAAACCGCCTCCGCCATTGCCCAACTCGATGTCCTCGCTTCCTTCGCCAAGCTAGCCGCCGACCGCAACTACGCCCGTCCCGAATTCAACTCCGCCGGCGAACTCCTCATCGTCGCCGGCCGCCATCCCGTCATCGAGGAATTGCTCAAGCAAAAAGGCGAACGCTTCGTTCCCAACGACCTTTGCTTCGAGCCTGGCCGCCAGCAACTTCTCCTCATCACCGGCCCCAACATGGGAGGCAAGTCCACCTATCTCCGCCAGGCCGCTCTAATTGTCCTCATGGCTCAAATGGGTTCCTTCGTTCCCGCGCGCCAGGCCAAACTTCCCATCACCGACCGCATCTTCACGCGCATCGGCGCCAGCGATAATCTCGCCCGCGGCCGCTCCACTTTCCTTGTCGAAATGAGCGAAGTCGCCGTCATTCTCCACCATGCCACGCCTTCCAGCCTTGTCCTCCTCGATGAAGTCGGCCGTGGCACCGCCACCTTCGACGGCCTCTCCATCGCCTGGGCCGTCGTCGAGCATCTTCAGAAAAACACGCGCGCGCGCACCCTCTTCGCCACGCACTATCACGAACTCACCGAACTCGCTGAACTTCTCCCCACGGTGAAAAACATTCACGTCTCCGTGAAAGAAACGCCCAGCGAAATTATTTTCCTCCGCCGCGTCGAGCCGGGAAGCGCCGACAAAAGTTACGGCATCGAAGTCGCTCGCCTCGCCGGTCTGCCCCGCAGCGTCATCGAACGCGCCCGCGAAGTCCTCAAGCGCCACGAACAGAGCGAGCACGAACTCAGTGAAACCCTCAGTCCCGGCGCCTCCGAACACGGCCACACCAACGGCAACCAATCCGTCATGTTCACCCCGCTCGATCGCGCCGTCCTCGAACGCCTTCGCGCCGCCAACCTCGACGACCTGAAGCCTTTGGATGCCCTGAATCTTCTGGCCGCCCTGAAAAAACAAATCTCCTAACCTTGAGGTGCTCCACCCTTCGCAACTTTCGCGAAGGGTGGCATCTTACGATCGAACGCCTCGACGTCTCGCCTCTCCTGCCTTTCTCTTCTCTGTGAACTCTGCGCTCTCTGTGACCTCCGCGTTAGTTCTTCCTCTTCTCTTACCCCTGTGACCTCTGTGTTACCGTCCCTCTTCTCTTTTTCCCTCTCCTCCCTCATCTATGCTAAAAACAAATTCACATGCCCACGAAACCTCTTCTCCTCCTCGGTCTAATGTCCGGCACCTCCGCCGACGCCATCGAGGTAGCCCTAGCCAGGGTCAACGCCAACACGCCACCCAAACTCCTAGCCCATACCACGCGTCCCTTCCCCTCCGCCCTCCGCGCTGAAATCCTCCGCATTGCTGAAGGCGCCCCCGCTACCGCCGCCCAAATCTCTCAACTCAATTTCCGCCTCGGCCACGCCCTCGCCGAAGCCGCCCTGGCCGCCCTCCGCCAATTCCGCATCCCCGCATCCCGCATCGCGCTCATCGGCAGCCACGGCCAAACCATCTTCCATCAAGGCCGCCCCATTCCATTTCTCGGCCATCGCACCGCCTCAACCCTGCAAATCGGCGAGCCCGCCATCATTGCGGCGCGCACCGGCATCACCACCGTCGCCGACTTTCGTCCTGCGGACATTGCCGTAGGCGGCCAGGGCGCTCCTCTCGTTCCCTACGCCGACTATCTCCTCTACCGTCACGCCAAGCTCGGCCGAGTCGCCCTCAATCTCGGCGGCATCGCCAACATCACCGTCATCCCCGCCAACGCCAAGCCTGCCCAAGTCTTCGCCTTCGACACCGGCCCCGCCAACATGCTCATCGACGCCCTAGTGACGCACCTCACCCATGGCCGCCACCATTTCGACAAAAACGCATTACGCGCCCGTCGCGGCCATATCAACGATCGCCTTATCCGGCACCTCATGAAGGATTCCTATCTCAAGCTTCGTCCGCCTAAGTCCACCGGCCGTGAATACTTCGGTGCTTCCTACGTTAAGAATCTCCTCACTTTCGCCCGCACTCACAAAGTGACGCCGGCGGACCTCCTCTATACCGCGACCTATTTCACCGCTGCATCCATCGCCGATGCCCTCCGCCGCTTCGTCCTCCCCACAGTCGACATTCACCAACTCATCGTCTCCGGTGGCGGCGCGCGAAATCCTCTTCTTATGACCCAACTCCAACTCCTCCTAACCATTGCTTCTTTTTCTCGCCACTCGCCACTCGCCACTCGCCACTTCTCAAACAAACCCATCGAAGTTCTCCCCTCCTCTCAACTCGGCATCCCCGAAGACGCCAAGGAAGCCTACGCCTTCGCTCTCCTCGCCTACGAAAACTGGCAGCTTCGCCCCGGCAATCTCCCCAACGCCACCGGCGCCCGCCGCTCCGCCATCCTTGGTAAAATTTCCTATGCCCCGCCCCGCTAGCATCTTCTCTGCGAACTCTGTGTTCTCCGCGTACTCTGTGTAATTCTTCGTTTTTGTTTTTTCTCTTCTTCATCTTCCTTCTCTCCTCCTGCTCCCGCCCCCCAGCCGATCCCTCCACCGTCGTCTTCGTCATCGAATCCAATCCCGCCAACCTCGATCCCCGCTTCGGGTCCGACGCGCAATCCCAGCGCCTCTCTGCGCTTCTCTACGACGGCCTCGTCGAACGCGACGCCGAAATGAATCTCCACCCCGACCTCGCCGAATCCTGGGACACCCCCACTTCCCTCACCTACATCTTCCATCTCCGCAGAGGCATCCTCTTCCACGACGGCCGCCCCGTCACCTCCTCCGACGTCAAATCCACCATCGACTTCATGCGCAACCCCGCCAACCGTTCCCCCAAGCGCGGCGCCATCCGCATGATCAACTCCATCGAAGCCCCCGACCCGCAGACCGTAATCTTCCACCTCAACGAGCCCTCCGCCTCCTTCCTCTGGAACCTCGAGCGTTCCGCCGTGGGCATCATTCCCGCCGATGCCCCCGCCGATTTCTCCCGCCATCCCATTGGCAGCGGCCCCTTCCGTTTCGTCAGCCAGTCTCAGGACGATGCCGTAATCCTTGAAAGCAATCCCAGCTATTCTCGCGGCGCTCCCAAATTTCACAAGCTCATCTTCCGCATTGTTCCAGACACCATCGTCCGCGCCCTCGAACTCCGCAAAGGCAGCGCCGACATCGAACTCAGCTCTCTCTCCCCGGACATGATTCCCGTCCTCGCTCGCCAGCCCGATCTCCTCGTCTCCCAGCGGCCCGGCACAAACTTCGACTATCTCGGGATCAACATGGAAGATCCCATCCTCTCCAAGCGCGAAGTCCGCCAAGCCCTCGCTTACGCCACCGACCGCGATTCGCTCATCAAATTTCTTCTCCACGATGAAGCCCGCAAAGCCAACAGCCTCCTCCCACCCAATCATTGGGCCTACGACGCCACCACGCGCCAATACGACTACGACCCCGCGCAAGCCGAAAAACTCCTCGACGCCGCGGGTTTCCCCCGCAAAGCCGACGGCACCCGCCTGCACGTCACGCTGAAAATCTCCACCGTGGAGCAGGCACGCCTGATCGGCGCTGCTCTACAGGATCAATGGAAAAAGGTAGGTATTTCGCTGGAGGTCCGCCCTCTCGAGATCGCCACGCTCTTTGCCGATCTCGCCAAGGGCAGTTTTCAGATTTCTTATTTACGCTGGGTAGGTGCCAACAACGATCCCGATGTCTTTGAACTGGTCTTCAGTTCCAAGCGCATTCCGCCCGATGGACCCAACCGCGGCCGTTATCGCAGCGCCCGCATGGACGCGCTCACCGATCAGATTCGCATCGAGATGGACCGCGAGAAACGCACACAACTCTGCCACCAAGCCCAACAATTAGCCGCCGAAGACCTTCCCTACATCCCTCTCTGGTACCCCGACATTGTCTCCGTCCACGCCAAACGCCTGGGCGATCTCCCGCTTTCCCCCACCGGCGACTACCAATTCCTCTCCGCCCCCTTACACCCCTTCAACCCGTAACCCACTGTCATCCCGGTGGCCCGCGCCGTTTGCGGGCCGGAGCGGAGGGATCGCGGCAACATCACTGCGCCTCGGCGCGATTTTCGTTTTTCGAATTTCGCATCCCGATCCCCGCTTCCTGATCGCTGATAACTGTCCCTACGCCACCACTCCCTCATCCCCATCCAGCGCATCCCGAATATCATCGCTCGGCAGCGCGCCTTCTCTCCCGATGCACCACTGCTCTCCGCGCAACTCCACAATCGTGCTCGGCATGATCCCCTGCGTTTCCCCCGAATCCAGAATCAACGGAATGCGATCACCCAATTGCCGAAACACCTCATCCCCACTAGCGCAAGTCGGCGACCCTGAAAGATTCGCGCTGGTTCCCGTCAACGGCACGCCCAACTCCTGAATCAACCGCGTCACAATCTCATTCTTCGGCCAGCGCAGTGCCACCCGCCTTGTATTTGCCGTCACCTTCAGCGGCAACCGGTTCGACGCATCCACTACCATTGTCAGCGGCCCCGGCCAGCACGCTTTCGCCAGCTTGAAAAAGTTGTCCGGCAACTCCTTCGCAAGGATCGCCGCGTGCTCCAGCGAATTGATCAAAATGGGCAGGGCTCGTGTTTCCGGCCGCCCCTTCACGCGAAATATCTCGTCAATCGCCGCCAAATTCACGGGATCGGCCGCCAGCGCATACAATGTGTCAGTGGGAATAGCAATCACGGCGCCACGGTTCAACCATCCCGCGGCATAGCGGATCATCCTGGGATCGGGATGCTCCGCGCTAATTTGCAGAACTTCAGCAGACAAGGACCCTACCTGACCTGTTTTTCTTAAGCGGCGACACTCCCCCCGCGCCACTCTGCCCGCACCGTATCACACGCCTCCACCCTTCCGCAATGGAACACTCTTCCCGCCAGCGCACATGTTTGCGTTAAGCGTTCATTTGGCCTTGGGTCTCACCGCGCCAGGAGCTTGCAGATCGCATTGACTTGTATCGGTCCCACACTACCTTTTCCATTTTCCCGAGACAACCGATGCTCAATCCGTGGTTAAATCAGGTCATGTTTGCCTTGACTATCTATGGCGCGACCGCCATCGCTACCGGAGTCCAGCTATGGTGGTTGATGTCATGGGCAATATGGGGCGCACCATTAAGCCCGCTCGAATACATCGGGCTGCTCGGCTCTGCTGTCCTACTCGTGGCCGCGGTGGTGGGCCTAAGAAAGCGCCGCATTGTTCATTTTCTTGCTCTCGGTGGCCTACTGTTGCTCTGGCCGTTCTACGCCCTTCTCATGTACGCGACGTGGCTCGCCCCCGCTGCCTCGTTTACCTTCAGAGCCGCGACTATTGGTTCGGTTCCGGCTGTGATTCTGCTGGGTGCTACCGTTTATGCAGGGATTCAGGTCTCTGCATCTTGGCGGACCCACTGTTCGCCCGAAGCGTGACTGTCGATGCTGTTTGCATGGCAGGGTGCCCCAGGCACGAAGTGTGTGCTGGGTCTTGGGTCTCTCTTCTCTGCGAACTCCGCGTCCTCTGCGCCTCTGCGTTATCTTTAAGTTCTTTCTTTTCCTTGCTTCCTGATCGCTGATATCTGATCGCTGATAACCTTTTTCCTTCACTGGCACCTGAAAACGTTACCATCCAATGGCATTTCTCCCCGCGAGTTTGCTAACCTTTCGGCAATGACCTCTTCGCCCAGACCCGCCGATTCCCCCGACCTCCTGACCAGCCGTGAAAACCGCTGGCTCAAGCAATTCCGCATCGCCCTCCGTGGCGGCCTTCCCACCGAAGACGGTTCCGTCGGCGTCGAAGGCGCCCGCCTCGTCGAAGAGGCCCTCCGCTCCACCTGCCGCATCGAAGCCGTCCTCTTCAGCGAATCTGGCGAACGCCACCGCGAGCGTCTCGCCCCACTCATCGGCCGCCCCGAGACCGGCTTCCCCGTACTCCGCACCACCGATCGACTCTTTGAAGGCATCGCCGACACCGAGCATCCCCAAGGCGTCGCCGCTCTGGTCCAGCCCCGCAAATTCTCTCTCGACGAACTCTTCGCCACTCCCGCCGGCTCTTGCGCCCCACTCCTCGTCGTTCTCGCCGGCGTTCAAGATCCCGGGAACGTCGGCACGATCCTGCGCACCGCCGCCGCCTTTGGCGCCACCGCCGCCATCACTTCCGCCACCGGTCAAAGTGGCACCGCTAGCCCCTACTCTCCCAAGTCGCTCCGCGCGTCCGCGGGCGCCGCTCTGCATCTCCCCATCGTCGCCGGAATGTCCCTCGCCATTCTTCTGACGCAACTCAAACTTAACGGCATCCACTCCCTCGCCTCCTGCGTTCACGGTGAAGCCGCCGGCTCGTTCTCTCCCTGGCAAGTGGATTGGTGCCAGCCCATCGCGCTCCTCGTCGGCAATGAAGGCGCCGGCCTCCCTGAAGACATCGTTCATTCCGCCGACGCCCGCATCCACATCCCCATGGCCACCCACGTTGAAAGCCTCAACGCCGCCGCTGCTGCCGCCGTCCTCTTCTACGAGGCCTTCCGCCAGCGCCAAAAGCACTAGCCGGACTTTCTCACGAACTACAGTTTTGATGTGATTCAAACGGAGCAGCACCCTGTCATCTTGAGGGGCGCGCCGCAAGCCATGGAAAACGACCGGTCTTGTCTTCCCGACCGGAGTGCCGCGACTTTTGCCGCACGGAGTGGAGGGACCTGCTTTTTCCTTTCTTCTCTGCGAACGCTGTGTCCTCCGCGCCTCCTGGCCCCGAACTGCGAGCGGTGCGTTATCTTTATTCTCGCCTCCTGATAGCTGATATCTGATCGCTGATAACCTTCAATCCCGCGCCCCGCGCGATCCCTCCCGTCTTTCTTCACTTACCGCTGAAAACTGATCAGTAGCGTCCGGTTGAGCATTTTGAGCTTTTCTACAAGCTATTGGCAAATATGAAGTTAGCAGTGACAACACGCGTTTTCGATTTGAATTTTGGCGGCCCCGTTCGCCCTCCTTCTGCACGGGGAGGGATGCGCAATGAACTCGGGCAAGACGGTGTTCGCGCAGTTGATGGATTTCATTCCCGCTCACGAATTCCAGCACTGTGTGGCGCGTTACCACGGCCCGTACCGAGTCCGGAGTTTTTCCTGCTGGGACCAGTTTCTCTCCATGGCCTTCGCGCAGCTCACTTTTCGCGAGAGTCTGCGCGACATCGAAACTTGCCTGCGGGCTCTTGGGGGGAAGCTGTATCACTTGGGGATTCGCGGCCACATCTCGCGCAGCACGCTGGCCGACGCCAACGAGACGCGCGACTGGCGCATCTTCGCCGATCTCGCTCGCGTGCTGATCGCCGCGGCGCGTCCGTTGTACGCGGGCGATCCGTGGGGTGTGGAACTGGAAGAAACCGCCTATGCGTTGGACTGCACGACCATCGATTTGTGTCTTTCGCTGTTTCCTTGGGCGCGCTACCGGCGATTGAACGCCGCCGTCAAGATGCACACGCTGCTCGATCTGCGCGGCAGTATTCCCGGGGGAATCGACATAAAACCAGCCAAAATCCACGAAATCCGCGTCTTCGATCAACTGCTGCCGGAACCCGGCGCGTTCTATCTTCTCGATCGTGGATACTTGGATTTCGCGCGTCTCTACACGCTGACGCAATGCCTGGCGTTTTTCGTCATTCGCGCGCGAAAAGATTTTCGCTTTCGCTGCCTGGCTTCTCGGGCCGTCGACAAAAGCACCGGTTTGCGCTGCGATTAAACCATCCGCCTGGTGAGTTTCTATCCCCTGCACGGCTATCCCGAACATCTGCGCCGCATCCGCTACGGCGATCGGGAGACCCATCACCACCTGATTTTTCTCACCAACAACTTTTCCTTGCCCACACTCACCATTCCGCAACTGTACAAGTGCCGCTGGCCAGTCGAGCTGTTTTTCAAATGGATCAAGCAACACCTGCGCAGCAAGGCGTTCTACGGACTTTCCGAGAACGCCGGGAAGACGCAAATCTGGACGGCCATCACCGTCTATGTGCTGGTGGCCATTGTGCGCAAGCGCCTGGGACTGGACTTGGAACTCCATGCCATGCTGCAAATCCTGAGCGTCGCCTTGCTCGAGAAAATCCCCTTGATTCAAGCGCTTACGCAAACCGCCTCGCAATGCGAGCTGCCCCAGGTCGCTAAACAATTGCAAATGTTCACTTTTTAGCCGGACGCTACTGATCAATGATGACTTGTTTTCTCGATTGGTCTTACTTCATCATCGCCACGCGGCTCTGCCGGCGGCTGCGATTTCCCACATTGGAGGGCTGCGGCAGGCCTCCGAGTTCCAAGAGCAGTCTTCTCAGCCGCGCTCGTTCATCCAGATCCATGTCCACAAACTCGAACGCCATCGCCTGCGGCCGCGCGCCCCGCACGATGGCTTGCGCGCGGATGTTGCGCACACCGTGGGAAATCTTCAGCGTCAGCAACGACCCGGGCGCCAGATGCCGGTCCGCCGCTCCAATTCCCCCGCTCATGTTCAATTCCGGAATCGTCAGGCGGATGTTGTCGCGCAAGTTGGTCGTCACCGCCTGGACGGACCGCGACAGTTTTAACCGCGCATAGCGCCGCTGCCGGATCACCGGAGCATTGGGATCCGGATCCATCGGCTCCATCACTAGCTCCTTGCGGTCCAGCCCGCTCGCCGATATCTTCTCCATTGCCAGCGTTGGCTCGATCTTCTGCAACGCCTGCGCCGCCGCAATCCGCAGCTCCGTCGGATACGTCCACCGCCACATCTGCTTGGCCTCCAGGATGTGCTGCAAGGCCGCACTGGCCGCGCTCGCCCGCAGTCTTCCCACGGCCTCGATCGCCTTGATCCGCGTGAATCCCGGCGTCGTTTCGTCTTGCGTCAATTCCACTACCTTCTCGATGCACTCCGCTCGCAGGCTCATCCCCATCTCGTCCAGCGCCAGCGGTCGAATCAGCGGATCCAGCGACTCGTACAGCTTCGCCAGCAACCTTCCCCGCTGCTCCCCCGGCGTCGAGGATAGCTGCCGCACGGCCCGGTCATGCGAAGTCCGCGGCCACTGCGCCAGTCGCGCCGGCAATATTCTCTCCACCGCCTCCGGTGACAATTGGCTCAACAGCCCGATCACTTCCGTGGCTTCGTTGGCCGGCGCGCTTTGCAGCGTCTCGATCAACCGCTGCACCGCCTCTTCGCCCAGTCCATGCACCACCTGCCCCAGCAATTCGCAATCTTCCCGGAACCCGCAATTCGAAAACCGGTTGGTCACGTAGTGCAGCGTCGCCTTTGGTACCAGCGCCAGGATGTCCAGCAACCCATCGGGGATCTGCCCCGTGCGCAGCGTATCTTCGATGAATTCCGGCAACCGCTCTTCCGTCGCGATTCTCTGCCGTATTGCGTTCGTCGTCCCCGGCCGCACCGCTTCCACGCTGTCTAGCGACGCCAGCGCCTGCTGCATCGCCGGATAGAATTTCTTCGCCCCGGCTTCCTGGCTCATGCGCACAAACGCCGCTCCGATCAGCGTCTGCAGGTCTCCTTCGCGTTCCACCGCCAACTGTTTCCCCAGCCGTTGGATCACGTCGATCAGCGCGCTTCCGTCGCCGCTGCCGTAAAATTCCGCCAGGTCCGATAATCCGATCGCCGTCGTTCGCCGCGCTTCCGGCGCTTCCAGCGCGATGCACGCCGCATACTTCGTCAGGATTTCGTTGACCGTCTTCAATTCCCCGCGCCGCAGCATCTCCTCCAAAAACGCCCGCACATTTCGCGGCGGCACGCACCACGCCTCATCCGATGTCAGCACTTCCTTCTTGTTCTCTTCCGGCACCTGCTGCCAGAATTCCTGGTCCAGTAATTCCGTGTACGACTGCACCGAAACCCCCGCGCTGGCCATCGCTTCTTCCTGCGCTCCCAGGATTTTCCGCAACGCTTCAATCTCCGAGTTCATCCGGTCCAGCAGTTGTTTCACCGCGTTTACGCGCAATTCCCCGCGCTCGTAACTGTCCAGCGCGAACCGGATCGCTATGTGTTCCGCCAGCTTCAGCAGCATCGGTTTGTCCGGCGCGTCCGAAGGCGCCTGCGCCGCCAGCCCCGCCAGCGCTTGTTGCAGGGTGTATTGCGCGCGCACCGGCATCGCCGTCAAGCGCGACTGGAACGTCGCGGTGTCCATGCGGCTCTCGGGATCCTTCCGCGATTTTCCCAGTTGCGCGAACAACCCGATCATCGACCGCACTTCTTCTTCGGCTACCGCGTACGCTCCGGCTCCTCCAGCACCACCCATCCCTGCGGGTCCTACTCCTGGCGCTCCTGGAACTCCTCCCAGCACGCCTCCACGCAACAGTGCTGACGCCGTCATCCACTTGCCTGGTTCTGCACTCTGCCCGGCTCCCCCACCGGCTCCGCCAGCCCCACCTGCACCTCCGCCAAATCCTCCGCCGGGGCCGCCGCCACCAGGACCACCACCTCCAGGACCGCCACCTCCAGGTCCACCGCCTCCAGGTCCGCCACCTCCTGGTCCACCACCTCCCGGTCCACCACCTCCCGGCCCACCACCTCCCGGCCCACCACCTCCCGGCCCACCACCTCCCGGTCCACCACCTCCCGGTCCACCACCTCCCGGTCCACCGCCTCCCGGCCCACCGCCTCCCGGACCACCACCGCCTGGACCACCACCGCCTGGCCCGCCCGGTCCAGATCCTCCGCCACCTGGTCCACCGCCTCCAGGTCCGCCCGGTCCCGTTCCACCACCGAATCCTCCGCCACCGCCGGTTCCGCCACCGGTGCCGCCGCCACCACCGGATCCTGTTCCCCCGCTACCGCCGCCTGGGCCTCCAACTCCTCCGCCGCCGCCGGATCCCGTGCCCCCGCCGCCCGAGCCTGTTCCTCCGCCTCCGCCTCCACCCGCGGCCTTCCCCGCTTCCCATAAACTTCCGCCCGCACCCGTGCCGCCGCTCCAGCTCGAGCCCGCACCACTTCCCGATCCTCCTGTGCCTCCGCCTGGTCCGCCACCGCCGAATCCCGGTCCGGAGCCGCCTCCGCCACCGCCGCGCGAACTTTCTGCCGCCAGGATCAGTTGCAACAATTTATTGGGATCTTCAAAAATATCGCGAAATTTGTCGCCGCCCGCGCCCAGCACCTTGGCCGTCAATTGCGCCGCCACCTTGATTCCGGCCACCGAGCTGTCTTCCGCAACAAACCGAATCTCGTTGATCCTGATACTCGTATCTCCCGCCATGGCCGTCTTCAGTTGTTCCGCCAGTTGGCTGGGTTTTGCGTTGCCGCTTGGAAACGCGCGCACAAAACGCGAGAATTGCGGTTGCGTCAGATTTTTCGCGAAGTGAATGCTGGCGATTCCGGACGATGTCAGCAGTTGCGCAAAACTCCGCTCGCCCGCGGCCGACCCCAGCGGCACGCCGTCCAGCAGGATCTGAGTTCCTGAAGCTCCCAGCAGCACGCCGGTTTCGCCGCTCTCCAGCAGCGCCGCGTGCAATTCTTTCCACGTCGTTTCAAATTGTGCCGCGGTGCGCACGTGTCCGAACTCGTACAAACGTGCGAATTTCAGCAGAATGTTCAAACTGCGAACAAACGCCCGCGCCGATGATCTTGTGTCGCTCGCCATTCTCTGCGAATTTCCCTCTGCCTCATCTTCTTACTACACTAGGACGCAACATGCACGGAAACAAGCGCTGCGTAAGCCCTTGTCACCTTCTCACTAACACAACTGCTCTTTCCGCAAACTCTTCCTTCCCCCCTTGAAAATACAGAACTTGAGTTGCTCGCGCTGCCTTCTTGCCAGTACAATCATCCTGTTGCGATGGCCGACAATACTCCACCCACCCGCTTTCGGCCGGACATGCCGATTATTCCCGGCGTCACCGGGGCGTCCTCCAAGCTTCCACGCCGCAATCCCCTTTTGCCTCTGGTGGTTGGCTTTCTCATCCTGGGCGTGCTCCTTCTCCTCGGCGGCCGTTGGCTCAGTCATAATAAGCCTTCCGAGCTCGCCCGTGTCGAACCTCCGCCCCAGATTGAAGTCCCTGCGCCCGCTCCGGATCCCTCCGCATCTCTTCCTCACGCCACGGAAAGCAATCCCGCCATCGCCCAAATTTCCGATCTCGCCAAGCCTTGGTCTTCCGCTGATTTCTTCATTCGCAACCGACTCTCCGGCGAAAACATCCCAGCCACTATCGTTCGTCTTCCGGGAGGTTCCGCCAACTCACCTTCCAGTTACTGGGCCTTTTCTCGCAGAGCCCCTTACGGCCCCTGCCAACTCGAATACATCACCGACCTTGAAAAACTGAAAACAGAATACGGCTTTCGCGCTCCCAATCATCCCCTCGTCGGCAATCCTTGCAGCCGCACACTCTACGATCCGCTAAGAACGGGGAGCCTTCCCGGCAACATCTGGATTCGCGGCGCCATCGTCCAGGGCAGCGACATTCGCCCGCCCTTTGGCGTTCAACTCCAAATCCAGGGCAAACAAATCCTCGCCATCCGTTCCGAATAACTCCTTCTCGCTGGCTTTTCTCCGCGCCCTCTCCGCCCTCTGGCAAATCGACCTGTCATTCCGACCGGAGCGACCCGATTTTCTCTTGCGCGTCGCAGTCTGGCGCGTCGGGCCGCGCAGTGGAGGAATCCCTCTGCGCTTTTATCTCCTCTACCCCTTTTTCTTTTACTCTTTCACCCTTGCACTCGCCACTCTCTTCACCTCCTCCCCCATCTTCCTCGCCAGCATCATCGCCACCATCTTCTGATCCGCCCACCACGACCACAACGGATGTTCAAACGTCGCCGGCTTATTGTGTTCAACAAAAAAATGTGAACTCCACGCGAGCGCATACGGCACCACCAGCGCCAGCGCAATCCACCACCACTCTTTCATCACCACCGCCGCCGCTAGAATCGCCCAACCCGCCAGCGTCCCCACGCAATGCATCACCCGCGTCGTTCCCGCGCTATGCGCCCGCACATACTCCGGCCAAAATTCCGCAAACGTCATGGCATCCCCCTTGCGATTCTTGGCCTTCCATAACACGCCGCCCCGCCTCCGCGCAAAAGAAAAAGCCCGACCCCGAAATGAGACCTCGCCCTGTCTCCTGGAAATTTGCCTTCTCTCTTCCCTCCGCGCTAAGTTCTTCTGGAGAGAGGGTCGCCGCCCCCAAATACCGCCCGCCCGGCTCATTCCCTGCGACCTTCTCAGCGCAACCCTTTCACCCCCGGTCCGCGTCTTACGACCACGGAGGCCCCATGCATCGCTCACGGCCCTTGCTCACTCTTCTTACCCTCGCCTTGTTCTTCAGCGTCGCCTGCAACAACCAGAGTGACGACTCCATCGCCCTCAACATCAAGGCCAAAATGTTTTCGGAGCCGCTCCTCAAGACCTCCACCGTGAACGTCTCCGTCAAGAGCGGCACGGTCACGCTCTCCGGTCAGCTCGCCGACGATGCCGCTCGCCTCGCCGCAGAACGCATCGCCGCCGACACAAAGGGCGTCACCAAAGTTATCGATCAAACCACCGTGCCAATCCGCCCTCGCGAAGTCGCTGAAGACGCGCCGCCTTCCGCACCCGCCCCGGCTCGTCCTGTTCCGCACCCTCCTCGCACTCCTCGGCCTCAAGCTGCGCCTGCACCATCAAATCCTCCCGCACCTTCAAAAGCTTCGGAGCCAGAGAATCCGCCCGCGGAGCAGCCCCCTGCCGCTGCCCCTGTTCCCGCCGCCGCTCCTGCTCCGCCTCCTCCGCCGCCGACTCCGCCCCCGCCGCAACCTGTCACTGCCACGATTCCAGGCGGCGCCGTCGTCACCGTACGCACCATCGACAACATTGACTCCTCCACCAGTCAGACCGGTGAAACTTTTCGCGCCTCACTGGACGCCCCTATCCTCGTTGACGGGCGCGTCGTCGCACCCAAAGGTCTCAACGTCAACTTGCAAATCGTCACCGCCAATTCCGCGGGCAAATTCCAGGGCGCCAGCGAACTCACCGTTTCTCTCGATAGCTTCACTTACCAGGGCAAGACGTATCGCCTCTCCTCCAGCAGCGTTCAGGAAAAAGGCGAATCGCGCGGCAAACGCTCTGGGGCTGTGATTGGTGGTGGCGCGGTTCTCGGCGCCATCATCGGCGGCCTCGCCGGAGGCGGCAAGGGTGCGGCCATCGGCGCTGGCATTGGCGCGGGCGGCGGCGCTGCCGTGCAGGCCACCACCAAAGGCCAGCAAGTCCGCATCCCGCCGGAAACGCATCTGGACTTCACCTTGCGCGATCCCCTCGATGTCACCTTCATCCCCGGCAAAAAATCTTCGCACCCTACAACCAACGCGGCACCTCCCGCCACTACCGATCAGCCCGCACCCAGCGATACTCCACCGCCTCAACAACCGCAGTAATCTCCCCCATCGCACGCGCGCACACAATTATTCCTGTGGCACAGTCACTCCAGCTTGCCTTGCTTGCCCCGTCCTTCGAAGGGAGCTCAGAAGACACGGTGCCTAGGGTTGCTCTCTCCGCTCTTCTCCGCGAACTCGGTGTTCTTCCCCCTGTGACCTCTGTGTTACCGTCCCGCTTCTTCTTCTCTGCGACCCTCAGCGTACTCTGCGCCTCTGCGTTAGCTTTTTCGTGTCTCTTCCGCCCCGCATTCTCCTCCTTGACACGCCTCCTCCTTCCGCACCATCCTTTCCTCTCATGACTTCCATCTCCCGTCGCCGTTTTCTCCATTCCACCGCCGCCGCCTCCGCCGCTGCCTTCGCGGCCGGGGCGCCATCGCACGCTGACTCTCAAGCCGAACATCCCCAACTGCCCCCCGGCTTCTCCAACCTCAAGCCTCTCGGCGACCGCATTCGCCCCCTCACGCCCGATGATTTCCACGATCGCCTCCTTCACGCGCAGAATCGCATATCCGAAGTAACGCCCGCCTTTGACGGCCTCGTCGTCGGCCCGGGCTCTTCTCTCTACTACTTTACGGGCATTCGTTGGGGCCTCAGCGAACGTCTTCTCGCCCTCGTCCTCCCGCGCTCCGGCCAACCCATTCTCATCTGTCCTGCCTTTGAAGAATCCCGCATGCGCGAATCCCTGCGCTTCCCCCTCGACATCCATCTCTGGCAGGAAGACGAAAGCCCGGCGCAACTCATCATCTCCACGCTAGCCGCGCGCAAGATCCGCTCCGGCCGCATCGGTATCGAAGAAACTCTTCCCTTCACCTTTTACGACCATCTTCGCGCGTCCGCGCCCGCCTTTGGATTTTTCTCCGCCGATCCCGTCATCGTCTCTTGCCGCGCGCGCAAATCGCCGCAGGAACTTCAGTTCATGGGCCTCGCCTGTGAAGCCACCTGCATGGTCTATCGCGAAGTCTTTGCAGCCTTGAAGGAAGGTATGACGCAGGAGGAAATCGCCGCTCTCGTTTCCGCGGGTTTCGCCAAAATGAACCTCCGCGGCGGCGCCTTAGTGCTGCTGGGCGCTTCCGCCGCGCTGCCTCATGGCACGCGTCAGCCGCAAAAACTGAAGGAAGGCGACGTCGTTCTGATTGACGGCGGCTGCACCGTGGAAGGCTACGAATCCGACGTCACTCGCACCGGCGTCATCGGCAAACCCAGCGAGAAAATTCAGCGCGCTTTTGAAATCGTCCGTAAGGCCCAGGACGCCGCTCTCGACACCGCCCGCGCCGGCCAACTTTCCGGCTCCGTGGACGACGCCGCCCGCGCCGTCATCACCACCGCCGGCTACGGTCCCGGCTACAAATTCTTTACCCATCGCCTTGGCCACGGCATCGGCCTCGACGGCCACGAGCATCCCTATCTTGTTCGCGGCAGCACCACCGTCCTCGAACCCGGCATGACCTTTTCCAACGAGCCCGGCATCTACGTCCCCGGCGAATTTGGCCTGCGCTGCGAAGACGACATGGTCATCACCCCCGACGGCCCCGCCCAACTCCTTACCCCAGCCTTCCAGCCCTCCCTCGAAAAGCCCCTGGGCTGATGTTTGGAGTGCGGCAGCTTGTTTACCCTGAGCACTTTCGCGAAGGGCTGCCGCTTTTATAGTCTCAGCCAACTCGCCACTCTTCCCCTCCGGACCATCACCCTGTTCCCACCCAAATAATCGCACGTCATACCGAGGCGCCCTTTCCATTGCTTGTCATTCCGAGCGGAGCGGCCCGACTTTCTCTTCTGCGCCGCAGTTTGGCGCGTCGGGCCAAGCAGCGCGATGTGTGCGCTCCGTGCGTTTCGCCGGGGTCGAGGTACGGTTTTACATCGCACGTTTTATGCGCGATGAATCCCGGCAACCGCGCTGCACTTGTCTTTGCTTCCTGATCGCTGATATCTGATCGCTGATATCCTCTATGTCCCTGCGAATCCCGCCGCGAACTCCACAATCCGCTCCTCCGCCCAAAATCGCTCTGCGCCTCCAAACCTCGAAATAAACCCGCAATGTCCTCCATGCTCCGGCGCCACAAACCACACCTGCGGATTCTCCCCCACCTTCGCCCGCAAAAACGACTCATACGGCACAAACGGATCATCCTGCGCTGTGATCAGCAGCAGCGGCACACGCACCTGCCCAATCACCTTCTTCGCGCCCGCCGCTTCGTAATATTCCTCCGCATCCTTATACCCAAACGCCGGCGCCGTGATCACATCGTCAAATTCCCGCACCGTCCGCACCCTTCCAATCCCATTTCGCGAATACCGCTCCGGATACAACTCCGCTTTCCGCCCGTAGCGCGCCATCAGCCCCTCCACGAAATGCCGCTCGTACAAATAATTCTCCATTTTCTCCAGGGCATCCGAACACGCCGCCAAATCCATCGCCGGACAAACCGCCGCCACTCCACGCAACTCCTTCGGCGCCGCTTCCCCAAATTCCCCCGCCATTTTCGTCACCAGGTTTCCACCCATCGAATACCCCACGAAGAAAATCTTCTGGAATCCCTCGGCAATCAACTCCAGTAAAACCGCGCGGTAATCCCCGCTCAACCCGCTGTTGTACAGCGTCGGCGTCAACCGCTCCGTCCCGCCGCAATTGCGCTGGTTCATGCGCACCGCATGAAATCCCCGCGCGTATGCCTTGTCTGCAATTCCAATCGCGTAATTCGATTCGCTCGAACCCTCCAGCCCGTGCACCGTCACGATCACCGGCGCATCCTTCTGCTTCCCCGGCTGCCAACTGCACATCCCCTTTAGTTGCGTCTCCGCGTCCACGCGAAACAGCCGTTCTTCCGGGGGCGGCAGCAAAAATTCCCTCTTCAAAAACGCTCCCGCAATCGTCTGCAAATGCCCGCTCCACAGCAGCCGGTGCGCCTCAAATTCCCTCAGTTTCTCGGTCATATCTACACTTTATCAGGTCGCGCCTCTTCCTCCCATCCGCTCGCCCCACGCCTCCTCCGCTGTTCTTCCGGTCCCCGATGTTTGACCGCCTGACCTCCTTCCTATTAAGATTACTTCTCAAATGAAAAAATCTCGTGGCCATTTCAACATCGTTTTAAGACCGGAACCGGAAGGCGGATTCACAGTTATTGTGCCCGCCCTTCCTGGCTGCGTCACTTACGGTCGCACCTTGGCCGAGGCCAAGAAGATGGCTAAGGACGCCATTTCCGGCTATATCGCGAGCTTAACGAAACACAACAAGCCGGTTCCCGCGGCTTCCTGACCTGCCTTCAACCTTGACCCCCTCCCCCTCTCACCCCTAAAATTACTGTTTACACCGTGATGCTTTGTTTCATTCTATTGAACTCTTCTCCCAGCCCAGCGGCCACCCGCTGGGCTGCGCTGTTTTTGGGCGCATCTGCTCCCGCGCCACTCACTCTCTCGCGAGGTTCTTATGATTGACAACCCCATCAGCGAAGGTCTTACATTCGACGATGTCCTGCTCCTCCCGGGCAAGTCCTCCATCCTGCCCACCGACGTGGACACCACCACGCATTTCACCCGCAATCTCTCGCTCAACATTCCCCTCTCTTCCTCCGCTATGGACACCGTCACGGAATCGCGCCTGGCCATCGGCATTGCGCGCCAGGGCGGCATCGGCATCGTCCATCGCAACATGTCCATCGATCGTCAAGCCGAGGAAATCGACCGCGTCAAGCGTTCCGAATCCGGCATGATCGTCGATCCCGTCACCATCTCCCCGGACATCACCATCCGCCAGGCCCTCGAAATCATGAACAAGTACCGCATCTCCGGTCTTCCCGTCACTCGCGGTACGCGCCTCACCGGCATCCTCACCAACCGCGACCTGCGCTTCGAGAAAAATCACAGCCAGCTCGTCGGCCAGGTCATGACCAAGGAAAATCTAGTTACCGTCGCCGTCGGCACCACCCTCGAAGAAGCCGAAAAAATTCTCCAGAAGCATCGCATCGAAAAACTCCTGGTCGTCGATAAAGATTTCAATCTCAAGGGCCTCATCACCGTAAAGGACATCCAGAAGAAACTCGAATATCCCCACGCCGCCAAGGACGACCACGGCCGCCTCTACGTCGGCGCCGCCGTTGGCGCCACCGGCGACTTCCTGGAACGCGCCGTCGAAATGTCCAAGTGCAATGCCGACGTTCTCGCCATCGACACCGCCCACGGCCATACCGAACGCGTCATTGAAGCCATCAAGGCCATTCGCCAGCGCCTCCCCGAAATGCAGCTCATCGCCGGAAACGTGGCCACCTACGAAGGCGCCAAGGAACTCATCTCCCTGGGCATTGACGGCCTCAAAGTCGGCATCGGCCCCGGTTCCATCTGCACCACGCGCATCGTCACCGGCGCGGGCGTTCCGCAGCTTACGGCCGTGATGGAAGCCTTTAAAGCCGCCAAGGGCACCGGCGTCCCCATCATCGCCGATGGCGGCATCAAATATTCCGGAGACATCACCAAGGCCATCGCTGCCGGCGCTTCCTGCGTGATGATCGGCAGCCTCTTCGCCGGCACCGAGGAATCTCCCGGCGAAACCATTCTCTATCAAGGCCGCACCTTCAAGTCTTACCGCGGCATGGGCTCGACCGGCGCCATGGAAGCGGGCTCCGCCGATCGTTATTCCCAGGAAGAAGCAGAGCGCGGCAAGTCCGTGCCCGAAGGCGTCGAAGGGCGCGTCGCCTACAAGGGTCCGCTCAGCGGCCTCACCGATCAACTCGTCGGCGGCCTCAAGAGCGGCATGGGTTACGTTGGCGCGCGCACTCTCCCGGAGCTTACCGAGAAGAGCCACTTCGTCCGCATCACCGCCGCGGGCCTCCGCGAAAGCCACGTCCACGACGTCGTCATCACCAAGGAAGCTCCCAACTACCGCATGGAGTAATCTTCCTCCGGTCTTTCTCTCGGGTTTGCCGTTGTAGGGGCGCAGCATGCTGCGCCCCATCTGGGCAAAATCACACCCTGCGTCGTTTTTCTCTGGGGTTTACCCGTCTATCCCAGACCTTCAGGGGCAGGGCTTTTCGCTTTTCGCTTTTCGCTTTTCGCTTTTCGCTTTTCGCTTTTCGCTTTTCGCTTTTCGCTTTTCGCTTTTCGCTTTTCGTGTTTCGCTTTTCGTCCTGCGCTTCCCCTCCCCACCAATCTGCAATCCCTCCCCGCTTCGTTTACAATGGAATGGGAAACTAAACTCCTAATGCCCTCTTCCGAACCCTGGCGCAACCCGCGGCCCGCCCCCACCCTCGACGAGGTCCGTTACCGCGTCCCTCCCAAATCCATGATTCCCGCCTGGCTCCGCGCCTGGTGGCCCGCCATGCTTTGGAGCGTCGTTATTTTCACCGCTTCCACCGACACTTTTTCCTCCGAACACACCGCCAGCGTCTTCGGCGCCATTCTCCGCTGGTTCGCTCCATCCCTCAGCGAAGCCACCTTTGAAACCATCCATTTTTTTATCCGCAAATCCGCGCATCTCACCGAATACTTCATCTTCTATTTGCTGCTCTACCGCGGCATTCGTGGCGCGCGCATCGGCTGGCACTGGTCCTGGGCCTTCGCCGCCTGGTTCATCGCCGCTGCTTACGCCGCCCTCGACGAAATCCATCAATCCTTCGTCGCTTCTCGCGGCGCTTCCGCCTGGGACTCCCTCCTCGACTCCGCCGGCGCCCTCATCGCCCTCGTTGTCCTCTTCCTAGTCCACCGCCTCCGCCGCCCGCGCCCCACTGCATGATCGTCCCGCCTTCGAGCGCCGGAGGAACGCCACAAGCTTGCCCCGTCCGTAAGAGCAGGATCTCGAACCTTCCGCACCTACAAACACCAAATCCGCTAACCTCTTTCCCCTCCGCACCTACGCAAAATCCAATTTTACTTCCCCGCCTCCTCTTCTTGCCTCCCGGTCGCTGGTCACCGGTCAACTCTTTTCTCACCGCGCCGTCCAGCCCCCATCAATCAGAATCGTCTCCCCGGTGATCAGCGACGCCGCCGGTGACGCCAGGAACACCACCGCCCCTGCCACTTCCATCGGCTCTCCGATCCGGTGCAGCGCCGCGATGCGTTCCACCGTATCCGCGCGGAACGCCGGGTCCGCCAGCGCGCTTTCCGTCCCTGGCGTGTGAATGAACGTTGGCGCAACGGCATTCACGGTGATGTTGTGCTTGCCCCACTCCACCGCCAGGCATTTCGTCAAATGCGCGATCGCCGCCTTCGTCATGCAGTACACCGATTCCGTCGGCAGCGCCGCAAACCCCGCTTGTGAGCTCATGTTGATGATCTTCCCGCTGCGCTGCTCGATCATCACGCGCCCCGCCGCCTGGCTCGCAAAAAAAGTGCCCTTCAAGTTCACCGCGAGCGTCTGGTCGAAATCCTCTTCGCGCACATTCTCCGCCGGATTTCCCGGCGCAATCCCCGCATTGTTCACCAGGATGTCCACCCGGCCGAAGTGTCTCACGGTGTCGTCCACGGCGCGAAAAATCTGTTCCATCCTGCTCACGTCCATCTGCAGAGGCAGCGCCTTCCTCCCCATCTTCTGAATCTCCGCCGTCAATCCCGCATCCGCCTTGACGTCACGCAATCCCAGCGCCACGTCCGCGCCTGCGTGCGCCAGCGCCAGCGAAATCGCGCGCCCCAATCCTCGCGCTGCGCCCGTCACCAGCGCCACCTGCCCACTCAGCTCAAATCGCGGATACTCCATCGCCCTTCCTCCCCTCACCGGTTTGTTGTCCCTCGATGCGCTGAGCCTCACGCCTCAAGGGGGTGAGCTACAGATCATCGTCACTGCGACGCCTGAGTATATGCCTTCCCCTTTAATCAAAACAAAACGCCCGCCCCGGTCTCCCGGAGCGGGCGTCGCATCCCATCCAGGGTCCGCCTCGACGCGGACCCCGCCAATCCGTCTTAGCTCTTCGCCGCGACGGCTTCTGCCACCTTGCCCTTCTCTTTCTTTTCCTTTTTCTTGAACTCGTAACTCACCAGCTCGAGAATCGCCACCTTCGCGCCATCGCCCACGCGATTGCCCGCCTGGATGATGCGCGTGTAGCCGCCTGCGCGGTCCGCGAACTTCGGCGCGATCTCGCTGAACAGCTTTTGCGTGACCGCCGGCGTCATCAGGTATGCCGCTGCCTGCCGCCGCGCCGCCAGTGTGTCTTTCTTCCCGAGCGTGATGATCTTCTCCGCCACCGGCCGCGTCGCTTTCGCGCGCGTCAGCGTCGTCTTGATGCGCCCGTGTTCAAACAGGTTGGTGACCAGGTTGCGCAGCGTCGCGCGGCGGTGCCACGGATTGCGCCCCAGTTTTGATCCCGACTTCAGGTGTCTCATCGTCTCTTCCTTCTTAGGAGGCCGGGGCTTCAGTTTACCCTGAGCCTCGAAGGGCCCCGGCGTACTGCTTGTGTGTAATCAGGGCTTTCGCCCGCCGTAGGCGGGTCCGCCGATTTCTGGCGGAAGCCCCTGAAGCAATGATGGTCACGGTCAACTATGAATTGATGACTGAAACCTGATAACTGTCTCTACAGCCCCACCGTGTCTTCCGAAGTCGTCGTCGGCATCGCCGTCTGGCTCGGCAGCGGCGGCCAGATGATCCGGCCGTGCTCGTCGAACTTCATGCCCAGGCCAAGTCCCATCTTCACCAGAATGTCCTTGATCTCGTTCAGGGACTTCCGGCCGAAGTTCTTGGTCTTCAGCATTTCGTTCTCGCTCTTCTGCACCAGCTCGCGAATTGTCTGGATGTTGGCGTTCTTCAGGCAGTTGTAGCTGCGCACCGAAAGCTCCAGCTCTTCCACGGAGCGGTCCAGGTGCTCCAGCCGCGGATCGTGCACGATGTCCTGCGGCATTTCCACGTTTTCCACCGGCTCCTCGAAGTTGATAAAGATGCTCATGTGGTCCTTCACCAGCTTGGCCGCCAAACCTATTGCGTCCTGCGGCGTGATCGCGCCGTTGGTCCACACTTCCATCATCAGCTTCTCGTAGTCCGTCATCTGTCCGAGGCGCGCCGCTTCCACGGAGTAGTTCACCTTGCGCACCGGCGAGTGCACGCTGTCCACCGGAATGTAGCCGATGGGCAAGTCTTCGTCGTAGTTGCGGTCCGCCGCCACGTAGCCGCGCCCGTTCTTCACGCGCATTTCGATCTGCAGCTTCCCACCCTCGCTGACCGTGGCGAGGTACACGCTCTTGTCGAGCACGGCGAAGTCCGCGTCTTCCTCGATCTGCGCGCTCGTCACCACGCCCGGCTGCTCCACGTTCACGTAGATGGTCTTCGGCAGGTCGGTATTCAGCTTGATGGGCACCTGCTTCAGGTTCAGGATGATGTCCGTGGCGTCTTCCACCACTCCGGGAATCGAAGAAAATTCGTGCAGCACGCCTTCGATCTTCACCGCGGTGATTGCCGCGCCCTCGATCGAGCTCAACAGCGCGCGCCGCAACGCGTTTCCTACCGTGGTACCCCAGCCCCGTTCAAACGGCTGCGCCGAAAACCGGCCGTACCGCTCCGTCAGCGATTCCAGTTCGGACGCAAGACGCTTGGGTTTCTGAAATCCCTTCCACATCGTGTTCCTTCCTTCCGTGACCGGCGTCGCCGGCCACTCAAACCGTTAGCCTTCCCTCGACCGCGTTTACTGCAAACCTTACGGAGTTCTCAGTAACTAGTTATAGGTAATCAGTGAACAATTCTCTGACTGAAAACTTACAACTTAGAACTTACAACTCACCTACTTCGAGTACAATTCGACGATCAGTTGTTCGTTGATCGGCGGCGTCTGCACGTCATCGCGCTTCGGCAGGGCCACCACCTTGGCCTTGAATTGCTCGCGCTCCTGCTCCAGCCACGGCACCAGGCTCTGGCTCTGCGCCACGTTGCGCGCTTCCAGCACCATGGCGTTCTGGTGCATCTTTTCCTTGATGGCAATCTCTTCGCCCACGTTCACCTGGTAGGACGGGATGTTCACCTTCTTCCCGTTTATCCGCACGTGTCCGTGCAGCACCAGTTGCCGCGCCTGCGAACGCGAAGAGGCCAGGCCCGCGCGCCAGACCGTGTTGTCCAGGCGGCGTTCCAGCATGATGATGAGGTTTTCGCCCGTGGGCCCCTTGGCGCGCTCCGATTTCTCGAAGTAATTGCGGAACTGCCGCTCCAACAAGCCATACGTGCGTTTAACCTTCTGTTTTTCGCGAAGCTGCAGGCCGTAGCCCGCAATCTTCGCGCGCCGCGATTGTCCGTGCTGTCCCGGCACGAAGTTGCGCTTCTCAATCGCGCACTTGTCCGTGAAGCACCGCAATCCTTTTAGAAATAGTTTCTGCCCTTCCCTACGGCATAGGCGGCAGACTGCATCTCGGTGTCTTGCCAACTTCTGTTCTCCCTTCGCGAAACTCTCTTAAACCCTCGAAAACTCTTTTGCACCGCTATTGCTTGCGGGGTGCATGATCAAACGCGGCGTCGCTTTGGCGGACGGCAGCCGTTGTGCGGGATCGGCGTGACGTCGCGCAGGACCACAATGTGCAATCCCGCCGCCGCCAGCGCGCGCACCGCCGATTCCCGGCCGGAGCCCGGTCCCTTCACCTTCACTTCCACGCTCTTCATCCCGTACTGGTCGCGCGCCGTGCCCGCGGCAGACAAGGAAGCCTGCTGCGCCGCGTACGGCGTGCCTTTGCGCGACCCTTTGAAACCGATCGCCCCGGCCGATGACGCGCACAACACCCGCCCGTCCGGATCCGCAATGGTGATCTGCGTGTTGTTGAAGGACGCGGCCACGTGCACGATGCCGTGCGGCACGGTGCGCTTCTCGCGCTTCTTCTTGAACTCTTTCTTCTTCTTGCTCGCTGCGGGTTTCGCCGGCGCTGCTGTTGCGTCCGGCACCGCGTTTTTCTGCTCTTTTGCCACGTTTCGCTCCGTAAAGTAATCAGTTATCAGTTGTAAGTTTTAAGTGATGCGTAAGTTCATTGCACCTGCCGCCTCAAACGCAAAACTTAAGCCTCTTCTAACCTCTTATCTCTGACTTCTAACCTCAGCCCTTCTTGCCCTTGATCTGCTTCTTCCCGGCCACCGCGCCGCGCCGCGGACCCTTCCGCGTGCGCGCATTCGTGTGCGTGCGCTGCCCGCGCACCGGCAGGTTGCGCCGGTGACGAATCCCGCGATACGCCTGCACTTCGATCAGCCGGCGAATGTTCATCTGGATCTCCTTGCGGAGGTCGCCTTCCACGCGCCCTTCCTGCTCGATGACCGTGCGGATGCGGTTGACTTCGTCTTCCGTCAGGTCGCGGATCTTCTTCGTGAAATCCACATTGGCCTTTTCGGAAATACTCTTCGCGCGCACCTGCCCGATGCCGTAGATCGAGGTCAGCCCGACCCACAAGCGCTTCTGCGGCGGAAGATCAACACCAGCGATACGTGCCATGATTTCTCCAGTTCTTTCAAAAACTCTCGCGTGCTCGCCTCAAGTATTAAGTTCTAAGTTTTAAGTCCTAAGTAAAACTCACGCCTTACTTAATACTTATTACTTAAAACTTATAACTGCCTCATCCCTGCCGCTGCTTGTGCTTCGGGTTCACGCAAATTACCCGAACCACCCCGCGGCGATGGATCACCTTGCACTTGTCACAAATCTTTTTTACGCTTGCCCGTACTTTCATACTGCGCTGCTCCTCATTGGCCACCTGAAGGTGGCCGCTACAAAACCTTGCCGCTACTTATACCGGTACACGATCCGGCCGCGTGTCAAATCGTACGGCGAAAGCTCCACCGCCACCTTGTCGCCCGCCAGAATCCGGATGAAATTCTTGCGCATCTTCCCGGAAACATGCGCCAGAACCCGGTGCTTGTTCTCCAGTTCGACGCGGAACATCGCGTTCGGCAACGGCTCAATCACCGTCGCCATTACTTCGATGGCATCCTCCTTCGGATTTCCGGAGTCGCCCTTCTCTTTTTTCACGTACGGCTGCTTGGCCATAGGTCCCTATCTACAACTCCTGCTTCACGGTCACGAGTTATCAGTTATCAGTTCTAAGTTTTAAGTAAAACCCGGTTTACTTAGAACTTATAACTTAGTACTTAAAACTTCATTCCCCCACGCTGGGCCGGTCATTTCTCTCGGCCGCGTCAGAATCCACGGGCCGTTTGCCGTGACCGCCACGGTGTGCTCGAAATGCGCCGAAGGACTTCCATCGGCCGTTTCCGCCACCCACTCGCCGCGCATCGCCACTTCCGGCCGGCCGGCGTTCACCATCGGTTCGACGGCGATCACCATGCCTTCCTGCAAGCGCGCCCCGCGTCCCGGCTCGCCGTAGTTCGGCAGGTTCGGCTCGTCATGCATCTTCGTGCCGATGCCGTGCCCCACGAACTCCCGCACCACCGAGTACCCGTGCTGCTCGACCCAACTCTGCACCGCGTGTCCGACGTCGCCCAGCCTGTTTCCCGGGCGCATCTTGTCGATCGCGCGGTCCAGCGATTCGCGGGTCACATCCAGGAGCTTCTGCAGCTCCGGGCTGATCTTCCCCACCGGCACGGTCACCGCCGAATCGCCGTAGTACCCGTCCACTTCCATGCCGAAGTCCAGCGACACGATGTCGCCTTCGCGCAATTTCCGCTTGGGCGACGGTATCCCGTGAACGATCTCGCTGTTCACCGACGTGCACAACACGCAGGGATACCCGCGATACCCTTTGAACGCCGGCCGCCCCGGCCCTTTGGCGATGATCTCCTCGGCGCTCTTCTCGAGGTCCATCGTCGTCAGCCCCGGCTGCACCTGCGCCCGGAGCGCGTTCAAAACTTCGTGAACCACTTGGCCCGCGCGGTACATCTTTTCGAGTTCGGTGGCGCTGCGTAATTGAATCGCCATTTCCTTACCGCACTCCGCCGATCCCTTCCAGGCTCTCGAACATCCGCTGCTTCACTTCCTCGAAGCTCTTGTCCGCGTCGATGTCCTGCAGAAATCCCAGCCGCCGGTAATACTGCACCAGGGGCGAGGTCTGCTTCTCGTACGCGTGCAAGCGCTCGCGGATCACTTCTTCGCGATCGTCCGGCCGCTGCAACAGCTCGCCGCCGTCGTTATCGCAAATCCCTTCGACCTTGGGCGGGCGCTCGTAAATATTGTAAATCTCGCCGCCCACCTTGCAGGTCCTCCGCCCGGTCAAGCGCCGCATCAGCACCGAGGTTCCGATCACCATGTGCAGCACGTGCGGTTGCTTGAGCCCATGCTGCTTCAGCAACTCACCCAGATACTTCGCCTGGGTCACCGTCCGCGGAAAACCGTCGCACACAAATCCGTGACTGCAATCCGGCCGCTCGATGCGTTCCGCGACCATCTTCAGCACCAGCGAGTCCGGCACCAGCTCGCCCCGCTCCATGATCGGCTTGGCCTTCAAGCCGAGAGTTGTACCTTTGCTGACATGTTCCCGCAACATGTCGCCGGTCGAAAGATGCGGTATGCCGTACGCCTTGGCCAGCTCTTTCGCCTGGGTACCTTTTCCCGATCCCGGGGGCCCCAAGAAAATGACCGCGCGGTCGAGCTTTACGTCGGAACGCTCTTCCAGCGCCACGGTTCGTCTCCCTTAACGACGGCTGCGCAGACGTCCCTTTCGCGCAAAGCCCTCGTAGTTGCGCATGACGAGCTGTGCCTCCAACTGCTGCACAGTATCCATCGCGACGCCTACCACAATCAGGAGCGAAGTTCCGCCAAAATAAAACGCCACACCCAATCCGTTCAAAATCCAGCCCGGGAAGTGCCGGTCAAACCAGTCGCCTCCCATCCACCACGGCAGGTGATTCAGGTGAATACCCGCAATCATCCATTCGGGCAGGAGGCAGACGATGGCGAGATAAACCGCGCCAATAAACGTCAGCCGCTTCAGGATCAGGCTTACATATTCCGAAGTGGTGCGCCCGGGACGTATCCCGGGAATGAACCCGCCGTTCTTGCGCATGTTGTCAGCAAGCTCCGTCGGATTGAAGACGATGCCCACATAGAAAAACGCGAAAACGACGATCAACGTCACGTAGACCGCGGTGTACAGCGGTTCTCCCCAGCGCAGCGTGTTCGCAATCGACTTCACGAACGGCCAGCGCGTGCCCATCATCAGCGCGGCGGTGGCCGGAAACGCCAACAGCGAACTCGCGAAAATCGGCGGAATCACGCCGCCGGAATTCACGCGCAGCGGCAAATAGGTGGATTGCCCGCCCATCATCCGGCGGCCCACCACGCGCTTCGCATACTGCACCGGAATGCGGCGTTGCGCGCCTTCCACGAAAACGATGAACGCCACTACCGCGATCATCAACGCCAGAAGCCCGAGAATCGCCACCGGGGTGAACGCGCCCCATGCATCTGTCTTGACCTTGTCCACCAGATCGCCAATGGCGCGCGGCAAGCCCACCACGATGCCCACAAAAATAATCAGCGACATGCCATTGCCGATGCCGCGTTCGCTGATCTGCTCGCCCAGCCACATAATGAACGCCGAGCCCGTCGTCAGCGTCAGAACCGTCATCAGCCAGAAGCCCCAGCCCGGGTGATACACCAGCGATTGGCCGCCCAGCGCTTGCGATTGCAGCGTGCTGGCGATCGTGGACGACTGGATGATGCTTAACGCAATCGTCAAGTAGCGCGTGTACTGCGTGATCTTCCGCCGCCCCAGCTCGCCTTCTTTCTGCAACCTCTCCAGGTACGGGAACACCACCGTCATCAACTGCAGGATGATGGACGAGGTGATGTACGGCATGATGCCCAGCGCGAAAATCGTCAGCCGGCGGAAGTTGCCGCCACTGAACAGATCGAAGATTCCCAGCACCGACCCGGCCGATTGCTTGAAGAGTTCTTCCAGCACGGTGGTGTTGATGCCGGGCGTCGGGATGTGCGCGCCGAGGCGATAAACCGCCAGCAGCCCCAGCGTAAAGAACAGCCGGTTCCGCAGATCCTCGATCCGGAAGAGATTCGCGAATGCGTTCAAGAATCGATTCATACCAATTCCTCGGGAAACCCGATTACGCTACCACCTCAAACGTGCCGCCGGCCTTGGCGATCTTTTCCTTGGCCGCGGCGCTGAATGCGTGGGCGTGAATGGCAAGCTTGGTCTTCAGCTCGCCATCGCCCAAAACCTTGATGGGATCCGTGGCGCGGCGCACAAAGCCGTGCGCTCGTAGCAACTCTGGCGTCACCGTTTCGCCCGCGGGGAACACGTTGAGTTCCTCGAGGTGGACGATGGAATACTGCACGCCGAACGGATTGTGGAACCCGCGCTTCGGAATGCGCCGGTGCAACGGCATCTGCCCGCCTTCAAAACCGCGCCGCCGCGAATAGCCGCGCCGCGACTTCTGGCCCTTGTTGCCCTTTCCGGAGGTCCTCCCGAGCTTCGAACCGATGCCGCGGCCCACGCGCACTTTCTTCTTGCGCGAGCCCTTGGCCGGCCCGAGGGTCGCCAGTGAAACCGTGTTGTGTTCTTTCTTGCCCTTGTCTGCCATGAATTACTCCACCACTTCCACGAGGTGCCGCACTTTGTGAATCATCCCGCGGATGGCCGGCGAATTTTCCCGTTCGACCACCTGATGCATGTGGCGCAAGCCCAATCCACGGATCGTCGCGCGCATATCGTCGGTGCAACTGATGAAGCTGCGCACCCACTTGATCTTTACCGTTGCGGCGCTCTTCGCGCCTTTCTTTTCGCCCGCCATGAATTATTCCCCTGCCGCCTTCTCGACCTTCTCGGCCTTGGGCGGCTTTCCGCTCACTTCCTCGATGGTCTTGGAGCGCGTTTCGGCCACTTGCCCAATATCCTTCAAGCTCAACAGCGCCGCAAAAGTGGCCTTGACGACGTTGTGCGGGTTGGACGTGCCAATCGATTTGGTTAGCACGTTGGTGATGCCCGCAACCTGCATCACCTTGCGCACCGGGCCGCCGGCGATCACGCCGGTGCCTTCCGACGCGGGCTTCAGCAGCACCTGCGCCGAGCCATACCATCCGGTGACCTGGTGAGGAATGGTGGTGCCCTTCATGTTCAGCTTGATCAGATTCTTTTTGGCCTGCTCGATGCCTTTCTTGATGGCCATGGGCACTTCGCGGGCCTTGCCCATTCCGAAACCCGCGTGACCCCGGCTGTCGCCCACTACGACCAGCGCCGAAAAGCTCAGGTTCTTGCCGCCCTTCACGACTTTGGTGACGCGGTTGATCGCCACGACGTCATCCTTCAGATCGGAAAGGTTCACGTCAAGGACGCGCCGCACTGCCAAACTATCCCGCAGAAGTTGCTTCGACATAAGTTAGAACTGTAACCCCGCTTCCCGCGCCGCATCCGCGAGCGCCTTGACGCGGCCGTGATACTTATAACCGCCGCGGTCGAACACCACCTTCACCACTCCCGCCGCCTTAGCGCGCTCGGCAATGATTTTGCCGACGGCCTTTGCCGAGGCGATGTTGCCTCCACCCTTCAGGCCCTTCTTCACTTCCTTGTCGATCGAGCTGGCCGAAACCAGCGTGCGGCCGCTGCGATCGTCGATCACTTGCGCGTAGATGTGCCCGACGGAACGGTACACGCTCAATCGCGGGCGCTCCGCCGTGCCAGACACCTTTGTGCGCACGCGCGCATGCACCCTCTGGCGCTGCTCATCCCGGGACAACTTGCGAACTGGTGCCGATGCCACTGTCGTTTCTCCCTTACAGTTTTAAGTTATAGGTTCTAAGTTTGAAGTAACCCACTCCAAACCTATGAACTCAAAACTTGAAACTCTCTTCCTTCTGCGGGGCCCGCCTTCGCAGCCGGGCCGCGCAATCCTTCTTTACTGATAGCTTAAAACTTAAAACTTCTTACCTCGCTGCCGAACCATACGTCCCAAGTTCTAAGCCAGACTTTCTTTACTGACAACTTAAAACTGAAAACTTAAAACTCCTTACGCTGCTGCGCCTGCTTTCGCGCCGGCCTTGCCCGCCTTTTTCTTCAATCTCTCGCCGGTGATGCGGACGCCCTTCTGCTTGTAAGGATCCGGCGGGCGCAGCGAGCGGATGTCCGCAGCCACCTGGCCGACCTGCGCCTTGTCCGCGCCGCTCACCACGATGTGCGTCTGCTTTTCGATCGAAATCTGAATGCCCTCGGGAATCGGAAACTCGATGGGGTGCGATTTGCCGAGCGCGAATGCCACTATCTTGCCCTTTAGCTCGGCGCGGTAACCGACGCCCACGATGTCCAGCTCCTTCCTGAAGCCCTGGGTGACACCGTGAACTGCGTTGGCCAGCAACGCGCGCGCCAGGCCGTGCAATGCGCGATGTTCTTCACTATCGCGGATCGCCGTGAGCACCCCGTCCTTCTGCTCCAGCTTGATCTGGCTCGGCACCAGCACGAAGAGTTTCCCCTTGGGGCCTTGCACTTCCACTTTGCCGCCGCCGGTATTAATCTTCACGCCTGCCGGCACGGGAATCGGTTTGCGACCAATACGTGACATTGCTCTAGTTCCTTCTCTTAATCTATGCTGCGTTGCGGCGAGTCATAAGTTCTTAGTTATAAGTTCTAAGTAAGAACCACGACTCCCTGCAACGCGCGTCTCGCGACGCTGCGTTCCTTTTCTTTCCTTACTTAATACTTAAAACTTACAACTTAAAACTGGCCCTACCACACTTCGCACAGAATCTCGCCGCCCAACTTGGCCTTGCGCGCGGAGCGTCCGGTCATCAAACCCTTCGGCGTGGTCAAGATGCTGATACCCAGCCCGCCAACCACCGGCTGAATGTCGCCGGCGCCCAGATAGCAGCGCTGGCCGGGCTTGGAGATGCGCTTCATCCCGGTGATCACGCTGCGGCGGTCCGGCGTGTATTTCAGGAACACCCGGAGGATTTTGTGCGTCTTGTTTTCGTCCACCATCTTGTAGGTCGAGATGTAACCCTCTTCCTTCAGGATGCGGGCGATCTCGGTCTTCAACTTGGAGACCGGAACATCCACGCGCTGGTGCTTCGCCGCCGTGGCGTTGCGCAGTCGCGTCAAAAAATCGGCAATCGGATCCGTCTGCATAGTTCTCCTACCAGCTTGCTTTCACGACTCCAGGGATCTCTCCCTTGAGCGCCATGCCGCGGAAACAGATGCGGCACATTTGGAATTTGCGAATATAGCCGCGCGCGCGGCCGCAGCAACGGCAGCGGTTGCGCACGCGTACCTTGAACTTGGGCTTCTTCAGCGTCTTGGCGATTTTTGCGGTGCGTGCCATTTATTGTGCGGCTCCTTTTTCGCGCAAGGGAAAACCCAGCCCCTTGAGCAGTTCGCGGCCCTCTTCGTCGTTGTGGGCCGTGGTGGTCAACGTAATGTTCATGCCCTTGATCTTGTCCACGCGCGTGTAATCGATCTCCGGGAACACCAACTGATCCTTCAGACCCAGGGTGTAATTGCCGCGGCCATCGAAGGCATTCGAGGGCAATCCGCGGAAGTCGCGCACGCGGGGCAGCACCACGTTGCACAGGCGGTCGAGGAATTCGTACATCTTTTCCCCGCGCAGCGTCACCGCGCAGCCGATGGGCATGCCCTTGCGAATCTTGAAATTCGCGATGGACTTCTTCGCCCGGGTGATCATGGCTTTCTGGCCGGTGATCTGCCCGAGCTCCACCGCCGCCGTGTCCAGCAGCTTGACGTTCTGGCTGGCCTCGCCGAGTCCTATGTTGACGGTGATCTTGGAAACTTTCGGCACCGCCATGACGTTCTTCCAGCCAAAACGCTTCATCAGCGCCGGCACCGTCTCCTTGCTGTACTTTTCATGCAATCGGCTCTTCATTGCCTCTCGGAGTCTTAAGTTCTAAGTCATAAGTTCTAAGTAAGACCATCGAACTCACGCTTACAACAGCGACTCAATCCTTTCTCTCCGAAAACTGAACACTTACAACTGAAAACTTTCTCACCTGTCCAGCGTGGCGCCGCAGCGCTTGCAAGCGCGCACCTTGGCGCCGGACGGAAGTGTCTGGTGACCGATGCGCGCGTGCTTGCCGCAACTGTTGCAGACGATCTGGACGTTGGATGCGTGGACCGGGGCTTCCTTCTCCACAATTCCGCCCTTGATGTTCTTGGCCGGGTTGGGCCGCGTGTGCCGCTTGATGATGTTGGCGTGCTCCACGATCAGCGTGTTTTTCCGCGGATTGACGGAAAGGACGCGACCGCTCTTGCCGGCATCGCGGCCGCTCAGCACGCGCACGGTGTCGCCCTTGCGGATGCTGATGGTGAAGCGCTTGATCCTGCCTTCTGTGCGTGCCATCGCTTACCAGACCTCCGGAGCCAGCGATACGATCTTGGTGAACTTCTTCTCGCGCAGCTCTCTTGCCACGGGACCAAATACGCGCGTCCCCACGGGCTCGCCGGTATCGTTGATGAGCACCGCGGCGTTGTCATCGAAGCGGATGTACGTGCCGTCCTTGCGGCGGTGTTCCTTGCGCATGCGCACGATGACGCACTTCACAACCTTGCCTTCCTTGATCTGGCTTTCCGGCGTCGCTTCCTTCACCGACGCGGTGACAATGTCACCCAGCCCGGCCTTCAATCCCGCGTCGCCACCGAGGGGGAGAATGCACATGAGCTTCCGCGCTCCGGAATTGTCGGCCACCGTCAGCCAGGTTCGCATCATAATCATGTTTGCGCTCCTGTCCCCTTACTTCCCCGACGCCTTGGGCGTCAGCACTGCCTTCAAACGCCAGCGCTTCAGGCGCGAAAGCGGCCGGGCGGACACGATGGTGACGGTGTCGCCCTGCTTGGCTTCGCGCTTTTCATCGTGCGCGTAGAACTTCTTCGAGATGCGCACCACGCGGCGGTACTTGGGGTGCTGCACCAGCCGCTGCACCTCAACCACAATCGTTTTTTCCATTTTCGCGCTGGTAACCTTGCCGACGAGTTCGGTTCTCTTGCCGCGCTCAACCACCGGTGCGTTTAGCGTTTCCGTTGTCATTACGCCTTACCTGCCTTCGCCGGCTTTGCTCCGGCGGTCAATTCCTGAAGGCGCAGGAGGGTTTTCACCCGCGCCAGATCCTTCTTGGCTTCGCGGAGCCGCTTGAGCGCTTCCGCCTGGCCCGTGCCCAACTGAAACCTCAGGCGGAAAATCTGCTCCGCCAGATCCTTTTCGCGCGCCTGCAATTCGGTCACGCCTTCTTCGCGGATCTTCTCGATTCGCCGCGGCATCGCTAGATTCCTCCCGTGCGAGAGACGAATTTCGTCGGAATGGGCAGCTTGTGCGCCGCCAGCCCCAGCGCCTGGCGCGCCGTCGCTTCGTCAACTCCCGCCATTTCAAACATGATCCGTCCGGGCTTCACTACCGCCACCCAGCGTTCCGGAGCGCCTTTGCCCTTGCCCATGCGGGTTTCCGCGGGCTTCTTGGTGAACGGCTTGTCCGGGAAAATGCGGATCCACAGCTTGCCGCCGCGCTTGATGAACCGCGTGATGGCCACACGCGAGGCTTCGATCTGGCGGTCGGTGATCCAGGCATTCTCCATGGCCTTCAGGCCGTACTCCCCAAAGGACAATGTGCCGCCGCGCCAGGCCTTGCCTCTGCGGCGGCCGCGCTGCTGCTTTCTGTACTTCACCTTCTTCGGCATCAACATCGTTGTCTTCTCGCTTCCCTAGTCCTTCCAGTTTTCAGTCATAAGTTCTCAGTTCTCAGTAAAGCATCCAGAACTTATGGCTTGTAACCCACAACTTAAAACTCTCCTCACGCGGCCCGCCCCAGCGAATCATCCCGGATGCAATCAGCGCATCCCGGCTGGCGGCTCCTACATCTTTAGACTTCGTTGCAAGTTCTAAGCACATGTTTCTGAAACTGATTACTTAGAACTTACAACTGAAAACTCTCCTTACGCGGCGGCAACGGCATCGGGCTTGTCGTCCGGCCGCTTCGTGCGCTTGGGAACGTTTTCTCCCTGGTAGATCCAGCACTTCACGCCAATCACGCCGTAGGTGGTGTTCGCCTCGGCGGTGCCGTAATCGATGTCCGCGCGCAACGTTTGCAGCGGCAGCCGGCCCTGCAGGTACCACTCCTTGCGCGCGATTTCCGCGCCATTCAAGCGCCCGGCCACGCGCACCTTGATGCCCTTGCAGCCGAATCGCAGCGCGGAATCCACGGCCTTGCGCATCGCGCGGCGGAAGGCCACGCGCTTTTCCAGTTGCAGCGCAATCGATTCCGCCACCAGTTGCGCGTCCAGCTCCGGCCGGTGCACTTCCACGATGTCAATGTGCACTTCGCGCTTGGTGCGTTTGCTGACTTCCTGCTTCAGCTTGTCGATTTCCGCGCCCTTGCGGCCGATGATGATTCCCGGACGGGCGGTGGCGATGCGCACCACCAGTTTGTTGGCCGCGCGCTCGATGTCAATGGAGCTGATGCCGGCGCTCTTCAGGCGCGCTTTCAATTCGCGGCGCAGCTTCACATCCTCGTGCAGCAGCTCCGCATAATCGCGGTCGGCATACCAGCGCGACTTCCAGGGCTTGTTGTAGCCCAGGCGAAACCCGTACGGGTGCGTTTTCTGTCCCATTACTTCTTTCCCTTCTTCCCGGAAGACTGCTTCCCGGTCAAAGCCTTGCGCACGCGGCGCGCGGTGCCCCGAACGCCCTTCTGCGCTTCGGCTTCGGCGATGTTCGCGGCCACGCGCTCGGCGGCGGCCACGTGATGCTCACTCACGCCCACCCAGATGTGCGCGGTGCGCTTCTGGTAGCGGAACGCCCGGCCCATCGGCGCGGGGCGCAAACGCTTCCAGCGCGCGCCTTCGTTCACGAAACACTGGCTGACGTAGAGCTGGTCCACGTCAAGCGGCGAGCCGGAATCTTCCGCCTTGCGCTCGGCATTGGAGATGGCGCTGCGCAGCACCTTCTCAATGTGTTTGGCGGCGCGCTTGGGCGTGAAGCGCAGCGATTGCAGCGCATCTTGCGCCTTCTGCCCGCGAATCAAATCGATCACCAGGCGGGCCTTCTGCGGCGACATGCGCACATGGCGCGCGATCGCGTGGGCTTCGATGGAACCGGGTTGTGTCAGTACGTCAGCCATGATTTATGCCTTCGGCGCTGGTGCTGCTGCTGGTGCCGCGCCGCCTCCTGCTGCTGCTCCTGGCGCCGTTGCTGCTCCCGGAACCAGGCCGGCGGCCCTTTCGAGCGCCGCCTTGACCGCGTGGCCCTTGAAGCTGCGCGTCGGCGCAAACTCCCCGAGCTTGTGCCCGATCATCTGTTCGGTCACATATACGGGAATGAACTTCTTGCCGTTGTGCACGGCGATCGTGTGCCCAATCATGTCCGGCACGATCGTGGAGCGCCGCGACCACGTTTTCAGAACCTTCTTTTCGTTGCGCGCGTTCAGTGCTTCCACCTTGTCTTTCAGGTGGCCATCCACGAACGGCCCCTTCTTCAGTGAGCGTGCCATTGCTTGCTTATTCCTCCACGCGGCGCAAACGCCCCCACGGGGCGTGCCGCATCTTCTTAAACCCACGCACCGGACCAGGCACACGGTGCGACCTCGGACAGAACGGGCAAACAAAGCGCGTGCCCAGCGCGTTCGGAATACGTTCCACAATCACCGCCCAGCCCGGCTTGCACAGCTTGTACAGCACCGGTTCGGGTGGCGCCACCAGCTTGGCCGCGGGTTTGGCCGCGGGTTTCAATGCCGCCCGCTTGACGGCGCGTTTCACAGGGCGCGTCCGGCGTCCTGCAGTTCGTGTTGGTCGTGTCGCTCGCATGTTTTCGCCTCCTCGGCCCGTTCTGCCATCACAAGCCAGGAATTGCGTCCGTTGCTCGTCTTACCTTGGGCGCTCTCGTTCAGGATCGCGCCCTGTTCTGCACTACTTCTGTTCTGCCCCTCTCCGTCCGGATAACACAAAACGGAGAACCTACAACTAGAAACTTCGGTCCCTACTTCCGCCGCTGGACGATCATGCGGTCCGTGCGCTTGTTGCCGCGCGTCTTCTTGCCCAACGTCGGGAAGGCCCAAGGCGTTTGCGGGTGATTGCCCTTGACGCGGCCTTCACCGCCCCCGTGCGGGTGATCCACGGGGTTCATGGCCACGCCGCGAACCGTCGGCTTGATCCCACGCCAACGCGTGCGCCCGGCCTTGCCGTAAGTTTCGTTCTCGTGGTCGAGATTGCCGACCTGGCCCACCGTCGCCTTGCAATCGATGGAGAACTTGCGAACTTCACCGGAAGGCATCTTCACCAGCGCGAGATCGCCTTCCTTGCTGAGCAACTGCGCCGAAGCTCCGGCGGTGCGGACTGCCTGGCCGCCTCGGCCGGGGTACAGCTCCAGGTTGTGCACCATCGTGCCGGGAGGAATGTTGCGGATCTTCAGGGCATTGCCGGGAAGAATGTCCGCGGCCTCGCCCGTCGAAACGGTGGCGCCGACTTCCAGTCCCACGGGATGCAGGATGTAGCGCTTCTCGCCGTCCGCATAGTGCAGCAGGGCGATGTTGGCGCTGCGGTTGGGATCGTATTCGATGGCGACGACCTTGGCGGGCACGCCTTCTTTATCGCGGCGGAAATCGACGGTGCGGTACTGCCGCTTGTGACCGCCGCCGCGGTGCCACACCACGATTTCACCCTGGTTGTTGCGTCCGCCGGAGCGCTTTTTCGGCTCGAGCAGCTGCTTTTCCGGCGTCTGCTTGGTGATATGGCTCTTGTCGACCACCGTTATGAAGCGGCGTGACGCCGTATATGGATTAAAGCTCTTGAGTCCCATCTCTGCCTCTATCTTCCAAATCTTCCCGCCACCGTGGCGGACTTCCCCACAGCTCCCAGGTCTACAGATTCTCGGCGTACTCGATCATCTTTTCGCCTTCAGCGAGCTTGACGTACGCCTTCTTCCAGTCGCGGCGATAGCCTTCGTTCTGGCCGCGGCGGCGCATCTTGCCGTGAAAATTGGCGGTGCGCACAGCGGCCACTTTCACCTTGAAAATCTGCTGCACGGCTTCCTTGATTTCGGTCTTGGTGGCGGCCGCGGAAACTTCAAACACCACCGTGTGCTGCAATTCCTTCACGCCCAGTCCCTTTTCCGTGATGATGGGACGCCGGATAATCTGATAGTGAGGGGCTGCCATGGCTTACTCCTTCCCCTTCTTGGCGGCCGACTTTTTTGCCGCCGACTTTTTTGCCGCTGCCGGTTTCTTCGCTGCGGCTTTCGGCGTTGCCTTGGGCGCCGCTTCTTTCTTTGGCGCAGGCGCGGGCGCGATCGTTTCCACATGCGGCGCTTCGACGGGCTGACGATCCGGGTCGAGCGTGTGGCTCAAGCGGGCAATCGCATCCTTGGAAACCACCAGGCGATCGTGGCGCAGCACATCGTAGGGCTGCAGCGCATTGCTCGCGGAAAGCTTCACGCCTTCCAGGTTGCGGCTGGCCAGTTCCAGATTGCGGTTCTCGCCGTGCGCCACAAGCAGCGTAGTCTTCTCGGCATTCAGCCTTTCGAGCGCGGTGTGCAGCGTCTTGGTCTTGTGCGTATCCAATGACCACGCATCCACGATTGTCAGCTTCTCCTCCGCCAGCTTTGCGGAGAGCGCCGAACGCAGCGCGCCGAGCAACATCTTCTTCGGCAGCGCGTACGCATACGACCGCGGCTTCGGGCCGTGCACCGTGCCGCCATGGCGCCACAGAGGCGAACGGATCGAGCCCACGCGGGCGCGGCCGGTACCCTTCTGCCGCCAGAGCTTGCGGCCGGCGCCGCTGACCTCGCTCTTTTCCTTGGTCTTGGCTGTGCCGCTGCGCAGCCCATTGAGATACCACCGCGAAGCTTCGTGCAGCAGGTGCCGATTGATCTCCGCACCAAAGACCGCGTCCGCCAGTTCGACTTGGCCGACTTTCTTCCCTTCCAGATTCACCACATCTACGACCGGCATGGCTTTTTTCTCTCTCTCGATCCCGCTGTTACTGCGTTTCTCTTTCTACCTTCGTTTATCGCTGCCCGCTCGTGTTCTCAGTAATCAGTTTTCAGTTGTAAGTGAAAACCAGAAATCGCATTACCCTGCTTACTTGCCCTTCTCCACGCCCTTGTGAGCCTTGCGGATGAAAATGTACAGCCCGCTGGGCCCCGGCACCGATCCCCGCACCAGCAGCAGGTTTTCGTCGGTGTCCACCTTGATCACTTTCAGGTTCTTCGCGGTGACCCGGGCGTTGCCCATGTGTCCCGGGAAGTGTTGGTTCTTCCACACGCGCGAAGGGAACGAACTGCCGCCGATGCCGCCGGGCGCGCGATGAAACATCGAACCGTGGGTAGCGTCGCCGCCGGCATAGTGCCAGCGCTTCACGCCGCCCGCGAAGCCGCGGCCTTTGCTGACGCCGGTAACGTCCACCAGCTCGCCGGCCTTGAAATTCTCCACCAGGACGCGGTCGCCCACCTTGGTTTCATCCTTCGATTCGGCGATGCGCACTTCCCTGAGAACCTTGACGGGCGCCACGTTGGCCTTCTTGAAGTGCCCGGTCAGCGCCTTGTTGACGCGCTGCGGCTTGATGAATTCCACCAGGCCGAGTTGCGCGGCGTCGTAGCCGTCCTTTTCCTTGGTGCGGCGCTGCACCACGACGCACGGGCCCGCCTGCAGCACGGTTACGCCCACGAGGTTGCCGTCTGGGGCGAAAATCTGCGTCATGCCCAGCTTGATTCCGATAATTCCGTCGACAGACATAAGTTTTAAGTCCTAAGTATCAAGTTCTAAGTTCCTCGTTTTAAGCTGTAGGTAAAGCGCAATTCCTGCGATCCGCTTTACTTATTACTTAAAACTTCCCACTAAAAACTGCTTTACTTCGCCGCGTGGCCGAAGGCCTTGATTTCCACGTCCACGCCCGGGGGCAGATCGAGCTTCATCAGCGCGTCCACGGTATCCGGTGTGGGTTCCAGAATATCGATCAGCCGCTTGTGCGTGCGCATTTCGAACTGTTCGCGCGACTTCTTGTCCACGTGTGGCGAGCGCAATACCGTCCAGCGGTTGATGGTCGTGGGCAAAGGAATCGGGCCGGCGACATCGGCGCCGGTGCGCTTGGCGGTTTCCACGATTTCCCGCGTGGACTGGTCTAGAATCCTGTGATCGTAAGCCTTGAGGCGGATGCGAATTTTGTCCCCTTGTCTCATGGCGTTACTCGATGATCTCCGCGACGGCGCCGGCGCCGACGGTGTGGCCACCTTCGCGAATGGCGAAGCGCAAACCCTTTTCCAGCGCCACTGGGGTGATCAGCGAAACTTCGCAGCTCACGTTGTCGCCCGGCATGACCATTTCCACGCCTTGCGGCAGCTTCATGTCTCCGGTCACGTCCGTGGTGCGGAAGTAGAACTGCGGCCGGTAGCCGCTGAAGAACGGCGTGTGCCGCCCGCCTTCTTCCTTCGTCAACACGTACGCTTCGGCCTTGAACTTCGTGTGCGGCGTGATCGAGCCGGGCTTGCAGACCACCTGCCCGCGCTCCACATCGTCTTTTTCCGTGCCGCGCAGCAGGAGGCCGACGTTGTCGCCGGCGATCCCCTCGTCAAGAAGCTTCTTGAACATCTCCACGCCCGTGACCACCTTCTTCTGCGTCGCGCGGAAACCCACGATCTCCACCTCTTCCGAGGTCTTTACCTTGCCGCGCTCGATTCTTCCGGTGACCACGGTGCCGCGGCCAGAGATGGAGAAAATGTCCTCGATAGGCATGGCGAAGGGCTTGTCCACATCGCGCACCGGCAGCGGCACGTTCGCGTCCACCGCGGCCATCAGCTCGACAATTTTCTTCTCCCACTTTTCGTCGCCGTTCAGCGCCAAAAGCGCCGAACCGCGAATTACCGGCAAGCTGTCGCCAGGGAACTGGTAGCTCTTGAGCAACTCGCGCACTTCGAGTTCGACAAGTTCCAGTAACTCTGCGTCTTCCACCATGTCGCATTTATTCAGAAACGCGACGATGTAGGGCACACCAACCTGGCGAGCGAGCAGGATGTGCTCGCGCGTCTGCGGCATGGGCCCGTCGGTCGCGGCCACGACGAGAATCGCCCCGTCCATCTGCGCCGCGCCGGTGATCATGTTCTTGATGTAATCGGCGTGGCCCGGGCAATCCATGTGCGCGTAGTGGCGGTTCGCGGTCTCATACTCAACGTGCGAAACCGCAATGGTGATGCCGCGCTCGCGCTCTTCCGGAGCGTTGTCAATCGAGTCAAACGCCCGGAACAGCACCTTGGGGTTGTTTTTTGCCAGCACTTTCGTGATGGCCGCGGTCAAAGTGGTCTTGCCGTGATCAATGTGGCCGATGGTGCCTATGTTTACGTGCGGCTTCGTGCGTTCAAATTTCTCTTTCGCCATTTCTGCCTCTGCTCCTCACTCCGAATTCTTGAAAAACTAAAATCGGTCTTTACTTCTCCCCACGAGTCTTCTTGATCACTTCCTCGGCGATCGCGGCGGGTAACTCCGCGTAATGCGAGAAGTGCATCGTGAAATTGGCGCGGCCCTGCGAGCGGCTGCGGAGGTCGGTTGCGTAGCCAAACATCTCCGACAGCGGCACCTGCACGCGAATCACGTGGCTGCCCGCGCGCGTTTCCGAGCCCTGAATCTGCGAGCGGCGGGCGTTCAGGTCGCCGAACACGGCGGCCATGTATTCCTCGGGCGTGGTGACTTCGACGCGCATGATGGGTTCCAGCAGCACCGGCCTGGCTTTGGTGCAGGCTTCCTTGAAACCAATCGAGCCGGCGATTTTGAAGGCCATTTCGGAGCTGTCCACATCGTGGTAGCTGCCGTCAATGAGCACCACGGCCACGTCCACCATCATGAAGCCGGCGAGGCCGCCATTATCCATGGCTTCGCGGATGCCCGCTTCGATGGGCGGGATAAATTCCTTGGGAATCGAACCGCCGAAGATTTTGTCGATGAAGAGAAAGCGGTGTTCCTTGTCAAAGCGCCATTTGCCGCCGGAGCCGGCAATGGACTTGGAGAGTTCGTCGAGTTCGTCGGTGGACATCTCGTGCATGTTCTCGTGATCGGCGCTGGGCAGCGGGTGCACTTCCAGCTTGCAATGGCCGTATTGACCCCTGCCGCCGGTCTGCTTGATGTACTTGCCATCCGCCTGGGCGGTGCGGCGAATGGTTTCGCGGTAGGCGACCTGGGGACGCCCGACATTGGCATCCACGCCAAATTCGCGCTTCATGCGGTCAACGATAATTTCAAGGTGGAGTTCGCCCATGCCGGAGATGATGGTCTGTCCGGAATCCACGTCGGTGTGCACGCGGAAAGTGGGATCTTCCTGGGCGAGACGCGCAAGGGCCTGGCCCATTTTGTCCTGATCGGCTTTGGTCTTGGGCTCGACAGCCACGCTGATGACGGGCGCCGGGAAGTCCATGGCCTCCAGAATGACCGGCTTGTTTTCGTCGCAGAGGGTGTCGCCCGTGGTGACGCTCTTCAAGCCGACGCAGGCGCAGATATCGCCCGCATGCACGGCTTCAATTTCTTCGCGCTTGTTGGCATGCATCTGCAGCAGGCGGCCAATTCGTTCGCGGGTGCCCTTCGAGGAGTTGTAGACGTAACTGCCGGCATTCAATACGCCGGAATAGACGCGGATGTAGGTGACATGGCCGACAAACGGGTCGGACATGATTTTGAAGGCCAGCGCGGAGAAGGGTGCGTCGTCGGAAGCGCGGCGCAGCACCGTTTCGTCGTTATCGGGATTAATGCCTTCCAAGGGGGGCACATCGAGGGGCGACGGCAGGTAATCAACGATGGCATCGAGAAGCGGCTGAATGCCCTTGTTCTTAAACGCCGAGCCGGCCAACACCGGAACGACCTTCATCGCCAGGGTGGACTTGCGGATGGACTTGCGCATTTCCTCGACGGAAAGATTCCCTTCGGTCAGATACTTGTCCAGCACTTCATCGTCGTGCTCGGCGATGTATTCCACGACCTTGGCGCGGTGGTCGTCATAAAACTTTTTGTCAATCGCGGAACCCTTCAAGGCGGCGGCAACATCCGGACGGCTGGCGACGAAGGCGGGATCCCAGAGCTTGGAAACCGGGAAAATCTCAAATTTGGCGCCCAGTGTTTCCTCGAGCCACACAATGACGTTTTCTTCCAGGAAGTTGATGCATCCGATGAAATTGTCTTCGCGGCCGAGGGGAAACTGCAGGGGCACGGGGTGCGCACCGAGGCGCATGCGCATGGTGCGGATAGCGTGGTCGAAGTCCGCGCCCATTTTGTCCATTTTGTTGACGAAGGCGAGGCGCGGCACGCGGTACTTGTCCGCCTGGCGCCACACGGTTTCCGATTGCGGCTGAACGCCGGCGACGCTGTCGAAAATGGCCACGGCGCCGTCGAGGACGCGGAGCGAACGCTCCACTTCCACCGTGAAATCGACGTGGCCGGGGGTATCAATGATGTTGACGCGGTATTTCTTGTCGAAGCGGTCCCAACTGGCGGTGGTGGCGGCGCTGGTGATGGTGATGCCGCGCTCGCGCTCCTGCTCCATCCAGTCCATGGTGGCGGTGCCTTCGTCCACGGACCCGATCTTGTAGGTCACACCCGTGTAATACAGGATGCGCTCGGTCGATGTGGTCTTGCCGGCATCGATGTGCGCCATGATCCCGATATTGCGGGTGTCCTCGAGTTTGAATAAGCGAGTCATGCTCCCTTGAACAGCTCTTTTCTCCCCCGAACGATTTGCAACAGCTTCAGTCACGTCTAATCCCTTCCAAAGTCCTACCAGCGATAGTGGGCGAAAGCCTTGTTGGCTTCGGCCATGCGGTGAACGTCTTCCTTCTTCTTGATGGCGCCACCGCGGGAATTGGCCGCGTCGATCAACTCGTCGGCGAGCTTGTCGACCATGGTCTTTCCGGCGCGTTCGCGCGAATACTGCAGCAGCCAGCGAATGGCCAGGGACTGGCGGCGGAACGGATTCACTTCCACCGGCACCTGATAGTTGGCGCCGCCTACGCGGCGCGTCTTGACCTCGACGAGCGGCTTGAGGTTCTCGATGGCCTTCTTGAAAATTTTCAGAGCGTCGTCGCTGGTCTTCTTGGCGACTTGATCCATGGCGCCGTAGAAGACGCGCTGGGCCGTGCTCTTCTTGCCTTCCCACATCATCGAGCAGATGAACTTCTCGACGAGAGCTTCACCATAGACCGGATCGGTCGCTTGGACCCGCCGGCTGACTATTCCTTTACGAGGCATCGCTGTTGTCACTCCTGAAGTTCTAAGTTCTCAGTTTTAAGCTCTAAGTAAACCGCTCATCATTCCCAGAACTTACTAGTAGCCACCGTTGCTCGGCCTTTTGCTCTAAACAGTGCGGTTGGCCTTGGTGCACGATCGCTTTACTTATTACTTAAAACTTATAACTACACACTGCCTTACTTCGCCGCAGCGCCGGCCTTGGGCCGCTTGGCGCCGTACTTCGAACGTCCCTGCTTGCGATTCTCCACGCCGGCCGCATCGAGGGTGCCGCGCACGATGTGGTAGCGGACACCGGGAAGATCCTTCACGCGGCCGCCGCGCACGAGCACGATGGAGTGCTCCTGGAGGTTGTGGCCGATCCCGGGGATGTACGTGGTGACCTCGATGGCGTTGGTCAGGCGCACGCGCGCGACCTTACGGAGCGCGGAGTTCGGCTTCTTCGGCGTCTGGGTGTACACGCGAATGCACACGCCGCGCTTTTCCGGGCAGCCCATCAAAGCGGGCGACTTGGTCTTCGAGTGGATTCCTTCTCTACCCATGCGAATCAGTTGCGAAAACGTCGGCACAGTCGTTCCTCGTTTCAGAAGTTCTCAGTCGTCAGTTCTAAGTCATAAGTTCAAACGATGAGTCTTCTGACTTACAACTTGAGACGAATGACTTTAAACTCTTTCCAGCGCGCACAGACTGATTTACGGGTTCTCGCGTGGCGCGCAGACTGATCCGCGAGAGCACACAAAGATGCTGAAAGGTTTACTGCGAATCCGGATATACCAGCAAGAGACTCCGCACGCACTCCAAGAGGCTAGCGATCAGCTCTTGGTTCCGAATCGGAGAGGCTTACTCGGCTTTTCGGGGCTGGCGCCCCATTCCGGCCGCTCTTCCGTCCCATTCCATCGAACTTGTTCCGGGACCGAAGAATTCCCTTCCAACCAACCATCCCCCAGAAGCAAGATGGCCTACTGCACGGGGAAAATACCCCTGACAAAACATAAAGTATAGAGAAGGCAGAGGGTTCTGTCAAACAAGATTCGCCACAGGGGAAGAGAAAAAACTGTGGAAAAGCGGGGTGTGGCCCGCTGGCTGCTCAGGGCCGACTGAGCCAACCACCTAGGCAGCATGAATGAGAAGAGGCTGGGGCGCTCTCTTCCTCACATAAGATATTTATAATCAATTAGTTGTGGATGGTGCGACCCCCAAATCACCGAAGGGCCATAGACCGAAGGCTTTCAGGGTATCGTACTCTCCTTTGTCCCGCAGCATTTTGGCGGTTTTCTCGGCGGACCAGGGTGAAGCCAGCCGCTCCGGGCGGGCGGCGATCCAAAAAGCGGTCAAGGCCAGGATGGTGGCATTCTGCGCCAGCACGTCAGGCTTAACGGCTTCCAGCGCGTCAGCGGCGGAATGATTGGTGTACTTATAGTCCGGAGAGTCCTGATAGAGGTTTATTCCAGGCAGACCGGCGAGGGTGAACGGAGCAGTGTCTGTGCCGATTTCGATCTTGTCGTTGACGTGGATCTCTCGAATGTTGGCAAGTGCACGGAGGAACGGCTCAAACGCCGGGAGAAGGTCGCTGCGGCCGCCGAGTTGGAATTCGATTACGGGACCTTGGCCTTCGTCGAGCACAACGTCGCCCAAATGATTCTTCATTTCGTTTTGATGTTGCTTGATGTAAGCCAGGGATCCGAGCAGGCCCTGCTCTTCGCCTGCGAAGAGTACGAAGCGGATGGTGCGACGAGGCCGCAAGCCGGACTTTACGATGGCGTCCGCGGCGGCGAGGACGCTGGTTGAGCCGGTGCCGTTGTCGGTGGCGCCTTCGCTCAGATCCCAGGAATCGAGATGCGCGCCGACGACAAAGATTTCCTCGGGATGTTCGCGGCCGGAAATTTCACCGATGACGTTGGCGCTCTCCACGGGGCCGTTTGTGAAGGTGTTCTGCACATTCATGCGCACGCGCACGGTTTTGCCCGCGTCAAGATAACGCTCCAGCTGGCTTTCGTCTTCGCGGGTCATGTCCACTACGGGGATCGCGAAATCGGCAGCAAAACCGAGGATTCCCGTGTGCGTGAGGTGCATGCCTTCGGCCTTGAAACCGCCCTGGCCGCCAATCACGGCAAGAGCGCCGGCCTGATGCGCAGCGCGCAGAAAATCGCCGAACTGGGCAAAGATCGCGTCGAAACCTTTTTTCGGGTTGCCTTTCGGCGACATCAGGACGATTTTCCCGCGGAATTTGCCGACGGTGCGGATTTCTTCGTCCAGGTCGAAAAGATTGGCGGTGATGACTTCGGCTTCGTCGCCGTTGGCGGGCGTGGAACCGGTCCAGCCCATGGCATCAATCGTTAATGGATGGCGTATTGGCACGAGCAATTCCGCTTCGGCCTTGCCGCGCGTCCAGCCTTTCCACATGGACCACTTCTCCGCGCGCACGTTTTGCAGGCCGATGGCTTTCATCTTGGCGAGGCCCCAGCCGATGGATTTTTGCCCGCTGGGAGTCCCGGTGACGCGGGCGCCGACTTCGTCGCTGAGTTCGGTGAGGTACTCGAAGGCGTGTGAGTCCATGGTGCCTTCACCGGCGATTTTGACGAGGGCGGGCAGCGTGCCGTCCTCCTCGGGACCTTTGGGTTTGGCGACATCGTTGGCCTGTGCCGCGATTGCCGACAGTGTGATCCCGAGAAGCACACCCATCACATGATTCTTCATTCGGACTCTCCCTAGTATTTCGACGGTGAAACACGTAGGCACGATTTTATCATCCTGTTAGACGCATCCACTCGGCAGGACGGTTCGTGGTTTTTGCCACGGTAAGGCGGTGAAAGGTCCCGTGACTGAAGGGCAACGGGCGGAGAGGCGGTGCTTTACGGGTGCCGCGGCGGCTCCTACACTTTCAGCGTGACACGCATACGCGATCGATTCTGCTTTTTCTGGTTGCTGGCAACCCTGTTGGTCGTGTTGGGGCCGGCTCTCGCCCAGGAAAGCGGGCAGAAACCTGCAGACGCGGCCGAGCAAACGTCTAAGGAAAAAGCGACCTCGTCCGAAAAGACTGCAGGCAAGCCGGAACTCCCCTTCCAGATTCACTTGCTGGAGAGCCACATCCGGTTCGAGGTCAATGGGGATTCGCGCAAGGAAGTCCACACCATCGTCAAGATCAACAACTTTCTGGGAGCACATCAATTTGCACGGCTGACGTTTGACTACAATCGTGCGTTCCAGCAGGTGGAGATTCCACTGGTGCGCATCAGCCACGCGAACGGCGGCACCAGCGAACTGTTGCCGAGCGCCGTTGTGGACGCGCCGAATCCAGCGGTGGAGAAATTCCCGGCGTACCAGGATGTGCGCGTGAAGTCCGTGCGCATCCTCGGCCTGCAGGATGGCGACACGATTGAGTATCGCGTGATCACGACGACGACAAAACATCCGCTGGCGCCGGATTTCTGGCTGGAACATAGTTTTGACCGCTCCGGCCAAGTCCTTGAGGAGCGCTACGAACTAGACCTGCCCGGATCGCGAGATGCAAAAGTTTGGACTTCGCAAGCCTCACAGATGTTCGAGAAGAAGACTTTGGGCCACGGCAACGAGACGCGCACGCGTTACAGCTGGAAACACTTTGCCCTTCCTGCATCGGAGAAGTTAGAGAAACCAGAAAAGCAAGAGGCAATAGTCGCAGACATTCCCGCGTACCTGACCGAAGAGGACGTAGCCGTGACGACCTATGCTGACTGGTCCACATTCATGAAGGCTACGCAGAAATTCTTTCCCCTGATGGCTCCGGTTAGTGAGGAAGTGAAAGTGCAGGCGCTCAAGGTTACCGAGAATGCGAAGACTGCGGAGGAACGACTGCGCCAGCTCTACAACTATGTGGCGCACAAAATCTCGACCGTCGATCTGCCCCTGACGGCGACAGGCTTTGCGACACACTCGCCGCAGGAAATCCTGGCGGCCGGTCAGGCAACGCCGGAAGATAAGTGTGTCCTGCTGATGTCTCTTGCGGCAGGTGCAGGTGTGCAAACAAAACCTGCTCTTGCGGGTCCGCAAGTGCAACCATCAAGCCGTTTCCCCGCCCTGCCCATGGCCTTCACTTCCATCCTGCTTGTTGCCAGTGATGAGAAGAAAAGAATCTGGCTGGATCCTTCAGAACCTGTGATCCCGTTTGAGATGATCACTGCGAATCTGCGCGGAAAGGCCGCACTCCTTCCGTACCCAGATAGCGACGTGAATTTCTTCGAAATCGTCCCAGATACGCTGCCGTTTGCGTCCTTCCAAAAGGTCGGCGTGGACGCGGTGCTCACGGACACGGGGCAACTGAGCGCCAGGGTGAAGTACGTGTTGCGGGGGGACAATGAGTTGCTGTTGCGGGTGGCGTTTCACCAGACGGCGAAGGAGAAGTGGAAGGACGTGGCGGGGCTGCTGGCGATTGCGGATGGGTTTCGGGGGCAGGTGACGAGTGTGAATGTTTCGGATCCGATGGAGACGAAGGATCCGTTCATAGTGGAATACGAAATCACGCAGACAAAATTCGTGGACTGGTTGAAGAAGCCGGTGCGCATTCCGGCGCTTTTGCCGCAGATTGGATTGCCGGAGCCGCCCCCCAAGCAAGCGGCGGGGGAAGCGCCGCATGCGATCGAATTGGGGACGCCGTTGGATGTGGATACACAGATGACTTTGAAATTGCCAGCGGGGACGGCGGTGCAGACTCCGGCCGGAACGACCGTGAATCGAGACTACGCGAGATTTACGTCCAAATACAGCGCGGCGGCGAACACGGTGACGGCTTCGCGGCGCGTGAATTTTCTATTGCGGGAGATACCGGGCGATCGAGCGATGGATTACAGCGCGTTTGTGCGCGCCGTGCAAAGCGACGAGGCGCAGAGTATCACGCTATTGCCGGCGGCGGCGGACAACGCGAAGCCGGGGAAAGCCACGCCGAAACAGTAGCGGACGATCAGCGATCAGATATCAGTGATCGGGAAGCGGGCCTGCGCCGAGCACCGTTAGTGGGGAATACGGCGCGGGGCGAAACTGCTCTACCGATGAGATCCTTCGGGCCGCAAACTGCGCGGCCCTCAGGATGATAATTTTGCGGTGAACGGAGCGGAGGGAGAAGCGGTGGCCCTTCACGAAATAAGTTGGCGTATATGGAGCGGGCTTAAAAGCGGTGGCAAGCCACCGCACTCCAGAATAAGAAAGCCTCCTTTATCGAGGAGGCTCTCTTGTTTCCTGATCGCTGGTCGCTGATATCTTGCCTACTTAATCTCCATAACTTCTTTTTCCTTGGAGGCAGAGAGCTCTTCGATTTTCCTGGTCTCGGCGTGGGAAACCTTTTCGAGCTCTTCGAGGGCGCGCTTCTGCTCGTCCTGGCTGATCTTCTTGTCCTTTTCGAGCTTGTCGATGGCTTCCTTGATGTCGCGGCGGATGTTGCGGACCGCGGTGCGGTGATTTTCCAGGGCTTTGTGGATGAGCTTGACGAGCTCTTTGCGGCGCTCCTCCGTGGGCGAAGGGATGGGAATGCGCACGACCTTGCCGTCGGTGGCGGGATTGAGGCCGAGGTCGGAGGCGCGAATGGCCTTGTCAATCAAGGGCACGGCGCTGGGATCCCACGGTGTAATCATCAGCATGCTGGCATCGGGAACCGTGACGTTGCCGAGTTGGTTCACGGGCATGAGCGTGCCGTGGTAATCCACGCGGACATGATCGAGAATCGCGGCGTTGGCGCGGCCGGTGCGCACGCTGGCCAGCTCCTTGCGAAAATCGTCAACGGCCTTTTCCATGCGCGTTTTTGCAGCGGCGAACGCTTCTTTGGTGCTCGAAATCGTGGTCATGTGTGTGTCCTCTATGAGGGGATAAAAGTTTTAAGTTTTCAGTAGATCAAAGACTAGCACCTGCGGTTGCCTCCGCAAATGCCTCACTTAAGACTTAATACTTAAAACTCATCCGAGCCAAGTCATCAGTTTTAAGTTTTCAGTAAAAGCGGAACCCAACTCACGGCGCTGAATGTCCGACTGTCTTACATAAAACTTAATACTTATAACTTAGAACTGAAAGCCCGTTCTACGCCGACATGACGGTCGAGCCGACACGCTCGCCGAGAACAACGCGGCGGATGTTGCCGGGCTTGTGCATATTGAAGATCTTGATGGGCATGCCATTGTCCATGCAAAGGGAGATGGCCGTGGCATCCATGACCTTCAAATTCTGGTGCAGCACCTCGCGATAGCTGATTTCAGCGAAGAATTTGGCGCCGCTGACCTGCTCTGGGTCGGCGTCGTAGATTCCATCCACGCGCGTGGCTTTCAGGATCACGTCGGCCTTGATTTCCATGGCGCGAAGGGCGGCAGCCGTGTCCGTGGAGAAATAGGGATTGCCGGTGCCGGCGGCGAAAATGACGACGCGCCCTTTTTCAAGATGGCGCGTGGCGCGGCGGCGGATGAAGGGTTCGCAGACCTGATGCATTTCGATGGCGCTCTGGACGCGGGTGTTCACCCCGCTCTTTTCGAGAGCGTCCTGGAGGGCCAGCGCGTTCAGGACGGTGGCGAGCATGCCCATGTAATCGCCGGTGGCACGATCGATTTCAAAGCTCTTCTGGCGCCCGCCGCGAAAAATATTGCCGCCACCCACCATGATGGCGATCTGTACGCCAAGCTTGTGGACTTCGCGGAGTTCCTGGGCAATAGCATAGACGGTTTGGCCATCGATGCCGAAACCCTGGGCACCTTGCATGGATTCGCCGGAGAGTTTCAACAGAATCCGGTGATACGCAGGACGCTTCTTAGTAGGTTTTTTTGCCGCTGGCGATGGCCGTGCCATGTGTGTCCGTCCGATCCGGGGGAAACCTTGCCGATTGTAACAAACATCGAGCGGGATGGCGTAAATTTGGGGTCACAATTACGGGATTACTCAATGGGAACACGGACGGCACGGCACCGATGCACCAAAAAGAAACGCCCCGGCGGAGCGGGGCGTTTCGCAGCACGGCGGCTGGGCGACGCCGAACTGAATACGGGAATCATCCCGCGGCGGCTGGCGTTTCCTCGACGGCGCTTCCGGCGGCGGCAGTGGCGACTTCCCCGACTTTGTAGCGGGAGAAGCGGCGGATGGTGATGTTCTCGCCAAGCTTGGAGATGGCCTGCGCGATCATCTCGCCGATGGTCTGAGTTTCGTCCTTGATGTAGTGCTGTTCGTAGAGGCAAGTCTCCTCGTAGAACTTCTCCATCTTGCCCTGTACGATCTTCTGGATGACGGGCTCGGGCTTGCCGGTGGCGCGGGCCTGGGCGGTGTAAATTTCTTTCTCGTGCTCGAGCATCTCCTGGGTAACGTCCTCGCGGCGAACGTAGCGGGGATCGACGGCGGCGATGTGCATGGCCACGTCGTGAGAAAGAGTCTGGAACGCCTCCGTGCGGGCCACAAAATCGCTTTCGCAATTGATTTCGACGATCACGCCGATCTTGCCGCCGGCATGAATATAGTGGCCGATGAGTCCCTCGCTGGCTTCGCGCGCGGCTTTCTTGGCGGCGGCCGCCTGGCCCTTCTTGCGCAGGACGTCCACGGCTTTGGGGATGTCGCCATTGGTTTCGACCAGGGCAGCACGGCAATCGCTGAAGCCGGCATTCGTGAGTTCTCTAAGTTCCTTCACTAGCTTAGCTGGAATATCCATGACAGGTTTCGTTGTACTCATCCTTTTCTCTCAGTTTTAGCGAAAATTTTGGGACGCATTTTAGAAAAATGGCCCGGCGTGAACGATGCGCACAGCGCCGGGCCGTCGAAATTGAGTAGCCACGCGCGGTTCTTAGCTTTTTTCCTCGTCGGGCGGCACGGTGGCTTCGGCAGCGGCTTCGACGAAGGCTTCGCTGCCCTCGACGAAATCACCTTCCTGCTTTTCGTACTGCTCGTAAGCGCTGGTGTCCACGTAATCCACGCCCGCCTCGTGAGACTGGTCGGCAGCGAGCTTCTGATCGGCTACCTGGGACTGCTCGTAGAGCGCGCGGCCTTCGGCGACGGAATCGGCAATCTTGGCGGTGAACAGGCGGATGGCGCGCAACGCGTCATCGTTCCCCGGGATGATCCAATCGACCATGTCCGGGTCGCAGTTCGTGTCCACGACACTGACTACCGGAATGCCCATACGGCGCGCTTCCTTGACGGCGATTTCCTCGGCGTTGGAATCAACGATGAACATCGCATCCGGAAGCTGGGCCATGTTCTCAATGCCTTCGAGGTTCTGGAACAGATGCTTCATTTCGCGGTCCAATCGTGCGCGCTCTTTCTTGGAGAGCTGCTCCATGCGGCCGTCTTCGGTCATAGCCTTGAGGAGCTTCAGGCGCTTGATGGACTTCTGCAGCGTGGACCAATTGGTCAACGTGCCGCCCAGCCAGCGGTGATTGACGAAGTACGCACTGCAGCGCTTGGCCTCTTCGGCGATGGCTTCCTGGGCCTGGCGCTTGGTGCCGACAAACAAAACGGTTTTGCCTTGCCCGGAGATGTCGCTGACGAAGCGGCTTGCTTCGCGAAACATTTTCAGGGTTTTCTGCAGGTCAATGATATGGATGCCGTTGCGCTCCCCGAAAATGTATTCCTTCATTTTGGGGTTCCAACGGCGCGTCTGGTGGCCGAAATGAACGCCGGCCTCCAGCAGCTCCTTCATGGTGATTTCTACCGCCACTATTCCTCCTAAGAGATGGCTGTTTTTCGTGCACGCTGGGCCACCCGAAGGTGGCCGCGACATGCTCCGCAGCAGCCTCTTGCCGGCTTCCTTGCCGGCCGTGATCTTGGGGCCGCGGCTTGCGCCATGGCCCCAGAGCCCGATGGGCGGAAGAACCTCCGCCGAAAACTGTGCCGCCCAGTTCTTTAGCGCTTGGTGAACTGGAAGCGCTTGCGTGCGCCCTTCTGGCCGTACTTCTTGCGTTCCTTCATACGGGAATCGCGGGTTAGAAAGCCGTTCTTGCGAAGAGCCGGGCGCAATTCCGGGTTGAAGCGGCTGATGGCGCGGGAGAGTCCCATGCGCACCGCGCCGGCCTGCCCGCCAACGCCGCCGCCCTTCGCCGTGGCCATGACGTCCACTTGCTCCGCGATGCTGGAGAACTTCAGCGGCTCGGTGGCGTCATGACTCCAGGCATGATTCGGGAAATACTTGTCGACCTCGCGGCCGTTCACCGTGAATTTGCCGGTGCCGGCCCGCAAAAACACGCGGGCAATGGATTCCTTGCGGCGGCCGGTGCCGAGAAACCAAGTCTTTGTGTCCACAACGGGCGTTTCCACTGTACTCAATGCTCCTCCTCGAAACCCTGTTGGACGAGACTACTCCGCGTAGTCGCGTCTACTTCACGTCCGGATTGCTCCCCGCTAAGGCACCACTTAGAAAGGAATCCCTACGTGCGGAAAACCAGAATCGGGCCCCGGCACCGCCGGGACCAGACTCAAAGCGAAATCGGTTGCGGCTTCTGCCCCACGTGCCGCGTCAAACCGGCGGCGTCGCGGTAAACACGTAATTTCTTGGCACGGCGCGCGCGCAACTTGTTCTTCGGCAACATACCGAGAATGGCTTCGCGAATAATCCATTCGGGCTTGCTCTCGCGGATGCGCTTGGCGGGAACTTCCTTCAATCCGCCGGGATAGCCGCTGTGCGAGTAATAAATCTTTTGATCGACCTTGTTGCCGGTCATGCGAATCTTGTCCGCATTGATGATCACCAGGTGATCGCCGGAATCGAGATAGGGCGTGAAGCTGGCCTTATCCTTGCCGATTAAAATGCGCGCCGCTTTCGTGGCCAGGCGGCCCAGCACCTGGTTGGAAGCGTCCAAGACAAACCACTGCGAACCGGTCTTGAGGGCTTCGGCTTCTGCTCCCTTGGCTACGTACGTCCTCATTGCAATCAGTCACACCTTTCCCTGTAGAGACAAAATCTAAGTTTAAGGGGGGAGTGGGGCATTGTCAACGAGTGTTACTCGAAGCACTTGCGGTTCGCAGCCCTGAAGACGGTCTGCTTCCGATCAGGCTTATCGGGCACTTGAAACCGAGAATGCCTTAAACGAGTGGCAAACTCGGACGGCGCTGTGGTTTGCCACAGATTCAACACTGCTGGGAGCGGCTAATTTTGGCTTCTTCTGCAAAACCAATGTTCCCCGAACTACTATTGGTTTTAAGTCTGGGTACCTCTAGACTGAGAATGCGCGGTGACCGGCATGGAGTTTGAGAACGTCTGGACATGGATACTCATCCTTGGGGCCGCCTCGATAGGCTCTCTCGGATATTACGTCGTGAAACGAATCGAGGCAGCCGAGGCCCGCCGCTTGCTGCTGCCGGAACCGGAGGAGGAAGCGAGGGCCCGCTACAAAACCGCATGGCGGAGATACCGAAGACTACGTGTTGAGTTTCCTCTCCTGATCCCGGGCTGGTTTGTTTTTAGCATGTTGCTCGGCGGCATATTCCGGCTTTTCGGGTGGAATCAGAACGTCGCTATGGTTTTTGTTGTCGCGTGCATTCCGTACATGTCGTTTGTAGGCTTCCAATGGACCTTCTGGCAATGCCCGCGCTGCGGCAAAGCGTTCAAGGGAATCAGTTACCTCTTTTTCCCAAAGCACTGCCACAACTGCAATCTGCCCATGTGGGCGGAATCGCCGGATGAATAAACTCCGCCGCCAGAGTGTAGGCGCTTTCCTCGGGTGGGCCAGCCTTTCAGACCAGACTTCTGATGAGTCCTGGTCAGCGCTTATGCCGGACAAGGGAAAGTTGGCGGTGAAAATGCCGCGAGAAAGGATGCACATTTTTCCACAGAACTAGGACTTACCCGCACAGCATCTCGTTTGTAAGATAAGCGAGTCTTTAATTCTTCGGGGGTGGCTGATGCTGTTTGCTACGGTGTCTCGCGGGAAGAATTCGGGAGCGCGATTGGTGCCGCATCGCTTCAGTGACAACCGGTACCGCGTGCAACTCGGAAAAGAAGGCCCGTATATTCCGGTTACCGACTATCGTGAGATTCCTTCGTACCTTGCCAATGGCTATTCTCTCTTGATGAGCAACAAGGACGAGCGCCCCGCACCGAGTCTAATCACACCGCAATCCGTCCATGGCTGGAGCATGAACCCGAAGGACCTTTTCTTCCCTGCGCTGTGAAGCTGGAGCTTGCTTCTAACGTCCTAGCGCTTTTGTTCGCAGTTGTTCGTGCTGCGGCTGAACGGTGCTGGACAGCGTATTCACAGCCCCCCGCAACGGGCAGTAACTGGCACATCTCCGGTAATCCGAATGATCTAAGGGTTAGCGCGCCGCAGGCAGAATGCAACAGTTACACGGCGAACAATCCGTGTTAAATTGCCGAGCGAAGTTGAGGAATCGCCTCGCTGAGGCAAACAGATGGGAGGGATCGTGAGAATCGCGCGATGGCTGATCGTGGCGGGCAGCGTCGTACTGTTCCTGACGGCTTTGCTGCACGGGTCCGGGTACGTGCAAATCAGCAGTGCGTTGGAAAATAGCGCCATGAAACCGTTTTTGATCGGAGGGTTCAAGGCGCTGTGGCTAGTGTTTTCGGTCCATCTTGTGGTAGTGAGCGCAGTCTTCATCGTGGCGAGCTTAACTCCAAAGGGGAGGCGCCTCGTTCTCCTCTGCACGCTGATTCCGGCTTGCGACACCATTCTCCTATTCCATTTTGTTGGAGTGTTCATCGGCACGGTTGCCCTTGCCGTTGCCACGCTGCTCTTTCTTGCCGGTGGGTTATTGCTGCCGCAGGGCGAAGCGACCCGATAGACGGCGTGCACTCATGAACATACTTGACCTGGTTGTCGGCAAGCCCATCAAGACCAGCGATGAACGCGCCGAAAAGATCGGGCCTGCGCAGGGCATCCCCATCTTTGGGCTCGACGGATTGAGCTCGGCTGCTTACGGCCCGGAAGCGGCTCTCAGCCTTCTGATTCCCCTCGGACTTCTGGGCGTGCGCTACATCGTTCCGATCAGCGCGGCGATCATCACGTTGCTGGTAATCGTGTACTTCTCCTATCGCCAGACCATCGCCGCGTATCCCTCCGGCGGCGGTTCGTATACTGTGGCGCGCTTCAACCTGGGCACGCCGGCCGCGCTGCTGGCCGCGGCGGCGCTCCTGGCCGATTACATCCTGACCGCGGCCGTGGGCATTTCGGCAGGAGTGGGCACCCTGGTTTCGGCCGCTCCGTCGTTGCTACCGCATACAGTTTCCATCTGCGTGGGCATTCTGGTAGTCATCACTATCGTCAATCTGCGCGGCGTACGCGATGCGGGCGTGGCCTTCGCGCTGCCCACGTATCTTTTTGTCGGCACGCTTCTAATTACCATCGTCGCAGGCATTCTCCGCGTTCTCCTCAGTGGCGGACATCCAATTCCGGCAGCGCACCTTCCGCCACCGCCGCCGATGATCCAGGCCGTCAGCTACTGGCTGCTGCTGAAAGTCTTTGCCAGCGGTTGCACGGCTTTGACCGGCGTGGAGGCAGTGAGCAACGGCGTGAAGGCCTTTCGCGAGCCTGCGGTGAAAAACGCGCAGCGCAGCCTTACCGTGATTATTTTTGTCCTGGCGGTGCTGCTGGCGGGAATTTCCTATCTCGTGAAGGTTTACGGAATCGCGGCGACTGATCCGGGGCAGCCGGGTTACCAGAGCCTTCTATCGATGCTCATCGCCGCCGTTTTCGGCAAAGGCTATTTCTACTATCTGACCATTGGCTCCATTCTTTTCGTTCTTTCGCTCTCCGCCAACACGGCTTTCGCGGATTTTCCGCGGCTGTGCCGCGCTATCGCGCAGAACAACTACCTGCCGCACGCCTTCGGGTACCGCGGGCGGCGGCTCGTCTATACCTACGGAATCGTTGTCCTGGCGATGCTATGCGGCGGGCTGTTGATCCTTTTTGGTGGGGTTACCGACCGGCTGATCCCGCTCTATGCCGTGGGCGCATTTCTGGCCTTCACACTTTCACAGTCCGGCATGGTGATGCACTGGCGAAGAGAGCGCGGCCCGCGCTGGCTGAGAAGCGCGCTGGTGAATGGCTTGGGTGCGGTGGTCACCGGAATCACCGTCCTGGTGGTGCTGGTTGCGAAGTTCGCGCAAGGCGCCTGGATCACGCTGCTCTTCATTCCGTTGACGATCGTTTTTTTCACGGTTGTTCGCCGTCACTACCACTCTGTAAAGCTCCTCACCACGTGCATGGTTCCCGTAAACACGGCAAGTCTTAGCCAGCCTCCCATTGCCGTTGTTCCCATCGACCGCTGGAGCAACATTACCCGGCAAGGAATTGAATTTGCCTCCCGGCTTTCAACGGAAGTGCTCGCCCTGCACGTCGAGGTTGCGGAGAACTCCGAATTGCTTCAGGAGGACTGGCAGCGCTACGTTGAAGAGCCCTTCCGCATCGCCGGCAGGGCGGCGCCGCAGCTTCAAATACTGCCTTCACCCTACCGCTTCATCATCATTCCCATTATTCAGTTCATTCTCGATCTTTCGAGGAAGAATCCCGATCGCAACATCATCGTGGTCATTCCGGAGCTTGTGGAAGACAGATGGTATGAATACTTCCTGCACAATCAGCGTGGCCGGCTGCTGGAATGGACGCTGCTGGTGCAAGGAAATGAGCGCATCTTTACGGTGAGTGCGCCGTGGTACGTCGGCGAAAGAACGTAATTCCACCACCCGCGGGCGTAACGAAGCGAGGCTGGCAACTTACTGCACGTCGGAGACTTTGCCCTTCACGAACGTGATCTTCATATCCTTGTAGTAGTAAATCTGCTTGAGGCCGAGATTGACAATTTTCTCCGGCTGACCCAGGGCACCGGTAACTTCATCGGGGGTTTGGCCCAACTGGATCGTCGGGGGCGGCGCGGCCGGCTGCTGCGGGGCCTGTTGCTGCGGCTGTGCGTTCTGTCCCTGCGCGTCTTGTCCCTGCTGCTGATCTTGCTGCCCGCTATCTCCCGTGTCGATCTCGAGAGTTTGATTGATGAGGTCAGAGACTTGGCCGCCATCGGCGCCGCTCAAATAGTCTTTCGGGAACTGAAAGACGACCTGGCCTCTTCGCTGGGAGGGATCCTGAACTGAATTACAGGTGTCGCACTCGATAATCGTGAGCGCAACCTTGGAGTCCTTGCGATTGACGTCGATCTTCGAGACGTAAACCTTTTCCCCAACGGTAAGGAACTTCGTGTCCGTCGACGCCGCGCCCGTCGGGTCCGACACGCCCTTCCATCTCAGGAATTTACTAACTCCCTGCGCAGCCGTGTTGCTGGCCGCGTGAACTTGGCCATCTTTTACGGTGCTCGGCAGGATGACCGCGTTTCCGGAGGGGACGCTGATGATTCCACCTTTCTTTATCACCAGCACCGTGCCGGCTTCGAGCACGGTAAGACCTGTCGAATCCGTGCCCAGTTTCACCAGCTTGTATTTCGCGGCAAGCTGGCTCTCCAGAGAATCAGCCCCGCTATCCTGCGCTGCAGCCAGCATCCAGGGAAACATCCCCGCGAAGATTACCGCAACTATCCGGATTGTCCGCGCCGCTTTCCGAGTCATTGAAAGCTCCTCCTCTCGACCGCCAGCACTCCCAGGCCCAAGAAACCGATGCCCCAAATCTATCTTTCCCGGCATAAATGGGGAGCATCAGCCGAACGCGCCCGACGCTCCCGCTTATGCTTATGCTACCGGATGTAGTCTCCGGTCTTCCTCCACTAGTCGTCGCTGCTGCTGGTTGCGGAGGCCTCCTGGACTTCCTTCTCGGCTTGGCTGGCCTCGTCCTGTTGCGCCTTCAAATCGACCTCTACCGTCAAGTCTGGCTGCGCCTGACCGTTGGGATTGGGTTTGGCACCGGCCGCGGGACCGGCGGGAATGCCATTCTTCCCCTGGTTTTCCGCGAGCTTCCCAAGGCCTTCGCTGATCTTGGCCTGGAAGTCGTTGTGCATGTCCTGCAGATCCTGAACGGCGACGGCAACTTGTGAACCAGAGGCGCAATCATTCCTCTGGCTGCTGGCTACGAGTACTTTGACATTCTGGTCTGCGTCGGGAGTGTCCTGGATGCGCGTCAACACATCGCCGGGACTCAAGGAACACTCGGTTCCGTCGGGTGTAGATTCACTGAGAACTGCGGACACGATGAACGTACGGTGCGCGGGATCCAGTGCGGCGGGAACTTCATCGGGGCCGGTCTGGCCACCACTCGCCGGGGCGGTACTAGTGACTGGCTCAACAGGTTCGGGATGCGCGGCCGCTTGTTGTTGCGCCGCGATTTGGGCTCTCACTTCGTCGGCAATTTGCTGCTTCACCTCAGGCGAAAGAGCGACTGCGCCCCCGCCGGCTGCAGGTTGCTCCTCGGCTGCCCCTTCGGCGTTGGCCTCGCCCTGCGCCGCGGCCCGAGCTTCGTATGCTGCCTGGAGATTGGCAGCCAGCAAATAGTCGGTGATCCAGAAAGCTGGGGAGGCGTAAACCGGGAAGGGATTAAAGTAATAGCCATAATACCCATACCACGGAGCCCCACCCCAACCCCAGCCATACGCTACGGGTGCGGCCCAGGGATTGTAGGCCCAGCCATAGAATCCGGGGGAATAGTAGTAGGGAGAAACATAGCCGTAGTAGGGATGCCCGTGCCAGTAATACCCGCGATAAGCATACGCGTAACGCCGGCCACCATAGTAATAGGTTCGCCGCATATAAGGGTGGCCACCCCGGTAGTAGCCGTGCTCGGCAAAGCCACGACCGTGGCCGTAGCCCACAACTCTGCCACCGTCGCGCCGCCGGGACTCGAATCGCCGCTCGCCATGAGCGCCGTGGTTGATGGTCATTCCGCTGCGGGTATGAATGGTGCTGACATGGCCGCTGCGACTGAAGTTCGCTCTGGTACCATTTTTAGTCTCAACACTCGTTCTCTTACCACTGGAATTGAAATTGTGGACGCTGCCATTCGCGCCGGGCTTGGAATTCCCTCCCGGGGGGTGATGCCCCGCCACGTTGGTCGCGCCGCCGTGAGCGGCATTGGTGGCACCATGCGTCCCACCGGTCGCGCCGCCGTGCGCGGCATTGGTGGCACCGTGCGTCCCACCGGTCGCGCCGCCGTGCGCGGCATTGGTGGCACCGTGCGTCCCGCCGGTCGTGCCGCCGTGCGCGGCATTGGTGGCGCCATGCGTCCCGCCGGTCGTGCCTGAGTGGGCGGCATTAGTGGCGCCATGCGTCCCACCGGTCGCGCCGCCGTGCGCGGTATTGGCGGCGCCATGCGTCCCACCGGTTGTCCCTCCGTGCGCAGCATTGGTGGCACCGTGCGTCCCGCCGGTCGTGCCTGAGTGGGCCGCACCACCCGTGGGCGCGTGGGTCGCCGGCTTAGCTGCAGGCTTGGGCGCTGACGCAGCAGGTTTACTGGGTGCCGAACCCGAAGGTTTCTTCTGCTGGGCCACCGCGACTTCCGAGACCGCAAATAACAGAACCACGGAAAACAGCAAACCGCGAACCAGGCTTTTGCTTCCTTCGCTCCAATTCATCTTCGAGCCTCCTCAGATACTCCCCATACTCTGAAATCAAGAACGCGCCACGCCGCTCCCGGCAATGTCTCCAGCGGACCTCAGCGCCGACCGACAGTGCGTTGCCGCCGAGTGTGAGCGGGCTCCGCCCAGATATTCATCTCTTTGCGATGGGAATACAAGGGAAGCAGCCAGAGCCTGGCGTAACCACGGAAGCTGCTTCATGCTGGACCTCACACAGGGGATGCTGTTCCCCAAAAGGCAATCGGCTACCGAGCAGAGCGGGTGAATCTTACTGTTCCGCGGGCGCAGAGTCAATGCTAGCTTCCCCATGCGACGGCTATTTGATTAAGACGTGTAGCTCGTCGATCCGGAGAGGCTCAAGAGACTTTTTGTAGTTCGGGACGGGAGTCGTGAACCTGAAGGCGTTTGAAATCGTTGTTGACGAAATAGCCATCCACGCTGATCATGCGTCATGTCACCAACACTCAAGAAGGTGCTCCAAGCAGTATTCTGGTTCGTCCTCGGTCATCTGAGCTGCGCGGTCATGCATCATCTGCACCACTTCACGTGGAAATGACCTAGAGGAGTGTGCCGAATTGGCATGGGCGGGATGGCTGGACGACTTCGCCGGTCCGGCCGAAGTCTGGAAACAGCACTTTGAATAGCGCAAGTGTTCAGGCCGGGTCGAGCGACCAGGTCAGTTGTCCGGTTGGCGCGTTCCTTGCGGTCAAGATGCCGAAGGGGCGTCGAGAGTCAGATCTTCGCCCGCCAGATGCAGGTAATCCTGAAGAACGGAAACGACCAGCGCGTGATCCTCGCGCTGCGGCAAACCAGAAACGGTGATCGTGCCGACGCACCCTGTTCCCTCAAGAAGAATCGGGAAACATCCGCCGTGCGCCGCATAATCCTTTAGATCGAGACCCAGCTTTTCCTGCAGAGTGGTTTGAGCGCGCTCGTGCTTCAGCCCGATGGCGTAGGAGCTGCGGTGATAGCGCAAAACGACGTTACGCTTGCGACGAATCCAGTCCCAATTGTCCGGCGTGGTTCCCGTCATGGCGTGCGAAAAAAGAGTATGGCCGTTCAGCTGAATATCGATGGCCACGGCGACACGGCGTTTCTCAGCAGCCGCCTTGAGGGCGGTTCCGACAGCCCAGGCCACTTCTGAATCAAAGTGTTTGAATTGCAGCCGCTTTTCCTGCCGCGCAATTTTTTCGAGATCTTGATCGATGGTCATGAACTTTTCCTCTGTGAAACGCGTGAAATAATCCTACAGCAAACTTCTTTGTGACTACGTCACGACCGGTGCGTGAGCAACGCCAGCAAGGCCAAACAGACGCTCGTAGCGCTGGACCTCTTCGCGGGGCCCCAGCGCTTTTTCAAAGTTGTCGGAGAGCTTCACTGCCGGCCTGCCATTGGCATCGTTGAGCTTACACACCAGGCTTACGGGATCGAAGTCGCCGCTGCCTTGAGCATTGCAATTGCGAAAATCATTGGTAAGCAACGTGCCCCACCCCGCGCTGAAGCGGATGCGGCGCTCGGGAATCCACTTCCGTTCATTGAGAAAGTCGCTCGCTTGTCGAAAGTCGGCAGGAGAAGCGCCATTGCGAATCGTGCCGGAAAAATAGGCGTGCAATCCCAAAATCGCGTCCACATCCAGGGCGTCGGAAGCGATGAAAAGTTTTTGCCGCGGATCGCGCCCTTTTTGTCCGAGCCAGGCAATATATTCGTCGCCCGCCAGGAAAGGATCTTTGCTGTCCGCGCGCTGCCCCGTCCAGTCCGCCACCCAATCCGGAGCGTTGCCGAGAAACTGCGTGGTGCCAAAGGTGTCTGGAAGCAGAATGCGCAACTCGCCGTGATAGGTCTGCTGCCAGAGCTCCAGCAAGCGGTATTGTGCTGCCTTCAGCTCGTCGTCATCTTTGGCCATCGCCGCCAATGCCATGGGCAATTCATGGGCATTCGTGCCGATGGCTTCCAAGTCGTGTTTATAGGCCAGATAGGTATTAGAGGTGCCAGTAAAGTTGCTGCCGAGGACGTCGCTTATGGCTTTCACCACGTACTCCTGCCACAAGAAGCTGTGGCGGCGCCGCGTTCCAAAGTCGCTCACTTTCAATCCCGGGACGCCGCGCAAGCGCTCCATTTTTTCCCAGAGTTTCGTTTTGGCCCGGGCATAAAGAATATCCAGCTCGAGTTCGCTCAGACGCTTGAGGCTGGCGCGCGTCTTCAACTCGCTGATTGCCGAAAGCGCATAAATCTCCCACATGGTCGTCGCTGTCCAGAGACCGTGAAAGGAGAGGGAGAACTGCCCGTCTTGAACAGATAGCTCGTAATCAGAGAGCCGGAAGTCGCGATCGAGCCACTCCAGGAAAGCCGGTTGAAAGATACCGCGGCGTCCATAAAAGGTATTGCCTGCCAGCCAGATCAGCTCGGACTTCTGAAAGCGCAGCTTCCTGGTCTGTTCGAGTTGTTCGCGAAGCTGGTCGGCGTCGATCAAATCGCCAAGGCGTGCGTTGATGGAGCGATTGATGAGCGAAAAAGAAGCGGTTGTTTTGGGGAAGCGCTTCCAGATGAACTGCAGCATCAGCAGCTTGTAAATATCGGTATCGAGCAGGGACCGCGTAATGGGGTCCACTTCCCAGTTATGGTCGTGCGCGCGCCGCGCGAAGTTGATGATCACAATGCCACCACTTTACCTCACTCGGGGCGCTTGGCGGTAAGTGCATGCGAGAGGTATTGAGGAATGTCGGCGCGCCGACAATTGCACTTAACTTACTCGTTAACATGGCGGAAGAAAACAAAAGGGTTATTGGCCAGCATGTTTGGATAGAAGACCCCCACCCCCGTGTTTTTGCGGATGTGCGGGAATGATTGGACTTAGGGGGCGAGTGACCGGAGAGATCCTTCGGCTCGTCCGCCGCGGCGGGCTCGCTCAGGATGGGCATCCTTCGCCGGATGCCCAGTTTTAAGTTCAAGAGAAGACGAAAGGAAGAGAGCGGCGGTGCGGGGCTCAAAAATGTCGGCGCGCCGACAATGGCAATTGATGTTGCAGTAACTGCAGGCGTTAGAAAAGCGGGTTTACAGTTCACGGCCGAAGGAAGTAAGGGAAGCAAAGGAAGCAAAGGATGTAAGGGAAGTAAAGGATACCCCCCACCCCCCTGTTTTTGCGTAAGTAGGGGAAACAAAGGGGTTACAGGCGCATTTCGTGGATGTAGGGGAAACAAAGGAGTTATCGGGCGCAAGAGCGAAGGTGGGGCGAAGGACGAGGGGGTGGGGCGGTCCGAAATGGCACAAGAGCAGCGTCCCCTCAGCATAACAGGCGAAGCATAGCACATTATTTACCGTTTGTCTGCTATTATTTAGTGGGTACTAGTTTCGAAACTGGTACGAGGAGGGGAAACGTGTAGGGGAGAGAGGAGACAGGAGCGAAGAGCGGACCCATGCTTTCAAGATCCGAAAGCGTAGGCTACCTGGGATTGCCCAAGCGCCCTGAGCCTGCGCCACCCGCCGTCCCAGAGTCGTTTTCGGGAGCTGGGGCTGGGCCGCCCGCGTGCACTATTTGGGAATGACGATATTTGCCATTGCACCCTTGGCAGAGAATTTTACTTTGAAGCGAACCGATTGGTTTTCGCGTAGTGCCTCTAGCGCTGGGGTCGTCCGGTAGTATATGGCCTGGAAATTTTCAGGCACGGCAAAAATTCTACCAAGTGCCCCTGAACTACGGCCCACTTTGCCCTCAAAGACCCTTTCGTTTCCTGCGGAATCTCTCCAGGCTTCTCGAATCCGATTGCGTTCCTGCGCTGGGAGGGATTGTTGGCGAAGCTTATAGAACATTTCATCGGCCTCTTTGTAGTGTCCTGACATGAAGAAGTAGGCGGCGATTTCAACTCTAAGGCCGACGTCCGATTGGTTATGGCGAAGCGCAGCCTCATAAAAGCCACGGACGCTCTCAAATGGCTGACCCAAGTCTCTTCTAAGCCTCGCGATTGTACGCTGGAGGCGCCACGAGGTGGGGTCGTGGGTAAGCCCATCCGAGGATATTTTAAGGGCGAGGGCCAAATCTCCTTTTTCCCTGGCCAGACGAACCCACAGCAGCCTCAACCGTGAATCTGTAGGTTTCTTGGTAACTGCTTCCTTTAGAATTTCGATCGCATCTTCTTTCTCGCCTAGTCTGTCGCGCTCAATTGCTAGTTGCCCAGCGATGATTGGCGACTCTTCTGTTTCCTCGTAGGCTTCTTCCATGAGAGAAAATGCGCTCGCTTTCAAGAGTTTTCGCACGTCGAGGTTAGGTTCGCGGTCTATGCGTTGCCCGAGGCAGTTCAGTTTACCCACATATCCATATGGATCATCGGTGTATTTTTGAATTCCGTCGTCGAAGATTTTCTCCGCTTCGCCGAGCAATGCTTTCCATTTCAGGGGATCTTCAATCGATCGAGCAGCGAACTCAAGAGCCATTCCTAGGGTGTTATTAAAAGCCAGATTGTACGGTTGAATTCGTACAGCTTCCTTGGCGAATCGCATCGCAGCATCTGCGTTTTTCAACTCGCGCTCAAGAATTGACCTGTGCTGGTATACGTATCCGTTGTTGGGAAGTATTTTAGAAATCCTCTCGTACAGAGCTCTGCGCATATCATGAGACGCGAAAGTGTTGGCCAATTCTCTTCTTCGCACCACTTGGTTGAGAAGGTAGCTGTCTTCGGAGAAACCGGGGTCTAAATGACTGAGAAGATCATTGACAATCTTGAACTTTGCTTCGTCAGTTTTGGCCGCGTGGTCAAATATTACCGATGCAATTATCGGATGCCGGGCTGAGAGCCGATACCCAATGGTATGCCTCGAGTATCCCGATTGCTCCCCAACGATAAGAATTCCTTCTGTCGGAGCCAGGATCTCGGGGCCCAATTGGTCGTATCGGAGAGAAAACAGCCTGACAAGCGTCTCATAACGAATTGGAAGGCCAAGTTGGCCGAAGGCGGAAACGTAAGCGTACGCGCTCTTCGCAATGTCTGAGGGTACCTTGTCGTACTCGTCCCGAATTATTTCGTCAAAATTACCCTGTGGAGCTGTCAGTTCGCGGAGCGCGACTAAGAGTTCCCTGTCTGCAAGCGGTTTGAAATGTTCGAGTTGCTCCTCGTGGGAGGTGCCGGTGAGGCGTCCAAGCGCGCCGTGATGAATGAGGGCGTCGAGGATGCTCTCGATCTCTTCGTCAGAGAGTCCACCGAGTTCAAATTCGGCTGGAATCAGGTGGTTGCGGGTGGCGTTTGCGACTATCCATTGATTTTTTCTCTCTTCCAAAATAACCGTCAACGGAAGCTTCCTACGTGATGCGTCCTGCATGAAATTGTAAATTTCTGAGATATACTGCGCCGCGTCTCGAATCACGATCAGCATTCTTTCGAGCTTGTCGGGGTTAAGTAGTGTTCCCAGGACACGCGTATCCAGGGGAGTACCAGGAATATGCATCAATACGGGGATTCTAAAATCCTTTGAGACGTCGTAGCAGACGGTCTTGAGGAGGGTCGATTTACCGGTCCCTGCAGCTCCTGTTACTAGGTAAAGTGAGGGCGGGACGTTAGGCTCAATTAGCTCTGAAAAGATTGAATCTAGCAGCGGCCAATAGGTATCGCGGCGCGGCGCGACGCCATCTCGGATCATTCCCCACGAGGCTTCTGCCCCCTTGAAGAACGCTCTTGTATTCGCGGTGCCGGTGCAATCTGCGGCGCGAATGAGATAAAAGGAGTCCCCAACCTTTTGGAAGCGGGTAGTGGATTCGTCAAGCGTTAGATATTCCGTTGCTTTTCGCTTCAGCAGAGGAACGACTGAGTAATTCTCGGCTGCCCAAGTGGTCTTCAATGAATTTAGGAACTCAGCTGAGTCTGCCTCAACGAGTTGAATGTTGTACTTTTCTTTCCAGAAAACCTCTTCCGTCAAGGTGAAATCTCGCTTCACCGCGAAGCTTAAAGGAAAGGAAGCTGCCTCAATTTCGTTCTTACAGTCCTCCAGAATGGCCCGGAAGTTGTCGTCAGAAAAGGAATATCCGACGAATACGAAGGTCTTGCTCAGGAGTTCCTTCCGCAATCGAGAGAACAATGGCTTGCGATGCATTTCATAAAATTTATAGTCCTCCCGCGTCAAGATTAGACGACCAGGTTCAGTATTAGCGTAATCCACGCTGCCGTGGAGCTTATAGTACGGTATGTCCTCCTCGAGCAAGTCAGTAAGATTCTCTTGCGACGAAAATATTGGTCTTATGGCGCCAGTGGGTGTGACGGCCATATTCTGATGGAATGACCCCCTGCAGTTGTACCAGCTGATATGAGAGTCTGATTGCCCGAGAGGGCAGGAGGACTCGATGAAAAGGAAGCGACACACGCCGCAGGAGATCATCGCGAAGCTGCGCGAGGCGGAAGTGGACCTCAACCAGGGCGCAACGATCGAAGCGGTATGCCGGAAGCAAGAGATCAGCGAGCAGACGTATCATCGCTGGCGGCATCTTTACGGTGGGATGAAGGGGCCGGAGATGGCGCGGCTGAAAGAACTGGAAAAAGAAAATGCGCGGTTGAAGAAGATCGTGGCGCAACAGGCCATGGACATCGACGTGCTGAAGGATCTCAGCCGAAAAAACTGGTAAGCCCGGCGGGCAGGCGACGGGCGGTGGAGCATTTGCTTGCGGAGTGGCGCTACACGGAGCGGCATGCCTGTCGATTAGTGAAGCAGCCACGGTCGACGCAGCGATACGAAGCGCGCATCGATTACGAGGAGCGGAGGATTCGCAAGCGGTTGCACGAGTTGGCGAAGAAGCATCCGGGCTCGGGCTACCGGCGGATGACCAGGCTGCTGCGGAGAGAAGGGATGAAGATCAACAAGAAACGGGTGCAGCGGCTGTGGCGGGAGGAAGGCTTGCGGAACCCGCTGCGGAAGCGGCGAAAACGCGCACGCGGCCACAGCGAGAACAGTTGCGCGGTGAAGCGAGCAGAGTACAAGAACCACGTGTGGTGCTGGGATTTCACGATGGATGAAACGGCGGACGGAAGAAGGCTGAAGTGGTTTTCGGTGCTGGACGAGTTCACGCGGGAATGTCTGGCGCTGGAAGTGGAGCGGCGGATGACGGCGCGAGACGTGGTGGCGACTCTGACGTGGTTGGAGGCGAAGCATGGCGCGCCCGGAGCGGTTCGTTCGGACAACGGGCCGGAGTTCATCGCGCGAGCGGTGCAACGATGGCTGGCTGCGCGGAAAGTCGGGCCGTTGTATATTGCCCCGGGCAGTCCGTGGGAGAACGGCTACAGCGAATCGTTCAACAGCCGGATGAAGGTGGAGTTTGCGGACCGGGAGCTGTTCGGATCGCTGATGGAGGCGAAGGTTTTGGGAGCGGAATACAAGCGGTACTGGAATCAGGAGCGGTTACACAGCGGAATCGGGTACAAGACGCCAGCGGAATTCGCCGCCGAACTTGGGCCGGACTCCGCAACGCTCCGTCCGCCCCAAGTTCAATCACAACACCAACCGACTCTCAGAAGCACTGGTACATAAAACGGGGGCAGGCCACTGAGACGCTGTCTCTAGTAGCAAGTCGTAGTTGGTCGTGTAGATGGCGTCCCACGGAAGCTGGACGAGTGCTAGATGTGCGACGCCGGGCTTGAACGCAGAAAACCTTTCGAAGATGTAGTCATTTAGAACTTTGGGCCCTAGCCGGAAACGGGCCATCTCGGCGCAGTCATCCAAGCTGATGTTCAAATCGGGCGTTTCGAGGAGGTCGCGCGCAATCCAGCGGCTTAGTTCGGGGCCTAGAGGAAATTGGTTGCCATCGGTGTCTCTGATTCCTGCATTGACACCTGCGCCAAGGAAGAGTGAGGCAGTACGTTCCCTTAGGTGGTTGCAGATCGCCTCGATTGCAACGTTCATGGCTGCGCCTCGCCCAGAACTCATGATGATATTCCGTCGATACTGCCTTTGTATCGATTTCCTGACTGAGGACTTTCCTAATGTATATCAGTCAGTGGGATTTATGGAAGGATATCGTTCCTAATCGCTAAGCCAAGCGCATGTGTGATCGAAAAAAGCGAGAACATTGCGCCTGATGGTTCTTGTGTGTAGGGAGGAAGCCAGGGCGGGTGGCAATACTTCCTTCGCGAATCGGGAGGGGAAATGCGCCGACACCCAAGAGGGCAGAGTCGTCCAGGCCCGGTTGGAAGAAAAGTGACGAGTGGCCCTCCTCCGCTGAAGCTGCGGCGGCCAAGCAGAAGGACGAGCCCTACATAAGAAGGAGAGAAGCAGATCCCTCCACTTCGCGGCCCGACGCGCCATAATTCGGCGCGGAAGAGAAACTCGGGCCGCTTCGGTCGGGATGACAGCGGGGGGAAGGGGCAAGAGAAACCCAAGAACCGGTCTGAAGACCGGCCACTACATAAGACAGGGAACGGCCCGCCTCAGAAGGACGGGCCCTACATAAGAATGGAGAGAAGCAGATCCCTCCACTTCGCGGCCCGACGCGCCATAATTCGGCGCGGAAGAGAAAGTCGGGCCGCTTCGGTCCCTCCTACGGCGGGCAGGCGGGATGACAGCGGGGCGAAGAGGCAAGAGAAACCCGAGAACCGGTCTGAAGACCGGCCACTACATAAGACAGGGGACGGCCCGCCTCAGAAGGACGGGCCCTACATAAGAAGGAGAAGGGCGGCGCGCCCCCCAGAAAACGGCGGGCAAGCAGAAGGCGGCCCTACATAAGAATAGAGAGAAGCAGATCCCTCCACTTCGCGGCCCGACGCGCCATAATTCGGCGCGGAAGAGAAAGTCGGGCCGCTTCGGTCGGGATGACAGCGGGGGGAAGAGGCAAGAGAAACCCAAGAACCGGTCTGAAGACCGGCCACTACATAAGACAGAGAGCGGCCCGTCCTCCAGAAAGCGGCGGACGCAAACATCGCGCCTCCCTCCTGCGGCGGGCAAGCAGAAGGCGGCCCTACATAAGAAGGAGAAAGACCGCGCCCTCCAGAAGACGGGGGACGCAGCTTTACCTGAAATCCTAAGTTGAAGAGAGATTCATCGCACAGAAAACATGCGTTGGAAAACCGTACCTCCGCTCCGGGACGGCCAAACCCGCCGTCCCTCCGGTCCCTTCGACTTCGCTCAGGGCAGGCGGAAGGACAAATTCTGCGTGGTGCAACCCGAGCAGCCGCGCTGCGGTTATTCGAGGACGTGGATGTTTTTCTTGGCGCAGATGTCCTTGAGGATCTGGGGCCACACGCTTACGGTGACTTCGCCGAGATGCGCTTTCCTCAGCAGGAGCATGAGGGTGCGGGACTGGCCGATGCCGCCGCCGATGCTCAACGGGATTTCATTCTTCACGATGGCCTGGTGATAGGGGAATTTGAGGAAGTCCAACTGATGGGACAGCTCCAGTTGCTTCTTCAAGCTTTCCGCATTCACGCGGATGCCCATGGAGCTGAGTTCGTGGCGGCGCCGCGTGACATGGTTCCAGACCAGGATGTCGCCATTCAAACCGTGCAGGGGCCGGCCATCAGGGCCTTTGGTTTCGGTGACCCAGTCGTCGTAATCCGCAGCACGCATTTCGTGGGGATAGCCATCATCGAGTGGATAGCCAATGCCGACGATGAAAAGCGCAGGGTACTGCTGGAGAATAGCCGTTTCGCGCTGCTTCCTGGGAAGATGGGGATACATTCGGAGGAGTTCTTCGGCATGGAGAAAAGTGAGCTTCTCCGGCAGATTCGGGTACCTTTCATTCTTGAGCTCGGGAAAGAGATCCTGGGCGTAACGTTCGGCTTCGACGAGCACTTTCCAGATTTTGCCGACGATGTCTTTCAGGAAATCGAGGTCGCGCTGATCGGAGGTGATGGCGCGCTCCCAATCCCACTGGTCCACGTAGACACTGTGGTCATGGTCGAGGAAATAGTCCTTGCGGACGGCGCGCATGTCTGTGCAAAGGCCTTCACCAGGACGCATGCCGAATTCCTTCAGGGCCACCCTCTTCCACTTGGTGGCAGCCTGAACGATCTGGGCATCCACGGGGTGCTTGTCGTAGTCGTTGCGGATGTGGAACTGGATGGGGGTGCGGGAGCCGTCGCGGTCCAGCATGTCGTTGACACCGCTGGCGATGTCCACGATCAGGGGCACTGTTACCATCAAAAGATTCAATTCCTTACAGAGGTTGTCCTCGATGAATCGTTTGACGGCGAAGATCGCTTTCTGCGTTTCCCTGCGGTTCAGCGCACTGGAATAGCCCAGGGGAAGGATCTTCTCCAAGTCATCGTAGTTGCCAATACCGGGTCCTGCCAAATCCGCTGCTTTGCTGGACATAGTCACACCTCCGCTAAAGGGACAGTCGCGCCAAGGGTGTAAAGTGACCAGTACGGCACACACGGAGTCGTGTGATATATGTCACAGCTTTTGGAGCCTATAAGCAAGTTTAATAGTAGTGCTCTCCGGCCAGCCTCAGTTGCCGGCCCCCGACGGCTGCACTCATGACATTTTTGCACCAAAATACAATTAGGAGGACACACTCATGGGCATTACCCTTACCGCTGCGACTAGCAAAGGAACAGCGGACTATGTGAATGAAGTATTGACCAGCGTACGAGCCAAGAATCCCGCCGAACCCGAATTTCATCAGGCCGTGCAGGAAGTACTCGAATCATTGGGTCCCGCCCTCTCGAAACACCCTGAATACCAAAAAGCGCGCATCCTAGAGCGCATGGTCGAGCCGGAACGCGTGATCATGTTTCGCGTCCCCTGGTTCGACGATCAGGGCAACGTCCAGGTCAATCGCGGATTCCGCATTGAGATGAGCAGCGCCATCGGCCCGTATAAGGGCGGACTCCGCTTCCATCCTTCGGTGAACCTGGGCATCTTGAAATTCCTGGCCTTCGAGCAGGTGTTGAAGAATTCCTTGACGACGCTGCCGATGGGCGGCGGCAAGGGAGGCTCAGACTTTGATCCCAAGGGCAAGAGCGACAACGAGGTGATGAGGTTCTGCCAAAGCTTCATGACCGAACTGTGCCGCCATATCGGCCCGGACACGGACGTTCCGGCAGGCGATATCGGAGTCGGCGGGCGCGAAATTGGCTTCCTGTTTGGGCAGTACAAACGGCTGAAGAACGAGTTCACCGGCGTGCTGACAGGCAAGGGGCTGAACTGGGGTGGATCGCTGATTCGCCCGGAAGCGACGGGCTACGGCTGCGTATACTTTGCGTCGGAAATGCTGAAGACGCGGAAGGAAAAGCTGGAAGGCAAGCTCTGCCTGGTCTCCGGAAGCGGCAACGTTTCTCAATACACGATAGAAAAGCTGTTGGACCTCGGAGCCAAGGTCATCGCCATGTCCGATTCCAATGGCGTGATTCATGATCCCGAGGGCATCAACCGGGAAAAGTTGGCGTGGGTTCTGGAACTGAAGAATGTGCGCCGTGGCCGCATCAAGGAGTATGCGGACCACTTCAAGACCGCCAAGTATATGCCCGTGGACCCGTCGAAAGACTTCAACCCGCTCTGGGCCATCAAGGCGGACTGCGCCTTCCCGAGCGCCACTCAGAATGAAATCAATGCCAAGGATGCGGCCACGCTGGTGATGAACGGGTGCAAGGTTGTGGCGGAAGGCGCCAACATGCCGAGCACACTGGACGCCACGAAGCTGTTCCTCGAGGCGAAGATCCTCTACGGGCCGGCAAAGGCCGCCAACGCGGGCGGCGTGGCGACATCGGGGCTGGAGATGAGCCAGAACAGCATGCGGCTCTCCTGGACGAGGGCGGAAGTGGACGAGCGGCTGCACAACATCATGATCGCCATCCACAAGAACTCGTTTGAGACGGCCGAAAAGTACGGTATGCCGGGCAACCTGGTCTTCGGCGCGAATATCGCCGGATTCCTGAAGGTGGCCGATTCGATGCTGGATCAGGGTCTGGTCTAAGACCCGTTCAGCGGTTACTATGCGGCGGGGTGAAAAGTTCACCCCGCCGTTTTACTATTCAGACGGAAACATTCATGAACCGAGACCAGACTCCCAGGCCATTGCCGGACGCGGAGCTGCTCCTGGAGGGCTTCGACAACCTGATGCCCTTCCGGGTGCAGGAGATATTGCTGGTGTCGAGCCTGTACGATTCGTTCATCTTGCGGGAAGACGGGCGGCTGAACGAGTTGCTGATCGGCGAGTCGCTGGACTTGCACCTGCAGCAGATTCCGCGGATCACGCATGTCTCCAGTTGCTCGGAGGCGCTGGCGTTGGCGCGTTCCGATCCGCGGCGCTATAACCTCATCGTAACGAACCTGGCGGTGGGAGCGATGAATGCGGCGCAACTGGCGCACGAAATCAAGGCCGCAGGGTTGAATGTGCCGGTGGTGGTGCTGGCGTACGATTACCGCGAAATCAAGAATTTCGTTGCGCGCAATCCTGTGACGGACATCGAGCGGATTTTCCTGTGGCAGGGCAGCGCGCGCGTGCTGATTGCCATCGTGAAGTACGTCGAAGACCGACGAAACGTCGAGCACGACACATCGACGATGGGCGTGCCGGTGGTGCTGCTGGTGGAAGACAACATCCGCTACTACTCGGCGTTTTTGCCGGTGATTTATACGGAGCTGATTTCGCAGACGCGGCGCGTCATTCAGGAAGGCTTGAACCTGGCGCACAAGCTGGTGCGCATGCGGGCGCGGCCGAAGATTCTGCTTTCCTCGAATTTCGAGGAGGCCTACGAGCTGGCGCTGCGCTACCAGGATCACCTGCTGGGGATTGTGTCCGACGTCGAGTTTCCGCATGGCGGTGTGCTGAGCGCGGACGCGGGATTCGAGCTGGCGCGGCGGGTGCGCGCCGTGGTACCCGATCTGGCGGTGGTGCTGCAATCGAGCCGGACGAAATTCCGGAAGCGGGCTCATGCGGAAGGGTTTTCCTTCCTGCGCAAGCGTTCGCCGACCTTTTTGCGGGATTTGCGGCGGCTGCTGATTCAACAATTTGCGTTCGGCGATTTCGTGTTCCGCACATCGGACCGCAGCGAAGTGGCGCGGGCCACGGATCTGAATTCGCTGGAAGCGCTGTTGCACACGGTGCCGGTGGACAGCATCGCGTATCACGGACAGCGGAATCACTTTTCGCACTGGCTGATGGCGCGGACGGAGTTCGCGCTGTCGCAAAAACTGAGGCCGCGAAAGGTTTCCGACTTTGAGACAGTCGAGGGATTGCGGCAGAACTTGATCGATTCGATCGGGGAGTACCGCAGAGAGCAGAGCGAAATCCTGATCGGTGACTTCAAGCCCGCGGCGTTCAAGGCCGGCGGGTCGTATTTCCTGCGCATGGGCGCGGGTTCGCTTGGCGGCAAGGCGCGCGGACTGGCGTTCATCCGGCACATGCTGCACAAGCGGAGAGTCGCGCGGCGGTTTCCTGAGGTGCGCGTGGGGGTGCCACCGGCCGCGGTGCTGGCGACGGATGCGTTTGACCGCTTTCTTGCGGAGAACAACCTGCTCGATTTTGCCGTCCATGCGGCCGACGACTCCGAGATTCAGCAGAGATTCCTGGATGCGCCACTTCCCGCGGCGGTTACCGAGGATTTGCGGGCGTTTCTTGCGGAAGCGCGCTACCCCCTGGCGGTGCGCTCTTCGAGTTTGCTGGAGGATTCGCAGTACCAGCCGTTCACGGGCGTGTACGAGACGTTCATGCTGGGCAACCAGCAGGCCGACGATGCCCTGCGGCTGCAGCATCTGACGGAGGCGGTGAAGCTGGTCTATGCCTCCACGTTCAGCCGCCATGCCAAGTCGTACGTGCGGGCGACGCCGTTCCGCCTGGAAGAAGAAAAGATGGCGGTGATCCTGCAGCAAGTGGTGGGCGCGTTTCACGGCCCGAGGTTTTATCCGGACTTTTCCGGAGTAGCGCGTTCGCGGAATTTTTATCCGGTTCCGCCGATGCGTTTTGAGGATGGCATCGCAGCGGTGGCGCTGGGACTGGGGCGCGCGGTGGTGGACGGCGGGAAGTGCCTCTCGTTCTGCCCACGGTATCCGGCGAATCTGGTGCAGTTCTCGACGGTGGAGGACATTCTTTCCGAATCGCAAGCGGATTTTTGGGCACTTTCGCTGGATCACGTGGAGCAGGAGACGGCGCCGCCCGGACTTCGCGAGGTGCGCTTCACGCTGGATGTGGCGGAGGCGGACGGCACGCTGCACGCGGTGGGTTCCACGTATTCGCAGGACAACGACGTGATCAGGGATGGATTGAACCGGCCGGGGATGCGCGTGGTGACGTTTGCGCCGGTCCTCAAGTACGGGCTTTTTCCGCTGGCGCCGCTTTTGGAGCAACTCCTGAAGGATGGCGAAGACGCGTTTGGGCAACCCGTGGAGATTGAATTTGCGGTGCGCTTGCCGCGGCAAACGGGCGAGCTTTCGGAGTTTGGATTTTTGCAGATCCGCCCACTGGTGCTTTCGCGGGAGAGCGAAGAACTGCGCATGGAGAATGTGGATGCCTCGCGGCTGATCGCGCGCACCACGAAGGTGCTGGGTAACGGGCGCATCGAGAATTTGCGTGATATCGTTGTGGTTGATTCGCAGCGGTTTGAGCGCGGGCAGAGCCAGGAAGTAGCGCGGCTGGTGTCGTACTTCAATGCGAAGCTGAACGAGGAGAACCGGCCGTACCTGCTGGTGGGGGTGGGGCGGTGGGGTTCAAACGAGCCGTGGCTGGGGATTCCGGTGGAGTGGGACGAAATTTCGGGCGCGCGCGTGATCGTCGAGGCGGGATTCCGGGATTTCCGGGTGACGCCATCGCAAGGCAGCCACTTTTTCCAGAATTTGACGGCATTTCAGGTGGGCTATTTCACTGTGAATCCCGACCTTGGAGAAGGAACGGTGGATTGGGTGTGGCTGGCAGCCCAACCGGCAATGGAAGAGCGCGGCTGCGTGCGGCACTTGCGGTTCACGGAACCCCTGCTGGTCTTGATGAACGGGCGAACGAGCCAAGGCATGATTTTCAAGCCGGAGTGAACTGGTGCGCGCGCGGGCGCTGGGGAGATGGCGCAGGGACTCTGGGTGGAATTCCCCTGGGGGTGGCTGGAGCGCTTAGAGGGCTGGCGGTGCCGCAGAGCGTAAGTCTTTTCCTTTCAAGGATCGCGGGTAGAGGGAAAACGACTGGCCTATTTGGACCCGCTAATGCTCTTTCTCTCTACGGGGTTCCTGGCTTATTCGCGATTGACGGGCCGGGAGGAGGAGGCGGGCATGGTTTTTTCCAACCTGATTCTTGCGATGATCGTCGTGCTGGCGGCCGGCGCGGTGGTCTTCGGATTGACCGTGGCGCTGCGCACCTACGTGAAGTATCGCGGGCAGCGCGTGATCACCTGCCCGGAAACGCACCAGGCGGCCGCAGTGCACGTGAATGCGAAGGATGCAGCAACTAAGGCCCTGTTTGGCAAGTCGCACATCCGGCTGGACCAATGCTCGCGCTGGCCGGAGCGTCAGAATTGCGGGCAGGAGTGCCTCTCCCAGGTGAACGCGGACCCGGCGTTGTGCCTGGTCTGGAACATGGTGGACCAGTGGTACAAGGGCAAGGCGTGCGCGTACTGCCAGAAGCCCTTCACCGAAATTCACTGGCATGACCGGCACCCCGCGCTGATGGCCCCGGATCACACTTGCGTGCAGTGGAATGAAGTGGCTCCGGAAAAATTGCCGGAGGTTTTCGAGTCATATTTGCCGGTGTGCTGGAACTGCTACATCGCGGAGACATTCCGCCGGCAGAATCCCGAGAAGGTCCTGGACCGGACATGGGAGCGCGGCCCCGGCGGCGAGTACGTTCCGAAGGAAGATTCGGCGGCCCCGGTAGCAAAACCGGCGACGCACAACTAACCTTAACGCTCTAAACAACCTAACGCATGAGGACCCGGAGCGGCGATTAGTGGCAGAACTCGCAGGCGCGGCCGACCGTACCCAAGCCAAGCAGCTCGATGTGGGGCGTGAGGTAATTTTCGCGCACAGGCTCGTCGTGCATGAGGGCGGTGCTCAGGTATTTCCTGTTGTCGTCGCAGAAGACGGTGACGACGGCGGCGTCCGGCGCGATTTTGTTCTGGGCGCGCAGAGCGGCAAGGAAGTTGCAGCCGGAAGAAATTCCCACGGCTACGCCAAGATTGAAGGCAAGCTTCTGCGCCATCAGGATGGCGTCGCCGTCGTGGATGGCGATGACCTCGTCGAGCTCCTTGAGCTTGATGATTCCGGGCACAAATTCGTCGGAGATGCCCTGGATGCGGTGGTTGCCGACTTTGCAGCCGGTGGATAGCGTGGGCGATTCAGCGGGCTCGACGGGATGGATGCGGATGGAGGAGTCGCGCTCCTTTAGAAATTTCCCGACGCCCATGACCGTGCCGCCCGTGCCCACTCCGGCGACAAAGGCCTGCGGCCTCTTGGCGACAGAAACCATTTGCGACCAGATCTCCGGGCCGGTGGTCTCTTCGTGGGATTCGACATTCGCGTGGTTGGAGAACTGCCGGGGAAGGAAGACGTCCTTGCGGGAAGCCGCCAGCTCTTCGCACATGCGGATGCAGCCGAGGAATCCGCCTTGCGTGGCAGAGACGGACACGACTTCGGCGCCGTAGCTGCGAATGAGTTGCACGCGCTCCTGGCTCATCCCTTCGGGAATGAAAATCTTGACGGGGTGACCCAAAATGCGGCCGAGCGCCGCAAAGGAAATGCCGGTGTTGCCGCTGGTGGCCTCGGCGATGGTGAAGCCGGGTTCGATCTTCCCTTCTTCATAGGCCTTTTGCAGGATGCGCAGGGCCATGCGGTCCTTAATGCTGCCGGTGAGATTCATGTTTTCGGATTTGGCGTAAAGAATGCGTTCGCGGCCCTTATAGCGGAAGTGGATGCTGACGAGGGGAGTATTGCCGACGAGGCGAGTCAGGGCCTTGAACTTCGATGTGGGACTATCGAGGAATATGGTCATAACAATTCTTTGTCGCATGTTTGCGGGAATTCGGCAAGTGCATTGGGCACGGTCAAGCGAACTGGCAGCTCTGGCAGAAGTTTCAGATGGCAATGGTTGCGGAAAGGGCGTTTGAGCGCTGGATGGCAGCCTGGAGCGGGGATCAGGACCAGCCGGCGTCGACGGTGAACTCCTGTGCAGTGCACATGCGGCTGGCATCGGAGGCAAGGAAAAGGGCTAGATTGGCGACATCCTCCGGCTCGATGCGCGCCTGGAGACACTGTCCCGCCATAACGTCGCGCTCCATCTGCGGATTCAGCCACAGTTGCTTCTGGCGTTCGGTCCAGACGGCGCCGGGGAGAATGGTGTTCACGCGAATGCCGGCTTGGCCGAAATCGCGGGCGATGGCGCGCGTCAGGCCGTGGATGGAGGCTTTGCTCATGCTGTAGATGGGCGCGTCGGTCTGCTTGATCTTCCAAATGATCGAGCTGAGATTGATGATGGAGCCGCCGCCGCGGCGCTTCATGATGGGAAACACTTCTTGCGCGGCGAAGAACATGTGGCGCTGATTGACGGCGATGCGGTCGTCCCAATACGCCGGGGTGACGCTGCCGATGGCGTGGCGATCGTCGTTGCCGGCATTGTTCACAAGAACGGCGATGTCGCCGAGGCGCGCCGCGGCTTCCTGGATGGTCTTCTGCAAAGCGGCGATGTCCCGGAGATCGCAGGGGAGGTACAGAGGCTTTGTGCCCGTTTCGCGGTGAACGAGATCGGCGAGGCGCGTGCTGGCGTCCTCTGCGACGTCCACAAACGCCACCAGCGAACCTTGTTCGGCAAAAGCGCGCGTCATGGCGCCGCCGATGCCATTCCCTCCCCCGGTGATGAAAACGACCTTGCCGCGAAGATCAGGGTAGCTGGCCAGCATGGGGAATATTCCTTTGAAGTTGCATGGAAACCGATGTCCGCGAGAAGCAGAAGTGTACAAAATTCATTTGCGGAATGATTTCGTCAAACGATACTCCAACTCGAAGGCGAACGCCAAGCCAAGAATCAGGGAGCAGCGGATGGCAGCCAAGGAGTTCGCGCCACGGAGCGAAGGAAGGCCGGCACGCGGACAAGCTTTGGTTCACCGCACTGTCACAGACTCAAGATCGAGAGACCGTGCGGACCTGGAGCGCCCGCCTTCGGTGGGCGCTGCGCCTTATGCGAAAGGACATGCGATACAGGAGAGATATTCTAGAGCGGCGCGAATTCGGTACAATTGAACAGCGGAAAGAACTTCCCAATGGGGACAGGTGAGCGCGTGATTCATCGCAACGTTTTTCATAATGACGAGCTGCTAGGGATCGAAAAGGTCCGATGGTCGCCCGGGCAGGCAGGATTGATCTGCGGTTGGGGACTATTCACCACGTTGCGCATCACGCAGGGAGAGGCATTTGCGTACGAGCGGCACTGGCGGCGGCTGGAAAAGGATGCGGCGCTGACCAGGCTGCCGCTGACGTATTCCGGCGCAAAGGTGCGCGTGCATTTGCAGGAGGTGATCCGGGCAAACAATGTGGTGGAAGGGTGCGGGAGGATCTACCTGGTCTGGAACAAGCTAGGCCACTGGCGGAGCGACGAGAACATGCCCGATGTCGATCTGCTGATAACCACCGCCGACCTGCCGCACCATCCGGAGAGCGTGCGGCTGACGGTGCGCGAACAAGGGCGGCACGCGGCTTCGCCCCTGGCGGGAGTGAAAACGATTTCGTGGCTGAACAGTGTATGGGCCGTGGGCGAGGCACATCGCGAAGGGTTTGACGAGGTGGTGCTGCTGAATGAGCGGGGCGAGGTAAGCGAGTGCACGGCGGCAAACATTTTCGTGGTGAAGAACGAGAGAGTGGTGACGCCGCCGTTGAGTTCCGGATGCCTGGAAGGAGTGACGCGCGGGGTGCTGATGGAAATCGCCGCGGACGCGGGAACCAGCGTCACCGAGCAGACCTTGCGCATGGAGGATTTGTACGCCGCGGATGAGGTCTTCATCACATCCACAAACCGCAATGTGATCGGCGTGAGGGAGATCGCGGGGCGGCCGATGGCAAACGGGGGAAAAGGAGAGATAACCCAGAAGCTGGATGAAGCGTTTGACGCGTTTATGGAGGATTACGTGGGCCGGCGGTTGGCGGCGCGGACAGGAAAAGCGGAAGGCTGAAAATCAAGGGCACAGAGGAAAGATCCAACGCAAAGATGCCCCGGCCAGACCGGGGTAAACACCGTGCGCAGGGAATCGCAGAGAAGCGGAAACTCGCGGGTTTTAGGGGAGTGCCCCCGGGTTCCGGCTCTTTTGGGACTGGGGCGGGCGAAGTGGCCGGGCACGTGCTACAATGCGCGAACTAGTGCCGTTGCAGCTATTTGGGCCAGGTGGTGGTCCAAACAACTGATGCAAACACGGAGAGAGTATTCTCGAGGAGATTTGTTGGAACGAGTTGGAATGGCGCTAGCTGAGGGGTCAAGACAGGAAAAGCATGACAGAAGCGTTGGCCCAGAGTGAGGCTGTACTGGAAGTCATCTCGCCCGACGGTGCGCGGAAGTACGTCCGCGTAACGCAAACGCCATTTCTGATCGGACGCGGCGCGGAGACGGGCAACCACTTGCAGTTGACGGACCGCCGGATTTCGCGGAACTGCGCCGCGATCGTCATGGAGGCGAACCGCTACTACCTGGAAGACCGCGGGCAGAGGCGCGGGATGTTCATCAACCAGGAAAAGGCGGAGAGCCGGCAGTTGAACGACGGCGACGTGATCACGTTCGGGATTGAAGATTCGTACCAAGTTATTTTCCGGGCGGCGACCGGAACTTCCGACGAAGCGATCCCGCAGCTATTGACGCGGATCGACCACATGACCAGTTCGGAATCGACGGGCGGGGGCTTGCGCAAGTTGAACATGCTCCTGGAAGCCACTTCCCTGCTGCACTCGCAATTGCCGCTGGATTCCGTGCTGGCAAAGATGATTGACCACGCCATCGCGGTGACGGATGCGGACCGCGGTTTGCTGGAAGAAGCGGAGGCGGGACGCCCTGAGAATTTGCGCGTGCGGCTGGCGCGCCGAAGCGGGGGACAGCGGCTGCCTCCCGAGAGCATGACGCCCAGCCAAACGGCGATTCAGTTGGCGATGAAGCAGGGTTCGCCGGTGATCACGGAAGATTTGGCGCAGGCAGAGATGAACCTGCAGGCCGCAGCCAGCATCGTGGCGCAAGGATTGCGGGCGGTGGTGGTGATTCCGCTGTATGCCAGTTCGCGCGCGGCAAGCGAAGGCACGGGTGTGGATGTGCGCCGGGGCGTTTTTTTGGGCGTGCTGTACTTAGACTCGAAACGCCCGACGGCATTCACCAAGCTGGACCGGCAGATCCTGGACGCTCTGGCGGCCGACGCGGCAAGCATTCTGGACAATGCCCGGCTGGTGGAACGCGAACGAGAACGGCAACGGCTGGAACAAGAGATTAACATCGCGCGGGACATTCAGCAGGCCTTGCTGCCGAAAAATTTCAAGGATTATCCGCACCTGGCCGTCCTTGGCGTGAATTTTCCCTGTTCGTCTGTGGGGGGAGATTACTTCGACGTGTTCCCCCTCGATGATAAACGGACGGCTTTTCTTCTGGCGGACGTGAGCGGAAAAGGGCTGGGAGCAGCGCTGCTGACAACCATGCTGCAGGGCGCACTCTCAGGCATGACGCTGGGGACGGACCCGGCGCGGACATTCAACCACGTGAACCGTTTTCTGTGCGACCACGCTGAGGTCGGGCGTTATGCCACGATGTTTTTTGGCATCCTCGATGAAACCGGGAAGCTGGAGTTCATTAATGCTGGGCACCCTTCGCCAATTCTGATGCGCCAAGGAAGGGCCGAGGAGGCGTTCACGGAAGGGTCGTTCCCCGTGGGGCTGGTGCCGGAGGCGGAGTTCGCGACGGCGACGCTGCAACTGGAGCCGAACGACACGCTGTTCCTTTTCAGCGATGGTGTGACGGAAGCGATGGACCCGGATGAGCAGTTGTATGGAGTGCCACGGCTGGTCGGCGTACTGGAAGGGAAGACCGACCTGCCGCTGGATGAGATTCAAAAGACGGTGCTGGAATCGGTAGAGAATTTTGCGCGTGGCGCGCGGCAGGCCGACGATTTAACCATGTTGGTGGTGCGATTTCGCGCGGCCGGCGCGACAGCGACGGATACGGATGTGCCCGCAGCGAGTAGCGCGGCCGCGAACGGGTGAGAGCCGCTGCTTCCTTCCCTAGTGTCCCGAGTCAGAATTGTTTGTAGATTGTTGTAGCCTTCCAGGTCAATCCGAGGGTCACGCGCTGCGCGGAGCCGAGGAATCCGCTTTTGTTTTCAACCTGCAAGCGAAAAGCAGATTCCTCGCTCCGCTCGGAATGACAATTTCACTTCTTCGGTGTATTCATGACTCAGGACACTGGCGGCGCGCACAATGCAGGCACGATAGAAGGCTACATTCGGATCGAGGGAAAGAAGGGAGCAAGCGATCATGGATCTCGCGGAGGTGTTGCGGTTTTTGGAGGGAGAGAAATTCGCGGTGCTGGCGACGGCCTCGGAGGATGGCAGGCCCGAGGCAGCAGTGATGGGATTTGTGGTGACGCCGGAGCTGGAGATTATCTTCGACACGGTGAGAAGTTTCCGGAAATACCCGAACCTGAAAAAAAACCCGCGCGTGGCGTTTGTGATCGGGTGCACGTCGGAAATATCCGTGCAGTATGAAGGAATCGCGGTGGAACTGGAGGGCGCGGAATTGGAGAAGTACAAGAGCGTCTATGCGAAGAAGTACCCCGACAGCACGGGACGCGACAAATGGCCGGATTTGACGTACTTCATCACGCGGCCGAAGTGGGTGCGGTACGGAGATTACACTCCCGGGAAGAGACACCTCGAGGAGAAAGAGTTTTAGAAGTAACGGGGGTATCGAACGGCAATCCGCGAGTCTCCCGAAACGCATGCCGGTGCGATAAATTCAAATTGCTTGCGTAGCCGTATTGGGTATCGCTAGAGTTCGCGAAGCGCAACCGCGACAGGGCGAATGGCTGCGCGGATCGCCGGAAGCAAGCCCCCGAGGACGCCCATGACCAGGGCGAAGGCCACGCCCATGAGCAGCAGATCGAAGGTGATCTTAAAGGCGAAGGCGAGATTCGAGAAGGTCTGAAAATTCAGGGTGTTGGTCGTCAAGCCGTTGAGAGGCAGGACCGCCAAGCAGCCGATAACGCCGCCGACGATGGAGATCAGCAGAGCCTCAAATAAGAAAGACAGGATAACGTTCCACGAGCTGAAGCCGACTGCGCGCATGGTGGCGATTTCGCGGCCACGTTCGGAGACCGCGGAATACATGGTGTTCAGCGCGCCAAAGATAGCGCCGACGGCCATGATGCCGGCCACGAAGCCACCGAGCCAGGTGATGAGCGTGGTCATGGTGGTGGATTGCTTGGCGTAATAATCGACTTCGCGGATGACGTCCACGTTGAGGCGGGGATCGGAAGTCAGGGAATCCTTGAGGGTTTTGAAAGAATCCCTGGAAGCCAGGTGAACGGTGACGGACTGAAAGATATTGCTGGGACGCTTGAGAATGTCGTTCAGGACGTGCGAATCGCACCAGATCTCGGAATCAAAAGAAGACCCACCAGCATCGAAGACCCCGACCACTTCCCAATGGCCGCCGGCCATGTCGATCTTATTTCCGACTGTAAGACCGGAGTACGTTTTGGAGGCGTTTTTGCCGACAACGATCTCGGAGACGCCAGGGTTGAACATGCGTCCTTGCTCGATCTTTACGAACTTCCTGATTTCGAGAACGTTGGGGGAGACGCCGCGAATCTGGACATTGGCGTCGGTGCCGGTGCTAATCAGCGGGATGGGCATGACCCCGACGACTTCCTGGGTGACCAGCGGGCCGTTGGGGCCCCGGGCAATTCCCGGCGCATCCTGAATCACCTTGATGGATTCCAAGGTGACGCCGCCCATCATTTCCGAGGGAGAGCCGGCGCGCATGACGAGGGCGTTATCGGGCGAACCGGAAGCGACGAGGGTGGCCTTAAAACCACGCGCCAGCGAAAGCATGGCGACAAAGACGCCGACCGTTCCGGCGATTCCGAGAACCGCGACAATCGTGGAGGTCCAGCGCGCCCTAATGCTGCGAAAGTTGTAGGAGACCGGCACGTTGCCCAGGAAGGGCGCAAGCAAACCAGCAACGATTCCCCCGACGACGACCAGGATAAGGAGAAGAGCGAAAATCGCCACAACGGTGATCAAGAATCCGAAGAACAGTTTAGGCAGCATGCTCAGACTCTCCTCAGCGCGTTCACGACGCGCATGTGCATGGCGTTCAAGCCGGGAAGCATGCCGCTGACAAGTCCGACCAGGATCGCAAGGAGCAATCCGAGCACGAGAGTAAAGGGAGAAAGCACAAGAGGAGGAAGCAGGCCATTAAGCCCTTTGGCCAGCATCGGCACAGCCCCTACAGATAAGAGGAGGCCAATAGTGCCGCCGATGAGAGCGATGATCAGTGATTCGGCAAGCACGAAGAAAAGCACGGCGCGATCGGAATAGCCGATGGCTTTGAAAACGGCGAATTCAGGAGTGCGCTCGCGGACAGAAATAGCCATGGTATTGCCAGTGACCAAAAGAAGGGTGAGGAAGACGACGGTACCGATGCTGATAATCAGGACTTTGATGTTGCCGAACTGCTTGACCCAGCTGGCGGCAAAGGCGGATTCCGTTTGGGTTTTGGTTTCAAAGGGAGAGTTTGCGAACTCGGCGTCAATGGCTTTGGATACACGGACGGCATCGTCGGGGCTGTCCAAACGGAGAACGTACCAGCCGACTTGGCCCTTGATCCCGGCGGGAACATGCTCCTGGAAATAATCCCATTGCAGCCAGAATTGCGTCTCGTCGTCCTGCGGGCGTTTGCCGTGATAGATGCCGTCAATGTTGAATTCCCAATTGCCGCCACCCCAAATGGTGGACATTAACGGGACACGATCGCCGATTTTCCAGCCAAAGCGCTCGGCCGTGCGCCTGCCGACGATGGCCCCCTGGCGGTCCTTCACAAAGGCATTCCACTGATCGTCGGGAGCACGCAGCTCCGGAAAAACCTGGCGCTGGTTTTCGGGATCGATGACGAACTGCGGGAAGAAGTTTTTCTCGTCCTTGTAGATGGCGCCGAACCAGTTGTTGTGGGTGATGACCTTGACGCCCGGAATGCGCAGAATTTTGTCGCGGTCGGCCAGCGGGAGTGGATTGATGATGGATGTGCGGTTGATGATCACCAGGCGATCGGCGCCGGCGACATCGGCGCCGCGCTGAAACGCGTCGTTCACAACCGAAAGAAAGGCAAACAGGAACAAAGCGACGGCGAAGGAGCCGATGGTAAGAAGCAGGCGAACCTTCTTGCGCAAGAGATTAGCAAAGATAATCCGCGCGAATTTCATGCGGCGCCTCCGGCAAGCGTTACCTGAGAAGCGTGCTTGCCTTCGACCAGCACCCCTTTTTCGAGATGCAGAATGGAGCTAGCCCGAGCGGCGACGACGGGGTCGTGCGTCACCATCAGTACGGTCTTATGGTACTTGGAAACGAGCTCTTCGATGATGGCCATGACGTCATCGGCGCTCTTGCGGTCGAGGTCCCCGGTGGGCTCGTCGCAGAGAAGGAAGGTGGGATCGGAAACGATGGCGCGGGCAATGGTGACCCGCTGCTCCTGGCCACCAGAGAGCTGCCGGGGAAAATGGTGCATGCGGTCGGAGAGACCCACGACGCCGAGAGCGGTTTCCACATGCGAGCGGCGTTCCGCCTTGGAGAGTTTCGTCAGGAGGAGAGGCAACTCCACATTCTGAAATGCGGTGAGCACGGGAATGAGGTTGTACATCTGAAAGATGAAGCCGACATGGCGGGCGCGCCATTGGGTCAGCCGGCCGCCGGACATGTGAGTAATCTCATCGCCGGCGACGGTAATGCTGCCGCGCGTGGGCACGTCCAAACCGCCGAGCAGATTGAGAAGAGTGCTCTTGCCGGAGCCGCTGGGGCCCATGAACGCGACGAATTCGCCGGCCTCGACATCGAGATTGAGCCCCTGCAGGACGTCAATCTCCTCCCCGCCGCGGCGATAAGTTTTGTCGAGGTCGCGGGCATGTATGAGACCCGACTGACCGCCATTCCCATCAACTTTGACCATTAGGGTCGCTCCTGTTTCTTGATCTGGACGGACTGACCGTCACGAAGAGTTTCGGGGCCGCTGACGACGACCACCTGATCGGGCTGCAAACCCGCAAGGATTTCGACATCGGCACCGCGCACGGCGCCGAGCGTTACACCGCGCCGCTCGAGCTTGTCGTCCTTCACGATGTAGACAAACTTGGAAGAGTTCTCCTGACGCACCGCGGATTGCGGCACGAGAGCGACGGCGGGAGATTTTTCCTCTTTCTTTTTGGAAGGATCATTTTCTTCCAGGAAAGTGACCTTCACGCCCATGTCCGGAAGAATCCGCGGCTGCGTGGCGGGATCGATCAGATGCACATGATCCGCAGCCGTAAAACTGATACGCACCTTCACGGTGGCCTTTTGACGGTCCGCCGTTGGGATCACTGTGCGGACTTTGCCGGGGATCTGCCAATCCGGGTAGGCATCGAGGACGGCGTTGACGGGCTGATTGGCCTGCACTTTGGCGATGTAGGATTCGCTAACGTCCACTTCGATTTCGTTGGAATGAAGATCGACGATGGTGGCGATGCCGGTGCGGGTGAAGCCGCCTCCGGCCGAAATGGGGGAAACCATTTCGCCGACTTGAGCGTCCTTGGAGACCGCGATGCCCGCGAACGGCGCGCGGATGGTGCAGTTATCAACGGCCTGCTGCTGTTCGCGGATGCGGGCTTCCGAGGCAAGAACCTGTTGCTTGGCCAATTCGATCTTGGCGCGAAGGCTGTCCGCAGAGGTGACGGCAGCATCGAGGGCCTGCTGGGTCTGCACGCCTTCCTTAACGAGTTGTTGTGTGCGGTGAAGCTCAATTTCGGCGTTGCGGAGCTGGACCTGGAAGTCGGCGATCGCCGCTTGCGAGGCGTCCCGATCGGCCTTGGCAGAGTCCAGAGCGCGGCGCGTATCGGAATCGTCGAGCGTGGCGAGGAGTTGGTTCTCGCTGAGGCGCGTGCCTTCGTCGAAGAAGACGCCGGTGACGCGGCCGGTGATCTTGGCGGCGATTGTGGCGCGGCGTCGCGGCGTGATGTAGCCGCTGGCATTGAGAACCCCAGCCGGGCCGGACGCAGGCTTGCGGGCAGAGGTGACTTCGACTTCGGCCTTGCGGTTGTGGTACGCGGAAGCGACGGCGGTCACCAGGGCAATGAGAATCACGGCAAGGATGATCCAAAGCCAGCGGCGGCCAGCGCCGGGAGTGCTGCGTTTGGCGTCGGTAATGCGCAGGGAGGACAGATCAGGCTTCAGGGACTTCGGTGTTGTCGCCATACGGGCGGCGTCTCCTCGACAAGGGAGGTTTCACATGCTTCTCACTGTGGATACGCACCCAGGTATCTAGAAGTTTCGATGAAAAAGACTACAAAACCGGCACTTGGCATTTTAGCGCGAGAGGCGGGTTTCCGGGAGGAAGATTGATGGGAGCGGGAAATTGGCTCAGACGCGCGAGCCGTGGTAAAAGAACTGACCCAAGCCGATCGTAAAGATGAAATTGCCGAAGATGGCGTGGTCGAGACAGGCAAAAAGCAGCGATCCGGAGTGCTGGTAAGTGAGAGAAAACAGGAAACCCCCGATGATGCAAAGGATTACGGCGAGCCAATTGCCGAAAATTATGTGCATGAACCCGAAAGCAAAAGCACTGGCCAGAATCATGACCATGCCGCTGCCAAACAGCGGCTGATAACGGTGAAAGAAAAAGGCGCGGTAGATCAGTTCCTGGGGATAAACCGAAACGAGCGGGTAGAGGAGCATGACCAGGGCCCAGAAGCCGGGAGCGCGCTTGAGGAAGGAGAAGAGGAGCTGGGGCGCAAAAACGCGGACCGCGAGTCCCAAGAAGGCGAGAAAGACAGCATCACGCACGAGCAGCGGCAGGAGTTGGGAGCGAACGTTGTTCCACGAAGCAAGATGAGAGAAATCAAAGCTGGGATCGCCGCGAAGAACAAGGAAAGCGGCAAGAGCAGCAAAGAGCAGATAGGGGATGGGGAGGTTGGGCAGCAGACGGTAGTAAATCAGAAGCGGAACGCCGACGAAGAGCGCCGAGAACTCCAACGAGAGCAGAATGAAGCGAAGCATAAATGCGAGCCAACAGCTTACCTCAGGTTGCGGACGGCTTGTCAGCCGTGATGGGTGGCGAAGGAGAAGGGCGGCGCAGGGTGTCGCGGTCCTCCGGCGAAAGAGTGGGAATGTCGGCGAGCAGTTCGGAGGAGCCGAGGATGACTGTAATTTGGAGTGTGTCGGCTGCACTTGCAAACCACGGGGGTGTAGGGGAACCTAATAGGCTTGCGGTATCGCTCCCCGGAGCCACAGTTTCAGAGGTTAACTAACGAGCGAGGAATCTATGGGATATCGGACAGCACAGGAAGACTACGCAGCGAAGCTCACTACGCCGGCCAAGGCAGTCGAAGGAATAGCGAACGGAAGCACACTTTGCCTGGCCCTGGCGGTGGGCATGCCCGGAGGGTTGGCCAGAGCCGTTGCCGACCGCGTTCTTGCGGGCAACCTGAAGGATTTGAATCTGTATTACCAGCATTCCATGAAGTACAGCGAGGAAACCCTGATCCGGCCGGAAGTATTGTCCAAAGTGGACGCTCGGTGCTTTTTCATGGGCGACCCGGACCGCAAGATGGTCGCCCTGGGAATCTCCGAGGGGAGAAAATACCTGAGCTATGTGCCCATCAATTTCTCCAACATCCCCCGCGCGCTCACGGAGCACATCCGGGTGAACACTTTTCTGGTGACCGTGTCGCCGATGGATGCTTCGGGCCACTTCAGCCTGGGCACAAATAATGACTATGCCTCGACGGTGCTGCGGCATTGCGACCGCGTGGTCGTGGAAGTGAACCGCAACATGCCGCGGGTGTTCGGCGATTCGCTGGTGCACGTATCGGAAGTGCAGGCGATCGTCGAAAACCACGCGCCGCTCGTGAACGTGCCGTACAAAGACCCGGACGAAGATTCGATGAAGATCGGGAAGTGCATCGCCGAAAAGATCCCGGACGGCGCGACGCTGCAACTGGGGATCGGGAACCTGCCTAACGCCGTGGCGCTGCTCCTCGAGAATCACAATGACCTGGGAATTCACTCCGAGCTTTTTAGCCACGCGTTCGTGCGGCTGGTGAAGAGCGGCGTGGCCAACGGCAGGAAAAAGACGCTGCATCCGCGGAAGCACGTGTTCACCTTCGCGATTGGAGACGATGAGGTCTACCAGTTCATCAACGACAACCCGTCGATGGAGAGCTACGCGTCCTCCTACGTGAACAACATCGACATCATCGCGCAACACGACAACATGATGAGCGTGAACACCGCAATTGAGGTGGATCTCTACGGCCAGGTAAACGGGGAGTTCGTCAACGGCCATCAATACAGCGGGTCGGGCGGACAATTCGACTTCGTAAAGGGCGCGTCCTTTTCAAAGGGCGGGAAATCCTTCATCGGATTGAGATCGGCGGCAAAGAACGGAACAATTTCATGCATCGTGCCGCGCGTGCAAATGGCGACCGATACCCGGATGGATGTCGAGCACATCGCGACGGAGTATGGCTGCGTGAACCTGCGCGGAAGGTCGACGCGGGAACGCGCGTTGGCGCTGATCAGCATCGCGCATCCGAACTTCCGGGATGAACTGACCAAGCACGCCAAATCGATCAACCTGATCTGATTGGCTCATTTGTTATAGATTGACCATGAGCGGCGCGGAACTCCCGAGCGCAGGACGCTGGGAGTTTCGCTTGACATAAGCACAGGTGTGGATAATAGAGAAGTCAGGGGAATCTACTGGGCACATGCCGGGCAACGCGAACCGGGGCAAGGCATGGAGGAGCGATCTATGCGGACGATTATCAGTGTTTGGTTGGGCGTTTTGCTTGCTGGAATATGCGCGATCCGGACGGGGGCTCAAGCTGCCATAGAGCCGAAGACTCGCGATTTGGTTGTGATTCGCGCCGGCACGCTCTTGGACGGGCAAACCGAGACCCCGAGAAAGAATCAGCTCATTTTTATTCGCGGCGAACGCATTGAGAAAATCACCGAGGGATCCGCGGCCATTCCGGCGGGTGCGAAAGTGGTGGATTTATCCGCTGCGACCGTGCTGCCCGGACTGATCGATTCGCACACGCACATTTTCCTGTGGGGGGAAGATCCCGCCAAGGGCGGCTACGATGCAAATTTGCTGATGGCGGGCCTAGCGTTGCGGGCGGCGCGGGCAACAACCGCGGCGCGGCGCGCGCTGGAGCAAGGTTTCACGACCCTGCGCGACGTCGAAACCGAGGGCGCGGGATATGGCGACATCGGCATCAAGCAAGCGATCGAAGAAGGAACAATTCCCGGACCGCGCATTTTTGCGTCGACTCGCGGAATTTCGACGACGGGCGGTTATGGCCTGGAAGGTTATGCGCCGGAACTGCAGATGCCAAAAGGCGTGCAAATCGTGGACGGTCCCGTGGAGGCGCGTAAGGCCGCGCGGGAACAATTGGAGCGCGGCGCGGACTGGATCAAGGTATACACGACGCACCGGTCGTGGGTGGACAAGCAGGGCAACCTAATGTCGCAACCCACGCTGACGCTTGAGGAGTTGAAGGCGATCGTGGACGAAACGCATGGCTGGGGGAAGAAAGTGGCGTGCCACGCGTACAACGGGATCGGCTTGCAGCGCGCCCTGGATGGTGGATGCGACTCGATTGAGCATGGGCTGGAGATCACGGACGCCCAGATCGAGCAAATGATCAAGCAAGGAACGTGGTATTGCCCGACTCTCTCGGTGTACTACCTGGATTGGGCGCCGGAAGACACGCCTGCGGGAAAGCGGGACCGCGCGCGGGTAAACGCACATGAAATCTCATTTCGCAAAGCGCTGAAAGCCCATGTGAAGATCGTGTTTGGCACGGACATGGGAGGAATTCCGTGGAGCGAGCCGATTGCGCAGGAGTTCACTCGCATGGTCGCGTTTGGGATGAGCCCGGCGGAGGCGATTCAAGCGGCTACATCGCGGCCAGCGGAAATGCTGGATCGCAATAGAGAGCTGGGAGTGATTGCTCCGGGAGCGTATGCGGATGTGATCGCGGTGGCCGGCGATCCGCTAAAAGATATCAACGAGTTGGAAAAGGTGAAGTTCGTGATGAAGGGCGGGCACACGTACAAGAACGAGTTCATCCCGAAGTAGCGTGTCTGCCTGGGGTTGCGCGGCTGGCAGAGTGTGGAGTTTCAGGATTTGGCGGCCAGACGAAACCAAATGCGACGGAAGAGACCGGGAAGTGACGAATCGGGAGGCGTTGCCTGTGCCGCTACTGCCGGCACGAGGGCGACGGGCGCGGGCGAGCTGACATTTGCCGTCATGCCACTCCCGGCGGTCCGGCGCACTTCCTCGCTGCTGCCAAACATGATACGGGCAAAACTGAGATTCGACATGACGGCCTCCGAACGCTTCAGCCTGTGCATCTTGCATCTGTAGATTTTGCGCTGAGTGGCATCAAAAGAAAGTCAGAAACGCAAGGAATCGCCGAGAAGGTAACTGGGCCAAAGTTTAGGTTTGTTAGAATGCGAAGCGCAGCAGAGGAGAAAATATGGCGGAACAAAATTATGCGAATCATACCAGGTTGGTGCCGTTGTTTCATTACTTCATCTTGCCGGCGCTGACGTTGAATCTTGGCTGGTCCATCTATCGCTTGGCACACTGGCGCCATTGGGCGGATGGAGTGATCGGCGTGCTGACCGCAGCAGCGTTGCTGGTCCTCAGCTTCTATGCGCGCATCTTCGCGCTGACGGTGCAGGACCGCGTAATCCGGCTGGAAGAGCGGCTGCGGTTTGAACGGCTATTGCCAGAAGATTTGAAGGCGCGGATACCGGAATTCACACGCGGTCAGTTTGTAGCCTTGCGTTTTGCGAGCGACGCGGAACTCCCGGCACTGGCGCGTAAGGTCCTGAGCGACAATCTGACGGACGGCAAAACCATCAAGCAATTGGTGCAGAACTGGCGCGCCGACCACTTGCGCGCATAGGCTAGGCGATCAGAGGATGCTGCGAAGAATTCCGCCTTCGGCGCGGACCGCGGCACCATTGATAACGCCGCCTTGAGGCGCGTTCAGAGTGCCGCTTTTGCCTTTGCCACAGTACTGGAAAAGGCTTCGATTTCGTCAATTTCCCGCGCGCTGAGTCTCAACTCGCCGCCGCGCATTACGCCTTCTGCTTGTTTGGCGCTGCGCGAGCCAACAATCGCGCCGGTGATTACGGAATTGCGCAGCGTCCAGGCAATGGCCACTTCCCCGGGACCCCGGCCGTGACGCGCGCCGATTTCCTTCAGCTTCTCAACCAATTCCAGATTCTTGGAGAGTTTTGGCTCCTTGTACTCGGGGTTGCGGCTGCGAAAATCGTCGGGTGGAAGGGCGGCGGCGCGCTCGCGAGTCATGCCGCCGGTGAGCATTCCCGAAAACATCGGGGCATAGACAATCACGCCGATACCCTGTTTCGCGCAATACGGCAAAGTGGCTTCCTCGATCTGGCGCCGCAGAATGGAGTAAGGGGGCTGGAGAGAAGTGACCGGCGCGATGGCCTCCGCACGCTTGATTTGCTCTGCGTTAAAGTTGGAGACACCCATCCAGCGCACTTTGCCTTCCTTTTGCAGGGCTGCCAGAGTTTGCCAGGCTTCTTCCAAGCCGGGCCCGTTATCAGCCGGCGGCCAATGGACCTGATACAAATCAATGGTACCGGTTCGCAGCCGACGCAGGCTGCTCTCGCACTCCTCGCGGATGGAATTGGCGGTGTGACTGGGGCTGATTTTGCCGGCTGCGTCCCAACGAAGGACACACTTGGTAAAAACATGGGGCCGCGCGCCGCGCCAATCTTTCAGAGCGCGGGCAACGACCTCCTCCGAGTGGCCCAAGCCGTAAACCGCGGCGGTATCAATCCAGTTGACGCCGAGCTCGAGAGCGCGGTGGATGGCCGAGATGGAATCGGAGTCATCCTGCGGGCCCCAGGAGAATTCCCATCCCGCGCCGCCGATGGCCCAAGCGCCAAAACCTGTTGGAGTGATATAGAGATCAGAATTGCCAAGCTTGCGTGTTTGCATGTTTCCTTCATACCGCAAGGAGAGTCGCCCAGGCAATCGAAGATAGAGCGCAGGCACCGGGCGCACCGGTTGGATGAAGGGAATGTGGCAAAGGTTAGAAACACATCACTGCGCGACGAATGCCGCGTCCAGCGAAACGGACTCCCCGTCGGGATTGGAGAGAATGAGTTGTTGCGGGCCCGCCGAAAGCACGGGAGTGGTCATTAGCAGCGTGTTCGCATTCTTGAATGTGACATTCGCGGACTTCCCGCCGAGGGTCGCTTTCGTGGAGGACTGGAAGCCGCTGCCGCGAATGGTAATGCTGGTGCCACCGGCCGCGGCTCCGGAAGCGGGTGAGAGGCTTCCGATGCCCAACGGCATGCTGGCGAGTTGGATGACCGTGAGGCCGGACGTAGTGAGAGCAAAGAGATACTCGCCATTCTCGTCGGTGGTCAGGAAATTGCCGTGAAGACCATCAACATCCGCGGAAAGCATGGCGAAGGGCTCAGGGAGATAGATGCGCAGGCGAAGCCGGCCACTATGCGCATCGCGAATGTCAATGCCGCCTCGAATGCCTTGAGCCGGGGGAGCGCTGGGAGGCGGACCATCCAAAAAAGGATCGAAGAGGAGCGCGCCGGAAGGGTGCAGCACAACGCCGGGAACGGCGACACGGCCGGGGATGGATTCGAGCTCGGCCGAAACAGGCGTGGAAAACAAATAGAGATCCGAGCCGCGAATTTCCGTGGCGCTGTTGGAGCGCATGGCGAACAAAGTTCCGTCGGCGGACGTGGAGAGATCGGAAGCGGAGTCGTTGGCGGAAGAAACGGTAAAGGCGTTCGGAGCGGCGGCGGTCCACTGGGCCACCGGCCCGTCAGGCGCTGTGCCGAATGCCAGGTAGACGGTGTCTCCAGCGGAATCCGACTGGAGCAAAGGAGCGCCGGTCAGCGAAGTGACTTCGGGTTGCGGCGCGGGCTCGAGAGTGGGCGGACTGGCGGTCAAATCCATCTGGCCGAGACAGGAATTGCAGCCCCCGGTTGAGCCGCCTTCTCCGCTGAGGCCGACGAAGACGGTCGCGGCGCTCGTGGCCGCCACGCGGGCCGGGCCGGAGTTTGCATAACCCGGCACACCGCCTACTGGAACCTGCGCGCCATTGTTCGCGCCCCCATCCGGACTGATGAGGTACACGCTCTGTGCGCCAAAATCCGCGACGATGAGTTGCAAACCGTCAGGCGTAAGCGCGAGGCCCCGCAGCCCGGCATCGGGCGGAGGCCCATTGGGCGGTGGCTCGATCGGGCTCCGGAATGCTTGAGCAGTGCGATCGAAAACATCCACATGATCGGTGGCGCTGAGATAGACCTGTTGGCGCAAGGGATCGTTGAGAAGAAACTTGTAAAGGCCGGAACGGGGGAATGTAGCGCTTGCATTCAAATACTGGAAGTACTTTGGCGCCGTCGCATGCCCCGAAGGCGCCGTGATGGAAATGTCGGCTTTGCCGGGTGAACCCGGAGGAGTGGTCACGGTGATGCGTTCGAGAGAAAAGGGATAAGTAGCGTCGAGGGAAAGTGCGCTTGCAAAACTTGGCAGGCTTTCGACTTTTTGCACCGTGGCGGCCGCGCCTCCAATTGTGACTGTGAGGCTGCCGGGGCTGGTGCCAAATCCAAAACCAAAGAGATAAAGCGTGTCGCCGCCCGCAATGGAGCCCGCATCCGGAAATACCTGAAGGAAAGCGGGACCATAGCTGAATGCCGCAGGCGCCACGGCGATCCAGCCGTTGGAAAAGTAGGCGGTGAGATTCACGGGGCCGGTCATGGCGCTCGGAGGAGATGAAACTTGCAGTTGTGTGGAACTTGTCGCCGTGGCATTGACGGTGGACTGCGAGCCAAAGCGAATCTGTGGATTGGAGGAAAAATTGAAACCGTTCAGGGTGACGGATATACCACCCGTGTTGGTTCCTTCCGCCGGCTGGGCAACCGGCGCACTCGCGAAGACCGGCGCGTTTTGCGGCAGCGTCGTTGGAGTGGCGGCGTCAAGGAAATTCAGGCCACGATTCGACAGCCCAACGAGAAGTTGGGTCTCATCCGCGTCTTCGGGGATCGTGGGAACTCCTTCAACCGCGAGATCAGGGATCTGCCCGAGTTTTTGAAGATTGGCGACGGAAAGCGCCGAAACGACATGGCCGTTCCCGAACGGTTCGGCAACGTAGAGCGTTTGCCCGTCACGCGAAAAGGCAATTCCGGCGGCGCTTGGCGAAGAATAGGAACCCAGCGAGTTAAGATTTCCATCCAGCAAAAAAACCTGCGCGGCGCCCGGAGCGTCAAAAACGACGGCGAAACGGCTGCCATCGGAGTTGGCGGCCGCGAATGAAATCGTCCCCGAACCAAGTACTTTGGGCCCTGTCAGCAGATTGCCATTGGAATCGAAGACGGCTATTTCACCGGTGGCATCGTTGGACGCGACAATCACGCGGGTGTGGTCACCCGAGCGGGCCATTACGCCCACACCCTGTTGGAAGAGGGCCGGGGAAGCCGGCGTGAGATTTGTAAAGAGATTCGAGGCGGGATCCCAGAGTGCCAGGAGCGCCTCACCGACGGAGGGCTGGCGCAAGCGAACGAGCAATTTGCCTGTGGCCAGCGAAAGGACTTCGTTGGGGCGATCGAAGACGATATTAGGGATGGGCGTGAGGCCCGCAACGGAGTAGCGCGTGGCCACCTGGAGGGATTTAGTGTTTATGGCGAGAATCTGCTCCAGCGCGGTGCCGACCCACAGCGTTGCGCCGTCGATGGAAAGATCAACGCTGGAGGCGCCCGGGGCGTCTATGGTGGCTTGCAGCGAGGCATCGGAAGAGGAGAATACCTCCACGCGATTCATCGCCCGATTGGCAACAAAGAATCGTTTGCCGATCGCGTCATAGACCACATGGCGGCGATGCGGCTCGCTTGCGGGGCTATCAAGCAGAAGCACGGAATCATTGCGAACATAAATGCTGCGCGGGAGGTTTTGCGCGGAACCTGCCTGGATGCTGAGCGAAAGACCGGAGGAATGCGAAAGGGATCCGCTGGTGCCCTGCGCGGTTACGGAAAACTGCCCCGTGGAGGCATTGAACGCAGCGCCGAAAACCACCGCTGTGTTCTGACCCGCGGCCACGGAAAATGGACTGCTGGGATTGCTGATGATTCCGGAGGGCATGCCGGCCAGGGTGATTTGCACGTTTCCCGAGAAACCGTACTCCGCGTTGACGGAAAGGGTGACGGGAGTACTTGTGCCGCCTTGCGGCAGGCTCACCGCAGAGGAAGAAAGCGAGATGGTGAAGTCCGGTTGCGGAGGAGGTGGCTGGATCCCACCTCCGCCCCCGCCTCCACCACAGCCGGCTGTGAATACCAGGATCGCCAGACCGAGGGCCGGGATTCCTCTAGCGCCTCCCCACATAGCGTGACTCCTGAATTGCGTAAATCAGCGGAGCAGCGCACAGCCGGCGAGGACGGGCGCCGGCTGGAACAACGCCGCCAATCGAGGTGTACGAGGCTCACACTAAATATATATTCTAGACTTGTCAAGTTATTACATGCTGCGGGAACAATAGTAGAGAACAATAACAAAGCGGCGCGAACTGGAAGTTCGCGCCGCTCTTGCTGAAAAACCTGCTTCAGGCTGTGCCGTTAGATGGTCTTCGGGCCAGCACCCGCGGTCGCCGTCGCCGAGGTGCGCGAGAAAGAACCCGCGCCGGATTCCTTTTCACCGGACTTGTCGATTTCGATGGAACCCTTAAAGTAGGCGCCGTCTTCGATCATGATGCGGGCGGTGGTGAGATCGCCGTTGACGGACCCATCCTTCTTAATCTCGATGCGGTCCTTGGCGCGGAGATTCCCCTTGACGGTGCCGTAGACCACAACTTCACGAGCGATAATATCCGCGGTCAGCTTGGCTGCGGCGCCGACGGTGAGTTTGCGCTCGTCAAGTTGCACCAGACCCTCCACCGTTCCTTCGATTATAAGGTCTTCGTTCCCGGTAATTTCGCCCTTCACGTGCAGGCTTGGCCCGAGCCGTGCCGTCGCACGATCCGCGGTTGCACCGATCGGACGCATTGCATCAGTACTCATGGCGGTAGTTCCCTCCCAAGATGCCGCAGAAGGCTTCGGCGGCGGATTCACTGGCAAATTTTTTGTTCCCGGCTGCGCGGCTTGCGGCGTATCCGGCTTCTTATTACTCCACATCGGACCTCCCAAGAGACAAGCACACCCCACGCGGAATTCCGGCCCGGGGTATGCAAACAATAGTCCGCGGGGATGCGCGCCGCAAATAAAGTATCCCAAGTGGGTTCCTGAAAGTAACTAGTCGCAAGAACAGGTATCCCACTGTACCGGGGCCAAACGGAGATAAGGCGAACGCGGCGCTGGTGCGGGAGTGCGGATGCCCTGGCGTCACGATGCGGGTTTGTCGGGAACCGGTTGTCTGGCCAGAAAATCGGACTGAAAGCGCTGCGCATACGAATCCAGCAATTCCTGGATACGCTGCGACGAAGGCGATTTCAGGACGAATCCGGCGTGGTGATATTTCGTAATGCGCTGGATGATCTCGGGATCGTTGTAGGCGGAAGTATCGGGTTCTTCCTGCCGGGCAAGAGAGACGATGACCCCGGCATAGTCCTCCCGCAGTGGCGGCAACTCGTAGGGCTGCTTCCCTGCCCCAACATCGAGGCGCGCCCACTCTCGCCACAAATTGATCCCCGTAGCAGCTGCGATGACATCGGAGATGTAGGCGCCGCCGACGCGGGCCGCGATTTCCAGGAAATAGAAGTGGTTGCCGGCATGCGCTTTCAGGAATTCCGTATGGGTGACGCCGCGGACAAGCCCGAGGCCGCCGATCAATTTCTGGTTGACTTCTTTGAGCGCCAGCGCATCAGCGGAATTGCGCGGCAGGGTGCGCGTGGTGAAGACTCCACCGTGGTGCGAAGTTTCCAGCGGGGGCGCACCGTAGGCATGAGCTTCGGTGAAGAGCACGGCGCGTTCGGAGACGACGCTATCGATGTGAAAAACGCTGCCGGGGATGAACTGCTCGAGCAGGTATTCGGACTGTTGGTCGCCAAGCAAGTCGAGCCAGGGCCAAAGTTCTTCGGCGGATGTGATTTTCTTCATGCCAATGCCGGAAGCCTGGGCGCGCGGCTTGAGCAGCCAGGGCCCCGGAACGCGCTGCATGAATTCGCGCAGGTCGTCATAGTTCAGAACAGCGCTGAATTCGGGAACGCGGATGGCAGTTTCGCGGGCTTGCATGCGCATGGCCAGCTTGTCGCGAAAATAGCGCACTTTGGTGAGCCCCATTCCCGGGAGCCGCAGATGTTCGCGAAGTGCGGCAACATTCTCCATGTCGAATTCGTCCAGAGCCACGATGCGGTCGATGTGCCGGGTGCGCGCGGCGTAGGACACGGCATGAATCATGTCCCGAATAGGAAGTTCCGGAGGCATGAAGAACATTTCGTCAATCGCTTCTCGGGGCCAGTTCGCGTGGCGGAACTTTTCCACCGTGAGAAGCAGCACGGCACATCCCAGGCTCTTGCAGGTGCGCAGGAACTCCTCACCCTTTTCGTAGGAGCTAACGCACAGAATCGTGATGGGTCTGTCTGCCGGCATTTGCTCTCCACCAGGAAAACTGTGCGGCTCGCGAACTCACAATTTCCCGTATGGATGCGCGGATTATACCCGGCTTTCCCGGGCAGGAAAGAGGAATTGCAGGAACGGGCCGACGCGCCGGGACCATGCGGCTTCGTTGTGCTCCGCGCCTTCCACGCGCTCGTAGTGCAGGTCGCGTCCCAATTGCCAGCCTTTGCGAAGGAGGATATCGCGGAAGCGCTCCACATCCTCCACTGTGCGGCCGCCCTCCCGCGTGCCGGCGTCCAGCCAGATTCGCGGAAGGGGCTGAACGGGGGCGGCGGCAACAAAACGCAGGATCACTCGTTCGTTCCACCAGACGGAAGGCGAGAGAGCAGCAATTTTGCCGAAAACGTGGGGCAAGCGGAGTCCCAGGTAGAGAGAAACGAGGCCGCCCAGCGATGACCCGCCGATCCCCGTTTTTTCGACCGCGCCCGAGACGCGGTACCTCTCCTGGAGGAATGGCCGGACCTCCTCAAGAAGAAATTTGGCATAGCGATTCGCCCGGCCGCCTCCCAGCCTGGGAACACTCGTGGGCGTGTATTCTCCCAGCCGCTGTTTGCCGGCGTTGTAAATTCCCACGATGATGAGCGGCGCTACCCGGCCGCCGTGGATTAGTTGATCGGCGGTATGGCCGACGTGCCAATCCATGCCGGGAACAAAAGAAGTTGCGCCATCGAAAAGATTCTGGCCGTCGTGCAGGTAGAGGATGGGAAAGGCGCGGCGCGGCGGGTGATCGTAGCCCGGTGGCAGATAAACGATCAGGTCGCGCTGGTTACGCAAAAAGCGCGAAGTAAACTGTTCGTGCTTGATAAGAGTCGGTCCACTCACAGAGTGATGGTGACCAGAAGATCCTTGGGCTCGACGTGCTGCCCGGGCGTCACCAGCAGCTTGGTGATGCGGCCCGCAATCGGCGCATAAATATTGGATTGCATCTTCATGGCTTCCAGTGTCAGAAGTTTAGCACCACGCTCCACCGTATGGTTCACCTGTACAGCGATTCCACTAATGAGACCAGCCGTGGGGGCGCCGACATGCCCCGGATCTTCCGGATTCGCCTTCGGGTGGCTGCGTTCGATGACGCGCAGTGCGCGATCGCGGACGTTGACCTCGCGCGGCTGGCCGTTCAGTTCAAAGAACAGGGTGCGCGTGCCGTCGGGATGCGCCTCGCTGGCGGTCAGGAATTTCACGATCATGGTCTTGCCGGATTCGATCTGCACGGTAATTTCCTCGGCGGGCTTCAGACCGTAGAAAAAAGCAGGCGTGGGCAAAACACCGACATCGGCATAAGTCTGGCGGAAATTGTCGTACTTCAGATAAACGTCGGGATAGAGAAGATAACTAAGCAGGGCGTCGCGATGCACCGGGTGACCCACCTTGGCTTCGAGCTGTGTCTTCTCGTGATCGAAATGCGTGGGCGGGAGGCTCGCGCTGGGCCGGCCTTTCAGCGGCGCGTGGCCACGAAGAATGATGCGCTGAAGTTTCTTGGGCCAACCGCCGGGGGGAACGCCCAGTGCGCCATGGAACATTTCCACGACGGAATTCGGCAGGGCGACGTCGTGATGTTCATCCAAAGCGAGCAGGTCGGCGGGCTTCATTTCGTTGGCCACAAGAAACAGCGCCATGTCTCCCACCACCTTGCTGGAGGGCGTGACCTTCACGATGTCGCCAAATAAGGCGTTCACTTCGGCGTAGGTCTTTTCCACTTCGCGCCAGCGGTGGCCCAGGCCCATGGCGGTGGCTTGCTCGCGCAGGTTCGTGAATTGCCCGCCGGGAATTTCGTGTTCGTAAAGCCGCGCGGAACCCGCCTTAGGCCCTGAATCGAAGGGGAGATAGTAGCTGCGGATGGTTTCCCAATAATCGGAGCATTCATTGAGCGCGGCGATGTCGAGCTGGGTGTCGCGTGGGGTGTGGCGCAGGGCCTCGACCGCGGAATTTAGATTGGGCTGGCTGGTGCCGCCACTCATGGAAGCGATGGCCGCGTCGGCGACGTCCACACCGGCGTCGGCAGCCTTAAGCAAGGATGCGGAATTGATACCGCTCGTGTCATGCGTGTGAAAGTGAATGGGAATGCCGATTTCTTCGCGCAACGCCTTCACCAGAGCAAAGGCGGCGTACGGCTTGCACAGACCGGCCATATCCTTGATCGCCAGGAAGTGCGCGCCCAGTTTTTCGAGCTGCTTGGCCATCGCGACGTAATAGTTCAGCGAGTATTTCGGGCGGCGATCGTCAAGAATGTCGCCGGTGTAGCAGATGGCCGGCTCGCAAACGGCGCCCGTCTCGAGCACCGCATCGATCGAGACGCGCATGTTGTCAATGGAATTGAGTGAATCGAAGATGCGGAAAATGTCGATGCCCTGGCGGTGGGCTTCGCGCACAAATTCGATGATGACGTTGTCGGGATACGAGGTGTAGCCAACCGCGTTAGCCCCGCGCAACAACATTTGAAAACAGATGTTGGGAATCTGCGCGCGCAATTCGCGAAGGCGCTGCCAGGGATCCTCGTGGAGAAATCGCAGCGAACTATCAAAGGTGGCGCCGCCCCACATTTCCAGGCTAAAAAGATTGGGCAAGCGCTGGGCCACGGCGTGGGCGGTGGCCAGCATGTCATAACTTCGGACGCGCGTGGCCATCAGCGACTGGTGCGCATCGCGAAAGGTCGTGTCCGTCAGCAGGAGCCGCTTTTCCTTCCGCGCCCAGGCGGCAAATTTCCTGGGGCCCAGCTTTTGCAGCAGTTGGCGTGTTCCTTGAGGCGGAGTGAGGCCGGGCGCGGCGGGAATGGGCGCCTTCTCAATAAACTCGGGCACTCTTTTCCCCTTCACCTCGGGATTGCCGTTGAGGATGACATCGCCGATGTAAGAGAGCAGCTTGGTGGCGCGGTCCGCGCGGCCCGTGAAGCGGAACAACTCCGGTGAATCGTCCAGGAACGACGTGGTGACCTCGCCGGCGCGGAAACGCGGATGATTGGCGACGTTTTCGAGGAACGGTATGTTGGTCTTGACGCCGCGGATGCGGAACTCGCGCAACGCGCGATCCATGCGCTGGCAAGCCTCCGTAAGATTGGCGCCCCAGGCGGTGACCTTGACCAGCAACGAATCGTAGTACGCGGTAAGGACCGCGCCGGCGTATGCGGTGCCGCCATCAAGGCGAATGCCGAAACCCGCGGGCGAGCGATACGTCGAAATCTTGCCGTAATCCGGCGCGAAATGTTTTTCCGGGTCTTCCGTGGTGACGCGACACTGCAGCGCCGCGCCATAAAGCGGAATCTTTTCCTGCGCAGGAAGAGAGAGCGGGGCCTCGTGCAGTGTGTGACCCTGCGCGATGAGGATTTGGGAGCGCACCAGGTCCACGCCCGTGACCATTTCCGTGACCGTGTGCTCCACCTGGATCCGCGGATTCACTTCGATGAAATACCACTTTAGAGAATCAACGTCGTAGAGAAACTCAACCGTGCCCGCGTTGCGATACCTGGCTTTGCGCGCAATCTCCACAGCCGCTGCGCAGAGTTCACCGCGAACCTTTTCCGGGAGGTTAAAGGCCGGCGCTACTTCCACGACTTTCTGGTGGCGCCGCTGCACGGAACAGTCGCGTTCGTAAAGATGCAGGAGGTTGCCGTGCTCGTCCGCAAGAATCTGGACTTCGATATGGCGCGCGCGCGGAAGGAATTTCTCCAGGAAAACGGAAGCATCACCGAAAGCGGATTTGGCTTCGCGCTGCGCTTCCTCAAGGCGGGCGGCAAGCTGTTCCGCATCCTGGACCACGCGCATGCCGCGGCCACCGCCACCCATGGCGGCCTTTACAATCACGGGATAGCCGATTTCGCTGGCGATCTTGTGCGCTTCCGCAGGCGAGGCGACTGGATTCTGCGTACCCGGCAGAACGGGCACTCCGGCCGAAGCGGCCAAGCGACGGGCGGCTGTCTTGTCGCCGAGCAGTTCGAGAAGCTCCGGCGTGGGACCCACAAACGTCAGGTCAGCCTGGGCGCAGGCGCGCGCCAAGGCCGGATTCTCCGAGAGAAAGCCATAACCAGGATGGATGGCGTCGACTTCGTGCTCTTTGGCAATGGCGATGATTCCGGGAATATCGAGATAAGCCTCGACCGGCCCCTTCCCGGCGCCCACCTGGTAGGCTTCATCGGCTTTGAAGCGATGCAAGGCCAGGCGATCCTCCAGAGAGTAGATGGCGACGGTGCGCATTCCAAGCTCATTGGCTGCTCGGAAAATGCGGATGGCGATTTCGCTGCGATTGGCAGCCAGAACTTTGCGGATCGGTTGCTTCTTCTTCATGGGAGAGCGTCAGCCCGGCTCGTCCGGGTAATGCGAAACTTTACATTGTTTCACGGAGGGTCCGGCAGCCTAGGCTACTTTTTTCAATGCAACAAAACGAAAAATCTCATCTTAATGTTTCAACAGGGGCACAGCGAAGCGGATGGGCACGCCAAAATTCGAGCCACCAAAGCCGCGCACCACGGCAAAGGTCACGCCAATCACCTCGCCATCGCGGATCAGGAGCGGGCCGCCGGAGCCGCCGGAAGTGGTTTGCGCATCGTAGACAATCTTGTCCGGCAGGACGTCGCCGACATGACCTTGCGTGACCAGCGGACGAATCAGCTTGCGCCGGGCCAATTCCGCGAGCACCAGTTTCGGCTCGCCTCCGCTGGCTTTCACAATCTGCTCCACCGTCTCATCGCCGGCGCGAGCCAGGATGGCATCAAGACCCGTGGCGTAGCCGACGCTGATCAGACCTTCCCCGCTGACGACGGCTTCCTTGCCGCGGTTCAGCTTGAGAGCCGGACGGTCCAACTCGGAGAGGTCACCGTGAATCAGGGCGAGATCCGCTTCATCAGAAATCCTGGAGATCCCCACGGGGATTCCATTGGTAGCCGCGGGGAAATACGCCATCATCTCCGCGATGACTGGCTGCAATCCCTGCTGCATCGCGCCGGCCAATTCGTCGTTTTGCCACCAGGGCTGCACCACGTGATGATTGGTGAGGATTTTGCCTTCGCCGACGATAAAGCCCGTGCCGAAAAAGTCGGCGCGCACCTCCGGGCCGCGTCCTTCGGTGGTGTAAACGGGATTGCCGTTGCTGTCCTTTAGTGGAGTTCCATCGCTGTCGATGCCGCCATAGCGCAAGCGCCGCCCGGAATCCTTCTCATTAAAAGCCACGGAGACGTGCAGCAGACATACGCTGGGAGCGGAGGAGCGGATCACCGATTCCGCAGCTTGCGACTGCCCCTCGATCTTGCTCAATCGCCCGGTGGCTTCATCCAATTGGCGGCGTAACTCGGTGACGTCGCTGCCATCCGGCTGCGCCATTTTCTTACGCAGTGTTTCAGCCTGCTGCTCGAGGGTCTCTTTCTGCTGCAACAAGTCGGCGTTGGCGGGGTCCTCGCGCAGCCGCTTGGCGGACGCGAGGAGTTGTTCCTCCGTCTTAACACTGTTTTCGAGTCGCGCGATCACCGTGTAGGCGCGGCGAGTCTCTTTCTCCGCGCGGCGCGAATCGAGGAAGAAAACAGCGGCGATGACGAGCGCCAAACTGAACAAAGAGATGACGCCGATTTTCAGGATGCGTTCGAGGGAAAAAGCGTCGCGCGTCATTTTCTCGGTGACCGCAAGCGCCTGGAAAGCAGTCTGGGCAACTTCGCGGCTCTCCTCCGCGATGCGCATTCTTGCGGCCAATTCATCAGTGGCGCGTTTCTGGCGCAACTGGCCCCGCACACGGGCCAGGAGTTCACCTTCATCGAAAGGGACCCCTACGACATCGTCCGCACCCAAGTCCAACCCGCGCGCGATAGCTTCTTTTCCGCCCGGCGTAAGGAGCAGGACGCGGACTTGTGACGCAGCGTTGTGACCGCGTATCGCGGCCAGGGTATTGTCCGACTCCGGATCAGCGGAGTCCAAAGCGAGCAGAAGGAGGCCGGCGGAACTCTCTTGCAGCAAGCGCAGAAGCTCTTCTTGCGTCTCCGCAACACGAACGCTGTAGCCAGCCGCAGCAAGGAGGGAACGCAAGGACTCTCGCGCAGCCGGATCGCCCGCGAACAGCAAGACATTTTCGGTGGAGGCCGTCAGCGGTGTGTCCTCGCCCGCCGGCTTTAGAAAAAGAAACTCATCCGGAGGGGACCGTGCAGTTTACTCCAAAATAGAATTAGATGCCTGCAGGAGTAACAGAGACACAGCCTTAGTGGACTCTGGGGACTTTTGCCCCAAATAAGGCAGGAATTGGCCGTCAGTACTTGCGCAGGACGCCGATGACGCGGCCCTGGATCTTGACGTCGCTGGCAGGCACCAGGATGGGCGCCATCTCCGAATTGGCAGGCTGCAGGCGAACTTTCCCGGAGCCTTCGCGATAGAACCTCTTGAGCGTGGCATCATCGCCGCCCACCAGAGCAACAACGATGTCCCCGCCATTGGCCACCTGGGTCTGCTCGCAGACCACGAAATCGCCATCCATGATGTGGTCCTCAATCATGGAATTGCCTTTCACCTGCAACACGAAGGAATTGCCGCCACGGGCAAAGTCACCCAAGGAAATGGTCTCGCGCTCCTCGACGGCTTCCAGCGGGCGGCCGGCGGCGATGCGGCCAGCCAGGGGAAGCTCCTGGATGCGGCGCTCAATGACTTGTTCCTTCACCGACTTCGGCAATTGCACGATTTCGATCGAGCGGCTCTGGTTATAGCCGCGCCGGATAAAGCCCTTTTTCTCGAGGGTGCTGATGTGTTTGTGGACCGTGGCGAGCGAGGTGAGCTTCAATCCGCGGCCAATCTCTTCAAAACTCGGCGCGTAACCGTGCTTGGTCTCAAACGCGACGAGAAAATCCAGAACTTCTTTTTGGCGTTTCGTCAGGGCCATGAGCTCCTCCGTGTGCGTGCTGGTGCGGGACGTGGATCAGTTTTCCAGGCCGCCTGTGGCTGGGCCGCGATCGGGGACCTGCTCAGCCATCCACGGCCACTTTAGGCGAAAAGAAAGCGAACGTCAAGTGGCATTTTGAATACGCGCGCGCGCAACTCACCCTGTTCAGGAGTACCGCCGTGTGCTGTCATGCCTAGAGCTATGATGCCCGCAAGAAGTCGTTCCGCAGGCGTAACCGCCGCCGCCACGCTCGCCGTACTCGGAAGCGCGATGGCCTTCTTCCTCTGGGGCTGGCTCTTCCTTCCTCTGATGAATCTGCCGCCGGACTCCTACGGTCAACACCCGTATCAAGTTCATCCGATTACGTTCGCGCTGATTGCGCTGGTGCCGCCGTTTCTGGTGACGCTGGGCATGCGCACGGGCATCGGCCTCTTCCAGCTTCGACCGTGGGCCCGGAAGGCTGCGCTTTGGTGGGCTTCGATTGCCCTGGCGTTCTGCTTGAGCATGATCGCGCTGCGGCCCTTCGAGACGTTTGCGATACCCGAGCATTTTGTCACCGAAGCCGAATCGATGAAGCAGCTCCTGGCAGTCTCCGTCGTATTCATGCTGCTTCCCATCAGTATCTGGTGGCTTTTTTTCTTCCGGCTCAAGAGTGTGGTGGAACAATTTGAGGGGCGAAGAACGGTGGCTACTTCATCGGGAAGTTAAGCTCCGATCAAGTTTTCGCAAAAGACCCGCAAAAAGGCAGATTCATCGCATGAAAGGCGTGCGATGGAAAAGAGTGCATCGCGCAAAAAGCAGACGGGTTGAAGAGTTCCTCGCGCCATTCAGAAAGCGACCGCCTCTGGGAATGACATTGGCGGACGATTGGTTCCTGCGGGCACGGCCAAGCGTGCCGGCACCCGAGGTGGCTGGGTTTGAAGTGGAAGGCACAGCGACCGCAAATCCCCCTAGCGGGCCTGGAAAATCCCGCCCAGGGTAAGACTCTCCGCGCAAAGCAACGCTGCAGCCTCGGTGACAATCTCCTAATGTGGGCAACCCTCTGCTAGCTACTATTTCGCGGCCGTGGCGTCCGTGATCCGGATCTTGAACCAGATGGTGCCAGTCGGGTAGAGCGTATCCCGAAACTGTGCGCTCTGGTCATCGCCGGGGCCGATTGTAAGGGGGATCTTGCCTTGGTTTACAAGCAAAACCCGATTTTCAGCGCCGATGTAAGTCGTCTCGTACGCGATATTGCTGTAGGTGAGCTCCGCAGATGAGTTCTTAATGTCGACCGACCACATAGCGGTCGTGCCGCTGAAATCTTTATCCATCTTGGCGCTCACTACCCGCAAGTCGTGGACTGGATCGGCCTTCACGTTGGTGAGCGCTGCAACGGGGGCGGGGCCTTTCGCGCTGCGCTTTGAAGTCACGTAAACCAGCGCCACCACTGCTAGGACCACAACTATCCCAAGGCCGACCCACAGCCCTGTCTTGCTGCCTTGTTGCTCCTGCTTTAGAGGTGACTCAAACATAGTAGTAACCGGTATATCCGGTTTAGACCTCCGGTGCCTCAGCGTACTCTTTTCCCGCCCCGGACACAACGAGATTTCCACACTGGCAGCTCCCAGCGAGATCAGCGGAACTCCGAAGTTCGTTCTGCCCGATGACTTTCTCCAGGGCGAGTCGCTCGTTCGACTCGTGAATCATAATCGGACCACCCTCTGAAGTAACTCGCGAACCGTGGCAAACAATCTCCAAGGAAGCGTTGATGAAAATTGCCGGGGGTGATTGTGTTTCTTACCCATCGGGCGCGTGATTTCAGGGCGTCCCCATCATATTGAAACCCGCAGGAACACAGAGTTGGCGCGCGGCAGAAACACCGTTGGAAAGAGTTCGTCCTGGAAATGCGAGTTAGCTACTTTGTGACGCGCTGACTGGCGCGGTCACCTACCTCCGCTGCATTCCTGTGGTATTCTTGATGTGTCGGTACTTGGCGGTCTAGCACTCGTTCCTGCTGCAAGCTCACCGAACCGCTGACTCACTGGAAGCCGCAATCCTTCTGGCATTCTGGAGGAGTAACTGAAAAACGGGGGTAAGTCGCACGATGTCCACGCTCACGGAAATTCCCGCGGGGAAAACAAAACGCGAAGTGATTGATCAGGCGGTGATTCGTTTCGCCGGAGATTCGGGCGATGGCATGCAGATCACGGGCAGCCAATTTACCAACACCGTCGCGCTGTATGGAAACGACATTGCCACTTTCCCGGACTATCCCGCGGAGATTCGCGCTCCTGCCGGCACCGTTCCGGGCGTGAGCGGCTTTCAACTGAATTTTTCTTCCGGCGAAGTGCACACCCCGGGTGACTCGGTGGACGTTTTGATTGCCATGAATCCGGCGGCCTTGAAGGTGAATGTTGGCGACCTGAAGGCGAACGGCATCGCCATCATCAACTCCGACAGCTTCAAGGAAGGCGACCTGCGCAAGGCGCACCTGACCACCAATCCGCTTGAGGACCATTCGCTCGACAAATTCCGCGTGTTTCCCGTGGAATTGCAGCGTCTGACGCGTTCAGCCTTGCAGGGTCTGGGTCTCGATGCCAAAGCCATGGACCGTTGCAAGAACTTCTTTGCGCTGGGCATGTGCTACTGGCTGTACAACCGCTCGACGGAGTCGACGATCCGCTGGATCGATGACAAGTTCAAGAAGAAACCGCTGCTGGCAGAGGCCAACAAGCTGGCGCTAAAGGCCGGCTACTCCTATTGCGAAGCCACCGAAGCGTTCCAGATCAGCTACGAGATTCCGCCGGCGCATCTTTCGCCCGGGTTATATCGCAATTTGAGCGGCAACCAGGCCCTGGCGCTTGGGTTTGTCACCGCGGCGAAGAAAGCCGGACTCAAGTTGTTCCTGGGCAGTTATCCGATTACGCCCGCCTCCGACATTCTGCACGAGCTTTCGCAGTACAAGGACTTCGGAGTGCTGACCTTCCAGGCGGAAGATGAAATCGCGGCGATTACTTCCTCGATTGGAGCTTCTTACGCTGGAATGCTGGCCGTCACCACGACCTCCGGCCCCGGCATGGCGCTGAAGACGGAAGGCATGGGACTCGCGGTGATGACGGAGCTTCCGCTGGTAATTTGCGATGTCCAGCGCGGTGGCCCCTCTACCGGTCTGCCGACGAAAACCGAGCAGGCCGACCTGCTGCAGGCGCTGTTTGGACGCAATTCCGAAGCGCCCATTCCTGTCCTTGCGGCCGCGACGCCCGCGGACTGCTTCTGGATCGCCGTGGAAGCCAGCCGCATTGCATTGAAGTACATGGTGCCGGTGATTATTCTCTCGGACGGCTACCTGGCCAACGGCGCGGAACCTTGGCGCATCCCAAGCGTCGAGGAAATTCCGGGCATTCCCGTGCACTTCACCACTGATCCCGAAGGATTCCTGCCCTATAAGCGTGACCCGGAGACACTGGCGCGGCCGTGGGCCGTCCCGGGGACACCAGGACTGGAGCATCGCATCGGCGGCCTGGAAAAACAGGACGTCAGTGGCAACGTGAACTACGAGCCGCTGAATCACGAGAAGATGGTGCGAATTCGTGCCGCCAAGATTGATGCCATTGTGCAGGATGTGCCAAATGTGCTGCCCAGCGGCGACCCGGAAGGAGACCTGCTTCTCGTTTCCTGGGGTTCGACGTATGGCTCGATCACGCAAGCGGTGAAGGCGGAGCGCGCCAAGGGCCGCAAGCTCGGCCACCTGCACTTGCGCTACCTGAATCCGCTGCCGGCCAATCTCGGCGACATCTTGAAGCGCTACCGCAAGTTTTTGGTGCCGGAGCTCAACATGGGACAACTCCTCTGGGTACTGCGCGCGAAATACCTGGTGGACGCCGTCGGCTTGAACAAAATTCAGGGGCGGCCCTTCAAACAGAACGAGCTCGAACAAAAAATTGATGAAATGCTGGGACGCCAGGAGACGCGATGACCACTACTGCTCTTCCGCCGCTCACAAAGAAGGATTTCCAGACCGACCAGGAAGTGCGCTGGTGCCCGGGATGCGGCGACTACGCCATCCTCGCCGCGGTGCAAGCCGTTTTCCCGGAGCTCGGCGTGCCCCGCGAGAATTTTGTCGTGGTTTCCGGCATCGGCTGTTCCAGCCGATTCCCGTATTACATGAACACGTTTGGGTTTCACTCCATTCACGGCCGCGCGCCCGCGGTGGCGTCCGGCATCAAGATCGCGCATCCGGAACTGGAAGTCTGGGTGGCCACCGGCGATGGCGATGCGTTGGCCATTGGCGGGAATCACACCATTCACATGCTGCGGAGGAACGTCGGCATCAAGGTGCTGCTGTTCAACAACCGCATCTATGGTCTGACGAAAGGCCAGTACTCGCCCACTTCGGAATTTCACAAGGTCACGAAGTCCACTCCCTTCGGCTCACCGGACCGGCCGTTCAATCCCGTGTCGTTGGCGATCGGCGCGGAAGCAACCTTTGTGGCGCGCGCCGTGGATGTGTTTCAGGCGCAGTTGAAAGACACGTTGAAGGCTGCGGCGGCCCACAAGGGTTCCGCGTTCATCGAGATTCTGCAGAACTGCAACATTTTTAATGATGGCGCATGGACCGGTTTGACGGAAAAAGATGCGCGCAGCGAACATGTCATGCAACTGGAGCATGGCAAGCCTCTCGTGTTCGGCAAGAATCGCGACAAGGGGCTCCGCCGCATGCCCGACGGAGACATCGAGGTCGTGCGGCTCGGCAATGGCATCACGGAGTCGGACCTGGTCGTGCATGATGCGCACCACTCACGACCGTCCTACGCCTTCCTGCTTTCGCACATGGAGCATCGCCCGGGCTTCCCCACTCCCATCGGGGTGTTCCGCGCCTGGGACGATCTGCCACGCTACGAAGACGTCATCAACGACCAGGTTCGCGAGGTCATCAGCAAGAAAGGTCCGGGTGATCTGAACCGGCTGCTGCAAGCAGGCGATACCTGGGAAGTGAAGTAAGCCAAATCTCCGGTCATTTTAAGGCGACCTGCCCCATTTTCTTAGGTCGCTGCTGCCTTATCTGAGCCCGTCCCTTTCACCGGCAAGACGGCCGCCCCGTTTTTGCCGTAGTCGCTATCATCTTTTTTCGTGGCCCTTGCAACCAATTCCTCCCCCTTTCACGGTAAAATGGGCTGCGCGTGAAACCAACCGCTGTTCGCTACATCTAAGACTTAGGGGTCGGCCTCGACTCATGGAACAGAGTTCCAAACTTATTCCGTTTTCCCTGCTCGGCGATGCGGATCCCGTGCCTCCGGCCACCTTTGTAACGGAACCGAAGCAGGCGGAAACGCTCGCCCTGCTGTACGAAGTTACCCATGAAATCACCGGCATACTGGACCGCGGCGAGCTTTTGCGGCGCATCGCGGAGCGGGTCAAAAAGCTGGTGGACTATGACGTTTTCACCGTCATGCTTTGGAACGAGTCCACCCAGACGCTGGAAAGCATTTTCGCCATGCGCTTCGAGGACGCCATCCCCTCTCGCGTGAGCATACCCTTGCATCAAGGCATCACCGGAAGCGCGGCAGCGGAGCGCCGGACCATCCGTGTGATTGATGTGCGCCTGGATCCGCGCTATCTGCAGTGTGGAACGGATGTGGAGGTGCGCTCGGAACTGGTGGTGCCCCTGCTTCGGCAGGACCGCCTCGTAGGCGTGCTGGATCTGGAAAGCACGGTGCCGAGTGCCTTTACCGCCGAGCATGAACGCCTCCTGAACATCCTGGGTACCTACGTCGCCGTCGCCCTTGAGAATGCTCGTTTATTTGAGGAAGCGCGGGAGACCCAGGTTCGCATGCAAGATGACCTGGAGACCGCCAGGGAGATTCAGCGGCAACTTCTTCCCAGCGGCGCGCGCGATGTGCCCGGCCTGGACTTGGCGACCGCGTATGTTCCGGCGCGGGAACTCGGCGGGGATTTCTACGATCTACTGCCATATGGCGTGGGGCGCCTGGCCATTGCCATTGGGGATGTCTCCGGAAAGGGTACAGCGGCCGCGCTGTATGGTTCGCTGGCCATCGGCATCCTGCGCGAGCTGGTGGTTGATCGGGAGGCAACTCCCGCTGAAATGCTCGCTCTTCTGAATGGCAGGCTGCTTGCCGCGCGGCTGGATGCCCGCTTTATTGCCATGCATTTTGCGGTATACGATGCGGCTTTGCGAGAACTGAGCATCGCGAATGCCGGAGGCACTCTGCCGTTGCTGATTCACGATGGCAAAGTCACGGAAATTGATGTTCGCGGAGTGCCTCTTGGGTTGTTGCCTAACACCGAATATGAGGAGAGGAGGCTTTCCTTAATTCCGGGTGACATCGTGGTTTTTGCCTCGGACGGCGTCCATGAATCCATGAATCTCGATCTGGAGGAGTTTGGGTCCGACCGATTGAAGAGCCTTTTGGCTGAGGTCGCGATCGCGGACCCGGCCTATACCATTGCGCAGCGCATCGTGAAGGCCACGGACGAGTTCGCCGGCGTCGGCCGCCCGCCTCATGATGACCGTACGCTGCTGATTCTATGCGTAACCGACGAAGGCGCCGCCGACTTCAGCAAACTGCCGATTATTTACTAGTGCCATTCCAACTTGTTCCAGCAAATCCCTTCGAGAATACTTTCTCCGTGTTCGCGGGGTAGTATTCTACGGGACAGAATAAGCTACACCCCTCACTCTGGTAGCCCTAGTACCCACATGGACAGTTAGCGCGTCTCTAATCCTTGCAGCCCATCGCCGTTTCCTCTCTCTTTGTCACTACAAGCAGACTTGTTATGTCGCCTTCGAAGGGCTCTACGGTGACGAGGAACCTTCGTTGCCAACGATTAGAGAACACATGGGCTGACCAGAACATCGCCGGTTTCTTACCGTCGAAGCCCGGGGTGGTACGGCAGAATTGCAGTCGGTCAATTCGAAATCCGTACTTCAAGAATAGGGCGCTTGCTTGCAGATGTTTTCGGAGTCCCTTTTCGGAAGAAGGCACATACCGGGCGCCTACTTTCAATAGCCCAGCTTCGATATCTGTCAATGAATCCTCGGCTTTTACAGATTGCAGAAAGGTAAGGTTTTTCTGGGTGACCTCGGGGCGTGATGCTTCGTAGGCAAGGACCCGCGACCCCCGCTGGGAAAACCTACCCACTAGAAGAGGCTCTTTAAGTTCCAGTTTGGCGAAACAGTCGTCGGGGTTGCTGCAAGGAGTGCTTGAAGGAGAGAAACCATAGAATATCTTCTCGGCCGCAGGAACAACCGCGAAGCTCCAAGTCATGCCGTAATACGGATTCATGCTTCGCCTGCCCGAAACAAGAAGGTCAAGCGACAGGTCGCCCCACGAGGGGTATAACAATTGAATAAAGTCCCGAATTACCTCGTCGTCTGTCCCCTTCTGCAACAGGTCCTTGGGGGCGATAGCCTCCGCGTGCTTCGCATGGCGGTCGACCTTTTGGCATACGCCGTGTATTGGATGCAATAAAAACGCCGCACACAAGACTATGCTACTTGTTGTTATTGAAAGTCGCATCAAGACCAGTGTATTTCGATTTCATGGCTTTGGGCCGAACTCGCGGGAACGCCGCTACGTAATAGACACCTGGAATGAGAAATTTGTTCCTCGCGAGGGAGTGCAGCTTTCGATTGGTCAGTGCCCAGTAAGTCGTGCCAGGTCAACCGGTCAATGCTACACCATCTAATCAGTTGACCCGACAATACCTCCCCTCTCTGTGCTCGCGTCAGATGCTTGGACCGTCATTTGGCCGAAATGGTTGGAACGACACTAGCCGTCTCCAGTCGCTTTTCCCCGTTCAGAACGGGCAGCCACGCTTCTCGCACGCCGACAAATTCGGGCCAGTTCTTCTTGGAAACAGGATCCGATGGCGGCAGGCCCAGCCTCTCAAAATTCTTGAATTGGCCTTTCTGCATGATGCGGAAATCGAGATGGGGACCGGTTGCCAGGCCGGTCATGCCCACCAAACCGATGGTTTTGCCGATTTCCACGCGCTCGCCGGAACGCACGAACATCCGGGACAAGTGGAGATACATCGTTTCATAGCCATTGGAATGGACGATGTGCACCATGTTGCCGTCGCCGCCTTTGCGGCCGGCAAAAACCACCCGGCCACTCCCGATGGTCTGCACAGGCGTGCCCACAGGTGCACCGTAATCGGTGCCCAAGTGCGGGCGGTAGGTCTTCAGGATCGGATGGAAGCGCGCCTTGCTGAAGTGGGACGTCACGGGCGCCCCAAATTTCAGGGGCGATCTCAGGAAGGCCTTCTGAAGGCTCTTGCCGTCCGCAGTGTAGTAGGCGGGGCGGCCCTCGGGATCGTGAAATAGCAGCGCCTGATATTTCCTGCCGTCATTGACATATTCGGCGGCGAGGATTTTGCCGTATCCCACGGTTTCGCTGTTGGCGTATTTGCGCTTCTCCAGCACCATGCGAAAAGTGTCGCCCCTGCGCGGATCGGTGTAGAAATCCAGGTCATACCCAAAAATCTGCGCCAGGCGCATGGCCACTTCGGCGCTTTCTCCTGTTTCTTCGACGGCGTTGAACAGCGAATCTTCCAGCTTGCCGCTCACGATCGCGACTTCGGAGCGCACGGGAATTTCGCGGACTTCGGCGGCAAAGCCAGGCGTCTGGGGCACGATGTGCAGCACCCGCTCGGCGTCAATTTTGTAGTCGATTTCGCGCAGGCTTCCCTCCACAGAGCGCCCCACGGTGACTGTATTCCCGGCTCGTACTTGACGCAGATTGAAGGCGCGTTGCGCGGCCGCGGTCGCATCCGCTGCTTCGGCAGCAGACAAACCGAACTGCGCCAGTATTCCGGCGAAATTCTCGCCGCTGGGCATCTTCTTCGCAGTGGGAAACACCAATTCTGCGCGCATTCGCGCACCTTCGGCTTTGGCCAATTCCGTCTGGCGCTGCGTTTCTTTCGCGGCGCTCACGTTTTTGCGGATCGCGTAGCCATCAACGACAATTCCGGCCGCGAGAAGTATTGCCATCCCCATCAAAAATCGTCGGTTCACTGCTCCCCCAAGATGCTTTTCTCGTTTGGACGGTGCGCACAGGGCAGACGGGCGCACCGAGCCCGAACTTACGAGAATACCGCACGCTTACCTTTTGTCCTAAACCGCGGTGCAGGTCAAATCAATGTCACGAGAGGTGCGCTCAATCAACCAAGGGTCTTTCCGCGAGATTCGCAGAGCCGCGTGCGCAAATTCACCCACTACAACCGTAAGCCGTTGTTTTAAGTCCTTTATATTCAATCTGCGCTGTGGCGAAGTCTTGGCATCCAGCGTGCCATCAACAGTTTAAGAGGAGTTCTCATGATCGCGCTGGAAGTTCATCCCGAAATTCACGTTCGCGAGCTGCGCGAACGCCCGGCTTTTTCCACCTGCTATGAATGCCATCGCAGTTTTCGAGCAAAGAGCGAAGACCAATTGTGCCTGGAACTCTGCGATTGCTGCTTTGACGCCATGCGCCAGCTTCGCGAACCCGTCATCAGTGTGCACGTGAAGCCGCGTCCTTGCCGCCCCGTCTCCCTGTAACAACACGCATCCAGCGGGCGTTGTCCGCAACTAACTCCGAATTTCTCTAAAGCTGATTATTTGCCTGTGGAATTGGCCGGGATGGAAGTTCCCTTGGCGCCGTCCGCGAAATAATTCTCTTGGCGCAATTTCCGGTAAATGTGACCAGCCACCTGCGCCGCTGTGGGGCCTTTCACCCGCCGTGTATTCCCGCGGAGCAACACGGCCAGGGCAATCTTCGGGTGCGTCTCATCCGCATAGCTGACGAACCAGCCGATGCGTGAAGGAGTGGTGTTGTGGTCGTCGCACGTGCCGGTCTTGCCCAGAGGTGTTTCGTCTCCGCCCGCGTCATAGCTGAGGCGGCCCGTGCCGTACAGGACGGCGGCGAGCATGCCTTCGCGAACCTCCGGGAGAACATCGGAAATATTCAGATCCCGCTTCACGCGCGGCGCGAAATTATCCATCTCTTCTTGCGAATGAGGATACTGCAGATAGTAGAGCGTGCCGCCATTGGCAAACGCGGCAGCCAGCGCCGCTAACTGCAACGGCGTGATCTGAATACCTTCACCGAAACTCGACATGCGTGCCACACCGCCATAGGCCGGCGGCTGCATTGGGAACGATCCTGGATGCTCATCGGGCAGGTTGTAGCCGGCAAGTTCACCCAGTCCTAACAGGCGGCCGTATTTCGAGACGGTGTCAAAGCCCATGCGTCGGCCGAGTTCCTCAAAGAACGAATTATTGGAGTGCGCCAGGGCATCCGTCAGATTCATGTACTTGCGGCGGCCCACCTTCAGCATGGTGTCGCGGGTGATCACATTTTCTTCAAGAGCGGCGATGGCGATCGTGGGCTTAATCGTAGAACAAGGAATGTAACCGTCGCTGAAGGCAATCTTCTGATTCACGATCGTGAGGATGCGCCCGGTATTCGGGTCCACGGCGACGACGGAACCGTTATAGCGGCCCAGACCCTCGACGACGGCCTGCCGCACGACGGGATCATCGAATGTGGGATCATCGTCGCGCACGGAATCCGCGTAGGTGGGCACCCCGCGATAACGCGCAGCCATGTGGCGTGTGCGCGCACTGGATTTCGATTTTGCCTTTGCGGAATTGCTGACAATGGGTTTGCCGGAAGATTCCGCGGCAGGCAGTGGCACGCAGAGCGTAACGCCCAAGCACGCCACAACTATAGTTTTCCCAAATTCGCGGATCATTCGGCCCTTATCCCTGGTCAGTCTCAGTAGTTCTAGGAGGTGTGCAGGCAACTCTACTCTAGCCTCACGTCCCGGTCAACTTCGGTCCACTGACGCATGCGCGATGCCAGCCCTTCCGATGGTTCATAACAAACAGTTTATCGCTGGCAAATCGAGCGCTTCTCATCGGCGAGCCGAGCAGCACTCGCAGACTGAGACGTAGTGTACGCACGCGGGGCATGCCCTGACAATAGATAACTCGGCCCAGTACGCCTCTATGTGCTTTGTTTTGAAAGCCTGACCGACGGGACAGCGACCCCTGTCCAAGTGTCCCTTCGCTCGTGGTGTCTGCCGGTCAGCAGAATGCCGAGACTGCGGCAAGTCGCCATTGGCTACGATCGTCAGAAATGGAAGCGGGCGGGAGGACCCGCCCGCCTCCTGCCCGGTTCGTCTTGCCCAAAACAATCTTTCTTAGCGTGCCGGCCGTGCCTTTGCATCTCCAGCCACGGCAGCGGCGGCCGCAGCCTTCATCGGAGGCTTGTCTGTGGAGACACTTGCGTGGCCATTGGGACCCGGCGTCGCAGCGGTTTGCCAGGGAATGGGAATTTCCATTTTCTTGCGCAAAGCATTTTCGAGCTTGTCGCGGATGTCCTTGTTCTCGCGCAGGAAGACGCGGGCGTTTTCGCGGCCCTGGCCCATCCGCTCGCCGCCATAGCTCAGCCACGTTCCGGACTTTTCAATCAAGCCCTTGTCCACGCCGAGGTCGATCAGGTCACCTTCGCGCGAAATGCCTTCGCCATACAGAATGTCGAACTCCGCCTCGCGGAACGGCGCGGCCACCTTGTTCTTCACGACTTTGCCGCGCGTCCGGGAACCGACGACGCGGTCGCCTTCCTTGATCGCCTGGATGCGCCGGATATCCACGCGCATGGAGGCGTAGAACTTCAGCGCGCGCCCGCCGGTGGTCGTTTCCGGATTGCCGAACATCACGCCGATTTTTTCGCGGATTTGGTTGATGAAGATGAGGCAGGTTTTCGATTTGGAGACAATCGCGGTCAGCTTGCGCAGCGCCTGCGACATCAGCCGCGCCTGCAGCCCCATCTGCGGTTCGCCCATTTCGCCTTCCAATTCGGCCTTGGGCACCAAAGCGGCGACAGAGTCCACCACAACGACGTCCACGCCGCCCGAGCGGATCAGCGTTTCCGCGATTTCCAGGGCCTGCTCGCCGTTGTCCGGCTGCGACACCAGCAGATTGTCCACATCCACGCCCAGCTTGCGCGCGTAGTTCGGATCGAGCGCATGCTCCGCGTCGATGAACGCGGCCTGCCCGCCCAGTTTTTGTGCCTCGGCGATGACGTGCAGCGTCAGCGTCGTCTTACCGCCCGCTTCCGGCCCGTACACCTCGATTACGCGTCCGCGCGGGAAGCCGCCCACGCCCAGCGCCGCGTCCAGCGACAAACAGCCCGATGGAATCACGTTCACCGGCACGAGCACATCTTTGCTGCCCAGCCGCATGATCGAACCCTTGCCGTAGGACTTCTCGATCTGCGCGATTGCTGCTTCTAACAGTTTTGCCCGTTCATCTGACATTTCACACCTCGGTGGAGGAAATTAGGAAATTCGCGAATAGGTCTTTCAGGGGCATTCACAAGCGGGCGCCGGGAACTGCGCCGCGGCTTCTCCAGATACGTTACGAGAGCGGTATATTACCACTTCGTATCTGAGAATGCTACCCCTTCTTCCCTTCCGCGCTTCGCCGTCCTATAGCGGCGAACGTTCAGCCTTCAACGGTTGCAACCATGCTCCAGTTCGTGATCCACCAGGCTCGCCAACGCCCGCTGCTCCCGGCGGTCCCACTCGGCCTGCTCTTCCCGGGAGATGGAGCGCAAACGTGTCAGGTACTGCCCTCGTGTGCGGACCTCGAGCAACTCAAATTCGAGTCTCTCATGCTCTACACAGCTTAGAACATCGCATCGCGTCTGGGTCATGGGCCACCTGTTGAAAACTTCGGGTGCTACAGTAGCCCAAAGGCGAAGAAAAAGCAAATACTATTTTCGCCTGATGTTCGTGTCCGGCCGGGCGGATAGTTGACATTTTAGACCGGGCAGATGCCTGGCAGTTTCTGGTCATTCTGACCAAGATGAGGGGTTGCCGGGGAGGGGGGACGCGTCCCCCTCCCCGGCAGTGGTGCTGCCTCCCGTTTTCATCAAGGGCGTTACCCGCAACCTTTGGCTGTCGAAGCGTGCCAGGGGCAAGTGCGCAAAATAGATCGTGAACCAACGGTCGTCGTCGGGCAACAGGCCCACGTTTTCTCCCCACCGCATTTCGCTCAAAAACACGTCGTGTTGTTTCCAGCGAAAATGGCCATGTGGCCGCACACTGCGCACCAGCATGCTCTCCGGGTATTCCGGTTCCGGCACCCGCGATGGATAGTTTCTCGCTGACGGCCGATAGACCGCAGCCGGCGTTTGCATGCCCAGCGCTTCGTGGGGACGCACTTCGTTGTATTCCCGGCGAAAGCGTTCCTGCGCCTGTTGCTGCTTGCGCCGGTTGGCCGCCGGCCAGTTTCGTCCCGGCTCGTCCCGCTCCAGAATGTGTTTCAGTTTTCGTGGCCCCCAGCGCATATGCGCCTGCCGCAGTTCCAGCACCTTCTGTTCGATCACCTCCGGCGTCTGGTTGCCATGCCGGAGCGCCGCATAGCTCTGCGGCAACAGCCCACCGCTACCTAACAAGCGGTACCGGCGCAGCGTCAGATACCCGGTCTCGCGCGAGATGTCGTAGCGCTGGCACAGCTCCGTCATCGGCTCCTCACCGGCCTCGTACTCCAGGATAAACCGCAGCTTTTCCTCCATGACACTGCTCACTTTCCACGGCATAGGCGCTCCCTTCTCGAAGCGCCTGCCATTCATTCACAGTGTCAGGTATCCTCCCGGTCTAATCTGTCAGGGATGCGCCCGGTTCGTACCGAATCGTTGGACTTAGTGGCGAGTGGCGAGGCAGAGAAGGCGGAAAAGAGCTGCTCCTTTCTTGCCTCCTGGTCGCTGGTCGCTGATAACTCTCTCACCAAAGGCACAAGAGCAGCGTCCCTTCAGCATAACAAATGGAGCTTAGCACATTATTTACCGTGTGTCTACTATTATTTATAGGGTACTAGTCTAGAAACTGGCGCCAGGTGGGAAGGAGGAGCGACGGAGCGGGAGAAGTCAAAATCCGCACCCTTGCAAACCAAAGGTGCGGCACCCACGCCTTGTCAGCCGACAAAGGGTGCTCCACCCGTCCAGACGCGAGGAGGAAGAGGGATTCCTCCACTCCGCGGCCCGACGCGCCGGAATTCGGCGCGTAAGAAAAAGTCGGGCTGCTCGGGCCGGAATGACAGTTTTGGAGGTATTTGTTTTGGGGGCGGAGTTATGTCGGACATGAATGTCCGACCCGCTAAGGAGGGAAAGAGTTTGATTCCGTGGCCGGCTCCAACACGAACCCCGGGAACGCCAAGCTCCCGGTTGGCGGCCGGCGAAGCGCCATTCAGGAGAATGGCCTTCCCGACTAAAAACCGTGAACGGAGTTCCCGACCGGGTCGGGACAGGCGCCGCTCCGAGTCACTAGATACAGTCTTATGCGATGTGGCGTGCAAGGGCCTTGGTGATTTGGTCCTTGGGCACAGCGCCGACAATCTGCTCGACCACCTGGCCATCCTTGAAGACCAGCAGGGTCGGAATGCCGCGGATGTTGAAGCGCCCGGCGGAGTTCATCGCTTCATCCACATTCAACTTTGTTACCTTCAACCTCCCGGCGTAGTCCTGGGCGATCTCCGCGACCGTGGGCGCCAGCATGTGGCAGGGGCGGCACCATTCCGCCCAGAAATCCACCATGACGGGCTGAGCTTTGCTCGCCGTCAGCACCTCCGCTTCAAAATTGCCGTCGTTTACCGCAAGAATGTTATCAGCCATAACGTTTCGATGTCCTCTAGGGGCTGCGTCAAAGCAGCCGTTGTTCTTGATTAATTAGATGATGGAGCAGCTTTCTGGTTTCGCGCTGCGTGGGCAGCCTCATATAGTTTCGCATATTCCGCTGCGGAGGTGTTCCAAGAAAAATCCTTGGCCATCCCGTTGAGCTGAATACGCTTCCAGACCCCGTCGTTGGAATAATGATGCAGCGCCAGGCGAATGGCCTCCAGGAAGGCAGCGCCGGTATACTCGGCGAACTTGAAACCTGTGCCGGTACCGTGCTGCAGGTCGAAATTCTCGATGGTGTCATCCAGACCGCCGGTGGCGCGCACGATGGGGACGGTGCCGTAGCGCAGGCTGTAGATCTGATTGAGGCCACAGGGTTCGTACCGTGAGGGCATCAGGAACATGTCCGATCCCGCTTCCACCAAGTGGGCGAGCCGATTGTCATAAGCAATCTTCAAGCCCACGCGCCCCGGAAAATCGCCGGCTAGCGCGCGGAAGAGCTCCTCATAGCGCCGGTCGCCTGCCCCCAAGACGGCCAGCAAAATGTCCTCCTGGAGAAGTTCAGCTGCAATCAGCGCAATCAGGTCAAAACCCTTCTGGTCCGCGAAACGCGACACAATCCCCAGCACGGCCCGGTTGGGATTATCGTGCAGCAGCAGGAACTCCTCGAAGAGCGCTTGCTTGCAGACGCGCTTCCCTGCCAGGTCTTTGGCGGAGTATTTCATCGGCAGCAGTGTGTCCTTCTCCGGGCACCATTTCGAATAGTCCACGCCGTTCAGGATGCCCACCAGGCGGTCTGCACGCGAGCGCACCACGCCCTCCAGACCGAAGCCGAATTCCGAGGTCTGAATCTCCTGCGCATATTTGTGGCTGACGGTGGTCAGGTAATCGGAATAGATCAGGCCGCCCTTCAGGAAATTGACGCTGCCAAAAAACTCGACCCCGCCGGGATGAAAGACCGCGGCTGGAATGCCGGCGCGCTCGAGCACCTCTTTAGGAAAGATACCGTGATAGCCCATGTTGTGTACCGTGAAAACGACCGGGAGATCCTTCGCCAGGGGATCGTCGGCATACGAGGATCGCAGCAGCACCGGCACCATGGCGGTTTGCCAGTCGTGGCAATGGATGATGTCCGGGGGCCAGACGTGCTTAGCCAATTCAATGGCGGCACGCGAGAATTCCGTGTAGCGCTCGGCGTTATCGCGATACTCGTGTCGGCTGTCGCCGTAGATGCCCTCGCGGTCAAAGTAGAAAGGATCATCGAGGAAAAAGTAGCGCACGCCGTGAAGGAGCGATCCGTTGGTGATAGCGGGAAAGCGCAACCGGCCGCCTTGAGGAATCGTCATGCTGGGCATCACGACCGTGTTGGCCTTGACGCCGCGATAACGCGGCAGGAAGACGGCGACCTCGTGCCCTAACTTCACCAGGGCTTTGGGCAGGGCCTCAATCACATCGGCGAGACCCCCGGTTTTCGTATAGGGCAGAGCTTCGGAAGCGACAAAGAGTATTCGCATAAATGAGGCGTGAAATTCTTAAACTATCGGAGGCGGGCGGCAGCGTCAAGCGGGCTGCCAGTTCAATTTCGAGGAACGCGGGGTGGCTGCTACACTCAGGGGCGAGCCATGACACGGCCACGACTGGGACAACATTTCCTGGAAGACGCGGGGTGGCGCGAGCAGATCGCGCGGGCCATTCAGGTGTCTCCTCACGGGATGGAAAGTCCCGCGCGCGCGGCAACGGAGAATTACTGTTGGATAGAGATTGGCGCGGGCCACGGGGAAATGACCGAGCACCTGCTGCGCAGCGGCGTGCCGGTTTACGCAGTGGAATTGGACAGGGCGCTGATCGAGCGGCTGCAGCGTCTCGCGCAAAACCATCCGAACCTCACTGTGGTGCAGGGAGACGTATTGGAGACGGATTTGGCTGCGACTGCGGCAGGGCACCGCATTCGCCTCTACGGCAATTTGCCTTACTACATCACCTCGCCGATTCTGCACCATTTCTTCCGCTATGCGGATTTGATCGAAGAGATCCATATCGTCATCCAATGGGAAGTGGCGCTGCGGCTTACAGCGCGCCCTGGCAACAAGTCCTACGGCTATTTGTCCGTGGCCACGCAATTTTATTCGCGTCCGGAGTTAGTGCTGAAACTGCCCCGAGGGGCGTTTCGTCCGACTCCGGAAGTAGGGTCGGCGTTGGTCACCTTGCGGCTGCCCGGGGAGAACGCAAAGCTGGGACTGGAGAATGGAGTCGCCTTTCTCGAATTTGTGAAGACCTGCTTCGGACAAAAGAGAAAGACGCTTGCCAATAATTTGCGCGGGCTGGCCGAACCGGCGCGGGTGAGAGAACTCCTGGAGCAACTTAAATTGCGCGCGGACGCACGCGCCGAACAACTAACTGTGGCGGAACTGGCGGGAGTGTACGGAGCTATTGTCATGAGTCGGAAATAGTTTGCACATGTCACGGCGCTGTCCCTGTCATTCCGAGGGTCCCGCGCTGCGCGGGTCCCGAGGAATCTGCTTTTGCTTCAACGCGGCAGAAAAAGCAGATTCCTCGCTCCGCGGACTCCGCTCGGAATGACACGTTTAATTATTCAATGAATTTGCAACTCGAGACACTATTTCTTCAGCGATTCAAGGAGGCGATCTGGGTAGTCGGACATGATTCCGTCAACACCTGCCGACGCCAGGAGCCGCATATGGGCGGGCGAGTTGATCGTCCAGCAAACCACCTGGAGATCCCGTTTGCGCGCTTCGTGGAGCAGGTTCGGGGTCACCAGGTCGCCACGGACGGCAAGCTGCCGCGCGCCGATTTCCACGGCTTTCTGAAAAGGATTCTCGATCTGGCCATTGAACAGCAAGCCAAACATGAGAGTGGGGTCGATGTTTCGCAGGCTGAAGAGAATGACGGGATCGAAGGAAATAACCACCACGCGGGGGATTTCCCCGGATTCGCGAAGAGCGCTGATCAGGGCGTGTTCGCCGCCCCAGAATCCATTGGGCTTCAGTTCCAGGTAGAAGACCACATCGTTTTTCTTGGAAAATGCGAGGATTTCTTCGAGGGTTGGTATGCGCTCTCCAATAAACTCGCTGGCAAACCAGGCGCCCGCATCGAGGCGCCGGATTTCCGCGAGGGTCATATGCTGAACCGCGCCGTGACCGCCGGTGGTACGATCAACGGTGTCGTCATGGATGGCGACAAGATGCGCGTCGCGCGTCAATTGCAGGTCGGTCTCAATGAAGGAGACTCCTTGCGCAACGGCCCGCCGGAAGGCGGCGAGCGTGTTTTCCGGAGCGTATCCGGAAGCACCGCGATGGGCAATCGCCAACACGCGAAAAGCAACCTCCTGGGCAATCGAGCGGGCAGGGATGTTCCACGGGAAGCGCGATTCCCAGTCGTATGCTAACACCGCGGATAGCACCTGGGAGACAATACGAGAGGCAGTGGTGCGTGAAGTTAAATGAGGAGCGCAGGGTGACTGGTTTTAACCTCGTGAAGAAGGCGTTGTGGGTGGGCCTGAGTCTGGCGCTAGCCGGATGGGCGGCAACATTACCTGTTCTGGCACAGCATGCACCGGCAGCCAAGAAGCAGGGCGGAGGTGAGAAGTATGCGGAAGGACTGGCCCGCGAAGTGCGCCACCAATTGACAGTTCTTCCCTATGTCTCCGTCTTTGACCATATCGCATTTACGCTGAACGGAAACGACGTCACGCTGACGGGGCAGGTCGTCCGGCACACATTGAAGACAGCAGCGGAAGCAGCGGTGAAGAGCATCGAAGGCGTCGGGGCGGTGGTAAACCAGATTGAGGAGCTGCCCGCTTCGGCTGGGGACGATGATTTGCGGCGTGCCGTGTATCGCGCCATCTACGAGGATCCGGTGCTCTCCCGATATGCCGTGGACGAGTTGCCATCCATCCATATCATCGTCAAAAATGGAGGCGTAACTCTTGAGGGCCAAGTGGAAAGCGAAGCAGACAAGAACCGTGCACTCGTGCGGGCCGGATTCGTGGCCAATGTCTCGGGCGTGAAGAACAATCTGGTTGTCCGTCCGAAGGAGAATGTAAAGAAGTAGCAGCGTATCTGGAAGGCAGCGCGGAGAAGCTGGGAGGGGGGATAGACGGTGGCGGAGGATAGAGGCCCGTACGCGAATCAAGGCAATTGGCGAGACACTCCGGCGCGCCAGAAGCTCGTGGCCTTGCGCGAAGCGTTGTTGCGATTGCACAAGACACTCCTGGAGATGGAGCGCCGCAAGTTCCAGAAAGTGCATGGCTGCGTCTCGGCGGGTGAACTCTTCCGGCTGGTGGTTGATGACCCGCAATTCGCCTGGCTGCACAACATCTCCGAATTTGTAGTTCGCATCGATGAAGCGTTGGCGGCGAACGCCGAAATTGCGCCGGAAGATACCCGGGGAGCGATTTCTTTGGCGCGAAAGATTTTTGCCCCCACCGAAACGGGAGATGGTTTTCAAAAAAAGTATTTCGATGCCATCCAGAAAGACCCCGCTGTGGTTATGGAGCACGCCGAACTCGTGCGCCTCTTTCATAATGCGCCGCCCGACGCGGAGAACGAGTAAGCAGGAATTCTTGGTCCCTTGGAGCCGCTGATTCTCTCCCCTCGGTGGCCAGCCCCGGAGATTCCTTTCGGTGATGGTTTTCTCGCTATACGTGGGCGGTTGCCCTACACTAATCGTAGAATTTGTTGCTTGCGTGGAATCCAGCCCAATGTGGGAGGGTTTCCATCTGAGGGAGATTCATGAGAGATCCGCAACTCCGAGCGATACATCAATGTTCCGTCGAATTTATGCTCATTGGGGTGATGCTGGGCGCGCTCTTTCTTGCCCTGCCAGTGCAGGCAAAGGTGGTACTCGATTTCGACCCCAATCTCGATTTCTCCAGGTATAAGACCTACGCTTTCATCGGCGGCATTGAGAATTTGGTGGCCATCCAACTGAATCCCGAATTGATCGAGAACCCGTTGCATCACACCGTCGCCCGGGAGCTGGACAAGCGGGGACTCCGCGAAGTGCAACACGGGGAGAGTCCCGATCTTGTCGTGCGCTATTGGATCAACAGTTCCGCGCAGATGGATGTCACGGTCGCCGGCGAGTGGGGCCCTTACAGCGCGTATGTGGGCGGCTACTGGAGCTTTCTGTTCGAGAGTGTTGGTACCGGTGGCAAGAAAGAAAGCGTTCTGATCATTGATCTGATCGATCCGAAGGCGAAAAGCCTGGCCTGGCGGCTCTACCTCATTGGCAAGCTCGCGAATCCCGAGAAGGAGTGGAAGAGGATCGACCAGGAGGTCTCTAAGGGACTCGAAACATATCCCCCGTCCGACAAGGCGAAAGAAGAAAAGAAGAAAGAACGGACCGAGCACCCGCCGAAATCCTAGTGAAGTTGGTCGCACGTTCTCATCGCAACGAGCCGCTCCATCGAAAAGATGCATACACAGTTCCCCCTCTGGTCGTTCACCTCGATTCTCTGCTACGCGCTAGTGCCCCGAGCTGCAAATTCATTGAATAATTAAACGTGTCATTCCGAGCGAAGCGAGGAATCTGCTTTTTCTATCGCGTTGAAACAAAAGCAGATTCCTCGGGTCCCGCGCAGCATGGGCCCCTCGGAATGACAGTGGCGGTGCCGTGACATGTGCCGACCATCTTCGACTCAGGGCACTGGCGCGATATACTTGTGGACATTATGGCCGTGATTATTTCCCTGCTCCGCGGCGTCAACATCGGGGGCCATCACAAAATCAAGATGGACGCGCTTCGGAGTCTCTATGAGAGCTTGGGGTTCCAGGACGCGCAGACCTACGTGCAGAGCGGGAACGTCGTTTTCCGGACCAAAGCGGGCGATATTTTCAAGCTCGCCAAGCGCATCGAGGACGCCATCGAAAAGAGCTTTGGCTTTCGCCCCGTCGTGGTACCGCGAACCACTATCGAATTGCGAGACGTGATCTCGCGAAACCCTTTCGCCACGCGCCGCGGCATCGATCCCAAAAAGCTGGCGGTCATGTTCCTCAAGGAGACTCCGAGCACCGAAAGTCTCCAAAATGCCTTGAAGATCAAGACGGCTCCGGAAGAACTATGCATCGACGGGCGCGAAGCCTATATCTATTTCCCAAATGGCATGGCGCGCCCGAAGATGTCCTGGCCAGCCATTGAGAGAGCCCTCAAAACTACGGGCACCGGCCGTAACTGGAATACTGTGACGAAGCTGTTCGAGCTCGCCCAAGCGCTGGAAGGCTCGGCCTGATCTCCCGCGCAACTTCCGCAGGAAATGCCACGGGGTTCGCGCCAGATGGTGGCAGCTGCAGGCCCGAAAGAAAGGCCTGAGGCTTGAAGGCCTGAGCTACAGGGAGAGCAACGAGGCGAACGCTGGAGGGAGCTTCAGCCCTTGGAAGCCGCTTCCTTGCTACGGCCCAGTGGTGGAAAGGCTCCGAGCTGTCGCAGCAGGCCAACCGCATCCCATCGCGCGTTGGAATCCAGGATCTTCCCATTCCGGACGTAATGAATGGTGATGCCTTCCACGGAAACTTTCTTGCCGGTGGCGGGGATGTTCATGAAGTCGCCCTTGTGCGTTGCGGAAATCACCCACGAGGCCACAACCTTATCTTTTTCAGCGATCAGGTCGTCCAGCGTAAAACGCAAATCGGGGAAACTCGCGGTCAGCTCCAGAATGCGCCGACGATACAGCTTCGGGCCAACCTGCGAGCCGCTGACAAACGGGTCCAGCAGCGCATGGCTGGGTGAAATGAGTTCGGCCACCAAGTCAAGTTTGCGTTTGTTCCAAACCTCATCGTAGAGGCGGCGAACGATGTTTTTATTCTCCGTGTACATTGGAACAGGCCCCCTGCGCTATTTTGCTCGGGCATGAAGGAAGATGCTGCCTTACCTGCCGGAATGGGTATGCAGAGATTGAGGGTGTAAGGCTCGTGAAAGACTACTCCTGAGTCGGTTGGGTTGCAACGATGATTGGCTGCGGCGCACGGGCGAATCGGTGCGCCCCGCCGATGACAGCAAATAGCTCGCGAGCAGGGATTAGAACGGTTGTGCAGGCTCTTCGGCAAGAATGGAGGAGAGAGTTGAGGTGAAGAGAGCGGCGTCAGAGGCAGAGAAAATTAACGGTGGACGCAACTTGAGCACATTGTGATGGGGGCCATCGGTGCCGGCGAGGACGCCCAGATCGCGCAAACGGTTGACAACGTAGTGGGCCTGGGCGGTTGCGGGAGTGCGCTTGTCGCGATCGGTGACGAGATCGATGCCCAGGAAAAGGCCCATGCCGCGTACATCTCCGATGAGCGCTTGCTGTGCCTGCAGTGATCGCAAATCTCGCAGCCATTGCGAGCCGACGTGCTGCGCATTCTGTTGGAGGTGGTTTTCTTCGAGGACATCGAGAACGGCCAGGCCAGCCGCGCAGGCGACCGGGTTGCCGCCGAATGTGCTGAAGAACTCCATCCCGTTCGCAAAGGATGCGGCGATTTCCGCAGTAGTGACAACGGCCGCGAGCGGGAACGCGTTGCCGATCGGTTTGCCGAAGACGGCGATGTCCGGCACCACATCCTGCGTTTCAAATCCCCAGAAGTGCGTTCCGAGCCGCCCGAAACCCACCTGCACTTCATCGGCGATGCAGACTGCACCCGCAGCCCGCACGTGCTTGCAGACTTCACTGAGATACCCCGGCGGAAAAACGATCTGCCCGGCGACGCTGGGCATTGTTTCCGCAATGAACGCAGCGGCGCCACGTCCTTCCCTTTTCAATTTCTCCAAGATTGCGGCCACGTGCGCGGCGTATTTCTTGCCGAGATCGGATTCGCCGCGCCGGTAAAGGCCGCGATAGTCGTCGGCAATCGGAGCGACATGCACCCAAGGCTTTTGGCCCTTTCCACCTGGACCGTTGAATTTGTAAGGGCTGATGTCAATGAGAGTGGAGGTGTGGCCGTGGTAGGCGTGCTCTAGAACGATGATGTCTTCCCTGCCGGTGTGGGTGCGCGCCAGGCGAAGCGCGAGTTCATTGGCCTCGCTGCCGGAATTCACAAAGAAACAGACGCGCAGCGGCGCGGGAAGAAGAGCTGTAAGCCGCTGCGCGTAGCGAAGAACATTGTCGTGGAGGTAGCGTGTGTTGGTGTTGAGGAGCGCGACCTGCTTCTGGACGGCTTGCACGACGCGCGGATGGGAATGGCCGACCAAAGGAACATTGTTATAGACGTCCAGGAACGCGCGACCCGTATCGTCATAAAGATATTGCATCCAGCCACGAACGATTTTCAGCGGGCGGTCGTAGGAGAGGCTGAGATTGGAAGAAAAGAGTTTGCGGCGGGTAGAAAGGGATTGCTCGAGCGACGGGAGTGACTCCGTCGAGCCCGTGCGATCCGACGATTGTGGATTACGCGGCGAAGATGTCGCCGCGAGAAGCCGCTCATTTGCCTGCGGCACAGGTATTTTGGCGAGGCGCTCGAGCGCAGCCCACGCGGGAGCCTCGGTGACGGTGACATAAGGATCATCGGGAATAAGAGATTTACGATGCGCTGAGTTGATGACGCTGACGGCGAGCCGCGTGGCCATAAGAATGAAAAACACCGCGATTTCGTCGCCGTCCAGAGGAAAACGCCGATGATACCCGGCGAGGACCGACCCTGCGGCGGAGATCGGGTCTTCTTTGCCGAGAATTGCGTAGGCCGCGGCGAGGGCAGGCTCCGCGACGGTCAGGCCTGTGTGCATGTCGCCAAAATCGATGACGCTCACGACCTCTCTGGGCCTCGACGAAACCGGCCCGACAAGAGCGTTGTGATCGTTGGCATCGCCATAGATGACGCTGCGCCGAAGGCGGTGGAAGCGGGGAACAGCCTCCTGCTCGAACAGATTCAGGAAATGCTCAGCAAGTGCGCGCCGCTGGGGATCAACGACAGAGGAAAGCTTCTCGAAGGCCCAAAGCGACCGGCTGAGATCCCACTTCAAAATGCGGTTTGCCGCCGGGTGAGAAAAATCCAGCAGGGCCGCATCCATCTCGGCAAGCAGGCGGCCGAGGCTCTCCAGGAGTTCGGGCGAATGGGGTTGCACTTCGGCCAGCGCAGAACCAGGCAGGAACGAGAGCAGCCAGACGATGCGGCGGGCGCCATCGGCGGTCTGCATGTGCGCGAACAATTGGCCGCTGGAGTTGGGAATCACCCTGGGAAGAGCAAGATGCGGCGCCCGGTCAGCCAGATGGGCGAGTGCCCGGCATTGCATGTCAACGAAAGAATCCTCGCGCGCGGCGTGCATGATTTTCAGAACGAAGGCGCGTCCATCCGAAGTGGCCAAATGGAAGTTATCGTCGTATTCGCCGGGCAGAGGCCGCACATCCGCGTGGAGTGAATAAAGCTCAAGGGCAATGCGCGCGGCTTCAGCCGGAGAAAGTGGAGGAGTAACGCGAGATTCCGGTAGCATGAGCGAGATTGTAGCGAGTGGACTGCAGGTTCGTCCAATCGCTTGGGCAAAGCACCGGCATGCGCCGTTTCATTCCCATTTTCAAGCGTGAATGGAATTTTATGCCGATGCAGATCGCGGGCGCGCGCGCAACGATAGCATGATCATAACTACGGTGACGGCCGCCGGCAGGACGAGACCGGCGCGCAAGGAGTTCGTATGCGCTGCGATGATACCGACAAACCAGGGCAAGACGGCGCCACCGAGCGCCGCACCGCCGAAATAAAGTGTGCTGAGCCAGTTCGCTTCCTCACGAAATGTTTCTGCGAACCAGGTAACGTACAGCGGATACTGCGGCGCTAGCCCGAATCCCGCCACTGCCGCGCCGGCCTGGAGCAGCAACGGTGTTTGCGAGTAAGCGACGATTCCCGCGCCGACCACTGCGCAGAGCAATCCACCCACAGAGATAACCACTTGCGATAGACGCCGGAGAGCCAAAGGCGCGAGCCCACGGCCGATCAAGAGGAAGAGGTAAAAAACCAAAGGGGCCAGCGCCCAGGTGGAGCTATCCATGCCAGGCATGCGTTTTTCGTACGCGGCCACCCAACCGCCGAGGGCAGTCTCCACCCCCACATACAAAAAGAAAAGCAAGAGCAGGGGGACGGCAGAGGCGTGACGCAACTGGGCTAGCCAGGCTCCGGGCGACCTTCCTGGAGGTTTCGTTGTGCGGAAACGGGTTGTTGTAGGACGACTGAGATAGAGCCCTGAAAAGATAAGCGCGATCGCGGCGAGAGCGGCAGTGAAGCCACGAAGGCCGAGCGAAGGCAAGAGAGCAGCGAACAGGAATGGACACAAGACCGCCCCAATTCCCCAGGAGAAATTCAAGAGGCTCACTGCGGCTGCGGTGTTCGCGGAAGGCAATTGCGTGGCGCGAAGGTTTGAAGTGGGAACGGCGAGGCCAAGGGCGATGCCATAAAGGAATATAAGAAGGCAAGCAAGCGTCCAGGGGCCGGCCCCAAGGAAGGAGAAGCTCAAGACAAAAAGGAGGAAACTGCTTCCCATTACCTTGCAAAACCCGATTCGCGGCAGCAGCAAACCCGTCAGCAAATTCCCCAATACGCTTCCAGAGTATTCCGCCGTAAAGAGAAACCCGGCTTGTGAGTCCGTGAGAGACCAGTGGCGCGCAAGAGATGGGAGTAGCGGGCCGAGCAGAATGGTAACGATACCGATGTAAACAAAACCAGTGTGAAGACGAACCCACTCCGTACGAGCGTTCACTGGAGAAAATAGTTCGGGAGGAATTGGGGGTTGGCCGGGAGTCACGCGGCGGGTGGAAGAGGATAGAGAGGATTGCCGGTCGGGCATGAGGGGTACGCAAAGGGAGTCTGGCATAACTCACAGGGTAGAACAAGCCACGTGGAGTATACTTACGATTCCTTAATGCGCCGCTCACCGTTTTCTTAGAGCGTTTGCTTACGCTAGGATGCGGGCCAGGAGTCTTCCATGACTGATGTGATTTTTGTGATGTGCACAATCCTGTTTTTCGCCCTCGGCATTTCGTATCTGAAGGGCTGCGAGCGGCTGAAATAGAGGGCTGGGACAATGCTGGGGAATATTCTTCTTATCGTAATTTCCATTCTTCTTTGCGGCTATTTGCTCTACGCGCTGCTGAAACCGGAGAAATTCTAGCCATGACGGGCAACGGGTGGTTCCAGATTCTGTTGTATTTTGGCGTGATCCTGCTTGTCACCAAGCCGATGGGCGTGTACTTGTACCGCGTTTTTGAGCGCAAATCGACGTGGCTCGATCCCGCCCTGCGGCCCATCGAGCGCCTGATTTACAAGGTCTCCGGAATCGATGAACAGAAAGAAATGAAGTGGACGGAGTACGGCACAACGATGCTGGTCTTCAGCGGTGCGTCTTTGCTGCTGCTCTACTTGATCGAACGCGTGCAACTGTGGCTCCCGTGGAACCCGCAGAAGCTGGCAAACGTAGGGCCGGACCTGGCCTGGAATACGGCGGTTTCCTTCACCACGAACACCAACTGGCAGGCGTACACGCCGGAAACGACGATGAGCTACCTGACGCAGATGGCGGGACTCGCTTATCACAATTTTGCGTCTGCGGCGGTAGGCATCGCCCTGGCGGTCGCGGTGATACGCGGTGTGGCGCGCAAGGAATCCTCCACCATCGGGAATTTCTGGGTGGACGCCACGCGCGCATTTTTGTGGGCGCTGCTGCCCGTCAGCCTGGTCGCCGCCCTTTTCCTGGTCTCTCAGGGAGTGGTACAAAACCTGCATCCCTACACCAACGCTACCTTGCTGGAGCCGCAGGTTGTCGAAACGAAGAGCGCCGACGGCAGCGTGAAAAAAGACACCATCACTACGCAGGTGATTGCGCAAGGGCCAGTGGCTTCACAGGAAGCGATCAAGATGTTCGGAACAAATGGAGGCGGTTTCTTCAATGCCAACAGCGCGCACCCGTTTGAAAATCCCACGCCGCTCTCCAATTTTCTAGAGATGTTCCTGATTTTTGCCATTCCTTCCGGCCTGACTTACACGCTGGGCCGCATGACAGGATCGCCGCGGCACGGCTGGGCGGTGTGGAGCGCGATGGCTGTCCTCTTCCTCGCAGGCGTCTTGGTGGCCTATTCGTCGGAAGCGCGCGGCAATCCGCTGCTTGCCGGCGTGAACACCAGGGCATCGGACGCGCAGTCTGGCGGAAATATGGAAGGCAAAGAAGTGCGCTTCGGGATTGCGAATTCTGTGCTTTTTACCACTGCCACCACAGATGCAAGCTGCGGTGCGGTCAATAACATGCACGATTCGCTGACGCCGATCGCGGGCATGGTGCCGCTCATCAACATCATGCTCGGTGAAGTCATATTTGGCGGAGTGGGAGCGGGCATGTACGGAGTGCTCGTGTTCGTGATCCTGTCCGTCTTTATCGCCGGCCTGATGGTGGGCCGGACGCCAGAGTACTTGGGCAAGAAGATCGAGTCTTTCGACGTGAAGATGGCGGTGCTGGCCATCCTGATAACGTCGCTGACAATTCTGATCTTTTCGGCTGTCGGTGTGGTCACGAAGTTTGGAACGTCCAGCATCAGCAATCCGGGCGCGCACGGGTTATCGCAAGTGCTCTATGCCTACACTTCGGCCGTGGGAAATAACGGCTCCGCGTTTGCCGGGCTCAACGCGAACACTCTCTGGTACAACACGAGCCTAGCTGTGGCGATGCTCCTGGGACGCTTTTTCATGGTAATTCCAATTCTTGCCATTGCGGGAAATCTTGCGGCGAAGAAGCAGGTGCCGGAGTCGCTAGGTACATTCCCGGTGACCGGCCCGCTCTTCACCGTGCTTCTGGTCTCGGTGATTCTGATCGTCGGGGCGCTGACATTCTTCCCTGCCCTGAGTCTCGGGCCGATTCTGGAGCACTTGCTCATGAATGCAGGGAAGGCGTTTTGAGGAAAAAGATGACGACGGCACAGGCAAAGAGCGCTTCGATAACCGACCGGAAGATATTAAAGACGGCCATCGTGGATTCGTTCTGGAAGCTGAACCCGCGGCTGCAGATCAAGAATCCCGTGATGTTCGTCGTGGAAGTTGGAGCGGTGATCACGGGGGTCGTGCTGGTGCTGGAAGCGTTCCAGCACAAAGGCAACTTCTGGTTTGGATTGCAGATCACGCTTTGGCTATGGTTCACGGTGCTGTTTGCGAATTTCGCGGAGGCCATGGCCGAAGGGCGCGGCAAGGCCCAGGCGGAAACACTGCGAAAGACGCGCGCAGAGACCCAGGCGCGCAAATTGCGGCCGGACGGAAAGACGGAGTTACTGCCGAGCTCGAAATTGCGCTCTGGGGACGTCGTCCTGGTGGCTGCGGGTGAATTCGTACCCGGCGACGGAGAAGTGATTGAAGGCGTGGCCTCGGTGGACGAGTCCGCCATTACCGGCGAATCGGCGCCCGTGATTCGTGAATCGGGGGGCGACCGTTCGGCAGTGACCGGCGGCACGCGCGTCCTTTCCGATGAAATCAAAGTGCGGATCACGTCTAATCCCGGCGAAACGTTTCTCGACCGCATGATTGGGCTGGTGGAAGGGGCGTCGCGGCAGAAGACTCCAAATGAAATTGCGCTGAATATCCTGCTGGCCGGCCTGACGATCATTTTCCTGCTGGCAGTGGTGACGCTGCAGCCCTTCGCCATCTATTCCGGCGCACCCCAGACAGTATTTGCGCTGGTGTCGCTGCTGGTCTGCCTGATCCCCACCACGATCGGTGGGCTGCTGTCCGCGATCGGCATCGCGGGTATGGACCGGCTGATTCAACGTAATGTTATCGCCATGTCCGGACGCGCCGTGGAAGCGGCTGGCGATGTGGACGTGCTGTTGCTGGACAAGACCGGCACGATCACTCTCGGCAATCGCGAGGCCACGGCCTTCCACCCGTGCTCGAGCATAACCGAGGCAGAGCTCGCCAACGCGGCCCAATTGGCTTCCTTTGCCGATGAAACTCCGGAAGGGCGCTCCATCGTAGTCCTGGCCAAGGAGAAGTATGGCCTGCGGGGGCGCGAACTAGCGCCGCACAACCCCCTGTTCATTCCCTTCTCCGCGCAGACGCGCATGTCTGGCGTGGACATGGACGGCAAGGAAATCCGCAAGGGCGCGCCCGAAGCGATCGCGCGCTACGTCGCGGAAAAGGGACAGATTGTTCCGGAGGAGATGCAGAAGCACATTGAGCGGATTGCTAGGTCAGGGGGCACGCCGCTTTTGGTGGCGCAGAATTTCCGCGTGCTTGGCGCGATTGAGCTGACCGACATCGTAAAAGGCGGCATTCGCGAGCGCTTTGATCATCTGCGCGCCATGGGCATCCGCACCATGATGATCACGGGAGACAATCCGCTGACGGCCGCGGCCATCGCGCGCCAGGCAGGCGTGGACGATTTCCTCGCCGAAGCCAAGCCCGAGGACAAGATGGCGCTGATCCGCAACGAGCAAGCCAAAGGCAAACTCGTGGCCATGACCGGCGACGGCACGAATGATGCACCGGCACTGGCGCAGGCTGACGTCGGCGTGGCCATGAACACCGGAACGCAGGCCGCAAAAGAAGCCGGCAACATGGTGGATTTGGACTCGAATCCGACAAAGCTCATCGAAATCGTGGAGATCGGCAAGCAATTGCTGATTACGCGCGGCTCGCTGACCACCTTTTCCGTGGCCAATGATGTGGCGAAATACTTCGCCATCATTCCGGCAATGTTCGCTGGGACGTTCCCTCTGTTGAACACGCTGAACATCATGAAACTCCGGACCGCGGATTCCGCCATTCTTTCGGCGGTGATTTTCAACGCGCTGATCATCATCGCGCTGATCCCGCTGGCCCTGCGCGGCGTAAAGTACCGCCCGCTCGGCGCAGCGGCGCTGTTGCGTAGAAATCTGTTCATCTACGGATTGGGCGGCGTGATTGCGCCGTTCGCCGGAATCAAGCTAATCGATATCCTGCTTTCATTGCTGCACCTGGCATAGAGGAAGGTATGAAGAATCATCTGATCGTTGCTGTGAAGTTCACGCTCATCACCACGCTGTTGTTTGGCCTTGTCTATCCGCTGACAGTGACTGGGCTGAGCCAGTTGCTCTTCCCCAAGCAGGCGCGCGGAAGCCTGATCGAGAGGAATGGCCAGATCCTCGGGTCGCGGCTAATCGGGCAGGCCTTCACGTCGGATAAGTATTTCCATTCCCGCCCTTCGGCAGCAGGGACCGGTTACGACCCCACTTCATCGTCAGGCTCAAATTTAGCCCCGACGAACCAGCAGCTCGTGGATCGCGTGAAGCAGGACGTGGCGAAATTGCGGCAGGAGAATCCGGGAGTGGCGATTCCGGCGGATCTGGTAACCACCTCGGGATCGGGGCTGGACCCGGACATTTCGCCGGCCGCCGCTGAATTCCAAATCCCCCGGATCGCGCGCGCCCGGGGAATCAGCGCGGAGACGCTGCGGCCATTGGTGGCGCGGCACACGCAACAGCGGAAGTGGGGCATTCTGGGAGAGGCGCGGGTGAACGTGCTGGAATTGAATCTGGATTTGGGCGCAAGCTTCCCGGCCAAACAGTAGAAGGCCTGCCGTCGAGTACGACCGGGCGATTACTTCCCTGCGGATGTCTTCGGCGGCTGAAAGCGGTAGCCAATCCAGGGCTCCGTCAGGATGTATTTCGGCCGCGCATGGTCTTTCTCAATTTTCTTGCGCAATTGGTTGATCACCACGCGCAGATTCTCTGTCTCTTCGCCGTATTCAGGCCCCCAAACGGTTTGCAGGAGCCGGCGATGGGTGACGGGCTTACCCTGATGCATGATTAATTGCTTCAGCACCTCAAATTCCTTCGGGGCGAGGTGGACCTCCTCTCCATTGGCAGTGACTCGGCGCGTTTCAAAATCCACGGATAAGTCTTTTGCGTGAAACGCAGGCAGTGCATCCGCGGGAGCGTGCCGGCGGAGGGAAGCGCGCACGCGCGCCAGCAGTTCCTCAATGCTGAAGGGCTTGGTGACGTAGTCATCGGCGCCGGCATCGAGCGCGACCACCTTGTCTCTTTCGGCATTGCGCACTGTCAGCATGATGATCGGGGCATCGCTGGAGCGGCGAATCTCCCTGCACGCCTCAATGCCGCTTATGCCTGGCAGATTGACGTCAAGAAGGATCAGGTCGGGTTTCAGCTTGCGGGCAAGCTCGACACCTTCCTCGCCGGTAGAAGCTTCGGAAATTTCGTAACCCCGGAAGGAAAGCGTGGAACGCAGGACGCGCCGAATCTGCGGCTCGTCGTCAACCACGAGAATGCTGGAGGAAGTCATCGGACCTCGCCGCGCCGCACAGCGACGGGCAGCGTGAACGAAAAAACGGAGCCGTGGCCGAGCTGGCTTGTGACGCTGATGGTACCACCGTGGGCGGTGGCAATAGCTTTGGCGATCGGCAAACCCATGCCGGTGCCTCGCACCAGATAACGTTGATCGCGCCCGCGATAGAACTTGTCGAAAATGAGTCCCTGCTCGAAGGAATCGATTCCCGGACCGCTGTCGGCCACACTGAAGGTGACAAAGTCCCCCCCGTACTCGGCGGTAATCGTGATGGGCTTCTCCTTGGGAGAGTAGAGGTTGGCATTGTCAATAAGCTGGACGAGGATGTCCTTCGCCCGGTTCAAATCGGCGCGGACAGGGGGCAAATCGCCGGCAAGCTTCACAATTAGCTCGCGCTCCCCAAGCGCCTTTTTCAGTTGTAGGATGGAAGTCTCAACGAGAGACACCACCGGGACGGCCTCAAAGTGCAACTCGAACTCGCCGCCTTCCAGTTTGGCCATATCGGCCGCTTCCTCCACCAGATGGTTCAAGCGATCGCACTCTTCATTGATGATCGTCAGGAGCTCCTGTTGTTGCGGATTCTGGGCTTGCTGCGGGCCTAGCAGGTCCGTGACAGCGGCCTTGATGGAAGTGAGCGGCGTGCGAAAGTCGTGTGCAATGGAATCGAGAAGGGCGGATTTCAGGCGCTCCCCCTGGCGCTCCGCTTCCGTTTCGCTGAGTTGCTCAACCGCGCGTGCGCGCTCGATGGCAATCGCTACGAGCGAGCCGATGGCGTCGAGAGTCTGGCGCGAGAGCCGCGCGCCGGAAATTCCCAGGCTGCCGATGGGCTTCACACCCAGACGAACAGGAAGGAAGTGGAGCGTCCGCTGGGTTTGGGTGATGACTTCGTCGCGCAAATAGGCGGATTTCATCTGCTCTTCATCGAGTTGCGCCGCGCCGTAGCCGGAACGATAGAATTTGTCCTTTTGCGGCACAAAAAGCTCCGCGGCGCCCGCCTCGAAACATTCCACGATGTAGTTGGGGATGGCGTTCATCAGTTGAATCACGTTGCCCGCCCCGAGGAGCTTTTGGCTGAATTCGTAGAGGCGCTCCACCTCGTGCCGCCGGCTGTGCGCCGCATCCGCTTCCTTGCGGATGCGCGCGGAAAGTTGGCTGCCCATGAGCGAGGTGAACAGGAAGGCAAAAAGCGCCACCCAATTCTGAGGATCAGCAATAGTGAATGTCCCGACCGGAGGCAGAAAGTAGAAGTTAAACAGCAGCATAGCGCTGACGGACATGAACACCGAGACAACCATGCCCCAGACCGCGGAAACTGCTAAAATCGCGAGGAGAAACGACAGCGCGGCGGTGGTCTGGTTGACGTGAAAGACCCGGCTGTAGCCGAACGTGAGGGATACGAGCAGGATGGCCGCAACAACAAAACCCATCCCGCGCCCCATGAAGAAGCGCGTCATGCGTGTATTGTAACGCAGCAGCAAAGCGATTCGTGGAGAAGAAAGAGACTTGCCAAAAAAGCCCGAAGATTGGCTGGAGCTAGCTTCACCCGCGACCAAGGCCCGCGGAATCTTCAAGCTCTTCCTCGGATATGCGCCCGGTGTGGGGAAGACCTACGGCATGCTGAGCGAAGCGATTCGCCGGAGCAGCCGCGGCGAAGATATCGTCATCGGCATCGTCGAAACGCATGGGCGCAAAGCCGTTCAGGATCTCGCCGACCAATTGGAAGCCGTGCCGCGAAAGAAGATCGACTATAAGGGCACCGTGTTCGAAGAAATGGACGTGGACGCCATCCTGGCGCGGCGCCCGGAAGTTGTGCTCGTTGACGAATTGGCCCACACCAATATTCCCGGCAGCCGGCACCGCAAACGGTACGAGGATGTCCAAGAACTCCTGGCCGCGAAGATTGACGTCCTCTCAACCGTAAACATTCAGCACATCGAAAGCATTGCTCCGACGGTCCGCGCGATAACGGGCATCACGGTGCGCGAAACAGTGCCGGACTGGGTGCCGCTTTCCGCGACGGAAACGGTGATGGTGGATCTCACTCCTGAAGCGCTCCAGAACCGCATGAAACGCGGAGATGTTTACGGGGAAGAGAAGGTGCAACGCTCGCTGAAGAATTTCTTCCGCCGCGGCAATTTGATCGCGCTGCGCGAATTGGCCTTACGGCAGGTGGCCGAGCAGGTGGATCGCAGCCTTGAGTCCTACATGGATGCGAAGGAGATTCATGAGAACTGGGGCGTGCGTGAACGGATTGCCGTTTGCGTGAGCGGGAGCCCCTCGGGGCAGTATCTGATCGCGCGGGCGGCGCGCATGGCGCGGAGATTGGATGCGGAGCTGTATGTCGTGCACATTGACCGTGAGCTGGCACCGCGCGAGGAAAACCCAAAGGTATTGGAAGCAAACTTGCGATTCGCCGGGAACCTCGGAGCTGAGGTAATCCGCTTGAAAGGAAAAAGCGTCGCGGATACCATCGCCGACTTCGTCCGCGGAAAGCACATCACGCAAGTCGTCTTCGGCCGCGCCCCCCTGCGGGATTGGCGCAAATACTTGTACCTGTCCGTCGTTCACCGGTTTCTGCGTGAATCGCCGTCAGTGGACGTGCACATCGTGACGCAAGAACCGGGCGACTTACAATAGTGCCAAGCCGAAGCTTTCCAGCATCTTAAGGTTAGGCTAACGATGCTCCGCAACCAAGAGGAACAGGATGAAAGATTGATTCCCGACAATACGGACATGCGCGAATTGGTGTGTGATGCGGTTCTTTTTGATCTCGATGGCACACTGGTTGACTCCGCCAAGGTAATCGAGCGATTGTGGGCGGAATGGGCCGCCCGTCACTCCTTGAATGTGGTTGACATTCTGGCCATCTCACACGGCCGCAGAGCCGAAGAGACCATGCGGCTCATGGCGCCGCATCTCCCAACATTGAAGGAGGAGGCTGCGGCCCGCCTCCGCGAAGAAGAGCGGCAGAGCGAGGGCCTCGTGGCAGTAGCGGGTGCGAAAACATTGCTGAGTAGCATTCCGCAGACCAGGTGGGCCATCGTGACTTCCTGCACGCAGAAGCTGGCTGAAGTACGGTTACAGAGTGTCGGCCTGCCCGTACCGGCGGTGATGATTTCGCAGGAATCCGTACCGCGGGGGAAACCGCATCCTGAAGGTTATCTGGAAGCCGCGCGAATCCTGGGCTGGGCGCCGCGGAATTGCCTGGTGGTTGAAGATGCACCGTTGGGCGTCGAGGCAGGCCGCGCCGCGGGTATGCGCGTGCTCGGAGTCACTACGACATTTCCCGCAGACCAGCTTTCCGCAGATCTGAGTGTTGCGGACCTTACGGAAATGGCAATCGTTCCGGGGGTGCCACTGACCATCAGGATCGGCGCTGCTTCTTCCACGAGGCCATAGGCGCTGTTGAATGTGGGTTGGCGAACGCGTCGCCGGATCTAATTGCTTTTGTGTCGTCTGTTATTCAGTGCGGAGTGGTGGGATCTTGTTCTCGAGTTTATGGAACTCCTTCATCTCAAGTTGCGCCTTCTCGGGCTTGCCCTGCTTGCGATAGATGGCGGCGAGACCGAAATGCGCCTGTGCCGCCAGCGAAGTGTCTTTTTCGATCGCGAGCAAGCGGTTCCAGGATTTCTCGGCCAGTGTTGAGTTTCCTTCCAGCGAAGCAGCCTTGCCCAGTGAATACAGGGTTTCCGGCATGTCCGGCTGCAAATGGTCGGCGCGTTCCAATTCCACGCGCGCCTCGCTCCCCTTTCCCTCCTGCAGAAGCGCGGATCCCAGACGGTAGGCAGCCTCGGCGCTGCCCGGCTGCAACTTGGTCTCGTCACGAAAGGCCTCTTCCGCCTGGTCCCATTTCGCGGCACCCGCGTAAACCAGGCCGAGTTCCATGTGCAGATCGGGCATATCGGGGCGTTGCCGCAGCGCCGCCATATATTCTTTTTCGGCCTGCGGATATTGACGGACGACATAGTAGTTCTCGCCCATCGCCTGGTGCGACCTGGCCGAATCGGGATAAGCGCTCATGAGGGCATCAATGGTCTGCTTGGAAAGCAACCCGCTGGCATGACCCAGGTAGTAGAGCAAATCAGGATTGCCGGGATGTTTGGCCAAGGCGGCATTGAGATTTGCAATGGCCGCCTCATAGCGTCCTGTTTCGATCTGCGCGATTCCAAGCGCTTCCAGTGCATGCACCTTTTCAAGGTGGGGGATGGCTTCCTCCGCGTAACCCTGCGCCAGCAAGGCATAGCCCAACTGCAGGTGCGCAGCGTCGAGATCCGGGCTCAGTTCCAACGCCCGTTTGAGCGCGGCGATCGCGCAGGAATAATCCCGCGTTTCCAGGCAAACCTCGCCAAGATCGAGAAATGCCTCCACTAAATTGGGATCGCTCTGCGTGGCCTTCCGGAATTCCTGGATGGCCACGTTAAACTGGCCTTGTTTGTGCGCCTCGACGCCTGCCTGCATGTGCTGAGCGCCCTCAGGCGAAACGTTCTGAAACGCCAGCCACAAAAGTAGCACTGCGGTAATCACGGATGCTCCGGCTCACGGATTTTCAAGAACTGGTCGGCGGGAACGTCCTTGAGCGTCTGAAGCGCCCCCGAAGGCCATAATACCTCTATCTGTGCGGTCTTGGCTTCGCCCAAGCCGAAATGAACCCGCTTATCGTTGGAGCAACTGTAGCCGGCAGTTGCCGTCGCAAAGCGGGTTTGGCCGTTCACGCGCACGCGGGCGCCGTATCCGTCACGATTACTGCGGGTTCCCTCGAGAGTGATGAAGAGCCAATGGTTGGCGCCGCCGCGATTGAGCAAGAGGATGGGAGGTCCACCCAGAGTCGTGATGACGACATCCATCCAGCCGTCGTTATTGATGTCGCCAAAAGCGGCACCGCGCGCGGCGATCGGGGTGGTCACACCGGAATCGGCGATCTCGAAGTGGCCTTTGTGATTCATCGCCAGGAACGGCAGCATCTTGTACTGCAACGAAGAGTCGATGTCCTGCACATTGTCGAGCACATGGCTCTGCGCAGCGAACAGATCCTTCCAACCGTCGTTGTCGAAATCTTCCAGGGTCATGCCCCAGCCCGAACTGCCCGAGGTCAGCCCGCCCAAGCCTGTTTCGAGGCTTTCATAGGAGAACATTCCCCCGCCCTCGTTATGAAACAAGCTAAAGAGCTGACGCGGCAGCACCGTAACGATGATGTCGGGGCGGCCATCGTTATCGTAATCTTGAAAGACCACCCCCATCCCCGAAAACGCCTTGCCGTCCACCGTCAGCGCCGTCCCGGAATCCAGCGCCACTTCCTCAAAAGTGCCGTTGCCCTTGTTGTGGTAGAGGTATTGCTGCATGCCGTCGTTAGAAACAACGATGTCTGTGAAGCCGTCCTCATCGTAGTCCGCGAACGCACAGCCCAGCGCTCGCCCCTTCTTGGCGGCAATCCCCGAACGCTCGCTGACATCCTCGAATGTGCCGTCCCCACGATTGTGATAGAGCAGATTGGTAGTCCTTGGAAATTCACCCGGCGGGCAATAGGTTTTCCAGGCGCCGCCGCAAATCTTGTTGTGATCGGCGTCCCATTCCATATAACGGGTCACGAAGAGATCCAGGTGGCCGTCGTTGTCGTAATCGAAGAAACCCGCGGAACCCGACCAGCCTCCGCCAGCGACGCCTGCTTTTGCCGTAACATCAGTGAACGTTCCGTCGCCATTATTGTGGTACAGGACATTCTTCCCATAATTCGAGACAAACAGGTCGGGATTGCCATCGTTGTCGTAGTCGCCTACGGCCACGGCTATTCCATAATTGCCATTGCCCGCATTGGCCAACCCGGCGGCTTGCGTGACGTCTGTAAAGCTTCCGTCGCGATTCTGGCGGTACAGCCGATTCCAGTAGCGCGGATCGCTGCGTTCGAAGTTCTCCGGCACGTGCAGGTCCTCCGTGACTCGTCCCCCGTTCACGAAAAAAATATCGAGGAGACCGTCGTTGTTGTAGTCGAACAGCGCAACCCCGCCCGGCATCGTCTCGATCAGGAATTTCTTTCGGGTCGGCGAATTCTGGAGGATGAAATCCACTCCCCGGAGTGACTTTACGTCAAACATGGGCGCCGTGGCAGCGGGCGTTCCAGCTCGCATAAAATCGCCAAAAATTGGCACACCGGCAGCCAGCGTTCCGAGACGCAGAAAATCGCGGCGGTTGAAACTGCGGCGCATTCTAGTGCCGTTCCAACTTGTTGCTACGAATGTCGGCCAGCCAAGAAGCGCGGCGTTGTTTGAGATAGCGCCCTGCTCGTCCCGTTTTCAGGTAACGCTCTCGCCGGCGGGCGTCGTCAATGCTCAAACATCCCTCATAGTAGATCAGCCGCAAGGGCCGGCGATGAGCGGTGGAACGCACTACGCCGGAGCTGTGTTTCTGCAACCGCGCTCGCAAGTCGCCGGTGCTGCCGAGGTAGAATCTTCCATCCTGCCCGCTCAACAAAACGTAGGAATAGTTCATCGAACCTCCCAGCCATTTGGTCAAAACAGTTGGAACGGCACTAGGACGAAGCATTCGGAATTTTGGCACAAATTGCCCCAGGCTGCACCCGGTTAGCAAATACCATTGAAAAGTGCGGGGCAATCAAGGAAGAGGTGAGTCCCTTTGAATTGTCGAGCCATGGCCTGTGAAGATTGAATTGGGTTGCGGGGGATGCCCGAAGGCATCCCCCGCTCCCGGGGTGGTTAGAACGAGAACTTCAATCCGAACTGGACGATTCGCGGTAGGTTAGCCAATCCGCTCACCACACCGAAGTTGCCGGCGCCCAGGGCCGTACCGGGTGCCGCATACTGGTTGCGGTTGAACAGGTTGAAGAACTCCGACCGGAATTCGAGGTTCAACTTCTGATCGGGTCCGAAGTAGGTCCTCTTGAATATGGCAAAGTCGAAGTTGATAATGCCGTCTTGCCGTAGAGTCTGGTCCGCGCGTGGCTCATCACCAAACGTGTAAGGTGCGGGATCAACGAAGCATGCGGTATTAAACCATTCGAGGGTGGTACGGAGGCCGGTCTTGTCGCATCCCTGTACGACATCGGGCCTGATACCTCCGGTGCCCGCTCCCAAACTGGAAATAAGAAGCCCGTGGCTGTCGGTAATCTTCAGCGGGAAACCGCGCGCGAGGGTGGTAACGCCGTCAACTCCCCACCCGGCAATCACCTTGTCCTTGACTCCCGTGGCGTCCGACGCGAACCTCTTGCCGTGGCCGAACGGTAGGTCGAGAACGTAGTTGATTATTAGGCGTTGCGGAACGTCTTGCGATGAAAGTGAATACTCACCCTTCAGGTTATTCCAATCCTGGACTCCGCCCGTGCCGCCATTGGTGGCGCCTTCCAGCCACGACGTCAGGGTGTCCGTATTGGAGAGCAGTTTCGAGTTGGTATAGGCGACAAGGAGCGTTCCGCCTTGCTTGAACCGCTTCGTCACCGTCAACTGCAGCGAATCGTACCTGCTGCTGCAGCAAGGGTCGCCGTATAGGTTAAGCCCGCCAAACTGCGGGTAAGGACGGTCCATCTGGGCCACGTTCAAGCTACCTGCCCCCAGGGAACCGGGCAAATTGAAATTGAAGGGGTAGGTGCCGGCGAAAGGTTGAGCAATCGTCACGGCGCCTGCGCCACAGGGAAGCGTGGGACACTGTGTCGCGGCCTGCGCCATGATGCTGTCGGGTAGCTGGTTCACGTTGGTGCTGTATTGCTGCAGGTGAACGCCATGGGCTCCAGCGTAAGCTATGTCCGCGAAGAAGCCGCCCGGCAGTTCTCTTTGGATGTCGAGGTTCCACTGCTCGACATACCCGGGCTTATAACCCGTGTAGTCTGCGGTCGTAGGACCGGAAGCATTCACAAAGAAAGTAGAGACGTTCGGTTGAGGATTCCGCCCGGCAGGGGCAATAAGAGTCGTGGCGCTGTTGTTGCCGAATGGACCCACGCCGGTACAAGCATATGTGTTGGCTGCCGCCGTGGCACCATACGTTATGGCGCAGCTGTTTTCGTTAAGGGTGGCCGATGGAGACAATCCGTGGTCGTTGCTCGCATAGAAGTTTGTCGCGGAGAGGTTGACGGCGTCATTGTTGGCGTTGGTCTGGAACGATACATCGTTCGGAATATAGAATATTCCGTAGCCGGCTCGAATGACCGTCTTGGGATTCAACGCGTAGGCGACCCCCAACCTCGGGGACCACTCGTTCTTGGGCAATGGCAGGGCATTTCTGCTCGTGTCTGTTCCGGTTCCAATCAGGAAGACGTCGCCGGGACAAGTGCTGCCAAGCGTTCCGCTGCAACCCGTCACACCTGCGCTTGCGGCGGTGGGATTGAAGTAGTCCATGCGGTCATACCGCTCCGACCAGGGACCTGCCAGTTCATAACGCAACCCCAGGTTCAAGGTCAGCTTGTGCGTGACTTTCCAGGTATCACCGACGTAAAAGCCCCGGTAGGTCTCTTTTCCGGCGGTCGGTTGGGAAATGCTCAGGTTGCCCGTGGTCTGGTTGCCAAAGGCAGCGCCGATTCCCAAGCCGTAGCCCAGGAGGAAGTCCGCGTAGTCGTTTCCAGGAGTAGGGCTGGCACCGCCCGCCACAGGGGCAGTCCAGGATCCGTTAAAGGAGACTATGCCGCCGCCAATATTCGTTTGATAATAGTTGTCAAAGGTCTGCTCCAACTGGATACCAAACGAGAAAGTATGCCGGCCATGAATCTTGGTGAATTGTGGGGAGATGTTCCATTGCGTATCCCAGTCCTGGATGGCGCTCTGCCCCTGGCTGCAGGAGATGAGCGAATCGCTGAGGCCGAAGCAAGGGGTCATCGGTGTGCGCTCGCCGGTGGGAACAAGGGGATTGTAGGCTGCTGGCCAGCCTTCCTGGGTCATGTCGAAGCCCTGATTGGTAGGTTGGCGCAGGTAGTGGTACCGGCTGAAACTGGCGTTGATGCTGGCCGTAAATGTCGAACTGAAAGCATCGCTCCAACCCACAGCAACGCTCCTGCTCGAGGTCTTTTCCGAGCAGCGGTCTTTACAAAGCCCAGTGTTGTACGGGTCCTGGGACAAGCTGAGTTCCTTGAAGTAGGTGAACCGGCCAAAGAGGTGCTGACTGGCGGTGAGGTTTTGGTCCACGCGGGCAACGTACTGGTCGATGTCTCCGCCGGTGCTCGCTGAGGCCGTAAAATTGTCGATTACGCCGGGCCCACTGGGGTTGGGAATGCCGGGGCCTGTGGGGCCGGCAATCAGCTTGCCCATCAGGTAGGCGGACGTCGGATTGATATAGGGCCCAACTACGCCATTTACTGGAATGGGATTATTGGCGGTGAGATCGTTATTGAGAATCGGCAACCGCTGCTTCGTAGTCGGATCTACAGCCAGCGGATTGTAGAGTTGTTGGGCGGGGTTGTTACAAACGCCTGCAGTAAAACCCGCTGTGCACAGGTCCGCAAAATTGCCGGTGCGCTCGGGCGTTGTCGGAACGGTCGTAGTGAAAATGGCTCCCGCGCGCTGGCGATACCCTTCATAACTGCCAAACACGAAGGTCTTGTCTTTCTTGACCGCGCCACCGATGGTCGCCCCAAACTGGTTCTGAGTGTACGGTGGGGTCTTATTCGGTTTGCCAGCCTCCACTTCAGAGGCCTGATAAAAAGGATCGTTGGCGTTTAGGATCCGGGCGCGCAAATATTCGTAGCCCTCTCCATGCCACGTGTTGGTTCCCGATTTGGTGGTGAAATTGATGACCCCGCCGGAGAACTTGCCCCATTCGGGACCCTGGTTGCTGTACTGCACCTTGAATTCCCCAATGGAATCCTGGGTTGGCACCAGCAGCGGCAGGTTAATGTAGCCGATATTGAGCGGCTGGCCATCCAGATACTCTGCGCCCTGGTTCGCGAAGGATCCACCGATCTGGAAATTGCCCAGATCAAAGGGGTTCTTGCCCACGATGCTGCCGAGCGAGCTTCCTTGCGGAACCACGGAAGGAGACAGTTGGGCCAGGTTGAAAACATTTCGGCCATTGAGCGGCAGTTCGTTCGCCTCGCGCTGGTCAATCACCTGGCCGAGTGAAGAAGTATCCGGCTGCATGAGCGGCGTCTCGCCGGTGACTTCGACTGTCTGCGTGACTTGGCCCAGTTGCATGGTCATGTCAATGCGAGAAGTCTGTTGCACCTCAACGACGACATCCGCATGCGAGGTGTGCTTGAAGCCCGCTTTCTCGGCGTCTACCCGGTAGCGGCCAGCAAACAGGCTCCCAAACTGGTACAGACCATCTGTGCCGGTGGTCTGAATTCGCTTTTCACCCGTGCCTTGGTTGGTTAGTGTGACTTGCACATCGGCAATAACTCCGCCACTGGAATCAGTTATGGTTCCTGAGACGGTCCCATAAGTCGACTGTGGGTAGGATGGATTGCTGAATACGCCCATAAAAGCAAGACAGAGCGCCAATCCCAATACGAAAACAAAGCTAGAACGCAAGTTTCTCATTCTTACACGCTCCTGACTTCTTTGAATTGCTGAGTACTGTGACTACGTCGGTGAGACAACCTACCCCTCATAGGTTCCACCCAGCGGAACCCTTTCCTTCTACACCATTCCCTCGACAGTTTCCCTTGCCTATTAGTACGAAAGCACTATCCAATCTGTACCAAACACAATTCGGGGGTGATAAAAAAGAGCAAAAGCGTGTACGCATGCACACACAAACGCAGGCTCGGAAGGCGGGTCTACCGCGATATGGAAAATGGTATCCGGCAAGATCTACGGATGATTCGCTTCGTTGCGAAGCAGTGCGTACAAGAACGGCTTGCTCGTTGGCTTGTGGCTGCCGCCGCGCGGCTCGACGGTGACAAACACGGCATCGATCTCGGCTAACTGCTTGGGGTCGTCAAACCGCATCACCCACCGGCGATTCGACTCGTTGTCCATATAGAGTATGCCCAGATTCTTGGGCGAGGCCTGCTCTCCCTGTGGCGTCTCCCGCTGCCCCCACACCTGGAACGCGCTGGCATTGACCACCCCTGGCTCGCGATCGAGATCGAAGGCGTAGAAAATAAGGGATTTCCCCTGCGTGTAAAAAACCCGGCCGAATGGTTTCTGCGTGCGGCTGTTGCCGTCAACATCAAACACGTCCGTGATATAGAGCTTTCTGGCCCCCATCAATTCGCGGATATCCCGGTCGTAACTGAGGAATTGCCCGGTGTCCTCGAGGCGGCGCTGTTGATCGCGATTCCTGGCAGTGAGTTGATCAATCTTGGCTTGCAGGGACGACGTTTGCAGCACGGCGGTGTCGCGCTCGGTGCGCAGGCTCGCCAGTTCCGTCTGGTCATTCGCGTAGGCCTGGCTCAGCGCCTGAAGTTGAGCGTTTAAAGAGTCGCGCTGCCGCGAGAGGGTTTGCAATTGCGCCTCGGACTGGCTGCCGGCGGCCGTTAGCTCGCTGGCATGATCCTCCAGCGCGCGCAATGCCGACCGGAGTTGCGCCAACTCTTGCCCTCTTGCCGAGCTTTCCAGCTGCAGGCGAGCCAGCCTCTTTGCCTGGGCGGCTGACAATTCGTCCGCCGCTTTCTTTTCACCTAAGAGGTTTTGGAGCCCATTATCAACAGCCAAAGGAGTCATGCTGGCGCCGGTCCGCGACTGTGTTCGAGCACCCAGGTGGTAGGCTCCGTAGGCCACGGTGAAGATGAGGGACGCCGCAAGGGCCATCTTTGCAAAAGAACTCACGGCCGCTCGACGCAAAACGCCAGGCGGGACCCAAGCGGGCGCTGGACTCTTCCGTTCCCGGGCGGTCTGCTGATCAGCCCTGACGCGCGCCAGCAATCGCTCGCGCGCGAGCGCACCGTCCCAGCTTACTTGCGCTTGTCCTTCCGTGTACGCGCCCGCAAGGACAGTCATTCCTTGCGTGGTCAGTATTTGGTACTGGCGAAAGACCTCTTGGCAGTCTTCACATTGCTTCAAATGAGCTTGCAATTCGGGCAACTCTGAAGGCTCGAGGTTGCCTGAGGCCGCCAATGCGCAAAGCTCCTTGAATTTGTCATGCTCGTTGCAGCCGCCCTGTATCTTTAACATCTTTTGGTTATCCGAAGTTTCTGCACAAATGCACTCTTACGCAGGCGTTCCAGACCACGGTAGAAATGGTGCCGCGTATTTCCCAATTGCTGGTTGAGCTCTTGGCTGATCTCCCGTAAGTCCAACCCCTCAAAGTAAAACAACTCCAGAGTCACTCGCTCAAAGTCTGGCAGTTCCTCGAAAGCCTTCTCAAGAAATGCCCGGTTCAGCTTGGCGCCGACTTCGCGGTCCAAATCCGTCCCTCCCAACAATGTATCGTCCAGCGAGCGTAAATCTGTACCACGGTAAAACCCCCTGCGGGCCAGGTGCGCCTTCCTGTCGAGCGCTCGATGAAGCGCGACCTGCAGGATCCAGTTCTTTACCGTGCCCTTTGTCCCATCAAATAGCATGGATTTCTTATACAGGTAAAAAAACGCCTCCTGCACAACATCCTCGGCCTCGCCGTGATCGCGTACCACGCCGTGCGCAATCCTGAACACCAGTCGAGCGTAACGATCGAAGAGAATCTCCAAGGCGTCTGCGTCGTGCGACTGCAGGCGGGCCATTACTTCATTGTCGCTGGGAATGCGCCGTTCGGGAACTTCTGGCAAGGTAGCCGGCCGCTCCTGGCTTCTGCCTAAGGCAATGGGAATGCTTAGCGGGCGTCGTTGCGGCACAGAACTCATGCGTTGGTCCCCACTGAGCGTTGAACGCCATATTGCTGAAATCATCAGCAACGCACCCTTGGCATCGACGTACTCCCCCGTCGAAACTCCTATCGTATTTAAGACCATACACCAGTTGGAGACAAGTGAGAAGATTTTTCGATACGAACGAGCGCTCTTGCCCCCAGGTAAATGCCAAGCACGTTGGTACAAAAGAGCCTGCCGGTTCGTATGACATGAGAATAGGAGTACTCTTATTCCCTTCTCGCTCTAGAACAAGAACTTCAGCGCAAACTGCACCAATCGCGGATTTGTCCCCTGGGCCGTTGCCGTGATGACCCCGAAGTTCGGATTGTTGGCTATGCAGCAAACCGTGTTTGGCGGAGCGAATTGCGCTCTGTTGAAGAGGTTTAAAAACTCTGTGCGGAACTCCAGGCCTAACCTCTCGTCGCTCCCGAATCTTGTCCTCTTGAATATCGCCAAGTCGAAATTTGCAATTCCGTCGGAACGCAGCCGGGGATCTACGCGCGCCTCGTTGCCGAATTGGAAATCAGCAGGCGCCGCAAAACACGCAGTGTCAAACCATCCCCCCAGCCGGGAGGTAGCGCTCCCAGGCACCATGGCCTCGCAGTCGGGCATGACATTCGGGCGAGACCCGCCGCCGAAGAGCGTGGTTCCGTTAACTTGGCCGTTCGTAAACACTAGCGGGAACCCGCGCTGGAAGATGGTCACGCCGTCAACTCCCCATCCGCGCACGATTTTGTCCAGCGTTCCCCCGGCGCCCGCAAGATACTTCTTGCCTTTTCCGACGGGAATATCGAGAACGTAGCTGATAACCAAGCGCTGAGGAACGTCTTGCGAAGATAAAGAGCGCTCTCCGCGCAAATTGTTATTGTCTTGAATCCCACCCACGCCCGGCTCCAGCCAGGCCGTCAGCGTGTCGGTGTCGCTAATGAGCTTCGCATTGGTGTAAGCAACCAACAACGAACCAGCCTCTGCGAAGCGCCGCTGCACCGTGAGCTGGAACGAGTGGTAAATGCTGTCGTACGACCCCTGGCCGGCAAGTTGCAAGCTCGTGTACTGCGGGTACGGACGGAGAAGCTGCCCGATGGTCGTCGTGGGCCCTGTAAGCGCCAACGCCTGGCCATTGACGAAAAATGGATTCGGCGTCGGCTGCACCAAAGTCACATTCCGCCTCGGATTGGGAAGTGAGGGGTTGACTTGCGAGGCTGCCTGCGCAAGCAGCGTGTCGGAGATCTGATCGATCTGCTGGGAATACTGCGCCAGGTGTGTTCCCTTGGAACCTACATACGCGGCTGACACGAAGAAGCCCGCCGGCAGCTCCCGCTGCACGTCCAGGTTCCACTGCTGGACGTAGCCTTCAGGGTGGTCGCTGGGATTCGCTTCCGTGATGGACTGCACAAGTTGGGTCAGGTACTGCTGAGTCCCCGCGGTGCCCAAGCTCCGCCCTGGCGGTGCCGCAATTCCCGCGGGGAACGGCAGGGCGAGGGTGTTCACCGGGTGGGTCCCGTCCACGGTTCCGGTATACGTCGTGGTCCCGGCGTTGACCATATCGTTCAGCGGGTTCAGGGCGAACGACACGTAGTTCGGAATCCAGAAGATCCCGTAGCCGCTCCGGACAACCATTTTCGAATCGATGCTGTACGCCAGGCCAACCCGCGGAGAGAAATCCATCTTTTCCAGCGGGATGTTGTTCCGGTTGCCGGGGCCCACCAGAAACACGTCCCCTTTCACGACACGTGAGCCCGCTGGAAGAAACTGCGTCAAGTAATTTGTCGCCGCCGGGTCGAAGTAGGATAGCCGGTTGAATCGTTCGGACCAGGGGCCCTGCAGGTCGTAACGCAGCCCCAGGTTCAAGGTGAGCCTATTCGTCGCGTGCCACGAATCGTCAAAATACAAGGCGCGGTAAATCTGCTGGCCCGCGGTGAACGCCGGAACGACAGCTTGGGCAAAAAAATGGTTTTCAAGATTGTTGAAATTGTCGGCATATCCAAGCAGGAAATCAGCAAAAGAAAAACCTGTGCCAGAGACCCCGGGCAAGGAAGTGAAACACGCCTGGCCGGAAACGCAAAAGTCAAAAGAGCCGCTGGCGATGTTGGACTGCGCGTAGTTGTCCCGCCCGACTTCGAACTGGAACCCCAAATGGTATTGATGCCGCCCGCGCAACATGGACATCGACGGCGACATGTAGTACTGCGTGTTGCGGTCCTGAATGAAGCTCTGACCCTGGGTGCACATGATGGTGTCCGCAAAGTTCGCGACGCAAGGCGTCGGTGGCGTGCGCATCTCGGAGGGAACGGCGCTGTTGTAACTCGCCGGCCAACCGATGGTTGTTAAATCAAAACCGGAGTTCTCCGGAGTCCGGTTGTAGCTGAACCGGCTGGCGCTGGCATTGAATCCAAACACGGTCGTCGGATTAACGCTGTACGTGTACCCGGCCGCGAGGGCGTCGCTGTGATAATTCTCGGCACAGCGGTCCGCGCACAGGCCATTTTCTAACGGATCAATGGGCAGGTCCCGAACGTGCCAGTAATTGAAACGCAAAAACAGCCTCTGTTTATTCGTGAGGTTATGGTCGAGGCGCGTGACCACCTGGTTGTGGTCACCCCCGGTCGGGGCGGCAGTTGTGAAATTGTTGGTCATCGCGCTTGCGTTGGTGGGCACGGGCCAGAGGTCCAAGAGTTTCGCGGAAGTGCGATTGATACGATCCGTCGGAATGACGTTGTTCAGGAACGGCGTGGGAGTGGCGGTGCTCCCGGGGCAAGCCCCTTCCGAGTTCACGATTCCTCCACAAGGGTCATAAATCTGATCGATCACCACCGGCTTGCCGCTTGCATCCACGCCTCTATCGTTGCAAATGCCCGCCGTAAAACCCGACTTGCATATTTCCGAAAAATTGCCCGTCCTTTCTTGCGCGTCGGGAACCGTGGCCGTGAATGGCTGGCTCGTCCGCAGGCGGAAACCTTCGGCGCTGAGAAACCAAAACGTCTTGTTCCGCCCGCCCAGGTGCGGAATGTTCAAGGGCCCGCCGGCATTCGCTCCGAATTGGTTTTGTACCCAAGGGGGCCTCGGCTTCTGGTCGGCATTCAGAAAGTAATCGTTGGCATTGAAGATTTTGTTGCGAAGGTATTCGTACACTTCGCCGTGGATGGAGCTGGTGCCTGCCTTAGTGCTGAGATTGGTTACTCCACCGGAAAACTTGCCCCACTCCGGCCCCAGATTGCTGGTCTGGACCTTGAATTCCTGAATGGCGTCCTGCGTCGGAATCAAAATGGGGAGGTTAATGTAGCCGATGTTGAGTGGCTGGCCATCCAGGTACTCGGCGCTCTCGTTGCCAAATGAGCCGTTGACCTGATAGTTCCCCCAACCAAACGGATTCACTCCCACGGGCGTCCCAGTGGAACTCCCCTGCGGAACTACGGATGCCGCCAATTCGATCAAGTTAAAGACGTTGCGGCCGTTCAACGGCAGTTCATTCACCTTCCGGCGTTCCACCACCGTGCCCACCGTGGAAGATTCGGTATCTAACAGCGGCGCTCCGCCCCGTACCGTGACGCTTTCTGACGCAGAACCCGGCACCATCTCAAAATTTATTTCCAAGGCGTCCTGCACGTGGAGAATGAGATCCGACTTAATCACCACCTTGAATCCCAGCTTCTCCACTTCGATGCGATAGGTTCCGGGAGGCAGGTTCGTCACGTAGTAACTGCCCGTTTGGTTGGTGATGGTTTCGTAATGAATACGCGTGCCCGAGTTGATGACGATCACTTTCGCCGCCGGGATGACGGTTTTGCTCGAGTCGGTAATGCGCCCCGTCAGCGATGCGCTTGTCGATTGCGCCTGGACACGAACGGAGCCCGAAAAAAGAATTACAGTAAAGATGACCAGGGCCTGCAAAACCGCAACGCCGGCTGGCGCGCGAAAGCGAACGAATCCGCCGGCAGCGGTTTCATAAAACTTCATGATGAACAGGGAAAGATGAAGGAAACAGCCTGCATGCCCGTCTAGCCGGGTAGTCGTTCTGCGACTGGTTTCTCTTGCATCCATAATTTCGTGATCTCTTCCAGCGACCGGCCTTTGGTTTCGGGAATCAGCCAGCCTACCAGAATGACCGTCAACAACGCGCCCAGACTGAAAAACCAGAAAGTACCATCCGATCCCAAATGCTTCTGCATGATCGGAAACAGCTGGTTCCCCAGGTAGCCCACCAACCAGAGCGCGGTGGTGGCGATGGACATGCCGCGGCCGCGAACCTTTGTGGGATAAATCTCCGAGATGATAACCCAGCAGGCCACGCCATTGCCAAACGCGTGACCCGCGACGAAGCTCATCACAAAAATCAAGACTGCCAAGCCGCTGCCGTGGACGTGATAAAACCAGCCGACCAAGGCAAAAGAGACAAATTGCAGCCCCGTACCGGCCAGAATCAGGGTCTTGCGCCCAGCGCGGTCCACCAGCCAGAGTGCGAAAAGTGTAAACATCAGATTGATGAGGCTGACCAGCACGGACTGAAAAAACGCGTCACTGGTGGCGGTTCCGGCGGCGCGAAAAATTTCCGGCAAAAAGGAAAAGAGCGGCGTGATACCGCTAATTTGTTGCAGCGCCGCCAGCATGATGCCCAGCAGCAGCGGGCGCCGGAAGGTGGTGAAAAGCTCGGAGATGTGCCCCTCTTCACTCGCGAGCGCGCCCTCGATTTCCACAGCTTGCAGGCGGGCGGCTTCAGCGCCGTTGATTTTGGTCAGGACGCCGATGGCCTGATCCCGCCGGCCCATCTTCATCAGCCAGCGCGGGCTTTCGACCGCCGGCAGAATCATGATTCCGAACAGAATCGCGGGTACCGCGCCGGCGAGAAACATCCAGCGCCAGCCCGTGGAAATGTTCCAGGCTTCGTCGCCCGTGCGCTGAATGAGCATGTTGACGAAGACGGCGGCGAGAATTCCAACCACGATCCCCAACTGATACAGCGTTACACATCGGCCGCGAACCCGCGTCGGAGCAATCTCCGCAATGTAGTTCGGAGAAAGCACTGACGCCGCCCCGATGCCCACGCCACCAATCAACCGCCAGAGAACAAACTGATGAAGGTCCGCGGCAAAGAGCATGCCCACGGAAGAAAGCACGAAACACAGGGCGCAAAGCGCGAGACCTTTTTTCTTGCCCAGGAAATCTGCGACGCTTCCTGCCGCCGCGCAACCCGCAATGCATCCCAGCAATGCACACCCAGCGGCCCAGCCCACGCCCGCGGCGTCCAGGTGAAACCGTTGGCTTAAGAAACCAATGGCGCCGCTGATTACGATGTTGTCGTACCCAAAGAGCAGGCCACCGAGTGTGGAAACAGTGGCCGCGATAATGAGGGGGACACGTGAGTGTGCGTTGACCGCTTCGGCGTTGGGGTTAATTGTCGCCACGAGTAGTGGGCTCCAGATCCGCACCACATCGCTGAGGAGATTCGATGACCGCCCGCGCCGCCAGCATAAAACCCAGCGTGTGCGCCATTCCCGCATGCCAGGGCGCTGAACAGGACATTTGCGGGGTGTGGTCGGGAATGACCACGCCGTCGAAGTTGTTGCGGTGAAGAATCGCGAGGATGCGGATCATGTCCACATCGCCTTCGTCGATGAAAGTTTCGCGGTAGTGCGGCACTTTCCCCACGACATTGCGGAGATGAATGTAAGCAATCCTGCCTTGTTTGCTGTATTGGTCCACCGCGTCGTAAATGTTGCCTTCGGTCATCTCGGCTAAAGTTCCCACACAGAGTTCCAGCGCGTTGCTCCGGCTAGGAGCCAGGTCAATCAACCTTTGGTACATGTGCGGCTGGTAGACAAGGCGCGGCTGCTGGCGCATTGTCTGCATGGGAGGATCGTCAGGATGGGCGGCGAGTTGCACACCCGACTCCTCGGCCACGGGAATAACATCTTCGAGAAATCTCTGCAATCGTCGCCAAAGTTCTTCGTGGGAGATCGCGGGCAAGTTGCCGGCGGGTGCGTTTCGGTCGTACACCATATTCCAGACTGTCCCATTCGGGATCGGCACGTCTTCGGCGGGGCCGTCCATCCCCACGGTGACGGCGTGGCCGCGCCCCAGAGGAACGCTCACACGGCCACATACACCCGCCAAACTGAAGTTGTAGCCGAGTACCAGAATGCCGGCTTCCCCAAGGCGGCGAATGATGGTCTTTACTTTCTCGATCTGTTGCGCACGTTGCGGACCATCGAGCAGAATATCGTGCCAGTGCGCCGGATCGATATTCTCAATCGCGGCGAGGACCAGCCCGGCTTCCTCAATCTCCGCGCGAAGGGTCCTGAGTTCCTTGACCGTCCAAAGTTCATTCGGATTTCCGGCAAATCCCCAAGGCTCGTATTTTGAGCCGGTGGGCTGATTGTTGCGCGGATTGGAAGGGCCCTGGTTAAAGTAATCGACCAGATGGACGACGACGTGAGTGCAGCCGGCCTGGCGCGCGAAATCGTAATAGTCGCGCGTCAGCATGTGGCGGTAGAGGCCGAGCCCAATCTTCATAAACGGTTTCCGATCCCTGCGCCACAATCCGGGCTGAGGACTTTCCATTTCTTACATGATTCCGTACTTCTCGAACGCTTCGACCGCACTGCTTCCCTCTTCGATGGCCTTCCTCACCAGCTTTTCGCCGCGCGCCTTTTCCAGCGCACGTGTGAAAACCTCGGTCTCGGCCTCGGCGGGAACCAACAGGACGCCATCCACGTCGCCGAAAAGAATATCTCCGGGCCGCACGCGCACCGCTCCGATCTCGATGGGAATACGGAAGTCGACTACCTTGTAGCGCGGAGCTGAGTCTTGTCCGTACGAGCCGAAACCGAATGTGGGAAAACTCATGTTCAGAATAGCTTTTGTATCTCTCACGTAGCCATTCAACACCGCGCCGCGGCTGCCGAGTTTCCGCGCTCGCGTGCTCATTAATTCTCCCCACAGGGCGTTCCGGGGCGAGGAGCCCGTGTTGACATAGACTTCGTTCTTGCGAAGGTCGTCGAGCGCTTCCAGCATTAGTCCAAACGATTTGTCCATCAACTTGTTGGCGCTGCCGGAGATTTTTTCGGCGAACACATCCACCGACAGAACCGGCATGGCGCGGCCGATCACCACCAAATCCTGTCGAAGGGGCTGAATCTGCGGCGGCAAGAACTGGTGCTGAAGACCCAATTTGTCCATCACATCGCCCACGACGCAAGTGAACAGCTCGCGCTGCACGACCGCGAAGAGTTCGTCGTCAGACTTCCATAACTTCGCCGCACTCATTGGGCGCGCGCCTCTTTGATTTTTTCCGTGATGGCCCGGGCAAGCTTCGTAATTGACGCGAAGTCACCGGTCTTTGCTCCCGCCGTCAGGTTGCCCCCAACCGCAACGGCAACCGCACCAGCACGGATCCACTCGGCGACATTTTCCAGGCTGACGCCACCAGTCGGCATCAACGATGCCTGGGGGAGAGGCGCTCTCACCGCCTTGATGAATGCCGGCCCGAGGAGTTCGCCGGGAAAAACCTTTACGATGTCCGCGCCGCATTCCATGGCCTCGACCACCTCGCGGACCGTTGCAGCGCCGGGCATGTAAGGCACTTGATAGCGATTGCAGAGACGCGCGGTATCCGGGTTAAGCGAAGGGCTGATCACATATTGCGCGCCCGCCAGAATGGCGATGCGCGCTGTTTCCGGATCGAGCACCGTGCCCGCACCCACCAAAATTTGGCCAGAGAATTTTTTTGCCAGATGCTCGATCACCCCTGTCGCGCCTGGCACGGTGAAGGTGATTTCCATGGCAGCGACGCCCCCGAGAGCGCAGGCTTCGGCAATACGACCTGCCTGGTCAGGACTGTCCGCGCGGATTACGCAGACCAGACCGGAAGCGACAATTTTCCCTAAAACTTCTAATTTTTTAATTGCCATACAACTCAATTCCTCCGCTTAGCTCCGCAAGGTACGAATTCCTTCGAGGCCTAGTGCCGTTCCAACTTGTTGCAACAAATCCTTCGAGAATACTCTTTCCGTGCCCGCTTCAAATGTTTGGACCGTCATTTGGCCCAAATAGTTGGAATGGCATTAGCCTACCGCACCAGCACCATGGGTTGCACGCGTTCTCACTCAAAAAAAGGTTCGCCCTTGCGAGGGTAGCGCCGCGCGACCTCTTCATTCAATTTGACGCCAAGGCCAGGCTTCTCCGGGAGGGCAATGAACCCCTTCTGAATAATTGGCTTCGCGCATCCCTCGACCAGTTCGCTCCAAAAAGGAACTTCGGCGGCGTGGAACTCGAGCGCAAGAAAGTTTGGGATCGCGGCGCAGAAGTGGGCCGCCGCCAGTGTGCCAACTGGACTGCTAATGTTGTGCGGAGCCACGGGCATGGTATGCGCGTCGGCAAAGTGGGCAATGCTTTGCGCAACGGACAAACCCCCAACTTTCTGAAGATCGGGAGTAACCACGCTTAGGGCATGTTGCGCGATGATTTCCTGAAAGCCTTCAAAGAGGTAGAGATTTTCCCCGGTTGCGATCGGCACTCGCACCTTCGAGCTCACATCCTTGAGCGCGGCAGTATTGTTGGGGGGAACCGGGTCTTCGAGCCACATTAGCCGGAAAGGCTCCAGAGCGCGGGCTACTTTGATGGCGTCGCTGGCGTTGTAGCGCCAGTGGCAATCCACCGCGATATCGGTATCCTTGCCCACCGCGTCGTGAACCGCGCCAATCAAACCCACGATGTGATCGATGGCGCGATTACTGAGCACGCGATTGTGGGGATCGGAGCCGAATGTGCCGGGCGCATCCAGATCAAACTTCAGAGCAGTGAATCCTTCCGCCCTCTTTTCCAGGGCGCGCCGGCGATATTCGTCTGGCGAAGAAGCGGATTCTTCGCCCGCTTCGCCGTAGTAATCTTTTGCGGCATGAGCGGGGCCCTTTGCGTTCCAAGAGGCTCGGCGGGAGCGCAACACTTCGTCTAAGGACTCCAGGGCTTCGCCGCCGTGGCAATCGGCATAGATGCGGACTTTATCGCGAAACTTTCCTCCCAGCAGGCGATAGATGGGCACATCGAGCCATTGGCCCAGCACATCCCAAAGCGCAGCTTCGATGCCGCTGATGGCGTTGTAAACAAAGCCCGCAACCGAACCCGCGCCTGAAGTCGCCAGTTGTAATTTGCGAAATACACGGTGAATGTCGCGCGGGTCCTCGCCAAGAAGAAGCGGCTCGAGCGAGCGCAGAATCGAGGTAAGGCCGGGAGCGAAAAAACACTCGCCGAGGCCGGTGACGCCCTCATCGGTTTCGATGCGGACAAACGTCCAATCGAAATTTCCTTCGACAACCGCGGTCTTCAAGCGGATGATTTTCAATTGTTTAGCCTCTCTACTTAAGTCTGCCGCGACCGACCAGGGTCACTGCCACGCGCCGACTCGATTCCGCCGCACAAGCGTCGTACTGCATGAAAATATTCTTGGCCTGCAATTCTTTAATCCCGCCTAGATTAGCGGTTTCGTTTTTGCTTCACAACTGTTCAAAAGCCGGTCGCTGTAGATATTGCGGGCAAAGTCAGACATCTGGAGAAAGCCTTCGACATCGCATATTATGGCGTGCGTGCAGTTGTGAACCGGGCGCGGGTAATCCCTTTTGGCACAAGGCGAGTTACGCGAAGAGTAAAGGGGAATAGCCTCCGGGTGGAAGCGTCACAAGGGAACTCATGGAGAAACCGATGACTACCGTAACGTTTGGCGAAGTGATGCTGCGCCTGACACCGCCTGGGTTCGAGCGTTTTCTGCAAAGCGCCGAGTTCGTGGCCACCTTCGGCGGGGCTGAGGCGAATGTCGCGGTGGCCGTCGCCGGCTGGGGTTTGCCCTCTGCCTACGTCACTGTGCTTCCCGAAAAGAATGCGCTGGCGGACGCCGTGATAGGAGAATTGCGGCGCTTCGGCGTGGATACTTCCAGGATTCTGCGTGGCAAGGGACGCCTGGGAATTTATTTTGTGGAAACGGGAGCAAATCAGCGTCCATCAAAAGTCATCTATGATCGCGAATTCAGTGCCATCGCCATTGCCAAACCGGGAGAGGTTCGTTGGGAAAACGTATTGCAGGGAGCAAGTTGGTTTCACATTACGGGCATCACCCCTGCGATCAGCGAGTCGGCGGCGGCCCTTGCGCTTGAGTCGGCGCGGAAGGCGCGGGAGAGCGGGATTACGGTGTCATGCGACCTTAACTATCGCAAGAATCTCTGGAAGTGGGGGAAGCCTGCCGCGGCGGTGATGCGTGAAATGCTCAAGCACGCGCATTTCGCCATCGCCAACGAAGAAGATGTGCAAATGGCCCTGGGCATCAAGATAGATGTGGATGTCACGTCCGGCAAACTCGATCAAGCCCAGTATCAGGCGCTAACGGCTAAAGTGCTTTCCGAATTCCCGAATCTGAAGGCCATCGCCATCACTCTGCGGGAATCCAAAAGCGCTTCCCACAATGGCTGGTCCGCGTGCCTGAATGACCGAGAAAAATTCATGGTGAGCCGCGCGTACGAGATCACTCATATTGTGGACCGGGTCGGCTCTGGAGATAGCTTCGCCGCCGGGCTCATTTACGGGTTGCAGAAGCTGCCCACGCACCAAGATGCGCTTGAGTTTGCCGTTGCGGCAAGTTGTCTGAAACATTCCATCCCCGGGGACTTCCACCGCTGCAGCGTGGATGAGGTCGAAGCTCTGCTGAAAGGCGGGGGATCGGGAAGAGTGCAACGATAAGCCTTGTCCGGGCGAGCCAAGCACTTATACTTCATATGGGAGATTATTTAGGCAGGAATCCTTAAGCGTCATCGGGAGCAGGTTTTACTCTCGCCGTATTTTCCCGTCCGCCGTTAAGCGCCCCAAATAGCGCCGCGCGGTCTCGGCTTCCAGGCCATCACTGTGGTTCTTCAGCAACTCGCGCAGTACTGTCGCGGATTCCTCGTACCGCCCCACGGCCGTTAGTGCCTCTGCAACAAGCAAATCCACCTGCGGCACCTGACCATTGGACTCGGCCTGCGCCTGCTGTGAAGCTTTTAGGGCCTCGTCAAACCGCTTGCTTTGATAATACGACTGCGCCAGTGACCAGTGCGTCTCCCAACCGGTGGCCGCGTCCAGTTGCATGGACTTCTCGAGTGGCGGAATAGCCTCTGCGTACTTCTTTTGGTTGCACAGCGCCATTCCCAATGCCGCCAAAGCGCGCGCGCTGTTCGGGTCAATCTGCGTGGCTTTTTCCAGAACGCTTTGCGCCTTTGTCCACTCGTGCTTTTTCAGATTCAGCACACCCTGCATATAAAGCACGTTTGGATTATTGGGAGCGAGTTTCGTGGCCTGGTCCAGGCCCTTCTCCGCCTCATCCAATTTGTCGTCCCTTAGGGCTTGCATGCCCTTGTACAAGGCTTCTTTCGCCTTGGGTGCGAGTATCGGATTTCCCCTTGCCCCAGGCGTAAGACTCGAAGATGGGTCCCGATCCAGGTTTACCTCCACCTGGACCTTATCCGGCTCGGGCACCTTCACGTCTTTTTGTCCCGGCTTGTACCCAGCCGCCTCCACAACGACGGTAAAGTCGCCTATTTCGCTCATGGTGAAAGAGATCCGACCATCTGAAGTCGCTCCCTCGTCACACGGGGTTCCGTTCAAATAGAGTTTCACGCTGGCGGGCACGGAGAGAAGCTCTCTAGTACCATCGCGTATAAGTACGTCGATTTCCACATGCAAGCCACGATGCCCACCCCCTCCACTTTCATTGGTCTGACACCAAGTCGCGAGCGGGCACAAAAAACTACCCAGCAGCATTGGCAGTAGAAATGCTCCCATTCGCAGCAGCACGCGTTGGTTAGGCTGGTGCATACGTGCCTTGAAAACTACCCGAAGCCTGGCCCTCCGAATTTGGGGGGCAGAGTTTTGGCTCTCTTTTCTCTTTGGGACCCGGCTATTGGACCTGCCTCGATACTACCCCTTCCAGCGTGAGGTGGCCGGGAAATTATTCCCCACCGCTTCTGGTTCGGCTTTGACGAATCCCGCGCTCATGCAGTCTCCCCGTTCGCAATGAACTTCTCTATGCGGTCAGCGTCGAACTGCAGGCCGCAGACCTTGGGGTGGGCATCCAGGGTTGCACCCAGAATTGTCCTAGAGTTTCATGCCCGGGCAGCCCGCCGGAATTTCCAGAGGAGAAGCAGGACTGCAGAGCCAGTGGTCAACAGGACGAGAGAGGCTGGCTCGGGCGTGGCTACCACTGGCGGAGGAATAGGTTGCGGTGAAGGTTCGGGCGATGGCGAAGGAGATCGTCCCGGCAAAGAACCGCAGCAAGGAAAAGGGGCAAAGGGAAGCAGGCCGGGGTCTGTACTACCGGGAGCGCCGGGCAGAGGTAGCAAAGGCGTGGACCCATCAGACCAGATTGGCCCCGGCAGAGGAGAATCGGTTGTTTCCGGGATGAGTGGCGGCACCGGATGGTTCAAAACTTCTTCCCCCGGCTCGGAAGGCGAAGTGGGTACGGCCGGAGTTTCGGAGATGCGATTCCCGCAACGCGCACGCGCAAGATGCTTGCCATCGGTGAAAAGTGTTTCGCCGGCGTGAAGGGTCACTTTCTTGCGTGTCCAGTAGATGCGATCGCCCAGGCGATAGGAAACAAAAACGTGCTGCGTGCGCGCCAGGCGAACGATGCGGGCGGAGTGTGTCTGGAAGTCCGAGTAATGCCTGGCAACGACGGGGTCCTGGTGCAAAGCGGCCTGGAGTTCTTTGGCGCTGGCGATGCCGCCGGGAATAACCGAGTAGGCATAAACGGGACGCTCCGCATGAAGTCCTGCGGGTGGAGAAAAGCCGGCATCGCTCCAATTCCAGTACGAAGGCAAAGAGGAGGAATCCCCTGGAACATTGGACTGGGAGTTATCCGAAGGCGAGGAGTGGGAGAGGACCCAGAAGAGAAGAGGGAGGATTACGCTCAGTAGTCCTAATACCAGAAGCACGGCTACTGTTCGTTTTTTCTGGATTTTGTTTGGTTTCGCATTGCCAATAAGGTCCGCAGCCATTCCGAAAAGCGCAAACAACCTTTCTCTGCGGCGGCCCTCCAGTACCCAAGCAGCAAATGCAATGCCAAAGGCGGGAATCGGCGAATTCGTGGCATATCAGGGAGTTGATGACAGTAGCTGAAACGCACGGGAGCGTCTAAGCCCAAGAAATGGAATGAGTTTTCAGATATCAGGAAAATCGTCATGACCTGCAGGACGCAGCGGGCTTTTACGAGGTTCATTTTGAGACAGACACCCATCCTCACAGCGCGCCGCCGCAAGAACAGATCAGAAGATGCAAGTTGTTCGCTTGGGCGACGCTCGGGATTCGCAAGAAGTCGAACGGCAGATGAGGGGAAGCGGTGGCACTCACGCGAGTGGTGCTGACCCTCCCCCCTCTTTTTTTGAAAGTGTTGATTCTGCAGGGGTTACCGAAGAGTTTTCGATAAGTGCGGATTCCAAAGCACTTGCCGAAATGGAACCTGCGGTGAGTCCATTGCTGACAATTCCGATGGACCAGTGAGCCCGCCCTCTATATACACTTAATCATTATACTATATTATTTATATTTGTCAAGGGGAAAGTTGCCCGGTGCTGAGTGGGGGCCTGATGAGCGGCGCGTCGGTTTCGGCGAGCGAAATCGTATGGGCGTGAAATTCCGCAGACGCGGAACCCGCACGGGGGCACCCGAAAACCCGGGCATCCGAAGAGGAGTGCTGGAGCGTCTGATGTAGCTAAGACGGTGCGCTGCGCTCACAGGCATATTCTGAGGGTCGGCAAGCGAACTAAGTTTCCGCAACAGGGGACGAAACTCCGATGAATAAGTACTTCCTTCTTGCCTATGTACTGTTGGCTCTGGGAGTGGGCCGTGTGGCCGCCCAAGGCCCAAACTACGGTTTTGACAGGAATGCCGATTTCTCTAAATACAAAACGTATAAGTGGGTGAGTATCGAGAGCGCGCAATACTTGGATGAGCTGACCGCGGACCAGGTCATGGGCACGCTGGAGGCGGAACTTGCCAAAAAGGGCCTGACAAAGTCGCCATCGGACAAGGCGGATCTCTATATCGGCTATCAGATCGCCAGCGGCAACGAGAAGCAGTTGAACCACTACGACATTGGTGCGCCGTACGCGCCGGAAGCGGGAGCAACTGCGGGAACGGCAGGGGAGGCGGCAACCACCGTTCATTCCGGGCCATTGGTTCTGTACATATTTGATTCGGCAAGAAACCAGTTGGTGTGGTGGGGCGTGTTGTTCAATGCGATCGACGCAGACGCCAACCCGGATAAGAAACAGAAGCACCTGGACAAGGCCATTGCGAAACTATTGAAAGACTACCCGCCACAGAAGAAGTCGTAGCGGACGGCAGCCAGAATTGCCCTGAGGTTTCTTGCCCGGGCCACCCCTCGAGAGGTGCTGACCCTCCCTCCTCTTTTTCTGTAAGTGTTGATTCTAATTGGGATAAAGTTGTTTGTTTTCATACACTTTTGAATGTGTTGATTCTGCGGGGGGTTACCGGAGGTTTTCGATAAGTGTAGATTCCAAAGCACTTGCCGAAATGGAACGTGCGGTGAGTTCTTTGCTGACAAGTCCGAGGGAACAATGTGCCCGTCCTCTATACATACTTAATTATTATACTATATTATTTACATTTGTCAAGGGAAAAAGTGAGGTGCCAGCTCCGAAACTGGTACGAAGGTGGGGAGGGGGAAGAAAGAGAAGCCCAAGCAACGAATTCAAATCAAAACCCCTACACGTAAAACCGACGTGTGGGTCACCCGAGTTTTCTTCCCATTTGGCGCCCGGCTAACCCACCTATCTATCGAAAAGGGAGGGGTAGGTCTTGGTCAAGAAAGAAGCTACGCCGGAGTTCGGTAATAGTCGTTCCACCAAGAACGTGTCGAGAAGGCCTGCCACAACTCCCGGAGCTATTCCTGCGACACCAATGGCGGTAGTGAGAGCGAAGCGAAGCGCCTTGCCTGGGCCGCGTTGAACCAGGTTGCCAAGTCTGTTCCTAATTCCCCCGATCATGTCTCGAATCTGATTGTCAGTGAGTTTGTCGAGTTCGGAAATCCACTCTCGAAATTCACGGAGTTCCGCACTCTCTCGCGCTGCGAGTAGGTTGTCGACGTTTATTCTCTTCTCCGGACCAAGCTCTGGGAACTCTGCGATCGTGGCGACCCGTGCAAACTGACTTTCCGCAGCGCCTGGGTTCAGTGGTCGAATGATACCTGCCAGTTTTCCAAACAAGAGTGGTGCTTCGGCCTCAGAAAAACCCGTAATTGACGAGTAGGCAGCCATGTCTGCAATTCTTTGGTCAAGCTGACCAACGGCAAGTAAGGCGTCATTCAGAATTGCGTCAGACTTTTCATCGGGAATTCTCAACACTTTGGACAGGTTGTTCGAAAGGTGGAAAACTCTGGGGCTAGTTTCTTCCACCTGCAATTGAAAAGCTGGGATATTTGCACCAAATTCTTTCCGGATACGCGCACCGACTGAAAGGTCCAGTATCGGCATCCGGTTGCGGACGTCAAACTCAAACTGATTCAGCAACTGATCCCCGTATTCTGCTGGCGGCCTCAACAACCTCGAAAGCGTTTGGTTTTCGATTAGCTCTCGGTCTGGATCTTTTAGACCTGGGATTCCTTGCAGCCCGCGCAACTGCGACCTGAGGACTCCTTCCCGGTCAGAAATATCTACCTTCCCGAATTCAAATGTAAATGGCGGATGAACGGGGATTCCGTTGCGAGTTCTAGGCCATACTAGGGCGAGAAACTCGCACGCTATTTTCAGAGCACCTGAGTCAAGTAATCTGAGAAATCCATCCTTGCCGAACCGACGTACCAGGAATGGAACTTCGGTAAGACGGATCGATTTGATGACGACAGTGTCAAAGAGAAGTAGCCGACAGAGCAATCCTTGCATGTCGATCCCAGTTACGTGGGGACCGATTCTGACTGCTACTTCGCCCATCACTGAGTCACGAATGCTCATGCGATTGCCTTGCTTCTCAGTTTTCCCAACAACGCTGCCAGCGCTCGTTGGTGACAGCGCGTGATGATATGAAGGGATCATTCATCGTTGCGTTCACGTTTAGCGGGACTGAGGATATCCTCCACCAGGATGAGCCAAATCCCAGCACCCAAGAAACCAGCAAAAATCGCCAGTTTCGTAGGAAGGTTGTATCGGAGACAAACCAGGACCGCGGCAAGAAATGTGGACACAAAAACGATTGTCGTGCGCTTTTTAAAATTAGCTTTTTCCATAAGGACGGGGAGCGATATCCGAAACCTAGTTCCAGAACTCCAGTCGACCATCTCCGAGCAAGACGCAAGGCGCCCTTCGGGAGAAACCTACCCCTGACGTTATGCGGAAGTCAACAGCGCTGCGAGTACTCGCCTGGTTGTTCGTTGAACCGGTAAAATGGCAAATCAAAAATATAGGGCTAGGCTTCGCCCCCGCGAAAAGGTGAATCCCCTGTGACGGCTGCCGCGTTTGGGATTTTCCATCGCTGTGCTAATCTATTTATGGGAGCCTGTAGCTCAACTGGATAGAGCGTCTGGCTACGAACCAGAAGGTTGGAGGTTCAAGTCCTCTCAGGCTCGCCATTCCTGCACTTTCCCTGTACCCGTTGTGACCCTTTCAGGCTACGGGACCTTCGGTTTGGGCTTCCGCAGAGCAGCATCAATGCGCTCTTGCTGGCCTTTCCTCATTGTCATCGGGCATTTTTTGACCCATCCCGGCTTCCAGAACTTGGCAGCTTCCGTGCAACTCGCGCAGCGGTATGGTAGCTCAAGTGGCTTCGATGCAAACCTCTTAACCACAGTCACGCCGCCCTCAGCGTGCATCTCGTACCTACGCGTGGCCCGCTTGAGCACGCGGAACACAAACCATACTCCCAAGACAGGAATGCGAATGTGCTCATGCTGCTTTCCCACCTTTCATTGAAATCAGTTTCTTCGGGAGCTTGAACCCGAGACCTGCCTTCTCTGCCCAGGTCCGGCGCTCCTCAATCCGTCCCTGCATCTTCACGTAGCGATCTGTAATGCTCTTGTCCGCATGGCCAAGCCAGAATTGCGCGATACCGCGTGGCACGTCTGACAGGTCCAAGTGGGTTGCGCGATAACGGCGGAAGGCATGGAAGCCCTCGGTGTGACCGAGCACTCCGGGAATGGCGGGGAAGAGGATATGCTTCACCTTCGTGTCGCCCACCTTGCGGTACGCCCAGAGTGCCCGCTTTCGAGATTGGAAATCCCATTAACGGACACTTTGACTCTTCTCTGGTCCTCGGCGTATTCCTAATTCTTTGATATTCAAATGCTTCTCTGTTAGGAACAGCGGCCTCGCGATTGCCGTATCTATTTCCTGAGACCCTTTATATGGATATCCAACGCCCGTCGAACGCCCGCGCCAAAATGATCCGCCGGATCGTCATGGGTACGGTCGCCCTCCTGTTTATAGGCGGTGTCACCCTCGGATTGTCACGCTTGCGGCCTGCCGCCCCTTCCGTGGATCGCGCCACTGTCTGGTCCGATGAGGTCAAGCGGGGGCCAATGCTGCGCGAGGTTCGGGGAATCGGCACACTGGTCCCCGAAGACATTCAGTGGATTCCCGCGCAAACGGAGGGACAGGTGGAGCGCATCGTTCTTCGGCCCGGTGCCTTGGTCAAGCCCGATTCCATCATCTTAGAGCTCAGCAACCTGACGTTGAAACGCGACGTGCTGGATGCCGAATTCCAATTGAAAGCCGCCGAAGCGGAATACGCCAATCTGAAAGTGCAGGTGAACAGCGAGCTTCTGAACCAGAAAGCCGCCGAGGCAGCGGTGCGCAGCGAGTACGAGCAGGCGAAGATCCAGCATGCGGTGGACGAGAAACTGGCCGCCGAAGGCATTGGCTCCAATGTCAACGCGCAACTATCCAAAGTGAGAGAGGACCAACTCGGAATTCGGCTGCAACTGGAAGGAGAACGCACAAAGAACTCTTCGGATGCAGCGCAAGCCCGTTTGCAGGTCCAGATGTCGCACGTCGACCAGCAGCGGGCGCTCTATGAGCTTCGCCATGCCGAGCTCGAAGCGCTGCATGTCCGCGCTGGAATCAGTGGGGTTCTGCAACTCGTGCCGGTGGAAGTCGGGCAGCACTTGATGCCGGGAACAAATCTTGCTCGGGTCGCGGACCCCAAAAAGCTCAAGGCCGAAATCAAAGTTGCTGAGACTCAGGCGAAGGACGTGGCCCTCGGCCAAAAAGCCGCCATCGACACGCGCAACGGGATCGTGGACGGTCACGTCGCCCGCATCGATCCTTCCGTGCAGAATGGCACCGTGACCGTCGATGTGGCCATCGACGGCTCGCTCCCGGAAGGCGCCCGGCCCGATCTCAGCGTGGACGGAACCATCGAAATTGAAAATCTCAAGGATGTCCTTTATGTGGGGAGGCCGGTCCACGGCGCTTCGCAAAGCACCATCGGCCTGTTCAAGCTGACCTCAGATGGCTCAGAAGCCACGCGCGTCAACGTCAAGCTGGGCCGCACTTCAGTCAACACCGTCGAAATTCTGCAAGGATTGCAGGTCGGGGACCGCGTCATTCTCTCCGACATGTCCCAGTGGGACAACTACGACCGCATCCGTTTGAAGTAGTTTTGTTTTTCTAGCTTGGCGATTGAGGGCAGTTCGATGCACACACTCTGGCAGGACATCCAGTACGGCTTGCGGATGCTGGCAAAGAATCCGGGATTTACGGCTATCGCCGTCGTGACGCTGGCCCTGGGAATTGGCGCAAACACTGCGCTGTTTTCTGTTGTCAACGGAGTTCTGCTCAACCCCCTCCCTTATCAGCAGCCCGAAAGACTGGTGGCTCTCTACACCTCGAGAATTAAGGATTCCGATCGGAGTTCCATCTCGTATCCAAACTTCCTGGACTGGCGGAGAGAAAACCATGCGTTTTCGGCGTTGGCGGCGTACCGCTCTGACGATTTCAATCTGACGGGAGAGGGCGAGCCAGAAAGGCTAAAGGTGGAGATGGTTTCCGCCGCTTTTTTCCCACTGCTTGGCGTGAAACCGGTGGTGGGGCGATTGTTCACTGAACAGGAAGATCAGTTGGGTGGGGCGCCCGTTGCACTGATCAGCGAAGGCTTGTGGAAGCGGAAATTCGGGGGTTCAGCAGATGTGGTGGGGAAGTCGGCGAACCTGGACGCAACGTTGTACACGATCGTCGGGGTGATCCCTGGGAACTTCCACTACCGGAACAACAATTTTGACGACAACAAAGATACGTATGTACCCATTGGGCAGTGGAAAGAGCCATTGTTCCAGGATCGGCGAGCGGGCATGGGCATGGATGCCGTGGGAAGGCTGAAGCCGGGGATAACGCTGCAGCAGGCGAAAGCGGATATGGCGGCAGTGGCGGCGCATCTGGCGGAGATCTATCCGGGCAGCAACAAGGACTCCGGCGTAGCCCTGGTACCGCTCAAAGAAAACGTGGTTGAGGATATTCGGCCGTTCCTGCTGCTGCTTCTGGCGGCGGTAGGTTTCGTACTGCTCATCGCTTGCGCCAACGTAGCGAATCTTCTTCTGGCCCGATCCATGGGAAGAACGCGGGAGTTTGCAATTCGAACCGCGCTAGGGGCCGGGCACGGACGCATAATTCGACAGATGCTGACGGAGAGTGTGGTGCTGGGGCTCGGCGGCGGCGTGTTGGGATTGTTGATCGCCGCGTGGGGAACACAGGCGGCGATCAAGGCACTTCCGGACGCATTGCCGCGGGCCGAAGAAATTCATCTGGATGGCCGGGTACTTCTATTCACATTTGCGGCTTCCCTATTCGCGGCGTTTATGTTCGGATTGATACCCGCATTGAAGACCGCGCGAGCCGAGATTCACGAAACGCTCAAAGAGAGCGGGCGTGGCGGAAGCGGAGCCCGGCACCGAGCGCAGGGCGTGATCGTAGCAGTGGAAATAGCGCTGGCGCTGGTGCTACTGACCGGTGCGGGATTGATGATTCGGAGTCTGGGAAAGCTGTGGAACGTCAATCCGGGATTTGATCCACAGAACGTGCTGAACTTCGGCATCGCGGCGTCACAGCCTTTGGGCCAAACGCCCGCTGAGACTCGGGCCGCGATTCGCCGGGTCCAAAACGTCATTGCCACGGTCCCGGGAGTCGAAGCAGCTTCGCTTACCGCGGGAGCTACCCCTATGAATGGGGATTCCGAGCTGCCGCTTTGGCTGGACTCGGAGAGCAAGCCAACCACGGAATCGGAGATGAAGGTTTCGCTCTTTTACATCATCACGCCGGATTATCTGAAGGCCATGAAAATTCCATTGAAACGAGGGCGCTTTCTGGAGGATTCCGACAACGAGAAGTCACCATTTGTGGTGGCAATTGATGAGGAGTTTGCGAAACGCTTTTTCGGGAACAGTGACCCGATCGGCCGGCACGTGAACTTCGACATATTGAATGTGACTGCGGAGGTCGTTGGAGTTGTGGGGCACGTCAAGCAGTGGGGAATGGATGAGGACAGCAGCAACTCCATTCAAGCACAGGGTTATTTTTCGATGGCGCAAATCCCTGATGCCTTCATGCCGATGCTGGCCCACGGTGTCCAGGCAATCGTGCGGGTTAACCCGAATATGCTGGGCAACGCGAGCCCCATCAGCCAAGCCGTGGGGACACTGAACAGTCAAATGGTTGTTTATGGGACAAAGACGATGACCGAGATTGTGGCGGATTCGCTTGCGCAGAAGCGCTTCGCGATGATGCTGCTGGGAATGTTTGCGGCGCTTGCAACGGTGCTTTCGTTGGTGGGGATTTATGGAGTGATTTCCTATATCGCAGGCCAGCGAACCCATGAGATCGGAATCCGGATGGCGATGGGAGCGGAGCGCCGGGACGTGCTGCGCATGATGCTGGGGCAAGCGGGGAAGATGGCGCTGATTGGGGTGGTCATCGGGCTGATGGCCTCGTTTGGGCTGATGCGACTGATGAGCAGCATGCTGTTTGGAGTGAGCGCACATGATCCGGTGACGTTTTTGGTTGTGGCGTTGGCGTTGACGCTGGTTGCGCTGGCTGCGTGTCTGGTTCCGGCGAGGCGAGCGACGCGGGTCGATCCCATGGTGGCGCTTCGCTATGAGTAGGAGTACGCAATGGAAACGTTCTGGCAAGACGTTCGATTTGGAGTGCGCATGTTGTTCAAAGCGCCGGGTATCACGAAGGCGGAGACACTCTGGCAGGATTTTCGGTTCAGTTTAAAAATCCTAGTTTCGAAACCGAAATTCACGCTGGTCGCGGTGTTCACGCTGGCTCTCGGCATCGCGGTCAATTCTACCGTCTTCAGTTGGATCGACAGTGTGCTGCTGCATCCCTATCCTGGCGTTAGCGACACTCGCGGGCTTGCTCTCATCGAGACCGTGACTCCCAGTGGCGAACACCTAGTCGCCTCGTCGTACCTGGACTACCGGGATTACCGCGACAACTTGAAACTCGTTTCCGCCGTCGCTATCGGTCGCTTCACACCCTTAAGCGTCGGATCGCGCGAGAACGCAGAACGTGCCTGGGCAGAACTGGTCTCGGCCAATTACTTTGACGTACTCAAAGTAAGGCCCATTCTCGGCCGTACGTTCCTCCCCGAAGAAGGAACAGATCAGCCCGGCGCTTTTCCGGTTGCGGTCATCAGCTACAGAATGTGGCAGAACCGCTACCATGGCGATCGCAATGTGCTGGGGAAAGTCATTCGTTTAAACCGGCACGAACTGACCATCATCGGAGTCGCGCCTCCCGAGTTCCGCGGCAGCACCGTCGGCTTGGTCTACGACGTATGGATGCCGATCACGATGGCTGCCGAGATGGGCACTGGCCCCGTTTTCGACTACCGCGGCTGCCGCGACCTCACTTCGACGATTGTGCGGCTGAAACCCGGCGTCACGCTCGATCAGGCAAGCGCAGAAGTCAACGCCCTCGCACAGAGGTTGGCTGCCACTTATCCTGAGACCAACCGTGGCGTCGATGCCATCATGGTTCCAGTGTGGGCCGGGCACCTCGGCGCACAGGGCATCTTGTTCAAGCCTCTGCAAATTCTCAGCGTAGTCTGCGCGTTGCTGTTGGTCATCGTTTGCGCCAACGTTGCCAACCTCTTGTTGGCGCGTGCGATCTCGCGACAGAAAGAATTCGCCATCCGTCTCGCGTTCGGAGCGCGTCGCAGCCGCCTCGTCCGCCAGTTGCTGACGGAAACGCTTGTGCTCGCCGCTGCCGGAGCAGCCGTCGGCGTCCTCATGGTGCTGTGGATGGGAAAGTCGCTGAACCGCTTGCTTCCCGCGGTAGACTTCCCATTCGATCTGCGCTCTGGCCTGAATCTTCCGACTCTCGCTTTCACGCTCCTGATTGTGGTCGTGGCCACGGTAGCATCAGGACTGGCTCCGGCCCTGCTCTCCGTCCGCGGCGACCTGAACAACACGTTGAACGAAGGCGGACGCAGCGGCATCGGCGGGACTCGCTCTCACCGGCTCAGAGGATTGCTAGTCGGAGTCGAAGTTGCGCTTGCCACGGTGGCTCTGGTCAGCGCCGGACTCTTCGTGCGCAGCTTTCAAAACGCCAGCCGCATTCAACCTGGTTTCGACACCAAAAATGTCGTCACCTCCCAGTTCTACCTTTCGAATGCGGGCTACACGGCCGAGGAGCAGCGGGCTTTTTGTCGTATGCTGCGCGAGCGCATGGAGTCCGCGCCCGGAGTCATCGGAGTAACCTACACGGACTTCGTCCCGCTGACCACGCCCGCCACAAGCCCCGAGGATCAACTCGGCGTCGAAGGATATGTACCGGCTCGCAACGAGCAGATGCTGATCCACCGCGCCACTGTGCCCCCAGGATACTTCCAGTTTATGAACATCCGCATGCTCGAAGGCCGCGACTTCACCGAGCGCGACGAGGCTGGCGCGCTTGCCGTCATGATCGTGAATGAGACCTTTGCGCGCCACTTTTTCGGCGGCACCACCGCAATTGGACGGACAGTTCACATCGCGGGTTCGAGGGCGACGATCGTCGGCGAGGTGCACGACAGCAAATACAACACGCCCACCGAGGCTCCCAGCCCATATTTCTACTTGCCGTTCCGCCAATGGTTCGCCCCCGGGTTGAATTTTTCCATGTTGATTAAAACGACTGGTGATCCGATGGCCACGCTTCCCCTGCTTCGTCGTGAGGCCTTGGCGCTAAACCAGGATGCGATCTTCCATTCTGTCCGCCTGTCGGATGCGATTGGCTACTCACTGTACGCGCAGAAAGTAGCCGCGAGCCTGCTGACGGGGGTCGGTGCACTCTGTCTTCTGCTGGCGGCGATTGGACTGTATAGCGTCATGAGCTACGCCGTAAGCCAGCGCACACAGGAATTCGGAATTCGCATGGCGTTGGGTGCGGGACCTGCGGATGTACTGGGACTCGTGGTCAAGCATGGACTCCGACTGACCCTCATCGGGGCGGCCGTGGGAACGGTGAGCGCACTTGTGCTGACGCGATTTCTTACCAGTTTTCTCTACGCTGTGAAACCAGCGGACCCATTTACGTTCCTTGGCGTTCCGCTATTGTTGGCAGCAGTGGCGTTGTTGGCATGCTACATCCCGGCGCGGCGAGCGACACGCGTCGACCCCATGGTGGCGCTTCGCTATGAATAGTTTTCATTGCCGGTAGGCGAACGCCTATCGTCGCCGGCCCAGGGTTTCGGATTTGGAGGAGAAACGATGGACGAAACAAATCATGTACTGATCAAGATGGAAGCCGTGAAAAAGGTCTTCCTGACCGAAGAGGTCGAAACGCATGCCCTCTCGGAAATTCATCTGCAAATTCGTAAAGGAGAATACGTTTCGATCTCCGGGCCATCCGGCTGTGGCAAGTCGACGCTGCTGTCAATTCTCGGCTTGCTGGATTCCCCCACGGACGGGACCTATTTGCTAAATGGCAAGCCCGTGGCGAACCTGACCGCAAGCGAGCGCACGCGCATCCGCAATCGGGAGATCGGCTTCATCTTCCAAGCCTTCAACCTGACTGGCGACCTGACAGTGTACGAAAATGTGGAGCTGCCCCTCACGTATCGCGGCACGGGCTCGGCGGAGCGCAAGCAAAAAGTGGAACACGCCCTGGAGCGCGTGGGCATGGCTCACCGCATGCGCCACTATCCATCACAACTCTCCGGCGGTCAGCAGCAGCGCGTCGCTGTAGCGCGCGCACTTGTTGGCGACCCGTTGATCCTCATGGCGGACGAACCCACGGGCAACCTCGACTCCAACAATGGCGAAGCGGTCATGGAACTGCTGCGCGATCTCCATCGGAGTGGCGCCACCATCTGCATGGTGACGCACGACGAGCGCTACTCCCATTTTGCCGAACGCACCATCCACCTCTTTGACGGCCGCATCGTCGAAGAAACCCAGGGCGCGCACGTCGCAGCCTGGGCGGAGGAAAGCCCAAATCTCCGCACCGTGAAGGAAAGGCTGTCATGAATTCCCTCTGGCAAGACGTTCGATTTGGAATACGCATGTTGTTCAATGCGCCGGATATCACGAAGGTTGATCCGATGGTGGCTCTCCGCTACGAATAATGAAGATGCAGCCCAGGCCTGACATTGGATCGCCTGCAGATTCGCTCCGAACCAAAGTAGAATAGCCGGGGCTTCTTCATACCGATGAAAACCGCACCACAAAACCGGCATCGCGTTCTCATCGCCGACGATCAGCAAGACATCCGCGAATCCTTGCGTCTCCTCCTCAAGAACGAAGGTTTCGACGCGCAACTCGCCGCTTCTCCGTCCGAAGCACTGCTTGCCATCGAAGCTCGTGAATTCGATGCCGTCTTGATGGATTTGAACTACACGCGCGACACGACTTCCGGCAAGGAGGGGCTGGACCTGCTCTCCCGCATCCAGTCGCTCGACAGCACGCTGCCCGTCATTGTGATGACCGCCTGGAGCAGCGTCGAACTTGCCGTGGAAGCCATGCGCCTGGGAGCGCGCGATTTCCTTCAAAAGCCCTGGGAAAATGCCCGGCTCTTGAGCATCCTCCGCACACAGATCGATCTGCGCCAAGCCTTGCGCCAAGCCACACGCCTGGAAGCGGAGAACCGTCTCCTCAGTGTGGAGGCCCGACCGACGCTCATCGCAGAGTCGGAAGCCATGCGGCCCGCGCTCGATCTCCTTTCGCGCATTGGTCCCTCGGACGCGAACGTGCTGATCACCGGGGAGCATGGAACCGGCAAGGAGGTTATCGCCAGAACGCTGCACGCGCTCTCCGGCAGGTCGAACAAGCCGATGGTCACCGTCAATGCGGGAGGCTTGTCGAGCGGCGTGTTCGAAAGCGAGCTTTTCGGCCACGTGAAAGGGGCTTTTACCGACGCGCGCGCGGACCGCATTGGGCGCTTTGAAATTGCCGATTCCGGGACACTCTTCCTCGATGAGATCGCAAATGTGCCGCTCAATTTGCAGGCCAAGCTGCTGCGCGTGCTGGAAACCGGCGAATTTGAGAGGGTGGGCTCTTCGTACTCGCGCCGCGTCAACGTGCGGGTTCTGGCCGCTACTAATGTTGACGTGCAAGCCGAGGTCGCTGCCGGCCGATTCCGCGAGGATCTGCTCTTTCGCTTGAACACCGTCGAAATCCACCTCCCTCGCCTGCGCGAAAGAGGAAGAGACATTGAATTGCTCGCCAATCATTTCCTGTGCGTTTATATCGAGCATTACGGCAAGAAGATTTCCGGGTTCGATGCAGGGGCAATGCAATCTCTTCGCGAGCATACCTGGCCGGGCAACGTTCGCGAGCTCGATCACGCGATCGAGCGCGCCGTCCTCCTTGCACCCGGGCCGATGATACGCAGCGTAGATCTGGGGTTGCGTGCGGCCTCTTCGGGCGGTTCCTTGCGTCTCGAGGACATGAGCCTGGAAGAAGTCGAAAAACATCTGATCCAGCGAACGCTGGCTCGTCATGACGGAAACGTCAGCAAGGCTGCAGAGGCTTTGGGGTTGAGCCGCAGCGCTCTCTATCGTCGCCTGCAAAAATTTGGTTTGGAATGAAGCAGCTCACCTATGAACGGCGAATCCAGTTTTTTGCCCTGGCAGGCGGGTTTCCAGGATCCCTGATTGCGCTTTTGTTGTTGTGGTTTGGACCTTATTCCACACAGACGGCCTCGGCGTTTACGGTCCTCATTATTGCCGCGTGGTTGGGTTTTGCCGCTTCCCTGCGGCGCCGCGTTGTATTTTCCCTGCAAACACTTTCCAATCTGCTTGCGGCCATGCGCGAAGAGGATTTCTCTCTGCGAGGACGCGGAGCTCGCGCGGGCGATGCCATGGGCGAAGTGATGATCGAAGTAAACGCGCTGAGCGAAACGCTTCGGGAGCAGCGGCTCGGCGCGCTAGAAGCAACCGCGCTGTTGCGCACAGTCATGGAAGAGATCGACGTGGCTGTTTTCACATTTGACGGCGGGGAAAAACTGAAACTGGTCAATCGTGCTGGAGAACGCCTCCTAGATCGTCCCGCGAAACGATCCCTGGGTCTCACGGCCTCGGAACTGGGGCTCGCCGTATGCCTCGAAGGTGAACAGGCCAGAACGATGGAGCTTAGTCTTCCTGGCGGTTCAGGCCGGTGGGGCATGCGGCGCGGTTCTTTTCGTCAGGGGGGTTCCCCGCATCATCTCATCGTTCTGACCGACCTGCGCCGCGCTCTTCGTGAAGAAGAACGCCAAGCCTGGCAGCGCCTCATCCGCGTAATGGGTCATGAGATGAACAACTCGCTTGCGCCCATTCAATCGGTTGCGCAAAGTCTGGAGACCTCCCTTCAGCGTGCGGAAACTCCCGATGCGGAAGTGCCACTGTTCGATGACATCCGTCAGGGATTGGCCATCATCCGCTCTCGCACGGAAGCCTTGGGACGCTTCATGGGTGCGTACACGCAGCTTGCCCGGCTTCCAAAGCCATCGCTTACCTCTGTCGATTTTGCAGAACTGGTCCATAGTGTGGCTGCTCTAGAACGCCGTCTCCCGGTGAGCCTCGCGGAAGGTCCGCGAGTCACAATTCAAGCGGATCGCGATCAACTCGAACAACTCCTCATCAACCTGGTCCGCAATGCGGTCGACGCGGCCAGCGAAACTCGCGGCAGCGTGCGTATCGAGTGGTCATGTAATCCCTCTTACTTGGATTTGTTGATCCTTGACGAAGGCCCGGGTATCTCGAATCCCGCGAATCTCTTTGTTCCCTTTTTTACGACCAAACCTGGGGGTTCAGGAATTGGCCTCGTTCTCAGCCGCCAGATTGCCGAAGCCCATGGCGGCTCATTGGCCCTTGGAAACAGAACCGATCACCGAGGCTGCGAAGCCCATTTGCGACTTCCTCTGTAAGCACGGCAGAATGCACGCTGGCGGCGCATGTAAATGGCGTGCCCCCCGAACAAATGCAGAAGCACTTCGAGAAATGGGCGCGTGGATTAAGGAGCTAGGCGAGGAGGGCCACATCCAGGACCCCGGACATCCGCTGGAAAGCATCGGCGGCGTTGTGATGGGTAAACAGAAAGCGGTCCACGACGGCCCATACGCCGAGGCTATTCTTTGCGGACTCTCAATCACCCCCGCGTCATCGAACTAGCGTCAACTCCTTCCATGAGAAGGCCGGTTGATGTCAAGGCACACTTTCGCTTTCTTCCTTCCTTGAGTCTGTTCCCATTCAGCCAAGCCGCCTCTGTCGCCATCCTTCCATCCGCCCTCTTTTGTGAGCGATATTCGCTAGGTGCCAGGTGGGTCGGCAAACCGGAGAAGTGGCGGCTAGTACCCACTTCGGCGGTTAGGGCGTTCTATAAAGGGGAGAGTCAAGAGAAAAACTTCCCCGGCGACTAGAAGGAGCAGGAATCTTTGACTTACTCTCCATCCCATGCTAATCAGGCATGTAACGGGTAGCCCTATTGCGACCCTCTTGCATGTGGCTCAGAATGAAGAGTTTGAAGGAGACAGGAGCATGGCTCGAGAGCGTTTGCGTCTAGACCTACCCTTGCCTTGCAACGGGAGATTGACGACATCGCCTGGGCAGTGAGGGCAAAGACGCGCGCTATCTGAGCAAGCCTCGCTGTCTGTTGGCCAAGCCGCAAGAAGGGGATCGCAAGATGTTCCTGTACATGGCTCAGAAAATGGCCGGAACGAGGTCTCGTCGAACGGAGGCAAGCAACTAATCCCGCCCGACGGGGTTTAAGATTGGCTACACTCAGGAAAGTTACGACACCGGACGAGGGAAGTTGATCAGAAGGGATTCTTCCCACACTGATGTGGGGCTGCAAGGGGTGACGAGATGGACGTGCGCTGCCCCAAGCGCAACAGCACCGATCTCAAGAAGGTCTCTCTGGCCTACGAAGAAGGGCTCTACCAGAGTGACAATCGTGCACAGTTCCGCGGCGTTTTCGTCGGGAGCGGTGGTCCGGGAGTTCTTGTAGGTACCTCGAAAACAAAGGGAACAAAGCAGACGGGGCACACCGCACAAAGCGGCGGGGGTGGGGACATGTCGAATCTGCAAGCGTACTTCAGCGCCGCTTGTTGTCCTGCCAGACATTCATCGTTCAAATCCCGGTCGCGACGATCGCTCCCAAGAGTTTGCTGGTCGCACGCCACCACAATCGTCTGGCGGGTAGAACTTTTCCGGCCTTATCATGAAATTGAATAAACACGAACAAGCTAAGCCCAACGTTGCTGGACTCAAGTCTCAAGTGCAACAGGCCGAGATGAAATTAATCCTGGCCGGTACGTGGCCACCGTTCAAGCCGTTGCCGGTATTCAAGTATGAAACAGATGAGTATCGCGCCGAGATTCATTTCGACAAGACGCGCGGAGAGTGGGTCTGTCGTAAAACATCGTTGCCATCCAACAAGGTTCAGGAACTGCGTGGAGGATTGACAGAATTGACCATGGCATTACCCCATGGTCAAGCAGAAGTGATCACCGAAACTGTCGCAGCAGAACAGCAAGAACAAGAATTGGAGAAGGAGGCCAATCGTCGTCTCCAGGCCATTCTTGAGTGGAGAGAGAATTACGAGAACGGCGCACTCTATTCTCAACTACAGGACTATCTTTCCGAAAGCCAGCAAGATGAAATCTACGACAGCATCCGAATGTCTCTTACTGCTCGGCAGCTTCAGTTCAACCCGAAGAATGTTGCGTACGTCTTTGACGCACTTTCGAAGGCGGGCGGCAAGCTAGCAACACTCATTGAAATCGCGCTGCGAAATAAGGCGGAGCAGGAAGCGGACGGCTCTCACACCGATGCCGGTGATTCGGTGGTCGGTTCCGGTGCGGAAATTTCAACCGGCGACTTTCCGCAGAGCCTGGAGGCCAGCTCTCCATCGGAACGTGCAAAAGACTTCGCGCCCGAACCAATTAAGACCTTTATTCCCGAGCTAAGTGAGGGCTTGACGCCGGCGCCTCTTGAGAGCCTCACCCCCGCAACCCTCGAAAGATTCCCAGACGAGCCAATTGGGAGCGTTTGCCCAGAGCAAGACCAAACCTCCTCGCCAGAACTGATGGCGCACACTGCGTCTCAGGCATCTGAGATCGTGGCGCCTGAGATTCTGGATGCGAGCTCGCTATCGCTTGTCGAAGATCTCCAGGAAAGAGTGCACCACCACACTCCAGTCACCGGTTTTGGACCACAAGTTCGAACAGGCAAATTCGAGTTGTCAGCGGATCGCATCGAGAACTCGCCCTCACACTTCCATGTTCTTGAAATATCCGGCCTTCAGGTCGCCGCATTCGCATTGGTGTTTTTGTTCGCGGTGATCAGTTTCACCGTTGGGCTTACAATGGGACGCGGCCCGCTTGGAAAACGCCTCCAAGACGCCCAGGAATCAATACTGGCTGTTGATGCCACGTCACCGGCACTGCCTAATCGCCCAGGCGAAACGACTTCGCGAACTTCCACTCCGCCCGTAGCAAATGACTTCATTACGCCTGCAGTAAATCCGCCAGCGCCGGAGACGGAAGAATCGCGCTCAGAAAGTCCATCCGCTCAATCCCTCAATGCACGACCAGCAGATTCAGCTACCCGCGTGAGGCCGACCGGACCATCTTCAGCAGTAACGAGCCGATCCCTCATTGATTCCGATAACTCCTCGGGTGCCAATAAACTCGAAGACGCCACGCCTTCCGAAGGAAAGTCCAAGGAAAGCACCCGGGACTCTGAATCTTTCGCGAAAGTGCCTTCCGCAGATTCAAATTCATCTCCGAAAGTGGAATCTAAACCGTCTGTTAATCCCGAAGCCAGTCCGGGGCGCAATGGCTCGGCCGGGCTAATCGCGCGAAGCGCGCCGCCACCCGCGAGTCCCAAACCCGCACATTCACCCAAGGCTGTTGGCCCGATAAGTGGCGCGCCGAGAAATCCCGCCCCACGCAAAGTAACGCCTGCGACGGGCGCAGCGCCACACCCGTCACCGTCTTCCGCAATCCTTATCACTTTCCCGGCCCATGGCGGCAAACCGTTCAGGGTGACTTTCCCGGAAAAACCGATCGCCGCCTCCTCTTCGTTCGCGATGACCTCGGAACTTTCTGTTCTTGTTTCTCCTGAGCCCGGACCTGCAGTGGCTCATAAACCCGCTCGACTGCAAGCTGGTGAGCTTGTCTTCTTCGTTTGGCCTCGTTATCCAAGGCCGGGGGATCGATATGGATCGGCAGAAACCGTAAAGGTCCGCACCACAATAGGACAGCTCGGCCAAGTGCGTGATGTAAAGCTCGTGAGCGGCTCGCTCTCTCTTCTTCCTGCTGCAATGAGCGCCATTCGCCTGTGGCGTTACAGGCCCACTCTCTTGAACAAAAGGCCTGTCCAAGTTCAACAGGACGTCACGATTGAATTCCGGCCGCCAGAGTATTTGTCGCAGGTGCACACTCAGCATCCATCGCACAAGTAGCGGCGGTTTCAGATGTTGATTTTGCAAATTGATTACTTAATTGTAAGAGCTTCTACAGTTTTGACGCATCGAAAATGCAAACGCGGCCTCGTTTGCCAATGTTTAGGGACGCAATGCCCGACGTACAATTGTCCATGCTCCGTCGAATGATATCGCTCGATCAGGGTCAATTCCGGGGTTGGGCTTGCACTAACGTTCACAAGTTTTCGCAGCAATCGGAAGAACACTCTCAGCAGCTCCAAAGTGCGTGGTCTCCTTCCAAGTGCCTGATAAGTCGCCAAACCGGAGAAGTGGCGGCTAGTACCCACTTCGGCGGTTAGCGCGTTTATGAGGACTTAGGACCAAAGGACCGTGGCATACTGGCTGCGATGATTAGAACTGAAATGCTGCCCGACATTTTTCTTGCGCCGCCACAGTTCAAAAGCAGTAGGATTAGACTGTGATTTTTGTTGCCTCCCCGAAGAGCAGTTCCAACCATGGGGACTGCACACCCCGTGAGGTTACTTTTGCGATCTGAGCGTCGCGGTTACCGGGGTTTCTCTGTACAATCGCCGCCGTTCTTGAAGTCAAACAGGAGATTCCGGATAAGGGAAATCATCGAGGGGGCCCGGCCTGTAAGCCTACATAAGGTAAGCCATGCCAGAAGAAACGGAACCCAAGATCTCGGAAGAGTTGCTACGAGCTTCTGAACTTAGATATCGTCGGCTCTTCGAAACCGCCAAAGATGGAATCCTGATTCTCGATGCGAAGACAGGAGAAATAACAGACGTTAACCCATTCCTGCTTAATTTGTTGGGCTACGCGTATGACGAGTTTATTGGGACGCGCCTCTGGGAGATTGGGCCGTTCAAAGACATCAAGGAATGCAAGCTGGCTTTTGTAGAGTTGCAAGAAAAAGAGTATATCCGTTATGAATCTCTCCCGCTTGAAACCAAAGACGGCCAGTCCGTTGCCGTGGAGTTTGTCAGCAACGTCTATGGATTGAGTGGTGGGACGAGGGTCATTCAGTGCAACATTCGTGACATCACCAAGCGCAAGCAAGCCGAGGATGCGCTGCACCAAAGCGAAGAGGAATACCGGCTTTTCTTCCAATCGAATCTGGCGGGCAACTATGTATCCACACCCGACGGCAAAATTCTGGCGTGCAATTCTGCTTTCGCGGGGATGTTTGGATTCACTTCCATCGAGGAGGCGCTGAAACAAAATCTTGCTCCGCTCTACCCGGACCCCAGAGATCGAGAAGTATTTGTGGATGCGGTGAGAAATCATCGCCAGCTCGAACACACCGAACGTGAACTCCTCCGCCCCGATGGCAGGCCTGTGCATGTGATCGAGAGTGCCATCGGCAAATTTGACAAGAAGGGCGAATTGACTGAAATTCTCGGTTATCTCATTGATGAAACGGAGCGCAGAAAAACCGAGCAACAGTTGCGCCAGGCCCTGAAAATGGAAGCTGTCGGCCAGCTCGCCGCAGGGATTTCCCACGATTTCAACAATCTTCTCGGCGTCATCAACGGGTACAGTGAGATTCTTCTGGGCAATCGGGAAATCGCAGAGGCAACACGAAGCCGAATCCAGCAGATCCTGAACGCCGGCCAACGCGCTGCTTCGCTCACGCACCAGCTTCTGGCCTTCAGTCGCAAGCAGGTACTGCAACCCAAAATGCTCAGCCTGAACCTTGTCCTCGGGGACGTCAACCAGACGTTGCTCCGTCTGATTGGTGAGGATATCGAGGTGAGAGCCGAACTCGACCCTAATTTGGAGGCAGTAAAGGCGGACCCGACCCAAATCGAACAGGTTATCCTCAATTTTTGCATCAATGCCCGCGACGCCATGCCCGAGGGGGGCAAGATCACCATTGAAACGGCCAATGTGGAAGTCGATGAGCTGCTAGCCAGGCAACATTCCCCCATGAAGCCGGGCCGCTACGTTCGACTGGCGGTGAGTGACACCGGCACCGGAATGGACAAGGAAACCTTGTCTCACGTTTTCGAGCCCTTCTTCACGACCAAGGGACCGGAAAAGGGCACGGGGCTGGGCTTGGCCACGGTGTATGGCATTGTGAAGCAGAGCGGCGGGTACGTGTGGGCGTACAGTGAGCCAGGCCAAGGGACAACTTTTTCCGTGTATCTGCCAACTGCGACCGAAGAGGCAGGGCCTAGCAAGCAGGAGGCCAAGCCGCGAGAAATCATGCGCGGATCAGAAACCATCCTGCTCGTGGAAGATGCCGCCCCATTGCGGGAGATGACTCGCGAACTGCTCGAGGGAAGCGGCTACACCGTGCTGGAGGCAGCAGACGGCAAGCTAGCCATTGAGATCGCCGACCGGCATGACAGGAACATCGCTTTGCTGCTGACCGATGTGGTGTTGCCGAAGATCGGGGGGCCCTCTTTGGCCACAAGTCTGCTGCAACGAAGATCAGGAATGAAAGTACTTTACATGTCGGGCTATGCCAATGGAGCAATCGTCGACGGCGGCGTGCTGAAGCCGGGCACGGCTTTTCTCCAGAAGCCCTTTACCGCGAAAGAACTCGCCAAGAAAGTGCGCAAGCTACTGGATGCACCACAGGATGATGTGTAGCCCTCCAGCCTCGCTCCTTTCATGTAAACGCGTTTTAGCGGCCTCACGATTGGTCTCAACTCAGCCGGAGGCGTAAGCAGAGCTCGATATTTGACGTAATCGTAGGTCATTTCACTCAGATTGGTGGAAGACAAATGCCGATAGCCGGAACGGTCGGATCACGGCTGATACTGAGCAGGCCCCAGCCAGCTCACGGCAGAGTTGGCTGAGAGGGCAATCGTGCCTCGCAGCAGTTGGCCAACTCCTGGTCAGTCGCCAAACCGGACATCTTGATTCTAGTACTCCACTTCTCTGGCAACCGCGTCAATCAGGAGTTGGATTGAATTGCCCTAGGCAGGTTACTGCACAGAGGCACCTGAACTTCGGATCAACACGCCTCATCGGAAACTGGCCCACGACCATTCGATTGCATCCCAGTGACCCGCCCATCTCCCCGCTGCTCCTGCCCGCCCCCTCATTCCCCCCGCAGACCCGCCAGCACGCTCCGCAATGCTCCTGCTACCGCCTCGCCCTTCTGCACTTCCATCCACAACACCCCGCTCGGGTCCAGCTTGATTCCCTTCCTCGACCGCACCACCTTCACCACCGCGGCCGGGTCCAACTGCGTTTCCGGATGGAACCTCAGCGTGATCTTGCTTCCCTGCCGCTCCACCGCCGCGATGCGCAGCCGCTCGCTCATGGATTTCAGCATCGCAAACTCCAGCAGATTTTCCACGGGCTTGGGCAGCGGCCCAAAGCGATCCGCCAGCTCCTTCCCCACATCCTGCCGTTCTGCCTCCGTCGCCACCGCGGAAACCCGCTTGTACGTCCGCAAGCGCAAATTCTCGCTCGGGATGTACTCCTCGGGAATCCGCACATCCATGCCCAGGTTGATTGTCGTGCGCAGTTCCGGCGCCCCCTCTTCTCCCTTCAGTTTGGCCACCGCGCGCTCCAGCATCTGCACATACAAATCGAAACCGATCGCCTCGATGTGGCCGTGCTGTTGCCTCCCCAGCATGTTCCCCGCCCCGCGTAACTCCAGGTCCAGCGCCGCGATCCGGAATCCCGCGCCCAGTTCGCTGAACTCCTTCATCGCCGCCAAGCGCCGCCGCGCAACGTCCGTCAGCGCGCGTTCCGGCGGTACCAGCAAGTATGCATAGGCGCGCTGGTGCGAACGCCCCACGCGCCCGCGCAATTGATAGAGTTCCGCCAGCCCCAGCCGGTCCGCCCGATTGATCAGAATCGTATTCGCCCGCGGGATGTCCAAGCCGTTCTCCACGATAGTCGTCGCCACCAGCACATCCGCTTCATCGCGAATAAACTTCAGCATCACCTTTTCGAGGTCTTTCTCTCCCATCTGCCCGTGCGCCACCACCACGCGCGCCTTGGGCACCAGCCTCATCACCAGGCTCGCCAGCGAATAAATGGACTCCACGCGGTTGTGGATGAAGTACACCTGGCCTTCCCGCGCCAGCTCATTTTCAATCGAGCGCTTCACCACCTCTTCGTCGAACGACGTCACCACCGTCTGAATCGCCAACCGGTCGCGTGGCGCCGTCTCAATCACGGACATATCGCGCAAGCCCACCAGCGACATGTGCAGCGTGCGCGGAATCGGCGTCGCCGAAAGCGCCAGCGCGTGCACATTCTTCCGCATCTCCTTCAACCGCTCCTTGTGCGCTACGCCAAACCGCTGCTCTTCGTCCACCACCAGCAATCCCAAATCCTGAAACTTTACGTCTTTGGACAGCAGCCGGTGCGTTCCGATCACCACGTCCACTTTCCCCGTTTCCATGTCGGCCAGCAGTACCTTTTGTTCCGCCGTCGTGCGGAACCTGCTGAGCATTTCGATCCTGGCGGGAAACGCCGCGAAGCGCTGCTTGAACGTCTCGAAGTGCTGGAACGCCAGCACCGTCGTAGGCGTCAGCACCGCCACCTGCTTGCCGTCCGCCACCGCCTTGAACGCCGCGCGCATGGCCACTTCCGTCTTCCCGTAACCCACATCCCCGCACAGCAGGCGATCCATCGGCGAAGGCTTTTCCAGGTCGCGCTTGATGTCCGCGATCGCCGTCACCTGGTCTGGCGTTTCCTCAAACTCAAACGCATCCTCGAATTCCCTCTGCCAGTTGCCGTCCGGCGAAAGCGCAAACCCCTGCGCGGTCTTGCGCTCGGCGTACAGCGCGAGCAACTGGTCCGCCATGTCTTCCAGCGACTTCCGCACCCGCGTTTTGCGCGAAACCCAGGCCGTGCCGCCCAATCGGTCCAGCGCCGGGTGCGCGCCTTCCGCGGCGCGGTAACTTTGCACCAGGTCCATGCGTTCCAGCGGCACATACAACCGTGCATCGTCCAGGTACCGCAGCAGCATGAACTCCCCGCGCCGCCCCGCCGACTCGATCAGCCGCAAGCCTTCAAACTGGCCGATGCCGTGGTCCACGTGCACCACATAATCTCCCGGCTTCAATTCCGCAAAATCGCGGAAGAATCCCGACGTGCGGATTTTTCGTCCAGGGCGTTCTACTGCAGGCGTTACGTCAAACAGGTCCGCGTTGCCGTACAGCGTCAGTTTCGCTTCCGGAAACGCCACGCCTTCCGCAAACGGCGCGCGCACCAGCAGCAGCGCTGCCGTTTCCGAAGCGCTCTCCGCCGTGAAGCCTGCCGCCGCTTCTTCCGTTTCTCCGAGCACGTAGGGCACTTCATATTCGCGGCAAATGTCGGCGTAGCGCTCCAGTTCGCCGGTGCTCGCCGCCGTGAGGATCACCGTTCCCCCGCCCGCCAGTTGCGCCTTTACGTCGCCCAGGCACGCCACCACGTCGCCGTGATACCGCCCGCTGGACCTCGCGATCAGCTCAAACCGTTTGCCCCCGCTCTTTGCCAGCCCCAGTTGCTCCAACTCAATCCGCGAACATTTCGTAACCGCGCGCTCCCATTCTTCCTCACTCCAGAAATAGTCGTTCACCGTCGGCGCGTTCGCCTGGCCGTGCCGCTCGTAATTCGCCGTTGCTTCTTCCAACAGCTTCTTCCCCGCATCCCGCAGTTTCTCCGGCTCATCCAGAAACACAATCGGCTTCAGCGAGCTTTCCGCCAGCTCCAAAAGTGTGCTTCCTCCCGGCGTTTTGTCCCCGCCAAACCAGCTTCCCGGTTCCCACGCTTCCGCTTCCTCGCTGCCCGGCGCGGGCACGCTCCACTCCGTCAGTGGCAGGATCGTCGTCTTCACGACCGGCGCAATCGAGCGCTGCGTTCGCGGATCGAATTCGCGCACGCTCTCCACCGTGTCTCCCAGCAGTTCAATGCGCACCGGCCGCGGCGCTTCCGGCGAAAACACGTCCACAATCCCGCCGCGCACCGCAAACTGCCCCGGCAATTCCACCATTTCCGTGCGCGCGTAACCCGTGCTCGCCAGATGCGTGATCAGTTCCTCGTGCGCCCCTTCGGAATCTTTCGCCAGCGTACGCGCCAGCGTCAGGTACACGTATGGGTCCTGATACCTCCACAGCGCCGCGGCCATCGGCGCAATCACCAGCGACACCTCGCCACTTGCCAGCCGGTACAACGTCGCCGCTCTCCGCTCCAGGATGTCCGCGTGCGGCGCTTGCGGATCCCACGGCAAGCTGTCGAACGCCGGCAGGACCGCCACGCCGCCCGTGGACCCGGGAAAAATTTGCGCAAAAAACCGCAGGCTCTCCGCCAACTGCTCCGCGCGGCGGTTGTTCTCCGTCACAAAAAACGCCGGCCGCCGCAATTCGTGCGTCACGTGAGCCGCCACCAGCGCCTTCGCCACGTCGTGCAATCCCGAAAGCCCTGCCAGCCCGCCGCCCGCGCGCAGCTCCGCCACCACGCCCTCGATCGAGGCGTGGCGCAGCAAACCCTCCAATCGCTCCCTGACTGCCGGTAGTATCATTCCCCGATGTTTCTTTTTTCTCTTACCGGATCTTCCACTCCACCCTGTAGCCGCAAGCAGTTCTAAGTTCTAAGGCTCAAGTTTTTAGTCTGGCGTCTTCCTCTGTGAACTCTGTGTTACCGTCCTTCTTTCCCAGGCTCCCGTATCTTCCGCAATATCTCTGACGTCGAATACCCTTCCACCACCTCCACGCGCACAACCTTTCCTCCCGCCGCTTCCACTTCCTCGCGTCCCACTATTTGATTCCCCGGCCAATCCCCGCCCTTTACCAGTATGTCCGGCAGCAGCGCCGCGATCACCCGCTGCGGCGTCAAGTCTTCAAAAATCAGCACCGCGTCCACGCATTCCAGGCTCGCCAGAATCTCCGCGCGTTCCTCCGCCGGGATCACCGGCCTCCCCGGCCCCTTCAGCGTGCGCACGCTCTCATCGCTGTTGATACCCACGATCAGCACATCGCCCAACGCGCGCGCCGTTTCCAGGCTTTCGATGTGCCCCGGATGCAGCAGATCGAAACACCCGTTCGTAAACACCACGCGCTTGCCGTTGCGTTTCTCCCTGCCAAACCGCAAAATGATTTCTTCAAGTGTTAGGACCGCTGGATGCAAAGGCTCACCATGCTCGCTCAACCATGTTGCTGGAGTTCGTTGCGCAAACTGTCAGTTTATCACGCTCTTTCGCGCCCTCGCTTCCGGAGGCGGCCTTCGACATGAAACACAAAAAAGCACTTCTCGCTGCCACTGGCATTCTGCTTATCCTCCTCGGCGCGGCCCTCACCCTCTATTCCGCGCGCGGCTTCACCGTACATCACTACCTCGTGAACGCCGGCTCCTGCCCGCTCACCATGGACATCGTCCAGAAATCCGGCCTCGCCGAAGATCCCCAGCGCGGCACCGTCATTCTCTTTCACGGCCTGGCCGCCAACAAAATCATCATGTCCTACCTGGCGCGCAGCTTCGCGGCGCAAGGCCTCACTGTCTACATCCCCGATCTTCCCGGCCACGGCCGCTCCAATGGTCCCTTCTCTCCGGACGCGGCCGAATCCTGCGCGAGTTCCTTTGTGCGCGGCCTCGCCGCTCGCGGCTTAGTTCTTCCGGACCACACCATCCTCGTGGGCCACTCGATGGGCGCCGACATCGCTTTGCGCATCGCGCCCAAAATTCGCCCCGCGGGCGTTATCGCCATTTCCCCCGCCCCCATGCAGACCGCCCATGGCGTGTCCGCTGAAGATCTTCTTTACCTCAATCCTCCCCCGCTCCAGCCCAATACGCTCATTCTCGTCGGCCAGTATGAATTCCCAAGCCTGGTCGGGAACGCCGCCGATCTCGCCGCCTCGCGCGCCGATCCCACTTTCGAATTCGCCGCGATCCCCGGCAACTCTCACGCCAGCGTCCTCTTCTCCACCATCGTCGCCGCAAAAATCCAGGACTGGACCGCCCGCGTCCTCCATCTTCCCAGCGGCGCCGTCCTTCCTTCCCGGGCCAACGTTCTTGGCTGCCTTCTCGGCCTCTGCGGCATCGTGCTCCTTGCTGGCCCGTTTCTCCGCGAAACATTTGGCAGCGAAGTTCCCGCAACGCCGCGCTCCACGGCCCTTCCATCCCTTCCGCGACTCTTTCTCGAATTCACCGTCGTATCGCTCGCCGTGGTTTTTCTGCTTCGCCATTGGATGCCGCTTCGCCCCTTGCCCCTCTACCAGGGCAACTATCTCGCCAGCTTTTTCCTCCTCGCGGGGCTCGCCCTGCTCCTGCTTCATCCCCGCCTTGCGCTTTCGCAACTCTGTGCCAAGCCGCTCGTGCTTCTCTCTGCGGCGTTTGCCGCTTTCCTCCTTCATTTCCTCATTACCGGATGGTTTGACCTTACTTTCTCCTATGCCTGGCTCACTCTCCACCGCTGGGCGCGCTTCCCCGTCTTCTTCTTCGCCGTCTTCCTCTTCTTCTACGCCCTCGAAGCCCTTCTCGGCCCTGCCTGTGACGTCCGCCCAGCCCACCGCCTCTTTATTTCGCTGATGCTCCTTGCCATTGTCTGGCTCGCGCTCGTCGGCGGCGTCCTCTATCTCCAAAGCGGCGAAATCCTGCTGGTCCTCCTCGCTCCCTATTTCGTCCTCGCCCTCCTCCTCATCCGATTGGGTGCTCAATTGGTGCGTCGCCAGACCGCCTCTCCGGCAGCCGCCGCCCTGTTCGGTGCTATACTCCTTACGGGTTTTTGCCTGGTGCTCTTCCCGCTGTCCTAGGAGCTACCAGCAGCCCGGTATTTTTGCTATCCTCCCCGCGCTGGAGACGGATGCTTAGGCTTTTTGCTTTACTTTGTGTGAACTAACCGATGTCTGAAATTGTCATTGTCGGTGGTGGGCCTTCCGGCGCGATGTGCGGAGAGCAACTTGCGCGCGCCGGCCATTCCGTCCAAATCTTCGATGAACACCTCGCCTGGGAGAAGCCCTGCGGGGGAGGTCTCACCTACAAAGCCACGCAGTGCTACCCGTTCCTATTGGATAATCCGCACCCAAAAAAGCTTGTTCACAACATCGAAATCATCAGCGCCGAAAATCATCGCGCCAAGCTCGATCTTCAGCATCCCATCGTCATCTACTCACGCACCGTCCTGAATGGCCTGCTCCTCGATCGTGCTCGCGAGGCCGGTTGTCAGGTTCACCGCTCCCGCGTCCACGAAGTGGATACCGCCTCCGAAAAGCCGCGCTACTCCATTGATGGCCAGTGGCGCGCCGCCGATTTCCTGGTCTTGGCCGCTGGCGCCCGCAACCAGTTTCTCCCCGGCACACGTCCGCTGCAGCGTGATGAGCTGGAAATGACCCAGGGCTACTTTGTCCCACAGACCTCCGAGGAAATCATCATCAAGTTTCTCCCCGATTTCGAGGGCTACATCTGGTCCTTCCCCCGCGCCGATCATCTCTCCCTGGGCATTTGCGGCAGCATGAGCGCGCACACCAGCGGCGAGCTCCGCGCGCATCTCCATGCTTTTGCGGCCGCCGAGAAATTCGCCACCGAATCCGCCAAGTTCTATAGCCACGTGCTGCCCTCGCCGCAGGTGCGCACCTTCTCCGATCGCCGCGTCATCGGCGGAAACTGGGCGCTCATCGGCGACGCCGCCGCCTGGGTTGATCCCCTGACCGGCGAAGGCCTTTTCTATGCCATGCGCTCCGGCGAACTCCTTGGCAAATCCCTCGCCGAAGGCTGCCCCGAAAAATATCCCGCGCGCGTCAAAACCTCCTTCTCCGCGGAACTCGAATTCGCCGCGCGCATTGTCCGCCGCTTCTACCGCGGATCGTTCCTCGGCTGCTCCGTCACCACGCGCATGGTGCAATTTCTCCAGCGCAACGCCGTCTTCCGCCAGCTCCTCTCCGACCTTTTCTGCGGCACGCAGGACTACACCACGCTCAAGCAGCGCGTCCTCGGCCATCTCGGCGGCACGCTCAGCCAGTTTGTCACCAGCGTCCTCAATTTCGAGCGTCCCGCCTCCAAACTCCCCACCGTGACTCCCGCCGCCGACTAATCCGCCTCTCCTTATGTAGTGGCCGATCTTTAGACCGGTACTTGGGTTTCGCCTTGTTATGTGCGGGTCAACCATCTCTGGACCCCATCGGCAACACACGTACACACGTTTGCCGCAAAGAAGCACTCGTTTCCCCCAAACGGCCACCGATTCAGATGTTCATTGAAAAAATCCGCGCTATTCCAGCACTTTGCGGATGCGCTCAAACGCCCAGTCAATCTCTTCGCGCTGGATCACCAGCGGCGGCGCAATGCGGATGATGTGGCTGTGCGTTTCCTTGCACAGGATGCCCTCTTCCTTCAGCGCCTCGCAGTACTTTCTCGCCTCGGTCGTCAGCTCGATCCCGATCCACAGCCCGCGCCCGCGTACCTCTTTTACCACCCGGCTGCGCAACGTCCGCAGCTTTTCCAGGAAATACGCTCCCAGTTCCGCCGACCGCTCCACCAGCTTCTCTTCGAGCAGCACGCGTAGCGACGCCCGCGCCACCGCGCACGCCAACGGATTCCCGCCAAACGTGCTGCCATGATCGCCCGGCCCGAATACGCCCAGTATCTCCTTCGACGCCAGCACCGCCGACACCGGGTAATACCCGCCCGCCAGCGCCTTCCCGATAATCAGCACATCCGGCCGCATGCCTTCATGCATATACGCAAACAATTTCCCCGTGCGTCCCAACCCGGACTGAATCTCGTCCACCATCAGCAGCACGCGCTTCTCCCGGCAAATCACTGCCGCCTCGCACAAAAAGCCATCCGGCGGAATCCTGATCCCCGCCTCTCCCTGTATGGGTTCCACCAGGAACGCGCAAGTATTCGGCGTAATCGCCGCGCGCAGAGCCTTCGCATCGCCAAACGGAATGATGCGGAATCCCGGCGTGAACGGCCCGAATCCTTCGCGATACTGCACATCGCTCGAAAAACTCACCACCGTCACGGTCCGTCCGTGAAAATTCCCTTCGCAGACGATAATCTCCGCCTGCCCATCCGGAATTCCCTTCTTGGTGTAGCCCCACTTCCGCGCCGCCTTCACCGCCGTTTCCACGGCCTCTGCTCCCGAATTCATCGGCAGCGTCATGTCCATGCCGGTCAGGTCGTGCAGCTCCTTGTACAGCAGCGGCAATTGCGCGTTGCGAAACGCCCGCGAGGTCAGCGTCACCTTCTTCGCCTGTTCCACCAGCGCTTCCAGAATCCGCGGGTGGCAATGCCCCTGGTTGACCGCCGAATACGCCGCCAGGCAGTCCAGGTAACGCTTCCCTTCCACGTCATACACCCACGCTCCCGCCGCGCGCTCAATCACCACATCCAGCGGGTGGTAGTTGTGCGCCCCATACGCCTCTTCCAGCGCGATAAGCTCTTTCGTTCCCATCAGTTGGTCTTCCGTGATTGGCATGGTCTCACCTTCGTCCACTTCGCGAGCCGCACAAGAACCGCCCGGACCTCGGCCCTCTCAGGGAGCATCCTCGACAAAGCCAATTGACTGTAGCTACCTTACAAGGCCTCCCGCAATTACCTGGGCGGAGGGGCGACACATGCTGCGCAGTAGCACGTCGCGCCGCGCGGAGGGGTCACTCAAATCATGGCACCCGCCCCCTCTTTCCGCAACACCCGGTGCCCCAACGCCAACTTCCATTTTGGCCGCCTCTTCCCGCCTTACCCCCTGGCCACGCTCGCTTCTGCTTCCTTCGGCCCCTTCTCCGAAGTCGTCATTCCGACCGGAGCGGCCCGATTTTCTCTTACGCGCCGCCTTCTGAGCGTCGGGCCGCGCAGCGCGTTCTGTGCGCCCCGTGCGCTTCGCCGGGGCGGAGGAATCGCGGCACCCGAGTGTCCATCCGTTTCCTCCTACGGACCGAACGCGAATGATAGACTCAGCTCGGGGCCCAGGAGTCACAATTTGCAAAAACTTTCGCCCTCAATCGCCAGGTCCAGAGAAAGCCAAAACGATTCCTGGTAACCAGGGAGTCAGCGGAGGTATGACGATGCAACCTCGGATCGCTCTTTCCGGACTGTTACTCACGCTAAGCAGTCTAATCAATGCGGCGCCGGCTTCTTCACAAACGGCTCCAGACCAGTTACGCCCCGACGAATACGACACCGTCGCCCTCATTTACAATCAAGAGCTTTCGGAGTTGGGAGAGAGAGCGCTTTATCCAATCTGCATTGACATGCTGTCTGGCGTGCATACCAAGCGCCTCGTTCGATATTTGCGCAGCGGCGGATTTGAGATCAGCGACTCAACTTTGTGTGAGCCTGCCACGGCCCCGGGCGGGCAACACCACCCCAAGGACTACCCACACGGACTCCGCATCTTCATTGATAAACTTCAACTTGATGCCAGGGGAGCGCTTAGTATGCAAGTCGCAGCCGGCGATCTTACACTCAGGCCGGGCCTACATGTCGGGATCCTTCTAAGGCGAGGAACCTACCATTTCAAGCAGAATGAAGCGCGGGAATGGCAAATCAGTGGCTACACGAAAGAGTACGACTTCAAGGACGAAAAGAGCGTAAACTGCGACGCCGCGCAGCCCCCTCCGCCCCCCAAGTGAAACGCGTGCCGGTGAAGCCGGCTTTAAGCCTGGCCCTCCTACTTCTTCGGATAGCCCACAGTCTGCGCCAGCACAATCTTTTGCGTGGCCTTCAGCTTCAACGCCTTCCCCAGCGCCTCCCGGTCCACCGACGCCCTCACCACCGTCGCCAGCCCCTCCGACGCGCAATACAAGTACACGTTCTGCGCGATGAATCCCGTGTCCGCACCCGTGTACAGTTCCTTCCCACCCGCATCTCCTCCCACCTTCGTCAGATCCGCCACATACACCAAGTTCACTGGCGCCGTTGCCACGAACGGCTGCGTCCCCGCCAGGGTCCGCAAGTCTCCCTTCGCCACAGGCTCCAGCCGGTTCTTCGACGCGTCATAGACATAGGCCCCGTCCGCTGTCACCACGTAAATCTCAATCTCCTGCCAGTTCATTGCCGAAGGTGCCGTCCTTCTCCCGTCCGGACGGTTCACGCCAAATCCCGCCCACAACATATTCGCCAGCACCTGCACCGGCAATTTCTCACCGCTGAATTCCCGCGTGCTCTTCCTCTCTTTCAGCGCCTGCATCAGCGGTCGCCCGCCATCCGTTTGCGGCGCCGGCAAGATCACCGGTTTCAGCTCCTGCGCTCCTACCGCCGTCGCCAGTATCGCCGCCAACAACCACACCAATCCTCGCTTCTTCATGGAATCCCTCCCATCCTCCACACCATAGTTCCCTTGCACCGCCGCCGCAAGTCCATCCGGCACACGCTTCAGCCCGCCTGCACCCGCTCTTTCACATCGTTCGCCGGCAGGTGAAGCACCCTCCGCATTCTCCCGCCGATGCCGCTTCCGCAGCCTTTCCGCCTCTCCCTATTCGCTTTTGCCGCGTTTCCACTTATCGGGCAATACCGGCGTGAGTTCCAAGCCGTCAAAAGTCGTCGAGTGTCGCCAGATGATTCCTCGGTTGGCGCGCACAGCCGGACGATTGTGGAAGTTTTCTCGCTCAGTTTGTGCCAAGGCTGACTCAGGTTGGGGTCCCCGTTGGATTTCGTCTGTGCGAGGATTCGCAGCCCTTGGGGGACTTATCCGGTATCGTTCGTGGAAGAGGCACCGCTCACGCGCGGTTCAACTCCGTCTATTCACTGTTAGAATAAACCCATGCAACGCAAAGTTTTTTGGATGACTTTCGTGGTCGCTGGTCTCATCGCCGACGTGACCCTGCCATTTTGGTGGGCCCTCGTCGCCACGGTCCCTATTGGCATGGCCAGTTGGTGGATCGCCTACCGCAGCGAGTGGTTCTAGCGATGATTCGCCCATCGGAAACTGGCGTGATTTCAGGTGCTCGCTGTGAACAAGCTTTATCAACTAATGGATCCAAGGCCTTCCATGAGAAGGCCGGTGAGCGTCAAGTCATTTCTTTCTTTTTTTCTCTTTTTTTCATTCCTCGAGTTTTCCATAGAAAAACTTCACGCCAGGATGGCCTAGCAGCGACGATCGCCAGCTCGGTCAACCCCCAGCCTCCCCTGTTTTGACCCTTTCCTCACAAGGCCGGTTGATGTCCAGGCACACTTTCGCTTTCTTCTTTCCGTGAATCTGTTCCCATTCAGCCAAGCCGCCCCTGTCGCCATCCTTCCATCCGCACTCTTTGGTGAGCGATATTCGCTCGGTGCTAGGTGGGTGTTCTCGCTTCAGTAGGTGCTGCTACCTGGTAATCGTCCTCTCATCCCACCTTATTCGGCAGGAGTTGGGCTCCAGGACTTAGTCGCAGTCACCTGGACTCGGCGGTCAAGCTCGGCTGTTTGCTTACCAACTCTACGCTACTGCCTGTACCGCCCTGTGGCTATTGCGCAGCGGCTCGTACACCTCTCCGCTTACCCACAACCGATGGAGCAGGATTGCCAGCTTTCGTGCCACGGCCACCACCGCTCGCTTCTTGCCATTTTTCCCTCCTCGCTCTGCCAGCTTCCGTCCCCACCTCCGCAGATCACTGTCTTCCCCAAAAGGTCCCAGAATGTAGTGCGCTCCCTGCACCATCATGGTGCGCAGATACCGGTCTCCTTCTTTGCTGATGCCCTTCTGTGGTTCGCTCTTCCCGGAGTTCCTGCGGCCAGGTTTTAACCCCAGAAAACAGCCTACCTCGCGACTCTTCGCGAACCGATACGGGTCCTCGATCGTCAGCACATACGTCAGAGCGATCTGCGTTCCTACCCCCTTCACCTGCTGGAGCAAGGACACTTCCGGGTACACCTCCTTGGCGATTTTCTCCATCCGTTCGTCGTATTCCTGGATGCGCTCGTTCAGCGATTCGACCTCTTTGAGCAGCGGCTCCAGAACATCCCGCAGCTCGGTGCTCAATTTAGCGGCCAGCTCCCGGTTCACCTGATACGTCCCACACTTGGGCAGTCGTTCGCCATACGACTTCACCAACCCCCGTGCGGCGTTCACCAAGGCCGTTCGAGCACTTACCAGTTCGGCCCGTGCCCGGATCACCGTCAGGTGGATTTGCGTCTGCACACTGCGATGCCGCACCGGCCCCAACAACTCGGGATCGACGCGCGCCAACCGCGCCAGCGTTCGCGCATCATGGCGATCATCTTTTCGGCTGCTCTTGGTGATCAACTGCACCTTCTGCGCATGGGCCACGATCACCTCGTACCCCAACTCCGTTAACAGCCGGCTCACCCATGGCGAATGTGTTCCTGTCTCTAGGGCGATGAGACTCCGCGGTATCTTTCCAAATACCTGCTTCATCGCTTCCTGTGTCGTCGGCAGTTTCTGTTCCAAAATGATTTGCCCTGCTTCATCCCGAACGCAGTAGAACGACCAGCTATCTCCCAGATCCATGCCGATCGTCAGCTTATGCCCCTTGAAAATTTCGTTCCCAAATGCTTGCGCAGTGCTAATCTTCTTCATTGCCGGTCTCCTTTTCTTGTGCCTTGAGCACCTCGAACATTGGGAGCGTATCGCATCCCGCTGGAGACCGGCCTTCTCATCCCATCTGGTAAGCGCAAGTACCGGACAACTCGTTTTCACTCCCCGGCCAAATTAAACTGCACATGAGACCTTGCTGAGCGTGCCAGGGGGGGCCAGAGGTGCTGGCTCAAAGGTACCAGCGCCTGCTCCGTTATTTCGGTACTGGCCCTCTATTCCCACGGCAGCATGCAAAGTCTAAGATCCACCTAGATGTGGGATTGCTTAGCAGTGGTCACGCCGATTCTATCGCTCATTTTCTTGGCAACGGTGTACCTGCGTGTTACGAATTGGATACCGGCGGAGACCACAGAGTTTTAGAAATCCGGGCCAAATCTTCCGACTCAAGAGATACCAACCGCTATGGGAATAGTGCACTTCCGCAGGATCGAACGCCGTCGCACCGCACGAGTAGCACTCTGTGTGGACCTCATTGTTCACGGGAAGACGGAGAGCAACGGGACGTTTAAGGCCGAGGCGCGAACGCTTTCCGTGAGCCGGCACGGAGGGATGATGGTGCTCGAGCCAGAGGTAGCCATTGGGCAAGAGCTGCTGTTGATTAACACGAACACCGGGCTAAAGGCGGAGTGCAAGGTGGTGTCCGCGAAGCTCGCGCGTGATGGCAAGAGAAATGTCGCATTTGAGTTTACCTCGGCCGAAGTCAATTTCTGGAAGATGTGGTTCCCGGCGGCGGGGGCAAAGCCCGCTCGCCGAGCCGTGCAAGCCGCGTTTACGCCGCTTCCTGCCACAAAGATGGCGCGCTAAGCCGGCATCCCCAACGGCTGAACTAGGAAGGCGACCCACCCGCATGCTTGGAGGGCGGCTCCTGGATTTCTCTCCTCCTTAAACTTAGAACTTATAACCGAAAACTTAGAACTTTACTGGCGGGTGCCCCAGGCACGGAGTGTGTGCCTGGGTCTTGGGGTTCTCTTCTCCTTTCTTCTTAGAACTTAAAACTTATAACTGAAAACTTAGAACTCCAACGCTCGGCTCCCGCTTTAAGTCCCCGTCCCGTATTTCCCCAGCAATTTTTCCTGGATTCTGTCAAAGTATTAGCCCTGCGACCCCCAAAGTGGCAGTTTTGAAAAGTGTTCAATATTGACCAGACAGCCGGGACGCCAATCTCTTAGGTCAGACCGCCAGGCTTGAGATCGCGGCTCGCTCTGATCAGCAACAAAGAAACGTCCTGTAGATGGAGAAAAGCCGATGCGGATTTTGCTTTACAACCCCGATAACGGGGTTACACGCAATTTCATGCCACATCTCTGGATGTTTCTCCTCCAGGCGCTCACTCCCCCGGGCCACGAAGTCATCTTGATTGACGGCAACGCGCAACCTATGGATGAAGCGGGCATCGCGCGATTCGTCCAGGAACAAAACATCGGGCTTGTCGGCATCGGCGCGATGACTCGCATGATCGCCAAGGCCTACCGCATGGCCGATGCCATCCGCGCCGTTGGCGTACCCGTCGTGATGGGCGGTCCTCACGTTACGGAAGAGGCTGACGAAGCCCTCGGCCGCAACGGCGGCCCGCACCATGCCGATGCCGTGGCTCTCGGTGAAGCCGATGAGACCTGGCCAAGGATCGTCGCGGATGCCGAACGCGGCCAGCTCAAGGAAATCTACGCCCCCGTCGATGATTTCGGCCAGGAACGCAAACCCACCCTCCAGCAATATCCGGCCATCCCCTGGAACAAAATGGATCTCGCCCAGTTTAATTTGGTTCCGAAGATAGCCAAGCGCTCACTCCAGCGCATCGGTGAGGGCTGGGGCACATTTCGCATCATTCCCATTGAGTCGGGCCGCGGCTGTCCTTATGGCTGCGAGTTCTGCACGGTCACCGGCTTCTTTGGCGATTCTATACGCTTTCGCACCAACGAGAGCGTGGTGAATGAACTGCTCCTCCTGAAAGCCCGCGCGCGAAGTGAACGCGGCCAAATGGCCGTCTTCTTCATCGACGATAATTTCGCCATCAATATCAAACGCACCAAGTCGCTCCTGCGCGATATCATCGCCGCAGGTGCCCAGGTGCACTGGGTCGCTCAGATCAGCGCCAATCTTCTGCGCGACACCGAACTCGTGGACCTCATCGCCGCCTCAGGCGGCAAATGGATCTTCATCGGCATGGAGTCCATTGATCCCGCCAACCTGGCCAGCGTCAACAAGGGCTTCAACAAGCCGGGCGAATACGCCGCCGTGCTCGAAAGGCTTGCCTCGCGCAACGTCTATGCCATCACTTCCTTCATTTTCGGGATGGACAACGACACGCCCGGAGTCGCCGAGCGTACGCTGAACGAGATTCGCACCTGGCCGCCGGGGCTCCCCATCTTTGGCTTGCTCACGCCCCTGCCCGCAACCCCGCTTTACAAAAGGCTGCTCGACGCCGGGCGATTGACGCGCCCTACGCACTGGCAGGAGTTCATTCCGTTTGCCATGGCCCACACGCCCCTGAAAATGACCATCGAAGAAGCTCACGCGGAAGTGAAGCAGGGCTGGGCCCATTCCTACAGCCCGGAAGCCATGGCCCACGCCGTAGGTTCGATCAAGGACCAGCCGCTGGGCTATCGCATCAACATTTTCATCGCTCGCATGTGTTTCCGGGGAATCTATTTCCATCAGATTGGTGCTTCCGCATGGCTGAAACTCATCTATCAAAATCGCCGCACCATTTTCGGCCTGGTCCGCGAAGGCTTCTCCACTTGGCTCACCCGCCGCGCTCCAGACGGCCGCTCAGCCCTCGCGATAAGCCCAAAGTCAACTCTAGACGCCCCGCCCTCCTAGCTCGACTCCGAGGGGTCTCTCTTTCTTAAACTTACAACTGATACCTGAAAACTGATCACTCAACGGCCGATCTTCATTCCGCTACCCCTTCCCCATGTATTCCCCAGCCACGTTGGCGCAGGCTTCGACAAATTCCTGTTCCGTCTTGGTGAACGTACCAGAAAAATAGCTCTCGATATCCAGTTCAGCCGCCAGCCTCTTCTTCACGCAGATGGGCACAACGATTTCAGACTTCACCAACGACGATCCCGCAAGATAGCGCGGATCCGTGGAGACGTCCTGCACGATCACCACCTTGCCGCTGGTGGCTGCCGCACCGCAGAGTCCGATGTCGAGTGCAATGCGCGCGTTAGGCGTAAAACTGCCGGCGAAAGGTCCAACGATCAGGTAGCCGGAGTCCGCGGGATCGACCAGATAAAAGCCTGCCCAGTTGTAGCGCGTCATCTTTTCGTGTAGACGCTGGGCCATGCGCTCCATGAGGGCATTGACCGTGGGAGCGCTCCGGGCAAAGTCTTGAAATTCCTTGAGAAGTTCTCTTTGCAGAACCGTCATGTTTCCGCCTATGGGTCAAGCGTCCGGAAGCTTTGGCATCGTTCCTTCCGAATCCACATTAGTTTACACGAATGGTTATGGTGGCGCGTGTGACGCGTTGCTGGGTGCCCCGGGCACGGCGTGTGTGCCTGGGTCTTGGGTTCCTCTTCGGTTTCTCTTGGCTTCCCTTTCTCTTAGGGGGTCGGAGCTTCAGGTCCGACATTCTGAGGCTCGACAAATTTGGGCTTCAGCCCCTGGAGAAACTCGGCTCTCCGTCTCCCTTCCGCTCTGCTCTGCGAACCTGCGCGCCTCCGCGTTATCTTTACTTCCCGCTTCCTGATCGCTGATATCTGATCACTGATAACCTTCCTTGGCTACCCAACTGATATGATTCACTCGTTCCATCCGTATCTAAGAATGGAGGGCAACAACCATGGATAATGCGAAGGAATCAGCTCATAGAATTTGCCCTTGGTGGCTCGGCTACTTTCTTGCCAGCCCGGTCAGAAAGCTCCAGTACAATCCGCGCACCATCCTCGCTCCTTACGTGAAGCCAGGAATGACCGTACTGGACTTCGGCAGCGCCATGGGCTTCTTCAGTATTCCACTGGCACAAATGGTAGGGCCTGCGGGAAAGGTTATCTGCGTGGACATGCAGGAGAAAATGCTTTCGCGGCTCAAGAAGCGCGCGCAGAAGGCCGGAGTCTCCGCGCAAATCGAGACGCGCCTTTGCACGCAAAACTCGTTTGGTCTCGAGCCGCTCGCCGGGAAAATTGATTTCGTTCTGCTGTTCGCCGTGGCCCACGAAGTTCCCGCGCGCGAAGCCCTCTTTGCCGCACTCGCCTCCGTGCTCAAAGCGGGAGCGACTCTCCTCGTTGCGGAACCCCGGGGCCACGTCTCCGCCGAGAACTTTGCGCGCACCCTCTCCATTGCCAAGGAACAGGGATTCGCTGAGGCCGGCACGCCCCAAATCTCTCGCAGTCGTGCCGTTTTGCTCCAGCGACCGCCCGCACAGTGATCTGCCCCAGGAGGCCATCTTGTGACCGGCCCCGGGAGGGCACGGTTTTACTCGCTGCGGACAGAGTGGCTTGGTTCGTCATTCCGAGCGAAGCGAGGAATCCCTCTTGGGTGGAAATCCAAGAAAGGAGGGATTCCTCACTCCGAAGACTCCGTTCGGAATGACGGAATGGTATTTTCCCCACCAGCGCCATCACGGATTGGCGGCCGCGGCCCACTCGCGCGCCTCTTGAAAACTCTGTGCGCTGCGCCACACAAGGTGGTTCCAATCGTCATGGATCGCCGGGAAAACGCTCCTGGCCGAAGCCTGATCATTGGCCACGAACGACATATACGCGAACCGATTGAGCTTGAGGTTGGAAGTCCCGTAGAGCGCTGTGAGCTTCTCGTAGCCTTGCTTCACTCTGGGCCAAGACATCCCTTGCAGTGAATCCCGCTCCTTGTCACACTGGCACGCCAGCAAGCTGGCGATTTCATAGTAAATGATCGAAGCATCAGGTTCGCTCATCCGAGAAGCCACTTCTTCGGCGAATGCTTGCGTCTCTCCTTCTTCGCCATACCACTTTGGCAGCAGGAAATTCGCATGCTCGCGGTAGAAGTGATAGAAAGTGGGCTCAAACGCGGCGGCCTGATCAAAGAGTTCCCGTGCTTGCGCCTTATCCCACCCCTCGGCCAAAGCCACATCCTGCATTTGTTCATACCAATAGGGGCATTTTTCTTTCAACCGCGCCGTTTCCATTAGCGTCGCCTTGGCCAGGGCTGTGCGCGCGTAGTAAAGTTCCCACCCAGACTCGCTGACCGTGTTCGCATAACCGCCCCCACGAGCCACCCCTGCATAGCCAAGGTAACCCTGCGCCAGGGCGAGGCGCGCGGTCACGGATTCCGGCGACGTTGCTACCCATTTCTTCAGCGTGGCAAGATGCGCCTCCCAGTCGGAGTTCGTCGCATGTTTCCAATCAGGGGGTGAGCCTACGCCTTCATAAAATACGTAGAGTTTCCAGATGCCTCCCAGCACGCGGCTTTTGTCGGCGCGCACGTTTTGCGCTTCCTTTTCCAGTTGCGCGAAATCTCCCTGCGCCAGCATCGCGCCGATATGGCTTTGGTAGAGGCCTTCCGTGTCGAGCGCGAGTTCATCCGTCGAGCCAACCGACTGCCCCACGGCCATTTTCAAGGGGACGCTGGTGGGTTGATGACCCTTGCCATAGTCGCGTATAGCCTGCATTACCGTAGTCATCGGGATCGGCGGAGCCGCTTGCGTGTGCCCGCACGAAACCTCGGCAAAGGCCATGGCAGAAACAAGGAATACGCTGAATTGTTTGCCCCATCGGGAAGAAGGGACCACAGTAGAAGTAGACATGGTCCAATGCTAAACACCTGCTATCCGCGAAGCTACTGTACTAAAGGTCATACCCATGAGTGTTTGGACACTTAATATGGAGTGCGGCGCAGGCCTAACGCGTTGAGAAGACCTCGGGTGGCCTACCCTTTGCGCTTTTGGCAAAGAGTGGGTCTGCTCTTCGCTCTAGCCCACCCTCCCCTCCTCGTACCAGTTTCGCCGGGTGCCCCAGGCCTCGAGGGGTGCCTTATCTTTAAGTCCCCGCTTCCTGATCGCTGATAACTGATCGCTGGTCACTTTCCTATCCCACCCACTTCTCCGCCTTCCATCACTCTCCAGTTATTTTCTATAGTGGTATCCTGCCTACGGGTACCGGGATTCAATCCAAGTGATGCGCCATACGACCGTCAATGTGATAGAGCAGCCTGTAATTCCATCGGAGTGATATGGGTCCAGTGCACAGCTTTTTGAGAATCGATCACACCTTTGAACGGGAATCTCTGCGTTTTCTCCCGAGGCCACCAGTTTTGCCTGTATGAAACATCAATTTCGATGTATGCGGCGAGAACATCCCCAGCTCCCGCACCCAAGCCGCCAATCCACTCTCGGCAAGTTATTGTGGTTTTTTGCCTCGCGCTGAGGACCGGAATTGTCTGAGAGGGTATGCCCGGAAGTCCGAACATACCAATGTTATGGGACGTCATAACATGAATTGTCCGGCAGAATGGCTGTAAGTCCTTCACATCAAAAATCACGTTTTCATTTGTAACGCTGAATTGAGTGGAAAATGGGTCGCCAGGATTCAACAAGAGGTCCGGATCGACAGAAACATTGGGACGAAACAAGACATAGCCGCCTAGAAACGCCAGTATTATCACAACGAAGTTCACAAGTTTCGTCAATCTTGAAATTGTTTTCCCCCGATTGGGCGCTTCCGGTCCCCGTTGTATTGGCTTTTGCTTGTTTTCCCTGATCGGTCGCGATACACCTGTCGCACTGATTTTCTTCTCTAGCTTAGCTTCCAACCTCTTTCTACGTCTGCGTTCGTGTCTATCCATAGAACTAGCCGGCGTCGCTCTCTTTCGTGAGTCTCCTGAAGGCGGGTGGGGCGGAGGATTCTAGCGATTTCTGAGTGCTAAGCCCCCGGCCAAATCGAGCCCGGTGCACCCGCCCACTTTATGGAGACAGCGGTTCAAATTCTCGGTTGAACAACCGAAGAGTCACTCGGTTGAAAATTTCGTCAAACCTCTTATCAGCACCAGCCTTCACAGCTTGGATGTTCTTCTCTGTCAGGAATTCCCTAAAGAGATCCGAAAAGTCAAAGAGACGTTGCCCTGAGCCCGGGTCTCCACACTTACCCGCATGGAGCAAACACTCGCCGACCGAAAAATCCCCCGTTTTGATATATGTTTGGATAGATTCGACATCTTCAACGTGTAGGACCAACAAACTCGTCCACACAACCTTGCGATCTATTGACTTTTTCCTCATCAAATCCCTGAATGACCTCGCTAGCCAAGGGACTGTAAACATAGAACTCACAAAATTATCCTGAACCACCAGCACCGGCACAACGATGTCGATTGGAGAGAGATCGATCCCCTCCAGCTCTCGCCTCTCTTTCAGGTTGGCAGCAAACACCTGAGATATCTTTCTTGCAAGCTGTTCCACTCCGGCACCCGACTCAGTTCCGAACTTCTTTTCGAGACTTTTGACAAATTGATCCAGATCGTCAGCGTATTTGGCACTGTTTGGAAGAAATCCACCTTTACACTCGACTGCCGCGCACACACGGCCGGAGAGAAGAATTCCGTCAAATGCCTCGTGATGATGCTTCTTCTCCTTGAAATCTGGGCAAGCAACATACTTCTCTACAGCAGGATTAACCATTGCTTCAAAGGTTTGGTTCACGTACGCTTCAAATAATGTGCCCCAAGTCTCGAATGCCTTCTGGCGGTCTTCACCTTGCAAATTGTTCACAATCGTCCAGAACAATCCGATTTCCAATTTCTCTTGAATGAAACCTGGATTGGGGCAGATGAGGCTGCCTGAGGCCAACTGCAAGAAAGGTTTCATTCGAAATGCGGTGAAATCATTTTGAGGCACAAGTTCACTCGGCGCGACTAGTTTATTTGCGAATTCAGCGATCGTGCTAGATTCCATCTTCCAGAATCTCTCTGTTGTTTCGACTGGAACCGAAGATCCGAAAAACGTTCGTGGATTCACGACTGCGAGGCCCGCATCAGCGATAAACTGCTTTGGTGTCTTACCCAGATAGGCGGCAAGCGCACCTAGCGTCAGATCGACGTATGAATCCAGTGATATTCCCGCCTGTTGTTTCAGTTGATTGTTCAAATCAATTGGTACAGGCGTTCCTTTGATGATCTCCTCGAAAATAATCTTGCTGCGGACAATTCCACTGGGAACCGGGGGCGGATTGAAAACTTCATGTCCCGCACCGACAGCCAGTTGGATACGTAGGTATTTCTTTGATGAGAGCGGGTTCTTCCTATCGCGCGCCATCTGTGTTGCCATCTGCTCGCTCATCAGCAAATCACTCGTTTTTAGGAGGCAGCGCCCCAAGGCGAACCGAGCGTGCTCGTCTTTGTCCGGTTCCAGTCCTCCAATTGGAAGTGCATTCACGATTGCCAACTTCAGAGCGGTGAGAATCTGTTGTGGATGAAATGCCCGGCGAAAATCGATCCGGGCAGTCGGCATTCTCTCCTTCCAACGGTTCAAAACCTCACGATCGAGGAAATTCGATATAAGAAAACCTTGCAAAGAAATTGTTTCAGACGCATTTTCGTGAGACCGATCGAGGAACAGGTGAATCCCCACGCGCGACAAAAGAACGACCGTGCTTTCTCGATTGAAGTTGCGAATGACTTCCAACACCTCTTCTTCAGTGGGGGACTGATCAAACAGTTCATTCCAAGTTAGAAAGACCGCCCATGGTTTTGCCATCTTGCACCAGTTTAAATTGGGTCAAGGTACTCGAAATCTAATAATTACACATTCTAGGAGAGCGGGTAAGAGTCTTTGAAAGCTGACAATACCTGGGTGCCGCATCCCTTGCGTTTGATTAATAAGGGGCGCGCGCCTTCTGCGCCTGCCGCCATCTGGAGGGCGGTTCTTGACCTTTCTTTTCTCGCCTGGCATTACTCCTCTCCACCCTCCCACCGGGTGCGATCTTCGAAACTAGTACCCTATAAATAATAGTATACATACGGTAAATAGTGTGCTATCCTTCCTCTGTTATGCTGAGGGGACACTGCTCTTGTGCCATTTCGACCCGCCCCACTCCCTCATCCGCACCAAAAAACCCGCTAAGTCCTTTGTTTCCCCTACATCCACGAAATTCACCCGTAACCCCTTTCTTTCCCCTACTTACGCAAAAACAGGGGGGTACCCCCCTCCTTTGCAATGACCAGTCGTTCCATTTCGCAGCTTTCCCCAACCCGGCCTTCCCTCGACGCTCCCCTTCCTGCCACCCTCTTTTCTCTGTGATCTCTGTGTCCTCTGTGGTGAGATTCCTCTCTGCCGCCCGCTCTGGCTCGCCCCTAAGTCTAACTATTCCCGTACATACGCGAAGGTCGCCCGTAAGTCCAATCATTCCCGCACATACGCAAAAACAGGGGGGTGGGGTCTCTCTCGCAACTTATGCCCTCCTATAACTCATTTCTTTTCTTCCGCTATGTTAACTATATGCTAAACTATATGATTAACTATATTGTCGGCGCGCCGACATTTTCGTTTCTGCACGCAACAATGACCTCTCAAGAGCGGACCGCCTCAGAAGGCGGCCCCTACACAAACTGTGAACTGTCAACTGGGAACTGTAAACTCTCCCCATGTACTTTCTTCCCCGCGCCCGGCATCCAACGGGTATTCTTGAAAACTGACAGAAACCCCTATGGCCACAACCGCAACCACGCTCCCAACCACCGCCGAAGCCGCATCTAAAAAGGCGAAAAAGAAGATCAACTGGCAATCCCTGCCCGAAATCTGGGCGCTGATCCACCCGCGCCGCGGCATCCTGCTCCTGGGGCTCGTCCTGACGACCATCAATACGCTCTCAGGCTTCGTGCTTCCCCTGTCCAGCAAATACCTGTTTGACAATGTGATCACCAAGCGCCAGGTGCAACTCCTCATCCCCATTGTCTTCGCTGTGATCGGGGCAACGCTGGTGAAAGGTCTGACGTCTTTCACGTTGACGCAACTTCTCTCGAAGTCCGCGCAGCGCATGATCACGGACCTGCGCAAACAGGTGCAGGCGCATATCGGGCGGCTTCCGGTGAGCTTCTACGACGCCAACAAAACCGGCGTGCTCGTTTCGCGCATCATGAGCGACGTCGAGGGTGTGCGCAATCTCATTGGCACGGGGCTGGTGGAATTTGTGGGCGGGCTGATGACGGCCGTCATTGCGCTGGTCTATCTTCTCTTCGTCAATGCTTCCATGACGCTGCTGGCCTTTGCGATCCTGCTGGTCTTCGGGCTATTCCTGAACAAGGCGTTCTCCACCATTCGCCCGATTTTCCGCGCGCGCCCCAAAATCACCGCGGAGGTCACCGGGCGGCTCACGGAGTCGCTGGGCGGCGTGCGCGTGGTGAAGGGTTATCACGCCGAAGAGCGCGAGGAACAAGTTTTCGCCGGCGGCGTGCAGCGGCTGCTCGACAACGTGCTGAAGACTCTCACCGCCACCTCCGTGATGAGTCTATCGGGTGCGACGCTCATGGGGCTGGTCAGCGCGGTCATCATGTTCATTGGCGCGCGCCACATCCTGGCCGGCACGATGACCAACGGCCAACTGATTTCCTACACGGCTTTTCTGGTGCTGCTGGTCGCCCCGGTCTTCCAGATCGTAGCCATTGGCACGCAGATCACCGAAGCCATTACCGGCCTGGAGCGTACCCGCGAAATCCTGAACGAAGCGAAGGAAGATCAGGATCCGAAGCGCAGCGTGACCCTCGAGCGCATTGAAGGCCGCGTGGCATTCGACGACGTGCATTTTTCCTACGAGCCCGGCAAGGAAGTGCTGCACGGCATTTCGTTTGTCGCGGAACCCGGCACGGTGACCGCGCTTGTGGGACCCTCCGGCTCGGGCAAGTCCACCATCATCGGATTGATTTCCGCGTTCTACACGCCCGCCGGGGGCCGCATCCTGGTGGACGGCCGCGATCTTTCCACCGTGCGCCTTAGCTCCTACCGCACGCAATTGGGCGTGGTGTTGCAGGAGACTTTTTTGTTCGACGGCTCGATTCGCGAGAACGTTGCGTACGCGCGGCCCAACGCCACCGAGGAGGAGATCCTAGCTGCCTGCCGCATCGCGCGTGTTGATGAATTCGCGGAAACGTTCGAGAAAAAATACGACACCGTGGTCGGCGAGCGCGGCGTGAAGCTTTCCGGCGGACAGAAGCAGCGCGTCTCCATCGCCCGCGCCATCCTTGCCGATCCGCGCATCCTGATTCTCGACGAAGCTACCTCCAGCCTCGATTCCGAATCGGAGGCGCTCATCCAGGAGGGTTTGCGCTACCTGATGCGCGGACGCACCACCTTCGTCATCGCGCACCGTCTTTCCACCATTCGCCGCGCCGAGCAGATTCTGGTCGTGCAGGATGGCCGCATCCTGGAACGCGGCACGCACCAATCGCTATACGCCGCGCAGGGCCGCTATTTCGAGCTGTATACCAGGCAGCATGAGGTGGAAACCAATCTGTTCCTCGCTCCCGGCGAAGGCGACAAGATCGAGTCCGATTCCTCGGACAACGCCGCCGGCAGCGGCAACGCTTCCTCTTCCCTGCCCGAAGCCCTCCAGGCGCTGCGCAACCGCAATGGCTGAACCTGCCGCAAAAAGAAAAGCGCACCTCGAATCACTCGAAGTGCGCCTCAAGCTTTTTGTCCCTGGTAATGAAACTCGTTTACAGCGTGGGCCTGCGAAGCACCGGCCTCCTCATCTGCTGTCCCGCCTGCACCGGCAGGAGCGTGGCCATCTTGCGGATCATCGCCAGCACCAGGCGCTTGTCACCATCGGAAAGCGAGGTGCTGTACTTCTTGATCTCCGCCAGGAAGCGGATTTCGTCCTGCGAAAGTTCGCCCAGCATCTTCTGGGTTTCCTTATCGCGCGGCGTCTCCGTTCCGGGGAAAAAGTCGGCCAGCGAAATCTCCATGGCTTCGGCGATCTTCGCCAGGGTCTCCAGCGAAGGCACGGTGTGGCCATTCTCCACGCGGGAGAGGTAGCAGCGCAGCAATCCGGTCCGCCGCTCGATGTCGCCCTGCGAGAGTCCCCGCTGGCTGCGGTAGGTTTTTATCACTTCACCAATATTGACTTGTGGTTTCTCTTTTGGCACGGTTTCCCCCAATCGCACGGGTATCTTAGTCACTAACAGTAGGGTTGGCAAGGGGGAAAAGTGCAGGGCGCGTTTCGCAAAGGTAACCCGCCCGGCGGGTCCGCCGCTATATTTCACAAAACAATGTAGTTTCTGCGATGCCGTGGACCGCGCAGCCGCAAGAAATCCCGCGGACAGCCGCCAACACTTCCGACTGGGAACCGGGCATCAAACTAATGTCGCGTCCCGAAACCACTGTGAATAAGTCCAGAGTCCTCAGGGGCTAAAGCCCGCTTCATTTTCCGGGCTTTGCGCCGGGGCTGAAGCCCCGGCCTCCTAAAGAGACCTGCCAGAAACTTCTGGGACGCCGCACTAATGTGAAATCTTCACTGTTTCTGGAGCCACGTTGTAGCCCGCGATTTCCAGAGCAGGTTCTTTCCCGTTGAGGTCGCTGGAGTCAAACGTCGCGCTGATACTTCTTTCCTCGCCGGGCAGCAGCGAGATGTAGTTGTCGTCCCAGAACACCGGCACGAGATCATCGCCTCCCTTGCCCATGGTGAGGCGGGCGTGCACTTGAAACGCCACGCTCGTGCTTGGGTTTTTCACCTTCAAGCGGATTGTTCCCTTCCCCGCTTCGCTGCGGTGATCCGCCTTTAATTCGAGCTTGACTTGCGGGAGCGCGCTGAGTCCCGTCAGATCCCCAAAATCCTTTTGCGGTGTGTAGGCCGTGTCCTTGCGCACAGTCCAATCCATGGTGTCGGGTTTGGTGGAAAGCCAGTAGAAATTGTCGCTCAGCAATTTTCCGGCGGCATCGTGCAACTGCAGCTTCAGGAAATAAGTTGTCGAGAGGCTTTCCGGCTTTGGCAGGTCCAATGCCTTGACGCTTGCATCCGCGGGCACATCCAGCGTGGCATCTTTCACCGCCACTTCCTTTGCGTCAATGTTGTAGAGCTTCGCGGTCACCTTCAGACCCTTCAACGCTTCATAGGTGCCGTTCACAACGGCCACGGAGTGATCGTCGTAGCTGTACTGCACGTGGACGATCTCCTGCGCCTTTTTGGTGCCGAAATAGCCGCCGCCGGGCACGAGATAGTAGTCGTAGAGATGCCAGATCAACGAAGGCCAGGCATTGTTGAGCATCCACTGAATCACGCCGGTGGAAACATATTTGTTGCGGCCATAGGCTTCAAACATGGAGCGTTCATTGTCGTAGGCCTGCGCCTGGGCCTTGCGCTCGTAATCGTCCAGCGACGTGGCCGTGCCGTAGCGCTTGTTGAGAGCCTCGGTGAAAACATTTACGGTCTCAAAGCGTTCGCGGCCCGCGTGGAAATTCCAATACTCGTCAATGGGCCACAGGTGATCCTTGGGAATGAATTTCGCCAGGCTCTCCTTGGTGGGAATCGCGGGGCCGGGGCTCGTTTCCGTGTTGTAGCCGTAAGCGCCGCCAGCTTCCTTGTCCACTAGCCAGTACATCGGCGGCTCGTACTCGTAGGGCCCGGTCATTTTCACGCCGGAGTTTCCGGTGACCGTGGTCGGGGTTGCGGAGGCCGAGGAGACCGAGGGATCGGGCCACTCGAGTTCCTTGAGGATGCTGAGGTACATGTTTTCGATTTCCGGCGGGGGAGGATTGTCGCTGCCATAGAGCCAAACGAAAACGCTGGGATGCGTGCGCAGGCTTTTGATTTGATCCACAAGCGAAGCGGCGGCGATCTTTTTGGTTTCGGGCGTCCACGTGCGCCAATGCTCCCACATGTCGCAGCAGATCCAGCCGGGCATTACCAGAATTCCCAGGCGGTCCGTCTTGTCGAAGAATTCCTTACGGTCAATCTTCCCTTCCAGGCGGATGGCGTTCAGCCCCATGTGCTTGGTGTACTCGAGGTCGGCATCCACTTTCTTGGAGGACCAGCGGAGAAGCATGTCGGGCGCCCAAGCCGCGCCGCGGATCAGCACGCGCTTGCCGTTCACTTTGAACAAGCGGTGGCCCTTGTCGGTAAGCTCCGAAGTGACTTCGCGGATTCCGAAATCGAGGCTGGCGCTATCGGAAATTTCCTTGCCGGATTCCACGCGGAATTTCGCGGTGTAGAGATACGGCTCGCCCATCTGGTAGGGCCACCAGAGGCGCGGGTGGTTGAGCTTGAGCTGGGCAAACTGGTCCGGCGAGAAACGCACGATCTTCGTTTCGTTCGCCGCCAATTCCACCGATTGCTGCAGCTTTTCTCCGGCCACTTCGGCGCGCACGAGCGCGGTCACGGGATGATCGGAAGCGTTGCGCAGCTCGGCGCTCAACGTCAGCGCGGCGGTTTTGTAGTCCGGGCCTAGCTTGGACTGAACGAAAGGATGCCGCAGGGAAATGTCCCCGCTGCCGGTCAGATAGACCTCGCGCCAGATGCCCATGTCTTTATCGGGAGGCGTGGGATTCCAATCCACCCAGGTGAGGCCGAGATCGGTCTTCTCCGGCGCAAACACTTCCACGGCGACGGCGTTCTCCTTGGCGCGCAGCAGACTCTTGATGTTGAACTCGTAGGCGCGGTACGCCCCGGCGACATCGGCGCTGTCGGCGATCTTCTGCCCATTCACCCAGATGTTGGCGCGATAGTTGATGCCGAGGAAATGAAGCCACGCCTGTTTGTTAACGTACCCGCGCGGCGCGCCGAACTCCAGGCGGAACCAGTGCGAGCACCGGAACGGGCTGTCCGCGGGCATATCGAGATTGGAAAACGGTTGTTCTCCAGTCAGCACGAAGCCGGGAAACGCTTTCAGGTTCATCGCATAGTTCGGGTCCGCCAGCGTTTTGTCGGACACCAGCGCGCCGACAACCGTGCCGGGTATCTCGGCGGAGTGCCAGCCTTGTGCCGCGAATCCCGGAGTGGAAATCACCTCCCCGGAGGAACGATCCACGCAGGACGACTGCATTTGCCACATGCCGTGGAGATCGACTTTCGGGAGGTCGGATGAACTCTCCTTGGCAGAAACGACAGCAGAGGAAAACGCAAACAATGACAACAGGAAAAATGCCGCAAGAGTGCGGGAAAGCAAGTTGCGAAAGGAAGCCATGTGCACACCTCAAAAGAACCACTGGGCACGATATTAAACCGATTCAATAGAGAGTTCCAGTGAATTCTGAGGGTGCGCAGCAGCCGGAGAGAGCGTCCGGCTCCGCCCGCCGGCGGCTCGCTGAAAAATGCTTTTTGTTGTCATCCCGAGCGCAGCGAGGGATCTGCTTTTCGCAAGAGCCCGGGACAAAGCAGATTCCTCGCCCCGCTCAAAAGACGACCAGGACTCGGAATGACAGTTGCCGGAGTTTTTGCACGAGCGCTAAAAGGTGTCGGCGGTGATTTCGGGAGAGTGCGGCGCCCAATCCGACGGCGGGAAAGCCACGCGCCAGAAGTTTGGCGCAGGCTTGACGAATTCGATGCCCACCTCAGTTCTTCCATCCGGCGCGGGGTCCGCGCGAGCGACGCGGCAAAGCTGCTCTTCGTTGGTCTCCGGGTTTTTCAGGATGATCACCTGCCCGACCGTCACTTTCAGGGACAGATAGATTAAGGCCCCGTGCGCGTTTACCACGGCCGTGTGCGTCAATTCGGAGACGGGCTTCTTGTCCGGGCCACGGCCAATCACCTGGACGGGAATGCGAAGCAGTACACGCTGGCTGCGGCGACGATTGCTCATCGGAGCAAGATTGGAAGAGAGAGAAGACATAAACTCCATCAGTTGAATTCACTTATGAAGTGCGGGAACGCTCGCGTCAAGAGGCGGAAAGTACCAGGTTTCGCGCGGAGAGAGGTTGGTGCCGGAGGAAATACGACGATCCGGCAAAACTGATTGAGTCTGAAAAGGCCTCCACGGCCGGCCTGGCATCGGTGGCCACGCCGGATCTCCGATGAGAACACTGTCCACCGCAACATGTTCGCTCCCGCTCGCCGGACCACCGCCTGGGAAGCAAGCGCTCGGAGCCGATGAAGAGCATTTGAGAGCGGGAAGTACTGCGAAAAGAAGGCAATGTTCCCTTTGACAGCAGAGTGTTTTAAGCGTACACTTAGATCAATGAATTGTACGTTTGAGACGAGGCAAGGAACATGGCTACAGCCACTTTGAACGTCAAAAGAGTGACCGCTTCCAATCTGCGGGACAGTTTGAAAAGCTACCTTAAAGCCGCCAAGGATGACAAGGTTGTCCTGATCGAGAATCGGCGTCAAGCCGCCAAATACCTTGTGGACAAGGACTTCTTGGACAACCTTATGAAGGAACGGGAATCGATCCTGGCAACTCTGGAGATTCTTTTCGATCGTGACCTCACGAATCGGCTTCTGAGTCTCTCCAAGACTATCGACAGAGACCTTGCCACCCGTCGTTTGCTCACCACCGCTGATGTGTTCGGCGAATGACAAAAGGGCGAAAGCGGACTCCGTCCACACCGCCGACCACGCCGAGCGGTCTGCCCCCAGCGGCGGCTTCGTTTGATCTTAGGTACACGGAAGATGCCGGCAAGGAAATCAAGGGGCTCGACGGAAGTGTCAAAAAGAAGCTACGAAAAGTTTTGGAGAAGAAACTTGCCGCAAATCCCGAGGGATATGGATTACCGCCCCGCGGTCCGCTCGCGGGCTACTGGAAGCATGAATTTGCAAATCATCGTGTAATCTACAGAATCTACCCTGCCCCTCCCACTGTAGTTGTTTGTGCGGTGGGACCGCGCAAACAGGGTGACGCCGAAGACGTCTACGCACAGTTGCAAGCAGTCGCCAAGACAGGCCGGCTTGCCGAACAACTTGCCTCAGTCATAGACAGGCTAATTACGAAGAAGAGATAGTCCGCTGAACCGCCAGGAAGCGTCGATGTCCCTTCTCTGTAGACAAGGTGTCGGCGTTTTTGCGTTTCTGGAGGCCGAAATTTTCCGCCCGTGGATACTCGCCGGAGATACACTGATCTCGTCGTCCAGGCGTCCGAACAAAATGGGGAGAAAAGATGGTTCCGGAGGAGGGAGTCGGACTACCTACTATCTCTGATAGGATGTAAGTTACATTTTATCAGTGGTTCTAGAACTCACAGATTTCGCAAAAATCGCAGAGCACGGCACACTGGCGGCACACATACTCTCGTGTAAGTTTTCTAAACTGATGCGAAACGGGGATAACCGACTTTCACCGAGAAACCCGAGATTTTCGATTGGTAGGATTTACGAGGCACACCGAGAAAGTCATCCTCGTTCGGCAGACGCGCAAGACTTAGGATGTGGGAAACAGCCAGTGTTTATGCGCCTTTTAAACGACTTACGTTAGACAGCGTTAGGCAGAATTAGGCTGTTTTCGCCCTGCTCCGTGAGAGTTTGGTGAGAGTTGCTTAGCCTTTTGCGCGGCACTGGCCGCACTAACGAGTAACTTGGCATCGCTCTTGAGGCGTTCAATCCACGTCTTGAGGTAGGCCGCCGAGTTTTGAATCGTAGCCTGCTCAATTCCGTTAACTCCGCAAAGCATTGCCACCGCCCAATCCGCGATGAAAGTCTGACTGTAAAACATGGGCGCCTCATCGCTGATTTCAGTGAGATTTTGACTTGCCGAGATTTCTGTGTCAGGCTGGCTTCCCTTTTATGCCGCAGTCATTTGTTGTGGATGCCGTTGTGGCCGCAGTCAAAGAGCTGCCGGACTTTCCCCGCTTGCGGGTGCTGGATTTGAGTTGCGGCGAGGGGGAAATACTCAACCGCCTCAAATCGTTGGGATGCGAAGTTCAAGGCACTCATTACCGGACTGACGACTACATTGTCAAAGATCAGGCGGGACTTTCAAATTTGGAAATTCTTTCAGCCGTTGATCTCCACAAACCGCTTCCTTTTGAAGACGCGAGTTTTCAAGTGGTCATCCTCTCGGAAGTCTTGGAACACCTGGAATGGCATGGAACGGTGATTCGCGAGGCGGGGCGGATTCTGGAGAAGGGAGGCCATTTGCTCTTCACCACGCCGAATATTTTCCGGCTCCATTCCCGCCTCCAGTTTTTTCTCACCGGCAAGCACAAGCTGATCCGTCGGCGGATGGGATGGGACCTTGGCTATGACGAACGATATGCCTATCACATTAGCCCGGTGGACTTCCCGCTGGCTCACGCGCTGTTGCATCAAGCGGGATTGCGTGTTCAGGAACTGCGTTACACGCGGGTCAAACCCTTCAATACCGCCATTCTGGGAATCTTATATCCCTTGATTTGGTTGAACTGCCGGATGACTTTGGACCGAAACCTGAATGGGCCGGGGACATTTCTGGACGGAGAGAAGGACTTGAACCGTTGGCTGTCGCACCCCGCGCTCCTTTTCAGCGAACAATTGTTTGTGGTGGCTCAAAAACTAAGCCAGTAAATGACACGACCCCTCTTCCCCGTCCCCCGCCTTGCCGCGCCCATCGCCGACTGAGCCGTCGCAGATTGAGCCATCGTCAGCAACACCTTGAGGAGGTAGTCCGTCGTACTTGGTGAGCGGTCACACTAGAGGGACACCAGAAAACCTGCATCACGAAAACCTGCATAAACATTGATGATTTGATGGTCCCGGAGGAGGGAGTCGAACCCACACGGGGAGTGATCCCCGGCAGATTTTGAGTCTGCTGCGTCTGCCAGTTCCGCCACTCCGGGAGAACTGTACTGAAAATAGCATGAGCGGAGTGTGGGGTAAAGGAGCGGGGTGGGCAGGCGGACAATTTGGAGTGCGGGAGCTTGCTCCCGCTTTTGCGGTTGTTACTCCTTCGCCCAAGCGATCGATTGGGAGGTGCCTCTACAGTCAGAAAAGCGGCGGCAAGCCGCCGCACTCCATAAATGAGAAACCCAAGACCCAGGCACATACTCCGTGCCTGGGGCACCCAGACTTGCCGCTTCGTGCCTGACAGGATAGACTGCGAAAATTCATGGATGCGGCAGCGATTACCAGGGAGAGGCCGTTGGCGGTGGAAGATCCGCGCGCGGGGCTGCTTGGATTTTGGGCGCTGATTGCCACGCAATTCCAAGGGGCGTTCAGCGACAACGCCTTGAAGTGGCTGGTCAGCTTTCTGGTATTGGAGTCCAGCATCTCCCGGGAGCAGCGCGACTTCCTCTTTGTGCTGGTGGTGCCGCTGCTGTTCGCAGTTCCCTTCCTCGTCTTTTCCATTCCCGGCGGCTATTTCGCGGACCGCTTCAGCAAGCGCCGCGTCACCATCTGGACGAAGCTGCTGGAACTGCTCACCATGGGCGCCGCAACCTATGCGCTCTGGCAGAACCGCCTGGGGCTCGCGGCCGTGGCGCTGTTTTTCGTTTGCCTGCAAGGATCCATCTTCGGCCCCTCGAAATACGGCCTCCTGCCGGAATTGCTGCCGACCAGCAAATTGAGCTGGGGCAACGGCGTTATCGAACTCACCACGCTGCTGGCGGCGATTGGCGGGACTTTGGCGGGCGGCTTCCTGGCGCACAATTTTCGGGGCCGGCAGGAATGGTCGGGCTTTTTCCTGATGGGGCTATCGCTTGCGGGGCTGTTCACCAGCCTAAGCATCACGCGCCTGCGGGCCGCCGACCCGCAACGCTCATTTCGTTGGAATTGGGCCAAGGAACTCTTCGACGAGATCGCGCGCATGCGGAGGGACCCAGTGTTGTGGGTCGCGGTAATCGCCAACACCTTCTTCTGGTTTCTGGGCGCGCTGCTGCTTCTGAATATCGTGCTCTATGCCACGGACATCTTACATGTGGACGAAGCGCACAGCAGCTACCTGCTGGCCGCCTTGAGCCTGGGCATTGGTGTGGGCAGCTTCCTGGCAGGCTACGCCTCGGGCCGGAAAATCGAGATGGGCATGATCCTCCCGGGCCTGACGGGAATCGTCTTGATGACGGGAGCGCTTTCCACGCCGGGATTGACCTATCAGATGGTGATGTGGATGCTGGCCGCGCTGGGCGTGTGCGCGGGATTCTTTGTAGTGCCGGTGAACGCGCTGATTCAGAATCGCCCGCGGCCAGAGGTGAAAGGGCGTGTCATCGGTGCAGCCAACCTGCTCTCCTTCGGGGGCATTGCGCTGCAGCCGCTGGTGCAGTATGCGATGTTACGGCTGGGACATCCAGATCCAGGGCGTGTTTTCCTGATTTCGGCCGCCGCGTGCATCGCGATGTTCTTTGTGCTGGCCCGCATGTTGCCGGAGCTTTGGCCCAGTACCCTCCACTGGACGCGGCTGCGGCAGAGGGCTAGTCTATAGGACCTGGCCCCAGGGGCCGCGGGCCACCGCGGTTTGGGCTAGCTTGGGAAAATATGGGAACTGGAAGCACGCTGGCGGGCTCGAACTCCGAGCGCCGGGGCATGCGCTATTGGATGGAACGCGCCCTGAAGGAACTGGAAAAGGTGCGCACGTCGCCCGATCCGGACTCGGTGCATGACTTGCGCGTGGCGCTGCGGCGGTGCCGCTCGGTGGCAGCGGTGATGGAAGAGGTGGACCCCGACCGGTCCTGGCGAGAGATGCGTAAGCTGGGCCGGAAGCTCTTCGGCCAATTGGGCGATTTGCGGGATGTCCAAGTCCTGGAAGACTGGACCAAGAAACTGGGGCCGGAAAGCGATCAGGTGCGCCTGCAATTGCTGGCGATCTTTGAGAAGCAGGAAAGCGAGCTGCGCGAATCGGCCATGTGGGTGGCCGGGAAATTCGATGCGAAGGCTTGGAAGAAACTGGAGAGCGGGCTGCAACGGCGGGCGCGCGTTGTTCCTCCGGACGGCTTGGCGGCGCAATGCCTGGCGCTGGAGCGGCTGGAAGCGGCGAAGGAGTTGCATGCACGCGCGCTGCGAGCAGAAAAGCCGAGGCCCTGGCACGAACTGCGTATAGGCGTGAAGCGCTTCCGCTACACTGTGGAGAGCTTGCTGCCGGAAAAATACGAGCTGTGGGGCGATCAGCTCAAACGCGTGCAGGATTTGCTCGGGGAAGTGCACGACCTGGACGTGCTGGCGGGGACGATTGTGCATGCCGCCGCGGAAGAATCAGAGGAAACGCGCACCCGCTGGGCCGAACGTATTGCCAGCGAACGCCACGAACGCATCGAAACCTACCGCCAACTGACCTTGGGGAAAACCAGCCTGTGGATCGAATGGCGCATGGGCCTGCCGCACGGCGAAACGCTGGAAGCGGCGGCGTTGGCCCGGCTGCGCGCCACGGCGCGGGCGCTGGACGTCAATTTGCGGCGGACGGGACGGGTTTCGCGGCTGGCGATGCGGCTCTATGACGGTTTGAAGCGGGCGGAGGCCGCGCCCGTTTTCGCCGAAAGTTCTCTGCGCAAAGTGATGCGCGCGGCGGCTCGCCTGCATGGCATTGGCGCAGGTCTGGACCCCGACGCACCGCAAAAAGCGGCGCGCGATTTTCTACGGGATTTGCCGGCGCCTGCGGGCTGGAGCGGCGAGGAATGGAGCTTGCTGATCAACGTGGTGCGCTACCATCGCGGCGAGCAACCAGACACGCAGCATAAAGCCTTTGCGCGGCTCGCCGAGGCGGAGCAGCAGGCGGTCTGCGCCATGGCGGGGGTGTTGCGCCTGGCCCGGGCTTTGCGCAAGTGTGGCTGCGAGACACCGGTTGGCTTGCGCGTCGAGAAGTCGGTGGATGCGCTGATTGTGCGCGCACCGGGATTGCAGGAGTCCGAGGAAGCGGCGGCGCGATTGGCGGCGGGAAAGTATCTGCTGGAGCGGGTTTTGCAGCAGCCGCTGATCGTGCAAAGCGCCACCGTTCGCGCGCGCGTCGTGGAAATTCCCCGAAGCGAAGAGCCCCCCGCGTCCGCCGCCGCCGCGTCCGACTAGTGTCCTGCGTCAGAACCAGTTTGCACATGTCACGGCACTGTCCATGTCATTCCGAGGGTCCCGCGCTGCGCGGGGCCCGAGGAATCTGCTTTTGTCTTCAACGCGAGAGAAAAAGCAGATTCCTCGCTTCGCTCGGAATGACACGTTTATTCGTTCGATGAATTTGCAGGTCGGGACAATAGCCCTTTTCCTAAGTGAAGGGCGTCGCCGTTACTTCCCTGCCTTGCGCAGCATCTTGGGCGTGGCCAGCCAGACGAGTTCCCCGCTCGGCGGAACCATCCGCCGCAACTCCACCAGCGCCACACCCGCCTTCTTCATCGCGGTGACGTGATGTTTTGAGCCGATCGCCGTGGCGATCAGGTCGTCGAGATGAGGCGCGTGGCCAAATATAAACACTGCGGAAGCCTGCTTCTCCCTGGCCAGCTCCCGAAAAAGCTGCATGGGGTCCGCTCCCGGAAGCAGGAGATCCGTTTTGCGAATTTTTTGTTTGTTATGGTCCAGCGCGCTGGCGAAGATCTCGGCGGTCTGCACCGCGCGCACATAGGGGCTGGAGAGCATCAGGTCCGGCACCGCGCCAATCTCCGCGACGCCTTTGGCCACCTGCTTTGTTTTTTCCATGCCTTCGTCGGTCAGAAATCGCTCCGGATCGGGCGGGCACTGGGGATCCTCGCGGTCAATGGCGATACCGTGGCGAACGATGTACAACTGCATGCGGGGATCACCTCCCGGCGTTCATCTTACAGAAGGCATTATATATGGGATGCAACAATGGGCGCGGTGGTGTGTATGAGTAAGGGTGGGGGAAGGGCCGAGCGCCGCGGTCATGCGGATTGGGGCCGGCGGAAATAGACTTGGACGTGGAATTCCTTTTCAAAGAGGTCGGCGCTGCGTTGCGCGTCGCGCAGATCTTCGGTGGCATCGCCGCGCGCATGGACTTGCAAAGTGACGCCGCCACGTTGGAACGAGGTGCGAATAGTTTCAACGCGCTGGCGATGCGAGTGGTCGAGCCCTTCGGCGATGCGCAAAATGGCGGCCAGGCGCCGCGCGATGCGCTTGTCGTTGTTGTTGAGCGCGGAATAGGAGGGATGGTGGCTGGCCGGCTCCGACTTGCGGTTGTGATAGCGCACAAGGGCGCCTACCATGCTGCGGTCGCGGCCCTCCAGGCCGGGAATATCGCCATTCAGCGCCAGGTATTCACCGTGCTTGTGGTGGCCGCGATGGCTGACGCGATGCCCCACGTCGTGCAAGAGAGCGCCGGATTCTAATTGCACACGCGCTTGCTGCGGCAGGTGGTGCACCGCCTGAAGCTGATCGAACAGCCTAAGGCTGAGTTCGCGGACGTGCTCGGCGTGCTGCTGGTCGTATTCCAGCCGGCGGCCGAAATTCCGCGTGGAGAGTAGCATGCGGCGGGCTTCGGCGTTGTAACGATGCGGCTCCTTGCGCGAGAAGGCTTCATACGCGGTTTCCTGCAGCAGCCCTTCGCGAATGCCCACGCTGGGGATCATGAAGCGCCGGACATTGAGGTAGCGCGCGACAGTCAGGAAAATGATGGCGGCGATGGCCATGACGTCGGCGCGGTCGCGGCGCACGCCATAGGCCTTCATGCGATCGCGCAGGTCGCGCTGCAGAATATCGGGCAGGCGTTCGCGTAGCAGTGCAACTTCGATCGAGGGGAGTCCGTCCTGGCGCGGGCCCGGCGCCACATTCGCCAGCGTTTCGGCGTTTCCGCCCAGCGCAACCGCCATTTCGTCGACCAGATTCAAGCGGTTCGGCAAATGCGATTCCAGCAGCGCGCGCACATAACGGCGGACCTGCTCGGCTTGCACCGGATGAATTACGCCCGGAATATCGAGCGTGGTCATCAGCCGCACGGTGCCGATAGGAAGTTGCACCCCCTGGACAACGCTGTGGTCGCGAAGGATGCTGAGTTCCAGGCTGCCGCCGCCAAGATCGACGATGCAACGCGGCTGCGCGCCGGGTCCCATGGCCGCCAGGGCGGCGACGCGCCCGAGACGCGATTCTTCCTTCGCGCTGATTACTTCCAGTCGGAGCCCGCTCGCATGTTGGACGCGATGAACGAAGGTATAGCGGTTTTGGGCTTCTCGGGTGGCGCTGGTGGCGACGGCGCGATACTTGGTCACGCCAAAGTCGTCCATGATTTCGCGCAGGTGGCGGAAAGCCTTAATGCCCTTATTCAAAAGCTCTTCACTGAAGCGGTGGCGCACGAAGACGCCTTCGCCGAGCCGCAGCGGATAGCGCTCCGTGGTCAGGGGCTCGATATCCAGGGCGGAATGGGCGCGCGCCACGGAGAGGCGGACCGCGTTGGAGCCGGCGTCTATGGCGGCGATGTGGACCGGCTCAGCCATGATGGTCTTTAGCGCCAGAGATGCGCGAGGGCCGAGGAGGGAGTGTATTTGGTGGCGCGAATGCCGAGATGCTCGCCGATGTGCTGGCGCAGTTGCTTGTTGACGGCGGAAACACTGGATTCGCCATCGAGCTCGATGAACGAGTTTTTCTTGGCCATGACCTCGAATTCACGCTTGATCATGGTCTGGTAACGCACAAAGGACCAGTAGAGGTCGTGCGAGAGCGACATGTCGCGGCCGGCTTCCCAATAGCTGATGGCCTGGGCTTTCTTGAACTCGCGCGCAAAGGCGGTTTCCGGGCGCACGTTGAGCCAGAAGGTGAGGTGCGGCCGCAAGGCCATGGCGTACAGGCCCGTGAGGTAATCGCGATTGATGCCGCGCACCACGCTGCGCGCGATCAGCGTGAAGATGAAGCGGTCAGCAAGCACCACCGTGCCGGAGCGCAGCGCGGGCACGATGCGGTGCTCCAGTTGGTCGAAGAAATCCGTGGCGTACATCAGCGCGAGGGTGAGGCGCGTGACGGCGTTCTTCGCCAGCAATTCGTCAATGTCGCGTCCCACCAGATTGGAGCGCCGCAGCCCGCTGGTTTGCACCGCGAAGCCTTCCGATTCCAGCCATTCCTGCAACAGGGCGATCTGCGTGGAGCGCCCGGACCCGTCCAAGCCTTCCATGACGATGAGCGTGCCGTTCAGTTCGCCGGGGTCGAGACCCACCAACGGTTCGCCGAAGAAGTTCTGCGCGTCTTCCTGCTCAGAGGCCGGCGTTTTCGCGGCAGGGGCGACCGGTTCGGCGGCGGGCACCGGCGGATTCGCCTTGTCCTTTTCCTGGTCAGCCATGCCTATTCCTGCTCCTGCGAACGTGGCGCAAAGCGCTTGAGATCGATTTTGGAGGCAACGATGTCGCGCATCTGTTTCTGCAGTTTGTTCACGGGCAGTGTGCCGTCGAGGACCACGAAATTATCCGTGTCCACCATCTTGTCGTATTCCTCGAGGATGCGCGCCTGAAACAGGCGGAAACTTTCGACGCGTTCGTAGGAGAGACCCAGGTCCATCCCAGCCTCGTAATATTTGAGCTTGGGCCGGCCGCTGAGGATGCGGTGAACGGCGACGTCGAGCGGCGCGCGAAAATAAAATGTAATGTCGGGAACCGGTGCGAAGCGGTACAGATTGCGCAGCCAGCGCTGCGCGCAGCCGCGGGCCGCATCGCGTGCGAACGCGGTATAGATGTAGCGGTCGGCGAGCACCAGGTAATCGCCCTGGAGCAGCGGCATGATCTGGCGCTCGCAGCGGTCGGCGAAATCGGAAGCATGCAGCAGGGAGAAGGTTGTCGGCGTGAGCAGGCGCTTCTGTTTGCCGCGGCGCGTGGCCGATTTCACGAGCGGCGAGGAATTCCACTCCGTGAAGTGCAGGCGATAGCCGCCAATTTCCAGCCAGCGCTTCAACAAGTAAAGCTGCGTACTTTTGCCGGAGCCGTCCGTGCCCTCGACTACGATGAGCGCGCCGGGATAGGCGCGGCTGGGCACAGGGCGGCCGGGCTGCGGCAGCGTGGTTTTGGAAGCGTCTGCGCGGACCGGCTTGGGCGTAGTGTCCTGGATTTCCATGGGCGGGCTCAGTTGCAACGATGCAGCGTTTTGAGCGTAGTCGGTCATTGTTACAGGAGCATTACAACACAGACGGAGGCGCTGAGGCAAAACCACCGGAAGACAGTTAGACCGTGCACAGAATCCGTCACACCAACCCACATCATCGCGGAAGCTCGAGCCAGCCAGCCCAAGTTCGTGAGCACTTTCACTTCACCCGCCGCCGCAGCAGAAACAATGTAACCTACTGCCACGGCCGCCAGTAATACCTATCAGAAGCCCAGCCTGAAACTCACCGGCGACTGTGCCATGGGCTCATACTTTGGTCTTGGTGGAGGCGTTCATGAGGAGCGGACAGACTGAAACTGGGAGAGATCCCCAACGTGACGCGCGTTGGCCGGCAACACTTGCCTCGCTGGCCGTGGGTGCCGCATTCTTTGCGCTGTGGTTCTGGTTGCTGCCGTCCTGGCTGGGCTTTCATGTTGACACGTTTGGCGTGGCGCGCTGGCGCTGGATTGCGGCCGTGCCGTCAGTGCTGGGTTTTGCGGTGGCGTTAAGGTGCGTATGGGATTTCGGATGGACGGGACACGGAACGCCGGCGCCGATTGCTCCACCGCAGAGGCTTGTGGTGGTGGGCTTCTACCGATATGTACGGAACCCCATGTATGTGGGGTTTTTCGTGGGCTGGTTGGGGCTGTGGGTGGTCTTCGGGCGGGCGGACCGGGCGGCACTCATCGTGGCGCTCGTGGCCGTGGTGGGAGTGGTCCTCTTTGTGCAGCTCTACGAGGAGCCGACGCTGCGAAAGATGTTCGGTGCGCAGTATGAAGAATACTGCAGAAACGTCCGCCGCTGGCTGCCACGGCTGCGCGCATGGGACAGGTGAGGCGTTTTTGAGGGCAGACGGTCTGTCAAATGAGTTCGCGTCAAACGCGTTTCGCTCGCTTGGGCGCCAAACCCGCTAATCGGACAGCTGAAGCTCTCCCGCGCCAGAAGTCCGGTAAACCAACTACTCAACAGTCAGCCTCACCTATGGCCGCCCTCTTGATGGGGCCAAAACAGTGAGGTAGCATCTCGAAACCCCTCCCCAGATAGGTGTATACCGATGCGATCCGAAAGACGCCGAGCGCCCCGGCATCCCTTCATTGCTACGGCCGATATCGTTGACGAGAGGGAAAGCGTTCGTACGACCTCGCGAGTCAGCGATCTCAGCCTGCACGGATGCTACGTGGAAATGATGAATCCATTGCCTCAAGGGACAAACGTGCTCATGGAAATCTATACCGAGACAGAATTTCTGGAAACCCATGCGACCGTGGTCTATTTCGAGCCAGAGCAAGGGATGGGTCTGACCTTCACGGAAATGCCGGCGTGCTTCGCAAGTGTCCTGAACAAATGGCTGGAACAAGCCGGCGGATGAAAAGCCAAGTCAGGTCTTTGCTGGCACATGTCCGGTAAGGCGACTTATCCGGACTTACATGGCAGGTCTCAGACAGCAACATCCCTGCGTCTCGGCTGTCCCCACAACACGTTCGAAGTGTTGCGTACCCCACAGACAGTAATCCTCCTTCGCAGTTAGATTGGGTTTGAGGTTTCGTCTGGCTGCGATGGTCAAAGAACTCAAAAACGTAAAGGTGCCCGTTTTCGATGCGCAAGCTTTTCTCGATTCGGCCGGTGCGGCGAGAAAAGTTGTGGAATATCGAAGATCACCGCTGACATCTTCTCGGTCGTTCGAGGTGTTTTGGAGCTTCCCCATGAGTCGGCTGAGCTTCGCAAGACAGACGAGGCCTCAGCTGGAGGTTCGACTTCATGATTGCGCAAGCAAAAATCGAAAGGCATGCTAGTTCCCTCATTCAGCGGCTAGGTTTCTCCACTCACAGTCACCGCCGTTGCCCTTACTGCCGTTCTCATGGTCTCTATCGGGAGAACCGAAAGGGCCTTGTCTTGGGCTTATCTGCAGTCGGATTGCGGCCTTATCGCTGCCTAGATTGTGAGAGAGTGCACCTTGGCTTTTGCTTCGGACGTTGACGGACATTTGAACCTTCAGCGTTGTCAAAAGTAAGGTTCTGAGGAAACTGAGCTCCGTGGGACTCAGGTCACTGAGTAAAATGCCACGATTTGATGCACGGGCTTCTGGAGTTTCGACGGACCCGAGGACTTTTTGATTTTACGACAAGTAGATGAGCAGTCTTTCTCGGGCGGGGACGAGATTGCAAGTCTAGCAGGCTGTCGTAATTGGGGGGCTCCTATCTACAAGGGTGGGAGCTCCCTTTAACAAGTTCTCAAAAATCATGGCCAGAACGCGCTATTCCAGGATTGGGAAAGATTAGGGAACAAACTCAAAACCTCAAGGCACCAGCCAAGTTGTACAGAAGCAATGGGCCACATGTTCTAATACGTGCTCATAAGATGAAGGTCGATCGCGGTGGCTGGCCCCTGTAATGAGGTGCCAAGCGGGAAACTCTGCCGAGTTGTCCGGTAACCCGACGTGCCAAGTGAATTGTGAGGCAAGTCATTGGGCGCTGCTTCCGGATTTGGGTGTTTCGTTTTCGGCTCCCGCTTTTTCAAGCGCTTGCAGAGGTTCTAGCAGGGTCAATGCAGCGCGGCGCGATTCAGGCACGGTTGGGAGCAATATGGCGAACCTCGGATCCCAGTTGTGGTTTGATTCAGTCCTGTGTTCTAGGTTAGATGTCTAAAGTGCAGGCTGCGACAGGCGGAGCCCCTGCAGTTAAGCCGGTTCTTGCGCACGGTGGGGGCAATGTTGTTGCTGAAAGGAGAGAGTTTCAAATCATGCAGCCGAACGAACGGACAACCCCTACGGGGAGCCGAGTAGGCAACAAGATTCTTTTATCAATTTCCGACGAGGAGTACGCCCTGATTCGTCCGCACTTAGAATTTCTCAGCATGCCTCACCATCTTAGTCTCTACGAACCGGGCCAACCGCTAGAGTTTGTGCATTTTCCGAATACAGGTATGGTGTCTCTTGTGATTGCGACCGAAGATGGAAAGACCGTTGAAGTAGGGGAGGTTGGCAGAGAAGGGTTTGCAGGGATACAGGCGGCGGTTGGCATAAACAGAAACCAAGTGCGCGAGATCGTACAAATCGCAGGTGACGGGTTCAGGGTGAGAATTGGCGCATTGCAAAGCGTCTTGCAATCAGCTCCAGAGCTTCAACGGATTCTGACCCGCTATGCAGTAGTTCAGGGGATGCAATTCGCACAAACAGCCGCGTGCAATAGGCTCCACAATATTGAACAGCGCCTCGCGCGCTGGCTACTCATTACTCAGGACAGGGTGGATTCCCCGACGCTCGCGATCACCCATGATTTCCTTGCGACGATGCTAGGGACGGACCGACCCACCGTAAGCTTGGCAGCTGGTATTTTGCAGGACAAGCAGATTATCGAGTACACGCGTGGTGCAGTACAGATTCTAAGCCGCACGAAACTCGAAGCGTGCACCTGCGAGTGTTACGGAGTTATCCAACAGTATAATCGCGAGATTGGACTGAAATAGCCTACCGGTAGTGTTCGATACCCTACAGACAGGAATCCTCCTTCGCAGCTAAATTGAGTTTGAGGGTTCACCTGGCTGCGATGGTCAAAGGACTCAAAAATGTAAAGGTGCCCGTTTTCGATGCGCAAGCCTTTCTCGATTCAGCCGGTGTGGCGAGAAGACTTGTGGAATATCGACGATCACAGAAGATCTACTCTCAAGGTGATCCTGCCAAGAGCGTGATGTACGTTCAAAAAGGCGGTGTAAAGCTCTCCGTTGTTAACGAGGTCGGCAAAGAAGCAGTCCTGGCGATTCTGGGACCAGGTGACTTTTTTGGTGAGGGGGGCATGGCCGGTCAGTCTGTTCGAATGGGGACAGCGACCGCGATTACACCCACGACTATACTCGTTATTGAAAAAAACGAGATGATTCGCGTGCTCCACGCTGAACATGCGTTCTCCGACCGCTTCGTGTCTTATATGCTTTCACGGAACATCCGAATCGAGGAGGATTTGATCGATCAGCTTTTCAATTCGAGCGAGAAACGGCTGGCTCGGACTCTTTTGCTGCTCGCTCGCTACGGCAAGGAATCCCAACCGCAAAAGATGGTTCCCAAAGTATCGCAAGAGATGCTGGCGGAGATGATTGGCACAACGCGGTCCCGGGTCAATTATTTCATGAATAAATTCAGGGCACTGGGCTTCATTCAATACAACAATGACGGTCTCCACGTCGACTCTTCCCTCCTGAGCGTTGTCCTGCACGAGTAAGCACCAAATTTCGCGCTTATAGCAAAGCGGCATACTTCCAGATCACTGTTGGTAACAGGGCTCACCACCGCATATCTCGGATTGTTGGTCGGAGGAGGATTTATCGATGTCCAGGACCACGGGGAATTCTTTTCGTCTCAATCGCCTCTGCCGCAGAAAGCTTCCGGTCTACGTGTGGTTCTGAGCGCGGAGCACCTGAATGGAGCACACAACGCTTCCCGACAGCGGCACCACATGTAGGACAGGGGACGGAGATCAACTGTTTTGCCGTCAGGTCGCTCATCTTCATTTGAATACGGTGCGACAATATCTACCGCAAAACTGTTCCATTTAGAACGCTATGCGCGCCAGCCATTGGAAACTGTCGGTCCCACCGGACAACTGTTCGCAACAGGGCTTCCCCCCAGCTAATGGACCCAATGCCTGATAAACCTTAGTGCTTTATCGGAAGCGCATTTTGGGGAAGGAGTGCAGATATGCAAGGCGCTCGGGGCGCTTTCGATAAAGCCGTTTGAAGGGAGACGCTGGCGTTTGCGGCAGATGCGGGGCTCTGGGAATTGAATCCGCTCTTGGATGTAACCTAAAGATTTCAGAGTACTTGCTAAGATCGATACAATATGAAAATCGTGATTCAAGACCTCACGGTGCTGCATGACTTCTAGAGCCTTGCACGCGCAGCGTCCGCCGCGCCAGCAGCTTCGTTCAAACGCCGTAATCGGACATCTCTAACAATGTCGGCCCTGTCAAATACTTTTTGAGCGCACTTCGCCGTTCACTCCGAAGAGTGGTCTTCCTTGCTGTCTTTTGACCTCTGCGCATCGACGACCACGGCTCGCTCGTAATCTTTGAGTCGGGTTCAGTCCGACCCAAACATCTCTTCGATCAAAACTTCGACCATGATTACTTCTTCAAACTCCCTTTGCAGGGAGCGGGATGCCCAATCAAGTGGACGACGCTCTACTTCACGCCATGTCCGATTCCGAGCTGTCCCGCGTACGAACCGAACTCTAACGACGGCGAATACTCACATCCATTCCGCCACATCCAGTGCAACCGAACCGCCAGCCGGCGTCCCATCGCTACCTTGGCAATGCTTTTGTGTCGACGCATCGCCAAGTGAATGTAGCGACGTCGCCACTCCGGATTGATTCGTGCTGCCGCCTGGGCTGCCTCTACCAGCAAGAATCGCAACAAGGAATTGCCTTGCTTGCTGATGTGCCCCAATCGTTGTTTGCCAGCACTAGACTCCTCACACGGAATCATGCCCACGTACGTGCCGATCTGCTTGCCGCATTGAAACCGAGCCGGAGTTCCGATGATCAACACATAGGCGAGTGCCGTAAGCGGGCCCACGCCAGGATGAGTCATCAGCCGCAGCACCTCGGGTCGCTTCCTGGTTTCCCGCTCGGCGGCTGCGGTTAACTCCTCGATCGTCGGATTCAACCGGTCCAGCAACTCCAACAACTCTTGCCGACGTCGACTCGCCCAAGGAGCTAACGAGAGTTTTTCTAACTGCGCTCGTCCTTGTTCGCTGAATAGTTTTTTCTTCCAGCGATAGCCCTCGTTCATGGCCAACGCCTGAAGCTGATTCATGATCCGCGTGCGCATCTGCACCAGCCGATGCCGGTGCCAGAGGAGTTGCCGTAGATCCCGATTCTCCGGACTGGGTACCCAGATTTGCGGAAAGTTATCCTCCCGCATCAGCCTGAGTAAGAGTCGGGCATCCTCGCGGTCGAACTTCTGCTTCTTGACTCGCTTGGCCTTGATCTGTGCTGGATCGCCGATCCACAGCTCGAAACCTAATTCAGCGAGTAGCCGCTCGAACCAGCGTGAATATCCGGTAGCCTCCATTCCTACCCGCACGCAGATTCCTCGCTGCTTCAGGTCTCGATAGAATTTCTCTGCTTGTCCATCACTGTGGTTTAGTTCCTGTTCACCACACTCACCAGTCTCTTCCATAAAAAATGCAATCGTCTGAAAGCTCGGGTGGTAATCTACGCCTATAATCATCATGTTCGGCTCCTTTCTCCCGAGCCTGCGGTCGTCGATAAACCACAGTCTACCCGGGTCGAGGAGCCGACATTGTTATGCAATCAAGTAAAGTCCTGGCACGCCAGATGCCGGGCAATCCGAGTAACCCGAAGTCAGCGGGACCCGGTCACTCCGAACGAGAGCAAAATACGCACAGAACCTCAACCGGCAGGCAGTTCAATGGTCAGGGCGGCTCCGTTGGGCGCGAGGTTTTGCGCGTAGATGTTGCCATTGTGCTCTTTGACCGTGCCGTAACAGATGCTCAGGCCTAACCCCGTTCCCTGGCCCACGGGACGCGTGGTGTAGAAAGGATCGAACGCGCGACTCACGTCGGTGAATCCCCTTCCCGAATCGCTGAACCGCACGATAATTTTCTCGTCCAGCAGGTAGCCTTCCACCAGAATTTTCTTTTCCTGGGCGTCCTCCAGGGCATTCGCGGAGTTGCTGAACAGGTTCACGAATACCCGCTTGAATTGGCCTTCGTTCAATGCCACCCGAGGCAGGTTCTGCGCAAAATTCATTTCCACATGGATTCCACTACTCTGCAATTGATGCTCGCAGAGCATCAGAGACTCCCTCGCCACCACGGCAATGTCCAACAGGCGGCGGCCTTCGGTCTGGGGTCGCGCAAAGCTAAGCAGATTGTCGAGGATCCGCTTGATGCGGCGGGCTTCCGCTCCCAGTCTTTCCAGCTTCGGGCGAGACGTTCCGTCCGCCGCCTGCTCGAGCAACAGATCGGAGTAGCCGATCACCGCGGTCAGGGGGTTGTTCAGCTCGTGGGCCACGCCGGTGACCAGTTGGCCGACTCCCGCCAGCCTCTCCTTTTGCATCAACTGGCTCTGCGCGCTTTGCAGCCGCTCCAGATTCTCCCTGGATTCAAGCAGCAGCGTGGCCAGCTCCCGATTCAGCAGCATCTGCCGCAGAAACACGAACACACCCATCAGCAGGATCCCCGCCAGGGTGACCGAGACGCGATAAAGCAGCAACTGACTCCCGTTTGGCTCCAGGAACAGTTCGTAGAGACCCATCACCGGCAAGGACAGCACCGCCAGCGCCGCCAAAATTCCCGGCAGGTCGGCCGCATGCTCGCGTCCACCCTCAGTCAACGGCTCGGACGGCACATTGCGCGCGCGCAGCGCAATCAGAATGAACCAGCAGATCGCGGCGTAGTTTGGCACGTCGTAAAAGCTCCCGCTGTAGTACTCATCGCGCTCCAGCGCGGCATTCAGCCACTGGTAGCCAAGCAGGTAAAGTGAGCCCGCCAGGAAGAGATGCCAGTAAATCTTTCGCCAGGCGCCTTTTGCCACCAGCGCCATGCTCCCCAGAACTCCGAGCAACACCGAAAACTCCAGAATGAACAACGAATAGTAGTAGCTGTTGAATGTGACTTTATTGGGCAGGATGTATTCGTTGGGATATACCAGAAACATGTACACACACACCCACCACAGCAGAAGGATCAGGAAATTCAAGGTGGTCAGGTGAAATTTTTGCTCCCGCTGCCGCGAGCCAGGCCGCATCACCGCTGCAGCCATCATGGGCACTGGCTGCAAAAACAGCGGGATGTCCGCCCAGAACGGGTCTGGCGGAGCCTTGCCCACGATGACCTCGTAGTACAGCCACGCGCCAAGGTTGCAGCCCACCATCCCGGCGCTGGCGGCCAGCAGAATCCAGAACCACCGCGTGCGTCCCTGGTTACTGAACGCGGCCCATAGCATCATCGCGATGGCCACGAGCCACAAAGCTGTGCCGGTGATATCAGAGAAGGCCGTCAGGGCAAAACTAGGCCGGCCCACCACGGACACAATGGTGTACAAGAGCAAAAAGCCGGCCACCGCCGCAAGTTGCGAGCGTGACAGTCGCTTCATAGGAATACCTTATAGCTCTATTTAGTGTGCCAGTAAACAATGCGGGGATTTATCGAGGGTATAAGGTGCGTCACTTCTCGATCCCCCGCTCGGAGCCACTCGCAAACGTCGCGGCCCGCGGCAATCTCCGGTTTTGGGAGTCCGGTGGACTCCACCGGAGTCCTGATACCGGACTTCATCGGAACGCCTCAGAACGACAATGTTTTTCTGAACTTGCACGAAGGTTGAACTGCAGTCCGTGACAACGCCCGTCTAAAACAGGGAGAGCTTGATGTGCAGGAATTTCTTGGGGTTGGTGCGGAAATCGCCGATAAGCTTGCGCATGTCGCCGGTGACGCCGGTGAGATTGTCGTAAAGCTGGGGATCGGAAAACAACTTTCCGGCCGTGTTGGTGTTCTGATTCAGCTTGGCAGTAGCCTCTGAGACGTTGCTGCTGGCGTCGCGGAGCTTGTTGAAAAGAGTCTCGTCGGTGGCGAGTTTGCCGAGCGTGCCCTTGCCGGCGCGAACGTCGCCGATCACGGCGTTGCCATTGGTGAGAGCTTCCTTGGCCTGATCGTAGAGCGTGGGATCGTACAGCAGCTTGCCCATGGTGCCTTTTTGCGCGCGCAGGTCGGCGAGAATGGTGTTGATCTGGTCGAGGGCCTGGTTCGCTTTTACGGACGTGTCATCGGTCATGAACAATTTGCCGACCGTGCCCTGCCCGGCTTGCACGTTACTGACAAGCTGATCGCCCTTCGTAAGAATGCTGTTGAGGTGGTTGTAAGCCTGTTCGTCGGTGAGCAATTTTCCGAGCGTGCCCTTGCCGCGTTGCACACCCTTTACGAGATCCTCGACGTCGTCGCTCAGGGCTTGCAGATTCGATAGCACATCGGCGCTGCGCTCGACAACTTCCTTGATGGCCTTTTCTTCGGTGCCGGGAACCGCCTGGCCTTCCTTGAGGGGCACGCCCGTGTAGCCGCGCGTGATGGTGACATAACGGTTGCCCAGCAGTCCTTCCGTGACAAGACTGGCGGCGGAGTCCGTGAGGATATCGTCATGATATTTGTGATCAATGCGCATCATGACTTCAATGTTGTGCATGCGCTCGGGGATCTTGCCCGGCTCACGCGGCACCAGGCGAATCTGATCCACATTGCCAATGTCGACGCCGTCCAGGCGCACCGGTGCGCCCGTGGACAGGCCGGAGACTTCGGGGAGATAGGTCTTGATGCGGTATTTGTTGCCGAAACTGGCGCCCGTCACGTAGAAGATGCCGACCGCCAGGATCAGCAGGCTGACAAGAACAAATAGACCCACGCGCAATTCCGACCACGTCAACTCTTTGCGCTGCGCCATGCGGGAGCTCCTCCGTGCCTTTGCGCCAGCTTACTCCACAGAACCTCGACGGCGATTGCCAATTTTTTCTTGCTGCACCGGCGGCGCGAATTCCGCCATATCCTGTCGCCGGTGAGAGATCCTAACTGCACACTATACAGGAATTGCCGAAAATTACTGAGCGGCGTAAATCACAATTCTACATACGACACAAAGCTAAATCAGAAACCGCTGCAGGTACGGATCATTCGCAGCCAGAAGTTCCTCGGGACTCCCTTCAAAATAGACCCGGCCGTCGCGCAGAACGAGGAAGCGCGTCACGGCAGCGCTCGCTTCTTCCCGCGCGGTATCCCGGCGGAGACGCCGCGTGGCGGAATCGAAATGGAAATTGGCGAGCGCAAAGCCATCCTGCAGTCGCTGCGTGGCCAGCAAAGCGGTGACGCTGTAAACGTCGCGCAAACGCAGAATGAGCGTGATGATGGTTTGCGAGGTGATCGGGTCGAGGCCCGCGGTCGGCGAATCGTAAAACACGATGGCCGGACGGTTGACGACCGCGCGGGCAATGGCAACTCGGCGGCGCATCCCTCCGGAAAGTTCCGAGGGCAACAGGTTCATGGTGTGGCCGAGCTCCACGAATTCCAGCACTTCGTGGACGCGTGGTTCGATCTCTTCCTCGTTCACATGATCCTCGTGCATGCGGTAAGCGACATTTTCGCCCACCGTGAGCGAATCGAACAGCGCCCCCTCCTGAAACACAAAACCGACCTTGCGGCGCAGCAGGAGCAATTCGCGCTCGGACATACGGGAGACGCGCTCGCCGAGAACTTCAACCGTGCCGCTGTCAGGACGCAACAGGCCCGCGGCAAGTTTGAGCGTAAGCGTCTTCCCGGAGCCGGTTTCGCCCAGGAGCACGAGCGTTTCTTTCGGCTGCGCGGAGAAGGAAACGCCGCGAAGGATTTCGCCTTCGGCAAAACCCATGTGCACGTCGCTGAATTGAATGACCGCCTCGCTGGACTTTTCGGGCGTGAGAGTGAACCGGCTGGACGCTTCCATCATGGCAGTAATCAAAAAACCTTATCGGCAAGGAAGAGCGCGATTTTCGTCAGAAAAGTATCCGCGACGATGATGAGCACGGAGGAGACCACCACGGCCTGCGTGGTGGCGCGCCCAACCCCTTGCGTGCCGCCGCGAACGTTGAGCCCTTGATAGCAGCCGACGGTGGCCAGGATAAAGCCGAATACGATGGACTTGGTAAAGCCCTGCATTAGATCCGAGAACTCCAGGATCGCGATGGCGCGCTCCCAGAATGTGGTGGCGTCGAGGCGAAGGGAGAACACGCTGGCCACCATGCCGCCGACCAGCCCGACAAACACGGAAATAGTGGTGAGCAACGGAAGAGTGAGCAGCGTAGCCAGCACGCGCGGGGAAACGAGTTTGCGGCTGGGGTCGGTGCCCATGGCGCGCATGGCGTCCACCTGTTCGGTGACCAGCATGGAGCCAAGCTCCGATGCAATGCCCGAGGCGCAACGCCCCGCCACCAGCAGGCCCGTGATCGAGGGGCCCAGTTCGCGCACCAGCGCGATGGAGACGACGTCGCCGGTGAGCATGGTCTGGCCAAAACGCTCGAACTGCGCGCCCGTTTGCAGCACCATCACGGCGCCGATGAAAAAGCCGGAGAGCAGCACGATTGGCAGCGAGCCCACGCCGATATCGTCCATCTGAGAGAGGGTGTCCTGCATGTAGCGCGGAGAAGTAGCCAGGTTGGTGAGGGAGCGGAGAGAAAGCTTCGAGTAGTCCTGGACTTTCAGAATGGTGATCTTGGCGGCGTCCAGCAGCACCTCGACGACGGAGGGTGTCTCCGGCGAGTCAGCCTGGTGTTGCGTGATGTGAAGCGGCGTTTCGGCCACGTGTTTCCTGTTGAGGGCTGCGAGGAAAGCGTAACCGTCTCCGCGAGCAGCGTCAAGAATATATAGACGCTGGGCTACGAAGGGGATGGAGCGAGGCTCCGGTCAGGCTCTCGTCCGCGTCTGCGCGGGGGCCAAGGCAGGGCCAGGATTTCGAGTTCGCCAAGCACTCAGCGCCGCAAAGGTCCTGGCACAAATGTCTTCGGGAGACCCGCTGGCGGTAACCGGCAGCAGCAGACCAAGGTTCTTATAAAGCGCGATAAGCGGCGCCGTGCTTCGGTCATAGGCCTCGAGCCGGATGTTGATCGATTCTGGCCGGTCATCTTCGCGCTGAACAAGCTTGCCGCCACAGCGGTCGCACGTGCCTGCCACTTTGGGGGGCCGTTCAGTCGCATGGAACACCGCCTTGCAGGTTTCGCAGGTGCGCCGGCCGCTGAGCCGCGCAACGATGGCACTCACGGGCAATTCGTAGTTGACGACCGCTGTAAGCGAGAGGCCCTCATGTCCCATCAGCTCTTTCAGTGCCTCGGCTTGCGCCAGGGTGCGCGGAAACCCGTCGAGGATGAAACCCCCGCTGCAACGCAGGCAGCCGCTGCGCTCGCGCACCATGTCCCACACGGTGGCGTCCGGCACGAGATCGCCACGACGCATGTACTCCAAAGCGGATTTCATGGCCGGGCTCAACTCACAATCGTCTCGGCCCTTCGCGGCGCGGAAAACGTCCCCGGTGGAAAGGTGGCAGGCGCCCAGGCGCAGATTGAGTAGTTCGGCCTGGGTGCCCTTGCCTACGCCCGGCGCTCCCAACAGGACAATCCTCCAAGGAGTTTGAGCAGCCTGTGGCACTACCGTGCATCGCGCGGAAGGCCCTTGCAGCCATGCGGCGCGATCGTTGCTGGTTTGTGCGGCCATATCCACCTCATCTATAGAAGGATATGGAATTTGGCCACACTGGGCGGTGACGGAAATCACAGCGGCGATGGCAGATGAACTAATGAACCATGCAAACAACCACTTCTCAAGAGTTTGCGACTTTGGATTAGAGCGATAGTTCCGTAGGGCGGGCTGATGACCTGCGTAGATGGCAAAAAATTGAGGGCGACTCGGTGTGACCGCGTCGCCCTCTTTTGATTGAGTCGCGAAGTTTCTCGCTTCCCGATTCAACTTATTCGAAGGCGGTTCGGTTTTACCCTGGCCGCCTCCTGTAAATTGATTCGTGAAGCTCTACTTCCAGGTCCAGCCCACGATAACGTCTCGGTATTACCCTTGGCGCATCTTTGAGTGCACCGTGAAGCTTTTCGCTTCCGCTTGGGTCCCGCAGCAACCCGGTTTCACCCGGGTTGTATTGAACTCAGCTGCGAAGCTCACCCCACAATCCAGCTCAGCGGAAGTGGCTCGGTTTTACCCTTACCATTCCTCTGCCCCGGATCGCGGAGCTTACCCCACAATCCTACGCACTGGAACCGGCTCGGTTTTACCCTCACCGCCCCTTTGCATGGAACCGCGGAGCATTCCTTCCCAATTCAATTCAGTTGAGCCTGACTCGGTTTGACCCTCGCCGCCTCAGAGAATTGAACTGCGAAGTTTGCACTTCTAATTCAACTCGAGATGGACTGGCTCGGTTTGACCCTTGCCGCCATCTCTGAATTGAGTCGTGAAGTTCTTCTTCCCGATCAATCTGAGGCGGATACTAGGAGCATGGGGAAACGTTGGCAAGAGCTATTTCAGGAAAGAACTGTGGATATTTGTGCATGACTGTGCAAGAAATTTTCATGGAAAATGAGCGGACAAATGCCCCATGACTCACGCGCGGAACGGCTGCGGATCACCTGGCGGCATTGACAGGCGCAAAGGCGAGTTGGCTGGAGAAAAATGGAATGAGCTTGGTTTCGATGCGGTCGGCGATGTGATTCAGATGATCGCCCTCGTAAACCTCAAATTGATGCGGAATGTGATAGCTGGTCAGGAGGCGGTCGAGATCGCGCGAATGTTCGGTGATGCCATCATCGCGATCGCCGACATCGATGGCGATGCCGTGCAACTGGCGGAGATTCGCGATGTACTGGTCAATCGTGGAAAGCGGGTCGTTGGCATGCCACTTGGCGGCCACCGCAGGCTGCAGTTCGCCATCTTTTGTGGGCAGCGCGAGGTACATCGGAGGATTCTGCGGGTCGGGTGACCACGCAGCCGCCAGCGCTAGCGCAGCCTTGGTCAAGAAATCGGCTTGGTCCACTTGCGCCGGATCTTTGACCGCCTCCGCTTTCTTCGATCCCGCCGTCATTCCAGCGTCAGGAAGCGCCATGCAACAGGCGCTGAGCACATAGAAGCTGGAGAAAACATCGGGATGGCGCATGCCGATGCGCAAAGTGCCGTAGCCGCCCATCGAATGGCCGGCCAAGCCCCGGCTTGCCGCTTGCGGAAATGTGCGGTAGTGCACGTCGATGTAGGGAACCAGTTCGCGGACGATGAAATCTTCCCAATTGCCGGTGGTCACTGAATTCGAGTACATGCTGCCCTGATAGCGCGTGAAGGCGTTGGGCATGACCACGATCATCTCTCGCGTGCCGGGTTCGCCAAAGGTCTTGTCGAGCACCTCGGGCAGATTGATCCAGTGTTTGGTGAGGCCGAACCACTTGTCGTCGCTATCCGTGAAGCCATGCAGCATGTAGATGACGGGATAGCGGCGCGTTTTTTCGCTGGCATAGCTCGCGGGCAGGTAGATGGAAACGTCGCGGTCCGGCGAATCACCTTCGAGATTGCCCTCGAGGGATTTGCCGTGGACCTTGATGCGCTCGACGGTGCCTTTGCCGGCCGCGGAACACGAGGATGGCACGAAAATCAGGGCAGCGGCGAGGAAGAGACCAGCGAACTTAGTTTTCATGGAACGCGCTCCGCAACGAAGGGCCATTGTTCCATGGAAATTGGCTTTTACGCAAAACACCTTCGGGTTGAAGGGAGAGTTATCCTCGGCGGGACCGTAATTCCCGGCTCAATGCGGACCGTGCCTGGAGTTGGGGTTGGCCGGTAAGCGGTCGCGCGCAAAAGCGGCGGCCAGCCGCCGCACTCCACAGGGGCCTGAAAAGCGAGGATGGATTTCCTTGCGCGGCGCACCGGAGCCGGGATTGCGAACATGCCCGAGAGACGCGCTGGACGCGCGGGGCGGTGGCCGATACACTGGAGTTTATGCTGCGATTTTATTCAGCCGGGGAGTCACACGGACAGGCGCTGCTGGCGTTCTTGTCCGGGTTGCCGGCGGGACTGCGTGTGGATTTGGAGTTCGTCAATCACGAGCTGCAACGGCGGCAATTGGGATACGGCCGCGGCGGGCGCCAGAAAATTGAAAAGGACCGCGCGGATGTGTTCGCCGGCGTGCGCCACGGGCAGACGATTGGCGCGCCCATTGCTCTCCGCATCGAGAATCACGACTGGGCCAATTGGGAAAAGATTCTTCCGGTGGAAGCCACGGACGCGCCGGAAGCGGCTTCACGAAAACTGGTGGCGCCGCGGCCAGGCCATGCGGACCTGGCCGGCTCCCAAAAATTCAATTTTCATGATGCGCGGTACGTCCTGGAGCGGGCATCGGCGCGAGAAACGGCAGCGCGGGTGGCGGCGGGCGCTTTTGCCAAGCTGCTGCTGCGGGAATTCGGCACGGAAATCGCCAGCCACACGATTCAAGTGCGCAACGTGCGCCTGGAACGCGCCGCCACTTGGATCGAGATTTGCGCGGTGAACGCGGACCTGGAATCCCCGTTGCGCTGTGTGGATGCGGCCGTGCAGGCCAAAATGATGGCCGAGGTAGATACAGCGCTGAAAGCGGGAGACACCGTCGGCGGCGTGTTTGAGATCGTGGCGCGTCGTGTACCGGTCGGCCTCGGCTCGCACGCGCAGTGGGACGAAAAACTGGATGGCAAACTGGCGCAGGCCTTGATGAGCGTGCAGGCGGTGAAGGCCGTCGAGATCGGCTCCGGGATTCTCGCCGCTGGTTCCTTCGGGAGCGAAGTGCAGGATGAAATTTCCTATGACAAGAGCGCGCGGAAATTCCGTCGCGCCTCGAATCGCGCCGGCGGGCTCGAAGGCGGCATCAGCAACGGCGAAGACCTGGTGATTCGCGGCTTCCTGAAGCCGATTTCCACGCTGCGCAAGCCGCTGGGCACTGTGGACATGGTGACCAAGGAGCCGGTGCAGGCGGCTTACGAGCGTTCCGACTGGTGCGTGGTGCCGGCCGGGGGTGTTGCCGGAGAAGCTATGGTGGCACTTGTGCTAGCGGGCGCTTTTCTGCAAAAATTTGGAGGAGATTCGCTCGCCGAGATGCGGCGGAATTTCGAGAGCTATGCCCAACAAATCGACGAGTTCTAAACTTATTGTGGCGGCGAGCACGGCGCAAGCGGCTGAGCCGCAAATCGCCCAAGCGCCGGTTCGCACGATCTACAAGATCCTCAAGTACGGCGAGCCGGTACTGGAGAAACCCGGCGCCGTCGTCAAGAAATTCGACGCGGAGCTCGAGCAACTGGCCGAGGATATGTTCGCGACGATGTACGCGTCGCAAGGCGTGGGCCTGGCCGCCCCGCAGATCGGAAGGAGCATCCGCCTGACCGTGGTGGACGTCACCACCGGCAAGAATCCCGAAGCGAAAATCGTGATGGTAAATCCGGAGATCATTCACGCCGAAGGCGAAGTCCGCGAGGAAGAAGGCTGCCTTTCCATTCCGGGTTTTCGCGGCTACGTGATCCGGCCGCAATTTGTCACCGTACGGGCGCAGAACGCCAAGGGCGAAACGTTTGAGATTCGCGGCGAAAATTTGCTGGCGCGCGCTTTTTGCCATGAGCTTGACCACCTGAACGGCGTGCTCTTTCTCCAGCATCTCAGCATCTTGAAGCGCGACCTGATCCGGCGCAAGATCAAGAAATTACGGAAACAAGGCGAGTGGTAATTTCAACGCGTGCGCAAATAACGAGGACACCGTGAGCCGGTTGCGGATGGTGTTCTGTGGCACGCCGCAGTTTGCAGTTCCCTCCTTGCAGCATCTTCTCCACCAGGCGGACTTCGAGGTTGTGGGCGTGTTCACGCAGCCGGACCGGCCGAAAGGCCGCGGCCAGGAGATTTCGCTTTCACCGGTAAAGACAGTGGCGCTGGCGGCGAAATTGCCCGTGCACCAGCCGGCGAAAGTCCGCGCCCCAGAAATCGAGGAGCAACTGCGCGCGCTGGCCCCGGACGTCATCGTGATCATTGCTTACGGCCAGATCGTTCCCGCGCGCCTGCTGACGATCCCCAAGTTCGGCTGGATCAACCTGCACGCTTCCCTGCTCCCAAAATACCGCGGCGCCGCTCCTATCAACTGGGCCATCGTGAATGGAGAAACGCGCACGGGAAACACGACCATGCGCATTGATGCGGGCATGGACACCGGCGAAATCCTATTGCAAGAGGAACTGGCCATCGGCCCGGAAGAAACGGCGCCAGAGTTGGTAGCACGCTTGGCCGAAGCGGGCACGCCGCTCATAGAAAAGACGTTGCGCGGGCTGACCGCGGGCACGCTTCGAGGGCGGCCGCAAGACAACGCTGCGGCAAGCCTCGCGCCGATTTTGAAGCGCGAAGACGGGCAAATTGACTGGGTGCGTTCGGCGCAAGAGATTCACAACCGCATGCGCGGCTTTGCGCCGTGGCCCGGCGCCTACACCGGCTTTCGCGGACAGATCTGCCACTTGTGGGGCAAGCCGGTGTCTAAAGATGAGGGACAGTCTGTTGGCGGGGCTTTCAGTTGTGAAAGCGGCGGCAAGCCGCCGCACTCCAAAATAGAGGCGGAGTCGGCGCCGGGCACGCTGCTGGCAACCAGCGAGGGGTTGCGGGTGGTTTGCGGGCAAGGCAGCGTATTGGAGCTAACGTCCGTCAAACTAGAAGGGCGCAAGAAAGTATCGGCGGTCGAGTTTGCGCGTGGCGCGCGGCTGCAAGCGGGTGAACGTTTGGGCAAAGCGTAATTTGCGCAACTTCTCCCGCTAAGTCATACTCACGCATTACACCCACGATGAAAAATGTTTACGCAATACTGGGAGTCAAACCTTCATGAATAGTGTGTGCCCACAAGGGCGGAAGCTGCGAACCACAAATCCTATTTTTACGATTTCTGATGCTAATCCGCCGCGGCCACGGCTGCGCCAGGCGGCCTCGTGGCTGTTGGCCGCGCAACTGGCTTGCTTCGCGCCGGGCGCCGTTGCCACTGCCGCGGACAAGGCTTCCGCTGAGGCGACTTCCGCGGCCGCAGCCGATCCATTGCTCGCGGCCATGCAGGCGGAACTCACGCGCGCCAAGACGGACCTGGCCAAGAGCGACACGCCTCCCTACTACCTGAGCTACACGGTCTACGATCAGGACCAGATCGTCATTGCCGGCGCTTACGGCGGGCTGCTGACCAACACTGCGGTGAAACGCCGGTCGGTGGACGTCACCATGCGCGTGGGCAGCCCGGAACTCGATAATACGCACGGCCAAAGCCGCCAGAGCGGCATGACCAGCGGCACGTTGCCCTTGGACAATGATCCCGATGCTACGGCCCGTATCCTGTGGGAACTCACCGATCGCGAGTACAAGCGCGCCGCGCCGGCTTTCCTCAATGTGAAGACGAACACCGCGGTGCGCGCGGAAGAAGAGGACAAGTCACCGGACTTCTCGAAGGAAGTCGCCAAAGTGCACGTCGGCGAAAAGCTGACCCCGCCCCCGCTTGATCGCACTGCGTGGGAAGGCGAAATCCGCCGGCTTTCCGGTGCTTTCCGGAAATACCCCGACGTTTACTTCGCCAGCGTGATTTTGCAAGTGTCCGCGGCGAGTTCGCGAATCTTCTCCAGCGAAGGCGCCATGATCACGATTCCCAGCGCCTCCACCCGGCTGGTGATCGAAGCGCAAACGCGTGCCGATGATGGGATGGACTTGTTGCGCGTGGAGACGTTTCAGGCACCTTCCGCGAAAGGCTTGCCCCGCGAAACGGAGTTGAACGCCAAGATCGAGAAGATGGCCGCCGACCTCAAGGCGTTGCGCGCCGCTCCCGTGGCGGAACCCTACGATGGTCCCGCGCTCCTCAGCGGGCGCGCCGCGGCCGTGTTTTTCCACGAGGTTCTGGGACATCGCCTGGAAGGACACCGGCAGCGCGACGAAGAGGAAGGGCAGACTTTCACAAAGAAGGTCGGGCAGGAAGTTTTGCCGAAGTTTCTCAGCGTGGCCGATGATCCAACGATCCGCGAACTGGACGGCGTGGAACTCGCCGGAACCTACGATTACGACAATGAAGGACTGCCGGCGCAGCGCGTGGAAGTGATCCAGAACGGTGTGCTGAGGAATTTTCTGATGTCGCGCATGCCCATCAAGAATTTCGATAAGTCCAATGGCCACGGCCGCAATCAGCCGGGCCTTATGCCCACGGGCCGCCAGGGGAACTTGATTGTCTCCTCCAGCCAGAGCTTCCCGGAAGCGCAGATGCGCGAAAAGCTGATCGAAGAGGTCAAGAAAGAGGGGAAACCCTACGGGCTGTATTTTGACGACATCCAGGGCGGCTTCACGCTCACGCGCAGGTCGCTGCCGCAGGCCTTCCAGGTGCTCCCCGTGATCGTTTACAAAGTGTACGCCGACGGTCGGCCGGACGAACTGGTGCGCGGCGTGGACATCGTGGGGACACCGCTGGCGGCGCTGACGCGCATCATTGCGACCGGCGACAAGCAGCACGTCTTTAACGGCGTGTGCGGCGCGGAAAGCGGCAGCGTCCCGGTTTCGGCCATAGCGCCGGCGATGCTCTTCAGCGAAATGGAAGTGCAGAAGCGCGCCCACGAACGGGAGCGCCCGCCGATTCTGCCCGCACCGGGGTTGGAAAATACGGCTGCGAGCAAGGATGCGGGCAACAAGGCGGAGGTGAAGCCGTGAAGCGCATACCTGGAATGAAGCGACCGGCATTGGCGGTGGTTTTCCTGTTGGCATGCGCCTTGACGCAGCCGCTCTTTGCGGGCGCCGAAAAGGCGTCCCACGTCGCAGAGGGACCGACGGCGGCCGCGCACGACGCTGCGAAGGGCGACGCTTTGTTTGAAGCGCTGCTGGCCGAACTGGACCGCTCAAAGGCGCAACTCAAGATGGACCAGGTCCAGGCACCCTACTACATCGAATACCGCGTGAACGACGTGGATGAGTTCAACGCGGAGGCGGCGTTCGGCGCGTTGCGGGAGAGCCAGAGGTCGCACCTGCGCGTGGTACGCGTGGTGGTGCGCATCGGTGACTACAAGCAGGACAGTTTCTATGGCCAGGGCATGGGCACGGCTTCAATCCTGCCGCTCGATGACGATCCCATCGCATTGCGACGCCAGATATGGCTGCTGACAGACGAAGCCTACAAAGCCGCGGCGAACGCTTACGCGGAGAAACTCTCGGCGTTGAAGCAGTTCACGGCAGACCCCAATCCCGTGGACGATTTTGCGCGCGCGCCCGTGGTCTCTTCCGTGGGCGGTACGGTCAAGCTGAAAGTGGACGAAGCCGCGTGGAACAACACGCTGCAGGACGCCAGCAATCTCTACCGCCAGTACCCAGACGTGCAATCGGTGAGTGCGTCGGCGCGCTTCTCCTCCGTCAACGAGTATTTCGTGAATTCGGAAGGCACGATTGTGCGCAATGGCCGCACCACCGCCACGGTGACGCTGAGCGGCGCGACGCAAGCCGCGGATGGCATGCGGCTGAGCCGCAATCCCTTTTGGACCGAAGAGCGCCCCGAGGAACTCCCCTCCCACGACGCGCTGTTAAAAGAATCGAAGCAGATGTTGGACACGCTGAAGGCGCTGCGCGATGCGCCCATCGTCGAGGAATCCTACCGCGGGCCGGTGCTCTTCGCGCCGGATGCCGCGGACGATATTTTTGCCGGGCTGATCGGAAGCAACATCCTGGGACGCAAGCCGCAACTCGGCCGACCTAACCGCACCACGGGAACGTTTGCGACCAGCTACAAGACGCACGTGCTGCCCAAATTTGTGAGCGTGGTGGACGATCCCACGATTCATCAATTTCAGGGAAAGAATCTTCTGGGCAGTTATGACGTGGATGACGAAGGCGTAAAGTCGCAAGCGGTTACGCTGATCGGCGACGGTACGTTGCAGAACTATCTGGTGGGGCGCCAGCCCATCCAAGATTTTCCTGCTTCCAATGGGCACGGGCGGGCCGCGCCAGGAACCTCGCCGCAACCCGCGGTCGGCACGTTGATCCTGAAGAGTTCGGAGCCGGCATCGCCCGTGGATTTGAAGAAGAAGATCATGCAGATAGCTTTGGAGGAGAGCAAGCCCTATGCCTATCGCGTGGACACGCTGGGTCCGGGGAATTCGCCCCGGCTGCTCTATCGCGTGTACGCCAAGGACGGGCACGAAGAACTCGTGCGCGGCGCGGTGTTCAATGAACTGGACGTGCGCGCCCTGCGCAGCGACCTGATCGCCGTGGGCAACGATCCGCTGGTAAGCAACCGCATGGGGGGGGTGCCGGAAACGATCATCTGTCCCTCGCTGCTCTTCGATGAACTGGAAGTGAAACGCGCGGACACCAGCAAGGAGAAGCTCCCGGAATATCCGGCGCCGCCGCTGCGGTGAGGCAATTATCAGTTATCAGTTTTAAGTTTTCAGTGATAAGTGAAGAGTAGGGATGTTGCCACGATCCCTCCACTCCGGCCCGCAAGAGGCGCGGGCCTTCGGTCGGGATGACAGAGCGTGTCAGTTTGCAAAAGGCGCGGGGCCCGAGGAACCCGCGATAGTGTTTAACGTTCAAGCGAAAAGCATGTTCCTCGCTACGCTCGGAATGACAATTTCAGGTATTCGGGGCTGCATGACTCAGGACACTGGTGCGCGGGGAGATTCGCGGCCGTTGGCTCCTGAGTGCGTTGCGCACTTCCCCGCCAGAAAAGAATTGACGCCGCTGGAGTGACGTCCGAAACTTCTGCATATGAGCATTCTCGAACGAGTGGAATGGCTGGGCCGCATGGGTTTCCTCGTGTTCATCCTGGCCTCCGCGGCTTTTCTCAGCGCCATCACGGCGATGCGCATCGCCATTCACGGGCGTGAAACGACCATGCCCAATCTTGTTGGAAAAAACGTTGCCGAGGCCAGCCAGGCCCTGCGGGCGAAGGGACTCATCCTGCGCGTCGCGGACCGCGTCTACAGCGATGTGCCCATCAATCAGGTGGTGCGCCAGACACCGCCGCCGGGAATGTTGATGAAAGTTTCGCAGCAGGCGCACGTGGTGTTAAGCCTGGGGCAACGCGAATTGCAGATTCCGAACTTGGAGGGCAACACCCTGCGCGTTTCGCGGATTGAATTGCTGCGCGCGGGGCTGCAGGTCGGTGAAGTTTCCTCGCTGGCCCTGCCAGACCAGCCGATGGACACCGTCGTGCAGCAGAATCCCAAGCCCGGAAATGGTGCGGCCACGCCTCGCGTGGATGTGCTGGTCTCCGCGGGACAACGTGAAACGTCCTATGTAATGCCCTATTTCATTGGCGCAAATGAGATCGAGGTGCAGCATCGCCTGGACCAGACCAGCCTGCGCCACAAAACAAACTACGTCGCTGCGCCGCAGTGGCCCCACGGCACCGTGATTGACCAGTCCCCCACAGGCGGATCGCGCATCTCCGCAAACACTGAAGTGGAATTGACGATCGCCAACTGAAGCCTGCTTTATCGAGCACCATTTCGCTGCCGGTGCTAGCATCGTTGGTCACAGCTCAACCTGAAAAGTTGTTATGGGCGTTACGGTTCACGTGTGAAAGGCGCGAAGAATATATGACATCCAGACTATCTCTCGTCCTGGTTCTCTCATGCATCGGCGCAGCGCTGCTGAACGCCGCGGAGACGCCGCAAACAGTCCTGCTCGTGCTCGCCAAAACCGATCAGGCTTTGTTCATCGTTAATCCTACAACCCTGACCGTTGTGGGCCAGGTTCCTTCGGGACCTGATCCGCACGAAGTGATTGCCTCCGCGGATGGAAAATTGGCCTACATTTCCAACTATGGCGGCGGATCCTACAACACGCTTACTGTCGTTGACCTGGTGAATCAAAAGGCATTGCCCGCAATCGATCTCGGCGCGCTGCGCGGCCCTCATGGCCTTGCATTTGTTGGAGGGAAACTCTGGTTCACTGCGGAAGGCGCCAAGGTGATCGGCAGCTACGATCCTGCAACAATGAAGATCGACTGGGTTCTTGGCACCGGCCAGGACAGAACACACATGATTTATGTGTTCCCCGAGCTAAATCGGATTGTGACCTCGAATGTGAGCTCCGCGACCATGACGGTCATTGAAAAAACGAACGGCCCCGCACGGGGTTTCGGGCCTGGTTCTGGTGGACTACCGCCGCCCGGGGGCCCGGGAGGCCCGGCTGGCGGAGGCCCAATAGGAACTCCCCAGATCAATTGGACCGAGACCGTGATCCCTGTAGGCCACGGCGCGGAGGGCTTTGATGTGTCTCCCGGCGGTAAGGAGATTTGGGTGGCCAACGCGCAGGATGGCACCATATCCATCATCGACGTGGCAGGCAAGAAAGTGCTGCAGACGCTCGAGGCCAATGTCCGGGGCGCTAATCGTTTGAAATTCACACCGGATGGAAAACTGGTGTTCGTGTCCAGCCTGGGCGGCCCGGACCTTGTTGTGCTCGACGCCGCCGCGCGCAAAGAGGTGAAGCGGGTGAAGATCGGACACGGAGCCGCTGGGATTTTGATGCAGCCCGACGGATTACGCGCTTATGTTGCCTGCACGCCCGACGATTACGTTGCGGTGATTGATGTGAAATCATTGGAAATGATTGGAAAGATCGCGGCTGGCAAGCATCCGGACGGACTCGCCTGGGCAGTCCGAAAATAGCGCCGCACTCGCCCTCGTTAGCGCAGGTAACCCCAATTGTGCAACTTGTCGGAATCTTCCACCCAGCGGTCGCCGATGTCCGTGCGGTAGTACATGTTGGGGATGAGGATATTCTTTATGCGCGAATAGACCTGCACTTGCGCCTGCTTCATGGTCTGGCCAATGCCGCAAACGATCAAAACCACGCCCGAAGTTCCGGCAACCACCCACTGGCCGTTGACTTCCTTCACATCTTCAATGTGGATGCCTTCGTTCATCGGCCGCTTGAATACGATGGCGGCATTTTTGGAGAAGGAGTTGAACGTTTCTTCGTCGTCAAAAGGAAACGGCGGCACCACGATGCGCACGCCAATCTGAAAACCGCTGCGCGTGCGCCACTTGGGCTCCTGTCCATTGGCCAGGTCCCAGAAAAACTCGCTTATGGGCGTGAGCATGCCTTCCTGCTGGATGCTGATCGTGGGATAGCCGAAGCGCGAAGTGAACTCCAGTGGGTAGATGCCGTAGTTGTTGACGATGCAGTTCACGTCAATGTAGCCGACGTAGCCTTCTTCGGCGAGCTTTGGCTCCATTTTCAGCAGCGTGCGATTGAAAAGGGCGTTGGGCTCGCTCCAGAACATCGAGGTGCCCATTTCGCCGGTGGGCGGGCCGACTTCGCCGGGGAAAAGTTTTTTGTGCTCGAAATTGATGTTGATGGGCGTGATGAATTTCTTGCCGTTGAAGAAACCGCCGACGGCCGCTTCGACGCCGTTCACGCGGCGCTGCAACTGGAAGACCTTGATCTCCTCGGAGAACGCCCGTTTGTACGCTTCCAGCATGCCGATGACGTCGATGCCGTCTTCTTCCTCGCCGACGAACAGGCGCCGTTTGACGTTTTGCGCTTCGCCGCTGGGCTTGATGACGTAGCGATCGGGGTTTTTCTTGACGAACTCGATGGCCGGATCGAACGAATCGAATTCCTGATACGGAATGATGGTGACGCCGGCCTTCTTCAGTTCTTCCTGGCCGAAGGTGCGATCGTCTTCGAGATTATCGGTGTAAGGCGTGCCGCCGATGACGGGCTTGCCGCCGGCGCGCAGCGTCTGCGCTCTGGTGCCCTGGCCAAGGGTGTCGTCAAAAACGACAATGTCGGCCCAGTTGGCGTCCTTCTCCCAGTCCTTGGATTTGGGGACGAGGCCATCGGCGATGTCGCGCTCTTTTTCCGCTTCGATGTAGTAGCGAACATCGTGGCCTTCTTTCAGCACCTGCCAGGCAATATCCCCGATCAAGCCAGAAAGCGAAGCAAAAAGAAATTTTCGTTTATCCATGAAAAGGGCCTGCCGCCCCTGCCGCGAAGGGCATGGAAGCATTGTAGTTAGACAGGGCCGGAGTTTCTATTACAAATCGCTAAAAACTTGGGGGGGGGAGAGGAGTTGTCAGTTTTCAGTTGTAAGTAAAGAAAGTGAGGGTGATGCAGCAGGGGTGCCGGGGGCTCGGGGATTCGGGAGAGGAGGTCGAAGAAGGAAAGAGGTAAAGAGTGGAAGAGTGAGGACTCGGAACGGTAGGTGAGAGGGTTGGCAACAATGTCGCCGCGATCCCTCCTCGCTTCTCTGCTAATCTCTCGATCCGTCATTCACTCCGGCCAGGCCAGGGGCGCGTCCACGAGACGCCCATCGCTGATCTTAAATTACAACTGAGAACTGAAAACTGATAACCCCCGGCCAGAGGCCGGCGCCGCTTGCGGGCCGGGGTGTAGGAGGACCGCCCCGGGCGAGGCTGGATAACCTAGGAAGAGGCTGGGTGCATCCCAGGGGAGAAAGAACGGAGACCTGGACATGTGGGCAAAGTTCTTGGACCACCTGGCCGTTCGTTCAGGGTATACTCAAGTGGTCCGCGCGGGTGGTTCCGGGAACCCCCGAGCCAAGCGGGACATCGCGGCAGACGACCTGCTGGAAATCCAACTCGAGAGGTGAGGATTGCGGCGAATTACGCTTCTTCTGACGTGTGCAGTGTTGCTGGCAAGCGCCAGCCCGTGTTCCGCTCAAATTTTTCACAAGAAGAAAAAGCCCAACAAGTCCACCGAAGCCAGCAACACGGCAGAGCCCGACAAGCAGCTCTACAACAAGGCCATGGATGACATCAAGCATGGCAAGCAAGAGGTGGGGCGACTGAGTTTGCAGACCCTCATCAATACCTATCCGGACAGCGAGTTCCTGGCGAAAGCGAAACTCGCCATTGCGGATTCCTACTACAAGGAAGGCGGAACCTCCAACACCACGCAAGCCGTCGCCGGCTACAAGGATTTCATCGTCTTCTTCCCCTTCATGCCGGAAGCGGCTTATGCCCAGATGCAGGTCGCCATGGCGCACTATAACGAAATGCCCAAGCCCGACCGCGACAACGACCAGGCCCGCTTGGCCGAAGAAGAGTTCCAGACCTTCCTCCAGAAATATCCCAATGATCCGCTCGCTCCCCAGGCCCAGCAGCGCCTTCGCGAGGTCCAGGAAGTCCTCGCGGAAGGGCAATTCCGGATTGCCTACTACTACTACGTTAAGGGCGACAGGCGCGCCTCCGCGGGACGCCTTGGTTCGCTGACGCGGCGCTACCCGCTTTACAGCAAGTCCGACGCGGCGTTGTGGATGCTCGCAGACATCTTTGAGAAGAGCGAGCGAAAAGACATCGCAGGCCTGTACTACGCCCAGATCGTCAGGAACTACCCGCTCTCGAAACGCACCGCTGATGCCAAGGGTAAGCTGAAATCCTTTGGCGTGCCGATTCCCCAGCCGGATCCCAAGGCGGTGGTGTGGATGACCGCGGAACAGAATGCGCCGCGCCCGCGTGAGACCTTGATGCACAAGTCGATGGGGATTTTCCATCCCGGGCCGGACGTGCACACGGCCGCAGTGAGCGGAACACCGCAAATGGAACCCGAAAGCAGTACCCTGGCGGGTACAGACATTTTGACCGGCGGCAGCAGCATGACGGGGTCAGGAGCGGGAAAGAGTGGGATAGTGGCCACCGTGGTGCCGGGTGAAGCTGCGCCCAGTGGGGCTCCTCCGGCAGGCGCCACAACAGAAGATGTGAACACGGCGCCGGCAAGCGATTCGACGAATGGCGTTACGCCTGCCACGGAGCCGCCGGCAGCCACTACGCCCGATGCAGCCGCACCCGCAGCAGGGAATGGGGCGCCCGCCAATCCTCCAGCTACGGACGCGGCGACGGGCGACCCCGCCAAGACGGACGGCACCGATCCCTCTGCCAATCCGGCCGCAACGGACTCCGCAAAGCCAGCTAGCACCCCGCCGGCCGCTGATTCGCAGAACCAGAAGGAATCCAGCAGCAAAAAGAAGGGGCTCAGGAAACTCATTCCCTGGTAGCGGGGGGCGGCCCCTCCTGCCGCAGCCAAAAATCGCTCTAGGTACTTCAAGGGGTGCGACTTGGGTCGCACCCCTTGTCCTTTGGGACAGGTTGCGGATAAGCAACGCACCATGTCTACTTCCGACACACCGTGCTTCGCGGTGATTGACGCCCTCTCGCCTGAATGCTCCAATACAGTTTGAATCTCCATCTGCGGTTGGTGTGGGTTGTTGGGAGGACGTTCGGTGGCCAAGATCCTGGTTGCGGACGATAACAGTAACATCCAGAAGATGGTGGGACTGGCCCTGAAAGATCAGGGAATCGACGTTGTTGCCGTGGGCAACGGCGAAGCCGCCGTGCGCAAGATTTCCGATATTCATCCCGACCTGGTCCTCGCTGATGTCTTCATGCCCGTGCGCAATGGCTACGAAGTTTGCCGCTACGTCAAGGAGGATCCGACTCTTAAGCACATTCCCGTGATTTTGCTGGTAGGCGCGTTTGATCCGCTGGATGAGCAGGAAGCGCAGCGCGTGGGCGCGGACGGCGTTTTGAAGAAGCCGTTTGTGCCGCCCGATCCGTTGATTTCGATGGTGAAGGCGGCGTTGACGCGCGCGGGCATTTCGATTGGCCCGCAGCCTCCCGTGGAGAAGACCCCGGAGCCCCCACGGAAGAACGCTCCGGAGCGGCGGAAGCCCGCTGCCGCGTCGAAGCTCGCAGGACTCCCAGCGGGAAAGACGCCGGAGCCAGAAGAGGAAACCGCGGACGTTCCCGAAGAATTTCCGACGCAGCCACACCAACTGAAGATCGCCGCCGGGCAAGGGCCGGTGGCATTTGGCAGCCTGCTGGGCACGCACGAACCCGAAGAAGATGAGGCCGCTGCTCAGACCACCGCACATTCCCAACTGGCGGATGAACGAAAGTGGGGCGCGCACGGCGAAGAGGAAGAAGAGGAACACGAGGACCAGGACGACTCGCTGCAAGCGCATTGGCGTCCCGGTGGCCTGGATGAGGCCCTGCAAAAGGCGGCCGTTCCAAGCAACGACGTGGCTGATTGGCGCGATGAAGCATTCCATGGAAGCTCCCCGGCCGCGAATATCCCTTCGCCGCCTTGGCAGACCGGCAATGCGAAGTCGCCCGCGACTGAAACAGTCGAGGCCGTTGCGGTCTCCACGCTCGAAGCCAAGTCCGCGGAGTCACCAGTTCCCTTCTCCGGCGACGCCTGGGCCGCGGCGATGGCCGCCGGGGTCGAAGATAAATTGGCGCGCACTTCGGAGACGGTTGAGAAAGAACCAGAAGCAAAGCCTGAACCCGCTACAGTCGCCGATACTCACAAGGAAGCGCAGCCCGCGAGTAGTTGGTTCTCCGCATCCTCGACGCCTTGGGAGACGGAAGCGCGCAAGGCTTCGCAGCTTGCAGCGACTTGGGATGCACCAGCGGCGGGAACGCCTGCCACCGAGGCAGCAGCTTCCCACGAGGAAATCGTCCAGGAAACAGCGCCGCCCGTTCCGGAAGCCAAGCCGGAGCCGGTAGCACTATTGCCGGCCTTTGCGCCTGCGGAAGAGATTCACACGCCGGAAGCAGCGCCTGCGGCGGTGGAAGCGCACGTAGCTCCAGAGGTGCACGAAGCCAAACCCGACGAGACGCAGGACGTACCGGTCTACAAAGCAGAAGAGCCAAGCTGGGCCGCTCCGGCACCCGTAGAGGAAGCGCCTGTGCCTGAGGCTCCCGAGGCAGAAGCACCCATACCCGAGGCAGCGCCGGCGCCTGATCCAAAACAGTCAGACATAGAAGCCCTGGTCGCGCGGGTCCTGGAGAAAATGAGCCCCGATGTGATGCAAAAGGTCACGCACGAAATTCTGAAGCCGGTCATCGAAGCCCTCGTCAAAGAAGAACTGAATTCCCACAAGTCCTAGCTCCGTCCCCTGGCCGGCTATCACGCCGCGACAGATCTGCTTACAGAACTCCACATGTAATCTGCATCTTCTCAATCGTCGCCGGTAATGCCTTGGCGTGCGATAGAGACTGGCGGCAAAGTTTAGCGGCCGAATTGACGCCGCGGACTGCCTGCCCGTATATTCAATGATTACCTTGCAACATCTAAGGCGCGCCTTGCGCCGATGCGCGCGAAGACCAGGAGAACGTGCGGGATGCCCCGGGAGATCGCCAAAGCGTACGAACCAAAACAGATTGAGCCGCGCTGGGCGGATTTCTGGGTGAAGGAAGCGCTCTTCAAAGCCGACGCGGCGGGGCCCGGACCGGTTTTCTCCATCGTCATCCCGCCGCCGAATGTGACCGGAATGCTGCACATCGGCCACATGCTGGACCACACGGAAATCGACATCTTAACGCGCTGGCACCGCATGCGCGGTTACAACACGCTGTACCTGCCAGGAACGGACCACGCCGGAATCTCGACGCAGCGCGTGGTGGTCCGGCAATTGACGCATCAGGGCATTCACTACCGCGACCTGGGCCGCGAGGAGTTCGTCAAGCGCGTGTGGCAGTGGAAGGAAGAGAGCGGCGGCACGATTCAGCGCCAGATGAAGCAGATCGGAGAGTCGTGCGACTGGTCGCGGGAGAAGTTCACGCTGTCGCCGGAATTGTCGCGCGTGGTGCGCGAAGTCTTCGTGCGCCTGTACGAAGAAAAACTCATCTACCGCGATAAGCGCATGGTGAACTGGTGCCCGGGCTGCCGCACGGTCTTGAGCGACCTGGAAGTCATCCACGAAGAAAAGCAGGGGCATCTCTGGTACATCAAGTATCCCGTGGCGGGATCGCAGGAATTCCTGATTGTGGCCACCACGCGGCCGGAGACGATGCTCGGCGACACCGCCGTGGCGGTGCATCCTGAAGATGAGCGCTACCGCCGCCTGATCGGCAAGAACGTGCTGCTGCCGCTGATGAACCGCGCAATCCCCGTCATCGGCGACGAGATGGTGGACCGCGAGTTTGGCACCGGCGCGGTGAAGATCACTCCGGCGCACGATCCCAACGACTTCGAGGCGGGCAAGCGCCACAACCTGCCGCAGGTCGAAGTAATGACCGACGATGCGCACATGAACGAAAACGCCGGAGCGTATGCAGGCCTGGAACGTTTCGCGGCGCGCAAAAAGATTGTGGAGGACCTGCAGGCGCAGGGGCTGCTGGAGAAAATTGCCGACCATATCAATGCGATTGGCCACTGTGAGCGCAGCCGCACCATCGTCGAGCCGCGGGTTTCCACGCAATGGTTTTGCAGCATGAAGCCGCTGGCGGTCCCTGCCATTGAAGTGGTAGAGCGCGGGATGATCCGCGTGACTCCGGAAAATCGCCGCGAGGAATATCTGAACTGGATGCGCAACATCCGCGATTGGACGCTCTCGCGGCAATTGTGGTGGGGGCACCGGATTCCCGCGTGGTATTGCCAGGACTGCAAGGAAATCATCGTTGCGCGGCAGGACCCGGCAAGGTGCCCGAAGTGCGGCTCGACAAAGCTGGAGCAGGATCCGGATGTGCTGGACACGTGGTTCAGTTCGGCCCTGTGGCCCTTTTCGACCCTGGGCTGGCCGGAACATACGCCCGATTTTCAGAAATATTACCCGACAAGCGTGCTGGTCACCGCATACGACATTCTGTTTTTCTGGGTGGCGCGGATGATCATGATGGGGCTGCACTTCACCGGGCAAGTGCCCTTCCGCGCGGTGTACTTGCATTCGCTGGTGCGCACCGCCAACGGCGAGAAAATGTCCAAATCGAAGGGCACGGGACTCGATCCCGTGGCGCTGAACGAACAGTACGGCACCGATGCCATGCGCTTCTGCCTCGCTTCCATGGCGGCGCCGGGCACGGACATTGTGCTCTCGGACGACCGCTTGCTCGGCGCGCGCTCCTTTGCTAACAAGATTTGGAATGCGGCGCGCTTCCTGTTCGTGAATCTCGATAAGTTCGAGCAGGGCGGAACGCCGCTCGAGGAATTGGCCGCGCCGGAGGTGCGCGCACAAGCACCTTACCCCTTGGCCGGGCAAGTGCCGCTGGTGGATCGCTGGCTGTTTGCGCGCCTCGCCGCAACCGTGGAAACGGTGAACTCGGCGCTGGCGGAATACCGCTTCCATGCGGCCGCGCAGAGCGTCTACCAATTCTTCTGGGGAGATTTCTGCGACTGGTACATCGAGTGGGTGAAGCCGGAATTGCAGCATGCCGACCGCGCGCGCGCGACCGTCGCGTGGAAGAATCTGTTCGCGGGATTTGATGCGGCGCTGCGCCTGCTGCACCCGTTCATGCCCTTTCTGACCGAGGAGCTTTGGCACCAGTTGCCGCAGAAAGCAGGGGCGAAGTCCATTGCTCTGGATCAATATCCGGAAGCGCGGGCGGCGTGGAAAAATGAGCCAGGCCTGCGCGAATACGCATTGGTGCAAGAGGTGATCCAGGGCCTGCGCACCGTGCGCGCGGAAATGAAGCTCGACCCGAAGAAAAAAGTGGCGGCAGAGTTTTTCAGCGCCGATGCCACGGTGCGCGGAATCGTGGAGGCCAATCGCGAAGGTATCGTCCGGTTGGGATTGCTGAACGAATTGCGCGTGACCCCGGAGAAGCTGCGCGAAGGCAGCGGTGGGATGCGCTCCACCGCCCAGTTTGATCTGCAAATTCCCTACCCTGTCTATGCAAAGGACGTTGATGCTGAGTATATCCGCCTAAAGAACGAGCATATCCGCCTAGTGAAAGAACTCGAGAACTTGAAGAAATCAATCGCGTCCAAAGAGAACCAGCTCGGGAATGAGACCTTCCGGAGCCGCGCCCCGCAGAATATCATTCAGCAAATGGAGCAAGCCCTGGCGGGCCAGCGCATCGAATTGCAGAAAATGAGCGACCGCCTGAAGCACTTGGATGAGTAAGAGAGTTTGCCGAGATGGGGCGCAGAAATGCTGCGCTCTTCAGCGAATTCCGTTTAGGGTAGGGGTCCAGCACGCTGGACCCCGGTCAGCAAGGTCGTCGCGTCTTGCAAGTCTTTCGGGTTTGTTCCGAAATCGCTAAGCTCAAGAATTGATGTTCTTGCTAAGCAGGGGAGCAGCAATGCTGCGCCCCTACGAGGACGCTCAATGGACTGGGAATCACCCTGCATCACGGAATTGATTGAGCGGGCTCTCGCGGAGGACGTGGGCACCGGCGATGCAACCGTTGCCGCTACGATTCCGCCCAATGCCACGGCCCAGGCGCGTATTCTGGCGAAGCAGGAACTTGTCTGCGCAGGTCTGCCGCTGGCCGAAGTCATTTTCAAAAAGCTCGACCCGCAAATGCTCGTGGCCCTGCGCGCCAAAGACGGCCAGTTCGTCAAAAAGGGCCAAGTGCTGCTGCACCTTTCCGGCAAGGCCGCGGCGATCCTGACCGGCGAGCGCACCGCGCTGAATTTTCTAGGGCGGCTGAGCGGCATCGCCACGCTGACACGGCGCTTCACCGAACAACTCGCCGGAACGCGCGCCAAAATCCGCGACACGCGAAAAACCACGCCGGGGCTACGCCTCCTGGAAAAGTACGCCGTCAAGGCAGCGGGCGGCACGAATCACCGCATTGGGCTCTATGATGCGATCCTGCTGAAGGAAAATCACATCGCCCTGGCGGGTGGCGTGAAGGCCGCGCTCGACCAGGCCCACGCCTTCGCGGCGGCGCGGATGCAGTCCCGCGCCATCACGCCTTATGAAGCGGTGGGCACAACGCCTTCGCCCGCCGAGGCCGCTTCCCTTTCCATCCAGATCGAAGTGCGCAACGAATCTGAATTGCGCGAGGCGCTGGGAGCAGGCGCGGCCTCGGTGCTGCTGGACAATATGACGCCGGAAGAGGCGCGCCGCTGCGTAATGATCGCGCGCGAGCTGCGCGCCGATTGCATCGTGGAAATTTCCGGTGGCATCACGCTCCAGAATGCGCGCGCGTACGCGGAAACCGGCGCGGACTTTCTTTCCTCGGGGGCGCTCACCCATTCAGCTCCGGCCGCCGATGTAAGTTTGCTTGTGGACTGCATCCAAGAAAAGTAAGCTAGTGCCGTTCCAACTTGTTTCGGCAATTTGCCGTTAAGCTCGATTGAGGCCCTCGTGCGGGAGACAGCTGTTCGTGCGACTGCTCCCTTTAGTTGGAACGGCACTAGGGCAACAGAAGCACAGGACTGGGGCCTGATGGCGCAAGCCACCTCTTTACCAGGAACAACCGATCGTCGCATCGCAGCGTTGCTGACGCTGCTCGCAGAAAACGCCACCATCGTCATCAGCGGCGCGCGCATTGCGCGGGAAATCGGCGTATCGCGCTCGACCGTGTGGCGCTGCGTGGAACGCTTGCGGGAGCTGGGCGTGCGCGTGAAGGGCCAGCCGCGCAACGGCTATTTCCTGGAGGAAGTTCCCGATATCCTGACGCCCGATTTGCTGCGCAAACGAATGAAGGGCAGTTTGTTCGGCAAGCGCCTGTATCATTTCTTCAAGACCGATTCGACCAATCGCGTGGCCATGGAGCTGGGCTACGCCGGCGAACCGGAAGGCGCGGTGGTGCTGGCGGAGGAGCAGACCGCAGGCAGAGGCCGCGCAGGGCGCAGGTGGCATTCCGAGCGCGGCACGGGAATCTACGTGACGCTGTTGCTCCGGCCCAATCTTTCGCCGGTGCTGGCGCCGCTGCTCACGATGTTGGCGGGATTGTCCTCGCGCACCGCAATTCAAGCGCAAACAGGATTAAGTGCCGAATTGAAGTGGCCGAATGACTTGTTCCTGAACGGTGCGAAATTAGGCGGCATCCTGACGGAAATGTATGCCGAACCAACTCTGGTGCGCTTTGTGGTGATTGGCCTGGGCATCAACGTCAATCAGCAGAAGTTTCCGCCGGACATTACGGGGCTGGCTACTTCCCTGCGCAAGGAATCCGGCAAGGCTCATTCGCGGCTGGAGCTGCTGGTGCGGTTGCTCACGCAATTCGAGACCGATTACAATCTCTTCCTGCGCGAAGGGCCGTCGTATGTTGTGGATCGCTTCCAACGGGAATCGGATTTTCCCCAGGGGAAGCGCGTGAAAGTGGAATCGGGAAGGGAAACTTATTTCGGAAAGACCGATGGCCTCAGCCCCGAGGGATTGTTGCGCGTAATGAAAGACGACGGGCAAGCGCTGACCGTGATTGCGGGCGACGTGACCGAGGTTCGATGAATGCTGCTGACGATTGACATTGGCAACACCAACACGGTGCTGGGCGTCTTTCGCGGCGAAGAGCTGATCGCCAACTGGCGCTTGACCACGGCGCGCGCGCAGACTGTGGACGAATACGGCGTGCTCACTCGCAACCTCTTCAGCCTGGCCGGGCTCAACCAGGAAATGATCTCCGGGGTGATGATCAGTTCGGTCGTGCCGCCAATGAATTGGACGCTGGCGGAAATGTCGCGCGTCTACCTGGGCAAGAAGGCGTTGTTCGTGGAACCCGGTGTGAAAACGGGCATGGCCGTGCTGGTGGACAATCCGATGGAAGTTGGCGCGGACCGCATCGTCAACGGCGTGGCGGCGTTTCACCAGTTTGGCGGGCCGTGCATCGTCGTGGATTTCGGCACCGCCATCACCTTCGATGTGATTTCCGCGAAGTGCGAATACCTGGGCGGGGTGATTGCGCCGGGACTCGGAGTATCGTCGGAAGCGTTGTTTACGCAGGCGGCGCGCTTGCCGCGCGTGGAGATCAAAGATCCCGGCAAGGTGATCGGCACCAACACCGTGACGCACATGCAGGCCGGTCTGTACTACGGCTGGGTGGATTTGGTGGACGGCATGCTCACGCGCATCAAGGCGGAGCTAAAGGCGGAGGCTACCGTCGTGGCCACGGGTGGGCAGGCGCGTCTCGTGGCACGTGGGTCCAAGCACATCCAGCATGTCGAGGAGTTTCTGACGCTGACGGGTTTGCGCCTGATCTGGGAGAAGAACCAGCACCCTGAGGGACATGGCAAGCGCGCGGAGCCGCCGCTCGCCGTCCCGCAGGCAGCATCAAAAAAAGTTCATCGTTAGTGGGGCTGCGCGACACATCGCAGTTGATTGGAACTCTCTGTCGGGGCTGAATTCCATTTCATTTTCCAGGCTCGCAATAGGGTTAAGGCTCGGTTTCCGAAAGAAAAGAATTTCTCCACAAGTTATTCGACATCTAGCTGCGTAAAACTGCGGCGGCACGTCATGGACAACTGGAACTATTTCAACTATTTCACCGAAATCGAGGAATACTTCTGGAAGAAGCGCGGCGCGCACCTGCTGGTCTCCCCGCTTGACTGGGCCATCATGGAGACGTGGCAAAAAGCAGGCGTGCCGCTGGAAGCCGCCCTCAAAGGGATTGACCGCGCCTTTGAGGCCTACCAGCACTCGCGGCGCGGCGCGGGCAAGCCGCTGAAGAGCCTGGCCTATTGCACGGATGCCGTTTTGGATGCCGCGGAAGAAGCGCAGGAAGCGGCGGCGGGCGCACACTCGCCGAACGGCGCAAAACCGGCAGAGCCATTCGCGCGCAACGATCTGCGCCAGTACATGGAGAGAAACACGGCCCTGCTGAAAAAAGTGGCGGACCGCTGCGCGAAGACGCAACCCGCCGTCGCGGCTGTCCTGCTGCGCGTGGCGCATTCCCTGGCGGAATCGCTAACACTCCTCGACGCGCCGGGAAACCTGGACCTCGAGGATTTTGAACGGCGCATGACCATCCTGGACGACAAGGTGCACGCAACCTTGCTCAGCAACGCCAGCGAAGAGTTGATGCTGAAGATCCGCAGGGAAGTCGATTCGCAATTGTCGGCCTACCGGAGGAAAATGAAAGCCGCGCAGTTGGCCCTGGTGGAAAAGCAGTATCTCCAGAAACGGCTGCTGGACGAATATCAACTGCCGCGGCTGAGCCTGTACTATTTTGCGTGAACCGGCGGGCTCGCGGCTCCTGCAATGCTCCAAAGGCCACCAGATTGACGGCTGTCGGAAGGACGCGGCCAAACAGCTTACGGGAAAGCAGTAACTCGTTGTCATCCCGAGCGGAGCGAGGGATCTGCTTTTCCAGAAACAGGAAAAGACAAACTGATTCCTTGGAATCCCTTCACCGCTTTCCCATCTGCGCGAAGTCCGGAAGATGGCTGCGACAGCAGGGCATTTGGACGTGCAAGGCGTAAGATAGGACTGGACACTTATGGCTGATGAGTTACTATTATCGATTGAGAAGCTATTGTACGGGGGTGACGGCCTGGCGCACGCCGAAGGCAGCACTGTGTTCGTCCCCTACGTGCTCCCCGGCGAGCACGTGCGCGCCGCTGTGCGCACAAAAAAGAAAAAGCTGGTCCACGCGAAGCTGCTCGAGGTCACCAAGCCCTCAGCCGCACGCATCGCGCCCGAATGCCCGCATTTCGGTGTTTGCGGCGGCTGCCATTACCAGCACATCGCATTTGCCGAACAGGGGCGCCTGAAAACCGAAATCCTCCGCGAAACACTCGGGCGCCTGGGCGGCGTAAAGTGGGCCGGCGAAATCCACCCGCACACCGCCGCGCCGTACGGCTACCGCAACCGCGCGCAATGGGCCTTTCGCGATGCCCTGCCGCGCGCCTTCGGCTATTTTCTGCCCGAGAGCGCGCACATTGTTCCGATTGACCGCTGTCCGGTGCTCTCTCCGGGCCTGGCGAAAACCTTCGGGCAATTGCAGGAGCTGGCGCGCTCCAATTCCCTGCCCCCCGGGATTTTGGAGATTGAAGCGTTTGTGGATTCAGAAGATGCCAAGCTCGCTTTGAACGTGGCGTTTGAGCGCTTTCCCAAGCCTGCGAAGGACCTGATCGCGGATTTCAAGACCGCGCTGCCGCAACTCGACAGCTTGCTGCTGCTGGATCAAAGCAAGAATCGCTTTGAGCTTTCCGGCCCGGGCTACCTGACACATCAAGCGGGGGGATTTTCGTTTCGCGTCAGTCATCTGTCATTTTTCCAAGTCAACCGCTTCCTGATTGAAGAAATGCTGAACACTGTATTGCAAGGCGCCAAGGGCGGTTATGCGCTCGATCTCTACGCGGGCGTGGGATTCTTCACGCTGCCGCTGGCGAAATCCTTCACGCGGGTGGTGAGCGTGGATGCCAATCTTTCGGCAACGCGCGATTTGCGCGTTAACGCGGAAGCCGCGGGCGTACAAGTCGTCTCCCACAACGAGCACGCGGAAGAGTTTCTGAAAAAGGAGCAGGAGCTACCCGACTTCGTGGTGCTGGATCCGCCGCGGATCGGATTGGGCGCCGAAGTGGCGGCGCGTCTCGCCAATCTTGGCGCGCCAGAGATTGCTTATCTCTCCTGCGATCCTGCGACACTGGCGCGCGACCTCGCGGTGCTCACCGCTTCAGAGCGCCGCCCGGCAACCGAAATTACACCTGCGCATCGGTACGAGATCTCGCAAGTCCATCTGTTCGATCTATTTCCCCAGACGTTTCACATCGAAACTCTCGTGAGGTTGCGAAGAGTCACATGAAGCTCCTGGCCGTGGCGCTTGCCGCTTTCTTCTCCGGCGGCATTTTGCTCGGCCTGCATCCTGTTGTAGCGCGGCATGCCACCTCAAGAAATTTCCTGGCTCTTATCTTGGTGTTTCTGCTTGTCTGCTTGCTTGCCGCAATGCTGCTCACTCGGCGCGAAAAGCTGTGGCCAGCCGCATCCTGTTCCCTGGCGGCATGGGTCGTTCTCGGAGTGTTTGCCGCCTGCGTCGCCGAGCAGCCTCTGCCTCCTGAACATGTCTTGAGCCGCATGGCCGCGGGGCAAATCAGCGGCAAGGTTCCGCTGCGTTACGTCGGCCGATTGCGGAATGAAGTTTCGCGCTTGCCCTGGGGCTACGGCCTGGAGCTTGATTTGACCGGCGTGGAAACAGCCGCCGGAGCGCTCCCGTTGCGCGGCGGCATGCGCATTACTTTCACGCCGAAGGACGGCGAACCCACTTTCCCGCAGATCCACGCCGGAGATGAGGTCGCGGTGCTCACCGTGGCGCGGCTCCCGCTTGTATATAAGGATGCAGGCGCTTTCGACCGGCGCGAATTCCTGGCGCAGCAAAACATCCACGTGCAGGCAACTCTTCGCGCAAGCACGCTCTTAGAAAAAATCGCAACGCCCCCGACTTCGGTCGAGACGCGCCTGGCGCGTTGGCGCGGCAATCTGCGCAACGAATTGGACGCTCTCTTCCCTGGCTCGCCGGACGTAGCCGGGATTCTGCGCGCGATGCTTCTTGGGGACCGCGCGTTCATCGACCGGGCCGAATCGGTGGACTTCCAGAAGACCGGCGTGTTCCACGTTCTCGTCGTGGCCGGATTGCACGTTGGCGCGCTGGCCTTCTTCTTGTTTTGGCTGACGCGGCGCCTGCGGCTTCCGCACACCCTCGCGACTCTGGTCATCTTGCTGGCCCTTTTTGCCTACATTGCGATTGTCGAGCAGCGTCCGCCCGTGCTGCGCGCGGGGCTGATGGCCGGCATCGTCGTGCTTGGAACATTTTTCTACAGGCGCTTGGAACTCTTGAACTCCGCGGCGTTGGCCGCGCTCATTTTGCTCGTGGCAAAGCCTAAAGCCGTCGTGGATACGAGCTTCCAGTTATCGTTCCTCGCTATCGGGTGCATCGCAGGCATTGCCCTGCCCTGGATGCAACGCCAGATTCAGCCGTTTGTCCACGCGCTGAAGAGTTGGCGCGATATCACTCGCGATGCGGCCTACGCGCCGCGGCAAGTGCAATACCGCCTGGACCTGCGCGACGCTGCACGTGTCTTGACCGCAAGTCTTTCCACGCGCACAGCGATGTGGACACAAAATACCGGGGTGACCACATTGCGCTGGACCGTCCGATTTGTGGAACTCTTCGCGCTTTCGCTGGTGCTGCAATTCGGCATGCTGCCACTGATGGCGCGCGACTTCCATCGCATTACGCTGCTCGGGCCGCTGGCCAACCTGTTGGCCGTACCCTTGACCGGCCTCATCGTGCCGCTGGGATTTTGCAGTTTGGGAGTGGCGCTCGTTTGGAGCGGATTGGGGCGCGTGCTGGCGTGGCCGCTGGCTTGGCTCGTCCATTTGCAAGGCGGAATCGTGCATCTCTTCGCGCGCATCCCGCGCGGCAGCTATCGCATTCCCGGCCCGCCGCATTGGGTGATCCTTTTGTTTTTTGCAGCCATCCTCGCACTGGCGGCAGGCCTGCGATTTCAGCAGGCCCGTGGCCGCTTCCTGCGATGGTCCGCCGTTGCCGTAGCCGTTTTCGCAGCGATCTTGGTTGCCACCTATCCGTTCCGGCCGTCGGTTGTGCCGAACGCGCTGGAAATGACCGTGCTTGACGTCGCGCAAGGCGATTCGATTCTAGTGATATCTCCGAAGGGCAGCACCCTGCTGATTGACGGCGGTGGAACTTTTCAGGGTTTCCAAGGCCGCGAAGAGCATCTCGGCCCCGATCCCGGCGAGGACGCCGTGTCGCCGTATCTTTGGTCACGCGGGATTCAGAAACTGGATGCGGTCGCTCTGACGCATGCCCACCAGGACCATATCGGCGGCCTCACGGCCATTCTGCAGAACTTCAAAGTCTGCCAGTTGTGGCTGGGGCGGGAAACGGCCGCACCGGCCTTTGCGCGATTGAAAGACGAGGCCGCGCTCCTGCATGTACCCATTGAGCACGAACTGCGCGGCCAGCACTTCTTGTGGGATGGCGTGCAGGTGGATTTTCTGTGGCCCGAGATTCCGCCGGAGGAAGTTGCACCCCTCGCAAAAAACAACGATTCGCTCGTGGTCCGTCTGCGCTACCAGGATCGAACGATCCTGCTGCCGGGCGATGCGGAAAGACAGGCGGAGGCTGCGATGCTTGCCGAAAACGATGTTGCAGCCTTGCGCGCCGATGTGCTGAAAGTCGGGCATCACGGGGGCAAGAACTCCACCATGCCGGACTTCCTCGCCGCCGTCGCACCGCAGATCAGCATCATTTCGGCGGGAGAAGAAAATCCCTATGGGCACCCGAGCCCGGAACTTCTCCAGCGCCTGCGGGAGAGTGGGACGCGCCTCCTGCGCACCGATCGCGACGGCGCGGTGCGCGTGCTCACCGACGGGCACTCGTTGCGGGTGGATTGTTTCGTGGCCTGCCCGGAACCCGTGGTGCCATCACAGAGCGCGCCAGCGCCAGATCACCGCGAGCAGAATTAAGAAAAGCAGAAAACCAACCGGCGCTTCGTATTCGTGGTTTCGTTTGTATTGCGACCAGGAAAAAGCCCCTCTGCCCCCGCCGGGCAACGATCTCGGCGTGAGCCTCGGGAAAAAGAGTGGCACCGCTGCGGCATACGCGTCCAACGCCGCGCCATGCTTTCCGCGAAGCTCCATCTCTTCCCGGCGCATAACCAAGGTGTAGACCACCGCGAAATAAACAAGAATCAGCGCCGCCGCGAGCCAGGAACGCATCGCCACCGCCGCTCCCGCCGCCAGAATGCTGCTGCCCAAATAGAGCGGGTTGCGCGTGTAGGCGTAAGGTCCAGTCGTGGTCAAAACCTCCTGCTTATGCAGATAACCGGCCGCGTACGCGCGAACGGCCAGGCCAATCGCGCCGACGGCAGCGCCAAGTAGAATGGCACGCGGGGCCGGCCGGGCCAGAAATAAGACCACAACCGCGAGAAAATACCCGATACGCACGCGCCAGCGCGAGAAAAAGTCGACCGCCGTCATGTGTTTTTGCCCACCGACTTCCGCACGGCATCGAAGACTTCTTCAACCGAAAGGGCCAGCAAGGAGGGATCCGCCGTGTCCCCGCGGCCGTAGGTCGTATGCGCATCAGGACTGCGCAGGACAATATGCTGCGGCGGATAAGGGCCGTTGCGCGCCGGGTCGGTCGGACCGAAGAGCGCCACACCGCGTGTGCCGAGAGCGATGCCCAGATGCAGCGGCCCCGTATCTCCGCCAACGATGCATTGCGCGCCGCGCAGAAGCGCCATCAAAGGTCCCATCTCTCCATCATAGGCCACGGGAAGCGCATCGCCACTGGCTGCCTGCACCGCCGCGACAAGCGCTTCTTCTCCAGGGCCATAATTAATGACGCACGGAATCCCCATCTCGCCGCGAATTCTCTGGCAAAGCGCGCCGAATCGCTCGACAGGCCAGCACTTGGAGCGCCACCCGCCGCCCGGACTCAGCACCACGTACCGCGTTGCGCCTTGTTCCTGAAGTTCCTTGCGGACCAGCTCGCAGTCCGCTTCCGCAACTTCGAGTATTACTTCACCGACAGCCTTCGCAGCGCCTGTGCGTAACGTAAGCTCCCCATTCTGCTCGGCAATGTGCGTGGTCCTGCAGACGACGCGATCCGTATAGAGGAATGGAACACCGAATTCGCGGATCGTCGCAGAAGAAAATCCGATGCGCTTGGCCACGCCGCCGAGAAAAGGCAGCGTGGCGGACTTCCAGAGTCCCTGATAGTCAATCGCCGCCGTCCAATTGCCGCCGCGAATTTTCCGAAGAACCCGGCGGACGCAGCCCAGATCGCGAGAATCCACCGCCCATATATCGCTGGCGAGCCCGCTGCTGGCGACGAGTTCCACCCAGCGCGGGTGCGTGAGCCAGATAATCTCCGCGGAGGGAAAGGATTCGCGCAACCCGGCCACGGCGGGGAATGTGTGCACGATGTCGCCCAAAGAACCCAGGCGCACGACGAGAAAGCATTGCTCAGCCATGCGGCGCCCTGCGAATGGAATCGAGCAGCGCGCGCGTGGAATGGTCCTTGGGGTCGCCGACGATCGCGACGCGTATGCCGAGACGATCGGCCACGGCGCGCTCCGGAACGCTTTCCGCCGTGTAATCCGTGCCCTTCGCGTGAACGTCGGGGCGCAACTCTTCGAGCAACTTCTCCACGTTCAGCTCCTCGAAGAGAACGACGAAATCCACATCGCGTAACGCCGCCACCAGTTCGGCGCGCGCATGTTCGTTCAAAATGGGGCGCCCGGGTCCTTTCAGCCGGCCCGCGCTGGAATCCGCGTTCACGCCCACGACCAGGACGTCACCTTGCTCTTTTGCGCCCGAAAGATAGCGCACGTGGCCTACGTGCAGCGTGTCGAAGCAGCCATTGGCAAACACAATGCGCTTGCCATGGCGCTTGGCACCGGCCAGGAGAAGCTGCAACTCCTCGCGCGACTTTATTTTTGATTCAGCCTTACGCATGCCTTTCCCGTTCGACGGATTGCCTCGCCGTGCTTCCCTGCTCCGTAAACTTGCGTTCGACTAAGCCCCTGATCCGGTAACCGCCGCCCGCCGAATGGCCTCGAGAAGCTCTTCGCGCGAAACCGTGGCCGTGCCGCGCTTCATCACCACCAGGCTGCCGGCAATGTTCGCGATGTGCGCCGCCTCTAGAGCCGAAGCGCCGCTCGCCAATCCCAGGGTGTATGCCGCAAGGACGGTATCGCCCGCGCCGGTAACGTCCACGGCCTGATCGCTTCCGTGAATCGGAATGTGCAGCGCCTTCTCTCCGGGCTGGAACAGGGCCATGCCGTCGCGGCCGCGGGTCACCAGCAGCGATTTCAATTTCAATTCTTTGCGTGTCACTTCGCCACAGCGTTCCAGTTCCTTCAGATTGCTCCCAATCGCAGTGTGATGCAAAGCTTCCATCTCCGCCTCGTTGGGAGTCGCCGAGGTAATCCCAGCGTTCTTGTACCTGTTCAGATGGTAGCGGGAGTCCAGTGTCACGGGAATCTCCCGCTTCGTGCGGCTGGTGGCGGCGCGGACCTCTACGGGAGTGGCCACGCCGAAACCGTAATCTGAGACGGCCAAGGCATCGGCGCTGCGCATTTTCGCGGCAACCAACTGCGCCAACTTTTTGCGCGCGGCCTCGCCGAGCGGTTCCCGTGGCTCGTAATCCACGCGAAGAACCTGTTGGGAAACCGTGTGCGCCCAGCCCGCCAGGAATCGCGTTTTCGTGGGTGTGGCCCAACCCTTTACGCGGACTATGCCGGAGACGTCAACTTTTTTCTCCCGGAAGGCGGCGACAAGGCAATCGCCCACCGTGTCATCTCCTACCACGGTGACTGGCGAAACTTTCGCGCCAAGCGCTGCAAAATTGTTCGCCGCGTTGGCGCCGCCACCCGGCACAATCTGCGTCTCACGATGTTTCAGGATGAGCACGGGAGCTTCGCGGGAGACGCGCGTGATGTTGCCGAATTGAAACGCGTCCGCGACAAAATCGCCGAGCACGACCACTTGCTTCCCGGCGAAGCGCTCCACGATGTCCGCGAGCGCCACGAGGTCCACGGATGGAGAAGAACTCACAATTTTCTTTGCACGAGTCATTGCTTCCGCCCCAGAATCCAGTCCACCGCGCCCGCCAGATCTTCCGCGATATGGTCAGGCTGCCTTGGCCATTCCTGGCGGTGCCACGTCCACTCGCCCAGGCCATAACCACTGCGCACGAGTATGGCATGGGCGCCGGCGCGAAACGCCATCTCCATATCGCCGTAACGGTCGCCCACTACATACGAGCCGCTTGGCTGCACACCCAAGTCGCGTTCCGCCCGCTGCATCATTCCGATATTCGGCTTGCGGCAATCGCAACCATCCGCGGAGCTATGAGGACAATAATAAACTCCGTCCAGGCGCGCGCCTTCCTTGGCCAGCGCGGATCTCATCAATTCATTCACTTTCAGCACCAGCGATTCCGGAAAATAGCCGCGCGCAACTCCCGATTGATTGCTGACCACCACCACGGCGAGACCCGCTTCATTCAGCCGCCGGATCGCCGGCGGCGCAAAGGGAAACATACGAAATCGCGCGATATGGTTCAAGTAACCCACTTCTTCGGCAATCGTCCCGTCACGATCCAGGAAAACGGCTCTGCGGTGTCGCGTCTCTTCAAACAGGATTCACCTCCAACTTGTTTAGCCAGGGTTTTGTGGCCGTCGCAACCATCTCCGGGGTGATGCTTTTCATGCAGCGATGATCCGTGGGACACCGGCGAAGGAAACACGGGCTGCAGTACGGCCTTTCCTGCACGATGCTGCTTCGCGGCGTAACGGGCGCGGTGCCAAAGGGATCGGTGGGCCCAAAAACAGCGACTACCGGCAATCCCACGGCCGCAGCAACGTGCATTGCTCCGGAATCATTGCCCAAGAACAATTGACATTGCGAAAGCAGAGCAGGCAGATCGCCGATCGCGGTTTTACCGGTCAGATCAATGGGCTTTTTCTTCATGCCCGCGATGATGGCAATCGAAACGCTTACTTCCGCCTTTGTGCCGAACAGGATCACGTCGCCATCGGTTTCCGCCTGAAAGCGATTGGCCCACTCTGCGAAGCGTTCGGGCGGCCAGCACTTTGCCGAACCGTAGGATGCGCCCGCGCCAATCGCAACTCGCACCGCATGTGGCCGCGCTCCGGCTTCGAGCAATGTTTCAGCGGCTTTCACGCGCCGCGCCTCAGGAACGTGCAGCCCGATATGGGGGTCGTCCTGTAACTGGTCGAGCCAGCCGGCGCGGCGCAGCAATTCCAGATAGTAGAATTTCTCGTGCGCGGGAATCTCGCCGGGCTTGGGCACGGCGATGGCTTTTGTCAGCAACAGGCGCCGCCCGTCACGCGCGTAGCCGATGCGCTCTGGAATTCCCGCGCGCCAGGCCAGCCACGCGGCGTCAAAGGCATTCTGGAGCAGCAGCGCAACGTCGAATTTCCTCGCGCGCAAGTCGGCAACCAGGGTGGCGCGGCTGCTCCAGCCACGGTGCGCCCCTTTGGGGTCATACTCAATCAATTCGTCGCAGAGGGATTGGTTGCGATAAATCTCAGCCACATAGGGCCGCGCCACGATGCCGATGTGCGCTTCGGGAAATTTCTGGCGGACAGCACGAATCGTGGGCAGCGCCAGAATGGCGTCACCGACCCAGTTCGTCGCGCGAATCATGATCTTCATGCTGCTGCGCACCTGCTGCGTGAAAAAACTCTGCGAACTCCGCAATAACGGTATCGTGGTCTCCGTTACCACTAAAAAACTCACGCAAATGTCATTCCGAGTCCCGTTCGCTTTTTGAACGGGGCGAGGAACCTGCTTTTTCCCTCATCCTCCGTGAAAAGCAGATCCCTCGCTTCGCTCGGGATGACAACGAATTGCAGTTTCTCCACAACCTTCTGGCGATCCGAAATTCTTCAACCCCTCCCGAATAACTCAGTTCACCATCCGAGAGGCTGTCCCGGCCACGATTTGCGTTTGAATCGCTTCCCAGAATTCCGCCTCCTGGGAGATCTCCAGATCAATCACCGCCACGAACACGGGCATTTCTCCGAATCGCGCTTCCCTTAGGTTTTGCGCATCTTTTTCCGTCGTGACAAAGGCGCGCGCGCCCGCTGCCCTTGCAGCTTTTGCGAGCACTTGGGCTTCGCCGGCAGTATAGCGGTGGTGGTCGGGAAAAGCTTGCGCGCGAACCACCGGGATCTGCCAGTTTTGCAGATCGAGAAAAAATGCGCGCGGACTGCCAATCCCGCAAAATGCCATGAACGGTCCCTCTCCGATTTCCGCTCGCGTCAGCACTTGCACGCCGCCGCCAAATCTGCGGAAGCCCAGCAAACGCGTCGCGGCCGAAAACACCGGATAGCCCTGGAACTTTTCGATGGCCGCTTCGGCCTCCGCCGAGGTTTCCGTGCGCGTAAAGACGAGCAAACTCGCGCGGCTCATGGCAGAAATGCGTTCGCGCAATCGGCCCGTCGGCAGGAGCATTTCCCTGCCCAGTGGCTGCACGGCATCCATCAACAACAGATTCACATCGCGCGCAAGCTGCAAGTGCTGGTAGCCGTCGTCAAGCAAAAACACGTCCACACCCTGTTGTTCCAAGCGCCGCCCCTGTTCGTAGCGATCCGCACCAACGCCGAACAAAACGCGATCGCGCAAACGATACTTCATCATTTCGATCTCATCGCTCGTATCGCCGCTTCTCTTGTAGCCGCGGCTCAAAATCGCCACGCGCTTGCCTGCCGCCAGAAATCTTTCCGCCAGCCAGATAACCATAGGCGTCTTGCCCGTTCCGCCGACGGTCAGATTGCCAACGCTGATCACCGGCGTGCGCAGGCGTTTCGTCTGGAGTATGGCCCGAGCGTACAGCCACACTCTTAGCCGCACCGCGATTCCATACACCAACGACAATGGCCACATCAGCCAGCGCAGAATTAGCGGCAGGATCATCTCCGCGCACCACCAAGTTGCCGCGAAATCTCAGCCAGCGCCCGCTCCAGGGCGCCGCGGCTCGTTTCGACCAACTGCCGCGCGGTCTTTCCCATCTTCTGCATTTTCTCGGGACTCTTCAGCAGGTGAATCCATTCGACGCCCGCATCCTCGGGGCTGGTCACCTGAATCGCGGCTCCGGCCTCCACAAATCGCGAAGCAATGGCCGCGAAATTTTCCATGGAAGGACCGAAAACCGGCACCTTGCCAAACGCGGCGGGCTCCAGAATGTTGTGGCCCCCGGATGGCACCAGCGACCCGCCGACAAACACGCCGTCGGCCAGCCGATAAAGCGATGCCAGCTCGCCAATGCTATCGAGCAACAGCACCGTGGTGCTTGCCGTGAGGCTCTTGCCATTGTCACCCGAGGGCGCGGCAGGCCCCGCCACGGCCAACTCGGAGCGGCGCACAAACTTGTAGTGCGCTTCCTCGATGAACTCCGCGGCAGCTGCAAAGCGCTCCGGCTTGCGCGGCGCCAGGACCAGCAGCGCCTTGGGGTAGTCTCCCTGCACCACGCCAAAGGCGATCAGCGCCAGCGGTTCCTCGTTAGCCACCACGCTGCCCGCGACAATCACCGGCCAGCGCCCCTGCCCCTTGCATTCCGCTTCCAACCAGGTGGAAAGCGGCGTGGCCGCGGGCAATTGCTGGTCGTACTTTAGATTTCCGCTGACCTTCACGCGCTCCGCCGGGGCCCCGAGTGCGCGCAGGCGTGCCGCGTCGCTCTCTGTCTGCATCAGGAAAACCGCTGCACTCGAAAGAGCCGAGGCCAGCAGCGGCCGAAGATAAAACCCAAAGATCCCGAACCACTTCTGGAAGCGCGCGAAGGAACGATCGGAAATGCGCCCGCTGGTGAAAATCACCGGGACCTTGCAGCGCCCGGCTTCGCGCAGAAAATTGGGCCAGATTTCCGTTTCCATCACGACAATGACCGCTGGCTTTACAGCTTCCATCACCTTGTGCACGCTGAACGCCCAATCAAACGGAAAATAAATGACGGCATCCGCGAAGGGCATGCGCTCTCGCGCCACTTGCTGTCCTGTGATGGTCGTCGTGGAAATCACCAGCAGCCGCTGCGGATAGGCTTCCTTCAACCTTTTGGCCAGCGCCACACCCGCCAGCGCTTCGCCCACAGAAACCGCGTGAATCCAGATGGCGCCGGAACGATCCGCAGGCATCTTGGCGACGCCGGGGACAGAAAAGCCCAGGCGCTCGCCCAGATTCGAGAGATACTTGCCGTGGCGCAGGCCCTGCACCAGCCAATAGGGCGCAGTGATGACGGCGGCCAAGCCCATTAAGACGCTATACAAGAAATACACGCGATCTGGCTCCGCTGTGTCTCGGATTTGCGATAGCCCACAGTTCCGCAAGCAGGGCAACCCTGCTTCTCCCCAAGGAATCGAAGGCCACAGGATGCAAACAGTCTATTATATCTTCATGCGAAAACTCTCTGCTTCCGCTCTCCTGCCTCTGTTGACGGTCTGTCTGGTTCCGGCCCTGGCGCAGCAGCAAGCCGCACCGGTGCGCGCCGCGATTCAGGACTCGCACGAGAACATGACCATTAGAGTCGATCCCTGGACGGAGGCCTCCCGCTACAAAGAGAGGTTCCCGAAAAAGTCCCCGTTCTCGAAAGGAGTGGTCGCCCTGCGGGTTTCTTTCCGCAATGACTCTGACGAGAGCATCAAGATCGACTTGCCGCATATCCGCCTGCTCCTGCAATTAAACGAAGACGAGAGACAGGAACTCGAGCCGCTGACCGCGGATGAGGTAGCGGACACAGTTCTCTTGAAGAACAATGGCAAGGATCCCACGGCCAAGCGCATCCCTTTGCCGATTCCCCTGGGGGGGGCCAAGCCTGCAAGGGACAAGAATTGGACCGACTTCCGTGGTGATTGCCAAAACGCCGGGGTGCCCTCTTCCGTCGTGGCGGCACACGGCACCGTTGAAGGACTGCTCTACTTCGATTTGCGCGGAGAGGTGGAGTTGTTGCGCTCGGCTCGCCTTTATGTGCCAAACCTCACCACCATGGGCACGAAGCAGCCCCTGTCCTATTTTGATATCCCGCTAGGCGTTTCCGCCGCGAATTGAGTTTGCCCCCTTTTCTCCCGACCGGCTTCACTCCAATTTGCTGAGACTCGCACCCTCAGCTACCATGATTGTGCCGACAATTTTCCGTTTCCCCAGGACCCATGCCGACTTTTCTCGATCAACTTAATCCGGAGCAGCGCCGCGCCGCGGAAACCACGGAAGGGCCGGTGCTGATTCTTGCCGGCGCGGGCACGGGCAAGACGCGCGCCATCACCTTCCGCATGGCCAACCTCATCGCCAAAGGCATTCCCGCGGAGATGATTCTGGCGGTCACGTTCACGAACAAGGCCGCCGAAGAGATGCACACCCGCGTCACCGATCTGCTCTTGCGCGCGGGCGTTCCCCCGGAGCGTCCGTGGATTTCCACATTCCATTCGCTCTGCGCCAGGCTGCTGCGGCGGGAAGCGGCTTCGGCGGGCCTGCCAAAGGATTTCGCGATTTACGACGATGACGACCAGCTTGCCGCCGTGAAATTGGTCATGCCCAAGCTGCACATCGAAGACGACGCGCTGACGCCGCGCAACGTGCTTAGCCGCATCAGCTACGCGAAGAATCAGGCGCAAACGCCGGAGCAGATGCGCGCCCAGGCGTTTGACGGTGACACCCGCAAAGTTGCTGATATTTTCGCCGCGTACGAGGCGCTCCTGAAGCAAAGCAATGCCCTCGATTTCGACGACCTGCTGTTGCGCTCGGCGCGGCTGCTGCGGGAAGCCCCGCAGGTCCGCCAACGCTGGCAGAACCGCTTCCAGTATCTGCACGTGGACGAGTATCAGGATACGAATCGCGTGCAATATGATTTGCTGCGCCTCCTGACCAACGAGCACCAGAATGTTTGCGTCGTGGGCGACGAGGATCAGTCCATCTACCGCTGGCGCGGCGCCGATGTCTCCATTTTGTTCAGTTTTGCGAAGGACTTTACTGGCGCGAAGGTTGTGCGTTTGGAACGCAATTACCGCTCCACGCAGAACATTCTGGATGCCGCCGCTGCCGTGGTCGCCAATAATCCGGATCGCCTGGGAAAAACACTCACCGCGGAAAAAGACCAGGGCGACAATCTCCGTTATTTCGAGGCTCGCGACGCCCAGGCCGAAGCCGAATTCGTCGCGCAGGAGCTCGAGCGCATTCTAGCCGACGATCCGGACCAAACCTGCGCCGTCGAGTACCGCACCAACTTTCAATCGCGCTCCTTTGAAGAGGTGTTTCGCCGCCGCGGCTTGCGCTACAAGCTGGTGGGCGGATTCAGCTTCTACAATCGCGCAGAAGTAAAGGATGCGCTCGCCTATGTGCGCCTGGCGCTGCACCCCGAGGACGATGTTTCCCTCCTGCGCGTTTTGAATGTGCCCGCGCGCGGCATCGGCAAGACCACCGTGGATGCTCTCCGAGACATCACGCAGCGGGAAAGCCTTTCCTTTTGGGATGCCATGGAATCCCTGATGACCAGCCCAAATGCGAGCCGTTCCGTCGCGCCGCTGCGCGTTTTCCGCGAACTTATCCTGCGTTTGCAGGAAGCGTATTCGTCGAAGGAGCCCGCGGACTTCCTCCGCTACGTCCTTGAGGAAACCGGCTACATGGACGCGCTGAAAGATCGCAACACCCCGGAAGACGTGGCGCGCACCGAAAACCTGGAAGAACTGGTGCGCGCCGTGGCGGAAGGCATCGAGGCTGGCGAATCCTTCATTGAATTTCTGGACGCCGCCGCGCTGGTCAGCGACGCCGATTCCTACGAGGGCAAGCCGGGCGTCACGCTCATCACGCTTCACAGCACCAAGGGGCTGGAGTTCGACCACGTCTTTCTGACCGGGCTGGAAGATGGCATCTGCCCCCACAGCCGCTCCATCAGCGAAGAGAAAGGAATCGAGGAAGAACGCCGGCTGGTCTATGTAGGCATGACGCGCGCGCGAAAATCATTGACGCTCACCCGCGCGCTCTACCGCCGCATTTTCGGCAACGAGCAGCAGATGCGTGCTTCCCTGCCCTCGCGCTTCCTGGGAGAAATTCCCAGCGAATTGGTGGATACCGTGCAAGGCTCGATGGCGGAAATCGGCGAATCGCGCCGCTATGAGCCCGATCCCGAGTATTCCTACTCCTCGGAAGAATTTCTGCGCCGCGCTCGCGGCAGTTCTGCGCCGAAGGAGCGCGCATCACAGCGGCGGGCCGCGTCCACGAATTCCTTCAGCCGGCCAGCGATCAGACGCGGCGGAAAGGCCGATCCTCTGCTGGGCCAGAAAGTGCGCCATCCGGAGTACGGCGTGGGAACGGTTGTCGGCGTGGAAGGGGAAGACGATGATCGCCGCATCTCCGTGAGTTTCCCTGGCCGCGGCACAAAAAAATTCATCGAACGCTTCGCGCACTTGCAGCCGGTGTAGTCCTTTCGCAATCCAGAATACCCCCTGTGCGTCTTGGCTAATTTGGAGTGCGACGGCTTGTTTACCCCGAGCTTCGAAGGGCCGCCGCTTTTACGGCTGCCTCCCCCGCAGCCAAACTATAATTGATCAACCGAACGTCGCCTCTAGCGCGAGCCCTGTCGCTTTTCTCTTCCCAGACACCACTGAAAACTCCGCGCTAATACCCCGCAGGCTGCGTCGCCGCTTCCCCAACTTTGATCGCCGGCAGCCCTAGCCGCCGCCGCACTTCATCCAGTATGCCTGCCGTACGCGTGGCCCCGCACCGCGAAACTCCGAGCGCCCGCACGGCCAGCAGCGCATCCAAATCGCGCACGCCGCCCGCCGCCTTCACCTGCACCCACGGGGGAGAGTGTTGACGCATCAGGATAAGGTCCGCGTGTGTCGCACCGCCCGAGCCGTAACCCGTCGAAGTCTTCACCCAATCGGCCTTCAGCTCGCCGCAAATCTCGCACAAGCGAATCTTGTGCGTATCCTGCAAATAGCAATTCTCGAATATTACCTTCACCTTGGCCCCGGCAGCGTGGGCGACAGCAATGACGGCCTTGATGTCGTCACGCACGTACCCCCAATCGCCGCTCAAAACCTTGCTGATGTTGGCGACCATATCCAGTTCCTCGCCGCCGTCCGCGATGGCCTGGCGCGCCTCGGCCGCTTTGATCGTGGTGGTATTCACCCCATGCGGAAAGCCTATGGTCGTGCTGGCCTTCACGCTGCTGCCGCGCAGCAATTCCGCGCAGCGCTTCAGGTAAAACGGCATCGTGCACACGCTGGCGGTATCGTAAGCCAGCGCCACCCCGCATCCGGCTTCGAGATCGTCGCGCGTCAGCGTCGGATTCAAAAGCGAGTGATCAATCATCTTCGCGATGTCGCTGTACGTATAGTCCACGGGAAACCTCTCCAAATTACTTTGCAGTGAATCCTTACGGGCTGCTGCCTCGCTTTTATGCGCTCACCGGTTTCCAGCCCATCCAATCCAGCATCCAGCGCCAAGAAGCTTCCTGAGTGCGATTGACCGGTGGTGGCGGGAAACTTTGCGTGGGGAAATTCACCGTCTTCCCTCGATACGCAGCGGCGAGTTGCTTGAACACTTTGCCCTGCTCTTTCACCCGTCCGTCATTTGTGAGCAGGCCTAGACTGTATTCCAGCGAGTTGAACTCGAACTTTCGGTCCACATCGTGGCTGTCCCAATAGGTGAACCAGCTCATGCCTGAATCAATGGCCGCCAAAACCGCCTTCTCCAGCCATTCTGACTGTTGCTTTTCGTTCAGCGCTTCAATGCAGGTATTGAACTCCTCCGCCCAGACCGGCTTCCGAGGATCGCCGGCATAGGAGCGGACCAGAGCGGCCATCGCCGCAAGCAGCTTCGTGCTGGGGGGATCCATAGCGCCCCCGTACTTCAGCGCTCCTGACCAATACGGGTAGCAGTGTATGACCGGCATCGGCGCGGCCGCCAGGGCTTGCGGAGAGAACGTGTTCGCCTCGAACCACGGCACCTCATCCACTCCGTTAACGTGCAGGCCATCAGGGCAGACCGACCCCATGAGCGACAACATCTTCTTCATCCACGCGTCGCCCACGCGGGGTTCCGTGCTCCAGCAGGTGTTTATCTCATTTCCGACATCGAAGCCAATGATGTTGCTTTTTGGCTGCATGACGCGCGCCAGTTGCCGGATGAAGAGTTCCTGGGCCGCCCACATCGTTTCATCGCTGTAGAAGCTGGACCCGGCCTTGTTAAAGGGTGGCAAAAAAAACCAGCCGCTCAACTGGCCCGTGAAGACGGTCACCAACGCATCCAATTCGCGCTCGCCCATGAGCGTCAACAGTTGATCCAATCGCTCCAGATGAACCGGGCTGATCCACTTCGGATTGGGTTGGAAGTAGGGCCAGATCAGCAAAATGCGCAGGTGGTCCGCCCCCAAGGCCGCGATGGCATCCAGGTCTCGCTTGATCGGGTCTGCGTCCCACTCGTTCCAGCAAAACCACCAGTTCTTCGAGGGCGTGTAGTTCACGCCGAAGCGGTGGCGGTCCAGCTCATGACCCTTGGGCGGAATCGCATCCAGACTCCCGAGTCTCGCCGCGCTAAAGCTCATCTGCCTTGCAAGCAGCGTTGTGCTGCCAGCAACGGAGCTCGCCGCCGCAGCTCTCATGGCGCTCCATAAGAAATTTCGCCGGTTCATTTCGTCAATCCCCATGGAAGCCGGAGACTTTACGCACACAACACAATGCAAAGCGCTGGCGCCTCACTCCGGATCTCCTTCTTCAGTTCTAACTCAGCGCAATTGTATACCCCTGCCGCGAGTAATGAGCCAACCCTCTTCCCGCTTCCTTCGCAGCTGCAATTGCTTCTGCCGGTCGCTGCATCAACTTTTGTTTAGCTCCGTAATCCGAAACTGAGCCACTAGCACCGCGGGGGAGCCTCTGTCCGGTTGCGCCCCTCCCGATATCGCGATACATTGAAACGCTATCATCCCCTATGCCGTATCCGGCTGATCCCAAGTGCCCCATGCGCCTGGATGCGAACGGAGAGCCCGCTTGGCCTCACATCTCTTCCGATGCAAGAGTATCGACCAGCTTCTGTCTGACTCCGAAAACGCCGAAATCAAACTAAAGAAATCATTGGGCTGGCTGAGCCTCACCTCGCTCGGCATCGGCGCGGTTATCGGCTCTGGTATTTTCACCGTGATTGGCACGGCCATCGCCGGCCAGAAAATGCAGGTGTCTTCCGTACTGAACGCGCCCCTGCTGCAATACCTGATCTACCATTCCACGTCCTACGGGCGTCCCGGCGCTGGTCCGGCCATCGCCCTTTCCTTCATTCTCGTAGCCATCGTCTGCGGTTTCGCTTCCGTTTGCTATGCGGAACTCGCCGCCATGATTCCCATTGCCGGCAGCGCCTACACCTATACTTACGCCACCATGGGCGAACTGATCGCCTGGATTATCGGGTGGGACCTGATTCTGGAATATGCCGTCAGCAACATGGCCGTAAGCGTCGGCTTTTCCGCGCACATCGTGGACTTGCTGGACTGGTTCGGCTGGCATCCCAATCCTGAATGGATTTCGCCTGCGTATCTCCCAACCGGCTTGCAAGACCTGCAGGGAAACATGATTTACGGCCCCGGCTGGCATTTTGGATTCAACTGGCCGGCCTTCATCATCGTCATGCTGCTGACTGTAATCCTGGTTCGCGGCATCAAGGAATCCGCCGAGACCAACAACATCATGGTCTTCCTGAAGCTCGTGGCCATCATGGTGTTCATTAGCTTCGCGGCCCGCTTCATTCACCCCGCCAACTGGCATCCCTTCGCGCCCAATGGCTGGCCGGGAATCCTCACTGGCGGCTCGATCGTCTTCTTTACCTACATCGGCTTCGACTCCGTTTCCACCGCGGCTGAGGAGTGCAAGAATCCGCAGCGCGACCTGCCGCGTGGCATCATCGCCACGCTGGTGATCTGCACCGTGCTGTACATCGCGGTGGTGGTCGTGCTGACGGGACTCGTGCCCTGGCGAACGCTGCTTGACGACGCCGCTCCCGTCGTCAATACCATGAAGAAGCTGCACTTTGGCAACGTGCGCCTGATTGTCCTGATTGGCGCTCTGATGGGCATGATCTCCTCCCTGCTCGTCTTTCAACTGGGCCAGGCGCGCGTGTGGTTTGCGATGTCACGCGACGGCCTGCTACCGCGCATTTTCGGCCGCGTCCACCCGAAATACCACACGCCGGATTTCTCCACCTGGCTGGCGGGTTTCTTCGTCGGAATCCCGGCGGGTCTTCTCGATATCGGCACGCTAGCGGACCTCTCGAACATCGGCACGTTGTTTGCCTTCGCGCTGGTGGGCGCGGGGGTGCTCATCCTGCGTTACCGTGAACCGGACCGCAAGCGGGCCTTCCGCGCGCCGGGCGGGCCGCTGGCCCCGGTCGTCACGATTTTCACGTGCCTTCTGCTGATGGCCGGCCTGCCCATCATGAATTGGCTGCGTTTCTTTACCTGGCTCATCATCGGCCTGGTGATTTATTATTTCTATGGCCGCAGGAAGAGTACGCTAAGGATTGCTAACGCCAAGTGAGGGCTTTCAGGAAATGTTGCGCCGCGCTGATTCCAGGTTCAGAGGTGCCGCCGGTTTCATGATGTTCGCCGCGGGCCTCGCCATGCTCCTCCCTCTTCACGCAGCGGCCTGGGGAGATAACGCCCAGCGGCTGATCGTCAATCACGCCGTCGATTCTCTGCCCTATGACCTGCGGTCCTTCTTTGAAGCCAACCGTTCCTACCTGGTGCAGCACGTCAACGACCCGCTTAGTCTCATTGATAAACATCCCGGTGAGCGCAGCAACTATTTCATCGAACTGGACAAGTACGGGAAATTCCCGTTCGATAAGCTGCCGCGGAGTTACAAAGCCGCGATCGCCCTCTACGGCAAGTCCAAGATCGATTCCACGGGCCTGCTCCCGTGGCAGATTGGCGTGTATAGCCAGAAGCTCACCGAAGATTTGAAGAATGGCAAGTGGGAAAACGCCAAGGTGGACGCGGCCTTTCTGGCCCACTTCGTAGCCGAAGCCCACGACCCGTTCAATACCACCGAAAACTATGACGGCCACGCCAGCGGTCAGAATGGGGTCAATCAACGATTCAACGCCGCACTGATTGACCGTTTCGGCTCCTTTTTCCCGGTCAACCCGCACGACGCTTCTTTCATCAGCGATCCCACGGACCACGCTTTCGATGCCTGCCTTTCCGCGCATAGCCAGGTGGAATCGCTTCTCCTTGCGGACCGCGCCGCGAAGCGCGGGCTATCTTCCTACACCGACGAATACTACGACCACTTTTACAATTTGGCGGCCGGATCGCTGATCAAGCAGTTGTCCGATGCCTCCACCGACGTCGGCTCCTACTGGCTGACTGCCTGGATCAACGCCGGCAAGCCCCAACTCCCCCACTGAGCCGCTGCCCAGCCTGCGGAAAAGCGGTAATTGATTGTCATCCCGCAGCGGCTCGAATTTTTTGTCGCTTCACCTAAAATTGTCATCCCGCCCCTCAAGGTAGGGCCCGCCTTTTAGCGCGACTCACCAATAATTGTCATCCCGACCGGAGCGGCCCGACTTTTTCTTCCGCGCCGCATTCTGGCGCGTCGGGCCGAGTAGTGGAGGGATCTGCTTTCCCCCTGGCCGCTTGCGAACAGCAGATCCCTCGCCTCGCTCGGGATGACAGCAAACTGCAATTTCCACCTCAGCCTCCACTTCCCCACAAAGCGAGAAGAGCCTGTTAAAATTCCAGCGTGAAACCTTCCTCATTGCTCTCGCGCATCGCTTCCCTTCCCAAAGCCGAACTGCATCTTCATCTGGAAGGCTCCATCCGGCCTGCCGTAGCGTGCGCCCTCTCTGCCCGGCACGGTTTCGCGTTGAGCGAAGACGAGGTACGCCGCCGCTACGATTACCGCAATTTCACCCAGTTCATTGAAGCCTTCAAATGGGTGACCTCTTTCCTGCGCGAGCCGCGCGATTTTGCCCTGCTGGCCGCCGATCTGGCCGAGCAACTCCTCGAGCAGCATGTCGTCTATGCGGAGGTCACCCTCTCCGTCGGCATCATGCTCCTGCGCAAACAGGATCCGCAGGCCAGCTTTGAAGCAATCCTTGCAGCCACGGAGCCATTCGAGAAGCGCGGTTTACGCCTCAACTGGATTTTTGATGCCGTGCGGCAATTTGGGCCGGGGTTGGCGCTGGATGTTGTGGAAGCCGCGCGCCGTTGCGCCTCGCCGCGCATTGTAGCCTTCGGAATTGGCGGCGACGAATTGAGCGTGCCCACCCGTGAATTCAAGCACGTCTATGCGCGCGCCAAGAGCTGCGGCCTGCACCTCCTCATCCACGCCGGCGAGATCGGCGGGCCGGAGAAAATTCGCGAAGCCGTCGAGGTTCTGGGCGTCGAACGCCTCGGCCACGGCATCGCCGCCATCCACGATCCAGCACTCATGGACCTCCTCGCGGAGCGCCGCATTCCCTTGGAGGTTTGTCCCACCAGCAATCTGCGCACCGGCGCGCTCGCCCTGCAATTACACAATCCAGGCGCAACGCTCCAGCAGCACCCCCTGCCGCAACTCCTCCGCCACGGCATTCCCATAGTGCTTTCTACCGACGATCCTGCAATGTTTCATGCTTCACTTGGCGGCGAGTATGAACTCGCAGCCGGGATGGGACTTTGCGAAGCGGAACTCGCAGCCCTCCATCGCGCGGGAGTAGAGCACGCGTTTCTCCCCAAGGAAATGAAGCAGGTCTATCTTGCCCGCCTGTGACGGACCTAGCGCGTGCCAATGGAAAAAACAAAAACGACGAATACGTTGCCCTGGATTCAAGTACAATCGCCTTTTGGAAACCGTCTGGGCTTCCATTAAGTCCGGAACCTTCAGGTTGCCCGTCCGCCCTAAGGACTATCCAAAGTCCCGATGACGAACATTGTGAGGATCATGTGCGGCCCCATCGCGATCATCTCAAACGTTTGTGGATGTTGCCCTTCCTCATTCTCTTGTTTTCCGTTCTGCTCGTGGCCAGGGAGGCCACTTCAGGGACCTGGTATGTCGTCGTTAAGCCCTTGGCCAACATGTACCGGGAACCCGACGTCAACTCTGATGTGGTGTCGCAGGCGATCTACGCCAGCAATGTGACGCTGCTCCAAACCAAGAGGCATTGGGCATGGATCAGGACCCCGGACGAGTACAAGGGTTGGACCCAGCGCGCTAATTTGCGGAAACTCAGTGGGCAGCAGTACGCCGTGCAGGGTCCCGCGGTCCGCGTTTCGCAACTCAGCGCTAATCTCTATCGCGAGCCCGATGTCACCAAACATGCCCCAGTTCTCACGATTCCATGGGAAAGCCGGCTGCAGGTCCTCTCCGATAAAGTGGCAGACGGCGACCGCTGGCTCAAGGTGCGGCTTCCCGACGCTTCCGAAGCCTTTATCCAGACCGGCGATGTCAGTTCAGACTTCGCGCCTCTTACTATCGACCAGATGATCACCGTCGCACGTAAATTTCTCGGCGTCACCTACACTTGGGGAGGCACTTCGTCTTTCGGTTTCGACTGTTCCGGCTTCACGCAGATGCTGCAGCGCCAGCGTGGCGTCATTATGCCGCGTGACGCCGATATTCAGGCGAAGTGGAGCGGCGTCAGCGAAGTTCAACGCAAAGATTTGCAGCCCGGTGACCTGCTCTTCTTCGGACGTGGCGCTGAACACATCACGCACACGGGGATGTACATCGGGAATGGAGAATTCATTCACGATACCACCCACGATCACCCCATGGTTCAGATCGGCAAGCTGGACGATGCGCCCTGGACCGGACTTCTGGTAGCCGCAAGGAGGATAAAGCCGTGAATCGACGCCAATGGTTGAAAGTTGCAGGAGCCGCGGGAGCCTTCACCACGAGGCCCATCGGGAAGTTGCTGGTGGCGAACGGCGCACCCCTGGCGAGCGGCCACAAAGCCTCCGTCCAAGTGGATCTGAAGCGCCTGATGTTGCGCCACACCTGGACCACCACCATGTCTTCCAACACCTATCGCGATACGGTGAACCTCCGCTACACGCGTGACGCCATCACCGGATTTGGCGAAGGTGCGCCCATCGTTCGCTACAACGAATTCCCTGAGCAGGCGAAGTTCGCCATCGACGCCATCCTCGACCAGATCGCAGCCGGCGATCCCTGGCAATTCGACGCCTTCCTTGCGGACATCCGCAAGCTCCTCGGTGAGCGCCAGCACGCGGCCCTGGCCGCCGTGGATATCGCCGTGATGGATTGGATTGGCAAGGCGCTGAATATTCCCTTGTACAAGTATTTCGGTCTTGACCCCGCCGCCGCCCCCATTACCACATTTTCGATTGGCATTGACACTCCGGAAATCACCAGGCAAAAGACGGCGGAAGCGGCCGCGTACCCCGTCCTAAAAGTAAAGGTGGGCCTGAAGACCGACGAAGAGACCATTGCCGCCGTCCGTAGCGTCACGAACAAACCGCTTCGTGTTGACGCCAACGAGGGCTGGACCGACAAGGAAGAGGCCATCCGCAAGATCAACTGGCTGGAGACCCAAGGCGTGGAGTTCATCGAACAGCCCATGCCCGCTCACATGTTTGAGGAAATTAAATATGTGCGCGGCAAAGTCCATCTCCCCATCATCGCCGACGAGGGATGCACCAGCGCTGCGATGATCCCGCAACTCAAGGGAGCTTACGACGGCATCAACGTGAAGCTCGACAAGGCTGGCGGCATCACGGAAGCCTACCGATGGATCAAGATGGCTCGCGCTCTCGACCTGAAAGTGATGCTCGGCTGCATGGTCTCCAGTTCGTGTTCCGTAACCGCCGCGGCTCACCTATCGCCGCTTGTGGATTACGCCGACCTGGATGGCAACCTGCTCATCGCCAATGATGCGTTCGCCGGCGTGACCGTGGAAAAGGGCAAGCTCATTTTGCCGCAGGGTCCAGGCCTCGGCTTGCGCGTCCTTAGCTAGCTTGCGCTTCAGCAACACCCCTTGCCGCAACTCTTCGCCATGGCATTCCGGTAGTGCTCTCCACCGACGATCCCGCCATGTTCCACGCCTCGCTCCTCGGTGAATACGAAATCGCCGCGCAAATGGGCCTCAGCGAAGCCGAACTCGTCGGCCTGCATCGCGACGCCGCGGAACATTCCTTCCGCCCCGACGAAACCCGCCGCGCCCACCTCGCCCGCCTCCCGCGAAAATGACTCCCCCGCCGAATTTTTCTCAGGGGTAATTACTCAGATCCCGATCGGCGCGTTAATCGTTCAAGTTACTGTATGTCAACTTTTTGAGGTCAAGAAACGGTTTCGAGAGAAGATCCGTAAGTTCCCGGTCATCCGAGTTAATGCGATTGCTCGACTTGGCAAGCGGAATCGATGATTCGGTCATAGGTTGCTGCTTCCTCGTCAGGAGCCCTCTCGTAGATTGCACTTGCTGATAGGCCAGGAAAATCGGCAGAGCGCCACACCGTGCCATCTCGCGTTTTGCCACGTCGATCGTATCCTATGATTTGACCGGACTTGCTGTGAATCGATCTCTCTTCAAAACTGGCCGACCGTAGGGTGAGTTCGCTGACCGTCCACCCCGGACTAACGAGCGGGCCGTACCAAAGTTGGAGCGGTTTTGAACCCTTCGCAAGGCTTATGACGTACTCCTGATAGTCAATGTCCTTGATTCGTTTAACCTTTGCATTTCTTGGCAGCAGAAACTCAAGTTGGGCACCTTCAGGCGAAGCCTTGACATCTCTTGCCAAACAGGAAGGAATAAGCCAAGCGGTTTTCCTGTCGTCCTCAAGAACCACCTTCACCGTGCCGGTCTGCGTCTTGACTATGAGCGACTTGGGGCGGAAACCTTCTTTTTGGAAATAAACTACCGAATCCTTGCTCGGCAGGTTCGGGAGGTCGAATCTACCCTCAGCGTTAGTCGTTGCATCCTTCCACGCGAATATTTTCACCCCTTCAATAGGCATGCCGTTCTCTGACACAACGATGCCGCTTAGATGGTCTAATCCGCCCTGCTGAGTAAATGCGGGGTGGGAGATGGCGCAGCCGAGTAACAACAGGCACACAATTCTAGGCATGCAATTACACTACTCTGGCTCGATAACAGTTACAAGAAATCCCATTTCCATATCTCCGATTACTACAGGGAAATCGCAAGACCGGTGGTTGTGATGGTTGGTATCGCTAGGCTAAGCCCGTGTGGTCGCGTAATCAGAAACTGAGCGGCCGCCGAAACGCAGGCCAGCGTGAACACGTGCAAGGGAATTGCTATACTGATGGCCATGAAAGCTCACGTCTGGGTTATGCCGAAACGCACTGTTCTGGACCCGCAGGGTCAAACCATTCAACACGCCCTTTCCAGCCTGGGTTACGCGCAAATTTCCGACGTACGCCAGGGCAAATTCTTCGTTCTCAATCTCGATGGCTGGAACCGCGACGAAGCGCAGCAGCAGCTCGAGCGCATTTCCAAGGAAGTGCTCGCCAATCCGGTCATCGAGGAATACCGCTTCGAGATCGTGGAATAGCGTGGAAACTCACGAGAGACGCCGGATGAGACTCGAAATATCGCACGAAAACCCCGTTTCAAGTACGGCCGCCCGTCGCAGCCCACCTCTCTTCTGCTCGCTCCTACTCTTGTTCGCGCTTCTCGCGGCAGGTTGCCAGAAGACCTTTATGCAGGTCGACGACCCGCAACTCAAGCCCATACAGGAAATTATTGAGACCCAGTTGCCCAAGGGTTCCACACCCGAGCGCGTCACAACGTTCCTTTCCGTGCGCGGCTATGAGCTGCAGCCGTCCGAAAAACCGGGCACCCTGGTTGCCATCATCCGCCATATTGATTTGCAGACGGTGCGGCCTGTCACCGCGCGGGTAACCTTCTATTTCGACGCCAATGGCAAGCTCAGCGCCGTTGAAATGACCCGCACGCCCAATCAGCCTATCGAGTAACTCTCCGGAAGGTTCCCCGCCCTTTTCGCACCGGCGCAACATTTCGCGTGTTACCCTGTGAAGACTTCCTTTAGGAGAACTCCAGCATGTGCGGCATTGTTGGTTATATCGGCCCCAAAAAGGTTGTTCCCGTAATCATCGAGGGCCTGCGCAAACTTGAATATCGCGGCTATGACTCCGCCGGAATTGCGGTCGTCAATGCCGCCGGCAAAATGGACATTCGCCGCGCTCCGGGCAAATTGCGCAATCTCGAGGAGGCCATCCAGAAAGCGCCGCTCGACGGCACCTACGGCATCGGCCACACGCGCTGGGCCACGCACGGGCGTCCCACGGAGGAGAACGCTCACCCGCATCGCGATTGCACCGGGCAATACGTTGTGGTGCACAACGGAATCGTCGAAAATTACCTGGAGCTGAAGGAAAAACTGCAAAAAGTTGGCCACAAATTCGTCACCGAAACGGACACGGAAATCGTCGCCCATCTCGTCGAGGAATATGCCAAAACGTTTCCCTTCGAGGAAGCCGTGCGCCGCACCTTGAAGGATCTCCGCGGCATCTACTCGCTGGTATTTCTCTCCGCGAAAGATCCTCAGAAGCTGATCGCCGCGCGTATCGGGCCTCCCTCCGTGATCGGCCTGGGCGAAGGCGAATACTTTGTCGCCAGCGATATCCCCGCGCTGCTCGAGCACACCCGGGAGATTTTCTTCCTCGCCGATGGCGACCTCGCCATTCTTTCGCGCGACGGTGTGCGCGTCACCGATCTCGACGGCAAGCCCGTCAGCCGCCCCTCTCATCACGTCGCCTGGGATCCCATCATGGCGGAAAAGGGCGGTTACAAGCATTTCATGCAGAAGGAAATCTTCGAGCAGCCGCGCGCTGTCCGCGACACCATCCTGAACCGCATCTCCCAGGACACCGGCAAGGTCTTCCTGGACGAAATGCAGATCACCGACCAGCAGTTCCGCGGCTTTGAGAAAGTGCGCATCGTCGCCTGCGGCACAAGCTGGCATGCCGCGCTCGCCGGCAAGTTCATGATCGAGAAACTCGCGCGCATTCCGGTTGAAGTGGATTATGGCAGCGAGTTTCGCTATCGCGATCCCATCCTCGATTCAAAGACGCTCACGGTGTGCATCAGCCAGTCCGGCGAAACCGCGGACACGCTGGCCGCCCAGCGCGAGGCCAAGCAGAAAGGCTCGCCAACGCTGGCGATTTGCAACGTGATGGGTTCCATGGTGACGCGCGAAGCCGCCGGCACCATCCTGACGCACGCCGGACCCGAGATTGGTGTCGCTTCGACGAAGGCCTTTACCTCGCAACTCGCTTCCCTGGTCCTGCTGGCTTCCTACCTCGGGCAGATTCGCGGCAAGCTCTCGGCGGAAGCGGCGCGTCACTTGATGCTCGAATTCACGCGTATCCCGCACAAGATCGAAACCATTCTGCAAGCGGATGGAACCGGCTTCTACGAAAATCTAGCGCGCCAGTTCTTCCGCCATACGGACTTCCTGTATCTGGGACGCGGCGTTCATTATCCGATCGCGCTCGAAGGCGCGCTGAAGCTCAAGGAAATTTCCTACATTCACGCGGAAGGCTATCCCTCCGGCGAGATGAAGCACGGTCCAAACGCGCTGATTGATGAGAACTTGCCGGTCGTGGTGCTGGCAACGCGCGACGATTCCGATCCCGCTTCCCTCACGTTGTACGAGAAGAGCGTCTCCAACATTAAAGAGGTGAAGGCGCGCGACGGCATCGTGATCTCTGTCGTGACCCAAGGCGATCATCTCGCCCGCGAAGCCTCCGATCACATCATTGAGCTGCCTCCGGCACCGGAATTGTTGGCGACCATGTTGGAAATTGTGCCTTTGCAACTGCTCGCCTATCACATCGCCATCCGCCGCGGCTGCGACGTCGACCAGCCCCGCAACCTCGCCAAATCCGTCACCGTCGAGTAGCCACTCCGTGTAGTGGCCGATCTTTAGATCGGTCTCTTGGGTTTGCCTTGCGGCCGCCTTCGCCAGCTCGCAAATCTGTGAGACGCTGGAGGACTAGATGGTGAGTCCGGTGAAGTACAGAAGCGTAGTTGCAACAAGAAGAGGGGCACCTGAAGTTCTCAAGGTAATTGAGAATGATCTTCGCGCGCCCTCGCCCGGCGAGGTGAGGATTAGAGTTCTTGCCTCCTGCGTTTCTTTGCCCGACGTGCAGGCCCGCTATGGCCAGTCTCCGTTTGTGCCCAAAATTCCCTTTGTTCCAGGCTATTCCATCATTGGTGTCGTTGATGCTTTCGGTAAAGGTGTCACCAGCGCCGCTGTGGGGAACCGCGTTGCGGCCTTGACGCGCTTGGGCGGCTATGCCGAGTACATTTTTCTGGCTGAGGAGCAGCTTATCCCCGCCCCCGCCACTCTGGATCCAGCGGAAGCTGTCACACTGATCCTGAATTACGTCGTTGCGTTCCAGGCCCTCCATCGCTCCGCCAAGGTCAAGGCGGGCGATAGGGTGCTCATCATCGGCGCGAGCGGAGGGGTCGGGACGGCCTTTTTGCAACTCGGCAAACTGGCTGGACTCAAAATGTACGGCATCGCGTCCAAGAGCAAACATCCTATTCTCACTGAATATGGGGCCACGCCGATTGACTACCACTCGCAAGATTTCGTCGAGGTGATCCGTCAAGCGGAGCCCGGCGGACTCGATGCCGTCTTTGATGGAATGGGGCAGGACTACCTCGATCGTGGATTTTCCTTGTTGCGGCGCGGTGGGAAGTGGGCGGTGTACGGCAACCCATTGAGCGTCACAGGCTTGTTGCTTCTGCTAGCCAAGTTCGTCCTGCTCAACCTGCTACCGAATGGCAAATCCCTCAAACTCTATGGAACGGGATTGTTGGTGTTCAACAAGCGCCGGTTTCTGGAAGACTGGGCCACGCTCTTCAAACTGTTGGAAGAAGGCAAAATCAAACCGGTCATATGGAAGGCGTTCCCCATCCTGGAAGCGGCCAAGGCCAATGAGTTGCTTGAGAGTGGGCAAGTAATCGGCAATGTGGTCTTGCTGGCATAGGAGCCAGCCCTGAGCCTTGAAAGCCGCCAGTTTCTTACCCGTAGTATCTGAAATGCTCCCAGAACTCCGGCCATGGCTGGCGCAGATTGCGGCAGACAAACACGTCGGCATAACCGTCAATCGTGGCATTGACGATGCCATAGCGATTCGTCAAACGGCCAGCCAACTCGTAGGACTCGAAATTCCGCTCCACAAAATCGCGTGACAGACCTACCGCGATCACGGTCTGCGGCGGCGGATCACCGTAGCCGCGCAGCCAGTTGGAATTCATCCCACTGATGGCCCTTGGCAAACCATACGCCGGGCCATACAGGTTGACGGCACCTGTCTCACCCTCGTCGCCCGCCAGAATGCCCAGCCTGGCCCGCTCCTGGGCGGGCAATGAGTCGCAGATTTTGGCCACCGTTTCCACCAACTCCGGCCAGCCGATCTGCATATTGAAATTGCCGCCGTTCATACCGTCCGCGACGCGCCACCAGGCAGAGTTCAGCGGAGCAATCGGGAGCGTCACTGCGGCGCCAAGTAAGCCCGCGATCGCAAGGGTTCTCCAGGTGACGCGTCGCACGATCAAGGCGGAATGAGTGCTGAGCGAACTCAGCCACTGCTCGCCCCAGACGGCTCCTGCCGCGAGGAGCATGGGGTAAGCCGGGGCCAGATAGTAATCGCGCCCTCTGGCGAGGAACAACGCCAAGAGCGGAATGACATACATCCAACCCAGCATGCGATAACGCTTGCCTTGTGGGACGGCGAACAGGTACCAAAGCCCCGCACACCAAAGCGGGAGTGTGACGGGGTTGGTGCATTTCCAGAGCTGATTCGGCAGAAAGTAATCCGTCCAGCCCCAGCGAATGTCGCGTGCGTGAACACTCTTCAGCCACTCGAGTGAAACAAAATGATGATGGATCTGCCAGACGATATTGGGCAGCATGATCAGTAACGCTACGCCCGCCCCGCACCACAACCATGGGCTCTTCAGGTAGCGCCGGGCCGGCGTTAGAAGCACGCCTCCCACAACCCCCAACACCAAAAACGCCATCGCATATTTGGTCATCATGCCTAAGCCGATCGCCGCTCCGATGGCGAGCCACCACCGAGGATCATCCGATTTAAGCAGCCGGATGACGAAGTAAGCCACCACCACCCACCACAGATAATCGAAGGTTGTGTACCCCAAGAACCACCCAGCGACCAGCGCGGGGCCTGCGATTCCTACTGCCAAGGCAGCCACAAGTTGCGCTTCGCGTTTGCCGCCGAGTTCCCGGGCGGCTAGGCCCGTGAGGAGCAACACGAGCCCTTGCGACACAGCCGCGAAAAAACGGAAACCTCGAAGCGAAGCGCCGAAAAGGCCCAATTCCACACGGGCAAGGAATGGCGTCATCGGTGGATAGAGCACGTAGCCCCATTCCAGGTGGCGTGCGTTGTTCAATGTCAGCAATTCGTCGCGGTGAAAGCCATACTGACCGTTGGTGAGTGTGTGCAGGAGAATTATGGCGAGCGCCAAGAGGACGAGCATTCCGAAATCGCGCGCACCGGCGTCTTGCCAGACGCGATGCTGCCTGGTCAATGACTCGTTTTGCCGCATCCGTAGCGATCCGATCCGCCCGCCGCCTTCACGAGCTCAGATATATTGAAGAATAAGGAATTCTACAACGAGCTAACGACGATGTCGCACGTGCCGACGCCACTAATTACACCTCGCGCCCCATTTCACGGGTGTCGTTAAGCTCCCGCTACATGCCATCGTTCGACTACGCGTGCCAGGTCCTCCTGATCGACGCGAAATAGTGGCAGTGAGCCGCCAAGCGCGGGTCGAAGATCCCATTTCATAAACGCAATACTCGGAGAAGTGGGGTACCGGGAGGAGCTTGTCCGGTCTGGCGACCGATCGGGACTTGGAGACCGGATCAATTGAAGATTCGAATCCCAATTAGCTACCCGAACTTCTTTCCCGCGTTTGACGTTTTTTGATCACTGTGCGAATTCGAACAGCGTCAACCGGCGAACTAGGGGTACCATTCCCGCGGTGTGCAATCATCTGCGGTGGCGGCGTTCGGGGTCGAGCGGCACCACAAAGGAAAATCAAATGAAACTGAAGACATCGCTAGTTGTGGGTGCGTTCTCGCTAGTGCTATCTATCGCCGGATGCACCGCGAGCCAAACGCCAGGACCACCTGGACCGCAGGGACAGCCAGGCGCGACGGGCCAGACTGGAGATTCGGGCCGTGACGCAGATCAGCGCCGGGCAGAAGATCAAAGGCGGGCCGACGAACAAAGACCGGCCGACCACAAGGATCGAAAAGGTCAGGACGGATCATGTCCGACAGGAGAGCATCTCCGTACAAATCCCGATACTGGAAAAACGAGTTGCGTCAGAGACTAATGACCTAAACGGGGATTTTCGCGTCCAGGTCCAATATCGAAAGCAACAGCGTCAGCAACTGAAGCCCCATGTCCGATAAGCCCAACCGGGCACAAGCAGGGAAACATTCTGGGCACTGTGCTGCGAACTGCCGTTAGGTTCTCAAGGGAACCAAATGGAAAGAGCAGTCCATATCGCAAAGAACGACATGATTGCCGTCTGCCGACCACCCGTACGCAGAGGTGGCTTTCCCTCCCATTGGAAGAGTTTTTACCACTTTCCCTTGTGAAACCGAGAAAACATCAATTTCACCGGGGCGGGTACTGGGCCGAACTTCTCCGGTTTGGCGACGCAATATAAAAGGGCGCCCTTTGTGGAGTAGGTTTTGAGTGCTTGGCTCAACCGCTCCAGAGGAGGAACGCCCTTATGACCAACACTAAATATATCGGCATGGATGTGCACAAGGAAAGTATTTCGATTGCCGTGAGGAACTCCGCCGGCAAGGTGGTGATGGAATGCGTCATCGAGACGAAAGCCAGCATGATTCTGCAGTGTATCGACGGGCTGCGCGGGGATTTGCACGTCACGTTTGAAGAAGGAACCTCGGCGGCCTGGCTATACGACCTTCTGAGACCACACGTCACCGAATTGATCGTCTGCGATCCACGGAAGAACGCTTCCATGAGAGAGGACAGCCAGAATGACAAGATTGACGCCCGCCGATTGGCGGAGCTGCTGCGTATCGATCATCTCACTCCTGTCTATCACGGCGAACATGGCCTACGAACGCTGAAGGAGTTGGTGCGCAGTTATCTGGCGGTCACGAAAGACCTGGCACGGGTCAAGACGCGAGTAAAAGCCATTTATCGAAGCTGGGCCATTCCTTGTAACGGCAAGGAAGTCTATGCCGCTTGCCATCGTGCCGAGTGGCTAGAGAAGATTAACGAACTGGGAGTGCGCCGGCGGGCGGAGTTTTACTACCAGCAACTGGATGCGCTGAGAGGGTTGCGCCAGGGAGTGCGGCGCGAGTTGTTAGCGGAGAGTAAAAAGCAAAAGGCCTGGAAACGGCTCTGCCAGATTCCTTCGATTGGCCCGATCCGGGCGGCGGTGTTGCTGGGCATCCTGCAGACCCCGCATCGTTTCCGCACCAAGCGGCAGCTATGGACCTATGGCGGTGTCGGCATCGAAACGAGCAGCAGCGCCGATCACCGTGTTGTTGACGGGCCACTCGAACGGAAGAAGAAGCCGGTCGAGATTCGCGGGCTGAACAGAAATTACAATCACGATCTGAAAAATCTTTTCAAGGGAGCGGCCATCGTCGCCGCGACCAAGCCCGGTCCCTTCGCGGAGTTCTATGCGGAATTGTTGGCCAGGGGCATGCGGCCGGAAATGGCGCGGCTGACCCTGGCCAGGAAGATTGCCACGATCGTTCTGATCGTGTGGAAGAGAGGAGTGTGCTTCGACGCCCAACATCTGAAACCACAAACAGCTTGAGTGTCTCTGACCGAGTCCGCTCCATCCCGGGGATCTTCTCTGGCGGTGGCCGTGGGGTTCTCGAGACACTCTGGTTCGAGAGCGAGTCTCAGCTGATTAGTTAGGCGCTGCGTGCCTCGGGCACCGAGTCTCACAGTCGACCCTAGCCTGGATTATTCATGATTTTGCTGGTGAAAAAAGAAAGGATGCTCTAAAAGGTTGATCAACACTGGGTTTTGGCGAACCCAACATTCTCTTTCGGAGCATCCGTGAAAGTGACATCTTGTATACCACAGCTTCATTTCTCGTTCTACCGTTCCAAACGCATCCAGGTTGATTTTTGCGGCGGGCAGCTCAGCGGCGACGCCGGCCTTCTGCCCCTTCGCGCTTTCGACCAACGCCATAGACTCACTCTCAGTTTAGCGGAGCACGTAAGGGACCCTCGTGAAGGGGAACGGGTTCGTCACTCAGTTCTCTCTCTGTTCTGCCAGCGCATCTACCAGATCATCGCGGGCTACGAGGATGCCAACGACGCGGATCGACTGCGTCACGATCCGGCTTTTCAGATTCTTGCCGATCAACCGCTGGGTGAACCTCTCGGATCACAGCCAACTCTCAGCCGCTGGGAGAACTCGCCCTCGCCTCGCGACCTCCTCAAGCTACAGGATGCTTTACTCGATTGGTTTGTGAAGATCTGCGGGAAACAAGTCCGGAAACGAGGGGAGATCCTGCTCGATGTCGATTCCACTGACGATCCAACTCATGGGCAGCAGCAGCTCAGCTTTTTCAATGGTGGTTATGACCAACACATGTATCACCCCTTGCTGATCTTTGAGCGTCACACCGGTTGTTTGCTGGCCGCCCGGTTGCGTCCGGGCAGGGTCGTTAGTCACGCTCGCATCATCCCCTTGCTGTTGCGCCTCGTTCCGCGACTCCAGTGTGAATTTCCTAAGGTCCGAATCAAGTTACGCGCTGACGCTGGTTTCGCCACGCCACTGCTCTATGAATTCTGCGAGTTTTTCGGCATCCAGTATGCCATCGGCATAGGCAACAACTCACGGTTGCAAGATAAAGCGCAGCGGCTGCAGCGTCGTCTCGCGAGACGTTACCGTCGAACCGGCGAGCCGCAGCGCTCCTTTTCCAGCTTTCTCTATCGCGCTCACCCCTGGTCTCATCAGCGGCGCATCGGCTACAAGGCCGAACATACCGCTGCCGGTAGCAACCTGCGTTTCCTGGTCACCAACTTGCCAGGTCGCAGCCGTTCCGTTTTTTCTTTCTATAACGATCGTGGCGAGTGTGAGAACCGCATTGAAGAGTTCAAAAATGGTTTTGCCGCTGACCGCTTGAGCTGCCACCGTTTTCGGGCCAATGCGTTCCGCCTGTTGCTCCACAGTTTCGCCTATAACTTGGTCAACCTATTTCGACTGCAATTGCCTTCGTCGATGCGCTCAGCACAAATCGAAACTCTGCGCATGCAATTGTTCAAGATCGGTGCGCGCATCCATCAAACAGCTCGTTGTATCCGCATTCACTTGGCCAGCGGCTGGCCTTTTCAAGAGCTCTTCCAAGCCGCCTCGTTCTGCAACTCCTCTTAGTTCATTGGGGCCGTTCGACAACACACTCTCGGAAGGGCCAGGCGGAGCTGTCACGAAAAAAGCTTCGTGGGCTCAAAAAATCGCGCCACAGACCTACATGAGCGTCACCATCAGCAGGCAATTCGTATTTGCGTCACAAGTACGCTTCTTGCGCTACGATCCTGACCGCTGATGAATTAACCAGGCTAGGCCCTCTCGGATAACCAGAAAAAGCCATGGGCCACGAGTCCCGGATAGAACTATGGTCACCACTTGACCGCCGTTCTGCTTTGCTGGTTTCGGAACTGACAGGCTTCGTTGCGAACAGGCAATGAAAACCGCTGGTAGAGAAAACCCCAACCGCCGGGCCACCGTGCCCAGCAACCGAGCACCTGGCGCGGGCGGTCAGAACAGATCCTGCTCCATCCAGGGGGCTGAGAAGCAAGAAAAGTTCCAGCCAGCGCAGGGGTGTTTTTTCTTGACTTCTCCCTTTATAGAACTCATCAGGACTTAGCCCTCCGCTGCCAGCCTTAGCCAACTACACACAGTTAACCCTTGCTGGAAGAAGGAGGGAAGGCTGTAAAATAAGAATTGTGAATTCTGCGAAAAAAGACTCGTGCAAGAAATCTACGGGGCGAAACGCCCGGAGCTCAGTCCTTGGCCCTGAGCGCTTAATCTGGCTAAGCCTAAGTGTCCTGCTCTGCGGTTTTCCAGCTCTGGCTCAATCTCAGCAGCCCCCTATCGTCCTGGGAGTGGAGAGGGGTCTACCTGAAGCACTGGGAACAGGGGCATCAGCCGGCAAGCAGCTGCCTGATCAGCTATTGTCAGGAAGCATCAGCGGAAAAGTTGTTGATCGAACTGGAACCGCCGTTACCGGAGCCCGGGTGAGACTCACACGTGAAGATCAATCTCCAAGCCAAGAGGTGCTATCAGGCGACGATGGGCAATTCTCCTTTGCCAACATCGCTCCCGGGCCCTTCCAGCTCACAATTACGTCGGCGGGCTTCGCGACAAAAACATGCTCTGGAATCCTGCGTTCGGGGGAGATCTATATTGTTCCGCAGATCGCCTTGGTTATTGCTACCGCTATCACTGAGGTGCGGGTCGGACTCTCACCGATCGAACTGGCACAAGAGCAGGTCAAGGATCAAGAGAAGCAGCGTGTGCTCGGCTTCATTCCAAATTTCTATGTCAGCTACATCCCCAATGCAGTTCCACTCACCCCGAAGCAAAAATTCCAGCTTGCCTGGAAGACGACAATAGATCCAGTCACCTTCGGAATCAATGGGGTCATTGCGGGAGTTCAGCAGGCGCAAAATAATTTCAGTGGATATGGGCAAGGCGCACAAGGTTATGCAAAGCGCTACGGCGCCTCCTACGGCGACGCTGTTACAGGCACGTTTATCGGGGGCGCCCTACTGCCATCGCTCCTGAAACAAGATCCGCGTTATTTCTACAAAGGAAGCGGCAGCAGGCGATCGCGGATTCTTTATGCGCTGGCCAATTCCGTTATTTGCAAGGGCGACAATAGACATTGGCAGGCAAATTACTCGGGTATCCTCGGAGGCCTCGCCGCAGGCGGTATCTCAAATCTCTACTATCCAGCGAAAGATCGCAATGAAGTGGGATTACCGTTCGAAAACATGCTAATTCGGATTGGCGCAACTGCCGCCGACAATCTCCTTCAAGAATTTCTCCTGCGGAAGCTGACACTGCATGTTCCTAACCACGATCCGGCCAATCCCTAAAGCACGATCGACAAGGTATCGACCACGCTTGTCCACGACGGCAACTGGGACAAGAGCGCTTCGGCGAGCCGTCGAGTAGCGATAAGTCCTTCCATGAGAAGGCCGGTGAGCGTCAAGTCATTTCTTTCTTTTTTTCTCTTTTTTTCATTCCTCGAGTTTTCCATAGAAAAACTTCACGCCAGGATGGCCTAGCAGCGACGATCGCCAGCTCGGTCAACCCCCAGCCTCCCCTGTTTTGACCCTTTCCTCACAAGGCCGGTTGATGTCCAGGCACACTTTCGCTTTCTTCTTTCCGTGAATCTGTTCCCATTCAGCCAAGCCGCCCCTGTCGCCATCCTTCCATCCGCACTCTTTGGTGAGCGATATTCGCTCGGTGCTAGGTGGGTGTTCTCGCTTCAGTAGGTGCTGCTACCTGGTAATCGTCCTCTCATCCCACCTTATTCGGCAGGAGTTGGGCTCCAGGACTTAGTCGCAGTCACCTGGACTCGGCGGTCAAGCTCGGCTGTTTGCTTACCAACTCTACGCTACTGCCTGTACCGCCCTGTGGCTATTGCGCAGCGGCTCGTACACCTCTCCGCTTACCCACAACCGATGGAGCAGGATTGCCAGCTTTCGTGCCACGGCCACCACCGCTCGCTTCTTGCCATTTTTCCCTCCTCGCTCTGCCAGCTTCCGTCCCCACCTCCGCAGATCACTGTCTTCCCCAAAAGGTCCCAGAATGTAGTGCGCTCCCTGCACCATCATGGTGCGCAGATACCGGTCTCCTTCTTTGCTGATGCCCTTCTGTGGTTCGCTCTTCCCGGAGTTCCTGCGGCCAGGTTTTAACCCCAGAAAACAGCCTACCTCGCGACTCTTCGCGAACCGATACGGGTCCTCGATCGTCAGCACATACGTCAGAGCGATCTGCGTTCCTACCCCCTTCACCTGCTGGAGCAAGGACACTTCCGGGTACACCTCCTTGGCGATTTTCTCCATCCGTTCGTCGTATTCCTGGATGCGCTCGTTCAGCGATTCGACCTCTTTGAGCAGCGGCTCCAGAACATCCCGCAGCTCGGTGCTCAATTTAGCGGCCAGCTCCCGGTTCACCTGATACGTCCCACACTTGGGCAGTCGTTCGCCATACGACTTCACCAACCCCCGTGCGGCGTTCACCAAGGCCGTTCGAGCACTTACCAGTTCGGCCCGTGCCCGGATCACCGTCAGGTGGATTTGCGTCTGCACACTGCGATGCCGCACCGGCCCCAACAACTCGGGATCGACGCGCGCCAACCGCGCCAGCGTTCGCGCATCATGGCGATCATCTTTTCGGCTGCTCTTGGTGATCAACTGCACCTTCTGCGCATGGGCCACGATCACCTCGTACCCCAACTCCGTTAACAGCCGGCTCACCCATGGCGAATGTGTTCCTGTCTCTAGGGCGATGAGACTCCGCGGTATCTTTCCAAATACCTGCTTCATCGCTTCCTGTGTCGTCGGCAGTTTCTGTTCCAAAATGATTTGCCCTGCTTCATCCCGAACGCAGTAGAACGACCAGCTATCTCCCAGATCCATGCCGATCGTCAGCTTATGCCCCTTGAAAATTTCGTTCCCAAATGCTTGCGCAGTGCTAATCTTCTTCATTGCCGGTCTCCTTTTCTTGTGCCTTGAGCACCTCGAACATTGGGAGCGTATCGCATCCCGCTGGAGACCGGCCTTCTCATCCCATCTGGTAAACGCGGTAACCGCCTAAGTGGGTACTAGCCACCACTTCTCGGGTAGGGCAACTTATCGTCCACTAGCGTGCGAGCGGTTCGACCGCGTGCTACTTCTTGGGGAAAAAAGGGAACAGCATGCGAATCTCTTCTTCACTGGGCTGGCGTCCGTATTCCGTGATTTCAAAGGCTTCAGCGTGCTGAACGCGGGGGGCCTCAGCGCCGTACCGCTTCTCCAGCGCGTCCCGCCACTCGGGCCTTACTTTACTGACCGCGATGGGCCGAGTCGCCAGCCATGTTTTCCGTGCAACGGGATCTTTAGGAACTTCATCAAGCTGCCCGGCAGTCCAAGGGAGCCACTCGTAAAATTGCGAGACGTGTGCGTCGAGCATCTCGATCTTCTTCTGGTACACGTCATCGATCGAAACCACAATGTCCGCCCGGAACGCTTGCGGTCGTGTGAACCGGTCGCTGTAATACAGGAACACGGGATTCCGACGCAGGGCTGGCGTGTCGCTCACGATATTCGGCACTATGACCATGTACGACGCATCCTGCACGAGCACGCCGGTGTAGCGATGATCGGGGTGATAGTCGTTGGGGCGGGGCCCGATGACAATGTCAGCCTTCCACTGCCGGATCTCGCGGATGATCTGCTCGCGGACCTCTAGAGTAGGCAAGAGCCGACCGTCGTGGTTGTCGAGCACCTCGTATTCCATGCCGATTCGCCGTGCGGCTTCTTGTGCTTCGGCACGGCGGCGCATGGCAAGCGGGCCTCCGCCCTCCGATTGATGGCCCGCGTCGCCGTTGGTCAGCGAAACGAATTTCACCTTATAGCCGAGGGCGGCGTACTTAGCGGCAAGTCCTCCCGCGCCTAGGTCGCAGTCGTCGGGATGCGCGCCGAAGGCGATGACGCGCACTGGTTCATTCTGTGCGTGCACCGGCAAAGCTGGGAACCATAGTGTACCCAGAAGACATGCGCAACACATCCATCCATGCACAGAAACTGTAAAAAGCAATCGCCGGAGTGGCTTCAACATGAGGATGTACCTTTGGAGAAAAACATAAGCTCGGGATACCGCGTTTTCAATTGGGATCTTCTTTCTGACGTCGAAGATGGAAGGATTATACACCCGTCAAAACCGGTAAGGACCTGCGTAAGCAAGGGTTCATCGCAACAACGTTGCAGCGTTGCTCTTTGATGCCGCCTTTCACAGAAGCGACTGGGATTGCAACCCCGAACCAGTAAACTCGGATTCATTTGACCGTATCCATAGGAAATCGGGAACCGCCCATAAAGGGGGTTCTGGGAAGCTGAGCGAGCACTATCTAACCAGCACACGACGACCGTCGAACATGCCAAGTCCTGATTAACGTTAGTGCTTTATCGGAGGCGCGCTTTCAGGGAAAGAATGAGCGGGAGCAGGGTGCTCCTGCGCGCGTTCGATAAAGCCCCGCCGCGCCAGCGGCTTCGTTCTAACGCTTTTACCGGACAGGTCAAATTGGGACTCGGAGGATGGATCGGCCCCGTTTCGAGACTAAATCACGGTTGAACTTAAACTGTGGGTGCAAGAGGCTGCTTGCGCAGCGTTTTTTTGATCAGCCCTTGCTACGGTCGGTGAAACGGAAGAACAGCGACTGTTTCGCGACGGGTGCCGCCAGCTGGTTAAGCGCCGCCATCTGGGACTGAGAGAGTGGCGTAAAATCGCGCGCGATTTGTACATTCTCCTCAAGCTGCGCAATGTTGTCGCATCCGACGATCACGGTGCTGACCGGGTGCGACAGAGTGAAATGCATCGCCTGGCCCATATTCATGACCCCTGAACGCGTGGCAATCGCCGATCCCTCCCACGAATGCTGTTGCTGTTCGAGCGGAGGCGGAGTCCATGTGGAAAGCAGTCTGCCGCGCGCGGGCACCTTCATGCCGATGATGCCCATTTGCTTCTCCACTGCCAGCGGCAGCAATTGATCGGTGAAGCTGTGTATGTGCGTATCGGCTGCGTTCAGCGCCAGCAGGATGGTGTCGAATGGGTGGCGGTTCACCGCGTCTATTAACGCTTCAGGCCGGTAGTGGCCGGTGACGCCCAGAAAGCGCACCACCTTCTGATCTTGCATCTGGAGCAGCGCCTCCATTGCTCCGCCCCTGCCAAAGATCGCATTCACGTCCTCGGGCAAACCAATGTCGTGCAACTGCCACAGGTCCACGTGATCGGTATTCAGGAGGGTGAGTGACTTGTCGATCATGCGGAGCGAACCTTCACGCGTGCGTTCTTTTGTCTTGGTCGCAAGAAAAGCATCCTGCCGCCGCGTCTTCATCACGCGGCCCACGTACTGCTCGCTCCAGCGCTCAGGACCGCCGTAGATCGAGGATGTATCGATGTAGTTCACGCCCAGGTCGAGGGCACGTTCAATAATTGGCACTGCGATGTCGAAGTTGTCCCCCTTCTCGAGTGCCGCCTGACCCCCCAGGCTGAAGATCCCCACCTTGTAACCCGTCTTGCCGAGGTTTCGAGTTGGCATGGCGGCCTGCGTATTGGAATTAGCGGGGAGAGGCGGAAACGTGGCGGGAGAAGGATATGCCAGCACGGCGCCGTTGGTTAGAAGCGCTGCGGCAACGGCACCGCCTGTCTTGAGAAAGTTACGACGGTCAGAGAAGTTCGGTGGTTGCTTCACGGTTTAATCCTCCCAGGTTACATGAGGTTAAGATGCGATTTGTATCTTACCACAGCGTGGTCTCACGGCTCTCGACTCGCAAACGTGGCAGGCCATCATATTAAGGAGAACCTCCTCAAGGCCTGATAAAAGCACAAACCGTACATGTGGGTACTGGGACGAACTTCTCCGCTTTGGCGACTTATCATGAGTTAGCCCGAGGGGAGCTACAACGTCTATAATGCGGAAACGGTATGCCAGAATTGGGATCCGGTATACCGAGCCAAAGAAGTGCAGTGAGTCCTAAAGAATCGTGCTGATCAATGCCCAGAAGCACAATCACCTTCGACACCGTGCGGAATATCGGACTCGCGTTGCCCGGCGTGGAGGAGAGCACCGCGTACGGTCAACCGGCACTCAAGATCCATGGAAAACTCCTGGCGTGTGTGCCCGCTAATCGCTCGGCCGAACCCGCCTCGCTTGCCGTTCGCATGGATTTCGATGACCGCGCCGAGCTGCTCGCTGCGGACCCCGATGTTTACTACGTGACGGACCACTACGTCGCCTATACCGCCGTGCTGGTTCGCCTGTCTCGCGTCACTCCCGATGTGTTGCGGGACCTGCTCGGCATGGCCTACAAGTTTGTGACCCGCAGCGCCACGCCCCGTTCGCCAGTGGCTAAGCGCCAAAAGCTCGGACCAAGAAAATGAATAAAAGTCCGAATCCGAGCGCGTAGCGGCGCACTCGGAAGTAATCCACATGCCTGATAGACGCGGTAATCGCAAACTGATGACCCACTACCCCTCGGATGAACCAGTTGGTCTACCGCAAATTGAGGTCTAGAATAACCTCATGCGGCTCCGCCCATTTCTTGCGCTCGCATTCGCTCTCTCTTTCGCGTTCCCCAATCTATTAAACGCGCAGACGGCTACCCTTAAAGAAATCCACGCCGATGGCCTGAAGAAACTCACCGAGACCCAGGTGATTTCGCTCTCGGGCTTGTCCACGGGCGCGCAAGTCGGCCGCAAGGAACTTCAGGACGCCGCGGACGCGTTGGTGCGCTCCGGCTTGTTTGCCAAGGTCAATTACAACTTCACCACCCACAACGATGCGGTTTCCCTGACCTTTCATCTCGAGGAAAATCCACGACTCCCAGTGTCTTATGACAATTTCCCCTGGTTTGCGGACTCGGAACTCGACGACGCCATCCGCAAGGATCTGCCGTTCTATGACGGCACGCTGCCCGAAGGCGGCGCCGTCGTCGAACAAGCTGCCAGTTCCCTGCAGGCTTTCCTTGCGGCGCACGGCTCAAACGTACAGATCGCGCAAGCCGTGCTGCTCAGCCCGCTAACCGAAGGATCGATTCACCAGTTTCGCGTGGATGGCCTCTCGCCGCAGATTGCCAGCATGGAATTCAGCGATCCGCACATGAAAGAATCGCCGGCGGTGCAGCAGCATCTTCCGGAAATTCTCGGCAAACCCTATTCCCGCCTGGCCATCGATATCTTCCTGGCCGAAGCGATTCGCCCGGTCTATCAGCAGGACGGCTACTTGCGCGCGAAAATCGGCCCCGCGGAGGTGCGCCTCTCCGGGGATCCCCACCAGAAATTGCCAGAGCAAATCCCGGTGTACGTGCCATGCCAGCCGGGGCCCGTCTATCACTGGAACGGGGTCGAGTGGAGCGGCAACCAGGCGCTTTCCACGATTACGCTCACGAGCACGCTGGGACTCAAGCCCGGAGATGTGGCCGACGGCATGGGCATTGAAACGGGATGGGACCGCGTCCGCGAAGAGTACGGCCAGCGCGGCTATCTGGAAGTGAAGCTCACGCCCGCGGCCACCTACGACGACCAGGCCCACACCGTTTCCTATGCCGTATCCATCACGGAAGGGCCCGTCTTCCACTTCAACCAGATGATCATCACGGGAATGTCGCTCGCGGGCGAACGCATGATCCAGGAAGCCTGGCCCGCAAAACAGGGTGATGTCTTCGATAAAAAGGCCTTCGAGCAGTTCCTGAATCGCCTGGAAATTCACCGTCAGACGATCTTCAAGGATCTGCCCCTACACTACGATACCGTGGGCCATTGGCTGCAGACCGATCCCGCGAAGTCCACCGTCGATGTCCTCCTCGATTTCAAATGACCCAACGCCCCGCTAAGTCCCCTCTGCGCTCCCACTGAGGCCTTGCCAGGCGGCATGCTGCGATGCTTGGCCATTGGCGCTATACTCATCTGTGCGATGAAGACCCTGGTGCACATCCACAACGAAGAGCCTTCGACGCACGCGGCTGGCGAGAAGGAGCAGCTTCTCTTCTCCAAGCTGGGCAATCTCCCTTCCCTGATCGTCGCGCTCTCCGGCGGCGCCGATTCCGCCTATCTCGCCTGGGCCGCCCATCATGTCCTCGGCGAACGCGCCCTGAGCGTGACCGCCCTTTCCGCGAGCTATTCCGCGTACGACCGCGAACAACTGGAAAAATTCCTGCAAACCACCGGCCTGCGCCACGAATTCATCGAAACGCACGAGATGGAAAATCCCGCCTATCGCGCCAACGCGTCGGACCGCTGCTACTACTGCAAGGACGAACTCTTCTCCACGCTGAGCCGGATCGCCGTGGACCGCCATTTCGCCGCCATCGCCTACGGCGTCAACGCCGACGACGCCTCCGATTTCCGTCCCGGCCATCGCGCCGCCCACGAGCATCACATCCTCACGCCTCTCCTGGAAGCGCAGCTCCGCAAGTCCGAGATTCGCTTTCTGTCCCGGCGCGCGGGCCTGCCCACCTGGGACCGCCCCGCCTCCGCCTGCCTCTCCTCGCGGCTGCCCTACGGCACGAAGGTCACCGCCGAGCGCCTTTCGCTGGTCGAGCGCGGCGAAGCGGCCCTCCGCGAGATGGGCTTCCGTCAGTTCCGCGTCCGCCTCCATGACAACCTGGCGCGCATCGAACTCGCCCCTGCCGAACTTCCCCGCGCGCTCTCGCCAGAAATGGCCGCCGCCATCGCTAACGCGTTGAAAGCAGCGGGGTTCACCTACGTGGCCCTCGACCTGGAAGGCTACCGCCAGGGCTCCCTGAACGAAACTCTGGCGAAATCCCAGGGAACATAAATCCCGGCTTTGCGTACATTATTCATAGGAGGGCCTGGAAACTCAGGCTGAAGCGAACATGCGCACCCACAAACTTACTTTGTCCGGCATCGTCCTTGTCGCCGCGGCATTCTCTCTCTTCACTCTGCAAGCTTCCGCCACCGATAACACCTTTGACCGGACCTTCAGCGTATCCGGCCCCGTCCGCCTCGAACTCAGCAACGGCTCCGGCAACGTAGACATTCGTGGCACCGCCGACGGCAAGGTCCACGTCCACGGAAGAGTCACCAAGGGCTGGACGCTCTGGGGCAGCTCCGAAAAAAACATTCAAGAGGCGGTCAGCAATCCGCCCGTCGAGCTGCGCGGCGACACCGTTCTGATTGGCAAGGAAACCTCCTGGCTGAAAAACGTCTCCATTGATTACCAGATTGAAGTCCCGCGCGACACGGAAATTGACGCGGGCGTAGCCTCGGGCGGCGTCACCATCGATCAGGTGCGCGGCCCAGTGAAGTGCTCCTCGGCCTCCGGCTATGTGCACGTCTATCGCGTGGACCGCGAAACCCAGCTCAGCGCAGCCAGCGGCTCCATCGAAGTTTCCGGAATCGGCGGCACCCTGCGTGTCTCCACGGCCTCAGGAAGCGTGGAAATCGCCGATGTCAAGGGCGATATCCAGGCCACCGCGGTTTCCGGCTCCATCCGCATCGTGAATCCCGGCGGCCGTGTGGAAGCCTCCAATGTCAGCGGCTCTATAAACGTCACCGGAGCCAGCAACGACGTGCGCGCCCATGTCATCTCCGGACCAATCGAAGTGGCGGGTAATCCCAGCGGCAATCGCTACTGGGACCTGAAAACCGTTTCGGGTTCCGTGGACCTCCGCGTTCCTCCCAATTCCTCTTTCCTGCTCTCCGCGGATGCCACTTCCGGTGATATTCGCACCAATCTTCCGGTGATGATCGAAGAGCAGGGCAAGCACTCTCTGCGCGCCCATGTGGGCAACTCATCGGGCCGCGTCGAAGTCCACACGGTTTCCGGCGGCATCAACGTGCAAAGCGGCTCCTAGTTCGTTGTCCCAAAGATTCTTGCCATCATCTCCTTAGGGGGTCAGGGCTTCAGCCCTGACATTAAGGCAGCCAATGAATTGGGCTTTCGCCCGCCGGAGGTGGGTGCGCCGCTCTCTGGCGGAAGCCCCTGAGGACTCTGAGCTTCTTCAACCTATTCTCAGGTCACAACACTAGCCCTCACGGAGTACAATGCTGCCGTGCTCCCCTTTCGCCCCCCCCTTGCGAGCCGCATGGCGTTTTGTGTGACGCTGCTTTTATCTTTCCCCGCGCTCGCGCAAGAATCTTCGTCCTCTGCTCCCGCCGCGCCACCCTCCAAGAATGCCGCCTCAAGAAAGGCCGCGGCGCAGGACGCTGCCACCGAAAACGTGGACTTGCAGAAAGCCATCTCTGACGCCGGCAACGACCGCGCCGCGATGGTGCGCAATCTGGACGCCTTCCTGAAAAAATACCCGGAATCCAGCCAACGCCCGCAAATCTACCGCGCCATTGTGGAGTCCAGCCTGCAATTGCGCGATTTTCCGCGCGCCACGGAATTCGCCGAACGGATTGTGGCCCTCAATCCGGACGACACCGCGATGACCGTCCTCTCCATCCAGTTGCTCGATCGCTATGGCGGCGAGGAGGGTTGGCGCCGCGCTGTTTCCTATTGCACGCGCGTGGTGGACCGCTTGGGGCGCACCTCGCCGGCGGACAAACCGCAACGCGTTTCCGCCGAGGAGTGGCAGAACGATCAGAAACGCGACATCTCTTCGCTACTGGTGGTGCGCGGCCGCCTCGAGCAGAAGCTGAACGACCTTTCCAGCGCGCAGAAAGACTTTGAGGCCAGTTACGCCGTTGTCCCCAATGGTGCTGCCGCCGAGAGCCTCGGCGAAATTGCCGAGCTGAAAAAGGACCTGAGCGAGGCGCTGCGGGAGTACGCGCGGGCGTTTTCGCTGGACGATCGCGGCGACGGCGTTTCCTCGCAACGCGAATTGCGCATGAAGATTGGCAACGTCTGGCGCCTGGCACATCGCTCCGAAGATGGCCTGGGCGCTTATCTTTTGCAGGCATACGACGAAACCGCGGCGTCCATCATTCCTCCCAAAACCATTCCGAATAAGGGCTTGAAGGAGCCCTACGAATTCACGCTGCGCAAAGCCCCGGAGGGCACACCCTTCCCTCTTACCGATAGCAAAGGCAAGGTCGTGGTGCTGAATTTCTGGGCCACCTGGTGTGGTCCCTGCCGCGAGCTGGAGCCGCACTTTGAAAAGGTGGCGGCGCGCTTCTCCGGCGAAAAGGATGTGCTGTTTTACGGGCTGAATTGCGATGAAGACGAATCGCTCGTCGCGCCTTATCTGGCCGAAGAGCGGCCCAAGACCACCGTCCTCTTCGCCGATGGATTGGATATCCTGCTCCGCGTCAATGCGATTCCCACCACCGTCATCCTGGATCGCGCCGGAAAAGTAGCCTACCGCTCTGAAGGCTTCGACCCCGACGACATCGAAAAGGTCCTCACCGAAGCCATCACCCGCGTGGCCCACCCCCCGGAAACTCCCACCCCCAACACCGCCACCGCTCGCCCGTAACGCAGAATTGCTTCCAGGTTCTGTAGAGGCCGCCTTCGGAGGCGGGCGCCTTTTGCCGCTTTTTCTTTCTGTGTTCGCGCGCAACTCTCGCAGTTGCAGCGTTTTTCTCGCGCGCAAGAGCGGGAATGTCGGCGCGCCGACAATTCCTGCTGTTGTACATAATTTAATTGTCAACATACCCCCCCCCCACCCCCTGTTTTGCGTATGTGCGGGAATAATTGGACTTAGGGGGGAATGATCTGTATGTGCGGGAATGATTGGGGTTGCGGGAGAAAAGCAGTTCAAAGTCGAAAGTTGATGGTGCAAAGTTCGGAGCAGAGATTGCTTGCCGGCTGGAACCACCGGCTCCGGAATGACGGAAAACCTTGGTTGCGAGGGGCGTTTGACCAGCGGGCATTGGGGTGGAGGTACCCCCACCCCCATGTTTTTGCGTATGTAGGGGAAACAAAGGGGTTACGGGAGAATTTTGTGGATGTAGGGGAAACAAAGGACTTAGAGGGCTTTTGGGGGCAGATGAGGAAGTGGGGCGGCGCGAAATGGCATAAGAGCAGCGTCCCCTCAGCATAACAGGGGAAGGATAGCACATTATTTACCGTTTGTCTACTATTATTTATAGGGTACTAGTTTCGAAACTGGTACGAGGAGGGGGAAGGGTGGAAGGGACAGAAGAGCGGACCCACCCTTGCGTAACCCGCAAGGGTAGGCCACCCGAAGTTGGCTCAGGGCGTTAAGGCTCCGACGCTCGCCGATAGCCGCTTGTAGATTTGGCCTCTCGGCCCGATATCTGAAACGATCAATTCGTTTTGTACGATCTCGAATAAGATTAGGTACCCCCCACACGGCTGCTGCGTTTGGTCTGACCAACCAGCGGGTATGACAGCCGGGTGTCATATGGGGATTTCGCTATTGCCGCAAGTTCTGCGTTTACTCTGACTCTGGTAGGTTTGCCTAGAGCAGCGAGGTACTTCGCTGGCGTGCCAGTTATTCTGATCTTGAGCGCTTCGTTAGACTGGTTCGAGATCGAAGATCTCCCCTCGTCCTCTCTCACCAGATGCGCGCTCAAATATAGCTTTGACCTCGTCGGATTGGGCCATCAGCTCGAACCAATCAGCCAAGTCCTCGATCTGCCCGCGGTAAGATCGAATCTTAGTCAAGTTGCCGGCAGTGAGGGAATTGTTCGTCAGTCCCACGCGCCTGAGCAATTCATAGATGTAATCGATGTCCCGGGAAAGCTTCATAAGCTTGTCGGCTGAGTCCAGCAATCTTTGAGGTGTTGGCACCTCAGCGCCAGGTTCGGACTTAAGTCCTCCGCTCATGGCCGCATCAACCTTTTCAAAGAGTGATTTCAGAGCGCGATTCGCGCTGTACAGGCTATAAGCCAGCCTGATCACGGTTCCCCTGTTCTTTACGGCAGCCGCAAGGCGGGAAAGCGAAGAGAGCGCGCCGTAAACATCGGCGTTCCATTCAGGCGAGTCCAGCGCTCGAATCACTGCAATCGAATTAGCCAACGACTTTCCTCCCAAACAGTTAGATGTCGAGCTTATCCCAAGGTTTCTTGGAGGGCAATGGTACGCCAACTCTGCGGTGTTCGGCTGCTCACCCATCGCGCCAATCCTGTTCCACCCGCCCTCGGTGACTTTTGGTGCGCTTCCGGCGTGCTTCAAATGAACAGATCGGCGGTGACGTGGAAGAACTGGGCGAGTTTCTTGGCTTGGGATTTGCTGATGGAACGCTTGCCGTGAAAGACTTCGGAGGTAATTCCCTTTGAGCCGAAGACCCTCCAGAGGTCTTTCTGTGTCAGCTTGCGCGCCTCCATCAGGTGGTGAAGCGTCTGCTGCGGGGTGGCCTTGCGAATGGGATAGCGGCGTTCTTCATATTCGTCAATCAGCACGGTCAGGAGCTCGGCGAGTTCCTTTTCTTCCGGGGACAGGTCTTCGCGCTCGTCGAGGCGCATCAGTTCGTTGGTCAGGCGTTCGCATTCTTCATCCGTGCGGATTACATGCGGGAGGGTACGCCCCAGAGCGGAATTGTGGGAAGAGGTGGGCATGGCGGACGGAGAGAGAATATCATCTCAGTTTATCGACCGGAAGCAATGAGAGGCGCAGGCTGCCCCGAAAGGGCCGCAGGCAAACCTTACGCAGAGGCCGCCCCGACCGGGTCGGGGTAAACGCCGAACACAGAGTTCGTAGAGAAGAGAGATCCCTCGACTCCGCGACCCGACGCGCCAAAATGCGGTGCGGAAAAGAGAATCGGGTCGCTTCGCTCGGGATGACAGCGTGTGGCCCGGCCCACAGCCGCAAAAGCAATTTAGGGCGTCCGCGCGCTTCTACCTCGCACCGCCACGGACGTCCACCAGCCTCTGTGCTGTGATAGCATCGGGAGTATGGCGAGCACATACCGAAAGCGGCCCTGCCGTTGCGGGCACGGTTTTACAATCCACAGGCCCGAGCCCGGGAGAACGAGGCGGCCTCGCGCAATCTGCTATCACCCCGGCTGCAAGTGCAAGAACTACAGGCCGGCGGCTGACGCACCCGCAAAGTCCTGAGGCAAGCCTGGATGGGCTAGGTAGACGCCGGGCACGGTGGGCGCGGCGATAACGAGTCGCTGAAGGATCTCAGCGATCAGATATCAGCGATCAGGAAGCTAAGAGAAGAAAAACTCGAGGCCCACCCTAACAAATCGAGAGACAGCCGGGGAGGACGGGCGGGGCGTGTCAACACCCCCCGAAATCAATTCCTCAGGGGCTGAAGCCCCCGTTTCCCGGTTTTCATTCGGCACGACTGAAGTCGTGCCCTCCTAAAGAGGCAATGATCCCGTCAGGAGAGTTTGCGGCTGTGAGGGAATTTTTCGGCGGCGGATTTGGCGGCGAGGATGGTGTTCACGTGGATCTGCACGGTGTCTTCGACGCGACGGGCGTAGCCTCCGGCTAGGGTGGTCACTACTGGAATGCCCCGTTGACGCGCTTCTTCGAACACGCTTAGGTCGCGCGTCTTCAGGCCATTTATCGTCAAGCGAAGGCCGCCCAACTGATCTTCCTTGTACGGGTCGGCGCCTCCGACATAGAAGAGCATGTCCGGGTGAAACTTCTCGAGGCCATTGCGGACCGCGGGCAGCAGCGCTTGCAGGTATTTATCGTCGCCCACGCCATCGTCCAGGTCCAGATCCACGGTGGAAGGCGGCTTGTGCCCGGGGTAAAGGTCCAACTGGTGAATGGAAAGCGTGAAGACGGAAGGGTCATGAGCGAAGATCGCGGCAGTGCCATTGCCTTGATGCACGTCAGAGTCCACGACCATGGCTTTGCGGATCGTGCCGTCGGCTTGCATCTTGCGGATGGCCACGGCCACATCGTGGATGGCGCAAAACCCTTCGCCGTGACCGGGGTAGGCGTGATGGAAGCCGCCGCCGATGTTGCAGCCGAAACCATCGAGGGAGGCGGCCTGCGCGGCAAGGATAGTGCCGCCCGCGGCCAGCCAGAAGGCGTTGACGAGTTCCGGCGAGTACGGCACTTCGAGAATCATCACATCGTTTTGCGTGAGCGTGCCGGTCTTGAGCTTGTTCACCCAGTCGGGCGTGTGGACGCGCAGGATGTCCGCGTCGGCAGCGGGTTCCGGGCGAAGGAAATTATCGGGGCGGGCGATGCCGTCGCTGACCAGCTTATCGGCAACGAGGCGATATTTTTGCGACGGAAAGACGTGTGCGCCAAGGTTGAGGTCGTAGAGTTCGTGGTAGATGAGCTTGAAGGGCAGCATGGACGATCCGGCAAAAAGCTGAGAATCTTCGGCATGCTTCAGGGGCTGAAGCCCAATGAATTAAGACGCTTTACGCCGGGGCTAAAGCCCCGGCCTCCTATGGAGAAATCAAAGCAACTTTTGGGACACGACACTAAATAGCAAGCTAATTTTCGCGTTCGAGGATGAAATCGGGCAACGTGAGCAGCGCGCGGGCATATTCGGAATCGCTATGGCCGTTGAGGCAGGCTTTGGCGCGGCCCGCGTAATTGAGGGCCAGGTTGCGCGCACGGTCCAGAGCGCCGGAATCGCGCACCAGCGCAACGAGTTTTTCCGGCTGCACGGAATGGAATTCCTTTTCTTCGAGAACGCGAGCGACCAGCTCGCGCGCCTCGCTGTGGCCATTTTCCATGGCGTAGATCAGCGGCAGGGTAACTTTGCCTTCTTTCAGATCGCTGAGGACCGGCTTGCCGAGCTGTTCGCTGGAAGCGGTAAAGTCCAGAAGGTCGTCCACGAGTTGGAAGGCCAGGCCAGCATTGCGCCCGTATTCCGCGAGCGCTTCTTCGTGGGCGTTTCCCAAGCCACCTAACACGCCGCCAAGCCGCGCGCAGCCGCTGAAGAGGCAGGCGGTCTTGTAAGTGGCCAGCTTCAGCGCATCTTCCTCGGTCACATCCATGCGGCCGATCTTGGCGAGTTGCAGGAGTTCGCCTTCGACCATTTTCTGGGTGAGGTCAATCAGGATATCGAGCACATGGAAATTGCGTTCTTCGAGGGCAATCTGGAAAGACTGCATGTAAAGCCAATCGCCCGCCAGAACGCTGCGATGATTGCCCCAGCGGGAATTGGCGGAGGGACGGCCACGGCGCGTGTCAGCGCTGTCAATCACGTCGTCATGGATGAGGGTGGCGCTATGGAGGAGTTCGACGACGGCGGCCAGGCGGATGGCGCTACGCGTTTCGGCAAGGTTTCCCTTTGCGTAGCCGTGACAAAGCAGGAGCAGTGCGGGGCGCAAACGCTTTCCGCCGCCGCCCAGCAAATAACTGGTAATCTCTGAAACCGGCTGAAACGCCGCGGCGCTCTGGCGGGACAACTCCTGCTCGACCTTCACGAGGTCGACGCGCACCAAATCAAAAATCTCTTTGGCCGTGAGAACTGCGATGACTGGCCTCCTGCAGCCGCTGCCCTGATTCAGCGGGACACCGCAGGCGGGGCCGTCCCCGACCGGGTGAGTGGAAAGAATCGCCGGAAATTTTCCGCGGTGGCTCGGGCGACTTCCTCTACGGGTAAGTTTCTCACATTCGCAAGGACCCGCGCCACCTCCGCCACGTACGCGGGCTCATTGCGCTTGCCGCGGTAGGGCTGGGGCGCCAGGTACGGAGAGTCCGTTTCGATCAGGATGTTCTGGAGCGGCAAAGCCTTCGCCACGTCGCGCAGATTCTGCATTTTCGGATAGGTCAAATTGCCGGTAAACGAAATCATGAAGCCGAGGTCAAGGCCACGCCTGGCGTCTTCCAGCGTGCTGGTGAAGCAGTGGAGAACGCCGCCGAGGCCGGTGGGCTTCCAGACTTCTTCGAGGAGGCGGAGGCAATCGCTCCAGGCATCGCGGCAATGGATGATGATGGGGAGCTTGGCCGAATGGGCGAGTTCCATTTGCTGGCGGAAGACGCGCTCCTGAATGTCGCGCGGGGAGTGATCGTAGAAGTAGTCCAGGCCGATTTCGCCCCAGGCGACGACTTTGGGATGCTGGGCGAGCCTGGCGAGAGTTTCGAGATGCGCCGGGGTGACTTCCTTGGCTTCGTGGGGATGGATGCCGACGGTGGTGTAGATCCAGTCGTGGGCCTGCGCGTAGGGCAGCGCGGCATCGAGTTTTTCCGGGCCGGGCCCGGTGCCGATGGCGAGGATTGTGGAGACACCGGCGGCGCGGGCACGTTCGAGCATGGCCTCGCGGTCATCCGCGAATTGCAGGAAGTCGATGTGGGCGTGGGAGTCGATGAGGTCCATGGCGTTCAGTGCTCGATGATTGTCTACCGATATCAGATATCAGTTACCAGATATCAGGAGGCGGATACAGGCGACCAGCGACTGGCGATCAGCGATCAGGAACCGGGCCTCGGAATTGGGTCAAATTGTGCCGACACGCAAAGCTTTTGGTTCCTGATAGCTGATATCTGATCGCTGATAACCGTCTCCGACACCGCGAAATAAACACTTTCGCTACTTCAGGCGCGCGCCTACTTCGACGTCCTCGAGGAAGCCGGCTAGAACGGGGCGGCCTTCGGGGCCAACGGAAGCGGCGACGACCATGCCGTTGGATTCTACGCCACGGAGTTTGCGCGGGGCGAGATTGACAACGACCGCTACTTTGCGGCCGATGAGCGCTTCGGGCTCGTAAAATTGCGCAATGCCGGCGCAAATCTGGCGGATTTCCGTGCCGATATCCACGGTCAGTTTGAGAAGCTTGTCTGCACCGACGATGCGCTCGGCGGTTTTGATTTGGCCGACGCGCATTTCGACTTTGGCGAAATCCTCGATGCCGATTTTGTCGGGCACTGCGGGCGCTGCGGCCGCTGGCTTGGCTGGTGCACCAGGTGCACTTGCGGGTTTCGGCGCGGCCGATGCGGAATTTAACTCTTCGTTGGCCATGGCTTCGATCCTCTCTATTGCTTCGTTGTGGTCAACCCTCGGGAAAAGAGGGTCGCCAATCTTTACACTCTCGCCACCCTTGAGACCACCCCAGTTCAATTCGTCCATCCGCTCATTGACGACGGAGCCAGAAAGGCCGAGCTTCTCCCAGAGTCTCTGCGTAGAATTTGGGATGGCCGGATGAGCCAAAACGCTAATTACTCGGAGAGCTTCCGCTGCTTCGTAAAGCACTTCCGCCAATCGGTCCTTTTTTGAAGGGTCCTTCGCAAGATCCCAGGGCTTCTCCGTCGTTAAATAGTTATCCACCATGGAGATGAATTGCCAAAGTTCCTGCAGTGCCGCAGAAAATCGAAACGAATCGTAGTGGCTCACGATGGGCTTTCCGGCCGTATCCCATGACGACACGGAGAGCAGTCCCGTCTTCACAGCTCGCATTGGCAAGCGCAAGGGCAGCGAGTCATCCTCAAGTTGGCCTTGGCGCGGCGACGGAATCTTTCCGTCGAAGTAGTTCTGGATCATCGTAAGCACGCGGCTGGCGAGATTGCCGAGGCCGTTGGCGAGATCGCTGTTGTAGCGGGTGACGAGTGAGTCGTAGCTGAAATTGCCGTCCTGGCCGAAAACGACTTCGCGCAGCATGAAGTAGCGGAGGGCGTCCATGCCCAACATGTTGGCGATGGGGCGCGGGAGAACGACGTTACCTTTGGACTTGCTCATCTTGGCCGCGTCCATCAAGAACCAGCCGTGCGCCCAAACTTGTTTTGGGAGGGGCAGCATGGCGGCCATCAGGAACGCGGGCCAATAAACGGTGTGGAAGCGGATGATGTCCTTGCCGACGAAATGCACGTCGGCGGGCCACATGCCGCGCTTCTCGTAGTCGGGGCCGCCGACGGCGCTGAGGTAGGCGGTCAGCGCGTCGAACCAGACGTAAAAGACATGCGGCTCTTCGCCGGGTACGGGGATACCCCAGCGGATGGTGGTGCGGGTGATGCTGAGATCCTTCAGGCCGCCCTCGACGAAGGTCACGATTTCGTTTTTGCGGCTTTCCGGCTGAATGAAAGCGGGATTCTTGCGATAGAAATCGAGCAGCGGCTTTTGGAAAGCGGAAAGCTTGAAGAAATAGTTTTGTTCGGTGAGAGTTTCGAGCGGGCGGCCGCAGTCCGGGCAGTTTTCGCCGGGCTTGGCGTCGTTCACAAAGGCGTTGTCGTAGATGCAGTACTGGCCGGTGTAGTGGCCTTTGTAGACGTAGCCGTTTTCCTTGCAGAGCTTGAAAAGCCACTGCACGGCGCGCACATGCTTTATGTCGGTGGTGCGGACGAATTCGTCCGCGGCAATGCCCAGCTCATCCCAGAGGGCGCGCCACGCCTCGGCCATGTTGGCGACGAATTCGGATTCGGGGATGCCGGCTTTTTTGGCGGCGCGTTCGACGTTGACGCCGTGCTCGTCGGTGCCGGTGGTCATCACGACATCGTAGCCGCGCATACGCTTGTAGCGGCGAACGGTGTCGCACACGACTGTGGTGTAAGTGTGGCCGACGTGCGGCAGGCCGTTCGTGTAGTAGATCGGCGTGGTGAGATAGAATTTTTCTTTGCGCTCGGGCATTAGCGTCTCTAGGAACTATCTCATAAATTCTTCGTTATCACGCCCTGACTACCTCATAGGTCAAGAATCATCAAGTTCCGTGACGGTTCCTGACGGCTAATCAGGCTGCGGAAAAACCCCTGAACGACTTTCTTCAGGGGCTAAAGCCCGTTGGTTCCAAGAGCCTTACGCCGGGGCTGAAGCCCCGGCCTCCTAAAGAGAACCCCTAGAGCGAGCTCAACCCACGAACGATCTTGCCGAGATGGGGCGCAGCATGCTGCGCCCCTACAAGAGCGACCTAAGAGCGGGCCGATCCCGCGAGGCGGGATCGGCCGCTACGAAAGCAATATCAAAGCGCCCGCCTCCCCGACCAGGTCGGGGTAAACCGCCAGGCGTCCGCTACAAAGCCCCTACTTCTGGCCTTGCCGCCACGCGTGCATGGCTTCCTGCATGACGCGCTGGAGGGGCACCGCTTTCTCCTCTGCCAGTTTACGGCAATCCTCATATTCGGGCGAAATCTGGACGACCTGGCCGTTGACGCGGGCGAGTTTCATGCGGACCTCGCCAAAGCAAGTGGCTACTGTTTCCCATTCGCGAGGCAAGACGCGCCGCTGGGTGGCATAGCTACGCACGCCGAACGTGGTCGTTTCCGCAAAAAAGAGTTCTTGAAATTTGGCCTCGTCCGCGGGCTTGCACAGGACGGTGAGCAGCGTGCCGGGGCGGTTCTTCTTCATCTGCACGGCGGTGGTGAACACGTCCAGCGCCCCGGCGGCCAAGGCGCGCTGGACGAAGTAGCCGTATACCTGGGGATTCAGGTCGTCGAGATTGGCTTCGATGACGCGAATCTCCTCGCTGTGCTCGCTCTCGAACTTTTCCGCGGACTCGCCGACCATCAGGCGAAGCACGTTGGGCTGGCCTTCGAGGTCCGCCGTGGCTGCGCCATAGCCGATCGCGGAAACGGTCATCGGAGGTAGCGGGCCGAAGGTTTCGCACAATGTGGCGACAATGGCGGCGCCGGTCGGCGTCACGAGTTCTTTTTGCACGCCGGTTGAATAGGTGGGCTTTCCCAGGAGGAGGCGGGCGGTGGCCGGGGCGGGCACGGGAAGAACACCGTGAGCCATTTTCGCGGTGCCGCCGCCGACGTTCAGCGGCGAGCAGGCAAAGCGCTCAATGCCGAGGAAGTTGAAACCGATGCAAGCCCCCACGATGTCCACGATGGCGTCCACGGCCCCGACTTCGTGGAAATGGATTTTTTCGATGGGCACGTCGTGGACGGCGGCTTCGGCCTCGCCGAGTTTGCGAAAAATAGCGATGGCGTGCTCGCGGACAGGATTGGCGAGCCTGGACTTTTGCAAGATTGTCTCAATTGTGGAAAGCGAGCGGTGCGTGTGCGTCTCTTGCGTGTTTACGCGGACGTAGGTGGCGGCCATGCCGTTCTTCCAGACTTTTTCCGCGCAGATTTCCCAGCCGGGGACTTCCAGGCCTTGCAATTCGTTGCGCAGATGCTCCAGTGGAACGCCGGCATGGACTAAGGCGCCCAGGGCCATGTCCCCGCTGATTCCGCTGAAACAATCGAAATAGGCGAGTTTCATATGGTGGTTCGCCGCTGACGCTTCTCGATACTAGCGGCACTGCGCACGCTCGTCAAACGGGGTATTCCTTTTGTCGCCCTGCCAACCTCAGAGGTGAAAGACGCTAGATTTGCGGGGCGCCTCGGCACGGTTGAAGAGTCTGCGAAAAATCCGGAAACGTCTTTCTTCAGGAGCTAAAGCCCGTCGGCTATAGAGGCATTACGCCGGGGCTGAAGCCCCGGCCTCCTAAAGATAAAGACACTTTCGCGGAAATGCTTTGTGCGTAAAAGCGGCGGCAAGCCGCCGCACTCCAAGTGCTTAGGCCTTGCCGAAATGGGGGCGAGCGTGCTGGACCCCTACACCGAGCGACCGGCGGCGGTGCCACTGGCCCAGGCCCATTGGAAGTTGAAGCCGCCGAGGTGGCCGGTGACGTCGACAGCTTCGCCGATGAAGAAGAGACCTGGGACTTTGCGGCATTCCATGGTTTTGCTGGAGAGTTCGTTGGTGTCGACGCCGCCGACGGTGACTTCGGCCTTCTCGAAGCCTTCCGTGGCGGCGGGAATCAGCGACCAAGCGTGGATTTTTTCTTCGAGAATGGCCAGAGAGGGATTCGTCCAGGAGCGGGGGGCGTTGTGGTGCAGCCAGGTTTCCGCGAGACGTTTCGGAAGGAAGGATTGGAAGGCTTTTTTTGCGGCGGCTAAATTGCGCGTGCCAGCGTGGCGGAGGGGGGCGGTGGCGTCGCGGTCGGGAGCTAGGTCCATGCAGATGGGTTCGCCTTCCTGCCAGTAGCTGGAGATCTGCAGGATGGCGGGGCCGCTTAAGCCGCGGTGGGTGAAAAGCATTTTTTCGCGGAAAGGCGTGTGGGCGGCTTGCGCGATCACTTCTGTCGAAACGCCGGCGAGTTCGCTGTAGCGCTTGCGGTCGTGGGGAGCGAAGACGAGAGGGACGAGGCCGGGGCGTGGCGTGATGATTTTCAGGCCGAATTGGCGGGCGAGGTCGTAGCCGAAGGGGGTTGCGCCCATTTTGGGGATGGAGAGGCCGCCAGCGGCGACGACCAGCGCGGGGGAGCGATATTCTACGGATTCGGTGCGGACAACGAATTGCGTATCGCGGGAAACCTCGGTGATCTTGCTGTTCAGAATAATCTTTACGCCGACGGCGCGGCATTCGGCTTCGAGCATGTTCGTGATGTCGCTGGCGGAGTGGTCGCAGAAGAGCTGGCCGAGCGTCTTTTCGTGGTAGGGGATGCGATGCTTTTGTACGAGGGCGAGGAAGTCCGCGGGGGTGTAGCGGGCCAGAGCGGATTTGGCGAAGTGGGGATTCGCGGAGAGGAAATTTTGCGGCTGGCAATGAATGTTGGTGAAATTGCAGCGGCCTCCACCGGAGATGAGGATTTTCTTGCCGATACGGTCGGCATGTTCGAGGACGGCGACGCGGCGGCCGCGCTGCCCCGCTTCGATGGCGCACAGCAGGCCCGCAGCGCCGCCGCCGATGACCAATACGTCGAACTCTTGTAGCAAGAGGCTCCTCGATTTGCGGGTAGGCAGACTACGGCCCTCAATCGTTGGGACAGACTGCGCGTGGCGTAAAGTCAGTCGCCGATGAATTTGAGATAGAGATGCACTTCGCCCCCGCAACGCACGGCAAGTTCCTTAACTTCGTTGACGATGTTCGCTTCCTCTGGTGAGGAACTCTGTTTAGCGAGCTCTGCCCATTCCGATAGGAACCTAGGAATTTGCAGCCGGTTGAAGGTTGTATTGCCATTCCAGTCTATTTCCGCTAAGAGAGGATCGGCATCGTACGAGCGCTCCAGCACGCGGTGTAGGTGATTCTTGGGGTCTCCCACGGTAGCCATGACTTTCCCATGCTCATTTTCAGAGTTGATATCGAATCCCATGACGCTCCCTATTTTGGTCGGCCTGAAAGGACGTCCAGTAGGTTGGACTTGACATAAGAGCATGCTACTGCGGTCGCCCCGAGTTTGTCAGCGCCCGTTCCGCGACAGTTTGCCCTTGGCAAGCGGGCGATTCTGCTGGCATGGATGGGCAGGAATTCGTATAATCTTGGGCAAGTTAGACCGGTGTAAGCTCATTGAGAGGCGCTTACGAGGAGCGCCCAGGACGTGAAGATGTTGATGCCAAACGTCATCGTTGTTCGCTAAGCCGCAACTGTTGCGGACCTTCCCTTTCCTCGTTTCCATTTAGAGGCTGTCGCGTAGGTTTGTTAAGCGACGAAACTGCGGACCTCAGGGGTTGAAACCCCTGAATCGTCCAGCATTATGGCACGGCTGAAGCCGTGCCCTGACGGGAGCTTTTGCTATGTCGGCGCAAGAAATGCAATCGGCTGATGTGTTGGTGAAGGCGGCGGCCCCTTCGCTGTGGAGTTCGATCCGCGAGGCGGTACGCGGCTCGCATCAGGACTTCACGACGGGCAGTTTGAACCGCGCCATTCTACTGCTCGCCATTCCGATGGTGCTGGAGTCGCTGTTCGCGGTGGTGGATGTGTTCTGGGTGAGCCGGCTGGGAGCGGATGCGGTGGCCACGGTGGGGCTGACGGAATCGCTGCTGACTCTGGTGGGCGCAGTGGGATTGGGGCTGAGCCTTTCGACCACGGCGATGGTGGCGCGACGGATTGGCGAGAAGGATCCGACCGGAGCGGCCGTTGCCGGGGCGCAAGCAGTATTTATTGGGTTTGGCGTTTCGTTTCTTGTGGGCATTCCGTGCTTCATCTATGGGCCGGAGATGCTGCGGTTGATGGGAGCTTCACCGCAAGTGGTAGCTGTGGGAAGCGGCTATGCGCGGATTGCGCTGGGTGGCAGCGGGGCGCTGCTGTTTCTGTTCCTGAACAATGCGATTTTCCGCGGGGCGGGGGATGCGGCAATTGCGATGAGGCTGCTTTGGGTGGCCAACATTATTAACCTGGTGCTCGACCCTTGCCTGATCTTCGGGTTGGGGCTATTCCCGAAGCTGGGCGTGACGGGCGCGGCGCTGGCCACGTTCATAGGGCGCAGCATTGGCGTGCTCTACCAGTTCTACCGGCTGCTGCGTGGGACGGAACGGATACGGATATTGCGCTCGCAATTGCGGGCGAACTGGCACGTATTGCTGCGGCTGCTGCGAGTTTCGTTGACGGGTATCGTGCAATTCGCCATCGCGCAAACGAGTTGGATTGGACTGGTGCGCATCATCAGCGTATTTGGGTCCGATGCGCTGGCGGGCTACACCATCGCGATTCGCATCCTGATCTTTGCGATGATGCCTTCGTGGGGACTGAGCAACGCCGCCGCGACGCTGGTGGGACAGAACCTGGGCGCACGAAAGCCGGAACGCGCGCAAATTTCCGTTTGGCGCACGGGCTTCTACAACATGCTGTTTCTGGGGACGATCGGAGTGTTCTTTTGGGTCTTTGCCACGCCGACGGTGCGGCTCTTCACGCACGACCCGGCGGTGGTGCCGCTGGCTGCGGCAGCCTTGCGCCTGCTTAGCTACGGCAACATCGGCTGCGCGTATGGAATGGTGATGATGCAGGCGTTCAATGGTGCGGGCGACACGGTGACGCCGACGGTGGTGAATTTCCTCGGGTACTGGCTACTGGAGATTCCGCTGGCCTATTTCCTGGCAATCCGCGCGGGGATGCGGGCCAACGGCGTGTACATATCCATCGTGATTGCGGAATGTGCGATTGCTGGCGCGGGCGTGCTGCTGTTCCAGCGCGGGCGCTGGAAGGGCCAGCATATCTAGCGCCTCACCGCTGCTATACTGAGGAATTACAAACCACTGCTGCAGCAGACTGAGGAACCGTGTACTTGACAATCATCCAGCGGTTGCGAAAAGCGCTCGGCGGGCACATCCGAGAGAAGTACGGCTGCGAGATCAATATAGTGCTGGAGCGGCCGCCGAAGCTGGAACTCGGCGAGGCGGCTTCGCCGGTGTGTTTTGAGCTGGCCAAACGGCTGAAGAAAGCGCCGCGGCAGATCGCGCAGGAAATCGCGGGCTCGCTGCCACCGGTCCCCGGGGTAGCACGCGTGGAGGTGGCGGGCGGCGGCTACCTAAACGCATTTTTCGATCGCAGAGCATTTTGGGAAGGCTTGCGGGCGGAAACGAGCGGCGAGCCGCGCGGGGTGGACGGGGCGCTGGGCCGGGTCATCGTTGAGCACACCAGCATCAATCCCAACAAGGCCGCGCACATTGGGCACCTGCGAAATGCGGTGCTGGGCGACACCATGGTGCGGATGTTGCGCCACACGGGCCACGAAGTTGCGGTGCAAAACTACATTGATAACACCGGCGTGCAGGTGGCAGACGTGGTGATTGCGTTTCGCGAGATGGAGAAGAAGTCACTCGCCGAGGTGCGGAAACTGGCCGGGCAGCCGGGGTTTGATTATTTGTGCTGGGACCTCTATGCGAAAGCTACGCAATTTTTTGAGGAAAAAAAGTCGCGCGCGGCCAAATTGCGTGGAGAGACTCTGAAGGCCATCGAAGAAGGCAAAGGCGAGATCGCGGAAATGGCCACCGTGATTGCCGATGCCATTGTGAGCCTTCACTTGCGCACGATGGCGCGTCTGGGGATTTACTACGAACTGCTGGCCCGAGAGAGCGAGATCCTGCACCTTCATTTTTGGGATGCGGCGTTTGAAAAGCTGAAGGCCAGCGGCGCGATTCAATGGGCCACGAGCGGGAAAAATGCCGGGTGTTGGATTATGCCGTGGCGGAAGGAAGGAAAGGAGGCAAAGGAAATAAAGGAAGTAAAGGAGGCAAAGGAAAGTGCGATCGCAACGGATTCCTCAACTTCCTTTAGTTCATCTACATCATTTACCTCATTTACCGACGACGAGGAACAAGCCAAGATTATTGTTCGGTCCAACGGCACGGTGACCTACGTCGGGAAGGACATCGCTTACCAGTTGTGGAAATTCGGACTGCTGGGCAAGGATTTTCAGTATCGCAAGTGGCCCGCTCCGCCCGACGCGAAAACGGTGTGGGCTACCACCACGGAGACGAGCGATGCGGGCGCGCCGCATTTTGGAGATGCAACCGCGGTGTACAACGTAATTGATACACGCCAGGCGTATTTGCAGGAGGTGGTGGCGGAAGGCTTGCGGGAGCTGGGGCACACGCGCGAGGCCGAGAATTCGATTCACTTTGATTATCAGATTGTGGCGCTGACGCCGCGTTGCGCCGCGGAACTGGGATACGAGATCGCCGCGGACGAATCGAAGAAGACTTACGTCGAGGTGAGTGGGCGCAAAGGACACGGCGTGAAGGCCGACGACCTCATCACGCGCATGCTGCAGGCGGCGGAGGCACGTGTACGCGAGAAGCAGACTGAGATGGCTGCGGCGGACCTGGCAAAGACCGCGAATGCGCTTGCGGTGAGTGCGTTGCGGTTCTTTCTTTTGAAGTACACGCGGAATACGATCATCGCGTTTGATTTCGAGGATGCCCTTAGCGCCGAAGGGGAAACCGGGCCTTATTGCCAATACGCGGTTGTGCGCATTCGCGGGATTCGGCGCAAAGGGCTGGGAGCGGGAGCGGCGCGCGCGGAGTTGACCAAGGAGTCGGTGGAGAAATTTCTTGGTGTGGCGGAGGGCAATGGGCTTTGGGAGCTCGTGCTTGACTCAGGCACGCTCGATTATGCCGTGGATGCCGGAATTGGCGCGCAGGAACCGGCATTCGTGGCGAAATACGCGTTTCAATTGGCGCAAGGATTCAACGTCTTTTACCACAAGCATCACATTCTTTCGGAGACGGATGAGCAGAAGCGGGCGTTTTTGCTGGGATTGACGGAATTGGTGGAGAGGCAAATGGTGCGGGCGTTGCAGGTGCTGGGCATCGAAGCGCCGGAGAAGATGTGAAAAATATGGCAGGCGGATTGATTGTTTAGATTGTGCGGACATGGGGCGCAGCGGTGCTGCGACTCCAAAAATTACCGGCTTGGCAAGGTCAAGACACTTGCCGAAACCAATGCGATTTTGATTGTTGAAATTGTGCGGACTTAGGGCGCAGCGTGCTGCGCCCCTACGAAGGCGAGGGCGGGGAAGGGTAGGGGTCCAGCACTGCTGGACCCCGGTTACCGAGGTGCCAGCCATGAGCGACTCGTTCTCCGATGAGGATCTGCACCCGGGTCACCACTCGATCCGGCTGAAAGATCACGATTATTCAGGCGGGGGATTTTATTTCATCACCGTGTGCGCGCATGTGAAGAAGTGCGTGTTTGGGCGAATCGTGGCGCTGGAAATGCAACTCACCGCTCTTGGGCAGATTGTGCGCGAGTGTTGGATGGGGATTCCCGAGCACTTTCCCCGAGTTCGTCTCCATGGGTTCGTCCTAATGCCTAACCATTTGCATGGAATCATTGAAATTGGTTGCCAAATGGGGCGCAGCAGTGCTGCGCCCCTACGGCCGACACAACCGCGAGTTGTTGCTGGGTCGTTGGGGGCGGTTGTGCGATCGTTCAAAGCTGCTGTCGCGAAACGCGCCAACCAAGAATTGAGGTGGCATGGGCAGGTTTGGCAGAGGAATTACTTTGAGCGGGCGCTTCAGGATGGGAAAGAACATGCCGATGCTCACAGGTACATTCAGGAAAATATTTTGAAATGGGAGTTGGATTTGGAGAATCCGGAGAACAAGTGCAGGAAGGCTTAACGAAAAGCGATTTGGAATCTTGAGATTGTGCGGACATGGGGTGCAGCAGTGCTGCGCCTCCAAAAGTTGCAAGGCTCGTTAAAATCAAGAAACTTGCAGAAACCAAGGCGGTTCACTTGCTGAAATTGTGCGGACATGGGGCGCAGCAGTGCTGCGCCCCTACGAAGGCAACACAAGTGGCGAAATTAGAGCGAGGTGATCAGGTGGACGAGGGTGCGGAGGGCCACGCCGGTGGGGCCTTTGGCTAGCCACGGTTTGGCGTCGTCGTTCCAGGCGGTGCCGGCGATGTCCAGGTGGATCCAGGGTGTGTCGCCCGCGAATTCACGAATGAACATGGCGCCAGTGATGGCGCCGCCGCCTTTGCCGCTGCTTATGTTCTGAATGTCGGCAAAACTGCCTTTGATAAATTCGCGGTATTCCTCGTCCATGGGCATGGGCCACATTTTTTCGCCGGCAGCTTTGGCACTGGCGAGGAGTTTGTCCGTCCAGGCCTGATCGCAGCCAAACACGCCTACATTGATCCCGGCCAAGGCGACCACGATCGCCCCGGTCAGCGTGGCGGCATCCACGAGATGCGTTGCGCCGAGCTGCTTGGCGTAGTGAACACCATCGGCGAGAATCAGGCGACCTTCGGCGTCGGTGTTCAGCACCTCGATGGTTTTCCCGGACATGGCGGTCTGGATGTCACCGGGCTTTTGCGCTTTGCCGCCGGGCATATTCTCCGTTGCGGGAACCACACAAATGACTTTGACGTTGGGCTTCAAGGCGGCCAGGGCGCGCATCACGCCTAGCATGGTGGCCCCACCGGCCATGTCGTACTTCATTTTTTCCATGCCTTCGGAGGGCTTGATGGAAATGCCGCCGGTGTCGAAGGTGACGGCCTTGCCGACGAGGCCGATTACCGGGGCGCCGGGCTTGGCATTGGCGGGCGTGTAGGTAATCACGATGACGCGAGGCGGCTCGACGCTGCCTTGAGCGACGCTGAGCAGCGCGCCCATCTTTAGATCGGACATTTTCTTTTCGTCGAGAATCTCAACCTTCAGGCCGGCTTCCTTGGCCATGGCTTCGGCTTTTTCGGCAAGGATGCGGGGTGTGAGTTTATTGGAGGGCTCGTTCACGAGGTCGCGAGTAAAGTTTTGCGAATCCCCGACAAAGCGCCCGCGGGCAATGCCCTTTTCACAGGCCGCTTTTTCCACATCGCCCAAGCCCGCAATGGATAGCGCTTCGATGAATTTGTCGTTCTTTTTGTCCGTCTTGTACTTGTCAGACTCAAAATCGGCGGCAATGGCCCCTTCCGTGACCGCTTGGGCGGCCTCTTCGGTGAGGTCGCCCTCGCGCACAGCGAAGGCGAACTTGTGTACGCCGCGGGGTTTCAGATAACGCAGCGCCGCACCCGCAACTTTTCGCAGCGTTGCAGGGTTAAATTGCTCGCGCTTCCCTGCCCCGACGAGGAGCAAGCGGGCGGTCTTCAACCCCGCCGGAGCATGGACCAAGGTCAGCTCGAGCGTCTTCCCGGTGAGCTCGCCGCTCTTGGCCAAACGAGCAAGGAGGCCGCCAGTGAGCTTATCGAGTTCGGCGACCCGGCCTTGGATGGGGTCGGTTTCTTCGAAAAGATAGGTGACCAGAGCGTCTTCCGCGAGCGTGACAATGGGTTTGGTTTCCAGCGTGATTTGCATGGTTCGGTTATCGCCTCCGGTTGCGATACATCGCTTGCTCTGCTTCCCTGCGGGCATCCTTGTTACGTTCGTCCTGACGGCGGTCCCACGACTTTTTGCCTTGCGCCAGTGCGATTTCGACCTTGGCAATGCCATTGCGGAAATAAATCCGCAAGGGAATGACGGTCAAACCTTTCGATTCGGTACGGCCAGCCAATTTGTAGATTTCGCGTTTATGAAGCAGCAACTTGCGATTACCAAGCGGTTCATGATTCCACGGCCCGCCGGGCATATATTGGGCGATGTGCGCGTTTGCGAGGTAGGCGCCGCTGGGCTTGAAGTCCACATAGGCATCGCGAATGTTGGCCTTGCCCTCGCGGAGGGCTTTGACTTCCGTGCCATGCAACACCAAACCCGCTTCCAGCTTCTCAAGGATATGATAGTGGTAGGAAGCGGAGCGGTTTTGCGCGACGATCAAGTCGCGCGGGCCTTTGGTATCTTTGCCCTTCTCGGGTTTCTTGGTTGGCTTGGTCACAATCTTTCATTTTACCCGATGCTGCGTCTAAACAAACAAGGAAGGCTGGCAAAGGTGGTCCAGCCGGTGGAAATAGACCCCAGCCACGTGTCCACAGATCCACCAGATGGGATGCGACTGGTACATGGGACAGTGTGAGATGCAGGAGATCCGTGCGGGCGTCGCTTGCCGCGTTGCTAAGGCGGATGCTAGACTCCAAAGGCAAGTAAAGACGAGATTTGGGGCCAGACGGAGTCCCGGAGAGTCCATGCGTCGCTGGTGTCAGGTTGCTATCTGCATTGCCTTCGGAGTCTTGCTTGCAGGCTGCCCAAAGGGCAACCAGGACTACAAATCCGGGATGCGAGCGGAAGACCTGAAGGATTTTGACGCCGCCGTTGATTATTACCTGAAGGCCTCGAAAGTCGATCCGCATAACGCCAATTTCAAGATCAAGCTGAATCAGGCGCGATTTGAAGCCGGCCAGGACCACGTCCACAAGGGCCTGAAGTTGCGGGACAAAGGCGATTTGCAGGGCGCTCTCTCCGAGTTTCAGCGCGCGCAGGTGTACGATCCCTCGAGTTCCATTGCCGATGAGGAAGTAAAGAAAACGCTGGAGCTTATCGCGGAGCGCGCCAGCGCCAACGAAGCGCCAGCCGAGGAACCCCTCGTTGAAAATGGGCAGCCGGTGATGGCCTCTGCGCCGCCGGAAGTCAAACCTCTTTCCCGGGCCCCCATCAACCTGAAGATGTCCAACGATGCCAAGGTGGTATTCGACACCATCGGCAAGCTTGCAGGGCTGACGGTAATTTACGATCCGGATCTGCAGCAAAAAAGGATCAGCACGGAATTGAACAATGTGACGCTGGAGCAGGCGCTGGACATCGTGTGCCTGGAGAGCAAGACTTTCTGGAAGCCGGTAACAGAAAACATCATCATGATCATTCCGGACCAAGCGCAGAAGCGGCGCGATTACGAAGAGCAGGTGGTGCGGACTTTCTACCTGAACAACGTGTCGACCCCACAGGAATTGACGGAAATCACGACAGGGTTGAGGCAATTGCTGGACCTGAAGCGCATCCAGCAGGTGAACTCGCAGAATGCCATCATCATCCGGGATACGCCGGACAAACTGCTGCTGGCCGACAAAATCATCCGGGATATCGACAAGGCCAAGCCGGAAGTAATCGTCCAGGTGATGATCCTGGAAGCTCGTACGGACAATCTGAAGAACCTGGGTATCCTGCCGGCGCAGTCAGCTTCGGTGGCCATCAATCCAAGCTATACCCCGAGCAGCACTTCAAGCACGACGACGACCACCACGAGCACCAATTCGAACACCGCCACGTTGAACCAGCTACGCCATTTGAACCAGAACGACGTGGTCTTCACGCTGCCGAGCGCCACCGCAAACTTCTTGCTCACCGACAGTTCGACAAAGATTCTCCAGAACCCGGAACTACGCGGAATCGATGGGCAATCGGCAAAATTGAAGATTGGCGACCGCGTCCCAGTGGCAACGGGAAGCTTTCAAGCCGGCGTGGGCGTGGGAACCACGGCGGGAGCAGGGTTCGTGAACCCGCTGGTGAACACGCAGTTTCAGTACATCGACGTCGGCGTGAACGTGGACGTGACGCCGCACGTGCACCCGAATCGCGATGTGAGCATGAAGGTTTCCATCGAGGTTTCGTCCGTAACCGGCACGTCGACAATCGGTGGCATCTCGCAGCCCATCATCAGCCAGCGCAAGGTGGAACACGAAATCCGCCTGAAAGAGGGGGAGGTCAGCATCCTCGGAGGATTGATACAGCGTACGGACACGAGGACTCTGAATGGCTGGCCGGGCGCAGCGAAGATTCCGGTGATGCGCTACCTCTTCTCCGCGGATAATACGGAGGTGCAGGAAGACGAAGTTTTGATCGTGCTGATACCGCGCGTGGTGCGCATGCCGGATTGGACCAAGGCCAACCTGCGGGCGATGTTCTCCGGTACAGACACCTTTGTAGGGGCCAAGCGTGAATTGGACGTGAAGGCGCCGACGGCAAATCCGAATCCGCAAGCCACGCCGGCGTTGGCGCCATCGACTCCGGGACCTGGAGGGGCCGTAGTGCCCGCTGCCGCGCCTGCGCCCGGCGCGCAGCCCGCCGTGCAGGTTCCCAATCCGCAAGCGCAAACAACGGGGCCGCACATTCGTTTCGAGCCTTCCACGTTGAACCTGAGCCCAGGGCAGACCGCCACGATCGGCGTAGTGGTGGAGAATGTGAACGATCTATATTCCGTGCCCATGCTGTTGCAGTATAACCCCGCGATTATCAGCGTCGAGGAAGTGCGCCACGGAGGATTCCTCTCCGGCGGCACGCAGGAAATCGCGATTGTGCAGCGCGTGGATAAGGAACACGGACAGGCCATTATTTCGGCAACCCGCCAGCCTAATACCCCTGGCGTGAATGGGAGCGGCACCTTGCTCGGCGTGGTGGTGAAGGCGCTGGCGGCTGGCACAACCAATCTCTCGATTGTGCAAGTGAACGCCAAGGATTCGCAGCAGAGGCCGATCCCGCTGGTCACCAGCGAAGCAACTTTGCGGGTACAGTAATCGTTCCATTGCAAGAGGGCGGAATGCGGTCGCATCCAGGCAAAAGCCGGCGCACCCCGGAAAGGGGCATGACCCTTCTGGAGTTGATCATCGCCTGCACCATTCTGCTGGTCCTGGCTTCCGCGGCGCTTCCCTTGCAGCGCTACACCATCGTGCGCCAGCGCGAGGCGGAACTCCGCAAGGATTTGCGGGACATGCGTGACGCCATTGACCGCTACAAGGATTTAGCCGACCGCAATCAGATTCGCGTGCAAGTGGGCAGCGAGGGCTATCCGCCAGACCTGGAAACGCTAGTAAAGGGAGTCGCCGTTGGCGGAGCCGGCGCTACGGGGCACAATATTCGCTTCTTGCGCCGCATCCCAGTGGACCCCATGACCGGCCAGACAGAGTGGGGCATGCGCTCCGTGCAGGACGATCCGGATTCGACGAGCTGGGGTGGGAATAACGTTTTTGACGTGTTTTCCAAGTCCACGGGCACGGGGCTGGATGGCACAAAGTATTCGGATTGGTGAGATGGCGCAGGATCGCGAAGGCATGAATAATCAGAGCGCACGGATGTGGCGCAAACGCCAAGGAGCGGAAGTCCATTGCTCGCGGCGGGGCTTCACGCTTATCGAACTGATGATTGTGATTTCGATCATCCTGATCCTCGTGGGGATTGCCGCGGGGATGTACCAGCAGTCGATTCGCAGGGCCCGCGAGGCGGTGTTGAAGCAGGACCTGCAGACGATGCGGACCGCGATTGACAACTACACGATGGACAAGTTGCAGGCGCCGCAGTCACTTCAGGATCTCGCCGACGCGCACTACCTCCACGAACTTCCCATTGATCCCTTCACGCAGCAGCGCGATTGGGTGGCGCATTTCGGCGATACGCTCATCAGCCCGGAGCAGACGGGCACGGGTGTGGACGATGTGCATTCCAATTCCGACCAGATCGGCAGCGATGGCACGCCCTACAACACGTGGTGAGTGCATCCCGAGAACGTGACATTGCGCGTATCCCAAGTACAATGGACAAAATGACGACTCTCGTAAGACGAGTTCCCGGGTGGCACGCTTATTACCTGGGTGTGTGCCGCTCCCTTGCACTGCGCAGCAAGGATCCAGCGACGCAAATTGGGTGCGTGATTGTGGGTCCGGCGCACGAAATCCGGTCCACTGGGTACAACAGCTTTCCGCGCGGGATCAGGGACACTGTCCCTGAGAGGCTGGAGCGCCCTGAAAAGTACCTCTGGATTGAGCACGCGGAACGCAACGCCATCTACAATGCGGCGCGGGCGGGCACGCCGCTGCAGGGCTGCACGATTTATGTGGAAGTGACGCCCTGCATGGACTGCGCGCGGGCCATCGTGCAGGCAGGAATTGCGCGAGTGATTGTTGACGCCGACCGCATGCGGCAATACTCGAGCAAACGCTATGATGAAGAATTCAAGAAAGTGAAAGTATTGCTCAAAGAGGCGAGAATCAAAGTGGAAGTTATTTCGGGGCAGGGCCCAGGCCAGAAGAGATCCAGCAAACGTCTTGCCGTGTAGGCAGCTTCCCCCGTCCTTTATTTGGTTCGTTCGTAGTCCCAATCTCACCAACTCGATCTATTGAGAGGAATTCTTGGGCGGCGGAGGGTGCACCACCCCGTGGGTTGGATTGTGTGACTTGGCTACCTCGGACTAGAATTTCTGGCCCAGGCGCTCGCAATGAAGGAAAGGCCGGAGTGCTGGTCTCCGGCCTATGATTCACTGATTGGTCGGGGCGCCCGCGGCGGCCGCGACCTCAAACAAGCTGACTATCTCCTCGACAACGCCATCGCCCCAAACTGGACTGCCGCATGATCCCCGAACCGCAGCTCACCTGCCTGCTCGAACTCCTGAATGCTCTCGGGCAGACCGCCGACGACTTCGTCATCGCCGGTGCACAAGCGATGAAATTCGTCGTCGACAAAGCGCGCGGGACCAAAGATTTCGACTTCCTTCTGAACGTAGTGGCCCTGCGCAAGGAATCGCTGCAACTCGTCAAAATCTTCGACAGCCTCGGATATGCACCCTTTCCGGAATCCCGCAACTTTCAGTTTCAGAAATCCATTCCGGGCAGCCCCGAGAAAATGCGCATCGAGTTCAGGGCCCCTGAGGAGTGCAAACGAGACAAGGACTTTCGCCCCGACTAGCACTTTCTGAGTTCCAAGCCGCACCAACAAAGGCAAGCATTGCAGAGATCTCCATCCACGCCATCAAGCCGATCGCCGCGGCCAAACCACCGTAGACAGGCCCAAATTGGATCTTCCGAACGTAAATCCCAAATAGCGAATTGACGCCCCACCACAGAATTGTTGCGGCGGCCGCTCCGGGCAGAACGGACCTCCAGGTCGTTGTACCTGGTCGCGCAACACGATAAATCAAGGCCAGGACAAACATCGCCAGGATCATCGCCAAGGCTGGAAGCGTGACGATCAAAAAGTTACGAACCAACGACAAGTTACCAAATTCGGCTGTAATCCACTGCTCCCACGGCCGACCAAAGACACTCAGCGCAACGGCAACGAGCCATACCACACTTGCCAAGGAAAACAAAAGCAAACCACGAATCTGGCGGCCGAGAAAGGAGTGTGTGGCGTGGTCACCATAAATTAGCTCGATACCTTTGATAATGAGCTTTATCACCTGCGAGCCCACGAGCAGCGTTCCGACCCAACCGATAAGCGCCAGGTACCAGGCGTTCACTTCCCGGCGTAACACGTACGCGGATATGAGTTGCCAACTGCCTGGGGGAAGAACCGCCGAAATCCGCAAGGCGACCTGCTGACCGCCTTCCCCTTCCAAGGAACTCTTCACAAGGCTCAGCGCAGTCAGCAGGACTGCAAAGAGCGCCAAGAACATATTGAACGCCACCGCCTGCGAAACCATACCGCATTGCGGAATCACCCTGGCCAGCGTTCGAAATAGCTTGTTGTCAAGCGCAGTTAGCGCCATTCCGGAATTATACTGTTCGCTTTCGAACTGTACAGCGCGAAACTCACCGGTTACTCCAGCAGCAGAAGTCCCAAGGGCCGCGCAGATCCTGATAGACGCGGTGGTCTCAATGGGTCAACGCAACACTAGCTCGAAGTCCACTTGCAGGAGTTCCAAAAGTTAAAGTCATTCGCGAGGGTTGAATCAAACGGAACACTACCCTGTCTAGGTTTGATTGAGTACAGCCTGACAGATCAGTTCTCTGGGGGAAGTATTGTCGGATCAACTGATTAGATGGTGTTGCATCGATCGGTTGAGCTCGCAGCATCAATCGGAAACTTGATCCCAATGCCCAGTAACGCGACGCTCAGGAGGGAGTTGTTGATGTGGATCTCGCCGTTGTATTGAATGAAGCCCTGTGCCGGGCCAGTATCTGATGATCAGATAGCCTACCCGGCACCTTCCGAATCGACTGTTAAGACTTTCCCTTCGGTGGCTTTGCAGAATTCTGGCTCGGCGGCTGCTGTTTAGTCTGCAGTTTTTGTTGTTGCTGGGTGTGCTTTTGCGCCAATTGCTGTGTCTGTTGCTGGTGTTTCTGCTCGACTTGCTGCTTTTGCCCTTCACTGGCATTTTGTTTCGCCAGCTTCTGGTGTTCCTGGTCCTGCTTCTGCTGGAGTTTGTCTCGTTCCTGTTGCTGCTTTGCGATTTGCTGATTCTGCTGCTGCTGGTACTTCTTGTCCAGCTTCGGGTTGCCCGTATTTGGAGTGCTGGGCCGTGCCACGGGCGGAAGGTCGCGAGGATGGACGGCCGTGCTGGGTCGAGCAGCGTTGTTCTCTGAACGCGCCGGATTCCCAGCACGATTGGCTGGAGTATAAGGCGCTCCGGCCTCTTTGGCCGGCACAGCGCCACGGTCATTAAAACCTCCGGGCCTGGGTGTCGCCGCGATCGGTGGCTTGCCTGTGTTCACTGACGCGCGTTGCTGCGGGTTGGCTCGGGCCGCCTGCTCATGTTGAGTTTGAACCGCTGCCGGCGCAACGTGCCTCTCATGGGCCGCAGCCTCTTCTTCAGGTGTCGCACGCGCGCTGATTCCACCATTGCCGCCGTTATAACTGACGCGGTTCACCGTGCCGTGATTGATGGTTGTGTTGTAAACGTTGTGAATTTCACTGATGTTCACGTTGTTCACGGAACGGTTGTAGAAAAAGTGTCCGTTATCCCAACGTCCGCCTTCATAACCCTCGCCGAAATAACCGAAGCCATAATTAATCCCGCCATAGAAACCTACGTGTGGGCCCCAATAGCCTTCATGGAAAATAAATCTGTCGCCGCCCCAGCCCCAATAGGCTGGAGTCCACAGGAAACCGACTTCCGGCGCCAGCACCCATGTGCCCGGCACCCAGTAGTAATCGTCGGAGCCGTAGTCATAGGCCCAGTAGCCCGGCGTCCAGATATAACCGTCCCCCGGACAAAGCGGCTGCTCATAGACAGGCAGCGCGGGCGGGCCGAACGTAATGGCCACGCCAATTTGCGCAAACGATGCTGCGGACATGCACAGCATGATGAGCGCGAACAGCAGCGTACGAATGGATAAGATAAAACGCATTTTAGTTCCTTCTGCCTGATGATCTTTTGCTTCCGGGAGGTCAATCAGGTCAACTAAGCTCGGTCTCTACGATCTGCGTTCTGATAAGTTGCTCTGTAGCCCCAAGTGGAACATTCGACATTCAGGGAGCCGAGGTCATATCGGCACTCTTGCGTCAGTATAGAAATATCCAATCCTGAATACTGTTCGATAGTGAACATTGTTTTTTTGCTCTTTGCGTTATTTGTTGAGAACAGAATTGAGCAACACCTCTCGGCGTCGTGTTGGGCGGTGGCACTTTCCGGATTGCCGGACTCTCATTCCCGATCCGCTATTTCTCGCACCGACCAACGTATACTTGGGACATACACTGACCACGCCTGAGGAGCTGCGAACATGCCGGACGGAGAGTGGATCAAAACACTTGGAGACGGCAGAAAAGTGAAATTCATCCTTCAAGAACTGCCGGAAGACGAGGCATTTATTACCGCGCAGATTGGAGGGAATGAGGTTGTCTAGCCGGTCGTATTGACCAAAGCGAGAAACCCGCTGAGTCATGAAGATGTTGAAAGTCATTTCAGGGGCGAGCTTGCAAAGAAGTAGCGACACTCAATTTGGGGTCTTATCCGTGGAGCAAGCGATTCAGACTGCACCACCACCAGCATTTCGGTTTGCTTGCTTTTCCCGCCGCCGCCCAATAACCTGTCGGTTTATGCGATGGCAAGAAGGAAACGTCGCGATCTGCCTGGCGCTGATATGGCTGAGCTTGGGACAAGTTTCTCAGGCCGCAGACGATCAACAGGCGAGGGAAATCGTGGACGGAGTTGCTCGGCTGTTTGTCAGCCAATCCAGTATCGCCACGGTGGAAATGCATATCACCAAGGAAGACTTGCAACGGAAGATCACGATGCAGTTTTGGTCTGTCGGCGAGTCAAACATTCTCATCCGCATTCGCAGCCCGCAGGAAGATGCGGGCACGGCCATCCTGAAAGCTGGCGGCAAGATTTGGTACTATCTGCCGAAAGCGAACCGCACGGTGAAGATTCCGGCTTCGATGATGATGAGCCCGTGGATGGGAAGTGACTTCACCCTCAATGACCTGGTGAAACAGAGTCGCCTCACCAACGACTATGTGATTGCAACCTCGTTTGATGGACAGCGGGATGGAGTCGCGATGTCTGAATATACGCTGACACCCAAGCCGGGCGCGGTGGTGGTCTGGGGGAAAATTACCTTGGAAGTCCGCCATGCCGACCACATGCCCGTCCGGCAGCGTTATTATGACGAGGGCGGGAAGCTGGTCCGGGAACTGACGTTTTCCGAGTACAAAACCGTGAGCGGGAGACTCATTCCGACGCGCCTGGTCATGCGACCCACGGGCCAAGCGGTTGAACAGACGACGATCACGTACGAAAAAATCATCTTTGGCGAGCCGATTAGCGCGGAGACGTTTTCCAGGAAGAATCTGAAACAATGAGCGGACGGCTGCTGCGGCTCGCGTGGCGCAATCTCTGGCGTAATTCCCGGCGGACGCTGATCGCCATGGCGGCGATCGGCTTCGGTTATGCCATGCTGCTGTTCGTTGCGTGCCTAATGGCCGGACTGAGGCAGCAGATGGTCGAGAGCGGCACGGACCTTGTTCTCTCTGATGCCGAGGTGCACGCTCCGAGTTACTACCCGGATCGTCCCATTAACCAGACCTTGGGGGGGCGAGACGGGACAGACGTCAGCGCGCTGGTTGCCGCCATCGCCGCCGACCCCCGGGTTGAGGCTGCGAGTCCCCGGGTGTACGGCTACGGATTGGTCAGCGCGACCCATCAATCAGCCGGGGCGCAACTTCTCGGCGTCGTCCCAGATCAGGAACAGAAGATTACCGTGCTGCAAAGTCGGATGGTAAAAGGGAGCTATCTGACCGGACGGATAGCCAAAGGTGTGGTGATGGGAGATAAACTGGCCACCACGATTGGCGTCGAGGTGGGTTCGGAAATCGTCGTGTTGGCACCGGCGACGGATGGTTCGACGGGAAATGACCTGTACACGGTAGTGGGGATGTTTCACACCGGGCTTGACGCCATGGACCGGGATCTGGTGCTTATGCCCCTCGCTTCTTTGCAGGATCTGTTGCGCTTGTCGCCGGGAAGGATCCATGAAGTAGGGATCAAGCTCCATGACAGCGACATCACTGCGGCGACGAAGACGGCGACGGCACTTGCAGTACAACTGAGTAAAAGCTTCCCTGTGCGGGTGAGGGCTTGGCCGGAGTTGGCGCCAGAGTTGGCCGACTACGTGCAGTTCAATCGTCGTGTTACTTTTATTCTCTTTTTGATCTTTTTCCTGTTGGCAGTCATGGGCATCGTCAACACCATGCTCATGGCGATCGTCTCGCGCACGCGTGAACTGGGCATGCTGCTGGCCGTGGGAATGCGTCCGGTTCAACTCGTTGGTCTGATAGTGGCGGAGGCGGCAATTTTGGCCGGAGGCAGCCTGGTTTTGGGAGGGGCGCTTGGGTCTCCTGTCCTCTGGTATTTGCAGGTTCATGGTCTCTACCTGGGTGGCAGTCGAGGCGCGATCTCTCTGGGCGGAGTCGTGGTGGGTCCCTTGTGGTACGGTCGGCAGGATTTTGCTGCCTACACTCAGGCCGCTCTGGGGCTGGGCGTCACGGCTGTGGTGTCGGCCCTCTATCCCGCGTTGCGGGCGGCTCGATTTCGGCCGACGGAAGCGCTCCGAAAGGTCTAACGATGGTAGGCGTTCTCCTGTTGGTGAAAATCGGTTGGCGCAATCTCTGGCGCAATCCGCGCGGGACTTTGCTGACCGCTCTGGCGTTGGGATTGGGTCTGACCTTGCTGCTGATTTCTTTGGGCTTGCTTGATGGCAGCCACGAGCAATTGGTTCGTAACGCGGTGAGATTCGGCACTGGGCACGTCGTCATCCAGGCCCAGGGGTATCAAGACACCGGCTCTCTGGAGTTATTGCTGCCGGCCCAGGTTGTGTCCACGACCGGGGAGTTTATGCATGGCGAGGCCATGAAGCATGTTCTGCGAGGCATGAGTCCCCGGCTGCTGGCCTCTGGACTGCTGAGTTCGGCAGCCAATGCTAGTGGCGTGAGCATGATGGGGGTCATCCCCAAAGATGAGCGGGCGGTGTCTCTGATTCCCCAGCGGATCGTCGAGGGGAACTATCTCAATGACGACCAACAATCGGGCGTGGTGATTGGCGCGGAGTTGGCGCGCAAGCTCGCGGTGAAGGTCGGGGGCAAAGTGGTGCTCATGACTCAGGCGGTTCAAGCGCCCGGCACGGAAGCGACAGACGCCGATGAAGGAGAAATGCAGAGCACTCTGCTGCGGGTTAACGGGATCTTTCGCACGGGTATCCAGGCGATCGATGCCCACGTCATCCAGTTGCCGCTGCCCGAGGCCCAAGGACTGCTCGGAGTGCCCGACCGGGTCAATCAGGTTGCGGTCCTCTTGGAACGAGAGGGTGACTCGCTGATGGTGGCCCGGAGCTTGCGGAAGCAGTTGACAGGGCTTCCGGTCGAGGTTCTCACATGGCGGGAATCCATGCCGACACTGGCTCAGTCCTTCGTGTTGGACGAGGCCTTCAATTATGTGATGAATGGGGTGGTACTGGCGATGGTCGGGTTGGGGATACTCAACACGATTCTGATGCGTGTACTCGAGCGCCGTTATGAATTCGGTCTCTGTTCGGCTATGGGCCTACGGCCTGTGCAGCTTGCCGTTATGGTCATTGGCGAGTCGTTGGCGCTCACAGCGATCAGCCTCGCTCTGGGTCTGGTGCTGGGGTTGGGCGCGCAGCATTATTTCGCCACCGCCGGGTTGGATCTGCGCTGGTTCTTCAAAAGCAGCCTCCCCACGGCTCTCGTTTTTGACCCGATCATCTACTCGCGCTTGAGTGTGGCGCGCATCGCTTCGTCCGTCAGCACTGTGTTTTTGACAGCGACCGTCATCTCCTTTTATCCGGCGCTCAAGGCCGCGCGAACTGAGCTGCCCGGCGCATTGAAGGTGTTTTAGCGTGATTTGGAGGACGATGTGACTGAGTTGGCCGTGGAGCTGAAGGACGTGAAGAAGACCTACCGCACGGGCCCAATCGAGGTTCCAGCACTGCGCGGGATCAGTCTGAGTGTTGCTCCTGGAGAATTTCTCGCGATTGCCGGCCCATCCGGTTCCGGCAAAACCACGTTGCTTAACATCATCGGTGGACTCGACCGAGCCGATGCCGGAGAGGTGTTGGTGGAAGGAAGGAACCTGCAACTCTTATCCACAGGGGAGCTGGCTCGTCTGCGGCTGCAGCGCCTCGGCTTCGTCTTCCAAGCGTACAACCTGCTGCCAGTGCTAACGGCGCTGGAGAACGCGGAATTTACCTTGCTGCTGCAGGGCGTTCCGGTGGCGCAGCGTAAGGAAAGAGTGCAAAAGCTGTTTACAGAAATCGGTCTTGCCAACCTTGAACATCGCCGGCCCGGGGAGTTGTCGGGGGGGCAACAACAGCGGGTGGCGGTGGCGCGAGCCATGGTCACCGAGCCGGCGCTGATCCTGGCGGACGAGCCCACGGCGAATCTTGACTCGGCCACTGCAACCGCGCTCCTCGAAGTGATGGAACAACTCAACCGCGCTCACAACACCACTTTCGTCTATTCCACCCATGATCCTCTGGTCATGGAGCGGGCGCGACGGTTGATTCGCATGCGCGACGGTAAGATCGCCAGTGATGTGGCGCATGCCGGCCAGACGCTCTGATCCATGACCAGAAGCACCCTGAAACAACGAATCCGAGAGGTTTGGCAGAAGTTGTCGCACCTGGATGCCCGACCGGACCAAATTGCGGCTGGCTTCTCCATCGGCATCTTTGCCAGTTTCCTGCCGCTGAATCCATCCCCAATCATCGTGGCGACCGTGGTGGCGTGGCTGCTGAAGAGGAACGTGATAGCCGCTGTCGCCGGGGCGGTGACTTCGATTCTCTATATTCCGCTTTTGCCTTTGATGTGGCTGGCTGAATATCGATTGGGGAAGTTGATTCTCCCGGTGCACCATCCGCTGACGTTGGATCATGCACGGCTGTGGGAAGTTTTGCAGAAGAGTTGGGATGTTTACGCCGCCATGTTCGTTGGCTCGATCATCATCGCTACCCCCGTTACATTGCTCACTTATTTGGCCGTCAAACGACTCGCCGAGAAATGGGCCCGGCGAAGAAATGAGTCGCAACATTCAGACTGATTGCTGCCTCGGGTTCGGCCATTGCCAACAAGTAAGACGCCAGTCGTGTCCTTCCACGGCAAGAGCGGCGACATAGCCTGGGGCGGGGGTAAGTTCCTGAAGAGACCAACGGGAGGCTTCGGATGGATCTCGTTGAGTGCCAAGTACTGCGGCCGGTTCCCCGGGAACCAGCGACACGTCAAACTGATCCAAGGGCAGTGAAAGTCCGTCGCCCCGGGCCTTGATGTAGGCCTCCTTGCACGTCCAACAGCGAAAGAACGCCGGCTGCTGCACGTCCGTTGGAAGTGCCCGCAGCATCGCAACCTCCCGTCGTGAGAAAAACCGCTCGGCGATCTCCGCGACTGCCAGACCAAAACGGATGCGCTCGAGGTCGATACCCACCTCCCGACCACGAGTGACCGCGTAAAGGGCAACTCCGTGGGAGTGGGACACGCTAAAGCGGAACGCATCCTTGTCAGATTCTCCGGCAAGGGCAGGCTTTCCATGAGAGCTATAACAAAAGGACACGCATTCTGGCGCTCTGTTCAAGTAGGCGCCGAGGATGGCCCGGAGCACTCCCCGAGCGACGACAAAGTGCTCGCGGTCTCTCTCAAAGTGAAACCGTTCGGCCCTCGCCTGTTCATCCGGAGCAAGGTTTTGGAGGAAGCTCTGAATCTGTGACGGAGTCTGATCCAAGGTCGCTCGCCAGACATGAACCTCATCGCAAGCCAACACCAAAGTTTCCGGCGGAAAGCGCCACAGAGGAACAGGAGAGCTGAAGGGTGCTGCTTTCATTTTGTGGTTCTCACCCGTCTCCGCGCAAATCTTGAGAGAGCACCTGAAGAAGAAGCGGCTGAGTTGTGTGCCAGAAGAAGTGGTCACCGGGAAACATCCGCAGCGAGAAGGAAGCGCTCGTTTGATCACGCCAGGCTTCGAGATCGCCACGACTCACCCGGCGATCCTGCAAGCCACCAAAGGTGGAGATGGGGCAGTTGAGGGGAGGCTCGGTTGAGTACACGTAAGTTTCGCAAACGGCCAAATCTGCCCGCAGGACGGGAAGCATGGTCTGCATGAGTTCCACCTCTTCCAACACTTTTCCAGGGATGCCATTCAGGCAACGCAATTCGACCAGGAATTCCCCCTCGGGCAGGACATGGATCGGCCGGTCTCGATGAGGGAGCTGCGGTGCGCGATCCGCCGAGACAAACAGGCGAACCGGCTGAACACCAGACTGTCGCCGGAGCTGACGGGCGAGTTCAAAGCCAACCAGCGCTCCCAGGCTATGGCCAAAGAAGGCAAATGGCTTGTCCAAGAGTGGACCCAGGGCTTGGGCGAGGGCTTGCACAAGAGGCTCAAGCTGAGTGAACGGAGTTTCCATCAGCCGAGTTCCCCTACCGGGGAATTGAACTGGGCAGACCTCAAAATCCGCTGGCAAACCGTCCGACCAGGTGCGAAAAATCGAGGCACCGGTTCCTGCGTACGGGAAACAGAACAGACGGAGACGAGCTTGTGGGTTCGGTTTTCGGCAGGCAACCCAGGGATCAAAGGCGGTTGCCGTAGTCATTAGATCAATCTTCCCCGGTGCGCCAATTTCTGCCGCCTCCGCGGATTGCGCTTGGTTGAGACAAGCCGTCAGTTTCTTAGCCAGGATTTCAACGTGAGGCTCGTAAATCAGATTGGCGTGATTGCCCGGAACGACGTGGACCTCCACTTCCCCACTGGCCCATTCGCTCCAGCCGAACGTGGGGTCCGGAGACGTGCTCGTCAGTGTTTCACGCGCCTTGAAGAGAGTGACGCGACCCGGGTAGTGATGCAGTCCATAGTTCTGCGTCGCGCGCAGGTCGCTTCTGAGGAGTTCGACAAAACGGCGAGCTTGTGAAACATCAAGCTCCGCGGGTATCAAACCGGCGCTCTTCGCCTGTTCCAAAACAAAAGCCAACTGTCCCTCTTTGGAAAGCTTCGCCAGGGACTCCATCGGACCAAACGAAATACCGAAATAACGTTCGACCAACAAAATCGCTTCAGCATCCTCCTCCGGAAACGTCTCATCAGGAGTGGGAATCCGACTATCCAATAAGGCGAGCAACGCCACCTGCTGACCTTGCGTGTGAAGTTGCTGTGCCATCTCGAAGGCGACCACGCCTCCCATGGACCATCCTCCAAGAAGATAGGGCCCCGTCGGCTGCACGCTCTGTAGGGCTTGGATGTAATAGGCCGCCATGTCTTCGATCCGCGTGTGGGGGTCTTGTCCGTCCTCCAGCCCCCTGGCCTGCAGCCCATAGCAGGGTTGATCGGGACCCAGAAACTTTGCCAGATGAACGTAGGGAAAAACATGCCCGCCAGCCGGATGCACCAGGAAGAGCGGCCGTTTGCTGCCACCAGGTTGAATGGCCACCAACGAGGACTGCGGGCCGGACGTGGCCTGCTGACGGAGAACACTGGCGAGATGCTCAATCGTTGCTCCCTGAAAGACTGCCGTCAGCGGAAGTTTCTTACCCAGCTGTTTCTCGATGAGGGCGAACAGACGTATGGCCAGCAGCGAGTGTCCTCCCAGCTCAAAAAAATTGTCTCTCACGCCGATCGGTCGAACGTCCAGAACCTCCTCCCAGATGTGCGCGAATTGGAGTTCCAGGTCATCGCGGGGCGCAACGAAAGATTTCTCCAACTCCGGCCTGGATCGCTCCGGCGCCGGCAGTGCTCGTCGGTCTATTTTCCCGTTGGACAGCAACGGCAAGGTATCGAGCAGCACGAAGACCGCCGGCACCATATGATCGGGCAGCTTGTCTTTCAGAAAGCGACGCAACTCATCCGCGGTCGATTCAGCGACCACATAAGCCACCAACCGCTTTTCGCCCGGGGCATCTTCTCGAGCCAGGACCACAGCCTCTCGCACGGCCGGGTGTTGGCCAAGCACGGCCTCGATTTCTCCCAGTTCGATGCGAAACCCGCGGACCTTTACTTGGTGGTCGGCGCGGCCGAGAAACTCGATGTTTCCATCGGGCCGATAGCGGGCCAGGTCGCCGGTCTTGTACATTCGTGCTGCAGGTTCGGCGCTGAAGGGGTCTGGAATAAACTTCTCGGCGGTCAACTCCGGCCGGTTGAGATAGCCTCGGGCCAGGCCCACCCCGCCGATATGCAGATGACCGTGAACGCCGATCGGAACAAGGTGGTCGTGCTGGTCCAGAATGTAGATCGCTCGGTTGGAGAGGGGACGACCAATGGGTACCCGCTGATCTGTCGTGCTCTCACCAGAACGGGGAGCAATTTCGTAGGCCGTTGCCGTGATCGCCGTTTCGGTCGGGCCGTAAGCATTGAGGAGCCGGATTGAATTCACCGGTGTTCGCTGCCAGAGCTTGAGAGCATCGGGCAACATCGTATCTCCGCCGACAATGAAGAGTCTGGGCTGAATGTTCGGAACCAACTGCGGGACGTCCGCCCATTCTCGAGCCAGCTCCTGCCAGTAGGCGGTTGGAAGATTGAGGACCGTGAGTCCGAATTCCGAAATCTTGCGATGAAATTCCGCCGGATGCCAGACGTTCGTCCCCATTATAACCAGCCGGGCCCCGACGATCAGTGTCGGCAGGATTTCCTCTAATGACACATCGAAACTCAACGAGGCGAACTGGAGTACGACATCGCGGGAGTCCAGTTCGTAATATCTTTGGGTATTCAAGCAGTGATCAGCAATCGCACCATGCGAAACGAGAACTCCCTTGGGCTGCCCCGTCGATCCCGAAGTGTAGATTACATAAGCCAGGTTTTCGGGGAGGGTTGAATTGCCAAGGTTCTCTCCACTTTCACGGGCCATGGTCTCCCAGGCTAAATCCAGACAGATAACTTTGGCATCATGTCTCGCAAACCTCGCCGCCAACCGTTCCTGGGTCAACAACACCGGCACCTGAGCATCTTTCAGCATGAAGTCCAGGCGCTCCTTCGGATACGCCGGGTCCAAGGGCACGTACGCGCCGCCGGCCTTAAGAATGCCCAACAACCCGATGACCATCTCCAACGAGCGCTCCAAGCAGAGGGCCACCAGTACCTCGGGACCGACTCCCAGCGCTCGCAAGTGATGTGCCAGCCGATTGGCCCGGCGGTTCAGCTCCCCATACGTCAACTGCTCCGCTTCGAACACGACGGCGATGGCGTCCGGCGTTCGCTTCACCTGCGCCTCAAAGAACTGATGAATACACAAATCCCGCTGGCAATCCGTCTTGGTACCGTTCCACTCCACCAGCAGTTGCTGCCGCTCGGTTTTGGTCAAGAGCGGCAAGTCCGAAAGGCGCTGCTCGGGATCCGTGACGATGGCTTCCAACAAGGTTTGAAAATTCGCCAGCATCCGGGCAATCGTGCCTGCCTCAAACAGATCAATGTTGTACACGAATGCGGCCGTCAGCTCTTGCTCGGTGTCCACAATCTGCAGGGTCAAATCAAAGTGAGCCGTCTCGCTGTCCCCCTCGACAGGGCTCAGGGTCAAGCCCGGCAGCTCCAGCGGTCGCAGCGGAGCATTTTGCAGCGCGAACATGACCTGAAAGAGCGGATTGCGGCTCAAGTCCCGCTGCAGGTGCAATTCCTCGACGAGCCGATCAAAGGGCAGATCCTGATGGCTATACGCACCCAAACACACCTGCCGCACCCGCCGCAAGAGCTCCCGAAAACTGGGATTGCCGGAAAGGTCCGTCCGCAGAACCAGTGCGTTGACGAAGAATCCGATCAGCCCTTCGGTCTCCACCCGGTTACGGTTGGCGATCGGCGTACCGACGATAAGGTCGTCTTGACTCGTGTAGCGATACAACAGAACCTTGAACGCCGCCAACATTGCCATGAAGAGGGTGACACCTTCCTGGCGACCAAGCGCTTTGAACCCATCCTTCAGGGACTTGGGCAACACCAACGTTTGGTGCGCACCCCGGAAAGTTTGCACCGCTGGTCTGGGGAGGTCCGTGGGCAGATCAATCAGAGCAGGGGCACCAGCCAACCGCTCCTTCCAATAGGCAATCTGTGTTTCCAGGACTTCACCCTGCAACCACTGCCGCTGCCACTGGGCGAAGTCCGCATATTGGATGGGCAGCGCCGGCAGCGGTGAGGACCCGCCGGCGCAGAAGGCGACATAGAGCGTCGCCAACTCCCGAACCAGTATTCCCGTTGACCAACCGTCGGAGACAATATGGTGCATGGTCAGCAGCCCAACGTGCTCCTCGTCGGCCAGCCGTAAAACGGTGCCGCGTATGAGCGGGCCTGTGGACAAATCGAAGGGCCGCTGGGCTTCGGCGGTGACCAATCGCCGCACCTCGATGTCCCGCTGGCTGGCGGGCAGATTCCGCAGGTCAACAACCGGCAGTTTGACCGTCAAGGTCGGGGCGATCACTTGCGTGGGGCGTCCCTCCACCTTCCCAAAGGTGGTGCGCAAGGATTCGTGGCGCTGGACGATTTCATTGAGACTCCGCTCCAGCGCCGCTAAGTTGAGTGGTCCTTTGAGGCGGACAGCGGCCGGGATATTGTAGGCCGAGAGGCCCGGTTCCAACTGATCGAAGAACCAGAGTCGCTGCTGGCCAAATGAGAGAGTCAGGTCTCCATTCCGTGGAACCGGCAGGATGGGTGGCGCCAACAGGTCTTGCCCGGACTGACGGGTTGTCTCAATGCTTTCAGCCAGACCAGCCACGGTCGGTACCTCAAACAGACGGCGCAGCGGGATTTCTACCTGGAAGGCTTCGCGCATTCGGGAAACGGCCTGGGTTGCCAAAAGAGAATGGCCGCCAAGGTCGAAGAAATTGTCATGGACCCCTACCCGCTCAAGGTCGAGGAGTTGGGCCCAGATCTGTGCCAGTAGCTCTTCTGTCGGAGTGCGGGGCGCCACGAATGTATTGTCCAGTTCGGGTCGTGTTCGGTCGGGCGCTGGCAGTGCTCGTCGGTCTATTTTCCCGTTGGACAGCAACGGCAAGGTATCGAGCAGCACGAAGACCGCCGGCACCATATGATCGGGCAGCTTGTCTTTCAGAAAGCGACGCAACTCATCCGCGGTCGATTCAGCGACCACATAAGCCACCAACCGCTTTTCGCCCGGGGCATCTTCTCGAGCCAGGACCACAGCCTCTCGCACGGCCGGGTGTTGGCCAAGCACGGCCTCGATTTCTCCCAGTTCGATGCGAAACCCGCGGACCTTTACTTGGTGGTCGGCGCGGCCGAGAAACTCGATGTTTCCATCGGGCCGATAGCGGGCCAGGTCGCCGGTCTTGTACATTCGTGCTGCAGGTTCGGCGCTGAAGGGGTCTGGAATAAACTTCTCGGCGGTCAACTCCGGCCGGTTGAGATAGCCTCGGGCCAGGCCCACTCCGCCGATATGCAGGTGGCCTGCAACTCCGATCGGCAAAGGACGAAGTGCGTTGTTCAAAATATAAATGCGCGCGTTCGGTATCGGCCGCCCGATCGGACTCGCAGAACGGCCATTGGCCCCTTCGCATAAGCAATATGTCGAGTCGATGATCGTCTCTGTCGGGCCGTACACGTTGTACAGCTTGGCCTTTGAGCGGCGTTGGAATCGCTCGACCACTTGGGTCGGCAATGCTTCGCCACCGCACATGACGGCACGCAAGGCGAGGGAGTCGTCGAAAGCGGGCTCCTCGACGAGGAACTGCAGAAGGGACGGCACGCAGTGGAGGATGGAGATGCGCGCGCTACGCATCGTTTCCGCCAAGTAACGGCTATCACGATGACCGTTGGCTTCGGCGATGACAAGTCTTCCCCCCGTTAGTAGGGTTGGAAAAAATTCGCGTCCAGCAGCATCGAAAGTGATAGGAGTCTTTAGAAAACAGCGGTCTTCGGGTGAGAGGTCGAGCGTGTGGGTTATCCAGTTGATGGCATTGCACAGCCCACGATGTTCGACCATGACTCCCTTGGGCTGTCCCGTTGAGCCGGAGGTGTAAAGTATGTAGGCAAGATTCTTAGCTGTTGCCCCAGTTACCGGGTTCTTTTCGCTGTTGGCAGCGATGGCTTCCCAGCCCGAGTCCAGACACACGGCGTGGATCCCGTGTTCGGGCACGCGTTCCACCATGTGCCCTCGGGTCAGCAGCACCGCAGCCTGGGCATCTTCCATCATGAAGGACAGGCGCTCCTTGGGATAGGCAGGATCTAACGGCACATAAGCCCCGCCTGCCTTCAGAATGCCCAGAAGCCCGACGACCATCTCCGGACAGCGCTCCATGCATAGGGCCACCGGCACCTCCGGCCCCACGCCCAGCGTTTGCAGGTGATGGGCAAGTTGATTGGCGCGAGCGTTGAGTTGAGCGTAGGTCAATTGCTGTTCCTCAAACACGACGGCCACGTTGTCCGGCGTCCGCTGGACTTGTTCCTCAAAAAGGTGGTGGATGCACGTGTCTTTGGGGTAGTCGGTCTTGGTATCGTTGAACTCGACCAAAAGCTGCTGGCGTTCAGCATCGGTCAGAATTTCCAAATCACCGATCGTGGCGGCCGGATCGTGGATGACACTTTCCAGCAGCGCCTGAAAGTGCCCTGCCATTCGGGCGATAGTGGCTGCATCAAACAGGTCGGTGTTGAAGCGGATGGAGGCGGAAAGCGATCCGGTCGCCTCGATGATCAGCAGGACCAGATCCAGAGTCGCAGCCCGGCGCTCCAGAGGGATCGTCTCCATCACAATCCCGCCAAGATCCATCCGTAGCCCGGTCTCGCCCCGCGCGAATGCCGGCGCGGCCTGTTCGGTGACCCGGTGCGGTTTATCGAGGACGAACATCGCCTGGCAGAGGGGTGGTCGGCTGAGATCCCGAGGCGGCCGGAGTCGTTGCATCAAGCGCAGGGTGGGGTAATCCTGATGTTCGAGAGCCGCCAACACCGTCTGACGCACCTGCCCCAGAAACGCACGGAAAGTTGGATTCCCGGAGAGATTGGCTCGTAAGACAACCGGATTGGCGAAAAAGCCCACCATCCCTTCAAACTCGGCCCGGCTCCGTCCGGCCATCGGAGAAGCCACGAGGATGTCTTCCTGGCCGGTGTGGTAGTAAAGCAGCAGTTCGAAGGCCGCCAGCAGGACCATGTACAGCGTCGCCCCCTCGGCTTTGGCCAGCGCCTTGAGCCGCCCGGCCAGTTCATCGTTCAGAGTGAAGGCGTGCTGCGCGCCACGAAACATCTGTATCGGCGGTCGCGGCCGGTCGGTTGGCAGAGCGAGCAGGGGTAACGGCCCGGCCAACTGTTTTTTCCAATAGTCCCAGAGCCGTTCGCCGACCGGACTTGCCAGCATTTCGGCCTGCCAGCGAACGAACTCCGTGTATTGCAGATTAAGGGGAGGGAGCGCCGCTGGCCGACCAGCCTTCTCCGCCGAATACAGCACACCGAGTTCATTCAGGATCACCGCCAGGGACCAGAAATCGACCACGATATGATGAATGACCAGCAACAGGATGTGTTCCTGTTCCGATCGAGTGAACAGGCTCACCCGCATGACCGGCCCGCGTTCCAGATCAAACGGGCGCTGAGTTTCTTCGACCAGCCGGGTTTGCAGCTCATCCTCGTGCCAGGTTGAGACATCGGCCTCCTCGAAGTGGACTGGCTGATGTTCGTGAATCTGTTGAACGGGTTTGCCGGAGTGCACTGCAATCGTGGTCCGCAAGGAAGGATGACGATCCACCAGCGCCTGGAATGCACGCCGGAAAGCCGGGACGTCTACTTCGGAGCGGATGCGCGCCGCAAAACTGACATTGTAAATCGAGCTTTCCGGCGCGAACTGGCACAGAAACCAGATCCCCTGCTGATTATCGGAGAGAGGATAAAACGATTTGGACCCCCTCACCTTCTTCCGCAGGAGCTGCGCAAGAAGTGTGCGCTTTTCATCAGCTGAAAGATCGGCTCTTCGCTGGGAAGTCTGGCTCATTCACTAGCCTACTCATCAGCCAACATATCGGTGAGCAACGAATCCACTTTCTCATCCGATAGCTGATCAAGCTTTTCCAATAGCTCTTCCGCATTCTCCTGGTCCATGTGCTCCTCCATCGGTGTAACTGCCGGGGCCAGAGGGGTCGTGGGGTTGGCGACCTCGGCTGCCAGTTGGTCAAGCACTTGGGTGACAGCTTGGTCAACGCTAAAGCCCTGAAGGAATTTCACCACCGGCACGTTCACCTTGAGGTCAACCGCGATCCGGTTTTTCAGCTCGACGGCCATCAAGGAGTCCAGTCCGAGATGGCTCAGGGGTTGCTGGACGTCCAGCTTGGATGGGCTGAGCCCGAGCACCCGGGCCACTTGCTCGCTCAGGTAGGAGTGCAGCAACTGCCGTCGTTCTGCTGGTTCGGCCGCAAGAAGGGCATCCCTCCTTTCGCTCTTTCGGCCCAGTGCCCAGGGGACTTCAGCTTCCTCACGAGCAAGCTCAGAGAGCAGCGGCGAGGCGCTCCCGGCCGGATAAAACTCTCGATACTTCTTCCAGTTGACGGGCACCGACACGACCTGGGTCGCGCTTTGCCCGAGCAGCCGTCCCAGAATTTCCAGCGCTTGCTTGGGTGCAATGCTGCTGATTCCCAGGAGCGCGAGGCGCACGGCGAGACGCTTACCTCCAACCGAATCCGCGAATCCTTCACCGGCCCAGGCGCCCCAGTTGATACTCAGGGCCGGCTGGCCCAAGGCTTTCCGATGATGCGCCAGCGCATCCAGGAAAGCATTGGCCGCGGCATAGTTCCCCTGACCGGGCTGGCCCAGCATGGAACCCGCGGAAGAGAAGAGGACAAAGAAGTCCAAGGGATCATCTTGGAGCAGGCGATGCAGCAGCCAGCCACCCATCACTTTGGGCCGCAATACCGTACTGAGTGCCGCCGCATCGAGTTGCACCATCAGTCCGTCCTGCAGCACTCCCGCCGCATGCACCGCACCCCGGATCGACGGCCAACCCTCCGCGCGAAACTCGTCCAGAAAGCCGCTCAACTCTCCTTTGTCCGCTACATCGACCGACGCTAGATGCACGCATGCTCCCAAAGATTCCAGTTCCCGAATGGCGGTGATTTGACGGGCCAAGCGACTTCCTGTTTCGACCGAACTCCAGTTCGAGCGCGGCGGTAGCTTAGTGCGTCCCAAAAGGATCAACCGCCGCGCCCCTTGCTCGACCATCCAACGGGCGATCAGGAGGCCGAGGTCTCCCAGTCCTCCGCTGATCAGATAGCTGCCGTCCGTCCGCCACCGGAGGGGGGGTGTTTGCTTGGCCGATGGGCGCTGACGGACCAAACGGCCCACGTATCGCCGCCCTTTACGAAACGCAAGCTGATCCTCTCCATCCGCACTGGAGATTTCCTCCCACAACTGATGAGCGGCAGCGTCACGCAGCAATGTCCCGGGTTCCAGGTCCACCAGCCCGCCCCAGAACGCCGGGTGTTCCTGCGCAATGACGCGACCCAATCCCCAAAGCGGTGACTGAGCAACGGACAACGGCGTGGGCTTTTCTCCGGCCGCTTGAGCACCCTGCGTGATCAGCCAGAGTCGCGGGACGTCAGGCGATTCCGTTCGAGCCAGTTCTTGCACCAGCAGCAGGACACTGCCACAGCCCAAAGTCTGGGCGGCATTCAGCGAGGCCGCGGTGGTCTCCTCTGGACGAGCGGCATCAAGACTCCAGAGGTGGATAATTCCGCGACAGCCAGGCTGATCCGTTACCAGCGCCTCTTCGAAGAGCCGGCGGATGTCCTCTGGCCGCTCGGGACGAATGCGATAATGCCCGCCGTCTGTTTGCTCGTACGATTCCCCGCCAGAAGCCAAAATGCTCCGTTCGCCTCGGGCCTCCAACAGCGCGGACAACGCTTCTCCGACGCCACCACTGTCGGCAAAGATTAGCCAGCTTGCCCGGCTGGCTGGCGCGGAAGGTCTTCCTGTCGCGCGTTCTTTGGGCTGCCACTGGAACTCATAGAGCCAGTCGTCGAGATGATCGACAGGCGCACGCTGTGTGCCTTCGCCTAGGTATTCAAAGCGAAGTCCCTGAATCTCGACCGCGACGCGTCCCGCTTCATCGAGGAGTTGTACTTCTCCCGTTGTGGCATGGGCCTCGCGACGCCGCACCCGGGTGTGACTCCACAAATGACGGCCCGGACGATTGTGAACCCGGAATTGGTCGATGCGAGTCGGCAAGTAGATTCCTTGCCGGCCGTTTTCAGCCGCTTCCGCTGCAACCGCAGCCCCGAAAGCCTGTAACCCGGCATCGAGAATTGCTGGGTGAATTTGAGAGCCATTAAATTCCGCCTCCGGCCCCCCGGGCACCTGTACTTCACCCAACACATCTCCGTTGTTCCGCCACAACTGGGAGACGCTCTGAAAGAAAGGGCCGTAGTAAATGCCACTTTCGCGGAGTCTCCGATAATAATCCTGGCCGGAGATCTTCTCTGTGCATCGAGTTCGCATCTCCGTGAGCGTCTCCTGCCCTGCATCCGGAGTGATGATGCCGTTGTCCTGTTGAAGACAGATCTTGCCGGCCGCATGCAGCACCCATGATTCACTGGAGCGCACCACGCCTCCCGGGCAACTATAGATGTGAAAGGATGCCGCTCCCTCCACGGCCGGAGAGAGGATCATCTGAATTGTGTGGGTTCCGCCCTCGGGCAAGAAAAGCGCCTTTCGAAATTCAATATCCTTCAGCACAACGGATTGCGCTCCGAAGACTTCAACTGCGGCAGCTAGTGCCATCTCCACATACGCCGAGGCGGGCAGCACGGCGCCGCCCTGGATGCGGTGGTCATCCAGATAAGGCCGGGAATTCTTGTCCAGCGTGGTTTCCCAGAAGTGGGTTTCTGCCGGATGCGCGGATTTGAAATGCTGGCCCAGCAGAGGATGGTTCCCTGCCGCGCTCCGAGAGACTTGCTTCCGGTGAGAATCGGTGTCCTGTGCTGAGGGCGCAAACCAACAACGCTCCAGTTGCCACGGGTAGAACGGGAGTCGAACACACCGGCCTGCGATTGGATAGATCAGGTTCCAGTCGACCGGGTATCCCAAAGTATAAAGCGCGCCCAGCGATCCAAGCAGGACCGCATGTTCATTTTCCTCACGCCGCAGAGAAGGAAGCACGGCGCCTTCCTGGCCGAAGTGATGACACCCTTGTTGCATGGCGCTTAGCAGAGTGGGGTGCGGGCTGATTTCCAGGAAGATGTCATGCTCATCTTGCATCAGGTGCTGAACCGCAGCGGAAAAGAGCACCGGCTCTCGCATGTTCCTCGCCCAATAGAGCGGATCGAATTCCGATCCGTGGCTGACTTGGCCGGTCACTGTCGAGTAGATCGGCACGGATTCAGCCCGCGGCTGTATCCCTTCCAAAGCCTGCAGTAAATCGGCGCGCAACGGCTCCATCTGGGGGCTGTGCGAGGCAAAATCAACCTTCACCATGCGACAGAAAATGTCGTGATGCTGCAACTGATCGAGAATGGCGGCGAGCGCGGCTGGATCGCCGGACAACACCGTCGAGGCGGGGCTGTTGCTGACCGCGATCGACACGCGATCTTCGGAGCCGACCAGGACGCATCGAGCTTCCGCGACGGAAAGTTCCACCGCCGCCATGGCCCCTTGCCCAGTGGTGCGCTTGAACAACCGGCTGCGATGACAAATGATCCGGACGGCATCGTCCAAGCTCAGCGCGCCGGCGACGTACGCGGCCGCGACCTCTCCCAAACTATGGCCCACCACGGCCTGCGGCTCGATACCCCACGAGCGCCACAAGGCTGCCAGGGCGACCTGAATCGTAAAGAGGGCCGGCTGGATAATATCGATTTCGTTCAACCGCGACTGGGCGGGATCAATGGCCGTGAGTTCGGCGAGCAACGACCAATCTCCGTACGGTCGCATCGCCCGGTCGCAGCGCTCGACCACCTCCCGGAAAACGGTTTCCTGCTCCAACAGCCGCTGCCCCATGCCAAACCATTGGCCCCCTTGCCCCGGAAAGACAAAAACAAGTTTTCGCCGGCGAGTGGAAAGTTTGCGGCCAGACGACAAGCCGGGCCGAGCCTCACCCCGCAAAAAAGCCTCCAGGCTCTCCGAAAGTTGCGCCGGCGAACTGCCAGTAACGGCGAGACGATGCTCGTGGTGACTGAGCCGCACGCTGGCTGTGTAACAAACATCCAGCAACGACGCTGCGGACTCCGGGGTGGCGAGGAAGCTTTGGTAGGCACGAGCAAGAGACTGGAGAGCTTCCGGACTACGTGCCGACAGCGGGAGCAGGTATGTGCCAAGCTCTCGTTCTGCATCCGGCATTCCTATGATCGGCGGAGGCGCCTCTTCCAGAACCACATGAGCATTGGTGCCGCCGAAGCCGAATGAGCTGACTCCAGCCAATGCTGGACCAGACTCCGCCGGCCATGGACTCAGCGTCGTTTGCACTCGAAGAGGCAGCTCGTCAAAAGGAATATGCGGGTTGGGCTTTTCAAAGTGCAGGCTCGGCGGGATCTCCCGATGCCGTAGCGCCAGCGCCACTTTAATCAAACCCGCGATACCGGCCGCGGCCTCGAGGTGGCCCAAGTTGGTCTTGACCGACCCCAGGGCGCAACGCCGTCCCGGTGGACGTTCGACGCCAAGCACTGCGGCCAGCGCCATCGCCTCGATTGGGTCACCCAACAAAGTCCCCGTGCCGTGAGCCTCCACGTATTGAACCCTGCCGGGCGAGACGGCGGCTTGCCGGTAGGCTTCTCGCAGGACCGCCTCTTGGGCCAACGGATTCGGCGCCATGAGCCCGTTGCTCCGTCCGTCCTGATTCACGGCGCTGCCGCGAATGACGGCATAAATCGGATCACCATCCGCCCTGGCTTTCGAGAGGGGCTTCAGCACGACGACACCGGCACCCTCACTGCGAACGTAGCCGTTGGCCCGGGCATCGAACGTTTTGCAGCGCCCATCCGGCGCCATGGCGCCGGCTTTGGTGAAACCGATGGCAATCGCCGGCGAGAGAATCAGGTTTACGCCGCCGGCCAAAGCCAGCGTGGACTCGCCGTTCCGCAGGCTGCAACAGGCCAGGTGGACGGCAACGAGTGACGAGGAACAGGCCGTGTCGATGGCGAGACTCGGCCCGCGGAAATCGAACACGTATGAGATCCGGTTGGCGGCAATGCTCATGGCATTGCCGGTGCCGGCGTAGGCATCAATTCGCTCGAGATCATTCCATTGCAGCCGGCCGTAATCGTTGGTCGCGATACCGATGAATACGCCGACCTGGGTGCCGACCAGGCGCTCAGGTACCTGCCCCGCGTCCTGTAACGCTTCCCAGGTCACCTCCAGTAAGAGGCGTTGCTGGGGGTCCATGCGCGACGCCTCCCGAGGGGAGATGCCAAAGAAATGGGGATCGAACTGATCCACCTGCCCCAGAAAGCCACCCCAGCGAGTGTTCATTTTGCCCGGGATCGCCGGGTCTGGTTCGTAAAACGCATGCTTGTCGAAGCGATCCGCGGGAACTTCGCGGATGGCATCCACTCCATCTCGCAGCAACTGCCAGAACGCTGCCGGGTCGTTCGCACCGGGAAACCGGCAGCCGATGCCGATGATGGCGATCGGTTCGTTTTTCGCCTCCCGGTCCTGGCCAACCCTGGTCGCTGACTCCGACTCGTCCGTTGATACTGCCAAATACCGAGCGAGAGCCTCGATAGTGGAATACTCATAGACGAGAGCCGGAGAAAGTTTTCGTCCCAGCCACTCGGCGAGTTCTCCGGCCAGGCTGACCGCCTCCGTCGACCCGAGTCCGTAGCTGGCGAAAGGCTCCCGGATATCGATCTCGTGAGACTCGATTCCCAGCCGCTCGGAAAGCTTGGAAACCAACCACGCTTGGATGAGATCCGCGTTGATAGAATTCTCAGCCATCGCTCATTCCTCACCGAGCCTTTCCAACGTCCCCTTCAGGAAACTGACTTGGCAAGCGTGGCGCTGCACCTTGCCGCTGGTGGTCTTGGGGATGCGTCCAGCTCGGAGCAGCACCACCGTGTGGACTCGCACATCATGCTCTTCGGCCACCGCCCTTCGAATGGCCCGAACCACTACCTCGACATCCAGCGGCAAACGCCCGTTTGGATGAGCGCGTGCTTCCCCGCCCGGCGACTTGCAAACCGCCAGTTGGTACCGGGGCTCGATTTCGGCAGCGACGATCAGCTGTTCTTCACCGACGCCATCGACCGAAAACGCCGCGCAGCAGGCAGGCCGTAAGGCCGGGTGACTCTGTTCCACCGTCAACTCAATATCCTGGGGGTAAAGCTTGCGGCCACTGATGATGATCAGATCCTTCAGCCGGCCGGTGACAAACAGCTCGCCATCTTTCATAAATCCCAAATCCTGGGTGCGGAGAAAGGGCCCTTCCCCGGTATCTTTCAGGTAGGCCCCGCAAGCACGTTCTGTATCCTCGGGCCGGTTCCAATACCCCTGAGTCACGCTCGGCCCAGACACCCAGATTTCGCCCACTTCATCTGGTGCACAAGCGGTCAACAATTCCGGATGAGCGATGACAATCTTAGTATCCTGCAAGGCGTGGCCACTGCCGACAAGTGTCCGCACATTCTGGTGTTGGGCGCAGGCCTCCACGACGCGGTTCTGTTCAAACGCTGCCACTTGAATCGTGCAGAACATCTCATCTCTTAAAGAACCGCCGGAAACCAGCAGCGTGGCTTCGGCGAGTCCATAACAGGGATGGAAGGCGCTGGGCCGGAAACCACGCGAAGCAAAGGTCGCCACAAACCGTTTCATAGTGTCGGCGCGGACTGGCTCTGCGCCGTTGTAAGCTACATCCCAACTGCTGAGGTCGAGAGTTTTACGTTGTTCAGGAGTAATTCTGCGGGAGCACAATTCATATGCGAAATTGGGGCCGCCGCTAATCGTGGCTTTGTAGCGCGAAATGGCCTGGAGCCACCGTATCGGCCGCATCAGAAAGGATGCCGGTGGCATCAGGTAACACGGACGTCCTTTGTAGACCGGTTGGATAATTCCATTGGTCAGTCCCATATCGTGGAAGGCCGGTAGCCAGGTGACGGTGACAGTTTCCGGGATGAGCGTGAAGACGCGGCTAATATAAGCCGAATTGTGGAGGAGGTTCCCATGGCTGATCATGACTCCCTTCGGTTCCGCGGTGGAGCCGGAAGTGTATTGGAGCAACGCCAGGGTGTTGCTGGTCACGCCCGGGTCTCGCCATTCCTGCGCCAGGCTGCCGGTAACCTTTTCGGTGGCCAACCAGCGCAGCTTCTGCAACTCGGGAGCTTGCGTGAACAGACCCTTAGTGTTGGAGAGAATCGCTGACGTGGTGAGCACTAACGAAGGCTGCGCATCGCTGATGATGGCCCGAAGCCTGGGGAGGCTCCGTTGTGGTTGAGCCGGATTGGGCGGAGGCAGAGGGACGGCAATCACCCCGGCATATAAACAACCAAAAAACGCGGCGATGAACTCGAGACCTGCTGGATAAAGCAACAGCGCACGCTCCCCGCTTGCTCGGTAGCTCTGGAGCAGCGCCCCAATACTCCGGGCTTGGCAGTCCAACGCCGCATAGGTCAGATCATCTCCTTCTGCTTCTCCATCGACCAGATAGATATACGTCCGCTGTTCAGGCTGCTGAAGCGCTCGCCAGCGAAGGATTTCGACGAGGGTGGAGAATTCCACGATTGGATCAGGAAGGTCTTTCTTCATCCGGGCCTTTCTTCATCGGTTTCGCCCCGATCATTGCGGAAATCGGGTTGGCATCGCCTCCAGGCAAGAGGATGATCGTGATCATATCGCTGAAAGGCTACAGCGACGGCTGCCTAAATCCACCAATTCAGTGAGAACAGAGCTCTTGGCAGGGACAACCGCGCCAGTGGAATCGCCCGACGTGGGAATCGCGGTAACCTGGTAATCCATGTAATCAATGGTGAGCACGGCACTACCTCCCAGGCGAGTGTTGCTGGTGCTGCGATTCGATGCCGGAAGCCAGAAATCGGCGACCTTTAGATATACCTGCTCGACCTTGGTGCCCTTGATCCAAAACGAAGGGTTTACCGCAGGCGCTGCTTCGATACGCGCCACAGCAAAGTCTTCTGCATCCACCCAGATTCGGCCGCGGTAGAGCAGTTTGCTCTTGGTGCGGGGTTCAACGGAGAAAATATAGCACGAACCGCCCGGTGTATTCTCTTGCCCGGCTAGTGTAAAGATGTAGTTCTCATTGTTGAGAGCCATGCGGCTCTGGTTCTCCGGTATGAGCGCTTCTTTCTCTTTCTGCAACAGTTTCTTGAATACCTTCTCGATGAGCAGATTGGAACCAGCAGCGGATCGAATGGTAAATTCCTCCGTCGCCGGAGAGTGGTATTTCACATCCACGACCATTTCCGCGCCTCTGGAAACTGGGAAACCGCGGTATTCCAAGCGATAAACCCTGGTCCCTTGAATTGTGCCCAATGCCTTGGCGCGTTCAAGGTTTCTCCGGACCATCCTGCTTACGACCTCTTCCCCGCTCAGTACAGTTGGAAGCTCAACTGCGGACGCTGCGGGTTGTTGGGCAATTAGCGGCTGCCAAATACCCATACATATCAGGATCAGCAGGATTGAACAGACGCTCTGGGGATGGATCACCATTGTCAAGCTGACGATAACGCCAAAGGTTTTTGGAAAGTGTACAATTTGGAACAGACCCTGGCCGCTCCCAAACCCGAGAAATCGAGTGCAAGTTCCGCTTTTCGCAATTTCACGGCAAAGCTGCAACTCTAATTCAAAAACTGCCAAACCTGACCAACAGCAGCCCCAGAGATCAATAGCGCTAGTCCCAACTCTGTGGTGTCACCCCAAGAGGTGGAAGCCAACGGATTGCCATCTATGACTGCAACCACGGGACCAATATCACAGTGTGTTCCTTTCTGTACAGAAACACTTTTCCCCCGTGACTATCATCTGGGCTTGGATCATCCGCTCCTGATCCCAAGTGGGCAGAAGAGTAAGGGTCCCTGCGAAAGCCAGGAAGTGTACCCACCCAGTTTGTTCGCGGGCGACATCGTCGGGCAAGTACTGCAGTGTCGAGTGCGCGGCGATGGAAAGGATGCGGGGCATCGATTGTTCGTGCGGACACACCGGATGCAAAGGCAACACGCAATCCATCGCTTCATCACCGTTGGAGATTCCATCTCGAATTCAGTAAAGGAGAAAGACACATGAAAAAGCTCAGATTGTCAGTAACCATGCTGACGCTGCTCGCTGTCGGGACCCTGGCCGGATGCTCCGAGACGCCTAGGAAATCACCTGATGTTTCCGACAGTATTCGCAAATCGCTCGATCAAGCAGGCTTCAAAGACGTTTCCGTCAGTCAGGATCGCGACAAGGGCATCGTGACCCTCGGCGGACAAGTCGCCAGTGAGAACGACAAGGCCCAAGCCGAATCCATTGCAAAGTCCCTCGCGGGCACCCAGGTTGTCGCGGATCAGATTGCCGTGATTCCTGTCGGCGCAGAAAAAGAAGCCAAGGCCGTGAACTCCGATCTGGACGCCGGCATTGAGAAGAATCTGGATGCTGCGCTGATCCAGAACAAGATGCACGGCAGCGTGAAATACGAAGTGAAGAACGGCGTGGTCACGCTGACGGGAGAAGTGAACTCGCAGTCCAAGCGTGACCGTGCGGAGCGGGTGGCAACCGGAGTGCCCAACGTGAAGCAAATCGTGAATGATCTGCAGGTTAAGAATCAGAAAGCCAGTTCATCGCAGTAGAAACCGCGGAGTTGCTCCACCGTGGAGAATGGAGAACAGCCGCATCCCGGGTCGCTCTCCCCCGAAGTGAGCAAGCCGGGTTTTCGGGCGAAAGCTGCCGGGACTGGCCCAAGAAAGAGGTGCCATGTCATTCGGCCTTTACTCGATTGGGTTCGCGATCATGATCGGCGGCCTGATTTATGCCGCATACTTGTTGCACATGCCCGCGCACTGGATTGCGGTGGGCACGGTCGTACTCTTGGGAATCGGGATTCTGACAGGGGTAAAGGCAACGCGCCGGAAAGATCCTGCAAGATAACAGTATCTCAACGATTTTGCGCTCCTGGATATAAATTCGTTTAGCGCTTCGCCAACCTTGAAGTTTCTCGTCAACATTATCGATGCGCGGGGATATTCCGGATATTGGAGCCAAGTGCACTCCAGAGATGGCTCAGAAGGGCGTCATCTCTTGGAATTCGCCGAGCCTGCCAACCGAAACGCTTCATTTACTTTGCTGAGAAGACCCTCCCGCGTGAATGGTTTTTCGAGAAAGACGCCATCCTCAACAAGTTCGCGGCTTTCGCCGTTGTGTTCCAGGTAACCGGACATATAGATTACCTTCATTTCAGGGAGAAGAGTGCCGAGTCGCGCAGCTAGTTCCGTTCCTCGCATGTTTGGCATCACCACATCCGTCAGCAGTGCGCTGATGCATTGGCCGCAACCTCCAGCGATCTGTAGCGCTTCAACTCCATCCCTTGCGGCGAGTACATGGTATCCAGCCGTTTTCAGGAAGTTACTGGCAAGCTCCCGGACTGCGGCATCATCTTCCACCACCATGATTGTGGACGCCCCTGGCACAGGGGAGATCGGGACTCTTTCAGGCGCGAGCAGAACACCCTTTTCAGAAACCTTGGGAAGATACACCTCAAAGCGGCTTCCTTTCCCCGGAGCGGATTCCACCCAAATGAAACCGCCACTTTGTTTAACAATTCCGTACACCGTCGCAAGCCCCAACCCCGTGCCTTTGTCAACATCTTTCGTCGTGAAGAAAGGTTCAAAGATCCGCGCTTTCGTCTTTGCGTCCATTCCATGGCCCGTATCCGTGGCGGAGAGCAAAACAAAGGGACCCTGCTGCAGACCGGGACGCGTTTGCGCGTACTCGCCATCCACGGTCAGATTGCTGGTCTCGATCGTCAGTTTTCCACCCTTGGGCATGGCGTCGCAGGCGTTGACGGTCAAATTCAAAAGTACCTGCTCGATCTGTCCCGGGTCGGCCTTCACGCTTCCCAGTGCTGCACCCGGCAGAAAAACGAACTCAACATCTTCGCGAATCAGGCGTTCCAGCAGTTTGTCCATCTCCGTGACGAGAACATTCAAGTCCAGCACTTTCGGCTGCAGTACTTGCCTCCTGCTGAAAGCTAACAACTGCCGCGTGAGCGAGGCTGCCCGGTCAGCGGCCTTGTGAATCTGTTCACAGCTTTTGTAGGATGCTTCGGAGGTCTTCAGCCAGTCCAGCAATAGGTCGCTGTGACCTTTGATGATGGTAAGCAGATTGTTGAAATCATGAGCGACTCCCCCCGCCAGTCGGCCCAGGTCCTCCATCTTTTGCGATTGCCGAAGCTGTTCCTCAAGTTGTTGTCTTTCGGAATCGTTCCTTTGCAGCGTGTGGCGCATGCGATCAAAAGCCCGCGTTACCTCGGCGACCTCACCGCCTCCTTGCACTTCTAATTGAAAGTCGAAATCGCCTTGCTCCAGCGCATGTACACCCTGCACGAGCCTGCCGAGTGGCTTGGTGAACGTATGGGAGATCAGGAAAGCCAGGAAACCGCCGGCCAGCACAGCAAGAAAGCCAACTCGCAGCAGAAGGCGATTGAGGCGTTGCAAAAATGCCATCGTCTGTCCGTCCGACCTAAGAACCATCAGGCTCGCCCCACCGGGCAAATCGGGTGTTAATTCCACCGAACTGGCGAAAAATCGCTCGCTTCCGAGGTACAACTGATCCGGCGTGATGCCGCCCTGCAATTGAGACGAGAGTTCACCTTCGCGATAAGGATCAAGGGTGCTCGCTACCGTGCGTCCTTTATAACGGAGTGCTACCTCACCCGACAGAAGGCGGCCCAAATCGCGCACCCCACGCTCATCGAGTTCCTGTCCCACAACAACCGTAGCTGATTGAGCACCTTTTACTGTGGCGGCGGGTCCAATCGGTTGGACTTCCACTTGATACAGGTGGCCATTGCTGAACCACCAATCGGAACTGTGGTTCCTGGCTAAAGAAGAACGCAAGAGTGCTTCAACGCTTTGCGCCGAAAAGCCGGAATGCGTCGTGTGCAGCGCAACAACCTTGCCACTAGGGTCGGCAAGCGCTATTAAGTCGCTACTCGATGTGTCCAAGGGATTATTGGTAGAGTCCGTGAATTCACTGGCGTCGCTATTCGACAGAAATGCGGAGGTGGCGAGAAGATCCGCCTTGCGGCTCATTACCATCTGGCGCTGATGTTGCAGTATCTCGAAGATCACCAGAGAGTTGTGGGCACTTGTCGCCAATTCCTGCCGCGCGCGTTCCTGAACCGTTTGGCGCACAACAAGTAGCGCAACCCAGGTAAGGCCGGCAATCACCAATACCATAGACAACAGAAATTTGGTCCTTAGCCGAAGGTGGGCGAGGATTTTATCCATTTCTTCTAAAGACTGCCACAGATCTGCATCTTGCCGGGGCTGGGTTCGGTACCCTTAACATTGACATTGCCCTCTGGAAGCGTAAATGGAACTCCCGTACTCTTGGCTAGCTCCCAGGTACTACCGCTAAAAATCTGGGAGGCTGGTGGCGCTAAAATCTGGCGTCAATTCTGGCCGGAGTTACGGTCCCCAGGGAGGACCAAATAGAACTAAATAGAGCTGAGATGGCCAGATTGCTGAAGAGGAGGATCAGCGTTGCGTAAACTACACTGAGCGGGATTTCTTCCATTGCAACCGAGGCAGTTCTGAGTTGGCGACGCGACGCAGATATGCCAGTGCGCATGCTGCCGCTCTGTCTTTTCCCCGTTCGATATCATCCACAGATTCGAAGGGTGCAATCCAGTTCTTTGCATTTACGTTGTACACAGATGCCTGCACACCGAGCGCACTCTGCTCCGAGAATAATCGCAGGTGTTCGCCACCGGCTTTGACTTCGGCCCAGACACCCTGATCCAACATCGAGGGGCTCCCGAAAGGCGAGATGTTGCCGTGCAGCTTAGGAGTGCCCAACGTGAAGCAGGTTCTGAATGACCTGCAAGTTAAGAATCAGAAGGCCGGTTCATCACAGTACATGCTGGGGAATCCCGCAGCCGCCGAAAAGGCTATCCGCGGCCTCACCCTGAGAGTAAATCGATTCGCCTCGCCGAACATCTGTAACTTTTCTCGCCACCACGCCGGTATCGAGAGAAACCTGCGGCTCGAAAGAGTTGCCCTCTCCATTTTTCTTGAGTTATTTGGTCTCCTGATCAAATGGAAACGGCATTTCCAGGTGGTCGTTCCGCGGCCACTCCTAGCGGACCAACGACATTCCTCCGAGAAGTATGCAAAAGAGAACAGTGAACTGTTTGGATGACTTTACGTCGCATGTGTTCAATATAGAACAGACAAAGAATCTAAAGGGTTGGAGAATCCGGCTGGTCGCGGATAGATTCGGTCCTTAGTTAAACAGCCAGTGAAACTTGGAGTTTCGCATATTTCGGGGCCGCTGCGAGCAGCATAGAACGCCTCGTAACTGGGTGATGAGGAGAAGCTAATGCGCAAATTAAAGGTTAGCAAGATTTGGATACCGGCGTTCCTATTGGCCGTCGTCATGGCCGGGTGCAATGACCCGGACAAAATTATAGGGGGTGCCACCTCTCCCTTGACCCCGCCCACAGTGACCACCGTGACTCCGCCAAACGGCAGTTCCGTCGTTTGCCCCAACATCGCGATTATCACCGCGACATTCAGCAAGGCGATGAACCCCGCGACGATCAACACCACGACGTTTACCTTGAGCGGGCCCAGCGGAAGCGTGACTGGGACAGTTTCTCTTGACTCAACGGACACGATTGCGACCTTTACACCCCCCGCAGCCAGTCTTACACCGAGCACCACTTTTACCGCCACGATTACGACTGGAGCGCACGACCAGTACGGCAACGCGCTGGCGGCCAATTACGTGTGGACGTTCACGACCTCGGTTCAGTGTGTTGCGCTGCCACCGCCCGCAGGGTTGGGAACGGCCTGCGGTTTCGGAATTCTAGGCGCCACCCCCTCCGTAACCAATACGGGCCCCAGCAACGTTACAGGAGAAGTGGGGGTTTGGCCTGCGGCTTCCATTACTGGATTCCCGCCGGGAACAGCAACGGGTACGTTTCACGCCGGCGATGCGACTGCCCAGACCGCTCAGGGTGACTTGACCACGGCGTATAACAACGCCGCGGGACTAACAGCCCCGCCCCCCGTCCTTACCGCCGACATAGGAGGGCAAACCCTTCCCCCAGGCGTTTATAGCGCCACGAGCACGTTGGGAATAACAGGGAACCTCACCCTCGACGGTAGCACCGCTCCGAATGGTGTCTGGGTCTTCCAGGTTGGAACCGCACTGACGACGGCAGCCGGCGCCCCGGGCACGCCAGCGAGCCAGGTCCTCCTGATCGGCGGCGCCCAGGCGCATAACGTCTTCTGGCAGATCGGCAGTTCAGCGACCCTTGGAACCTACTCACTATTCCAAGGAACCATTATGGCCAAAGCATCCATCACCCTTGGCACCGGCGCGACGCTAAATGGCAGAGCGCTGGCGGAGACGGGCGCAGTCACGTTGGACAGCAATGCGGTGAATGTGCCTTCCTGTCCATGAGGTATTCGGTAGTGAGACAGTCTTAAGGCCGGTCCGCTACCGGTCAGGTTGGAAGAGCGGGATTTCACGTTCTTAAAGTTCGGAGGGATATGCGCATGTCATCTCAATCAAAGAGCCATCCTGGTCGGGTCTTAACAATGCTGGCGGTAATGATTGCTGCCGTGTGTACGATTGCCACCCTCGCCGCAGCTCAGGAGGGGCCTGCTCCCAAGTGGGAGCTTTACGGCGGATACTCCTTCTTTTATCCCGGCGCGGACGTGCACGGCCAACTTCCAGGAGCGCTGCTCCCGGTGAGCAGCCCTCTGGAATCGGATCCGCGAGGCGCCGGCGCCAGCCTTACCTATAATTTTAATCGTTGGTTTGGATTGACGCTGGATACCAGCACGCATTGGGGCAGCGGTGAATCCGGCATAGCCAACAGAATTGATGACACCGGTTTCACCAACGTCTCAATCGGACCAAAGGTTACGTTCCGGAGCCATCACTTTTCCCCTTTTCTTGAGGTGTTAGTGGGCGACCAACGCATCATGCCTGAAGCCTTCCACGATGTCAGCAAATTAGGGCTGATGTTCGGCGGGGGTCTTGATATCAACCTGTCCAGGCACGTCGCGCTACGGCTGTTCAGGGCCGACTATGTAGTGTCGAATTACCAGTATGGTGCTCCGTCCGTGACTCCGAGCACGGATATCCGAGGCCTTAGAGCACAGGTTGGCCTCAATTTTATGTTCGGTGGCGGAGCGCCTCCAATGCCACCCAGCGCGGCTTGTTCGATACAGCCGATGGAAGTCTTTGCCGGCGAGACTGTGACCGCGACTGCCAGCGCATCTAATTTCAATCCTAAGCGTACGGTCACATACAACTGGAATGGCACCGGGGTGAAAGTTGCAGGGAGCGATGCCTCCACGCAGATAGACACCACAGGCTTGCAGCCCGGCTCATACGTAGTCACTGCCAATTTGAGTGATGGTAGAAAAAATGGTACGGCGTCCTGCAGTGCCAGGTTCACCGTAAAAGAGCCCCGTCCACCCGTAATTTCATGCACGGCAGATCCGGCCAGCGTTCAAATCGGTGGGACCTCAACCATCAAATCGAACGCCAGCAGCCCAGATGGCCGCAGGGTGAGTTATAGCTACACCACGAGCGCCGGTGAGATCTCCGGCAACGGTGACACCGCCGCGTTGAATACACGTGGCGCACAACCAGGCCGTATCACGGTCACTTGCAACGTAGGCGATGACCGCAATCCGCCGCTCACGGCCTCGTCCAACACCATGGTGAACGTGGAAGCTCCACCGCCTCCTGCCCCGGCCCCGGAGATCAAGCAGTTAGAAGCCAAGCTCGCCCTCCATACTATTTACTTTGCAACTGCTCGGCCCACTGCCGAGAATCCCGAGCGTGGCCTAGTCGACAGTCAGGCAGAGATCCTGAAAGCCCTGGCCGAGGACTTCACAAATTATCTGAAATACATGCCTAATGCCCACTTAATCCTCAGTGGCCATGCCGACCCCCGCGGCTCCGTGGAATACAACAAGGGTCTTACGGAGCGACGCGTGCAACGCACCAAGACCTTCCTGGTGGAACACGGCGTCGCTGAAGACCACATTGAGACGCGGTCTTTTGGCAAAGAGGACCAACTCACTGCCGACCAGATAAAGGAACAGATGGCGCAGGATCCTGACTTGACACCGGACGACAAGCAACAAATGCTGAATAATCTGCGAGTGATGGTGTTGGCCAACAATCGGCGCGTAGACGTCTCCTTGAGTACCACAGGACAACAGTCCATGCGTCGGTACCCGTTTAATGCCAAGGACTTCTTGGCGCTAATCAGCCTCAAGGGCGGAGAAAGAAAGCCACCAGCCACGAGAAAGCCCCGACAGTAATGACGTTACGCTGCCCAGAACTGATAGGGCATTAGTTTTAGTAGTGGATTTTCGGGGGGCACGCATGCCCCCCGAACTTATCTCCCCCGACAATGCGTCGCGATCATCCCAAGAAGATTCCACGCGCTGTGCGCTGGCAGCCGGTCTGTTCGGTTCCGCACACCCTGGGCATTGGGGGCTCAGGGTGGGGGTGGTCGAGGTGTGATTAGCTGAAGAGTGTTTTGTTGCCTTGCAGCATACCCACTGCAGACCGCTACGTCTGTACTGGATTGTACAGTTCGCAGTCTGCAGCGTGAATGGGAGCCTTGAGGGAACTAATCGTGAAAGCTAACTTACTCGTGCAGGACAACGCTGAGGAGGGAATCGTTGACGTGGATCTCGCCGTTGTATTGAATGAAGCCCGATGCTGAGCCCACAGGCCCAAGATACCTCCCGAGTGGGGACAATGCATCCGAAATCATGGTGGGTGCGAACGGCACATCTACGTGTAGCGTGTATCTCTGGCCCTATCCGATGCGTCTGTGCTATATGAGACATAAATCAACCGGCTCTAGATGCACACTTATGGCTACCGCTATTCCGAGAGCGGACATTCTGAATTTGGAGGGCTACAAGATGCACCTAGCATATCGTTACATCGCTTCGCTATTCCTGACCGCTGCCCTTGCGGCGCCAGTGGCAATTATGGCCGTTCCCGTACCTCAAGAGGCCCGCGATCAGAACCGAGTCTACGATAAAGACCACAAGGATTATCACAACTGGGATGAAAACGAAAATCGCGCCTGGGGGCAGTTCCTTACGGAAAACCACAAGAAACAGCACGAATTCTCGAAGGCGAACAAGAAGGAGCAGTCGCAATACTGGAATTGGCGCCATGCTCATCCAGATAAAAACTAGCAATGTCACGGCATCGAACGAGGAAATATAGGACAGCGAAAAATACGCCCCGTGCGTAACGTTACGCACGGGGCGTCGGAGTAGCGCCACTCCGTTAGTTCAGCACAAACCACAGACGAAGGATACTCTTGCTCCCCCCATGAACCCGATAAACGATATGACATTGATGGGCGGCTAGCAGCTGCTGCCTGGGAAGACGGGAGATGTGGCCATTTCTGACACCTTGGCACTTGTCCCCAAGTGACGGCGTGCTCGGAAACAATCCACTTGTACAGTCAACCGGAGAAGTCAGGAGCTTCTCGGCAATATTTGACCGCACCCGCGTGAAAGTTAACTTAGTCGTGCAGGACAACGCTTAGGAGGGAATCGTTGACGTGGATCTCGCCGTCGTACTGGATGAAGCCCAGTTTCCTGAATTTGTTCATGAAAAAATTGACCCGGGACCGCGTTGTGCCAATCATCTCCGCCAGCATCTCTTGCGATACTCTGGGAAGCACCTTTTGAGGCAGGCCCGGCGCGCCATAGCGCGCCAGCAGCAGCAGAGTGCGCGCCAGGCGTTTCTCGCTGGAGTTGAAGAGCTGGTCGATCAGGTCCTCCTCGACGCGGATGTTTCGCGCCAGCATATAAGCGATGAAGCGGTCGGAGAACTCGTGTTCCCCGTGGAGGACGCGAATCATCTCGTTTTTCTCGATAACGAGCACGGTGGTGGGGGCAATCGCGGTGGCCGTCGCCATACAAATAGACTGGCCTGCCAGGCACCCTTCCCCAAAAAAATCGCCCGGTCCCAGAATTGCCACAACAGCTTCTTTGCCGGACTCATTGATCACCGTAAGCTTCACGCCGCCTTCCTGAATGTACAGGACATTCTTCGCAGGATCGCCCTGGGCGAAGACGGTATCTTTTCCTCGAAACTTCACAACCTTTTTCCCCACACCGGCCGAGTCGAGAAATAGTTTCACGTCGAAAGCAAGGCGTCTTGAAAGCGCTTTTCGGTGGGAGCGAGGGACCTTGACGGATAGACTTCGAGTTGGGGAGTACATGATTAAACCCGAATTCGGCCCAACGGGGGAGACATTGATGTCGTTCTCATCACTCTGTTCTCCTATCGCGGTTGACCAGAGTGTGGCCCGGGTCCGACGGGAAGCTACACTGACAGCTTCCACGGTAGTGTGCTGCAAATGGAAAAGCGGGGTATCGGGGATGCTGCTAATAATGAAGGGCTTTGTCCGGAGAAACCCTGACAAGAGGGCGCAGGTACACTAGATATCGGGGCAGGAAGGCGGGCTGAAACCAAATTCCTACCGAACTGAGTGGCCCGGCTCACTCTCCAGTGTTTCTGGGGTCAATAGACCCATTTGCATGGCAAAACGAATCACATCACTGCGCGTCCGGAGTCCGAGCTTCTCGGCAAAACGTGAACGATACGTCTCGACGGTTTTCACGCCCACAGCAATCTGTTTGGCTATTTGTGCACTGGTGTAACCCCGCGCCACGAGTCCGAGCACCTGCAGCTCACGGTCGCTAAGGATGTTTACCGGCCGTGTGGGACCAGCTCTTGTACCTCTCTTCGCCAGCACGTCCTGGACAAGGACGTCGGCCAAGCTTGGGTCCACGTAGGTCCCTCCGCGATGCACTGCTCGTATGGCTACCAGCAGCTCCGCATCCACGGTCCGTTTCAATAGGTAGCCACAGCCACCGGCGGCCAATACCGATCGCAAGTAGGCAGGGTCATCGTGCATCGTGAGGACGAGCACCCGGGTCTTGCGGCAGTGTCGCGCTATCTCCTGAAGCGCCTTCATACCCCCGACCCGAGGCATGGTGAGGTCCAGCAAGGCCACATCCGGTCTGGTTTCCCGTGCCGCTTGAACCGCCTTCTCTCCATCGGGAGCTTCCGAGACAACTTCCATGTCGGCCTGGGCATTGACCAGCATTTTCAGCCCGGCACGGAGAATTGCGTGATCATCCGCGATCAGGACCCTGATCTTGTGCGCTTGCGCCGGCACTTTAAAGTACCCCCCTCCGGCCCGCCGAGGACTGATGGTCCTGGTCGTGAAGTGGGATTTGCACCAGAACCCTAGTCCCCTTGCCCTGGGAGGTAAAACTGACCGTTCCGCCCAACAGGGCTGCTCTTTCTCGCATGCCCTGAATCCCCAGGCGGTGCGAGGAGACAGCTACGGCCTTAGCGTCAAAGCCACATCCGTCATCTATTACTGCCACCTTCAGGGCCGTGGCCGAACGCGCGAATTTGATGCTGACATTCTTGGCTCCCGAATGTCTGGCTACGTTGGTCAGGGCTTCCTGGAGAATGCGATACAAACTGATCTGAACTGCTAGCGGCAGGTTGCCGGAGCCAATTCCACGCGGCGTGAGATGGACAGCTATCTTGTGGGTCTCTCGATACTCGGCAACGTATCGGCTCAGCGCAAAACCCAGGCCATGGTCCTCCAGCACCATTGGGTGAAGCCCACGGGCGAGCCGTCCGATCTCTTCCATGGCCCGAGCAGTGATTTCCCGCAGCCGCCGCCCCTGGACCTTAACATATGCCAGGTTCCGGGAGTGGGAGTGTTCCAGAGCACGCAGGCCGACCAAGAGAGACGTGAGCAACTGGCCGGTTTCGTCATGCAATTCGCGCGCAACCCGGCGCCTTTCCTCCTCTTGAGCCGAAAGCACGCGTTCCAGGAGAAGCCGGCGTGTCGCTTCGGCTTGTTTGATTTCTTCAACCTGCTTGCGTTTTTGCTCGCTCAGATCGGTTATCACCATGCCCAGGGCCTGACCCTTGTATCTCCGAAACCGGTTCAGAGACAAATGGACCGGAACCAGACTTCCATCTTTACAACGCAGGTCGAATTCGCCTTTCGCAACCGCCTTCTGAGCCTCGGCAAGGAAAGCTTCAAATCTGTCTCGGTCTGTTTTCTCGATGAGCGACTCAACCGCCATCCCGACAACTTTTCCTGGTGGCCTGCGAATCAGTTCTGCAAACCTGCGGTTGCAGTAGAGCACAGCACCATCTCGGGAAAGAGTCGCCGCGCCTTCGCCCATGGCCTCCACCAGCATGCGATAAGCGGGTTCTCCACCCTTCAGAGTAACCACTTGCGGTCCGCGACGGCCGGAAACCATGAAAGCATCCACTTCGCCGGACTGTATGGCGCTCACGGTTTTCTGCGCAGTTTTCAGCCGTGCGAGGAGCGTTTTTCGCTGATCCCGTGGAGTGGATGACGGCAGTTTGCGCTTATTAGACATCTGCTATTGGAGCCCCTATTTCAGCGCGCCGGTTGAAGATCCAAACCCACAATAACACTTTCGGTCTTTGAGAGGTTCCCAATGATTTTTTTGACCGGCGGCGGGAGCCTTCTCACCAGGGTTGGAATGGCGATAATCTGATCGCCCTTGGCCAGTTGCGGCTTCTCCAGCAAGTCAACGACTTCGATAACGTACTTGCCCCGCAGCTTGTCCTCACAAATCTTCTTGAGGTTGGCGATCGCAACAATCGAATTAGGGGTTTGGCCCGCGATGTAAAGGCGCAATCGCCAAAAGTCCCTACCGGTACTTTTGGCAGGGCGACGCTTTCTTGCTGAACTCTTCTTCATGTCGGTGCTCGGTTTCTGGTCCAGATGGGCCAAACTTGCTACTCAGCCGCCGCGACTGAACCCGGGCCTGCGACGGTCGTGGCCAGCGTGCGACCGCTCAGAACGTTGCCCAATTCGATGCCTCTTTCACTCACGATTAGCTCACGAGGTTCGCGCGAATGGGCCATGCCGCGGGATTTCAGAACGTAAAGCTCGCGTCTCGGTCGCCCATTGGATTTGTTGTCCCGCAACACAATCCAGGTGTCCATGAGAGAGGAGACGGCCGCCGCAGTTCTCTCTTGGGGGTCTCCTGCGAATGTCAGATTCGTGAACATTGATGTGATCTGTTCCACCTTTAGAAAATCGACCAGGCGCATGAGCATCGATTTAACATTATAAGTGCCCGAGATCGAAACCAGGTTCGTGATCGGGTCGATGACTACGACGCTTGGTCGAAGCTTTTCGATCAATTTGTGGACAGCGGCCAAGTGTGCCTCCAGGCCGATGCTGGTTGGCCGCATCGCGTGGAAGTGCAATAAGCGCTTTTTTACCCACGGCTCCAGGTCAAGGCCAACCGAGCGCATGTTACGGAGAATCTGGCTGGGAGATTCTTCAAAAGCGAAATACAGGCAATCTTCGCCACGGGCGCAGGCGGCGCTGGTGAAATTCGCCGCCAGGCTCGATTTCCCAGTTCCCGACGTGCCCGATACCAGCACACTGCTTCCACGGAAGAATCCCTTACCTTCCATCATCTCGTCCAAAGTGGGAATTCCCGTTGAAACGCGATCCGTCAGTGCTTTATGGGTAAGTGCCAGTGAGGTGATCGGCACCACCGAGATGCCCTCTTGATCTATCAGGAACGGATACTCGTCGGTGCCGTGGGAAGTGCCCCGGTACTTGACGACTCGCAGCCGCCGGGTGGAAATCTGTTCCGTAACTCGATGGTCCAGTGCGATCACGCAATCGGCGATGTATTCCTCGAGCCCGTGACGGGTCAGCGTGTGTTCTCCGGCTTCCCCGGTAACGACAGCGGTAAGCTTGTGGTCTTCCAACCAATGAAACAGCCGGCGGAGTTCCGCTCGCAGCATCGTGGAGTCAGTTAATCCGGAAAAAAGTGCCTCGATGCTGTCCAAGACCACGCGCTTTGCTTTGATCGCTTTGACCGCGTGGGCCAAACGGATGAACAGGCCCTCGAGGTTGTATTCTCCACTTTCGGCGATCTGGTTTCGCTCAATGGAAACATAGTCCACCGACAGCTTCTTGCGTTTGGCAAGCGCACGCAAATCAAAACCCAGTGATGCGACGTTGGCCCTCAGTTTCTCCTCGGTTTCTTCGAAGTCCATGCATACACCAGGCTCGCCGTATCGAACAGCGCCGTGCACCAGGAATTCCATCGCGAGCAAGCTCTTGCCACATCCTGCGCCGCCACACACCAGGGTGACACGACCTTTCGGCAGGCCTCCCCCTGTGACTTCATCCAGTCCTTGGATTCCTGTCGGGGCCTTGGCGAGCGATGGGCGAACGACTTTCGGCCTTGGGCGGGGCATAGCGAAACTCCTGAACCGGAATTTGCGATTTGGACCTTTGACTTATGCATCCTATCCTTACTCCTACCTTCGATACAACGAATTTGCCAACCGAGCACGCCCCCCAATGCGAAGAGCTACCGTGGCCTGCCCCCGTTTTATGTACCAGATGGGATGAGAAGGCCGGTCTCCAGCGGGATGCGATACGCTCCCAATGTTCGAGGTGCTCAAGGCACAAGAAAAGGAGACCGGCAATGAAGAAGATTAGCACTGCGCAAGCATTTGGGAACGAAATTTTCAAGGGGCATAAGCTGACGATCGGCATGGATCTGGGAGATAGCTGGTCGTTCTACTGCGTTCGGGATGAAGCAGGGCAAATCATTTTGGAACAGAAACTGCCGACGACACAGGAAGCGATGAAGCAGGTATTTGGAAAGATACCGCGGAGTCTCATCGCCCTAGAGACAGGAACACATTCGCCATGGGTGAGCCGGCTGTTAACGGAGTTGGGGTACGAGGTGATCGTGGCCCATGCGCAGAAGGTGCAGTTGATCACCAAGAGCAGCCGAAAAGATGATCGCCATGATGCGCGAACGCTGGCGCGGTTGGCGCGCGTCGATCCCGAGTTGTTGGGGCCGGTGCGGCATCGCAGTGTGCAGACGCAAATCCACCTGACGGTGATCCGGGCACGGGCCGAACTGGTAAGTGCTCGAACGGCCTTGGTGAACGCCGCACGGGGGTTGGTGAAGTCGTATGGCGAACGACTGCCCAAGTGTGGGACGTATCAGGTGAACCGGGAGCTGGCCGCTAAATTGAGCACCGAGCTGCGGGATGTTCTGGAGCCGCTGCTCAAAGAGGTCGAATCGCTGAACGAGCGCATCCAGGAATACGACGAACGGATGGAGAAAATCGCCAAGGAGGTGTACCCGGAAGTGTCCTTGCTCCAGCAGGTGAAGGGGGTAGGAACGCAGATCGCTCTGACGTATGTGCTGACGATCGAGGACCCGTATCGGTTCGCGAAGAGTCGCGAGGTAGGCTGTTTTCTGGGGTTAAAACCTGGCCGCAGGAACTCCGGGAAGAGCGAACCACAGAAGGGCATCAGCAAAGAAGGAGACCGGTATCTGCGCACCATGATGGTGCAGGGAGCGCACTACATTCTGGGACCTTTTGGGGAAGACAGTGATCTGCGGAGGTGGGGACGGAAGCTGGCAGAGCGAGGAGGGAAAAATGGCAAGAAGCGAGCGGTGGTGGCCGTGGCACGAAAGCTGGCAATCCTGCTCCATCGGTTGTGGGTAAGCGGAGAGGTGTACGAGCCGCTGCGCAATAGCCACAGGGCGGTACAGGCAGTAGCGTAGAGTTGGTAAGCAAACAGCCGAGCTTGACCGCCGAGTCCAGGTGACTGCGACTAAGTCCTGGAGCCCAACTCCTGCCGAATAAGGTGGGATGAGAGGACGATTACCAGGTAGCAGCACCTACTGAAGCGAGAACACCCACCTAGCACCGAGCGAATATCGCTCACCAAAGAGTGCGGATGGAAGGATGGCGACAGGGGCGGCTTGGCTGAATGGGAACAGATTCACGGAAAGAAGAAAGCGAAAGTGTGCCTGGACATCAACCGGCCTTGTGAGGAAAGGGTCAAAACAGGGGAGGCTGGGGGTTGACCGAGCTGGCGATCGTCGCTGCTAGGCCATCCTGGCGTGAAGTTTTTCTATGGAAAACTCGAGGAATGAAAAAAAGAGAAAAAAAGAAAGAAATGACTTGACGCTCACCGGCCTTCTCATGGAAGTGCTTATGAGAGTCGGTTGGTGTTGTGATTGAACTTGGGGCGGACGGAGCGTTGCGGAGTCCGGCCCAAGTTCGGCGGCGAATTCCGCTGGCGTCTTGTACCCGATTCCGCTGTGTAACCGCTCCTGATTCCAGTACCGCTTGTATTCCGCTCCCAAAACCTTCGCCTCCATCAGCGATCCGAACAGCTCCCGGTCCGCAAACTCCGCCTTCATCCGGCTGTTGAACGATTCGCTGTAGCCGTTCTCCCACGGACTGCCCGGGGCAATATACAACGGCCCGACTTTCCGCGCAGCCAGCCATCGTTGCACCGCTCGCGCGATGAACTCCGGCCCGTTGTCCGAACGAACCGCTCCGGGCGCGCCATGCTTCGCCTCCAACCACGTCAGAGTCGCCACCACGTCTCGCGCCGTCATCCGCCGCTCCACTTCCAGCGCCAGACATTCCCGCGTGAACTCGTCCAGCACCGAAAACCACTTCAGCCTTCTTCCGTCCGCCGTTTCATCCATCGTGAAATCCCAGCACCACACGTGGTTCTTGTACTCTGCTCGCTTCACCGCGCAACTGTTCTCGCTGTGGCCGCGTGCGCGTTTTCGCCGCTTCCGCAGCGGGTTCCGCAAGCCTTCCTCCCGCCACAGCCGCTGCACCCGTTTCTTGTTGATCTTCATCCCTTCTCTCCGCAGCAGCCTGGTCATCCGCCGGTAGCCCGAGCCCGGATGCTTCTTCGCCAACTCGTGCAACCGCTTGCGAATCCTCCGCTCCTCGTAATCGATGCGCGCTTCGTATCGCTGCGTCGACCGTGGCTGCTTCACTAATCGACAGGCATGCCGCTCCGTGTAGCGCCACTCCGCAAGCAAATGCTCCACCGCCCGTCGCCTGCCCGCCGGGCTTACCAGTTTTTTCGGCTGAGATCCTTCAGCGCGTCGATGTCCATGGCCTGTTGCGCCACGATCTTCTTCAACCGCGCATTTTCTTTTTCCAGTTCTTTCAGCCGCGCCATCTCCGGCCCCTTCATCCCACCGTAAAGATGCCGCCAGCGATGATACGTCTGCTCGCTGATCTCTTGCTTCCGGCATACCGCTTCGATCGTTGCGCCCTGGTTGAGGTCTACCTCCGCCTCGCGCAGCTTCGCAATGATCTCCTGCGGCGTGTGTCGCTTCCTTTTCATCGAGTCCTCCTGCCCTCTCGGGCAATCAGACTCTCATATCAGCTGGTACAACTGCAGGGGGTCATTCCAACCGCACTCGTCCGATCAAGCTCAGCCCAATACGGCACAATGTCACCGTGTTAGCGAGTGACCTGTCCCATATAGGAGAGGATGTCGAGAGAAATTGCGCGCGTTCCTTATCCCTCGCCGCCAAAAATCTACCTATATCCCTGCATTACTTACTTCGGGCTGGCACAAGGAGAAAACTTCCGTGGGTGTGGTGGCAACTTGGGGATGCCTGCACGTGGCTGCTAGCCAACACATTCAGAAACCGCCATGCAAAACCCTTTCGAGCGACTGAATTCCGTCGCAGTCATTCCGAGAGAAGCGGCAGGGCATCCACAATCTCCGGCTGAACTGTAGCAAGTCCTTAGGCTTCAAGGGATTGCCGGTGATTCCTAGCGATTTCGGAGGACTTTCCGCAACGAGCGGTGCACCTCTAATCCCCCATCGTACTTAATGAATCCCTTCTTCCTGAATCGATTCATGAACAAATTGACTCGCGGCCGCGTGGTCCCGACCATTTCCGCCAGAACTTGGTGACTTAATGTGGGAATCTCAGCAACCGCTGGGCCTTTTCCATCCAAGTGCGCCAGCCGCAGAAGCACGCGCGCGAGCCGGTGTTCCGCAGAGGAAGTCAGGAGTTGCGCCACGTGATCCTGGTAGTCTTTGATGCTGGACAGCAGATAGGCCACCAGGGAATTTGACGTCTTATTCTCTTTGCGAAGCATTTGGAGCATCTTTTCTTTCTTGATGGTACGTATGGAACTGGCGGTCAACGCGACGGCCGTGGAAACACGAAGGGGATAACCTGCCAGGCAAAGCTCGCCAAAAAAATCATGCGCGCCCAGGATCGCGGTAACGGCCGATGGTTGATGTTTCGTTCGGGTGGTGAGCCGCACCCCTCCTTCTTGAATGTAGAAAAGCGTGTAAGCGGGCGCGCCTTGCGTGTAGATGTTCTGTTTGTCCCGATAGTGCGCAACCTTGCCGCCCAGGCTGGCTCCTGAAGAGAAACCACCAAGGGGGAAGCCCCTCTGCTTCCTGCGTTTCATAAGTCGCTCCTCTCCTGCGTTGGTCAAGGCATCCTTAGGGCTTCCCCGCTGCCTTCACGGACTTCCGATGAGCTTCTTGCGACCACTGGAAAGCTTTATTGGCATGCTCCATTGCTTGTTTGGAATGCTCGTGTGCGGTCTGGTGATCTTCTTTCCCGTGGTGCGCGGCCGCGGCACGGTGCGCGTGTGCGGCGAGTTCGTGCAATTCGGCAGCTCTTTGATGCGAGTCATTTGGCATAGTGTTTCCCATCCTCGGTGTAAGCTCTAACTTAGTGTCTTTCCATTTTCTCATCAGTTCAATTATGAACACTCGCGCCGCAGCCACCCGCTTCTCGTCGGGCGTCAAAAGCGCGCAAACGGAGGTCGCAGTGAAAACAGAGGGGACCGTCAGCACTGGAGAGAAAAGAAAGGAACAACATATTGCCCTCTCTTTACGCTGGTGAGTGTCCCAAAGTGGACAGACCAAGGCCAAAGAATAAGCTACTAATCCAGCGAGGGATCAAGCGAGTGAAGCCAGTACTCGTGGAATGACCCCCTGCAGTTGTACCAGCTGATATGAGAGTCTGATTGCCCGAGAGGGCAGGAGGACTCGATGAAAAGGAAGCGACACACGCCGCAGGAGATCATCGCGAAGCTGCGCGAGGCGGAAGTGGACCTCAACCAGGGCGCAACGATCGAAGCGGTATGCCGGAAGCAAGAGATCAGCGAGCAGACGTATCATCGCTGGCGGCATCTTTACGGTGGGATGAAGGGGCCGGAGATGGCGCGGCTGAAAGAACTGGAAAAAGAAAATGCGCGGTTGAAGAAGATCGTGGCGCAACAGGCCATGGACATCGACGCGCTGAAGGATCTCAGCCGAAAAAACTGGTAAGCCCGGCGGGCAGGCGACGGGCGGTGGAGCATTTGCTTGCGGAGTGGCGCTACACGGAGCGGCATGCCTGTCGATTAGTGAAGCAGCCACGGTCGACGCAGCGATACGAAGCGCGCATCGATTACGAGGAGCGGAGGATTCGCAAGCGGTTGCACGAGTTGGCGAAGAAGCATCCGGGCTCGGGCTACCGGCGGATGACCAGGCTGCTGCGGAGAGAAGGGATGAAGATCAACAAGAAACGGGTGCAGCGGCTGTGGCGGGAGGAAGGCTTGCGGAACCCGCTGCGGAAGCGGCGAAAACGCGCACGCGGCCACAGCGAGAACAGTTGCGCGGTGAAGCGAGCAGAGTACAAGAACCACGTGTGGTGCTGGGATTTCACGATGGATGAAACGGCGGACGGAAGAAGGCTGAAGTGGTTTTCGGTGCTGGACGAGTTCACGCGGGAATGTCTGGCGCTGGAAGTGGAGCGGCGGATGACGGCGCGAGACGTGGTGGCGACTCTGACGTGGTTGGAGGCGAAGCATGGCGCGCCCGGAGCGGTTCGTTCGGACAACGGGCCGGAGTTCATCGCGCGAGCGGTGCAACGATGGCTGGCTGCGCGGAAAGTCGGGCCGTTGTATATTGCCCCGGGCAGTCCGTGGGAGAACGGCTACAGCGAATCGTTCAACAGCCGGATGAAGGCGGAGTTTGCGGACCGGGAGCTGTTCGGATCGCTGATGGAGGCGAAGGTTTTGGGAGCGGAATACAAGCGGTACTGGAATCAGGAGCGGTTACACAGCGGAATCGGGTACAAGACGCCAGCGGAATTCGCCGCCGAACTTGGGCCGGACTCCGCAACGCTCCGTCCGCCCCAAGTTCAATCACAACACCAACCGACTCTCAGAAGCACTGGTACATAAAACGGGGGCAGGCCACTCGGGAGGCGGAGATGCCATTGGATGAATCAGCGGCGAGCAATCTGAGTGGTCATCGGCGAATCTTGGGTGTGTGCTGGCTCTTATATGGGATTCTCCGCCTTCTCATGGGAATCTGTCTCGTTTTGTTTAGCGGAACGGCCACGGTCATGTTTGGCGCCCTTCTGGATCGCGTACCTAATCCGTTTGCGTTGATGAATGATTTTCACATTGTTTATGCAGGTATCGTGGTCTTAGCCATTCTATGCGGTGTTTTCGGGGTTTTGGCTGGATTGGCTCTCTTAGCAAATCAACGGCCGGCCCGCACGCTGGCTCTCCTTGCCGCTTTCTTGTCGGTCTCTGAAATTCCGCTTGGGACTACTCTGGGAATTTATACTCTTATCGTTTTCCTTCCATCGCGCGGCGTCTCTCGGCCAGTCCGCTCTTAAAATAAGCGCTTTGTGAAACCTCTGTTAAGCGGACCCTAAGACTCGCCAACTTTTTCCCGGTTTCAGATTTCTGCTGCCCAACCGATTCTCCTTGCAGGCCCATGACGATATGGAACGTACCGAGTGCGTTTCCTACACATCGTCAGGTCCACACTGTGCGAAGTGGTTGGGTGCAGATTGCAGGCGAAGTGAATACCCAAAATGGAACTCCCAGCTTTGCGCCCCTTTTTTTTGCGAAACGTACACTATCGCACAGTATTGAGGCTCACAATGTCTAATACTCGGGTCTCGAGGTTCTTGGAAGGAGACTCATGTTCAAGATATCCAGCATCACTCTAACAGTCGTCATGGCGTTGGGCGCAGCAGCGCAAGCGCAGACCCAGACGCAAGTGCCGGCCGATTCCCGCAATCCAACCCCGACGTATCGGATCAATGTGGTGAGCCGTACTACCCGGGCGGTGAGCTATAGACACCGCAGCGGGGCCACAAAGATCAATTTTCAAGGTACCGATTTGATGCCTGCTGCGGCGGGCGAAGCCAAAGTGCAAAGCAAGCGCGGAACGATGAAAGTCGAGGCCGAATTTTCCGGGCTGGACAGGCCCACGAGCTTTGGCAACGAGTATCTGACCTATGTGTTGTGGGCGATTTCGCCGGAAGGCCGGCCCGTGAACATCGGCGAAGTATTGGTGGGCGATAACCACCGCAGCAAGCTGGACGTGACCACGGACCTACAGGCGTTCGCGCTGATCGTCACAGCGGAACCTTATTATGCGGTGCGGCGTCCCAGCAACGTCGTGATTCTGGAAAACGCCGTGCGCTCGGATACGCGTGGCGCTACCGAAGACGTGGATGCCAAATATGAATTGATCGATCGCGGCGGATACATTCCCACGGGCTATAAGTTTGACCCCGTGGTCCTGAACGCCAATTTGCCGCTGGAATTTTTTGAAGCACGCAATGCTCTTCGCATAGCACAATCTGCCGGCGCCGAGCGGTATGCCGCGGAAAGCTACGAAAAGGCCGTTCACCAGATGGGCGAAGCAGATGCGCTGGCTTCCGAGAAGCATGAGAACAAGAAATCGCTTATTTCATTGTCGCGCGAAGTCGTTCAGACGTCCGAAGACGCGCGTGAAATTGCCGTGAAACACATCGACGAAGAGCGTAGCGAAGCCGAACGCAGCGCGGGAGCCGGCCGTGAAGCATCCGCAAAGGCACGTGCCGACAAGGAAGCGCAGCTGCGACTCACAGCCGAAATCGGGACC